>NZ_BMVY01000013.1 GCF_014650955.1 Streptomyces tauricus
TTGATGGGTTAAGGCTCCCAGTAGACGACTGGGTTGATAGGCCGGATGTGGAAGCCCTGTAAAGGGTGGAGCTGACCGGTACTAATAGGCCGAGGGCTTGTCCTCAGTTGCTCGCGTCCACTGTGTTGGTTCTGAAACCACGAACAACCCCGCACCCCTTTCCGTCTGGCCACAGGGGGGTGTGGTGCGGCTGTTTGAATCAGAGTTTCACCGTGTTTCGGTGGTCATAGCGTGAGGGAAACGCCCGGTTACATTCCGAACCCGGAAGCTAAGCCTTACAGCGCCGATGGTACTGCAGGGGGGACCCTGTGGGAGAGTAGGACGCCGCCGAACTTCTTTTAATAGAGCTGGTCCCTGAACTTAGGTTCAGGGACCAGCTCTTTTTTGTTGTGCGTCACTTGGAGTTCACGTTGCGCGACCAACATCACGTGCATGGGTACTGCTGCAATGCTCAGGGCCGCGGGTGTCGGAGCCGGTGACGAGGTCATCGTGCCGGCGTTCGGGAACGCCGAGGTCGCGGAGGCCGTGATCCTGGCCGGCGCGCTGCCGGTGTTCGTCGACATCGATCCGAGTACGTACTGCCTCGACGCCGCCGAGGTCGAGGCGGCTGTCGGTCCGCGGACGGCCGCCCTGGTCGCCGTACACCGCTTCGGACGGCTGGCCGACATGCCGCGTCTGTGGGACATCGGGCAGCGGCGCGGGCTGCTCGTGCTCGAACAGGGCGAGACCGAAGCGCCGTACGCCGAGGTCGAGGAGCGCAGGGCACGCGCGACCTACCTCGATGGGCGGTTGCGGGGTGTGCGGACTCCGGAGCGCGGCGCCGGGCACACTTATCAGCAGTACGTCGTGCGGGTGTTGGGGAACGGGCGGCCGGACCGTGATGCCTTCGCGCGGGCCGTGCGGGCCAAGGGCGTCGAGTGCAGGGTGCCGGTGAAGACACCGGTGCACCGGATGCCCGCGTTCAGGCGGGACGTCTGTCTGCCGGAGACCGAACGGGCCGCCGACGAGACGCTGGCACTGCCTGTCGACGCGTCGCTGACGAAGCGGGAGATGCAGCGGATCGTGTCCGCGTGCAATGCCCTCGGCGGACTGCTCCAGCCTGCCTTCTAGGGCGAGAGAACGCGGTATCGAACGCAGTTGGGAGCACACCGGCGTTCGGGGTATGCTCTATTCCGTTGCCACGGGGAAAACCTCGAAAGCAACAGGCCCCTATAGCTCAGTCGGTAGAGCGTCTCCATGGTAAGGAGAAGGTCAACGGTTCGATTCCGTTTGGGGGCTCAGACAGAAAAGGCCTCCGCCCTTGTGGGCGGGGGCCTTTCGCGTTTCCCGGGGCCGGTGCGGCCCCGGGACCGGGCGGTCAGTCCTTCTGCAGACCCGGGACGCGCATCGCCAGAATGGCCATGTCGTCGGACGGCGCGTCGCTCGCGAAACGCTCGACCGCGCGCATGATGCGGGCGGCCACCGCACCGGCCGTCAGGCCCGTGCACGTGGTGAGGACATCGGCGAGACCGTCGTCGCCCAGCATGCGGGTGCCCTCGCGGCGTTCGGTGACGCCGTCCGTCACGCACAGCAGGACGTCTCCCGGATCGAGCGTCACCTCCTGCTCGTACAGCTCCAGGTCGTCCATGACGCCCAGGAGCGGCTGCGGTTCGGCGGCCGGTTCCACCGTGCCGTCCGGGCGCAGGCGCAGCGGGAGCGGGTGGCCGGCGCAGACCACCTTGAGGAGCGCCGAGCCGTCCTCCTGGGGCCACAACTCCCCGTACAGGAGCGTCAGGAAGCGGCTGCGGGCTCCCTCGTCGAGGATCGCGGAGTTCAGGCGGTCCAGGACCGCGGGGCCGCCGTAACCCTCACGGGCCAGCAGGCGCAGCGCGTGCCGGGCGAGTCCGGTGACCGCGGCCGCCTCCGGTCCCGTACCGCAGACGTCTCCGATGGCGAAGCCGTAGGCGCCGTCGCGGATGGGGAAGAGGTCGTAGAAGTCGCCGCCGACCTCGTTGCCCTCGCCCGCGGCGCGGTAGATGACCTCGACCTCCACGCCCTCGATGTGGGGGAGTTCCGGGGGGAGGAGGCTGCGCTGGAGGGACTGGCTGATGGCGGTGCGCTCGGAGTACAGGCGCGCGTTGTCCAGGGCGAGGGCGGCCCGGCGGCTCAGGTCCTCGGCCAGTTCCAGGATCTCCTGGCGGAAGTGTTCGTCCGTCGGCTTACCGAGCGTCAGCATGCCGATGACGCGGTTGCGGGCCACCAAGGGGAGGACGACCGTCTCGCCGCCGACCGCGCCGGCCGTCGCCAGTGTCGTACCGATGCCGGAGCTGACCGAGGAGGGTCCGCCCAGGCCGAGGCTGCGCATGGAGGTGCGCAGGGCGGCGTCGTGGGCCGCCTGCGCGGGGGCGGCCCAGACGCGGGCACCCGGGGTCGGGACCGGATCGGGCGGGTCGATCTTGGAGAGGAGGGCCTTGAGGCCGTCGATGCGCTCCTCGTCCTCGTGCAGGACGTACGAAAGGTAGGGGTCGGAGGCCTGGTCGGCGATCGTGTAGACGGCACACCAGGTGGCCAGGGTCGGGACCGTCATCTGGGCCATCAGGGCCAGCGTCTGGTCGCGGTCCAGAGTGCCCGCGAGGAGGTCCGAGGCCTCGACGAGGAAGGACAGCGAGCCGCGGCGCAGGCGTTCCAGTTCGCCCAGGCGGGCCGACTCGACGGCGAGCGCGATGCGGTCGGCGGCGAACTGGAGGCGCAGGGCCTCCTCGTTCGAGTAGCGGCCCGGGGACTCGGCCGCCACGCCGAGCGAGCCGGTGAGTCTGCCCTCGACCTTGAGGGGGACGGTGACGACCGAACGCATACCGGTGCCGCTGAGGAGCGGTACGGCCCCTGGGACGGCCGTGAGGTCCTCGTGGACGGCCGGCATGCGGGCCGAGCCGTAACGGCCGGTACCCGCCTCCACAGGGACGCGGGCGAAGCGCTGGCGGGCGGAGGGGAGGCCGGTGGAGGCGCGTACCTCCAACTCCGTCTCGTCGTCGGTCGCCAGGAGGAGGAAGGCGGAGTCGCCGTCGAGCATGTCGCGGGCGCGTTCCACCGTGCGCTGGAGGAGGCCGTCCAGGTCGTCCGGGGCCGGTGAGCCGATGAAGACCTCGAAGGGGTCCGAGGCGTGGCCCTCGGAGCTGGTGGTCGTGTCCGTGGCCGAGACACGCAACGGGGTCTGCAGGACCGCCCGTTCGTGGTCGCGCACCAGCAGACAGACCGTCGACGGCTCGCCGCCGGTGTCCCGTACGCGCAGGTGCGAGGCGTATACGGGGGTGACGCGGCCGTTGGCGCCGCGCAGGCCGTAACTGCCCTCCCAGCGGGAGAGCTTGAGGGCCTCGACGATGCCGGTACTGGTGCCGGGGGTGTGCGGCCAGGCCGCGAGATCGGTCAGCGGCTTGCCGACGACCTGCTCCGCCGGGTAGCCGAAGAGTTCCTCCGCGTCCTCGTTCCAGGCGTTGATCGCGCCGGCGCGGTCGATCTGGACGACCGCCACACGGACGCGGCCGTCGGCCAGGGGGAGCAGGTGGGAGGGCAGGGAGGGGCCCGCGGTGCGGGTGCCGACCGCGCGCTCGGGGAGGTCCAGCTGGAACCAGACCTGCTTGCGGGTGGGCGTGTACTCGACACCCCAGCGGCCGGCCAGGGCGGCGCAGAGCTGGAGGCCGCGCCCGCCCTCGCGGTCGGGGTTGCCCATGTTGACGGCACTGCCCTGGAGTGGGATCTCACGTTCCGGGTAGTGGTCCGCCACTTCGATCCGTACGCCGTCGTCGCTGCGCAGGCACAGGACGTCCGCGGACGTGCCGGCGTGCACGACGGCGTTGGTGACCAGCTCGCTCGTGAGGACCACGGCGTCGTCGACGATGTCGGCGAAGCCCCAGCCCTGGAGGGTGTCACGGACGAAGGAACGAGCGGTCGCGACGGACCGCCCGACAGGGTCGAAGCTGGCGGCCGCGCGCGCGGTGATCACAGAACTCCTTGTCCGGTCGTCGGCGGGCAGGGTTCCGTGGCCGACCCGCCCCTGCCGGGGCAGGAGCTGGTTCTCGGTCGGCCGGGGATCCTGGGGTGGTCCCCCGGAATGCAGTCCGGTGGTCATGGTGCGGTGCCCTCCGATGCCTGCCTGCCCGCTCGTGCTCGTACCACCGCCCAGGCCGGAAGGACCGGCGTGGCTGGACAGCCGCATGCAAGGTTACTTACCTTCGCGGTCCATGCGGATGCCGGTCGCCAGTGTTTACGTCCGGAGGGTGTGCGGACCGTGTGCGAAGCTGCCGAACTGTTATGGCCTGGTTCAGCCATGGTGAAACACTGGGCAGGCTTCAAGGGAAGGTCCGGGCAGGTTGAAAGCCTTCCGGCACGCGGAGCAAGTAGTACCCGAGTACGCCGAGCAGTAAATGGTCGACCCTTGCGGGAGGGACACAGTGGAGTCTGGCGCAGCGACGCGGGGCACTAAAACGCGCGCGAAAGGCGGACAGTCCCTGAGTAATCAGCGTAAACCGCGCAATGGCACCACAGAGGTGGATACGGCGGCCCTCAACAGGCTGCTGGCGGCTCTGGTGTCGATGCGGGACGGCAACTTCCGTAAGAGGCTCACCGTCTCCGGCGACGGCGTGATGTCCGAGATCGCGGCCGTCTTCAACGAGGTGGGCGACCGGAATCTGCAGCTCACGGGTGAGCTGTCGCGGGTGCGGCGCATGGTCGGCCGGGAGGGAAAGCTCACGGAGCGGCTGGAGACGGGCGCCTGTGAGGGCTCCTGGGCCGCGGCGATCGACGCCTCGAACGCGCTCGTCGACGATCTCGTACGGCCCGTCTCCGAGGTCGGCCGGGTGCTGTCCGCGGTGGCGGAGGGTGATCTGTCGCCCCGTATGGAGCTGCGGGCGCAGGCCGCGGACGGCAACGGTCATCCGCTGCGCGGCGAGTTCCTGAAGGTCGGGCGCACGGTCAACAACCTGGTCGACCAGCTGTCCACGTTCACCGACGAGGTCACGCGGGTGGCCAGCGAGGTCGGTACCGAGGGCAAGTTGGGCGGGCAGGCCCGGGTGCGCGGTATGTCCGGTTCGTGGAAGGACCTCACGGACTCGGTCAACACGATGGCGTACCGGCTGACGGCCCAGGTGCGGGACATCGCGCTGGTGACGACGGCGGTCGCCAAGGGTGACCTGTCCCGGAAGGTCACGGTTCACGTGGCCGGCGAGATGCTCGAACTGAAGAACACCGTCAACACGATGGTGGATCAGCTGTCCTCGTTCTCCTCCGAGGTGACGCGGGTAGCGCGCGAGGTCGGCACCGAGGGCGAGCTGGGCGGGCAGGCGCAGGTGCCCGGTGTGGCCGGGGTGTGGAAGGACCTCACCGATTCGGTGAACCTCATGGCCGGCAACCTGACCGCACAGGTGCGCGGTATCGCGCAGGTCACCACGGCGGTCGCCAACGGTGATCTGTCGCAGAAGGTGACCGTGTCCGCGCGCGGCGAGGTCGCGCAGCTCGCCGAGACGATCAACCAGATGACCGAGACGCTGCGGACGTTCGCGGACGAGGTCACACGTGTCGCCAACGAGGTCGGTGGCGAGGGGCGGCTCGGCGGGCAGGCGAACGTGCCGGGCGCGGCGGGCACGTGGAAGGACCTCACCGATTCGGTGAACACGGTCTTCAGGAACCTCACCACCCAGGTGCGGGACATCGCCGCAGTAACTACTGCGGTCGCCAACGGTGACCTGTCGCAGAAGGTCAGCGTCGAGGTCGCCGGCGAGATGCTGGAGCTCAAGAACACCGTCAACACGATGGTCGACCAGCTGTCGAGCTTCGGCGCGGAGGTCACCCGCGTGGCGCGGGAGATCGGCGTCGAGGGCGAGCTGGGCGGTCAGGCCCAGGTGCCCGGCGCGGCCGGTACGTGGAAGGACCTCACCGACTCCGTCAACACGGCGTTCCGCAACCTCACCGGACAGGTGAGGAACATCGCGCAGGTGACGACGGCGGTGGCCAACGGCGATCTGTCGCAGAAGGTCACCGTGGACGTCTCCGGCGAGATGCTCGCGCTGAAGAACACCGTGAACACGATGGTCGACCAGCTGTCGTCCTTCGCCGACCAGGTGACGCGGATGGCGCGTGACGTGGGTACGGAGGGCCGCCTGGGTGGCCAGGCGCGTGTGGACGGCGTGTCCGGTACGTGGAAGGACCTCACCGACTCCGTCAACTTCATGGCGGGCAACCTCACCTCTCAGGTGCGGCAGATCGCCCAGGTGACGACGGCGGTGGCGCGCGGTGACCTGTCGCAGAAGATCGAGGTGGACGCGCGCGGCGAGATCCTCGAACTGAAGAACACGATCAACACCATGGTCGACCAGCTCAGCGCCTTCGCCGAGCAGGTGACCCGGGTGGCCCGCGAGGTGGGCACCGACGGCCGTCTCGGCGGTCAGGCGCAGGTGCCGGGCGTGGCCGGTGTGTGGCGGGACCTCACCGACTCGGTGAACGGCATGGCCGGCAACCTCACCGCGCAGGTGCGCAACATCGCGCAGGTCGCGACCGCGGTGGCGCGCGGTGACCTGTCGCAGAAGATCGACGTGGACGCCCGCGGCGAGATCCTGGAACTGAAGAACACCCTCAACACGATGGTGGACCAGCTCTCGAACTTCGCCGAGCAGGTCACGCGGGTGGCCCGTGAGGTGGGTACCGAGGGCATCCTGGGCGGCCAGGCCGAGGTGCAGGGTGTCTCCGGCACCTGGAAGGACCTCACGCAGTCCGTGAACTTCATGGCGAACAACCTGACGATCCAGGTGCGCAACATCGCCGAGGTCACGACCGCCGTCGCCAAGGGCGATCTGTCGAAGAAGATCACCGTCGACGCGAAGGGCGAGATCCTCGAACTCGTCACCACCGTCAACACGATGGTCGACCAGCTGTCGTCGTTCGCCGAGCAGGTCACGCGGGTGGCCCGTGAGGTGGGCACCGAGGGCATCCTGGGCGGGCAGGCGCACGCGTCGGGTGTCACGGGCATCTGGAAGGACCTCACCGACAACGTCAACCTGATGGCCAACAACCTGACCGTGCAGGTGCGGAACATCTCCCAGGTCGCGGCGGCCGTCGCCAACGGTGACCTGACGCGGACGGTGACGATCGAGGCGCGCGGCGAGGTCGCGCAGCTCGCCGACACCTTCAACACCATGGTGAAGACGCTGAGTTCGTTCGCCGACCAGGTCACCAAGGTGGCCCGTGAGGTGGGTACGGACGGCATCCTCGGCGGCCAGGCGCGCGTACCGGGCGTGTCGGGTACGTGGAAGGACCTCACCGAGTCCGTGAACGGGATGGCATCCAATCTGACCGGACAGGTGCGCAACATCGCGATGGTCACCACGGCCATCGCCAAGGGCGACCTGACCAAGAAGATCGACATCGACGCGCGCGGCGAGATCCTGGAGCTGAAGACCACCATCAACACGATGGTCGACCAGCTGTCGTCGTTCGCCGAGGAGGTCACCCGGGTGGCCCGCGAGGTGGGCACCGAGGGGCAGTTGGGCGGCCAGGCGCGCGTACGCGACGTCGACGGCACCTGGCGCGACCTCACCGAGTCGGTGAACGAGATGGCCGGGAACCTGACCCGGCAGGTGCGTGCCATCGCGCGCGTGGCGACCGCCGTGACCCGCGGCGACCTCAACCTGAAGATCGACGTGGACGCCTCCGGCGAGATCCAGGAACTTCAGGACTACATCAACAAGATGATCGCGAATCTCCGCGACACCACCATCGCCAACAAGGAGCAGGACTGGCTGAAGGGCAACCTCGCCCGGATCTCCGGTCTGATGCAGGGCCGCCGCGACCTCGCGGACGTGGCCTCGCTCATCATGGGCGAGCTGACGCCGGTGGTCTCCGCGCAGCACGGCGCGTTCTTCATGGCGATGCCATTGGACGACGGCAAGCACGTGGGCGCCGCGAACGACGACTCGTACGAGCTTCGGATGCTCGGGTCGTACGGCTATTCGATGGGCTCCATGCCCACGTCGTTCCGGCCCGGTGAGACGCTGATCGGGACGGCCGCCAAGGAGAAGCGCACGATTCTCGTGGAGAACGTGCCGCCGGGGTACCTGAAGATCGCCTCCGGCCTCGGGGAGGCCCCTCCGGCGCATGTCATCGTGCTGCCGGTGCTCTTCGAGGGGACCGTGCTCGGGGTGATCGAGCTGGCGTCCTTCCACTCGTTCACGCACATCCAGAAGGACTTCCTCAGCCAGATCGCCGAGATGATCGCGACGAGCGTCAACACCATCGCGGTCAATACCAAGACCGAGGTGCTGCTCAAGCAGTCCCAGGAGCTGACCGAGCAGCTCAGGGAGCGGTCGGCGGAGCTGGAGAACCGGCAGAAGGCCCTCCAGGCGTCCAACGCCGAGCTGGAGGAGAAGGCCGAACTGCTGGCCCAGCAGAACCGCGACATCGAGGTCAAGAACACCGAGATCGAGGAGGCGCGGCAGGTCCTGGAGGAGCGCGCCGAGCAACTCGCCGTCTCCATGCGGTACAAGAGCGAGTTCCTGGCCAACATGTCCCACGAGCTGCGGACGCCGCTCAACTCGCTGCTGATCCTCGCGAAGCTGCTCGCCGACAACGCGGACTCCAACCTCACCCCCAAGCAGGTCGAGTTCGCCGAGACGATCCACGGGGCGGGTTCCGACCTGCTCCAGCTGATCAACGACATCCTCGACCTGTCGAAGGTCGAGGCGGGCAAGATGGACGTGTCGCCGACACGGATCGCGCTGGTCCAGCTCGTCGACTACGTAGAGGCCACTTTCCGTCCGCTGACGGCGGAGAAGGGCCTCGACTTCTCCGTACGGGTGTCGCCGGAACTGCCGGCCACGCTGCACACGGACGAGCAGCGGCTCCTCCAGGTGCTGCGCAACCTGCTGTCGAACGCGGTGAAGTTCACCGACTCCGGAGCGGTCGAACTGGTCATCCGTCCCGCGGGCGCGGAGGTGCCGGTCGCCATCAGGGAGCAGCTGCTGGAAGCGGGCTCGCTGCGGGACGCGGACGCCGACCTGATCGCGTTCTCCGTGACCGACACGGGCATCGGGATCGCGGCCAGCAAGATGCGGGTGATCTTCGAGGCGTTCAAGCAGGCGGACGGTACGACGAGCCGGAAGTACGGCGGTACGGGACTGGGCCTGTCCATCTCGCGGGAGATCGCGCGGCTGCTCGGCGGCGAGATCCACGCGCAGAGCGAGCCGGGACGCGGCTCGACGTTCACGCTGTACCTGCCGCTGCACCCGAGCGAACTCCCGCCGCAGGGCTACCCGCAGCTGTCCCCGCCCATGGAGAACGGCGCGCTGCCGGCGGCCCCGGACGACGAGGACGAGGCACGGGTGGAGACACCGGCGGAGGTCAGGTCCTACCAGGAGACCCAGAACGGGCCCGCCGCGCTCTTCAGGCGGCGTCGCAGGGCGGTGTCCGCGGCCGAGCAGCGGCCCGCGCTGCCGGGGTCCCAGGCGCAGGCTCCGGAGACCTGGGGCTCGGGGGCCGAGGAGGTGGCCCCGCGGGCGCGTGCCGTCTTCCGCTTCGAGGGCGAGAAGGTGCTGATCGTCGACGACGACATCCGCAATGTCTTCGCGCTCACCAGCGTCCTGGAGCAGCACGGTCTTTCGGTGCTGTACGCCGAGAACGGCCGTGAGGGCATCGAGGTCCTGGAGCAGCACGACGACGTGACGGTCGTCCTGATGGACATCATGATGCCCGAGATGGACGGATACGCGACCACGACGGCGATCCGCAGGATGCCTCAGTTCGCCGGGCTGCCGATCATCGCGCTCACCGCGAAGGCGATGAAGGGCGACCGGGAGAAGGCCATCGAGTCGGGTGCCTCCGACTACGTGACGAAGCCGGTCGATCCCGATCATCTGCTCTCGGTGATGGAGCAGTGGATGCGGGGGCAGTGATCGGAGGGCGGGTTTCGTCGGGCCGCCGGGGATGATTGAGTGGGAGGGAAATGATCGCGTCCACGGGCCGGTCGGATGGCAGCGCGGTATGCCGAGTTGCTGACTGACTGTGCCCGGAGCCGTGTAGAAACCCGGGATTCGGGGAACCTTCTGGTCTCCCGCTGCGTTTCTGCTACGTGCACAGTGACATCGCGGTGACAGGGTGTGGCGACAGGCGGGGTGCGGCTACCATGACCGGCACAAGGACGGGCGGCGCTCAGAAGCCGTCCCCTGGGGCGGCGCCCGGTGCACTGCCGGGACGAGGAGGGCGGGCCATGGTGCAGAAGGCCAAGATCCTCCTGGTCGATGACCGGCCGGAGAATCTGCTGGCGCTGGAGGCCATCCTCTCTGCGCTCGATCAGACACTGGTACGGGCATCTTCCGGGGAGGAAGCGCTCAAAGCGCTGCTCACGGACGACTTCGCGGTCATTCTGCTGGACGTCCAGATGCCGGGCATGGACGGTTTCGAGACCGCCGCGCACATCAAGAGGCGGGAACGGACCCGGGACATCCCGATCATCTTCCTCACCGCGATCAACCACGGGCCGCACCACACGTTCCGCGGGTACGCGGCGGGTGCGGTGGACTACATCTCCAAGCCGTTCGATCCGTGGGTGCTGCGCGCGAAGGTCTCGGTGTTCGTCGAGCTCTACATGAAGAACTGCCAACTCCGGGAGCAGGCGGCGCTGCTGCGTCTGCAGCTGGAGGGCGGCGGCGGCAAGTCGGTGCTGGGCGACACCAAGGAGCCGGCCGGTCTGCTCGCCGAACTCTCCGCGCGGCTCGCGGCCGTCGAGGAGCAGGCCGAGGCGCTCTCCAAACAGCTGGACGACGATTCGGCGGACGCGGCGGCGGTGGCGACCGCGGCCCATCTCGAACGCAAGCTGACGGGGCTGCGTCGTGCGCTCGACGCGCTGGAGCCGGGGACCGGGAGCGGGGCGGCTTCGCTGCCGTCCCAGAACTGAGCCCTGCGGCGGACCCGGCCGCTGACGTCGGGCGATCCCTTCTTCACTGTGTGGCCAATCTTCACTGTGTGGCCGAACCGTTTGGCCAAAGCCGACCGGGTACAGGGTCGGTGGCGGCGTGGCCAATGGCGGCAGACCCCTTGGGAGGCGCTGTACGGCCCGTGGGCTGCCGGGGGTTCGTGGGGCCGGCCTTGTTCGCCTTCTCGGCCCGCACGGCCCTCGGTGGGGCGAACGGCCCTCTCCATGGCGCGCGTTGCTGTCGAGGCCGCGTCAGTTCGGCGCCGGGAACGGGCGACACGAACGGGTGAAGCAGTAGGCACACGTGTCCGCAGTGGTCTCCACCGGTAACCTCACACCCATGGCCTCACGTCAGCCCGCAGCCAAGAAGCCGCCCGCGAAGAAGGCGGTCGCTCCGACGAAGGCTGTGGCGAAGAGGGCCCCCGCGAAGAAAGCTCCCGCGAAAAGGGCCCCCGCGAAGAAGGCCGCAGTCAAGAAAGCCGTGCCCCCGAGGCCGGCGCCCAGTCCGACGGGGGGCGTGTACAGGCTCGTACGCGCCCTCTGGCTCGGTGTCGCGCACGCCGTCGGCGCCGTGTTCCGCGGCATAGGGCGTGGCGCCAAGGGGCTCGACCCGGCGCACCGCAAGGACGGTCTCGCGCTTCTGCTGCTCGGCCTCACCCTGATCACCGCGGCGGGGACCTGGTCCAACCTCCGCGGCCCGGTGGGCGACCTCGTCGAGATGCTGGTGACCGGCGCCTTCGGCCGTCTCGATCTGCTCGTGCCGATACTGCTGGCGGTCGTCGCCGCCCGGCTCATCCGGCACCCCGAGAAGCCCGAGGCCAACGGACGCATCGTCATCGGTCTCTCCGCGCTCGCCGTCGGCGTGCTCGGCCAGGTCCACATCGCCTGCGGGGCGCCCGCGCGCAGCGACGGCATGCAGGCGATAAGGGACGCGGGCGGGCTCATCGGCTGGGGCGCGTCGACTCCGCTGACGTACACCATGGGTGACGTACTCGCCGTGCCGCTCCTTGTGCTGCTCACGGTCTTCGGACTGCTGGTGGTCACCGCCACTCCGGTCAACGCGATTCCGCACCGGCTGCGGCTGCTGGGGGTCCGGCTGGGTGTCCTGCAGCCGCGGGCGAGCGACGACGTGTTCGCCGAGGACGACGACGAGCGCTACGACGAGCAGTGGCGTGAGGCGCTGCCTGAGAGCCCCCGGAGGCGCCGTACGGCGCCCGAGGCGTACGACCCGGACGATGCCGAGCAGGAGGCGCTCTCGGAGCGCCGGAGCCGCCGCAGGCGGCCCGCCGTGCAGCAGCCCGCGCTGGACCGGCCCATGGACGCCGTCGACGTGGCCGCTGCCGCCGCCGCGGCGCTCGACGGCGCCGTGATGCACGGGATGCCGCCCTCGCCGCTGGTGGCCGACCTCACGCAGGGCGTCGGCACCGACCGGGGCAAGCACGAGGACACGGGCACCGGCGAGGAGGCCGGCCGGCGCGAAGAGCCCACTCCGGTGCCCGCCGCGCGCGCCAAGAGCGCCCGGCCCAAGCAGGAGATGCTGAAGGCCGAGGTCGCCGACCTCACCAAGCCCGCCCCCGACACGTCCCGGGATCTCCCCGCACGGGCCGAGCAGCTGCAGCTCCGCGGCGACATCACCTACTCCCTGCCGTCGCTGGACCTGTTGGAGCGCGGCGGCCCCGGCAAGACGCGCAGCGCGGCCAACGACGCGGTCGTCGCCTCCCTCCAGAACGTCTTCAGGGAATTCAAGGTCGACGCCTCCGTCACCGGCTTCACGCGCGGCCCGACGGTCACCCGGTACGAGGTCGAGCTGGGCCCCGCCGTCAAGGTCGAGCGGATCACGGCGCTCGCCAAGAACATCGCGTACGCCGTCGCCAGCCCCGACGTGCGGATCATCAGCCCCATCCCCGGTAAGTCGGCGGTCGGCATCGAGATCCCGAACTCCGACCGCGAGATGGTCAACCTGGGCGACGTACTGCGTCTCGCGGACGCCGCCGAGGACGACCATCCGATGCTCGTCGCGCTCGGCAAGAACGTCGAAGGCGGCTACGAGATGGCCAACCTCGCGAAGATGCCGCACGTCCTGGTGGCCGGGGCGACCGGCTCCGGAAAGTCCTCGTGCATCAACTGCCTGATCACCTCGGTGATGGTGCGGGCGACCCCCGAGGACGTGCGCATGGTCCTCGTCGACCCCAAGCGCGTGGAGCTGACCGCGTACGAGGGCATCCCGCACCTGATCACGCCCATCATCACCAACCCGAAGCGGGCCGCCGAGGCGCTGCAGTGGGTCGTACGGGAGATGGACCTCAGGTATGACGACCTGGCGGCCTTCGGGTACCGGCACATCGACGACTTCAACGCGGCCATAAGGAAGGGCAAGGTCAAGCTGCCCGAGGGCAGCGAACGGGAGCTGTCCCCGTACCCGTACCTGCTGGTGATCGTCGATGAGCTGGCGGACCTCATGATGGTCGCGCCGCGCGATGTCGAGGACTCGATCGTGCGTATCACGCAGCTCGCGCGTGCGGCCGGTATCCACCTCGTGCTCGCCACCCAGCGGCCGTCCGTCGACGTCGTCACCGGTCTGATCAAGGCGAACGTGCCGTCCCGGCTCGCCTTCGCCACCTCCTCGCTCGCGGACAGCCGCGTCATCCTCGACCAGCCCGGCGCCGAGAAGCTGATCGGCAAGGGCGACGGGCTCTTCCTGCCGATGGGGGCGAACAAGCCCACCCGTATGCAGGGTGCCTTCGTCACCGAGGACGAGGTCGCCGCCGTCGTGCAGCACTGCAAGGACCAGATGGCGCCCGTCTTCAGGGACGACGTCACCGTGGGCACCAAGCAGAAGAAGGAGATCGACGAGGACATCGGCGACGACCTCGACCTGCTGTGCCAGGCCGCCGAGCTGGTCGTCTCCACGCAGTTCGGGTCGACCTCGATGCTCCAGCGCAAGCTGCGCGTCGGCTTCGCCAAGGCCGGCCGGCTGATGGACCTCATGGAGTCCCGCAACATCGTCGGACCCAGTGAGGGATCCAAGGCTCGTGACGTTCTTGTGAAGGCTGACGAGCTGGACGGAGTGCTCGCGGTCATCCGGGGGCAGGCGGAAGGCTAGGGAGACAGGACGGGCCGCTTTCCCGGTCGGGAGCGGGCCGGCCTTCCGGGAGAGCGGGCCGTTTCCCTCCACGCGAGTGGACCGCTTCCCTCCGTGCGGTGGGTCGGGCCACCCGGGTGACCCTGTCGGGGCCACCGGGGTGATCTGAACGTGACTCACCCGTAAGGAAACGGTGAGCAACCGTTTCCCTTCGTCGCACGTCAAGTTGAGGGAAGGGACAGAGACATGTCCCGGCATCAGGATGACCGGCCATTCTGATGGCGTACAAAGTCCTACCGCCCGGTTGCCCCACCCTTTCGCACCCCCCCTAGACTGAACCTCCAGCACAGGTGGCTTTACGCTCGAAAGGCGCCCCCGTGTCCATCGGCAACTCCCCTGACGACCACTCCTCTGACGACAACTCCCCTCAGGACGAGCGCCTCTCCGTAGAGGACGATCAGCCTTCGGTGGGCGAAGCCCTGCGGCAGGCGCGCATCGCGGCGGGGCTGACCGTCGACGACGTCAGTAACGCCACCCGGGTCCGTATCGCCATCGTGCACGCGATCGAGCAGGACGACTTCGGCCCCTGTGGCGGCGACGTCTACGCGCGCGGGCACATCAAGACGCTCGCCCGCGCCGTCGACCTCGACCCGGCCGCACTGCTCGCCCGCTACGACGCGGCCCACGGCGGCCGGCCCGCGCCCACCCCCGCCGCACCCATGTTCGAGGCGGAAAGGATCCGTCCCGAGCGCCGGGGGCCCAACTGGACCGCGGCCATGGTCGCCGCGATCGTCGCCGTGATCGGCTTCGTCGGATTCACGATGTTCAGCGGTGACGAGGACGACGGCAAGACGACGCAGGTCGCGGAGGGCTCCACGCCCACCGCCAGCAAGCCCGCCAAGACCAAGCCGACGCCGACCAAGCCGGACACCCCGAAGTCGGACCCGTCCGACGCCATCGCGGCCGCGCCGCAGGACAAGGTCACCGTCCAGGTCAGCGCACCCGACGGCCGCAGCTGGATCTCGGCCAAGGACCACAACGGACGGCTGCTCTTCGACGGCCTCCTGGAACAGGGCGACTCCAAGACCTTCCAGGACAAGGAGAAGGTCGATCTCGTCCTCGGCGACGCGGGCGCCATCCAGCTGTACGTGAACGGCAAGAAGATCGACGACGAGTTCCAGCCGGGCCAGGTGGAGCGCCTGACCTACACGAAGGGCGACCCCGAGGTCGGCTGAACCGGAACGTACGGAGAGGGCCGGAACGTACGAAGAGGCGCGTGTTCGTACGTCCGCCGGGCCTTTCGGGCAGGCGGGAACGGGGTTGGCCAAGATCGGCCAACCCCGTCGACGTGGGCTGTCACTGGGACGAAGTAGTCTTGAGCCCATGCCTGAACGCCGTACCGTCGCACTCGTCACCCTTGGCTGCGCCCGTAACGAGGTGGACTCGGAGGAGCTCGCAGGCCGCTTGGAGGCGGACGGCTGGCACCTCGTGGAGGACGCCGAGAACGCGGACGTCGCGGTCGTCAACACCTGTGGCTTCGTCGAGGCCGCCAAGAAGGACTCCGTCGACGCCCTCCTGGAAGCCAACGATCTCAAGGGTCATGGCAGAACCCAGGCGGTCGTCGCCGTCGGCTGCATGGCCGAGCGGTACGGCAAGGAACTGGCCGAGGCCCTGCCCGAGGCCGACGGCGTACTCGGCTTCGACGACTACGCCGACATCTCCGACCGGCTCCAGACCATCCTGAACGGCGGGATCCACGCCGCCCACACCCCGCGCGACCGGCGCAAGCTGCTGCCGATCAGCCCCGCCGAGCGGCAGGACGCCGGAGCGGAGGTCGCCCTTCCGGGACACGGCCCCGTCGATCTCCCCGAAGGACTCGCCCCCGAATCCGGCCCCCGCGCGCCCCTGCGCCGGCGGCTCGACGGCTCCCCGGTGGCCTCCGTGAAGCTCGCCTCCGGCTGCGACCGGCGCTGCTCCTTCTGCGCCATCCCGTCCTTCCGCGGCTCCTTCATCTCGCGCCGGCCCAGTGACGTCCTGGGCGAGACGCGCTGGCTCGCCGAGCAGGGCGTGAAGGAGGTCATGCTGGTCTCCGAGAACAACACGTCGTACGGCAAGGACCTCGGCGACATCCGCCTCCTGGAGACGCTGCTGCCCGAGCTGGCCGAGGTCGAGGGCATCGAGCGGGTGCGCGTCAGCTACCTGCAGCCCGCCGAGATGCGCCCCGGACTCATCGACGTACTGACCTCCACACCGAACATCGCCCCCTACTTCGACCTGTCCTTCCAGCACTCCGCCCCCGGGGTGCTGCGCGCGATGCGGCGCTTCGGGAACACCGAGCAGTTCCTCGGACTCCTCGACACGATCCGCTCCAAGGCCCCGCAGGCCGGCGTGCGGTCGAACTTCATCGTGGGCTTCCCCGGCGAGACCGCGGACGACCTGGCGGAGTTGGAGCGCTTCCTGACCGCCGCGCGCCTGGACGCCATCGGTGTCTTCGGGTACTCGGACGAGGACGGCACCGAAGCGGCCACCTACGAGAACAAACTGGACGAGGACGTCGTCGCCGAGCGCCTCGCGCGCGTGTCCCGGCTCGCCGAGGAGCTGGTCTCCCAGCGGGCGGAAGAGCGCGTCGGAGAGACCCTCCAGGTGCTGGTCGAGTCCCTCGGATCGGCGGCGGAGGACGAGCCGGCGTACGGCCGCGCCGCGCACCAGGCGCCCGAGACCGACGGCCAGGTGGTGTTCACGAGCGGCGAAGGACTGACCGTCGGCCGTATGGTCGAGGCGAAGGTGGTCGGTACGGAAGGTGTCGACCTGGTGGCCGAGCCGCTCCCGGGCTCGCTCGTGTGTACAGAGGAGGCGGCCAGATGACCGGAGTCCCGGCACCTGCGGCGGGCGGCTCCGGTGCGCCCGGTACACGCGGTGCTGCCGGTGCTCCCGGCGCCCCGGGCGCTCGTAGCGCTCGTGGCGCGGGAACCTCCGGTCCGGGAACCACCGGTCCGGCAGTCTCCGGTACGAGCACTTCCGGTTCAGGAGTCGCCGGTGCGAGCGCTTCCGGTCCGGGTGTGTCCGGCACGGGCGCGTCGGGCGCCCAGGGTCCCAAGACGCCACGCGGCGGCAAGCTGATCGACGCGGCCGTCAACCAGGCCAGCGTGTGGAACGTCGCCAATCTGCTCACCATGCTCCGGCTCGTCCTCGTGCCGGGCTTCGTGGCGCTGATGCTGGCCGACGGCGGATACGACCCCGTATGGCGGGCCTGGGCCTGGGCGGCCTTCGCCGTCGCCATGATCACGGACGTCTTCGACGGGCATCTCGCGCGGACGTACAACCTCGTCACCGACTTCGGGAAGATCGCCGACCCGATCGCCGACAAGGCGATCATGGGTGCGGCGCTGATCTGTCTCTCCTACCTCGGCGATCTGCCGTGGTGGGTGACGGGGGTGATCCTCGGGCGGGAGCTCGGGATCACCCTGCTGCGCTTCTGGGTGATCCGCTACGGCGTCATCCCGGCCAGCCGCGGCGGCAAGCTGAAGACGCTGACCCAGGGCGTGGCCGTCGGCATGTACGTCCTGGCGCTGACGGGGCCGCTGGCGACCCTGAGGTTCTGGGTGATGGCCGGGGCGGTCGCCCTGACCCTCGTCACCGGCGCCGACTATGTGAGACAGGCCATTGTGCTGCGGCGCGAGGGAATCGCCGAGCGGAAGGCCGCCGCCGAGGAGGCGGAAGCGTGACGTCCACGGCCGCCGAAGTGCTGCGACTACTCACAGTGAGGGGCCAAACCCTTGCTGTCGCCGAGTCGCTGACCGGCGGTCTGGTGGCCGCGGAACTCGCGGCGGTGCCCGGAGCCTCCAAGGCCTTCCGCGGCTCGGTGACGGCGTACGCCACCGACCTCAAGCGCGACGTACTGGGTGTCGACGCCACCCTGCTGGATCAGCGCGGAGCGGTGGATCCGCAGGTCGCGGCCCAGATGGCGGCCGGCGCCCGCACGGTGCTCGGCGCGGACTGGGGAATATCGACCACCGGAGTCGCGGGCCCGGAGCCCCAGGACGGGCAGCCCGTGGGCACGGTTTTCATCGCCGTGGACGGGCCGTCCGAGTCGACGCATGAACGTGCTCTTGGCGGGAAAGTGTCCGCGTTGCGGTTGAACGGCTCCCGGACGGAAATCCGTATGGAGAGTGTACGGAGCGTGCTCGCCCTGCTTCTGGAGCGGCTTGTGAGCGAACACCCTGGGAATGATCGGGCACAGGATACGGAACAGAACGGGGGGTTTTGATGTTTGCAGCCCTGAGTGAACACGACATCGCTCCCCGCACGGCCGCGGCGCAAGGCGGTACGGTGGGGCGAGAAGGATGCGGCTACGCGGACCGAGGAGGGAGCCACCGATGATTCTGCTCCGTCGCCTGCTTGGTGACGTGCTGCGTCGGCAGCGCCAGCGCCAGGGCCGTACTCTGCGCGAAGTCTCCTCGTCCGCCCGAGTCTCACTCGGCTATCTCTCCGAGGTGGAGCGGGGGCAGAAGGAGGCATCCTCCGAGCTGCTCTCCGCGATCTGCGACGCGCTGGACGTACGGATGTCCGAGCTCATGCGGGAAGTGAGCGACGAACTCGCTCTGGCCGAGCTGGCCCAGTCGGCAGCGGCCACCGAGCCTGTACCCACACCGGTACGCCCGAGGCTCAACTCTGTCTCGGTGAGCAGTGTGCCGCCGGAACGGGTGACCATCAAGGCGCCTGCGGAGGCGGTCGACGTCGTCGCCGCGTGACGCTCATCGGCTCACGCCGGTGAGCTGAGAAAAGCGCCGTTCACAGCGCTGAGAAGCAGTACTGAGAAGGACTGCGCTCGGAAGCGGCATTGCGAACTGTGTGAGAGCCCCGGCCGGGGCTTCTCCGGGGAGACCTGGAGGAGTGCGGTCGGGGCTTTCGCGTTGCCTGGAGGCGCTTTCGTCGCGCTCTGTGGTTTTGTCGCGTTTGCCGGGAATGCCTGGGGCGGCGATGGTGGAGGGCGGGGGCAAGGCCCGGGGGTGCTGCTGACCGGAGGATGTCGATGTACGTCGTGAAGAGCCCGTTGTCCGATGCCGACCTGAAAACCGTGTCCGAGGCGCTGCAGGGCGCCCTGGTCGACCTGGTGGATCTGTCGCTCGTGGCGAAGCAGATCCACTGGAACGTGGTCGGGCCGCGCTTCCGGTCCGTCCACCTCCAGCTCGACGAGGTCGTCGACACCGCCCGGCTGCACTCCGACACCGTGGCGGAACGTGCCTCCACGCTCGGTGTCTCGCCGGACGGACGCGCCGCGACCGTCGCGAACAGCAGCGGGATCGGGCCCGTCAAGGACGGCTGGGTGAAGGACACCGACGCGGTGGGAGCCCTCGTGGACGCCCTCGCAGCCGTGATCGGGCGGATGCGGCAGCGGGTGGACGCGACGGGGGAGGCGGACCCGGTGAGCCAGGACATCTTCATCCAGATCACCGCGGATCTTGAGAAGCATCACTGGATGTTCCAGGCGGAGAACGGGTAGCGGCGGGGTCGCTTGTGCTCGGGGCGCGCCGCGGTGCGGCGGGAGCCGTTGGTGCGCCCGGTGCGCTCCTGTTGTGCTGGTGCGCCCTGTCGAGAGGGAAACGCGGCGGTCTAGCGTCGGGCTGGAGGCGGTGCCATGACTGAGCGGACGGGACGGATCGGGCGAATAGGCAGGTGGGGGCTGGCTCTGGGTGCCGGAGCGCTGTGGTGGTGGGCGGTGATACGGCTGGCCTTCGCCGCCGATGCCGGTGTGCTGGAGGGAGCGGTCGCGGCCGGCGGGTGGGGGCTGAGCCTGCTTCCGGTGCACTGCGTGCCCAAGAAGCGTGCCGTGGGGGCGGCCGGGTCGGACCGGTGGATGCGGCGGGTTTCGCAGGCTTGGCGAAGGCGGCGTGGGCCGCTGGTGGGGTCGGGTGAGTCTTTCTGAGGTGCGCGCGTGTGCTTGCTTGTGCCTGCTTGCGCTTGCTTGTGTCTGAGGTGGCCGCTGGGCGTGACGTGCTGGGCGGTGCGTGACGTGCTTGGCGGTGCCTGAGGGCTTAGGGGGCTTGTGGGGGCGGTATCAGTTGTTGTTCTGGTCTACCAGGGCATCGTCACGCCCCCGTTCGGGCGGAGGATCTGGCCCGTCGTGAACGCAGAGGCGTCGGAGGCGAGGTGCAGGACCGCGTGGGCGATGTCCTCGGGATCGCCGACCCGGCCCAATGGCGACATCCGTGACATGAACGCTTCCGTCCGCGCCTGGGCCTCGTCGTCGTGGCGGTCGGTCATCGGCGTACGGATCCAGCCCGGCGCGACCGCGTTGACCCGGATGCCGTGCGGACCCATCTCGGTCGCCAGCGTCTTCGTCAGCTGCACGACGGCCGCCTTCGCGGCTCCGTAGCAGAGCAGCCCCGGCCCGCCGGTGTCCACGGCTCCCGACGCCATTGTGATGATGCTGCCGTGTGTCCTGGAGGCCAGCATCGAACGGGCCGCCGCCTGGCAGGCGTACAGGACGCCCTTGAAGTTGACCCCCAGGACCCGGTCCAGATCCTCGTCGCGGGTCTCCAGGACCGGGCTGCTGTGCATGATCCCTGCGACGGCGGCCATGACGTCCAGGCGCGCGCAGGCCGCGACCGCCTCGGCGAGCCGGAGGTGGTCGGTGACATCGAGGGTGTGGGTGCGGGCCGTACCGCCCCTGTCCTTGATGAGGGCGGCGGTCCCGTCGAGGCCCTGGCTGTCCCGGTCCGCGCAGTGGACGGTCGCGCCCGCCTCCGCGAGCAGTACGGCGCAGGCGCGGCCGATGCCGCTCGCCGCGCCGGTGACGAAAGCGGTGCGTCCGGTGAGGTCGTACGCCGTGACGGGCATGCAGGGACCGTACGAGCGATCTGACGGGTCGTCAATTGGTCTTGCGGGACGCCGATGTCCTACTGGGCAGCTGGGACCTGCCGGGCTGCGGGGACGGGCCGGGCTGGCAGGACGGGCACCAGTACGTGGGGCGCTCGCGGGAGCCGTCGCCCTGGTTCGCCACGCGGATCCGCGTGCCGCAGCGCAGACAGGGGCGGCCCGCGCGGCCGTAGACGAACAGGGTCTGGTCGTTGCGGCCGGTGGTGACGCGGGTGGGGCGCTCGCGGTTGAAGTCCAGGAGCTTCTTGGAGACCGTCGGCAGGTGGGCGGCGTAGTCGGTGGGGAGCTTGCCGACGGCGAGCCAGGGGGTGACGCGGAGCAGGAAGCAGATCTCGCTCTTGAAGACGTTGCCGATGCCCGCGAGATTGCGCTGGTCGAGGAGGGCTTCGCCGAGGGCGCGGTCGGGGTCGCTGAGGAGGTTCGCCAAAGCCTTGTCGGGATCCCAGTCGGGGCCCAGGAGGTCGGGGCCGAGATGGCCGACCGCGCGGTCTTCGTCGGCGGTGTGGAGCAGTTCCAGGACGGGGAGCCGGTAGCCGACGGCCGTGCGGTCCTCGGTGCCGAGAATCGCGCGGATCTGGTGAGCGGGGCCACCGCGCCAGCGCTCGCCCGGGGCGTAGATCTTCCAGGCGCCGTCCATACGCAGGTGCGAGTGCAGGGTCAGGCCGCCCTCGACGCGGGTGAGCAGATGCTTTCCGCGCGGGATGACGTTCAGGACCGTCCGCCCGGTGAGGTCGGTCAGGGCGTACTTGGGGACCCGGAGGTCGGAAACGGTCAGCACGTGACCCGCGAGGGCGTTGTGCAGGCGCCGGGTGGCCTGCCAGACGGTGTCTCCTTCGGGCATGGGATCCAGGGTTGCACGGGGTGGGCGGAGCGTCCTGCGGGTGGGTCGGCGCTCCCGGGCCCGGGAGAGGGGGAGGGAGGGGTTCGTCGGGCCGGGCGTGCGGGGCCTGAGGGGTGTGTCGGCGTGTCGGCGGGGGCCTTCAGGCGCGTAGGCGCAGTCCGCGGGGGGTCGCGTGGAAACCGGCTCCTTCCAGGAGGGTGCCGAACTCGGACGTCAGCGAGGAGGCGCCGTTGACCCGCTCCACGGTGACCGTGCCGAGGGAACCCGCGCGGGCGGCCTCGGCGAGTGCTTCGGCGGCGGTGCGCAGACGGGCGTCGTGCAGGGGTGTCTCGTCCGGTGCGGAGGGCCAGGCCAGGAGCGTCTTGCCGCCGCGCTCCATGTACAGGGTCAGTTCGCCGTCGACCAGCACGACCAGGGAACCCGCCTTGCGGCCCGCCTTGTGGCCCGCGCCGGTCGGCGGTTCGGGCCAGGGGAGGGCCGCGCCGTAGGCGTTCGCCGGGTCGGCGGCGGCCAGTACGACGGCGCGGTTCGCATCGCTCGCGCGGGTGCGGGAGGAGGGGCCTCCGGGGAACGCCTGCGGGGCCGAGCGGGGGGAGTCGGCGTACGGAGACGCGTAACCCCGCCCGGAACCGGGTGCCGAGGACCTGGGGCCGGAGCCGGAGGGGCGTCCGGAGCCGCCGTTCAACGAGTACGGGTCGTTGTCCGCGCTCTCGTCGGTGGACAGGAAGTCCAGGTTGCCGTCGAAGGGATCCGGGTGCCCGGCGGCGCCGTCGAAGGGGTTCGGGGTGGGCGCGCCGGAGTGACCGAGCGCCGGAGCGCCGGAGAAGGCGGGCTCCGGCAGCGACTCGCCCCGCTCCCGGGCCGTGGCCGCCGCCCGCAGCCGGTCCACCGCGCCGTCCATCGCGAACTGCGCGGCCCCCAGCCCCTCCACCACATAGCCGCGGCGGGCCTGGCCGCTCTCCTCGAACACGGACAGGATGCGGTAGACGGCGGAGAAGCCGCCCTCCACGCCCTCCGCGGCCACCGCGCCCCGGGTGACCACACCGTGCCGGTCGAGCAGGGTGCGGGCCAGGGCGTGGGCGCGCACCGTGGCGTCTGGCTCACGGTCGGGCAGCAGCGACCAGCGGCCCGCGACGGTCGGCGGGCCCGTGCGCGAGGTGGGACGCGCGGCGGCCGTCAGGCTTCCGTACCGCCCGCGGGGCATGGTGCGTTTCGCTCGGTGCGCGGTGGAGCCCGCGGTCCGGCCCGAGCCCAGGAGGGAGCGCATCGGGCCGAGCGTGTCGTTCGTCAGGCGGCCCGACCAGGCCAGGTCCCAGACGGCGTCGGCCAGCTGGGGGTCGAGGGCTCCCGGGTGGGTGGTGGCCCTGATCTGGTCGGCGATCTGGCGGAAGAAGAGGCCGTAGCCACCGGCGAGGGTGTCCAGGACCGACTGGTGGAGTTCTGTCAGCTCCAGGGGGTGCGGAGCCGGCAGGAGGAGCGGTGCCGCGTCCGACAGGTACAGGGAGACCCAGCCGTCCTTGCCCGGCAGTGCGCCGGCGCCGGCCCAGACCACCTCTCCCGCGGCCGTCAGCTCGTCGAGCATCGCGGGGGCGTAGTGCGATACCCGGGACGGCAGGACGAGCTTCTCCAGCGCGGACGCCGGTACCGAGGCGCCCTGCAGCTGCTCGACCGCCCGTACGAGCCCGTCGAGGCCGCGCAGGCCGTGCCCGCTGCCCAGGTGCTGCCACTGCGGCAGGAACTGCGCGAGCGCGGCCGGTGGCACCGGCTCCAGTTCGTGGCGCAGCGCGGCGAGCGAACGGCGCCGCAGTCTGCGCAGCACCGTGGCGTCGCACCACTCCTGGCCGATGCCCGCCGGATGGAACTCGCCCTGTACGACCCGGCCGCTGCCCGCCAGTCGCTGCAGGACGCCCTCGGTGACCGCGACGCCCAGGCCGAAGCGGGCCGCTGCCGCTGTGGAGGTGAAGGGACCGTGGGTGCGCGCGTACCGGGCGAGGAGGTCACCGAGCGGGTCCTTGACCGGCTCGGTGAAGGCCTCGGGGACGCCGACGGGCAGTGCGGTGCCCAGCGCGTCGCGGAGGCGGCCGGCGTCCTCGATCGTCGCCCAGTGGTCGGCTCCGGCGATTCGGACGCTGATGACCCGGCGGTCCGCGGCCAGTTCACGGGCCCACTCCGGCTTCGCTCCCCGCTCGGCCAGTTCGGCGTCGGTGAGCGGGCCGAGCATCCGCAGCCGGTCCGCGACCCCTTCGGCGTCCTTGATCCGGCGGTCCTCCGTCAGCCATTGCAGCTCGCGCTCCAGCTCGGTCAGGACGTCCGCGTCCAGGAGCTCGCGCAGCTCCGCCTGGCCGAGCAGTTCGGAGAGCAGACGTGAGTCCAGCGACAGGGCCGCGGCGCGCCGCTCGGCGAGGGGCGAGTCGCCCTCGTACAGGAACTGGGCGACGTAACCGAACAGCAGGGAGCGGGCGAACGGGGACGGCTCCGGGGTCGTGACCTCGACGAGCCGGACCTTGCGGGACTCCAGGTCACCCATCAGCTCGACTAGGCCGGGGACGTCGAAGACGTCCTGGAGGCATTCGCGGACCGCCTCCAGGACGATCGGGAAGGAGCCGAACTCGCTGGCCACCTGGAGCAGCTGGGCGGCGCGCTGGCGCTGCTGCCACAGGGGGGTGCGCTTGCCGGGGCTGCGGCGCGGCAGGAGCAGCGCGCGGGCCGCGCACTCGCGGAAGCGGGACGCGAACAGGGCCGAGCCGCCCACCTGGTCCGTGACGATCTGGTTGACCTCGCCCTTGTCGAACGCGATGTCCGCCGCGCCCACGGGGGCCTGCTCCGCGTCGTACTCACTGCCCAGTTTCACGGGCTCCTGGTCCAGCAGGTCCAGGCTCATCAGGTCGGCGTCCGGCAGGCGCAGCACGATGCCGTCGTCGGCGTGCATGACCTGGGCGTCCATGCCGTACCGCTCGGAGAGGCGGGCACCGAGCGCGAGCGCCCAGGGGGCGTGGACCTGGGCCCCGAAGGGGGAGTGCACGACGACCCGCCAGTCGCCCAGCTCGTCGCGGAACCGCTCGACGACGATCGTGCGGTCGTCCGGGATGTGGCCGCAGGCCTCGCGCTGTTCGTTGAGGTAGGAAAGGACGTTCTCCGCCGCCCAGGCGTCCAGGCCCGCGGTGAGGAGGCGCAGGCGTGCGTCGTCCTTCGGCATCGAGCCGACCTCACGGAGGAAGGCGCCCAGCGCGCGGCCCAGTTCCAGCGGGCGCCCGAGCTGGTCGCCCTTCCAGAACGGCAGCCTTCCCGGCACACCGGGTGCCGGGGACACCAGGACGCGGTCGCGGGTGATGTCCTCGATACGCCAGGAGCTCGTGCCCAGGGTGAAGACGTCCCCGACACGGGACTCGTAGACCATCTCCTCGTCGAGCTCGCCGACCCTGCCGCCGCCCTTCTTCGGGTCGGAGCCGGCCAGGAACACTCCGAAGAGGCCTCGGTCCGGGATCGTGCCCCCGGAGGTGACGGCGAGACGCTGTGCGCCGGGGCGGCCCGTGATTGTGCCGGCGACCCGGTCCCACACCACGCGCGGGCGCAGTTCGGCGAAGGCGTCGGACGGGTAGCGGCCCGCGAGCATGTCGAGGACCGCCGTGAACGCCGACTCGGGCAGTGAGGCGAACGGCGCCGCGCGGCGGACGGTCGTCAGCAGGTCGTCGTACTGCCAGGTGTCCAGCGCTGTCATCGCGACGATCTGCTGAGCCAGTACGTCCAGGGGGTTCGCCGGGACGCGGAGGGATTCGATGGAGCCCGTGCGCATGCGCTCGGTGACCACTGCGGCCTGTACCAGGTCGCCCCGGTACTTGGGGAAGACCACGCCTGTGGACACCGCCCCTACCTGATGGCCCGCGCGGCCCACGCGCTGGAGGCCGGAGGCCACGGAGGGCGGGGACTCCACCTGGATGACGAGGTCCACCGCGCCCATGTCGATGCCGAGTTCGAGGCTGGAGGTGGCCACCACCGCGGGGAGACGGCCTGCTTTGAGGTCCTCCTCGACGAGGGCGCGCTGCTCCTTGGAGACCGAGCCGTGGTGGGCGCGGGCGATGACCTGCGGGGCGCCCTGGGTGGCGCCCGAGCCGCCCATCAGCTCGGCCGGCGAGTGGTGCTCCTCCAGGGGCTCGCCCGTCGCCCTCTCGTACGCGATCTCGTTGAGCCGGTTGCAGAGGCGCTCCGCGAGGCGGCGGGAGTTGGCGAAGACGATCGTCGAGCGGTGGGACTGGACCAGGTCGGCGATCTTTTCTTCCACGTGCGGCCAGATGGAGGGTTTCTCCGCGCCTTCGTTGGAGTCGGCCACGGGGGAGCCGCCCAGTTCGCCCAAATCCTCGACGGGGACGACCACGGAGAGGTCGAATTCCTTGCCGGAAGGGGGCTGGACGATCTCCACCTTGCGGTGGGGGGAGAGGTAGCGGGCGACCTCGTCCACCGGGCGGACCGTGGCGGAGAGGCCGATCCTGCGGGCCGGTTTCGGCAGCAGTTCGTCGAGCCGCTCCAGAGTCAGGGCGAGGTGGGCGCCGCGCTTGGTGCCCGCGACCGCGTGCACCTCGTCCAGGATGACCGTCTCGATGCCAGTCAGCGCCTCGCGGGTGGCCGAGGTGAGCATCAGGAACAGGGACTCGGGGGTCGTGATCAGGATGTCCGGGGGGCGGGTGGCCAGGGTGCGGCGCTCGGCCGGTGGGGTGTCGCCCGAGCGGATGCCGACCTTCACCTCGGGCTCGGGTTGGCCCAGGCGCACGGCTTCCTGCCGGATGCCGGTCAGGGGGCTGCGGAGGTTTCGCTCCACGTCCACCGCCAGGGCTTTGAGCGGTGACACGTACAGGACTCGGCAGCGCTTCTTGGGGTCGGCGGGGGGTGGGGTCGAGGCCAGCTGGTCCAGTGCGGCGAGGAACGCGGCCAGGGTCTTGCCGGAGCCGGTCGGGGCTACCACCAGTACGTCCGAGCCCTCGCCGATGGCCTGCCACGCGCCTGCCTGGGCTTCGGTGGGCGCGTGGAAGGCTCCCGTGAACCAGGCGCGGGTCGCGGGGGAGAAGTTGTCCAGGGCTCGGTGTGTGGAGCTGACCATGTGTCCATCCTGCACCCGGGCACTGACAATGGTGCTGAGCTGCGGGGGTGTGCGGGCTGCGGGCTGCGGGGTGGGGTGCGCCCGCCTGCCCGGTGGGTGGGGCCGCGTTTCTGTTTGGCTGCCTGCCCGGTGGGTGGGGGCGGGGCCGGTCCGGGGGTATCCGTCCTCGGTCTGGCGCGGAACTGCTTGTTTTTGGGGTGCCCCGGTTGTGCGCCGGCCGCTGCGGGCGGATACCCCCGGACCGGCCCCTTGGGTTGTCGGGCGGCTGCCGGTCGGGCTGGGGTGCTGTCGTCGGGTGGCTGCGCTGGGGCAGGGGGGCGGGGATGCGCAGGTGGGTGTGGCGGAGAATGGGGGGTATGGCGGGTGTGGGGCAGGAGCGGGCTCGGCACTGGCAGTATGCGGAGCTGCCCGGTGTCGATCTGCTGCGTGCCCGGTATGTGCGGAAGACCTTTGTGCGGCATACGCACGAGAACTTCGTCATCGCCGCCATAACCGACGGGGTGGAGGTCTTCCATCACGGTGGGGCCGATCAGTACGCCGGGGCCGGAGCCCTCGCGCTGGTCAATCCCGATACGTCGCACACGGGGCGTGCCGGTGTTCCCGAGGGCTGGCGGTACGGGGCGGTCTACCCGTCGCCCGAGCTGGTCGCGGAGATCGCCGCCGAGACCACCGTCCTTCGTGGTGCGCCCGGCTTCATGAGCCCCGTCGTCGATGATCCGTACACGGTGGGGCTGGTGCATCAGGTGTTGCGCGCCGCCGACGAGGGCAACGCGCTCGCCGCCGACACGTTGTTGCGGGTGGCCGTGACCCGGCTGCTGAGGATCAACGGGGGGACGCTGCCGCAGCGGGTTCCGCGGACGGCGGGCGCCCGGGTGGCGGCACGCGCGCGTGCGGTTCTCGAAGAGCGGATCGTGCGGCCGCCCACTCTGGAACGGCTCGCCGGAGATCTGGGGACCAGTCCCTTCGCGTTGCTGCGTGCCTTTCGGGACGCCTACGGTATGCCGCCCCACGCGTGGCTCACCGATGTCCGCGTGCGGCGCGCGCGCCGGCTGCTGGACGCGGGAGTCGTACCTGCCGAGGTGGCACTCACTGTGGGCTTCACCGACCAGCCGCACCTCAACCGGCATTTCACCCGGATCGTGGGCGTGCCCCCGGGGGCCTATCAGCGCGAGCGCAAGAACGTACAAGACCTGTGGGAGGGGACCGGCCTACGGTCCCATGCGTGGCAGAAGAAACAGTTCCCGCAGACGTAAGAGCGGGCATGAGGGCGGATGCGTACGGCGACGACGGTGGGAAATCCGATGCCGCCGTCGTGAGGGACGCGCTCGGTGTCGGAGTGGCCGTCGGGCTTTCCGGGTTCGCCTTCGGGGTGACCTCGGCGGGCAGTGGGCTCACGGTGCTGCAGACCTGTGCTCTCAGTCTTCTGGTGTTCACCGGTGCCTCGCAGTTCGCCCTCGTGGGGGCACTGGCCGGCGGGGGCAATCCGTTCACGGCGGCGGCCGGCGCGTTCTTCCTCGGAGTGCGCAACGCCTTCTACGGACTGCGTCTGTCGCAGTTGCTGGCCCTCCCGCGCGCGGTGCGGCCGTTCGCCGCCCAATGGGTCATCGACGAGACCACGGCCGTGGCCCTCGCCCAGCCCACGCGGCGCAGCGTGCGGATCGGGTTCACCGTCACCGGGCTGTCGCTGTACGTGTTGTGGAACCTGACCACGCTGCTCGGCGCGCTGGGCGCCGAGGCCATCGGCGACACCGATGCGTGGGGCCTCGACGCGGCTGGGCCAGCGGTCTTCCTGGCGCTGCTCGCGCCGATGGTCAGGACGGCCCTGGAGCGCGTTGTCGCGGCTCTCGCGGTCGTTCTCGGGCTCGGACTGCTGCCCGTACTGCCTGGCGGTGTTCCTGTCCTGGTGGCCGCGCTGGCCGCCCCGGTCGCCCTCTGGGCCGATGGCCGCCGCAGGGCGCGTACGAAGACCGTCGGCGGGCGTGACGCGGCGGAGGGGAAGCGTTGAACATCTGGATCGCCATAGGAGTGACCGCTGTCGGTTGCTACGCCGTGAAACTCATCGGGCTGCTGATTCCCGCGGGCGCTCTGGAGCGGCCGCTCGTCCAGCGGCTGGCCGCCCTGCTGCCCGTCGCCCTGCTGGCCGCCCTGACCGCTCAGCAGACCTTCGCCGACGGCCGTCTGCTGGTGCTGGACGCCAGGGCCGCGGGGCTTGCCGCGGCCGCCGTGGCGCTGCTGCTGCGTGCTCCCTTCCTGTTGGTCGTCGCTGCGGCCGTGCTGGTCACGGCGGGGGTGCGGGCCATGACCGGTGGTTAGGGCGTCATGTTGTGGTGGTGACGCTTGCCGGGCTTGTGGCCCGTTGGTGTTCGTTGTTCCGGAAGGCGTCAGGCGATCGGCAGGCCGTGTGCCCTCAGGGTGTGCAGTGCCTCGATCGTGACGATCGGGCGGGACTCCAGGGCCGTGCCCGGTGCCCATTGGCGCCAGCGGATCGGCCAGCCGCCGTCCTCCCGCTGTTGTGTTTTCAGGAAGCTCAGGGAGCGGGTCATCTCCTCGTCGGTGAACCACGCGCGCGCGAGGGAGCCGGGCGTCTTCGCGTAGTCGTGCGGCAGGTGGTGTTCCCCCGGCGCGTATCCGGGGGCTACGGGGAACGCGTCGAGGTGGTCCGGATCCAGCACCGCGAGTCGTTGCTCGCGCACCAGACGGCCGAGCCGGTCGGCGGCTGCTTCCGCGCGCGGGCGGTCGGGGGCGGAGTCGAGGAAGGCCACGGCGGCCTCGACCTCGTACGGATGCGTCTTCTCCAGGGACTCCACCGCATGCCAGCAGAAGTCGGTGGCCCGGAACAGCCAGGCGTGCCACACCTCGTTGCGGTGCAGCAGGCCCACCACAGGGCCGGTGGCGAGCAGTTCGCTGGGCGGGTCGTCCACGATCGGTACGAAGGGTGCCGACGGGTAGTCCCGCTGGCTGGGACGGATCGCCGGAAGCGCGCCGTCCTGCGTAGACACGGAGGTCAGATAGCGGCACACGCGTTCCACCCGCTGGCCGCTGCAGCGCCCGATCGAGTCCAGGACGCGCAGCGCGTGCCCGACGTGCAGGGGCTGGCTGACGGGGCCGCGCAGATCGGGTTCCAGCGCGTGGCCGTACCCGTCGTCCTCGTTGCGGTAGGCGGACAGCGCGGTCTCGACCGCGTCCGCGCCACCACCCAGGAAGTGGTACGCGAAACGCCGCTGCTCCAGTACGCGCGCGGTGAGCCAGACGAAATGCTCGGCGCGGGCGACGGGAGTGTGCGCCGGGGGCGTCGGGGGGAGTGGGGATGCTCCTGTTTCGGCCATGGGTCAGACCGTAGGACGGAAAGCGTTCTCGGCAAGCGGTCCCGGCTAGGGCCCACCCTCAGGGGCGGGATAATGGAGTCATGCGGTTGACGGTCTTCTGGGAGCGGATGTCGGATCACTTCGGTACGGAGTACGCCGACACCTTCGCGCGCGATCATGTGATGTCGGAACTCGGCGGACGTACGGTGCGGCAGGCGCTGGACGCGGGCTGGGAGGCGAAGGACGTGTGGCGCGCGGTGTGCACGGCGGTGAACGTTCCCCACGAATCGCGCTGAGCGATCAGGAAGATCCGGGGGAGTGGGGCCGATTGGCGGTGGCGTGGGCGAGACTTGGCCCGTGGCATCGACAGATGAGACCGCGCAGGTCGGACAGCACGCATCACCGCTCGGCACGACACCTCCGACACCCCCGGCCGGAGGCGCTGCCGCGGGGGGCGGCCGCATGCCTCGCTGGCTGCCGCGGGCCATGGTCCTCGGCCTCACCCTCATCGCCTGTTTCCAACTGGGCAGTTGGGCCTTCCACCAGCTGACCGGGCTGTTGATCAACATCTTGATCGCGTTCTTCCTGGCCCTCGCCATAGAGCCCGCGGTGAGCTGGATGTCCTCGTTCGGTATGCGCAGAGGGCTGGCCACCGGTCTTGTGTTCCTCATCACGATGATCGTGAGCGCGGGCTTCATCACGCTGCTCGGCTCGATGCTCGCCGGGCAGATCATCGACATCGTCGAGGACTTCCCGAAGTACGTCGACTCGGTGATCAGCTGGATCAATACCACCTTCCACACCGAGCTCAGCCGCGTAGACATCCAGGACAGCCTGCTGCGCTCCGACTGGCTGCGGAAGTACGTGCAGAACAGCGCCACCGGCGTCCTGGACGTGTCCGCGCAGGTGCTGGGCGGCCTCTTCCAGCTCCTGACGATCACCCTGTTCGCGTTCTACTTCGCGGCCGACGGCCCGCGGCTGCGGCGCGCGCTGTGCTCGGTACTGCCTCCGTCCCGGCAGGCGGAGGTCCTGCGCGCGTGGGAGATCGCCGTCAACAAGACCGGCGGGTACCTCTACTCGCGCGGCCTGATGGCGCTCATCTCCGGCCTGGCGCACTACGTCCTGCTGGAGTTCCTCGGCGTGGACTACGCGCCCGTGCTCGCCGTCTGGGTGGGCTTGGTCTCGCAGTTCATCCCCACCATCGGTACGTATCTCGCGGGCGCCCTGCCGATGCTGATCGCCTTCACGGTCAACCCCTGGTACGCGCTGTGGGTGCTGATCTTCGTCGTGATCTACCAGCAGTTCGAGAACTACGTGCTGCAGCCCAAGCTGACCGCGAAGACCGTGGACATCCACCCGGCGGTCGCCTTCGGGTCGGTCATCGCGGGCACCGCTCTGCTCGGAGCCGTCGGCGCGCTGATCGCCATCCCCGCCGTCGCCACCCTGCAGGCATTCCTGGGGGCGTACGTGAAGCGGTACGCCGTCACGGATGACCCGCGGGTGCACGGGCGCCGCGAACGGGGCTCAGGAACCCTGCTGAAGCGCGTACGGCAGCTGCTGCGCGGGGGTTCCCAGGAGTCGCCGCCGAGGGAGCCGTCGCCGGGTGAGGACGACGGGCCCCGCTCCTCCTCCTGACGTCGTTCCGGGCTGTCCGCACGGCCTCGGAACGGGTCGGCGGCCCGGCCGCGACACACCCTCGCCCCCGTGCCGGATGCGCTTGACATCAAAATCGAACATCCATTCTTATGGAGACTCCGGCGAAGCCCGAGACGGGATGCGAGCGGGGATTTCATGCGGAAGTGCCCGAGTTATCCACAGGCTGGACGGGCGTCGGGGCGCATTGTCAGTGGCAGGCGTTAGCGTCTTTGACGTGAAGCGATCGACACAAGCAAATCGGGTGGAACCCATGGCAGGAACCGACCGCGAGAAGGCGCTCGACGCCGCGCTCGCACAAATTGAACGGCAATTCGGCAAGGGCGCGGTGATGCGCCTCGGCGAGCGGCCGAACGAGCCCATCGAGGTCATCCCCACCGGCTCGACGGCCCTCGACGTCGCCCTCGGCGTCGGCGGCCTGCCGCGTGGCCGAGTGGTGGAGGTGTACGGCCCGGAGTCCTCCGGCAAGACGACCCTGACCCTGCACGCCGTGGCGAACGCGCAGAAGGCCGGCGGCCAGGTGGCCTTCGTGGACGCGGAGCACGCCCTCGACCCCGAGTACGCGAAGAAGCTCGGCGTCGACATCGAGAACCTCATCCTGTCGCAGCCGGACAACGGCGAGCAGGCTCTGGAGATCGTGGACATGCTGATCCGCTCCGGCGCGCTCGACCTCATCGTCATCGACTCCGTCGCGGCCCTCGTGCCGCGCGCGGAGATCGAGGGCGAGATGGGCGACTCGCACGTGGGTCTGCAGGCCCGTCTGATGAGCCAGGCACTGCGGAAGATCACCAGCGCGCTCAACCAGTCGAAGACCACCGCGATCTTCATCAACCAGCTCCGCGAGAAGATCGGCGTGATGTTCGGCTCGCCGGAGACCACGACCGGTGGCCGGGCGCTGAAGTTCTACGCCTCGGTGCGCCTCGACATCCGTCGTATCGAGACCCTGAAGGACGGCACCGACGCGGTCGGCAACCGTACCCGCGTCAAGGTCGTCAAGAACAAGGTCGCGCCGCCCTTCAAGCAGGCCGAGTTCGACATCCTCTACGGGCAGGGCATCAGCCGCGAGGGCGGCCTGATCGACATGGGCGTGGAGAACGGCTTCGTCCGCAAGGCCGGCGCCTGGTACACGTACGAGGGCGACCAGCTCGGCCAGGGCAAGGAGAACGCGCGCAACTTCCTGAAGGACAACCCCGACCTGGCCAACGAGATCGAGAAGAAGATCCTGGAGAAGCTGGGCGTCGGTGTGAAGCCGGAGAAGGACAAGCCCGCTGCCGAGGCGGGCGCGGACGCGGCGGCGCCGGCTGCTGCCGGTGAGGGCGCGAAGACGGTTCCCGCTCCTGCGGCCAAGACCGTCAAGCCCAAGGCCGCGGCGGCCAAGAGCTAGTCCGTGACACGACGAACGGACTGGGCCGAGTACGTCTACCCCGTTGCCCCTCAAGGGCAGGGCCGCGGGGGAGACTTCGGCTCTGCCGACAGGGGCAGCGCGTACGAGGGCAACGGATCGTACGAGGGCAACGCATCGTACGAAGGTGACGCGCCGTTCGGTTCCGGTGACTCGGGCTCGGACGGGGCATACGGCACGCACGGGGGAGACCGCCGACCGGGGAGCGGTCGGCGGCGAGGCGGTGGTGGTACGTCCCGCGGAGACGGTCCGCGGGAAGGTGGCGGTTCATCGGGCGCCGGCTCAGGGCGCGGCGCCGGTGAGTGGCCGTACGGGGACGGGGGCGGAGGAGACCGGGACGGCGAGGCGCGGGACGAGGGCGCTCCGGGGCGCGGAGGCCGTGGCCGGCGAGCGCGCGGTCGGCGCGGTGGCTTCGGAGAGTCGTCCGGCGACGCACAGGACGGTGGCGCCCCTTCCTCGTCGAGGGCCGAGAAGGCGGAGCAGCCGAAAGACCCGGCTGAGCAGGCGCGGGCGATCTGTCTGCGCCTGCTCACCGGGACCGCGCGCACGCGGAAACAGCTGGCGGACGCGTTGCGCAAGCGCGAGATCCCGGACGACGTGGCGGACGAGGTGCTGTCACGCTTCGAAGAGGTCGGGCTGATCAACGACGGCGCCTTCGCGGACGCCTGGGTGGAGTCCCGCCACCACGGCCGGGGTCTCGCCCGGCGGGCGCTCGCCCAGGAGCTGCGGACCAAGGGCGTGGACTCCACGCTGATCGACGAGGCGGTCGCACAACTCGACTCCGACCAGGAGGAGGCGACCGCACGCGCACTCGTGGCACGCAAGCTGCGTTCCACGCGCGGCCTCGACCGCGACAAGCGGATACGGCGCCTCGCGGGCATGCTCGCCCGCAAGGGCTACCCCCAGGGCACTGCCTTGCGCGTGGTCCGTCAGGCGCTTGAGGAAGAGGGCGAGGACACGGAGTTCCTCGGCGACGAGGAGTTCTGAGGGAGCCGAGAGGCTTCACCGAGACCGAGGGACTTCGTTCCCTGCATGGCGATTTCGGGGGTAGTGCGGGGCAGGGCAGGACCTGGGCACGGGCACGGTGGACGCGCGGGGGCGCCCATCGCGCTCGGGCCCGGAGCTCTGGGGCGGGTCGCCGGCCGCGCCGTCACCGGTACGCGGCCATCGGCGTACTTCGATCCGGGTGAGTGGCAAGTCCCTATCAGGGGACCTCTGTTGTTGCGTTGGCATCGGCGTTGGCATTGGCGTTGGGCTGCGGTCGCGGTCGTGGGTCAGGTGGGGCTAACCCCCCTCTGAGGACGCCGGGCGACCGCAGTGCACAGGTACCTGTGCACAAACGACTGTGTACGCATGGCACAGACACCCGACGTCGCAGGTCCCACGGGGCCGGGGCGCGAGTCTCCCGCGTCAGAGGAGACCGGCCGCGCCCCGGTCGAACTCTCCGACCTGGCCACGCTCAAAGCACTCGCCCAGCCCCGGCGACAGCGGATGCTGCAGCACCTCACCGTGCACGGCCCCGCCACCTCCGCGACCCTGGCCCGGGCGCTCGGACTCAACACCGGAGCCACCAGCTATCACCTGCGTGAACTCGCGCGTTACGGCTTCGTCGAGGAGACCGGTGCCCAGGGGCAGGGGCAGGGGCAGGGACGGGGGCGGGAGCGCTGGTGGCGGGCCGTTCCCGGCGACCGCCGGTTTCCACCCCGCAGCCGCCAGAGCCCCGAGATGCGGCTCGTGATGGACGAGCTCAACCACCACGCCTACGCCGCCGACCTCGAACTCTTCGAGCAGCTCCAGCTGGACGCGGCCGACGAACCGTGGGCCGACGCGTTTCCGTACTCACGCGGCACGATCCGGCTGACGCTTCCCGAACTCCGCGCGTTCTTCGAGGAGTACATCGGCCTCCTCAACCGGTACAAGCGGCCCGCTGCCGACACTCCGGCCGGCGCCCGCACGGTACTCACCCGGTTCCTCGCCTTCCCGGCCCAGACCGGCGCTGCGGACAGCCAAGCCGTAGACGACCACGACGTAGACGACCACGACGTAGCAGACCAAGACGAAGACAACAGAAGAGAGGCCGAGACGCCATGATGCTGCGCTATGCCCTGCAGACCGTCCGGCACCGCAAAGGCGGCTTCCTCGGCGCCTTCCTCGCCCTGATGTGCGCCGCCGCCCTCATCGCCGCCTGCGGCACCCTTCTTGAAACCGGACTGCGCGGCACCATCCGTACAGAGCGTTATGCCGCCACCCCCGTCGTGGTCTCCGCCGACCAGAACGTCCACCAGACCACCGTCAAGCACAAGAAGGGCAAGACCAAGACCAAGCACAAGGCCAAGCCCATCGCCGAACGGGCCTGGTTGCCGGAGAACCTCGCAGCGCGGCTCGCCGCCGTTCCCGGCGTCGAGCGCGTCATCCCCGAACTGACCTTCCTCGCTCAGCCGTTGACGCCCGGCGGCACCGGCGACCGGACCGCTTACGGCCACGCCTGGGACTCGGCGGCCCTCACCCCGTACACCCTCGCCACCGGTACCCCGCCCCGCGCGTCGGACGAGCTGGTCGTGGACCGCTACCTCGCCGACCGCGCCCGGATCGAGCCCGGGGACCGGCTCAGCGTCCAGTCCACGCAGAACCCGCGTACGTATCGCGTCACGGGTGTCGCGGTGCCCGCGGGAGACGGCATACGCCACCAGACCTCCCTCTTCTTCTCGGCCGCCGAAGCCCGGCGCCTCGCCGCCCACCCCGGCAAGGTCACGGCCTTCGGTGTCGTACCGGCCAAGGGCACCGGTGCGGCCGCACTCGAAAGCGCCGTGGCCAAGGCGCTGCACGGAACCACCGCGCAGGTCAGCACGGGGGACGAGCGGGGCCCCGTCGAGTTCCTGGACGCTGCCGCCGCCCGGATCAAACTCGTCAGCATGGGAGGAGCGATGGGCGGCACGTCCCTTCTCGTCGCCGTTCTCGTGGTCGTCGGCACCTTCGCGCTCTCCGTCCAGCAGCGGCACCGCGAACTCGCCCTGCTGCGCGCCATCGCCGCCACACCAGGACAGATCCGTAAGCTCCTCGGCCGGGAGGCACTGCTGGTCGGCGCTGCCGCAGGCGTCATCGGAGCGCTCGCCGGACTGCCGCTGGGCAGCTGGCTGCACGGAAGGTTCGTCGCCCTCGGTGCCGTCCCTGCCACGCTTCAGCACACGGTCAGCGTGTTCCCGCTGTTCGCCGCTGTCGCCGCCACCCTCTTCGGTGCCTGGGCCGCCGCACGTGTCTCATCCCGTCGCATCGCCCGTATTCGCCCGGCCGAGGCGCTCGCCGAGACCGGCTCCGCACTCACCCGGCCCGCCTGGGGCCGCATCCTCGCGGGGCTCGTCCTGCTGGCCGGAGGCACGGTCCTGGTCGTCCTGCTCAGTGTGCTGCGCACCGAGCCCGCCTCGACTCCCGTGACGTTCCTCGCCGTGGTGGTCCTCGCTTCCGCCGTCGCCCTGCTCGGTCCGCTCCTGGTCCGGGCAGCCGTGGCGGTCCTGGGCACTCCGCTGCGGCTCACCGGACCGGGCGGCAGGCTCGCCACCGCCAACCTGCGCGGCAACGCCGCACGCATGGCCTCCGTCGTCACCCCGCTCACCCTCCTCATCGGTATGACCTGCACCGTCCTCTTCGTCCAGCCGACCCTCGGGCACGCCGCCCGGGGCCAGGCCCGCGAAGGCACCCGCGCGGACTGGGTCCTCGCCGCACAGGGTCCTGGCATACCGGCGCAGGCCGCACGGCAACTGCGTACGGGCCGCGACGTCGCCACCGAGGTCGTCCGCACCACCGTCCGCGTCGGGCTCTCCAAGTACGCGGCGCAGGGCGTTACGACCCAGGGGTTGGCCCGTACCTGGGATCCCGATGTCACAGCCGGGTCCCTCGCAGAGCTCACGAAGGACACCGTCGCCGTCAGCGAACTCGCCGCGGACCAGCTCCACTTGCGGCCCGGCAGCACGCTGAAGCTCACCCTCGGCGACGGGACGCCCGTCATCCTCACCGTCGCCGCGGTCTACGCCAGGGGCCTCGGCTTCGGCGACCTCACCATGGCTCACGATCTGGTCGCCCGGCATGTCGACAACCCGCTGGCGGCCACGGTTCTCGTCTCCACGCACCGTTCACAGGAACAACTGGCGGCGGCGGTGCGGAAGTTCCCGGGAGTCAGGGTTGTCTCGCCGGCGACCGCGGACTCGTTGCAGGCCGAGCGACAGCAGGCGAACGCCGAGGTCAACTACTTCGCCATGGGCCTCGTGCTCGCCTTCACCGCCATCGCGGTCGTCAACACGCTCGCCATGTCGGTCTCGGAACGTGTCCGCGAGTTCGCGCTGCTCCGCCTTGCAGGCGCCACCCGCCGACAGGTGCTGCGGATGCTGCGGACCGAGGCGCTGTCGGTCCTGTTGCTGGCCACAGCCCTCGGCAGCGGGATCGCGCTCGCCGTCCTGACCGCCTTCAGCGTCGGGATGACGGGCACTGCGGCTCCGGCCGTCACACCGCTGGTGTACGTCGCGGTGGTGGCCTCCGCCGGCCTGCTGGCCCTGGTCGCCAGCTCGCTGCCCGGCCGTGCGGCTCTCCGGGTCCGCCCTGTCACGGCGGCGACGGCCAAGGAGTAGGGACACGGGAGTCGAAGGACACAGGAGCCGAAGGACGCAGGAACGTAAGGAAGCAGAAGAGTAAGGAAGCAGAAGAGTAAGGATGCAGGAGCGTAAGGGGCGGTACGCAATGGTGGGGGCCCCTTACGTGCAGGGGCCCCCACCGTCGGCTACGACCAAGTGGTCATGGCCCAGCCGTATCCACCGGCAGCCCGGCCGTTCGCCACGCCTGGAAGCCTCCCACCAGGTCCGTCGCCCGGTGAAGGCCCAGCTGCCGCAGGGAGACGGCCGCGAGGCTCGACGCGTAGCCCTCGTTGCAGACGACCACGACTCGCAGGTCGTGGCTCGTGGCCTCGGGGGCGCGATGGCTGCCCTGCGGGTCGAGCCGCCACTCCAGTTCGTTGCGCTCGACGACGAGCGCCCCCGGGATCAGGCCGTCGCGCTCGCGCAGCGCCGCGTACCGGATGTCGACGAGCAGGGCGTCGCCCGCCCGAGCGGCGTCGTGGGCGGCCCGGGCCTCCACCCGGTCCAGGTCCGCACGGACCCGCTCCAGCAACTCGTCGATCCCCACGGGGCGTTCGGCCGTCACGGAGTGCGCGTCCGCCACAGGGCGTTCGGTCGTCACTGCCAGTCCTCGGGGCGCTCGACCTGCTCCAGGCGCAGTACCTGGCCCGTGCGGCTGTAGCGGCTGATCCGGGGGAGCGGCGGGTAGTACGCGTGCACGGAGACGGCGTGCTCCTCGGTGGATTCGTTGAGCACCTCGTGCACATGGTGCTGGCCGAAGGAGCGGCCCTTGCCGGCCGACAGCCGCCGCTCGCGGTCGATGCCCTCGGTGAGTTCGAGGGTCTTCCAGCCGTCGGTGGGCAGCCGTGCGACGAGCGAGTTCTCCTTCAGTTCGCCGGACGCGGTGAGGAAGGCGCCCACCGACTCGGCGTGGTCGTGCCAGCCGGTGCCCGTACCGGGCGGCCAGCCGATGAGCCAGGCCTCGCTTCCGCCGGGACCTTCGAGGCGTACCCATGTACGGCCCTCGGGGTCGAGCGGCAGGGAGGCGATCAGTTCGGCGTCGGCGGCCGTGCGCCGCACGAAGTCCAGCAGCTCGGCCTGGGTGGGTGTGCGGGCCTCGGTGGAGGCGGCGGAACCGGCGGAAGCGGGAGCAGAGGATGACACAGACACGGGTACCGTCCTGACAAGCGTTCGCGTGGGTGCGCGCGGCAGCCGAAGGGCCTCACGCGCGAGATTTCAGAGGATGCGAATTCAGCAGGACGGGCGACACACGCAGCCCGCATAGCGGACGAGGTCCATATGGACCCTCCGCCACAGGCGCACACAGGTGTCGGTCACGATCCGGAGTACACCATGGTGGTGCGGGCCGGTCAACTCAGTGTCATTGGCTGGACAGCAGCCCTCTTCACAGGGCGAACAAGCCTCTCTCAGGACTTGCCCGCGGGCGCCTCCGCCGTGGTCCGGGGGCCGCCCAGTGCCGCCTCCGCGGCTTCGTAGAGGTCGGCGGGGCGCACCCCTCCGAACGCCGTGACCAGGTGTCCGTCCGGGCGGATCAGCAGCACGGTGTGCGCGGCCGCGCCCGGGTAGCTCTCGGCGACCAGCAGCTCGGCCCGGTGCGGCAGCGCGGTCACGGCGGCGGCGAGCCGCGGCATGATCCCGGCCGTCACCCAGTGCTTGCGGTCCCACACCACGGTCCCCGGCGCGATCAGCAGCACGAGCAGCGCGCCCCGGCCCAGCCGGTCGCGCAGGGCCACGGACGAGCCGTCCTCGGCCGTCACCCGTACATCGGCGACCGCGGCGCCCGCCGCCGTGTCGACCTCGACCGCGGACTCGGCGTACGGAGGTGCGAGCGGTGAATCGGCGTACGCCCCCGGCGTGCCCAGTGGGCCGCGCCCCAGGTGTCCGTCCGTGAGGAGGGCGTCATGGCCGCGAGCCGCCCCGGGCACCGCGGAGCGCAGTCCTCCGCCGCGCAGCAGCGGCAGTGCCTGGTCGGCGGCGCGCAGGCGGGCGGCGACGATCGCGCGCCGCTCCACCTGGTAGCTGTCGAGCAGTGCCTCGTGCGGACCGTGGTGCCAGGCCAGGGCCAGCTTCCAGGCGAGGTTGTCGGCGTCCCGCAGGCCCTCGTCGAGGCCCTGGGTGCCGAGTGCGCCGAGCAGATGTGCCGAGTCCCCGGCGAGGAAGACCCGGCCGGCCCGCCAGCGCCGCGCCAGCCGGTGGTGGACCGTGTGGACCCCGGTGTCGAGCAGCTCGTACGGCGGGGTCGTGCCCCCGCTCCAGCCCGCGAGGGTCTCCCGGACGCGTGCCACCAGGAGGTCCGGTGTGACCAGGTCCTTGCCGGGCGGCAGCAGCCAGTCCATGCGCCACACGTCGTCCGCGAGGGGACGCGCGATGACCTCGGAGACCGGCGGGCCCGAGGTCCGCCACGGCGGCGTGCGGTGCAGCAACGCCTCGCCGGGCCACGGGAGTTCCGTGCGCAGTGCGGCGACGGCGTGGCGTTCCACGGCCGTACGTCCCGGGAAACGGATGTCCTGGAGCTTGCGTACCGTCGAGCGGGGGCCGTCGCAGCCGACCAGGTAGCTGCCGCGCCACCAGGTGCCCTTGGGGCCGCGGGTGTGCGCGGTGACGCCGGCGGGCTCCTGCTCAAGGGAGTCGAGACGGCTGTCCACGGCGATCCTGACCAGGCGTTCGGCGCCGATCGCCTCGCGCAGGGCGGCGGTCAGCACATGCTGGGGGAGGTGCAGGAGCGCGGGGTCGTCCGGGCCGAACGTGATCTGCCGCATCACCTGCTTGCGCCGCATCGACCGCCATCCGGCCCAACGGAAGCCCGTCTCGGCGACGGGGAAGCCCGTCAGCCGGCCGATCAGCGCGGCCGTGTCCTCGCGCAGGACGGCCGTACGCGCGAGCCGCTGTTCGTCCTTGCCGGGGCCCTCGTCCAGGACGACCGACGGGACCTCCTGGCGCGCCAGCGCCAGGGCGAGCGTGAGTCCTACGGGCCCCGCTCCGACGATGATCACCGGGTCCACGGCGCGGTGCCCCCTGCCCGGAGCGGCATCCAGAGTGTCCTACCGGGACTTGCAGGTGGAGCGGGGTACACGATCACAGAACGTATGCAACCTATTGCCGGTGCTTGCGTCAAGTGACGGAGGCAGTGGCGACCACGCCACTGCCTCCGGTTGCTCACATCTCGTCAGTTCTGCGCTGGACGTGCCCTGTTCGCGGGGCTTGCCTACTTGCGGGCGTCCACGTGTTCACCCGGCGTGCTGAGCTCCTCCACCGCGTCCGCGGTGACGACCGCGCCGGTGGACTTCTTGCCCTGGCGCAGCCGGCGTTCCAGCCAGCTGGCGAAGGTCGTGAGCGAGAAGTTGATAGCGATGAAGATCAACGCCACGACCGTGAAGCTGGCGAGGGTGTTGGCGCCGTAGTACGCGCTCATCGGGCCGACGGCGGCCATCAGGTCGGGGAAGGTGAGGACCGCGCCGCCGAGCGCCGTGTCCTTCACGATCACCACGAGCTGGCTGACGATCGCCGGCAGCATCGCCGTGACCGCCTGCGGCAGCAGGATGAACCGCATGGTCTGGTTCTTGCGCAGACCGATGGCCGACGCGGCCTCGGCCTGTCCCCTGGGCAGCGACAGGATGCCGGCCCGGACGATCTCGGCAAGGACCGAGGCGTTGTAGAGCACCAGGCCGGTCACGACCGCGTACAGCGGACGGTCGTCCGTGCTGACGTTCGTGTACTCGGAGAACAGCGCCAGGCCGAAGATCATCAGGACCAGCACCGGGATGGAGCGGAAGAACTCGACCACCACACCGGCCACACCACGCACCCACACGTGGTCGGACAGCCGGGCGATACCGAGGACCGCTCCGAGCGGCAGCGCGATGATCATGGCGAGCACCGCGGCCTTCAGGGTGTTCTGCAGCCCCGGCCAGAGGTAGGTGCTCCAGGCCTCCCCGTGGAAGAAGGGCTTCCACAGCGCCCACGCGAGCTGGCCCTTCTCGTCCAGCACGCCGTACATCCACCACAGCAGCGCGGCGAGGACGGCGACGAACACCACCGAGATGACGAGGTTCCGCCGCTTGGCTTTGGGGCCCTGCGCGTCGTAGAGGACCGAGCTCATCGTTTCACCGCCACCTTCTTGCTCACCCAGCCGAGGATCAGACCGGTCGGCAGTGTCAGACACACGAATCCGAACGCGAAGACCGCGGAGATCAGGACGAGTTGCGCCTCGTTCTCGATCATCTCCTTCATCAGCAGCGCCGCCTCGGCGACGCCGATCGCGGCGGCCACCGTGGTGTTCTTCGTCAACGCGATCAGGACGTTCGCCAGCGGACCGACGACCGAACGGAACGCCTGCGGCAGCACGACCAGAGTGAGCACCTGCGTGAAGTTCAGACCGAGGGCGCGTGCGGCCTCGGCCTGGCCGACGGGCACCGTGTTGATGCCTGACCGCAGCGCCTCACACACGAATGCCGAGGTGTATGCGATCAGACCGAGCACCGCGAGCCGGAAGTTGGTGGTGTCGGTCACGTCCGAGCCGAGTTCGACCCCGAACGTCTGGTTAAGACCCAAAGAGGTGAACAGGATGATGACCGTCAGCGGAATGTTCCGGACGATATTGACATAGGCGGTACCGAAACCGCGCATCAGAGGCACCGGGCCGACCCGCATCGCGGCCAGCAGAGTTCCCCAGATCAGGGAGCCGACGGCGGACAGGACGGTCAGTTGCACCGTCGTCCAGAAGGCTTCCCACAGGTTGTAACCTTCAAGAAAATCGAACACGATCTCCCGTGCTTCCGCGTGTGGGGAGGGCCCTCCTGACCGGTGCGCCGCCCCAGGAGGACGGCGCACCGGTCAGGTCGGATCCCGCTTTACTTGACGACGTTGCCGATCTTCGGGGCGGGCTCGTTCTCGTAGCCGGCCGGACCGAAGTTGGCCTCGACAGCCTTGTCCCACGACTTGTCGGAGACCATCTTCTCCAGGGCGGTGTCGATCTTCGCCTTGAGGTCGCTGCCCTTCTTGACGCCGATGCCGTAGTTCTCGTTGGTCATCTTGAAGCCGCCGAGCTTGAACTTGCCCTTGAAGCTCGCCTGCGAGGCGTAACCGGCGAGGATCGAGTCGTCCGTGGTCAGCGCGTCGATCGCGCCGCTCTGCAGACCGGTCAGACACTGGGAGTACGTCTGGTACTGCTGGAGCTGGGCCTTCGGAGCGAGCTTGTCCTTGACGTTCTGCGCGGAGGTCGAGCCCGCCACGGAACACAGCTTCTTGCTGTTGAGGTCCTCCGGCGACTTGATGTCCTTGTCGTCGGCGCGGACCAGGACGTCCTGGTGGGCCAGGAGGTACGGGCCGGCGAAGTCGACCTTCGCGGCGCGCTCGTCGTTGATCGAGTAGGAGGCGGCGATGAAGTCGACGTCACCACGCTGGAGCATGGTCTCGCGGTCGGCGCTCTTCGCTTCCTTCCACTGGATCTGGTCCTCGTCGTAGCCGAGCTGCTTGGCGACGTAGGTCGCGACATCCACGTCGAAGCCCGTGTAGCCGTCCGGCGTCTTCTGGCCGATGCCCGGCTGGTCGAACTTGATACCGATGGTGATCTTCTTGTCGCCACCCCCGGAGGAGGAGCTGCTGCTGTCGTCCTTGTCGTCCGAACCGCACGCGGTGGCGGCGACGGCGAGTGCGAGGACGGCGGCCGAGGCGGCGGTGACCCTGCGGAGCTTCATGGTGAACATCCTTTGAGTGGTGAAGAAGTGCGATCCGGCGTGCGGGTGACGTAGGTCGTCAGTGGTGCAGGATCTTCGACAGGAAGTCCTTCGCCCGGTCGCTGCGCGGGTTGCTGAAGAACTGGTCCGGCACAGCCTCTTCGACGATGCGTCCGTCCGCCATGAAGACGACGCGGTTGGCCGCCGAACGGGCGAATCCCATCTCGTGGGTGACTACGACCATCGTCATTCCGTCACGCGCGAGCTGCTGCATGACTTCCAGGACCTCGTTGATCATCTCCGGGTCGAGAGCCGACGTCGGCTCGTCGAAGAGCATGACCTTGGGGCCCATCGCCAGCGCCCGGGCGATCGCGACACGCTGCTGCTGTCCGCCGGAGAGCTGCGCCGGGTACTTGTCGGCCTGAGCGGAGACACCCACCCGGTCGAGCAGACCGCGGGCCTTCTCCTCGGCGTCCTTCTTGTCGGCCTTACGTACCTTGAGCTGGCCCAGCATCACGTTTTCGAGCACTGTCTTGTGCGCGAACAGATTGAACGACTGGAAGACCATGCCGACGTCGGCCCGCAGGCGGGCGAGTGCCTTGCCCTCCTCGGGCAGCGGCTTTCCGTCGATCGTGATGAATCCCGACTCGATCGACTCCAGGCGGTTGATCGCGCGACACAGGGTGGACTTTCCGGACCCGGAGGGTCCGATGACCACGACAACCTCACCACGGGCGATGGTCAGATCGATGTCCTGAAGTACATGCAACGCACCGAAGTGCTTGTTCACGTTCTTCAGCACGACCAGATCGTCGGCCGCGGGCAGGGCGTCCTTGGTCACCGATACTTCGGTCATCGGCCTCTAGCTCCGTCCTCCTCGGTTGCGGAGGACAGTAGTAACGCCGCACGATCAGCGTCATTACATCTGAGGGGAAATTGAGCATAACGATCCGGCGGCAAACAGACACTCTTCGTGAAGGCCGCCTCGGGCGCGTACCGGCTGCGTAACGGATGGGGGCCGCGCCCCGAACACGCTTGACGCCGTCCGCGTCCATCGGCCTGACTGCCAGGGGACACGCGCGCGTGGCCGACTCCGACCACCAGAACGCATGTCTATCCACCGAGAACGTACGAACGATGAACTGAAGGGGGCCGTAATGAGACTGCTCCTCGTCGAGGACGACAACCACGTAGCAGCCGCTCTGTCCGCGGTCCTCGCACGCCACGGCTTCGCCGTCACACACGCCCGCAGCGGCGAGGAGGCCCTCCAGGCACTCGTCCCCGAAGGCGCCGGCTTCGGAGTGGTGCTCCTCGACCTCGGCCTGCCCGACCAGGACGGCTACGAGGTCTGCGGCAAGATCCGCAAGCGGACCAGCACGCCCGTGATCATGGTCACCGCGCGCGCGGACGTACGCTCCCGGATCCACGGGCTCAACCTCGGCGCCGACGACTACGTGGTGAAGCCCTACGACACCGGGGAACTCCTCGCCCGTATCCACGCCGTCGCCCGGCGCACCGTCCCCGACGACGCGGCGACCCCCGGCGACGACGCGCTGCACCTCGGGTCCGTACGCATCGAACTGCCCACCCGGCAGGTCAGCGTCGACGGTTCGGTCGTCCAACTGACCCGCAAGGAGTTCGACCTGCTGGCGCTCCTCGCCCAGCGGCCCGGAGTGGTCTTCCGGCGGGAGCAGATCATCAGCGAGGTCTGGCGCACCAGCTGGGAGGGGACCGGCCGCACCCTGGAGGTGCATGTCGCGTCGCTGCGCTCCAAGCTGCGCATGCCGGCCCTGATCGAGACCGTGCGCGGCGTCGGCTACCGGCTCGTCGCGCCTGCCGCCTAGCGGGTCCTGGTGCGCACACGCCTTCTTCCGCTGCTCATCGTCCTGATGGCGGCCATCCTGCTCGCCCTGGGCATCCCCCTCGCCGCGAGCCTGGCGGCCGCCCAGCAGCAGAAGGTGGTCGTCGACCGCATCGACGACACGGCGCGCTTCGCGTCCCTCGCCCAGTTCGTGGCCGACCGCCCGGAGGGCTCACGGGTCAGCACCACGGAGCAGCGCCGGGAGACGCTCCAGCAGGAGGTCGGCACCTACGAGAAGCTGTACGGCATCAAGGCGGGCGTCTTCTACCGCGACGACGACATCATGGCCAACGCGCCCGAGGACTGGACCATCCCCAGGAAGGGCGAGGTGCGCGCCGCCTTCGACGAAGCGCTCCAGAGCCGCCGCAGCCATGATCCGGAGCAGGTCTGGCCGTGGCAGCGGGACCGTCTCGTCGTCGCGTCCCCCGTCATCCGGGACGGTGACGTCGTCGCGGTCGTGGTCACCGACTCGCCGACCGGACAGATGCGGTCCAGGATCCTGCACGGCTGGCTCGTCATCGGCGCCGGCGAGATCGGCGCGATGCTCCTCGCGCTCGGCGCCGCGCTGCGGCTGACCGGCTGGGTGCTGCGGCCCGTGCGCGTCCTCGACGCCACCACCCACGACATCGCGACCGGCCGCCTGAAGTCCCGGGTCGCCGCCGCCGGCGGACCGCCGGAACTCAGACGCCTGGCCCGGTCCTTCAACGAGATGGCCGACAACGTCCAGGAGGTGCTGGAGCAGCAGCGCGCCTTCGTCGCCGACGCCTCCCACCAGCTGCGCAACCCCCTGTCCGCCCTGCTGCTGCGCATCGAACTGCTGGCCCTCGAACTGCCCGAGGGCAACGAGGAGATCGCCGCCGTCCGTACGGAGGGCAAGCGCCTCGCCCACGTCCTGGACGACCTCCTGGACCTCGCCCTCGCCGAGCACGCCGACGCGGACCTGCGGCTCACCGACATCGGAGAGCTCACCGCGGAACGCGTGGCGTCCTGGTCGCCGGTCGCCGACGACAAGGGCGTACGGCTCATCGGGACGTGCCCCGCGACGACCGCCTGGGTCGATCCAGTCGCCCTGTCCAGCGCCCTGGACGCGGTCATCGACAACGCGCTGAAGTTCACGCCGGAGGGAGAGACCGTCGAGGTCGGGGTGGCCTCGAACGGGGAGGCCTCGACGATCGTCGTCGCCGACCGCGGACCCGGCCTGAGCGACGAGGAACTGACCCGTGTCGGCGACCGCTTCTGGCGCAGCGCGGGCCATCAGAACATCAAGGGCTCGGGCCTGGGCCTGTCGATCTCCCGGGCGCTGCTCTCCGCGGGCGGCGGCTCCATCGCGTACGCCCACCACGAGCCGCACGGGCTGAAGGTGACCGTGACGGTGCCTCGGACGATGCCAGGGGCCTGAGCGGGCGTACAGGGGCCTCAGGGGGCCTTCAGGGGCTTCCAGGGCCCACGGAAGGGCATGCCTGGGCTACCCGCACCCGCACGTGCGTCCGTATCCGGCCCGGCGGCTACGGCTTGTTCGAGCGGTAGTAGCGCTGTGCGCCCTCGTGCAGGTCCAGAGGATCGGTGTAGATGGCGGTCCTCAGGTCCACGCGCTGTGCCGCGTGCACCTCGCTGCCGATGCGGTCACGGCTGTTGATCACTGTCCTGGTCATTCCCTCGGTGAGCGTCGCGTCCGTCCCGGCCCGCGTCACCAGCAGATTCGCCACCGCCACCGTCGGCACCGCGGCGGCGTTGCGGTCCCCGTGGTACGTGTCCGCCGGCATGAGGGCCGACCGGTAGTAACTGGACCCCGCGCCCGGCCGGTGCAGTCGCGCGACCAGGTCGGCCGTGATCGGGACCAGCTTGATGTCGAAACGCTTGGAGAGGTCGGTCACGGCGCCGGTCGGAAGTCCGCCGGACCAGAAGAACGCGTCGATCTGCTTCTTCTCCAGCATCTCCGGCATCTCCGAGATACCGGCGTACACCGGCTTGACGTCCTTCGGACCGAGGTCGGCCGCCGCCAGCACGTGCTCCGCGATCAGGAGCACCCCGGAACCCGGCTGCCCCATCGCCACCCTCTTGCCCTTCAGGTCCGCGATGGAGTTCACCCGGGAGTCCTGGGGAACGACCACGTGCACGTAGTCGTCGTACAGCCGCGCGCAGCCGCGCAGCAGGTCCGCGCCGGGTTTGCCGCTCGCCTGGTACTTCTCGACCGCGTCGGCCGCCGCGATGGTGAAGTCGGCCTCTCCGGTGGCCACCCGTGCCACGTTCTCCTGCGAGCCCTCGCTCTGGCGCAGGTCCACGTCCAGGCGCGGCATGTCCTTGGCGAGTGCGTCCTTCAGCAGGTTTCCGTACAGCTGGTACACGCCGGTCCGTGTCCCCGTACTGAAGACGACCTTCCCGCCCGGCGAGCTCTCGCCCAGGGGCAGCAGCCACCACAGGAGCAGCCCGAAGGCCACGAAGGCGGCGGCCGAACCCTGCAGGGCCCGGCGTCGGCCGAGGGGGGAGAGTGCCTGGAACATGCGCGCGATCCTGCCAGCTCACCGGCACGGATGACCAGGGCGGTGCCCACGGGGCGCACCAGGGCTCCACGGGGTGGGGCGCGCGGGACCTTGGGGGTGGGGCGCACGCGGGACCCATGGGGCGGGGTGCACTCCGGGCACCACCTACCCTTGTCACATGAGCAGCAGCGACCGGAGCCGGGCAGTGGACCTGACCAGAACGTATGAAGTGCGCACTTACGGATGTCAGATGAACGTCCACGACTCCGAGCGGCTGTCCGGGCTGCTGGAGGGCGCCGGTTACGTACGCGCTCCCGAAGGCTCCGACGGTGACGCCGACGTCGTCGTCTTCAACACCTGCGCGGTGCGGGAGAACGCCGACAACCGTCTCTACGGGAACCTCGGCAGGCTCGCGCCGATGAAGACGAAGCGGCCCGGCATGCAGATCGCCGTCGGCGGCTGTCTCGCCCAGAAGGACCGCGACACCATCGTGAAGAGGGCGCCCTGGGTGGACGTCGTCTTCGGGACGCACAACATCGGCAAGCTCCCCGTCCTCCTGGAGCGCGCCCGCGTCCAGGAGGAGGCTCAGGTCGAGATCGCCGAGTCCCTGGAGGCGTTCCCCTCGACGCTGCCGACCCGCCGCGAGAGCGCGTACGCGGCCTGGGTCTCCATCTCCGTGGGCTGCAACAACACGTGCACCTTCTGCATCGTCCCGGCGCTGCGCGGCAAGGAGAAGGACCGCAGGACCGGCGACATCCTCGCCGAGATCGAGGCCCTCGTCGGCGAGGGCGTCTCCGAGATCACCCTGCTCGGGCAGAACGTGAACGCCTACGGCTCCGACATCGGCGACCGTGAGGCCTTCAGCAAGCTCCTGCGGGCCTGCGGGGAGATCGACGGTCTGGAGCGGGTGCGCTTCACCTCGCCGCACCCGCGCGACTTCACGGACGACGTCATCGCCGCGATGGCCGAGACGCCGAACGTCATGCCGCAGCTCCACATGCCGATGCAGTCCGGTTCGGACACCGTCCTGAAGGCGATGCGCCGCTCGTACCGGCAGGACCGGTACCTCGGGATCATCGACAAGGTGCGTGCCTCGATCCCGCACGCCGCGATCACCACCGACATCATCGTGGGCTTCCCCGGCGAGACCGAGGAGGACTTCCAGCAGACCCTCCACGCGGTCCGTGAGGCCCGCTTCGCGCAGGCGTTCACGTTCCAGTACTCCAAGCGCCCCGGCACCCCCGCGGCCACCATGGAGGGGCAGATCCCCAAGGAAGTCGTGCAGGAGCGCTACATGCGCCTGTCGGCCCTTCAGGAGGAGATCTCCTGGGACGAGAACAGGAAGCAGGTCGGCCGCACGCTGGAGCTGATGGTCGCCGAGGGCGAGGGCCGCAAGGACGGCGCCACGCACCGCCTCTCCGGCCGCGCCCCCGACAACCGCCTGGTGCACTTCACCAAGCCGGACGCGGAGGTCCGCCCCGGCGACGTCGTCACCGTCGAGATCACGTACGCCGCCCCGCACCACCTCCTCGCCGAGGGACCCGCGCTGGACGTGCGCCGCACGCGCGCGGGGGACGCCTGGGAGAAGCGCAACGCCGCCGAGGCCGCGAAGCCGGCCGGCGTCATGCTGGGGCTGCCGCAGATCGGCGTCCCGGAGCCGCTGCCGGTCGCCACGGGCAGTGGTTGCGGTCTGGACTGACGGGCTGGCACATTACGGGCGGGAAGGAGCATCACGTGTTGCCCTACAGAGTTGCGTTCACCGAAGAGGCCGCCCAGGTACGCGACAGCCTGCCCGCCGACCGGCGTGAGGTGCTGGAGCGCGGCCTGGCCATACTGGTGACCGAGCCGCGGCACAAGCTCTCCCACTCCGTCCGCGGCGACGAGTCGACGCGTGAGATCGCGCTGTCGCGCAACCTGTTCGTCGAGTACGTGATCAGCGACGGCAAACTGGTCGTTCTCGTCCTCACCGTCATCGACCTCACCGACGTGCTGATCGAGGACTGACACCCGGCCGCCGCGCGGGGTTACGCTGCCGATCATGCTTGTCGCCGCCGCCGTGTGCCCCTGCCCGCCCCTGCTCGTGCCCGACGTGGCCGCGGGGGCGGCCCCCGAACTGGACGCGGCGCGTGCCGCCTGCGTGGATGCCCTGGGGCTACTGGCCGCCGCTCGCCCGGACCGGCTGGTGGTCGTCGGGCCCGCCGAGGTGAGCGGGCGCGGCCCGCATCCGGAGGGCTCTCAGGGTTCGTTCCGCGGCTTCGGTGTCGACCTCGACGTGCGGCTCGGCGGGAACGGGCGCCGGAACGGAACCGGGGCGTCCGAGGGCCCGGCCCAGCCGTCCTCCACGGTCGCCGGACGCGTACTGCCGCCGTCGCTGGCGGTCGCCGCCTGGCTCCTCGGCCGTACGGACTGGTCCGACGCTCCCGTCGAGGGCCTCGGCGTGGGGGAACCACTTGCCGCCGAGCGGTGTATCCAAGTCGGGCAGGAAATCGCCGCCGGGACCGGGAGAGTGGCACTGCTGGTGATGGGCGACTCCAGCGCGTGCCGCACGCTCAAGGCACCCGGCTACCTGGACGAGCGGGCGGCCGGCTTCGACGCGGAGGTCGCGCGGGCGCTGGGCGCGGCGGACGTGTTCGCGCTGAAGGCCCTGGACGCGGAGCTGGCGTACGAACTGAAGGCCTCCGGCCGGGCCCCGTGGCAGGTCCTGGCGGGCGCGGCCCAGGAAGCGTCCTTGACCGGCACGCTGCTGTACGAGGACGCGCCGTACGGCGTCGGCTACATGGTCGCGACCTGGTCGTAGCGTCAGCGGGGGTGAGGGCTGGAGGCTGAGCCGGGAGCCGGGAGCCGGGAGCCGGGAGCCGGGAGCCGGGGGGCCGGGAGCCGGGGGGCCGGGGTGGCGGCAGGGCCAAGGGCGGCGGTGCCGAGCGCCTACTGATCGCGCCCAGCCCGCGACCCACCAGGGGCGCGGGGAACTGCGCGACCAGCCACAGCGCACCCGCACACCTAGAACGGCCACTTGCGGCCCGCACCGCCGCACGGCCCGAGTGCGCCGGCGCCCGCAAGAACACGGCGGACGGCCCGGAGCCGCGATCGCTCCGAGACCGTCCGCCGAGGTGTGGTCGCTGGGGTCGCTCAGGACGCCGAGGACAGCGCCCGCGCGCGCGACGGAGGCGTCACGCCGTCACTGACGGGCGTTCTCGCCGACCTCGCTGTCGGCAGCCTTCTCGGCGGACTGCTGCTTGGGGATCTCGACGGCCTCCGCCGCGGACTCGCCGCTCTCGGCGGACTCCGCACCCGTAGCCGCAGTCGCGGACGCGCTCGAAGGAGCGGCCTCGGAACCGGTGTCCGGCTCGACGTCGGCATCGGCGCCGGCGCCGACGGCCACGGCCTCCGGCCCGGCCAACCCCTCCGCCGCTCCCTCCGAAACCGGCTCCGCCCCCTCTTCCGACCGCTTCTCCGCCTCGGATCCGGCCTTCAGACCGTCCGTCTGCGCCTCGGCGGTCGTCGACTCCTCGGACCCGTGGGACTCAGACCCTTCGGACTTCGACCCCTTGGAATCAGACCTCTCTTTACCAAGAAGCCATGCAAAAACGCCCATTTCGTCTCCATACCCTGCTCGTGTGGGCGAAATTCCGCGTCGCCCGGTGCGTCCCATTGCGTCGCCCGGGGTCACCGGTCCTCGAAACCGGCGGCTGGAATCTCGCAACAGGCAACGACCCCGGCCCCGTACCGTCACGTAGCTCGTTCGAGAAGTGGCCCCGAGGTTTGCGAGACTGTGACGGTGAGTAGAGCAGCTCCCGTTCCGCGGGTCATCGCCGTCGTGGGTCCCACCGCGGCCGGAAAGTCCGATCTCGGCGTCCACCTCGCCCAGCGCCTCGGCGGTGAGGTCGTCAACGCAGACTCGATGCAGCTCTACCGGGGGATGGACATCGGCACCGCCAAGCTGACGCCCGAGGAGCGCGGCGGTGTTCCCCACCACCTGCTGGACATCTGGGACGTGACGGTGACGGCGAGCGTCGCCGAGTACCAGCGGCTCGCGCGCACCCGCATCGACGCGCTGCTCGCGGAGGACCGCTGGCCCATCCTCGTCGGCGGCTCCGGCCTGTACGTCCGAGGTGCCGTCGACAACCTCGAATTCCCCGGTACGGATCCCGAGGTACGGGCCCGTCTGGAGGAGGAGCTCACCCTGCGCGGCTCCGGCGCCCTGCACGCCCGGCTGGCCGTCGCCGACCCCGAGGCCGCCCACGCGATCCTGCCGAGCAACGGCCGCCGTATCGTCCGGGCCCTCGAAGTCATCGAGATCACCGGCAGACCCTTCACGGCCAACCTTCCGGGCCACGACTCCGTCTACGACACCCTGCAGATCGGCGTCGACGTGGCGCGCCCCGAACTCGACGAGCGCATCGCCCGTCGCGTGGACCGCATGTGGGAGGGGGGCCTCGGCGAGGAGGTGCGCGAGCTGGAGGCGCAGGGGTTGCGCGAAGGGCGTACGGCGTCGCGCGCGCTCGGCTACCAGCAGATGCTCACGGCGCTCTCCGGGGAGTGCACCGACGACGAGGCGCGGGCCGAGACCGTACGTGCCACCAAGCGCTTCGCGCGCCGTCAGGATTCCTGGTTCAGGCGCGATCCACGGGTGCATTGGCTCAGTGGGGCCGCGGCGGATCTCACAGAACTTCCGCAGCTTGCACTGGCGTTGGTCGAACGACCGGTCACAGCCTGATCACGTCCTGGCATCGGGACGCTCCGGCCGTCATCCGTGCCTCCGGCGCCGTGCCATCATCGAGCTTCGATCGACCAAGTGGAGTCCGAGTGGGGAGGGCGCGTGGCGATGGAGGCCGGCCCTCGTGACACCGCACCAGGCGCGGAGCAGGACACCGTCACCGGTGGGGTGCACGACACCGCGCAGGACCAGCAGGACCCCGACGGGGACCGGCTGAGCCCGGACGGTCCCGACGAGATCATCGGCGGAGTGACCGCGGACGGTCCCGAGCCCGACGAGATGTTCCCGGGACCCGAGGTCGAGGTGGAGCTGCGTCCGCAGCGCCGCATGCGCATCTGGCAGCTCGCCCCCATCGTGAGCCTCGCCGCTCTCGGTTCCCTGATGTTCGCCTTCCCGCTGGCCTTCGACTTCGGCGACAGCGGAGCTGTGATCGCCATGCTCGGCCTGCTGATCTGCTCCTGTGCCGCGGGCTGGGGCATGATGGCGGCCCGCCGTGTCGGTTACACGTGGCCCGGCCTGCCGCAGCGTGGTTCGGGCCGCCGCCCCGACTGGCGCGTCGCGATCGCGTACGCCGTCCTCGTCGCCGCGGTCGTGGTGCTCGCGGTGTGGCGCGTGGCCCGCCTGCGCTGAGGCGCTCCGGCCGAACCCCGCGCGAGCGGGCGCCGCGCCCGCGCTGCCGCCTGCCGGACCGCTCGGCCGGGCTGTCGTGACCGGTGGGCATGCCGGGCTGTCGTACCCACCCCTTACGATCGAGGAATGAGCACGCGGATCGCCTTCCTCAAGGGGCACGGGACCGAGAACGACTTCGTGATCGTCCCGGATCCCGAGAACACCATCGACCTGCCCCCGGCCACCGCGGCGGCCCTGTGCGACCGCCGCGCGGGCATCGGCGGGGACGGCCTGCTGCATGTCGTGCGGTCCGCCGCGCACCCCGAGGCCCGCTCGATGGCGGCCGAAGCGGAATGGTTCATGGACTACCGCAACGGCGACGGCTCGATCGCGGAGATGTGCGGCAACGGAGTGCGTGTGTTCGCCCGCTACCTCCAGCGCGCCGGACATGTCACCGAAGGGGACATCGCGGTCGCCACCCGCGCGGGTGTGAAGACCGTGCACCTCGCCAAGGAGGGCGACATCACCGTCGGCATGGGCAAGGCGATCCTCCCTGAGGGCGACGTCACCGTGACGGTCGGCGAGCGCAGCTGGCCCGCCCGCAACGTGAACATGGGCAACCCCCACGCCGTCGCTTTCGTCGAGGACCTCGACCACGCCGGACATCTGTACGCTCCACCGCCGTTCAGCCCACTGTCCGCGTACCCGGACGGCGTGAACGTCGAGTTCGTCGTCGACCGTGGCCTTCATCACGTTGCTCTGCGTGTCCATGAGCGGGGATCGGGCGAGACCCGCTCGTGCGGCACGGGCGCGTGCGCCGTGGCCGTGGCGGCGGCACGCAGGGACGGCGTCGACCCCGCGGTGACCGGCACTCCGGCCACATACACCGTCGACGTGCCCGGCGGCCGGCTCGTGATCACCGAGCGCCCCGACGGCGAGATCGAGATGACCGGGCCCGCGGTGATCGTCGCAGAGGGTGAGATCGACACCGAATGGCTCGAAAACACGACCCCCTGAACCTTCGCTCGAATGGGTGATCCGTTTCACGCTCGGCTAGAGGCGGTCAGTCGGGCGTGGTGGGCTCGGTAGCATCAAGGACCGGCCCGGACGGGGGAACGACGCCATCCCCAGAGCCGCGTACGCCATGGGGCGCCCCGTCCGCCGGTCAACGCAGCCGGAGGTGCCCATGAGTGCGGAGGCCACGAACCCCGCGACGCCCGGCCCCATCACGCCCGCGGTACAGCGCAGGCGGGGCCGCCCCCGGATCGATCTGCGGCGCCTGGGCCGGGCCGCTCTCCTGGGGCCCGCGGGCCGCGACCGGCTGCCCGACGCGATCGGCCATGTGGTCGAGGCCCACCGGGCCCACCACCCCGACGCCGACCTCGACCCGCTGCGCCGCGCCTACGTCCTCGCCGAGTCCTCACACCGCGGCCAGATGCGCAAGAGCGGCGAGCCGTACATCACGCACCCGCTCGCCGTGACGCTGATCCTCGCCGAACTGGGCGCGGAGACCACGACGTTGACCGCCTCCCTGCTCCACGACACCGTCGAGGACACGGAAGTGACGCTCGATCAGGTGCGCGCCGAGTTCGGCGAGGAGGTCCGCTATCTCGTCGACGGCGTGACGAAGCTGGAAAAGGTCGACTACGGAGCGGCCGCCGAGCCCGAGACGTTCCGCAAGATGCTGGTCGCCACCGGCAGCGACGTACGCGTGATGTCGATCAAACTCGCCGACCGGCTGCACAACATGCGCACCCTCGGAGTCATGCGCCCCGAGAAGCAGGAACGGATCGCCAAGGTCACCAAGGACGTCCTCATCCCGCTCGCCGAACGCCTCGGGGTCCAGGCGCTCAAGACCGAGCTGGAGGACCTCGTCTTCGAGATCCTGCGCCCCGAGGAGTACGCCCACACCCGCGAGCTCATCGTCCAGAACTCCTCGCGTGCCGACGATCCGCTCGCCGAGATCGCGGAAGAGGTGCGCGGAGTCCTGCGCGAGGCAGGTCTGCAGGCCGAAGTCCTCATCAGGCCAAGGCACTTCGTGTCCGTGCACCGCGTCTCGCGCAAACGCGGCGAGATGCGCGGCGCCGACTTCGGGCGCCTGCTGGTCCTCGTCAACGAGGACGCCGACTGTTACGGGGTCCTCGGCGAACTGCACACCTGTCTCACCCCGGTGGTCTCGGAGTTCAAGGACTTCATCGCCGTCCCCAAGTTCAACCTGTACCAGTCGCTGCACACCGCCGTGGCCCGCCCCGACGGACAGGTCGCCGAGGTCCTCATCCGCACGCACCAGATGCACAAGGTCGCCGAGGCCGGTGTCATCGCGCTCGGCAACCCCTATGCCGCGCCCGCGGAGGAGCAGCAGGACGGCGACGGCGCCCGTTCCGCCGACGGCGAGCGCGCCGACCCCACCCGGCCCGGCTGGCTGTCCCGCCTCCTCGACTGGCAGGAGGCCGCGCCGGACCCCGACACGTTCTGGTCGACGCTGCGCGAGGACCTCGCCCAGGACCGGGAGATCACGGTCTTCCGGCCCGACGGGGGCACCCTCGGACTGCCTGCGGGCGCCAGCTGCGTGGACGCCGCCTACGCCCAGTACGGCGAGGACGCGCACGCCTGTATCGGCGTACGGGTCAACGGCCGCCTGGCGAGGCTGAGCACCGTCCTGAAGGACGGCGACACGGTTCAGCTGCTGATGGGCCAGGACCCGGCCTCGGAGCCCTCCAGGGAGTGGCTGGAGCACGCGCACACGCCCGTCGCGCGCATCGCCATCACGCGCTGGCTGGCCGCGCACCCGGCGTCGGCCACAGCGTCCGAAGCCCCCGCCGAGACCCGCCGCCCGGCCGCGGACGGGCCCGCCGCGCGCCCGGCCGCCGCGGACGTCGTGGTCGACCGGCCCGGCGCGACCGTACGTCTCGCGGGCTGCTGCACGCCCGTACCGCCCGACGCGATCACCGGATTCTCCGTACGCGGGGGAGTGGTGACCGTGCACCGCGTGGAGTGCGCCGCGGTGGAGCGCATGAAGAACGTGGGGCGCGCGGAGGTCGAGGTGCGCTGGGGCGACAGCAGCGAGTGCCGGGTCACGCTCTTCGCGGAATCCTTCGGGCGGCCCCACCTCCTGGCCGACCTCACCGAAGCCATCGCCCTGGAGGGTGTCGCCATCGTCTCGGCGACCGTCGAACCGCCCAGCCAGCAGCGCGTACGCCATACGTACACACTCCAGCTCCCGGACGCCGCACACCTCCCCGCCCTCATGCGCGCGATGCGCAACGTCCCAGGCGTCTTCGACGTAAGCCGAGCCCACCACCAATCCCCCACTCCGTAGACCCCCATCAGGCCCCTGACACCGGCCACCGACACCCCCTCAGGGGCGCGGGGAACGGCGCAGTCTTTTGCTTTTAGGGGCGCGGGGAACGGCGCAATCTTTCGTCTTTAGGGGGCGCGGGGAACGGCGCAATCCTTCGCCTCAAGGGGCGCGGGGAACGGCGCGAAGCCACGACGAACCCGCACCCGACAACCCACGCACGCGCCCATTCGAGTGGCCCCGACGCGAGCCGTCACCGCACAGCACCCCCACGCTGATAGCCGTGGTCCATGCTGCGCACCCGCACAACCCCCTACACCGCCGGGACGCCGTCCCCCACGGCCCCCCGACGGCGACGGCTCCGGACCGCGTTCCTCGCCTCCGCCGCATCCGTCTGCCTCATCGCCGCGAGCGCCCCCGCACCGTCACCGCTCGGTATCGGCGACCGACTCTTCCCTCACCTGGGCAACCCCGGGTACGACGTCACGGCGTACGACCTGGCCTTCACCTATTCCGGCAACAACACCAAGCCGCTGCCGGCCGTCACGGTCATCGAGGCCCGCACGACGGCCTGGCTGGAACAGTTCAACCTTGACTACTCGCACGGAACAGTGCGATCCGTCGAGGTCGACGGCGAGCCCGCGGAGTTTCGCAGCGCTGGCGAGGACCTGGTCGTCACGCCCGCCGAATCCCTGCCGCCCGGCATCCCGATGCGTGTCACCGTGCACCACGACAGCAATCCGGTCTCCACGGAGGACCAGCAGAGCGGCTGGGTGCGGACCCAGGACGGGCTCGCGATGGCCAACCAGGCCGACGCCGGACACCGTGTCTTCCCCGGCAACGACCACCCCTCGGACAAGGCGATGTTCACCATCCGGGTCACCGTCCCCGACGGTTACACGGCCGTCGCCAACGGCCTCCCCGTAGGAGAGACCCGCCGTGCCGCGGGCAGCACCTGGACGTACCGCACCGAACACCCCATGGCCACCGAACTGGCCCAGGTGTCCATCGGCCGCTCCTCCGTAGTGCGCAGAAACGGCCCCGGCGGTCTCCCCGTACGCGACGTGGTGCCCACCAAGGACCGCGAGCTCCTGGAGCCGTGGCTCAGGAAGACCCCCGACCAGATCGCCTGGATGCAGGAGAAGGTCGGCGACTACCCCTTCGAGACGTACGGGCTGCTCATCGCCGAGGCCCGCACCGGATTCGAACTGGAGACACAGACGCTCTCCCTCTTCGAGAGGGACCTTTTCGCCCGGTCCGAGTACCCGAAGTGGTACGTCGAGTCGATTATGGTGCACGAGCTGGCCCACCAGTGGTTCGGCGACAGCGTCTCCCCGCGCACCTGGTCCGACCTGTGGCTCAACGAAGGACACGCCACCTGGTACGAGGCCCTTTATGCCGAGGAGCAGGCCGACAGGCCCATGGAGGCCCGGATGAAGGCCGCCTACCGGTCGTCCGACACCTGGCGCAGGGCCGGCGGACCGCCCGCCGCCCCGAAGGCTGCCGAGCCCGGCGAGAAGCTCAGCATCTTCCGCCCGAACGTCTACGACGGCAGCGCCCTCGTCCTGTACGCGCTGCGCGAGGAGATCGGCCGCCCCGCCTTCGAGCAGCTGCAGCGCGCCTGGGTGAGCACCCACCACGACGGGGTCGCCGACACCGCGGACTTCGAGCGCCTGGCCACGGAGATCGCCGACCGCGATCTGAGCGGCTTCTTCAAGGCGTGGCTCTACGCGGAGAAGACCCCGCCCATGCCCGGGCACCCCGACTGGAAGAGCACGGCACCCGCCGAGAAGACCGGGAAAGCGCGCCGGATGATCCCCGCGGAGCGCGCCCGGTAATTCCCGGAAGGCGTGCCCTCGCAACCCCCGGGAATTGGAGTGACGAGACGGGGCGTGCCGTGCGAACATCTTCACGTCGACGACGCTTCAGGTCGACGGCACGGCCTTGTGGCCCGGCGGGAATCTCCCGGCGGCCCCGGACGTTGTGCTCAGTGACGGGCGAGTGGTCCGTCACCTCGGCATCCGCATCGACGTAAGGATCCAATGACCTCCTCTTCTTCCCCTTCCCAGGACACCCAGAGCGTTGCGCAGAACCACCCCGACGGTCTTCGGGCCGATGCCCTGATGGAAGAGGACGTCGCCTGGAGCCACGAGATCGACGGAGAGCGGGACGGCGACCAGTTCGACCGCTCCGAGCGTGCGGCCCTGCGCCGCGTCGCGGGCCTCTCCACCGAGCTCGAGGACGTCACCGAGGTCGAGTACCGACAGCTCCGTCTGGAGCGCGTCGTACTCGTCGGTGTGTGGACCTCGGGGACCGCGACCGACGCGGACAACTCACTGGCCGAGCTGGCCGCCCTCGCGGAGACCGCGGGAGCGCTCGTGCTCGACGGTGTCATCCAGCGCCGGGACAAGCCGGACGCGGCCACGTACATCGGTTCCGGCAAGGCCAACGAGCTGCGGGACATCGTGCTCGAAACCGGCGCGGACACCGTCATCTGCGACGGTGAACTGTCGCCGGGCCAGCTCATCCACCTGGAAGACGTCGTCAAGGTCAAGGTCATCGACCGGACGGCCCTGATCCTCGACATCTTCGCCCAGCACGCCAAGTCCCGAGAGGGCAAGGCGCAGGTCGCTCTCGCGCAGATGCAGTACATGCTGCCGAGGCTCCGCGGCTGGGGTCAGTCGCTGTCCCGTCAGATGGGCGGCGGCTCGGGCGGCGGCCTCGCCACCCGTGGTCCCGGTGAGACCAAGATCGAGACGGACCGGCGCCGTATCCGCGAGAAGATGGCGAAGATGCGCCGGGAGATCGCGGACATGAAGACCGGGCGCGACATCAAGCGCCAGGAGCGCCGCCGGAACAAGGTGCCCTCGGTCGCGATCGCCGGTTACACCAACGCCGGCAAGTCCTCGCTGCTCAACCGCCTCACGGGTGCGGGCGTACTCGTCGAGAACTCACTGTTCGCGACCCTCGACCCGACCGTGCGCCGGGCCGAGACCCCGAGCGGGCGGCTGTACACGCTGGCGGACACCGTCGGCTTCGTACGGCATCTGCCGCACCACCTCGTCGAGGCGTTCCGCTCCACGATGGAGGAGGTCGGCGACTCCGACCTGATCCTGCACGTGGTGGACGGTTCGCACCCGGCTCCGGAGGAGCAGCTGGCCGCCGTGCGCGAGGTCGTCCGTGACGTGGGCGCCACCAAGGTGCCCGAGATCGTAGTGATCAACAAGGCGGACGCGGCCGACCCGCTGGTGCTCCAGCGGCTCATGCGGAACGAGAAGCGCTCCATCGCGGTCTCGGCCCGTACCGGCCAGGGCATCGCGGAGCTGCTCGCGCTGATCGACGTCGAACTGCCGCACCCCTCGGTCGAGCTGGAGGCCCTCGTGCCGTACACGCTCGGCAGGCTGGTGGCGCGTGCCCACGCCGACGGCGAGGTCCTCTCCGAGGAGCACACCCCGGAGGGCACTCTGCTGAAGGTGCGGGTGCACGAGGAACTGGCGGCGGAGCTCGCTCCGTACGTTCCGGCTCCGGCGGCCTGATCCGCGTAACCGCATCCCGCATACGTAACCGCATCCGACGTACGTACCGAACCGCACGTCGTACGTGACCGCGACACGTAACCGCGACGAAGGCCCGCCCTCCCCGGAGTGATACACGGGGGGCGGGCCTTCGGTGTGCGCACCGCGTGTGGGCGTGGGCGCGCGGGCGTGTTCGGCAACTACTTGGCGCCGTACTCCTCGCTCATGTTGTCGTAGATCGCCTTTGCGCCCTTGCCCAGCTGCGGGCCGGCCAGCCAGGTGCTGTCGGACGGGCCGATCGACGTGTTCGAGACGAGCACGGTCTTGCCGTCGACCACACGGAACCAGCCGCCGCCCGACGAACCACCGGTCATCGTGCACCCGATGCGGTACATGGTCGGCAGCGCGGGGCCGAGCGAGAGCCGGCCCGGACGGTCGGCGCACTTGTGCATGATCAGACCGTCGAAGGGCGCCGCCGCCGGGTAGCCCCAGGCGCCCATCGTGCCCGCGTTCGCGGCGACGGGGGTGGAGAAGTCCACGTCCAGCGCGTTGCCGACCGTCTCCTCCAGGGACTTGTCGCCCGCTTCAGGCTTGACGTGCAGCACCGCGTAGTCGTACGGGGCACCCGCGCCGCCCGACTCCGCGCCGCCCGCGATCCACTCGTCGGAGGTCGAGGCCCAGTCCGCCCAGAACTGGCCGTACGGGGCGATCTCCTCCTGCGTGGCGTTGCCCAGCTCGGCCTCGGACTTGCCGAGGTCGTTGTAGGCGGGCACGAAGGCGATGTTGCGGTACCAGCCACCGCCACCGCCGGCGTGCACACAGTGGCCCGCGGTCCACACCAGGTTGGACTTACCAGGGTGGCGCGGATCCGTGACGACCGTCCCGGAACAGACCATCGAACCCTCGGGGGAGTCGAAGAAGACCTTCCCGACCGGCGCGGCGTTCTCGTGGTACGGGGTCTTCTCGCGCGTCGCCCTGACCGGGGCGGGCGCCGGGTCGCTGACACCCTGCTCGGCCGCCGCGTCCTTCGTGGAGACCGTCTTCTCCGGGTCCTCGGCGGACGTCATCCGCTCGGGCTTCCAGAGGCCTTCGATCACCGGGTTGACGAAGTCCTGGGCCTCACTGAGCCACTTGTCCTTGTCCCAGTTCTTCCACTCGCCGTCCTTCCAGTCGTCGACATCGATGCCGTGCTCCTTGAGCCTGTCGGCGATGTCGGCCGGAATTTCGATCTTGTCGGAACCGGAGGTCGCGGAACCCGTGGCGGCCGGCTTGTCGGCGGCCTTGTCGTCCCCCGAGTCGCAGGCGGTACCGGTGAGGGCCAGGGCCGCGGCGAGTCCGGCGGCGGCGAGGAAGCGGCCCCGCCCGCGACTTTCCGCGAAGGACGGACGTGTGGAACGCATGGTGTTTGTTACCCCCGATAGAACGTGTATCTCTCACCTGCGGGCCGGGCACCTGCGGGTCGGACACCTACAGGTCAGCCATCTGTGGATCAGCCATCTCCGGAGCAGGCACCTGCGGATGAGGTACCTGCGGATCAGGCGCGGAGGACGTCGGCGCGGTCCTCCGTGGAGCCCGCGCCGCCGTCACACCTCACTGTGCCCGGGGAATCGAGGACGAACAGCGGCCGGGCGGTGAAAGTTTCCGTGAGGCCCACCCTGCCGCCGTCCGTCCCCGAGCCGCTACTGCTGTGCCGCGTACTTCTTGCTCACCGCGTCGTAGATCCCCTTGGCCTCCGTGCCCAGATGCGGACCCGCCAGCCAGCCCGCCGTCACCGGGCCGATCGAGGTGTTGGAGACCAGCGCGGGCTCGCCGTCCGAACCCGTCGCGACCCAGCCACCGCCCGAGGAACCACCGGTCATGGTGCAGCCGATGCGGTACATCGTGGGGTTGGACTTCACGAGCGAGAGCCTGCCCGGCTGGTCCGTGCACTGGTACATGGTCTCCCCGTCGAACGGCTTCGCCGCCGGGTAACCGGTCGCGGTGATGTCCCCGACCTCGGACACGGCCGGAGCGTTGAAGTCGACCGGGAGCGCCGAACCGACGGTCTCCTCCAGGGACTTGCCGTCGCCGCCCTTCTCCGGGGTCACATGGATGACGGCGAAGTCGTACGAGGCACCGTCGCCGCCCGTCGGGCCGCCCTGCTCGATCCACTGGTCCGAGGTCTGCGCCCAGTTGCCCCACCAGACGCCGTACGGAGCGACCTGCTCCTTGGTGGCGTTCGCGCTCTCGCCCGCCGACAGGGCGCTGTCGTTGTACGAGGGCACGAAGGCGATGTTGCGGTACCAGCCGCCCTTCGCGCCCGCGTGCACGCAGTGGCCCGCGGTCCACACGAGGTTGGACTTGCCCGGGTGGGCCGGGTCCTCGACCACGGTCGCCGAGCAGACCATCGTGCCCTCGGGGGAGTCGAAGAACACCTTGCCCGCCTCGGGCACGTTCTCGTGGTAACCCGCCGGAACGGCCTTCGCCTCCACGGGCGCCGGCTCGGGGTCGGTCACGCCCTGGTCACCCGAGAGGTCGTTCTCGTCGACGCCCTTGCCCTGGTCCGGGTCCTGGGCCTCGCGCATACGGTCCGGGTCCCACAGGTCCGCGATGATCGGGTTGATGTAGTCCCCGGCCTCGCGCAGCCAGTCGTCCCTGTCCCAGTTCTTCCAGGCACCGCCCTTCCACTTGTCGATGTCGATGCCGTGTTCTTTGAGCCGGTCCCTGATGTTGTCCGGGACCTGGATCTTGCCGTCGCCGGCCGCGGCGGCGGACGTCTCGGCAGACGCGTCGGCTTCCGTCCCGGCGCCGCAGGCGGTGGTGGTGAGAGCCAGCGCGGTGGCCATGCCTACCGCGGCCAGCACGGGGGAGATTCTGCGGCGCGGGCTCCTCCCTCGGCGGGCGGCGAAGAGCGGGCGTATCGGTCGCATGGTGTGAACTCCCCCTGGAGGTGAACGAACAACTCTGTGCTGCCACACGGGACTTCCTACGGATCCGGGGACCCGTGCGTACCCGACGTGGACCGTGGGTGCTGATCAGCGAGATCGCCGAACGGCACCACAGACTATGCCGTTGCTGTGGGGGACTTCCGACGGACCCGCAACGGTTCCGTCACGGCAAGGATCTCAAGTCCGCCGTTGCCCCGCGCGGTCCTCGTCGTTGGTACGTACGGGGGACGTTCCGGCTGCGTTCATCCCCCTTCAGCCGCCCATCGGGCGGACCGGCAACTCGCCTCTGGACAGCGTGGACAGCGTGGACAGCGGGAGGACGACAGACGTGGCTGTGACGGAGTCCGCGCCCGGGACGGCGCCCGCGACACAGGAAGCGGCGGGGGCGCGCGCGATGCAGGAAGCGGCGGGGACGCGCGCGGTGCAGGAGAACGCGACGGCGCGCACGGCGCACAAAACTGCGACGGTACGCACGATGCACGAGAGCGCGGGAGCGCGCGCGGCGCAAGAGGGCATCCTGCGACGGCAGTCGGCGCGCGAATCGGCGGCACGCACCTACGCGCGCGCCCTGCCGATCGTCCCGGTACGGGCGCGCGGGCTGACCATCGAGGGCGCCGACGGGAGCCGCTATCTCGACTGTCTCTCGGGCGCGGGCACACTGGCCCTCGGCCACAACCACCCGGTCGTCCTGGAGGCCATCCGCAAGGTCCTCGACTCGGGAGCCCCGCTGCACGTCCTGGACCTGGCCACCCCCGTCAAGGACGCCTTCACCACCGAGCTGTTCCGCACACTGCCGCCCGGTCTCGCCGACCATGCGCGGGTGCAGTTCTGCGGCCCCGCGGGCACGGACGCCGTGGAGGCGGCGCTGAAACTGGTGCGCACCGCGACCGGCCGCAGCGGCATCCTCGCCTTCACCGGCGCCTATCACGGGATGACCGAAGGGGCGCTCGCGGTATCCGGAGGTGCCCCCGACGTACGGGTCACCCGCCTGCCCTATCCGCAGGACTACCGTTGCCCGTTCGGCGTCGGAGGCGGGCACGGGGCCGAACTCGCCGCCCGCTGGACGCAGTCCGTCCTCGACGACCCCAAGTCCGGCGTGACGAGCCCCGCGGGCATGATCCTCGAACCGGTGCAGGGCGAGGGCGGGGTGATCCCGGCCCGCGACGACTGGATGCGACGGATACGGGAGATCACCGCGGCGCGCTCCATCCCGCTGATCGCCGACGAGGTGCAGACGGGGGTCGGCCGGACCGGCACCTTCTGGGCCGTCGAGCACAGCGGCGTCACCCCCGACGTGATGGTCCTGTCCAAGGCCATCGGCGGCAGCCTGCCGCTGGCCGTCGTCGTCTACCGCGACGACCTCGACGTATGGGAACCGGGCGCCCACGCCGGCACGTTCCGTGGCAACCAACTCGCCATGGCGGCGGGCGCCGCGACCCTCGCGTACGTCCGCGAAAACGGACTCGCCGAGCGCGCCGCCGTCCTGGGCGACCGCATGCTCGGCCAACTCCGCGCTCTAAAAACCGACTTCGACTGCGTGGGCGAGGTGCGTGGTCGGGGGCTGATGATCGGCGTCGAGCTGGTGGACCCCGAGAAGCCGTCCGCGACCCCCGGAGGGCCTCCCCCTGCCGCGCCCGAACTCGCCGTCGCCGTCCAACGCGAGTGCCTGCGCCGCGGACTGATCGTGGAACTGGGCGGCCGGCACACCAGCGTGGTGCGCCTGCTCCCACCCCTCACGATCACCGACGAACAGGCGACCGCGGTGATGGACCGGCTCGCCGACGCGGTCACGGAGGTGGCGAAGGCGCGCACCGACCGAGGTGCCACGAGTGCCCGAAAGCCGTCTGCTGAGCGCGCCGCGCGCACCGAGCGGACCGAGCGCGCAGGGTAGGGCGGCGGACCTATGGGGGATTCGGGCCGGTGGCCAGGAGGCGCGTGCCTCTTTGCCGACAACCGCCGGCACCACCCGGCGGCACCCTCCATCGCCCCGCCCCCGTCCCTACCCCGACCAGGGAACGCACAGGTGTCACCCATGCCGGAACAGCCCCGGTTCGTCGCCGTACGAGCCTGAACCACCTCCAAGGAACCCTTTTGAACGCCACGCCCGCATCCGACGGACGCCCCCAGCCCCACGAGCGAGCAGCCTGCCGTCCGCAGGTCCCGCTCGGGCCGGGGGCCGAATCGGTCCCCCGGCAGAAGGGAGCGGCCAGGAAGTCCGAAGGACTGTACGGCGCCACCACCGATCTGCTGGAACACCCGGACCCACACACCGCAGCTCAGGCCGCGGCCGTGGAGAACCTGCTGCGCTGCTGGGTACGCGAGCACGACCTCCGCGCTCCTGCCGACGGCGCCCTGCGCATCCCCCTTCCGGCCAGTGGTACGGCCCTCGTCGTCCCGGTCCAGTACTGGTCCCCCACGGGGTGGCACCGACTGGGCCCTCCTCACCTCGCCAGCGCCCCGGACCAGGCACCTCCCACCGACGCCGTCACACTCGCGGCCCTGCTGGGTCGCGAGACCCTGACAGGGTCCGTCGCGTCCGCGTCCGCGTCCGCCTCCGCGCACGCATCCGCCGAAGCGACGCTCCTCGCCGCACCGGGTGCGCCCACCCCCGCTGCACCGGGTGCGAGCGCCGCCGCTGCTCCAGGTGCGGCCGCCGCCGAAGCGAGCACCTACGCCACATCCGCCGCAGCCGCCGGGTTCCGGGTCCCGGTCGACGACGGTGACCTGGTCGGCCGGGTCGCGGACTCCCTGCGGCGGACCGTCGTGTTCATCACGGACCGCAGGGAGAACCCCGCCGACGGCTCCGACCTCTTCCTCTCCGCCGAACAGTCACTGCTGCTGGGCCACCCGCTCCACCCCACCCCGAAGAGCCGAGAAGGGCTCTCCGCCGATGAGAACCGGCTGTACTCGCCGGAGTTGCGCGGCTCCTTCGCACTCCACTGGATGGCCGTCGCTCCCTCCGTGCTCGCCACCGACTCGGCGTGGACCGAGCGAGGCCGGCCCGTACCCGCGGAACAGCTCACCTCCCGGCTCGCCGGTGCCGGACTGCAACTGCCCGAGGGCTACGCCGCGCTGCCTATGCACCCCTGGCAGCTCCGCGAAGTCCACCGGCGCCCCCAGACCGCGAGACTCCTCACCGCCGGACTGCTCCGTGACCTCGGCCCCCACGGCTCCGCGTGGCACCCCACCTCCTCCGTCCGCACCCTCTACCGCTCCGGTGCCCCCGCGATGCTGAAGCTGTCGCTGGGCCTGCGCATCACCAACTCCCGCCGGGAGAACCTGCGTAAGGAATTCCACCGGGGCGTCGAGGTCCACCGCCTGCTGCGTGCCGGCCTCGCCGAACAGTGGCAGGCGACCCACCCTGGCTTCGACATCGTGCGCGACCCCGCGTGGCTCGCGGTGAACGAACCCGATGGCACCCCGGTGACCGGCCTCGACGTGATGATCCGCCACAACCCGTTCACACCGACCGACGACGTCTCCTGCGTCGCCGGACTCGTCTCGCCCAAGCCCGGGAGCACGTCCGGCGGACAGCGGCACACCGAGCCGGCCCGGTCAGAGACCCGCTCCGCGACCCGGTCCCGGCTCACCGAGATCGTCACCCGGCTCGCCGGACGCACGGGTCGGCCGCGTGGAGCCGTCGCCGCGGAGTGGTTCCTGCGCTACCTCGAACACGTCGTCCGCCCCGTCCTGTGGCTGGACAGCGAAGCCGGCATCGCGCTGGAGGCACACCAGCAGAACACCTTGCTCCTGCTGGACCCGGAAGGCTGGCCCAAGGGAGGCCGCTACCGCGACAACCAGGGCTACTACTTCCGCGAGTCCCGGCGCGCGGAACTGAACAAACGACTGCCCGGCATCGGTGAGCACAGCGACACCTTCGTCTCCGACGCGGTCACCGACGAACGGTTCGCCTACTACCTCGCCATCAACAACGTCCTCGGTCTCATCGGCGCCTTCGGCTCCCAACGCCTGGCTGACGAACGCCTGTTGCTGGCCGCCTTCCGCCGCTTCCTCACCAATGTCGCCTCCGGTCCGGCCCGGCTGCTGCGAACCACCCTGCCCGCCCTTCTGCTCGACTCTCCTGTCCTGCGCTGCAAGGCCAACCTGCTGACCCGGCTGCACGGTCTCGACGAGCTCGTCGGCCCGGTCGACACCCAGTCCGTCTACGTCACCATCGCCAACCCCCTTCATTCCTGAGGAACATGACCCACTCCGTCTCCTGAGAGGAGCGTCGCCGTGCCTCCCCCCGATGCGAGCACCGACGCCGCCGCCGACGCCGATACCACCCCCCACGCCAGGACCCGTGGCGAACCGGGCCCCGCTGCGGGGAGCCCGCGCTGTCCGGACAGCCCAGGCAGTCCGGACAGCGCGGACAGAGCAGACAGCGCGGACACCCTCGACCTGCGTCTGCCCGACGAACTCCTCGCACTCTTCGCGAGGAACGCGGCCGAAGCAGCCGGGACGGTCGACGCGGCCGGAGCAGCTCAGGTGGTCGGAGCCCGGTACGCCGCATCAGCCACGGAGCACAGTGAGCCGAGCGGCGGCGAACACCGTGCCCGTCAGGCCGACGACCGTCCCCCCGACGACAGCCAGCCAGCCGACGGGGAGCCGGGCAGCGGAAAGTCAGCCGGCGGGGAACGGAGACTTGGCCGCCCTCTCACCCCCACTGGTGAGGATCTGCTCGACCGCGTCGGTGACTGGGGGCAGACAGCCACCGTCGTGGGCGCCTTCCACCTGATCCCCGTACGCCTCGACCGTGACCTCCCGCTGATCAGCCGCTGGATGAACGACCCTGCCGTGGCCGCCTTCTGGGAGCTCTCCGGCCCTGATACGGCGACCGAGGGCCACCTGCGCGCCCAACTAGCCGGCGACGGACGCAGCGTCCCCTGCCTCGGCATGCTGGACGGCACACCGATGAGCTACTGGGAGATCTACCGCGCGGATCTCGACCCCCTGGCCCGCCACTACCCGGCCCGCCTTCACGACACCGGAATCCACCTCCTCATCGGCGGCGTCGCCCATCGCGGGCGGGGACTCGGCACGACCCTGCTCCGTGCTGTCTCCGACCTCATCCTCGACCGTCGTCCCTCATGCGCACGCGTCGTCGCAGAGCCCGACCTTCGCAACACCCCCTCCGTGTCCGCCTTCCTGGGCGCCGGCTTCCGGTTCTCCGCCGAGGTGGATCTGCCCGACAAGAAGGCAGCTTTCATGGTCCGAGACCGGGCCCTGCGCGGTCTGTTGTAGGGCCGTCACTTCTAGTACACCGCTCGTCCCGATCAGGTTCCCAGTCGAGGAGTCCCTGTGCCGAACCCGGCCGCCACCCCGTCTCCCAGAGAGCCGTCACGTCTGTACGACCCGCCGGAGCTGAGCCCGGAAAGATGGGAAGAGGCGGGGCGCCGCCTGCTCGCGAAGATGATCGGCGAGTTCGCGCACGAGGAGATCCTCCAGCCGGAACCGGCGGGGCACCGCGCGGGCGATACGGCGGCAGTCGCCACTCCTTCCAGCCCTTCCAGTGCCGTGGCTCCCGACAGGTCCCGGGAACTCAGAGGAGACGATTCGCCGCCCGACACGGAAGCTCGGCGTCCGCCCATTACGTCACCCATCCCTGGACCCCAGGGCTCGCCCGCGCCGAGGCCCGAGGGCTCGCCCGCGCCGGTACCCCACGGCTCGGCCGTCCCCAAGCCCCAGGCCGTGTCCCCTACCGAGTCTGAGCCGCCCGGCACCGCCACCGACGGCGAGCGCTCCTACACACTGCGCCTGGACGCCGGTGGCATCCTCGCCTTCCGTGCCCGCCGCGGTGCGTACGACAGCTGGCGGGTGGACCCGGCGTCACTCACCCTGACCGAAGCGGCCGGAACAACAGACCGCGATGGCGAAGCCGAACGCGCGGCCGACCCCGAACCACCCACCGACCCCTCGGACACCGCCGCCCCCACCGCACCCGCACCCGCCCCCGAAACCCCCCACCCACCCCCGCACCAACGCCCCTACACCGACCCCCTCGACTTCCTCACCCGCGCCCGTGCCGTGCTCCACCTCGACGGCGCCACCCTCGGTCACGTCATCCGCGAGCTGTCGACCACACTCGCCGCCGACGCCCGGCTGGATCACACCGCCCTCCCGGCCGCCCGCCTCGCCGACCTCGGGTACGCGGAGCTGGAAGGCCACCAGACAGGTCATCCCTGGATCGTCCTCAACAAGGGCCGGCTCGGCTTCTCCGCGACGGACGCCGCCCAGTGGGCGCCCGAGGGCCGACGGGCGACAGTCCTGCCGTGGATCGCCGTCCACACCTCGCTCGCCACCTACCGGGGCGTCGAGGGCCTGGACAGCGCCGACCAGCTCTACGCGCGTGAGCTCGACCCCGCCGTCCGTAAGTCGTACGACACCGCACTGCGCACGCGAGGGCTCACTCCGGAGTCGTACCTCTACCTGCCTGTGCACCCGTGGCAGTGGAACGACGTCGTGCTGCCGCTCTTCGCGCCCTCCGTCGCCGCGGGAGCCATCGTTCCCCTGCCTCCGGACGGCGATCTCCGGCTGCCCCAGCAGTCGATCCGTACGTTCCTGAACACCTCGCGTCCGGACCGGCACACCGTGAAGCTGCCGCTGTCCGTCCTCAACACCCTTGTGTGGCGCGGGCTCCCGACGGAACGGACGCTCGCGGCGCCCGCCGTCACCGCCTGGATGCACGGGCTGCGGGACACCGATCCCTTCCTGCACGACACCTGCGGGGTGATCCTGTTGGGCGAGGTCGCGTCCGTGACGGTCGGGCACCCCGTGTACGACGCGCTGCCGGAAGTCCCGTACCAGTACAAGGAACTGCTGGGCGCGATCTGGCGCGAGCCGCTCTCCCGTCATCTCGCGCCCGGCGAACGGGCCCGTACGCTCGCCGCTCTCCTGCACACCGATCCCGAGGGCCGTGCTTTCGCGGCGGAGCTCGTCGACCGCTCGGGCCTGGATCCGCGAAGCTGGCTGCGCCGCCTCTTCGCCGCGCTGCTGCCGCCTCTGCTGCACTTCCTCTACCGGTACGGCACTGTGTTCAGCCCACACGGCGAGAACGCGATCGTTGTCTTCGACGACCACGACGTACCGGTGCGGCTCGCGGTGAAGGACTTCGTGGACGACGTGAACGTGAGCGCCGAGCGGCTTCCCGAGCACGCCTCCATGCCCGACGACGTACGGGCCGTGCTGCTCACGGAACCGGCCGCCTTCCTCACCCAGTTCATCCACTCCGGGCTGTTCGTCGGTGTCTTCCGTTATCTGGCCCCGCTGTGCCAGGAGCAACTCGGCGTCCGTGAGGACGAGTTCTGGTCACTCGTCCGGGCGGAGATCATCCGGCACCACAAGCTCTTTCCGGAGCTCAAAGAGCGCTACGAGACGTTCGACCTGCTCACTCCCCGTATCGAGCGGCTCTGCCTCAACCGAAACCGGCTGCACCTCGACGGCTACCGGGACCGGCCGCAGCGCCCGCACGCCGCCGTCCACGGCACCGTCCCCAACCCCCTTCACCAGTCGTGATCACGCACAGCGCCGACACCCTGATACGCGTCCTGATCACATCCCCCTCCGCCGCCGCGATCACCCGGTTGTCGGTGCCGACCCGTAGGGTGGTCGGGCTATGACAGAGCCCTCACTCCCCGAACTCCTGCATGCCGCCGTCACTGCCGTCGGCGGCACGGAGCGCCCTGGCCAGGTGACCATGGCCGAATCCGTCGCGCAGGCCATCGACGACGGTTCCCATCTGCTGGTCCAGGCCGGCACCGGCACCGGTAAGTCCCTCGGCTACCTGGTTCCCGCGCTGGCGCACGGGGAGCGGGTCGTCGTGGCCACGGCCACCCTGGCGCTCCAGCGGCAGCTCGTGGAGCGGGACCTGCCGCGCACCGTGGATGCCCTGCATCCGCTGCTGCGCCGCCGCCCCGAGTTCGCGATGCTCAAGGGCAGGTCGAACTACTTGTGCCTGCACCGACTCCACGAGGGAGCGCCGCAGGACGAGGAGGAAGGCCTCTTCGACCAGTTCGAGGCCGCCGCGCCCACCAGCAAGCTGGGCCAGGACCTGCTGCGGCTGCGGGAGTGGTCGGACGAGACCGAGACGGGGGACCGTGACAACCTCACCCCCGGCGTCTCGGACCGGGCCTGGTCGCAGATCTCCGTCTCCTCCAGGGAGTGCCTCGGCGCCTCGAAGTGCGCCTACGGAGCGGAGTGCTTCGCCGAGGCGGCCCGTGAGCGCGCCAAGCTCGCCGATGTCGTCGTCACCAATCACGCGCTCCTGGCGATCGACGCCATCGAAGGCGCTCCGGTCCTCCCGCAGCACGAGGTACTGATCGTCGACGAGGCCCACGAGCTGGTCTCCCGGGTGACCGGAGTCGCGACGGGCGAGCTCACCCCTGGCCAGGTCAACCGCGCCGTGCGCCGCGCGTCGAAGCTCGTCAACGAGAAAGCGGCCGATCAGCTCCAGACGGCAGCCGAGGGCTTCGAACGACTGATGGAGCTGGCCCTGCCCGGCCGCCTGGAGGAGATCCCGGAGGACCTCGGGTACGCGCTGATGGCCCTGCGGGACGCCGCCCGTACCGTGATCTCGGGGATCGGGGCGACCCGCGACAAGTCCGTCACCGACGAGGACGCGGTCCGCAAGCAGGCCCTCGCCTCCGTGGAGAGCGTCCACGACGTGGCGGAGCGCATCACGAACGGCTCCGAGTGGGACGTCGTCTGGTACGAGCGGCACGACCGCTTCGGAGCGTCCCTGAGGGTCGCGCCGATGTCCGTGGCGGGCCTGCTGCGCGAGAAGCTCTTCTCGGAGCGCTCCGTGGTCCTGGCCTCGGCCACCTTGAAGCTCGGCGGGGACTTCAACGGCGTGGGTGCCTCGCTCGGCCTGTCCCCGGAAGGCATCGAGGGAGAGGACATTCCGGTCTGGAAGGGCCTGGACGTCGGCTCACCCTTCGACTACGGCAGACAGGGCATCCTGTACGTCGCGAAACACCTCGCGAGACCCGCCCGGGACAGCGACCGCGGGGACATGCTGGACGAACTCACCGAGCTGATCCAGGCGGCCGGCGGCCGCACGCTCGGCCTGTTCTCCTCGATGCGGGCCGCCCAGCTCGCCGCGGAGGAACTGCGCTCCCGCGTCCCGGAGTACCCGATCCTGCTGCAGGGCGAGGAGACACTCGGCGAGCTGATCAAGAACTTCGCCGCGGACCCGAAGACCTGTCTGTTCGGCACACTCTCGCTCTGGCAGGGCGTGGACGTGCCGGGCGCCAGCTGTCAGCTGGTCGTCATGGACAAGATCCCCTTCCCCCGCCCCGACGACCCGCTGATGAGCGCCCGTCAGAAGGCGGTCGAGGACGCCGGGGGCAACGGCTTCATGGCCGTCGCGGCCACGCACGCGGCCCTGCTCATGGCGCAGGGCGCCGGCCGTCTCGTACGGGCGACGGAGGACCGGGGTGTGGTCGCCGTGCTGGACCAGCGGCTCGCCACCGCTCGCTACGGCAGTTACCTGAAGGCGTCACTGCCCGACTTCTGGTACACGACGGACCGTAATCAGGTGCGGCGGTCGCTGGCCGCGATCGACGAGAAGGCGCGTAAGGCCGAGGAGGCCGACAAGGCCTGAACGGCACGGGGCCGCTCCCTCCGGCGCGAGACGGTGGAGCGGCCCGTGCCCGCCCCTGTGCCGTGCACAGCGATCCAGCGCGGTCCCCGCGGGGGAACCCGTGAGGGACGGGGACAGCACAGGGCCCCGGAACCGGCGCAGGGGTCCCGGGGCCCGGTCAGGGGTGGATCGTCAGATCCGCCGGAGCACCGCCACGACCTTCCCGAGGATGGTCGCCTCGTCACCGGGGATGGGCTGGTAGGCGGAGTTGTGCGGCAGCAGCCACACATGGCCGTCCTCGCGCTTGAAGCGCTTGACCGTCGCCTCACCGTCCAGCATGGCCGCCACGATGTCGCCGTTCTCCGCGACCGGCTGGCGCCGGACGGTCACCCAGTCGCCGTCGCAGATCGCGGCTTCGATCATCGAGTCGCCGACGACCTTCAGCACGAACAGCTCACCGTCGCCGACCAGCTGCCGGGGCAGCGGGAAGACGTCCTCGACCGACTCCTCGGCGAGGATCGGACCACCGGCGGCGATCCGGCCGACGAGCGGGACGTACGACGCCGCCGGCTTGCCGGCCGTGTCGGTGGGCTGCGCGGTGGACTGGTCGGATCCGCGGACCTCGTAGGCCCTGGGGCGGTGCGGATCGCGGCGCAAGAAGCCCTTGCGCTCCAGTGCCATCAGCTGATGAGCCACGGAGGAGGTGCTGGAGAGGCCCACGGCCTGCCCGATCTCCCTCATGGACGGTGGGTATCCCCGCCGCTGAACGGAATCCCTGATGACCTCGATGACGCGGCGCTGCCGGTCGGTGAGTCCGGAGCTGTCCGCCCGGATGCCTGGAGGTCGGCCCGGCAGGGAGCGGGCGGGCTTGGGCCCCTCCTGGTTCGCGGTTTCATTCATGGCTTGCACCGGCTCAAATCGGCCCTGGGAGCGGTCCTGGGCAGTGATGGTGGCACTGTCTGCGGTGGTGGTCACGTCGGCCCCTCTCGTTCGTCTCCCTGCTGGACAACGGTAGTTGCTTTCGAAAGGTTGCGCCAAACACACGTTCGAGTGAAAAAACGCGAATGGCCTTACGTGATCACGCGTCTGGGTGTATGGCTACCGCTGCACGGGGCGGGCGAAGGTGCTCGGTGCCGCTTTTTTCGTACTCTTCGCCGCCGATGCCGTGGCCTTGTGGGTCGGAGCGGGGCGAAGGCCAGTCTGCCATCAGGTGTCCCTGGGATCGGGAACCGGCCCCCGTACCGCTGCCGCACACCGTATCCCCGTACGCTCCCGGCCGGAATGGACGCGCGGCACATGCCAATACGGGTGCGACACGCGCGTAGAGCGTGAAATTCGGGTCAGGCCCTACATATAGTGGTCCGAGTTCCACAGCAGCCCAGAAGTTGTGGTCCCCCGGTCTTCCAGGTCCTAGGTCATCGCCTATGCTGGGGGCTTCTTCGAGGGGCCCGAGGGCCTGCCGAGGTTATCGAGTCGTGCTGTGCGAGGAGGGTTGGATTCGATGCACTGCCCCTTCTGCAGGCACCCCGACAGCCGTGTCGTCGACAGTCGTACGACGGACGACGGTACGTCGATCCGCAGGCGCCGCCAGTGTCCCGACTGCTCCCGTCGGTTCACGACCGTGGAGACGTGCTCCCTCATGGTGGTGAAGCGGTCCGGAGTCACCGAGCCGTTCAGTCGTACGAAGGTCATCAACGGCGTGCGCAAGGCGTGCCAGGGCCGGCCCGTCACGGAGGACGCACTCGCCCAGCTCGGCCAGCGGGTCGAGGAGGCGGTGCGGGCCACCGGGAGTGCCGAACTGACCACCCACGACGTGGGACTGGCCATACTCGGCCCCTTGCAGGAGCTGGACCTCGTCGCTTATCTGCGGTTCGCGTCCGTCTACCGGGCGTTCGACTCGCTGGAGGACTTCGAGGCCGCCATCACGGAACTCAGGGAAGAGACGCAGGGCCCCGCCACGGCCGACGAAGACGTGTGCGAGGGGTGCCAAGGAAGCGACCGCGGGTCCGGAGGGACTGCCGAAGTCCCGGTGCCCGCAAACGCCGCCGACTGACGAGAAGGGCCGGCACCGGCCCTGCCGATCGGCGACGACCACATACCTGTTGCGAGCGGACGCGTAGGCGGTGCTCGCAATACCAGAACACACACCGTGCCCCGGGAAGAACGAGGCACTTCAGGGCGTTTTAGCCTGATACAGGGAGGCGGCATGACAGAGACGGCGAGCGGTCCGGCACGAGGTTCCCGCGCGAAGGCCACCAAGGCCACCAAGGGACTGCGTATCGAGCGCATTCACACCACCCCGGGCGTGCACCCGTACGACGAGGTGTCCTGGGAGCGCCGTGACGTCGTCATGACCAATTGGCGCGACGGCTCGGTCAACTTCGAGCAGCGTGGCGTCGAGTTCCCCGACTTCTGGTCGTTGAACGCGGTCAACATCGTCACCAGCAAGTACTTCCGGGGTGCCGTGGGCACTCCGCAGCGTGAGGTGAGTCTCAAGCAGCTCATCGACCGCATCGTGAAGACGTATCGGAAGGCCGGCGAGGACTACAAGTACTTCTCGTCGCCCGCCGACGCCGAGATCTTCGAGCACGAGCTGGCGTACGCCCTCCTGCACCAGATCTTCAGCTTCAACTCGCCGGTGTGGTTCAACGTCGGCACGCCCCAGCCGCAGCAGGTCTCCGCCTGCTTCATCCTGGCCGTCGACGACTCCATGGAGTCGATCCTCGACTGGTACAAGGAAGAGGGCATGATCTTCAAGGGCGGCTCCGGCGCCGGCCTGAACCTCTCCCGGATCCGCTCCTCCAAGGAGCTGCTCTCCTCGGGCGGCAACGCCTCTGGTCCTGTCTCCTTCATGCGCGGTGCCGACGCCTCCGCAGGAACGATCAAGTCGGGCGGCGCCACGCGCCGCGCGGCCAAGATGGTCATCCTCGACGTCGACCACCCCGACATCGAGGACTTCATCCAGACCAAGGTCAAGGAAGAGGAGAAGATCCGCGCCCTGCGCGACGCGGGCTTCGACATGGACCTGGGCGGCGACGACATCACGTCCGTCCAGTACCAGAACGCCAACAACTCGGTCCGCGTGAACGACACGTTCATGAAGGCCGTCGAGAACGGCGAGAAGTTCGGCCTGACGTCCCGTATGACCGGCGAGGTCATCGAGGAGGTCGACGCCAAGGATCTCTTCCGCAAGATGGCGGAGGCGGCCTGGGCCTGCGCCGACCCGGGCATCCAGTACGACGACACGATCAACCGCTGGCACACGTGCCCGGAGTCCGGCCGCATCAACGGCTCGAACCCGTGCAGCGAGTACATGCACCTGGACAACACGTCCTGCAACCTCGCCTCGCTGAACCTGATGAAGTTCCTGAAGGACGACAACAAGGGCCGCCAGTCCTTCGACGTCGAGCGCTTCTCGAAGGTCGTCGAGCTCGTCATCACGGCGATGGACATCTCGATCTGCTTCGCGGACTTCCCGACCCAGAAGATCGGCGACAACACCCGCGCCTTCCGCCAGCTCGGCATCGGCTACGCCAACCTCGGCGCCCTGCTGATGGCGACCGGCCACGCGTACGACTCCGACGGCGGCCGCTCCCTCGCCGGCGCCATCACCTCGCTGATGACCGGCACCTCGTACAAGCGGTCCGCCGAGCTCGCCGCGGTCGTCGGCCCGTACGACGGCTACGCCCGCAACGCGCAGCCGCACCAGCGCGTCATGAAGCAGCACTCCGACGCCAACGCCGTGGCCCCCCGCGTGGACGACCTGGACACGCCGATCTGGGCCGCCGCCACGGAGTCCTGGCAGGACGTGCTGCGTCTCGGTGAGAAGAACGGCTTCCGCAACGCGCAGGCCTCGGTCATCGCCCCGACCGGCACCATCGGTCTCGCGATGTCCTGCGACACCACCGGCCTCGAGCCCGACCTCGCCCTGGTCAAGTTCAAGAAGCTGGTCGGCGGCGGCTCGATGCAGATCGTCAACGGCACCGTCCCGCAGGCCCTGCGCCGCCTGGGTTACCAGGAGGAGCAGATCGAGGCGATCGTCGCCCACATCGCCGACCACGGCAATGTGATCGACGCCCCGGGCCTCAAGACCGAGCACTACGAGGTCTTCGACTGCGCCATGGGCGAGCGTTCCATCTCCGCGATGGGCCACGTCCGCATGATGGCCGCGATCCAGCCGTGGATCTCCGGCGCGCTCTCCAAGACGGTCAACCTGCCGGAGACGGCGACCGTCGAGGACGTCGAAGAGGTCTACTTCGAGGCGTGGAAGATGGGCGTCAAGGCGCTCGCGATCTACCGCGACAACTGCAAGGTCGGCCAGCCCCTCTCCGCTAAGACCAAGGAGAAGGAGAAGGCGGAGGTCACGGCCAAGGCCGAGGACACCATCCGTACCGCGGTCGAGAAGGTCGTCGAGTACCGCCCGGTCCGCAAGCGCCTCCCGAAGGGCCGTCCCGGCATCACCACGTCCTTCACGGTCGGCGGCGCCGAGGGCTACATGACCGCCAACTCCTACCCTGACGACGGTCTCGGCGAGGTCTTCCTGAAGATGTCGAAGCAGGGCTCCACCCTCGCGGGCATGATGGACGCCTTCTCGATCGCCGTCTCCGTAGGCCTGCAGTACGGCGTGCCCCTGGAGACGTACGTCTCCAAGTTCACCAACATGCGCTTCGAGCCGGCCGGTATGACGGACGACCCGGACGTGCGGATGGCGCAGTCGATCGTCGACTACATCTTCCGCCGCCTGGCACTCGACTTCCTGCCCTTCGAGACGCGCTCCGCGCTCGGCATCCACTCGGCCGACGAGCGGCAGCGTCACCTGGAGACCGGCTCGTACGAGTCGAGCGAGGAAGACGTCGACGTCGAGGGGCTGGCCCAGTCCGCGCCCCGCACGCAGGAACTGAAGGCCGTCGTCACCCCCAAGGCCGAGGTCGAAGCGGTCAAGCCCGCTCCGCAGCAGGCCCACACCAGTGCCGAACTGGTGGAGATGCAGCTGGGTATCCAGGCGGACGCCCCCCTGTGCTTCTCCTGCGGTACGAAGATGCAGCGGGCCGGTTCCTGCTACATCTGCGAGGGCTGCGGCTCGACCAGCGGTTGCAGCTGATCTCCGACGGACCCACACGCCGAAGGGGCGGTACAGCGACAAGCTGTACCGCCCCTTCGACGCATCCGCGTACTTCCGGCGTGTGTGCGAGAGCCGTGTGGCCTCAGGCCGCGTCGGCGTCGCCCATGATCCTCGCGAAGGTCGCCGGGTCCGTGTCGAAGCCCCGGACGGCGGGACGGAAGGTCCACTCTCCGGAGTCGTCACGCACGAATTCCGCGACCGTCGTGGCCGTGGCCCCGAGGACGCCGCCGAAGTCGTCCTCGGACAGCACGGTGTAGCCCTCGCGGATCCGCAGGGCCGGGTTGTTGACGCCGACGAACGTGCGCCGTCCGCTGCGCTGCTGTATGGCGACACCGACCATCACGCGCGCGTAGCGCCTGTCGAGACGGCTCAGTTCCAGGGTCATGACCTCGTCCCAGCCGAAGCCCTTGCCGTCCTTGCTGTCCCGGTTGAGGTAGATGGTGCCGTCCGGGGAACGGCTGCCGAAGTGCACCACGTAGTCGGGACTTTCCTGGGCGTCGGTCGCGAGATAGGTGGCGGCGACGATGTCGAGATCGATGGCCGGTTCGCCGGCGGGACTGGGATCCCACTTCACCGACACCTCGACCTTGCTGATGCCCTTGTTGAGGCCGTTCACCGCACATCCTTCCTGGTGCCCCTGCGTCGGCCGCCTCAACTGCCGGGCAGCTGAGGCGTGTTGCCCATCGTGCCACGCACACGGGGGCGCTCGCGCGGATGCAGTGCGCCCGAGCGTGACCGACGCCACGTTCCTGGGCCTTACGATGGCGCCGTGCTGGTCAAGTGGATTCGCTGCACCGTGGTGGACCGCCGCGGTTTCGAACGGGGACAGCGAAAATGGGCGGGACTTCTGGGGGAGCCGGGATTCCGGGGGCAGGGCGGGGGCTGGAGCCGGGGAAGGCCCGGAGTGGCCCACATCTTCGCCTTCTGGGAGAGCCGCGCCTTCTACGACTCCTTCATGGCGCGTTCCCATGACCGGCTGGCCGCGTCCCAGTCGGGCACCTTCAAGGACCAGTACGCCACACTTTTCGACCACCGCTTCGACGTGAAGACCGGCTTCGAGCCGCGCTTCACGGAGGCCGATCTCGTGCGGGTGGCGCACTGCCGCGTGCACGAGGAGCGCGCCGAGCACTTCGCGCTGATGCAGGAGAAGGTCTGGAACCCGGCGATGGCCGGCTCGCCCGGCATGGTGCGGGGTCTGTTCGGAGAGGCGCCCGGCCCCGAGTTCCTGGTCCTGTCGATGTGGCAGTCGGCCGCCGAGCACGGCAAGTACCGCGCCGAGCGGGTGGAGCGGCTCGCCCTGCGGGCCCAGATAGAGGCGGACGTCGTCGCGCTCACGGGGGACATCGTCCAGCTGGAACCGACCTGGACCGTCTGACGGAGTGCTGATGGCGTCCCGCAAGGCCGCGATTTGTGTGACCTGTGACGTATGAAGCCCGTACGAGTGCTCGATCGGGCGTGACCCGATCTAGGGTTCCGGTATGGCACGTCCACGGCGCATCGTTCTTGTCCGGCACGGCGAGTCGGTGGGCAATGCCGATGACTCCGTCTACGAGCGTGAACCCGACCACGCTCTGGCACTCACCGAGAAGGGGTGGCGACAGGCGGAGGAGACGGGCAAGCGGCTCAGAGAGGTCTTCGGCCGCGAGCAGGTAAGCGTTTACGTCTCGCCGTACCGCCGCACGCACGAGACCTTCAGGTCCTTCCATCTCGACCCCGCCCAGGTCCGCGTGCGCGAGGAGCCCCGGCTGCGCGAGCAGGACTGGGGGAACTGGCAGGACCGCGACGACGTACGTCTTCAGAAGGCCTACCGCGACGCGTACGGGCACTTCTTCTACCGCTTCGCACAGGGCGAGTCCGGCGCGGATGTGTACGACCGGGTCGGCAACTTCCTGGAGAGCCTCTTCCGGAGCTTCGAGGCACCCGATCACCCGCCCAACGTGCTCCTGGTGACCCACGGTCTGGCCATGCGGCTGTTCTGCATGCGCTGGTTCCACTGGACGGTCGCCGAATTCGAGTCGCTGTCGAACCCCGGGAACGCGGAGATGCGGATGCTTGTCCTCGGGGAGGACGGCCGCTACACGATCGACCGTCCCTTTGAGCGGTGGCGGGATCCGGAGTCGTACGGGGCCACTGGTTAGTCGGCTGGCCGACTAACCGGCCAGGCGGCCAGTGGTCCATGTCTGTTGTCTTTTGTCCTGAATCCGTGAGCAACGAACTAGAGTGGCAGGGCGATGACCGCTGACTCCTCTCCCGCCGGGCGCTTCGACCGCGCCCTGGCCAGCCTGCGCGGGCTCGCGGTCGGGGACGCGCTGGGCTCGCAGTTCTTCGTGCCCGCGAACTATCCGCTGCTCCAGGACCGCGCACTGCCGCCAGGGCCCTGGAAATGGACCGACGACACGGAAATGGCCGCCTCCGTAGTGGCCACTTTGGCAGTTCACCACCGCATCGACCAGGACGGACTGGCCCGCTCCTTCGCCGAGCGCCACGACGCCGACCGGGACTACGGGCCCGCCGTGGACCGGCTGCTGCGGCAGATCCGGGAGGGCGGCGACTGGCGCGAACTGTCCTCGGCCCTCTTCAAGGGGCAGGGTTCGTGGGGCAATGGTGCGGCGATGCGGATCGCCCCGCTGGGCGCCTGGTACGCGGACGACCCGGAGCAGGCCACGCACCAGGCGGAGATCTCGGCGTACCCCACGCATCAGCACCGGGAAGCGGTGGTCGGTGCCATGGCCGTGGCCGCTGCCGCCGCGCTGGTCGCCGCGCCGGGAGGGCCGCCCGCGCCCGACGCACTCCTCGACGGTGTCATTGGTCTCGTGCCGCGCAGCGCCGTGGGCGCGGGTCTGCGGCGCGCCCGGGACATGCTCGACTACGGGGACACGACCACGGTGGCGGCCGTCCTCGGCTGCGGCCGACGCACGACCGCGCACGACACGGTGCCGTTCGCACTGTGGTCGGCGGCGCGGGCCCTCGGCGACTACGAAGAGGGCTTCTGGGCCACCGCCCAGGTGGGCGGCGACATGGACACGACCTGCGCCATCGTCGGAGGCGTGGTGGCCGCCGGGTCGGCCGGGGCACCTCCTGCGGAGTGGCTGGAGCGCACCGAGACACTGCCGGGCTGGTTGACGCCGGGAGACGCGCTCTAGGAGTGCTCCAGAAGTCGGAGGCCGTCCGGCAGGGTTCGAGGACGGCTGCCGGCAGGTGAGGACTGTCGGCGGGGTGGGGCGGCGGGCTCAGCTCGGGGGCCACGCGCGCGTGCCCTCTTTTCGGCTGCCCCAAGTGCCGATCCCTGTCACAGCCCTGCCACAGAGACGTCTTGCCCCGCTGTCCCGCGAGCCGCGCGGTTACCCTTTCCGCCACGCCGATCGTTGATCATCAAGCGGCGGCGCCGAAGAGACACCGGTTCCTGAGCTTCCCCCGCGGCCGTGCGCCGCGTGCTGCCCGGACCGGTCGGGGAGGGGGTCCTGTGTCCGACAAGCCGTCCGAGGCCGAGCCGAGAGGGTCGGAAGCCGGGGAGTCAGCGGAGTCTGCGGGGTCATCCGCGGGGTCAAAGGACGCGGCAGGCGCGACAGGTACAGCAGCTTCAGCGGATGCCGCGGTGCGGTCCGGTAGCGATGGCGAGGAGCCGAAGGACACCGTTCCAGCGGCTCGCTCCGTGGCCAGGAGCACGGGCGCGGGCGCGGACAAGAGTGCGGGCACGGGCGCGGGCGCGGACAAGAGTGCGGGTACGGGCGCGGGCGCGGGTGAAGGGTCGGACGCGAAGAATTCCGCCGTCGCGGACGGCAACGGGCTCGACGAGGACGGCAGCTGGGACGGTCCCGCCGTGGAGTCCTGGTTCGCAGACATCCAGGCGAGTACCCCCGCGCCCGTCCGTACCGCGACTCTCTGGGCGGCTCTGGCCACCGGTCTGCTCAGCATGCTTCTGCTCGGAGAGGGCCTGGCGCTCAATCTCCTGCTGGTGGCGATACCGATCACGCTCGGTGTGTACTTCGCGGCCGGGAGAGCGGGCCGACGACCGCGTCCCTGGACGCTCGTGTGGGGCGGTGGCGGACTCGCCCTGCTGATCGTTCCGGCACTGCGTGACGCCGGCTGGCCGTCGTTCCTCGCCATCGTCTCCGCACTGGCGGTGGGCTCTCTCGCCCTGCACGGCGGTCGTACCTGGACAGGGATGCTGTTCGGTCCGATCGGCGTCTGCACCTCGCTGGTCACCGGTCCGGGCTGGGGCTGGCGCGGACTGCGCGAGCGGACGGGCGGGGCACGCGGCAACGTGGGCCCGATGCTGCGCGCGATCGTGGTGGCCGCCGTTCTTCTGGTCGTCTTCGGTGCCCTCTTCGCCGGCGCGGACGCGGCTTTCGCCGACCTGCTGGCCGACCTCGTGCCCGACGCGTCGGTCTCCGGCGGGCCCTGGCACGCCGTCCTGTTCGTGATCGGCGTGGTCGGCGCTCTGGCGGCGGCGTACACGGCCGCGGCACCCGTTCAGTGGGACCGCGTCGCGGTGCCTCCGGGCCGCGCCCGTGGCCGCGTCGAGTGGGCGTTGCCCCTGGTCGTGCTCGTCGCGCTCTTCGCCGTCTTCAACGCCGTCCAGCTGGTCGTCCTGCTCGGCGGATACGACGCCGTCCTGGAGAAGACCGGCCAGACGTACTCCGCGTACGCGCGTCAGGGCTTCTGGCAGTTGCTCCTGGTCACGCTCCTCACCCTGCTCGTCATCGTGCTCGCCCTGCGCTGGGCGCCCCGGGACGACTCGCGCGACCGGACGTTGGTACGCGCCGTCCTCGGCACCCTCTGTGCCCTCGCCCTCGTGGTCGTGGCCGCCGCGGTGAGGCGTATGGACATGTACGTGGAGGCGTACGGGCTGACCCGGCTGCGGATCTCCGTGGTGACCGTCGAACTCTGGCTCGGCCTGGTCATCGTGCTCATCATGGCGGCCGGCGTCCTCGGCGCCCGCTGGCTGCCGCGCGTGGTGGTGGCCAGTGCCGCCGCGACCGTGCTCGTCTTCGGGATCGTGTCGCCCGACGGCCTGATCGCCGAGCGCAACGTCCAGCGGTACGAGCGGACGGGCACGTTCGACCTCGACTACGCGCGCGGGTTGTCCGCCGACGCCGTGCCGGCTCTGGACAAACTTGATGAGCCGCTGCGGTCCTGTGCCCTGAAAACCATTGACGAGGACCTGGGGGATGCGGGCCCCTGGTACGCCACTAGTTGGGGCGAGTCCCGGGCCCGGAACATCCTCGACGAACGAAAGCCGTCCGCCGAGGCCGACTGGCGCGTGTGCAGCCGCCTGGGGCAGGACCTCGCGTACCGCTGAGGCAGGGCGCGGAGGGCGCGTACCGCCTCAGCGGCACGCGATGCTGCCGCATCGGCCGTGTGGGAACCGTGGGAACCAAACAGGCCGGGCCGCCGTTTCCAGTACGGCGGCCCGGGCCTGCTCATCGCGCCCGTGGCGGTGGTCGGTCAGCCCGCCGGAACCCCCGCCGTGCCCGACAGCGCCTCCAGGTCGCTCTTACGGACCCGGATCACCAGTGTGGCGACGGCAAGAGCCAGCACGGCCATGGCGACGGCCGGGAGGAAGGCCGTGGAGATGCCATGGGCGAGTACCTCGTGGCTCCAGGGAGCGGGCAGCTGGTGCGTGGTGGCGAACTCCGCCTTCTGTTCCGCCGAGGCGTTGGCCATGAAGTCCGTGACCTGCTTCTCCGCCTCGTCACGGCTCGCCGTACCGAAGACCGTGGTGAGGATGGACAGACCGAGCGAACCGCCCACCTGCTGCGTGGCGTTGAGCAGCCCGGACGCGGCGCCCGCCTCGTGAGCCGCCACTCCGGAGACCGCGGTCAGGGTCAGCGTCACGAAGTTCAGTCCCATACCGAAGCCGAACAGCAGCATCGGACCGAGCACACCGCTGACGTAGGAACTTCCGGGGTCGATGAGGGTCAGCCAGCCGAGCCCGATCACCACGAGGGTCGAGCCGACCACCATGAACGGTTTCGGGCCGAGCACCGGCAGGAACCGCTGCGACAGACCCGCGCCGACGCCGATCGCGACCGTGATGGGGAGGAAGGCCAGGCCTGCCTCGATGGGCGTGTACTGCAGCACGTTCTGCACGAAGAGAACGATGAAGAAGAACATGCCGAACATCGCCGCGGCCAGGCTCAGCATGATCACGTACGTACCCGAACGGTTGCGGTCGGCGAACATCCGCAGCGGTGTGATCGGTTCCTTGGCCCGGGACTCGACCAGCGCGAAGGCCACCAGGAGGACGACCGCGGTGCCGAACGACGCGATGGTGAGACTGTCCCGCCAGCCCTCCTCCGCGGCCCGGATGAAGCCGTAGACGAGCGAGGCCATACCGAGCGTCGAGGTCAGGGCTCCGGCGATGTCGAAGCGCCCGGGATGCCGCTCGGACTCGCTGATGTAGAGCGGTGCGAGCACGGCGATCAGCACACCGATGGGTACGTTGACGAAGAGCACCCAGCGCCAGTCGAGCCACTCGGTGAGCATGCCGCCGGCGAGCAGCCCGATCGCGCCGCCGCCGGCCGAGACCGCGGCGAAGACTCCGAACGCCCGGTTGCGCTCGGGCCCTTCGGGGAACGTCGTCGTGATCAGCGCCAACGAGGTGGGGGAGGCGATCGCGCCGCCCACCCCTTGGAGAGCGCGTGCCGCCAGCAGTTGCCAGGGCTCCTGGGCGAGTCCGCCGAGCAGCGAGGCGACCGTGAAGAGCAGGATGCCGGACATGAAGACCCGGCGTCGGCCGAGGATGTCTCCGGCTCGGCCGCCGAGCAGCAGCAGACCGCCGAATGTGAGCGTGTAGGCGCTGACCACCCAGGTGAGATCCGTGGTGGAGAACTTGAGAGCGCCTTGAATGTGCGGGAGGGCGATGTTCACAATCGTCGCGTCGAGTACCACCATGAGTTGGCAGGCCGCGATGACGGTGAGCGCGATGCCGGGATGCCCCTCCCGGCGGGCCGCTCCTGGCTTCTGATCTTTGATCAACGGAGAGGTTGTCACTATTGAGTCCCCCACGAGTGCGTTAGTGAACGCTTGCGTTCACTGTCGCGTCAAAAGGTAGTGAGTCCCCGACAGTGAACGCAAGCGTTCACTGAAGTCGCTGTCGATTGACGTCTCTTGACCGCTCACGGACCCCAGTCCGTCCGGTGCGTACGTACATGTGTACGGATGTGCGCGCCCCTCGCCCGCTCACATGGAGACAGGCTCATGGTTACTTCGAGTTGGACGGCCGCCCCCACCCAGGCGGCCTCCCCGCGCAGACGCGGCGCCGTACTCGAACGCGCGATCCTCGATGCCGCGCTGGAGCAGCTCAGCACGGTCGGCTGGAACGGCCTCACGATGGAGGGTGTCGCGGCCGGCGCCCAGACGGGAAAAGCCGCGGTCTACCGCCGCTGGCCGTCGAAGGAGGATCTCGTCGCGGACGCGCTCCGGGCCGGACTGCCGCCGCTCGTGGACGTACCCGATCTTGGAAGTGTGCGGGACGACCTGCTCGAACTGTGCCGACGGGCGCGCGAGGCGATGTTCTCGCGTCCGGGGTTCGCGCTGCGCTCGGTGATTCACGAATGCGACTCGTCCCAGGCCCAACGGTTCCACGACGTGATCCTGTCGGGGGTCGTGGAGCCGACGATCCGCCTGCTCGGCGAGGTCGTCGACCGTGGAATCCAGCGGGGAGAGGTCCGGCCGGACGCGGCGAACTCCTATGTCCTCGACGCCATTCCGGCGATGATGATGTACCGCTCCAAGGTGTGCGCGAGCGAATGGAACGAGCGGGACATCGAGGAGATGATCGACCAGCTCATGGTCCCGCTGCTGCGGCCGGAAGGTGTCGACCGGGCTTCGCGGTGACCCCGGGCGGGCCTCGGACCGGCCAGGTCGCAGGTGTGCGGGGCGCTCGGGGGAACCGGGTGTCGTGCGCGGTTCCGGGCGGCGTAGGCTGAGCGGGTCATGCCGTACGAACCACCAACCCACACCGTCGAGCGCTCCCTGCGCGCCACGACCGGAGCCAAGGTCATTGCCGGTGTCGACGAGGTGGGGCGTGGCGCCTGGGCCGGCCCGGTCACCGTCTGCGCGGCGGTCACGGGCCTGCGCCGCCCGCCCGAAGGCCTCACCGACTCCAAGCTCCTCACCGTCAAGAGGCGCACAGCGCTCGCCGAGATACTGGCTGAGTGGGTGACGTCGTACGCCCTGGGGCATGCTTCTCCGGAGGAGATCGACCAGCTGGGGATGACGGCCGCCCAGCGGCTGGCCGCCGGCCGCGCCCTCGAAGCGCTGCCGGTGCGTCCCGACGCGGTCATTCTCGACGGGAAACACGACTACCTGGGCACTCCGTGGCAGGTCCGCACGGTGATCAAGGGTGATCAGTCCTGCGTCTCCGTAGCGGCGGCATCGGTGATCGCGAAGGTCCAGCGCGACAAAATGATGGCCGAACTGGGTGTCGACCATGCAGACTTCGGTTTTGCGGCCAACGCCGGGTATCCGTCACCGGTTCACCGGGCCGCACTGGAGATGCGGGGCCCCACCCCGTACCACCGGCTGTCGTGGGCGTATCTTGATGCGCTGCCCCAGTGGCGGCACCTCAAGAAGGTCCGCAGTTGGGCGGATGGAAGCGTTCCGGAGATCGAAGGGCAACTCGGCTTCGACTTCTGACGGTTCTGTTCGCACTCATGTGCCACCCGCTTACGCGAGTCGCACCGGCGTTTGATAAAAATCAGCTCATGCCTCTCATTCCCGAGGAGCCTCAGATTCACGAGAGTGCCCAGGGTCCCCGCGTCAGTCCGGCCACCGGCCGGACCGCGCCGACCCCCCGCCCCGTACCCGGCCCCCGCCCCGCGGCACCTCCGCGTCCAGGCCGTCCGGGTCCTGTCCGGCCGGTGCCGCCTGTGCAACGCACGCCGCGCGACACGGCCGTGGCCAAGCCGGGGCCTGCCGCTCCGGCGGCCCCAACCGCACCTTCGACTCCGACGATCCAGCTGATCCCGGCCTCGGCCGAGGGCGCGCTGGACGCGGCCGAGGAAGCGGTCGACCTGCTCCTTGACTCGGGCAGGGCCCCCGGTGAGGTGCTGGTGATCACCACCGGCGAACCCCACCCGTGGGCCGCGCACGAGCTCTCCTTCGGCGAGGCCGCGTACTGGGCCCAGCACGACGCGGGAGACGACGTGTTCTACGCCGACGCCTCCGCTGTCGGTCGTGCCGCGTCCCGGCCCGTGGTCGTTGTCGCCGTCAACGGCGGGCTCGACGCCACCGCTGCCACCGCGCTGCCGCTGGCCCTTGGCCGGGCCGGTGCCCTGCTGATCGTCTGCGGGGACCCGCAGCAGATCAACTCGGTGCTGGGCGCGGGGGTCTGAGAACCCCCGCTCTTCCAGGGGGTTCTCACGACTCGGATGCCACCGCGGTGGCATCCGCTCGGAGCATGCACAGAGGACGGTCCGACGTGTGCCGGTACGGGGGACGTACCGGCGTGACGTCGCAGTTGTGATGCGGGGTGCGCGTGTGCGCAGACGCGTGAGCGGCCCTGTGCGTGGCGGCATCGATTCTGGGGTGTCGGCACGGCTGAGTCTCGGCGTCGCGCCCGGCCGTGCGGTTGCCGCCTTCGGTCGTGCCGACGGCCGTAGCCGACCGTCGGTTCAGCGCGCGGCCGCGCGGCGCAGTACCTCCGAGGCGGACCCGCCGGTGCGCGGCTGTATGGACTCGGCCGCCGCGAACGACTCCAGTGACTCCGGCGGCGAGTCCGCGTTGGGCCGGCGGCCTCCGCGTCCCTCGCCCAGCACCTGCCACCCGTCACGTGTCAGCGTGATGTATGCCCCGCAGCGCAGGCCGTGCAGCGTGCAGGCGTCTCGCAGCCCCCACATCCACGCCCCGTCCTCCTCCGTCCACCGCGCGTCGCCGTCACGGCAGTAGAGCAGCACGGCGGTACGTACCGGTGTGCGGCGTCGCAGGTCGTGCGGGATGACCCGGCGCAGTTGCGCGAGCAGCGCGTTGCGGAACATCCAGCCGTCCGCCGGAGCCGGCCGCCTGATGAAGGACGCGCTCGCGTTCAGCCGTTCGTCGGGGTCGAGCACTGCCACGATCGCGGTCGTGGGGCCGGGCCGATGCCGGGAGTGCAGCCCGCTGACGACCTCCCGGGGATTGCGCAGAAGCGGAATCCCCGCAGCGGCCCATTCGGCGGGTTCGAGCATCCGGGTCAGTGGATTGGCGGAAGTGGCGGCCGTCGACATCGATGCCGCCGAGGACGGAGCGAATCCGAAGGTCACGGTCCTCCCTTCGGCTACGCGCCCACACAGCGGGCGAGGTCGGACTGGGGGAGCGCGCCGCAGCACAGCCCGAACGGACGACCTCGGGAGACCACGCGGGGCGCGAGGTCAATTCTTCCTGTCGAACTTGGTTGCGGCAACGAGCAATTGGGGCCACCGACCGTTATCTGGCGATCCGCTGCTTATATCCCTGCTCGGTATTTACCACCGCACCGAAGGAATCAACCTTGCACAGCGAGTACCAGCGGCAACACCCCCTGTGCGCCGGCCCGCCGCAGCATGCGCGCGGCCACCGCGAGCGTCCAGCCGGTGTCGGTCGAGTCGTCCACGAGCAGGACGGGCCCATCGGCGTCGGCGAGCGCCTCGGCCAGAGCGGGCGGCACCACCAGCGCGCCGTCGAGGGCCTTCAGCCGCTGTGCGCTGTTGCTTCTGGAGACCTGTGCGGCGTCGGCTCCCGGGGCGTACTCGATGGAGCCCAACAGGGGCAGACGCCCCACCTCGGCGATCCGCGCACCCAGTGACTGCACGAGGTGCGGGCGGCGCTGCGATGCCATGGTGACGACGCCGACCGGGCGCGGCATGGCGCCGGAACCGCCCGAAGCCCAGCCGCCCGGTCCCTTCGCCCAGTCGGCCAGCACGCCGACGACGGCCTGAGCCACGTCGTCCGGAACTGGCCCGTCCGGGGCCTGCGGGCCGAGCATCGGCCGCAGCCGGTTGCCCCAGCCGATGTCCGAAAGCCTTCCCAGCGCCCGTCCGGTAGCGGCCTGCTCCCCGGCCGGGATACGTCCCTTCAGGTCGACGCCCACGGCGGGCAGACCTGTGGGCCACATCTTCCGGGGGTCCACTTCGATGCCCGCGCGGCCGAGCTCGCCACGCGCCGAGTCCAGTGCGGACGAGGACACGGCATCGGAGAACCGCGGCTTCGTGCAGGTGTCACACCGGCCGCACGGGGCGGCTCCCTCGTCGTCCAGTTGCCGGCGCAGGAACTCCATCCGGCAGCCGGTCGTCGTCACGTAGTCGCGCATGGCCTGCTGCTCGGTCGCACGCTGCTTGGCGACCCACGCGTAGCGCTCGGTGTCGTATGTCCATGGGGTGCCCGTGGAGATCCAGCCGCCCTTGACGCGCTTCACTGCGCCGTCCACGTCCAGGACCTTGAGCATCGTTTCGAGCCGTGACCGGCGCAGCTCCACCAGGGGTTCGAGCGCGGGGAGCGACAGCGGGCGGCCCGCCTGGCCCAGAACATCGAGGGTGCGCCTCACCTGCTCCTCCGGAGGGAAGGCGATCGATGCGAAGTACTGCCAGATCGCCTGGTCCTCCTTGCCGGGCAGGAGCAGCACCTCGGCGTGCTCGACACCACGGCCGGCGCGGCCCACCTGCTGGTAGTAGGCGATGGGTGAGGACGGCGAACCCAGGTGCACCACGAAGCCGAGGTCGGGTTTGTCGAAGCCCATACCCAGCGCCGACGTGGCGACAAGGGCCTTGACGCGGTTGGCGAGCAGGTCCTCCTCGGCCTGCTGGCGGTCCGCGTTCTCCGTCTTCCCCGTGTACGAGGTCACGGTGTGCCCGGCCTGCCGGAGGAAGGCGGTGACCTCCTCGGCGGCGGCCACGGTGAGGGTGTAGATGATCCCGGAGCCGGGCAGCTCGCCCAGGTGCTCGGCGAGCCAGGCCATCCGGTGAGCGGCGTCCGGCAGCTGCAGCACGTTCAGGCTCAGGCTCTCGCGGTCCAGGGGGCCACGCAGGACGAGGGCGTCCGTGCTTCCGCCGGTGCCCAGTTGCTCGGCGACGTCGGCGGTCACGCGCGCGTTGGCCGTGGCAGTGGTCGCGAGGACCGGGACACCCTGAGGAAGGTCGGCGAGCATCGTGCGCAGGCGGCGGTAGTCCGGCCGGAAGTCGTGGCCCCAGTCGGAGATGCAGTGCGCCTCGTCCACCACGAGGAGACCCGTCGCCGCTGCCAGTCTGGGCAGCACCTGGTCCCGGAAGTCGGGGTTGTTGAGCCGCTCCGGGCTCACCAGGAGGACGTCGACCTCACCTGCGGCGACCTCGTCCTGGATCGTTTCCCACTCCTCCGAATTGGAGGAGTTGATGGTCCGCGCCCTGATGCCTGCGCGAGCGGCTGCCTCGACCTGGTTGCGCATGAGTGCGAGGAGGGGGGAGACGATCACCGTGGGACCGGCTCCCTGCCCCCGCAGCAGCGCGGTCGCGACGAAGTACACGGCGGACTTGCCCCAGCCGGTGCGCTGCACGACCAGGGCTCTGCGCTTGTCGGCCACGAGGGCCTCGATGGCGCGCCACTGGTCCTCGCGCAGCCGGGCGTCGCCCCCCGGCGCGCCGACGAGGCGGGCGAGGACGGTGTCGGCCGCTGTGCGCAGCTCTTCGTTGCTCATGGCCCCATGCAACCCGATGGGTCGGACATCACGCGAATGAGCCGGGCCGCTGTGGACAACTTCTGACGTGGTCATGGTCGTGGTTATCCACAGGGCAAAGCGGAATTTCGGGTTTCGCGGGATGGTCACGGCATGACGAACCACAGCGAACCGGCCGAGAACCTCGGCGACGGCGACCCCGGCCGATGTGACGAGACCGCCGAGCAGGACAGCACGAACGAGCAGCGCAGGCAGGGCAGGGAGGGCGGGGAGAGCGGGCAGAGCGGGAGGAACAGGCAGGGCGGGGAGAGCCAGCAGGACGAGTGGGGTGGACGAGGCGGACCGAGGGTGGGCCGCGTCGGATGGCGAGAGGGCCACGACGGTACGACCTCTGCCGGCTCGGCGCACGGCGCGGTCGGCGGCGCCCATGGCGCGGCCGCCAGCCTGGGGCAGGAACACCAGGTCACCCTCCGCACTCCGGCCGAACTGGCCGATGCACTGCCGTACCTGCTCGGGTACCGGCCCGAGGACAGCATCGTGCTCGTCGCCCTGCACGACAGGGACGGGCGTGGCCGTTTCGGTGGACGGGCCCGACTCGGCATCCCGGGTCACGCGGACGACTGGCCGTCCGCGGCGCAGCAGCTGACGCACGGCCTGGTGAAGGGCAGCGAGCGGAGGGGTGCCCTGCCCGAGAGCATGGTCGCCTTCCTCTGTCAGGAACCCAGGGAAGGAGAGTCGGGCCGAGCCGTCATGGAACGTCTGCGTCCGCTCGCGCAACTGCTGCGCACGGCCTGCGGAGTGCTCGACGTCCCGGTGGTCGAGGCTCTGTGCATCTCGGACGGCCGCTTCTGGTCGTACTGCTGCCCCAGCGAGCACTGCTGCCCGCAGGACGGCACGTCCATGGGGCTGCCGGGCACGTCTGTCCTGGCCGCGGCCGCCACCTACGCCGGGCTTCAGGTGCGAGGGACCCTGCGACAACTGCGGGCGAGGCTCACTCCGTGGGAGAGCAAAGCGGCGCGTGAGCAGGAATCCACCCTCGACGCGGTGAGCATGGCGCTGATTCCCCGAATTCTGGACGATGGGAGCCGCGCCGGTGTGGCGGCCAGGACCTTGGAGCTGGCTCACACGGTCATGCGCCGGTTCACCGACGCCACCTCCGCCGCCCTCGGGTCAGACACCTTGTCGGCGGACCTCCGGGACGACGAGCTACTGCGTCATGAGGAGGCGGCCACGTTGATCCTCGGCCTTCAGGACCGCACGACACGGGACCGGGCGGCGGAGTGGATGGAGGGGGACGAGGCCGGCCCGGCCTTGCGTCTCTGGAGGGCCCTGGCCCGCCGCTGCGTCGGCTCGTACGGGGAGCACGCGGCGGCGCCGCTCACGCTCGCCGGGTGGGTCGCCTGGTCCTCCGGGGACGAACTGGAGGCCCGCGAAGCCCTCGCCATGGCGCTCGGAGCGGATTCCGGGTACCTCTTTGCCCGACTGCTCCACCAGGCGTGCAACGAGGGTCTGGACCCGGAGTCGATCCGCCGCTGTCTCCGGGGGGAGCGTGCCGATCGTGTCGACGGTGAGGTGCTCGCCTCGCCGGTGGCGCTTGAGGGGCTGCCGGACGCCGATGGGCTGCCCGGACATGTTCCGGCGGGGCCCGCCAAGGTCCGCGCCCACCGCCGACGCAGGTCGCGGGTTACGGAGAGCGCAGCCGACCGGCCTGCTTCCCGACCGGCCGGCGCCGGTGGCACGCGCCGCCCCCGGTCCACCTCTTCCGGCTCCGGGGCTCTGGCGGAGGGAGGCCCAGGCCGAGGCGGCGACAGCGCTGGTGGGGCGACTCGCTCTCGCCGAAGCACGGGGAACGCGGGGAACTCGGGGAGCGCGGGGAGCGCTGGGCGGCCCGGAACACCGAAGAGTGGATCCAAGGGTGAGACGTGAGGGGAAAGGGCGTCCAGTGAGGTACATGGGGGTGCGGGTGGGGCTTTTGCTTGTAGGGGTCGGGGTCGGGGTCGGGGTCGGGGTCGGGGTGGCGATCGTGATCGCGGTCGGAGCGAGGGCCATGAGCAGGGGCAGGAGGTGGCGATGGCGTTGGCGCTGGTCATGGGAGTCGCGCAGGTGGTGGAGTCGTTCGCGTACGGGTCGCCATGGGGTCCCCGGACTCCGGTGCGGAGGCGGGCCGGGCGTCGGCGGGGTCCGATCGGCCGGTCGGGTCCGATCGGCGGGCTTCCGTGGGCCAGGGCGTGACTCGGGACAGGTCAGCCCCGTTCACCTGAGTGGCGCACCCCGCAGGCGTGCCGTGCCATCGCCCCGACCTCGCCCGGTCGAAGCCCCCGCACATCGTCTGGCCCTCATACATCGCCGAGCACCCACTCAGCGCACGGAGCACAGAAGAAGCCGCCCCATGCCTCTGCCCACCCCGTCCTCCATGCCTTCCGGTCCGAACAGCGACCCGTCGCCCTCTGGCAGGTCCACACAGCCCTCCATAGGCCGCGGGGCTGCCCTGGCCCCGCAGACGGCGCCGGGCGTGCAGCGCGGCACGGTGAATCTGCCACCCGCCCACACCGCACTGATCTGCGTCGCCCTGCCGGGACTCGCGATCTCCACAGAACAGGGGCAGCTGACGGGGCAGGGACTGGAGGGCTTCTACCGGTCGGGTCGGCGTGTGCTCTCGCGGTGCCGTCTGCGGGTGGCGGGCCGGGAGCCGGTCGCCGTGCAGGCCAGGATGGTCGGGCCCGACCAGGCACGATTCATGGCGGTCCTGAGCCTCTCCGCCGAGGGCGGACCCGACCCGGACGTCCTGGTCGAACGCATGCGATACGCGGACGGCACCGAGCGGATCACCCTGCGCAGCGCGGCCAACCGGCCTCTGCGCCTCCCCGTAGAGGTGGCGCTCGGCGCGGACCTGGCGGAACTGGGCGCGGTTGCGGCGGGGAGAGCCGGCCCCGAGCTGCCGGCCAGTGTCCATGACTCGGGTATGCGGTGGTCGTGTGCCGGTGGGCACTCCGTCGTCGCGGCCGACCCGCCGCCCGCGGACGCGCTGGCCTCCGCCGGGCTGCTGCGCTGGGAGTTCGAACTGCCTCCCGGTGGCACCCGAAGTGTGGAGCTGAAGGTGCGTCCGGCGGGGGCGGGGTCCATCCGGGCCGTCGCGCGCGGTGCCACAAGCCCACTTGCTCCGGCACGGGCCGCAAGTGACGATCCGAGGGCCGAGGCACTCCTGCGCACGAGCATCGAGGATCTGCAGGCTCTTCTCCTGCGTGATCCCGCGCAGCCGTCCGACACACATCTGGCAGCCGGGGCGCCCTGGCGCTGCGGCATGGCGCCGGCCGAGGCGCTCGCGGCAGCACGCATGGCTCTGCCGCTGGGCACACGCCTCGCCGCGGGGACCCTGCGAACCCTCGCCCGGACCCAACTCGTCGGCGCTGGACCACGATCCGGGCTGATTCCCGGCCCGCGCAGACACGTCGGTGCCCAGTTGCCGCCGAGCTGCACGGGGCAGGAGGCGACGCTGCTGTTTCCCGTGGTGCTTGCGGAGGCCCGCCGCTGGGGGCTCTCCGAGGCGGAGACGGAGGAGTTGCTGCCCGCGGCCGAACGGTGCCTCCAGTGGCTGCGGACCACTGTCGGCGACGGCACGTATCTGGCGGATCCGCACCCGGGCGGCCCATGGCGCTGTGAGGCGCAGGCGCACGCTCACCGGGCCGCTCTGCTGGGCGCCGACCTCCTCGACGCGTACGGCAGAGGAGGTGGCGTCGAGCTGCGGCAGTGGGCGGGGAGGATGAGGACCGCCTTCCGGGAGGATTTCTGGATCGAGGACAGAGGAGGCGGCAGACCGGTCGCGGCCCGTCTGCCGGGCGGGCGGCTCGTGCCGCATCTCGGCTCCGGCGGTGCCCATCTGCTCGACACCGGACTGCTCGGCGCGGGCGCACCGGCACCGGGTCTGCTCGACCATGTGCAGACGGAACAGCTCGCGCGCCTGTTCGGCGGGCCCGCCATGGATTCGGGCTGGGGGCTGCGCAGCCTCGGGGTGAAGGAGACGGGCTACAACCCGTTCGGGCACCGGAGCGGGTCCGTGCGCGTCCACGAGACCGCTCTCGCCGTGGCGGGACTGGCCACCGCGGGCTACGAGAAGGAGGCGAGTTCACTGCTGCTGGGCGTGCTCGCGGCGGCCGAGACTTTCGGCCACCGGCTGCCGGAGATGTACGCGGGGGAGCAGCGCACGGAAGGTGGTTCCCCGGTTCCGCATCCGACGGCCTGCAGACCGGCGGCCACAGCCGCGGCCGCCGGTGTCCTCCTGCTCACCACGCTCACCGGGATCCGGCCTGATGCCCCGGCTCGCACGGTGACACTGCGCCCGGTGCGCGGCGCTCCGCTGGGAGAGATCGGGCTGACCGGTTTGCGCGTCGCGGGCGCCCCCTTCTCCGTGCGCGTCAGCAGGCTCGGTCTGGCCCTGGTCGAGGAGGCGGCCGACGGCCTGCAGCTGGGGGCGTGAGGGTCGGTCCGCCGCGGACCTGGGGTCACGAGGGCCGCGATGCCCTGTCCGAGAGCGTCGGATCAGCGATGTGAGCGACCGGTGAAGGGAGTGTTTATCGTCAGGCAGACGACTATGATCGCGGCATGCCCTACGACCCGTCAGCTTTCGCGCCGTTCGCCGTCACCGTCGACCTGGTCGTGCTGACCGTGCGCCGTCACGCCCTGTGCGCGCTGGCGGTACGCAGGGGGGAGCCGCCCTTCCAGGGCCGGTGGGCGCTGCCCGGCGGTTTCGTGCGGCCCGACGAGGATCTGTCGCAGGCCGCCGCGCGGGAGCTGATGGAGGAGACCGGGCTGTGCGCGCATGCCCCGGATGCCCCCGCACAGGCCAACGGGGCTCACCTGGAGCAGCTCGCGACCTACGGCGACCCCAAGCGTGACCCCCGCATGAGGGTCGTCAGTGTCGCCCATCTCGCCCTCGCGCCCGACCTGCCCGCGCCCAGAGCCGGCGGAGACGCCAACAGCGCGCGTTGGGCTCCTGTCGAGGACCTGCTTCAGCAGGGTGGCTACGGACGTGACGGAGAACAGGCCGCGCCACTCGCCTTCGATCACGCCCAGATCCTGTCGGACGGCGTGGAGCGTGCCCGTTCCAAGATCGAGTACTCGTCGCTGGCCACGGCCTTCTGCCCGCCCGAGTTCACGGTAGGCGAGCTGCGCCGGGTCTACGAGGCGGTGTGGGGGGTGGCGCTCGATCCGCGCAACTTCCATCGCAAGGTGACTGGTACGCCGGGTTTCCTCGTCCCCACGGGTGGGACGACGACCCGGCAGGGCGGCCGCCCCGCCCAGCTCTTCCGCGCGGGTGGCGCCACCCTCCTCAACCCGCCGATGCTGCGCCCCGAAGTCTGACGCCGAGTCGCGTGCGGTCGGCCAGGAGGCCAACGGGCCTGCCAAGGGGCCGAACCGGCACGGAGGCTGCTTCCGCACGCGCCCAAGGTGACCGGAAAACGGTACATATCGCGCTATCTTGCTTTGGGTGATCCAGGCCATCGGACTGACCAGCAACGCCCGCAAGGAGCTTCCCCCCGCTGTCGACGACGTCTCCTTCGAGGCGCCCTCCGGCCGTGTCACGGCGCTCCTCGGAGCTCCCGGCGCAGGCAAGACGACCGCCCTCAGGCTCATGCTCGAACTGCAACCGGGCCGCGGAATCACCTACTTCAGGGGTCGCCCGCTGCACCGCATCGCCCATCCCTCGCGCGAAGTGGGCGTACTCCTCGGGGAGGTTCCCGGCCACCCGGCACGCACGGTCCGGGGCCAACTCCGCATGCTGTGCGCCGCGGCGGGCGTACCCGCACGGCGTGCCGACGACGTCCTGGAGGTGGTGGGACTCGTCAGCCTGCGCGACGAACGCCTGGGAACTCTCTCGCGAGGCATGGACCGCCGCCTGGGCCTCGCCTGTGCCCTGCTGTCCGATCCGCACACCCTCGTGCTCGACGGCGCCACCGAAGGACTCTCCGCTCGTGAAAGCCGCTGGCTGCACGGGGTGCTGCGGGCCCATGCCGGTGCGGGCGGCACCGTGCTGTTCGCCACGGACGACCCCAGGGAGGCCGCGCAGGCCGCCGACCGGGTCGTCACCCTGGAGAAGGGCAGGCTCGTCGCCGACCAGGAGGCCGCGGACTTCGCGCGCACCCGGCTCCGGCCCCGCGTCGCCGTCCGGAGCCCGCACGCCGCCCGCCTCGGTGCTCTGTTGATCAAGGAGGCCCGCACTGCCCGGTGCTCCGTGGAGGTCGTGCGGGAGGACGGCAATCGCCTCTCCGTGTACGGCAGCACCTGTGCCGACATCGGAGAGTCCGCCTATCGTCACGGCATCCTCGTACACCAACTCGCCGACGAGGTGGGGGATATGGGGGCTACGCCCGCGTCGGAACCTGGGGGGAGCCCCCAAGAGGTGGAGGCCGGGGTCGGGGATGAGGCCGGGGCGGCGGTGCGGGGTGTGGGGGAGCAGGGTGCGCGCGAGTTGTCACCCCTGCCGCCGCCGATCACCGTCCGCCAGGGTGCCGGCCCCTTGCGGCCGCTGCGCTACGAGCTGCGGCGCGCGGCGGGGGTCGGTACGGGCTGGCTCACCGCGGCCGCCGTGCTCGTTGTCTCCGCCCTCATCGCCGTACTCCTGGCCAGAGCGGGACACGCGCCGCAGTCGCGGCTGCTGGCCGCGTGGCCGCGGGACTTCCCCCTGCCGCCCGCGGCGCTCGGTGCGGGACTGCTCGGAGCCTTCGCCTTCGGCGACGAGTTCCGTCACCCCGCCCTGGCCACGGACCGCGGGACCGTCCCCCGCCGCCTGGGGCTGCTGGCCGCCAAACTCGTCGTCGCGGCGGCCACCGCGCTCACCCTCGCCCTCGGCGTGGTGGGACTGAACGCCGAACTGCTCTACCTCGTCTACGGACGGGAACTGACCGGAGTTCCGCCGGACTGGATCTCCTTGGGTGCCGGTTGGATCGGCCTCGTGATCGGCTGTGCCTGGGCGGGGGTTCTGGCGGCAGGGATCTTCCGGTCCACCACCGCGGGTCTCGCGGCGGTCCTCGCCGTACCGATCCTGGTCGTGCCGATCGTGCAGAAGGTTCTGGAGGGGCCCTCGGTGCGGACCGCTGCCGGGTTCTCGACCCGGCTGCGTGAGCTCGTACTGGTGCGGTGGCCGTTCGGGGGCGAGCAGTACGTGGTCGCCGCGGCAGGGGTGATCGCCCAACCCGTCGCGGGAGCACTGATGTTGTCACTCACGGCTCTGCTCTGCGCATATCTGCTTACGACTCTGCGGAGCCGGGTCCGATGACGACCGTCCGTGCACGTGTGTTCCCCTCGTGTGCACAACTCCGCACAGAACGCCCATTTCTTTCCGATAAGGCGTCAATTGCGACGGGGTGAGCGATCACCCTTTCGTGTGCTTTTCACCAAAGACCTCAAGGGAGTTGGAGGCGACGCCGACAAAGGATGCGTGACTACCCTTGCGCACGCCATGATGACCGCCGCCCGTTCCGCAGACTCCGGCCTCACCGGTCCGGGCGAACTCGACCGCTACCCCTACGCGGAGGGACCCGGCGCAGACCGCGTCGGCAGCTCTGTGTGGGATGCCACGGACCCGGATCTGGGTCGCATGGGCCGACGTGCCGCCGGAAGTCGCGGCCGCGGCCTGCACGGACAACTCGTTCAGCAGCTGGGTCAGATGATCGTCTCCGGTGACCTGGGCGCCGACCGCCCCCTCGTCCCCGAGGAGATCGGCCAGCGATTCGAGGTCTCCCGCACCGTCGTCCGTGAGTCCCTGCGTGTCCTTGAGGCCAAGGGCCTGGTCAGTGCCCGCCCCAATGTCGGCACACGGGTACGTCCGGTCAGTGACTGGAACCTCCTGGACCCGGACATCATCGAGTGGCGCGCCTTCGGCCCGCAGCGCGACGACCAGCGCCGTGAGCTGAGCGAGCTGCGCTGGACGATCGAACCGCTGGCCGCCCGCCTCGCCGCCGGGCACGGCCGCCCGGAGGTCCAGCAGCGGCTCACCGACATGGTCGAGATCATGGGCCACGCGATGGGGCAGGGTGACGCGCTCACCTTCTCGCGGGCCGACGCGGAGTTCCACTCGCTGCTCATCCAGGTCGCGGGCAACCGCATGCTGGAGCACCTCTCCGGGATCGTGTCGGCCGCGCTCCAGGTCTCCGGCGGTCCCATCGCGGGCTGCGACCGGCCGAACGAGGCATCCCTGTCGCACCATGCCCGTATCGCCGACGCGCTCGCGGCGGGCGACGCCTCGGGCGCCGAGGCGGCCATGCGGCAGCTGCTCACCGTCCACCCCGAGGTGGAGCGCGTCGTTCCCGCGCCGCGCGAGCACTGATCGCGTACCGCTGGTGGCGCGATCGGGAGCGTTCGTCCCGCGTGGCACCGTCTGGCCGGCGAACCGTCTGCCGCCGGGCCCCACCGGATCCTCCAGGAATCCGGTGGGGCCCGGCGGTGCGACGGGATGCTGGAAGGGTCTGCTGACCACCTCTGACCGTATCTGGCCGCTTTTAGGCGCTTACGAGGTGTGACTCGGGCCACGCAGATTGGGCGTAACACTCTTCGGGACAGCGCGATGACCTAAGAGGTGACAGCCGAGTAGGGAATATGGGCGCCGCTTCAGGCGCTGTGACTCTTCCCGGCTCCCGCCCGCGCCGTCGGCCCATTCCAAAGTCGGCGGTCGTCGGCTCCTCTCCGCAGTGGACGGGGCCGGAAGCCGTTTTCCAACGTTCCGAGAGGTTGTTCGTGTCGGCCAGCACATCCCGTACGCTCCCGCCGGAGATCGCCGAGTCCGTCTCTGTCATGGCGCTCATTGAGCGGGGAAAGGCTGAGGGGCAGATCGCCGGCGATGACGTGCGTCGGGCCTTCGAAGCTGACCAGATTCCGGCCACTCAGTGGAAGAACGTACTGCGCAGCCTCAACCAGATCCTCGAGGAAGAGGGTGTGACGCTGATGGTCAGTGCCGCGGAGCCAAAGCGCACCCGGAAGAGCGTCGCAGCGAAGAGTCCCGCCAAGCGCACCGCCACCAAGACCGTCGCGGCGAAGACGGCGACGGTCAAGAAGGCCACCGCCACCGCCACGCCGGCGATGCCCGAGGCCGACGATCCCGCCGAGGACGCGACCGCCAAGAAGGCCGCGGCCAAGAAGACGACCGCCAAGAAGGCAGTCGCGAAGAAGACCGTCGCCAAGAAGACGGCGGCGAAGAAGACCACCGCCAAGAACGCCGACGCCGAGCAGGGCGACGACGAGGCGACCGAGGAGACTCCGGGTACGGCCAAGGCCGGCGAGGAGCCCACCGAGGACGGCGCCCAGGGCTTCGTGCTGTCCGACGAGGACGAGGACGACGCGCCCGCGCAGCAGGTCGCCGCGGCCGGTGCCACCGCCGACCCCGTCAAGGACTACCTCAAGCAGATCGGCAAGGTCCCGCTGCTCAACGCCGAGCAGGAGGTCGAGCTCGCCAAGCGCATCGAGGCCGGTCTGTTCGCCGAGGACAAGCTGGCGAACGCCGACAAGCTCGCGCCGAAGCTCAAGCGCGAGCTGGAGATCATCGCCGAGGACGGCCGCCGCGCCAAGAACCACCTCCTGGAGGCCAACCTCCGTCTGGTGGTCTCCCTGGCCAAGCGTTACACCGGCCGCGGCATGCTCTTCCTGGACCTCATCCAGGAGGGCAACCTCGGTCTGATCCGCGCGGTGGAGAAGTTCGACTACACCAAGGGCTACAAGTTCTCGACGTACGCCACGTGGTGGATCCGTCAGGCGATCACCCGCGCGATGGCCGACCAGGCCCGCACCATCCGTATCCCGGTGCACATGGTTGAGGTCATCAACAAGCTCGCGCGCGTGCAGCGCCAGATGCTTCAGGACCTGGGCCGCGAGCCCACTCCGGAGGAGCTGGCCAAGGAACTCGACATGACCCCCGAGAAGGTCATCGAGGTCCAGAAGTACGGTCGCGAGCCGATCTCCCTCCACACCCCCCTGGGTGAGGACGGCGACAGCGAGTTCGGTGACCTCATCGAGGACTCCGAGGCGGTCGTCCCGGCCGACGCGGTCAGCTTCACGCTCCTCCAGGAGCAGTTGCACTCCGTCCTGGACACCCTGTCCGAGCGTGAGGCGGGCGTCGTCTCGATGCGCTTCGGTCTCACCGACGGTCAGCCGAAGACCCTCGACGAGATCGGCAAGGTGTACGGCGTGACGCGCGAGCGCATCCGCCAGATCGAGTCCAAGACGATGTCGAAGCTGCGTCACCCGTCGCGCTCGCAGGTGCTGCGCGACTACCTGGACTAGGCCTCGGTCGCAGTACGTCATCGATGGCCCGGTCTTCCGTCAGGGGAGCCGGGCCATCGGTCTGCGCGGAGTGCGGAGCGCCGCCTGTTGGATCACTCTGGGTGTCTCGTGACAACCCCAGAGTGAGGAGCGCGCATGCGTCGTACCTTCGCCCGTGCACTGGCCCTCGTGGCCGCGGTGGCCGCGATACCGCTGGTGTCCCCGGCCCCCGCGACGGCCGATGTCGTCATCGGCGGCTACCCGGTCGAGATCGCCGAGACCCCCTGGATGGTGGCCCTGTCCAGCCGTGACCGGTTCGGGGGAACACGCGCGGGACAGTTCTGCGGGGGAGTGGTGATCGGGCGGGAGACGGTGCTGACGGCCGCCCACTGTCTGGGCGAGGAAGTGCTGGGCGCTCCCCCTCGGCAGGTCCGGGATCTGAGGATCGTCGCAGGGCGCGGAGATCTGCGGGCGGACGGTGGCGAGGAGGTCGCCGTGCGTGACGTCTGGATCAATCCGCGGCACGACAGCTACACGAATGCCGGGGACTTCGCCGTACTCACCCTCTCGGAGCCGCTCGCCGCCGGTTCGGTCATCGGCATGGCGGGCGCCGGGGACGCCGCGTACAAGCCCGGTACGGGTGCTGTGGTGTACGGCTGGGGCGACACGACGGGGGCCGGCGACTACGCGAGCTCCCTGCGGGCCTCGCCGGTCCGGGTGCTGTCCGACGCCGTCTGTGAGGAGGCCTACCCGGGCAGTGCGGACGGCACGTACCTCGCCGGCTCCATGCTCTGCGCGGGGGAGGCGGGTGGTGGCCGGGACGCCTGCCAGGGGGACAGTGGCGGGCCCCTGGTCGCCCAGGGGCGGCTGATCGGCCTTGTGTCGTGGGGGAGCGGCTGCGGACGGGTTGGGAGCCCTGGGGTCTATACGAGGGCCTCAGGGGTCGTCACAGCGCTCGGAGCGGGCCACTGAGAGGTGCCCGACGGTGCCCGAGGGCTTGTTCCGTGGGCAGGAACGCACTGTCCGCAGCCACAAGCGCGAGCGGCCGCCCCTGGGATCAGGGGCGGCCGCCCGGTCACCGGCCTGTGCCGGAGATGGCTCGTCGTCTGCGCGAAGTGTCAGTGCTCTTCGTCATTGGCGCTTGCCGGGGCGGCCGTCAACCGCTCCGTCTCGTCCTGTATCTCAGCGGCGATCTTCTTGAGTTCCGGCTCGAACTTGCGCCCGTGGTGGGCGCAGAAGAGCAGTTCACCACCGTTGAGGAGGACGACGCGCAGATATGCCTGGGCGCCGCAACGGTCGCAGCGGTCAGCGGCCGTCAGTGGGCTCGCGGGGGTCAGAACAGTAGTCACGTCGCCTCTTCTCTAGCTCGACGAGCTGTCGTACCAGGGTCAACATCCAACCAGGCCGAAAACGTTCCCGCTCGTGGCTCTTCCTCGAAAAAAATCTTTCCGAGTCGGCTGTCTGCTGCCGGTTGGCGGCGAATGAGCCGTATTGCGTGTCTTCGTGTCTTACGGGTTCGCGCTCTGTCAGGTTCAGTCCTCACCGGCTGGCTTGCCGGTTGTTCTTGAGGACGTGCCCGGAGCCTAAATGGTTCATGCCTGGAAGGGAACGTGATATGTACTTCACTCCAACGAGGGATCGAACAGGCATGCGACTCTGGACTAGTCTGCGTTTGGGACGAGGGTGGCGTTACAACGGCTCTACCAGGCCTCGGTACCCTCAGACCGGTGACCGAAGCCGGACCCTTACCCAAAAGGGCCCCAACTGAAATTCAGCGAGGAGCGAACCGCGTGACCGCCGAGACGTCCGTGCCGTCCACAGCCCTGCTGACCGGAGCAGACCGGGACGGTTCCAACTACACCGCGCGGCACCTGCTCGTCCTCGAAGGTCTAGAGGCCGTGCGGAAGCGCCCTGGCATGTACATCGGATCGACCGACAGCCGCGGTCTGATGCACTGCCTCTGGGAGATCATCGACAACTCCGTGGACGAAGCCCTCGGAGGGTACTGCGACCACATCGATGTGACCCTGCATGACGACGGTTCCGTCGAGGTGCGGGACAACGGCCGCGGGATTCCGGTCGATGTCGAGCCCAAAACCGGTCTTTCGGGCATCGAAGTCGTGATGACCAAGCTGCATGCCGGAGGCAAGTTCGGCGGCGGCTCGTACGCGGCCTCCGGCGGCCTGCACGGCGTGGGCGCCTCCGTGGTGAACGCGCTCTCGGCCCGCCTGGACGTCGAGGTGGACCGAGGGGGCAACACCCACGCGGTGAGCTTCCGGCGGGGCACGCCCGGCGCCTTCAAGGGCGACGGCGCCGATGCCACGTTCGACCCGTCCTCCGGGCTGCGCAAGCTCAAGAGGGTCCCCAAGAACCGCACCGGCACGCGTGTGCGGTACTGGGCCGACCGCCAGATCTTCCTCAAGGACGCCAAGCTCTCCCTGGAGAACCTGCACCAGCGCGCCCGGCAGACCGCCTTCCTGGTGCCCGGACTGACCCTGGTCGTCCGTGACGAGTTCGGGCTCGGCGAGGGCGGCAGCAAGGGCGAGGAGTCCTTCCGCTTCGACGGCGGCATCAGCGAGTTCTGCGAGTACCTGGCCTCGGACAAGCCCGTCTGCGACGTGCTCCGCTTCTCCGGCCAGGGCAGCTTCAAGGAGACGGTCCCGGTCCTCGACGACCACGGACAGATGACTCCGACCGAAGTCACCCGCGAACTGGGCGTCGACGTCGCGATGCGCTGGGGCACGGGCTACGACACCACGCTCAGGTCGTACGTGAACATCATCGCCACTCCCAAGGGCGGCACCCACGTCGCGGGCTTCGAACAGGCGGTGGCCAAGACGGTCAACGAAGTGCTGCGCACCAAGAAACTGCTGCGCGTCGCCGAGGACGACGTCGTCAAGGACGACGCCCTGGAAGGCCTCACCGCCGTCGTCACCGTGCGTCTCGCGGAGCCCCAGTTCGAAGGGCAGACGAAGGAGGTGCTCGGCACCTCCGCGGCCCGTCGCATCGTGACGAACGTGGTCTCCAAGGAGCTCAAGGCGTTCCTGACCTCCACGAAGCGGGACGCGGCCGCACAGGCCCGGGTCGTCCTCGAGAAGGCGGTGGCCGCCGCCCGTACGAGGATCGCGGCCCGCCAGCACAAGGACGCCCAGCGGCGGAAGACGGCACTGGAGTCCTCCTCGCTGCCCGCCAAGCTCGCCGACTGCCGCAGCGACGACGTGGAGCGCAGCGAGCTGTTCATCGTCGAGGGCGACTCGGCGCTCGGCACCGCCAAGCTCGCCCGGAACTCCGAGTTCCAGGCACTCCTGCCGATCCGCGGAAAGATCCTCAACGTTCAGAAGTCGTCCGTGTCCGACATGCTGAAAAACGTCGAGTGCGGGGCGATCATCCAGGTCATAGGAGCGGGATCGGGGCGCACCTTCGATCTCGACACCGCCCGTTACGGGAAGATCATCCTGCTCGTCGACGCCGACGTCGACGGCGCGCACATCCGTTGTCTGCTCCTGACGCTCTTCCAGCGCTACATGCGGCCCATGGTCGAGGCCGGCCGGGTGTTCGCGGCGGTGCCGCCGCTGCACCGGATCGAGTTGAGCCAGCCCAAGAAGGGCCAGGACAAGTACATCTACACGTACTCGGACCGTGAGCTCCGGGAGACCGTGCTCGAACTCCAGCGCAAGAACGTGCGGTACAAGGACTCGATCCAGCGCTACAAGGGTCTGGGCGAGATGGACGCGGATCAGCTGGCCGAGACGACCATGGACCCGCGCCACCGCACACTGCGCCGGATCAACATCACCGACCTCGAAGCCTCCGAGCAGGTGTTCGACCTGCTGATGGGCAACGACGTCGCTCCGCGCAAGGAGTTCATCTCCAGTTCCGCGGCGACGCTGGACCGCTCGCGCATCGACGCGTAGGCGATCAGACCGACGCGTACGCGGTCCGAGGGGCCCGGCCGGGATTCCGGCCGGGCCCCTGATCGTCGCCGTAGTCGTCCTGGTGATCGCCCGCCAGGTCCGCCCTGGGCGGGACTCTCGTCGGGCATCCAGCGGTGTTTGCTGGAGTGACTGCCGGAGGCGGAGGTCGCCGTGCCCGCGCAGAGGCTCCGGACGGGCTGACCCTGCGGGAGCCGGAGGTGCCGGGGCTGATCGCCGAGGGCCTGAGCAACCGGGAGCGGGCCGTGCCCAGGCCGTCCGTTACGCCTTCGGGAAAGGACATGTGCGGCCACCAGGGGGGTGAGTCACCTGATGGGGTGAAGTGCGGGGAGAGAAGAGTCAGGGATCTTCCCGTTCTGTCCATCCTTGGGCACGCGGCCGAAACGGGCGGCGGACAAGGAGAGTTCGGTGGAGAAGCACGACGGTCCCGACCCCGGACAGGTCCGGATCGACGACCCCTGGTACGACGCGCTCGCCTCAGGGTGGGGCGAGTTGGACGGTACGGGTGCGCCCGCTCCCGCTGTGCCGCCCGCGCGCGGGGAGCGGGAGGACCTGAGCGCGCGCGCCGCCGACGTCTATCTGGAGGTGCAGCGCAGTGCCGCCTTCAAGGAGGTGCGCAGCAGGTACCGGAGGTTCGTGATTCCGGCCGTCGCCGTGTTCTTCACCTGGTACGTGGCGTATGTCGTGACGGCGACCACGGCGCCGGCCTTCATGGCGCGGCCCGTGGCCGGCGCGGTGAACGTGGCGATGGTCGCGGGGCTCGGACAGTTCCTCACGACGTTCCTCTTCACCTGGGCCTACGCGCGGCACGCACGGCTGCGCAGGGACAGGGCCGCGCTCGATCTGCGGTGGGACACACAGGAGCTGACGCGCAGCGTCGCGGGTGGTGAGAGGTGACGGGGAACCATCAGACGCTGGCCCTGCTGCTCTTCAGCGTGTTCGTCGCGATCACTCTCGGGATCACGACCTGGGTGAGCCGTCACCGGCATGGTTCGGCGGAGGAGTTCTACGCGGGCGGCCGGCTCTTCTCACCGATGGAGAATGGTTTTGCCATCGCGGGCGACTACATGTCCGCCGCCTCCTTCCTCGGTATCTCCGGGCTGATCGCGCTCTTCGGCTACGACGGGCTGCTGTACTCGGTGGGCTTCCTCGTGGCCTGGCTGGTCGTCCTCTTCCTCGTCGCCGAACTGGTGCGCAACTGCGGACGGTTCACGCTCGCCGATGTCGTCGCCGCACGGATGAGTGAGCGACCGGTGCGCATCGCGGCGGGAACGTCCTCGGTGACCGTGTCGGTTCTGTATCTGGTCGCCCAGATGGTGGGGGCGGGCAGCCTGGTCGCGCTGCTCCTGGGAGGCACGAGCGACGCGGCACAGACCTGGACGGTCATCGGGGTCGGTGCCCTCATGGTCGTGTACGTGTCGTTCGGCGGGATGCGGGCCACCACATGGATCCAGATCGTCAAGGCCGTCCTGCTCATGGGCGGGGCGATCGCGTTGACCGTGCTCGTCCTGGTGCGGTTCCACGGGGACTTCGACCAGTTGCTGCGTACGGCGGCGGAGCGCAGCGGGCACGGGAAGTCGTTCCTGGCGCCGGGCCTGAAGTACGGCGGGGACTGGACGGCGCGCCTCGACTTCATCAGCCTGGGACTGGCTCTGGTGCTCGGCACAGCGGGCCTTCCGCACATCCTGTCGCGCTTCTACACCGTGCCGACCGCCCGTGCCGCCCGCCGTTCGGTCGTCTGGTCGATCGGGTTGATCGGCGGATTCTACCTGATGACGATCGTGCTGGGGTTCGGCGCGGCGGCGATCGTCGGCCCCGATGCCGTACGCGGGTCGAACGCGGCCGGGAACACGGCGGTTCCGCTGCTGGCGCTCGATCTGGGCGGTGGGGCCTCGTCCACGGGAGGAACGGTTCTTTTTGCGATCGTCGCCGCGATCGCCTTCGCCACGATCCTCGCGGTGGTCGCAGGAATCACGCTCGCCTCCTCGGCCTCCGTGGCCCACGACCTCTACGCGTCGCTGCGGCGACGGCGCGCCAAGCCGCGTAGCGAGGTGGCCGTGGCCCGGGCCGCAGCGGTCGGGGTCGGTGTCGTGGCCATCGGGCTCGGCCTGCTCGCGCGCGACCTCAATGTGGCGTTCCTGGTGGGACTCGCCTTCGCGGTCGCCGCGTCGGCGAACCTGCCCGTCCTGCTGTACTCGCTGTTCTGGCGGAACTTCACGACACGCGGCGCCGTGTGGTCCGTGTACGGGGGCCTGCTGCCGGCCCTGGTGCTCGTGGTGCTGTCGCCCGTGGTGTCGGGCAGTCCCGGTTCGCTGTTCCCGGGCGTCGACCTGCAGTACTTCCCGCTGGACAATCCGGGTCTGGTGTCCATCCCGATGGGCTTCCTCGCGGGCTGGCTGGGCACTGTCACGTCCACGGAGGCGCCGGACGAGGCCAAACACGCGGAGACGGAGGTGCGGGCGCTCACAGGGGCGGGGGCGGTCTGAGACAGGCGCTCTCGCGGGTCCTCCGTCAGGGGCGGGTCGCCCAGACATAGCGGTGTTCGGGGCGGCCCGCGTCACCGTACTTCAGGCTCAGGGTGGCCCGGCCGGTGCGCTCCAGAAGCTTCAGATAGCGCTGGGCGGTCTGCCGGCTGAGGCCGGTCCGCTCGGCGATCTCCTGGGCGGACAGGGGGCTTTCCGCGTTCACCAGGGCTTGGCGCACCGCCTCCGCGGTGGTGGGGGAATGCCCCTTGGGCAGGTCCGGTTCCGTGCCCGTGGAGAGGGCGCCGAAGATCCGGTCGACCTCGGCCTGTTCGGCCTCGCCGCCGCCGTCGAGGGTGCGACGCAGGTCCGCGTACGCCTCAAGTTTCGCGCGGAGCCCGGCGAAGGCGAACGGTTTCACCAGGTACTGCAGGGCGCCGTGCCGCATCGCCGCCTGGACCGTGGTGACGTCACGCGCCGCGGTCACCATGATCACGTCGGCCTGGAGGCCCCGCCGCCGCATCTCCTGGACGACCGCGAGACCGGTCTCGTCGGGCAGGTAGTGGTCGAGCAGCACCAGGTCCAGCTGGGGCAGCACCTCCATCTCCCGCAGGGCCTCCGCCGCGGTGTGCGCCTCGGCCGCGACATGGAAACCCGGGACCTTCTCCACGTAGGCGGCGTTGACCCGAGCGACCCGGACATCGTCGTCCACGACCAGTACCTCGATCATCGTGGCTCCTCCTTGGTGGTCGTGGCGGATATCTCCCGTGCGGGGCCGGGTTCCGGCGGCGAGGTGAGTGCCGGTTCCGCGAGGGCTTCCGGCAGCACGATCGTGAATTCCGCACCCCCGGCCTCCGCCTGCGCGACCTGTGCGCTGCCACCTTGCCGTTCGGCGAGCCGGCGCACCAGCGACAGCCCGATCCCGCGCCCTCGGTGGGCCGGCGGTTCCTTGGTGGACCAGCCGTCCGTGAAGATCAACTCATGGTGTCCGGCGGGGATCCCCGGCCCGGTGTCCCGCACCCTGAGCACGGCCGTACGCCCTTCCGCGCGCAATTCGACCTCCACGCGCGCGTGCGGGGCGCCCGCGACGGCGTCGAGCGCGTTGTCGACGAGGTTCCCGACGATCGTGACCAGTCCCCGGGGGTCGACCAGCCGGTCGGGGAACAGCGTGCTGTCGGAGACCGTCAGGGCCACGGCGCGCTCCGCCGCGACGGTGGCCTTGCCCACCAGGAGGGCGGCGAGCAGCGGGTCGTGGATCCTCTCGGTGATCTGTTCCGCGGTGGCCCTGTGGTCGCCGACCACCTCGCCGACGAACTCCACGGCGTCGTCGAACATCTCCAGCTCCAGCAGACCGAGCAGTGTGTGCATCCGGTTGGCGTGCTCGTGGTCCTGGGCGCGCAGGGCGTCGATCAGACCGCGGGTGGAGTCGAGCTCGCGGCCCAACTGCTCCAGCTCCGTACGGTCCCGCAGCGTGGCGACCGCGCCGCCGTCGTCGGTGGGCATGCGGTTGGCGACCAGGACCCGTTGTCCGCGGACGGTGAGCAGATCGGTTCCGCCGACGGTCCCGGCCAGCACATCGGTCGTACGTCCCTCACCGAGCGCCGTACCGAGAGGCTGCCCCACGGCTTCGTCGCCCAGGCCCAGCAGCCGCCGGGCCTCGTCGTTGAGCAGCCGGATCCTGCCCTCGCGATCCAGCGCGACGACGCCCTCCCTGATGCCGTGCAGCATGGCCTCACGTTCCGCCAGGAGTCCGGCGATGTCCGAGAAGGCCAGGTCACGGGTCTGCCGCTGGACCCGCCGTGAGATCAGGTAGGCGGCCAGCGCGCCCACGGCCAGCGCTCCGCCCGCGTAGGCGAAGAGCCCCGGGATGGCGTGGATCAGACGGGCCCGCACACTGTCGTACTCGATACCGACCGAGACCGCGCCGACGATGTCACCGCCGGCATCGCGCAGCGGCACCTTGCCGCGTGCCGAGCGGCCCAGTGTGCCGTCGTCGATCTGCATGACCTCACGGCCGGCCAGCGCCTGCTGCGGGTCGGTGGAGACGCGTCCCCCGATCTCGGCGGGATTGGTGTGAGACCAGCGCACCCCGTGCATGTCCATGACCACGACATACTCGGCCCCGCTCGCCTCGCGGATCCGCTCCGCCTCGGCCTGGACGGGCCCGTCCGCCGAGGGGCGCGTCGACGTCAGCTCGTCGGCGAGCTGTGGCTGTGCCGCCGTGGTCTGCGCGATCGCGAGCGCGCGACGCATCGCCTGGTCGTCCAGCTGGTCACTGAGGGGGGCCAGGAACAGACCCGTGGCGAGTACGGCGACTCCGGCGGCGATCGCCACCTGCATCAGCAGCACCTGCGAGAACATCCGCCTCGGCATGCCGAGGCGGAGTCGTCGGGCAGGGGGAGTTCGGCTCATACCCATGACGGTACGGGGAACGGCGGGCGGGCCGGGCAGTGGACGAAGTGGCGTGGATCTCGTTCGGATGCCCTGGTCAGCGGGTCGCCGAACAAAGTCAGCAAGGTCAGTAGGTAGGTCGTAGGTCGTAGGTCGTAGGTCAGCGGGTCAGCGGCGCGCGGCGCTTGCGGCGGTCGTACGCGACAGCTCACGCACCACCGTCACGTCCATGCGGGCCGGCGAACCGAGAGCTGAACCGCAGCTCTGCGCACGGGGCGGCGACGAAGCGCCCTGGGTGACCGCGACGAGCCAGTGGCGGCCGTCGGTATGGGCGATGGTCACCTCCCAGTGAGGCGCCTCGCCCTCGGTACGGACCACACTCAGCGCGCCCGCAGTGTCCTCGCGCACCGCCGTACGCACGGCCAGTTCGGCAGCCTGGCCGGGGCGTTCCCAGGCGGAGCTGCCACGGCACCCCTCCGTGACGACACGCCCTTCGCGCACGCCCTGGAGGACCTCCTTCACGGCATGGGCCTCGGCGCGCCCGTAGGCGTAACCGAACGGCAGGACGAGGAGGGTGGGGGAGAAGCGGTGGCCTCCCAGGTGCGTGACCTCCCACGCTCCCGCCACTCCGGAGGCCGCGAGTTCGGCGGCGAGGGGGCGGCCGAGCAGGGCGCAGCACCGGTCGCGCTTGCCGTTGGTGCACACCAGGGCGAGTGGGTCACCGGTGTGGGGGCGGGCGTCGAGCGCGGTGTCGAAGGTGCCGGACAGGCCCCTGCCCAGCTCGGCGAAATCAAGTGTGAGCAGCTGTTCGGGGTCCGAGGTGGTGGCGCTGTGCAGCCATACGTTTCCCGGAGTGGTGTGGGCCGCGTACACCTGGCGCTCGGCGGCCTGGTGACAGTCCGCGTGGCGTCCCGGGCGGCGGATCAGGGCGATGCGTACACCGGTGTCCTCGGCGGCCCGCTCCAGGGCCCGGCCCAGTACGGGATCCAGGTGGCTCGATGTCAGCGCTTCGGCGCCCCAGGGGCCGGGCTGTTCGACCAGCAGCCATGTCCGCGCCGTGGCGGCGGTCCCCGCGAGCGGTTCCTCCAGGTCCTGTGAGACCTTCGCGCACGTACTCACAGAGGTGAGCCTAACCTGACTTGGCTCCTGGCGACCTGTGGGGCCGTTGGTGTCACTGCTCCGGAAGTGGCTGAGGTGGCCGTTCTCCTACGTAGTGCCCGCTCGGGCGCATACGCAGCGGTGCCTCGCCGTACTCCTCCAGGGTGTGGGCGATCCAGCCGGCGGTCCGGGCCACCGCGAAGATCGTCTCACCCGCCGAGGAGGACATGCCGGACGAGGCCGTGAGGACGGCGAGGGCCAGGTCGACGTTGGCGTGCAGCGGGACGTGGCGAGCCGTCGTGGCGACGACGTCGTGGGCCGCGGCGAGCGCCGGCGCGGCGTCGGGGATGCCCTCCAGGAGGGCGAACAGCGCCCGCGCGCGGGGGTCCTCGCCCGGGTAGAGACGGTGACCGAGGCCCGGGACGCGGCGCCCCGCGCGCAGCTCGTCGGCGATCACGGGCGCCGCCGTGCCGTGGTCGAGGACATCGAGGAGCATGCGGTGTGCCAGGCCGCTGGCCGCTCCGTGGAGGGGGCCTTCGAGTACGCCGAGGCCGGCTGAGACAGCGGCGTACGGGTGGGCGCGGGCCGAGGCCGCCACCCGGACCGCCAGGGTCGAGGCGGCCAGGTCGTGGTCGACGAGCAGCGCGAGGGCCGTGTCCAGGGCCCGCAGGAATGCTTCCGAGGCGTCGCGTCCGCTGAGCCGGACCCACAGACGGTGGGCCAGTGGGCCGTCGGCCGGCTGATCGTGCCTTTTGGGCGGCAGGGCGGCGACGAGTGTGGGGATCAGGGTGCGGGCCGTGCCCAGCACGGACTGCTCGGAAAGGTCGAAGCGCAGGGGGTCGGCCGCCGCCGCGGCGATGGCGGCCACGCGGAGCCGGTCGGTGGGGCCCGTGTGCTCGGGCAGTGAGTCGACGGCGCGGCGGGCCACCGCGACGGAGGCCTCGGGTGCCGTGAAGGTGGCGCCAGGGCGCAGCACGCCTGTCCAGAGCCACTCCGCGACCTCTTCGTACGAGTGGCGTGCGGCGAGCTCGGTCGCGTCGACGCCGCGGAAGTAGTAGCGGTCCTTCTCGATCAGGGTGATCCGGGTGCGGACGGAAAGTGCGCCCGCGGTCGGTGCGCTCAGTGCCGGTTCACGCCTGTTGCGGCGTGCGAGGGCTTCCACCTCCGTGGGGTCGAAGGTGCTGCCACGGCCGCCCGGGTTGCTCCGGCTGCCGAGTCGGCCGCGGCTCACGTACGCGTACACCGTCTCCGGCTTCACGCCGAGGAGCTCGGCGGCTTCCCGGGTGCTGATCCGCCGCCCTTCGCCTTCGTGTGCCGGGGCCGTTTCCTGATCCGTCATGGGCGTCACCGTATCCGTGGGTTCGAGTGTTGAATCAATCAATATTGACAATGAACAAGTCAAGCATGGACAGTCGAATCAAGTTCAGGGAGGCAAGCATGTCGATCAACCGGACCGCGAACGGTCGGGACGCGAGCGCTTTGGTCGACGTTCCGCGAGGACTCGCGGGCGTCGTCGTCACCGATACCGTGCTGGGTGACGTCAGAGGGGCCGAGGGGTTCTACCACTACCGCCAGTACTCGGCCGTGGAACTCGCGAGGAGCCGCGGCTTCGAGGACGTATGGCATCTGCTGATGCACGGTGAACTGCCGGACGCGGCGCAGAGTTCCGCCTTCGCCGCGCGAACGGTGGAACTGCGGCGGCTGCCCGAGGAGGTGCGGGCGGCACTTCCCGCGATCGCCGCGGCCAGTGGGCGGGCCGGGGCGCTCGCCGGGATGAGGACGGCGCTGTCCCTGTTCGGCGCGGCGCGCGGCTTCCGGCCGGTGTACGACCTCGACGGCGAGCAGCGCGGGGCGGACGCGCTCGCGGCGTCGGCGGCCGTGCCGACGCTGTTGACCGCGCTGTACCGGCTCGGGCAGGGCCTTGCTCCCGTCGAGCCGCGCGACGACCTGTCCTACGCCGCCAACTACCTGTACATGATGACGGGTTCAGAGCCGGAGCCCGCCCGGGCGCGGGCCGTCGAGCAGTACTTGATCTCAACCATTGATCACGGATTCAATGCGTCAACCTTCACGGCCCGGGTGATCGCGTCGACGGGGGCCGACATGACGGCCTGTCTCGGCGGGGCGGTGGGGGCCCTCTCGGGTCCGCTGCACGGCGGGGCCCCGAGCCGGGCCCTGGACACCCTGGACGCGATCGGGACGCCCGACCGTATCGACTCCTGGATCCGTGAACGGGTGCTGGCGGGGGACCGCATCATGGGCTTCGGTCATCCCGTCTACCGCACCGAGGATCCGCGCTCGCGTATGCTCCGCGAGATCGCCCAGGGCTTCGGCGGCCCCCTGGTCGACTTCGCCGTCGAGGTCGAGCGCCAGGTGGAGGCCATTCTGGCGGAGCTCAAGCCGGGTCGTGAGCTGCATACCAACGTGGAGTTCTACGCGGGGGTCGTCATGGAACTCTGCGGCCTCCCGCGCGAGATGTTCACGCCGACGTTCGCGGCGGCACGCGTGGTCGGCTGGAGCGCGAACATCCTGGAACAGGCGGAGGACCCGAAGATCATCCGGCCGGCGGCACGGTATGTGGGGCCGGGGGCACCGGTTGTGGTGCCGGCGGCGGCCTGACCGCTTCGGCCGGTGAGGTTCCCGGGTATGGAGGTGTTGCGTGCGCGTGAGGCCCGGAGAGCCGGTCTGGCGCCGGGCCTTGCGGTGTGTCGTCGGGCAGTGACCGGTTGGTGTGCTGCCCGGTCGGGGCGGCCTTCGGCCCGCACCGAGGTGGGGTGCGGCGAGGCGAGGCGATGGCTGGCGCGGAGCGAGGCGAGGGTGGACCCGTCTTCCGGCCGCGGGGGCTCAGGCGTCGGGGATGTCGGCCTTGGCCCGGATCAAGGTCTCCCGGCTCACCACGACGATGCGTTCGTAGTCGGCGCGCGCGGCGTCGGCGGGAAGCTCGGTGTCGAGCACCGCAGTGGCCTCTGTGCCGATGACAGCGAAGTTGCCATCGCTGAGTTCGAAGATGTCGGGGCAGGTCTCGCCGGTCACGCTGCCTCGTTCACGAGGAGACGCGCCGATGCGACGCACGATTTTCAAAGGGGATCCCGGTCCTCAGGAGGATAGACAGAAGAGCGGGGCAAATGTAGTCCCTCGAGTCCCCGGGGGTGAACCCGGGGACTAGCCCAACTGGCTCTATTTTGGCGGGGGTTCACCCACTACCCACCACTCCTCCGTGTCTGCTTCGGCCAGATCGCGGACGAGGCCGTCCACCATTTTCCCTACGCGAGCCTCCTCGGACGAGTCGTCGAGACTGTCGCGATGATGTCGGGTGGCTTCCCAGTAATCGCGGAACACGCTGCTCTGGCAAAGCACTCGAAGGTGTCCGTGCAACTCCTGCCAGTTGACGTCTCCGGCGTGGAAGGTGTGCAGGGCGTTCGTGTACAGCGCGTTGGCGAAGAGGTACTGGCGTCGCAGCCTGGGCCGTTCGGCGGCCGGCGCGGCGCTGAGATCGACGGTGCTCATCACGACGGCCAGTTCCGGATCGTCCATGGCCTTGCTCAGCAACTGGAGGTGCACACGCTGCTGCTCCACCCGCAGTCTCATCTTGTTGTACTGGCGCTGCTGGAAAGTGAGGACTGCGAGTGTTCCCGCTGTGAACGCGAGTCCCGCCACAGAGGCGGTGCTCAACCCCCGGATCCCCAAGTTCTGTGTGGCCATGTCAACCCCCGAATCAGGCGGCCGTCCGCCGGTCGTCGGTGCGGGTCGACTGATGGGGACCGGCGAGCGTTGGGCGGCGCTTGCCGTCTCCCAGGGTGCCGAGCGGGTCTGATCGGCTGGGAGGCGGAGAGGCGGCGCACGGAGGTAAGCGCGGGTCGCGCAACTCGGCGCCTTGCCCAACGTGTGCCCCGCGAGCGCCGCTAACAATCGTTCACTTCCAGCGCTTTCCGGGGCGGCTCGTATCCTTGGCGGGCATTCGTCCCCCGTCGAGAGAGCCGGTTTGCGAGCCGGAGTACGCAATTGGTGTGAGAGAGGTCGCGTGTCGAGTCAGACGAGCCCCCAGCAGATCCCGGTCCTCGTCCTCGCCGGTTTCCTTGGTTCCGGTAAGACCACGCTGCTCAACCATCTCCTGCACCGAAGCGGAGGAAACCGTATCGGTGCCATCGTGAACGACTTCGGTGCCATCGAGATCGATGCCATGGCCGTGGCCGGCGCCCTCGGCGACTCCACCGTTTCGCTGGGCAACGGGTGCCTGTGCTGCGCCGTGGACGCCAGTGAACTCGATGTGTATCTGGACCGGCTCGCCCGGCCCTCGGCCCGGATGGACGTGATCGTCATCGAGGCGAGCGGTCTCGCCGAGCCCCAGGAGCTGGTGAAGATGCTCCTGGCCAGCGAGAACCCGCACATCGTCTACGGCGGTCTGGTGGAGGTCGTCGACGCCGCCGAGTTCGACGCCACCCGCGCGAAGCATCCCGAGATCGACCGGCACCTCGTCATCGCCGACCTGGTCGTCGTCAACAAGGCGGACCGCGCGGCGGACCCCGACCGCGTGATCCGGCTCGTGCGTACGCTCGCCGACGGTGCCGCTGTCGTACCGGCTTCGTACGGTCGGATCGACCCCGAGTTCCTGTTCGACTGCAGGCCGACCGAGGAACGTATCGGCCAGTTGTCCTTCGACGACCTCCCTCGCGATGAGGACAGCCATCCCGGCGACCGTGACGAGCACCTCGGTCATCTGCACTCGGCCTACGAGTCCGTCTCCTTCACCTCAGAAGTACCTCTCGGGCCACGACGGTTGATGGACTTCCTCGACAGCAGGCCCGACGGTCTGTATCGGATCAAGGGGTATGTCGACTTCGGTGCCGCCGACCCCCGTAACCGGTACGCCGTACATGCCGTGGGCCGGTTCCTGCGCTTCTATCCGGAGCCCTGGGCCCCGGGTGAGCGGGACGCGCGGCTCACCCAGCTCGTGCTCATCGGGTCCGGCATCGACGCCGTCGCGCTCGGCAAGGAACTGGAGGCATGCAAGGACGACGCCCCACACGCCGACGAGAGCAGCATGTGGGGCGTCCTGCGGTACGTACAGGAGCAGGAAGTGGGGGTAGAGGTGGAGGGGGCAGGTCGGGGTGGTGAGGGCGACCTGCCGGACGGCGGGGCCTAGACCGGGCCCGCCACCACCGACACCGTCTTCGCCAGGGAGACACCCGAGCCGTCGCGGCGCGGGTCCATCTCCGGGAGCTCCGCGGGCGTCCCGTCCTTCTGTGCGGCCCGTGCGGGAGCGGGGCCCGCCCAGGCCAGGCTCAGGCAGTCCTCACCCTTCAGGAACCGCTGGCAGCGCACGCCACCGGTGGCGCGGCCCTTGCGCGGGTACTGGTCGAAGGGCGTCAGCTTGGCCGTCGTCTGCACCGAGTCGTCCAGGGTGCCGCGCGAACCCGCCACGGTGAAGACCACCGCGTCCACGGCCGGATCGACCGCCGTGAACGAGATCACCTTGGCCCCGTCCGTGAGCTTCACCCCCGTCATACCGCCCGCCGGCCGGCCCTGCGGGCGGACCTGGGACGCCTGATAGCGCAGCAGCTGCGCGTCGTCGGTGATGAAGATGAGGTCCTCCTCGCCGGTGCGCAGCTCGGCCGCGCCGACGATCCGGTCACCGTCCTTGAGGGTGATGACCTCCAGCTCTCCCTTGTTGGACGGATAGTCCGGGACCACACGCTTGACCACACCCTGCTGGGTGCCGAGCGCCAGGCCGGGCGACGACTCGTCGAGCGTCATCAGGCAGACCACCTGCTCGTCGCCCTCCAGCGTCAGGAACTCCGAGATCGGCGCGCCCCCGGAGAGGTTGGGCGCCGAGGCGGTCTCCGGCAGCTGCGGGAGGTCGATGACGTTGAGCCGCAGGAGCCGGCCGCTGGACGTGACCGCGCCGATCTCGCCCTGGGCCGTCGCAGGGACGGCGGAGACGATCAGGTCGTGCTTGACGCGCCTGCCCTCGTTCTCCCCGAAGGGGTCACCGTTGGCCGTACGCGCGAGCAGTGCCGTGGACGACAGGAGCACCCGGCACGGGTCGTCCGCCACCTGCAGCGGGACGGCCGTGGCGGCGGAACCCGCGGACTCCAGCAGCACCGTACGCCGGTCGGTGCCGAACTTCTTGGCCACCGCGGCCAGTTCGGCCGACACCAGCTTGCGCAGCTCGGCGTCCGAGTCCAGGATGCCGGTCAGCTCGTCGATCTCGCCGTTGAGCCGGTCGCGCTCGGTCTCCAGCTCGATGCGGTCGAACTTGGTCAGGCGGCGCAGCGGCGTGTCCAGGATGTACTGCGTCTGGATCTCGCTCAGGGAGAAGTGCTCGATCAGGCGCTGCTTGGCCTGGGCGGAGTTCTCACTGGAGCGGATGAGGCGGATGACCTCGTCGATGTCCAGGAGCGCGACGAGCAGGCCCTCGACCAGGTGCAGCCGGTCGCGCTTCTTGGTGCGGCGGAACTCGCTGCGGCGGCGCACGACCTCGAAACGGTGGTCGAGGTACACCTCCAGCAGTTCCTTGAGGCCCAGCGTGAGCGGCTGGCCGTCCACCAGCGCCACGTTGTTGATGCCGAAGGACTCCTCCATCGGCGTCAGTTTGTAGAGCTGCTCCAGGACCGCTTCCGGCACGAAGCCGTTCTTGACCTCGATGACCAGGCGCAGGCCGTGCGAGCGGTCGGTGAGGTCCTTGACGTCGGCGATGCCCTGCAGCTTCTTCGAGCCGACCAGGTCCTTGATCTTCGCGATCACCTTCTCCGGGCCGACGGTGAAGGGCAGTTCGGTGACGACGAGGCCCTTGCGGCGAGCCGTCACGTTCTCCACCGACACCGTCGCGCGGATCTTGAAGGTGCCGCGGCCCGATTCGTACGCGTCCCTGATCCCGGTCAGGCCGACGATCCGGCCGCCGGTGGGCAGGTCGGGGCCCGGGACGTACTTCATGAGCGTTTCGAGATCGGCCCCGGGGTGGCGGATCAGATGGCGGGCGGCGGCGATGACCTCACCGAGGTTGTGCGGCGCCATGTTCGTCGCCATGCCGACCGCGATGCCCGACGCGCCGTTGACCAGGAGGTTCGGATACGCGGCCGGGAGGACCGACGGCTCCTGCTCCTGGCCGTCGTAGTTCGGGGCGAAGTCGACGGTGTTCTCTTCGATCGACTCCGTCATGAGGGAGGTGGCGTCGGCCATCCTCGCCTCTGTGTACCGCATGGCGGCCGGCGGGTCGTCGTTGCCCAGCGAACCGAAGTTGCCGTGGCCGTCGACCAGGGGCAGCCGCATGGAAAAGGGCTGGGCCAGGCGGACCAGGGCGTCGTAGATCGACGCGTCGCCGTGGGGGTGGAGCTTACCCATGACCTCGCCGACGACGCGGGCGCACTTCACATAGCCGCGGTCGGGGCGGAGCCCCATCTCGTTCATCTGGTAGACGATGCGGCGGTGCACGGGCTTGAGGCCGTCGCGGGCGTCCGGCAGGGCTCGGGAGTAGATGACCGAGTACGCGTACTCGAGGAAGGAGCCCTGCATCTCGTCGACGACGTCGATGTCGAGGATGCGCTCCTCGAAGTCGTCGGAAGGCGGGGTCTTCGTGCTGCGGCGGGCCATCGCTGCTGCGACTCCTTCACAGTCTCTGCCGGGGCATGAACGGGTTCTGACGCGGTCCATTGTGGACCGCAGTACTGACAACGCGGACCACGACCCGTCCGTACGGGCTTCACGGACCGGGTGCGCGACCGCCCCAACAGGCCCGGTGGGCCGCGGTCGAGGCGGCCCCGGAGGGCTTCACGAGCGTGGCCCCGGCTGCCCGCGGAGGTCTGAGGACGCTACCGCGTTCCGTTCCCGCGGGGGTGGCGGAGGGGGCTTGTCAGGTGCGGGCCGCGGGCGGATGCCGGAGTGTGCGTGATCGTACGGCCGTGCGAGATCCGGTGTGTCGGTCGCCCGGGGCCCGAGGACACGCGCGTGCTCGCTCTCGGCGTACCCGATGCGGGAACTTCGCCAGCTGTCCGCGCGCTTGCATACAGTGGCACGACTAGCAGGAATTCAGCAGTTTTCCGCGATCGAAGGGACGTACATGCCCATGGGTCACACGGCCACAGCCGAGGCCGGTTCCGGCGGCCTGACAGCGACCGAGCACCGCCTGGCCAACGGCCTGCGTGTGGTGCTCTCCGAGGACCACCTGACCCCGGTCGCGGCGGTGTGCCTCTGGTACGACGTCGGCTCGCGTCACGAGGTCGAGGGCCGCACCGGGCTCGCCCACCTCTTCGAGCACCTGATGTTCCAGGGTTCCGGCCAGGTGAAGGGCAACGGCCACTTCGAACTGGTCCAGGGAGCGGGCGGTTCGCTCAACGGCACGACGAGTTTCGAGCGCACCAACTATTTCGAGACCATGCCGACGCACCAGCTGGAGCTCGCTCTCTGGCTGGAGGCCGACCGCATGGGCTCGCTGCTCGCCGCGCTCGACGACGAGTCGATGGAGAACCAGCGGGACGTCGTCAAGAACGAGCGCAGGCAGCGCTACGACAACGTCCCCTACGGCACCGCCTTCGAGAAGCTGACCGCCCTCGCGTACCCGGAGGGCCATCCCTACCACCACACCCCGATCGGGTCGATGGCCGACCTGGACGCGGCCACCCTCGAGGACGCGCGCGCGTTCTTCCGCACCTACTACGCGCCCAACAACGCCGTGCTGTCGATCGTCGGGGACATCGACCCGGAGCAGACGCTCGCCTGGGTCGAGAAGTACTTCGGTTCCATCGCGGGACACGACGGCAAGCCCGCCCCGCGCGACGGCTCGCTCCCGGAGACCATGGGCGGGCAGTTGCGCGAGGTCGTCGAGGAGGAGGTCCCGGCCCGCGCGCTGATGGCCGCCTACCGGCTGCCGGAGGACGGCACGCGCGCGTCGGACGCAGCCGACCTCGCCCTGACCGTGCTCGGCGGCGGCGAGTCGTCCCGGCTCTACAACCGGCTCGTACGCCGTGACCGCACCGCCGTCGCGGCCGGGTTCGGCCTGCTGCGCCTCGCCGGAGCACCCTCCCTGGGGTGGCTCGACGTGAAGACGTCCGGCGACGTCGAGGTCCCGGTCATCGAGGCCGCCGTCGACGAGGAGCTCGCCCGGTTCGCCGCGGAGGGCCCCACGGCCGAGGAGATGGAGCGGGCCCAGGCCCAGTTGGAGCGCGAGTGGCTGGACCGGCTCGGCACGGTCGCGGGCCGCGCCGACGAACTGTGCCGGTACGCGGTCCTGTTCGGCGACCCCCAGCTCGCCCTGACCGCCGTGCAGCGCGTCCTCGACATCACCGCGGAGGAGGTCCAGGAGGTCGCCAAGGCCCGTCTGCGCCCCGACAACCGCGCGGTGCTGGTCTACGAGCCGATCGCCCCGGACGAGACCGACGCGCCCGAAGAGACCGGCGCCGCTGACAACACCGACGAGGAGGCGGCCAAGTGACCGAGCTCGCCACGATGGAGTTCCACCCGCAGCCCCAGGCCGGCGAGGCCAGGCCCTGGGCCTTCCCGGCGCCCGAGCGCGGCACCCTCGGCAACGGCCTGACGCTGCTGCGCTGCCACCGCCCCGGCCAGCAGGTCGTCGCCGTGGAGATCCTTCTGGACGCCCCGCTGGAGGCCGAGCCCAAGGGCCTCGACGGCATCGCCACGATCATGGCCCGGGCCTTCTCGGAGGGCACCGACAAGCACTCCGCCGAGGAGTTCGCCGCCGAGCTGGAGCGCTGCGGCGCCACGCTCGACGCCCACGCGGACCACCCCGGCGTACGGCTCAGCCTCGAAGTCCCCGTCTCCCGCCTGCCCAAGGCGCTCGGCCTGCTCGCCGACGCCCTGCGGGCACCCGCGTTCGAGGACGGCGAGATCGAGCGGCTGGTGCGCAACCGGCTCGACGAGATCCCGCACGAGACCGCCAACCCGGCCCGGCGGGCCGCCAAGGAGCTGTCCCGGCAGCTCTTCCCGGCGGACTCCCGCATGTCGCGTCCGCGCCAGGGCACCGAGGAGACGGTCACCGCGATCGACTCGGCGGCCGTGCGCAGCTTCTACGAGAAGCACGTACGTCCCGCCACGGCCACCGCGGTCGTCGTCGGGGACCTCACGGACGTCGACCTCGACGCGCTGCTCGGGGACACGCTCGGCACCTGGACCGGATCGCAGGCCCAGGCACGTCCCGTGCCCTCGGTGACCGCCGACGACACCGGCCGCGTGATCATCGTCGACCGGCCCGGAGCCGTCCAGACGCAGCTGCTCATCGGCCGCGTCGGCGCGGACCGGCACGACCGCGTGTGGCCGGCCCAGGTGCTCGGCACGTACTGCCTCGGTGGCACCCTCACCTCCCGCCTGGACCGCGTCCTGCGCGAGGAGAAGGGATACACCTACGGTGTGCGGGCGTTCGGCCAGGTGCTGCGCTCCGCCCCGGACGGGACGGGCATCTCGATGCTCGCCATCAGCGGCTCCGTGGACACCCCGAACACCGGCCCGGCGCTCGACGACCTGTGGAAGGTGCTGCGCACCCTGGCCGCCGAGGGCCTGACGGACGCCGAGCGCGACGTCGCCGTGCAGAACCTGGTGGGGGTGGCGCCCCTGAAGTACGAGACCGCGGGCGCCGTCGCGGGCACGCTCGCCGACCAGGTCGAGCAGCACCTGCCGGACGACTTCCAGGCGACGCTGTACAAGCAGCTCGCCGCGACCGGCACCGTGGAGGCCACCGCGGCCGCCGTGAACGCGTTCCCGGTGGACCGTCTGGTGACCGTCCTCGTCGGTGACGCCGCGCAGATCGAAGAGCCCGTCAGGGCCCTCGGTGTCGGCGAAGTCAGCGTCGTGACAGCCGAGTAGGGACCTGTGACCGCGCAGGGGCCCGCAACGGCCGGGGCCCGGGTGACCGTACGAGTCACCCGGGCCCTTTCCTGTCCGTCTTCGCCCATGGTTTGTCCGTATTGCAGGGAAGTTGCCTGTCTGCCCTGTGGCATGCGCTACAAAAATGGTGATCCGTTTGTCGAATGAAAGAGGCGCCGCTTAGCGTCGGTCCGGCTGTTCGTCAGGCACTGCGCCGCGTCCGCGGCACCGGACAGTCATCGCCGAGTCCCCGCATGGCGCGAGCCAGGGGAGCCGGGGACCCACGTCCCTGGGGTGAATCGGACGCCCTTCCCGGAGGGGTCCGTAGGAGACCTTCCTGCTCCGAACCCGTCAGCTAACCCGGTAGGCGAGAAGGAAGGAAAGGACCAGCCACTTCATGGCGTTCACCCGCGCCACGGGGAAGCACCGTCTTCCCAGCCGCATGACGCGCACGACCCGCAGGACCGTCGGCGTCGCCGCCCTGGCCACCACCGGTGTCGTGGGCACGCTGGCCGCCCCGGCGTTCGCCGCCGAGAGCGAGATCGAGCAGACCGGCCCCCTCAAGGCCGTCACCATGGGTGACACGGTCGCCCAGGAGATCGACGCCCAGGCCGTCGCCCAGCGCCAGGCCGCCGAACAGGCCGCCGCCCGCGAGAAGGCCGAGGCCGCCGCGAAGAAGCGCGCGGAGGAAGCCAGGGCGAAGGCCGAGAAGGAGCGCGAGGCGAAGGCCCGCGCCGCCCGCGAGGCCGAGCGCAAGCGCCTCAACGCCTACACCGCGCCGATCGCCGGCTCGTACGTCTCCACCTCGTACCAGGCCGGTGGCGGCGTCTGGTCCTCCGGCAGCCACACCGGCATCGACTTCCACGCCGCCAGCGGCACCGCCGTGCACGCGGTGGGCTCCGGCACCGTCGTGGAGGCCGGCTGGGGCGGCTCCTACGGCAACCAGATCGTCATCAAGATGGTTGACGGCACGTACACCCAGTACGGGCACCTGTCGTCCATCGGTGTCTCCGTCGGCCAGACGGTCACTCCGGGGCAGCAGATAGCCCTCTCCGGGGCGACCGGCAACGTCACGGGGGCGCACCTGCACTTCGAGGCGCGTACGACCGCGGAGTACGGATCCGACATGGACCCCGTCGCGTACCTCCGCGGGCACGGCGTGAACGTCTGACCGCACGGCACCCGCACAGCGCTTCCGCACGACACCGCACCTCCGTCGAAGGCCCCGGCTCATCGAGCCGGGGCCTTCGCGCGTTCGGACGGCTTCGGGTCACTTTCGTACCGGACTACTGCCTGTTCAGAAGCGCGGTGTGTCCAAAAAATATCCATGGATTCCCGGCTGCCTTCGGAATTTCCCGTTCTCTGCAATAGAGTCACCGAACAAGCGTCAATCGACCGCGTTTCGCGGGGATTAAGGCGGAGGTCCGGTCATGCGTATTCCCGCGCGCTCGGTATGCACGGCGATCCGGGACGACATCGTCGCGGGTGTCTACGAGCGCGGCAGCCGGCTCACCGAAGAACTGCTCGCGCGCCGCTACGGTGTCTCGCGGGTCCCTGTGCGCGAGGCGCTGCGCACCCTGGAGGCGGAGGGCTTCGTGGTCACCCGCCGGCACGCGGGCGCGTGCGTCGCGGAACCCACGGAGCAGGAGGCCGCCGACCTCCTGGAGATGCGCGTGCTGCTGGAGCCGCTGGGCGCCGCCCGTGCCGCCCAGCGCCGCACCGAGGCCCATCTCAAGGTGCTGCGCGGCCTGGTCAGGCTTGGCCAGGAGCGGGCCAGGCGGGGCAACAGCGAGGATCTGCGCTCGCTCGGCGGCTGGTTCCACGAGACGCTCGTACAGGCCTCGGGCAGCCCGGCGCTGACCTCGACGCTCGGCCAGCTGCGGCACAAGATCGCCTGGATGTACTCGGTCGAGGCGCCCGCGCACCCCGCCGAGTCCTGGACCGAGCACGGGGCCATCGTGGACGCCGTGGCCCGCGGTGACAGCGACCGCGCCAGGGCGATCACGGCCCTGCACACCGAGCGGGCGATGTCCGCGCACCGGCTGCGCTTTCCGGGCGGGGAGCGCGTCGAGCGTGTGAGGACTTCGCAACATCCCGTAAACACAGCGGGCCTGCGGCATTAACAGAAGCACCGTATACAAAGAGGGATATTCGGCGGGGCCCTATTTCTGGTGCCCTTTTCTTCTGCGTGCCCCGAATTGCGGAGCACGTCATTTCCGTGCGCGCGGCGGGCGGAAATCGATACGCCACACACGGGAAAAGAACGGCCCCGGTACCGGGTACGCGAACGGCGGAGCCGCGTCGCCCGGGGTGTGGGTGACGCGGCTCCGCCGTACGGGATCCGCCGGGACCGACGGGATCCGGGATCCGCCGGAATCCCGGAGACCCTAGGAGGCCGAGGGGACCTGAGGGTCAGACCGTCTCGGGAAGCTCGTCGAGACCTTCGGCGACCAGCTTGGCCAGACGGTCGAGCGCGGCGTCCGCGCCCTCGGCGTCGGAGGCCAGGACGATCTCCTCGCCGCCCTGGGCGCCGAGGCCGAGGACCGCGAGCATGGACGCGGCGTTGACGGGGTTGCCGTCGGCCTTGGCGATCGTCACGGGGACGCCGGTGGCCGTGGCCGCCCGGACGAAGATGGAGGCGGGACGGGCGTGCAGGCCCTCGGCCCAGCCGACGTTGACGCGGCGCTCAGCCATGTGATGCTGCCCTTCAGGTGTCAAGGTTGTCTAGACCAGTGTTCCATACGGTGAACGGTGAAGCGTGCCTTGTGCGGGTACGGGTGCGAGTGCGCGTGCCGGTGCGGGTTAGGGCACGGACCGAGCCGGGGCCCCCAAGACTGCCCCGGGTCCCCGCCGGACGCGAACCCGCCGTTGTCGGACCCGAGTCGTACTCTGGGCCCCATGCAGACTCCGCCGGACCGGCACGAGTACCCCGCTCACTGGGAGGCCGACGTCGTCCTGCGCGACGGCGGCACCGCGCGCATCCGGCCCATCGCGGCCGACGACGCCGACCGCCTCGTCAGCTTCTACGAGCAGGTCTCCGCCGAGTCGAAGTACTACCGCTTCTTCGCGCCGTACCCGCGGCTGTCCGCCAAGGACGTCCACCGCTTCACCCACCACGACTTCGTGGACCGGGTCGGACTCGCGGCGACCGTCGGCGGCGAATTCATCGCCACCGTACGGTACGACCGCATCGCCGCGGACGGCCGCCCCGCGTCCGCCCCCGCGGACGAGGCGGAGGTCGCCTTCCTCGTCCAGGACGCCCATCAGGGCCGTGGCGTGGCCTCCGCCCTGCTCGAACACATCGCGGCCGTCGCCCGTGAGCGCGGCATCCGACGGTTCGCCGCCGAGGTGCTGCCCGCCAACAGCAAGATGATCAAGGTGTTCACGGACGCCGGGTACCAGCAGAAGCGCAGCTTCGAGGACGGCGTCGTACGCCTGGAGTTCGACCTGGAGCCCACCGACCGTTCGCTCGCCGTGCAGCGCGCGCGGGAGCAGCGTGCGGAGGCGCGTTCCGTGGCCCGCCTCCTGGCACCTGGTTCGGTCGCGGTCGTCGGAGCGGGCCGCACACCGGGGGGAGTGGGCCGCAGCATCCTGGACAACCTCCGCGACGCGGGCTTCACCGGCCGCCTGTACGCGGTGAACGGAGCACTTCAGGAGAAGGAGCTCGCCGGAGTCCCGGCCCACCGCTCCGTGCGGGACATCGGGGAGCCCGTCGACCTCGCGGTGATCGCCGTCCCGGCCGAACGGGTCCCGGAAGCGGTCGCCGAGTGCGGCGAGCACGGAGTGCAGGGGCTCGTCGTGGTCTCCGCGGGATACGCCGAGAGCGGCCCCGAGGGCAGGCAGCGCCAGCGCGAACTCGTACGCCAGGCGCGTACGTACGGGATGCGCATCATCGGGCCGAACGCCTTCGGGGTCATCAACACCTCCCCGGGGACGCGGCTCAACGCCTCGCTCGCGCCGGAGATGCCGCGCACCGGACGCATCGGGCTGTTCGCCCAGTCCGGGGCCATCGGGATCGCGCTGCTGTCCCGGCTGCACCGGCGCGGCGGCGGGGTCACCGGGGTGACGGGCGTGTCGACCTTCGTGTCCTCCGGCAACCGCGCGGACGTGTCCGGCAACGACGTCCTTCAGTACTGGTACGACGACCCGGACACCGATGTCGCGCTCATGTACCTCGAATCGATCGGCAACCCGCGGAAGTTCACCCGTCTCGCGCGGCGCACGGCGGCGGCCAAGCCGCTGGTCGTCGTCCAGGGCGCGCGGCACGGCGGAGCCGCGCCCCAGGGGCACGCGGTACGGGCCACCCGGCTGCCCCACGCCACGGTGTCCGCCCTGCTGCGGCAGGCCGGGGTCATCAGGGTGGACACGATCACGGAGCTGGTCGACGCGGGGCTGCTGCTGGCCCGCCAGCCCCTGCCGGCGGGCCCGAGGGTGGCGATCCTCGGCAACTCCGAGTCGCTCGGGCTGCTGACGTACGACGCGTGTCTCGCCCAGGAGCTGCGGCCGCTGCCGCCCCGCGACCTGACGACGGGTGCCTCGGCCGAGGACTTCCGCGCGGCGCTGGCGCACGCCCTGGCCGACGACGCCTGCGACGCCGTCGTGGTCACGGCGATCCCGGCGGTGGGGGACATGTCCGCGGCGGACGCGGCCCTCGCCGAGGCCCTCCGTTCGGCCTCGGCGGCGGCCCCCGGCAAGCCGGTCCTCGTGGTGCACGTGGAACTGGGCGGCCTCGCGGAGGCCCTGTCCGCGGCGGCGAGCACCGCCCCGACCGGCCCCGCACCGCAGGTCGCTCCCGCGCCCGCCGAGGTGGAGAACGAGGTGGAGAGCCAGGTGGAAAACGAGGTGGAGAGCGCCGAGGTGGACTCCCGGCTGATCCCCGCCTACCCCGCCGCCGAGCGGGCCGTGCGCGCGCTCGCGGAAGCCGTGCGGTACGGCCAGTGGCGGCGCGAGTCCGCCGACCCGGGGCGGGTGCCCGAGTACGAGGACATCGACGAGAAGGGCGCGGCCGAGCAGATCGACCAGCTCCTGGCCGCAGCCTCCGAGCAACCGCAACCGCAACCGCAACCGCAACCGCGACCTGAGGCGGAAGCGCAGTCGGAAGTACAGCCGGAAGCTCAGACGGAAGCGCCGCCCGGGGGACCCGATGAGGACGCGCTCACCCTCGCCCCCGACGACACCTGCGCCCTCCTCGCCCGGTACGGCATCGACGTCCGTCGCGCCCTGCCCGCGCACACCCCCGGGGAGGCCGTCGCGGCGGCGGAGCGCCTCGGCTACCCCGTGGCCCTGAAGACCACCGCCCCGCACCTGCGGCACCGCGCCGACCTGGGCGGCGTCCGCCTCGACCTGGCGGACGAGGAGCAACTGCGGCGCGCGTACGCCGAGTTGACCAGCCTCTTCGGGGAGCCCGAGGAACTGCGCCCGGTGGTACAGGGCATGGCACCGCGCGGCGTCGACACGGTCGTACGGGCGGTCATCGACCCGGCCGCCGGAGCGGTGCTCTCCTTCGGGCTCGCGGGAGCGGCGTCGGAACTGCTCGGGGACACCGCACACCGACTGATTCCGGTCACCGACCGCGACGCCGCCTCACTGGTCCGGTCCATCCGGACCGCGCCCCTCCTCTTCGGCTGGCGCGGCTCGGCCCCGGCGGACGTCGCGGCACTGGAGGAACTGCTGCTGCGCCTGTCACGGCTCGTCGACGACCATCCCGAGGTCGTCTCCGTGTCCCTGGAACCGGTCGTCGTGGCCCCGCGCGGGCTGAGCGTCCTCGGCGCTTCCGTACGGCTCGCGCCGCCGCCAGCCCGCGACGACCTCGGCCCCCGCACGCTTCCTGTGTACTGAGCGGTGCCTCGCAGTCAGTACGCCCCCGTAGAATGGACGTCATGGCCAAGACCAGTACGACGACCCAGGGGCTGCGAGCGGCGATCGAGCGCAGCGGCTACTACCCGGCCCTTGTGGCCGAGGCGGTGGAGGCCGCTGTAGGGGGCGAGCCCATCCGGTCGTATCTGGTCCACCAGGAGACGACGTTCGACGCGAACGAGGTGCGCCGGCATGTCACGGTGCTCGTTCTCACGGGTAACCGTTTCATCGTGAGCCACACCGACGAGCAGGCGGCGGACAGCACGTCCCCCACGCCGTACGCGACCACGTCCACCGAGTCCGTGAAGCTTGGCCGGATCTCGTCCGTCGTGCTCAGCCGGGTCGTGGCGAACCCGGAGAAGTACGTGGTGGGGACCCTGCCGCGCGAGGTCGTCCTCACGATCGGCTGGGGCGCGGTCGCCCGTATCGACCTGGAGCCCGCGGCCTGCGGCGACTCCAACTGCGAGGCGGACCACGGCTACACCGGCAGCTCGACGGCGGACGACCTGAGCCTGCGTGTCAGCGAGGCCGGTGACGGGCCGGACGCCGTGCGCCAGACGCTCGCCTTCGCGCAGTCGCTCTCCGAGGCGACCGCGGACGTCACCCGCTGATGTCCCAGCACGTCTGGGACGACCCGGAGCCGCTCACCGTCGAGTCCGCGCCCGTGCCCGAGTACGGCAGCGGTTCGCTCGCCGACCTCCTGCCCACGCTGGCCGTGGGCATGGACGTCCCCGACATGACCGCCTCGCTCGGCGAACTGAGCCCGGCCGACCGGAACTGCGTCTTCCTGATCGACGGCCTCGGCTGGGAGCAGCTGAAGGCGCACCCGGACGAGGCCCCGTTCATGACCTCCCTGTTGGGCAGTTCGCGCGGCGGCACCGGCCGGCCGATCACGGCGGGCTATCCCGCGACCACCGCCACCTCGCTGGCCTCGGTCGGCACCGGACTGCCCCCGGGCGCCCACGGCCTGCCCGGTTACACCGTGCGCAACCCGGAGACCGGCGAGCTGATGAACCAGCTCCGCTGGATCCCCTGGACCAAGCCGGGCACGTGGCAGCCGTACCCCACGGTGTTCCAGCTGGCCGACGCGGCGGGCGTGCACACGGCCCAGGTGTCGGCCCCGCACTTCCAGAACACGCCCCTGACCAAGATCGCGCTCAGCGGCGGTACGTTTCACGGACGGCTGACCGGCGAGGACCGCATGGACATGGCGGCCGAGCAACTGGCCGCCGGGGACCGCTCGCTGGTCTACACGTACTACGCCGAGGTCGACGGCAAGGGGCACCGCTTCGGCGTCGACTCCGACCCCTGGCGCGGCCAGCTCATGTACGTGGACCGGCTGGTCCAGCGCCTGGCCGAGCAACTGCCGCCGCGCGCGGCCCTCTACGTCACCGCCGACCACGGCATGATCGACGTCCCCTTCGACGAGCAGCACCGGATCGACTTCGACGAGGACTGGGAGCTGCGCGCGGGCGTCGCCCTCCTCGGCGGCGAGGGCCGCGCCCGGCATGTGTACGCGGTCCCGGGCGCCGAGTCGGACGTCCTGACCTGCTGGCGCGAGGTCCTCGGCGAGCAGTTCTGGGTGGCCTCGCGCGACGAGGCGATCGCGGCGGGCTGGTTCGGCCCGCACATCGACGAGCGGGTGTACGCGCGTATCGGCGACGTGGTCGCGGCCGCCCGGGACGACGTGCTGATCACCGCGTCCGAGCGGGAGCCGAAGGAGTCCTTGATGGTCGGCAACCATGGCTCGATGACCTCGGCGGAACAGCACATTCCGCTGCTGGAAGTGCGTTCCTGACCCTCCGCCCGCCGCGCGTCACCCCCGCTCCACCGCTGCCTCACCCCCGCCCCGTCCCTGCTGAAAGGTGCTCGACTCCCCATGCCCGAGCTGGTGTTCTTCTCCGGAACCATGGACTGCGGGAAGTCGACGCTGGCTCTGCAGATCGAGCACAACCGCTCGGCCCGCGGCCTGCAGGGCATGATCTTCACCCGGGACGACCGCGCGGGTGAGGGCAAGCTGTCCTCACGGCTCGGCCTGGTCACGGACGCGGTGGAGGTCGAGGACGACCAGGACGTGTACGCGTACCTCGTCGAGCATCTCTCGCGGGGCGGCAGGGCGGACTACGTCATCGCCGACGAGGCGCAGTTCCTCGCGCCGGAGCAGATCGACCAACTCGCGCGCGTGGTCGACGACCTGGACATCGACGTCTTCGCCTTCGGCATCACCACCGACTTCCGCTCCAAGCTCTTTCCGGGCTCCCAGCGGCTCGTCGAACTGGCCGACCGCGTCGAGGTCCTCCAGGTCGAGGCCCTGTGCTGGTGCGGCGCCCGCGCCACCCACAACGCCCGCACGATAGGCGGCCGGATGGTCGTGGAGGGTGCTCAGGTCGTCGTCGGCGACGTCGACCAGTCGGAGGACATCGGTTACGAGGTGCTGTGCCGCCGCCACCACAGCCGGCGGATGACCGCGGCCACCGCGCGGGCGGGCGCCCTGTCCCCGGACGTGCTCCCGGTGGACACCGTGGCCGGGCGCTGACGCGTCCCCGCCGGGCTCAGCGGGTCCGTACCAGCGAGAACGCCGCTCCCTCCAGGTCGGCCACCATGGCGACACGGCCGTACGGGCTGTCCTGGGCCGGCTTGAGCACGTGGCCGCCGAGTTCGACGACCAGGGCCACGGACGCGTCCACGTCGACGACCTCGAAGTACGTCAGCCAGTGCGCGCCACGGTCGCGGGGCAGGGCGTTGCCGACGCCATGGATCCCGGCCACCGGGCGGCCCTTGATGTGCAGGGTGACGTAGTCGGAGTCGGCGGAGACGACGGGCTCCTCCTCGTAGCCGAAGACCGTCTCGTAGAACTTGGCGACACCCGCGGACTCACGGGTGACGAGCTCGTTCCACGTGGGGGTCCCGGGAACCCCGGCGATGCCCGCACCGAGGTGGGCCGCGGCCTGCCAGATGCCGAACACGGCGCCCGAGGGGTCCGAGGCGATCGCCAGGCGCCCGGCGGCGTCGGCGACCAGGGGACCGACGCCGACCGTGCCACCGCAGTGCCGGACCGTCTCCGCCGTCAGGTCCACGTCGTCCGAGGCGAGGTAGGGCGTCCACGCGACGGGCAGATGACGGTCCGGCGGAAGCTGGCCGATGCCCGCCACCTCGTGCCCGTCCAACTGCGCCCGTACATACGCACCCAGCTGCTGCGGACCGGGCTGGAACTCCCAGCCGAACAGTTCCCCGTAGAACTCCTGGGTCGCGGCCATCCCGTGCACCATCAGACTCACCCAGCAGGGTGTGCCGGGCGTGTACGCAGAGCCGTTCAGGCCGGCCGACTCCCGTGCCTCGGTCATCGTCACCCTCTCCTCGGCGCCTCGCGGGGCCGCTTCACTTCCGCTGTCGAACCGGGCGTACCGCCGTCGTGGACCACGGCGCCCGATGCCGATGGTCGCACCACCGGCGTTCGGCCGCGCCACGGCCGAACGGCCCACGGCGGGAGGATGCCCGCATTCCTGTTGCCCATCCGTTTCCCCGCGATTGCCTGCGCATGTCCATCGGCCGTACAGCGTGTGCCCGTTCCTGCACGCCGTGTGGTCGGTTCGGCCCGGCGGAGCACAGTAGCCGGACCTGGACGATGTAGCCACCCCGTGCGCGAGGATGGTGGCCATGAACGCCATCATCTCCGCATCCCGACTCGCGAGCGACCTGACGGGGCCGAACCCGCCGGTCGTGCTGGACATCCGCTGGCAGCTGGGCGGCCCGAACCTGCGCGACTCCTACGAGGAAGCGCACATTCCGGGGGCCGTCTACGTGGACCTGGACACCGAACTCGCCGGCCCCGCCGGCGCGGCGGGACGCCACCCGCTGCCGGACCTGGAGGTCTTCGGCGCGGCCATGCGAGCGGCCGGGGTCTCCGAGGACCGTGACGTCGTCGTGTACGACGGAGGGCTCGGCTGGGCCGCCGCGCGGGCCTGGTGGCTGTTGCGCTGGACGGGTCATCCGTCGGTGCGTGTGCTTGACGGCGGCTTCGCGGAGTGGAGCGGTCCGGTCGAGAGCGGCCGGGCGGCTCCGGCCGCCGGGACCTTCGTACCGGCTCCGGGGAAGGTCTCCCTGCTCGATGCCGACGGCGCCGCGGCGCTGGCCCGCACCGGTCTGCTGCTCGACGCCCGGGCCGCCGAGCGCTATCGCGGCGACGTCGAGCCGATCGACCGGGTCGGCGGCCACATCCCGGGCGCGGTCTCGGCGCCGACGACCGGCAATGTGGCCGAATCCGGTCGCTTCCTGCCAGCCGGTGAACTCGCGGACCGCTTCGCGTCCCTGGGCGTCGACGGCTCCTCGGAGGTCGGCGTGTACTGCGGGTCGGGTGTCTCCGGCGCGCACGAGGTCCTCGCGCTGGCGGTCGCGGGCATCCCGGCCGCGTTGTACGTGGGGTCCTGGTCGGAGTGGTCGCAGGACGACGGGCGGCCGGTCGCGACGGGCCCCGACCCGCAGTAGCACCCGCGCCGCACCGACCGGACGGAACGTACGGACCGTACGGACCGCCAAGAAGGCGCGAACCGGACGGGAAGTGTGTACCGGACAGGAAGCGCGGCCCGGTAAGGAACCGCGGCCCGGTAAGGAACCGCGGCCCGGTAACGAAGGGCGGACGGGAGAGCGGAGGGCTCGCACCGAGACGGTGCGAGCCCTCGCCACTTCCTAGTCCTGCTTCTTGCGTCGTGTCCCGAAGACGATCTCGTCCCAGCTCGGCACGGCCGCTCTGCGTCCCGGACGGACACCGTCCGCCTCGGCCTGGCGGTCGGTGGCGCCGACGAGCCGGTCACGGTGGCTGGCCACCGAGCGCGGCATGAGCACGTCCGCGTAGGCGGAACCGGCCGAGGCCGCGGGAGCCGGCGGCTCCTCCACCTCTTCCTCCGGAACGGGCGGTTCCTCCGTGGCGGGGCGCTCCGTGGTCGAGGTCGTGGAGGCCGTCGAGGCGGCGGGTCCCGCCGACGGCCTCTCCGGTACGACCATGTCGCCGCGGAAGCTGGGCACCGCCTCCAGGAGGCTGGTCAGCGAGTCGCGCTCACGCTCGCTGACGCCCTCCTCGATGTCCTGCTCCGACGACGGCGGCAGGCTCGGCCGCTCGATCTGCCGGTCCAGGGCCCGGTCCAGCGGACGGTCGCGGGGCAGCCGCGCGATGCGCGGTACGAACGGGAAGCTGGGCTCGGCGGCGCCGAGGTCGTCGGACTCGCCGATCAGCGAGCGCGCCTCGTCGTCGACGGCCTGGACGAGCCGCCGGGGCGGGTCGTACGTCCAGCTCGCGGAGTGCGGTTCGCTCGCGACCCGGTAGACGAGCAGCACCTCCCAGGTGCCGTCGTCGCGGCGCCAGGAGTCCCACTGGACGGTCTCCTTGTCGGCGCCGCGGTGCAGCAGGCGCTCCTGCACGGCCTCGCCGAGCTGGGGACCGGTCGTCTCGCCGGGGCGGCGGACGGGCGTCTTGCGGGCGCGCTCGGCCATGAAGGCGCGCTCGGCGAGCACGGGTCCTTCGAAGCGGCGCACGCGGTCGACGGGGATACCGGCGAGCGAGGCGACCTCTTCGGCGGATGCTCCCGCGCGTATCCGTGCCTGGATGTCTCGGGGGCGGAGATGGCTCTCCACCTCGATCTCGATCTGGCCGAGGCGGGGACGGTCGCCGCGTACGGCGGCGCGTAGACGCTCGTCAATCGGAAGCGTGTACTCCGTGCTGTCCGCAGCCTTCAGCACCAGCCGTGTGCCGTCGTTGGAGACGGCCACGACACGCAGTTCGGGCATGGGGACCTCCCGGGTGGTGCCTGCCGACGTCACGTGCGTCGCTGCTTCCGCTAGTCGAGTGTGGCCTGCCCGGGTGCAGCCTGCCACAACCTTGCCGAGTTGCCCGGCGTGTCGGACGGTGGCCCGAACTCGCCGTTATGGCACGGTTACCTATTCGCAACGCTAAGTGACGACCCTCATCACCCTGTGCAACGGGCCCCCTCTCGGCGGTCCTGTACGGCTCCGGACACCCTGGCGTGCGTCCGGTCCCAGGGCTCGCAACAGTACTCCATTCGGGCCACTTGCGTGGATCGGCACGCCACCGAACTTCTGTCCGGAGGCGGGAGTTGGCCGCCCGGGGTGACATTCTCGTGATCATGGTGAGACCGGTTCTTCACATGATCGCCAGAAGTGGAGGGAGTCGCTTCGACCGTACGTCCTGTGCTCGGGCAATCGGTCGACGCGACGGCCGCGCGTGGTCCGTCCGAGTTGCTAGTCGCCCAGGATCCGCCGCAAGTAGTCGTTGCCGAAGCGCCGTTCCGGGTCGAGGCGGTCCCGCAGCGCGGTGAACTCGCCGAAGCGCGGATAGACGCCGGCGAAGTACTCCGCGTCACGGGTGTGCACCTTGCCCCAGTGGGGCCGGCCTCCGTGCGCGGTGAAGATCCGCTCGGCGGCGGTGAAGTACGCCTGGTACGGCGTCCCCCTGAACATGTGGACCGCGATGTACGCGCTGTCCCGGCCGGACGCGGTGGACAGGGTGATGTCGTCCGCGGGGGCCGTGCGCACCTCCACCGGGAAACTGATACGCAGAGGCGAACGGTCGACCATGGCCTTGAGTTCGCGCAGTGTCTCGACCAGGGCGGCTCGCGGAACCGCGTATTCCATCTCCGTGAACCGCACCCGGCGAGGAGAAGTGAAGACCTTGTAGGGAATGTCGGTGTAGGTGCGCGCGGACAGCGCGCGGCTGGAGATCCGGGCGATCGAGGGGATCGTGGCGGGGACGGCCCGGCCCACGTAGTTGGCCGCCTGGAAGACGCCGTTGGAGAGGAACTCGTCCTCGTACAGACCGCGGACGGTGCCGACCGGCTTCTCCGGTCCCACACTGCGGTTGTTGCGCTTGGTGTTGCAGTTGCCGGTGTGGGGGAACCAGTAGAACTCGAAGTGCTCGTTCTCCGTGAACAGTTCGTCGAAGGAGCCCGTCACCTCGTCGAAGCTCATCGGCTCCTCGCGGGCCGAGAGGAGGAAAAGGGGCTCCACGGAGAAGGTGATGGCGGTGATGATCCCGAGGGCGCCTATCCCGATCCGGGCCGCCGCGAAGACGTCGGGGTTCTCCTTCTCGGAGCAGGCGAGGACCGAGCCGTCGGCGGTCACCAGTTCAAGTCCCGTGATCTGGGCGGCGATCGAGGCGGAGTCGCGGCCGGTGCCGTGCGTGCCGGTACTGGTCGCGCCCGACACCGTCTGCTCCATGATGTCGCCCATGTTCGTGAGCGACAGACCCTCCCGGGCCAGGGCGAGATTGAGGCGCCTGAGCGGGGTGCCGGCCTCCACCGTGACGGTGCCGTTGTCACGGTCGATCCTGCGGATACCGGTCAACAGTTGAGGGCGGATCAATACGCCGTCGGTCGCCGCCGCCGCGGTGAAGGAGTGTCCCGTCCCGACGGCCTTGACCCTGAGTCCGTCCTCGGCGGCGCGGCGCACGGCGGCGGAGAGTTCGTCGACGGAGGCGGGAGTGACCTCCCGGGCCGGCCGGGCGGTGACGTTCCCGGCCCAGTTACGCCAGGTGCCGCTCTTGCCGCTCACTGTGCTCTTCATGGGTTCCTCCCCGCTGCGGAACCGGCTTGCTGAGCCGGCGATACCCGAGGAAACCCACCGCGACCGCGACAGCCCCGGCCGCGACCGGAACCCCGTACCCGGCCCGCGCCCCGGCTGCGTCGATCACCCAGCCGGACAGGGAGGAACCGAGCGCGACCCCGACCGCGAGCCCCGTGCTCACCCACGTCATGCCCTCGGTCAGTTTCGCGCGTGGTACGTGCAGTTCGACGAGGGCCATCGTCGTGATCATCGTCGGTGCGATGGACAGGCCCGCAACGAACAGCGCCACAGCCAGGAACGGCAAGTTTCCGACCAGTAGCAGAGGGATCATACTCACGGCCATGGCGCAGATGCCCAGTACCCACCTGCGGGCGGGCGCCCCGGCGAAGCGCAGCAGCCCGAAGACGGCCCCGGCCACGCAGGAGCCCGCCGCGTAGACGGCCAGCACGATGCTCGCGGCACCCTTGTGGCCCTCCTCGTCGGCGAAGGCCACGGTGACCACGTCGACCGCGCCGAAGATCGCGCCGGTCGCCACGAAGGTGGCCACCAGGACCTGCAGTCCGGCCGAGCGCAGCGCCGAGCCTCCCGTGTGGTGCCCACCGGGATGGGGCGGGGGCTCGGTGGCGCGCTGGGACGTCAGCCAGAAGACACCGGCCGCCAGGAAGCAGGCCGCGAGCAGCGGCCCTGCCTCAGGGAACCACACGGTGGACAGGCCGATGGAGATGATCGGTCCGAAGATGAAGCAGATCTCGTCGATGACGGACTCGAAGGCGTACGCGGTGTGGAGCTCGGGCCTGCCCCGGTAGATGAGCGCCCAGCGCGCCCTGGTCATCGCGCCGACGCTCGGTACGCAGCCGATGCCGGCCGAACAGAGGAACAGCACCCAGTCAGGCCCGTCGAAGTGCGTGGTCAGCAGGAGCCCGGCCGCCGCGGCGAGCGCGGACAGCGTGGCGGGCCGCAGCACCCGCCGCTGGCCGTACCGGTCCACCAGGCGGGAAATCTGGGGCCCGAGCACCGCCGCGGACAGCGCGATCGTCGCCGACAGGGCGCCCGCGAGCCCGTACCGCCCGGTGACCTGGGAGATCATCGTCACCACGCCGATGCCCATCATCGACAGGGGCATCCGGCCGAGGAGGCCCGCGCCGGTGAAACTCCTGGAGCCGGGCGCGGCGAACAGGGCGCGGTAGGGGCTGAGCACGGGAGGTCTCCGGTGTGGGTCCGGTAAGGCGTGAATCTGACCGATACAGCTTACGAGTCAGGTGACCCTAACCCATCTGCGGATTTCCCCGGTCACTCCGTCCACCTGCCGTTCGGCCCCCCGCCTATGCCCGGTTGTCAGAGGTGGGTGGCAGGATCGAGGCATGCGAGACGCGCTCGATGCCACTCCCTACGACGCCCTGCTCCTGCTCTCCTTCGGCGGCCCCGAGGGCCCCGACGAAGTGGTCCCGTTCCTGGAGAACGTGACCAGGGGCAGAGGCATCCCCAAGGAACGCCTCAAAGAAGTGGGGCAGCACTACTTCCTGTTCGGCGGGGTCAGCCCGATCAACGACCAGAACCGCGCCCTGCTGGACGCCCTCCGCAAGGACTTCGCGGAGCACGGCCTGGACCTGCCCGTGTACTGGGGCAACCGGAACTGGGGCCCGTACCTGACCGACACCCTGCGCGAGATGGTCGCCGACGGCCGCCGCCGCGTCCTGGTGCTGGCCACGAGCGCGTACGCCTCGTACTCGGGCTGCCGGCAGTACCGCGAGGACCTGGCCGGGGCCCTGGCGACCCTGGAGGGCGAGGGTCTTGAGCCGCCGCGGATCGACAAGCTCCGGCACTACTTCAACCACCCGGGCTTCGTCGAGCCGATGACCGAGGGTGTCCTGCGCTCCCTCGCCGAGCTTCCCGAGGACGTCCGCGCGAGCGCGCACATCGCCTTCACGACGCACTCGATCCCGACGTCCGCCGCGGACACCTCAGGACCGGTGGAGGGCCACGGCGACGGCGGGGCGTACGTGCGCCAGCACCTGGACGTCGCCCGGCTCATCGTCGACGCGGTGCGCGAGCGGACCGGGACCGAGCACCCCTGGCAGCTCGTCTACCAGTCGCGCTCGGGAGCCCCGCACATCCCGTGGCTGGAGCCGGACATCTGCGACCACCTGGAGGAGCTGCACGGAGCCGGCGTCCCCGCGGTCGTCATGGCGCCCATCGGGTTCGTCTCGGACCACATGGAGGTCCTGTACGACCTCGACACGGAGGCCACGGCGAAGGCCGCGGAGCTGGGGCTGCCGGTGCGCCGCTCGGCCACCGTGGGCGCCGACCCGAGGTTCGCCGCCGCGATCCGGGACCTCGTCGTGGAGCGGGCGGCCACCGAGAACGGCAGGGACGTTTCGCCCTGCGCCCTCGGCGCACTCGGCCCCAGTCACGATCTCTGCCCCGCGGGCTGCTGCCCGGCCCGCGCCCCCAAGCCCGCCGCTGCGGGCGCCGACAGCCCGTACGTATGAGGAGCCCCGTGACCGCCACAGCGAACGACGAGCTGAAGGCCGAACTGCTGGAGATCGCGCTCGACGCGGCCCACCGCGCGGGCGCCTTCCTGCGCGACGGCCGCCCCGACGACCTGGGCGTGGCGGCGACCAAGTCCAGCGCCGTCGACGTCGTCACCGAGATGGACATCGCCTCCGAGAAGCTGATCACCGGCCTGCTGGCCGACGCCAGGCCGGACGACGGCGTACTGGGGGAGGAGGGCGCCGACATCAAGGGCAGCAGCGGCGTCCAGTGGGTGATCGACCCGATCGACGGCACGGTCAACTATCTGTACAGCCTGCCCAGTTGGGCCGTGTCCATCGCGGCCCGCAAGGACGGCGAGACGCTCGTCGGTGTCGTGCACGCCCCGATGCGGGCGGAGACCTACCGGGCCGTCCTGGGCGGCGGCGCCTACGTCGACGACCGCCCCGCGCGCGTGCGGCCCGCTCCCGACCTCGGGCTGGCCCTCGTCGGCACCGGCTTCGGCTATCTCGCCGACCGCAGGACCCGGCAGGCCGAGGTGGTCGGGCAACTGATCGCCCAGGTCCGCGACATCCGCCGCGGCGGCTCGGCGGCGATCGACCTGTGCGACGTGGCGACGGGCCGACTGGACGCGTACTACGAGAGGGGACTCAACCCCTGGGACTACGCGGCCGGCGATCTGATCGCCCGGGAGGCGGGCGCGCTGACCGGCGGACGCCCCGGAGAGCCCCTGTCGACCGACCTGACCGTCGCGGCCCCGCCCGGTCTCTTCGAAGCCCTCCAGTCCCGCCTCGACGAACTCGGCGCCTGGCACGACTGACACCGCGCGACAGACGACCGAGCGGGGCCCCGGGCTGGATCTGCCGGGGCCCCGCTCTCGTCACAAGGCTGATCAGACGTGTGAGACGCCGATCTGCACACCGTGCTCGGCGGCAAGGCGGTGCAGGTCGTCGAGTTCGGCCTGCTCGACCTCCGCGAGGAAGTCGTCGCCGGTCTCGCGAGCCATCGTCAGGTCGGACTCGGTCGCCCTTATGCGCTGCAGAAGTCCTGCGGTGAATGCGTCCATGCTGCGCCCCCTCGTCCTGGGTCGTGGGTCGGTGGTGGCACGGGGGTGTGCCGTTCGGAAGGGGCGATCACGTCTCCAGGGATGCCCGGCGCTGCCCAGCCGGGCGGCGTCAGTGCCGGACACCCACGCCCGCCCTGCGGAAGCGGACCATGACGTACCGCCGGGTGGTGCGGCACAAGCAGAGCGTGATCGCGGGGTGTAAAGCCGTCCTCCCCTCGCTCTCTTCGACGGAAACCTCAACCTCCCGAGAAAATCTGGCATTCCCCACCCTCCGAACCCGCCTTACAGCCGACTTATGGCCGAAAAGGGCAGGATGGAGTCCCACCTTCCCTGCTCGCGGCTGCGTTCGAGCGGGAGTACCCCATCGGAACCCGCCCGTGTGCGCCGAGAAGTCGCCGCGCGGGCGGACACAGGAAGGACAAGCGACGTGCGCGTACTCGTCGTCGAGGACGAGCAGCTGCTCGCCGATGCGGTGGCCACCGGACTGCGCCGGGAGGCCATGGCCGTCGACGTCGTGTACGACGGCGCGGCCGCTCTGGAGCGCATCGGCGTCAACGACTACGACGTGGTCGTCCTCGACCGCGACCTCCCGCTGGTGCACGGCGACGACGTCTGCCGGAAGATCGTGGAGCTGGGCATGCCCACGCGCGTGCTGATGCTCACCGCCTCCGGGGACGTCAGCGACCGGGTCGAGGGCCTGGAGATCGGCGCCGACGACTATCTCCCCAAGCCCTTCGCGTTCAGTGAGCTGACGGCACGCGTGCGTGCCCTCGGCCGGCGTACGAGCCTGCCGCTGCCGCCCGTCCTGGAGCGTGCCGGGATTAAGCTCGACCCCAACCGCCGCGAGGTCTTCCGCGACGGCAAGGAGGTCCAGCTCGCGCCCAAGGAGTTCGCCGTGCTGGAGGTCCTGCTGCGCAGCGAGGGCGCGGTCGTCTCCGCCGAGCAGCTTTTGGAGAAGGCCTGGGACGAGAACACCGACCCGTTCACCAACGTCGTGCGGGTCACGGTGATGACCCTGCGCCGCAAGCTCGGCGAGCCGCCGGTCATCGTCACCGTGCCCGGCTCCGGATACCGGATCTGACCCCCGATGACCACCACCCCCGCGCCTCCCAAGGCGCCCCCGAAGCCCACCTGGGACCCGAGGAAACCGGAACCTCCCTTCCCCTGGCTGCGCCCGACCATCCGGATACGGCTGACGCTGCTGTACGGCGGGATGTTCCTGATCGCCGGGATCCTGCTGCTGTCGATCATCTACCTGCTCGCGGCCCAGGCCCTGCACGAGGGCAGCGGCGTCGACTTCCGGGTGACCGGCAGCAACCTCGAACTCACCAGCAACACCTGTCCGCAGCTGAGCGGCGCCGGCAACAACGACGAGCTGAACGCGATGCTCAAGGAGTGCACCGCCGTCCAGCGGCAGCACGCCCTGGACGGACTGCTCAGCCGCTCCCTGATGGCCCTCCTGGGTCTCGCCGTGATCGCCTTCGCCTTCGGTTACGCGATGGCCGGACGGGTGCTGTCACCGCTGGGCCGCATCACCCGCACCGCGCGCGCGGTGGCGGGCTCGGACCTGTCCCGGCGGATCGAGCTGGACGGCCCGGACGACGAGCTCAAGGAGCTGGCGGACACCTTCGACGACATGCTGGAGCGGCTGCAGCGGGCCTTCACGGCCCAGCAGCGGTTCGTCGGGAACGCCTCGCACGAGCTGCGGACGCCCCTGGCGATCAACCGCACGCTCCTGGAGGTGCACCTGTCCGATCCGGGCGCCCCCATGGAGCTGCAGCAGCTGGGCAAGACCCTGCTCGCCACCAACGAGCGCAGTGAGCAGCTCGTCGAGGGCCTGCTGCTGCTCGCCCGCAGCGACAACCAGATCGTCGAGCGCAAGCCGGTCGACCTCGCCGAGGTCGCCTCGCAGGCCATAGACCAGGTGCGCGGCGAGGCGGACGTGAAGGGCGTGGAGGTCCGCGGGGAGCGGGCCGCCGCGGTCGTCCAGGGCAACGGCGTCCTCCTGGAGCGGATCGCCCTGAACCTCGTCCAGAACGCCGTGCGCTACAACGTGGCCCAGGACGGCTGGGTCGAGGTCGTGACGCACGTACAGCACGGCCAGGCGGTCCTCACGGTGTCGAACACCGGGCCCGTGGTCCCCGCGTACGAGATCGACAATCTTTTCGAGCCGTTCCGGCGGCTGCGCACCGAGCGGACGGGAAGTGACAAGGGTGTGGGTCTGGGACTGTCGATCGCCAGGTCGGTGGCCCGCGCCCACGGCGGCCACATCGTCGCGGAACCGCGCGAGGGAGGTGGCCTGGTGATGCGAGTCGCCCTACCTATCTGAGACCATGTCGCCGACACGCGAGGATGTTCGCTTTGCGCGGAATTTCCCGGGCAGACGAAAGGCACACTCGTGTGTGATCGATCACAGGGCTGCTTTCCGGTCATCTACCCTCCGTGATCAACGAGACTGCCGGAAAGCCGGGAAAATCCGGGTTTTCGGGGGTCGAGATCACGGGAAGTACACGGTGAGACGCCTTTGAAGTGCGGCATTCGGACCGTGTACGGTCCGCTTCGCCATCCAAGCCGATCACTCCTGAGGAGTCCGGTTGGGTGTCGATTGAGTAACAGACCTTGATGTGAGGCAAAATCTCCGCCTCAGGTCGGGCACAAGTCCGGCCTCTCACGCGTTACCTGCGCTGAGACACCGCAGACACCCAGAGGGGGAGAGCGACATGGCAACGGATTACGACACCCCACGCAAGACCGACGACGACGTCGACTCGGACAGCCTTGAAGAACTGAAGGCTCGCCGGAACGACAAGTCGACTTCAGCGGTCGACGTGGACGAGTTCGAGGCAGCCGAAGGCCTGGAACTGCCCGGAGCGGACCTTTCGAACGAGGAACTGGCCGTCCGGGTCCTGCCGAAGCAGCAGGACGAGTTCACCTGCATGAGCTGCTTCCTGGTCCACCACCGCAGTCAGCTGGCCCGCGAGAAGAACGGTCAGCCGATCTGCCGCGACTGCGACTGAGGCAGGGTCGGCCGTGACAGGCTCGACCCCGCCCTGGAAGCGCCGCTTTCGTGACCGGGGAGCGGCCGGTCCGTCTCAGGACGGCTTGCACGACGACGAGCGGGGCCACCCGGCCTCGCTCGAAGCAGCGGACGCGACAGGCGCCTCCGGCGCCCTGGAGGTGCCGGTGACCAAGGCGCCTGTCGCCAGACGCCGGGCGGCCGCCGTCGGCCACGGGGTCGCGGAAGGCGTCCGTAAGGGCGGCAGCCGGGCCAGGGCCGCCCTGGCGTACGTCACCGACCGCATCATCGAGATCGCCCCGCGGATCCCCGTACGCGACCTCGCCGCACTCCGGAAGCAGTTCCCGGGCCTGGGCCCCGAACAGCTCGCGGACAAGCTCGTCGCGGGCGCGTGCAACGCGACGTCCACTGTGGGCGCGGGCGTCGGCGCCGCCGCGATGATGCCCGTACCGCCGGCCATGCCCACGGAGCTGGCCGCCGAGGTCACCGGCGTCGCCGCCATCGAACTGAAACTGATCGCCGAGCTGTACGAGGTCTACGGACTGCGACCGCCCGGCACCCTCAAAGAGCGCTCCACCACGTATCTGAACTCGTGGTCGGAGGAGCGCGGCATCGACGTGACCAAACCGTCGACGCTCAACGCGGCCCTCGGGGGCCAGATGAAGCGCGAGCTGCGCCAGCAGATCATGAAGCGCACGGTCCGCAACCTGCCGAACCTGATGCCGTTCATGGTGGGCGCGGCCGTCGGGGCGGTCATGAACCGCCGTGACACGAGAAAGCTCGCCGACCGGGTCCGCAAGGACCTCCGCAGGATGCAGGTCCCCTGGGACGCCCTCCCGGCGCTGCCGCCACTGGACGCGCCCGCCGACCCGCTGAGCATGGGCGACATCCGCGGAGAGCTGGAGCGCTGACCCGATAGGCGCCGCCGGTGGCCGGCCTCGCGTGGCGGGCAAAGTTCTGACCGCGCGAAGGAAAAGTTTCCGTACGGGTACGCGTACGAAAACTTGTTCGGGTTCGGGCTCGGACACAGATCCGGGTCGGACCCCGCACCGGACGTCGTGGCGGACCGCCGGCCGGGTACCGGGACGGACCCGGTGCGGTCCGGCCGCGGTCGCCGTCCGTCTACGCGGCCGTGCGCGCGGCCTCCAGGGCCGCCGCCAGACGCTCCGGGTCACGGGTCGACAGATAGACGTACGGAGTCGGGTCGGCCGGGTCGGTGATGTCCACGCGCAGAGCCGTCGGGACGTAGGCCCGCAACAGCATGTGGGCGCGCGCGTCGGCCTTGAACGACCGCCAGGCGCGGGCCTCTTCGGGGTCGAGGACGTGTGCCTCGCCCAGGGCGGAGACCGGGATCCTGGCGTCCCCCGCGATCAGCGCGCCGCCCACCACACGGATCCGCGCGGAGCCGTACGAACTGGCCACCACCGCCGACACCGCCGTGCCGCCGACCAGGCCGCCCAGCAGGGGCAGCGTGCCGAAGGGGAGCAGGATCAGGGCCATCGAGACGCCCACCAGCAGGCAGACGAACCACCAGGATCGGGGCGCGGTCAGACGTTCTTCGTACGGCGAGGCGGAGGGCTGCATACCGCCAAGCCTGCCACGGTGCGTACGGGCCGCTGACGCGGAGGTAAGGTCTGCGCCTGTGAGTGGTACATCTTCGGCCCTGCGGCCCCCGGCCGACGCCGTGGCGCCGGTGCGCCATCCCGACGCGCCCGCCCCGGGCGAACTCCTCGGCGCGCACTACGACCGGTGTTTCGGCTGCGGCGGCGGACAGCCGCACGGACTGCACCTGGAGGCCCGCGCGGGCGACGGCGTGCGGATCACCGCCGAGTTCACCGTGCAGAGCGCGCACCAGGGCGCTCCCGGACTCGCGCACGGCGGGGTCCTCGCGAGTGCCCTCGACGAGACCCTGGGCTCCCTGAACTGGCTGCTGCGCACCATTGCCGTGACCGGCCGCCTGGAGACCGACTTCGTACGGCCCGTGCCCGTGGGCACCGTGCTGTACCTGGAGGCCGAGGTCACGGCGGTGGCCGGCCGCAAGATCTACTCGTCCGCCACGGGACGGATCGGCGGCCCCGAGGGGCCCGTCGCCGTCCGCGCGGACGCTCTCTTCATCGAGGTGAAGGTCGACCACTTCGTCGACAACGGCCGACCGGAGGAGATCCGGGCGGCCATGGACGACCCCGACCAGGTCCGTCGTGCCCGTGCTTTCGAGGTGAACCCGTGACCCCCGCCCAGGCCCCGGTGGACGTGCTGATCAAGCGCGTCGACCCGGACGTACCGCTCCCGCACTACGCGCATCCCGGCGACGCCGGCGCGGATCTGCGGACCACGCGGAGTCACGTGCTGGAGCCAGGCGAACGCGCCGTGCTCCCCACCGGAGTGTGCATCGCGCTCCCCGAGGGGTACGCGGCCTTCGTGCACCCGCGTTCGGGGCTGGCCGCCCGCTGCGGTGTCGCTCTCGTGAATGCCCCGGGGACGGTTGATGCCGGGTACCGTGGGGAGATCAAGGTGATCGTGGTGAATCTCGACCCGCGCGAGTCCGTGCGGTTCGAGCGCTTCGACCGGATTGCCCAACTGGTCGTCCAGCAGGTCGAGAAGGTGAGCTTCCAGGAAGTCGCGGAGCTTCCCGACTCGGCGCGGGCCGCAGGGGGCTTCGGGTCCACCGGCGGGCATTCCGCGGTGGGCGGCACAACGGGTGGGAATCGATACGCTTCGGTCGTATCCGACCGGGAAGGACAGTGACGTGTTCGGACGTCGCAAGAAGGGCAGTGCCGCCGAGGACGCGGCGGGCGAGGCCGAGCAGGTCGTCGACGGCGTCGACACTGAGGCGGACGGGGCGGAGCGCGAGCGCGTGAGGCTCGAACCGGAGCCGCGCCCCGACGGTCCCTGGGACAGCACCGAGGTGCGCGACCCGGCCGACGGCCGGGTCGACCTGGGCGGACTTTTCGTGCCCGGGGTCGACGGCATGGAGCTCCGGGTGGAGGTCGCGGGCGACGCGATCGTCGCGGCCACCGTGGTGCTCAAGGACAGCGCCGTCCAGCTGCAGGCCTTCGCCGCTCCCAAGCGCGAGGGCATCTGGGGCGAGGTGCGCGAGGAGATCGCCACCGGCATCACCCAGCAGGGCGGTGTCATCGACGAGGTCGAGGGGCCGCTGGGCTGGGAGCTGCGCGCCCAGGTACCGGTGCAGCTGCCGGACGGCACGGGCGGCTTCCAGGTCGTCCGGTTCATCGGTGTGGACGGTCCCCGCTGGTTCCTGCGCGGAGTGATCTCCGGGCAGGGCGCGGTGCAGCCGCAGGCCGCCGGTCTGCTGGAGCAGATCTTCCGGGACACCGTGGTGGTCCGTGGTGAGGGCCCGATGGCCCCGCGCGACCCGATCGTGCTGAAGCTGCCGGACGACGCGCAGATGGTCGCTGAGGGTGTGCAGCAGGAGGAGCAGGCCGGGTCCCGCTTCTCCGGCGGCATGGGGCAGTTGCAGCGCGGACCGGAGATCACCGAGGTTCGCTAGGCGTCTCGACGGCCGCGTACTCGTACGTGTGCGACGGGCCGCATTCCCTTCGGGGGGTGCGGCCCGTCGTCGTGTGCGGCCGGTGCGGCGGGTGCGGCCACCGCGCGATTCGGAGGGTGTCCTCGGGGCCGTGAAAGCGCAGGTCATGGCAGGTGTGCGGGGTGGTGGGCGGGTCATCGAGTGTCGGCGGGCGTAGCCGGTGGGAGCGAGGGGCGTGGTCGCGACGGGGTGGTGGTCGCGGCTGCTCCTCCTCCCTGGGGCCGCCTCGCTCCTCCCTCATTCCTCCCTCGCTCATGTCTGGACATTCATTTCTTTCGAGGGCCCGCGTGTGAGCCGAATGAGTGAAGAAAGCCCCGAGTCGCTCCTCGGATGTGGCTACGCTGCGTCACCCTGGGCATGACGAAGGAGGGTGGGGCTCTCAAGTCCCTTGACCCGCACCCGACTTGCCGATCATGCGAATCCATGGGGGATGCGAAGTGGGTACCAACTGGATCGAGAACGCGGAGCGCCTGGGCGACGGGAGCATCGGAGGGGCGATGGATCTTCCATCGGTTCCGGGCCGTGTCGTCTGGCACACCACGGAGAGCGGCGCGGGCGACGACGCCTTCGAGGCCGTCACGGCGCTTCTGATCCGTAAGAACGCCGAGCCGCACCTGCTCTACGACCCGACGACCGACCGTCTCGGCCAGTTCGGCCCGCTGAACCACAGCGCCCGCGCCCTGCTCAACGACGGATCGACGAGGACCAACCGCGTCGGCAAGGTCTGCATCCAGATCGAGGTGCTGGGACGAGCCGGCAAGCCGTTCACCAAGACCTGGGAGCCGGGCCCGAACTACAAGGCCATGATGGCCGCGATCCGTTCCTGGAAGATCCCGGACACCTTCCCGGCCGGGCGCCTCGCGACCTCGGCAGCCGACGCCACCAACCGCCCCCGCTCGGTCTGGATGAGCAAGGGCGGCCACTACGGCCATGCGAACATCCCGGGCAACGACCACTGGGACCCGGGCGACATCGACAGGTCCGCCCTCTTCGAAGCGGCCCCGGCCGAGAAGCCGGGGAACGGCAGCGCGCCCGACAAGCCGGTCGTCGACCTCAGCAAGCTGATCGCCGCCGCGCGCCGTGACCCGGGGCTGCCGCAGGGCGGCAAGACGCACCGGCCGGACGTCCTGGTCGTCGAGAAGGCCCTGGTGGCCGAGGGCTTGCTGCCCGCTCAGTGGGCCGACGGATCGTTCGGCAGCAGGACCGTCGAGGCGTACGCCGCCCTGCAGCGCCGCTACGGCTTCAGCGGCGCGGCGGCGAACGGCATCCCGGGGCAGACCACGCTCAAGAAGCTCGGCCGGCAGCACGGGTTCACGGTCAAGAGCTGAGGGGTTCGCGGGCCGCGGGCGGCTCAGGCCAGCGAGCGGCGAGCGGTGGGCGGCGGGTGGCGGGTGGCGGTCCGCGCTACGCGGTCAGCGGCCCGCGGCTTCCGGTCGGCTTTCGGCCGGCCCGCAGGTCGTGTCCGGCTGGGTGCCGGACGTTCCTCGTCACCCTTCTCGTGACTGGTCTCTTGACGCGGACATGGTCTGTACCTATGGTCACCGGCCAAACGCCTGTGTTCATAAAGGCATTCCGTGTTCACATACGAGAACGGATGGCCCCCCATGAAGCCGACCGCTCCGGTCCCCCCACGTCCCTCACGCCCCGCACGCCGCCGCGGGGCCTCCCGCTTCGCGCTGCTCGCCACCGTCACCGCCCTGCTGGCCGGCGCCCTCGCCTGGCCCGCCGCCGAGCGCGCCGAGGCGGCCCCCGCGACCTTCGCGCACCCCGGAGTCACCGTCTCCCGCGGCCAGTTGGACTTCGCCCGACAGCAGGTCAACGCGGGTGCGCAGCCCTGGAAGGGCGCGTACGACCAGATGATGTCGAGCAAGTACGGCTCGCTCACGCGGGTCGCCAAGCCTCGCGCCGTCGTGGAGTGCGGCTCGTACTCGAACCCCAACTACGGCTGCACCGACGAGCGCGAGGACGCGATTGCCGCATACACCCAGGCGCTGGCCTGGTACATCACGCGCGACGCCCGGTACGCGAAGAAGGCGATCGAGCTGATGGACGCCTGGTCCGCGACCATCAGGGACCACACCAACAGCAACGCACCGCTGCAGACCGGCTGGGCGGGCTCGTCCTGGCCGAAGGCCGCCGAGATCATCAAGTACACGTACGACGGCGGCTGGGCGAACTCCGGGCGCTTCTCGACGATGCTGCGTGACGTGTATCTGCCCAAGGTCATCAACGGCTCGAACTCCAACGGCAACTGGGAGCTGTCGATGATGGAGGCCGCCGTCGGCATCTCCGTCTTCCTGGAGGACAAGGCCTCGTACGACAAGGCCATGGCCAAGTTCCGCACCCGTACGGCCGCCTATGTCTACATAGCCTCCGACGGCGCCCTGCCGAAGACCGTGCCGAGCCAGAACCTCGACACCACCCAGAAGATCGTCAACTACTGGCAGGGCCAGTCCACCTTCGTCAACGGGGTCACCCAGGAGACCTGCCGCGACTTCACCCACACCGGATACGGCATCTCCGCGATCGCGCACATCGCCGAGACCAGCCGCATCCAGGGCCAGGACCTTTACGGCACCGATGTCGGCGAGCGGCTGCGGCACGCGCTCGGCTTCCAGGCCAAGTACGAACTGGGCGAGGCGGCCCCGAGCTGGCTGTGCGGCGGATCGCTGCACCTCGGACTCGGACCGGTCACCGAGGTCGGCTACAACGCCCTGCACAACCGCCTCGGCATCGCCATGACCAACACCGAGCGGCTGACGGCGCAGAACCGTCCGGCGGGCAGCAACAACCTGTTCGTCGCCTGGGAAACGCTCACACACGGCGACAACCGGAGCTGAACCGTTGCAGGTCCGGGCGCCGGACGGTGATACTGGCGCCCGGTCCACGGGGGAGAGGCATGAGCACTGAGGTCGTCACGGACACGGTCGCCACGGACACGATGGTCCGGGTGGAGAACGTCCACCGCTCGTACGGCAGCGGAACCACCGCCGTGCACGCCCTGCGCGGGGTGTCGTTCGACATACCGCGCGGTGAACTCGTCGCCCTCAAGGGGCGTTCGGGGTCGGGCAAGACGACCCTGCTGAACCTCGTCGGCGGGCTCGACGAGCCGGACGGGGGGCGGATCACCGTCGACGGGCTCGACCTCTCCGGGCTCGGCGAGAACGGGCTGCTCGAGCTGCGCCGGGACCGTATCGGCTTCGTCTTCCAGTCCTTCGGGCTCATCCCGATCCTGACGGCCGCGGAGAACGTGGGCGTGCCCATGCGGCTGCGCCGGGCCGACCCGCGTGAGCGTGAGGAACGCGTCGAGCTGCTGCTGTCGCTGGTCGGGCTCGCCGACCACGCGGCGCAGCGGCCCGGTGAGCTGTCCGGCGGGCAGCAGCAGCGGGTTGCCATCGCTCGCGCCCTCGCGAACAATCCGGCGCTTCTCATTGCCGACGAGCCCACCGGGCAGCTTGATGCCGAGACCGGTATCGGGGTGATGGAGTTGCTGCGGGCGGTTGTCCGTAGTGAGCGGGTTACCGCGCTCGTGGCCACGCATGATGCCGCGCTCTTGGATCTGGCCGACCGGGTTCTTGAGCTGAGTGACGGCGAGATTCTGGAGGGGTGACGTGGGGGCCGTGCCGGGGGCTGGTTGCGCCGTTCCCCGCGCCCCTAGAGACCAAAAGACTGCGCCGTTCCCCGCGCCCCTGAAAGACAGACGACTGCGGCGTTCCCCGCGCCCCTCGCTGACTGGGGGCGTCAGGGTTGTGTCAAAGACGGGGGTTGCCGGGGCTCGTGTCCTGTTCGGGGGGATCGGCGGTCGTATGGTCTAACCAGCTACGCAGTGCGTTTGGGAAGACAATGAGGCCATGGGACGCGGGAAGCTTCGGATCTACCTCGGTGCGGCACCCGGCGTCGGCAAGACGTACGCGATGCTGTCCGAGGCGCACCGCCGGGTCGAGCGGGGCGCGGACTGCGTGGTGGCCTTCGTGGAGCACCACGACCGGCCGCGCACTGAGGTGATGCTGCACGGACTGGAGCAGATCCCCCGCAGGGAGCTCGCCCACCGCGACGCCGCCTTCACCGAGATGGACGTCGACGCGGTCCTGGAGCGCGCCCCCGCCGTCGCCCTGGTGGACGAACTGGCGCACACCAATGTGCCCGGCTCCCGCAATGCCAAGCGCTGGCAGGACGTCGAGGAACTGCTCGCCGCCGGCATTGACGTCGTCTCGACGGTCAACATCCAGCATCTTGAGTCGCTCGGTGACGTCGTGGAGTCCATAACGGGGGTGCGTCAGCGCGAGACCCTGCCGGACGAGGTGGTGCGGCGGGCCGACCAGATCGAGCTGGTCGACATGTCGCCCCAGGCGCTCCGCCGCCGGATGGCGCACGGCAACATCTACAAGCCCGACAAGGTCGACGCGGCCCTGTCCAACTACTTCCGCCCCGGCAACCTCACCGCGCTGCGCGAGCTGGCCCTCCTCTGGGTCGCCGACCGCGTCGACGAGTACCTCCAGCAGTACCGGGGCGAGCACGGCATCCGCTCCACCTGGCAGGCCCGCGAACGCATCGTCGTCGGCCTCACCGGCGGCCCCGAGGGCCGTACGCTGATCCGCCGGGCAGCCAGGCTGGCCGAGAAGGGCGCCGGCGGCGAGGTGCTGGCCGTCTACATCGCCCGCAGTGACGGCCTCACCTCCGCCTCGCCCAAGGAACTGGCCGTCCAGCGGACCCTCGCCGAGGACCTCGGCGGCACCTTCCACCACGTCGTGGGCGACGACATCCCGTCCGCGCTGCTGGAGTTCGCCCGCGGCGTCAACGCCAGCCAGATCGTGCTGGGCTCGTCACGGCGCAAGGCCTGGCAGTACGTGTTCGGGCCCGGCGTCGGCGCCACGGTCGCCCGCGAGTCGGGGCCCGACCTGGACGTGCACATCGTCACGCACGACGAGGCGGGCAAGGGGCGCGGTCTGCCGGTCGCCCGGGGCGCACGCCTGGGCCGGTCCCGGATCATCACGGGCTGGCTGACCGGGATCGCCGGCCCGGCCCTCCTCGCGCTGCTGTTGATCAACGCGGACGCGGACCTCGGGCTCGCCAACGACATGCTGCTGTTCCTGACGCTGACCGTGGCGGCCGCCCTGCTCGGCGGACTGCTCCCGGCGCTCGCCTCGGCGGCCTTCGGCTCCTTCCTGCTGAACTACTTCTTCACCCCGCCGCTGCACCGGCTGACCGTCTCGGACCCCAAGAACATCGTCGCCATCGTCATCTTCGTGGGGGTGGCGATCTCGGTGGCGTCGGTGGTGGACCTGGCGGCCCGCCGCACCCACCAGGCGGCCCGGCTGCGCGCCGAGTCCGAGATCCTCTCCTTCCTCGCGGGCAGTGTCCTGCGCGGTGAGACCAGCCTCGACGCCCTGCTGGAACGGGTCCGCGAGACCTTCGGCATGGAGTCGGTCGCCCTCCTTGAGCGCACGAGCGACGTCGAGCCGTGGACCTGCGCGGGCAGCGTGGGCCCGCGCCCGCCGACGCTCCCCGAGGCCGCCGACGTCGACATGCCGGTGGGTGACCACACCGCGCTCGCCCTCTCCGGCCGGGTGCTCCCCGCCGAGGACCGCCGGGTCCTCGCCGCCTTCGCCGCCCAGGCCGTGGTCGTCCTCGACCGCAAGCGCCTCCAGCAGGAGGCCGAGCAGGCCCGTACGCTCGCCGAGGGCAACCGCATCCGCACGGCGCTGCTGGCCGCCGTCAGCCACGACCTGCGGACGCCGCTGGCCGCGATCAAGGCCGCCGTGTCGTCCCTCAGGTCGGACGACGTGGCCTGGTCCGAGGAGGACGAGGCGGAACTCCTGGAGGGGATCGAGGCGGGCGCCGACCGGCTCGACCACCTGGTGGGCAACCTGCTCGACATGTCCCGCCTGCAGACCGGCACCGTCACTCCGCTGATCCGCGAGATCGACCTCGACGAGGTCGTCCCCATGGCGCTGGGCGGCGTACCGGAACACAGCGTCGAGCTGGAGATCCCCGAGACGCTGCCCATGGTCGCCGTCGACCCCGGCCTGCTGGAGCGCTCGGTCGCCAACCTTGTCGAGAACGCCGTCAAGTACAGCCCCGAGGACGAGCGCGTCCTCGTCGCCGCCAGTACGCTCGGCGACCGGGTGGAGGTGCGGGTCGTGGACCGGGGCCGGGGCGTCCCGGACGAGGCGAAGGACCGTATATTCGCTCCCTTCCAGCGGTACGGCGACGCGCCGCGCGGCGCCGGGGTCGGCCTCGGCCTCGCGGTCGCCCGCGGTTTCGCCGAGGCCATGGGCGGCACGCTCAACGCCGAGGACACCCCTGGCGGGGGCCTCACCATGGTGCTCACGCTCAGGGTGGGCTCCTCCCGCCCGCAAGGACCCGCGGAACACGTACAAGAACACGTACAAGAACACGTACAAGAAGAGGTCATGCGGTCAGGACGCGTACAAGAAGAGGCCGTGCCGGCAGAACGTGTACAAGAAGAACCCGTACAACCGGAAAGGCAGGCTTCATGACCCGGGTCCTCGTGGTCGACGACGAGCCGCAGATCACCCGAGCCCTCGTGATCAACCTCAAGGCACGCAAGTACGAGGTCGACGCCGCCCCCGACGGCGCCACCGCCCTCCAGCTCGCCGCCGCCCGCCATCCCGACGTCGTCGTGCTCGACCTGGGTCTGCCGGACATGGACGGCGTCGAGGTGATCAGGGGACTGCGTGGCTGGACCCGCGTACCGATCCTCGTGCTGTCCGCGCGGCACTCCTCCGACGAGAAGGTCGAGGCACTGGACGCGGGCGCCGACGACTACGTGACCAAGCCCTTCGGCATGGACGAACTGCTCGCGCGGCTGCGGGCGGCCGTCCGCCGCGCCGAACCCACCGGTGGCGGCGAGGACGACGTGATCGTCACGACGGACGACTTCACCGTCGACCTGGCCGCGAAGAAGGTCCACCGCGACGGCCGCGACGTACGCCTCACCCCGACCGAGTGGCACCTCCTGGAGGTGCTGGTGCGCAACACGGGCCGCCTGGTCAGCCAGAAACAGCTGCTCCAGGAGGTCTGGGGCCCCTCCTACGGCACCGAGACGAACTACCTGCGGGTCTATATGGCGCAGCTCCGCCGCAAACTGGAGGTGGACCCCTCGCATCCCCGGCACTTCGTCACCGAGCCGGGGATGGGCTACCGGTTCGAGCGTTAGTGCTACGGGTACGTAGCTGTCAGCGCCCCCCGGTACGCTTTGAGGTATGAGTGCTGTCCCTCGATCCGAAAAGCCGGCGGGCCGGTTCCGGCGCATGATCGACCGGCTCTCCTCGTCCCAGGAGGACCTGGAGTCGGAGGAGCTGCGCGAGGACTCCGAGACCGCCGGCTGCACCCGTATCGGTGACTGCCGCGACCGACAGGTGGTCACGGTTACTGGTACCTTGCGCACGGTCACTCTGCGCCCGAGGGCCGGTGTACCGGCCCTGGAGGCCGAGCTGTTCGACGGTTCGGCCGCGCTGGACGTGGTGTGGCTCGGCAGACGCTCCATCGTGGGGATAGAGCCGGGGCGCAAGCTGATGGCGTCGGGCCGTATCTCGATGAGCCGGGGCCGGCGCGTGCTGTTCAATCCGAAGTACGAACTCAGACCCCTCGGACGGGAGTAGCCGGTGACGTCGCTCGACAAGCCGACCGAAGACCCCCAGCGGGACGCGCGGGATGCGCACGACTCACGGGCGGTGACCGAAGCCGCCCTCTTCGAGGCGTTCGGCGGTCTGCGGGGCATGATCGAGACGGTCCTGCCGGGCCTGCTCTTCGTCACGATCTTCACGATCAACAAGGACCTGCACTCGGCGGCCATCGCGGCCCTCGGTGTCTCGATCCTGCTCGTCGTGGTCCGCCTGGTCATGAAGGACACCGTCAAGCACGCGTTCAGCGGGGTCTTCGGGGTCGCCTTCGGTGTCGTCTTCGCGATGATGACGGGCAACGCGAAGGACTTCTACCTGCCGGGCATGCTGTACACGCTCGGTCTCGCCCTCGCCTACATCATCACGACGCTCGCCGGAGTGCCGCTGATCGGCCTGATCCTCGGGCCGGTCTTCAAGGAGAACCTCTCCTGGCGTACGCGCAATCCGGGGCGCAAGAAGGCGTACGCGAAGGCCAGTTATGCGTGGGGCCTGATCCTGCTCGCCAAGTGCGCGATCCTCTTCCCGCTCTACTGGTGGGCCGACACCACCCAGTTCGGCTGGGTTCTGATCGCGCTGAAGATTCCGCCCTTCCTGCTCGCGGTGTGGCTGACGTGGGTGTTCCTCGCGAAGGCTCCGCCGCCGATTGACGTCTTCGCGGAGATGGAGGCGGAGGAGAAGGCGGAGAAGGAGCGGCAGGCCGCGGCTCGGTCCGCCGACTAGGCCCGGCTCAGGACCCGTGCTGGTGTGGGCCACGGGGGGCTGCCGCCCCCGGACCCCCGCTTCGGCCTGAAAGGCCTCGTCCTCTAACGCCGGACGGGCTGGTGGGTGCCGGACCGGCTGATCAGACGGAAGTGGGGGCACCCGGAGAAATCCGGGTGCCCCCACTTCGTGATCTCTGTCGCGTCAGCCCGCCGTGCCCTCCCTGCGTACCGACAGCAGGTCCTCCAGTTGTTCCTCGCGGGCCTGGGCTGCCACGAACAGGAGTTCGTCGCCGGCCTCCAGGGAGTCCTCGCGGGTCGGGGTGAGGACCCGGGTGCCGCGGATGATGGTGACCAGCGAGGTGTCCTCGGGCCAGGCCACGTCGCCGACCTGGGTACCGGCGAGCGCGGACTCCGGGGGAAGGGTCAGTTCGACGAGGTTGGCGTCGCCGTGGCTGAAGCGCAGCAGCCGGACCAGGTCGCCGACGCTCACCGCCTCCTCGACCAGGGCGGACATCAGGCGGGGGGTCGAGACGGCGACGTCCACGCCCCACGACTCGTTGAACAGCCACTCGTTCTTGGGGTTGTTGACGCGGGCGACGACCCGCGGGACCCCGTACTCGGTCTTCGCGAGCAGGGAGACGACGAGGTTGACCTTGTCGTCACCCGTGGCCGCGATCACCACGTTGCAGCGCTGGAGCGCCGCCTCGTCCAGGGACGTGATCTCACAGGCGTCGGCGAGCAGCCACTCCGCCATCGGGACGCGCTCGACCGAGATGGCGGTCGGCGCCTTGTCGATCAGCAGGATCTCGTGCCCGTTCTCCAGGAGCTCGCCCGCGATCGAGCGGCCCACGGCGCCGGCACCGGCAATGGCGACCCTCATCAGTGACCGCTCTCCTCTTCGGGGCCCTCGGCGAACGACGCCTCGACCTTCTCGATGTCGTCCGTGCGCATCATCACGTGCACCAGGTCGCCCTCCTGGAGAACCGTCTGCGAGGAGGGCAGCACCGCCTCACCCAGACGGGTGAGGAAGGCCACGCGTACCCCGGTGTCCTCCTGGAGGCGGCTGATCCGCTGGCCCACCCACGCCGTCGACGCGTGCACCTCGGCGAGCTGCACCCCGCCGGTGGGGTCGCGCCACAGCGGCTCGGCGCCCGACGGCAGCAGCCGGCGCAGCATCTGGTCGGCCGTCCAGCGGACGGTGGCGACGGTGGGGATGCCCAGGCGCTGGTACACCTCGGCGCGCCGCGGGTCGTAGATGCGCGCCGCCACGTTCTCGATGCCGAACATCTCGCGGGCCACCCGGGCGGCGATGATGTTCGAATTGTCGCCGCTGGAGACGGCGGCGAAGGCGCCCGCCTCCTCGATGCCCGCCTCGCGCAGGGTGTCCTGGTCGAAACCGACGCCGGTCACACGACGGCCGCCGAAACCGGAGCCCAGTCGTCGGAAGGCGGTGGGGTCCTGGTCGATCACGGCGACCGTGTGCCCCTGTTGCTCCAGGGTCTGGGCGAGAGCGGAACCCACTCTGCCGCAGCCCATGATGACGATGTGCACGACCGTCCTTCCGGTGTGAAAAGTTACTGCTCAGGCTGAAACAGGGTCTCAGACCGACGCCCAAGCTACACACGCGCGGTCCGTCGGCGGCACCCCCGTGCAGATTGGCCCCGCACCGTGACGACGATCGGCTCGTCGGCGATCGGACGACCGGTCCACCGGTGATCAGCGGCGGCTGATGCTGCGCACACTGACGAGTGCCAGGATGCCCAGGCCGACAAGTCCGGCCGCGGCGCCGATGAGTTCGGCGGTGGCGCCGGCGAGTTCCGCGGTGGCGAGCATGGAACCTCCATGAATTGGCAAAGGGAAGCAAAGATTTGGCTTTTTTCATATAGGCACGGAGATTCGCCTGGCCAGCGATTACATAAGCGAGCGCACACCGGATTTCACTCGTAGAGCAGATCCCGGTCACCGATCCCGCCGATCAGGCGTCCCGGCGGGCGGGGGAGGGTGGGCGAGGCCGTGTTCGAGCGCTTACGATCCTCACCGTGTCCAAACTGACCGACGTGCCCAAACGGATCCTGATCGGGCGCGCACTGCGCAGTGACCGGCTCGGAGAAACTCTCCTGCCGAAGCGCATCGCACTCCCCGTTTTCGCTTCCGACCCGCTCTCCTCCGTGGCGTACGCGCCGGGAGAAGTGCTGCTCGTCCTGTCCATCGCGGGCGTGTCGGCCTATCACTTCAGCCCCTGGATCGCCGTCGCGGTCGTCGTGCTGATGTTCACCGTCGTGGCCTCCTACCGGCAGAACGTGCACGCCTACCCCAGCGGTGGCGGCGACTACGAGGTGGCCAACACCAACCTCGGCCCCAAGGCCGGTCTCACCGTCGCCAGCGCGCTGCTCGTCGACTACGTCCTCACCGTCGCCGTGTCGATCGCGTCCGGCATCGAGAACCTCGGCTCGGCCATCCCCTTCGTCGTCGAACACAAGGTCTTCTGCGCGATCGCCGTGATCGTGCTGCTCACCCTGATGAACCTGCGCGGGGTCAAGGAGTCGGGGAAGCTCTTCGCGATCCCGACGTACGTGTTCGTGACCGGTGTCTTCCTGATGATCGCGTGGGGGGCGTTCCGCGGGATCGTCCTCGGCGACACCATGAAGGCGCCGACCGCCGACTTCACGATCAAGGCCGAGCACCAGGGCCTCGCGGGCTTCGCCCTCGTCTTCCTGTTGCTGCGCGCCTTCTCCTCCGGCTGTGCGGCGCTCACCGGCGTCGAGGCGATCAGCAACGGCGTGCCGGCCTTCCGCAAGCCCAAGTCCAAGAACGCGGCGACCACGCTCGCTGCGATGGGCCTGCTGGCCGTCACCATGTTCTGCGGCATCATCGCCCTCGCCATGGCGACGAACGTGCGCATGGCCGAGTACCCGGCGCACGACCTGCTGGAGAACGGCGTCGCGGTCGGCTCCGACTACGTCCAGAACCCGGTGATCTCCCAGGTCGCCGAGGCCGTGTTCGGCGACGGCAGCTTCCTGTTCATCGTGCTCGCCGCGGCCACCGCGCTCGTGCTCTTCCTGGCCGCGAACACCGCGTACAACGGCTTCCCGCTGCTCGGCTCGATCCTCGCCCAGGACCGGTACCTGCCGCGCCAGCTGCACACCCGCGGCGACCGGCTCGCCTTCTCGAACGGCATCGTGCTGCTGGCCGGCGCGGCCATCCTGCTGATCTGGATCTACGGCGCCGACTCCACCCGCCTCATCCAGCTCTACATCGTCGGCGTGTTCGTGTCCTTCACGCTGAGCCAGACCGGCATGGTCCGGCACTGGAACCGCCACCTGGCCACCGAGAAGGACCCGGTCAAGCGCCGCCACATGGTCCGCTCCCGGGCGATCAACGCGTTCGGCGCCTTCTTCACCGGCCTGGTCCTGGTCGTCGTCCTCGGTACCAAGTTCACGCACGGCGCCTGGGTCGCCCTGCTCGGCATGGTGATCTTCTACGCGACGATGTCCGCGATCCGGAAGCACTACGACCGCGTGGCCGAGGAGATCGCCGCGCCCGAGGGCCCCTCCGACGACAGCCTGCGCCCCTCCCGCGTCCACTCCGTGGTTCTGATCTCCAAGATCCACCGGCCGGCGCTGCGTGCCCTCGGCTATGCCAAGCTGATGCGCTCCGACACCCTGGAAGCGCTCAGCGTCAACGTCGACCCGGCCGAGACGAAGGTCCTGCGCGACGAGTGGGAGCGGCGCGGCTTCACCGTGCCGCTGAAGATCCTCGACTCGCCGTACCGCGAGATCACCCGGCCGGTCATCGAGTACGTGAAGGGACTGCGCCGAGAGTCCCCGCGCGACGTGGTGTCGGTGATCATCCCCGAGTACGTGGTCGGCCACTGGTACGAGCACCTGCTGCACAACCAGAGCGCGCTGCGGCTCAAGGGCCGGCTGCTGTTCACGCCGGGCGTGATGGTGACGTCCGTGCCCTATCAGCTGGAGTCCTCCGAGGTGGCCAAGAAGCGGGCCCGCAGGCGCTCGGAGTGGAACGCGCCGGGCTCGGTGCGGCGCGGTCCGGCGGAGCACCGCCCGAAGGAGCCGTCGGGGCCCAAGCGCTGAGGGCGGGACGAGTGTGGTGAGCGGTCGGGCGGCGTCCACGTAGACTGGTGGGCTGTGGTCCGGCCGCTCTGGCCGTTCGTTCCCCCCTTTCGCATCTGGAGTCACCCCGCCATGCAGGCAGAACCGAAGAAAACGCAGGCGGGGTCGCTCGTGGGGCAGGAGTACGAGGTCGAGGTCGGCCCCGTCGCGCACGGCGGGCACTGCGTCGCCCGCAACGACGCCGGCCAGGTCCTCTTCGTACGGCATGCGCTGCCCGGCGAGCGGGTCCTCGCGCGGGTGACGGACGGCGAGGAGGACTCGCGGTTCCTGCGCGCCGACGCGGTCGAGATCCGGGAAGCCTCCAAGGACCGGGTGGACGCCCCGTGCCCCTACGCCGGCCCCGGGCGCTGCGGCGGCTGCGACTGGCAGCACGCCAAGCCGGGTGCGCAGCGGCGGCTGAAGGGCGAGGTCATCGCCGAGCAGCTCCAGCGGCTCGCGGGCCTCACCCCGGAGGAGGCAGGCTGGGACGGCACGGTGATGCCGGCCGAGGGCGACAAACTGCCCCCCGGCGAGGTACCCGCCTGGCGTACGCGCGTGCAGTACGCGGTCGACGAGGACGGCAACGCCGGTCTGCGCCGCCACCGTTCGCACGAGGTCGAGCCCATCGAACACTGCATGATCGCCGCTCCCGGAGTCTCCGAGCTGGGCATCGAGAAGCACGACTGGTCCGGCATGGAGTCCGTCGAGGCGATCGCCGCGACCGGTTCGCAGGACCGCATGGTCATCCTCGAACCGAAGCCGGGCGCCCGGCTGCCCCTCGTCGAACTCGACAAGCCCGCCTCCGTCATGCGCGTCGAGGAGCACGACGGGGGGATCCACCGGGTCCACGGCCGCGCCTTCGTCCGCGAGCGGGCCGACGGCCGTACGCACCGGGTCGGCAGCGGCGGCTTCTGGCAGGTCCACCCGCAGGCGGCCGACACCCTGGTCAAGGCCGTCATGCAGGGCCTGCTGCCGCGCAAGGGCGACATGGCGCTCGACCTGTACTGCGGAGTCGGCCTCTTCGCCGGCGCCCTCGCCGACCGCATCGGCGACAAGGGCGCGGTCCTCGGCATCGAGTCCGGCAAGCGCGCGGTGGAGGACGCCCGGCACAACCTCGCCGCGTTCGACCGCGTCCGCATCGAGCAGGGCAAGGTCGAGGCGATCCTGCCGCGCACGGGGATCACCGAGGTCAACCTCGTCGTCCTGGACCCGCCGCGCGCCGGCGCCGGCAAGAAGACGGTCCAGCACCTGACGTCACTGGGCGCCCGCAAGATCGCGTACGTGGCCTGCGACCCGGCGGCGCTGGCGCGCGACCTGGCGTACTTCAAGGAGGGCGGGTACCGGGTGCGGACGCTGCGAGCGTTCGACCTGTTCCCGATGACGCACCATGTGGAGTGCGTGGCGATCCTCGAACCGGTGGCGAAGGGCGCCTGACCTGCGGTTTTGCGCGTGCGCGTTATGTGCGGTGTGGGCGTTACGGGCGATATCTTGACGCTGAAATGACGCTCGTGACGCTCATTTGACGCTCGTTCTGATGGGGTGTCAGGCGCATATTGGGCAGGTCAGGCGGCGTCAAGGCTGCGAGTGACGATGCAACGCCGAGGCTGGTGACGCTCAAAGCGGAGTCGCCAGGCCCTGCAGATCAGATGTTGCGGAAGAGACCAGCCACTCCGCTGACCTGCGGCAACGATCGACTACCTGCCTCTGACCTGGGGAAATGGCCTTTCGTTTGTGGTGTTCTCTACGTACCACGCGTCGTCCGAGGAGCCTCGCTTGATCCCGTATCACGCCACGGTTCATGTCCCACATGAGCTGGTTGAGCATATGTCCTGGCTCATCTACGCACGAAGGCGTGAACGCCGTTCGCGGTGGCGGAAGCTGGACTGTTTCCAGCAGGCCCTGCTCGCGCTGGTGCACCTGCGTAAGAACGAGACGCTGCCCGCCCTGACAGCCGGATTCGGCGTCTCGACCGCCACCGCTTGGCGGTACGTCGGCGAGACCCTGGACGTCCTCGCGGCGTGGGCGCCGGGCCTGCACGAGGCTCTGACCGGCCTGGGCGAGGGTGATCATGTGATCGTCGACGGCACTCTGACCCCTACCGACCGCATCGCCGCCGACGAGCCGTACCATGGCGAAGCGATCTCGGTGGTGTGGTCTGGGATTTCGCGTTCCCTCTGCGCAGGCGAGGTGTTGTCAGGGTAGCTGCGCTTCAGGCCGATCGAGCACACCGTCCGCAGGGGCGTTAGAGGGGGAATCGTGGCAAAGGTGACGCTGTCCGAGGCGCTGGCAGAACTCCGCGAAGAGCTGTACAAAGCCGCTGATACCGGTGGCAACGAGCAGTTCAGGTTCGAGGTCGAGCAGGCCGAGCTCTGTCTTGAGGTCGAGTTCCGCAAGGACGGCAACGGCAAGGTCAACGTCGAAGTCGGCGCCTTCGGCACCAAGGGTGCAGCGGAGGCCGGAGGTGGGGGTGGGAGCACGCAGAGGCAGACGCTGACGTTGACGCTGAACGTCCGCGACGAGGCCCTGGGCGGACAGCCCGCCCGCATCCGCCGGCACGAGACGCCTGGCGGGGAGCCGAGGGCTGATGTCCCGCCTGGCGGCGACGCCTGAGTAGTCACAAACGTGGAGGCGCGGGCGTAGCGGGAGAACGACAGTGGACGCGCAGAGAACGGCGTACATCAAGCCTGACCAGCCGGTGGGCGGGTCGGGTTCGGGGTATCTCATCGGGCCCCGGCTGGTGCTGACCGCGCTCCACGTCGTCCACGACGACGGTGTCCGCGCGTCCGGTGCGACCGTCTGGGTCGGGCATCCTCGCGCGGACTCCGGGCTTCGCAAATGCACCGCGACGGTCATCTGGCCAGCCCCGGACCTCGGCCCGGATGGCGCCGGGGTGCCGGACGTCGCGCTGCTGCTTCTGGACCAGGACGCCGACGAAGGCCACACGACGGCCGTGCCCTGGGGCCGGCCCCAGGGCGATGCTCCGCTGGCCTATGCCGGGATCGGGGTTCCGGCGTTTTCCACCCTCTCAGGCGGCGGCGTCCAGTACGAGAGCCTCCGCGGCGAACTCGCCCCCCTGACCACCGCCGGCAGACGCTGGGTCCTCGACTGTCGCGTCTGGCCCGCCGCCACACAGCAGAAGGAACGTCCTTGGGCCGGCGCCTCCGGCACCGCCATCTTCACCAACGGACACCTCGTCGGCGTCGCCGTCGAATACGGCACCGGCATGGGCGAACGACGCCTCACCGCCGAACCCGTCCACCTGCTCCTCACCGACCCAGGATTCACCACCCTGCTGACCGAGCACGGCTTCCCCAGCACCCGGAACACAGCCGACGACGTCACCGCCGACGAGGCGACCGCGACACGAAGCCGACACGCGTGGTCGGTGCTCGCTGAACAACGCAAGCTCGCTACGGCCGGCGTTCGGACCACTATCGGTGATGAGTCATCCGGCGGTCCGGTCGTGATCTCATTCGCCGATCGCCGCGAGCAACTCGCTGAGGCCCTGCGCGAGGCCGGTACTCGTGCTTCGGCTCTGTTGGTATCCGGCGAGTCGGGCATCGGAAAGAGTGCGCTGACGCTGTTGGCCGTCGCCGAGCTGGAAGCCGTAGACCCTGCCGGGTTCCAAGGGGTGGTGGTGAACTTCCGGAGTTTGCCGCAGTCCAGCTTGGAGCTCCGAGCCGCCCTTGGGATGTCGCTGGAGGACGTGCTCGCAGAGATGTCGGCACCGTCTCGGGTCTTGGTCATCGACGCGGCTGATGCTGCTCTGGAGCGGTCCGCTGGCCTCTTGAGCGATCTGGTGCTGGCAGCGGCTGCGGCCGGTGTTGGGCTCGTCGCGGTCACATCTGACGTGGCACTGGGTTACGTGCGGGAGCAGGTCGAGCTGGGGTTCGCGAAGTCCGTTTCGTCTTTCGAGATGTCGCCGCTCGGAGATGCGGATATCGCGGTCGTTTCGGGACATTTTCAGCTTCTGCGTGCAGTCCTGCGAGACCTGCCTGCGAACTCGCTGCTGCGCAGACCTGTCGTGCTGGACCTTCTGGCTCGGACCGGGACGGAGCCGGGCAGCGCGCTGGGTGAGTGGGAATGCCTTGATCTCGTGTGGAGCAGGGTTGTTCGCGGCGACGGACGGCCCGGTGTCGGATCGGCGGAGGCACGCGAACAGACACTGCTTGCGGTAGCCGCAGCGACCATGAAGCTGCCCGAGGGGCATCGGCCCTTCGCAGGCGTCGATGCCGCAGCAGTCGACGCGCTGCGCCGTGATCATCTGCTCGCGCCGGCGAGCCGGTACCGGAACCAGCCGGACTTCGCGCACGACGAAGTCCGGCGGTACGCGACCGCCATCCTTCTCGTCCGTAGTCAGAGCCCGACCGAGTTGCTGCAGGCAGCGGGGGCGCCCCGGTGGGCACTGTCGGCCGCCACACTTGCCTGCAAGGGGCTACTGAAAGCACCAGACACTCGACCCGTTCGGATGTTCATCGAACTGCGCTCACGCTTGCAGGTATTCGCGGCAGCGCACGGACCCCGGTGGTCTGACGTTCCGGTAGAGGCGGTTTTGGAGACGCCATTCGCGTACGAATGCCTAAAGTCCGCGTGCGAGGATAAGTCGGTCGACCTGGTGCTCGGCGACGTGGTTCGAGTTGTTCAGCAGAGGCATAAGGTCAACGGGCTGATCGACCATCTCATCACTAACCCTGTTGTCCAGATTCTTCTCGATGAAAAAAAGCCCTGGGATGTGTCGGAAGATTCGTTCGAACTGCTCGCGGACTGGCTGCAAGCTCTTTCCCTGGCAAACATTCCGGCCGGCGACGAGCTGCGAATCCGGCTTCGAGGCCGCCTCCTTGCCTACTGGAACTCGTTTCCTCTACGCAAAACCGGAGCGAACGTACCGTCCGGGCGAATCTTGCAACGCCGTCGACGCCGACGTGAGCTGGACTACCATCTGACGAGGGAGAATTTCGTCGAAACGTTGGCCCTGCTCGGTCCGGACATTGACGATGCCATCGAAGCGTGCCTTCGGGCCATCGCGGACGATGCACCAGCGTTCCTGGCTCCGGCCGCGGACGCGCCATTGAGTGCCCGAGCCTTGGCGCAGAAGGACCCGGAGCTATTGGCGGCGTTGATGATGGCCTACTACATCGACGACGAAACAAGCTGGCACCGAGATGAGGGTGTCCGAGGGCATCAGGGGCGCTGGAGAGGTTTCGGAGTACCTTTCTTCCAGTACTACTTCGGTGGGTTCTGGCAGCTATTCCAGGCAGCATCAGTGCCGACCTCGGTGCGGGTGTTGAATGGCATCCTTAATAGCGGTGCGCGGGCGCGCGTAGCAATGTTGTCGCGGCCTAGCCCGCCCTACGCATTTACTGATCCTTTTGATGGTGGCGGCGAGGGTGCCGATGGTGAGGCGGAGAATGGAGAGGGAGAAGACCGCGGTGCAATTCTGAATATTTATGGCACTTCCCGCTTGTATGTCGGCGACAGTCATGTTTGGAGCTGGTACCGGGGTACGTCGGTCGGCCCATATTCGGCGATGAGCGCGCTCCAGGCGATGGAGCGCCTTGCCGATATGTGGTTGAGTCAGGGCGTGTCACCAAAAAGGGTCGTTGAGGTACTCCTGTATGGCTGCGAGAACCTCGCGGTTCCGGGGATGCTATTTGGTCTGCTCGTGCGCCACATCGAGAAAGTCGGCGCCGAACTCGACCTGTTCCTCGCCGAACCGGTTGTGTGGGACTTGGAGTTCGGTCGCACGACGAGTGAGTATTCAGGGCTGCGTGCAATAACCGAAGGGCTCGCGAACCTCGAACGTCGCCGTTGGACACCGCGCGAGGTAGCCATGTGGCTTATAGTGCATGGTGGGCAGGTGCGTGTCCAGGATTTGAAGAAAATCGCCAAAAAGCTTGTCGAGAATGGCGACCGTCTTGGATTTAGCCAAGAGCTTACGAAGAACTGGGCTGCCAGTCTGGATTCGGATCGATACCGGGTTAAACAGCACGGCGATGCAGTCCACATCGAGCTCGAGCCGCCGCCTGAGCTGCGAGCCGCACAAGAAGCGCACACGGCTTACCAGGAAGCCCTGCAGGTCAGCACGCGGCTGAAGAACCGGTATTGGGGATCGGTCAAGCACGACACCGAGTACGTGCCGCCTCCATCGGCAGAGATCGCTGCGGATCTGGCGGCAGGCCGTGCCCTGCTGGGGTCCGACGGAGATCAAATGCCTCCCCGGGATTTGGACGCCGTTGCGCACGTCACTCGAGTAGCGATCGAACGAGCCGCTGCTGGTGATATGGAGGCGCTTGGCGACGAAGCGCAATTCGCAACCGAGCTTGTCATCGGCATCGCACTGTCGTTCCAGGAGACCGAGGGCCAACATCACGAGGGCCAGTTCTTCGATCTTGGCGCCGACCGAGCGGTGGCTCAAGCCGTGCCGGCGTTCCTCACACCCGCCCTGGCTGCACCGCTGGAAGCGGCTGGTGGCTCGATCGAAGATGTTGCCGAAGCCGGCCTTGCGATGGCAGGCAAGGCGCCTACGGAGACCCGGCTGTACCTGGCACGTGGATGCGATGTCGTCTGGAGGGGCCCATGCCACTTCAACCCTTGCATCCACCCGACCGCATTGAACTGGTTGCTTGAGACCGCCCGTGGCGCAGAAATCGGTCCGTGGGACCAAAGCGACCAAAGGCGGCCGAATGTCCAGATTGCTGGCGACGTGGCCGAACGCCTCCAGGAACTACCGGGTGACTCTGTCAGGATCGCGGTTCTCGATGCAGCCATTCGCGGCCTCGGCGCAGCCGCGTCGACAGACCACTGTTGCACTGACGAGGCAGCCGCGCTCCTCGCCGTGCTCCTCGACGTCGAGCGACGAGCCATGGTCGTGCAAGAGAGCGAGGGCTGGTCCGCGGACGACCGCGGGACGCACACCCTTGTCGCCGCACGGGCCCTGCTCGAAGGGTTCGCGAAGAACGGCGACATCAGACCGTTGCTCGAGCACCTCGATGTTCTTCGCGCAGGTGCACAGTTGATGTCGAATTTCCTCCACGGTCTTGCCGCGGCAGGTGCAGAGAACGACCGCTTGGCCGAGGCTGCCCGAGGTGTCTGGCCATCGTTGCTGCGCCATGCCATTGGCTATCTGAGTGATGACCCGAGCCCCTATCGCGACCACCACTGGGGGGACTGGGTCGCCGGTGCCCTACTGCCGGATCCTCTTCCTTGGGCGCAGGGGCTGTACAACGAGGTCGTCGGTGAACCCATTGACTGGGTCCGCGCTGACGACCTTGTTGAGGTGATTGACGATTGGCTGCCTGCCGCTCGAGGTGAGGTCAAGTCCGTCGACGCGCTTATCAGAATCCTGCGAAAGCTCCCGGAGGAAGTGCAAGTCACCCGCGGTGTGCCCTGGGTCTCTGACCTGTGCATTCAAGATGGGTGTGTCACGGTCAAGCAGTCGTGGTTTTCGGATAGCTGGCTCAAGGAAATTCGCACAACGGCCGAGGAGCTCGGTAAGTTGGATGAATGGCAGATGCTCGTCGACTCCTTGGTCGTCGCCGGCAACGAGGGACTGGCGCCGTACAGCAGGTGATGCCTCAGATTCCCTGCCCGTCCTCTCTTGAGTCTTCCGGATCTACAGCGAGTACCGACGGTGGATCTTAGTCAATGAACCTCTTTCATCCTGAATAGTTGCAGTTCAGCAGTGTGTGGACGGCAGCGGAGGTCCTTCCAGCCGGTGGGAGATGGTCGAAGTCGCCGCAGCCGTCGCCTGCGGCCACGGGTGAGCACGGACGCGACCCCAGAGGCACGCTGTGAGCGCGCGTTGCCGGGCGCGTGGTGTCCTTCACGGGGTGACGTGGCGAGATGTTGAGGTGCGGACGCCACCCGACGGCTGGTCTACGATATCCGGCGCCTGCGCCGACGCGCTGTACGGGCTCACCCCGTCCGCTCGCCGCCGCCTCGCGGTCTCTTTCGCGAACGTCTCCAGCCTCGTGCTTCGAGGGTGCATGTACACATAGCGGTCGGCGGCGAGTATCTGCACCGTGTTGATCTGGTCGACCACGGGCCGAGGGATGGTGCCGACGATGTTTTCCCTTCCCAGGGCCAGCAGATGGCGGGGAGTTATGGGCAGGACGATGGAGTGCGCGTCACCGAAAGCCATGTTGTATGACCAGGGTGTGCTGTCCGTACGAACGGACACTGCAGGGTTGTCGCCGACGAGGAACTGTCCCCGTTCGGGCGTCAAGACCTCCACGTGCCAGTTCGAGGCCATGGCGCGCACCTTGTTGAACATGCTCTCGATGCTGCTACGAAAGAGGACACCTGCCTCGTGCTCCTGGGTGACCTCGGACTGGGCCACGAGACGCTCGGCGAAAGCGTCCAGGCCGCCGACGCCGACCAGATGCAGCCCTGTGCGCTGCAACGCCAAACGGCGCAGAGGCTGTTGGCGCTGCTCGATGAGATTCTCGCGGACCCGCACGCGCATAGTCTCAAACGCGTTGGTGTATACGTCGCGATAGCGGTACGACCGCACGTAGTGCAGAACAATCAGGTCCCGCAGAGCGTCTTCGTGCAGGGGGTCAGCGAACAGCGTGCCAGCCTGCAGGGCCTCGAAGGCGGCCGGAGCACGGCGTTCCACGGAGTTCCACAAATCCTCGGCGGACTGAGAGTCGTAGGAGATGAAGAAGTCGGCCCAACCGCACGCCCGAGTGCTTTTCAGCTTGTTCGAGCGTTCCGGGTAGCGCACATCGACAGGACGTACCAGAGGGCCCCGACGATCCGGCGCTGTCGTGGTGAACTGCTTGAGTAGGACTTGAGAGACGAGGTGCTGCCGGGTTACTTGAGCTGCCTTCACTCGCTGGATTCTGCCAAGACCTCGGCGCACGGTGCCGAGAATTCTCAGCGCGGGCCGGCGAGTTGGGCGGTCAGGGCAATCGCTCGGAGACGTGGTGCAGTCGAACGCTTGCCGCCTTGAGGCCCACCACGAGGCAGCTGTTCTCGAGGCTGGTGTCGGAGCAGACGGGGCGGCGGCCCTTGACGAGTGCCGCGAGCACGTTGCCTGTGTGAGGCGTCAGAGTAGAGCACGGCCGACTGGCTCGCTCCCTCAACTGGGTCGAGCACTCTGTCAGTAGCGGCTGGCTGCCACGCTGAACGCATGGAGCGTGATGACGAGCGGTTGCTACGCCGCCGGGTCTACGGTGCCGACCATGAGCACCCTGGCACGTGACCCGATCGGCGCTATGCCGAACTTGTCGGGGGTCCGTTGGATGGTCTGCTGCTCGACATCACCGGCTGGACGCCGGAGAAAAGCGACCACAGCGTCGCTCTCGCTACCGAACTGGGGCATTTCGGTTCCGGCGGCCGCTTCCTGTACCGTCCGCGCCCCGGCGACCCAGGCCACTGGGACTGGACCGGTGACGCTCCCTGACTGATCGGAGTGGGTGGCGAGGAAGCGGACGAGTCTGCCGACGCGCTACGGCAGTTCGATCGGTCCGTAGCGCGCGTGCGGCTCCTGCCGCATCAGCGCGTCGTACCTGTCCGCCACCGAGAAGTGCCAGAACTCGGTTCCGTAGTTCGTGAAACCTGCGCCCTCCATTGCCTTGAGCAGCAGCGTGCGACGGTGGCGTGCCTGGTCGCTGAGGTTCGGGGCGTGCGTGAAGCACGCCCCGTCGCTCTCCTCTGGGGAGGCGTTGACGCGGGTTCCGAGGTCGAGTTCGTGGCCGTCCTGGTCGACGAGGGTCACGTCCACGGCCGCGCCCGCGGAGTGAGGCGCGATCTCCGGCGGCGACACGTACCGGCTGGCGGCCTGGTGCAGCTGCTCAGGCGTCCAGTCGGGGTGGACGGCGGCCAGCTCGTCGCGGTAGTCGGTGAAGTAGCACTGTTGGAGGGCCAGTGGCCGGTAGCCCTCGATGAACAGCAGGTCGGTTCCGGCGGGCAGGAGCGAGCGAGCGTGCTTCAGCCGGGCGAGGACGCCTTCACGTACGTGGGCGAACGCGCCCAGCGGGTCTCGCTTTCGGGTGTCGACGCGGAAGTCGTGGTCACGCACGTCGACGAGCGGCTCTCCGCACTCGCGCACCGGGATCGCAGCGACTCGCGGGTCGGACATCAACACCAGGTTCATCGGGTCTCCCTGTGACGGCGTGCACTGCGGTGGCGGGGCGGAGGCGGAAGCGGCGGCGGTCAGATCTGATTCGCACACGATCCGGGCGACGGTCTCCTGCAGCGTGCTGTCAGCCGGGACCACGGTCTCCAAACCGCCGGGGAGCAGATCCAGCTCGCGGTACCAGGAGGTGAGGTGGTTGTCGGTGACTTGCTCCAGGTACGAGGCGTCCGCTTTCGACGCGTGCCGGGCCAGAGTCTCTTCCAGAGGTACGTCGAGGTAGTAGCAGGCTGAGATGCCGCGGTGGTCCCTGACCAACGATGTGATCATGTGGCTGTAGCGGTCGGCGTAGAGGATTCCTTCGAGTACGACGTGAAAGCCGGCGTCCAGGGCGTGACGGGCGATCCTGCCCAGCAGGGCGATGTTGGCGCCGCCCGTGGTGTTGTGCTCGCGCAGCACATTTCGCCGGATCACGTCCTGGCCCACGATCGCGACACCCCGGCCGTAGTGGTCTCGCAGGCCCTGGGCCACGCTCGACTTGCCCGACGCCGAGTTTCCGCGGATCACTACGAGGCGGGTGTCGGGACGTCCGGCCGCTGTCGCAGCGGGCACGTGGCGGGGCGCGCTGGTCGGTGTGTCGGTCATGCGGGCCAGCCCGTCTCGCTGTACAGCTCGCCGTTCTGGATCTTCGCGATAGCCAGTCGGGTGTAGGGGACGAGATCGTCGGGAAGGGCGGTGGGGTCCCAGAATTTCCACTGGGTGCACTTGTCCGGCTCGCGCAGTTCCGGTTCGCCGCTCCAGGCGCGGGCGCGGAAGAACAGGCCCATGCGGGGCGGGTTCCTGGGCTTGCCGATGTGGTGGACGACGTGGACGAGTTCGACGTCCTTGCGCTCGATGTGCAGGCCGGCTTCCTCGCGTGCCTCCCTGATCAGGCAGGCGATGGCGTTCTCCTGTTCGCAGTGGCCGGCCAGGACGTGCCAGGTGGACGGCGCGAACGGGGAGTTGGGGTGGCGCAGCCCGAGCAGCACCGTCCCGTCGGGCCGCTCCAGATAGAGGTGGACGCCGATGATGTTGGGGACCGTGCCGTGCGGTGATGCCGGACTTTCCTCCTCGGGTTCGGGCCCGCTCTGCGTCGCCGGAAGGCTGATGGCGTGGTGCCGTACGAGGTCGCTAGTGGTGTCCGCGATGCGGAGGCGGTGAAGATCCGAGGGAGCGAACCAGGCGAGCATCACCCCTTCGGTCAAATGGAGTTCGTGCGGATCACCGTTCCAGCGGCCTGCGTAGATGGCGATGGGCACGGTCGCGCCGACGTCGTCGGTGGCGTGCTCGGTGCCGAACGGGGTGAGGTCGGCGAGGTCGAGGCCGGCTTCCTCGGCCAGTTCACGCCGGACGGTGTGTTCCAGGGTGGCGTCCTGAGGCTCGCGGCCGCCGCCCAGCAGGGACCACATGCCCGGCTCCCAGATCTGGCCGGGGAAGTAATCGCGAAGGTGGAGCAGGTACTCGCCGCGGTCGTTGTAGATCAGGGCCGAGGCGTTGGCCGTCTCCGGTTCGGCCCGGAGCGGGAGCTTGAGCAGCTTCTCGCGCAGGGCTGGAGAGGTCACCCGGTCCACGGGATGCCACTCGATGCCGCCGATCTCTTCCTCCTGCAGCACGACCGGCACTTCGGTGGCGGTGTGCAGACGGAAGAGGAACCGGAAGTCGAAGTGCTGGTGCTCGGGTTCGCCCTTACCCGGGTGGGCCTCGATGTTATGGATGTCGATGTCCAGCGGCGCAGTCTCGTAGCCGGGCCACGGCGTGACGGCCCGGGAAGGGATGCCGGTCTCCTCGGCCAGCTCCCGCAGCGCCGCCGCTGCCAAGGAGTCGTCGGTGGGTTCGGTGTGGCCGCCGGGGGCGAGTTCCTTCCCGCTGGCCAGGTGCAGCACGTGCAGGACGCGGCCGAGCTGATCGACGACGATCGCACTGCAGGTGACGTGACCGGTGAAGGTCGAGCGGCTGGCGATGTCCTCGCCGGTGCGGTCGAGGGCGTCCAGGAGGACGCCGAGCTGTTCGCGCTCGTGAGGGTGGCGAGCGAGGTAGGCATCGACGGTGGCGTGGATGTGGTGGTGCGACAACGACATGGGGACTACCTCAGAGGGGCGTGTAGCGGGAGGAGGCGAGACGGGGGTGGGTTCAGGTCAGCTCAGTCGCATCCCCTCCGCAGGGATCTCCTCGATAGCGGCGAGGGTTGCGGGTAGGTCCCACCGCTCTCGTGCCGTGTGCACGGCGAGTCGGGCTTGCCGGGCTCCGGGCGGGCCCCAGCCCAGCAGGGCGGCTGCCTGGGCGGGGGCGGGGACGGGGGAGCAGGCGGGCGAAGGGGTGTCCGATGGCCGATGAGGTCGTCACGGCATTCCTTCCGGTGTCCGTCGGACAGTTGAAGCATGGGGAGCAGGGAGGATCTGCAGCGGGCCGGTCCACTTGCCTGGCATAGCGGTGGCCTGACGCGGGCGAGGCGGTCAAGGGGTGTCGCCACTCATCCGACGCTGTAGTTTCCACAGAGTTCGGAACAGCCCCGGCTGCTGGGTGAGCTGGGCGTAGGTGCCCTCCTGGACGATTCGTCCCTCGTCCAGCACCACGATCCGGTCGGCGACGGCCACATTGGTGAGCCGGTGCGTGATCAGCAGAATGGATCGGTCCTTGGCCAGTTCGCGCAGGCCGGAGAAGATCCGGTGTTCCGCACGGGCGTCGAGGGCGGCCGTGGGTTCATCCATCACCAGCAGTGCTGCCTGCCTGTGGAAGGCGCGAGTGAGAACGAGGCGCTGCCACTGCCCGCCGGAGAGCTGCTGCCCGCCGAACCATTCGCTGGTCAGGAGAGTGTTCAGGCCGGAGCGGAGGCCCGGCAGTATCTCCGCGGCGCCGGATGCCTCGCACGCGGCGAGCAGCGCTGCATCGCTGGTGTCGCCCTGCCCGAACGTGATGTTGTCGCGCATCGTCAGCGGCAGGTACGTGAACTTCTGCGGCACCAGCGCGACATGCTCCCACGACCTCCATGGATCGAGGTCCGCCGTGGAGACGTGGTCCCAGGCCACGTCACCCTCGGTGGGCAGCAACAGACCGCATAGCAGGCGGGAGAGGGTGGACTTGCCGGAGCCGTTCTCCCCGACCAGCGCCACGATCTCGCCGCGCTTCACGTGAAGGGAGACCTCGCTCAAGCTGTCCTTGGGGGCGCCGTCGTAGCGGTAGGTGACGTTGCGGACCTCGAAGCGCTGCGGGGCGGCAGCCACCGTCTCGGTGCCACGGGAGTCGGCCATGGCCTGCCCGTGGGCGTTGTCGAGAAAGCCTTGCCAGTCCTGCACGTACCATCCGGTGCGCACCAGGCGGGCCCCGCCGTTGATGATGCCTCGCACCGAGCCGGTGGCGGTCTGGAGGGCGAAGACGGCGCCACCGCCCGCCGCCAGGCCCATCCGTCCCGACGCCAGGAGCCACAGGAGCGCCGCCCACACCGCAAGCGAGGCAACCCCGCCGGCCACGGCTCCGGCCAGACCCATCCAGGCCCCAGTGTTCGCGGCCTGGCGTTCGGCCGCGTTGATGGAGGCGGCCAGCTTTCGGTACCGGCCGATAAGGAAGGGACCGGCCAAACAGGCCCGCATCTCCTCGCTGGACTCCATGTAGGCCATGTGCCAGCGCAGCTTGCCCAGCATCCGGCGCCGCCCGGAGGTTTCCAGGCCGGCGAGGTAGATCACGCGGGCGGAGCGGACGTAGGCGGCGGCCTGCGGCAGGCACGCGAGGAAGAGAAGGGGAAGGAGCAGCGGATGCAGGACGGTCAGCACGGTGGCGCCGGCCGCGAGTGTCGCGGTGGCTGCGAGGACGTCCTGCGCTTCCTCGACCAGGTCCGGGGTGACCTGGGCGCCGCGGTCGGCGATGTCGTAGGCGTCGTTGTAGCCGGGCTTGTTGTTGGCGGCCAGCTCCGCGCCGAGCGCGGCCTCGACCATCGTCACTTCCGCGGCCCGACCGAGCACGGGGCGCAGTCGGCCGGTGAGCCAGACGACCGCGATCCCCAGCATCGCGCGCAGACCGGTGGCAGTGGCGATCACGGCCAGCTGCGGGGCGGCATCCCACAGCCTCTTGGTGATGTCGCCCGCGGAGATCAGCGCGGTGATCGTGCCCGTGACCGCCAGGAGGCCAAGAGCTGCGAGGACGCCTGTCCCGACCTGACACACCAGCAGCCCGATGGTCGCGCCGCGGTCCACATGCCAGGCCATCTGTACCGAGCGCCGCACGAGCGAGGGCAGGCGGCGCGCCATGGTGCGGGAGGTCAGCTGGGAGCCGGCCTGGAGGCGTGACTCGTCGCGGTAGAGGTATTCCTCCTCTCGAACAGTGGCCTCCTGCGGTTCGTCGTCCGGCGTGGTCCCTTTCGGTGGTCGCGGCGGCTGGTCTTGTGTAACGGCCGAGGTCATCGTTCCCCCTGGGACGGTCACTGTGGCAGAGTCGTGAGGTCTAACGACACGGCTGCGATATCGAACACACGTCATTCGGTCGTGCTGGAAAGCCCGCTATTGCCTGCGTCAGGGAACCCTGCAGGCGCGGGATCCCTGACGGGACTTGGAGCAGCTCCGGGCGGGAAATGGCCGAAACGCCGACACCGCCGCGCGGCGTGGACAATCCGGCAGCTTCTCCCGGTCGTCCGCTCCTAACGGGGTTCCGGTTCGGTCTTCAGCAGTCTTTCCAGCTCTGCGGAGGCGTGGATGACCGCGCCCTTCAGCGCCTGGTGGTGGTGGGCGGGCAGGACGCCGGATTCCAGTCCGGCTGCGGCGATCACCGCGTGGAGCGCGTGGGCCGAACCGGTGTCCAGGGTGGACGCGGCGATGGGATGGTGCAGTACGTCGCGGGCGGCGTAGGCGTCGAGCCGGGCCACCTCGGTGATGGTTTTAGGCAGCGTGTCCGCGCACTGCCCGTCGGGGTCCAGTTCGAGGGTGGCCAGGCCCGCCCGGGTCTGGAACACGGCGGTCGACGGATCGGGAGGGGCGCAGAGCAGTGCGGCTTTGTTCAGGGTGTGTTTGAGGTCGGCCCGCGCAACCGGTACGCCGACGGGACGGCAGTGGGCGCGCAGGAGCAGGCCGATGGCGGTCTCCCAGGGTTCCGTGGGCTGGGTGGTGTCGATCAGGTCGAGGGCCTGCTGGCTTCGTCCTTGTTCCATCAGGGCCATGATTTTGATTTGCCGGCCGTCGAGGAGCCGGTTGCCGATGCCGCGGTGCTGGGCCATGGCTTCGGCAGCTTCGGTCCACCGGCCGATGCGTGCGAGGGCGCGGGCACCGTCGACGAGCAGGGTGACCCACAGCTCCTGGCACACCTGCCGGTGATCGGCCTCGGTGCTGGTCAGCGAGGACAGGTCGACGGTGCGACCGTCGATCTCGGTCTTTCCTCGTTGACGGGCGGCGTGGTTGAGGCGGTTGAGGAGGTCATAGGCGGCCTCGCCTTGGCCGTCGCGTGTCAGTAGCCGGGAGAGGTTGACCAGTGGCATCAGCGACATGACGCCGATAGGTCCGCTCATGCGTCCGGCGTCGGCGAAGACCTGGTGCTGGCGCCAGCACAGGTCGGTGGCCAGGTCGGGCAGGCCGACGTCGGAGGCGATGAGTGCGGCGTAGTTGAGGATGCTGCAGGTGCGGGCCACCAGGTCATGGTGGCCCGCACCTGCGGGTGCGACGGTCAGCCCGGTGAGGTGGTTGATGCGCTCTTCCAAGGGGAGCGCGGGCGCCTTGGTGCGGCGGACCAGGGGGATGCGGCTGGCTATCGCGGGGATCATCGGCTCAGCCCTTGCGCGCCCAGTCGACGGCGAGTCGGCTGTAGGGCTTGTCGACGACGAAGCGCGCCTCGTCGACCGGCAGCCGGTCACGGGAGTCGGCGACGGCCATCCGGAAGCCCGGCTCGGGAGCGTCGTTGCCGCCGCTGGCGTCCCAGGCGCGGATCTCGGTCACGACGCGCTCGGCGAGGTCGCCGCCGCCCTTGCCGTGGCCGATCACTCCGACCTCCCAATACCGGCCCTTCTCGTCCTCGCCCTCGCGGATGGTCAGGTAGGCCAGCGACCCGCCGTCGAGGGCGGCCATGGAGCCCCATCCGAAGTGCGGGGCGAAACCGGGGCGTTGGCCCGGCAGCCGGGACAGACCGTTGGGCAGTGCGCAGGCCAGATACAAGTAAAGCCACTCCCACGCCGAGCCCTGCCGGAACTTCACCCCGGTGTAGAGCTTGGTGTGCTCCTCGTTGAGAACCGTGCGCAGCGCTTCGCGGTCGACGTTCTGCTCGCTGAACGTCTCCAGGCGGACGTTGCCCTCGCCTGCCATGGGGATGAGGGTGTACACGTCGTCGCAGACGCCCTTGCGGAGCGGGACGAAGGTGGCCATCTCGCAGGAGACGGTCTTCCACGTGTCCCCGTCGCGTTCGAAGGCGAAGGAGCGGGAGATGCTGCCGCGGATGCGCATCGGCAGGACCAGGCGCCCGCCGGGGGCGAGCTGGTCGAGGACCTTGACCGGGACGTCTCCCGCGCCGACCGTGAACTGGATGCGGTCGTAGGGGGCGTGCTCGGGCAGCCCGGCCGCCCCGTCGGCCATCACCGCGGTGGCGTTCTGCACGCCGGCTTCGGCAAGGTTCTTGTTCGCGCGGGCGATGAGGTCCTCGTCGACGTCGAGGGTCCACACCTGCCCGCCGGGCGAGACGATCTGGCCGAGGAGGGCGGCGTTGTATCCGGTGGCGGCTCCGGCTTCCAGGACCTTGTGACCGGGCTGGGCGCCGATCTGTTCGAGTTGGGTGGCGACGACGGACGGCGCGGAGATGCAGGAGATCATCTCCCCGTGCTCGTCGTGCTTGATCGGGACCGCGTCCTCCTTGTACGCGCTCTCCAGGTCGACGCCGGGCAGGAAGGCGTGCCGGTCGGTGGTGTGGAACGCGTCGATGGTCGCCTGGCTGCGCAGGTGGCCGCTGTCGACGAGGCGCTGGGCGAGGGCTGCGCGCAGTTGGTCGGGGTCGTTCACGGGTGTCACGGTGGTCTCCAGCCGAGGGAAGTTAGGGTCCGCCGGGGCGGACTTGCGGGTAGCCACGTCGCCTTCTTCGGTGGAGAAGGAGACGTGACGGCCGAGCCACGCGGTGGCGGCCTGCGCGTCAACGGGTACGCCCGCGCGGTTGAACGCGAAGATGGCGTGATGGGCGAGGACGCCCCGGATTCCGCGTGTCAGTCGGCCGTCGGCGGCGAGCCGACGCAGGCGGCGGCCAGCGTCCTCGAACGCGGCGACGCGCTCGCCCCAGCCCACTTCCGGCTGCGGGCGCAGGGCGGCGTCCGCGTTCATCAGCCGCCGCATCGCGGAGACGGCCTTCTCCCGCGCGGCCCCCTGGGGCGGGTTGACGGGGGGCCGCGAAGAGGCCCACCGGGCGTACACGTCTCCGGCTTCGAACGGGTCCAGCCCGGCCTCGCGGATCATGGCGGACAGCAGCATCACGCTGCGCTCGCGGGCGCCGGGGGTACCGGTCTCGGCGAGCGCGGCCGGGCTGTCGGCGCAGAACACGTCGTGCGCGACCTCCATGCCTTCGGGGCCGCCGAAAGCATGGGTCTCCGGCTCGTAGATTCCGCCTGTCCAGCCGGTGATCACACGGTCGGCGAGGAGCTGGTCCAGCAGAGTGGTAGCGGGCTGTTCGGTGCGCAGGCGCACGCCGGCGTCCTTGCGTAGGAAGTGAAAACGGCGTCCGGAGAGCGCGGTGGCCAGGGCCCGTGTGGCCGTGTGGTGCGGGTCGGGGAAGGCCACGGAGGCGTGCCACCAGGAGGTGTCCGGTGGGATGCGCAGGTTCTCGTCGTCGAAGGTCATGGGCAGCGAACTCCTTGCGGGGCGGCAGGGTGGGGGTCAGGTGAGCAGGAGGGCACGGGTCCAGCCGGCGTTGCCGGTGTCGTGCAAGGCGAGTTGGGCTCCGGCGCGGCCTTCCAGGAAGCCAGGTTTGGGCAGGTGCTCCCAGTCAGCGGCCAGCCGGCGGTGCAGGTCTTGGACGATCGGCGTGAAGCGGGCGGGCGCGGGGCTGTCGGCGGCGACCGCGCGGGTGAGGGTCAGCAGCCCGGCCCAGCCGTGGCAGAGGGTCGAGTCGGTGATGCGGACGAGCTGCTGTGGGTCGGTCAGAATGGTCTCGACGGTGTCCTCGGCCGCTTGACGCCGGGTGGGATCGCCGAGGGCGAGCGCGGCGAGCTGTTGCGCCCGGGCGATGCCGGGCTGGCCGTAGCACCAGGACTGGCGGGCCGGTTGAGCCTCGGGTGGCTGGTCGATGCCCAGGTGGGCTGCGGTGAACCAGTAGTGGGTGCCGTGCCGGTCGAGCCAGATCGCGAACGTGCCGATGGCCTCCTCCTGGCCGGGGACGCTAACTCCGTCGCGCAGGGCGAGAGAGAGCACGGCCAGGGGCCCCGCGATCCCGTGGGCCATGCCGTTGTTGCCGTGCCCACCGGTCATCTCCGTCCCATCGGGGCCGGCCGCCGACCACCACCCCGGCAGCATTCGGCCGTCACCGCGGACGGGGCGGGCGAGTGCGACGAGGCAGGAGAGCACGTCGGGCAGCCGGGGCGCGATGGGGCGGGACAGCAGCAGCGCGGCGAGCCCGGTCAGACCGCGGATGAGGTCCCATTCGGCGAGATGGGGCAGCGCGCCGGCGGCCTGACGGCGGTGGACGTCAGCGAGCCGGGCGTCCACGACGCGGTCGACCGCCGCGCGGATGTCGTCACCGGCCCCGTGCGCGCGGGCCAGGACGAACTCCAGGGCGGGTGCGCCGTGGAAGAAGCTGGCGTTGCTGCCGGTGCTCACGCCCCGGGCGGTGGCCTGGGCGAGGTGTCGGCGGGCCGAGGCCAGGTCCCGGCGCTCGATGTCGAGTAAGGCCATCCCCAGGGCACCCTCGGACAGGTCCTGCGTACGGGGCACGGTCGTCGTCATGAGCGCCTGGCCAGAGGAACGACGATGCTGTGGGCCCGGCCGCCGATCCACCCGTCGGCGTCCGGCGGGGGCGCCTCGTGCAGGGTGGCGACACCGACAGGGCTGGCATCCAGGTGCGCGCGCAGCAGGTCCAGGTCGACGTCGCGGGTGAGGTCAAGAGCGAGGTGCTGGTCGTCCTCCGCCAGGAGCACCTGCTCCGGCACCCGGAACCGGGCCCGCCAGGCGTGGAGTTGGTCCGCCCACTCCTGCAGCGGCGCGGTGCGGACAGGCAGTATGCGACTGCGGATCTTCCACCGGGCGGTGGCGAGGATGCTGCGCCGGTAGGTGAGGGCCGGGGTGAAGGGCAGGGCCCAGGCCGCACCCCAGTCGAACCAGGTCACCTGCGGGGACACGGCCCGGCTGATCTCGCCGAGGAAACGGGCCATCGGCGGGGTGTAGTTGTTCCACAGGAAGTTGATCGCGGTGGGTGCCAGCAGCTCCAGCGACTTGCCCGTCGCGGTCTCCACCAGCTGGGGACGGCCGTCGGCGACGGTGACCGACAGGTCGGCGGGGAAGAGAACGTTCGGGTCGGGGCGCCGGAATTCGCCGACGCTGACAACACGGGGCAGGGCCTGCGGCGCGCGGGTGAGCAGGTCGGCCGGTACCCGACCGGCGTGGAAGGAGAGCTGCGCGAGTTCCGCATTCGGATCGACGGTGGGCAGGCTTGCGTACGCCGCCTCCGTGCCCGGCATCAGATGCCAGAACCGGCCGGTCATCGATCCTGCCGAGCGGGAGACAGTCAGCACGCGCAGCCGAAAGTCCCCACGGTTCAGAGCCGGGATGGAGAAGGCGTGGACCTGTGCAGCAAGTTCGAAGTGGGGTGCCAGATCGTGTGGTTTGTCGCCGGCCGCGGCTTCCAGTTCCTCGATCACCGCCCCGCTCAGCGCGACAGTGCGGCTGCCTTCGGCGGCAGCGGTGCCAGCCAGCTCCAGCAGCAGCCGATCGCGCCGGGACATCGGCCGGGGCGGTTCGCTCGCCATGAGGAAGCCGGTCGGGAAGCCCACGCCCAGGTCAGGATCCGTGGCCACGTCCACCGGCACCATGGAGTTCTCGCCGTAGAACTCGGTGAATCGCTCGATCCATCGCTGCCATGTCGGTGTTCCGGCCGGGTGGGTGACCAGGCGGGCCAGGACGGTCGCCGCGGTTTCTACTTCAGTCAGCACCTGCTCGGGCAGCCGCACATCGGCGTCCAGCCGAAGGTCGCACGCTGTCCGCAGGCCAGCTGCCTGAACGCACGCCGCGGGCGGCAAGACGTCCCTGGGGTCGGCGACGGTGGCGGGCGCACGCAGCGACGAGCGCAGCAACCGCACCCGCAGCAGTTCACCGAGTAACTGGCCGCGCGCGGTGTCACTCACGGAGGGGAACTCCGTGGCCAGCTTGTCGGACAACTGGCCGTACCCGATCGGCGATCGGGCCAGATCGAGGACGAGACGCAGCGCGGGGCTCAGAGCGAGGCGGAACTCGGCATCGCCCTCGGAGGGCACGTGGATGTGCTGGTCGCGCTGCTGGATCAGGGTGTTGACGCAGACCTCCGCGTTGGTCATGCGCGCAGCGTCGCTCTCCCAGTCGCTGAGCATCTCCTCGTGTCCGGCTGGCTCTGGGCGGGCCACGGCCTGGTGCTCGTCGCCGATGCGAACGGACGTGGTCTGGGCGAAGCCGAGCGGGGCAACACCGGCGAACAGACCGTAGGGGGTGGAGCGACGTGCGTAGCGGATCGCATAACGGGCGGTGGACAGCGCCGCCCGGCGCATCCGGCGCACCTTCGGCGTGCGGCCATCGGTGATGGCCTGTACCTGGTCCGCCAGATGGGGGCTCGCTTGCGACACGGTGTGGCAGAAATCGGTGTCGGACCACACCCTGCTCAGCCACGCGCGCCACTCCTCCACGGATGCCGTGCGCATCGGCCAAGGCGGCATGGCAGGTTCGGCTGTGTGGACCGCAGCGCGCAGCATGGCCTGCCCCGCCGCCTCGTACAGGCTGAGCCGTTGACGTGTCATCAGCATTTTCCTCATCTGCTGGGCGGGACGGGCCGGACGGGGAGAGCCCCGTCCGGCCCGCGCAGCCGGGATGAACCGGCTTACGAGGTGGTGCAGGCACTGGGGCAGGAGCTGCCGCAGTTGTCGCCGGTGCCGCACATCAGGACCGTCTCGTTCGCCGGCGTTCCCTCGATGAAGGTGATGTCGAGCCCGAACGGGTCTTCGTCGGCTTTCACGAGGTCGGCCTGCGCGGGAGCGGTCGGCTTTTCGGTCTGGGTGGCGGTCATGCATGCCTCCTGTAAGGGGCGGATGGTGCGGGGTACCGAGACCCGGTCGGGCCCCGGGGTCTGATGCCAGACGAGCAGGCCGGCGAAGTCGCCTGGCCTATGGCGTCCGGGGTCGGGGTGCGGTGCTGTCAGGCTGCTGCGGGCTGCGCCAGCGGGGGTGTTCTCGGCGGCGTGGTCCAGTACCTGGGTGAAGTGCTCGGCCCGTTCGTCGCCCTCGGCCTCTTGGGCTCGGGTGAGTACCGACAGGCCGCGCATGGTGAGCCAGCGCTGACGGTCCTGGACGAGCGCGGCGGCCTCATCTCGCTCGGCGTCCGTACGTAGAGTCCGCATCTCGTACACGGCTGTTAACTTTGGTGTGCGCTGGTGCGGCGGTGCGGAAGACGCGTTCACTGGTTCGCTCCGCTCTCCACCGTGCCGGTCCTGGCACCCAGTAGGCGCCAGGCTTGGGCGAGGACGACGAGTTGGGTGACGTCGGCGGCGCCCGTCTCATCGAGCAGTTCGTCGAGTGCGGACCGGAGATCGGCGGGGGCGATTTTGGCGGCGAGGGCGATGCCGTGGGGAGTGCTGTACTCAGCAACTGCCTTCAGCAGCTGCAACTGCTTCGAGTTGAGCTCAGGCGCTGGCCGCTCCAGGGTGGGCGGAACGACCTGCTCGGCGGCCAATAGGAGATGCACGAGTACCTGCGGCTTGCAGCGAGGCGGGCAATGGACGCTCACCCGGATGTCGCGGACATACTGACGGACCGTGTGGGGCGACAGTCCGGTCCTCGTGGCGATGTCCTGGGCAGTGCGACCGTCCACAAGGTGCTGGGCGACGCGCCGGTGGGTCGGCTTCAACGGTGTGATCGGCGCGCTGGTCGTCGTGGACGGAGTCACGGGTGTCTCTTTCTCGGCTGGGCGGACGGTTTCCGGAAGGGGTGCCGCCGCTCCCCGCGGGGGTCGGCGGCACGGGCCCGTGCGCGGCGGTCAGAACGCCACGGCGGAGACTTCAGGCACGGTCGAATCCCCGCAGCAACTCGACGTCGGTGACCTGGCCGGCGAGTGCGCTGACCTCGAGCTCACCAGCGTGGACGTAGTGGTCCATTACGAAGTGCCGCGCACCCTGGACGAAGCGCTCACCGACTTCGCAGCCACCTCCATCCCGTCGACGGCATTCGGCCCCACGTGCACGGCGTGGGCCAGATCGCGGGCGGCGTCGCCGAGTTGGCCCGACATCATCCCGGCGGCTTCGTCGAGGACGCCCGGGTTGTTGAGGGTGTCGGCGCGCTTTCGATCGCAAGGTGGCGGAAGAGGACAACGAGGTAGCTGAAGCTGAACCCGGTCAGCGCGCAGAAGACGACTGTCAGCAGAGCGGTGCGCCAGGAGCGCAGCCGTTGCTTTGCGGTGGCGGGAAATCCGTTGTCCAGTACGACACCGTGGGCGCGGCAGACTTCCAGGGCCAGCCAGGCGACCGTGCATCCGAACAGGGGGTGCCCCAGGTCCGGCCGGGGGAAGCCAGGAACAGCCGCATACACGGTAGAGGCACCCAGGATCACCGCCGCAGTTCCTGCACGGACTGACGACCGCCCCTACCAGCCATATGAGCCAGGCCGCCGCGATGACGGAGGTGATGAACGCGGTGCCGTTGATCCATTCAAGGTCGCGTGGTCCCCATCGGATGCCGTACATGCGCGACACGTGCACCGCGCCCACGGCCAGCGTGCACAGGCACGCGAGGGTCAGTACCGCGGCCAGGTGCCCGAGCAGACGGCGCGACCGCGTATCGGCCGCCGGGAGCGTCACGGTGGAGACGTCAGGCACAGTCGAGCTCCCGTTCCGCCTCCGGATTGGTGCCGTGGGGTCCTGCCATGGCCTGGTCGCTCTCGCCGGCCTCGGAGGGGAGACCCTTCACGACCAGGGTGCGGCCGCCGGAAGTCGAGAGGATGCCCTCGTCTCGGAGAGCGTGCAGGCTCATATGGATGGTGGCTCTCGATACGCCGAACTCTGTGCCCAGGCTGGTCAGGGTCGGCATGAATACTCCGACCGGGTAGGTGCCGTCACCGATGCGCCTGCGGACGGTTGTCTGGATGTCGGTCCTGCCGGGGCCGTTCCACTGTGGCGGCATGGTGCCGTGTGGTGCGATCCCGCCTCGGCCACCGTTGCAGGTGTCGACGATGCCGCTGTCGCGGAGCAGCCTGACGGCCATGTTGGCGTAGTACCGCGTGGTGGCGAAGTGCTCGGCGATCGTGCTGAGGCTGCGGACGGTTCCCGCTTCCCAGGTGCCGTCGGTGATTTCCTTGCGCAGGAGGTCGGCGATGGCCCGGGGGTCGGAGGCGATGTCGTCAGGCATGGTTATCCCGCTCGTGATCGGAGGGCCTGAGGAGTTCACGGCCCCTCCAGGAGTGATGGTGCGTCGGCCGGGCGGGGCTCTGTGTACAGGTCGGCCACGACGGGGAGATGGTCCGATGCCCTCCGCGCGCGGGGCGTGTCGAGCACGGTGTAGGACCCCATGTGCCAGGAGAGATTCCGCGAGGGCAGGATGTAGTCGGACCGGTGATCACGGCCGTCCTTGCCCCAGTGACCGGCGGTTCTGGCGAACTCCAGCTCCAGTTCGGCGGCGGGGTCCACGTAGCCGGCGGCCAGGAGTGCACTCATCGCGCGCTTGTCGAGGCTTCCGTAGCTGCCGTCCGGATGCTGGATCCGGTTGCCCGAATACTGCGTCGGCGGAAGCCAGTCCCAGGTGTCGGGCTCGGGATCGCCGGGAGCCTCGGAGTTGAGATCGCCGACGAGGAGGGTGTCATCCCGGTCGCCGTACTGCGTGAGCCATCTGGCCTCGGCCAGCCGGTCGGCCGGGTCGAAGGGGTCGAGATGGGTGTGCAGGACGCGCAGCGGCGCGTCCACCCCGTCCACCTGGAGGTCGGCGCGCGAGACCGTGTGGTGGAAGTTCCCCTCGGCGACGTCCGGGTAGAAGCGCAGAAAGCGGATTCCCGGCGGTCGGACCAGCGTGACCAGGTGGCATCCATGGCTGGCTGACAGAGCGAGGCGGGCCTCCATCTTCAGCGCCGCAGCGATCATGTTGATCCATTGGCCGCCGTTCCTCTCCCACCGTTTAGCCTCTTGCAGACACACCACGTGTGGGTCGAGTTCTTCGAGCAGTTCGATCTGGTCGGCCAGGCGCTGATATGAGCCGTCACTGTTACGGCCGCCGTTGAGCGTGTTGTAGCTGACGAGCCGGAGATGCGAGTGCGCCGCACCAGCGAGCGCGCGAGGGCCGGAGGGGATGCTGTCAGGCACGGTCGAACCCCCTCTTCAGCTCCACGTCCGTGACCTGGTCTTTGACCGCCGCGAGTTCGATCTCGCCGGCCCGGGTGTAGTGCTCCACCACCCGAGAGCCGAAAGCCTCCTGCGCGAGCTGGCTGTTCGCGAAGTCAGTGAGCGCTTCGTCCAGGGTCTGCGGTACGGGGAGCGGTTCGGTGGCGTGGTAGGCGTCGCCCGTGCAGGGTTCGGGGAGTTTCGGCTCGGTGCGGATACCGTGGGCGATCGAGGCGAGCGTCGCCGCAAGGGCGAGGTAGGGGTTGGCGTCGGCGCCCGGTACGCGGTTTTCCAGGTGCGGGTGTGTCCTGTGGCCGGTCACGCGCACGGTACAGGTGCGGTTGTCGTGCCCCCAGGAGAAGTTCGTGGGGGCGAATGAGTGCGGCCTGAAACGCCGGTAGGAGTTGAGGGTGGGCGCGTACAGCGGCCCCATGTAGGGCAGGTTTTCGATCAGTCCGGCGATGGAGTGTTGCAGGCGTGCGGGCAGTTCGCTCGGCCGCAGGGTGTGGAACACCGGCTCGTCGCCGTGCCACAGGGACACGTGCAGGTGCATGCCGCTGCCCACGCCGGTCTGCGGGGCGGCCATGAACGTCGCAACCATGCCGTGCCGCTCCGCGATCTGGCGTACGGCATGCTGGTGGACGGTGTAGGCGTCGCAGGCCCGCATGGGGTCCCCGTACGGATCCTCGTACGGCCACGTCACCTCGATCTGTCCGGCCGCCCCTTCCGTCTTGATCGCCTCGACCGGGGTCCCTGCCGCGCGGAGGGCATCGTGAAGGTGGTCGAAGAAGCCACTCAGCGCCACCGGGTGGTCGAGCGCATAGTCGAGGTTGTGCGGACAGACGGGCGTCAGGCCCTGGTATCCGCGACGCCGTGCCTGCGCCGTGGTGTGCCGGTAAAGCATGAACTCGCTCTCGATGCCCACCTTCGCTTTCAGCCCGAGCGCTGCGAGCCTTTCGATCTGCCTTCTGAGGATCTGCCGGGGAGCGACCTCGACCGGGCTGCCGTCACGGTGGACGGCGTCACCGTGCACAAGGACAGTGCGTGACAGGTAGTTCAGGCGGCGGATGGTGCCCCGGTCGGGGACGACGCGCAGGTCACCGAACCCGTCGTGCCAGCCCGTGAGGTCGTAGCCAGGCTGCGGGTTCATGTCCAGGTCCGTGGCGAGCACGTACCGGCACATCTCCGGCCCGTCCGGGAGCCGGTCCAGGAACGTCTGGGCGTCGAGGCGTTTGCCCTTGAGGCGGCCCTGCATGTCGGGGACGGCGACCATCACCGTGGTGATCTGACGGTCCCGCACCAGGCGGTCGAGTTCCTCCGGCGCCAGGAAAGGGGGCGGTACGACGTAGAGGGGTTCGCGGCTGGTCTGGTCGGTCATCACACCACGTCCTCGGACAGTGCCATGGTCTCGGCGTCGCTGCCGAGCGGCGGGATCTTGTATGAGCGTCGGCCCTTGGTGATCCACGTGATCCATGCGATGAACAGGACTACGGCGAGGGCGACCCCCGCGTAGTTGAACGACTGTGCGGTGATCGGTGAGGTCTGGGGCAGGCAGAAGACGACGGTCAGCACGCTCACGTATCCGACCGAGATCCAGCCGAGAGGCTTGCTCCAGGCGCCGAGGTGCCAGGGGCCTGGTTCGAAGCGGTCACCGGCGCGCCGCCGCAGGTAGACCGGGATCACGTAGGCGGGTGTGATGCCGATGACGTTGATCGCGGTGACGGCGGCGTAGGCGGTCGGCGAGTACAGGCTGGGCAGCGCCAGGAGCAGCGCGATCCCCACCGACAGCCACACCGCGGGGACGGGGGTCTTGGTGCGGCTGCTGACGCGCCGCCAGGTCGCGGAACCGTAGAGGGCCCCGTCCCGCGAGAACGCGTACACCATGCGGGAGGCGGCGGCCGTCTCCGCGTTCCCGCAGAACAACTGGGCGACGATGACGACGAGGAGCAGGCCCTTGGCCACGCCGGTGCCCAGGACGTCGATGAAGATCTGCGCGGGCGGCACGCCCGTGCTGGTGCCCAGGGTGCCCGCGTAGTCCTCGATCGCGAACAGCAGGCCGGCCAGCAGCACGAACCCGGCCGCCCAGGACCAGGCGATGGCGCGGACGATGCCCTTGGGCGCTGCGATCTGTGCGCCCTTGGTCTCCTCCGACAGGTGGGAGGAGGCGTCGTAGCCGCAGAACGTGTACGCGGCCAGCAGGCAGCCGAGCGCGGCCACATAGACGGGGTTGTCGAAGCCGGTGCCGTTGTTGACGTGCGTGAACACGAAGTCCGCGCTCTGCCGCTCGCCCGGCGCGAAGGTGAGCATCCCGACGATCAGCGCGACACCGAAGAGCTGCCACCACACCGAGATCGAGTTGAGGACGGTGACCAGGCGCACCCCGAGCGTGTTGAGGGTGCCGTGCAGCAGCAGGATGCCGGCGAATATCAGCATCGTCGTCTCAGGCGTGGGCACCAGACCCCACTGCAAGTTCGCGAACGCCCCGACGAACAGTGCACACCCGTAGTCGATCCCGGCTATCGCGCCGAGCAGCCCCAGCAGGTTGAGCCAGCCCGTCACCCAGGCCCAGCGGGGCCCGCCGAGGCGGTGGGCCATGTAGTACAGGCCGCCCGAGGTGGGATAGGCGGAGGTGACTTCAGCCAGGCACGCGCCGAGGATGAGGGTCATGGCGCCGATGCCGATCCAGCCCCACAGCATGACGGCGGGGCCGCCGGTGTTGAGGCCGTAGCCGAACAGGGTCATGCCGCCGGCCAGGATGCAGATCACCGAGAAGCTGATCGCGAAGTTCCCGAAGCCGCCCATGCCGCGCTTGAGCTCGGGCGTGTAGCCGTGCCCGCGCAGCGCCGCGTCGTCGTCCAGCGGACGGCGGCTAGTTGATCGTCTGTGCGGCATCGGGCACCTCGGGGGAGAAGGGAGGAGGGGAGAGACGGCGTAATGCGGGTGGTAAGTGCAACGGAAAGGTCCTTTGGACGACTTGGAGGAGGGACGAGCACAAGGGGGCCGTGGTCGCGGAGGGTGGGCCTCGGATGGTCATCGGTGGCCCCTGGATTTCAGGGCGGGGCGGCGGGCCTTGAGGAATTCCTCCCGCCACTCCTGCGGCTCGTGGGCGACCTGGGCCCACGGCGCGGTGGTCACGTGCGGGCCGATCGCCTCGAACACCGGGCCGGCATGGCCTACGCCGGTGGCCGTCAGGGCGTGCACCAGGTGGTTGAGATCCAGCAGGGAACGGGTGTCGGGCTGCCCTGGCGCGGGCTGCGTCGGCTCGAACCACTCATGCAGCGCCTGGCGGGCGTAGTGCGCTTTGTCCTCGGTGACCCAGTACGCCAGCACACTGGCGGTCTGCCGTGTCGCCCACTGCTTGCGGTACTGATCGACGAACGCGTACAGCGGCAGAACCTTTAGCGGCGACCCGATGGGGGCTTTGGATGCCACCCACTGTGCGAAGGTGATCAGCTCGTCGCCGCGGGCGCGAAAGACGGCGAGCATCCGGTGGAAGGCTTCACGGTTGTGCGCATCCCGTTGGTGCACCGCGTCCAGCAGCCGCCAAGGGCCTGGTGGCAGCAGGTCCTCACGCGTGATCCAGTTGAGCGCGCTGTGCGGCCGCCTGGGGTCGTCGTCGACCTGCGCGAGCGTCATGAAGCACAGCGGCGGCACCGGATCGGCCGTCCACTCCGCGGCCGCACTGCACGCGTAACGGGCCTTGAGAATGGCCTGCATCAGCTGTGGCCGGGAGGCGCCGTTGCGATGGGCGAGGACCACGCGTTCGCTCAGCACGCGGGCCCGCATCATCCAGGCGTTCCAGTCCTCAGGCTCCTCCGCGGCCCACATCTCGATCGCCTCGGTGTCCACCGCCGCGCGGCCCAGGACCTGACTTCGGCTGCACCGCAGTGCCCAGGAATCCGTCCTGGCGAGCAACTCCTTCGTGGACAACCACCGATTCAGACGCAGATCCTCCAGGGCGACGCGCAGATCGGCGTCCCGACCTGCGGGATGCGGGAGTGTCAGGCTCATGTCAGCAAAGGGCATCAGTGGGCCCCCAGTGTGAGAAGGCTGGGAGGGTGACGGCGGCGCACTGGCCTGGCGCGAGTAAGGAAGGCATGGGGTGAGTCCTCAGAGAAGGGGGTGGGGCGTCGGGCCGCAGCCCACGTGATCCGCTGGCCATAGGGGGAGCCGGGACTGCTGACTGCGGCCCGAAGGGGCTTGTTGGGTCAGCCGGAGGCGCCGGCTGCAAGCTCGGTCGGCAGGGACTGCGCCTGGAGCCGGTTCGCCCACTCGGCGTGCGGTTCGAGACCCAGGGCGTAGCGCCGGTCATCGAGCCGTTCCGGCTCTACGACACGGTAGAGCCGGAGGAAGCCGACGTGCGTTGGGACGTAGAGCGTTCCGAAGCGCTGCGGCTGTCCGAGGTTGAAACAGATCCGATCGGCCAGTAGTGCGTAGTGCAATGGGTTGGCGTCGCCTTGGTGCACGGCCTTACCCAGCAGCTCCAGCGCACGGGCCTGCAGTGCACCGTCGGTGCAGTACGTTGCGATCCGCCAGGCGCATAGCGAGGCATGCTGGCCGACGAGCTGGTAGCCAGGCCAGCCGTGCTCGCCCAGGATGCGTCGTAGGAGGTCTGTCTCCGCGGCGAACAGGTCAACAAGGGCTTTGGCCGCCGCTGCGTCCGCTCCGGGCATGCTTGCTTCGAGCCCTTCCGCGCGCCACAGGCAACGCAGGAGGTCGATGCCGAAGTCGGGCGGGGCCGGTTTCGTCGTGGTCATGGGGGCATCAACTCGGAAGGTCAGTCGTCGGCGGACATCGGGAATTCCCTCGATGCGGTTCAGGCGCAGATGGCTATCGGGTAGGGCCTGGAGTGGTTTGTGCAATCAGGGGGCGTCGTGCAGGTAGAGGGCGCACCAGGTGATGAAGCCGTCGTCGCTGATGCCCCAGTCGTCGGCGATGGCCTCGACTAGGAAGAGTCCACGGCCGCCCTCGTCCAAGGAACTCGCTGCCTGTGGTTCGGGAACCTCGGGCGAGCCGTCGCGGACCTCAATCCGCAGGTGACCGGTGGCAAAGGACAAACGAACTCCGACATCACCGCGGCCGTGTCTGAGCGCGTTGGTGACCAGCTCGGTGACGAGTAACTCGGCGTCCGCGATGAGCGCCGGTCGTTCCCAGCAGCTCAGGCCAGCCCGTACGACACTGCGTATCCGCTGTGGCCAGAGCAGGTCCACAAGAGCTACAGCCCCATTTCCAGACCCATGGCCGCGAGCGAAGACCACCTCAAGGCCGGTACGCGGGAGGAAAAGGAAACTGGCGTCGGGAGCATTATCAGTGATGATTGCAGTCGATGTCATGCCGCCTTCTTCACGGATTCTCACTTTACGATCAGCGATCAATAGCCAGGAATGGTTCGGCAGGCGATCCTTGGTGGTGAATTGAGGGGTAGAAATGCTTCATGTGCGGCTATTGAGTTGTCGGGCACGGGCCTACTTGCGTGCGGCCATCGCGATCTCTCGGGCAGTCGTAGAGCCGCCAGACAACCCAGAGACACTTGCCTCCCGCGTCTGAGGGCTTGCCTTGGATGGTGGGGTTCGCAGATGAAGCTAGAGCGGTTGTGGGCCAGGATCCAAGTAGATTGCGCGAGTTTGCAGCAAGCTCATTGACCGGTCACAACGCATCGCAGACCATCGCTGAGTCGAACAAACCTGAGCAAGGCAGCAGACAGGAGAACAACCATGAAGCTACGGTTCCTTGGTAAGAACTCCACGGTCGGTGACTGCCCGACCCTCTACGCCACGGACCGGGACACCTACCTCGTCCAGGGTTGGAAGATCTTCGCGAACGACCTGTTGATGCAGCTTGAGATCCCGGAGGGGGAGACGGCGGTTGAGGTGCCCACAGAGCTGTTCGAGCACCTCACCGAGGACGACCTGGCGGTCGGGGAGATCAGGCGCGTCGAGGATCCGATCATGATCCTCACGCCGAACGGTACGTTCGTGGTCCAGGGCCGCGAGGTGACCGACCCCGAGACCCTGGCTCAGATGGAGATTCCGGACTACGAGACCGTGGTCGAGGTCCCCAAGGCCGCGATCACCGCCCTACTGGAGGAACCGCGTGGAGCTGATCTCCAGCGCCGAGCGCAACCAGCTCTTTGAAAGCTTCGCGCACGACGCATTCCATCTGGAGCTGAGAGACGACTACTCCGTTCCCGACGAGGACAGTCCGTTCGCGAACTGGCTCCGCGGCGAGACCGTCGACTACTCCTACATGGAACCCTGGACACAGCTCATCCGGCGCGTCACCAGGCAAGGGAAAGCCGTCCGACGCGTCCGGGTCGTGACCGAGCCGCACACTTCCTACATCCAGTGGGAGCACGCCACCACCACCCTGAACGAGGAGGCTGGCGAAGAGATCCGCTGGCTGCCCCGGCACTGCCTGCCAGAGGGCATTACCTTCCCCGTGGAAGGTAGCGACTGGTGGCTGTACGACGACCGCCTGCTCGCCGTGGGCCACTTCGCTTCGGATGGCAGGGTGCTCGGGTCAGAACTGATCGAGGCCCCGGACACCGTGGCCGAGTGCGTGCGCCTACGGGACCTGCTGTGGTCGGCAGCCATCCCGCATTCTGAGTACAAGCCCTGACCGACCCGTGAGCACCCAAGTACAAGAAGCACTGCAAGCGCTTGGTGCCCGGCTGCGCGGCTTCCGCAAGGACGCCGGATTTGCCAGCGGCCGGGCCTTCGCGCGTGCCACCTTGTGGCAGGAGTCGAAGGTCTCTCGCATTGAGAATGGCAAGCAGCGCCCCAGCGAGGCCGACATCCGAGTCTGGTGTGAGACCACCGGCCAGGGGGATCAACTCGGCGACCTGGTCGCGATCGTCCGTCATGTCGATGAGCTATGGCTCGAATGGCGTCGGCAACTCCAGACGGGCGTCGAAAAGCGACAGCGCCAAGCTATTCCGGTGTACGCCAAGACCAAGGTCTTCCGCATCTGGCACCCCACGCTCATCTGGGGAACCCTCCAGACCGCGGACTACGCTGCCGAGGTCTTCCAACAGGGCGTCAGCTACTACGAGATTCCCAACGACACCGAAGCGGCCGTGGCGAAGCGGCTCGAACGCCAGCAGTACCTGTACCAGGGCGAACGCATCTTCAACGTCCTCCTCGGCGAACAGGCCCTCTACACCAACTTCGGCGGCCCAGAAGTGATGAGGGGACAGCTCGACCGCCTCCTGGCGGTGATGCGTCTTCCCCGCCTCAGCCTGGGCATCGTCCCTAAATCCGCTCCGACCCTCATTTGGCCAGGCAACGCGTTCTCGATGTTTGACAGCCGACTTGTCCTCGTCGAAACCTACTCGGCGGAGCTCTCCGTCTCTCAGCCCCGAGAAATCGAGCTGTACACCAAGGCGTTCGCCCTCCTGAAGCAGTCAGCGGTCTACGGCACCGCCGTCCGAGATCTCATCTCCACGGCGATCCAGCACTACGACCAGATCCCGAACGACTAGGAGAGTGCACCATGCAGCCGATGGACCTGAACTGGCGAACCAGCTCCTACACAGAAACGCAGAACTGCGTTGAAGTAGCAGACAACGACCTGACTATGGTGATGGTCCGAGATACCAAGGCGCGCGGCCGGGGAATGATCGAAGTCCACCGAGCTACCTGGGTGGCTTTCGTGGAGCACGTCAGGCGGAGAAAACACACAGGCGAGAACCCGTAGCCCTGGCCTTTGAGGCCCGGCTACGGGAAGTCCTCCCACCGGTCAGCGGATCGTTTCATCCATGAGCAGGTACAGCAGACCGACCAGAGACCCGCTGCTCACAACCTCACGACGGTCGATCATCCCCCGCACCTCGCTGAGGGGGACCCACTCGATGCGGTCGGACTCGTTCTTCTCCGTGGGCGGTCCGGAGTAGGTCGCACCGTCGACGCGGAAGACGTGATGCTGCGAGTCGGTGATCCCGTTGGCTGGCTCGGCATAGATCAGAGGCTTGATCGGGCCAGGGCGCCAGCCGGTCTCCTCCAGTACTTCGCGAGCCGCTGCTTCCTCCGGAGTCTCGCCCTCCTCCACCAAGCCCATGGGGAGCTCCCAGGCCCACGAGTTGGTGATGAAGCGGTGCCGCCACATCATCAACACCTCTTGGCGGTCGTTGATCACGGCGGCCACGGCCAGATGCCGCAGACGAACGACGTGGTACTCCCAGCGACGCCCGTCCGGCTGCTGGACATCCACCAACCACAGGTTCACCCAGGGGTTGTTGTAGATCTGGCGCTCACCGTAGGTCTTCCACTCCATGCCCGCGGCCCCTCTCGATCGGACTCCAGGGTCTCAGGCCGGCTGAGATGAAAGGCTGCCAGTCAGCGCTGACGGCTGGAGTCCTTCACTGCGCTGTTCGCTGCTGGCGCGGTCGACGTCAGGGCCGGAGTGCGTCGGTTGTCTCGCATGGACGCGGCGTAGGGACTTTCTGCTAGGGCGGGTAAGCGGGCGCTGCGACGTAGGCGCCATATGAGGACGTCGCTGATGGAGTCGGCGGTGTTGAGTTCGCGTCGTCGGGCGGCGTCGGCGAGCAGGGTGGCCGGGTCGTGGCCGGCTTTGCGGGTGTCGTCGAGGGTGGCGGCCAGGGCGGGCCAGCTTCCTTCGGTCTGGATGCGCTCGGCCAGGTCCGGCAGCACCTGATGCAGCAGGTCGGCTTGCCGCTGTCGGGTAAGCGGGGGCAGGCGTCGGCCTCGTCGGCCAAGGACGGCCATGGGCTCGGCCGCGGCCACCTGGTAGGCGGCGCGGAGGTGTTCGGCGGCTTGGTGGGCTGCGGCGGCCTGCTGGCTGTGGTGCTTTTTGGCGTGCCAGTTCGCTGCGGTGATGGCGAGGAAGAAGGCCATGTCGATGAGCATGGCGGTGGTGGCGCCGTCTTCGCCGCGGCCGGAAGCGGGTCCGCTGTGGAGGAGGTCGCGAGCGGCGTGGCGCAGAGCGCGGTCGTGTCCGCGTACTGCTCTCACGTGGGAGCGGCCGGCTCGTTCGAATGTGAGGGCCGCTTCACGGAGGGAGGCGCGGGTGTGGGCGGCGGAGGTCGTGGCGAGCGCGTCCAGGATTTCTCCGCCCGCTGCGATCTGGGCTGCCGCGGTGCCGTCGTCGCCGTGGTCGATGATCAGCAGGGCTTGCCATGCGGCGGTGGTGGCCCGGCGCTGTGCGAATGCGGGACCTGTCACCGGCGGCAGGGAGGGCTGGTGCGGGCCGGAGCTGTCTGCCGAGGCGGTGGCAGTTTCTTCGGGGAGGGTCCAGCGGTCGCGGATGCGGGGCAGGGACAGGTCGGGTGCGAGGGTGGAACCGGCGTAGAAGACCGGCTCGTCGTCCTTGTTGCGGTCCTGGGGGAGGGCGACCTTGTAGCCGAGCAGGTCACCGGAGGGCGCCAGGCGCTTGCGGATCAGGACACCCGTGGCGGCCAGCCGGTCGAAGAACTCCTCCTCGCCCATCGCGCCGGCCACCGCGCGACGCACCAACTCTCGCAGTTGATCGCGAGCGGTGCGCTCGCGGCCTTGGCGCTTGGCTTTGTGGCGTTCGGCGCTGGTGGCCCGCTTGGCGGCGGTGCCGTCTCCGGACGCGACCTGGTGCAGGCCGAGTTCCTTTTCGATCAGACGGCATTCGGTCTGGGCGCGTTGGCCGGAGCGGTGGTGGTCGGGGCGGCGGCCGTCTTCGCGGATGAGGGTGGCGATGATGTGGATGTGGTCGTCGGCGTGCCGGACGGCGGCCCAGCGGCAGCCGGCGCCGTCACCGGGGTCGATGCCGGTGGCGGCCACCGTACGGCGGGCGATGCCGGCCCACTGTTCGTCGGACAGGATCGGGTCGTCGGGGGCAGCGCGCACCGAGCAGTGCCAGACGTGCTTCTCGGGACGCTGGTCGGTGGCGAGCAGGGACAGGGGCTGGTCGAGGAGGTGCTGGAGGTCCTTCTTCGTCACCGAAGGGTCGCGACCGGGGTCGGGGGCCATGCCGTCGAAGGACGCGACCAGATGTGGGTCGACGTGCTCCTCGTGGGTGCCCTTGCCGTACAGGTAGTGCAGGAGCCCGAGGGTGTTGCTGCCCTGCTGGTGGATCCGGGGGATCAAGCTGCTCGGTCCTCCTGCCGGTTTTCGACCCGGTCTGCCGCTCGCTGGACGGCTTGTGCGGCACGTTGCAGGTCGGCGAGGACGGCGTCCACATGCGGTGCGTCACCACCGGAGTTGAGGGCCTTGGCGACCTGGTTGACGTTGCTGCCGGCCCAGCCGAACTGACGGCGCACCCCGAACAAGGCCATCAGGATGTCGCGGTCAGTGGCGATCGCTGCCGCGGTGCGCGACTGGTCGCGGGCGGCGGCCAGGGCGCAATGGGCCATAAACCCGGCCACGCTCATGCCGACGTGGTCGGCGCCGGACTGGATGATGGCGAGTTCTTGTGGGTTCAGGCGCACGCTGTGAGCGGGGCGCTGCTTCTTGTCACGCGGACGCGACCTCCCCTTCCTGGCCCTGCGCTTGCGGCTGGCCTTGTCTGGCTGCGGTCCGCCCTCGGCCGCAGCCTTCCCGTCCGGCGCCCCCTGGCGCCGGACGGGCACCGCCACCCCCGGGGCGGGGTCGGGTTCGGACGCACCCCCTGAGGGGGAGTGTCCGAACCTCCAACTTGCTGTGCCGTTTGGGGCTGGGGAGGTCGCGTTCTGGTGCGCCTCGGTGGACGTCTGAGGGTGACGCTGTTGCATGGAAGTCCCTTGACGAAGTATTTGAGGCGGGGCGGTCCGTGGTGGTCGGGGCGTGAGAGAGGCCAGTCAAGACCGGGACGGTCCTGCGGGGATGTACCGGATCGGGGACCGTGGAGACCGGCCTTCTTCATCCGGTCCCGGGGGCCGGTCCCCGGGGTTGGTCCCCGTTTGAGGGGACCGTGGTGCCAGTTGGTCGCCGTGTCTATCGGTCCCGGCAGGCGACGAAGGCGTCGGTCCCCGGCCACCCCGCATGGGCGGTCCCCGAGTGTGCTGCGGGGACCGAGGCTGCTCTTGTAAGGCGTTGATCTGTTTGTTGTCCCCGGTCCCCGGTCCCCGGTCCCCGGTCCCCGGGGCCGATTGGTCCGTTGGGGACCGGTCCCCGTGCGGTGCCGTGTTCGGCTCGGGGACCGGTCCCCGAAGTAGTGCCGTCGGGGACCGGTCCCCAAGAGGTGGCGTCGGTCCCCGCTGTTGGAGGCAGTCGGTCCCCGGGACGGTCCCCGCTCTGCTGGGGACCGGTCCCCATGTATGGCGACGGTCCCCGAACCGGACGGTCTGTGCGCAGACGCCGACCGGCCGGCTGTAGGGGCGGCGTGCCTTGGTGGGTCTAGGTGGGGTCCTCGCGTCGGCGGTCGGGGCCGGTGAGGATGACGCGTTCGGTCATCTCTGCGAGGCGGGAGGCGACGCGGTCGCCGAGGGTGGTGCGGAGTTCGGCGGTGGGGAGGTTGGTGGTGATGAGGGTGGGGAGCAGGTGCTCGTAGCGGTGGTTGATGAGCCGGTAGGTCAGCTCCTCGGTCCACTCGCTGGTCTTGGCCGCGCCGAGGTCGTCCAGGAGCAGCAGCGGGCAGCGGGCCAGGGTCTGCAGCTCGCGTTCGCTGTCATGGCCGGTGCGGGAGCTGGGGCGCAGGCGGGCGTGGAGGTCGGCGCTGGTGGTGGCTTCCCAGCGCAGGCGGACGCCTCGGTGCAGGAGGGTGCGGATGGCGCCGTATGCCTGGTGGGTCTTGCCTGTGCCGGTGGGGCCGACGATCAGCAATGAGCCGCCCTCGGATATACCGGGTGCACCGGCCGGGCCTGGGCGTCCTGCTTCGGCGATCTGGGTGGCCCAGGCGGTGATCTGGGGGTGGTCGGCGAGGGCGCCGCGGTAGCGGGCGGGGATGCGTCTGTCGGCCAGCTCCAGGGCGCTGACCGGTTCCTCCGGTGGCGGTGCTGCCGTGGCTGTGGGGTCGAGGCCGCGGGCGGTGAGGATGTCTTCGAGGCGGGCCGTCACGGTGCCGACGGACTGCGGCGGGCGCCCGCGGGTGCCGGTGGTGGTGTTCAGAGCTGGCCTCCGTAAGCCGCTGCGGTATCGGCCGGGTTGGTCCAGGCCCGGCTCGAGGCGGTGCTGCGCGTGGGGGTGTTCATCACGTCGTTGACGAGGCTGGGCAGCACGCTGGGGTGCACTCCCTTGGCCCGTTGCTGGATGAGCGCGGCGCGGATGTGGTCGGCCTTGATGCCCTCGGCCAGCAGGTTGCGCACTTCGCGTCCCAGGTGTCCCAGGAAGCTGCCAGGCGGGCGTTCGGCACATCCGGCGACGTACTCGCCGATCAGGTCCTTCGCCGAGACGCTCGCAGGCGCGGGGGCGCTCGCGCCCCCCGAAGGGGAAGATCCTAGATCCACGTTCCTAGGTCCTAGATCCGGACCGTGAGGGCTCACGGAGCGCTGCGTGAGCGGTTCGTGAGCTGGCGATGAGGGCTCACTGAGTACCCGCTGACCAGCACCTTCTTCGACAGGCGGGATCACCGCCCCGGCACCGTGAGGGGTCACGGAGTGCTCCGTGAGGTCTTTGTGAGTACTCGGTGCCGGCTCGCGGGCAGGGCCGAGGTGTCCGTGGTCGTGGTGTGGGCAGTCGGGGTGGCGCACGCCGCTGGGCCGGTTGATCTTCTGGTGGCGGGCGAAGGTGACGAGGTGCAGGTACCGTTTGCCGTCGCCGCCCTCGTAGCGGCAGATCAGCCCGGCTTCCTGGAGCTGGCTGAGGTCGTCATCGACGTCCATGGGGCCGTGGTCCGGGCGCAGCGACCACAGCAGGCCGGCGATGACCGCGGCCTGGTCGCGGAACCGGCCGCGGTCATCGGCCTGCGTGAGCAGCCCGAAGAACGTCCGCTCCGCGGACAGGGACACCATCGCCAACGACTCGGAGGCGAACGCTTCGGGCTTGATGGTGCGGATACGGGCGATGTCGATCGACCACCTTCGTCGCGATTCGGGGCGTTGTCCGGCGAAACGCCGGGGCGCGTGGACAACACAGCCACACCCGCCGCGCACAAGTCCAGAGTTGACTTACAAACTCTGTAGTAATCGTGCGGGGCTGGAAAACCATAAACCCGAAACGCCGGTCAAGGAAAAGGGGTGCCGGAAACCGGCACCTCGCGTGCATCGCTCACGGCAGACACCACACCGCTTCCCCTGGCTCGGGAAAGCAAGCTACAACACACCCATGCCGCCACGCCCCCTCGGAATCGGTCCCGCCGGACAAGCCGCCGCACACGCCATAGAGCGCCTGCGCACCACGCGCGGCTACTCGCAGCGCCGACTCGCCGACCGCGTCACCGCCCTCGGCCGGCCCTTGACCTTCACCCAACTCTCCCGCATCGAAAGACGAGTTCGCCGTTGCGACGTCGACGACCTCGTAGTCATCGCCGCCGCTCTCGGCGTGGCTCCCCAGACGCTCCTCCACGATGCCGGTGCGCGTCCCCGACCGGACGGCGGGGCAATGTAACCGACGATCGCCGGTTGGCCAAACCGGCGATTCTCCAGACCATTGAACGACCCGGGGCGCCGACGTGTCCCAATGCTGTGTGTGAGGAGCCGAGCAGTTTGCCGCAGCCCGCAATAGGCGAGTTTTTGTTGCTCTTCGAGGGGCGCATTCGTGTCCTTCTGGAATGGATTGAAGAGGAATCCTCGGGATCGGTGTTTCCCTTCTTCGCCTTCATGGCGGGCACAGTGCACCCGCCTGAGCAGTAATAACCGTTCCGCGCTCTGGCCCAAGATCTGTGCGCGGGCCCACCGCCGTACACATTCGGACCTTCTGCGGTCCGTACCTCGCTGCGGCCATCACGTGACACATCTCCTGGGCGATGTGGTCCCACTGCCCTGACCGGGCCGGTTGACCTTCGTCCTACATCGCCCGGCAGCCCGGCGAAATCGAATCGCCGGTTCTTTCCTCCCCCTTGTCTCCAAGGAGTCGCCCATGCCTGCCCGTTTGCTGTCCATCCCTGCCGTGGCCGCCGCCCTGGACGTCGACCGCCGCACCGTCTACCGCTTCATCGCCGCCGGAGACCTTCCCGTCGTCGATCTGCGTACCGGGACACAACGCTCCCGCGTCCGTGTCCCTGCTGCAGGGCTGGAGGAGTTCATCGCCAGCAGGCTGGTCGTCTCCCCGCGCGCCCGCCGGTGATCTCTCACCGGCACTTTGGCCCTCACCGTTCCTGCGTGAAGGAGCAGTACCACGTACCTGCGTAGATTGAAGTCCGGTAGGTGGCAGGCGACCGTACGCAACCGGACCGGCGACCGGTTCAGCGAATCCTTCCCCCTCAAGGCCCAGGCGCGGGCCTGGGGCATTGAGTTGGAGACCCAGTTCGCTCGCGGAGCGGTACGCGACCCGCGGGCCGGCGAAATCGCGTTCCGGGAGTGGCACGACCGATGGTGGAACGCCCGCATCGTCGAACCCCACACCCTGCGCGGCGACGCGTCCAGCATCAAGAACCACGTCATGCCCCACTGGGCGGACTGGGAGATGCGGGCCATCACCCGCATGGACGTCCAGAGCTGGATCCGCTCCCTGGTCGACAAGGGCACGGGCCCTGCTGCGATCAAGCGGGCCTACAACCTGACGTCGTCGATCATGCGCGCGGCGGTCGACGACGATGTGATCGCGGTCAGCCCGTGCCGCAGCATCGATCTGCCGCCTATCGCCGTCAAACCGCCGCAGTGGTTCACGCCCGACCAGGCGCAGAGCATCCTCGACCAACTGGCCCCCGCCTGGCGCACGATGTGCCTGCTCGGCTTCTACACCGGACTGCGCTGGGGAGAACTCTCCGGCCTGCACCGCCACCGCATCGACGTGCGCCGCTCGCGCCTGTTCGTGGTGGAGGTCAACACCAAGAGCGGCATCAAGGAATACCCCAAGAGCTCCAAGAGCCGCCGGGAGGTACCGCTCCCGCCCCACGTCCTGGAAGCGTTCGAACGCCACATCCACCGGCTCGACCGCGACGCGGTGGTGTTCACCACCATCACCAAGGGCCGCTCCGGGCGCCTACTCGCCGACAGCAACTGGCGCCGGCAGACCTGGTGGCCCGCCGTCGAGGCCGCGTTCCACTTCGGCGACGACGGCGAGCTGCAGCTCGTCCCGCACTACCCGCCGCACTCCATGCGCCACACCTGCGCCTCATGGCTCGTCCAGAAGGGAGTCTCGCTCTACGAGGTTCAACACCTCCTCGGCCACGAGAGCTTCCAGACCACCCAGCGCTACGCCCACCTGCAGCCGGACGCCCACAAGGCCGTCCTCGGAGCCTGGAAAAGCATGGAAAACCCGCTCACCATCACTACATGAACCTTGCCTCCCCCCCGTCCGCACCGGACAGGAGTGGAGGCGTCTTACGGCAGGTGACGCCCGAACGGACTGGGGTCGGCCAACGGGTGTCACCTCATGTCGAGGAACTCTCTGGCACCGCGGAGCCTGATGCCCAGCCGGTGTTGTGTGGCGTGGCTGCCGAGGCGTACGTCCAGTGCCCCCAGCAGCCGGGTATCCGCCCGACGGCCGACGGGTAGCAAGGAGGGTGCGATGCCGTCGCGGCGGGCGCTGAGCACGCTCAGAGAGTAGCGGCTGAGGGCGTCGGTGCCGGCGAGGTGGAAGACGCCTGTTTCGGTCGAGGCCGCGAGCTTCCACAGACCGGCCGCGAGATCGGCGGCGTGGACAGGGCAGCGGATGCCGTCCGTGAACAGAACTCCCTCCCGCTCGTTGGCAGCCAGTTCGTGCACCACCCGTTCGCGGTGGTATCCTCCGTCGCCGATGATCAGGGAGGTGTGGTCGGCAACGCCGTCCGGGCACAGCAGTAGCACAGAGGTCTCATCGGCGGCTTTCGCGGCTCCGTACGGGGTGATCGGGACTGGGGCACAGGTCTCGTCGTAACGGGTCTTGCCGATGCCGGAGAACACGGCATCGGAGGAGACGTGCACCAGGCGGATTCCAAGCTTCGCGGTGGCCATGCGGATGGAGCCGTCCGCAGTAATCGCCCAGTCCACACCGTCGCTTGTCACGTTGACCACCACGCGAGGTGCCACCGTAGCCAGGAGCGCTTCCACCTGTGCGGGATCACGACGTCGAGCTGATGTCAGGCGCCGACCTGCGCAGCACTGGAGCGGGAGCGGAACGTAGCATCTGCGTCCCAGAGTTCCTGGCCGACAGCGACGAGTTCGGCAGCGCTAGCCACATCGCGCAGGAACTCCTCGACCGCCGAGAACAGACCCTCGGCACCGCAGCACGGGTCGTGTACCGGAAGCGACCCGCACGTGACCGCTAGAGCCATGCTGTCGGGGCCGAGTAGCAACCTCACGGTTGCAGCGGACACTCTCTTGGGTGTTGTGAACTCACAGAAGAGCTCCGGTGACGCCGCGGTAAAGCGACGTAGCCGCTCGTCGTACTCCCTGTCCCATCCGCCGGTGCGGAACCGCGCTCCTCACCAAGGTCGAGGGTGGTGAACCGGGACAGGACGGGCTACAGCAGCCGAGCTCCGGCCAGTTGGCGCACGGTCACCGCGAAGTCGAAGGCGTCCAATGCTTCGACGACAGCGGTGGGGAAATTCCGTGTGAAGAAGTGTAGTTGCTCTGTCAGCTCCCGCTCAGACTCGGTGTCCGCGTCCGACCGAAGACCTTCCAGTCCTCACGCGGCTGCGGCCCCGGTAGATCACCCCTCTTCCGCCTGCTGGAGCAGGCAGTCCATCCGGCGCAGCAAGTGAAGGGCAGAACCACCTTGCCGTATTCGCTTGCCTTGAAGTCCCCCCCCGCAGCAGATCTGACATGGACCAGATATGGTCCGCCAGCGCGCGGTTCCCGTCCCTGGACACTCACCCTCCCCCGCACCGCCCATACACGGTTCTCGTCCGGCGCTGTGCTGATCAGCATGGTAGCCACAGCTTCGTCTCACTACCCCGCCGTGATCCGCCTGTTGTGGCATTTGGTCTATGCCGGCCCTGCCAGGCGAGGTTGGTGGGCCCGCCCAGCGAGTCGCGGACACCGACCTTGCCGATGGCGTGCTGCTGATCATGCTGATCATGCTGGGCGGGTGGTCGAGCGTGTGCGGGGGCGGACGCGGGCCGGGCCCCTACGGCGACGATTGGTGGCCCTCTCGCAGTAGCACGGCTAGAATTTGTTCGGCCTCGGCAGCGTTCGCCATGTGCAGCTCCCGGCGCGCGCCGCCCAGACTGAGTTCGAGGCGCTGCACCAAACCCTGTCTCTGGAGACTGGACAGAACGGCCGCCACTCGACCCGCTCGCAGCCCCGGCAGCGCCACCGCGACTGCATCGCGGCCAGGCACGAAGGACACTCCGTCCGTTGCCCCCTCGTCGAGGAGCCTGCGGGCCAGCCGCCAGAGCACCATCGGGTCCTCGTCCTCGATGATGAGCCACTCGTGGAGCCCCTCTGGCGCACTGATCATCAGGCCGGGCTCGCGGGGCAGCGCCCTCTGGGCGGCGAGTCCGTAATCCCTGCCCTGCGACGGCGCGCCGCTCAGCACACGCCACTCGATCCGCAAGGCGCTCGCGTCCGCTTCCACGTGGAAGGGCAGCGAGTTGCCGGGCCGCGCCCCTTTCGGTGCCCGGGGTTCCGGCCTTTCCGGATGAGCGGCGGTGAATGAGGAGAGTGACGACGGCAGCGATGCGCGCAGGTAGGGGGCCAGGAGGCGGCGCAGCGCCTCACCTGACTCCGGTGCCTGCGATTCCAGCAACGGGCGGGCCAGCTCCGCGGCGAGTAGGTCCAAGCCCTCGGACAGAAGTGGAGCTCCTCGTGCATCGGCGAGTTGGGCCAGGGCCCAGGCGAGGTGCCGTGAGTCACTGCGGCGCCGAGCAAGCCACGCGTCCACGGCCAAGACGTCGATCCGAGCGGGGCCGGTCTCATAGCGGTCCCAGTTCATCTCCTTCCACTGGTCGACACGGTCCAAGTCGCCGCGTCTGCATGCCAGATAAGCGACCGCCAGATCGAAGAGTGGAGTGCCTCGTACGCCAGGATCGTCCCACCAAACCCGCTCCACGATGGCGGCCCAGCCCCATTCCCCGAGCCGTAGCGCCTCCAGCAGGGTGAAACCTGAGTCCGCGACGGGGCGGACCTCCACCGGACCCTGCGGCCGATGCTCGGTCGGCCGCAGGGTGAAAAGGGATGCTTCCGGCACCAGTGTGCATACCGGACGCCTTCGGCCGCCACCGATCTGTAGGATGCTGGGGCCACCTTGCGGGGTGGCCACCGTCGCGGCCTGCCTCGTGGCCATGTCCGACGGGTCCCGTACGGTCCAGTGGCTGTCTGGCGCCCAACCCCATAGTCGGACCCAGCCACTTGCGGCCCGACCAGACTTCTTGGCACTCGGGTTCTCCTCGTTCGCGCGCCGCGCGGAAAGCACGGCGCGCCGGGTGTGGCCACCGGTCACCGCGATGGACTGAACCGAAAGATAGGGGGACCAGCCGTGGACCAGGCACCGTTCCTCGTACGGGATCTCCACTGGGGTCGACATTCCAGCGCGCAGCGGGACCCGCGCCAGCCGGCGGTTGCCACGATCAAGGACCTCGGCCGCGCCGACGACCGCGCCCGGAGTGGCACTAGGCACCGGGGGAGCCACGATGTCGACGTGTGCCGTAGTGACGCTCACAACTCCTGCACCTCCACCGTCCGCGCACGGCAGGGCGCCTGCATCCAGACTTCGTCGCTGCGGCCCCGGAAGCGACCGTCGGCGAACGACACCTCGACCCACACCGGGCCGACGGGTCCGTGCCCGATCCAGGGTTCAGGCATCGGCGGGCGGGACGCGTACAGCTTTTGGTGTTCCTGATCCATGAGCGCCCACTCGGCGTCAGACAAGGACTCCCCGGGCGATGTGTCGAAGTGAAAGGGGACCGCAGGAGCCTCGTCGAACGAGAAGAGAACGCCGCCCGTGCTCGTGCTTAGCGAGGAGAAGTCACAGTGCTGCTGCGGCATGATGATGCCGTCCTGCCGCAGCCCCGGCCAGGCCATGAGCTCACGCACGAATTTCCCGACGGTCTCCGTGGTCACTGCCCAGGCTTCGCCCGCGGAGTCTGAGTCGGGTGTCCTTAGGGCACGCAGGACCGCCTCGGTGAAGCGGGTGACTCCTCCCAGCGGGCCGTGTGCCTTGGTGCCCGGGAGAGTGGAGTGGACGACGACTCTGTCGCGGGTGCGCGGTCGGCGCGGCGGTGTCAACAGATGCGTGGCGCGGACGTCCCCCTCCTCGTACAGCTGTTCCGGAGCGAAGCGGCAGGCATCGACGAAGAAACACTGGACCCGGGCGCTGTTCTTCTCCATCCCCTCCACCAGAACGCGGAGGTCCACTGCGGTGCGGAAGTAGTCCCGCACGTTCTCACCAGTGTCCTGAAGCAGGAGGATCTGAGAGCTTCTTCCGACCTGGACCCCGTGGCCGCAGAAGAAGAACAGCGCCACGTTGTCGGGGTGGCTGTTGCACCTCTCGTACCAGGCATTGAATGCCTCTTCCACCCCCGCGAGGGTGGCCGGTCCGAGCGGCACCTCGGCGCCGTCATCACCCTTGAGGACCATCTCTTCGCGGGCTGAGACGACTGCTTCAAGGCTGCCGAGCGACATTCCATCCGGCAGGTCTCGAAAACCTTCCAGCAACCCCTCGCACAGCGCACGTGCGGACGCCGGGGGAGAGGCCAGCTGAGTGAACTCCTTGGACAGCCGGTCGCCCTTGCGGCCCTTCACGTACCGTGTTCCGCCCGGGAACCAGTCATAGGCGCCGACGCCGACTACCAGCGCGTGAGCGGCAGGCCCCTCGACGCCGCTCTCCCAGACCGTGGTCATGTCGGCTGCCCCACCCTGCGCGCCAGTCGCGCGTGGAAGTCGCAGGACGTGAGATAGGCCCCGTGCGCCCACCAGGCGCCGGTACGGAAGACCAGGTCCTCCGCGCCGGCAAAGACCGGAGCGGCCGCGAAGGCCAGCGGGTCGGACCGGTCCAGGACGTTGATCCAGCGGTTCACGTTCGGCAGCGCGGTGACCTTGGGGCAGCGTGGGTTCGGCACCTTGTCGTCACTTGACGCGAAGAGCTTGAGCTCCTCGAAAAGGCCGATCTGAGTGCCTACAGTCACCAGCAGATCCACCCGCACATCGGGCCGGAAGTGGGACAGCACGTCATGGACGATGTTCCCGCCCATGCTGTGAGCGAGCACCACCAACGGCTCACCGCGCAGCGTGGCGTCCCGCGCTGCCTCGTCAAGGGAGTCAGCGATCCGCTTCACGATCTGGCCGGGCATCTCCAGGGTGCCGCGCTCGGCGAAATAGCCCATGACGTCACCCATCAGCAAGGCCATCGGACGGGCGGCCCAGCGGCGGACACCAGCGACCAAGGGCCGTGTGCGGACGGAGACTTCGAAGGCGCGCAGCTGGTGCACCGCGCGGACGGCGCGGGTGGGCAGACCCCTCTCGACTCCGAAGCTCTCCCAGGACTGAGGGCCCGCCTCGGCCGGGCCGCGGCCCGTGCGTCGCTCCCAGTCGGCGACCTCGTCGTGGAGGCGGTGGAGGAAGTCGTCGTCTTCCTCGAGCTCCTCGAGCCAGACGAAGAACTCCGCGCCGTCACCCCGGGTGCCCTCGTCAGTCTTCTCGGCCCAGTACGCGGTAGCTCGCGAGCAGAAGGCCACCAGCTCCGCAAGGGCGCCCGGCTCGGACTCCTCGGCGTCGTTGCCGGCCAGTGCAAGCAGATCGATCGCCCGCTGCAACGAGATGCGGGCGGTCGCCGTCAGGACCTGCTCGGTGTCCCGCTGTGCCGTTCCGGCGACGGCGTCTGCCAGAGCTTCAGCGACGACCTCCTCCAGCGGATCCTCGCCTTCGCCACCCAACGACTCCACCTCGGCTGGGGCCAGCGAGGCCCACCCCCAAGCCGGTTCCGCGACAAGCTCGCCCCACCACGGGTTGGACAGTAGAGCGCCGGGGGAGTGGCCGGTCGCGGGCAGGAGGTATTGGCGCAACAGCTCGTCGCGCAGTGCGGCGGAGCGCACCACGGCGTCGGCCTTCCGGTTCCCGATACCGTGAACATGTACCAATGCCACTGCGCCTCCTGACTTGCACTCACCGATAGTTCATTGTGCGACACCGGGGGGTTCCAGAGTGAGTTGTCCAGAAAACGGTCGACCACCCTGGCGCTAGGGAAGGTCGTTGCGCATCGAACCAGGAGGGGAGTTATGGCGAGCGAAATCGTGGTGGCGCAGCCGACTATCGATTACGAGGACAGGCGCAGCGTTCTCGGTGGCGACGTCGAGGTCCTGGCTGGGGCGGTTCACGAGGTGGTGGGTCCGCATGGCCTACCCGACGGTTAGAACCAGGGCGGAGCCGAGGGTGATCACGTACGCCAGAAGCCGCTTGTGCAGTTCTGGCATGTCCGTCGTGCGGCTGCCTGTGTGCGAAAGGCGAGCTGGGGGGTGCCTCTATGTCTTGTGTCAAGCGAGGCGTGGGGTTCGGGGTTCGTAGAAGGTGCCGTCGCGGAGCATCGCGAACAGCACGTTGATCCGTTGCCGGGCCAGGCGGAGAAGCGCCTGTGTGTGGGTCTTTCCCCGGGCCCGGCACTTGTCGTAGTAGGTGCGGGAGGCGGGGTCGTGCAGGGAGGCGAACGCGGAGAGGAACATCGCGCGTTTGAGCTGCCGGTTGCCGCCTCTGGGCGCGTGTTCGCCGTGGATCGAGGTCCCGGAGGACTTCGTGGTCGGGGCGAGACCGGCGTAGGAGGCGAGGTGGGCGGCGGTGGGGAAGCTGGTGCCGTCGCCGACGGTGACCAGCAAGGTGGCGGCGGTCCTGACCGCGACTCCCGGAATCGAGGTCAGGACCGGGGAAAGAGGGTGAGCCTCCAGCAACTGCCCGATCTGCGCTTCCAGAGCTCGCCGTTGCTCGTGGACAGCGCCGAGAGCGGGCCAGGGACGGGATCACGACGTCGAGGGTGCCGGTGCCCGGAACGCTGACGGTCTGCTTGTCGAGCGCGTCGAAGACCTCGTCGATCAGCCGGGTGGCCATGTGCGGGGCCTTGGGACGGGTCACCTCGATGAGCCGGCGGCGGCCGGCTTTGCGCAGTGCGGCCGGGGATCCGTAGCGTTCCAGCAGCCAGGTCACGGCGGGGTGGTCCAGTCGGGGGCCAAGGACGCGTTCGAGGCTGGGGTGGAACTGGGTGAGGAGGCCGCGTATCCGGTTGGAGGTGCGGGTGGCCTCGGCCGCGAGGTCCTGGTCGAATCCGACCAGCACGGTCAGTTCGGCGGTGATCTCGTCGGTCAGCTGAAGCGAGCGCAGCGTGTGGGGCATCGTGCGGGCGGCGTCGGCGATCACCGCGGCGTCCCTGGCGTCGGTCTTCGCCTCACCCGGGTAGAGATCGGCGATCCGCCGCATCGAAAGTCCGGGCAGGTAGGCGATCTTGCAGCCGGCGTCCCGGGCGACCGTCAGGGGCAGGGCTCCGATCGAGGCGGGCTGGTCCACGATCACCAGGACGGTGCCGAACTTCGCGGCCAGCTTGTCCAGGACGGCCCGCAGCTTCGGCTCGCTGTTGGGCAGCTGCCTGTCGAAGACCTTCTTCCCGGCCGGGGTGAGTCCGTGGCCGTGGTGAGCGGTCTTGCCGACGTCCAGGCCCAGGAACACGCCCACGTCTTCGGTGTCGAACATCGCGCCCTTTCGGGAGAGTGGTACGTGCTGGCCTTGGCAGTGGTGTCGTACTCGCGCATCCACGTTATGCAGACCTGCCGCCCGCGAGCTGTCCGGCATTGCGCCGGACCGGGCGGTGGCCGGGCCTCTCATCAGCGTCTCGGACGGCACCTCCCCGGCCCGGTGACACCACCCCCCAGGTCATCCCTTCGACAGGGGGGAACAGTCATGCCGGGCCCGGAGGCCAGCGGCCCTCTTGCAGGACCGCGAAGAAGATAACGGGGGGAAGGCGTCTTCTCAGACGCTGCGCACAGTGCGACCGACGAGGGTGTGCAGTACCGGCCACATATGGAAGAGCAGGTCCCGGTTGAGATACCGGGGCAGGTCATCACGCAGGCCCTCGTGCAGGACGGTGCGGTACAGACTCACGCGCTGGCGAGGCTCGCTCATGTCATACGAGGTCATCCCCGACCAGGCCATGTGCAGAGGCGGCTCTATGACCCCTTGTATCGGGCCGTGCAACTTCTCCAGCGCCTCCGGCGGACGCCGCCGAACCTTCTCCTGGTACAAGCGCGAGGTCCTCGGTCTCCGCCCCTGAGAGGTCCTTCGGTGCGCTGGGGGAAAGTTGTGAGCTGGAGGGCGAACCTTCATTCTGGTGCCGGAGTAGTGGCGCGGGTTTCCTCATCGCCAACCTGGAATCAGCGCCGAAGCCTCTTCTTCTCAGACTGTTCCAGGTAACGAAACTAGCGATCTGCCTGCCAACCTTGGGCTGGAATGATCTTGAAGACGTGAGGACCCGGGATCACGGCTACGCTGAGTCGCGCCGAGGCACGACCGGTCGCGCAGTGCCCTCGGACTGGTTGGAGGACTCTGGTCTGGTGCAGGAGCGGGACGATCCGCCGGAGGTTGACGAGGCGGAGCCTTCGTCGACCTTGCGGGCCGTCCCGGATGACGCCTCAGCCGTGCATTGGGTTGCCCTGCCTTGTGGCCTGCTGGCCGAGGGGCGTGATGGCGGGCTGTGTTGACGGTGCCAGGCTGGGGAGGTCGGAGAGCACCACCCGGTTCGGCCCGTAGTAGCTTTTCAACGTTTCGGGTCGCGCCATGCGCAGCCACAGCGGGGCGCCAATGAGGATGCGGCTGACCCCGTCGATCTCTGGCTCGGTTCGCAGGTCCCATCGTCCCGGTGTGAGTGTTACGTCCTTGTAGATCGTGGCGACGAAATCGGACGCCTCGAAGCCGATCACTGTAAACGCGCGGGTCTCGGGCCGTCCTCTATGGTCGGCGGGGTCCGCGTAGATGCCTTGTGTCGTCGCGACCTTGAGGGTGTCCACTGCGAGCGCCTCAATGTCGTCAGGGAACCGGCTCCTCGTGCGTGCGCTGAGGGGCGCACCACGTAGAGCGATGAGTTCTTCGATCGCTGGTGCCGCTGACGAGGCCCAGCCGCCGACGGGGTCGTCTTCCGGGACGGTGAATCCACGCAGGTTCTTCAGGCCGCCGAACAGGCAGAGGTCGACCCGGCGGCCCGCGCGGGTGGTCGTCTGCGCGTGGATCATGGCGGTTCGCTGGCCGAAGGTGTGTTCGGGGTCGGCACCCCAGCGCTGGAACTCCGATACCACCACCCGGCTCTTCCCCTGTACCAGCTGCAGGGGGCCAGGGGCGTCGAAGTCGGTGGCAATGTGGGCACGGAGCCTTTTCTTGATCGTCTCAGCGACTTCGAAGGGGGTCTGCTCCCGATCCCGGCCTGCGACATCGACGCCGCTGCCGCCCAGGCCGAGCTTCACCGCGGTCTTGATGCCTGGGGTCAGCCGGACCCCGTTGTCTTCTACGACCTCACGGACCAGCCGGTCGGACCAGTAGATGTACCTGCCTACGGGCTTGGGCAACGCTGACCTCCGCAGAACTCGGGCCCGGCTACCGAAGGGGGGCCACCACTATGGGAAGACGATCAGGTGCGGTGCGGGGGTTCCCGCAGAGCGGAGGCTGCCGCGCGGCCCGGGTCAGTAGTCCTCATCCGGAGCGTCGGCGAAGATCGGGTAAAGCTGCACCCCTAGCGCTATGCGCGCCTGCCTGAAGTCCTCGTCTGCGGGGCCCTTCAGCAGGTATCTGTTGCGGAGCAACGGCACGGGCCAGCCGGCCGCGCGCATCTCCTCGTATTCGAGTACACCGGCCGTGGCCGCCCATGTCCTCAGACCATACAGCGCGGTGTCCGACTCGGCGGCGGTCACGTTCGCTGCGTACACCAGCCATCCGTCAGCGGCGTTCTCCTCCCCGATGGCACACTCTGGGCTCCCCTTGGACGGTCCGAGCGGCTCGTCCGTCCCGACGACCAGGATGCGGGTGCGGTCCAAGCGGGCGAGGAACAGCACCACGCGGGACAAGTCCACTTGAGCTTGCACTTCGTCGGCCGCTGCAACCTCCTGGTCTCACTGGTCCGCCATCGATACCTCGTCGAGGTTCACGGTTTCACTCTGGCCGCCTTGCGGCATGCGGTCCGCTGGCATGTGTGCACTCACCCCGTCGGCTTTGAGCTGCCGAAAGACGGACCGTTCGACCTGTCGCGCGGCCTCGCGGGAGGGGAGCAGCACCGCGCGGTGCAGGTGCCAGCCCTGGCCCGGTGCTAAGCGATCCGCGCGGAGTTCAGACCGGCGATCCCGACCTTCCCAATCTGGGTGGCGCTGTGCGTCACCACGTAGACATGGGTGGGCGTCGCGATCATGCGTTGATCTCCGTCCGTGCCGACGCGCGAAGTTCGGCGAGGTCGGCAATGTGGTTGTAGAGCGTGCCGGAGCTCACGCAGAGGAGCTTGGCGATCGAGGTGATGGAGCGTTGGGCACGAGGTCGCGGGCGGCGCGGATGATTTCCTCGGTGGCGACGGTGGGACGCCCGCCGACCCGGCCGCGGGCGGAGGCCAGGCCCTCGTGGGAGCCTTGGACGATGAGCTCGCGGATGAACTCGGCGAGGCCGGCAAAGACGTGGAAGACGAGTCGGCCGCCGGGGGTGGTGGTGTCGAGGTTCTCGTGGAGAGAAGCGAAGCCAATGCCGCTGTCGCGGAGTTCGGCAACCATGTTGATGAGATCCTGCAGGCTGCGGCCGTATCGGTTGAGCGAGGGGACGGCAAGTGTGTCGCTGGCTTCGAGTAAGGCGTGACATGCCTTGAACTCCGGGCGAAGGGCGTTCTTGCCGGACTTTTTGTCCGCGAAGATCTTCCGGCATCCGGCGCAGAGCCCCGGCGTTCTCGCGATTTGTCTGGTTTGAGACTTCTGCCCATTTCGGTGCAGCCCATGTTCGCGCGTGTCGCACCGACGACTGCGCCGGACGGCCGGGGTGATGAATCGGGCAATTCTCGGGAACAACGGTCCCCTGGCAATGGGCCCTTATCGATCTCGCCATGTCAAGAGAGGCCCAGACCATGACTTTGAAGTGCCTGCACGACATGTGACGTTGATTCGGCGAGGTTCAAATCAACGGTATCGACGAACACGACGTTGGCCGCCGTCTCGGCATAGCGCAGGATATTCGCCTCGTACATGGTGAAATACTTACTATTCACATCCTTCCCGAGCTTTTCCTTCCGTGACTGCTCACCCCTGCTCGAGATGCGTTTCCAGCATGTGTCGAAGTCGGCGGCGCAGACGACCGTGAGCGCACTGCTGTGATAGTCCATGAGACCTTGCAGCAGCCTTTCGCATGGATCTCTCGGCACTCCGAGGTAGTCGAACCATGAGATCAGGCTTGCCACACCACGATCGCAAATTGTAATGTCGTTATTGAGGCGCGATCGGCTGATGATGCTCTCTCTTTCGATTTCCAGCGCAATCCTTAACAACACCTCCACGTTCCCGTGGTGCCGAAGATCTTCACGCTCCAGCACTCTGGAGATGTCGACCAGTTCGGGTTCATTCTTGCGGCCAACGACACGAACACTCTTATCGGTCAGCATTTCGCGTACACCGTTGATCAAGGAAGACTTCCCGGCGCCATCGTAGCCTTCGAAGGTGACAAAACCTCCGAGTGAACGCTCTCCCTCAGGCATTTCCACCTGTTCCTTCACGGGCCGGAGGATCCGGCTTCTTTCGACCGATTCGATCCCTGATACCCGCCAGGACAGTCACAGGATCCACCGTCTTTCGGATAAACGCACCTTCCGCAACGTCGTAGACGCCATCCGCATACGTGTCGGTTTCCCAATTTAGTGAACTGATGTGGGCGATTATGTTGATCGTGCTGTAATGCCCTACTATCGCCAAAATCGGGTCACCATCACCAAACACCCGAAGGATTCCCCTTTTGACTCGCGATGTCTGCGCCTCCATGCTCTCCTCGTCAAAATTTGGCCGCAGGAATCGGTCTCGGTAGGAAAGGCTTACGTACTCTGGGTTATGCTCACGAATGAAGTCCTCAGTCTTTTCCTCGAAGAGGCCCGAATGGTACGCGCGAAACTCCTCAATGATGCGAACAGCCTTCTGGGGAAATATGAAGGACGCGGTCTCCAGGCACCTCAGGAGTGGCGAAGAGCAAACTTTCGGTTGCTCAAGGGATTCCAAAGCAGCCCGTGTTTCCGCGAGTTGCTCTTCGAAACCCTCGGCCAGGGGAGCATCGTATAGCCTGCCCCAAATGCCAACTCTCGAACGAGTGCTGGTTCCGTGCCGTATAAGGACTAGCTCCATAGACACCTAGGTTTCTTTGCTCGCAGCCGCACTTCCGCGTGCGGAGGGAATGAGGGGCTTGCTATCGGTGGCTGATGGTGATGTCGGCACGCATTCGTGCACCCAGACGAGGAGAGATCAGAACTTTTGCCGATTCCGAGGGTGACACGTATTTTGCGGCTACCTGGAGACAGAACAGCGAAAACAACCCGGCCGGAATGAGGGGCGACGAAGTGCCGGCCGCTGCCGCTCCTGCTGCGCCCACAGCGAGAAACCCCTGTACGACACCCGGGACTTTCTCCACTATGCCGCTGACGTCCGAGACCTTCGAAATGAAATGCGGGCGAAAACCCAGCATTCCGACCTCCTTGCCGACATGCTTCATGATCTCATCAGAATACCTGCGGAGAGAATTGACGAGTTCATCGCGCAGTATTTCGTCGGTGGGTGCCCTCCTCCAGTGAGAGAGGGCTTCGAAGTATCGCTCACAGGCAGGCGATCGTCGAATAGTGAGCAAAATATCGCCGCTCACCAGCCGTAGATGAGCAGGTCTAGGAAGACGAATGGACACATCGATCAGTTCGTCCAGGTGGCCGACGCTCCCGTCCACATCCCCCTCTCCTGACAACAGGTTGTTTCGCCACAAATCCATGGCGGCGACGAACGGCTCCCATCGTGGGCTGTTGCCAGCTGTGAGAATAATGTTCGCCAGACTTCGATTGTAGAGTTCGCACGCGCAGGTGTAATAGAGCCGCAAGTCGCGTTCGGCGGTCGCGCCAACCTGGGACTTCACTCGGGTCAGGAGTTCACTGATGTTTTCGATCCGACCTGAGCCACTGCCCAGAAGCCGCTCACCGGAGACCTGGATCAGCTGACTGAGGAGAATTCCCTCCGAGCCGAGCAGGGTACTCGACCGCTCCAACGCAATCGCGAGTTCTTGGCCTATCCACTCGCGACTGCGGTTCCAGAAACTGAGGAAGTCGTCCGGATCCAGTCCCGTCCCCAGAATGGGTGCCTGTTCTGCGCCAAGATAGTTCCTCAACGCAGCACCGAACAACGCCGAGTTGTCCACCGAGGACCAATGACTCGCCGTGAAGGGTGTCCTGTCAACTCTTTCCGCGATGCGTTGCGCCTCGGCACTGAAGCCGCGGCGATCGGAGCCTTCCATAAAAGCGAGCAGCTCGGACAGACTGCTTCGTTCCCGGCGGAAATATGGCGTGACGAATCCGTTCCGAAGGCCGATTTCTATCCACGAGTCCCGAGAAGAGTACTCGGCAAGGTGATCACCAAGCCAGTGGCCCTGCAAAAAATAGTGGTCCGGGATCGCGAGCTCCGGCTGCAGCAACAGATTGTAGTAAAGACTCCTATCGAAGGAGCTACGCGATATCGCAAATTGATAGAACCCGTGGCCGGCAGCGAATAACGCCGCGTCAGGACGAGACATGACCGGCAGTCTAGCCCAGCACGTCAGTGACTGGGGGATGGTCGTCCCCGATTCTTCAACGATCTTGATTGCCCGAGCGCCGGTCACCCGCAGGCCCGACCTCAGTCATCGGAGTCGGCGTATGCCAGTTGAATTTTCCCGAGGAAGAAATACCTTCGGATAGCTGCCGTCGCGTGACACCCGTGACTACAGGGGACGATGGGGTCAGGGAGTTTGCAATGTCGCAGGTTGGTGGAGATCGGGGCTTCGGCGTAGTCACATGACGTCCGATTCATGATCACCGTGGCTCCCTTTAAGGGCTGTTCCGTAAGTGATCTTCGAGCCGGTTGGGATCAGAGCCCCGCACACGGGTGACCGAGTCCTGATGGCAGGATGATCGGCCCGACGATCCTGAGGGGCCATGTCCGTGCGCACCCCCGCCGACTACCTCGAACTGGCGCATGCCGAGAGCGACAGCGTCGTTCTGCATCGACTCGCGCGGTGTCCGTACCCCTTCGTCTGGCAGGCGCTGGCCGCCAATCCCTCCACGGCGCCTGGCACTCTGCTGGAACTGAGCACGGCCCGAGACAGCGCCTGGAACGACAACAGGCTCCTTCGCCTGCTGGCGGAACATCCGAGCGCGGACCACACGGTGCTGCGAGCCGTCCGTGACGCCGTGGCGGCGAAGCTCGCCGAAGGCGAACGGCCCTATGCCGCTGTGCTTGCGCTGGCGGGACGGACGGAAGTGGCGGCGGTAGAAGTGCGACAACTCGGGACTCTGCGTGGGGCTTCTGCGCGTCTGCGCAGTCAGCTGGACCGGCACTTGGGGCTCCGTACTTGACCCGTGCCCATCCCGGTCGGCTCCAGGTGGAACGATCCTGATGTGACCGCAGTGATCACGGCGTCGGGGTCGTCCTGGATAGGCCCTTCACCGGGCTGAGCCCGCGCTGTTTCGGGAAGCTGGTGACCGCCGTGCTGCGTGAAACCGCTACCGAGCTCCAGCGTGGGCGGCCCTGGGAGCTCCCGCTCGAGGATCGCATCCTGCTTGTCACGGCCTACTGGCGAACGAACTTGACGATGCGTCAGATTGCTCCATTGTTCGGCATTTCGAACCCGGTGCAGCGTGACCAACGCCCTGCGGACCAGCGCGTAATCGGCCAGTGCCTGATCACCGCTGGCGGCGGCCAGGTCGACCGCGCGCTGTGTCCACCACAGCGCCGCACGCTCGTCCCCGGTCTCCTGCACCAGCCAGCCCACGTACTCTGCGTACCGGGAACCGAGCGCCAGCAGGCGACGCCTGGTGGCACTGTCGCTCTGTGACGACAGCTCCCGCAGCGTGTGTCTGCGCGATCAGCACGGGCAGAAGCAGGCCGGGTTCCACGGTTTGACCGAGTCTGCGGTAGTGCGTGAACAGGGAGTGTGAGGCTTCCAGCATGCCGGCGCCGGCGGTTGGGGAAGCCGGACCTGATCCGTCCGACCTCCAGGTCATCAGCGAGGCGACGCCGGCATTCATCACCTCGCGCCGGCCCACGGGCCCGAACGAATTCGGGCCGTCCGGTGGCAACTGCATCATCCAGTTCTCCTCCTCGACCCGGCCTGGCGCCGACACGGCAGGTGAGTCGACAGCGGTAGGGGTGCTCAGGGCGATCAGTGCCCCGTCGGTACCGAATGCGGCGTCGCACAGCCGCGCGAGATCACGGCTGGGCGCCTTGATGCCCCGCTCGACCTTGCTGAGCTGCGCTTTGCTGTAGTGCACGAGACCGGACAGGTCTGTAAGGCTCAGTCCGGCTTCCAGACGCCGCTTTCTCAGTTCCTCGCCGAACGGGGTGGACGGATGTGGCACGGGAACCTCCCGAACCCGGTCATCCGGGTCGAGGCGGTGCTGCACGAAAGAGTGCGGCACCAACTCCCGGACGGATAAGGCGATCGAAGCTGTTTCCCGTTTCCTTCTCCGACGCCGGGGTGCGGCAAGCTCATGCGGGGCAGTTGAGTTCCCCAAGGGCCGGTGCTCGTGTTTCCGGCGGACGGCTGGGGCGCCTTCGTTTCAATGAGTGCGAGTGGGCGCTCGGGTGCCTGAGCCGAGATGTGGCCCGTCCGACACCACGGATCCGCACGATGACCCGAAGGAAAGCACAAGGAGGTCTTCGGCGCGCGCCCGCCCACGCGGCCGGGCCAGCGGCACAGCCGACGAGCCGCTTTATGAGCATCGGTGCCCGGGGGGCCGCCAGCGGCGGTGGTGTCCGAGGCGCACACCGTCACCGAAAGCAGCGAGCTCCGGCAGCCGGGGCTGGTGCCGAGTGCGGTGGCCGTGGTCCGCGTACGCGAGCCCCGGCGCCAGGACGCCCGTCAGGAGCACCGCGGCGGCGCCGCCGCGCGCCTCAGCACGTGCGTGCCCCGTCCGGTACGTAGTCGGTCACCATCCAGCCGTTCCCCTACTTCTCCGTCGTCGCCGTCACGACGTAGCGGCGCGGCTGGTTCGTCGGGAGGGGAAGGGCCTTGTCAGTGCGGGTGTCGGTGGTCTGCCACGTCGACAGGTCGGCGCAGTCCTCGATCGTCGCGGTCGGCAGCTTCGCGAGTGCGACGAGCGGGGTCACCTTCGCGTCGTGTCCGAGCTGGCCCCGGATCACGGTGCGCTGTTCCTTCATGTGGGCCAGATCCGAACGAAACTTCGACAGCGCGTCGGTGCTTGCGTAGTTCTCCAGGTCGGTGCCCTTGGCAGCGGTCTTCCCGTTCGAAGTTACTCACACGGTCACCCAGTCACCCAGTCACCCGGTCACCCGGTCACCCGGTCACCCGGTCACCCGGTCCGTCCAGAGTCCGAGTCTGTGATCCAGCGCCCTTCGGCGGAGTCGTACACGTACGTCGGCCTCCCCCTGGTCCCGCTCGTGCGGAACGGCTTCCCGCCGTCCGTGATCCGCACCGTCCCCGTACGGCCCCCGGCGCTCCACTCCAGCTCCAGGTACCAGCGGCAGTCGCAGCCCGCCGTCCGCGCGGAGACCAGCAACTCCTCGGGGTCGGAGGAGGTGACCTTGTACGGGAAGGAGACGGCCGGGATCTTCCGGACCTTTGCACCGGAGGCGTCAAGGCCGTCGACGGGCCTCGCGAGCGGGCGCGGCCGGTCGAGGTCCACGGCGAAGTAGCGCGGGGTGACGGCGCCGCCACAGCCGTTGTCCATCCGGTACGCGTTCCACGGCAGCGGCGCGGCGCGGTCGACCACGCGCACGTGCAGGGCATGGAGGACGACGGCGTCGGACGGCGACCGGCCCTGGATCGTGATCCGCACCAGCGCCTCCCCGCCGTGCACGGTACCGTGCGTCCCGGCCCACGCCCCGGAGTCGGCCGCGACCGGCGGCGGGGCGACCGCGCGGGGGGCCCGGTCCACGAGGTAGGTGTGCCCGCAGCCGCCCTCCCAGAGCTGGGAACCGATGCTCCAGGTGAAGGGGAGGGGGGCTGCGGTCCGCCCCGGAGCGGTGGAAGCGGGAGCGGGGGCGGAAGCCGTACGGGTGGGGTGGCCGAGCAGGGCGGCGGCGAGGGTGAGCACGACGAGGCCGACGGCGGCGGCGACGAGGAGGGGAGCGGGGGCGCCACGACGGGGGCGGGCGCGGTCCGCCTCCGGCGCGGTCGGGTCCGGGGCGGGGCCGGGGCCCGGTTCCGGCGCGGACGGTTCCGGGTTCGATTCCGGCGCGGCCGACACGGCCGGCACAGGCGCGGGCGCGGGCGAGGCCGCTCGGCGGCGGGCGCGGTCCGCCTCCGTCCAGGCCGCCTCCAGGGCCCGCCGTTCCTCCTCGTCCGCCCCGCACAGCAGGGCGAGGCGGCCAACCACGGCGAACTCCTGTGGGACGGTCGCGCCCGAGCAGTAGCGGTGGAGGGTGGACGCGCTGACGCTCAGCCGCCGGCCCAGCGCCTCGTAACTCCTCCCGTCCCGCGCCTTCAGCGCGCGCACGAGCCCCGCGAACTCCTCGACGGCGGCGTCCTTCGGCATTCCATCCCCCTCGCCCCTGCGTCCCATCCTTCACGTCCTTGCACGTCAGCGGGGGTGGAATGGTTCCGGGACGGCTGGTGGGCGCGTGATCGTTGCAGCCGGCGGGCGCCGGCCCCACGCTGGTTGAGCACTGACCGAACGAACGACCCAACGGGGGATCCACCACCATGAACAAGCTCCGCACCGCACTCGCCACCGCAGCCGCTGCCGCACTGGGCCTCGCGGCCCTCGCCACCGCCCCGGCGCAGGCCGCTGCCCAGCCCGCCTTCCTCGCCGCCTCCCAGATGCCGCCGTCGTCGACGCCGTGGACCGCCACCCAGGTCTTCACCGGCGTCCCGGAGAACGGCGGCGTCCTCTGCGCCCCGTACAAGATCCCGGCGCAGAACACCCGCTACCGCGAGTTCAGCACCGACCTCGACACCAACGGCGTCCAGGTCACCACCGTCGCCCGTACCGAGGCCGACGCCGTGAAGCTGGTCGACACCCTCCGCGGGGCCCTCGCCGGCTGCGGCCCCCTGCTGGAGCAGCAGAACCCGGGCCTGCAGGCCGTCAGCGCCTCCCACGGCAAGCTCGCCGTCGAGGAGGGCGCCTGGGTCTACAGCCTGGACACCGCCGACCCGCAGATCGGCATCTCCGACATCCACCTGTTCTCCGTCGGCCGCGACGGCCGCACCGTCACCCTCGTCCGCTGGGGCCAGATGGGCGACCTCGAGGACGCCCCGCTGACCGCCTTCCGCACCACGACGAAGACCGCCGTCAACAAGCTCCACTGAGCCGGGGGCTCCCCCGAGGGCTGACCACAGCTCGACAGCGGCGCGGCCGGAACCCGGGCGCGCCGCTGTCGAGCCCACCTGCTCCGCCGGCGGCGACCACTTCCTGGCCTTCACCAGCATCGCCTGTCCCCTCTTCTGCTACTGCAGACTCGCCAAGTGAGATGGTCTCTCAGCGTCAGGAACGTAGCCGCGCTTCCTGGAGCCGCTATGCCGAACAGCCGACACCGAAGAAGGCGACGATGTCGTTGCGATGTGTGGGCTGCTGAAGACGATCACCATCCGCATGCCACACACTCGCCGATGGCCGCGTCGGCGAACGCACCGACTCCGACCAGCCTGCGAACAAGGCAGAACGGCGGCGAGCACGGCACTGCACAGATCCATCGCCGCCCCCACCCGTACCTGCCCGGCCAGCAGGAGAGGACCATCGCTACTTGTCGACCGTGACGCCCGTTTGACGCTCCAGGCACTCACACGGAGGACGGCGAGCTCAGAAACTAGCTCTGACCTGGACTTCTCCGTGATCCGCTCAAGCTGACATCTTTCCGATGACGCACCATGTGGAGTGCGTCGCGATCCTGGAGCCTGTCGCAAAGGGTGTCTGACCTGCCGTTTCTCCCAGCGTGTCAGGGGCGGCGCGCGCGTCGGGCGCGCCGCCCCTGACACGCTGGGGGGGAGGATCGGTGTGTGCGCACTCGAATCAGCCCGGTACTGGTGACCGACGCGGGGTCATCGAGTTTGCGTCTGACGGTCTTCGGGGACGGCGGTGAGGTCCTCGACGAACATCACAGCGAATCTCCTCCTGGCGAGGGGCCCTCGGTCCGCTGCGGCAATTGCTCGGGGAAGGGCTGGCTCCCACGGCCGTGGGTCACCGCATCGTCCACGGCGGCGCGGAGATGCGCGACCACACCCTGCTCGATGACGATGTGCGTGTCCGCCTGGATCGAGTGGCGGACCTCGCACCCCTGCACGTTCCGCAGGCATTGACCGTTCTGGACGCGGCTCGGAAGCTGCTGCCCGACGTTCCGCACGTGGTCTGCTTCGACACCGTCTTCCACGCCCGGCCTGGCAGCTGCCGCACGGGAGTACGCCGTACCTGCCGGCTGGCGTGAGGAGTACGGACTGCGCCGCTACGGCTTCCACGGCCTGTCCTACACCTGGGCGCTGGCCCGGACCGCCGTACTCCTCGGCCGCCGCCCGGAGCAGCTGCAGCTGGTGATGGTGCACCTCGGCGGCGGCTGCCCCGCCTGCGCCGTGCGCGAGGGGCGCAGTGTCGACACGACGATGGGCTTCACGCCGTCGGAGGGTCTGGTGATGAGCCGTCGCAGCGGCAGCGTCGACCCCGGCGCCCTGACCTGGTTGCTGAGACACAGGAACGTGTCCGCGGACGAGATCGAGGACGCGCTGAACCACAGGTCCGGTCTGCTCGCCCTGTCCGGCACCTCCGCCGACACACGTGACCTGGTCCGCAGCCGGGCGGCGGGCGGCGGGCGTGCCGCATTCGCCCTTGACGTCTTCACCCACCGTTGCCGTCGCGGCATCGCCGGGATGGCCGCGTCCTTGAGCCGTCTGGACGCGCTCGTCCTCACCGGTGAGATCGGTGAGGATCAGCCCGAGGTACGTGAAGAGGTGTGCGCCCGGCTGTCTCTGCTCGGCCTCACGGGCGGTCTGCGACCGCTGGTGGCCGAACGGCCCGAGATCGTCAGCGCGCCCGGCGCGCGCGTGCCCGTCGTCGTCGTTCCCACCGGAGAGGCCCAGCAGATCGACCTGGAGACCCGGGCTCTCCTGGCTCACGGCTGAGCGGGGCCGGCACCACGGAGCCGTGCTCGCCGGTACGCCACCCGCACCGTTGTTGTCAGGGGCGTCAGCCGGATCTCCCCAGCATGATCTTCCATACTCGCGTCGCGACCTGGAGGTTGAGCCGGTCCTCGACGTTCGCGAGGTCGTTGTCGCTGATCTCCCGGATGCGCTGCAGCCGGTAGCGCAGCGTGCTGCGGTGGATCGCGAGGGATGCGGCGGCCTCGTCGTAGTTGCCGCCGCAGTCGAAGTACCGGGAGAGGGTCTCCACCATGGCCGCGTGATGGCGGGAGTCGTAGTCGATGAGCTGCCCGAGCCAGTCGTGGACGAACGTCTCCAGTTCCTGGTGATCGGCGCCGGGTCCCAGGATGCGGTACAGGCCGAGCTCGTCGAAGAAGCTCGTGCCGTACCGCTCGCGGGAATTGAGGCGCACTTCGAGGGCGCGCCGCGCCTCCTGGTAGCGGTGGGGGATGTCGGGCACGGAGTCGGAGGGGGCGCTCACCCCGATCGTCCCGGACGGTGAACCGGTCTCCCGGGCGAGCGCCTCGTGCAGCGCGCGGGCGTGCGGCCTGCCGTCGGCGACCAGGACCACGTGGTCGGAGCGCCGGGTCAGCAGTGAGTGCATGCCGACGGCAGAGGCCGCCCGGCCCACGGTCCGGGCGAACGAGTCGTCCGAGGTCCGGTTCGACCACTCCACGACGACGACGTAGTGGCTGCGGTGCAGGTCGTGTCCGACCGCCTCGGACCGGGCGTAGGCGCTCACGGCGTCCGTCCCCGCCAGGAGGTCGTCGACCAGCTCGCGGTGCAGCCTCAGCTCGACCTCGGCCAGATTGCGCAGGTGCGCCAGCTCCAGGGCGAGCGACGCGGCGGCGTGTTCCAGCGCGAACACGGTGTGTTCGTCGGCCTCACCCAAGGTGTCGACCAGTGCCAGCACGCCCAGGATCTCGCCATGAGGGCGGACCAGAGTGGTCAGCCGGTCCTTCATCCGCACCGGCCCGACCTCCAGGGCGACGGCGCGCAGCATGTCGTTCCGGCGCACGGGGTCCGGTTCCGGGTAGGGGTCGGGCCGGCCGGGACCCGACCACGCCTTCAGCCGGCCGAAGCGGTCCTCGACCAGCGCCGGAAGTCCGGTGAGCTCATGCAGCGCGCGGGTGACGGCCTCCTCACCACCGCCCGAGGCGGCGATGTCGGCCATGAGGGTGTGAACGGCCCGCTGGCTCCCCAGCTCAGCCACCACGGAGATCAACTGCCGTCGCAGAGTGGCGCGTTCCTCCCTGACCTGACGAAGCTCCAGCGCGTCCTCGTGCCGGCGGCGCTGCGCGAAGGCGACCGACAGAGCGGCGGCGGTGAGCCGGACGAGCGTGGCGAGCAGGGACAGCTGGGCCCCCGTGGGCCGGCTTCGGGAGGTCACCACGAGGTAGCCGTGCAGTCTTCCCGTCCCGCGCAGCCCCAGAGCCCAGCCCCAGGGGGCGTCGGGGACGGTCACCGGGCCGTCCTGCCCCCGCAGTTCCCGAACCCGCCGGTCCACGGACGCGGCATGGGTGTGACCGTTCCGCGGACTGGGGACCAGATCGCCGTCGGACGCGAGGTATCCGGCTTCGGCGCTGTACGGCCCGGCGGCCGCGATGTGGTGCATGGCCAGGCCCAGGATCTCGCCTTCACCCGGGGCGTCGAACAGGGCGCGGGAGAGCTCCGTCATGCCGTGGAGCGCGCGGGCGGCCGGGCTCGTGGCGGATGGGCGCGGCTCTCCGCGCGCAGCCGTGGGGCGCCGCCCGGCACTGCCCTGCGGAAGGCCGCCCTCCCGGCCGGAGCGGCGGCCGCGCACGTGGTACGCCCGGCTGCCGGCCATGGGATCACTCCGTTCTCCCCCGGAGCTGCGGGAAGACGATCGTCATCACGGTCACCCGCTCAAGGGTGATTCGTACGAGATGTTCAGAGTATTGCCTCTTGTGCTCGCGGGGCTACCGGACCCGTGCACTTCTGACTTGTCAGGAGCAGGCGCGAAGTGACCCGGCTCGTGACCCTGGGAAGGGCCTGGAAGCTTCGACAGGCGCCGCCAGGAAGGTGGGGGCGACGACTGGGCAACCCCGCAAGCCGGTTGCGCAGGACCGCCGCACCGGAAGGAGATCTCTCATGGCCAAGGCAGTGGGTATCGACCTGGGCACCACGAACTCGGTGATCGCCGTGTGGGAAGGGGGCGAGCCGTCCGTGGTGCCCAACAGCGAGGGCAACCGCACGACACCGTCCGTAGTGGCCTTCACCGACACCGGCGAGCGTCTGGTGGGCCAGATGGCCAGGCGCCAGGCGATCCTCAACCCCAAGGGGACCATCTACTCGGCCAAGCGGTTCATCGGCCGGCACTTCGACGAGATCGCCGACGAGACCAGGGCGGTCGCGTACGACGTCGTCGAGGGCGACGGCGGGGCGGCCCGCTTCAAGGTGCGCGACAAGCTGTACGCGCCCGAGGAGATCAGCGCCCAGGTGCTGCGCAAACTCACCGAGGACGCCTCCAAGCAGCTCGGGGAGCGGGTCACGGAAGCGGTCATCACGGTGCCCGCCTACTTCAACGACGCCCAGCGCACCGCCACCAAGGACGCCGGCCGGATCGCCGGGCTGGAGGTGCTGCGGATCATCAACGAGCCGACAGCCGCAGCCCTCGCGTACGGCATGGACAAGCAGCAGCACGAGACCGTACTCGTCTTCGACCTGGGCGGCGGGACCTTCGACGTGAGCATCCTCGACGTCGGCGACGGCGTGGTGGAAGTGCGCTCCACCGCCGGTGACAGCCACCTGGGCGGCGACGACTTCGACCGGCGCCTGGTGGATCACCTCGCGGACGACTTCCAGAAGGAGAACGGCATCGACCTGCGCAAGGACCCGCAGGCGCTGCAACGCTTGTTCGAGGCGGCGGAGAAGGCCAAGACGGAGCTGAGCTCGGTGACACAGACGCAGGTCAGCCTGCCGTTCATCACCGCCGACGCCGAGGGCCCCAAGCACCTCACCGACTCGATCATGCGGTCCACCTTCGAACAGATCACCGGCGACCTGGTGGAGCGGTGCCTCGGACCGGTCCAGCAGGCCATGACCGATGCCAAGGTCGGCGAGAGCGACATCGACGAGGTCATCCTCGTCGGCGGCTCCACCCGCATCCCCGCCGTCCAGGCCCTCGTGCGCCGGCTGACGGGCGGCAAGGAACCCAACATGAGCGTCAACCCCGACGAGGTCGTGGCCCTGGGCGCCGCGATCCAGGCCGGGGTGCTCAAGGGCGAGGTCAAGGACGTCCTGCTGCTCGACGTCACCCCCCTGTCGCTGGGTGTCGAGACCCGCGGCGGCGTGATGACGAAGATCATCGAGCGGAACACGACCATCCCGGTGCGCCGCTCCGAGACCTTCTCCACCGCCGAGGACAACCAGCCCGCCGTCGACATCGTCGTCCTCCAGGGCGAGCGCGAACTGGCCGCCGACAACCGGGTGCTGGGGCGGTTCCAGCTCACCGACATCCGGCCGGCGCCGCGGGGCGAACCACAGGTCGAGGTCACCTTCGACATCGACGCCAACGGCATCCTCAACGTCACGGCCCGCGACCGGGACACCGGAAAGGAACAGGGCATCACGATCAGTGAGAGCTCCAACCTGGACCGCGGTGAGGTCGAACGCATGGTCCAGGAGGCCGAGCGGAACCAGGGCCAGGACCAGGCGCTGCGCGAAGCCGTCGACGCCCGCAACGAACTCGACGCCGTCGCCTACCAGGTCGAGAAGCGCCTCGCGGAACTGGGCGACACGGCCCCCGCGCACGAGAAGGCACGCGCCGAGATGCTCGTGTCCGATGCCCGGGCCGCGGTCCAGGAAGAGGCGGGCGTCGAGCGCGTACGGCCCCTGACCTCCGAACTCCAGCAGTTGCTCGCCGCCCTGGCGGCCCACCAGGGCGCCGCCGACCCGGGCGGCCCCGGGCAGGACCCCACCACCGGCGGTCCCGCGAGTGACGGTGACGACGACGTCATCGACGCCGAGTTCGACAAGGACTGAGGAACCGCCATGTCGATCCACCCGGAGGAACCCGACCCGGCAGGGCCCGACCGCACCGATCCGGCCCAGCAGGGCGCCGTAGGCCCCTCCCCCCGGGACCTGCCGCGCTCGGGCCCGCCGACGGGGCGCGAGCCCGCCGCGGACGAGCCACCCGGCCCCGGCACGGCCGGCGGCGGCCCCGCACCGTCCCGGAACGAGTACACGGCCGAGCTCGAGGAACTGGAGGACCGCTGGCGGCGCGCGCTCGCCGACCTCGACAACCTCCGCAAGCGCCACGCCAGGGAACTGGAGCGGGAGAGGACGGTCGAGCGGTCCCGGACGGCCGCCGCCTTCCTGCCCGTCCTGGACAACCTCGAACTCGCCCTGACCCATGCCGGCGCCGATCCCGGTGCCATCGTGGCGGGCGTCCAGGCGGTCCGCGACCAGGCGGTGAACGTCCTCGAACTGCTCGGCTACCCGCGGCACGCGGAGACCGGCGTCGTGTTCGACCCGGCCCGGCACGAGGTGATCGGCGTCGTCCAGGACCCCGACGCCACGCCGGGCACGGTCGTCGACGTGCTGCGCCCGGGCTACGGGGACGGCGAACGGCAGCTCAGGCCCGCCGCCGTGACCGTCGCGAAGCGGGAGTGAACGGCGATGGCACAGGACTTCTACGAGGTGCTGGGCGTGTCGAGAACCGCGAGCCAGGACGAGATCCAGCAGGCATACCGCAAGCTCGCCCGCAAACACCACCCCGACGTCAACAAGGCCCCGGAGGCGGAGGAACGCTTCAAGGACCTCAACGAGGCGTACAGCGTCCTGTCGGACCCGAAGACCCGGGCCCGTTACGACCGCTTCGGCGAGGACTTCCGCAAGATCCCCGAGGACTTCGACGAACGGGCCGCGGCCGGCGCGGGCGGCGGCTTCCGCGCCCGCGGGAGCGCGGGCGCGGGAGGCCCCCGCGTCCGGTACTCCACCGGCTTCGGCGACGACTTCACCGCGGACGGTGTCGACATCGACGACCTGTTCGGCTCGTTCTTCGGAGCGGGCGGCGCCCGCGGCGGCGTACCGGGAGCCGACCAGGAGGCCGAGCTGCCGCTCACCGTGGAGGAGGCGTTCAAGGGCGGCCGCCGTACGGTCACGCTCGCCGGTCCCGCCGGCCGGCCGCGGCGGTACGAGGTCGACGTGCCGCCGGGCGTCACCGACGGGCAGCGCATCCGGCTGGCGGGGGAGGGCGGCCAGGGAAGCGGTGACGCCCCCGGAGGCCACCTGTACCTGCGGGTACGTATCCGGCCCCACCCGCAGTTCCGGCTGGACGGCCGCGACGTCCACGTCCAGGTACCGGTCACTCCCTGGGAGGCGGCCCTGGGCGCGACCGTGCCGGTGCCCACCCCCGGCGGTGGCACGGCCAAGGTCACCGTGCCGGCGGGCTCGTCCAGCGGCCGGCGACTGCGGCTGCGCGGCGAGGGCATGCCCAACCCGCGCGGTGCAGACGGCGACCTGTACGCCGAACTCCGCGTCATGGTCCCTCCCACGCTGGGCGACCGGGAGCGCGAACTGTTCGAGGAGCTCGCCGCCACTTCCTCGTTCGACCCCAGGAGGACGCGATGAACGACCGACCCTCGGGAGCGGCAGGCACCAGTCGGGCCGGCAGGGGCGACCGTCCGGTACGAACGGGCGCCGACCTCACCGCCGCGATGTCCGTCCGGTACGCGCTCGTGCCCGCCCCCAGGCTCTCCCTGCACACGGTGGCCCGTCGCTCGGGCCTCCACCCCGATCTGGTCCGCCGGTTCGTCGCCCTCGGCCTGGTCGACGCCGAACGCGACGCCGCCGGGCAGCTGGTGTTCGACCCCACGGCCCCGGCGGTCCTCGCCCGCATCCAGCGGCTGCGCTCCGGACTCTGCCTCAACTACGCATCCATCGGCCTGGTGCTCGACCTGCTCGACCGCATCAGCCTGCTCGAAGCCGCCCTGCGCGGCCGCGGCACGAGGAGTGAAACACCCCCATGGACATGAACCGCCTCACCCAGAAGTCCCAGGAAGCCCTCCAGGAGGCGCAGAGCGCGGCCGTCGGCATGGGACACACCGAGGTCGACGGGGAACACCTCCTGCTCGCCTTCCTCGACCAGGAGGACGGTCTGATCCCACGGCTGCTGCAGCAGGCCGGCACCGAGCCGAAGAACCTGCGCGCGGCCCTGCGCGAGGAACTCTCCCGCCGTCCCAAGGTCACCGGCCCCGGCGCGGCACCGGGCCAGGTCTTCGTCACCCAGCGCCTGACCCGCCTGCTCGACGCCGCCGAACGGGAGGCCAAACGCCTCAAGGACGAGTACGTGTCCGTGGAGCACCTCCTGCTCGCACTGGCCGAGGAGGGCTCGTCCACCACGGCCGGGCGTCTGCTCAAGGAGGCCGGCATCACCAGGGACTCGTTCCTGGGCGCCCTCACCCAGGTCCGCGGTAACCAGCGCGTCACCTCCGCCAACCCCGAAGTCGCCTACGAGGCGCTGGAGAAGTACGGCCGCGACCTGGTCGTGGAGGCCAGGGCCGGCAGGCTCGACCCGGTCATCGGGCGGGACGCCGAGATCCGCCGTGTCACCCAGATCCTCAGCCGCAAGTCCAAGAACAACCCCGTCCTCATCGGCGACCCGGGCGTGGGCAAGACCGCCATCGTCGAGGGTCTCGCCCAGCGCATCGTCCGCGGCGACGTCCCCGAAGGACTCCGCGACAAGATCGTGTTCGCTCTCGACATGGGCTCACTGGTCGCCGGGGCCAAGTACCGCGGTGAGTTCGAGGAACGCCTCAAGGCCGTACTCAGCGAGGTCAAGGCGGCCGAGGGGGGCATCCTGCTCTTCGTCGACGAACTGCACACCGTCGTGGGCGCGGGTGCCGCCGAAGGAGCCATGGACGCGGGCAACATGCTCAAGCCCATGCTCGCGCGCGGAGAACTGCACATGATCGGCGCGACCACCCTCGACGAGTACCGCAAGCACATCGAGAAGGACGCCGCCCTCGAACGTCGCTTCCAGCAGGTGCTGGTCGACGAGCCGACCGTGGAGGACACCATCTCCATCCTGCGAGGACTGCGCGAACGTCTGGAGGTCTTCCACGGTGTGAAGATCCAGGACACCGCGCTCGTCTCCGCGGCCACCCTCAGCCACCGCTACATCACCGACCGGTTCCTGCCGGACAAGGCCATCGACCTCGTGGACGAGGCGTGCGCCCGGCTGCGCACCGAGATCGACTCCATGCCCGCCGAACTCGACGAGATCACCCGCCGCGTCACCCGCCTGGAGATAGAGGACGCCGCCCTCTCCAAGGAGACCGATGCCGCCAGCCGGGCCCGTCTGGAAGAACTCCGCAAGGAACTGGCCGACCTGCGCGCCGAGGCCGACTCCAAACACGCCCAGTGGGAGGCCGAGAGGCAGGCGATCCGCCGCGTGCAGGAACTGCGCCAGGAACTGGAACAGGTCCGCCACGACGCGGAGGAGGCCGAACGCGCCTACGACCTCAACCGCGCCGCCGAACTCCGCTACGGCCGCCTCCAGGACCTGGAGCGCCGACTCGCCGCGGAGGAGGAGCAACTGGCCGCGAGGCAAGGTCAGAAGCGGCTGCTGCGCGAGGTCGTCACCGAGGAGGAGATCGCCGAGATCGTCGCCGCCTGGACCGGCGTCCCCGTCGCCCGCCTCCAGGAGGGCGAACGCGAGAAGCTGCTGCGCCTCGACGAGATCCTGCGCGAGCGCGTCATCGGCCAGGACGAGGCCGTCCAGCTCGTCACCGACGCCATCATCCGCGCCCGCTCCGGCATCCGCGACCCTCGCCGCCCCATCGGATCGTTCATCTTCCTCGGCCCCACCGGCGTCGGGAAGACCGAGCTGGCCAAGACCCTCGCCCGGGCCCTGTTCGACTCCGAGGACAACATGGTCCGCCTCGACATGAGCGAGTACCAGGAGCGGCACACCGTCAGCCGGCTGATGGGCGCACCGCCCGGATACGTCGGCTACGAGGAAGGCGGCCAGCTCACCGAGGCCGTCCGCCGCAAGCCCTACTCGGTCGTGCTGTTCGACGAGGTCGAGAAGGCACACACCGATGTCTTCAACACCCTGCTGCAGGTCCTCGACGACGGCCGCATCACCGATGCCCAGGGCCGCACCGTCGACTTCCGCAACACCGTGATCATCATGACGTCCAACATCGGCTCCGAACACCTCCTCGACGGCGCCACCGCCGAGGGTGAGATCAAGTCCGAGGCCCGCGCCCTGGTGATGGGCGAGCTGCGCGGGCACTTCCGCCCCGAGTTCCTCAACCGCGTCGACGACATCGTGCTGTTCAAGCCGCTCGGTGAGCGGCAGATCGAGCGGATCGTGGAGCTGCAGTTCGACGAGCTGCGGCGCCGGCTCGCCGAGCGCCGTATCACCGTCGAACTCACCGACGTCGCGCGGGAGCTGATCGCGCACCAGGGCTACGACCCGGTGTACGGGGCGCGGCCGCTGCGGCGGTACATCTCCCACGAGGTCGAGACGCTGGTCGGGCGGGCCCTTCTGCGCGGCGACGTCCAGGACGGTGCGACGGTGCGCGTCGACGCCGAGCACGGAGAGCTGGTGGTCACCTACGACCAGCAGCACGGAGACCGGGAGGCGAGGGCGGCGTGAACACCACCCGGACGACGACGGTGACCTGCCCCGACTGCGGGCGCGTCAACCGGATCCCCGTGGCCGCCGAGGGACGCCCCAGGTGCGGCCGCTGCAAGCACGCCCTGCCCTGGCTCGTCGACGCGGGCGACGACGACTTCGCCGAGGTCGTCGAGCGGGCCACCGTGCCCGTCGTCGTCGACCTCTGGGCGACCTGGTGCGGTCCGTGCCGCATGGTCAGCCCCGCCCTCGAACAGGTCGCCCGCGACCTCGCCGGACGCATCAAGCTCGCCAAGGTCGACGTCGACAAGAACCCGCGGCTCAGCGGGCGCTTCGAAGTGCAGGCCGTGCCGACCCTCCTCGTCCTGGACAAGGGCGCGACGATCGCCCGGCAGGCCGGCGCCGCACCCGCGCACGTTCTGCGCGCGTGGGTCGAACAGGCGCTGGAAGGCCGGCAGACCACCGAGGGAGGGTGAACAGCAGGGTGAACACGACGGCGCCGTGACCTGAGGGGGACCACCCCGGGCCACGGCCGATCAGGCCCTTTAACGAAGGAGGACCCTCATGGCCACGATTCCCGACCCCCACCTGGCGATGGTGCGCCCGGTGAGCCCGCGTACCCCCGAAGGCTGCGAGGAGTGCCTCAAGGAGCATTCCCCGTGGGTGCACCTGCGCCTCTGTCTCACCTGCGGGCACGTCGGCTGCTGCGACTCCTCTCCCCTCAAGCACGCCAGACGGCACGCGGGGAGTGCGGGTCACCCCGTCGTACGGTCCTTCGAGCCCGGGGAGGACTGGCGCTGGTGCTTCGTTCACGAGGCTCTGGTCTGATGAGCACGGCCGAGCACGAGCAGGGTGCGGTCCGCGAGACACCCGACCGCTACGGGGCGTTCCCGCGCCTCACGCCGGAGCAGCTCGAGACCCTGGGCGCGCACGGCGAACGCCGCAGGACCGCCGAGGGCGAGGTGCTGTACCGCGAGGGCCGGCCGATGCGCGAGTTCCTCGCGATCCTCAGCGGGACCGTCGAGATCATCCACGACCAGGGCGGGCCCGACGAGCGGACGGTGGCCGTACACGGACCCGGCAGGTTCCTCGGTGAACTCGGCCTGCTGGAAGGCCAGGCGGCGTTCGACACCGCCGTGATGCGTCAGGCGGGTGAGATCCTGGCCGTACCGGTGGAGTGGCAACGCACCCTGGTCGGCCGCGACCCCGTCCTCGGCGACCTGATCCTCCGTGCCTACCTGGGCCGCAGATACCTGCTCATCGGCCTCGGCGCCGGTTTCCGGATCCTGGGATCGTGCTACTCACCGGACACACTGCGGCTGCGGGAGTTCGCCGCACGCAACCGGCTGCCCCACCGCTGGGTGGACCTGGAGAAGGACAAGGAGGCCGAGGCACTTCTGCGCCGGTTCGCCATCCGCCCCGAGGAGACACCCGTGGTCCTCTGGAAGGGCGACCGGGTGCTGCGCAATCCGAGCAACGCCGAACTCGCCCGGCTCATCGGGCTGCCCGCCCCCGCCCCCGCCCTCTCGTCGGATTCCGGACGGTGCGACGTGCTGGTCGTCGGTGCGGGTCCCGCGGGACTCGCCGCCTCCGTGTACGGCGCCTCCGACGGCCTCACCACGGTCACCGTCGACGCGGTCGCCACCGGAGGCCAGGCCGCCACCTCGTCACGCATCGAGAACTACCTCGGCTTCCCGTCGGGCATCTCCGGGGGCGAGCTCGTCGAACGGGCGGTGCTCCAGGCCCATAAGTTCGGTGCCCGCCTCATGGTCCCGGCGCAGGTCAGCGGGCTCACCCCGCAGGACGACGAGTACGCCGTCACCTTCACGGACGGGTCCCGGGCCCGCGCGGGCGCCGTGGTGCTCGCCTCGGGTGTGCGGTACCGGAGGCTCGAAGTGCCCGGCATCGACCGCCTGGAAGGCGTCAGCGTCTACTACGCGGCGACGGTCCACGAGGCCGGCCTCTGCCGGGCGGACCCGGTCGCCGTGGTCGGCGGCGGGAACTCCGCCGGGCAGGCGGCGCTGTTCCTCGCCCACCACGCGTCCCAGGTCCACCTCCTGGTCCGGGGCGGTGACCTCAACGCGGACATGTCGCGCTACCTGGTGGACCAGGTGGAGCAGCACCCCAGGATCGAGGTGCTGCTCCACACCGAAGTACGGGAGGTCGGCGGGCAGGAGAAGCTGGAGTCCCTGACGGTGCAGGACAACGCGAGCGGTGAGCGCCGCGAGCTGCGGGCCACGGCGCTGTTCGTCTTCATCGGGGCCCGGCCGCACACGGAATGGCTCAGCGGCGTGCTGGCCCTGGACGAGAAAGGCTTCGTCCTCACCGGCGCCGACGCCCGGGCGGTGGCCGACGCGCACCGCTGGGCTTCGCCGGGCCGCGATCCGCTGCTGCTGGAGACCACCCTTCCCGGAGTCTTCGCCGCGGGCGACGTCCGAAGCGGCTCGGTCAAACGAGTGGCCTCGGCGACCGGTGAGGGTGCCATGGCGATCCGCCTCGTGCACGAGCACCGGGAAAGGAGGGGCCACCAGGTCGCCACCGGCTCCGAGGGACATCAGCCGGTCGCGGGTGGCTCCGTGTCCTCGCGCTGACCCGGCCCCCTTCATGCCTGACGTACGGCCCAGGAAGGTGACCCACCGGAACAGCGTGTCACCGCGGCGCCGACTCCACTCCGGGGCATCCTGTGAACCCTCGCGATCGCACCCTTGCCATCGCGGAGGAGCAGCCGAGGAGGATGGTCCGTTCGTGCGGGTGTCGTCGCAGGGCGTTACGGTCGTGGCTCTCCTGGCGGATCCGGACTCGCCCACGGACATCGCGCGGCACATGGCCCGGATGCTTCCCGACCGGCTCGCCGAAAAGGCGGGCGAGGGCAGGCAGTTCGACGTCAAGGTCGTCAGTGAGCCGTTCACCTCGGGGACCGAGGACCCGCCCACCCTGATGCGCCGGATCATGGACCGCGGAAGCAGGGAGGACTGGGACATCGTCGTGGCCCTCACCGACCTTCCGCTGCACTCGCACGGGCGCAAGATCGTGGTGGATCTGAGTCACGAACACGGCCTGGCGCTGCTGTCTCTTCCTTCCCTGGGGGGCTTGCGGCTGCAGACGAGGGCCCGACAGGCCGTGGAAGAAGCCGTGCTCGGACTGGCGGGCCCGCGGACCACCGGCACCGAGGGGACCGGCACCGAAGGGCTTCCGCGGAGTCAGCCGCTCCTGGGGCCCTTCGCCGCCCGTCTCACGCCGGTCCGTCCGGGCCCGGTCGGTCAGGAGGAGACAGCCGATCTTCGTTACGTCGTCGGCGGGCCGCGCGGCTACCTGCGGGTGCTCGTCGGTATGGTCCGCGCCAACCGGCCCTGGCGACTGGTACCGGGCCTGTCGAAAGCCCTGGCGGCCGCACTCGCCACGGGGGCCGTCGCCACCCTGGACTCCACCACCTGGAGCCTCGCCGGAGCCCTGAGCGCGCCACGCCTCGTGATCGCCATGGTCGGGTCCGTCGGACTCATGATCGGCTGGCTGATCGTGGACGGGGAACTATGGCATCGAGCAACAGAGGCCTCGCCGGAGGCGGGACAGCGGGCCCGGCTCTACAACACCTCGACGGTCCTGACCGTGGGCATCGGGGTACTCGCCTGCTACGCGGGTCTGATGGTCATCAACTTGGTGTGGGCGCTGTTCATCCTCAACGACCGGGTCTTCGCCTCCATGACGCAGACCCCGCTGCACGCCACGGAGTACCTGACGTTGTCCTGGTTCGTCGCGTCGGTCGCCACGGTGGGCGGCGCGCTGGGCTCAGGCCTGGAGAGCGACGAGGCGATCCGCGCGGCCACCTACTCCGAGCGCGAGAAGGAACGTCGCCACATGCTCCAGGACGACCCCGGCGACCAGCCGGTGACCTGAGCCGGACAGGCGTCGGCTGCCGGGTACACGAGCCGGGGGATCCGCGGACAGGAGGCGGCGGCGCGGCCGGCGCGACCCGGTAGGAGGGTCCGGCTAGGCTCGTATCCGTGACGTGGCTGCGGGCCCTCATGGAAGTCGTACGATCCGGTCTCACCGTCGAGGAGACGCGACTGGAGCCCCTGCTCGCCCTGCGCACGGCCGTCGGGGTGGCGGTCATCGTCGGGCCGGCGCTGTGGCTGGCCTCCCCGGCCTACGCCGCGTCCGCCGCCCTCGGTGCCTACTCCGCGGGCGCGGCCACTTTCCAGCGCACCTGGCGTCCACGCAAGGTGATCGCGCTCGGCGCGGGCGCCGGTCTGGCGCTCAGCACCTTCGTGGGCTATCTGGCGGCGGGGCGCCTCGTGACGTTCCTCCCGCTGCTGGCCGTATGGGCCTTCGCCGCGGGGATGGCGTGGGCCGCCGGATCGACCGCCGGGATCGTCGCGGCGACGACGGTCGGCAGCATGCTGGTGACCATCACCCTGCCCACGAGCACCGGGCGAGCTCTCGAGCACGCCGGGGTCATCGCGCTCGGGGGCGTGGCACAGGCCATGCTGATCCTGTTGTTCCCGATCCGCCGATGGGGGGCGCACCGTGACGCGCTCGCCGATGCCCTGGCCGCCGTGGCGGACCACGCCCGTCGGTTGCGTCACGACCCGACCGCCGCGTTCGACCCGGAGCCGTTGATGACGGCCAGGGACGCGGCTGCCGTGACGCCTTCACAGGCGCGGACCCGGCCCACCGTCCTCCATGGCCCCCGGGGACTTGCCGAGCGCATCCTGCCGGTCGTCGCCGCGCTCGCCGACCCGGATGTCGGCGCCCCGGCGGAGGGAGCCGGGCGGGACCGAGCACGGGAGTTGCTCGGCGCGGCCGCCGACGTGCTGGACGCGGCCGCCCGTTCGATCCGCCGTGGCACTCCGGCGGAGGTGCCGCCCGCGAGCGCGGACGTCCTGCGCTTCGACGAGGAGCACGAGGTGCTGGAGGGTCCCGCGCGGCAGGCCGCCGAGCGGCTCGTGGCACTGCTCGGCGAGGCGCTCGAGATCGCTGGGAGCGGCAGCACGCGGGGGAGTACGCCCGCCCCGCACGGCCCCGCGGGCGCCCGGTTCCTGGTGCGCCCGACGATGTTCCGGCTGGTCCCGGTCGTCGTGCGGTCGGTCCGCCGGGAGATCCGTCGGGAGTCGCCCGTGTTCCGGCACGCCGTCCGCCTGGCGGCGGTGGCCGTGCTCGGCTACCTCATCGCCACCCGGCTGCCCCTGGGCCACGGCTACTGGGCGCCCATCGCCGCGGTGATGGTGATGCGGCCGGACTTCCACCGGACATACGCGCGTGCGGTCGCCCGTCTCGCCGGGACCCTGGCCGGGGTCGCGCTCGCCACCGGGGTGGTGCGGGCCCTGGGCCCGGACGCCCATCTGTTCGCCGTGCTCGCCGTGGTCTCGGCGGGTCTGTCCTACACGCTGATCCGTACCGGCTACGCCTACTCCCAGTGCTTCACCGCCGCGTACGTCGTCTTCCTGCTCGCCATGGGCGGCCAGGCATGGGAGCAGACGGTCCTGGAGCGGGTGGTGCTCACGCTGCTGGGCGGGGTCCTGGCCATGCTGGCGTACGTGGTGTTTCCCGCGTGGGAGACGCCCCGGCTGCCGAGCCGGCTCGCGGACTGGCTCACCGCGAACGGCCGCTACGCGGCCGCGGTGCTGCGCAGCCACGCCGAACCGACCACGGAGCATCGCGCCGACATGCGCCGGGCCCAACTGGCGAGCAGGCGCGCACGTGCCGCCTGGCACGAGGGATACGACCGGGCACGACAGGAACCGGTTCCCCCCAGGGGCCTCACCTCGCGCGAGGCGGAGGAGGCGCAGAAGGCGCTCAAGGGGTTCGACCGGGCGGCGATGCTCATGGAGAGCCTCGTCCCGCGGGCCGGCAGCCCGTTCGCTCCCGAGGCGGAGCGGCTCGCCGAGGCCCTGGAAGCGGACACGGCGCAGGCGGCGCTCGACATGCGCGAGCACAGGAATCCGGACTGGGGGCGCGTGGAGGAGGCGCTCCACGAGTGGCCGGACGCCGCTGTGGACCGGAGCCGCGACGTCGTGCGGCGCGGTGCGGAACTGCAGAAGCAGGCCTTGGAGGACCTCGCGACGGCCGTGAGCCGTACGCCCCTGGAACGGGACATCGGCTCTGCTCGCGAGCAGCGGCGGGCGCGGGCGGCCGTGGTCGCGGAAGACGACGCATCGGCACCCGCGCACCGGGGTGGATGACGGCTGGTTCGGCCCCGTGCGGGGTGGGCCTGTTGGCGTCCCTGGCGTCCCACGATCGCGCCATCTGATACCTGCCTGGCATCATCCCTGCGTGGCGATGACACGTCGACTACCTACCCGACGACCGTGACGCGAAGCTCACCGAAAGGGCTCGCCGGACGTCTGTCGGCCTGGTTCCCCGTCGTGTGACACCTGGGCCGCACGTCGGTCGCGCAGCACGCCCCCGTGGTCGGAGGGTGATCAGGGCCGTGAGCGTGAAGACCGCGGCCTCGTACGCCATGGCGTGGGTGAACGCCGTGTTCGGGGTGGCGGCCGGTGCGTAATAGGCCAGCCCGGCCGCCGTCACCCCGATCGAGCCGCCGAGTTGCTGGGCCGTGGGGAGCAGGCCGGACACCGAGCTCGTGGCCGTGCCCCGTACGCCCGCCAGGACCAGCGTGAACACCGCGGCCGTGAACAGGCCGAACGCGGCGCCTCCCGCCGCCAGTACGGCCAGTACCGGCAGTGGCGCATGCCGTCCGGTGCCGGCACCGGTGTCGATGAGCGGGGCCAGCGCCGCGGCCGTGGCCGCCAGGACCAGGGCGGCGGCTGTCAGTGTCGTCGTGCCCAGGCGGTGGGAGAGGGCCGGGGCGGCGCGGCTGCCCAGTACGGCCGCGGCGGCGAACGGTGCCGACACCAGCGCCGCGGACAGTGCCGAGTAACCGAGCGCGGACTGCAGATGCAGGAACAGCAGGTACGTGAACGACGGGACGCCGGCGTTGAAGACGAACACCAGCAGTACGCCCCGCCGCGCGGTGCCGTCCCGTAGGACCGACGGGTGGATCAAGGGGTCCGGCCGGTGCCGGAGCGTGCGGACGAAGCCCGTGAGGGCCACCGCCGCCACGGCGAAGGAGGCCCACGTCCACCACGGCCAGCCGGCCTCCCGGCCCAGCGCGCACGGCAGGACCAGCGCGGCGAAACCGGTGGTGGTCAGCGCCGCTCCCAGCCGGTCCACGCGCTGCCCGTCCGTGGAGCGCGTACCGGGCAGCAGGGCCGCACCCGCCAGCGGGACGAGGGCCACGGGCACCGTGACCAGGAAGACCGCGCGCCAGCCGAGGCCGAAGAGGTCGGCGCCGACGAGCAGCCCGCCGATCAGCGGTCCGGCCAGCGAGGCCACGCCCATCGTGGCGCCGTACAGGGCGAGGGCCCGTGGGCGGCGGTCCGGTGCGATGCCGGTGCGGATGAGCGAGAGCACCTGCGGGGCGACCAGGCCGCTGCCCGCGCCCTGCACCAGCCGGGCCGCGATCAGCCATCCCGCGCCGGGTGCTGCGGCGCAGGCCACCGAGCCGGCCGTGAACACCGCGGTGCCCAGCACGAACAGCCGTCGGTAGCCGTACCGGTCGCCCAGCCGCGCGGCGGTGATGAGCAGGCACGCGTACGCCAGCGTGTACCCGGCCAGCACGAGCTGCACCGCGCCGGGGCCCGCGTGCAGGCCCGACTGGATGGCCGGAGCGGCGATCTGCGCGATGGTGACGTTGAGCAGTTGTACGAAGGTCGCGCTCAGCACCACCGGCAGCAGAAGGCGTTGGCCGTTCACCGGGCCAGCGCCTCGGCGAGTTCCTGCGGGCGGGCCGCGAACGGGCTGTGGCTGCCCGGCAGGGTGCGGACGGTGAACGGTTCGTCCGGCATGGCCCGGTCGGCCTCCGCGATCATCAGGTCCTGTGCGGCGGTCGGCAGCGCCCGGTCCTGCGCGCAGCGTACGAAGGTGCGGGGGATGCGGCCCCACCGTGCCGCGGTCAGGGTGACGGGGGTCGTCGGGACGGCCAGCGGCAGGTCGGGGCTGAGCGCGGAGCGCCAGCGGTCGAAGTGCTCGGCGGGCGTGTCGTGGTAGTGGGTCTGCCGCAGTTCCTCGATGTAGGCGGGGTCCGGCGAGAGCGGGTCGATCCGTACGGCTCCCAGCGCCTCGGGATCACCGAGGTTGAGGCCCTGTCCGCGTGCGGTGGCGTTCTCGGGCGCGCTCAGGTAGTCGAAGAACCGGGGGCGGCCCGCGGGGACGAACGCGGAGAGGTAGACGACACGGTCGACCAGCTCCGGCGCGCGTTCCGCGGCCAGCGACGCGGGACCGCCGCCCGCGCTGTGCGCGACGAGTACGACACGGTCGTAGCGGCGGACCCGGCGGAGCGTGTCCAGGACGGCGTCGGCGCAGTCGTCCATCGTGATGTCGGCGAGCTGTGATCTCTCGGTCAGCAGGCCGGGGCGGCCGGGCCGCAGGTACCCGCTGGGCAGGGGAGCGCCGAAGCCGTGCCCTGGCAGGTCGACGGCCACGCTCGCGGCACCGAGACCGGCGAGCGCCCGCTGCGTCGCCGCCCACTGCCATGAGCCGTGCCAGGCGCCGTGGACCAGGACGAAGACGGTGTGGTCGTTCGGGGAGGGGGAGGAAGTCATGGCCCCATCCCAAACGATCACGGTCCGTCGATCCAGCGAAAGATATGGCACGCTGGATGGCGATACTTTCTGTGTATGGACGTCGTGCACATGGACGTCGTGCGGATGGCCTTGTGTGGGCAGGGAGGGGTGGTCGTGGAAGCGCGGCATCTGCGGTACGCGCTCGTCCTCGCCGAGCACAGACACTTCGGCCGGGCCGCCCGCGCGCTGGGTATCGCACAGCCCCCGCTGTCCAAGCAGATCGCCGACCTGGAGCGTGAGACCGGGGCCCGGCTGTTCGACCGTACGCGGCAGGGTGTGTTCCCGACCGCCGCGGGCGAGGCGTTCCTCGCCCGGGCGCGGCGGGCGCTGGAGGAGATGGCGGCGGCCAGGACCGACGCCGGCCGGGCGGCGCGCGGTGAGACGGGCCGGCTGCGGCTGGGATTCATCGCCTCCGCGCTGCTCGACCCGCTCCCGGACGTCCTGGGCCGGTTCGGCCGCGAGCGGCCCGACGTACGCCTTGAGCTGCACGAGATGGCGTCCGGGCGCAGCACCGCCGCCCTCGTCGCCGGAGAGCTGGACGTGGCCGTCACTCTCGGACCACCCCGCGGTGCCGGGGCCGAGCACCTGGTGTCCGTCCCGGTCGGACACGACCATCTGATCGCCGTGGTCGGCAGCGCGCACCCCTACGCGGGCCAGGCGTCGGTGAGCGTGGACCAGTTGCGACGGCAGCCGCTGATCGTGGCCGCCGGGGAGGACGAACCCCTCATCGCCGCCGGGCTGCGCGTCCTGCTGGGCGAGGACGCCGCGGCGCTGGAAGGTGCCACCGTGGCCAGGGACGTGCACACGATCATGGGGCTGGCGGCTTGTGGGGTTGGTGTGGGGCTCGGGCCCTCCCGTATGCGGGAGGCCCCCAGGCCGGGGATCCGGTTCTGCGAGGTGACCCCGCGGACCGCGCTGCCCGACCTGGTCCTGTCCTTCGCCGACCGGGACCGCTCCCCGGCGCTGGGCGCCTTCCTCGACACCGTCCGCAGGAACTGCCCCGACGTCGGCGCCGCACTCGATCTGCGGTTGGGCCGGGCCTGAATGTGCCGGGACGGCGTGGACGGGGGATGGTGGTTGCATGACCGGCTCCGCGCTCATCGTCATCGACATGATCAATACCTATGAGCACAAGGACGCGGACCTTCTGCTGCCCGCCGCCGAGGCGGCGCTGCCCGGGATCGTGTCCCTGCTCCGCCGGGCCCGTGCGGCCGAGATCCCGGTGATCTACGCCAACGACAACTGGGGGCAGTGGCGTTCCCACCACGGTGAGCTGCTCGACGAGGCCCTGGCGACGCCGCATGCCGCTCTCGTGGAGCCCCTGCGTCCGGACGACGAGTCCTTGTTCATCGTCAAGGCCCGGCACTCCGTCTTCTACGAGACGCCGATGACGTATCTGCTGGCGGAACTCGGCGTCGACCGGGTGGTGCTGACCGGCCAGGTGACCGAGCAGTGCGTGCTGTACTCGGCGCTCGACGCGCACATCCGCCATCTCGACGTCGTCGTACCCGAGGACGCTGTGGCCGCCATCCACCCGGAACTCGCGGAGGCCGCGCTGAGCATGATGCGGCGGAACATGGGCGCGGAGATCACACGGGCCGCGGACGTCGCGTGGTGAGCCGGCGGCCGGGTGAGCCGGCGGCCGGGTGAGCTGCGCGGAAACTCGGGAACTCGGATGGATCAGAGGAAGGACGACCAGATGTCTGACACACCCCGTTCCCAGCCCCAGCCCCGGCGACCCGAACCGGACTTCCCCCAGCAGGACCAGGAGCATCCCGGATGGACGGGGCCCATGGACCCGCCGCCCGATCACGGCGAGGACTCCTACCGGGGCTCGGGCCGGCTCCAGGACCGTAAGGCGGTGCTGACCGGCGGTGACTCGGGCATCGGGCGCGCCGTCGCGCTGGCCTTCGCCCGGGAGGGCGCCGACGTGCTCTTCACCCACCTGCCCGAGGAGGGCGAGGAGGCGGCGGAGACCGCACGTCTCGTCCGGGACGCGGGCCGCACGGCCGTGGCCGTTCCCTGCGACATCCGGGAGGAGGAGCAGTGCCGGCGGCTGGTCGAACGCGCGGTGCGCGAGTGGGGCCGCATCGACATCCTCGTCAACAACGCCGCCTACCAGATGGCGCAGCCCGACGGCATCGCCGCGATCACCACCGAGCAGTTCGACCGTGTGGTGCGGACCAACCTGTACGGCATGTTCTGGCTGTCGAAGATGGCGCTGCCGCACATTCCCAAGGGCGGTTCCATCATCAACACCACCTCGGTGCAGGCGTACCGGCCCAGCCCCGACCTGCTGGACTACGCCATGACCAAGGGGGCCATCGCCACCTTCACCCAGGGGCTGGCCCAGATGGTCGCGGCCGACGGCGTCCGCGTCAACGCCGTGGCGCCGGGGCCGGTGTGGACCCCGCTGATCCCCGCGACGCTCCCGGACACCACGGAGTTCGGCAAACAGTCACCGCTCGGCCGCCCGGCCCAGCCGGCGGAAATGGCCCCCGCCTACGTCTTCCTGGCCTCCTCCGAGGCGAGCTACATCACCGCGGAGATCGTCAACGCCACCGGGGGTTCACCCATCCCGTGACGCCCGCCACTGCGCCAGCGCCGCGGGCAGATGCTCCTCTATGTGGGCGGGCAACGGCTCGTTCTGCGTCGTCGCGACGAGGGCCTTCGCCACGTCGTGCACCTTGGTGTTGGAGTGCTGTGACACATGGACCAGGATCCGCCAGCCCTCCTCGGCGGTGCACGACCAGGCCGCCATCAGCACGCCGCGCGCCATGTCGACGACCGGCCGCCGCTCCAGTGCCTCCTTGAGCTGCTCCGTCTCCGCGAGCAGTTGCTCTCCGGTCGGCATCCTGCCCTCGGTACGGGCGCCTTCGCGCGCTGCCTCGGGCGACGTGCCGTGCGGGGGGAGTTCGGCGAGGTCGCGCCGGGGTCCGGGGCGCTGGGAAGGGCGCATATCTGGAGCCTTCCCGTCCGTTGTTCGTCGACACATCGACAGTTCGGACTTGTCGTGGGGGCGTCAACGGACGGACACGGGGGGCCTCCGAGCGGCGCTCGGCGACCGCCGGCCGGCGGTCGGGCGGCCGGCGGATCGTTGATCGGCTGTCCGTCAGCGGCCCAGGGCCTTGGACAGTTGCTGTTTGTTCATCGTCGAACGGCCGTCGATGCCGCGCTTCTTCGCCTCCGCGTACAACTGGTCCTTCGTCGGCCCCTGGGCTCCGCTGTGGGAGCGCTCGCCGCCGCGCTGCGGGGCGGACTTCTTGTCCTGCGTGGATGTCTTGCTCGCCGTCTTCGACTCGCCGGAGCGGGCCCTCTCCTTGTTCACGGTGCGTGCCGCGATCTCCTTCGCACGCCCCGTGGAGGTGCCGCGCTTCTCGGCGCTCTCCTTGATGTGCTCGTACTGACGCTCACGCTTCGCGTTGGAACCCTGCGGCATGACGAACTCCTCCCGGACCGGGGGCGGGCGGCTCGGCCGGACCCGCGTTTCGAAGACTTTCCGCGTACCCCCGGGTCGGCCACTCACCCGGAACACGCGTCTCCCATCCGATGCGGCGCCCCACGGGTGTGCGAGCGGACCGCGACCGAACGGATGAGCCGACCCTCGGCCTTCCGCCGACCGCCGGCTCGACCTCGTCCCGGCAGTCACGACCGGTGCGAGATGTTTTCGCCCTTCCGCAGCGGAAAGTCCCACATCATGGATCACTCGACAGCTCCCGTACTCGACGCGCTGGTGGCGTACCAGGCGCAGGACCACCTGCCGTTCACGCCGCCCGGTCACAAGCAGGGCCGGGGCGCCGACCCACGGGTACGGGCCGTACTGGGCGACGCCCTGTTCGACGCGGACATGCTCGCGGTGTCCGGGCTCGACGACCGCACCACGTCCCAGGGGGTCCTGAAGCGGGCCGAAGCGCTGATGGCCGACGCGGTGGGCGCCGATCACACGTTCTTCTCCACCTGCGGCAGCTCCCTGTCGGTGAAGGCCGCCATGCTCTCGGTCGCCGGGCCGCACGAGAAGATCCTGGTCGGACGGGACGCGCACAAGTCGGTCATCTCCGGCCTGATCCTCGCGGGGATCCGCCCGGTGTGGGTCGACCCCCAGTGGGACCCCGATCTGCACCTGGCCCACCCGCCGTCCCCCGAGGCCTTCCGGGCGGCGTTCGAGAAGCACCCGGACGCGCGCGGGGCGCTGGTCACCAGCCCCACCCCGTACGGCACCTGCGCCGACATCGGAGCCATCGCGACGCTGTGCCACGAACGCGGCGTACCGCTGATCGTGGACGAGGCGTGGGGCGCCCACCTGCCCTTCCATCCGGAGCTGCCCACCTGGGCGATGGACGCGGGCGCCGACGTGTGCGTCACGTCGGTCCACAAGATGGGCTCCGGGCTCGAACAGGGGTCGGTCTTCCACCTCCAGGGCGACCTGGTCACCGCCCGGACCCTCGCCTCCCGCGCCGACCTCCTCGACACCACCAGCCCCTCCGTCCTCATCTACGCGGCCCTCGACGGATGGCGCCGGCAGATGGTCGAACACGGCCATGAGCTGATGGAGGGGGCTCTTGAGCGGGCCCGGCGGGTACGAGCCGCCATCGAGGACATCGAGGGCCTCCACGTCAACGACCGCGACGACTTCTGTGCCCCCGGGCGCGCCTTCGACATGGATCCCCTCCAGGTCTTCATCGACCTGAAGGGGGTCAAGTTCAGCGGGTACGACGCCGCCGACTGGATGCGCCGGCACCACCGCGTCAATCTGCACACCTCCGACCACCGGCGCATCAACGCCCAGCTCACGCACGCCGACGACGACACGACCACGGAACGGCTCCTCGACGGTCTGCGCGACCTGGTCGCCCATGCCGACGAACTGCCGCCCGCCCCGGACATCCGCGTCCCGGACCCGGGGAGCCTGCGGCTGCGCCAGGCGACGCTGCCGCGTGACGCCTTCTTCGGCGAGGTCGAGCAGGTTCCCGCGGAGAACGCGGTCGGGCGGATCTGCGCCGAGATGCTCACGCCCTATCCGCCCGGGATCCCCGCGGTGCTCCCGGGCGAGATGCTCGACCAGGCGGTGGTGGACTATCTGCGCAGCGGTGCCGAGGCGGGGATGCTCATCCCCGACGCCGCCGACGGCAGCGCCGGGACCATCCGCGTGTCCGTGCACGACGTGGGCGCGGACTGACGTGGTCCGAGCGCGGGCGCCGAACGGCCACCCGAC
>NZ_BMVY01000014.1 GCF_014650955.1 Streptomyces tauricus
CTGCTCGACGACCTGGCGTTCCTGGCTGTGCCGGAAGCGCTCGTCGGTCACCCCGTACACCCGGGCGGCCGCCCGCCGACGGTCCGCCGCCGGGTCGCCGCGGCGGCCGGGCAGCAGCCCGAAGGTGTACTGGGCGGCGCGGCCTATCAGGTCGTCGGCGCCGAGCCGCTCGGCGGCGGCGACCAGCAGCCGCTCCGCCCCGTCGGCCAGGTCGTCCTCGCCGGCGGCGTACCCGGCGTGCAGCGTGACGGCGCGCAGCGCCTCGGGCACCAGCGCATGGAGTGCGGGCAGGCCACCGCGGCGAAGCTGCCGCAACTCCCGTACGAGGGCGGCGCGATCGGGCAGCCCATCAGGGTTCGTGCCGTTCAAGCCGTTCATGCCGTTCATGCCGGTCAACATAGCCGTGCGCGCACCGCGGGCACCCGGCCTTCGGAAAGGACGGGGCGGATGGTGTCGCGTTCTCGGTATGTCCCGCGAATTTCACCGTTTCCCGGTGCGCGCGGTGCGGGTCCCGCTACTCTTCCGGTCCAGGCCTCTTCCTGCGCCGAGCCACGCCCTCGACGCCTTCCATGCCGGCAGTTCCTTCACTGCCTTCACTGCCTTCAATTTCTTCAAGGTGATCGTTTCCGGATCGCCGCATTCATCGCGGGGCGTTTTCCGATACGTCCGCTGCCTCTGTCTTGCCCTTCACGCGTCCACTCCGGTATCGCCGGGCCCTCTTTTCCGTGCGCAGGTGAATTCCATGGCCTTTCCTTGCGGTGACGACGCCGGCGACCCCGCTCCGCCGACCTTCGTCGAGCCCGACCATCCCGTCAGCGGTATGGCCGCGCCCGATCCCCGCGGCGCCCCGATCGAGCTGCCGCCCTCGCTGGCCCACCGGTTCCGGACCCGCGAGCGGTTGCCGCGGCAGGAGGAGCGGACGGTGCACCGCGTCGCGGAGGAGGGACGCTCCGCCGAACTGCGGGCGGCCGTGTTCCGGGTCGGCGGCCGGGAGCCCGGCACGGCGGAGCCCGAGCGGATCGTGAAGTGGTACCACCCCGACGCGGCTCCCGACCCGGAGGTCACCCGGCGGCTGTCCCGGCCCCTGCACGCGGGGCTGTCGTACGTCCCGGAGGTGGGCGCGGACCGCGGGGCGCCCTTCCACGTGCTGCCCTCGCACGGCAACACCGATCTCGCCACCCAACTGCGCGGCCACGCGGGCCCCTTGTCCTCCGACGCCGTCCGGGCGCTGGTGGTACGGGTGCACGGCGCGCTGACCGCGCTGCACGAGGCGGGCGTGGTGCACCGGGACGTGAAGCCGTCCAACCTCGTCCTCACCGAGTACGGGCGGCCCGGGAGCGTCGTGCTCATCGACTTCGGCATCTCCCTGGCCGACTCCCCGCGCGACACGGGCGGCGGCTGGGCCGGGACGCCCGGATACATGTCGCCGCAGGCGCAGCTCCGGATCCAGACCGTGCGGCCGCAGGACGACTGGTGGTCGTTCGGGATCGTCGTCGCCGAGGCCGCGCTCGGCCGGCATCCGGTCCCGCACCGCGAGGGCGCCTCGATCATGGACGCGGTCCAGGACGGCGACATCGACCTCTCCGGCATCGGCGACCCGCGGCTGCGCCTGCTGTGCGAGGGGCTGCTGACCTGGCGTCACGAGGACCGCTGGGGCACGAAGGAGGTCGCGGACTGGCTGGCGCACCGCAGCCCCCGGGTCGTACGCGCGGGGCCCGGGCCGCGCGCCGGTACGACGGGGGAGGAGCCGACGGCGCCGCCGCCCGACGCACCGCGCTTCGAGCACGCGGGCCGGGTGTGCGTCCATCCGTCCGAACTGGGCGCGGAGTTCGCCGCCGACTGGGCGGCCATGGCCCGCCGGCTCGCCAAGGGGAAGGAGCGCGAACGGCTGTGCGCGTGGCTCGGCCACTTCCGTCCCACGGCGGACGACGACCGCGCCGCCGCCCTCGACGCACTGCTGGAGGCGCTGAAGCGCAAGCCGAAGCCGGCGACCCTGATCGACCTGGTCCACTGGCTGGCCCCACGGCAGGAGCCGGGCTACCGCGACCTCCCCCTCGGCATGGGCCACCTGCTGCTCTTCGCACGGCGGGCGGCGGCCGGGGACCGGGAGTGCGTCTCCGTGCTCACCGAACTGCGCGAGGGCCGACTGCTGCCCCGGCTGGCCACCTGGCGCGGCGGCGCGGAACTGGCACATGTCGACGACCGCTGGAACCGTTACGGCGAGCGGTGGCGGGCGGCCGTCGCCCGGCTGCCGCAGATCCCCGAACTCGCCGAGGACCGCGGGGGTTTGCGCGCCGCGACCGCCGACGGGCCGCTCCTCCTCGCCCAACTCCTCCAACTGGCCGTCGACCCGGCCACGGTCGCCCGGCCGCTGCGCATGGAACTGCGGGACGCGGTGCTCGCCCTGCCCGCGCAGGTGCCCTGGTTCCTGCGCCTGGCCGAGGACACCGACGATCCCGTCACGCTGCTGCTCACGCTGCGGCTGCTGCCCCTGGCGCGGGAGCAGGCCCGGCGGATCCGGCTGGACCGGGAGAACCTCCGGCAGCTCGCGGCCATGGACACCCGCTCACGGCAGCAGCGGCTGATCCGGCGGCAGTTGGAACTGCCCGTGATGCTGGGCCGGGCGGCCGGCGGCGCGCTCCTGCTGTTCTTCCCGCACGCCTTCGTCGTGGGCGTGGCGGACGTGTACGCCGTCGCGCCGCAGTCCACCGTGCTCGTGGCCTGGCTGCTGAGCGTCCCGTCGCTGGCGGCGCTGCTGGCCATCGAGTGCTGGACCGCGTGGTACGTCGGCCATCTGTACCACCCGCGGTACTCGGTGATGGGCGTGCTCACCCGCCGGGCCCTGCCGGTGACGCGCCGGATCACGGTGCGGGGGTGGCGGCGGTATCTGTGGGCCGGCCTGACCGCGGCGGTCGCCCTGGGCACGGTGGTCGGCACGTTCGTACTGGCGGTGTGGATCTGGCCGCTGGCGACGGTACTGGCGCTGCTGATCTCGGCGGCCCTACGCACAAGATCCTGGCACCGCTACCGCACGGAGGCCCACCGCAACAACCCTCTGACGGCCCAGCCGCTCGGGCCCGACACGCGACCGGTTGCGTGGCCCGGACCCGGACCCGGACCCGGACCCGGACCCGGGTCCGGGCCGGGGTCCGGTGACGGCACCGGCCACGGCGACGGCACCGGCACCGGCGCCGGACCCCTCCCCGGTGTCCCCGGCGCGCGCGGCCCTTCCCGGCACCCTTCCGCCCCTCTGTCCCCGTCCGGATCCCGACCCGGTGCCCGGTCCGATTCCCGTTCTGGAGGAGTGGCGTGAGTAATGCGTACGCCGGTACCGATCTCTACGCCGTGGTCCCGGACGTCTCCGCGTCCGGGTACGGGTCCGGATACGGGTACGCGGCCCAGCCTGATGTGTCGGGCCTGTCCATGCCGGACACCAGCGGCGTCACGGATGTGACGGGCGCGGTGTCCGACGGGGCGACCCACGCGGGTGAAGCCGTCGGCCGCGCCGTCGACCACTCGCTGGACGTCGCCGCGGACCAGGTGCACGACCTGGTCGTACCCGCGCTCCTCGGCCTCGCCGACCTCAGCGGGGCGTTGCTCGTCGCCCGCCTCGCGGTACGCGGCACCGTGGCACTCGCCGCCTTCAACAACAAGGTCGCCGCCGACCAGGAAGCCCTCGCCCACCGCCAGATGTCGCTGGAGAACGGCAGCGAGTGCTGGCGGCGCGCGGCCGAGGCAGCGGCCGGCCTGAACGCCCGGATCACGGTCCTGGGCCTGGGACCCACAGGCCCCGGCGACCCGCCGCTGCCCGTCCCGGTGCAGCCGGTCGGCGTCCCGCTCGACCTGCTGTGGAAGCGGCTCGCCGCGACCGAGCGGGCCCTGCGCCGGGTGGAGGCCCAGCGCGCGTCCCGGGCCACCGCGCGGCTGCCGTTCCAGCACACGGAGGACCCGGAGCGCGCCGACTGGTACGACCGGCTGCGCGAGGAGCGCCGCAGGGCGCTCCTGGAGTACGCCGAGGGCGGCGCGGCCCCCGGGTCCGCCGCCGACACGGCCTCCCGCGCCGGGACCGCCCCGGACACGCCCCCGGCCACCGCGCTCACCGAGGAGGACGTCCTGGACGAGGGCGCCCGCCTGCTGGCCGGTCTGCCGCTGGCGTTCTCCTCCGAGAGCCGGGAACTGATCGACGACTGTCTGCTGGAGGCCCGGCGGGCGGTGACCCGGCGGCCCCGGGCGGTACGGCGCTACCTCGACGAGGCCGCGATCATCGCGCACAACGAGTCGGCCCGGGCCCGCCGGTCCGAAGAGGCCCGCCGGGACGCCGCGCTGCGTCTGCAGGCGCTCCGGGCCCCCGCGCCGGAGGGCGTCGACCCCCTGCCGCAGGCGCCCGCCGCCGTGGACGTACTGGAGCGTGTCCTGCGGGACGGTGTGCCCGCGTCGGCGGCGGACCAGCGGCTCGTCGAGCAGGCCCTCGCGGTGCGTTCCGCCCTGCTGCACCGGGCGTACCTGGTGGCGGCACTCCGCCGGGCGACCGAGCAGTGGGGGGAGGGGTCGGTGCACGCCCGGGCCGACGCCGAGCACTGGGACTTCGCGCCCGCGGCCTGGGGCGGCCAGTACTGGCTACGGGTCCGGCTCAACGCCTCCGGCCAGGCCCGCGTACTCACCATGCGCCGCCCGCTCACCGCGGAGGAGGCCGCCGACCCCGACGTCGTACGGCACCGGCAGGCGCTGGACGCCGAGCGGTGCGCGGAGAGCTCCGCGTACGTCGACGAGCTCGGGCCGCTCAGCGAGGTGGAGGGCGTGCGGGCCGAGTTCGCCTGGACCGAGAGCGGGGTCCTCATGGGCGAGCCGGCCCCGGGCCTCACCGACGCCTTCCGCACCCATGCGGCTGAGGACGCGACCGGAAGCGCGGCCGGGAAGAAGGCGGCACCGGCAGGACGGCCCGCGCAGGCCGGCCGGGCCCGCCGCCGTCCGCCCCAGCAGCCCAAGCACCGGCAGCGCGACGGACATTGACAGACATTGATGGACATCGACCGCCCGACAGACCTTCCCCGCCGCTCCGGAGGACCGACCCTTGGCCAGTAGCTCTTCCTTCGTCTCACCGCTCGACGAGCTGCGCGTGACCCGGACCACCCCGCCGCCCTTCGCGGCGGAACTGGTCCACACGCTCAGCGTCCACTCCCAGTACGTGCTGCACGGGAACATCCGTGACGACTACGTGGTCGCCGACGACCTCACCGACGGCCGCCGCCGGTACCGGGCCCTGGGCCTGGAGGAGCTGCTGTGGGATCCGCTGCGGCGCGCCGGGTACAACAGTCTGCTGCGCTACGACGCGGTGGGGGGCTTCAGCGTCGTCCACAGCGGCGACGAGGACGGCATGAACACGCTGCTGCAGCGCAACACCCGTAAAGTGCCGGGCCGTTCCGACGAGCCGGACACCGAGCAGATGGCCAAGGTCCTGGAGTCGTTCGCGCAGGGCTGGGCCGGTGAGCGGCCCGGCCCCCGGCAGGACGACCCGCGCTACGAGGACTACCAGCAGCCGCTGCCCGCCGCCCTGATCGTCGACTACGCCTCGCGCATCCCCACCCAGGTCAACCAGCTCAGCGACGACGAGCGGACGTTCTTCCTGCGCTGTCTGAAGATCGCCCAGGAGGCGCGGCCCTTCGTCCGCCCCAAGTCGGGCCGCGCCCTGTTCAACCCGGTCATCTGGCTCGCGGACGGCGAACGGGACCTGCCCGCCTGGCTGGTCACGAGCGGTGTACGGGTACGCAGCATCGGCGTGCCCGTGCCGGACCTCGGCCAGCGGCGCCGGATGGCGAAACTGCTCGCCGAGCGGGCCGGCGTACCCGAGACGGTTCCCGGCCTGGACGTGGGCCCCCTGGTCAACCGGGGCGTCCGGGAGGATCCGACGGCCGAGGAGACCGAGCGGTTCGCGCGAGCGGCCACCGGGCTCACCCTGCGCGCCATGCGGGAGAGCATGCGGCTGGCCCGCGCCTCGAAGATCCCCTTCGACCGCATGGAACAGGCTGTACGCATCTACGAGTTGGGCGTCAGCCGCAACCCGTGGACGGGCGGCGCGGTGGCCGACAGCATCCGGGACGGCGAGGCCGCCATCGGCCGGCGGGTACGGGGCCAGGAGAAGGCGGTGACCCAGACCCTGGACGTGCTGAAGCGGGCCGCGCTCGGCCTGTCCGGCGCCCAGGCGTCCGCCGCGAGCGTGCACCGGCCGCGCGGGGTGCTGTTCTTCGCGGGGCCGACCGGCACCGGCAAGACGGAGCTGGCGAAGGCGGTGGCCACCACCCTGTTCGGCTCGGAGGACTCCTGTCTGCGCTTCGACATGAGCGAGTTCTCGGCCCCCCACTCGGCGGACCGGCTGGTGGGCGCCCCGCCCGGCTACGTCGGCTACGAGGCGGGCGGCGAACTGACCCGTGCGGTGCGCGAGGACCCGTTCCGTGTCGTGCTCTTCGACGAGATCGAGAAGGCCGACCGGGGCGTCCTCGACAAGTTCCTCCAGGTCCTGGAGGACGGGCGGCTGACGGACGGCCAGGGAGTGACGACGTACTTCAGCGAGTGCGTCCTCATCTTCACCTCGAACCTGGGCGTCCACGGCCCCCCGGGCCCGGACGGCCGCCCCCAGCCCTCACCGGCGGGGAACGACTGGTCGACCGGCCCCCTGCCCGCCACACCGGAGGAGCGCGCGGCGTTCGAACAGGACATCCTGGACAACGTACGCCACTACTTCGAGCACTCCTTGCAGCGGCCGGAGCTGCTGAACCGGCTCGGCGGCAACGTCGTCGTCTTCCAGTACATCGGCGAGACCACCGCGCAGGAGATCTTCCAGGGGCAGCTGGACAACATCATCGGTCATATGGAACGCCAGGGCGGCCTGCGGCTGGAGGTACTGGCCGGGGCCAGGAAGGTCCTCGCCGACGTCTGCACCGAGAACCTGCGCAACGGCGGCCGGGGCATCGGCATGAAACTGGAGACCCACCTCATCAACCCGCTGGCACGCGGGGTGTTCGACCTCGGCACGCTGGCCGAGGGCACGACGGTCACCGTCTCGAAGGTCACGATCCACGAGGACGGCGGGGTCGAACTGGACCTGCACGCGTCGGCGGACGGGGCGGTGCCCCCGCAGCGGGCGACCGCCCCGTGAGCTCGCACGACGGCTCCGGCGGTGCCCCGCGCCATGTGGACAAAGGGCTGGCGGACGACGGGGACCTGCCCGAGTTCGACGACCTGGACGAGGGGCCGCCCTTCCTGCCGGACGGGAACTTCCCTCCGTCGTCAGGGCCCCCTCCACCCGCACCCCCTCCACCCGCACCCCCGCCACCCGCACCCCCGCCACCCGCGCCGCCGTCCCGCCCCTGCTGGTCCTGCGGTGAGGGTGTGCCCGCCGGGTCGTCCGCCTGTCCCGAGTGCCAGGAGTCGACCCGGCACCTGCGGCTGATCAGCCCCGGGGCGTCGATCGACCGCCGGTTCGGCGCGGGCCCCCCGCTCCGGCTGGGCCGCCATCCGGTCTGGGGCCAGGCCCTGGCGGTCGACCTCTCCGACGACAACGGCCGGGGGGTCTCCCGCCGCCACGCGACCGTCGAGCTGACCCCCGACGGCTCGGTGTGGCTGACGGAGCACCCGAGCGGCACGACGAACGGCACGTACGTCAACGGTGAGCGGATCGAACGGGGTGCCCGGGTCCCCCTGCGCGACGGGGACGTCGTCGGGCTCGGCCGCCATTTCGCGTTCACGCTGCTGACGGTCGAGCCCGACGCGTAGACCCCCCTTACTCAGTCCCGCGGGCCCGGTTCTCGGTCCTGCGGGGGCATGATCACGGCACGCAGGGGAGCCAGCAGCCGGTTCGCCTCGTCACGGCCCGCGGGCGTGGAGAGGTCGTAGGCGGCCGTCGTGTCCACCGCCGTATCGGCCGCATCCGCCCTGTCCGACGCCGACGCCGCCGCCGTACCGCTCGCCAGCGGTTCGTCGCCGCACCGGTCCCCGAACAGCACCACCGCCTCGCGCGGCCGGTGCCGCCGCGACTGCCAGAGCAGCCCCTGCGCGTCCTTGGCCTGCCGCCGGAGCTCCTGGGCCCAGTAGCGGGTCCGGGGGTAGTCGTCCGGTTCGGAGTCGAGCAGCCAGCTGTCCTGGCACACGGCCGCCAGGTCCTCCTCGGCCCGCAGCGAGACGAGCGTCAGCTCGGCCGTGGTGACGACCCGTGTCAGCGTGTACCGGCTCGCCTGCGCCCACGGCACGATCCTGCTGCCGAGCACCGGGTCGAAGTCCATGGACCTGAGCAGTACTTCCGCCAGGGCCGTGGTGGGTTCGAGGGTGGCGTACAGGTAGGGGTACGAGTCGTCGGCCGTGCAGTCGAAGCGGCTGCCGCCGAACAGGGTGTGCGCCTCGACCTTCTTGAAGGCGGTCGCCCGGTAGTCGCTGCGGTGACAGCGCCACAGCGGGGTGCCGGCGGGAAGGACCGTGGTCCGGGGCGCCATGGCGACCTCCGGGGGAAGCTGCCGCGTCATCGGCCTTCCTCCATGAGAGCCAGGGCGGCGTCCGCGAGCCGCTCGTCCGGGATCTGTCCGATCAGCGCGGCGGGCCGGCCGCCCAGCCAGGAGTTCCCGCCCAGCCACCAGTCGGCGGCGCCCCACGGGTCGCGGTCGGCGAGGAGGATGCGGTTGACGCGTACGACGATGTCCCGCGGTCGCCCGGTACCCGGATCGAACTGGAAGTCCGGGCTGCGGGGGCCGCTCTCCGGGTCGGCCAGCACGATGACGTCGGCGGGCTCCGACCCGGCGGACGGGCTTCCGACGGGGGCCGCGGCACGCGAGGGCTCGGCGAGCAGCCGCCGCTTCGCCGCCGCGACGACGGCGGCGACGGTCGCGGGTTCCGCCGTGGGTTCGGGCCCGGGTTCGGGTTCGGGTTCGCGTCGAGGTCCTGGCGGCGTCGACGAAGGTGCCGCGTACAGCGCCTCCAGGGCCGCGAGCACCGCGTCCTGGGACGGCACGACGGCGGTCACGGCGACCGAACGGCCGTGGAGGTGCACCGCGCGGGCCAGTTCGCCGGCGTCGTCGGGCACGGGCCACAGGGAGCGGACGACGGCCATGGTGGCCATGGCGACCCGCTCGGGGTCGGTGCCCGCCTCGCGCAGCCGCTCCAGCATGGTCAGGAAGGTGCGGTACTGGTCGTCGTCCAGCCATCGCCTGAGGTCCTCGCGGTGGCGGACGAGCAGAGCCAGCAGCTCATCGGTGTTCAACGGTGTTCCCTCCGTGTCGGCCGGCCCGGCCGGGGGCGCGGCCCTGTGCGGGTGCGGGACTGCCTTGGTGGATGAAGGGGCCCCAGGCCGCCACGGGCAGCGGCGTGTCGAGCCCGACACGGGCGGCCAGTGGCCGCGGGAGGCCGGGCAGTCGGGGTCGGGTGGCGGGATCGAGTGCCCACAGCTGGGTGCTGCGCAGGGCCAGCGCGGGGTCCGCGCCCTCGGCGAGGAAGTGGTGGACGACGTACATCAGGACGGCCGCACTCGCGTCGTCCAGGCCCCACTTGGAGCCGATCACGTCCGCGGCCCCACACGCCACGAAGGCGGTGGTGAGGGTGAGGGCCTCGTCGTGGTCGCGGGAGCTGAGGTCCGTCTCGCAGGCGCTGAGCACCACCAGCGGGCCGGCCGTGTTCCGGTCGTCGGGGTCGTACGCCCCCAGCAACTGCCGGACGGTGAGGACCCCCGGATCGTCCCCGTCCCTCGCTTGCGCGCCGTTGCCCTCGTTGTCGGTGTCGTCGTTGCCGTCGGTCTTCGTGCGGCGGGGTGTGTGCAGGAGGAGTCCCGAGACGGTGGGCCGGCCGCCGGCGAACCCGTGCACGCTGAGCTGGACGAGCGTGGCGGGCCGCTCGCCCGTACCGCCGGGCAGCAGCGGCAGCAGTTCGCCGGGGGTGCCGTCGACGTCCCACATGTTGCGCACGAAGTAGCCGTAGCAGCGGGCGTCCCGGTAGAAGGACGTCCGCAGCCCGTCGATCTCGTGCTCCGCGTACGGCAGGGTCGCCCGCGGGTCCGCCACCAGGACGGGCGCGGCGGCCACGGGCAGCCGGGCGCGCGCGGCGGACCGCAGGAACTCCGCGCCCGACGCCGCGTAACTGACGACGGCGTGGTCGACGACGTACACGTCCCGCTCCCGCACCGATCCGGCGGGCCCGCCGAGCCGCGCCGCGTGCCAGGGCACGGATCCGAGGTTCCCGGCGGGCAGCAGCACCAGCCGCACCGGGTCCTCGGGCCGCGCGGGCCGACCTGGCCGTACGACGTCGAGGACCGGCCCCATCACGGCCGCTCCCGCCCAGTCGCACAGCTCCTCCAGGGCCGCCTCCCAGGCCGCGACCGCCTCGGCGCGCCCTTCCGCCGTGACGGAGACGCCGGGCGCGGTGAGCAGGGAGCGGTCGCGGGCGGCGTCGAGGTAGCGCTCCAGCGGGCCGCGCTCCGTCGCGGCCAGTCCGGGCAGCGGCAGCGGAAGGGGCGCCATGCCGGGCCGTACGACCAGGCCCCACCCGGGTCCTGGCCCGTCCGCCACGAGGAGATGGACGACCGCGTCCACGCCGACGCGCTGTGCCGTATCGGCGACAAGGCTCCAGTCCGGCCCGCCCGCCGCCTCGCCCGCTGCTTCGTGGGCTGCCTCGCCCGGTACTCCGTCCGCCGCCTCGCCGCCCGCCGCTCCGTCCGGCGTCGTGCGCAGCCGCGGGGTGCTCAGTGCGCTCAGGGCGCTCAGGGCACGGCGGCGCAGGGTGCTGGGGATGAGCGTGTCCGGGGTCTGGGCGGGGTCGCCGGGAGCGGCAGGGCGGGACTCGCCGGAGCGCGCCGCCTCCCGCCACCGCGCGGCGAGTTCGTGCTCGCCGTGCGCCTCCAACTGCTCGGGCACACCGGCGGAGGCCGCCAGAGCCCGGAGCACCAGCGCGCGCCCGGCTTCCAGGACCCGCAGCGCCGTGGCCGCGTCGCCCGCCTCCGCCGCCCAGGAGGCCGCTTTCACGCCCCAGTCGGCGGCGACCCGGGCCGCCGCGAGCCCGTGCTCGGCGCCGACCTGCAGCAGCACGTCCTCGGCGACCTTCTCCAGCAGCCGTTCGGTCGCCTCCAGCGCCCGTGCGGTGTCGCCGGGCGCGCCGCGGGCGCGATGGAGCTGGGCCAGTTGCCGGTAGACCTCCTGTGCGGTGGCGCAGCCGGTGCGGTCGGTGATCGCCGCGCGGGCGCTCTCCATCTCGCGCAGCGCGGCGTCGAGCGCGGCCGGATCGCGGTGGCGCTCGTGCTCGACGGTGAGGGCGAGCGCCATGCCGAGCCGGGTGCGGATGTCCTGGTCGGCGAAGACGGCCGTGCCGCCGAGGGAGGCGTGGACCTGGTCGATCTCCGCGAGGACGGTCCTGGAGGACGGGTCGACGTACTGCTCCAGCGCGTTGATCACGGTTCCGGCCGAGGCCATGACGCCGCGCAGGGCGACCGGCGTGCCGGGGTGCTCCTGCGCCTCCCGCAGATACATCAGCGCCCGCCGCATCGGCGGTCCCACCGCCCTGCCCGCACGCCCGATGGCCATGGCCCGGCGCAGTTGCAGCGCGCCGAGGGTGAACAGGACGAGCGTCGCCGAACTGTCGTGCCCGGTCAGCTCACGGCGCATGTCCAGCAGGACGTCGGCGATGTCGTCGAACGTGTCGAGGTCGTCGTCGTCCGCCTCGGTCATGCGCTGATGGAGCAGCAGGGCCCGCCCGGAGTCGGCCAGTTCCCTGCCCATCGGGCCGGGCGGCATGTGGCGTACGACGTCTCCGCGGCCGAAGCTCTCGGTGAGCAGCCGGTACATGCCCGCCGTGTCCTCGCGGTTGCCGCCGATCAGCGCGGAGCCCGACAGCAGGCCGGCGAGCAGGACGGGGGACACCCCGTTGGGGACGTCCCCGTCGCGGAACGCCTCCAGCAGCGGCTCGCCCGCCTCCACCAGCCGCTCCGCGTCGCCCTCGCGCAGTCCGATGCCCATGCTGATCAGACCGGCGGTGATCTGCTCCTGCCAGGTGCCACGCGGCAGGTCCGCGGCGGCCTGCTGCAGTTCGTCCGGCCCCAGGAAGCCGGGCGCCATCAGTTCCATGATCGGCAGCAACTCGTCCGCGTGGTGCAGGTCAGGGGCGGCGGCGGGCGCGGACGCGGACGCGGAGCCGGAAGCAGAGGCGGAGGTGGAAGTGGAAGCGGAGGCGGAGGCGGAAGTGGCGGCCGGGTCGTCGTCGGGCATCGCCCTGAGGAGTTCCATGGCGGCGCCCATGACCGACGCGAGGTGGGGCGGCATCGCCCCGAACGCGTCCATCCGCTCGCCCAGTTCGAGCATCGAGGTCCGGTCGCCGGCCACGCCGCTCAGCATGCGCATGGTCTGGGTCCAGCGCTCAAGTTCCGGCCGGGACGCGGGATCGGCCGTCTCGGCGAGCTCCTCCAGCAGCGTCACGACCTCGGTGAAGTCGTCCCTCATGGGCCCGCCGGGTGTGAGGTAGGCGGCCCCGACCTTCATCATCTCGGTGAAGTCCGTACGGCCACGCCCCGGTCCGCCGAGCGTGGGGAGGTCGGGTATCAACAGCCGGATCAGCAGCCGGAGTACGGCCTCGCGGGACCGTATCTCCCGCTCCGTGACGGGGACCGCCGCGACCCGGGCCTCCCGGAGCAGCGAGATCGCCTCGGCCCGCTCCTCGGCGGGCGCCGCGGCCCCGCCGGCCAGATGGCGCAGCCCCAGCAGGCTTCCGCGTGCCATCCGCAGGGCCGCGCGTTCGCGTTCCCCTACGGCCGGTTCGGCTTCGGCCAGTTCCCGCAGCATGCGGTCGGTCGTGCCGGGATCGGGTCGGGGCGGGGATGCCTCCGCTCCGCTGCCCGCGCCGGGCCCCGCACCGACGGCGGCCCACTCCCGACCGAGTGCGACGGCCCGTTCGAACAGCCCTCCCGACCCCTCCCCGCCGCACCCTGCCCCCGCGGCCGCCTCGGTATCAGCTCCCCCTGACGTCTCCCCCGTGCCACCCGTTCCCCCGGCACTTCCCTGCGTCCCGCTCACCGTCACGCGCGCCTCCCCCGGATCCCGTTCGCCCCATATGGTGGCGTCGGACGGAGGGCCGTGAGGTGCTTTCAGCCGTATTTCAGCCGTACCAGCCGGTAAACAACCGGACTGGGGGGCAGCGGGCGACATGGGCGGGACCCACCATCGTGCAAGGGGGTGTCCGCGCCGTCCTGGGTTACGGACCGGGGGAGACCCAGGGCCCGCGGCCACCCCCTCCTCACCTCCGGCGGCGGGTCAGTCGGTCAGATCGACCCGTACGGTCAGCAGGTCCTTCCCGAAGAGGCGGACGGCCGTGCTGTTCATGCGGGGCAGGGACGCCAGCCGGGCGCGCGGATCGTCATCCGGCAACAGCTGGGCGGTGCCGTGGTGCCAGCGCCCGCCGACGCGGACGCGGACCTTCGGATCGGCCCGGATGTTCCGCACGTACTGCGACTTCTCGCCGTACTCGGAGACGAACCAGAACTCCCGCCCGACCCGCCGCCCTCCGACCGGTGTCCGCCGGGGCAGCCCGGAGGTACGCCCGGTCGTCTCGACCAGCGTCTGGAACGGCAGCCGGCGGGACAACGGGTTCGCCACATAGCGCTGAACCGCGGTGACGACCCGGAACTTGACGTCTCGATCACGCGGCATACCGGCCCCACCTCTCCCTGCGCACGCCGGACGGCGCCCCGAGGGCGCCGGGGGACGACTTCTGCCGTACGCCGGTGGTCATCGCGAGTCCCTTCCCAGGTGTCGGGTGATGCCGTGGAGGAGCCTGCGGCCCTTCTCCGGCGGCAGAACCATGGTCCCCACGACGTCAAGCACGCGCGGCCCCGGTGCGGGAAACCGCCCGTCCGACAGGCCAGTTGGCCGGATGGGCCCGTCGGACCCCGTCCGTGAAGCTCATCAGCATGATGAAGACCAAGCGGAAGACCGCCCTCCTCGGCGCCTCCGGTGTGCTCCTCGGGCTGACCCTGCCTGTCGCCGCGACAGCCGCACCGGCCGTGACAGCCGCACCGGCCGCGACAGCCGCGTCTGCCACACGGGCCGCACCGGCCGCGACCGCCGATCCCCACACCTCCCTCGCCTCCCACACCCCCCTCACCTGGGGCCCGTGTGAAGGAAGCGGCCTCGACCCCCGGCAGAAGTGCGCCACCGTCCACGTACCCCTGGACTACGCCGACCCGGGAAGCGCGCGGATCGGGATCGCCGTGTCCCGGATTCCCGCCGAGAGGCCGGCCGTCCGTCGCGGGAGCCTGCTGATGATCGCCGGCGGTCCCGGCGGTGGCAGTCTCGACGAGATCTCCGGGAAGGGGCAGCGGCTGCCGCAGGCGGTGCGCGACGCGTACGACCTGGTGGGGTTCGATCCGCGCGGCGTCGGGCGGTCCTCGCCCGTCAGTTGTGGACTCGACCGGGCCGACCTCGCCCAGACCCGGTTCTGGCCCTGGCCCGCCGCCGACGGGTCCGTCGACGAGAACATGGCGACCGCCCGCCGCACGGCCGCCGCCTGCGAGCGCAACGGCGGCGACCTGATCCGGCACATCAGCACCGCGAACAACGCCCGCGACATCGACCGCGTCCGCGCCGCCCTCGGTGAGCGGAAACTGTCCGCGTGGGGCGTCTCGTACGGGGCCTACGCCGGCGCCGTCCACAACGAGTTGTTCCCGCACCGCACCGACCGGCTCGTCCTGGACAGCAACCCGGACGCGACCGGAGCGCGCAGCGGCGGCCAGTTCGCCCGGGGCGCCTGGGCCGCGTTCGAGACGGGGGTCGAGGACACCTTCCCGGCCTTCGCCGAGTGGGCCTCGGCGCCGGGGAACCCGGACCGCCTCGCCGACACGGCCGCCGGCGTGCGGGCGCTCTTCCTGCGGCTCGCCGCGCGGCTCGACCGCGAGCCCGTCCCGTGGCCGGGCGCCGATCCCGCCGAGCTGAACGGCAATGTCCTGCGCCAGACCATGGTCTACGCGCTGTACGAGCCCGACGAGTTCCCCGCGCTGGCCCGGCTGATCCGGGCGGCGCAGAAGGGCGAGGTCCCGCCCGCGCCCGAGCCCGCCCCCGAAGCCCTTCTGCAGAACGGGCTCGCCGTCGCCGTCGCCACCTTCTGCAACGACGGGGACTGGCCGACCGAGGCCGCCGTCTACGAGGAGGGAGTCGCACGCAGCCGCGCGGCGTACCCGCTCACCGCCGGGATGCCCCGCAACGCCACCGCCTGCGCCGCCTGGCCGACGCATCCGCAAAGCGCCCCCGTACGGATCACCGACCGCGGGCCGTCCACCGTGCTGCTCGTGCAGAACGAGCGCGACCCCGCCACCCCCCTCTCCGGCGCCCGCGCCGTCCGGGCCGCGCTGGGGCAGCGGGCCGTCATGGTGACCGTGGACGCGACCGGCCACGACGCCTACCTCGGCAACGGCAACGCCTGCGGAGACCGCGCCGTCACCCGCTACTTGGTCACCGGGCACCGGCCCGCGGGGGACAAGTACTGCCGATAGACCCAGGGTTCACGCACGCCACTGCCGTCACATCTCCTATCCTCGCTGCGAAGGCGTCGGCGGCGATGCGGCGGCGATTCGGCGGGTGTCGGGGATAGAGGAAGTACACATGGACGGGTTGAGCCCGGACGATCCGGGCTGGATAGGCAATTACCGGCTGCTCGGCAGACTCGGCGAGGGCGGCATGGGGCGGGTGTACCTGGCCCGCTCCGACCGCGGCCGTACCGTCGCGGTCAAGGTCGTCCAGGAGCAGCTGGCCCGCAAGCCCGACTTCAGGCGGCGTTTCGCGCAGGAGGTGAAGGCCGCCCAGCGGGTCGGCGGCGAGTGGACGGCCCCCGTCCTGGACGCCGACACGGAGGCGGCGACCCCGTGGGTGGCCACCGGCTATGTCGCCGGTCCCTCCCTCGCCGAGGTGGTGGACAAGCAGTACGGCCCGCTGCCCCCGAACTCCGTACGGGCCCTGGGTATCGGGCTCGTCCGCGCGCTGCAGGCCATCCACGGTGCCGGGCTCGTGCACCGCGACCTCAAGCCGTCCAACGTCCTGGTGACGATCGACGGGCCGCGTGTCATCGACTTCGGTATCGCCCGTGCCCTCGACCCGGCCATGCAGTCCACCGACGGGCTGACGATGACGGGCGCGGTCGTCGGTTCGCCCGGCTTCATGTCGCCCGAGCAGGTGCGCGGCGAGCGCGTGACGTACGCGAGCGACGTCTTCTGCCTCGGTGCCGTCCTCGCGTACACCGCGTCGGGCAAGCTGCCGTTCGGCACGGGTGAGGGCGGGATCCACTCGCTGCTCTACCGGATCGCGAGCGAGGAACCGGACCTGGCGGGGGTGCCCGCTCCCTGGGACCAGCTGATCGCCTCGTGTCTCGCGAAGGACCCGTCCCAACGGCCGTCGCTGGAGACGCTGCTGGCGCGTATCGAGAGCATGGAGGACACCGGCGGCGCGTGGCTGCCGGGCGAGGTGCTGGCCGAGCTGGGCCGCCACGCCGTGCGGCTCCTCAACAGCGAGGACCCGGAGAGCCGGCAGGGCGCACCGGGCGCGCAGCTACCGCAGAGTCACGCGCTCGCCGCCCGGGCCCAAGCCCATGCCCAGGCTCATGCCCCGGCTCCGGCACACGCCTCGGCACAGGCCCCCGCGCCGCAGGCCCCCGTACAGGGTTTCGGGCCTCCCGTGTCGTACGACCCCGCGCACAACCCGTCCCCGCCCCCGTGGCAGCAGAGCCCTCCGCCGGGGAGCCTGCACGCGGGCAGCCCTCCGCCCGGCAGTCTGCGGCCCCCGCCGCACTACTTCTCGCCACGCCCGCCGGCCCGCTCGGCGCGTGGGCTGGGCATCGGACTGTCGCTCCTGCTGGGCCTCTACACCCTGCCCCTGCTGATCCGGGGCGCCGTCCTGGGCGAGGCCTATCTCCGGCTCGACGCGCAGGGCGGTGACGCCAACCCCGGTGTCATCCAGGACTACGACGTGCTGACCCTCGCGACGGACGCGCTGGACCTCTTCGAATCGGCGGTGGGCCTGGCCCTGCTGATCGTGTGGCCGCTCTGGTTCCAGCGCATGCGCAACAACGCCGACGCCTTCGCGCCGGTGCGCCTGCGCTTCGCGCCCGGCATGGCGGCGGGCGCCTGGTTCATCCCGGGCGTCAACCTCTTCATGCCCAAGCAGCTGACCAACGACATCTGGACGGCGACGGCGGGCCGGGCCCGGGGCGCCGGGCGATGGCTGATGCACACCTGGTGGTGGTGCTGGATCGGCTACGTCCTGGCGTACGCGAACAGCTTCTTCAGTGACTGGTACGGCAACGAGACCGCCTCCGAGGCCATGGCCGACATCATCGACATGCAGATCGCCGCCTGTGCCGGAGTCGTGAGCGCCGTGGCAGCCGTCTTCTTCGTCAAGCGGCTCACGTCCATGCAGCAGACCCGCATCGCGGAGGCCCGGGGCATCGGGACCGCCTGAGCGACCGGGTTCGGTGAGGGCCGGGCAGCACAGCGGCCCGGCCCTCACCGAACCGGCGGCGAAGCAGCGCCCTACCGGCCCAGGAAGATCGGGTTCGTGAACGCCGCCAGGGCCCCCGGCAACGGCCCGGCCGCCGCCTCGTGCCGCACCTCCGCGCGCACGTACGCCGCGTACTGGGCCGTCGTACGCCACTCCACCGTGCCGGAGCCCGCCACCGGCAGGACGGCGCTCGTGTGCAGGACGCCCTGGTCCGTGACGAAGCGGACCGTGCAGCGGGGGGTGCCCGAGACCTCCAGGCGGACGGTGACCGGGTCGTCGCGGTCCACCCTCAACCGGCCGCCGATGCCGGCGTGTTCGCCCTTCGGGCCGGTCGCCGAGAACGACAGCGACACCGCCTTCGACTCGGCCACGTAACTGCGGCCGGCGCGGATGCCCTCCTGGATGGCCTCGCGGGACAGTTCGTCGGCGAGGACGACGGTCTGCGGGGTGCCGACCGGGTCGGGGTCGCGGTGGGCGTCGCTGTTGCCCATCGCGGGGATCCAGTCCCGGCCGCCCCGGCCCTCCCGTACGGAGGCCACCAGCATGCTGTCCCAGTCGGCGAGCGACACCTCGTCGTCGGGCCCGTACGCGCCGTTCCACACCTCGACCGCGTCCGCCTCGCCGAAGCCGAACTTCCAGTTGCAGCCGACGCAGGTGGCGTGCGGGTGGGCGGGGACGACCAGACCGCCGGCCTGGCGGATGCGGCGCGCGTACTTGCCGAAGCGGTTGTCGCGGGCCCGGTAGCGCCAGTCGACGAACGTGCCCGGGTCCGTGCCGAGCGCGACGACGTGACCGTTCCTCGTCGTCACCTCCTCGCCCAGCAGGATCAGCAGCTCGCCGTCCGGGTGGGGGCCCGCCTGGTCGGCCCAGTGGGCGTGCGCGGAGTGCGTGTTGTGCTCGGACGAGTTGATGAAGTCCAGGCCCGCGGCCCGCGCGAGCGCCGCGATCTCGGCGGGGGTGCGGCGGCCGTCCGAGTACCAGGAGTGCAGATGGCAGTCGCCCCGGTACCAGGCCCGCCCGCGCCCCTTGGCCCGCGACGGCGGGTACACGGGCTTCACCGTCTCGCCCGGTTCGCCGTACGTCAGCGTGATGGTGACCTCGTACGCGAGGCCCTGCGGAGCCACCGTGTACGGGCCCAGCGCGATGTGCCAGGTGCCCTCGCGGACCGGGCCCGGGAGGTAGCCGGGTGTCGCGTCGTCCGCGCGGATGAAGAACTCCGTGCGCGCGCCGCCCGACCAGCCCCGGAAGCCCCTGCCGCCCAGCTCGGTGCCGTGCTGGTCGAAGATGCCGATGTCCAGGGCGTTGCCCGCGGTGCCGGCCGGGACGGCGGGCCGCTCGTAGGTGTACGCGACCTTGATCTCCCGCACCCCGGAGGGGACTTCGACGGGCAGGTACACGAAGTCCGGTGAGCCGGTGGGCAGGGTGCCGCGGACGGTCCGGGTCTCGGAGGCCTGGGCCGCGTCGGCCGCTTCGCTCGGAAAGCTCACGCTTCCCAACGTAAGCGCGGCGGCGGCCCCCGTCACGAACAGGGCGCGTCTGCCGACGCCGTGGTCACCGCTGTGGTCGTCCTCGCACATGCTGCTGCTCCCCAGGTCGTCGTGAGTCACATGGCACTGATGGCGTGGGTGTGGTGCCTGCCAGCCTCGTATTCAGCCGTGAACTGCGGGGCAAGGGAAGGGGATCGGCAGCTTTCGGGAACGGACCACTCGGACGACGCGGTGTGAACACGCGCACCTGTGAATGCCGACCGGTCGGTATGGACAGCTGTACCGCGGGCCGGTAGAGATGGGGGATGCGCATCTCCGTGACGATCTTCCTCACCGATGAGACGATCACTCCGACCCGGCTCGCCCGTGAGCTGGAGCAACGCGGCTTCGCCGGGCTCTATCTGCCCGAACACACCCACATCCCCGTGGAGCGGGCCACCCCGTACCCGGCGGGTGGTGAACTGCCGCCCGAGTACGGCCGCACCCTCGACCCCTTCGTCGCCCTCGGCCAGGCGGCGGCCGTCACCGAGTCCCTCGGGCTCGGCACCGGCATCACCCTGGTCGCCCAGCACGACCCGATCGACCTCGCCAAGCAGGTCGCGACCCTCGACCACCTCTCCGGTGGCCGTTTCACCCTCGGCGTCGGCTTCGGCTGGAACGTCGAGGAAGCCGCCGACCACGGCGTCGAGTGGCGTACGCGGCGGGAGCTGGGCCGCGACCGGATGGCGCTGATGCGGGCCCTGTGGTCGCCCGAACCGACCGCGTACGAGGGCCGGTTCGACTCGGTGCGGGCCAGCCACGCCTACCCCAAGCCCGTGCAGAAGCCGCGCGGTCCGCTCGTCGGGCCGCGCACGCTCATCGGGGGAGCGGCCGGCCCCAAGCTCTTCGCGCACATCGCCGAGTACGCGGACGGCTGGCTGCCCATCGGCGGCCGGGGCCTGACCGAGTCGCTGCCCGTGCTGCGGACCGCCTGGGCCGAGGCGGGCCGCGAGCCCGAGAACCTCCAGGTCGTGCCCTACGCCGTACTGCCCGGCGCCGGAAAGCTCGCGCACTACGCGGACCTCGGCGTCGAGGAGGTCGTCCTCCAGCTGCCGCCGGCCGGTGAGGGAGAGGTGCTGCGGGTGCTGGACGAGTTCGCGCCGTTCGTCCGGTGAGCCGCGGGGGCGCCGCCGGTGAGCCGTTTGTGACGCGGCACACCCGTAAGGCCTGATCACTGCGATCGTATGCTCGAAGGATGACGACTTCCGCGACCTCCGGAACCGGGCCCACCGAGAACGCCATGCGGCGCGCGCTCAAACGCGCCCGCGACGGCGTCGCCCTCGACGTCACCGAGGCCGCCGTGCTGCTCCAGGCGCGCGGCGCCGACCTGGACGACCTGACCACGTCCGCCGCGCGGGTGCGGGACGCGGGCCTCGCGGCGGCGGGCCGCCCCGGCGTGATCACGTACTCGAAGAGCGTCTTCATCCCGCTCACCCGGCTGTGCCGGGACAAGTGCCACTACTGCACGTTCGTGACCGTCCCGGGCAAGCTGCGCCGGGCCGGCCACGGCATGTTCATGTCCCCGGACGAGGTGCTCGACATCGCCCGCAAGGGCGCCGCGGCCGGCTGCAAGGAAGCCCTGATCACCCTCGGCGACAAGCCGGAGGACCGCTGGCCCGAGGCGCGCGAATGGCTCGACGCGCACGGCTACGACGACACGATCGCGTACGTACGGGCCATCTCCATCCGCATCCTGGAGGAGACGGGCCTGCTGCCCCACCTCAACCCGGGTGTCATGTCGTGGACCGACTTCCAGCGGCTCAAGCCCGTCGCGCCGAGCATGGGCATGATGCTGGAGACGACCGCGACCCGGCTGTGGAGCGAGCCCGGCGGCCCGCACCACGGCTCCCCGGACAAGGAGCCCGCGGTCCGGCTGCGGGTCCTGGAGGACGCGGGCCGCTCCTCCGTCCCCTTCACCAGCGGACTGCTGATCGGCATCGGCGAGACGTACGAGGAGCGCGCCGACGGCCTGTTCGCGCTGCGGCGCGTCTCCCGTGCCTACCACGGCGTCCAGGAACTGATCATCCAGAACTTCCGCGCCAAGCCGGACACGGCGATGCGCGGCATGCCGGACGCCGAACTCGACGAGCTGATCGCGACGGTCGCCGTGGCCCGGCACATCATGGGCCCCGCCGCCTGCCTCCAGGCGCCGCCCAACCTCGTCGACTCCGAGTACGCGCGGCTGATCGGCGCCGGGATCGACGACTGGGGCGGGGTCTCACCGCTGACCATCGACCACGTCAACCCCGAGCGCCCCTGGCCGCAGATCGACCTGCTCCGCGAGCAGTCCGCCGAGGCGGGCTTCGAACTGCGCGAACGCCTCTGCGTCTACCCGGAGTTCGTGCGGCGCGGCGAGCCGTGGCTGGACCCGCGGCTGCTCCCGCACGTACGGGCGCTCGCCGACCCGGAGACCGGGCTCGCCGTGCCGGACGCGGTCGTGGAGGGCCACCCCTGGCAGGAGCCCGAGGAGGCGTTCACGTCGTCGGGGCGGACGGATCTGCACGCGTCCATCGACACCGAGGGCCGCACCTCCGACCGGCGCGAGGACTACGACCACGTGTACGGCGACTGGGACGCGCTGCGGGAGGCCGCGGCGCCCGGCATGGTCCCGTCCCGTATCGACACGGACGTACGGGGGGCCCTCGCGACGGCCGCCGACGATCCGACCCGCCTCACCGACGACGAGGCCCTCGCCCTGCTCCACGCGGACGGCCCGGCCCTGGACGCGCTCTGCCGGATCGCCGACGACGTCCGCAAGTCGGCGGTCGGCGACGACGTCACGTACATCGTCACGCGGAACATCAACTTCACCAACGTCTGCTACACCGGCTGCCGGTTCTGCGCCTTCGCCCAGCGCCGCACCGACGCGGACGCCTACACGCTCTCCCTGGACCAGGTCGCCGACCGTGCCGCGCAGGCCTGGGACGTCGGGGCCGTCGAGGTCTGCATGCAGGGCGGCATCCACCCCGACCTGCCCGGCACCGCCTACTTCGACATCGCGCGCGCCGTGAAGGAGCGCGTCCCCGGCATGCACGTGCACGCCTTCTCACCGATGGAGGTCGTCAACGGCGCGACCCGTACGGGTATGTCCATCCGCGAGTGGCTGACGGCCGCGAAGGAGGCGGGCCTCGACTCCATCCCCGGCACCGCCGCGGAGATCCTCGACGACGAGGTCCGCTGGATCCTCACCAAGGGCAAGCTCCCCACGGCGACCTGGATCGAGGTCGTCACCACGGCCCACGAACTCGGCATCCGCTCGTCCTCCACGATGATGTACGGGCATGTGGACCAGCCCCGCCACTGGCTCGGCCACTTCCGTACGCTCTCCCGGATCCAGCAGCAGACCGGCGGCTTCACGGAGTTCGTCACCCTGCCCTTCATCCACACCAACGCGCCCGTGTACCTGGCGGGCATCGCCCGGCCCGGCCCCACGACCCGCGACAACCGCGCGGTGATCGCGATGGCCCGGCTCCTGCTCCACCCGCACATCCCCAACATCCAGACCAGCTGGGTGAAGCTGGGCACGGAGGGCGCGGCCGAGATGCTGCGCTCCGGCGCCAACGACCTCGGCGGCACGCTGATGGAGGAGACCATCTCCCGGATGGCGGGGTCGAGTTACGGCTCGTACAAGTCCGTGAAGGACCTGATCGCGGTGGCGGAGGCGGCGGGCCGCCCGGCGAAGCCGCGGACCACGCTGTACGGGGAGGTGCCGGACGAGCGCCAGCGGGCCGCGGCGGTCTCCGACGGGCACCTGCCCGAGCTGCTGCCGGTCCTGGAGTAGCGGGCCGTCCTCCGGAGCCGGCGGGGCCGCCGGTTCCGGAGGGAGTTCCCCGTCGGAGTAGGATGATCGGACCCTCCGACGGGGTGAGTCAGAGCTGAGGAGATGCGTGCCCGTGCCTGCCCGACGGCTTCCCTCGTGGGCCTGGGTCACCGGTCTGACCGCGGCCGCTCTCGTGCTGGTGGCCGTCCTGGCCGTCAAGGCCGGGGACGGGCCCCAGCCCACCGCCTCGGCGAGCGACAAGCCGAGCCCCTCGGCCAGCGCCAAGCCCTCCGCCTCGCCCGACGAGTCCGCGCCGGTCGCCGTACCGGACGGCTCCGGCACGGGACGGCGGATCGTCTACTCCCTCGGCCAGAAGCGGGTGTGGCTGGTCGACGCGAGCGACGCGCCCCGGCGCACCTTCACGGTGTGGCAGGGCACGGTGAGCCCGGACCCCGGCACGTACACGGTCGGCACCCGACGGGAGGCCGCGACCGGCAGCGACGGCGTGGAGATCGAGAACATCGTCTACTTCGCCGTGGCGTCCGGCGTCAACGTCGCCTTCTCCAACGCCCTCGACGGTTCCTCCCCGCCGCCGCCCGCCTCGGGTGCGACGACGGGCGGGGTCCGGATGAAGGCGGCCGACGGGGACGCGGTGTGGAAGTTCGGCACGGCGGGGACGACGGTCGCGGTCGTCAAGTAGCAGGTGTGACGGCGCGAGCCGGTGCTCAGCCCGGTTCGGCGTCGGTCCACGCGTGCAGCTTGTCCGGGTTGACCACGAGCCACAGATCACTGACCCGGCCCGCGCGGACACCCAGGCCCACGACGGCGACGGTCGCCCCGGCGATCCGGACCGCGACCCCCGGGGAGCCGTTGACGTCGTCCTCCACGACCTCCAGCCCGGGCTCCTTGCGCAGGAGACCGAGCAGGAACCGGGCCACCTTGTCCGGGCCGACGACCGGCCGCAGGGCCGCGCGGACCCGGCCGCCGCCGTCGCTGCGCGCCTCGACCGACGGGTCCAGCAGGGCGACCAGCGCGTCGAGATCGCCGGTCCCGCACGCGTCGAGGAACGCGGACACGACCCGCCGGTGCTCCGTCGTCGTACCACCGACGGGCCGCCGCTCGGCGAGCCGCCGCCGGGCCGAGGAGGCGAGCTGGCGGCAGGCCGCGGGGGAGCGGCCGACCGTCTCGGCGATCTCGGCGAACGGCACCCCGAACACGTCGTGCAGGACGAAAGCCACGCGCTCCGCGGGGGTGACCGAGTCCAGCACCACGAGCATGCCCATGCTCACCGACTCGTCGAGCGTGACGCGGTCCGCGGGATCGCTGCCGCCCCCGCCCTCCTCGCCGCCCGCGCTGGTCCAGGTGGTGGCGCCGCCCCTGACGGGCTCGGGCAGCCACTCACCGGTGTACCGCTCACGGCGGACGCGCGCCGAGGCCAGCTGGTCGAGGCAGATCCGTGAGGCGACCCGGGTCAGCCAGGCCAGCGGCGCGACGATCGCCTCCTGCTCGGCCTCGGACAGGGCGTACCAGCGGGCGTACGTCTCCTGGACGACGTCCTCGGCGTCCTGCACGGAGCCGAGCATGCGGTAGCCGAGCCCGAGCAGCCGCCGCCGCTCGGCCATGAGGGACCCGAGGCCAAGATCGCCACCGCTCACTCGCCCCGTACCTCCTTCCGCCCCTGTCCGGCGTTCTCGGCCAGCCACTCGTCGAAGGTCTGGGTGCCACGGGGTCCGGCGGACCCGGTCGGCAGGTTGCCCCCTTCGACCATGGCAGTACCGGCCCGGCCGGGCATCTTCACCGGCAGCAGCAGCCGGCGCTGCCCGCGGGCCCGCAGCAGCCGCCGTGTCATGTCGACGAGGTCCTCGACCCGGGGCCCGGCCAGTTCGGGCGCCATGCCCTGCGGCGGCCCGAGGACGAGTTCCACGAGGTGCCGGGCGACCTCACGGGCCGCCACCGGCTGCGTCCGCATCCGGGGAACCACGGCGAGCGGCCCGGGGACCCGGTCGAGCACCTGGAGCGGGAACTCATGGAACTGCGTGGCCCGCAGCACGGTCCACGGAACGCCCCCGGCCCCGTCCTTCGTGAGGAGTTCCTCCTGCCGCAGTTTCCCCTGGTAGTAGCCGAGGCCGACGCGTTCGAGCCCGACGATCGACAGGACGACGTGGTGCCGTACGCCGACCCGCGAGCCGGTGTCCAGCAGCCGGCGCCCGGCGCTCTCGAAGAACGCGATCGCCGTCCTGGCACGGGTGGTCTCCAGATTGCTGACGTCGACGACCGCCTCGGCCCCCGCCATGGCGGTGTCCAGCCCCGTACCGGTCACGAGGTCGACACCCCTGGACCTGGCCAGCACCACCGGCTCGTGCCCGGCCGCTGTCAGCTCCCGGACGACGTGACCGCCGACGAGCCCGGTCCCGCCGGCTACCGCGACGCGCATGACGGATCTCCCTTGACCGGTACGAGGAGTACGGCCGACGCCAGGACCAGGGCCGTCAGCACGACGACGTTGAGGACCTGGTCACGCGTGCCGTACATGCCCAGATGCTGCATGTGGTAGCCGAGGTGCAGCACGTTGAAGACGAGCCACACCGCTCCGGTCGTCTGCACGAGCCGGTTGTTCCGCACGGAACGCAGCGCGATGGCCGTGAGCACGGCCAGCGCGAGGAACATGGCCCCGGCGTCCTTGGCGAGGTGTTCGTTGTAGGGGCCCAGCTGGGGCAGCCAGCTCATCCCGAACCCGGGAAAGGTGGCGTGCCACGCCTTCGGCGCGAAGTAGGCCCAGCCCCCGGTGTACAGCGCGGTCACGCCCAGGAAGCCGAGGGTGGCGTACCGGATTCTCGTGTTCATGCCTGTATGACGAGACGGCCCCGGAAAGTGTGAGGCGGTTCGGTGCGACCTGGCCGCTCAGGGCTTTTGATCACGGGGGGTGTCGGTCAGGGCGATGTGGGCGGTGACGCGTTTGCCCGTCGGTTCGAGGCGGACGTAGAAGTCCTCGGCGACGGCCGCGACGATCTCCAGGCCGTGCCGGCCGATGCGCTGCGGGTCGGAGGCATGGATGGTGGGCCGCACCGGGACGCTGTCCTGCACGGTCACCTCCACCGTGGAGTCCGCGATGCGCAGCTCCATCAGCGCCGGGCCCGGGGCGTGTCTGCGGGCGTTGGTGACCAGTTCGCTCACCACCAGCTGGGTGAGGCCCAGGGCGTGGGCGGAGACGGCCACCCGCTGCTCGGCGCCGGCGCGGGTGAGGAAGTCGGCCGCGAGACGGCGTGCCGCGGCGATGCACGAGGTGTCACCGCTCAGCGTCATGACCGTGGAGACGACGTGCGCGCCCGGCCCGCTCTCACCGTCGACTGACTCCACGACTTCGGCCCGCCTTCGCGTTCGCCCGTCCCGGCCCGGTTCCTGACACGGTCCGTTGCTACGACTCTGGCAGCACGGGGCCGACCGGTCGAGACGGCACGTCGACACCTCGCTCACCAACTCCTGGCCCACCGGCGCCGAGTTGATCCACACTGGGAGCAGCAGGAGACCCGGCGTGGCGAGGAGGCGGACCGGTGGCGCAGGCAGGGCCGTCGTGGCACGAGCTGATCCAGCAGGGCAACCGCGCCGGATTCGTGGGACGGGACGCCGAACGGGCCGCGTTCCTGGCGAACTTCGACCTCCCCGTGGGAGACGCCCGGCAGCGCTTCCGCTTCCATGTGCACGGCACCGCGGGCGTCGGAAAGACCTTCCTGCTCCAGGAGCTGCGGCAACTGGCCCGCGAACGCGGCGCGCTGACCGCGTACGTCGACGAGCGGGCCGGCAGCGTGCCGGAGGCGATGGCCGAGGTGTGCCACCAGTTCGCCGGCCAGGGGCGGCGGCTGAAGGACCTGGAGCGGCGGCTCGCCGTGTACCGGGAGCGGCGCCACGAGGCGGAGGCCGCCGCCCTCGCCGCCCTCACACCGGAACAGCCGCCGCAGCCGCAGCCGGCGTCCGCCGGGAGCAGGACCGCCGTCGGGCTCGGCCTCGCAGCCGTGGAGGCCGCCGTACCGGGCGCCGGCCTCATCACGGGCGCCCTGCCCGCCGACCTGCTCGCCCAGGGCGCGGACCGCCTGCGCACCGGCCTGAGCGCCCGCTTCCGCAACCCCGACGACATCGACCTGGTCATGACCCCGGAGAAGGTACTCACCCCGGTCCTGCTCCGCGAACTGCGCGCGGTCGCCACCGCCACCCGCTGGATCGTCCTGTTCCTCGACACCTACGAACGGACCGGCCCGTTCCTCGACCCGTGGCTGTACGACCTGGTCACGCGCCACGAGGCGGACGGCGGACTGCCCGCCACCGTCCTGGTGGTCACCGCGGGACAGCGCCCCCTGGACACCGCCCGCTGGAGCGGCACGGGCTCCGTGGCCGACGTGGCGCTGGCACCGTTCACCGAGTCCGAGTCACGCGTGCTCCTCGCCGGGAAGGGCGTCGTTGCCGAACCGGTCGTCAAGGAGGTGCTGCGCCTCACCGGCGGCCTGCCTGTCCTCGTGTCGACGCTCGCGGAGACCCGCCCCGGCGCCCCGGACGACGTGGACGACCCGAGCGCCGGCGCCGTCAAACGCTTCCTGCAGTGGGAGACCGACGACACCCGCCGCCAGGTGGCCCGCGTCTGCGCGCTGCCCCGGCACCTGGACGCGGACGTCTTCCGCGCCCTAGTGGACCTCCCGGACGGCGGCACGGGTGGCGGCACGGACGTGCCGGGCGGGCTGGACGAACTGTACGACTGGCTGACCGGGCTGCCGTTCGTCGGCGAACGCGGGTCCCGCGTGCGCTACCACGACGTCGTACGGGCCCCGATGCTGCGCCTGGAGCGACGCCGCTCCCGGCGGGAGTGGGCGGCCCGCCACCGACGTCTCGCGGAGACGTTCGCCCGCTGGCGGACCGAGGCCGAGGCCGGCCGGGAGACCGAGAACCTGTGGGCCGACGAGGAGTGGCGCGAGCTGCGCCTCGAAGAGACCTACCACCTGCTCTGCGCGCGCCCGCCCGCCGCGCTCGGCCCGGCGCTGCGGGCACTCGTCGAGGCCTGCCGCGAGGACGCCGTCCTGGGCCGGGGCTGGGCGCGGATGCTGGAGGAGGCGGGCCACGACACGGACGACACCGACCTCGCCGACCGGGGCGCGCGGCTGGGCGCGGCGCTCGACGACGACACGGCCGGGATCGCCGGCGCGATGGCCCTGCTGCTGGCCCGCCCCGGCCCTGACACGGCGGGCCGGGCTCTCGCGCACACCCTGCGGGGCCGGGAGCTGCGCTACGCCGGCGAGTACCGCCAGGCCCTCGCGGAGTACGGCCGGGCCCTGGAGCTGGATCCCGGGCTCGCCTGGGCCCACTACGGCCTCGGCTACACCCACCAGCGGCTGGACGACTTCCCGGCGGCACTGGCCGCACTCGACCGCGCGGACGAACTGGCACCCGGCACCGGGTGGATCCTCGCCGGACGCGCGGAGACCTACCGGGTCGCGGGCCGCTTCGAGGAAGCCGTCGCCGACTTCGACCGCGCAGTCGCCCTCGCCCCGGCCGACGCCGAGCCGCTGACCGGCCGGGCCGTGTGCCGGCACGCACTCGGACGGTACGACGAGGCGCTCGCCGACTTCGACCGGGCGCTCGGCATCGAGCCGGACAACGCCTGGGCGCTGGTGCGCAGGGCCCGCCTGCGCCGCACCAGGGGCGAACCGGACGAGGAGTTCGCCGACTTCGACCGGGCGGTCCGCGCCGCACCCGACGCGGCCTGGGTCGCCTCGGAACGGGGGGACGCCTACCGGCTCGCCGGCCGCCCCGAGGAGGCCGTCGCCGAACTGACCCGCGCGCTCGCCCTCAGACCCGACTACGCCTCCGCCCTGGCGAGCCGCGGCGCGGCCCTGAGCGAGCTGGGCCGCTACGAGGAGAGCCTGGCCGACTTCGGCCGCTCCGTCGAGCTGCGGCCCGACTACGCGTGGGCGCTGGTGATGTCGGCCCGCGTGAAGGACACGCTCGGCGACCGGCCGGCCATGTTCGCGTACCTGGAGCGAGCCGTCGACACGGCCCCGGACATCGACTGGATCAGCTACGAACTGGCCACGGAGTACCGCGAGGAGGGCCGGTACGAGGAGGCGGTCGCGGTCTTCCGCCGCCTACTGGACGGGAGCCCGGACGACGAGACCGCCCAGGCCTGCCTGGCCGGACTGGGCGGCATCCACCTCCTCAGGAGGCAGTACGAGGACGCCCTCCATGATCTCTCCCGCGCCGTGACACTGGGCCCGGACGACAGCGAGGCGTACGCCCTGCGCGCCCGGGTCTGCGTGGCGACCGGCCGGACCGAGCGCGCCCTCGCCGACCTGGACCGCTGCGCCGCGCTTGCCCCCGCGTCGCAGGCGGCGTGGGCGCGCCGCGCGGCGATCGAACTGCTGACGCAGTGCGACCGCTGGGACGAGGCGGCGGTCCGGCTGGCCGCGGCGGACGCCTCGGACGACCTGGACGACCTGCGCTGCGAGGTGCACCGCCACAACGGGCAGTGGCTGCAGGCACGCCTGATGGCCGAACGGGTCCGCGCGAAGGAGCCGGTCCCCGGCACCTTCGAACTGGCGATGACCGTGAGCCAGTCGGAAGGGCTGTCGGCGGCGGAACCGCTCTGGCGGGAACTGGCGGCCCTGGTGCGCTCCGACACCGAACTGACCGAGCCGGAACGCACCCAGGCCCGCTGTTTCCTCGGCTGCGCCCTGTCCGACTGGCCCGCCGCCCAAGAGGGCCTGGCCGACTTCCTGGCCACACCCCCCGACTGGGACGACCTGGCCAACCTGACCCAGATCCTCAAAGACCTCAGTGAGGCCCCCGAGGCCGACGAACCCCGGATAACCCCCCTGCTGGCCCAGGCAGCAGGAGCCCGCAGCGCCCTGGAGTCCCACCACACCCCTCCGGGGAGCGACTCCTAGACCTCCCCGCCCCTCACCTCCCGATCCACGGGCAGGTGGATGACGATCAGCACGACCGCGCTCAGCAAGAACACCCGCATCGCCGCGTCCAACCCGTTCCAGTCCTCCGACTGCCACATCGCGAACCACTCGCCACCGATGGCGATGAACCCCGCCCCGAAGAGCAGCATCAACATCAACAGCCCCGCCGTGGACGTGCGCCGCGCACGCACCACATCCCGCCGCACCCACTGGTACGTGCCCAGGATCAGGACGAGCGCGGCCACCGTCTCCCACACGATGATCGCGACGTACGCGGCGTCCTGGAGTCCCTTCGACTCGACGGCCCGCCACATCAGGTCGTCGTCCTTGAACGTGGTGTCCATGGCCAGGACATGCTGGACGAACTGCTGGTTGGTGCCGAAGTCGGTGATGTTCCCGAACGCCACGAGCGTGATGTAGAGCGCGACCGTGCCGGTCAGCAGGGTCGCGGTGATCGGTAACGCACGTGCTGCGGACATGCTCAAGTCCCCTCGTTGTCAGGTGTGTTGCCCGAGCAACACCTGACACCATCCCTGCCACGCGAACCACCGAATATCCGCCTCACCGCAACCGGTCGACGTACCGGTCCGTCCCCGGCACCGTCGGGACGAAGGGCGCCACCAACTCCACCCGTCCGAGACCCGTCTCGGCGACCGGCGCCTCCAGCCCGGTGAAGCACTCCTCCCAGCACTCCCGCGGATCCGCCTCCAGGAACCACAGCAGCGTCAGCCGGGTGTCGACACCCTCGACCTGCTTCACGTACGTCATACGGTCGCCGGGCAGCGGCGTCGGCCGGAAGACCGTGACCATGGCGGCGGGCGATCCGGCGAGCACCTTCGGCAGGTGCCGCGACCGCAGCCACTCCAGCAACTCGGCCCGCCCGGAGGCGGACTCGGCGTCGACGACCTGGAGGACGAGCCCCGCGTACGGATGGTCCAGCGCGTGGAAGTCGCGCGGCCCGGCGGCCCCGTCCCGGTACACCGTCGCCTCGTGGTCCTGGAACGCGGTGAAGACGTGCGTGCGGTCCTGGTAGACCCGGCCGTCCCTGTTCAGCCGCTTGTTGATGCCCACGGTCCACTTCATGTGGTCGTCGTGGCGCCCGTCCGTGACCCAGTACGTGGAGAGGTAGCAGCCGGCGGTCACCGGCTGCGCGACGGCCGACTTCTCCGGCCGGCGCAGCAACTGGAGATCGCGGGTGGCCACCCAGCGCCGCCCCGCGTACATCCAGGGCATCGCCATCGCACCCGCGTAGTAGTGGTCGTCCTCGTACCAGCGGTTGTACGCGTACTCGTGGCCCGGATGCGGCTCCACCATCGTGATCAGGGCATGGCCGGGACGCACTCCGTACGGGCCGACGGCGGCCAGTTCCGCGTACACCTCGCTGCGGGTGTCGACAGCCGGGTCGTCGGGCATGGCGCTCCCCTTCCCCTCTTCCTTCCTCCTGCGGACGCCCCTACTCTGACGGACCGTCAGATCAACCGCCAGAGCCGGGAGGGCCGCAATGTCACTGCTCCAGGGCAGGACCGTCGTCGTGTCGGGGGTCGGCGCCGGACTCGGTCACCAGGTCGCGGCGGCCGTCGTACGGGACGGCGGGAACGCCGTGCTCGGGGCGCGCACCGAGGCGAACCTCGCCAAGGCCGCCGCCGAACTCGACCCGGACGGCGCCCACACGGCGTACCGGGCCACGGACATCACCGACGAGGGCCAGTGCGAGGCGCTCGCGGCGCTGGCCCGCGAACGGTTCGGGCGGCTCGACGCGGTCGTCCACGTGGCCGCCTGGGACAGCTACTTCGGCGGCCTCCAGGACGCGGACTTCACCACCTGGCAGGCCGTCCTCGACGTGAACCTGCTCGGCACGCTGCGGATGACCCGCGCCTGTCTGCCCGCGCTGAAGGAGCGCGGCGGATCCGTGGTCGTCATCGGCACGCAGTCGTCCGTCGCCGCCCCCTCCCAGGTGCGCCAGGCGGCGTACGCGGCCTCGAAGGGCGCGCTGACCAGCGCGATGTACTCGCTGGCACGGGAGCTGGGCCCGGACCGGATCCGGGTGAACACCGTGCTGCCGGGCTGGATGTGGGGCCCGCCGGTGGAGGCGTACGTGCAGTTCACGGCGTACACCGAGGGCGTACCGGAGGCCGAGGTGCTGGAGCGGCTGACCTCGCGGATGGCGCTGCCCGAGCTGGCCACGGACAAGGACGTGGCGGACGCCGTGGTGTTTCTGGCCTCGGACCGGGCGCGGGCGATCACGGGACAGTCGTTGCTGGTCAACGCGGGGGAGTTGATGCGATAGCGGCCACATGTCCCGTTCGGGGACCGGGACGAAAATGTTCATGGGTATGAACCCAGGTCAGTAAGCAGAACTATTTTACCTCGCCTTGACTGTACGGGCTGTTGTCGCAGTCATGCCATCGAACCCACGATGAGCACGCGCTTCACGACCCTGACGATCCTGGGAGAGGGCATATGAACGGTCTCGACTGGGCCGTGCTCATCGGCTACTTCGGCGTGATGGTCGCGATCGGTGTCTGGTCCCACAAACGGGTCGACAACGTCAGCGACTTCTTCACGGCCGGCGGCAAGATGCCGTGGTGGCTGTCGGGCATCTCGCACCACATGTCCGGCTACAGCGCGGTCATGTTCACCGGGTACGCGGCCATCGCCTACACGTACGGCGTCACTTCCTATGTCACCTGGTCCTTCCCGATCGCCATCGGCATCGCGATCGGCGCGAAGGTGTTCGCGCCCCGGCTCAACCGGGTGCGCTCACGACTGCACGTGTCCTCGCCCCTGGAATACCTGAAGAACCGCTACAACCTGCCCACCCAGCAGGCGCTCGCCTGGTCCGGCGTCCTGCTGAAGATCGTGGACGTGGGCGCCAAGTGGGCCGCCATCGCGACCCTGCTCTCCGTCTTCACCGGTGTCTCGCTCAACACGGGCATCATGATCACCGGGGCGGTGACCGCGGTCTACTGCACGGTCGGCGGACTCTGGGCGGACGCGCTGACCGAACTCGGCCAGTTCATCATCCAGTTCGTCGCCGGCATCGCGATGCTCGTCGCCGTCATGGCCGAACTGAACGGCTTCAGCACCCTGTGGAGCGTCTGGGACGAGCCCGCGCTCGACGGGCACACCAAGCCGCTGGCCGGCCCGTACATGATGGTCTTCCTGATCGCGTACCTGTTCATCAAGACCTTCGAGTACAACGGCGGCATGTGGAACCAGGCCCAGCGCTACATGGCCACGGACTCCGCGAAGTCCGCCACGCGCTCGGGCATCCTGTCCGCCTCGCTCTGGCTGATCTGGCCGCTGGTGCTGTTCTTCCCCATGTGGGTCGCGCCGCTGATCATCAAGACCGACGTGCCGGCCGATTCGTACGCGCTGATGGCCGAACACCTGCTGCCGCACGGGCTGCTGGGACTGGTCATCGTCGGGTTCTTCTCCCACACGATGGCGATGTGCTCCTCGGACGCCAACGCCATCGCGGCCGTCGTCACCCGCGACATCATGCCCGCGGTCTCCCGCAAGGCACGCGAGTGGGACACCCGGATGGGGCTGCTGGCCGCGCGCTGGGCCACGCTGCTCTTCCTCGGCCTGTCGATGGCCATCGCGACCCAGGTCAACTCCGCCTTCTTCGGCGACATCATCACCGTCGTCATCAAGTGGGTGGCCGGTCTGATGGGCCCGATCGCGATCCCGCTGATGCTCGGCCTGCTCCCGTGGTTCCGCAAGAGCGGTCCGACGGCCGCGCTGATCAGCTGGGCCGTCGGCCTCGTCACCTTCTGGCTGGTCAACTACCCGATCAGCTGGAACGTCGACGGAGGCGTCCCGCTCCAGTACCAGGTCTCGATCCCGCTCGCGGTCTCCCTCGTCCTCTACATCCTCATCGGCTACGTGAAGCCCGAGGACACCCCGGAGCGGGACGCGCTCATCGCGAAGATCAACAGCGATGACGGGGGATCCGCCGCCGCGGCGATCCCGACCCCGGCCGGACCGGCGGACGACGTGGTGGGCGCGCCGGGCAGGGACTGACACCGAACCGCGCGAACGACTCGCGAACGACTCGTACGTGCAGCCCGTACGTACGAGGTGAGGGTGGCCGCTTCCTGACGAGCGGCCACCCTCACTCGTTCGCGGCGATGGCGCGGCGGGCCTCGCCCTTGTGCGGCACCCCGGCGGGTCAGTCCCGGCGGGGGGTCAGCCGCGGGCGGTCAGGCCGGCCGGGACCGGTGTGGCGCCCGTGCCGGAGAGGGCCGCGTAGCCGCGGGGGTAGCGGGCCAGCCAGCCCGGGGAGGAGCCCGCGGGGCCGTGCAGGGCCGGACCCTGGGTCATCTCCATCGCGAAGTCGTCGGCGAGGACGAGCATGGTGGGGCGCCCCTCCAGCTCGGCCAGCCAGGACGGCGGCAGGGCCGTCTCGCCGTGCAGGGCGCCGAGCAGCGCCCCGGTGAGGGCCCCGGTGGCACCCGAGGCGCCGCCGTGGTTCACCGACAGACACAGCCCGTGCCGGGTGTCCTCGCCGACCAGGGCGCAGTACACGGCCACCGAGAGCAGCCCCTCGGCCGTGCCCTCCCCGGCCAGATCCTCGATCCGGGACGGCGACGGCATGCCCTGCCGTACGGCCCCCAGCGCCCGCTGCAGCGCCTCGGCCACCGGCTGCTGCCCCGGGCGCGGTGCCAGCAGCTGCAGCGCCCGCTGGACGGCCGTGTCGAGGCTCTCCCCGCGCGCGAGACCGTGCACGACGACGGCGTACGCCCCCGCCGACAGGTAGGAGAGCGGGTGGCCGTGCGTCTGCGCCGCGCACTCCACCGCGAGCTGCATCACGAGCTGCGGCTCCCACCCGACGAGCAGTCCGAAGGGCGCGGAGCGGGTCGCGGCCTCGACGCCCCGCTGATCGGGGTTCTTGGGCGCGTCCAGGGTGCCCATCGTCTCGTCGCCGAGGCCCAGCAGACAGGCACGCGCGGGATCACGGCGCGCGTACAGCCACTCCTCGCGGGCCAGCCACCCGTCCTCCTTGCGCCGCTCGTCCGGCCCCCAGTCGCGCTGGGTGGCGGCCCACCGCAGATACGCCCGGTGCAGATCAGTCGGCGGATGCCAGGCACCGGTGTCCCGGCGGACCTGGGCCCTTATCAGCCCGTCGATCGAGAACAGGGTCAGCTGGGTGAGATGGGAGACGGCCCCGCGTCTGCCGTACCCGTGGGCCAGATCGGTGAGCCCCTCCGCGCCGTGCGCCGCGCGGATCTGCTCCATCGAGAGGTCGCCGACGGGCGAGCCGAGCGTGTCGCCCACGGCCGCGCCGAGGAGCGTGCCTCGCACCCGGCTGCGGAAATCCTGCTGTTCGGCACGGCCCCAGACGGCACCGGCTGTCGCACCCACCGAGGCCTCCCGAGATCCCGATCCGATTCCGCCCTACGGCCGACAAGTCAGCACTGTAATCGAACGGGAACGGTCGGTTGAGAGCCGGATCGGTATGCGAACAGTGGGACGACTGAGCGTGTTTGTCAGCGATCGGTATGCATTTCCGTCGGCGGGCCGACACGCGGCCACCGGGAAATGAAGATCCACAGGAATGACGACGACTTTCATACGCAATACCTGCGCAGCATGCGCACAATTGCGGGAGGATCTTCGAGGCGGGGTGCGGACAGGGTCGAGCCCCCTCGGCCAGGACGGCGGGCCAGTCGAGAGGGCTCTTTCACGTTGCGTATGCAGTTGTCGTCGAAGGTGTCTCTTCGGGCGCGGACGTGCTGTGCGAGGCCTCCGTCGTGGTCAGACGGTGCCCCGGCTCACTTCTGCCACGAACGCGTTCCAGGACTCCGCCGGGAAGGCCAGCGCGGGCCCTTCGGTGACCTTCGAGTCGCGGACGGCCATCGCCGCCGTGACGGGGGACTTGACCTCGACGCACGCGCCGTTTCCCTGAGAGTACGAGGACTTCGTCCACGTGTCCGTGACGCCTTGCTTGATTGCCATGTTCACTCCGGTGGCCGGTTGCTGAGTAGCTGTCACCGAGTTGCGGGTTCCATCCGGTACCCACGGTTCGGATTGCGCCAAGGTTGTTCCCCCTTGGCGTGATCGACGCTACTCGCCAACATCGGCGTACGAAGCGACTATTCACTCGACCGGGTGACATATGCCAGCGGAGTCTTCCGCCGGGATAGGAGGAGGGTGTATCTTTCCGCCGCTCTCCGGCCTACCTCAGTGCGCGTAGTCCTTCGCGACGTCCGCGATGAACTCCCGCGACTGGTCCGCGTTGAGCGCCTGCGCCCGCAGATGCTCGTACATGACGCTGTATTTCTGGACGTCGTTCGCCTTCTCCAGGTACAGATCGCTGGTGACGCCCTCGATGTAGACCACGCTGGAGTCGGCCGCGTCGGGGAATTCGAGGATGGCGTACTGGCCGCTGACCCCCGGATGGGCGCCCATCGCGAACGGGATGACCTGAACCGTCACGTGCGGCACGTGCGACATTTCGACGAGATGCTCCAACTGCTCGATCATCACCTGCTTGTTGCCGACGGTCCTGCGCAGCGCCGCCTCGTCGAGGACGGCCCACAGCCGCAGCGGGTTCTCCAGGTCGGAGATACGTTCCTGTCGGCGCAGCCGCACCTGGACGCGCTTGTCGATGTCGCCGGCCGCCGCCTCCGGCAGCGCGCCCTGGATCAGCGCCTCGGCGTACGGCCGGGTCTGCAGCAGACCCGGCACGACCAGCGGGTCGTACACGCGCAGGCTCGCCGCGTCGGTCTCCAGACCGATGTAGACGCTGTACGGGATGTCGCCGAAGGAGTGCCACCAGCCCTGCTGGCGCGAGTCCTTGGCCATCTGCATCAACGAGTCGACGATCCGGACGTCCTCGACCTCGTACACCCCGCACAGATCACGGACATCACGCTGGCTGATGCTGCGCCGCCCGTTCTCCAGGCGGCTGATCTTCGACTGCGAGACGAGCAGCCGCTCGGCCACTTCTTCGGCCGTCATGCCCTTGAGCTCCCGGAGCCTTCGCAGCTCCTGGCCCAACCGGCGTCGCCTGACGGTGGGATTGACGTTGGACGCCACGGGACGTGCACCTCCGGCTGCGGACTGCCTGTACTTTGCGTATCTGCTGTTGAGCAGATTGCCACCAAGGTGCTTGCTACCGCTGGGAAACAGCGGATATGCAGTGCGTACGCGCCACTTGTCGCCACCTTGCGCCACCTGCCGCCACCTGGCGTCCGATAGGGCGACAAGCGACCATGGACGGACGCATCAAGGGACAGGCGATCAGGGGGACATGCGGACGCGCGGGGCGGCGGGCCGTGTCGTCGTCCGGACGTACGGCCCGTCGCCCCGCGCGGCCCAGCGGCTCCCGAACCGGGTCTTGGGGACTGCGGTGCGGCGCTGACGTGCGTGACGCGCGAGGCGTGGTGCACGGTGGGTGCTGCGGATACAGCGAGTACAGCGAATACAGCTATGACGAATACAGCGGTTACGAGTACGGCGGATACAGCGGTACTTCGGGGACTGCGGTCGTGCGGTGCTGCGGTGCCGCGATCGCGTTTCGGTGGGTATGTGCCGTGGACCTGCGGCTCAGTGGGCCACGGCGCGTGCCATCGAACTGCGGTGCGGCTGCATCGGGACGCCCCTCGCGGGCTCCGGTGCGGGCCTGGCTCCCGGGGCGGCCTGACGGCCGGTCGGTGCCGGGCTGCGGCGTGGCTGTGCGGCCACTCCGTTCTGGACGTCCATCACGGCGTGCGCCACGAGTCCGCCCATGGGGTCGTGCCTGATCAGGTCCCGGAGTCGGGAGCGCGACGAGCGCCCTTCGTTCCCTGGGTAGAGGTGCTTGCCCAGGCCGACGGCATGCGCCAGCGCGGCCAGTGCGGCGGTCCGCGGGTCCGGCGGGACGCCGGTGCGGATCGCGCTGTCCAGCCGGGCCCTGATCTCCCGGCTGATCTCCGTGTCCGTCGCTTGGTAGCGAGTCGTCGGAAGCACCCCGCACATCTGGCCCGCCACGGCATGAACCATGCCGCATCGCTCCAGATGCGAGAGATATGTCTGGCGCAACCCCAGTCGGGGCCCGCCGATCCAGTTCACAGCGCGTACTGGAGCACCCCGCCTGCGGAGTAGTTCCAGCGCACAGTCCAAGGTCGGATCTCCGGTCGGCCGTGGTGCCACCACGGCGATACGATCCCCGTCTGGGGCTATCCGTCCGGCCAGCGCCAGCTCCACTAGCTGTGCTCCGGCCAGACCGAGGTCGAGCGACTGCGGCTGTGCGGTGGTACCCGTGGTCGGGTCCAACGCCAGCAGCAGAAGCTCCTCCGGAAGTGTTCTGCGGCTCCTGCCCATCCATGCCTCCCCGCGTGGATGAATGACAGGGTGACCCCTCTCACATTGGTCTGTCGAGAGCACGTGACCGGTTCGTAGTGGAACCAGTAGATATGTCGTTCTCGTCTACCGCAGGGGTCAATCCCTCACACAGGACACTGGTAGATGGTTCGGACACGAGTGTCCGGGCCGCGTGTGCACTGTTTAACGGGTTCATGGTTCGGTTGGGCGCACGGTGTGTGGCGCACGGAGGAGGCATCGGTGGCGGGCGAGTCCCCCGACAGGTCGAAGCAGCACGAGTCGTCGGCAGAACCGACGTCGGGGAGCAAGGTTCCGGTTCCGGATCCGCGGCTGGCGGTCGCACGGGAGGCCGTGACGGCGGCTGCCCGGGTGGACACGGCCACCGCGGTGTTCTCGACGAAGCGCTCCGCGGAGGCGGCGGGTTCCGCGGGTCCCGAGGGCACGGAGGAGAAGGCGGTGCCGGCTGCCGGGAGTTCCCAGGGGAGTGACGGTTCTGCGGAGCCGGAGAGTCCTGCCGAGGGGGCCGGGAAGGGCACCGGAGGCGGTGACGCGCGACTCCGGTCCGCCGTGGCGGCCTGGGTCGCCACAGCGGACGAGGAGGCGCCTGAGGGCGCTCCTGCGGGCGCGGAGGCGGGTTCGGCTGCGCCGGGCGCGGGGGAGGGCGGGGGGCGGCGTGAGGACGACGCCGACGCCCACGCCGATGCGGACGCCGACGCCGGCGGTGTGGAGCCGGGGGTGTCGGGCTCGGGTTCGGGTTCGGCCGGGGACGACCCGGACGCCGGTTCCGGGGCGTCGGACTCGGGTACGGCCACTGGTGCCGACTCCGACTCCGACTCCGACTCCGACTCCGGCTCAGGCGAAGCGGGCTCGGGTGCCGGTACGGACCCGGACTCCGAGCCGGAGGATTCCGTGGCCGACGAGGCACCGGCCGCGTCGAAGAGCGAGGCCGAGAGCGGGGCCAAGGCCGAGGCGAAGGGTGGGTCGGCGGGTGCCGCTCCGGCGGACGCACCGGCTGAGCGCGCTGTTCCGCGGGCCGACGCCGCCTCGGACGCCGACGTTCCGCCCAAGGGCGGGGCCTCTGCCTCCGGCAGGAGCGCGGGGGCCGCCGCGGGCGGCGGAGACGTCGCTGACGCGAAGGTCGACGGGAACGCCGCTGGCGACGAAAGCGTCGCCGACGCGCAGGGCGGGGCCAAGGCCGACGCCAAGCGCAAGGTGGACGCCCCTGCGGCGAAGCCGCCCGTGGACGCGGCTCCCGCCGCTGACGCTGACGCGGACGCCGAGTCGGACCCGGACGCCGGTCCCGACGCGGACTCCGCGGCGAAGCCGGAGGCCGCTTCGAAGTCTGGCTCCGAGGCCGATTCGGGTCCCGCCGCGAAGCCGGACTCCACGCCCGGCGAGGGCGAGCCCGAGCCGCCCGTCGACCAGGCCACCGCGATCTTCAAGCGGCCCGCGGCCGTGGACCAGCCCACGACCATGCTCAAGCTGGGCGACGCCAAACCGGGCGCCAAGCCGGCCGCCGGGCCTGGCAAGGCCGCGGACTCGGACAAGGTTGTCGGGCCGGACAAGGGCGTCGGCGCGAAGGCCGATGCCAAGTCGGCCGCCGCGTCCCTGGCCGAAGCCGCGCCGAAGACCGAACCCGCGCCCAAGGACGACGAAGCCCCCGCCGAGCGCACCAGCAAGTTCGTCGCGCTCAAGCCGCTCGACGAGCCCGCCCCGCCGAAGGCGAGGCCCGCCGTCCCGCCGCCGGGACCGTCCGTCTCGCCCTCGGCCCCGCCCGCCGCCGGCGCCCCGCAGGTCGGCCCCGAGCGGACGACCCAGCAGCCCCTCCCGCCGAGGCCCCCGCTGGACCTGCTGGCGGAGCTGACGAACACCCCGCCGCCCCGCCAGACCCCGGTCCGTACCATCGTGCGCCGGGTCAAGATCTGGACGCCCCTGGTACTCCTGCTGGCCGTGGTGTTTGCAGTCGTACAGGCCGTACGTCCGCTGCCGTCCCCCACCCTCGCGCTGACCGCCGACGAGACCTACGCCTTCGAGGGCAACAAGGTCTCCCTGCCGTGGCCCGAGGAGGGCCAGGGCTGGATGGACGTCAACGGCATCGGCACGGTCGACTCGTTCGGGGACCAGAAGCCCGTCGCGATCGGCTCGGTCGCCAAGGCCATGACGGCGTACGTGATCCTCAAGGAGCACCCGCTGAAGGCCGGCGCGGACGGCGAGAAGATCGAGGTCGACGCGAAGGCGGAGAAGGAGGGCGGCTTCGACGCGCAGGGCGAGTCGACGCTCAACACCGTCAAGGAGGGCGACACCCTCACCGAGAAGGACGCCATCGCGGCCATCATGATCCCGTCCGCGAACAACATCGCGCGGCTGCTGGCGCGTTGGGACGCGGGTTCCGAGGCGAAGTTCGTCGAGAAGATGAACGCCGCCGCCAAGGACCTGGGGATGAAGAACACGAAGTACACCGACCCCTCGGGGCTGAAGGAGACCACCGTCTCCACCGCCGAGGACCAGGTGAAGCTCGGCAACGAGCTGGTGGACATCAAGGCGCTGGTGGACATCACCAAGCTGCCGAGCTGGGTGGACCCGTCCGGCAAGAAGTGGGACAACTACAACCGCCTGGTGCCGTACAACAACGCCATCGGCATCAAGACCGGCTCCACCACCAAGGCCGGCGGCAACCTGCTCTTCGCCGCCACGCAGGAGGTCGGCGGCGAGAACGTCATCGTCGTCGGCGCGATCCTCGGCCAGCACACGCCGCCGATCATCGACACGGTCAACGCGGTCAGCAAGACGGCGATGATCGCCGCCCAGGAGGCGCTGACCTCGCGGAAGATCCTGAAGAAGGGTGACGTCGTGGGGTACGTGGACGACGGGCTCGGCGGTCAGGTACCGGTCGTCGCCACCAAGGACGTCTCCGCGGTGGGCTGGGCCGGACAGACGGTCAAGCTGAAGCTGGACGAGGGCGGCACGGCCATCCCGCACGAGGCGAAGGCGGGAACCGAGGTCGGCTCGCTGAGCGTCGGGGACGGTACGACGGGCGACGCGGTCGATATTCCGGTCGCGCTGCAGTCGGACCTCACGGAACCGGGCTTCGGCGCCAAGCTGACGCGCGTGAGCTGACGGGCACGTACGCCCGCGAAGAACAGAGGAACAGAACAGAACGACCGCCCGCACCCCGCCGACGGAGCACCACCCAGGAGCTCCCCGGCGGGGTGCGTGCTAGCGTCGCCAGGATGGGGCAAGGCCGCCCGCCGCGGGGCCCGGCCGAGAGTGGAACAACGGGACACGGGAGTGCCAGCACGTGGCGACAGCGGAGCCGACGCATGCCGACGACGCCGAGCCGAGCCGAGGGGCCGGCCCGCGAATAAGCGTGCGCACACGGCACGTCGACCCCCCGGAGCCGACCCCCGACCCTGTGGAGCCCGGGTGCCCCGACGGTGCCGAGGGCCCCGACGAGGCCAAGAAGTCCGACACGGCCGGGAACCCTGACGCCGGACCGGACGACGACTCCGGCCGGAAGGACGTCTCCGGACGGGACAGCGACCCCGGACCGGCTACTGCCGCCGCGGCCGCGCAGGCTCCCACCACCGGACCGGACGCCGACTTCCACTCGGCCGCAGCCGCCGGTGCGGACGCCGACTCCCGCCCGACTCCCGCCGCCGCCCCTGCCGCAGACACCAAGCCGGTCGCCCCCGCGTCCGGCTCGCAGGGCGACACCGCCCGGAGCCGCGACGCCAAGTCGGACCCCGATGCCGGGCCGGACCCCGCCGCCGAGCCGGCCGACGGGCCCGGAGTCGGCGGCGGTGGCGGTGGACGCGGAGGTGGTGGGCGGGGACGTACCCGGCTGCGTCGCTTCGGGCGGCATCCCGCGATCCTCGCCATGGCCCTTTCCGGCGTTCTCCACATCATCTGGTTCTTCACGTTCGCGAACAGTGGCGGCGACCTCGCCGCGCAGGACGCGTGGGCGGAGTTCGTGGGGCGGAACCCCGGGTCCGCGTACAACCTGGCCTGGTACGGCGGCATGCACCCCGTGTCGTACAGCGTGGTGTCCCCGTATCTGATGGCCGTGCTCGGTGTGCGGACGACGATGATGATCGCGGGGACGCTCTCCGCGGGCCTGCTCATGCTCGTGCTGATGCGCAGCCGGGCCGTAAGGAACCCCGTCGCCGCCGCGGCCGCCGGAGTGTTCGCGCTCCTGTGCAACGCGATCTCCGGCCGCGTCACCTTCGGTCTCGGCATGGTCTTCGCGCTCGGCGCCGCCGCCGTCGTCTTCTGCTGGCCCTACCGCTGGCGCTACAAGCGCTGGGCGAAGGCCCTGTGCGCCGCCCCCCTCGCCGCGGCGGCGACCGCCGCGTCCCCGGTGGCCGGCCTCTTCGTCGGCTTCGTAGCCGTCGCCCTGTTCCTGCAGAAACGCCGCCCGGGCGCGTGGGCACTGGGCATCGCGCCCGCCGCGGTCGTGGGCGTCTCGGCCTGGATGTTCCCGTTCTCCGGTACGCAGCCGATGATGTTCGGGTCGGTCCTGCTGCCGTTCGCGTCCGCGGCCTGCGCCTTCTTCCTCGTACCCAAGGAGTGGAAGACGGTCCGGATCACCGCGGCGGTGTACGGCCTGTCCGTCGTCCTCGTCTGGCTGATCAGCTCGCAGATCGGCTCCAACATCAGCCGGCTGCCGATGCTGCTGGGCGGCGTCACGCTGATCGCCGCGCTGCCCTTCACGGCGCCGCGCTCACGCAAGTGGTACGCGATCCTGCTGGCCTTCGTGACCGTGAACGGCTGGATCGCCTTCAAGGCCGTGGACGACATCGTGCACACGACGCCCGCCGCGTCCTGGGCCCGCGAACTGGCCCCCCTCGTCAACCAGCTCCAGGAGGCCGGCGCCGAGAAGGGCCGCGTCGAGGTCGTACCGGCCCGCTCCCACCGCGAGGCGTCCGCCCTCGCCCCGTACGTCAACCTCGCCCGCGGCTGGAACCGGCAGGCGGACATGGAGCGCAACCCCCTCTTCTACGACGACACCCTCAACTCCGCGAACTACCACGAGTGGCTGCAGCGCTGGGCCGTCCACTACGTCGTCGTCCCCAAGGGCGAGCCCGACGGCGACGGCGGCGAACGCGAGCGCGAACTGGTCCAGCGCGGGATGCCGTACCTGAAGCAGGTCTGGGGCGACGCCAACTGGCAGCTCTTCGAGGTCACCGACCCGACGCCGATGGCCGACCCGCCCGCGGTCGTCGACCGTGCCGAGCAGGGGGAGCTGACCCTGGAGGTGAAGCGGGCGGGGCGGGTGCTCATCCGGATCCCGTACTCGCCGTGGCTCGGGCTCGTCGACGCGGAGGGCAAGAGCGTGAAGCCCCCGCAGGAGACCGAGGAGTCCAAGAAGCGGGAGGACGGGGAGCCGAAGTCGTACGACAACGTCAACGGCTGCCTGATGGAGACGGAAGAGGACGCGCAGGGCGACCAGTGGACGGAACTGCTGGCGCCGAGGGCCGGCACGTACCGGCTGGCGGCCCCCTACCAGCTGCCCCGGGGCACAGGATGCCCCGAGGAGCTGCGGGAAGAGGTCCGCGGCAGCGAGGGGTAGCGCGCGCCGCCGGGGCACTGAGGAGGACGAGCCCAGCCGACCGGGCCCGCACCTCAGCGGTGACGGACCGGCGCTCGCTCAGCCGATGTGGGCCTCGACCGCGGACACGACCTCGGCGGACTCCGGCTCGGTCTGCGGCGAGAAGCGCGCGACCACCGTGCCGTCCCGGCCGATCAGGAACTTCTCGAAGTTCCAGCGGATGTCGCCGGTGTGCCCCTCGCCGTCCGCGAAGCCGGTGAGCCGCTCGTAGAGGGTGTGGCGGGCGTCCCCGTTCACGTCGACCTTCTCGGTCATCGGGAAGGTCACGCCGTACGTCGCCGAGCAGAACTCCGCGATCTCCTCGGACGAGCCGGGCTCCTGGCCCATGAACTGGTTGCACGGCACCCCGAGCACGGTGAAGCCCTGCGCCGCGTACCGCTCGTGCAGCCGCTCCAGGCCCGCGTACTGCGGGGTGAGCCCGCACTTGGACGCCACGTTGACGATGAGCACGGCCTGGCCCTTGTACTGGCCGAGATCCGCGGAACCGCCCTGCAGCGCATCGATGTCGACGTCGAGAGCGGAGGCGCCGGAGGCGGCAGCGGAGGCGGAGGCGTTGTCAGTAGTCATGAGCGGATGCTAACTCCGCCCCGCCGACCCCGGACCGCCACCCCGCGTCACCTGCGTCCCCTGTGCCGCCTGAGCCATCTGCGTCCCCTGTGGCACCTGCGTCTCCTGTGCCGCCTGAGTGACCTGCGCCACCTGCGTCCCCTGTGCCTCGACGAGAACATCGCCCTCGGCCGTCCGGAAGTACAGGACCGACCGCCCTGAGCGCCGCCGCCCCACCAGTCGGGCGTCGAGCAGCAGTTTCAGATGCCGGCCGACGGACCCGAGTCCCTGCCCGGTGACGGCGACCAACTGGCTCGTACTCATGGGGGACCCGAGGAGAACGAGTACGCGGGCCCGCGCGCCGCCGAGCAACCGCGCGAGACTCCCCGGAACGGAGACGGCAGCGGCAGCGGCGACGGAGGCGACGTGGAGGTCGGGGGTGTCGGAGGCGGGGGTGGTCGTGTGCCCGTGCCGGGCATGGGCCAGTACGCCCGAGCAGGGGTAGACGACCCCGTACCGGCGCGGGCCCGTGTCGGGGTGCGGGCGCTGCGGGGGCTCGTCCCACGACACCCACCCGTGCCGCTGCGGAGTCACCGGTACGAAGACGATCCGGGCGCCCGAGATCTCGCGGGGCGGGTACTCGTGCAGGTTGACCTGCAGCCGGTTCTCGCCGAGCCAGCGCATCCCCGGCCGCATCGCCCCGAGCGCGGACGCCCAGCCCTCCTGGCTCAGCCGGGCGGTGCGGGCCACGACGTCCGCTTCGAGCACGCGCCGCCGGCGGTGCCAGTCGGGGCGTACGGCCTCGGTCCAGACGTGGGTGAGCAGGTCGGCGGCGCGTTCGGGAAGGTCGTCGCGGTCCCGGAGGATCGCGGGGAGCGGCCCGCGCAGGGCGACGGCGAGGTGGGCGCGGGCGGCCTCGGGGGAGGCCCCGCGTACCCGGGCGACCTCCGTGGCGAAGTCCTCGTCGCCGCGCGGGGTGGGCGTGAGGAAGTCGGCGATCCACTCGCGGCCGAACCCGGCCCGGACGAGGGCGGCGGTGACGGGATCGGACGCCAACCGCCGTTCGTAGCCCGGCAGATGGGTGTCCAGCCAGACCCGTTCGCCGGGATGCGCGGCGCTCCGGACGTGCAGTGCCTTCAGACAGGCGAAGGTCTCGGCGAGCGGCGAGAGCACGAAGCGGCTGCCGGCGAGGGTGTCGGCGTTGACCTGCCACCAGCCCATTTCCGCCCCTCTTGGTTCATGGTCGTTTCGCACGGACGCGAAACACTAACGGTCGCCCGGGCGAGGACCCGAGACTCCGGCGCATGCCAACGACGTACCGGTCCCTCTTCCGCACCCCGGAGTTCACCCCGCTCTTCCTGGCCTCCTCGGCGCAGGTGGCGGCCCAGACGATGAGCGGACTCGCGCTCGGCACCCTGGTCTACCGGGCCACGGACTCACCTCTCCTGTCGGCCCTGAGCATGTTCGGGCCCTCGCTCGCCCAGGTCCTGGGCGCGACCACGCTCCTGTCGGCGGCCGACCGGCTGCCCCCGCGCGCCACGCTGACGGGCACGGCGCTGGCGTTCGCGGCGGGTACGGCACTCCTGGCGCTCCCCGCCCCCCTCTGGACGGTCTTCGCGCTGATCCTCGCCCTCGGTCTGGTGGCCTCCCTCGGCGGAGGTGTCCGCTGGGGCCTGCTGAACGAGATCCTGCCCAAGGACGCCTACATCGTGGGCCGTTCCGTCTTCAACATGGCGAACGGGTTCACCCAGATCGCGGGTTACGCCACCGGAGGCGTCCTGATCGCGCTCCTGTCCCCGCGCGGCACCCTGCTCACGGCGGCAGCCCTGTACGTGACGGCCGCGGCGGTGGCCCACCGCGCCCTGAGCCCCCGCCCGCCGAGGGCGAAGGGCCGCCCGTCGATACGCGCCACCTGGCACACGAACACGACCCTGATCTCCTCGGGCCCCCGCCGCCACCTCTACCTGGCCCTCTGGATCCCCAACGGCCTGATCGTCGGCTGCGAGTCCCTCTACGTCCCGTACGCTCCCGCGCACGCGGGCCTGCTCTTCGCGTGCGCGGCGCTCGGCATGCTGGTCGGGGACGTGGCGGTCGCCCGCTTCGCAGGTCCGGCCCTGCGCCCCCGTCTGGGCGTGCCGCTGCTCCTGCTGCTGGCGGCCCCGTATCTCCTCTTCGCCCTGCACCCGCGCCCGTCCCTGGCCGCGGCGCTCGCCGCGCTGGCCTCGGTCGGCTTCGGCGCGAGCCTCCTGCAGCAGGAACGCCTCATGGCCGTGACACCGCCCGAACTGGCCGGTCACGCACTGGGGTTGCACTCGTCCGGGATGCTGGCGATGCAGGGCGTGGGAGCGGCGCTGGCGGGCACGGCGGCCCAACTGACGTCACCGGCGACGGCGATGGCGGCGACGGCGGTCGCGTCGATCGCGGTGACGCTGACGCTGGCGCGGGGGCTGAGGCCCGTACGCCAGCCGTCTTCCGTACGGCCGCCGTCCCCCGCACGGGACACGGCGTGACAGCGGCGGGGCGACGGCGGCAGGGCGACTGCGGCGGACGGCGGCAGGGGTGGCTGCCACCGCCGCCCCTGCCGCCGGTCCGGCAGCCGATCCCGCTCGGTTATCGCGCCACGAACTGGGTGAGGATCGCCTGGACCTCGTAGATGTCGACGCCCTTGGTGAAGGTCTTCTCGATGGGCGTGGGCGTGCCGGAGATCCAGATCTTCAGCTCGGCGTCGAGGTCGAAGGTCCCGGCGGTCTCGACGGCGAAGTGCGTGATGCTGCGGTACGGAACGGAGTGGTACTCCGTCTTCTTACCGGTGATGCCCTGCTTGTCGACCAGGATCAGCCGGCGGTCGGTGAAGAGGATGGTGTCGCGGATCAACTGGAAGGCGGCGTACACCTGCTCGTTCTGCCCGAGCAGTCGCGCGTAGTCGTTCTGCGCCTTCGCCGGATCGACGGTGTGCGCGTTTCCGAACAGCGCCATGACGAACCCCCATCAGGTGGTTGAAGTCCCAAGATCCTCGCACCGGAGCCCATGCGGAGCAATGCTCTGTTTCCGGGCTGTCGCAAGAGCGCGACAGCCCGGAAACGCAGCCGCTCTGTGCCCCGGCTCAGCGGGGCCCGGGTGGCATCAGCTCTTGCTGCCGTCCACGATGACCGGCGTGCCGTCCGAGCCGGTACCGCACGGGACGGCGTACACCGGGTTGGCCTTCGAGGCTTCCTTGTACGCCTCCAGGCACTGGTTGTACAGCACCTTGTCGCTCAGCGACTTGTCGATGATCTTGTTGGCGCGGGCGATGCCCTCCGCCTCGATCCGCCTGCGCTCCGCATCCGCCTTGGCCGTACGCGACGCCTCGGTGGCCCGCTCGGTGGCCTGCTCCTGCTGGATCTTCTTGTCGATCTGCTCCTGCAGCTTCTTCGAGGGCCGCACATTGCGCAGGTTGACGAAGGTGACGTCGATCCCGCGCGGCGCCAGGCGTTCCTTCACGAGATCGGCGATCTCCGAGCCGATCTGCTCCCGCGCGGACGCGTAACCCTCCTCGCTGGTGTGCTTGGCGAACACGTTGCGGATGATCTCGCGGCTGTCCGGCAGCACGAGCCGCTCCTCGACGGCTTCCTCGCTGCCCGCGAGCCGGTACAGGCCGACCGCCTTGGCGGGCACCACGGCCCACTTGATGGTGACGTCCGCGTAGAGCACACCGCCCTGCGAGGAGCGCACCTCGACCACGTCGTCGTCGTTGAGGTTCAGGTCCACCGGGCGGGTGGAGAAGGACGTGACGTCGGTGAACGGCGACTTGAAGTGCACGCCCGAGGACAAGGGCGTACCGATCCTGCCGAAGGTCACCGGCACGCCGACCTCGTAGGCGCTCACGACATGGACACAGGCGAAGACGCCGGCCAGCAGACCCGCCACGGCACTGAGCGCCGCCCCGAGCTTCCACCCCGAGGTGGTGCGGCCACCACCACGGCCGACGAGAAAGAGCACCACCGCGGCTATGAGCAGCAGGATGGACAGTACGAACACAGCTTTCCCCCTAGAAACACGAACCCGCGCCCCCCAGGCGCGGCGCGGCGCATCGTAGCGAGGTCGGGTTACGGGTGGGGGGTGACTGGATGATCGGACGGGAGCGGACGCGAGCGGACGCGATCGGCCGGGATCGTGCCGGAGCTGAGAGGAGCTGGGGGATCGCGGATGTCGAGAACGCGGCACCGGCTCCGTCCCAGAGACATCAGCGACCACCACTGGTCACCACCGGTCGTACGACGGAGAACACGCCGTGGACACGACCTGGCACCCGACCCGACGTACAAGGAGAGATCAGCATGGCGATTCAGCGGATGGACAATGTCGGCATCGTCGTCGAGGACATGGACGCCGCCATCGCGTTCTTCGTGGAACTCGGTATGGAGCTGGAGGGCAGGGCGCGGGTCGAGGGCCTCGTCGCCGACCAGTGCACCGGACTCGACGGCGTCCGCTGTGACATCGCGATGGTCCGGACCCCGGACGGCCACAGCCGGCTCGAACTGGCGAAGTACCGCAGCCCCGCCGCGATCAGCGACGGGCCGCGCAACCGGCCGCACAACATCCTGGGCACGCACCGCGTGATGTTCGCGGTCGACGACATCGAGGACACCGTCACCCGCCTGCGCCCGCACGGCGCCGAACTACTCGGCGAGATCGCCCGGTTCGAGGACAGCTACCTGCTCTGCTACGTCCGCGGCCCGGAGGGCATCATCGTCGGCCTGGCGGAGCAACTGACCTGAGCCGGGGGTCAGGAACGCTCGCGTGGCTGGGCCGAGCAGGGTCTCGGCTTGCGGTATGCATTCCGAGGTATATACCGTTGGTTGCATGACGGAGCCGTGGCAGATCGAGATCGAGCCTGAGGTGCGGGATTGGCTGGAACTCCTTCCGTTCCGTCTCTACCGGCGGGTCGAGGACAAGGCGGACCGACTGTTGGACGAGCCGACGACCCTCGGCGAGCCGTACTCGCGGCATCTGGGAGGCAAGCTCCGGGAGCTGCGCTTTGACTTGGACGGTGAGGCCGTACGCATTCCGTACTGGCTGGCACCGGGGCAACGGATCGTGCTGCTGACGGTCTTCCGTAAGACGAGGATGCGTGAAGCAGTGGAAGTCGAGCGTGCGCACCAGGCCCAGAAGGTCTGCGAGGCCGAGCACGGCCATGCCCAGCACAGGTACGAGCGGCGCAAGGAGAGCTGATGAACCACAGCACGTGGAAGACGCGCCGGACCCGGCAACTCGCGGGGGAGGCCGTGGAGTACGACCAGGAGTACGCCGACGCCCGCCTGGCCGGCGACCTGGGTCAAGCGGTCTACGACCGTCGCATCGAGCTCGGCCTGTCCCAGACGGAGCTTGCGGAGCGGGCCGGGATGACGCAGCCCCAGGTCTCCCGGACGGAGGGCGGCGACACCGTGCCGACTCTTCCGCTGCTGCGACGCTTGGCCAAGGCCTTGGACGGCACTCTCAACCTGACCATCGACGAAGGCGACTCGCACGTCACGTTCACCCCGCACGCCGCCTGAGTCGCTGAAGGGCACCTACGAGATTCCGTAGGTGCCCTTTGCTGTGCCCCCGGCAGGATTCGAACCTGCGACACCCGCTTTAGGAGTGGGATCGAATCCTTGCCGGGTGGTGCCTGGCGCTGCCGCGCGGTGCTGTTTCCCCTGTTCAGAGCCGCGCGGCGAGCCACTTGATCCGGCTCATGCCGCCCTGTATCAGGCAGTCCGCTCACGCATCGCTCACGCGCCTGAGGCACCTCGGTGTCGTGCCGGCGCATCTCCATCCCGCCGTAGTGTCGTCTGCCGCGCCCGGTTCGTTCTTGCCATCTTCCAACGCCTTGCGGAGTTGCCTCTCCGGCAACACGTGCAAGCCCCGGGCCGGTCGGCAAGAGCATGTCAAGAGGGCCCATGGCTGAACCATGGGACGGTGGCTGCTGCCTCTGGCAAAGTGATCGGCACTGCTAGACGATTCTCGTGAGGAACTTGTGAGCACGCTCGGTAGCTTCATCTGGTCAATCGCTGATCAGCTTCGGGGCCCCTATCGCCCCAACCAGTACGGGACAGTGATCCTCCCGTTCACGATCCTGAGGCGGCTCGACTGCATCCTCGAGCCCGATCGCGCGACAGTGCGAGAGCTGGCGGCGAAGTTCGAGAACCCGAACCGGCTCAAGGTCGAGGTCAAGAAGGCCACGGGGCGGACCTTCTACAACATCTCCAACTACGAGTTCGCCAACCTGCTGGCCGATGCGGACGGACTGGCGGACAACCTGGCTGACTACATCGACCGGTTCTCCGCCGACGTAGACGTGTTCGAGTACTTCGACTTCAAGAAGGAGATCCTGGCTCTGGAAAGGGCCGGGCTCCTGCGCGAGATCGTTAAGTCCTTCGGCGCCGTCGATCTGCATCCCGACGTGGTGTCCAACGCAGACATGGGGGACGCGTTCGAGTACATCATCCGCAAGTTCAACGAGGCTGCGAACGAGACCTCCGGAGACCACTACACGCCGCGCGACGCGATCCGGCTACTGGTCGACCTGCTTTTCGCCGAGAAGGACCTCGACCTCACCGAGGGGAGCATCATCCGCTCGCTGTACGACCCCACCGCCGGCACTGGCGGCATGCTCTCCCTGGCCGAGGAGCACCTGCTCGCCCAGAACCCCGAGGCCAAATTGAGCCTGTACGGCCAGGAGTACAACCCGCAGTCGTACGCCATCTGTAAGTCGGACCTGCTCGCCAAGGGCCACGACGCGACCAACATCGCCTTCGGCAACACGCTCACCGACGACGCTTTCAAGCGTCGCCAGTTCGACTACTGCATGTCCAACCCGCCCTACGGAGTGGATTGGAAGCAGTACGCCAAGGCGATCACGGCGGAGCGCGACTCTGCTGGCCCTTACGGCCGCTTCGCGCCCGGCCTCCCGGCGACCTCCGACGGCCAGATGCTCTTCCTGCTTCACCTGGCCCACAAGATGCGCGCACCTGAGGACGGTGGAGGCCGCGTCGGCATCGTCATGAACGGCTCCCCCCTGTTCACCGGCGCCGCTGAATCCGGCCCTAGCAATATCCGCCAGTGGCTGCTGGAGAACGACCTCGTCGAAGCGATCGTCGCGCTGCCGACCAACATGTTCTTCAACACCGGCCTTGCCACCTACATCTGGATCCTTGACAACACCAAGCATCCCGACCGCCAAGGCAAGGTCCAACTCATCGACGGCACGTCGTTCTGGACCAAGATGCGTAAGAATCTCGGCTCCAAGGGACGTGAGATCCGCGACGACGACCGCGCGAAGGTCGTCAAGCTGTATGCCGACTTCACCAACGCCGACCCCGGCACCTCCAAGGTGCTGCGCAACGACGAGTTCGGCTACTGGACCATCACCGTCGAGCGACCCCTGCTGAATGAGGACGGCAAACCGATCACCGACCGCAAGGGTAAACCGAAACCGGACACCAAGAAACGTGATACGGAGAACGTGCCATTCACCTACGGCGGCTCCACCGTCGGCCCGGCGGGCAAGATCGAGGTCATCCAGGCATACTTCGATGCCGAGGTGAAGCCGCATGTCCCCGATGACGCCTGGATCGACTGGGCCAAGGTCAAGACCGGCTACGAAATTCCCTTCACTCGTCACTTCTATAAATACGTTCCGCCCCGGCCACTCGCCGAGATCGACTCCGATCTGGAAAAGCAGGTCGCGAAAATTCTGGGCCTCTTGCGGAAGGTTGAGGGATGACCCGGTTGGGCGCAGCAATTCAGAAGATCGATGAGAGGATTCCTGGCGTTGATCTCCCGCTAATGTCTGTGTCGCAGACCAAGGGTGTGGTACGGCGCAGCGAGCTGACGGACGCACCTCAACGTGCAGAGTCGCTCGATGCCTACAAGGTGTGCCGCAAAGGGGACATTGTCTTCAATAAGATGAAGATCCGTTCTGGTGCGATGGGCGTCGCTCATGAGGATGGACTGGTCACCTACCACTACGAAGTGATGCGGCCTCGGCAGGGAATGGATCCCCGCTACATCGTCCATCTTATGAAATCTTCGTGGTTCACCAGCGAACTCATCGCACGTGAGCGTGGGATCTCAGCCGGAGGTGAGCACGGCGGCATTCGCACGACGGAGGTTCCATTTACCGTCCTTCGGACGATCGACGTGCTCCTTCCAGAGATCGACGAGCAGCGCGCCATTGCTGGCTACCTCGACCGCGAGACGTCCCGCATCGACACGCTCATCGAGGAGCAGCAGCGCCTGATCGAGATGCTCCGCGAACGGCGTGCAGCTGTAATCGCGAGCACCTTGGCCAAGCTGAGCGACGCCATGACCAGACTGAAGTACGTTTCGACGATTCAGACAGGGGTGACATTGAGCGGTGCGGGCGACTCGGCTGATGCCGAGTGGCCGTACCTGCGCGTCGCGAATGTCCAGGTTGGGTACGTGGATCTAGGTATGATCAAGACGGTCCGCATTCCTTCTGAGCGCGCTGTTCGCTCTATGCTCCAGCGTGGGGATGTCTTGATGACCGAGGGCGGGGACATCGATAAGTTGGGGCGAGGAGCACTCTGGCACGGTGACTTGCCCAATATGCTGCATCAAAACCACATCTTCGCAGTCAGGCCAAACGAAAGTCTCGACTCGGAGTTTCTGGTCTATTGGCTCGATGGTCCGGTCGCGCGGGCCTATTTCCGTACTACGGCAAAGCAGACGACGAACCTTGCTGCTACCAACAAGTGGACGGTCGGCAACCTTCCTATTGCGCTGCCGCCTATCGAAGACCAGAGAGGAGCCGTCGCGGCCCTCGACGAGCAGACAGCCGCGATCGGATCGCTCATTGCGGAGACCGAGCGGTTCATCGAGCTCGCCCGGGAGCGGAGGGCAGCGTTGATCACTGCGGCGGTTACGGGGCAGATCGACGTACGAGAGGCGGCGTGATGGCCGACCACAACGAGGTGGTCTTCGAGACGGAGATCTGTGAGCACCTGCGGGATCACGGCTGGTTGTACTCGGCGAATGATCATGACGGTGGTGAGTACGACCGAGAGCGTGCGCTGTTCCCCGTCGATCTGTTCGCGTGGCTGGAGGAGACGCAGAGGCCAGCGTACGAGAAGGCGTTGAAGGCGGCGGGCTCGCAGGCGAAGTTCCTCGACGTGCTGACCGCGGCGCTCGACCGGCCGCTGGAGCATGGCGGGGGGACGCTGAACATCCTGCGTAACGGGGTGCAGTACATCGGCGGTGGTCGGTTGAAGATGGCGCAGTTCCGTCCGGAGACCTCGCTCAACGAGTCGACCACCGCGCACTACGAGGCGATGCGGGTGCGGGTGGTGCGGCAGGTGCACTTCTCGACCGCCGATCAGCGCAATATCGATCTGGTGTTCTTTGTCAACGGGCTCCCAGTGGCCACGGTAGAGCTGAAGACGGACTTCACTCAGTCGCTGGACGAGGCGGTCAACCAGTACAAACAGCGGCGCAATCCGTTGACGAACGGGCGGCCGGAGCCGTTGCTGTCGTTCGGTCACCGGGCGCTGGTGCACTTCGCGGTCTTGAACAGCATGGCGGCGATGACCACGAGGCTGGAGGGGGAGAAGACCCACTTCTTGCCGTTCAACATGGGCTTCGACAGTGGTGCCGGCAACCCGCCCGGCGCGGACGGGCGGTCGGCGACGGCGTACCTGTGGGAACGCGTCTGGGAGAAGCACGCCTGGCTGAACATCATCGGGCGGCTGATGATCGTGCAGACCAAGGAGGAGTGGGACGTCACCACCGGCACGTCGGTGCGGCGTACGAGCATGCTCTTCCCGCGGTTCCACCAGTGGGAGGCCGTCACGAACATCGTCGAGGCGGTGAAGGAGGAGGGTGTCGGGCGGCGGTACCTAATCGAGCACTCGGCCGGGTCGGGGAAGACGAACACCATCGCCTGGACGGCCCACCGGCTGGCGCGGCTGCATGTCGATGACCAGAAGCTCTTCGACTCGGTCATCGTGGTCGTGGACCGCACCGTGCTCGACTCCCAGTTGCAGGATGCGATCCGGCAGATCGACGGGACCGGCAAGATCGTCGCGACTATCAGCCCCGAAGACGTCCGTAAGGCCGGCGCGAAGTCGAAGTCGGGTCTGCTGGCACAGGCGTTGAAGAACGGCGAGCTCATCATCGCGGTGACGGTGCAGACCTTCCCGCATGCGCTGGACGAGATCCGGACCGACGCCGGCCTGAAGGGCAAGCGGTTCGCCGTCATCGCCGATGAGGCGCACTCCTCCCAGTCGGGTCAGATCTCTTCGAAGCTGAAGCAGGTGCTGACCGCTGAGGAGGTGAAGGAGATCGAGGAGGGCGGCGAAGTCGATGTGGAGTCGGTGCTGGCCTCGGAGATGACTGAGCGGGCCGAGTCGGAGAACATCTCCTACTTCGCCTTCACCGCGACGCCGAAGAACAAGACGCTGGAACTGTTCGGTCGCAAGGGGAACGACGGCAAACCGTGCGAGTTCCACCTGTACTCGATGCAGCAGGCGATCGAGGAGGGCTACATCCTCGACGTGCTCAAGGGCTACCAGCACTACGACACCGCGCTGAAGATCGCCGGCAGGGCCGAGAGCGGCGACGGAGAAGAGGTCGAGGAGTCCGCGGCCCGTAAGGGTCTGATGCGGTGGGTGCAGCTCCACCCGACGAACATCAGCCAGAAGGTGCAGATCATCGTCGAGCACTTCCACGCCAACGTCGCCTACCTCCTCGAAGGCAAGGCGAAAGCGATGGTGGTGACCGGGTCACGCAAGTCCGCGGTGAAGTACAAGCTGGCCATCGACGCCTACATCGCCAGGCGCCGCGCCGAGGACGCCTCGTACAACTACCGTACGTTGGTCGCCTTCTCCGCCGGGGTGACGATGGCTGAGGACGAGACCTGGCATAGCGACTGGGGCCCGCAGCCCTCGAAGGATGACGAGTTCACCGAGGGCAACATGAACCCCGGCGCCGGGGCTGATCTGGCGGCGGCTTTCAAGGGCGACACGTACAAGATCATGCTGGTCGCCAACAAGTTCCAGACCGGCTTCGACCAGCCCCTGCTCTCGGCGATGTACGTCGACAAGAAGCTGTCAGGAGTCACCGCGGTGCAGACACTCTCGCGGCTCAACCGCACTCACCGCACAGCTGGTGGGGAGCAGAAGCGCAAGACGTTCGTCATCGACTTCGCCAACAAGCCTGAGGACATCAAGGCAGCCTTCGAGCCGTACTTCAAGAACGCGACCCTGGAGACCGAGACCGATCCGTACGTCGTCGTCCACCTGGCTAACAAGCTCGCCCAGGCAGGAATCTACACGGAGGACGACGTCCGCAAGGTCGCCGAGCTGTGGGTGACTCGGAAAGGGAACAACGCGCTTTCGGCGGCGATCAGCCCGGCGCAGCACGACTTCCGCCGCCGCTATACGCGAGCGATCGAGGAAGAGGACAAGGTCACGCTCAACGCGCTCGACCTCTTCCGCAAAGACGTCTCCACCTACGTACGCCTCTATGACTTCATGTCCCAGATCGTCGACTACGGCGACCCCTACATGGAGATGCTCTCGATCTTCCTGCGCCTGCTGGAGAAGGTCATCGCCGAGTCCGCCTGGACGGCCGACGTCGACCTCTCTGACGTGGTGCTGGTCGGGGTCAAGCACGACAAAGCGATCTCGGTTGACATCTCACTGGTGGGCGACGGTCAGCTGAAGGGCATCAGCGCCGCTGGCACGGGCTCGAAGAAGGATCCGAAGTACGTCGCGCTCCAGGTCGTCATAGCCAAGATGAACGACCTCTTCGGCGCCGAATCGTTTGCCGAGTCCCAGGTCCGGGAGTTCGTGCAGGGGCTCGTCCAGCGGTTGCTCGCTGACCCGAACCTGATCAACCAGACCAAGGTGAACTCCAAGAAGCAGTTCATGGAGTCACAAGACTTCCAAGCAGCAGTTTCGGAGGCGGTCGCAGATAACCAGGACGCCCATAACACGATGGCTGACTACTTCTTCACCGACGGGCCGGCCATCAACTCGATCATCGTCGCCCTCGCGGATGCCTTCTACGAAGCAGCGGTCGATCAGCAGGTGGATTCTTAGATACGGCAGCACCCATGTCCCGCCCCAGCAGACCACACCGCTGCGGAGGTGAGGGCGAGCAGGATCCATGGCACTGCTGCCCGAGCGCCCGGATGCAGTAAGCCGAGCGCAGCGCGGAGACGGCCACTGACCAGCACGGCACGAAACCGAACTCTGACTCGGGAAGCCGTGAAACCAGCATCAGCCGTTGGAGCACTCACCTCCATGACGGCAACGAGGGCCTGAGACCGCGTTTGAGATCTGCCGTGTCCCGTTGCTGAGGGGTTCGTTGAGCTCGCCGTGAGTGGTGTCGGGAGTGGGTATCCGTCGGATCTGACGGATGAGCAATGGGCGCTGGTGGAGCCGTTGCTCCCGCCGGCGCGGGTGGGGCCGAAAGGTGGGCGGCGGGAGAAGCATCCGCGGCGGCGGATCGTCGATGCGATCTTTTACGTGGTGCGGACTGGGTGTGCCTGGCGACAGTTGCCGAAGGACTTCGCGCCCTGGCCGACGGTGTACTGGTACTTCACCTGGTGGCACGATGACGGCATCGTCGAGCGCATCCATGACGCCCTGCGCGGCCAGGTCCGTGAAGCCGACGGCCGCGACGTCGAGCCAAGCGCGGGTCTGATCGACTCGCAGTCTGTCCGCGCCGCCGACACCGTCCCGGCGGCCACCAGGAGCTTCGACGCGGGCAAGAAGGTGAAGGGCCGTAAGCGGTTCATCGTCACCGACACGCTCGGCCTGCTCCTGGCCGTCCACGTCGTTGCGGCGAGCATGTAGGACCGCGATGGCGCGAAGCGGCCGTTGCTGTGGACCCGCCTGGACCACCCTGGGGTCCGGAAGATCTGGGCCGACCAGGGCTTCGCCAGCCGCCTGGTCGAGTGGCCCGCTCACATCCTCGGCCGTGACCTGGAGATCGTTCGGAAGGATCCTGGCCAGCGCGGCTTCCAGGTCCAGCCCAAGCGGTGGGCGGTAGAGCGCCCCTTCTCGTGGCTCACCGCCCACCGGCGCCTTGCCCGGGACTACGAGACCAGCCCGGCCCACTCGGAGACGATGATTCGATGGGCCATGATCGGCATCATGGTCCGCCGGCTCACCCGGGGACGTGCTGCGATGCGCCCCGAGCCACGACCGCTCGTGCGGCAATCCTCGTAGACAGCCCGCTGGCCCCTCACCGACGGCAGCTGCTGTCGGTGAGCTACTGGGCCAAGAACCCCTCGACCTCGCGCTTCAGAGCAGGCGGCACGTCGGCCAGCTCCGAGACGATCAGACGGACCTCTCGCCCGAGTTCGGGGAACTCGTTCCAGACCACCACATTCCTGGTCAGCACGGCAGCCAGCAGATCGCCCTCATACATGTCGCCTTCCGCCAGGGGGTTGGCCCGAATGACCTCCACCGCCAGCGACAGTAGATGGGCAAGGCCCACGTCCTGCCTGATCAGCAACCGCATGTCCTCGACCGTCAGGCTGCCGATCGGCTTGCGCCGAAGCTCACGCGCCGTTGCCATCAGCCGGGTTTCGCCGCCCGATGGGGCCGACCAGCGGTCGCGCTCAAGCTCCTCAAGGGAGAGGTCAGGGTTCACGAGTCGAGTCACCGACCGATCGTCCCATGTCAGATCTCAAGCGCGGTCTGAGAGAGCAGGTTTCGTTGATCGCTCGAACGGCAGTGCGGAGTAGCAACTATCCGAGGGCGGCAGATCCAATTTCTCGGCTATCCTGCTCTACTGCCCTCCAGTCGAACGGGTGGCAGCGGACCCGTAGATTCATGATCAAAAACCCGTAGCTCGGCCAAGAGGGGGGGCTAACCAGACGTAATTGTGATGCAACTGGGCGGAGTTCTCCTTGATCATTTTCGCGGGACGGTGTCTCGCGGGGATGCGTTCCGGATAGTAACCCCCCTGTATTTCCTTGCGTGTTGAACTAGAGTCTCTGGCCAAAAGGAGGTCACCGCCCGTGACAGAATCGAACACGTCGCCGAATGCGTCGGTAGCAGCCCCTAATAAGGGCGTGAAGCAAGGGCTTCCCTTCGTCGGACTCCCGGCCGCTGAGGATGCGGCCGTCAAACTCTGGGGTGTCGCGCGACTGGGCACGGTGTCTCCCGAGGCATTCGCGCGTCAGTTCGGGGAAAAAGCTAAGGCTTCGGGCAGTGGTTGGGACCGCCGCTTGGCGATGCTGCGTGGATTCAAGCTCATCCGCGCCGAGGGGAAGCAGCTCGGGCTGTCCGAATTGGGGCAGAAAATCGTCAACTCTTCGGATCCTGCGGCACAATTGGATGCCCGCAGGGAAGCGATCATGAACCTGAAAGCGTACCGTGAACTGGTTGAATCTTTCAATCAGACGGCGCTTCCGGATCTCTCTGTTTTGGCCACTAAGCTCCAATTCGAGTATGGCAAGACGGAGAAGTTCGCGGCGCGAGCTGCGCAGTCTTTTATCGAATCACTCAAACATGCCGAAATGATTGACCCGGAAAACGTTGTATGCAAGGAGGGTGTCGTCAATGTTGCACCGATTGTCTCCCTAGTGCCCACAAGCGAGACGGTCGACGAGTCTGATCAGAATAGCGACCAGGGAGACGCTGCCGAGATTGATCGCGCGTTTGAGGAAGACGCAAACGTTGTCGAACCTTCCGAAGTGGGTTCCATGCTTGTGGAGCGCAACGTAAAGAGCGGAAAGGTGCCGAATTTGTCACTTTCTTTGACGCTCGACCTGTCTAATTTTCGAGCTGATGAGGTGGTGAGGATTCTTGGTGTCCTTGGGTTCGATGGTCGCGACTGAGGATACTCTGGACGATGAGGCAGTTTTCATCGTATCTCCCGAAGTTATCCTGGAATCCATTCGCAGGGCGGCTGTAGAGAAGGAGGCGAAGGCGGACATCTCCGCTACTTACCTCCTCGTTCGCTGCGGCCTTTTGTCTGATGGCGAACTTACCGAAGCTGGCCGAGCTCTATTCAAGCTTGCATGGGTTCTTCGTAGATCGGACGAGGCTGGGCGTGCACTTGGGAATGCACTTAGGCGGATGACGCCAATTCAGGTCATCGAACAAGAGTTGCGGGGTCTCGGTGCGGTTCCAGAGGAGGGAGTTCTCGATCTTCTGCGTCAGCACAGGGCGGTCGGGTCCACCCTGACTGTTGCTGACATTCGACCGACCTTGCGCTGGCTCAATGGGGTTGGGGTGCTCGTCTATTCGACAAAGCTAAAGACCGTTAGGAGCTTGATGCCTGCTCCTGACGCGGCTTTGGCGGGTGAGATTCAGGGCATTGCTTCAATGATTTCTCCCAGAACTCCATTCTTGAATATCGTTCGTTTGCGGCGAATCCTCCGACCGCTGAAGGGTATTATCTGGTGGGCTGACCCTCACTTTGGTGCCCGCGCCTTGGAAGAGCTTGCCGAGGAGTTGAACGGCGAGGTTGTTTCGGAGGTTCGCATTCTGTCGGGTGATGCGGAAAATGTCGTATCGGACAAGTCGATGAGGGATTTCCGAAGGTTTCAGGCCGAAATGCTGAATGGCGGGGTGCGTGCTGAATGGCGCATCGACGTGCGAGGTGTCCGGGATTGGCATGATCGCTGGGTGGCTGACGACAAAGTCGCGTGGAACGTCCCGCCGATAAATACCCTATTGAAAAATGACTATTCGGAGATTTGCCCTGCTTCTCAGCGTCCCCCGCTTATTGAATGGTGGAATCGAAGCGCGCCGCGTAATTAGTTTGAAGCTGCTCAGTCTTTTGTGTCGATAGATTTTCGTTGAACTTCGATTGAGACTTTTGCTTCCTGTGTCAGTGCAGATTCGAGGCCGGTCAGCGGATGGCGCGGATCATCACGGTGAGAACCGGCGAGGCCGGTGACGGCTGGCTGCGCCCGATGTCCTCGTACCCCCATGATCTGTACAGCGTGTGGACCTTCCCATCTCCGGCGGCCAGGTTGACCATGAGGGTGACGAACGGCTCGTCGCGGGATGCGAGGAGGGCGTCATGGATACGGCGGGCGGTGCCTGTCTTCCGCCAGGTCGGCCGGACGCCGATCTCCTTTAGGGCCACGGCCGGACGCTCGGTGTACTTCTCCGCCGGCGTCGGGCTGGTGCGCTGCCAGTAGCGGTCACCGTGCTCGATGGTGTTGCTGTAGGCGTAGCCGACCGGATGTCCGTCCGCATACGCAAGAACGGCCGTGAACCCTGGCTCGGTGCCGTGTCGGTCAATGCGCTCGCCGAAGGCGGTGACGGCGTAGTTCGGCAGGTGGAGCAGTGGTGCGCGTACGTCGGCGTACACGTCAAGGAGGTCGCCGCGGGCGGTGTCGAGGGTGGTGAACGTGCGCAGTTCAATGGCGGGAGCCGTGGTCATGCGGCCATCCTCCAGGTGGCGGTGTGATCGGTCCAGGTCTGCGCGGTGGAGCTGCCCGGCGCGGTGGCTCGCAGTGCGGCCCCGAACTCCTGCAGCATGCGCGTGACCCGGGCGTGCTGGGTAGCGGCCTCGGCGGGGACCTTCATCGCGGTGGCCGTGGCGGCGTCGGGGGCACCCTGGGCAAGTTGGGCGTGGGCGAGCCGGGTGGTGGTGATGGCCCGGGAACGGATCATGTGAGGCCGGAGCGTGGACATGCAGCGGTGGGCGTGGTACTCGGCGGTCGAGTAGTCGCCGAGCGCCAAGTGCGCGGAGAGGGCCAGGGAATCCAGTTCGGCCTGGTCGTAGAAGGCGAGCATCCACACCGGCCGGTAGTCGGCGGGATCGGCGCGCAGCATGGCGTCCTGTGCCTGCTCGAAGGCTCGGTGGGTGCCGGTGCGGTCCTGTGCTGCCCCGTGGATGGCGCCCTGGCGGGCCAGGCCGAGGGACGCGAACAGGGGATCCCGACGTGTGAGGTGCAGGTTGCGGGCGACGTCGTTGGCGGCGAACGCGTCCGCCGGTCGGCCCATGTGGCGGTACATGGTGCCCGCGTGGCTCCAGATGCGGAACTTGATCGTCTGGTCGCCGGACATCTCGGCGAGGGCTTGAGCCTCGCGCATGTGCGCCTTGGCGACGTCGTAGCGCCGGCCGTCGATGGCGGCCCACATCGCGGAGGAGCGGAAGGCGGCTGCGGAGGCGTAGAGGTTGCTGCGTACGCGCTGGGTGGCGCTGCCCGCGTTTTGGAGGTTGAGGGCCTCGTCGGCGAGGGCGGCGGCCCGCTGCTCGATGCCGAGTTGTCCGCCGTGGCGGTGGTCGCTGGCGATGATCTCGGCGAAGCGCTTGTTCAGGCGGTTGACGTCGCTCATGCCGATACGGCGCGGTGACGCGGCGCCGGGCGCGGCTGCTGCTGCGGCAGCCGCCGCGATGCTGCCGACGAGGGTACGGCGCTTCATGTCGGGGTCCTCCTGCTGCGGTGGGGCCGGGGTGGACGAAGGCCGGCTCCGTGGCACGAACCCTAAAGCGACGGCGGGTAATCCGGTGACGTCCTCAAGTGCCTTGCGGGCGGCTGACTTCGGCCAGATGACCCGGCCCGCTTTCCACGCGCGCACCGATGAGCCGTCGAGTCCTCCAGGACGCCCGGTCAACCGTTCAATGGCCCTGTTCACGGCCTCGGCGAGGCTGTTGGAGCTGTAGCCGTGTTCGGTCATCCACGCCTCAAGAACGGTGTTGCGGGTGGTGTCCATACGGGCACGGTAGCCCGCGCGATCCCCGCCCACCAGGTAAAGGAGAGGTCAAAACACCCTAGGTGACTCCGTCGGCTGAGTGCCTGAACGTCCTAACCAAGGCCCCGTGAAGGGGAGTTGTCTGGGTGCTGGTCGCCCGCCGCGCTCAACCGTGCGGGCGGCTGTTGACGGCCCAGCCCGCCCCTGAAGCTCCCCCGCAGGGGAGGGCCGGGCGCCGAGACGACACGAAGGCTCCACCCCGATGACGAGTCTGAGAACACCAGTTGAGGCCCTCTCCGCCGGCCACCCCACGTACAGCCAGACCTTCCCGTGCGAGCCGTCCACAGCCGAGCTCGGTCGCGATCTCGTTCGGGACGTCCTCGGCGTGTGGCATCTCGATGATCTCGCTGACCATGCTGCACTGATCATCACAGAGCTCATCGCGAACGCCTCCAGACACACTCTGTGTCCCGAGATCCGCCTCACGGTTGGCCGGCCGAGCTCGACTCGACTGCGTGTCGGGGTCGTGGACCGGGAACCATCGCGCCTGCCCGTACTCAGCCAGGTGACCGACGACGACGAGTCGGGGCGCGGACTGCTCCTCGTCGATGCTGTCGCCGACCGCTGGGGCTACGACCTGCGCGGCGCGGACAGACGCCCTTGGGGCAAAGAGGTCTGGGCGGAACTTCGCACGGAGGGCGGCAAGTGAGCATCTCGACCACGGCACCCTCGTCCCTTCCGGATCTGGTCCGGCTCCGGCCCCGCCAACAGATGGCCATCGACTGCGCCCTCTGCGCCCGGCCGCTGGGAGCGAGCGGTCGACGGCTGGGCGAGATACGGCACCGGGACCTGCCGTTCTCCCTCTGGGCCTGCGCTCCCAACTGCCAGGCTGCCAGATCGGCTGCCCCGATCAGCTGAGAGAAGGGGCGTCCTTCCATGGAGTGGCCGTGGATCACCGGTGACTGCTGGCTCGGCTGCAGGCGTACCGGAGTCCTGGTGATCTGGCTCGGTCCGGTGCAGTGGGACGGGCAGCACGCTCCTTTCTACGCGTGCGAGCCGTGCCTCGATCGCCTCAAGGCCCAGGCGCTCGCCTACTTCATGGAGCAGCGGCCGACGTCCGCTTGATCAGTCTTCCGGCACACGACTTCCCAGCATGAGGCAAGCGGCCCGCGAGGAACTTCCCCCGCGGAGCACGTCCCTCGTGCCGGGCGGCCAGGAGTCGTCCGGGGAGCAGCCGTCTGGCGACGCTTCCGAGGCGGCACTTGGTGGGCGCTCCAGCCCAGTAACAACACAACGATGCGAGGAGTTGCAGCATGACGCGCAGCACCGTAGTTCCCAGCCGCACCGAAGTACGCCCGCAGATCCCGGGGGCATCGGACGGCTTCGACCTGGACGTCTCCCTCGTCGAGATCGCCGACCCGGCGGGCCTGGTCAACCTGACCGACGACAACTGCGGGTCCACCTGTGGCGCCTGCACCACCAACGTCGCCTGACCCGGCCCCCGGGTTCACTCCGGTCTGGTGCCGCCGCGTCTCCGCGCGGCGGCACCAGCCGCCGGCTCCCTCACTTATGGAGGTACTGGGTGGTTGCTCCGCCCGCAGCGTTCCACACCTGTTCCACCGCTCTCGTGCGCGCCGTGGCCCGGCCCTCGCTGCCGATTCCTCCCTGTCCTGACCTCGATGACCGTTCGCCCAGTAGTTCGTCTGTCCGTGTGGCGTGGCTGCGTATGGTCTGGGCAAACAGGGATGTCGCTGAGGCGCTTCAATACTCCAGCCCGGTCCTGGCCACACAGGTACGGGCCCTGTGCACGGCCGACCACCCCGCCCTCCGTGATGTGCAGCGCGCGGTGCTGTCCGTGGCCCGCTACCTGCTGCGGGCCCAGCACCGGGCGACCCCCTTCGGCCTGTTCGCCGGCGTGGCCACTGCGGAGTTCGGACCGCAGGCGCGAGCCGACTGGGGCGAGGAGCACGTGGCCGTGGGCCGCGCGGGGGCAGAGTGGCTGGCGGCCCTGGTCGCACGGTTGGAGTCGTGCCCGGACCTCCTCGAACGGCTGCCCGTCGTCATCAACAACACCGTGACGTACCGGGGAGACCGGCTCGTCGTGCCGTTCCAACCTGACGTCGAGGAAGACCGGACTCGCGCGGTCGAGGCGTCCCTGGCCCTGACCGGACCGGTGCGCGCGGTCCTTGCCGCGACCCGACTGCCGATCCGGTTCGGCACCCTCGTGGACAAGCTCCAGGCGGAGTTCCCCGAGGCCGGTCCCGAGAAGGCGCGTCAACTGCTGGCGGAGTTGATCCGGCGGCGGGTGCTGATCACGAGCCTGCACGCTCCGAGCACCGAGACCGACGCCCTTCAGTATCTGCTGGGCCAACTCGACGCGATTGACGCCGGAAGCCTCGCCCCGGCCGCGGAGACCGTACGCGAACTCCGCGCGGTCCGGGCGGGTCTGGAGGAGTGCGCCACGCACGGTGGCCGGGACAGCGTCGCGGCGCGGACGCGAGACCTCGTCCCTGGCCTGCGTCGCCACCCCATCGCGCTCGACCTCCGTCTGGACGCGCAGATCGTTCTGCCGGAAGCGGTCGCCCGAGAGATCGAACGTGCCGCTCTCATCCTGACCCGCTTGAGTATTCGCCCCTACGGGACCGCCGCGTGGAACGAGTATCACCAGCGGTTCTACGAGCGGTACGGCATCGGCACCATGGTTCCGCTCATGGAAGCCGTGGCGGACAGCGGCGCCGGCTATCCCGACGGTTATCCAGGTGCTCCGGCCGGTGCACGCAGGCCCCGCGTCTCCGCTCGGGATGACGCCCTCGTACGGCTGGCTCAGACCGCTGCGCTCGACGGCCGTGACGAAGTGATCCTTACGAACGAACAGATCGAGGCCCTGAACGTGAGTCCCGACGAGCCTCGGCTGCCGCCGCACCTGGAGATCGGGGTACGGGTGCACGCGGCCAGCTTGGAGGAGTTGCAGCGCGGGCGGTTCCAGCTGGAGGTCATGAGCGTGTCCCGCGGTGCCGGCGTCTCCACGGGCAGATTCCTCAGCGTGCTGGCCCCCTCCGACCGGAAGGCCCTGGTCACAGAGCTTGCCGACCTCCCGGCCGCAGACGGCAACACCGTGCCCGCGCAGCTCTCTTTCCCGCCGCTGCTCCCCGAGAGCGCCCACGTCACCCGCTCCCCACAGGTTCTACCCACGGTGATCAGCCTCCAGGAGCACCGCGCCCCGCAGAACACCGTCCTCACCCCGGAGGAATTGGCCGTGGGGTGCGACGGCCGCCGCATGTACCTCGCCGTCCCCGAGCGCGGACACCGCGTAGAGGCCATCGGGATGCACGCGCTGAGCCTCCACACCCATACCCCGCCGCTGGTGCGGTTCCTCACCGAACTGTCCCGCGCCCAGTGCGCACAGGTCACCGTCTTCGACTGGGGCGTTGCAGCGGCGATGCCGTTCCTGCCACGTCTGCGGTACGGCCGGATCGTGCTGGCCCCGGCGCGCTGGCGGCTGGAAGTGTCCGAAATGCCCGACCACGCCCAACCTCGGGCCGAGTGGGACGCCGCGCTCAGCGACTGGCGTGCCCAGCGGAGACTGCCGCGCCGCGTCCACCTCGTAGAGGACGACCGGCGCCTCTTCCTCGACCTTGACGAGTCCGGCCACCGTGCACTCCTGCGCCGGCACCTGGACCATTCACGCCTGGCCGTGCTCGTCGAGGCTCCAGCACCTGAGGCGTACGGCTGGTGCGGCGGGCGAGCACACGAGGTCGTGGTGCCCCTCAAAGCAACCAGGCCGTCGGCATGGCCGCCGCTGCCGACCCCCAGCCGTACCCGTGCGCTGTCTGCGGCCCAGATGCAGACGCCTGCCGCTTCCCCGGTTCTTCTGGCCGCCCTGTACGGCGATCCCCGTCGACAAGACATCTTGCTCTCCCGCTACCTGCCCGGCCTCCTCGAACAACTCGGCAACCCGCCGTGGTGGTTCATCCGCTTCCGCGACCCGGACCAACACCTCCGCGTACGCATCACCCTCCCCGACCCGGATGCCTTCGCCGACACGGCCCGAACGGTGAGCGCTTGGGCTGACGAGCTGCGAAGTATCGGCCTGCTGGCCGACCTGCGCTATCCCACCTCCTACCGAGAAATGGGCCGCTGGGGCTCCGGTATGGCATGGGAGGCGGCCGAGAAGGTGTTCCGGACGGATTCGCGCGCCATCCTGGCCCAGCTCGCGCAGTCACGGCTTCCGGGCCGGCGAACGCTGGTGGCGGCCCATACGGTCGCCATCGCCTCCGCTTTCCTCGGTACCACCGAGGCCGGGATGCAGTGGCTGATCGACCACATCCCGCTGACCGCCCCCGTGTCCGTCCCACGCCCGCAGTTCACCGAGGCCGTACGGCTCGCCGACCCGAGCGCCGACTGGTCTGCCCTACGCGGCGTTCCGGGCGGAAACGCCATCGTGTCCGGATGGACTGACCGGGATACAGCGCTCGCCGCCTACCGGCCACACCTGCCCGGCCCGGACACCCAGGGCATCGCCGTCAACGATGCCCTCACCTCCCTGCTGCACGTCCACTTCGTGCGCCACGTCGCCGTGAACTTCCCGGAAGAAGAGGTGTGCCTCTACCTGGCGCGCGCCGCCGCCCTTGCCTGGACCGCACGCGCCAGGAGGAGCGCCTCGTGACCACCCATCCCGCGCTCGGCCTGGTCGACGCCATCGCCGCTCAGCTCGCCGACCCCGACGCCGTGCCCCTCGGTTCCAGGGTGCTGCCCGCGGACCGACAGCACCTCGCCCACGGCTCGCCCGGAATCGCGCTCCTGCACATCGAGCTCGCCGCGAACGGCCTTGGCCCCTGGCAGCGCGCCCACGACTGGCTCGCCGCTGCCTCCCGGCAGCCGCTCACCAGCGGCCCGGACAGCCATCCCTTCTACGGAGCGCCGGCCTTCGCCCACGCCCTGAGCTGTGCCGCCGACCACCTACCCAGCTCCTACCAGCGCGCCCTCGACGCGATGGACAGACAGATCGCAGTCGACGTCGGACGCCGTCTCGACACCGCGCACCGCCGCATCGACGCCGGACGCCTGACCCAGCTCGCGGAGTTCGACACCATCCGGGGCCTCACCGGATACGGCGCCTACCTACTGCGCCGAGCCCCCGGCAGCTCCACGATGCGCGCCGTTCTCGACTACTGCGTGCGCCTCACCGAACCGATCACCCACCACGGCGAGACCCTGCCGGGCTGGTGGGCGCAGACCGGGCCCTCGGGCAACCCGGACGACCGATTCCCCGGCGGGCACGCCAACACCGGTATGGCACACGGCATCGGCGGCGTGCTCGCACTTCTGGCCCTCGCCGCTTGGAAAGGCTCCGTCACCGACGAACACCATGCGGCACTGCGCACCATCCTGGCCTGGCTGGACCGCTGGAAGGAAGAAACCGGCGGCGGACCGGTCTGGCCGTACTGGGTCACGCGGGAAGCGCTACGCAGCGGGCGTCTCGGCTCGTCGGTACCCAGGCGGCCCTCCTGGTGTTACGGCACCGTCGGCCTCGCCCGTACCCAGCAACTCGCGGCGCTCGCGCTCGGCGATGCCAGCCGCCAGATCGACGCGGAGAACACGCTCGTGGCCGCCCTCACCGATCCCGGGCAGCTGAAGGCCACGACGGACAACGGTCTCTGCCACGGGTTCGCCGGCCTCGCCCACGCTGCCGCACGTACGGCCGACGACGCCCACCCCTCGACCGCGGGAAGACTCCGCGCCGCGATCCCCGCCCTCCTGGCCGCGGTCATCCCACCGGGCACCGACCCCGACCTCATGGCCACGGCGCTCATTCAGGACGAGGACGGCGGCCCCGGCTTCCTCGACGGAGCCGCCGGCATAGCCCTGGCCCTCCTGGCGCCCAGCACCGCCGCACCACCCCGCTCTGCCTGGGACGCGTGCCTCCTGATCGCTTGATCCACCGACCGAAGGACCTCCATGTCTCCCGACCACTGGCAGCAGCACAACATCACTTTCGTCGACCGTGAGAGCGCCCGGCACACCATCGCCGAGCGCCTCGGCCCCGCCCTGATCGAAGCCGAGGCTGACGGGCAGCTCACCGGCTGGTGGTTCATGAACAAGCAGCCCTGGCCGCTGCGGTACCTCGCGGACAAGCCCTCACCAGCCATTGAGTCGCTCTTAAGCGATCTCATCGACGACGGCATGGCCGTGTCGTGCCTGCCCTGCGTCTACGAGCCCGAGACCGACGCCTTCGGCGGCCCGGAAGCCATGGCCGCAGCCCACGAACTGTTCCACAGCGACTCCCGCCACCTGCTCACCTATCAGACGAGTCCGAAGCACCTGGGACGCCGGGAGACCGCCGTCCTGCTGGCGAGCGCCATGATGCGCGGCGCCGGACTCGACTGGTTCGAACAGGGCGACGTATGGACGAAGGTGGCGGCTCTTCGACCGGCCTCCGCTCCGCAAGCGCCCGAGCGAGCTGCCGAACTGGTCCCGACCATGCGGAAACTCATGACCGCCGATGCCCACAGCCTCTGCCGCCCGGGTGGCCCACTCGATGCGCACGAGGAATGGGTGACCGCCTTCGAACGGGCCGGCGGCATGCTCGTCGACCTCGCAGACCGGGGCGCTCTCACCCGGGGTCTGCGAGCCGTTATCGCCCACCACATGATCTTCCACGCCAACCGCGCCGGTCTCCTCCGGGACGACCAGAGCGCCCTGTCCCACATCGCACGAGAGGTAGTCATGGGAACGAGTGACCACACCGAGTCGCCCATCGAGGCGACGGCCGGCATCGATAGCGTCGGCGCGGTGAACATCGACACGATCACCACCCTCACGGCGGACGCCGAGCGCCTCCGCAACGCATTGGTCGACCAGCTCCGTGCGGACGGACATGCCCGCATGCCCGCCGTCGAGACCGCGTTGCGGACTGTGCCCCGCCATGTGTTCGTGCCCGACGCGTCGCTCGAAGACGCCTATGCCAACGCACCGGTGCACATCAAGTACGACACCGACGGCACATCCATCTCCTGCGCCTCCCAGCCGGGCGTCGTCGGTCTCATGCTGGACCAGCTCGAAGCCCAGCCCGGCGAACGCATCCTCGAACTCGGCGCCGGCACCGGCTACAACGCAGGGCTCCTTGCCCACCTGGTCGGCGAGAACGGGCACGTGACCACCCTCGACGTCGACGACGACCTCGTGGAAGGTGCCCGCGCACACCTCACCGCCGCCGGGATCACCAACGTCGAAGCCCTGACTCGGGACGGGGCTCTCGGCTACGCCGAAGCCGCGCCGTACGACCGGATCATCGCCACCGTGGGCGCGCACGGCGTGCCACACGCCTGGCTGCAGCAGCTCGTCCCCGGCGGCCGTCTTCTCGTCCCCCAGCGCCTCAAGGGCACGGTGTCCCGCTCCATCGCCTACGAGCAGCGCGACGGCCGGTGGGTATCTGTCGGCAGCGAGATGAACACCTTCATGCCGCTTCGGCGGGGCATCGCCGATGACGACCGCCGAGTGATCCCGCTCAGTACGGACGGCGCCGTACGACTCCAGGCTCCCGCCGGCCTCAGCATCGACGCCGAGGCCCTCGCAGGTGTACTTGATCAGCCGCGCACCGAGGAGTGGACCGGCATGACGGTCCGCGCCATGGAGTCGCCGGAGTGGATGGAACTGTTTGTCGCCTGCTCCCTTCCCTCCGGTCTGATCCGGATGCTATTCCCCCAGAGCGCCAAGGGCACGTTGCTCACGGAGGACCCCTACCCCTCGTCAACTGCGGTCGTCGACAAGGGTGCCGTCACCTACCTCGCCCGGCGCGTGTCCAAGGAGAAGACCGCCGAGGGCGACAAGCTCTGGGAGTTCGGTGTCATCGGCCACGGGCCCGGGAGCGACGAGCTGGTCGCGAAGGTCGCGGACGCCATCCGCACCTGGGACCGCGACTACCGCGACTGTGAGGCCACGTTCGAGATCCATCTCCTCGACGCCCCCAAGACTGAGCAGCGCCCCGGTCTCTTCGCCCTCGACACCCCGCTGAACCGCATCGTCGTCGACTGGCGATGACGCCCCACGCGTAGCGGACGGTGCCCGCGGCACGCGGGCACCGTCGCCCCACCAGCCCTCACCCGCACATGGGGGGACTCATGGATCCGCACGGCCCCACAGCGCAGCGCTTCCCGCTCGTCGCCCGATTCCGGCCTGCCTGCCTGCCTCTGCCCAAGCGTGTGCGCAGCCTCGTCGAACTCGCCGACTCCGCTGTGAAGAAGAGCGATCAAGGGCTCTCATCGGCCGTCTACAACCAGGCCGCGCTCATCGCCTCCGATCTTGACCTTCCCGATCAAGCCCGCGAGATGTGCCACCAGCACGCCGCCGCCTACCTCCACGCCTGCCCCCTCCCCGGCATGAGCGCGATCCGGGGATTGGAACCCGTCGTCAACCTGGCCCGTCTCCAGATCCGCGCCGGCAACGCAGATGAGGGGCGCCAGCGACTGCTTGACCTGTACAAGGCCGTCGAGACGGGCACAGCCGCCCGGTTCGAGAGCGTCAACGTACCCGCGGACCTCACTGCTACCGACGAAGACCGCCAAGAGGTTCGCGCGTGGCTGTGGCGCGTACTCCTCGCCGCCCTCGCCGCAGGTGACACAGCGTGGGCCGCTCTCCTTCTTGCCGACACGATGCCCGGCGATCAATGGGAGCAAGCCGTCACGGCATGCCTGGCCGTTCTGTGCCGCCGCGACGCCGGACAGCCGATCGACGGCCATCTGGCGGACCTGGTGACGGCCTACTCCGAACGGAAGACCGAACCCGGGATGACCGTCTTCGACATCCGACTCGGACTCACAGTCCTCGACGCGATCGGTTCCGCCGAGGCGCTTGCCGCGCACCGCATCGTCGAGGACCTCCACCGCAGGACGACGGACGCCGAGGACGGCTACGCGGCCCGCGAGAACTTGACTCATCCTCTGTTCACCGAGATCGCCACAGACCGGCAGGTACAGGACTGTCACATGCTGGTGCACGCCTGCGCCCTCGGCACAGGGACCCTCCCGGACGAGCTGCGAGAAGAACTGACGACAGCTCTGCGTGCCAGCGACCGTGTGATCCGGGAAAGCCTCGCGCGTTCCTCCGATCCCGCAGGAACGCAACCCCTGCGGCTCTGACGGTGTCTATCGGCGCTGTCGGTGCGGCTGTTCGGTAGGCGTCGTAGTTGCCGATGGGAGGTGACCGTTATGGGTCTGCTGGGTGGAGACCGGACCTGCGGTGGTCGAGCGTCGGCGGGCGGCTTCGGCACGACGGTTGGGCACCGGGTTTCGGCCGGTGTGCTGGATGCGGGTGATGAGTACACGGGCGGGTTGGCGAGCGGTGGCCAGTTCGCGCTGGGCAGCGGCTTCCTTGAGGAGCTGATGGGGCCGGTGGCCGTGGGCTTCGACGTCGGCGAGAACGGTGGCAAGCGCGGGCCAGGCCGGGTCGGCGAGGATTCGCTCGGCGTGATCGGGGACCGCTGCTCGTACGTCGCCAGCCAGAACGCGGCGGGCTTCCTCCTTGGGCAGGCGGGCTGTGAGTTCGGCGAGTGTCGGAGCAAGGGCGCGGTCGGCGACCGTCTGGAGGTGCTGGATGGCCTGGCGAGCGGCATCGGCCTGGTGGGCGTGGTTCTTCGCTTCGTGCCAGCGCCCGGCGACGATGGCAGCCCAGACAAGCGCTGCGACCAGGGCGGCCAAGGCGCTGCTATCGGGTCCGGTGGCGGTGTGCACGATGTCGCGTGCCGCACGGCGCAGGGCGTGGGCGGCACGGTCTTCCGCCCGGATCTGGGAACGCTGGGCCCGTGCGAACGCCTTCGAGGCGGCCTGGAGTTCGGTACGCAGATGGACGGGTGCCTTCTGGGCGGTGGCTTCGATCAGTTCGCCGAGGGCGGTGATGTGGGCCTGGACGTGGGTGTCGTCAGCGAGGTCGGTGTGGAGGGCGTCCAGGGCGTCGGCGGCTTGGTGCCAGGGGGTGCTGGAGTGGCTGCGGCGGGCGGTGGGGTGTTCTTCGGGCCGGCTGGATTCGAGACGGGCCTTGATTTTGGGCAGGGAGAGGTCGGGGGAGACCTTGCTTCCGGGGTGGTAGATCTGCTCGCCGGCCTCGTTGAGGTCGCCGGGGCGGCCGACGGCATATCCCAGGAGGTCTCCTGACGGACCGCGTCGGACTTGGACCTCGATGCTGCTGGCTTCGAGGTAGGCGATGAATTCTTCGGCGCCTGACACGTGGGGGATGGCGGCACGGATACGGTCCTGGAGCCACTCGGAACTGGGCTGGTCCCAGCCGAGGCGTTCGGCCTTGTGCATCTCGGCCTGGGTGGGGCGCCGGGCACCGGTGCGGTCCCCCTTCTTCAGGCGGCGCAGCCCGTAGTCCTTCTCGATTTCGCGGCAGGCGTCGCCGACGCGGAGACCGCTGTCGTGGAGCTTGGGGCGGCGGCCGTCTTCACGGACAGTGGTGGCGAGGATGTGGATGTGGTCGTCGGCGTGGCGTACGGCGATCCAGCGGCAGGCCAGGTCGTCACCGGCCGGAGCGATGCCGGCGGCCTTGACGATGCGTTGGGCGATCTCTCCCCACTCGGCGTCGGAGAGGTAGCGGTCCTCGGGTGCAGCGCGGATGGGACAGTGCCAGACGTGGTCGGTGACCGGCTTGCCGAACTCGCCGTTGCGCAAGGCGACCGGCTCGTCGAGGTAGCGGCCGAGTTCGGTGAGGGTGGCGTTCTCGTCGCGGCCGGGGTCGGGCATGCCGAGCATTGCGAAGCCGGCCACGACGTGCGGGTCGAAGTGCTCGTCGTGGGTGCCGCGGCCGTAGAGGTAGGCGAGCAGGCCCCGGGTCTTGGTCCCTGCGGGCTTGATGGCGGCAATCACGCTGGTCAGTCCTCTCGCCGGTCGGTGGGCTCGCGCAGGGCCTCGGCGATCAGCTCCAGCAGGTGATGGAGTTCGTCCAGGCGTTGACGTATGTCGGGTGGGGTGTGGTCGCTGTTGAGGGCACGGGCGATCTGGTTGACGTTGACGCCGATCCGGTTGAGCTGGCGCAACACCTGGGCGCGGAACATATGGGTGCGGCGGCGGTCCTCGGACAGGGGCAGGTTGGCGGTGAACCGGCCGACGATGAAGGCGAGGACGATGTCGGCGGCGAAGCCGGAGTCGCCCTTGTAGCCGTGCTCGGCAGCGGCCTCCTGGAGACGGGCTCGCTGATCGCCGGTGAAACGCAGTGGGCCGACCCGGTCGTTGCGCTTGGTGCCGGTGAAGCGACGGATTGTGGGCTGCACGCTCTGAACGGCAGGCTCGCCGGCGGCGATGGCTGGGACGTCTTCGGAGCGCAGGACGGCTCGCTGGACTGAGTGAAGGGTGTCCGGGTCGGAGCCGCTCCCGACTCTGACCCCCTGCTCCGGCGCCCCCTGGTGCCGGGCCGTCTCCGCCACCCCCGGGGCGGAGACCCCCGAAGTCCGGCCTTGAGTCGGACTCGGGGTACTACTGGCTCCGCCAGGGGCAGCTCGTCCGAACACCTGCTGCAAACGCCCGATCAGGGTAGGGGACTTCGCTGGCGGCGGCTCGTCGGGGGTGTGGTCGGGCTGGTACGGGGCGTGTGTCACAGGCGGTTCTCCGGAAGGGGCGAGGCAGGGGCGTCGGTGGGCAAGGGCGGACTGAGGGCCGGCGGTCAGCGCGCCGTCCACAGGTGTGGATGAGCAGCGGCGAGCGGGTGGCGGCCAGCCGGCTGGCTGGGGTGACCGGAAGGGTTCCGGTCACCCCAGCAGGGGTTCCGGTCAGCCGCTGTTGGGACCGGTCTGGGCGGCGGCTTCTATGTCGGGCCGGAGGATCTCCATGACCTCGGTCTGCCGCTCACTGCCGATCGTCAAGTCCCTGTCCTTGACGGCCTTCCGGAGAAGGGAGCGGCTGAGTGTGCCGTGCTCTGTGAGGGTGATCCGGCCGATCTCCACGAGCTCTGCGAGGGTGGCCTTTGGCGGACGGCCACCGCGTGGCCTGCTCTCCGAAACCGTGGGTGGCGGTTGCGACGGCTGGACGGATCCGGCGACCGGAAGTTCAGCGAGCTGGATCGCCTCGGCCGGTGGCTCGGCGTGCTTGGCGGGCGCCGTGACCGGTCGTCTCGGCGTCTGGACGGGTGCTGGGTCCGAGTGGTCGACGAGCTGGTGGATCTGCCGCATGAGGACTCCGAAGGCCAGCAGGGCGGCGGTGGGGGGAACCGCGGCGACCACGTAGTCGAGCAGAGGCACGGTGTCTGCGTTGCCCGTGCCGCTAACCCCGGCCACGTTGAGCGCGATGGAGCCGGCCGATCCGGTGGCGGTCAGGGCGATGGCCCAGCCGTCGGTGACGCGGCGCAGGCCCGCACGGAGCATGAGGAGTTCGCCCGCGATGATGAAGGCGTCCAGGGTCGCGGGCCAGGCCCACTGGCGGACCGGGGAGTTCTTGAGGCCGTGCTGTCCGGCGACCTCGGCGAGGTGCGCGTAGGAGAGCCAGAACCCGCCGGCGGTGAGCGCCACGATGACGGTTCCCGCTGCGATGAGCGTGTATCGCTCCGCGGTCTGTTTGGTCGTCATCGGCGGTGCTTCGCCAAGATGACGGTCTCGGTGGGTGGGTGTGGAGAGGGTGGTCAAGCGGGGTTCTCCTGGGGTGGTGGCGTGGTCCGTCTTTGCCGTCTTTGCCGTTGCAGGCGCAGGTCAGGGCCGGTACGGCAGAGGGTTCGGTGTTCCGTCCCGGAGGCGCCGACGCGTCTTGGGGCGCGCACGGGTGGTGAGGGCTGCGGTTCGGTGGCCGGGGACGGATCGGTTCCGTCGTGCCGTCCCGGCGGCATGCACTGTGACCTGCGCCGATACGGCGGGGACGTCCGGGACGGCACGAGACGGATACGGACGGCGTCCCTGCGCACAGCAGGACGACCATGATCGTGTTGCCGTCTTGGCCCCGGTTGCCGTCTTGCACGTATGCCGTTTGACCTGCGGGATTACTGCAGGGACGGCAAGGACGGCAACCGGGGGCGGGGTGGAGTCTCAGCCCTCGCTGCTGGCGGGGCCGGTGCCGACCGGGTGAACGCTCGGGCAGTAGCGGCGCCACGCGTCGAGGAACTTGTTGCGCGTGTAGCCCTTGCGCTGGGTGCCGTCGACGAGGCGGACGTTGCCGGGCCTGATGTCGAAGTCGCGCAGCAGCGAGCCGAGCTCACGCGGGCTCAGCCCGTTGCGTCCCCACTCCGCCCAGGGACCTTCCAGGTCCTGGCGCAGGTGATGGAGGAGTTCGTCCGTGGAGAGGCTGTCGACCTCTCGCTGGGCGACGAAGACCCGCCGAATGTCGGCGAGGATCCGCGCTGAGCTGGGGTGGTCCTCCTCGGCTGCCGCTTCGGCCGTGACCATCTGCGCGCACGCCGCGCGGGCGAGGCGGGGCCATCGTCCGGCGGCGAGGCCGGCGACGATCACCAAGGGCTCCCAGGTGTCGGCGGCGCGGTCCTCCACCGGCATGGCCGGTTCCAGGTCCGCGGCCTCGTCGAGGAGCGGCCGTGTCCATGCGGCGATCCGGTCGCGCAGGTCGTGAAAGGCCGGGGTGTCGCGGCGGGAACGGAAGGGCTTGACGCTCTCCCCCTCGGCCCGGCGGCGCATGCGGATGACCACGGACCGGTCCATGATCGTGTCGGGCAGGTCGCCGATCCCCGCGAGCGCCGCCATGGCGAAGGTGGCGAACTTGTGGGGCGTGTGGTCGTTTCCGACGACACGGGTGACGTACCGGCCGCGCTGGTGACCGGCGTTGAGCAGGCCGCGCATCTCCTCGTTCTTCTCCGCCATCTTCGGGGTGCCGAAGATGGTGTCCGCCTCGTCCACCAGCAGGGTGGGCGGCTCGTCGGTGATCGAGCGGAAGATCGCCGCGGGTGTGGTGTTGACGGTGAGCATCGGCTCGTGGACCGTTTCGGTGAGCACGTCCAGAAGCCGTGACTTGCCGCACCGCTTCGCCGGCCCGACCACCGCCAGGCGCGGGGCGTGCTGCCACGCGGGCTGCAGGTGCGTCGCCGCCACCCATAGCGTGACCGCGTCCAGCGCAGGCTGGGAGGGCATGATCACGAACTGGGCTACCTGCGCACGCAGTTCGTCGAGCAGCTCGGAGCCGTGTGTCGGCTCCGGGTCCGGCACCGTCTCCTCGGCGGGCTGAGCCGCCGGGAGCGTATCCGGTGCCCCGTCGTCGGCCACCGGGGCGGCTAGGGTCGCCTGGCCGGGCCGGCCGGGCACCGCGACCGCCGGCCATACCGCCTTGCCGGGTGCGGAATGCGGCTCGGGTGTCGTAGGTTGCACAGGGCAGCTCCTTATCCGGTGACGTCGGGCTTGCAGGCCCGACCCACGCAGGTCGTTCGTTGGAATGCGGGCAGTGGAGTGTGCTGAGCCTCCGGCGTTGGCCCGCCGGGGGCTTTCTCGCTTCCTTGGCCGGGGCGAGGGAACACGGACAGTACGTCCGCGCCCAGCCACAGTCCAGCGTTTCTGTGTCAGCTCAGCGCAGAAGCATCTGCTACAGGGACGGCTGGTCATGCGGCCAGGCCCAGCAGGTTCAACAGGTCGGCGGTCACCACCCGGTACGCCTTGCCCAGGCGCAGGACCTTGCACGGGTACTGGCCGCGCTTGGCCAGCTCGTAACCCTTGCTCCGCCCCAAGCCCAGTGCCCGGTTGCCGGTTTCCAGGTCAACGGAGACAGGCAGGGCAAGCAGCTCCTCCCTTGCCATGCCCTTGGGCTGCTCGGCCGTCTCGTTGTTGCGCATGCGGTGCTCCGTCCATGAGTGAGCCCTCGGCGAACGCGGCATCACGTCCGGCTCCAAGCGATCACCAACCATCATGAGCGAGCTAATGTGTCTTCATGACACAACGCGGTTTCGATCCTGGAGATGACGAGGACGACGTCCCGGAGTGGGCGGATCAGGTGATGGCCACAGTGGCCGCCGAGGTCCGCAGACGAAGGAAGGAGCTGCGCATGAGCGCCCAGGACCTGGCCGACCGCTGCGAAGAGATCGGCCATCCGATCCCGCGCAACGTGATCGCCAACATGGAATCCGGCCGCCGCGCCAGCCTGCCCCTGGTCGACGTCCTCGTCCTCGCCGAAGCCCTGCACACCTACCCCATCTGCCTCCTCTACCCCGTCGGCTACGTCGACCGAGTCCAGCGCCTCCCCCTTCAGCACTCCGACCCGACGTGGGATGCCATGCGCTGGTTCACCGGCGACAGCGAGGAATTCGGCATGGAAGACGACATGCTCCGCTCCTTCCGCGCCCACGTCCGCCACGAGCGCGCCGCCCTGGTCGCTCTGAAAGGCGAGAAGCACGAACGTTGGAAAGCTGCGACAGCGCCCAACCAGACCGAACGCGAGGAAGCCGTACTCGACCAAGCCGACTACGCCGAAAGGGCGCTGGACGCCAAATACCGGCTCCGCAGCGCCCGCGCCTTCATCCGCGAAGGCGGCGGCACCCCACCGCACCTGCCACCGGAACTCGCCGACGTCGACCCGCCCGATACCGACCTCACCGAGGAGAACGATCTTTGAAGGGTTCCACCCACCGCCGCTGCTACTGCCGCGACCCCCACACCGGCAAGCCACTCGGCAAGAACTGCCCCAAGCTCTCCACCCGCAAGCACGGCTCGTACTCCATACGTCAGGAGCTTCCGCCCCGCGAAGACGGCACCCGCCGCTCCTTCAGCCGCGCCGGCTACGACTCCCTCAAAGCCGCCCAGAGCGACCTCGACCACGTCCGAGCGCTTCTCGGCCTCGCCGACGCCGACGACCCCGAGGGCTTGACCCAGATAGCGGAATTACTGGAGAAGGTGGCCGATGAGAAATCGCCGCTGCCGGACATTGAGGCGACCCGAAAGCGCCTCAGCCACGGCCTGGACTTGACGAGCCGACTCACGGTCGGCGAATGGCTGGACATGTGGCTGGCGGGCAAGAAGGGGCGGCAGAGCGCCATCAGCCGCGACGAGAGCAACATCCGGGTACACCTCAAACCGCGGATCGGGCACTACCGGCTCGACCGCCTCCGGGTCGCCCACCTGTCGGAGACGTTCGAGGCCATCGCCGAGGCCAATGTCGAGATCGCCGAAGGCAATGCAGCCCGCCGCAAGGCGTTCGAGGATCTGGCCCAGATTCCCTGGAAGGGGCGCGAGCACCGTGCCCACCGTAAGGTGATGAAGGCGGCCATCGCCGAAATGGAGCCTTACCGCCGCATCGTCGGCCCGGCCACGCGCCAGCGCGTCCGCTCCACCCTGCGGGCCGCGCTGAACGCCGCGATCGCCCAGCAGCTCATCACCTTCAACCCGGCTGCTCACGTCGAGTTGGAGGCAGGCAAGCGACCCAAGGCCCTCGTATGGACCGAGGAACGCATCCTTCATTGGAAGCGCACTGGCGAGAAGCCGTCGGCGGTGATGGTCTGGACGCCGGAGCACGCCGGCCTCTTCCTCGACCATGTCGCGGAGGACCGCCTATACGCGTTGTTCCACCTGATCGCGTTCCGCGGGCTGCGGAGGGGCGAGGCGTGCGGGCAGAAGTGGACCGACACCAACCTAGATGCCGGTCTCATCACCGTCGCCAAGCAACTTGTCGTGAACGGCTGGGAGGTCTACGAGGACGATCCCAAGACCGACGCTGGCGCGCGCACCATCGCGTTGGACTCCGACACGGTCCAGGCTCTGCGACGCCACCGTGCCCAGCAGGACAAGGACCGTAAGGAGTGGGAGAGCGCCTGGGTGGAGACCGGTCGCGTCTTCACCAAAGAAAACGGTGAGATGCTCCACCCCGCCAACGTCACACGGCGGTTCATCGAGCTGTACGAGGAGATCGACCTTCCGCCGGTTCGGCTCCACGACCTCCGCCACGGTGCCGCGACTCTTGCCCATGCGGCCGGGGCCGACCTGAAGGACATCCAGGAGATGCTCGGCCACTCCTCGATCACCATCACGGCCGACACGTACACGAGCCTGCTCCCCGAAGCGGACCTGGCGATCGCCGAGGCCGCAGCCCGGCTCGTCCCGCGCGCCCGCGCTACGTCCGAAAAAACCGTCCCTGAAGCGCCGGCCGAGCCCGAAGAAGCGCAGGATCCTGGTCCAGAGTGCGTGCCGGGTGATGCTGATCCGTTGGGCGATATCCGGGAGATCAACTCTCCGTCCGCTCACGCACCGCTCACGCAAACGGCCCCGGACGAGGAGTCCGAGGCCGAGTAGAGCGCCTCCCTGGGAGGTAAACCCCAGGTCAGCGGCGTAATGCGCTGTGCCCCCGGCAGGATTCGAACCTGCGACACCCGCTTTAGGAGAGCGGTGCTCTATCCCCTGAGCTACGAAGGCGGGGCTTGTGTGAGGCCTTGCGTCGGACTCGGTGATGAGTCGTGGCCAGGTCTCCCGGTCAAGCCCTGAGCGGTCTGGATCATTTGCCGCGGTACGAGGTGCGGGAGACCGCGCCACGTGCCGCAGCGCCTGCCAGGACGCTCGCACCACAGGGTACCGGATCGGGCTCAGGCGGGTGATGGGTGGAAGGTCTTGGGGTGGCCCACCGGGCCCGGAACCCGTGGGGCGCGGGCGAGGATCTGGTGGGGTGGTCACCCGGCCACCCGGCCACCCGGCCACCCGCCACCCGGCCACCCGGCCACCCGCCACCCGGCCACCCGGCCACCCGCCACCCGGCCACTCGGCCACCGGGCCACTCGGCCACCGGGCCACCCGGCCACCGGGCCACCCGGCACCCGGTCACCCGAGGGCTCGGTAGCGGTCAGTCAGTACCTGCGTGACCCTCCGTGTGGATGTCGGTCGTCGTCACAGTCGCCGTGCCGCGCGTCCGTACCCCCGTCACCGCCAGTCCGGTGCCCCCGAAGTCGACGGAAGCGCGTTTTCGATCTTTGTGCGGGTTTCCCGCATGACCGCGATCACCCGGGACTCGTGGGTCTCGTTGAGGCGGGCCACCGGTATCGAGCAGCTGATGGCGTCCGTGGCCGGGGAGTCGTAGCGCAGGGCGAAGCCGAAGCCCGCGATGCCGGGCACCGTCTCCTCGCGGTCGATGGAGTAACCGCGGGCGCGTACCTCCGCGAGGTCGGTGAGCAGGGTGGTCCTGGTGGTGTGCGTGTTCTCGGTGAGGGCGGGCAACGGGCCGTCGGGGAGGGGGAGTTCGGCGTCGGGGCGTTCGGCGAGCAGGGCCTTGCCGAGCGCGCCCGCGTGGGCCGGGATCCGGCGGCCGACCCTGCTGATGGTCCTGAGGTACTCGTGGGACTCGCGGGTCGCGAGGTACACGACGTCCGGGCCGTCGAGCCGGGCCAGGTGGATCGTCTCGCCGAGCGCGTCCGAGGCCTGGTCCAGGTAGGGGCGTACCAGGCGGACGTGCGGGTCGCTGTCGAGGTAGCTCGTGCCCGTGAACAGGGCGCGGATCCCGATGCCGTACAGGGATCCCGTCGTGTCGGAGCGCACCCAGCCGCAGTCGATGAGGGTCTGGAGCAGCTGGTACATGCTGCTGCGCGGTACGTCCAGCTCCTCGGCCAGTTCGTCCAGGCGGGCGGGGCGGTCACCGCGTGCGGCGAGCAGTTCCAGCAGCGCGACCGTGCGGCTCGCCGACTTCACCCCGCGCACTCCCCGCGCCCCCTGTGCCCTTCCTGCCGGCGATCCCTCTTCCCGCGCTCCCTGTGCCCGCCGTACCTCGCGGCCCCCGCTGCTCTCCGGCATGGCCTCATCGTAAATCCGCGCTGTCGCACCCATTGACCGGCTCCGGTTCACCGACCTAACCTCCGTTCTCATACATGTACGTCATCTGCATATAGAGATGAGAGATCAGTAATGCGGTACAGCGCGGAGATCGAAGCCGTGGTCCAGCGGCTGCGCGACGGTATGGCGGACGGAGTGCTGTCCTTTCCTCTCACCAGCTTCCGCGACGAGGGAGGCGAGGGAGGCGAGGGTGACGGCAGCACCGTCAGCGGGAGGAGTAGTGGCGGGCTCGATCTGGAGGGCTACCGGGGCTATCTGGCCGGGCAGTTGGCCTCCGGGCCCGGCGTCGTCGTCCCCGGTGCCGTCTTTCCCGCCTGCGGGACCGGGGAGTTCTTCTCGCTCGACGAGGACGAGTACCGCGCGGTCGTCGAGGCCACGGTCGAGATCGCCGATGGCCGTCTGCCGGTGGTCGCCGGTATCGGCTACGGCTGGGCGCAGGCCCTGCGCTTCGCCCGGATCGCCGAGGAGGCCGGCGCCGACGCCCTGCTCGTGATGCCCCACTACCTGGTCGGCGCCCCGCAGGACGGCCTGGTCGGGCAGTTGCGCCGGATCGCCGCAGGCACCCGGCTGCCGCTCATCGCGTACCAGCGCGGGCAGGTCGCCTTCACCGCGGACAGTCTGCGGCGTATCGCGGAGATCCCCACCGTCATCGGCCTCAAGGACGGGCACAGCGACCTCGACCGGCTGCAGCGGCTCACGCTCGCCGCCCCCGACGGCTTCCTCTTCTTCAACGGGGCCTCCACCGCCGAGATCCAGGCCCGCGCGTACGCCACCGTCGGCGTCCCCGCCTACTCGTCGGCGGTCCACGCCTTCGCCCCCGAGATCGCGAGCGCCTTCTTCACCGCGCTGCGGGGGAACGACGAGGCCACGCTCACCAAGCTCCTGCGCGACTTCTACGTCCCGCTCGTCGAACTGCGTGACCGCGTACCGGGATACGCCGTGTCCCTCGTCAAGGCCGCCGCCCGGCTGCGCGGTCTGCCGGTCGGAACCGTACGGGCCCCGCTCACCGATCCCGGCGCCGCCGACCTCGCCGAGCTGGAGGCGATCCTCGACACCGGCCTCGCCCTGGTGGGAGCGCCCCGCCGACGCGCCACCGCCTGACGTACGGCCGCCTGACGTACGACCGTCCGACGTACGGCCGCCTGACGTACGACCGTCCGACGTTATTGCCGGCGTACCACCCCCGATCCACCGCTTGACTCACGGCCAGTTCAAAGGGGAACTGCATGCCTCTGCTCGTAGTCGGGATCAGCGTTCTGGTGCTGCTGTTCCTGATGACCCGGATGAAACTCAACGGCTTCGCCGCGCTGCTGCTCGTGGCGGTGGGCGTCGCCCTGGTCCAGGGCATTCCGGTGGCCGACATCCCGGACGTCCTCTCGGAGGGCATCGGGGGCCAGATCGGCGACACGATGCTCACCATCGGGCTCGGCGCCATGGTCGGCCGGGTGATGGGGGACTCCGGCGCCGCCCAGCGGATAGCCGGCCGGCTGCTGGACGCGTTCGGGCCGCGCTGGGTCCAGGTGGCCATGGTGGTCACGTCCATGCTCATCGGCGTGACCATGTTCTACGAGGTCGCGTTCATCATCATCGTGCCGATCGCGTTCACCCTCGTCAGGGTCACCGGGGCGAAGCTGCTCTGGGTCGGCCTGCCGATGTCGATCGCCCTGTCCACGATGCACAGCTTCCTGCCGCCGCACCCCGGCCCCACCGCGGTGGCCGCGACCTTCCACGCCTCCGTCGGCCACACCCTGTTCTACGGCCTGTTCATCGCCGTGCCGGTGGGCGCGTTCATCGCCCTGCTGTGGCCGCGGCTGCCGTTCATCAGGGCCATGGACCCGGCCATCCCCAAGGGACTGGTCAGCGACCGGGAGTTCGAGGACGCCGACATGCCGGGCCTCGGCTGGTCGCTGTCCGTGGCGCTCTTCCCCGTCGTACTGATCGCGGGCGCCGCGGTCGTCGACATGGTGGCCTCGGGAGACAGCCCGTTCCTGCACTTCGTCGCCTTCATCGGCTCGGCGCCCATCGCGCTCATGCTGACCCTGCTCCTGGCGATCTGGGCGTTCGGACCGCGCATCGGGCGCAGCCTCGCGGACGTCAACACGTCCTGCACCTCCGCCGCCCAGTCGATGGCGATGATCCTGCTGGTCATCGGCGCGGGCGGAGCCTTCAAGAACGTCCTCGTCGAAGGCGGCATCTCCGACTACATCAAGGACGCCACCGACAGCTGGTCCATCTCGCCGATCATCCTGGCGTGGCTCATCGCGGTCATCCTGCGCGTCGCGCTCGGCTCGGCGACCGTCGCCGTCGTCACCGCCTCCGGCGTGGTGCTGCCGCTCCTCGCGGGCAGCGGGATCCACCCCGAGATCATGGTGCTCGCCGTGTCCTGCGGCTCGATCGCCTTCTCCCACGTCAACGACCCGGGATTCTGGCTCTTCAAGGAGTACTTCAACCTCTCGGTCATCGAAGCGATCAAGGTCCGTACCACCTATACGACCGTCCTCGCTGTCCTCGGCCTGGGCGGCGTCCTGGCGATGGAGTGGACCCTCGACCTCCTCAGCCTCTGAGCCACCCCGCCCAGTGATCCCCCTCTCCTCCCCTCCTCAGCCAAGGACTCCGATACGCATGAGCCAGCCGACCGTCACCGAGTTCGCCGTCTACCCCGTCGCCGGCCGCGACTCCATGGAGCTGAACCTCTCCGGCGCACACGGCCCCTACTTCACCCGCAACATCGTGGTCCTCAAGGACTCCGAAGGCCGTACGGGACTGGGGGAGGTGCCCGGCGGCGAGAAGATCACCCGGACACTGCGGGACGCCGAATCCCTGGTCGTCGGCGCGAAGGTGGGCGACTACAAGCGCGTTCTGCGGGCGATCGGGGACCGCTTCGCCGACCGTGACTCGGGCGGTCGCGGTGCCCAGACCTTCGACCTGCGCACCACCGTGCACGCCGTGACGGCTGTCGAGTCGGGGCTGCTCGACCTGCTCGGCCAGCACCTCGACGTACCGGTCGCGGCGCTCCTCGGCGACGGTCAACAACGGTCGTCCGTACGGGTACTGGGTTACCTCTTCTATGTCGGTGACCCCGGCCGGACCGACCTGGAGTACGTGCGTGAGCCCGATGCGGACGTCGACTGGTACCGCGTCCGGCACGAGGAGGCGCTCACGCCCGAGGCGATCGTCCGGCAGGCCGAGACCGCGTACGACCTCTACGGCTTCCGGGACTTCAAGCTCAAGGGCGGGGTCCTGGCGGGGGCGGAGGAGGTCGAGGCGGTACGGGCGCTGAAGGGCCGCTTCCCGCAGGCGCGGGTCACGCTCGACCCCAACGGGGCGTGGTCGCTGCGCGAGGCCGTCGAACTGTGCAAACCGCTGGTCGGCACGCTCGCCTACGCCGAGGATCCGTGCGGGGCGGAGGACGGGTACTCCGGGCGGGAGATCCTGGCGGAGTTCCGGCGCGCGACCGGGTTGCCGACGGCGACGAACATGATCGCGACGGACTGGCGGCAGATGACGCACGCGTTGGCGCTCCAGTCGGTGTCCATTCCGCTGGCCGACCCGCACTTCTGGACGATGCAGGGGTCGGTGCGGGTGGCTCAACTGTGCAACGCGATGGGGTTGACCTGGGGGTGCCACTCCAACAACCACTTCGACATCTCGCTCGCCATGGTCACGCACTGCGGGGCGGCGGCGCCGGGGGAGTACAACGCGCTGGACACGCACTGGATCTGGCAGGAGGGGCTGGAACGGCTCACCGTCAGCCCGCCTCGGATCGTCGACGGGGAGATCGCTGTGCCGGAGGGGGGTGGGCTGGGGGTGCGGGTGGACATGGAGCGGGTGATGGCTGCGCATGAGCTGTATCTGGAGAAGGCGTTGGGGGCGCGGGACGATGCGGTGGGGATGCGGTATCTGGTGCCTGACTGGCGGTTCGATGCGAAGAGGCCGTGCCTGGTTCGTTGACGGGGTCCGCCCCGGGCCTCTAGGAGGCGGGGCTACGCCCCTGCGCCCCGGGCCGGCGTTTTTGACTGCGGGTGCGTCGTGCCTGGGTGCGCAGTTCCCCGCGCCCCTGAGGGGCGGGGCTGTGCCCTGGCCCGGCTGTTCGTTGCGGTTGCGTCGTGGCTTGTTGCGCCGTTCCCCGCGCCCCTAAAGAGCGGGGTTGCGGCCTGGCTCTGTTGTTCGGGTGCGGGTGCGTCGGGGTTGGCCGCGCAGTTCCCCGCGCCCCTGGAAGCGGGGCTGCGCCCTTTAGGGGCGCGGGGAACGGCGCACCCGGGCCCCACCGGGCCGCAGGTGGACGACTCGCCCTCAATAGTGGGCCGCACCCACCAAGTCGTCGCTCGCCGTGGTCCCGCCGACCGATCCCCCGCTGGCGATCGGGATGCTGGACAGTACCTCCGCCGGCAGGTCGAACGCGTCGACCAGTGTCATCAGGTGCGGCGCCAGATCGCCGAGTACCGTGTCGACCGCCTTCGGCAGACCGCGTACGTGATCGGCCGTGAGGCGGCCCTCCGCGAGCAAGTCACCTGTGTGCGGACCGAGTTCCCTCAGCAGGAACAGCCGGCACAGGTTCCGCATCAGATGGCCGGCCCGGGGATCCGTGGTCCGCGCGATCGCGGCCAGGAACGCGTCGGCCGCCCGGAGCCGGGCGTGCGCGGAGACCATCTCCAGCGCCGCGTCCGAGGTGACGTTCCAGCGGCCGACCGGGTCACCCGAGGGCCCCTCGCGCAGAGCGGTACGCGCCCGGTCCTGCCAGATGCGCTCGACATCGGCCAGCAGGTCACGCAGGAAGGGAAGCTCGGTGATCTCCCGGTCGCGGGGGGAGCAGGGGGCGTTGGCGGCGTTGGCGGTGTAGGGGGCGTAAGGGGCGCGGGGATCTTCAGGGTCCCCCGGACCGCCGTGATCGCCGGGATCTCCAGGGTTCCCCGGACCGCCGTGGTCACCGCAATCTCCAGGGTTCCCCGTGCCACCGTGGCCGCCGGGATCCCCCAGGGCCCCGGTGGCGGCCCGGCGCGTCACCTGGTGGCCGAAGACCATTTCCGACGCCGCCTTCACCCAGATCACCAGGTTGTCGCCCTCCGCGGTGATGCCGCCCTCGATGTTGAGGGGCAGGTCGGCCAGACCGTTCGCCGGGAACAGCCCCTGCGCGCCGCAGCGTTCGCGGCACTCGGTGGTGATCGCCCGTGCCTGCCAGGTGATCCACCCCTTGGCCACGGCCACCTCGCGCTCCATCTCCGCCCGTTCCTCCGCCGCGTGCGCGGCGAATCGGCTCACCGTCGACCGGTGCAGGAACGTCATCGCGTACGCCGTGGCCAGCGCGTGCAGCAGTCGGCCGTGGTGGCTGCGGTGGGCGGCCACCGGGATGCGTTCGCCCGCCTTCGGTCCGGCGACCAGCCTGCTGTGGGCGTAACGCACCGCGATCGTCAGCGCCGCGCGGGACATGCCGAGCGTGCCGGCGCTCATGCAGAGCTTGCCCATGGTGACGCGGTTGATCGAGCGCAGGAGGCGCTTGCGTCTGTTGCCGAGGCTGCTGGTCAGGGTCCCGTCGGCGGCCAGCCGCCCGTGCTCGGCCTCCAGCAGGGCCGAACGCGGCAGCCACACCTGGTCGAACGCGGTGAGGCAGTGGTCCACCGGCGTGCCGGTGCGCTGCGGCAGCGGCCGGACCCGTACGCCGGGCAGGTGGCCGCTCTCGTCGCTGAGCGGGGTCAGGAAGAGGAACGTTCCCCGGTCCTCGCCGTCGACGAGGAGGCGGGCCGCGACCACGGCCGTCTTGGGCCCGCCGGTCAGGCTGGTGTTGGGCATGAACTTCTGCGCGCCCTCGGTGGGCGTCGTCAGCCGGAAGCCACCCGTCACCCGGTCGAACACCGCGACCGTCTCCATCGACGCCACGTCGTTGCCGTGCTCCAACTCCGTGCACAGAAACGTTCCTGTGCGCTGGAGGGACGTATAGGGGGAGAGGTCCCTGTCACGGCCGCCGTCATGGTCGAGGACGCTGCCGAGGAAGAGGTTGTAGTGGATGCTCGCGAGCGTGGTCAGCCCGCCGTCCACCGGCCCCGTCCATTCGTGCAGACCCGCGAGACGGTGCGGGTCGGCCGCCAGCGCCACCGGATCGCCCACCGCCTCGTTGAGCAGCCGCAGCCGCTCGTACGAGAGTGCCGTCCGCTCCTGCGGCGACAGCTCCGCCCGGTAGGCGAACTCCTGGCGGCGGACGAGCCGGCGCCAGGGCCCGTGGACGCGCTCGCGGTCGGCGTCCTCGAAGAGGAGCCGGGCCAGTTCGTCGGCGACGGGGTGGGTCTTCGTGTGTGCGGGCACGGACATCGAACTCCCCTGGTGTGGGACCGGTCGGATGCGGACCACTGCCCCACGAAGATACGTACCAACCGGTTTTCTTTTCAAGGTGCCTGGGGGAGGTGCGGGGGCTCGCTCGGGGAGCGCAGAGAAGCGCGAAAGGTGGTGTGCGTCATTCTCGCAGCTCAGCGAGGGCGCAACCAGTCCGGGCTGGAGGGATCCTTGAGAAACCGTTCGGCTGGTTTTATTCTAGGCCCTGAGGTCGAAGGCGTACGGTACAGACCTCTTGGTCTCTTTTCCCGGTGAGCGGGATGGTACGGAGGTTCCCCGTGGCGCGGCAAGAGCGAGCCATTCGGACGCGACGCGCGATTCTCGTCGCGGCGGCCCAGGTGTTCGACGAGGTCGGATACGAGGCGGCGACCATCTCGGACGTCCTCAAGAAGTCCGGCATGACCAAAGGCGCCCTCTACTTCCACTTCACCTCCAAGGAGGAGCTCGCCCAGGCGGTCCTCGCCGGACAGGTCGACTCCCTGCCGCGCGTGCCCGAACAGGAGCTGAAACTCCAGCAGTCACTGGACGAGGCACTGCTGCTCGCGTATCTGCTCAAGCAGGACACCGGGGACCCGATCGTCCAGGGCAGCGTCCGGCTGACCGTGGACCAGGGCTCTCCCAAGGACCATCTCAACCGCCGAGTGCCCATGCAGGCCTGGCAGGAACACACCCACGCCCTCTTCCGGGAGGCGAAGGCCAAGGGCGAGGTGCTGCCGCACGCCGACGTGGACGCGCTGGCCAAGCTGTTCGTCGGCGCCTTCACCGGCGTCCAGGTGCTGTCGCGGATCATGACGGGCCGCGCCGACCTGGCGGAGCGGGTGGCCGACCTCTACCGGCATCTGATGCCGTCGATCGCGGTGCCCGGCATCCTCGTACGGCTGGACTTCTCGCCGGAACGGGCGGCCCGCGTCTACGTGGACGCCATGCGGCTGCGCGAGGCGGAAGCAGAGGCCGAGACGGAGGCAGAGGCAGAGGCAGAGGCTGAGACGGAGGCCCAGGGCGGGGTGGAAGTCGGGGGCGAGGTGGGCGCTGGGGTCGTGGAGCGGGTCGGTGGCGGTCTCGACCCCGAGAGCGCCCCCGGGGCGGCCCCCGAGGCGGGCCCCGGAAGCGAGGCCGGAAGCGAGGCCGGAAGCGAGGCCGGGAGTGAGGTCCGGCGCGAGGGTGGGAGTGAGGCCGTGGGGGAGGTTGTGGACGGGGGCGGACAGGCGTCGCGGACCGTGTCGGCGGCTTCCGCGGAGGCCGTGACCGCCGCGCAGTGAGACGCCCCGGCCGGGGTGGCCGCGACGCGCCCGGCGGGAGACCCCGGCATGCCGCCCCGATGCCCCCCGACGGGAAGCCCCAGTAGGACGCCTGCCCGTGCAAGACGCCTCCCCGTGTCGGCGGGGCGTGTGAACGACCTACCGAACGGAGTGCACGGATGGACATGCCCGCTTGCCCGTACGCGTTGGACGTGACGGGACGCGACCTTGCCTCGGAGGCCGAGAAACTGCGCTCGCGAGGGCCGGTGGCCGCGGTGGAACTGCCGGGCAAGGTGGCCGCCTGGGCGGTCGTACGGCAGAAGTACGTCAAGCAGCTCCTCCTCGATCCGAGGGTGTCCAAGGACGCCCGGCAGCACTGGCCCGCCTTCGTCGACGGACGGATAGACGCCGACTGGCCGCTGTACCCGTGGGTCGCCAACGAGAACATGCTGTTCGCGTACGGGGAGCACCACGCCCGGCTGCGGCGGCTGGTCGCGGGCGCGTTCACCGCACGCCGGAGCGAGGCACTGCGCCCGCGCGTCGAGGAACTCACGGCCGCGCTGCTCGACGAGCTGGCCGCCCACCCGGCCGGTGAACGGATCGACCTGCGGACCGAATTCGCCAAGCTGCTGCCCATGCGGGTGATCTGCGAACTGTTCGGGGTGGCGGAGGAGGCCCGCGAACCCCTGTGCACCGCGCTGGAGTTGGTGTTCGGCACGGCGGTACCGGCCGTGGAGATGGCCGCCGCGCAGGTCGAGGTCTTCGGCATGCTGGCGCAGCTCGTCGCCGAGAAGCGGGCCCGTCCCGGCGGCGACCTGACGTCCGCGCTGATCGAGGCCCGCGACCAGGACGGCGGGCTCAGCGAGCAGGAACTCCTCGGCACCCTCTACCTCATGATCGCCGCGGGTCAGGAGACGACCTGCACCCTCATCACCAACGCCGTCGGCGCGCTGCTCGCGCACCCTGGCCAACTGGCCCACGTACGCGAGGGACGGGCGACCTGGGCGGACGTGGTGGACGAGACGCTGCGGGTGCACAGCCCGGCGGCGTACTCGCCGATGCGGTTCGCGGTGGAAGACATCACGCTGGGCGGGGACGGGGACGGGGACGGGTCCGACGGGGACGGGTCCGGGTCCGGGTCCGGGAACGGGTCCGAGTCCCGGTCGGACGCGGTGGTGATCCGTCAGGGGGATCCCATCCTCGTCTCCTTCGCCGCGGCTTCCGGCGACCCCGAGGCGTACGGGGACGACGTCGCCGTCTTCGACGTGCTGCGGCCGGGCCGGCGCGAGGACCTGGCCTTCGGGCACGGGGTGCACCGGTGCCTGGGGGCGCCGCTCGCGCGGATCGAGGCGGGGGTGGCGGTGGCCGCGCTGTTCGAGCGCTTTCCCGGACTGGCCCCGGCGGTACCGGTCGACGGAATCGAACCCGTGGAGTCCTTCATCGTCAACGGCTACGGCTCGCTGCCCGTGCTGCTCTCGGCAGCTCCGCAGGCACTATAGAAACCGCGCATGCGGTTTGTTATCGTGATACCGCCTTTCCGGCAGCCCTCGTCACAACGGAGCGTTCTGATGGCCCAGCAGGAGCGAGCGGTGCGTACGCGCAACGCGTTGATCGAGTCGGCGGCCGAACTCTTCAGCAAGGACGGCTTCGACGTCGTGTCCTTGTCCACGATCAGTAACCGGGCCGGTGTCAGCAACGGCGCGCTGCACTTCCACTTCGCCAGCAAGGCGGCGCTGACCGCGGCGGTGTGGGAGGCGGCGGCGCAACGGCTGCGCCAGATCACCCACGAGGGTGCGGCGCGCGGGCAGGCCGCCGGGAGCGGGGGCGCCTTGCAGGTGCTGGTCGACACGACGCACGCCCTGCTGCGGGGGCTGCGGCACGATGTGATCCTGCGGGCCGGGTTCGACCTCAGCGAGAGTCCCGTGCCGGTGGCGCCCGGTGCGGATCTGCGGCGGCGCTGGCAGGCGTGGGTCGAGAGTCTGCTGGTGCAGGCGGCCAGGGAGGGCGCGTTGGCGCGGGACGTGGCGCCGCAGGATGCCGCGCACGCGGTGGTCGCGGCCACGATCGGGTTCGGTGCGCTGGGCAGCCGTAACGCGCAGTGGCTGTCCCAGTCCATGCTGACGCGCTTCTGGGCGCTGCTGTTGCCGCGGCTGGCGGCGGAGCCGGCGCTGAAGGAGCTGGTGGCTTCCGGGCGCCGCCGGGAGGGGGTTCCGGTCCCGGAGGCGGCGTCGCCCCTGCACCGACCGGTTACCCGGCAGAGCGCGTAGCCCGGGTGCCCGCTCAAAGACGGCGCAGTTCCCCGCGCCCCTGAAACGACCCCGGCCACCGGTCTGCCGGTAACCTGCCAGACCGCGTAGCCCGGGTCGCCGTCAAAGATTGCGCAGTTCCCCGCGCCCCCAAAAGCGCCCCCGCCTGCCGGTGACCCGCCTGAGCGCGTGGCCCGGGTTTCCGTCAAAGATTGCGCCGTTCCCCGCGCCCCTGACACGGCCGGCCCCGCCCGCCCCATGAGCCACAACGAGCCATCCCCGTCAAGCCATCGCCATCAGGCCGTTGTTGCCCGGCTTCCGGGGGTCGCCGCTTCGTTGCTTGTCGCGTCAGGGGTGGAAGCGCCAGCGGCCTTCGGTCACCACGTCCACCTTGTCGTCCCTGACGCGGACGGCCGTTTCGTCGTCGAGGAAGTAGAGCGGGAAGTCCGCCCGCGCGGTGATGCGATCGGCCCAGGCGTCGTCCCGCTCGGGGAAGTCCGGTGAGTACAGGTGGGGCTTGAGGTACCAGTCGAAGAGCCCGAACGGCGGTTCCAGGGTCGTCGCGCCGAGCACGTGGAGGTCCGCGGTGTCGCCGATGACGTCGGCTGAGTGCGCGGTGAGATGACGGCTGAAGATCATGGATCCGGCGCTGAACCCCACGTAGACCCGGCTCCGCAGCGCCTCCAGGAAGCCGTCGGCTAGGCCGTTGCCGGTGATGCTGCGGGCGAGGTGGTAGTGGTTGCCGCCCGAGACGTAGATGACGTCGGCGTGGAGCAGCCGGTCGAGCACCGTCTGCCGGGGCAGGCCGTTCAGCTCCAGGACGTCGAACTCCCGCCAGCCGAGACCGTGTACGCGGTTCAGGTCCTCGACGAACCACCCGTGGTCCCCGGGCTCGGCGAGCGACGCGGTGGGAACGTACGCGACGTTCGCCGATCCGAACGGCTTTCCCAGCATGTCCCGCAGCGCGTCCCGCAGCGTCTCGTTGCGCAGACCGCTGGCGGTCAACAAAAGGTTCATCACCCGACCCAAGCACGCCCGCCGACCACCCGCAACGAACCCCCGCCGGCTAGGCGACGGGTACGCGGGTGAACCGCCCCGCAACCCGCAGATCCGCCTCGATCAGCGCGGCCGTCGCCGACAGCTCCGGCAGCACCTCGGCCACACACCGCTCGACCGTCCGCCGAGAACTGTGCATGGCCACGTTCACAGCAGCCACGACGGCCCCCGTACGGTCCCGGACCGGCGCCGCGATCGACCGCAGCCCCTCCTCCAACTCGCCGTCCACCAGCGCGTATCCGGCCTCCCGTACGCGGTCCAGGGTGGCCGCGAGCGCTGCCGGGTCCGTGACCGTGCGCGGGGTCAGCGTGTCCAGGCGGCCGGTCAGGAACGGGGCCCGCCCGGCCGGGGAGAGGTCCGCCATCATCACCCGCCCCAGCGAGGTCGCGTACGCGGGCAGCCGGGTGCCGACCGTGATGTTGACGCTCATGATGCGGCTCGTGGCGACGCGGGCCGTGTACTGGATCTCGTCGCCCGCCAGCACCGCGAGGGACGCCGAGTCGTGCAGCCGGCCCGCCAGATCGGCGAGGTGCGGCGCCGCGATCTGCGACAGCGTCGTACGGGAGAGGGGCGGGAAGCCGAGCGACAGGACGCGGGGCGTCAGCGTGAAGTGCCGTCCGTGGGCCGTGACGAGGCCCAGGTGTTCCAACGTGATCAGCGCACGCCGTGCCGTCGCCCGTGCGAGGCCCGTCGCCTGCGCCACCTCGGTGAGCGTCAGCTCGGCCCGCCCCTCGCCGAACGCCGTGATCACGGTCAGCCCGCGCGCCAGCGACTCGACGAACTCCCGGCCCAGTTCCTGTTTCGAGGCACCGGTCCAGGTGGCGAGCCCGGCCGGGGCGGCGGGCGGCCGGGCGGGCGCCTCGCGCAGATCGCGTTCCATGGCGCGTACGGTCGCCCGCAGCCGGGGCAGCATGGTCTCCCGCAGGGACTCCGCGCTGTGCCGGCTGGTGTGGCTCACCACGCTCACCACACAGGCGACGTGGCCGCCCCGGTCCCGTACGGGCACCGAGACGGCGACCAGGCCCGGCTCGATCAGCTGGTCGTCGAGGGCCCAGCCGCGGGTGCCCGCCTGATGGGTCCGTTCCTCGAACTCCGCGTCCCGGGTGGGGCGTTCGCGGTGGGGCACCGCAGGGAATCCGCGGTCATGGGGGTCCGCCGCCCGTCTGTCGCGCCACCGGGCCCAGTCCTCCAGCGTCCACTCGGTGGCGAACAGCGGGCCCGGCGCGGTCCGTTCGGCGGGCAGCAGGTCGCCGATACGGAAACTCAGGGACATCGCGCGCCGGCGCGTGGCCTGGTGGATGAAGCGGATGCCGTCCCGGTCGGCCACCGCGAGGGAGACCGACTCGTCCAGCTCGTCCGCGAGGGCGTCGGCCCGGGTGTCCAGCAGGCGGGGGAGCTGGAGGGCGCCGAGGTAGGCGTTGCCCAGCTCCATCAGGCGGGGGGTGAGTACGGCGTCGCGGCCGTCCAGGCGCAGGTATCCCATCCGGGCGAGGGTCGCCGCGATGCGGTCCACCGTGGATCTGGCGAGGCCGGTGGCCTTCTCCAGGCCGCTGAGGCTCTGCGTGCCGCCTGCCTCGGTGAGGCGGTGCAGCACGGTGATGCCGCGCATCAGTGGGGCTACCGCCTCGGCGGGTTCGACTGCGTCGGGCTCTGGGCGGGTGAGGTGGGTCGGTGGCATGGCTCCCCATTACGGTGTGCCGACCACGGTAATGAATGGGGGTGTGTGTGCGGTGCGGGCGGTGGGGGTGCGCCGTTTCCCGCGCCCCCGGAAACTTGCGCCGTTCCCCGCGCCCCCAAGGGGTCAAAAGATTGCGCCGTTCCCCGCGCCCCCAAAGGATTAAAGACTGCGCCGTTCCCCGCGCCCCTGAAAGATCTGCCCTCAAGGCTTGGGGGTGTGGGTTACGTATACGTGGTGGTTGCCCTTGGGGTCTGTGCCGGCGATCGTGATGCGGATGCCTGATGCCAGGTCCTTGAAGTACTGGCCGGGGGAGAAGGGCGCGTCGGAGAGTTCGGCGTGGACGTTCGGGCTGCGGGTGCAGCCGCCGCTGTCCTTCGTGGAGTCGACCACCGATATCGGGCCGTGGCCGGTGTCGACGTCCGCGCTCACCTTGTAGATCAGTACGCCCGTCTTGCAGACCGAGTCGTCGTTGCCCGCCTGGGTACGCAGTTCGACCGCGTACCCCGTCTTCGAGTCGACCGGGACGAAGACCAGCTTGCCGCCCTTGCCGGGCTCGGTCAGCGGGGTCAGCAGATGCTCGGTCGTACCGGGTGAGGCCGCGCAGTCGACCTGGGAGTCGTCGAGCCAGCCGAGCTTCCACTTGTGCCAGCCCAGCAGGTCGTTGTCGGCCCCCCAGTCCTCGCTCATGATGTCCCAGTGCCCGACCGCGCCCCCGCCGTCCTGGGTGTAGAGGTCGGGCAGTCCGAAGACATGGCCGTTCTCGTGGGGGAGTACGCGGTAGCCGGTCTCGGCGTACGAACCGGACCCGTCGTCCTGGCGGCTGTAGACGAAGGACGCGTTGGCGACGGGCACCCCGTCGGCGATCGGCGCCTCGGTGTTGCCCGCGAAGGTGACGGACAGGACCGTGTCGAGGGCGGAGGGGCCGGCGTTCGGGGTGATCAGGACGTTCAGCAGGTCGTAGTCCTGGAAGTTCACCTTCGGGTCGGCGGTACTCACGATGTCCTGGACCAGCTCGCGGTAGCCGGGGTCGAAGGGGGCGCCGCGTTCTATCCCGTACTCCTTGAAGGGCTTGGGCATCCGCAGCCAGTCGCCTATCGGGGCCTGCGGGCGGTAGTCGAGACGGCCGTACGAACTGGTGCGGAACCAGTCGGTGGTCTGCGGGAAGAACTCACCGAAGCGGTCGAGGGCCTTGCCCTCGCCGGGGGCGTCCGAGAAGTCGACCATCAGGTTGAGGGCGCGGACGGTGCCGGTGGAGCGGGCGTAACCCGGGGGAGTGGGGATGCCCTCCGACATCTGCACGCCCGCCGGGCCGCTGATCATGCAGGGACCGAGCGGGGAGGTCCCGGCCGCCGGGGCCACGGGGCCCGCCGTCGAGGTCGAGCCGGCCGTCAGCTGTCCGGACCCGGCGGAGGTGCTGACAGCCAGGGTGAGGGCGGTGACCGAGACGAGGGCTGCGGTGCGGCGCGGGCGTATCCGGCGGCTGGTCGGCTGCATACGAAGCCCTTCGCTCCAGGCAGCCGGCCGTTTCTGGCTGCACCCTGTCCGATCACCCTGTGCCGCCGGATGCGGGGGCGCGCGCTGGAGGAGACCGATCGTGGGAGGCGGCCGATTCGGCGGCGCGAACAGCCCTCGATCCCGTGTGACTCAGGTCACAGTGAATCTCTTCGGGATCGGGAAATAACCGGGGACCCCCTCCCCGTTTAGACCTGTGTCCGCGTGAAACGGGGAGACGTTCCCCGGATCGGGCGGGCGGCAGAAACCACCGAGAGAACGTCGAAGGAGTGCGCCGTGGAAACCGCAACCGTCGCTCAGCGCAAGGTGCCCCGCCCGCGGGCCGATGCTCTGCGCAACCGGGAGCGGATCGTCGCCGCCGGACGAGAGATGTTCGTCGAGTTCGGTGCCGAGGTGCCGCTCGACGAGATCGCCCGCCGGGCGGGTATCGGCAACGCCACGCTGTACCGCAACTTCCCGGACCGGGCGGCCCTCCAGCGCGAGGTCGTCTGCTCGGTCATGGACCGCGTCTCGGAACAGGTCGAGCAGATGCTCGCCGAGACCGGTGACGCCTTCGAGGCACTCTCCCGGTTCGTGCACGCTTCGGCCGACGAGCGGATCGGCGCCCTGTGCCCGATGCTCTCGGAGGCCTTCGACGCGAACCATCCGGACCTGGTCGCCTCGCGCGAGCGGGTCGAGGAGCTGATCGCGACCCTCATGGGGCGGGCCCGGAACGCGGGCCAGCTCCGTCCCGACGTCGCCGTCGGGGATCTGATGATCGCGATCAGTCAGCTCACCCGGCCGCTGCCCGGTACCGCGTGCCCGAACATGGACCGCTTCGTACACCGTCACCTGCAGCTGTTCCTGGACGGGCTACGGGCACCCGCCCGCTCCGAACTGCCCGGTGCGGCCGCGACCATGGAGGACCTGCGACGAGCTTGACCGACCAGCCCCGCCGGGCCGACCGGCACGACCTGCACGACCTGCACGATCGGCACGACCGGGCCCCGGCCCGCCGGACCGAGCGGCCGACCGACAACCGACCGACCGACAACCGACCGGCCGAGTGAACGACTCGCCGTCCAGCGACTGACTGTCGAGCGACTGACCGTCGAACGATCGACAGTCGGGAATTGACCGTCGAGTCATCGATGGCCGGGCGACCGTGACCGGCCGGCGGTCGGCGGGCGACCGTCGGACCGACCGATCAGATCCGCGTACTTCGAGAGTCACTACTCACACCACAAGCCACCGGTCGTCATCGACAAGGACGTCGAGGAGGGCGTCGACAACGAAGTCGACGAAGACGTCACCGGTGACGAGCCGTCCCTTCCGTCACGTTTTTTCGCCACGAAGTCCTGAAGTGGGTACTCCCATGTCTGAAACAGTCCAGGCCAACGCCGCCAAGGCGCCGGCTCCCGATTCCAACCGCTGGAAAGCGCTGGTCTTCATCGCGCTCGCCCAGCTGATGGTCGTGCTCGACGCGACCATCGTGAACATCGCCCTCCCCTCGGCCCAGCAGGACCTGGGGATCTCCGACGGCAACCGGCAGTGGGTCATCACGGCCTACGCCCTGGCCTTCGGCGGACTCCTCCTGTTCGGTGGCCGCATAGCCGACCTGTGGGGCCGCAAGCGCACCTTCGTCGCCGGTCTGATCGGCTTCGCCGGCGCGTCCGCCCTGGGTGGTGCCGCCACCAACGAGGCGATGCTGCTCGGCTCCCGCGCACTTCAGGGTGCGTTCGGCGCGCTGCTCGCGCCCGCCGCGCTCTCGCTGCTCGCGGTGATGTTCACCGACTCCAAGGAGCGCGCCAAGGCGTTCGGCATCTACGGGGCGATCGCCGGTGGCGGTGGCGCCGTCGGCCTCATCCTCGGCGGTTTCCTCACCGAGTACCTGAACTGGCGCTGGACCTTCTTCGTCAACATCCCGTTCGCGATCGTCGCGGCGGCCGGTGCGTACTTCGTCATCCGTGAGCCGGTCGGCAGCCGCAACCGCTCGCCGCTCGACATCCCGGGTGTCGTCCTGTCCACCCTCGGTCTGGTCTCGCTCGTGTACGGCTTCACGCGTGCCGAGTCCGAGGGCTGGAGCGACTCCACCACGATCGGTCTGTTCGTCGCGTCGGTGCTGCTCCTGGCCGCCTTCGTCGTCGTCGAGTCCAAGGTCAAGGCCCCGCTGCTGCCCCTGCGCGTCATCACCGAGCGCAACCGCGGCGGTATCTACCTCTCGCTCGGCCTCGCGATCATCGCGATGTTCGGTCTGTTCCTCTTCCTGACCTACTACCTGCAGATCGTGAAGGGCTACACGCCGGTCAAGACCGGCTTCGCCTTCCTGCCGATGATCGCGGGCATGATCACGGGCTCCACGCAGATCGGCGCCCGGCTGATGAACCGCGTTCCGGCGCGGCTGCTGATGGGCCCCGGCTTCCTGGTCGCGGCGCTCGGCATGCTGCTGCTGACCCGCATGGAGATCGGCTCCTCGTACGCGGCGCTGCTCCTGCCGGCGATGCTGCTGCTCGGCCTCGGTATGGGTACGGCCTTCATGCCGGCCATGTCCCTGGCCACGCTCGGTGTCGAGCCGCGTGACTCCGGTGTCGCCTCCGCGATGGTCAACACCTCGCAGCAGGTGGGCGGGGCGATCGGTACGGCGCTGCTGAACACGATCGCCGCGTCGGCCACGACCGCGTACGTCAAGGACCACATCGGCGGCGCCACCACGCAGTCCCAGCAGCAGCTCGTGCAGCTGCAGGCGCAGGTGCACGGGTACACGAACGCGATCTGGTTCGCGGTCGGCATCCTGGTCGCCGCCGCGGCGATCGTCTTCACCTTCGTCAACGCGGGCAGTGTGGACATGAACGCGGCCTCCGAGTCCGTCGACGGGGCCGAGGACGAGCTGAAGGTGCCGGTCATCGCCCACTAGCCGCTGCGCGGTGCGCGGGCCCGGAACTGACTGGGTCACCCACTGACCTCGTGCGTACGCAGGGGTGGGGACGCCTTCGTACGCACGACCCCGATCTGCCCCGACTCCGAAACACGGAGCCGGGGCAGATCTGTGGGTACATGAAGAACTACGTGCGCCGTTCCCCGCGCCCCTAGGGGGTGGGGGTCGCTTTGTGTGTGCGGGCGGTGGAGGCTGGCCACGCAGTTCCCCGCGCCCCTAGGGAGGCGGGGGCCGCCTTGTTTGTGCGGGCAACCCAGACCCGCCCGCACCTGGCAACGGGCAGCACGCCGATCAGGGGCGCGGGGAACTGCGCGGCCAGCCACAGCGTGCCCGCACGAAGCACGCGCCCTCCCCGCCCCCACCTACCGGAGCCACGGCAGGTCCGCCCCCGCCCCCTCCGGCTGCAATCCCTCCGCGATGAGCTGCATCGCCTCGCCGAGGGCCTTCTGCTGCTCGGGCGTGAGCCGGTCGAACAGCGCCTGCCGAACCGCCGCCACATGCCCGGGAGCAACCCGCTCGAGAACGGCGTACCCCTCGTCCGTCAGGACGGCGAACTGCCCCCGCTTGTCGGACGGACAGTCCTCCCGCCGCACCCACCCGTTCTTCTCCAGCCGGGCGATCGCATGCGACAGCCGGGACCGTGTGATCTTCGCCCGCATCGCCAGCTCCGTCATCCGCAACCGCCGACGCGGCGCCTCGACCAGCTGTACGAGCAGCCCGTAGTAGATGTGCGGCATGCCCGCGTCACGCTGCAACTGGCGGTCGAGATGGTCCTCGAGAAGCGTGGTCGCGTGCATGAACGCACGCCAGGTGCGCTGTTCCTCGTCACTGAGCCAGCGCGGCTCGTCAGCGGATGCCGTGTTCATACACCTACTGTACGAGCCCCTTCTTGAATCTTAAACAAGTAAGGAGTAGGCTCCGCCTCAGAAAGCTTGATACTTCAAGCAAAGCGATCTGAGAGGGAGCCGCAGCCATGTCCGCAGCCACCGAGGAGCGCATGCCCGCCCTCTACCTCTCGCACGGCGCCCCGCCCCTGGCCGACGACCCGGTCTGGCCCGGCCAGCTCGCCGCCTGGTCCGCCGACCTCCCGCGCCCCAAGGCGATCCTGATGGTCTCCGCGCACTGGGAGGAGGCCCCGCTCGCCCTCGGCGCGACCACGCCCGTCCCGCTGGTCTACGACTTCTGGGGCTTCCCCGAGCACTACTACAAGGTGCGGTACGACGCCCCGGGCGCCCCCGCGCTCGCCGAGTCCGTCCGCAAGCTCCTGCGCGCCCCCGGCAGCCCCGTACAGGACATCCCGGACCGCGGCCTGGACCACGGCGCGTACGTCCCGCTCGTGGAGATGTTCCCCGAGGCCGACATCCCGGTCCTGCAGATCTCCATGCCCACGCTGGACCCCGTCCGCCTCATGGAGATCGGCCGCAAGCTGGCTCCCCTGCGCGACGAGGGCGTCCTGATCGTCGGCTCCGGCTTCTTCACCCACAACCTCGCCGCGCTCCGCCAGGGCGGCATCCCCGGCTGGTCGGCCGAGTTCGACGCCTGGGGCCACCAGGCGCTCGACTCGGGGGACGTGGACAGCCTCCTCGATTTCCTCCACAAGTCCCCGGCCGGGCAACTGGCCCACCCGCGCACGGAGCACTTCGCCCCGCTGTTCGTGACCATGGGAGCGGCGGACGCCTCAGGCGACCTGGCATCCCAGCGGTCCGTGATCGACGGCTTCTGGCTGGGCCTGGCCAAGCGCTCGGTGCAGTTCGGCTGACGGATGGGCTGACAGATCGACCGGCGAGTCGGTGGAGGGGTCAGCAAGTGGCGCGGCAGACGGGGCTCAGAGTTCCTTCTCGTACCGCGCCACATCCCAGTACCTGCCGAACTTCCGGCCCGCTTCCCGGTACGTACCGAGGTACCGGAAGCCGAACCGCTCGTGCAGCCGCACGGACGCCTCGTTGGGCTGCACGATCCCCGCGTACGCCCGGTGGATGTCCTCGCCCTTGAGCGCGTCGAAGAGGGCGCTGTAGAGCAGCGTGCCGACGCCCCGCCCGCCCGCGCCGGGAGCGAGGTAGACCGTCACCTCCACGGACGTCTCGTACGCGGGCTTCGGCCGGAACGCGCTCGATGTGGCGTAGCCCAGAATCCGCTGTGAGTCCGCGTCCACGGCAACCATCAGCCGATGCGGGCCGTCTTCAGGGTGAGAGAGCAGCCAAGGGCGTCGCTCCTCCGGGGTGAAGACCGCCGTGTCGAAGGTGATCGGCGTCTCACGGACGTAGTGGTTGTAGATGTCCGTGAGGGTGCCGAGGTCGGTTGCGACTCCGGGTCTGACCTGGACCTCTGTACGTTCCGACGGCACCGCGCCTCCTTTTATGGCGGCACAGGGTACTGCAAGATCAGAAAAATCGAGGGACGGGTTGGGAATTCTGTCCGGATTCCAGTCGTTGTTTCCATCGGAAGCAGGGCACTCGGGAGGGTGTCCGAGCCACCGAAGCCACCACTAGGACCCGCAAGCCCACCATCGCAAGGGAGCACGCATGGCAACCCGTGCCGTCGCCCGTCGTAAGTCCGCCTCCGGCGAGACCGACGCGGCACGCAGTGTTCGCGTCGTAGGCGGCGAGATCGCCGACCGCGACCTGGTCGGCATGTATCTCGACGAGATAGCGCGTACACCGCTGCTCGACGCCGCCAAGGAGGTCGAGCTGTCCCAGACCATCGAGGCCGGCGTCTTCGCGCGGCAGCTGCTCGAAGGTGAGGCCACCGACACCAAGGTGAAGGCCTCCCGCGAGGAGCTCGAAGCGCTGGTCGCCGAGGCCGAGCGGGCCAAGGACGTCTTCATCAAGTCGAACCTCCGCCTGGTCGTCGCGGTAGCGCGGCGCTACCCCCGCAGCGGCCTCCCGCTGCTGGACCTGATCCAGGAGGGGAACGCCGGCCTGGTGCGCGCGGTCGAGAAGTTCGACTACCGCAAGGGCTTCAAGTTCTCGACGTACGCGACCTGGTGGATCCGGCAGGCCATCACACGCTCCATCGCCGACCAGTCGCGCACCATCCGGCTCCCCGTCCACCTGGTGGAGGAGCTGGGCAGGATCCGCCGTGTGCAGCGCGAGTTCAACCGCGAGCACGGCCGTGATCCGGAGCCCACGGAGATCGCGGCGGAGCTGGACTGCAAGCCGGAGCGCGTCATCGACGTCCTCGACTGGGCCCGCGACCCGGTCTCGCTGAACATGGCGGTGGACGACGAGGGCGACACCCAGTTCGGAGACCTGCTGGAGGACACCTCGGCCGTGTCGCCCGAGCAGTCCGTGCTGACGCTGCTGCGCAGCGAGGAGCTGGACGACCTCATAGGCCGCCTCGACCAGCGCACCGCCTCGATCATCAAGATGCGGTACGGAATCGACGACGGCCGCGAGCGCACGCTGACCGAGGTCGGCAAGGAGCACGGCCTCACCCGTGAGCGCATCCGCCAGATCGAGAAGCACGCCTTGATGGAACTGAAGAAGCTGGCCCGGTCCACGGGGTTCGACGCCGCGGCGTAGGCCCTCCGGCCGCCGCGGCGTAGGCCCTCCGGCCGCCGCGGCGCAGGCCCTCCGGCGGCTGCCTCGGCTGCCTCGGCCGTCCGGCTTCCGGGGCCGGGGAAAGCCCCGGAAGTCCTCCGGGAGTCCTCCGGCGACCGGGCCCGGCCCGTGGAGATGGACCGTCTTCGAGCTCCGGCGGCGCCCCGCTCGGGGGCCGCTCCGGGGTCTGGTTCCGGCTGAGGAAAACTGGTCCTCGTCGAGGGGATTGGGTTTGCCTTTCGGGGGCAAGCGAGCCTATCGCGGGACGGACGAGCAGATCTGTGTCGGCCATGCCTGACGGCATGGCTGGTCAGAGCCGCTTACCGGGTCGTACAGAAGTCCGTTTACAGCCGCTTCAACACATCGGTCCCGGGGCACAAACTCCAGGACCCCCCAAAGCCGAGTCCCGACGCACTCCCCCCGGTGCCGGGACTCTTCCAGAGTCGAGCTCCGGCGCCTCCCCCCCTGGCGCCGGGGCTCGACTCCATCTACGGGGTCACGCGACCGTACGGACTCGGCGACGCACGTTGGCGCCGCCGACGCCGCCGACGCGGGGGCGCCCCCGGGCGACGTATGAGAACTGGGCCACCCCGAACCTGAACCCCGGGGTGACCCAGGCGGCACATTGTGTCACGGAGGCAAACCGCGCCGACGGACACACCGTTCGCCGGGACGGGCCCCCGGCCGCCACCCGCGCGCCACTCGCCCACCTCCCTAGTTCTTGACGGCCCGGCTGAGCCGTCCCCCCAAGTCCCGTACGCAGGAGACGAGTTCCGCCGGCCCGTGCACGGTGAACTCGCAGTCCACCATCGCGAGCCGTACCGCCATCCACTCCACCGCGTCCCCCGTCGAGGCACGCAACCGGCACCGCTGGTCGTCGATCGGCTCGGGCGCCCCCAGCCACGCGGGCAGCCGTGCCGCGATGAAGTCCGCCGGCGCCACGAACGTCACGTCGAACTCGTACGTCTCCTGCCGCCGGTACATCGACTGCCGCAGATACTCGGCCGCGTCCCCCGTGGGCAGCTCGCGCGGCGGGAAACGGGCACCGGTCGCGAACGGCTCGGACACCCGGTCGACCCGGAACGTACGCCAGTCCTCGCGGCCGAGGTCGTACGCGACGAGGTACCAGCGGCGGCCGGTCGACACGAGCCGGTACGGCTCCGTCCGGCGCCGGCTCTCCGCCCCGTCCCCCGCGCGGTACGCGAACCGCAGCAGCTCCCGCCCCGCGATCGTCGAGGCGATCGTGGTCAGCGTCTCCGGCGCGATGCTGGCGCCGTCACCCGTCGTCAGGGGAGTGGTGGCGGCCTGCAAGGTGGAGACGCGGTGGCGCAGCCGGCTCGGCAGGACCTGTTCGAGCTTGGCCAGTGCCCGGACCGAGGCCTCGTCGACGCCCTCGACGGCGTGTCCCGCACCGGCCCGCAGGCCCACCGCGATCGCCACCGCCTCCTCGTCGTCGAGAACCAGCGGAGGCATGGCCTTACCGGCGACCAACCGGTAACCGCCGTCCGCGCCCTTGGTCGCCTGCACCGGATAGCCAAGCTCCCGCAGCCGGTCGACATCCCGCCGCACGGTCCGCCGGGACACCCCGAGCCGCTCCGAAAGCTCCCCACCAGGCCACTCCCGAGGAGTCTGAAGAAGAGACAACAACTGCAACAACCGCGCCGGAGTGTCCGTACTCATGGGTTTCCTCCCTCTCGTCGAACTGGCTCGTCGAACTAGCCCGTCCAACTAGCCCGTTTAGCTGGCTCGTCGAACTGGTCGAGGACGCGCAGTCCGTCCCTCCCGACGACCCCGAGCATGCCCCAGAACTAGGACACGACCTGACCTACATCCCCCCTACCGTCGAAACATGACCTCGCCAAGCAGCACCCCCAAATCCCCCGGCCGGGAGGCCACCCCGTCGACGACTCCCTCGGCAACGGCAACCGCGCCGACGGACCGCCGCCGCTGGTACGCCCTCGCCATCGTCATGACGGCCGCCTTCATGGACCTGGTCGACGTGACGATCGTCAACATCGCGATCCCCTCGATCCAGCGGGACGCCGGTGCGACGTTCAGCCAGATCCAATGGATCACGGCCGGCTACGCGCTCGCCTTCGCCGCGGGCCTGATCACTGGCGGACGACTCGGCGACATCCACGGCCGCAAGCGCCTCTTCCTCATCGGCATCGGCGGCTTCACCCTCGCGTCCGCGCTCTGCGGCTTCGCCGTGAACCCGGACATGCTGGTCGCGTCCCGGATCCTCCAGGGCGCGATGGCGGCGCTGATGGTCCCGCAGGTCCTGTCGATCGTGCACGCCACCTTCCCGGCGCACGAACGAGGCAAGGTCTTCGGCCTGTTCGGCGCGATCGTGGGCCTGGGCGCGGTCTCCGGCCCCCTCTTCGGCGCGCTGCTCACGGAGTGGAACCTCTTCGGCCTGGAATGGCGGCCGATCTTCCTCATCAACCTCCCCGTCGGCATCGCGGGCCTGATCCTGGGTCAGAAGTTCATCACCGAGTCCAAGGCCCCGCGCGCCCTCAAGCTCGACCTGGTCGGCGTAGCCCTGGTCACCCTCGGTCTGCTGATGCTGCTCTACCCGCTGATCCGCGGCCGCGAGCTGGACTGGCCGACCTGGGGATACGTGTCGATGGGCGGCTCCCTCGTCGTCTTCGGCGCGCTGGTGGCGTACGAGAAGCACAAGACGGCGCGTGACGGTTCGCCGCTCGTCGAACTCTCCCTGTTCAAGGTGAAGAGCTTCGCGGCGGGCATCGCCGTGCAGACCGTCTTCGGGATCGGCCTGGGCATCTTCTTCCTGGTCTGGACGCTCTACATGCAGACCGGCCTCGGCTGGAGCCCGCTGCGGGCCGGGCTGACGGGCGTACCGTTCTCGATCGCGGTGTCGCTGGCCGCAGGTCTCTCGGTGCAGAAGCTGGTACCGCGCTTCGGCCGGAAGGTGCTGCAGGCGGGCGCGCTCACCATGGCCACCGGTGTCCTGCTCTACATCTGGGAGTCCGAGCGGTACGGCCTGTCCATCGCCTCCTGGCAGATGGCCCTTCCGCTGGTCGTCATGGGCGTGGGCATGGGCCTGATCGTCGCCCCGCTGACGGACGCGGTCCTCTCCGAGGTCCCGCGCGAGCACGCCGGTTCGGCGTCAGGCCTGATCAACACGGTCCAGCAGATGGGCAACGCCCTCGGCCTCGCCCTGGTCTCCGTCGTCTTCTTCGGCGCGATGTCCGACCGGCTGACCCCGCCGGAGGTCGGCCCCGCCTTCGTCGACGCCTTCCAGCACGCGCTGGTCTGGGTCGCCGTCGTGATGACGGTCATCTTCCTCCTGATGTTCGCCCTCCCGAAGCGCCCGGCGCAGCACGTGGAAGGAGCGGAGGCCCCACTCACGGCCACCCCGCCCGCCAAGGAGCAGCAGCCGGAGCAGGAGCCGAAGCAGGACCAGGAGCCGAAGCCGAAGCAGGACCCGGAGCCGAAGCAGGACCCGGAGCCGATGCAGGATCCGGAGCCGGAACTGGTCGGCTGAGCGCCGCCCTCACTCTCTCCCTCCCTGACTCACTCGCTCCCTCCCGATGTCCGTTCATGCCCACCTCCGTGCCCGAACCTGTTTACTTTCACGAAACCCGGGCGTAGCCTGCGAGTGAAACCACAGGTTCGGGCACAGAGTGGAGGCGAACGGGCATGTACGCACCTGAGCGGCAGCAGGAGATTCTCCGGCTCGCACGTGACGGTGGACGCGTCGACGTCGTATCGCTGGCCGAGGAGTTCCAGGTCACCGCCGAGACGATCCGGCGGGACCTCAAGGCTCTGGACCGGGCGGGCCTCCTGCGCCGCGTGCACGGCGGCGCCATACCGGCCGGGCGGCTCGACTTCGAGCCCGACCTCGCCGAGCGCGAGACCACCGCCGCGGACGAGAAGGACCGCATCGCCAAGGCGGCCCTCGCGGAACTGCCCGCAGAGGGCACGATGATCCTCGACGCGGGCACGACCGTCGCCCGCCTCGCCGGAGCCCTCCCGCTGGAGGCCTCGCTCACCGTCGTGACGCACAGCCTCCCCATCGCCGCCCGCCTCGCCGACCACCCCGGCGTCCAGCTCCACCTCATCGGCGGCCGGGTCCGGCACCGTACCCGCGCGGCGGTCGACGCCTGGGCGCTGCGGGCATACGGCGAGATCCGCGCGGACGTGGTCTTCCTCGCCGCGAACGGCTTCTCCGCCGAACACGGCCTGACCACGCCCGACCTCGCCGAAGCCGCCGTGAAACGCGCCGCCCTCGCCGCGGCCCGCCGCGTGGTGCTGCTCGCCGACTCCGCGAAACACGGCCAGGAGCACTTCGCGCGCTTCGGCGGCCTCGACGAGGTGGACCTCCTGATCACCGACAGCGGGCTGAGCCCCGAAGACGCCACCGCCATCGAGCGGGTCGGCGGCACGGAAGTAGTGCGCGCATGATCCTCACCGTCACCCCGAACCCGTCCCTGGACCGTACGTACGAGGTCCCCGCGCTCGACCGCGGTGAGGTCATCCGGGCCACCGGGGAGCGCATGGACCCGGGCGGCAAGGGCGTCAACGTCTCGCGGGCCGTCGCCGCGGCGGGCCGGCGCACCGTCGCCGTCCTGCCGCTCGGCGGCGCCCCCGGCGCGCTCGTCGCCGACCTGCTCGACGCACAGGGCATCGAGGTCGCACCGGTCCCCGTCGCCGGCGCGACCCGCTCGAACATCGCGCTCGCCGAGGCGGACGGCGTCCTCACGAAGATCAACGCACCCGGGCCCGAACTCACCTCCGCCGAGGAGGAAGCGCTCCTCGAGACCGTGCGCGAGCAGTCCCGCGACGCCGACTGGATCGCCTGCTGCGGCAGCCTGCCCCGCGGCCTCGCACCCTCCTGGTACGCGGAACTGGTCGCCCGGGCTCACCGGGCGGGCGCCCGGATCGCGCTGGACACCTCGGGGCCCGCGCTGCTCGCGGCCCTGCGGGAAAGGCCCGACGTCGTCAAGCCGAACGTCGAGGAACTCGCCGAGGCGGTCGGCCGCCCGCTCGCCACGGTGGGCGACGCGGTCAAGGCCGCCGAAGAACTGCGGGAGTTGGGCGCGCGGGCCGTACTGGCCTCCCTCGGCGCCGACGGGCAGTTGCTCGTCGCCGAGGAGGGTACGTGGTTCGCGAGCGCCCGCGTGGACGTCGTACGCAGCAATGTGGGAGCGGGCGACTCCTCCCTCGCCGGTTTCCTCATCGCGGGCGGCAGCGGGCCCGGCGCGCTCGCCTCCGCCGTGGCGCACGGAGCGGCGGCCGTCCAACTGCCGGGCAGCGTGATGCCGAGCCCGGCGAACCTCGACCCGGGCGCGGTGACGGTCACCGCGGAGATCCCGGTCGACCGCGTACTGACGGAGCCGGCGTCATGAGCACCCCATCGACCCACCCCGCAGCGGTAACCGCAGTAGTCCCAGTAACCGCAGTAGTCCCAGCAGCCGCAGTAACCCCCGTCCCCGTCCCCGTCCCCACCCTCGCCCACCACTCTCCCCGGGCGATACGCGAGCGAAGGAGCCCGCGATGAGCGAGATGATCACCGCGGACCTGGTCGATCTCGACCTGTCCGCCGATACGAAGGAAGCGGCGGCGCGTGCCCTCGCCGAGCGCATGGTGTCTCTGGGGCGGGTGACCGACCTGGACGGATTCCTCGCCGATGTCGCCGCCCGCGAGGCCCAGATGCCGACCGGTCTCGACGGCGGCATCGGCATCCCGCACTGCCGCAGCGAGCACGTCACCGAGCCGACCCTGGCCTTCGGGCGCAGCGCGGCCGGGGTCGACTTCGGCGCGCCGGACGGCCCCGCCGACCTGATCTTCCTGATCGCCGCTCCGGCCGGTGCGGACGACGCCCACCTCACGATCCTGTCGTCGCTGGCCCGCCAGTTGATGAACGCCGAGTTCACGTCCGCGCTGCGGTCGGCGGACGACGCGGCATCCGCGGCGGCGCTCATCCGCGGGGAGGAGACCCCCGAGGCCGGAGCCGGACCCGACGCCGGTGCCGGTGCCGGAGCCCGACCCGAAGCCACCGACGAACCCGCGGCCGTCGCCCAGCCCACGACGGCAGTCGCCGGATCGGGATCCGGATCGGGATCGGGATCCCGATCCGCAGCCGCTACCTCTACGGCCACCGCTGCCGGGCCCGGGACCGACGCCGTGGGCGCTCCCGGGACCGAGCCCGACCCCGCAGCCGGGGGCGGCGCTCGGCAGCCGTTCCGGATCGTCGCCGTCACCTCCTGCCCCACCGGTATCGCGCACACCTACATGGCGGCCGAGTCGCTGGAGAACGCGGGCCGCGAGGCCGGTGACGTCGAGATCGTCGTCGAGACACAGGGATCGGCCGGCTTCACCCGGCTCGACCCCGCCGTCATCGCAGCGGCGGACGGCGTGATCTTCGCGCACGACGTGCCCGTACGGGAGAAGGACCGGTTCGCCGGCAAGCCGACCGTGGACGTCGGTGTGAAGGCGGGCATCAGCAAGCCCGCAGAACTGATCGCCGATGTACGCGGCAGGGCCGAGCGCGGTGAGTCCACCTCGGCCGCCCAGCCCGGCGGCACCCCGGTGGACCGGGCGGGCGACCCCGGCGACGGCTACGGCACCAAACTCCGCAAGTGGCTGATGACCGGCGTGAGTTACATGGTCCCCTTCGTGGCCGCGGGCGGTCTGCTCATCGCGCTCGGGTTCGCGATCGGCGGCTACCAGATCAACGAGGCCAAGCCGGTCACCGAGGTCTTCGACTGGGGCCAGGTCGACAGCTGGGGCGCACTGCTGTTCCAGATCGGCGGCGTCGCCTTCGGCTTCCTGATCCCCGTCCTCGCCGGCTACATCGCCTACGGGATGGCCGACCGGCCGGGCCTCGTACCGGGCTTCGTCGGCGGCATGATCTCGGTCAACATCAACGCCGGGTTCCTCGGCGGTCTGGTCGCCGGTCTGCTGGCCGGTGCGGTGGTCCTCGCCATCCAGCGGGTCAGGATCCCGCCGGTGCTGCGCGGCATCATGCCGGTGGTCGTGATCCCGCTGATCTCGTCCATCGTGGTCGGCTTCCTGATGCTGATCGTGATCGGCAAGCCCATCGCCGAGGCCCAGAAGGCGATGACGGACTGGCTCAGCGGCCTCTCCGGCACGAACGCGGTGCTGCTCGGCGTCCTGCTCGGCCTGATGATGTGCTTCGACCTGGGCGGCCCGGTCAACAAGGTCGCCTACGCCTTCGCCACGGCCGGTATCGCCGTGCAGGACCCCAGCGACTCCGCGATGAAGATCATGGCGGCCGTGATGGCCGCGGGCATGGTCCCGCCGCTCGGCATGGCGCTGGCGACCACCATCCGCAAGAAGCTCTTCACCCCGGCCGAGCAGGAGAACGGCAAGGCCGCCTGGGTCCTCGGCGCGTCCTTCATCTCCGAGGGCGCCATCCCGTTCGCCGCCGCCGACCCGCTGCGGGTCATCCCCGCCTCGATGGCGGGCGGCGCGGTCACCGGCGCACTGACCATGGCGTTCGGCTCGACCCTGCGCGCCCCGCACGGCGGTATCTGGGTCACCTTCCTGATCGGCAAGCCGTTCCTCTACCTGCTGGCCATCGCGGTCGGCACGGCGGTCACGGCCGGCCTGGTCATCATCCTGAAGGGCATGCGCAAGCAGGCTCCCGACGGCGGTACGAAGAAGTCAGCCGAGGCCGCGACGGCGCCGCAGCCGAAGGAGCCGGTGGCGGCGTAAGCACAGGCCGCAGGACGACCGGCACACGGCCGTGGCCCGGGACACACTCCCGGGCCACGGCCGTCTCCGCCTACATCCGTACGTACCTGCCGGCCGCAGACAGCCAGTTGCCAGCCGTCAGTTACCGGCGGTCGGGCGCCAGTTGTCGGTCGCCCGGCGTCGGCGGGCGACCGTCAGCGCAGGTTGGCCGCCCGTCGCTCCATGGCCGCCCGGGCGTCCTCCTCCGACGCGTACACCTCGCACATGTGCCGCCCGTCGGGCGTCGCCGTGTGCTCGACCTCCCACAGGGACAGCTCACGGCCGTCCCGCAGCAGGAACGCGTGCTCGTAGAGCGAGAAGCACAGCCCCCTCCGGCCGGCCCGGCACGGCCGTCCGAAGGCCTGGGTGATCTGGTGCGCGAACGCCCTGCGCAGCAGCTCGGCCATGTCCTCGCCCGGCCGGTCCGCGTTCTCGGCGCGCCGCAGCAGCCGCCGGCCGTGGTCCGCCGAGTCGTCGGGAACGTAGGCGTGCAGCGGTTCCGGAATGGCCGACAGCCGTACCAGCAGCGGCAGTTCGAAGTCGGGGGTGTCCACCGGCAACGGCAGGCGCGCGGTCGCCGTACGCAGCTCTTCCTCGTCCTCGTAGACCTCGTGCTGGGTGTCACGGCCCGGCGTGGTGTTGTGGACCAGCTCCCAGAGCGTGAGCGCGCTCCCATCGGCCAGCAGCCACGTATGACGATACGTTTCGCGGTGCAGCCCCGCGCTGTGGTGCGCGGAGTGCAGTGAACTGTCGTGAGCCAGCGCTCGGTCGAGCCGCCCTATCGTGTCGTCCGGCAGCTCGAAGGAGTTCAGGGCGCGACCGAGGAGTCGCGCGAGATGCTCCTCCGGAGACTCGGGCGACTCGGGTGGCTCGTACGCTGCCGTCTCGTACGGAACGCTCAAGGCTTCTCCCGGCGTTGCTGCATGTCACCTTGTGGGTGCATACCGTAGCCCCTCGGTCGGACATCATGTCCGGGAACCGAGAAAACGTACACACAGAAAACGCCGTGGCGACGGGAGGAGTTCCCGCGCGGCCCGCGAAAACCACAAAACCCTTAGGTCAGAGGGCACTTCCGGCGGTCCATGCACTCCAGGCCATGTTCCAGCCGTTGAGCCCGTTCTCCGGCGAGACCGTCTTGTCGGGGGAGTTCTGGACGGTCACGACGTCCCCGACGAGCGAGTTGTCGAAGAACCACTTGGCGTTCGTGTCGCTCCCGGCGCCCTGCACATCCGCGAGGCCGACGCAGCCATGACTGGTGCCCTGCCTCCCGAACGGCGGATTGCCCTTGTCGTACCAGTAGTTGCCGTGGATGAAGGTCCCCGAGGTCGTCAGCCGCATCGCGTTCGGCACGTCCGCGATGTCGTACTCACCGCCGTAGCCGACCGTCGACCCGTTCATCCGCGTCTGCCGGAACTTCTCGGATATCACCATCTGCCCGTTGTACGTGCTGTTGTCCGCGCTGCCCGCCGAGATCGGGACCGTCTTCACGGTCCGCCCGTCCCGCACGACCTTCATGGTCTGCGTGTCGGCGTCGACGGTGGACACCTGCGAACGCCCCACCGTGAACGTGAACGTCTTGTCCTGCACCCCGTAGACGCCGTTCGCGCCCTCGACCCCGTCCAGGTCGACCTTCGTCGTGACCTTGGAGCCGGCCTTCCAGTACTCCTTGGGCCGGAAGTCCAGCCGCTGCGCCCCGAACCAGTGCCCGACCACCTTCTGCCCGCTGCTGGACGTGACCTCGATGTGCGACTCGACGTCCTTCTTGTCGGTGATCGCCTTGTCGAAGGTGAAGGACACCGGCATCCCGACGCCGACCTTCGCCCCGCCGTCGGGTGTGTACGTCCCGATGAAGCTGTTGTCCGTGGAGACGGTGGTGAAGGTGGAAGCGGCCTTCGCGGTCTTTCCGCTCTCGCCCTCGGCGGTCGCCGCTATCCGGTACTTGGTCCCCCGCTCAAGCCGCTTCCCGGGCTTCCAGCTCTTCCCGTCCTGCGCGACCGACCCCGCTACCTCGGCTCCGGTCGCCGACTCGGTCATCTTCACGTCGGTCAACTTGCCGTCGCTGACCTTCACACCGGTCGAGTTGATCGACGCCCCCGCCGAACCGTCCTTCGCGGAGATCACGATCTCCACTCCGGAGGAGGACCCACCGGCCTTGTTGTCGGCCTTGGCGTCGCTGCCGCAGGCGGTGAGAGTCAGGGCGCCGACCATCAGGGCGGCACAGGCCACCAGCGTGCGCCTCGCTGCTGTGTCGGGCGTAGTCACGGGCTGCTCCAAATCCTTGTGGGGCGGGACGACTTGCTCCGGACCATGAACAGGAAATCCGCGAAGAGGAAATCCACGAACAGAAGATCCATGAACAAGGAGGGAATCTCCGACAGCCCGGGTTCCCACAGCCGGCCCGGAACACCATCACGTGACAGAGTCGGGACAATCCCGGCTCCGACCACCCCACTTACCCACGGGCCCCTGCCCGCCCTCCCGGGGGCCCGCCCCCCCCGCCCCCACCCTCCCCTACCCCCTCCCGTACAACTCCCCGTGCGACAGCCACACTCCGCCAGGCCCTTCCACCGACTCGGCGGCCCGTACCGCCCGCACGATCGCGCGCGTCACCAGGTCCGCGCCCGCGGCGAGGATGTCGTTCAGGGCGAGGGGGTCCTCGGCGGCGAGGGGGCGCGCCCCCGTGGCGAGCGCGAACACCGTGTCCCCGTCGTGCAGCAGATGCACCGGCCGGACGGCCCGCGCGATGCCGTCGTGTGCCGTGCCCGCCATCTTCTGGGCCTGCGCCTTCGACAGGTCGGCGTCCGTGGCCACCACCGCCAGCGTGGTGTTGAGCGGAGGGACCGAGTTCTTCGCCGCGGACTCCGCCAGCCGCGCCCGGGCCGCCCGGTGCACCTCCGCGGCCGGACAGCTCAGCCGCCCCTGGACCAACTCCCCGTACAGCGCCCCCGTCTCCGGCTCCAGCACCGAGCCCGCCGCGTTCGCCACGACGAGCGCCGCCACCGTGACCCCCGATGCGAGAACGGCACTCGCCGTGCCGACCCCGCCCTTCATCATTCCGACGGCCGCCCCGGTCCCGGCGCCCACGCACCCCTCCCGTACGGGCGCGCCCTCCTCGCTCGCCGCCGCGGCCTCCACCGCCTCGCGGCCCGCCGCCGCGTCCGGCCGGGCCCGGAAGTCGCCGCCCCTGCCCAGGTCGAAGACGCAGGCCGCCGGCACGACCGGCACGACATGGTGCGGATCGGGGCCGACCCGCACCCCGCGCCCCCGCTCCTCCAGCCAGGCCATCACGCCCGTCGCCGAGTCCAGCCCGAACGCGCTGCCGCCGGTCAGCACGATCGCCTCGACCGTGCGCACCACGTTGCGCGGGTCGAGCGCGTCGGTCTCCTTGGTACCGGGTCCGCCGCCGCGCACGTCCACGGCGGCGACCGCACCACCCTCGGGGGCCAGGACCACCGTGGTTCCGGTGAGGCGGCCGTCGCCGATCCGCGTGGCATGCCCCACACGCAGCCCGGTCACATCGGTCAGAGCGTCAACAGTCATGCGCCCAGTGTCGACCCCGCCCCCACCCGGAGAGGAGACCTCGGCGGACGCCCGGCCCCACGTTCGCCTGCGCGTACCCTGAAGGTATGAGTGAAGCCGGAGCGTCCACCCCCGAACCGCGTGAGCCCAAGGCCGCGCTGGTCTTCGACGACCCGCTGAGCCGGCCGTCCGCGGACGACACGGACCGCGGGTGGGGGGAGAGGCCGCCCGCCGACGGCGCCGCGGACCTGGCCCGCTTCCTGGACGAGAAGCCGCCCCACCACATCTGACCCCGCCGGCGCCGGCGTCCCGGCCGGCCGCCAACCACCCCGCGTCCGGGCCGGACCGCGTCGGCCGCCCCCTGGAACACCGCCCGGCACCCCGCCAGGAACGCCGCCCGGACCGCCGCCCCTAGTGCTCGCTGGGTCCGGTGCCGCGCTGGGCCACCAGGGCGTCGCGGATCTCCTTCAGGACTGCCAGCTCGGTGACCTCGATCACCTCTTGCGTGTTCTCCTTCGCCTTCTGGCGGGCCGCCTGCCGGGCGAGGTACTTGGACATCGGCAGCACCATCAGGAAGTAGACGACTGCGGCCGTGATCACGAAGGTCAGCGTCGCGCTGAGGACGGTGCCCCACATGATGGGAATGCCGCTGGTCGCGGTCCCCGTCGCCTCGTCGAAGTTGCAGGGGTCCTTCAGGCACGAGCTGTACTTGTCGAGGTCCTTGGTGCCGAAGGCGCCGACCAGCGGGTTGATCACGCCCTTCACCACGGAGTTGACGATGTTGGTGAAGGCAGCGCCGATGACCACCGCGACAGCCAGGTCGACGACGTTCCCGCGCATCAGGAAGGCCTTGAAGCCGTCCCAGATGCTCGGGTCCTTCTTCTTCTCGCTCACCAGGGGGACCCTTCTCGGTTGCACAGATTGTGGAATGAACAGCTCCGCAACCTACGTCAGGGTGCGGCGGCCCTGTCCAATTCCCTGACTCCAACGAGCGACTTGACAGCCGAGCCGCCCACCGCCTGATCATGCTCAGCACAAGGTCACCGCCAGTCGCGAGGTCACGCCTGCCCCGGCCAGCCGTGCGGCAGTCCTCCTGGGGACGGACAGAACGACCAGCGCACCACCCTCGGACACGCTGTCCGGGGACTCCGGCACCTTCGTCACCCGCACCCCGCGGGCCACCACCCGCGCGTCGCCCGCCGCCGACTGCCCGGCCGCGACCACGTCCACCCGATCACCGGGCCTGAGCAGCCGCACGGTCGCGCCGTCGGCGATGCGCACAGGCGCCGTCACCATCTCGACCGGCCGCCGCTCCCGCACGGAGTCGACCACCGGGCGGGGCGGCCCCGCGCCCCGCGCCGCCACATCCCTCGGTCCGGCCGCGACGAGGGCCGCCGCCGTCACCGCCAGTCCCGCCGCCACGGCCCGCCGTCGATACCGGACCAGCCGCCGCAGCTGATACCGCCCGCCGCGCACCCGTACAGGAGCGAAGTGCGGCACCTGGCACGTGCCGGGAACGTCCGTGCCCAATGGACGCGGGAAGGAGGACAGCTGCGACACGGGTACCACCGCCTGCGGTCGGAGATCGGTTTCGACCCCCAGACTGCAGGCTCGCCAGGATTCCCGCCGACGCCCGTGGACAGCCGCGCACTTGTGGAAAACCCCACCACCCGAAGGAGAGATTCCGGCCCCCCACGACCGACGCCCAGAACTCCCTCCGGGGCATCAGCAGTGCGAGCCCTTACGGCAACGCAATCCCCGGATCCATCCCGCCCAACGCCGAAGCACACGTGCAGTCCCGCGCATCAGCGGCCGGCAGCCCGGCCACCGCGTCGAACAGCACGCCCCGCAACCGCCCCACATTCGCGGCGAACACCTTCAGCACCTCGTCGTGCGAGACGCCCTCACCCGCGGCGGCCCCCGCGTCGAGATCCGTGACCAAGGTCATCGACGTGTAGCAGAGCTCCAGTTCACGGGCGAGCGCCGCCTCCGGATGCCCGGTCATGCCCACCACGGACCACCCCTGCGCCCGGTACCAGAGCGACTCCGCGCGGGTCGAGAACCGCGGGCCCTCGATCACGACGAGCGTTCCGCCGTCCACCGCCTCCCACTCCCGCCCCCGTGCCGCCGCGAGCGCGACCTCGCGCCCGACGGGGCAGTAGGGGTCGGCCAGCGACACGTGCACCACGTTCGGCGTTCCGCCACCGGCCAGCGGCACCCCGTCGAAGAACGACTGCGCCCGGGACTGCGTACGGTCCACGAACTGGTCCGGCACCAGCAGTGTCCCGGGCCCGTACTCGGGGCGGAGCCCGCCCACCGCGCACGGCCCGAGCACCTGCCGCGCGCCGACGGAACGCAGCGCCCACAGGTTGGCCCGGTAGTTGATGCGATGCGGCGGCAGATGATGCCCGCGCCCGTGGCGGGGGAGGAAGGCGACCCGGCGCCCGGCGATCTCGCCGAGGAAGAGGGAGTCGCTGGGCGGCCCGTAAGGGGTGTCCACCTGTATCTCGGTCACGTCGTCGAGGAAGGAGTAGAAGCCCGACCCGCCGATGACGCCGATCTCGACGTTGTCCGTGTTCGCCATGGACGGCACCCTAACCGGGCCCGGACGGGGCCGGGAAACGCCGAGGACCCCGCCGTGCGCGGGAGGCGCGACGACAGGGTCCCGTAAGAAACGAGGCGCGAGAAAGCGTCAGGCGGCGTTGCTGCCGGAGGACGAACTCGTGGACGACGACTTCGACGACGACGACTTCGAGTCCGACGAGGACGAGGACTTGGAGTCCGACGAACTGGACGGCTTCGAGTCGGACGACGAGCCCGAGGACTTCGAGGCCGAGGCAGGACTGCTGCTCGACGACGAGCCGCGGCTGTCGTTGCGGTAGAAACCGGAGCCCTTGAAGACGATGCCTACTGCGGAGTACACCTTCTTCAGGCGGCCACTGCAGTTGGGGCACACGGTCAGGGCGTCATCGGTGAACTTCTGCACCGCCTCAAGGCCTTCGCCGCACTCGGTGCACTGGTACTGGTAGGTCGGCACTGTGTCTTCCTCCTGGCACTCTCACTCAGTGAGTGCTAACGACGGTCCATACTGACCTATTCCTCGGGATCAGTCCACTGCCACCGGCACGCGGTGACCCACGCCACGTGCGACGGTACGGCTCACGGCCGGCGGAGCGAGCCGCGAACGCAGGCCCACCAGGGTCGCCAGAGCGAGCAGCGTGCCGCCCATCGGGACCAGGAAACCGGCCCCGTCCCAGAGGCGGTCCTCCAGCTGTCCGGCGATCATGACGGCGGCCGCCTGGCCGAGGGCTACCGCGCCGGTCAGCCAGGTGAAGGCCTCCGTACGGGCGCCCGCCGGCACCAGCCCCTCGACCAGCGTGTAGCCGGTGATCAGGGCGGGCGCGATGCACATGCCGACGACCAGACCGACCCCGGCGAGGACGACCACGGACTGCGCCGCCCACAGCCCGGAGGCGGTCAGCGCCAGGGCCGCGTACCCGATGAGGAGGCGGCGGCGCGGGGCCACCTTCCAGGCGATCGCGCCGCAGACGATGCCGGAGAGCATGTTGCCCGCGGCGAACGTCCCGTACAGGACGCCGTTCAGGCCGGGTTCGCCGATCGACTCGCTGAACGCGGCCAGCGAGACCTGCATACCGCCGAAGACGGCACCGATGCCGAGGAAGGCCACGATCAGCACCCGCACCCCGGGGACGGCCAGCGCGGAAACGGCCTTCACGCGTGCGTGCCCGCCGTCACCTGCCCCCGAGCCACCCGCGGCGCCGACCGGGAGCCCCACGGGCGGCTGGGTGCTCCGCTGGGCGGCGAACAGCAGGCCGCCCACCAAGGTCAGCGCGGCTTCGGTGAGCAGCCCCGCGGCCGGGTCCACGGCCGTGCACAGGGCGGTCGCCAGGAGCGGGCCGAACACGAAGGTCAGTTCGTCCGTGACGGACTCGAAGGCCGCCGCGGTCGTCATGAGGGGCGAGCCCTGGAGCTTGGTGCCCCAGCGGGCCCGGACCATGGGCCCGACCTGCGGCACGGAGGCGCCGGTCGGCACGGCGGCGGCGAACAGGGCCCACAGGGGAGCGTCCGCGAGCGCCAGCGCGGTCAGGGAGAGGCCCGCCAGGGCGTGGACGACGACGCCGGGGAGCAGTACGGCCCGCTGGCCGTGCCGGTCGGCGAGACGGCCGGTGAACGGCGCGAACAGGGCCATGGCGACACCGGTCACGGCGGCGACGGCGCCCGCGGTCCCGTACGAGCCGGTGGTGTGCTGCACGAGCAGCACGATGGAGATGGTCAGCATCGCGAACGGCTGGCGCGCGGCGAAGCCGGGGAGCAGGAACGTCCAGGCGCCGCGGGTGCGCAGCAGTTGCCCGTATCCCGGGCGGGCGGAGACCGGAGTGCCGGTGGAGGCCGGGGTTCCGGTGGAATCCGGCGTACCGCCGGTCCCCTTGGTGACCGTGGATGCCACGGCCGTGCCTTTCTGCCGCCTGGTAGCGCGGCCCCTGTGGCGGGGCGCGGGGCGCCGAGAGCTGTCCTCTTGCGCGGAACTGCGGTAGATACCGGGCCGCCCACTGAGAGGGGCGCCGCGGCCGCCATACGGTCGCGCCAGCACTGCGTCAGGCAGAGTTGGTTCGATCAGGTGTGCCTTGATGATACAGGGCTCACGCAGGCCACACCTGTGAAAACCAGCACCTTCAAGCCCGAGGCCTGGGTTTTCCGGCCAAGCCGACAGCGGGCACCCTCAACCCCAGCCCCTGACCTCAGCCCCCGACCCCACCCCTCGGCCCCGCCCCTCAAGACGGGGCCTCAGCCCCAGCCCTCGGCCCGATCCCCGCCGGTCCCCAGCCAGTCCGCCAGCTTGCCGCCCTGGCCGACCGCGCGCAGTCGCCGCTCGGCGGCGTCCCGGACGGGGTCCGTCGCCACGACGAGCAGTTCGTCGCCGCGCCGCAGCACGGTCGTGGGCAGAGGGACGAACGATTCTCCACCGCGTACGACCAGCGTGACCGCGGCCCCCGCGGGCAGCCGCAGTTCGTTGATCTCGACGCCGTGCATCTTCGACCCGTCCGGGATGGCGAGGGACAGCAGATGCCCGCGCAGCCGCTCCAGCGGCGCCGACTCGATCCCCAGGTCGGCGGTCTCCGAGTCGGACGTGGACAGCCCCAGGGTCCGGGCCAGCCAGGGGAGCGTCGGCCCCTGGACCAGGGTGTAGACGACGACAAGGACGAAGACGATGTTGAAGATGCGACGGCTTTCCTCGATGCCGCTCACCATGGGGATCGTCGCCAGGATGATGGGCACGGCGCCGCGCAGTCCGGCCCAGGACATCAGGGCCTGTTCCTGCCAGCGCATCCGGAACGGCAGCAGGGCCAGCACGACGCTCAGTGGTCGCGCCACCATGGTCAGCACCAGCCCGATGACGAGCGCCGGCCAGATGTCGTCGCCCATCTCGTGCGGGGTGACGAGCAGGCCGAGCAGGACGAACATGCCGATCTGGGCGATCCAGCCGAGCCCGTCGGCGAAGCCGCGGGTGGCGGGCCAGTGCGGCAGCTTCGCGTTGCCGAGCACCATCGCCGCCAGGTACACGGCGAGGAAGCCGCTGCCGTGGGCCAGCGCCCCGGCCGCGTACGCGGTGACCGCGATCGCCATGACGGCGATCGGGTAGAGGCCGGAGGCGGGAAGCGCCACATGCCGCAGCCCGTACGCGCCCAGGAAGCCCACCGCGAGCCCGATGAGCGCTCCGATGGCCAGCTCCAGCGCGATCTCGCCGACCAGGTGGTACCAGTGGTCCACCGGACCGGCCGTGGAGAACGCGACGACGAGGATGACGACCGGGGCGTCGTTGAACCCCGACTCGGCCTCCAGGATGCCCGTCACGCGCGAGGGGAGGGGCACCTTCCGCAGGACCGAGAAAACAGCTGCCGCGTCCGTCGAGGACACCACCGCGCCGATGATCAGCGCCTGCCGCCACTCCAGCCCGATCAGGTAGTGGGCCGCCGTCGCCGTGACGCCGACGCTCACCGAGACCCCGACGATCGCCAGGGAGGAGGCGGCCGGGAGTCCCGGCTTGATCTCCTTCCACTTCGTGCCGAGCCCGCCCTCGGCGAGGATCACGACCAGGGCCGCGTATCCGATGACCTGGGTCAGTTCGGCGTTGTCGAAGTGGACGTCGCCGATGCCGTCCTGGCCCATGGCGACGCCGATGCCCAGGTAGACGAGCAGGCTGGGGAGCCCGCTGCGCGAGGAGATCCGAACCGCTGCCACCGCGACGAGCAGAACGAGCGAGCAGACGAGCAAGAGCTGGTTGAGGTGGTGGACAGTCAGCGGCTGTTCCCTTCTCGTCGTTCCGATCCTGCTGTTCCGAGTGGCTCGGGTTCGATCGGTTCTAGCAGCGCAACTACTTCGTTACCTTACCTAACTCTTGACGCTTTCTTGACACTTGCCAGGGCAAGATCGAACTTTCGTCCGCACGGGTTCCCGACACCGCGTCAAGCCGGGGTTGGCCCTGCGCCTATGGTTGCTCCAGCGTTCAGTCAAATGGACAAGCCCGTCTGCCGCTCGCGTGAGGACAGCAAGGACAGCGATGCCCCCCAACACCACCGCATCTTCCGGTCAAAAGCCCGGCAAGTCCGGCAGGAAGAAGGGGCGCAGAGCCCGTCTGGTCCTGATCATCCTGGTTCTGGCCATTGTCGGCGGTGTCGCCTACGGGGCCTTCTGGAGCATCAGCACCGTCCGCGCCTCCTTCCCGCAGACCAAGGGTTCCATCACCCTCGACGGCCTGTCGGGGCCCGTGGACGTCAAGCGGGACGGCTACGGCATCCCGCAGGTCTACGCCTCGACCGACGAGGACCTGTTCATGGCGCAGGGCTTCGTCCAGGCGCAGGACCGGTTCTACGAGATGGACGTCCGCCGCCACATGACGGCCGGCAAGCTCTCCGAGATGTTCGGCAAGAGCCAGGTCGACAACGACGAGTTCCTGCGCACGCTCGGCTGGGAACGGGTGGCGGAGAAGGAGTACAAGAGCAAGCTGTCGGCGGAGACCAAGAAGTATCTCCAGGCGTACGCCAAGGGGGTCAACGCCTACCTGAAGGGCAAGGACGGCGCGGACATCTCCCTGGAGTACGCGGCCCTTGGCTTCACCAACGACTACAAGCCCAAGGAGTGGACCCCGGTCGACTCCGTGGCCTGGCTCAAGGCGATGGCCTGGGACCTGCGCGGCAACATGCAGGACGAGATCGACCGCTCCCTGATGACCAGCAGGCTCGGCCCGAAGCAGATCGCCGACCTGTACCCGGAGTACCCGTACGACCGGAACAAGCCGATCGTGCAGGAGGGCCAGTACGACTCCCTCACCGGCGAGTACTCGCAGAGCAGCACGGGCACAGGAACAGGCACGGGTGCCGGCACGGGCACGGGCACGGGCACCGGTGGTACGCAGTCCGCGGCGGGCAGTGGCCTCACGAACGGCACCGAGGCGCCCGCGGGGCTGGAGAGCCAGCTGTCGGGCCTCTACAGCGTGCTCGACGACGTCCCCGAGGCCGTCGGAGTGAACGGCAACGGCATCGGCTCCAACTCCTGGGTCGTCGGCGGCGACCACACCATCAGCGGCAAGCCCCTGCTGGCCAACGACCCGCACCTGTCGCCCTCGCTGCCGTCGGTCTGGTACCAGATGGGCCTGCACTGCAAGAGCCTCTCCGAGAAGTGCCAGTACGACGTCTCCGGGTACACCTTCGCGGGCATGCCCGGTGTGGTCATCGGCCACAACAAGGAGATCGCCTGGGGCATGACGAACTCGGGCGCCGACGTCACCGACCTGTACCTGGAGAAGCTCACCGGGGACGGCTACGAGTACGACGACAAGGTGCTGCCCTTCACCACCCGCAAGGAGAAGATCGACGTCGCGGGCGGTACGAGCAAGACCATCGTCGTCCGGGAGACCAACAACGGACCGCTGCTGTCCGACCGTGACGACGAGCTCGTGAAGGTCGGCAAGAAGGCCGGGGTCGACAGCGCCGCCCCCGACCGCGGCGACGGCTACGGCATCGCCCTGCGGTGGACCGCGCTGGACCCGGGCACCTCGATGGACGCCGTCTTCGCGATCAACAAGGCCACCGACTGGACGTCGTTCCGCAAGGCGGCCACCCTGTTCGACGTCCCCTCGCAGAACCTCGTCTACGCGGACCGCGAGGACAACATCGGCTACCAGCTGCCCGGCCGGATCCCGATCCGCGGCGAGGGCGACGGCTCGCTCCCCTCGCCCGGCTGGGACTCCAAGTACCGCTGGAAGAGCTACATCGACCAGGACGAGCTGCCCAACGAGTACAACCCGAAGCGCGGTTACATCGTGACCGCCAACCAGGCCGTGGTCGACAAGGACAAGTACCCCTACACGCTCACCACGGACTGGGGTTACGGCACCCGCAGCCAGCGGATCTCCGACCTCATCGCGTCGAAGATCAAGAACGGCGGCAAGGTCTCCACGGACGACATGCGCCAGATGCAGCTCGACAACAGCAGCGAGATCGCCAAGCTGCTGGTGCCCAAGCTGCTCAAGATCGACGTGGCCGACAAGGACGTCCGTGAGGCGCAGAAGCTCCTGGAGGGCTGGAACTACACCCAGGACGCCGACTCGGCCGCCGCCGCGTACTTCAACGCGACCTGGCGCAACATCCTCAAGCTCGCCTTCGGCAACAAGCTCCCCAAGGAGCTGCGGGTCAAGGGCCAGTGCCTGTACGTCGAACCGGCCGACTCCACCACCCCGGTGGACGACGAGGACGACAAGGTGCGCGAGTGCGGCCAGCGTGACGCGGACAGCGCGCAGCCGGACGGCGGTGACCGCTGGTTCGAGGTGGTGCGCAAGATCCTCGACGACGAGGACAACGACTGGTGGTCGACGCCCAGGACGCGCAACGACAAGGCCGCCGACACCCGTGACGAGCTCTTCGGGCGGGCCCTCGCGGACGCCCGCTGGGAGCTGACCGCCAAGCTCGGCAAGGACCTGGACACCTGGAGCTGGGGCCGGCTGCACCGGCTGTACCTGAAGAACCAGACCCTCGGTACCGAAGGCCCCGGTTTCCTCCAGTACATGCTCAACCGCGGCCCGTACAACATGGGCGGCGGCGAGGCCGCGGTGAACGCCACCGGCTGGAACGCGGCGGGCGGCTACTCGGTGGTCTGGGTGCCGTCGATGCGCATGGTGGTGAACCTCGACAACTTCGACAAGTCCAGGTGGATCAACCTGACCGGGGCCTCCGGCCACGCGTACAGCGCCCACTACATCGACCAGACGAGCAAGTGGGTCAAGGGCGAACTGCTCCCGTGGGTCTCCACGGACCGGGCCGTGGAGAAGGCCACGTCGGACACGCTCGTGCTGCAACCCTGACACGCAGCGGTGAAAGGGCCCTCCACGCGCGCGTGGAGGGCCCTTTCACGTACTCGGTGTTCCGGCCGGGTCAGCGGAAGCGGCGCACCCCCGACGGCGTCACCGCTGCGTGCACCGGCCGGTCGTGCGGCTCCTCGGGTACGTGGCCCACCACTTCGGAGTCGTACAGCAGCACCACCAGGGCCGGACCCGCGCCCGCCCGCTCCAGTCGCGCGAGCACCCGGTCGTACGAGCCGCCGCCGCGGCCGAGCCGCATCCCGCGCCCGTCCACGGCCAGCCCCGGCAGCAGCACGGCGTCGGCGCCGAGCACGCCCTCAGGGCCCAGGCGCCCGCCCGCGGGCTCCAGGAGGGTCATCCTGCCCCCGAGCTGGACGGACACGAGCGAGTCAGGGCCGTCGTAGGTGCCCCAGTCGAGGTCGTTGTCGGCGAGGAGCACGGGGAGCAGGACGTGCACACCGCGCGCGTGCAGCGCGTCGAGGAGCGCGCGGGTGCCCGGTTCGCTCCCCACGGAGACGTACGCCGCCACCGTGCGCGCACGCGCCAGTTCGGGCAGTTCCAGCGCGCGGGCCGCGAGCGCGGCCTCCGTTTCCCCCACGTCATCGGCCGTCAACCTGTTCCTCACCATGAGGATCCCCCGCCGCAACGCACGCTTGCCAGAGTCCTCTTCAGGTCTCAGGTGGCTCATAGACTTGTCCCGTACCCTTCATAATGCGCTCATATGAGAGCGAATTAACCGGAGCCACAGATTCACTACAAAGGCACCGGATATGGTGTCGGGCATGACTCAGTCGCACCCAAGGATCAGCAAGGCTGTCATCCCCGCAGCAGGTCTCGGCACCCGGTTCCTGCCGGCCACCAAGGCCACTCCCAAGGAGATGCTGCCGGTCGTGGACAAGCCGGCGATCCAGTACGTGGTCGAGGAAGCCGCGTCCGCCGGCCTCGATGACGTCCTCATGATCACGGGCCGCAACAAGCGCCCGCTGGAGGACCACTTCGACCGCAACTACGAGCTGGAGTCGGCCCTTCAGAAGAAGGGTGACGCCGGCCGGCTCGCCAAGGTGCAGGAGTCAAGCGACCTCGCCACCATGCACTACGTCCGCCAGGGCGACCCCAAGGGCCTCGGCCACGCCGTGCTGTGCGCCGCGCCGCACGTCGGCCACGAGCCCTTCGCCGTCCTCCTCGGCGACGACCTGATCGACCCGCGCGACCCGCTGCTCAAGCGCATGGTCGACGTCCACGAGCAGTACGGCGGCAGCGTCATCGCGCTCATGGAGGTCGAGCCCGAGCAGATCCACCTCTACGGCTGCGCGGCCGTCGAGGTCACCGAGGACGCCGACGTCGTCAAGGTGACCGGCCTCGTCGAGAAGCCCGACCCGGCGGACGCCCCCAGCAACTACGCGATCATCGGCCGCTACGTCCTCGACCCGCACGTCTTCGACATACTCCGCACGACCGAGCCCGGCCGCGGCGGCGAGATCCAGCTCACCGACGCCCTCCAGCAGCTCGCGGACGACGAGAAGATCGGCGGCCCCGTGCACGGCGTCGTCTTCAAGGGCCGCCGCTATGACACCGGTGACCGCGGGGACTACCTGCGTGCCATTGTCCGACTCGCGTGCGAACGTGAAGACCTGGGCCCGGACTTCCGGACCTGGCTTCGCAGTTACGTCACCGAGGAGATGTAGCAATTTGAGCACCGCCGCGACCCGTGCCACCGGCCAGGACCACCTCTGGTCGGTGACCGAGCACCTGGAGGACATCCTCGCGACCGTGCGGCCCCTGGACCCCATCCAGCTGCAGATCCTCGACGCCCAGGGCTGTGTCCTGGTCGAGGACGTGATGGTGCCGGTGTCCCTGCCGCCCTTCGACAACAGCTCGATGGACGGGTACGCGGTCAGGGTCGCCGATGTCGCGGGCGCCAGCGAGGAGTACCCGGCGGTCCTCACGGTCGTCGGCGACGTCGCGGCGGGCCAGTCCGAACTGCTCCACGTGGGTCCAGGACAGACCGCCCGCATCATGACGGGCGCCCCGCTGCCGCCCGGCGCCGAGGCGGTCGTCCCCGTGGAGTGGACCGACGGCGGCCTCGGCGAGGGCCCCGTCTCCGGGATGCGCGCCCGCAGCTCGTCCCCCGAGGGCGCCTCAGGACAGGTGCACGTCCACCGCCCGGCGGGAGCACGCGCGCACGTACGCGCGAAGGGCAGCGATGTGAAGGCCGGCGACCGCGCCCTGGCCGCGGGCACCGTCCTCGGCCCGCCGCAGATCGGACTCCTCGCCGCGATCGGCCGGGGGACCGTCCGCGTCCGGCCCCGCCCGCGCGTGGTGGTCATGTCCACCGGCAGTGAACTCGTCCAGCCCGACGGCGAGTTGGAGTCCGGCCAGATCTACGACTCCAACAGCTACGCGCTGTGCGCCGCGGCCCGGGACGCCGGAGCGATCGCCTACCGGGTGGGCGCCGTCGCCGACGACGCCGAGACGCTCCGTGCCACCATCGAGGACCAGCTCATCCGCGCCGACATCGTGGTCACCACGGGCGGCGTCAGCGTCGGCGCGTACGACGTCGTCAAGGAGGCGCTCTCCTCGGTCGGCGACGAGGACGAGGCGGGCGGCGGCATCGAGTTCCGCAAGCTCGCCATGCAGCCCGGCAAACCCCAGGGCTTCGGCACCATCGGCCCCGACCACACCCCGCTGCTCGCCCTCCCGGGCAACCCCGTCTCCTCGTACGTGTCCTTCGAACTGTTCGTGCGCCCCGCGATCCGCACCCTGGCGGGCCTGGACGACGTCCACCGGCCCACCACCAGGGCGACGCTCCGCACGGACAAGGCACTCACCTCGCCCGCAGGCCGCCGTCAATTCCTGCGCGGCCGGTACGCGGACGGGGAAGTGACGCCCGTCGGCGGCGCCGGATCCCATCTGATCGCGGCCCTCGCGCACGCCGACGCGCTGATCGTCGTCCCGGAGACCGTCGAGTCCGTGGAGCCCGGCACCGAGGTCGACGTGGTCCTCCTGGGCTGAGGGCTCCGAGTTGGGGGTACCGTGTCGCGCACGACAGGCACGACCGGGAGCGCCGCCACAGCATGAGTACGGCATGAGTACGCAGGACAGACTGACCCACATCGACGAGGCGGGTGCCGCCCGCATGGTCGACGTGTCCGAGAAGGACGTGACGGCACGCACCGCCCGCGCGAGCGGCCGCGTCCTGGTCTCGCCCCGCGTGATCGAGCTGCTGCGCGGCGAGGGGGTGCCCAAGGGCGACGCCCTCGCCACGGCGCGGATCGCGGGCATCATGGGCGCCAAGCGCACACCGGATCTGATCCCGCTCTGCCACCCGTTGTCGGTGTCGGGTGTCAAGCTTGACCTGTCGGTCGCGGACGACGCCGTCGAGATCCTGGCCACCGTGAAGACCACCGACCGCACGGGCGTCGAGATGGAGGCCCTCACCGCGGTCACCGTGGCGGCTCTGACCGTGATCGACATGGTCAAGGCGGTCGACAAGGGGGCGGTCATCACGGACGTGCGCGTGGAGGAGAAGACGGGCGGCAAGTCGGGCGACTGGAGCCGGCCATGACGGGCGCGCCCCAGACCCCCGAGTCCCCCCAGTCCCACCCGTCCGGCCAGACCCCGGCGGAGCCGGCCGGGCCGCCGATCGGTGCCGCGCTGACCGCCCCGTACAGCGCGCTCGTCGTGACGGCCTCGAACCGCGCGGCGGCGGGTGTCTACGAGGACAGGGGCGGGCCCCTGATCGCGGAGGGGCTCGCGAGGTTCGGCTTCGCCGTCGACGGCCCCTGGGCGGTGCCCGACGGCGACCCGGTCGAGAACGCGCTGCGGACGGGTGTCACAGCGGGCTACGACGTCATCGTGACCACCGGCGGCACCGGCATCTCACCCACCGACCGCACCCCGGAGGCCACGCGGAAGGTGATCGCGTACGAGGTGCCGGGCATTCCCGAGGCCATCAGGGCGTTCGGACGGGAGAAGGTGCCCACGGCGGCGCTCTCCCGGGGCCTCGCCGGGGTCGCGCAGGGGACGCTGATCGTGAACCTGCCGGGTTCCACCGGCGGGGTCAAGGACGGTCTGGCCGTCCTCGAACCCCTCCTGATCCACGCCGTCGACCAGCTCCGCGGCGGCGACCACCCCAGACCCAGCGGCAGTGGGGGTGCGAGCTGAACAGCCCATCCTGGCCGGTCGAGCTGGTGCACGGCGATGTGGTCCTCAGGCCCATAAAGCTGCGCGACCAGCGAGCCTGGCGTGACGTCAACCGGCGCAACCGGGACTGGCTGCGCCCCTGGGAGGCGACCATCCCGCCGCCCACGCCCAGCGGGCCGATCGCCCACCGGCCGACGTACCGGCAGATGGTCCGGCATCTGCGCGCCGAGGCGAACGCGGGACGGATGCTGCCGTTCGTCATCGAGTACCAGGGGCGGCTCGTCGGACAGCTGACGGTTGCCGGAATCACCTGGGGCTCCATGTGTTCGGGCCATATCGGCTACTGGGTGGACGAGGCGGTCGCCGGACGCGGAGTGATGCCGACGGCCGTGGCGCTTGTGTCCGACCACTGCTTCCGAACCGTTGGTCTGCACCGCATCGAGGTCTGCATTCGGCCCGAGAACGGACCCAGCCGACGGGTCGTGGAGAAACTCGGATTCCGTGACGAAGGTCTCCGTCCGCGATATCTCCACATCGACGGAGCCTGGCGCGACCACCTCGTCTTCGCCCTCACGGCCGAGGAGATCCCCGAAGGACTGCTGGCCCGCTGGCGCCGGACACGCACGAGGAACGCGTCCGAAAACTCACCACGGGACACACCCCGGAACACCGCGTAAATGAAATAGGTGTTCGAAAATGATCGGGGATCGACCATCCTCGGGCATTAATTTCGTGCTCTCGGCAGCCTGCTGATCGCATCGGTCACAAAAAAAGCTCGAAATATCAGCCAGATCGTGCGACACACCGGCTCAATTGGCAGATGGCCTCATGCAAACCCCTCTACCGTGTGAGGCGTGAGCAGCAGCGGCCTCATCTACGCAGTCATTGTCGGGGCCTGGGCCGCCTACTTGGTGCCGATGTGGCTCCGTAGGCAGGACGAGCTGAATGAGGCCCGTCCGACGGAACGCTTCAGCACCGCCATCCGGCTTCTGTCCGGACGAGCGGGTATGGAGCGCCGATACGCCAAGGACCTGCAGGCGCGCTCCGCCGAAGAGGGGGAGCACCGCGCCGACCCGGACGGCGTCACCGACTCGGTGGACGTCCGGGCCTTCGCCATGCCTCCGACGCGCCGTGAAGTACGGGCGAACGTCGACGAGGCGCGGGACGCGCGCGACGCGCGTTCCGAGGCGCAGCAGGCCCAGGCGCAGGCGCAGCAGGCTTCCAGACAGGCGTCGAGGCAGGCGTCGGAACAAGAAGCCAGGCAGGCGGCACGGCAGGCGGCCGCGACGGCCCCCAAGCCCGGCGCCCAGTCCCAGTCCGGGACCCACGCGGCGCCGAAGCAGGGGCGCGCGACGGGCGGCCGGCCCGTGCCCCAGCAGGCCACCAAGCCGTCGGCGAACGGCTCGAAGGCGTCCAAGGCGTCGAACGGGTCCAACACGTCGAACGGTTCGGCCGGGTCGTCCCCCGCGCGCCGGGCGGCCGCGGCGGAGGCCGCAGCCCGGGCCCGGCGCTCGAAGGTGCTCGCGCGCCGACGGCGTACGACCGTCATGCTCTTCATCGCCTTCACGCTCGGCGCGATCGTCGCGGCCGTCGGCGGACTCGCGTTCCTGTGGGCGCCCGGGGTGCCCGCCGTGATGCTGAGCATCTACATCGCGTATCTGCGCTCCCAGGAGCGTCGGCGCTTCACCTATGTGATGGACCGCAGGCACGCCGAGGCCGCGGCGCAGCGGCTGCGCGAGCGCCAGCCGCGCCGGCGGCCCCCGGCCGACCCGGGCGCCGCCGACGAGCCGGAGGACGGACCCGAGCCCGACACGGATCCCGGTGTGTCGGCGCTCGCCGCCGACCGCCGTGCCCTCGTCGAGCAGACCGATCACGCGGAGTGGGTCGACCAGCAGCGCGAGCGCCGCAACGGCCCCGCCCGCGGCGAGAGCTGGGACCCGGTGCCGGTGCCCCTGCCGACGTACGTGACGGCGCCGGTCGCCCCGCGGGCGACGTCCGACGTCGACCTGGGCGCGCCCGACGCGTGGAGCTCGGCCCGGTCCAGCACGGCCGAGCCGAACGCGGACCGCACGGCGGCCGACGCAGCGGGGGCGGCCGAGGCGCGGGAGGAGCTGGGCGAGTCCGACGCCGACGACGGGGACGACTGCGGCGACACCTCCGACAGCGCCGCGGACGCCCGCCGCGCGGCCTCGGCCCGCCGGGCCCGCGAACGGGGCCGCACGCCGCTCTTCGACCAGTACGAGGACGGCGACCGGCCGCGCGCCGCCAACGAGTGACGACACCTCAGAACGCCCCCGGAGGCCCTGCCCCTGACCAGCGGGAGAGCCACCGGGAACGGATTTCCAAGCACCCGGATCGGGATGCTAGAGTTTCACTCGTTGCAAGGGCCTGTGGCGCAGTCTGGTAGCGCACCTCGTTCGCATCGAGGGGGTCTGGGGTTCAAATCCCCACAGGTCCACCGCAGCTCAGAACCCCCGCCGGGGAGATCCGGCGGGGGTTCTTTGGTGTGTCTTTGAGCGTGCCCTTCGGTGTGTGGGGGTGCGGCGGTGTCAGTAGATGATGACTCTCCAGCGCTCCACCCAGCGCAGCCACTCGCCGCCCGAGCCGCGTACCTGGATGCGGTCGGTCTGGACCTGCCAGACGGTGCCGTAGAGCGTGGCGTGCGGCAGGTCCACCCTGACGATGTCGTAGACCTCCACGTCGGTCTCCACCGGGCGGGACCAGGTGTGCGCGCAGTGGTCGCAGGTGTGGCCGACCATGTCGCGTCCCCCGACGGACAGCGGGCGGCCCAGGCGGACCGCCTCCACGGAGCACCGGGGGCACGGGTCGGCGGTGTGCCCGTCCACTGATCGCGACATCGTCCGATTACAGACGCTTCGCGAAGCAGCGGCTGTCCTCGTGGAAGCGGTAGTGGCCGAACTTGACGCAGGGCTCGTAGCCGCTGGACGCGTACAGGGCGATGGCCTCGGGCTGCTTGTTGCCGGTCTCCAGGACCATGCGGGTGCGGCCCGCCGCCCGGGCGTCGGCCTCCAGGGCCCCCAGGATGCGGCGGGCGAGGCCGTTGCCGCGGGCCCCCTCGATCACGAACATGCGCTTCAGCTCGGCGTCGCCGTCCGAGTAGCCCTCGTCGTTCTCGTCCTGGGTGCGCCAGCCGCCGGTGGCCACGGGCCTGTCCTCGGCGTCGTACGCGATCAGGTAGAGGCCGAGCGGCGGCTCGAACATCGTCGGGTCGAGCGGGGTGACATCGCCCTCGTCGCCGTAGCGCACGGCGTACTCCGCCTGCACCTCGTCGTTGAGCTTGACGGCGTCGGGATGGTCGAAGGCGACCGGACGTATATCCATGCTGAGTATCGTACTTCTATGCAGTAGGCGGGACTGGAGGGGTGCGCTGTGCTCGTCCAGTGTGCCGGTATCGTGCCCGGGTGCTCACTGTGACCTCTGTGAATGTAAACGGGCTCCGGGCCGCCGCCAAGAAGGGCTTCGTGGAGTGGCTGGCGGAGACCTCCGCCGACGTCCTGTGCCTCCAGGAGGTACGGGCCGAGCCCGAGCAGCTCCCGGCGGGTGTACGGCAGCCCGACGGATGGCATGTCGTGCACGCGCCCGCCGCCGCGAAGGGGCGGGCCGGCGTCTCCCTCTACACACGCCGCGAGCCCGACCGCGTCCAGGTCGGCTTCGGGTCGGCCGAGTTCGACGGCAGCGGGCGCTATGTCGAGGCCGACCTGCCCGGCGTCACCGTCGCCAGCCTCTACCTGCCCTCGGGTGAGGTCGGGACCGAGCGGCAGGACGAGAAGATCCGGTTCATGGACGAGTTCCTCCCCTATCTGAAGGGGCTGCGTACGCGCGCCGCCGCCGAGGGGCGCGAGGTCGTCGTGTGCGGCGACTGGAACATCGCCCACCAGCCGGCCGACCTCAAGAACTGGCGGGCCAACCAGAAGAACTCCGGCTTCCTGCCGGAGGAACGGGCGTGGCTGGGCCGGGTCTTCGACGACGCGGCGAAGGACGGGGACCGGGACGGGGATGGCAACGGGGGCGCGGGCGGGGGCGGGTACGTGGATGTCGTGCGCGCGCTCCATCCCGACGTGGACGGGCCGTACTCGTGGTGGTCCTACCGCGGGCGGGCCTTCGACAACGACTCGGGATGGCGGATCGACTACCAGGTCTGCACGCCCGGACTCGCGGCCCGGGCCGTCAAGGCCTTCGTGGAGCGGGCGGCGACCCACGGGGAGCGCTGGTCCGACCACGCGCCGGTGACCGTGGTCTACGACAGGTGACGCGCGGCCGATGACCGGCGGGGCGCGGCCGACCACCCGCGCGACGCGACCGATGACCGGCGCGGCGCGGCCGATCATCGGCGGGACGCGGCCGATCACCCGCGCGGCGCGCTCGTGGAGGCCATGACGGCCGAGGGTGCCCGAGGCGCCTACGGCCGCTTCTGCAGGCGGCGGTCCAGCGCCATCGAAAGCTCCGCCTCCACCACGCTCTTCGCCAGGGGGCGCAGGCGTTGGAGGTCCTCCGGGGTGCGGTCGGCGGTCAGGACCACGTCGGTGAACAACTCGGCCAGCGCGTCGGCGTGTTCGCGTACGCGGCGGGCGGCCGAGAGGATGTCCGCGAGCGGGATGCCCTCGCGGACCAGGGCCGCCGAGGTCTCCAGGAGCCGGCGGCTGATGTGGACGATGTCCGAGCCGTCGGTGGCGAGGTAGCCGAGGTCCAGGGACGCGGCGAGGTTCTCCGAGGTGGCCTGGCCCGCGAAGACGTCGGCGAGTTCCTCGGGGGAGAGGCGGACCGGGGTCTCCTCGGTGGGCGCGCCGAGGCCGAGCAGTTCGCCCACGTCACGGCCGTGGTCGAACGCCTCGGCCAGTTCCGCGATGCCGCTGAGGGTGTGGCCGCGCTCCAGGAGGGCGGCGATCGTGCGCAGCCGGGCGAGGTGGTCCTCGTCGTACCAGGCGATGCGGCCCTCGCGGCGCGGTGGCGGTATCAGCTTCCGCTCCCGGTAGAAGCGCAGGGTGCGCACGGTGATGCCGGCCTTCTGGGCCAGCTCCTCCATTCGGTACTCCCGCTTGTCCGCCACATCGGCACCCTATGTCGTACCGCCGGTAACTTTCCTGCGTGCAACCCCTACCCATCAGTACGGAGCTGTTCTAGTCTCCCCATTGTGCCAGTGTTCACTGGCGCGGTCGTACGTGGCATGGAGGCATCGGGATGGCCGAGCACGAACATGTACGGGTGGCGGTGATCGGCTCCGGTTTCGGCGGGCTGGGAGCCGCCGTGCGGTTGCGCCGCGAGGGCGTCACCGACTTCGTCGTCCTGGAACGGGCCGACAGCGTGGGCGGGACCTGGCGGGACAACAGCTACCCCGGCTGCGCCTGCGACGTGCCGTCCCACCTCTACTCGTTCTCCTTCGCGCCCCACCCCGACTGGCCCCGCACCTTCTCCGGGCAGGAACACATCCGCGCCTACCTGGAGCACGTCACCGACGTCTTCGGACTGCGGCCGCATCTGCGGCTGAACTCCGAGGTCAAGCTGATGACCTGGGACGGCGAGCGGCTGCGCTGGGTGATCGAGACCAGTAGCGGGACCCTCACCGCCGACCTCGTCGTGTCCGCCACCGGGCCGCTCTCCGACCCCAAGGTGCCGGACGTGCCCGGGCTCGACACCTTCCCCGGCAAGGTCTTCCACTCGGCGCGCTGGGACCACGACTACGACCTGCGCGGCAAGCGGGTCGCGATGATCGGCACGGGGGCCTCGGCCATCCAGATCGTGCCGGCGATCCAGCCCGACGTCGCGAAGCTCACCCTCTTCCAGCGCACCCCGCCCTGGGTGATGCCGCGCGTCGACCGGGCCGTCAGCGGCGCCGAGCGCCTGCTGCACCGGACGCTGCCCGTCACGGCCCGGCTGCGGCGCGGACTGCTGTGGGGCATCCGGGAGTTGCAGGTCCAGGCGTTCACGAAGCGTCCGAACGAGCTGGGCCTGGTCGAGCAGATCGCCAAGCGGAACATGTTCCGGGCCATCAAGGACCCGGGCCTGCGGGCCAAGCTCATCCCGTCCTACCGCATCGGCTGCAAGCGCATCCTGCTCTCCAGTACGTACTATCCGGCCCTCGCGCAGCCCAACGTGGACGTGGTCGCGAGCGGACTCCGCGAGGTCCGCGGCTCCACGGTCGTCGCCGCCGACGGCAGCGAGGCCGAGGTCGACGCGATCGTCTTCGGTACGGGCTTCCATGTCACCGACATGCCCATAGCCGACCGGGTCGTCGGCGCGGAGGGCAGAACGCTCGCCGAGGCGTGGTCGGAGTCGGGCATGAGGTCGCTGCGGGGCGCGACCGCCGCCGGGTTCCCCAACTGGATGACGATCATCGGCCCCAACACGGGCCTCGGGAACTCCAGCATGATCCTGATGATCGAGTCCCAGCTGAACTACCTGGCCGACTACGTACGGCAGCTGGACGTGCTCGGCGGCCGGGCCGCCCTCGACGCCCGCCCCGCCGCGGTCGACGCCTGGAACGACCGCGTCCAGAAGCGCATGGAGCGCACGGTCTGGTCCACCGGCGGCTGCAACAGCTGGTACCTCGACGAGAACGGCGTCAACACGACGGTCTGGCCGGGCACCACCACCGAGTTCCGCGGCGCGACCAGGCACGTGGACCTGGCGGAGTACGACCTGCTGCGGGCCCCGGCCCCCGTACCGGCCCCGACAGCGGAACCGGAACCGGCGTCCGTCGCGCACCCCGCACACCGCCCTACGAAGAAGAAAGCCGAGGCAGACGCATGAGCCGACTGACGCGCGAGGCTTCCGGCCCCTACGCGCCGCCCGTTCCCGCGCGCGAGCTGACGGCGGTCTCCGCCGACGGGGCACGGCTGCACGTCGAGGTGCACGGAGCCGTGGACGACCCCACCGCCCCCGCGGTGGTGCTCGCGCACGGCTGGACGTGCTCGACCGCCTTCTGGGCGGCGCAGATCCAGGACCTCGCCGCCGACCACCGGGTGATCGTCTACGACCAGCGCGGGCACGGACGCAGCCCCGCGAGTCCCGCGTGCAGCACGGACGGGCTCGCCGACGACCTGGAGGCGGTGCTCGCGGCCACCCTCGCACCGGGCGAGAAGGCCGTCCTCGTCGGGCACTCCATGGGCGGGATGACACTCATCGCCGCGTCCGAGCGGGCCGGGTTCCGGGAGCACGCCGCCGCCGTACTCCTGTGCAGCACGGGCAGTTCACGGCTGGTCGCCGAGTCGCTGGTGCTGCCGATGCGGGCCGGACGGGCGCGTACCTGGCTCACCAAGCAGATCCTCGGGTCGCGGGCGCCGCTCGGGCCGGTCACACCGCTCGCCCGGCGGATCCTCAAGTACGGGACCATGGGGCCCGGTTCGGCGCCGGCCATGGTCGAGGCGTGCGCGCGGATCGTGCACGCGTGTCCCCGGCAGGTGCGGTACTCCTGGTCGAAGGTGCTCGACCTGCTCGATCTCGACCACGCGGTAAGGGAGTTGCGCGTGCCCACCGCGGTCGTCGTGGGGACGGCCGACCGGCTGACGCCCGCCGTGCACGCCCGCTCCCTGGTCGCCGCGCTGCCGAACTGCGTGGGCTCCACCGAGCTGCCCGGGATCGGGCACATGACCCCCATCGAGGCACCCGACCTCGTCACCACCCGGATACGGGAACTCGTCGCCACATACGCAGTGATCAAGGAGGGCGCATGAGCAGGGTCGGACTTCAAGGACAGGTCGCCGTCGTCACGGGGGCCGCGCGAGGGGTCGGGGAACTCCTCGCCCGCAAACTCTCCGCCCGGGGCGCCACCGTCGCGCTCGTCGGCCTGGAGCCCGAGGAGCTGAAGGCCGTCTCCGAGCGGCTGCACGGCGAGAGCGGGTACTGGCACGCCGACGTCACCGACCACGAGGCGATGGCGGAGGTCGCGCGGGAGGTGAAGGCGCGGTTCGGGAAGGTCGACATCGTCGTCGCCAACGCCGGGGTCGCCAACGGCGGGCCGTTCGTCGACTCCGACCCGGTCGCCTGGCGGCGGGTCATCGAGGTCAACCTCATCGGATCGGCCGTCACCGCGCGGGCCTTCCTGCCCGCCCTCATGGAGAGCCGCGGTTATCTGCTGCAGATCGCCTCGCTCGCCGCGATCACGCCCGCGCCGATGATGACCGCGTACACGGCGTCCAAGTCGGGCGTCGAGGCGTACGCGCACAGCCTGCGCGCCGAGGTCGGGTACCAGGGCGTACGCGTCGGGGTCGGGTACCTCTCCTGGACCGACACCGACATGGTGCGCGGGGCCGACCAGGACGACGTCATGCGGGAGCTGCGCCAGCGGCTGCCGTGGCCCGCCAACAAGACGTACCCGCTGGGTCCTGCCGTCGACCGGATCGTGGCGGGGATCGAGCGCCGCTCCAGCCATGTGTACGGGCAGTGGTGGCTGCGGGGCATGCAGGGCGTACGAGGATATCTTCCCGCGCTCATCGGAACGGTCGGGCAGCGGGAGATGAAGCGGTTCGGTGCACGGCTGGGGAGCGTCGGTACGGGGCTCGTCGGTGCAGGTGGGGAGGCTGACGAGGCGGGTCGGAACACGGTGCGTCACCGACCGTGACTGTCCGAAATGCGTCTGATGTCCGGGCGTGTCACGCTGGTCGAGGCCCGATCCCCTCACCCAAAAACGGGAGTGAACCTCATGGCCATGAAGGACCAGTTCCAGGACAAGACCGAAGAGCTTCAGCGCAACGCGAAGCAGCGGCTCAACGAGCGTCGCGACCAGGCGAGCGAGCGTGGGCAGCAGATGCCGGAGCGTGAGCGGCCCGCCGAGCGGGAGCGTCCGGACCGCGAGCGTCCGGACCGTGAGCGGCCGGAGCGGCGTTCGCCTGAAGGCGCGCGGGAGCGGCTCGACGAGTTCGACGTCTGAGCCACCGCCTTGTTCGGCCTTGGCCGGAATTGACGTGGGGCGCCCTCTTCTCTGGGGCGCCCCACGCTTTTTGCTGCCGTCGGCGACGTTTCGTTGTCGGCTGCGGTCGCGTCGTGGCTGGTTGCGCAGTTCCCCGCGCCCCTGACGGGGCCCCGGCCCGGGCTTTCAGGGGCGCGGGGAACTGCGCGACGACCACGACGGCGCGGCGGGCCGTACACACCTCGGTCAGTCCTGCCACTCCCGCCGGAGGCGGCCGCCGGGCGGCGCGCGTCACGGTGCGACAGCCGGGGGCGTCCCCCGCCGGGCGACGCCCGTCAGCGTCGGGGCGGTAGCCGGGGGCGGGAGCGGTTCGGGAGGTTGGTGTAAGGCGGGGGTGTGGCCGCCGGGTGGAGGGCCAGCAGGTCCAGGGCAAGGCGGACCGCGTCGTCCAACTGGGCGTGGCGGCCCTCCGCCCAGTCCAGCGGCGTGCGAAGGACCTCCAGGTCAGGCGTGATGCCGTGGTTCTCCACGGACCACCCGTACGCGTCGAACCACGCCGCGTTCATCGGAACCGTGATGACCGACCCGTCACCCAGCACATGGCGCCCGGTCATCCCGACCACCCCACCCCATGTGCGCTGCCCCACCACCGGCCCCAGCCCGAGCAGTTTGAAGGCCGCCGTGATCATGTCCCCGTCCGACGACGTCATCTCGTCGGCCAGCGCGACCACGGGCCCGCGCGGGGCGTTGGACATGTACGACACCGGCTGCGCGTCGCGGGTCAGGTCCCAGCCCATGATCGTACGGGTGAGTTTCTCGATGACCAGCTCGCTGATGTGGCCGCCCGCGTTGCCGCGTACGTCGACGATGAGCGCGGGCCGTGACACCTCCATCCGCAGGTCGCGGTTGAACTGGGCCCAGCCGGAGCCGCCCATGTCGGGGATGTGCAGATAGCCGCACCGGCCGCCGCTCAGCTCCCGTACCACCTCACGGCGTTTGGCCACCCAGTCCTGGTAGCGCAGGGGCCGTTCGTCGACGAGGGGGACCACCGCGACCCGGCGCGAACACCCGGTGCTCCCCGAGCCCTCCGCCGGGGCGAACGTCAGCTCCACCGTCGTACCGCCCGCCCCCGCGAGCAGCGGGAACGGACCGGTGACCGGATCCACCGGGCGGCCGTCCACATGGGTGAGCCGCGCGCCCTCGCGGATGCCCGTACCGGCCAGCGGGGAACGCGCCTTGGAGTCGGAGGAGTCCCCGGGGAGGATGCGCTTGACGATCCAATCACCGTCCCTGCACACGAAGTTGGCGCCGAGCAGCCCCTGCGGCCGCTGATAGTGCGGGGGTCCTTCGTTGCGTCGTGCGGCGACCACGTACGCGTGCGAGGTGCCCAGTTCGCCCAGTACCTCGCGGAGCAGGTCCGCGAACTCGTCGGGGGACGCGACCCGTTCGACCAGCGGACGGTACTGGTCCAGGATGCCCGGCCAGTCGATGCCGCACATGCCGGGTTCCCAGAAGTGCGCGTGGATGAGACGGCCCGCCTCGGCGTACGCCTGGCGCCACTCCGCGGCCGGGTCGGCCTCGTGCAGGATGCGGCGCAGGTCGATCCAGACGGTCGAGTCGCCGTCGCCGGACTCGGTGGACGGGACGGCCCGCAGCTCGCCCTCGTCGACCACGACGAGCCGGCTGCCGTCGCCGCTGGGCGCGAACCAGTCGAGGTGCTCGACGAGTTCGGACTTCTTCGCCTTGGAGATGTTGAAGTACTCCAGGGTCGGCCTGCCGCTGGTGTCGTCCGGGTTCGCGAACGTCTCGCCGAGCGCCCCCGAGATCGGCCAGCGCAGCCAGACGAGGCCGCCGCCCGCGACCGGGTACAGCGCCGAGTACTTGGAGGCAGTGACAGGGAACGGCGTCACCCGGCTCTCCAGCCCTTCGGTCTCCACGGTCACCGTGCCGCCGCCCGCGCCCTCGTCGCCGCTTCCCTCGTCGTCCAGACCCCCCGCCGCCGGACGGCCCTCGGGGGTCAGCGCGAACGGGGACGGCGTCGCCGAGGACAGCGGTACGAGGTACGGGCGGCAGCCCAGCGGGAAGGAGAGGTCGCCGGTGTGGACGTCGTACACCGGGTCGAAGCCGCGCCAGGAGAGGAAGGCGAGGAAGCGGCCGTCCCGGGTGAAGACCGGGTTCTCGTCCTCGAAGCGGCCGTTGGTGACGTCGACGACCGTGCGGGCGCCCGGCCCCTCGATCCGCGCCAGCTTGATCTGGCGGAGCGTGCGGCCGATACCCGGGTGCGACCAGGTCAGCCAGGTCCCGTCGGGGGAGAAGGCGAGGTCGCGCACGGGCCCGTTGACGGACCGGACGAGTTCCGTGACCACCGCACCGGCATCGGATGCGCCCGCCGCGCCCGCTTCCTCGCCCTCCCCCTCACTCTCCTCCTCCCCTTTCACTGTGATCAGCAGCAGGCGGCCGTCGTGCGAGGCGATCGCGAGCCGGTCGCCCTGCGGGTCGGAGACGAGTTCCTGGACGCGGCCCAGTTTTCCGGCGGCCAGCCGGCGGGGCTCGCGCGCGCCCGTCGCGCGGGGCAGATAAGCGATCTCGACGGCGTCCTCGCCCTCCGCGTCGGTCACGTACGCCACCTGCCCGCCGGAGCCGAGCATCTCCGGCAGCCGGACGCGGACGCCCGGGGTGTCGGCGATGGTGCGGGCCGGGCCGTCGCGGTGCGTGAGCCAGTACAGGCTGCCGCGGACGACGACCGCGCCGGCCCGGCCCGTCTCGTCCACGGAGATCCCGTCGACGTGCTGGGCGGCCGGCACCTGGTAGGGGCGACGCCCCGCGCGGGGCCCGCCGAGCCGGACGTCGAGACGGCGGGGCCGGGCGTCCGCGGCCAGATCGTCGACGATCCACACATCGCCCGCGCACTGGTAGACGACCCGGGTGCCGTCGCTGGACGCGTGCCGGGCGTAGAAGGAGTCGTGGTCGGTGTGGCGCCGCAGGCCGGAACCGTCGTGCAGACACGAGTACAGGTTGCCGACGCCCTCGTGGTCGGAGAGGAAGGCGATCCGGTCACCGACGAACATCGGCGAGTCCAGATGCCCGTCGAGGTCGGCGAGGAGGCGCTGCCCGTGCAGCCAGAGCCGCCCGGTGGCGCCACCGCGGTAGCGCTTCCAGGCGGCGGGCTCGTGCGGGGGCGTACCGGTGAGGAGCAGCGTCCTGCGCTCACCGTCGAAGTCCGCGACCGCGAGGTCGGAGACCGGGCCCCAGGGGAGCTTGCGGCCGGGGCCGCCGCCGATCGGCACGCTGTAGGCCCAGGTGAAGTAGGAGAAGGGCTCGCCGTGCGAGGCGACGGCGAGGATGTCGCAGTTGCCCTCGGCGTCGGGGGGCGACCAGCCGCAGACCTGGGTGTCGGCGTTGCCCCAGTAGGTGAGCCGCCGGGCCGGGCCGCCGTCGACCGGGGCGAGATGGATCTCGGGGACGAGACTGCGCCAGGTCGTGTACGCGAGGTGCCGCCCGTCGAGGGAGAAGCGCGGGTGGCTCACCTTGGTCCGGTCGACGGTCACCCGCCAGGCGCGGCCGGGCCCGCCGAGGGGTGCCACCCAGAGATCGTCCTCAGCCACGAAGCAGAGCCGGTCCCCACTGAGATGCGGAAACCGCAGGTAGGAGGGGCAACCGCCGCCGTTGCCTCCTCCGGCCGGTTCGCGGGCGGCCGACCGGACCCCGGCCGCCGTCTCGGCGTGCGCGGCCGCCGTCCCCTCGTACGCGGCCGTCGTCTCGGCGTACGAGGCCGCCCTCTCCTCGTACGCGGGCTCGTCCTCGTGCTCGTGCTCGTCCTCGTCGTTCACTCACCCATGCTTTTCCGGTGGGCGGGGCCCGGCAACTCGTGGTCGTCCGGAAACGCGTGACCCAGCACACGTACGAAACGGTTTCGTTTCGTTGACGCGCAGGGTATCTTCAGAGGAGTACGAGACAGTTTCGCAACGGCGGAAGCGGTGAACGAGATGGTTGAGACAGCAACGACGCGTCGCAGCCGGCTCACGCCCGAGCGCGAGGCCGAGCTGTACGAGGCCGTGCTCGAACTGCTCCGGGAGGTCGGTTACGACTCCCTGACCATGGACGCCGTGGCGGCCCGCACCCGGTCCAGCAAGGCCACGCTCTACCGCCAGTGGGGCGGCAAGGCCGAACTGGTCGCCAGGTCGGTCCGGCATCACAAGCCGGTCGACATCGCCAGCGTGGACACCGGTTCCCTGCGGGGTGACCTCCACGCGATGACGACCCGCCAGGACGACTGCGAGATGGAGCAGAACTCCTCCCTCATGCGCGCCCTCGGGACGGCGGTCCACACGAACCCCGACCTGCTGGCCGCCCTGCGGGAATGGCTGGTCGAACCGGAACTGGATGAGATGCGCCAGGTGGTGCAGCGTGCCGTCGACCGCGGCGAGGTCCGCGCGGACAACCCGGCGATCGGCTACCTGCTGCACATGATCATCGGTGCCTTCGCGGCCCGGACGATGATCGACGACGAACCACCCACGCAGGCCTTCCTCGCCTCGTACATCGACGCAGTGGTCATCCCCGCCCTCGTCGCCTGACCCCCGGCCACCCCCAGCCCCACACGCACCCGCCCCACACCCACACCCGTACACGCACACGCACACGCACCTGACGCGATCGCTCACGTCGTCGGGCCGATGATCCCTGCCCTGATGCCGACGCCGATGCCAGCCATCACCCCACCTGCGTCACGACCCGCATCACGATCCGCATCACCGACCTGATCGGGAGTACGCCCTCGTGGCAACGTTCCTCTACAAACTCGGCCGGCTCGCCTTCAGGCGACGGCACTTCGTCGTCCTGATATGGGTGGCGCTGCTGACGCTCGCAGGCGTCGGCGCGGCCTCCGCGCCCGCCGCGGGCACCACCTCCTTCTCCATCCCCGGCACCGAGGCGCAGAAGGCCTTCGACCTGCTGGAGCAGCGTTTCCCCGGCGCCAGCGCCGACGGAGCGACCGGGCGCATCGTCTTCAAGGCGCCCGAGGGCGAGAAGATGACGGACGCCGACAACAAGGCGACCGTCGCGAAGACCGTCAAGGCACTGGGCGACGGCTCCGAGGTCGTCTCCGTCACCGACCCGTACACGACGAACGCCGTGAGCAAGGACGGCACGGTCGCCTACACGTCGGTGCGGTACGACGTCCCCCGCATGGAACTCGCGGACTCGACCAGGGACGCCCTGGAGGCGGCCGGGGAGAGCGCCCGGGACACCGGGCTGACCGTCGACGTCGGAGGCGACGCGCTGGAGGCCGGGGCGGAGATGGGGGCGACCGGCGAGGTCATCGGCCTCGCCCTCGCCGCGGTCGTCCTCGTCGTCACCCTGGGTTCGCTGGTCGCGGCCGGACTGCCGCTGCTGACGGCGATCATCGGCGTCGGCATCGGTGTCTCCACCATCACCGCGCTCGCCAACGCGCTCGACCTCGGCGACACCACCTCGACGCTCGCGCTGATGATCGGCCTCGCGGTCGGTATCGACTACGCGCTGTTCATCGTCTCCCGCTACCGGGCGGAACTGGCCGAGGGCCGCGGTCGCGAGGAGGCGGCGGGCCGCGCGACCGGCACCGCAGGCTCGGCGGTCGTCTTCGCGGGTCTGACGGTCGTCATCGCGCTGGCGGGCCTCGCGGTCGTCAACGTCCCGATGCTCACCAAGATGGGCCTCGCCGCGGCGGGCACGGTCGTGGTCGCCGTCCTGATCGCGCTGACCATGATCCCGGCGATGCTCGGCTACGCGGGCGGCAAGATCCGCCCGGCGAACGAGAAGCGCAAGGACAAGGCCAAGGTCGAGGACAAGAACAAGGCCAAGGTCACCGGCAGCCCGAAGAAGCCGGCCAGGCCCAACATGGGTACGCGCTGGGCGAGCTTCGTCATCCGCCGCCCGGCGGCCGTACTGCTGCTCGGTGTGGTCGGTCTCGGCGTGATCGCCGTGCCGGCCACCCAGCTGGAACTGGGCCTGCCCGACGACGGCTCGCAGCCGACGTCCACGACACAGCGCCGCGCGTACGACCTCCTCTCGGAGGGCTTCGGCCCCGGCTTCAACGGCCCCCTGATGATCGTGGTCGACGCGAAGAAGAGCGACGACCCGACGGCCGCCTTCACGTCGGTGGCGGACGGCATCAAGGGCCTCAAGGACGTCGTGACGGTCACCCCGCCGACGCCCAACAAGGCGGGCGACACCGCGACGATCACGGTGATCCCGGACTCCAAGCCGTCCTCGACGCAGACCGAGGACCTGGTCCACGCGATCCGCGGCCAGAGCGCCGACATCAAGGCGGACACGGACGCCGAGGTACTGGTCACCGGCACCACCGCGATGAACATCGACTTCTCGCAGAAGCTCAACGACGCCCTGGTCCCGTACCTGGCCCTGGTGGTGGGCCTGGCCTTCCTCCTCCTGATCGTGGTCTTCCGCTCGATCCTGGTCCCGCTCAAGGCGGCCCTCGGTTTCCTGCTCAGCGTGCTCGCCGCGCTCGGCGCGGTGGTCGCGGTCTTCCAGTGGGGCTGGCTGGCCGGACTGATCGGCGTCGAGGAGACCGGCCCGATCATGTCGATGATGCCGATCTTCATGGTGGGCGTGGTCTTCGGCCTGGCGATGGACTACGAGGTGTTCCTCGTGACGCGGATGCGGGAGGCGTACGTACACGGTGAGTCCCCGAGCCAGGCGGTGGTGACCGGCTTCCGGCACAGCGCCCGCGTCGTGGTCGCGGCGGCGATCATCATGATGGCGGTCTTCGGCGGATTCATCGGTGCGAGCGACTCCATGATCAAGATGATCGGCTTCGGGCTCGCGATCGCCGTCTTCTTCGACGCGTTCGTGGTCCGCATGGCGATCGTCCCGGCGGTCCTGGCCCTGCTGGGCAAGAAGGCCTGGTGGCTCCCGAGGTGGCTGGACCGCGCCCTGCCGAACGTGGACGTCGAGGGCGAGGGCCTGCGGGCACTCGACGACAACCGGCCCAAGGGCACGGCGGACGAGGACCGGGAACTGATCCCCGCCTGACCGCCTGACCGCCTGACCGCCGGCCGACGAGGTCGGCCATGACCAGCCGGTGAGGGGCCCGTGGGGACGGGCGCCCCTCACCGGCTTCCTCTCTCACGAGGGCGGAACGTACGGACGGAAGGGGCCGTCACGGGAGCGGAACATACGAACGGAAGGGGCCGTCACGGGAGCGGAACGTACGGACGGAAGGGGCCGTGCCGGTACGTCGAGTCCGCCGCGTAGCCCTTCCCGACCCGCCTCACCAGGGCAGCAGGCAGCCGTATGCCCGGGGGCGGCGGACTCGACGCACCGGCGCGGCCCCGCCCCCACCCACTAGCGTGCTGTTCATGACCGCCGCCGAAGAACCAACCGCAGCCCACCCCCTGTTCGCCGACGCCGTGCGGAAGTTGGGTCTGGACGACCTGCTCCCGCGGATCCGCCGCTTCCCGGAGGCGACCCGCACCGCCGCCGAGGCCGCCGCGGCACTCGGCTGCGAACTCAGCGAGATCTGCAAGTCGTTGATCTTCGCCGCGGACGGCGTCCCGGTCCTCGTCCTCATGGACGGCTCCTCCCGCGTGGACGTCGAACTCGTCCAGCACGCGCTGGGCGCCGAGAAGGTCACCCGGGCGAGGGCGGATCTCGTACGGGAGACGACCGGGTACGCGATCGGCGGCGTGCCGCCCTTCGGGCACCGCAGCAAGACCCGTGTCCTGGCCGACCGTTCGCTGCTGGACCACGACATCGTGTGGGCCGCCGCGGGCACCCCGTACTCCGTGTTCCCGATGGCCCCCAGGACCCTGATCGACCACGCCGGCGGCACCCTCGTGGACGTCCGCGAGCAGACCGCGTGACCCCGCTGGTCACCGCGGCCGTCCTGGTCGCGGCGGTCACCCACGCCGGCTGGAACGCGATAGCCCACCGGATCACCGACAAACTGGTCGGGTTCACGCTGATAGCGGGCGGGGGAGCGCTCATCGGCCTGGCGATGGTGCCGTTCGTGCCGTTCCCCGCCGCGAGGGCCTGGCCGTACCTGATCGCCTCGGCGGTCATCCATGTCGCGTACTACGTCCTCCTCATGCGGTCCTTCCGGCTGGGTGACTTCGGCCAGGCGTACCCCATCGCGCGCGGCACCGCGCCCCTGGTGGTCACGCTGCTCGCGGCCCTCTTCGCCCATGAGGTCCCCGACGGCTGGGCGGCCGCGGGCATCGCCGTGTCGTGCGCGGGGCTGACCGGGGTCGCCCTGTGGGGCCTGCGCGGCAACCGGCCGAACTGGGCGGCGATCGTCGCGGCACTGGCGACGGGCCTGACCATCGCGGCCTACACGGTGGTCGACGGCCTGGGCGTACGCGCCTCGGGATCCTCCCTCGGCTACATCGCCTGGCTGATGGCGGTGGAGGGGGTGGCCGTCCCAGCGTACGCGCTGTACCGCTGGCGAGGCGAACTCCTCCGCGTACTACGGCCGTTCGCCGGAGTCGGCCTCCTGGGCGCCGCCCTCTCGGTAGCCGCGTACGGCCTGGTCCTGTGGGCCCAGACCCGAGCGGAACTGGCCCCGGTCGCGGCCCTGCGCGAATCGTCGATCATCGTCGGCGCGGCCATAGGAGCGGTGTTCTTCAAGGAACGGTTCGGAGCACCACGCATCGCGGCGGCGGGCCTGCTGGTGATCGGCATAGGCCTGATGCTGCACGCGGGTTAGAGCGTTCCTGCCAGCCAAGTACGCCATACATGCCGCGTGTTCGGGATTTCCGGACGATCGAGGAGCCGGAGTACGTAGCCGGCGTGCAGCCGCGCCGTGGGGTCCTCCGAGCCCCGGGCGTCGTGCAGCCTCTCGCGCAGCTCGTCCCCGTCCACGGCGCGGGCGACGCGCACGTACTCGCGGTCCTTGCACCGGTAGGCCCGCCGGACCACCAGGTCGACCAGCTCGACGAGTTCCGTTCTCAGCTGCTGATCGTGATCGGTGGCGGCCAGGTCACGGATCAGGGCTTGTTTCACGCCCCAGCTCTTGGCGTGCTCGGTCCACTCCCGCGGATACCGGGCCTCCCACTCCAGGAAGAGCAACGCGAGGGGCAACCGAGGCCACGAACTGATGCTCCCGCGGGCGTACGAGTACCCGCTCCCGCTCCCCAGCGCCCCCGGCGGACAACGGTCGATGGCCCTGGTGCGCGCCCGGTTCCTGACTGGGAACAGCAGCATCCTGGCGAGCGAAGGGCCCTGGTACATCCGGTCGAAAGCGGCCTCGACCTCCCTCTGCCCCCTGGCCTGACGGTCGAGCGCGGCGGAACGTACGACGGGATCCGGCGACACCAGTCCATAAGCCCACGAGGAACGCTCGATCCACGCACGGTCGTTGCCAGTACCCGCCTCTGCTGTCTCCTTCACGGGCTTCTTCACGAGCCGGATCATCTCCCGTGCGGTACGCGCCCAGCACTCCGTTTTTCGACACCGGCCACGCGGAGGAAGTGGCCGTCGCGCGGGCAACACCCACCGGAAACCTCTGTGATTGACTGATTGCATGCTGCATGAATCGGTCCTGCGGACCCTGGATCTGCCGGTGGCCGACCGGTTCGAGGCGTGGACGCAGCAGTTGGGGCACACGCACGCGCCCATGGACCTGGCCAGCGACCGCGCCGCGGACTACCGCGGGCACCAGCGCGTGATCGGGCTCGGCGACGTGACGGTGTGGCCGGCGACCTTCGACCACCTCGTCTTCCGCCGGACCCCGAAACTCGTCCGCCAGTCCGACCCGGAGGCCTTCCACCTCTCCCTGCTGCTGCGGGGCGAGGGCGAAGCGGCCTGGGGCAGACAGCAAGCCGCGTACGGGATACGCGACTTCCACATCAACTGCTCCTCGCGGTCGTACGAGATCACCACCGGCCCCGACCCGGTCACCATCGTCGGGGTGGAGATACCGCGGACGCTCGTGGCCCTGCCGACGGGCCACGCCGATCAGGCGATCGGGCGCCGGATATCGGGACGCGAGGGGACCGGCGCGCTGCTCGCCCAGTTCCTCGTACAACTGGCCGCGGACACCAACCCGTACCGGCCCTCGGACGCGCCCCGGCTCGGCACGGTCGTCGCCGACCTGGTCACCGCGGTCTTCGCGCACGCCGTGGACGAGGACATCCGGCTGCCGCCCGAGACCCACGACCGGACGCTGTCCCTGCGCGTCAAGGCGTACGTCCACCGGCACCTGGCGGACCCGGAGCTGACCCCGGCCCAAATCGCCGCCGCGCACCACATCTCACGCAGTCACCTGTACCGCCTCTTCCAGACCGAGAACGCCTCCGTCGCCGCCACCGCCTCCGGCTGCTTCGCGAGGCCGCAGGACTCACCAGTGATCCACCGGCGTCGTCCGGCGTCCGTCGTCAGAACGTGTCGGCGAGGATTTGGTACGTCAGGAATGCGAAGGCCAGCGACGCGCTGCCATGCGCGAGGATCTCGCCCGTCTTGAGTCTGCCCGGTTGGAGGGAGGGCAGGGTCATGCTGGTCGGGGCCACCGGGTCGTACACCACCTCTGTGTGGTCGCCCTCGCCCGTGCCGCGGGGCGGGTGGGACATGCCCTCCCCCTCCGCTCTGACCTTCTCGCCGTTCGGGAGCGTGAAGGTCACCACGGGGAAGTACAGCAACTCGCCGTCCTCCGCCACCTTCGTGCGGAACCTCACCAGCTCCGCCGTCGTGCTGACACCGCGCCGCCTCAGCAGGCAGCGGATCAGCGTCATGGATGCGAAGAGCAGGCACAGGATGCCCGTGATCGACGCGACGAAGACGCCCCCCACCCGTTCGACCGTCATGTGCAGAAGGTAGCCGACCGTCCACCGGGAGGGCTCGTGAAATACGGGAGTTGCTACGCCTGCAGTGCCGCCCGTACCGCCCGTACCAGCCCCTGCGCCCGCGGGTCCGCCGTCACCGTCTTGCGGAAGCCGTTCGTCACGTAGCCGAACGCGATGCCCGACTCCGGGTCGGCGAAGCCCAGGGAGCCGCCTCGGCCCGGGTGGCCGAAGGAACCGGGGGACAGGAACGGGGAGGCCGAGCCGTGGAGCATGTAGCCGAGGCCGAAGCGGGTGTTGATCACCAGGACGCGGTCCGGGCCGGCCGACTCCTCCGTGCGGGCCGCCGCCAGGGTCGACGCGGTGAACAGGCGCGTACCGCCGTCCACTTCGCCGATCAGGGACGCGTAGAAGCGGGCCAGCCCGTCCGCCGTCGCGATGCCGTTCGTCGCGGGGAGCGCCGCCGCCCGGTACGCCGGGTCGTTCTGGTCCGGGAACGGGGTGATCGCCGCGAAGGCCCGTCGGGTGAGGGACGCCGGATCCTCGTAGGCCTCCGTGACCGACCGCTTCGGGCGTGCCCGCAGGGCCCCGCCGCCGTTCTCCGGAGTCTCCACGCGGCCCACCCTGCCCACCCGGCCCGCCTCCCTCTCCGGCAGCCCGACCCACAGGTCAGCGCCCACGGGCCCCGCTGTCTCCCGCGCGATCCAGTCACCGATGCCGGCGCCCGTCACGCGTCGCAGCAGTTCGCCGACCAGCCAGCCGTACGTCAGCGCGTGGTAGCCGTGGTCCGTGCCGGGCTCCCACACCGGGGCCTGGCGGGCGACCGCCTCCGCGCCCCGCAGCGGGTCCAGCGACTCCTCAGGGGTGAGCGGGTGGTCCAGGACCGGCAGTCCGGCCCGGTGCGAGAGCACGTGCCGGACCAGTACCCGCTCCTTGCCCGCCGCCTTGAACTCCGGCCAGTACTCACCCACCGGCGCGTCCAGGTCCAGCAGCCCCCGCTGGTGGAGGAGGAGCAGCGCCGCCGCCGCTACGCCCTTGGTCGCCGAGCGCACGATCTGCGCGGTGCCGTGCTGCCAGGGATCACTGCCGTCGATGTCCCTCGTGCCCGCCCACAGGTCGACGACCTTGTGGCCGTCGCGGTACACGGTGACCGCCGCGCCCCGGTCCCCGAGCGTCTCGAAGTTCCGTACGAACGCCGCCTCGACCGGCTCGAAGCCCTCGGCCACTGTGCCGTTCACCTTCACCACGTCCGTACCCTTCGCCGCGCGAGCGTCACGCGCCCATTGTCACCGAGCGCGGATCGAAGCCGAACGGCAGCTCCAGGCGGTGCTCGCGCATCAGCTCGTCGTCCGAGAGCAGCTCGCCGGTCCGCCCGTCCGCCGCGATCACGCCCTCGCTGAGGATCAGGGCGCGGGGGCACAGTTCGAGGGCGTACGGCAGGTCGTGCGTGACCATCAGCACGGTCACGTCCAACGAGCGCAGGATGTCGGCGAGTTCGCGCCGCGAGGCCGGGTCGAGGTTGGACGACGGCTCGTCCAGGACGAGGATCTCCGGCTCCATCGCCAGTACGGTCGCGACGGCCACCCGGCGCCGCTGGCCGAAGGAGAGGTGGTGCGGCGGCCGGTCGGCGAAGGCCTCCATGCCGACCCGCTCCAGCGCCGTACGCACCCGGGCCTCCAGCTCGGGCCCCTTCAGACCGGCGGACGCGGGCCCGAAGGCCACGTCCTCACGCACACTCGGCATGAAGAGCTGGTCGTCCGGGTCCTGGAAGACGATGCCGACCTTCCGCCGGATCTCCGCCATGTGCTTCTTGCCGACGGGCAGCCCGGCGACCGTCACCGTGCCGGCGCCGCCGGTCAGGATGCCGTTGAGGTGGAGTACGAGGGTCGTCTTGCCGGCACCGTTCGGGCCGAGCAGGGCCACGCGCTCGCCCCGGCCGACGGAGAAGTCCACCCCGAAGAGGGCCTGATGGCCGTCCGGGTAGGCGAAGGCCAGCCCAGCCACTTCAAGCGAGGGGGCGGGACGCGGGGGCACGGGAGAGGGCGAGGTCACAGGGTCCATCCCAGCAGACATACGACGAGCGCGGCGCACGGCAGGGCGAAGGCGTACGACCACTGCGCGCGCGACGCGGTCACCTCGTCGATGACGGGCATGGAACCGGTGTACCCCCGGCTGACCATGGCGAGGTGCACCCGCTCCCCGCGTTCGTAGGAGCGGATGAACAGGGCGCCGGCGGACTTGGCGAGGACGCCCCAGGAACGGACGCCCCGGGCCTCGAAGCCGCGCGACTCCCGTGCGATCTTCATCCGCCGCATCTCGTCCGCGATGACGTCCCCGTACCGGATCATGAAGGACGCGATCTGTACGAGGAGGGGTGGCAGCCGCAGCCGCTGGAGGCCGAGGAGGAGTTCGCGCAGCTCGGTCGTCGAGGCGAGGAGCACGGACGCGGCGACGCCGAGGGTGCCCTTGGCCAGGACGTTCCAGGCGCCCCACAGGCCGTTCACGCTCAGGGAAAGACCGAGCACGTCCACCCGCTCACCCTGCGCCACGAACGGCATCAGCACGGCGAAGGCCACGAACGGCACCTCGATCAGCAGCCGCTTCAGTACGAAGCCGGCCGGGACCCGGGCCGCGTACGCCACGCACGCCAGCAGCAGCGCGTACAGCCCGAAGGTCCACATCGCCTCGCGCGGGGTCGAGACGACGACCAGCACGAAGGCGAAGACGGCGGCGAGCTTGGTGTGCGGCGGCAGGCCGTGCACGGGCGAGTGTCCGTGCCGGTAGAGCCGGTGCGCGTGGCCTGCCCCCATGTCAGAGGGACTTCCCGAGCCGCGCGGACGACGTCTGCGACGGGGAGGTCTCGGGCGTACGGCGCCTGCGGACGGCCCAGAAGACGCCCGTGCCCGCGACGATCGTGACGCTCACGCCGATCACGCCCGCGAGGCCGCCGGAGATCCGGCTGTCGGTGAGGCCCTCGACGCCGTAGTCGGCGAGCGGCGAGTCGGCGGCGGCGTGGTCCTCGACCTTGGAGTCGATGCCCTTGTCGGAGGCGACCTTCTCCAGGCCGTCGGGGTTCGCCGAGGCGTAGAAGCTGACGAAGCCGGCGAGGACGAGGGAGGTGGCGAGCCCCGCCAGCCACACCTTGCGGTGGGACCGGGCCGCGACCGGGGCGGGGGCGGGTCCGGCGGCGGGGGTGTCGACCAGTTCGCCGTTGACCCGCAGCTTCAGGGGCGTGGTCAGGCCGCGGGCCCCGTACACGAGGTCCGGGCGTACGGCGATGACGGAGCCGACCGTCAGGGCGGTGATCGCGGCCTCGCCGATGCCGATGAGGACGTGCACGCCGACCATGGCGGTGAAGACCTGCCCGATCGGGACGTCCGTGGTGCCGCCGACCGCGTAGATCAGCGTGAAGGCGACGGCGGCGGCCGGGACGGAGATCACAGCGGCGACGAACGCCGAGACGGTAATGGACCGACGCTTCCTGGGCAGGAGTTTTACGAGGCCGCGGAAGACGGCGTAGGCCACGACCGTGGTGACCACCGCCATGACCGTGATGTTCACGCCCAGCGCGGTGAGGCCGCCGTCCGCGAAGAGGATGCCCTGCATGAGGAGCACGACCGACACGCACAGGACCCCGGTGAAGGGGCCCACGAGTATCGCGGCCAGCGCGCCTCCGAGCAGATGTCCGCTGGTCCCGGCCGCGACCGGGAAGTTCAGCATCTGCACGGCGAAGATGAACGCGGCGACCAGACCCGCGAGCGGTGCCGTGCGCTCGTCCAGTTCACGGCGGGCGCCGCGCAGGCTCACCGCGACCGCCGTGGCGGCCACGACGCCGGCGGCGACGGAGACGGGCGCGTTGATGAATCCGTCGGGCACGTGCATGGAGGGCTCCGCTTCCGGGGGCAGGCCGACTGGCGATAACCGTTCGATGATAGTGGCTTAATGCGAACAGTTTGCAAGAGCGAGGTGACCCTGAATGCGACGACGACTCATCTGGGGGTGCATATCGGAAAATATGCGACATTAGATAAGGATCAGTTCAAAGAGGGAGCGATCGATGTCCGCCGTTGAGCAGTACGCGCGCGCCCACATCGTGACGGACGAGGCGCAGGATCCGCCCGCCGTGCCGGTGGCCCTTCGATACGACCCGGAGACCGACCCCCGACGGGTGCACATCATGCTGCCCGGCCATCACGAGTGGGTGTTCGCCCGCGACCTGCTCGAACGGGGGCTACGGGCGCCGGCCGCCGCCGGTGACGTACGCATCTGGCCCTGCGGCCGGGTCCAGGCCGTCATGGAGTTCCACTCGGCGAACGGAGTGGCGGTCGTGCAGTTCGAGGCGAAGACGCTGATCCGCTTCCTGCGCCGGACGTACACGGCCACCCCCGTGACCAGCTGAGCCGCTGTACGCCCGTCAGCTGCCCGCCTTCAGCAGCGCCGCCACGATCGGACCCGCCGTCTCGCCGCCGTGGCCGCCCTGCTGGACCACGCCCGCGGCGGCCAGATCGCCCTTCCAGGCCGTGAACCAGCCGTTGGGCTTCTTCTGGTTGTCGACCTCCGCGGAACCGGTCTTGGCCCCGAAGTCGGGACCGAGCCCCGCCATGGCCTCGGCCGCCGTACCGGCCGCGGCCGTGTACTGGAGGAGTTCCTTGAGCTGGGCCTGTGTGTCGGCCGACAGCGAGCGGGATCCCTTCGCGAGGGTCCGGTCGTCGACGGTCGGAGGCACCAGGTAGGGCTGGTGGAACGTGCCCGTCTTGGCCGTGGCGACGACCGACGCCATGTTCAGCGGGTTCATCCGCACCCCGCCCTGCCCGATCAGCGAGGCCGCCATCTGGGCCTGCGACTGCACCGGCACCGAGCCGTCGAAGGTCGGCACGCCGATCGCCCAGTTGTCCATGCCGAGGCCGAACACCTGCTGGGCCTGCTTGGTCAGGTCGTCGTCGCTCAGCTTCTTGGCCTGGCTGATGAAGGCCGTGTTGCAGGAGCGCGCGAAGCTCGCCTTGAACGTGCCGCCCTTGATCTCGAACTTGTCGTCGTTCTGGAACTTCCAGCCGCCGTACGTCGAGTACTTGGGGCAGGGGTGCTCCTTGTTCACCGAGGCGAGCCCCTTCTCGATGAGCAACGAGGCCGTGACGATCTTCATCGTCGAGCCGGGGGCCAGCGAGCCCTGGAACGCGGTGTTGAAGCCGTGCCCCGAGTTCGCGACGGCCAGGATCTCGCCCGTGGACGGCTTGATCATGACGGCCGACGCCTTGGACTTCGCGGCCGCCTGCTTCTCGGCGGTCGCCTGGAGGGCCGGGCTGAGCGTCGTACGGACCGTGCCCGGGGTGCCCTCGCTCAGCTCGAGGAGCGTCTTGTCGGGGTTCTTGTCGGAGGAGCCGGTCTTCTTCGTGCTCTCCGTGCCCTTGCTGTCCTCGGCGTCCTCGGAGCCGGCGCGGACCACCCGCAGCTCGACACCCGCCTTGCCGCCGGCCTTCTTGCCGTACTTCTCCCGCAGACCGTCCAGGACCGTCCCCAGGGAGGGGTACTCGGCCGTGGTCAGCTCGCCGCCGTCCCGGTCCAGGGCCTTGACCGGGGGTGTCCCGGCCTCGCCGGTGACCAGCTTGTCGCCGTCCTCCAGCTCCGGGTGCACGACCGCCGCATGCCAGTCGACCAGCGGTTTCCCGTCCTTGGCGCGACGCACGACGGTCAGCTCGGACTCGTACGCGAGAGGCTTGGTCAGGGTCTTGTACGCGACCGTGCCCTTGACGGAGAACGGCACGGTGTCACCGGAGCGCTTCTTGGCGGTGAGCGTCACGTCCTCGACGTACGCCTCCTTGCCGTAGCCCGTGAGCAGGGCGCGCGCCGCCGTGGTGTCGTTCGTCGCCGCGGCGGCCTTGTCGACGTCACCGCTCTGCCAGGCCGTGAGGAAGGCGGTGGCCGCGGACTTCACCTCGGCCGCCGACAGCGGGCCGCTCTTCACGGCCTTCGCGCCGGAGGCCGAACCCGCGTCGGCCACCGCTCCGCCGCCGTACAGCGCGTAGACGCCGAACCCCGCACCGCCCACGACAACGGCGATCATCCCGCCGATGACGGCGGGCTTCGTCCTGCCGCGCTCAGTCGCGCGCCTTCTGTTCCCCACGGCTTCCGTTCCTTCGCTGCTTCCCCGACGTCCTCAACGGCTCTCTACGAGTCTTCGCCGGCTCCACGAGTCCCCGCACGGTTCCCGCATCCCCACCGGCTCTACTAGAACGAGAGCCACCACCCTAGAGTCCCGGCCTGTGCGGGTGAGTTCAGCCACCTGTCCGTAGCACAGCTGCGACAATCGGACCCGCCGCGTCCCCTCCGTGGCCGCCCTCCTCCGTCATGGCGGCGGCGGCGATGTCGCCGCGGAAACCGGTGAACCAGCTGTCGGACGTCTTCTGGCCGTCGACCTCCGCGGAGCCGGTCTTGGCGCCGATGTCACCGCCGAGCCCGGACATGGCCTGGGCGCCGGTGCCGCTGGTCGCGGTGAGGCGCATCATCTGCTTCAGCTGGGCGGCGGTGCCGGACGGCAGCCCGCGGGCGGTGGCCAGCGTACGGTCGTCGAGCTTCGGCGACACGAGGTAGGGCTGGCGGAACGTGCCCGTGATAGCGGTGGCCGTGACCGACGCCATGTTCAGCGGGTTCATCTGGATCTCGCCCTGGCCGATGGCGTTGGCGGCGCGGTTCGGGCCGCCGGAGGCGGGGACGCTCCCGTCGAAGGAGACGATGCCCGTCTTCCAGTCCTTGCCCAGACCGAACCGCTCCTGCGCCTCGGTGGTCAGCGACTCGTCCGTGAGCGGCCGCTCGTCGGAGCCGTCGATGAGCTTCACGAAGGCCGTGTTGCACGAGCGCATGAAGCTGTTGGCGAGCGTGGCCTTCTCGTCGGGCGCCATGCCCGTGAGGTTTTTGAATGTCTGGCTCTGCCAGGTGGCGGTCGCCGGACAGGGCGCCGGGCTGTTCATCGCGGTCACGCCGTTGTCGATCAGCATCGCCGCGGTGACGATCTTCATGGTGGAGCCGGGGGCGACCTTGCCCTGGAACGCCGCGTTGAAGGCGTCCCCGCGGTGGTTCGCGACCGCCAGCACCTCTCCGGTGCTCGGCTTCACGGCGACGACCGACGACTCCGCGTACCGCGTGACGGCCTTCTCCGCGGCGGCCTGCGCGCCCGCGCTGATCGTCGTACGGAGCTTGCCCGCCTTGCCCTTGGCGAGCGTCACCAGCGGGCTGTCACCGGCCTCCTCGCTCGCGTGCCGGATCGCGAGCTCGACCCCGGGGGAGCCGCCCGCCTTGTCGCCGTACCGGTCGCGCAGGGTGTCGAGCACGGGCCCGAGGGAGGGGTACTTCTCCTTCGTCAGGACGGTGCCGTCACGGTCCACCGCTTCGATGGGCGGGCTCGCCGCCTCGCCCGTGAGCAGGGTGTCACCGGTCTTGAGATCCGGGTGCAGGACGGAGGGCCGCCAGTCGACGAGCGCCCGCCCGGTGGTCTTCCCGCGTACGACGCCCAGCTCGCTCTTGTACGTGAGCGGTTTGCTCCTGCCCTCGTACGAGACGGTGGCCGACACCTCGAACGGCACGGACGCGCCCGTTGCCGTACCGGGCGTGATCTTCACCTTCCCGATGTGTGCCTGGCCGCCGTAGGCGATGAGCAGTTCCTTGGCGGCGAGGGCGTTGTCGGTCAGGTCCGCGGCGGTGGCGGCGTCACCCTGCTCCCAGGCCGTGAAGAACTTCTCGGAGGTCTCCGCGACCTCGTCGTCCGAGGGCGGCCCGGTCTTCTCGGCACCGGCCGCCGCCGATCCGCCGTCCCCGCTGACGGCGCTCACGATGTTGTACGCGCCGTACCCCGCGCCCCCCACCATCACGGCGAACACCCCGCCGACGATGCCGACCTTGACCCCGTTCCGCATCTCGCGTCCCCTCCCCGATCCTCCCCGCGCACCGTTCTGAACGCGTTCAGAATGGTGTCCCTGCGTCGCACTGTATGCGGGGAGAGTGACGGATGGGGGCGGTGTTCCCCGATCGTTAGACGCGTCGAACGCGCGAACCTCGGCTGCAGGACCGCGCCGGACGGCACGGGCCCGGCTGTCAGGCGGTGCACGCCTCGGCGATCGACAGGCTGTTCTCGTAGAGGTGGTGCCGGGTGATCCGGCCGTCCTCGACGGTCAGCCGCAGCGCGAACGGCCCCTCGAAGGACTTCCCCGTCGCCCGCACGGTCCCCGACAGCTGCCCCATCAGCACGGCGTCCGTGCCGTCGACGAGGAGAACGTCGACGGAGGCCCGCGCGTCCTCGGGCACGGTGTACTTCATGATGTCCTCGAACTGCTCGCCGCACTCGACGGCCGTGGACCGCGGCCGGATCCACGGCACGACCGGATTCGCGGCGAGCTGCCAGTCGACCCGATCGGCGAACAGCGCGACCAGCCGCCCGGTGTCCCCGGCGAGCCGAGCGGCAAGATACTCCTGCACACAGGCCCGGGTGGCGTCGGCGACGGACGAGTCACTGACACCCGAACTCGCGTCGCCGGCAGTAGACGTGACGGACATGACGATCTCCTCGCTGCTGCGACCGGATCCCGGGGCCCCGAGCGGGGCCCCGTCGATGTGTCCGATCCTGCCGGGGGCGGGAGGAGGGGTCGATTACTCCGGGGGTAATGGGCCGGCTACACCCACGTGTCCAGCCACATCCGGGCCCGCCACGAGTCGATCGGGATGGCCTCGCCCGTGTAGATCGGCCAGAAGTAGATGAAGTTCCAGGCGATCAGGAGGATCAGGACGCCCGCGGATGCCGCGCCGATGACTCGGCGGCGTTCCGTCGCGCCCGGGGGGCCCAGCATCGCGCCGGTCATCATCGCCACCGCCAGGCACAGGAAGGGGAGGAAGACCACCGCGTAGAAGAAGAAGATCGTGCGTTCCTGGTAGAGGAACCACGGGAGGTAGCCCGCCGCGATGCCGCAGACGATCGCGCCCGCCCGCCAGTCGCGGCGGAAGAGCCAGCGCCACAGGACGTAGAGGATCGCGAAGGCCGCGGCCCACCACAGGAGCGGGGTGCCGAGGGCCAGGACCTCGCGGGCGCACTTCTCGCCCGCGTCCGTCGGGCAGCCGTCCTTGCCGGGCAGCGGCGACTCGTAGAAGTACGAGACCGGGCGGCCCGTGACGATCCAGCTCCACGGGTTCGACTGGTACGTGTGCGGCGAGTGCAGGCCGACATGGAAGTCGTACACCTGGGTCTCGTAGTGCCACAGGCTGCGCCACCAGTCGGGGAACAGCCAGCCCCAGTCGCTGGTGCGGCCGTCGGCCGTGGCCCAGTTCCGGTAGTAGCCGCCCTTGCCGTCGGTGGCCGAGAAGAACCAGCCCGTCCAGGAGGCGAGGTACGTGATGACCGCTACCGGGACCGTCGAGAGGAACGCCCAGCCCACGTCGTGTTTGAGGACTGCCCGGTAGGGGCGGCGGGCGCCCGCCACGCGGCGTGAGCCGACGTCCCACAGGACCGTCATCAGGCCGAACGCGACCAGTACGTACAGGCCGTTCCACTTGGTGCCGATGGCGAGGCCGAGCATCAGGCCCGCGAGCAGGCGCCAGGGGCGGCGGCCGAGAAGGGTGTTCCGGGCTGCCTCCGCGTTCGGGCGTACGACTCCGTCGGCGTCCCGCGGAAGCGCCGCGGCCAGCCGTTCTCGGGTCTTGTCGCGGTCGACGACCAGGCAGCCGAACGCCGCGAGGACGAAGAACATCAGCACCTGGTCGAGCAGCGCGGTGCGGCTCATCACGAAGTGCAGGCCGTCCACCGCCATCAGCGCGCCGGCCAGGCAGCCGAGGAACGTCGAGCGGAACAGGCGCCGGCCGATCCGGCACAGCATCAGCACGGACAGCGTGCCGAGCAGGGCCGTCATGAACCGCCAGCCGAACGGCGTGAACCCGAACATCCACTCGCCGAGCCCGATGACGTACTTGCCGACCGGGGGGTGGACCACGTAGGCGGCGTCCGTCGGGATGCGGACGTCCCCGCCGTTCTGCAGGATCAGCTCGTTGGCGTCCTTGGCCCAGTTGACCTCGAATCCGCGGTGGATGAGCGCCCAGGCGTCCTTGGCGTAGTACGTCTCGTCGAATATCACCGCCTTCGGGCTGCCCAGGTTCCAGAACCGCATCAGGCCCGCCAGCAGCGTGATGAGCAGCGGGCCGCCCCATGCCGACCAGCGGACGATGCGTTCGGCGGCCTCCTGGCGGAGCCCGATCGCCGCCCACAGACGTGGGCCGGGCTCGGTGTACGCGGGCACGAGGCGGTCGCGGACGTCGTCTCTGGATCCGGCCGCGTAGCCGAACCTGCGCAGCCGCTGCTGCCACGGCGGCCGCTGCTCTTCGACGCCCTGTCCCTGCCGGGTGTCCGTGGAGGACGCGGTACTTGTCACCGCGCCATCGTAGGGAACAGGTCTGTGTGAGTCCCGCGGGCCGCCCCTGCGAGGATGGAACCGTGACAGGAACCGATGGAACCGCGGCAGGAATCCTCGTACTCGCAGGCACGCCCATCGGGGACATCGCGGACGCACCGCCCCGGCTGGCGGCGGAGCTGGCGGGCGCCGACGTCATCGCCGCCGAGGACACCCGGCGGCTGCGCCGGCTGACCCAGGGCCTCGACGTACAGCCGACCGGACGGGTCGTCTCGTACTTCGAGGGCAACGAGTCCGCCCGTACGCCCGAACTGGTCGAGGCGCTGGTGGGCGGCGCGCGCGTGCTGCTCGTGACGGACGCCGGGATGCCGTCCGTGTCCGACCCCGGCTACCGGCTCGTCGCCGCCGCCGTGGAGAAGGACATCAAGGTCACGGCCGTACCGGGGCCGTCCGCCGTACTCACCGCGCTCGCGCTGTCCGGGCTGCCCGTGGACCGGTTCTGCTTCGAGGGCTTCCTGCCCCGCAAGGCCGGCGAACGGCTGTCGCGGCTGCGGGAGGTCGGGGACGAGCGCCGCACGCTCGTCTTCTTCGAGGCCCCGCACCGGCTCGACGACACGCTCGCCGCGATGGCCGAGGTGTTCGGGGCCGAGCGGCGGGCCGCCGTCTGCCGCGAACTGACCAAGACGTACGAGGAGGTCAAGCGCGGGCCCCTCGGGGAGCTGGCCGTCTGGGCCGCCGAGGGCGTACGCGGCGAGATCACCGTCGTCGTCGAGGGCGCCCCGGAGAAGACCGAGGTGCTGGACGCCGGCGAACTGGTGCGCAGGGTGCGGGTGCGCGAGGAGGCGGGGGAGCGGCGCAAGGAGGCGATCGCCGCCGTCGCCGCGGACGCGGGCGTACCCAAGCGGGAGGTCTTCGACGCGGTCGTCGCGGCGAAGAACGCCGAACGCGCGGCGCCCTGATCGAGCTTCTGTGCCCTTCCGGAGCGGCGCACTGATCCGAGCGCTGGGCCCGCCGGGAGCGGCGTCCTGATCGACCTCCGGCGCCCCCGGGGGCGGCGTCCCAATTGACCGCCCAGGCCCCCCGGGAGCGACGCCCCGCGCCCCCGGAGCGACCTTCTGAGCGACCCCCGCGACGAGCGCGCGAATGAGGGCGTGACCTGCTGAGAGAGGGCGGGGCCGGCCCAGTTGAGGGAGCGCGCGGGTCCTCAGGGGAGCGCACGATTTCACAGGGGAGCGCACCGGCCCATGCGCGGGCAAAGGACCGCCGTCCAAGGCAAAGCCCGGACCGGGTATCGGGGGCCCTCCGACAAGGAACGGCCAAGACGGCTCCAACACTCGACAGGTCCGGTGCGTTCACGTCGGCGGAGGCGTCCACTGGAGGAAGGACAGACCCGTCCTCGTCCAGCGGCAAGAGGAGCCGGCATGAGCGAGATCGCAGGACAGCCCGGTCGGATCACCGGCGGACCCGCACACCGCGCCGACGCCGTCACGGCCACCGACACGGTCCACGAGTCGTACTCCTTCGCCTGCATGCGCTGCGGGCACGGCTGGGAGCAGTCGTACGAGATCGAGCACCACTTCGACGCCGAGGGAGCCGAGTTCGTGACGTACGTGGCGGACGGCCTGGTCGTGCCGTCGCCGCTGAGCCGGCCGAGCTGCGTGAACTGCGACGGGCACATCCTGCGCATCATGCGGGCCGGCCAGGTGTCCTCGGCGCAGAACTCGATGCGCCGCGCGTTGTCCGTACCGCCGATGAAGCGCGCCCCGGCCGCCGCGAAGGCCCCCGCCACCACGGCCTCCGCCACGGCTGCCGCGATGCCGGCGGACGCGGCGCAGTCGCCGGGCGCGGCCCAGCTGCCGGAGGCGGGCGCGATGCCCAAGGCCGCGCACCACTGGCACCTCTCCGATCTGCTGCACCCGTTCCACCACCGCAAGGCGGGGTGACTCCAGGGCGCCCGGCGGCACGGCATCCCGGGAGCGCGGCAACCCCGCGGCACGGGCGCCGGGTTCCCGCCTCGCGGACCGCTTCCCCGCGAGGCGGGACCCGGCGTTCCGTCGCCGGGAGGGCCCCTTCGTAGGATCGGGGTATGCCTTCCAACGCCGAAGCCCCGCCCCTGCCGGACCCGCTGCGGGTACCGGTGGCCGACTCGCACACCCATCTCGACATGCAGTCCGGCACGGTCGAGGAAGGGCTCGCCAAGGCCGCGTCCGTCGGCGTGACGACGGTCGTGCAGGTGGGCTGCGACCTGAAGGGCTCGCGCTGGGCGGCCGAGACGGCAGCCGCGTACGACGCCGTCCACGCGACCGTCGCCCTCCACCCGAACGAGGCGCCGCGGATCGTGCATGGCGATCCCGACGGATGGTCCCGGCAGGGTGCCAGGGTGGCCGGTGGCGCGGGCGCGCTGGACGAGGCGCTCGCCGAGATCGACCGGCTCGCCGCCCTGCCCCAGGTCAAGGGCGTCGGCGAGACCGGCCTCGACTACTTCCGCACCGGACCCGAGGGCATGGCCGCGCAGGAGCGGTCCTTCCGGGCGCACATCGAGATCGCCAAGCGGCACGGCAAGGCACTCGTCATCCACGACCGGGACGCCCACACCGACGTGTTGCGGATCCTGAAGGAGGAGGGCGCGCCCGAGCGGACCGTCTTCCACTGCTACTCCGGGGACGCGGAGATGGCGGCGGTCTGCGCCCGCGCCGGCTACTACATGTCGTTCGCCGGGAACATGACCTTCAAGAACGCGCAGCCGCTGCGCGACGCCCTCGCCGTGGCGCCGCTCGAACTCGTCCTCGTCGAGACCGACGCGCCCTTCCTGACTCCCGTCCCGTACCGCGGACGGCCCAACGCCCCCTATCTCATTCCGGTCACGGTCCGCGCCATGGCCGCCGTACGGGGGCTCGACGAGGACGTGCTGGCGACGGCGCTCTCGGCGAACACTGCCCGGGCGTTCGATTACTGACCCATAACGGACATCGCGCTCCCAGGGCCCGGCCCAGGGCGCTTCGCCACCCGCTGTAGTCGCGCTGCTTTGGAGAGTGACGAACGCTCCGCTAGGTTCTGTCCGCCCACCCGCCTCCCCTCAACCCGAAGGAGCCCCGCGGGCGTACCTCTCTCCACCGGTCTTCTGGAGCGTGTCGTCGTGAGCAGTCCGCAGTACGAGACGTATGGCCCGAGTCCGAGTCCGAGCCCGAGTCCGAGCCCAAGTCCGAGCCTGAGTTCGAACCCGTACCTGAATTCGGCGCACGGGCACGCCGAGTACGGCAGCCACGAGCCGTACGGCCACGGATATCCGGACACGTATCGGCCCGCGTACGAGCAGGGGCACGAGCATGAGCACGTGCCCGCGTACGAGCACGGGAGCAGGCACGGGCCTGTGTACGCGTACGAGCTCGATCACGGGCCCGCGTACGGACACGAGTACGGGCACGGTTACGGTCACGTGCGCCCCGGTGAGGCCTGGTTCCCGGACGCGCCGACGCTTCCGCGGCAGGCGGTGCCTCTCGCGCCGACCACCGAACTGCCCGTGGATCCGTCCCCCGAACCGGCCACGGAACCGGCCACGGAATTGTTCGGCGAACCGTTCGGCGGGTCGAGCCGGTCCGGTGGGCGTGCCGAGGCCCGGCGGGCCGCGCGGCGTCGCAGGAGCGCGGAGCGGCCCGACGTACGGAAACTGCTCCCGCAGGCGCTGGTCGTGGCCTTCCTCGCGGGCGGCACCTCGGCCTTCGTCGCCGACGACAAGGCGATCGAACTGACCGTCGACGGCAAGCCCCGCACCCTGCACACCTTCGCGGACGACGTGGGTGAGCTGCTCGCCGACGAAGGGGTCCGGGTGGGCGCCCATGACGTGGTGGCCCCCGCCCCCGGCACCGCGCTGACCAGCGGTGAGGAGATCGCCGTACGGTACGGGCGGCCTCTGCGGCTCACCCTGGACGGGCGGTCGAGCCACGAGTGGACCACCGCGCACACCGTGGACGAGGCGCTGCGGGAACTCGGGGTGCGCGCGGAGGGCGCGTACCTGTCGGTGCCGCGCGCCCGGCGGATCGGGCGGGCGGGGCTCGCGCTCGACGTCCGTACCGAGCGGACCGTGACGGTCATGGCGGACGGACAGGCGCGGACGGTCCGTACGAACGCGGCGACGGTCCGCGAGACCGTGGACGAGGCCGGGATCACGCTGCACGGCCAGGACACCCTCTCCGTCCCGGCCGACAGTTTCCCGCGTGACGGGCAGACGGTGACGGTCATGCGGATCACCGGCACGAAGGAGATCCGTGAGGAGTCGCTGCCCTTCGAGGTACGGCGGACCGAGGATCCCGGGCTGTTCCGGGGCACCGAGGTGGTGGAGCAGGCGGGGCGGCCCGGGCTGCGGCGCGTCACGTACTCCCTGCGGACCGTCAACGGTGTCGAGCAGAAGCCGCGGCGGCTGCGGTCCGAGGTGGTGCGCGAGCCGCGTGCGCAGGTGGTGAAGGTGGGGACGAAGCCGCTTCCCACGTCCGTGGAGGGCGCCGACCGCCTGAACTGGGAGGGGCTCGCCCACTGTGAGTCCGGGGGGCGGCCGGGGGCGGTCGACGCGTCCGGGACGTACGGGGGGCTGTATCAGTTCGATACGCGGACCTGGCAGGCGTTGGGTGGGGTGGGGAGGCCGCAGGACGCTTCCGCGGCGGAGCAGACGTTTCGGGCGAAGAAGTTGTATGTGCGGCGGGGGGCGAGTCCGTGGCCCCACTGTGGAGGGCGCTTGTAGGGGGCATCGCTACGGGGGCTCCGCCCCCGAACCCCCGTCGTCCGCGGGCCCGGTGGGGGCGTTCGCGCAGTTCCCCGCGCCCCTGAAAGGCGGGGCTGCGCCCTGGGTGGGCGGGGTTTTGTCCGCGGCGCGGTGAGCGCTGAGCGCGCAGTTCCCCGCGCCCCTTGAAAGCGGGGTGCGCCCTGGGTGGGCGGGGTTTTGCCCGTGCGCCCTGTGAGGGCTGGGCGCGCAGTTCCCCGCGCCCCTTGAAAGCGGGCTGTGCCGCGGGTGGGCGGGGTTTTGTCCGCGCGTGCGGTGAGGGCTGGGCGCGCCGGTCCCCGCGTCCCTGGCGAGGGGGGGTGTGGCCCGGCTCTGCAGTGCGGGCGTAACACCCGTGGGCGGGGGGTGGGGGTGGGCACCCTTACCCTTGGGGCGTGACCAGCCCCGCCTCCGACGCCCTTCTGGGTCCCGCCGACGTCCGCGAACTCGCGGCAGCGCTCGGCGTACGGCCCACCAAGCAGCGCGGTCAGAACTTCGTCATCGACGCCAACACCGTGCGGCGCATCGTCCGGACCGCCGGCGTCCGTCCCGAGGACGTGGTCGTCGAGGTCGGACCGGGCCTCGGGTCCCTGACCCTGGGACTCCTGGAGGCGGCCGAGAGCGTCGTCGCCGTCGAGATCGACGACACCCTCGCGGGCGCGCTGCCCGCCACGATCGCCGCCCGCATGCCGGAACGCGCCGAGCGCTTCTCGCTCGTCCACGAGGACGCCATGCAGGTCACCGAACTGCCGGGCCCCGCCCCGACGGCTCTGGTCGCGAACCTCCCGTACAACGTCGCCGTGCCCGTGCTGCTGCACATGCTCGACACCTTCCCCACCATCGAGCGCACGCTCGTGATGGTGCAGGCGGAGGTCGCCGACCGGCTCGCCGCGCCGCCCGGCTCGAAGGTCTACGGCGTGCCCTCCGTGAAGGCGAACTGGCACGCCGAGGTCAAGCGGGCCGGCTCCATCGGCCGCAACGTCTTCTGGCCCGCCCCGAACGTCGACAGCGGGCTCGTCTCGCTCGTCCGCCGCGCGGAGCCGGTGAAGACGACCGCCTCCCAGCGCGAGGTCTTCGCCGTCGTGGACGCCGCCTTCGCCCAGCGGCGCAAGACGCTGCGGGCCGCGCTGGCCGGCTGGGCCGGTTCGGCGCCCGCCGCCGAGGCCGCGCTGGTCGCCGCGGGGGTCTCGCCGCAGGCGCGGGGCGAGTCCCTGACGGTGGAGGAGTTCGCACGGATCGCGGAGAACAAGCAGTGAGCGTGACGGGTGCTGTGACGGGTGACGTGCGGGGTGGCGTGACCGTACGGGTTCCCGCCAAGGTCAATGTTCAGTTGGCCGTGGGGGGCGCGCGGGCCGACGGGTTCCATGACCTCGCCAATGTGTTTCTCGCCGTCGGGCTCTACGACGAGGTGACGGTGACCCCCGCCGACGCCCTCCGGGTGACCTGCGAGGGGCCCGACGCGGACCAGGTGCCGCTCGACCGTACGAATCTGGCGGCGCGGGCCGTGGAGAAGCTGGCCGCGCGGTACGGGCGCCGGGCCGACGTGCACATCCACATCGCGAAGGACATCCCGGTCGCCGGAGGCATGGCGGGCGGTTCCGCCGACGGCGCGGGCGCGCTCGTCGCCTGCGACGCCCTCTGGGGTACGGGGGCCTCGCGGGACGAGCTTCTTGAGATCTGCGCCGAGCTCGGCAGCGATGTGCCGTTCAGCCTCGTCGGCGGGGCCGCGCTCGGGACCGGGCGGGGGGAGAAACTGCGGGTTCTGGAGGTCGGGGGGACCTTCCACTGGGTGTTCGCCGTGGCCGACGGGGGGCTATCGACGCCGGCGGTGTACGGGGAGTTCGACCGGCTCCATGCGGGGGTGGCGGTGCCTGAGCCGGTTGCCTCCGGGGCGCTTCTCGAGGCGTTGGCCTCGGGGGACGCCCTGGCGTTGGCCGGGGCCGTGTCCAATGATCTGCAGGGTGCCGCGTTGTCCTTGCGGCCGTCCTTGGAATCGACGTTGACCGCCGGGGTCGAGGGCGGGGCGTTGGCCGCGATCGTTTCCGGGTCCGGGCCCACCACCGCGTTTCTTGTCTCGGACGGGGAGTCGGCGGGGAAGGTGGCGGAGGCGCTGCTGGCGTCCGGGGTCTGTCGCGCTGCGCGCGTGGCTGTGGGGCCCGTGCCGGGAGCCGTCGTGCTGTGACCTGCACGGTCGTGTCGGCTGTGGGTCGGTGGGGGCCGGTTGCGCCGTTCCCCGCGCCCCTGAAGGCAAAGACTGCGCCGTTCCCCGCGCCCCTGGGGCTGCGCCCCTAAAAGACTGCGCCGTTCCCCGCGCCCCTAAAGGCGAAAGACTGCGCCGTTCCCCGCGCCCCTATCGGGCGCCCTCCATGGGGCGTTCCCCACCGTGTGCCGCCGTCCCTTTTGGGAGGGCGGAAGGATCATCCTTCCGGGCGACTACCCTGGAAGGTCGATCGATCCCCCTTGTCAGGAGTGCGATGGCCGTCAATCTGGTCAATGTCGAGCAGGTCAGCAAGGTGTACGGAACCCGTGCGCTGCTCGACGGAGTCTCCCTCGGCGTGTCCGAAGGGGACCGGATCGGGGTGGTCGGCCGAAACGGTGACGGCAAGACCACGCTCATCCGGATGCTCGCGAAGCTGGAAGAGGCCGACTCCGGGCGTGTGACGCACTCGGGCGGCCTGCATGTCGGCGTGCTCACCCAGCACGACTCCCTGGACCCCGCGGCCACCGTCCGGCACGAGGTCATCCGGGACATGGCCGACCACGAGTGGGCGGGCAACGCCAAGATCAGGGACGTACTCACGGGCCTGTTCGGCGGGCTCGACCTGCCCGGCTTCCCGCAGGGCCTCGACACCGTGATCGGACCGCTCTCCGGCGGTGAGCGGCGGCGCATCGCGCTGGCCAAGCTGCTCATCGAGGAGCAGGACCTCATCATCCTCGACGAGCCCACCAACCACCTCGACGTGGAAGGCATCGCCTGGCTGGCGCAGCATCTGCGCGAGCGCCGGTCCGCCCTCGTCTGCGTCACCCACGACCGGTGGTTCCTCGACCAGGTCTGCACCCGCATGTGGGACGTGCAGAAGGGTGCCGTCTACGACTACGAGGGCGGCTACACCGACTACGTCTTCGCGCGCGCCGAGCGGGAGCGCATCGCCGCCACCGAGGAGGTCAAGCGGCAGAACCTGGTCCGCAAGGAGCTGGCCTGGCTGCGCCGCGGCGCCCCCGCCCGTACGTCCAAGCCGCGCTTCCGCGTCGAGGCCGCCAACGAGCTGATCGCGGACGTGCCGCCGCCCCGCGACAGCAGCGAGCTGATGAAGTTCGCCTCGTCCCGGCTCGGCAAGACGGTCTTCGAGCTGAAGGACGTCACCGTGCAGGCCGGGCCCAAGGTGCTCCTCAAGCATCTGACCTGGCAGCTCGGTCCTGGCGACCGGATCGGTCTGGTCGGGGTGAACGGCGCCGGGAAGACCTCTCTCCTGCGCGCCATGGCCGAGGCCGCCCGTTCCGACGGTGAGACGCAGCCCGCCGCGGGCCGGGTCGTCACCGGCCGGACCGTCAAGCTCGCCTACCTCTCCCAGGAGGTCGGCGAACTCGACCCGAACCTGCGCGTGCTGCAGGCCGTCCAGGCGGTCCGCGACCGGGTCGACCTCGGCAAGGGCCGGGAGATGACCGCGGGCCAGCTCTGCGAGACCTTCGGGTTCAACAAGGAGAAGCAGTGGACGCCCGTCGGTGACCTGTCCGGTGGTGAGCGCCGGCGGCTGCAGATCCTGCGGCTGCTGATGGACGAGCCGAACGTCCTCTTCCTCGACGAGCCGACGAACGACCTCGACATCGAGACCCTCACCCAGCTGGAGGACCTCCTCGACGGCTGGCCGGGCTCCCTGATCGTGATCTCCCACGACCGGTTCTTCATCGAGCGCACCACCGACCGGGTGTTCGCGCTCCTCGGCGACGCGACCCTGCGGATGCTGCCGCGCGGTATCGACGAGTACCTGGAGCGACGCCACAAGATGGAGGAGGCCGCCGCGGCCTCGGCCCCGGTGGCGGAAAAGGGTGGTTCCCCCGCCGCCGCGTCGGCCAAGGAGGACCGCGCCGCGAAGAAGGAACTCCAGAAGATCGAGCGGCAGCTGGACAAGATCTCCGAGAAGGAGAGCAAGCTCCACACTCAAATCGCCGATAACGCCACGGACTTCGGGAAGGTGGCTAAACTGGACAGCGAGCTGCGCGAACTGGCCACCGAGCGCGAGGAGTTGGAAATGCGCTGGCTGGAGCTCGCCGACGACGCGTGAAGAGCGCGTGAACAAGCGTAACGAGGGCATCACGGGCCGGTTCTCCCTTGGAAACAGGGAAGAACCGGCCCGGTGTTCGAGCGCTCCAGGGTGATAGAAAGAGCCGTCTGGGAACACTCTCAGGCTCTATGACAACCACTGTGAGTGCATCGCCCGCTGCGGTGCGTACTGCAGGGCATGGCTAAAAATCAGTGAAGAGGGGGAACGCGCTGATGACTCAGCCGCCTGAAAAGCCGTCGCAGCAGGGCGGGTTCGGAGCGCCGCAGGATCCGCCGCCGCAGGGCGGCTTCGGGCCTCCGCAAGGCCCGCAGGACCCGCGGGATGCGCAAGGAGCCACGCCTCCGCCGCCCGCTCAGCCGCCGGCCGGCCCGCCGCCCCCGCACGGAGCACCCCAGGGCGCCCCGCAGACACCGCCGCCCCCGCCTCCGCAGGGCGCGCCGGGCTCCCCGCCGCCGCCCGCGCCCGGTTACGGCTATCCGCAGCAGCAGCAGCAGCCCGGCCCGTACGGACAGCCGCAGCAGCCGGGGCCGTACGGCTATCCGCAGCAGCCGGGCCCGTACGCGCAGCCCGGTCCCTACGGTCAGCAGCAGCCGGGGCCCTACGGTCAGCAGGCGGGCCCCTACGGCCAGCAGCAGCCCGGTTACGGCTACCCGACGCAGCCGCAGTTCCCGGGCGGGCCCGGTACTCCGCCCGGCGGTGGCTCACGCGGTCCCTTCAAGGGGAAGCCCGCCGTGATCATCGGGGCCGCGCTGGCGGCGGTGCTCGTCGTCGGCGGCACGGTCGTCGCCCTCACCGGCGGTGACGACGGCGGCAGCGAGAAGAAGCCCGTCGCCGACAAGAGCCAGGACGCCAAGCCCTCCGGGTCCGACGCGCCCATCAACCCCGGCGACGGCGACGGCGACGGCAACGCCGGTTCCGAGGACCTCAACGCGGGCCGCCAGGCGGGCGAGTCGAAGGTGCTCTGGTACAAGGAGGCGCCCGACGCGCCCGGTTCCGGCGCCGACGCCCCCGGTATGTGGATCACGGACAAGGTCGCCGTGAAGGCCGCGTACAAGCAGCTCCTCGCCTACAACGTCGACGACGGCAAGGTCAGCTGGCCCGCGATCACGTTCGAGCAGCCGATCTGTGCCGCGTCCGCCCAGAAGACGTCCGACGACAAGGTCTTCGTGGCGTACAAGGAAGGCACCAAGGACACCGCCGAGTGCAACCAGCTCGTGGAGATCGACCTCGCCACCGGCAAGAAGGGCTGGACGAAGGAGATCCCGAAGGGTGAGCTGTTCGACAGCTCCCTCTCCCTGAGCCTGAACATCTCCGGGGACACCCTGATGGTCGGCCGCTCCCAGTCCGGCCTCGGCTACGACACGGACAGCGGCGACAAGCTCTTCGACAAGAAGAGGTACAGCAACGCCTGCTTCCCGTCGGCGTTCGCGGGCGGCGCCAAGCTGCTCTCCGTCTCCTCCTGCGGCGCGGGCGGCGACGACGAGCACGACGAGGTGCAGGAGCTCGACCCGGCGACCGGCAAGGCCAAGTGGACCAAGAAGATCCCCAAGGGCTGGCGCGTGGAGCGCGCCTACTCCGTCGACCCCGTCGTCCTCTACCTCACCAACGCGGACAAGAAGCAGTGGAACGTCACCACGCTGAAGAACGACGGCACGGCCCGTTCGCAGCTCGACGTCGACGAGTCGTTCGCGCCGCAGTGCGGCTGGGCGATCCTCTCGCGTGACCTCCAGAGCTGCGTGGGCGTGGCGGCCGACGCCAACACCCTCTATCTGCCCACCGAGGCGAAGAGCGGGGCCAACGAGGTCGTCGCGGTCAGCCTGGAGACCGGCAAGGAGAAGTGGCGCGTCAAGTCCCCCGCGGACGAGACGATGCTGCCTCTGAGGATGGACGGCACGAACCTCGTCGCGTACGTGGAGCCCTCGTACGACGCGGGCGGCCGGATCGTCTCGGTCCCGACCGGCGGCGGTTCGCACACCCCGAAGACGCTGCTGCAGAACCCGCAGGGCGCGGCGGATGTGGAGAACGGTTTCTTCTCGAAGGCCGTCGACTACGTGGACGGGCGCTTCTACCTCTCCACCACCCGGCTGACGGGCAACGACGAGTCGAAGGAGAAGCTGATGCTGGCCTACGGCAAGTGACCGTGCCCGCCTCCGCCTCCGACCTCTGCGCGTGTCGCGTGCACGTCCGCGTCCGTCCCACCTGCGTCTCTCGCGCCTCCCGCTTCCCTTCCGTCCCCTTCGTATCGAGGTACTCACGTCATGAGCCAGCCGCCGCCCCCGCCGCCGAACCAGCCGCCGCAGGGAGGCGGTTTCGGCGCCCCGCAGGACCCGCCCCCGGGTGGGTTCGGTCCGCCCACGCCGCCCGCCGGACCCCCGCAGCAGCCGCAGCCCGGCTACGGCTACCCGCAGGCGCCGCCGCCTCAGTCGCCCCCTCAGACGCCGCCCCCGGCCGGCCCGCCCGGAGCGCCGCAGGGACCGCCGCAGCAGCCGTACGGCTACCCGCAGGGGCCCCCGCAGCCGCCGACCCAGCCGGGCTACGGCTACCCGGGCCAGCAGCCGCCGCAGGGGTACGGCTACCCGGGGCAGCAGCCCCCGTACGGCTATCCGCAGCCGAACACCATGCCGATGCAGCCGCAGGCCCCGCAGGGCGGCAAGAAGTTCGGTGCCCAGGCGGCGATCATCGTCGCGGCCGTGGTGGCGATCGCGCTGATCGTCGGCGGCGGTGTCTACTACGCGAACTCGTCCAAGGACGACGACAGGGACACCTCCGCGGGCCCCGGCGGCACCGAGGGCAAGGACGGCGACAGCGGCGACGACGGCGCGGGCGGTGGCGGCGGCTCGGAGAAGGTGCCGTCCAGCACCAGCGCGAAGGTCCTCTTCCAGCTGCCCGCGCCCGAGGTCCCCAAGAAGGACGTCTGGAGCGTGGAGGGTTCCTGGCTGACGGACAAGGTGTACGCCAAGGCCGGCGTGCGCGAGGTCGTCGGCCACGACCCGGACACCGGCAAGGAGATCTGGTCCCTGCCGCTGACGGGCCTTACCTGCGCCGGTTCGCCCGAGGTGACCAAGGACGGTGTCGCCGTGGTGGTCGCGGAGGACGCCAAGCGCACCAAGGCCGACCCGTACCCGTCGTGCACCGAGGTCACGGCCTTCAACGTGAACACGGGCAAGGCCCTGTGGACGAAGTCCGTGGCTCCGGGGGGCGGTGAGAAGGCCAAGTTCAAGGAGGCCAGCATCTCCGGCACCACGGTCGCCGTGGGCTCCGGCCTCGACGGCGGCGCCGCCTTCGACATCGCCGACGGCAAGGTCCTGTGGCAGCCGAAGGTCGGCACGTGCGAGGACGTCGGCTACGCGGGCGGCGAGCAGCTGGTCGCGGTCCGCAAGTGCGGCGCCTACGGCAAGGAGGCGTACGAGGTCCAGCGGCTCGACCCGAAGACGGGCACCGTCAAGTGGAGCTTCAAGCTCCCCACGGGCATCAACAACGCCAAGATCATCTCCACCAAGCCGGTCGTCTTCGGCGTGGACTCCGGTGACGGACTCGACTCCATCACCGCGTCCGGCGCGACGGACGTCTTCTCGCTGGACGACAGCGGCAAGCTGCGCGCGAAGATCACGCTGGAGGACGGCAAGTACGAGCACGACTGCGCTGTGAACAAGGTCCACGACTGCAAGGCGATCTCGGTCGGCAACGACAAGCTGTACGTGCCCACCAAGCAGCACGAGGGCACCGAGAAGTACAGCAGGGTCAACGAGATCGTGTCCTTCTCGCTGGCCACCGGCAAGTCCACGAGCGACCGGGCCGACGCCGGTGACGGCTACGAGATCTGGCCGGTCCGGATGGACGGCACCGACATCATCGCGTACAAGAACGGCCCCTACGACAAGGGTTCCCAGGTCGTCTCCATCGACGGCAAGACCTTCAAGGAGACCAAGCTCCTGGAGACCCCGGCCACCGACCAGGTCCGCAGCGCGATCAGCGGAATGGTGCCCAAGTCGTCGGAGATGCTGTACACCGGCGGCCGGCTCTTCATGGCCGAGGACCTGGTCAGCGCCCCGTACTCCAAGGACGAGAAGGACTACGTGGCGATCGGGCTCGGCGCGAAGTAGGACGCGCGACGCCCCCGCGGTCCACGGTCCGCGGTCACCGGCCGCGGTCCACGGAACGCCCCTGTCACCCGCCCACCGGGTGGCAGGGGCGTTCCGGGTTTCTCGCGCCGCCCCCGGCGCAGATCCGTCTGGTCCGCCTCATCCGCTCCGCCTGATCCGCTCCGGCTGATCCGATTCGGGTGATTCACGGGGAAAAAAGGCAGCCGTGAAATGGTCCAAAGGCGATACAGGGCGGTACGGGGCGGTCACGCAGTGATCCGGGTCAGACGTGTTCGCTGCGGAGTGTGGCAAGTTGCTCCTCCGCTCTCGACGGCGACCCATGATCAAAGGAAACTCCGGGTGTATACCCGTGTGTCGGCGCGGGGAGGTTGTCTCCCTGTGCGGCGTTCCACAAAAGAGATGAATATTGACAATCCGGGGCACTTCTCCTCACTGGGGGGAGCGCAACGTCGAACAAGCGTGTAGCTTCCGGGGGATGGAGAGCCGGGGGGCTCCTATCCATGGGGTACCAGTAGGGATCCTGGGGGGACTGGGGGGTTGGGCTCGATGGGAGTGCGGCTCATGGTGGTCGACGACCACCGACTGCTCGCCGAGGCGCTCGCCTCGGCCTTGAAACTGCGCGGGCACCGCGTGCTGGCCGCGGCCGCGCCTGCCGCGGGAGCGGCGGAGCTGGTCATCACGAGGGCGCCGGAGGTGTGCCTGATCGGCACGGCCACGCCTGCCGAACCGGGCATCTTCGACCCGGTGGTGAAGATCAAACGGGAGCGCCCGCAGGTCGCGGTGCTGGTCCTCGGGCCGGTGCCCAACCCGCGGGGCATCGCCGCCGCGTTCGCCGCCGGCGCCTCCGGTTACGTACGGCACGACGAGCGGATAGAGGGTGTCGAGCGCGCCATCATGAAGGCACGCGCCGGGGAGGCCGCGGTGGCGCCGCAGCTCCTCCAGGGTGCCTTCAGCGAGCTCCTCAACCCGGCCGCGCAGCCCGACGACGAGGGGCAGCGGCTGCTCCAGATGCTGACGCCCCGCGAGGTGGAGGTGCTGGTGCGGGTGGCCGACGGCGAGGACACGCGGCTCATCGCGGCCGGTATGGGCATAGCGCCGAGCACCGCCCGCACGCATGTGCAGCGGGTACTGATGAAGCTGGGCGTGGGCTCCCGACTGGAGGCGGCGGCCCTGGCGGCCCGCACGGGCCTTTTGGACCGGGCGGGCCCGGTCTCCCAGCACTCGGAGACGGGCCAGGCCCAGGACCTCTGAGCACCCGGGCTGCGGTTGGGGCCGGGGTTGGGGCTGGGGTCGGGGTTGCGGTTGAGGCCGGCGCGCAACCGCGCCCCCGAGGGGGCGCGGGGAACTGTGCGCTCAGCCTCACCGGCCTGCGTAAGACGAACGGCGGAGGGCCGGACGGCGGAGGGCCCCCGCCGAACGTCACACCGCCGTGGGCCCGTCCGCGGAGGATTCGTCCGGCACCGGGGGTGCCGTAGGCCGCAGCCACAGCCACCCCAGGAAGAACAGCCCGAGGGCCAGCATGCCCAGCCCGGTCCAGAGGTTGATGTTGACGCCCTCGGCCTTGTCGATGTCGGCGTCGGACGCGGTGATCCCGGCGATCGTCACGATGATCCCGTAGACCACGAAGAGGCCGCCGATGATGCGGCGGATGTCGAAGAGCCGGGCCGCGGTGGCCGACTTGCCCTGCAGATCGGTGACTTCGCGGTGGACGTCACGCTCGGAGTGCTCGCTCATGTGCTGCCGATCCTCCAGTGGTCAGTGTCAGTGTCAGTGTCAGTGGTCGGTGATCGGTTGTCGGTTGTCAGTGGTCCGTGGTCCGTGGTCAGAACGAGAACGGGATGTAGCAGGCGGCGGCCAGGATGATGGCGCCCCAGCCAAGCAGCGCCGGGCTGCGGTACCAGGCTTCGTCGCCCGACCCGGCCGGCTCCTCCATGCCGGGCGAGCTGGTCCCGTACACCAGCCCGCGCAGCTCCGCCTCCGGCTTCGGCGCGGTGAAGAGGGAGACGGCGAACATCACGACCGCGCCGGCCACGAAACCGGCGATCGCGGAGACGAAGTTGGCGCCCTGGTCGGAGGGGATGCCGATGATGTCCTGCTTGTAGAGGACGAAGTAGTTGACCATCGCGGCCGTCGTGCCGGCGAGCAGGCCCCAGAAGCCGGATTTCATGGACGCGCGCTTCCAGAACATGCCGACGATGAAGACGACGAACATCGGCACGTTGAAGAAGGAGAACAGCGTCTGGAGGTAACTCATGATGTTCGAGAAGGACGAGGCGAGGAACGCCGTGCCGATCGACGCCAGCACGCCGATCGCCGTGATGAGACGGCCGAAGCGCACGTAGTACGCGTCCTCCTCGTCCCGCTTCACGTACTTGCCCCAGATGTCGTTGGTGAAGACGGTGTTGAAGGACGAGATGTTGGCCGCCATGCCCGCCATGAACGCCGCGAGGAGGCCCGTCACCGCGATGCCTAGGACGCCGTTGGGGAGCAGGTCCTCCATCAGGTACGGGATCGCGTCGTTGTACTGGAGGTCCGAGCCGGGCGTCCCGATCTTCGGTACGAGCACGGCCGCGACAAGCCCGGGGATCATGACCAGGAACACGATGAAGATCTTCGGGAACGCGGCGATGAGCGGGGTGCGCTGGGCCGCGGAGAGGTTCTTCGCGGACAGGGCACGCTGCACCTCGGCGAAGTTGGTCGTCCAGTAGCCGAAGGAGAGCACGAAGCCGAGGCCGAGCACGATGGTCAGCCAGTTCGCGCCGAGCGGGTTGTCGCTGCCGATGCCGGTGCCGCCCCACGCGGTGGTGAAGTCGCTGCCGTGGCTCGCCGTGAGGGAGTCGGTCAGACCGTCCCAGCCGCCGACCTTCTTCAGGCCGAGCACCGTGAGCGGGATGAGCGCGGCGAGGATGACGAAGAACTGCAGGACCTCGTTGTAGATCGCCGACGACAGACCGCCGAGGGTGATGTACGCGAGCACGAAGGCGCCCGCGACGACGATCGACACCCACTCCGGCCAGCCGAGCAGCGCCTCGACGACGATGGCGAGCGCGTAGAGGTTCACACCCGCGATGAGGACGGCGGCGAAGGCGAACAGTACGGAGCTGAGCAGGTGCGCGCCCTTGTCGAAGCGCAGCAGCAGGAACTCGGGGACGGATCTGACCTTCGATCCGTAGTAGAAGGGCATCATCACCAGGCCCAGGAAGACCATGGCGGGGATGGCGCCGATCCAGTACCAGTGCACGGTGTAGACGCCGTACTGCGCGCTGTTGGCGGCCATGCCCAGGATCTCGGTGGCGCCGAGGTTGGCGGCGACGAAGGCCAGTCCGGTCACCCAGGCGGGCAGTGAACGCCCGGAGAGGAAGAAGTCGAGGCTGGTCCTCACCGAGCGCCGGGCGGCGAAGCCGATGCCGAGCACGACGACGAAGTAGATCGCCAGGATCGTGTAGTCGAGCCAGTTGGTGGGGAGCCGCAGCTCCGCGGCGAGGTCTGCGGCCAGGTGTGCGGCCGGGTCTGTGGTCAGGTTTGTGGGGGTCTGCATCCTGCTCTCACTTCACCTTGGTGTTCTTTGTTCGGTTGTGGTGGTGACGTACGTGGGGGTTTGTGGTTTGATGTGTTTGATTCTGTTTATTGGTTTGATCGGGTTAGGGATGGGGAGTCCGGCGTGAAGAAGACCTCGACCCGGCTGGCCGACGGTCGTGAGCTCATCTACTACGACTCGCGCGACGACACCGTGCGCGACGCGGTGGACCGGCGCCCGCTCGATCGGACGGTCACCACTTCGGAGGTACGGCGCGACCCGCTGCTCGGTGACGCGGTGGCCATCGCCTCGCACCGCCAGGGCCGCATCTACCACCCGCCGGCCGACGAATGTCCGCTGTGCCCGTCCCAGGGCGACCGGCTGAGCGAGATCCCGGACTCCTCGTACGACGTCGCGGTGTTCGAGAACCGCTTCCCGTCGCTGGCCGGGGACTCCGGGCGGTGCGAGGTCGTCTGCTTCACCTCGAACCACGACGCGTCCTTCGCCGATCTGACCGAGGAACAGGCGGCTCTGGTCCTGGACGCGTGGACCGACCGTACGGCAGAGCTGTCCCATCTCCCCTCCGTGGAGCAGGTGTTCTGTTTCGAGAACCGCGGCGCCGAGATCGGTGTGACCCTCGGCCACCCGCACGGGCAGATCTACGCCTACCCGTTCACGACGCCTCGAACGGCTTTGATGCTGCGCTCGCTGGCCGCGCACAAGGAGGCGACGGGCGGGGAGAATCTCTTCGACGCCGTGCTGGAGCGGGAACTCGCCGACGAGCGGGTCGTCCTGGAGACCGAGCACTGGGTGGCCTTCGTGCCGTACTCGGCGCACTGGCCGTACGAGGTGCACCTGTACCCCCGCCACCGCGTGCCCGATCTGCTGGGCCTGGACGAGGGGGCGCGCACAGAGTTCCCCCAGGTCTATCTGGAACTGTTGAGGCGCTTCGACCGGATCTTCGGCGAAGGTGAGCCTCCGACGCCGTACATCTCGGCCTGGCACCAGGCGCCGTTCGGCACGCTGGAGGAGTTCGACGGAGTGGTGCGTGAGGACTTCGCGCTCCACCTCGAGCTTTTCACCATCCGCCGCACTTCCGGCAAGCTGAAGTTCCTCGCGGGTTCCGAGTCCGGCATGAACGTGTTCATCAACGACGTGCCGCCGGAGACCGCGGCCCAGCGACTGCGAGAGGTAGCGAGTTCATGAGTGGGAAGTACCTGGTCACCGGCGGTGCGGGCTATGTGGGAAGCGTGGTCGCCCAGCACCTGCTGGAGGCGGGCCACGAGGTGACCGTCCTCGACAACCTCTCCACCGGCTTCCGCGCGGGCGTCCCGGCCGGGGCCGCCTTCGTCGAGGGCGACATCCGCGACGCCGCCAAGTGGCTGGACTCCTCGTACGACGCGGTGCTGCACTTCGCCGCGTTCTCGCAGGTCGGCGAGTCGGTCGTGAAGCCCGAGAAGTACTGGGACAACAACGTCGGCGGCACGATGGCGCTGCTCGCCGCGATGCGTGAGACGGGCGTGCGCAGGCTGGTCTTCTCCTCCACGGCGGCGACGTACGGCGAGCCGGAGACGACCCCGATCACCGAGTCCGCGCCGACGTCCCCGACGAACCCGTACGGCGCCTCGAAGCTGGCCGTCGACCACATGATCACGGGCGAGGCCGCCGCGCACGGGCTCGCCGCCGTCTCGCTGCGCTACTTCAACGTGGCGGGCGCGTACGGGTCCTGCGGTGAGCGGCACGACCCCGAGTCGCACCTCATCCCGCTCGTCCTCCAGGTCGCCCAGGGCCGCCGCGAGGCCATCTCGGTCTACGGCGACGACTACCCGACGCCGGACGGCACCTGCGTCCGCGACTACATCCACGTGGCCGACCTCGCGGAGGCGCACCTCCTGGCGGTCGCCGCCGCGCAGCCGGGCGAGCACCTGATCTGCAACCTCGGCAACGGCAACGGCTTCTCGGTCCGCGAGGTGATCGAGACCGTCCGCAAGGTGACCGGACACCCGATCCCCGAGGTCGCGGCCCCGCGCCGGGCCGGCGACCCGGCGGTCCTCGTCGCCTCGGCGGCCACGGCCCGTGAACGGCTCGGCTGGAACCCGTCCCGCGCGGATCTCGCGGGAATCGTCGCGGACGCGTGGGAGTTCGCACAGCGCAACGATGTGAAGGCGGAGGGGCACTAGTGGGGGCAGAGGAAGCGGTTCAGCAGGTCCGCGGCGGCTTCGAGAAGCTGTACGGGACCGCTCCCGAGGGGATCTGGGCAGCGCCCGGCCGGGTCAACCTGATCGGTGAGTACACCGACTTCAACGAGGGCTTCGTCATGCCGCTCGCGCTGCCGCACACCGCGGTGGCGGCGGTCTCGCGCCGTGACGACGGTGTCCTGCGCCTGCACTCGGCCGACATCGAGGGCCCGGTCGTCGAACTGCACGTCGACGACCTCGCCCCGCTGACGAACACCAGCTGGGCGGCCTACCTGGCCGGTGTCGTCTGGGTCCTGCGCTCGGCGGGGCACGCCGTCACGGGCGCGGACATCCACCTCGCCTCGACCGTCCCGACGGGCGCGGGCCTGTCCTCCTCGGCCGCGCTGGAGGTGGTGACGGCCCTGGCCCTGAACGACCTGTACGAACTCGGCCTCACCGGGCCCGAGCTGGCCCGGGTCGCCCAGCGCGCCGAGAACGACTTCGTGGGCGTGCCCTGCGGAATCATGGACCAGACCGCGTCCGCGTGCTGCACGGAGGGCAACGCCCTCCACCTCGACTGCCGCGACCTGTCCATCCGCCAGGTCCCCTTCGACCTGCCGTCGCAGGGCCTGCAACTCCTCGTCGTCGACAGCCGCGTCAAGCACGCGCTGGGCGACGGGGCGTACGCGGAGCGGCGGGAGGGCTGCGAGGAGGGTGCGCGGCAGCTGGGCGTCCCGTTCCTGCGCGACCTGGCGTACGAGGACCTGGACGCGGCGCTGGCCCGCCTCTCGGACGAGCGGGTGCGTCGCTACGTACGCCATGTGGTCTCTGACGACCACCGGGTCGAGCAGGTCATCGCCCTGCTCGACGCGGGCGACATCCGGGCGATCGGCCCCGTCCTGACGGCCGGCCACGCCTCGCTCCGCGACGACCTCCGCATCTCCTGCCCGGAGCTGGACCTCGCCGTCGCTACGGCGAACCAGGCGGGCGCGCTGGGCGCGCGGATGACGGGCGGCGGCTTCGGCGGCTCGGCCGTCGTCCTGGTCGAGTCGGCGGACGCGGACACGGTCACGAAGGCGGTGGAGGAGGCGTTCGCGACGGCGGGATACACGGCGCCGCGCGTCTTCCCGGCGGTCCCGTCGGAAGGCGCCCGCCGGGTGGCCTGACGCGCTTGGCCCTCGCCCCCGCCGCCCCTTCCCGTTCCCGTCCACGTCTCGGGGGCCAGCCCCCGAACCCCCGCTCCTCAAACGCCGGAGGGGCTGAGATGTCGCCGGACCGGCGGATATCTTTCAGCCCGTCCGGCGTTTGAGGACAACGGGGGCGAGAAAAGGTCCCGTTAGAGCAGGCGCTTTGTCAGGGTGTACTCCGTGATCCCCGGGGGGTAGTCCGGGATCGCGCACACCACCTCGTAGCCCTGCTTCCGGTAGAAGTCCGGCGCCTGGAAGTCCCACGTCTCCAGGCGCACACCCCGGCACCCCCGCGACGAACGAGCCAGATTCTCCGCCCGGGACAGCAGGTGCGAACCGAGTCCGGCTCCGCGGTGGCGTCCGTCGACCCAGAGATAGGCGACATGCAGCCAAGTCGCCCACGTGTGCCCCACCAACCCGCCCGCGACCGAGCCCCCCGCGTCCAACGCCCACACCTGGAGCGGAACTTCCCGTTCACCAGGGGTTCCGTGCAGAGAACGCAACTTCGGCGAAGCCGCGAGATTCGCCTCCCGTAGTCGAGACCGCAGGAATTGGCTACGCTCTTTGTCGACTTCTGTCTCAATACGAAACATACGGCTCACCATAAACGCGTCGGCCAATCAGTTCTGCAAATCACCTTCCGCTCCTGCCGCACGGCCTTACTCTGATGAGCAGCACCGGTGGGGGCCGGTGCCGATCAGGGGGCGAGACAGTCGGGTACGACGCCCGAAGTGGGGGTAGCAGTTTCAGCACGGCGGCGGCCGTGCGACTGCGGCACCCCGTTTTCCGGGCCGACAGGAGGCTCGGGAACACCTCGGGCGCCGTACCTGCGCCGGTCCGTCCCCCGACCAGTGGGGGTTTCTGTGGTTCGCATCCGTGTTCTGGTCGTCGACGACCATCGTATTTTCGCCGAGTCGCTCGCCGCCGCCCTGGCCGCCGAGCCCGATGTCGACGTCTCCGCGGCGGGCAGTGGCCCGGCCGCGCTGCGCTGCCTGGAGCGGGCGGTCGCCGAGGGTCGCAGGTTCGATGTGCTGCTCGTCGACGCCGACCTCGGTGGCAACGTGCCGGGGGTTCGCCCGGCCGTGCCCGTGCACGACAACAACGAAGAGGGCCTGGTCGACGGCATCTCGCTGGTGGCCGGCGTCCGTTCGGGCCAGCCCGGTGTCCGTACGGTCGTACTCGCCGAGAAGGACGATCCGCGTCGTGCGGCTCTCGCCCTCCAGGCGGGCGCCTCGGGCTGGGTGGCCAAGGACTGCTCGCTGTCCCGGCTGCTGACCGTCATCCGGGGGGTGTTGCGGGACGAGACCCATCTGCCGCCCGCCCTCCTCACCGGCGTGCTGCGTGAACTGACCGCCGCCCGCAAGCACCGCACCGAGAGCGAGCGGCTGGTGGAGTCGTTGACGCCGCGCGAGCGCGAGGTGCTGCGCTGCATGGTGGCCGGGCTGGGGCGCAAGGCGGTCGCCGAGCGGCTGTTCCTCTCCCCGCACACGGTCCGCACGCATATGCAGAACGTGCTGGGGAAGCTGGGCGTGCACTCGACCCTCGCGGCCGTGGCGCTCGCCCGCCGGGCCGGGGTCGGTCCGGTGGACCTAGCCGGGGATGTTGTCGAACGGGGCGGTCAGCTGGCGTAGCAGCCCGGCCAGTTCGCCGCGCTGGGCCCGGCTGAGTTCCGCGAGGATCGCCCGCTCCTGGTCGAGGAGTCCGGCGAGTGCCTGGTCGGCGCGGTCGCGGCCCTCCTCGGTGAGGCGCACGAGCACGCCCCGGCGGTCGCTGGGGTCGGGGAGCCGCTCGACCAGGCCCTTCTTCGCGAGCCGGTCGATACGGTTCGTCATCGTGCCCGAGGTGACGAGGGTCTGGGTGAGCAGCTGTCCGGGGGAGAGCTGGTACGGGGCTCCCGCGCGCCTCAGTGAGGTGAGCACGTCGAACTCCCAGGGCTCCAGGGCGTGCTCGGCGAACGCGATGCGCCGTGCGCGGTCCAGATGCCGCGCGAGCCTGCTCACACGGCTGAGTACTTCGAGTGGTTCCACGTCGAGGTCGGGGCGCTCCCGGCGCCATGCTGCGACCAGCCGATCGACCTCGTCCTCCATGGCGATCAGTGTAGTGGTTGTGTCGATGTGGAGTCTCTTGATGTGAAGTATCTTGACGACGAGAGAGTTGCGGTGTGAGGGTGGAGGTCGGCTCGTCCTGACTCCTAGGAGGCACCCGATGTCCGCCACCACCACTCCCACCTGGGATCCGGGGCAGTACCTGCGTCACGCCGGGCACCGCGCCCGGCCCTTCGCCGAGCTGCTCGGCCGCGTGCCCGCCCTGCCCGGCGAACCGGCCCGTATCGCCGACCTGGGCTGCGGACCCGGCAACGTCACGGTCCAGCTCGTCGAGCGGTGGCCGGGCGCGTACGTCACCGGCTACGACAACTCCGCGGAGATGCTGGCCCGGACCGAGGAGCACGCGGGGCCGACAGCCGGTGGCGGTCGCCTGGACTTCGGCCACGCGGACCTCACGGAGTGGGCGCCCACGGAGACGTACGACCTGATCGTCTCGAACGCCGCGCTGCAGTGGGTGCCGGGGCATCTGGAGGCGTTCGGTTCCTGGCTCGACGCGGTGGCGCCGGGCGGCACGTTCGCCTTCCAGGTGCCGAACAACATCGACGCGCCCCTGCACACCCTGATGCGCGAACTCGCCGCCTCCGCCCGGTGGAAGGGCCGTCTCGCCGGAGTCCTTCGCGGCGAGGACTCCGTCCACGCGCCGCTCGTCTACCTGGACCGGCTGGCGCGGCTCGGATGCGAGGTGGATATGTGGGAGACGACCTACATGCAGCTTCTGCAGGGCGAGGACGCCGTTCTCGACTGGTCCAAGGGGACCGGGATGCGGCCGGCTCTCACAGCTCTCGCCGACGACCCGGAAGCCGCGGACGCCTTCACCGCCGAGTACCGCGACCTCCTCCGCGCCGCGTACCCGACGGCCCCGTACGGCACGGTCCTGCCGTTCCGGCGGCTGTTCGCGGTGGCGCGGAAGGCTGTGTGAGCGGATGCTGACGGCGGTGGATCACGTGCAGCTCGCCGCGCCGCCGGGGGCCGAGGAGGCGCTGCGCGCGTACTACGCCGGCGTCCTGGGAATGACGGAGATCCCCAAGCCGCCCGTGCTCGCGCGGCGCGGAGGCTGTTGGTTCAGCGCGGGAGCCGTGCAACTGCACCTGGGGATCGACCCCGACTTCCGCCCCGCGAAGAAGGCGCACCCGGGGCTGCGGGTCACGGACATCGAGGCGTACGCGACCCGCCTCGCCGCCCGCGGGGCCCCGGTGACCTGGGACACCGAACTGCCGGGGCACCGCCGCTTCTACTCCGAGGACCCCGTGGGCAACCGGCTGGAGTTCCTGGAGCCCGCCCCCGGGGTGTAGCCCGCGGCGCTAGCTCTTGCGGCGCCCTATCAGCCGAGGCTTCGCCTCCAGGCCGTCCAAACCGTGCCAGGCCAGGTTGACCAGATGGGCCGCCACCTCCGCCTTCTTGGGGCGGCGGACGTCCAGCCACCACTGGCCGGTGAGGGCGACCATGCCCACCAGGGCCTGGGCGTAGAGGGGGGCCAGTTTGGGGTCGAAGCCCCGGCGCTTGAACTCGCGGCCCAGGATGTCCTCCACCTGCGTGGCGATGTCCGAGATCAGGGACGCGAAGCTGCCCGTCGACTGGGGGATGGGGGAGTCGCGGACCAGGATGCGGAAGCCGTCCGTGTACTCCTCGATGTAGTCGAGGAGGGCGAACGCCGCCTGCTCGCACAGTTCGCGGGGGTGGCCTGCCGTGAGGGAGCTGGTCACGCCGTCCAGGAGGCGGCGCATCTCGCGGTCCACCACCACCGCGTACAGGCCCTCCTTGCCGCCGAAGTGCTCGTAGACGACCGGCTTGGAGACGCCTGCCTTCGCCGCGATCTCCTCCACCGACGTCGCCTCGAAGCCCTTCTGGGCGAAGAGGGTGCGGCCGATCTCCAGCAACTGGGCCCGCCGCTCCGCCCCGGTCATCCGGGTGCGGCGGGCGCGCCGCGGCTTTTCATTGCTGGGTGTGCTGGAGTCGGCCACGCCGTCAATCATGCCGCCTCGGCAGTCTCCGCCTTGCGCCGAGCACCCTTTCCGTCCGGGTTCCGGCGGGAATCGATACGCGAGCGTGACGGCCAGCGCACGTCGTACGCCCAGCCGAAGCGCTCGAACCAGCGGATCAGCCGGGCCGAGGAGTCCACCTGGCCGCGCTCCACGCCGTGCCGCGCGGAGGTCGGGTCCGCGTGGTGCAGGTTGTGCCAGGACTCGCCGCAGGACAGGACGGCCAGCCACCACACGTTGCCCGAGCGGTCACGTGACTTGAAGGGGCGCTTGCCCACCGCGTGGCAGATCGAGTTGATCGACCAGGTCACGTGGTGCAGCAGCGCCACCCGGACCAGGGAACCCCAGAAGAAGCCCGTGAACGCGCCCCACCAGGACATCGTGACCAGACCGCCGATCAGCGCGGGGAGCGCGATGGACAGGCCCGCCCAGAGAAGGAACTGACGGGAGATCGTGCGCAGTGCCTTGTCCTTGATCAGGTCCGGTGCGTACTTCTCCTGCGGGGTCTGCTCCTCGTCGAACATCCAGGCGATGTGCGCCCACCACAGCCCCTTCAGCAGGGCCGGGACCGTCTCACCGAAGCGCCACGGCGAGTGGGGGTCGCCCTCGGCGTCGGAGAACTTGTGGTGCCTGCGGTGGTCGGCCACCCAGCGCACCAGCGGCCCCTCGACCGCCATGGAGCCGGCGATGGCGAGCGCGATGCGCAGCGGGCGCTTCGCCTTGAAGGAACCGTGCGTGAAGTACCGGTGGAACCCGATCGTGATCCCGTGGCAGCCCAGGTAGTAGAAGAACACCAGCAGGCCGAGGTCCAGCCAGCTCACGCCCCAGCCCCAGGCCAGCGGAACGCACGCGAGGACTGCCAGGAACGGCACGATGATGAAGAGGAGAAGGGTGATCTGCTCGATCGAGCGCTTCTGCTCGCCGCCCAGCGTGGCGGAGGGGACGGGGGAGTCGTCGCGCGCCTTCGGGGCGTCATCGATCACGTCGGAACTTGTGGTCATGGGGGCGTCCCCTGTGGGGTCGAGGAGGGTGAGTGTGGCCGGTAACCGCGTCCGTGGATAGCCGGAAACAGCGCCTACGGTTCCGTAACCTACGGCGTCGTAAGTATGGCAGCGCGTTGCTCCGGGGCAAGAGCCCGAGAGACTGCGCGTCCGGATGGACACCTATCCTTGGTCTCGGTCGGACAGCGCGGTCCGCTCTGTTTCATTCCCGTATGCCCAGCCGCTGATGCGGCGCTTGCCGCCTCGGGCTGACGGGTTCCCCTCCAGACGAGCTTCAACACTGCAAGGAGCCGCACCTGTGAGCAGTGCCGACGACCAGAACACGACAACCGGCAGTGAACTGCGCGCCGACATCCGCCGCCTCGGAGATCTGCTGGGCGAGACCCTCGTACGGCAGGAGGGACCCGAGCTGCTGGAGCTGGTCGAGAAGGTCCGCCGCCTCACCCGGGAGGACGGCGAAGCCGCCGCCGAGCTGCTGCGCGGCACCGAACTGGAGACCGCGGCCAAGCTGGTACGCGCCTTCTCCACCTACTTCCATCTGGCCAACGTCACCGAGCAGGTGCACCGCGGCCGCGAGCTGCGGGCCCGGCGTGCCGCCGAGGGCGGACTCCTCGCCCGGACGGCCGACCGGCTCAAGGACGCCGACCCCGACCACCTGCGCGCCAGCGTCAAGAACCTCAACGTCCGCCCCGTCTTCACCGCGCACCCCACCGAGGCGGCCAGACGCTCGGTCCTCAACAAGCTGCGTCGCATCGCCGCCCTGCTGGAGACCCCGGTCATCGAAGCCGACCGGCGCCGCTACGACACCCGTCTGGCCGAGAACATCGACCTGGTCTGGCAGACGGACGAGCTGCGGGTCGTGCGCCCCGAACCGGCCGACGAGGCCCGCAACGCGATCTACTACCTGGACGAGCTGCACGCCGGCGCCGTCGGGGACGTCCTCGAAGACCTCACCGCCGAACTGGAGCGCGTCGGCGTCCAACTGCCCGAGGAGACCCGCCCCCTCACCTTCGGCACCTGGATCGGCGGCGACCGCGACGGCAACCCGAACGTGACCCCGCAGGTCACCTGGGACGTCCTCATCCTCCAGCACGAGCACGGCATCAACGACGCGCTGGAACTGATCGACGAGCTGCGCCACTTCCTCTCCAACTCCATCCGCTACACCGGCGCCACCGAGGAACTGCTCTCCTCCCTCCAGGACGACCTGGAGCGGCTGCCCGAGATCAGCCCCCGCTACAAGCGCCTGAACGCCGAGGAGCCCTACCGGCTCAAGGCCACCTGCATCCGGCAGAAGCTGGAGAACACCAAGCTGCGCCTGGCCAAGGGCATCCCGCACGAGGCCGGCCGCGACTACCTCGGCACCGCCGAGCTGCTGCAGGACCTCACGCTCATCCAGACCTCCCTGCGCGAGCACCGCGGCGCCCTGTTCGCCGACGGCCGCATGAACCGTACGATCCGCACGCTCGCCGCCTTCGGCCTCCAGCTCGCCACCATGGACGTACGCGAGCACGCGGACGCCCACCACCACGCGCTCGGGCAGCTCTTCGACCGGCTCGGTGAGGAGTCCTGGCGCTACGAGGACATGCCGCGCGAGTACCGGCACAAGCTCCTCGCGAAGGAGCTGCGCTCGCGTCGGCCGCTCGGCCCGACCCCGGCGCCGCTCGACGCCGCGGGCGCCAAGACCCTCGGTGTCTTCGAGACCGTCAAGAAGGCCCTCAGGGTCTTCGGGCCCGAGGTCATCGAGTCGTACATCATCTCGATGTGCCAGGGCGCCGACGACGTGTTCGCCGCCGCCGTGCTGGCCCGCGAGGCCGGACTCCTCGACCTGCACGCCGGCTGGGCGAAGATCGGCATCGTGCCGCTCCTGGAGACGACCGACGAGCTCAAGGCCGCCGACACCATCCTTGAGGACATGCTGTCCGACCCGTCCTACCGGCGGCTCGTGGCCCTGCGCGGCGATGTCCAGGAGGTCATGCTCGGGTACTCCGACTCCTCGAAGTTCGGCGGCATCACGACGAGTCAGTGGGAGATCCACCGCGCCCAGCGACGGCTGCGCGACGTCGCCCACCGGTACGGCGTACGGCTGCGGCTCTTCCACGGCCGCGGCGGCACCGTCGGCCGAGGCGGCGGCCCCTCGCACGACGCGATCCTCGCCCAGCCCTGGGGCACCCTGGAAGGCGAGATCAAGGTCACCGAGCAGGGCGAGGTCATCTCCGACAAGTACCTCGTGCCGTCGCTGGCCCGGGAGAACCTCGAACTGACCGTCGCGGCCACCCTCCAGGCGTCCGCGCTGCACACCGCGCCCCGCCAGTCCGACGAGGCGCTCGCCCGCTGGGACGCGGCCATGGACGTCGTCTCGGAGGCCGCCGAGGCCGCCTACCGCCGGCTGGTCGAGGACCCGGACCTGCCGACGTACTTCCTCGCCTCCACGCCGGTCGACCAGCTCGCCGACCTGCACCTGGGCTCGCGGCCCTCCCGCCGCCCCGGCTCGGGCGTCTCGCTCGACGGCCTGCGCGCCATCCCGTGGGTGTTCGGCTGGACCCAGTCGCGGCAGATCGTGCCCGGCTGGTTCGGCGTCGGCGCCGGCCTCAAGGCGCTGCGCGAGGCCGGGCTCGACAGCGTCCTGGACGAGATGCACGAGCAGTGGCACTTCTTCCGCAACTTCATCTCCAACGTCGAGATGACGCTCGCCAAGACGGACCTGCGGATCGCCGGCCACTACGTCGACACGCTCGTCCCCGACGAGCTCAAGCACGTGTTCGACGTCATCCAGGCCGAGCACGAGCTGACCGTCCGCGAGGTGCTGCGCGTCACCGGTGAGGCCGAACTCCTCGACGCCCACCCGGTGCTCAAGCAGACCTTCACCATCCGCGACGCCTACCTGGACCCGATCTCGTATCTCCAGGTGGCCCTTCTCAAGCGGCAGCGCGACGCCGCCGCGGCCGGCTCCGAGCCGGACCCGCTGCTGTCCCGCGCCCTGCTCCTGACGGTCAACGGTGTGGCGGCGGGTCTGCGCAACACCGGCTGACCCGCGGAGACACGGAAGGGGGCCGGGCGGCCGTCACGACCGCCCGGCCCCCTTCCGCATGTCCGGAGCGCCATGTCCGGAGCGCCATGTCTAGAGCGCCAGGAACGCGGCCGTCACCAGCGTCAGGCCCGCGCCGCCGAGCACCCAGCCCAGCCGGGTCCTGCCCAGACCGCCCGCCACCACCACCGAGGCGAGCATCAGCGCGCCGCCCAGCGGCACCCAGGCGTAGAGCAGACCGCCGGTGCCCGCGCGGACGACCTCGTCGGTGCCGGGCTTCACCACGACCGTGTACGTGCGGCCCTTCTCCACGGCCACCTCGCTGTCGAGGACGACCCGGTCCCGGGCGGTGGAACCCTGCGACGCGGGCCGGTACGAGCCCGTGCAGTGGTCGTCCGCGCACTGGGTGACCGTCATCGTGCCGCGTTCACGGCCCTTGGTGAGCATCACGTGCTGGGCGGTGCCCCAGGAGGCCCACACGCCCGCGATCAGGATCAGCACCGCGACCGTACCCATCGCCGCGAACTGCCCGAACCGCAGCGCCGTGGCCGCTTTCGGGCGGGAGGCGCGGGAATGGGAATGGGCGGGCATGGCGGCGATCCTTGGCCATGGCCGTGCGGTCGGTCAACTCCGACGGGGCTCAGGCAGCGGTCGAGTACCGCAATGTCATGAGTTGTACGTCGACTGCGCCCGCTCCAGGCCCTCGATGACCAGGGCCTCCACCGCGTCCGCGGCCCGGTCCACGAAGTAGTCCAGTTCCTTGCGCTCGGTCGAGGAGAAGTCCTTCAGTACGAAATCGGCCACCTGCATACGTCCCGGGGGGCGCCCGATGCCGAAGCGGACCCGGTGGTACTCCGGACCCATCGCCTTCGTCATCGACTTCAGGCCGTTGTGGCCGTTGTCGCCGCCGCCCAGCTTCAGCCGCAGCACGCCGTAGTCGATGTCCAGCTCGTCGTGGACGGCCACGATGTTGGCCGTCGGCACCTTGTAGAAGTCCCGCAGGCCCGTCACCGGGCCGCCCGACAGGTTCATGTACGACATCGGCTTCGCCAGGATCACCCGGCGGTTCAGCGGACCGGGCGGGCCGATGCGGCCCTCGATCACCTGGGCCTGCGCCTTGCCCGCCCGCTTGAACTTGCCGCCGATCCGCCCGGCGAGAAGGTCGGCCACCATGAAGCCCACGTTGTGGCGGTTCATGGCGTACTCGGGGCCGGGGTTTCCGAGCCCCACGATCAGCCAGGGGGCGCCTGGTTCCGTGGTCACGTCCGTCACTCCCATGGGTCCTTGACCGGCTGCACCGGTGCGGTTCGGGGATACGCGTCGGCCGCCGCCCCCTCAGGAGCGGCGGCCGGCGAACAGTGATCCGGTGCGGGATCAGGCCTCGGTGGACTCGGCGGCCGAGTCGTCCGCGGGCTCCTCCGACTGGGCGGCCAGGACCTGCAGCACGACCGCGTCCTCGTCGATGGCCAGCGTGGTGCCCTCGGGCAGCGTGATGTCCTTCGCGAGGATGGACGCGCCGGCCTCAAGGCCCTCGATGGAGACGGTGACCGACTCGGGGATGTGCGTGGCCTCGGCCTCGACCGTCAGGGTGCTGAGGACGTGCTCCAGCAGGAACGCGCCGGGGGCCAGGTCGCCCTCGGTGTGCACGTAGACCTCGACGTTGACCTTCTCGCCGCTCTTCACGAGAAGCAGGTCGACGTGCTCCAGGAAGCCCTTGATGGCGTCACGCTGGACGGCCTTCGGGATCGCGAGCTGGGTCTTGCCCTCGATGTCCAGGGTCAGCAGGACGTTCGGGGTACGCAGGGCGAGCTGCAGCTCGTGGCCCGGCAGCGTGATGTGGACCGGCTCGCCACCGTGGCCGTACACGACGGCGGGAACCTTGTTCTCACGGCGGATGCGGCGCGCGGCGCCCTTGCCGAACTCGCTGCGGGACTCGGCGGCGATCTTGACCTCGGACATGCTCACTCCTCGTAGTACAGGTAAGCCAGGGAAGGGAGTCACCCGGCCGAACCATCGGCCTGCTACGAAGAGCGCGTCGATAACGGACCGCCGCACCAAAGAGTGCGGCCTCCCTCGCCGAGCAACTGTGACAGCTTACGTCGCGGGGAGGCCGTACAAGAAATCGATCTAGGTGGGCCTGTGACTACTCGTCGAAGAGGCTCGTCACCGAGCCGTCCTCGAAGACCTCGCGGACCGCGTTCGCGATCGTCGGGGCGATCGACAGGACCGTGATCTTGTCGAGCTCCAGCTCACCCGGGGTGGGCAGGGTGTCCGTGAAGACGAACTCGCTGACCTTCGAGTTCTTCAGACGGTCCGCCGCCGGACCCGACAGCACACCGTGCGTCGCGGTCACGATGACGTCCTCCGCGCCGTGCGCGAACAGCGCGTCCGCCGCGGCGCAGATCGTGCCACCGGTGTCGATCATGTCGTCGACCAGGACGCAGACCCGGCCCTCGACATCACCGACGACCTCGTGCACGGTCACCTGGTTCGCGACGTCCTTGTCACGGCGCTTGTGGACGATCGCCAGCGGGGCGCCGAGGCGGTCGCACCAGCGGTCGGCCACCCGCACCCGGCCGGCGTCCGGGGACACGACTGTGAGCTTCGAGCGGTCCACCTTGTGGCCCACGTAGTCCGCGAGCAGCGGGAGGGCGAACAGATGATCCACGGGACCGTCGAAGAAGCCCTGGATCTGGTCGGTGTGCAGATCGACCGTCAGGAGGCGGTCCGCACCGGCCGTCTTCATCATGTCGGCGACCAGACGCGCCGAGATCGGTTCACGCCCACGGTGCTTCTTGTCCTGGCGCGCGTAACCGTAGAACGGCATGATCACGGTGATGCTCCGGGCGGAGGCCCGCTTCAGAGCGTCGATCATGATCAGCTGTTCCATGATCCACTTGTTGATCGGCGCGGTGTGGCTCTGGATCAGGAAGCAGTCGGCGCCGCGGGCCGACTCCTCGTAGCGGACGTAGATCTCACCGTTGGCGAAATCGAAGGCCTTCGTCGGAACGACCCCGACACCCAACTGGTGGGCGACCTCCTCGGCAAGCTCGGGGTGGGCGCGGCCGGAGAAGAACATCATCTTCTTCTCGCCGGTCGTCTTGATCCCGGTCACAGCACTGTCTCCTCAGAGGTGTCTCAGCTGGATGTCGAGATGAGTTGAGTTCTCAGGCGCGGTCTCAGCTGGATGTGCGGGTGTGCATCTATCACGGTAGCCCGAGTCAGACCCGACCTTTTCCGGTCAGCTTTCGCCGCCGGCCTCCCGGGATGTCGCCTCCGCCGCCTTCGCGGCCGCGCTGCCCGGACGCTTGCGGGCCACCCAGCCCTCGATATTCCGCTGCTGGCCACGGGCCACGGCCAGCGAACCGGGCGGTACGTCCTTCGTGATCACGGAGCCGGCCGCGGTGTAGGCACCGTCCCCGATGGTGACAGGAGCCACAAACATGTTGTCCGAACCCGTCTTGCAGTGCGAGCCCACCGTCGTGTGGTGCTTGGCCTCGCCGTCGTAGTTCACGAAGACGCTGGCGGCACCGATGTTCGAGTACTCGCCGATCGTCGCGTCGCCCACGTAGGAGAGGTGCGGGATCTTCGTGCCCTCGCCGACGGTGGCGTTCTTCGTCTCCACATACGTACCCACCTTGGCCTTCAGACCGAGGCGGGTGCCGGGGCGGAGATACGCGAAGGGACCCACGTTCGCCTGGGGGCCGATCTCCGCGCCGTTCGAGACGGTGTTGTCGACGCGGGCGCCCGCGCCCACCGTGGTGTCGTTCAGGCGGGTGTTGGGGCCGACCTCGGCGCCCTCGCCCAGGTGCGTGGCGCCCTGGAGCTGGGTGCCCGGGTGCACGATCGCGTCCTGCTCGAAGGTGACGGTGACGTCGACCCACGTCGAGGCAGGGTCGACGACGGTCACGCCGGCGAGCATCGCGTCCCGCAGCAGACGGTCGTTGAGGATGCGGCGGGCCTCCGCGAGCTGCACTCGGTTGTTGATGCCGGCGATCTCGTGGTGGTCGTCCGCCACGGCGGCGCCCACGCGGTGCCCGGCCTCCCGGAGGATGCCGAGGACGTCCGTGAGGTACTCCTCGCCCTGGCTGTTGTCGGTGCGGACCTTGCCGAGCGCGTCCGCGAGGAGCTGCCCGTCGAACGCGAAGACCCCGGAGTTGATCTCACGGATCGCGCGCTGGGAGTCGGAGGCGTCCTTGTGCTCGACGATCGCCGTCACGGCGCCCGAGGCGCTGTCGCGGACGATCCGGCCGTAACCGGTGGCGTCCGGCACCTCGGCGGTCAGCACGGTGACCGCGTTGCCGTCGCCCGTGTGGGTCGCGGCGAGCTTGCGGAGGGTCGCGCCGGTGAGGAGGGGGGTGTCGCCGCAGACGACCACGACGGTGCCGTCGACGACGCCGCCCAGCTCCTCCAGGCCCATCCGTACGGCGTGCCCCGTGCCGTTCTGCTCGGCCTGTACGGCGGTCCGGACGCCCGGCGCGGTTCCGGCCAGGTGATCGGTGACCTTCTCGCGGGCGTGACCCACGACGACGACCAGGTTCTCGGGATCCAACTCGCCCGCCGCGGCGAGCACATGGCCGACCAGGGAACGGCCGCAGAGCTCGTGCAGGACCTTGGGTGTGGCCGACTTCATACGGGTGCCCTCACCCGCCGCGAGAACGACGACGGCTGCGGGTGGGGTCTCCCCTGCTCCGGAGCCGAGAGCTTGGGGAAGGTTGGCGCTCACGGATATGCCTTTCGGCTACTGGTGTCTGGGGTGCGGACATCCGCAGGATACCGGGGCGTTTCAGGAGCGACATGAGAGCGGGCCCTGACAGTGCTGTCAGGGCCCGGACGTCCACAGCTCCCCCGCCAGGACTTGAACCCGGACAGATGGCACCAAAAGCCACAGTGCTGCCAATTACACCACGGGGGATGGAATCGACTGAAGCCGGACATATGGTCGGCCGTCGAGTTGGCACCCAACACTATGCCGTACCAAGGCCCTTCGATGCGACGGTACGGATCGGCACACGAAGGACGTGTGGATCACGCGCCCGGCGTCGAACGGCTGACGATTCAGCAGTTCGAGGGATTCCGGTCTGTTTCGCTTCTGTTCGATTACGGGGAGTGGTGTAGGCCAGTCCGGGAAACTCACCGGAAAAGGGGCGGGGCGCGACCGTAGGCTGGAGTCATGACCACGACGGGGGAAGACCACACCGCGGCCTTGGCGGGGCCGTGGTGGTGGGCGAGGTGGCGCAGCGCGGTGCTCGACGGGGGACTCGCGCTGGTGTCGTCCGTGGAGTGCGCGATAGAGGGATTTCCGTTCGCGGGGGCGGCGGGGGTACCGGTCCCCGTGGGGATGCTGTTCGGGGCCGTCGCGGGGGCGATGCTGCTGTTCCGGCGGCGCTGGCCCATCGCCGTCGTACTGGTGTCGATCGCGATCACACCGGCCCAGATGGGGTTCCTGATGGGGCTCGTCGGGCTCTACACGCTGGCGGCGTCCGAGTTGCCGAGGCGGATCATCGGGGCGCTGGCCGGGATGTCGATGGTGGGGATGCTCATCGTCACCTATGTGCGGGCGCACCAGGGGATGGTGCGCGGGGATGTGGCGCTGGGGGACTGGTTCGTGCCCTTCGTGTCGATCACGACCTCGCTCGGGATGACGGCCCCGCCGGTACTGCTCGGGCTGTACGTGGGGGCGCGGCGGCGGCTGATGGAGAGTCTGCGGGAGCGGGCCGACTCCCTGGAGCGGGAGTTGCAGCTGCTGGCGGAGCGGGCCGAGGAGCGCGCGGAGTGGGCGCGCAACGAGGAGCGGACCCGGATCGCCCGTGAGATGCACGACGTGGTCGCGCACCGGGTGAGTCTGATGGTGGTGCACGCGGCGGCGTTGCAGGCGGTGGCCCGCAAGGATCCCGAGAAGGCCGTGAAGAACGCCTCTCTGGTGGGCGACATGGGCCGGCAGGCGCTGACGGAACTGCGGGAGATGCTGGGCGTCCTGCGGACGGGGGACGGGTCGGCGCGGGGCGCGCGGTACGGCTCCGCGCCGGTGCAGACCGTGCCGCTGGCGGCCGTGGGGGCCGCCGCTGCCGCCGCTGCCGCCGCGTCCCGGGCCGCCGAGGAGGAGTCGGGCGACGGCCCCTGTCTGGACGACCTCGACGAGCTGGTGGGGCAGTCCGCCGCCGCGGGGATGGTCGTCGATCTCTCCGTGGAGGGGGAGACCCGGGTGTACGCGGCGATGGTGGAGCAGACCGCGTACCGCGTGGTGCAGGAGGCGTTGACGAACGTCCACAAGCACGCCGCGGGGGCGAAGACCCGGGTGCGGCTGGCACACCGGGGCGCGGAGATCGCGATGCAGGTGGAGAACGGCCCGCCGCCGGAGCCGGGGGCCGCCTCCGACGCCCGGCTGCCCAGTGGGGGGAACGGCCTGCTGGGGATGAAGGAGCGGGTCGTCGGGCTCGGCGGGGTGTTCGTGTCGGGGCCGACGGACGCGGGCGGCTTCCGGGTGTCGGCGGTCATCCCGGCCGAGGGCTGAGGCGGGGTTCACCGGTGCCGCTGCCGACATCGCTGTCGGCGTCTCCTGGGGGCCGGTTCAGCCGACGGTCAGGCGTACCGGTTCGCGGCCCGCGATGAGGGTGGCCAGGGCCTGGTCGATGTCGGCGCCGAGGTACCAGTCGCCCGTGTGGTCCAGGGTGTAGACGCGGCCCTCCGTGTCGATGGCGAGCAGGGCTCCGCTGTCGGTCTCCTCGCCGAGCGGGGCGACCTCCGTGTCCAGGGCTCTGCCGAGGTCGGCGAGGGTGCGGGCCATGTGGAGGCCGTGCAGGGGATCCAGGTGCAGCGGGGACGAGGCGATCTGGCGTCCCGCCTCGGCCGTGCTGACGCGCAGCCCGCCGAACTCCGCCCATGCCTCCACCGCCGCCGGGAACACGGCATGGCGGTGCCCCGCGGGGGACTCGTGGCTGCGCAGGGCGTCGGCCCAGAACTCGGCCTGCTTTATGTCCCAGCGGCCCGGTTGCCATCCGGCGTCGCGCAGCGAGGCGTCGACCTGGACGGAGAAGCGGGTGGTCGAGGTGGCGGCGGTGCGGTCGGTGTGCATCTGCCCTTCGCGATCGGTCTGAGCTGCCGTGTGGTGGTCCGGCCGGCTGCTTCTGGTGGCGTCGGCGGCGCCTTCGTGCGGGTGGGAGGCCGCTGTCGGTGGTGGGGCCCTGTCAGTTCTCCTGGGCGGTCGGGTCGACGATGCGTACGCCGAAGTGGGCGCTGAGCGCGGTGCAGGCGCGGCAGGGATGCGCGAAGCTGCCGTGCAGCGGGTCGCCGTCCTCGCGGATGCGGCGGGCGGTGAGTTTGGCCTGCTTGAGGGATTTCCTGGCCTCGCCGTTGGTCATGGGTTTCCGGCTGGCCCGTTTCGAGCGCTCCGCGTCGGCGGTGGCGAGGTGACGGGAGATGAGGATCGCCTCGGCGCAGCGGCCGGTGAACCGGTCGCGCTGGCCGCTGGTGAGGGTGTCGAGGAAGTCCCGTACGAGGGGGTGCAGCGGTGGCGGCTGGTCACCGCGGCCCGCGGTGCCGGTGAGGGTCGCGCCCCGTACGGAGAGCGCGGCGGCGATGGTCGGGAGTATGCCGTCGCGCCGGTGCCGGAGCACCGGGACGGCGGGCGCGCCGGTGCTGCTCCAGCCGACCCGCGGATCCCCCGACGTACCCGTCTGCGTTGCGCTCATCGTCCTGTTTCCTCCCCTTAATGCATCCCCCGGTGCTCCGACAGAGTGCCAAACTCCGTGGCCGGTGCGGAAGCTGGGGCGGTGCGACACGCGCGGTCTTCGTCGTACCGTCACGGCCCGATGACGGCAGGTCACGGAACCGGAGGACCCTTGGCCGGTATGGAACAGGAGGCCCGGTGACCGGTGTCGTTCCACCGCATAGGCTGTCGACATCCGCGATCCTTCATCACGCCGCAGGGGGCAACCGCCATGACGACAGGTCGGCTCGGGCAACAAGCCGCGCCGCCGAACGCGGCCTATGCCGGGCAGGTCGTGCACTTCCCGGATCCGGTGCGGGCGGCACGTCACCCGAGAGGGGTACGTGTTGACGAGGTCGGTTACCCCGACTTCTCGTTCTATGCGCGTGCGGCCGCGGAGATCGCCGAACCGCCCGAGGGGTTCGGTGTCGACGAACTGCGGCTGACCGACTACGTGTCGGCGAACGCGGCCCTGGCGGCTTCCGGACATGATCTGTGGGACACGATCCCGGCGGTGGCCACTCCGCACGGCTGGACGTGGCACCACGTGCCGCGCACGCGCCGGCTGGAGCTGGTGCCGGTCGAGGTGAAGGCGTTGCTGCGGCATCACGGCGGTCTGGCCACCGCGGTGGTCGACCAGGACAAGCGGGGCACCCGGCCGTTGCAGGAGACCCGCCCCGCGCACTTCGGGCTGCCGAAGGCGGCGGTCGCCGTGACCGAGCAGCAGGTGCAGGGCGTCGAGGAGGATCTCGGCTACCGGCTGCCCGGGGCGTACCGTTCCTTCCTGAAGGCCGCCGGCGGGTGTGCGCCGGTGGGGGCCGCGCTGGACGCGGAGCTGGGGCTGCTGGTCGACCAGCCGTTCTTCACCGTGCGGGACGAGGCGGCCGTCAACGACCTCGTCTACGTCAACAAGTGCCTGCGGGACCATCTCACCAAGGACTACCTGGGAGTCGGCTTCGTCCAGGGCGGGTTGCTCGCGGTGAAGGTGAAGGGCGAGCGGATCGGCTCGGTCTGGTTCTGCGCGTTCGACGACGCCCGTGACCAGGACGAGTGGCCGCCCGCGGAGCGCGTACAGCGGCTCCTGCTGCCCTGTGGTGACGACTTCGATCAGTTCCTGTCCCGGCTCGCGGGCAATCCGCCCGAGCTGGAGACGGTGGCGAACCTGATGGTGGACGGCGGTTTCGCGCGGGCGGTGCCGGTGTCCGCCGTTTCTTCGGTGGGGGAGTGAGCGTCCGATGGTGACCTTCGCGCAGGCGCAGGAGCGCGCCGAGGAGTGGATCAACGCAGACGTGCCCGGCTACCAGCACCGCGAGGTGCGGGTCCGGGAGTTCGAACTCGGCTTCGTCGTCTGGGCGGAGGACCGGGCCGAGGGCCCGCGCTCCGACGGCGGCGCCCAGCGGCTCGTCATCGCGCGTGACAGCGGGGAGGCCACCCTGTGGCCCTCGCTGCCGGTGGGCGAGGTGATCCGCCGGTACGAGGAGGAGTACGGCGTGTCGGCGGCGGCGCCCGAGCCGGCGCCCGCGCCGCCCGCCCGGGTGGACCTCAACCAGACGTCGTTCCTGCTGACTCCGCCGGAGTGGCTGCAGGAGGCGGCGGACCGGATGGGGATCCCGGACCGCCGGGACGGTACGTCGGGCGGGGCGCCGGGCCGGCCGTCGGACGGCGCCGGGTCGCGGCCCGCCGCCGAGATCAGCGACGCGGTTCCCTCCGCTCATGGCGCTCATGGCGATCGGTCCGGGTCTCCGGTCGATGCCGTTCCTCCGTCCGACGCGATTCCCGCGGCGCCTGCCGCCCCTGCCGCGCCTGCCGTCCCTGCCGCGCAGGGCGGGGCCGGTGGTTCCGCGGGCTCCGTGGGTGCGCTGCCCGAGACCCTGCCGGGGCCGCCCGCCGGTTCGCCGGCGCCCGCCGCTCCGAGCGGTGGTACGGCGTGGCCCGCCGCCGGGGGTGCGTCCGATGTCGCCGCGGTGCCCGCCGACGCGACTCCGTGGGCCGGTACCGACACCAACGCCGAGGCGGGGGACGACCGTTCCGTGCCGCTGCCGGCGACGGTGTACGCGCCCCAGATCCGCGATGTCGGGCCCGGTGGTACGCCGCCTCCGCCCGAGGCCGCCCCCGAGGCCAGGACCAAGCTGATCTCCGGCGGCAGCCAGCTGCCGCGCACGAGTGTCGCGCCCGCCCTCGACGATCCGGCACCGCCGCCGTTCCCGCAGGGGCCGGGCGGGCAGGGGACCGCGCCGCAGGGTGCGGGTGGTGTGTCCGGTGCGGCCAGTGCTTCCGGTGCTTCCGGGGCTGCGTCGGCCGGGCCCTCTTCGTACGGCCATTCGCAGAACGCCGGGCCGGGTACGCCGCCTCCGGGGCCGCCCTCGTACGGCTATCCGCAGGGTGCTCCGCAGCCGCCCGCCGGCGACGTTCCGCGGCAGCCGCCCGCCCCGAGTGCGCCGGGCCGGCCGTTGCCGCCGGGCGCCGGTGACATCGCGGACGCGGCGACCAGCAAGGCGCAGGGTCCGCCGCGTGGCGCGCGGGGCGCGAAC
>NZ_BMVY01000015.1 GCF_014650955.1 Streptomyces tauricus
CATGGCGACGTATCACGACACCATGATCCATCACGGTGATCATTTGAAGACACTGCCTAGGGCCGCGAGGAACTGCGCGGCCAGCCCTCACCGGCCCGCAGCCGAAATCCTCAGCCGCAGCCCCACCCCCTAGGGGCGCGGGGAACTGCGCACCCAGCCTCCACCGGCCCGCAGCCGATGGCCGCCCCCCTGGCCCGCAGCCGAAGCACTCGGCTGCAGCCCCGCCCCCTAGGGGCGCGGGGAACTGCGCACTCAGTCCTTACCGGCCCGCAGCCGAAGAAGCCCCGCCCCCCCACCGGCCCCGCAGCCGAAGCCCTCGGTCGCAGTGCTCGCCGGGGCCGCGGAAGGAGGGTGGAGGTGGAGGCAGGGGCGGCTCGCTTGGCGGAGCCGTTACGCTGGGGGGCGTGGCAGTCGTCGATGTTTCCGAAGAGCTCAAGTCCCTCTCCTCGACCATGGAGTCGATCGAGGCCGTCCTGGACCTCGACAAGCTGAGGGCGGACATCGCCGCGCTTGAGGAGCAGGCGGCGGCGCCGTCCCTGTGGGACGACCCCGATGAGGCGCAGAAGATCACCAGCAAGCTGAGCCACCTCCAGGCGGAGGTGCGCAAGGCCGAGACCCTCCGCGGGCGCATCGACGATCTCAGCGTGCTGTTCGAGATGGCCGAGGAGGAGGACGACCCGGACACCCGCGCCGAGGCCGAGACCGAACTCACCGCCGTCAAGAAGGCGCTGGACGAGATGGAAGTCCGCACGCTGCTCTCCGGGGAGTACGACGCCCGTGAGGCCGTCGTCACCATCCGTGCCGAGGCCGGCGGCGTCGACGCCTCCGACTTCGCCGAGAAGCTGCAGCGCATGTACCTGCGCTGGGCCGAGCGACACGGCTACAAGACCGAGCTCTACGAGACCTCGTACGCGGAAGAGGCCGGCATCAAGTCGACCACCTTCGCCGTCCACGTCCCGTACGCCTACGGCACGCTCTCCGTGGAACAGGGCACGCACCGGCTCGTACGGATCTCGCCGTTCGACAACCAGGGGCGCCGCCAGACGTCGTTCGCCGGTGTCGAGATCCTGCCCGTGGTCGAGCAGACCGACCACATCGAGATCGACGAGTCCGAGCTGCGCGTGGACGTGTACCGCTCGTCGGGCCCCGGCGGCCAGGGCGTCAACACGACCGACTCCGCGGTGCGGCTGACCCACCTCCCCACCGGCATCGTCGTCTCCTGCCAGAACGAGCGCTCGCAGATCCAGAACAAGGCGTCCGCGATGAACGTCCTCCAGGCCAAGCTCCTTGAGCGGCGCCGCCAGGAGGATCAGGCCAAGATGAACGCGCTCAAGGGCGACGGCGGCAACTCCTGGGGCAACCAGATGCGTTCGTACGTCCTGCACCCGTACCAGATGGTCAAGGATCTGCGCACGGAGTGCGAAGTCGGAAACCCCGAGGCCGTGTTCAACGGCGAGATCGACGGTTTTATCGAAGCCGGAATTCGCTGGCGCAAGCAGCAGGAGAAGTAAGCGACTTTTTCGAACGTCGTTTTGTCGACAGGGCAACTGCGGTCCACCGGACGGCAGTTGCCCTTTCTGCTGCCTTCTGGTGAGCGATGTGTGGGTTTTACATCACACTCACATGACGCTGCGCCGGTCAAAAGACCTTGATCTGGACATCGCGGTCGCAACGACCTTGACGATGCTTTGAAAGATGGGAAAGCTGACGCGTGGCATGCGTATTTCTGGGGCGCGTGTGAACCGGGGGCCCCACTGGGTCATCCCGAGGTCGCGGCCCCGGACGCTGCACCATTGACGATGAGCTACTGGGGGTAGCAACCAGATGACCAAGAAGACGCGGATCCGGATCGCGCGGATAGCCGCCGGCGCGGTGATCGCCGCCGGTGCCTCCCTGACCGCCGCCGGTGCCGCCTCGGCGCTCGACGTGAGCGTCGACGTGGCCGGCCTGAACGCGGGCGCCAGCGTCGACGAGAGCGGTGTCGGCGTCGGTATCGCCGTCGACGACCCGACCACCCCGGCCCCGACCCCTCCCACCGACCCGACGGTCATCCCGACCGACCCGACGGACCCGCCCACGGAGACGCCCCCGACCGAGGAGCCTCCGACCGAGGAGCCGACCGACCCGACCGAGGAGCCCACCGAGCCCACGGAGGAGCCCACCGAGGACCCGACCACCCCCGGTAACGGCGGCCAGAACGGCAACGGCGGCGGCTCCGGCGGCAACGACAACAGCGCCGACAGCGCCGAAGGCAGCGGCTCGCAGGTCGTCGAGCAGGGTGCGGGCAAGGAGAGCCTGACCGACACCGGCTCGGACACCTCCGCCCAGGGCACCGGCGGCGAGCTGGCCGAGACTGGCGCCGCCGAGAACGTCACGTACCTGCTGATCGGCGCCGCGACGATGATCGCCGGCGGCATCGGCTTCCGTATGCTGCCGCGCCTCATGAACAACCGCGGCGCGGCCGCCTGACGCAGGGCGCACGCCGTGTGACCGGTGACGTGTGATGCGGGAAGGGCCCGGAGCCATCGGCTCCGGGCCCTTCCTGTCTGTCATCGTCCGTCACCGCGTGGCTTCGTCCGTCTCCAGCGGGGTCCCGCTCCCGCCCCTGTCCGCGCCCTCGCCTGTGACGCGTATCTCCTGGGCCGGTGAGGTCGGTGGTGGGGCCTAAGCGGTCTGGTGGGCCAGCAGGGCCACCGCAGCTATCAGGATGGCGAGCAGTGCGATCAATGTCATGGGGTTGAGTCCGCCGCCCAGAGGGCCTTCGTTCTGCAGGCGTGCGCGGTTCGCGCGGCACACGGGGCAACGGCCTTCGTTCACGGGCGCGGCGCAGTTCGCGCACACCAGCCGGTCGTACGTCATGCGCTCGCCCTCCTTGCACCGGTTCCACGGACACAACGCTCTCGGGGACGAATACGTTCCCACTCCACTGTGCCAGGTTCCTCCGGAAGGTGCGCGGGTTCCCTCGCAGGGGGCTCCGTCGGCGCCCTTCGGGGGCGGAGCCCCTTCTGGAGGGGCTCTCTTCTTATGTGCCCGGTACAAATGCGCACAACCCTTGTACAACCCGTCTCGGCGCCTGCGCGCGTGTACCCGGGTCGCGTAAGGTCACGCTCGTCTAGCCCCATCCCCCGACGGCCTGTGGTGCATCCGTGATCCGATTCGACAACGTCTCCAAGGTCTACGCAAAGCAGACCCACCCCGCTCTCCGGGATGTCTCCCTGGAGGTGGAGCGCGGCGAGTTCGTGTTCCTGGTGGGGTCATCCGGCTCCGGAAAGTCCACCTTCCTGCGGCTGATCCTGCGCGAAGAGCGGGCCAGCCACGGCCAGGTGCACGTGCTGGGCAAGGACCTCGCGCGCATCTCCAACTGGAAGGTGCCGCAGATGCGCCGCCAGTTGGGGACCGTGTTCCAGGACTTCCGCCTCCTGCCCAACAAGACGGTCGCCGAGAACGTCGCCTTCGCTCAGGAAGTGATCGGCAAGTCCAAGGGCGAGATCCGCAAGTCCGTGCCGCAGGTGCTCGACCTCGTCGGGCTCGGCGGCAAGGAGGACCGGATGCCCGGCGAGCTGTCCGGCGGTGAGCAGCAACGCGTGGCCATCGCGAGAGCGTTCGTGAACAGGCCCAAGCTGCTGATCGCGGACGAGCCCACCGGAAACCTGGACCCGCAGACCTCCGTCGGCATCATGAAGCTGCTGGACCGGATCAACAGGACCGGAACCACCGTCGTGATGGCGACGCACGACCAGAACATCGTGGACCAGATGCGCAAGCGCGTCATCGAGCTGGAGAAGGGTCGCCTCGTCCGCGACCAGGCGCGCGGCGTCTACGGCTATCAGCACTGACCGCGAGTCCCACGCGTCCGTCCACGGAAAGGCCTGAGAAGACGCCATGCGCGCCCAGTTCGTTCTGTCGGAGATCGGTGTCGGTCTCCGCCGCAATCTGACGATGACCTTCGCGGTCGTCGTCTCCGTCGCCCTGTCCCTCGCCCTGTTCGGCGGCTCGCTCCTGATGAGCGACCAGGTGAGCACGATGAAGGGCTACTGGTACGACAAGGTCAACGTCTCGATCTTCCTCTGCAACAAGTCCGACGCGGAGTCCGACCCCAACTGCGCCAAGGGAGCGGTCACCAGCGAGCAGAAGAAGCAGATCGAGACCGACCTCGGCAAGATGTCCGTCGTCGACAACGTCACGCACGAGTCGAGCGACGAGGCGTACAAGCACTACAAGGAGCAGTTCGGCGACTCCCCGCTGGCGGCCTCGCTCACACCGGACCAGATGCAGGAGTCCTTCCGCGTCAAGCTGACGGACCCGGAGAAGTACCAGGTCATCGCGACCGCCTTCGACGGCCGTGACGGCGTGCAGTCCGTGCAGGACCAGAAGGGCATCCTCGACAACCTCTTCGGGCTGCTGAACGGCATGAACTGGGCGGCCCGGGCGGTGATGGCGATGATGCTCGTCGTCGCGCTGATGCTGATCGTCAACACCGTGCGCGTCTCCGCGTTCAGCCGTCGGCGTGAGACCGGCATCATGCGCCTGGTGGGCGCCTCCGGCTTCTACATCCAGGCGCCGTTCATCATGGAGGCCGCCGTCGCCGGACTCATCGGCGGTGGTGTCGCCTGCGCCTTCCTGGTGATCGCGCGGTACTTCATCATCGACCACGGTCTCGCCCTGTCCGAGAAGCTGAATCTGATCAACTTCATCGGCTGGGACGCCGTTCTCACGAAGCTGCCGCTGATCCTCGCCACGAGCCTTCTGATGCCCGCGCTGGCCGCGTTCTTCGCGTTGCGCAAGTACTTGAAGGTGTGACACATGCCAAGAGGGCCGTACCGGCAACCGCCGGTACGGCCCTTCTCGTTGTCCTAGACTCACCCGCATGTCAGGCCGTGACCTGTTCTGTCAGCCCCGCCGCATCCGCCGCGGGGCGGCCCTGACGTTGGTCTTCGCGAGCGTCCTCGCGGCGGGCGCCGCGACCGGCTCGTTCGACGCCCCCGGCCGGAAATCCGTCTCCCCCGCGGCCCGTACCGCGCAGGCGGGCCACCAGGACGACGTCGCCGACGCCGCCGCGGAGGCGATGGCCGACGGCAAGTCGCCCGTGGAGGCCGCCGAGCGGGCCGTCAGCCGCAGCGGCGACCGCTGGGGCGCCGTCTACTCCCAGGGTGAGTACGAGGAGTTCGAGGAAGCCCTCGACGGCCAGTACACCGGCGTCGGCCTCTGGGCCCGGCGCGAGCGCGGCGGCCGTATCGAGGTGACGCGGGTCCAGTCGGGCTCGCCCGCCGCGACCGCCGGTATCCGCAAGGGCGACCGGCTGCGCAGCGTCGACGGCCACCGCGTCGACGGCAGGCCCGTCACCGAGGTCGTCTCGTTACTGCGGGGCGACGCCACCGACGCCGACGCGGGCACCGCCGTCGACCTCGGACTGCAGCGCGGCACGCGCGCGTGGAGCGAGACCCTGCACCGGGCGCGGCTATCCACCGACTCCGTGAGCGTGCGCGAACTCCCCGACGGCGTCACCGTGATCAAGGTAGCCGCGTTCACCAAGGGCTCCGGAGACCTCGTACGGACCGCGGTGGCCGACGCGCCCGTGGACGAGGGCATCGTCCTCGATCTGCGGGGCAACTCCGGCGGCCTGGTCACCGAGGCCGTCACGGCCGCCTCCGCCTTCCTCGACGGCGGCCTGGTGGCCACGTACGACGTGAACGGCGACCAGGAGGCCCTGCACGCCGATCCCGGCGGCGACACCACCAGACCGCTGGTCGCGCTCGTCGACGGCGGCACGATGAGCGCGGCCGAGCTCCTCACCGGCGGTCTGCAGGACCGCGGCCGCGCGGTCGTCGTGGGCTCCAGGACCTTCGGCAAGGGCTCGGTGCAGATGCCGAGCCGGCTGCCGGACGGCTCGGTCGCCGAACTGACGGTCGGCCACTACCGCACCCCCTCCGGGCGCACGGTGGACGCCCGGGGCATCACCCCCGACCTGGAGGTCGAGGAGGGCGCGCTGGAGCGCGCCGAGACCGTCCTGAGCGGGCTCGGGGACGCCGAGTGACCGGTCCGCGCACGGCCCTCGCCGCCGCCGGCCCGTACGTCGCGTAATCGGCTTTCCCTCCGGACCCCCTCTAGTGCGAAAATGGCCAGCACTATGAGCAAGGGCATGTACGTACCGAAGGAATCCCAGCCGAAGCAGGGAGGTGGCGCCAAGGCCGCCGTCAAGGACGGCAAGCGCAAGATCGTCGCGCAGAACAAGAAGGCCCGCCACGACTACGCGATCATCGATGTCTACGAGGCCGGGCTCGTGCTCACCGGGACCGAGGTGAAGTCGCTGCGCCAGGGGCGTGCCTCGCTGGCCGACGGCTTCGTCCAGATCGACGGGAACGAGGCGTGGCTGCACAACGCCCACATCCCCGAGTACAGCCAGGGCAGCTGGACCAACCACTCCGCGCGCCGCAAGCGCAAGCTGCTCCTGCACCGCGAGGAGATCGACAAGCTGGCCTCGAAGTCGGAGGAGACGGGTCACACCATCGTGCCCCTCGTCCTGTACTTCAAGGACGGCCGCGCGAAGGCCGAGATCGCGCTGGCCCGAGGCAAGAAGGAATACGACAAGCGACAGACCCTGCGCGAGAAGCAGGACCGGCGCGAGTCGGACCGGGCGATCGCCGCGGTCAAGCGCAAGCAGCGCGGCGAGTAGCACGGCGGAGCGGGACGGCAGCCCCGGCACACCCGCCGCGAGAGGGGCCGCCGGGAATACAGTGGCATCGACGTGCGTTGGTCACGTACGATGGCAACGCACCTCACAGCAGGTGCACGCGCCCTCTCCGGAGGGTTTTGAAAAAACAACATGGGGATGATCGGTTTCGACAGCGGCTGTCGAAGCAGGGGAAGCGAGCCGAGGAAGCGGCAATGATCTCGTTAACCATATGTCGCAACCAATAATCGCCAATTCCAAGAGCGATTCCCAGTCCTTCGCCCTCGCTGCTTAATAACCAGTGACTGAAGGACCCTAAATGGGTGTCAGCCCGGGGGTGTTCCCGACCCGGATCCTGGCATAATCAAGGGAACTAAACCGTCTGACCCGGTCACGGGGTGAGACGGGAAATCAAACAGTGACTGAGCCCGTCGGAGACTTGTTCGCGTGATCTCCGGGGCTGAGAAAATCTAAGCGAACTGCGCTCGGAGAAGCCCTGATTCTGCACCGTTGGACGCGGGTTCGATTCCCGCCATCTCCACTTTCCCATGTTCACAGCATGACCAGTCGGAAGCGAAGGCCCCGTTGCCATAGGCAACGGGGCCTTCGTCGTGGATGCTGCTGCGCATGAGACGACTCGGAGAAGCCGGAGAAGCCGGACAGGGCAAGAGATCTCACGACCGGCGCGGGCGCCCATGGACCTGGGCCGTGGTGCTGGGGGTGCTGGTGGCCGGGCTCGGCTGGAGCGCACCCGCCGGGGCCGACCCGGGGACCAGCGGGCTGCCGGAGGCCATCGACACCATCCTCGGGGACAGCCGGTTGGAGGGCGGGACGGCGGGCGTCGTGATCACCGAGGCCGCGAGCGGGGACGTGCTGTACCAGCGGTCGCCCACCTCACGGCTGATGCCCGCCTCCAACACCAAGCTGCCCACCTCGGCGGCGGCGATGGAGATCCTCGGCCCCGACCACACGTTCACCACGGACGTCCTCGCGACCGGACGCCGGCAGGGCTCCACACTGAACGGCGACCTGTATCTGCGCGGCACCGGCGACCCGACCGCCCTGGCCGCGGACTACGACGCCCTCGCCGCACGCGTCGCCGCGTCGGGCGTCACCCGCGTCGACGGGCGGCTCCTCGCCGACGACACCCGCTTCGACCGCAACCGCCTCGGCCGCAACTGGGCCGCCGACGACGAGTCCGCGTACTACTCCGCGCAGATCAGCGCGCTGAGCGCCGCCCCCGACACCGACTACGACACCGGTTCGGTGATCGTGCGGGTCGCTCCGGGCGCCGCCGCCGGTGACAAACCCCAGGTCACCGTCGTCCCGAAGACCAAGTACGTGGACATCGACGTACGGGCCACGACCGTCGCCGCGGGCGGTGCGAACGACCTCACCGCGGAGCGCGAGCACGGCACCAACACGATCGTCGTCAGCGGTACGACACCGGTCGGCGGCTCCGGCCTCCAGGAATGGGTCAGCGTGTGGGAGCCCACCGGGTACGCCGCCGCCGTCTTCCGTGACGCGCTCACCGCGCACGGGGTGAAGGTCACCGGGGCGACCCGGCTCGGGCGCGCCACCCCCGCGACGGCACAGCGGCTCGCCACGCACGCCTCCATGCCGCTGAAGGACCTGCTGATCCCGTTCATGAAGCTGTCGAACAACATGCACGCGGAGATCCTCACCAAGGCCATGGGCGTGAAGGTCTCCGGCGAGGGCAGCTGGAGCGCCGGGCTCGCCGCCGTCAGCGGCTATCTCAAGGGCGTCGGCATCGACACGGGCAAGCTGCGGCAGGTCGACGGATCCGGGCTCTCCCGGATGAACAACCTCACCGCCGGGCAGTTCGCCGAGCTGCTGCTCGCGGTACGGGCCGAGCCCTGGTACGCCGACTGGTACAAGTCGCTGCCGGTCGCCTGCGCCCCCGACCGTTTCGTGGGCGGCACCCTGCGCACCAGGATGTGCGGGACGCCCGCGGCCCTCAACGCGGTCGGCAAGACCGGTTCGCTGACCGGGGCGTCCGCGCTCTCCGGGTACGTGAAGGACGCGGACGGCCGTGAACTCGTCTACAGCATCGTGCTCAACAACTACCTGGCCTCCTCCGTGAAGCCGCTGGAGGACGCGATCGTGGTGACGCTCGCCCGGTCCACGGCGGACGGGACCGCGACGGTCCGGCCGACGGGCCCGAGCGCGCGCTCGGCCGAGCGGAACACGGACCTGGAGTGCTCGTGGCGCAAGCCGGCGGAGTGCTGAGCGCCGCGTGAGAACCACGGTCCGGGGCGCCCGCGCGCGCCCCGGACCGTCACCGCGTCACGGCATCACCGCCGCTCAGCGGATCGTGAACGTCGACAGCCGCATCCCGTCCCCCAGCACCAGATACACGTCCTGACGCCCCTTCGCGGCGGCTGCGGCCGACAGCGGGGCGCTCACCTCGGCGTACGAGTACACCGACCCCGTACCGGACACGGCCGCCGTACCGACGAGCGTCCCGGAGGGCGAGCCGAGCCGCACCTCGACCTTCCCGGCCGCCCCGGCCACCCGCGCCCTGAACTCCCGGGCACCCGAACCCCACCGGGAGTCGGCGAACTTCAGCCAGGCGCCGTCCCGCGAGGCGCCCACGGCGGTGCCCCGGACCTTGGACTCGTCCACCAGGCGTACGCCCTCGTAGTCGTCGAAGTTCTCCGCGCGGGTGGTCCGGGTGAGGTCCCGCGCCGGAATCGTCTCGCCCGCCACCTTCACCGACGTACGGGAGCGGATGTCCTCGGAGGACGCGCCCACGAGAACGTCGTACGTGCCGCTCTCCACCACCCACTTCGACCGGGTGACGTCCCAGTGCGCGAGGTCCTTCTCCCGCAGCGCCAGCTTCACCGTCCGCGTCTCGCCGGGCTTCAGGGAGACCCGCCGGAAAGCCTCCAGCTGCTTCAGCGGCTGCTTGTCGCGCGAGGTCCGCTGGTGGGTGTAGAGCTGCACGACCTCGTCGCCGGCGCGGCTGCCGGTGTTCGTCACCGGGACCTCGTAACCGCCGTCGACGCGCTTCACCTGCCCGTAGCGGAAGGAGGAGTACGAGAGCCCGTAGCCGAACTCGTACAGCGGATCGCCCTTGAAGTACTGGTAGGTGCGGTCGTACTTGATGTTGTCGTACTCCAGGATCGACGGCAGGTCGCTCTCCGAGCGGTACCAGGTCTGGGTGAGCCGTCCGGCCGGGTTGACGTCGCCGAAGAGGACGTCGGCGAGGGCGTTGCCGGTCTCCTGGCCCGCGTGCGTGGTCCACAGGAGTGCCGGGACCTTCTCCTGGAGGGCGCCGAGGGTGGTCGGGTAGCTGTTCTCGACGACCACGACGGTGTGCGGGTTGGCCTCGCGCACCGCCTCGACCAGCGCTTCCTGGGACGGGGCCAGGCCCATGTCCTCGCGGTCGTCGTTCTCGCGCCCGTTGATCGCGGGCATGGACCCGACCACCACGACCGCCGCGTCCTTGCCCCGCACCGCCGCCACGGCCTCCTCGGTGCCACTGCGGACGACGTCCTTGGCGTAGTGCGCGGCCTCGGACTTCGCGACCAGGCCGAGAGTGCCGTCGGGGCCGGTCGGGCCGAGGTAGACCGGGTTCGACCACCAGGGCTCGCGGGTCTCGTAGCCCGCGTACCGCAGCAGGTACGTGCCGTCGTCCTGTTCCTCCAGCGCGAACTGCTGCTGGACGAACCAACCGTTCGGCTGGACCTGGTCGTTGACGAAGTTCGACCAGTTGTAGCCGATGTACTTGCCGTTCGCCGCCGAGCGCAGGGTCACGATCCCGGCCCCCCAGTCGAACACGTCGAACTGCGCGGCCGTCCCGTCGCCCGCGCTCTCCTTCAGCGCCTCGCCGTCGGCGTCCGCCCCCGCGGTGACGTACCCGCCGCTCGCCGTGTTCCGCAGCGAGATCCGGTCCACGCCCTCGCTGCCGGTCACGGGGGCGCCGAGCCGCGCGGCGATGCCCGCCTTCGGGGTGACCGCGTAGGGGAGCGTGCCCGAGTACCAGTCGGTGTAGAGGGTGTCGGCGAGGGGCCCGACGACCGCCACGTCCTTCGCGGAGGCCTTGAGCGGCAGGGCGCCGCCCGAGTTCTTCAGCAGGACCGCCGCGTCGGCCGCCGCCCGCCGTGCGAGCTTCTGGTGTGCGGGGCTGTTCACCACCGACTTGTCGATGGCCCCGTACTTCCCGCCGCCCGGGTCGAACTCGCCGAGCCGGACCCGGACGTCGAGGATGTGCCCGGCCGCCGTGTCGACGTCGGACTCCTTCAGCAGACCGTCCGCCAGCGCCGACTTGACGGCCGTCGTCGTCGGTACGGAGTTCGTGTCGTCCGTCGTGAAGCTGTCGATGCCCGCCTTCAGCGTCGCCGCGTTCCCCTCGGCCAGGGTGCCGTAGTACTTCTGACTGCCGCTGGAGATCAGGTTGCTGGGCGCGTAGGCGTCGGTGACGTTCAGCAGGTCCTGCGAGGTCCAGGTGCGTACGTCGTCGTCGAGCGCCGGATTCACCGTGGCGGGGCGGCCGTTGACGAGGTTGTACGAGGACATCACGCCCGTCGCCGCGTCCGCCTCGATCGCCGGCCGGAACGCCTGCTCCTCGTACTCCTTCAGGACCCGCGGGCGCAGGTCGGAGGAGGTGGTCGTGCGGTCGGCCTCGTTGTTGTTGCCGAGGAAGTGCTTGAGGGTGGGTGCCGTCTTCAGGTGCTGGGGATCCCCGCCGGTCAGACCGGTGCCGTACGCCGTCGCCATCGAACTCGTGAGATACGGGTCCTCCGAGTAGCCCTCCTCGTTGCGGCCCCAGCGCGGGTCGCGGAGCGGATTGACCACGGGCGCCCACAGGTTGAGGCCCCAGCCGGTCGGGCGTTCCTGCTGGAAGCCGCGCGCCTCGTCGCCGACCGCCGAGCCGACCCGGCGGATCAGGGCGGGGTCCCAGGTCGAGGCGAGCCCCACGGCCTGCGGGAAGACGGTGGCCTCGCCGAGCCAGGCGACCCCGTGCAGTGCTTCCGTGCCGGTCTTGAACGCCTGGATGCCCAGGCGCGGGATCGCGGGCTGCCACTGGTGGAGCAGGGACACCTTCTCGTCGAGGGTGAGCCGGGAGAGGAGGTCGTCGACGCGGCGGTCGACGGAGAGGCGGGGGTCGCGGAAGGGGTACGCGGGGTCGTCGGCCGCAGCCGTCCCCGTGGCGGTGGCGGTGGCGGTGGCGCCGAGCCCGGCGATCAGGGTGAGCGTCAGGACGAGCGCGGTTCTCGGTCTTCTCCTGCTTCTCTTGCCTTTCATGTCACGGCTCCTTCGACTAGGGCCTTGCACGACTTGCGCGACTTGCGTGCCTTGCACGACTTGCGCGGATGAAAGTCAGGTGCAGATCAGGGGCGTGGCCGCGTGCTCGCCCGTACCGTCAGCCGGGGCGGGAGCAGCGTGGCCTGCGGCACCGGTGTGCCGCCCAGCTTCTTCATCAGCAGTTCCACCGATCCGGCGCCCACCTCGGCGGCCGGTATGGCGATGGAGGTGACGGGCACGCGGACGCGCGCGGCCAGTTCGTCCGGGCAGATCGCGGTGACCGACAGATCGCCCGGGACCCGTAACCCGAGTGCTTCGAAGGCGTCGATCAGCGGTTCCAGGACCGGCTCGTTGTGGACCACGACCCCCGTGAGGGCGGGCCGCTCCCGCAGGAGCCGCTCGGCGACCTGGCGGGCTGCCGCCGGGTCCGCCTCGCACGGGTGGACCGAGGAGGCGATGCCGTTGCGGTGGGCGGCGGCGGTGAAGCCCTGGACGACCCGCTGGGCGAAGCCGGTCTCCCGTACGTACACCTCGGGCGGTGAGCCCACCAGGCCGATCACCCGGTGGCCGAGCCCCGCCAGATGTTCGACGCACAGTTCGCCCGCCGCCTTGAAGTCCAGGTCGATGCAGGTCAGCCCGGCGGGCTCGGCCGGGAAGCCGATGAGGACCGACGGCCGGTCCAGGGCGCGCAGCAACGGCAGGCGTCCGTCGTGGAGCTGGACGTCCATCACGATCAGCGCGTCCACGAGGGCGGTGTCCGCGACCCGCCGCAGCCCTTCCTCGCCCTCCTCCTGGGTGAGCAGCAGCACGTCGTGGTCGTGGCGGCGGGCGGCCGTCACCACGGACACGGCGAACTGCATCACCACCGGCACATGGATTCCGGTCCGCAGCGGGACCACCAGCGCGAGTACGTTCGACCGGCTGCTCGCGAGGGCGCGGGCGCCCGCGTGCGGCCGGTAGCCCAGTTCGCGGATGCTCTCCTCGACGCGCTGCCGGGTCTCCTCGGAGATCGGCCGCTTGCCGCTCAGCGCGTACGAGACGGTGCTGGGGGAGACCCCGGCGTGCCGGGCCACATCGGTGATCTTCACCATGCTCAGCCCCGCTCCTGGTCCGAGGCACCTTCTTGCTGTGGCTGCTGCTCCAGTTCCAGCCCCAGTCCCAGTTCCAGGGACAGGAAGCCGGTTCCGGCCGCCGCCCGTGCGGTCCGGTCGCCAGCCGCGAGGGCCCAGGGTGCCTTCGGATCGCTCGACGACGCCCGCAGTGTGTCGCCCTCCCGTACGACGGTGAAGGTCACCCCGTCCACGGCCACCGTGACCTGCGCGCCGCGCGCCAGACCGTACGCGTGCAGGGTCACCCCGTCCGCGTACGGATAGTCGGGGCGGTCCTCGACGGCACCCACCGGGATCACAGCGCCCGGCCGGACGAGCAGCGGCACGCTGGAGAAGCCGTGCCGCTCGCGCACCCAGCGGGGCCCGGTCACCGTCCGGCCGGTCAGGAAGTGCGTCCAGGTGCCCTCGGGCACGTAGTACGACACGTCCCCGTCGTCGGAGAACACCGGCGCGACCAGCAGGTCGGGGCCGAGCATGTACTGCCGTTCCAGATGCGCGCACCCGGGGTCGTCCGGGAATTCGAGCACCATCGCGCGCATCATCGGCACGCCTTCCGCGTGCGCGGCGCGGGCGGCCTCGTACAGGTACGGCATCAGGCGCAGCTTCAGGCGGGTGAACAGGCGCAGGACGTCCACGGACTCCTCGTCGAAGAGCCACGGCACGCGGTACGAGGAGCTGCCGTGCAGCCGGCTGTGCGAGGAGAGGAGTCCGAAGGCGAGCCACCGCTTGAAGAGAGCGGGGGTCGGGGTGCCCTCGAAGCCGCCGATGTCGTGGCTCCAGTAGCCGAAGCCGGAGAGCCCGAGGGAGAGGCCGCCGCGCAACGACTCGGCCATCGACTCGTACGTGGCCTCGCAGTCGCCGCCCCAGTGCACCGGGAACTTCTGGCTGCCGGCCGTCGCCGAGCGCGCGAAGACGACCGCCTCGGCCTCCCCGCGGTGCTTGCGCAGCACGTCGAAGACGGTCCGGTTGTAGAGATAGGTGTAGTAGTTGTGCATCCGCTCGGGGTCGCCGCCGTCCGCGTACGCCACGTCGAGCGGGACCCGCTCCCCGAAGTCGGTCTTGAAGCAGTCGACGCCCTGCGCGAGCAGCGCCTCCAGCTTCGCCGCGTACCAGTCGCGGGCGGCCGGTGAGGTGAAGTCGACGAGTGCCATGCCGGGCTGCCACAGGTCCCACTGCCAGACACTGCCGTCCGGCCGCCTCAGCAGATGCCCGAGCGCCTTGCCCTCCGCGAAGAGCGGCGAGCGCTGCGCGATGTACGGGTTGATCCACACGCTGATGTGCAGTCCGCGCTCCTTGAGGCGGGCCAGCATCCCCTCCGGGTCCGGGAAGACCCGGGGATCCCACTCGAAGTCGCACCAGTTGAACTCGCGCATCCAGAAGCAGTCGAAGTGGAAGACGGAGAGCGGGAGTTCGCGCTCTCTCATGCCGTCGATGAAGGAGCTGACGGTCACCTCGTCGTACGACGTGGTGAAGGACGTCGACAGCCACAGCCCGAACGACCAGGCGGGCGGCAGCGCCGGACGGCCGGTGAGGGCCGTGTACTTGCGGATGATGTCCTTCGGGGTGGGCCCGTAGATCACGTAGTACGTCAGCTGCTGGGTCTCCGCGCTGAACTGGACCCGCGACACCGCCTCCGAGCCGACCTCGAACGACACCCGCCCCGGATGGTCGACAAAGACGCCGTACCCCGCGTCCGTCAGATAGAACGGCACGTTCTTGTACGCCTGTTCCGTGGCCGTGCCCCCGTCGGCGTTCCACATGTCGACGACCTGGCCGTTCTTCACCAGCGGCCCGAACCGCTCCCCGAGCCCGAAGACATGCGTGCCGACGCCCAGGTTCAGCTGCTCGCGCAGATAGTGGCCGCCGCTGCCCGCGTCCCGCATGATGCCCATGCCCTTGGGGCCACTGCTGGTGAGGGTGCGGCCGTCGGCGAGGAAGTCCACGTGCCAGGGCCCGGTGCGGCTCACGCGGACGGACAGGGCGCCGGCGGTGAGGGTCGCGGAGTCGTCGTCGTACTCGGCGTGGGCCTGGCTGTATTTCTCTGGGGGACATCCCCCGGACCCCCGGACCTCCTGGCCCGCCTTGTTCAGCTCGAACCGCGGCCCCCGGGGCTCCTCGCCCTCGAAATGCGTGAACGTGACGCCGATGACGTCGGGCATCGGGGCGTGGGCGCCGATGGTCACGACCGGTCCCTTCAGAAGATCGCCGCGGTGGCGGATGGGCTGGGTCGGCGCGTGGATCTCCAGGGCCCCGGATCCGGCGCTCACATCGAGGACCTCGACCGGATGGGCGGCCGTCACGCCCTCGCGCAGCAGCCAGTAGCCGTCGGTGAACTTCACGCGCACACCCCTTACTTGACGGCACCCACGGCGATGCCGCGGGTGAGCGTCCGCTGGAAGACGAGGAAGAAGACGATGGCGGGCAGGACGCCCAGCAGGGCCGCGGCGTTCGTCATCGTGGCGTCCATCAGGCGCTGGCCCTGGAGGACGCCGAGCGCCACCGACACGGTCTGGTTGTCGTTGGAGATCAGCATCACGAGGGGGAGCAGGAACTCGTTCCAGGTCCAGATGAAGAAGAAGACCAGGAGCACGCCGATGGTGGGCCGGCTGACGGGCACCACGATCCGCCACAGCACCTGCCACTTGTTCGCGCCGTCGATCCGGGCGGCCTCGATGATCTCGCGCGGGAACTGCCCGAGGACCGAGGCGAGCAGATATGTGCCGAAGGCGGCCTGGATCACGACGAAGACGATGATCACGCTCAGCCTGGTGTCGTACAGACCGGCTTCCTTGCTCAGGTAGTAGACCGGGTAGACCAGGGCCTCCTGCGGCAGCATGTTCGCCAGCACGAAGAAGGCGAGCACCCAGGTGCGGCCCTTGATCCGCCCGATGCCGATCGCGTACGCGTTGAGCACGGACAGGACGACGGCACCGAGGGCGACGGACCCGCTGATCAGTACGGAGTTGACGAGCTTCTGCCCGAAGTCGACGCGCTCCCAGAAGTCCTTGAGCCCGTCGAGGTAGACGCCCTCGGGAAGGCTCAGCGGGCCGTTCGCCGAGTACTCGGCGGGCGACTTCACCGCGTTGACGGCGACGATCAGGAAGGGCAGGACCATGAACAGGGCGCCGATGACCAGGGCGAGGAGGACGGGGTAGCGGCGGAGGGCGGTCATGGGGCGGCCCTTGCTCGCGTCGATGCTGCTCATCGCACGACTCCCTGTTCGGCGTCCTCGGCACGGGTCTGGAGCTTGAGGCCGACCACGGCGAGCAGCAGGACGATCACGGTCAGGACGGTGGAGATCGCGGCTCCGTAACCGACCTGCGTCTTCTCGAAGAACGTGGTGAACGAGAAGTACGAGGGCACGTCCGTCGACCCGCCGGGTCCGCCCTTGGTGAGCACGTACACCGCGCCGAACACCTTGAGCGCGGCGATCGTGCACCAGAGCAGCACGACGTAGATCTCGGGCCTGATCTGCGGCAGCGTGACGTGCCAGAACCGCCGCCACCAGCCGGCGCCGTCCAGTTCGGCGGCCTCGTACAGCTGCGGGTCGACGCGTTGCAGGCCTGCCATGAAGATGACCAGCGGGAAGCCGAGCTGTACCCAGACCATCACGCCCATGACGCTGTAGAGCGCGAGGTCGGGATCGCCGAGCCAGTCCTGCTGGAGACCGCCGAGCCCGACCGCCTTCAGGAGTTCGTTCAGCGAGCCGTTCTCGGGTGCGAGGATCCAGCTCCACACGATGCCCGCGACCGCGATGGGCAGCACCTGCGGCAGATAGAAGCAGGCGCGCAGCACGGCGGCCGTGCGGCTGCCGAAGTGCTTGCCGACGTAGTCGAAGAGGGCGGCGGCCAGGACGAGCCCGAGGACGGTCGGTACGACCGCCATCGCGACGACCATGAAGAGGCTGTGCCGGAACGACGCCCAGAACTCGGCGTCGTCCATCAGCTCGCGGTAGTTGGCGAGCCCCGTCCACTCGGGGCTGCCGACGCCCTGCCACTCGGTGAAGCTCACGCCCGTGTTCATCAGGAACGGGACGACGACGATCACGAGGAAGGCGAGGGCGCCGGGGAGGAGGAAGAGGGCGTAGGAGTCGCGGGGACGGCGGGGTTTCCTGGAGGAGTGGTGACGCGCTTCGACAGCTGTGCTCCTCCGCCCGCCCCGCTTCTCGACGGTGAACGTCATTGGTCCTGTACGCCCTTGTCGTACGCGGCCTTCACCGCGTCCAGGTAGGCGTCCGGCTTCGCGCTCCCCGTGATCAGCTTCTGGGTCTCGGAGACGAGGACGTCGTAGAAACCGGGGGCCGACCAGTCGGGGTAGAACGCCAGACCGTCCCGCTCGGAGAGCGTGTTGAAGTTGGCGATGAGGCCCTTGGAGCGCGGGTCCGTGATGGCTGCGGGATCGGCGGCCACCGGGACGCCGCCCTTGTTGCCGAGCAGGTTCTGGATCTTCTTCGACATGGTGATGTCGATGAAGTCGTACGCCAGTTCCTTGTTCTCGGCGCCCTTGGGGACCACCCACAGGTTGCCGCCCGAGCCGAGGGTCAGGTTCGAGTCCGGCCACAGGAACGTGCCCCAGTCGAACTTGTTCTCCGCGGCGAACCGGCCGAACCACCAGCTGCCGGAGAACAGGATCGGGCTCTTGCCCTGCATGAAGGAGAGCCCGGCGTCCTCGGCCTTCGTACTCGTGGACTTCTTACTGATGTACCCCTTCTTCACCCAGTCCGCGAAGGTCTCGGCGCCGTACGTCCAGGCGGCGTCGTGGAAGTCCGGCGCGCCCTTGTAGAGCTGGTACGAGTCCACCCAGGCGCGGTCGGCCTTCGACAGTGCCAGCTGGTAGAGGTACTGGTGGGCCACGTACTCGGCGCCCGCGTTGGCGAGCGGGGTGACGCCCTCGTCGACGAACGTGTCCATGGCGGCGGTCAGTTCGCCGAACGTCCTGGGCTCGGCGATGCCGTACTTCTTGAAGAGGTCCTTGTTGTAGAAGACCATCGTGTACTCGGCGTAGTTGGGGACGCCGAACCACTTGCCGGAGCCCATCACGCCCTTGGCGTCGTACTGGCTGGTGGTGCGCACGCCGGCGCTGAGCTTCTTGTCCCAGCCGCGCTTGGTCACCTCCGTGGACAGGTCGGTCAGCAGGCCCTGCTGGGAGAGGTGGCCGGCTGTCGCGTTGCCCTTGTTGTACTCCATGAGGTCGGGTGCGTCATCGGAGTTGAGGACCATCGGGGCGGTCTTCTGGATCTGCTCGAAGCCCTTCTCCTCGAACTTCACCTTCACGCCGGGGTGGGTCTTCTCGAACTCCTCGATGGCCGCGTTCCAGGCGACCGCCATGGCGCTGTCGGGGCTTTCGTAGTGCCACAGTTTCAGGGTCTTCCCGTCGGAGGACCCGCTGTCCGAGTCACCGCAGGAGGCCAGCATCAGGGTGGTGCTCACCACCGCGGCCGCTGCCGCCATCACACGCCTTCGTGCCGTCAACATCCTGTGCCTCCGGGGGAGTCGGACGGTTTTCGTCAGCTCGACGGGCGCTTGCGCGGTGCCCGTCGAACCGATTCGACGAGCGCCGTCGAAGCGCTTCGACGGGGGAACGTATGTGGGGGCTCGGGGGGAGTCAATGGGGTGCGCGCGAATTGCAGCGGTGTGGTGGGGGTGGGTGGGGGCTGACCGCGCCGTTCCCCGCGCCCCTGGGAGCGGCCGTGCCGCGGGGGCGGTCTGTCCGGTGCGGGTGGGCCGGGGTGGGCCGCGCAGTTCCCCGCGCCCCCAAGAGCGGCTCCGCCGCTCCGGGGGCCGGCCAGGGGCGCGTGCGTTTCGGGGGCGCGGGGAACGGCGCGGGCAACCTTCACGGCCCGCACCTGATGGAGGGCCTAGCGTTTGTGGTTTTGGGGGCGCGGGGAACGGCGCGGGTCACCGGAGCCGGCCCGTCACCTGGTGGAGGGGCCGTCCTTCAGGGGCGCGGGGAACGGCGCAGAACGCGCCGTCGCGAGCGCTATCAGCAGCGCCGTCACCGCCGCCCCCACCGGCACCCCATAGCCCGCCGCGGGCGAAGACGCGTGCTCCACCACGAACCCACCCACCGCGGACCCGCACGCGATCCCGCCCAGCAGCCCCGTCACCGCCCACGTCATCCCCTCGTTCAGCCGCCCCTCCGGCGTCCGGTGCTGGAGCAGCGTCATCGCCGTGACCATCGTCGGCGCCGTCGCCATCCCCGCGAGCAGCAGCGCGAGACCGAGCGTCACCAGTCCGCCGCCGCCCCCGAGCGTGGCGGCCAGGAACGGCAGGCACATCAGCGGCACCATCGCGCCCACACTGAGCAGGAACCGCCGTTCCACCGACCCGCCCAGCCGCAGCACCCCGTACAGCAGCCCCGCCGCACACGACCCGGCCGCCTGGAGGGCGAGGACCACCCCGGCCGCCGCCCGGTGCCCCTGTGCGTCCGCGAACGCGATCGTCACCACCTCCATCGACCCGAACACCGCCCCCGTGGCGAGGAACCCGACCAGCAGCGGACGGATTCCGCGCGCCCGCAGCGGCGACGGCACCCCGGCCTCCGTACGCCCCCGCGCGGGCGGTTCCGTCGAGCGCTGGGCGCTGAACACCAGCACGCCGGTCAGCAGCAGCACGACCGCGACGAGCGTGCCCGCCTCCGGGAACAGCGCCCCGCACAGCAGCGCGGCCAGCACCGGCCCGAACATGAAGCACAGCTCGTCCGCGGCCTGCTCGAAGGAGTTCGCGGTGTGCAGCCGGGCCGGGTCCCCTTCGAGGAGATGGGCCCAGCGTGCCCGCGACATGCCTCCCGTGTTCGGCGTGGTCGCCGTGGCCGCGTACGCCGCGAACAGTGTCCAGTCCGGCGCCCCGAGCCGGACGCAGAGCAGCAGCGCGAGGGAGCCGAGCGCGGCGACCGCGGTCGCGGGCACGGCGATCCGGGCCTGCCCGTGCCGGTCGACGAGCCGTGCCGTCCAGGGCGCCACGACCGCCGTCGCCGCCAGCCCGGTCGCGGTGACGGCACCCGCGAGCGCGTACGAGCCCCGCGTCTCCGCGATCATGATCACGGCGCTCACGCTGAACATGCCCATGGGGAGCCGCGCAATCAGATTCCCGATCGTGAACGCCCGAGTTCCAGGAATGGCGAAAAGTAGACGGTAGGGATTCCGCGAGCGCGAGGGCGAGGGTGAGGGCGGGGACGATGAGGTCGAGGGTGAACGCGGTGCGGTCGGGCGAGGCGGCATGGAGGAACGTTCGCCCGCCCCGCCGCACGGAGTCCAACACCTTCTCCGTACCGATTCACGCACCCGCGTTGTAAGTTCGCCCGATGCCCGCGCACCCCTCCCACCCCGCCGACCCCGCCCGCGCCGAGCACTCCGCGTACTCCGCCCACCTCGACCCCCGCCTGCTGCGCGCCTTCCTCGCCGTCGCCGAGGACCTGCACTTCACGCGCGCGGCCGCCCGGCTGTACGTCGCCCAGCAGGCCCTCAGCCGAGACATCCGGCGCCTGGAGCGGGAACTGGGCGCCGACCTCTTCGTACGCACCACCCGGCAGGTCGCGCTCACCCCCGACGGCGAGCGGCTGCTGCCCCACGCGCGGCGGGCCCTGGAGGCGCAGGACGACCTGCTCGCGGCCTTCGGGCGGGCGGGCCCGTACGGCAGGACGGGCGCCGAGTGCCCCCTGCTCGTGGACGTGAACAGCCCGGGCCTCGTCTCCGGGCGGATCCTGGCGCTGGCCCGCGAACTCGTCCCCGACTGCGAACTGATGGCCCGCTTCGAGAGCGGCCTCACCGGCGCGGCGGCCGAGCTGCTGGCCGGCCGGCTCGACGCGTCTTTCGGCCGCTTCGCGGGCCTCGAACCGGCCGTGCGCGCCCGCCTGGAGCAGCAGCCCGTACGGTACGAGCCGATGGCCGTCGTACTGCCCGAGGACCATCACCTGGCCGCACTGGACGCCGTACCGCTCGACGCCCTGGCGGGGGAGCAGGTGTACGCGGGAGCCGGTAACCCCCGGACGCTGGAATGGACGGGCCTGGCCCGTCAGCTTTTCGAGGGACGCGGGATCGAGGTGGCGGCACCCGCGCCGCTCGCCATCGGCACCGAGGAGTTCCGGAGGATCATGGCCAAGACGCGAACCCCTGTGCTGGCCGTGGTGGACTTTCCGGCCATGCCGGGTTCAACGCTTCGTCCCCTCGTCGACCCTGTCCCGTTGTCGCCGGTGTCTTTGGTGTGGCGGAAGGGTCTGGTGCATCGTGGAGTTGCGGCATTGAGGACTGCGGCGGCGCGGCTCGCGGCGGACGAGGGTTGGCTGGAGCGCCCTGCAGAGGGATGGATTCCGGCCACGGATGCACTCATCATGATGAGTCGGATCTGACACATAACCCTCACTCATGGCTACGTGCGATACATTCGTGGCCCGGGTGCAGTGTGATAAAGGGGGCGCTCGGACCGGATGGGGGTCCGGTTCCGGACGACGACGTGCGAGTATCCGGGTCGCACGCGCCACCCCAGAACGATTCCCGTGGGGGGATGTACGTGCGCGTGAAAAGTTGGCCAGAAGACGCTCAACCGGGTCGGAATGAATCCGATCAGCCCGGGGTCGGCGGTGACGACCGTACGGCTCGGGACGAGACCGGCCGGGCGCTTCGAAATGGTCCTGATCAGCCCTTCCGTAACGGTTCCGGCCATGCCGGCGGCGCGGACGTGACCGAGGTCATGAGCGGCCCGGGGCAGGGATCGAGGCCGAGAGCGGGAGCGGTCCCTGGATCGGGATCGGTCGCGGGGGTGCCCGGTGCGTCCGCTGTGACGGGCGCGTCCGACGGCTGGTTCCGGCGTGAGGCCGCCGCGGCCGTGCCGCGGCAGAGGGACGACGACCAGGACGTCGACCGCTTCCCGGGGAACCAGGACACCGCCCGTTTCCCAGGCGCCCAGGACACCGCCCGCTTCCCGGAGGGGCCGAGCACCGACCGCTTCCCCGGCACTCAGGACACAGCCCGCTTCTCCGGTACTCAGGACACCGCCCGCTTCCCGGGCACTCAGGACACCGCCCGCTTCTCCGAAAGCCCCGTCGGCGGCGGGTACGACCCCGGTCCCGGGTACGACCCCGCCGCCGGGCAGGACGCCGGCGCCGCCGCGCACGACTCCTGGCAGGAGTCCGAGCACCCCGAGCACACCCATGACCCGCACGAGGTCACGGTCCAGCTCGACGGTGTGGGGCGGCAGTTGGAGGACTGGCTCGTCCAGCAGGCCAAGGGTGCCCCCAGCACCCAGGAGGGCTCGGACGGCCCGGTCTTCGTCGACGAGACAGGCCGCCGCAGCCGGATGTACCGCAGGATAGGCATGGCGGTGGGTCTGGCCTGCGCGGTCTACGCCGTGGCCATCCTCATCACCCTCATATCTGGCAACTCGAACGCCCCCTGGCTGCCCATCAAGGACCAGCAGGGAGACTCACCGGCAGGCCAGGTCGAACCCTCGCCGCAGCCCACCGAGTCCGCCGACCCCTCCGGCTCGGCGAGCGCCTCGCCCGAGGCGAGCGTCTCCGGCACCGAGGGCACGACGCCGTCACCCGGCGCCAGCCTCTCGGCCGACACGTCGGCCAGCGCGAAGGCGCCCGACACCTCGGCCGACCCCAAGCCCTCCGCCAGCACCACCAAGCCGGGCACGGGCACCAACAACTCGCCCGACCCGGGCGACGACCCCACCGACGAAGTCCCCGCGTCACCGGACCCCGAGCCGGAACCGACCGACACCGGCGTCACGGACGGCCCCACCACCGAGGCCCCCGCCGGAAGCGGTACCAACGACGTTGCCGACGCCCCGCTCACGGCGGAGCCGACTCCCATCGAGCCGAGCCCCCCCACCCCGTCCTCCCCGGAGAACATCCTCTGATGGCACGCCGCACCAGCACGCGCGGCGCAGGACGGGGCGCCGTACGGCGTCGCCGCCTGCCCATGCGCTACCTGTTGCCCTCGCTGATCCTCATCGCCCTGATGGCGATGCTGATGCTGCGCGGGTACGTACACAGCGAGATACTCGCGGACCACCGCATCCAGCCCGAGGCCGCCACCGACCGCGTACCCGAGAAGATTCTCGACGGCGGTCCGGTCATCGACACCCGCGGTGGCCGCACCGCCAGCCTCAGCGTGCCAAGACACCATCTCGTCCTCACCTTCGACGACGGCCCGGACCCCGAGTGGACCCCCAAGGTCCTCGACGTCCTGAAGAAGCACGACGCGCACGCGGTGTTCTTCGTCACCGGCACCATGGCCTCGCGCTACCCGGACCTCGTCCAGCGCATGGTCGACGAGGGCCACGAGGTCGGCCTGCACACGTTCAACCACCCCGACCTCTCCTTCCAGTCGAAGAGCCGTATCGACTGGGAGCTGTCGCAGAACCAGCTGGCGCTCGCGGGCGCGGCCGGCATCCGTACGTCGCTGTTCCGGCCGCCGTACTCCTCGTTCGCCGACGCCATGGACGACAAGTCGTGGCCGGTGACCGAGTACATAGGCAGCCGCGGGTACCTCACCGTCGTCAACAACACCGACAGCGAGGACTGGAAGAAGCCCGGCGTCGAAGAGATCATCCGCCGCGCCACCCCCAAGGGCGGCAAGGGTGCCATCGTCCTCATGCACGACTCCGGCGGCGACCGCCACCAGACCGTCGAGGCACTCGACCGCTTCCTGCCCGACCTGCAGAAGAAGGGGTACGAGTTCGACAACCTGACCGGCGCGCTCGGTGCCCCCAGCGCGCACACCCAGGTCACCGGGCTCGACCTGTGGAAGGGCAAGGCCTGGACGTGGGCGGTGCAGTTCTCCGAGAAGACCACCGACGCCCTCGTCGTCTGCCTCGCCGTCATCGGCACCCTGGTCATCACCCGCTTCGGCCTGATGCTCGTCCTCTCGGTCGCGCACGCCCGGCGTGTGCGGCGCAAGAACTTCCGCTGGGGACCGCCGGTCACCGAACCGGTCTCGGTGCTGGTGCCGGCGTACAACGAGGCCAAGTGCATCGAGGCCACCGTGCGTTCGCTGGTGGCGAGCGAGCAGCCCATCGAGGTCGTCGTCATCGACGACGGTTCGAGCGACGGCACCGCCCGCATCGTGGAGAACCTGCGGCTGCCGAACGTACGCGTCGTGCGCCAGCTCAACGCGGGCAAGCCCGCCGCCCTCAACCGGGGCATAGCCAACGCCAAGCACGACCTCATCGTGATGATGGACGGCGACACCGTCTTCGAGCCGGCCACCGTGCGCGAACTGGTGCAGCCCTTCGGCGACCCGAGCGTGGGCGCCGTCGCGGGCAACGCCAAGGTCGGCAACCGCGACTCGCTGATCGGCGCCTGGCAGCACATCGAGTACGTGATGGGCTTCAACCTCGACCGCCGTATGTACGACATGCTGCGCTGCATGCCGACCATCCCCGGAGCCGTCGGCGCCTTCCGCCGCTCGGCCCTTGAGCGCGTCGGCGGCATGAGCGAGGACACCCTCGCCGAGGACACCGACATCACGATGGCGATGCACCGCGACGGCTGGCGGGTCGTCTACGCGGAGAACGCGCGTGCCTGGACCGAGGCCCCGGAGTCCGTCCAGCAGCTGTGGTCCCAGCGCTACCGCTGGTCGTACGGCACCATGCAGGCGATCTGGAAGCACCGCAAGGCGCTCGTCGAACGGGGCCCCTCGGGCCGCTTCGGCCGCGTCGGCCTCCCCCTGATCTCCTTCTTCATGGTCCTGGCCCCGCTCCTGGCCCCCCTGATCGACGTGTTCCTGCTGTACGGGATCGTGTTCGGCCCCACCGAGAAGACGATCGGCGCCTGGCTGGGCGTCCTCGCCATCCAGGCGGTCTGCGCCGCGTACGCCTTCCGGCTCGACAAGGAACGCATGACCCACCTCATCTCGCTGCCCCTGCAGCAGATCCTCTACCGCCAGCTCATGTACGTGGTCCTCCTCCAGTCCTGGATCACCGCCCTCACCGGCGGCCGGCTGCGCTGGCAGAAACTGCGGCGCACGGGCGTGGTCGGCTCGGCGCCGGGCGCCGCGGCCGGTCCCGTACCCCGGCAGCGCGCGGAGAGCGGCACCGGAAGCGACCGGAGGCCCGTCGGATGACGCACGACCAGACCACTGATCCGGGCGGTCTCCCGGAGGAGCCGGGGTACGACGCGAGGTGGGTGATGTCCCCGTTCGACAAGCCGGACACATCCCCGCTGCTTGACGCACCCCCCGCACCCGGCGCGTTCGGCACGAGGGTTCCGGCGGAGAATCCGGGGTCTCCCTTCGAGGAGCCCTCCGCGTCCGCCGCGTCCCGGGCGCCGTCCGTACCCGCTCCCACCACTCCGGCCGCTGCTTCGACCGCTTCGACCGCTTCGACCGCTTCCGCGCCGAAGAAGGCGAACGGCCGTGACCGCTATCTGGACCTGCTGCGCACCCTGGCGCTGTTCCGCGTGGTCGCCTACCACCTGTTCGGCTGGGCCTGGCTGACGGTCCTCTTCCCGTCCATGGGCGTGATGTTCGCCCTCGCCGGTTCCCTGATGGCGCGCTCGCTGAAGCGCCCGGCCCTGGGCGTGATCCGCGGCCGTATCCGCAGGCTCCTGCCGCCCCTGTGGGTGTTCAGCGCGGTCATGCTCGCCATGATGTTCGCCGCGGGCTGGAACATCTCCGAGGACCCCGACAACGGCGGCACCTGGGGTCTGATCGAGCTGTTCAACTACGTCGTACCGATCGGCGCCCCGCCGTTCCCGTGGAGCATCGGCGACAAGTCGGGCCTCCTGGAGCAGACCTGGGCGGTCCAGTCTGCGGGCGTGCTCTGGTACCTGCGGGCGTACCTCTGGTTCGTCCTCGCGTCCCCGCTGCTCCTGTGGGCGTTCCGCCGGGCCCCGTGGGTGACGCTGCTGGCCCCGCTCGGGCTGACGGCCGTGGTCGGTACGGGCGTCGTCACCATCCCCGGTGAGACGGGCAACGCGGTCTCGGACTTCGCGGTCTACGGCGGCTGCTGGGTCCTCGGGTTCGCGCACTACGAGGGCATGCTGCAGAAGATCCCGCGCTATGTGGCGGTCTCCTGCTCGACCCTGCTGATGGCCTTCGGCCTGTGGTGGGCGTCGGGCCATCTGGGCCCCGACGGCTGGGACCTGAACGACATCCCGCTGGCCCAGGCCACCTGGTCCTTCGGGTTCGTGGTCATCCTGCTCCAGTACTCCCCGTCCTGGCAGGACCTCCCCGGCCGCCTCAAGCGCTGGGACAAACTGGTCACCCTCTCCAACAGCCGTGCCATGACGATCTACCTGTGGCACAACCTCCTGATCATGGCGACGGTGCCGATCCTCGACCAGCTCTACAACCTTCCGTTCATGAACGACCGGATGGTGGGCCTGCTGGACGCCACGTACATGGTGTGGATGTTCGTCCTGGTCTGGCCCCTGATAGGCCTCGCGATCCTCGCCGTCGGCTGGATCGAGGACCTGGCGGCGAAACGGAGTCCGCGGCTGTGGCCGACGGGCTCGAAGAAGCCGACCCGTCCGGGCACGCACGCCGGCCCCGGCGCGGGAACCGGTTCGGGCCCGGCGTCCCACTCCCGGCCCCGGGCGCGGGCGCGAGCACGAGCGCGCTAGGGCCGCACGGACGGCAGGTGCAGTCGGATATTCGCGCGGGCCAGGCAGAGAGCCTGGCCCGCGCTCCGTTCCGTTGTCCCCGTGCGTCGGACGTCTGTCGGCGGTGACCACGACCTGTCGGCGATCTGTCGGTGGAGACGGCGACTTTGGGCGGATCGGTGCTCCCTGCGAGCACACCGCCCCGATCGCAAGGAGCCGGTCACAGTGTCTTCCGCATCCCCACTCCAGAGCGGACCGTGGGACGTCCACCGGCTGCCTCCCGCAGAGGGCAGGACCTTCCTGGTCACCGGGGGCAACGCCGGGATCGGCTACTTCGTCGCGGAGCAGCTCGCCGCCACCGGCGCCGTCGTCGTACTGGGCAGCCGGGACGCCGCGAAGGCCGACGCCGCAATGACCTCGATCCGCTCGCGCGTCCCCGGCGCGCAGGTGCGGCACCTGCACCTGAACCTCGCCGACCTGTCCTCCCTGAAGACGGCCGTGGACGCCCTGGATCTCGATCATCTCGACGCGGTCGTCCACAACGCGGGGGTCGCGCTCGACGACCCGCCCCGTCGGGAGACCGAGGACGGCCACGAGCTGATGTTCGGCACCAACCACCTCGGCCATTTCGCGCTCACCCAGTGGCTGGCCCCTCTGCTGTCCGCGGCGCCGGCGGGCCGCATCGTGACGGTGGGGAGCTTCGCGGCACGGTCCGAACGAGTGGACCTGGACGATCTGCAGTCGTCCCAGAACTACCGGCCCAAGCGCACATACGGCCGGTCGAAGCTGGCGCAGATGTGCTTCGGCTTCGAACTCGACCGCCGGCTGCGTGCCGTCGGCAGCACGGCGCTCAGCGTGGTAGCCCACCCCGGCGGCGCCCTGGACTCCCTCACCCCGTCCCGCGTGCCGATCCACGTGACAACTCCCGGCGAGCGGCTACGCGCCCTGCCCGTCGGCCTCCTGGTGCAGGGCAAGGACGCAGGAGCGTGGCCCGTCGTCCGCGCCGTCCTCGACCCGGAGGTGCGGGGCGGACAGCTGTGGGGACCGAGGCTGTTCGGCATGCGCGGACTGCCACGACGTGAGCAGGTCCCCTCGCACATGGCTGACCCCGCCGTGGCGGCCCACCTGTGGACGGCCAGCGCGAAGCTGACGGGCATGGACCCACACCACAACTTCAGCTGAAGCCGCACCCGACCCCTGGGTAGCGTGGCGCCCGCAAACCGCCTATGCCTCAGGGGAGACATCTGTGACCGGCATCGGTTGGTGTGAGGTATCTGCGTTCGTCGGGCGACTGACGGGACGGGTGGGGGGAATGGCAGGGGCCGACGCGTGTCTCCGCCCACGCACCCCCCTGCAACCCTGTCGTTTCAGTTTTGCCACGAGCCTCGGTTTGCTGGAGTTCGCACTGGTGTCGCCTCCCGTGCCCTCGGTAGCGTGGCGCCCTCAAGTCACCTTCGCCTCACGGGAGACATCTGTGAACCGCCGTCCCACTCTGCTCGCAGCGATCACGCTGACCGCCGCTGCGGCCTTGACGCTGTCCGCCTGCGGTGGCGACAGCAACTCCGAGGACAAGGCCAACGACAAGATCGCGGGCGCGGACACCGGCAAGGAGAAGTCACCTTCGCCGACCGCTTCGGAAGAGGCTGCAGCCGGGCGCCCGAAGATCGAGCTGCCGTCGGACGTCAAGCTCACCTTCACACCTGAACAGGCGAGTGACGCCGTGAAGTCCGCAGTCCTGAAGGACAACGCGGAGTTCACTCGCGCACTGAACGCCGCCATCGTCGCCCAGAACCCCCGGCTGCCCGCTCTCGAGTACTACACGGAGGGCGAAGGCGCGGCTGCGGCTGAGGAGTGGGTGAAGGCGTTCAAGGATGTCGGCTGGACGGTCACTGGAACCGTGCGCTTCTTCGACCGGCAGGTCACGGTCAACTCCAAGGACAGCGCTTCGCTCAGCTACTGCGGTGACGAGAGCAAGGGCTTCAGCAAGGTGATCAAGACCAACGAGATCAAGGGAAGCAAGGTCACCAAGGACAGCTACATCGCCTATGGAGCGCAGGTCCAGAAGAACAAGAAAGGGGTCTGGGAGCTCGTGAAGATTTCGTCCACTCGTGGGGCCGACAGGTGCCAGCCGTGATCAGACTCCAGCGTCTTGTCGCGATCACGATCGTGGCTGGGTCGGTGTTCTGGACCCTCTCTCCCTCCGCTGTTGCCACCCAGAACCCCGGTAAAGGGGGAATTGGTGCTGGTCCGGGCAAAGGTCCTTCGGGGGGCGCCGACGGCGACACCATCAATGCTTCCGTCGGCACGATCGTCTACGACCGTTCCAAGAACGGCAGCGGCGGCTCAGTCGGGGCCGTGAGCCCCACGACGACCTGGACCCCGCCCGCCTGCTGGTACGCCCCGAAGTACACCCCCGAGCAGCTCCAGGCATACATGGAGCCGATCTGGGAGGCGGGGTCGACGGGGGACCAGTGGGACGCCGAGCAGCGCGAGAAGTACGTCAACGGCGGTGAGTACAAGGACTTCAACAAGGAAAAGACCGGCAAGGGTTATTTCTGGGACTCGTACGTCAACGACAGCTATCCGCCCGGCTGGGACAAGTGCACGGAGCCGCCGTTCTGGGTGGACACGGGTGACGCGCCGCCTGCCAGGATCCAGAACGCCATCACTCCCGAAATGCTTGCCCAACTCGCGTACGCCGAGATCAGGGTGCCCGGCACGGCGGTGAAACTGGCCCCCGAAGGCACCACCAAGGTGAACCTGCCGACCTGGGCCTGGCTGGACGGCGCCGACTTCAAGCCTGTCTCGGTCACGGCGTCCATACCCGCGATCGGTCTCCAGGCGACCACCACCGCTGAGCCGATCTCGCTGAAGATCGAGCCGGGCACCGGCGACGCAGAGACCTACCCGGCTTCCGGCGAGTGTGCGATCGGCAACGACGGCCGTATCGGGGAGCCCTACGCCAAGGGCAAGGCCGACGAGACCCCGCCGTGCGGTGTGCGCTACTTGCGTTCGTCGGGCGACGGCTCGTACAAGCTCCAGGCGACGGTCACGTGGAAGATCTCGTGGACGGGTACGGGAGTCAACCAGCCGCAGGACCTGCCTCCCGGCGAGTTCGGAGCCGACCAGGACGTGATCGTGCAGGAGATCCAGTCGATCAACCGCTGACGGGGTGGGCGGGGATCAGGTGCCCTGTCCTCGGTAGCGTGGCCGCGCTCAAGCCGCCTTTGCCCCAGGGGAGACATCTGTGAACCGCCGTCCCACCCTGCTCGCCACGGTCACACTGACCGCCGTCGCGGCCTTGTCGCTGTTCCGCCTGCGGTGGTGACAGTCCCGACGACGAGGCCGCGGGCGTCCACACCGGCGCAGGCACGCGGAAGCGTGCTTCGCCGTCCGCGTCCGGGTCGGCTGTCGCGGGGCGGCCGAAGATCGAGCTGCCTTCGGATCTGACGTACGCCTTCGAGTGGAAGAAGACCGGCGACAAGGAGAAGGACGCCGTCCTGGGCGACAGTGAGCAGTTCATCAAGGCTGTGGACATGGCCATCGCCGAACAGGAGGCGCTGCAAGGCCGACCGCTATTACTCCGAGGGCGAGGCGGCGGCAGGCAGCGAGCAGTTCAGACAGGAACTCAAGGAAACGGCCAAGGCGTCTGGAGCACGGAGAAACTGACGTCACAGCGGGGGAGTACCAAGTGTCGCCCCTGAGGTAGCCGCGTACCCCAGGCCGCCGTGTGTCCCGTACCTGGCGGAGGTGACCGGCGGGTACGGGACGTCACGGTCGTTCTCAGTTGCTGGGTGCTGGGCTCAGGCGCATTGCGCGCGGGCCCTCTCCGGGGGTGTTGGTGCAGCGGTGGTCGCCCGGGGTTCGGGTGAGGTGGAGGCCCAGGCAGGCGCCCAGGGCCAGTTGGCCGTAGTGGTTGGGGTGCAGGGACTCCTGGCGTTGGCCCTGGCCCGCGCCGGTGGTCACGAAGCGGACCCATTCGCTGGTACGGCCCGAGGGCCGCTCGCGGGGGCCCGCCTGGACGGTGGTCGTGGAACAGACCTCCCGGCCGTCGAAGGCGCGCGACAGGTCGAGGAACTCGGCGCCGGACTCACGCGCGGCCGAGGCGAGCGTGCTGCTGATGTCGGGGACGAGCTGGTCGTGGGCCCAGGTGAGGTCCTTGTCGAAGAAGGGACAACCACCGTCGGTCAGCCGGTCGTACTTGTCCCCGGGGTAGCGGATACGCGCGCCGTCGGGCAGCGGCGACGGGTAGGACTGCAGGATCAGGCGGTAGCTGCCCGCCGGATGGCCCGCCCGGTTCATGGCCGTGGTGACGTCGGCGAGTGAGTTCACGGCCGCGGCGCGCATCGCGGGCAGCCGCTTCTTGACCTCCGGCGCCTGCGTGGGAGCGCAGGGCGACGCCCCGATGGGAGTGACGAAGCCCTTGGCGCAGGCGACGATGACGTCCTCGAAGCCGAGGTCGTTGCCGCCGACGGAGACGACGACCGCCCGTACGGGGTGGCCGGTGACGGCCTTCTGGAGCTGCTCGGCCTGGGACGGCTCTGACTTGAACGGCCTCCCGCCGTGTTCGGGCAGCAGGATCGCGGTCGAGGTGGCCCCCGAGCAGGCGAGGTTGAGCCGATGCGCCCCGGCCGGGGCGGGCGAGGAATGGACCTCGGCGCTGTCGGAGCGGTTGCAGCCGTTGTCGTAGGACGCGCCGTACACCCGGTGCTCGTCCGTCGTCCTGCTGGGCTGGTCGAAGGCCCGGTCGGTGCCGGAGTAACCGCCGGCACTGTCGTTGCTGTTGCCCGACCAGCGGCCCGCCTCCCCGGAGATGAAGCTGTCGCCCAGAGACACCACCCACGGCGTCTCCGCGGCCTTGCCCTGCGCGTGTACGGTTCCGCCCTGCGTGAGGCCGGCTCCGCACAGGGCGGCCACGGCGGCGGTCGCGACCGCGATGCGCCTGCGGCATCGGGCCCGGCCCCGGCCTCGTACCCAAGTAGTTCTCATGTCGCTGTCAATTGCCAAGGCAAACATGGGATATGCGCCGAGGGCCGTGCTGCCCCTCCAACGGGTCGGGCGTCGCCATCGGTTGACGCCGACCGCGCGCCGGGGTGCGCCTCGCCGCTACGCCCTAGGGCCGCGGCGCGTTCACGTCGTGCGGGTCCCTGTGCGGCGTGCGCAGGCGGGAGATCAGCGCTCCGCCGTACGGGGAGGCGAGCGGGGCGAAGAACCAGAGAACGAATGCGTACGGGATCAGCCAGGCGGCGACGCCGCTGAGGATGAACCAGAGGCCGACCGCCCAGGAGCCGTCCGCCTGGTGGCGGGCTTCCGCGGGGTCGCCTGTGGTCAGGCCGGTTCTCGCGGAGATCTCCCTGATGACGGCCTCGCAGCAGACCATGGCCGCCATGGTGCCGGCGAACAGCGTGTCCGCCATCGGATTGGTCGCCGAGGCGCCGATGACCGCCGTCGGGAACGGAAGGAACGCGACCAGCAGCAGGAACGGCGCGTGCCAGCCCGTGAACGCGTTCGACAGCCTGTCGATCCGGTCCATCAGCTTGTGGTGGCGGCGCCACACCGACCAGAGCAGGATGAACGCCAGCGCGAACGCCAGGTAGGAGTCCCGCTGGTCCACCAGGAAGCTGCCCAGCGCGCGGGCCGACGCCAGTTCCTGTTCGTCCGGGCGGTCCAGTTCGACGGCCAGCAGGGTCATCGCGATCGCGAAGATGGCGTCGGTGAAGAAGGCCAGTCTCTCGGGCGAGAACCCTGGCTCCGGCCGAACGGTCCCGCTCATGCGAACTCCCTGACATCTGAATTGTGTATGTGATCTTAGGGAGCGGGTGGCTGCGCCTTCAGGGCGCGTATCAGTTCGCCCAGGCGTGGGCGGGTTGTTATGAGGGTGGTGTCGGGGTCGTCGCTCTCGCGGAGGTGGACCGTTCCGGTGGGCGTTGCGGCGACATAGACGCAGTTCGACCCGTCCCCGCTGTACGTGGACTTCTGCCAGTCGGTGGCGTGCAGCATGGGTCCCTCTCATGTGTCCTTGGCGAGACGGTGGATGAAATCCCGTGACTTGGCGGGACTCAGGGCGCATGACTCCATCCGGTCCAGGACGGCACGGTATTTGCTCAGCTGTGCCTCGGCGTCGAGGAATTCGCAGGCGCCGTGGTGCGAGTCCAACTGGATGGTGTCGAGCTGCGGAACAGGGCCGTCGACGTAGTCGAACGACTGGCCCGTGGTCGGGAAGTGGTCCGTCCCGAAGGGAATCACTCTGACGGTCACATGGGCCAGCTCGCTCATGTCGTTCAGGTGCTTGAGCTGCTCGCGGGCCACTGCGGGGCCGCCGAAGCCCATGCGAAGCGCCGACTCGTGGATGATCGCCGCGTACGGGGGCGGGTTCTCCCGGTGCAGGATGCCCTGCCGCTTGATGCGGAACGTGAGGCGGTGCTCGACCTCGTACTGCCGCATGGGCGGGGCCACTTGCCGGAAGAGTGAGCGTGCGTGGTCCGTCGTCTGCAACAGGGCGGGAATGTGGATGATCAGCGCCACACGCAGACCGGTCGCGTGGTGCTCGAGTTCTGCGAGGTCGACCAGCGCGGCGGTCAGGTGCTCGCGGTACTCCTCCCACCATCCGCGGGTGCGGCGCCCGGTCATCGCGGCCAGGGCGTCGACGAGCCGGTCGTCCGCGCAGGCGTACGCGCGGGCCATGGAGCGGACCTTGTCGGCGCTGACGGGCGTACGGCCGGTCTCGATCATGCTGACGCGTGCCTGGTTGACGCCGAGCAGTTCGGCGGCACCGGTTGCGGTCAGTCCGGCCCTTTCGCGAAGTTTGCGCAGCTCGGCACCGAACCTTCGCTGCCTCAGCGTCGGATTACTGGTGGGCGGCAAAGCGCGTCCTTACCTGGCCGTGGCATGTGTCCCTCTCCCTCACACGAGTGAAGCATGGATGCTTCTGGATAGAAAGGTTAGATCCATCTAACCGCCTGCTCTGCGGTGGTCGTGTATCGCCCAGCGGAAGTGCACCCAACCCACCTCTTTTCGGAGGCACCCATGGTCACCGTAGCCCCGCCCGACACCTGGACGTACGCCCTTCGTCTGCCCCATGACCCCCGTGCCGCCCGCGTCGCACGCATGACCGTGCGGGCCGCGCTGGACGGGCACGGGAGGGGTGAAGCCCTCGACGTCGTCGAGCTGTTGGCGTCCGAGCTGGTCACCAATGCCTACCGGCACACCGGAGGGCCCGCCTCGCTGCGGCTGACCGCGCTGGAGGACGGGCGCCTGCGCGTGGGGGTGTGGGACAGCAGTCCGTATGTTCCGGCTGCCTTCGATCAGCCTCCCGGTGGGCGGGTCCCGACCGCCCCGGCCGGCGCCGAGGGAGGGCGCGGGCTGCTCCTCGTACGGGAGTGCGCGAGTTCCTGGGGCGGCTGGTCCTTCGGTGACGGCCCGCTCGGACGCGGCGCCGGGAAGCTGCTGTGGTTCGAGGTCTGAGGAGCCCCCCTGCAGCTTCCCTCCCTGTACCCCCCTACACCCCCCTACAGACCCCTGCGCAACCCCCTACGCACGCCCTTGTCCGCCCGCGTTCACGCACTCCGGGCAGTCACCCTGTGCGACCCTCGGTCGAAACCCTCACCACGCCCCCCGCCCGGGGGTGAGAGCAACGTTCCCCCGTGGTCACCCGCAGGCACAGCGCGGAAACGCGCCCTCCCTACCTTCGGGAACACCACCCGGAGAAATCGTGGAGGCGTGAGATGACAGCCCCGAGCAGCAGCATCACGACGCGCAAGGGGGGCCGCTGGATCGAGCAGTGGGACCCGGAGGACGAGACGTTCTGGAAGGAGACGGGGGAGAAGGTCGCCCACCGGAACCTCTTCTTCTCCGTACTCTCCGAGCACATCGGGTTCTCGATCTGGACCCTCTGGTCGGTCATGGTGCTCTTCATGGGGCCCGAGTACGGGCTGACCCCCGCCGACAAGTTCTTCATCATCTCGATGGCCACGCTGGTCGGCGCCATCGTCCGGGTGCCCTACACCTTCGCCGTCGCCCGCTTCGGCGGCCGGAACTGGACCATCATCGCGGCGAGCATGCTGCTCGTCCCGACGATCGCCGCCTTCGTGGTGATGGAGCCCGGGACCTCGTTCGGGACCTTCCTCGTGTGCGCCATGCTCGCCGGTGTCGGGGGAGGGAACTTCGCCTCCTCCATGACCAACATCAACTCCTTCTTCCCGCTGCGGAAGAAGGGCTGGGCCCTCGGGCTCAACGCCGGCGGCGGCAACATCGGCGTACCCGTCGTACAGCTCATCGGGCTCGCCGTCATCGGGGCAAACGGTGGTCCGCGGCTGCTGCTCGGGATCTACATCCCGCTCATCGTCATCGCCGCCGTGCTCGGCGCCCTGTACATGGACAACATCACGTCCGTGAAGAACGACACCGGCGCCGCCCGCGAGGCCGTGAAGGACCCGCACACCTGGATCATGTCCTTCCTCTACATCGGGACGTTCGGGTCGTTCATCGGGTACAGCTTCGCCTTCGGGCTCGTCCTCCAGACACAGTTCGGGCGTACGCCGCTGGAGTCGGCGTACGTCACCTTCATCGGGCCGCTCCTCGGCTCGCTGATCCGGCCCGTCGGCGGCTGGCTCGCCGACAAGTACGGCGGCGCCCGCATCACCCTGTGGAACTTCGTCGGCATGGGCGCCGCGACCGCCGTCATCGTGGTCGCCTCCATGGAGAAGTCGCTCGCCCTGTTCACCACCGCGTTCATCGTGCTGTTCGTGCTCAGCGGGCTCGGCAACGGCTCCACGTACAAGATGATCCCCGGCATCTTCCAGGCCAAGGCCGCCGCCAAGGGGCTGACCGGGGAGGAGGCCGCCTCGTACGGGCGGCGGCTGTCGGGTGCCTCCATGGGGCTCATCGGCGCGGTCGGCGCGGTCGGCGGGCTCGGTATCAACCTGGCCTTCCGGCAGTCCTTCCTCAGCGTCGGTTCCGGCACCGGAGCCTTCCTCGCCTTCCTCGCCTTCTACGCGGCCTGCTTCGCGGTCACCTGGGCCGTATACCTTCGCCGCCCCGCCGCCTCCGGGTCGGCCGCCACGACCGAGTCGGAGGCGAAGACCCAGCTCAGCTACGCCGAGGTGTGACGCGACACGTCGCCCGGCACGTGACGTAACACGGGCGACATCAAGCCGAACCGAGCCTGTCACGCATGATTGACAGGCTCGGTGGTCCGCCCTGAGGCGGGCACATGGGGCGTGCAGAGGACGCCCCGGAGACTCCGGTACCTGAACCCCGGTACCTGAGGGGTCTCCGACACTCCGAGCGGGACGCCCCAACCCAGCGGGTGACGCGGACGAACACCACTCGAAGCGGGACGAGAGCCATGTACGAGGAACCACAGCGACCGGAGCAGCAACCGAATCAGCAACCGGACCGAACGGAGCACGGGCCGCTCGCGGGGTTCACCGTCGGGGTGACCGCCGCCCGCCGCGCCGACGAACTCGGCGCCCTGCTCCAGCGGCGCGGGGCCGCCGTTCTGCACGCCCCCGCCCTGCGCATCGTGCCTCTCGCCGACGACAGCGAACTGCTCGCGGCGACCAAGCAGTTGCTCGACCAGGCACCGGACATCGTCGTCGCAACCACCGCGATCGGGTTCCGCGGCTGGATCGAGGCCGCCGACGGCTGGGGGCTGGGAGAACAACTGCTCTCCGTGCTCCGCGGTGTCGAACTGCTCGCCCGTGGACCCAAGGTCAAAGGTGCGGTACGCGCCCAAGGGCTGACCGAGGAATGGTCGCCGTCCTCCGAATCCATGGCCGAGGTGCTCGACCGTCTGCTGGACGAAGGGGTCGACGGGCGCCGGATCGCGGTCCAGCTGCACGGCGAACCGCTGCCCGGCTTCGTCGAGTCGCTGCGGGCCGCGGGCGCCGAGGTCGTCGGCGTGCCCGTGTACCGGTGGATGGCCCCGGAGGACATCGGGCCCCTGGACCGGCTGCTCGACGCCACGATCAGCCGTGGCCTGGACGCGCTGACCTTCACCAGCGCCCCCGCCGCCGCCTCGTTGCTGGGCCGCGCCGACGAGCGCGGGCTGCTGCCCGAACTGCTCGCCGCCCTCAACCACGACGTGCTGCCCGCCTGCGTCGGCCCGGTCACCGCGCTGCCGCTGCAGGCCAGGGGCGTCGACACGGTCCAGCCGGAACGCTTCCGGCTCGGCCCCCTCGTACAGGTGCTGTGCAAGGAACTGCCCTCCCGGGCGCGGACCCTGCCGATCGCCGGGCACCGGGTGGAGATCCGCGGGCACGCGGTACTGGTGGACGACGCGCTGCGGCCCGTACCGCCCGCCGGGATGTCCCTGCTGCGCGCCCTGTCCCGGCGGCCCGGCTGGGTGGTGGCCCGGGCCGAACTGCTGCGGGCGCTGCCCGGCGCGGGCAAGGACGAGCACGCCGTGGAGACCGCGATGGCCCGGCTGCGTACGGCACTGGGCACGCCCAAGCTCATCCAGACCGTCGTCAAACGCGGCTACCGGCTGGCCCTCGACCCGGCCGCCGACTCCAAGTACGCCGACGTGTGACACGTACGTCCACGTGTGACACGTACGTCCACGTGTGACACGTACGTCCACGTGTGACATGGACGTTCACGTGTGACGCGTACGCCGATGTCTGACGCGTACGCCGGCCTGTGACGCGTACGCCGAGCCCTGACGTCCGGGTCGGCCGGACGGCTCACAGGCGCCGGCTCACCGGGACGAGCCGGGCGGGCCGGACGGGCCGGACGGGCCGGACCTGCCGTGGCGGCCATCGCGGCCGTACAGCGTCAGCGCTCGTGCCAACAGTCCCAGCGCGAGCGTGCACAGCACGGTCCGTACGACGTTCCAGGCCACCCACGGGTCCTCGAACTCCTCGCGCACGGCCGCCGCGTCGGCCGTCGTCGCCGGATTCCCTACGTCCGCGAGGTCGTTGTTCAGCGGGATGTTCACGGTGACGGTGAGCAGGAACGCCAGCCCGTACGCGACGAGCGCCGCGAACACCCACACGCGCGAGCGCGGTGAGCCGCGCGACTGCCAGGCCGCGACGGCCGTCAGTACCAGCGCGCCCAGGAAGGTCAGCAGGAACACCGGGTTCTGGATGACCTCGTTGATGTTCCGCATGACCTCGACGTACACGCGGTCGTCGCTGCGGGCCAGCGCCGGCATGATGCCGCACGCGAACGCGTAGAACAGCCCGGCGATCAGCCCCACGGCCACCGTGGCCGCGACCAGCACACCCCCGGCGGACCCGCTCCGCCCTCCACCGCTCTCCGTCGTCGTCCTGTTCTCCGTGTCGGCTGTCATGGTGTCGAGTCAAGTGCCGGGCAGGGCCGGACGACATGGTTCACACGCGCACCGGCATAAGCGGACGTCCAGCCCGCACGGCGGACAAGCCGGCGGCCGGACGGCGCGGGCGGGTACGGGACGGCGTGGGACTTCCCGCCGCGCGCGGGGGAAGGCACTGTAGGGGGTACGGGCCCCGCGTGGCCCTCTCACGGACCCCCACCCTCACGATCCCTCACCGGCCCCTCATGGCGGCGACCTCAAGGCGGTGACAGGCACATGGCACTGGGCACGGCCACGGCCCCGTACGAGCTGCGGTTCGACTCCGGGCGGATCTGTCTCGATCTCCTCGCGACCACGCACCCCGAGGAACGGCTCGACTCGGCCGAGCCGTTGCGGGCCTGGATCACCGGATCCGGACTCGTCCCGGCGGGTACGCCCCTCGCGGCGGCCGACTCCTCCTGGATCGTGGGCTTTCGTGAACTGCGGGGTCATATCGGACAGTTGGTGAGCAAGGAGCCGTCCCGGGACTCCCGGCCCTTCGTCATCGCGCTGGCCCGGGTCAACGAACTCGCCCGCGCCGCACCGCCCGTACCCTTGGCGGTGTGGGACGCGAGCGGCTCGCTCGTGCGCGGCCTGTGCGCTCCGCCGACCTGCGCGGCGCTCCTCGCGGCGGTCGCCCGTGACACGGTGGAGCTCCTCACGGACCCGGCGGCCCGCGCGAGCATCCGGCAGTGTGAGGGAGACAACTGCCCCATCGTCTACCTGGATACGTCCAGAGGGCGTCGCCGCAGGTGGTGCTCCAGTGAGGTGTGCGGAAACCGCGAACGGGTGGCCAGGCACCGGCGCAGAGCAGCCCTCGCACGGGCTTAGGATCTGCCGTGGATCCCTCGTGAAGCACTTGTGGAGCAGATGAGGAGGAGAAATCCTCACGCTCCCCACAAAGAATTCCATTCACTTTGAACAGCGCAACGCCCGCACCCGTATCCGGAGATGAGCGACCGACTGGGGGATCCCCCGGACACCGGAGGTAGGCGTGCGCAAGGATTCCGCCGTGGCCGATGAACGATCGCCGAGGGCCCGACATCGCATGTCCCAGCCCTCGGAACCCGACGAGGAGCTGATGCGTGCGCTGTACCGGGAACACGCGGGGCCCCTGCTCGCCTATGTGCTGCGGCTGGTCGCCGGGGACCGGCAGCGGGCGGAGGACGTCGTGCAGGAGACGCTCATCCGCGCGTGGAAGAACGCCGGTCAGCTCAACCGAGCGACCGGTTCGGTACGCCCCTGGCTGGTGACGGTCGCCCGGCGCATCGTCATCGACGGGCACCGCAGCCGGCAGGCCCGGCCGCAGGAGGTGGACCCGTCGCCGCTGGAGGTCATTCCCGCGGAGGACGAGATCGACAAGGCGTTGTGGCTGATGACACTCTCTGACGCGCTCGACGACCTGACCCCCGCCCACCGGGAGGTACTGGTCGAGACGTACTTCAAGGGGCGTACCGTAAACGAAGCCGCCGAGACCCTGGGGATACCCAGCGGCACGGTGCGATCACGGGTGTTCTATGCCCTGCGTTCGATGAAGCTCGCACTGGAGGAGCGGGGGGTGACGGCATGAGCACATACGGGGGATACGGAACGGGTAGTCCTGGACCCATGCAAAGTTCGCAAGGGCAGGGCGATCTGCACGAGACGGTAGGGGCCTACGCGCTGGGCATCCTCGACGACGCCGAGGCGACCGAGTTCGAGGCGCACCTCGCCACCTGCGAGTGGTGCGGGCAGCAGCTCGACGAACTCGCGGGCATGGAGCCGATGCTCGCCGCCCTCGCGGACCTGCCGGGTACGCGCGGCACACCGGCCATCGGCGAGACACTGGCCGTCCGCCCGAGCCCACAGCTCTCCGACCGGCTGGTCGGCGAAGTGGTCGAGCGGCGCGTCAAGGCCAAGAAGAGCCGGCGCCTGTTCTTCGGACTCGCGGCCTCGCTGATCATCGGCGGCCCGATCGCGGCGATCGCGGCCACCAGCGGCGGTGACACCGCGCAGGAGGCCAAGCCGCTGGCGTCGGTCAGTCCCGCCAAGCAGGTGTTCACGGAGATGAAGGACAAGGTCGAGGCGACGGACGCGGCCACTCAGGTCAACGCCGCGGTCGGCACGGAGAGCAAGCCCTACGGCACGGGTATCGCCCTCCAGCTGAAGAACGTCAAGGGCCCGCAGAAGTGCTCCCTCGTCGCCGTCAGCAAGAGCGGCGAGCGGGAGACGGCGACCACCTGGACCGTCCCGAAGTGGGGCTACGGAATCAAGGGCGCCGCCACCGAGCTGGCCAGGAATCCGCTCTATCTCCAGGGCGCCGTGGCGATGAGCAGCGCCGACATCGACCACTTCGAGGTCGTCACCTTCGACGGTGACAAACTGGTCGAGGTCGACGCGTGAGCCGGCGCGTGAGGTCGCGTGCGGGCCGACGGGAAAGCCGGCGCGCGGCCGACCGGTAAGTGGATCAAGAGCGGAAACGTAGCCCGACGGGCTCCCCTTCGCGTACGGTTGACGGCTGCCATGCACGTCAGAAGGGGGCCCGGTGGCCGCTCAGGTTCAGCAGGAAATGGCGCTCGATCCGGTAGGCGACTCCGTACGCGACCGGGAGATCGGCGTCGAACAGGAACACCTCGACCGGGTGTACCAGCGTCTTGAGGAAAAGATCCACGAGGCGGAGTTCCTGATGAACGACGCCGCCCAGCGCGGCCAGGTCGGTACGCCCGGGGCACTCGCGGAGCGCGACGCGCAGGTGTTCCGGGCGGGGATCCATCTCAACCGCCTGAACAACGAGTTCGAGGACTTCCTCTTCGGGAGGATCGACCTCCTCCTCGGCAAGGACGGCAAGAAGGGCCCGGACGGCGCGTACACGGCGGTCGAACCCGCCGAGGGAGCCGTCCGGCCCGACAACACCGCCGACATCGCGGAGACCCTCCACATCGGCCGTATCGGCGTCCTCGACGCCGAGTACGCGCCGCTGGTGATCGACTGGCGGGCCCCCGCAGCCGCGCCGTTCTACCGCTCCACCCCGGTCGACCCCGGCCGGGTCGTACGCCGCCGGGTCATCCGCTCCAAGGGCCGCAAGGTTCTCGGGGTCGAGGACGACCTGATGCGCCCGGAGCTCAAGGCCACCCTCGCCGGGAACGAGCTGGCGGTGATCGGCGACGGCGCCCTGATGGCCGCCCTGGGCCAGGCCCGCAGCCACACCATGCGGGACATCGTCGCCTCCATCCAGGCCGAGCAGGACCTGGTCATCCGGGCCCCCGCCGCGTCCGTGACGTACGTGGAGGGCGGCCCCGGCACCGGCAAGACCGCGGTGGCACTGCACCGGGCCGCCTACCTGCTCTACCAGGACCGCAGACGGTACGCGGGCGGCATCCTCATCGTCTCGCCCACGCCGCTGCTCGTCGCGTACACCGAAGGCGTCCTGCCGTCGCTCGGCGAGGAGGGCCAGGTAGCCATCCGCGCGGTCGGCTCCCTGGTCGACGGCGCCGAGGCCACCCAGTACGACGCACCTGCGGTGGCCCGCGCCAAGGGGTCCCACCGGATGCTCAAGGTGCTGCGGCAGGCGGCACGCGGGGCACTGGAGACGTCCGGCGCGCCCGGCGCTCCGGCCCCGTCCGCCCAGTCGTCCGGGCAGCTCTCCTTCGGTGACGAGGGGGAGGAGGACGAGGAGCCCGGCACGCGGGCCCCGGCGGTCACGCCCACCCGGCTGCGCGTGGTCGCCTTCGGGCGCCGGCTGGAGCTGGAGGCGCCCGAGCTGGACCGCATCCGGCAGAACGCTCTCTCCGGGACCGCGCCCGTGAACCTGCTGCGCCCCCGCGCCCGCAAACTGCTGCTCGACGCCCTTTGGTCGCGCTCCGGCGCGGGCAGCCGGCACACCGACCCCGAGCTGGCCGCCGAACTGCGCTCGTCGTTCGACGAGGACGTCAGCTCCGAGGACGCCTTCATCGGCTTCCTCGACGCCTGGTGGCCCGAGCTGACACCGCGCGCCGTGCTGGCGGCGATGTCCGACGAGCGGCGGCTCGGGCGCTGGGCGCGGCGGATCCTCAACCCCGGCGAGGTACGGCGGGTGGCTCGCTCCCTCAAGCGGGACGGGCTCTCCGTGCACGACGTGGCCATGCTCGACGAGCTGGAGGCGATCGTCGGCACCCCGACCCGCCCCCGCAAGAAGCGCGACCTGGACCCGCTCGACCAGCTGACGGGGCTGGAGGAGCTGATGCCCCAGCGCGAGGAGACGCAGCGCGAGCGGGCCGAACGGCTGGCCCAGGAGCGTACGGAGTACGCGCACGTCATCGTCGACGAGGCGCAGGACCTCACGCCCATGCAGTGGCGCATGATCGGCCGCCGCGGCCGGCACGCCACCTGGACCGTGGTCGGCGACCCCGCCCAGTCGTCCTGGTCGCACCCGGACGAGGCCGCCGAGGCCCGTGACGAGGCCCTCGGCAGCCGCCCGCGCCGCCGCTTCACGCTCACCGTGAACTACCGCAACCCCGCCGAGATCGCCGAACTCGCCGCCAAGGTGCTGGCCCTCGCCATGCCCGGCTCCGAATCGCCGAGAGCGGTCCGCTCGACGGGCGTGCGGCCCCGCTTCGTGACCGCGGTGCCTTCCGGGAGCCAGGCGGGCGCCACGGGCGGACAGGGCAGCCAGGGCGGACAGAGCGGTCAGGGCGGCTCCGGTGGGGCGCGGGACGCCCTGTCGAGGACCGTGCGGGAGGAGGCCGCCCGGCTGCTCGACCAGGTCGACGGCACGGTCGGCGTCGTCGTCGCCATGAACCGCCGGGGCGAGGCCGCACGGTGGCTCGCCGGGCTCGGGGACCGCGTGGTGGCCCTCGGCAGCCTGGAGGCCAAGGGCCTGGAGTACGACGCCACGGTGGTCGTGTCGCCCGCGGAGATCGCCGACGAGTCACCGGCCGGACTGCGGGTGCTGTACGTGGCGCTGACCCGGGCGACCCAGCAGCTCACCATCGTCTCGGCGGCCCGCGACGAGCCGGACGCGGACGGGGTACCGGATCTGCTGCGGGACTGAGCGGGTCTGCCCCGCGTGGGGCGGGTCCTGTCCCCTCGGGTCGGGCCGGGCGGGTCCGTGAAGTGCGGGGCCCGCTCCGGTGAACCGCGGGGCCCGTCCGCGTAAAGCTTCCCTGTGAACCCACGGTGCGGGAATTGCCTTACGGGGATCGTTTGTTACCTTTGACGTGACACCGGCCCGATCCAAGCCCCCGGGCCCAACCTTCGTCGCTACGAGCGACCACTTGCCGCGAGGCGAGCATGGCGGGTCGGTGTCATTGAACGTAGGAAACAGCAGTAGTCGCACGGCAGAGGTCCACGTCACCAAGTGACGTGGACCTCTGCCGTGGTGAACAAAAGGTTCTCAATCCGGGGCGGCTACCACGTACTCCGCGGTAGGTGCGACGATCGGACGGCAAACCACGAGCAAGTAGTGCTCGCAGTACCCGTAGTACCCGGTGAAAGCAGAGGAAGTCGGCCATGGCAACGGCGCCCAGCGTCTCCTACTCGATTACGGTCCGGTTGGAGGTGCCCGCGAGCGGAACCGCGGTCTCCCAGATCACCACCGCCGTGGAGTCCAGCGGAGGCTCGGTGACGGGCCTCGACGTGACGGCCTCCGGCCACGAGAAGCTCCGTATCGACGTCACCATCGCGGCGTCCTCCACGAAGCACTCGGAAGAGATCGTCGAGCAGCTGCGCGGCATCGAGGACGTCACGCTCGGCAAGGTCTCCGACCGTACGTTCCTGATGCACCTCGGCGGCAAGATCGAGATGGCGTCCAAGCACCCCATCCGCAACCGTGACGACCTCTCGATGATCTACACGCCCGGTGTGGCCCGCGTGTGCATGGCGATCGCCGAGAACCCCGAGGACGCCCGCCGTCTGACCATCAAGCGCAACTCGGTGGCGGTCGTCACCGACGGCTCGGCCGTGCTCGGCCTCGGCAACATCGGCCCGAAGGCCGCCCTGCCGGTGATGGAGGGCAAGGCCGCGCTCTTCAAGCGGTTCGCCGGCATCGACGCCTGGCCGCTGTGCCTGGACACGCAGGACACCGACGCGATCGTGGAGATCGTCAAGGCGATCGCCCCCGGCTTCGCGGGCATCAACCTCGAAGACATCTCGGCCCCGCGCTGCTTCGAGATCGAGGCCCGTCTGCGCGAGGCCCTCGACATCCCCGTCTTCCACGACGACCAGCACGGCACGGCGATCGTCGTCCTCGCCTCGCTCACGAACGCGCTGCGCGTGACCGGCAAGTCGATCGGCGACATCCGCGTCGTCATGTCCGGCGCGGGCGCGGCCGGTACGGCCATCCTGAAACTGCTGCTCGCCGCGGGCGTCAAGCACGCCGTCGTGGCCGACATCCACGGTGTCGTGCACGCGGGCCGCGAGGACCTGGTGAAGGCCGCCGAGGACTCGCCGCTGCGGTGGATCGCCGACAACACCAACCCCGAGGGCGTCACGGGCACGCTGAAGCAGGCCGTGCGCGGCGCGGACGTCTTCATCGGCGTCTCGGCCCCGAACGTGCTGGACGGCGACGACGTGGCCGCGATGGCCGACGACGCGATCGTCTTCGCGCTCGCGAACCCCGACCCCGAGGTCGACCCGGGTATCGCCCGGCAGACCGCGGCGGTCGTGGCCACCGGCCGCTCGGACTTCCCGAACCAGATCAACAACGTGCTGGTCTTCCCGGGTGTCTTCCGCGGACTCCTGGACGCCCAGTCCCGCACGGTCAACACCGAGATGATGCTTGCGGCCGCAACGGCGCTGGCGGAGGTCGTGACCGAGGACGAGCTCAACGCGAACTACATCATCCCCAGCGTCTTCAACGACAAGGTCGCGGGGGCGGTGGCGGGCGCGGTGCGCGACGCGGCGAAGGCGGCAGGCGTCACAGTCTGAGGCGCCGCCTCACCTCCCTGAGGGCTGCGCCCCAGACCCCCCTGTCGCGCTGGCGCGCTCGTCCTCACACGCCGGACGGGCTCATGGTCAGCCCCTCCGGCGTCTGAGGAGCGGGGGTCCGGGGGCGGCGCCCCCGGGTCTGTGACGGTTGCCACCCCGGTCCCAAACCGGCGCGTCGCCGGACACAGCGCCTCGGCGCGCCTCTAGGGTGGCGGCCATGGCTCGGTCCCTGCGGGCCCACCAGGTCCTTACCGGCCCTGCGGTCCGCTGCCGGGAGCGGACGGAGCGTCACCATTTCGAGGCCGTGGCGCTTTTCGTGTGACTCCCAGGGGTGCCGGATTGGCTTTCCCGCCGCAGGTGGGGGCAGGATGCGTCTTCGGGCGCCAAGGGTCCGGCCACGGACCCGGGTCCGGGGACCGCCGAGGACCCTGGCAGCATCGGCTTCGACGTGCCCGAGATGCGGCTCCGCCGCGTGGCACGCCTCAACGGCAAGAAGAACACGGGAGTAACAACATGAACCGCAGTGAGCTGGTGGCCGCGCTGGCCGACCGTGCCGAGGTGACCCGCAAGGACGCCGACGCCGTTCTGGCCGCCTTCGCCGAGACCGTCGGTGAGATCGTCGCCAAGGGCGACGAGAAGGTCACCATCCCCGGCTTCCTGACCTTCGAGCGCACCCACCGTGCCGCTCGTACCGCTCGCAACCCGCAGACCGGTGACCCGATCCAGATCCCGGCCGGCTACAGCGTCAAGGTCTCCGCGGGCAGCAAGCTCAAGGAAGCCGCCAAGGGCAAGTAAGCGCTTAGCGCTTAGCGCTTCGCTGAGAACGCTGATGGGGCGGCACCCGGACTTCCGGGTGCCGCCCCATCGTGGTTGCTTGAAGACGGCCTCAAACGCCGGCCGGGCTGACTGTCAGCCCAGTGCCTTGCCCGGCAGCTCGACCTTCGCGCCCAGCTCGATCAGCTTCTCCATGAAGTTCTCGTAGCCGCGGTTGATCAGGTCGATGCCGTGCACCCGGGACGTGCCCTGGGCCGCCAGCGCCGCGATGAGGTACGAGAAGCCGCCGCGCAGGTCGGGGATGACCAGGTCGGCGCCCTGGAGCTTCGTCGGGCCCGACACGACCGCCGAGTGCAGGAAGTTGCGCTGGCCGAAGCGGCAGCGCGAGCCGCCCAGGCACTCGCGGTAGAGCTGGATGTGCGCGCCCATCTGGTTCAGCGCGGACGTGAAGCCGAGGCGGGACTCGTACACCGTCTCGTGGACGATGGAGAGGCCGGTGGCCTGCGTGAGGGCGACCACGAGGGGCTGCTGCCAGTCCGTCTGGAAGCCCGGGTGGACGTCCGTCTCCAGCGCGATCGACTTGAGCTGGCCGCCGGGGTGCCAGAAGCGGATGCCCTCGTCGTCGATCTCGAAGGCGCCGCCGACCTTGCGGTAGGTGTTGAGGAACGTCATCATCGAGCGCTGCTGGGCGCCGCGGACGTAGATGTTGCCTTCGGTCGCCAGGGCCGCGGAAGCCCACGAGGCGGCCTCCAGGCGGTCCGGCAGGGCCGCGTGGGTGTAACCGCCGAGCTTGTCGACGCCCGTGACGCGGATGGTGCGGTCGGTGTCCATCGCGATGATCGCGCCCATTTTCTGCAGGACGCAGATCAGGTCCTCGATCTCCGGCTCGACCGCCGCGTTCGCGAGCTCCGTGACGCCCTCCGCGAGGACGGCCGTCAGCAGCACCTGCTCGGTCGCGCCGACGGACGGGTACGGCAGCTCGATCTTCGTGCCGCGCAGCCGCTGCGGAGCCTCCAGGTACTGGCCGTCCGCGCGCTTCTCGATCGTCGCGCCGAACTGCCGCAGCACCTCGAAGTGGAAGTCGATCGGCCGGCCGCCGATGTCGCAGCCGCCGAGACCCGGGATGAACGCGTGGCCGAGGCGGTGCAGCAGCGGGCCGCACAGGAGGATCGGGATACGCGACGAGCCCGCGTGGGCGTCGATGTCCGCGACGTTGGCGCTCTCCACGTGCGACGGGTCCATGATGAGCTCGCCCGGCTCCTCACCCGGACGGACCGTCACCCCGTGCAGCTGCAGCAGTCCGCGTACGACCCGCACGTCACGGATGTCCGGGACATTGCGCAGCCGGCTCGGAGCACTGCCGAGCAGTGCGGCAACCATGGCCTTGGGCACGAGGTTCTTCGCACCGCGGACACGGATCTCACCCTCCAGCGGGGTTCCGCCGTGGACAAGGAGTACGTCGTCTGAGCCGTTGACGGTCATGTATCTCGCGTTCCGATTGGTGGGACAGAGGCGAAGAAGCAAGGGTAATGGCCGCCCACCCCCCTTCAGTAAGCCCAAGGGGTTCTCAGACACGTCATAGCTTTGCCACAACACGAACCGTGCCTAATCGGACACGAGGGGTCACCGGCCCCACCGTGCGCTCCACCTGCACCCCTGCGCCCTGGCCTGCATTCACGCGGTTACGGGTATTGCCTCCCCGTCCGCGGGGCAGATGCGGGATCATGTCTCGCATGACCGAGGTGTCCTCGCTCACAGGGCGGCTGCTCGTGGCCACACCCGCCCTGGCGGACCCCAACTTCGACCGCGCGGTGGTGCTGCTCCTCGACCACGACGAGGAGGGCTCGCTGGGCGTCGTCCTCAACCGCCCCACGCCGGTGGACGTGGGCGACATCCTCGCGGGCTGGGCGGAACTCGCGGGGGAGCCCGGGGTCGTGTTCCAGGGCGGCCCGGTCTCCCTGGACTCGGCGCTCGGCGTGGCGGTCATCCCGGGGGGCGCCTCCGGGGAGCGCGCGCCGCTCGGCTGGCGCCGGGTGCACGGCGCGATCGGACTCGTGGACCTGGAGGCCCCGCCGGAGCTGCTCGCCTCGGCGCTCGGCTCCCTGCGGATCTTCGCGGGGTACGCGGGCTGGGGGCCGGGGCAGCTGGAGGACGAACTGAGCGAGGGCGCCTGGTACGTCGTCGAGTCCGAGCCCGGTGACGTCTCCTCGCCCGCTCCGGAACGGCTGTGGCGCGAGGTGCTGCGCCGTCAGCGCAACGAACTGGCGATGGTGGCCACGTACCCGGACGACCCTTCGCTCAACTGATGTCCCCGAGCTTCAGTACTCTTGCGTTTATGAGCACTCTTGAGCCTGAGACCCAGCCCCAGCGAGGCACTGGGACGGGGACCCTCGTAGAGCCGACGCCGCAGACGTCGCACGGCGACGGGGACCACGAGCGCTTCGCCCACTACGTCCAGAAGGACAAGATCATGGCGAGCGCGCTCGACGGTACGCCCGTCGTCGCACTCTGCGGCAAGGTGTGGGTCCCGGGCCGGGACCCGAAGAAGTACCCCGTCTGTCCCATGTGCAAGGAGATCTACGAGTCCATGGGCGCCGGCGGCGACGACGGCAAGGGCGGCGGCAAGGGCAAGGACGGCGGCAAGTAGCGCCCCCGTGGACCCCGTGGGCTTACCGGCGCGGGTTCCGCGTGGGCGGAGCGTGACGGAGTACGGCCGCGGCGCCCCGATGCGGGTGCCGCGGCTCTGTCATGCCCGGTCGGCTCCCGGGGGCTCCGCCGTCGAGTGATCGGCGGGTCGGGCCGCTCAGGCGTATGCGGCGTATCCGGGGGCTTTGTCCCGCCCGCCCGTTGCACGGAGTGCTTCCGCCGGTCACAGAGTGGTTGAGACCTCTTGTGGGCATGTTCATGTACTCCATAGCCTCCCGGGTGTTGTGCAGCGCAAAACCACCATTGCAGATGCTGCAACGCGCCCTCGGAGGACGCCCCCATGAAGCTCGCACATCTCTCCGCCCGTATGGCCGCTCCGATCGCCGCGCTGGTCGTCGCCGGGCTCACGGCGACCGCCTGCGCCCCCGAGTCGTCCGACAACTCCGGCGGCAAGGACGAGAAGAGCGGCACCCTGCGTGTGTGGCTCTTCCAGGAGGTCACCAACGCGCCGAAGGAGAAGGTGGTCGACGATGTCGTCACCGCCTTCGAGAAGGCCCACAAGGGCACGAAGGTCGACGTCCAGTACATCCCCGTCGAGACCCGCGCCGAGAAGATCAAGGCCGCCTTCAACGACCCCAAGAGCGCGCCCGACCTCATCGAGTACGGCAACACGGACACCGCCGGCTACGTGAAGGATGGCGGACTCGCGGACGTCAGCGAGGAGTTCACGGACTGGAGCGAGTCCAAGGACACCGACCCGACCGCCAAGCAGTCCGTCACCGTCGACGGCAAGATCTACGGGGCCCCGTACTTCGTCGGCGTCCGCGCCCTCTACTACCGCACCGACATATTCGACGACCTGGGCCTCGACGTACCCAAGACCCAGGAAGAGCTGATCAGCACAGCCAAGGAGATCCGGCAGGCGAAGCCGGACCTGTACGGGCTCGCGGTCGGCGGCGCCTACACGTACGGCGCGATGCCGTTCATCTGGTCCAACGGCGGCGAGATCGCCGAGGGCAAGGGCGGCTCGTACGCCTCGACCATCGACAGCGCGGCGGCCCAGAAGGGCATCAAGGCGTACACCTCGCTCTTCGGCGACGACAACTGTCCGGCCGCCAAGTGCGCGGGCATGGGCGGCAACGACACCGTCACCGCCTTCGCCTCCGGCAAGGCGGCCATGGCCATCGGCGGCGACTTCAGCCACGCGGCGATCGAGGCGGGGAAGGTCAAGGGCAAGTACAAGGTCGTACCGCTGCCCGGGGTGAAGTCCGGTGAGATCGCGCCCGCCTTCGCGGGCGGCAACAACCTCGGCGTGCTGAGGAGCACCACCCACCGCACCCTCGCCGTCGACCTGATGGAACAGCTCGCGTCGAAGAAGACGCAGGGCGCGCTGTTCGACGCGATGGGCTTCCTGCCGACGTTCACGGACGTGCGCCAGGACGTCGCGAAGCGCGAGCCGTTCGTGGAGCCCTTCGTGAAGACCCTCGGCGCCGGCGCCAAGTTCGTCCCGGCCTCGCCCGCCTGGTCGCAGATCGACGCGTCCCTGGTCCTGCCGACGATGTTCCAGGAGGTCGTCAGCGGACGTAAGGACGTGGAGGCCGCCTCCAAGGACGCGGCCAAGAAGATGAACGACGCGTTCAGCTCCGCCGGATGAGCCGGATGACCGACCGTCCGCTGCCGGGGGCCGGGGTGGCGGCGGCCGCCCCGGGGCCCCTCTCCACGGCCGTCGGACCCGAACCGGTGAAGAGCGCCCCGTCGGGCGCCGGCCGGGGCACCCCCCGGCCGGGCCGCGGCGGCCCGGCCGGCCGCAGATCACCGCTCGCCCGTGGCGGCTGGACGCCCTGGCTCTACCTCGCCCCCGCGCTCGTCGTCATCGGCGGCCTGCTCGTCTACCCCGTCTACCAGCTCGGGCTGATCTCGTTCCTGGAGTACACCCAGGCCCAGGTCAGCGGCGGCGAGCCGACGTCCTTCCAGGGCTTCGGGAACTACGCGGCCCTCTTCCGGGACGAGCAGTTCTGGCAGGTGCTGCTGGCCACCGTGGTGTTCGCGGGCGCGTGCGTCGTGTCGACCCTCGCGGTCGGCTGCGCGCTCGCCGTCCTCCTGACACGTGTCCGTGCCGTACCGCGGCTCGCCCTGATGCTGGCCGCGCTTGGCGCCTGGGCGACCCCCGCGGTCACCGGGTCCACGGTGTGGCTGCTCCTGTTCGACCCCGACTTCGGCCCCGTCAACCGGATCCTGGGACTCGGCGACCACTCCTGGACGTACGGCCGGTACAGCGCCTTCGCGCTCGTCCTGCTCGAAGTCGTCTGGTGCTCCTTCCCGTTCGTGATGGTCACGGTGTACGCCGGAATCCGCGCCGTGCCCTCCGAGGTCCTGGAGGCCGCCTCCCTGGACGGTGCCTCCCAGTGGCGGATCTGGCGCTCGGTGCTCGCGCCGATGCTCCGCCCGATCCTCGTGGTCGTCACCATCCAGTCGGTCATCTGGGACTTCAAGGTCTTCACGCAGATCTACGTCATGACGAACGGCGGCGGCATCGCGGGCCAGAACCTCACCCTGAACGTCTACGCCTACCAAAAGGCCTTCGCGTCCTCCCAGTACGGCCTCGGGTCGGCGATCGGAGTGGTGATGCTGCTGATTCTGCTGGCGGTCACGCTCGTATATCTGAGGCTGCTGCGCAGACAGGGGGAAGAGCTGTGAGTTCCGTGACGTCCAGGGAATCCACGCCGTCCGGGAAATTTGCGGCGGCGGCGAGTTCGCCGGGATCCGCGGGTCCCGCACGTCCCGTACAGCCCCCGGGATTCGTCCGAAATCTCGTACGCCGTTCCGTGCGGCGGCCTTGGCGGCTGGCCGCCGAGGTCTCGGCACTGCTGATCGCCGCGGTGGTCGCATTCCCCCTCTACTGGATGGTGCTCAGCGCCTTCAAACCGGCCGGGGAGATCGAGTCGACCCAGCCGCGGCCCTGGACGCTCTCCCCGTCGCTGGATTCCTTCCGACGCGTCTTCGGGCAGCAGGAATTCGGCCGCTACTTCCTCAACAGTCTTGTCGTGGCGGTCACCGTCGTCGCCGTCTCGGCGCTCATCGCGTTTCTCGCCGCGACCGCCGTGACACGATTCCGCTTCCGCTTCCGGACCACCCTGCTGATCATGTTCCTGGTCGCGCAGATGGTGCCGATCGAGGCACTGACGATCCCTCTCTTCTTCCAGATGCGGGACTTCGGTCAGCTCAACACACTGGGCGCGCTGATCCTGCCGCACATCGCCTTCTCGCTGCCCTTCGCGATCTGGATGCTGCGGGGGTTCGTGAAGGCCGTCCCCGAGGCGCTGGAGGAGGCCGCCTACATCGACGGGGCGAGCCGGACACGGTTCCTGTGGCAGATCCTTTTCCCGCTGGTCTTTCCGGGGCTCGTCGCCACCAGCGTGTTCTCGTTCATCTCCGCCTGGAACGACTTCCTGTTCGCCAAATCCTTCATCATCAGCGACACCTCGCAGTCCACGCTGCCGATGGCCCTCCTCGTCTTCTACAAGCCCGACGATCCGGACTGGGGCGGCGTGATGGCCGGCTCCACGGTGATGACGATCCCCGTGCTGATCTTCTTCGTACTCGTACAGCGGCGCCTGGTCTCCGGACTCGGCGGCGCGGTGAAGGACTGACGTGAGCGACGCGACGACCGACGGCCCCACCTCGCCCGGCACCTCGCCCGGTGTGATCCCGGCGCCCCGCTCGGTGCGGGAGTCCGCCCGCCCGGGCGTCCCGCTCGGCGCGGACACCACCCTGTGGGCCGGCCCCGGCACGGGCGCCACCGAACGCTGGCTGCGCCTCACCCTCGGCGCCGCCCTGGGACTTTCGCTGCCACCGGCTCCCGAAAACACGGCTGTTTCCGAAAACGCGGCCGGTACCGAGAACGCGGCCGGTGCGGAAAACGCCCCGAACACCGTGCGGTTGCGGATCGACGAGACGCTGCGACCGGAGGCGTACGTACTCGACGCCGACGCCGAAAGGGGCATCGAGATCCGCGGCGGAAGCAGCGCCGGAGTGTTCTGGGGAGCCCAGACACTGCGTCAGCTCATCGGCCCGGAAGCCTTCCGGAGGGCTCCCGTCCGGCCGGGCGTCACGTACGCCGTCCCGAACCGGACCGTCGAGGACGCACCACGATTCGGCTGGCGCGGTCTGATGCTCGACGTCTCGCGGCACTTCATGCCGAAGGACGGCGTCCTGCGCCAACTCGACCTGATGGCCGCGCACAAGCTCAACGTCTTCCACTTCCACCTCACGGACGACCAGGGCTGGCGTATCGAGATCAAGCGGTATCCGAAGCTCACGGAGACCGGATCATGGCGGGCACGCACCAAATTCGGTCATCGCGCCTCGCCCCACTGGGAGGAGAAGCCGCACGGGGGCTTCTACACCCAGGACGACATCCGCGAGATCGTCGCGTACGCCGCCGAACGGCATATCGCCGTCGTCCCCGAAATCGACATCCCGGGGCACTCGCAGGCCGCCATCGCCGCATATCCGGAACTCGGCAACACCGATGTCATCGACACGCGCTCCCTCTCCGTCTGGGACACCTGGGGCGTCTCCAAAAACGTACTCGCACCCACTGACAACGCCCTCCGGTTCTACGAGGGCGTCTTCGAGGAACTCCTCGACCTGTTCCCCTCCGAGTTCATCCACGTCGGCGGCGACGAGTGCGCCAAGGACCAGTGGAAGGCGTCCCCGGCGGCGCAGGCGCGGATCACCGAACTGGGCCTCGTGGACGAGGACGGGCTGCAGTCCTGGTTCATCCGCCACTTCGACACGTGGCTGAGCACGCGAGGGCGCCGGCTGATCGGCTGGGACGAGATCCTGGAGGGCGGGCTCGCCCCGGGCGCCGCCGTCTCCTCGTGGCGCGGCTACCAGGGCGGCATCACGGCCGCGCGGGCCGGCCACGACGTCGTCATGTGCCCCGAGCAGCAGGTGTACCTGGACCACCGGCAGGCCGAAGGCCCCGACGAGCCGGTGCCCATCGGGTTCGTGCGCACCCTGGAGGACGTCTACCGCTTCGAGCCCGTTCCACCGGAGCTGACCCCCGCTCAGGCGCGGCACGTGCTGGGCACCCAGGCCAACCTGTGGACCGAGGTGATGGAGGACCGGGCCCGCGTGGACTACCAGGCCTTCCCGCGGCTCGTGGCCTTCGCGGAGGTCGCCTGGAGCGCCCTGCCCCCGCCCGCGGAACGCGACTTCGCGGATTTCGAGGAGCGAATGACCGCGCACTACGCGCGACTTGACGCCCTGGGAGTCGCCTACCGGCCGCCCGCCGGGCCGTTGCCGTGGCAGCGGCGCCCCGGAGTGCTCGGACGCCCGATCGAGGGGCCGCCCCCGAACGTGTGAGGCGGCTCCCGGGGGGTGTCGTCCGGCGCGGCACCCTGGGACGGTGGCCTCTGCGGAGAAAGACACCCAAGGGGCAACGAAAACCGCCAATTGGCTCTGCCGGTCGATGTGGTGCGAAAACGGACCATCCGCTGATGGCGGGTAGGAATGCCTCCTAGCGGACCCCCGCGTCGGGGAACCGGGAAGATGTGCCAGAGTTGCCACGTCCGCCCTGTCAGCACGTACCGTACGGCAACACAGGTGGGACCAGGTGGGGCAGCGGGAAGGGGCAGCCGGTTTGACCACGCACGCACCGCAGGCGGCGCACGCCGTGACGCTGCCCGCCTCACTGGACGAGGCCGTGGCGGCGCTCGCAGCCATGCCCGCCGCCGTTCCCGTGGCCGGGGGCACCGACCTCATGGCCGCCGTCAACTCCGGGCAGCTGAGGCCCGCCGCACTCGTCGGCCTCGGCCGGATCAGCGAGATCCGCGGCTGGCAGTACCAGGACGGCCACGCGCTCCTCGGCGCCGGCCTCACCCACGCCCGCATGGGGCGCCCCGACTTCGCCGCCCTCATCCCGGCCCTCGCGGCCGCCGCGAGGGCCGCCGGACCGCCGCAGATCCGCAACGCGGGCACCCTGGGCGGCAACATCGCCTCGGCGTCCCCCACCGGGGACGCGCTCCCGGTGCTGGCCGCGCTGGAAGCGACCCTCATCATCGCCTGCCCGGGCGGCGCCCGCCGTGAGATCCCCGTGTCGCACCTGCTCGCGGGCATGGAGATGCTCCGCGGCGGCGAACTCATCGGGTACGTGCGCGTGCCGCTGCTGCACGCCCCGCAGGTCTTCCTGAAGGCGACCGGACGGACCGGTCCCGGGCGCGCCATCGCCTCCGTGTCGCTCGTCCTCGACCCCGCAAGGCGCGGGGTGCGGTGCGCCGTGGGCGCCATAGCGCCGATGCCGCTCAGGCCCCTGGACGCCGAGCAGTGGGTCGCCTCGCTGATCGACTGGGACAACAACCGCGCGATCGTGCCCGAGGCGCTGGCCGCCTTCGGCGAGTACGTCGCCGCGGCCTGCATCCCCGATCCGGCCCCCGAGGAGGACGGTTCCGTACCGCCGCTGCCGCCCGCCGTACTGCACCTGCGGCGTACCGTCGCCGCGCTGGCCCGACGAGCACTGGGGAGGGCGCTGTCGTGACCGACGACCAGCACGGAGATCAGCACGGTGAGGGCGCGCCCCGCGCGGGCAGCCGCTGGGACCCGCTGCCCCAGGGCGACTACGACGACGGCGCCACCGCCTTCGTCAAGCTCCCCGAAGGGGGCATCGACGCCCTCCTCGCGGACTCGCCGCTCGCCGCGCCCGGCCACGGCTACGTACCGCCGCCGATAACGGTCGCGCCCGGCACGGGTGCGGAGAACGACCCGGGGTCCACCGGCTCCTGGGGCGCACCGCCCGACGCGGCCGCTCCCGGACAGCAGCAGGACGTACGGTGGCCCGACCCGAACGCCCTCCCCGAAGAGCACCGGCAGGCCCCTCAGGACCAGTTCTCGTACCACCCCGGGGCCACCGGCCAGTGGACCTTCGACCAGCCCGCACAGGGCGACCAGGGCCCGCCCGGACACGACGCGCCCGGACACGGCGCGACGGGGCACGACGCCTCCGGTCAGGACGTCACCGGGCAGTGGTCCATCCCCGTCGCCGACGGTGATCTGCCGGACGAGTCCGGTGAGTTCACCACGTCCTCGCTGGTCGAGCAGTGGGGCGGCAATCCGCCCGCCACGCTGCCGGGCGGCGCCGCGGCGCCCTGGGCCGACGAGCCGTGGGCCCAGCAGCAGCCGCCCGCCGGAGAGGCCGGGTCGCACGCCCCCGCCGAGCACGGCGCCGCCGAGATCATCGACGTCTCCGGAGCGCACGCCGACGAGATCGCCGTCTCCGTGGAGCGCGATCCGGGACGCGACGACGGACGCGAGGAGGCGCACGGGGCCGCGTCCCGTCACGACCACCAGGAGTACGCGGACGACGCCGCCGAGCCGGAAACGGCCTCCACGGAGGAGCCCGGCGAGGAGACCCCGGACGCCGCGTCCGCCGGATCCTTCACGGACACCGACACCGACACCGACGCCGCCGCCGAGGAGTCCGGGTCCGACGACCCCCAGGGCATCGCCCCGCACAACGACCACCCCCTCGCCTCGTACGTCCTGCGGGTGAACGGCGTCGAGCGACCCGTGACGGACGCCTGGATCGGCGAATCGCTGCTGTACGTACTGCGCGAGCGCCTCGGCCTCGCGGGCGCCAAGGACGGCTGCTCGCAGGGCGAGTGCGGCGCCTGCAACGTCCAGGTGGACGGCCGCCTCGTCGCGTCCTGCCTCGTACCCGCCGTCACCGCCGCGGGGAGCGAGGTGCGCACCGTCGAGGGCCTGGCCACCGACGGGCAGCCCTCCGACGTCCAGCGGGCCCTCGCCAAGTGCGGTGCCGTGCAGTGCGGCTTCTGCATCCCGGGCATGGCGATGACCGTGCACGACCTCCTCGAGGGCAACCCGGCGCCGACCGACCTGGAGACCCGCCAGGCCCTGTGCGGCAACCTGTGCCGCTGCTCCGGCTACCGGGGCGTCCTGGACGCCGTACGCGACGTCGTGGCCGAGCGCGAGGCCCACGCGGCCGCCGAGAGCTCTCCGGACGGCGACGAGGCCCGTATCCCGCACCAGGCGGGCCCCGGTGCCGGAGGCGTCAACCCGTCCGCGTTCGAGCCCCACCAGCCCAGCCAGCCCCACGAGCAGCCGTACGGCCAGGACGGAGGCCAGGCGTGAGCAACGACACCGCCACCGCGACCACCGCGCAGCCCGGCACCGCGCCGGAACCGCCGCCGCACGGCCTCGGGGTGTCCCTGCCGTCCGCGGAGGCCCGCGCCAAGACGGAGGGCACCTTCCCGTACGCGGCGGACCTGTGGGCCGAGGGCCTGCTGTGGGCGGCCGTCCTGAGATCACCGCACCCGCACGCGCGCATCCTGTCCGTCGACACCACCCACGCGCGCGAGATGCCCGGCGTACAGGCCGTCATCACCCACGAGGACGTGCCCGGCACCGCGCTGCTCGGCCGCGGCAGGGCCGACCGCCCGGTGTTCGCCTCCGACGTCGTGCGCCACCACGGAGAGGCCATCGCGGCCGTCGCCGCCGACCACCCCGACACCGCGCGCATGGCCGCCGCGGCCGTCATCGTCGAGTACGAGATCCTCGACCCGGTGACCGACCCGGAGCAGGCCTTCGAAGCCGAACCCCTGCACCCCGACGGCAACCTCATCCGGCACATCCCGCTGCGCCACGGAGACCCGGACGCGGCCGGTGACATCGTCGTCGAGGGCCTGTACCGCATCGGCCGCCAGGACCCGGCCCCGATCGGCGCGGAGGCAGGTCTCGCCGTGCCCCGCCCCGACGGCGGGGTCGAGCTCTACGTGGCCTCCACCGACCCGCACACCGACCGCGACACGGCCGCCGCCTGCTACGGACTGGACCCGGAGCGCGTGAAGGTCGTCGTCACCGGCGTGCCCGGCGCCACCGCCGACCGCGAGGACCAGGGCTTCCAGCTCCCCCTCGGGCTGCTCGCCCTCAAGACCGGCTGCCCCGTCAAGCTGACCGCGACGCGCGAAGAATCCTTCCTCGGGCACGTCCACCGGCACCCCACGCTGCTGCGCTACCGCCACCACGCGGACGCCGAGGGCCGGCTGGTCAAGGTCGAGGCGCAGATCCTCCTCGACGCGGGCGCGTACGCGGACACCTCCTCGGAGGCCCTGGCCGCCGCCGTCTCCTTCGCCTGCGGCCCCTACGTCGTCCCGAACGCCTTCATCGAGGGCTGGGCCGTACGCACCAACAACCCGCCCTCAGGACACGTACGCGGCGAGGGCGCCATGCAGGTCTGCGCCGCCTACGAGGCCCAGATGGACAAGCTGGCGAAGAAGCTCGGCGTCGACCCGGCCGACCTGCGCCTGCGCAACGTACTGGCCACCGGGGACGTCCTGCCGACCGGCCAGACCGTCACCTGCCCGGCCCCCGTGGCCGAACTGCTCCAGGCCGTCCAGGAGTACCCGCTGCCCGCCCTCCCCAAGGACACCCCCGAGGACGAGTGGCTGCTCCCCGGCGGACCCGAGGGCGCCGGCGAACCCGGCGCCGTACGACGCGGCGTGGGCTACGCCCTGGGCATGGTCCACATGCTCGGCGCCGAGGGCACCGACGAGGTCTCGACGGCCACCGTGAAGGTCCACGACGGCATCGCGACCGTGCTCTGCGCGGCCGTGGAGACCGGCCAGGGCTTCACCACGCTGGCCCGGCAGATCGTCCAGGAGACGCTCGGCATCGAAGAGGTCCACGTGGCCTCCGTGGACACCGACCAGCCTCCGGCCGGACCCAGCTGCCGAGGCCGCCACACCTGGGTGTCCGGCGGCGCCGTCGAACGGGCCGCCAAGATGGTCCGTACGCAACTCCTGCAGCCCCTGGCCCACAAGTTCGGCATGTCCACCGAGCTGCTCCAGATCACCGACGGCAAGATCACCTCGTACGACGGCGTGCTGTCGACGACCGTCAGCGAGGCGATGGACGGCAAGGAGCTGTGGGCGACCGCGCAGTGCCGCCCGCACCCCACCGAGCCGCTGGACGGCGCGGGCCAGGGCGACGCCTTCGTGGGCCTCGCCTTCTGCGCGATCCGCGCGGTGGTGGACGTCGACATCGAACTGGGTTCGGTGCGGGTGGTCGAACTGGCGCTCGCCCAGGACGTGGGCCGCATCCTGAACCCCGCGCAGCTCACCGCCCGGATCGAGGCCGGTGTCACGCAGGGCATCGGCGCCGCCCTCACGGAGAACCTGCGCACCGCGCGCGGGCTCGTCCGCCACCCCGACCTCACCGGGTACTCGCTGCCGACCGCCCTCGACGCCCCCGACATCCGCATCGTCAAGCTCGTCGAGGAGCGCGACGTGGTCGCGCCCTTCGGAGCGAAGGCGGTCAGCGCGGTACCGGTCGTCACGTCCCCCGCGGCTGTCGCGTCCGCGGTGCGGGCGGCCACGGGACGCCCGGTGAACCGGCTGCCGATAAGGCCGCAGGCGGCCGTGGTGACGGCGACGCAGTGACGCGGCGCGCGTCCTTCCGGGCATAGGGCACAGGGCACAGGGCTAGGACACAGGGCGGGGGCCGGGGGCGATGCTGGAGGGCGTGGTCCTGATCACCGGCATCATGGCCGCCGGGAAGTCCACGGTCGCGCAGGCGCTGGCCGAGCGACTGCCACGGGCCGCCCACGTACGGGGTGACGTCTTCCGGCGGATGCTCGTCACCGGCCGCGCGGAGTACGAGCCCGGAGCGGGGCCGCAGAGCGAGGCGGAGGCCCAGCTGCGACTGCGGTACCGGCTGTCGGCGGCCACGGCGGACACGTACGCGCGGGCGGGCTTCACCGCGGTCGTCCAGGACGTGGTCCTGGGCGCGCACCTGACGGCGTACACCGAACTCGTGCGCACCCGGCCCCTGTACGTCGTCGTGCTGGCGCCGAATCCCGAGGCCGTGGCGGAGCGGGAGGCCGGGCGGGCCAAGACCGGATACGGCGCGTGGACGGTCGCCGACCTCGACCGCGGACTGCGTGCGGACACCCCGCGCGTCGGGCTGTGGCTGGACACCTCCGAGCAGACCGCGGGGCAGACGGTGGACGCGATCCTGGCAGGCCGGGAAAAGGCCAGGATCCGCTGAGAAGCTGCTGGTCAGGGCGTTCTCGGGGTGTTGTCAGTGGTGCCCGGTAGTGTTCTGGTCAGTGGGGGAGGACCGCTGGGCGGCGGGCCTATTTCCGGGTGCTTCGAGGCGTGCCCGGATGCCTGGGTGTGCGTGGCGGTATGCCCGCGCGCAGGGCCGCGAGCCGCCCGGCCCGGTCCTGCCGGGGGACTGTGAACAACGATCCGCGGGGGAACGATGAGCACGACGGACACCGGCATCGGCAACGACATCAGCAACGGCACCGGCGGTATGGCCGGCACAGGCACAGGCGCCGGCACCGGGACGATCACTCTGCACGAGGACGCGCTGGACCCGTACGTCACGCACACACCGACGCGGCGCTGGCTGACGGGGCCCGGACTGCCGGGCGACAACGGCCTGTTGACCTTCGATGCCCTGCGCGAGGACGGACTGCGGTCGGTCGCGGACTCGACGGGGGACCCGGCAGCCCTTCCGTCGGACCTGCGCGACCAGTTGGTGATCGGCGCGCTGCGCGACCCCGCCGGCCTGGAGACGGAGTCGGTCCTGCTCGACGGAGCGACGGGCGAGGTGTCCACCACGTTCCTCCTCCACGACCGCCCCGACCTGATGGACCGCGTCCCGCTCGCGCCGTCGCTCCGGACGCTCACGGACTTCGTGACGGCGACGGACGAGATGTCCGCGAGGAGCGGCCAGTTCGCGTCCTACGAGGGCCGGTTCGGCCCGAAGGCCGTCAACGCGATGTCGCGGCAGTTGCTGGCGCTGTTCGAGGAGGGCGTCGACGGCGAGGTCCCGCCGTTCTGGAAGATGGCCGCGCTGATCCGCCCGTTGGCCCTCGTCGCGGGCCCGCCGGCCGACACGGCGCTCACCCTGGACCTCCCCGCCCGCCTGCTGGACCAGGCGTTCGGGCACGGCCGTGTGGTGCGCTTCGAGGACGTCGACTTCCCCGCGGCGCTGGCGCACGAGCCGACGCGGCACTTCCTGCGCGAGACGGGCCTGCCCGAGGACGGCTTCCTGTTCCAGCTGGACACGGACGTGCCGCTGCCGACGCTCGCCGAGTACTACGAGGACGAGCGTCCGCACGTGTTCACGCCCGACCGACTCCCGCGGGACGCCGACCACCTGATACGCCTGGGCCACCTGATCGAGGACAACAGCCTGGTCGTCGACGGCGAGACGGGCGCGATCCTCGACTGGAACGAGCCCGAGGCCACGCTGCACGCCCTGAACACGGACGTCTCGACCCTCGCCTTCACCCTGTGGCTGCTCCACCGCGAGCGAACGATCGACGAGTCCCTGTCCCACGAACTGACGGAGGAGGCCTACGACCAGCTCGCCACGACGATGACCCAGACCCTCGCGACGGTCGACCCGACGGGCGCCTCTGCGGAGGCCGGCCGCCACTACTGGACGGAGATGTTCCAGGACGAGGCGGGAGGGGTGCTCTGACGGCCCCCGGGACGCCCTGAACGGCGCTCTCACGCGTCAGGGCCGACCACCCGAAGGCAGCCGACCCCGACACCGAACCAGAGGCCGTGGCGGGAATTGAACCCACGTGCCTCGCTTTGCAGGTTTGTCCCAGCCGATCAGGGGTTGATCCGGGGGAGTTCAAGGGCGTTCAATCTCGTACGTGTGCAGCAATCGGCAAGGCTCTGTGAACGGCTCTGGACGGTCGCGTACGTCGATGAACGAGACGGAAACTGAGACGGGTCCGGCCTGCGTATGAGGCCGTACACGGCCTCATATGAGGTGCGGAGTTGTCATGCCTCAAGCTCTGGTTGAGCTGGGTCGTCGCTCGGGCGCCGCGGTGCAACGACCTGTGGGGCCGTCTGAGGTGTGACGGGAGTCCACCCACCTGCGGTTGACTCGACCAGTTCCAGGAAATCTTTGTGGGCACGTTTGGTGGAATCTAGTACCTCGTGCCAAGTCTTTCGGGAGACGTTCGGATCGCTCTCAAGCGAAGAGGCCGATACTGAGTTGAGTCTGTCGATATGATCGACCACAAATGTCAGCTTGCGGTACGGGAACTGACGACCGAGTTCAGGATTTTCGTCAAGGAAGTTACGCAATGAATCTAGGTAGTTCATTGCGTTTAGGAATTCCGCGTCGGTGAGCTTATAGCCGAGCCTCTTGATTTCTACAATCCAGAGGATCCCTGAGTCGTGAAGCAGGACAAAATCAGGCTCCTTCGCCCTGCGCTCAATCGCCGTAGTGCTGATCGTGGTGCCGAACGCCTTGGCGTACCAAGCCTCGAAACTTGCCCTGACTCGTTTGAGGGATTCGTTCATGCCCAATGGAGTCCACTCGGGAGCGAGGAGCCACGGTGCCCGTTCGATGAGTTCTTGAAGTGGCCTCTCCAGTGTTCTGTTGTCTGCAATCAGTGCTTCCAGCTTGGCCACAACTTCTAGCCGTTCCGCCGCTACCTGCCCGAGGGAGTACATTTCCGCGATGTGAGCTTTCTGGAAAAGATCCATAACGGCATCCACCGTGGTTTCGGTTGTATCGGCGACTTCCCTTAGTGCCTGGAGCAGGCTACGGTGAGGCCCGAGGGAAATGGCAAGATTGCTAAGGCGTTCTACGTGCTCAGGATCCTTCAGTGAATCTCTGTCGGCGTCCCGAACCAGAAGAGCCGCAGCTTCCTTCACGGAGTCGCGATACACTGGATCGGATGGCGCAGTCTCGATCAGCCGCTTTTCTAGTTGCGACTTCTCCATGAAAAAACGCTGCTTTTCGCGCCTGGCATGTTCCTCGCTGCGTTTCGCAAGCTCACGCATCAATGCCTGACCCCACGTGCTCAGCGCTTCTCCCAGATCTGATGACCAAATGATGTCCTGACGGTCAGATCGGATAAGATCTTCGTCTTCGTCCAGCCACTCGGCGTGAAGTTCACCGACGATGTAACTGCGCAGCTTGAACTCTCCATGAAAGCCCGTGGCAATTCCGAAATCCATTGTCTGAGCCACGAACTTGCCGCGGGCGTAAATGCGGACGCCGGCCATGTTGGTGTCTTTGTAGGCCTTTTCGCTATAGGCGACATAGCCGGTTACCGGGAGGAATGAAGATTCGAAAGGAACCGGCCTATCGGCGAGATCGATTCGAGTGCCCTCCATGAGGTCGATCTTGAGTTGTCCGAGTGTGAACTGATCGGTCATAGAGGAGGCATTCTTGACGCAGACCCGCCAGTCGCTGCGTTCAAGGCCGAATCGTCCGGCAAGCTGCCTGTTCAGCTCATCCCTGCTGGGAACGCGCTTCCGTGAGAAGTCCCTCAACTTGATAGTGGTTCCATGGTTCTTCGACCAGGTTCCGTCCGACTCGCCAATCTCGGGGTGATAGTCCTTTTCCGTATCCGCGAGCATGTCAGGGAGGTGAAGGATTAGGTGAGAGGTGAGGTATCCATTGTCGGTTTTATCGCCGCCAGCAGAGATTACTTCCACGGTCTTGCAGATACCGAATGGGGCAAGTTTGCCAATGCCCTTTCTGCCCATTACTGGACGATTCTTTTCACGGGATTTGTCGCTACCCGTGCGAGTGCGCCTGTCTGCGCCCACGGTCAAGTAGTGATGATTTATCTCGGCAGGGGTCATGCCGTGACCGTCATCGGCAATTGTGATTTCATATTGTGCAGAAAGATGAGGAGCCTTGGGGTCGAATAGAAAAGCCCCCCAGGGTAAGGTGACCGTAACGTCCTCTGCGTCCGCGTCGTAGGAGTTGGCAATGAGTTCAGCCAAGACAGCTGAAACTCGGTCGTAGAGCTTGATGCCGAGCTTGTCAATCGTTAGCCGGCTGATGCGCATCGTGTAGACCGGTGCAGGTTCACTGCTCGGCGAGGCTGCGGCTGACTGCTCAGGCTCAGCCGGGGCAGTCATGGGAAGCTGCTCATGGCCGTTCGACGAGTCCGACATCATGTCCCCCTAGCGGTTGCGGCGGTGGGCACGACATCTTGCATGACGCTTCGTCACCTTGCCTAGGGCGCACGCGGGTTGCGGGGAGCGCACACCATGGTCACGAGGCACTACGTTGAGCTAACATCCAGCCGTGACAAAGCCAACTGCCATTGACCTCTTCGCAGGAGCCGGCGGAGCCACCCAGGGGCTCGTGGGAGCTGGCTTCTCTGTCCTGGGCGCGGTCGAGATCGACTCCGATGCGGCTGCTACACATGCCAAGAACCATCCTGGTTCGCACCTGTGGGAGACGGATATCCGCTCGCTACAGGCTTCCAAGATGCGCAGGCAGTTGGGGTTAGCTTCCGGTGAATTAACACTGCTTAAGACCTGCCCGCCCTGTCAGGGGTTTTCGTCGCTTGCATCTGGCAAGGGGCTGATGGACCATGAGCGTAACGATCTCGTTTTGCATACTGTCAGATTCGTGCGTGCACTGATGCCGCAGGCCGTTCTATTGGAAAATGTACTTGGGCTGGGAAAAGACGCACGCCTCCAATATGTGCGGGACTCGCTTCATTCTCTAGGTTACGTGTCAATGGTTTATCGGTTCGTAGCTTCCGATTTTGCTGTGCCGCAACGCAGGCGTCGTCTAATTATGCTCGCTCTCAGAGGGAAGCGGCGGAACCTCCCCCAGGATATTGCCGATCTCATTCCTGACCTGCGCGGTTCTGTGTCGGTCAGGACTGCATTCTCCGAATTGGAAGCGGCCAATAGGGCAGACGACCCGCTAGACCGCTATCGGAAAAGCTCTGACAAGGTTCAGCGTCGAATTGAGGCCATCCCTGTTGGTGGAGGGCGCCTAGACCTCCCAGAGGAACACCAGCTCGATTGCCACAAGAAGGTTGGTACAAAACATGCCCTTGCTTCGTATGGTCGCATCAAGTGGGATTCTCCTGCGCCAACGATGACCACCCGCTGTACTACTCCTGCTTGTGGAACGTTCGTCCACCCTGAGAAGCATCGCGGAATCACCTTGCGGGAAGCCGCCACATTGCAGACGTTCCCGTCGGACTATGACTTTCAGGGGGACTACGGTTCCATTGAGCGGCAGATCGGAAATGCCGTCCCCGTGCGCATGGCGTCTGTTCTTGGAGAGACCGTACTGCGGACGCTGAATTCCTAATGGCCTGAGTGTGTGCTCTGCTCGGACTCGCCGCCTTTTTTCGACCCTATAGGAAGTGAGCGATGGGGAAGGGTGGGGCCCGGCCGTCGCCGCGACTACGTCGCCGTCCCTAGGCGTGATCGTGGGACCCTGGCATCGGGTGATGTCGTGAATCAAGAGGAGTTGAAGTGTCGGAGGCCAGTCCGCGCGGAACTTACCTGATCATTGCGGAGACGCTGCGAAACGAGATTCAGGCGGACCAGGGTGGCGACACCTTGCCGTCAGAGGCCGACCTGATGAACTCGCACGACGTCTCCCGGAACACGATCCGGCGCGCGCTCAAGGTGCTCGAAGCTGACGGGGTTGTCGAGTCTGCCCCCGGGATCGGGTGGCGCGTGGTCAGGGGAGGCGACCGCCGGTCGCTCGCGGAGCGCATGACGGACGTGATCAAAGAGGACTCCCTCTCGGTGGGGGACACGTACCCGTCCGAAGCGAAACTGTGTGAGCGGTTCGGTGCGTCTCGGACCGCAGTGCGCCGTGTTCTCGCCCAGATGGAGGGAAACGGCCTGCTTGCCACCGTGCATGGCAAGGGGCGAACCGTGCGTGCCCTCCCGACTCGCACCGCGCGGTCGTAGTCTTGACCGCCATGGGACTGACTGAGTGGGCGTACACGCTCTCTGAATCGTTGCTTTCCGATCCGCTCCCGCGCCGGTGGGAGCACTCGCTAGGGGTCGCCAAGCGTGCTCGCTCCCTGAGCCCGATCCTGCGAGACGATGCGGAGCTGCTGGAAGCCGCCGCCGTGCTCCATGACATCGGCTATTCGCCGGCCATCGCCACCACGGGCTTCCATCCCTTGGACGGTGCGCGGTTCCTCAGGGATCAGGAAGGCGCGGACGAACGGGTTGTTCGCCTTGTGGCCCATCACTCCTGCGCCTTGCTGGAAGCGGAGGAACGCGGACTTCGCGAGGAACTTGAGAGTGAGTTCGAGCTAGAGCGCCCCGACCTGGTCGACGCCTTGCTCTACTGCGACATGACGACGACGCCGGACGGGACGCAGACGACACCGTCTGAGCGGCTGGACGAGATCGTCAAGCGATACGGCCCCGACACGATCGTCGGTCGATTCATCCAACGAGCGGCCCCCGAGATCCACGCAGCGTCGAAGCGCGTGGGAGACCGGATGGCGGAAGTCCCTGCGGGTGGTCAGCCGAGGTAAGGCTCACGCCGCGCGTCATCAAGACCATGCCGGATGCGCAGCATCATCGAAGGATGGATGTCCAGCTCGTCAAGGTCCGCCGGATCAATCCAGCGGACCTCTTTCGACTCGCTACTCGTGCGCAGGGACCCGCCGACCTGGTGAGCACGGAAGCAGATGGAGAACTGTTGCCGTACCTCGCCGTCGTCGTACGCCAACACGTGCTCAGGGTCGGTGTATAGCCCGACGATGTTGTCTACCTCAACGTTGATACCGGTCTCTTCCAGCACCTCACGAACGACGGTGTCCGCGATGCGCTCGCCGATGTCGTGGCCGCCACCGGGCAGGGCCCAAAGGTCGTTGTCGGTCTTGTGGATGAGCAACAGCCGCCCCGTGTCGTCTCGGACCACCGCCGTCACGGAGGGGACCACAGAGTTGGCCGTAGGGGCATTCGGGTCACGGAAGTAGTCAATTCGGCTCATCAGTTCGTGCCTTCCCAGTCGGCCGGTGACGAGATCGGACGGGCCGACTGCCACACCTTCTCAACGCTCTCAGCGTAGGCGTCGAAGAGTTCACCGCCCGGGACACGTCGCAGGTGCAGCACCGGGGCCATGTAGGCGCCAACCCCGTAGAGGTGGCCGTTCGCCAACATTTCGTCATCGGCACGGTAGATCGAGTTGTAGAGCGTGGTGCAGTGCAAGCGGAACTCGACACCGGGGAGACCGAAGAGTGGGCTGTAGTTGACCAGGGCGTTTCGAACCTTGCCCGCCATCGCCTCCCCAATCCCTTCGTCCTCGCCGCGCACGGCCACGGCGGGTGAGGTGGGCTCTCCCAGCATGAGGCGGACGGGTACCCCGTCGGCCGCCTTCTCCTTCACGATGCGATGAAACGTCGCGTCCTCGGTGAGCCAGAACCCGGAGTACACCAGTAGGTCAAACTGTCGGGTTGCCTTGGCGTACAGGTTCGTCCAAAGGGTCGGCGTGACGACGGACCGGTGCGGATACAGCCTGACCAACTCTGCGTTGCCGGTAGCTGTCACTTCGGCCGATGTCCGTTCGTCCGGCCAGAGGTACGACACTTCGCACTGCAAGAGTGAGGCCGTCGCGTACTGGAAGCGGCGATATGGCTTGCGCTCCGGGTCGTTGATCCAGCGTTCGACTGTCTTGGCCGAGACCCCCAGCCGTTCTGCGACTTCATCAAGGGTTAGGCCCAAGTCGACTATCGCGCCACGCAGTCGCTCGTTCGCCACGTCCAACCTCCGCTTGCTTGGGACGACTTGGTACGACTTCACGCTAACCAAGAACGACCCAGGTCGTACAGGTGCGAAGTCGAACGTCGGCGCTGTCGGCGCCACGCTGTAGGTACATCGAGCGCGAGGGGTGCGCGAACTCCAACCAGCCGAAGGGCTTGACGGGGCGAACTTCCCTCTGCAAGATGAGGAACACGTAATACATGTTCCTCTCGTTCAGGTCGCTCCGGCGACCGAGCGAGCACAACAACTCCACAGCGTGATCCACCACAGATACGACGGCCGTGACGACTCCGGCTGAGGTGAGCGGAGACCAGTCGGTCACCTCCCGTCAGGGACACGCACCGACTCAAAAGAACGGATCTGCCCAAGGGCAACCACGCCGCGCGAAGAGACCGAGATGCGATTCCTCGGAAGAGCGGGACTGAGGCACAGATCCATATCGCGTACGACGGGCCGTCACCTCCCGCAAAAGGTGGCCGGCGCGGGGCAAGGCCCGCGCACTGACTACCGCCCCGATGGTCGCAGACCAGGTTCGACTCCTGGTCGGGGCGCCGCTCCCGCCGCGCTTGCGGCGCGGGAGCTTCGGGACGGCCGTCTCTCACCACCTGCACGACCGCGGCCGTCCCGCTCGCACGTTCCGGTCCCACTCCAACGGCTCTTTGAGGAGCTTGACCATGACCGAGCGCACCTTTGACTCGCAGTCCTCCGGCCCGATCGTGCTGGGGCTGTCGCTGCCGGTCGGCAACGTCCACGTGCAGGTACTCAGCAGCGTCACGACCGCCCGCATCACGCTGCACACCGACGACAGCACGGGGCCCGCGGCCGACGCGGTCAACCGGGCCCGTACCCGCCAGGACGGGCAGGCGCTGGCCATCGAGGTGCCGGAGATGCCGGGCAACGTGATGGTGCAGAGCGTGCGCGGCAACCGCGTCACGCAGAGCGTCGGCACGGTCTACGGATCGGTGACCGGCGTGACCATCATCAACGGCCGCGTCGTCTCCGGTGACGGCAGCAACATGCAGACCGTCAGTCCCGTCACGGCCACGGTGACGCTGCCCGCCGGATCGTCGCTCGCGGTGGTCTCCACTTCCGCGGACGCGTTCGTGTCCGGCTACGTCGACCGGATGGAGTTCCGCTCCGTCTCCGGCGACCTGGACGCCGATGGGGTCCGGACGCTCACCGCGAACACCACCTCCGGCGACATCAGCATCGGCCGTGTGACCGAGCAGGTCACCGCCCGCTCCGTATCCGGTGACATCACGGTGGATCTGTACGACGGCCGCACGGCCGCCCTGAACGCCACCTCCGGTGACATCACCGTGCAGGCCACGGGCGCCGCTTCCGGCGCGGTGAGCGCGCACAGCGTCTCCGGTGACGTCCGGATCTCCGGCGCCCGGCACCTGAGCGTGTCCGCGAACAGCGTCTCCGGGTGCGTCCGCAACCGCTGACCTCCCCGCTGCCGCCCCGCGCGGCCCGCGGTCGCTCACCTTCCCGGGCCGGTCGCCTCTCACCAAATCACCGCGACCGGCCCGGTTCTCCCTGTCCCTCCATCCTCCGGAGATCTTTCATGCGTACCTACATCGGCCGCCAACAGGCCGTTTCCGCCGATGACTTCGCGGAACTCGCGCTCGGCACCCCGGTTGAGCTGTGGCTCGGGGTCGAGGGCGAGAGCGACGAAGAGCGCGCGGCCCGCGAGGACGCGGCGCGCGACATCCTCGCCGACACCCCGAACCTGCCCGACGACCTGATCCGCATGGCCGCGCAGGTCATCGAGGACAACCCGGACCTGTTCGACGTCACCCCGCCGACCCGCCCCGCCCGGCGCCGCCGCGCGGCACGCAAGGTGGTGGCCGCATGAGCGCCCCGGACACCCTGCTCGCCGCCGCTCACGCGGAGGTGAAAGCGGAGATCGCGCGGACCGACACCAAGACCGGTCTCCTGCTCGCGTTCGTCGGTGCGGTCCTCGCCGGATCGTGGGCGGTCGCCAAGGACATGCCGATGAACCTCCCCGCCTGCATCGCGGGCGGTCTCGGCATGGCGCTGCTGATCGCGGCGGCCGGTCTGCTGTTGCGGTCGGTGCGCCCGAACCTGGGCGGTGGCCGGCACGGCTTCCCGCTGTGGGCCACGCTCACCACGGACGAGATCACCGCGTCCCTGTCCAACGACGGTGCTGCGCACATCGCGGGCCTGTCCCGTATCGCGGTGGCCAAGTTCACCGGCCTGAAGCGCTCGGTCGACCTGACCTGTGCGGGCGGCGCGCTGCTCATCCTCGCCGCCCTGATCACGGCCGGAGGTGCCGCATGAGCGGGAACCTGACGCTGGACGACGTGGCCGTGCCTCTGCGGGCGCTGCGTCTGCTGTCCGTGGACTTCGGGCACCTGTCGGGTCCGAGCGTGCACGTGTCGACCATCTACCCGGAGCGGCTGGAGCTGACGTTCTACGACGACCCGGCCGGCTTCGAGGCGTGGCGGGAGGCCCTGAGGATCGCCCCGGACGCGGTGACCTACCGCGTACAGAACGACGGGCAGACGGGAGTCCTGAGCGCGAGCGTCGACCACGCGGGCGCCACGGTGCGCCTGACGGGTTACGCGGACATCGTGGCTCCGGTTCTGGTCGGGGGTGCGGCATGACGACGCAACCCATCGAGTCTTCGGGCGTGCCGCCGCTGACCCGCCCTGAGTTGGGGCTCGCCGGTATCGGCGCGCTCGCCGCGGCCGGTGTCGGCGCGCTCGGTCTGATCTCCTCCTTCGCCGCGGTCTCTGAGGCGGCGGCGCGGTGGGGTTTCACCTCGCCGTGGATGCTGCCAGTCGGTATCGACGTGGCCATCCCCGTGTTCACCGTGGCCAACCTGCTGTTGATCCGGATGGACATGGCGCTCGCGTGGGTGCGGTTCGTGCCCTGGGTCCTGACCCTGATCACCTGCGGGTTGAACGTCGCTGCCGGGCACGAGGTGTGGGCGAAGGTCGCGCACGGGACGATGCCGTTGCTGTGGGTGGTGTTCTCCGAGATCGGCGCGCACATCTACGCCGTGCGGATCGGCGCCGCCACCGGCCGCCGTATGGAGAAGATCCGGTTCTCCCGGTGGCTGCTCGCCTTCCCGTCCACGTTCGCGCTGTGGCGCCGGATGACGTTGTGGGAGATCACCTCGTACAGCGAGGCTCTGGCGCGGGAGCGGGAGCGGCAGTTGGCTCGCGCGGACCTGCGCGAGACCTACGGCCGCGCGTGGCGGACCAAGACCCCGCGGCGCGAGCGCGTGCTGCTCCGCATGGGCGCACTGACGCCCGGCATCGAGCAGGACACCCCCGCCCCGCCCCCGGCGGGGAAGCAGCCGGTACCACCGACCGCGCCCAAGCAGCGCCCGCCCCGACAGCCCAAGGCGAAGGGCACCTCTCAGCGCACCTTTGAGGAGCTGCTGAGCGAGGCTCGCACGCTCACCGCGTCGTGGACGGATGCGGAGCTGAACGGCGAAGCCGTCCGGACCGCGCTGCACTGCTCGGCTTCCAACGCCCGCAAGCTGCGGGACGCGCTGAAGACCGAGCGTGTCGACGGCCGCCCACTGCACGCCGTGGGCGACCCGGAGGGCGAGACGTCGACGGCTGAGGCCGCCTGATGTCTGCGGTCTGGGGGAAGTGCTACGACCCGACCGGCGCGCTTCACGGGGTGCCTACCTACCCGTGGCGTCTGGCGCCGGATGGTCTGGCGACCCGTCGCCAACTCCGGGCGAAGGGCTTACGGCCCGGTGGACAGCCGATCGCGGCGCAGGTGATGCGAGGAAACCGGCGGGCCGGCGGGGTGCGGGTCGCGTACCTCTACCACGTTGACCGGGCGAAGTCGGTCCGTCCGATGACCTCCCGGAAGTGGGGGGCGCTCGCGCTGGCGATGCTCGCCCGGCGCACCTGCCCCCGCTGCCGGATCGATGTCGGCTACTGCATCCCCACCTCGTACGGCATCTGCGGACTGTGCATCGCCCTCGAAGAACAGCGCACCTGACGACGAAGTGACCACCCATAAAAGGGCTACAGGTTGTAGCCCTTACCGCTCAGCGCAGCGCTCAGCATCAGTTCACGGGCCTGGCCGCCCACCTCCTACAGCGACGGCCAGGCCCACTCTCCCTCACACCCGAAAGTGGAAGGACTCTCAGTGAAGCACCCCGACGACGACAACGAACTGTTCAACCGGTTGGAAGCCGAGATGGCCGACCCGACCGCCCCGACCGGGGGCGAGGTGGTCGACCTCGACAAGGCCCGATCCGCCCGCAGCGAGTCGGCCGACTCGACTGCCCGACCCGACGCCGACCCGTCGGCCGACTCCGTGCCCGACCCGTCGGGTGCCGAGTCGGCCGACCCGACCGCACCCGTGATGGTTGACCAGTCGTCTGTGAAGGCGGCCGGTCCGGGCTACCTCGGTCGGCTGCTCGCCGCACGGCGCCGTCCGGTCGTCCCGGTCTGGCTCAAGTCGCTCGCGGAGCTGAAGACCGCTTCGGCGTGGGTGGCCCGGCACTACGCCCACTCGGTCGGCTACCACGCGCTTCGCTCGCCGGTGTATGCCGCCCGTCTCGCCTTCCAGGCGCCGACCGGCGCCGCGCGGTTCATCGGCGGCACGGTGCGGTGGGTGGCCGACCGCGAGGGCGAGCCGGTACGCCTGGCCGCGGTGCGGCGCGAGGACGCGGCCGAGTACCTGAAGCTCTCCCGGCAGCGCGACGGACGGGTCCGGATGCGGTCCCTGGTGACCGTGCTGGCGATGTTCATCGGGCTCGGCTCCGCACTCGCCCTCTACGTCCTCGCCCCCGACTGGCTTCAGGCCGTGTCGGTCGGCGCGGTCACGATGGCGCTCGGAGCGGCGGGGCGCAAGGCGGATGCCCCGGTCATCCACAAGGCGGTGGAACTGCCCAAGGCGGTGAAGCTCACCAGTGACATCGTGCTGCGCGCGCTGGGTGCGCTCGGCATTCCCGCGATCAACCAGGCGCAGGGCAAGGGGCGGGACGGGTTCGAGTTCACCGCCCCGATCACCCGCGACGGCCCCGGATGGCGTGCGGAGGGGAACCTCCCCTACGGCGTGACGGTCACCGACGTCATCGAGCGCCGCGACCGGCTCGCGTCCGGTCTGCGCCGCCCGCTCGGGTGCGTGTGGCCTGAGGCGGTCCCGGATGAGCACACCGGGCACCTCGTGCTGTGGGTGGGGGATCAGGACCTGAACAAGTCGAAGAAGCCTGCCTGGCCGCTGGCCAAGGCGGGCACGGTCGACCTGTTCAAGCCGGTCGCCTACGGCACCGACCAGCGCGGACGCTGGGTCGAGATCACCCTCATGTACATCGCGGGCGTGATCGGCGCCATCCCGCGCATGGGCAAAACCTTCCTGCTCAGGCTGCTGTTGCTCATCGCCGCGTTGGACCCGCGCGCTGAGCTGCACACCTACGACATGAAGGGCACCGGCGACCTTGACCCGGTCGGCAACGCCGTGTCCCACCGGCACGCGGCCGGTGACGACGACGAAGCCATCGCCTACGCGCTCGCCGACTGGCGGGCCCTGCGCGAGGAGCTGCGCCGGCGCACGAAGGTGATCCGGTCGCTGCCGCGGGACATCTGCCCCGAGAACAAGGTGACCAGCACGCTTGCGGACAAGCGGTCGTTGGGGCTGCACCCGATCGTGATCGCGGTGGACGAATGCCAGGTCCTGTTCGAGCACGGGGAGCACGGCAAGGAGTTCGAGGAGATCGCAACCGACCTGGTCAAGCGCGGTCCCGCGACCGGCATCGTGTTCCTGGCTGCCACGCAGCGCCCGGATGCGAAGTCGCTGCCGACCGGTATCAGCGCGAACGCGTCGGCGCGGTGGTGCCTGAAGGTCATGGGCCAGACCGAGAACGACATGGTGCTCGGCACCTCCGCGTACAAGCGCGGCGTGCGGGCGACGATGTTCGCGTGGGGTGACAAGGGCATTCACTACTTCATCGGTGAAGGCTCGGACGCGAGGATCGTTGGCTCCGTCTACGTGGACGGACCCGGCGCCGACGTCATCGCGGCCCGCGCCCGCAAGGTGCGCGAGAAGGCCGGACTGCTGTCTGGCCACGCGCTCGGGGAAGCCCCCGAGACGGTCACCGGCCCTGCCTACGACCTGCTCGCCGACATCCTCGCCGTGGTCCCCGCCAAGGAGCCCAAGGCGTGGTCCGAGACGGTCACCTCCCGGCTCGCCGACCTGCGCCCCGAGGTCTACGACGGATGGGACCCCGACGCGCTGAACGCGGCCCTGAAGCCGCACGGCGTCGCCACCATCCAGGTGGGCCGCCGCGTGGACGGCAAGGTAGTCAACCGGCGCGGCATCGAGCGTGCCCACATCCTCACCGCGATTGCGGAGCGTGACGGAAAGCGGGACGCGGGCTGATCCTCCGGGGTCGCTAACGCTAGCGGCACACCCCGCTAACGTTAGCGACCCCGCTAGCGCCCCAAACCTGCTCTGATCAGGCCGCTAGCGGATAGCGGCCCATCTGCGGAAACCCTGGAAACCCGCCTGGAAGGGCCCGTGATGACCCCTGCCCTGCTCGCTATCACCTTCATTCTCGGCGTGACACTGTGTTACGTCGCGGTGTGTGCGTCCTCGCCGTTCGGCAACTGCCGCAAGTGCCGCGGCATGGGCCACGCGCTGAAGACCGACCGCAAGGGACGGCCCAAGCGCGGCAAGGACTGCCGCCGCTGCAAGGCCACCGGCAAGCGCATACGCGTCGGCCGCTGGCTCTACAACCGGTGGGCCCGCATCTACCGCGCCGGCACCGACACCCCGCGCCCGGAAGGCTTCCGATGATCCTCAGCATTTCCGCCGTGCTGCTGTTCGGCGCCGCGTCCGCCCTCGCCGTCAGGACCAAGTCCGCCGGAGGGGGCGCGGCCGTCGTGCTGTTCCTCTTCGGGTTCTTCGCCGCCGGAACCGGCGCGTACGAGCCCATCCACCACCTCGTGCAGGCGTGCGCCGACACCCTCAACGACCTCGACTGACAGGAGGCTCCATCGTGAACGACCCCACCACGCCCTACGACTGGCACCGTCCGGCCGTCCGTGACGCGGCGGCCGTGGAAGTCCACCACCCGATGCCCCTCGCCCCGGTGCAGCACGCGGCTCCGCTCGTACCGGTGCAGCCGGGCATCCCGGCGGTGGCGAGCGTCGTCCTGCCGGACGGCCGCGTCGTCACCGGCTACGCGATCAGCCCCGTGCAGCCCGAACCCCTCGCGGCCAAACCGGCGGCCGTCTCGCGTACGGCGGTCAACGTCGCGTTGGGCGGGGTCGGGTTCCTCGCCGTGTGCGGCGGACTGCTGCTGCTCACGTCGTTCATCGCCGCGTTGACCGCGTTCATCACCCAACTGATCACCCTCGCCGCCGTCGTCTTCGGCGGCTGGATCGCCGTACAGATCTTCAGCGCCGGCGGTCACCGCGGCGGGACCACGGTCAACATCCGTAAGGCCGTGATCAAGCGCAACCACTTCCACAGCTAGACGTGCCCGGGCGGGCGCCTCTCACCACAAGACCGCGCCCGCCCGGTTCTCCCTGTCCCTCCAACAGAACACAGGAGACCCCCGCATGGCCCATGACCCCCTCGCGTCGCCGGAGGGCGGCAACATCAGTTTCTGCACCGGCTCCGCCGCGCTGGATCAGGCCGTGGAAGCCGTCACCGGCCTGCCCACCGTCCTGGTCGGCGAGAAGGACCCCGCCGCGTCCCGACTGCTCGCCGCACGCCTGCCCCACGCGCGCAACCTCGGGGACATCACCGCGGTCGACTTCGCTGCGCTGGCTGCCACGATGCCGCGCCCGGCGGCGCTGACCGCCGGTTTCCCCTGCCAGGACATTTCCAATGCCGGACCTCGGGGAGGGATCGCCGGTGACCGCTCAGGACTCTGGAAAACCATCGTCCGCGCCATTCGCCATCTTCGACCCCGGCTCGTCTTCCTGGAAAACGTCGCAGCCCTCCGAAGCCGGGGACTCGATGTCGTCGCGGCCGACCTGGCCGCGATCGGGTACGACGCGCGCTGGATGTGCCTACGCGCTGGAGATCCCGAAGTCGGAGCCTGCCACCGGCGCGACCGCTGGTTCGCCGTCGCCTATCCCGCTGCTGAAAACCCCCACCTCACAGTTGGGACGCAACGGCGGACCCCAGCACCCGGACAAGCGCAAAGCCGGCGTGCACGGGCCCACGCTGGAGGACGAAGTGGTGTTCTTGCTTCCCCCGACCGGGGCCTGAGGCTGCTGCCCACCCCCGCCGCAGCCGACGGCACCGGCGGCCCCGGCATCTCCCCCAAGCGGCTGGGCGGGATGAACCTGCGCACCGCCGTCACCCTGCTGCCCACCCCCGCGGCACGCGACTGGAAGTCCGGCGCCTCCAACCTGCTGGAGACCAACTCCCGACCGCTGAACGAGGTGGTCGTGAATCTGCTGCCCACCCCGACCGCCCGGCGCTACGGCCGCAACCGGTCCGGCTCACAAGGTGCGAGCTCGCGCCCCTCCATCGAATACCTCGCCCGCGACCTGGCCGACGAGCAACAGTGGGTGGCCACCAACGGCACCGACTACGGACCCGCCATCCACCGCTGGGAGCAGGTTCTGGGACGCCTCGCGCCGGAGCCGACCGAGCCCGGTACCAAGGGCAACCGCCGCCTGTCCCCGGCATTCGTGGAGTGGATGATGGGCGCCGCTCCCGGCTGGGTCACGGATGCGGACCTGGGCCTGTCCCGCTCCGACCAGCTCAAAATCCTCGGCAACGGCGTCGTCATCCACCAGGCCGAACTGGCTTACCGCATCCTGCTGGCCGCCGAATCCGCACCCGAAGCGGCGGCCCCGGCCCAACTCGCCCTGGATATCGCCTAGACGTGCCCGGGCGGGCGCCTCTCACCACAAGACCGCGCCCGCCCGGTTCTCCCTGTCCCTCCAACAGAACACAGGAGAACCCCCAGCATGACACCTGAACGCACCACCATGCCGCCCTCCGGCATGCATCCGTCCGGGAACCCCCACCTCGGCACGGCCCTGAACCTCGCCGCGGCCGGTGTGCCAGCACTTCCACTACGGCACGGGAAACTGCCGTTCGGCAACTGCCGCGCGTGCGCCAAGAACGCTTGCGGCGGGCGCCCGAACATGAAAAGCGCGGGCACCTGCCGCTGCCCGGCGGTGTGCCACGCGTGGGCCGCCGCGACCACCGACCCGAGCGTCATCACCTCGCCCGAATGGGCGACGGCATGGCGACAGGCCACAGCCGTCGCCTACCACCCGGGCGGCGCCGGCCTGACGGTCGTGGACCTCGACAACCCGGACGCGATCACATGGGCCCGATCAGCGCTGCCCGCGACACGGACCGTGCCGACCACCCGCGGGGAACACTGGATCTACCGCGGCACCATGCAGTCCGCCAACGCAGTCCGGCCGAACGTGGACATCAAGTCGTCCATGTCGTACGCCCGTTGGCTCGGACCCGGCACGGGCACCACAGCCGCTCTCCCCGCCGTTGTCCGCGCACTGGCAGTAAAGCAGCCGTCGACCGCCCGCAGGGCGCCACAAGCCCTCACGGTGACGATAAGGGGGCAAAGCGGGGCATGCCCTCACCGCACGCCCACCTACCTGGATCGTGGCATCGCCATGGCGGTGCAGCGCATCACGGAGGCGTCCAGTGCGGTGCACGCGACCGTCTACCGGACGTTCCTCGCCGTGCTGTCCACACACGGCCGGTGCGACTGCCTCACCGACACGCACGTCACCCGGCTGTTCACCGCCGCGCAGACCAAGGGCGAAACCGTCCGGCACTGCACCGACGCGTGGACCAACGCCCGCACCGCATTGGGGCTGTAGCCATGGCTGAGGACGAAAAGAACCCGGCTCGCAAGGTCATCACCGACTACGCGCAAGCGCACTTCCGGTACTTCCGCACCGGCGACGGAACCGTCTACGCGCAGAAGAACGCCCACCCCGTGGCCCGTCCGATCCGCTCCCAGGGCACCACGGGAAGCCACCGGCAGGAACTCATGGTCGGCCTCTTCCGCGACGGAGCCGGCGTGTTCAACGGGACCGCCCTCAAAGAGGCGTTGGACTTGATCGAAGCACTCGCACTGACCGAGCACGTACAGCCCGTCCATATCCGGGTTGCCCCCGGGTTCGACGGTGCGACGTGGCTGGACCTGGGCCGCGATGACGGGCAGTCCGTCCGCATCCACCCCACCGGATGGGACATCATCGTCCCCGACCCGCGTGAGGTGTGCTGGCGACGTACCCAGCTCACCGGCGAACTCCCCCTGCCCGTCAAAGACACCGACGGCAAGGGCATCGACCTCCTGATGAGGCTCTGCAACTTCGCCACCGCGGAAACCGAATGCCTCGCCATCGCGTGGCTCATCGGCTGTCTCGGACCGTCCGTGCCCGTCCCCGCCCCGTTCCTCACCGGCCCGCAGGGCGCCGGCAAGTCCACGGGCGGACGCATGCTCGTGCGGATCATCGAGGGCATGACCGGCGACCTGCGCCGCGCGCCGAAGGATGAGGAGAACCTGATCGCGGCCGTGGCCGCGGGATGGGTCACCGCGCTGGACAACCTGTCCCACATGACCCCCGACCTGTCGGATGCGATGTGCTGCATCGTCACCGGCGCCGAAAGCGTCAAGCGCGCCCTGTTCACCGACGGGGACGTCTTCCGCGTCGGCTACCGCCGCCCCCTGCTCCTGACCGGTATCGACGTGGGAGTCATCCGCCCCGACCTCGCCGAACGGCTGCTTCCCCTGCGTCTCGAACGGCCCCGGGTACGGCGTACCGAGGATGAGCTGTGGACGGAGTACGCGCAGGTGCTGCCCGTCGTTCTCGGCTCGCTGCTCGACCTGACGGTCAAGGTCCGCGCCGTGGAAGCGGAGACCCCCACGGATCTGCGCATGGCGGACTTCGCGCACCTGTGCGCGCAACTCGACGCGGCCACCGGTCTGGGAGCGCTCGCCGCTTACCGGGCGAGTCTCGATGACCTGAATGACGACGTGATCGAGGGCGACCTGTTGGCGCAGACGGTCATCGAGCACGCGGCCAGCATGCAGGCGGGCGCGGAAGAACGGATGACGTCCACACAGTGGCTGCACTGCCTCAGCCGCCTCTACGCCGGCGAGGACATGCGCGCCCTGCCCAAGGGGTGGCCGACCACGGGCAAAGTCCTGTCCGACCGGCTGAAGCGTCTTCAGCCCACCCTCGCCGCCCGGGGCGTGATCATCGACTCCGGCCGCACCAAAGAGGGCCGCTACATCGAGATCACCCGGCTCGCCCCGCCCTCGCACGAGCAGGAACGGGCGTTCTGACCGGCGTCACCGCGAACAAGCAAGAGAAGCACCCCCGGCGAGGCGTGCTCCTCTTGCTGTTCGCCGCCGCCGCGGCGCCCCAAGGACGTGCCGCGCAGCGGCTCCTTCTTCACTCTCTGAGCGGCACCGCACGACCACAGACAGCCCCTCTTTTTTCCTAAGTAGGGGAGTGCTGCGTCACCTGCGTCACCCGGCCCCACAAAACGGTGGGTGACCTGCGCAGACACGGGTGACGCAGACGGCATATCTCTGCGTCATCGTGCGTCACCTGCGTCATCGGTGACGGACGTCTGCGTCACCGATGACGCAGGCCCAATCCTCTGCGTCACCCCAGACCCTCAGGTCAGACGCGTGCGTGACGCAGATGACGCGGGTGACGCAGAAATTCCCACCTCGGACACACACGACGTCCCCCAGCACGCTCGGTCTCGCACGGAGGACCCGCCATGAGCACCGTCACTGTGGACATCGCACCGCTCGCTGAGGCCAGCGACCCGGCCCCGGTTTTCCTGACCGTCGAAGAGGCCGCCCGATGCCTCCGCGTCGGCCGCACTACCTGCTTCGCCCTCATCCGCACCGGAGAGCTGGAGTCCCTGACCATCGGTGGACTCCGGCGCGTCCCCGCCGACGCTCCGGCCGCCTACCTCGCACGCCGACGCGCGGAGAAGCGCGCTGCCTGACCCATCCCTCACCGGAGCACCACCCCGCAACGGGGTGGTGCTCCGGCTGCTTTCACGCCCACTTGAAGGAGTCCGCTGTGGCGGAAGAGAAGAAGCGAACCCGACAGCCCAACGGCCGATCGTCCATCTACCAGGCAAAAGACGGGAAATGGCACGGTCGCGTCACTGTCGGCATCCGTGACGACGGCAAGCCCGACCGCCGCCATGTCGAACGCAAGACCCGCGCTGAAGTGACTCTCGCCGTACGCGAGTTGGAGAAGCAGCGCGACGCCAAGACCATGAAGAAGCCCGGCAAGGCATGGACGGTCAAGGCGTGGCTGACGCACTGGATCGAGAACGTTGCGTCCCTCGCAGTGAACGACAACACGATGGTCGGGTATGGCGTTGCTGTGCGGAAGCACCTGATTCCCGGCTTGGGGGCTCACCGACTCGACAGGCTCAAGCCCGAGCACATCGAGACTTTCTACGCCAAGATGCAGGCCAATGGCAGTAAGCCCGCGACCGCTCACCAGGTGCACCGAACTCTCCGCACTGCCCTCAATGAGGCCGTGCGGCGCGGGCACCTCGGCAAGAACCCCGTCCAGTTGGCCAAGGCACCGAAAACGGGGGAGTACGAGGTAGAGCCCTACAGCGTCCAAGAGGTACAGCGGTTGCTCAAGGCCGCTGGACAGAACCGTAACTCCGCTCGATGGGCCGTCGCTCTCGCGCTCGGACTGAGGCAAGGGGAAGTGCTCGGTCTGCGGTGGGAGGACGTGGACCTTGACGGCGGGTTCCTCGTAGTCCGCCGTAGTCGTCACCGCCCGCAGTACGCCCACGGGTGCGTGGATCCCTGCGGGCGTAAGGCCGCCGGGTACTGCCCTCAAAAGCGACGCACGAACCCGGAACTGTCCACCACCAAATCGCGCGCCGGCCGCCGTGCCGTCGGTCTCCCAGAACAACTCGTTGACCTACTCCGTGCCCATCTCAGGGCACAGGAAGGGGAGCGGGCGGCGGCCAGCAAGCGCTGGGAGGAGAACAGGTTGGTCTTCCCGGACGAACACGGCCGTAGCCCGTCCCACCGCCGGGACTGGGCCGAGTGGAAGGCTCTCTTGGCAGAGGCGAAGGTCCGTGACGGGCGTCTGCACGACGCGCGCCACACAGCCGCCACCGTACTGCTCATCCTCGGGGTACCCGAGCGTGCCGTCATGAGCCTTATGGGATGGTCGACAACCGCCATGGCCGCGCGCTATCAGCACATGGTCGACGCTGTACGGTCTGACGTCGCGCGACAGGTCGATGGTCTTATCTGGAAGCCCGAGACCGCCCACCCGGACGATAACGGCGCGGGTGGCACGCCTGTATCAGCTAACTGAAAGGAAACACGGTAGAGCGGGTCCCGCAGAAGGTGCGGGACCCGCTTCGGCGGGTCCCGCAGCGCTTTCCTAGGCCCTTAGGAGTGCTCGGAGTGACTGTGTCGCGCATCGTCCCACCCTTCTTCTACTTTGAGGATCCTGGCCTCGATTTCACGATTCCCATGGAACACTCTAGGTAGGACTGTAGATCTGAAAATGTGTGCCCCAAGTAGCGAATTTAGTGGTGGATTTGATTGCGGAGAGAAATTGGTCCTGTGTAGGCATGCGTCGCCAAAATCCGCTGACTCTAGATTGGATCTCTTGAAGGTCGACTGATGGAAACTTGTACTTTCGAAATAGGCGTGATCCAGATCGATGGTGGCAAAGCGGCATCTCGTGAAATTGGTGTTCACGGCAGATAGTTCATGGGCTTTGCCTGCCAGGAAGGATGATTCCGTTACTGTTGCGTAATCTATCTCAGCTCTTTTCAGGGTGCATCTGCTGAACCGGCATCTCAGTAGCGTTGCATGGCTTATGTCGGAGAATGAAAGGTCGCACTCTTGAAATACGACATCGGTCAGGATTGCCTTATAGAGGTTCACGCTTTGCAAGTCTGCATGGCTGATGGTGCATCCGTATAGCACGATTCGACGCAGGTCAATTTCGAATGGTTCTTCTCGCTTTGGTCGACGTGCTAGCACGTCGAGGGCGGCCTGGATAGGATCGCTTGAGTTCTCTCCTTCGGGATTCTGTTTAGCGTGTTGCCGAATGAAGGCGGCTAGCACCTCTACTACCGTATTGTGATCCTTTGCGGAATCCCGCATAATTCTTTCAAGGGAATAAATTCCTCCCAGTTGTTCAGTCGTATTCTCTGAAGCGATCAGACGGATGGCCGATACGTATCTTTCCGTCACCTGCCCCTCGCGGCTAATTTCTGCTTGCTGTGTGGCGTTTCTTTCCGACTGGAGTAGTGACTCTCTTGTCAGCTCTGCTTGTTCTGTAAAATTTTCTTGAGATTTAAGGAATGATTCACGACTCTGCTTGTGATTTAGATGAGTGTAGGCGAGACTTCCAGCTGCAAGAATCCCCGCGCCGAAGGCAACTATCGTGGTGCGAAACCCCGTTACAACTGCACCTTCCCCGGGAGTTAGTCCGCGCCCAAATTGTGAGCCATCTGCCCACCAGGGCCCTTTCCAGAGCAAGATGATGAAAACGCCTAGCAGGAGCGCGGTTGCCGCGCCGAGAGATATGGTGAAAATACGTCTCCGCATCCTCAAAGTTCAGCATGCTCAGGAAGCTTGCGCAGCAAGTTCCCTCGATCGGATGCGAGCGAAGTTGGTGTCCAGGGGTCTGTCGGGTACTGCCAATCGCAAGTTGAGGCCGCTCGCGGATCAGACGGTTGGGCTCTGTCTCACGGACTGTGTCGGTCAACTGAGACGAGAAACGAGACGGACAAGTGAGAGGGCGGCACCCTTTTAGGGGTGCCGCCCTCTCGTTTTGCCTGGTCAAGGCCATAGAGGCCGTGGCGGGAATTGAACCCACGTGCCTCGCTTTGCAGGCGAGTCCCTAAGCCACTCGGGCACACGGCCAAGCTTGAGTCCGATGTTCCGGACTCGTTGTGTCGACCGTACGGCCCGGGGTGGGGGTGGCCAAGGGGATCGCCGGGGCCGCAACGGGACTGCCATACCGCGTTCACAAAGGGAGGGGTGGGGGCGTACGACCAAGGTCCCGGGTCGGGGGCGACCTCCGACAGGGGTCAAGGTCGGCCTTGCCCCTTACCCTGGCGGACATGACCTCCCTGGAACCGGGCGACACCGGCGTCGCCGCCACCCCGAGCGCACCGATCGAAACCGTCGCCCCGGACGGCGTCCTCAGCCGTTCCCATCGGGCGCTCAGCATCGGGATCGTGTCCGTCGTGCTGCTGATCGCCTTCGAGGCGACGGCCGTGGGGACCGCTATGCCGGTGGCTGCCCGGGAACTCGACGGGATCTCGCTGTACGCGTTCGCGTTCTCCGGGTACTTCACGACGAGCCTGTTCGGCATGGTGCTGGCCGGGCAGTGGTCCGACCGGGCCGGCCCGCTGGGGTCGCTCACCGCGGGGATCGGAGCCTTCGCGGCCGGGCTGCTGCTGTCCGGGACGGCCGGGGCCATGTGGCTGTTCATCCTCGGCCGGGCCGTCCAGGGGCTGGGCGGCGGGCTGGTGATCGTCGCGCTGTACGTGGTCGTGGGGCGGGCCTATCCGGCACGGCTGCGGCCGTCGATCATGGCCGCGTTCGCGGCGAGCTGGGTCGTCCCGTCCATCGTCGGCCCCCTCGCCTCCGGCGCGGTGACCGAGCACCTCGGCTGGCGCTGGGTCTTCGTCGGCGTACCGGTGCTCGTCCTCCTGCCGCTGGCGCTCGCCCTGCCGCAGATACGCAGGCGGGCGTCCGGGCCGGAGGAGGGGGCCCTGCCCGCGCCCTTCGACCGGCGGCGCATCCGGCTGGCGCTCGGTATCTCCGCGGGCGCCGGGCTGCTGCAGTACGCCGCCCAGGACCTGCGGTGGCTGTCCCTGGTGCCGGGTGTGGCGGGGGCCGCGCTGCTCGTCCCGGCGGTGCTCGGGCTGCTGCCGCGCGGCACCTACCTGGCGGCGCGCGGGCTGCCGTCCGTCGTGCTGCTGCGCGGAGTGGCGGCCGGGTCCTTCATCGCGGCGGAGTCCTTCGTGCCGTTGATGCTGGTCACCGAGCGCGGGCTGTCGCCGACGCTGGCCGGGTTCTCCCTCGCGGCGGGCGGCGCGACCTGGGCGCTGGGCTCCTTCGTGCAGGCGAGGGCCCGCGTGGAGCCGTACCGGGAGCGGCTGATGATGCTGGGCATGCTGCTGACCGCGGCCTCCATCGCCGCCGCGCCGAGCGTGCTGATCGACGGGGTGCCGGTGTGGACGGTGGCGGTGGCCTGGGCGTTCGGCTGCTTCGGCATGGGGTTGGTGATCTCCTCCAGCAGTGTCCTGCTGCTCCAGCTCTCCGCCCCCGGCCAGGCCGGCAACAACTCCGCCGCCCTGCAGATGTCCGACGGCCTCGCCAACGTCGTCCTCCTCGCCGCGGGCGGCGCGGCCTTCGCGGCGCTCGGCGGCGGCACGGTCACCCACGCGGCCACACAGGCCTCCGGCGGGCACCCGGGCGCGTTCGTGGCGGTGTTCCTGCCGATGGCGGGGGTGGCGCTGGTGGGGGCGTGGGTGGCCACGCGGCTGCGGGCCGAGTAGGTCGCCCAGGCCAAGTAGGCCGCGTAGGCCGCACAGGCCGTGTAGGTCGCGTGACGGGGGTGCCACGCTCGGTCGTGTGAGCTGAGTCCCATCCAGGGGTGACCCCGCGTCGTACGCGCGTTGACGTTCACGAGCCGCCGGTAGGGTGGCCCGGTTGTCATACGCAGCCGTCGTCATACGTGCCCGAATACGTACCCGAGCCGCCCGCCCGTCTCCCGCCACCACCCTGCCTGACGCGCTGCGCGCGGCCCCCTTGTCCTCGACCACCCCACGGAGACCGTGACTACCGCCCGCCCGTCGCCCACCACCCCCCTCAACGGAGGGTCCTTCTTGCCCGCCTCTCCTGTTGCCGGCGCCGCCAGTGCCTCCTCCTCGCACCACCTGTCGCCCGCGTTTCCCGGGCGGGCCCCCTGGGGCACCGCCAACAAGCTGCGCGCCTGGCAGCAAGGGGCGATGGAGCGGTACCTCCAGGAGCAGCCGCGCGACTTCCTCGCCGTCGCCACGCCCGGCGCCGGCAAGACGACCTTCGCGCTGACGCTCGCGTCATGGCTGCTGCACCACCATGTCGTGCAGCAGGTGACCGTGGTCGCGCCGACCGAGCATCTGAAGAAGCAGTGGGCGGAGGCGGCCGCGCGGATAGGGATCAAGCTGGATCCCGAGTACAGCGCGGGACCGCTCAGCAAGGAGTACCAGGGCGTCGCCGTGACCTACGCCGGTGTCGGCGTGCGGCCCATGCTGCACCGCAACCGCTGCGAGCAGCGCAAGACCCTCGTCATCCTCGACGAGATCCACCACGCCGGTGACTCCAAGTCCTGGGGCGAGGCGTGCCTGGAGGCGTTCGAGCCCGCCACCCGCCGGCTCGCCCTCACCGGTACGCCGTTCAGGTCCGACACCAACCCCATCCCCTTCGTCGCGTACGAGGAGGGCAACGACGGAATCCGCCGCTCCGCCGCCGACTACACCTACGGCTACGGTTCCGCCCTCGGCGACGGCGTCGTGCGGCCCGTCATCTTCCTCTCCTACAGCGGCAACATGCGGTGGCGTACGAAGGCGGGGGACGAGATCGCCGCCCGGCTCGGCGAACCGATGACCAAGGACGCCGTCAGCCAGGCCTGGCGCACCGCCCTCGACGCGCGCGGCGAGTGGATGCCCAGCGTGCTGCGCGCCGCCGACCAGCGGCTGACCGAGGTACGCAAGGGCATCCCGGACGCCGGCGCCCTCGTCATCGCCTCCGACCAGGACTCCGCCCGCGCCTACGCCAAGCTCATCCGCGAGATCACCGGCCACAAGGCCACCCTCGTCCTCTCCGACGACACGGGCGCCTCCAACCGCATCGACGAGTTCAGCCACAGCGACGACCGCTGGATGGTCGCCGTCCGGATGGTGTCCGAGGGCGTCGACGTGCCCCGCCTCGCCGTGGGCGTGTACGCGACCACCATCTCGACGCCTCTCTTCTTCGCCCAGGCCGTCGGCCGCTTCGTACGGTCCCGGCGGCGCGGCGAGACCGCGTCCGTCTTCCTGCCGACCGTCCCCGACCTCCTCACCTTCGCCAACGAGATGGAGGTCGAGCGCGACCACGCCCTCGACAAGCCCAAGAAGGAGAGCGAGGAGGACCCGTACGCCGAATCCGAGAAGGAGATGGAGGAGGCGAACAAGGAGCAGGACGAGGACACCGGCGAGCAGGAGCAGTTCTCCTTCGAGGCGCTGGAGTCCGAGGCCGTCTTCGACCGGGTCCTCTACGACGGCGCCGAGTTCGGTATGCAGGCCCACCCGGGCAGCGCGGAGGAGCAGGACTACCTCGGCATCCCCGGGCTCCTCGAACCCGACCAGGTGCAGCTCCTCCTCCAGAAGCGGCAGGCCCGGCAGATCGCGCACAGCCGCAAGAAGCCGGACGAGGAGGCGGACCTCCTCGAACTGCCCGCCGAGCGGCGCCCCGTGGTCTCCCACAAGGAGATGCTGGAGCTGCGCAAGAAGCTCAACACCATGGTCGGCGCGTACGTCCACCAGAGCGGCAAGCCCCACGGTGTGATCCACACCGAGCTGCGGCGCGTCTGCGGGGGGCCGCCGAGCGCGGAGGCGACCGCGGGGCAACTGCGTCAGCGGATCGAGAAGGTCCAGGAGTGGGCCACGCGTATGCGGTGACCCCCTCACTGCCGTGAGTCAGTGATGAGTCCGTACGGTGAGACGAGCGCCGGTGCCCTCATGGCACCGGCGCTCGCGTGCGTGTGCGCTGCGTGCAGGGGTGGTGCACGCCGGGTGCGCGCCAAGTGGTCCGCGCCGTTCACATGCGGCCAAAACTGGATCAAACCCTGGGTAACCAGGACCGGTCCGTACCTGCGCATGACCGGATTCTGGACGGAGCCTTCCGCTGAGCGAACCGGCTCGCTACTGTCCCCGCTACGCACACGCCCCGTGGCAGCGCCGCCGCGGAGCGCAGCCGGTGCCCGCCCGGGAGTACCCGGGACGCAGCCGACCGGCGGCCTCTGACGCGCGTCGCCGATGGGACCGGTGACGCGTCCGCCACGTAGGGGGTCGCCGACTCTCACCACTAAGGAGTGGGCGTCGTGACCGCGGAGACCTCCCAGACGCTCGACCGGGGACTGCGTGTCCTCAAGCTGCTCGCCGACACCGACCACGGTCTGACCGTCACCGAGCTGTCCAACAAACTCGGCGTCAACCGGACCGTTGTGTACCGGTTGCTCGCCACGCTGGAGCAGCACGCCCTCGTACGCCGTGATCTGGGCGGCCGTGCCCGGGTCGGGCTCGGGGTGCTGCGGCTCGGCCGGCAGGTGCATCCGCTGGTACGCGAGGCCGCGCTGCCCGCGTTGCGGTCGCTGGCCGAGGACATCGGGGCGACCGCGCATCTCACGCTGGTCGACGGCACGGAGGCGCTGGCCGTCGCCGTGGTCGAGCCGACGTGGACGGACTACCACGTGGCGTACCGGGCGGGGTTCCGGCATCCGTTGGAGCGAGGGGCTGCCGGTAAGGCGATTCTCGCCGCGCGGGCGGGGGGTGTGGAGGGGGAGCTCGGTTACACCCTTACGCATGGGGAGCTTGAGGCGGGGGCGAGTGGGGCTGCGGCGGCGTTGGTCGGGGTCACGGGGGTGGAGGGGAGTGTGGGGGTGGTGATGCTTGCGGATGCGGTGCCTGAGCGGGTGGGGCCGCGGGTTGTTGACGCGGCGCGGGAGGTGGCGGACGCGTTGCGGTGAGGGTCGCGCCGTTCCCCGCGCCCCTAAAAACTGCGCCGTTCCCCGCGCCCCCAAGACGACAAGATTGCGCCGTTCCCCGCGCCCCTAAAAAACTGCGCCGTTCCCCGCGCCCCTAAAAGATTGCGCCGTTCCCCGCGCCCCTGGGAGCAGGTGTGGGCCTCTGGGGGATGTTGCTCTCCGTTAGATTGATCCCGTGGCTTTTCGAATTTCTGGTCTCTCCCGGCTTCAGGCCGTTGCCGTGTGCGCTCTGCCCGTCGTGGGGCTGTTCGCTGTCGCGGTGTTCGCGCCGTTGCCGTTCTCGTTGGCGCAGCCCGGTATGACGGCGGATGTCCTCGGCGAGAACAAGGGCGACCCGGTGATCACGATCTCCGGCGCGAAGGCCCGTGAGACGCGCGGGGAGCTGCGGATGACGACCATCGAGGCGACGGGCCCGGACACGAGCGTGAGCCTGGGTGACGTGCTCGACGGCTGGTTCCGTACGGACCGTGCGGTGATGCCGCGCGACTCGGTCTACCCGAGCGGCGACAGCGTCAAGGAGATCGAGGAGTACAACGCCGAGGAAATGGCGAAGTCCCAGGACACCGCCACCGAGGCGGCCCTGAACCAGCTCGGCGAGCAGTCGGACGACATCGAGGTCACCCTGAAACTCGCCGACGTGGGCGGGCCGAGCGCCGGGCTCCTCTTCTCCCTCGGCATCGTCGACAAGCTGGACGGCGACGGCAGCGGCGGCGACCTCACGGGTGGCCGGGTCATCGCGGGTACGGGCACGATCGACGCCGACGGGAAGGTCGGCGCGGTCGGGGGAGTGGCCCTCAAGACACAGGCGGCCCGCCGCGACGGCGCGACCGTCTTCCTGGTCCCGAAGGCGGAGTGCGCGGACGCCGAATCGGAGCTGCCGAAAGGGCTGCGTCTCATCCCGGTGACGACCCTCAAGGGCGCCGTCGACTCCCTGGTGGCGCTGGAGAAGGGCCGGGGCTCGGTCCCCTCCTGCTAGGCCGTCTCCGCGAAGTCCCGCTCAGCCCTCCTTCACGAAGCCCTCCGCCTTCATCCAGTCCAGCGCCACCGCGTGCGGATCCTCCCCGTCGACGTCCACTTTCGCGTTCAGTTCCTGCGCCACGTCGTTGTCGAGCCGCTTCGTGATCGGGGCGAGGACGTCGGCGATCGCCGGGTACTTCTTCAGGGCCTTGGAGTTGACCGACGGGGCCACGTTGTAGTTGGGGAAGAACTTCTTGTCGTCCGCCATCACGGCGAGGTTCATGGACCGGATGCGCCCGTCGGTGGTGAAGACCTCCCCGTAGGTGCAACTCCCCTTCTTCACCTGGGTGTAGATGATCCCGGTGTCCATCTGCGTGATGTTCCCGCTCGGCAGTTTCATGCCGTACGCCTTCTCCATGCCCGGCATCCCGTCCGCCCGGTTGGCGAACTCGCTCTCCACGCAGACCGTGACGGCCTTGGGATCCTTCTTGGAGAGGGCGGCCACGTCGGAGAGCGTCTTCGTGCCGTACTTCTTGAAGTTGGCCTGGTTCATGGCGAGCGCGTACGTGTTGTTCAGCTTGGACGGGGCCAGCCAGGTCAGCCCGTTCTTCAGGTCGGCCTCGCGCACGGCCTCCCACTGCCTGTCCGGATCCGGGATGGGGTCGCTGTTGCCCTGGTAGGTGATCCAGGCGGTGCCCGTGTACTCGTACATGGCGTCCGCGTCCCCGCTCTTGACCGCCTCCCGGGCGCCGATGGAGCCCTGGATGCCCGTCCGGTCGAGGACGTCGGCGCCGGCCGCCTGGAAGGCGATGCCCATGATCGCGCCGAGGACCAGCTGCTCGGTGAACTCCTTGGACGTCACGGTGAGATCGGCGCCCTTGAGCGGCCGCCCCTTCCCGACCGACCCCGGCTTCACGTCGTCGACCATGGGCGAACCGCTGGTCAGCCCGCACCCGGAGACCGCCGCCAGCAGGGCGAGCGCCGCCACCGGACCCGTAACCCGTCTCATGAGCCCGCCTCCAGGCCGCGTGGACTGAGCAGGAGTTCGGCCAGTGACGCCAGCCAGTCGACCAGCAGTGCCAGCGCGACGGTCAGGATCGAGCCGAGGACCAGCACCGGCATCCGCTGATTGGTGATCCCGGTCGTGATCAGTACGCCCAGACCGCCGCCTCCGCCGAACGTGGCGAGCGTCGCCGTGCCCACGTTCAGGACGAGCGCGGTCCGCACCCCGGCCAGGATCAGTGGTACGGCGAGGGGGAGTTCGACCCGGCTCAGCACGCCCAGCGGGGACATGCCGATGCCCCGGGCGGCCTCCAGAAGGGTCGGGTCGTTCGCCTTCAGCCCGGCGATCGTGTTCGACAGGACCGGCAGGACGGCGTACGCGATGATGCCGATCAGCGCGGCCCTGCGCCCGATGCCCAGCCAGATCACCAGCAGGGCGAGCAGTCCGATCGCGGGCGTCGCCTGCCCCATGTTGGCGAAGGTCATGACCACCGGGGTCGCCTTGCGGAAGGCGCCGCGCGTCAGCAGGATGCCCAGCGGGATCGCGATGATCAGCACGAAGAAGGTGGAGATCACGGTCAGCTCGATGTGCTGGCGCAGGGCCTTCGACACCTGCCCGTTGCTGAGCGCGTTCTCGGAGAGCGGGTCGAGATCCGCCTGCTCGAACCAGATCCAGGTGCAGAGCAGCCCCACGACCAGCACGGTGGGCAGGAAGGTGAGCTTCCGCCAGCCGATCCTCGGTGCTCGCGTCGGCGCGGACACCGGAGCGAGATCCCCTTCGAACGCCGCTTCCCGCCCCGCCTCCGGACCGAGTCCCGCCGAACCGGAACGGTCCCCGCCGGAGCCGCCGGAGCCGCCGGAGCCGCCGGAGCCGCCGGAGCCGCCGGAGCCACCGGAGCCCTTGGACCCCCCGGAGTCGCTATAGGCCCCGCCGCCCCCGCCCGCCTGCCGCGTGTCGCCGGCACGGGCCGGGGCGTCGGCACGGGCCGAAGCACCGGCACGGTCCGGGTCGTGGCCGGACTCGGGGGTGCTCACGCCTTCGCCTCTCCGCCGCCCGCCGCGCCGGCCGCACCCTCCCGGCCCTCCTGCTCGTGGCGGGTCTGCTCGCTGCGGGCCTCCTCCAGCTCGTGCTGGTGCTCCATCGCGTCGAGCCGGTCGGCCTCCAGCATCTCCTGCACGGAGTTCATCAGCGTCTCCATGTCGACCACGCCGGTGTACTCGCCGCGCCGCCCGGTCACCACGACCCGCCCCGCGTTGTCCGTGAGCACGGCCTCCAGCGCGTCCCGCAGCGTCGCGTCCCGGGTCACGGTGTCGTTCACGAGCGTGCCGGCCCTGGCCAGCGAGCCGCGGGCCCGCATGAGGTCTCCGCGCCGCAGCCACTTGTAGGGCCGCCCGCGCCGGTCGAGCAGCAGGATCTCGTTCGTACCGCTCGCCCGGATCTTGTTGAAGATCTCCTGCAGCGGATCGTCGACGGTCACCGTCGGATAGTCGGTGATCTCCACATCCCGTACGCGCGTCAGGTTCAGCCGCTTCAGGGCGGCCCCCGCGCCCACGAACCCGGACACGAAGTCGTCGGCCGGGTTGGTGAGGATCGCCTCCGGGGTGTCGAACTGCGCGATGTGCGACTGCTCGCGCAGCACCGCGATCCGGTCGCCCAGCTTGATGGCCTCGTCGAAGTCGTGCGTGACGAAGACGATCGTCTTGTGCAGCTCGTGCTGCAGCCGGATCAGCTCGTCCTGGAGGTGATCACGCGTGATGGGGTCGACGGCCCCGAACGGCTCGTCCATCAGCAGGACGGGCGGATCGGCGGCCAGCGCCCGCGCGACCCCCACCCGCTGCTGCTGGCCACCGGACAGCTGCCGCGGATAGCGTCCGTGGAACTCACCGGCGTCGAGCCCCACCAGGTCCAGCATTTCCTCGATCCGCTCGGCGACCCGGACCTTCGACCAGCCGACCATCTTGGGTACGAGCCCGATGTTCTGGGCGACCGTCATGTGCGGGAAGAGTCCCGAGGACTGGATGGCGTACCCGATCTTCCGCCGCAGCTTCACGGGATCCATGTGGGTGACGTCCTCGCCACCGATGCGGATCCGCCCACCGGTGGGCTCGATCAGCCGGTTGATCATCTTCAGGGTGGTGGACTTCCCGCAGCCGGAGGGCCCGACCAGGACCACCAGCTCACCGGCGTTGATCTCCATGTTGACGCTGTCCACGGCGGGATCGGCGCTCCCCGGATACCGCTTGGTCAGACTCTCCAGCCGGATGGTGGCCCCGGTGGCCTCCCGCCCCGCACCGCCACGCTCCTGCGGCGCCTCCGTCACACCGGCGGATGTCTCAGACACGGATCCCCCTAGGGATGGTCAGCCGCCCGATGAGGACGTACGCGGCGTCGAACAGCAGCGCCAGGACGATGATCCCGAGCGTGCCCGCGAGGACTTGGTTGAGCGCGTTCTTGCTGCCCAGGGAGGCGATACCGCGGAAGATCTCATTGCCGAGCCCGGGCCCTGAGGCGTACGCGGCGATGGCGGCGATACCCATCAGCATCTGCGTGGAGACCCGGATCCCGGTCAGGATCGGCGGCCAGGCCAGCGGCAGCTCGACGCGTACGAGCCGGGCGAGCCGCGACATCCCGATGCCGGTCGCCGCGTCCACCAGCGACGGATCGACGCCGCGCAGCCCGACGATCGAGTTGCGCACGATGGGCAGCAGGCCGTACAGGGTCAGCGCGATCACGGTGGGCGGCACACCCAGCCCGACGACCGGGATCAGCAGACCGATCATGGCGAGCGAGGGAATGGTCAGCAGGGTCGCCGTGGTGATCGTCGCGAGGTTCCCGGCCCAGTCGCTGCGATAGGTGACCACCCCGATCACCACCCCCGCCACCGTGGCGACGACCATGCACTGGAAGACGGCGCTGGCGTGCTGAAAGGCGTCGGCGAGGAGCTGCTGATGACGACTGCCGAGGTACTCCCAGAAGTTCACCGCTGTCACCTCACTCGGTAGCCTCAGCCGTCGTCGTCCCTCGCCGCCTGCTCCACCAGCGGGATGATCCGCAGCGGAACGGGGTTCTCCATGACGATCGCCGTGGAGGCCCGGACAATGCCATCAAAACCGACAACCCGGTCGATCACCCGTTGAAGGTCGGCGTTGGACCGGGCCACGAGCCGGCACAGCATGTCCCCGCCACCCGTGGTCGTGTGCAGCTCAAGCACCTCGGGCACGGTCGCCAAGTGCGCCCGTACGTCCGCGCCTTGCCCCTGCCGGATCTGGAGGGTCGCGAAAGCGGTGACGGGATATCCGAGGGCTGTCGGATCCACCTGCGGCCCGAATCCCCGGATGACTCCATTCGACTGAAGCCGGTCCAGCCGCGCCTGCACGGTCCCGCGCGCGACACCGAGCCGGCGGGACATCTCCAGCACCCCGATCCGGGGCTCCTCGGCGAGCAGCACCAGGAGCCGGCCGTCCAGACGATCGATCCCCACACACACCTCCACAGTGGTCACCCTGTACAAGTCGTCGACGCGACCGGGCTTCCTGCTGAACATATTGCCCAGCCGAATCGCAAACTATTGCGCACCTTGCAGAAGGGCGAGAGCCTGCGGCCATGACGCAGACCACGCACCACACTCCTCACACCGCGCGGCAGGCAGACCCCTTCCCGGTCAAGGGAATGGACGCGGTCGTCTTCGCCGTGGGCAACGCCAAGCAGGCCGCGCACTACTACTCCACGGCCTTCGGCATGAAGCTCGTCGCGTACTCCGGGCCGGAGAACGGCAGCCGGGAGACCGCGAGCTACGTGCTGGAGAACGGCTCCGCCCGGTTCGTGTTCACCTCGGTCATCAGGCCCGCCACCCCCTGGGGCACCTTCCTGGCCGAGCACGTGGCCGAGCACGGCGACGGGGTCGTCGACCTCGCCATCGAGGTGCCGGACGCACGGGCCGCGTTCGCGTACGCGGTCGAGCACGGCGCCACCCCCCTCACCGAGCCGTACGACGTGAAGGACGAACACGGCACGGTCGTCCTCGCCGCGATCGCCACCTACGGCAAGACGCGCCACACCCTGGTCGAGCGCACCGGGTACGAGGGCCCGTACCTGCCCGGCTACACGGCCGCCGCCCCGATCGTCGAGCCCCCCGCCCAGCGCACCTTCCAGGCCATCGACCACTGCGTGGGCAACGTCGAACTGGGCCGGATGAACGAATGGGTCGGCTTCTACAACGAGGTCATGGGCTTCACGAACATGAAGGAGTTCGTGGGCGACGACATCGCCACCGAGTACAGCGCCCTGATGTCCAAGGTCGTGGCCGACGGCACGCTCAAGGTCAAGTTCCCGATCAACGAGCCCGCCATCGCCAAGAAGAAGTCCCAGATCGACGAGTACCTGGAGTTCTACGGCGGTGCGGGCGTCCAGCACATCGCCCTCAACACCAACGACATCGTCCAGTCGGTCCGCACGATGCGTGCCGCGGGCGTCCAGTTCCTCGACACCCCGGACTCGTACTACGACACGCTCGGCGAGTGGGCGGGCGAGACCCGGGTCCCCGTGGAGACACTGCGCGAACTGAAGATCCTCGTGGACCGCGACGAGGACGGCTACCTCCTGCAGATCTTCACCAAGCCGGTCCAGGACAGGCCGACCGTCTTCTTCGAGATGATCGAGCGCCACGGCTCCATGGGCTTCGGCAAGGGCAACTTCAAGGCCCTCTTCGAGGCGATCGAACGCGAGCAGGAGCGCCGCGGCAACCTCTGACCCCGGCTCCCCCCGCGGAAGAGCCCGGACCCACCCGTCACCGCTGCCGACCCACGCCCTCGACCCCGGGTGCGGGCCCGGGTCCGGGCTCACCCAACTCCTCCAGGGTCCGCGAAGCCACCGGCACCAGGAGCGGTGAGAACACCGGACTGATCCGCAGCGCCTCCCCCAGATGCCGCCGGGCGGCGGAGTCCTTCCCCAGCCGCCGCTCGATCATCCCCCGGTGGAACGAGTACAGGGCGATCCGCGCCCCGCCCCCGCGTACCCGGTCCGTGGCCCGCGTGGCGAAGCCGATCGCCTCCTTGTCCTTGCCGTCGCGGTGCAACGCCCACCCCAGCGCATCGGCCACGGCCACCGACGGATGCCGGGCCCACTCGGCACGCAACCGCCGTACCGCACTCCCCGCGTCCCCGTGGTCGGCCTCGAAGAGACCGAGCAGCAGCTCCTCGTTCACACCCGCCGTGTCGCCCTCCCGCACCCGCGCCCGCAACACGTCGTACTGGGCCCGCGCGGCCCCGTCGAGCCCCAGCGACTCGTACAACTCGCCCAGCTCCAGCGCGTACCGCGGCAACGGCTGCTTCGCCAGCGCGGACTGGTACGCGAGCAGCGCCTCGGAGTCGCGCCCCAGCGCGGCCAGCGCCCGGCCCTGCCCGGCCCGCGCCGCGTGCTCCCCGGGATCGGCCCGCAGCGCCGACTCGAACGCGCGCAGCGACTCGGCCGGCTCCCCGCGCTCCCAGGCCAGCTCCCCGAGCCGCACCAGACAGTCGGCCTGCTCGGCGGGAGCGGAGGCGAGCGCCGCCGCGTCGGACAGCGTGGCGGCGGAGTCCTCCCGCCAGCCCCGGTCCCGGTACACGAGCCCGGCCCGCACCAGCACCTGCGCCCCCGACGCACGGCTCCCCGAGGGCAGCTCGACGAGCTCGGCCAGCGTCCGGCGCGCGTTCTTGTAGTCCCCGAGCCCCCGGTAGGCGTCGATCAGCGCCGGATAGGCGGTCCACCGCTTGGGCGAGGCGGCCACCGCGGCCTCCCCCCACCCCCGCGCGGCCCGGAAGTCGTGCCGCGCGTTGGCGAGCGCGGCGAGCCCCCGGAACGCCTCGGTGTTCCCCTTCGGCCGCCCCTTCAGGGACGTACGCAACGCCGCGTCGGCCTTCGGGAAGTACCGCGGCTCGGCGGTCCGCTCACCCCGCTCCACATACGCCGTACCCAGCTCGGCCCAGGACCGTACGTCACCCGGATGGGCCCGCAGATGCGCCTCGCGGTCGCCGATCAGCGCTACCAGGTCGGGCAGCGAGGCGGGCGCCCCGGACCCGACCGCGGTCACGGCCCGCGCCACCGGCCCGGGGGAGGGCGGCGGCCTGCGGTCCCCGTCGGGCATGACGACCAGCACACCCCCCAGCACGAAACACCCGACGACGGCCCCGGCCAGCACCCGCACACTCTGCATGCCGATCACTGTGCGTCCATACGAAGAGCACACCCGGCCACCACCCCGGCGCGGAAAGCCTCGCGCGGGCGGGGTTCACACCGATGGCCCCGAGTGCCACGCTGTGATCATGAGCCGTATCGAAGCCCGACCCGATGAAGACGCCGTGGCGGTGGGCAGCCTCACCGAACGTCTCACCGACCGCCTCCTCACGGGCCTGCCGGCCGAGGCGGTCCTCACCGACCCGGACGTCACCAACTCGTACGCCAACGACATGGCCAGCTTCTGCGAGGCGGGCGCCCCCGCGGTCGTGGTGCTGCCGCGCACGGTCGAACAGGTCCAGCACGTCATGCGCACCGCGACCGACCTGCGCGTCCCGGTGGTCCCGCAGGGCGCCCGCACCGGCCTCTCCGGGGCGGCCAACGCCTCGGACGGCTGCGTCGTGCTGTCCCTGATCAAGATGGACCGCATCCTGGAGATCAGCCCCGTGGACCGGATCGCGGTGGTCGAGCCGGGCGTCATCAACGCCACGCTCTCCCGCGCCGTCAACGAACACGGCCTCTACTACCCGCCGGACCCCTCCAGCTGGGAGATGTGCACCATCGGCGGCAACATCGGCACGGCCTCGGGCGGCCTGTGCTGTGTGAAGTACGGGGTGACGGCCGAGTACGTCCTCGGCCTGGACGTCGTCCTCGCCGACGGCCGTCTGCTGTCCACCGGCCGCCGCACGGCGAAGGGCGTCGCCGGCTACGACCTCACGCGCCTGTTCGTGGGCTCGGAGGGCTCACTCGGCATCGTCGTACGGGCCACCCTCGCCCTCAAGCCGCAACCGCCCCAACAGCTCGTGCTGGCGGCCGAGTTCCCGTCCGGGACGGCCGCCTGCGACGCGGTCTGCCGGATCATGGAGGGCGGCCATGTGCCGTCCCTCCTCGAACTGATGGACCGCACCACGGTGAAGGCCGTCAACGACATGGCGCACATGGGCCTCCCGGAGAGCACCGAGGCCCTGCTCCTCGCCGCCTTCGACACGCTCGACCCCGCCGCGGACCTCGCCGCGGTCGGCGCGCTGTGCGAGGCGGCGGGCGCCACCCAGGTCGTACCGGCGGAGGACGCCGCCGAGTCGGAACTGCTGCTCCAGGCCCGCCGGCTGTCCCTCACGGGCCTTGAGGCCGTCAAGGGCACGACGATGATCGACGACGTCTGCGTACCGCGTTCCAGGCTCGCCGAGATGCTCGAAGGGGTCGACCGGATCGCCGAGAAGTACCGGCTGACCATCGGGGTCGTGGCCCACGCGGGCGACGGCAACACCCATCCGACCGTCTGCTTCGACGCGAGCGACCCCGACGAGTCCCGGCGCGCCCGTGAGTCCTTCGACGAGATCATGGCCCTCGGCCTGGAACTCGGCGGCACGATCACCGGCGAGCACGGCGTGGGCGTCCTCAAGAAGGAGTGGCTGGCCCGCGAGATCGGCCCGGTGGGCATCGAGATGCAACGGGCGGTGAAGACGGCCTTCGACCCCCTGGGCATCCTCAACCCGGGCAAACTCTTCTGAGAACCCCCTCCGTCCCCTCCCTCCCTTCACCTCTGTCCCCTCACTCCCCGTCCTTGGACTCGTCCGAGGGCCACGGGTCGCACAGCCACAGATCGTCGGCCGGGGTCGGCGCGAGAAGTTCGGCGAGGCCGTCGTCGATACCGAGCCGGGCGGCCTCGGTGCCCGGCGGGACCGCCCGCAGGGTGCGCTCCAGCCACGCCGACACCTGCGCGGCGGGCGCTTCGAGCAGGGCGTCCCCGTCCGGTGAACTCAGCGCCATCAGGACGACGCCGCGCCCGCCGACCTTCGTCGGCCACGCCCGCACATCCCCGTGCCCGCACGGCCGGAACACCCCCTCGACGAGCAGTTCACGCGCGAAGGTCCAGCTCACGGGGTGGTCGGTGCCGAGGTGGAAGGTGACGTGGACGGCGTACGGATCGTCGCTGCGGTAACTCAGCAGCGCCGGCACGGGAATGCTGCGCTCGGGGGACAGCACCAGCTTGAGCTCCAGCTCGCGTTCCACCACAGCCGTGTCGCTGTTCCTGCCGTCGTGCCTGCCCTCGTTCTTGCGCTCGTTCCTGCCGTCGTTCAGATCGTTGTTCACGTCGTTGCCCATGTGGTCCGCTTCCTCTCGCGTCCGGGGCGCCAGGAGCGGGCCCGTACGAGTGGAGAGGCCGCGGAGGCCGCAGCATTACGCCGGTTCGCGGAAGTTTTTTCGTGCGGGCGCGGACCCGCACGCCTATACCGCGCGAGGGCCGGAAAAGGTGGGGGAACCTTGCTCGAAGGGGGTAGGTACACCAGGAGCGGCAGTGGCGGTTGCGCCCGTCTGATAGATGTGGACGCTCAACACGACCCCCGAGCAGATACGGGACGACGGACATGAGCGCCCCAACCCCGGCCCCCGGCGACGACAGGCCCCGCGAGGGGTACTACCCGGACCCGTCCATTCCTGGATATGTCCGGTACTGGAACGGTGCCGCGTGGGTGCCGGGCACCAGCCGGCCGGCGCCCGGCGGCGACCTGGCCGCCTCCCCCGCGCACGCGCAGCCCGCCCCCGTGTCCACGGAGGAGACGGGCCCGCACTTCTTCGACGAGGACCCGCCCGCCGCGGGCCCGTCGCCCGCCGACGCCCAGCACGGCAGCCGCCCCGAACCGGCCACCGCGTGGGGCGCCGACCGCTCCCGGCAGAGCGGCTTCGGCGGCGACCCGGACCGCCGGGTCCGCTGGGGTTCGCCGTCCTCGCAGGACCCGCGCGTACCGTCGGAGCCCGCGCAGCCGGCACAACCCGCGCAGCCCCTGCAGTCGGCCCAGCCCGCGCCGCAGGCACCACCCGCGTCACAGCCCCAGTCCCAGCCCGCGGCTCAGGCACAACCCGCGTCCCAGGCGCAGCCCGACGGCAGGTCGGACCACACGGACGGCACGGCCACGTTCCACGGGGCCGACTCCGAGCGGGACCCGGGGGCGCCCGTGCCTCCCCCGTCCGGCGGCACGGTCGTCTTCCGCAGGCCCACGGGGCCGGTACGCCCCACGGGTGCCGCCGGTGCGACGGGTGCGGCGGGGTCCGGCGGATCCACGGGATCGGCCGGTGCCATGGGCGCCGGGCGCGCCCATGTCGCGGGCGCGTCCGGAACGGCACGCGCGCAGACCCCGGGCACGGGGGCCGCGGCCTCCGGGGTTCCCGGCTCCCGCGAACCCCTCGCCGCCGAGGGCACGATGAGCTTCCGGCGCACGTCGCAGCGAGCGGGACAGCAGCGCGGTACGCAGTCGGCCGCGACCCCGACGCCCACGGGTCCGGCCCAGTCCGCGGCTCCGGCGCAGCAGTCCGCCGCCCCGCAGCGGCAGTCCACTCCCGCTGTCGCCCCGACGCCCGTTCCCCCGCAGTCGGTTCACCCCGTCACGCCCGCTCAGTCGGCTCAGTCCGTTCCCCCGCAGGCTGTTCCTCCGCAGTCCGCCGCGCAGGCGCCCATGAGCGCGGGGCCGGGCGGCGGACAGCCCTCCTGGGCCCAGCAGGTGCACCGCCTGGCCGGGGCGGACGAGGACCAGCCCGTCGTGCCGTGGAAGCCGGTGCGGGAGGACCCGTTCCAGGCGGTCGTCCGCTCCCAGGCGGAGGCACGTCCGGCGGGGCTCGGGAAGCGGTTCGCCGCCCGTCTCGTGGACACGCTCGTGCTGGCGGCGGTCACCGGAGCGGCCGCGGTTCCACTGGGCACCCGGGCTCTGGACCACGTGAACGAGAAGATCGACGCGGCCAAGCTCTCCGGCGAGACGGTCACGGTGTGGCTGCTGGACGGCACGACCGCCCTCTACCTCGGCATCGTCCTCGCCGTCCTGCTCGTCTTCGGCGTCCTCTACGAGGCGCTGCCCAACGCCAAGTGGGGCCGCACCCTCGGGAAGAAGCTGTTCGGCCTCCAGGTACGGGACATCGAGGGGGGCGAGCCGCCGTCGTTCGGCCTGGCCCTGCGCCGCTGGCTCGTCTACAGCGTTCCGGGCATCCTCGTCATCGGGGTCGTGGGTGTCGTGTGGGGCCTGTTCGACCGGCCGTGGCGTCAGTGCTGGCACGACAAGGCGGCCCATACGTTCGTCGCGGGCTGAGGGCTGAGGGCGGATACCCCGGACGGGCCGCCCCCCGTTGCGCGGCGGTAGGGTTCGCGGTCCACTCTGGACATGACCACCGAGCCGCCGCCCCCTCCGGACGACGATCCGTTCAAGAAGCCGCCGGACGAGGACCCGTTCAAGAAGCAGCAGCCGCCGCCCCAGCAGTCGCAGCCGCCGCCCGGTCAGGGCGGCGGCTCCCCGTACGGCGCCGCACCGCCACCTCCCGGCGCCACGCCACCGCCCTACGGTGGCGGCGCCGGTGGCCCCTACGGCGGCGGCGGCGCACCCTACGGCGGTGGCGGCGGAGACCCCTACGGCGGCGGCCCGTTCACCAACGATCCGCTCGCCGGGATGCCGCCGCTCGCCGACAGCGGCAAGCGCGTCCTGGCCCGGATCATCGACATGGTCCTCGTCGTCATCGTGGTGTGGCTGCTGACGTGGGGCTTCGGCGTCAACGAGTACGACGTGGACGCGGACAAGATCCAGTACGGGAAGTCCTTCGGGCAGTCGCTGATCGCCCTGCTGCTCTACGTCGGGTACGACACCTTCCTGACCACCAGGTCGGGGCAGACCCTGGGCAAGAAGTGGCTGCACCTGCGGGTGGCGAACCTCGACAACGGCTCCACGCCCTCCGTGCAGACCTCACTGGTCCGCGCGCTGGTGCTGTGGGTGCCGTTCGCGTTCTGCTGCGCGTGCATCTGGACCGCGATCACGGGCGGCTGGAGCTTCTTCGACAAGCCGTACAAGCAGGGGTTGCACGACAAGGCGGCCAAGACCGTGGTGGTCAGCACCGACTGAGCCGCCCGCCGGCGAGCGGTGGGCGGCAGTTCGGAACAGGCGGCCGGGCGGCCAGGCGGTCGCGCGGCCGTACCGGACGGGCCGCGTGGACCGCGTGGGCGGCCGCGTGGACCGGGCCCGTCCGGGAGTGGGCTCAGGCGCGTTCGCGTATCGGCTCGGACGCGCTCGCGGCGGAGACGGTCTCGCGCCGTGCCGAGATCCTCGGCTGTGCGACGCGCTGATCCGGAACACGCTGTTCCGAGGCGGCGCCGGCGCGCGAGGGAGCGGCGGTCGCGATCGTGGTGGGCTTCGGTACGGGAACCGTCATGGCCACGAGGAGGCCGAGCACGAGGGCGGAGAGCGCGATGATCACGACTCCCAGGCCCGAACTCGTCTGTGACAGCAGCAGCATGGCGAGCGTGGAGAGGAGCACGGTGCAGGAACCGTAGGCGAGCTGTGCGGCGGTCGGACGAGGCATGGCAGTTCCGTCCTCGGGGTGGGGGTCTCCCCCCGGTGCCTCTCGCGATGGGGGAGGTGCGAATAGGAATCAAGGCTGCGACAACGGTGTCGCTTGGCAAATCACCGGATATCCGGCGCGCCGCCAACCGACTCTATTCGCCTGTCTGCCCGAGGGGAACGTGCAGTAAGCGTGACCTAACCCACGGTGCCGGTGCACGGGGGGCGCACGGAATCATGGCTTCTGCCAACGCGGCTGTTCAGCGCGCCTGTTGAGCGGTACACGGAATCCCGCGAGCGGTCGGGTGCCGGAGTGCGACGCGGCCCGTCGGTGCTTAGCGCACTTGACCTGTGCAAGTCAAGGTCTGTCTTTTCTCCTTCAACTCCGATCGAATGTCGTCACTTGTGACGCGCATAGAGCGCGCGCGGATTCCATAACCTGGACACCCTCCTTCCGCGCGCCCGGGCGTGAGGGAGGACTGCATCAAGTGACCAGCAGACCATGGACGTTCAGAGCAGCCGCAGTGGGTGTGGCGCTCACCGCGGCGGCCGCCACGTTCTCGACCTTCGCGGTGGCGCAGGCCGCCGACGCCGGCGACCAGCCGGCCGCGGCCGCGAACCGGCAGGACCCGGCACGCGCCGGGGACGACGCCGAGCACGAGCACGACCTGAAGGGGCCCCTGACCGACCGTCAGGAAGCCCAGCGCGAGGAGGCCCTCAAGAGGGTCATCTCCGGCGACGCCAAGCCCGTCGAGCGTGGCGGTTCGCAGGTCGTGAAGCTCCAGAACGGCAAGTACGTGGAGCTCGGCCGTGAGAAGACCGACGAGATCTTCACGATCCTCGTGGAGTTCGGTGACAAGGTGGACAGCCGCTACGGCGGCACCCCCGGGCCGCTGCACAACCAGATAGCCCAGCCGGACCGTGCCGAGGACAACAGCACGGCCTGGCAGGCGGACTACAACAAGGAACACTTCGAGCAGCTCTACTTCGGCACCGGCAAGGGTGTCGAGTCGATGAAGAAGTACTACGAGAAGCAGTCCTCGGGCCGCTACTCCATCGACGGCACGGTCTCCGACTGGGTGAAGGTGCCCTACAACGAGGCCCGCTACGGCTCCAACAAGTGCGACCCCGACACCTGCGCGTGGAACGCCGTCGCCGACGGTGTCACCGCCTGGGTCGACGCCCAGAAGGCGGCCGGCAAGTCCGACGCCGACATCAAGTCCGAGCTGTCCGCCTACGACAAGTGGGACCGCAACGACTTCGACGGCGACGGCGACTTCAACGAGCCCGACGGCTACATCGACCACTTCCAGATCGTGCACGCCGGCGAGGACGAGTCCGCGGGCGGCGGCGCCCAGGGCGAGGACGCGATCTGGGCGCACCGCTGGTACGCGTTCGGCACGGACGCCGGCGCCACCGGGCCCGAGAACAACAAGATGGGCGGGGCGCAGATCGGCGACTCCGGCATCTGGGTCGGCGACTACACGATCCAGCCGGAGAACGGCGGACTCGGCGTCTTCGCCCACGAGTACGGCCACGACCTCGGTCTGCCGGACCACTACGACACGACCAACACGGCGGAGAACTCCACCGCGTTCTGGACGCTGATGTCCTCCGGCTCGTGGCTCGGCACCGGCAAGGACGCCATCGGTGACCTGCCCGGCGACATGACCGCCTGGGACAAGCTGCAGCTCGGCTGGCTGAAGTACGACACGGCGAAGGCCGCGACGCGCTCCACCCACACGCTGGGCGTGGCCGAGTACAACACCAAGAACGCCCAGGCGCTGGTGGTCGAACTGCCCAAGAAGGCGGTCACCACCGAGGTCGTGCCCCCGGCGCAGGGCGCCACCCAGTGGTGGAGCGGCAGCGCGAACAACCTCAAGAACACGCTGACCCGTTCCGTGGATCTCACGGGCAAGTCCTCGGCGGCGCTGACCCTCGACGGGTACTACGACATCGAGACGGACTTCGACTACCTCTACACCGAGGTCTCCACCGACGGCGGCGCCAAGTGGACCGCCATCGACGGAACGGTCGACGGACAGCCGATCCCGCGTGACGCCAGCGGCAGCCCGGCGCTGACCGGCACGTCGGCCGCGTACACGAAGCTGTCGTACCCGCTCGACGCCTACGCGGGCCAGAAGTTCGACCTGCGCTTCCGGTACTCCACCGACGGCGGCGTGGCCCAGAAGGGCTTCGCGGCGGACCGGATCACCGTCACCGCCGACGGCTCCGCGGTCTTCTCGGACGACGCCGAGACGGCCGACGCGGCGTGGAAGTCCAACGGCTTCTCCCGTATCGGCGCGTCCTTCACCAAGGAGTACGCGCAGTACTACATCGCGGAGAACCGTCAGTACGTGTCGTACGACAAGACCCTGAAGGTCGGCCCGTACAACTTCGGCTTCGCGTCCACGCGTCCGTCGTGGGTGGAGCACTTCCCGTACCAGAACGGTCTGTTGATCTGGAAGTGGGACACCTCCCAGCGCGACAACAACGTCAGCCAGCACAAGGGCACGGGCCTGCTGCTGCCGGTGGACGCCCACCCGACGGCGCTGAAGTGGACCGACGGCACCCTGATGCGCAACCGCATCCAGTCCTACGACTCGCCGTTCAGCTCGTACCGGACGGACGGGCTCACGCTGCACAAGGCCGACGTCGCGACGAAGATCAAGTCCCTGCCGGGGAACCGGATCTTCAACGACCGCACGAACACGTACTACGACCCGGCCAACCCGACCGGGGGTGTCAAGATCACTGACACCAACACGAAGATCGCGATCGTCAAGGAGCCCCGCGATGGCTCGACGATCACCGTGAAGGTCTCCGCCGCGAAGTAATAAGAGACGTTTCTGCAGGTCAAACCATGATCGGCCGCGACCCCCTGGCGGGTCGCGGCCGATCGTGTTTAGGTGCGTCCTGTGACTCTCTTATTGACACCGGATCTCGCGGGGGTTTGACCAGATGGCTGCAGGAGGTTTCAGCAGGCTGCCGAACGGCACGGTCGTGGTGGCGTTGAACCTGCCCCGACCGCTCGCCGCGGGCACCGGTTCGGTGCGGGTTCTGGTGCACGCCCACAACCGCGCCCGCGCGTTGACGCGGCTGCGCAACCTGGGGTTGCGGGCGGTGTATCTGCGCGGGAACGGATCGCCTCCTACGCCGGACGAGATCACCGCCGTGCTGCACCATCCTGATGGGCTCATATGGCGGACGGCGCCGGGGGTGGACGCGCTGGCCTCGGAGCTGTGGCACCCGATCCGCACGCTGATGCGGCGGCCGGCCGCACCTCTCTGACGGGGCAGGGCCCCGCGCCCCTCCCTTTGGCAGGCGCTGCCGCGGGTGTGTTGTCGGGTGCGGGTGCGGGTGTCGCGTGGCGCGGCTGGGTGCGCAGTTCCCCGCGCCCCTGGCAAGTGCTGCCGCGGGTGTGTTGTGGCTGAGCGCGCCGTTTCCCGCGCCCCTGAAAGGCAGCCCCTGCGGGGCGCCTTTCAGACCACCGGCTTGCCGGTCAGTTCTACGCCTGCCTCGCGTAGGGACTCCAGGGCCTGGGACGTGGTGTCCGGGGAGACGCCCGCCGTCAGGTCCAGCAGGACCTGGGTGCGGAAGCCCTCCCGCGCGGCGTCCAGGGCCGTGGCCTTCACGCAGTGGTCCGTGGCGATGCCCACGACGTCGACCTCGGTGATCGCGCGCTCGCGCAGCCAGTCGGCCAGCGAGACGCCGTTCTCGTCGGCGCCCTCGAAGCCGCTGTACGCCGCCGAGTACGCGCCCTTGTCGAAGACTGCGTCGATCGCGCCGGAGGCGACCGCCGGGGCGAAGTTCGGGTGGAAGCCCACCCCCTCCGTGCCGGCCACGCAGTGCGCGGGCCAGGAGTGGACGTAGTCGGGGTTGTCCGCGAAGTGGCCGCCCGGCGCGATGTGGTGGTCGCGGGTCGCCACCACATGGCGGTAGCCGGCCGGGGCCTGCCCGATCAGCTCCGTGATCGCGGCGGCCACATCCGCCCCGCCGGAAACCGCGAGGCTGCCGCCCTCGCAGAAGTCGTTCTGGACGTCTACGACGATCAGGGCGCGGCGCATGGTCGGTGTCCTTTGGCTTGGCATGGCGCTCCGCGAGGGAGGCCGGTGGTGTCGTGCGGGTCGTTGGGGGCTGGTCGCGCCCGCGCGGCGGAGCCGCATCTGGATACTGCCCCGCGCCCCGGACGGGCGTGGTCGTTGCCGTTGCCCTTCCCGGCTTACCTGCCGTTCACTCCCGTACGGGGCCAGTACAGGCGAGTACGGGCCCCGTGTCTCACACGTACTCGGTCGGAATGACGGCTTCCCCTCGCGACAGCTGGGTCGCCGAGAGGGGCAGGTTCGCGCGGGCCTTGGCATGCCGGTCGCGTACGACGTCCAGCGGCTCGCGTGCGACGACCTGGCCGCCCTTGACGAGCTGCACCAGGAGCTGGCGGTCGACGAGGTCGGCCGGGACCGCCCCCGTGCCGATGACCTCGGCCTCGGCGACCCCGTACTCGTCGAGCCGCCGCGCGGCCCACTTGCGGCCGCCGATGGACGTCTTGCCGCCCGAGGACTTCTTGGCCACCGGCAGGAGCGGAGCCTTCGGGTCCGCGGACTCGGCGCGCGCGACGATCTTGTAGACCATCGAGCAGGTCGGATGGCCGGACCCCGTCACCAGCTGGGTGCCCACCCCGTACGCGTCCACGGGCGCCGCGGCCAGCGAGGCGATCGCGTACTCGTCGAGGTCCGAGGTCACGATGATCCGCGTCTTCGTGGCGCCCAGGTCGTCCAGCTGCTGCCGTACCCGGTGCGCCACGAGCAGCAGGTCGCCGGAGTCGATGCGGACGGCGCCCAGCTCGGGCCCGGCCACCTCGACGGCGAGGCGCACGGCCTCGGCGACGTCGTACGTGTCCACGAGCAGCGTGGTGCCCCGGCCGAGCGAGTCCACCTGGGCCCGGAAGGCGTCCCGCTCGGTGTCGTGCACGAGGGTGAAGGCGTGGGCGGACGTGCCGACCGTCGGAATGCCGTAGCGGAAGCCCGCGGCCAGGTCGGAGGTGGTGGTGAAGCCGCCGACGTACGCCGCGCGGGACGCCGCCACCGCGGCCAGTTCGTGGGTGCGCCGGGCGCCCATCTCGATCAGCGGGCGCCCGCCGGCGGCGGAGGCCATCCGGGAGGCGGCGGCCGCGATGGCCGAGTCGTGGTTGAGGATGGAGAGGATCACGGTCTCCAGGAGCACGCACTCCGCGAAGGAGCCCTCCACCCGCAGGAGCGGTGACCCGGCGAAGTACACCTCGCCCTCGGGGTAGCCCCAGATGTCGCCGCCGAAGCGGTACGCGGCCAGCCACTCCAGCGTCGGTTCGTCCACGACCTGGCGCTCGCGCAGGAAGCCGATGACGTCCGGGTCGAAGCGGAAGTTCTCCACCGCGTCCAGGACCCGGCCGGTTCCGGCGACGACACCGTAGCGGCGGCCCTCGGGCAGCCGGCGGGTGAAGACCTCGAAGACCGAACGCCGGTCGGCGGTGCCGCCCTTGAGCGCGGCCTGCAGCATGGTCAGCTCGTAGTGGTCCGTGAAGAGCGCTGTCGACGGCACATCCACCGGCAGCCCTAGGTCCGCAGTGTTCATGACGAGAGATGCTACCCCTATCTCGTCACTCTGACGATTTGTAGGTTCTGTGATGTGCGGCTCGCTCGCGCCGCGCATGATTTGCGGGGCTCGTTTGGCCGGGCACCCGCCTGTGGTGGCAGCATGGGCCGTGTGACGGCTCCCGCACCCCTAGAGACCGAAAAGACCGAGTCGGCTGAGGAGGTCTTCGCCGTAACCGAGCCCGACGTCCCCTGGGTGACCATCGTCCACAACGATCCGGTCAACCTGATGAGCTACGTGACCTATGTCTTCCAGTCGTACTTCGGGTACTCGAAGGACAAGGCCACCAAGCTGATGATGGACGTACACCACAAGGGCCGGGCCGTTGTCTCCAGCGGCACCCGTGAGGAGATGGAACGCGATGTGCAGGCCATGCACGGCTACGGTCTGTGGGCCACGCTCCAGCACGACCGGAAGTGACCCGGCCGCACATCGTGAGACCGGACATCGTGAGACGGGACATCGCCGAACCGGTGACCGCCGGACCGGAGGTCGCCGTACCGGTGATCGCCGGACCGAAGCCCGAATGACCGGAGACCGCCGGACCGAAGCCCGAACGGCCGGAGACCGCCGGACCGATGATCGCCGGACCGGACACGGCAGGACCGGCAACCGCCCGACGCCGGCGCAGTACCCGACGCCCGCGCAGTACTGGAAGTAGCGACGCAACCTGATGCCAGGACACTTCGAACCGCTCCCCGGCGGCGGCGCGGCCGTCGCGCTCGACGAGGTCGAGATCTCCATCATCCGCTCCCTCGCCGTACAGCTCCTGGAGCTCATCGGGCCGGGTCCCGGCGAGGACGTCTCCGACGACCCGCTCGCCGAACTGTTCGCGGAGGGGCCGAGCGAGCCGCCCTCGGACCCCGTGCTGAAGCGCCTCTTCCCGGACGCGTACAGCGGGCCCGACGTCGAGGCCACCTCGCCCGAGCAGGCCGAGGAGCAGCGCGCGTACTCCTCGGAGTTCCGCCGTTTCACCGAGAACGACCTGCGTGCCGGAAAGCGGGAGAACGCCCTCGTGGTGATCCGCTCCCTGGACGGCGTCGCGGCCGTGGGGGAGGGGGGAGCTGTCCTGAAGCTGACCTCCGAGGAGTCGAAGCAGTGGCTCAGCTGCCTCAACGACCTGCGCCTCGCGATCGGCTCCCGGCTGGACGTCGTCGACGAGGAGGACACGGATCTTCTCTACCGGCTCCCCGACGAGGACCCGCGCAAGCCGATGGTGATGGCGTACCTGTGGCTCGGCGGACTGCAGGAGACGCTGGTCGAGACGCTGATGCCGTGACGCGAAGCCGTCGATGACACGACCTCGGATGTTCGCTCAGCGGACGCTCAAATCCGGATAACGATCACATCACCACCCGGGCCCGCAATGTGGGCCCGGGTGTCGTATGTCCGCTTCTCCCTGTGGCGTGCGCTACAGGAAGCGCCGATTCCTTATGTTGCGGCCGTGATAAATCTTCACGATCGCTCGGCGGGACACCACCCACGTCCTGCCGGGTGCGCCACTGATCCGGCAACAGCCGGCCAGGCACGAGCGGCCTCGGGGAGGCCGTTCAGCGGGCTCGGGGAGCCCGCTCGACTCCAGTAATCCGGGGGGATCGGAAACCGGACCGAAGCCGACGAAGGCTCGGACCGGCATGGAGAAAGGCGCATGAGACATGACCTCGGTGCAGGTCGGTAAGCACGACGACGAGCAGGGCGGCAAGGGCGCCGCCGACGGCGACGCCCCCGAAGAGGGCTACGAACGCGGGCTCGGCAGCCGTCAGGTCCAGATGATCGCGATCGGCGGCGCCATCGGCGTCGGCCTCTTCCTGGGGGCCGGGGCGAACATCGCCAAGGCGGGCCCCAGCCTCATCCTCATGTACGCCCTCGCGGGCGTCATCATCTTCTTCATCATGCGGGCCCTCGGTGAGCTGCTGCTCTACCGTCCGGTCTCGGGCTCCTTCGCGGAGTACTCGCGTGAGTTCCTCGGCCCGTTCTTCGGCTATTTCACCGGCTGGACGTACTGGCTGATGTGGGTCGTCACCGGCATGGCGGAACTCACCGCCGCCGCGATCTACGTCAACTACTGGTTCCCGCAGGTCCCGCAGTGGGTCACGGCCCTGGTCTTCCTGGTCCTGCTCTTCGTGGCGAACCTGATCTCCGTCAAGCTCTTCGGCGAGATCGAGTTCTGGTTCTCGATGGTCAAGGTCACCGCGCTCATCGGCATGATCGTGATCGGCCTCGGCGTGCTCACCTTCGGCTTCAGCTCCGCGGGCGACACCGCCGCCGTCTCCAACCTCTGGGCCTTCGACGGCTTCTTCCCCAAGGGCATCGGCTCGTCCCTGATGACCCTCCAGGGCGTGATGTTCGCGTACCTCGCCGTCGAACTCGTCGGCGTCACCGCGGGCGAGTCCGAGAACCCGGAGAAGACCCTCCCCAAGGCGATCAACACCCTGCCCTGGCGCATCGCCCTCTTCTACGTCGGCGCGCTCACGGTCATCCTCTGTGTCGTGAAGTGGACGGAGTTCGCGCCGGGCGTGAGCCCCTTCGTCGCGGCCTTCGCGAAGATCGGCATCCCGGCGGGCGCCGGTATCGTCAACTTCGTCGTGCTGACGGCGGCCCTGTCCTCCTGCAACTCCGGCATGTACTCCACGGGCCGCATGCTGCGCACCCTGGCGGACAACGGCGAGGCCCCGCGGATCTTCAACAAGCTGTCCTCCACGAAGACGCCCGCGTTCGGCATCACCGTCTCCGTCCTGTTCATGGGCGTCGGCGTGATCCTGAACTACATCGTCCCGGAGAAGGCCTTCGGTTACGTCGTCTCGGTGGCCACCGCGGCCGGCATCTGGACCTGGCTCATGATCCTCATCAGCCACATCCTGTACCGCAGGGCCGTCGACGCGGGCCGCCTGCCCGCCTCGCCCTTCCCGGCCCCCGGCGGCTCGAAGTTCAGCTGGGTCGCGGTCGCATTCCTGCTCTTCGTCACCGGCCTGATCGCCTACGACGCCGACTCCCGCGTCTGCCTGTACGTGATGGCCGGCTGGGCCGCCGCGCTGGGCATCGGCTGGGCCGTGCTGAAGTCCCGCAACCCGGAGGTCACCGAGCGCCGCGAGCCGGAGTTCGAGAAGATCGGCTGACGGAGTCCCGCCGTCCCATCGGGTTCGGCGCGATGGTGTCCCGCCGGGTCCGGCGCCGGGCGGGCGGCACCCGTCGCCCAGCATGTGGGCAGCCCCGTACCACTCTCCGGTACGGGGCTGCCGTCTGCCTATCCTGGCTCCATGCTGACCATCACCCAGGCCCTCGTCGACCAGATCGTCGCGCACGCGCGCCGGGACCATCCCGACGAGGCGTGCGGCGTGATCGCGGGCCCGGAGGGCACCGGCCGTCCCGAGCGCTTCATCCCCATGCTGAACGCGGCGATGTCGCCCACGTTCTACGAGTTCGACTCGGGGGACCTGCTCAAGCTGTACCGCGAGATGGACGACCGCGACGAGGAACCGGTCGTCGTCTACCACTCCCACACCTCGACCGAGGCCCACCCCTCCCGTACGGACATCTCCCTCGCGAGCGAGCCGAACGCCCACTACGTCCTCGTCTCGACCGCTGACACCGACGGGCTCGGAGAGTTCCAGTTCCGCTCGTTCCGGATCGTCGAGGGGGTCGTCACGGAGGAGGAGGTCACGGTGGTGGAGGCGTACTGAGGCCGAAGGAAGGCGTAAGGAGGGCCCAAGGAGGGCCTAAGGAGAGCCGGAGGATCCATACTTCGGTCAGAATTCATCCACTATCTGAGATCACATTCCGGGACCCGGACCGGGAATCGATACGATGAGCCCATGGTTTCCCACGACGTGAGCGACAAGACGCCGGGCATGCTGCTCGTGGCGCGGCTGCACGTCGACCTGTGCAGGCTGCAGAGCGCCATCTGTACGCGCTGAACCCGCCGCCGCACGGCCGTGTGGGCCACGACTCCGCGGGGCTGTGGTGCCGTGGGGCCGTGGGGCCGTGGGGCCGAGACCGGCGTCCCCGCCCTCCCCGGCGCATCACTCGGTGCGCAGCAACCGGTGCCCTCCCCACGCTGCCGCGCGCACCCAAGCCCGACCTGACCCGATCCGACCCGACCCGCCTTCCGACTTCCGCTTTCCGACAGGAGCCCGCAACCATGGCCATCGAGGTCCGCATCCCCACCATCCTCCGCACCTACACCGACGGGCAGAAGGCCGTCGAGGGCGGCGGGGAGACCCTTGCCGCGCTCTTCGCCGACCTCGAAAGCCGCCACACGGGCATCCAGGCCCGCATCGTGGACGGGGGCGAACTGCGCCGCTTCGTGAACGTGTACCTGAACGACGAGGACGTCCGCTTCCTCGACGGCATCAACACCAAGCTCACCGACGGCGACAGCGTCACCATCCTGCCGGCCGTCGCCGGCGGCATGGTCTGACCGGGCTGCCGGGCACTGATCGCTGATGCGCTACGACTCCCCGCTGGCCGCGGTGGGCAACACCCCTCTGGTGCGCCTGCCGCGGCTCTCGCCGTCCGCCGACGTCCGTATCTGGGCGAAGCTCGAGGACCGCAACCCGACCGGCTCGGTCAAGGACCGCCCCGCGCTCCACATGGTCGAACAGGCCGAGAAGGACGGCCGGCTCACCCCCGGCTGCACGATCCTCGAACCGACGTCAGGCAACACCGGTATCTCGCTGGCCATGGCCGCGAAGCTCAAGGGCTACCGCATGGTGTGCGTCATGCCTGAGAACACCTCGCAGGAACGGCGCGACCTGCTCGGCATGTGGGGCGCGCAGATCATCCCCTCCCCGGCGGCGGGCGGCTCCAACACGGCGGTGCGCGTGGCGAAGGAGCTGGCCGCCGAGCATCCCGACTGGGTGATGCTCTACCAGTACGGCAACGCCGACAACGCGGGCGCGCACTACGCGACGACCGGCCCCGAGATCCTGGCCGACCTTCCCTCGGTGACGCACTTCGTCGCCGGGCTCGGCACCACGGGGACGCTGATGGGTGTGGGCCGGTTCCTGCGCGAGCACAAGCCCGACGTCAAGATCGTCGCGGCCGAGCCGCGCTACGACGATCTCGTCTACGGGCTGCGCAACCTCGACGAGGGCTTCGTGCCCGAGCTGTACGACGCGTCTGTCCTGACCACCCGGTTCTCGGTCGGTTCGGCCGACGCGGTGACCCGTACGCGGGAGCTTCTCCAGCAGGAGGGCATCTTCGCGGGGGTGTCCACGGGGGCCGCGCTGCACGCGGCGATCGGGGTCGGCCGCAAGGCCGTGGCGGCGGGGTCGTCCGCCGACATCGTGTTCGTCGTGGCCGACGGCGGGTGGAAGTACCTGTCGACGGGCGTGTACACGGCGGCGACAACGGAAGAAGCGATCGCCACGCTGCAGGGCCAGCTCTGGGCTTAGCGGGGGTTGTTCTCCGCCCCCGCCGCCCCTACCCGTTCCCATCCACGCATGGGGGCTGCGCCCCCTCGCCCCCCTGATCGCGCTGCGCGCTCGTCCTCAAACGCCGGACGGGCTAGCAGTTAGCCCCTCCGGCGTTTGAGGAGCGGGGGTTCGGGGGCAGCGCCCCCGAGAACGGGACGGGAACGGGTAGGGGCGGCGGGGGCGAGGAAACGCGCTATCGCGCAAGGTGCCGCACCTGGGCCCACACCCCCGCGTCCACCTCCCCCACCCGCCGCCGAAACTCCCGCACCGGCACCCCCCGCACCTCATCCGTCTCAAGAAAACTCGCCCGCCCTCGCGCATCCCCCACCGACCCCGCGGGCAGCGCGATGACCCCGCCCCGCCCGTCGTGGTACTTCGTCGTGATCTTCGCGACGACGGCCTTGCGCCCCCGTACCGACAGGACCAGGCAGGGCCGGTCCTTCGCCCCGGGCCCGTCCTCGAACGGCACGTTCGCCCACCAGATCTCACCCGGCTGGGGCCGCGGCGAGCGCCGGTCCCCGTCGGCCCGTCCGGGCGGCCGCCGCGTGGGCCGCTGCGAGGGCCGCCGCGCGGGACGTCGCCGCGCGGACGGCTTGCGCCCGCCGCGTCCCCACCCGTCCACGAACGTCGCCACGGCCGCCAGCAGCACCACGGCCGCCAGCGCGAGCCACCACGACATGTTCATGCGTACGACGGTACCCGGCACCCCTCCGCCCACGCCTGCCCGCTTCCGATGCGGGCCCCGCGCGCCCCCGAACCGGTGACACCGCAGGTGAGTTCCCCCACAACAGCCCACGACGGAGGAGCGACCCGCCCTTTCGCGCCTTACGCTCGACGGACCGCACGACCCCTGTCACGACCCCCGTCTTCACTCCCCGCCCGCGGAGGTTTCCGCTCTATGAAGCTCACCGTCGTCGGCTGCTCGGGGTCGTTCCCGTCCGCGGAATCGGCCTGTTCGAGCTACCTCGTCGAGGCCGACGGCTTCCGGCTGCTTCTCGACATGGGCAACGGTGCCCTTGGCGAGCTGCAGCGCCACTGCGGTCTCTACGACCTCGATGCGATCTTCCTCAGCCATCTGCACGCCGACCACTGCATCGACATGTGCGCGTACTTCGTCGCGCGCTACTACCGCCATGACGGCGGCCGCTGCGACCCGATCCCCGTCTACGGACCCGAGGGCACGGAGCAGCGCCTGACCACCGCGTACGCGGACACCCCCTCCGCCTCCTCCATGAGCGAGGTCTTCGACTTCCACACCGTCAAGCCGAGCTCCTTCGAGATCGGCCCGTTCTCGGTCCACACCGAGAAGGTCAGCCATCCCGTGGAGGCGTACGGCATCCGTGTGGAGCACGGCGGGCGGTCGCTGACCTACTCCGGGGACACGGGCGTGTGCGACACGCTCGACGAACTGGCCCGGGACACGGACCTGTTCCTCTGCGAGGCGGCGTTCACCCACGGCAAGGAGAACATCCCGGACCTGCACCTCAACGGCCGCGAGGCCGGCGAGACCGCGACCCGTGCCGGCGCGCGCCGCCTCGTCCTCACCCACATCCCCCCGTGGACGGACCCCCAGACGAACCTGGACCACGCCCGCGAGGCATTCACCGGCCCGGTCGAACTGGCGTCACCGCGAGCCACGTACGACATCTGAGTACGCGTGACACGGCACAGGGCCCCCGGAGCAGATCCGCTCCGGGGGCCCTGTGCCGTGTCACGCCGTGCGAGGGCTCACGCCTTGGTGAGGTCCTCGACCTCCTCCTCGGGCTCGCGGCCCGGGGTGGCGAGGTTGAACTTGATGATCGCGAAGCGGAAGGTCACGTAGTAGACCGCCGCGAAGACCAGGCCGATCGGGATGATCAGCCATGGCTTGGTGGCGAGGTTCCAGTTGAGGAAGTAGTCGATGGCGCCCGCGGAGAAGCTGAAGCCGTGGTGCACGCCCAGCGCCCAGGTGATGGCCATCGACAGGGCGGTCAGGATCGCGTGGATCACGTACAGGAGCGGCGCGATGAACATGAACGCGAACTCGATCGGCTCGGTGATACCCGTGACGAACGAGGTCAGCGCGAGGGAGACCATCATGCCGCCGACGGCCTTGCGGCGCTCGGGGCGGGCGCAGTGCGTGATCGCGAGGGCCGCGGCCGGGAGCGCGAACATCATGATGGGGAAGAAGCCCGTCATGAACTGACCGGCGGTCGGGTCACCGTGGAAGAAGCGCGGCAGGTCACCGTGCCAGACGGCGCCGGCGGAGTCCGTGTAGGTGCCGATCTCCTGCCAGGCGACGGTGTTGACGAACTGGTGCATGCCGACCGGGAGCAGCGCGCGGTTGATCGCGCCGAAGATGCCCGCGCCGACCGCGCCGAGGCCGGTCATCCACTCGCCGAAGTTGGTGATGATGTCGCCGATGGGCTCCCAGACCAGACCGAAGAAGACGCCGACCGCGGTGCCGATGAAGGCCATCAGGATCGGTACGAGGCGACGGCCGTTGAAGAAGCCGAGCCAGTCGGGCAGCTTGGTGCGGTGGAACCGCTGCCAGGTGACGGCGGCTATCAGGCCCATCACGATGCCGCCGAGGACCTTGGGGTCGTTGTAGGTCGCGGCGACGTCCGCGCCCTTTTGGACCTTGGCCTCACTGATGGGGAACGCGGTGAGCACGTTCTTGTAGACCAGGAAGCCGACCAGCGCCGCGAGGGCGGTGGAACCGTCGGACTTCTTGGCGAAGCCGATGGCGATGCCGACGCAGAACAGCAGCGGCAGGTTGGCGAAGACCGCGTCACCGGCCGTGGCGAACACGGAGGCGACCTTGTCCCAGCCGAGTCCGTCGGCGCCGAACACGTCGGGCTGGCCGAGCCGGAGCAGGATGCCGGCGGCCGGCAGCACGGCGATGGGGAGCTGCAGGCTGCGGCCGACCTTCTGCAGGCCCTGGAGCAGGCCGGAGCCCCACTTCTTCGTGGGGGCCGCCGGTGCTGTGGCGGTGGTCATTGTTCCTCCATGTGCTGCGTGCTGCCGGGGAAGGCCGGGGACGGAAAGGGTGGGAAAGAGGAGTGCACGAGGGATGGACAGCATCCGCGTGGTCTACACCACTCAGTGGTGTAGACCTGTTGTAGCACGGTGAAGGTGAGATAAGGAACCCGCCAGTTTTGTGGCCCCGGCCATAGCGGGAGGGTCGGCTCATATCGTTATGAACGCGGCTCAGGCGTGCGCCATGACACGGCTCGAACGGCCGCCGTGAACGCCGCTCAAGCGCGCGCCAAAAGGCCCCCGGACCGGTCGTCCGGGGGCCTTTCACGGGTCACGAGTCGTGGGTCATGGGTCGCGGGTCACGGGTCGCGGGCCTCTCGCTCGCTCACCCGCTAGCCCGCCCGCACGTCCGTGCGCTCGCTACGCCTTCGTCACGTCCTCGACCTCGTCCTCCGGCTCCCGTCCCGGCGTCCGCAGGTCGAACTTCGTGATCGCGAAACGGAAGATCACGTAGTAGACGACCGCGAAACACAGACCGATCGGGATGATCGCCCAGGGTCTCGTGGCGAGGTTCCAGTTGATGACGTAGTCGATCAGACCGGCCGAGAAGCTGAAACCGTCATGCACCCCGAGCCCCCACGTCACCGCCATGGAGACACCGGTGAGCACCGCGTGGATCACGTACAGCAGCGGCGCGATGAACACGAACGAGTACTCGATCGGCTCCGTGATGCCCGTGACGAACGAGGTCAGCGCGATCGACAGCATCAGACCGCCGATCTCCTTGCGGCGATGCGGTTTCGCGCAGTGCGTCATGGCCAGGCACGCGGCCGGCAGCGCGAACATCATGATGGGGAAGAACCCCGACGTGAACTGGCCCGCGTCCGGATCACCCGCCAGGAACATGTTGATGTCCCCGTGCACGACCGACCCGTCCGGCTTGGTGAAACTGCCGAACTGGAACCAGATGGGCACGTTCAGGAACTGGTGCAGCCCGATCACCAGCAGCGCGCGGTTGGCGATACCGAAGACACCCGCACCCCACGCCCCCAGACTCACCAGCCAGTCGCTGAAGTCCTCCAGGCCCCGGCCGATCGGCGGCCACACCCACAGGCAGAGCGCGGCGAACGCGATCGCCACGAACGCCATGATGATCGGCACCAGCCGGCGGCCGTTGAAGAAACCCAGCCAGTCGACGAGCCTCGTGCGGTGGTAGCGCTGCCAGAAGTAGGCCGCCATCAGCCCGATGGCGATACCGCCGAACACACCCGGATTCTGATACGTGAAGACCGCCACCGTGCCGTCCTGCGCCTGGCAGCCCGCCGCCACCACCTTCGCCTGGTCCGCGCAGTCCTCCGGGAACTGCCGCAGCACGCTGTAGTAGACGAGGAAACCGGCCGTGGCCGCCAACGCCGTCGAACCGTCCGCCTTCTTCGCCATCCCGATGGCCACACCGATGCAGAACAGCAGCGGCAGACCGAGCGAACCGTCGAGCAGTGCGCCGCCCGCGCCCGCCATCACCTTCGAGACGTTCGTCCAGCCGAGCCCGTCGGCCCCGAACACGTCCGGCTGCCCCAGCCGGTTGAGGATGCCCGCCGCGGGCAGTACCGCGATGGGCAGTTGAAGGCTGCGGCCCATCTTCTGCAGACCCTGGAACAGATCGCTCCACCGGGAGCGCGCGGGCACGGCCGCGCTGTCGGCACTCATGGGTGTCCTCCTGCGTCCCAGGTTTGGCGGCCGCTGAAAACTGGTGTAGACCAGTCAGCGAGCGATGTGTGAACGGTTTCCGCTGTCGTGATCGCCATCATTCGGCAGGGGCGACGTGGCCGCTCGCGAAGATGGGCCAACTGTGGGTTACTGCGACAAAGCGCTGCGACAAAGCGGTTCGGATCAGGGAGAAGGACATGGCCAGCAAGGCTGAGAAGATCGTCGCCGGGCTCGGTGGCATCGACAACATCGAAGAGGTCGAGGGCTGCATCACCCGGCTGCGCACCGAGGTCGTCGACCCGAGCAAGGTCGACGAGGCCGCCCTGAAGGCCGCGGGCGCCCACGGCGTCGTCAAGATGGGCACCGCGATCCAGGTCGTCATCGGCACCGACGCCGACCCGATCGCCGCCGACATCGAAGACATGATGTAACTGCCGACGCGGTTGTCGACGCAGCTGCCGACGTAGCTGCCGACGTAGCTGTCGGGGCAGGCTTTTGAGCCTCACCCCTGAGGGGCCGCTTCCGTATACCGGGGCGGCCCCTCACCCGTATACGACTAGGCTCTTCGCCATGTCTCGCATCGACGGCCGCACGCCCGAACAGCTCCGCCCGATCACCATCGAACGCGGCTGGAGCAAGCACGCCGAGGGCTCCGTCCTCGTCTCCTTCGGCGACACGAAGGTCTTCTGCACCGCCTCCGTCACCGAAGGTGTCCCGCGCTGGCGCAAGGGCAGCGGCGAAGGCTGGGTGACCGCCGAATACTCCATGCTTCCCCGCGCCACCAACTCCCGCGGCGACCGCGAGTCCGTCCGCGGCAAGATCGGCGGCCGCACCCACGAGATCAGCCGGCTCATCGGCCGCTCCCTGCGCGCGGTCATCGACTACAAGGCACTCGGCGAGAACACCATCGTCCTGGACTGCGACGTCCTCCAGGCCGACGGAGGCACCCGCACCGCCGCCATCACCGGCGCCTACGTCGCCCTCGCCGACGCCGTCACCTGGGCCCAGGGCAAGAAGCTCATCAAGGCCAACCGGCAGCCCCTCACCGGCACGGTCAGCGCCGTCTCCGTCGGCATCGTCGGTGGCATCCCCCTCCTCGACCTCTGCTACGAGGAGGACGTCCGCGCCGATACCGACATGAACGTCGTCTGCACCGGCGACGGCCGCTTCGTCGAGGTCCAAGGCACCGCCGAGGCCGAGCCGTTCGACCGCGACGAACTCAACTCCATCCTCGATCTGGCCGTCCTGGGCTGCACGGAACTCGCTGTCGCCCAGCGCACGGCGCTTGATACGGTCCTCGAAAAGTAAAGGACGTACCAAGACGGCCGGACGTCGCGGGCAACCACGGCACCGGCCGTCGCGTCCCTACAGGTGCGGGCGAACGGCACACCACCGTCTCGCCCGACCAGCACCAAACGGGGGCCCTGGGGCCTACGAAACGGGGCCCTCGGGGGCCTGAAAACGGGAGGACCGTTCCATGGCCGCGAGCCGCCGCCGACCACGCCGTATCACCGCCGTCGCCGCAGCAGTGGCAGCCGTCGCGCTGACGGCCGGGCTCACCACCGGCTGCGACGCCGTCAACAAGGCGCTCGACTGCGTCCAGACCGCCGACACGATCGCCGACAGCGTCACCGACCTCCAGCAGGCCGTGGAGAACGCGGCGAACGACCCCACGCAGGCGGACGAGGCACTCGACTCGATCGACAAGAACCTCGACACCATCGGCGACAAGACCGACGACACCGACATCAACAAGGCCGTGGACGACCTCCAGGCGGCCGTCGGCAACGTCCGGGACTCCATCAACAACGGTGACTCGACCCCCGACATCAGCCCCGTCACCGACGCGGCGGGCGAACTGACCAAGGTCTGCACCCCGTAGCGACACCGGCCGGCCCCCGCGGGCGGCGAACGATCACGGGCGGCACGCGAACGAATGCGTCCACCTGACTAGGGTGAGCACCATGACCCGCCTGATCCTCGCCACCCGCAACCCCGGAAAGATCACCGAGCTGAGGGCGATCCTCGCCGCGGCAGATCTGTCCCACGACCTCGTCGGCGCGGACGCCTACCCGGACATCCCCGACGTCAAGGAAACCGGCGTCACCTTCGCCGAGAACGCGCTCCTCAAGGCCCACGCCCTCGCCCGGGCCACCGGACTCCCCGCCGTCGCCGACGACTCCGGCCTGTGCGTCGACGTACTCGGCGGCGCCCCCGGCATCTTCTCCGCCCGCTGGTCCGGCACCCACGGCGACGACCGCGCCAACCTCGACCTCCTCCTCGCCCAGCTCGGCGACATCGCCGACGGACACCGGGCCGCCCACTTCGCCTGCGCCGCCGCACTCGCCCTGCCCGACGGCACCGAGCGAGTGGTCGAAGGGCAGTTGCGGGGCACCCTGCGCCACGAACCCGCCGGCACCCACGGCTTCGGCTACGACCCGATCCTCCAGCCCGACGGCGACACCCGCACCTGCGCCGAACTGACCCCCGACGAGAAGAACGCGATCAGCCACCGGGGCAAGGCGTTCCGAGGACTCGTACCGGTCGTCAAGGAACTGCTGGGCTGAGCTACACCTCCCCGTACGCACGCATCGCTACCCGGGCGTCCAGATCGATGCCGTTCACGCCGGCCGGGGACGGAAGGCGCAGCGCCCTGTCGAGCACGGGGCCCAGCGGGCCGCAGCCCGAAGTCCCCGGCACGGCGAAGCGGTTGTCCGCCACTCCGAAGGTGACGACCAGCGGGTCCGGCGTGACGACCTTCGGCGGATCCGTCTCCAGGAGCACCAGACGGACCGGGTCCGCCGCGCTGCCTATGGAGCAACCGGGCGGCACCCCGGGCCCGGCTATCCGGAACGTCAGATCCAGCTCGCCGCGCCGTTCGTCGTTCGACTCGAAGTCGGAGTAACCGCCGTACCGAGGCGTGATCGACAGCGGCGTACCCCGAACTCGCAGGGGAGTGGCGGCCATCGCGCCGAACACCTGACGGAACTCGCCGTCCACCGTGCCCTCCGCGAACGTGATCGCCAGCGGCCGGTCGGCCGGCACCTCGACGTCGACCCGGCCGAGCGTGAGACGCCCGACGGCCGTCATCGCCTCGCAGCGCCACCTCGCCGGATCGGCGCCGGGGGGCAGCTCGGAGGGGGCGGGGCAGTCTTCAAAGCCGCGGTCTCGTGTGCCGGAGGTGGAGGCGGGGCCGGAGCCGTAGCCCGGGCCTGAGTGCGGGTCCGCCTGAGTAGGCGTCGCTGCTGTCGCTGCCGCGCCCGCCCCCGCCCCAGCGCCCACGGTCGCGGTCGCCGCGAGGACCCCGGCGGACAGTGCCATCGCGAGACGTCGTCGGGCACGAAACATGCAGACCCCCAGGTGAGTGACCGGATGAGCGGAAGGCTGCCGCCTGCCGCGCTGTGTCTCAAGGATTGCAGCCATTTCTCTGCAATGGAAGGTCTGCAGAGAAAATTCTGCAGAAGTATCTCTGCAGAGCTTTGGCTGTGCGGAACGGTAGGCTGCCCCCATGAGCGACGAAGGTGGGTCCCAGCCCGCACCCGCCCCTGAATCCGCCCCCACCCCCAAGTCCGAGGCCCCCGATGCGCCCGACGCCGAGCGGCGTACCGTCAGCGACCCCGCGGCGCTCAAAGCGCTCGCCCACCCGCTGCGGCTGAAGCTCCTCCGGCACCTCGCCGTCTCGGGCCCGGCGACCTCCACGACCCTCGCCGCCGCGCTCGGGGAGAACACCGGCACGCTCAGCTACCACCTGCGCCGCCTGGAGAGCGGCGGCTTCATCGAGGACGTACCGGACCGGCCCAACAGCCGTGAGCGCTGGTGGCGGGCGGTGCGCGGACTCGACGTACGCAGGCCGGCGCAGGACGAGATGACCGACGGCGAGCGGGCGGTCGCGGGAACCCTGGACCGTATGCGGCTGGACGAGGACATCGAGCTGGCCCGGCGGTTCACGGAGGGGCAGGGGGAGTCGGAGGGCTGGATGCGCGGCTCCCGCAGCCTCAGCCACCTCACGAAGGACGAGGTGACCGCGTTCCACGACGCCTACCTGGACCTGCTGACCCGCTTCGCCCGGGGCCCGGAGGACGCCCCACCGGACGCGAAACCGGTACTGCTGCGATGGTTCGCGCTGCCGGCGGAGTGAGGCGCTGAACAGCGGCTCGATTGCTTGCGGCGGCACTCGGCGTGCCCGGGCAGGAAAAAGGGCACGAAAAACGGCCTGCGTATCGATTCTTCGATTCGCAGGCCGTCACTGTGCGGCGGAAGGGATTCGAACCCTCAAGCCGTTTCACGGGCCACAGATCCTAAGTCTGCTGCGTCAGCCGTTGCGCCACCGCCGCCAGCGCAGCCATCGTACCGGTCACGCAGGTGCCGCTGCGTGCGGGTTTATGCCGCCGGATTCGTACCGCGCCGCCCCCTGCACCACGTACGGGTGATCGCATGGCAGTTGGGGCACAGCAGTCGCAGGTTCGAGGGGCGGTCGTCCCTCCAGTCCCCGTCGATGTGATCGACTTCCAGAGTCATCGGTCTGCCGAGCCACTCCGGAGCGGTGCCGCACCGGGCGCATCGCTCGGGTACGTCGATCTCGACAAGGGCCCGTCGGAGGTACTTCGTCGCTGTCCGGCGTTCACCGCCGTGTCTGACCAGTACGGCATCCGCCGGCTTGGCGGGGGTCGTGCCCGGTTTCCCCCGGCCGTGCCCCTGGCCCAGGAAGTGCGAGGTCGTGAGCTGCTCCTCGGCGATCCACCGCTGCAGCATGCGACGTTGGCCGCCGTTCTGCGGTCGGCCGAGGCGGCGAAGCACTTCGGCGAATGAGATCGACCCCGTCACGGCGGTGCGCAGATCGTCGGATGTGGGCCGGGCCCCGATGTACCGGACGCGCTCGTGTCGAACGCCGTTGCTCACGAAGCCGGGCCCCGGTCGCGGGTTTTGCCCCGGCCGCGATAAGTGTCCGTTGTGGAGTGGCAGTTGGGGCAGAGGAGACGCAGGTTCTCGGCCCGGTTGTTCCGCCAGTTGCCGTCGACGTGGTCGACCTCGAGCGGTAGCGGTTCTCCCAGCCACACCGCCTCGAGCCCGCACGAGCTGCATCGCTCGTCGACGCCCAGTTCCCGCAGGGCTCGCTTGAGCCGGCTGCCGGGTGTGCGCCTCGCATGCGCCGAGGCGTCCTCGACCAGGATCTCTGCGGCTGTCCTGCGGCGCTGGTTGTCACGCGTCTTCTCGGTGCGGGCCACCGGTTCGAAGTGCGTGGTGTCCAGGCCGTACGCCTTGATGCGCCGGGTGATGTTGGTGTGGTGGCCGCCCACGGAGTCGAGCCCGAGCCGCCGGACCACCTCGTTGACGCTCTTCGACGAAGCGACGACCGGTTCGAGGGTCTCCTTCGTCCACCTGGTGCCCTCACGTCGGAAGTGCGAGGTGTCCACCGCCAGTTTCTTCAAGCGTCCCCGGATGTAGTCACGTCTCGAACTCCTCGGATCCACCCCCAGCTTCCCCAGCGCCTCCGACAGCGTCCGTGACGAGCTCGCCGCCTCCTCCAGGCGGTCCTTGGTGTACGGGCTGACCGGCATGACCCCCTCCGTTCCGGCCGCGTGTTCGCCGCCTCGTACGGAGTAACGAATCGTTTATCGGATGGTCACGTCCGGAATGTGGAACGGCCCGTACCGGAGGAGCCGGTACGGGCCGTTCAGGGTTTTCGGGCGCGGACCTCAGATCTCCAGGTCCTTGATGATCTTGGCGACATGGCCGGTCGCGCGGACGTTGTACAGGGCCCGTTCCACCTTGCCCTCCTCGTCCACCACGATCGTGGAGCGGATGACGCCCATGTAGGTCTTGCCGTAGTTCTTCTTCTCGCCGAAGGCGCCGTACGCGTCCAGGACCGTCTTGTCCGGGTCGGCGACCAGGGTGACCTTCAGGTTCTCCTGGTCGCGGAACTTGGCGAGTTTCTCCGGCTTGTCGGGGGAGACGCCGATGACGTCGTAGCCGGCGCCCGCGAGCAGGTCCAGGTTGTCGGTGAAGTCGCAGGCCTGCTTGGTGCAGCCTGGAGTGAGCGCGGACGGGTAGAAGTACACGATGACCTTGCGGCCCTTGTGGTCGGCAAGGGACACCTCGTTGCCGTCGGCGTCGGGCAGGGTGAAGGCTGGGGCGGTGTCGCCGGGCTGGAGTCGCTCGCTCATCTCGGTTCGGTCTCCTTGCGAGGTGGTGGATACGGAACCGAGCGTAATGGGGGTGCCGGGCGGTGCGCGGAGGGCGAAGCTGACAGACTGTCGATCAGGTGCAGGGCCGACAGGAACCGGCCATGGACCGGCCACGGGAAGAAACGACCACGATTACGGAGGCAGCGCGTGTCGGACACGTCGAGCACGCCGGACACCAGGACTCCGGCGCAGATCGAGGCGGACATCAAACGCCGTCGCGAAACCCTCGCCGAGACGCTCGACGAGATCGGGGTGCGGGTGCACCCGAAGACCATCGTCGGGGATGCCAAGGCCAAGGTGGCGTCCAGCGTCGACCACACCCTCGGACGCGCCTACGTCGGCGTCAACCGCGTCGTCGACGATGTGCGGGGCCAGTTCGTCACGGAGGACGGGGCGCCGCGGCTGGACCGCATCGTGCCCGTGGCCCTCGTGGTGGTCGGCGTCGTCGGACTGCTCACCCTGGGCCCCAGGCGCTCCGGACGCCCCAGGCGCCGCAGGCGCTGAACGGGGCCGGACCCTTCCGCACCCCACCTGCGCACGACTGGACCCCAGCTGCGCACGACTGGACCCCACCTGCGTTCGACTGGACCCCAGCTGCGTACGACTGGCGCGAAGGCAGGTAAATTCGGACCGTGAGTGCCAAGAGGACTGAGCCCAGCAGCCAGCACGACAAGCTGCCCATCCGGATGCTGCACGACCGTGTGCTCGTGCGGCAGGACGCCGCCGAGGGTGAACGCCGGTCCGGTGGCGGCATTCTGATCCCCGCGACCGCGGCGGTGGGCCGGCGGCTCGCCTGGGCCGAGGTCGTGGCGGTCGGGCAGAACGTACGGACGGTGGAGCCGGGTGACCGGGTGCTGTACGACCCGGAGGACCGTGCCGAGGTCGAGGTGCGCGGCACCGCGTACGTGCTGATGCGCGAGCGGGATCTGCACGCCGTGGCCGCGGACCGGTTCGAGGGGTCGGAGGACTCCACCGGCCTGTACCTGTAGAGGAGCCGGGCGTCGAAGGGGCTGGTGACCGTTGTCACCAGCCCCTTTCCGCTGCCGCGGCCCTCTTTTCCGCGGCCCTTGCTACCTTGGAAGGACCCCGACGAGACGCGCCGTACCGGGACAGGCAAAGACGACGCACCCCTGTTGATTCCTGCACGGAGGTGCCTCATGGCCTGGGTCCTGCTTGTCGTCGCCGGTCTGCTCGAAGTCGGCTGGTCGGTCGGGATGAAGTACACCGAGGGGTTCACGCGGCTCGTGCCGAGCGTGCTCACCGGTGCCGGGATCGTCGCCAGCATGCTGCTGCTGTCGTACGCGGCGAAGACGCTGCCCATCGGTACCGCGTACGGCGTCTGGGTGGGCATCGGCGCGGCCGGGGCGGCGGTGTACGGCATGGCGGTGCTCGGTGAACCGACGACCGCCGCCCGGATCTTCTTCGTCTGTCTGCTGCTGGTGGCCGTGGTCGGCCTGAAGGCGACCTCCGGCCACTAGAGCCTGCCGCTAGCACCAGTCACTAGCACCTGCCCGACAACCCCCGGTCCGGGGTTACGGGAAGCCCCCGAACGTCGTCCCGGTGCTCCCGTCCGCGCCGTCCGTGGTTGTACCGCCGCCGTCGGTCGTCGCGCCGCCGTCCCCGGTCGTGCCGTCCGTGCCGCCGTCCGTGGTGGTGCCCCCGCCGTCCGTCGTCGTGCCGCCCGTGCCGGTGGTACCGCCGTCCGTGGTGGTGCCGCCGCCGTCGGTCGTCGTGCCGCCGGTGTCGGTGGTGCCCCCGTCGGTGGTGGTGCCGCCGTTGTCCTGGCCCTGGGTGTCCGGGGTCTCCTCGCCGCCCGTGGTCGTGCCGCCGTCGGTGGTGGTGCCGCCCGTGGCGGTCGCGTCCTCGTCCGGGTCGGCCGGCGGGAGTTCCTGCTCCTCGGCGCCGTCCTGGAGGTTCAGGTCGAAGTCCTGGACCTTCACGCCCTTCAGCGCGGCCTTCGTGTACTGGGCGAAGATCTGCGCCGGGTAGCCGCCGCCGTTGATACGTGCCTGCCCGAGAGCCCCGTACAGCGCCTTGTGCTCGCCCGTGTCGGGGTCCTGGCCCATCACGGCGACGACCGTGGCGAGGTTCGGGGTGTAGCCCGCGAACCAGGCCGCCTTGTCGTCCTCCGCGGTGCCCGTCTTGCCCGCCACGGGACGCCCGGCGGCCTGCGCGGCCGTACCGGTGCCGCCCTCGACGACGCTCTGCAGGATCGAGGTCGTCGTGTCGGCGGCCTCCCGGCTGACGGCCTGCTCGGTCGCCTCGTCCGGCAGCTTCACGTCCTCCGAGCCGTCCTTGGTGACCTTCTCGATCATCGTGTACGTGCCGTGCTTGCCGTGGTTGGCGAGGGTCGCGTACGCCTCCGCCATGTCGAGGACACTCGCGGTGGCCGTGCCGAGCGCGATGGACGGGGACGCGTTCAGGTCGGGGGTGTCGGCCGGGATGCCGAGGTCGACCGCGGTCTGCTCGACCTTCGCGGAGCCGACGTCCACCGCCATCTGCGCGTACACGGAGTTCACGGACTTGTCGGTGGCGGTACGGACCGGGATCTGGCCGTACGAGACCTGGTCCTCGTTCTCCGGGGCGTACGTGCCGCCGTCCCAGCCCTGTACAGGCCGCTTGTTCGTGCCGTCGTAGACGGTGTTCGGGGTGATCGTCCGGCCGTCCTGGGTGACCGAGTCGTTCTGCACGGCCGAGGTGAACACGAACGGCTTGAAGATCGAGCCGACCTGGTAGTCCCGGCGCGTGGCGTTGTTGTAGTACTGCTTCGTGTAGTCGATGCCGCCGTACATCGCGAGGACCTTGCCGGTCTTCGGGTCGATGGAGGCGCCGCCCGCGCGGACGTAGTTGTCGACCTTGCGGTTCTTCTTGTCGAGTTCGTCCATCACCTGGTCGTCGACGGCCTTCACGAAGGCGTCCTGCTTGGGCTTCTGCAGGGTGGTCGTGATGCGGTAGCCGCCCGCGTTCAGCGCGTCCTCGTCGAGGATCTTGTGGTCGGCGAGATAGTCGTTGACGGCCTTGACGATGTAGCCGCGCTGCCCCGACATCCCGGCCGCGATCACCGTCTCCTTGGGCGCGGGGAACTTGACGCCGGCCCGCTCCGACTCGCTGAGCCAGTCCTTCTTGACCATGCCGTCGAGAACGTAGTTCCAGCGGGCCAGCGCGGCCGGCTTGTTCTCGGGGTGCGCGACCACGTCGTACTCGCTCGGCGCGTTCAGGAGCGCCGCCAGGTAGGCGCCCTGCGCTGCCGACAGGCCCTTGGCGTCGACTCCGTAGTAGGCCTGCGCCGCGGCCTGGATGCCGTACGCGTTGCGGCCGAAGTAGCTGGTGTTGAGGTAGCCCTCGAGGATGTCGTCCTTGCTCTTCTCCCGGTCCAGCTTGATGGAGATGAAGAACTCCTTCACCTTCCGTGTGACCGTCTGCTCCTGCGCCAGGTAGTAGTTCTTCACGTACTGCTGGGTGATCGTCGAACCGGACTGCTTGCCCTTGCCGGTGGCGGTGTTCCAGCCGGCGCGGATCATCGCCTTCGGGTCGACCGCCGACTCCGTGTAGAAGTCACGGTCCTCGGCGGCGAGCACCGCGTGCTGCGCGTCCTTGGAGATCAGCGACAGGTCCACGTTCTCGCGGTTCACCTCGCCGTCGCGGGCGAGCTGGCTGCCGTCCGCGTACAGGTAGACGTTGCTCTGCTTGATCGCGGTCGCGTTCGCCGACGGGATCTTCACCAGGTAGTAACCGAGCGCGAACGCGCCGACGAGCAGCAGGACCACGCCGACGAACGTGCCGAGCACCATCCGCCAGGTCGGGATCAGCCGCTTCCAGCCGGTGCGCTTGGGCCGCTTGGCCTTCTTGGGCTTCTTCGATTCCCCCGCCTGCTCCCCGGGGTGCTCACCCGCCTGCTTCCCGGGTGTGGCTTCCGCGTCGGCGGACACGGCCGTCAACGCGACGGTCGCGTCGTCCCGTACGCCCGGAGTGTCCCGTACGCCCGAGGTGTCTCGTACACCCGGGGTGTCCGGGCCGTCTGTGCCGTCATGGCCGTTCGGCGTCCCGCCCGTCCCGCCCGTCGCGCCCCTCCCGCCCGTCGGAGCCGGGGAGGCCGGTGCCGTGTCCCGCGCCTTGCCGGGTGTATCCGGCTTGCCCCGCGCGTCCGGCGTGCCCGGCGCCTCCGGCCGGTCGGGCTTGCCGGGCTCGCCGGGCTTACCCGGCTTGCCCGGTGTGTCCGACGCGCCCGCCGAGGCGCTGTCGGGGTCTCTCGGTGCCCAGCCCTCGCTCGGCTGCTGCGGCTGCGGCTGGTCGTTCATCTTGTGCCGTGCTCCCGTTTCACGTCGTACGTCTGGTACGCCCTCGTACGCCTGCTGCGCCCTCCCTTGAAGACTGTCCCACCCGGCGAATCGTTCCCGGTGCGTGGCACGCGTCCCAGGAGAAAATGCCTGGCACGCGGTACCGGCCCGGGACTAGGCTCCAGCGCTTTGGCTCAGAACGGCTGGAGAGGCTTCGTGGTGCGGGCATGGAGGTTGTACGCGGCCGTCGCGGCGGGCGGGTTCCGGCGGTACGCGACCTATCGGGTGGCCACCGCCGCGGGCGTGTTCACCAACACCGTCTTCGGGCTGATCCTGGCGTACACGTACATCGCGCTGTGGGACGAGAGACCGGGTCTCGGCGGCTACGACCAGGCCCAGGCGGTGACGTACGTGTGGGTGGGCCAGGGGCTGCTGTCGGTGGTCGCGGTGATGGGCGGCGGCTTCGAGGACGAGCTGATCGAGAGAATCCGTACGGGTGACATCGCGATCGACCTCTACCGGCCCGCGGACCTCCAGGCGTGGTGGCTGGCGGCGGACGCGGGACGGGCCGCGTTCCAGCTGCTGGGGCGCGGTGTGGTGCCGATGGTGTTCGGCGGGCTGGTGTTCCAGCTCGCGCTGCCCGGGGACGCCGGGACCTGGCTGGCGTTCCTCGTCGCCGTGGTGCTCGGGGTGCTGGTGAGTTTCGCGATCCGCTATCTCGTGGCGCTGGCGGCGTTCTGGTTCATGGACGGGGCGGGCGTGCAGCAACTGGCCGTCCTCGCGGGACTGTTCTTCTCCGGGATGACCCTGCCGCTGAACGTCTTCCCGGGCGCGCTCGGCGAACTGGCCCGCGTGCTGCCCTGGTCGGCGCTCGTGCAGGCCCCGGCGGACGTGCTGCTCGGGGAGCGCACGGGCCTCGCGCTGCTGCGGACGTACGCCTTCCAGGCCGCCTGGGCCGTCGGGTTGCTCGCGGTGGGCCGTCTCGTCCAGTCGGCGGCGACGCGCCGGGTGGTGGTCCAGGGTGGCTGACCTGCGGGAGAAGCCCCGTGAACCCGGTGAACCCCGTGAGCCCCGTGCCGGGTTCGAACCGGTGGCCGGGTCGCGGCTGGTGGACGGGCTGCGGGCCTACCGGCTGATCGCCTGGATGTGGATCCGCTCGACGATGGCGTACCGCGCGTCCTTCGCGATGACCCTCTTCGGCAACTTCGCGGGGACCGTCCTCGACTTCGTCGCGATCCTGCTGATGTTCTCGCGGGTCGACCAGCTCGGCGGCTACTCGCTCGGCGAGGTGGCGTTCCTGTACGGGCTGTCCAGCGCGGCGTTCGGCCTCGCCGATCTGACGCTCGGCTCGATGGACCGGCTCGGGCAGCGGGTACGGGACGGCACACTCGACACCCTGCTCGTCCGCCCCGCGCCGGTGCTCGCGCAGGTCGCCGCGGACCGGTTCGCGCTGCGGCGCCTCGGCCGGATCACCCAGGGGCTGCTGGTCCTCGGGTACGCGCTCGTCGTGGTCGACATCGAGTGGACCCCGGCGAAGGTGCTGCTGATGCCGGTGATGATGGTCAGCGGGGCCGCCATCTTCGCGTCGGTGTTCGTGGCGGGCGGGGCCTTCCAGTTCGTGGCGCAGGACGCTTCCCAGGTGCAGAACTCGTTCACGTACGGCGGTACCACCCTTCTGCAGTACCCGCCGACCGTCTTCGCGAAGGACCTGGTGCGCGGGGTGACCTTCGTGCTGCCGCTGGCCTTCGTCAACTGGCTGCCCGCGCTGTACGTGCTCGGGCTGCCGTATCCGCTCGACCTGCCGCGGTGGACCGCGTTCGTGTCGCCACTCGTGGCCGTCGTCTGCTGCGGGCTCTCGGGACTCGCGTGGCGGGCGGGCCTTCGTTCGTACCGGAGCACGGGGAGCTAGCCGCACATGGAACGCCCACACATGGGAGACCCGCACATGGGACACCCACACACGGATCGCCCACACATGGATCAACCGCACATGGATCATCCACACGCGGATCACCCGCACATGGACACCGACTTCATCCGTCTCGACGGTGTGGAGAAGGTCTTCGACGTACGCAAGAAGACCGGCTTTCTGCGCAGTGAGCGGCGACAGGTGCGGGCGGTCGACTCGATCTCCTTCACCGTGTCGCGCGGCGAGATGGTCGGCTACATCGGGCCGAACGGCGCGGGGAAGTCCACCACCATCAAGATGCTCACCGGCATCCTCACGCCCAGCGGCGGGCGCCTGCGCGTCGCGGGCATCGACCCGTCCCGGGAACGCACCCGGCTCGCGCAGCGCATCGGCGTGGTGTTCGGCCAGCGGACCACCCTGTGGTGGGACCTCCCGCTGATCGACTCGTACCGGCTGATGCACCGGATGTACCGGATCCCGGACGCGCGGTACGCGGAGAACCTTGACCGGTGCGTCGAACTCCTCGAACTGGGCGAACTGCTGGACGTGCCCGTACGGCAGCTCTCGCTCGGGCAGCGGATGCGCGGGGACATCGCGGCGGCGCTGCTGCACGACCCCGAGGTGCTGTACCTGGACGAGCCGACGATCGGGCTCGACGTGATCAGCAAGGCGCGGGTACGGGAGTTCCTGCGGGACCTCAACGCGGAGCGCGGCACGACCGTGCTCCTGACGACCCACGACCTCTCCGACATCGAGCAGCTGTGCCGGCGCGTGATGGTCATCGACCACGGGCGTCTGATGTACGACGGTCCGCTGACCGGGCTGCACGAGATCGGCGAGAGCGAACGGACGCTCGTCGTGGACCTGGAACGCGAACTGCCGCCCATCGAGGTGGAGTCGGCGCGGGTGGTGAAGGTCGAGGGGCCCCGGCAGTGGCTCGCCTTTCCGGCGGCGCAGTCGGCGGCGCCGCTGGTGGCGCGGATCGCGGCGGAGTACCCGCTGGTCGACCTGTCGGTGCGGGAACCCGACATCGAGGCGGTCATCAGCCGCATGTACGCGGAGAAGGCAACCTCGTAGGCTTCTGTCCATGACGGACGAACTCCCGGCCGGCCCCTCCGGCGGATCTCCCGGCGGACTCCCCGAGTTGCGCGCCTCCGACGCCGATCGCGAGCGGGTCGCCGAGGTGCTGAGGGACGGCCTCGCCGAGGGCCGCCTGGACATGGCGGAGTTCGAGGAACGGCTGGAGGCCACGTACAAGGCGCGTACGTACGGGGAGTTGGAGCCGATCACGCGGGATCTGCCCGCCTCCGGGGTCACGGCTCCCGGTCCGGCTCCCGCCGTGTCGATGGTCAAACGGCCGGCGGGCGCGGCGGACACGGGGGACTGGGCGAGCCGGATCGTCGGCGGTGAGGGTACGTCCCGGTGGGGCGTCGCGGTCATGTCCGGGTTCGAGCGCAGGGGGCACTGGACCGTGCCGAAGCGGTTCAACTGCTTCGCGTTCTGGGGCGGTGGTGTCGTGGACCTGCGCGAGGCGAACTTCGCGGACGGCGAGGTCGTCGTCAACTGCTACGCCGTCATGGGCGGGTTGAACGTGGTGGTGCCGCCGGGGGTCGAGGTCGTCGTCCGCGGGATCGGGATCATGGGCGGGTTCGACCACGGTCAGGAGGGGGTGGCGGGGGCGCCGGGGGCTCCGCGGGTCGTCGTGACGGGGTTCGCGTTCTGGGGCGGGGTGGGGGTGGAGCGGAAGATCTCCAAGGCCGAGCGGCTCCGCCTGCGGGAGGAGCGGCGGCGGGAGAAGTTGGAGCGCCGGGCGGCGCGGCGGGACGGCCTGGAACCGGGCCGCGACTGAGGGGGGTACCCCTCGTGACCCCCTCCGCCCCTCGCCGAGACAAAAGATTGCGCCGTTCCCCGCGCCCCTAAAAGCGAAAAGACTGCGCCGTTCCCCGCGCCCCTTGGGGGCTGCGCCCCCCTCAAAGACAAAAGACTGCGCCGTTCCCCGCGCCCCTGTTCAGGGGCGCGGGGAACGGCGGAATTCCAGGTCGCCCTCCCCGCCCGGTAGGGCTAGAGCTGGGCCGGGGCCGCGCCCTTCAGGGTGTTCAGGTCGAAGATCTCCGCCATGCGCTTGTAGCCCTTGTCGCTCGGGTGGAGGTGGTCCCCCGAGTCGTAGTCGGACCGCAGCCGCCGCGGGTTGTACGGATCGCGGAGCGCCTTGTCGAAGTCGGCGTAGTCGTCGAAGACCTTGCCGGAGCGGATCTGCGCGTTGACGGCCTGCCGGGTGTCCTCCAGGTGCGGCCGGTACCCCCGATGCCCCTGGAACGGCATGAGCGTCGCACCGACGACCCGCAGCCCCCGCGCGTGCGCCAGCCGCTTCAGCTCCCGCAGCCCGGCGGTGATCCGGCTCGCGTCGGTCTGGTTGGGCGTCCGCAGGATGTCGTTGACGCCGAGGGCGACCACGACCGCCTTGACGTTGGTGCGGCCTAGGACGTCACGGTCGAAGCGGACCAGCCCGCTCGGGTTCTCGGCGGGCCGCCCCAGCCCGCTGGTCAGCACGCGGTTGCCGCTGATGCCCTGGTTGACCACGCTGTAGCGGGGCCCGTCCGAACCGGCCGCGTGCAGCCGCTCGCCGAGGACGTCCGTCCAGCGCCGGTTCTCGCCGACGGTCGAGGTCACCCCGTCGGTGAGCGAGTCGCCGATGACGACGACCGTGCCGTCCGACTCGTTGCTCAGCACGTCCAGCGCGGTCAGATACCGCCAGTAGGGCGTCTGCCCGGTGTACGCGGCACCGCTGACGTCCTCCGTGCGGTCGCCCTCCGCGGTGTACGAGATCTGCCGTGCCTGCGGGTGGTAGGTGACGGGCCCCGACGGGGTCGGCGAGTACGTCGTCACCAGCACGTCGCTGCCGTGCGGGACCAGCAGCCGTACGGCGTCGCTGACGACCTGCTGTCCTGCGGGCACCACCACCGAGGTACGGCCGCCGAAGGTGAGGCGCCGCATCGTGTCGGCGGCAGCGGCGGCGTCGTTCCCGGTGGCCGCGACGGCGACCGAGGCGTGCGTGATGCTGAGCGGCTGCTGCCCGTACAGGTTCGACAGGGTGATCCGGGCCGCGGTGCCGCCGACGCCGACGTGCACCACGTTGCGTACGGAACGGCCCGCCATGCCGTTCGCCTCGGTGCCCGGCTCGGAGCCGGCGGGGGACGCCGACCAGGCGCCCACCCAGGTGCCGACGGAGGCGGGGGCCGCAGAGTTGTGCGGGGTTCGGCCGCCGACCACGGGCGTGGTCTCCCCGCCGTCGTCGGCGGCGACTCCGACGTATATGGCGGTCGAAATGGCGACGATCACAGCGACGATCGCGGCCAGCAAGGCATAACCGTGACGCTTGGTCATGCGGTGCGTATCTCCTCGGAAAAGTGGGAGCCCGAGCTCCGGTGTGATGACCCCATGATGAGGCATGGCGCGGGAGGAACCCCACATGACCCCACATGACCCATGGGTTCCGGTGAAATCCCCCGCCCGGACAGACGCGGGGAACTCCTGTTCCGTTCCAGGAGTCGGTCAGGTTGGAACAATGCGTTATGGGGGACCGGGAACGGATGGAGCGGATGGAACGAACGAAAGAGGATGAAACAGGGGAAACAGGTCCGGAAGGGCAGTCTTCCCGGCGGAGCGGTGTGGCGAACCCCACGGGACGCGCGGGCTCCCTCGGGGCCACGGGCGCCGACCGCCCCGCGCCGAACCGGGCGATGAACTCGTTCAGCCCCGCCGACGAGGAGAAGTTCCGCGGTGTCCGCCGCATGAAGCTCATGGCGACCGGACTGCTGCTGTTCGTCGCCGTCGTCTACGTACTCGCCAAGTGGGCCGGGAACTCCGGCGCGGGCGCCTGGACGGGTTACGTGGCCGCCGCCGCCGAGGCCGGCATGGTCGGCGCGCTCGCCGACTGGTTCGCCGTGACCGCACTGTTCCGGCGGCCGATGGGCCTGCCCATCCCGCACACCGCGATCATCCCGACCAAGAAGGACCAGCTCGGCGTCTCCCTGGGCGAGTTCGTCGGGGAGAACTTCCTCTCGGAGGACGTCGTACGGCAGCGGCTGCGCTCTGTCGGCATCGGCAGCCGTCTCGGTACCTGGCTGGCCCTGCCCGAGCACGCCGACCGGGTGACCGAGGAGCTGGCCACCGCGCTCAGGGGAGCCCTCGCGGTGCTCCGCGACTCGGACGTGCAGGCCGTCGTCGGCGAGGCCATCAACCGGCGGGCCGACGCCCAGGAGATCGCCCCCGGCATAGGGAAGACGCTGGAGAAGGTCGTCGCGGACGGCGGCCACCGGCGGGTCGTCGACCTGATCTGCGTACGCGCCCACGACTGGCTCGTCCTGCACAACGACCAGGTCATGGACGCCGTACAGGGCGGCGCGCCCGGCTGGACCCCGCGGTTCGTCGACAAGCGGGTCGGCGAGCGCGTCTACAAGGAGCTGCTGCGGTTCGTCACCGAGATGCGCGACATGCCCGCGCATCCGGCCCGGGGCGCCCTCGACCGGTTCCTCACCGACTTCGCCTCCGACCTGCAGTCCGACACGGACACGCGGGCGCGGGTGGAGAACCTCAAGCGCGAGGTCCTCGGCCGGGGCGAGGTCCAGGACCTGATCGCCTCCGCCTGGTCCTCCGTACGGCAGATGATCGTGTCCGCGGCGGAGGACGAGCGCAGCGAGCTGCGGTTGCGTGTGCGGGCGTCGCTGCTGTCGCTGGGGACGCGGATGGCCACGGACGCGCGGCTGCAGGCGAAGGTCGACGGGTGGGTGGAGGGGGCCGCGGTGTACGTCGTGACGACGTACCGGGACGAGATCACCTCGCTCATCACGGAGACCGTCGCGGGGTGGGACGCGGAGCACACCTCGCGGAAGATCGAGGCGCACATCGGACGGGACCTGCAGTTCATCCGAATCAACGGAACGGTCGTCGGCTCCCTGGCAGGCCTCCTGATCTACACGGTCTCGAAGGCCCTAGGAGCGTGAGCAGCAGCTACCCGCGCCCTTTCTAGGGGCGCGGGGAACGGCGCAGTCTTTTGTCGTGAGGGGGACGGAGCCCTCTCAGGGGCGCGGGGAACGGCGCAGTCTTTCGTCGTGAGGAGGGCAGAGCCCTCCAGGGGCGCGGGGAACGGCGCAATCTCTTGCCTTGAGGGGGACCGAGCCCTTCAGGGGCGCGGGGAACGGCGCAAAGCGTGAAGAGTGCCAGGTGAGAGCCCGCCAGATCTGGGCACTCGGGGAGATGTTCCCGAGCCGCAGGAGGGGTGCCATGGCCGTCACCGACGCCGGGTCAGCCGAGACCGGAGCCGTCACCACCGCCGTGCCCGCCCGCCTGGACCGGCTGCCCTGGTCCCGCTGGCACTGGACCATCGTCATCGGCCTCGGCACGGTCTGGATCCTGGACGGCCTGGAAGTCACCGTCGTCGGCAACATCGCCGGCCGCCTCTCCGAGGAGGGCAGCGGACTGCCCATCTCGGCCGCGCAGGTCACCGGTATCGCCGCCGCAATGTACGTGGCCGGAGCCTGTTCGGGCGCCCTGTTCTTCGGCCGGCTCACGGACAAGTTCGGCCGCCGCAAGCTGTTCATGGTCACCCTCGCGGTCTATCTCGCGGCCACCGCCATGACGGCGCTCTCCTTCTCCACCTGGTGGTTCCTCCTCTTCCGCTTCCTCACCGGCTTCGGCATCGGCGGCGAGTACGCGGCCATCAACTCGGCGATCGACGAACTGATCCCCTCGAAGTACCGTGGCCGTGTCGACCTGATCATCAACGGCAGCTTCTGGCTGGGCGCGATCGCCGGCTCGCTCCTGTCGATCGTCGCGCTGAACACGGACCTGTTCGCGATGAACGTCGGCTGGCGGCTGACCTTCCTCCTCGGCGTCGTCCTCGGCCTGGTGATCCTGCTCGTACGCCGCAACGTCCCCGAGAGCCCGCGCTGGCTGTTCATCCACGGCAAGGGGGAGGAGGCGGAACGCCTGGTCACCGAGGCCGAGCGGCAGATCGAGGAGGAGACAGGGCGCGACCTCCCACCGCCCGCCGGTGAGATCACCATCCACCAGCGCAAGAGCATCGGCTTCGGCATGATCGCCCGTACGGTCTTCACGACGTACCGCAAGCGCGCGGTCCTCGGGCTCTCCCTCTTCATCGGGCAGGCGTTCCTCTACAACGCGATCACCTTCGGCTTCGGCGCGATCCTCACCAAGTTCTTCGACGTGCCGACCGGCAGCACCGGTTACTACTTCGCCGTCATCGCGGCCGGCAACTTCCTCGGCCCGCTGCTCCTCGGCAAGCTCTTCGACACCGTGGGCCGCCGGATCATGATCTCGTCCACGTATCTGCTCTCCGGCATCCTGCTCTTCGGCACGGCCTGGCTCTTCGACCAGGGCTCGCTGAACGCGACCACGCTGACCGCCTGCTGGTGCGTGGTCCTGTTCTTCGCCTCCGCGGGCGCGTCCAGCGCGTATCTGACGGTCTCCGAGATCTTCCCGATGGAGACCCGCGCGATGGCCATCGCCTTCTTCTACGCCATCGGCACCGCGGCCGGCGGCATCAGCGGCCCGCTGATCTTCTCCGAGCTGACCAGCACGGGTGTCGTCGGCGACACGGTCCTCGCCTTCCAGATCGGCGCCGGCCTGATGTGCGCGGCGGGCCTCGTCGCGGCGGTGCTCGCGGTGAAGGCGGAGGGCCGCTCCCTGGAGGACATCGCCAGCCCGCTGTCGACGGCGAAAACCCCGTAACCTGCGGCGTCCGGCCGTCCAGGGACACGTCCAGGGGCTGTTGTACGACTCCGGGGCCGCGCTGCGACTCAGAGGAACGGGCGGGAACTGAGTACGCGTACTCTGTCGGCCCTGTGTACGACAGAGGGACCTTTGTTCCCATGACCGAGAAGCTGCTGGGCCCGCTGTCGAAGCGCCCCTGGACGGAACGCTGGTCGACCCGCCTGCTGGGTGCCGCCCTGTCCTCGGCGGCGTACCTCCTCTGCCTCCCCTGGGATCTGCGCGACCACCCCGCGTCACCCGGTTCGCCCACGGAGGCGACGCCGGTGACCGTCCTCGGAGTGACGGCCCTGGCCGTGCTGCTGCTCCTGCTGGCCGCCTACTTCGGCCACCGCGACGCCCTCGCCTGGCCCCTGCTGCTGGTGGCGGTGCCTCCGGCGGCGCTCATGTACGTCTCGTTCCACACGCACCCCGAGTCGCCCGAGTCGCCGGAGTCACCCGGGGTGCCCGGGTGGCCCTGGCAGCTGATCTGGGCGTTCTCCACCCTCGTGATCGCGGCGGGCGTCCTCGTCGCGACGTCCGTGGGCCGACGGTTCAGGGAGGACTCGGAGGAGTCGCTGGACGGGTTGGTGTTCGCCCACCAGCGGGTCTGATCGTCAGGCGCCCGTCGTGGACCCGGGCCGCACGATCATGAGGATCGTGACGGTGGCCCACAGCAGGTTGAAGATGCCGGTGAACATGGCGAGTCGCACGGTGACGCGGGGGTTCACGGCAACGTCGACAGCGGTGGTGGCCGTGCCCGCCTCCACCGCTTCCACCGCTTCGACGATCTCCTCCTGGCGCGGCAGTACCAGCGCCAGCAGGACGGCCGCCGCGATCCCGGTCAGGACCATGGAGACGATCAGCCAGGTGTCGTGGAGCACGCCCATGCTGAGAGCCGTGGCCATCCCGAGTACGGGAACGGCGATGCCCAGGGCCGCGTACACCCGGCAGATCCGGTGCAGCAGGCGCACGGTCTCCGTGGCCCGCGGGTTGTCCGGATCGGCGAGGGCCCGCCGGGCGCTGGGCGGGAACATGCTGGCCGCGACGGTGACGGGCCCGACGGCGACGATCGCGGCGAGGACGTGGAGGACGAGGAGAAACTTGGTCACGAGGGGACGGTAGGCGGCGTACCGGATCACCTGGAAGTGGCGGTATCGCCAGCCTTCAACGGATTCTCGCCAAGCCAAGCGGAGTGGCCGTTGCCGCGCGACCGGCCTTCTACAGCCGATACCCCGCTTGGCGGAAATCAGTTGCCCGCCTACGCTCTTGCCATGCACACCGTGGCCGTACTGGCGCTCGACGGGGTCATCCCGTTCGATCTCTCCGCTCCGATCGACACCTTCAACTGGGCCCGGCTGCCCGACGGCCGCGCGCCCTACCGGATCAAGGTCTGCTCGCCGAGCGAGGAGGTGAGCGCGGGGGCGTTCACCGTGCGGGCGCCGTACGGCCTCGATGCGCTGGCCGAGGCGGACACGATCATCGTGCCCGGCACCACGGACCCGACCACCCCGCTGCCGCCCGGGATGGCCGAGGCCCTGCGCGCGGCGGCCGCGAACGGCACGCGCATCGCCTCGATCTGCGTCGGCGCGTTCATCTTCGCCGCCACCGGACTGCTCGACGGACAGCGGGCGACCACGCACTGGATCGCCGCCGCGGACCTGGCGGCCATGCATCCGGCGGTGACGGTCGACCCCAACGTCCTCTACGTCGACAACGGCCAGTTCCTCACCTCGGCGGGCGCCGCCGCGGCGATGGACATGTGCCTGCACATGATCCGCAAGGACTACGGCTCGGCCGTCGCCGCCCACGCGGCCCGGATGTCCGTCATGCCGCTCGAACGGGAGGGCGGGCAGGCCCAGTTCATCGTCCACACCCAGCCCCCGGCCCCGGCGGGCACGACGATGGAGCCCCTGCTCAACTGGCTGGAGGAGAACGCCGGCCGCGACCTGACACTGGACGACATCGCGGCCCGGGCCGGTACCAGCGCCCGTACGCTCAACCGCCGTTTCCGCGAGCAGACCGGTACGACACCGCTGCAGTGGCTGCACCGGGCGCGGGTGCGGCAGGCCCAGCACCTCCTGGAGAACACGTCCCATCCCGTCGAACGGATCGCGGCGCAGGCGGGGTTCGGCTCGCCGACCGCCTTCCGGGACCGGTTCAAGAGGGTGGTGGGGACGAGCCCGCAGGCGTACCGGAGGGCGTTCCGGGGAGCGCCGGACGGCGCGGACCCCGACCACCGGCTTCACCCGGCTGAGAGCGCCGGTCGAGCCGGCTGAGGCGGGGCAGGGCCTCGGCCAGCCGTCCAGCGGGGCCGGGTGTCAGCCCCGCCGTCCAGCGGGGCCGGGTGTCAGCCCCGCCGGTCGGCCACGGCCCACGACGCCAGGGCGACGGCCCCGGCCGCCCCGAACACCGCGGGCCACGCCCCGACCTTCTTGGCGAGCGGATGGGATCCGGCGAAGGCGGCGACGTACGCGGCGGTCAGCGCCCCGGCGGCCCGCCCGCCGGCCTGCTGCCGCCACTGCTGGGCGGCAGCTGCCCCGGCGGCGGCGAGCACGACCCCGCCGAGCTGCCGCTTCCTGGTCCAGCGGGCGACCCCGTACCCGCCGATGAGCCCACTCGCGGCCACCACCGCGGCCGGTACCTTCGCCATCACTGCCTCCTGCTCCTGCTTCTGCTCCTGCCGCCACGTCCGATGGCCAGCCGGGCCGAGCCTAGCCCGCAGGGCCCGCCGCCCCGCCGACAGGCCCTAGCGGGCGCCCGGCACCGCCTCTCCCGACAGCGGCAGCCCCAGCCCCGCCACCGCGCGGGCGACGAGGCGGGCCATCTCGACGGCGCCGCGCTCCTGGAAGTGGGTGTTGTCCTGCACTCCGTCGGGGAAGTTCGGGTACTGCCCCGCGGTCAGCCACAGGAAGATCCCCTTGGAGGCCTCGACACCGATCCCGTCGAGGTAGGCGCGGCTGGCCGCCGAGAGGTCGACCAGCGGAGCGCCCTCCTCCTGCGCGACCGCCTTCGCGGCGTCCACGTACGCGGGGAAGGAGACGTTGAACTTCCCGGTGGTCGCGTTGTAGGAGCGCCGGGACACGGGCGTCACGACGACCGGCGTCGCGCCGCGCGCCCGGGTGGCCCGGATGTAGTCGTTGCGCAGGTACTCCTTGTAGTCGGCGGGGGAGGTGTACCGCTCGGGGTTGCTCACGGTGGCGTCGTTGTGCCCGAACTGCACGAAGAGGTAGTCGCCCGCCTTGATCACCTGGTGGATCGCGGCGAGCCGCCCCTGCTCGATGAAGGAACGCGAACTGCGCCCGCCGATGGCACGGTTGGCGACGGTGATGTTCGAGGTGAAGTACGAGGACAGCTTCTGGCCCCAGCCGGCCTGGGGGTAGTAGCCGGAGCTGTAGGTCTGCGCAGTGGAGTCACTGGCGATGTAGAGGGTGCCGGTCGCCGCCGCGGCGGCACTCGCGGTCCCGGGCAGCCCCAGGACCCCGAGGACCCCAGCCCCGGCCGCGCCCGCGGCACCCCCCAGAAACCGTCGCCGACTGCTTACGTGGTTGCTGTTGCTGTTGCTGTTGCTGTTGCTCGTGCCATGGCTGCCGCTGTGGCTCATCTGACCTTCCCTTTGCGGGAGATGGGGGGATGTCAGAGAGGGGTGGCAGCAGCGGAGGGAAAGGTTGCCGCCGCCGGCCGCCGCTCACTGCTGTGCGTCCGCCAGCCAGGTCCGCCACACACGACGGCTGTTGGGCACCTCGGGCCGGTCCAGGAGCCACAGCACGTACCCGGCGTGCAACCGGGCCCACGGGTTCTCGGATCGCCGGGCCGCCTCAAGCCGCACGCGCAGCGGAGGCCCGTCGACGACCCGGGCGATCCGCACGTACTCACGGTCCTTGCAGCGGTAGGCCCGCCGCACGACGATCTCCACCAGGTCGATCAGCTTGGCCCGGGCCACCGCGTTGCGCCCGACGGAGTCCACGGCAAGATCCCGGATGAGCCCCTCCTTCGTCCCCCACTCCTTGGCGGCGAGGGTCCACTCGTCCGGAAACCGGGCCTCCCATTCAAGGAAGAGCAGGGCGTAGGGCAGCCCGGGCCACTCGACGATGTCCTCGTAGTCCAGGCGGTGCCACACACCGTCGGGCAGCGAACGACTCCCGATCCGCAGGCGCTCCTCCCAGGCCACCCGCAGGGCCGGAACGTCGTACGGATCCTCCACACCCTGTTCCTGCAGCGCCATCAACGTACTGTTGAAGTGCGCCACGGCCTCCGCCGTCGCCTCTCTGGCGGAGGCCAAGTGATCAAGTGCGACGGCCCGTTCGGCCGGATCCTTGGAGATCAGTCCGTACGCCCAGGACAGCCGCTCGTCCCAAGCCTGGGCGTCGTCCATGTCCGCTTCGCGCTCTCTCCCATACCCCATGGGACAGATCATCCCCGAGTACCCCGCGCCCTGCCCCTCCGGGCACCGGTACCGAGAGGGAACGGAAGAGAAAGCCGCCGAATCAGAGGATGTTCGCCCCCGCAGCCGACGCAGAACACCACCCGAAGACGGACGGCGTCGCCCGCGACCAAGACCAGAGAGCCACCTCACCGGCCAGGGTGGCCCGTACCTTCTTGCGCTCGCCAGTGCTGTCCACTCATCGAAAGCCGGGGAGCCGACCCGGCGTGCCGACGAGACGCGACTGCGCCCGGGAACCCCGCCCCACAGCCCAACCAACCCGCCCGCATCCCACCCAGCGGGCCCCCGCTTTTCCGGGCCGCGCGCTCGCTTCTCACCCGTGCCGGAGCGGGCCGAGTCAAGGGTGAAGCGCAGCGCAATCGCCGTAGGCGACGGCCGAAGGCCGCCCTTTACACGGCCCGCGGAGGCACGACACTGCCGAGAAGCGCGCGGCCCAGGAGCCACTCCGGAAGCGGGTCCCACCGAAAGTCACCTACGGCCACCCCGAACTCAGGGGCGGCCGTAGGCGTGGGGGTCAGTGGCCGGCAGGAACAGTGGCGCTCTGTTCCCTCAACTCAGCCAATCGCCGCTGATACAGAGGCCCGGCAGCGAATGCCCCTCGTGCCTCACTCGGAGTGGACAACTCCATGAGGTGATGAGCTACGGCCTTGAGGTGCGCGGACCAGGCCAACACATGCTGTTGAGCGGTCCGCCCGCATTCCTGCGGTTCGCCGGGAAGGCACAACGGAAGCTGGGGCCCCAACTTGTTCGCCGCATGCCGGACGTAACGCGCAATCGAGGCCCATTCCTCGTCGGTCCGCTGTACGGCGTTGTTGCCGCCCTCCCGGCCCCACGGCCCGAAGTCGTCCCCGTGGTCGTCCATGTGCGGGCTCCTGATCATCGCAACGGATTGGCCGGTACGCCGATCGTAGCGACGACGTCCGCTTCCCTGGGGTCACAGTGGCCGACTGAGGGAACACACGGACCACACGGGCCGCACATGGGCAAGAACTGAGGCGGAGTACAGGACTGTGCACCTTCCCCGTGGACGGCAGTGATGTCCGAGAGAACTGCCGTCATTCGTTCTCCACCCCAAATCTCGAGGAGGGGAGCACTCAGCACGTTTCCGATGGTGAGGAACCGGCCCAGGACACACGGCCACACGTCACCGGTCGGACCGATCGCGCATTTCTCGTGAGCACAGTGACCGCACAGGTCGCTGATCGTCGGGGCGGCTCCCTTACTCGCCCGTCCGAATGCCCGGGTCTTGTCACCGCCCACCATGTCCACGCCGAGCACCGTCAGGTCTCTTGCCGCCTCACGGACGCGTTGGCCTTCCCGGACCGCAACGACTCCGCCACGAAGAGGGATGTCGAGGCTCAGCGCCTTTTCCACGTTCGCCCGCGTCCGCCTGTGCGAACCCCTGAGCCGGGTCACCGAGTCGTGCTCCTCCGCTGTGTCGGAGTAGTACGACGTGGCGAGTTCGACCCCGCATTCCTTGAACGTCTCCCAAAGCTCATCCCGGATGTGCGTCATGTTGGAGAACACCTCGACGGACAGTCCTGAGTCATGAGCGTGCCGAATCAAAGCCGGAAGGCCCGGATACAGGGTCGGTTCGCCTCCGATGAACTGAACGTCGAGTGCTCCGATGTCCGCGAGTTGGTCAATGACGTGCGACCAGTCCTGAACGCTCAGGGTGCCATGCGTCCCTTTGGGCGAAGAGTCCGCATAGCAGTGATCGCAGAACTCATTGCACAGTCCCGTGACCTCCAACCATGCAAACTTGAGTGCATTTTGGGCAGCGCTCATTACAGGACTCCTTGCAGGGGTCGTCTCGTGATTCAGGAGGTCGGGGCGACGGCGGCAGGTGGGCGGTCCGGTGACATCGGCAGCCGGGCCCACAGTGCGAAGGATCCTGTTGCGGCCCTCACCCCGGCATCTCGTCGGCTCGGCTCTGGAGCAAGCGTCTTCCATGCGTCGATCAGCGACTAGTGGCCCCGTGTAGGCCGGCTGTCGGCCAGAATCGGCACATGGGCAGCAGCATCGGGGCCAACATCCGGCACCTGCGCGAACAGCGAGGGTGGAGTCAGGCACGGCTGGCGCGTGAGGTCTGTCAGGCAGCGCGGGTATGCGGCGAACCGGTCGGACGGCAGGAGGTCAGCCGGTGGGAGACCGGCAAGCGCACGCCTCGCGAATGGCTGCCGTTCCTCGCCACCGCGCTGGGCGTGAACGTGGACGCTCTCGGCGCCGTTCAGAAACCGACTGAGCCTGCTGTACCGACTCTCGCCGAATTCCTGCCTGAAGGGGACCCTCTGAGCCCGTTGGAATGCAGCACGGGGCGACGCATCGGAATGGGCACCGTGAACGAGTTGCAACAGCGGGTGCACGGGCTCAGGCTTGCTGATGATGTGCTAGCGGGGGGAGATTTGATCCGGCCCGCACTCAGAGACTTGAGACGTACGGTGAAGCTGTACCGGGAAAGCTCACACACCGGTGAGGTAGGGCGACAACTCCTACGCCAAATCGGCGAGTTGGCACAGATCGCGGGATGGATCGCCGGCGATGCCGGGCAGCACGAGGAGGCAGAGCGGATCTACCGGCTGGGGATCAGCGCCGCGCACCAAGCCGAAGACCACACACTTGCGGGGAATCTCGCCGGATCACTCGCCTACCAGATGAGCAACACAGGGCGGGAGACCGAAGGGCTGGCGCTGGCCCGTGCTGCCCTGAACGACGCAGGCACCGAAGCACCCCCGAAAGCTCGTGCACTGTACCTGGACCGTGTGGCATGGGCCCACACGAAGTCCGGAAGCGCAGCCGACGAACAAAAAGCCATGCGCGCGTTGGGAGAGGCCGAACAGGCGCTCAGCGAGGACGACGACGGAATCGAGTCACCCGCCTACCTGTACTGGGTGGACGCCGGTGAACTCAAGGTGATGGAATCACGCGTCTACACAGAGCTTCACCGGCCCTTACGTGCTGTGCCGCTGCTCCGGAAAGTCCTTGACGGCTACGACGCGACACACGCCCGGGAGATGGCTCTGTACTTGTCCTGGCTTGCCGTCGCCCTGGCTGACGCCAACGAACCGGAAGAGGCGGCAGCCGTGGCCGAGCGTGTCATCTCCCTGGGTTCCGACACATCGTCAAAGAGAGTGGTGGAACGGCTGCGCGTCATTCTCGGTCGGTTGCGGGATTTCGCGGACGTGCCCGCAGTCGCCGCCCTGTTGGCCGAGCACCAGAGGGCTACAAATCCCGTATGAAGGCACGCCAAGCGTGAAAACGCACGGAGAGTACGGGTCCTTCGGCATTCTTGGAGTCGCGTACGAGGGCTTTGTCGACGGCGTGGGCGCACTCGACACACTCACCACCCGCGCCGTTGCTGTAAGAGGACCTGATCCACGACGAGGGGGCCTCGGTAGCGGGCCGCACAATCTTCATCCTGCGTATTCCTTCAGAACGGACTTGATCAGCTGGACAGAGCGTTGCGGGCTCAGGGCGGCGGCCCTCAATCCGTCGAAGGCCCTGGTGTACTCCCGCACATGATGCTCCCCTTCGAGGTAGACGGCATCGGTGATGCCGTCCCGGTACACGATGTCCGGGTCCTCCTGGTCGGGAAAACCGAGCATGGTGAACGATCCCGTGACCGGATAGGTACCTGAATCGAACGGCAGGACCTGCAGAGTGACACTCGGCAACTCGGCGGACTCCAGGACACGTTCGAGTTGCTCACGCATCAGCGACCTCTCTCCGATGACATTGCGGAGAGACCCCTCGTTCACGACGAACCACGCGTCCGGAGCCGCCGGCCGCGTCAGCATGGCCTGGCGCTCCATGCGTACGTGTACCGCCCGGTCGATGTCCTGGGCGGACAGATGCGCTCCCGCCTTGTGCAGTTCACAGGCGTAGGACGGGGTCTGCATGAGTCCCGGGAGCAACTCGCACTGGTACTGACGGAACGTGGAGGCCTCCTGCTCCAGGCCGATGTAGATGGAGAACCACTGGGGCACCCCCGATCCGTGCTCCTGCCACCAGCCGCGCGTCTTGGCCTGCCGCGCCAGAGACTTCAGGAACTCCCTCAGCTCGTCGCCGGTCTCGTAGTAGCGGCACAGCGCATCGATGTCGGACGGCTGGACCCTGCCGCTTCCCGTCTCCATCCGGTTGACCTTGGAGCCGCTCCAGTCCAGCGCCGCACCGACCTGCGCGCAGGTGAGGGCATGGGCTTCGCGCAGCTTCTTCAACTCGATCGAGAGTCGACGACGACGTGCCGTCGGTGAACCGGCCACTTCAACCTTCTTCCGGATAGCGGACGTTCAGTCTCCCGCCAAGGTGACCGCCTGCCAATCACTCAGAAGTGGGAATCCCGCCGTGCACATTGCATTTCGGGATGTGATCACGCCATTCTTCCAAGGGAGCAACTCCCCGTGAACACTCGTGACGCTCTGCTGTCCATGTGAAGTCGGGGAGTCGACATGCGACGAGAGAGGTCTTCGTGATTCGGGAAGCCTGTGTGTCACCTGGCCGGTGGAAGCTGCGGTTCCTGGCGGAAGCCGAGGAGGTGGCAGCTCTACGTTCCGCCTTACGGGTCCACCTCGGACGCTGGGATCTGGAAGAACTCATCGAGACGGCCCAACTCTGTGTCAGTGAACTCGTCTCCAACGTGATCACCCACGTCGGTCCTGGCACCCCCGCCGAATTGATCGTGAGCAAGGAGAGAGCAGGCTTGCGCATCGAGGTCCATGACCCCGACACCCGTGCGCTGCCCACACTCCGCAACGAAGGCGTCGACTCCGAATCGGGACGGGGCATGGACCTCATCACCGCTGTGACCGACCGCTGGGGCGTCCAACTCCTCGCCGACAAGAAGGTGACCTGGTGCGAGCTGACGATGACGCCGGTCGACCAGGACCACCCGGTAGCGGCTCCCGGCGTCACTCGGGCCGAAGCACTGTTGGACCTCTACGCAGTGGTGACGCGAGCGGACGAGCCAGGATCGAGTCGACTGGGCACAGCCCTGGCCGAGGAGGCGGTGATCGATGTCATCACGGATTTCCTGCACTGGCTCCGGGCGCACGGCTCCGACGAGGAAGAGGTTCTGGACCGTGCGCAGCGGCGCTTCGAGAACCGGTCCGCGATGAGCGTGGTGAATTGAGCGAAGTCCCTGTTCGGCTCCGTTCCGGAACCGTCCTCGACCTTGGAACGTGTGCGGTGCGGGACACCGGCGTGGGCCGGTGTCCCGCGATCCATCGAGTGTCAGGGGTGCAGCAGGTCCGCGAAGAAGCCCAGGTCCGGTTCTTCCGGGGTGCCGACGAGCAGCGCGCGGTCCAACAGGATGTTGTTGTGCTCGCAGCTCGTCTCCGGGAGCATCACGCAGGCGTGGCAGGCGGCGAGGTTGGTACTGCCGGTGCCGGTGCCCTCGGACTCGATGCACAGGGGATCGGCGGAGCACCACTGCGCGCGGTGCACGGCCGAGCGCAGTGCCTGGGCCAGCCGCGTCGGCTCTCCCTGGGCGACGACACCACCGAGGCTGCCCGCAGAGTCGCTGGTGGCCGTGTATATCAACAGACCGGCCATCGTCTCGTCCGCGTACAGGCGCTCGCGCAGGGAAGCGGCCGGATAGCCGGCGTCCAGACTCCACTCGTTGATCAGTGCGTGGGCCAAGGTGTGCAGCAGCACCATGCGAGGCTCCGCGGGCGAATCGGGGACCTGCGCGGGGTCGGAGGCCCGCTCCCGCAGCAGCCGCTCGTGGTTGGCGCGGATGCGGTCGACGCGGGTAACCACCGCTGTGGAGGCGGCCCACCTCTCCAGGCGGTCGTCGTCCAGGCGCAGGAAGACGCCCTCACCGTGGACCTCCATGGCGGGCAGCCAGATGGTGGGCCGCAGGGACAGCGCCGACTCGTGCACCTCGACGTTCGAGTCGGGGGCGGTGACGCGCGAGAAGGCTTTGAGCGCGCGGACCTCACGCAGACGCTTGACGAGCATCGGCGTCGTCACGCCGGTGGGGAGGAGCGGGGCCGAGTTGCCGGACGGAGGCTCGCACACGAACTGCTGGCGTCGGTCCTGGTCGGCCTCGGCGTTCCCGGCGCAGAGACGTTCGTACTCCTGCCGGCGTAGGGCGAGGTAGCGGTGGTTCTGCCCGATGGAAGACCCGTCCGGATCGGGGTCCTCCTGGTCCTCCGCCTCGATCAGGGCGAGAACGGCGTCCGTGGGGATGTCCTCGTTCGGGAACGCTCCCTTGAGGTAGATCTCCAACTTCGAGGGATCGGCGGCGTACTCGCGCAGAGTGTCCCATCGCCCGGCAAGACGATCGGCGAGGCCGTCGCTCCAGGGCGGGATCGACAGCGCGGACTTCAGGACCGGGGACCACACGGCCGACGAACCACGCTGGAGCGTGCGCGGCGGTTGGTCACACGTCTCGGCGGGCGCATCCTTCAACCACGGGCGCCGTCCCGAGCAGGGAACCTTGAGATCGGCGAGCGCGGAGCGGCGGAACGCGCCCTCCATCGAGACCTCGGGTACGCCGCAGGTGCACGAGATGAGGACGGAACGCAGCGAGGCGGTACGCCCGGAGGTACGCAGACGCAGCTCGCCGCCGCAGTGGCCGGACGCGCCGTCCGCCCGATTGCCCCGATGAGCCCACTTCCAGTACGGGAAGTCGTCGAGGTGACCGTGCTCGCACGCCACGACGAAGCGGGAGGGGACGAGATCCTCCTCGCAGTCGGTGCAGATGTTCTTGCCGGGCGGTGGGTTGAAGCCGCGCACGTGCTGGAGCGCGTCGCAGCGGGGGCAGGAGTGCCACAGCGGGAAGCGGCGTACCCGGATGCCGTCCTTGCTGTCGTCGTTCGAGGCGGGGGGCAGCCGGAAGTGCTGTACGCCGAGGACACGCGCCAACCGGTGCTCATGGATGATCGGCGCCTCGTCCAGGAGCCACGACTCATGGGCACCGTCGAGGCCGGCCACGACGAACGACTCGTTGTCGACGGCGATCAACGAACCGACACCGTAAGTGGTGATCGTCTGGGCCCGGCGCACGGCTCCCCGCCGAGGGAGGTTGTGCCGGGGGGTTGTGGCGCCGGCGCCGCGACGGCGACGGGCGGGGGGCGGGGTCATCGGGAAGCCTCCATGAAAAGGGCGGACTCGGCGTCGACGTCGCGCAGACTCCAAAGGGTCGACCAGGCCTCGGCGTCCTCCGACTCGTCGTCGTACGCCTTGAGGAGGGACGGTGTCCTGTTCCCGCGCACGGGTTCGTAGAGGAGGCCGCCGAAGCGCCTGGCCTCCTCCACCCACCAGTTCACGAATTCGTCGTAGGCGGCGGAGGTCGCGTCGTACTCCTCCTCGTCGACTCCCTGTACCCGAGCCATGAGGATCGGCTTGATCTCGTGACGGAGGGTGTCGATGTAGTCGGCGATGCGGCCCGCGCCGTCGTTCGGCCGCGCGGCGGGGATCAGGATGCGGGCCAACGCCACCACGACGGCGTGCAGACCACGGGCACGCGCCCGGGAGGAGAACGGGGTCACGGACGTCGACTCCACCTCGCGGTACAGGGCCGAGTGGAAGTGCAGGAAGTTCTCGTAGTGGGACCGGTCGCGGGAGCGCGTCGAGTTGAGCATGACGGCGACCAGGCCGGGGTGGGAACGCCCGACCCGGCTGGTGGCCTGGATGTACTCGGCGGTCGTCTGCGGCTGACCCATGAGGGCCATCAGGCCGAGCCGGTCCACGTCCACGCCGACCGAGATCATGTTCGTGGCCAGCAGGACGTCCACGGCGTCCGGGTCGGGATAGCGCCGCTCGATCTGCTTGAGTCGGGCCGGGATCGCGCTGGCGTCGATGCGGCTGGTCAGTTCCGCGTACCCGTCCGTGCTGCGCGGAGCTTCGAGCCCGTCCCGCTCGGCCAGGAGGCCCAGGTACGACACCACGTCGTCGTGAACCTGGAGTTCGGCCGCGGACAGCAGACGCAGGCTGTTGAAGTAACCGACCAGGGTCCAGTAGGCGTCGCGCACCTCGTCGGTGGTGTCGGTGCGCATCGCCTGGTGCAGGAGAGTGGCGTAGGTACGGATCAGCAGGGTCGACTGGCTGGTGCCGGGGGCAAGGAGTCCGACGTAGCGCCGGCTGGCCTTCTCCTCACGCGGCGTCTCGACGGCGAACCACGAGTCCCGCGAGTCGAGACCTGCCGGCGGGAACTGCCGCACCTCACGGTCGAACAGAGCCTTGCCCTGTTCCCCGGCCCGACGGATCGTCGCCGTGGACGCGATCACCTTCGGCTGGTCGGCGAGGGCGTCGACGGCGGTCTCGTACAGACCCGTGAGCGTGCCGAGCGGGCCGGAGATGAGGTGCAGCTCATCCTGCACGATCAACTCGGGAGGCGGCGTGCCGTCGGAGCGGTCACGGTTGAAGAGCGCGGCGGTGCGCTCGCGCCACGGCATCGAAGCGAACTTGTCGACGGTGGCGATGACGAGCGTCGGCCGGGCGTCGTACACCGCGTCGTCCACCAGATGCACGGGCAGACCGGAGGCGGAGGCGAAGTCACAGCCGTCGCCGGGACAGCGTACGTACATGCGCCGATCGTCTTCGTCGACCTCGTAGTCGTCGGCGTCCATGGCGGTCCCGCACCACGGGCAGTAGTGGAGCTGGGCCGGGTTCTCCTTCTGCAGGGTCTTGCCGGCGCGCAACTCGTCGAGCTTCCCGGCCGCGACCTTCAGCTTGTTGGGCGTGGCGGACCTGCCGACCCACATGCCGATCGAGATCTGCTCGGACCCCAGCGTCGCGGGAACCTCGCGACGCATCAGTTCCATGGCGCAGATGAGGATCGTGGCGCGTTCGAACTGCTGAAGGGTGAGCAGCCGCAGCGTGTAGCGCATGAGGACGGTGACGCCGCCACCACTCTCCTTACCCTCCTTACTCTCCTTACCGCGGATGCGACGCAGGAAGGTGGTGAAGGCGATCAGACCCAGATACGCCTCGGTCTTGCCACCACCCGTCGGGAACCAGAGGAGGTCCGAGATCTGTCGGTCCTCGTGATCCGTGTCCTCGATGCCGGTCAGGCACAGCAGGACGAACGCGATCTGGAAGGGGCGCCAGCGGCCGGACGTGACGTCGGGGTCGCCCTGTCGACCGCCCCGTACCCAGTCGGTACGCGCCCGCTGCTGCGCCATGGCCCGGTTGGCGAGACGGAAGGCATGCATCACGTCGGGTTCGGAGCGCAACAGCTCGATGCCCCGGCGGATACGGCCCAGCGCCTCGCGGCAGGCCCGGATCTGCTCGCGGGCGGCGTTCTCGTGCGAGGTGCCGATCAGCTGGGAGACTTCCGCGTCCTTCCGGGCTATCCACTGTTCGTAACCGTCGGCCAACCCCTTGAGGGCGACCAGCACATCGGCGTCCGGGCGGGTGGCGAGATCGTGCATACGGAGTGCTGAGGCGTCGATCTCCGGGTTGGAGTCGGTCAGCAGCACCTCGTGCGTGGGCAGGAACTCGGTACGGACTTCAGGGACCGCGGCCCGTTCTATGTCGGTGATCCCGACCTGCGACGCATTCCAGTCCCAGGCGGCCGAGCAGCCGTGCCCGACGGCGAACGTCGGAGCGTGCCGGTGCAGGAGCCGACTGGTCTCCAGTTCCTCGTCGACCGCGCTGAGGGCGGCGGGGCGCTCGACGAAGGCGGAGGACCCGTCGGTGGCGGTGACGACCAATCGGGGCTGAAAGAGGGCGTAGGCGTCCTGCAGCTCGCGCTCGCCCACCTTGTTGCAGTTGATCAGGGTGACCGTGACGGTGACGGTTCCGGAGGCGCTGGGCCTGCGGACCAGCACGTCCAGCTTCACGCCGTCGGCCAACTCCGGCTTCGGGTCCAACCGCCCGGGGCGGGTGACGTCGACCGGCACCTCCGGCAGGTCGAGCACCCGACGCCGCCAGTGCTCGCGCTGGTCGACGGTGGTCCGCGACTCGGCCCGCTTGGGCGCCACCTTGCGACCCTCGGGGTCGACGGGGTCGTACATGGCGGCCCGTGCCGTCACCACGATCGTGTCCGTCTCCGTCGGATCCACTGCGAACGTCAGACCCATGCTGGAGGGCCTGCGGTCCCCGGCCGACGGCAGCTCGACCGCCGGGGCCGACTCGTCCGCGCTGTCGTGGCTCAGGACCGGGGCGACGTCGAGTCCGTCCTGCTCGGCCTCGTCCTCCTCGACCTCTCGCCGCGCGGCCGCGCCGGCGGGCTGCGGATACAGCACGCCGACGGGGTAGACGGTGATCGGTGCGTCCTGGGTGAGGACTTCTTCCCGGTCCTCACCGACGGCGTCGTCGGCGGGACCGAGCAGGTCACGGCGCAACCTCTCGACGAGGGCCTCGCGGGCCCGGTAGTGGGCGTCGTGACGTCCGGTCGTGCTGTCGGTCATGCCTTCTCGTCTCCCTGGTCCGCGCCCGAAGCGCGCCGATAACTGCCCAGTCCGTCGAGTCGGGGGACCATCCACACCCCGTGGTCGCCGAGCCCGGCGCGGATGCCCGCGGCGGCGCTGCCCGCGACCGTCTCCAAGCAGCCGACCCGCAGCCCGGTGATCTCGACGGGCCAACTCACCTCCCAGTTCCGGGAGATCTTCTCCACCGCGTACAGATCCCTGCGGAAGCTCTCCGACACCTCGCCGATCTCATGGCCGCGGTGGTGGAGCCCGTAGGGCGGGCTCTGGTCCGGGCCCATCGGCATCTCGTGGCGCAGCCGCAAGGTGATCTCGTTCCCGGGACGTACGTGTTCGAGCAGGTACTCCTGCACGGACAGTGCGGTGGCGCCCGGCATGTCCGCACCCGGCGGCTCCTCCCGGGACACGTCCCGATCGGCCGCGGCGATGCCGTACCGCTGGTGAGCCTTCCACCCGCCCTTGTAGAAGCGGTCCGTACGGCGTTCCCTGCGGATCCGGGCGGTGTCCGGCGGGCGTACGTGGCAGAGGTCCGCGCGGGGCCGGGTCATCGCGACGTACAGCGCGCGTGCCTCCGCGGCCGGGTCCAGCACGGTGTGCTGCTTGCGCAGCTCGGCCAGGGTGGGCGGGGTCAGCAGGATCACCCGGTCGTACTCCAGGCCCTTGGCCCGGTGGACGGTCGAGACGACGAGCCGGGACGACTCCGGAGGCGCGAGCTCGTCGGGGAACCGGCCGTCGGCCACCGCTCGACGCACTCCGTCCAGTTCCAGGAACCCGCGCGGCCCCCGCGCCACACCGCGCAGGGAACGCCACACCTGAGCCGGGTCGGTGTCGTCCGGCAGCGGGATGTCGGCGACGATCTCCAGGAAACGTGCCTCGGCCAGGGTGGGCGCACCGGCGCGACGGAGCAGCTCGGCCACCCAGAACGGCACGGGGCGGTCACGCAACGACCGCTTGAGGCTGTGGTCGACGCCGTGGGAGGCGAACAGTTCGGACACCGCCAGGGCTTGGCGGTTGTCCCGGGTGAGGATCGCGCAGGTGTCGGGGTAGACCTGCAGGGCCGTCAGGGTCGACGTGTCGTCGAGGAAGCCCAGGTCGGGGAGGACCGAAAGCCGGCCGCACAGCTCCCGGTAGAGACGTTCGCCCTCCTTGTCCGCGTCGGCCGGGCCGAGCCGCTGGATCTCGGGACCCAGCGACAGGGCGGTCCGCGCATCGGGTGTCTCGGCACGGAAGTTCTCGGTCAGGTGCAGCTCGACCAGGTCGTCGGGGTAGGAGTTGCGCAGCCAGGTCAGGAAGTAGTCGACCTCGGCGGCCCGGGCCTCCGGGTCGTCGATCTGGAAGCCGTAGATCGACTGCGCGGAGTCCCCGACGACGGTGAACCCGCACGAGTCCTGGAACTGGTCGAGCAGGGTCTCGACCATGTTCCGGCGGTCGCCGACGAGGTCCTGCACCTCGTCGATCACCACATGGGAGGGCCCTCCCGTCTCGCCGGCCTCGACCGCTCCCTTCTCGATGGCCCGCGTCGCCTCCCTGATCCGTTCGTCGAAGGTGCGACGCCCCCACTCCTCGTCCGGGTACGCCTGGGCCAGCAGGGCGTACGCCCAGGAGTCGAAGGTCTGGACGCGCACCCGTCGGGCTCGGTGCCCGTGTGTGGCGATGCGATGACGCAACTCGCGCACGGCGGCCCGGGAGAAGCTGAGTACGAGGATCTCCCCGGCTTCCAGCGCTTCCTCCTCGTGACCGACCAGGGCGTCGAGACGCCGGACCAGGGTGTGGGTCTTGCCCGACCCGGCGCCGGCCGTCACCAGGACGCGCGCGTCCCAGGGCCGGTCGACGACGGCCCGCTGCTCGTCGGTGAGCGCCGGGCTGTCGGCGTAGGCGTCGATCACTTCTTGCTCCAGAGGTGCTCGAACTGCGTGAAGGCCAGGGCCTTGCCGTAGTTGGTGATGTTGTCGCGGACGTTGAGAATCAGGCAGGTGTCCTTGCCGCCGTTGCGGGGGCCACGCAGACCGCGCCCGATCATCTGCTGGTACACGTTCGGGCTGTAGGTGGGGCGGGCGACGACGACGGCCCGCGTCGCCGGGGCGTCGAAGCCCTGGGTGAGGACGCCGTAGTTGGTGAGCACCCGGGTCCGACCACTGCGGAACGCGTCGATCCGGCGGCGGCGGTCGGAGGTGGAGGTGGCCGAGTCCACGGCTGCCGCGCCGATGCCCTGGTCGTTGAGCTTGGCCGCCAGGAACTTCGCATGGCTGACGGAGGTCGCGAAGACGAGTACCGGCCAGTCGTCCGGCATGGTCCTGATCTCGGCGATGATCCGGTCGTTGCGGTCATGGTCCTCCGCGAGCCGCTGCTCGGCCGCCTTGGACAGGATGCTCAGCTGCTCGGCGCGCTGCTGCTCGTCCGGGGAGAGCTCGATGGTGCCGCCGGTGAGTTCCCGGTGCTCGACGCGGGCGAGCATGCCGAGTTCCTGGAGTTCAGCGTACGGATCACCTGTCGTGAAGACTCCGTCGTCCAGACGCGTGCTGCCGAACCGTCGGACGAGACGCTCGGTCTCCTCGACATTGGTGTTACGGAACGGGGTGGCCGTCAGACCGAGCAGGTGCCGGTCGGTGCGAGACGCCGTGAGACCCAGGTGGGACAGGATCTCGGTGTACTGAGGGGCGATGGCCATGTGGGCCTCGTCGACGATGACGAGCGCGGCTCGGCGCAGCCAGGCGTAGGCGTCGGTGTCGAGGCAGACCCGCAGCTTGGCGTCCGTGGCCACCACGAGGTGCGGTCTGTCGGTGACCGGTCCCGCCTCGTTCGTGGTCCAGAGCCGGCTGATCACGAGCGGTGTCGCCGCGCCGACCTTCTCCCATACGAACTTCCAGCTCTGCACCGCCTGTTCGCACAGTTCCTCGCTCTGGGCGATCCACAGGATCGGGCCGTCCAACTTCTCCACCTGCTTGACCCAACGGATCACCGCTTCCGCCGTCACGCGCGTCTTGCCCGCGCCGGTGGGCAGGGACAGCATTCCGCGCTGTGGGGCGATACGGTCCAGCATGGCGAACACGTTGGTCGCCAGCCGCTCCTGGTAGTCGTGGAGGCGGGGGAACTGGGTGGGACCGGACACCTCGATCCGGGGCTCCAGGGAAGGTGCCCTGACGCCGGCGAAGGAGTCGGGGAAGTCGAGGTCGGAGACGAAGGCGACCGCTCGGGAGCTGCCGGAGAACGACGACGGGGTGTTGGTCGGATAGTTGGCCTGGAGATCCCGGACGTGGACCTGAAGTATGCCGTCGCCATGGGCGTTGAACGCCAACTGCGCGATACGGGAGCCGGAGGGCTCCGCCCCACCGAGAGCGGCCTTCTCACTGTCCAACAGTCCGGCGGGCAGCCCGGCGCGCAGGGCGTCGGCACCGATGAGCAGCTCCAGCTTGGTCACCACGTTCTCGGCGCCGCGCACCGCCTTCAGCGTCTCCTGGACCTTACGGTTCTGCTCCTGCTGCTCCTGCGCGTCGAGCACCTGACGGCAACCCGCCTCACGGAGATTCAGGCGCAGTTCGCGGTCCACCGCGACAAGCGCCTCCAGATCGGTGACGGGCTCCAGGACCAGGACGGTCGTGCCGTCCAGCGCGCTCATCAACGGGGTGGCCTTCATACCGTTGGGGGTACGCAGGACCTCTTCCAGCTCGGAGCAACGCAGCAGGGAGTACTCGTTGGCGGCCTTGCCCACCCTCTGTCGGAGCGTCGGGTAGGCATCGCGCAGCGGGATCGGCTCACCGGCGGCCACGTGCCGGGTCTCCTTGCTGATGACGTCGGCGTACGGCAACATGCCCCACGTCTTGACGAGCAGTGCCGCGTCCCCGGGGGAGGCGGTGAGCAGGGCGGGGACCTGCTCGGCGCGCAGCGCCTTGTACTCGGCCGGCGTGGTGGCCACGGCGATCTCGCCGTCCTCGCGGGTGCTCCACTCGGCGCCGACGCGACACCGGGTGAGGGAGTCCTCGGGGAAGGCGACCTCCAGACGGGTCAGCATCACGTACATGTTGCCGACGAAGGCGTCGTCCTCGCTCTCCTTCAGCTGCTCCAGGAGCTGGTCCCAGTGCTTGGCCGGTACCTTGTCGAGGCTGACGGGAAGCCCCAGCTTGCGGGCCTTCTCGGAGCTGATCGCGGCGACCGGCAGCAGGTCACGATAGGCATCGAGCTGCGGACCGACGGCATCGGTGAGCGGCTTGAGACCCTGGGAGGTCCTCAACCGGCCGTGGCGACGCAGCATCCAGCGCAGGGGTGAGGCGATGGGCTGTCGTGTGTTGACCTGGGCGCCGAACTGGCGCGTCCAACGGTCGATCACCGAGTCGTCGGACAACGCCGCCACGAACGCGGCCTTCGCCTCGTCCGACATCAGTGGGAGCAGATGGAGAGGACCGCCCACAGCGGCGCCTTCGAGCTTCATGCGGTTGGGCTGCGGCCGGGCAGCACGATTGTCCAGCTGCCCCAGGGAAAGCTCGTAGGCCCACTCGCGGTACTCCCGCTCGTACCAGTCCTCACCCTCCGGTCGGTAGCCGCCCGTCGGTCGGTCGCGTAGACCGACCTCGCGGAAGAAGCCGGCGTCGTCCGAGTGGAAGCGCATGTCGACCGTGAGGGACGGGTCGGACTCGGCGGTCACGACCGGACCGGGGAGCATCGTGCTCCGCATCGGACGGTACGTACCGTCGGCCACCCGGACGTGGAGCGTGGCGAGGGGCGTCGCCACCCGGGAGCGGACCTCGTTGGAGACGTGGCTGCCTCCCGCGCTGTGGAACAGCTCCCAGAAGTGGTTCCAGTCCCGGGGCGCGTAGTTGTCGAATCCCTGGTCCAGGACGCCGACGAAGCGACCGCGCGCGTCCGCCTCCTGGATTCCGATGGAGTTCAGGGCCATCGACAAGGAGTCGTCGTCGGACAGTTCGGCGTGGACGTACACCAGGTCGTCCTTCAGCCCGTCCTGAATCGACCGCCGGAAGACCTTGCCCGCGACCGGCGCGACGAGACCGTGTTCCTCGGTGAGTACGACGCGTGCCCTGCGGGCTTCGACGGCGTACGGGGACTCCACCTCGATCATGGCAGCGACGATCCGGATCGCGGCGGCGGAGGCCCCCGGGGTCCCGTCCGAGACGAGCGCCTCCAGCCACTCCTTCACCGTGGAACGGTTCAGTTCGGCGGCTTCCAGGATGTGCTTGACCTTGCCCGCGCGGAGGTTGTCGGCCTCGGCCGAGGGGTGCAGCCAGTTCGTGGGACGGCCGGTGTAGGCGTTCCACATCCCCAGCCACCGAACCTGGTCCTTGGGGGTGGCCTTGCCCAGATCCGGAGGAAAGCTGAGGTCACGAGGGGTCTGCAGAACACCGTCCTGGTCCGGCAGGGAGGGACGCTGCGCCGTCGCCGCCCAGATGTGTCGGGTCAGGTAACGGTCCGCCCAACTGACGGTCTCCGACTCACGGGCACGTCCGGGCAGCAGTCGAAGGTAGACGGCGGGGTCCTCGGCGGGCGCCAGCTTCGGCAGGGAATCGACGACGAGACGTGCCCCGACCTGGATCAGCTCCTCGTTGAACGGGGACGAGTCCAGCAGGTTCTGCCGGTCCTCGTTGGTCTTCCAGGCCCCGTTGAGGTATCCGCTCAAGGTGATGTCGTACTTGGTGGGGAAGAACGACCAGAACTTGCCGCGGCCCCGAGGGGACGTCAGCAGGCCGGTCGCCTCGTCCTTGGTGTACGCCGGAACCGCCCACGAGACGTCGATGGCGATTCGGTCGTGCATCTCGCCGGCGCTGAGACGAGCCCGCTCCGTGGGCTGATGGGTGTGCGTGAAGACGTTCCATCGATGGGCCGTCACGGGGCTGCCGGTGCGCTGCTCGTGGACGGTACGGAGATGACCGTCCTGTTCCGTCCTGAGCACTCGTCGGACCACCGGACGAAGCCGCCGATCCTCGAGGGTCACCTCGCCCACGTGCGGGGAGAACAACTGGAACCCGGCCGGGAAGCTCTCGCGTACCGGGCTGGTGCCGTTTCCTTCCTTGCGTGGGGAGGGAGGGACGGCGTGCATGTCGTAGGCCAGCTTCTCGTCGGCCTTGGGGAGCAGCGGCAGACGGACCACCGTGGTCGCCCACCCCATCAGCTCGTCGAGCGTCTGATCCCTGCTCCGTTCAGCCGCCTCGTCGAGAGGACGCGCCATACGCAGTACCGGCGCCTCGAAGTTCTCACCGAGACGCTCGACCCCGGGCACGCCTCTGATCTGCTCGTACGCCCAGTCACGGTCGAACCCGAAGCACCCCGTACGACTGAAGAACTCCGGCGCGTCCGACACGACGAGCACGGATTTCACGCCGACGCCGAATCGTCCGATCTGGCCGCCCCTCTTTCGGGACATACTCATCCGCAGAATGGTCTCGGCACCCTCGGGGGTGACCGGAGTTCCCTGGTTCGCGCAATAGAGGTGCGCATCCGTCAGGACGACGTGCACCTTTCCACCGGGCTCGTCGGCGATCTCGTCGGCGGCATTCTGGACGAGCTCGAAGAGCTGCCGGTCACCGTAACCACCCTGGGTGATCCGTCTCTCCCCGTTCGCGTGTTCCGGAATGAGCCCGGGGTCGACGCGATAGGTCTCCAGGACTCGGGCGGACTGTTCGACGACGGTCTTGATCACGGGCGTTTCGATGTCGGCCACGGGCGGGACTCCGTTCGGGAACGACGAGCACGAGGAAGGGCGGGAACCGGTCACCTGCAGAGCTGGTCAGGCGTGGTGCGGGACGGTGGGGGCGCTGGTGGGTGGAGTGCCGCCGCTCGTGGGGTCAGCGGTGACGGTGAAGGCAGGGACGCAATGTCCGAGCCGACGGTTCCGGTTTCTCTGTGACTCAGAGGAAGGGAACGTTTCTTCGATGTCGCGTCGAATGCGCAGGGGCCCCATCGGGCGGAGTGAGGGCGCGAAAAAGGGAATGGCTGGTCACGGGGACCCATTCGTTCGTGGCGAAAGAGACTACTCGTACAGGACGGTAGGGGCGCACGAATGGGGGGAGGCCTGGTGACCTACGGCGCACTGAAACCAAATGCGAAAAAGGGGTCACGTGGCGGTGGGCCACGTTTCCTGACGGAAGGTTAGCGAATCCTGTTCGAGTGACGCAAGGGGGGTGTTGTGGAATTCGGGTCCTCCCTTGTCGCAGGGGGTGTAGGGGTAAAAGGGATTTAAGGTGTATAGGGTGACGAGCAAGGGTGAAGGGATCTGATCTCTGATGGCAACATTCCGAGAGCCGGGAGGTGCTCGTCAAGTATCGTTTGACAGGTCGCCGTCGCGTCAATCGCCCGTGCCGTGGGCCGGACGGTGACCTGAGAGGGGGAAGCGTGGAGGTCGGAGAAGACTTCGGGCCTTGGCTGGCCCGTCAGCTCCAGCTGACGAGGATGAAGCAGACGGAGCTGGCCGAGGCGGTGGGAGTGACCCGTGCCGCTGTCTCCGCGTGGATCACCGGTCGGGCCGAGCCCCGGACCGAGACGATCAACAAGATTGCCGAAGCGCTCAAGTTGGACGTGGGTACGCTCCACACCCGCACCACCGACACCCTGGCCGGCCTCCCGATCACTTGGTACCACCGCCCCGGACACGCCGACGGCGGAAGGGAGTTCGGCAATGCTGCGGCCTTCGCCTTCGAGGCCGATCTGGAGGTCCTGGCCCGCGAGGCGACCCAGAACAGCCTGGACGAGCGTCGCAGGGAGAGCGAACAGCCGGTCCGTGTCCGCTACACCCTGAACGAGCTGACCGGCGAGACCCTGGCCCGATTCCGTACGGCCATCCGCTGGGACGACCTCTTCCCGCACTACGAGAGTGCCGCCGCGCAGGACCAGAAGGTCGGCCGTGTCATCAGCGCGGGGCTCCGTGAGATGTACGACCGCGACCGTCTGGTGCTGCTCCGGGTCGACGACTACAACGCGAGCGGTCTGACGGGCGACGACTACGCCGACGGTCGCTTCGCCGCTGTCGTGCGGCGCCAACTCGACAGCCGCAAGTCCGACTCGGGCGCCGGTGGCTCCTACGGCTTGGGCAAGGCCACCCTGTGGGCGACCAGCCGGCTCGGCCTCGTCCTCATCAACTCCACCCTCGCCGAGCCTCACGAGGGACGCACCGATCGACGGCTGATCGGGCGCCTCGACCTGCCGTGGCGCGAGGTGGACGGCAAGCCGTACGCCGGCCCCGCCTGGCTCGGTCGCCCCGACGCCGAGTCGGACAACGTGGACGTGGTGCGTTCCTGGTGGGCGGACGAGGAGACGGCCAAGAGCTTGCACCTCGATCGTGAGAGCGACGACCCCGGCACCTCTTTCCTCATCGTCGGGGCGCACGACGTCGCGAGCCTCGCGGGGGCCCGGCCCGACAGTGACCCGAGCGACGACGAGGACAGCCTGGAGCGCATGCACAAGCGGCTGGTCCAGGCGCTCGGCCGTAACTTCTGGGCGGCGATGACGACGGGCGGGGACCGGCAGCCGCTACTGGAGGCGTCGGTCCGGACCCAGCGCAACGGCGAGGAGTTTCTCAAGGAGGAGCGGGTCGACCCGGTGATCTACCAACCGGCGCGCTCGCGGGCCCTGCAGGCGTTCCTCGCGGGGAACACGGTGGAGCGGATCACCGAGGTCGGTCAGGTGGCCGCCGTCACGGTGCCGTTGAAGGTGCCGGACATCGCGGGACGCCCCGGCTCGGGCGGCGAACACCGAGCCGTGCTGCTCGTCACCGATGCCTCGGACCCCGACGGGAAGCCGAACCAGGTGACAGCGATGCGCGGCAACCGGATGACGGTCAGGACCAGCAGGGTCCCCGACCTTCCCCTGGGGACCGACCCGTTCCAGGCGGTCCTCCTCGCGGGGCGTGCCGCGGGCGAGGACTCTCCCTTCGCCGCGGAGGCCGAGGAGTTCCTGCGTACGTCGGAGCCACCCGAGCACAACAAGTGGAGCCAGACGGAGGAGTTGCGTATGCGCTACTCGCCGTCGGCCCACCGCCGGATCGCGGCGCTGACGACGGCGACGAACAAGGCCGTGAAGGAACTGGTCGCCGTCCCGAAGGAGAAGAAGGACAGCACCGGCACCGGCAAGGTACGCAAGCGGCTGAAGGTCTCCGGCAAGGCTGCAGCCAAGGGCAACACGGCCGTGGCGCTGCCTAGGCTCGACGATCTCGATGCCACGGTCGACGCCGACGGAGCGTGGCAGGTCACCGCCGAGGTGAAGGTGCCCACGGGCGGTGAGACCTGGCACATGAGCCCGGTCGCGAAGTTGGATGTCCGGTCCGGTCCGCGACCGGTGGTGCGGTGGTCCGAACTCGTCGCGGTCAGCAACTGTGAAGTGGTGGACGGCGTCCTGCACTTCGCGCCCGGCGCGCGCCGCGCCTCCTTCCGGGGAGTCACCGACGTGTCCACGCACCCCGTACGGGCCGCGCTGACCGGTCTCGTCGTCGAGCTCCACACGGGCAGGGGAGACAGCGCATGAGGGCTTATCCGTACGCCCGCCCGTCCGGTCCCGTGACCCTGCGAGTCACGGCCGTACGGCTGAACGGTCCCGACGAGGCACGGGAGGATCTGGACACCAAGGGTTACTCGGTCGTCGAGCAGGTCGTGGCTCTGGGACGTGCCGAACGCCCGGACTGGGAGACGGCCCGGCTCAAGCTGTCGGCGACCGTGCCGGCCCGGGAGATCGAGACCAAAGGACATTGGTCGGACCTGACCGTGGTCGCCGTCCTGACGGAGAAGGCCACCAACGCCCGAACCGTCGCCCGGTTGGAGCCGGAAGGATCGGACAAGCGGGAGTGGACGGGAACCGTCACGCTCGCCCGACCCGACCACCTGGACAGGGCGACGCTCTCCGTCCACGTGGTGGCCACGGTCGACGGCGTACCGGGTCGGATCATCGCCTCCTCCGAGCGGGACTGGATGGTCGACGTGACAGCCGACGTGCCGCTGCGGGACAGGCAGTTGGACGTCGTGACGGTCAGCTTCGCGCGCGCGGCCGAGTGGCTGCGACCCTTCCGGGACGCGCCCTGGATGGTGGACACCTCGGGACGGATGCCGACCGTCCGTCTGAACACCGACTTCGAGGGCCTCACCGCATTGGTGCAGGGAGCGGGCACCAAGGTCGAGAGCTTGGTGGGCGAGATGTTGCTCTCCCAGCTCTGCACCGACGTGTGGACCGCCGTGTTCCACACCGCCATCGGCGACCTGGAGATCGAGGACGACGGCACGCCGCTCCTCCCGCCCGACTGGCGGGGCGAGGTGCTGCGCGAGATGTTGCCCGACGTCGTGCCCGGGCGCTCCGTCGAGGACGCGCTGCGCGAGGTGCACGCCCGACGTACCGGGGACGGGACCTGGGCCGAACTCCAGCCGCGTATCCACTACGCCGCCACGCGCCGCGCCGAGGTACCCAAGGCGTTGGGCGAGACCGTCCGTGGCATCGAACGACTCGACCAGGAGGCCACCGCGTGACCGCAAGACCCGAGCACCTGCCGGAGCGGCTGGCGTTGCTCGCCGACATGCAGGCCGCCACGTACATCACCGAGGGCCTGCTCACGGGCCGCGAGGACGTGCCGTCGATCGCGTTGAACAAGGCCACGGAAGAACTGCCCGTCGACGACGCCCGGTTCCGCCTGCGACCGGTGCGGGACCTGATCGACGACGTCATGCACAAGTTCCGCGACGACGAGCGGCCCCCGACCGCGGCGGACGCCTGGCTGGCACCCCGCCTGCACGCCACGCTCAGGTTGACCCGGAGGGAGGCGGCGGACGCGCGGTTGTGGTCGTATCTGGCGCTCGGGGTGGCACCTGACTATGTCGTCCGGCGCCATCTGCCGGCGACGCCGAGGAAGGACGGCGGCGCGCCGAGCGTCGCCCGGGCCAGGTTCCGTGGCGTCCACTACACGCAGGCGTTCGCTCGGCTGTGGTGGACGGCGGAACTGTTCCGGAACGGCCCTGACTACGCACCCGTCGTGGTTGCGTGCGGGAATCAGGACATGCTCAACACTGCACTACGGATGGACGTCGTCGACCACCGTCCCACCGCCCTAGCTCTTGTCCGTCTCATCGAACGCGGGGTGATACGCACGGGCCGCGAGGCCAACGCGCTGGCCTCCGCGGTCAACGCGTCGGCAGCCACGCTGATGTACGACGTGGTCGCGCAGGACTCCGAGCGGGACGCGGAGCCTCTGCGTGACTGGATCGCGGCAGCGGAGGGAGCCTCCCCGGTCAGTCGGAACGCGTTGCCCGAGGGCCCGCAGGAGGAGCGTGCGCCTGAGAACTCGGTGGTGGTGCTGACCGACTACTTCGAAGGGCTCTACGCGGATGCTCCGGTGCGGGGCAGGGAGTTGGCATCTGACCCACCCGCGGGGTGAGCGCGGTGATTCCTCAACCAGCCTCGACGGTCGCATCACCGTGCTGGGACGGCGGCTTCCATTCCTGCAGGGCGGTGAACAAGGAATTGTCCGGCTTCCCCAGGCCTAGCGCGGTACTCAGGATGTGAACGGCGAGCCGTGGTGGGATCGCGTTACCGATCTGCTGGGCGCCGTCGGTCGATCGCCAGGGATACGCGGCCGGGAACGATTGCAGCAAGCCCGCTTCTCGGAGGGACAGTCGCTCCAATTCCTCGCCGATCTCCTTCCGACCGTCTCTGGTCTCCTTGAGGTGAAAGACGCGATTGCGCCGGACCTTCCCGGTGACCGTTGCCGCCGGCTCCTCCGAAGTGCGGCGACCGCGTTTCTTGGGGTCACCGCCGGACCCGTAATTGGAGACCACCACGAAGTCGGACGGACGATCGGGAAGGACGTCCTGCATCGCCGTCCACCCCTTCACGTCGTGCGTGAAGAGCGTGGACGGGGCGTCCGCTGCCTGCTCATCCTGTGTCGGAAGCCGTTCGACGCCGGGCCGGTAGAGCTGATGGGTCCGTTCGGGGAACGGCACCTTGCTGTCCACGCTGTCCGGGGCGTATCGAGCTATGAGCACCGCGCGCCGACGGGTCTGGGCAACGCCGTAGCACTCGGCTTGGAGGACGTGGGCGTCTGCGGCGTATCCGAGTGTCCTGAGGAGCTCGGCGTAATGTTTCCAAACCGGTAGAACTGTCGGTACTTGTTCCAATACCACGACTTCGTACGGCTTTCGACGCTTGAGTTTCGCTTCCATGATCCAGCGCAAAGGCTGCAGCACGAGTCCGGTACGCGGGTCCGGAGCTTCGCCGGTGTCGTCCCTCACCTGCGTGGTCTCTTTCTGCACGTCTTCCCAGACGGCGTCGAAAGCCTCAGAGGTCCGCGGACTCGCCAGACGTGTCGCCAAACGCTTCACGTCTTCCAGCGCCTTATGACCTTCACGATTTCCGGCGACAGAAAACGTCTGGCACGGCGGGCCACCGGTGAGGACGTTCGCGTCCACCACCTGGGGGTCGCAGGGGCCGATCTCCGCTACATCCCGTTGCTCGGTGTGCTTGATCCCCGCCGCATCGCGCGTCGCACGTGTCGCGGCATCCCACTCCACCCCGATGCACTCCAATTCCATGATCGAAGCCGCGATGTCGAGTCCACCCGGCCCTGCGAAAAGGTCCACGATGCGGACGTGCGCAGGGTCGAGTGGTGGGAGAGGTGCGTGGGTCATGAGGTCGAAGTGTAGCCGGCGTTGAAGATCGTCTTCTGTCGTAGTCAGGGTCATCCGGCTTGAACTGTCAGACACCCAGCGCGGTGCGGATCGCCCGTCCCAACGCCCTGCCCACCGGTGGTGGCGACGCGTGGCCGATCTGGCGGTAGCGCTTCGTCTTCCCACCGGCGAAGACCCAGTCCTTCGGGAAGGACTGGAGGATCGCTGCCTGCTCGACCGTGATCTTCTTCAAGGGGGACATGGACGTGTCCGACTCCTGGACCCCGTCCGGCCCCGGTACCTCATCGGCCAGTGCGTTGCCGTTGATCCCCATACGGGCCCACGCCTTCTTGCTGCCGGTCAGGCCCAGGTCGGCTCCGCCCCGGTTGTCCGATCCACCCACCAGGGTCGGCGCGACCTTGTCCGCCCGAGCCGACCACTCGTCGGCGCCCCGCCACCCCCGCGCGGACATCGACGTGTGCAGGGCCTTACCCACGGACACGTGAGTGACCACCGTCGGCGCGGGAGCGACGAATCCGTCGGCGTACCGTTCCTTGAGAGCTACGAGCACGCCTTGCTTGCGGTCCTGCGGGACGCCGAAGTCGTAGGCGTTGAGTACGAACCAGTGGGATGCGTAGCCGAGGTGCTTCAGTTCGCCCTCGATGAAGGAGCGGATCTCCAGGAAGTCGTCCGCCTCGATGAGCCCTGGGACGTTCTCGAGCAGGACGGCCCGAGGCTGGACGGCGTGCGCCAAGTAGATCGCTGCCTCCAGCAGACGGCGCTCGTCCCCGGTGTCCTCGCGCCTGGCGGTCGCGGACGACTTCACGCGTGGGAGGCCGGCGGAAAGGAGATCCACGTCATAGGTGCGCTGATGGTCCACCGGGTCGAAGTCCAGAAGATCTGTCTGCAGCACGTTCCAGGACGGACGGTTCAGCCGCAGCGTTTCGCACGCGTCCGGTTTCTGGTCCAGCAGAAGGACCGGCTCGAAGCCGGCCTGTTCCAGACCCAGAGCGAGGCCCCCGCCGCCCGAGCAGATGTCCACGAAAGTAGGAACGGTCATAACTCCCCCTGATCGTCACGCCGTCGATTCGTCCCGCACCGTTTCGCCACCGCCGCCACCCGCTCCGCCACGTCCCCCGGCACCTCGTGCTCCCAGAACCGCAGTACCGTCCACCCCGAGGCCACCAGATGCCGCGTCGTCTCCGCGTCCCGGGCCATGTTGCGGTCCAGTTTCTCGCGCCACCACTCCGCGTTCGCCCTCGGCTGGGTCGCGTGCTGCGGGCAGCCGTGCCAGAAGCAGCCGTCCATGAAGACGGCGACCTTGGAGCGGGTGAAGGCGATGTCGATCGTGCGCCGGGACATCCCCGGGACCCGGACGTTGAGGCGGTACCGATGGCCCGCGGCATGGAGCAGCTTCCGCACGGCCACCTCGGGTGCGGTGTCCCGTCTCGCCTGTCGACTCATCCTCGCGGAGACGGCGGGTGAGGACGGTTTCGCGGTGTTCATGGACGTTTCCCATGCTCAGATGTCCTGGTGATCGACGATCGCGTGGTCGCTCGTCCCGTTGTCCCGGGCCCGGAAGCGCAGCAGGCCGCGTCCCGCCCGTGCGGAGCCACCCGGTGCGACCAGGGTAAAGGCCATGACCAGACGATGGGGGTCGACCGAGCCGTCGGAGGAGAGCACGGGATCGGACTCCACGACCGGGTACAGCACGACGGCGCCGCGTCGGGGACGGACGAGCGCCTCCACGGTCTCGTTGCCGTGAGGTGTCCTGCCGGAACCGGCGATGCGTAGGACGGAGGGCCGGTGCTTGGGCTCGCTGATCGCACCGAACAAATCGTTCCTGCGCCGTGTACGACGGGCCAGCGACAGCGATCGCGACCCCAGGATGCGCCCTTCGGTACGGCGGCCCGACGTCTGCTGCGGAGCGATCACGACCCAGTCGTCGATGGGGGCGTTGAGGTTGCCCGCCTCGATGAGGGACTCCAGATGAGGCGAGAACTGACGCGGCTCCGACCAGCGTAGCTCGCACAACACCTTGAGGAGGGTGTCGTGGTCGACGGTGGAGACGAGCGCCTCGTACTCCGTCCCGCCGCGGGCGAGGGTGACCGGCGGCGCGTCGAGGCGGTCGATGACCGGCTTCCACGTCTCCACGTTGTGCCGCAGGTCCGCCGTCGCGGTGGCGGCCGGATAAGCCGTGAGCTCCACCCACTCACCCGGCGACCGGATCTCCACCAGCTCTGCGTTGTACATCTTGTTCCGCGCCGCCGGCTTGAGCCACGGTAGGTGCTGGGAGACCAGGGGCGGCACCTGCGAAGGCGTGATCTGCGGACGTCCGTCCACCAGTTGCGCGTACCGTGCCAGTTGCCCGCGGAACAGTTCCTCGTCCCGGCACACCGCCTCGAACGCCTCGTACAGGTCCGCCGTCCCGCTGCGGCCGTACGTCTCCTCGCGGCCGATGTAGAGGCGGACGAGGTCGCGGTAGCCGGGGCGGAAGCCGAACCAGCGGCCCATCTGCATCAGGGTGTCCGCCTGCTGGGTGGTGCGGCGGTAGTAGGTGACTGTCAGGCCCTCCACCGTGAAGCCACGCGACAGCTTCATGCCGCCCACCAGGATCTTCCAGACGTTCGGCGTGCGGTCGAAGTCCAGGTCGAGCTGCTCGAAGTAGCGGTCCGAGTCGCCGTTCACGACGATGACGGGGCGGCTTCCCGAACCGATGAGCTGGCGGGCACGGCTGACGTGCGGGCGCAGTTCCTCGTACGAGGCCGGCGAGGGCAGGCCAGCCGCGCGGGCCTCGCTGACCTTCGCGTGGTCCGACTCCCACAGTGCGGCGAGTCGCGTGTGGCCCGCTGTGGACGCGTAACCCGCCTCGTGCCACATGGAGTTGATGCGCAGCGCGAGCTCCGCGTGGTCGTCCTTCTTCACCGACTCGTGCACCAGCATCGTGTGGTGGCGGAACGGGCCTTCCGGCACGCCGTGTGCCGCCCGGTACAGCTTCAGCGCGCCGGACAGGACGAACGCGTCCATCGCTTCCTGGAGCCGGTCGCCCGTCGAGTCGTAGATGCTGCGGACGTGCGCCTCCTCCTGCGAGTTGGCGTACGTCCGCTCCTCCGGCGGCACCGTCGAGTCCAGGTCGTGGAAGTCCTGAACGCCCATGTAACCGGCGGGCCGTGGGAGGGAGATCAGGAAGTCCGACGGGAAGATGTCGTCGCCGTCGCTCGGGTCCACGAAGACGTTGGCGAACGGGGTCGCCGTGTAGCCGACGTACTGGGCGCGCGGCAGCAGGCCGAGGAGCTGGGATATGAGCTTGTTGATCGCGGTGCGCTCGGTGCGGTCCTGCTCCCACTTCTTCGGGTTCGACGTGTTCACGGACGCCTGGTCGGACTCGTCGTCGATGATCAGGGCGGGCAGCTCGCCGAGGATGCCGTGGATCTGCTTGAGGTCCTTGACCAGCTTCTCCAGGACGCTCTTGTTCTTCTTGACCACCATCACGCGGGCCGCCGCGTGGTGCAGGTTCGACGGGTCGTGCAGCGGGCGTGTCGGTTCGCGCTTCTCGAACTCCAGGGCGCGGATGCCCTGCGCGAGGCTCTTGTAGTCGTTGTCGCGCGTGGTGAGGCGTTCGATGTCGAAGGCGCCGCGGGTGGAGGGGCGCCCGCCGTGCCGGACGAACTGCGGCCATTCCTCGTCGTCGCCCACGTAGTCCACGCCGACCAGGCTGTCCACGTCGTCGGGGTCCGCGCCGCGCAGGATGTTCTCCTGCCCGATCAGCTCCATGTCGAGGCGGCGCTGCGTCTGCGCGCGCAGCATGTTGAGGGTGCCGCCGAGGACGATGACCAGGCGGTATCCCGCGTCGACGGCCTTCGCGGCCACACCGGTGAAGTTCGCGGTCTTGCCGGACTGCACGTAACCGACGACCAGGCCCTTGGCTTGGCGCGCGGCAGTCTGCTCCGGGTCGGTGAGGCGCTCGACCACCGCGCGGCTCGCCTCGTCGAGACCGGCGACCGCCTCCGGCGCCCAGCCCTTGGCGCGCAGCTTGCGCTCGTACGCCCGCCAGTAGAACGAGCGGGCCTCCGCACGCTCCGGGGTGTACCAGGGGGTGAACTCCCGGGTGATGATCGTCGCGCCGGGCACCTCGGACACCCGTACCAGCTCGTCGAGCACCTTGCGCAGGTCCTCGCCGAGCCGCAGCCGGTCGTACGCGGCCGCGCGCCGCTCCGGGGTACGCGGCGGGACGCCGGGGGCCCAGGAGGCGGACTCGGCGAAGTCCCAGTCGTTGAGGTGACGGCTCCACAGGGCGAGGAGCTCCTCGTCGCCGGTGGTGAGCCGGGCACGGAACGTCTCCTCGGTCAGGTCGGCGTCGGGGTGGTCCTCGTCGGCGGCCAGCGCCGCCCACTTGGCGAAGTACTTCGGGCCGCTCGTCATGCCGGACAGGGCGGAGGTGTGGATGGCGAGGAGGGTGTCGTCGCGCACGGAGGTCCTTAGACGATCGGGGTGGCGGTCACGGCGGGCGGTGGCGGAGGAGGGAGGGTCAGGAGACGCCGCGTTCGCGGCGCTCGCGCTGGACCTGTACCGACGCCAGCAGGATCGTGTTCCAGTAGTCGACGCGGTCCTGGCGTGCCTTCTCCCAGCGGCCGAGGCCGAAGCAGTCCTCGAGGAGGAGATAGAGGAGCGTCTTCGTGACGGGGGCGTCGTTCGAGCCGCCGCGCCGGCCGTCGTTGAAGTCCTCCCGGAAGGACCTGTTGAGGAGGACGGCGTTCGCCTCGCGGTCGAGGTCGAAGAAGCGGTCGTCCGGCAGCGGCGCCCAGGTGAACGCGATCGGCTCCTCGGCCGGCTTCTGCGGCAGCTCCTCCTTGACGACCCGCTTCACCTTCGGATCGACGCCCTTGCCGGGCGGGGTCACCGGCTTGCGGACGATCTCGGTGCGCTTCGTGCCGTCGCGGTACGCCGCCTCCGCGTCCAGGATGTAGGCGTGGAAGGTGTGGCCCGCCGCGTCCACCGCCTTCTCCACGCCGAGCGTGAAGGCGGGGGTCACGGTGACGCCCTCCTTCTTCACGTCGAGGCTGAAGACACCGTTCGGCGTGGCCGGCAGGTCCACCTCCACGCGGGCCAGGACGAGGTGGCCCTCCGGGCTGCGGAGGCCGTTCCAGCCGCCCGCCTGCACGAGCCGGTCGTTGCGGTAGAAGTAGAAGCCCTGTCGCTCGGCCAGGGCGCCGATCTGCCGGAAGCCCGCCTGCTTGGACTTGGCGGCCCAGATGTGCGCGGTGAGCGTCACGTCGCCGACGCCCTCGACCGGGGCCGTGAACGAACGGGGGTAACCCGCCCGCCCCGGCACCTTGTAGCCGAACGGGTCGAGGGGCTCGACACTGATGTGGTCCAGCTCCTCCCACTGCCCGCCGTCGCCGACGTCCCACACGGCGATGTCCAACTTCAGGCCCTTGCGCAGGAACCGGTGGAAGTAGAGGCCGAGATGGGTCTCCAGACGGGATATCGCCTTCGACAGGTACTGGTCGCTCTGTCCGCGCGCGACCGTCTCGAAGGTCCGCACCCGGTCCCAGCGGACCACCGTGCCCTGCCACTCGATGACGCCGTCGTAGCGGTCGACGAGGTCCTGCGCGTAGCGGGGGTCGACGGTGTCGCAGCGGAAGCCGTCCTCGATGCCCTCGGCCGTGAGGCGGCGGCCCGCGGCGCGGGTGCGCCGGGTGCGGCTGACGACGGTGAGCGAGGAGGCGTGGGAGAGGGAGGCGGCCTTCAGGCCCGTGCCGTACATGCCGAGGGAGTCGTCGTCGTAGTCACGGCGCTTGCCGACCGTCATCGCGTCGTCCAGACCGGCGTCGTCCATGCCGCGGCCGTTGTCGATGATCAGAAGCGTCAGGATGCGCTCGGCGTCCCGCAGGAAGTGCACCACCATCTCGTCGGCGCCCGCGTCGAGGGAGTTGTCGATCAGGTCGGCGACGGCGACCTCGAAGCCGTACCCCTGGTTGGTGAGCGCCTTGCCGTAACCGGCGTCCGGGGGCAGGCGCGTACTGCCGGTGGTGGGGACGTCGTACTGCCAGGCTGCGCTTGATTCGTAGGGCATGGGCTTCCTCGTGCACACAGGTCGGAGCCTGCGTGGGGGAGGAGCGGCCCGACATCCCGATCAATAGTGTGACGGTACTGCAAAGGTCGGACACCGGTACCGTCGGTGCCGAAATGAGGACGGAGAGTTTCCTGTGCCCCCTGCCCGGGCGCCGGGGGCTCCGGCCTGAGCCCTCGGCGCCGGGGACGGGCGGACAGCTGAAGTCCGCCTACAGACCCGCCCCATGACAAGCCTCGTAGGCCCGCCCCGACCCACACCAACACCCCGCCCCCCGCTCCGGCGGCCAAGTCACAGCCCGCCCCCGGGCCGCCAGCGTCGTCGCGTACTGCGGTAGTAGCGACGCGTCGCCGGGTGAAGCCAGTTCTGACGCCGCGAAGGCCTCGTACGACGGGACCGTGCCCGTCACGATGCCCAGGTTCGGGGTGCCGGACGTCGACAGTTCTCGTAGCGAGGCCTCTATCGTCGACAGGTGTTCCTCGTGGGACGGGTACTCCGCCGACAAGGACGGGTACGCCGTCAGGAGTTCGGTCAGTTCGTCCGCCGGCCAGTGCAGGACCGCCACCGGGAACGGGCGGGACAACGCCTCGCGGAACGTGCCCAGTTCGGCGCGCAGCCGGGAGATCTCCGCCTGCAGTTCCGCCGGGTTGTCCGAGCCCAGCGACCACACGCGCTTCGGGTCGTGCAGCTCGTCCAGTGAGACCGGGGAGGTGTTGATCGCGTCCGCGAGGGAGTCCCAGTCGTCGTGGGGCAGGCCCAGCATGCGGCGTACGCGATGGCGTCCGAAGAGGACCGGGTGGGTCGCGTACGGAGGCTCCGCGACATCCGTCAGGAGGTGGACCGCCGCCTCCGTGAACGTCTCCTGCGCCGCTTCCAGCTCGTCGTGGGCCTCCAGGGCCTCCGCCACGATCACCCAGGGCGCCGGGTCGCGGGGGGCCGCCGCGCGGACTCCGGTGATGATCGCCCCGGCCTCCGCCTCGTGGCCGTACTCCCAGAGGTTGGCCGCCTTCAGGGCCCGTACCAGGAACGGGTTCTCCAGCGGGGTCGTGCTGGAGAGCAGGCGGTCGTAGAGAGAGGTGGCTCGCGGGCGGTCGTCGGCCAGTTCGAGGTGGGCCGCCGCCTGCACGAGCAGGTGTTCGGCGTCCTCGGGATACAGGCCGGCTGTCCGCTCCAGGCGTGCTGCTTCGGCGTTGTGGTCGACGTACTCGGCAGACGTGTCGGGGCGCATGAGTGACACCGTACTGCCGACGGCCGACAGAGGTGAGGTATGTGCAGGCCAGGGGTCGGATCGGCGCGCAGTGTTCAGCGATGTGTTCAGTGGTGTGTTCCGTCGCATGTGTAGGCGGGCGTTCGTGGGGATGGCGAGTTGGGGGCGCAGCCCCTATCGTGCGGCCCCGGCACCGGCCGCCCGGCCCCGGTCCTGTCCCCACCCCGGAGAGGAGGCGCGCGCGTGCGGGTTCCCGTCGTCCATCAGCAGGGTCGGCGGCGGCGTGCGCGGTACGCCCGGCTCCTCTGGAACACCGCCGAAGTCGTCGTGACCCTCGGTGTCGTCCTCCTGCTGCTCGTCGTCCACCAGCTGTGGTGGACCAACCGGCAGGCCAAGGAAGCCGCCGAGCGCAAGGTCCAGGCCCTGGAACAGCAGTGGGAGGACGAGGGGGAGGGGGATGCAGAGGGGGGTGGGGAGCCGCTTGTGCGGGGTTCCGGTTCCGGATTCGGTTCCGGAGCTGGAACCGGTGGAGGGCTGCCCGGGGGCGGGGGCCGGCCCCGTTACGACCAGGCTTTCGCCGTTCTCGGCATTCCACGGCTCGGGCTCCGCGTGCCCGTCGCGGAAGGTGTCGGCGCGTCGGGTGTGCTCGACAAGGGGTACGTCGGGCATTACCCGGACACCGCTCAGCCCGGCCGCGTCGGGAACTTCGCTCTCGCCGGGCACCGGAACACCCATGGCGAGCCCTTCCGGTACCTCGACCGGCTCCGGCGCGGGGACCGGGTCGAGGTGGAGACCCGGGCCGCCGTCTATACGTACGTCGTCGACCGGACGCTGCCGCGGACCTCGCCCGGCGACGGTGGGACGATCCGGGCGATACCTCGCAGTACGGTCAGGCCCGCGTACGGGTACACCGAGCCCGCGCACTATCTGACGCTCACCACCTGCACGCCCCAGTACACCTCCACGTACCGGCTGGTCGTCTGGGGGAAGCTTCGCTCCGTGCGGCCTCGGTAGCCTCCGGCTGCGGCAGGGCGGCCAGGGCGGAGTCCGTGTGGAGTCCGGCAGGGAGTCCGTACGGAGTCCGTCTGGGGCTGCCGGGGCGGATCCTGTATAACGGCAGGAGGTCATGGAGCGTGGCGTATCCGCGCGATAGCGGGGTCGAGGGGAGGGGGCAGTCGGTGACACGGACCTGGGCGCAGGTGAAGCCCGCCGTTCTGCTGCTCGTACTCCTTCTGCAGGTGGCGTTCCTGGACACCGGCAGCCTCTCCGGAGCCGTCGCCGTCACGTTCGCGGCGACCGCCGCGGCCGGGTCCGCGCTCGCCGCCTGTTCCCTGATCTCCTCGCGCCTCGCGCCCTCCGTGCCTCGGACCCGGGTCCGTACGGCCATGCGCGACCGTGAGCAGCGCACGGCGTTCCTGCCGCAGCGCGATCCCGACGCCCGGGGGCGCAGGCGTCCCCGAGCGCCCGGCCGGTCCCTCCCGACGGCCGCGTAGGGACTCCGCAGCAACAGGAACAGCACAACGGCAACAGCACAACGGCAACAGCAACGGCAACGGCAGCAGCGGCTTTCTCGCTTTCTGCTTTCTGCTCTTTGCTCCTGCTCCTGCCTTCCTGCCTTCGCAGTGTCCCTCGCGGGTCGTCATGCCGACGTACGTCACGTCTCATCCCCTCGGTACGACGAGACCCACGGAGGGCTCACCCATGTCCGCGATCTCATCCCTGTTCGCCACCTTCATGTCCGCCTTCGCGAGCCTCGTGGAGGGGCTCGCCGAGCTGCTCGGCCCGCTCTTCCACGACTCGGCGACGGCCGCCGCGATCGTCCTGTTCACCGCGTTCGTACGGCTCCTCGTGCACCCTCTGTCGCGGGCCTCGGCGCGTGGGCAGCGGGCGCGGGCGGCGTTGCAGCCGCGGATCGCCGAGCTGCGCAAGAAGCACGGCAAGAACCCAGAGAAGCTGCAGAAGGCGGTGCTGGAACTGCACGCCGCGGAGAAGGTGTCCCCCTTGTCCGGGTGCCTGCCGAGCCTCTTCCAGCTGCCGGCCTTCTTCCTCCTCTACCACCTGTTCTCCAACTCCCGGATCGGCGACGAGGCGAACTCCCTGCTCGCCCACAAGCTGTTCGCGGCGCCGCTGGGGGACCGGTGGGCGGACGCGCTGGGCGACGGCGGGGTCTTCGGGGCGCAGGGGCTGGTGTACGTGGGACTGTTCGTGATCGTCGCCGCCGTCGCCACGTTCAACTACCGGCGTACGAAGCGGATGATGGCGGCCGGTGCCGCGGCGAACCCGGCGGCCGGGGCCTTCGGCGGGGGCCAGGACGCGCAGCCGCAGGTGCCGGGGCTCGGCGCCATCACCAAGGTCATGCCGCTGATGTCCTTCTTCACGCTGCTCACCGTGGCGTTCGTGCCACTGGCCGCCGCGCTGTACGTGGTGACCAGTACGACGTGGAGCGCGGTCGAGCGGGCGGTGCTGTACCGGGACATGCCGGGGGCCGTGCCGGCCGCCGCCGTGATGGGCTGACGCCCGGAGCCGGCGCAGGCATGGAGCCACTGACGCTCTGAGCTGGTGGCGCCTCGACGAGCTGCTGGCGCCTCGGCGAGCTGGTGGCGGGCGGAGCTACGGTCCAGTCCGTGAACCGGGTATTGCGGACTGGACGCCGACCTTGGAGGATCGACCAGTCCTCCGATGGCTGCACCCATCGGTCGGCCGCCCGCGATCAAGGGAGAGAGTGCTCATGAAGCTGCTGCGAGTCGGTACGGCGGGGGCCGAGCGTCCCGCGCTGCTCGATGCCGACGGAGTCCTGCGGGACCTGTCGGGCGTCGTGCCGGACATCGACGGGGCGCTGCTCGCCGACGACGTGGCGCTCGGCCGGATCCGTACCGCCGCCGAGGCCGGGGAACTGCCCGCGCTCGACGCGGACGGGCTGCGGGTCGGGCCGCCGGTCGCCCGGATCGGCAAGGTCGTCTGCATCGGCCTCAACTACCACGACCACGCGCGGGAGACGGGGGCCGAGCCGCCCGCCGAGCCGGTCATCTTCTTCAAGGCCGCGGACACGGTGGTCGGGCCGCACGACACGGTGCTCGTGCCGCGCGGCTCGGTCAAGACCGACTGGGAGGTCGAACTGGCCGTCGTCATCGGGCGTACGGCGCGGTACCTCGGCTCGGGCGAGGAGGCGCTCGCGCATGTCGCGGGGTACGCGGTGGCGCACGACGTGTCCGAGCGGGAGTTCCAGATCGAGCGTGGCGGGACCTGGGACAAGGGGAAGAACTGCGAGACGTTCAATCCGCTCGGGCCGTGGCTGGTGACGGCCGACGAGGTGCCTGATCCGCAGGCGCTCGGGCTGAAGCTGTGGGTGAACGGGGAGTTGCGGCAGGACGGGAGTACGGGCGATCAGATCTTCTCCGTCGCGGAAGTGGTGCGGTATGTGAGTCAGTTCATGACTCTTTATCCCGGGGATGTCATCAATACCGGGACGCCGGCTGGGGTTGCGTTGGGGATGCCTGAGCCCAAGCCGTTCTTGCGGGCGGGGGATGTCGTGGAGTTGGAGATCGAGGGGTTGGGGCGGCAGCGGCAGGTGTTTGCGGCGGCGTAGTCGTTCCACGTAGTCGTTCCACTGGGGGCGCGGGGAGGTGGGTGGTTGCGCCGTTCCCCGCGCCCCTTGGGGGCTGCGCCCCCTCAAAGACGAAAGATTGCGCCGTTCCCCGCGCCCCTAAGGGCAAAAGCCAAAGATTGCGCCGTTCCCCGCGCCCCTTATGGGGCCAGGAAACGGGTCAGGGCCTCTACCACCATTGCGTGGTCCTCCAGTTGGGGGAGGCCTGAGACCACTACCGTGCCGATCACGCCCGTGTCGGTGACCGTGATCGGGAACGCTCCGCCGTGGGCCGCGTATGTGTCGGGGTCCAGGCGGGAGGAGGCCTCGAACGTGGTGTTCTTGGCTCGGAAGCGGGTGCCGACCAGGAGCGACGAGGCGGCGTAGCGCTCGACCACCCGGCGCTTGCGGTCGATCCAGGCGTCGTTGTCCTGGGTCGAGCCGGGCAGCGCGGCGTGGAAGAGCTGCTGGCCGCCGCGGCGGATGTCGATCGCGACGGGCGCGCCGCGATCGCGGGCCAGTTCGACGAGGAGCGAGCCGAGGGCCCACGCGTCGTCGTGGGTGAAGCGGGGGAGCGTCAGGCGGCGCTCCTGCTCCTCCAACTCGGCGACGGTCGGCTCGGCGACGGTCGGCGCGGCGGCGGGCGGTGTGGTGGGGGTGCTCACAGGGTGACCGTCACCTTCTCGTGGGCCGAGCGGTACGCGGCCTCCAGGACGTCCAGCGCGGCGGCGGCCTCCAGCGCGGTGACCGGGTTCTCGCCGGTTCCGCGCAGGGCGTCGGCGACGGCCGCGTAGTACGCGGGGTACGCGCCCGGCACCGTCGGGACCGGGGTCCCGCCGCCGGTCTGCGGGGACTCGCCCGCGCCGACCCGGCCCCACAGCTCCTCCGGTTCCACACCCCACTCCTTCTCGCCGCCCGCGACCGGGCGTCCGCCGTCGCGCAGGGTGGCTTCCTGGGGGTCGAGGCCGTACTTCACGTAACCGGCCTTCGAACCCAGTACGCGGAAGCGCGGGCCGAGTTGGGCTGTCGTCGCGGAGGCGTACAGGTGGGAGCGGACGCCGTTCGTGTGCGTGATCGCGATGAACGTGTCGTCGTCGGCCTCGGCGCCGGCGCGGCGTACGACCGACTCCGCGTACACCGTGGCGGCCGGGCCGAAGAGGACCAGCGCCTGGTCGACCACGTGGCTGCCGAGGTCGTACAGCAGACCTCCGATCTCTGCCGGGTCGCCGGACTCGCGCCAGCCGCCCTTGAGTTCGGGGCGCCAGCGCTCGAAGCGGGACTCGAAGCGGTAGACGTCACCGAGTTCGCCGTCGGTCATCAGCTTCTGGAGCGTCAGGAAGTCGTTGTCCCAGCGGCGGTTCTGGAAGACGGAGAGCAACAGGCCGCGTTCGTCGGCGAGGGCGGCCAGTTCGCGGGCCTCCGCCGCCGCGCCCGCGATCGGCTTGTCGACGACCACCGGCAGGCCCGCTTCGAGGGCGGCCCTGGCGATCGGGACGTGCGTCTTGTTCGGGGACGCGATGACGATCAGGTCCAGCTCGTCCGCGCGCTGCCACAGCTCGTCGGGAGTCGTCGCGAACCGTACGCCGGGGAACTCGTCCGCCGCCTGCCGCTGCCGGTCGGGGTTCGACGTGACGACCGTGTCGAGGACGAGGCCCTCGGTGGCGTTGATCAGCGGGGCGTGGAAGACGGAGCCCGCGAGGCCGTAGCCGACGAGAGCCACGCGGAAGGGGCCCTCGCGGCGGGGGCCCGGGCGGGGGGAGGTGTCGGAGCCTGTACCTGTATCAGTCATGCTCTCCACTTAAACAACGCTGTTGCCAAAGTGCAAGCGCGGGGGACAATGGGGGTGTGGAGCCAACAGTGTGGAGGAGTGCCGAGTGGCTGGGATCAGGGCCGCGGGACCGAGCGGTGTGACCGGTGGTGTGGCCGGCGGGGCAACCCGTGTGGCCGGCGCCGGTGTGGTCAGCGGGGTGAATCTGCTCTCGCTGCGCAGCCACAACGCCGCGCTGCTGCTCGATCTGCTGCGCAGGGCCGGGCGGGCCGGGGTCAGCCGGCTCGAACTCGCCGAGCGCACGGGGCTGACCCCGCAGGCCGTCAGCAAGATCACCGCTCGGTTGCGCGAGGACGGTCTGATCACCGAGGCGGGCCGGCAGGCCTCCACGGGAGGCAAGCCCCGGACCGCGCTGCGGCTCGTGCCGGAGGCCGGGCACGCGGTGGGGCTCCAGGTCGACCGCGACGAACTGCGCGCCGTCCTCGTCGACCTCACGGGCGAGGTCGTGGCCGAACGCCGGGCCGCACTCGACCTGGGAGCCGGGGCGGAGGCCGTCCTGGACGTGGTCGTCGAGGAGGCCCGGGTACTGGTGGAGGGCCCGTCCGGAGCCGCCGTACTCGGTGTCGGCGTCGCCATGCCGGGGCCGCTCGACCACACGCACGGCGTGCTGCACCGGGTGACCGGGTTCCCCGAGTGGGACGGGTTTCCGCTGCGGGACGCCCTGGCGCGGCGGCTCGGGGTGCCCGTGGTGCTGGACAAGGACACGAACGCCGCGGCGCTCGGGCTGGCCGGGCTCGCGGTCGGGGGCGAGGTCGGAGCTTTCGCGTACCTGCATCTCGGTACGGGGCTGGGGGCCGGGCTCGTACTCGGCGGGGCCGTGCACCGCGGGGCCCGTACCGGGGCGGGGGAGTTCGGGCATCAGGTCGTCCAGCTGGACGGACCGCCCTGTCCGTGCGGCAACCGGGGCTGTATCGAGGCGCTCTGCCTCGCGGCGGTCGCCCGGGGCGACATCGACGAGGCGGCCCGTGTCCTCGGCGAGGGCGCCGCGAACCTCGTCGGGCTGCTCGACATCGACCTCGTCCTGCTCGGCGGCCGTACGGTCACCGCGGAGCCCGAGCGCTTCGTACGCGGCGTCGGCGCCGTCCTGGACGCCCGCGCCCGGCGCGAGGGCGCGAGCAGCCCCGTACCGGTACGGATCGCGCCCGGCGGCGCGCGGGCGGTACCGGAGGGGGCGGCGCAACTGCTCCTGGCCCCCCTGTTCGGACGGACCGGGGCGCTGGCCGGGGGCGGCTGAGCGGCGGAACCGGCGCCTTGACCGGGACGAGGACCTTGACCGGAGCGGGCCCCTGCCCGGGAGCGGCCCCCTTGGCCCGGACCGGCCCTCGACCCGGACCGCCGCCTGGCCCGGACCGGCCGCCTGGCCCGGACCGGCGCCTCGACCGGGAGGGGGCGGCTTGCTCGGGACCGGCACCGGACCGGGAGTGGCCCCTGGCCCGGACCAGCCCTCTGCCCCGGACCAGCCCCACCCGGGAGACTGACCCACCCGGGACACTGACCCACCCGGACGCATTCCCGCCCCCGAACGGCCCCCGTCCCCGCGCGTCGGAACCGGTCGCGCGCACCCCCGTGGCAGGCTCCCGTGTCCATGCGACTGAGCAAGCCCCTGTCTCTCGCCGTGACCGCTGCAGCCGCCCTCACGTCCGTGCCCGCCGCGCAGGTCTCCGCCCAGGCCCTGCCCGACGCCGGGCCCAGCTGTGCCGCGTCCGGGAAGCGGGAGTTCCCCGTCCGTACCCGGATCCATGGCGGGCCCGATGCCTACGAGGCCGGCGGCGGATTCCGGATCTGGTACATCGACCTCACCAACACCACCGACGCCACCTGCGAGAACGTCCACCCGGTCGTCGTCCTCGTGGACAAGAAGCGGGCGTTGCGGCCGGAGCAGCCGCGCCTGGAGTTCTACGACGGGGAGCGGCCCCGCCCCGTGACCTTCGAACGGACCGACGAGGACGAGCACATCGGCGTACTCGGTTCCGCGGGGCCCGGCACCTCCGCGCCCGGCACCTCCGAGCCCGGCGCCTCCACGCCGTCCGGAACCGTCCCCGGCGGGACCGGGAAGGACGACGGCGACTTCCCGGGGTTCACCGTGGCGCCCGGCGCGACCCTCTCCGTCAAGGTGCGGCTCGCGGTCACCTCCGACGCGGTGGCCAACGACGTCGTCGCGAACGCGGCCGTCGTACAGCGCCACGAGGACGACGGCGCCTGGGTGGGCCAGTCGAATGACTACCGGTTCCGTATCGTCGGAGGCGTGGCCGGGGCCGAGGAGACGGACGAGCCGCGCGGCGACACGGGCGTCCCGGACCGGGACCGGCAGGGCGCCGCCGACGGCGTACCGGACGGACTCCCGTTCGCCGAGGAACTGGCCGGTACGGGACTGTCGTCGCCCCGCGCCGTCCTCGCCGCGTCGGCCGGCGCGCTGCTGCTCCTGGCCGCCGGGGCCGCCGCACTGGTCGTGGCCCGCCGCAGACGCTGACCGCGAGGCGGGCAGCGGGCCTTCGCGCGCGAGCCGTCGCCCGCCCTCTCCACCAAGATCCAGCGGATGGCTAGGCTGGGGGCGTCGGCACACAGCTGTGTCCGGTGATGCGGGCGCACCCGCACGGCTCACGCAGAACGCGCACGGCAGGAGACGGCACATGGCAGAGCGCAAGCCCATCGAATCGTGGCTCACCGACATGGACGGGGTGCTCATCCACGAGGGCGTGCCCATCCCCGGCGCCGACGCCTTCATAAAGAAGCTCAGGGATTCCGGGAAGCCCTTCCTGGTCCTCACCAACAACTCGATCTACACGGCCCGCGACCTGCACGCGCGGCTCCGGCGGATGGGCCTTGACGTGCCCGTCGAGAACATCTGGACGTCCGCCCTGGCCACCGCCCAGTTCCTGGAGGACCAGCGCCCCGACGGTTCCGCGTACGTCATCGGCGAGGCCGGTCTGACCACCGCGCTGCACGACATCGGGTACGTGCTGACCGACCACGACCCCGACTACGTGGTCCTCGGCGAGACCCGCACGTACTCCTTCGAGGCGATGACCAAGGCGGTGCGGCTGATCAACGACGGCGCCCGTTTCATCGCCACGAACCCCGACGAGACCGGCCCCTCCGCCGAGGGCGCGCTGCCCGCCACCGGCGCGGTCGCCGCGCTGATCACGAAGGCGACCGGCAAGCAGCCGTACTTCGCGGGCAAGCCGAACCCGCTGATGATGCGGACGGGACTCAACGCCATCGGCGCGCACTCCGAGACCAGCGCGATGATCGGCGACCGCATGGACACCGACGTCCTGGCCGGTCTGGAGGCCGGCATGGAGACCTTCCTCGTCCTCACCGGCCTCACCACGAGGGCGGAGGTCGAGAAGTACCCGTACCGCCCGTCCACGATCGTCGACTCCATCGCGGACCTCGTCGAGCGCATCTGAGCCCGCCGTACGGCCCCGCGCACGGCCACGCGTACAGGCCCCGCACCGGCTCCGTACGGGCCCCGTACGCGCCACCCGTACGGAGCAGTGCGCCCCCTCCCCGGATGCGCCCACCCGACCCGCGGAGGACGCTCCAGATGTCTGGAGGTTCACGATGGGTTCACTGCGATTCGCTCTCTGTGCCGGTGCGGCGGCCGCCGCCGCACTCGCCCCCACGGCGTACGCCCCCTCTGTGTTCGCGGCCGACGGAGGTGTCCGGGTGACTCCGGGGTCCCCGGCTCCCGGCAGCGACATCCGGCTTCGGGTCCAGGGGTGCACCGGGATGACCGGCACCGCCGCGTCCGCCGCGTTCGTCGCCGACGCGCGGCTCACCGGGGCCTCGGGGGACCTGACGGGCAAGACCCGCGTCCGCTCGACGCTCGACCCCGGCACGTACGACATCAAGGTCACCTGCGACGGCTTCGAGCAGCAGCTCAAGGGCACCGTCACCATCGCCGACAAGAAGCAGCGCGAGAAGCAGGAGCGGGAGCAGAAGGAGAAGGAGCGGGAGCAGAAGGCGCGGGAGAAGGAGAAGGACGCGTCGGAGCAGAAGACGGCGCCCGAACCCTCCGCCGCGCCCGCGTCCCCCGTCGCCCCCGTGCATGCCGGTGGTGGTGGTACCTCCCGGATCGCCGCCGCCGAGGCCAGGTCGGAGGGGCCCGGCACCCGGCACGCGGTCGTCGGCCTCGTCCTGGCCGGAGTCGCCGCCGTCGCCGTGGCCGTCAGCAGCGCCCGGCGGTCGCGCGGGCGCGCGGACTGAGCGGCCATGTCGAAACACGGGCATCGCGAACGGAGCGAACCCTGGGAGCACGCCGCGGGCGGCGGCCGGCTCCTGATGGGACTCGCCTGGGCCCTGCTGCTGCTCGGACTGTGGCTGTGGGGCCGTGAGGTCACCGACATACGGCAGGGCATATCCTCGCCGACCACCGGTGACGTGGCGGCGGTCGGACGCCCCCTCGGCGTCGAACTGCCGCCCGCGGTCCGGCCGCTGGGCGACGCGCGGCCCCAGCGCGTGGAGGTGCCCGCGCTGGGCGTACGGGCACCCGTGGTGAGCCGCGGCCTCGACCCGGGCGGGGCGATAGAGCCGCCGCCGTACGGGCAGCCGGGGACGGTCGGCTGGTACGAGGACGGGGTGCGGCCCGGGGCGGCCGGGACCGCGCTGCTCGTCGGGCACGTGGACACCGAGACCCGGCCCGCGGTCTTCTACCACCTCAGCGAGGTACGGCCGGGCGCGGCGGTCCGGGTGGTCCGGGACGACGGCACGGTCGCCGAGTTCACCGTCGAGGACGTACAGGTCTTCGCCCGTGACCGCTTCGACGCCCGGAAGGTGTACGGGGAGCGGCAGACCGGGCGCGCGGAGCTGCGGCTCATCACGTGCGGCGGCTCCTTCGACCGGCACAGCCGCACCTACACGGCGAACGTGGTCGTCTCCGCGTACCTCAGCGGGACGGAACGCGAAACGGATCGCGGGACGGCGCGCGGGACCGATCGCGGGACCGCTCGCGGCGCCGGTCCCGGTGCCGGTCCCGGTGTCGGCCACTGAGCGGTGTCAGCACCTGGCCCGGTCGACGACCCGCTCCCCCCGGAGCCGTCGACCGGGCTGGTCCTCGACCGTGCGCGCACGGGCTGCGGGAGTAACCCGGCGGCCGGCACGGGAGGTTCACGGTCCCATCCGAGTGCGCGTGGAGGGCCGGACAGCCGGGGGCCCGGGCCGTCTGAGACGACTCTAGAACGGATGAGCGTTCCGGCCTAGGGGCTGAATGACGCCAAGTCCCAGCGCGGTGGCACTGCGTTATCCGTGCAGCTAGCCGCAGCGTCCGGGCAGGTCCGCGGGACCCCGCGACCACCCGGTCGTGCAGCGCTGTAACAGCTGACCGACAAGGCGTGACTGTGCTCGTGGGCGGCCCGACACGTATGTCAGGATTGGTACTTCGGACGGTGCACCCGAGGGGGAGTTTTTCGATGTACGGGAGCAGGGGGCCCGGGGCAAGGGCGTCCGTGGCGGTGGCCGGAGCTGTGCTGCTGCTCGCAGGATGTTCGTCCTCGGACGACGGCGGCGACAAGGACACGTCGGGCGCCAAGGTGAGCCAGCAGCCCAAGGACAAGGACCCGTTCTGGGTCAACCCGGACGGGAACGCGGCGGAACAGGTCGCCACCTATGAGAAGGACGGCAAGGACGAGGACGCCGAACTGATCCGTACGATCGCCGAGCAGCCCACCGGAGAGTGGCTCACCCCGGAGAACGCCGAGCAGGAGGCGCGCGGTTTCACCGAGGCCGCCGCGAAGGCCGACCGGGACGCGCTGCTCGTCGTCTACAACATCCCGCACCGCGACTGCGGCCAGTTCTCCAGCGGCGGCGCCGCCGACGGCAACGCGTACCGGACCTTCATCGACCAGGTCGCCAAGGGCATCGGCGACCGGGCGACCACGGTGATCCTGGAGCCGGACGCGGTGCTGCACATGGTGGACGGCTGCACCCCGGACGAGTTCCACGAGGAGCGCTACGACCTGCTGCGGGGCGCGGTGGAGAAGTTCAAGTCGCTGAAGAACACGAAGGTCTACCTGGACGCGGGCAACGCGGGCTGGGGCAAGTCCGACGACATCGCCGAGCCGCTGAAACTGGCGGGCGTCGAGAACGCCGACGGGTTCGCGGTCAACGTGTCCAACTTCTACAAGACGCCCGACAGCACGAAGTACGGCAAGGAGCTGTCGTCGAAGGTCGGCAACAAGCCGTTCGTGATAGACACCAGCCGCAACGGCAACGGCCCCTACACGGGCGGCGACCCGGAGGAGAACTGGTGCAACCCGCCCGGGCGCGCGCTGGGCGAGACACCCACCACGGACACCGGGGACGACCTCGTCGACGCCTATCTGTGGGTCAAGCGGCCCGGCGAGTCCGACGGCACGTGCAAGGACGGGCCGAAGGCGGGCCAGTGGTGGCCGGAGTACGCGCTGAAGCTCGCGAAGGCGAGCAAGCAGTAGCCGCTGTCATCCGCTGTCACCCGTCGTACGTGACTGGGGGCGCCCTCCGCATCGGAGGGCGCCCCCAGTCACGTAACGGGGTCGGTGGGCGTCAGGGGATCTTCACCCACTGGGCCTTGCTCGGGGTGCCCTGGTCGTCCGTCACGAACAGCATGTACCAGCCGGACTCGACGAGGTTGCGGCTCTTGGGGACGGTGACCTCGATGCCGTCCTTCGTCTTCTCGAAGTCCAGCGCGATGGAACGCTGGTCGACGTCGGTGACGTGCGTCGAGGCGCTCGGCCGGATCAGCCGGGCCGACTTGATCGACGAGGAGTGCTTCGACGTGAAGGCCGCCGACTCGCCGCGCTCGATGGTCTTCGGACCGCCGGAGAGCGTCGGCCGCGAACCCTGGAAGAGGTACGGCGGCGTGTAGATCTCCACGCGCTGCTCGAACTTGCCCGGCTTGGTGTTGGCCTTGTCGGCGTAGAGCGAGTCCGAGCCGAAGAACATCACGCGGCCGTCGGGCAGGAGGATCGAGCCCGAGTGGTAGTTGCGGCCCACCAGCGGGTCGGCGACCCGCGTGAACTCGTTGGTCTTCGAGTCGTACATCCGCGCCTGGAGGATGTTGGTGTCGCCGCGTCCGCGGTAGTCCTCCGAGCCGCCCGACACCAGCACGTCGTCGTCGGGGAGGATCGAGTACTGCGGGTAGCGCGTGCCCTTCTCCATCTCCGGGCCGTCGGTGAACTTCGGGTTGTCGGCCAGCAGGTCGATGATGCGGGTCTTCTTGCTGGACAGCTTGGACTCGCCGACCCCGCCGCCGCCGATCACCATGTACTTCTCGTCCTGCGCGGGCGGCAGCAGCACCGTGCCCGCGGTCTCCAGGAGCTTCGGGTCGGACATGCCCTTGACCTTCTTGAACTTGTTCGTCTCCAGGTCCCAGATGCCCGGGTCACGGCCGACGTCGTCCGGTCCGTAGCCGGCGTTCGCGCCCGAGTAGAACAGCTTGCCGTTCTGCATCAGCGAGATCGCCGGGTAGGTCGGGAACTGCCGGACGCCGTCGGTGTACGTCCACTTCTTGGTCTTCGGGTCGTACACCTCGTTCTTGCCCGGGACCAGCTGGCCGATCTCGTCCAGACCGGAGAGGCTGAGGATCTTGCCGTCGGACAGCGTGGTGAGCGTCGGGTACCAGCGCGCCTCGTTCATCGGGTCGACCTTGATGTACTTCTCGGCGACCGGGTCGAACTCGTAGGCGTCCTTGATGCCCTGGAAGTCCTTCTTGTCGAGGGCGAGCTTCTGCGCGATGCCGTACGTGTTGCGCGCGTCGGCACCCGACAGGCCCTGCACGCGGTAGTTGTCCTGCGTGCCCGTCTCGTACTTGGCGCCGCTCTTCTGCGCCTCGACGTAGATCCGGCCGAGCCCCGGCTCGTTGCGCAGGAACTTGCCGGTCGCCTTGTCGAAGACCTTCTTGGCGCGCTCGACGACGACCGGGTCCTTCGACACGAACGTCTTGCCGTTCTCCTTGCCCGAGAAGCGGGTGCCCGCGGGCAGGGTGATCGGCTCGTCCGGGTTCTCGTTGTGGACGACCATCAGACCGCTGGCCTTGGTGATGTCGCCCTTGAGCTTCTCGTAGCGCTTGGTGCCACCGGCGATCAGCAGGTTGCCGTTGGGCAGCTGGGTGTGGCCCGTGCAGAACAGGTCGGCCGGCGTCGGGACCTTCTTGATCGTCTTTTTGACCGGGTCCCAGATGCGGGTGTCGAACTTCTTCGCGTCGAAGTTGTCCTGGTTGTTTCCCGAACCGGCGATCAGCAGGATCTTGCCGGTGTGCAGCAGCGCGGCGTGAATGGTGTTCAGCCGGTACTTCTCGGGGAACTCGACGATGTCCCACTTGCCGTTCTCGGCCTTGTACTCAGGTCTGTTGATCTTGTACTCGTGGTACTGCTCCGACCCGAAGCGGTAGAGCGCGGGTCCGTTCATCCCGGCCAGCGCAAGCACCACCGCCGCACCTATCGCGATGCGGCGGGCACGGCGGCGGCTGGAACCGTCTTTCACTTCATTTCCCGTCTAACTCGACTGACTTGGCCGGCCCGGACCAGGCCTCGTCCCTGGTCCGGCCCCCGGGGTGGAATACGCGGCGGAGCGGCCGCGTACCTCAGTTCCCGGACGAACGGTGCTGTCCCCCGAGGGAGATCTGCACGGTCTGGTCGGGGCTCCCGCCCGACGCCCAGCTCGGCTTGTGCTGGGGCGCGTGCTGCGGCGCGTGGGGGGACCCGTGCGGGGACCCGTGCTGCGGCGCCGGGGACTGCTGCGGCTGGAGGGGGATCCTGCTGTCGTACACGGGCGCCGGGGCGGCCGGGGGCTCCTGGGGAGAACCGTGGCGGTGCTTCCTCCCCTTCTTGTCCTGCCGCATCATCCAGCGCCAGGCGAACATCGGCGAGGCCGTGATGAGGAGCGCGAACGTCGCCCAGATGATCATCGCCGGGTGGGCGTGACCGTAGACGAAGCCCGCGGTGATGGAACCGCTGAAGATCGCTATGAAGTACCAGTGGTACCTGAACGTCCCGAACCAGGTGTCCGGGCTCGCGGAGTCGCCCTTGGGGGTCACCACGAACTTGCTCTTGCGGCGCAGCATCGAGTCGATGAGCGCCTTCGCGTACAGCGGCGCCGACAGCGCGGACATGATCATGCCGGCCACACCGCCGGAGCCCTCGGGCTCGTGCGGCGAGACGTTGTGGCGGCGGTTCCAGACGTAGAGGCCGATCTGCAGCGCCGAGGCGTTGCCGTAGAGCATCAGCCAGATAGCCGGGTCGATGTTCACACCCGAGGCGCCGAGACCCAGGAACAGGGCGCAGCTCAGCGCGGCCAGGATCCAGTTGAGCGCCGACATCGGGTAGAAGATGATCATCATCGTGTAGTTGAAGAACTTACTCGGCGGCAGCGAGTAGGCGCCCTTCCAGTACTGCTTGAGGATCGTCTCGTACGTACCCCGTGACCAGCGCATCTGCTGGGTGAAGAAGTCCGTCCAGGCGTTCGGGCCCTCACCGACCGCGAGGACGTCCGGGGTGTAGACCGAGCGCCACTTCTTGCCCGTCGCGGGGTTGCGGTGGCGGTGGATCTCGAAGCCGGTCGCCATGTCCTCGGTGATCGAGTCGTACAGGCCGCCGATCTGCTTCAGCGCCTTGATGCGTACGGCGTTCGACGTGCCCACGAACATCGGCGAGCCGTACGCGTTGCCCGCGCGCTGGATGAGCGCGTGGAACAGGAACTGCTGCGACTCGGCGGCCTTGGTGATGGGGTTGTCGTAGTTGCCGTAGACCTGCGGGCCGATCACGAAGCCGATGTCCGGGTCGCGGAAGAAGCCCAGCATCCGCTCCAGGTAGTTCGGCAGCGGTACGTGGTCGGTGTCGACGGAGGCGAAGAAGTCGTAGTGGTCGCCGTGCGCGTCCAGCCAGGCGTTGTAGTTGCCGTGCTTGGTCTTGGCGCGGTGCGGGCCCTTCTTCTGGTTCCACTTGGCGACGCCCTTGCGGGAGAAGTGGTGCACGCCGAGGCGCTCGCAGACCGCCTTCACCTCGGGGTCGTCGCCCTCGTCGAGCAGCCAGACATGCATGAGGCCGCGGTGCCGGATCCGCACCGCGGCTTCCAGGGTCTTCGTCACCATCTCCAGCGGCTCCTTGCCGGGCACGAAGGAGGTGAGGAAGGCCACTCTCGTGCCGGTCTCGGGCACCACCGGGACCGGGTCGCGGGCGACCAGCGTGGCGTGCGCGTTCGACAGCACGTTCATGCAGCGGAACAGCTCGATCAGACCGATCGAGACGAGCATCACCATGTCGAGCGCGGGCAGGAAGTCGTACGCCGGATAGTCCCGCTCGGTCCAGTGCGTGGGCTGCAGCAGCCAGGCCAGCAGCACGAGCGAAAGCAGCGGGGCCGCGCCCAGCATCAGGGCGGCGCGCAGCCGGTGCGGCTCCTGCGAGAGCAGCGTGCGGTACTGCACCTTGTACGGCTTGGTCGGGTCCGGTTGCGTGAGAGGACCCGCGAGCCGGCTGTAGTGCTCGTAGTCGTATCTCGGCAGGTTCTTCTTGATTCTGCGGAAAGTGCCGGTCCGCGTCTGTGACGGCACCCTCAGCTGGGTGGTCTCGGACGGGTCGGAGTTCTGCCGGGCGCCCGTCGGCGTCGACGTCATGAGTCATCCCCCCACACGCGAGTTTCCACGTGCTCGTTGTTCCCTTCGCCGGCAGGTCCCCCTGAACCCGACTGGCGTATCAACAGCAGGCCCCCGTCACCACATCATCCACACACCTTATAGACATGGCGGAGCGGCCTTCCGGTTGCATGATGCCCCCCTCGACATCCGTTCATTGACAGGGCCCCAATCCCCGCCTTCGCGCGCAACCGCTTTCATGCCCCCAACTGCTCTGTAACCGCAGCCTCTTGTTGCCCAGGGTTCTATGCGGTTCGTCATGATCGCAAGATGCGAAACACGGTGTTTACCGGTCATACGCGCTCATTGGGGAGCCTGCTGGTCTCGTTCGGTACCGTTGCTGTCAACCGCGTACGGATGTTGCCGAAGTGTTCTCTTATTGCGTCCTCGGCCCGCCCCGAGTCACCGGAACGCACCGCGTCGAGGATCTCCCGGTGCTGCCGGCAGGTGACCTTCGGATCCTGCGGAAGTTCCACGAGATCCGTGCGTACGCGGTGGAAGGCGTCCCAGAACGCCTCCAGGAGTTCGCTCAGCAGAAGGTTGCCCAGTCCCCGGTACAGGGTGGCGTGAAAGGCGCGGTCGGTCTCGGCGAGACCCGCGCCGGCGGTCGCCTCGGCCTCCATGCGCTCGACCAGAGCGTCCAGGACGGCCAGATCGTCCGGCGGGACGTTGCCCGCCACGCGGGAGACCAGACCGGTCTCCACGGCCTCGCGCAGCTGCAGGAGCTGCAGGAGGCTGTCCTCGCCCCGGTAGTGCCCGGCGACCGTGCGGAACGCCAGGCCCTCGATCATCGGTGCCATGGACATCGGCCCGACGTAGGTGCCGAAGCCGTGCCGGATCTCGACGATGCCCATCGCCTGGAGGGCCTTGAGGGCCTCGCGCACGGAGTTCCGGCTGGCGCCGAGCAGCTCCATGAGGTCGGGCTCGGTCGGCAGTACGGCGCCCGAGGGCAGCCGTCGGTCGATGATGAGCTTCTTGATCTGCTCCTGGAGGTCGCGCGCCATGGCGAGAGGGTAGCGGGCCGTAAGGGTCCCGCCCTACGCGAAGAGGCTCCCCGCTTCCACGGGGAGCCTCTTCGTTACTTCTCTCACTCTGCTTGTGCGCCGCCAGGGACTCGAACCCCGGACCCGCTGATTAAGAGTCAGCTGCTCTAACCAACTGAGCTAGCGGCGCGTACGGCTTTTGTCTCGCCGACGCGAGAACTCTACCGGACCTTCGCGGGGCGGTTGACCGGGGATACGGGTACGGCTCCGGCGGGGGAGCGAGCGACCCCCGCCGGAGCCGCACCCGAAAACGAACCGAACCGAACCGCCGGAGGTGAACCACTACATCATTCGGACCGTCAACATGCGGCACCGGCGACAAGTTGCGAAACTGACGGACGTGCAGAAGCGCGGAAATCTCCGACAGGACGACGACGGGAAAAGCATGACCGCTCCGGCATTCGAGGAATTCGATCCCGAGAGCGACTGCGACTGCCCCGGATGTACCCACTGGCGGCGCGTGCTGCCGCATTCCAGGACCGGCGGATTCGGCGGACATCCGGCGGCCCATTCCCCGGCCCCCGGCCAGGGCCTCGCCCGCGGCAGGAGCGCTCCCATGGCGTTCGCCCTCGCCGCGGCCACCGGCACGGTGCTCGGCGCGGCGGGCGCCGCGCTCATCTCCGCGGGAGTGGCG
>NZ_BMVY01000016.1 GCF_014650955.1 Streptomyces tauricus
GAGGACCAGCAGGACGACAAGCGCCTCGTGGGATACGTCGTGCCCGAACCCGACACCGCACCCGCCGCAGCCGACACCCAGGTGGACGAGTGGCAGCAGGTCTACGACGACACCTACACGGCTTCCGAGGACCAGGAGTTGGGTGAGGACTTCCAACTGTGGAGGTCCTCGTACGACGGTGAGCCGATCCCGCTGGAGGAGATGACGGAGTGGCGTGATGCGGCGGTGGCGCAGGTGCTGCGGTTCTCGCCGCGGCGGGTGCTGGAGATCGGTGTGGGTTCCGGTCTGCTGCTCGCGAAGATCGTCGGTGAGGTCGAGGAGTACTGGGGCACCGACATCTCGGCCCCGGTGGTGGAGCGGGTCCGGGCCCAGGCCGAGCGGGCCGGGTTCGGTGACCGGGTCCGGCTCAGTGCCCAACCGGCCGACGATGTCACCGGGCTGCCCCGAGCAGGGTTCGACACCGTCGTACTCAACTCGGTGATTCAGTACTTCCCGGGTGTCGACTATCTGGACCGGGTACTGAGCCGGGCCCTGGATCTCCTCGTGCCCGGTGGACGGCTCGTCGTCGGCGATGTCCGCAACGCCACGACTCTTCGGGTCCTGCTGACCGCGGTGCAGCGGGCAGCACATCCTCATGCCACACAGGACGAGTTGCGTACGTCGGTGGAGAAGGCGCTGCTCGCCGAACGCGAGCTGGTGGTCGCGCCGGAGTGGTTCGCCGAATGGGCGGCGGACCGTTCCGTCGGCGTGGACATCCGGTTGAAGTCGGGTGCCGCGCACAACGAGTTGACCCGGCACCGGTACGAGGTCGTCCTCCACAAGGAGCCGGCCGACGTACTCGACCTGACCGGCGCCCCCGCGGTGCCGTGGGGCCGGGAGGTGCCCGACCTGGCCGGACTGCGCGGCCGACTCGCCCGCGCGGGCGACGGACCGCTGCGGGTGACGGGCATACCGAACGCCAGGCTGGCCGAGGAGGTCGGCGCGGCCACCACGGCGGGTGTGCTGGGTTCGGGCGGTGTGTCCGGCAGGGCCGTCGATCCGGAGGAACTGCTGCGCTGGGCGCGGGGCCAGGGCCGGGACGCGGTCATCACCTGGTCGGGCCAGGTCGTCCACGGCTTCGACGTGGTGCTGCTGCCCGAACAGCGGGCGGTCTCCGGCGCGTTCGTACCCGGTGGGGTGGCAGGGCGGACCCGGGCCAACAACCCCGGGCTCTCCCGCACGATCGGCCCCCTGCTCGCCGGCCTTCCCCAGCATCTGCGCGAGCGGCTGCCCGAGTACATGGTGCCGGCCGCGGTGGTCCCGCTCTCTGAGATCCCCCTGACTCCGAACGGAAAGCTCAACCGCCGCGCCCTGCCGCCGCCGGACTACGCGCAGGTGTCGACCGGCCGGGCGCCGCGCACCCCGCGTGAGGAGAGCTTCTGCGCACTGTTCGCGGAGGTGCTCGGCCTGGAGAGGGTCGGCATCGACGACGACTTCTTCGTGTTCGGCGGGCACTCGCTCCTGGCCACCCGGTTGATCAGCCGCGCCCGCGCGGAGATGGGCATCGAAATACCCATTCGCAAGATCTTCGACCTGCCGACACCGGCCGCGCTCGCGGCGTGGTCGCAGGAATCGGCCGCGCCGCGCCGACCCGGTCTCCGCAGGATGTTCGTAGAGGAGTGAGAAAGATGATCCCGCTGTCATACACGCAACGTCGTATGTGGCTTCTGCATCAGCTGGAGGAGGCCGCGGAGACCTACAACATGGCGGCGGCCTTCCGGCTGGCCGGGGCTCTGGACAGGGACGCCCTCGCGGCCGCGCTCAGCGACGTGATCGAGCGGCACGAAGTCCTGCGCACCGTCTACGAGACGGACGCCGACGGCCAACCCTCCCAGCGGATCCTGCCGGTGTCGAAGGAACTGGTGCCGCTTCCGGTGGTCGAGGTGGCGTCCGACGGGGTGTCCGGTGTGATCGACGAGGCCATCGCGTACCGGTTCGACCTGGCGGCGGAGATCCCGTTCCGGGCGAGTCTGCTGCGTTGCTCGTCCCAGGAACACGTGCTGGTGCTGGTCATGCACCACATCGCCATGGACGGCAGTTCGAGCGCGCCACTGGCGCGGGATCTGGCCGACGCCTATGCCGCCCGTCTCGACGGTCGGGCGCCGGGGTGGGAACCGCTGCCGGTGCAGTACAAGGACTACACGCTGTGGCAGCGTGAGGTGCTGGGTGACGTGGCGGATCCGGGCAGTCTGGCCGCGGCGCAGGTCGACTACTGGCGTACGGAGCTGGCGGGGGTGCCGCAGCCGCTGAGCCTGCCCCTGGACCGGCCGAGACCGGTGGAAGCGGCCTCGCACGGGGACACGGTCGCCCTCGCGGTGGGACCGGAGGTGACGGCGGGGCTGGAGAAGCTGGCCGCCGGCCGTGGGATGTCGATGTCGATGGTCCTCCAGGCGGCGCTGGCGGTGCTGCTGCAGAAGCTCGGCGGTGGGGAGGATGTGACGATCGGCAGCCCGACGGCCGGCCGGACCGACGAAGCGCTGGCCGATCTGGTCGGCTCCTTCGTCAACACTCTGGTGCTGCGGGTGGACCTGTCCGGTGACCCGTCGTTCGACGAGCTGCTCGCGCGCGTACGGGACAAGGCGCTGGCGGGCTACGAGCACCAGGACCTGCCGTTCGAGGTGCTGGTCGAGACGGTCAACCCTGACCGCTCCATGGCGTACTCGCCGTTCTTCCAGGTGATGTTCGCCTGGCAGAACTTCGAGCGGGGGCAACTCGAACTCCCCGGTCTGCGGGTGGAGTTCGAGCAGATCGACACGTCGACCGCCAAGTTCGACCTGTTCTTCGCCATGGCCGTGGACGACTCGGGAACGCTGCGGGGCGACATCCAGTACGCGACCCGGCTGTTCGACCGGGACACGGTGGAGGCCGTCGCCACTCGGTTCGTCCGTGTCCTGGAGCAACTGGTCGCCGATCCGGCGGTGCCGGTGGGTGCCGTCGAGGTGTTGGCGGAGGAGGAGCGGGACTGGTTGGTGCGGGGGGTCAATGACACGGCGTGTCCGGTGCTCGTTGACACGTTGCCGGAGGCGTTCGAGGCCCAGGTGGAGCGTGATCCCGATCGGGTCGCTCTGGTGGGCGGTCAGGAGACGCTGTCGTACGGGGAGCTCAACCGGCGAGCGAATCGGTTGACGCACTGGCTGATGGAGCAGGGCGCGGGCGCCGAGCGGTTGGTGGCGGTGCGCGTTCCGCGTTCCGTGGATCTGGTGGTGGCGCTCTACGCGGTGGTGAAGGCGGGTGCGGCCTACCTGCCGGTGGACACCGAGCTGCCCGAGGACCGGGTGCGGAGCGTGCTGGACATCGCGAGGCCGCTGCTGGTGCTGGACGAGGTGCCTGCGGAGGCGTCCGGGTATCCGGAGACGAATCCGGTGCGGGTGTTGTCGCCGGACAACGCCGCGTACGTCATCTTCACCTCCGGGTCCACCGGCGTCCCCAAGGGGGTGACGGTCTCGCACGGCGCGTTGGCGAACTTCCTGTCGACGATGGGCCGCCGGTTCCCGTTGACGCCTGCGGACCGGTTGCTCGCGGTGACAACGATCTCGTTCGACATCGCGGGGCTGGAGCTGTTCCTCCCGTTGATCTCCGGTGCGGGTGTGGTGCTGGCGGACAGGGAGACCGTTTCCGATCCGTCGGCCGTGGTGGCGCTGATCGGTCGTCATGGGGTGTCGGCGGTGCAGGCGACTCCCGCGTTCTGGCAGATGCTGTTGATGCAGGAGCCGGATGCTGCGAGGGGTCTGCGGGTTCTGGTGGGTGGCGAGGCGTTGCCGGCGCGGCTGGCCGAGACCCTGGCGGGTCAGGCCGCCGAGGTGTTCAACGTCTATGGCCCGACGGAGACGACGATCTGGTCGACGATGGCGCCCGTCGAGCCCGGGACCGGTATCCCGTCGATCGGTGCGCCCATCGGGAACACCCAGGTGTATGTGCTGGATTCGTCGCTGCGTCCCGTTCCGCGTGGGGTCCAGGGCGAGTTGTACATCGCGGGTGAGGGTCTGGCCCGTGGGTATCTGGGGCGTCCGGGGCTGACGTCGGGGCGGTTCGTGGCCTGCCCGTACGGTCCGGCCGGTGTGCGGATGTATCGCACGGGTGACTTGGTGCGGTGGGGTGCGGACGGGCAGTTGGAGTATGTCGGGCGTAGTGACTTCCAGGTGAAGGTCCGGGGTTTCCGGATCGAGCTGGGTGAGGTCGAGCATGTGCTGGCCTCGCATCCCGGGGTGGCGCAGGCTGTGGTTGTCGTGCGTGAGGGCCAGCAGGACGACAAGCGCCTGGTCGGATATGTCGTGCCCGAGCCGGATGCCGCGCAGGCCGCGGCCGACGCCCAGGTGCAGGAGTGGCAGCAGGTCTACGACGACAGTTACCAGGCCTCCGAGGATCAAGTGCTGGGTGAGGACTTCCAGTTGTGGAGGTCCTCGTACGACGGTGAGCCGATTCCGTTGGAGGAGATGACGGAGTGGCGTGATGCGGCGGTGGCGCAGGTGCTGCGGTTCTCGCCGCGGCGGGTGCTGGAGATCGGTGTGGGTTCCGGTCTGCTGCTCGCGAAGATCGTCGGTGAGGTCGAGGAGTACTGGGGCACCGACATCTCGGCCCCGGTGGTGGAGCGGGTCCGGGCCCAGGCCGAGCGGGCCGGGTTCGGTGACCGGGTCCGGCTCAGTGCGCAGGCGGCCGACGATGTCACCGGGCTGCCCCGAGCAGGGTTCGACACCGTCGTACTCAACTCCGTCGTGCAGTACTTCCCGAGCGCCGAGTACCTGGACCAGGTGCTGCGCCAGGCCATGGAACTGCTCGCGCCCGGCGGCCGGGTCATCGTCGGTGACGTCCGCAACGCCACGACCCTCCGGCTCCTGCTCACCGCGGTGCAGCGCGCCCAGTATCCCGACGCCTCGCAGGACGAGTTGCGTACGTTGGTGGAGAAGGCGCTGCTCGCCGAACGCGAGCTGGTGGTCGCACCGGAATGGTTCGCCGAGTGGGCGCGCGAACACGCCGACGGCGTGGACATCCAGCTGAAGCCGGGGGCGGCGCACAACGAGTTGACCCGGCACCGGTACGAGGTCGTCCTCCACAAGGAGCCGGCCGACGTACTCGACCTGACCGGCGCCCCCGCGGCGTCGTGGGGCCGGGAGGTGCCCGACCTGGCCGACCTGGGCCGCCGGGTGGAGCGGTCGGCCGGCCCGGTGCGGGTGACCGGGATACCGAACGCCAGGCTGGTCGACGAGGCCGCCGCGGCGACCTCCGCCGGTGTACTCGGTGCGGCCGCCGCGTCCGGCAGGCCGCTCGACCCAGAGGAGCTGGCCACCTGGGCGCGGCAGCAGGGCCGGGTCGCGGTCATCACCTGGTCGGGCCAGGTCGTCCATGGCTTCGACGCCGTGCTGCTGCCCGAACAGCGGACGGTCTCCGGGGCGTTCCTTCCCAGTGGCGTGGCAGGACGGACCCGGGTGAACAACCCCGGGCTCTCCCGCACGCTCGGCCCTCTGCTCGCCGAGCTGCCGGAGTATCTGCGCGGGCGCCTTCCGGACTACATGGTGCCCTCCGCGCTGGTGCCGCTGTCGGAGATGCCGCTGACCCCGAGCGGGAAACTCGACCGGCGGGCACTTCCCTCGGAACACACGACCACCACGAGCAGCGGAGCGCCGCGCAACTCCCACGAAGAGAAACTGTGCGCCATCTTCGGCGAGTTGCTGGGCCGGGAAAGAGTCGGCATCGACGACGACTTCTTTGCGCTCGGCGGGCACTCGCTCCTGGCCACCCGGCTCAGCGTCCGTATCCGCAAGGAGTTCGGCGTCGAGATCCCGCTCAGGACGATCATGCAGTACTCCACGGTGGCCGGCCTGGCAGCGCTGGCGCTCGTCGGTGGCATTCCCGACGAGCAGGCCGACCCGTTCGCGGTCGTCCTGCCGTTGAACAGCGATCCCGGTACGGGCAAGCCGCCGGTGTGGTTCTTCCACGGCGGAGGCGGCCTGGGCTGGGCGTACTTCACCTTCGTCCTGCATGTGAAGGACCGGCGGGCGTACTCGCTGCAGTCCCGCGGTTTCAACGGCACCGACCCCCTGGTGGGATCGGTGGACGAGATGGTCGACGACTACCTCGCCCATATGCTGGAGATCCAGCCCGAAGGCCCCTTCCACCTCATCGGCTGGTCCTACGGCGGCACCGTCGCCCACGCCGTCGCGGCGGCCCTCGACGGGCTCGGGCACGAGGTCGCGTTCCTCGCCCTGCTGGACAGCCAGCCCGCCTTCGGGTTCAAGGAGATGGCCGACCTGAAGCCGGAGGCGTACCACGAGGCCATCGAGGAGGTGTTCAGCGAGATGGTGAGCACCGACAACCTGGGTGACTTCCTCGACGACATGGCGAAGGTCGGGGCCAACAACATGTCCGTCATGGCGGCGTACGAATCACCGGTGTACCGCGGCGATGTGCTGTTCTTCAACGCCAGGCTGAAGGACGGGGACGAGGGGTCGTGGGCGCCCCTGTGGCGGCCGTACATCGTCGGTTCCATAGCCGAGTACGAGGTGAACGCCAAGCACACCGATCTGCACATGCCCGCACCGGTGGCCGAGATCTTCGAGGTCGTCAACCGCACGTTGGGACAGTGACCGGGCGGCGGTTACCCCGGACGGGCCCGCCGAAGTACCGAATGGATGAGGGGAGTTGGTCGGGATGACTGAACCCGGCAGGTCCACAGGACACCGGGAGGGGACCGCGCTGCTGTGCGTGCCCTTCGCAGGAGCAGGTCCTTCGTTCTTCCACCCGTGGCGGGAGCCGGCCGCCGACCGGTGGCGCGTGGTCCCGGTCGACCTCCCCGGCAGGGAGAAGCGGTTCCTGGAGACGCCGTACCGCAATGTCGTCGAAGCGGCCAAGAACGAGGTCGACGACATTGCCGCGGCCCTCGGCGCGGGAGCGTCGACCGTGCTGTTCGGGCACAGCCTGGGCGCGGTGCTCGCGTACGAGCTGGTGCACCTGCTGAGCGCGCGCGGTGTGCGCGTCGAGCGGCTGGTCGTCAGCGGCTCGCCGGGGCCGTGGACACAGCGCGAGAGGCGGGCGACCGGGCTCCCGGACGAGGAGTTCCTCGCCCGGGTCGAGGAGTTCGCCGGGTTCAGGCACGAGGCCCTCGACCATCCGGAGATGCGCGAACTGATCCTCCCCGTGCTGCAGGCGGACTGCGAGATGCACGAGAACTACGTCCCGAGCACCGACGAACCGGTGTCGGTGCCGATCTGCTCGCTCCGAGGCAGCTCCGACGGCCTGGTCACCGCGGCGGAGGCGCAGCAGTGGCGGACCGCGACCACGGGTGGGTTCAGCTATACGGAGTTGCCGGGCGATCACATGTACCTGGTCGATCGGGCCCGGGAGGTGCTGGACGTGATCGAGGCGGAGTCCGCCGGCGGTCGTTAGCGCCGCGGCGCAAGGGCTCGGTCACGTCGGCGCCGGCATCCCGCTCCGGTAGTAGTCTCCGGCAGGGCCGGCGGCCCGACCGGCCACGGCGCCTCCCGCTCGCGGATGCGGCGCTGAGCCTGCGCCGGGCCGGTGCTGAGCGGCGCCCGGCGCATCGGTCGGGGACGCCCTCACGTTGCGGGCGCACCGGCAGCCGGGTGCACCGGCAACGCCGCGCCGCGCTGTCGCGACCGGCCGTGCTCTCGGCTCATTCGCGGAGTTCGAGGGTGCAGCACTTGACGCTGCCCCCGGCCTTCAACAGCTCGGTCAGATCGGCGCCCACCGGCTGGTAGCCGTGCTCGCGCAACTGATCCGCGAGTCCGGTCGCCGCCCGGGGCAGCACGACGTTGCGGCCGTCCGACAGCGCGTTGAGGCCGAACACGGCGGCGTCGGCCTCCTCGGCGAGGATCGCGTCCGGGAACCGCTCGGTCAGCGCTGCCCGGCTCTGCGGGGAGAACGCCCCGGGGTAGTACATGATCTGCCCGTCCCCGAGCACCGAGAGCGCCGTGTCGAGGTGGTAGAACCGCGGATCGACGAGGGTCAGGCTGAGCACGGGGCGACCGAAGAACTCACGCACCTCGTCGTGGGCCCTGAGGTCGGAGCGGAAACCGGTGCCGGCCAGGATCTCCGCGCCCGTGAAGAGGAAGTCGCCCTCACCCTCGTTGACGTACTCCGCCTGCCGGACCGTGGACCAGCCGCCGTGGCCGAACCACTCCAGGTAGGCCGCTGACTCGTCCCTGCGCTGCGGGTGCCGGAAACGCGCGACGAGCACCTTGCCGTCCACGACGAGGGCGCCGTTCGCGGCGAAGACCATGTCGGGAAGTCCCGGTGTGGGCTCGATCAGCCGGATGTCGTGGCCCAGACCGACGAAGGTGTCGAACAGCCATTTCCACTGGGCCAGTCCTGTCTGTGCCGAGGTGGGGCGATCCGGGTCCATCCACGGATTGATCGAGTAGGTGACGTCGAAGTACGTGGGGCGGCACATCAGATATTGCCGGGTCGATGCATTGTGCTCTTCGTGTTGCTGTTCGTGCGCCGTCCGTTCCCACTGTGTGCGCGGCATTTCTGCTCTCCTTTGCTGGCGAAACGTCGAAAACTCCACAACCGATTGCGGATTGTTCACGGCAATCCGCGAAATCCGCCGGATGGGCTTGAAAAGAGGCCGGGAGGCGTGCTTCTCCGGGGAGTCCCGCGGGCCGCGTCCGGTGCCGTCCGGGGCTGCCGGAGGGGGCGGGCGGCGGAGAGTCCGCAGGCTAGCCGCACCGCGCGGGAGATATCCAGAGCGCGCAGCATCCGCATTACTGTCCTGTCGGCGGGACAACCTGTGTCCGGCAGAGATGGGCACTGTCCTCTCTTGCACCGGGTTTCCCCGGCCAATTACCTTGGCGTCGCGACGGCCAGAGCCGGACTGTCGAAAGGTCCGCTCTCCGCCCCACCCGGATCAAAGGGTTTGTCTCGTCGGCGGGACAGCGGAACGGACCTCAGAGGCCGTGACGGCACGGGCGGGCATTCCCGTTCGGCCAAGGAAGGAAGGGCTGGCAATGGAATCGTTGCCGCGAGTTCACCAGCAAGGCGAACAGCACGAGGCATCGGAACGACAAACCGCGCCCTCGGGCGCGCCGGCGTCCCTCGTGCGGGAGATCGCGGCGCTGTGGGAGGAGCACCTCGACGGTCGTGAAGTCGGGGCGGACGACGACTTCTTCACGGTCGGCGGCAATTCGCTGATCGGTATCCGCGTCATCGACCGGGTGTCCCGGGACTACGGCGTCGAGCTGTCCGTGCGCGCGTTCTACCTCGCGAAGACCCCGGCCCGGGTCGCCGAGCTGATCGAGCAGGGGAGGGCGCGGACGTGAGGTTGACGCCGGGCGCCGGGCGCGACATCGACCTCGATCGCGTCGACCTGTTCGACCTGGACCTCTACACCTCGGGCGATCCGCACCCGATCTGGGACGCGATGCGGGCGAAGGCGCCCCTGCATCACCAAGTCCTGCCGGACGGGCGGGAGTTCTGGTCGGTGACCCGCTACGACGACGTGTGCCGGGTGCTCGGCGACCACCGGGAGTTCACCTCGGAACGCGGCACGGTGGTCACCCACCTCGGGGTGGACGACGTCGCGGCGGGCAAACTCATGACGTCCACCGACCCACCGCGGCACACCCAGGTCCGTAGGGCCATCGGTGCCAAACTCACCGCGCGGGCGGTGGCGCCCTGGGAGGACCGGATCCGGCAGGCGATCGCGCGCTTCCTCGAACCGGCGCTCGACGGCGGCACCTTCGACCTGGCCGAGCAGGCGCTGCTCCTCCCGGCGATCGTCACAGGACCGCTGCTGGGGATCCCGGAGCGGGACTGGGACGAACTCGTGCAGCTGACCGCGATGGTGACAGCCCCCTCGGACCCGCACTTCCAGCACGGCAGCGAAGCCGCGACGCTGGCCATCTCCCACCACGAGCTGGTCACCTACGTCACCGAGTGGGTCGCACGGCGGCGGTCGGCCGGCGGCGAGGACGGGAGCCTGCTCGACCACCTCATGAACGTCCAGGTGGGTGACGCGCCGCTGACCGACGAGGAGATCGCCCTCGACGGCTACAGCATCCTCCTGGGTGCCAACGTGACGACGCCGCACACCGTCTCGGGCACGGTGCTCGCGCTCATCGAGCGGCCCGAGCAGTTCGAAAAGGCCCAGGCGGACCCGTCGCTGATCCCGAACCTGGTCGAGGAAGGGCTGCGCTGGACATCGGCCGCGTGCAATTTCATGCGGTACGCGGTCAAGGACACCCGGATCGGTGCGGGCACGGTCCCGGCCGGCGGGGCGGTCGTCGCGTGGATCGGGTCGGCCAACCGGGACGAGTCCCAGTTCACCGGTCCGCACGAGTTCGACGTCACGCGGAGCAACGCGAACCGTCAAGTCGCCTTCGGGTTCGGCCCGCACTACTGCATCGGGGGCCCGCTGGCCCGGATGACCCTGCGCGTCTTCTTCGAGGAACTGCTCCAGCGGTTCGCATCGATCGACCTCGCCGGCGAACCGCAGCACCTGCGGTCGTACTTCATCGCCGGGATGACCCACCTCCCCATCGTCGCCCGGAAGCGAAGGACGCCATGACCTCCGGCTCCGCCGCCCCGTCGCCGTGGTTCGTCCGGCCGCACTCCACCGGCCACTCCGCCCGGATCTTCTGCTTCCCCTTCTCCGGTTCCGGGGCCTCCGCCTTCAGTGCCTGGCCCGCCGCGATCGACGACGTCGAGATCTGCCCGGTGCAGTTCCCCGGCCGCGAGAACCGCCTCGGCCACCCCCACTACGACACCTACGAGAAGCTCGCCGCCGACCTGGTCGAACCACTGGCGCCGCTGCTCGACCGGCCGTTCGCGTTCTTCGGACACTGCGCGGGCGCGCTGCCCGCGTACGAGACCGTGCTGCGCCTCGCCGAACTCGGCCTGCCGGGGCCCGACCGCCTCTTCGTGTCGGGTCAGCCGGCACCGCACCACGCCTCACGTGACCGGATGCTCACCCTGACCGAGCCCGAACTGCGGGACGAGGTCGCGGCGTTCATCCGCGGCCGGGGCATCGAGCCGCGTCCCGACATGATCGACATGGGCCTGTCCGTGCTGCTCCGCGACCACGCCGCCGCGGCTGCCTACCGGCGGGTCGAGCAGGTGGCGGTGGGCTGCCCCATCGTCGTACTGCAGTGGCGGGACGACCCCGAAGTGAGCGTCGAAGACCTCCAGGGGTGGCGTCGGTACGCCGACTCGGTCGACATCCGGGTGGTCGAAGGCGGCCACTACGACTTCATGGAAGCGCCGGACGAGCTGCGGAAGTTGTTGACCTCTTGGCGATGAGAGCAGCGCGGCCCGTCACAAGCGCAGCCGTCAGATCCGTACGCCGAGGGAACCGGAAGGAATTCGCATGACTGGCGCAGCCACCGACATCGCCGTCATCGGGATGTCGTGCCGCTTCCCCGGAGTGCACGGCCTGGAGGAGTTCTGGCGCCTGCTGCTCGACGGGGAGTCCACCGTCGGAGAGTTTCCCGGGCGGCGGGCGGCCGACGCGCACCACACGACCCACCCGGACGCCGACACCTTGAACTCGGGTTCGTTCTTCGACTCCATCGACGGCTTCGACGCGGAGTTCTTCGGAGCGGGGCCGGCGGAGGCGGCCGCCATGGACCCCGTGCAGCGGCTGGGTCTCGAACTCGCCTGGGAGGCCGTCGAGGACGCCCGTGTCCCGGCTGCCGCGCTCGCGGGCCGCGAGATCGATGTCGTGGTCGGTAGCGCACCCTCCGGGTACGAACTGCTGCGCAAGCTGTCCGGCAGCGACCGGGAGGACCACTACGCCGCGCTCGGTTCGAGCGGTGCGTTGATCGCGAACCGGATCTCGAACCTGTTCGACGTGCGCGGCATGAGTTTCTGCGCGGACTCGGGACAGTCCTCCTCACTCGTGTCGCTGGCGCTGACGTGCGACCGGATACGGAGCGGCGCGGTCGACATGGCGATCGCGGGCGGCGTGCACCTGATCGTCGACCCGGAAGCGGGACTCGGCCTGGCGAATCTGGGCGCCCTGTCACCCGACGGCCGCTGCTTCACCTTCGACGAACGGGCCAGCGGGTTCGCCCGCGGAGAGGGCGGGGCGTTCGTCGTGCTCAAGCGGCTCGACCTCGCCGTCGCCGACGGCGACCACATCTACGCGGTGGTCCGCGGCTGGGGCGTCGGCAGCGGCGGTGCGTCCAGCAGGATGCCGGATCCGAGCCCCGGCGCGCAGGCGGCGGCTGTGCTGTCGGCTCTGGAACGCGCGGCCGTCCCGTTCGACGGTGTCGACTATGTCGAGGCCCACGGCACCGGTACGCGACTCGGCGATCCGGCTGAGATCGCCGGTCTGCGCGAGGTGTTCCGGACGACCGGGCGGCGCCGCCCGCTGATGATCGGCTCGGTGAAGACGAACGTCGGGCACCTGGAGCCGGCCGCGGGCATCGTCGGCTTCGTGAAGTCGGCACTGTGCGTGGACCGCGCTCACCTGGTTCCGAGTCTGAACTTCCGGTCCCCGAACCCCGCCATCCCGGACTTCCAGGAGGACTTCGAAGTCCTCCGAGCCGCGCGACCCTGGCCGGGCGCGCCCGGCCGGCCGCGGCGGGCAGGGGTGTCGGCGTTCGGGATGGGCGGCACCAACGCACACGTGATCCTCGAACAGGCCCCGAAGGTGCGGGCCGAACGCCACACCCCAGGCGGGGACGTGGCGCCCACGGGTGCTTCCGCGGTGCTGCCCTGGGTGCTGTCGGCGCGGTCGGAGTCGGCACTGCGGGAGCAGGCGGCGCGGCTGCGGGATCTCGTGGCCGCGGACGCGTCGCTGTCGGCGGCCGACGTGGGGCATTCGCTGGTGTCGACGCGGTCGTCGTTCGAGCACCGGGCGGTGGTACTGGGCGAGGGCCGTGAGGACTCGCTGGCCGCCGTGGACCTGCTGGCGACGGGCGGTGACTCGGCGCGTGCTGTCCATGGGGTGGCCGCGGGGCCGGTGGATCCTGTCGTCTTCGTCTTCCCCGGTCAGGGGTCCCAGTGGCCGGGCATGGGCAGGCAGCTGTACGCGGAGTCGGAGGTTTTCGCCCACAGCATCGATGCCTGCGCACGGGCTCTGGCGCCCTGGGTGGACTGGTCACTGGTGGACGTGGTGACCGGTGTGCAGGGGGCCGCGTCGCTGGACCGGGTGGACGTGGTCCAGCCGGTGCTGTTCGCGGTGATGGTGTCGCTGGCGCGGGTCTGGCGGTCGCTGGGAGTGCACCCCGACGCCGTGGTGGGGCACTCGCAGGGCGAGATCGCCGCGGCATACGTGTCGGGTGCGCTCTCGCTGGAGGACGCGGCCCGGGTCGTCGCCCTGCGCAGCCGGGCACTGACCGAGCTGGCCGGCTCGGGCGGAATGAGCGCGGTGGCCGCGTCCCCGCAGTGGGTGCACGACCGGTTGGCGCGGTGGTCCGGGCGGCTGTCGGTGGCCGCGGTCAACGGGTCGGCGTCGGTGGTGATCTCCGGGGACGGCGAGGCGCTGGACGAGTTCGGCGCGGAGGCGGCCGGTGACGGCGTCCGGGTGCGGCGGGTCCAGGTGGACTACGCGTCGCACTCCCACCACGTCGCACGCATCCGTGATCGTCTGCTCGCGGACACCGCGGGTGTCTCGCCGAGGGAATCGGCGGTGGCGTTCCACTCCACGGTCACCCGGGAGGCACTCGACACCCGCGTGCTCGACGGCTCGTACTGGTACGACAACCTGCGCTCGACGGTGCGTTTCGGCGAGGTCGTCGAAGACCTGATGCGCGACCGCGGCGGTGTGTTCGTCGAAGTCAGTCCGCACCCCGTGCTCCAGGTGGCGATGGAGGAGGCCGCCGACGCGGTGTCGGCCTCGCCGGTGGTGGTGGGCACCCTGCACAAGGACGACGGGAGCGCGGGCAAGGTCCTGACATCGCTGGCCGAGTTGTACGTGCGCGGTGTGCCGGTGAACTGGGAGGCGGTGTTCGCCCCGCACCGGCCGCGCCGGATCGGCCTGCCGGCCTACGCGTTCCAGCGGCAGCGGTACTGGCTGACGGCGCCCGACGACACCGGCTCCGCGAACGACGACACCGGCTTCACGAACACGGGCTCCGCCACGCGGGGGATCGGCCCAGGAGTGCACGGGGGCGCCGCCACCGGCACCGCGGCAGCGGAGTTGGACTCGGAACGGTCGGTCCTCCGGCTGGTCTGCGCCGAGACGGCAGCGGTGCTGAGCACGAAGAAGCCGGATCTGACGGGCGCCGATCTCGCGGCGAGGTCGGGCGACACCTTCAAGGATCTGGGTTTCGACTCCTCGATGGCCGTGCGGCTCCGCAACCGGCTCACCACGGCGGCCGGAGTGCGACTCCCGGCCACGGTCGCGTTCACCTACCCCACGCCGCGCACGCTCGGCCGCCACATCTTCACCCTCCTGGAGCCCGAGGCACCCGAGGCACCCGAGGCGCCCGAAGCTCCCGAAGCAGTGGAAGCAGTGGAGGAAACGAGGGCGGAAAACCGTAGTGACGACGATTTGTACGCATTGATCGACCGCGGATACGTGTAGCAACACCCGTTTTCCAAGCGACTGTTGGGGGAGGCCCTGGTGGAGGATGTCGACAAGCTCCGGTCCTACCTGCGACGCGCCGTCGGCGACGCGCAGGCACTGCGCGAGCGAGTGCGCGAGCTGGAGGAGTCCGCTCGCGAGCCCATCGCGATCGTGGGTGTGGGGTGTCGCTTCCCGGGTGGGGTGACGTCCCCCGAAGGACTGTGGGGAGTCGTGTCCGAGGGTGTGGACGCGATGGGCGACTTTCCGTCGGACCGCGGGTGGGACCTGGAGGGGCTGTACGACCCGGACCCCGACGCGCACGGGAAGACGTACACGCGCTCGGGCGGATTCCTGCCCGATCTCGCGGAGTTCGACCCGGCGTTCTTCGGCATCAGCCCGCGAGAGGCGCTGGCGATGGATCCCCAGCAGCGGCTGATGCTGGAGACGTCGTGGGAAGCGCTGGAACGGGCGGGTATCGACCCGGCCGGGCTGCGGGGGTCGGCGACCGGGGTGTTCACCGGGATCTACGGGGTCGACTACGGTCCGCGGATGGGCGGCGGGGCGGCCGGCGAGGTGGCGGGGTTCGCGATCGCGGGGACGTACACCAGCGTGGCCTCCGGCCGGGTGGCGTACGTGCTGGGTCTGGAGGGTCCCGCGGTGTCGGTGGACACCGCGTGCTCGTCGTCGCTGGTCGCCGTCCAGCAGGCCGTGCGGTCACTGCGGTCGGGGGAGTGCGGGCTGGCGTTGGCCGGCGGGGTGTCGGTGCTGCCGACTCCGGGGCTGTTCGTGGAGGTCGCCCGGCAGCGCGGACTGTCGGCCGACGGACGGTGCAAGTCGTTCGCGGAGTCCGCCGACGGAACCGGCTGGGGCGAGGGCGCGGGCGCACTGGTGCTGGAACGGCTGTCGGACGCGCTGCGGCACGGGCGTCGGATCTGGGCGGTGATCCGGGGTTCGGCGATCAACCAGGACGGGGCCTCCAACGGCTTGACCGCGCCCAGCGAACTGGCCCAGCAGCGGGTCATCCGAGCGGCCCTGGCCGATGCCGGTCTCTCGGCCGCCGAGGTGGACGCGGTGGAGGCGCACGGGACCGGCACGAGGCTGGGTGACCCCATCGAGGCGGAGGCGCTGCTGGCCACCTACGGGCAGGACCGGGACCCGGACAGTCCGCTGTGGCTGGGCTCGCTGAAGTCGAACATCGGCCATACCCAGGCGGCGGCCGGCGTCGGCGGGATGATCAAGATGATCATGGCGATGCGCCATGGAGTTCTGCCCAGGACGCTGCACGTGGACCGCCCGACCCCGCACGTCGACTGGTCGGCCGGGGCGGTGGAACTGCTGACCGAGGCCAGACAGTGGCCCAGTACGCCGGGACGGCCCCGGCGGGCGGGGGTGTCGTCCTTCGGGGTCAGCGGCACGAACGCGCACCTCATTCTTGAGCAGGCGCCCGAGATGCCCGAGGCGCCCGAGGCGGAGGAGGTCGTGGCCCGCCCGGCTGTGGCTCTTCCGGCTGTGGCCCGTCCGACCGTGGCCCGTCCGGCCGTGGAGCCGGGAGGCACCCCCTCGGCCGCACCGGGCGAAAGCCCGACCACGTCCAGTACGAGGGTGTCGGAGGGACCGTCGGCACCCGCCCCGGGGGCGGCGGTGCCATGGGTGCTGTCGGCGCGGTCCGCGCAGGCGCTGCGGGGGCAGGCGCTGCGGCTGCGGGACGGCGTGGCGGCGAACGCGGACCTGCCGGTCGCGGGGGTGGGGTATTCGCTGGTGGCGACGCGATCCCTGTTCGAGCACCGCCAGGTGGTGATCGGCGCGGACCGGGGCGCCCTGCTAGCCGGCCTGACCGCCGCCGCCGAGGGGGGCAGGAATCCCGTCGGCGTGGTTTCCGGCGTCGCGAAGCCGGTGGGCCGGACGGTGTTCGTGTTCCCGGGCCAGGGGTCGCAATGGGCGGGCATGGGGCGGGAGTTGTGGGAGTCCAGCCCGGTGTTCGCCGAACAACTGCGGGCCTGCGCGGAGGCGCTGGCGCCCTGGGTGTCCTGGTCGCTGATCGACACCTTGCTCGGGGGACCGGAGGCGGCGGACCTGGACCGGATCGACGTCGTCCAGCCGGTGCTGTTCGCCGTGATGGTGTCGCTGGCGCAGCTGTGGCGCTCGCTGGGGGTGGCCCCGGACGCGGTGATCGGTCACTCCCAGGGTGAGATCGCCGCGGCCTGCGTCGCGGGCGCCCTGACGCTGCAGGACGCGGCCAAGATCGTGGCGCTGCGGTCCCGACTGCTGGCCACGGCCGCCCAGGACGGCGGCATGGCCGGGATCGTGCTGCCCGAACACCGCGTTCGGGAGTTGCTGGGGCGGGTGGGGCCCCGGGCCGTGATCGCCGCGGTCAACGGACCGTACTCGACGACGGTCTCGGGGGAGGCCTCGGCGGTCAAAGAACTGGTCGCGATCTGTGAGGCCGAAGGCGCTCGCGCGCGGTGGATCCCGGCGAGCGTCCCCGGGCACTCACCGCTGATGGACCAGTTCGAGGACCGGCTCCTGGACGAGCTGGGCCCGCTCACACCCGTGTCCTCACCGGTGGCCTTCTACTCGACGGTGACCGGTGGGCCGGTCGACACCGCGGAGCTGGACGCGGCCTACTGGTTCCGCAACATGCGCGAACCGGTCCAGTTCGAAGCCGCCATGAGACGCCTCCTCGAAGAGGAGTACGGCGCGTTCATCGAGGTCAGCCCGCACCCGCTGCTCACGATCAATATCCAGGACATGCTCGACAGCACCCCCGGCGCCGACGGGGTCGTGGTGGGTTCGCTGCGCCGGGGCGACGGCGGACCGGCACGGTTGTACCGATCGGTGGCCGAGGCCTTCGTGGCGGGGGTCGAGGTGTCGTGGGAGGCGGTGTTCCCGGGCTGGGACGGCCGGTGGGTCGAGTTGCCCACGTACGCCTTCCAGCGGCAGCGCTACTGGCTGAACACACCCCAGGACACCACCACCGGGAGCACATCCGACCACCCCCTTCTCGATGCCGTCATCGATCTGCCCGACGACGGAGGACACGGCGCGGTGGTGGGCAGCGGGCGCCTGTCGCCGGAGCGCCATCCGTGGCTCGCCGATCAGGTGGTGCACGGCGCCGTGCTGGTCCCGGGCACGGTACTGGCGGACCTGGCGGTGTGGGCGGCGCACAAGGCGGGGTGCGATCTCGTCGACGAACTCACCCTGGAAACACCGCTGGTGCTGTCCCGGACGGCCGATCGCGAGATCCGTGTCGTGGTCGACGGCAAGGGTGTGCTCAGCGTCCACTCACGGGGTGAAGGCGAATCCGGGTGGCTGCGGAACGCCGTCGGGGTCGTCGGGTCCGACACCGACACCGGAGGAACCCGGGGGGAGGAAAGCCTCGCTTCCTGGCCTCCCGCGGGCGCGGTCCGCGTGCCCTTCGAGGACGAGTACGCCAGGCTGTCCGCCCTCGGGTTCAGCAACGGTCCGCTGTCGCGTGGTGTGAAGGAGGTGTGGCGGCGCGGCGACACCCTGTTCGCGCAGGTGGAGTTTCCCTCGCACGACGGCTCGGATCCGGGCCGGTTCCGGGTCCACCCGGCGCTGCTCCACGCCGCGTTGCTCCCGATCGGCCTGGGGCAGTTCGTCGACAACTCCCGGCCGGAGGGCTGGCTGCCGTTCCGCTGGACGGGGCTCCGTATGAACTCCGCCGGGCCGGGTGTGCTCCGCGTCCGTCTCGCGCCCGTGGGGGAGAACACGCTGTCCGTGGCCCTCGCGGATCGGAACGGAGTACCGGTCGGCGGCGTCGACTCCCTGAGCCTGCGGCCCGCAGACGTCGAGAAGCTGACCGAGCTGGGCTTCGACCGCCAGGACTCGCTGTTCCGGGTGGACTGGGCACCCCTTCAGGTGCCGTCCGGGGAAGCCGCGGGCAGGTACGCGGTGCTGGGCGCGTCCGGCACACTCACCGCGGCCCTGGGACAGGACGACGCGGTCGTCGGTGGCCTCGGAGAACTTGCCGCTTCCGGCCGGGCGGTCCCCCCTGTCGTCATCGCCGGTATCGATCGGGCGGGCCCGGGTGACGGCGGCACACCCGCCGACGTCGAGCGGAACATCCACCGTGTGCTGCGGTGGACTCAGGACTGGCTCGGTGACGACCGGTTCTCGGACTCCCGCCTGGTCATCGTGACGCGGCGGGCGATCGCCGACGACCAGGTTCCCCACCCCGACCCCGCGGCGGCCGCGATCTGGGGATTCGTACGCACCGCGCAGACCGAGAACCCGGGCCGGTTCACGATCGTGGACACGGACGACCAGCCCGCTTCATGGGCTCGCATACCGGCTGCGGCGGAAACCGGAGAACCCCAGCTCAGAATCCGGGCCGGTGCCGTGACCACCCCGCGACTGGCACACGCCCACCGCACCGCCGCCGGGCCCGAGTCCCGCAGCGGGGCAACGGACGTTCCCGGGCTCGGGGCAGGGACGGTACTGATCACGGGCGGTACCAGCGGTCTGGGGGCGATGCTGTCCCGGCACCTCGTGGAGCATTACGGGGTGCGTCGGCTGGTTCTGACCAGCAGGCGAGGGCCGTCGGCGCCGGCGGCGGCAGCGCTGAGGGAGGAGCTGACCGCGGCGGGGGCGCAGGTCGAGATCGTGGCCTGCGATGTCACGAACCGTGAGTCCGTCGCCGAGCTGATCGCCGCGATGCCCGACGCGTACCCGCTGACGGCGGTGATCCACTGTGCGGCGGTGCTGGACGACGGGGTCGTCGAGGCGCTGACCGAGGACCGCGTGAACACGGTGCTGGCGCCCAAGGTGCACGGCGCCTGGCACCTGCACGAGCTGACCGAGCATCTGGACCTGGCCGCGTTCGTGCTGTTCTCCTCGGTCGCGAGTGTGCTCGGGACGGCCGGGCAGGCCAACTACGCGGCGGCGAACGCGTTCCTCAACGCACTGGCTGAAGCCCGTCGGGCCGCGGGACTGCCCGCCACCGCGCTGTGCTGGGGTTTCTGGGCGGAACGCGGTGAGGCGGGCGCCGACCTCCGCGAGGCGGACGTCGTACGCCTGCGACGGCAGGGTGTGCTGCCGCTGTCGTCGCACGAAGGGCTCGCGCTCTTCGACGCGGCGATCTCGCGCGGTGAGCCGGTGCTGGTGCCCGCGCGCCTGAACCTCCCGGCACCGGGCGCGCCCCACACGGGGCAGGCGGGCTCGCCGCTCCTGCGCGGTCTGCTCGGGACGCCCGCCGAACCCGCCGGCCCGGGAAGCCGGGAGCTCACCGACGGCGGACTCGCGCAGCGGGTGAGAACGCTGCCGCGGGCCGACGCGGAGGCGGTACTGCTCGACACCGTCCGGGCCCAGACCGCGATCGTCCTCGGTGATGCCGACACCGGGAGGATCGGTCCCGTGGTCGCCTTCAGGGACCTGGGGGTCGATTCACTCATGGCGCTGGAACTGCGCAACAAGCTGGCCGCGGCGACCGGCCTGAAGCTGCCTGCCACGCTCGCGTTCGACCACCCGAACCCGAGCGCCCTCGCGCGGTCCCTGTACGAAGCCCTCACCCCCGACTCCGGTGCAGGGCCGCAATCTCCGGCGGACCGCCTGACCACGGAGATCGAAGGACTGGGCGCTCGGCTGGAGGACGCGTTCCTCGAACTCGCCGAGGAGGACAGGACCACCATCTCCACTCTGCTCGCCGAACTGCAGGGCCGAGTCCGTTCGATGGTGGGCGATCGATCACCGGACGGCATCGCCGACCGGATCAGTTCGGCCTCAGCCGGCGAGCTTCTCTCGCTGCTGGACCAGGAGCTCGGCCAGGGAGAGCGATGACGAACGACGACAATGCCGAAGTTCTCGACTACCTGAAGCGCACATCGATCGAGCTGATGGACACACGTCGGCGCCTGCACGAGGTCACGGAGGCCGCCGCCGAGCCCATCGCGGTGGTGGGTGTCGCCTGCCGCTTCCCGGGCGGGGCGGTCTCCCCGGAGGCGTTGTGGGAGTTGGTGCTGGCGGGCGAGGACGCGGTGTCGGACTTTCCCGACGACCGCCACTGGGACCTGGAGAGTCTGTACGACCCGGATCCGGACCGGCCGGGTACCTGCTACACACGTTCCGGCGGCTTCCTGTACGACGCGGGTGACTTCGACGCCGAGTTCTTCGGGATCAACCCACGCGAGGCGCTGGCCGCCGACCCGCAGCAGCGGTTGCTGCTGGAGACGTCGTGGGAGTCCCTGGAACGCGCCGGTATCGACCCGCTGACCCTGCGCGGCAGCAACACCGGCGTCTTCGCCGGCCTGGCGTACTTCGGATACGGGAACCACTTCTTCACCCCCGAGGTCATCTCGGGCTACGGGCAGACCGGTTCGCTGCTGAGCGTCGCCTCAGGTCGGGTGGCGTACTCGCTGGGTCTGGAGGGCCCGGCGGTGTCGGTGGACACCGCGTGCTCGTCGTCGCTGGTGGCGGTGCACCAGGCGGTGCAGTCGCTGCGACAGGGCGAGAGCGCGCTGGCCCTGGCCGGTGGCACCACCGTCATGGCCATGCCGCAGGTGTTCCGGGAGCTCTCCAGGCAGCGGGGCCTGGCGGTGGACGGCCGGTGCAAGGCGTTCGCCGACGCGGCGGACGGCACCGGCTTCTCCGAGGGCGCCGGGATGCTGGTGCTGGAGCGGCTGTCGGACGCGCGGCGCCACGGCCGTCCCATCTGGGCGGTGATCCGGGGCTCGGCGATCAACCAGGACGGGGCCTCCAACGGGCTGACCGCGCCCAACGGGCCGTCGCAGCAGCGGGTCATCCGCGCGGCGCTTGCGAACTCCCGGGTGCAGGCGAACGAAGTGGACGCGGTGGAGGCCCACGGGACGGGCACGGTACTGGGCGACCCCATCGAGGCGCAGGCGCTGCTGGCCACCTACGGGCAGGACCGGGACCCGGGCAGCCCGCTGTGGCTGGGCTCGCTGAAGTCGAACATCGGCCACGCGCAGGCCGCCGCGAGTGTCGGCGGAATGATCAAGATGATCATGGCGATGCGGCACGGGGTACTGCCCAGGACGCTGCACGTGGACCGCCCGACGACCCACGTGGACTGGTCGGCCGGGGCGGTGGAGCTGCTGACCGAGGCCAGACAGTGGCCGCGCACCCCGGGACGGCCCCGGCGAGCGGGTGTGTCCGCCTTCGGGGCCAGCGGCACCAACGCGCACCTGATCCTGGAGGAGGCGCCCGAGCCCGAGCCTGAGCCCGGGCCGGAGGCAGGGTCAGTGCTCTCCGTCGCCGATCAACTGCCGGGCGGTCTTGGTGGGTTGGTGCCGTGGGTCGTGTCGGGGCGGTCGGCGCGGGCGCTGCGGGCGCAGGCGGAGAAGCTGCGTGATTTCGTTGCCGCTGATCCTGGCTTGGATGTCGCCGATGTGGGTGGGGCGTTGGTGTCGAGCCGGTCGGCTTTCGGGCATCGGGCGGTGGTGCTGGGGCGTGACCGGGACGAGTTGCTGAGTGGTCTGGCGTCGTTGCGTGACGGTACGGAGTCCGCCGGGGTGGTGCGGGGTGTCGCCGGGGACCTGGGTGGTGTGGTCTTCATGTTCCCGGGTCAGGGGTCGCAGTGGGCCGGTGTGGGGCGGCAGTTGTATGACGCCTTCCCGGTCTTCGCGCGGAGCCTCGACGAGATCTGCGAACACTTCGACGAACACCTTCCCTATGACCTGAAGCCCCTGCTCCTCGCCGACTCACCCGAGGAACACCGAGCCGACCGGACAGACATCGCGCAGCCGGCGTTGTTCGCCCTGCAAGTCAGCTTGTACCGGCTCCTGGTGAGGTTCTGTCGGCCACCGGACCACCTGGTCGGTCATTCCATCGGCGAGATCGCCGCCGCTCACGTGTCCGGAGCCCTGGACCTCGCCGACGCGACACGGCTCGTGGCCGCTCGCGGACTGGTCATGCAGACCGTCGGCGAGCGCGGTGCCATGCTGGCGGTACGCGCCTCGGAAGCCGAAGTGAGCGCAGCGCTCCCCGAGTTCGACCGCATCGGTATCGCCGCCGTCAACGGGCCGGGATCGGTGGTGGTCTCGGGCATCCGCGATCAGGTCCTCGCCCTCCGGGACCGGCTCGTCGCCGGCGGCACCTCGGTCAAACTGCTGCAGGTCGACCACGCGTTCCACTCCCCGCTCATGGACCCGGTCCTGGACGAGTTCGCCGGATCGATCGGAGAGCTGTCCGCGGGCCTTATGTCGATCCCGGTCGTCTCCACCAGATCGGGCCGCGAGGCCACGCTCCAGGAGCTGACCTCCATGGAGCACTGGGTGAACCACGTGCGCGAACCCGTTCGCTTCCACGACGGCGTGGAGTGCGCCCGCGCGGCCGGTGCGAACGTCTTCCTCGAAGTGGGACCGGGATCGACCCTCACCGGCATCCTCAAGGAGGCCTTCGCCGGCGAGGACGTGGACGACGCGGTGGTCCTGTCGGCGTCGCGGCGGGACCGCGGCGCGGTGGACGCCCTGGTCGGCTCGCTGGCACAACTGCACACCCAGGGCGTGGCCGTGGACTGGGACGCCGTGTTCGGGGCGCGTCGGCGGCGGGTGGACCTTCCGACGTACGCGTTCCAGCGGCAGCGGTACTGGTTGGATTTCCGGGCCGGGACGGACGGGGCGGACGTGGCCTCCGCGGGGCTGGCTGCCCCGGAACACCCGTTGCTGGGCGCTGTGGTGGACCACCCCGGCACCGACGAGGTGGTGTTCACCGACCTGTGGTCCCTGCGGACCCACGCATGGCTGGCCGATCACGCCGTGTTCGGCGCGGTCGTCGTCCCGGCGACGGCCTACCTGGACCTGGCCCTGTGGGTGGGCGGCTTCGTCGGGTGCGAGGGGGTGGAGGAACTCTCCCTGGAGGTTCCCCTGGTTCTTCCCGACTCGGGTGACGTACAGCTGCGGGTCGTCGTCGGTGCGGCCGACGAGACGGGGCGCCGCTCCCTGGACGTGTACTCGCGGCACGGCGGGGACGACCGGACGACCGGTGGCTGGACCCGCCACGCGACGGGGAGCCTGCCGCCGAGCACACCAGGGACACCAAGTACGCCGAGCACACCGGGGACGGCCGCGGGGTCCGATGACGGGCGCTCTCTTGCCGTGTGGCCGCCGGCCGGGGCGGAACGACTCGACGTCGACGGCCTCTACGACTCCTTCGCGGACGCCGGTTTCGTCTACGGCCCGGCCTTCCTCGGACTGCGAGAGGTATGGCGGCGGGACGCCGATCTCCTCGCGCTGGCCACACTGCCGATGGCCGCCGAGAGCGCGGCCGGTGCCGGGTTCACGCTGCATCCGGCGCTGATCGACTCCGTGCTGCACGCGGTGGTGGCCGGCGGCCTCATCGAGGTGGCCGGCGACCAGGCGTGGATGCCTTTCTCGTGGTCCGGGGTGAACCTGCTCGGGGAGTGCGGCCCGAGCGTACGGGTCCGGATCTCCCCGGTCGGCGACGGCGTCGTATCAGTGGCCGTCGCGGACGAGCACGGCCGCCCGGTCGCTCACATCGAGGCGCTGACGTTCCGGCCGGCGAGCGCCGAACAACTGCGGTCGGTGCGCGGCGGCCACGAGCAGTCGCTGTACGAACTGCGATGGCGGCCGGCCCAGCCGGACAAGCGGCGGACCGACCGCGGCCGGTGGGCCGTACTCGGTACGAAGAACGGCCTGGCCGCCAGGCTCCGCGAGGCGGACGACGAGAATGCCGAGTTGTACGAGTCCCTGGACGAGGTCCTCTCCGGGGAGGCACCCCGGCACATCGTCCTGTGCCTGGACGATTTCGCCACCGCCACCGCCACCGCCACCGCCGACACCGATGTGCTCGGCGAGGTCGGCAGCGCGGACACGCGTGTCCTGGACGGAGTAAGACGATTCCTCGCCGCCGAGCCGCTCGCCGGATCCACGCTGGTGGTCCTCACCCGCCTGGCTCTCGACACCGGAGGAGGGGAGAGCGTCGAAAGCCTCCCCGGCGCCTCCGTGTGGGGCTTGATCCGCTCCGCCCAGACCGAGCACCCCGGCAGGTTCCGGCTGGTGGACACCGACGACGAGGCGGTCTCCTGGGCGCGTCTCCCGGACGCGCTCGCCGCCGGCGAGGACCAACTGGCGCTGCGCGGGGGCGAATACCTCGTCCCCCGTATGGCGACGGCCGCGCCCGCGCACAACCAGCTGGAGCCCCCGGCGGCCGGCGCGCACCGGCTGGGCATTCTCAAGAAGGGGACACTGGAGAACCTGACCTGGGTTCCCTGCCCCGAGGTGGAAGCGCCCCTGACGAGCGGCCAGGTGCGCATCGCCGTACACGCCGCGGGGCTCAGCTTCCGCGATGTCACGATCGCCCTGGGACTGGTGGAGAGAACAGCCATCGACGCCGGGCTCGGCAGTGAGGGCGCCGGAACAGTGGTGGAGGTGGCGGACGACGTCACCGGACTCTCGCCGGGCGACCGGGTGACGGGTATCTTCTCCGGCGCCTTCGGCCGCGTGGCGGTGGCGGACCACCGGATGCTCATGCCCGTCCCCGACGAGTGGAGCTACGCCGAAGCGGCGTCCGTACCGGGTGCCTTCCTCACCGCCTACTACGCGCTCTGCCACCTGACGAAGCTCGCGAAGGGGCAACGGATCCTCATCCACGCCGCGGCGGGCGGTGTCGGGATGGCCGCTGTCCAACTGGCGAGGCACGCCGGTGCCGAGATCTACGCAACCGCCAGCCCGGCCAAGTGGCCCGCCCTGCGCGCCGTGGGACTGGACGACGCGCACCTGGCGTCGTCGCGGACTCTGGAGTTCGCGGACACGTTCCTGGCGTCCTCGGGAGGCCGTGGCGTGGATCTCGTCCTGAACTCCCTCGCGCACGAATTCGTGGACGCCTCGCTGAAGGTGCTTCCCGGCGGCGGGAGTTTCATCGAGATGGGGAAGACGGACATCCGCGACCCCCAGCGGGTGGCGGCCGATCACCCCGGAGTCGACTACCAGGCCTTCGACCTCTACGAGGCGGGCCCGGACCTGATCCATGAGATGTTCGAAGCGGTCATGGAGCTGTTCGCCGACGGACGGCTGCACCTGAACCCGGTCTCCGTCCGGAACATCCGCGACGCGCGCAAGGCGTTCCGCGAGATGAGCCAGGGCCGCCACGTCGGGAAGATCGTTTTTGAGCTGGGCGACGGCTTCGGCGGTGGGACCGTGCTGGTCACCGGAGGGACCGGCGGAGTGGGCGCGCTGGTGGCGCGGCACCTCGTCGCCGAACACGGTGTACGCAGCCTGCTGTTGGCGAGCCGGCGGGGCCTGGCAGCCGCGGGCGCCGCCGACCTGGTCTCGGACCTGGAGGCGGCCGGCGCGCTCGTCAGGGTCGTGGAATGCGATGTCGCGGACCGCGACGCCGTGGCCGGCCTGCTCGCGGACATGCCCGCCGCGTACCCGCTGACGGCGGTCATGCACGCGGCCGGTGTGCTGGCGGACGGCACCGTCGAGTCGCTGACCGCGGAGAGCCTGGACCGTGTGCTGAGCGCCAAGGCAGGCGGTGCGGTCAACCTGCACGAGCTGACCCGGGGACACACCCTTTCGGCGTTCGTCCTGTTCTCCGCGCTGGCGGGCACGCTCGGCACCGCGGGACAGGCGAACTACGCCGCGGCGAACACGTTCCTGGACGGTCTCGCGGCGCGGCGCAGGGCGTCCGGCCTGGTCGGCACGTCACTGTGCTGGGGCTGGTGGGAGCAGCGCAGCGGCATGACCGAGGACCTGGACGAGGCCGACCTCTCGCGCGTCCGGCGGCTGGGCATCGCCGAGATGCCGACCGCCGAGGCACTGGCCCTGTTCGACTCGGCGTGCACGTTCGACAAGGCTGTGCTGATCCCGGCCCGGATGGACCTCTCCCTGCTGCGGAACAGGACCGCTGACGAACTGCCGCCCCTGCTGCGCGACCTCGTGGACGGCAGCCGTCCACGCCGGAACCGGACGAGCACGACCAGCGGCAGCGGCTCCGTCGGCCTGGCCGCCAGGCTGGCCGCCCTGCCGGAGCGCGAGGCGACGGCGGCAGCCCTCGACTGGGTCCGCGAACAGGCGGCCATCGTGCTCGGACACCCGTCCAGCGCGGCCGTCGAAGCGGACCAGGCGTTCACGGACCTCGGATTCGACTCGCTGACGTCGGTCGAACTGTGCAACCGCCTGGCCTCCTCGACCGGGCTGCGCCTGCCGGCCGCACTCGTGTTCAGCTACCCGACACCACGCGAGCTGGGCGCACACCTCTTCGGCCTGCTGCGTCCCCAACCGCCGGACGGCCCGGACGGCCCGGACGGCCCGGCCGACCCGGCCGAGGACGAGGAGATCCGCGAAGTGCTGCGGACCGTCCCGATCGACCGGCTGCGCAGCGCGGGCCTCCTGGAGCGGGTGCTGGAATGCGCCGCCCCGACTCGGCCGGACACCGAAGGGCAGCTGCCCGGCGTGGGCAACGGTGCGGGCACAGGTGCGGACGAACTGGCGGCGATGGACCTGGACGCACTGGTCGACCTGGCGCTGGACGAGAGGGGCAAGTGACATGAACGACACCGCCGATCGCCCGGATGAGGGCGGGGACCGGGTCCAGCGGGCGCTGCGCATGCTGCTGGAGGAGCGGGACCGCCTCCGGCAGGAGAACGACGCCCTGAAAGCCGGCCGCGTCGAGCCGGTCGCCGTGGTGGCCATGGCGTGCCGCTACCCCGGAGGTGCGGCCTCGCCCGAGGACCTGTGGGAGATGGTGCGCGGTGGAGTGGACGCCGTGGGCGAGTTCCCCACGGACCGCGGGTGGCGCGATGTGTACGACCCGGACCCCGACACGCTCGGCAGCTCGTACGTGCGGCACGGCGGCTTCCTGACGGACGTGGCCGATTTCGACGCGGACTTCTTCGGCATCAGTCCGCGGGAGGCACTGGCGATCGATCCGCAGCAGCGCCTGTTGCTGCAGACGTCGTGGGAGGCCCTCGAACGGGCGGGCATCGTGCCCGTCGGCGTACGCGGGACCGATGTGGGTGTCTTCACCGGGGTGAGCTCGTCGGAGTACGGCTCGCGCTTCCTGGAGGCGAGCAACAACGAGCTGGAGGGCTACCTGATGCACGGGAGCGCGCTGAGCGTCGCGTCCGGCCGGGTGGCGTACGAACTGGGGCTGACCGGGGCGGCGGTGACCGTGGACACGGCGTGCTCGTCGTCGCTGGTGGCCCTGCACCTGGCAGTGCAGTCGCTGCGTTCGGGGGAGTGCTCACTCGCCCTGGCGGGCGGGGCGTCGGTGATGTCGACGCCCGCGATCTTCGTGGAGTTCTCCCGGCAGCGGGGTCTGTCGGCCGACGGCCGGTGCAAGTCCTTCGCGGCGGGAGCCGACGGGACCGGCTGGGCCGAAGGGGTGGGTGTGCTGCTGCTGGAGCGGTTGTCCGACGCCCGCCGCAACGGCCACCCGGTGCTGGCCGTCATCCGCGGTTCCGCGGTGAACCAGGACGGGGCCAGCAACGGGCTGACCGCTCCCAACGGCCTCGCCCAGGAGAAGGTGATCAGAAAGGCGCTGGCGAACGCGGGGGTCGCGGCCTCCGAGGTGGACGTGGTGGAGGCCCACGGCACCGGAACCGTGCTGGGGGACCCCATCGAGGCGGGCGCTCTGCTGGCGACCTACGGGAAGGACCGGGCCGAGGGCAGACCGCTCTGGCTGGGGTCCATGAAGTCGAACATCGGTCACGCCCAGGCCGCCGCCGGGGTCGCCGGTGTCATCAAGACGGTGATGGCCATGCGTGCGGGGTTCCTGCCGAAGACCCTGCACGTGGACGCGCCCTCACCGCATGTCGACTGGTCCTCCGGTGCGATCCGACTGCTGGAGGAGGGACGTGAGTGGCCCACGGCGGCGGGCCCGCGACGGGCCGGGGTGTCGTCGTTCGGAGTCAGCGGCACCAACGCGCACCTGATCCTGGAGGAGGCGCCCGAGCCCGAGCCCGAGCCCGGGCCCGGGCTGGAGGCAGGGGCAGTGCTCTCCGTCGCCGGTCAACTGCCGCGTGGTGCCGGTGGGTTGGTGCCGTGGGTCGTGTCGGGGCGGTCGGCGCGGGCGCTGCGGGCGCAGGCGGAGAAGCTGCGTGATTTCGTTGCCGCTGCTCCGGGGTTGGATGTCGCCGATGTGGGTGGGTCGTTGGTGTCGAGCCGGTCGGCTTTCGGGCATCGGGCGGTGGTGCTGGGGCGTGACCGGGACGAGTTGCTGACCGGTCTGGCGTCGTTGCGTGACGGTACGGAGTCCGCCGGGGTCGTGCGGGGTGTCGCCGGGGACGTCGGTGGTGTGGTCTTCATGTTCCCGGGCCAGGGGTCGCAGTGGGCCGGTATGGGACGGCAGTTGTATGACACCTTCCCGGTCTTCGCGGAGAGCCTCGACGCGTGCGCGGACGCATTGGCCGAGTGGGTCGACTGGCCGCTGCTCGACGTGCTGCGTGGTGTGGCGGGGGCGCCGACTCTGGACCGGGTCGATGTGGTCCAGCCCGCGTTGTTCTCGGTGATGGTGTCCATGGCCGCCCTGTGGCGGTCCTGGGGGGTGGAACCGGCCGCGGTGGTGGGACACAGCCAGGGCGAGATAGCCGCCGCCCACGTGTGCGGTGCGCTGTCGCTGCGCGACGCCGCCAGAGTCGTGGCACTGCGCAGCAAGGCCCTGGTGAGCCTGGTCGGCCACGGCGGGATGGCGTCGATCGCGGAGTCCGCGGACGTCGTGGAGTCCCGGCTGGCGCCGTGGCACGACCGGGTGAGCGTCGCCGTCGTCAACGGACCCCGCTCGGTGGTGGTGTCAGGGGAACCGGACGCGCTCGACGAACTGGTCGAGAAGATGAAGGCCGAAGGCGCTCAGGCCCGGCGGATATCGGTCGACTACGCCTCCCACTCGCACCAGGTGACCCGGGTCCGTGACCAGGTGATCGGATCGCTGTCCGGCGTGAGCCCGAGAACGTCCACGCTGCCCTTCTACTCGACCCTGTACGGCGAAGTCATCGACACGGCGGAGCTGAGCGGCGACTACTGGTACAACAACCTGCGCGAGAAGGTCCGCTTCGCATCCTCCGTCCGGCGCCTGCACGACGACGGCTTCGGGGTGTTCATCGAGATGAGCCCGCACCCCGTGCTGACCGTCCCGGTACAGGAGATGGTCGAGGAAGCGGGCGACGCGGTGGTCCTGTCGTCGGCGCGGCGCGATCGCGGAGAGGTCGAGGCCGTGCTCGGCTCGCTGGCCCAACTCCACGCCCAGGGCGGGTCCGTGGACTGGAACGCCGTGTTCGGGACGCGCCGCCGGCGGGTGGATCTGCCGACGTACGCGTTCCAGCGGCAGCGGTACTGGCTGAACTCCTCGCACACCGCGCCGGCGGCGGAGATGCCCGCGACACAACTGCCCGCGGACGACGACGACCTGGTTCCCCTGTCGGACATGCTCTCCACGCTCTCCGACAGTGACGCGAAGGCGCTCGTGCTGGACCACGTCCTGGAGAAGGCCGCCGTCGTGCTCGGACACCCCTCCGGTGAGGCCATCGACCCCGACCAGGAGTTCAGGGCCATCGGATTCGACTCGCTGCTGTCGATGCAGTTGAGCAAGCGCCTGGCCGAGACGACCGGCCTGCGGCTGAAGGCGAACGTGGCGCTGCGGTACCCGACACCGAGGCTGATCGCGGGACACATCGTGACCTCGATGGCCGACCGGGACCGGCAGTGATCCCACCGCGCCCCGGTCGCCTTCCGTCCGTAGGAACGTCCTGCCGACGGGACACCGCGAGCAATGTACGGGCCTGTCTACAGAGGAGATGATCGGTGTGCGTTCGTTCGATGCGTCGTCCGCGCAAAAGGGGATGTGGCTGGCACAGCAGATGTCGCCCGACACCCTGAACCATGCGCTGGTCATGTGGGACGTGGACGGTGCGCTGGACACGACGGTGATGGAATCCGCGTTCCGGCATGTGCTGGGCGAGGCGGAGGTGCTGCGCGTCAACTTCGTCGACGACGGCGGCGGACTGCGGCAGGTGCCCCGGGAACTGGGGGACTGGCAGCCGTTCTTCCTGGATCTCAGCACCGCGGCCGATCCCGAGCAGGCGGCGCGCGAAGCCGTCGCCGACGTGGTGGGGAAGCCGTTCGACCTGGAGCGGGATCTGCTGCTGCGCCTGGGTGTGCTGAGACTCGGTGCGGCCCGCTCTCTCGTGGTGATCGCCTACCACCATCTCGTGTCGGACGGGTACGGGGCGGGCGGTCTGCTGTCCAGGCGCCTCGCCGAGGTGTACACGGCGCTGGCGCGGGGCTCGGAGCTGCTTGAGCTGCCGCATCCGTGGGACGTCGAGTCGTTCGCGGCCGAGGCGGCGCAATACCGTGCCTCCCAGCAGTTCACCGAGGACGAGGAGTTCTGGCGCGACTACCTGGCGAACGCGCCCGCACCCGCGCAGGTGCCGCGCGTCGCCCTGTCCGACTCGACGCGGTCGGCGCTCCTCGAACCGATGAGCGGCGCCGACCGCTGGGCGCAGTTGGCCGACTCCATCGGCATGGTGAGCCGGACACTGACCGTTGAGCGCGCGGAGGCGGACAGGTGGACGGACAAGGCGAAGTCCATGGGTGTGTGGATGTCGTCACTGCTGACCGCGGCCGCGGCGGTGTTCTTCCGGCACCGCTGCGACCGTCCGGAGTTCCTCCTCTCGCTGGCCGTGGCCAACAGGGCCGGGGTGGCGAGCACGACGCCCGCGCTGGCGGTGAACGTGGTGCCGGTGCGGGTGGGGGTCCCGCTCGGAGCGACCTTCGCCGACATCGCCGACACAGTGGTCGACGAGACGTACGAGATCTTCGGTCACACCGCCTGCCACTACTCCGACATCCAGCGCGCGAGCGGAGCCACCCTGAGCGGCCGCAGCGGTTTCGGCGCCGCCATCAACGTCGTCGAGTTCGCGGAGCAACTCCACTTCGCCGACAGCCCGGCGCGCCACATCGGAGGGACGACCGGGGTCTTCGACGAACTGTCGATCGGCGTCTACACCGACGGGAGCGCCGACAGCGATCTGTTCCTCCGGCTCGATGCCCCCGCGGGCCTGTACGACGGTGCGGAGCTGCGCTTCATCGGCGCGGAGCTGATCGAGTACATCCGTGCCCTGACGTCCGGCGACGCGCAGCTGCCGGTCGGTGCGCTGGATGTGCTGAGTGGTACCGAGCGGGACCGGGTGCTGACGGTACCGAACGACACGGACACACCGCTGCCGGGGCTGACGGTCAGCGCGCTGTTCGCCCGCCAGGTGGAGCGGGCCCCCGATGCCGTCGCGGTGGAGTCCGGCGACACGGCTCTCTCGTACCGGGAGCTGGACGAGCGGTCGAGCCGCCTGGCCGAGGGGCTGCGACGCCGGCAGGTCGGACCCGAGACCGTCGTGGCGGTGGCGCTGCCGCGGTCGGTGGACCTGGCCGTCGCCCTGCTGGGGGTGGTGAAGGCGGGCGGAGCATGTCTGCCGGTCGACCCGGCGCTCCCGGCGGAACGGATCAGGTCGGTGGTGAGCGATTTCTCGGCGCGCGTGCTGCTCACCGACGCGACGACAGCCGACGTCCTCTCCACCGACGTGGATGTTCCGTCGATCGTCTTCGACGACATCCTCTCGGACAACGCCACCGCCACCGCCGCCGACAGCGACGGTGTCCGGGAGGTTCACGCGGCGTCGCACGGAGACAGTCTGCTGGCCGTGATGTACGGCTCCGGACCGGCCGGTGCGACCACGGGAGTCGCTGTGACGCACCGGAACATGGAGCGGTTCGTCCTGGACCGCCACTGGCAGGAGGGCGGCCGGAGCGCTGTGCTGTGGCACGCGCCCCACACCTCCGACGCGCTCGCCCTGGAGCTGTGGGTGCCCTTGCTGAACGGCGGCCGGGTGGTCGTGGCTCCTGAGGGCGAGCTGGACCCCGACGCACTGACCGGGTTGCGGGAGGCGAACCGGATCTCCACGGTATGGCTGTCCGCGGGCCAGTTCTCGGCGGTCGCGGCGGAGCGCCCCGAGTGCCTTGCCGGGTTGCGCGAGGTGTGGACCGGCGGCGACCGCGTGCCGGTGGCCGCGCTGCGGCGGGTGCGGGACGCCTGCCCGGACCTGACGATCGTCAACGGTCACGGTCCGACGGGGACGACCCTGTTCGCCGCGTGCGACCGCCTCGCGGCGGCCGAACCGATGCGCGACGCGGGCGCGGCCGGGCGGCCGATGGACAACACCGCCCTCTATGTGCTGGGGCCGGGGCTGGCGCCGGTCCCCGCCGGCGTGACAGGCGAGCTGTACGTGGCCGGGGCCGGTGTGCCGCGTGGCTTCGCCGGGCGGCCCGGACAGACCGCGGAGCGGTTCGTGCCCTGCCCGTTCGGTCCGCCCGGCGCTCTCATGTACCGGACCGGAGACCGGGTGCGCTGGGGTACCGGCGGCCGGCTCGAGTCGGTGGGCCGGGCCGGTACCCAGGCGGAGATACGGGGTGTCCGGGTCGAGTCGGCCGTGGCCGAGGAGGCGCTGGCCGAGCACCCCGGGCTGGCGCAGGCCGTCGTGGTGGCCGGCCAGGACGACTCCGGGCAGCAGCGGCTGGTGGCCTACGTGGTCCCGGTGGGCGGCCGGGGCGCCGACGGCGCGGACACCGAGGAGCTGCGCCGGTTCGCCGCGGGACGGCTGCCGGAATTCCTGGTGCCGTCGGTGTTCGTGGTACTGGACCGCCTGCCGCTGACGGTCGGCGGAAGGGTGGACCGGGCGGCGCTGCCGGAGCCCGAGTTCGATGACGAGACGTACCGGGCACCGCGCAACCGTACCGAGCGGGTACTGGCCGAGGCCTTCGCCGAGGTGCTCGAACTGGACCGGGTGGGCATCGACGACGACTTCTTCGACCGCGGCGGCAACTCGCTGCGGGCGATCAGGCTGGTCAACCTGATCCGGGCGGAGCTGAACATCGAGGTGTCCATCCGTACGTTGTTCGCGGCGCGCACCGTCACCGGTCTGTCGGACGTGCTGGCGGACCTCGCCCGGTCGAGCAGGCCCGCCCTGCGCAGGAGGACGCAGGACGGCGAGGTCCTCTGACGGGCCGCTACGGCGAAGGAGGGACGAACACCGGGTGCATGTGTGTCCCGTCGGTGGGGAACACACGCATGGCCCCCATGGATGCTCCGAAACAACGGTGCGCGTCGGCGGAGTCCGGCGCACTCGAATGGTTCATCGTGCCGGTCGAAGACGCGGCCAGCGCATCGCGCAGCTACGCCAGCGGGAGAATTCTCTATGAGCAGTCACGAACACGAGATCTACGACGTGGTCGGCATCGGATTCGGTCCTTCCAATCTGTCGCTCGCCATCGCCCTGGAAGAGAGCCGGGCGAATGGTCTGGAGGGTGGGATCAACAGCCTCTTCTTCGAGCGTCAGCCCTCCTTCGGCTGGCACCGCAACATGCTGCTGCCCTCCGCGACCATGCAGATCTCCTTTCTCAAGGACCTGGCGACCTTCCGTAATCCGACGTCGGGTTTCAGCTTCATCTCGTACCTGTACGCGTCGGGGCGGCTCTCGCAGTTCGTCAACAACCAGGATTTCTTCCCCACGCGCCAGGAGTTCCACCAGTACCTCGAATGGGCGCAGGCGCAGGTGTCCGACCGGGTCGCGTACGGCTCGGAAGTGACGTCGGTCGGGTTGCGTCCGGGCGCCGATCCGGAACTGTCGGACCGGCTGCGACTGGAGGTGGCGGACGCCGCAGGCCGGGTCAGCCGCGTGGTCGAGGCACGGAACGTGGTGATCTCGACGGGCCTGGTACCGAGCATGCCCGAGGGGACCGACCGTGACGAACGGGTGTGGCACAGCTCCGAGTTCCTGGAGAAGTACCGCCGCATGAACCCCGCGGAACTGCGTCGGGTGGCGGTGGTCGGGGCGGGCCAGAGCGCCGCCGAGATCGCCAGGTTCCTCTACGACGAGCTTCCGCACGCCCAGGTGTGGGCCGTCATCCCGTCCTACGGCTACTCCGTCGCGGACGACACCCCCTTCGCCAACCAGATCTTCGACTCGGGGGCCGTCGACGACTACTACTTCGGCACCGAGCAGACGCGGGAGGCGTTCTGGCGGTACCACCGCAACACGAATTACTCGGTCGTCGACGACGAGGTGATCCGGGATCTGTACCGCAGGTCGTACGACGACGACGTACGCGGCATCAAACGCCTGCACTTCCTCAATCTCACGAGGGTCACCGATGTGAAGCGCGCCGGCGCCGAGACCCGCGTCTCGCTGCAGGAGGGTCCCGGCGGCGGGGTGCGCGAACTCGACTTCGACGCGGTCGTCTGCGCGACCGGTTACACCGAGATGGAGCCCACCAGGCTGCTCGGCGATCTCGACCGGTACTGCCTGCGGGACGAGTCGGGCCGGTACCGGGTGGAGCGGGACTACCGCATCGTCACCGAACCCGAGATGCGGTGCGGCATCTATCTTCAGGGCGGCACCGAACACACCCACGGGCTGACCTCCTCGCTGCTGTCGAACATCGCCGTACGAAGCGGTGAGATAGCCGACTCGATCGTCGCCCGGCGGGTGGAACAGAACAGCGAACGCGCGGCCCGGGCATTGTCATCTCCTCTTTGAGAACAACCGGAACAACCGAAATGCGGATCGATGCATGTCTCCGGCGTGCGGAAAAGAGGGTTCTGGGATGAGGGTTCTGGGATGAGGAATCCGGTGGAAGAGCTGTGGGTACGCCGTTTCCGTGATGACGACGGGTGCGGGACGAAGCTCGTCTGCTTCCCGCACGCCGGCGGCTGGGCCCACGCGTACCGCACCTGGCCCATGGGGCTCCCTTCGGACGTCGGCGTGCTCGCCGTCCGGTACCCGGGCCGGGAGGACCGGCTCGACGATCCCTTCCCGTCAGGGCTGGAAGCCCTCGCGGACGACATAGCCGACGCGCTCGGCGAGTTGACGCGGCATCGGCTGGTGCTGTTCGGCCACAGCATGGGGGCTTCGGTGGCGCATGAGGTGGCCGTGCGCCTCCAGCGACGGGGGAGTCCGCCGGCCGCCTTGTGCGTGTCCGGCAGACGTCCACCGCAGGCGCTGGGCGGCCTGCGGAAGCTCTTCGGCACGGACGAGGAGATCATCGCGGACGTCCTGCGCTTCGACGAGAGCCGTGCCCCGGTCTTCGAGGACCCCGGGCTGAGGGAGTTGGTGCTCCCCGCGATCCGCGCGGACTACCGGCTGGTCGACGCCTATCCCGCAGGGCCCCGTCCTCCGCTCGACTGCCCGGTGTACGGCTACACCGGGCACGACGATCCCGAAGTGACCCCGGAGCAGATGCGCGGCTGGGCGGAGACGACGCAGGGCGCCTTCCGGCTCCGGGTACTGCCCGGTGGGCATTTCTACCTCAGAGCCGAGGAGGCCGCGCTGCTGGCGGACATGAGGGACGTACTGGGTCGCCTCAAGTACCGTACGGAAGCCGTCTCCTGACGTACCACCCGGCCCCTGCGGACAAGACGGTCGTCCTGTCCGCAGGGGCCGGTGGCGTGGCGGGCCCCGGAGGACGGGGGGCCTCTCCGGAGCCCGCGGGGCGGTACCGATGAACCGACGGGGACGGCATCGGTACCGTGATCGTGGTCGGCGCTCGGTCGCCGCCGGTGTCTCCACGGCAGCGTCGAGCCTGCTTCGTGGAGAGGGGCCGGCGACGAACATCGGGGCCTGGTCGCCGGGCCGCTCGGAGACAGGGCCACCTTCGCCCTCCGCCTCAGTGGGGCCGGGCTCGCTCACTCGCGTTGTCGTGCAGCACCGAATCTGTGGTGCCACTATGGCACTTATATGACTCTGGCACAAGACCACGGCGGACTGTGAGTGACGGAAATGCGGGTGATCGACCGGATATCGTCGACCGGCCCCGAAGAGGGAATGGCGCCATGCGTGCGGCAATGTGGCGTCATGCAGGTCTGACGTGCGACCCCGCGAGGGTGGGTCCGGATTCATGCCGGGTGGGAACGCTCCACGACGACGTCGCCGCACACGGTCCGGGCCTGGACGCGTACGACTCTGTCGGCCCGCTCGCGCTCCTCCAGGAGCGAGAGGGCCGTGTAGACGGTGCCCGCGGCGGAGTCGAGGGACAGGCGGGCGCTGCTGGCCTCGGCCACACCGACCCGGATGCTGCCGAACGTGGTGGTGGCGACCACACATCCCCGCATCGCCTCCCCGACGTCGATGTCGCCGTGGGTCGTGCGGGCTTCCACGTCGGTGTGTGCCCGGTTGATCCTGATGGCCCCCTTCTCGGCGTGCAGGCGCGCGGCACCGCGCGCCTCCCGCACGGTGGCGTCGCCCTCGCCCTTCGCGCTGATCGTGGTCCTGCCCTCGACCAGCCCCAGGTGGACGTTGCCGCGGTCCGCCGTGACCTCGACCGTGCCGACCGCGCGGGCGACCGTGATGTCGCCCAGGGTGGCGGCCAGTTGAAGGCTTCCGGTGCGGTGGAGCCTGATGTGCCCCAGGCCCGTGCTGAGCCGGCACTCGCCCAGCTCTCCCACTCCGAGGAAGTCCGCGGCGATACCCCGCCCGTGCAGACTGGATCCGATCGGTACGGCCAGCGTCACGATGACCGCGCCGCCGTTCCCGTCCGGCTCCGAGGCGTTCACGAGCAGCCGGCCGTCGGCGTAGTCGATGCGGAGTTGTTCGGTGGTCTGTACGTCGTCCTGGTCGTCGCTGTCGCGCGGACGCGCCGTGACCATCGTCTTGGCGCGGTTGCTCGCGACGATGCGGACCTGGCCGATCGCCAGGCTGAGCCCGACCCGGACAGGTGATGGTGTGTCGAACGTCGGCATGGCGGGCCTCCTCGGAGATGTCTGCGGCCGCCGGTTGGTGCAGACGACGCTTCGTTGCGGCGCCCGGTTCGGCCCCGGGGCGCGAGCCGCCCGATACGGCTCGGTGTGACGATCCCCTTACGCCACGTGATGCCACATTAGTGTCACAACGGCATGTCGGGGTGCGAAACACTTGTAACTTCATGGGGCAGCGAGCGAAACCGGTCATGCACGCACCGACGTCGCCCTGGGAGCGTCGTCCCTGGTGAGGACAGGCAGGGGCGGTCCGGCAGACAGCGGGGGCCGGTCCGAGCCCGGACCGGCCCCCGATCGGAGGAAGAAGCCGCCTGCCGCGTCGCTACGGCACCCGCCGCGCCGTGTGGTGGGACGGCGCGGCGGTGCGCTCGTGCAGGCGCCGGTAGGTGTACGCGGCCGAGACGAGGGCCATGTGGTGGTACCAGCCGGGGAACGAGCGCCCTTCGAAGTCCAGCAGCCCGATGTCCTGCTCCATGGAATCGATCGCGTCCATCGTCCCGGGGTACAGCGCGGCGATCGAGCCGGTGTCCGCGAGAGTGCTGTGGACGAGGCTCGTGAGCCACAGGGGAACCGGCGTGCGGGCGGGCACCACTTCGGTGAAGAGCCGGTAGGGAGCGCCCGGGGAGCTTCCCTGTGAGCCGCCCGTCAGATGGACGAGCGACGTCTGGAGGTGTGTCGCGCGCTGCTTCCCGCCGGGCAGCGGAACGACGGCCCTCTCCAGGCTCTGCGCGGCGAGCAGCGTCCTCGCGCTCACCGGTGCCGGGGCGCTCTCGCCGGCGGGCAGTACCGCCAGATGTGGTGGCACCGCGACGACGAAGTCGCGCCGGCGCCTGGAGAGTCCGTGCAGCAGGTGCCCCACGTCGGGCTCGTCGCTCATGTCCACGAGGACGACGGAGGACGTGGAGCCCGTGCGGGCCGACAGCCGGTCGACGAGCCGGAGTGCGTGCGCCCACAGTGGCTGGTACTGCTCGGACTCCGGTATCCGCGCCTCCCTGCGCCGTTCGGGGTCCTGCGTCCAGGCCGTCGACAGGTGCAGGCACCAGTCGACGGGAAGCTGGGACCCGCCCACGCTCAGGAAGGAGCCCAGTCCCAGCTGGCAGTTGAGCGTACGGCCCGAGGACGGGTCGAAGTAGCGGTTGACACCCACCGACCGGTCACCGCGCTTGGGCAGGACGGCCCGGCTGATGGACCACACGGGTTCGGGACGATGGGCCTTCACCCATCGGGTCAGTTCTTCCATGACCTCGTCGAAGTCCCACGGGCTGAGACTGACGAATTGGCGCAGCGACTGCACGACGGACGGGTCGCGGGAGATCGAGGTGGCGAGTCGACGCACCGACTTCTTGCCCGTGGTGACGAGTAACCCTTGCAAATAGGCGTGTGCCCACTTGCGTTGGTCGGTCCGGCGCAGACTCTGGAAGATCGTGCTGCTGTATCTTTCAAGAGTTAATTCCGAATTGACGGCGTAAGTCGTGTCTCGTGAAGGCGACGAGGCGTTCGTGGTCGCGTGAGTCCCATCCATGCCGCAATAACTCCCCCGAGTTTACTGAGCGTTGTGGGACGAGAGTCTAAGTCGCGCTTCAGTGTGGCGCCACTTCCTGGGGCCGGTGGACTGTCTTGGCGTCACGAGTGGCACCGGGCCCCGGGATGCCCGCCGAAGGATGACGGCTGGATTCCGCTCATGCCTGTCGACGGCGGGCTGTTCGTCCCTGTCGTCGGCGGCGGGGTGGGGACTCCGCGGCCGCAACGCCCGTGACCTGCGCGGGAATTGAGCGCGTGCGCCCGGTCGGGGCGATGGTGCGGTGATGGGGAGCGGCGCCGCGGGTGGCCCGTGGCGCGTCGGGGCGGTTGTCCGAGGGACCCCAACCCCAGGATGCGTACTGAGATCGCGCCATTCAGTGGAGTGGACCACTGACTTGAGGAGGCGTTCGGACTCCGCAAAGTAGTGCTCGATGGTGCCAAGATCCTTGAACTCGCATCTTCGTCAGGATCTACTCGGGACGCGGCAGTTGGTCATCTGGACCTCGGCATGGAACCGCGCAATGCCGGTTCATTCAGGCCGGTAGTGCCCGTCTGTGGAGGATGGTGGCCATTGCTTTTGGGCTGCGTGCAAGAAAACACGGGGTGAGTGCTTTCTGTATTCGAACGGGGAGCCACCGCGAATCCGCTCGGTCGATACGCGAGTAGACACGGAGGCGTGATGAAGAAGCAGGTAGAGGATTGCATTGACACCGAGGTACTCATGTCCGGCGGAGCCCCGGGGGCTGTTCCGGGGCCACGAAGAGCCGGCGGGGTCGATACGCGGAGCGATCAGGTGCTCACCACGAAAGTGGGGCTGCACATACCCGTGGGACTGGCCTTCGAGGAGTGGGAACGCGCGGGCCGCCAGCTCTCCGGGCTGCTCAACTCGTCGTCCTGGTGGCTCGGAGACTGGCTCGTCTACGGCAAGGACCACTATGCCGACCGCTACGAGCGCGGCATCAGCGCGGCCGGACTCCAGTACCAGACGCTGCGCAACTACGCCTGGGTCTCCCGGCGCTTCGAACTGCGCCGACGGCGGCCCGCGCTCAGCTTCCAGCACCACGCCGAGTTGGCGTCGCTGCGCGTCGATGAGCAGGAGGCCTGGCTCGATCGCGCCGAGCGGATGAAGTGGAGCACCAAGAAGCTGCGCCTTGCCCTCCAGGCCGAGCGGGACGGCACCCCGCAGCAGCCGGACGCGGTGGCGGCGACGCGTCGGCTCGCCGTGCCCGACAACCGGATCCAGTGGTGGCACAAGGCGGCGGCCCAAGCGGGCGCCGATCTGGGGGAGTGGGTGACGGCCACGCTCGACGCCGCCGCCGATCAGTTGCTGAAGGAGGCCGACCGGCAACCGCCCCTCGTATGACCGCTCCGTAGGCGTCGGCCCGGCCGGTGCGACGGTCGCGCCCGAGCGCCGGGGTGTCCGCCCGGAGCGGAGAAGGCAAGCGGAGAAAGCAGCGGGGTCCACACGCCAAGGCGTGTGGACCCCGCCGCGCGTGGGGCAGCCGTCACGGCAGACGGTTCATGAGATCCGCGGTCTGCGCGTGCCGTGTGCAGCCGCGCCCGCTGAACGACTGAGCCACTCGCTCACGAACCTCTGGGCGCTGTTCCTGACTGAGCTTGAACATTCCCTCGGCCTTGGTCACCCGGACACGGAACGCGCCCACGGCGGGCACTATCTTGCGGAAATATTCGAGGGATTCGGTCATGTCCCAGCTGTCGCCGAATTCCTTTTCGAAAGCCTGCACCGTGGCCTGTACGACGCCCAGCGTCTCCTCCGTCGATTCGATCCTTTCCACGACTCCGTGCACGTGCACCGATGTGAAGTCCCATGTCGGCGCGGCCGGTGTGAAGTCGTAGACGGTAGGCGAGACATAGGCGTGCGGACCGGTGAATGTCAGCAGGATCGTCGTCCCGGTGTCCAGCGCCGCCCAGTGCGGATTGGCGCGGTTCATATGACCCAGCAGGGGCATGCCGGACAGGTCCGCCGCCATGCGTTCCTCCCCTCCGGGGTCGATGATGACCGGCAGGTGGGTGGCGAACGGCCCGTCGGCGGGCGTTCCGTTGCTGGCCATCAGAGCCAGCGGGTTCTCGCGCATCAGACCGACCATCCAGGAGACGTCCGGTTCTCGGTATTGGCTGGGGACGAACATGCAGCGCTCACCTTTCGTGGGGTGACGAGAACAAGGACATCGCGGTGTCGAGTCCGTAGGGCGCCGAAATGCTGCGGCGAATAGTCGGCGAAATCACCGCGCTGTCCTGTTGGCAGGACAACGGGGGCCTCCATCGTGGACCGTCCGCAGCCTCCGGTGCAACGAATGCAAGAACCGGATCAGGGATTCACCGGAAATTGGTGCCGGCCGCCTCGATTCGAGGTCGCGAGTTGTTCCGGGCAGCAGCAGGCGCTTGGAAAGAACCCATTCGGGCCGCGGGGGAATTCATGGCCGACCGTCGGCGGCACCGGCCGTGAACCGGTCGGGTCGGTCGGTGTCTCACCCCTGAGGACGCGGGCCCAGCCAGGTGGCGAGGGCGGTCCGGAGCGCGGAGGTGTCGGGCGCGTCGGCGGCGGACGCCCAGGCGACATGGCCGTCGGGGCGGATGAGAAGCGCGGCGGGAGCGGGGATCCGGCCGACGGCCGGGACGCGCCAGTCGTCGTCGCTGCGGGCCTCGACGAGGTCGACGAGGCCGGCCCACTCCCCGGCGACCGCCGCCACCTCGGCGCTGCCACGCAGGTCGAGCAGCACGGGACGGGCGGTGTGCAGCAGCTCGTGGACGCGGGTGGCGCCCTCGGGCGTCTTGAGGTCGGCGTCGGGGACCCGGCGGCCCGTCAACGGGTGGTCGCCGTCGAGCGGGTACCGGATGTCCAGCGCGGTGAGCATGCCCGCCAGATACCGGTTGACATCGTCGAACGCGATGAGCGAGCCGAACACGTCGCGCAGCGCGTCCGTCTGGGCGCCGGGACGGGTCAGGGCCGCCTGCGCCCGGGTGTTGTGCAGCACGCGCTCCGCGACGGGGTGGCGCTCGGCATCGTAGCTGTCCAGCAGGCTCTCCGGCGTCTGGCCGCGCACCACCGAGGCGAGCTTCCAGCCGAGGTTGACCGCGTCCTGCACTCCCATGTTCAGCCCTTGCCCGCCGGCCGGGAAGTGGGTGTGCGCCGCGTCGCCCGCGAGCAGCACCCGGCCCTCCCGGTACCGGGCGGCCTGCCGTGCGGCGTCGCCGAACCGCGAGACCCATTTGGGGCTGTGCATGCCGTAGTCGGTGCCCGCGAGCCTGATCAGCGACTCGCGCAGCTGCTCGAACGTCGCGGGTTCGTCGCGGCCCGCGACACGGTCGTACTCGGATGTGATCACCCGGTACCAGCCCGGCTCGAAGGCGATCGCCGAGAACTCGCCGCTCGGACACCGCCGCGCCCAGATGTATTCCTCGGCCAGGTCGGGGAGTACGACGTCGCCGATCAGCGCGGTCATCGTCGCCGGAGTGCCGGGGAAGGCGATGCCCGCCAGTTTGCGCACCGTGCTGCGGCCGCCGTCGCAGCCCACGAGGTAGCGGGCGCGCAGCGTCGCGGGGGAGGCCTGAGCCGTACGCAGCTCGACCGTCACGCCGGCCTCGTCCTGGCGGATCCCGGTCACCTCGGACGACCTGCGCACCCGCACGCCGAGCTCGGCGGCCCACTCCTCCAGCAGCCGCTCGATGGCGGACTGCAGGATCATCAGCGGGTAGGGGTGCCTGGACTCGGATGCGTCGAATTCCAGCATGAGCCCGGAGAAGTGGCCCACCAGCTGCGGTTCGCCGACGGCCAGGAAGCGGTCCAGGACTCCACGCTGGTCCAGTGTCTCCAGGGTGCGGGAGTGCATTCCGCCGGCTCGCGACTCGCCGGTCCGGTCGGCGAGCCGCTCGACCACCTCGACGTCGACGCCCCCCAGCCGTAGTTCGCAGGCGAGCATCAGGCCCGTAGGTCCGGCGCCCGCGATCACCACGTCCGTGTCCATGCCGGTGTGTCCCACGCGGTTTCCCCCTCATTCCACTGCGCCGCCGAGGTCGTTGAGTCATCTCCACGTTCACGGAGGTGGATCAACCGGTCAAGACAACTCCGGTGCCGGGGCGAGCAGTTGTGGAAAGTGCCCTGTCCCGCCGGCAGGACGGTGCCGCGACGAGGCGGAAGCGATCCCGGACGCCCGCACGGCACTGTCATATCGAGACCGAGAAACTGCTGCCGGGCTCGATGGTGCCAATGTGCCACCGAGGGGGATGCCCTGGTGTCTCGGTGTTCTTGCAGGTCAGAGCGTATGAGTCAACGTGAAGGGAAAGTTCTGCCTCTCGTCGACTTGAAAGTGGAGCCACTTTGGTGCCATGATAGCTTCATGGACTTGAGGCCGTATGTTGACACTCTCCGCCGCGAGCTGGCAGTGGCCGCCGAAGCAGGCGGGGACGAAGCCCGCGAGCTGGCCGAGCGGCTCACCGCTCCGCTGGAGTCGGCGGCTCACCTGACTCTGCTCAACGCGCTCTCCGCCGCGATGGACGAGGTCACCCGTGAGCTCGCTCCCGGGTCGGTCGACGTACGGTTGCGCGGGCTCGACCCGGAATTCGTGGTGACGCCGCCGTCCGGCGACCACAGCTTCGAGCCGCAGGGCGCCACCGCCGCACCGCCTCCTGCGATGCCGGTCGAGGACGGTGACGGCGCCACCGCGCGTATCAACCTCCGGTTGCCCGCCCACCTCAAGGCCCGTACCGAGGAAGCGGCCGGCCGGGAGGGCCTGTCGGTCAACGCGTGGCTGGTGCGCGCCGTGGCGTCCGCCGTCGAGGCCGGCGCCGGCGCCCCGGTACCCGCCGGGGAGAGAGCGATGACCAGCGGCCGGAACTTCACCGGCTGGGTGCGCTGAGCGCCCACTGCCCACACCGCCCCACACCACCTTCCACCAGCGAGAACACCTCGACGACCCAAGATGACGGGACAGCCATGCCTTCTTTCGACACTCCTGAACCGATCGCCGTCGCGTTCCGTGTGGATGCGGGAACGGTCCGGCTCATCGCCTCCGAACGCTCCGACACCGTCGTCGACGTACTGGCACGCGACCCGGAGAAGAACGCCGACATCAAGGCGGTCGACCAGACCCGGGTCACCTACGCGGGTGGCACCCTGACCGTCGCGGCGCCCAAGACGCGCTACCCGCTCGGGCGCACCGGGAGCGTCGACGTCGTGGTCGAACTGCCCGCCGGTTCCCGGGTCGAGGTGGACGGATCCTGGACCGAGGTGCGGGGCGAGGGGCGGCTCGGTGAGGTCCGGGTGAAGACGTCGAGCGGCGACGTCCACCTGGATGTCACCGGTCCGCTGCAGCTGACCGCGTCCCACGGCAGCGTCACCGTCGGCCATGTGCAGGGGCTCGCCGAGATCACCACCAGCTCCGGCAGCCTGCGCGTCGGCACCGTCGACGGGAACGCGGTCCTGAAGAACTCGCACGGCGCCACGACCGTCGGAGCCGTCGTCGGCGAGCTGCGTGTCAAGGGCGCGCACGGCGACATCCTCGTCGAGCGCGCCGAGAGCTCCGTCATCGCCGCGAACGCGCACGGCACACTGCGCGTCGCCGATGTCGCCCGCGGGACCGTCCAGCTGGAGACGTCCTACGGCGGGATCGAGGTCGGTATCCGCGCGGGCACGGCCGCCTGGCTCGACGTCAGCTCGGAGAAGGGGCGCGTGCACAACGCGCTCACCGTGGCCGACGGCCCGGACCCGGAGGAGTCCGGGGACTCCGTCGAGGTCCGGGCCCGTACACGGTGGGGCAACATCGAAGTCCGCCGCGCCCGCGCCTGAGCCGAGCACCTGCGCCCGACCCTCGACGCCTGAGCACCCGCGCCCGACCGCCCACGCCTGAGCACCTGCGTCCGACCGCCAGCGCCTGAGCACCTACGCCTGAGCACCCGCGCCCGACCGCCTGCGCCTGAGCATCCGTCGCAGAGCAGTACCTGGCTCCCACCCGTCCCTCACGCCTCTCGACCAGGAGGGCTCCATGCCTTCATCTGTCATGCCCACATCCAATGAGGGCGCCCACCCGTCGCCCACCGCCGTGTCCGCCATCGGGCTGCGCAAGTCGTACGGCGACAAGGTCGTCCTCGACGGCATCGACCTGCGTATCCCGGCCGGGTCCGTGTTCGCCCTGCTCGGGCCGAACGGCGCCGGCAAGACCACCGCCGTGAAGATCCTCTCCACCCTCATCACCGCCGACGCCGGCGAGATGCAGGTCGCCGGGCACGACCTGGCCACCGCTCCCCAGGCCGTGCGGGCCGCCATCGGTGTCACCGGCCAGTTCTCCGCGGTCGACGGGCTGATCACCGGCGAGGAGAACATGCTCCTCATGGCCGACCTGCACCACCTGCCCAAGGGCGAGGGGCGGCGGGTCACCGCCGAACTGCTGGAGCGCTTCGACCTGGTGGAGGCCGCGAAGAAGCCCGCCTCCACCTACTCCGGCGGTATGAAGCGCCGCCTCGACATCGCCATGACCCTGGTCGGCAACCCCCGGATCATCTTCCTCGACGAGCCGACCACCGGCCTCGACCCGCGTTCGCGCCACAACATGTGGGGCATCATCCGCGGCCTGGTCTCCGACGGCGTGACCGTCCTGCTCACCACGCAGTACCTGGAGGAGGCCGACGAACTCGCCGACCGCATCGCGGTGTTGAACGACGGGAAGATCGCCGCCGAGGGCAGTGCCGATGAGCTGAAGCGGCTCATCCCGGGCGGGCACGTCCGGCTCCGCTTCACCGACCCGGCCGCCTACCAGACAGCCGCAGCCGCGCTGCGCGAGGTCACCCGCGACGACGAATCCCTGGCGCTGCAGATCCCCAGCGACGGCAGCCAGCGCGAACTGCGCTCCATCCTCGACTGGCTGGACTCGGCCGGTATCGAGGCCGACGAACTCACCGTGCACACCCCCGACCTCGACGACGTGTTCTTCGCTCTGACCAGCAGCACCACCCAGCCCAAGGAGACCGTCCGATGAGCGCCCTGACCCTCGCCGTCCGCGACACGAACACCATGCTGCGCCGCAACCTCCTGCATGCCAGGCGCTACCCGTCCCTCACCCTGAACCTGCTGCTCACCCCGGTGATGCTGCTGCTGGTGTTCGTCTACATCTTCGGCGACACCATGAGCGCGGGCATCGGCGGCGGCGGCGCCGACCGCTCCGAGTACATCGCGTACATCGTCCCGGGCCTTCTCCTGATGACCATCGGCAGCACCACGGTGGGCACCGCGGTCTCCTTCGCCAACGACATGGCCGAAGGCATCATCGCCCGCTTCCGCACCATGGCGATCCACCGCGGCTCCGTGATCACCGGGCACGTCATCGGCAGCGTCCTGCAGTCGGTCATGAGCGTGGTCTTCGTGGGCGCCGTCGCCGTGGCCATCGGCTTCCGTTCGACCGACGCCACGCTGCTGGAGTGGCTGGCGGCGTTCGGGCTGCTCACGCTGTTCGCCCTGGCGCTCACCTGGATCGCGGTCGGTATCGGCCTGGTCAGCCCGAACGCCGAGGCCGCAAGCAACAACGCGATGCCGCTGATCCTGCTGCCCCTCTTCTCCAGCGCCTTCGTCCCGGTCGACTCCATGCCCGGCTGGTTCCGGCCGGTCGCCGAGTACCAGCCCTTCACTCCGGCCATCGAGACGCTGCGCGGACTCCTTCTCGGCACCGAGATCGGCCACAACGGGTGGCTCACCATCGGCTGGTGCGTGGGCCTCACGGTACTCGGCTACTTCTGGTCGACCGCGAAGTTCAGCGGCGACCCGAAGAACTGACGTTCCGCCGCACTGGCCCCGGGGCGAAAAGCCCCGGGGCCAGTGCCTTTTCGTGCTCCACCCTCGCCCGCCGGCTCTCAGAATCACACAGAGCCCGACAGAGTCATTGCTCCGTTTGTGTTCGGGTCCTAGGGTTTTCTGTGGCTCACCAGGTGTCTTCGTCCTCAGCAGTCGCATTCTGGCCCGACATCAACTTACGTATGCCATCCGTATGCCCACTGCATCGACCAACATCGACCAGACGTGACGCTCCCTCAGTTCGCGCACCCCACTGTCGTACCGAGGAAGGCCCCAGCCATGCCGCACCCGCGCCCGTACCTGCCTGCGCACGCGACTCCTGTCAGCCGTCGTCGACTTCTCGAGGGCGGGGCCGTCGTCCTCGGCGCGCTCGCCCTGCCCTCGTCCGCCGCCACGGTCCACGCGGCCGGCCTGCCCGCCGCGGCGGACGGATCCCCGGAGTGGAACGGAGCCATCGACGTCTTCCAGGTCGGGACCGAGCCGCCGCACACCACCCTCACCCCGTACGCGGACGTCGCACAGGCGCTGGACGGCGACCGCACCCGCTCGCCGTACCGGATGAGCCTCGACGGGACATGGAAGTTCGCCTACGTCGACCGCCCCGACGACCGGGACCCCGACTTCCACCGCACCGACGTCGACGACAGCTCCTGGGACACGATCCCCGTCCCCTCCTGCTGGCAGCTGCACGGCTACGACTTCCCGATCTACATCAACATCACGTACCCCTACTGGGGCCCCAACGGTCTGGGCGAGGAGCCGCAACCGCCGGCCGCCCCGACCCGGTACAACCCCGTGGGCCAGTACAGACGTACCTTCACCGTGCCGAGGGGCTGGTCCGGGCGGCGGACGTTCCTGCACTTCGAAGGGGTCAAGTCCGCCCACTACGTGTGGATCAACGGAGAACTGGTCGGCTACCACGAGGACTCCTACACCCCCGCCGAGTACGACATCACCGAGCACCTCAAGCCCGGCACCAACCAGATCGCGGTGGAGGTGTACCGCTACTCCGACGGCGACTGGCTGGAGGACCAGGACATGATCCGGCTGAGCGGCATCTTCCGCTCGGTCCACCTCTACTCCACCCCGGCCGTGCACCTGCGTGACTTCAAGCTGGACACCCCGCTGAGCGACGGCTACCGGGCCGCCGAACTGTCGGTCACCGCGAGCGTGCGCGACTACGGCGGCCAGGACGGAGACGACGGGGGTGACAGGTACGGCGCCGGGGGGTCGTACTCCGTCGAGACCCAGCTCTACGACGCGCGCGGGCACGCCGTCTGGTCCCGCCCGCTGCGCCAGGGCGTCGACCTCGGCTCCGCCCCGGCCGGCGAGGACGTGACCGTACAGGCCGCGAGAGCCGTGCCCGCGCCGAGGCTGTGGTCGGCCGAGGACCCGTACCTGTACACGGCCGTGCTGCGGCTGCGCGACCCGGCGGGCAGGGTCGTCGAGACGCTCTCGCACCGGGTCGGTCTGCGCGAGTTCGCGCTGACGGACGGGCTGATGCGCGTCAACGGCCGGCCCGTCTCCCTGCGGGGCACCAACCGGCACGAGATGCACCCCGACCGCGGCACCGCGCTCACCCGCGCGGACATGGTCCGGGACATCGAGATCATCAAGCGGACCAACATCAACAGCGTCCGCACCTCGCACTACCCGAACAACATCCACTGGTACGAGCTGGCCGACGAGTACGGCCTGTACCTGGTCGACGAGACCAACCTGGAGACCCACGGCATCCGCGACGAGTACCCGGGCGACCACCCCGACTGGAGCAGGGCGTGCGTGGCCCGCGCCCGGAACATGGTCCACCGCGACAAGAACCACGCCTCCGTCGTCATCTGGTCGCTCGGCAACGAGGCCGGCGGCGGCAGCACCTTCGTCGCCATGCACGACTGGATCCGCTCGTACGACCCGACCCGTGTCATCCAGTACGAGGGCGACGACCGGCCGGAGATCAGTGACATCCGCTCGGAGATGTACGACAGTCCGGCGCGCGTCGAGGCCCGGGCGAAGGACACCTCGGACACCCGCCCGTACGTGATGATCGAGTACTCGCACTCGATGGGGAACTCGACCGGCAACTTCAAGAAGTACTGGGATCTCATCCGCCGCCACGACGTGCTGCAGGGCGGCTGGATCTGGGACTTCGTCGACCAGTCCCTGACCACGCCGGTCCCCGCACGCACGCTTTTCACGGAGACCGGGCCGGCCGCGGTGCGCGGCGAGATCCAGGCCGCCGGCGCGACCTTCGACCGCAGGAAGGGCCTGTCCGGCAGCACCGTCTTCGCCCGCGACCCCGGACTCGACCTCACCGGCTCCCTGACCCTGGAAGCCTGGGTCACCCCGCACGTGACGGGCTACCACCAGCCGCTCCTCACCAAGGGCGACACCCAGTACGCCCTCAAGCAGACGAGCGAGAACCTGGAGTTCTTCATCCACGGCGACGGCCAGTGGATCACCGCGACCTGGCCGCTCCCGGACGACTGGACCGGCCGGGAACACCACGTCGCGGGCGTCTTCGACGCGGCGGCGGGCACCCTGACCCTCCATGTCGACGGCACGGTCAGGGCCACCCGGACCACCACCCGGCGGCCCGCCGTCAACACCGCGCCGCTCTCGCTCGCCACGGACGTCGACAACCCCACCCGGGAGTTCAGCGGCAGCATCCGGCGGGCGCGCGTCTACGCCCGGGCCCTGTCCGCGGCCGAACTCGCCTCCGAGAGGCGCGGCCCCGGCGACGACGGAGTGCGGTTCTGGTTCGACGCGGCCACCGTGAAGGTGACGGGGAAACGGCCCGGGAGCCGCAACTTCTTCGCGTACGGAGGTGACTGGGGCGACCACCCGAACGACGGGGCCTTCGTCGCGGACGGCATCGTCACCGCCGACCGCGGCCACACCGGCAAGGCCGCGGAGGTCAAGCGGATCTACCAGGCGGTCAACGCCGCGCCGGCGTCGTACGGGAAGACCCTCGCCGTCGGATCCGCCGGAGCCGCCATCACCCTCACCAACGAGTACCTGTTCACCAACCTCCGCGAGTTCGACGGTAGTTGGACCCTCGTCGCCGACGGCCGGACCGTGCGGCGCGGCAAGCTGAGCCGCGCCCAGCTGGACGTGCCCCCGCTCAGCGGCAAGGACATCACCGTGCCCGTCAGACTGCCGGCGGACCCGGCGCCCGGCACGGAGTACTTCCTGCGCCTGTCCTTCACCACCAAGGAACGCACCAAGTGGGCCGAGGCCGGCTTCGAGGTGGCCGCACAGCAGCTCCCGGTCGACGCCGGCAGCCCGGCCGTACGGCAGGTGCCGCTGGACCGCGTGCCCCGGCTGCGCCACCAGGACGGCGAGCGGTCCGTCACGGTGAGGGGCGACGGCTTCTCCGTGACCGTCGACAAGAAGACCGGCACCCTCACCTCGTACGAGGCCCGTGGCGCCCGTCTCCTCACCTCCGGGCCCGTGCCGAACTTCTGGCGGGCACCGACCGACAACGACCGGGGCAACGGCCAGCACGTCCGCAACCAGACCTGGCGCGACGCCGGGACCCTGCGGAAGGTGACGGACGTCAGCGTCGCCACCCTGCGCGACCGGGCCGTCCGGATCAAGGTCACCGGAACCCTGCCCACCACCACCGCGTCGACGTACACCACCACCTACACGGTCTTCGGCAACGGTGAGATCAAGGTCGACAACACCCTCCACCCGGGCGCGGCGAACCTGCCCTACATCCCGGAGGTCGGCACCCTGCTGTTCCTCCCGGGCCGCCTGGAGCACCTGCACTACTACGGCCGCGGCCCCGAGGAGAACCACTGGGACCGCAACGACGGCACCGACGTGGGGCTGTACTCCGGGACCGTCTCAGAGCAGTGGACGCCCTACATCCGCCCGCAGGAGAACGGCAACAGGACCGACGTCCGCTGGGCCGCGCTCACCGGCCGCGACGGCGCCGGACTGCTCGTCTCGGGCGAACCGCTCATCGAGGTCAACGCCTCGCACTTCACCCCCGAGGACCTGTCGGTGGGCACACGCCACGACTACCAGCTCACCCGTCGGGACGAGGTCGTGCTGCGCGTCAACCACCGGCAGATGGGGGTGGGCGGCGACAACAGCTGGGGCGCGCACACCCACGACGAGTACAAGCTCTTCGCCGACCGGGACTACTCCTACACCTACCGGCTGCGCCCCCTGACCGATGTGGACAGGGCCACGGCGGCATCCCGGCGGCCCACGGCCGATCAGTGACGGCGAGGGAGGCGGGGGAGAGGGGGAGCGGCCGGGCCTGAGGCAGATGTCGGATTCCCGCCAGCCATCGCCCTGACCAAGGGCGATGCTGGGAGGCATGCAGAACGGGATGCACGCCGAGACCGAGCGCTGTGTGCGCGCCGTCCAGTCGAAGGACGCCCGCTTCGACGGATGGTTCTTCACCGCGGTCCTGACCACGCGGATCTACTGCCGGCCCAGCTGCCCCGTCGTGCCTCCGAAGCCGGAGAACATGACGTTCTACCCGAGCGCCGCCGCCTGCCAGCAGGCCGGGTTCCGGGCGTGCAAGCGCTGCCGCCCCGACACGAGCCCCGGCTCGCCCGAGTGGAACCGGCGCGCCGACCTCGTGGCCCGCGCGATGCGGCTGATCGGCGACGGGATCGTGGACCGCGAGGGCGTACCGGGGCTCGCGACCCGCCTCGGATACAGCACCCGGCAGATCGAACGCCAGCTCCTCGCCGAGCTGGGCGCGGGCCCGCTCGCCCTGGCCCGCGCCCAGCGCGCCCAGACGGCACGCCTGCTCATCGAGACGACACCGCTCCCGATGGCCGAGATCGCCTTCGCGGCGGGCTTCTCGTCCGTCCGCACCTTCAACGACACCGTCCGTGAGGTCTTCGCGCTCGCCCCGAGCGAGCTGCGCACCAGGGCGCCCAAGGACCGCGCCGGCCGCACCAACTCCCCCGGAACACCAGGGGTGTTGGCGCTCCGCCTCCCCTTCCGGGCCCCGCTCAACCCCGACAACCTCTTCGGCCACCTCGCCGCGACCGGCGTACCCGGGGTGGAGGAGTGGCGCGACGGCGCGTACCGGCGCACCCTGCGGCTGCCGTACGGCCACGGAGTCGTCGCGCTCACTCCCGAGCCCGACCACATCGGCTGCCGGCTCACCCTCAGCGACCTGCGCGATCTGACCGTCGCCATCAGCCGCTGCCGCCGCATGCTCGACCTGGACGCCGACCCGGTCGCGGTCGACGACCAGTTGCGTACGGATCCGGTGCTGGCGCCGCTCGTCGACAAGGCGCCGGGCCGCCGCGTGCCCCGTACGGTCGACGAGGCCGAGTTCGCCGTACGGGCCGTGCTGGGGCAGCAGGTGTCCACGGCCGCCGCCCGTACGCACGCGGGACGCCTGGTCACGGCCCACGGCGAAACGGTCGACGACGCCGAAGGCGGCCTCACGCACCTCTTCCCGTCCGTCGAGGCACTCGCGGCACTCGACCCCGAAGCGCTCGCCATGCCGGCCACCCGCCGGACCACCCTCACCACACTCGTGGGCCAACTGGCCGACGGCACCCTCAATCTGGGCGTCGAGGGCGACTGGACGGAGACCAGGGCCCGGCTGCTCGCCCTGCCCGGTTTCGGACCCTGGACGGTCGAGGTCATCGCCATGCGCGCGCTGGGCGACCCCGACGCCTTCCCGGTCACCGACCTCGGAATCCGCTACGCGGCACGGGACTTGGGCCTGCCGTCCACTCCCGCCGCGCTGACGGCACGGGCCGCGGACTGGCGGCCCTGGCGCGCGTACGCCGTCCAGTACCTGTGGGCGACAGGCACGCACCCGGTCAACTTCCTCCCAGAACCGGCAGTTCACGCACCGAAGGAAGCACAGTGAAGCAACCCCTGAAACAGCACACGAAGCAGCACACCGTCATCGACAGCCCGTACGGCCCGCTCACCCTGGTCGCCACCGACGGCGTCCTCAGCGGGCTCTACATGACAGACCAGCGCCACCGCCCGCCCGAGGAGAGCTTCGGCGACCCGGACGACGCACCGTTCGCGGAGACGACCGAGGAGCTACGAGCCTATTTCGCAGGAGAGTTGAAGGACTTCTCCGTGCAACTGCATCTCCACGGCACCCCGTTCCAGCGGTCGGTCTGGGCGGAGCTGCGCAGGATCCCGTACGGCGAGACCCGTTCGTACGGTCAGCTCGCGGACGCCCTCGGCAATCCGAAGGCGTCGCGGGCGGTGGGCCTCGCCAACGGCAAGAACCCGCTGGGGATCATCGTGCCCTGCCATCGCGTGGTGGGCGCGGACGGCAGCCTGACGGGCTACGGCGGCGGCCTGGAACGCAAGCAGCGGCTGCTGGAGTTCGAGCGGGGAGAACGAGCGGGGAGCGTCTAGCCGACGCGGTCGCCGTTCTCCAGTTCCGCCGTTCCCGTCCCCTCCACCAGCACGTCGAGTGCGGTGACCACGCGGCGGCCCAGGGAGCCCGGCATGTGATCGGTGAGCTCCTCGCGCGGGACCAGCCGCCAGGACAGCAGCTCCGACTCCTGGAGGCGGATCGACTTGAACTGCTCGTCAGTGAGGACTCCGCCGTCGTACAGGTACGCCACGATCGGGGGCCGCTCCGTGCCGGGCACCCAGTCCACCGCGAGCAGCCTGCCGATCTCCAGGTCCAGGCCGATCTCCTCAAGGGTCTCCCGGTGGGCGCCCTGCCTCGGGGTCTCCCCGGCGTCCGACTCCACGGTCCCGCCCGGCAGCGCCCAGCCCTCGCGGTAGTTGGGCTCGACGAGCAGCACACGGCCCTCGGCGTCACGGAAGAGAGCGGCGGCGCCGACGAGCACGCGGGGCAGGCCCGCGATGTACGTGGCGTAATCAGGGGTGGTCATCGGGCCAGGGTAGCGAGATCGACCACGAGGCCCGCTGGATCGTCAACGCGCGGGGGGACTTACACCCGGTCTGTCGAATTCCTCTCGTTCTCAGCTGTTCTGCATGCGTACGGCACCGCACCACATGAGAAGGTCGTCAGGTTTTATTCGTATTGCGCCTTGGGAGTCCGATGAATGCGTTGAGTCGTACGAGGGTCCTCGCGGCGGGTGCCGTCGCGGTCGCCGCCGTCCTGTCCGGTACCTGCGCCGCGACCGCACAGGCGGCCGCCCCCGCGGACCCTCTGGTCAAGACCGGGGACGTCGGGGTGCGGACCGGGGACGTCGACGCGCTGGAGGATGTGCTGGAGCACATCAGCATCCCGTTCGGGCACGAGGGAACGCTGACGCACCAGCTGTACGACTCGCGCGGCACCGACGCAGGCTGACCCGCCGCAGCCCTGCCCCGCCCCCTGAAGCCTGATCCGCCGCTGTCCGGGTCCTGAGAACCGCCCTGGGCAGCGGCCCCCTCCTGCGGTTAGGGTCGCAGCGGCGCGACTGCCTTGACATGCGCAAGGCCTGAAGAGCAAGGGGAACACAAGGTGGCGGACGCTGCAGTGAACCGGACCGGTAGCCAGATCCAGCGCGTACTCATCGCCGCGGACAAGTTCAAGGGCTCGCTCACGGCCGTGCAGGTGGCCGAGCGGGTCACGGCGGGACTGCACCGGATCGCGCCCCAGGTCGAGATCGAGTCGCTCCCGGTGGCCGACGGCGGCGACGGCACCGTCGCCGCGGCGGTCGCCGCGGGGTTCGAACGGCACGAGGTACGGGTCGCGGGGCCGCTCGGTGACGAGGTCATCGCCGCGTTCGCGCTGCGCGACGGAACCGCGGTCGTGGAGATGGCCGAGGCCAGCGGGCTGCAGCGGCTGCCCGCCGGGACCTTCGCGCCGCTCACGTCGTCCACGTACGGGTCCGGGGAACTGCTGCGGGCCGCGCTCGACGCCGGGGCGCGGACGATCGTCTTCGGCGTCGGCGGCAGCGCGACCACCGACGGCGGGGCCGGGATGCTGGCCGCGCTCGGAGCCCGGTTCCTCGACGAGGACGGCGAGCCGGTGCCGCCCGGCGGCGGCTCCCTCGGGCAGCTGGCCACGGCGGACCTGACCGGCCTCGACCCGCGCCTCGCCACCGTCGACGTGGTCCTCGCCAGCGACGTGGACAATCCGCTGACCGGGCCGAAGGGCGCACCGGCGGTGTACGGGCCGCAGAAGGGCGCCTCCCCGGACGATGTCGCGGTGCTCGACGCGGGGCTCGCCCACTTCGCCGCGATCCTGGAGAAGTCGATCGGGGGACGGGCCGCGGAGTACGCCGTCGCGCCGGGGGCGGGGGCCGCCGGTGGCATCGGGTACGGGGCCCTCGTGGGGCTGGGGGCGAGCTTCCGGCCCGGTATCGAGGTCATGCTCGACGTGCTCGGGTTCGGGCCCGCGCTGGAGCGGGCGACGCTCGTGATCACCGGGGAGGGGTCGCTGGACGAGCAGACCCTCCACGGGAAGGCTCCCGCCGGGGTCGCGGCGGCTGCGCGGGCCGCGGGCAAGGAGGTCATCGCCGTGTGTGGGCGGTTGGCGCTCGCTCCTGAGGCGCTGGGGCGGGCGGGGATCCGGCGGGTGTATCCGCTCACGGATGTCGAGCCCGATGTGGGCCGGTGCATCGCGGAAGCGGGCCCCATCCTGGAGGAACTCGCGGAACGCATAGCCCACGACTTCCTGACCTGACAGCTCTTCTCGCCCCCGCCGCCCCTACCCGTCCCGTCCCGCATGAGGGCTGCCCCCTCGCCCCCGTTGTCCTCAAACGCCGGACGGGCTGGTAGTTAGCCCCTCCGGCGTTTGAGGAGCGGGGGTTCGGGGGCGGAGCCCCCGAGTACGTGACGGGAAGGGTAGGGGCGGCGGGGGCGAGGAAACGTCCCTACCCCACCCCCGTGGCCCCCGCCAACCGATACGCGTCGAGTGCCAGCGTCATCTCGATCAGGTCCCGCGGCCGCGCCAACGACCGCGACGTCAGCTGCTCCAACCGCCGCAGACGGTTGAACACAGTGTTCCGATGGCAGTACAGCCGCCCGGCCGCCCGCCCCGCGGACCCCTCACAACTCAGCCACGCGTCAAGCGTCTCCAACAGCACGGCCCGATCAGGCGGTTCGAGTTCCAGCAGGGAACCGAAGACGTCCGACACCAGCCGCGACGCCAACTCCGGCTGGCTGACGACGAGCGCGGTCGGCATCCGCTGATCGAGCCGCACGACGGCACTCGCGTCCGGCGGACACGTACGCAGCGCCAGCTCGGCGAGCCGCCGCGCCCGCCCCAGCTCGGCGAGCCCGGCGACCACGGGACTGATCCCGCCGGGACCTGAGCAGCGCCCGTCGAGTGCCCGGGCGACCCCGTCGAGGCCCTGCCCGGCCCCGAGGGCGACCACCCCGACCTCGCAGTCCGCCCGCATCCGCCAGACGAACCGCAGCCCCGCCCCCTCCACGGGCCGCCGCAACGGCTCCCGCCGCTCCGAGCGCAGCACGACCACGGCGTACGGACCCCGTTCGGGCAGGTCCAGGCCGGCGGCGGCCCGCGCGGCCAGCCCGGGCGCCTCCTGGCCCTCCAGGAGCGCGTCGAGCAGCGCCTGGAGCCGTTCGTCGGTACGCCGCCGAAGCTCCATCTCGGTCGCCAGATACGCCTCGGTCGCCGCCGCGGCCTGCGCGTCCACGGCGGACCACACCATGGTCGCCGACCGCATCAGCACGGTGAGACGCTCCGGCTCCTTGCCCGTCGCCGCCTCCAGCAGCGCGTCCCAGACCAGATAGCCGGCGGAACGGTAGGCGTGGACCAGCAGCTCCAGCGGCAGGCCCTGCTGGGCCCGGCGCCGGCCCGCGTCCTCCGCGTACCGCAGATCGCGGCGGGGCGAGTCCCGGGGCGCGGAGATCGTCTCGATCCCGATCCGCATCGCCTCCTCGGCCTCCCGCCACTGCTGGTCGTACGGCAGGAACTCCCCGTAGACGGGGGAGTGTTCGGCCAGTTGCCGCATGTGCTCGTCGACCAACTCCGGCAGCCGCTCCAGCAGTGCCGTGCACGATGCGGCGAGCAGCTTCCAGTCATGACCGGTACGCCTTCTGCGGGCTCCCATGGCCGGAGGATGCCACCTGTGGGCCACCCCGCACAGGCCCCTGACACGCGGTGTTGTGCGCGCGCACAACGCCTGACCGCACCCGCTGGTCACCCGCAGCGATTCGCCCGCGCCCCGTGGACGCACGCCCCGGCCGGTGCTGTGGTGAGCGCCACACCGGCTGTGAACACACCGGGTGCACGACGAGCGAGAGCGCGATGACAGGGGGAATGCCATGGGTGGTTCGGGGCTGGCCGTACGGGACCTGTCGGTCGGATACGGTCCGGTACGAGCACTGCGTCAGGTGTCCCTCGAAGTGCCGGAGGGAGCCGTGGTCACGGTCCTCGGCGGCAACGGCGCGGGCAAGACGACCCTGCTGCGGGCCATCTGCCGGACCCTGTCCTTCCACGGCGGCGCGGTCACCGGCGGAACGGCCGAGTTCGACGGCCGCCCGCTCGACGGACTTCCACCGGACCGGGTGGTGGCCGCCGGGATCTCCCAGATCCCGGAAGGGCGCCGGGTGTTCGCCCGGATGACCGTCGCCGACAACCTGCGCGCCGGGGCGCTCGGCGCCACCGGCGGCCGCGCGGAGCGGGCCGCCGCCCTGCGCCGCGTCCACGAACTGTTCCCCGTCCTCGCCGACCGCGCCCAGCAGCACGCCGGTCTGCTGTCCGGCGGGGAACAGCAGATGCTCGCGGTCGGCCGCGCCCTGATGGCCGCCCCGCGGATGCTGCTCCTGGACGAACCGTCCCTGGGACTCGCCCCGTTGATGGCGGCACGGATCGCCGAGACGATCCGGGAGATCAACACCCAGGGCACCTCGATCCTGCTCGTCGAACAGAACGCCGCCCTGGCCCTGCGCCTCGCCACCCGCGCGTACGTCCTGGAGGTCGGCGAGGTCACCCTGTCGGGGCCCGCGGACGAACTGGCGGCCTCCGACGAGGTGCGCCGCCGCTACCTGGGCGTGGTCGACGAGGACGCGGCGGCCGACGCCGAGCGGGCCCGCGCCTCGCACCCGGCGCTGACCCGATGGAAGGGGTGAGCACCTCACCATGACGAACGACGCGCCACCACAGCCCACCGCACCCGGCCCCGGGGCCGACACGGACGTACCACCGCTGGAGGTCCGGGACCTGACCGTGCGCTTCGCCGGTCTGACCGCCCTGGACGCCGTGAACTTCACCGTGCGCCCCGGCACCGTCCACGCCCTCATCGGCCCCAACGGAGCCGGCAAGTCCACCTGCTTCAACGTGCTGTCCGGCGTCTACCGCGCCACCTCGGGCAGTGTCCGCTTCGGCGAGCACGAACTGACCGGTCTGCCGCCGCACCGCATCGCCGATCTGGGCGTCGCCCGGATCTTCCAGAACCTCGCCCTGCCGCCGCTCGCCACGGTCGAGGACAGCCTCCTGCTGGGCCGCCACCGGCTGACCCGCACCGGCTTCCTCGCCGCGGGACTGAAGCTGCCCGCAGCGGCCCGTGAGGAGCGCCGTCACCGTGAACGCGTCCGGGAGATCGCCGAGTTCGTCGGCATCTCGTCCTGTCTGGGCCGACCGGCGGGCTCCCTGCCGTACGGCCAGCAGAAGCTCGCCGAACTCGCCCGCGCCCTGTGCATGGAGCCCCGGCTGCTGCTCCTGGACGAGCCGGTCGCGGGCATGACCGCGGACGAGCGGATCCGCACCTCCGCCGTGATCGCGGGCGTCCGCGACAGCCTCGGCATCTCGATCGTCCTGGTCGAACACGACATGGGGGTGGTGATGCGGCTCGCCGACGCGGTGACCGTACTCGACTTCGGGCGCCGCATCGCGGACGGCGCCCCCGCCGACGTACAGAACGATCCGGCGGTCGTACGCGCCTATCTGGGGGAGCGCTCCGAGGAACCCGAAGGGGCCGGGCGCTCCGGGAAAGAGGAGACCACGTCGTGAGCACCTTCGCCGAACTCCTCCTCAACGGGCTCTCGATGGGGTCGGTCTACGCCCTCATCGCCCTCGGCTTCGTGGTCATCTTCCGGGCCACCGAGGTCGTCAACTTCGCCCACGCGTCCCTGCTGCTGGCCGGCGGGTACATCACCGCGGTCCTCCACGACGACATCGGCTTCTGGCCCGCGCTGCTGGCCGGGATCGCCGGGGCCGCGCTGGTCGGGGCGGCCGTCGAGTTCCTCGTGATGCGCCGCTACCGGGGCTCCGACCACAGCGTCCTCGCCATCGTCACCATCGGTGTGGACATCCTGCTCACCACGGAACTCACCCGCCGGATCGGCACCGACGTGCTGCCGCTCGGCGACCCGTGGGGCGACGACGTGCTCACCATCGGCTCCATCTCGCTGGCCCACACGCGCATCGCGGCCTTCGTCACGGCGGGCCTGCTCATCACGGCCTTCCTGCTCACCTTCCGGTACACCTCCTGGGGGGTGGCGATGCGGGCCGCCGCCGAGAGCACGGAGACGGCCGCGCTGATGGGCGTACGCCTCGGCAGGGTGTCGCTCGGGGCCTGGGCGGTCGCGGGAGGGCTCGCCGCCGTGGCCGCCCTGTTCCTGACCGTCTTCCCCACCCCGGGCCTGGAGCGGGCCACCTCGCTCGCCGCACTCAAGGCCTTCCCCGCCGCGATCCTCGGCGGCCTCGACTCCACCACCGGAGCACTCGTCGGCGGTCTGATCGTCGGCGTCACGGAATCCCTCGCGACCGGCTACCAGAGCGAACTGTCGTTCCTGGGGCGAGGACTGGGCGATGTCGCCCCCTACCTCGTGATGACCGTGATCCTGCTCATCCGGCCCGCCGGGCTGTTCGGCACGAAGGAGCTGGCCCGTGTCTGAGACACCCGTCTCCGAAGTACCGGTTTCCGAAGCGCCCGCCTCCGGGACCCCCGCCCGCCGGCCCCTGCGGCTCACCACCCGCAAGCGCCCGTACGTGTGGGCCGCCGGCGCCCTCCTGCTGCTCGTCCTGCCCTTGTACCTGGACCGGTTCTGGCTCCAGGCCGGCCTGTTCGCGATGGCCGCGGCGATCGGCGCGATCGGGCTCAACCTGCTCACCGGCTCCACCGGCCAGCTCTCCATGGGCCACGCCTTCTTCCTCGCGGTCGGCGCGTACGGCTACTGCGTGTTCGCCGCGGACGGCGGCGACGGGCTGACCGGCCTCGGCCTGCCGACCTGGCTCGCGGCCGTCCTCGCCGTCCTGGTCGCGGGCCTGGCAGGCGGCCTCTTCAGCCCCATCGCGGGCCGCCTGCGGGGCGCCTACCTGGGTATCGCCACGCTCGCGCTGATCTTCATCGGCCAGCACGTGCTGTTCAACGCCAAGGACCTCACCGGCGGCTTCAACGGCCGTGACGTACCGCCCCTGAGCCTGTTCGGGCTGACCTTCGACGACAGTGAGCTCCTGGTCGCCAACGTCCCGTTCGGCTCCGCGGAGAAGCTCTGGTACGTGGCACTCGTCCTGCTCCTCGGCGGCGCGCTCTTCGCCCGCGGGGTGCTGCGCGGGCGCCCCGGACGCGCCATGAACGCGATCCGCGACCACCGCATCGCGGCCGGTGTCATGGGCGTCCCCGTGGCCCGCTACCGGGCCGCCGTCTTCGTCCTGTCCTCGATGTACGCGGGCCTCGCGGGCGTGCTGCTCGCCCTGGTCTTCCAGCGGACGGTGCCGGACTACTTCGGCATCACGCTGTCGCTCGAATACCTCGCCATGATCGTCATCGGCGGGCTCGGCTCGGTCTCGGGGGCGGTGATCGGCGCGGTGTTCGTCTCCGTGCTGCCACAGCTGCTGACCCGCTACAGCGATGCGCTGCCCCTGGTCTCCGCCCCCGGTACGGGCGGGATCGCACCGGGGGAGGCATCCCGGTACCTCTACGGCGCCGCCATTGTCGTGGTGGTGCTCTTCCTTCCCGGCGGCCTGGTCAGGGTGGCCGCCGGACGACGCTTCAAGACCGATCCAGGGGAGGAACGATGAGCACGATGAACACGACCCGCACGACCAGGGTGGCCGCCGGGGCGGTCGCGGCGCTGCTGCTGCTGTCCGGCTGCAGCTCCAAGGCCAAGGACGACGACAACAAGAGCGACACCGCCGCGGGAGAGGTGAAGACCGACAAGGGCATCTCCGGCAAGACCATCGCGCTGGGCGCCCTCACCGACATGACGGGGGTCTACGCGACCCTCGGCAAGAGCGTCACCCAGGCCCAGCAGCTCTATGTGAAGCAGCTGAACGCCGACGGGGGCGTATGCGGCTACAAGGTCGAGCTGACCGTCCGCGACCACGGCTACGACCCGCAGAAGGCCGTCTCCACGTACACGGAGCTGGCGCCCAAGGTGCTCGGCTTCGCCCAGTTCATCGGCTCGCCGTTCGTCGCCGCCGTCGAGCAGCGCATCGACGGCCAGGACAAGGCCCTCGTCCTGCCGCAGGCCTGGTCGTCCGCGCTGCTCGGCAGCCCCTACATCCGGGTCATCGGGTCCACGTACGACATCGAGACGATCAACGCCGTCGACTTCCTGATGAAGGAGAAGGGCCTCAAGAAGGGCGACAAGCTCGGGCACGTCTACTTCGAGGGCGACTACGGCGAGAGCGCGCTGGCCGGCTCCAAGCACATCGCGAAGGAGGCCGGACTGACCGTCGTCGAGCAGAAGATCAAGCCGACCGACAACGACATGACCGCGCAGGTCGCCGCCCTCAAGAAGGCCGGTGTCAAGGCCGTCGTGCTCAGCGCGGGCCCCCGCCAGGCGGCCTCCCTGGTCGGTGTCGCCGCGGCCGGCGGCTTCGACGTCCCGATCATCGGCAACAACTCGGCCTTCGCCCCGCAGCTCCTGGCCACCCAGGCGGGTCCGGCCCTGGAGAAGAACTACTGGGTGGCCTCGCCCTCGCTCCCGATCGGCGCGGACACCCCGGGCGCCAAGAAGCTGGTCGCCGACTACAAGAAGGCGTACCCGAAGGACTCCCTGGACAACGGTGTGGTGGCCGGCTGGACGGCCGCCTCGGCGTTCGGCGAGGCCCTCAAGAAGGCCTGCGAGTCCAAGGACCTGACCAGGGAGGGCGTGGACAAGGCCCTGCTGACCCTCAACGCCCTGGACACGGGCTTCGGCACCCCGCAGGACTTCACCGACCCCAAGGCGTCCTCCTCCAAGGAGAGCGTCATCCTGCAGCCCGACAAGTCGGTCACAGGAGGCATGAAGGTGGTCCAGGACCCCGCGGCCTCCACGGTGGCGGAGGCATACACACCGACCGCCTGACAGCCCCCTGACGGGGCCCCTCGGGGCCCGTCAGGGGCGCGGGGATGCGGGGCCAACCCCCACGCACCCGCACGGTGAGACGTACGAGAGAGGGCCCCGAACCACATACGGTTCGGGGCCCTCTCTCATGCACACAAGGTGGGACTAGGGCAGCTGAGCCGCCCGGGCCTCCCGCCGGTTACCCCGGAAGTTGTTCACCCGCCGAGCCGTGGCGAAGAGGGGAATGACCGCCCCCATCACCAGCTGCAGCGCACACCCGGTCTGGAGCAGCAACTGCCCACCGGGCGCGTCGAACGCCCACGCGGCGAGCAGCGCCATGCTGAGCACGATCCAGGAGAGCATCGCCCCCGCGAGGCGCCCCCGCGGCTTCGGGTACTCGACCCGGCTCACCATCAGCCACGCCGTACCGATGATCGCCATGAGCGTGGCGACGAACGGCAGCTCGAGGAGCACGATCGAGACGACTGTCAGCGCACCGAACGGCGACGGCATGCCCTGGAAGGTGCCGTCCTTCACGGTGACGCACGAGAATCTCGCCAGCCGCAGCACGACCGCCAGCAGGACCACGATCCCGCCCACCGCCGCCACCCGCTGGTGCGCGTCGTCGGCGACCATGCCGTAGACGAGCACGAAGTACGCGGGCGCCAGACCGAAGCTGATCAGGTCCGAGAGGTTGTCCAGCTCCGCGCCCATCGGGGACGAGCGCAGCTTGCGGGCGACCAGACCGTCGAACAGGTCGAAGACCGCCGCGCACAGCATCAGGATCACGGCCGTGGCGGCACTGTGCCGCGCCATGCCGGTCTCCTGGCTGCCCGTGAGGTGCGGGATCAGGATCCCGGTGGTGGTGAAGTACACCGCCATGAAGCCGCACGTCGCGTTACCGAGCGTGAGCGTGTCCGCTATTGAGAGGCGGAGAGAGAGGGGCATCTCCTCCTCGTCGTCCAGCTCGTCGGCCTCCGGCACCCAGCCGGTCTGCGTCTCGGGATCAATCACGGTCAATGCGAGTCACCCCCGCCACGGTCTTCTGACCGACCTCCACGTCGACCTCCACGCCCTCGGGGAGGTAGATGTCGACGCGTGAGCCGAAGCGGATCAGCCCGATCCGCTCGCCCTGCTCGACCTTCGTGCCCTGCGGCAGGTACGGCACGATGCGCCGCGCGACCGCACCGGCGATCTGGATCATCTCGATGTCGCCGAGCTCGGTGTCGAAGTGCCAGACAACGCGCTCGTTGTTCTCGCTCTCCTTGTTGAACGCCGGAACGAAACCACCGGGGATGTGCTCGACCGAGGTGACGGTGCCGGCGAGAGGCGCGCGGTTGACATGGACGTTCAGCGGGCTCATGAAGATCGCGACGCGGGTGCGCCCGTCCTTCCACGGCATGATGCTCTGCACCACACCGTCGGCGGGCGAGATGACCCGGCCCTGGGTGATCTCGCGCTCGGGGTCGCGGAAGAACCACAGCATGCCCGCCGCGAGAGCGGTGGCGGGTACGGCCACGGCCTTGGCGGCGCCGGACTTGCGCGCGCGTACCAGGCTGAGGGCTGCGGTGGCGACGGTCGGGAGGAGCCACGGCGATGCTCCGCGCGCAAGACGTACGCCGGCCAGGCTGTCGCGTGGTGCAGAGGTTTGGCTGTGGGGCATGGATGACCTTCGTAGCGGATGATGCCGCGCTGTGACTGGGGACGGCGGCTTTCCCGGGATCGTACCGGTCGCGGGCCACAACTGGGTAAGCCAGGAAGCCGAGTCGGTGTCCGAAGAGGGCTGACGGGGTGTGATCTTCTTCTCGATGAAAACACCCCGAATCGGTATATCTAACCCTGGAGTCGATACTCTTCGAGCAGCCTGCGTCCGATGATCATTTTCTGGATCTCGGCGGTACCTTCGCCGATGAGCAGCATCGGGGCCTCGCGGTAGAGGCGCTCGATCTCGTACTCCTTTGAGAAGCCGTAGCCGCCGTGGATCCGGAAGGCATCTTCCACGACCTCCTTGCAGTACTCGGAGGCGAGGTACTTCGCCATCCCTGCTTCGAGGTCGTTTCGCTCCCCGGAGTCCTTTTTGCGCGCCGCATTGACCATCATCGCATGGGCGGCCTCGACCTTGGTAGCCATCTCGGCCAGTTTGAACTGGATCGCCTGATGCTGAGCGATCTGCTTGCCGAAGGTGTGGCGCTGCTGGGCGTAGGAAACGCCCAGCTCAAACGCACGCTGAGCGACACCGCAACCACGTGCGGCCACATTGACACGGCCCACTTCGACGCCGTCCATCATCTGATAAAAACCTCGGCCGGTGGTGCCGCCGAGCACGCGATTGGCCGGAATGCGCAGGCCATCCATGATCAGCTCAGTGGTGTCGACCCCCTTGTAGCCCATCTTGTCGATCTTCCCGGGGATGGTCAGGCCGGGGCGGACCTCACCGAAACCGGGCTCCTTCTCCACGAGGAAGGTCGTCATCGACTTGTGGGGCGCGGTCCCCTCGGGGTGGCCTTCGTCACTCTTCACGAGAACGGCCACGAGAGTCGACGTACCGCCGTTCGTGAGCCACATCTTCTGCCCGTTCAGGACATACTCGTCGCCGTCCTTAACAGCCTTCGAAGTGATGGCCGACACGTCGGAGCCGAGCGCCGGCTCGGACATGGAGAACGCGCCGCGCACCTCGCCCGCCGCCATGCGCGGCAGGAAGTACTCCTTCTGCTCCTGCGTGCCGTGCTGCTTGAGCATGTAGGCCACGATGAAGTGGGTGTTGATGATGCCGGACACCGACATCCAGCCGCGCGCGATCTCCTCCACGCACAGCGCGTAGGTGAGGAGCGACTCACCGAGACCCCCGTACTCCTCGGGGATCATCAGGCCGAAGAGGCCCAACTCCTTGAGCCCGTCGACGATCGCCTGCGGGTACTCGTCGCGGTGCTCCAGCTCGGTCGCGACCGGGATGATCTCCTTGTCGACGAAGTCCCGTACGGTCGACAGGATCTCCCGCTGGATGTCGGTCAGACCGGCGGTCTGGGCGAGTCGCGCCATGGCTACTTCTCCGTCTTCTTGTCGGCGGGAGCCTTCTCCGCGGGAGTCTTCAGCTCCGGGCGGCCGGGCTGTTCGCCGCCGCGCTCCTTGATGTACGTCTCGGTGGGGACCATCACCTTGCGGCGGAACACGCAGACCAGCGTGCCGTCCTGCTTGTAGCCCCTGGTCTCGACGTACACGATCCCGCGGTCGTTCTTGGACCGGGAGGGCGTCTTGTCGAGGACCGTGGTCTCGCCGTAGATCGTGTCGCCGTGGAAGGTCGGCGCGACGTGCTTCAGCGACTCGACCTCCAGGTTGGCGATCGCCTTGCCCGACACGTCGGGGACGGACATGCCGAGCAGCAGGGAGTAGATGTAGTTCCCCACCACGACGTTCTTCTTGAAGTCCGTCGTGTTCTCGGCGTAGTTGGCGTCCATGTGGAGCGGGTGGTGGTTCATCGTGAGCAGACAGAAGAGGTGGTCGTCGTACTCGGTGACGGTCTTCCCGGGCCAGTGCTTGTACACGTCGCCGACGGTGAACTCTTCGTAGGTACGGCCGAACTGCATGGTCTCGCCCTCCGGGCTGGTATGCCCCCAGGCCCCTGCGGGGCCCGGGGATGAGGGTTTTCTCAGTGTGTTCCGAACTGCCTGGCCCGGGTCAGGCGGAGGGCGCTTCGAACTTGGACGTGCGCTGCAGACCCGCGGCCCGGCCCTTGCCGGAGATGACCAGGGCCATCTTGCGGCTGGCCTCGTCGATCATCTCGTCGCCGATCATCGCGGAGCCCTTCTTGCCGCCCGCCTCGGACGTGTAGTAGTCATACGCGTCCAGGATCAGCTCGGCGTGGTCGAAATCTTCCTGGGACGGCGAGAAGATCTCGTTCGACGCCTCGACCTGGCCCGGGTGCAGCACCCACTTGCCGTCGAAGCCGAGGGCCGCGGCGCGTCGGGCGACCTCGCGGTAGCCGTCCACGTTGCGGATCTGCAGGTAGGGGCCGTCGATCGCCTGGAGGTTGTTGGCGCGGGCCGCCATCAGGATCTTCATCAGGATGTAGTGGTAGGCGTCCGCCGGGTAGCCGGGCGGCTGCTCGCCCACGACCAGCGACTTCATGTTGATCGACGCCATGAAGTCGGCCGGGCCGAAGATGATCGTCTCGACGCGCTGGGAGGCCGTCGCGATCTCGTTGACGTTGTTCAGACCCTTGGCGTTCTCGATCTGCGCCTCGATGCCGATCTTGCCGACCTCGAAGCCCATGGTCTTCTCGATCTGCGTCAGCAGCAGGTCGAGCGCGACCACCTGCTGGGCGTCCTGGACCTTCGGCAGCATGATGCAGTCGAGGTTGGGCCCCGCGCCCTCGACGACCGTCACGACATCGCGGTACGTCCACTCGGTCGTCCAGTCGTTCACGCGCACGACCCGCGTCTTGCCCGTCCAGTCGCCCTCGTTGAGGAACTTGACGATGGTGTGCCGCGCCTCCGGCTTGGCGAGCGGCGCGCAGGCGTCCTCCAGGTCGAGGAAGACCTGGTCGGCGGGCAGGCCCTGCGCCTTCTCCAGGAAGCGGGGGTTCGAGCCGGGCACGGCCAGGCAGGAGCGCCGCGGGCGCAAACGGTTGACCTGGGGAACAGGGCTGGTCATGCGGGGACCTCCAGAGGGTCGAGCTTGTTCGCTTTCCGGATCTCGTCGACGATACGGCCGATGATTCCCGTGATGTCGAAGTCCTTCGGGGTGAAGACCGCGGCCACTCCCGCGGCCCTCAGCACCTCGGCGTCGGCGTTCGGGATGATCCCGCCGGCGATCACCGGGATGTCGGCGGCGCCCGCCTCGCGCAGCCGTTCCAGCACGTCGGGCACCAGCTGGGCGTGCGAGCCCGACAGGATGGACAGGCCCACCCCGTGGACGTCCTCGGCGACGGCCGCCGCCACGATCTCCTCGGGGGTCAGCCGGATGCCCTGGTAGACCACCTCGAAGCCGGCGTCACGGGCCCGTACGGCGATCTGCTCGGCGCCGTTCGAGTGCCCGTCCAGGCCCGGCTTGCCCACCAGGAAGCGGAGCTTGCCGACGCCCAGGTCCCGCGCGGTCAGCTCCACCTTGCGGCGGACCACCGCCATCGCGGTGCCCTCCTCGGCGGTCACCGCGACGGGCGCGGACGACACGCCGGTGGGGGCGCGGAACTCACCGAACACCTCGCGCAGGGCACCGGCCCACTCGCCGGTCGTGACCCCGGCGCGGGCGCACTCAAGGGTGGCCTCCATGAGGTTGCCGGTGCCCTTCGCGGCCTCCTTCAGCCGGTCCAGCGCCTTGCACGGGCGCGGGTGGTTGAAGGGGGGCTGGTAGCGGGTGTCCCGCCAGTCCTGGAGGGCGGCACTCACCCGGGCCTCGACCGCCGGGTCGACCGTCATGATCGCGGCGTCCAGGTCGGCCGTGAGCGGGTTCGGCTCGGTGCCCTCGAAGATGTTGACGCCGACGATCTTCTCGTCGCCGGACTCGATACGGGCCCGGCGCTGTGCGTGCGACGCCACGAGCTGCGACTTCAGATAGCCCGACTCGACGGCGGCCATCGCGCCGCCCATCTCCTCGATCCGGTCGATCTCGGCGAACGAGTCCTCGACCAGCTGGGCGACCTTCGCCTCCACGACGTGCGAGCCCTCGAAGATGTCCGCGTACTCCAGCAGGTCGCTCTCGTAGGCGAGCACCTGCTGCATGCGCAGCGACCACTGCTGGTCCCAGGGGCGGGGGAGCCCCAACGCCTCGTTCCAGGCCGGGAGTTGCACGGCACGCGCGCGTGCGTCCTTCGAGAGGGTCACGGCCAGCATCTCCAGCACGATCCGCTGGATGTTGTTCTCCGGCTGGGCCTCGGTCAGGCCGAGGGAGTTGACCTGGACCCCGTACCGGAAGCGGCGGTGCTTGGGGTTCTCGATGCCGTACCGCTCGCGCGTGATCCTGTCCCAGATACGGCCGAACGCCCGCATCTTGCACATCTCCTCGACGAAGCGGACGCCTGCGTTCACGAAGAAGGAGATACGCGCGACCACATCACCCTTCTGGTCCTCGCGGATCTGCCCGGACGCGAACACCGCGTCCAGCACGGCGATCGCGGTGGACATCGCGTACGCGATCTCCTGGACCGGCGTGGCTCCCGCCTCCTGCAAGTGGTAACTGCAGATGTTGATCGGGTTCCACTTGGGGATGTTGTTGACCGTGTAGCAGATCATGTCCGTCGTCAGACGGAGGGAGGGCACCGGCGGGAACACATGCGTGCCCCGCGACAGGTACTCCTTCACGATGTCGTTCTGGGTCGTCCCCTGGAGCTTGGTGATGTCGGCGCCCTGCTCCTCGGCGACGACCTGGTAGAGCGCCAGCAGCCACATGGCGGTGGCGTTGATGGTCATCGAGGTGTTCATCTGCTCCAGGGGGATGTCCTGGAACAGCCGGCGCATGTCACCGAGGTGCGACACCGGCACGCCGACCCGGCCGACCTCGCCGCGGGCGAGGATGTGGTCGGGGTCGTACCCGGTCTGGGTCGGCAGGTCGAACGCGACCGACAGACCCGTCTGCCCCTTGGCGAGGTTGCGCCGGTACAGCTCGTTGGACGCCTCCGCGGTGGAGTGACCGGCGTAGGTCCGCATGAGCCACGGCCGGTCCTTCTCGGGTCGCTCCTGCGGCGTCTGGCGCTCTGTCATCTTCGGACCTCAGATGTTCCGGAAGCGGTTGATGGCGTCGACGTGCTGGGCGCGCTTGTCCTCGTCGCGCACACCGAGGCCCTCGGTGGGCGCCAGCGCCAGGACTCCGACCTTGCCCTGGTGGAGGTTGCGGTGCACGTCGTACGCGGCCTGCCCGGTCTCCTCCAGCGAGTACACCTTGGACAGCGTCGGGTGGATCTTGCCCTTCGCGATGAGCCGGTTGGCCTCCCAGGCCTCGCGGTAGTTGGCGAAGTGCGAGCCGATGATCCGCTTCAGGGACATCCACAGGTAGCGGTTGTCGTACTCGTGGTTGTAGCCCGAGGTGGACGCGCAGGTGACGATCGTGCCGCCCTTGCGGGTGACGTACACGGAGGCGCCGAAGGTCTCGCGGCCCGGGTGCTCGAAGACGATGTCCACGTCCTCGCCGCCGGTCAGCTCGCGGATGCGCTTGCCGAAGCGCTTCCACTCCTTCGGGTCCTGGTTGTGGTCGTCCTTCCAGAACTTGTAGTCCTCGGCGTTGCGGTCGATGATCGCCTCGGCGCCCATCGCCCGGCAGATGTCCGCCTTCTGCGCGCTGCTCACCACGCAGATGGGGTTGGCGCCGCCGGCCAGCGCGAACTGGGTGGCGTACGAGCCGAGGCCGCCGCTCGCGCCCCAGATGAGGACGTTGTCGCCCTGCTTCATGCCGGCGCCGTTGCGGGAGACCAGCTGCCGGTACGCGGTGGAGTTGACCAGCCCGGGTGCGGCGGCCTCCTCCCACGACAGGTGGTCGGGCTTGGGCATCAGCTGGTTGGACTTCACGAGCGCGATCTCGGCGAGGCCGCCGAAGTTGGTCTCGAAGCCCCAGATGCGCTGCTCGGGGTCGAGCATGGTGTCGTTGTGCCCGTCGCTGGACTCCAGCTCGACGGACAGGCAGTGCGCGACGACCTCGTCACCGGGGTGCCAGGCGTTCACGCCCGGGCCGGTACGCAGCACGACGCCCGCGAGGTCCGAACCGATGATGTGGTACGGCAGGTCGTGGCGCTTGGTCAGCTCGCTGAGCCTGCCGTAGCGCTCCAGGAAGCTGAAGGTGGACACCGGCTCGAAGATCGAGGTCCACACGGAGTTGTAGTTGACCGAGGAGGCCATCACGGCCACCAGGGCCTCGCCGGGGCCCAGCTCCGGCACCGGCACGTCGTCCAGGTGGATCGACTTGCGCGGGTCCTTGTCGCGGGTGGTGAGCCCGGCGAACATCTCTGTCTCGTCCTTGTGCACGGTGATCGCGCGGTAGGACTCGGGGAGCGGTAGCGCGGCGAAGTCGGCGGACGTGGCGGTCTGCGACTGGATCGCGTCCAGGATTTCCTTCACGGTGTTGCCTCCGGCGATGAGCGTCCGAGAGCGTCCGAGGGAGAACGCTGAGGGGTACGTCGGGGTGGGTAGCTGCTGGTGAGACGTGCCGTCGGTTCGGCGGAGGGTGGTGCTCGGCAGCGCTTTGTGGCGCGGAAGGTTGCCTGTGACGCAGGCGCCCGGGCTCGCAAACCATGGCTTGCGGGGACAGCCGGCGTACGAAGGATCTCTGCACGCCGGCCGCCCGGACAACTTCAACGTATGACACTGCGTGTCATCTAGCAAGGCACCGAGTGCCAACAATTTCTCTCACTTGTCATCTGCCGGTAACAGATGAGCGATGATCGATCAGAAAAGGGCGCCCCCTCCTGGAAGGGGGCGCCCTTTTCCTGGATCCGCGGTCTCTACGACCGCTCTTTGAGAGCCTGCTCGATGGTCCGCATCACCTGGTGCAGGGGCGCGTCGACGCGGGCGACGGTCACCAGCACCTCGCCCTCCACCGACGCGGTGGACGCGGGCGCCTGGTGCGAGGCGGTGTCCCGCCCGGCGCCTATCCCCGTGCCGAAGGTCTTCCTGACGATCGAGAAGGCGTGGTCCAGCTGGGCCTCGACATCGCCCTGGGCGCCCGCCCGCAGCCATCTGCGCAGCACGTGGTTGTGCGCGGTGACCACGGCCGACGCGGCGACCTCCGCGAGCAGCGGGTCGTCGTTGGCGTCGTCGTCGTGGGCGTGCTCGTCGAAGTGCCCGAGCAGATAGCGGGTGAACAGCCGCTCGTACCGGGCCACGGACGCGATCTCCGCCTCCCGCAGGGTCGGCACCTCGCGTGTGAGCTTGTAGCGCGAGACCGAGATCTCCGGGCGGGCCGCGTACATCTGCATGACTTCCTTGATCCCGCGGCACACCGTGTCCAGCGGATGCTCGTGCGCCGGAGCGGCGTTGAGCACCGCCTCGGCGCGGATCAGGGTGTCGTCGTGGTCCGGGAAGATCGCCTCTTCCTTGGACCGGAAGTGCCGGAAGAAGGTGCGCCGGGCCACCCCGGCCGCGGCCGCGATCTCGTCGACCGTCGTCGCCTCGTACCCCTTCGTCGCGAAGAGCTCCATCGCGGCGGCCGCCAGCTCTCGGCGCATCTTGAGCCGCTGCGCCGCGGCGCGACCGCCCGCGGCGCTCTCCGGCGCGTCGGTCGTGGCTGGTGTACGGGAGGACTTGGCGGGCTGGGACATGCCCCGAACGTACTGCATGTACATACCGGAGCGCTCCCGACCGGGTCTTTCTCCACCCGGGGCCGGCACCGGGGCGGCTCCGGCGACGCCCTCCAGTAGCCCGCCCCATCCGTCCCGCTCCCCGGGCCACCCACGCCCCGGGCCCCCGGCCCCGGCTGCCGCCGGGCCGGGGCCGGGTGTCGTTCCAGGAGGGGGTTCGAGGTCGGGGACGGGCCCGCCTCCGGGCCGGTCCCCGGGTCCGGAGGCGGGCACGCCGGGCCTGTCCCCGGGCCCGTCGTCGCGCGGCGGCTCAGCGCCGCGCATATTCGCGGAAGCCGCGGCCCGTCTTGCGGCCGAGGCAGCCCGCGGCCACCAGGTGCTCCAGGAGCGGCGCCGGGGCCAGCCCCGGGTCGCGGAACTCGCGGTGCAGCACCTTCTCGATGGCCAGCGAGACATCCAGACCGACCACGTCGAGGAGCTCGAACGGGCCCATCGGGTAGCCCCCGCCGAGCTTCATCGCGGCGTCGATGTCGTCGAGCGTCGCGTAGTGCTCCTGAACCATCTTGATCGCGTTGTTCAGGTAGGGGAAAAGGAGCGCGTTGACGATGAAGCCCGCCCGGTCGCCGCAGTCCACCGGGTGCTTGCGGACCTTCGCGCACAGCTCGCGGACCGTGGCGTGCACGTCGTCCGCCGTCAGGACCGTCCGCACGACCTCGACCAGCTTCATCGCGGGCGCGGGGTTGAAGAAGTGCATGCCGATCACGTCCTGCGGCCGCGAGGTGGCCCGGGCACAGGCGACGACCGGCAGCGAGGAGGTCGTCGTGGCCAGGATCGCGCCCGGCTTGCAGACCTTGTCGAACACCGCGAAGAGCTGCTGCTTGATCTCCAGGTCCTCGGCGACGGCCTCCAGCGCCAGGTCGACGTCGGCGAAGGCCTCGTACGAGCCTGCCGGGGTGATGCGTGCCAGGGTCGCGGCGGCGGCGTCGGCCGTCATGCGCCCCTTGTCGACGGAGCGCGAGAGCGACTTGCCGATACGGGCCTTCGCGGTCTCGGCCTTCTCCTCGGTGCGGGCGGCGAGGACGACGTCGTACCCGGCCTTCGCGAAGACCTCGGCGATACCGGACGCCATCGTCCCGGATCCGGCGACGCCCACCGAGCGGACGGTCCGCCCGGCGACCCCGGACCCCGCCTCGGACGGAGTCAGCGCGTCCGGGACGACGGTCGCGCTGCCCGGGGCGTCGTACGTGTAGAAGCCGCGCCCCGACTTGCGGCCGGTCAGACCCGCCTGGCTGAGCTGCTTGAGGATCGGCGCCGGCGCGTGCAGCCGGTCGTGCGACTCCGCGTACATGGCCTCCAGGACCGTACGCGCGGTGTCCACGCCGATCAGGTCGAGCAGGGCGAGCGGGCCCATCGGCAGGCCGCAGCCCAGCCGCATCGCGGCGTCGATGTCCTCGCGGCTGGCGTACTTGGCCTCGTACATCGCGGCGGCCTGGTTGAGGTAGCCGAAGAGCAGGCCGTCGGCGACGAAACCGGGGCGGTCGCCGACCGCGACGGGCTCCTTGCCGAGTTCGAGGGCGAGGTCGGTGACGGCGGCGACGGCGCCCGGCGCGGTCAGCACGGACGAGACGACCTCGACGAGCTTCATCGCGGGCGCCGGGTTGAAGAAGTGCAGGCCCAGGACCCGTTCGGGGTGCGCCGAGTCGGCGGCCAGCCGCGTGACGGACAGGGCGTTCGTGCCGGTCGCCAGGATCGTCCCCGGACGCACGACACCGTCCAGCTCCCGGAAGATCTGGTGCTTGATCTCGTACGACTCCGGGGCCACCTCGATCACCAGGTCGGCGTCGGCCGCGGCCCGCAGATCGGTGAAGGTACGGAAGCGGGCGAGGGTGTCGTCGCGTTCCTGCTCGGTGATGCGCCCGCGCCGCACGGCACGGGCGGTCGAGGACTCCAGCGCGCCGACGGCCTGCGCGGCGGCGGCCTCGCTGATGTCGATGCCGACGACCTCGCGGCCGGCCCGGGCGAGGATCTCGGCGATACCGGTGCCCATCGTGCCGAGGCCGACGACGGCGACGGTCCTGAAAGGTGACACGGAGGACAACGAGGGGTCGGACAGGGGAGTGGCCATCGCGGGACTCCAGGAATGAGTGACGACTGAGGGACGCACGCGGATACGCCGACGGGCGCACGGAGTGCGGAGGGTGCGCGTGATGTCTGCGCGTCATGCCTGCGGGTGATGCCGGGCTGCCAAGCGCACACGCCCGGTACCGGTCGCGGGTGGGGTGCACGAACCCGCGAAACGGTGAGGAGAACCGACAGGCCCTGTCCCGGAGCCGTGCCGTCATGTCGAACTGAGGTACCTGAAGTACCGAACCGACCAGCTCCCTCGCGACCACGGGGGTTCGAGGGTGTTCCCGCGGCGGCTGCGTCACCAGGCCACCACGGGCAGATCCACGAGTGGGTAACTCGCTCGATTGAGCTTAACCGGTGGGTAACGAGCGCGCCAGCCCGCATTCCTGACCGGTCCATGTGACCTATGTCGCCGATAGTCTCTGCATCATGGACGAAGAGTTGCGATCGCTCACCCAGCGCTTACGGCAGGAGGCGGGCACGATGGCGTCCATCACGTACGAACGACTGGCCGCGACCGGTGATCTCGACGAGCTGGCCGCCGTACTCATCGCTCCCGAACAGCCGCTCTGGGCGCGGGAACTGGCCGCCTTCCGGCTCGGGGTCGCCGGGGACCGGCGGGCCTTCGAGGCGCTCGTCCTGCTGCTCAACCACCGGGATCCGCAGCGGTGCGCGTCCGCGGCCTATGCCATGGCGCGGCTGGGTGATCCGCGTACCGCCCGGGCGGCGGCGGCGCTCGCCACCAACGAGCTGCGGGTGGCCTACGCCCTGCATCCGGTGCGGCTGCTGGTCGAGTTGAGGGCGCCCGAGTCCGTGCCCGCGCTGATCACCACGCTGGCCCGTCGGTTCCGGCCGCACGATCCGTACCGGCGGGTCGCGCTCGCGTGTGTGGAGGGGCTGGGGGTGCTGGGGGACGAGCGGGCCCGGCCGGTGCTGAACGAGGCGCTGGTTCATCCTGAGTTGGCCGGGGCGGCGGCCGATGCTTTGCGGCGGCTGCCGGCTCAGCGGGTTCCGCGGGTTCCGCGGGTCCCGCCGGGGCGGAGTTGAGGGCCTTGTGTGTGAGGGGGGTAGGGATGTGCGGGCCGGCTGGGGTTGAGCGCGCGGTTCCCCGCGCCCCTTTGAGGTGCGGCCGGTCGGAGTGGGCCGCGCAGTTCCCCGCGCCCCTGGCGGGGTGTGGGTGGGGGTGAGTGTGTGGTTCGCTGCGTCCCTGATGGGGCGGTGGGGGCGAGGGCGGGTGTGCGTCTGTGGGGGCGGTTGGGGTGGGCCGCGCGGTTCCTCGCGCCCCTTGGGGCGGGGTGGGGCGCCGGGGGTTCGCCCGGCGGGAGACGGGCGGCCGGCAGGCGGACGAACGTCGCGGGATCCGAACTGCCGTCATCTCCGCGCACATGGCCCGGGTCCTGCTCCCCGGCGGCCCCGTCGTACGACCGCCCGGCTGGGTGCGACGTCGGATTCGGGAAGTCGCTCGGCACCGGCTCGGACCGATGTCGGGGGAGGTCGCACATTTCGCACCATAAGTGACGGACGTCCCGCCGGACATCCCCCAGACGGGGCGAACGGCCCCCTCAGATGGGCTGATTCACCGTGCTACGGCATCTCGCGCGGCAGGATCCCCAGCCGCGTGGCTGTCACCACCGCCTCCAGCTGACTGTGCGCACGCAGTTTCGCGAGGACGCTCTTCACATGTCCGCGTACCGTGTGCCGGCTGAGGACGAGCCGGTCCGCGATCGTCTTGAGACCGTGCCCCTGGGCGAGCAGCACCAGCACCTCGTGCTCGCGGCGAGTCAGCCCGCCCCCGCCCCGCTGCCGCGGCGGCAGCCGGGCCGCCAGCGTCGACTCCTCCACGAGGAGCTTGCCGGTGGCCGTCGTCCGGATCGCGGTGAGGATGTCCCCGAACGGGCTGTGCTTGGCGAGGAACGCCGAGGCGCCCGCCGTCACCGCCCGCGCCAGCTGGTCGGGTGTCGCGTCCGCCGTCAGGACCACCACCCGGGCCGAGGGATGGGCCTTCTTCAGCAGCCGGGTGCCCTCGATACCGTCCGTGCCCGGCAGATGGATGTCCATCAGCACCACGGAGGGGGGCCGACGGGCCGCCTCCCGCAACGCCTCGTCGACCGTACCCACCGCTTCGCCGCAGTCCAGATCCGGCTGTGCCCCGATGGCGATGGCCAGGGCGTCGGCCAGCGCGCGCTGGTCCTCGACCACGAGCACGCGGATCATCCCGGATCCTCCCCCTCCGGATGGCCGGCTCTCCCCGGGCCGGTGGTGGCGATGCGCTTCGAGCGTAGTGCTCCGCACCCTCGGCGGGCCCCGGCCGGACCCGGGAATATGCCTCCGGTGTCTGGCCCAACACCCCGTACACGGTACAGAGTTGAAGGGAAACGCCGGGGGTGGCCGATCCTTGGCCGGTCAGCGGCAGGTGGCAGGGGGCGCCGGAGGACAGCCCGTGCGTTCCTCGTACCGCACGGGTCCGGCCCTACGGGGGCGATGCCCGCCGCGTCGGCCGACACGCGCCTGATGTGCTCTGCGTACCGGCTGTCCGACCGTTTGCGGACAGGGGGCGTCGACGCCGTGGGGAAGCCGCGGCGGGCGCCCGGTGCGGGTGCTCCCGCGGACGCACCGCAACGTGCCCGGCGGGAGGAAGCTGGGGGGACATGAGGGGTACCGGTTCGCTGGACGGACCACTGGACGGACCGCTGGGTCGGCGAAGGGGGCGCGGGGACGCACACCATGGCTGACGACGGGCGTCAGGAGCTGTACGCGGCGATGACGCTGGCCGCGCCCGACGGCATCGTCGCGGTCGACGCCGACGGACGCGTGGGGGCGTGCAACCCGGCCGCGGCGGCGCTGCTGGAGCGGCCGGCCGACGAGCTGATCGGCTCCGTTTTCGGCTTTCCGCTCGACGACGGAGAGTCCACCGAGGTCACGCTGGTGCTGCCGAGCGGCCGCAACGAGGTCGTCGGGATGACGGTCGCCCTCGTCCGGTTCCACGGCCGGCGGCTGTACGTGGCCACTCTGCGCGACGGGACCCGCCGGCAGCAGGCCGACCAGGTGCTGCAGGCCGCCCTGGAGCACCAGAGCGTGGTGGTCGCGGTCGCCGCGCACCAGTTGCACAACCCACTCGCGGCCCTGGCCGCCCTGGTGCACGTGCTCAGGGACCCGGCGCCCGGACTGGCCGACGAGCGACGCGCGGAGGTGGTCGAGCGAATCGCCGAACGCACGGCCCGCCTACAGGCCCTGGTCCGCAAACTCCTCACCGCCGCACGAATCGACGGCGCCGCCCAACAGGGCACACCGGAACCGGTACGGGTACGCGATTTCCTACTGGCCCAGTTCACGGGGGGCGGGTCCGAGCCCGGGGCTGAGCCCGAGCCGGAGACCGGGGCTGAGCCCGAGCCCGAGTCCAGGGCCGAGTCCGAGTCCAGGGCTGAGCCCGAGCCCGGGGCCGCTCCCGATCCCGAGTCCGAGGCCAGCTCCAGATCCGAGCCCGGGTCTGGGTCTGGGTCCAGGCCCGAGCCCGAGCCCAGGCCCGAGCCCAGGCCCGAGCCCGAGCCCGGGGCCGATCCCGAGCCCGGGTCTGAGGCCGGATCCGAGTCCGGGGCCGGGTCTGGGACCGGAGCCGGGTCGAGATTGGAGCCCGAGCCCGGGGCCGAGGTCGGGGCCGGATCCGGGGCCTGGCTCGGAAATCGGGCTCTTGGGGACGGGCTGATGATCGCGGTGCCGGGGCATCTGGTGGCCCGTGTCGACCCCGTGGGGTTCGCCGAGATCTTCGGTAACTACCTGGAGAACGCGCTCGCCTACGGCCGGGATCCCGTCGAGATCACCGCGCGCGAAGCCGGCGGACGTATCGAGGTCCGGGTCGCGGACCACGGCTCCGGTGTGCCGGAGTCCTTCGTTCCGCACCTCTTCGAGCGCTACCGCCGCGACCCCGCCACCGCGGCGGCCACCGAGGGCACCGGCCTCGGCCTGTGGATCGCCCGCAATTTGGCCCGGGCCAACGGCGGCGACGCCTGGTACGAACCGGGCCGGCCGAACGGCGCGGTCTTCTGCGTCAGCCTCCCCAAGGGGTGACTCAGCGCTCCAGCGGCCGTGCGTACCGCACCTCCGGCACCTTGACACCCTCGACCTCGTAGGGCTCCTCGGCGCCGTCCGCGGTGAAACCGGCCCGCTCGTAGAAACGGCGCGCGCCCGCGTTCTCCCGAAGGACCCGGAGCAGCATCCTGTCGTGCCCCGCGGCGGCGCACCGCCCGACCGACTCCCGCAACAAGGTGCGGCCCACGCCGCGCCCCGTCCGTCCGGGGTCGACGTAGATCGCGTACAACTCGGCGTCCCCGGCACCCCCATCACGCCCGGCATCCACGGCAGGCGGTTCTTCGCCGCGGTAGGGCCCGTGGCAGGCCCAGCCGACGACTTCGCCGGCCCACTCCGCGACGAGGTTCACCACGCCCGGAGCCGCCTGCTCGAAGTGGGCCCGCCGACGCGGGAGTTCGGCCGACACGTCGAGCCCGTCGAGGTACGACTGCGGCATCAGCCCTCTGTACGCGCTCTGCCAGCCGCGAACCCGGATCTCCGCCACGCGCGGGCAGTCGGCCAGGGTCATCTCGCGGACGCGCAGCGGGACACGGGAGAGCGGCACACGGGCCAGCGGGGTACGGGAATCGCTCATGCGGGCAGTATCGCGAACGCCTCTATCTCCATCAGGAACTCCGGGCGGACGAGCCCCGCGACCTGCACGGCCGAGGCGGCCGGCAGGCGGTCCGAAGGGATGTGTTCGGCCCGGGCCGTGCGGATGGCCGGCATGTGGGCCATGTCCGTGACGAAGTAGGTCAGTTTGACCACGTCGTCGAAGCCGGCGCCGGCCGCGGCGAGGCAGCGGCGCAGGTTCTCGAAGACCTGACGGGCCTGCGCCGCCGGGTCACCCTCACCGACCACCTTGCCGTCCTCGTCCAGCGGCAACTGGCCCGAGACCGCCACGAAGCGGCCCGTGCCCATGACGACGTGCGCGTACGCGGCGGCGGGGGCGACGCCGTCGGGGGCGGTGATGCGGATCGGTCCGGTCATGGATCAATCCTGCATCACGGCACTGACAACGCCCCCCGGTCGGCCCCGCCCAGCGCCGATCAGCCCCGACGCCCTAGCCCCGGAAACCGATCAGGCCGTGCAGGGTCGCGCCCCGCGAGGCCGTGCCGGTGCCCGAGCCCGCTTTCGCCTTTGCCTTCGCGGTCAGCGGCTTGGGGTCGGGCAGCTTCGCGCACACCGCGTCGGCCTCGCCGTTCCCGCGCGGCACCTGGCCGTCGGTCAGATAGGCGGCCAGATGCTTGTCCAGGCAGGTGTTCCCGCTGAGGGTGACGCCGTGGTTGCCGCCGCCCTGCTCGACCACCAGGCTGGAGCCGCCCAGCAGGCGATGGACCATGGCGCCACCCTCGTACGGGGTGGCCGCGTCGTCCGTCGCCTGGAACAGCAGCACCGGCGGCACCGAGTCGTTCGAGACGTCCACGGGCTCGGCCGAGTCGGTGGGCCAGAACGCGCACGGGGCGTTGTACCAGGCGTTGCTCCAGGTCATGAAGGGTGCCTTCTCGTACACCGCCCAGTTGTCCTCGCGCCACTCGTCCCAGTCGCGCGGCCAGTGCGCGTCACGGCACTGCACCGAGGTGTAGACGCTGTAGCCGTTGTCGTCCGCGGTGTCGACGGCCCCGAAGTTCTCGTACGCCTCGACCAGCGGATCGTCGTTCCCGGTCTTCACGAAGGCCGCGAACGCGTCGGCGAGGTAGGGCCAGTAGCCGTTGAAGTAGGCGCCGGGGGAGAAGGTGTCCTCCAGCTCCGAGGCGCCCACCGTGCCGTCCGCCGGCTTCTTCGCCAGCGCCGCCCGCATCGCGTACCAGGCCGCCTCGATCCTCTCCGGATCGGTGCCCAGCCTGTACGTCGTATCGTGCCGGGCGACCCAGGCCATGAAGGCCCGGTGACGGGAGTTGAAGGCGTGGTCCTGCGCGATGTTGTCGTCGTACCAGACACCGGTGGGATCGACGACGGAGTCCAGCACCATGCGCCGTACGCGGTCCGGGTGGAGCTTCGCGTAGACGGCGCCCAGGTAGGTGCCGTACGAGTACCCGAAGTAGTTGATGCTCCTGGCGCCGAGGGCGCTCCGGATGGCGTCCATGTCCTGGACCGCGCTCACCGTGTCGATGTACGGCAGCAGGTCCCCGTGCTTGGCCGCGCAGGCTTGCGCGAAGGCCTGGACGCGGTCGAGGTTGGCCTGTTCGAGAGCGGGGGTCGTCGGCAGCGAGTCGGGGCGCACCGGCTTGAAGTGCCCCGGCCGGCAGTTCAGGGCGGGCCTGCTCGCGCCGACCCCGCGCGGGTCGAAGCCGATGACGTCGTACTGGGCCGCCACGTTCTTCGGCAGCGAGGCCGCGACGAATCCGGCGAGGGTCAGACCGCTGCCGCCGGGGCCGCCCGGGTTCACCAGCAGCGGGCCCTGGTAGGTCTTCTTCGAGGTGTGCGGGACCCGTGACAGCGCGAGCGTGATCTTCCGGCCGTGCGGGTTCGCGTGGTCGAGGGGCACCTTCAGGGACGCGCACTGGAGCGTCGGATAGTTCTTGGTGCCGCACTTCTTCCAGGTGGGCTTCGCCGTGTCGGCGGAGGGGACGGTGTGCCGGGCGGTCGCGGAGGCCGGGCTCGCGTCGGCCGGGACCGCGGTGATCGTTCCGGCAACCACGGCGGCGGCGCCGCACAGGGCGGCTGCGCGTCGGTTCACAATGAATCGCCTCACATCGATGTACCGGACAGGGGGCCGTGCGCCTCACGGCCCTGGCCGTATCGTCCCGGGGCGGGCACCCGGAAGGACCGCTTCTGCCGAGAGTTGACCCCATTGGGCCGCGGTGTGCGGCCGGATGCAGGGCAGTCGGTGCCCACCGGTGTGTGAGGGGTGCCGGTCACAGAAGGGTCAGCTGGGTGGGCTCCGGTGCGACCGGCTCGGGCACCGGGATCCTGCGGGGCATCCCCGCGCGCGTGGGGCCTATCCCGTACTCCTCGGCCAGCTCGTGCACCTGCCGGGTGATCCGGCGCTGGTACCACTTCGGGGCGTACGCGCCCTCCGCGTACAGCCGCTCGTACCGGCGGACCAGATGCGGGTGGTGATGTCCCAGCCAGCTCATGAACCACTCGCGTGCCCCGGGCCGCAGATGCAGCACGAGCGGGGTCACCGAGGTCGCGCCGGACGCGGCGATCGCCCGTACCGTCGCGCGCAGTTGGGAGGGGTCGTCGCCGAGGAAGGGGATCACGGGCGCCATCAGGACCCCGCAGTCGATGCCGTGCGCGCTCAGCGTGCGGACGACGTCGAGGCGGCGCTCCGGGGCGGGCGTGCCCGGCTCCACGGTCCGCCACAGGTCGAGGTCGGTGAAGCCCACGGAGACGGAGATCCCCACCTCGGTGACGGCCGCAGCCTGCTTCAGCAGGTCCAGGTCGCGCAGGATCAGCGTGCCCTTGGTGAGGATGGAGAAGGGGTTCGCGTGGTCGCGCAGGGCCGCGATGATGCCGGGCATCAGCCGGTAGCGGCCCTCGGCGCGCTGGTAGCAGTCCACGTTGGTGCCCATCGCGATGTGGTCACCGAGCCAGCGCCGTGAACCGAGCTGGCGCCGCAGCAGCTCAGGGGCGTTCACCTTCACCACGATCTGGCTGTCGAAGCCGAGGCCGGTGTCGAGGTCCAGATAGCTGTGGGTCTTGCGGGCGAAACAGTAGACGCACGCGTGCGTGCACCCCCGGTAGGGGTTGACCGTCCACTCGAAGGGCATGCGCGAGGCCCCCGGGACGCGGTTGACGATCGACCGGGCCCGGATCTCGTGGAAGGTGATTCCGCGGAACTCGGGCGTGTCGAACGTCCGGGTGGTCACCGTCTCCGCGCCGAACAGAGCGGGGTTTGTGGGGCCGGCCGACGGATTCCCGTCGGACTCCACTGCGAGGTTCTCCCACCGCATGACGCCTCCTCGATAGCACTGACCACAGAATAGAACACATGTTCCCTTGATCGTGCGACCCCATAGTTGTGGACCCCGATTTGGGCGGCTCGGGCGCCTGATGGTTGGCTGAGCGCTGACGCCCGAGATCCCGAGTGCTGGAGGAACGCAATGGCGCAGGTCGAGGCCACCACCGAGCGAGTCGTGACGGGTCAGCCGGACGACGTGTTCGACGCGCTGGCCGACTACAACGGCACGCGTTCGAAGATCCTGAGCGAGCACTTCAGTGAGTACGAGGTCCGGGAGGGCGGTGACGGCGAGGGGACTGTCGTCCACTGGAAGCTCCAGGCCACCAGCAAGCGGATCCGTGACTGCCTGCTCGATGTGAGCGAGCCCACCGACGGCGAGCTGGTCGAGAAGGACCGCAACAGCTCGATGGTGACCACCTGGCGTGTCACCCCGGCCGGCGATGGCAGGTCCCGGGTCGTCGTCACCACCGTCTGGGACGGCGCGGGCGGCATCGGCGGTTTCTTCGAGCGGACCTTCGCGCCCAAGGGCCTCGGCCGCATCTACGACGAGGTGCTGGCGAAGCTCGCCACCGAGGTGCAGAAGTAGCCGTCCGCTCCGACCCGCTCCGCGGGATTCCCGCGCTCACCGTTTCGAGTGGTTCTCAGTACGGCCCAGTTGTACGCCGTAGGGCTCCTACCGGCGGATACGTCTGCTGAGGCCCATCTCAGGGCGACTCGTCGCGCTTGCTCCCAGATGTCGCGTAATGCGAGAAATGGGCCCCGCAGGCGCGACGAGGGGAGCAGCACGTGGGTGGCACGGCTCTGGCGGAGAGCGGACGAGACGTTTCCTCTCCGGCCCCCGACACACCCCAAGCGCCGCCGGAGCTGCCCCAGTTGGAGGCGCTGAGCCCGCGCCGTGTGCGCCTGGTGTTCTTCGCGCTCATGCTCGCGCTGCTGCTCGCGGCCCTGGAGCAGATGATCGTCGCCACCGCGCTCCCGAAGATCGTCGGAGAGCTGCACGGCCTGGACAAGATGTCCTGGGCGATCACCGCGTATCTGCTCACGTCGACCGTAGGGCTGCCCGTCTACGGCAAGTTCGGCGATCTGTACGGCCGCAAGGGCGTCTTCCAGTTCGCGATCGTCGTCTTCGTGATCGGCTCCGCGCTGGCCGGATGGTCGCGCACCATGGACCAGTTGATCGCCTTCCGCGCCCTCCAGGGCGTCGGCGCCGGCGGCCTCATGATCGGCGTACAGGCCATCATCGCGGACGTCGTGCCGGCCCGGGAGCGGGCCCGCTTCATGGGGATGATCGGCGCCGCGTTCGGACTCGCCTCGGTCGCGGGCCCGTTGCTCGGCGGCTACTTCACCGACCATCTCTCCTGGCGCTGGTGCTTCTACGTCAACGTCCCCTTCGGCCTGATCACGCTGGCCGTCGTGGCCGTCGTCCTCGAACTGCCGAAGCCCACCGCCAGGCCGCGTCTGGACGTCCTGGGCGCCCTGCTGCTCGCCGCCGCCTCCACCTGCCTTGTGCTGCTGACCAGTTGGGGCGGCACGGAGTACGCGTGGGACTCGCGCGTCGTCCTCGGACTCGCCGCGGGAGCCGTCGCCTCGACCGCGCTCTTCCTCGTCGCCGAGCACCGCGCGGCCGAACCCCTCATCCCGCTACGGCTGTTCCGCGACGGCGTCTTCAACGTCACCGCCGTCGTGGGGGTGATCGTCGGCGTCGCCCTCTTCGGCGCGGCCAGCTATCTGCCCACGTACCTGCAGATGGTCGACGGCGCCACCGCCACCGAGTCGGGCCTGCTCATGCTCCCCATGATGGGTGGCATCGTCGGCGCCTCGGTCGTCTCGGGCCATCTCATCAGCCGCAACGGCCACTACAAGGTCTATCCGATCCTCGGCAGCGCCCTGTCCGTCCTCGGCATGTGGCTGCTCTCCCGGCTCGAAGCCGATACGCCCCGGCTGCACTACAGCGTCTGGATGGCCCTGCTCGGCGCCGGGATCGGCCTGGTCATGCCGGTGCTGATCCTCGCCGTGCAGAACTCCGTGCACCCGCACGACCTCGGCACCGCGACCAGTGCCAACAACTACTTCCGGCAGATCGGCGGCAGCGTCGGCGCGGCGGTCTTCGGCACGCTCCTCGCCGACCGGCTCGCCGACTCCCTCGCCGACCGGCTGCCCGCCGGGGCCGGTGTGCCCGACCCCGAGTCCATCACCCCGCAGCTCGTCCACGCACTGCCCGCCGCACTGCGGGACGGCTACATCGCGGCGTACACCGACGCGATGCCGCGGATCTTCCTCTACCTCGTGCCGGTGCTCGTCCTGGGCCTGCTCGTCGCCTTCTTCCTCAAGGAGAAACCGCTGGTGTCCCACCACACCCCCACCGCAGTCCCCGAGACCGCCGCCGCACCGCTGAACGCCACCGTTCCGGGGGCCCGTTCGACGTACGCCGCCGGGATCCCCGTCTGCGGCACCGTGCAGCACCCCGACGGCACGGTCGTGCCCCGCGCCGCGCTCACCCTCATCGATGTCGCGGGGCAGCAGATCGGGCGGGGCGCGAGCGGCGAGGACGGACGGTACGCGCTGTCGACGCCCGGCTCGGGGGCGTACGTCCTGATCGCCGCGGCCGGCGGGCACCAGCCGCAGGCGGTCAGCGTCACCGTCGGGGAACGGCCCGTGGAACTGGACGTGGTCCTCGGCGGGGCGGGGCGTCTCGCCGGGAGCGTCGTCACGGCGGACGGGACGCCCGTGCGGGACGCGACCGTCACGCTCACCAACGTGCACGGGGAGGTGGTCGCCTCGACGCGCAGTGGGCGGGAGGGCGGCTATGTCATCACGGAGCTGGTGGCGGGGGAGTACACCCTGGCCGGGAGCGCGCCCGCCTTCCGGCCGGCCGCGCTGCCGGTGAGCGTGCAGGCCGCGCGCGAGACCCGGCAGGACGTCGAGCTCGCGGGCGGGGCGGTGCTGCGGGGGACCGTGCGGGCGAGTGGGGGGCGGCCGGTGGAGGACGCGCGGGTCACGCTGCTCGACGCGGCGGGGAACGTGGTGGACACGCTGACCACCGGGGGTGACGGGGCGTTCCGCTTCATCGACCTCTCGTCGGGCGAGTACACGGTGATCGCGGCGGGATACCCGCCGGTGGCCACGGTTCTGCAGGTGGCGGGAGGCGGCCGAACGGAACGAGACCTCCAACTGGGCCACGAGGACGACTGAGGGTGCTCAGCCTTTTGCCTTTGGGGGCGCGGGGAACGGCGCAGTCTTTCGTCTTTCAGGGGCGCGGGGAACGGCGCAATCCTTTGCATGTAGGGGCGCGGGGAACTGCGCGGCCGGCCCCCACCGGCCCGCAGGTAAGAGACTGCGCCGTTCCCCGCGCCCTTGGGGGTGAGGGCGAGGCAGGTCGTCGGGTGCAGGCCCGTGGGGGCCGAGCGCGCAGTTCCTCGCACCCCTGGCGTGGCTCGGTGTGCGCCGGGGCAATTCGGGGATTGGCACACATGGCCACCGAGCCCGGACGTACCGTGGTTGATGTGGTGGCGCAGATCTTGCGGACCGTGGGAGAGAGGGCCTGAGCCATGGACCGTGGCACCGAGAGGGGCGCACCTTCCCAGCGTGCGGCCGGTGACGGGGCCGCCGCGGCGGGACGCATTCCGCTGGCCGTGGTCGTGGTGGACCGGGACGGACTGGTCTCGCACTGGAGCCGCGGTGCCCGGCGCCTCTTCGGTACCGCGCGGGAAGAAGCCGTCGGCCGTCCCGTCGTCGATCTGCTGCCCGTCTCCGGCGCCCTGCCCGAGGACGACGAGAGCGCGCCCTACGGGGCGTACGCCGCGTACGACGGCCTCGGCCCCGACCTCGAGTCCTCCCTCGACGGGCGGCTGTTCTACCCCGCGGCCGGCCGCGCGCGGCTGACCGCGGCGGACAGCGACCGGATCGACGTCCTGTGGTGGGCGTACCCCCTGGTGGGACCGGGGGCGGAACGCCTGCTGGTACTCGCCGCCGACGCGGGCGCGCTGCGTCCCGAGGACACCGGCGCGGGTGTGGGCGCGGGCGACGGCGCCGCCGTGGAGCGCATCGCGCCCGGCTTCGCGCTGCACACCGACTTCCCCGGCGCCGAGGACCTGGCCCGCAGGCTGCCCGAGATCCTGCCGAGCATGAGCGTCGGCGAGGGCGCCCGCATCGTCGCCCAGGTCCTCGAACTGGGCTATCCCGTCCTGGAGTTCAGCCAGAACGACCGGGTCCCCGTCACCCCCGACTGGGGTGTCCCGCGGCGCGCCGAACGCAAGGCACGCCAGGAACGGGCCGCCGCGGCGGCCCTGTCCGGCGAACCGCTGCCGCAGGACGCCGGGGACGAGGGCGAGGACCTCGAATACGCGGCCGTACGGGAGCGGCTGGAGTTCCTGAACGAGGTCAGCGGACGCATCGGCACCTCGCTCGACCTCTCCCGCACCATCGTCGAGGTCAGCCGGGCCGTCGTCCCGCGCTTCACCGACGTGGCCGGGACCTATCTGCGCGAACAGGTCGTCGCGGGCGAGGGCTTCCCCGACGGCGTGCCCGACACGACCACCATGTGGCACCGGGTCGCGGTGGAGCACACGGACGAACCGGGCCGCTGGGACGACGTCGTACCGGTCGGCGAGGCCATGCCGTTCCCGGCGCACACCCCGTTCTTCCAGTGCATGACCACCGGCGACCCCGTCCTCGTGCCCCGCATCAGCGAGCAGATGGGCCACATGATCGCCGCGCAGTTCGAGAAGCGCGACATCCGGCCCCTCATCACCGGCCGCTCCATGCTGGTCGTGCCCCTCAAGGCCCGCAACGTGGTCCTCGGCTTCATGATCCTGCTGCGCCACCCGGAGCGCGTCGAGTTCAACGACATGGACCGCGTCACCGGCGCCGAACTCGCCGCGCGCGCCGGGCTCGTGCTCGACAACGCCCGCATGTACACGTACCAGGAGAGCGTCGCCGAGACCCTCCAGGACAGCATGCTGCCCCACATCGCCCCGCGGATGTCCGGCTGCGACATCGCGACCCGCTATCTGCCGGGCACGCTGCTCGGGCGGGTCGGCGGCGACTGGTTCGACTCCGTGAAACTGCCCGGCTCACGCACCGCCCTCGTCGTCGGTGACGTCATGGGTCACGGCCTCAACTCGGCAGCGATGATGGGGCAGTTACGGACCGCCGTCCAGACCATGGCGGCCCTCGACCTGCCACCCGCACAACTCCTGCGCAACCTCGACGACCTGGCGCAGCGACTCGGCGAGCACTACCTCGCGACCTGCCTGTACGCGATCTACGACCCCATCGCGAGCGAGCTGGAGATCGCCAACGCGGGCCACATCCCGCCCGTGCTGGTCCGCGCCGAGGACGGCCGCAGCGATCTGCTCGACCTGCCGACCGGCGCGCCCATCGGAGTCGGCGGAGTGCCCTTCGAGTCCGTACGCGTGCGGGTGGCACCCGGCGACCGGCTCGTGATGTGCACCGACGGCCTCGTCGAGGTGCGCGGCGAGGACATCGGCGTCGGCCTCGCCACGCTCTGCGAGTCCGCGGCCCACCCGGCCGCCTCCATGGACGACGCCTGCGACACGATCATCCGGGCCCTCAACACCCGAGGCGGACGCAAGGACGACGTGGCGCTCCTGATGGCCCGGCTCAACGGCATCGAGCCCGAGGACGTCGCCGAGTGGCGGATCGGGCACGACCCCCGGGAGGCCGGCAGGGCGCGCGCGGCGGTCCGTGAACAGCTCCACACGTGGGGCCTCGGCTCCGTCGCCGACACCGCCGAGCTGCTGGTGAGCGAGCTCGTCACCAACGCCGTACGGCACTCCCACAGCCGGCCCATCGCCCTCAGGCTGGTCCGGGGCGAGACCCTGCTGTGCGAGGTGGACGACGACGACCACACCCTGCCCACGCTGCTCAGCGCGGGGCGGCTCGACGAGTTCGGGCGAGGGATGCGGGTCGTGAGCACGCTGGCGCGGGAGTGGGGGACCAGTCGGACGGGGTCCGGCAAGACGGTGTGGTTCGAACTGACCCTGCCGCATCGCTGAGCGCGAAGCGCTGCGCTTCGCCAGCGTGGAGATGACTCTGCGGGCGGTGAGGGCTGGTCGCGCAGTCCCCCGCGCCCCTTTCGGGGCGTAAAGGTGTGCGCCGTGTTCTTGTCGTTGTGAGCCGGGCGCGATAAACCGGACTGCCCGTCACTTTTCCTGGGGAGCCGGCATGAGCGTGACCACTCGGTACAGAGAGGCCTGGGAGGGCTTCTGGCGGGAGGCTCCCGCCGAGCCCGGAGCCGTCTTCTGGGACGCCGAACCGGCGCTCACCGCGGGCATCCATCTCGCCCTGTTCGAACCGCATCTGACCGCCCCCGGACTGCCCTTCGTGGACCTCGGCTGCGGCAACGGCACCCAGACCCGGTTCCTCGCCGACCGCTATCCCCGGGTCATCGGCGCCGATCTGTCGGCCGCGGCCCTCGACCACGCCCGGCTCGCCGACCCGGCGGGCCAGGCCCACTACCGGATGGTCGACGCGGCGGAGAAGATCGAGGCCGAGACGCTGCACGCCGAGATCGGCGACGCCAACGTCTACATGCGCGGCGTTCTGCACCAGTGCGAGCCGGCCGACCGGCAGGCGCTCGTCGACGGTCTGGCCATCCTCGTCGGCGACCGGGGCCGCGCGATTCTCGTCGAACTCGCCGAGGCGGCCGGCGCCGTACTGCGCGGCCTCGCCCGGAGCCCGGAGGGACCGCCGGCGAAACTCGCGCCGGTCTTCCGGCACGGCATCGCGCCCGGTGAGGTGGCCGACGCCGCCGTACCGGAGTATCTGCGGGCGGCCGGGCTCGTGGTGGTCGCGAACGGGGAGCTGCCGCTGGTCACCACGGAGCGCCGCGCCGACGGTTCACGGATCGAGCTGCCCTCCCTGTGGATGGTCGTGGGACGCAGCTGAGACCCGGGGATCCGGGGATGCGCCAAGGAACTCCAGGGTTCCGGGGGTGCGTGGGGCTGGGGGGCGAGGCGGGATCCGTGGGTGTTCGAAGTCCTGGGTGCGTCCGGTCGTAGCCAGCGTTTGACATGGGCACGATCTGAAGGGCGGTCGCCCTTGCCGGACGGTCGCCGCTGCCCTTCCGTGCACGGCTTCTCCAGAGAGGCGATACGTCATGGCGGCACGCCCCCACCCCCTCCTCGGCGGACTCCTGGCCCTGTTCCTGGCCCTCACCGGCCTGATCGCCCTTCCCCCCACCCCCTCCCACGCCGCGACACCGGTCTGCGCCCTGGTGTGCGACACCCACGACCCCTCGAAGGCGCGGCAGGACACGTTCCCGGTGCCGGACAGAACCGTCAACGGCAGAATCCTGCGACTGCACGTCTCCGACCCGGACAACACGGCCTGGGCGAGCATCGACAACGGCGCGGCCGGTGACTCCGTCTGGCTGGACCGCTCCTGGGACCGGGGCGCCACCTGGGAGGGTCTGCTCGGCAAGGCGAGCGTCCCCGGCTCATGGACCGGCACCCGCACCCTCATGTACAACATCACCGACCCCGTCGGGCACCGGCGCGGCTGGATCCGCGCCTGCGGCGACGCCGCCGGAGTGACCTGTACCGACTGGGTGTACCCGAAGGTGTGCGACGGCACGTCCTGCGACGGCGCCGACCCCGCCACGGCGGCCGGTGACGACACCCCGGTCCCCGCCACCACGCTCTTCGGGCGCACCATCAGCCTGCACGTCGACCAGCGCGGCGGTACGGCCTGGGGTGTCATCGCCGGAGGCGGCGCGGGCGACGAGATCTGGCTGGACCGCTCCTGGGACAGCGGCGCGAGCCACCCCGAGGGTTCCTCCCTCGGCCGTACGAGCGTGCCCGCCGGAGCCACCTCCACCCGGACCGCCCTGTACGCCACCCGGGACCCGCGCGGCCTGCTGTACGGCGGGGCGGTGCGCGCCTGCGGCCGTGAGGCCGCGCACCAGGAGGGCAGCTGCACGGCCTGGGCCAGGCCCGCACCGACCCGGGCGCGCGGGGCGGCGGACGCGCTGATGGCCTCGTACCACACCGACGAGGGCTGGTGGCGCAGCAGTTGGTGGAACTCCGCCGTCGCGCTCACCTCGGTCGTCGACTTCGCCGCGCAGAGCGGCCGGCACGACTACGACTGGGTGATCGCCCGCACCTACGAACAGAACCGGGGTGTCTTCCCGGCGGGCGGGCGCGGCTCCGACCCGATCGAGGGCCACTTCATCAGCCGGGCCATAGACGACGCGGCCTGGTGGGCGGTGGCCTGGCTGACGGCGTACGACCACACAGGTGACCGGCGCTATCTGGCGGAAGCGGTGACCATCACCGACTATGTCCACCGGTACTGGGACACCGGTACCTGTGGCGGCGGTGTGTGGTGGGACCGGGAGCGCACCTACAAGAACGCCGTCACCAACGGGCTGTATCTGTGGCTCACCACCGCACTGCACCAGCGGATCGACGGCGACACCGTGTGGGGCGCCCGCGCGACCACGGCGGCGGACTGGTACCTCGCCAGCGGGATGATCAACTCCGCGGGCCTGGTCAACGACGGGATCACCTCGGGCTGCGCCAACAACGGCCAGACCGTGTGGAGTTACAACCAGGGGCTCGCCATCGGCGCCTTCACGCAGCTGTGGCGGTCGACGGGGAGCACCCGGTACCTGGACACGGCGAAGCGGCTGGCCGACACCGCGATCTCCTCACCGGCGCTGACCCGGGGCGGCGTACTGACCGAGTCCTGCGACCTCGGCACCGCTTCCTGCGACGACAACCAGAAACAGTTCAAGGGCATCTTCGTACGGCACCTCGCCGACCTCGCGGATGCCACGGACTCGGCCACGTACACGGCGTACGTCACGAAGCAGGCCGACTCCATCTGGGCGACCGACCGGGACGCGCTCAACCGCCTCGGCCAGCGCTGGTCCGGCGCCGTTCCCAACGTGTCGGACTGGCGCACCCAGGCGAGCGCTCTGGAGGCACTGACGGCTGCCGGACGGCTGACGGGCTGAGTACGTGGGTGCCGGTGTGTGGCGGAGGGGGGTGTGCATCCACAGGGGTATGTGACATATTACTGACGTGAGCAACTCGCTGACCTGCGATGTCGTGGTCGTCGGGGCCGGAATGGTAGGGGCGGCGACCGCCCTGTACGCGGCCCGGGCGGGACTGAGTGCCGTCCTGGTGGACCGCGGCCCGGTGGCGGGCGGCACGACCGGCTCCGGCGAGGGCAACCTCCTCGTCTCCGACAAGGAACCCGGCCCCGAACTCGAACTCGCCCTGCTCTCGGGACGGTTGTGGGCCGACCTCGCCGCCGAACCCGGCGTGGGCGGCTCCGTCGAGTACGAGGCCAAGGGCGGACTCGTCGTCGCCTCCACGCCCGAAGGGCTGGCGGCGCTGGAGGGACTCGCCGCCGCACAGCGCTCGGCCGGGGTCCGGGCCGCTTCCGTCGGCCCGGACCAACTGCACGACCTCGAACCGTACTTGGCGCACGGCCTCGCGGGTGGCGTGCTTTACCCGCAGGACGCCCAGGTGATGCCCACGCTCGCCGCCGCCCGTCTCGTCCGGCTGGCCCGCACGGCGGGTGCCTCGCTGCACACCGGCCGGACGGTCACGGACGTGCTGCGCACGGCGTCGGGGGCGGTGCGCGGTGTCCGTACCCCGCACGGGGACATCCACGCGCCCGCGGTCGTCAACGCGGCCGGGACCTGGGGCGGGGAACTGGCCGCGCTGGCCGGGGTGTCCCTGCCCGTGCTGCCCCGGCGCGGCTTCGTCCTCGTCACCGAACCCCTGCCGCGCCGGGTACGCCACAAGGTGTACGCGGCGGACTACGTGGCCGACGTGGCCAGTGACTCGGCGGCGCTGCAGACCTCCCCGGTGGTCGAGGGAACGGCGGCGGGTCCCGTACTGATCGGGGCCAGCCGGGAACGGGTCGGCTTCGACCGCTCCTTCTCGCTGCCCGTCACGCGGGAGCTCGCGGCCGGTGCGACCCGGCTGTTCCCCTTCCTGGCGGAGGTGCGGGCCATGCGCGCCTACCTCGGCTTCCGTCCGTACATGCCGGACCACCTGCCCGCCGTCGGGCCCGACGCCCGGGTGCCCGGCCTCTTCCACGCGTGCGGGCACGAGGGCGCGGGGATCGGACTCGCCACCGGTACCGGCCACGTGATCGCACAGGTCCTTGCGGGCAAGACGCCCGACCTGGATCTCGCACCGTTCCGCCCCGACCGTTTTCCCCGCGCCGACGCCGGCGCCGATCCCGATTCCGCTCCCGCTCCTGTGGAGGGCCCGTGATGCCCCGTACTCCTCTGAGGCTGGTCCGGGCTCGGCCGGAACCGTCCTTCACGGTCACGTTCGACGACCGGGAACTGGCCGTTCTGCCCGGTCAGACCATCGCGGCCGCCCTGTGGTCCGCGGGTGTCGTGTCCTGGCGCACGACCCGGGGCAGCGGTGAGCCACGCGGAGTCTTCTGCGGTATCGGGGTGTGCTTCGACTGTCTGCTGACCGTCAACGGGCGCCCCAACCAACGGGCTTGCCTGGTACGGGCGGAGCCGGGTGACGTGATCCGCACCCAGGAAGGAACCGGGCACCATGAGTGAACGACCCCGCCTCGCGGTGATCGGCGCCGGACCCGCCGGGCTCGTCGCCGCCCTCGCCGCCGCCGCGCGCGGTGTGTCGGTGACCCTCGTGGACGCCGCCCCGGAGGCCGGCGGCCAGTTCTACCGTCAGCCCGCCGCCGGGCTCGGTGCCCGCCGCCCCAGCGCCCTGCACCACCAGTGGCGTACCTGGGAACGGCTCCGTGACGGACTCGCGGCACATGTCCGGGCGGGGCGGATCACACACCTGACGGAACATCATGTGTGGTGCGTGGAGCGGGAAGCGGCCTCCTTCGCCGTGCACGCGCTGCTCGGGCCCGAGCAGGAGGAGTCCGTCGCGGTCCGCGCCGACGCCGTGCTCCTGGCGACCGGCGGCTACGAGAAGGTGCTGCCGTTCCCCGGCTGGACCCTCCCCGGAGTCGTCACCGCGGGCGGGGCGCAGGCCATGCTGAAGAGCGGACTCGTGCTGCCGGGCCGTACCGCCGTGGTCGCCGGGACCGGGCCGTTGCTGATGCCCGTGGCCGTCGGACTGGCCGCGGCGGGGGCGAAGGTGGCCGCCCTCGTGGAATCCGCCGACCCCCGGGCGTTCGCACGGCATGCGCGGGTCCTCGCCGCCCATCCGGACAAGCTCGCCGAAGGCGCCCGGTACGCCGCCGAGTTGGCGCGGTACGGGGTCCGGGTCCATGTCCGTCACACCGTCGTCGCGGCACACGGGAGCGACCGCCTCGAAGCCGTGACCGTGGCCGCGCTCGACACCGACGGACGGGTCAGGGAGGGCAGCGAGTGGCGCGTTCCCTGCGACAGCCTCGCCGTCGGACACGGCATGCTTCCGCACACCGACCTCGCCGAGACGCTCGGCTGCCGCCTCGACGGGGTGAACGTGGCCGTGGACGACGAACAGCGCACCGACGTCCCGGGCGTCTGGGCCGCCGGTGAGGCCACCGGGATCGGCGGCGCCGCGCTCTCGCTGGCGGAGGGCCGGATCGCGGGCCTGTCCATCGCGGCGCGGCTCGACTCGCGGGTGCCCGAGCGGAGTTCCTACGCGGTGGCCGCGAAGGCGCGTGGTGGGCTGCGGGAGTTCTTCGCCGTCGTCGACAAGGTCTGTACGCCGCCCGACCGTTGGGTGGAGCGGGTCGGCGACGACACCCTCGTGTGCCGTTGCGAGGAGGTGCCCGCCGCCGCGATCCGGGAAGCCGTCGACGAACTCGGCGCCGGGGACGTGCGTACCGTGAAACTGCTGACCCGGGCCGGGATGGGCTGGTGCCAGGGCCGGATGTGCGCTCCCGCGGTGGCGGGGCTCGCGGGGTGCCCGCCGACGGCGTCACGGCGGCCGTTCGCCCGGCCGGTACCTCTTGGTGTGCTCGCGCGAGAGCCCGACGGCCCGGCGAGTCGCCCTGACCTTCTCTGACAGGTCGCGTGCGGTCGCGTGTTGTCGCGCGCCACGTGTCACGGACCGCGTTGTGTATCGCCCTACGGATCGGATGGGAAACCTCATGACCGACAACACCGCCAGCGCCGCCGGCACCGGCAACCGACCCTGGCACGGCGTCCTTGTCGCCACCGCCCTCCCGCTCAGGGACGACCTCTCCGTCGACCACGACGCGTACGCCGACCACTGCGCGTGGCTCGTCGCGAACGGCTGTGACGGTGTCGTACCGAACGGCTCGCTCGGTGAGTACCAGGTGCTGACCCCCGACGAGCGCGCCAAGGTCGTGGAGACGGCCGTGGCGGCGATCGGCGGCTCGCGCGTCATGCCCGGCGTCGCCGCGTACGGCTCCGCCGAGGCCCGGCGCTGGGCCGAGCAGGCACGCGACGCCGGCTGCGCCTCCGTGATGCTGCTGCCCCCGAACGCCTACCGGGCCGACGAGCGCTCGGTGCTCGCCCACTACGCGGCGGTCGCGAAGGCGGGCCTGCCGATCGTGGCGTACAACAACCCCATCGACACCAAGGTCGACCTGGTGCCCGAACTGCTCGCCAAGCTGCACGGCGAGGGGTACATCCACGGTGTCAAGGAGTTCTCCGGCGATGTGCGGCGCGCCTACCGCATCGCCGAACTCGCGCCAGAACTGGACCTGTTGATCGGCGCGGACGACGTCCTGCTGGAGTTGGCCGTCGCCGGCGCCAAGGGCTGGGTCGCCGGTTACCCGAACGCGCTGCCCGCCGCGTCCGTCGAGCTGTACCGGGCCGCCGTCCGGGGCGACCTCGACACCGCGCTGCCTCTCTACCGGCAACTGCATCCGCTGCTGCGGTGGGACTCCCAGGTGGAGTTCGTACAGGCGATCAAGCTGTCGATGGACATCGTCGGCCGGCACGGCGGGCTTGTGCGTCCGCCGCGCGTGCCGTTGCGGGCCGACCAGGAGGCCGCCGTCCGGGCCGCCACGGAGAAGGCCGTCGCGGCCGGGCTCGGCTGAGAGGGAGACAGTCCATGCGGAGCAAACTCGTCCTGCACGCCGTCGACTCGCACACCGAGGGCATGCCGACCCGTGTGATCACCGGCGGTATCGGCACGATTCCCGGCGCGACGATGAACGAGCGGCGGCTGTACTTCCGTGAACACCGCGACGACATCAAGCAGTTGTTGATGAACGAGCCACGTGGTCACTCGGCGATGAGCGGTGCGATCCTGCAGCCGCCCACCCGGCCCGACTGCGACTTCGGCGTCATCTACATCGAGGTGTCGGGCTACCTCCCGATGTGCGGACACGGGACGATCGGGGTCGCGACCGTCCTCGTGGAGACCGGCATGGTCGAGGTCGTCGAACCGGTGACGACCATCCGGCTCGACACACCGGCCGGGCTCGTCGTCGCGGAGGTCGCGGTGCGGGACGGGGCGGCGGGGGCGGTCACGCTCTGGAACGTGCCGTCCTTCTCCGTCGCCCTCGACCGCAAGATCGAGCTCGCCGACGGGCGGACGGTGACGTACGACCTCGCGTACGGCGGGAACTTCTACGCGATTCTGCCGCTCGACCAGTTCGGGCTGCCTTTCGACCGGGCTCGTAAGGACGACATCCTTGCGGCCGGGCTTTCGCTGATGGACGCGATCAACGCGGAAGGGGAGCCGGTTCATCCGGAGGACTCCTCCATCCGGGGCTGCCATCATGTGCACCTTGTCGCGCCCGGGTCCACGGCTCGGCACTCGCGGCATGCGATGGCCATTTATCCGGGGTGGTTCGATCGGTCGCCGTGCGGGACGGGGACCAGTGCGCGGATGGCGCAGTTGTTTGCGCGGGGGGAGTTGGGGCTGGAGATCGAGTTCTTGAACGAGTCGTTCATCGGGACACGGTTTTCAGGGCGGCTTCATGGGACCACGGAGGTGGGTGGGGTGCCGGCTGTTCTGCCCAGTTTTACCGGGCGGGCGTGGGTGACCGGGACCGCGCAGTATCTGCTCGATCCCGGGGATCCGTTCCCGGCGGGGTTTGTTCTGTAGTGCGGCGGGGGGCGGTGCGGTGCGGTTTGAAGATTGCGCCGTTCCCCGCGCCCCTAAAGGCAAAAGATTGCGCCGTTCCCCGCGCCCCGAAAAAAGCGAAGGACTGCGCCGTTCCCCGCGTCCCCCAAAAAGCGTGTCCCTGGAAGGAGATCGTTTCGTGGATGTCCAGCGTGTCGGTGAGAGCGTTCTGCCCTTGTTGGGGGGTAGGAAGCCCAGTTATCGGGAGCGGGTTGGGGATGCTCTGCGGGCCGCGCTCATCGCGGGGGAGTTGCGGCCCGGGGAGGTGCATTCCGCGCCCGCTCTCGCCGCTCGGTTCGGGGTGTCCGCCACCCCGGTGCGTGAGGCCCTGCTCGACCTCGCCAAGGAGGGACTCGTCGACACCGTGCCCAACAAGGGGTTCCGGGTCACCGCCGTGTCCGAGAAGCAGCTGGACGAGTACACGCACATCCGCTCGCTGATCGAGATCCCCACCACCGTGGGTCTCGCCGCGTCCGCCGGGGCCGCCGACCTGGCGGCGCTGCGGCCCGTCGCGCAGGAGATCGTCACGGCCGCCGCGGCCGGTGACCTCATCGCGTACGTCGAGGCCGACATCCGCTTCCACCTCGGTCTGCTCGCCCTCGCGGGCAACGAGCACCTCGTCGAGGTCGTCGGTGACCTCCGTAAGCGCTCCCGGCTGTACGGACTGCACGCGCTCGTCGAGGCGGGTCGTCTGGAGGTCTCCGCCGAGGAGCACCTGGAGATCCTCGACGCGCTGGTCGCCCGCGACGAGGGGGCGGTACGTGCCGTCATGACGCGTCATCTCGGGCATGTACGGGGGTTGTGGGCGGCCGAGTGACCGGGGCGGCGACACGCTGCCCGGCAGCGTGGCCCGTGCGTCCTGCCGTGCTCTCCTGGGGGCGCCCCTGGAGCGCGAGGAGGACGCACGGTGAGCGAGTGGATCCGCGGAGCGGTGGTGGCCGCGGCCTTGGCCGTGGCCGCCCCGGCCCCCGACGCCGCGGCACAGGCATGGGGGCTCCGCCCCCGAACCCCCGTCGCGCAGTTCCCCGCGCCCCTGAAAGAGGGGCGCGGGGAACTGCGCGATCTTCTGGGGGCGCGGGGAACTGCGCGGCCAGCCGCGGCGGACCCGCACCCGGCGACGCGCGTGCGTGAGTGGCCCCGTACGCCAACCCCGGCCGTACGTGGCGAGGACAAGGTCTTCGTGTTGCCCGTGGAGTTCGCTGATTACGTGCACAATCGGATTCCGGAGCCCGATCGGGCCGTCGACAACTCCACCGTGTGGAACGTGGATTACAGCCGTGACTACTACCAGCGGCAGATCTTCGGCACGGCCGGTGGCGGGAGTGGGGACTCCCTGAAGGCGTACCTTGTGCGGCAGTCCAGTGGGGCCTACACCATCAGCGGGGCCGTTCACGACTGGACGCGCGTGGGGCGCCCCCTCGCCCACTACGGCACCGACGCCTGCGAGAAGCAGGGCAAGCCGATCTCGACGTACTACTGCAATCAGCAACTCGTCAGCGACGGGCTCGACCAGTGGTACAAGGATCAGCGTGCCGGCGGGCGGACCGTCGCCTCGCTGCGCAAGTACCTTGCCACGTATGACACTTGGGACCGGCACGATCACGACCGGGACGGGGTCCTCGGCGAACCGGACGGGTATCTCGACCGCGTGATGCTGATGTTCGCGGGGGAGTCACAGGTCAACGGCGGTGGGGTCAACGGCTCCGACGCCATCGGTTCCCACCGCGGGACCGTCAGCCATCTGCAGACCGGCGCCGGGAAGCTGGGCCCGGCCGGCGGGAGCAAGAACGGCGGCAGTGAGATCGGTGACTCCGGGATCTGGGTCGACGACTACACCATGACCAACGAGAACCGCGGACTCGGCACCCTGGCCCACGAGTACGGCCACGACCTCGGCCTGCCCGATCTGTACGACACCTCGGGCGCCGAGAACTCCGCCGGCTTCTGGTCGGTCATGGCGCAGGGGTCCCTGCTCTCGGGGGACGATGAACTGGCCGCGTATCCGGCCGACTTGGGTGCTTGGGCCCGGCTCCGGCTCGGCTGGCTCGACCATGTGACCGTCGAGGCCGGTACCTCCTCCACCGTCACGCTCAACCCGCTGTCCGTGCCCTCCTCGACCGCGGGCCCGGAAGCCCTGCTGGTGAAGCTGCCGGCCGACGCGGACGGCAACGCCCGCTACTACGTCGTCGAGAACAGGCAGTACGTCGGGGACGACCGGTTCCTCAAGACCGGCCCCTTCCAGCTGGGTCGGGCATCGGGGCGGCCCAGGCTCAAGGAGCGGCTGCACTACGAGAGCGGTGTCCTGATCTGGTACTGGAACACCAAGTACCGCGACAACAGGACCAGGGCGAACGGCGGTCACGGCCGCATCCTGCCGGTCGACGCCCATGCCGAACCCGCCCGGGCCGCCTCCGGAGCGGTGATCCGCAATCGCCTCCAGTCGTACGACGCGCCCTTCGGCCTGCGGCCCACCACACCGCTCGTCTTCCACCTGGACGGCGTACGGACGGTGATCCCGGCCCGGCCCGCGGTTCCGGTCTTCGACGACCTCAAGGGGATCCACCACCACGAGGCCGCGCCCTACGGATCCAGCCACGACGCCGACTCCGGCACCACCATCACCGTGGCTGAGGAACACGCCGACGGCCGAGTGAAGGTTTCGGTCGGTTCGACCGGCTGACCGCCCGGCCCTGTGGGGCGCATCGCGACTGCGATACAACTGGTGCATGGTAAAGATCCTCATCAGTGCCGACATGGAGGGCGCCACCGGGGTGACCTGGCCGGCCGACGTGCAGCCCGGCGCACCGGAGTGGGAGCGCTGCCGGTCGATGTTCACCTCCGACGTGAACGCCGCGGTCCTCGGCTTCTTCGACGGCGGCGCCGACGAGGTCCTCATCAACGAGGCCCACTCGACCATGCGCAACCTGCTCCTGGAGCAGCTGGACGACCGGGCGCAGATGCTCACCGGGCGGCACAAATCGCTCTCCATGGTCGAGGGCGTGCAGCACGGTGACGTCGACGGCATCGCCTTCGTCGGCTACCACGGGGGAGCGGGCATGGAGGGCGTCCTCGCCCACACCTACCTCGCCAACTCGATCACCGGCGTGTGGGTCGACGGCGAGCGCGCCAGCGAGGGCCTGCTCAACGCGCGCGTCGTCGCCGAGTACGGAGTCCCCGTCGTGCTGGTCACCGGGGACGACGTGACCTGCGAGGACGCGCTCGGTTACGCGCCCGAGGCACTGAAGGTCGCCGTCAAGGACCATGTCTCCCGGTACGCGGCCGTGTGCCGCACCCCGGCCCGTACGGCGGCGGACATCCGCGCGGCGGCCGAGGAAGCGGCACGGCTCGCGGTGCGGCACGAGCCGCACCGGGCGGGCCCCTTCACCGTGGCCCTGGAGTTCGACGCCGAGCACCTGGCCATGTCGGCGACCGTCGTCCCGGGCGTCGAGCAGACCGGGGAACGCAAGGTGGCGTACACCAGCGCCACCATGTACGAAGGCATCCGGACCTTCAAGGCGGTCACCACGATCGTCTCGGCCGCCGTGGAGGAGAACTATGGCTGACATGAGCGTGCTGGAGCAGGCGGCCGTCGACGGGCAGGCCCTGGACGAGGTCGTCCGGTTCACCTCCGACCTGATCCGCATCGACACCACCAACCGGGGCGGCGGCGACTGCCGGGAGCGGCCGGCCGCCGAGTACGCGGCGGCCCGGCTCGCCGAGGCGGGGCTGGAGCCGACCCTCCTGGAGCGCACCAAGGGGCGTACGAACGTCGTCGTGCGCCTGGAGGGCACCGACCCGTCCGCGGACGCGCTGCTCGTCCACGGTCACCTGGACGTCGTACCCGCGCAGGCGGAGGACTGGAGCGTCCATCCGTTCTCCGGCGAGGTCCGCGACGGGGTCGTCTGGGGGCGCGGCGCGGTCGACATGAAGAACATGGACGCGATGATCCTCGCGGTGGTCCGGCAGTGGGCGCGCGCCGGAGTGCGCCCCCGGCGGGACATAGTGATCGCGTTCACCGCCGACGAGGAGGCGAGCGCCGAGGACGGCTCGGGCTTCCTCGCCGACCGGCACGCGGGGCTCTTCGCCGGGTGCACCGAGGGCATCAGCGAGTCCGGGGCGTTCACCTTCCACGACGGCGGCGGGCGTCAGCTGTACCCCCTCGCCGCCGGTGAGCGCGGCACCGGCTGGCTGAAGCTCACCGCCCGCGGCCGGGCGGGCCACGGCTCCAAGGTGAACCGGTCCAACGCGGTGACCCGGCTGGCCGCCGCCGTCGCGCGGATCGGCGCCCACGAGTGGCCCGTACGGCTCACCCCGACGGTCCGCGCGGCCCTCACCGAACTCGCCGTGCTCTACGGAGTCGAGCCCGATCTCGACGGCCCCGACGGCGTCGACCGGCTGATGGAGAAGCTCGGCCCCGCCGCCTCCCTCGTCGAGGCGACCGTCCGCAACAGCGCCAACCCGACCATGCTGGACGCCGGTTACAAGGTCAACGTGATCCCCGGGGAGGCCGTCGCCCACGTCGACGGACGCTTCCTGGCCGGGACCGAGGACGAGTTCCGGGCAACCCTCGACCAGCTCACCGGGCCGGACGTGGAGTGGGAGTTCCTCCACCGCGAGGTCGCCCTCCAGGCGCCGCTGGACTCGCCGACGTACGCCCGGATGCGGGCCGCCGTCGAGGAGTTCGCGCCCGAGGGGAACGTCGTGCCGTACTGCATGTCGGGTGGCACGGACGCCAAGCAGTTCTCCCGCCTCGGCATCACCGGCTACGGTTTCGCACCGCTGAAGCTCCCGCCGGGCTTCGACTACCAGGCCCTCTTCCACGGGGTCGACGAACGGGTGCCCGTCGAGGCACTGCATTTCGGAGTCCGGGTACTCGACCGCTTCCTGCGCACGGCCTAGAGGAAAAATGGGGGACACAGTGCAGACGTTGGCCTACGGTTCCTGGCCCTCGCCCATCGACGCGGCGCTCGCCGCCGCGCACGACGGGCATCCCGACTACGTCGGCTTCGTCGGCGACGAGGCCTGGTGGACCGAGCCACGGCCCGCCGAGGGCGGTCGCCGCACCCTGGTGCGCCGCCTCGCCGACGGCACGGAGGAGTCGGTGCTGCCCGCCCCGTGGAACGTCCGCAGCCGCGTCATGGAGTACGGCGGACAGCCCTGGGCCGGCACGGTCCGCGAGGACGGCCCGCTGGTCGTGTTCGTGAACTTCGCCGACCAGCGGCTGTACGCGTACGAGCCCGCCGACCCCGGCAGCGCCCCGCGCCCCCTCACCCCCGTGTCCTCCGTCGGCGGCGGACTGCGGTGGGTGGACCCGCAGGTGCGCCTCGAACCGGGCGAGGTCTGGTGCGTACTGGAGGAGTTCACCGGTGACGGGCCCAGCGATGTGCGGCGGCTCGTCGCCGCGGTGCCGCTGGACGGCTCGGCCGCCGAGGACCGGGGCGCGGTGCGCGAACTCACCGACGACCGGCACCGGTTCGTCACCGGGCCGCGGATCTCGCCCGACGGACGGCGCGCTGCCTGGCTGGCCTGGGACCACCCGCGGATGCCGTGGGACGGGACCGAGCTGCTGGTCGCCGAGGTGACCCCCGACGGCACGCTGGGGGAGCCCCGGACGGTCGCGGGCGGCCCCGACGAGGCGATCGCCCAGGCCGACTGGGGCCGCGACGGCTCCCTCCTGTACTCCGGCGACCGCACCGGCTGGTGGAACCTCTACCGGACCTCCGGCGACGACGACGGTGAGCCGCCCTTTCTGCTGTGCACCCGCGAGCAGGAGTTCGGCGGGCCGCTCTGGACGGTCGGCCGCCGCTGGTTCGCGCCGCTGGACAGCGGCCTGATCGCCGTCGTGCACGGCCGGGGCGCCACCGCGCTCGGCATCCTCGACCCGGAGAGCGGCGAGGTCGTCGACGCGGCCGGGCCCTGGAGCGAGTACGAGCCGACCCTCGCCGTCGACGGCAGCCGCGTCGTCACCGTCGCCGCCAGCCCGCGCAGCGCGTACGAGGTCGTCGAACTGGACGCCCGCACCGGACGGGCCCGCGTCGTGGGGGCCCGGCACGACGACCCGGTGGACCCCGCCTACTACCCGGAACCGCAGATCCGTACGTTCACCGGGCCCGCCGGGCGGGAGATCCACGCGCACATCTACCCGCCCCACCACCCGGGCCATGTGGCCCCCGGCGACGTGCTCCCGCCGTACGTGGTCTGGGCGCACGGCGGGCCCACCGGGCGTGCCCCGCTCGTCCTCGACCTGCAGATCGCCTACTTCACCTCGCGCGGCATCGGCGTCGCCGAGGTCAACTACGGCGGCTCCACCGGGTACGGGCGCGAGTACCGCAACCGGCTGCGCGAGCAGTGGGGTGTCGTGGACGTCGAGGACTGCGCGGCCGTCGCCCTCGCCCTCGCCGAGGAGGGCACCGCCGACCGTGACCGGCTGGCCGTCCGGGGCGGCAGCGCGGGCGGCTGGACCGCCGCCGCCTCGCTGGTCGGCACCGACGTGTACGCGTGCGGGACGATCCTCTACCCCGTCCTCGACCTGGTGGGCTGGGGTGTGGGCGAGACCCACGACTTCGAGTCCCAGTACCTGGAGAGCCTGATCGGACCGCGCGCCGATGTCCCCGCACGGTACGCGGAGCGCTCGCCCACCGAGCACGCCGACAAGGTCACCGCGCCCTTCCTGCTCCTCCAGGGCCTCGACGACGTCATCTGCCCGCCGGCCCAGTGCGAGCGGTTCCTGGCCCGCCTGGAGGACCGGGCGCGGCCCGTGCCGCACGCGTACATCACCTTCGAGGGCGAGGGCCACGGCTTCCGCCGCACCGACACGATGGTGCGCGCACTGGAAGCCGAACTCTCCCTGTACGCGCAGGTGTTCGGCCTCAATCCGCCCGGTGTCCCGGCGTTGGAGCTCGTCAAGTGACCGGCCGTTGAAGGAACTTGTCAGGCCGCCGCGGCTTGCCGCCGGAGCCCGGGTCGCCGTCGTCGCGCCGAGCGGGCCCGTGCCCGAGGAACGGCTCCAGGCGGGACTCGACATCCTGCGCGGCTGGGACCTGGACCCCGTCGTGGGGGCCCATGTCCTGGACCGCCACGGGCGGTTCGGCTATCTGGCGGGCACGGACGCCGACCGGGCGGCCGACTTCCAGGCCGCCTGGTGCGATCCGTCGGTGGACGCGGTGTTCTGCGCCCGCGGCGGCTACGGCGTGCAGCGTATGGCCGACCTGCTCGACTGGGACGCGCTGCGGGCCGCGCGGCCCAAGGCGCTGGTCGGGTTCAGTGACATCACGGCACTTCATGAAGCCTTCGCTGCGCGGCTGGGGCTCGTGACCCTGCACGGTCCGATGGCCGCGGGCATCGACTTCGTCAAGAACGCCCGCGCGCAGGACCACCTCCGGGCGACCCTCTTCGAGCCGGAGTCCGTGCGGACCATCAGGTCGGCGGGCGGGCAGGCCTTGGTCCCGGGGCGGGCCGGCGGGGTCCTGCTCGGCGGCTGTCTGTGCCTGCTCGCCTCCGAACTGGGCACGCCGCACGCCCGGCCCTCCGCGGCGGGCGGGCTGCTGTGTCTGGAGGACGTGGGCGAGGAGACGTACCGCCTGGACCGGTACCTCACGCAGCTCCTGCGGGCCGGGTGGTTCGACGGCGTCGCGGGGATCCTGCTCGGGTCCTGGGAGGGGTGCGGGCCGTACGAACGGGTGCGGGACCTGGTCCTCGACCGGCTCGGCGGGCTCGGGGTGCCGATCGCCGAGGAGTTCGGGTTCGGGCACGGGGAGGGGGCGCTGACGGTTCCGTTCGGGGTGCGGGCGGAGTTGGATGCGGGGGCGGGGGTTCTGACGCTGGGTGTGCCGGCGCTGGTCTGAGGCCCTGCGCCGAGCGCGCCCCTGAAGACGAAGGACTGCGCCGTTCCCGGCGCCCCTGGAAGCGACAAGATTGCGCCGTTCCCCGCGCCCCTCAAAGACGACAAGATTGCGCCGTTCCCCGCGCCCCTGGAAGCGACGAGACTGCGCCGTTCCCCGCGCCCCTAAATGGCTGCGCCGTTCGCCGCGGGCGGGTGTGGTGCAGGCGTACCGTGGCGGGATGTCTGGGCGTACCGTGTACCTTGCCGAAGGGCCCCACGTGGGGATACGTCCCTTCACCCTTGAGGACGGGTCCGAGTTCACCGCGCGTGTGCGGGAGAGCAAGGACCTGCATCAGCCGTGGCTCTTCCCGCCCGGCACCCCCGCCGCCTACACCTCGTACGCGCGGCGGCTCATCGACGATCCGACCAAGGCCGGGTTCTTCGTCTGTGAGAAGGACGGCGGCGGGATCGCCGGGTTCATCAACATCAACAACATCGTCGAGGGCGCCTTCCTCTGCGGCGCGCTCGGCTACGGCGCCTTCGCGCACGCGGCCGGGCGCGGGCTGATGAGCGAGGGGCTCGACCTGGTCGTGCGGTACGCGTTCGACACGCTCGGACTGCACCGGCTGGAGATCAACGTCCAGCCCGGCAACGCCGCTTCGATCGCCCTGGCCCGCCGCTGCGGATTCCGTCTTGAGGGCTTCTCACCGGACTTCCTCTTCATCGACGGGGCCTGGCGGGACCACGAACGATGGGCCATCACCGCGGATATGATTCGAACATGAGTGCCTTGAGGAATCTCGTCGTTCTGGACGCACCCTCCAATCTCGGGCTCCGCCCACCCGCCCCCGGCACGGTGCCCGGCTGCTACAAGCTCGCCGGGGCCCTGCGCGAGCAGCGGATCGTGCAGCGGCTGAACGCCCTGGAGGGCGGCGTGGTCGTACCGCCGCGTTACGACCTGGGCGACTGGCAGGAGGGCGACGGCGTCTTCAACGCCACCGCCCTCGCCGCCTACACGCGGACTCTCGCCGACCGCGTGGAGCGGCACGTACGGGCCGGGGAACTGCCCGTCGTCCTCGGCGGCGACTGCTCCATCCAGCTCGGCGCCTCCCTCGCGCTGCGCCGCATCGGCCGCTACGGCCTCGCGGCGGTGGACGCCTCGCACGACTTCCGCCACCCGGGCAACTCCGACCGGATCGGCGCGGCGGGCGGCGAGGAGGTCGCCCTGGCCACCGGGCGCGGCCAGGACGACCTGACGGATCTGGAGGGGCTGAAGCCCTATCTGCGCGACGAGGACATCCGGTTCTTCGGGATCCGGGACGCCTTCGAGGAGGACCGGGCCGAGCTGGCCGCGCTGAAGATCCCCACGGTGACCGTCGGCGACATCCGGGAGTGGGGCGCCGACGCCCTCGCACGAGCCACCGCCGAGGCCTTCGACGTGCCGGACCTGGACGGCTTCTGGGTGCACCTCGACGCCGATGTGCTCGACCCGTCCGTGATGCCGGCCGTCGACAGCCCCGACCCCGGCGGACTGCTGCCCGACGAACTGACCGCGCTGCTGCGGCCGTTGGTCACCTCCTCGCACTGCGCCGGTTTCAACGTCACCATCTACGACCCCGACCTGGACCCCGACGGAACCGCCGGCGCCCTCCTGGCCGACGTCGTCGTCGCGGCCTTCGCGCCGTCCTGACCGGATCCTGACCGGGAGAGCCTCTGGCCGGTACGTCGTCCACCCTGTTCCATGGTCACGTGACGACCATCCGACGTGACGTACTGACGCTTCCGGTCGCCGAACCCGGCCCCGCCAACCCCCTGCCCCCACTGCGCCCGCTCGCCGGGACGCACCACGTGGACGAGCGGGAACGCGCCGGTCTGCCCCGCGACATGGCCCGGCAGATCGCGTACGAGCCGCTGCGCAGCCTCCTGCCCGAGCGCGTCCGGGACGGGTACGGCAGAAGCCGTACACCCCGCGAGGTCGCGACGATCGTCCTGGAGAACGACCGGCTGCGCGCCACCGTGCTGCCCGGCTTCGGCGGCCGGGTCGTCTCCCTCTTCCACAAGCCGTCCGACCGCGAACTCCTCTACCGCAACCCGGTGTTGCAGCCCGCGGACTTCGCGCTCAACGGCGCCTGGTTCTCCGGCGGCATCGAGTGGAACATCGGCGCCACCGGCCACTCCACCCTCGCCTGCGCACCCCTGCACGCGGCCCGTGTCACCGCCCCCGACGGCACACCGATGCTGCGCCTGTGGGAGTGGGAGCGGCTGCGCGACCTGCCCTTCCAGGTCGACCTGTGGCTGCCGGAGGGCTCCGACTTCCTGCACGTCGGCGTTCGCGTCCGCAATCCGCACGAGAAGGCCGCGCCGCTTTACTGGTGGTCCAACACCGCCGTCCCGGAGGCGCGCAGGGTGCTCGCGCCGGCGGAGGAGGCCTGGCACTTCGGGTACGAGCGACGGCTGCGCCGGGTGCCTGTCCCGGTGCACGAGGGCGTCGACCGGACGTATCCGCGGCGCGGCGAGTATCCGGCCGACTTCTTCTACGAGGTGCCCGACGGGCAGCGGCGCTGGATCGCCGCCCTGGACGAGGCCGGGCGCGGGCTGGTGCAGACATCCACCGACATCCTGCGCGGACGCAAACTCTTCGTGTGGGGCACCGGCGCCGGCGGGCGCCGCTGGCAGGAATGGCTCACCGAACCCGGCACCGAGGGCTACTGCGAGATCCAGGCGGGGCTCGCCCGCACCCAGTTGGAGCACGTACGCCTCGACGCGGAGAGCGAGGTGAGCTGGCTGGAGGCGTACGGGCCGCTGAACGCCGAGCCGGGCCCCGTGCACGGCGGCGACTGGGCCGCCGCCCGCTCCGAGGTCGAGGCCGGGCTCGAACAAGCCCTGCCGCGCGGGGAGTTCGAGACGGCGTACGAGCACTGGCTGACGTCCGCCGACACCGAACCCGGCGAGGTGCTCGCCGTCGGCTCCGGCTGGGGCGCCCTCGAAGTCCTGCGCGCCGCCCACAAGTTGCCCGGCACGCCCTTCGACGAGTCCACGCTCGGCAACGCCCAGCGGCCCTGGGCGGAGCTGCTCGGCTCCGGTTCCTTCCCGGAGCCCCGCCGGGTCGGACCGCCCGGCGAGACACTGGTCGCCCCGCACTGGCGGGACATGCTGGAGACGGCCCCCGCCGAACCGCTCGCCGAGTACCACCTGGGGATCGCCCAGTGGCACGCGGGCGACCGGGCCCAGGCCGTGCGCAGCTGGGAACGCGGCCTCGAACTCGCCCCGTCCGTCTGGCCGTTGCTGCGCTGCCTCGCCGTCGCCGACCAGGAGGCCGGCAACCGGGAACGGGCCGCCGACCGGTACGCGGACGCCTTCGACGACCTGTGCCAGGAGCGGCGCGACGACGGCGAGACCTGGACCACGGCCACCGCCGCGCTCGGCCGCGAGGCGATCGGCGCGCTGCTCGCGGCAGGGCGTGCCGCGGACGCGCGGTCCGTGTGGGAACGGCTGCTCCCGGCGACCCGCGAACGCGGCCGGTTCCGGCTGATCGAGGCCCAGTTGCTGCTCGCCGAGGGCCACAGGGACGCGGCGCGTGCCGTCTTCGACGCCGGGTTCGAGGTGGCCGACCTGCGCGAGGGGGCCGAGGCGATCGGGGAGTTGTGGTCCCGGATCACCGACGAACCCCTGCCGGAGCGCTACGACTTCCGGATGCGCCCGCCCGGCACCGACAGCACCGAAGACACCGGCAGCACCGACAGCACCGGCTGACCTACGGTGCCGTGCGGCGGTCCGCGTACTCGTACACGTAACCGTCCGGGTGCATCGCGATCAGGTTGCGTCCCGCGGGTGTCGCCACCGGGCCCGCGACGACGTGTGCGCCCGACTCGCTGAGCACCCGGTGGGCCTCGTCGACGTCCTTGACCGCGATGGTCGCCGAGACCTTGCGGAGCACTTCCAGCTCCGACTCCGGCCCGCTCATCAACAGGAAGCAGCCGACGGCGGCGACGGAGACCCCGCCGCGCTCGAAGCGTTGCGCCGGTCCGCCGGCCAGTCTCTCGTAGAAGGGGACCGCAGCCTCCAGGTCATCGACGCAGATGCGCAGCGTGGCTCCCAGAATGTCCATGCGAACGAGCCTAGTTGGGGTCGGCCGGGAAGGAGATCGTTTCGTACGGATCCCGTGTCCCGGCGCGTCCGGTCCGGTCCGGCGGGCGTTACGCACCGGGGGCCGCGGGTACCCGGAGCGCATGGACCGCATCGATCACATGGAACATCTGGACAAGCATCTGGCCGACGAGCTGGCGCAGGTGGCCCGCGACGCGATACGCGAGGAGCTGCGGGAACAGACCCGCAAGCAGCGCCGCACGGCCGCGCTGTACGCCGCGTCCGGCGCCGTGGCCCTGTACGCGGGCGCGGCCCTCGCGCTCACGGTCGGTCTCGCCCTCGCGATCGGCCTGCCCGACTGGGCCGCCGCGCTGATCACCGCCGCCGTGCTCGGCGCGCTGGCGTACGTCCTGCGCAACGCGGCGCGGCCGTCGGCGTCCCGGCCCGCGACGGGCGGCGCCGCCCAGGCGCCCGGCGACGGCGTCACCACCGGTACGGTTCCGGGCGCGCCGGCCGACGGGCCCGCCGTGCCCCCGATGCCGCCGGTCGCCCCCAGCAACGCGGCACCGCACACCCGGGCCCGGTGACCCGCGGCGCGGCCCGCACCCCCGAGCCGACCGGGGCCACAACGACGTGGCCCCGGTCTTCGCTGCCCGCCTCCGTGCCCGCCCCGTACGGCGCGAAGTCCTCTTCCGGGGCTGCGGAGGAAGCCGTCCTGCGGTAGAAGTCGAGGGAGCCGCGCTCGTCCTCCAAGGCCGTCGGAACCCCGGGAGTCCGACGTTTGGGCACCCCGGCCAGGGGGACGCGGAAAGCCCCGTTCGAGTGATTCCGCCGGAGGCGACCCATGAGCCGACCGATGCGCCGAGGCACGAACCGCCCCCGCGTCGTGATCGTCGGGGCGGGTTTCGCCGGGTACCGGGCGGCGCAGGCCCTGTCCCGGTCGGCCCGGGGCAAGGCCGGCCCGCTGGACATCGTGCTGCTGAACCCGACGGACTACTTCCTCTATCTGCCCCTGCTGCCCCAGGTGGCCGCGGGTGTCCTGGAACCGCGCCGCGTCACCGTCTCGCTGACCGGCACCCTGCCCCGGGTGCGCCTGGTGCTCGGCGAGGCGGACGGCATCGACCTCGACGCGCGCACCGTCCGCTACACCGGCCCCGAGGGCGACGAGGGCACGCTCTCCTACGACCGGCTCGTCCTCGCCGCAGGCAGCGTCAACAAACTGCTGCCGGTCCCCGGTGTGACCGAGCACGCGCACGGCTTCCGGGGACTGCCCGAGGCGCTGTACCTGCGCGACCACGTGACCCGCCAGGTGGAACTCGCGTCCGCCGAGGACGACCCGGCGATCAGCGCCGCCCGGTGCACGTTCGTCGTCGTCGGCGCCGGTTACACCGGTACCGAAGTGGCCGCCCACGGCCAGCTGTTCACCGACGCCCTGGTGCGCAGGCAGCCGCACCGGACCGGTCTGTGGCCCCGCTGGACCCTGATCGACATCGCGCCCCGCGTGCTGCCGGAGATGGACGAGCGCCTGTCCCGTACCGCCGACCGCGTGCTGCGGCAACGGGGCGTCGAGATCCGTACCGGCACATCCGTGAAGGAGGTCACCCGGCACGGGGTCCTGCTCAGCGACGGCGACTTCCTCAGCACCCGGACCCTGGTCTGGTGCGTCGGTGTACGGCCCGATCCGCTGGCCGCCGGACTCGGACTGGCCATGGAGCAGGGCCGGCTGCTCGTCGAACCGACCCTCCAGGTGCCCGGCCGCCCCGAGGTGTTCGCCTGCGGTGACGCGGCGGCCGTACCCGACCTGGAGAAACCGGGCCGGTACACGCCGATGACCGCCCAGCACGCCTGGCGGCAGGGCAAGGCGGCGGGACGCAACGTCGCGGCCTCTCTCGGCATCGGCGAGCCCCGTGCCTACCGCCACCGCGACCTGGGCTTCGTCGTCGACCTCGGCGGGGTGAAGGCCGCCGCCAACCCGCTCGGCGTCCCGCTCTCCGGACCGGCCGCCGGCGCCGTCACCCGCGGCTACCACCTGGCCGCGATGCCGGGCAACCGTGTCCGGGTCGCCGCCGACTGGCTCCTGGACGCCGTGCTGCCACGCCAGGGCGTACAGCTCGGCCTCGTCCGGTCCTGGTCGGTCCCGCTGGACACGGCCTCGCCCGAGGTGGCCCGGGTGCCGGGCCGGCCCGAGCGCCCGAAGACCGGGGAGCCCGCCCCGGAAGCACCCGCACGCCCCGACAAGCCGGCCGATCCCGGACCCGGACCCTCTGTGGAAGGAACGACATGAACACCCCCCACCTCACCGAACTGGGGCAGCAGCTGCGCGTGGACAGCGTGCGCGCCGCCGCCGCGGCGGGCTCCGGGCACCCCACCTCCTCGATGTCCGCCGCCGACCTCATGGCGGTCCTGCTCGCCCGGCAGCTGCGCTACGACTTCGAGCGGCCCTCCCATCCGGGCAACGACCGGTTCGTCCTGTCCAAGGGGCACGCCTCGCCGCTGCTGTACGCCGCGTACAAGGCCGCCGGGGCCATCGACGACAGCGAACTGCTGACGTTCCGCACGCTGGGCAGCCGTCTCGAAGGGCATCCGACACCGCGCCGGCTGCCGTGGGTGGAGACCGCCACCGGTTCGCTGGGCCAGGGACTGCCCGTCGGCGTGGGCATCGCCCTGTCGGGCAAGCGGCTCGACCGGGTGGGCTACCGCGTATGGGTGCTGTGCGGCGACAGCGAGCTGGCCGAGGGCTCCGTGTGGGAGGCCGCCGAGCACGCCGCGTACGAGAACCTCGACAACCTCACCGTGATCGTCGACGTCAACCGGCTCGGCCAGCGCGGCCCCACCCGGCACGGCCACGACCTCGACGCGTACGCCCGCCGCTTCCAGGCCTTCGGCTGGCACACCGTCGAGGTCGACGGACACGACGTCGAGGACATCGAGCGGGCGTACGGCGAGGCCGTGTCCACGGCCGGACAGCCGACCGTGGTCCTGGCCCGCACCCTCAAGGGCAAGGGCGTCGCGTCGGTGCAGGACCGCGAGGGCCTGCACGGCAAGCCGCTGCCCGACGCCGACGAGGCGATCGAGGAGCTGGGCGGGGTGCGCGACCTGCGCGTCGAGATCCAGCAGCCGCCCGCGGCCCGGATGCTGCACGCCGTACGGGCCGGACATCTGGACCTGCCGCGCTGGGAGACGGGCGACGAGGTCGCCACCCGGGACGCCTACGGCCAGGCGCTCGCAGCGCTCGGCTCCTCGCGCGCGGACGTCGTCGCCCTCGACGGCGAGGTGAGCGACTCCACCCGCGCCGAGTTCTTCGCGAAGGAGCACCCCGAGCGGTTCTTCGAGTGCTACATCGCCGAACAGCAGCTCGTCGCGGCCGCCGTCGGGCTCGCCACCCGCGGCTGGGTGCCGTTCGCCTCCAGCTTCGCCGCGTTCCTCACCCGCGCCCACGACTTCGTCCGGATGGCGGCGGTCAGCGGTACGGGCATCAACCTCGTCGGCTCGCACGCGGGTGTCTCGATCGGCGAGGACGGGCCCTCGCAGATGGGCGTCGAGGACCTGGCCATGTTCCGGGCGGTGCACGGCTCGACCGTGCTCTACCCGTGCGACGCCCCCCAGACGGCCGCGCTCGTCGCCACCATGGCGGGCCTCGACGGCATCCGCTACCTGCGGACCTCACGCGGCGCGATGCCCGTCCTGTACGGCCCCGACGAGGAGTTCCCCGTCGGCGGCAGCAAGGTGCTCAGGCGCTCCACGGACGACCGGCTGACCGTCGTCGCCGCCGGTGTGACCGTGCACGAGGCGCTGAAGGCCGCGGACGCGCTCGCCGCCGACGGCATCGCCGTACGGGTCGTCGACCTGTACTCCGTCAAGCCCGTCGACCGCGAGACCCTGCGCGAGGCCGCCGAGCAGACCGGCTGCCTGCTCACCGTCGAGGACCACCACCCGGAGGGCGGCATCGGCGACGCGGTCCTGGACGCCTTCCTCGACGGCCGCCCCACCCCGCGCCTGGTCCGCCTCGCCGTGCGCGACATGCCCGGGTCGGCCACCCCCGCCGAGCAGCTGCACGCGGCGGGCATCGACGCCGAGTCCATCGTGGCCTCGGTGAAACTGCTGGTGGAGAACGCGGTGGTGCGATGACCTCCGTACGCGCGGGCCGGCGCACCGTCGAGGTGCACCGCCCGGACAAGGTGATGTTCCCCGGCACGGGAGGGGCGAAGGAGTACACGAAGGCGGACGTCGTCGCGTACTACCGGGAGATCGCCCCGTTCATGCTGCCGCACCTGCGGGGGCGGCCCCTGATGCTGGAGCGGCACCCGGACGGGCTCGACGGGCCGAAGTTCATGCAGAAGAACGTCCAGGACCACTATCCGGACTGGATCAGCCGGATCGAGGTGCCCAAGGAGGGCGGCACGGTCCTGCACCCCGTCTGCGAGGACACCGCCACCCTCGTCTACCTCGCCGACCAGGCCGCCCTGACCCTGCACCGGTGGCTCGCCCGGATCGCGTCCGACGGCACGGTCGACCGGCCCGACCGGCTGGTCTTCGACCTCGACCCCGCCACCGACGACTTCGAGCCGGTACGCGACACCGCCCGGCTCCTCGGTGAACTCCTCGACGAACTGCGGCTGCCGTCGGCACTGATGACCACCGGCTCACGCGGACTGCACGTCGTCGTCCCCCTCGACGGGCGGCACGGCTTCGACGAGGTGCACACCTTCGCCAAGGACGTCGCCGACACGCTCGCCGAGGCACACCCCGACCGGCTCACCACCGAGGCCCGCAAGAAGGACCGCGGCGACCGGCTCTATCTGGACATCCAGCGCAACGCCTACGCCCAGACCACCGTCGCCCCCTTCACCGTCCGCGCCAGGCCGGGCGCCCCGGTCGCCATGCCCGTGCGGTGGGACCAGCTCGAAGACGCCGAACTCGGCCCGCGCCGCTGGACGATCGCCGACGCGGCCGACCAGGCCCGCACGAACCCCTGGTCAGGGCTGCTGCGCAGCGGGCGCGCGCTCGGGCCCGCCAGGCGGCGGCTGAACGCCCTGCGCGGCTGAGCGCCGACACTCGCAGGTTTGGTCAACGATCGGCCGGTCACTCGGTGTTCGAGGTGGCCATGTCGAACACATCCAACACATCAGATTCACAGAGTTCATCGAACTCATCCAAGGGCAGGCGGAAGGAAGCGGCGGACGACGAAGAGCTGGGTCCCATGGACGTGCTGCGCCAGGCACGCGCCCAGCTCGCCGAACTGACCGGCATGGAGGCCGAGTCGGTGTCGTCGTTCGAACGCACCGAGGACGGCTGGTCGTTGGAGATCGAGGTCCTGGAGCTGGTCCGGGTCCCCGACACGATGAGTCTGCTCGCGAGCTACGAGGTGACCCTCGACCCGCGCGGCGAACTCACCGGATACCGACGCGTCCGTCGTTACGAACGCGGCAGGGCCGACAACCGGAAATCCGGCGGCCGCTAGCCCGTCCACCTGCCCACACACCCCAACAGACAAGGAGGGCCGGTCGGTATGACCGTTGTCCCGGCACAGCAATCCGGTGGTGGAGGCGGCTCCAGCGGCCTCTACGACGTCCTGGAGCTCGTTCTCGACAGGGGGCTCGTCATCGATGCCTTCATCCGGGTCTCCCTCGTCGGTATCGAGATCCTCAAGATCGATATCCGTGTCGTCATAGCCAGCGTCGACACCTACCTGCGCTTCGCCGAGGCGTGCAACCGCCTCGACCTGGAAGCCGGACCCAAGCGCAGCCCCGGACTGCCCGACCTGGTCGGCTCGATCACCGAGTCCGGCGCGAAGGGCAAGTCCAAGGGAGCCCTGTCGGGCGCCGCCGAGACCATCTCCGACGCGTTCAAGCAGTCCCGCGAGGAGAGCCAGTCCGAGTCGCGCCCGCGCGCCCGCAAGGCCGCCGCCTCGCGCCGTAAGGAGGAGCAGGAGTGAGCACGTACGTCTACGGCATCACGTCCAGTTCGCTGCCCACGCTCCCGGACGGCACGGAAGGTGTCGGCGAGCCGGCGATGCCGGTGCGCGTCATCAAGGAGGGCGACCTCGCCGCGGTCGTCAGCGACGCGCCCGAGGGGCTGCGGCCCAAGCGCAGGGACCTGCTCGCCCACCAGAACGTACTGGCCGAGGCGGGTGCGGGCGGCCCGGTGCTGCCCATGCGCTTCGGCAGTGTCTCCACCGACGACGCGGCCGTGGCCGGGGTGCTCGCCGAGCGCGCCGACCACTTCAAGGAGCGCCTCGACGCGCTCGCGGGCAAGGTCGAGTACAACGTCAAGGCCACGCATGACGAAGAGGCCGTACTGCACCGCGTGATGTCCGAGAACCCTGAGGTCAGGGCGCTCACCGAGGCCAACCGCAGCGCGGGCGGCGGCAACTACGACGACAAGCTGCGGCTCGGCGAGATGGTGGTCGCCGCGGTGAAGAACCGCGAGGTCGAGGACGCCGCCGAGATCCAGCGGGCGCTGGAGCCCGCCGCCGCCTCCGTGAGTGTGGGACCCGAGTCCACCGGCTGGCTGGCGAACCTCTCGTTCCTGGTGGCCCGCGACTCGGCCGAGACGTTCATCGAGGCCGTCGAAGAGGTCCGCAAGGCACACCCGCACCTCGATCTGCGGGTCCACGGGCCGCTGCCCCCCTACAGCTTCGTCGAGCCGGGCCCCTCCCAGCCCGCCGAGGCGAGCAAGTGAACGCCTGAGCACAGGAGTTGATGACATGGGGCTGATCGGAGAGGTCCTGATGCTGCCGTTCGCCCCCGTGCGCGGCAGCCTCTGGGCCATGAAGCAGGTGGTGAACGAGGCCGAGCGCCAGTACTACGACCCGGCGGTCGTCCGTGCCGAACTCGGCCGGCTTGAGGAGCGTCTCAACGCCGGCGAGATCGACGAGGCGGAGTTCGACCGCATGGAGGACGAGCTCCTCGACCGGCTGGAGACAGCCATGGCCAGGGGCACCGGAACAGGCGACAACGGGACTACACAATGAACCGACTAGGGCTTGGCCTCGCCGTAGGGGCCGGATACGTCCTCGGACGTACGAAGAAGATGAAGCTGGCGTTCGCCGTCGGCACCATGGTGGCCGGCAAGCGGATGCACCTCAGCCCGCGGGCCATCGGGGACCTGCTCTCCCAGCAACTGGCGAACAACCCCCAGTTCAAGGAGATCGGCGACCAGCTGCGCGGGGACCTGCGTGGTGTGGGCAAGGCCGCCACCGGCGCTCTCGTCGAGCGCCAGATCACCGGTCTCGCCGACCGGCTGCACGGCCGCACCACCCAGGTGCAGGACCAGCTCGCGGGCGTCGTCCCGGACGCGGTCCCCGACGTGCCCGGGGTCGGCAAGAAGCGCCGCAAGCGGGACGAGGAACCGGAGGACGAGTACGACGACGTCGAGTACGACGACGACGAGTACGAGCACGACGACGAAGCGGACGACTCCGCCGGTGGCAGCCGCGACGCTGACGGCGAGGCGGCCGAGGACGACGAGAAGCCGCGGCCCCGCAAGCGGGCTCCCGCGAAGAAGTCCGCGAAGGCTCCCGCGAAGAAGTCCGCCGAGAGGCGGAGCCCCGGCAACGAGGCACCGGCGAAGAAGACGGCGGCCAGGGCCGCGAAGAAGGCACCGGGCAGGAAGACGGCCGCGGCGAAGACCGCCACGCGCCGCACCACCCGGGCCCGTACGACGAGGGGAGGCGGCGACGATGACTGACACCCTCGGGTCCGCGACCAAGCAGGCCAAGAGCAACCCGTTGACCTCCGTCGCCCAGAGCGAGGCGGTCGACCGGCTCAAGGAGGAGGCCCAGGCCTATCTCGCTGCCCAGGTCCAGCGGATGCTGGTCGGCGTCGGGACCAAGCTCGGCCAGACGACGGGCAAGCTCAACGACATCGCCTCCGGCGACAGCCCCGGCTTCGCCAAGCTCGCCCTCGACGGCGGCCGCAAGATCGCCGAGGGCAAGGGTCCGATGCGCACCGCGCTGGAACTCGGCGCGGGCAAGGCCAAGGACAGCGTGGTCGGCGCCTTCAAGAACCTGACCGGCGGCAAGGGAAGGCGCAAGGGCGGCGCGGGCAAGAAGCCGACCGTCATCATCGAGTTCATCGACGTCGGCGTGCCGCTGCGCACCGCCTACGACCAGTGGACCCAGTACCAGGACTTCAGCACCTTCGCCAAGGGCGTCAAGAGCGCGAACCGCGCCGACGACACGACGTCCGACTGGCAGATGAAGATCTTCTGGTCCAGCCGCAGCTGGAAGGCCCACACCACCGAGCAGGTGGCGGACCAGCGGATCAGCTGGACGTCCGAGGGCGCCAAGGGCACCACCAAGGGCGTCGTCACCTTCCACTCGCTCGCGGAGAACCTCACCCGCGTGCTGCTGGTCATCGAGTACTACCCCAAGGGGCTGTTCGAGAAGACCGGCAACATCTGGCGCGCCCAGGGCCGCAGGGCACGCCTCGACCTGAAGAACTTCTCCCGCTTCATCACGATCAAGGGCGAGGCGGACGACGGCTGGCGCGGCGAGATCCGCGACGGAGAGGTCGTCACGAGCCACGAGGACGCGGTCGCGGAGGAGGAGGAAGCCGAGCAGAGCGCCGAGGACACCTCCGAGGACGGCTCCGAGGACACCGAGGCCTCGGCCGAGGACGAGGAGACTCCGGAGGACGAGGAGTCCGCCGAGGACGGGCTGCCCGAGGACGAAGAGGGTTACGAGGACGAGGACGCCCCCGAGGCCGAGTACGAGGACGAAGAGGCCCCGGAGGACGAGGAAGCCTACGAGGAGGACGCGCCCGAGGCCGAGTACGAGGACGAGGACGTCCCGGAGGAAGAGGAGGCGGACGAGCGAGAGCGTGAGCCCGCCGGTGCCAGGGGCGGCCGTCGATGACCACCGCACAGCGCCTGCCCGACCCGTACGGGAACGGCGGCGGCGCGAACCTCGCGGACATCCTCGAACGAGTCCTGGACAAGGGCATCGTGATCGCGGGTGACATCCGGATCAACCTGCTGGACATCGAACTCCTCACCATCAAGCTGCGGCTGATCGTCGCCTCCGTCGACAAGGCGAAGGAGATGGGCATCGACTGGTGGGAGACCGATCCGCAGTTGTCCTCCCGCGCCGGGCGCGACGAACTCGCCCGGGAGAACGCCGAGTTGCGCGCGCATGTCGCCGAACTGGAGGAAGCGCGCGCCGAAGTGCCCGCACGTGAGCGGGCACCTGCGAAGAAGGAAGCCCAGGAATGAGTGGCCTGCGTTACGTGTACGCCGTATGCCGCCCCTTCGGTACACCCCTGCCGGCTCAGCTGACAGGGGTGGCCGGCGTACCGCCCAAGCAGCTGGTCCACGGCGACCTGGTCGCCGTCGTCGGCCAGGTGCCCGAAGAGGACTTCGCGGAGGGCCCGCTGCGGGCCCACCTGGAGGACTTGGACTGGCTCGGCGCGACCGCGCGGGCCCACCAGAACGTGATCGACGCGCTCACCGTGGTCACCTCGCCGCTGCCGCTCAGGCTCGCCACGGTGTTCCTGGACGACAGCGGCGTCCGGTCGATGATGGAGGAGCGCGAGGAGACCTTCCTGCGCACCCTCGACCGGCTCGACGGCCGGGTGGAGTGGGGCGTGAAGGTGTACTCGGAACCCACGGAGCCGTCCGGGGAGACGTCCGGCGAGTCCGGCGTCTCCGGCGGCCTGGGCGATACGGGTACGCGGACCGCGTCCTCGCCCTCGCCGGGCAGGGCCGGGTCCGGGCGGGACTATCTGCGGCAACGGCGCAACCAGCGCAAGGAGAGCGAGGAGAAGTGGGAGCGGGCCGAGGAGTTCTCGCGCCGGCTCCACGAGTCCCTTTCCGGGTACGCGGAGGACACCCGGATCCACGCCCCGCAGAACTCGGCCATCTCCCGTGCGCCCGGCCGGAACATCCTGAACGCCGCCTATCTGGTGCCGCGCACGGAGTCCGAGGCGTTCGTGGAACTGGTGGACCGCACGAAGGACGACGCGCCGGGACTGCGCGTCGAGCTGACCGGTCCGTGGGCCTGCTACTCGTTCAGCGGGGAGGACGCGTGACCGTCGTGGAACGCCGGGAGGTCGCCCTCGTCGACCTCCTCGACCGGCTGCTCGCGGGAGGGGTCGTCATCACCGGCGACCTCACTCTGCGGATCGCGGACGTCGATCTCGTACGGATCGATCTGAACGCGCTCATCAGCTCGGTGAACGAGAACGTTCCCGCGCCGTGGGAGGAGATGCTGTGAGCGGCGGCGAGGCACTTCAGAGGGTCGTCGACGACGCGGTCCTGGGAACCGGAACCCGGTCCGGGGCCGGGGCCGGGAAGCAGGCTGGGCGGAGTCGGCTCGACCTCGAACCCGACACGGTGGAGCGGGACCTGATCAAGCTGGTGCTGACCGTGGTCGAGTTGCTGCGGCAACTGATGGAGCGGCAGGCCGTGCGGCGCTTCGACACGGGGGATCTGTCGGAGGACCAGGAGGAGCGGATCGGGTTGACGCTGATGCTCCTCGACGACCGGATGGCGGAGCTGCGCGACCGCTACGGCCTCCGTCCGGAGGACCTGAACCTCGACCTCGGCCCCTTGGGGCCGCTGCTTCCCCGGGACTAGGCCCCGCGCCCCTTACAAGCAAAAGACTGCGCCGTTCCCCGCGCCCCCAAAAGACAAAAGATTGCGCCGTTCCCCGCGCCCCTAAAGGCAAAGGCCAAAGCCTGCGCCGTTCCCCGCGCCCCTATGGGGGCGCCCCGTCAGGGGCGCGGGGAACGGCGCAATCTTTTGAGGGGCGCGGGGAACGGCGCGGACGGGCCCGCCGGTTCAGGGTGTCCGTTTGCGGGACAGGAGTTCGCCGTGGAGGACGGCGAACCACGCGTCCTCCTGGCGCCCCCACTCCCGCCACGCGGCGGCGATCGCGTCCAACCGCTCCACCCCCGCATGCCCTCCCTCAACCGCACGCGCCGCATACGCGGACGCGACCGTGCGGTCCGCCCACAGCCCGCTCCACCACGCCCGCTCCTCCGCGGTCGAGTAGCACCACGTACCCGCGGACGCCGTGATGTCCTCGAAGCCGGCCGCCAGCGCCCACGACTTGAGGCGCCGCCCGGCATCCGGTTCACCCCCGTTGGCGCGCGCCACCCGCCGGTACAGGTCGAGCCAGTCGTCCATCCCCGGGGACCGCGGATACCAGGTCATCGCCGCGTAGTCCGAGTCCCGGACGGCGACGAAACCCCCCGGCTTCGTGACCCGGTACATCTCCCGCAGCGCCTGCACCGGATCGCCCACGTGCTGCAGCACCTGGTGCGCGTGGACGACGCAGAAGCTGTCGTCCGGATACTCCAGCGCGTGGACGTCCGCGACGGCGAAGTCGACGTTCGTCAGGCCCCGTCCGGCCGCCGTGGCGCGTGCCTGGTCCAGGATGCCCGGCGCGTGGTCGACGCCGGTGACCTGGCCGTCCGGGACCAGTTCGGCCAGGTCCGCGGTGATGGTGCCGGGCCCGCAGCCGATGTCCAGGATCCGCATGTGGGGCTTGAGCGAGCCGAGGAGGTAGGCCGCCGAGTTGGCGGCCGTACGCCAGGTGTGCGAGCGCAGCACGGACTCGTGGTGGCCGTGCGTGTACACGGCGGTCTCCTCAGGCATGGCGGCATCCTCTTCACTCGTCACCGGGCCCCGCGGGGCATACGAGTCAAGCTACGCCGCCATGTCGAATGATGAGACCCACGTATCGTCATCTGGACTGACAGGTCATCAGCGCGGGCCGCTCGGGCGGTAGACCGTCAGCGCCTCCGGGAGCTTCTGGACCGTCACATCGCCCTCCACCGGCGTGACTTCGCCGTCGAAGGCCAGCAGCGTGCCCGGTTCGACGCCCTGCACCCGCAGACCGCCGACCCGCAGCGCCGCGTGCACGGGGGACCGGGTCAGCGGTCCGGCCACGGCCGCGGCGAGCAGGCGTACGGCCGGGAAACGGCCGCCGTGCACGACCCGCACGTCGAGGAGACCGTCCGAGAGGTCGTAACGCCGGGCCGGGATCGGCCCCATCCGGTGATAGGTGCCGTTGCCGGCGAACAGCAGCCACAACGGCCGCTCCCGGCCCTCGAACTCGGCCCGCAGCGGGTGCCGTCCCGCGCGCACGACGCGCAGGGTCGCGACCACCCCGGCCGGCCAGCCGCCGATCCGCTTCGACCAGTGGTCCCGCTCGCGCACCAGCTCCGGATAGACGCCCAGGCTGCAGTTGTTGAGGAAGTAGCCCTCCTGCTCACCGGCGGAGTACCGGCCCACGTCCACCCGTACGGCGTCGCCCTCCGTCAGGGCGCGGCTCAGACCGCGTACGTCCTCCACGCCCAGGTCCTTCGTGAAGTGGTTGAGCGTGCCGCCGGGCAGCACGGCGAGCGGCAGGCCGTGGCGCAGGGCCACCGTGGCGGCCGCGTTGATCGAGCCGTCGCCGCCGCACACCCCCAGCACCTCTGCGCGGGCCGCCGCCTTCTCCAACTCGGCCCGCAGGTACTCCGGTTCGCACTCCACGACCTCCGCGAGCGGCAGCGCGTCCCCGATGGCGCGCATCCGGTCCGCGGTGCCCGCCGAGGTGTTGACCACGAGTACCAGGCCCTCCCCGTCCTGAAGGGCGGGCACGTCCGCGCGCGGACGCCCGGGCGGTGGCAGCTGGTCACGCGTCGGCACCAGCCCGCGTACGGCGAAGGCGGCCCCCGCGCCGAACGCCGCCCCGACGAGCACGTCGCTCGGGAAGTGCGCACCCGTGTAGATCCGGGACAGGGCCACCGCGGCGGCCACCGGGGCCACCACCGCGCCTAGCGTCCGGGACTCCAGGGCGACGCCCGTCGCGAAGGCCGCCGCGGACGCCGAGTGCCCCGAGGGGAAGGAGGTGGTGATCGGCTGCCGCTTCAGCTGCCGCATCATCGGCACGGTGTCGAGCCGGGGGCGCGGGCGGCGCACCGAGCGCTTGCCCACGGTGTTGATCGTGGCCGAGGCCAGGGCGAGCGAGGCGATCCCGCGGACGGCAGCCCGGCGCGCCCGCGGTGAGCGGGTCGCCGCCAGGGCCGCCGCCGCGCCGAACCACAGCACCCCGTGGTTCGCGCTGCGGCTCAGCTTCGGCAGCAGCGGGTCGGCGCCCGGCCAGTGCCGGGTCGCGACCGCCTCGAACAGGCGGGTGTCGAGGGCCAGCAGCCGGTTCAGCAGGGCGTGGCCGGCTCCGGCGGCGGTGAGGTCTACTTCTGCGGTCATGCCTCATCGTCTACCCCACCGGGCCTTCGGCGCGCATATCGGTTTGCCCCGCCGCCCGTCCGCCCCGGACAATGCGCGACCATGGGACATCTCGAAGCCGCGCACCTGGAGTACTACCTTCCCGACGGGAGGGCGCTGCTCGGCGACGTCTCCTTCCGGGTGGGCGAAGGGGCCGTGGTGGCGCTCGTGGGGCCCAACGGCGCCGGAAAAACGACACTGCTGCGGCTGATCTCGGGCGAGCTGAAACCGCACGGCGGTACGGTCACAGTGAGCGGCGGACTCGGGGTGATGCGCCAGTTCGTGGGATCCGTACGGGACGAGTCGACCGTGCGTGACCTGCTCGTGTCGGTGGCCCAGCCCCGCATCCGCGAGGCCGCGCAGGCCGTGGACCGTGCCGAGCACGGCATCATGACGGTCGACGACGAGGCCGCGCAGATGCAGTACGCGCAGGCACTCTCGGACTGGGCGGAGGCCCAGGGGTACGAGGCCGAGACGCTCTGGGACATCTGCACCACGGCCGCGCTCGGCGTCCCGTACGACAAGGCGCAGTTCCGCGAGGTACGCACCCTGTCGGGCGGTGAGCAGAAGCGGCTCGTCCTCGAAGCGCTGCTGCGTGGCTCCGACGAGGTGCTGCTCCTCGACGAGCCGGACAACTACCTCGACGTCCCCGGCAAGCGCTGGCTGGAGGAGAGGCTGCGGGAGACCCGTAAGACGGTCCTGTTCGTCTCGCACGACCGGGAACTGCTCGCCCGCTCCGCCGAGAAGATCGTCAGCGTGGAGCCGGGCCCGGCCGGTGCCGACGCCTGGGTGCACGGCGGTGGCTTCGCCACGTACCACGAGGCCCGCCGCGAGCGCTTTGCACGCTTCGAGGAGCTGCGGCGGCGCTGGGACGAGAAGCACGCCCAGCTCAAGAAGCTGGTACTCAACCTGCGCCAGGCGGCCTCCATCAGCCATGAGCTGGCCTCGCGCTACCAGGCCGCGCAGACCAGACTGCGCAAGTTCGAGGAGGCCGGGCCGCCGCCGGAGCCGCCGCGCGAGCAGGACATCACGATGCGCCTGCACGGCGGACGCACCGGCGTACGGGCCGTGACCTGCAAGGGGCTCGAACTGACCGGCCTGATGAAACCCTTCGACCTGGAGGTCTTCTACGGCGAGCGGGTCGCCGTCCTCGGCTCGAACGGCTCGGGCAAGTCGCACTTCCTGCGGCTGCTGGCGGGCGGCGACGTGGCGCACACGGGGGAGTGGAAGCTCGGCGCGCGGGTCGTGGCCGGCCACTTCGCGCAGACCCACGCGCACCCCGAACTGGTGGGGCGCCCCCTGCTCGACATCCTGTGGACCGAGCACGCCCAGGCCCGCGGGGCCGCGATGTCGCGGCTGCGGAGGTACGAGCTGACGGCTCAGGCGGAGCAGCGGTTCGACCGGCTGTCCGGTGGGCAGCAGGCCCGCTTCCAGATCCTCCTGCTCGAACTGGAGGGGTCCACGGCCCTGCTCCTCGACGAGCCGACGGACAACCTCGACCTGGAGTCGGCGGAAGCCCTTCAGGAGGGGCTTGAGGCGTATCAGGGGACGGTGCTGGCCGTCACCCACGACCGGTGGTTCGCGCGCGCCTTCGACCGGTATCTGGTGTTCGGGAGCGACGGGCGCGTGCGGGAGACGGCGGAGCCGGTGTGGGACGAGCGGCGGGTGGAGCGCTCGCGCTAGCGCTTCGCCTGGCAGGGCCGGGAGTTGTCGGGGGTGCGGGCCGGCGGGGGCTGGCCGCGCGGTTCTCCGCGCCCCTTTTCAGGGGTGCGGAGAACCGCGCAATCTGGCCCTGAACATCAACACGAGGTCTCCGCCCGTGTTTGCCCCGGGAAACCCGGGGCAGGCGGACACTCAGTGCTTCGGACAGGAGGCACGTCCGTGGGAGTCGCGTCCCGCCCCACGGGTGTGCCCGTTCCGGCTCCAGGGTGCGCTCTCACGGTTGACCGTCCAACCAGAGCACCCTCAAGAGAGTTGCAGGCATCATGCGCACTCACGCGAGCGCCAGGCACCATCCGCACGACGACGCCCCCGACACGGCCGAGGACTTCCGCAGGCTCGCCTCGATGCCTCCCGGCCGGGCGCGCGACACGCTTCGTGAACAGATCATCGAAGCCTGGCTGCCCATGGCGGAGCGACTGGCCGGCCGGTTCCGCAGCCGCGGCGAGAACTTCGAGGACCTGCGGCAGGTCGCGGCGCTCGGTCTGGTCAAGGCCGTCGACCGCTACGACCCCGAGCGCGGCAACGCCTTCGAGAGCTACGCCGTGCCGACCGTCACCGGTGAGATCAAGCGTCACTTCCGTGACCACATGTGGACCCTGCACGTACCGCGCCGGGTCCAGGACCTGCGCAACCGCGTCCGCTTCGCGCGCCAGGACCTGTCCCAGACCATTCCCGGCCGGCAGCCCACGGTCGAGGAGATCGCCGCGCACGCGCAGATGAGCGAGGACGACGTACGCACCGGTCTGGAGGCCCTGGAGAGCTTCACCGCGCTCTCGCTGGACGCCGAACTGCCCGGCAGCGAGGACGGCTACTCCCTGAGCGACGCGCTGGGCTCCGCCGACCCGGCCCTCGACATCGTGATCGACCGCGAATCGGTCAAGCCCCGGCTGGAGGCCCTGTCCGAACGCGAACGGGCCATCCTCTACATGCGGTTCTTCAGCGACATGACCCAGAGCCGTATCGCCGAGCAGCTCGGCATCTCCCAGATGCATGTCTCCCGGCTGATCAGCCGCTGCTGCGACCGGCTGCGGGACCAGGTCATGCGGGACGTCGCGTGACGGGCCGCGTTCCGGGCCGAGTGACGGGCCCCGTGCGACAGGCCGCGTGGCGGGCCGTGTGACCCCTCCGGCGCTCTTCTGACGCCACCGGCACAGGTGCGGGCCGGTTCACCCGCTCGGGCGTCCCCGTGGCACGAATGGTGTCCGGCCGCGCGCGCCCCGGGCGGGGGCGGGCTGTGATGGGCTGCGGGGCATGCCGGTCGTGCCCCGCCTCCGCCGCCGTACCCGGGCGTGGGGGTCCAGCCGACGGCCGAAGGAGACCGAGCCCCATGCCGCTGAGCCGTACCGCTCGCGCACTGTCCGCCACCGCCTTCACCACCCTCGTACTCGGCACCGCCGCGACGGCCGCGACCACAACGGCCGCGTCCGCGAACTCGGGGGCAGAGGTCAGCCCGCGCACGGTGGCCCCGGGCGGCAGCGTCACCGTCTCCGTCACCTGCGCGTCGACCGGCGGGCACCCGCCCAAGACCATCGACGCCACCTCCGACGCCTTCGAGCACGGCACGGTCCAGCTGCACAGGACCGGGCACGCCGGGGACTCAGGAGACTCCGAGGGATCCGGGCACTCCGGACACAAGGAGGACCCCTCCCGGATGGACGACCCGGCGGGCGCGGACGATCCGGCGGGCGTCGACGACCTGGCGGGGGTCGAGGATCCGTTGGGCGTCGAAGACGCGGCCGGCATGGACGACCCGGCGGGGGACGAGGACGCGACGGGGCTGGACGACGAGGGTCCGGCAGTCGTCGAGGAGCCCGCGGACGCCGGCGATCCGGGGGGCCGGGACGATCCCGCGGGCAAGGACGACCCCGCGGGCAAGGACGAGGCGCGGGGCGGTCTCACCTACAGCGGCACCGCCCGTATCGCGCCCGCCGCGGACTTCGCGGAGGGCGGCCCGGACGGCGCCGGGAAGTCCTCCGAGTGGCGGGCCGAGGGCGTCTGCCCGGCGGCGCCCGGCGGCGAGGGCAAGGAGTGGAGCGCGTCCTTCACGGTGTCCCTCGGTGCGTCCCACGACCGCTCTCACGGCACGCGGGTCCCGCACGGGGTGCACGCGGGCGAGGGCGGCACCTTCAACGACTCCACGGTCGCCCTGGTGTCCGGCGGCGTCCTCATCGCGGGCGCGCTCGGCGCGGCCGTCCACAAGCTGCGCCACCGGGAGTCGTCGCCGAACGGCTGAGTCGCGAAGCGGATCACTGGGTACGGGGCCCCAGGAGCACGACCGGCACCGTGGGGGACCGGAACGTGGGGGACCCCGACCGAGGGGACCCCGACCGAGGGGGCCGGACCGTGGGGGACCGGACCGAGGGGTCCAGGGAAGCACTGCGCGGAGGTACACAGATGCGGAGGACCGAGCCGGAAGGGCACGGACCTGTCCGTTACGGCCCACCCCTCCCGGACCACGGCCTGCCGCCGCCCTCCGGACTCGTCGCCGCGGCGACCGGCACGCACACCGAACCGACCGGCGGGAGCGCAGCCCTCCTGGACGCGGCCCGCGGCTACTGGGCCCGGCGCGGACTGCCCGCCGACCGCGACCGGACCGTCGCCGCGCCCGGCGCCCCCGCCCTGCTCCTCGCGCTGACCGCCGCACTCGGCGGCGATGTGCTGGTGCCCCGCCCGTGCGCGGCCTGGTGGACGCCGCAGGCCCGTCTGCTGGGCGCGTCCGTCTTCCCCGTGGGCACCCCCGCCGAGTGCGGCGGCGTCCCGGACCCGTACGCCCTCCTGGAGACCGTGCGCCGGGTGCGTGCCGAGGGCGGCGATCCGCGGCTGCTCGTCCTGTCCGTGGCCGACGATCCCGCCGCGACCGTCGCGCCGCCCGAGCTGGTCCACGAGACCGTCGAGGCCGCCGCAGGCGAGGGCCTGCACGTGGTCAGCGACGAGACCTGGCGCGACACGCTGCACGAGCCGCAGGACACCGTGCTGATCGGCCCCGCCGAGATGCTGCCGGACCGGGTCACGGTCCTCACCGACCTCGCCGGCCCGTTCCTCCCGGCCGGCTGGCCCGCCGCGATCGCCCGCTTCCCCGGCAACGACACCGGCACCCTCCTGCGCGACCGCGTCCTCGACGTCCTCACCGCACTCGACGCCCGGATCGCCACGCCGGTCGCCTCGGCCGCCGCGTACGCGCTCGGCGAGCCCGACGAGATCACGCACCGCCTCGCCGCGTCCGTACGGCTGCACGCGCGCGTGGCCGCCGCCGCGCACCGGGCGCTCACCGCGGCGGGCGCCTTCGTCCGGCCCCCGCGGGCGGGACGCCACCTGTACGCCGACCTCGGCCCGCTGCGGTCCGCGCTCGGCGCGCTCGGTGTCGGTGACGCGCAGGAACTGGAGGACTTCCTCAGCGTCCGGCTGGGCATGCCGACGCCCGGCGGGCACCGCTTCGGGGACGACCTCGGCGCCCTGCGCGTACGGCTGGACACCGGGGCGTTCCTCGGCACAACCGACGACGAGCGCATGGCGTCTCTTCTGTCACCGGAACCTCTGGAATTGCCGCATGTGGACAGCGTGTTGAGTCTGCTGGGATCGACCTTCGACGATCTCCGCGACGACGACGCTCGGCGACGGGAGTCCCCTCGATGACGCAGCAGCCCGAGTCGGCCACGACCACCACGACGACGCCCACGACGACTACGACTACGGCCACTACGACCACGGGCACGGCCGCCACGGCGGGTGCCGTGCCCGTTGCCGGGACGCCGCTCGACGAGCCGCGGCCCCTCGGTGAACGGCGGGTCTGGCCGCGCTCGTTCGCCGACCGGCTCACCGCACCGCTGCCGGGCATCAGCGGCTTCGCGCGGTTCGCCCGTGAGGGGGCGCTGCGGCCGGGGCCCGGCGGGCTCGCCGACGTACCCCGACTGCCGTACGAGCCGGGCCCGTTGCCCCGGGCAGACTCCGGTACCGTCGCCGTCTCCTGGGCGGGGCACGCCAGTTGGGTGGTCCGGATCGGTGGGCTCACGGTGCTCACCGACCCGGTCTGGTCCCGCAAGATCCTCGGAACTCCCGCCCGGATCACCCCGGTCGGCGTGCCCTGGAGCGCGCTGCCCCGCGTCGACGCGGTCGTCATCAGCCACAACCACTACGACCACCTGGACGCTCCGACCCTGCGCCGGCTCCCGCGCGACACTCCGGTGTTCGTCCCGGCGGGCCTCGGCCGGTGGTTCCGGCGGCGCCGCTTCACGTGCGTGACCGAGCTGGACTGGTGGGAGGCGGCCGAACTCCGCGGTGTCCGCCTGGACTTCGTGCCGGCCCACCACTGGTCCAAGCGCAGCCTCCACGACACCTGCCGCACGCTGTGGGGCGGCTGGGTGCTGACCGCGCCCGACGGCAGGCGGGTGTACTTCGCGGGCGACACGGGGTACGGGCACTGGTTCGGCCGCATCGGGGCGCGGTATCCCGGGATCGACCTGGCGTTGCTGCCGATCGGCGCGTACGAGCCGCGGTGGTGGCTGAGCGATGTGCACTGCGATCCGGAGGACGCGGTGCGGGCGGCTCAGGACCTCGGTGCGCGTCGGATGGCTCCCATGCACTGGGCGACGTTCGTCCTGTCGGCCGAACCCGTGATGGAACCGCTTGCCCGGGTGCGTGTGGCCTGGGATGGGGCGGGTCTGCGTCGCGAGGACCTGTGGGACCTTCCGGTGGGGGCGTCGCGCGTTCTGCCGGCGTCCCGTTAGGGGCGCTGGGAACTGCGCGGCCGGCTGCCACGTGGTCGCGCCGTCTGGACGGCGGCAAGTCACTTCCTGTGGGGGCCGTGGTGCAGCTGCGGGCCAGTTGTGGCTGGTTGCGCCGTTCCTCGCGCCCCTGGGGTGAGTGGGGGTGGGGTGCGTCGTGGGGTGCGGGCCCGTCGCGGTTGGTCGCGCAGTTCTCCGCGCCCCTGAGTGAGTGAGGGCTGAGGTGCGGTGTCGGGTGCGGGTGTGTTGTCGCTGGGCGCGCAGTTCCCCGCGCCCCTGGGGTGAGTGGGGGTTGGGGTGGGTTGTGGGGTGCCGGCCCGTTGTGGCTGGTTGCGCAGTTCCCCGCGCCCCTTGGGTGAGTGGGGGTGAGGTGCGTTGTCGGGTGCGGGTGTGTTGTGGTTGGGTGCGGCCGTTCCCTTGTTCCTGAGGGGGTGTCCTCGTCGGGGCGTGGGGCCTAGCGGGCTGTGGCGCTGCGGACTCGGCGCCATAGTGTGGGGGCCAGGCTGACGATCACCGTCAGGAGGATCGCCGCGAGTACGCCCTCCCAGGGCTCCTTGAACAGGGAGCCGCCCAGCACCCCGATGAGCTGGTACGTCGCCGCCCACGCGAGGCACGCCGGCGCGTTGCCGTGGGCGAACCGGCGCATCGGCCACTTCGCCATCAGACACGCGAGCATCACGGGGATGCGCCCCGCCGGGACCAGGCGGGACAGCACCAGCACCGCGACCCCGTGGTCGGCGAGCTTGCCCTGCGCCTGGGCCAGCCGGTCCTCCGGCGCGCGGTCGCGGATCGCCGCGAGCCAGCGCGAGCCGTTCTTCGACTTCATGCCGCGTCGACCGAGCCAGTACAGCGCCATGTCCCCGAGGAACGCGGCCAGCGCCGACACCAGGAAGACCAGCAGCATCGAGAAGGGCGCCGCCTGGTGGACGGCCACCACGGCCGCCGAACTCACCAGTGCACCCGTGGGAATCACCGGCACCAGCGCACCGATCAGCACCAGCAGGAACAGCGACGGATAGCCGAGCGCCTGCTGAGTGGCCACAGTCGGCACGGTCGTGACCGCGACGGCGAGCACAGGTCTCACCGGGTTCCGCCCTCCCGCTCGTCGTCGCCCCGACCAGCCGGTGCGTCCCCAGGGGAGGACCGGTACCCCACGATCTTGGGTCGCACACTTTCGCCGTGGTCGAGCCGGTGCACGGTCACGCCGGGCGCACGCTCGGCGGCCAGGCGCACGAACTCGGCGCCCGGCGCATGGAATTCGTGGGGGCGCACGGAATCCATGCCGATGGGCCAGTACGTGCCGTAATGCACCGGCACCGCGCTGCCGGGCCGCAGCAGGGCCAGCGCGTCGGCCGCCCGGCCCGCGTCGAGGTGCCCCTCGCCCAGGTACGGGCCCCAGCCGCCGACCGGCAGCAACGCCACGTCGACCGGTCCGACCTCCTCGGCCATCGACTCGAACAGACCGGTGTCCCCGGCGAAGTACGTCCGGGACTCGCCCTCGATCACATAGCCGAGGGCGGGCGCGCGATGCGGCCCGACCGGCAGTCGCCGCCCGTCGTGCCGCGCGGAGACGACCCGTACGTCCAGGTCACCGACCTGGACCCGGTCACCGGGCGCCACCTCGGTGAGCTCCAGTCCGCCGAGTCTGCGCAGTCCGGGGACCGCGCGCCGGGCACCGCGCGGCACCAGCAGCCGGGTGCCCGGGGCGAGCCGGGACAGCGAGGGGATGTGCAGATGGTCGGCGTGCAGATGAGAGATGAGCGTCACATCCGCCACCGCCGCGCCGGGTGGGGGCGGCGCGCCCCGGCGCCTGCGCAGATGCGCGAGCCGGCGCGCGAAGAGCGGGTCCGTGAGCACGCGTACTCCCGAGTCCTCTACCGTGCAGGTGGCGTGACCCCACCAAGTGATCTCCACCGGCACTCCTTTGCCTCCTTCGTGCGACTCCCCCCGAGCGTACGTGCAGGAGTAGGGTCGGCGACGAAACCCGGAGGTGAGGGGGACCCCATGGGAGACACACGCCGTACCTCCGGCACGCTGCGCGTGACGACGATCGCCAGCCTGACGCCGTTGGAGGAACTGGACGCGGACCCCTTCCTGGTGGACTCGCGCAGCCAGCACGCCATGTGTGCCCACTGGGCGGCCGAGCGCGGTTACGTGGTCACGAGAGAGCTGCTGCTGCGGGGGCTGCGGCCCGACCACTGCGCGCTCTGGGAGGACGCCGAGGCCGGCCTCGTGGATCTGTTCGTCGCGCCGAGCCGGCGGGTTCTGGAGCGGGCGCTGGCCTCGGTGGAGGAGTTCACCGCCGAGTGCGATCGGCGTGGGGTGCGGGTGGAGACGGTCGGGCATGCCGAGCCCGCGTACGACGCGCAGATGAAGGCGCGGGTGCATCGGCGGCTGTCGATGCCGACGGCGGGGTACGACGGGCGCTGAGCGCTCCGTTCGGTTCGGTTCGGTTCGGTTCGGGGGATTGCGCCGTTCCCCGCGCCCCTGGGTGAGTGGGGGCCGGGGTGTGTTGTCGGGTGCGGGTCCGTCGTGGCTGGTCGCGCCGTTCCCCGCGCCCCTTGGGTGGGTTTGGCTGGGGTGGGTTATTGGGTGCGGGCCGGTGAGGGCTGGTCGCGCCGTTCCGCGCGCCCCTGGGTGGGTGGGGCTGGGGGCCTTGTCGGGTGTGGGTTCGTTGTGGTTGGGCGCGTCGGTCCCCGTGGCCCCTGGCGGGTGGCCTCCTTGGGGTGGGGGTGTGGCAGGGTGGGGCCGGCTCCGTCGGCCGGAGGGCGGGCCTGAACGTGAGGCGGGCGTGACGTGGGGAAAGAACGATGGCAGAGGGTGGGGAGCGCGGTCTGGCGGAGTGTCGCCGTGTGGGCGGTCTCCACGGTCACCATGCTCGTGCTCGCCGGGATCCTGCCGGACTTCAGGCTCCAGTCGCCCGACGGTGACAGCGCCACCAGCATCGCCGTCACCGCCGCACTGGGCGCCGGAGCGTTCGGCGTGCTCTCCTCCGTCGTATGGCCCCTCCTCGTACGGGCGCTGCTCCTCGTCCCCGCCCTCGTCCTCGGCCTGCTCGTCTTCTTCCTGAACGGCTCACTCCTGCTGCTGGCCCTGCGCCTGGACCCTTCGGGGCAGAGCGAGGCCGCCCCGGAGACCGCCGTGGTGGTCGCCGCGGTGATGTCGGCGGTCGCCTCCGCCACCGGCGGCGCGCTGGCCGTGCGGGACGACGACGCGTACCGGCGCAGGCTGTACCGCCTGTCGGACCGCCGCCGCGGGCAGACACCGCCGCCCGGCGCCCTGTCGACCCCCGGCACGGTCTTCCTCCAGCTCGACGGAGTCGGTCACGACGTGCTCGTGGACGCCATCGGACGCGGCCTCATGCCCACCGTGGCCAGTTGGCTGGGCGAGGGCCCGGGAGCCCGTACCACCCACCGGCTCGCCCCCTGGCTCACCGACTGGTCCAGTCAGACCGGCGCCAGCCAGCTCGGCATCCTGCACGGCTCCAACTACGACGTCCCCGCCTTCCGCTGGTACGAGAAGGACACCCGGGAGATCGTGGTCTGCAACCGGCCCACCAGCGCCGCGGAACTCCAGCGCCGGGCCGTCGAACGTACCGGCGACGGCGGCCTGCTCACCGTGGACGGCGCGAGCCGCGGCAACCTCTTCAGCGGGGGCGCCGAGCAACTCGCCCTGGTGCTGTCCGTGGCCGCCAGGCGGGGCAGGGAGAACCGCTCCCGGGCGGGCTACTTCGCGTACTTCTCCGACCCCGCCAACGCGGTCCGTACCGCGCTGTCCTTCGTCGCCGACGTCGGCCGCGAGATCGGCGAGTCCACCCGGGCGCGGCTGCGCAAGCAGCGCCCCCGGGTCGGCCGCGGCGGTCTGTACCCCTTCATCCGGGCCTTCGCGACCGTCATCGAGCGGGACGTCGTCGTCGCGGCGGTGATCGGGGACATGTTCGCCGGACGCGCCTCGGTCTACGCGGACCTGGTCGCGTACGACGAGGTCGCGCACCACTCCGGGCCGCGCAGCCGGGACGCGGAGAAGGTTCTGCAGCGCCTGGACCGCTCGCTGGCCCTGATCGAGCAGGTCGCCGAGCACGCGCCGCGGACGTACCGCGTGGTCCTGCTCTCCGACCACGGGCAGAGCCCCGGCGAGACCTTCCACGCCCGTTACGGCCTCGGGCTCGGCGAACTGGTCCGGGCGGGCTGCGGGTTGCCCGTGCCGCGCAAGGCCCGGCGTACGCACAGCGGGGCCGAGGCCAGGACGGCGGTGCGGGCCGCGTTGCACAGGCCCGAGGCGGCGGAGGGCGGCGAGCAGTTGCGGCCGACCCGGCCGCCGTCGGAGCCCATCGTGCTGGCGTCCGGGAATCTGGGCCTGGTGTCCTTCCCGGACGTGCCGCACCGGATGAGCCGCGAGGAGATCGACGCGCGGCATCCGGCGTTGCTGACCACGCTCGCGAACCATCCCGGGATCGGGTTCGTGCTCGTGCGCAGCGAGGAGCACGGAGGGCTCGTGCTCGGGGCGCACGGCGCGGAGATTCCGCTGGACGAGCTGGACGACGATCCCGGGCCGCTCGCGGACTTCGGGCCGGGGGCCGCGGACGCGGTGCGCCGCACGCACTCGTTCCCGCACGTCGCGGACATCATGGTGAACTCCTGGTACGACCCCGAGGACGGTGAGGTCCTCGCGTTCGAGGAGCAGGTCGGGTCCCACGGGGGGCTCGGTGGAGCCCAGGGGCGGCCCTTCCTGATGTCGCCGCTCAGCCTCTCTCCGCCGGTCGGGGCGGGGGAGGAACTGGTGGGCGCGGAGCAGGTGCACCGGGTGCTGCGGCGGTGGTTGCGGGAGGACGACGGTCCGCAGGTGCCGGTCGGCGACGACGCGCCACGCGCCGGCGAACGGTCCGCGTGACCGGGGTGCGGTCGGGTGGGGCTTGTTGCGCAGTTCCCCGCGCCCCTTAGGGCGTTGACCTTGGCGCCGATGGATGGGTGCGGGCCGGTAGGGGCTGGCCGCGCAGTTCCCCGCGCCCCTTAGGTGGGGCGGGGCGAGGGTGTCTTGTGGGCGTGCGGCGGCGTAGAGGGAAAGACAGGGGCGCAGCCCCGTCTTTCAGGGGCGCGGGGAACTGCGCGGCCCACCCCCACCGCGCCCACAGTCGGACAAGCGGCCAGTCTCCGCCGGGCCTGCAGGTGGACAAACGGTCACCCCCCACCGCGCCCACAGTCCAACAAGCGGTCAGTCTCCGCCGGCCGCGCCCGCAGGGGGACAAGCGGTCAGTCTCCGCCGGGACCGCAGGTGGACAAACGGTGTCAGTCTCCGCCGGGATCGCAGGTGGCAAGCGGTCGCCCCCGCCCGGCCCGCGGGCGGGTGGGGCGGGGGAAAATGGGCTGCGGGGCCGCCCGCGTCCACGCACACTGGGCGTGACCCGACCCCCTCCCACCAGGAGCCCGCGTGCAGGCAGCCGTCACCGTCACTCCCGCCCGTGTACCGGAACTGCTGCTCGGTCTCGCGACCGTGCGGCCCGTGTTCCTCTGGGGCGCCCCGGGCATCGGAAAGTCCTCCCTGGTCAGGGAGTTCGCCGAGTCCCTGGGCCTGGAGTGCGTGAGCCTGCTGGGTACGCAGCTGGCGCCGGAGGACCTGATCGGCGTACCGCAGATCAGGGACGGCCGCTCGGTCTTCTGCCCGCCGGAGGCGATCGCCCGCGACGAGCCGTACTGCTTGTTCCTGGACGAGCTGAACGCGGCGACCCCGGACGTCCAGAAGGCCTTCTACTCGCTGATCCTGGACCGCCGCATAGGCAACTACGAGCTGCCGGCGGGCTCGATCGTGATCGGCGCGGGCAACCGCTCGACGGACAACGCGCTCGCCCGCCCGATCGCGTCCGCGCTGGTCAACCGCCTCACCCACGTGCATCTTGAGGTCTCGGCGAAGGACTGGCTGGTGTGGGCGGCGACCAACGACATTCACCCGTGGGTGCTCGACCACCTCACCGACCGCCCCGACCACCTGTGGTCGAAGCCGCCGAAGACGGAGGAGCCGTTCTCCACGCCCCGCTCCTGGCACATGCTCTCCGACGCCCTGCGCTCCTTCGGTCCGACGCTCGACGAGCCGACGCTCAAGGTCATCGCGCACGGCACACTCACGCCCGCGCACGCGGTCGCCTTCTGCGGCTATGTGAAGATCGTCCGCAGCCGGTTCGGTATCGAGGCGATCCTCAAGGGCGAGGCCCGCTGGCCGAACCGCGTCGAGGACCGTGACCTGCTGTACTACCTCGCCGAGTCGTTCCGGGGACGGCTGGTCAAGGACCTGCCCACCAGCAAGGAGCACGCCTCGGCGAACGGCCGGCAGACCGCGTACCGCGCCAAGTCGCTGCTGGTGCAGCTCGCCGAGATCTCGGTGGAGGTCGCCCAGAGTGTCATCGCCTCGGACGAGGACGGCAACCCCGTACTGCCCGCCTGGTTCCTGGTGGAGGCCGCCCGCGACATGCCCCGGCTGGTGGAGGCCCGCCGGTGAGCCGTACGGGCAAGAAGCCGCAGCCGAAGAAGGACCTGGCGGCCGAGGCGTTCGCCGAGGGAATGCGGCTGGTGCGCGCCAACCGCGCGCTGGCCGCCATCGGCTTCAGCGTCTGCCGCCAGGAGGACTGCGAGGCGTCGCCCCGCGAGGGGCTCGTACGCGTCGACTCCGACGGAGTGCTGCACGTCCATCCCGGCCGCCGGGCCCACCCCGCCGAATGGGCCTGGGACCTCGCGCACGGCGCCCTCCACCTCGGCTTCGGACACGTCCAGGCGCAGAAGACCGTACGGGAGCAGCCCGACCGCTTCGACCTCGCCGCGCGCTGCGTCGTCGTCAACCGCTTCCTGCTCGGCTTCCCCATCGGTCTGACCCCCGCGGACCTGCCCGGGTCGTACCCCGACGGGGACGAGGAGCAGCTCGCCGCGCGCTGGCGCCGCGACGGCGCCGGTATCCCCGCGGTGTACGAGCGGTGCGGCACGGCGGGCGACGAGCCGGACCAGCTGCTGGTGCCGTGGGACACCTGGCGGGGAGGGGCCGCGCCCGACTGGCAGCTCGCCTTCGCCCACGCGCTGACACGCACGGTGTCCGCCGCGATGGACATGGCGGGCGGCCGGCGCGAGTCGATGCGCGGCGGCATCACCCCGCGGCAGCCGTGGGAGCGGGCCCTGAGCTGGTTCGTGTCCTCCTACCCCCTGCTCGGCGGCATCGCGGCCGGCATCACGCTCGTCGCGGACGCCGAACTCGCCCACGCGCACGGCATCTCCGTCGCCGCCGTCGACGCGGAGGCCGCCGAGGTCTACATCAACCCGCTGCGGCGGTTCGACGACGAGGAGTGGCGGTTCGTCCTCGCCCACGAGATGCTGCACGCCGCGCTGCGCCACGGCGACCGCTGCGGCGTCCGTGACCCGTACCTCTTCAATGTCGCCTGCGACTACGTCATCAACTCCTGGCTGGTCGAGATGCAGGTCGGCGTGATGCCCGAAGGGCTGCTGTACGACCAGGAGTTGAAGGACCTCTCCGCCGAGGAGGTCTACGACCGGCTCGCCACCGACCTGCGCCGCCACCGACGCCTCGCCACCCTGCGCGGCAAAGGTGTGGGAGACATCCTCGGCGGCCCCCTCGGCTCACCCCGCGACTACGTCGACCTCGACGAGTTCTACCGGCGCGGCCTCGCCGGGGGCCTGGACCTGCACCAGCGGCAGGAACGCGGCTACCTGCCCGGCGGCCTCGTCGAGGACATCCGCGCGCTCAGCCATCCGCCGCTGCCGTGGGACGCCCAACTCGCGCGCTGGTTCGACGAGTTCGTACCGCGCCCCGAACCGCTGCGCACCTACGCCCGCCCGTCCCGCCGGCAGGCCGCCACCCCGGACATCCCGCGCGCCGGACGGTACTTCCCGCCCGAGGAGATCGCCCGCTGCACGTTCGGCGTGGTCCTCGACACCTCCGGCTCCATGGACCGCACCCTGCTCGGCAAGGCACTGGGCGCGATCGCCTCGTACGCCGAGGCCAGGGACGTACCGGCGGCGCGGGTCGTGTTCTGCGACGCGGCACCGCACGACGCGGGCTTCGTCCCGGTCACGGAGATCGCGGGCCGGATACGTGTCCATGGCCGGGGCGGCACCGTCCTGCAGCCCGGCGTCGATCTCCTGCACCGGGCGAAGGACTTCCCGCCGGCCGCCCCGGTCCTGATCATCACGGACGGCTGGTGCGACGTGCTGCGGGTCCGCCGCGAGCACGCCTACCTGATTCCGCAGGGCGCGTCCCTGCCGTTCACCGCGCGGGGGCCGGTCTTTCGCGTGCGCTGAGCCCGGCGGTGACCCGAGTGTGATCGGATGGTGCCACGGACCCGGAACCGGGACCTCGTCGAAAGGGAATCATCGTGGCAACAACGCGCTCCGCACACACCGTCTGGGAAGGCAACCTGCTCGAGGGCAACGGCGTCGTCACCTTCGACTCCTCCGGCATCGGCGAGCAGCCGGTGTCGTGGCCGTCGCGCTCCGAGAAGGCGAACGGCAAGACCAGCCCGGAGGAGCTGATCGCCGCCGCCCACTCCAGCTGCTTCTCCATGGCGCTCTCGCACGGCCTCGCCGGCGCCGGCACCCCGCCCACCAAGCTCACCACCTCCGCGGACGTCACGTTCCAGCCGGGTGAGGGCATCACGGGCATCCACCTCACCGTGGAGGGCACCGTGCCGGGCCTCGACGACGACGCCTTCACCGCCGCCGCCGAGGACGCCAAGAAGAACTGCCCGGTCAGCCAGGCGCTGACGGGCACGACGATCACGCTGACGGCGAAGCTCGCCTGACACCCCGCCGTTTCGGCACACCGCTCTCCGACGATGCCGCGCCCCGCGAGGGGGCGCGGCATCGTCATGTCCGGGGCCGTGTGTCGTCATGTCCCGGGCGGTCCGGGGTACTTGCCCCATTGACAGCGTCGCACTCAAGTTTTGTGATGGAACGCGGTGATGGAACGCGGCAAGACCTGGGCGGAAGGGGACGGACATGGCACGTGCGGTCGGGATCGACCTCGGCACCACGAACTCGGTGATCGCCGTACTGGAAGGGGGTGAGCCCACGGTCGTCGCCAACGCCGAGGGCGCGCGTACGACCCCCTCGGTGGTGGCGTTCGCCAAGAACGGGGAGGTGCTGGTCGGAGAGGTCGCCAAACGGCAGGCCGTGACGAACATCGAGCGCACCGCGCGCTCCGTCAAACGCCATATGGGGGACCCGGCCTGGCGGTTCCCCGGCAGTGACGGCGGCACGATCGACGGCACCCGCTACCGCGCGCAGGAACTCTCCGCGCGCGTGCTGCAGAAACTGAAGCGGGACGCCGAGGCGTATCTCGGCGAGGACGTCACGGAAGCCGTGATCACCGTGCCCGCCTACTTCGACGACACCCAGCGCCAGGCCACCAAGGAGGCCGGTGAGATCGCCGGCCTGAGCGTGCTGCGGATCATCAACGAGCCGACGGCCGCGGCCCTCGCGTACGGGCTCGACCGGGGTGAGGAGCAGACCGTCCTCGTCTTCGACCTGGGCGGCGGCACGTTCGACGTCTCCCTGCTGGAGATCGGCGACGGAGTCATCGAGGTCAAGGCCACCAACGGCGACACCCAACTGGGCGGCGACGACTGGGACCAGCGGGTCGTCGAGCACCTCGTCAAACGCTTCAAGGGCCAGTACGGCATCGACCTCGCCCAGGACAAGATGGCCCTCCAGCGGCTGCGGGAGGGCGCGGAGAAGGCCAAGATCGAGCTGTCCTCGTCGACCGAGACGACCATCAACCTGCCCTACATCACCGCGACCGGTGACGGCCCGCTGCACCTCGACGAGAAGCTGACACGCGCCCAGTTCCAGGAGCTGACCGCCGACCTCCTCGAACGCTGCAAGGCCCCCTTCCATCAGGCGGTCAAGGACGCCGGGGTGAAGCTCTCCGCGGTCGACCACGTCATCCTCGTCGGCGGCTCCACCCGGATGCCCGCGGTGACCGAGGTGGTCAAGGAACTCACCGGCAAGGACCCGCACAAGGGCGTCAACCCGGACGAGGTCGTGGCCCTCGGCGCGGCGCTCCAGGCGGGTGTCATCCGCGGCGACGTGAAGGACGTCCTGCTCCTCGACGTCACCCCGCTGTCCCTGGGCATCGAGACCAAGGGCGGCATCATGACCAAGCTCATCGAGCGCAACACGACCATTCCCACCCGGCGTTCGGAGATCTTCACCACCGCCACGGACAACCAGCCGTCCGTCGGCATCCAGGTCTTCCAGGGCGAGCGCGACATCGCCGCCTACAACAAGAAACTGGGTGTCTTCGACCTCACCGGGCTGCCGCCGTCGCCGCGCGGGCTGCCGCAGATCGAGGTCGCCTTCGACATCGACGCCAACGGGATCATGCATGTCTCGGCGAAGGACCTCGCCACGGGCCGCGAGCAGAAGATGACCGTCACGGGCGGCTCCGCGCTCGCCAAGGACGACATCGACCGCATGATGCGCGAGGCCGAGCAGTACGCCGACGAGGACCGCAAACGCCGCGAGGCCGCCGAGACCCGTAACCAGGCCGAGCAGCTCGTCTACCAGACGGAGAAGTTCATCCGGGACAACGAGGAGCGGATTCCGGCCGACATCAGGACGGAGGTCGAGACCGCGATCGCCGAGCTGCAGGCCCTCCTGAACGACCGGGACGGCAGCACCGACACGAACACCCTGCGCACGGGTGCCGAGAAGCTCGCCACCGTCAGCCAGAAGATGGGGCAGGCCATGTACGCCCAGGCCCAGCAGTCACCCCCGCAGGACGAGCCGGGCACCGAGCAGTCCCGGCCGGCCGAGGAGGATGGCGTGGTCGACGCGGAGATAGTCGACGAGGAACGCGAGGCCAGGTCCGGCGGACCCGAGGGCGACGGCCGGAAGGACACCCCGACCTGAGCGACCCGATCACCGGCGACGGCACCGGCGACAGTGTGGACGCTCACCGCTACCACCCAGGGTCACGGGACATCGCGCCCCACTCCCACCCCCTGGGTGCGCGGGGCACCGCGCACCCAGCCGTCGGCAACCGTCAGCCGGCAACCGACCGCAAGCCCTCGAACCCTCCCGTGGACGGAGCCGCTCAGAAATCCGCCCGGCGCTCCAGGATCAGTTCCCTGGTCCGCTGGGCGGACGCCGCACCCGTGGCCATATGGTCCAGCACCTCCAGATGCGCGGCCACCTCCTTGCGGGAGTCCAGATACAGCGCCCCGGTCAGATACTCCGTGTACACCATGTCCGGCAACTCCGGCTCCGCGAACCGGAACAGCACGAAGGGCGCGTACGTCCCCGGGTGCGGCCCGGCCGAGAACTCGGCGATCTGCAACGTGATGTGGTCGTTCTCGACGACCGCCAGGAGATGGTCCAGCTGGTCCGCCATCACCTCGGAGCGGATACTGACCGGCCGCTGCAGGACCGTTTCCTCCATGATCACCCACAGATGCGGCGGACGTTCCCCCGTGAGCAGTTTCTGCCGGGCCATCCGCAGGGACACATGGCGTTCGATCTCCTCGGTCCCCGTCTGCCCGACCGTGCCCGCCTCCAGGACGGCACGGGCGTAGTCCTCGGTCTGCAACAGCCCCGGCACGAAGTGCGGCTCGTACGACCGGATGATCGAGGCGGCGCCCTCCAGACTCACGTACAGGCTGAACCAGTCCGGCAGGACGTCGTGGAAGCGCTGCCACCAGCCGGGTTCGTTCGCCTCCTCCACCAGCCGGACGAAGCCCGCCGTCTCCTCGTCGCCCACTCCGTACGTCGACAGGAGCACCTGCACGTACGGGATCTTCAGGGCGACCTCGGCCATCTCCATCCGCCGGACGGTCGCGGGCGCCACCCGCAGGATCCGCGCTGCCTCGTCCCGCTTCAGGCCGGACGCCTCGCGCAGTTCCTGGAGCCGTCGGCCCAGCACCACTTGCCCCACGGTCGGCGCAGGCCGCCTCTCACTCACGCCACGCCTCCCCGAGCCCCGAACATGGCGAGAAGTGTGCCACGTTCCCGCGAAAGCCTCACCGGATCCCCTCACTCGGTCCGGTGTGTCGGCATTACGTCCCGGGTAATCGACCGCCCCTCGTGGCGCACGGCATGGTGGTCGTACCGGTTCCCGGGCCGGCGCACTCCGGTCCGGGAACCGGGCCCCGCAGCCGGAACCGACCTCGACGGAGGGTGATCCGCCATGTCCGCAGCCCAGCTCGCCGTACTCGCCCGCACCACCGAACCGCAGACGATGCTGCGCCGCTTCCTGGCCCTCGACGCGGCGGTGACCGGCGCGAACGGCCTCGCCTACCTCGCCGCTTCCGGCCCGCTGGGCCGGCTGCTCGGCGTCGACCAGGGTTTGCTGCTCGCCCTCGGCCTGCTCCTGACGGTGTACGCGGCGGCCGTCGCCCTGCTGGCCTCGCGCCCTGCGCCGCCCGCCCTGCCCGTACGGGCCGTCATCGAGGTCAACCTCGCCTGGGCGGCGCTGAGTCTCGCCGCGCTCGCCCTGTGGCTGTCGCCGAGCACCGCCGGAGCGGTGTGGATCCCGGTGCAGGCGCTGACCGTGGCGGCGTTCGCGCTCGTGCAGTACGCGGCGCTGCGGGCCCGCCGACAGAAATGACGATCCGTCAGGACATCAGCGAGTGAAGGTACTTCACCGTCGCCGGGTCGGCCGGGAGCAGCGTCTCGATGGCCAGCTCGGCGACGGTCACGTCCATCGGCGTGTTGAACGTGGAGATGGACGAGATGAAGGACAGCATCCGCCCGTCGTGCTCGATCAGCATCGGCAGCGCGAAGTAGGGGACCGGTTCCGACGGCTCCTCGTCGAGCACCGCGTCCCCCGCGGGGGAACCGGGTGCCGCGGACGGGGCGGCGGGCGGCGCCGGATAGGCGGCCACCTCCTCGTACAGCGCGCGCAGTGGCTGTGAGCGGCGCAGGGCGATGTCCCGTTCCATCTGGGCCAGCAGATGGCCGCGCCACTCGCGCAGATTGCGGATCCTGGGCGCCAGGCCCTCGGGGTGGAGTGTCAGCCGCATCGCGTTCAGCGGAGGTTCGAGCAGGTGCTCGGGGACGCTGCCGAGCAGCATCAGGATGCCCCGGTTGGCGGCCACCACGTTGTACGTGGCGTCCACGACCAGTGCCGGATAGGGCTCATAGCCCTGGATCAGCCGCTCCACCCCCTCCCGCAGCGCGTCCAGCGCCGGATCGTCCAGCGGGGTCTCCGGGTAGTGCGGCGCGTAACCGGCCGCCAGCAGCAGGGAGTTGCGGTCCCGCACGGGTACGTCCAGGTGCTCGGCGAGCCGCAGCACCATCTCCTCGCTCGGCCGGGAGCGGCCCGTCTCGATGAAGCTGATGTGCCGCGCCGAGGACCCCGCCCGCAACGCCAGCTCCAGCTGACTCACCCGGCGCTGCTCCCGCCAGCCGCGCAACAGCGGACCGACTCCCTTGTCGGCGGCGGGGGCACTGCCCCGCGCACCGGCGGACACGCTGACGGACCCGGAGGTGTACGCGGCGCTGGTCATGCCCCGACCGTAGTCGATGCGCCCGCGCCGGTCGATGTGCGCCCATGAGGCCGAATGCCGCCTTCGTCGCCTGCCGGGACCCGCCTGACCAGGGACGGGAGAGCGGGACTGTGGCACGCTGAGCAGATCCGGACACCATCGAAGGAGCGCGATCATGCCCCTTGAACCGCTGTCGCAGAAGGACGTCGAGGACCGGCTCACGGAACTGCCCGGCTGGTCCCTGGACGGGGACAGCCTCACCCGCTCCTACCGGCTGGCCTCGCACTTCGCGGCGGCCGCCCTGGTCGTGCACATCGCCCAGGTGCAGGAGGAACTGGACCACCACTCCGACCTCACGCTCGGCCACCACACCGTCCTGCTCACCGTGAACACGCACAGCGTGGGCGGCGCCGTCACCGAGAAGGACTTCGAGCTGGCCGGCCGGGTGGAGGAGCTGAGCAGCGGGCACGGCGCGCGGTGAGCACACTGGTCTTCGACTACGACGAGGAGGCCGAGCGCTACGACGCGCTACGGGGCGGCGAAGCCCGTGCCGAGGCCGCCGCCGACGCCGTCCTCGGGCTGCTCCCCGACGCCACCGGCACCCTCCTGGATGTCGCCTGCGGCACCGGCACCGTGACCCGCCGCCTCCTCGCGGCCGGTCTCGACGTGACGGGCGCCGACGCCGCGTACGGCATGCTGAGCAGGGCCGCCGAGCGGGTGCCGGGCCGTGTCGTACTCGCCGACGCCCGCCAACTCCCCTTTCCCGACGGCTCGTTCGACGCCGTGTCGGCGATCTGGCTGCTGCACCTCCTCGACGACGCGGAACGGGTCGTCGCCGAGGCGGCCCGGGTGCTGCGCCCCGGTGGCGTCCTCGTCACGACCGTCGACAAGGCGGCCTCGCACGACGTGGGCAGCGACATCGACGCCGTGATGGCACCGCGTCCCCGCCGCGCCGCCCGGGACCGCGCCGACCTCGTGGCCTCGTACGCGGGCAGGCACGCACTGCTCCCGGCGGGACGGGCGGGCTTCCGCGGCCGGGGTCAGGGCCGGACCCCGCTGCGGGCGGCGGCCGACGTGCGCCGCGGCTGGTACACACTGCTGCCGCCCGGCGAACCGCTCACCGAGCAGCTCGCGTCCCGCCTCGAACAGTTACCTGACCAGCATGTCCCGCGCCCGGAACCGGAGTTCAAACTGCGCGCGTTCCGGAAACCGGCCCCGCCGCCCTCGTAGCCACAGCCCCAGCCTCAGTCATGGCCACCGCCACAGGAGCCGGCCGACGGGTGAAGCGCGCTCCTCAGCGGTCTCCCGTCGTGCCCTCGGGAAGGCAGTCGGCCAGGTAGGCGTCGAGGTCGGGTGCGTCGGGCGCCAGCATGTGCCGCACCCAGGCGTCACGCTCGTGCAGGATCGGCGGCAGCTCCCAGACACAGCCGATCCACGGCCGGTCCAGGGTGATGAAGTGCGTGGGTACGCGGTCCGGGCAGCCCAGCACGGGCTGGCCGGCCGTGGCGGCCCCGAAGTGCAGGACGTTGTCCCACACCCAGCTGTACGCGTTGAGGTAGGCGCCGTCGTCGCCGCCCCGGTGCAGCACGACGAACGTGGCGGGCGGTGTGCCGTCCGGCTCCGGGAGCAGCTTCGGCAGCATCGCGTACGCCGCCTCCTCGACGTCGGGCGCGATGCCCGCCGGGTCGGCCGTGACGTGGTAGCGCTTGATCCGCCGGCCCGCCACCTCGATGGGCGGCGGCACGGTCAGCAGTTTCTCGTGGAAGTTCGCGGGGTCGGCAGGGGCCGTGGAGGTCGTGAGAGGTGCCATGGGAGGAAGCTAGGTCCTCTCCACTGACATCCTCTGTCAGTGGAGCCTGGCACTCTGGGGCGATGAAGTCGGCCCGGCTCGTCTCGATCCTCCTGCTGCTCCAGACCAGGGGCCGGATGACCGCCGCCGCGCTCGCCGAGGAGCTTGAGGTCTCGGTGCGCACGGTCTACCGGGACGTCGAGGCACTGAGCGAGGCCGGCGTCCCGCTGTACGGCGACGCGGGTCACGCGGGCGGCTACCGGCTCCTCGACGGCTACCGCACCCGTCTGACCGGCCTCACCGCGGGCGAGGCCGAGGCCCTGTTCCTCGCGGGGGTGCCGGGCCCGGCCGCCGAGCTGGGGCTCGGCCCGCTGCTGGCCGCCGCCCAGCTCAAGGTACGGGCCGCCCTGCCGAGGGAGCTGCGCGAGCACGCCGACCGCGTCAGCGGCCGTTTCCACCTGGACGCGCCGGGCTGGTACGCGGACGCCGGCGACGGCGCGGCCCCGTACCTGCCGGCCGTCGCCGACGCGGTCTGGAACAGTAAGGTCCTGCACGTCCTGTACCGCCGCTGGCGCGCGCCGACCGACGTACGGCGCCGCCTGGAACCGTACGGCCTGGTCCTCAAGGCGGGCCGCTGGTACGTCGTCGCGGGCCCGGGACCGCGTACGTTCCGCGTCGACCAGATCCTCGAACTGAGCGCGTCCGGCGAGGAGTTCACCCGGCCGGACGGCTTCGACCTCGGCGGGTACTGGGCCGGGTACCAGCGGGACTTCCACGACCGTCTGCACCGGGCGGAGGCGGTGGTCAGGCTCGCCCCCGGCACGCACCTCTCCGGCCCGGCGGGTGAGGCCGTGCGCGCCAACGGCATGCCGGACGAGGTGGGTTGGACCCTGGCCACCGTACCCATCGAGTCCGTCGAGCACGCCCACGCCGAGTTCCTGCGCCTGGGCGCGGGTGTGGAGGTGCTGGAACCGGCCGAACTGCGGGAACGCATCGCGGCGACGGTCACCGCACTCGCCCGCGTCTATGCGCCGGGCGCAGCATAGAGAGCGCTTACCCAATCCCGGCAACCCCCCTGCCCCGGGCGGCAACTGAGGGAGCAGAACCCGTCTGCCCCCTCCCAGGGAGGTACCCCACCGTGCAGCACCCGCATCGCAGACGCGGCAGGACCCGTCTCCTCCTCTCCACCGTGCTCGCCGGCGCCCTCGCCGCCGCCGGGCTCACCACGCTCACCGCCGGCCCGGCCCAGGCCGCGACCGCCCGCCAGGCCGAGGAACTCGACCGGGGTGTCGTCAGCGTCCACACCGACGCGGGCAACCTGGTCAGCTGGCGCTGGCTCGGCACCGACCCGAACGACGTCTCGTTCAACGTCTACCGGGCCGGTACGAAGGTCAACTCCACCCCGATCACCGGCTCGACGAACTACTTCCACTCCGCGGGGCCCGCCCAGGCCGACTACACGGTCCGCGCGATCGTGGGCGGTGTCGAGCAGGCCGACTCCGTGCACGCGATCCAGTTCCGCACCGGCTACAAGGACGTCCCCATCAGCCCGCCCGCCGGTGGCACCACCCCTGACGGGGGCGCCTACACCTACGAGGCCAACGACGCCTCGGTGGGCGACCTCGACGGCGACGGCGCACTCGACTTCGTCCTCAAGTGGCAGCCCACCAACGCCAAGGACAACTCCCAGTCCGGCTACACCGGCAACACCATCATCGACGGCATCAAGCTCGACGGCACCCGGCTGTGGCGTATCGACCTCGGCCGGAACATCCGCTCGGGCGCGCACTACACCCAGTTCCAGGTGTACGACTACGACGGCGACGGCAAGGCCGAGGTGGCCGCGAAGACCGCCGACGCCACGGTCGACGGAACGGGCGCCGTCATCGGCAGCTCCTCCGCCGACCACCGCAACTCCAGCGGCTACGTCCTGACCGGACCCGAGTACCTGACCATGTTCAACGGCCAGACCGGCAGGGCGATGGGGACGGTCGACTACGTCCCGGCGCGCGGCACGGTCTCGTCGTGGGGCGACTCGTACGGCAACCGCGTGGACCGGTTCCTCGCGGGCACCGCCTACCTCGACGGCGCCCGGCCCTCGCTCATCATGGCGCGCGGCTACTACACGCGCTCGGTCATCGCGGCCTGGGACTGGCGGAACGGGGCGTTCACCCGGCGCTGGACCTTCGACACCAACGCGTCGACCAACACCGGCAGGGGCTTCGACGGCCAGGGCTCGCACAGCCTGTCCGTGGGCGACGTCGACAACGACGGCAAGGACGAGATCGTCTACGGGGCGATGGCCGTCGACGACAACGGCAACGGCCTGTGGACCACGAGGACCGGGCACGGCGACGCCCAGCACCTGGGCGACCTCGACCCGGGAACGTCGGGCCTCGAATACTTCAAGGTCTCCGAGTCCACCTCCCAGCCCGCCGAGCTGTACATCAACCCGGCGAGCGGCGCGATCCGCTGGCAGCTCGCCGCCTGCTGCGACAACGGCAGGGGAGTGGCCGGGGACATCTACGCGGGCAACGACGGCGCCGAGGTGTGGTCCGCCTCCGACACCAGCATCCGCGACGAGGCGGGCGCCACCAAGGGCCGAGAACCGTCCTCCGTCAACTTCCTGTCCTGGTGGGACGGGGACACCACCCGCGAACTCCTCGACGGCACCCACATCGACAAGTACGGCACCTCGTCCGACACCCGCTTGCTGACCGGCGCTTCCGTCCACTCCAACAACGGCACCAAGGCGACGCCGGCGCTCTCGGGCGACCTCTTCGGCGACTGGCGCGAGGAGGTCGTCTGGGCGACCGGCGACAACACGGCCCTGCGGATCTACTCGACCCCGACCGAGACCACCACGAAGATCACGACCCTGCTCCACGACACGATGTACCGCACCGGCATCGCCTGGCAGAACACCGCCTACAACCAGCCCCCGCACCCCAGCTTCTTCATCGGCAACGGGATGCCGACGGCACCGCGTCCGACGATCTACACCCCGTGACCTGCTGAAACGGGTTGCGGAGGCGAGAGAGAGGCGGCCGTCCGAGTCCGCGGGACGGCCGCCCCTCCCTCGGTGATCAGCGCAGTCCGGCGAAGAGATCGTTCTCGGGCAGGGCCGCGCCGGTGGTGTCCCGGACGCGCGAGAAGGTCTCCATGCCCATCAGCTCGCCGAACCTCTCCTTGCCCATCTTGAGGAAGAAGATGTTCTCGCCCTGACTGGCGTGCGCGGCCAGCGCGTCGAACTTCTGACCACTGAAAGCGGTGGTGTCCACCCAGGTGGAGATCTCGTCGTCGGGCAGGCCGATCTTGGCCATCGCGGCGACCTCGGCGGGATCCGGCTCCGGCATGTCCGGATTGACCTCGCGCATGAACTCACCGAACCGCTGCATGACCGAGCGGGGCATCGTGGTCCAGTACACCTTGGGTGTCAGCTCGGTCATCTCCAGCGCCGCCATCGTGATGCGGTGGGCCTGGATGTGGTCGGGGTGGCCGTAGAAGCCGTTCTCGTCGTAGGTGACGACCACATCGGGCTGATAGTGCCGCATGAGGTCCGCGAGCCGGGCGGCGCCCTCCTGGACGGGGGTCTGCCAGAAGGCTCCGGGGGCGTCGTTGCTCGCCCAGCCCATCATTCCGGAATCGGCGTAGTCCAGCGTCTCCAGATCGCTGATCTTCAGGACCTCACAGCTCTCCTGGAGTTCCCGCCGGCGCATCGAGACGACCGCCGCCGGATCGTGCCCGGGATCGCCCGGCTTGACACCCCCCGGCCCGTCCCCGCAACCGCCGTCGGTACAGGTCACGAGCACCGTGCGGATTCCTTCCGCCGCATATCGCGCCAGGATCCCGCCGGTACCCGTGGCCTCGTCGTCGGGGTGGGCGTGCACTGCCATGAGGGTCAAAGGCCGGTCAGTCATGAAAAGGTCCCCTTGCGTACATATGTCCTGGTGGGAGGCGACGGCGAGCCACGCCGGTGCCTCGGTCGATGCAACGCCTTCGGCCGGACCCGCTGTTCCCGGCGAGGGCGCCCGGTTCCGCGGGTGGCCGAACGGCACAGACCCCGGAGCGTACAAGGAGGGCGCGGACCCCCTCGGGTCCGCGCCCTCCCGTTCGTCCGGCCCGGGTGTCAGGTCACCGAGCAGGACTGGTCACCGAGCTTGAACGCCGTCGGCTTGGTGTTCGCTCCCGACCAGCTGCCCGTGAAGCCGAAACCCACGGACGAACCGGCCGCGACGTTCGCGTTCCAGCTCACGTTCTTCGTTGTGACCGCCGCTCCGGATTGGGTGTGTTCCGCATTCCATGCCTGAGTGACGCTCTGCCCGTCGGCGAAGGACCAGCCGAGGGACCAGCCGGCCCAGGCACTCGTGCCGGTGTTGGCCAGCTGGACGTCCGCCTGGAAGCCGCCCGACCACTGGTTGGTGATCTTGTACGTGACCGCGCAGGCGCCGGTCGGCGTCGGATCCGTGCCGCCGCCGCCCTCCCCGCCGCCCGCGTCGGACGAGTCGCCGTAGATCACCCCGCGCCCGTTCGTCGACACGTACACCCGCCCGTAGACACGCGGGTCGCCGGTGATGGCCGCGCCCGTCCAGCCCCACTGATGGGCGTCGTCGTTGATACGGGTCCAGGTCGCGCCCTTGTCCGTGGAACGGAAGATGCCGCGTACACCGCCGATCTTCGCGCTCGTGTAGAGCGTCTGGTACGAGGCGCCGGTCGCCGCCTTGCCGAAGCCGATCGTGTCGGCCTGCTCGACGTTCGACAGCTTGGTGAAGGTGGCGCCGGAGTCCGTGGAGTGCCACAGCCCGTACGCCCCGTCGCTCGCGCCGCCCGCCAGCCAGACGTCACCCTTCGTCCCGGGCAGCGCCTTGAACCGTACGCTGTCGCCGCTCGGCAGTCCGGTCGCCGCCGAGGCGGTGAAGGTCGCGCCGCCGTCCGAACTGACGTAGAACTTCCCGGACTTGAAGCCGTAGAACGTCTTCGGGTCGGACCGGTCGGACTCCACGATCGCGCCGGCCGGGATGCCGCTGGACGCCGACCACGACGTACCGAACCCGGTCGCGTGGTGCACGCCCGCACCCTCCGGGCTCCACACGAACCGGCTTCCGTCGGAGGCCGCCGCGACCGTGCCGCCGCCGCTCACCCCCGAAGGGTCGGTGCCCGCGAACCAGTTGGCGCCGTTGTCCGTCGAGAACGCCACGTGCGGACCCGAGTCGAGATTCCCGGCCCGCACCACGATGCCCGGGTCGGACTCCGCAAAGTCGAGGCTCGTCGTGCTGGTGAAGTTGGGCGAGGTGAACATCATCGACGGGACCTTGGTGAGGTCCGTGTGCCGGAAGCCGCCGATGTCACCCAGAGCGCTGAGGAGTCGGGCGCCACCGGACGGGGGAGCGGCCAGGTCGTTCACGGCCGTCTCCTCCAGTCCCTGCACCATCGGCCTGATGGTGAACTGGCCGCCGCTGTCCCACTGGCCCAGGTTCTCGGTCCCGTAGATCGTCGCGCCCGTCCCGTACATCATCCGGGCCGAGTTGAACGGGTCGATCTCCAACGCCTCGGTCATCCAGCCGAGTTTGGGCGTCTGCTCGGGCGGCGACGGATTGGCGCCCCAGGTCAGCCAGGGTGAGGACGACACGTCCATGGTGTAGCGGTTCGAGCGGTTGGGGTACGAGGTGTAGTCCCAGGCCTTCGTCCAGGTGCCGCCGCTGTCGGTGGAGCGGAAGATCTGCGTGTCCGGCCACCAGGAGCTGTACGCGGTCGCCATCACCGTGCCCGGCTTCTGCCGGTCGACGGTCAGCCCGCTGAAGCCGTAGTAGGTGTCGGCCTCCGCGACCGGACTGATGTCCGTCCAGGCACCGGTCGCCGTCGTGTACCGCCACAGCCGGCCCTTGCCACCGTCGTACGGCCCGCCCTTGTCGCTGTACGCGAGATACAGGTAGCCGTTCACCGCGTCCAGCACACCCTTGTGGGCCAGATATCCGGTGGGCTGCCCGGCCAGCCGCGACCAGGTGACACCCGCGTCGGTGGACCGGTAGACGGCGTTGTCCTTGTCGGCGACCCCCACGTAGATGGTCTTCGTGGCATCGGTGCCCGTGCTGCTCGACTCGTCGAAGGTGACCCAGGCGATGCCCTGGTTGTCGGAGGCGTACCCGCTGGTGTCGGACGGATCCTGCACGTAGTTCCCGACGTTGGGGAAGCTGGTCACCTGCGACCAGGAGGCCCCCGAGTCCGTGGACCGCCACAGACCCTTGCCGCTCGGCGCGCCCAGATACAGCACGCTGTTCCTGTGCGGGTCGACCGCGAGCCGCTCGCCCATCCCGCGCCCGGGCATGTTCCCGCCCAGCTTGAACGGCAGATCGGCCTTCAGCCAGGTCGCACCCCGGTCCGAGGACCTGAGCACGGCCCCGTTGCCGGGGTCCCAGCTGTTCGTGTACGTGCCGACGGCGGCGTACACCTTGCTGGGCGCCACGGAGTCGGAGGCGAGGCTCACGACGCCGGTGTGCCCCCACCGGTCCCAGCCGACCGAGTCGAGCAGCGGCGTCCAGCTCTTCGACGCCTCCTGCCAGCGGTAGGCGCCGCCGATGTCGGTGCGGGCGTACGCGAGGTTCTTCTCGGACCGGTTGAAGACGATGCCGGGGACGAAGCCACCCCCGTCGATGCGCGCGTTCTTCCAGGTGTACGTGTCGGCGGCGAGGGACACCGCCGGGCCCTTCTCGACGGGCTGCGCGGCCAGCGCGCCGGGCGTCCCGGCGAGCAGCCCGGCAGCGAGCCCGAGCACAGCGGTCAGGACGAAGGTTCTTCGCACAACGACCCTCTCCTTGCGTGGGGGGACGAGGACTGGCGTGGGGGGATGGCGACTTGTGTGTGGGGCGGGGACCGGGGAGGCACGCGGGCCGGACGGCCCCTGGTGCGGTCGGGGACCGTCCGGCCCGGTGTCACGCGAAGCTCTGGGCGCCCCGCGCCCCCTAGGGGCGCGGGGAACTGCGCGACCAGCCACATCAGGCCCGCAGCCTCCGCACCGGCCTCCTCACGGAGAACCCGCGGAGCGCCCCGCGGGGGCTATTCGAGAAGCTCCGCGTAAGAGCCCATGGCGAGGGCGATATCCGCCTGGGCCCAGAACCGGTGATATGTGAAGGACGGCGCGGCCCCACCGGCCAGATACGCCTCGATCTTCGACCAGGCCGGGTCGTCCTCGTAGAACGACCGGATCGAGTCGAACGTCGACGACGAGTTGATCGCGTCCCCGTTCGGCATGGTGCCGCTCCACCCGCTCGGCACGTACACGGCGTCGTCGAACCGGTTGTAGTCGGCGCGCGTCTCCGGGACGGCCACACCCAGCGCGTCCTGGTTGTTCGCCCACATGCCGTCGAGCAGCGCCTTCGCCGTGGTGCCCGCCTCGGTGTCACCGGACCGGTCGGCGTAGTACGTCAGGGTCTTGGCGTACGCAGCCGCCACGCCCACGTCGTTCGTGTAGTCGGCGACGGTGACGTGAAGTCCCGTGTTGGCGCCGGGACTCGACGCGTTCCAGGTGTCCGGCTTGCCGGACCACTGGAGCGTGCTCGGGATCCGGAAGGAGCCGTCCGGGTTGACCGTGGTGTGGTCCAGCGCCCAGTCGACCCACTTGTCGAGGACGACCTTGGCGTCCGCGTTCCCGGTCTGCTGGTAGTACTCGGCGACCCGCTCCATGGACCACGCCTGGAAGCCGAACCACTGGTTGGACGGCGGGTCGTGGTAGACGGGCTTCTCGTCGTAGAACATGCCGTAGAAGGTCGGCGTCCCGGAGGGCGGTGTCGCGTAGCGGCCCTGCCAGCTGTTGGTGGCGCCGCCCGCGATGGCTCCCTCACTGGACTGCAGCCACCGGTAGAACTCCAGCTGCCGGCCGAGGGACTTGGCCCAGTCCGCCTGCCCCGTCGCCGACTTGGGCTTCAGGTCGGCGTACGAGCTGAGCGCGTAGGCCGCGAGGGGGTTCTGGTAGCCGCCGTGGGTGTGGCTGGAGCCGATGCGCCAGGCCCAGCCAGCCGAGGTGTCGGTGGCGCCGCCCCACGCGTAGTACCAGTTCAGCAGGTAGTGCGAGGCGTCCTTGCCGGTGCCCGCCGGACACGTCGAAGGACCGACACAGTTGCCGATCTTCTTGAAGTACTTGTCGTACATCGAGTAGCGGAGATAGTCACCCATCTTCGCCGCCTTGCCGACGGTCGCGGACACGTCCGCGCCCTTGCCCTGTGCCTCGGCCCAGATGTCCGCCCAGTACGCGGCCTGCACGGCACGCGCGTCGGCGTCGGGGGCGTTGGTGAACTTCCACTGCCTGGCGTACGAGGCGTCCTTGGTGAACAGGTCCAAGTACCCGTTCGTGCCGCCGTACTTGAAGGCGTCGCAGGTCGGCTGCGGCACCGTCTCCCACACCGACTCCTGCGCACCGCGCTGGAAGGTGTTGATGTAGGAGGGGCCTGTGTCGGACGGGCCCGCCTCGCACTTGCCCGGCGAGTTGCCGTATCCGTAGACGTTGTCCACGTCCTGCAGCCAGTGCATGCCGTACACGTCGTCCGTGCCGTACGCGCTCTTCAGTTCGGCCGCGATCGGGTCGGGGCCGACGGAGATCCCCGAGTCGAGCTGCGCCGGGTACTCGTTCGGCGTGTCCAGCTCGGGTGCGTACGTGGCCGGCTTCGAGGCGTTGTAGAACGAGTTGGTCGGCTGGTCGGCGTGCGTGGGGATCATGAACTTCTCCATGATGTCCCAGGCCCCGTTGAACTTGGTCCAGTCGCCCGTGACCTTGCCGTACATGGCCTGCAGCCACAGCAGATAGCTGTACGCCTCCGACGTCGTCTCATGCCCGTGGTCGGGCGCCTCGACGATCAGTGTCTCCACCGAGTGGTACGGGATGCCCTCCGGCGAGAAGTAGCCGTTCGCCGGGTTGGTGATCTTCCCGTAGAGGTCCAGGAAGCGGGCGTCGTACTCCTTCGACGCGGCGAGCTGGGTGACGGTCACCGAGGCCTTGGCGTGCCCGGTGGCCGTCGAGTCGAAGACGGCCGAACCGGTGCCCGTGGCATTGGCCGTGACGGTCACCTTCTGGGCCGTGGACCAGTTCGAGGGGGTGAAGGTCAGGGACGCCCCGCCGGTGACGGACAGCCCCGTGTTGCCGCTCGCGCGAGCGGTCGTCACGGTCACGTTCGCCGACGGCTGGGTGGAGAGCTTGACGTCGTACGTGCCCGTCTTGCCCTGCTGGACGCCGAGTTGGGTCGGTGAGACCACCACGGCGGGACCCGAGGCGACCGTGATGCCGACCGGGGTGGACTCCGCCGAGGCGCCCAGGCTGTCGTACGCCTTGGCCAGCAGCGAATGACTGCCCACGGTCAAGCTGGAGGTCGAGAGCGAGTAGGGCGAAGTGGTGTCCGTGCCCAGCAGGGTCGTGTCGTCGTAGAACTCGACCTTGCTGATCGTCGCGCCGTCCGCCGCCGCGGCGGTCGCGGCGAGCGGGACCGCCGAGCCCTGCGAGTAGACGGCGCCCGCCGCGGGGCTGGTCAGCACGGTGATCGGCGGCTGATGGGCACCGGCGCAGGTCGTGCCGTTGATCGCGAAGGAGGTGGGCGCGGCGTTGGTGCCGCTGTATGTGAACTGGGCGCCGGTCGTGACGGCCGCCCCGGCCGCGATGGTCCCGTTCCAGGACGCGTTCGTCGCGGTGACCGTCTTCCCGGACTGCGACCAGGTGCCGCTCCAGCCGCTGCTGAGCTGCTGGTTGCCGGTGTAGCCGTAGGTCAGGGTCCAGCCGCTGATGGCCTCCGTGCCGCGGTTGGTGAGGGTGAGCTCGGCGGTGAAACCGGAGCCCCAGTCATTCGTTCTGTAGTCGACGCTGCACTGAACAGCCGCCGCCTGTGCAGGAGTTGTACCGGTCGTGAGCATGGTCAGCGGGAGGGCGAGGGCCGCCACCACGGCTGTCCACATCCGCCGCGCACGGCGTCTGCGTCTGGGTGCCATGTTCTGGTTCCTCTCCTTGCGGCTCGGAGATGAGGGGGAGGAGCAACAAGCCTTGAACCAGTGGGAGCGCTCCCATATTGGAGAGAGGGGTGCAGGGGGTCAAGGTGCTTGAAGAGTCGAAATGATTCGATAGATCAAGAGTGCAACTCCTCTGTCGTTTACCAACACTTGGCGCTACCTTCGTCCGCACCAGTGGGAGCGGTTCCATCAGTCGACGCGTCGGTCACGGCGCGACCGAGCTGCAAGGAGTCGCTCATGTGTCACCCCCGCGTTCACCTTTTTCAGTGGTCGGCGCCAACGCACTCCTTCATCGGCCGCGTCGTGACGTGCTTCGACGTGCTTCGGCATGAGCATTTGCCGGCCCGGTCCGGACCCGGCACCACCGGGACCGCGTCCCCGGGCGGACCTGCTCTCCCCTCACGACGGCACTTCCACGTCGTTCGGCATCGGGTCGCGTGAGCCTGTGCGCGCCCTCGACGAATAGGACACCCCGCACATGAGCCGTACCAGAACTGCACTTCTCGCGGCGCTGGCGCTGGTCGCCGGCACCGCGGGCGCCGCCGTCGCGGCGATACCCCCGGACGTCGGCGCGGCCGCCGTCCCCTGCACCGTGGAGTACAAGGTGCAGAACCAGTGGGACACCGGCTTCACCACCGCGGTGACGGTCACCAACAACAGCGCGGCCAAGTCCAGTTGGGCCGTGAAGTGGTCGTACGCCGGGAACCAGAAGGTCACCAGCGGCTGGAACGCCAAGCTCAGCCAGAGCGGCACCGCGGTCACCGCCGCCAACGAGAGCTACAACGGGACGCTCTCCACCGGCGGTTCGGTCAGCTTCGGCTTCAACGGCACCTACAGCGGCACCAACGCGCTGCCCACCGCCTTCACCCTCGACGGCGTTACCTGCAATGTCGACGACGGCGGCACGGACCCCACCGACCCGACCGACCCGGGCACGGGCAGCCGGGTGGACAACCCGTACGCGGGTGCCAAGGTGTACGTGAACCCGGAGTGGAAGGCCAAGGCCACGGCCGAGACCGGCGGCAGCCGCATCGCCAACCAGCCGACCGGTGTGTGGCTCGACCGGATCGCCGCGATCAACGGGGTGAACGGCGGCATGGGGCTGCGCGCCCACCTGGACGCGGCACTGGCGCAGAAGGGCTCGGACGAACTCGTCGTCCAGCTGGTCATCTACAACCTGCCCGGCCGTGACTGCGCCGCCCTGGCGTCCAACGGCGAACTGGGCCCGACGGAGATCGACAAGTACAAGACCCAGTACATCGACCCGATAGCGGCGATCCTCAAGGACACCAAGTACGCGGGTCTGCGCATCGTGACCACGGTCGAGATCGACTCGCTGCCGAACCTCGTCACGAACGTCTCGCCGCGTGCCACCGCCACCGCCAACTGCGACACGATGAAGGCGAACGGCAACTACGTCAAGGGCGTCGGCTACGCGCTGAACAAGCTCGGTGACGCGCCCAACGTCTACAACTACGTGGACGCCGGACACCACGGCTGGCTCGGCTGGGACGACAACTTCGCGCCGTCGGCCGCGCTCTTCAAGGAGGCCGCCTCCGCCGAGGGTGCGACCGTCGCCGACGTGCACGGCTTCATCGTGAACACGGCGAACTACAGCGCCACGAAGGAGGACCACTTCACGGTCAACGACACCGTGAACGGCGCGTCGGTCCGTACGTCGAAGTGGATCGACTGGAACCGGTACGTCGACGAGCAGTCCTACGCGCAGGCCATGCGCACGCAGCTCGTCTCGATCGGCTTCCCGTCCGGGATCGGCATGCTGATCGACACCTCCCGCAACGGCTGGGGCGGCACGGCACGGCCCACCGGACCCGGGGCGACGACCACCGTGGACACGTACGTCGACGGAGGCCGGTACGACCGGCGCATCCACCTCGGCAACTGGTGCAACCAGTCGGGCGCGGGCCTCGGCGAGCGGCCGCAGGCGGCGCCGGCGGCCGGGATCGACGCGTACGTGTGGATGAAGCCGCCGGGCGAGTCGGACGGGTCGAGCACCGCCATCCCCAACGACGAGGGCAAGGGCTTCGACCGGATGTGCGACCCCACGTACACCGGTAACCCGCGGAACAACAACAACATGTCCGGGGCGCTGCCGAACGCGCCGCTGTCCGGGCACTGGTTCTCCGCGCAGTTCCAGGAGCTCATGAAGAACGCGTATCCCGCTCTGTGACCTGCGCTTTTCGCTCGGTCACCTGACAGATTCAAAGATCGCGCCGTTCCCCGCGCCCCTTATGGGGCTCGGGGAACTGTTGCCGTTTCGGCAAGGTGAGTGGCTGTTTCCGGGAGAGGTGGCGCAGGCTGGGGATACCCGAACGAGAGGCTCGCAGCCATGGCGCACGGTCACGAACACCACGACGGCAACGGTCACAGCCACACCCATGTCGACTTCGCCGAGATGCTTCCCATGCTGGAGCAGGAGGCCGAGCTGTACTCGCCGCTCTACACACAGGCGGCGAGCTGGCTGCGGGAGATGCGGCCCGATCCCGAGCTGGTCGTGGACGCGGGCAGCGGCCCCGGAGTCATCTCCTGTCTGCTCGCCGACACCTTCCCCGGCGCCCGGGTCATCGCCGTGGACGGGGCGGATCCCCTCCTGGAACGGGCCCGCGAACGCGCCGCCGAGCGGGGCATCGCCGACCGCTTCGGCACCCTGCGGGCCGAGCTGGGCGACGGGCTCGGCGACCTGGAGTACCCGGCCGACCTCCTCTGGGCGAGCCGGTCCCTGCACCACGTCGGCGACCAGCGGGGCGCCCTCGCCGGCTTCGCCGACCGGCTCGCGCCGGGCGGCACCCTCGCACTGCTGGAGGGCGGGCTGGCCCCGCGCTACCTCCCGCGTGACTTCGGCATCGGCCGGCCCGGACTGCACGCCTGGATCGACGCCGTCGAGCAGGAGTGGTTCGCCCGCATGCGGGCCGAGCTGCCCGGCGCCGTCGTCGAGGACGTCGAGGACTGGCCGGCGCTGCTCACCGCGGTCGGCCTGCGCCACACCGCGACCCGCACGTTCCTGCTCGACCTCCCCGCCCCGGTCTCCGACGAGGCCCGCGCGTTCGTCGCCACCGCTCTCGGCCACCGCCGCGACGGACTGGGCGAGCACCTGGACGCCGACGACCGCGCCACCCTGGACCGCCTCCTCGACCCGGAGGACAAGGCGAGCGTGTACCACCGTCCGGACGTCTTCGTGCTCACGGCACTGACGGTGTACGTCGGGGTGAAGCCGTAACTCTCCTTGGCAACTCCCCCTGCCTGGCCGGGTGTTGACATCGAGTGCGCTCCAAGTGATGGACTCCGGGCACTCCGTCGAACACGCAACACGGAACACGGAACACGGCCTGGCGGCACCTGACTTGGGGGAACACATGACTGACTCACCGGTCGCGCTCATCACCGGCGGCGGCAGCGGGATCGGGGCCGCGGTGGCCCGGCAACTGCTCGACGCCGGGCACCGGGTGACCGTGACCGGCCGCGGGGAGGAGCGGTTGCGCGGGTTCGCGGAGCAACTCGGCAAGCCCGAGGGCCTGTTGACCCTCCAGGGGGACGCGGCCGACTACGGCCACGTGCGGGCCGCGGTCGAGGCGACGGTGACGAAGTTCGGACGGCTCGACACCGTCGTCGCCAACGCCGGGTACGCCACGCACGACACCGTCGCGGAGGGTGACCCGGCCGGCTGGCGGGACATGGTGCTGACCAATGTGCTCGGACCCGCGCTGCTCGTCCGCGCGTCGATGGACCGGCTCAAGGAGACCCGCGGCCGGATCGTGCTCATCGGCAGCGTGGCGGGGCACGTCCACACCCCCGGCAACATCTACGGGGCGACGAAGTGGGCCGTGACCGGCCTCGCCGAGAACACCCGGCGGCAGGTCACCGAGTACGGCGTGGGAGTGACGCTGATCTCGCCGGGACGGGTGGAGACCCCGTTCTGGGACAGCTACGGCAGCCTGTCGCCCGGGCAGCTGCTCACCTCGGACCAGCTCGCGGAGTCGGTCGTCTGGGCGATCCGGCAGCCGGCCGGGGTCGACGTCAACACGGTGGTCGTACGACCGACCGGCCAGCCGGTCTGACCGGGCCGAACGTGAGGAAGCCGCCGCCCGGGTGGTACGGGCGGCGGCTTCCTCACGTCATGAGCCACCTCATGAGGCACGTCATGAGCTGGTGCGGCAGATCAGTCGTTGACCGTCGCCGGGTCGGAACCCAGGCGGCGGCCCTCGTCGAGGGCGCTGATCGCGGCGATGTCCTCGGCGTCGAGCGTGAAGCCGAAGACGTCGATGTTCTCCTTGATCCGCGACGGGGTCACGGACTTGGGGATCACCACGTTGCCCAGCTGGAGGTGCCAGCGCAGGACGACCTGGGCGGGCGTACGGTCGTGCTTGCGGGCGATGGCCACGATGGCGGGGACTTCCAGGAGGCCCTTGCCCTGGCCGAGCGGGGACCAGGCCTCGGTCGCGATGCCGTGCTCCGCGTGGAACTCACGGAGCGCGCTCTGCTGGAGGTGCGGGTGCAGCTCGACCTGGTTGACGGCCGGAACGACGGACGTCGCGTCGAGCAGCTTCTCCAGGTACTCCGGGTGGAAGTTGGAGACACCGATGGACTTGGCGCGACCGTCCGCGTGCAGCTTCTCGAAGGCCTTGTACGTGTCGACGTACGTGCCCCGGTCCGGCATCGGCCAGTGGATGAGGTACAGGTCGACGTAGTCGAGACCCAGCTTCTCCAGGGACTCGTCGAAGGCGCGCAGCGTCGAGTCGTAGCCCTGCTCGGCGTTCCAGAGCTTGGTGGTGACGAAGAGGTCCTCGCGGGCGATGCCGGAGGAGGCGAGGCCCTTGCCGGTGCCCGCCTCGTTGCCGTAGATCGCGGCGGTGTCGATGCTGCGGTACCCGGCTTCCAGCGCGGTGGAGACGGCTCGCTCGGCCTCGTCGTCCGGCACCTGCCAGACACCGAAGCCCAGCTGGGGCATCTCGACGCCGTTGTTCAGGGTGATCGGGGGGACCTTGCTCACGAGCTTTCGATCCTTACGTCGTCGGGTGGTACTCCATCGTCAACGATCACGGGCTGTCGTGCATTCCTGTCCGGTGGGTTCGCCGGTCGAATGGGAGATTGGCCGGAAAGTACCCGCTGAGACAGGTCCGAACCATTGAGCGCGTTCGGCGGGCCGGCCGGGGCGGGCGGCATCCGATCTCCGCGAGAACCTGACCGTGCGGTCATGCGGGGGGAGGTGACCGCTTCGCGTGGCCAGTCACCCCGCGGAAGGGGTCGTCACCCTGCGGCCGTGCCCAGGTACGCCTCCCTCACCCGGTGGTCGGCATGGATCTCGGCGGGGGTGCCCTCGGCGAGTACGCGGCCCAGGTCGAGTACGACGATCCGGGTGGACACCTCCATGACGAAGGCGACGTCGTGCTCCACGAGGAGGACCGCGCAGCCCTCCTGTTCGGACAACCGGCCTACGACGGAAGCCAGTTGGCGGCTCTCCTCGGCCGTCGTCCCGGCGGCGGGTTCGTCCAGCAGCAGGACCCGGGGCGGGTCCGCGACGGCGCGGGCCAGTTCGACCATGCGGGCGCGGCCCACCGGGAGGGCGGCGGCGTAGACGTCGCCGAGGCCGTCGAGCCCACAGGCGCGCAGGACCTCGGCGGCCCTGGCCCGGCGTTCCCTCTCGTACGTACGCCGGGCCGGCGCCCCCAGCAGATCGGCCGCGAGTCCGCCTCCGCCACCGTGCCACTCCTGCGCCACCACCAGGTTGTCGGCCACCGTGAGCTGCCCGAACAGTTGCTGGCGCTGGAACGTGCGGCGCAGTCCGTGGCGGGCGCGCCAGACGGGGGAGCGGCGGGTGACGTCCGTCCCTTCGAGACGGACACGGCCCTCGTCGGGGCGGCGGATGCCGGACAGCACGTCGAAGAGGGTGGTCTTTCCGGCGCCGTTGGGGCCGATGAGCCCGCAGATCTCGCCGGGGCGCAGGGACAGGCTCACGTCGTCGAGTGCTTGCACGCCGCCGAAGCGGACGCCGACGCGGTCGGCGCGCAGGACGGGCTGGGGGGAGGCGTCGTTCGTGGACGTCATGGGCGGGCCACTCCCTCGCCCGCGGACGCCAGGCCCAGATACGCCTCCGTCAGCCGGTCCGCCTCCACGGCCGCGCGCGGGCCGCACCAGGACACACGGCCCTGCGCCAGGTAGGCGACCGTGTCCGCGACCTTCAGCACCTCGGTGGCCTTCTCCTCCACGAGGAGCAGGGCCGTCCCGTGGCCGCGGAGCTCGGTGAGGAGGCGGAAGACCTCCTCGACGACACGGGGTGCGAGGCCGAGGGAGGGTTCGTCGGCGATCAGGACCTTCGGGGGGCGCTGGAGGAGCGGGGCGAGGGCGAGCATCTGCTGCTCCCCTCCGGAGAGAGCGCCCGCGGGGACGCCGCGTCGTCCGGCGAGGCCGGGGAAGCGTTCGTACACGGCTTCGCGCGCGTCCCGTCCTCGCAGGTACAGGGCGAGGTTCTCCTCGATGGTGAGGGCCGGGAAGATGCCCCGCCCCTCCGGCGCGAGGACGACTCCGGCTCGTGACCTGCGTACGGCACCGTCCCTCGTGGCGTCGCGGCCCGCCACGTACACCTGGCCGGCGAGCGGCGCCACGAGGCCCGCGGCGACGCGGCACGTCGTCGACTTCCCGGCCCCGTTCGGGCCGAGCAACGCGAGGATCTCACCGGGCCGCACGGCAAGATCCACCCCGTGCAGCACGGCCGCCCCGCCGTAACCGGCCCGAACCCGCGACAACCGCAACGCTGTGGCAACCGCCTCCCCACCGGCCCGGCCCGTCACGTCCGCCTGCCGGCCACCGCCCACACCGGCCACGGCTCGGCCGGTGCCGGCGCGGGCGGGCATGGCGGCTGTGGCCGCGTCGGCCGAGCCTCCGTCGGCCGTGCCTCCGTCGGCCGTGCTTGGGCCGGCCGAGTCAGCGTCGCCCGAGCCCGGGCTGACCGTGCCGCGTGCGGCCACGCTGTTTGCGCCCGCGCCGTCTGGCACCGCGCTGCCCGGGGCGGCGCCGGTCGAGCCCGCGCCAGCCGCGACCGCGTCGGACGCCACCGTGCCGGTGGAGTCCGCACCGGCCACCGCCGCAGAGGTCGCGCCCGCGTCGGCCCTCGCAGCCTCGGAAGCCGCCGCGCCGACCCCCGCCCCCGCCAGCCGGCGCCCGTGCAAGCGAACCGGGATTGCCGCGCAGTAGCCGTCCGGGTCGTTGGCCAGGGCCAGGCCTGCCAGGCCGAAGAGGATCACCGGGAGGTGGGTCGATTCGGTGAGGTGTTCCGCGATCAGGTGCGGTACGACGGCGTAGACCAGGCCCGCGACCACCGCGAACTGCGGGCGCCGCAGGCCCGCCGCCACGACCACCGCCAGCCAGATCAGGCCCGTCATCGCGGTGAAGTCGGTGGCGGTGACCCGGGTGTTGTACGAGGCGTACATGACGCCGCCGAACCCCGCGAGCCCGGCGGACAGCGTGAACAGCACCAGCTTGGTGCGCACGACCGACACCCCGGACGCCATCGCCGCCGCGGGCGCGGAGCGCACCGCGAGCATGGCCCGGCCGGACGGCGAGTTCCGCAGCGCGCTCAGCGCGGCGACCGCGGCGGCGACCAGTACGGTCAGCGCCACCCCGAGCGCCCGGTCGTCGCCCAGGTCCACCGGGCCGAGGACCGGCCGGGGAACCGCCCACCCCGTGTCGCCGTTGCGCAGCGGGCCGATCTGGAACAGGACCTGGTCGGCGAGGAAGGCCAGCGCGAGGGTCGCGAGGGCGAGCGAGCGGCCACCGAGCCGCAGCGCGGGCAGCGCCACCAGCGCACCGAGCACCGCCGCCGCGCACGTGCCCACGGCCGCCGCCGCCACGAACGGCCAGCCGTGGCTCAGCAGCAGCCCCGCCACCAGCGCCGCCCCCGTCACGAAGGTCGCCTGCGCCAGCGACACCATCGCGCCGAGCCCTGTCACCACCGTGAAGGACATGAAGACGAGGGACAGGGCCAGTCCCTGGGCGAGAAGGCCGGTCCAGAACGGGGTCGTGACCGTGTAGAAGGAGATCGCGAGCAGGACGGCCGCCACCGCCCACGGCCCCCACCGCCGCAGCCGGGAGCGCCCCGCCAGATAGTCGACCGGCGGCGGGTCCACCGCCGCCGTGCCCGCGATACGGCCGCGCCGCGTCAACAGCAGCAGCCCGGCGAAGAGGATGAGGAAAGGAACGGCGGTACGGAACCCGGTGATCCGCTCCGCGAAATCCGCGTACCCGGCGACCAGGTTCTGCAGCACCCCGAGCCCGAGCCCGCCCACGAACGCCAGCGGCACGGAGACGAACCGGCCCAGCACCGCCGCCGTCGCCGAGACGAAGAGGAAGAGTGTGAAGTCGTGCGCCGACAGGCCGAGGAGCGGCGTGGCCAGTACGCCCGCCAGGCCCGCGAGCCCCGACGACAGCATCCACGCGATCGACGACAGCCGGTCCGCGCTCAGCCCGCGCAGCTCCACCAGCGAGCGGTTGTCGACGGCCGCCCTGAGCTTCAGCCCCAGCGGGGTGCGCCGCATCAGGACCCACAGACCGAGGGCGACCACGGCCGTCGCGGCCCAGATGATCAACTGGTCGGAGTCGACGCCCACGCCGTCGACCGGCTGCCAGGACTTCGCGGGGCTGGGACCGACCCCCGGCAGCCCGAACTGGTTCTCGGCCGGTTCGACGGACGCGCCCGCGTCCGCCAGCAGCTCCACGGTCCACAGCCCCAGCGCGGGCAATGCCACCAACAGCCCGATGGTGGCCACGATCTGGGCCGTCTCACCGACCCGCGCCAGCTTGCGGAACATCAGCTTGTCCAGGCCCCAGCCCAGCGCGGGCGCCAGTACGCACACCAGCAGCACCGCCGTCGGCACGGCCGGCCAGCCGAAGCCGGAGTGCAGTTCGTAGAAGGCGAGGGCGCAGAGGTAGGCGGTCGCGCCGTGCGCGAAGTTGAACAGGCCCGACGCCGAGTAGGAGAGCACGAGACCGGTCGCGAGCAGTGCGTACAGCGCGCCCGACACCAGACCGCTCAGTACGAATCCGAGAAGGTCGGCCATGTCGCGTCTCGTCCGCCCGGTCTACTTGAAGGGGATCGGCGGATAGCACCTGAAGGGCGCCGACACCACGTACGTGCCGCCCTTGAGCTGGACGAGGGCCCCGCACCCGAACGACTCCTTCTGGCCCTTGCGTTCGGCCCGGTCGCCGACCAGCGTGCCGGTGTCCGCGAACCCGTCCGCGGCCTTCTGGAACGACGACACCGTCAGGTCCCTGCCGGCCTTCTCGGCGATGGCGAGGAAGAGATCGGCCGACATATAGCCGGTCATCATGTGCATGTTGAGCGGCACATCCTTGCCCGCGGCCTTCCTGATGTCCTCCCCGAACCGCGTCATCGCCGCACTCCGCTGCTCGAACGGCTGGAACGACGTCAGCACATGCACCCCGTCGAGCGCCTTGCGCGTCGCGCTCTTGGTCAGGAGCCCCGGGTCGTAGTCGGTCGGATCGGTGAGCACACCGCGGTACCCCGTCCGCTTCACCGCCGTGAACAGCCCGATGTTGTACGGGGTCTGCATCACGGAGACGATCGCGTCGGGCGCCTTGCCACCGTCGCTGCGCAGGATCTCCTTCGTGTACGCCGACCAGTCGCTCGGCACGGCCGCCGCGGGTACTGCCGGCTTCGCGTACGTCACCTCGAACCCGGCCGACTCGAAGCTCTGCCGGTAGGTGCGGATGCCGAACTTCCCGGCATCGCTGTCGTTGGCGAGGATCGCCACGCTACGGCCCTCGGCGCCGCCCATCACCTGTTCGAGGCCCTCGGGCCAGGTCTGCGAGATGGTGCCGCCCGGAGTCGGCACCATGCAGCCGCCGAAGCCGTAGATGTACGACGGTCCGCAGAACGACGGCAGCGTGCCCCAGCCGAAGGTGGGGACGCGCTGTTTCTGCAGGAAGTCCGCGCCGGAGAACGTCGTCGAACTCATCGGCGCTATCGCGAACACCTTGTCCCGCTGGACGAGTTCGCGGGCCGCCGCGAGGTTCCTTGACGGGTCCTGGCCGTCGTCCTCGGCACCGAGGTAGTCGATCTTCCGTCCGTGCAGGCCGCCTTCCGCGTTGGCGCGGTCGAAACGGGCCTTCGCGCCGAGGTCGGTGTCCTTCTTCGAGTAGCCGCTCGCGGTGGTCATCGAGACGATGCCACCCACCTTGACCGTGGTGTCCGTGACCCCGCGTACGGAGTCCTCGGCGTTCGAAGTTCCGCCGGAGGACGCCGAGTTGCAGGCGGCGGTGAGGAGCATCGCGGTCGCCGCCACCACGGTGGCGATGGTCCGGGTCATTCGCGGCACGGTCGGCCCCCCTCCGTCGGACCGAAATAATCCGTGGGATCTGACGGGGCGTCAATATGTGGCGCGGCAGTATGTGACGAGGCGTCAGGTTGCCGGGAAGGCGCGGGCCCGGTGGGGCCCCGTCGCGCGGTTCCCCGCGTCCCTGACGGGGCGCTACGCGCGGTACAGGGCCTCCACCTCCGTCGCGTACGCGTTCTCGATCGCCTTGCGCTTCAGTTTCAGGGACGGGGTCAGCAGGCCGTGTTCCTCGGTGAACTGGTGGGCCAGTATCCGGAACGTGCGGATCGACTCGGCCTGGGACACCAGGGTGTTCGCGGCCACCACGGCCCGCCGCACCTCGGTCTCCAGGTCGGGGTCCCGTACCAGCTGGGCCGGGGCGAGCGGGGCCTTGCCCCGCATCTGCAGCCAGTGGTCGACGGCCTCCCCGTCGAGCGTGACGAGCGCCGCGATGTACGGCCGGTCGTTGCCGACGACGATGCACTGCGCGACCAGCGGATGGTCGCGCACGCGTTCCTCCAGGACGCCCGGCGAGACGCTCTTGCCGCCGGAGGTCACCAGGATCTCCTTCTTGCGCCCGGTGATGGTGAGGTAGCCGTCCTCGTCGAGGGCCCCGATGTCACCGGTGGCCAGCCAGCCGTCGTGCAGGGCCGCGTCGGTGGCCTTCGGGTCGTTGAGGTAGCCCTGGAAGACGTTGTCGCCGCGCAGCCAGATCTCGCCGTCGTCCGCGATGTGCACGGTCGTGCCGGGGATGGGCTGGCCGACGGTCCCGTACCGGGTGCGCTCGGGCGGGTTGGCGGTCGCCGCGGCCGTGGACTCGGTGAGCCCGTACCCCTCGTAGATCTGCACACCGGCGCCCGCGAAGAACAGGCCGAGACGGCGGTCCATCGCGGAGCCGCCGGACATCGCGTGCCGTACGCGTCCGCCCATCGCGTGACGGATCTTGGAGTAGACGAGTTTGTCGAAGAGCTGGTGCTGCATCCGCAGGGCCGCCGAGGGGCCCGGGCCGATGTCCCACGCCTTGGCCTCCACGGCGTCCGCGTACCGCACCGCGACCTCGACGGCCTTCTCGAACGGACCGCCCTTGCCCTCCTTCTCGGCCTTGCGGCGGGCCGCGTTGAAGACCTTCTCGAAGATGTACGGCACCGCCAGGAAGAACGTCGGCTGGAACGCGGCCAGGTCCGGCAGCAGGGCCGCCGCGTTGAGCTGCGGCTGATGGCCGAACTTGACCTTCCCCCGGACCGCGGCGACCTGCACCATCCGCCCGAAGACGTGCGCGAGCGGCAGGAACAGCAGGGTGGCCGCCTCGTCGCCGCGCTTGGAGTGGAAGAGCGGCTCCCAGCGGCCGATCGCCGTGTCCGTCTCGAACATGAAGTTGGCGTGCGACAGGACGCAGCCCTTGGGGCGGCCGGTGGTACCGGACGTGTAGATGATCGTCGCCGTCGACTCCGGGGTGACCGCGCGCCGGTGCCGGTGCACCACCTCGTCGTCGATGTGGCCGCCGGCCTCGTACAGCTCCTGCACGGCGCCCGCGTCGAGCTGCCACAGCTTGTGCAGCGTCGGCAGCCGGTCGATGACCGTGGCGACGGTCATCGCGTGGTCCTCGTGCTCCACCATGGCCGCCGACACCTGGGCGTCGTGCAGCATCCAGAAGACCTGCTCGGCCGACGAGGTGGGGTAGATCGGGACGACCTGCGCGCCGATCGACCACAGCGCGTAGTCGAAGAGGGTCCACTCGTAGCGCGTACGGGACATGATCGCGACGCGGTCGCCGAAGCGGATGCCGTGGGCCAGCAGGCCCTTGGCGAGCGCGAGGACCTCGTCGCGGAACTCGGCGGACGTCACGTCCCGCCACCTGCCGTGCTCGTCCTTGCGGCCCAGCGCGATGTAGAGAGGGTCCTCCTGGGCATACTCGAAGACGGCATCGGCCAGGCCGCCCACCGGCGGTGCCGACGCCAGGGGAGGGTTGGTGAACTCGCTCAATCCCCGCTCCTTGTGGTGCTCCGCAGGCGGTGAAAGCTACCCCACGTAACGCCGGTGCGGGAGGGGCTGTGAAGCGGGTGCGGGGGTGACGTACGCACTGGTCAACCCCTGAAATCCGGCCACAAGGGGGGAGGGCGGGACAGAATCCTTACTCTTCCGTAAGTTTCGGTTCCGTAATCTCCACGGAATCTGTACGGGGCGCTTACCGGGGGCCGGGCGCACGCGGCGCCACGGCGGGCCCCGCCGATGTCACAGCCCCGCGCCCCTTACGGGGCCCGGTGCAGGCGGTCGCCCGCCGTCAGGATCGCGGTCGCCAGCGCGTCCGCCGCGCCCCTCGCCGCCGTGTGGCGCTTGCCGTGGACCAGGACGAACTCCACCTCGCCCAGTTCCGGCAGGCCCGCTCGGTCGGGGACGCGGACGAGGCCCGGCGGGATCAGGCCCCGTGTGTGGGCCATCACGCCGAGGCCCGCGCGGGCCGCCGCGATGAGGCCGTTGAGGCTGCCGCTGGTGCACGCGATACGCCAGGACCGGCCCTGGCGCTCCAGGGCCTCCAGGGCCAGGGCCCGGCTGATGCCCGGCGGCGGGTACACGATCAGCGGGACCGGACGGTCGGGATCCAGCCGCAGCCGCTCCCCGCCGATCCAGACCATGCGGTCGTGCCAGACCAGTTCGCCGCGCGGGTCCTCGGGGCGCCGCTTGGCCAGCACCAGGTCGAGCCGCCCGTCGGCCAGCTGCTCGTGCAGGGTGCCCGAGAGCTCCACCGTCAGCTCCAGGTCGACCTCGGGGTGGTCGTGGCGGAACCCCTCCAGGATCTCGGTCAGCCGGGTCAGGACGAAGTCCTCCGAGGCGCCGAACCGCAGCCGGCCGCGCAGCCGTGTGCCGCTGAAGAACGCCGCCGCCTGCTCGTGCGCCTCCAGGATCCGGCGCGCGAACCCGAGCATCGCCTCGCCGTCCTCCGTCAGCTCCACGGAGTGGGTGTCCCGGGTGAACAGCTGCCGCCCGGCGGTGCTCTCCAGGCGGCGCACATGCTGGCTGACCGTGGACTGGCGCAGCCCCAGCCGCCGGGCCGCCTGCGTGAAGCTCAGCGTTTGGGCCACGGCGAGGAAGGTACGCAGTTGCGAGGGGTCGTACACGGGCCCGAGGCTATCGGGTCATCGCGGTTCGTGATGACAGTCAGAGCGGTGTACCGGATTCCCGATCAAGGGCCGGAGGAGGACGATGGAGAGGGCACACATCGTCGGAAAACCGCCGACACGGGCCGGCGCCCCCAGCAGTCCCGGCAACCCCGGTACTCCCGGCAACCCCAGTACCCCCAGCACCATCGGAGCACCGTGAAACGCCTGAAGTGGCCGTCCTGGCTGCCGATAGACCCGTACATCCTGCTGCTGCTCGGGACGGTCGGTCTCGCCGCCCTGCTGCCCGCCCGGGGGACCGGTGCGGAGGTCGCCTCCGGCGCCTCCACCGCGGCCATCGCCTTCCTCTTCTTCCTCTACGGGGCGCGTCTGTCCACCCGCGAGGCGATGGACGGCGTACGGCACTGGCGGCTGCACATCACCGTTCTGGCCTGCACGTTCGTGCTCTTCCCGCTGCTGGGGCTGGCGGCCCGCGGGCTCGAACCGGTGCTCCTGGACCACTCCCTCCACACCGGACTGCTGTTCCTGACCCTCGTCCCCTCGACGGTCCAGTCGTCCATCGCCTTCACCTCGATGGCGCGCGGCAACGTGCCCGCCGCGATCTGCGCGGGCTCGTTCTCCTCCCTCGTGGGCATCGTGCTCACCCCGCTGCTCGCCGCGGCGCTCCTCGGCGGCACGGGAGGCGGGTTCTCCGCGGACTCGCTCCTGAAGATCGTGCTCCAGCTGCTCGTGCCGTTCCTCGCCGGGCAGCTGCTGCGCCGCTGGATCGGCGGCTTCGTCGCGCGCCACAAGAAGGTCCTCGGGTACGTGGACCGCGCCTCGATCCTGCTGGTCGTCTACACCGCCTTCAGCGAGGGCATGGTGCAGGGCATCTGGCACCAGGTCAGCCCGCTGCGCCTGGGCGGACTGCTCGCCGTCGAGGCCGTCCTGCTCGCGGTGATGCTGGCGGTGACCTGGTACGGCTCCAAGGCCCTCGGGTTCAAGCGGGAGGACCGTATCGCCATCCAGTTCGCCGGCTCGAAGAAGTCCCTGGCGTCCGGACTGCCCATGGCGAGCGTGCTGTTCGGCGCCCACGCCTCGCTGGCCGTGCTGCCGCTGATGCTCTTCCACCAGATGCAGCTCATGGTCTGCGCGGTCATCGCCAAGCGTCGCTCCCGCGACCCGGAGGCCGGGCCGGAGCCGTCCCTCAGCCGGGACCCAGCCGAAGCGTCACGAATCGCGGTCGGTACAGGGACACGTTCCGGCTGAGATTGGCCTGCGCCGTCGCCCCGCCGCTCGCGTCCAGCCAGTTCACGTCGTAGCTCAGCACGAGCCTGCCCCGGCTGAGCGCCGGATGGACCTGCGGGTTGTACGCGGCCACGCCCGCCCCCCGCTCCGGCAGCGGCGGGCTGAAACCCTTGCCGGGCCCGTGCCAGGGCCCGGTGGGGGAGCACGCCCAGTACGAGGTGACGGTCGTCAGCCCCTCGGTGCCCGCCGCCATCGTGAACAGGACGTACGTCCCCCCGTCGCGGACCACCGTGAACGCGCTGCCCACCCCCTTGCGCCCGCCGCGTCCGCCGTCGCCGAGCACGGGCTGCATGCGCGAGGGGATGGTCCACCGCTCGCCGTCCCAGTACTGCCACGCGTCCGGGTCCGCGAGCCGCCCCCGGGGCACGCGCGCGGCATACGCGTTCGACGCGGGCCGGGACGCGGCCCGCGCGTCGTCGCCGCCGAAGACGTACGTCCAGTCGTCGTCGTGGGTCAGCGCGGTCGTGCCGAACAGCACCCGCCGCGCCGGATCCCGCACCTGCCGCTGGTCGAGGACCTGGGTGATGCCTTCGAGCCGCAGACCGGGCAGCGACAGCGTGGCGACCTCGGTGGCGGTGGGCACCCCGTAGATCCACGGGTACGCGCCGGCCGTCCGGGTCCACAGCACGACCCGTACGACCTGCTCGGACGAGCCGGGGGAGCGGGGTTCGACGCGCGCCGCCACCGGCCAGCGCCACTGCCCGGGCGCCGGGTCGGCGAACAGGGGAGCGGGAAGCGTGCGTTGCAGCCGCCCGCCCTTCATGACCACGGCCGAGTTGCGCACCATCGGCGCGGTCGTGTCCCGCCAGGCGTAGGACTCGCCCGCCGGGTTCGGCGGCCGGTGCACCTGGCCGAGGTAGGTGTCGGAGAACAGCCACAGCACCCGCCCGTCGGGCAGCCGCACCGAGTGCGTGCCGTCGCCGCCGGTCCAGTCGTCGGCACGCGAGGCGTCGTCCCCGTACCGCGCGAACTCGTCCGTGACGCCGGTGTTCGCGTCCCACGAAGTGACCGTACGGGCCCGGCAGGCGGCCTCGCCGCTGTCGTCCTCGGGGAGGGCGGTGAGCAGCACCGCCCCGAGGACCAGGGCCAGGAGAAGACCCAGCCCGGTCCCCGTGCGCTGTCGTGCTCGTGTGTCGTCGGGCACGCCCGGGACGTTAGTGGCTGGCGCCCACGCGGTCCATGGGCAGCCACAGGACCGTGTTCCCGGTCACCGACGCGCCCGGGGTGCGCAGATCGGCCAGTTCGCCGTCGCTCAGCGCCCGGTCGTAGACCCGGACGTCGTCGATCGCGCCGGTCAGGTGGGCGCGGCTGTCCAGCTTCTGGCCGACGTGCACGCCGAACGGCGAGTTGCGGCTCACCGATCCCGGTACGTCCGCCGTCGTGCCTGCCACGGTCCCGTCGATGAACAGCGTCAGCTGTCCCGCGCCACGGCGCAGCGCCAGATGGTGCCACTGGCCGTCGTTGTACGCGCCGGTCGTACGCACGGAAGCGGAGCGGGGGGCGCTCGCGCCGTCCCGGGTCGTGATCAGCCCCTGGACCCTGCTGTTGGCGGGCTCGCCGCGCAGCCACACCTGCGGCTGGTTGGTGCCGACCCCGCCCATCCACAGGAACGGCTGCTCACCCGTGGTGGCCGTGTAGCGGAACCACAGCGACGCCGTGAAGTCCTTCGTCCCGAGCGGCAGTCCGGCCCGGTACGGCAGGCGTACGGCGTCGTCGGTGCCGTCGAACGCGAGGGCGCCGCCGAACACGCCGTCCGTCGCCGTCGCCCCGCCGAGGACCGCGGCGCCGGGTGCGCGCGGGGCGAGGTCGGGGGTGGTCGGGTCGGGGCCGCGGCGCGGGGCCAGCCAGTCCTCGGTGAACCGCGCGAAGCGGATCTCGTCGCGGGCGTCCACGGCGCCGCCCTCGTACAGCAGGCCCGCCGTACCGGTGCCGATGCCGACCAGGTCCGAGTAGCCGGACCAGTCCGTCGTGACGACCGTGCCGCGGTCGACGCTGTCCCAGGTGCGTCCGCTGTCGTAGGAGGAGCGGATCATCATCGTGCGGCGGCGGTCCGGGTCGGCGGGGCAGGCGAGCAGGATCCGGTTGCCCAGGCGCAGGGTGGAGCCCTGGACCTGCGGCGTGTACAGGTCGGGCAGGGCCTTGAAGTGCGAGGTGAAGCTGTCGCCGCCGTCGGTGCTGAACGCCTGGGTGCGGTGGCCGAGATCGGTGCCGTCCTGCTCGCGCCCGCTGACCAGGATCGTGCCGTCGGCGCGCTCGGTGACGGTCATCTCGGACGGCTTCTGCCGGAACGTGCCGTCCTGCGCGATCGGCCAGGAGTCCGTCGCCCCGATCCGCCAGTGGTCGCCGCCGTCGTCGCTGACGATGAGCGCCGCGTGGTTGGCGGTGACCCTCCCCCAGCCACCGGCAGGGGGGACCCCCATCTCGCTTCGCTCGCCGTCCCACGTCTCGGTGTTGACGGCGAAGACGAGCCGCCCCGCGTGCTTGCCACGGCTCAGCTGGATGCCGTGCACCGGCCCGGTCGCGTACCAGGAGTTCCAGTGCGCGGGCAGGATCTCGTCGCTGAGGTCGCGGGGCTCGGACCAGGTGAGCCCGTCGTCGTCGCTGTGCTGCATGTGCGGGGTGCGGTCGCAGGGGACGGCGCAGTTGCCGCCGTCGGTGCGGCCCGTGTTGTACGTCTCGGCCAGCACGATCCGGCCGGTCCTGCGGTCCACCATCGGCGCGGGGTTGCCGTGGGTGTCGCCCGCGCCCTCGTTGATGATCTGCAGCGGGCCCCAGGTGCGGCCGCCGTCGGTGGAGCGCTTGAGGACGAGGTCTATGTCGCCGGCGTCGCTGCAGTCGTTCACCCGGCCCTCGGCGAACGCCAGCAGGGTGCCTTTCGTCGTCTTCACGACGGCCGGGATCCGGAAGCAGGCGTATCCGGGATCCTGGGAGGCCTTGAACAGCACCTGCTGCTCGAACGCGGCGGCCTTGCCGGGTGCGGCGCCGGGCCGGGCGTGGCCGGTGCCCGGCAGGCCGAGCAGCGCGGTGACGGTGAGGACCGCTGTCAGAGCGCCTGTGACGGCGGCCCTCCACGGTCTGGCCGTGCGGAGGTTTCGGGGGCGTGCGCGAAGGCTTGACGGCATGGTGCGACCTGCCCTTCATGCGTCTGATGCGTCCGGACATCTGGACATCCCACGTCCTGAGTGCGGCCACAGACGCTACTGGGCTCCCAGGCGCCTCACAAGAAGCGCGCACGGCCGTGCCACGAGAACTTCCCGCCATCCGGGCAGGGGGTAGGGGCGGTCACCGCCCACCGACAAGTGCCCACGCAGGTGCGGCGTCTGACTGCTCGTGAGGCGGGGCCCCTCCGGCGCAGGGGGCGCTCCCCGCCGGATCGGGGCCCCGCCGCCGTGCAGCGGGGAGACCGGTCAGCTCCGCGCGGCCGCGGCCTGCAGAGCGATGCGGTGCTCGCCCGCGTACACGTTCATGGAGGTGCCCCGCAGGAAGCCGACGAGGGTCAGGTTGGACTCGGCGGCCAGGTCCACCGCGAGCGAGGACGGCGCGGAGACCGCGGCGAGGACCGGGATGCCCGCCATGACCGCCTTCTGGGCCAGCTCGAAGGAGGCGCGGCCCGAGACCAGCAGGACCGTGCGGGAGAGCGGCAGGGAGCCGTTCTGGAGGGCGCGGCCGACCAGCTTGTCGACCGCGTTGTGGCGGCCCACGTCCTCCCGGATGTCGACCAGTTCGCCGTCCTCGGTGAACAGGGCCGCCGCGTGCAGACCCCCGGTCCGGTCGAACACGCGCTGCGCCGCGCGCAGCCGGTCGGGGAGGCTCGCGAGCAGTTCGGTTCCGAGCCGTACCGGGGGAGCCGTGTCGCCGTGCGTGTCGTCGATGCTCCAGCGGGCCGTCGTACGGACCGCGTCCAGGCTGGCCTTGCCGCACAGCCCGCAGGACGACGTCGTGTACACGTTGCGTTCGAGGGTGATGTCGGGGATGACGACGCCGGGCGCGGTCCGTACGTCGACGATGTTGTACGTGTTGGAGCCGTCCACCGTGGCGCCGGCGCAGTAGACGATGTTCTGCAGTTCGTCCGCCGCGCCCAGCACCCCCTCGCTGACCAGGAAGCCCGCCGCGAGCGCGAAGTCGTCGCCCGGGGTGCGCATCGTGATGGCGAGGGGTTTTCCGTTGAGCCGGATCTCCAGTGGTTCCTCGGCGACGAGCGTGTCCGGGCGGGTGGAGACCGCCCCGTCCCGGATGCGGATCACCTTGCGTCGTTCCGTGACTCGTCCCATGTCCTGATCAGTCCCGGTTCTGTACGTGCTGGTAGCCGAAGCGGCCCTTGATGCAGAGGTTGCCGTGGGTCACCGGGTTGTCGTGCGGCGAGGTGACCTTGACGATCTCATTGTCCTGTACGTGCAGGGTGAGATTGCAGCCCACTCCGCAGTAGGCGCACACCGTGGTCGTCTCGGTCTGCGCCGACTCGTCCCACGTACCCGCCGCACGCATGTCGAACTCCGATTTGAACGAAAGCGCACCCGTCGGGCACACCTCGATGCAGTTGCCGCAGTACACGCAGGCCGAGTCGGTGAGCGGGCCGTCGTGCTCGACGGCGATCCGGGCGTCGAAACCGCGGCCGACGACCGAGATGGCGAAGGTGTTCTGCCACTGGTCCCCGCAGGCGTCCACGCACTTGTAGCAGAGGATGCACTTGTCGTAGTCGCGGACGTAGAGGTCGTTGTCGATCCTCGGCTGCTCGTCGACACGGGCCGCGTCGGGGCCGAACCGGTCCGGCTTGGCCTCGTACTCCTTGAGCCAGCCCGCGACCTCGGGCGTGGTGGACAGGTCGACGGAGGACGCGAGCAGTTCCAGGACGACCTTGCGGCTGTGCCGGGCGCGCTCGGTGTCCGTGCGGACCTCCATGCCCGCCTCCGCCTTGCGGGAACAGGCCGGTACGAGGGTGCGCGCGCCCTCCACCTCGACGACGCACACCCGGCAGGCGTTCTTCGGGGTGAGGGTGTCGCCCTGGCACAGGGTCGGCACGTCCTTGCCCGCCGACCGGCAGGCGTCGAGGATCGTCGCGCCCTCCGGCGCCCGCACGGACTCGCCGTCGATGGTGAACTCCAGCAGTCGGCGGGGGATCCCCAGCGATGTCACGGTCATTCGTACGCCCCCAGGCGGTCGATGGCGGATTCCACGGCGTTCCACGCGGTCTGTCCCAGACCGCAGATCGAGGCGTCCTTCATGGCCCGCCCCACCTCCCGCAGCAGCGTGATGTCGGCGGCGGCGTCCGCGCCGGTCCGCTCGACGATCCGGTGCAGGGCCTCCTCCTGGCGGACGGTCCCGACCCGGCACGGCACGCACTGCCCGCACGACTCGTCCCGGAAGAACTCGGCGATCCGCAGCAGCAGACGCGGCAGCGGCACGGTGTCGTCGAAGGCCAGCACGACCCCCGAGCCGAGCGTGGTGCCGGCCGCCCGCGTGCCCTCGAAGGTGAGCGGGATGTCCAGCTCGTCGGGGCGTACGAAGCCACCGGCCGCGCCGCCGAGCAGCACCGCGCGCAGACCGTCGCGTACGCCCGCCAGGTCCAGCAGCTCGCCGAGCGTGGCGCCGAACGGCAGCTCGTAGATCCCGGGCCGGTCCACGCTGCCCGACACGCAGAACAGCTTCGGCCCGGTGGAGGCGCCGGTGCCGATCGCCGCGTACGCCGGGGCCCCCATGGTGAGGATCGGCAGGACGTTGACCAGCGTCTCGACGTTGTTCTCGGCGGTGGGCCTGCCGAACAGGCCCTTCTCCACGGGGAAGGGCGGCTTCGACCGCGGTTCGCCCCGGTACCCCTCGATGGAGTTGAAGAGGGCGGTCTCCTCGCCGCAGATGTACGCGCCCGCGCCGCGCCGGATCTCGATGTCGAAGGCGTACCCCTGGCCGAGGATGTCGTCCCCGAGCAGACCGCGCGCGCGTGCCTGTCCGATGGCGTGCTCCATGCGGTGCAGGGCCCGCGGGTACTCGCCGCGCAGATAGAGGTAGCCCTTGTGCGCGCCGACGGCGTACGCCGCGATCGTCATCGCCTCCACGAGGGAGTACGGGTCGCCCTCCATGACGACCCGGTCCTTGAAGGTGCCCGGCTCGGATTCGTCGGCGTTGCACACCAGGTAGTGCGGGTGGTCGGGCTGGGACGCCGTGGCCTGCCACTTGCGGCCGGTGGGGAAGGCTGCGCCGCCGCGCCCGACCAGTCCCGCGTCGGTGACCTCGCGGATGACCCCGGCGGGGCCGATCGCGAAGGCCTGCCGCAGGGCCGTGTAACCGCCGTGCGCCCGGTAGTCGTCGAGCGACGCCGGATCGACCACGCCGACCCGGCCCAGCAGCATCAGGGCGGGGTCCCCGGCCTGCGGGACCGCCAGCGCGGCGGCCGGTTCCTCGGGCGCCGAGTCGGGCGAGCTCGCCGCGAGCACGGCCCGCTCGACGGTGGCGGGCGCCGACACGGCCGTCCGCACCGGGTCCCCGGCCTTGATCGCCAGCGCGGCCGGGGCCCGCTCGCACAGGCCTAGGCAGGGGCCGCGCTCGACGCTCACCCCGCTGCCGGGACCGAGGCGGGCCTCGACCCCGGCGCACAGCTCCGAGGCGCCCGCCGCCGCGCACGCCAGGTCCGTGCACACGTGCAGGACCGTCGCCGGGCGCGGCTTCACCGAGAACATCGCGTAGAAGGTGGCGACCCCGTACGCCTCCGCCGGCGGCACGGTGAGCCGCCGGCACAGGTAGTCGAGGGCGCCCTCGCTGATCCAGCCGATCCGGTCGTGGACGGCGTGCAGCCCCGGCAACAGCAGGTCACGACGTTCCCGGGCCGCTCGCCCGCCGCGTGCCCACCTGAGGTCGGCGTCGGACCGGTCGGCGCCCTCCCACGAAGACTCCGGAGGGCCGAGCAGCGTGTCGATCGCCGCCCGTTCCTCGTCCGTCGGTTTGCTGTCACCGAAGTGCAGGTCCACTTGACATCACCTCACTTGAAGAGCGACCGGCAGTTTTTCGATCCGGATCGCCGACGCCTTGAACTCCGCCGTCCCCGCGATCGGGCAGTTGGCCTCGATCGTCAGCTGGTTGGTGTCCACCTCGTCGGGAAAGTGCATGGTCATGAACGCGAGGCCGGGCCGCAGCGCGGTGTCGACCCACACCGGGGCCACCACCGAACCGCGCCGCGAGGAGACCTGGACCTGCTCGCCGACCACGACCCCGTAGCGCTCCGCGTCCTCCGGGCACAGCTCGACGTACTCACCGCGCCGCATCGGCGAGGCGAACCCACCGCTCTGCACCCCGGTGTTGTACGAGTCGAGCCGCCGTCCCGTGGTCAGCCGGATGGGGAACTCCTCGTCCGTCAGATCGACGGGCGGATCGTGCCGGACGATCCCGAAGGGCGCGAACCTGCCCCGCGCCGCCGGGTCGGACTCCCACAACCTGCCGTGCAGATAGGTCGGTTCGAGCCGGTCCGTCGCCGGGCAGGGCCACTGGATGCCCTGGTGCTCCTCCAGCCGCTCGTACGTCATCCCGTAGTGGTCCGGGGACACCGACCGCAGCTCGTCCCAGACCGCCTCGGAGTCCTCGTACTTCCACTCGTGGCCCATGCGGGAGGCGAGGTCGCAGAGGATGTCGATGTCCTCGCGGGCCTCGCCGGGCGGGGTGACCGCCCGGCGCACCCGCTGCACCCGCCGCTCGCTGTTGGTGGTGGTGCCCTCGGTCTCGGCCCAGCCGGCCGTCGCGGGCAGGATCACGTCCGCCAGCTCGGCCGTCCTCGTCAGGAAGATGTCCTGGACTACGAGGAAGTCCAGGGCCTTCATCCGCCGTATCGCCTGCTCGCTGTCGGCCTCCGACTGCGCCGGGTTCTCCCCGATGCAGTAGACGGCCCTCAGCGAGCCCTCCTCCATGGCCTCGAACATCTCCGTCAGGTTCAGCCCGTAGTGCGGCTCGATGGCGGTGTCCCAGACCGACTCGAACTTCAGCCGGGTGTCCGGGTCGAGGATGTCCTGGAAGCCGGGCAGGCGGTTCGGGATCGCGCCCATGTCACCGCCGCCCTGCACGTTGTTCTGACCGCGCAGGGGCTGCAACCCGGAACCGAAGCGGCCCACATGCCCGGTCAGGAGCGACAGATTGATGAGCGCGCGGACGTTGTCCGTGCCGTTGTGGTGCTCGGTGATGCCGAGCGTCCAGCACAGCTGGGCGCGCTCGGCGCGGGCGTAGGCGTGCGCCAACTCCCGTATCGCGGCGGCCGGTACGCCCGTCACCTTCTCCGCGAGCGACAGCGTCCACGGCTCGACGAGCTGCCTGTACTCCTCGAAGCCGGTGGTCGCCCGCTCGATGAACGCCTCGTTGGCGAGCCCCGCCCGGATGATCTCGCGGCCGATCGCGTGGGCCATCGGGATGTCCGTGCCCACGTTCAGCCCGAGCCAGCTCTCGGCCCACTCCGCCGTGGAGGTGCGGCGCGGGTCGACCGCGTACATCCGGGCGCCGTTCCTGATGCCCTTCAGGACGTGCTGGAAGAAGATCGGGTGCGCGAAACGGGCGTTGGAGCCCCACATCACGACCAGATCGGTGTGCTCGACCTCGGCGTACGAGGAGGTCCCGCCGCCCGAGCCGAAGGCCGCCGACAGGCCCGCCACACTGGGTGCGTGACAGGTGCGGTTGCAGGAGTCGACGTTGTTGGTGCCCATCACCACGCGGGCGAACTTCTGCGCCACGTAGTTCATCTCGTTGGTCGCGCGGGCGCAGGAGAACATGCCGAACGCGCCGCGCGCCGCGCCCAGGCCCCGGGCGGCCCGGTCCAGGGCCTCGTCCCAACTCGCCCTGCGGAAGGGCTCGTCACGGGAGTCACGGACCATGGGGTACTCAAGTCGGTTGTAGATCCTGGGAGTTCGGTCGCGCTTCCTCATACGGCGGTCCTCGTGTTCGGCGGGGGGCGCTTCATGCGGCGGTCCTCAGGGCGAGCAGGTCCGAGATGGCGTGGACGGTGCGGAGCGTGGGCACCGGGACGTCCGTGATCTCCGCCAGTTCGACGACCGCGGCGAGCAGCACGTCGAGTTCGAGCGGTTTGCCGCGCTCCAGGTCCTGGAGCGTGGAGGTGCGGTGGTCGCCGACGCGCTCCGCGCCGGCGAGGCGCCGCTCGATGGAGACGCCGACCCGGCAGCCCAGTGCCTCGGCGACCGCGAGCGTCTCGGTCATCATGATCTCGATGACCCGGCGGGTGCCGCCGTGCAGGCACATCTGCCGCATGGTGGCCCGGGCCAGGGCGCTGATGGGGTTGAAGGAGATGTTGCCGAGCAGCTTGAGCCAGATGTCGTTGCGCAGGTCGGGCTCCACCGGGCACTTGAGCCCGCCGGCCACCATGGCCTCGCCGAACGCGGTGCAGCGCGCCGAGACCGTACGGTCGGGCTCGCCGATGGAGAAGCGGGTGCCTTCGAGATGGCGGACCACTCCCGGCCCGGCCAGTTCGGTGGCCGCGTAGACGACACAGCCGATGGCCCGGGAGGGCGCGATCACCGCACTGACCGCGCCGCCGGGGTCCACGCTCTCGACGCGGTGGCCGTCGTGCGGGCCGCCGTGCCGGTGGAAGTACCACCAGGGGATGCCGTTCTGCGCGGCGATCACCGCGGTCGTGTCGTGCAGAAGGGGCTCGATGAGCGGCCCGCACGCCGCGTACGAGTTGGCCTTCAGGCCGAGGAGGACGAAGTCGACCGGGCCGACCTCGGCCGGGTCGTCGGTGGCGTGGGTCCGGGCGGTGAAGTCGCCGCGCGGGCTGAGCACTCGCACTCCGTGCTGCCTCATGGCCGCGAGATGCGGTCCACGGGCGATGAGGTGCACATCGGCACCCGCGCGATGCAGCGCGGCTCCGACGTAGGCGCCGATCGCACCGGCGCCGAGAACTGCCACTTTCACTGGGGGGCTCCGTTCGGTCGAGGGTACCGAGGAGACGCTGAACAGCGTTGAAGGGTGGTGCACACATGTCGACTGAATATTGTCTACAGTATGGGAGTTGGGGCAGCAAGGGTTCGCGCAGCACCTGGGACGCGGGGACCGGCCGCCCCCGGGTAGGTTGGAGCCGACTCCAGGGCTCGCTGAGGGTCGCGCTCCGAACACCCTTGGTAGAGACACGGAGTTCGGCCGGAAACACCGTTCGTCGGCCGAAACCGACCGTTCACCGCACCCCGCATACCGTTCACCGCATACGGTCGACCAGTTCGGGTGGACCGCCTTCCCAACTGAACAACCGCTTCCTATCGTCCGGGATCATGAGTCCCCCTGTAGCCCCACCGGGCTGGAGCCGCTGGCTGGTCCCGCCCGCGGCCCTGTCGGTCCACCTCTCCATCGGACAGGCCTACGCCTGGTCCGTGTTCAAGCCCTCCCTGGAGTCCGCGCTCGACCTCAGCGGCACCCAGAGCGCGCTGCCCTTCCAGCTCGGCATCGTGATGCTCGGCCTGTCCGCCGCGTTCGGCGGCACCCTCGTGGAGCGCAACGGTCCGCGCTGGGCGATGACGGTCGCCCTGATCTGCTTCTCCTCGGGCTTCCTGATCTCCGCCCTCGGCGCCGCCACCGAGCAGTACTGGCTGATCGTGTTCGGCTACGGCTTCGTCGGCGGTATCGGCCTGGGCATCGGCTACATCTCGCCCGTCTCGACGCTCATCAAGTGGTTCCCGGACCGGCCCGGCATGGCCACCGGCATCGCGATCATGGGCTTCGGCGGCGGCGCGCTGATCGCCTCGCCGTGGTCCGCCCAGATGCTGGAGTCCTTCGGCTCCGACAGCTCGGGCATCGCGCTCGCCTTCCTCGTGCACGGACTGACGTACGCCGTCTTCATGTCGCTCGGTGTGCTGCTGGTACGCGTGCCGCGCCCCGCGAAGACCGCGGCGGACGGCACCCCGGCCCCGCTGGAGGGCGTACAGGTCTCCGCGAACAGCGCCGTGCGCACCCCGCAGTTCTGGCTGCTGTGGATCGTGCTCTGCATGAACGTGACCGCGGGCATCGGCATCCTGGAGAAGGCCGCGCCGATGATCACCGACTTCTTCGCGGACACCTCGACCCCCGTCTCGGTGTCGGCGGCGGCCGGTTTCGTCGCGCTGCTCTCGGCCGCGAACATGGCGGGCCGCATCGGCTGGTCGTCCACGTCCGACCTGATCGGACGCAAGAACATCTACCGCGTCTACCTGGGCGTCGGCGCGCTGATGTACGCGCTCATCGCCTGGGTCGGGGACTCCTCGAAGCCCGTCTTCATCATCGCCGCGCTGGTGATCCTCTCCTTCTACGGAGGCGGCTTCGCCACGATCCCCGCCTATCTGAAGGACCTCTTCGGGACCTACCAGGTCGGCGCGATCCACGGCCGGCTGCTCACCGCCTGGTCCACGGCCGGGGTCCTCGGACCGCTGATCGTCAACTGGATCGCGGACCGGCAGGAGGAGGCCGGCAAATCCGGAGCGTCCCTCTACGGACTGTCACTGGTCATCATGATCGGACTGCTCGTGGTCGGCTTCGTCGCGAACGAGCTGGTCCGGCCCGTCGACGCCCGCCATCACGTCCCCGCCCGGAAGAAGGAGGCAGCCGATGTCCACGAGTGACAGCAGCCCGCCCGGTGGCGCCGCGGCGGACGGCCCGGTGCCCGACCGCCGCCCGCTGATCGTCTTCGCCTGGGTCTGGGTGGGAGCGCCGCTGGCCTATGGTCTGTACGAGCTCGTACGGAAAGCGACCCAGTTGTTCACGGGGTAGGCGCCCGCGGTTCCGCCCGGGACGGGCACCCGGGCGTGATCATGGGATAGGTACCCGAACGTCCGCTGGAGGGGTGTTCGGGCGTCCGACGGTCTGACGGAAGCCGACAAGGGCGGCGCGGCAATCCTGTGACTTTACGTGCCCGCGTACCCGTGAGTACCTGATCAGACTGGTGAGTCCCGTTACCCCGGCAAGCAAGGGACCGCCCATGAACGGCTCACGCATCACCGCCGTCGGCCATTACCAGCCCGCCAGGGTTCTCACCAACGAGGACCTGGCGGAGCTGGTCGACACCAGCGACGAGTGGATCACGAGCCGGGTGGGCATCCGTACCCGCCACATCGCCGGGCCCGACGAACCGGTCGACGAGCTGGCCGCGCACGCCGCCGCCAAGGCCCTGGCGGCCGCCGGCCTCACCCCCGAGGACATCGACCTCGTCCTGGTCGCCACCTCCACCGCCGTCGACCGCTCGCCCAACATGGCCGCCCGGGTCGCGGCCCGCCTGGGCATGCCGTCACCTGCGGTCATGGACCTCAACGTGGTCTGCGCGGGCTTCACCCACGCGCTCGCCACCGCCGACCACGCCGTACGGGCCGGGGGCGCGACCCGCGTCCTGGTGATCGGCGCCGACAAGATGTCCGAGGTCACCGACTGGACGGACCGCACGACCTGCGTCCTCGTCGGGGACGGGGCGGGCGCCGCCGTCGTCGAGGCCGCCGAGGAGTCCGCCATCGGACCCGTGCTCTGGGGCTCGGTGCCCGAGATGGGGCACGCGGTACGCATCGAGGGCACCCCCGCCCGGTTCGCCCAGGAGGGCCAGAGCGTCTACCGGTGGGCGACCACCAAGCTGCCCGCCATCGCGCGCAAGGCCTGCGAGCGCGCCGGGCTCACCCCCGAGGACCTCGCCGCGGTCGTGCTCCACCAGGCGAACCTGCGGATCATCGAACCCCTCGCCGGGAAGATCGGCGCGGTGAACGCCGTCGTCGCCCGCGATGTCGTCGAGTCCGGCAACACCTCCGCCGCCAGCATCCCGATCGCCCTGTCCAAGCTCGTCGAACGCGGCGAGATCTCCACCGGCGACCGCGTCCTCCTCTTCGGCTTCGGCGGCAATCTCTCGTACGCGGGTCAGGTCATCCACTGCCCGTGACCTGCGGGTCCTGCGGAGTGTGACGAGGCCAACTCCCCCTCGGCCTGGCCATTGTGCGCCGTAGACTGTAGACGAAAGACAATTGATACTGGCTTTCGGGCTGCCGTGCCGTCAGCGCGCGCGCCGCCACTGCCCAGGAGGGGGACCGCGATGTTGTCGACCGGACTGCCGCAGGGGTCCGTGCCGAAGCTCGAACGGCCGGGTCCGCTCAGGGACCGCGTCTACGAGGCCCTGCTCGAACTGATCACGACACGCGCCCTCCAGCCCGGTCAGCACCTGGTCGAGAGCGAACTGGCCGGACACCTCGGGGTCTCCCGGCAGCCCGTGCGCGAGGCGCTGCAACGGCTGAACACCGAAGGATGGGTCGATCTGCGGCCCGCCCAGGGCGCGTTCGTGCACGAGCCGACCGAGGCGGAGGCGGACCAACTCCTCACCGTACGCACCCTGTTGGAGGCCGAGGCCGCCCGGCTCGCGGCGGCCAACACGGGCACCTCCGGCATCGCCGACCTGGAGGAGCTGTGCGCCCAGGGCGAGGCCGCCGTGGCCGCCGACGACGTGGACGCCGCGGTCGCGACGAACGCCCGCTTCCACGCCAAGGTCATGGAGCTGGCCGGGAACACGGTCCTCGCCGAACTCGCCGCGCAGGTCGACCGGCGGGTGCGCTGGTACTACACCCCGGTCGCCCGGCAGCGCGGGCAGCAGTCCTGGATCGAGCACCGCGACCTGATCGCCGCGATCGCGGCCCGCGACGAACAGCGCGCCACGGAAGTGATGCGCACCCACACGGAACACACCCGCAGGACGTACCACGCCCGGCCGCGCGACTGACGGCGAATCTTCACGCATGTGCGGGCGTCGGTACGTCGATATTGTGGCGAGATGGCTGACACAACCGGCGGCGAGCCGCAGATCGACGGGCGCTCCACCCGCTGGGACGACCACAAGGCGCAGCGGCAGGTCGACCTGGTGGACGCGGCGGTGGCCCTCATCGAGGACGAGGGCACGCGCTTCAAGCTGCAGCGGCTGGCGGAGCGCGTGGGTCTGCCGCGCTCGGTGCTCTACCGGCACTTCAAGGACCGCGCCACGCTCGACGAGTTGATCCGCCGACGGGTCGTGGAGTCGTTCATGCGGGGGATCGAGCCCACCCTCACCTTCGACGGGACGATCGAGGAGTCCGTACGGCGTGTGGTGGGCGCGCATCTGGACTGGGTGGCCCAACACCCGCGCCTGTACGCCTACATGGGCGTCGGCGAGCACGCGATGGGTGACGGGTCGCTGGTGGCGGACACCAAGGCGGCCATCGCGCTGATGCTCAGCGAGCGGTTCGCGGACGTGCTGAAGGCACTCGGGCTGCCGGAGGCGCCGATCCGTTCGGTGGCGATCGGCATCGTGGGGTTCGTGGACACCTGTGTCAACCAGTGGGTGCGCGACGAGCGGCGCGAGCTGTCCGAGGAGGAGCTGCGCGAGATGCTGTGCCGTTCCGTCTGGGCGGTGCTGGACGCGACGCTGCGGAACCTGGGCGTGCAGCTCTCGCCGCAGCAGCGGGTGGCG
>NZ_BMVY01000017.1 GCF_014650955.1 Streptomyces tauricus
GGGCGCGGGGCGGCCGGCCCCGGACGGGCGGCCTGCGCCGGTGAAGGCGCGCCGGGCCTGGCGGGCGCGGCCTTGCGCGGGGCGGGCTTGCCGCCGCCGTTGCCCTGCTGGAGGGCGTCAGTCAGTTTGCGTACTACGGGCGCCTCGATCGTCGAGGACGCCGAACGGACGAATTCACCGAGTTCTTGGAGCTTGGCCATGACGACCTTGCTCTCCACCCCGAACTCCTTGGCGAGTTCGTATACCCGGACCTTAGCCACTTCGCTCCTTTTAGGTCCGGGTTGCGTCCGGACCGTCGCTACTTCATGGGCGTACTCATCGCGTGCTCATCGAGTGCTCATCGCAATCTCGACCTACTTCCAACTCGCGGGGTACCAGGGCCGCACGGGGATCCGTGCGACACGTCTTACGGTGTTGCCTGCTCAGCAACTGTCTGCCGCTCGACGTACAGGCGCAATGCCTTTGTGTCGAGCTGACCCGGGGCACGCAGCGCCCGCGGGAATGCCCGGCGGCGGACCGCCAGGTCCAGACAGACCAGGGCGGGGTGTACATACGCACCCCGGCCGGGCAGCGTACCGCGAGGATCGGGGACACATTCGCCCTCGGCCGCCACAGCACGCAGCAGATCGGTCTTGGCCGCTCGCTCCCGGCACCCCACACACGTGCGTTCAGGGCATGCTCGGGCATGCGTCCGGCCAGACACTGTTAAGTCTACCTCCCTGCACCGACCTCACCCCTTTGGGGCAAGTATCGAACAGTTGCCGCGCATAAAACTGTCGTGAAACCGTCGTGATCTAAGCCACGTGCGGCTTGGATCTATTCCCGGGTCACTCCCCGGACCGTCCCTCACGCCGCTCGTCACGGCGATCGTCACGCCGGTACTCGCGCCGGTCGTCGGGTCGGTCACCGCCCTCTTCACCGGTCTGCTCGGTGTCCGGGCGGATGTCGATGCGCCAGCCGGTCAGCCGGGCGGCGAGGCGGGCGTTCTGGCCCTCCTTGCCGATCGCCAGCGACAGCTGGTAGTCGGGCACGGTCACCCGCGCGGACCGGGCCGCGAGGTCGACGACCTCGACCTTGGAGACCCGGGCCGGGGAGAGCGCGTTGCCCACCATGTCCGCGGGGTCGTCCGACCAGTCGACGATGTCGATCTTCTCGCCGTTCAGCTCGGCCATCACATTGCGCACCCGGCCGCCCATCGGGCCGATGCAGGCGCCCTTGGCGTTCAGGCCCGACCGGGTGGACCGGACGGCGATCTTCGTGCGGTGGCCGGCCTCGCGGGCGATGGCGGCGATCTCGACGGACCCGTCGGCGATCTCCGGCACCTCGAGGGCGAAGAGCTTCTTCACGAGGTTCGGGTGCGTGCGGGAGAGGGTCACGGACGGACCGCGGACACCCTTCGCCACCCGAACGACGTACGACCGCAGCCGCATGCCGTGCTGGTACGACTCGCCGGGGACCTGCTCCTGCACCGGCAGGATGGCCTCCAGCTTGCCGATGTCGACGAGTACGTTCTTCGGGTCGCGGCCCTGCTGGACGACACCGGTGACGATGTCGCCCTCACGGCCCGCGTACTCGCCGAGCGTCGCGTCGTCCTCCGCGTCCCGCAGGCGCTGCAGGATGACCTGCTTGGCGGTGGTGGCGGCGATCCGGCCGAAGTCCGACGGTGTGTCGTCGAACTCGCGTGCCTCCTGCCCCTCCTCCAGGTCGTCCGGGTCCTCCTTCGCCCACACGGTCACATGGCCGGTCTCCCGGTCGAGCTTCACGCGCGCGTGACGGCGGCTTCCCTCGGTGCGGTGGTAGGCGATGAGGAGGGCCGACTCGATCGCTTCGACCAGCAGGTCGAAGGAGATCTCCTTCTCCCGCACCAGGCCCCGCAGGGCACTCATGTCGATGTCCACGGCTACGCCTCCTCCTCTTCCATGTCCTTCTCGTCCTTCTTGTCCTTGCGGTTGAACTCGACCTGGACGCGCGCCTTGGCGATGTCCTCGAAGGCGAGCCTCCTGGCGGTGGGCTTGCGCCCCTTCACGCCGGGCACCTCCACGTCCACGCCCTCTTCGTCGACCGTGATGATCCGGGCGACCAGTTCCTCGCCGTCGACCGGCTGGAACTTCACGAGTCGCCCGGTGGCACGTACGTAGTGGCGGTGTTCCCTCAGCTCGCGCTCGGCGCCGGGGGTTCCCACCTCGAGGGTGTACTCGCCCTGGCCCATGGCGTCGGTCTCGTCGAGCTTCGCCGAGAGCGCGCGGCTCACATCGGCGATGGCGTCGAGGTCGGCTCCTTCGTCGGAGTCGACGACGACACGCAGCACACGCTTACGGCCCACCGAGTCCACTTCGATCTCTTCGAGGTCGAGTCCCTGCGAGCTGACGAGCGGTTCCAGGAGCTCTCGCAGCCTCTCGCTCTGGGTGGTGCTCATCCGGGTGACTCCTCGGCCGCGTGTGCTGTTGTGGGTATCTCGCGTGTCAGGTCAAAGGGTATCCGGTCCCAGGGGGTGTTGCCGTCCACCGTGTCCCGCCCGGCGGCGGGACGGCGCCGCTGGTGGGTGCCGGGACGGTACCCGGGTACCGTGATCAAGGGTCTGCCGCCCATTTCGTTCGTACGAGCCCTGACGAGGACGTCTGCCGTGCCGTTCACCCTGCCGTCGCGCACCCCCTCGGGACCGCGCCGAAGGAGCTTGCTCGCCGGGGCCGCCGGAGCGGGCGCCGTGCTGCTCGCCGGCTGCTCCGGATCCGACTCCGACTCCGGGACCACCGGCGCGAGTGCGTCCGCCGCCGCGCGGGCACGCGCGCGTGCGGCCCGCGACAGCGAACAGCTCGCGCGGCGGTACGAGGCCGTGCTCGCCGCGCATCCCGCGCTGAGCGCCCGGCTGTCGCCGCTGCTCGCTGAGGTCGAACGGCACGCCGAGGCGTTCGGGGGCGGCAAGCGGGCCTCCGGGTCGGCGTCCGCATCCGCGTCGGCATCGGCGGCGCCCGCCGGGGATCCCTCCGCGGGCGCGTCCGCCTCCCCGGGGGTACCCGCCACGGAGAAGGAAGCCCGCGGCGAACTCGCCGCGGCCGAGCGCGCGTTGGCGGACCGGCGGCTGAAAGCCCTGGCGGACGTGCCGGGAGAGCTGGCCCGGCTGCTCGCCTCGGTGGCGGCGGCCGGTGCGGGACACGCGTTCCTGCTGACGGAGGACAAGAAGTGAGCGGTTCCGGAGCACAGGCCAAGGCCACCGCGAAGACCTCGGCGGAGCTGACGGCCGCGCAGGCCGCACTCGCCGCCGAACACGCCGCCGTGTACGGCTACGGGGTCGTGGGCGCCCGCATCGACGAGGGACGGCGGACCGAGGCACGGGCCGCCTACGACGCGCACCGCGCCCGCCGTGACGAACTGGCCCGCACGGTGCGCGACCTGGGCGGCAAGCCTGGACCTGCGGCGGCAGCCTACGCGCTGCCCTTCGCGGTCGCGGACGCGGAGTCGGCCCTGCGGCTCGCCGCCGAACTGGAGGACCGGGTGGCCGGGGTGTACTCGGACCTCGTCCGGGCCGCCGAGGGCGACCGGCGGCAAGCCGCGGCCCGGTCCCTGCGCGACGCAGCGGTGCGGGCGGTGCGCTGGCGCGGCGAGAGCGTACCCTTCCCTGGTCTCGCCGAGCGGTCGGCCACCGCCACCACGTCGGCGACACCGACCTCGTAACGCGTCGAGGGACAGCCGTAGAAGGACACCCGTACAGGGAAGGGAACTACTCGCGCATGGCTTTCGAACCGCCGCGGCGTCTGGTCAAGGCGCTCGGCGAGGCGGCACCGGGTGGTGACGACTGGCTGGCGAAGCTGCCCGAGGCGGCCGAGCGGGCGGTCGCGCTACGCGGGTCGACCGTGGAGCGTGTGCAGGTTCCCGGCGGGCGCGGCAGTCTGGTGATCCTGGTCCGGCTGGCGGACGGCACCCCCGCCGTGCTGAAGCTGGCGCCGGCCCGGGCCCGCCCGGAGAGCGAACGCGCCGCGCTGGCGCACTGGGACGGCCTGGGCGCGGTACGCCTCCTGGAGCCGGGCGGCACCGACGGCGTACTGCTGCTTGAGCGGCTGCAGCCCGATGTGTCGGTGCGGTCGCTGCCGGAGGCCAAGTCGATGCTGGAGGCGGCCGGGACGCTGCGCCGGCTGTGGGTCGAGCCGCCCGCGGACCATGTCTTCGAGACGGTGGCCGAGCGGACGGGACGGCAGGCCGAGGCGATGCGGGCGGGCGCCGACGCGGAGGCGGTACCGCTGGTCGACGCGGCTCTCGCGGTCCGTGCGGAACTGCTGGCGTCGCCGCCGCGGGCACGTCTGCTGCACGGCACCTTCCGCCAGAGCAAGGTGCTGGCCGGTGAACGCAGTCCCTGGCTCGCCGTCGGTCCCGATCCCGTGGTCGGCGAGTGCGCCTTCGATCTGGCGCGGCTGGTCCGTGACCGGGTCGAGGACCTGATCGCCTCGCCGTCGGGCGCCGCCACCACCCGCCGGCGCATCAAGCGGCTCGCGGAGTCCTTGGACGTGGACCAGGAACGGCTGCGCGGCTGGACCCTGTTCCGGGCCGTGGAGTCGGGCGTACGGGCCCGGCGGGTGGGCCGGGCGCAGGACGCCGAGCTGCTGCTGGAGTTCGCGGCGTGGTTGTAGCGGTCGCGGGGGCCGTCCGCTCGGGAACGGCCCCCGCGACCCGGGTTACTTCGCCGTGAGGCGGGCGATCGCCTCGTCCACGGTCAGTTCCTCGCGCTCGCCGGTGCGGCGGTCCTTCAGCTCCAGGACGCCCTCGGCGGAACGCCGGCCGGCCACCAGGATCTTCGGTACGCCGATGAGTTCGGCGTCGGTGAACTTCACGCCGGGCGAGACGCCCGCGCGGTCGTCCACCAGCACCCGTACGCCCGCCGCGCCCAGCTTCTCCGAGACGTCGAGCGCCAGCTCGGTCTGCAGGGCCTTGCCCGCCGCGACGACATGGACGTCGGCCGGGGCGATCTCCGCGGGCCAGACGAGGCCCTGCTCGTCGGCGTGCTGCTCGGCGAGCGCGGCCACCGCGCGCGAGACGCCGATGCCGTACGAGCCCATGGTGACGCGGACCGGCTTGCCCTGCTTGCCGAGCACGTCGAGCTGGAGGGCGTCGGCGTACTTGCGGCCGAGCTGGAAGATGTGGCCGATCTCGATGGCGCGGTCCAGCTTGAGGCCGGTGCCGCAGACGGGGCAGGGGTCGCCCTCGCGCACGACCACCACGTCCACGTACTCGTCGACCTCGAAGTCACGGCCCGCGACGACGTTCTTCGCGTGCACGCCGTCCTGGTTGGCGCCGGTGATCCAGGCGGTGCCGGGGGCGACGCGCGGGTCGGCGAGGTAACGGACCTTCTCCAGGCCCTGCGGGCCCACGTAGCCGCGTACGAGGTCGTCGCGGCCCGTGAAGTCCTCGGCCGTGACCAGTTCGACGGGGGCGGGGGCGAAGTGCGCCTCGACCTTGTCCAGGTCGACCTCGCGGTCGCCGGGCACGCCGACGGCCACGATCTCGCCGGCCACCTTGACCAGCAGGTTCTTCAGCGTGGCGGAGGCCGGGACGTCCAGGTACGCGGCGAGCGTCTCGATGGTCGGGGTCTCGGGGGTGGGGATCTCCTCCAGGGCGGGGACCCCGGCCGCGTCGACGGGCTGCAGCGCGTAGGTGACGGCCTCGGTGTTGGCGGCGTAGTCGCAGTTCGGACAGTCGGCGAAGGTGTCCTCGCCTGCCGCGGCCGGGGCGAGGAACTCCTCGGACTTGGAACCGCCCATGGCGCCAGCGGTGGCCGCGCAGATGCGGTAGTCCAGACCGAGACGCGCGAAGATCTTCTGGTACGCCTCGCGGTGCAGGGCGTAGGACTCGGCGAGGCCCTCGTCCTCCGTGTCGAAGGAGTACGAGTCCTTCATCAGGAACTCGCGGCCGCGCAGGATGCCGGCGCGGGGGCGGGCCTCGTCGCGGTACTTGTTCTGGATCTGGTAGAGGATCACGGGCAGGTCCTTGTAGGACGTGCACTGGTCCTTGACCAGGAGGGTGAAGATCTCCTCGTGGGTGGGACCGAGGAGGTAGTCGCCGCCCTTGCGGTCGTTGAGGCGGAACAGCTCGGGGCCGTACTCCTCCCAGCGGCCGGTCGCCTCGTAGGGCTCCTTGGGCAGCAGGGCGGGGAGGGTGACCTCCTGGGCGCCGATGGCGTCCATCTCCTCGCGGACGACCCGCTCGACGTTGGCCAGGACCTTCTTGCCGAGCGGCAGCCAGGACCACAGGCCGGCGGCGGTCCGGCGGACGTAACCGGCGCGCACCAGGAGCTTATGGCTGAGCACCTCGGCGTCCGCCGGGTCGTCACGCAGTGTCTTGACCATCAAACGGGACATGCGCTGGACCTGGGCCATGGTTCTCGACTCCTGCTGCGTATAGGTGATGGCTAGGAGGTTAGCCGGGTGTCCGCCGTCGCCGAAATCCGTTATCGGCGCAGGGGCGGGCAGGGGGCACCCTCAGCGGCGGCGCAGGGGCAGCGGGGCGCCCATCACCACGTACGGCTTCGGGGCGCTGGGGAACAGGACCCGGACGACCAGGTCCTCGTAGCCGAGCGAGCGGTACAGGCCGCGGGCCGGGCTCTCCTTGTCGATGGCGGAGAGGATCGAGCGCGGTTCGGCGGCGCTGTCCGTGATGGTGGTGATCAGGGCGCGGCCGACCCCGCGGTTCTGGAAGTCCGGGTGGACGTGCAGTTCGGTGATCACGAAGGAGTCGTCCAGCCAGCCGTCCTGTCCCCGGCCGCGCAGATAGGGCTCGACGACGGTGGACCACCAGTGCGCGCGGTCGTTGGGCATGCCGTAGACGAAGCCGGCGAGGCGTCCGTCGGCGGTGGTCGCGCCGAGTGCGCGGGCGCCGGGAAAGGTGAGGTGCCGGAGCACGATCTGGCGTCGTACGGCGATCTCGTCCGCGCCGAGTCCGAAGGCCACGGCCTGGACGTTCAGCGCCTCGTCGATGCGGGTGGCCAGGTCCAGGGGGCCGATGACGATGTCGTCGGGTGTGAGGGGGCCCTGACCGGGCTGACCGGGGAAGCGCAGCATGTGCGGAGACTACCTGGGGGTCTCCACCGCGTGGGCCGCGCGGGCCGGTGGTGTTGTCGGGTGCGGGCCGGATGTGGCTGGTCGTGCGGCTCGCCGCGCCCCGTCCGGGTCAGAACAGGACGCTCATGAACGCGCCTATTTCCTGGAAACCGGTTCTGCGGTAGGTGGCTCGGGCCGCGGTGTTGTAGTCGTTGACGTAGAGGCTGACCAGGGGGGCCACGTCCGCGAGGGCGTAGCGCAGGACCGCCGCCATGCCGGGGGCCGCGTAGCCCTGGCCGCGGTACTCGGGGGCGACCCAGACGCCCTGGATCTGGCAGGCCTGGGTGGTCGCGGCGCCGATCTCCGCCTTGAAGACGACCCTGCCGTCCTGGTCGACGCGGGCGAACGAGCGCCCGGAGCCGACGAGTTCGGCGACCCTCGCCTGGTAGAGCAGGCCTCCGTCGCCCGCGAGGGGGGAGACGCCGACCTCCTCCGTGAACATCGCCACGCAGGCCGGCATGATCGTCTCCATCTCGTCCTTGCGGATGCGACGGACGTACGGATCCGGGGCGATGTCGGCGGGGAGCCGGTCGGCGACCATCAGGGGCTGGTGCGGCCTGACCTCGCGGGCGGGGCCCCAGTTCGGTTCGAGGAGGCGCCAGAGCTGGGCCGTGGCCTCGGAGGGGCCGACGATGGAGGAGCAGCGGCGGCCGGCTCTGCGGGCGCGGTCCGCGAAGGCGCGTACGGCGCGGGGGGTGGCGCAGATCGGGACGAGGTTGGCGCCCGCGTAGCAGAGGGACGTGAGCATGCCGTCCTCGTACCAGCCCCACATCTCGCCGCCGAGGCGCCAGGGGTCGAGGCCGGCGACCTGTACGCGGGAGGTCACGAAGGCGTTCGCCACCGGCTCGCGGTCGAGGACGGCGAGCGCGGCGTCCAGGTCGCTCGGTTCGAGGACCCTGGTGGTCGTCTGCGTCAACACGTGCGGGGCCTTCACCATCAGGTCTGCTGATCTCCGCACTGTACCTGGCGAATATGTGGCGTGCCGACCGATGGGGTGGGTGGGGTTCCCTCGCCCCCGCAATCGCGCTGACGCGCTCGTCCTCGAACGCCGGACGGGCTGGGAGATCCAGCCCGTCCGGCGTTCGAGGACCGGGGGTTCGGGGGCGGAGCCCCCGAGAAAAAGGCTTGTCAGCCTGCGATTGCTACTGAGGGTTCGCCGGAGGGGACGCCATCCGCTTCCATCTGTTCCGCGATCTTCATCGCTTCCTCGATCAGCGTCTCCACGATCTTCGACTCCGGGACCGTCTTGATGACCTCGCCCTTGACGAAGATCTGGCCCTTGCCGTTGCCGGAGGCGACGCCGAGGTCGGCCTCGCGGGCCTCACCGGGCCCGTTCACGACGCAGCCCATGACGGCGACACGGAGCGGGACCTCCATGCCCTCCAGGCCCGCCGTGACCTCCTCCGCCAGCTTGTAGACGTCGACCTGCGCGCGCCCGCAGGACGGGCAGGAGACGATCTCCAGGCGGCGCTGCTTGAGGTTCAGCGACTCCAGGATCTGCATCCCGACCTTGATCTCCTCGACCGGCGGGGCCGACAGGGAGACGCGGATGGTGTCGCCGATGCCCTCACTCAGGAGTGCGCCGAAGGCGACCGCGGACTTGATCGTGCCCTGGAAGGCGGGACCCGCCTCGGTCACGCCGAGGTGCAGCGGGTAGTCGCAGGCCGCGGCGAGCTGCCGGTAGGCGTTGACCATGACGACCGGGTCGTTGTGCTTGACCGAGATCTTGATGTCCCGGAAGTCGTGCTCCTCGAAGAGGGACGCCTCCCAGAGCGCGGACTCGACGAGCGCCTCGGGGGTGGCCTTGCCGTACTTCTGGATCAGCCGCTTGTCGAGGGAGCCGGCGTTGACGCCGATGCGGATCGGGGTGCCGTGGTCCTTCGCGGCCCGCGCGATCTCCTTGACCTGGTCGTCGAACTGCTTGATGTTGCCGGGGTTGACCCGGACCGCCGCGCAGCCCGCCTCGATCGCGGCGAACACGTACTTCGGCTGGAAGTGGATGTCGGCGATGACCGGGATCTGCGACTTCTTGGCGATGGTGGCGAGCGCGTCGGCGTCGTCCTGTGTGGGGCACGCCACCCGCACGATCTGGCAGCCGGACGCGGTCAGCTCGGCGATCTGCTGGAGCGTGGCGCCGATGTCCGACGTACGCGTGGTCGTCATCGACTGGACCGAGACGGGTGCGTCTCCACCCACCGCCACGGTTCCGACCTGGATCTTCCGGCTCTTGCGGCGCTCGGCGAGCCTCGTCGGAACGTCCGGCATGCCGAGTGAAATCGCGGTCATCTGCTGTGCAACCCCAAGGTAAGGATTCGGTCGGTCCCGAAAGCTGACGGGCTCCAGTCACCGAGATTACGGCACCTCCGAAGGCGGAAGCACATTCCCCGAGCAGGACCACCCCAAGGAGGACGGCCGGACACCCATGGTGTCCGGCCGCCGCGAACTCCGTGTGGCTACGAGATTCTGACCGGGTTAACCACGTCCGCGATGAGGACCAGGATCGTGAAGCAGATGAAGATCCCGGCCACCACGTACGCGACGGGCATCAGCTTCGCCACGTCGAACGGGCCGGGGTCGGGGCGGCGCAGCACCTTCGCGCCGTTGCGCCGCAGCGACTCCCACAGGGCGCCCGCGATGTGCCCGCCGTCGAGCGGCAGCAGCGGGAGCATGTTGAACAGGAACAGGGAGAGGTTGAAGCCCGCGACGAGGAACAGCATCATCGCGATCTGGTTCTCCGGCGGGATGTCCAGTGTGAAGACCTCGCCGCCGACGCGCGCCGCGCCGACCACGCCCATCGGGGAGTCCGCCTCGCGCGGGCCGTCGCCGAAGGCCGCGTCCCACAGGGCGGGCACCTTGGACGGCAGGTTGATCAGCGACTCGACGCCGTTCTGCATCATGTCGCCCATGCGGTCCACTGACTGCCCGAACGACTGCTGGACGATGCCGGAGGCGGGTGTGAAGCCGAGGAAGCCGGCGTACACGTACTTGCCCTCGACGTAGCCGCCCTGGCCGTCGGACTTGCTGACCTGGTTGCGGATGAGGTGGGCGGAGAGGTCGAGCTGCTTGCCGTCGCGCTCGACGGTCAGGGTGACGTCCTTGCCGGGGTTGGCGCGGATGTCGGCCTGGAGGGTGGACCAGTCGGCGACCTTCTCGCCGTTGAACGCGAGGATCTTGTCACCGCCCTTGAGGCCGGCGGCCTTGGCGGGCGCGGCCGTGTCGCTCTTCTGGCACTCGGAGCGGGACTCGCTCTGCTCGATGACGCAGTCGGAGACCTTGCCGACCGTGGTGGTCTGGGTCTGGACGCCGAAGGTCATCATCACGCCGAGGAAGATCGCGACGGCGAGGATCAGGTTCATGAAGGGGCCGGCGAACATCACGATCACGCGCTTCCACGGCTTGCGCGTGTAGAAGAGCCGGCTTTCGTCGCCCGGTTGCAGTTCCTCGAAGGACTGCGCCCTGGCGTCCTCGATCATGCCGCGCCACGGGGAGGTCGAGCGGGCCTCGATACGGCCGTCGGGGCCGGGCGGGAACATCCCGATCATGCGGATGTAGCCGCCGAGCGGAATCGCCTTGACCCCGTACTCCGTGTCGCCCTTCTTGCGCGAGAAGATCGTCGGGCCGAAGCCGACCATGTACTGCGGCACGCGGATGCCGAACAGCTTGGCCGTGGAGAGATGCCCCAGCTCGTGCCAGGCGATCGAGAAGAGCAGGCCGACCGCGAAGACGACTATGCCGAGGATCATCATCAGGGTCGTCATGCACGAGCCTCCGCCGTTGTCTTGGCTGTCGTCTGAGCTGTCTTCTGAGCCGGTGTCCGGGCTGCCGCCCGGGCGGTGAGTTCGCGGGCCCTGGCGCGTGCCCAGGTCTCCGCTTCGAGGACGTCCGCCACGGTGAGCGAGGTTCCCGTACGGGGGGTGCCGTGCTCGGCGACGACCTCCGTGACGGTCTCCATGATCCCGTTGAACGGCAGCGCGCCGTTCAGGAACGCGTCCACGCATTCTTCGTTGGCCGCATTGAACACCGCGGGGGCCGTGCCCGCGAGCTCCCCGACGTGCCGGGCGAGCCCCACCGACGGAAACGCGTCGTTGTCGAGGGGGAAGAACTCCCAGCTCGACGCCTTCGACCAGTCGAAGGCGGGCGCGGCGTCGGGGACGCGCTGGGGCCAGCCCAGACCGATGGCGATCGGCCCGCGCATGTCGGGGGGCGTCGCCTGGGCCACCGTCGAACCGTCCGTGAACTCAACCATCGAGTGGACATACGACTGCGGATGCACGACCACCTCAATGCGGTCGAAGGGAATGTCGTAGAGGAGGTGCGCCTCGATGACTTCGAGGCCCTTGTTGACGAGGGTCGCGGAGTTGACGGTGATGACCGGGCCCATGGCCCAGGTGGGGTGCGCGAGGGCGTCCTCGGGGGCGACATCGGCCAGCTCGGCTTTCGTACGTCCTCTGAAGGGGCCGCCCGAGGCGGTGACGACGAGCTTGCGTACGTCGGCCCTGGTGCCCGAGGCGAGCGCCTGGAACAGGGCGGCGTGCTCGGAGTCGACGGGGATGATCTGGCCCGGCGCGGCCAGCGCCCTCACCAGGGGGCCGCCGACGATGAGCGACTCCTTGTTGGCGAGCGCGAGGGTGCGGCCCGCCTCCAGGGCGGCGAGGGTGGGGGCGAGGCCGATGGAGCCGGTGATGCCGTTCAGTACGGTGTGGCCGGCGGAGGCGGCGAGGTGGGTGGCCGCGTCCGCTCCGGCCAGGACCTCGGGAAGGGGCTCCCCCGGTCCGTACCGCGCGGAGAGTGCCTCGCGCAGGGCCGGTACGGCGTCCTCGCGGGCCACGGCGACGGCCTTGACGCGGAGCCGGTGCGCCTGCTCCGCCAGCAGCTCCACCCTCCCGCCCGCCGCGGAGAGCCCGGTCACCCGGAACCGGTCGGGATTGCGCAGCACGAGGTCGATGGCCTGGGTGCCGATCGAGCCGGTGGAGCCGAGGATCACGACGTCCCGGCTCCCGTCCACAGGATCGAAGACGAGATGAGGATCGGCGAGGGGGGCTGGACTGTCGCTCATCCCCCCATTGTTGCCGCAACGCCACGGCGGAGGGGACGGGGGCGCCCCCTGCGATGCCCTGTCAGGGGCGCGCGGGGCCCTCCGCGGGCGCCGGGCGCCTCCTGAGGGGCGCGGGGAACTGCGCGACAAGCCCCCACCGGCCCGTAGTCGCCTCCTGACCCGCAAGCCCTCTACCTCTTGCGCTTGCGACGGCTCCGCGACTTGGCGGCGGCCCGGCGGGGCCGCGGTTTCGCGTCGGCCGCCCCCTTCGCCCCAGGCGCGGGCACGGCGTCGGCGGGCTCGAAGTCCCCTTCGACGACCCCCTCCGCCGTATCCAGCGTGGGCGCGCTGAAGTGCAGCCCGTCGGTGCGCCGGCCGACCTCCAGACCCTCCTGACCCGCGGCCTTGCCGGACGCGTCCAGATTGAAGACGTAGCCGACGGACTCCTCCTTGATGGCGTCGTTCATCGCGACGAACATGTCGTAGCCCTCGCGCTCGTACTCGATGATCGGCTCCCGGCCGAGGGTCCAGCGCAGTCCGATGCCGTCCCGGAGGTAGTCCATCTCGTACAGGTGCTCGCGCCATTTGCGGTCCAGGACCGACAGCACCACGAGGCGTTCCAGGTTGCGCAGGGCGTCCGCGCCCAGCTCGGCCTCGCGCTCCTCGTAGCGGGCGTGGACGTCCTCGATGACGGCGTCGGCGATCGAGTCCGCGGTGAGGTCGGAGCGGTCGCCCGCGGCCTCCTCCAGCTCGGCGACGGTGACCCCGACCGGGTAGAGCTGTTCGAAGGCGACCCAGAGCCGGTCGAGGTCCCATTCCTCGGGGAAGCCCTCGGCGGTCTCCACGGAGACGTACGCGCGGACGGTGTCGTCCATGAAGTGGAGGATCTGTTCGCGCAGGTCCTCCCCGGCCAGCACGCGGCGGCGTTCCGCGTAGATGAGGGTGCGCTGGCGGTTGAGCACCTCGTCGAACTTGAGCACGTCCTTGCGGGACTCGAAGTGCTGCTGCTCCAGCTGGGACTGGGCGGAGGCGATGGCGCGCGTGACCATCTTGTTCTCGATGGGGACGTCGTCGGGGACGTTCGCCATGGACATCACGCGCTCGACGACCTGGGCGCGGAACAGCCGCATCAGGTCGTCCCCGAGGGAGAGGTAGAAGCGGGAGGCGCCGGGGTCGCCCTGGCGGCCGGAGCGGCCGCGCAGCTGGTTGTCGATGCGGCGCGACTCGTGGCGCTCGGTGCCCAGCACGTACAGCCCGCCGAGGTTCTTCACCTCGTCGTGCTCGGCGGCGACCGACTCCTTGATCCGCTCCAGGGTCCGGCGGTGTTCGTCCCGGTACTCGTCCGGGTTCTCCTCGGGGCTGAGGCCGCGCCGGTCCAGTTCCGCGAGCGCCATGGCCTCCGGGTTGCCGCCGAGCATGATGTCGGTGCCCCGGCCGGCCATGTTGGTGGCCACGGTGACCGCGCCCCTGCGGCCCGCCTGCGCGACGATCTGGGCCTCGCGTTGATGGTTCTTGGCGTTGAGCACCTCGTGCCGTATGCCGCGCTTCTTCAGCTGCGCGGCGAGCAGCTCGGACTTCTCGACGGAGGTGGTGCCGACGAGGACCGGCTGGCCCTTCTCGTGCTTGTCGGCGATGTCGTCGAGGATCGCCGTGTACTTGGCGTCGACGGTCCGGTAGATCTGGTCGGGGTCGTCGGCGCGGGCCATCGGCCGGTTGGTGGGGATCGGCACCACGTGGAGTTTGTAGATCTGGTGGAACTCGGCGGCCTCGGTCATGGCGGTGCCGGTCATCCCGCCGAGCTTGTCGTACAAGCGGAAGAAGTTCTGCAGGGTGATCGTGGCGAGGGTCTGGTTCTCGTCCTTGACCGTCACCCCCTCCTTCGCCTCGATGGCCTGGTGCAGTCCCTCGTTGTAGCGGCGTCCGGCGAGGATGCGGCCGGTGTGCTCGTCGACGATGAGGACCTCGCCGTTCACGACGACGTAGTCCTTGTCGCGCTTGAAGTGCTCCTTCGCCTTGAGGGCGTTGTTCAGATGGCCGATGAGGGGCGTGTGGTCGGACTCGTAGAGGCTGTCGATGCCGAGCTGGTCCTGGAGGAACTCCACTCCGCGGTCGAGGATCGCCACGGTGCGTTTCTTCGGGTCGTACTCGTAGTCGTGGGTGGCGCGCAGCCCCGCGAGGCGGTCCTTGTCGGCCGGGGTGGTGAAGTTCTCGTCCTGGACGGCGACTCCGCGCATCCGGGTGACCATCCTGGCGAACGCCTCGTACCAGTGCGTGGGCTGGTCGGCCGGGCCGGAGATGATCAGCGGGGTCCTGGCCTCGTCGATGAGGATCGAGTCGGCCTCGTCGACGATGGCGAAGTGGTGGCCGCGCTGGACGAGTTCGTCCCTCGACCAGGCCATGTTGTCGCGCAGGTAGTCGAAGCCGAACTCGGTGTTGGTGCCGTAGGTGATGTCGCAGGCGTACTGCTCGCGCCGCTCGGCGGGGGTCGACTGGGTCCTGATGACGCCGACGCTCAGCCCGAGGAAGCGGTAGGCGCGGCCCATCCAGTCGGCGTCGCGCTGGGCGAGGTAGTCGTTGACGGTGACGAGGTGGACGCCCTTACCGGTCAGGGCGTTCAGATAGACGGGCAGGGTGGCGACCAGGGTCTTGCCCTCGCCGGTCTGCATCTCGGCGATGTTGCCGAGGTGGAGGGCGGCGCCGCCCATGACCTGGACGTCGAAGTGGCGCATGCCGAGGGTGCGGCGGGCGGCCTCGCGCATGGCGGCGAAGGCCTCCGGCAGGAGGTCGTCGAGGCTTTCCCCGGCCTCGTACCGTTCCTTGAACTCGGGGGTGAGGGAGCGCAGTTCCTCGTCGGTGAGCTGCTCGAAGTCCGCTTCGAGGGAGCCGACCTGTTCGGCTGTGCGCTGGAGTTTGCGGAGGATCCTGCCTTCGCCGGCGCGCATTATTCTGCCGGTGATGTTGTCCAGACCCAGTACCGGCACTGGAATTACCCCCTGACACGGATGTATCTGATGCACGTGACGCATGCACTGATCCGGAAGAGTGCTGCTGGTTCTTCGGGTGCCGGCCGGTGGGGGCTGGTCGCGCGGTCCCCGCGCCCCTGAAAAGCGAAAAGATTGCGCCGTTCCCCGCGCCCCTCAAGGGCCGCTGCCCCCGCTCGCCGGTCCGCTCATTGTTGACGCCGAAATTCTGTGCGGCAAGCAGCAGAACGACGACGGGGACAGCAGTGCGTTCCTGGGGAAAAGGTCAGCTGATGGGGCGGTGGACATTCTCCTTCCGGGACGCTCCGGGGGTCGCGTCGGCGATCCAGGGGCCGTCGCCGGACGGGTCGACGATCCCGTCCTCCAGCCAGGTGTAGGCGCCGCCGAGGACGCCCTTGACGACCTTGTGGTCGACGTCGTCGGTGTTGGACCACAGACGGCCGAAGAGTTCCTCCACCCGGATGCGGGACTGGCCGCAGAAGGCGTCGGCCAGTTGGTAGGCCTCGCGGCCGTGGGCCTCGGTGGTGCGCAGGAGTTCGGCGCGGACGCAGACGGCGCTCATCGCGAACAGTTCGGCGCCGATGTCGACGATCCGGGCGAGGAAGCCCTGCTTGGTCTCCATCCGGCCCTGCCAGCGGGACATGGCGTAGAAGGTGGACCGGGCGAGCTTGCGGGCCGAGCGCTCCACGTACCGGAGGTGGCCGGAGAGGTCGACGTGTCCGGCCGGGTGGAAGTCGCTGTATGCGCGCGGGAGTTGCCCCGGGCCCGCGACCAGTTTGGGGAACCACTTGGCGTAGAAGACCCCGGCGTTCGCGCCCGCCTTCGCCTTGTCGGCCAGGGACTTGTCGGGGTCGATGAGGTCGCCGGCGACGGAGAGGTGGGCGTCGACGGCCTCGCGGGCGATCAGCAGGTGCATGATCTCCGTCGAGCCCTCGAAGATGCGGTTGATGCGCAGATCGCGCAGCACCTGCTCGGCGGGGACGGCCCGTTCGCCGCGGGCGGCGAGCGAGTCGGCGGTCTCGAAGCCGCGGCCGCCGCGGATCTGGACCAGTTCGTCGGCCATCAGCCAGGCCATCTCGGAGCCGAACAGCTTGGCGAGGGCGGCCTCGATGCGGATGTCGTTGCGGTCCTCGTCGGCCATCTGGGACGACAGGTCGAGGACGGCCTCCAGGGCGAACGTGGTCGCCGCGATGAAGGAGATCTTCGCGCCCACGGCCTCGTGGTGGGCGACCGGCTTGCCCCACTGCTCGCGCACGGACGACCACTCACGGGCGATCTTCAGACACCACTTGCCGGCACCGACGCACATCGCGGGCAGCGAGAGGCGTCCGGTGTTGAGGGTGGTCAGGGCGATCTTGAGCCCGGCGCCCTCCGCGCCGATGCGGTTCGCGGCGGGCACCCGCACCTGGTGGAAGCGCGTGACGCCGTTCTCCAGGCCGCGCAGGCCCATGAACGCGTTGCGGTTCTCGACGGTGACGCCCTCGGAGGCCGCCTCCACGACGAACGCGGTGATGCCGCCCTTGTGCCCCTCGGACTTCGGCACGCGCGCCATCACGACGAGCAGGTCGGCGACCACGCCGTTGGTCGTCCAGAGCTTCACCCCGTCGAGGACGTAGTCGTCCCCATCAGGCACCGCGCTGGTCGCGAGCCGGGCCGGGTCGGAGCCCACGTCCGGCTCGGTGAGCAGGAAGGCGGAGATGTCGGTACGGGCCAGGCGCGGCAGGAAGGCGTCCTTCTGCTCCTGGGTGCCGAAGATCTTCAGCGGCTGCGGTACGCCGATCGACTGGTGCGCGGAGAGCAGCGCACCCAGCGCCGGGTTCGCGGAGCCGACCAGGGCGAGCGCCTTGTTGTAGTAGACCTGCGTCAGGCCGAGGCCGCCGTACTTCGTGTCGATCTTCATCCCGAGGGCGCCGAGCTCCTTGAGCCCGTTGATCACCTCGTCCGGGATGCGTGCCTCCCGCTCGATGCGCGCGGAGTCGACCCTGGTCTCGCAGAAGTCGCGCAGCTTGGCGAGGAACTGCTCACCGCGCTGGGCGTCCTCGTCCGGGGGCAACGGGTGGGGGTGGATCAGGTCGAGCCGGAAGCGGCCGAGGAACAGCTCCTTGGCGAAGCTGGGTTTGCGCCAGTCCTGCTCCCGCGCGGCCTCGGCGACCTGACGGGCCTCACGTTCGGAGACAGCGGGCTGGTGGGGTGTTGCGGACAAGAGGCTCACCTCGCCGCGAATAGGGATCTTGGTCCGGTTACGTTACTCACCGGTGCTACTCGATCGTATGTACCTGATAACGACCCCGCTCACCAGTCCTCGCGCACCATTCGGCGCACACGGCAGGTGGGGAGGGCAGGCCCGCAGGGCCGCCCGACAGGGGCGCGGGGAACGGCGCGCCCAGCCCTCACACACCTGCACCCGCCGACGCGCCCCGTCCCCCACCCCGGTGCGCCCCCCACACCCCGACGGAGTCGAAGCGCTTCGACAACCTATGGACACCCCGCCCGCCATCAGGCTACTGTCAACCCACCCTCACCCACCCGCGTCTGCGGCACACACTGTCGAAGCGCTTCACACGGTGCCTTCTCACAACGCTTGGAGAGCTGGATGGTCACCCTCGCCGAGGTCGCCCAGCACGCCGGAGTCTCGGCGAGCACGGTGAGCTACGTCCTCAGCGGCAAGCGGTCCATCTCCGCGGTCACCCGCCGGCGGGTCGAGGAGAGCATCCAGGTGCTCGGCTACCACCCCAACGCGGGAGCCCGGGCGCTGGCAAGCAGCCGGTCCAACATCATCGCTCTGATGATCCCGCTCCGCACGGACATGTACGTACCCGTGATGATGGAGATCGCCATCGCGGTGACGACCTCGGCGCGTTCCCACGGGTACGACGTGCTGCTGCTCACCGGCGAGGAGGGCCCCGACGCCGTACGCCGGATCACCGGGAGCGGTCTCGCCGACGCGATGATCCTCATGGACGTCGAGCTGGACGACGAACGGCTGCCGCTGCTGCGCGGCACCGAGCAGCCGTCCGTCCTCATCGGTCTGCCCGCCGACACCAACGGCCTGACCTGCGTGGACCTCGACTTCGGCGCGACGGGCGCGCTGTGCGCCGAGCATCTCGCGATGCTCGGACACCGTGACATCGCTGTCATCGGTGAGGCGCCCGCGGTGTACGAGCGGCACACGGGGTTCGCCGAGCGCACGCTCGACGGGCTGAGGTCCCGCTCGCGCGAGCTGGGTCTGCGGGTGCTGCACCGGCCGTGCGAGGGCGGCTTCGACGCGATGTCCCTGACCCTGGCCCGGGTCTTCGACGAGCGCCCCGGCACCACGGGGTTCGTCGTGCAGAACGAGTCCGCGGTCGAGCCGCTGCTCGCGCTGCTGCGCCGGCAGGGCCGGGCCGTGCCCGAGGACGTCTCGGTGATCGCGATCTGCCCGGACCAGGTCGCCGTCCAGGCCTCGGTGCGGCTGACCTCGGTCGCCATCCCCGCGCAGGAGATGGGCCGTAACGCGGTGGAGCAACTGATCGCCAAGCTGGAGGGGCACGGCAAGGACGACGTCGTGCTCATCGCGCCCGAGTTGACGGTCCGGGCGAGTACGGGCCCGGCCCCGACCGCTTCCTGACCCCGCCCCACCCCCACCCGACCTGGTCCTCCGGAGCCGCGCAACCGGGTCTTGCCACCCCTCCTCCCTTCAGGAGCACCCCGTATGAAGCAGCATGCCGAGAACCAGCCGGAGCGGTCCGGGCACCCGGGACAGTCCGGCTCGGGGTCCGCGAGTCTCGCCCAGTCCTCCCCCACCGTCGGCACGTTCCGTGAACGCGACGGCGCGCTGGAGTGGAGCGGGCGGCAGGAGACCGTACGCGTCGAGCCGTGGGGCCCCGACGCCGTACGCGTCCGGGCAAGGCTCGGCGGCCCGATCCTGGAGGGGCTGCCCGCCGCCGTCCTCGACGAGCCGCCCGCCACCGGGGCCACCGTCAAGATCGAGGGCGGCCGGGGTCTGCTGACCGTCGGCGCGCTGACGGTCGAGGTCGACGCCGAGGGGCTGATCCGTTTCGTCCGCACCGAGGACGGCACCGAACTCCTCGCCGAGGAGCGCGCCCACTTCTGGTGGCCGGGCCCGCGCCTCTACACACCCGTGGGCAACGGCTACCACCGCCTGGAGCAGCGCTTCGCCGCGTACGAGGGCGAGAAGCTGTACGGGCTGGGGCAGCACCAGCACGGGCTGTTCGACCAGAAGGGCGCCGTCCTCGACCTGGTGCAGCGCAACGCCGAGGTGACCATCCCGGTGCTCACGTCCAGCCGCGGCTACACCCTCCTGTGGAACAGCCCGGCGATCGGCCGCGTCGAGCTGGCGGGCAACGGCACGCGCTGGGTGTCCGACTCGGCCCGGCAGATCGACTACTGGATCACGGCGGGCGATCCGGCGGACGCGCAGCGCCGGTACAGCGCGGTGACCGGCCGCACCCCGATGCTGCCCGCGTGGGCGGCGGGCTTCTGGCAGTGCAAGCTGCGCTACCGCACCCAGGACGAACTCCTCGGCGTGGCACGGGAGTACAAGCGGCGCGGGCTGCCCATCGACGTCATCGTCTGCGACTTCTTCCACTGGACGCACCTGGGCGACTGGAAGTTCGACCCGGCGGAGTGGCCGGACCCGGCGGGGATGCAGCGGGAGCTGGCGGAGCTGGGCATCAAGCTCGTCGTGTCCGTCTGGCCGTCCGTCTCACCGCTCTCCGAGAACCACCGGCTCATGGAGCAGCGCGGCTGGTTCGTCGGCACCCAGTACGGGCCGATGGCGCACGCCGACTGGCCGGACAAGGAGGTCGCCTCCACGGTCCAGGTCGCCTTCTACGACGCGACGAACCCCGAGGCGCGGGAGTTCCTGTGGTCGAAGATCAAGGACAACTACCTGGAGCCGTACGGGATCACGTCCTTCTGGCTGGACGCCTGCGAGCCCGAGCTGAAGCCGGGCTTCCAGGAGAACCTGCGCTACTGGGCGGGCCCCGGCCTCGAAGTGGGCAACATGTATCCGCGGGAGAACTCCCGCGCCTTCCACGAGGGCATGCTGGCGGCCGGCGAGAGCGAGGTCGTCACACTCAACCGCTCGGCGTGGGCGGGCAGTCAGCGCTACGGGGCGGCCCTGTGGTCCGGTGACATCGGCACGGACTTCGCGACGCTGCGCCGCCAGATCGCGGCGGGCCTCAACACCTCCCTGTCCGGCATCCCCTGGTGGAACACCGACATCGGCGGCTTCCACGGCGGCGACCCGGACGACCCTGCGTACCGCGAGGTGATGATCCGCTGGTTCCAGTTCGGCGCGCTGTCCCCGCTGATGCGCCTGCACGGCTTCCGCGACCCGGGCACCCCGCTCGGCCCGGAGATGACCGGCGGCCCGAACGAGGTGTGGTCGTACGGCGAACAGGCCCGCCCCATCCTGGAGAAGTACCTCCACCTGCGCGAGCGCCTGAAGCCGTACGTGCTGGAGGTCATGCGGGAGGCCCACGAGGAGGGGCTGCCGGTGATGCGGCCGCTGTTCCTGGAGTTCCCCGAGGACCAGGCGGCCTGGTCGGTGGACGACGCGTACCTCTTCGGCCGGGACCTGCTGGTCGCGCCGGTGCTCACGGCGGGCGCGACGGTCCGTACGGCGTATCTCCCGGCGGGCGCGCGCTGGACGGACGCGTGGACCGGTGAGGAGTACCCGGGCGGCGCGGCCGTGACCGTCGACGCCCCGCTGGACCGCATCCCGCTGTTCCTGCGCGACGGCGCGCGGCTGCCCGTGACGGAGTAGCCGCGCGCCGTCCCTGACGGTCAGCTGCTGCTGACCGTCAGGTTGTTGGTGACGAAGTCCAGGCCGCCGGACGAGGACGTGACCTCGAAGCCGAACTGGACGTCACCGATGGTCTCGTTGCCCATCCAGCCCTTGGTGTCCTTGATCCACTTGAGGATCGGCAGGATGCTGACGGTGCCCGAGTTCGAGTCCGAGGTGCGCAGGAACGAGAAGACCTCGTTGGCCCCGTTGCTGCCCTTGTAGACGGACCAGGTGTGGCCGCCGAGGGTGACGTTGCCCTGCGAGGCGCCGAGCGGGCCGACGGCTCCGTTGTAGTTGACCCAGAGCATGATCTCGTAGTCGTAGTCGGTGTCCCAGATGTCGTACGAGGTGTTGTACGCGCCGGCCGCCGGGACGGTGACGTTGTAGCTGCTGGAGAGCGAGCCCAGCGAGGTGATCGTCTTGTTGATCACCTTCTTGGAGTTGGGGTACGACTTGATGCCGCCGGTGTTCGGGTGGTTGGCCCAGACTCCCCAGTTGGTGCCGGAGTTGGCCCAGATGCACTGGCTGCCGGCGCCGGAGCCCCAGATGTTGTTGTAGAGCGTGTAGCCGTTCAGGGTGGTGTTGCCCCACTGGTCGCAGGAGTTCCAGACCGCGGCGGAGACGGGGGCGGAGGCGAGCCCGACGGTCACTCCGAGAGCGAGCGCGGGCGCCAGCAGCGCCTTGGTGATCCTGTTCCTGTGCGACTTCACGTTCCGTGTGCGTGTTGCCATGGTGTCCCTTCCATGGGTGGGGGGATGTGGGGGTCGGCTGCGCTGTACGTCCGCCGCGGCCCCAGGGTGAGGACGCGGTCCTCTCCGGCGCGCAGGTCGAGCTGTCGCGCTCCGGAGGGAGTTCTGAGGTCGATGCGGTGGGTGCGGGTGGGCCGCAGCACCGCCCGGACTTCCCGCGGACTCCAGTCGAGGTCGACCTCGGCGCCGAACCTGGTCCGTACGCCCCGCAGTGCGCCCGCCGGGAAGGCCGCGGGCAGTGCGGGCAGGAGGACCAGCCGGTCGGGGGTCGACTGGATCAGCGTCTCGATGACCAGCGCGGGCAGGGTGTGGGCGGCGTCCGCGTTGTAGACGTCCCCGTGGGGGTAGTGCGCGCTCATGAGGGAGGCGTGGAAGAAGTCGCCCGCCAGCACCTGGCCGAGCGCGTGCGCGACCCGCTCGGCGTCCCGCAGCCGGGCCGCGACGAGGGCGTGGTGCAGATGCCCGTGCGCGGAGTCGTTCTCGGCGCCCCGGAGTTCGAGCGCCCGGTGCGCGGCTGCCGCGAGCGCGGGGGTGTCGTAGGGGTTGATCTCGTCGAGGGGCCAGACGCCGTACAGATGGCTGAGGTGCCGGTGGTCGTACGTGTCGTCGAGGCCGGGCCAGGCCCATTCGGCCAGCGCCCCGTCGTCGTTGACGCGGTGATGGGGCAGCCGCTCGGCCAGCGCGCGCCAGCGGTCGGCCTCGGGACCGGGATGGTACGCGGCCGCCGTCAGCAGGGCGTGCCGGGCCGCGGAGAGGTCCATGGCGGCGTTGACCGCGCCCCAGCTCGCGTCCGCGTTCGCCGGACGGTTCTCGGGCGAGTAGGAGGGGACGACGACGAGGTGCCCGTGCTCGTCGGTGCGGGTGAGGAAGTCCTCGTAGAACAGGGCGACTTCGGCGAGCGCGACGGCCAGCCGGGGGTCGCGTTCCCCGCGGGTCTCGTCGTGGTCGACGAGCGGCTTGAGCAGCCAGTCGGCGCCCGCCGTCCACAGGTGCAGGGGGTACTCGCGGCTGAAGTGGTACGTATGGCCGGACTCGCCGTCCGTGTGGGGCGGGGCGACGACGCCCCGGGCGCCGAAGACGGCTCGGGCGTTCTCCCGCCAGTGCGGCAACTGCCCGTGGACGAGGGCGGCGTGGGCGTCGACGACCTCGGGCAGGGCGCCCGCGACGGCCGAGGCGGTCTGCAGGTTGAGGTTGGCGTCCGTGGTGAAGGCACCGGACCAGGCCGTGTCCCAGTCGCCGGTCCACAGGCCGGTGAGCCTCGGCGGGAGCATGCCGCTCGCGGACAGCAGGTGGTAGCGGCCGGCCGCGAAGAGGCGTTCGAGGAGGGCCGGGCTGCCGGGCCGCTCGATCAGCTCGGAGCCGGGGAGGGCGCGTTCGGTGTCGTCGGCTTCGAGAGTGAGCGAGACGCGGGTGAAGGCCGTGCGATGGAGGCGCAGGTGCCGCTCCAGGAGGCCGCCGTACGGATCGCCGCGGTACGGGTCGCCGCTGTCCGGCAGCAGCGCGCGCAGGGCCTGTGCCCGCGCCACGGTGTCGAGTTCACCGCCGTGCCGCTCCACCCGGGTCAGCAGCAGGACCGACTCGGCGTCGGCCACGCGCAGACCGGGCGCGGTCAGCGTCGTACGGCCGCCGGTGACCACGGCCAGCGTCACCCCGGTGTACGCGCGGTCGCTGCCGGGGTAGCGGGCGCTCAGCGTGAGCACGGCTCCCTCGGAGGTGAGGACCGCTCCGTCGCTGACGCCCAGCCCGTCGGGGGCGCCGGGGAGCCGGTGGTCCAGCGTGATGTCCAGGGCGGGTCCCGGCGAGGTCACGTACTGGACGATCACGTCGTCGGCGCGGGAGACGAAGACGCGGCTGCGCCAGCCCGCGCAGTGCGCTTCGGCGACCCCGGTGGTGAAGTCGACCGTACGGCGGTAGTCACGCTCCCCGTCGGACGGCCGCCGCAGCCGCACCTGGAAGGCCGGGTGGAAGGGCTGCGCCCACTGCAGGGGGCGCCCGTCCGTGAACTCCTCGGCCGCCGTCAGGTCTCCCGCGAGCAACCGGTCCTGCAGTGCCGGCAGTTCGGCCGCCAGTTCCGGAGGGCGGGCGTGTTCGCCGCCGTTGGGCCGGACGAGGGTGTGATGGGTGACGATCACCCGGTCGTCGTTCGGATCACCGAACACAAGCGTGCCGTGGCGGCCGTTGCCGCTCAGGAAGGCGTCCTCCCAGCGCGCGGCCGGTGCCGGCTCCCAGGTGCCGGACGGCGAGGACGCGTTCTCCGTACCGGTGCTCATGGGGACAGCACCGCCACTCCGTACCGGCCCAGTTCGAGGGAGCCCGTGACCTGTCGCTCGCCGAGCAGGTCCCGGTACTCCCCCGGTACCTCCACCGTGACCGGGTCGCTCCCGTGGTTGAGGACGAAGAGCAGGTCACCCCGGCGTACGGCCTCCACCTGTGCGGGCAGCCCTTCGAGCACCGGCCGTACCCCCGCACCTGCGGCCACGCCCTCCAGCAGCGTCCGCAGCGCGTCGGGTCCGGGCAGCGTGGAGACGTACCAGGCCCGCCCCCTGCGGAGCACGGCGGGCAGTCCGTCGAGTTCGCCGCCCTTGTAGAGGGAGTGCGTGACGACGTCCTCGGCCTCGGTCTCCGGCTCGATCTCCTCCGACCACAGCGTGCCCCGGAAGCCGTCGCACTCGGCGTGCTCGCCGGGGTCGAGCGGCCACCACTCGTGCAGGGTGCGGATACCGAGGAGTGCTCGCAGGCGCTCGTCCATGCCGCCCGGCCGCACCCGGTCGTCCTCGTCCGCGATCCCGGTCAGGAAGCCGCAGACGAGGGTGCCTCCGCCTCGTACGTACGTGACGAGGTTGTCGATCGCCGTGTCGGTGAGGAGGTAGAGCTGCGGCACGACAACGAGCCGGTACGCGGACAGGTCGTGCTCGGGGTGCGCGAAGTCCGTGGTGATGTGGGCCTCCCACAGCGCGCGGTGCCAGGCCCGCACGACCTGTGCGTGGTCGACCTCGCGGGAGGGGCGGCCATCCTGCGCCCCCGCCCACCAGGCGTTCCACTCGTGAAGGATCGCGACCTGGGAGGCGGAGTGGCGCCCTGTCACCTCAGCGCCGATGCGGGCGAGTTCGGCACCGAGCCGTTTGACCTCCTGGTGGGTGCGGCCCCGCTCACCCGCGTGGCCGACCATGCCCGAGTGGAACTTCTCCGCGCCCTGCCTGGACTGCCGCCACTGGAAGTAGCAGACGGCGTCGGCGCCCCGGGCGACGGCCTGGAGGGACCAGAGCCTGTTCAGGCCGCGCGGCTTGGGGTGGTTGACGCCACGCCAGTTCACCGGGCCCGCCGCCTGTTCCATCAGCATCCACGGCCCGCGGGCCTGGGAACGCGTCATGTCCTGGACGAGCGCGCCCTCCTGCGCGCCGAAGGGGTCGCGCGGATCCGGATAGAGGTCGACGGAGACGACGTCCTCCTCCTCGGCCCAGCGCCAGGCGTCCTGCCCCGCCCACATCGGCATGAAGTTGGTGGTCACCGGGAGGTCGGGTGAGTACCGGCGGACGATGTCGCGCTCGGCGACGTAACACTCCAGGAGCATGTCGGACGTGTAGCGCTTGAAGTCGAGGACCTGGGTGGGGTTGTTCAGGTAGTGGGCGTGGCGCGGTGGCAGGATCTCCTCCCAGTCGCCGTACCCCTGACTCCAGAAGGCCGTGCCCCAGGCCGTGTTGAGCGCGTCGAGCGTGCCGTATCTGTCCCGGAGCCAGCGGCGGAAGGTGACGGCCGCCTCGTCGCCCCAGTCGTAGGTGCAGTACTCGTTGTTGATGTGCCACATCGTGAGGGCGGGGTGGCTGCCGTAGCGGGCGGCCAGGTCCTCCGTGATGGCGGCGGCACAGCGGCGGTAGGTGGCGCTGGAGTGCGAGAAGTGCTGTCGGCCGCCCCACCACTCGGTGCGGCCGTCCGCGTCGCGGGGCAGTGTGTCGGGGTGGAGCCGGCCGAGCCAGGGCGGGGGTGAGGAGGTGGGGGTGGCGAGGACGACCCCGATGCCGTTCTCGTGCAGGAGGTCCATGATCCGGTCCAGCCAGCCGAACTCCCTTACCCCCGGCCGCGGTTCGATCCTCGCCCAGGAGAAGACGCCGAGCGTGACGGAGTTGACGCCCGCCTCCCGCATGAGGCGTACGTCCTCGTGCCAGGTCTTCTCGGGCCACTGCTCGGGGTTGTAGTCCCCGCCGAAGAGAACCCGGCCGCGGGCGGCATCGGCGAGGGCGGGCCGCCGGCCTTGGCTGGTCGCGCGCATGACATACCTCGATCGAATGAGAGGGAGGCTCCGAGGGGGGCGCCCCCGAAGGGGCGCGGGAACCGCGCGTCCGGCCACGACGGACGCCCTGACGGGCCGAGGGGCCGGGGGGGGCGGAGGGGCTGGGGGCCGAGGGGCCGACCCGTCAGCCCTTGACGGCCCCCGTGAGCATCCCCTTCTTGAAGTGCTTCTGGACGAACGGCGAGAGAAACGCGACGGGCAGCAACGCCAGCACCATGACCGCCATCTGCACGGCGAGCGCGGACAACTCCCCCGCCTTGATCGCCTGGCCCAGCCCCACCGGAGGCTCCTGCTTCTGCACGAGCTGGATCATGACGTTCTGCAGCGGCATCATGTCCTGGTCGCTCAGGTAGATCGACGCGTTGAACCACGCGCTCCAGTACCCGACGGCGTAGAAGAGCGTGATCACCGCGATGACGGCCCGGGAGAGCGGCATCACGATCTGCCAGAGGATCCGCCAGTCCCCCGCCCCGTCGATCCGCGCGCTGTCGGTCAGCTCCGACGAGATGCCCATGAAGAACGCGCGCAGCACCAGGATGTTGAAGACGCTGATCGCGCTCGGCAGGATCAGCGCGAGATACGTGTCCGTGAGGCCCAGCGACTGCACCAGCAGATATGTGGGGATCAGTCCGGCGCCGAAGAACATCGTCGCGAGCAGGATCATCAGGAACCAGCGGTGCCCGAGCGACCCGATGCGCGAGAGCCCGTACGCGGAGAGGACCGACACCGTCATCGAGAACAGCGTGCCGACGAGGGTGACACCCAGGCTGACGACGGTGGCGCGGGTGACCTGACCGCCGCTCAGCAGCTCCTGGTAGGCGATGAAGGTGAGGTCCCTCGGGATCAGCACCAGACCGCCGGCCTCGCTGATGGTCTGCTTCGTGGAGAGGCTGGTGACGACGACGATCCACAGCGGGAACAGGACGCCCAGGCAGGCGAGGGTCAGGGCGATGCCCTTCCCCGCGAGCCCGGCCCTGCGCGGCTCCTCCTCCCAGACGGGCCTCGGCGGGGCCGCCCAGCGGCCGGGAGGCTTCGGTCCCGCCGCCTTCGGCCGTTGCTCGGTCACGGCGCCCTCGGTCACGACACTCACTTCTTGTACACCCCCTGCTCGCCCATGAGATGGGCGACCTTGTTCGCGGCGAGGACGAGCCCGAGACTGACCACGCCCTTGATCAGGCCGGCCGCCGCCGCGTAACTGAAGTCCTGGTTGCGGACGCCGTTCCACCACACATAGGTGTCGAGGACCTCCGCCGCGCCCGGTCCCACCGCGTCCCGCTGCAGCAGGATCTGCTCGAAGCCGACCGTGAGCGCGTCACCGACGCGCAGCACCAGGAGCAGGGCGATCACCGGGCGCAGGGCGGGCAGCGTGACGTGCCACATGCGGCGCCACCGTCCGGCACCGTCCATCGCGGAGGCCTCGTACAGGTCCGGGCTGACGGAGGCCAGCGCGGCGAGGAAGACGATGACGCCCCAGCCCGCGTCCTTCCACACGCCTTCCGCCGTCACCAGGAACTTGAAGATCCCGGGGTCCGTCATGAGGTCGAAGCCCTCGTAGCCGTGCTGCCGCAGGGTCTGCGCGATGATGCCGGCGCCGCCGAAGATCTGCTGGAAGACGGTGATGACCAGCACCCAGGAGAAGAAGTGCGGCAGATACAGGATCGCCTGCGACACCGCCCGCACCCGGGGCCTGATCACACTGTTGATGAGCAGCGCGAGCAGGATCGGGACGGGGAAGAAGAGCAGCAGTTGCAGCCCGAACAGGACGAGGGTGTTCCGCATGGCGTCCCAGAACGCCGAGTCCTCGAACAGCCGGGAGAACTGCTCGAAGCCGACCCAGGGGCTGTGGAAGATGGCGACGAAGCCGTTGTCGCTGACGTAGGGGTCGTACTCCTGGAAGGCGACGACGTTGCCGAGGATCGGTATGTAGTTGAAGACCAGGACCAGCAGGACGGCCGGCAGGGTCATCAGGACCAGCGTGCGGTCCCGCCTGAGGCGGACCCTGAAGGTGCCGCCGTTCGAGGCCTTCGTCGAGGCCTTCGTCGAAGTCGTCTTCGAGGTCTTCCTCAGGGCCTTACGCAGGGTCTTCCGCTCGGCCCTGGAGACCCCGGCGTCGGACGGCGCGGCGGTGTCCGACGCGCCGCCGCGCTCAGTGGTGTCACGTGGAGGAGTGGTGCTGTGTGCCACCGGGTCACCCCTGCGCGGATCCGCTGTCGTCCAGCAGCTTCCCGTACCAGTCCCGCAGCTTGTCGCCGCCCTGGCTCTTCCAGTCCGACACGGCCTGCTGCATGTCGCTGATCTTCTTGCGGCCGCGGACGATGTCGTCCTCCAGCTGCTCGAAGTCGTTGGCGAGGTTCGTGTAGCGGGCCGGTTCGATGATCTGGAGGCCGTAGAAGGGGGACTTCCTGGTCAGGGCGCCCATCCGCTGCTGCCATTCGACCTGCGCCTTCGCGATGTCCGGAAGGTCGGGGTGCGCGATCGTCGAGGCGGGGCTCGCCAGCATCACGAAGGCGTTCAGGACTTCCTGGTTGCCCTTGTCGTTCTTGGTGGGCGTGCCGTCCTTGACCGTGTAGTGCGTGCCCTCGACCCCGTAGTTCGTGAGCATGTACTCCTCAGTGCCGTACGGGGCGGCGGTGACGTTCGCGGCGGCCAGCACGTCCTGGATCACGGCCTTGGACGCCTTCTTGTTGACGAAGGCGAAGATGCTCGCGGGCGCGCCCGCCCACAGCGTGGGGTCCCCGCCGTCATGGCCGAAGATGTCCATGCCGTCGATACGGAAGTCCTTGTTCTGCGCGGCCTGTTCGGTGGTCTTGGCCCACCAGTGCGAGATGTCGTTGTTGTAGATGAGGACTTCGCCCGAGGTGAAGCGCAGACTGGAGTCACCCTGGTTCTGCGCCTTGGCGTCCGGGTGGACGACTCCCGCCGCGTACAGCTTGCGCGTCCACTCCAGCGCTTCGAGGTACTCGTCGGTCTCGACGCGGTAGACCAGCTTGCCGTCGACGAGGTTCCAGCCGAGCGGCTTCTCGCTGCCGGACAGCACACCGAAGCTGTTGAAGGCCGTCCACTTCATGTCGTCGCAGGCCCACACCTTCGCCTTCGCGCTGGTGATCTCCTTGGCCAGGGCCAGGAACTCGGCCGCCGAGGTGGGGAGTTCGTAGCCCTTCTCGTCGAAGATGTCCTTGCGGTAGTACGGCACGATGTTGACGACGTACGAGCTGGGCATCGGCAGGCCGCGCAGCTTGCCGCCGAAGATGGAGCGCTGCCAGGCGTCGGTCGGGACGGCGGCGAGGTTCGGGTAGTCCTTGACCTTGTCACCGGAGAGGTACGGGCCGAGGTCGGCCATCTTGCTGATGATGGCGCTGGGTATCTTGCCGCCCATGTTCCAGCCGGGGATCACCACGACGTCCGGCATGTCGCTGGAGGCGAGGACCGCGCCCAGCTTCTCGTCGTAGGTGTTGCCGTCCTGGTTCTGCCAGACGACGTTCGCGCCGATCTTCTCGTTCATCGCCTTGTAGTAGGGGTTGTCGCCCTTCGGCGGTGAGCCCCAGAACGGCGACATGATCTTGATGGTGCTGCCCTTGCCGAGCTTCCCGGACACCGAGGTCTTCAGGTCGGCCGTGACGAGCTTGCCGGTGAAGCCGAGCGAGGAGCCGTTCTTCGACGCGATGTCCGGCGTCACCACGTTCTGCGCCACGAAGGTGGGAAGGATCTTCTTCGCGTCCTTGCCCGAGGTCGTGCCCTCCTTCTTGCCCCCGTCGGAGCCGCCGCAGGCGGCCAGCAGCGGCATACCGCCGGCCACCGCGACGGTGGCGACCGCCGTGGAGGCGAGGAAGCTTCTCCGGTCGGGGCCGGAGGCGGAGGTGTTCGGCGTCATTGCGTCAACCCTTCGTGGCGCACAGCAGGACACCCGGCGGAGTGGCCGTCGGCTGCGGTGTCTTGAGCGGAACTGGCTGAGCTGAAGTTGCGGCGTATGAGGTGCGGTTGCGGCGGCTGAGCTGACGTTGCACGTGCTGCGGTCGCACCGGCTGAGCTGAGCTGAAGTGAACCTCGGAGGTCCGCGCACCCAGGAGCAGTACCTTCGATTAGTCGAAGCGCTTCGATGTTGCTGCGAGGTTAAGTGAACACCTGGGGGTGCACAAGGCCCGATTCAAACATTCCTCGGAGGTGCGCCGGACAGTGAGAGGTCTGTACCGGTCGCTTGCTCCCCTTGGCGTGGCGGTGGATGGCGGTGAGGATCCGGAGTTGTTGCGGATGGGTGTCTTGACACCCGACCACTCGTCGAATGAGCATCGAAGCGCTTCGAAAGCTCACCATCGACCTTCCCCGTCTTCCGCAAAGGGATCCTCGCGTGACTGCACAAACGCCGCTTTTCCGCGACTCGCAGCTGCCGTTCGCGAAGCGCATCGACGATCTTCTGTCGCGGCTCACCCTCGACGAACGGGTGGCGATGCTGCACCAGTTCGGGCCCGCGGTGGAGCGCCTCGGCGTCACCGCGTTCCGCACCGGCCAGGAGGCGCTGCACGGGGTGGCCTGGATGGGCCCCGCGACCGTGTTCCCGCAGGCGGTCGGCCTGGGCGCGACCTGGAACGAGGAGTTGGTGCGCCGGGTGGGCGAGGCGGTGTCCACCGAGGCCCGCGCGATGCGTTCGCGCGACGACCGGGTCGGCCTCAACGTCTGGGCGCCCACGGTGAATCTGCTGCGCCACCCCCTGTGGGGCCGCAACGAGGAGGGCTACTCGGAGGATCCGCGGCTGACCTCGGCGATCGCCACCGCGTACACCCGCGGTCTGCGCGGCGACCATCCCGCCTACTGGCGCACGGCCCCGGTCCTCAAGCACTGGCTCGCGCACAACAACGAGACGGACCGGGCCACCGCGTCGAGTTCGGTACGCCCCCGGGTGCTGCACGAGTACGACCTGCGGGCCTTCCGGGAGACGGTCGAGGCGGGCGCGGTGGCCGGGGTGATGCCCGCGTACAACCTGGTCAACGGCCGCCCCAACCATGTGTCGCCGTACCTGGCCGAGCAGTTGCGCGCCTGGACGGAGCAGGACCTGCTGGTCTGCTCGGACGCGGGCGCGCCCTCGAACCTGGTCGACTCGGAGCACTACTTCGACACGCACGAGGAGGCGACGGCCGCGGCGCTGCTCGCCGGCGTCGACAGCTTCACGGACCACGGCACGGACAGCTCGAAGATCGTCGAACGGGTCCGGGGAGCCCTGGACCAGGGCCTGTTGACCGAGGCCGACATCGACACGGCGGTCCGCCGCCAACTGTCGGTCCGCTTCCGCCTCGGCGAGTTCGACCCGCTCCTGGACCCCTACGCGGACGCCAAGGACTTCGACACCCCCGCGCACCGGGCGCTCGCCCGGGAGGCGGCGGAACAGGCGATCGTCCTGCTGAAGAACGACGGCCTGCTCCCCCTCACCGGGGACGGCACCCGCATCGCGGTGGTCGGCCTGCTCGCCGACGAGTGCAAGCTCGACTGGTACAGCGGCACCCTCATCCACCGGTCCACACCACTGGAGGGCCTGTACGACCGCTTCGGCGCCGACCGCGTGGACTTCGCCGAGGGCGTGGACCGCGTACGCCTGAGGACCTCCGACGGTACGTATCTGAGCGTGCCGCCCGCGGACGACGCGAGTGAGGAGGTCCGCGGGGCCGAGGGCGCGCTGGACCCGGCCCTCCTCGCGGGCCGCACCGACCTGCCCCCGCTCACCACCGACGCCGTGGGCACCGAACTGGCGCTGATCGACTGGGGCGAGGGCGTCCTCACCCTCCGCGCTCCCGACGGCCGGTACCTCTCGGTCGCCGAGGACGGCTTCGTACGGGCCTCGGCGGACCAGCCCGGCGGGTGGGTCGTCCAGGAGACGTTCCGGCTGGAACCCCGGGGTTCCCGAGAGGGCGGGCACGAGAACGGGCACGGGAAGGAGCACGGGAACGGGCACCTCCTCAGGCATGTCGGCACGGGTCGCTACGTCTCTGTGACCGCCGACGGCGTAAAGGTTGCCGACGAGAATCCGGCGGTCCTGGAACTGGAGATCACCGAGCACGGCGAGAGCGCGGTGGCGCGCGCTGCGGCCTCCGCCGATGTCGTCCTCGTGGTCGCGGGCAACGACCCGCACATCAACGGGCGCGAGACGGAAGACCGCACCACCCTCGCCCTCCCCGCCCACCAGCGACGACTTCTCGAAGCGGCCCGCGCGGCGAACCCGCGCACGGCCCTGATCCTCACGTCCTCGTACCCCTACGCGATCGACCCCGCGGACCTCCCCGCCGTCCTCTGGACGGCCCACGGCGGCCAGGCGGCGGGCACGGCGCTGGCCCGCGTCCTGGCGGGAGACGTCTCCCCCGCGGGCCACCTCCCCCAGACCTGGTACGCCTCGGACACCGATCTGCCCGGCCTCCTCGACTACGACGTGATCGGCGGCCGCCAGACGTATCTGTACTTCGAGGGCACTCCGCTCTTCCCGTTCGGCCACGGCCTGTCGTACGCGTCCTTCGTGTACGGGGACCTGGCGGCGCGGGTCGGGGAGGAGTCCGCGCAGGTCACCTTCACGGTCACCAACACCGGTGACACGGCGGCCGACGAGGTGGCCCAGCTCTACGGCCGCCCGGTGTCCCCGTCCGTGCCGCGCCCCCGCCGGGAGCTGCTGGCCCACCGCCGCGTCCACCTCCCGGCGGGCGCCACCACGGAACTCTCCTTCGAACTCCCGCTCTCCGCCTTCGAGTTCTGGGACGTCGCCCACGGCGTCCGGCGTCTTGAACCCGGCGGGTACGAACTCCTCGCGGGCGCGTCCGCCGAGGACATCCGCCTCAGCGCGACGATCGAACCGGCCGGTACGCCTCCCGCCCCGCGCCCGGTCCTCGAACGCGGCCTGCGCTCGGCCGACTTCGACGAGCAGCGGGGCGCCGAGATCGTCGACCGTACGAAACGGTCGGGCGACGCGGTCACGCCCGGCGCCGACGGGGAATCGGCCGAACTGCGCTATCGTGCCTGCGATTTCGGCCCGGGTACCCGGTCGGTCACGGTCGAGGTGTCGGGCGAGGGCACCCTCGAACTGGCGCTGGACGACGGCCGGGCGATCGCCCACCTGGACATCGCCCCCACGACGGGCCCGTACGCCTACACCTCCGTCACCACGCCGTTCGACGCGTCCGGTGTCCACGACCTGCGCGTCGAGCTGCGCGGCCCGCTGCGGCTCGCGCACGTCGGCTTCTCCGGCTGAGGGGCCGGGGAGGACCGGCGGCACAAGGAAGGGACCCGGCACCGTAAGGCAGCGGTGCCGGGCCCCTTCGTCCGGGGTGGGGCGGGATCACCCCTCCGGCTTGATGAGCCCGCGCTCGTAGGCGCGGATCAGCCGGCGGGGCACGGCGTACTCGCGTCCGTCGACGTGGAAGGGGACGAGATCGGGCGTCGCCGCCTTCCACTGGGACCTGCGGTGCCGGGTGTTGGAACGGGACATCTTGCGCTTCGGGACGGCCATGCCCGGCACACTACATGAAAACGATTGTCACTAGCCATAGGGGCTGCCGGACTGCCGGGGCCGCCGGACTGCGGCCGCTGGGACGCGCGCCACACGGCGACGGCCGGAGCCCCCGCGCAGCGGGCTCCGGCCGTCGATCCATCCGTATCGCCGCGTACGGGTCAGAGAGCGAGCCCCGTGAGGACGAGTACGCGCTCGTAGGTGTAGTCGTCCATGGCGAACCGCACACCCTCGCGCCCGACACCGGACTGCTTCACACCGCCGTACGGCATCTGGTCGGCGCGGTAGGAGGGGACGTCCCCGATGACCACGCCGCCCACCTCCAGCGCCCGGTGGGCCCGGAAGGCGGTCTGCAGGTCGTGGGTGAACACCCCTGCCTGAAGCCCGTACTTGGACTCGTTGACGGCGGCGAAGGCGGCGGCCTCGCCGTCCACCTTCTGCACGGTGAGGACGGGCCCGAAGACCTCCTCGCAGGAGATCGTCACGTCGGCGGGTACGCCGGCCAGCACGGTCGGCGCGTACGAGGCGCCGTCGCGCTTGCCGCCGGCGAGCAGTTCGGCGCCGGCCGCGACGGCCTCGTCGACCCACGACTCGACACGCTTCGCCGCGTCCTCGCTCACCAGCGGGCCGACGTCGGTCGTGTCGTCGGAGGGGTCGCCGGTCACCTGGGCCTCGACGGCGGCGACGATGCGGGGCAGCAGCCGGTCGTACACCGACGCGTCCGCGACGACGCGCTGCACGGAGATGCAGGACTGGCCGCCCTGGTAGTTGCTGAAGGTCGCGATACGGGTCGCGGCCCAGTCGAGGTCCTGGTCGCTGGCCCAGTCGGCGAGCACGACGGCCGCGCCGTTGCCGCCCAGCTCCAGGGTGAGGTGCTTGCGCGGCACGGAGTCCATGATCGCGTAGCCGACCTTGTCGGACCCGGTGAAGGAGATGACGGGCAGCCGCTCGTCCCGCACCAGTGCGGGCATCTTGTCGTTGGCGACGGGCAGCACGGACCAGGAGCCGGCCGGCAGGTCCGTCTCGGCCAGCAGCTCACCGATGACCAGACCGCTCAGCGGGGTCGCGGGGGCGGGCTTGAGGATGATGGGCGCGCCCGCCGCGATGGCCGGGGCGATCTTGTGGGCGCACAGGTTGAGCGGGAAGTTGAAGGGCGCGATGCCGAGCACGACGCCCTTCGGGAAGCGCCGGGTGAGGGCGAGCCGCCCCTGGCCGCCCGCGTCGGTGTCGAGCCGCTGGGCCTCGCCGCCGTTGAACCGGCGGGCCTCCTCGGCGGCGAACCGGAACACGGACACGGCCCGGCCGACCTCGCCGCGGGCCCACTTGACCGGCTTGCCGTTCTCGGCGGAGATGAGCCGGGCGATCTCCTCGGTCCGCTCCACGAGCCGCTTGCTCACGTGGTCGAGGGCCGCGGCGCGTACGTGGGCGGGGGTGGCGGCGAACTCGTCGCGCACGGCGTGGGCGGCGGCGACGGCCTCCTCGACCTGCGCGTCACTCGGCACACCGACCCTGCCGACGAGGCGCCCGTCCCAGGGCGACGTGACATCGAAGGTGGCCTCACCGGTGGCCTGGCGCCCGGCAAGCCAGAAGGCATGGGTGGAAGTCATGAGGTCCCCGGCCCTTCCAAGAAGTAGGTCAACTGCTCAACGCCCCCACGGTAGGCCCGCCACCCCCAGGACCCACTTATCCACGAAGGAGCACTGCCGTAAGGCAGGACTCCACTTCGTAGGACATGGTGCGGGACCGCGGGTGCGGGGGCGCGGTTGCGCTTTTAGGGGCGCGGGGAACGGCGCAATCTTTCCGTCTTCAGGGGCGCGGGGAACGGCGCAATCTTTTCGCTTTTCAGGGGCGCGGGGAACGGCGCAAACCCCAGCCCCACCCACCCGCACCAAAGAACCAAGCCCGGCCGCAGCCGACCTACTCCCCCGCGGGCGCCGTGGCGGAAGCCGTCGCCTTCAAAGCCAGCCACAACTCCATCCGCACATCCGGATCATCCAGAGACCGCCCGAGAATCTCCTCGACCCGCCGCATCCGGTACCGCAACGTATGCCGATGCACCCCCAGATCCGCCGCGGCCGCGTCCCACTGCCCGTGCCGCGACAACCACGCCCGCAGCGAGGCGACCAGATCCCCCCGCCCGGTCGCGTCGTGCTCGTGCAACGCCCGCAGCAGCCCGTCCGCGAACGCCCGCACCGCGTCGTCCGCCAGCAACGGCACCACGGACCCCGTAGCCACCTCTTCGTGCTCGACGAGCACCCGCCCCCGCCGCCGGGCGACGGACAGCGCCTGCTCGGCCTGCTTGTACGCGGCCCCGGCGGCGACCGGGCCTGCGGGCGCGGACACCCCCACGACCAGCTCGTCCTCGTCGGTCCCCTGTTCGGAACCGCTCCGCGCGATCCCGACGGTGTGCGCGTACCGGGTGCAGGCGGCGACGACCGCACCCCCGTCCGCGGCGAGCACCACGAGCCGCCGCTCCCCGTCGGGCACGACCAGTACGGCCTCACCGGACCGGGCGGCCGCGGCCTCCGCGACCTCGACGAACCCGCCCACCAGATCGCCCCCGGCCTCGGCGAGCACGGCCGAGGCCGCCTCGACACCGGCCGCGTCGACCTCGTCGGCGTCGGCACCGCCCCTGGCCCGGGCCCGCCCGGCGGACGCGGACGCGGCCTCGGCGAGCATCATCCGGTAGGGCGCGTCGAGCAGCCCGCCGTACAGGTCCCCGGCGACCCCGCGGGCGTGATCGGGCTGTCCGGCGAGCAGCATGCGCAGCACGGCGGCGCCGATCCGCTGCTCGGCGGCGTACAGCGAACGGGACCGTTCCGTGACGAGTGTCAGCAGGGCGATCGCGGAGTGCACGGCGTACCGCTCGGCCGTGCCCAGCGCGGACGCGGTCCCGACGGCGAGCGCGCCACGGGAGCGGCGCCCGGTCCCCAGCGAGTGCAGCTCGACCCGGTCCTCGCCGTCCGTGCCGTCCGCGGGCTCCCCGCCGACGACGGAGCTGGCCGGCGCGGGCCGGTCGCGCAGCCGCTCCACGTCCTCGGTGATCCGGGCGGCCCTGCGGCCCGCCCATTCGGGCGCGGTGGCCACGACGGCACCGGAGGCGTCGTACAGCGCGGCCCACCCGTCGACCTGTGAGGCGAGCGCGGACAGCAGCCCTTCGGGGCCGTCGCTCAGCGCCTGCCTGGTCAGTTCGCGCTGGGCGGCGAACCCCGCGGTCACCGCCCGGTACTGGTCGGCCGCGATGGCCGCGGAGACGGCCTTGCTGATGGCGAGGAAGGGGGTGCGCCGGGGGACCTCCAGGAGCGGCAGGCCCTCTTCCGCCGCCGCGTCGGCCAGTGCCTCGGGGATCTTCTCGTAGTGCACGCCGACGGCGAAGCCGAGCCCGGCCACCCCGGCCCCGACCAGCCGCTTCACATACCGGCGCATGGCGTCGGCGTCCTCGGCGTCCAGTTTGAGCGCCGTGATGAGGAGGAGTTCGCCGCCCTCCATGTAGGGCACGGGGTCGGTGAGCTCGCTGGCGTGCACCCAGCGCACGGGGGTGTCCAGCCGTTCCTTGCCCGCGCGCACGGTGAGTTTGAGCGCCGAGTGGTGGACGAGGGAGGCGAGCGTGGGGGGCATGGGGCCTTCAGGTCTAAAGGTCTTCAGGTCTTCACAGGTTCTTGGACGGTCACGGGTTCTTCGGCGGTCACGGATGAGGTGATCTTTTGGCCGCCGTGTATGAACGGCCTGTGCCGATTCTGCCTTACCGTCCGGTCGACCCGTGACCATATGTCCAGACACTCTGCCGGACGATGTCCGGATACCGCGCTGGGCACGCCCCCCGATGGCTCCGGCGCGGCTCAGTTAACCCGGGTTCCGCAGGTCCACCAGGAGTGGGGGCGCGTGCTCCCCGCGCACGCTGGTGAGCGAGAGCACCGCGTGGCCCGGGGGCACGGCGTGCGCCAGTTCGGACGCCGACCACCGTTCCCGTTCGACCTGGCGCACGGTGACGGCCCGGGCGGTGGGCGCGTTGCCGGTGATCACCCGGCGCAGCATGTGGACGGCCTTTCCGGCCGGTGTCTCCGCGATGATCTGGCGGTCGGTGACGTCCCGCGCCTCGATCCACTCCTTGCCCCAGACCTCGGCGAAGTCCTGCCCGTCCCACGGGGTGAGCCCGGACAGCGCCACCCGGCACCCGATGGCGCCGAGCAGCGGCGAACGCAGCGGGCGGGGCGCGTCGTCGAGCGTGCGCAGGGTCATCACGACCCCGGCGTTGGCGGACCGCAGCCGCTGGATCCCCCGTACGGCCTCGGGGGTGACGACCCCGGTGGCGTCGTCGAGCACGAGGCAGGCGAACAGCGACCGGTCCTCGCGGACCGCGACACTGGCCGCGAACTGGGCGAGCACGAGCCGGGAGAGGATCCGTGAGGCGTCCGCGTGCCCGCGCTGGGGCAGGTCGATCCGTACGCGTACGGGGTGGTCGAGCGCGCGCAGGGAGAAGGGCCGTGTCTGTCCGGAGGTGTCGAAGAAACCGGCGAAGGCGGGCCGGTCGAGCAGCGCCACCCGGTCGGCGAGCACCCCGCCCAGATCGCCGGGCTGCCCCAGCTGCCGCTCGCGTGCGTCGAGTTCCCTCAGCAGCGACTCCTGGCCGCCCTCGGTGAGCGCCTTGCGGAGCGCGCCGAGCGGGCCGGGAGCGCCGTCGAGGAGCTGCCGCAGTTCGGGCACGGAGGGGAAGCGTCCGTAAACGGCCCGGTACGGCCCGAGCAGTTGGGCGAGCACAGTGGTGGACCGTCGGCTGTCCCCGCTGGGATGCGGGTCGGCGAGATCACCGACGAGGGCCTCGGCGAGCACGGCCGCGGCCTCGTCCGGGTCGGTGGTGCCGCCGTACAGGTCGATGTCGTACACGGACTCGGGGTTGCCCACCCGCACCACGACGTCGTACGCGTCCACGGGTCCGAGGCCCGCGCCCGCGGCCCCGACGACGACCACGGCCGCCCGCCCGGCGAGCGCGTGCAGGCACAGCGACTCGACGAGCGGCCAGACGACACCGCCGGTCTTGCCGGACCCGGCTGGCCCGACGGCGAGCAGTGAGGTCCCCAGCAGCTCGGGCCCGAGCGCCATCCCGGTGCCGCGATAGGCGTACGGGTTACGGGGGTCGTCGGCGGTCGTGCCGAGGCGCACCTGTCCCGTGACGAGATCGTGCTGCGCGAGCCGGCCCGGCAGGTCCCGGTCGCCGGAGGGGTGCAGACAGGCGGCGGCGCCCTCCCGCAGTACGGCGCCGGTGAAGGTGGCGAGGCTGTGACGTCCGCTGCGCACGCCCTCCCAGGCGCGGGTGATCCGGGCGTGGTCGACATCGCGCATCAGCCCGGCCCGCGCGTCGGCCCCGAGCCGCTCGGCGGCGTCGACGGCTCCGGCTGCGCGGAGGACGTTCCACTGGGCGGGGTCTTCTTCGGGTGTGGGTGTTGTCGGGCCTGGCGGGGGCGAGGTGATGCGACGCAGCACAGGAACGATGTAACGGCGCCACACCTCGGACCATCGGCCGAGGCGCCCGGCTCCCATCATGATCCCGAAAAGGACCAGTCCGTAGTAGATCCTCGACGCGATGTCCCCCTTTACCGCGTCACCATGGTTCTCGGGGATCTTCCACTCTTCCGGAGTGACGGCGTAGTAGGGCCACAACCAGTACTGGCCCAGGTAGCGGTTCGAGACAAGCGACCAGATGAGCCAACCCACAAGAAAGGCGATGAACGCCCCGCTGAGCAGCTGCCGGGCCGGAATCTGCTCCGGTTCCACCTCCGGCCGTGGCCGGTGCCCGAACCGCCACACGCCCGGTGCGGCTTCCGGCCGGGGCGTACGCAGCCAGCTCAGGAAGGCGGATCCGTCCGGCCGCGGTGGCCCGCCGGGCGCCTGCGTGGGCCGCGGCGGCACCCGGGGCGGCCCGGCCGGCCGCGGCACACGATCGGCGTGTGTGCCCCGTGCGTCGTGCGTGCCGTCGCTGTCCATCGCCTCTGCCACCCCTGACCAGCCGCTCCGTACGTGGTTGCGAGTCAATCTAACGCCCTCCCAAAGGGAGTTCACCGCTTACCGGGCCGCTTACCCGGCCGGGAGCGCGGCGATACGGACGCCCGGCCTCCTCCTGCCCTCCCCGACCGCCATCCCCGCCTCTCCGTCCTCCCCTCTGTCCAAGACGGACAAGCGGCTTCTCCGACACCGCCCAGATGGAGCATGCCCACCCCCCGGTCCCGGCCCTAGCCTGCGAAGAAGGAAGCCGGACATTCGAGAGAATCCGTTCGCAGTCAGCCGTTCGCACGACCCCAGGGAGCCCCTCATGAGCGCAGTTCCGCAGGAGCGCCGCATCGTCACCGCCATTCCCGGCCCGAAGTCGCAGGAGCTGCAGGCCCGCCGTACCGCGGCGGTCGCGGCCGGTGTGGGGTCCGTGCTGCCCGTCTTCACGGCGCGCGCCGGTGGCGGCATCCTTGAGGACGTCGACGGGAACCGGCTCATCGACTTCGGTTCCGGTATCGCCGTGACGTCCGTCGGCGCCTCCGCCGAGGCCGTCGTACGCCGGGCCGCCGCCCAGCTCCAGGACTTCACCCACACCTGTTTCATGGTCACCCCGTACGAGGGTTACGTGGCCGTCGCCGAGGCTCTCGCCGAGCTGACGCCCGGGGACCACGCCAAGAAGAGCGCCCTGTTCAACAGCGGCGCCGAGGCCGTCGAGAACGCCGTCAAGATCGCGCGTGCCTACACCAAGCGGCAGGCGGTCGTCGTCTTCGACCACGGCTACCACGGGCGCACCAACCTCACGATGGCGCTGACCGCGAAGAACATGCCGTACAAGCACGGCTTCGGCCCGTTCGCGCCCGAGGTGTACCGCGTGCCGGTGGCGTACGGCTACCGCTGGCCGACCGGTCCGGAGAACGCGGGTGCCGAGGCCGCCGCGCAGGCCATCGACGAGATCACCAAGCAGGTCGGTCCGGACAACGTGGCCGCGATCATCATCGAGCCGGTGCTCGGCGAGGGCGGTTTCATCGAGCCCGCCAAGGGCTTCCTGCCGGCCCTCAGCAAGTTCGCGACCGACAACGGCATCGTCTTCGTCGCCGACGAGATCCAGTCCGGGTTCTGCCGTACCGGCCAGTGGTTCGCGTGCGAGGACGAGGGCATCGTCCCGGACCTGATCACCACCGCCAAGGGCATCGCGGGCGGTCTGCCGCTGGCCGCCGTGACGGGCCGCGCCGAGATCATGGACGCCGCGCACGCGGGCGGCCTGGGCGGCACCTACGGCGGCAACCCGGTGGCCTGCGCCGGCGCGCTCGGCTCCATCGAGACGATGAAGGAGCTGGACCTCAACGCGAAGGCGAAGAACATCGAGGCCGTCATGAAGGCCCGGCTGGGCGCGATGGCCGAGAAGTTCGACATCATCGGCGACGTCCGCGGCCGGGGCGCGATGATCGCGATCGAGCTGGTCAAGGACCGTACGACGAAGGAGCCGAACGCGGAGGCGACCGCCGCGCTCGCCAAGGCCTGCCACCAGGAGGGGCTGCTGGTCCTGACCTGTGGCACCTACGGGAACGTACTGCGCTTCCTGCCGCCGCTGGTCATCGGCGAGGACCTGCTGAACGAGGGCCTGGACATCATCGAGCAGGCTTTCGCCCGTATCTGATCTGCACCTGACCCGCATCCGATCCGCATCTGACCCGCATCTGACCCGCATCTGAGCGGGAACCGTCTCATCGGATCCGCCGCCGGGGCTCCGGACCTGTCGCAGGAGCGGGGCGTGTGAAGAAGGTGTGCGAGGTGCATGGCGGGAAAGGAATCCGTCTGTCGGACGCCCTTTCGCTGTCGTAGGTTCTACGCAGATGAGAGATGCACCCCGCCCACAGGGGACTGTGGGCGACATCAGGACGGGGCCTCCCCAGCTTCGCCCTGGTCGTGCCTTCGCGCACACAACCGGAGCCTTGTGCTCCGGGTCTCCTCACCGATCGGACAGTCGCTCGCCCCAAACCCCCCGGGGCGCGCGACAACCCGGTCAGGAACCACCGAAGGGCTTGCACCTACCCCCCCTGGTGCAAGCCCTTCGGCGCGTCCGGCGCCGGCTGTGTGGCCCGTTCCGCAGCGGACGTCGGCTGCGGGTGCGTCGTGGCGGGCCGCGCAGTTCTCCGCGCCCCTGACGGGGCACTGATCAGACGCGGCGCCCCTGATCGGCCCGGCCGGGTATTCCTGGCACGCTGTGGGCATGACCAGCGCCCCGGACCGGCATCCCTCGCCACACGCGCCCGACAGCGACAGCGGTAGTGGCAGCGACAGCCACGGCGAAGACGAGAGCCCATCGGTCGCGAGAACCCGCGCCCGGGCGGTGGCCCCGCTCGCCGGCCTCCCCCTCCTCCTCTTCGCCCTCCTCACCTGGCAGGTCTCCGTCGACGGCCCGGTGCGCCGCGCCGACGAGCGGCTCGCCCGGACGGTCGAGGGCAGCCGCCTTCCGACGGGTGCCGCCGAGTTCCTCGCGGATCTCGGCAACATCGCGGTCGCCGTCCCGGTCCTGGCCGCGGTCGCCGCGTACGTAGCGTGGCGGGCGCTGCGGGCGGACCTCCCCCGCTGGTGGCTGCCCCCGCTCGCGGCCCTGCTCACCATGGCCGCCGTACCGCTCCTGGTCGTCCCGCTGAAGGAGGCCGTGGGCCGCACCGGCCCGCCCGGTATGGCGGGCGACGGCTACTACCCCTCGGGCCACACCGCCACGGCCGCCGTCGCCTACGGAGCCGCCGTCCTCCTCCTGCTCCCCTGGCTCCGCAACCGCTACCTGCGCCGCGAACTCACCATCGCCTGCCTGGTCCTGGTGGCAGCCGTGAGCTTCGGCCTGGTCCGCCGCGGCTACCACTGGCCCCTGGACGTGGCGGGGAGCTGGTGTCTGAGCGCCGTGCTGCTGCTGGGACTGGCGACGTTCCTGAACAGCGGCGGCACGGCCGCTCAGCCGAAGTAACCGTCGAAGTTCTTCGAGAACTCCCAGCCTCCGAAGCGGTCCCAGTTGATCGACCATGTCATCAGGCCGCGCAGGGCCGGCCAGGTGCCGTGCGGCGTGTAGGAGCCGCAGTTGGCCTTCTTCGTCAGGCAGTCCAGGGACTTGTTGACCTCGCTCGGCGGTACGTGGCCGTTGCCCGCGTTCGTCGTGGCCGGCATGCCGATGGCTATCTGGTCCGGGCGCAGCGGCGGGAAGACGTTGGCCGCGTCGCCCGCCACCGGGAAGCCGGTGAGGAGCATGTCGGTCATGGCGATGTGGAAGTCGGCCCCGCCCATGGAGTGGTACTGGTTGTCGAGGCCCATGATCGGGCCGGAGTTGTAGTCCTGGACGTGCAGGAGCGTCAGGTCGTCGCGCAGGGCGTGGATGACCGGGAGGTACGCGCCGGCGCGCGGGTCCTGGCCGCCCCACTTGCCCGTTCCGTAGTACTGGTAGCCGAGCTGGACGAAGAACGTCTCCGGGGCCATCGTCAGGACGAAGTCGTCGCCGTACTTGGTCTTGAGGGTCTTCAGCGCCGAGATGAGGTTCACGATCACCGGGGTCTTCGGGTTCCTGAAGTCGGTGTCGTCGGCGTTGAGGGAGAGCGAGTGGCCCTCGAAGTCGATGTCGAGGCCGTCGAGCCCGTAGGTGTCGATGATCTTCGAGACCGAGGAGACGAACGTGTCGCGCGCGGCCGTCGTCGTCAGCTGCACCTGGCCGTTCTGGCCGCCGATCGAGATCAGGACCTTTTTGCCGGCGGCCTGCTTGGCCTTGATCGCCGCCTTGAACTCGGCGTCGGACTCGACCCCCGGGCACTCGGTCGCCGGGCAGCGGTCGAAGCGGATGTCGCCCGAGGTGACCGAGGTCGGTTCGCCGAAGGCCAGGTCGATGACGTCCCAGCTGTCCGGGACGTCGGCCATGCGCGTGTAGCCGGAACCGTTGGCGAAGCTCGCGTGGAGGTAGCCGACCAGGGCGTGGGCGGGCAGGTCCGCGGGGTCGCCGCCGCCCGGGCCCGCCGCGGTGGTCGCCGTGACGACCGGGGACTTCGCGGACTCCCCGGCGGCGTTCACGGCGGTGACCTGGAAGGAGTACGCGGTCGACGGGCTGAGCCCGCCGACGGTGGCCGATGTCCCGGTCGCCGTCTGGGTCTTCGTCCCGTTGCGGTAGACCGTGTAGCCCGTCGCACCCGGCACCGCGGGCCAGGACAGGCCGACGGCGGTGGAAGTCACCGTGCCGACCGTGACCGCGGTGGGTGCGGCCGGTGGCTGAACCGCGTCTCCGCCGGGTCCGACCAGGGAGATGTCGTCGGCGTTATAGGCACCGGTGCCGTACCAGCCGTGCGTGTAGATCGTGACCCGGGTGGTGGAGGGGCCGGTGCGGAAGGTCGTGGCGAGCCGCTGCCAGTCCGGTGCGGACTGGGTCCAGGCGGAGACGTCGGTGGTGCCGGTGCCGCTCGCGCCGAGGTAGACGTAGGAGCCGCGGACGTGTCCGGCGAGCGTGTACTGGGAGTCGGGCCGGACGGTCACGGTCTGCGCGCACCGCGCGTTGTCGGTGCCGGCCGGGGTCGCCTGCAGCGCCGAGGCTCCGCTGCGGACGGGTGAGCCGACGGCGGAGCCCGCCGTGCAGGTCCAGCCGTCGAGGCCCGCTTCGAACCCGCCGTTGCGGGCCAGGTCCGCGTCGGCCGCACGGGCGGCCGACGAGAGTGCGGTGACACCCGACGCGGCCAGGACGGCGGCCGCACAGAGCGCGAGGGCGGATCTGTGAACGGGTCTGACGCGATCCACAAGTACCTCCTGGCGTGGGGAAATCGGGAGGATGGAGCGCGCCCAACTTGGTCCAGACCAATTGGGTTGTCAAGACCTCCGGCGGCTATCCGTCATCCACGCCTCGGTCACGGCGGTCGGTCGCCAGGCCGGCCGCCGCCTCGTGCATGGCCAGTTCCAGCAGCGCCGGGTCGGTGAGCGTGCCGGAGCCGTCCGGGGGGATCAGCCAGCGGACCCCGCCGGTCGAGCGCCCGGGATACGGGACGACGATCCACGTACCGCGGCCCGCCGTACGCACCCCCGTGCCCAGCCAGCGCGCGGCCGTCCCCGGCGGGACGAAGAAACCCATGCGCGCGTCACCGAAGTCGACGAGCACCGGCCCGGGTTGGTCGAGCACGCGGGACAGCACGTCGAGTGTCGGATAGCCGAGCCGGCCCGGCAGGATGAGCACGTCCCAGAGCCTGCCCGCCGGCAGCAGCGCGATCCCGGCCGGGTTGCGCTCCCACTCCCAGCGGCAGGCGTCGGGATCCGGCGCCCCCGATGCCAGCCACTCGACCGGCGTCCTGGCCTCCGTCATGGCGGAACCTCCCTCTCTCGTGTCGACGCTGGTCGCGTCACAGGGGAGAGGGAGGTTCGGGCCGGGCATTACGCGGCTTGGGTACGTCAGTTGGTGGTGAATCGGATCACGTGGCCGAGCTGGGCGTACGCCCGTGGATCGTGCGCGCGCCCGCGCGCCCTCAGCCGCGCGCTCAGCTGTCGAAGCCGAGACCCACCCGGTCCATCGTCCGCAGCCAGAGATTGCGCCGGCCGCCGTGCGCGTCCGCCCGGGCGAGGGACCACTTGGTGAGCGCGATGCCCGTCCACGCGAACGGCTCCGGCGGGAAGGGCAGCGGCTTCTTGCGGACCATCTCCAGCTCCGTACGCTCCGTGCGCTCCCCCGCCAGCAGGTCGAGCATCACGTCCGCGCCGAACCGGGTCGCGCCGACACCGAGGCCCGTATAGCCCGCCGCGTAGGCGACCCGGCCCCCGTGCGCGGTGCCGAAGAAGGCCGAGAAACGGGAGCACGTGTCGATCGCGCCGCCCCACGCGTGGGTGAACCGGACGCCTTCGAGCTGCGGGAAGCAGGTGAAGAAGTGCCCGGCGAGCTTCGCGTACGTGTCCGGCCGGTCGTCGTACTCGGCGCGCACCCGGCCGCCGTACGGGTAGACCGCGTCGTAGCCGCCCCACAGGATGCGGTTGTCGGCGGACAGCCGGAAGTAGTGGAACTGGTTCGCCGAGTCCCCGAGCCCCTGCCGGTTCTTCCAGCCGATCGAGGCGAGCTGTTCCGCGGTCAGCGGCTCGGTCATCAGCGCGTAGTCGTAGACCGGGACGGTGTACGACCGCACGCGCTTGACCAGGTTCGGGAAGATGTTCGTACCGAGGGCGACCCGGCGGGCGCGCACACTCCCGTACGGCGTGCCTACGGCCATTCCCGCGCCGTACGCCTTCAGGGTGAGCGCGGGCGTGTTCTCGTACACGCGCACCCCCAGTTCCACGCAGGCGCGCTTGAGGCCCCAGGCCAGTTTGGCGGGGTGCAGCATGGCGACACCCCGGCGGTCGTGCAGGCCGCCGAGGAAGGTCGGTGAGTTCACCTGCTCCCGTACGGCGTCGGTGTCCAGGTACTCGACGCCGTCGGCGAGGCCGCGCTCCTTCAGTTCCTCGTGCCAGTCGCGCAGTTCGGCCGCCTGGTACGGCTCGGTGGCGACGTCGATCTCGCCGGAGCGCTCGAAGTCGCAGTCGAGGGAGTAGCGGGCGACGGCCTCCTCGATGCCGTCGAGGTTGCGGGCGCCCAGTTCCTCCAGCTTGTGGATCTCGTCGGGCCAGCGGGTCAGGCCGTTGGACAGGCCGTGGGTGAGGGAGGCGGCGCAGAATCCGCCGTTGCGGCCCGAGGCGGCCCAGCCCACCTCGCGGCCCTCCAGCAGCACCACCTCGCGCCCGGGGTCGCGCTCCTTGGCGAGAAGCGCGGTCCACAGTCCGCTGTAGCCCCCGCCGACGACGAGCAGGTCGCAGGTCTCGGCGGCGGTGAGCGCGGGCTCGGGGCGGGGTTTGGCGGGGTCGTCCAGCCAGTACGCGAGCGGCTGGGCGTCGGAAAGCGACTTGGCCCAGTTGTTGCCGCCCCGGTTGTTCTCGGTCCGATTATTGTGGCGACTCATGGCGCTCGGGGCCATGATTTCAACTCCCAACAAATTTGCTGCGGTTATGCCTTCTGGCGGTTTCGGCGGTTGCTGATGACCATTCCGGCCAGCACGAACAGTACGGCGATGAGGAACATGGCCGTACCGATGACGTTGATCTGAACGGGTGTGCCGCGCTGTGCGGAACCCCAGACGAACATCGGGAACGTGACGGTCGAACCGGCGTTGAAATTGGTGATGATGAAGTCGTCGAAGGAGAGCGCGAAGGCGAGCAGCGCTCCCGCGGCGATTCCGGGCGCGGCGATGGGCAGCGTGACGCGCAGGAAGGTCTGCAGGGGACCCGCGTAGAGGTCCTGCGCGGCCTGTTCCAGGCGTGGGTCCATCGACATCACGCGTGCCTTGACGGCGGTGACCACGAAGCTCAGGCAGAACATGATGTGGGCGATCAGGATCGTCCAGAAGCCGAGCTGGGCGCCCAGGTTGAGGAAGAGTGTGAGCAGCGAGGCGGCCATGACGACCTCGGGCATCGCCATCGGCAGGAAGATCAGCGAGTTCACGGCGCCGCGTGCGCGGAAGCGGTAGCGGACCAGCGCGAAGGCGATCATCGTGCCGAGGACGGTGGCGCCGAGTGTCGCCCAGGCGGCGATCTGCAGGCTCAGTGAGAGCGAGCCGCAGAGGTCGGCGACCCCGCAGGGATCGGTCCAGGCGTCCGTGGAGAACCGCTGCCATTCGTAGTTGAAGCGCCCCTTCGGATTGTTGAAGGAGAACACCGTGACGACGATGTTCGGCAGCAGCAGATATCCGAGCGTCAGCAGACCCGCGATGACGACGAGACGGCGTTTGAACCAGCGCAAGAGGCCCATCTAAACCAGATCCTCCGTCCCGGACTTACGGATGTAGAGCGTGACGACGGCCAGGATTCCCGCCATGAGAATGAAGGAGAGAGCCGCGGCCGTCGGATAGTCGAGAATGCGCAGGAACTGCGTCTGGATGACGTTTCCGACCATACGGGTGTCGGTGGAGCCGAGCAGGTCGGCGTTCACGTAGTCGCCGCTCGCCGGGATGAACGTGAGCAGCGTCCCGGAGACCACACCGGGCATCGACAGGGGGAAGGTCACCTTGCGGAAGGTCGTGAAGGGGCGCGCGTACAGGTCGCCGGCCGCCTCGTGCAGCCGCCCGTCGATGCGTTCGAGGGAGGTGTAGAGCGGCAGGATCATGAACGGCAGGAAGTTGTACGTGAGACCGCAGACCACCGCGAGCGGGGTGGCGAGGACGCGGTCCCCGGCCGTGACGCCGAGCCAGCTCGTGACGTCCAGGACGTGCAGCGTGTTGAGGGCGCCGACGACCGGGCCGCTGTCCGCGAGGATCGTCTTCCAGGCGAGCGTACGGATCAGGAAGCTCGTGAAGAACGGCGCGATGACCAGGATCAGGATCAGGTTGCGCCAGCGGCCCGCGCGGAACGCGATCAGATACGCGAGCGGGTAGCCGAGCAGCAGACACAGGATCGTGGCGGTACCGGCGTACGCGATGGAGCGCAGGAACTGCGGCCAGTAGTCGGCCACCGCGTCCCAGTAGGTCGCGAAGTGCCAGGTGACCTTGTAGCCGTCCTCCAGGGAGCCCGTCTGCACGGACGTGGAGGCCTGGTAGACCATCGGCAGGGCGAAGAAGACGACCAGCCAGAGGATGCCGGGGAGCAGCAGCCAGTACGGGGTGAGGCGGCCCCTCTTGCGAGGGGGGCGCTCCTTCGGGGCGGGTGCGGGCGCCAGGGGTGGCGCGTCGGTGACGGTCGCCATCAGGCCGCCGCCCCCTCTTCCTCGACGGTCTCGATACCGGCATCGATGTCCTGGGCCGCGTCGAGGCCGAAGGTGTGCGCGGGGTTCCAGTGCAGGACGACCTCGGCGCCGGGTACGAGCCGGGGGTCGCGGTCGATGTTCTGGGCGTAGACCTCGAACTCCGGACAGACCGGGCTGTCGATGACGTACTGCGTGGAGACGCCGATGAAACTGGAGTCGGCGATCGTGCCGGTGATGCGGTTGCGGCCCGCCGGGATCTCGCCCGCCTCGTCGGCGTGCGTGAGGGAGATCTTCTCGGGGCGGACCCCCACCAGGACCTTGCCGCCGGTCGTCGTGGGCGCCGAACATCGGGCCTCGGGCAGGACGAGCTTGCCGCCGCCCGCCCTGAGGACGATCTCGTCGCCGCTCCGGGCGTCGACCTCGGCCTCGATGAGGTTGGAGGTGCCGAGGAAGTTGGCGACGAACGTGGTCTGCGGGTTCTCGTAGAGGTCGGCGGGCGCGCCGAGCTGTTCGACACGTCCGCCGTTCATCACGGCGACCGTGTCGGCCATGGTCATGGCCTCCTCCTGGTCGTGCGTGACGTGGATGAACGTGATGCCGACCTCGGTCTGGATGCGCTTGAGCTCCAGTTGCATCTGGCGGCGCAGTTTGAGGTCGAGGGCGCCGAGGGGCTCGTCGAGGAGGAGCACCTTGGGGGTGTTGATCAGCGCGCGGGCGACGGCGACGCGCTGCTGCTGGCCGCCGGAGAGCTGGTGCGGCTTCTTGCGGGCCTGCTCGCCGAGCTGGACCAGGTCGAGCATCTCGCCGACCTGCTTCTTCACCGACTTGATGCCGCGCCGGCGCAGACCGAAGGCGACGTTCTCGAAGATGTCGAGGTGCGGGAAGAGGGCGTACGACTGGAAGACGGTGTTCACCGGGCGCCGGTACGGGGGCAGGTTCGTCACGTCCTGGTCGCCGAGGAAGACCGTTCCGGAGGAAGGTTCCTCCAGGCCGGCGATCATGCGCAGCGTGGTGGTCTTGCCGCAGCCCGACGCTCCCAGGAGGGCGAAGAACGACCCCTGGGGGACGGTCAGGTCGAGCGGCCGGACGGCGGTGAAGGAGCCGTAGGTCTTGCTGATGCCGCAGAGGCGGACGTCGCCGCCGGCCTCCGCACTGTTCTTGGCAGTGTTCTTGGCACTGTTGTTGGTGGTCACGGTGATCACGCCCCCGTCAGCTTTGCGAACTTCTCTTCGTACGCCGTCTCTTCCTTGGTGCTCAGGGAGCGGAAGGAGTGTGACTTGGCGGCCATGGCGGCGTCGGGAATGATCAGCGGGTTGTTCGCCGCCGACTTGTCGATCTTCGCCAGCTCGGCCTTCACCCCGTCGACGGGACACACGTAGTTGATGTACGCGGCCAGCTGCGCGGCGGGGCCGGGCTCGTAGTAGTAGTCGATCAGCCGCTCGGCGTTCGACTTGTGCCGTGCCTTGTTGGGGACGAGCAGGTTGTCCGTGGACGTCAGATAGCCGCTGTCCGGGATGAGGAAGTCGACGTCCGGGCTGTCCGCCTTGAGCTGGACGACGTCACCGGCCCAGGCGAGACAGGCCGCGAGGTCGCCCTTGGTGAGGTCGGACGTGTAGTCGTTGCCGGTGAAGCGGCGGATCTGGCCCTTGTCGACGGCCTTCTGCAGCCGGGCGACCGCCGTGTCGAAGTCGTCGTCCGTGAACTTCTCCGGGTCCTTGCCGAGATCGAGCAGCGTCATCCCGATGCTGTCGCGCATCTCCGACAGGAGGCCGATACGCCCCTTGAGCTTGGGGTTGTCGAGCATGTCGGAGAGGGACGTCACCTCCACGCCGTCCAGCGCCTTCTTGTTGTAGGCGATGACGGTGGAGATACCGGTCCAGGGATACGAGTACGCGCGCCCCGGGTCCCAGTCCGGCGTACGGAACTGCTGGGAGAGGTTGGCGTAGGCGTGCGGCAGGTTGGACGCGTCCAGCTTCTGCACCCAGCCGAAGCGGATCAGCCGGGCGGCCAGCCAGTCGGTGACGCAGATGAGGTCGCGCCCGGTGTCCTGGCCCGCCGCGAGCTGCGGCTTGAGCTTCCCGAAGAACTCGACGTTGTCGTTGATGTCCTCGGTGTACTTGACCTTGATGCCGGTGCGTTCGGCGAACGTGTCGAGCGTCGGGTGCCGCTTCTCGCTGTCGTCGACGTCCATGTACTCGGTCCAGTTGGAGAAGTTGATCTGCTTCTCCTTGGCCGAGTGGTCCTCGGACGAGACGCCGGCGGTGTTCTTCGCCGCCGGGATCCCGCAGGCGCTCAGGGTCCCCAGTCCGCCGAGGGCGAGCGCGCCGCCCGTCGAGGCGCGCAGCAGCGAACGGCGGCTGAGCGAGGCCCTGCCGTTGCGGAGACTGCGCCGCACGGCGGCCAGTCGGGCCGGGGACAGTTGATCGGGCTCGTACTGCTCCATGCTCGTGGTGCCCTTTCGGGAGGTTTCGGCCTGGTCCGGGCCAATGGCGACTAACGGTCCCCGAAGATCGTGCGGTGCCAGTCCTTCCTGGCCACCGCGGTGTTGTCGAACATGACGTGCTTGATCTGTGTGTACTCCTCGAACGAGTACGCGGACATGTCCTTGCCGAAGCCGGACGCCTTGTAACCGCCGTGGGGCATCTCGCTGATGATCGGGATGTGGTCGTTGACCCACACACAGCCCGCCTTGATCTCGCGCGTCGCCCGGTTCGCCCGGTACACATCACGGCTCCACGCGGAGGCGGCGAGACCGTACGGGGTGTCGTTGGCGAGCCGGATGCCTTCGTCGTCGCTGTCGAAGGGGACGACCACCAGGACCGGGCCGAAGATCTCGGACTGCACGATCTCGCTGTCCTGTGCGGCATCGGCGACGAGGGTCGGCCGGTAGTACGCGCCGTGCTCAAGCCCCTTCGGGATCTCACCGCCGGTGACCACGCGCGCGTAGGAGCGCGCCCGGTCCACGAAAGCGGCGACACGGTCGCGCTGGGCGACGGAGATCAGCGGCCCGAGGTCGGTGTCCGGCGCGAACGGATCGCCGAGCCGGACGCTCTCCATCAGCTCCGCGGTCCTCGAAACGAACTCTTCGTAGAGGGGCCTTTGCACGTACGCGCGCGTGGCGGCCGTGCAGTCCTGGCCCGTGTTGATGAGGGAGCCCGCCACCGCGCCGTGCACGGCGGCCTCCAGGTCCGCGTCGTCGAAGACCACGAAGGGGGCCTTGCCGCCGAGTTCCAGGTGGAGGCGCTTGACCGTGGAGGTGGCGATCTCGGCGACGCGCTTGCCGACGGCGGTGGACCCGGTGAAGGAGGTCATGACGACGTCGGGATGCCCGACAAGATGCTCACCGGCCTCCCTCCCCGCCCCTGTGACGATGTTGATGACACCGTCCGGGATGCCCGCCGCGGTCGCCGCCTCCGCGAACAGCAGGGAGGTGAAGGGGGTCAGCTCGGCGGGCTTGAGGACGATCGTGTTGCCGGCGGCGATCGCCGGGAGGACCTTCCAGGCGGCCATCTGAAGGGGATAGTTCCAGGGAGCGATGGAGCCGACGACCCCGATCGCCTCACGCCGTACGTACGAGGTGTGGTCGCCGGAGTACTCACCGGCGGACTGCCCCTGAAGGTGCCGGGCGACGCCCGCGAAGAAGGCGGTGTTGTCGATCGTGCCCGGGACGTCGAACTCCCGGGTCAGCTTGATCGGCTTGCCGCACTGCAGGGACTCCGCCTGGGCGAACTCCTCGGCGCGGTCGGCGAGCACGGCGGCGAAGCGGTGCAGGGCGTCGGAGCGCTCGCCCGGCGTGGCACCGGACCAGCCGGAAAACGCCTCCCTCGCAGCCCCGACCGCCGTATCCACGTCGTCCGTGCCCGCCAGCTCGTACGTGTGGATGTCGTCGCCGGTGGCGGGGTCGACGACCGTGTGGCTCCGGCCGGACGTGCCCTTGGCCAGCCGGCCCGCGATGTACTGCGCGCCGTCCGCGAAGCGGTCCTGCGCCTGGAAGGGATGGCCCGGATTGTGCATTTCGCTCTCCTCCGCCGCACTCCCCGAACCCGAGGGGTCGGCGTAGCTCCAGCTCGATTTGAGTGCCGATCCTGACAGAGCAACGGTGCTCCAACAAGTGATTCCGTTGTTGCCATTTGGTTACGCGACGGAATCTGTCGACCAGGTGTCGAGTCACTGAGGAAAAGGCAGGACGGATTGTCAGTGGTGCGTGCCAGACTCGCATGCATGGGGGAGATCGAATCGCGCATCGACTCGCAGGACGCGCTGGTCAGCGCGGTCCGGGCGGGGAAGAAGATCAAGTACTTGTACTTCTGGGGGCACCGGCCGCGGGCGGACGGGCGGATCGGGTCGAGCTGCCTGAGCCAGTGGTGGCCGTCGCCGTTCACGGTGGACGGGGTGGAGTACCGCACGGCCGAGCACTGGATGATGGCGCGCAAAGCGCGGCTCTTCGGTGACGCGGAGGCGGAACGGACGGCGCTGGACGCGCCCAACCCGGCGCTCGCGAAGAAGGCCGGGCGGCTGGTCCGGGACTTCGACCAGGGCGTGTGGGAGCGGGAGCGGTTCGGGATCGTGGTGGAGGGAAGCGTGGCGAAGTTCGCGTCGGACGACGAACTTCGCGGGTTCCTGATGGGGACGACGGGGCGGGTGCTGGTCGAGGCAAGCCCCGTGGACCGGATCTGGGGTATCGGCCTCGCGGCGGACGACGCCCGGGCATCCGACCCGACGCGCTGGCAGGGCCCGAACTTGCTGGGCTTCGCGCTGATGACGGCGAGGGAGCGGTTGCGCTCCGCTTGAACGCGAAGGACGAGCGCGACTGTGCGCGGCAGCTCTTGCCTGGGCGCGCGGTTCCCCGCGGCTCGGCGGGGCTCGGACCCCGCGATTCCCTGCGGCCCGGTGAGGGCTGGCCGCGCAGTTCCCCGCGCCCCTAAAGGGGCACGGCCCCCGCCGGGTCGGCAACCCCGGCCAGGGTGCCGGGGCACGGTTGAACCGACGGGGGTTGGCCGTGCAACTCCCTGCGGCCCGGTGAGGGCTAAGCGCGCCGTTCCCCGCGCCCCTGAAGGGCGCGGCCTCACTGGCCGCCCGTCCTGGCCGCGCTGCCAGGGGCGGGTCCCGGCGTGGTCGGCGGCGCCAGGGCCTGGGGGTGGCGGGCCCTCAGCGGGGGGGAGGGTTAGAGCCCGTCCCGGGGCAGCGGGCTGGTTTCAGGGGCGCGGGGAACTGCGCGGCCGGCCCCCACTCCCCCGCACCCGTCCGCCCACCGAACCCGAACCCACCCGAAGGGGCGCGGGGAACGGCGCAAAGACCTCGGCCCCCTCACCTCACCGCAGTCAATGACGTGCTGAAGCCGTCGTCCCCGCTTCCCGAGTCATCGATCTCCGAGTCCGGCAGGACCAGAAACACCACCAGGAAGGCGATGCCCAGCGCGATCCCGACCGCCCCGCAGATGATCCCCGCCAGCGCCTGCCCCGCATTCGTCGCCTGGCCCCGCCGTGCCCTCGCCCGCCCGATCCCCCCGAAGACCAGCGCGAGAATCCCGCACGCGAGCGCCACCGGCCACAGACAGAACCCGACCGCCGCGACGATCCCGAGCACGAGCGACGCGGTCCCCAGCCCGTTGCTCGGCGCCATGGGCATCCCCGGCATGCCTGGCATCCCCGGCCACCCATAGCCGGGCCCAGGCCCAGGCCCACCCTGCACGGGGTAAGCCGGATAGCCGTAACCCGGCCCCGGCCCATGCGCAGGCCCAGGGCCATACCCGGGTCCAGGCCCGTACCCGTACGGCACCTGCCCCGGCCCGCCCGGCGCGATCGGCGGCGGGGGAACCGCCGAGGCCCCCGGCGCCGCGTACGGATCCGGTGCCGCGGGGAACGACGTCACGGTCTGCCGGTCGTGCACCGAGGCCGGCCCCGACCCGCCCTCATCCATCGGCGGCGCCCAAGGATTCGGCTCGACGGGCCGCTCGACGGGCTGCTTGCCCAGTGACACCTTCGCTGCGGGAGCGGCATCCCCGGGCCCGCGGTCCCGCGGCTCGTCGGCCGCCGCACCCGATGTCTGCGCGTCCTCGGACATGCGCGGAGTCCCCTCTGTCGTACGTGGCGTCATGCTACGGCCCAAGCCTCCCCCCGCGCGGGCCGCGGCCTACGATGATCCTCGAAGAACCGCACCACCGATCAGCCGATCACCCGCGCCCGCCCGCCGCACACCGACGGGGCGCCGTTCCTGGGGAGGAACCTTGACCGACCTGCACGCCTTCATCGCCGGACTGCCCAAGGCCGAACTGCACGTCCATCACGTCGGCTCAGCCTCCCCCCGGATCGTCTCCGAGCTGGCCGCCCGCCACCCCGACTCCAAGGTGCCGTCGGACCCCGAGGCGCTGGTGGACTACTTCACGTTCACGGACTTCGCCCACTTCATCGACGTGTACCTGTCCGTCGTGGACCTGATCCGCACGCCCGAGGACGTACGCCTGCTGACGTACGAGGTCGCCCGTGACATGGCCCGGCAGCAGATCCGGTACGCCGAGCTGACGATCACACCGTTCTCGTCGACCCGCCGCGGTATCGACGAGGGCGCCTTCATGGACGCCATCGAGGACGCCCGCATCGCCGCCGAGGCCGACTTCGGCACGATCCTGCGGTGGTGCTTCGACATCCCGGGCGAGGCGGGACTCGAATCCGCCGAGGAGACGGTCCGGCTCGCCACCACCGACAAGCTCCGCCCGGAGGGCCTGGTCTCCTTCGGCCTCGGCGGGCCCGAGATCGGCGTACCCCGGCCGCAGTTCAAGCCCTACTTCGACCGTGCGATCGCGGCCGGCCTGCACTCCGTACCGCACGCGGGCGAGACGACCGGCCCCGAGACCGTCTGGGCCGCGCTGACGGACCTGCGCGCCGAGCGCATCGGCCACGGCACCAGCTCCGCGCGGGACCCGAAGCTCCTCGCGCACCTCGCCGAGCACCGGATCCCGCTGGAGGTGTGCCCCACCTCGAACATCGCCACCCGCGCGGTCCGCACCCTCGACGAGCACCCCATGAAGCGGTTCGTGGAGGCCGGTGTCGTCGTCACCGTGAACTCCGACGACCCGCCGATGTTCGGCACCGACCTCAACAACGAGTACGCGGTCGCCGCCCGCCTCCTCGACCTCGACGAGCGGGGCCTGGCCGCGCTCGCCAAGAACGCCGTCGACGTCTCCTTCCTGGACGCCCCCGGCAAGGCGGCACTGGCGGCGGAGATCGACACGTACACCGCCGGGTGGCTCGCGCCCTGAGCCGGCGCACCAGCACAATGGGCCGATGCGTACCGTGACTGCCGTGGCCCATCGCGGCGACCCCTACCGCGTCCGTGAGAACACGCTCGACTCCTTGCGTTCCGCGCTCCGCCGGGGCGCGGACGCCGTCGAGATCGACGTCCGGCTGACCCGCGACGGCGTGCCCGTGCTGCTGCACGACGACACGCTGAAGCGGCTGTGGGAACGGGACCGGCCGCTGCGCTCGCTCTCCGCCGACGAGGTGCGGGGCCTGACCTCGGGCGGGATCCCCACGCTGGAGGAGGCCCTCAAGGCGACGGACGAGGGCCGGCTCATGGTCGACCTGCCCGGTCCGGCGGACGCCCGCGCCGTCCGCCGGATCACCGGGGTCATCCAGGACTTCGGCGCCGAGGAGCGCGTGTACTACTGCGCGGGCGCCGCCGCCATGCTCGCCGTCCGCGCGGCCGACCCGGCCGCCGAGATCGCCCTCACCTGGACGAGCCTCGCCCCGCCGCGGCCCGCGCTGCTCGACGCGATACGGCCCCGCTGGCTCAACTACCGCTTCGGGCTGGTGAACGGCGACCTCGTCGACCGGGTCCACAAGGACGGTTACCTGGTCTCGGTGTGGACGCCCGACACCCGGCGGTCCATGCGGCGGCTCCTCGACGCGGGCGTCGACTCGATCACGACGAACCGCGTCGACACCCTCCGCGCCCTGAGCCCGTCCTGAAGGAGTTCGCGCTACGTGCGGGACTCTCAGGGAAACCCCTGACAACACCCTTGCCCGGCAGGGCAGTTGCTCAGGGGTCGGCCAGGGTCGCCGCCCTCCGGGAGGAGGATCCGCGGGACGGCGTACGCCCGGAGGATGAAGGTCACCGATCACTCCGGGAGTCCGCTGATGCATGTCCGCGTCCGTACCGCCTGTGCCGCCCTCGTGGTTCTCGGCCTGACCGCGGGTCCGCTGGCCGGGACCGCCCTCGCCGCCTCCTCCCCCACGGCCTCCGTGCGGGAGGCCGTGGGGGAGCACACCGGGAGACCGGAGGCCGTGGACCGGGCCACCGCCCGGGCCTTGCGCGCCGCGCTCCAGGGCCTCCCGGACGACGACGCGACGGCCGCGCTCGTACGGGTGTCGGGCACGGACGGCGTCTGGCGGGGCAGCGCCGGGGTGCACGATCTGCCGAGTGGGCGCGAGGCGCTGGCGGGCGGGCGTTTCCGGGCCGGTTCCACGACCAAGGTCGTCACGGCGGCCGTCGTGCTGCAGCTGGCAGCCGAGGGCCGGGTGGACCTGGACGGGCACGTCCAGACCTACCTCCCCGGCCTCCTCTCGGAGGCCTTCGAGCCGATCACCGTACGGCAGTTGCTCACCTTCACCAGCGGGCTCAAGCCGGGCTCGTCACTGGGGGACGTGAGCGGCGAGGGGTACGAGCGGCGCTACGAGACGCTGACGCCCGAGGAGGTGGTGGCCGCCTCGGTCGCCCAGGGTCCCGCCGTCGGCCCGGGCAAGCGGCAGAACTACAGCAACATCGACTACACCGTGCTCGGCCTCCTCATAGAGAAGGTCACCGGCGACTCGTACGAGCACCAGGCGGCGGTACGGGTGCTGCGGCCGGCCGGGATGCGGCACACGTCCTTCCCCGGCGGCCCCGACCCGCGCGTCCACGGACCGCACAACCGCGGCTACCAGCGACTGGCGGACGGCAGGCTGGTGGACGCCACCGAGTGGAACATGTCGGACCGGTGGGCGGCGGGCGACATGATCTCCACGACGGCGGACCTGGAGCGGCTGCTGCACGCCCTGTTCCGGGGCCGGCTGGTGCCCCGGCCGCTCCTGGACAAGGAGATGTTCACTCTTCCCGACGTGCCGGGCGCCACCATGAGCGCCGGCCTCCAGCGGTTCGACATGGGCAACGGCAGGATCCTCTGGCTGAAGTCGGGGGCGCGCCCCGGGTACAGCACGCTCATCGCGGCCACCCGCGATCTGTCCCGCACCCTCGTGTACTCGGTCAACGCGACGGACGCGAAGTCGGAGGACATGAACCCGGTGGCCGAGCGGATCGTACGAGCGGCGTTCGGGGGGTGAGGGCTGCCCCCCCCGGGGGGGCGAGCCGGGGCGGGTCCTAGGTGTGCGGCGGACCCGGTTCGTCCGGGTGCGCGGGCGCGGGCGCGGGGCCGCCGAGTACCGCGACGCGCTGTGCGAGGCGTTTGAGGACGGTCTCGCCCCACTGGAGGTTCCCCCGTTCCAGGGCGATACCGCCCTGGAGGGTGAGGTAGGGGCCGATGCGGTCGGCGGACGCGAGGTGTTCGTCCTCGGTGCGGCCGGCCAGCATGCGTTCCCGCATCCGCAGATAGCGGGCGAGTTTGGCGGCGGACCGTTCGACGCGCTCGGCGACCGCGGTCCGTACGGCGTCGATGTCGTCGGTGTCCCCGATGTCGACGCACTGCACCTTGACCATCAGTTCGTCCCTGATGGCCAGGGGCTTCGCGGGGCCCTCGGTGACGAACGCGCGCAGAACCCGGCGCCCGGCCTCGGTGAGCGAGAAGAGCCGTTTGTTGGGCCGGCGTTCCTGCTGGACGACGCGGGCGGAGACCAGTCCCTCGCCCTCCATGCGCTCCAGCTCGCGGTAGAGCTGCTGGGGGGTGGCCATCCAGAAGTTGGCGACCGAGGCCTCGAAGCCCTTCGCGAGGTCGTACCCGGACGCCTCGCCCTCCAGAAGCGCGGCCATCACCGCGTTGCGCAACGCCATGAGATCAAGCTAGCACCGCGTTGATTGGTCGTTGATCAGTCAAGGACGCGACTATCGACGCGGACGGGAGGGAGCAGCTCCGGCCGCTTGGCCTGCCGGCCGTCGCCCGACGAACGCCCCTGGACCCGGCGCAGGAGCCAGGGCCCCAGGAAACCGCCGACCCAGCGCAGTTCCGCCCCGACGACCCGCAGCCGCGTGGGTACGGACGCGTCGGGCGGCAGGGGCAGCGTCCAGGTTTCGTCACTGCCCGGCAGGCCGAACGCGTGCGCGACCGCGGCGGCGATACGCGCGTGGCCGAGCGGGCTCGCGTGCAGCCGGTCCGGACTCCACAGCCGGGGGTCCGTCACCACCTCGTGGGCGGACATGTCCGCGATGACCACTCCATGGCGTCCGGCCGCCTCCCGGATACGGGAGTTGAGGGCGAGGACCCGGCGGCCCAGCGGCCGGGCGAGCGGGGTGAGCCGGCCGACGTCGGGAAAGGTGACCGTCGCGACGCGGGCCCCCTGCCCGGTCAGCGCGGCGAACATCGCCTCCAGGTGGCCAGCCACCTCGTCCGCGTCGAAGCGGGGCCGCAGCAGGTCGTTCATCCCGGCGACCACGGTGGCCACATCGGGCCGCAGCGCGAGGGCCGGCGGCAGCTGCTCGGCGCGCACCTGCCCTGCGAGGCGCCCGCGGACGGCGAGATTCGCGTACAGGACGTCCGGAGACCCCTTCGCCAACTCCTCCGCGAACCGGTCGGCGCACCCGCGCAGCCCTGTCACGTCGTCACCGTCACCGAGCCCTTCGGTCTGGCTGTCCCCGAGGGCGACGTACCGCAGATATCCGCTGTCGGACATGGACCGACCCCCTTTCGTCATAGCCCACTAATACCCTATTCACTTTGTTGGCTATGACAAGGGGCGGCAGGGACCCGGCCGGAGCGGGCGCGCTCGGATCCCCGGCCGGTCTCCTCGGAGACTCAGTCCCTGGGCAGCAGCGTGCCGAGGGGGCCGAGATCGAGATTGAGGTCCTCCGGACGCACTCCGTGCTGTTCACACAGTTCCGTCATCCGTTGGTCGAGCAGCATGAGTGTGGTGCCGATCTCGTCGGCCTGCTCGTCGCTGAGGTCGCCCTGCTCGATACGGCGGATCGCCTGGCGCTCCATCAGCTGCCTGAGGAGTTCGACCACGGTGAGGACGAGGGCGACCAGGTCGCGGCCCATCTTCTCGGAGTCCAGGTCCACCCGGGAGCCGGTCACAGCGGGCCGCCGTCGGCCCAGGGAGCCGGGACGCGTTCGTTGACGGACGACAGCAGGGCGTGCAGCGACAGACGTACCAGCGGAACGTCGGCGATGGCGATGACCAGATCGCCGCTGATCACCACTCCGGTCGCGAGGACGCGATCCAGCAGATCGACGAGCGGCACCCCGACGGGACCGCCCAGTGGCCCGGCGTCGTCCCAAGCCACCACATCGGCATCGTGCGTCACGCTCTACACCTCGCCGACGAACGAGTAGGGCACCCACGGTCCGGACAGCTCGATCCGTGCTCCGGTGCGTTCCCGCAGCGTCCGGGTGAGCCGGGCGAGTTCCTCGGCGCGGTGTTCCGCCACGAGATAGGTCGCGTTGAGGACCTGGACCCGCCGCTCCCCGGCCGCCTGAGGCTGCGGCCGCAACCTGCGGGAGGCCTTGGCGAGACCCCCGACTTCGGCGTCCACCGCCTCGGCGATGCGCAGTGCCTCGTTCTGGCCGCGCTCGCGGCGTTCCTGCGCTCCCCGTTTGCGGTTCAGATAGGCGAGGCCGGCTCCGGGTGCCGGTCGAGTCCGGTCGGCCGACGCGACCTGCCGGGCCGGCGCCCGCTCCGGGTCGTGCGGGTCGTCCCGGCGATCACGTTCGAGTCGGTCGCTTCGGCCCTCCCGCTCGTCTCGGCCGTCCCGCGCGTCTCGGTCGACCCGCGTGCTGGGCGGCGCGTACACCTTCACGCCCCATTCGGCGTGGTGCGCGATGCGTCTGAGCGCGGCACGGAAGCGGTCCGCCTCCTCGCCCAGTGCTTCTCGCACTCTCCGTTCACCGTGGTAGAGGGTCGCCATCGGCAGAGGAACCGTAGGGCAGCGGGCCGCGACCGCGGAGACCACGTCGTGGTGGGCGCGTGCGTAACGTTCCAGCTCACGCTGATCGGACAGGCGTGCCTGCCAGGCCTCGTCGGTGAAGTCGGCCGCCCGGACGGTCTGGACGATCGCCGTCAGGGTCCCCAGGGACAGCGTGCTCACGGCTGAGTCGTCGCTGACACCGGTCAGTCCGACGACGTCCGTCGGGTCCGGATCCCGGCAGACGGCAAACACGTAGATCGTGTCGGCATCCGACGTCTCAGGGCCGCGCTCCGTCATGTGCCTCGGTTCTCCTTGCTGATCGCTGACTTCGTACGGTGCCGCGGAACCGCTATCGGGGTTTTCTTTCCGGTGCCTCGGACTCAAGCTCCTTCAGCCGCTCACGCAAATCTCGGTTCTCCTCCTGCAGCGCGTCGCGGGAAGCACGCGAACTGAGGGCCGGATCGTTCTCCCACCAGTCGATTCCGGCCTTCTTCGCGGTGTCCACCGATGCCACGAAAAGCCGGAGCCGAATGGTGAGCAGTTCGATGTCGAGAAGCTCGATCTTGATGTCCCCGGCGATCACGATCCCTTTGTCCAGAACGCGTTCGAGGATGTCGGCGAGGTTGGTGGTCTGCGGGCCGGGCACGGGATAGGACCTCTGCCGGAAGTCGACATCAGTCACGACGCCGCCTCTGCCCTCTCCTCTTCGGCGGGGTTTCTTCTTCCTCTTCTTCCTCTTCCTCTTCTTCCTCTTCTTTCTCCTCCGGCCCTTCTTCGTCCTCGTCCTCGTACGCGTCCTCGGCTTCGTCCTCTTCGTCCTCGTCGCCCTCCGGCGCGTCCTCGTCCTCGTACTCGGATTCGGCGCCCTCCTCGTAATCCTCCTGGTCCTCCTCGTCCTCCTGTTCCGCCTCTTCCTCTTCCACCGCGTCCTCGTGGGAGACGACGACTTCTCCGTCACGGATCTCGCCGCGCCACCCCTCGGGCTCTTCGGTGCTGAGGGTGACGTACCGCTGGAAATTCTTGAAGTCGAGACGCATCCGGCGACCTTGTGCCCGCCAGAGATTTCCCGTCTTCTCGAAGAAGCCGGACGGGTAGTACTCCACGACCAGCACGATCCGCGTCAGCGTGGGGCCCAGCTCATGGAAACTGACCGCGCCGCGAGTGGTGCCCTTGGCCCCTTCGGAGGTCCAGACGATCCGGTCGTCGGGGATCTGTTCCTGGACCGTCGCCTTGAAACTGCGCGTCGACGGGCCGACCTTGACCTTCCAGTCGCTTTCGGTCTCGTCGTTCTTCGAAACGTCGCGAACACCTTTCGCGAAGCCGCTGAACTGGTCGTACTGCGTCCAGTGGTCATAGGCGTCCCGCAGAGGAACCCCCACATCGAGAACCTCGATGATGTTCATGACCTTGCCGCCGCTTGCCTTGCGTTTGCCTTTTCCTCCGCCGAAGGCTTCCTTGGCCTTTCCCACGACGTTGTCCTTGACGCCCTTGGCCTTCTCCGAGACGAAAGCCTTCAGGGGTGAGTCACCCTGAAGGACACGGGAGCCGATCGCGGGCAGCGAGCCGCCGTTCTGGGCCACGTCCGTGAGCTGCCCGGTGACGTCGGTCAGTTTGTCGCCGGCCTTCTCCGCCAGATGCTCGACCTGCGCCGCCACGAATCTGGACAGCTGTTCACGAAGCTCGTCCAGGCCCGACGTCTCTTCCGTAGACCGGTCACTCTGCTTCTTGGCCATGACTGCCTACCTCCGACGATCGGCGCGCTTGGATCCTGCTCGCTTCGACGGCGCCGTCTTCTTCGCGGGAGCGGTCTTCTTCGCCGTCGTCTTCTTCGCCGCCGTCTTCTTGGCCGCGGTTTTCTTGGCCGCGGTCTTCTTGGCGGGAGCGGTCTTCTTCACGGGCGCGCTCTTCTTCGCGGGTGCGGCCTTCTTCGCGGGTGCGGCCTTCTTCGCAGGTGCCCTCTTGCGCGTCGCGGTCTTCCGCCGGGGCCTCTCCTGCGGCTCCTCTTCCTCCGGCTCCTCTTCTTCCGGCTCCTCTTCCGGCTCCTCTTCCTCCTCTTCTTCCTCCTCTTCTTCCTCCTCCGGCTCCTCCTCGTACTCCTCGTCCGGCTCTTCCTCGTACTCCTCGTCGTCCTCGTCCCCCGAGATCGACTTCTCTCCGATCCGGGCCGTACGGTCGCTGAGGGCACCGGCGAGCGTGCTCATGCCCCGGTCGGCGGCGGCGGTCATCGCCTTGCGGCCCGCGTCCAGCACTTCCCCGCGCAGCTGCTCCTGCAGCTCGGCGAACTGCGGAAGCTCCCCGAGCCTGCGCATCCCCTCGGCGGCGAGCTGGCGGGGTTCGAGGCCGAAGCGCCGGCCCGCCAGATAGGTCGCGACGGACAGCGCCAGCCGGCCCTTCTTGGTGCGGCCCAGTACATAGCCGCCCACTACGGCAGCCGCGAGAGCCACCTTGTCCTTGTCTTCCATGAGCCCATCACCTTCGATCGTTCGGGGAGGAGCGGGCCCGTGCGGCGTGCAGCCGGTCGAGCAGTCGTTCCTCTTCTCTTTCGAACTCCTCCAGGCCGATGTCCCCGTCCTCGAACTCCTGGTTCAGCACAGCCAGCTGGGTGCGGAGGACTCCGGGGTCGTGCAGCTCTCGCTCGGCGGCGTCGTTGAGCTTCTCCGCCACCCAGACGACGCCGCGGACCGGCGCGATGGGGAGGGTGAGCAGCCCGGTGATCAGTCCCATCTCAGACTCCGGCGGCGTGGACGGGAGTGCCTTCGGCGGCGACGAAGCTGTAGCAGGGCAGGGGACCGGAAAGGCGCAGTTCCACGCGGTCGCGGTGGGTGTGCGCGAAGCGCTCCGCGGCCTTGCGGAAGGCCTCGCTGTCGCCGCGGCCGACGAGGAACGACGTGTTCAGGACACACCCCTGGACCTCGGGGCCCGAGGTCACCGCGCGCGCCCTGGGCGTCAGCTCACCCAGAGCCCGCCGGCCCGCTTCGGCGGCCCGGCTCTCCAGTGCGGCGGCCACCGCCTGGCCCAGCCTGAGGCTCGCTTCGTAACCGGGCCGTCGGCGTACCTCGTCCCTCAGCCGGCGGACCTGCTTGTCCTCCGCGACGAGGCTTGCCAGCGCGTGTTGCGCCGGGAGCGCCTTGACGTTGATCTCGACCCCGTCGGAGAGGTGCTCCAGCGCGACCAGGTGCTCGGCCTCCTGGACCGCCAGCCGGTCGAGCACCGTCTCCTCGTCGGCCGCGATCATTCCGAAGCGCATCGGCAGCACCGGGCCCTGTTCCGACAGGCGCAGCAGCAGTTCCTGGTGGGCGAGCAGATCCCGGCGTCTGGCGCGGAGCGCGGGCGGAGCCTCGCTGACGACGGCCGCGACCCGCCCGCGCCGGATCAGCCGCAGTGGCGCGGCCGGGCTGCCCACACCCCGCGCGTCGGCGGGCAGCGGTCCCGCGGCGCGGATGATCGCGTACACGTACACACCTTCGTCCGGCACGGCTCACGCCTCCACGGGTCGTCGGCGGCTCGTACCGCTCCGGGCCGGGGCGCGCCGCTTCCGCGGCCGTTCCTGCCGGGTTTCCTCCGCCGCTTCCTCGTCCTCGTCGAAGTCGTCGTAGTCGTCGTCACGGCCGCCGACGGCCCGGCGGACGGTGTCGCCCACGTTCTCCGCGGCCTTGCGCACCTTGCGCTTGCCGATGGACTTGGCGGCACTGCCGCCGAGCAGTTCGGGGATGGTGGTGCTGCCGGAGTCGTGCTCCAGGTCGAGCCGGTTGCACGCCTCCGCGAAGCGCAGATACGTGTCCACGCTCGCCACGACGATGCGCGCGTCTATCTTGAGGATCTCGATGCCGACCAGGGACACCCGGACGAACACGTCGATGACCATGCCCCGGTCAAGGATCAGTTCGAGCACGTCGTACAACGTGCCGGCGCGCGGCGGGCAGGCAACGACCTCGTCGGAGTAGGTGGTCGCAGGCATGAGGGGTCCTTCCGGTAGTCGGGCAACCTGGGGCACTGCTCACTCGTCGGCGGACCCCCGCCGATAGCGGCGGACCCTGCGGTACTCCATGAGCTCGCCGTCCTGGTCGAGCCGCACCTCGTACGACGCGAGAAGGCTCGTCGTGTCCGGAATCCGGGGCAGCTCGAGGACGTCCACGACGACGCACCAGCCGTCGTCGTCCCGCCTCACCGCCGATACGCCCTCGGTGGGATGGCCGATCAGGCCCTCCAGGCTCCGGCAGGCCGCACGCGCCGCGTGTTCCGCCCCTCCCGCACGCGGGGAGCGGGGAGCGGTCGTCGTCGAGGACTTCCGGGCACGCGGCCGACGCTCTTCTGCCATACACGCAAGTCTGGTAGCTGTGCGGCGTGGCGCATCTTGAGCGGGGCAGTCGGGTGCCGGGCCCGCCCCCGGACCGCACGGACCTCGTTGATCACCGCCCCGGCCCGACCCGGCGAGGGCTGCCCCGGCCCGGCTCGGCCCCGGCTGACTCGGCCCCGGCTGACTCGGCCCGACTGACCCGGCCCGGCTGACCCGATCCGGCCCGGCTACGGAATCAGGGCCTCGTCCCACACAGCGACGTCGCGTCCTACAGACCCGCGATCGCGTTCCAGCGCTTCGCGAACTCCGTGCGTTCCTTCGCGGTGATGTCGCGGGCGATCGCGAGCCTCTTGCGCATGGCGGTGTCGGGGAAGATGAGCGGGTCCTCGGCGAGGGCGGCGGTCTCCTCGTCCTTGGCGGAGGCCAGGATGTCCTGGGCGGCCGGGACGGGGCAGACGTAGTTGACCCAGGCGGCGAGTTCGGCGGCCACGGCGGGCTCGTAGTAGTAGTCGACGAGTTTTTCGGCGTTCGCCTTGTGGCGGGCGAGGTTCGGGATCATCAGGGACTCGGACCAGAACTCGGCTCCCTCCTGAGGCACGACGAACTCGATGTCGGGATCGTCGGCCTGGAGCTGGATCACGTCACCGCTGTACGCCTGGCAGGCCAGCACGTCACCGCTCGACAGGTCCTTGATGTAGTCGTTGCCGGTGAAGCGGCGGATGTGGTCCGCGCGGACGAGCTTGTCGACCTGGTCGCACATCCTGTGGAAGTCGTCCGCGGTCCACCGGGTGATGTCGACGCCGTTGCCCTGCATCAGCAGCGCGAACGCCTCGTCGAGCCCCGACAGGAGCGTGACGCGGCCCTTGAGGTCGGCGGCCCACAGATCGGACACGTGCCGGATCTCCCGGCCCAGCCTGCGGCGGTTGTACGCGATACCGGTGATCCCCGACTGCCACGGCACGGTGTGGCGGCGCCCCGGGTCGAAGGCCGGGGAACGCAGTTGCGGGTCGAGGTACTCGGTGATGTTCGGCTGCCGGGAGCGGTCCATCTCCTGGACCCAGCCGAGGCGTACGAACCGCGCGCACATCCAGTCGCTGATGACGATCAGGTCCCGGCCGGTCTCCTGGTGGTTCATCAGGGACGGGCTGACCTTGCCGAAGAACTCGTCGTTGTCGTTGATCTCCTCGGTGTACGTGACCGCGATCCCGGTCCGCTTCCCGAAAGCCTCCAGGGTCGGGCGCCGTGACTCGTCCTCGTCGTCCGTGTCGATGTAGAGCGGCCAGTTCGCCCAGGTCAGGCGCTTCTCCGTGGCCGACAGATCGCTTCTTCGGCGGTCTGCGGGGGCGACGTACGCGGCGGGCACCCCGCAGCCCGCGGCGAGCACGGTCGCGGCGCCCGTGCCGAGGGTGCGCAGCAGGGAGCGGCGGGACATGCGGGTTCTCGGGGTGGGGTGGCTCCGGTTCGCTGGCACGTCCGCAGCATGCCGGGTGCCCTGGCGGGCGGGCAATGGACGTTGCGTCCAGCGGTAGGCCCGTCGGGCGACAGGGTGTCGCCCCCGCCGCCCCTACCCGTTCCCGTCCACACATGGGGGCTGCGCCCCCTCGCCCCCCGTATCGCGCTGCGCGCTCGTCCTCAAACGCCGGACGGGCTGGTAGTCAGCCCCTCCGGCGTTTGAGGAGCGGGGGTTCGGGGGCAGCGCCCCCGAGACGTGGACGATGGGGGTCCCCCGCTCGAGCGCAGCCGAGAGGGGGGAGGGAAGGGGCGGCGGGGGCGGGAACACCACCTCCACCCACAACCCGCCCTCCCCCCGCGCCCGCGCCTCCACCACACCCCCATGCGCCCCCACGATCGCCGCCACGATCGACAGCCCCAGCCCCGCCCCCTCGCGGGAGCGCCCCCGCACCCGCTCCACCCCCACCCTCCGGAACGGTTCGAACAGCGCGCCCACCTGATCGGCCGGCACCACCGGCCCGCTGTTGGCGATCCGCAACGAGGCCCGCCCGTCGACGACCCCGGTCCAGACGGTGACCCAACCGCCCGCCCCCTGCGGCACGTTGTGGCGGACGGCGTTCTCCAGCAGGTTGCTCACCATCCGCCCGACCAGGTGCGGGTCCCCGACGAGCGGCGCGGAGGCCAACTCGGCAGCCACCCGGGGCCCGGGGCCGTGCCCGACCCCGGACCCGTCCTGGGGCAGCAGCTCAGCCGCCAGGACCGCGAGATCCACCGACTCCCGCTCGGGCTCGGCCCGCTGCCCGCGCGCCAGCGTGAGCAGCGCCTCGATCAGCCGCTCCTGCTCCTGCCCGGCGGCCCGCACCCGGAGACAGGCCGCCCGCAGGGACGCGGCGTCGGCGCGCGGGTCGGCCAGCGCCACGTCGACGACGGCCTGCTGGAGGGTGAGCGGAGTACGCAACTCGTGCGACGCGTTGGCCACGAACCGCCGCTGCGCCTCGAAGGCGCCCTCGAGCCGGGCGAGCAGATCGTCGAACGTGTCGGCGAGGACCTTGAGTTCGTCGTCGGGGCCGGACACGGCGAGGCGCCGGTGCAGATCGTCCGCGGAGATCCGCCGGGCCGCGACCGCCATGTCCCTGAGCGGCGCGAGAACCCGCCCCGCGACCAGCCAGCCGAGGATCAGCGAGGCGATCACCATGACACCGAGCGCGATCCCCGACTCGATGAGCAACTGGTGGAGCTGGTCGTTGCGCTGGACGGCCAGCCGCTCGCGCACATACCTCTCGACCGCGCCCGCCCCCGGCTTCACGACCGGCCCGGAGCCCGTGTCCCCCGTACCGGCCTCACCCTCCCCCGGCGTCGGCCGCTCACCAGATCCCGCTCCCGATCCGGATCCCGATCCCGACACGGCCAGCGACTGGTCGTCGGCCACGAGCGCGTACGTGAGCGCCAGCAGCACCGCCCCCGTCACGACGAACAGCCCGCTGTAGAGCAGGGTCAACCGCCACCGGACGCTCTGCGGCCGCCGCCCCCTCCGCGCCCCCGGGAACGCGAACCGGCCGCGCACCACGCCCGTACCGCCCACGCGGCCTGTACCGCTCACACCGCTCACACCCGGTACCCCGCCTGCGCCACCGTCTCTATCAACGGTGGGTCACCGAGCTTGCGCCGCAGCCTGCTGACCGTCACCTTCACGGTCTGGGTGAAGGGATCGGCCGCCTCGTCCCAGCCGCGCTCCAGCAGTTCCTCGGCGGAGACCACCGCCCCGCCGGCCGCCATCAGCAGCTCCAGGACCGCGAACTCCTTCGGGCCGAGCGGCAGTTGCCGCCCCTCGCGGGACGCCACCCGACGGGCGGGGTCGAGCCGCAGGTCGCCGCGGACCAGTACGGGCGGCAACGCGGGCTGCGCGCGCCGCCCCAGGGCTCGTATCCGCGCGACGAGTTCGGTGAAGGCGAAGGGCTTCGGCAGGTAGTCGTCGGCGCCCATACCGAGCCCCGCGACCCGGTCGGCGACCGTGCCGGACGCGGTCAGCATCAGTACCCGCGCCCGGCTGCCCCCCTCGGCCAGGGCCCGGCAGACCCGGTCACCGTGCAGTCCGGGCAGGTCACGGTCGAGCACGACGACGTCGTATCCGTTGACCGTGGCCCGCTCCAGCGCCGCATGGCCGTCCAGTGCGAGATCGACGGCCATCCCCTCTCTGCGCAGTCCCGCCGCGACGGTCTCGGCGAGCTCCTCGTGGTCCTCGACCACCAATACGCGCATCGGCATCTCCGGCTGCGTCTCCGGCTGTTGCGAACCCTGCGGCCAGCGTGCCCGCCGGACGGTAACAGGGTGGTAAGAGCGCCCGTTCCCGTGCCGTAACCGCCCGCGCGCTGAGGTGTTCCCGACCGACGACCTGCGTCCCCGAACAGCCGACGCAGCCGGAGACACCAGGGAGGAACCCATGCGAAGTTCGACGAAACGGCACCGCCGACTGGCCGCCGCCTGCGCCCTGATCAGCGCTCTCACGCTCGGCGGGGTGTACGCCGGTCAGTCCGTGGCCGCCGGATCGCCCTCGCCGTCCGACGGTGACTCGTCGTCGGCGAAGCCGCCGGAGGACGACGGCTCTACCGACTGGAAGCGCCAGGACAAGGCGTCCCGCGCGTACACCGAGTGCATGCGGGACAACGGGCTGGAGGACTTCCCCGACATCGTCATCTATACGGCGGACGGGGGCCGCGGGGTGAAGGTGCGGATCGACCGGGGTGAGGGTGACGGGGCGAAGCGCCCGGACCCGACCTCGAAGGAGTTCCGCAAGGCCGCGAAGGCCTGTCAGGACATCCTCGACGAGATCGGCGTCAAGCTCCCGGTCCCGCCCGGTGACCTGCCCGGGAAGGGCGACGGCCCCTTCCCCGGCCCCGGCGGCTGCGGCGAGATCCGGCAGCGCGAGAAGGGGACCGGGGAGAAGGGGAGCGGCGATCAGCGCGAGGACGGCGACACGGAGTCGAGCGTCGAGGGGCTCGTCTTCAGCGGCTGACCCGCGTCCGGCCACCGAACCGGTGCTCGGCACCGGCAGCAGCACCTGTAGCGGCCCCGGGCGGACCGACTCCCGCCCGGGGCCGCACCCCCGTATCCCGGTACCGCCTACCGACTCCTCAGCCCAGCGACGTCATGACGTGCTTGATCCGCGTGTAGTCGTCGAACCCGTACCCCGACAGGTCCTTGCCGTAGCCGGAGTGCTTGAAGCCGCCGTGGGGCATCTCCGCGACCAGCGGGATGTGCGTGTTGATCCATACGCAGCCGAAGTCGAGGACCTTGGACATGCGCATCGCGCGTGCGTGGTCCTTCGTCCAGACGGAGGAGGCCAGCGCGTACTCGACGCCGTTCGCGTACTCGACGGCCTGGGCCTCGTCCGTGAAGGACTGGACGGTGATGACCGGGCCGAACACCTCGTTCTGGATGATCTCGTCGTCCTGCTTCAGGCCGGAGACGACGGTCGGGGCGTAGAAGTAGCCCTTCTCTCCGACGCGGTGGCCGCCCGCCTCGACCTTGGCGTGCGCGGGCAGCCGCTCGATGAAGCCGGTGACCTGCTTGAGCTGGTTCGGGTTGTTGAGCGGCCCGTACAGCACGTCCTCGTCGTCCGGCATGCCGGTCTTGGTGTCCGCGGCGGCCTTGGCGAGCGCGGCCGTGAACTCGTCGTGGATGGACTCCTGGACGAGGACGCGGGTGGCGGCCGTACAGTCCTGGCCCGCGTTGAAGAAGCCCGCCACCGAGATGTCCTCGACGGCCTTGGCGATGTCGGTGTCCTCGAAGACCACGACGGGCGCCTTGCCGCCCAGCTCCAGGTGGACCCGCTTGACGTCCTTGGCGGCGGACTCGGCGACGGAGATGCCGGCCCGTACGGAACCGGTGATCGACGCCATGGCCGGGGTCTTGTGCTCGACCATCAGACGGCCGGTGTCGCGATCGCCGCAGATGACGTTGAAGACACCCTCGGGGACGACCGAGCCGATGATCTCGGCGATCAGGACCGTGGACGCCGGAGTGGTGTCGGACGGCTTGAGCACGACCGTGTTGCCCGCGGCGAGCGCCGGCGCGAACTTCCACACGGCCATCATCATCGGGTAGTTCCACGGCGCGACCTGCGCGCAGACACCGACCGGCTCGCGGCGGACGATCGAGGTCAGGCCCTCCATGTACTCGCCGGCCGACCTGCCCTCCAGCATGCGGGCCGCGCCCGCGAAGAAGCGGATCTGGTCGACCATGGGCGGGATCTCCTCGGACCGGGTCAGTCCGATGGGCTTGCCGGTGTTCTCGACCTCGGCGGCGATGAGTTCCTCGGCCCGCTCCTCGAAGGCGTCCGCGATCTTGAGGAGGGCCTTCTGCCGCTCGGCGGGGGTCTGGTCGCGCCAGGCGGGGAAGGCCGCGGCGGCGGCCTCCATCGCGGCGTCGACGTCGGCCTGGCCGGACAGCGGCGCGGTGGCGTACGCCTCGCCCGTCGCGGGGTTGACCACGTCCGTGGTCCGTCCATCGGCGGCATCGCGGAACTCTCCGGCGATGTAATTACGCAGACGACGCAGCTCGGTGCTCACTGCCCGGCCCTCCTGTCGGATGTCCACAACGGATGTCCTACGACTGTTCTTCTACGGTCCTTCGCCCCAGGTGTCCACTACCTGAGACGCCTGCCCTCCCACCCTAATCCTCGCCCCGACGTTTTCAACACCCCCGTTGGCCCCAGAGCTGCGAAATCCGCAGACTTCGAACACGTAAACAACGAATTTCATCGATCACACCTTGCGGAACTGTCGAGCCCTCGTGCAGAGTGAGCGCGTGGCCAGTCGAAGCGCAGACCCCAGGGATTCCCGGGACTCCCGTGAGTCCAGGAGCGGCACCCCTCAGCTGGATGCCGTCTCCCTCGGCATCATCGAGCAGCTCCAGGAGGACGGCCGCCGGCCGTACGCCGCGATAGGCAAGGCCGTGGGCCTTTCCGAGGCGGCCGTGCGCCAGCGCGTCCAGAAGCTGCTCGACCAGGGCGTGATGCAGATCGTCGCCGTCACGGACCCGCTCACCGTGGGCTTCCGCAGGCAGGCGATGGTGGGCATCAACGCCGACGGCGACCTGGAACCGGTCGCGGACGCGCTGACCGCCATGCCGGAGGTCGAGTACGTGGTGATGACCGCGGGCTCCTTCGACATCCTCGCCGAGATCGTCTGCGAGGACGACGACCACCTGCTGGACGTCATCAACAAACGCATCCGGATCCTGCCCGGCGTGCGCTCCACCGAGAGCTTCGTCTACCTCAAGCTCAAGAAGCAGACCTACATGTGGGGAACCCGATAGCCGTGACTGCCAAGGACCTCAGCCGCACCGCGTACGACCACCTGTGGATGCACTTCACCCGCATGTCCTCGTACGAGAACGCGCCCGTCCCCACGATCGTCCGTGGCGAGGGCACCTACATCTACGACGACAAGGGCAAGCGCTACCTCGACGGTCTGGCCGGTCTGTTCGTGGTCCAGGCGGGCCACGGCCGTGCCGAGCTGGCCGAGACGGCCGCCAAGCAGGCCAAGGAACTGGCCTTCTTCCCGATCTGGTCGTACGCCCACCCGAAGGCCGTCGAGCTGGCCGAGCGCCTCGCGCACCACGCTCCCGGCGACCTGAACAAGGTCTTCTTCACCACCGGCGGCGGCGAGGCCGTCGAGACCGCGTGGAAGCTCGCCAAGCAGTACTTCAAGCTGCAGGGCAAGCCGACCAAGTACAAGGTCATCTCGCGTGCGGTCGCCTACCACGGCACCCCGCAGGGCGCCCTGTCCATCACCGGCCTGCCCGCCCTGAAGGCCCCGTTCGAGCCGCTGGTCCCCGGCGCCCACAAGGTGCCGAACACCAACCTCTACCGCGCGCCCGCCTTCCTCGACACCGGTTCGGGCGTCGACCCGGAGGTCTTCGGCCGCTGGGCCGCCGACGAGATCGAGCAGCAGATCCTCATGGAGGGCCCCGAGACGGTCGCCGCCGTCTTCCTGGAGCCCGTGCAGAACGCCGGCGGCTGCTTCCCGCCGCCGCCCGGGTACTTCCAGCGGGTGCGCGAGATCTGCGACCAGTACGACGTGCTGCTCGTGTCGGACGAGGTCATCTGCGCCTTCGGCCGCCTCGGCACGATGTTCGCCTGCGACAAGTTCGACTACGTACCGGACATGATCACCTGCGCCAAGGGCATGACCTCGGGCTACTCCCCGATCGGCGCCTGCATCATCTCGGACCGGCTGGCCGAGCCGTTCTACCAGGGCGACAACACCTTCCTGCACGGCTACACCTTCGGCGGCCACCCGGTGTCGGCGGCCGTGGGCCTCGCGAACCTCGACATCTTCGAGCGCGAGAACCTCAACCAGCACGTCCTGGACAACGAGGGCGCGTTCCTGTCCACGCTCCAGAAGCTGCACGACCTGCCGATCGTCGGCGACGTCCGCGGCAACGGCTTCTTCTACGGCATCGAGCTGGTGAAGGACAAGGCCACCAAGGAGACCTTCACGGACGAGGAGTCGGAGCGCGTGCTCTACGGCTTCGTCTCCAAGAAGCTCTTCGAGTACGGCCTCTACTGCCGCGCCGACGACCGCGGTGACCCGGTCATCCAGCTGTCGCCGCCGCTGATCTCCGACCAGTCGACGTTCGACGAGATCGAGGGCATCGTCCGCCAGGTGCTGACGGAGGCCTGGGCGAAGCTCTGAGCCGAACCTGTCGGCGGGGACGGCCGCTCACCGGCCCGCCCGACCGCCCGCTGAACCTTTGAGCTGAACAAGTGATCAACACCGGCCCCGGTGGCGCCCGTTCGAGTGAGAATGCGCGCCCCGGGGCCGCGTGCTGTCCTGCCTCCGGGCCCCGACTCCCTAGCGTGCCCAGTGACCGATCGGCCCTGCCTTCGTTCCCCCGACCGGGGGACCCGACGACCTTCCGAGGCCGCCCGGGCAGCGCAATCAGATCTGAAGAGGTGTACGCGATGGCGGCTCCGCCGGACAACGACGTGCTCTGGGCACGCGCCCTGCACGTCACACACAACGGCTCACCCGCACTCACCGGCGTCTCCCTCGGGGTCCGCGAGGGCGAGATCCTCGCCGTCGGCGGCCCGCGCGGCAGCGGCAAGACGACCCTCCTGCGCTGTCTGTCGGGTCAGCTCACGGCGCAGGAGGGCGAGGTCTGGTTCGACAGCACGCCCGTCCACACCATGAGCCCGAGGCGGCGCGAGCGACTGCGCCGCGACCGTTTCGGCTGGATCGACCCGGCTCCGGTTCTCGTCCCCGAGCTGACCGCCTGGGAGAACGCCGCCCTGCTCCTGATGCTGCGCGGCGTGAGCCGCCGCCGGGCCAGGACCACCGCGCTGGAGTGGCTGGACCGCCTGGACGTCGGCGGCTGCGCCCGCAAACGCCCGTACGCCCTGCTCCAGGCGGAGCGCCAGCGGGTGGCCATCGCCCGCGCGCTGGCGCCCGCGCCGAGCGTGATCTTCGCCGACGAGCCGACCGCGCCGCTGCACCGCGCCGACCGCGCCCAGGTGCTGCGCACGCTCACCGCGGCGGCCCGTTCGCACGGGATCACCGTCGTCCTGGCCACGCACGACGCGGACACCGCGGCGCTCGCCGACCGCACGGTGTCGCTGCTCGACGGCCGGCGCGTGGACACCGTCCATCTGCCACCGCTCGCGGAATCGACGGAGCCCACCAGATCCCGCGAGCCCAGCGGGCCGGGCGGCCCGAGCGCAGCACCCGATCCCAGCCAGCCGGGCCAGCCCGGCGAGCCCACCGAGACGGAAGGCCGGGCCGCGTGCTCGCTCTCCGCCTAGTCCGCGGGGCCAACCCCGCCGTCCAGTTCCGCAGGCTCCTCGTCGCCGCGGCGTCCGCGGGCACCGGCTTCCTGCTCCTGTGCACCCTGGGATACGCGCTGGGGCACCCGGACGCGTCCACGGCGGCCGTGCTCCGGCTCGCCTGGTGCCTCGCGCCGATCGCGGCCACCGTGCAGTTCGCGGTCGCCGTCGCCCGGACCGACCCGGCCACCCGCCCCCGGGCCGGGCTCGCGGCGATCGGTCTGGGACCCGGGCAGCTGATGGTCCTGGCAGCCGTCTCCACCGCCGTGTCCTGCACGCTCGGCTCGATGGTCGCGCTGCTGTTCTTCCTGCACCTGCGCGGCGATCTGACCGGCCTCCCCTTCGACGGCGACGCGGCCGGCTTCCTCGCCGCGAACCAGCCGCTGCCCCTGCCCGCCACGCTCACGCTCCTTGCGCTGGTGCCGGTCCTCGCGTCCGCGGCCAGCGCGGTCGTACTGCGCCCGCGCGGTTCGCGCCCGCCCCGCCCCGTGGTGAGCGGACGCCCGGGCCTGCTGTCCGGTTTCGGCGGCTACGGCCGCCCCACCGAACGCATCGGCTCCCCCAGCTACGCCCGCCTCGGAACCCACCCGCCCAGGGACGCACCCACACCGGCCCACTTGACCGAACGGGCCCCCCAAGGGGCCCGCGGAACTGCGTGGGCAACCCCCACCGGCCCGCGGAACCCCCACGACCCCCTGGCCCCCGCCCCCACCCCCGGCGGCCTCCCCTGGGGCGCGGCCGTGCTGGCCGCGGGCCTCGCCGTGGAGACGTACGCCGGCCGCGCCGCCTCCGCCCACGAGGGCCCCACGCTGCCCGGCGGATTCACCGGAGGCCCCTTCGGCGTACTCGTCGGCTGGGCACTCACCGCGTTCGGCCTCGCGCTGGCCGGCCCCGCCCTCACGCACTTCTGCGGCAGGCTCCTCCAGTCCCTGCGACCCGGCGCCCTGCGGCTGCTGGCCGGACGCGTGCTCATGGAGGAGGCGACCCGCATCGGACGCCCCCTCGGCGTGGTGTGCGCGGTGGCGTCGGGCACGTACGCCATGGCCGTGCTCTACACCGGAACACGTCCCGGCATCGGCCCCCTCACCACGCTCGGCATGCTGCTCGTCGCCGGGTGCGCCGTGGCGACGCTGCTGACCGCCGCCGTCGAGGCGAGGAACGCCCGCGCCGAAACCACCGCGGCCCTGCTGCGGATCGGCGCGCCCGCCTCGACGCTGCGCGCCGCCGCCGCCCTCCGCGCCGGCGCCCTGTTCACCGTCCTCACCCCGCTGACCTGGGCGATCGCGGAGCTGGCGGCCATGCCACTGGTCCGCTGACACGGCGTACGCCGAGGAACGATCGAACGGTCGAGTGCGCGTACGAAAAAGATGCGCGCGGACCGATGATTTTCCGGTGAGGTGTCGGTCTGACCCTTCGAACAGCAACTCACCTGACGGAGGACCTCCCATGTACCAGCAGATGATCTTCGTGAACCTGGCCGTGAACGACGTGGAGGTGTCCAAGAAGTTCTTCTCGGACCTGGGCTACACGATCAACGCGCAGTTCTCGGACGAGAACGCAGCGTCCGTCGTCATCAGCGACACGATCGTCGCGATGCTGCTGAACAAGCAGCGCTACGCGGACTTCACGAAGAAGGAGATCGCCGACTCGACGAAGACGAGTGAGGTGCTGCTGTGTCTCAGCGCCGAGAGCCGCGAGAAGGTCGACGAACTGGTCGACAAGGCGATCGCCGCGGGCGGCTCGGCGAGCGGGGAGACCCAGGACCACGGCGTCATGTACGGGCGCGCCTTCGACGACCCGGACGGCCACACCTGGGAGGTCATGTGGATGGACCCGTCCGTCGTCCAGGGCTGATTCCCCCGGCCGCGACCGAACGGGCCACGCCGAAAGAGGCCGTGCTTACATGGGCGGGTGCAGACGAGCCCCGCCCATGTGGCCCATCACAACGACCGTGAGATCGAGACGCTGGAGGAGTTCGACGCGACCGTCTCGGCCCGCGGCGCCCTCACCGGCTTCCGCGTGCAGGCCGTCGATCTGACGGACCGTACGAGAGAGCTGCTCGCCAGCGACACCGCGGGCGCCGTCTTCCTGGGCTGCGCGATGCGGGAGAACGCGGCGGCGAAGATCCGGGCCGACGGCGCGCTCGTCTTCCCGCCGCTGCCCGATGTGCCGTTCGACCCGTACCGCGGTCATCTCTACACGCCCGACGAGCTGTTCGGCTCCCTCGACAAGGGCTACGAGGCGACGCCGGACGCCGTCGCGTACGACTGGTTCCAGCAGACCCGGGCCGACGGCGACATCTACGCGTCGATGCTGCGCTCCATCCACGACGACGCCGTCTCCGACGCCCTCGACGAACTCCTGCGCGGGGCGCGCGTGGTGGGCGTGATGGGCGGACACGCGATCGCGCGCGGCACGCAGGCGTATGGGGGCGCGGCCAGGCTGGGCCGCGCGCTCGCCCGCGCCGGGTTCACGGTGGCGACGGGCGGCGGCCCCGGCGCGATGGAGGCGGCCAACCTCGGCGCGTACGCGGCCCCGTACCGCGACGGCATGCTGGACGAGGCGTGCGAACTCCTCGCGAGGGCACCGTCGTTCGTGCCGTCGGTGACCGACTGGGCGCGCGCGGCCTTCGACGTGCGCGAGCGCTGGCCGAAGGGCAACACCTCCGTCGGCATCCCCACCTGGTTCTACGGGCACGAGCCGCCGAACGCCTTCGCCTCCCACATAGCCAAGTACTTCGCCAACGCCACCCGCGAGGACGGTCTGCTGGCCCGCTCGAACGCGGGGGTGGTCTTCCTGCCCGGCGCCGCGGGAACAGTGCAGGAAATCTTCGACAACACGACCCCCAACTACTACGAGTCCCGCGGCGAACCCACCCCCATGGTCCTGGTGGACCGCGCCCACTGGACGGAACGCCTGCCCGCCTGGCCGCTCCTGCAAGCCCTCGCCCGCGACCGCTCGATGGAGTCCCGCATCACGCTGGTGGACCGGATCGAGGAGGCACCGGAGGCGCTCGACCGCCTGTCGCGTGTAAATGAAACCTAAAAGCCAAGGGGCAAGACGGACACACGGATTGACAACCGGAGACGGTGCCCAATAAACCTGTGAGGCGTCTGGGATTGCTGTTTCTCAGTAGCTCCCATCAACCCCCCTCATTTTGTGCATCCCGTGAAGGGCAATCGTGTCCATATCTCGCCGTACCGCACGTTCTGTGCGCATTCTCGGAGTTGCCTCCGCCTCGGCCGCGCTCACGCTCGGCCTGGCCGGCAACGCGCTCGCCTGCAACATCAGCGAGTTCTCGGCCGTCGCCAAGTGCGACGGCACCAAGGGCGTCATCAGTGTCACCGACAAGGACCCGTCGGGCGTCAAGGCCAGGGTCAGTGTCTACCTCCAGTCGAACGGCGCCGACGCGAAGCTCGTCGGCGAGCAGGACGTCGAGGGCACGCGTGAAGGCGTGACCATCGACTTCTCCGAGGACTGGAAGCCGAACGCGACGTACCGCGTGCACGTCAAGGCCGGCAACCAGGTCGACGAGGACATCAAGCCGAACCTCGTCACCCCGTCCGAGGCCTGCGAGTCCCCGGAGACGACCACGCCTCCGGCGACCCCGAAGCCTTCCGAGAAGCCCTCCGAGCCCGCGGAGGAGCCCTCGGAGCCCGCCGAGTCCCCGGAGCCGTCGGAGTCGGAGAGCACTCCGGCCGCGTCGACCGGTGACAACGCCCCGTCCCCCGCGGGCGACTCGAACCTCGCCGAGACCGGTTCCAGCTCCAACACCGGTGCGATCGCCGGCATAGCGGCCGCGCTCGTGGCGGCCGGCGCCGGCGTGATGTTCGCGCTCCGCCGCCGAGGCGCAGCAAAGACCCGCTGACCCACGCACAAAAGTGGCCCGCCCCCACGAAGGGGGCGGGCCACCGCGCTGTCCACCCCCACCCCCCTTCCAGGGGCGCGGGGAACGGCGCAATCTCTTGGGGGCGCGAGGAACGGCGCAGGTCTTCCGCCTCTGGGGGCGCGGGGAACGGCGCAGTCTTTCGCTTTTAGGGGCGCGGGGAACGGCGCAGTCTTTCGCTTTTAGGGGCGCGGGGAACGGCGCAGAAGCCCCGCAGGGGTTCCCAGGGGCGCGGGGAACTGCGCACCCACCCCCCACCGCCCTCAGGCGAAAGACGCCCGCTCAAGCCAGAAGTCCAACAACTCCCGCTCCCCGAGCACCTCCAACCGCCCCCCGTCCACGGGAACCCGCCGGTAGAAGGCGAGCAACACCTCCGTCAACGGCCCCCGCAACGCGACCGTCGCCTTCTCGTGCCCCCGCCGCCACCCGATCCCCTTGTCGTCGAACTCGACGATCCACTCGGCATCGAGCCCCGCCACGGCATCGGTGGCATGCAGATGGATGCTCCGCCCCGCCCCACGCAACTCCCGCGCCGCGTCCCCGGGATACCTCTCCTGCGCGAACCGCACGATCTGCAGCCACTCGTCGATCGCGTCCGCCGCCAGATCCTGCGCGACCTCGTACGCCGCTCCGACCGTGCCGGCCGCGTCGGCCCGGTGGATCACCGTCTCGTGTGCCATGCGCCGCGCCCAGAACCCGGCCGAGTGCTCCCACGCCCAGGACCAGGCCGCCGCGTCGGCCCCGGCGGCGCGGAACGTCCGTGCGGCCGTCTCCGCGCCCTCCGCGAGCCAGACGTCCAGGGAGACGGGGTCGTCGTCCTCGGGCCCCAGGGCCCCCGCCACGTCCTCGACGGGCACGTCGCCGGTCGCCCGCGTGCGGACGATGTGCTCGGCCCACCGGTGGGCCTCGCCCACATGCACGGCGAGTTGCCGCAGCGTCCACTCCGGGCAGGTCGGCACGGTCGCGGTGAGATCGCCGCCCGCGAGATGCGCCCGCAGCAGCGCGGTCTGCCCGACGACTTCGTCGCAGTAACGGTCGTGCCCGAGTAGCGTCATGGGCCGCACCCTAGAGCCCGGCGACTCCCGCGAGTACGACAATTTCGGCTGCGTCGAAGGCCACCCCGACCTCGTCGCCGGTCTCCGGCGCGTCCCGCAGCGCACACGCCGCCTCAAGCCGCGGCGCCCCCTCGGGCTGCAGTCGTACGGCGACATGGGTGCCCCGGAAGGTCCGCGCGGCCACCGTGCAGCGCAGCCCCTCCCCGGCCGGTACGAGCCGTACGCCCGCGGGTCTGACGAGCAGCGTGACCTCGCCCTGGGTCGTGTCCGAGGGCACCGGCAGCTTGCCCCAGGGGGTGTCCGCGGCCTCGCCGGAGACGGTCGCCCCGGTCACGTTCTCGAAGCCGAGGAAGCGGGCCACGAACGCGTCGGCCAGCCGCTGCCAGACCTCAAGGGGCGTACCCGTCTGGGCGATCCGCCCGTCCCGCATGACGACGACCCGGTCGGCGAGCGCGAAGGCCTCGCCCTGGTCGTGGGTGACCGCGAGCACGGTGGTGCCCAACTCCGCGAACAGTTCCCGCAGTTCGACCACGAGTCGTTCGCGCAGCGAGCGGTCCAGCTGGCCGAGCGGTTCGTCGAGCATGAGCAGCCGGGGTCGGGGGGCCAGGGCGCGGGCGAGGGCGACCCGCTGCTGCTCGCCGCCGGAGAGGGAGGCGACGGCCCTGCCCTGCGCGCCCGGCAGACCCACGAGCGTCAGCAACTCCTCGACCCTCAGCGCCTGCCGCTGCTTCGACTCCCCGTGCATCCGCAGCCCGAAGGCCACGTTTCCGGCCACGTCGCGCTGCGGGAACAGCTGGTGGTCCTGGAACATCAGGCCGACCCCCCGCTTGTGCGCGGGTACGCCGTCGAGGTCGCGGCCGTCCAGGAAGATGCGCCCGTCGTCCAGGTGCTGCAGCCCGGCGACGGCCCTCAGCAGCGTCGACTTGCCACTGCCGCTGGGCCCGAGGACGCACACGATCTCGTGCTCGGCGACATCGAGCCCGACCTCGTCGAGCACAGCCCGCCCCCCGAACCGTACGGTCGCCCCCTTGAGTTTGAGCATCGTCAGAACTCTCCCGTCCGGTCGGAGCGAAGGCCGGTGCGAAGGCGTTCGAGGACCAGCAGGGACACCGCGCACACCAGCATCAGGATGGTCGACAGGGCCATGGCCTGCCCGTAGTTGAGTTCGCCGGCCCGCCCGAGCAGCCGCGCCACGGCGACCGGCAGCGTCGGGTTGTCGGGCCGTGCGATGAAGACGGTCGCGCCGAACTCGCCCAGCGACACCGCGAAGGCGAACCCGGCCGCGATCAGCAGCGCCCGCCGCACCATCGGCAGATCGACCTCGCGCCACACCCGCCAGGGCGAGGCCCCGAGCACCGCCGCGGCCTCGCGCAGCCGTCCGTCCACCGCGCGCAGCACCGGCAGCATGGTCCGTACGACGAAGGGGACGCCCACCAGCGCCTGCGCGAGCGGCACCAGGATCCAGGTGCTCCGCAGGTCCAGCGGCGGCTCGTCGAGCGCGATGAGGAAGCCGAAGCCGACGGTCACGGCGGAGACGCCGAGCGGCAGCATGAGCAGCGCGTCGAAGCCCCGTACGAGACGTCCGAGGCGTCCGGCGTCCCGGCGGGTGAGGGCGGCGGCCGCGAGTCCGCCGATCAGCAGGGCGATGGCGGTCGCGGCGAAGGCGTACCGCAGCGAGTTGCCGACCGCCTCGATCGGCGGGACCAGGAAGAGACTGCCCTCGTTGCGGGTGAGTGCCTTGTAGTAGCCGAATCCGGGGGCGTCGAGCGAGCGTTCGACGAGGACGGCCAGCGGCAGCACGAGCAGGACGGCGATGGAGCCGAGGACGCCCGCGAGCAGCGCCCACTGCCCCGCCCCGCGCGGCCGGCGCGCGGTCGCTCCGGCGTCCACCAGCCGCAGGGCCGTCTCCCGTCGTCGTACCGTCCGGGCGTGGACGGCGAGGATCGCGCCCACCGCGGCGAACTGGACGAGCGTCAGCACGGCGGCCGTCGAGAGGTCGAAGATCTCCGAGGTCTGCCGGTAGATCTCGACTTCGAGCGTCGAGAAAGTGGGGCCGCCGAGGATCTGCACGACACCGAAGGAGGTGAAGGTGAAGAGGAACACCATGAGCGCGGCAGCGGCCACGGCCGGTCCGAGCGCCGGGAGCGTCACCGTGCGCCAGGCCGTGAACCGGGAGGCGCCGAGCATCCGCGCGGCCTCCTCCTGCCGCGGGTCGAGCTGCGCCCAGAGGCCGCCGACCGTGCGGACGACGACCGCGTAGTTGAAGAAGACGTGCGCGAGCAGGATGGCCCACACGGTGGTGTCCAGGCGTACGCCCCACAGCTCGTCGAGCAGCCCGCCCCGCCCGAGCAGCGCCAGGAAGGCCGTGCCCACGACGACCGTCGGCAGCACGAACGGGACGGTCACCACGGCCCGCAGAATCTGCTTGCCCCTGAACTCGAAGCGCGCGAAGACGTACGCGCCGGGGAGCGCGATCAGCAGGGTGAGCGCGGTCGAGGCGAGCGCCTGCCAGGTCGTGAACCACAGGACGTGCCGGATGTCCGGCTGCGCGAGCACGTCCCCGATCCGCCCGAACCGCCAGACACCGTCGACCTTCAGCCCGCGGACGGTGATCGCGACGACCGGATAGGCGAAGAACACCCCGAAGAACGCGACGGGCACGGCCATGAGCCCGAGCCGCGCCACGCTCCCCCGGTGCGGCGACCGGGGGCGGGCGGGAGGCGCTACTTCAGTACGAGCGAGGTCCATGACTTGACCCACTCGTCACGGTTGTCGGCGATCCTGGCCGGAGCCAGGGTCTCGGGGTCCGCGGCGGCCGGCCCGTACTGCGTGAACGCGTCGGGCACCTTGGCACCCTCGACCACCGGGTACACGAACATGTTGAGCGGCATGTCCTCCTGGAATTGCCTGCCGATCAGGAAGTCGATGAGTGCCTTGCCGCCCTCGGTGTTCTTGGCGTTGCTGAGCAGTCCCGCGTACTCGACCTGGCGGAAGCAGGTGCCGTCCGCGACGCCGGTCGGCGCGGTCCTGGGCTTCGGGTCGGCGTAGATGACCTCGGCGGGCGGGGACGAGGCGTACGAGACGACGAGCGGCCGCTCCCCCTTGGCCTTCTTGCCTCCGGCGGACCCGGAGAACTCCTCGTTGTAGGCCTGCTCCCAGCCGTCGACGACCTTCACGCCGTTGGCCTTGAGCTTCTTCCAGTAGCCCTCCCAGCCGTCGTCGCCGTACTTCGCGGCGGTGCCGAGGAGGAAGCCGAGGCCGGGCGAGGAGGTCGAGGCGTTCTCGGTGACGAGCAGGTCCTTGTACTCGGGCTTGATCAGATCGTCGAAGGACGTCGGCGGGGTCAGCTTGTGCGCGCTGAACCAGGCCTTGTCGTAGTTGACGCAGATGTCACCGGAGTCGATGGGCGTGACCCGGTGCTTGTCCTGGTCGACGCGGTACTGCGCCTGGATTCCGTCGGCGCCCTCTGCCTCGTACGACTGGAAGAGTCCGTTGTCGAGCGCGCGCGACAGCAGGGTGTTGTCGACGCCGAAGAAGACGTCGCCCTGCGGGTTGTCCTTGGTGAGGATCGCCTTGTTGACGGCCTGCCCGGCGTCGCCGTCCTTGAGGACCCTGACCTTGTACCCGGACTCCTTCTCGAACGCCTTCAGGACGTCCTTGGTGTAGGCGAAGGAGTCATGGCTGACGAGGGTGACGGTCTTGGACCCGGAGCCGTCTTCGCCCCCGGAGTCGGACGAGCCGCACGCACTGAGCACGGCGAGGCCGAGCCCGGTGGCCACGACGACAGCCGTGATCTTCTTGGTACCGCTGATGGTGCTCATGATGTTCCTCCTGGGCTGACCAGGAAGAGACGCGGCCCTGCCCGGGATCTCGGTCGGATCCCGGGCAGGGCGCAACAGCTTGAGTAGTGACCGAACTTCCTACCCAGAATGACCTGGGCGAGGTTCAGAGGGTCTGCGGGCTGTCCCGCACTCTCAGCGCTGTGGCGCTCCCCTGTCGGAATATGAAGATGTGGACCCACACAGGCGTACGACAACCGCCCACGTCCGCCAGACTACCGCTCGGTGGCCGCGAGCTGTCCGCACGCCCCGTCGATCTCCTGGCCACGGGTGTCCCGGACGGTGACGGGCACACCATGGGCCGCGATCGCCTCGACGAACGCCTTCTCGTCCTCGGGCCGCGAGGCGGTCCACTTGGAGCCGGGCGTCGGGTTCAGCGGGATCAGGTTCACATGCACCGGCTTGCCCTTGAGCATCCGCCCGAGCCGGTCACCGCGCCACGCCTGGTCGTTGATGTCCCGGATGAGCGCGTACTCGATGGAGAGCCGGCGCCCCGACCGGGCCGCGTACTCCCATCCGGCGTCCAGTACTTCCCGTACCTTCCACCGCGTGTTGACCGGTACGAGGGTGTCGCGCAGCTCGTCGTCCGGTGCGTGCAGGGAGATGGCGAGGCGGCACTTGAAGCCCTCGTCGGCGAACCGGTTGATGGCGGGGACGAGACCCACGGTCGAGACGGTGATCCCGCGCTGCGAGAGTCCGAGCCCGTCCGGCTCCGGGTCGGTGAGGGCCCGGATGGACTGGACGACCCGCTTGTAGTTGGCGAGGGGCTCGCCCATGCCCATGAAGACGATGTTGCTGAGCCGCGCGGGCCCGCCGGGGATCTCCCCGTCGCGCAGCGCCCTCATGCCGTCGACGATCTGGTGCACGATCTCGCCGGTCGACAGGTTCCGGTCGAGCCCGGCCTGTCCCGTCGCGCAGAACGGGCAGTTCATCCCGCAGCCGGCCTGTGAGCTGATGCACATGGTGACCCGGTCCGGGTAACGCATCAGCACGGACTCGACGAGCGTGCCGTCGAAGAGCCGCCAGAGGGTCTTACGGGTGGTGTCGTCATCGGTGGACAGATGCCGCACGACCGTCATCAGCTCGGGCAGCAGCGCTTCCTGCAGCTTTTCGCGCGAGCCGGCGGGGATGTCGGTCCACTGCTCGGGGTCGTGCGCGAACCGCGAGAAGTAGTGCTGCGAGAGCTGCTTGGCGCGAAACGGCTTCTCACCGACCGCGGCAACAGCCTCTTTACGCTCGGCGGGCGTGAGATCGGCAAGGTGCCGCGGCGGCTTCTTGGCTCCGCGGGGGGCGACGAATGTGAGTTCTCCGGGCTTAGGCATGGCTGTACCAGTGTCGCAGATCGAATCATGTGACCTGGGCCTCGCGACCGGGGGCCATTCCGGAGGGGCGGGATCGCCACTGAAGGGCTGCCTTTCACCGCCCGCGTTGCCATCTAGGCCACCCTTGGACCTAGAATCGAACGCGTGTCCGATAAAGTGGATCGCCTGGACCGCCTGCGCAGCGTCCGCGAATGGCTGGCCTGGCAGCTGCGCCGTACGGACGACACCATCGCCGAACTCGAACGTCAGGAGGCAGCCACGGCCCGCACCGCTCGCACCCTGCCCTCATCCACGCCCGGCTGGAAGCTCGCCTTGCGAAGAGCGGGCGGCAGGCCCACACCCGAAGCCGTTCATACGGGCGACTGCGGCATGGCCGGCAAGAACACCAGGCCGCTGCCCCGCGAGCAGGCGCTCCGGGCTCTCACGGAGGACGGCATCACCGCGTGCCCCTACTGCCGGCCCGACAACGATCTGGGTGTGCTGTGAACGGCGAACGGCCGCAGGACGAGAACACGAACGGGACGAGCGGGACGGGCGGGACAGGCCCGGCGCCCATCGTCGTGCACCGCATGACGGGCGCCCGCGGGCGCCGGGTCACCATCCACGGCCAGGTCTTCGGGCTCGCGCACAGCGACACCGACCTGGTCGAGTTCCTGCGCCGGGCGGGCCTGCCGGACGACGCCTGGGAGCTGCTGGACGACCCGCGGTGGGTGAAGTGGCAGGGCGGCCGGCCGCACGAGTACTCCCCGGCGGGCCCGGACGCCGAGGACCCCCAGCCCTGATCGGCTGGGGGTCCCCGAAAGTCACGCGGCGCTCGGTCCGGTCAGCCCGATCCGACGAAGAGCACCAGCAGCAGCCACACCACGGGAGCGGTGGGCAGCAGCGAGTCCAGTCGGTCCATGATCCCGCCGTGGCCCGGGAGCAGGGTGCCCATGTCCTTGATGCCCAGATCGCGCTTGATCATCGACTCGCCGAGGTCACCGAGCGTGGCGCTGGCCGCGACCGCGAGGCCGAGGAGCAGCCCCTGCCACCAGGCGCCGCCGTCGATGAGGAACTCCATGCACAGCGCGCCCGCCACCATCGCGAACGCCACCGCGCCGAGCAGGCCCTCACGGGTCTTGCCGGGGCTGATGCGCGGGGCGAGCTTGTGCGTGCCGAAGCGCCACCCGACGGCGTACGCCCCCGTGTCGCTGACCACGGCCAGCACCAGGAACGTGAGAACACGCCACGCGCCGTCGTCCGCGGTGAGCATCATCGCCACGAAGGTGGCGAGGAACGGGATGTAGAAGGTCGCGAAGACCCCCGCGGTGACGTCCTTGAGGTAGCCCTCGGGCGGTTCGGTCATCCGCCAGACCAGGACCGCGAGCGCGGTGAGCGCCATCGCCACCCAGGCGCCCTCGGGCCCGCGGACGTACCCGGCGATGACCATCGCCGCGCCGCCCAACGCCAGTGGCACGAGCGGGGCCTTGATGTCCTTGCGCTCGGCGAGCCGCGACGTCAGTTCCCACAGGCCGACCACGACAGCGACCGTTATGACGCCGACGAAGGCGGCCTTGACGACGAACAGCGACGCGACGATGACCACGCCGAGCCCGACGCCGACCCCTATGGCAGCACCCAGGTCGCGGCCCGCGCTCTTCTTCTGCGGCGCGGGTGCGGGCTGTGCGGCGCTGGTCATGGGCTCCTGCGGATTCTGCGGATTCTGCGACGGTGCCTGGTAGGGCGGCGTCGGCGGCGTCTCGTCGCGGAACAGGGGGCCGCCCGTCCGAGCAGCCCCCCGGTCGTCATCCTGGTCTCCGCCATGCGCGGGTACGTCGGGCACGATGGGCATGGGGCGAGTCTGCTGCGCGTGGTGCGCATCGTACGCGGGACCCGCCGGGGCAGCCCCCTGGACAGGCCCCTGGTCGGACGGCCCCCAGTACCCGGCTTGTGGCGGTGCCCCCCAGGAAGAGTCGTTCATCAGACTTCGAGCAGCTCTGCTTCCTTGTGCTTGAGCAGCTCGTCCACCTGCGCGACATACTTCGCGGTGGTGTCGTCGAGCTCCTTCTCCGCACGGCGGCCCTCGTCCTCGCCGACCTCGCCGTCCTTGATCAGCTTGTCGATGCCGTCCTTGGCCTTGCGGCGTACGGAACGGATCGAGATCTTGGAGTCCTCGGCCTTGGTGCGGGCCACCTTGATGTAGTCCTTGCGGCGCTCCTCGGTCAGCTCGGGGAACACCACCCGGATGATGTTGCCGTCGTTGCTCGGGTTGACGCCGAGGTCGGAGTCGCGGATCGCCTGCTCGATGTTGCGCATCGCGCTCTTGTCGAACGGGGTCACCACGGCCATGCGCGGCTCGGGCACCGAGAACGAGGCCAGCTGGTTGATCGGGGTCAACGCGCCGTAGTAGTCCGCCACGATCTTGTTGAACATCGCCGGGTGCGCACGGCCTGTGCGGATCGCGGCGAAGTCCTCCTTGGCGACCACGACGGCCTTCTCCATCTTCTCCTCGGCTTCGAGGAGGGTCTCTTCGATCACCACTTGCTCCTGCGTGTCTTGAGTAGGCCCGGCTGCGGTTCCCTGGCGGTTAGGCGGCCGGCTGCGTCGCGTCTTATTCCTGAACGGTTCCCGACCGGCAGGACATTGTCCATCCCCCGGTCAGGCCCGACTGCCCTGGTCACCCACAAGCGTGCCGATCTTCTCACCCTTGACCGCCCGAGCGATATTGCCCTCGGCCAGAAGCTCGAAGACGAGGATCGGGAGCTTGTTGTCGCGGCACAGCGTGATCGCGGTCATGTCGGCGACCTTCAGGTCGCGGGTGATGACCTCGCCGTAGCTGAGCGCGTCGAACTTGACCGCCTCGGGGTTGGTCTTGGGGTCGGAGTCGTAGACCCCGTCCACACCGTTCTTGCCCATCAGCAGCGCTTCGGCGTCGATCTCCAGAGCGCGCTGGGCGGCGGTGGTGTCCGTGGAGAAGTACGGCATGCCCATGCCCGCACCGAAGATGACCACGCGGCCCTTCTCCAGGTGCCGCACGGCTCGCAGCGGGATGTACGGCTCGGCGACCTGCCCCATGGTGATGGCGGTCTGCACGCGCGAGTCGATGCCCTCCTTCTCCAGGAAGTCCTGGAGGGCGAGGCAGTTCATGACGGTGCCGAGCATGCCCATGTAGTCGGAGCGGGCCCGGTCCATGCCGCGCTGCTGGAGCTCGGCCCCGCGGAAGAAGTTGCCGCCCCCGATGACGACGGCGATCTGGGCGCCGCCGCGGACCACCGCGGCGATCTCCCGGGCCATCTTGTGCACCACGTCGGGGTCGACGCCGAGCGCTCCGCCACCGGCGAACGCCTCACCGGAAAGCTTCAGCAGAAAGCGGCCGGAGCCCTTGCCGGTGTCGCTCTTTTCGTCCTTGTCGGCGGCCTTGGTGGTGGTCATGGAGATCTCGCCTCTTCTACGTGTCGCACATACGGGTCGCACATACGAAGAAGGCCACTGCCGGCGGGGTGTTGTTCGCATCCCATGCGCGGCAATGGCCTCCTCGTCAGATCTGCTGTCGTCCGTTCACGCCCGCGCGTGACGGTCTGCGCGACCACCACGGACGACTGCTGTCGACCCTAGCGGGATCGCGCGTCGATCGCGGTACGGACTCAGATGCCGACCTTGATGCGCGAGAAGCGCTTCAGGGTGACACCGGCCTCGTCCAGGACCTTCTGGACGGACTTCTTGTTGTCGAGCGCGTACGGCTGACCGAGGAGGGTGGCCTCCTTGAAGAAGCCGTTGACGCGACCCTCGACGATCTTCGGGAGCGCGGCCTCGGGCTTGCCCTCGGCGCGCGTGGTCTCCTCGGCGACGCGGCGCTCGGACTCGACGACCTCGGCCGGAACGTCCTCACGGGAGAGGTACTTCGGCGCGAAGGCGGCGATGTGCTGCGCGATGCCCTTGGCAAGACCGGCGTCGGCCTTGTCCAGCTCGACCAGAACACCGATCTGCGGGGGCAGGTCGGGCATGGTGCGGTGCATGTACGCGGCCACGTAGGCGCCGGTGAACTGGGCGAAGCGGTCCAGGACGATCTTCTCGCCCAGGTTCGCGTTGGCCTCGTCGACGAACGCCTGAACCGTCTTGCCGGACTCGATCTCCGAGGCGAGGAGCGCCTGGATGTCGGCCGGGGAGGTCGCGGCGGCGTGCTCGGCGATCTGGTTGGCGACGGCCTGGAACTTCTCGCCCTTGGCGACGAAGTCCGTCTCGCACTTCAGCTCGACCAGAACACCGGAGGTGTTGTCGTCGGCGATGATGGAGACCACGGCGCCGTTCTCGGCGGAGCGGCCCTCGCGCTTGGCGACGCCCTTCTGGCCCTTGATGCGCAGCGCCTCGACGGCCTTGTCGACGTTGCCGTCGGCCTCGTCCAGCGCCTTCTTGCAGTCCATCATGCCGGCGCCCGTGAGCTCACGGAGCTTCTTGACGTCGGCGGCGGTGTAGTTCGCCATGATCTGTGAATCTCTTCTCGGAGTTCGAAGTCTCTGCAGTCGGCGTCCGCCGCTGATCGGGCGGGCGTCCACCGAAGATCTACGGGCTGGGGGTGAACGGCGGGCGACGCACCAGGCGCCGCCCGCCCTCACTCAACCGTGGCGCTGGATCGTCAGGCCTGCTCGGCCGCAGCCGGCTTCTCAGCCTCGGCCTCGGCGGGGGCCTCGGCGGCAGCCGGAGCCTCGGCCTCAGCGGCGGGGGCCTCGGTGGCGGCCTCGGCGGCGGGGGCCTCGGCGTCAGCGGCCGGAGCGTCGGCGGCGGGCGCCTCGGCAGCGGTCTCGTCGGCCTTCTTCTCGCCGCCCTCGAGCAGGTCGCGCTCCCACGCGGCGAGCGGCTCGCCCGCGGCCTTGTCACCCTCGGCGGCCTTGCCGGCACCGGAACGGGAGATGAGGCCCTCGGCGACGGCGTCGGCGATCACGCGGGTGAGCAGGGTGACGGAGCGGATCGCGTCGTCGTTGCCCGGGATCTTGTAGTCGACCTCGTCGGGGTCGCAGTTGGTGTCGAGGATGGCGACGACCGGGATGTTGAGCTTCCGGGCCTCACCGACCGCGATGTGCTCCTTCTTGGTGTCCACGATCCAGACGGCGCTGGGCACCTTGGACATCTCGCGGATACCGCCGAGGGTCTTCTCCAGCTTGGCCTTCTCGCGGGAGAGGACGAGCAGCTCCTTCTTGGTGAGGCCGGACGCGGCCACATCCTCGAAGTCGATCTGCTCAAGCTCCTTGAGGCGCTGCAGACGCTTGTAGACGGTCGAGAAGTTGGTGAGCATGCCGCCCAGCCAGCGCTGGTTCACGTAGGGCATGCCGACGCGGGTCGCCTGCTCGGCGATGGCCTCCTGCGCCTGCTTCTTCGTGCCGACGAACATGACCGTGCCGCCGTGGGCGACGGTCTCCTTGACGAACTCGTAGGCGCGGTCGATGTACGACAGCGACTGGAGCAGGTCGATGATGTAGATGCCGTTGCGCTCGGTGAAGATGAAGCGCTTCATCTTCGGGTTCCAGCGACGGGTCTGGTGACCGAAGTGGACGCCGCTTTCCAGCAGCTCCCGCATCGTGACGACGGCCATGGCCGTACTCCTTGGTGTTCTCGGTTGTGCCGCGTCCGCCGGACGGCGGTCGCGCCTGACGCCCGCATTGCGCCTTGCCACGAGGGACCGAGGGGCGCTGACATCGGCTGTTTGACGACCTGATGTCGGGGCGTGCGAAGTCGACCCGGTGACCCGGATCGCCACAAGAAGTGTACGGGACCCACGGGGTGCCGGGTGACGCCGCTGTCCACAACCGACGGGTACTCCACAGATCCCGGCCATGATCCCCTTTTTCATGCCATCCGAGGCACCGTTCTCGCATGCGAGCAGACCGTTTTCCTCATACGCGGCCGGTGTGGCGGCCCGCCATGACGCTGGCCGCCGTGCTGGCACTCGGCCTCCTGCTGGGCCTCGCGCCCGGCGGCGGCCCCGCGGCCACGGCCCGGGACGGCGACCCCGGCGGAGGTTCTGCCGTCGGTTCCGGCGGCGGGGGCCCGCCGGTCCCTGCCGTCGGCCGCGCCTGGCCTGTGGGGTCGCGCCCGTCGGTGGCGCGGGGCTGGGAGCCGCCGGCGACCGCCTACGGCCGGGGCCACCGGGGCGTCGATCTCACCGCGGCCACCGGCACCCCGGTCCGGGCCGTCGCGCCCGGCCGCGTCTCCTTCGCCGGCCCGGTCGCGGGCCGCGGGGTCGTCTCGGTCGAGCTGACGGGCACGGGGGATCCGCCCCTGCGCACGACGTACCAGCCGGTGACGGCGACGCTGAGAAAGGGCACCGAGGTGACCGCGGGCGAGGTGGTGGGCGTACTGGAGCCACCGACATCCCACTGCCCGATGCCATGCCTCCACTGGGGACTGCGCCGGGGGGACACCTACCTGGACCCGCTGTCGCTGCTGCCCCCCTGGCTACTGACGAGGGGCCCATCACGCCTGCTACCGCTCACGGGAATCCCACAACCGGGGACCACCGGCCTGCGGTAGAGGCGGTGAGAGTTGGAGAGAGGGGGGAGGGGGAGGGCGGGGGCAATGCCCATCAACCCCGCACGCCTCGCAGAGCCATCGCGACGGCGGCCTCGGTGATCACCTCGGGCTCCTCGGCCGCACCGATCTCGATCCTCCGCACCGCCGCGTCCGCGATCCCCTGTAGAAGCATCGCGGCCATCCGGGGCTGCTCGTGCCCCATGTCCCGCAACGCCTCCACGATCATCGCGACGAGCCCTCCGTGCGCGGCGCGGATCTTCTCGCGCGCGCCGGCGTCGAGTTCACTCGCGGAGATCGCCACGACGGCCCGGTGGCGCCGGTCCCCCACCAGGGCGAGCTGTCGGCGGACGTACGCCTCGACCTTGCCCTCGGGTGTCCCGGCGAGCGACATCGCGGTTTCGACCTCGGCGGCCCAGAGCGGGAAGTCGACCTCGCAGAGCTCTTCGACCACGGCCGCGCGGGAACGGAAGTACTCGTACACGGAGGACCGCGCGAGACCCGTCCGCTCGGCGAGCGCCGGGAACGTCAGGGCTTCCGTCCCGCCCTCGGACAGCAGTGATCGCGCCGCGTCCAGCAGGGCGGCTCGCTGCATCGACCGGTGCTCGGCCACGGAGGCCGCTCGAATCCTTGGCACGCCCCCACTTTACGGACGCGCCACCCAGGACGGGAGACTCTCGCCCCTGAGCACTCGCTCAGTCACGACGCACCGGCGCTGGGCGCGGGGGTTTCCCGGTTCCGACCGAGGGGTTTCTCGCCGCCGGACGAGGGGGTTTCTCGGCTCCCCGCCAGGGGGCGTCCTCCCGCCCGGAGCCCACGCCAAGCGGCTTCCGCCCGCACACGAGAAGCCCCGACGGAGACACACCCCGCACCCCGGACGGACCCGATCCGCCGAGGTCAGCGAGACCAGCAGAGCCGACGAGTTCGGCATGGCCGGCGGATCCGTCGAGGCCGCGGGACCGCGGGGCTGAGAGACCATGAGACCGGCAGGACCAGCAGGCCGCGAGGCAGGCGGACGCGGCGGGATCGGTGAGGCCTGCGAGACCGCGAGGCCGGCGGACCCGGTGAAACCGGCGAGGCCCGGCCGGGCTGCGAACCCGGCAATGCCTGCGAGACCGCGAGACCGACGGAGTCGGCCGGCCGCGAGACCGGCGGGGCCGAAACCCGACGAGGTCGGCGAGGCCAGCGAACTCGGCGAGGCCAGCGGAGTCGCGGGGCCGGCAGAGTCGGCGGGACCGCGGACCCGGCAAGGCCCGGGGGCCGCGAGACCGGCAACGCCCGCGGGGCCAGCGACGTCGGAAACGCCCGCGGCAGGCGCCCCGCAAGGTCAGCGGCCGAAGCTGGCCAGTTTCGCTCGGAGCTGTAGCACCGACTTCGTGTGGATCTGGCTGACGCGGCTCTCCGTCACCCCGAGTACGTTGCCGATCTCGGCGAGCGTGAGGCCCTCGTAGTAGTAGAGGGTCACCACGGTCTTCTCCCGCTCGGGCAGCGTGTTGATGGCCCGTGCCAGGAAACGCCGCAGCTCACGGTCCTCCGCGACCTCCACCGGGTTGTCGGCCGCGGTGTCCTCGAGCGTGTCCATCAGGCTCAGCCGGTTGCCGCCCTCACCGCCGACGTGCAGCAGCTCCTCCAGGGCCACGACGTTGGCCAGCGACAACTGACCGAACACCGCGTGCAGTTCCTCGACCGCGATCCCCATCTCGGCGGCCACCTCGCACTCCGACGGCGTACGCCGCAGCCGCGCCTCCAGCGTCGCGTAGGCCCGCTCGACATTGCGTGCCTTCTGCCGCACGGACCGGGGGATCCAGTCCAGCGCCCGCAGTTCGTCGATCATCGCGCCCCGGATCCGCGTGATCGCGTACGTCTCGAACTTGATCTCCCGCTCGATGTCGAACTTCTCGATGGCATCAATCAGCCCGAACACGCCCGACGAGACGAAGTCCGCCTGCTCCACATTGGGAGGCAGCCCCACACTCACCCGGCCGGCGACGTACTTCACCAGCGGCGAGTAGTGCAGGATCAGCTGCTCGCGCAGCCGCCCGTCGCCCGTGGTCTTGTACGACCTCCACAGCTCGTCGAGCGTCGAGGGGGCGGGCGGCCGCACGCCGCCGTCACGGGCGGCGGGGGGAACCGCCGCCCGGTCGGACCCGGAGGTGTGCTGGGGCATGCGTCGCCTTGTGCCGTTCTGCAGTGAACTGTGGGTAACTGCGTGAGCTGTCGGTCTGATGTCGAAGTTGCCTGTCTGAGTCGGAATCCATGTGAGCGTAGCGTGACTGGAGAGTCGCAGTGTGCGAACAGTGGCGGACTCACCGTGCGCAGATACGTTCCGCTGGACGCCCCACGGAGGCACGGCCGTCGCCGTGTGTGACCACCGCTGGGCGTCAACTCCGGGAAAACCCGGGGACTTCGAGGGCTAGCCCGGACGGCCGAACACGCTCGGTCAGCGTCACCCCCGATCCATACCGATGGACAGAGTGGCCTGGCGTGTCAACTTCCAGCCGTCGCCGTGTCGTTCGACGAAGCCAAGTGAGCGGAGTTCGTACAGTCTCGCGACCACGTCGTCCTCGGTCGTCCCGGCGCCCCGGGCGATCTCCTGCCGCGACGCCGCCTCCCTGACCGGCAGCGCGGCCAGCACCCGGGCGGCATCCGGGTCCAGCAGGTCGCGCGGGAGTACGGGTCCGTGCCGGGCCGGGGCCAGCTCGCCCATGTCACCGACGAGCTCGGCGACTTCCGCGGCGTCGGTGACCAGCACCGCGTCCCCGCGCAGGAGTTCGTGCACACCCGCCGAGAGCCCGCTGGTGGCCGGCCCGGGTACTCCTATCGTGAATCTGCCCAGCCGCTGAGCGGCCCGGGCGGTCGCCAACGCGCCGCTCCGATATGCCGCCTCCACGACCACGGTGCCGCGCGTCAACGCCGCGATGACCCGGTTCCGCAGGATGAACCTGCTCGGGGTCGGATGGTCGCCGGGTGGCAACTCCCCCACCACCAGACCCTGTTCGGCGATCCTGGTGATCAGCTGTGTGTGACCGCGCGGATAGGGCCGGTCGACCCCGCAGGCGAGCACGGCGACGGTGGCGCCGCCCGCCCCGAGCGCTCCCCGATGCGTCGCGCCGTCCACTCCGTAGGCACCCCCCGACACCACGACCCAGCCCCGCTCCGCGAGCCCGGCGCCGAGCGTCGACGCCATGTGGGCGCCGTACTCGGTACAGGCCCGTGCCCCCACGACGGCGACGGAGCGCAGCGCCCATATCCGCAGACTGGGCAACCCCCGCACCCAGAGCCCGACGGGCCTCGCGTCCTCCAGGTCGTCCAGTTGCGCGGGCCACTCCGGATCGCCGGGACACACGAACCGTGTCCCGCTGTCCCGCGCCACCGCGAGGTCCCGCTCCGGGTCCGCCCGCTCGGCCCGCGCCCGCAGACCCGCCCATCGCACGTCCGTCACACCCGGCAGCTGCTGTCCGCCTCCGGTGAGGCGCCGGACCACCTCCCCCGCTCCGCACTCACGGAGCCATCGCCCGCAGACCTCATCCCCCGGTTCGACGACGCGTGCGAGCAAGGCCCGATGGAGCCGCTCACCCTCCCCGCCCCCGCCCCTGTCCCCGCTCACCGGGAGGCTCCGATCGCCATCGGCACCCCCCGGGGGACCCCGGTGCGCAGTTGCAGCGCGAGGGTCACATCCGCCACCCCCGGCCGGTCGCGGCCGGCGAGATCCGCGACGGTCCAGGCGACCCGCAGGACACGGTCGAGCCCCCGGGCGGTGAGCACACCGCGCTCCAGACTGCGCTCCGCGTCGTCCATGGCTCCCGGGGACGCGTACCACCGGCTGCGGAGCTCGCGGCCCGGTACCTCGCTGTTCGTGCGCCAGGGGGTGTCCGTCAGCCGCGCGGCGGCCCTCGCCCTGGCCTCCCTGACCCGGTCGGCGACCGTCTCGGTGGACTCGCCCCGCGCGCCCCGCTCCGTCAGCTGGGAACGCGTGACGCGGTCCACCTCTACCCGAAGGTCGACGCGGTCGAGCAGGGGTCCGGAGAGCCGTGCCTGGTAGCGGCGGATCATGGAGGGCGAGCACTCGCACAGGGTGTCCCGCTGCGAGAAGCGGCCGCAGGGACAGGGATTGGCCGCGAGGACCATCAGGAAGCGTGCCGGGAAGCGCACGACACCCGCACTGCGCGCGATCACCACATGCCCCGACTCCAGGGGCTGGCGCAGTGCGTCGAGGGCACGGCTGCTGAATTCAGGTGTCTCGTCCAGAAAAAGGACTCCGCGGTGAGCGAGCGACACCGCGCCCGGCCGTGCCACCCCCTGGCCGCCCCCGACGAGTGCCTGCATGGTCGCCGAGTGGTGCGGGGCGCAGTAGGGGGCGACGTCGACCAGCGGTTTGCCGGGTGGCAGCAGACCGGCGACCGAGTGGACGGCCGTGACCTCCAGGGACTCGCTCCGGTGGAGTCGCGGCAGGACGGCGGGCAGCCGCTCGGCGAGCATGGTCTTGCCCGCTCCCGGCGGCCCCTCCAGGAACAGGTGGTGGCCGCCGGCCGCGGCGACCTCCACCGCGGTCCGTGCCGAGAGCTGGCCCACGACGTCGGCGAGGTCGTGGTCGTGGTGCGCGGCGTCCATGCTGTGCATTCCGGTGGCCGCGCCGGTGCCCGGCATGCGCAGGCCCGCGAGCGGGTCGGTCCGGCCCTGCTCGTCCGGATCCTCGTCGGGCACCGGTTCGTCCGTGAGGACCGCGATGAGCTGGCGGAGGCTGCGGACGCCGAGCACGGACACACCGGGCACCAGGGATGCCTCGGCGGCCGCGCTCTCCGGCACCACCACCTGTTCGTACCCCGCCTCGGCTGCGGCCAGCACGGCCGGCAGCACACCTCGTACGGGCCGGACCCGTCCGTCCAGACCCAGCTCTCCGATCATCACGATGTCGGCGAGCACGCGGGGATCGATGCGTTCCGAGGCGCCCAGCGCGGCACAGGCGATGGCCAGGTCGAACCCGCTGCCGCCCTTCGGCACCGAGGCCGGGCTGAGTCCGACGGTGAGCTTCTTCTGCGGCCACTCGCCGCCGGAGTTGACCACGGCCGCCCTGACGCGGTCCTTGCTCTCCGTCAGGCTCTTGTCGGGCAGTCCCACCAGGGTGAACGCCGCGACCCCCGGTTCCAGATCGGCCTGGACCTCGACGACGACACCGTCAACGCCCACGAGGGCCACCGAGCACGTACGCGCGAAGCCCATCAGGCCGCCCCTCGTACATGCTCCACGACGGGTGCGCCGCGGTCGGGCAGCAGGACAGCCACGACGTCGATACGGACGCCGCCGGGTGGAGCCCCTCCGTGTTCCTGCAGCCAGCGTTCGGCGAGGCCGCGCAGACGCTGGGCCTTGACCGGGGTCACGGCGGCCATCGGATGCTCGAAGGACCCCGCACGGCGGGTCTTGACCTCGCAGACGACCAGCGCGTCGCCGTCGCGGGCCACGATGTCGATCTCGCCGGACCGGCCCGCGCGCCAGTTGCGCTGCAGGACCGTCATGCCGGCCTCGGCCAGCCGTCGCGCGGCCAGGTCCTCGCCGTACTTGCCGAGTGCGTTGCGCGCCCTGGAAGCCTTGGGCACCTCGGCCGGCCCTGCCGACCCGGATGCCCCTGCTGTCCCGGCTGAGTTCACTGCTTCGGATGCCTTGGACGTCTTCATGCCGGCACCACCTCCGGCGCCAACACTGAGCCCATCACGATCCGCTGTTGGATCTTGGTGGACGGCCGCTCGACTGTGGACAACTCAGTCACCCGTACGAGCGGCCGCCTTGGAACTCCCGGGACCGATCCGACTGTCCCAGCCGTCCCGTCCTAGCTGCTCGGCAGTTCGAGATCGCTCTTGTTCAGCTCCTCGATATTCACGTCCTTGAATGTCAGGACGCGCACCTGCTTCACGAACCGAGCAGGTCGGTACATGTCCCACACCCAGGCATCCGCCATGGACACCTCGAAAAACACCTCGCCCTGAACCGAGTGGACCTGCATCTCGTAATCGTTGGTGAGGTAGAAGCGCCGTTCGGTCTCGATCACATATTTGAACAGACCGACGACATCGCGGTACTCCCGGTAGAGCTTCAGCTCCATCTCGGTCTCGTACTTTTCGAGGTCCTCGGCGCTCATGGCATGTTCCCCTTCAGCCGTGCGTCCCCCTATTGTGCGTCAGCCCCGCGAACCCCTAGACGATTTCCGTGTCGAGGGTCTCGGGCCTGGCCGGGGGCCCTTCGTCGAGCAGCCTGAGCAGCAGCTCGGCGAGTCTGGTCGGATACACCGTCTCATGTGCCCGGGCAAGTTCCCGGCACGTCCACCAGCGCGCTCCGGCGACACTGCGCCGTTCCAGCTCGGTCAGCCCCGTGGTCTCGGTCGCCGTCTGCGTCGTACGGCCCAGGAAGTACCACTCGTCCTGGTCCCAGCGACGCCCCGCGAACGGGAACGAACAGGTCCGCCGCCACAGCACCGGACCCAGCTCGACCTCGGTGATGCCGGTCTCCTCCGCGAGCTCCCGCAGCGCGGCCTCTTCCCGTGTCTCGTCCCCCTCCACCCCTCCGCCCGGCGTGAACCACCAGTCGTCCGACGGGTCGTCGGGCTCGTGCCCGTGCAGCAGCAGGATGCGGTCCCGCGGGTCCAGCAGCACCACCCGAGCGACCTTCCGCAGCTCACCGAGCCCACCGGGCACCGGGAGCGTCCCCTCGTCGAGCCCACCGGGCACCGAGCTGATCTGCTCCCCCGTACCCCGCTCGCCCGTACCCCCCGCTCCCGTGGCCGCCCGGCCGTCCGTAGGTGAGGACGCGTCAGCCGGCAAGGGCCCGCTCCCCCGCCCCCGTACGGCTGCGCCGGCGTGCCGACCGGTTGGCGATCGGCCCGTACGCGGCCCCGCCGAGGACGAGTACCGCGCCCGCCACGACCGCTGCGAGGACCAGCCGCAGGGGCCCGGGGTCGGAGATGCCGCCGAGCGGCTCGAAGCCGGTGGGACGGTCCAGCATGCCGTTCATGGGCCAGGCCACCGCGTCGACGCGCGCGCTCACCGCGCTGCGCGGCACCGTGCCGTTGCCGGCCTCCGTCAGGTGGGCGGTGGAGTCCAGCGAGCCGCTGCGCTCGTCGCCGAGCAGGAAGAGCCGGTCCTTGGGCACCTCGATGGAGGGGATCGTGGACGACTCCGCCGCGCTGCCCTTCGGCAGATAGGGTTCCTCGATCTTCTTGCCGTTGACGGTCAGCTTGTCCTGCGTACAGCAGGCGACCGTGTCCCCGCCGACGGCGACGACCCGCTTGACCATGGGCATGTTGCCCCAGGTGGCCTGCTTGAAGACGACGACGTCACCGCGCCGCACCTCGGAGCCGTCGATCCGCTCGGCGAGCACCCGGTCGCCGCTCGCGATGGTCGGCGCCATCGAGTCGGTCGGCACGGTGTACGGCTGGTAGACGACCGCTCCCCAGGCGAACCCACCGAGGAAGAGCACACAGCCGAGGGCCACGGCCAGCCCCGACAGCTTGCTGCCGAGCCGTCCGTGGCCCTCGTCCGTACGACGTGTCCCGCTCATCCCAGTGCTCCCCAACTCGGAGAATCGACCTCGCGGCCCGGCTCGGGCCACGGAAGATCGGCGTCTGGGACGGCACCCTACCCGGCGGTACGCGACCCAGAAACCCTGGTGTTCCCGACGGTAAGGCGACGCCTGCGCCACAGCACCAGCGGCAGCGCGCCCGCGAGCCCGAGCGCACCCGGGGCGGCGGCGCTCAGGTTCTGGTCGAAGGTGTCCGGCACCGGAAGCGTCGACCAGCGGGTGGGCGGCCAGGCGACGACGATCGCGCGGCCCACCACGTTGTCCACGGGTACGAAGCCCTTGTGCTTGTCCTGCTGGTGGTAGCGGGAGTCCAGCGAGTTCTGCCGGTGGTCACCCATGACCCAGATTTTGCCTTCGGGAACCTTCACCTTGAACTGGCCGCCGGCGTCGTCCATGGTGCAGGGGGTGTTGCCCGGGTACACGTAGGAAGCCTCGTTCAGCGCCTTGCCGTTGACCTTCAGCGGACCGGTGCCCTTGCACTCGATGGTGTCGCCTGCGACTCCGACGACGCGCTTGATGAGGTCTTTCTCCTCGGAGGAGGGCATCAGGCCGATCCAGCTGAGGGCTGTCTGGATCGCGTTCGGGTTGGGCGTCGGCTCGCCGGCCAGCCACTTGTCGGGGTCGTGGAAGACGACGACCTCGCCGCGCTCGGGCTCCGAGCCGAACCACGGGGTCAGCTTGTCGACGAGGACGCGGTCACCCTGCTGGAGGGTGTTCTGCATCGAGTCCGAGGGGATCGAGAACGCCTGCACCAGGAAGGACTTGATCAGCAGCGCGAGAACCAGCGCGATGCCGATGAGCAGGGGAAGTTCTTTCCAGAAGGACCGCGGCTTCTTCGGCGCAGGGGCGGTCCCGTCGAGGTTCCGCTCGTCCCCGCCGTCGTCACCGGAGGCGTCTCCGGGGGCCACGGCGTCCTCGCCGGCCGGCGGGACCGACTCTTCGGATCGTCCCGGTCGTTCCTCGGGCCCCTCGTGTCCGGATCGTGCGCCGACCGCCAAATCCCCCACATCCACTCCTCACTCCGTGCCGCCGCCCGCGCCGGATACGACGCAGGCCCACCACTCCCATAACGAGCGGGAGTTCCGCAGGGGTCGGGAGCGGGATCAATCCATATCGATCCGCGGTGGCCACCCTATGCGACGTGTCGAGTGCGGTGGTCGCTCCGCCGGCGACCTCGGGCACGGACGCGTAGGTGTCGGGTTCCTTGAGCTGCGTCCAGTGACCGATGGGCCAGGCGATGACCATCGCACGGCCCACGACGTCCTCGGAGATGGTGCCGTTGTACTTCTCGGTGCGGTGGAAGCGTGAGTCGGCGGAGTTGGACCGGTGGTCACCCATCACCCACAGGCGCCCCGCCGGCACCTTGACCTCGAAGACCAGCGAGGAGGGTTTGTCGCCGGGGTTGATGTAGGGCTCGTCGAGCGGCATTCCGTTGACGGTGACGCGGCCCTGGGCGTCGCAGCACTTGACGGTGTCGCCGCCGACCGCGACGACCCGCTTGATGAGGTCCCGGTCGTTGTCGGAGGGCAGCAGGCCGATGAAGGTCAGCGCCTCCTTGACCTGCTTGACGACGATGGGGTCTTCCTTCTTCGCCGTCGGCTGTTCGTCCTCCAGCCATCCGCCGGGGTCCTTGAACACGACGACGTCACCGCGCTCGGGCTTCGACCCGAACCACGGGGTCAGCTTGTCGACCAGGACACGGTCGCCGATCCGGATCGTCTGCTCCATGGAGCCCGACGGGATCACGAAGGCCTGGACGAGGAACGTCTTCAGGACGAGCGCGATGAGCAGCGCGACGCCGATCAGAAGCGGTATTTCCTTGATCGCGGAGCGCTGCCTGCGCCGCTTGACCCGCCGGGCCAGCTTGCGCCGGTCGGCGCGGCCGGGCATCACGGGGCCGCCCGTGCGCCGGGAGCCCGTGGGCAGGAGGTCCTCGGCGGCACTGTGGGTGCCGCGGGGCTTGCCGCGGTTACCCATGGACACCGTCCACGGTTTTCCGCCCGTTGGTCGCCGTCTGGCGCCCGGGTACGGGTTCGTCGCGGCGCGCCTGCCCGGGCAGGCCCGTGAGCGCCGGGAGGGGCGCGGGAAGGAGCGGGCCCGCGGCGGCGGGCACGCGCGCGTAGCCGTCGGCCCGTTCGATACCGGTCCAGTGGCCGAGCGGCCAGGCGATCCAGTCGGCTCTGCCGATCACGTCGTCGACGGGGATCATGCCGCCGCCCGGGGAGCCGAGGTGGTCACGGGAGTCGCTGGAGTCGCCGCGGTGGTCACCCAGGACGAAGAGGGTGCCCTCGGGGACGGCCACGTCGAAGCGCACTTCGGACGGCTCGTTCCCCGGGTACAGAAACGTCGACTCGTCGACCGAGCGGCCGTTCACCTCGATCCTCCCCTGCCTGTCGCAGCAGACCACATGGTCTCCCCCCACGCCGACCACACGTTTGATGTAGTCGGCGTCGCCGAAGTAACCGGTGCCGTCGAACACGACGACGTCACCGCGCCTCGGCTCAGCACCGAAACGGTACGCCAACTTATTTACGAGAACGCGGTCCCCGATCCTCAATCCGGGCTCCATCGAGCCACTGGGAATTTGGAACGGCTGGATCACGAACCGGGTGAGCAGCAGCAGGGAGAAGAGGCAGAACAGCACGGTCAGGGTGATCCGTCCGCCCGGCAGCCAGTCGGCGGCCCGGGCCACCAACGCGAAACGCGACCGTCCCTCCGCCCCCTGTGTGTCCGAGATCTCCTCGGATACGACGGGGTGGGAGGAGCGGTCGCGCTCCGTGTGCTGTGCTTCGGCGTCCATGTGGGCCAGATGCTATCCGGCCCTCATGAGGGACCCGGCGCTAGCTCAGTTGTCGCGCTTCTCCTTGATCTTCGCGGCCTTGCCGCGCAGCTCACGGAGGTAGTAGAGCTTGGCGCGGCGGACGGCGCCGCGGCTGACGAGCTCGATCTTCTCGACGATCGGGGTGTGCACGGGGAAGGTGCGCTCGACGCCGACGGAGAAGGAGACCTTGCGGACCGTGAAGGTCTCACGGACACCGGCGCCCTGGCGGCGGATGACTACACCCTTGAACTGCTGCACACGGGAGCGGTTGCCCTCGATGACGCGCACGTGGACGTTGACGGTGTCACCCGGGCGGAAGGCCGGGACGTCGCTGCGCAGCGACGCGGAGTCGACGGACGCGAGCAGGTTGGACATGATCGTCTGCTTTCTTCGCCGATGCCACAGGTCATCGACGGAAGTCGGTGTTTCCAGAAGGTGGGCTGTTCTCGCCGGGGCGGGCGTCATGTCCCCCTGTGGCAGGGGCGCACGCCGGACGACGTACAGCAGCGGCCTATTCTTCCACGGTGTCGGGCCTGCGCCCAAATCGGCCGTCGGGTCCGGGCTGCCAGCCCAGGATCGAGAGCATTTCGCGGTCCTTCTTGTCGAAGGCGGCGGGGTCGCAGCGCTCGATGAGGTCCGGCCTGTTGGCGGTCGTGCGCCGCAGCGCCTCGTCCCGGCGCCAGCGGGCGATCTTGCCGTGGTGGCCGCTGACCAGCACGTCCGGGATCTCCCGGCCGCGCCACTGGGGCGGCTTCGTGTAGACCGGCCCCTCCAGGAGGTTCGCCATGGCTCCCGGCGCGAACGAGTCGTCCCGGTGCGACTCGGCGTTGCCGAGCACGCCGGGCAGCAGCCGGGCCACGGCCTCCGTGACGACCAGGACAGCCGCCTCACCGCCGGCCAGCACGTAGTCCCCGATGGAGACCTCGTACACGGGCATACGGGTCGCGTACTCGTCGATGACGCGGCGGTCGATGCCCTCGTAGCGCGCGGGTGTGAAGACCAGCCAGGGGCGCTCGGAGAGCTCGACGGCGAGTTCCTGGGTGAAGGGACGGCCGCTGGGCGTGGGGACGACCAGGACGGGCCCCTGGGAACCCGTCTCGTAGCCGTCGGCCAGGACGGAGTCCAGTGCGTCGCCCCAGGGCCCGGTCTTCATGACCATGCCGGGGCCGCCGCCGTACGGGGTGTCGTCGACCGTGTTGTGCCGGTCGTAGGTCCACTCCCGCAGATCATGCACATGCACCTTCAGCTGTCCACGCGCGCGTGCCTTGCCCACGAGGGAGACGTTCAGGGGTTCCAGGTACTCGGGGAAGATCGTGAGGACGTCGAGCCGCATCAGGCGTCGGCTCCCGCAACGCCGCCCGCGCCGGAGCCGGTGTCCTTGTCCCTGCCGGTATCCGCGTCCCCGTCGGGTTCCGCGTCCCCGTCCGTTTCCGTGTCCCTGGAGGAGGCGATCTCCGCGCGGTCGTCGATCAGCCCGGGCGGCGGGTCGATGACGGCGCGCTGCTTCTCCAGGTCGATCTCGACGACGATCTCCTCGACGAAGGGGATCAGCACCTCGGTCCCGTCCGGCCGCTCGACCACGAAGAGGTCCTGGGAGGGCAGATGCGAGATCTCGGTGAGCCGTCCGACCTCGGTGCCGTCCTTCAGGACGACGTCCAGGTCCATGAGCTGGTGGTCGTAGTACTCGTCCGGGTCCTCGGGCGTCACGTCCGGGTCGACCTCGGCGATGAGGAGGGTGTTGCGCAGCGCCTCGGCGCCGTTGCGGTCGCGTACTCCCGCGAACCGCAGCAGGAGGCGGCCGCTGTGCACCCGCCCCGTCTCGATGGTCAGCGGACCGGCCGAGGCGGGGTCCGTGGCCAGGACGGCACCGGGCGCGAGCCGCAGCTCCGGCTCGTCGGTACGTACCTCGACGGTGACCTCGCCCTTGATGCCATGGGCGCGGCCCACCCGCGCGACTACCAGCTGCACTTGCTTGATCTCCTGTCGTGTGTCCACGGTTCTACCGCGTGGACGACTACGGGCCGGGGACGGCCCTGAGGCCCTCCCCGGCCCGAGCCGGTGCTGCGTGTGCGTCAGCGGACGTGATCCACGTCGACGAGGTCGACGCGGACACCACGGCCGCCGATGGCGCCTACGACGGTACGCAGGGCGCGCGCGGTGCGGCCGTTGCGGCCGATCACCTTCCCGAGGTCGTCGGGGTGAACCCTGACCTCCAGAACGCGCCCGCGGCGCAGGTCGCGCGAGGCGACCTGCACGTCGTCCGGGTTGTCGACAATGCCCTTCACGAGGTGCTCAAGAGCCTCCTCAAGCATGCTCAGGCCTCGGTCGACGCGGACTCGGCGGCAGCCTCGTCCTTCTTCTCAGCCTTCTTCTTCTGCGTGATGGCCTCGCCCTTGCTGTCGTCGTCGCCGCCCAGGGCGTCGAACAACGGGCGCGCGGCCTTCGGCTCGGCGACGAGGAGCGGCGCCGGGGCCGGCAGGCCCTTGTGCTTCTGCCAGTCGCCGGTCAGCTTGAGAATGGCGAGCACGGGCTCGGTCGGCTGCGCGCCGACACCCAGCCAGTACTGCGCACGCTCGGAGTCGACCTCGATGCGCGACGGGTTCTGCACCGGGTGGTACAGGCCGATCTCCTCGATGGCCCTGCCGTCACGGCGGGTACGGGAGTCGGCGACGACGATGCGGTAGTGAGGCGCGCGGATCTTGCCGAGACGCTTCAACTTGATCTTGACTGCCACGGAAGTGGTGTCTCCTGGTCTTGACGGGGTTGGGCACGGCGAGATTGCCGCGTGGGGTTGCGGTACCCGAGTGCCCGATGGACGCGTCAGCCGGAGGAGAGAGGGGTCCTGTGCGGCTGCGAGTACAGCTGACCATTCTGCCACACCCACAAGGGCCCCTCGACCCGGGCGGTCCGGGGCGGCGCCGGGCCGCCCCGCGATACCGCCGGGGCCTGTCACCGGGCCCGTACGGGTGTCGCCGTCGAGGTGGGCCATCGCGCGAACCGGCACCCACGAAGTGCCGCCGCGCTCTCCCGCACCACCCCGGCGGGACGACGGCCCGCCGCTGCGTCAGCCGTCCGCTCAGCCCGCTGCCGCGCCGACCACCTCCGGGATGCGGAACGGCTTCCCGCACCCTCCGCACACGATCGGCGCCTGCGCGAGGACCGACGGGACGACGCGGACGTTACGTCCGCAGTCGCAGACCGCCTTCACCCGCACGCCCCCTCCGGAGGAGCCGTGCCGGGCGGCCGGGCCCCGGAAGCTGCGGGCCGTGTCGGCGGCGGTCGCAACCGTGTGCGCCTTGAGGGCGCGCTGCAGCCGCTCGATCGTCGGGCGGTAGCGCCGCTTCGCCTCGGGGTTGAGCGTGACCAGGGAGAAGCCGCTGCTGGGATGCGGTTCCTCGGGGTGGTCCAGGCCCAACTCCTCGGCGATCGCGAGGAATCTGCGGTTGTGGTACCGGCCGGCGCGGGAGGTGTCACGGACACCTCGGGCGGCGGCGATGCCGTGGACTGCCTCGTGAAGCAGTCGTTCGAAGGAGAGTTCGTGTCCGCAGGCGGACGACGACTCCCCGATCAGGGACTCTGGCGCGGCAAGATCGGGCAGCTCGGGGTGGTGCCGCTGAATGTCGGCCCACGCCCCTGCCAGCTCTGCGGCGAGAACAGGTGGTGTCGTGCTCACGTAATGACAACGAGCCGAGGTGCCTCTGTGTTCCTATTCCGGGGCATCCCAAATATTTTGCACGTACCCGTCAGTTGCCGCTGATGCGTCCTGACGAGGGCGGGTGCGCTGATCTGCGGAGAAGCCTCACAGTTCACACCCAGCCGGTACGTAGTGACGTGTACGTCCGGGCCATTAGGCGCTGTCTGCGCATCGGGACACCTGGGGTCGCCGGATGCGCAAGAGGCGTTTCGGTCCTTCTCGCGGCGGAACGCCGGGGCCCGGTCGACGCGGGCCACGACGGCGACGTTACCGGGTGCGTCATCCACCCGGGGCACCGGCCCGTCCCCGGCCACCAGACACCGTACGGTCCTCCGCGACCGCCGGTCGACGAGTTCGTGGACCTTGGCCGGAACCGCATCCTCACCAGTGATGACGTGAAGCACGCCTTGTGGGGGCCGGGCACCGCGACGCCCGCGACCCACCGTCATCGCGGTACGACACGAACAGGCCACCCACCCCGCGGGCACCCCTCCGACAAACGACATTCGCCCACTCATCGGCGAGGAGCGGTAGGCGCACATGTTGCCGGTATGTGAATTTTCCCGGCGCGCGCCGATGGTACGCAAACCGGGCTCCGTAACCCCTGGACGCCACGACGAGCGCGGAGTTTCCTGGCATACGGGGGGAGTGCGAGCGCACTGCACGGGGGTGAAGGAACGGGGCACGAACGCAACTCTCGGTGGATTGGGGCACATTCGATGACACCTACGCTCGTGCGGCAGCACCTACCTCACTCAGGGGCCGCGCCCCAGGTGGATCAGTGGGCACGCGCGCGTGACTGGGCCGAGATACAGGAGCGGATGCTCGTACCGCTCTACGAGGCCGTCTACGAGCGACTCGAAGTGGGCTCCTCGACCAGGCTGTTGGGGCTCGGCTGCGGGTCCGGCCTGGCGCTGCTGATGGCTGCGGCGCGGGGCGCGTCGGTCACCGGTCTGCAGGCTCACGCGCCGGAGCGACTGGCGCTCGCGCGCGAGCGCCTGCTCCCCGAGGCGTGGGGCACGCGTGCGCGTGCCGGTGCGCGGCTGACGGACGGGGAGCCGACGGACATCGACGACGAGGCGGCGGCCGCATACAGCCTCGTGACCGCTTTCGAGCCGGTCGGGTGTGTGGCCGGCGACTCCGAAGGCCTCACCGAGGCGCTGGCGGCGGCGAGTCCGCTCGTCGGCCGAGAGGTTCCCGTGGTTCTGGCGGGCTGGGGGCCTCCGGAGCGGTGTGCCACGTCCTCGGTGCTGCGGGTCGCCGCGAAGCTGGCGGATCCCCTGCGCGGTGCGGGCAGTTGGCGCCCGGCCCTGCGTGACGACCTGGAGGAGGTCGCCCAGCGGGCCGGTCTGCGGCCCGACGGGTCCGGACGGGTCGCCTGCCCCTTCGGGTACGCGGACGTGGACAACGCGGTGCGTGGGCTGCTGTCCACGGGGCTCTTCGACGCGGCCGTCGCCGCGACGGATCCCGATCAGGTCGACAAGGAGATGCGGGAGGCTCTGCATCCGTACAAGCGGCGGGACGGGACGGTGTGGATGCCGAACGTCTTCCGGTATCTGATCGCTCGGACCTGAGGGCTCGCGCCCCCAGACCCCCCTGTTGTCCTCAAACGCCGGACGGGCTGGAAAACCAGCCCGTCCGGCGTTTGAGGACCTGGAGTTCGGGGGTGGCGCCCCCGAGGGAAAGTCCGAGGGAGCGTCAGCCCATGAACTTCTTGAACTCGTCGGGGAGTTCGAAGTTCTGGGGCTGCTGGCCGCCCGGCAGACCGAAGGCGCCACCGGCCTGCCCCCCGGCCTCCCGCCGAGCCGCCGCCTCTTCCTCCTGCTGCTTGCGCTTCATCGGGTTCCCGGAGCGCTGCTTGCCCTTGCTCTTCTTGGGCTGCTTCTTCGTCCGGCCGGCCCCGCCGCCCATGCCCGGCAGCCCGGGCATCCCCGGCATGCCGCCGCCCTGGGCCATGCGGGACATCATCTTGCGGGCCTCGAAGAACCGCTCGACCAGACCCTTGACCGCGCTGACCTCGACACCGGAACCCTTGGCGATACGGGCGCGGCGCGAGCCGTTGATGATCGTCGCGTCCTGGCGCTCGGCCGGGGTCATCGACTTGATGATCGCGGCCGTGCGGTCGACGTCGCGCTCGTCGAGGTTGCTGATCTGGTCCTTGATCTGACCCATGCCGGGGAGCATGCCGAGCAGCTTGGAGATGGAGCCCATCTTCCTGACCTGCTCCATCTGGGCCAGGAAGTCGTCGAGCGTGAAGTCCTCGCCCTTCTTGGAGGCGAGCTTCGAGGCCATGGCCTCGGCCTCCTGCTGCGAGAAGGTCTGCTCGGCCTTCTCGATCAGCGTGAGCACGTCGCCCATGCCGAGGATGCGGGACGCCATGCGGTCCGGGTGGAACGCGTCGAAGTCGTCCAGCTTCTCGCCGTTGGAGGCGAACATGATCTGGCGGCCGGTGACGTGCGCGATGGAGAGCGCCGCACCACCGCGGGCGTCGCCGTCGAGCTTCGAGAGGACCACGCCGTCGAAGCCGACTCCGTCGCGGAAGGCCTCCGCGGTGTTGACCGCGTCCTGGCCGACCATCGCGTCGACGACGAAGAGGATCTCGTCGGGCGAGACCGCGTCGCGGATGTCGGAGGCCTGCTGCATCAGCTCGGCGTCGATACCGAGGCGGCCCGCGGTGTCGACGATGACGACGTCGTGCTGCTTCTGCTTCGCGTACTCGATGGAGTCCTTGGCGACCTGGACCGGGTCGCCGACGCCGTTGCCCGGCTGGGGCGCGTAGACGCCTACGCCCGCGCGCTCACCGACGACGCTCAGCTGGTTCACGGCGTTCGGACGCTGGAGGTCGCACGCGACGAGCAGCGGGGCGTGTCCCTGGCCCTGCAGCCACTTGCCGAGCTTTCCGGCGAGCGTGGTCTTACCGGCACCCTGCAGACCCGCGAGCATGATCACGGTCGGCGGCTGCTTGGCGAAGCGCAGCCGGCGGGTCTCGCCGCCGAGGATGCCGACGAGCTCCTCGTTGACGATCTTGATGACCTGCTGGGCGGGGTTGAGCGCCTGTGAGACCTCGGCCCCGAGGGCCCTCTCCTTGACCTGCTTGATGAAGGCCCGGACGACCGGCAGCGCGACATCCGCTTCCAGCAGGGCGATACGGATCTCGCGCGCGGTGGCGTCGATGTCCGCCTCGGACAGGCGCCCCTTGCCGCGAAGGTTCTTGAATGTCGCTGCGAGGCGATCGGAGAGAGTGTCGAACACGGCGGTCGCGAATCCTCAAGTAGGGGGCAGGGGGGCAGGTCCGCCCTCCAGAGTATCTGCCCACACCGGAAAGGGTCTCCACCCCGTCGCCACAGGCTTCCTTCCGGCGAACGGACGCCCCCAGGAACTGCCTCTCAGGGGCGCGGGGCTGTGACATCGTGCGGCTCCGCAGACGAAACCAGACGGAGCCGACCCGAGCCGGGCGGAGCGCACCCGGGCCGGGCGGAGCCGACCCGGGCCGGGCGGTGCCGACCCGAGCCGGGCGGAGCGCACCCGCTCACTCCCTCAACGTGTCCTCCAGCGCCCGCGCCAGCGAAGCGGCCTGCTCCCCCGGCAACGGGGACCCGTCGGGCCCGGTCACATAGAACGCGTCCACGGCGTTGGCGCCCAACGTCGACACATGCGCACTGCGCACCCGCACCTCCGCGTCCTCCAGCGCGCGCCCGATCCGGTGCAGCAGCCCCGGGGCGTCATGGGCGCGCACCTCGATGACGGTGGCGAGCCGGGACGCGGCGGGGGCCACGCTCACCCGGGCCGCCGGTGCCACGATGCCCCGCCGGCGCGGATAGGCGGCGTCCCGCTCGGCCAGGCGACCGGCGATGTCGAGGGACCCGTCGAGGGCGCGTACGAGATCGGCGCGCAGCCGGGCCGCCTGCGGCAGGGACCCGTACTCGGCGGCGACCCGCCAGTCGAGCAGCAGGACGGAGCCGGAGACACCGTCGGGCAGTTCCAGGGCCCGCAGTTCCGCCGTCCGCACGGTGAGCCGGTGCATGGCGAGGACGCCCGCCACAGCCGGCAGGACGCCCTTCTGGTCCGGTACCGCGATGAGCAGTTCCACGCCGAGGGGTTCCGGTTCGCCCGAGGGTTCCACCGGGGGCTCCTCGGTGGACGCTTCGGCGGGCGGCTCGGTCTGGGCGCGCAGCGCGAGCACGGGGCCGCCGGTGCGGAACGCCTCGATGGCGAGCCGTTCCTGTTCGGCGGTGGGCGCCGCGGCTTCGGGTTCGTCGGGGTCGTCCCCGGCGAGCGCGGCGGAGACCCGCTTGACCAGGTCCGCGACGAGGGAGGCGCGCCAGGAGGACCAGGCGGCGGGCCCGGTGGCCAGGGCGTCCGCCTCGGTGAGGGCGTGCAGGAGTTCCAGCGTGCCCTGCGAGCCGACCGCCTCGGCGACCGAACGGACGGTCGCCGGGTCCTCCAGGTCGCGCCGGGTCGCCGTCTCGATGAGGAGCAGGTGATGGCGTACGAGGGTGGCGAGGGTGGCCACGTCGGTGCGGTCGAAGCCGATGCGGGCCGCCACGTCCCGGGCGATGATCTCGCCGGCCACGGAGTGGTCGCCGGGCCAGCCCTTGCCGATGTCGTGCAGCAGCGCGGCGACCAGGAGGAGGTCGGGGCGGTGGACACGGCGGGTGAACTCGGCGGCGCGCACCGCCGTCTCGATGAGATGGCGGTCGACGGTCCAGATGTGGACGGCGTTGCGCTGCGGCCGGCAGCGGACGCGCTCCCAGTCGGGCAGCAGCCGGGTGATCAGCCCTTCCGCCTCCAGGGCCTCCCAGACCTCGATGGTCGAGGGGCCGGAACCGAGGAGCGTGATGAGTTGCTGGCGGGCCTCGGCGGGCCACGGGGTGGGCAGCGGTCGGGCCGCGGCGGCCATCCGGCGGACCGCGTGCAGCGAGAGCGGCAGGCCCGCCTGGGCGGCAGCGGCGGCGGCGCGCAGCGGCAGTACGGGGTCGCGGTCGGGTCGGGCGGCGCGGGCGAGGACGACCTCGCCGTCCTGCTCGACGACGCCCTCGGCCAGCGGGGAGCGTTCGGGGGCGGGTTTGCCGCCGCCCAGCATGGCGCGAAGCCGTGGCCGCACGGCGCGCGAGCGCAGTACGCGCCCCACCTCGCGCCAGGTGACATCACTGGCGTACGAGACGACGCGGGCGGCCTCGTACACCTGGCGGAGCAGGGTGTCGGCGTCCAGGAGGCCGAGTTCCGCGGCTACCTGGTCCTGCTCCTGGAGGGCGAGGCGGTCGGTGGCGCGGCCCGTGGCGAGGTGCAGCGCGTCACGGACGTCGAGGAGGGTCTTTCGGGCCTCGGCCAGGCCCTCGCGCGGGGCGTCGGCGAGCCAGGAGGCGGCGACGGCGCGCAGCGCGGTGGCGTCGCGCAGACCGCCGCGGGCCTCCTTGAGGTCGGGTTCGAGGAGGTACTGCAGTTCGCCCTGGCGCTCGGCGCGCTCGGCGCACAGTTCCTGGAGTTCGGGGAGGCGCTTGGGTGCCTGGTTGCGCCAGTCGGCGAGGACGGCCGTACGCAGTCCGGCGGTCAGGCCGAGGTCGCCCGCGAGGTGGCGGGCGTCGAGCAGCCCGAGCTGCACCTTGAGGTCCTCGCCCGCCGTCCTGCGTGCCTCGGCGGGGGTGCGGACGGAGTGGTCGAGGTCGAGACCGAGGTCCCAGACCGGGTACCAGATGCGGTCGGCCAGGGAGGCGATCGCACCGGAGTCGGCGCTGCCGTCGTGCAGGAGCAGCAGGTCGAGGTCGCTGCGCGGGGAGAGTTCGCCGCGGCCGTAGCCGCCGACGGCGACGAGCGAGACGCCGCGCAGTTTCTCGGCTCCCGCGTCGAAGAGGCCGGTGAGCCAGTCGTCGGTCAGTTCGGCGAGGGCCGAACGGCGCGGCGGCCCGGACCGCGCCCCCTCCTGGAGGAGGCGCAGCCGGGCCGCCGCGTAGCCGCTGGGTCCCGAGTCCTCTGCTTCTGTACGCATGTCCGTACTCGTCACCCAGTGGCTCCTGTTCGTCTGCTGCCTACAGCGCGTCGGGTCCGCGCTCGCCGGTCCGGACCCGGACCGCCGTCTCGACCGGGACGGACCAGACCTTGCCGTCCCCGATCTTGCCCGTGCGGGCCGCCTTCACGATGACATCGAGCAGCTGCTCGGCGTCGTCGTCCTCGACCAGCACCTCGATACGGATCTTGGGAACGAGGTCGACGGTGTACTCGGCACCGCGGTAGACCTCGGTGTGGCCCCGCTGACGACCGTAACCGCTCGCCTCGGTGACCGTGAGGCCGTGGACGCCGAAGGCCTGGAGGGCCTCCTTGATCTCGTCGAGCCGGTGGGGCTTGACGACGGCGGTGATGAGCTTCATGCGTCCACCTTCTTGCTCGCGGTACCGGCGACCGGGGCCGGCGGCGCGGTACGGGTGGCGGCGCCGCCACCGGCACCGCTGAAGTCGTATGCGGTCTCGGCGTGCTCGGCCTGGTCGATGCCCGCGATCTCGTCGTCCTCGGGGACGCGCATCCCGATCGTCTTGTCGATCAGGAAGGCGAGGATCGCGGAGGCCACGAGGGAGTAGGCGAGGACACCGAAGACACCGGCGCACTGCTTCCAGAACTGGTCGAGGCCGCCGCCGTAGAAGAGGCCCGCGACGTCGGACTGGCCGCCGCCGGTGGCGAAGAAGCCGATCAGCAGGGAGCCGACGACACCGCCGACGAGGTGGACGCCGACGACGTCGAGCGAGTCGTCGTAGCCGAACTTGTACTTGAGGCCGACGGCCATGGCGCAGAGCACACCGGCGATGGCGCCGACCGCGATGGCGCCGAGCGGGGAGACCGCGCCGCCGGACGGGGTGATCGCGACCAGACCGGCGACCGCGCCGGAGGCGGCGCCGAGGGTGGTGAACGCGCCGTGGCGGATCTTCTCGTAGGCGAGCCAGGCCAGCATGGCGGCGGCGGTGGCGACCTGCGTGTTGACGAACATCAGCGCGCCGACGCCGTCGTCGTTGCCGAGCCAGGAGCCGGCGTTGAATCCGAACCAGCCGAACCAGAGCAGACCGGCGCCGAGCATCACCAGCGGGAGGCTGTGCGGGCGCATCGGGTCCTTCTTGAACCCGACGCGCTTGCCGATGACGAGGATGACACCGAGCGCGGCGGCACCCGCGTTGATGTGGACCGCCGTACCGCCGGCGAAGTCGATGACGCCGAGCTCGAAGGCCCAGCCGCCGGTGCCCCAGACCCAGTGGGCGACGGGGAAGTACACGACCGTGGCCCACAGGGCGACGAACAGGGACCAGGCGGTGAACTTCACGCGGTCCGCGAGAGCGCCGCTTATCAGGGCGGGCGTGATGATCGCGAACATCAGCTGGAAGACGGCGAAGACGTAGATCGGGATGGTGTAGCCGTCCCAGAGCTCCACCTTGCCGATGCCGCTGAGACCGACGAAGTCCGAGGACCAGCCGATGACGCTGCCCGAGTCGGTACCGAAGGCGAGCGAGAAGCCGTAGAGGACCCACAGGATCGTGACGATCCCCATGCTGATGAAGCTCATCATCAGCATGTTCAAGGTGCTCTTGACCCTGACCATGCCTCCGTAGAAGAAGGCGAGTCCGGGAGTCATGATCAGCACCAGGGCGGAACAGATGAGCATGAACCCGGTGTTGGCGGCAGACAGCGTGGGAGCGTCTGCGGCAAGCGTGATGGCTGGTGCCATCGGCGTCTCCTCGTCGTTGGTACGGCCCCGTGCGGGCGAAGCCATGAGCGGTTGTGAGGGGTGGGCCGGTTATGTGCCAGAGATTGGCGCAGCGCCGTTTCGACCGGAGCCCCTGCATGTTTCGCGCGGGTGACGAAGAGAACGTGCGTGTTACGCGTCGATGAACCGCCGGATAGCGGCGGCTCCGATCGTTATCGTGGCGCAACCTTCCCCGGCCGAGCCCTCAGCCATGACCGGCCGCGGACCCGAGCCATGGATCGCGCGACCCCGACGGCGCTCAGCCGCACCCGCGAGAGCGGTGTCGGCGTAGGCGCGAAAACCGGACCGGCCGCGGCCTCCGTCCGATGACCTGGCATGGGGGAGCCGAGTCGGGCTGTTATGGACGGGGGTCGCGGCCGGCGTACTGGGGGGTCAGACCGCCTCGGCGGTCTCGGGCAGGTCGATGGCGAGCTGATCGGTCAGATCCACGACCGCGGCGAGGTCCCCGAAGTCGCGTACGGCCGTGTCGACCGTTTTTCGGATACGAGTGTTGACCCGCTCCGAGCGCACCTTCTTGGCGATCGCGAGGGCTTTGCGCACCAGGACCGTGCTCTGCTCCGGTTCGCGCCGCAGGAGGTGCACCGTGCCCATTCCGACGAGGTTGAGCGCGTATGAACGCTGGTGTTCGGCGTCCTTCTCGAAGAGGTCGACGGCTTTCTGCATGACGGGCTCGGCCAGCGACGCGTACGCGGGGCTGCGGCCGGCGACATAGGCGAGGTCGCGGTAGGAGTGGCTGTTCTCGCCGTGCAGCTCGGCCTCGGAGAAGAAGCGGATCCAGTCGGCCTCGGGCTCGTCGAACTCCTCGGCGTCCCCGAAGGTGTCCTCCGCCATCCGGACGGCCCGCTTGCACTTCCCCGGCTGCCCCATGTTGGCGTAGGCGCGGGCCTCCATCGCATACAGCATGGACTGGGTACGGGGGCTCGCGCAGTCACGGCTGCCGTACTGGGCGAGATGGATCAGTTCCAGCGCGTCGTCGGGCCGCCCCAGGTGGATCATCTGGCGGCTCATGCTGGAGAGGATGTACGAGCCGAGCGGCCGGTCGCCGGCTTCCTTGGCGGCGTGCAGGGCGAGGACGAAGTACTTCTGGGCGGTGGGCTGGAGCCCCACGTCGTAGCTCATCCACCCGGCCAGCTCGGCCAGTTCGGCGGCGACCTTGAACAGCCGCCTGGTGGTGGCCTCGGGCTGAGGCTCCTGGAGCAGGTCGGTCACCTCGTGCAGCTGGCCGACGACCGCCTTGCGGCGCAGACCACCGCCGCACTGGGCGTCCCACTGGCGGAACATGACGGTGGTGGACTCCAGGAGGTCCAGTTCGGGCTGGGAGAGCCGGCCGGGGCGGCGCGAGGCGGCGGCGGGGAGGGCGGGCTCCGCGCGCGGGGCGGTGGGGCTGGGCACCAGCCAGCGCTGCATGGGCTCGATGAGCGTGGGTCCCGCGGCGAGGGCGAGGGACGTGCCGAGGAAGCCGCGGCGCGCCAGCATCAGGTCGCTGCGGGAGAACTCGCTGATCAGGGCGACCGTCTGCGGGCCGGTCCAGGGCAGATCGACGCCCGACACGGACGGTGAGCGGTGAGCGGCGCGCAGGCCCAGGTCCTCGACGGCGACGACACAGCCGAAACGCTCGGAGAACAGCTCGGAGAGGATGCGCGGGATCGGCTCGCGGGGGTTCTCGCCGTCGAGCCAGCGGCGGACACGTGAGGTGTCCGTCGAGATGTGGTTGGCGCCCAACTGGCGTGCTCTGCGGTTGACCTGGCGCGCCAGCTCGCCCTTGGACCAGCCGCTGCGCACGAACCACGAGCCCAACAATTCATTGGGGCGCTTGTCCGTGCCAGTCGCGGTCGTCCCGCTTCCGCCGTTGCCGCCCACTGGAACGCCCCCATCCCTGAACCCACTTGTGCGCTGTATGCGCCAAGCCCTACCAGAATGCCGGTAAACAGGGCCGCCCGTCCGGCTGTTCTCACCCATCGAACGGGAAGCCGAGTTGCCTCCGGCATACCCACAAGTGCATGCGTCCCCAGGACCTGTGCACTCACAGTAATCCTACGATCACCGCTCCAGCCATGGCGATCCCGGAAACGCCACCATTCGCCACCCCTTCGAATGAACTCGCGATGGCTACCACGCGATTCACTTGACACATGACGGCCGGAAGTGGGCGCAGCGATGCACACCGGGGCGCGCGGAACAGGGCGCACCACCCGCGACACATCAGAGCGCCGCATTCGAACCGCACGTGAAGGGGAACTGAGAGTACGAACGGACACTGAGAGTCACGGACTGATTCCGTGACGTAACCATGGGCAGGCTGGACCCGTTGGAGGGGGCATGGGTTTCACGATCGGCGGTATCCGCGAAATGCGCTCCGGCTCGCGTCGCCGCGGCCGCTCCTCCGAGTGCACCGCCGTGGCCGAGTTCACCGGACTGTGGGGCTGGGACGTGGTGCCCGGCGCCCGGGCGGCCGCGGGTGCCTGCTCGTGCGGCCGGGCGGACTGCGCCCGACGCGGCGCGCATCCCCTGGACTTCGCGCCCGTCGTCCCGGCGCGGGCCACGCTGGACGAGGTGACGGAGGCCTGGGGCGAGTTCCCCGGCGCGGCGGTGATGCTCCCCGTGGGCCGCGCCTTCGACATCATCGAGGTCGCCGAGTCCGCCGGCCGCCGTGCCCTGGTCCGGCTCGAACGCATGGGTCTTCCGCTGGGCCCCGTCACCGTCACCCCCGAGGGCCGCGCCCACTTCTTCGTCACACCCGGCGCGGCGGCCGAACTGCCCCAGCTGCTCTACCGCATGGGCTGGGACGACGCGACGCTCGACCTGCACGGCCTGGGTCCCGGTACGTACATCACGGCCCCGCCCTCCGACCGGGGCGGCCTCGGCCCGGTCCGCTGGCTCCGCTCCCCCGCGCTCGACTCGGCGACGAAGCCGCCGGCCGCGCGACTGCTGCTGGGGACGCTGGCGTACGTGGCCCACCGCTCACGCGCGTAGACGGCTCCCGCGCCCGGACCGCTCCCTGGCCCGGACCGCACAGACTGTCGGCTCAGGCTTCCTCGACAGAGGCCTGCCGATACGGAAGGGCCCCACTCCATCTGCACCATGGAGCGGGGCCCTTCATCACGCACGCACGTGCCGTGCGCGTTCTCACTCTCCGATAAGGGCATCCACGAACGCTTCCGGCTCGAACGGGGCCAGGTCGTCCGCGCCCTCGCCCAGACCGATGAGCTTGACGGGGACACCCAGCTCGCGCTGGACGGCGATGACGATGCCGCCCTTGGCCGTGCCGTCGAGCTTGGTCAGGACGATGCCGGTGATGTTGACGACCTCGGCGAAGACGCGGGCCTGCACCAGACCGTTCTGACCGGTGGTGGCGTCCAGGACGAGCAGCACCTCGTCGAGCGGGGCGTGCTTCTCGACGACGCGCTTGACCTTGCCGAGTTCGTCCATGAGCCCGGTCTTGGTGTGCAGCCGGCCTGCCGTGTCGATGAGCACGACATCGGCACCCTCCTGGATGCCCTCCTTGACCGCGTCGAAGGCGATCGAGGCGGGGTCGCCGCCCTCGGGACCGCGTACGGTGCGGGCGCCGACGCGCTCACCCCAGGTCTGCAGCTGATCGGCGGCGGCGGCCCGGAAGGTGTCGGCCGCGCCGAGCAGCACATGTTTGCCGTCGGCGACGAGCACACGGGCGAGCTTGCCGGTCGTGGTGGTCTTGCCGGTGCCGTTGACCCCGACGACCATCACGATGCCGGGCGTGTCCAGCGGCGACTCGGTGTGCACCGTGCGGTCGAAGTCGGGCACCAGCAGCGTGAGCAGTTCCTCGCGCAGCAGGGCGCGCAGCTCCTCGGGCGTGCGGGTGCCGAGCACCTTCACGCGCTCGCGCAGCCGCTCGACCAGCTCCTGGGTGGGCTGCACGCCGACGTCGGCGGTGAGCAGCGTGTCCTCGATCTCCTCCCAGGTGTCCTCGTCCAGGTGCTCGCGCGCGAGGAGCGTGAGGAGCCCCTTGCCGAGCGCGTTCTGTGAACGGGAGAGCCGGGCGCGCAGCCGCACCAGGCGGCCGGCGGTCGGTTCCGGGACCTCGATCGGGGGCGCTTCGACGACCGGAGCGGTCGCCGAGGTGTCCGGGAGATCCACCTCCTCTATCGTGCGGCGCGGTTCGTCGCGCGGCGTCTCGGCCTCGTCGCCGATGTGCGGCTCGGCCGGCGGAGCCGTGATGTCGGGGGCGGCGGGGGGCGGCGGGGGCAGCTGCTTGCGGCGGCGGCTGCCGACGATCAGGCCGCCGAGCGCGCCGATCACGACCACGGCGATGACTACAGCAAGGATGACGATTTCCATAACGGACCCAGTATGCGCGACCACCCCCGGGCCTGCCCGAACCGGCTTTCCTCGCGCGGCCCCGCCCCGCACCCCTGGCCGCCTGACGGTCCGTCAGCTACCGTCACCCCCACCGGAGCCACCGACACCCCACCCGCCCGGCGAAGGGGACCCCTCCCATGCCCGTAACGGTCGTACGTTTCAACCTCGTCGACCCCACCCCCACCCCCACCTCCCTCAGCGCCCGCTACAAAGCCGCCCTGGAGATGGCCGCCTACGCGGACGACCGCGGCATGACCACCGTGCAGACCGAGGAACACCACGGCGCCGCCAACAACTGGCTGCCCTCCCCGTTCACCTTCGCGGGCGCGGTCCTCGGCGCGACCCGCAAGATCGCGGTCACGGTCTCGGCGATCATCGGCCCCCTGCACGACCCGCTGCGCCTGGCCGAGGACATCGCCGTGCTGGACCTCCTCAGCGGCGGCCGGCTCGTCACGGTCGCGGGCATCGGCTACCGCCCCGAGGAGTACGCGCTCTTCGACGTGGAGTGGAAGCGGCGCGGCGCCCTCCAGGACGAGCTCCTGGAGACCCTGCTGAAGGCATGGACCGGCGAGGACTTCGAGTACCGCGGCCGTACGGTACGGGTCACTCCGCGTCCGTTCTCGGATCCGCACCCCCTGCTGCTGGTGGGCGGCTCCTCGAAGGCCGCGGCCCGCCGCGCGGCACGGCTGGGTCTGCCGTTCTTCCCCAGCGCGCACCTGCCGGACATCGAGGCGTACTACAAGGAGCGGCTCGTCGAGTACGGCACCGAGGGCTGGACCATGATGCCCGCGGCGGTGACCCCGCTGCTGCACCTCGCCGAGGACCCGGACCGCGCCTGGGCCGAGCACGGCGAGCACTTCCTGCACGAGGCCAGGACGTACGCCTCCTGGCAGTCCTCCGACATCCGCTCGGCGGTGAGGTCGGGGGCCACGACGGTGGAGGAGCTGCGCGCCGAGGGCGTCTACCGGATCGTGACGCCGGAGGAGTGCCTGGCGCTGGGCCTCGACAGCTACGTACTGCATCCGCTGTCCGGCGGGATGTCCGTCGACGAGGGGTGGCGCAGCATGCATCTGTTCTGCGAAAACGTGCTGCCCCGGCTCAAGGCCCTGTAGGCCTCGGAACCGGGGCGACGCGCTCTCTCACGAGTACGGGGAGAAGGACAGCGGGGACTTGGCCCCTCTCCCCGGGTCGACGGGCGCCGATGGGCCGCGACGGGCTAACCCATCTCCTCCAGCGTCTTGCCCTTCGTCTCCTTGACGAACTTGAGCACGAACGGGATGGAGAGCGCGGCGAACACCGTGTAGATCACGTAGGTCATCGAGAGGTTCCAGTCGGCCAGCGACGGGAAGCTCGCGGTGATGGCCCAGTTGGCGATCCACTGCGCGGCGGCGGCGACACCGAGCGCGGCGGCGCGGAGCTTGTTCGGGAACATCTCGCCGAGGAAGACCCAGACCACGACACCCCACGAGAGGGCGAAGAACAGGACGAACACATGGGCGGCGATCAGTGCGACCCAGCCCTGGGTGGCGGGCAGCTTGCCGTCGACGAGGTCGTAGGAGAAGGCCCAGGCTTCCAGGCCGAGGCCGATGACCATGCCGACGGAGCCGATGAGCGCGAGCGGCTTACGGCCGATCCGGTCGACGAAGATCATGGCGATCACGGTGCCGACGATGTTGATGATCGACGTGGTGAACGAGTACAGGAACGAGTCCGTAGGGTCGACGCCCACCGACTGCCACAGCGTGGACGAGTAGTAGAACGCGACGTTGATGCCGACGAACTGCTGGAACACCGAGAGCCCGATACCGATCCAGACGATCGGCTTGAAGAAGAAGGTGCCGCCCAGGAGGTCCTTGAAGGACGACTTGTGCTCGCTCTTCATGGCGTGCTCGATCTCGGCGACGCGGGCGTCCAGGTCGATGTCGCCCTCGACCTCCCGCAGCACCTCACGGGCCCGCTTGTCCCGGCCCGCGGAGATCAGGAAGCGCGGCGACTCGGGGATCGCGAAGGACAGCAGCCCGTAGATGACGGCCGGGATGACCATCACACCGAGCATGACCTGCCAGGCTTCGAGGCCCATGACCTTGCCGCGCTGGTCGCCGTCGGCGGCGTTGAGGATGCCCCAGTTGACGAGCTGCGAGATGGCGATGCCGATGACGATCGCGGCCTGCTGGAACGAGCCGAGCCGCCCGCGGTACGCGGCCGGGGAGACCTCGGCGATGTAGGCCGGGCCGATGACCGAGGCCATACCGATCGCGAAGCCGCCGATGACCCGCCAGAAGGCCAGGTCGTACAGGGCGAAGGGCAGTGCGGAGCCCACCGCGCTGACGGTGAACAGCACGGCCGAGATCTGCATGCAGCGGATCCGGCCGATGCGGTCGGCGATGCGGCCCGCGGTGGCGGCGCCGATCGCACAGCCGATGAGGGCGATGGCGATGACCTGGGCCAGGGCTGCGGAGCCGACCTCGTACCGGTCGCGGATGGCCTCGACGGCTCCGTTGATCACGGCGCTGTCGTAGCCGAAGAGGAAGCCACCCATCGCGGCCGCCGCCGCGATGAAGATGACGTGCCCGAGATGCTCGGGATGAGCCGCTCGGGCTCCGGACGGGGGTGGCTGCGCTGTGCTGGTCACGTGTAACTCCTCGGGCCACCGGCCTCACTGCCGGGGGTGGGGGCGAGCCCTTCCGGACGGTGTCTCCAGTGGCGCACACGTTTACGCCACCCACCACCTGAAGGTAAAAGCAACGAAGCAGAGACTATGCCTTCAAGTTTCGAAGTCAACAGGGGGTCCCATGAAGAGTGGGCACCGAGAAACCACCCTATGTGACGGACTGGTGTTCAAGACTTGAAGAGATCGAGGCTGCGTAGCTACGGATACCCCGTAAGCGACGCGAGGAACGCCACAACCGCCGCGGGTCCCGGACGGGTGTTCCCGGGCGGCCGGACCGACGGGTACCGCCGTTCGGGCGAGGGCCGGTGGGTCACCCGGCCGGGACGGCCGCCGGTCGGGACGCTCGCCGAGCGGGACAGTCCTCGGCCGGGGCGGGCGGCCGCTGAGCTGTGCGGCTTGGGTCAGCGCAGTCGTTGGCTGATGACCTTCGACACTCCGTCGCCCTGCATGGACACGCCGTACAGCGCGTCGGCGACCTCCATCGTCCGCTTCTGGTGCGTGATCACGATCAGCTGCGAGGCCTCCCGCAGCTCCCGCATGATCCCGATCAGCCGCTGCAGATTGGTGTCGTCGAGCGCCGCCTCGACCTCGTCCATCACATAGAACGGGCTGGGCCGTGCCTTGAAGATCGCCACGAGCATCGCGACGGCGGTCAGCGACCGCTCACCGCCGGAGAGCAGCGAGAGCCGCTTGACCTTCTTCCCCGGCGGCCTCGCCTCGACGTCCACACCTGTGGTGAGCATGTTGTCGGGATCGGTCAGGATCAGCCGTCCGTCACCCCCCGGGAACAGCCGCCCGAAGACCCCTTCGAACTCCCGTGCCGTGTCCCGGAACGCCTCGGTGAAGACCTGCTCGACCCGCTCGTCGACCTCCTTCACCACCTGGAGAAGGTCGATACGCGTCTTCTTCAGATCCTCCAGCTGCTCGCTGAGGAACTTGTGGCGCTCCTCCAGCGCGGCGAACTCCTCCAGCGCGAGCGGGTTGACCTTGCCGAGCTGCTGGTAGGCCCGCTCGGCCGCCTTGAGCCGCTTCTCCTGCTCGGAACGGTGGAAGGGGCGGGGCTGGTTACGCGGATGCTCCGGGTCGTCCGGCAGCTCCTCGCCCTCGGCGGGCAGCGACGGCGGTACGAGCTGGGTGGGGCCGAAGTCCGCGACCAGGCCCGCCGGCTCGACGCCCAGTTCCTCCAGCGCCTTTGCCTCCAGCTGCTCGATCCGCAGCCGTTTCTCGGCCCCGAGCACCTCACCGCGGTGCACCGAGTCCGTGAGCTTGTCCAGCTCGGCCTTGAGATCGCGGCCCTGGTTGCGGGCCACGACGAGTTCCTGCTCCCGGCGCGCCTTGGCGCTCTCCGCCGCCGTACGCTCCTCGTCCGCGCGGCCGAGGGAGACCTCGACGTGGGCGAGCAGCTGCCGTGCGCCGGAGGCGACGGCCCCGGCGACCGCGGCCTCGTGCCGCAGCCGCGCCCGGCGCTGCTCGGCGCGGGCCCGTGCCTCGCGTTCGGCGCGCGCGGCCCGGTCGAGCGAGTCGGCCCGCCCGGCGAGCCCCTTGACCCGCTCCTCGTGCGTACGCACCTGGAGCCGGGCCTCCATCTCGGTCTGCCGCGCGTTGGCGCCGTCGGCCGCGAGCCGGTCGCGTACGGAGGTGTCGGGTTCCTCCTCGACCGGCATCTCCTCGGCGACGACGAGCCGTTCGGCCAGCTCCTCCGCCTCCTCCACGGCCCGGTCGAGAGCTTCCTGCGCACGCGCCGCCGCGGCGGTGCTCCGCTCGGCCTCTCCCGCGGCGCCCCGCGCCTGCCCGGCCAGCCGCCCGAGCTGCTGCGCGACCTGGGACTTCTCGCGCTCCCCGGCGCGCCGCCGCTCCCCCAACTCCTCGACCAGAGCGACCCGTTCCTTGCGCAGTTCGGTGGCGCGATGCTGGGCCCCGCTCAACTCCTCGCACAGCACGCCGAGTTCTTCCAGCTCCGCCGTGGCCTCGTCCACCGACGCCTGTACTTCGAGCAGGCTGGGTGCTCCGGCGGAACCGCCCTGTGCGAAGTGCGCGCCGAGCAGGTCCCCCTCGGCGGTCACGGCGGTCAGCTCGGGCCGCGCGTAGACAAGATCCTCGGCGTCCTCCAGGGTCCCCACCACGACGATCCCCCGCAACAGCCGCCGCACGGCAGGCATGAGATCGGCGGGCGCCCGCACGAGATCGGCGGCGTACGGGGGGCCGCCGGGGCGCGACTGAGCGAGTCCGCGACCGACGCCGACGGACTCGCCGAACTCACCGGAGTGGCCGGAGTAACTGGACTCGCCGGAGTGGCCGGACCCTCCCAAGTCGCCGGAATCGCGGGACCCACCGGAGTCGCGGGACTCACCGGAGTCACCGGACCCACCGGGCTCACCGGAGTCGCGGCACTCACCGGACCCGCCGGCGTCTGCCGGGCCGCCGGGGCCCCCGGCACCAGCGGGGCCCGGGGCCATCGGGCGCTGGGGACCCTCTCCGGTCACGAGGCCCGGGCCCGTCGGGCGCTGGGAGCCCTCTCCGGTCACGGAGCCCGGGGCCGTCCGGCGCTGGGGACCCTCTCCGGTCACGGAGGCCGGGGCCATCGGGCGCTGGGAGCCCTCTCCGGACACGGCGGCGGCCCCTCCAGGGGTGCGCGTCGGGTCCGGCGCGTCGCTCGGCTCCGGGGCGCCCGCCAGCAGCAGCGCCGCTCGGCCCGCGTCCTGTTTGCGGAGCAGGCGGATGGCCTCCGCGGCCGAGGCGGGCGTGGTCACCGCGATCGCGTCCGCCGCCGCGCCGAAGGCGGCGGCCAGCGCGACCTCGTGGCCCGGTGTGACGGAGAGCAGTCCGGCGGCGGGGCCGAGCAGCCCCGAGAGCCGGTCCTTGGCCGCGAGCAGCGCCCCGGTGCCGTCCTTGCGGCGCAGGCCCAGAGCGAGCGCGTCGCGCCGGGCCTGGGTGGCCGCGCGCCTGCGTTCGGCGGAGGTGGCCGCCTCACGGGCCGCGGTCAGTGCGGACTCGGCGTCGGCGAGAGCGCTCCTGGCCGCCTCGTGCCGCCCGGCGAGTTCCTCGTCGCCCGCGTCCAGCCCGTCGACCTCGGCCTTGAGCTGCTCGTACTCCTCCTGAGCGGCGACCGCGCGGTCCTGCGCCTCGTCGCGGGCGGCGGCGAGCCGGTCGATCTCGGACTGGGCGGAGGCAGCACGCGAACGGGCCGCGTTGACCTGGCCGCTCAGCCGCGCCAGCCCCTCGCGGCGGTCGGCGATGGCCCGGGCCACGTCCTTCAGGCGCCGCTCCTCCACCGCCAGTTCACGCTCCAGGTCGGCCCGGTGAGCGACGGTGTCCTCCAGGGCGTGCTCGGCCGCCTCCAGGGCCGCTTCGAGCTCGGCCTCCTGCTCGCGCACCCGCGCGGCCTCGCGCTCCATGTCCTCGGGGTCGCGTCCGCGCCGCTCCTCCGGCGGCTGGGCGGTCGCGCTCTTCACCCGGGCGTCCGCGAGTGAGACCGTGCCGCGCACCCGCTCGGCCAGCTGCGACAGCTCGTACCAGGTCTGCTGGGCCCGCTGCAGCCGCGGGGCGAGCCGCCGCACCTCGTCCTCCAGCGTCGCCTCGCGCTGGAGGGCCTTGCGCAACTCGGCCTCGGCGGCCTCCTTGCGCTCCTTGAGCGCGGCCTCGTCCGCGACCTCGGCCTGGAGCGCCCCCCGCAGCCGTACGAGATCGTCGGCGAGCAGCCTCAGCCGGGCGTCGCGGAGGTCGGCCTGGATGACGGCGGCCCGGCGCGCGACGGCGGCCTGCCGGCCGAGCGGCTTCAACTGCCGCCGCAGCTCGTCGGTGAGGTCCTGCACCCGCGCGAGGTTGGCCTGCATCGCGTCCAGCTTCCGCAGCGCCTTCTCCTTGCGCTTGCGGTGCTTGAGGACGCCCGCGGCCTCCTCGATGAAGGCGCGGCGGCCCATCGGATCGGCGTGCAGGACGGAGTCGAGCTGGCCCTGTCCGACGATGACGTGCATCTCACGGCCGATGCCGGAGTCGGACAACAGCTCCTGAATGTCCAGCAATCGGCAGGTATCGCCGTTGATCTGGTACTCGCTGCCGCCGTTGCGGAACATGATCCGCGTGATGGTGACCTCGGCGTACTCGATGGGCAGCGCGCCGTCGGAGTTGTCGATCGTCAGAGAGACCTCCGCGCGGCCCAGCGGGGGCCGCCCGGTGGTGCCGGCGAAGATGACGTCCTCCATCTTGCCGCCGCGCAGCGACTTGGCTCCCTGCTCCCCCATGACCCAGCTCAGGGCGTCCACGACATTGGACTTGCCGGAGCCGTTGGGCCCCACGACGCAGGTGATGCCCGGCTCGAACCGCAGCGTCGTGGCCGAGGCGAACGATTTGAACCCGCGCAGGGTCAGAGCCTTGAGGTGCACGCAGCCGGACTTTACCTCCCGGGTCCGTCTCACTCCACGAACGCGCGGTTTCACCCATGAACGTGCAGGGCACACCAGACGTTAAAGAGGGTGAACAGCGAGCGATGAGCGATGGAGTACCCGGGGGAAAGAAAGAAGGGACGCCGAAGCGTCCCTTGCAACTCTGTTAGCGGCTGACACAGGCAGCCTGTTCACTGGTGGTGGTGTAGTGCTCTTCAGCGATCAGGTGAGCGCAGGCTCCGCCTGGGGTACGTCGATGCTTTCGAGAAGCGAGTCGTGAGAAGCGGCAGCCGCGAGCGCGTCGTTCTCCGCCTGGATTCGTCCGAGCTCGGATTCCAGGTCCTGGACGCGCTGCTGGAGCCGTCGCATCTCGGCAATGAGTCGCGGGTCGGAGCCGCCGACGTAACCGAGAAGCGCCTTTGCCATGATGGATGGTCCTCCACACTGAGTGACCGACCGAAGCGGTGTGGGTCGTGAGGGAATCGCACCCGCGATGCTTGGCGATCTTGTGTTCTTGCTGCCGCTCTTACATGCCAAACAGCTAAGGTGCGCGGGGACTTTCAGCGTCTCACCAAAAAGTTTGACGGTCAACACGATCACGCCCCGTATTGGCGGGCAACCCTCGGCGCGCGGCCTCGGAACGGGCGGCGCGGCCTCTGTGTCGGGGCCCCTGGGGCGTGGAGATCATCCTTGTCCGCGGAGCCTGCCACGGCTGGTGGTTTCTTGGCAACCACCTGGGGCTTTCTCTCCGGAACGGGTACCCGGCGCGCGCCCCGCGCTCACGTCGAGGAGGGCCGCGACCGCCTCCGCCGAGTGGATCTCACCGGATGGCGAAGCCGTCGTAGCCGCCACGGGGCGTGTCCCAGATCTCAGTCACTCCGTCGACCCGGCCCGGCGTGTCGTCTCCCATGAGCCACTCCAGCAACCCCTGACACCCCTCCCGGGGGCCCTCAGCGACCACCTGGACCCTTCCGTCCTCCAAATTGAGAGCAAAACCACTCAGGCCACCGATCTCCAGGGCCCTGGCTCGCGTGTACCAGCGGAAACCCACCCCTTGCACGCGCCCGCGTACCCAGGCGACCAGCCTCGTATGCTCACTCATGGCTGCACGCTAACCGGCCAATTGCTCTCGGAGCACTTCCTCCCCTTGCGCCATGGGGTACCGTCCCGACCCAATGAGCCTCACTCGTTCGGGTGAGGAACGTTGACCGCAAGGATGAGGAAGGCCAGGAGATGGGACGCCACCGACGCTCCGCCGCCGGCCGCGCCGCCACAGGCCGCGCCACCGGGGTCACAGACACGTACGAGACGTACACGGGCGGCCACGCGACGGATGACGCGAGCCGTTACGTGAGCCTGGGCGACTATCCGAGCCTGGGCGACTACGCCACCGCGGGTGACCACCGCACCGCCGGGGACTACCTGACCGGCGGTCCCTACTCGACCGCGGGCCTGTACGACTCGCCGGGCGGCATCCACGAGACGGGCGACCTCTACTCGAAGAGCGACGCCTACCTCTTCACCGGGGACGAGCCCGCCGGCCACGCGGCGGACGACTACACGCCCGACCGTGGCCCCCGGCGAGGGGGCCAGCGCCGCCGCAGGAAGGGCGCGACGCCCGTACGCACCGGTCTGCTCGGTGTCTCGGCCGCCGTCGCGATGGGTGCCGTGGCCGTCGCCTCCGGGGTGATACCCGGCAGCGACTCCCTCTCCATCGGCGGCGGCGCGGACAAGGTGCGCGCCCAGGACACCCCGAGCGACGTGGAGACCCAGGGCGGCACGAACGGTTCCGCGGACGACCGCGTGGACCCGGGCACGAGCCGTGACCTGGAACGCTCCCCCTCGTCGCCGTCCGTCTCGCCCACGAAGGCTCCGGAGAAGGCCGCCGAGAAGCCCTCCGCGACCCCGTCCACCAAGGCTCCGTCCAAGGAGTCGAAGACGGAGACGGAGGAGAAGCCGGCCACGAAGGCTCCGGCGACGAAGGCCCCCAAGACGACTCCGCCGAAGGAGGCGGCCGCGCCGTCCACGGCCGAGGCCGCGGTCCTCTCGCTGGTCAACGACGAGCGGGCCAAGGCCGGCTGCAGCCCGGTGACCGCGTCCAGCTCGCTGGCCGCGCTGGCCGAGTCCTTCAGCGAGGACATGGCCGCGCGGGGCTTCTTCGACCACACGGACCCGGACGGGGCCTCCCCCTGGGACCGGGCGGAGAAGCTCGGCATAGCGAACCTGGGCGGCGAGAACATAGCCCGCGGCCAGGCCGACGCCGCCGCGGTGATGGAGGCCTGGATGAACAGCCCCGGCCACCGCGCGAACATCCTGAACTGCGACTTCAAGACCCTGGGCGTCGGAGCACACTTCGGCTCGGGCGGCCCGTGGTGGACACAGGACTTCGGCTACTAGCCGGGGCACGCGTAGGCGGTACACAGAAAGGGCGCGCTAACTTCTAGTTAGTGCGCCCTTCTGGTGAGCGCTGCGTGGGAGTACGCTCAAAACGTGGATCTCGTGGACAACCCTGACCTCCCGTACAACGTGTTCGCCAAGGCATGTCCCTCTCGGGGCACCCTCGAACACGTCACGGGGCGCTGGGGCGCGCTCACGCTGGGGGCGCTGTCCGAGGGGTCGCTGCGCTTCAACGAACTGCGCCGGCGCGTCGACGGCGTGAGCGAGAAGATGCTCTCCCAGACCTTGCAGGCGCTGGAGCGCGACGGGCTGGTGCACCGGGACGCGCAGCCGACGAACCCGCCGCGGGTGGACTACGAACTGACGCCGCTGGGCCACGAGGTCGCCGGACGGCTGCTGGGCCTCATCCACTTCGTCGAGGGGCGCATGGACGAGGTACTGGCGGCGCGTGAGCGCTACGACACCGCGCGCGGCGGACGCTGACAGCGCGGGCAGAAATAGCTGGACCGGTTCATCCACGGCCTGCGCCGCATCACGGTGCCGCAGCGCCGGCACGGCTCGCCCTCACGCCCGTACGCGTCGAGCGAGCGGTCGAAGTAGCCCGACTCGCCGTTCACGTTGACGTAGAGGCTGTCGAAGCTGGTGCCGCCGACGGCGAGCGCCGCGTTCATCACATCCCGTACGTGGCCGAGGAGTTCGGCCGTGCGCGGGCGCGTGAACCCGGTGGTGGGGCGCTCGTAGTGGAGCCGCGCGCGCCACAGCGCCTCGTCCGCGTAGATGTTGCCGACGCCGCTGATCAACGACTGGTCGAGCAGGGCGCGTTTGACGGTCGTACGCCGACGTCGCAGCGCCTGGTGGAACGCGTCGTCGTCGAACAGCGGGTCCAGGGGGTCGCGGGCGATGTGCGCGATGACGTCGGGGAGTCCGTCGGGGGTGGTCTCGTGGAGGGAGAGTCCGCCGAAGGTGCGCTGGTCGACGAAGCGGAGTTCCGTGCCGAGGTCGTCTTCGAAGCGGACGCGGATGCGCAGGTGCTTCTCGTCCGGCGCGTCCTGCGGCTGGACGAGGAGCTGGCCGCTCATGCCGAGGTGGGCGAGCACGGCGGTCGCAGAGTCCGCGAGCGGGAGCCAGAGGTACTTGCCGCGGCGCTGGACCAGTCCGACGCGGTGTCCTTTGAGGCGGGCGCCGAAGTCCTCGCCGCCGGCGATGTGGCGGCGGACGGCTCGGGGGTGGAGTACGTCGGCGTCCGCGACGATTCGGCCGCTGACCCAGCGTTCGAGGCCTCGCCTTACGACCTCGACCTCGGGCAGTTCTGGCACGGGTTCTCCTCCGGAGGGGTGGGCGGTTTTGAACGTTTGCGTTGCGCTGAGGCGGTGGCGGGTGCGGGTGGGTGCGGGCCCGCCGCGCCGTTCCCCGCGCCCCTGAAAGCTAAAGACTGCGCCGTTCCCCGCGCCCCCAAAAGCTAAAGACTGCGCCGTTCCCCGCGCCCCCAAAAGCAAAAAGCCGAAGATTGCGCCGTTCCCCGCGTCCCTGGGTGGCCGGGGGTGGGGCAAATGAGTTCGCCCGCCCTCGGTGAACCGGGGGCGGGCAAATGCACTGCAGCCTGGGCTGCGGGTGGGTCAGGCGGAGGCTGGGTCGGACGTTGTCGTGGGGGAGGCTTCGGGGGCCTCTTCCTCGACCGCGGCCGGCGGTGCTTCCGCTTCTGCGGCGGCGGCCGCCTTGGCCCGCTCGTCCGCGGCGGAGCGGATGGCCCGCCAAGCGGACTCCGCGGCCTGCTGCTCCGCCTCCTTCTTGCTGCGGCCGGTGCCGGTGCCGTACGAGACGCCTCCGACGCGGGCAGCAGCAGTGAAGGTCTTCTCATGGTCCGGGCCGGTCTCGGTGACCAGGTACTCGGGAACCCCGAGCCCCTCGGTCGCCGTGAGTTCCTGGAGACTGGTCTTCCAGTCCAGGCCCGCACCCAGATTCGAGGATTTCTCGATCAGGGGATCGAAGAGACGGTGGACGAGTTCGCCCGCCGCGTCCAGACCCTGGTCGAGATAGACAGCGCCGATCACCGCTTCGAGGGTGTCGGCGAGGATGGACGCCTTGTCCCGGCCACCTGTGCCCTCTTCGCCCCGGCCGAGCCGGATGAAGGAGCCGAGGTCGAGCTCACGGCCCACCTCCGCAAGCGCACGCGAGTTGACCACCGCGGCCCGCAACTTGGCCAGCTGGCCTTCGGGCAGGTCAGGGTGGGTCGTGTACAGCGTGTCCGTGACGACGAGGCCGAGTACGGAGTCCCCGAGGAACTCCAGACGCTCGTTGGTCGGCAGACCGCCGTTCTCGTACGCGTACGAACGGTGGGTCAGTGCACGCACCAGAAGGGCGGACTCAAGTTTGTACCCGAGCCGCCCTTCCAGAAGGGTGTGGGACGAGGCTGTGTTCTCCGCCTTTTTCTTGGCGCTGACTTCCGCCTTGGCGTCGTCCGCCTTCTTGGGGCTAGACACAGTGCCTCTCACCAGCCGCTCAGACCTCGAGGACCTGGCGCTTGTTGTAGGTGCCACAAGCAGGGCACGCGATGTGCTGCAGCTTGGGCTCGTGGCAGCGCTCGCACGCAACCAGGTTGGGGACCGCAGCCTTCCACTGCGACCGGCGGTGGCGCGTGTTGCTGCGCGACATCTTCCGCTTCGGAACAGCCACGGCTACTTCTCCTGCTTCTCGTCGACGGGCGCTGATGGAATCGCGCCGCCGCCCAACTCGTCCTTCTCGCCATCTTCGAGTGAACCGGCGAGTCCTTGCAGTGCCGCCCAACGGATGTCGACGGCGTCATGATGGTGGTCCGGGTCGTCCGCGAGCCGTGCTCCACACTGGGAGCACAGACCCGGGCAGTCGTCCTGGCACACCGGCTGCATCGGTAGTGCGAGCACCACCGCATCACGCAGCACGGGTTCGAGGTCGAACAAGCCGTCCTCGATGAAGAGTGTGTCCTCGTCGTCCTCGGCGTCGTCGGCCGGCTCCGCTTTGACACGGCCCCGGTCGTCGGCGTCAGGGTACGAGAACATCTCCTGGAAATCCGTTTCGAGCTGCTGCTCGACCGGCTCCAGACACCTTACGCACTCCCCCTTGGCCAGTGCATGGGCGGTGCCTGTGACAAGCACCCCTTCCATGACCGACTCAAGACGGAGATCGAGCTTCACCGGCGCGCCTTCCGGCACTCCGATGACTCCCTGCAGACCGAGGTCCTTGGGAGCGTCGATCTCGCGGGTCAGGCGCTGCAGCGCACCGGGACGCCGCCCCAGCTCGTGTGTGTCGAACACGAGAGGGTTGCGGTGGTCGAGGCGGGCGTTCAGAGCCATTCCTGCTTTCGATCTCGAAACTCGGGGTACTGCCCTCGGTGATCCCGGGCAGCGGTGATCGCGGACGTGCACACGACCGAAGAGCCAGGATACTGGACCTTTCGCTCTCGGCCCAATCCGGTGCCCGCGCCCCTCCCGGGGCCCCTCGAGGGCTCCGGTCAGCGCCCCTGCTCGTACGCCCGCAGCTGCTCCGCGCTGATCATGGTGGTGTCGAAGAGACTGGTCTCGTCGAGCGCGTTCTCCTGCGGCTGAGGCGCCTGGGGCGTCTGCGGGGCCTGGCCGTACGCCTGCTGCTGCCCGCTCTGGTCGTACGCGCCCTGCTGGTCGTAGCCCTGCTGCGGGTAGGCGGCGTACGGATCGGCGTTCTGCTGGTAGCCGTACCCGTCGTGCTGCGCGTACTGCTGTTGCTGGTAGCCGTACGGGTCTGCGGGCTGCTGCTGGTAGGCGTACGCGTCCTGCTGTCCGTACTGCTGCTGGTGGGGCAGCTCCGCCGGGGGCTGGGGCCGGTCGGCGGCCCGGGGCCTGACGGCCTGCTCGGGGATCTCCGCGAGGCCGTCCAGGTACTCGGCGTCGGTGGTGTGCTGGCCGGTCGTCCCGTCCTCGCCGAAGGCGCCCAGGTCGCTCAGGTCGTCGCTGGCGATCCGGCCGTGCAGCTTCTGCCGGCCGCGGCCGACGGCGTCCAGGGTCTTGGCGAGGACGGCCTCGAAGGCGCCGAGCTTGGCGTCGACGTACTGGTCGGCGTTGTGGCGCAGGGTCTCCGGGTCGAGGCTGCGCTCGGGGGCGTCCTCGTCCTCGTAGCCCTGCTCGTCGGTGCCGGGGCCGGTACCGAGGAGCTTCTCTCGGCCGCGGCCCACCGAACCGAGGGTCTTGGTGAGGACGACCTCGAAGTTGGCGAGCTTGGAGTCGACGTACTCGTCGGCCTCGGCGCGGACGTCCTCGGCCTCCTTGCGTGCCTCGGCCAGGATCCGGTCGGCCTCGTTCTGCGAGCGGCGGGCGACCTCGGTGTCGGAGATCAGCGAACCGCGCTCGGCGTGCGCGGACTCCACGATCCGTTCGGCCTCCAGACGGGCCTGCTCGACCATCTGCTCGCGCCCGCCGATCAGTTCCTCGGCCTGGGCGAGAGAGCCGGGCAGCGCCTGGCGTACATCTTCGAGCAGGGAGAGCAGCTCGGCGCGGTTGACCACGCACGAGGCCGACATGGGCATCGAGCGGGCGTTGCCGACCGCCGAGACGATCTCATCGAGCTTCTTCTGCACGTCCACCGTGTGCTCGCCACTCTCTACAACTGTGATGGAGACGGACGGTTCGACTGTACGACCACTCCCGCCCCGCCCGACACCGGATGCCGGACTTGCTCAGTCCTTCTTGAGGCGTTCCGTGAGAGCCCCGAGGACCAGCGGCGGGACCAGGTGGGAGACGTCTCCGCCCCAGGTCGCGACCTCCTTGACCAGCGAGGAGGAGAGGAAGCTGTAGGTGGGGTTGGTCGGCACGAAGAGGGTCTCGACGCCGGAGAGGCCGTTGTTCATCTGGGCCATCTGCAGCTCGTAGTCGAAGTCGCTGACCGCGCGCAGGCCCTTCACGATGGCCGGGATGTCGCGCTCCTTGCAGAAGTCGACGAGGAGGCCGTGGAAGGACTCCACCTCGACGTTCCCGAACTCCGCCGTGACCTGGCGGATCAGGTCGATGCGCTCCTCGATCTCGAAGAGGCCCTTCTTGGACTGATTGATCATCACCGCGACGTGCACGACGTCGTACAGCTTGGAGGCTCTGGCGATGATGTCGAGATGTCCGTTGGTAATCGGGTCGAACGACCCGGGACAGACGGCGCGGCGCACTTCAGATCCCTCGCTCTCCGGTCCGGTCATCGTGCGTCTTCGCACGTAGAGGCGGCGCGACCGTACCAAAACGTTCCCTCGCCGTAGCGGCGGGAGCGCAGTGCGTCAAAGCCGTCCGGCCATCGGAATTCGCCGCCTCTTGTACTGCGTTCAACGGTGACGAGCGCTTGGCCCGCGAGCCAGCCCCCCGCACGGAGTGTGAGCAGGATCTCGCGAAGATCGTCGTCCGTGACGGCGTACGGCGGATCGAGGAACACCAGGTCGTACGGGGTGTCCGGGGCGCCGGTGCGGATGATCTGTTCCGCTTTGCCGGACCTCACCTCGGCGCCGGGCAGGCCCAGTGATTTCACGTTCTCGCGGATCGTGCGGGCGGCGCGGGGGTCGGCCTCGACGAGCAGGGTGTGGCCTGCGCCTCGGCTCAGCGCCTCCAGGCCGATGGCGCCCGAGCCGGCGTACAGGTCGAGGACGCGGTCGCCTTCGAGGGGGCCGCCGAGCAGGGACTGCCAGGTGGAGAAGAGACCCTCGCGGGCGCGGTCGGAGGTGGGCCTTGTGCCGGTACCCGGCGGGACGGCCAGGCGCCTGCCGCCTGCTGTGCCGGCGATCACGCGGGTCATCGCGGGTCCTTGCTGGAGGGGGTGGTCACGGGGTCAGTCTGGCAGGTGGGGGGTGCTTCGCGCGGTGGGCGGGTGCGGGTGCGTGGGGCTGGCCGCGCCGTTCCCCGCGCCCCTGAAAAGCCGGCTTCGCCTTGCTTTTGGCGCGCTCGCGCTCGGGTGGGAGGCGGGGGTGTTCCCCTGCCTTTCAGCCCGTCCGGCGTTTGAGGACGAGGCCGTTCAGGCCGATGCGGGGGTGTGGGGGCGGAGCCCCCAGGGACGGCGCCTCTCAACCCTTGTCCAGGTACTGCTCCCGCTCCTCGTCCAGCAGCGCCTGGAGCGCCGTGCGCAAACCAGGGAGGTGCGTGAGGTCCGGGTCCGCGGACACCACCGCCGTCGCCTCCTCGCGGGCCTCCGCGATGATCTCCTCGTCCTCGATGACCGCGAGCATCCGCAGCGACGTACGGGCCCCGGACTGGGCCTGGCCCAGGACATCACCCTCGCGCCGCTGTTCGAGGTCGATGCGGGAGAGCTCGAAGCCGTCGAGGGTCGACGCCACCGAGGTCAGCCGCTGGCGGGCCGGGCTCGCCTCCGGCATCTCGGTGACCAGCAGGCACAGGCCGGCCGCGGACCCACGGCCGACGCGGCCGCGCAGCTGGTGGAGCTGGGAGACGCCGAACCGGTCGGCGTCCATGATCACCATCGCGGTCGCGTTCGGCACGTTCACCCCGACCTCGATGACCGTCGTGGCGACCAGGACGTGGGTCTCCCCGGCGGCGAAGCGGCGCATCACGGCGTCCTTGTCGTCCGGGGGCATGCGGCCGTGCAGCACCTCGACCTTGAGGCCCTGGAGCGGACCCCTGGCGAGCTGGTCGGCGACCTCCAGGACGGCGAGCGGCGGACGCTTCTCCGCCTCGTCCTCGGGTGACGGCTTCTTCTTCGACCTCTTCGGGTCGTCGTCCTCGTCGCCGATGCGGGGGCAGACCACGTACGCCTGGTGGCCGTTGGACACCTCCTCGCGCACGCGCTCCCACGCGCGCGAGAGGAAGTGGGGCTTGTCCGCGGCCGGGACGACATGGCTGGCGATGGGCGAGCGCCCGGCGGGGAGCTGGTCCAGGACCGAGGTGTCCAGGTCGCCGAAGACGGTCATGGCGACCGTGCGCGGGATGGGCGTGGCGGTCATCACCAGCAGATGCGGGGGCTGTTTGCCCTTGCCCCGCAGGGCGTCGCGCTGTTCCACGCCGAACCGGTGCTGTTCGTCCACCACGACCAGGCCCAGGTCGTGGAACTGCACCTTGTCCTCGATCAGCGCGTGCGTGCCGATGACGAGCCCGGCCTCGCCGGTGACCAGGTCGAGGAGCGCCTGACGGCGTCCCGCCGCGCCCATGGAGCCGGTGAGCAGCACCACCTTCGTGGAGTCCTCGGCCCCGCCGAGCATCCCGCCCTCGGCCAGCTCCCCCATCATCTCGGTGATCGACCGGTGGTGCTGCTGGGCGAGCACCTCGGTGGGGGCGAGCATCGCCGCCTGCCCGCCCGCGTCGACGACGGCGAGCATCGCGCGCAGGGCCACCATCGTCTTCCCGGAACCCACCTCTCCCTGGAGCAGCCGGTGCATCGGGTGTTCCGTGGCCAGGTCGTCGAAGATCTCCTTGGAGACCTTCTGCTGGCCCTCGGTGAGCGTGAAGGGGAGCTTCGCGTCGAAGGCGGTCAGCAGTCCGTCCTGCTTGGGTTTCCTCGCCACGGCGGGCAGTTGGGAGTCCGCGTGGCGGCGGCGGGCCAGGGCCACCTGGAGGACGAAGGCCTCGTCCCACTTGAGGCGGGAGCGGGCGTCCTCGATGTCCGCCTTGGTGTGCGGCCGGTGGATCTTCAACAGGGCCTCGGGCAGGGAGACCAGGCCGCGGCCCTCGCGGAGCTGCTCGGGCCGCGGGTCGACGGCCTCCTGGACGCTCGGCAGTACCGTCTGCACGGCCTTGGCGATCTTCCAGGACTCCAGCTTGGCGGTCGCGGGATAGAGCGGGATCAGCGCTCCGGCCCAGGTGTCCACCGTCTCGTCCGCGTCCTCCCCGCGCAGCAGCTCGTACGCCGGATGGGCCAGCTGGAGGCGGCGGTTGAAGACGGAGACCTTGCCCGAGAACAGCGCGCGGGTGCCGGGCAGGAGGTCCTTGTGGGGCTTGTGCACGCCGTTGCCGAAGAAGACCAGCTTGAGCTGGCCGCTGCCGTCCGTGATGGTCACTTCGAGGCGCTGGCCCTTGCCGCGGGGCGCCTTGGCCGACGCGAACGTGAGCAGGCGGGCGTCGGCGACCTGGGCGACCACCGTCACGTGCTCGTCCATGGGCAGGTCGGCGAGGTGCGTGAGCTGCCCGCGCTCCTCGTATCTGCGCGGATAGTGGTGCAGCAGGTCGCCGACGGTGTGCAGGCCGAGATGCTCGGCCATCACCTTCGCGGTGGCGGGTCCGAGCACCTTCTTCAGTGGTTCTTCGAGCGCGGGCACGAGATCCATTGCACACCACACCACTGACAATGCCGTATACGTACCGGAAATCCCCTGGTCAGACGGCTCGTTCCGGGCCTAGGATGTCCGGCTCCGGCACTGTTCGCGGTCGCCTCGTCACGGGACCGCCCGACCCCGCGCCGTCGCACGTCCCCCCACCGGCGCAGCGACGATGGACTCCCAGACCTCACAGCCGTCTCAGGCATCCCAGTCACCTCATACGTTCCAGGTCGACCTGCGCGGCCTCGTGGACCTTCTCTCCCACCATCTCTACTCCAGTCCCAAGGTCTATCTGCGCGAACTGCTGCAGAACGCCGTGGACGCGATCACCGCCCGGCGTGCCGAGCAGCCGGACGCCCCTGCCCTGGTGCGGCTGTTCGCCGAGGACGGCACCCTGCGTGTGGAGGACTCCGGGATCGGGCTCACGGAGGAGGACGTGCACAGCCTCCTGGCGACCATCGGCCGCAGTTCCAAGCGGGCCGACGGCCTGGAGTCGGCCCGTTCCGACTTCCTGGGCCAGTTCGGTATCGGTCTGCTCGCCTGCTTCGTGGTCGCCGAGCGCATCCGGGTGGTCAGCCGCAGCGCGCGTACGCCCGACGCGCCGCCCGTGGAGTGGACGGCGACCGACGACGGCTCGTACCGGGTCCGTACGCTGCCGTCCGAGGCCCGTACCGAGCCGGGCACCACCGTGTACCTGGAGGCCCGTCCGGGCGCCGCCGACTGGCTGGCCGGGGAGCGGGTGCTGTCACTGGCCAGGGACTTCGGTTCGCTGCTGCCGTACGACGTCCGGGTGGGCGACGAGGCGGTGACGGACCTGCCGGCGCCCTGGGACCGGGCCCATCCCGGTCCGGCCGCCCGGCGGGTGGCCCTGGCCCGGCACTGCCACGACCTGTTCGGGTTCACGCCGCTGGACTCGATCGAGCTGAACGTGCCGGTGGCCGGGATCCGCGGGGTGGCGTACGTGCTGCCGTCGGCGGTCAGCCCCGCCCAGCGCGCCGGTCACCGCGTCCATCTGAAGGGCATGCTGCTCACCGAGCGGGCCGAACAGCTGCTGCCCGACTGGGCGTTCTTCGTCCGCTGCGTCCTGGACACCGACAGCCTGCGACCCACCGCGTCCCGGGAGGCGCTGTACGAGGACGAGACCCTGGCGGGCGTACGGGAGGCGCTGGGCGAGCGGATCCGGGCCTGGCTGACGGGGCTCGCGGCCGGCGATCCGGAACGGCTTGCCGCCTTCCTTTCGGTGCACCACCTGGGGGTGAAGTCCCTGGCGCGGCACGACCGCGAGATGCTGCGCACGATGCTGCCGTGGCTGCCGTTCGAGACCACCGACGGGCGGGTGTCCCTGGAGGAGTTCGCGCGGCGGCACCCGGTGGTGCACTTCACGCGGACCGTGGAGGAGTACCGGCAGGTCGCCCAGATCGCGTCAGCGCAGGGCGTGGGCGTCGTCAACGGCGGCTACACCTACGACACCGAACTGGTCGAGGCGCTGCCGTCGGTGCGCCCGGGGACGGTCGTCGCGGAACTGGACGCCGACACGGTGACCGCCCATCTGGACGCGGTCGACCCGGCGGTGGAGCTGGCCCTGTCGGCCTTCCTGGGAGCCGCGCGGGCGACACTCGACCCCCTGGGATGCGATGTCGTCCTGCGCGCCTTCCACCCGCTCTCGGTTCCCGCCCTGCACCTGGACGACCGGGCGGCCCGCCACGAGCAGGCCCGCGCGGACGCCGAGGAGCAGGCCGACGACCTGTGGGCGGGCATCCTCGGCTCGCTGCGCGGCACCGCCCCGCGCGCGCGTCTGGTGCTCAACCACCTGAACCCGCTGATCCGGCGGATCAGTTCGCTCGACGACCGGGAGCTGATCGGCACAGCCACGGAGTCGCTCTACGGACAGGCCCTGCTGATGGCCCAGCGTCCGCTGCGGCCCGCGGACTCGGCGCTGCTGAACCGCTCGTTCATGGGCCTCCTGGAGTGGGCCACCCACAACGACCCCCCGGAGGAGGGCCACCGATGAGCGAGCCCACGGACCTGGACTTCGACGCGCTGCGCCGGGCGATGCAGGAGAACTACGAGCAGCCGGAGGGCCCCGCCCGCAACGCGCGCGCGGAGCAGCTGCTCATCGAGGCCGAGAAGCTGAACATCCCGCTCGCCGTGATCGAGGCGCTGGGCCACCAGCTGAAGGTCTACAACTACAGCTCCGAGAAGGACCGGATGTTCGTCCCCTTCGCGCGCCTGCTGCGCATGTGGGACGAACGGCCCGAGGACTTCGACGAGTACGAGATCCACTCCCTGCACTGGGTCTTCAAGTGGGTGTCCTCGGGGATGCTCGGCCAGCCGCACATACCGCTCGCCTCCATAGAGAAGTGGCTCGGCGAGATGGAGCACCGCTACCGGCTCGCCGGGCACTCCGAACGGGCCGTGCGTGCCGCCGAGTTCACCGTGGCCCGGGAGGTCGGGGACCTGGCGCGGGCCGAGCGCGCGTACACGGCGTGGCTCGCCGCGGACCGGGACTCGATGGCCGACTGCCACGCCTGCGAACTCCACGACCAGGGCGGTTGGCGGGCGGAGCGGGGCGCGGACGCCGAGGCGCTTGAGCTGTGGCGGCCGGTCCTGGAGGGCGAGTACACCTGCGCCCACGAACCGCACGCCGTCCTCGCGTCCTCGCTGCTGCCCCTGCTGCGCCTCGGCCGCACGGACGAGGCGCGCGCCCACCACTTGCGCGGTTTCCGGCTGGTGCGCCCCATGGAGAGCATGCGCGGCGCGTACGCGGACCATGTGGAGTTCTGCGCGCTCAGCGGCAACGAGGCCCGCGCGCTGGAACTGCTCGCGGAGCGGCCCTCGTACTTCACGGACAACGGGGAACCGCGCAGCCGCATGGACTTCCTGGCCGTGGTCGCCCTGCTGGCGGACCGGCTGACCTCTCTCGGGCTCGGCACCCGGACCGTGCCGGGTCCGGCGGGGCGCACCTGGACGGCGGCCGAACTCGCCGCCCACGCGCGCGTGGAGGCGCTTTCCCTGGCCGGGCGCTTCGACGCGCGCAACGGCACGACGCGGGTGAGCGAGCGTATCCGCCGGCGCATGGACCGGCAGCCGCTGGTGGAACGCCTGCCTTTGGGGGTACGGGCGGAGCGGACCGGCCTCGCCACCGCCACAGCCACGGCTCCCGTGCGGCCCTCACCGGCGCCCGGCGCCGGCTCGGGGGCGGATCTTCCCGCGCTGCTCGCCGAGGCCCGGCGGCTCTCCGCGGCGCTGCATCCGGAGTCCGTGGCGGCGTGGGCGGCGGTCGCCGAGGCCGTCGGGGACGCCGGGGACCGGGAGCTGACTCCTCGCGACCGGGCGGAGATGACCGACCACGAGGCGATGGGCCTAGGCCCCGACGGCGTGGAACTGTTCGCCCGCGCCGCCGAGTTGTACGAGGAGGCGGGCGACCCGGGCGAGGCACTGGCGGCACGCGCGCGTGGGGCGTACGCGCTGGCCCTGTCCGGCCGGAGCGAGGAGGCGCTGGCCGCGGTCTCGGAACCGTACGAGCTGGTGCTCGCGCTCTTCGCGGAGGGCGCGACCGGGCTTCGGCAGGCCGCGTCCGTGCTGGTCGGGCGGGCTCGCATCCTGCTGCAGCGGGTGCACGAGGCGGCGGGGACGAACGGGGGCGGGGCGGGCGGTGACTCCGGAGGCGGATCGAAGGCCTCGGCCGCCGCCAGGACCTCCGCCCGGGAGCTGCTGGCCCTCGCCGGGCCGGGCGCCGGGGACGATCTGCTGGTCGCCTCGCGCGCCGCGGAGGCCCGGGCGATGCTCGGCGAGCTCGCGGCGCTCTCCGGAGACGCGGAGAAGGCCGCCGAACTGCTCACGGAGGCCTCGGAGGCGTTCGTCGCGGCCGGGGTGCCGTGGTTCGCGGTGGAGTACGAGGCCCGGCTGACCGGGCTCGCACGCCATCTGGGCGACGCCGAGGCGGCCGAGCGGGCGGCCAGGGCGGCGCTGGAGCACGGGGCGCCCTTCATGGAGGCGACCGGGCATGCCCAGCTGCACCTCCAGCTGGCCGAGATACTCGGTGCCACGGGGCGGTTCGGGCCCGCGGCCGACCACGCCCTGGAGGCGTCGCACTGGGCCGACGAGGGCGGCGAGAGCGCCACGCTGGGCGCCTGGGCGCGGCATCAGCTGGGCGGCTTCCTGCTGCGGCAGGATCGGTGGGCGGAGGCCGCGGAGGTGCTGGAGTCGGCGCTGGCGGAACTGAGCGCGGACACGCACGGCGACGGGGCGATCGTGCAGACCCGGTGGTGGCTCGGCGACTGTCTCACCGAACTCGGTGAGCACCGTGAGGCCGCCGAGCACTGGCTCCGGGCGGCCGACATCGCCCGGCGGTGGCCCGAGCAGCAGGACCACGCGACGCTCGCGCACCTCGCGGCGGAGGCGCTCGGGCACGCGGGGCTGCTGCGCGAGGCGGGGCAGGCGTACGAGCGTGCCGGCGAACTGTGGCTGACCCTCGGGAACGTCCACGGGCTGGTCCGGTCGCTGCGGGCGCGGGCGTGGCTCGCGGTGCGCGGGGAGTCCGAGGACGTCGAGGGGGACGACGGGCCGACGGGCGCGGGGGTCGATGTGGCGCGGGAGTTGATGACGCGGGCGGTCGACGCGTGCGAGGCGGGTGGGGCCGAGGACGATGCGGCGGGCGAGATGCTCGACGCCGAACTCGCGCACACGCACCGGCAGTTCGGTGACCTGGTGGCCCGGTCCGTGCCCGGGGACGCCGGCGACGAGGCGATTCGTGTCCTGTTCGAGGAGGCGCTGGGTCATCTCACGCTGGCCGTGTCGGGGTTCCTCTCGCTCGGCGAGGACGCCCTCCATGACCGGACGGGGGCGCAGCTTGCCGCCGGGTGGCTGGAGGCGGATCTTGAGCGCCCGGAGGGGGCGGCGGGGCGGGCGCGTGCGGTGCGCGACGCGTATGCCGGCGGCGGCTCCGACGAGGTGGTGGTGGCCCGGCTTGCCGAAGCGGAGCGGTTGCTGCGGGCGGTCGAAGAGGGCTGAGTCCCGGGTGCGGGCGCGTCGTGGCTGACTGCGCCGTTCCCCGCGCCCCTTACGGGGCCCGCCGTTCCCTCGCGGGGCGCTGCGGGTGCGTTGCGGTGCGCCGTTCCCCGCGCCCCTGATGGGGCCCGCCGCGTCGCTGCGGCCTCTCGCGCCGTTCCCCAGGGCCTCGCCGGGCGCTGCCGGTGCGTCGTGGTTGGCCGCGCCGTTCCCCGCGCCGCTGAAGGGGCGGGAGTGGTTACTCCACGCCGATCAGGAGTAGCGCCCCCTGGTGGCCGCCCTGGTACACCACCGTGTCCACAGCCAAGTACGACTCGCGGACCTTGGCCTCCAAGTGGTCGGCGATCGTGGTGGGGGCCTCTTCGCCCAGGACCAGGGTGACCATCTCGCCACCCGCCGAGAGCATCCGGTTGAGGACCGACTCGGCGGTGGCCGTGACGTCGGAGCCGATCACGGCCACGTCGCCGTCGATGAGGCCGAGGATGTCTCCGGCCTGGCAGATGCCGGCCATGGTCCAGGACTGGTGTTCCGCGACCTCCACCTCGGCATACCGGGTCGCGCCCGCCGCCGAGGTCATCGCGACCACGTCCTCGTCGAAGCGCCGCTCGGGCTCGTGCACGGCGAGCGCGGCGATCCCCTGCACCGCCGAGCGCGTGGGGATCAGCGCGACCCGTACGCCCTCGGTGCGGGCCTGCTCGGCCGCCGCCGCGGCCGTGTGGCGCAGCTCGGCGTCGTTCGGCAGCAGGACGACCTCCAGGGCGTGCGCCCGGCGTACCGCGTCCACGAGTTCCCCGCTCGCCGGCGGCTCCCCGGGGCGCGCGAGGACGGTGGTGGCCCCCGCCTCGGCGTAGAGCCGCGCGAGGCCTTCCCCGGGGACGACGGCCACGACCGCGCGCTGCGCCCTCTCCCGGACCGGCCGGACCGTCGAGCCCGTGGTGTGCGCGTCGGCCGGCCCGAAGTGCGTGATCCGGATCCGGTACGGCCGCCCGGCCTCGACGCCTGCCTCCACGGCCGCGCCCGCGTCGTCGACGTGCACGTGCACGTTCCACAGCCCGTCCCCGCCGACCACGACGAGCGAGTCCCCCAGCGCGTCGAGCCGGTCGCGCAGCCGCGCCACGGCCGTGTCGTCCGCCTCCAGGAGGTAGATCACCTCGAACGCGGGGCCGGTCTCCTCCTGGACGGATACGGGAGCGGAGGCGGGTGCGGGGCCGCCGTCCGCGCACTCCCCCGCCTCCGCGATCTCCACGCGCGCGTGGGACGCGAGTACCGGCACCGCTCTCCCGGTCACGGTGGGGGCCTCGCCGGTGAACGTCTCCACCAGCGCCCCCAGCACGGCCACGAGTCCCCGGCCGCCGGCGTCGACCACTCCGGCGCGTTCCAGGACGGCCAGCTGCCCGGGAGTCGCCGCGAGCGCCGCCCGCGCGCCCTCGTACGCGGCCCGCGCGACCACCGCGCAGTCCCCCTCGGCACCCGAGGCCGCGTCGGCGGCGGCCGAGGCGACGGTGAGGACCGTGCCCTCCACCGGGTGCGCGACGGCCTGCCTGGCCGCGTCGGCCGCGTGCCGTAGGGCGAGCCGCAGACCCGGGCCGTCGGTCCGCTCGCTGCCCGTGTCCGCGGCGAGGACCTGCGCCATGCCCCGCAGGAGCTGCGCGAGGATCGTCCCCGAGTTGCCCCGCGCCCCGATGAGCGCGCCGTGCGCCATGGCCCGTACCGCGTCGGCGAGTGTGGGCGGCTCGATCCGGGGGCTGTCGATCCGGGGGCCGTCGGGCAGCGGTCCGTCGGGCGGGGTGCCGACGACGGACATCGCCGCGTGCGCCGCGAAGACCGCCTCGACCGCCCCGGCCGCCGACTCGACGGTCAGATAGAGATTGGTGCCGGTGTCCCCGTCGGCGACGGGATAGACATTGATCGCGTCGATCTCCTCGCGCGCACGGCCGAGGGCCTCCAGCGCGAGCCCGCACCAGGCGCGTACCGCGGATGCGTCCAATGTCTGCGGCACCTGCGGCACCTGCGCCTCCTTGAGCAGCCGGTCTGAGCGGCCGGAGCGAGCGGCCGAACGTCCGACGCAGCGTAGACCCAGGTGGGGTGCCGGCCGGAAGAGGGCCGGGAGGGACCCCGCGCGGGACATGGTAGTTTCGTTGTACGGACGCAGTCGTTGTATGCTGCTCCGGTTGCCCGATCTCATCGGGCCTTCCCCCTGGCAGCGCCACTCAGATCCTACGATCCTGATCTCGGCATGCCGGGATCCACCGTAAGAGCATCTGAAGTCTTTGGAGTGACCCGTGGCTGCCAACTGCGACGTCTGTGGCAAGGGGCCGAGCTTCGGCAACAGCATCTCGCACTCGCACCGCCGTACGTCCCGTCGCTGGAACCCGAACATCCAGCGCGTCCGTACCGTGGTCAGCGGGACGCCGAAGCGCGTCAACGCTTGCACCTCGTGCATCAAGGCCGGCAAGGTCTCGCGCTGATCGCTCTGCAACAGCGCGCAGCCACTGCTGGTCCACCGCTCAAAGCCGGTCCCCCTCACGGAGGACCGGCTTTCTGCTGTACCCGAGCCGACCAGGCCACTCAGCTGCCCAGCCGCTCGGCTCCCCCGGCCGCTCAGTTCCCCGGCTCCTCCGCCGCCGCCTCTGCTGCCGCCTCCGCCTCCGCTTCCGCGGTGAAGCGCCAGCCGTGATGTACGGGGCCTATCCCTGACCCGAGCGCGAATCCGGCCGCGATCGCCCCGGTGACGTACTCCTTCGCCGCCACGACCGCGTCCGGTACCGACCGGCCCTTCGCCAGCTCGGAGGCGATCGCGCTCGCGAGCGTGCACCCCGTGCCGTGGGTGTGCCGGTTGTCGAACCGGGGCGCGCGCAGCCACAGCTCGTCGGAGCCGTCGGTGAGGAAGTCCACCGCGTCCCCGCTCAGGTGACCGCCCTTGATCAGCGCCCAGGCGGGCCCGTACGACAGCACGGCCGCCGCCGCCCGCCGCATCCCGTCCTCCGACTCGACCGTCACGCCCGTGAGCTGGGCCACCTCGTCGAGGTTCGGTGTCGCCACCGTGGCCACGGGCAGGAGCTTCGTGCGTACGGAGTCCAGGGCGGACGCGGCCAGCAGGGAGTCGCCGTGCTTGGAGACGCCGACCGGGTCGACGACCGCGGGCGCGTCGGTGCCGCCGATCAACGCGGCGACGGCCTCCACGAGTTCGGCCGAGGAGAGCATGCCGGTCTTGACCGCCTGGACGCCGATGTCGTCGACCACGCTGCGGTACTGGGCACGCACCGCCTCCACCGGCAGCTCCCAGGCGCCCTGTACACCGAGGGAGTTCTGCGCGGTGACGGCGGTGAGCACACTCATACCGTGCACGCCGAGCGCGAGCATGGTCTTCAGGTCGGCCTGGATCCCGGCGCCGCCACCGGAGTCGGAACCCGCGACCGTCAGTACGCGGGGCGGGGCGGGGCGAGATCCGCTCGGAGGTGTGCTCATGACTCGATGTCCCCGAAGTGGTCCCAGCCGCCCTTGCTGGTCCAGGGCGCCCCGTCGACCGTGACCTGGGGCAGCGCCGACGGATTGAGGACCTCGCCGATCACCTTCCAGCGGGCGGGCAGCTTCACGTCCGCCGGGAAGGTCGCGACGATCGCGTGGTCCTCACCGCCGGTGAGCACCCACTGGATCGGGTCGACGCCGACGGCCTGACCGATGTCGTTCATCTGCGTGGGGATGTCGACGGCACCGGAGCGGATGTCGATCCGTACCTTGCTGGCCTCGGCGATGTGCCCGAGGTCGGCGATCAGCCCGTCGCTGACGTCCGTCATGGAGGTCGCGCCGAGCCCGGCCGCCGCGGGGCCCGCGTGGTACGGCGGTTCCGGGCGGCGGTGTGCCTCGACGAAGGCGCGCGGCGAGCGGAAGCCGCGGGAGAGCACGGCGTGCCCGGCCGCGGACCAGCCCAGCCAGCCCGTCACGGCCACCACGTCGCCGGGCCGTGCGCCGCCCCGGGTGACCGGCTCGTGGTTGCGCAGATCACCGAGCGCGGTGATCGCCACGGTGATCGTGTCGCCGCGTACGACGTCTCCGCCGACCACGGCCGCGCCCGCGACCTGGCACTCGTCGCGCAGGCCGTCCATCAGCTCGGAGGGCCAGGTGGCGGGCAGTTCGGCCGGGACGACCAGGCCGAGGAGCAGTGCGGTCGGCACGGCGCCCATGGCGGCGATGTCCGCGAGGTTCTGTGCGGCGGCCTTGCGGCCGACGTCGTACGCGGTGGACCAGTCGCGCCGGAAGTGCCGTCCCTCCAGGAGGATGTCGGTGCTCGCCACGACCCTGCGGTCGGGGGCGGCCACCACGGCCGCGTCGTCACCCGGCCCGACGCGTACCGCCGGGGTGGTGGTGAGCCGGGAGGTGAGCTCCTTGATGAGCCCGAACTCCCCCAACTCGCCCACGGTTCCCTTCACCGAGTCTCACCTGTTCCCTTCGTGCCCATGAACCGGGTTGCCTTGTCTGCTTCTGTTGACGCTCAGCTGCGCTTCTGTTCCCGCGTTCGCCCGGCCGTGGACCACGTTCGCCCCGCCGCGGCCCGCCTCCGCCCGGTCGCGGGCCGTCCCGTACCTCGGTACCGTCGAATCAACCGTCAACCTGTGCGGTCCGTGCACCCTGGCGCGCAAGCCCCCGCTCCCGCGGGTCTCCCCGTGGCGTGCGGCGACGCGATACCGTGGCGTTCCTTTTCCCCACATGATCCTCGTGGCCGCCCTGGAGGTTCCGTGGTACAGGCGTACATCCTGATCCAGACGGAGGTCGGCAAAGCGTCGACCGTCGCCGAGACGATCAGCAAGATTTCGGGGGTGATCCAGGCCGAGGACGTGACAGGGCCGTACGACGTGATCGTGCGGGCCCAAGCCGACACAGTGGACGAACTCGGCCGCATGGTGGTCGCGCGAGTCCAGCAGGTGGACGGCATCACGCGTACTCTGACCTGCCCGGTCGTGCACCTGTAGCCCCCGTCTACGCTGGGCCGGTGGACCTCTTCCGTCACCGGCGTGCTTCTCTGGTCGGGCTGCCCGCCCTTGTCCTGCTGATCGCTGCCACAGGCTGCTCCTCAGCAGACGACAACATCCCGGCCTCGGTTCCCAGTCCGGGGGCCAAGGCCACCAAGCTGTGCCAGAACCTGGACAAGTCGTTGCCACGGAAGGTGGACGGCCTCGATCGGGAGGATCCCGAGCCCCGGTCAGCGCTGACCGCGGGCTGGGGAAGCCCGGCGATCATACTGCGCTGCGGGGTGTCGCGGCCCGCGAAGATGGTGGACCCCAAGGTGGCCAACGGTGATGATCCTGTGGCGATCGGCGGGGTCGTGAACGGGATCGACTGGCTGATGGAGAAGCGGGAGGGTGGGGTGACTCGCTTCACCTCCGCGCAGCGGCGCGTGTATGTGGAGGTGACCGTCCCCTCCGGGCGGGACACGTCCTCTGTTCTCGTCGACCTGACCGAGGCCATCAAGAAGGAGATCCCTTCGGGGATCGCGGACTGATGGCCCCGGCCGGTTCGTACGCCGCCGGTTCGTTGTCGGGTGCGGGTGCGTCGTGGCTGGTGTTGCGCAGTTCCCCGCGCCCCTGAAAGCAGAGGCCCTGCCCCACCCGGAGAAGCGAAGCCGGTGCCCGGGACCCCGCGCCCCTGAAAGCGAGAAGATTTAGCGCAGGCCCGTCGGCCTGCGCAGCGCCGCCTGGATCAGGCGGTCCACCAGTTCCGGGTACGGGACCCCCGTCGCTTCCCACATCTTGGGGTACATGGAGATCGGCGTGAAGCCGGGCATCGTGTTGATCTCGTTGATCACGAACTCCCCGTCCTCGGTGAGGAAGAAGTCCGCGCGGACCAGACCCTCGCAGGACGCGGCCTCGAAGGCCTCGACGGCCAGGCGCCGGATCTCGGTGGTCTGCTCGGGAGTCAGCGGGGCCGGCACGATACCGGGCGTCGAGTCGATGTACTTCGCCTCGAAGTCGTAGTAGGCGTGCGACTGCACCGGCGGGATCTCGGCCGGCACGGAGGCCCGCGGCCCGTCCTCGAACTCCAGGACCCCGCACTCGATCTCGCGCCCGCGCAGCAGCGCCTCCACGAGGATCTTCGGGTCGTGGTGCTGGGCCGCCGCGATCGCCTCGTCCAGGCCGGACAGGTCCTCGACCTTGGTGATGCCGATCGACGAACCCGCGCGCGCGGGCTTCACGAAGAGCGGCCAGCCGTGCTCCCCCGCGAAGTCGATGATCTTCTTGCGGGCCGCCGACTGGTCCTGCTCCCACTCACGGGGACGGATCACCACGTACGGGCCGACCGGCAGCCCGAAGGAGGTGAACACCCGCTTCATGTACTCCTTGTCCTGGCCGACGGCCGAGGCGAGCACACCCGAGCCGACGTACGGGACACCGGAGAGCTCCAGCAGACCCTGCAGCGTGCCGTCCTCGCCGTACGGGCCGTGCAGCATCGGGAAGACGACGTCGACCTCGCCGAGCGCCTTGGGCACCGAACCCGGCTCGCTGTAGACCACTTCGCGGTTGGCGGGGTCGACGGGCAGGATCACGCCGCCCTCGCTCGACTCGGCGAGTGACTCGACGTCGGGCGTACGACGCTCGGTGATCGTCATCCGCTCCGGGTCGTCGGCCGTGAGCACCCAGCGGCCTTCCCGGGTGATGCCGATCGGCAGGACGTCGTACTTGGTCCGGTCGACGGCCCGCAGGACGGCTCCGGCGGTGACCATGGAGATCCCGTGTTCGGAACTGCGCCCGCCGAAGACGACGGCCACGCGCGGCTTGCGAGGCGGCTGCTCAGGGCTCTGGGGAAGGTTCTCGGTGCTCATATCGGGTTGAGAGTACCCGGTGGTAGGGCTCCGAGTCAGCGGCCGGCGGCGGGGTCGCTCAGTGCCGTTCCGGCTTGGCGCTGCGTGACATCAGTTCCTTGACCGCGACGACCGGCGGCTTGCCCTCGTGGACGATCTCGACGACGGTCTCCGTGATGGGCATGTCGACCCCGTGCCGGCGCGCCAAGTCCAGTACGGACTCACAGGACTTGACGCCCTCGGCGGTCTGCTTGGTGACCGCGATGGTCTCCTGGAGGGTCATGCCCTTGCCGAGGTTCGTACCGAAGGTGTGGTTGCGCGAGAGCGGCGAGGAGCAGGTCGCCACGAGGTCGCCCAGGCCCGCGAGTCCGGAGAACGTCAGGGGTTCGGCGCCCATCCGCAGTCCGAGCCGGGTCGTCTCCGCCAACCCCCGTGTGATGAGGGACCCCTTGGCGTTGTCGCCGAGGCCCATGCCGTCCGCGATGCCGACGGCGAGGCCGATGACGTTCTTGACCGCGCCGCCCAGCTCGCAGCCCACCACGTCGGTGTTGGTGTACGGCCGGAAGTACGGCGTGTGGCAGGCGGCCTGGAGCCGCTGGGCCACGCCTTCGTCGCTGCACGCGACCACGGCGGCGGCCGGCATGCGGGCGGCGATCTCCCGGGCCAGGTTGGGCCCGGTGACCACGGCGATCCGGTCGGCGCCGACCTTCGCGACGTCCTCGATCACCTCGCTCATCCGCATCGCGGAGCCGAGTTCGACGCCCTTCATGAGGGAGACGAGCACCGTGCCGGGCGCGAGCAGCGGCGCCCATTCCGCGAGGTTCCCGCGCAGGGTCTGCGAGGGCACGGCGAGGACCGTGAAGTCGGCGTCGTGGGCGGCCTCGGCGGCGTCCGTGGTGGCCCGCAGGTTCTCCGGGAGTTCGATGCCCGGCAGGTAGTCGGGGTTCGTGCGGGTGGAGTTGACCGCTTCGGCGATCTCGGCCCGCCGTCCCCACAGCGTCACGTCGCAGCCGGCGTCGGCGAGCACCATGCCGAAGGCGGTGCCCCACGATCCGGTCCCGAAGACGGTCGCCTTGACGGGCCTGCCGGATGTCGTCACTTGCCGTGCCCCTTTTCGTGCTCTGCCTCGGTCGTGTCCCGCACGGCTGCTTCCCGCGCGGTCCTTTCCCGCGCGCCCAGCGCGTCGTGCTCGTCGTGCGCTTCCTGCTCGTCCTGTTCCCGTGTCCTGCGCCGCTGCTCGATACGCACCTGACGCGGGTCGTACCGCTTGGCCGGTGCCTTCTCGCCGCGGATCAGCTCCAGCTGCTCGGTGATCGCGGCCATGATGACCTCGGTCGCCTCCTTCAGGAGGTCCGGGGTCATCTCCTTGCCGTAGAACCGCGAGAGGTCCACGGGCGGGCCCGCGAGCACATGGTGCGTCTTGCGCGGAAAGAAGTCGGGCTTCTTCGCGTACGGGGCCAGCAGGTGGTTGGCGCCCCACTGGGCCACCGGGATCACCGGGCACCTGGTCTCCAGCGCGACCCGCGCGGCACCCGTCTTGCCGGTCATCGGCCACAGGCCGGGGTCACGGGTGAGGGTGGCCTCGGGGTAGAAGACGACGCATTCCCCGCGCTCCACGGCGTCGATCGCGGCCCGGTAGGCGCTGAGCGCGTCGGAACTCTCGCGGTACACCGGGATCTGCCCGGTCCCCCGCATCATCGTCCCCACGAAACCGCTCTTGAAAAGCCCGCTCTTGGCGAGGAAACGCGGAACCCGGCCGGTGTTGTACTGAAAGTGCCCGTACGCGAACGGATCGGCGTGAGAATTATGGTTCACCGCGGTGATAAATCCGCCATCAGCAGGAATGTTCTCCATTCCACGCCAGTCCCGCTTGATCAGAACCACCAGCGGCGGTTTGACGAGGACCGCTGAGAAGCGGTACCAGAAGCCGATTCTGCGGCGGGACACGCGAACACCTTCCTCTTGGGCCTTGGGGGCCGCACAAGTGTCACCCCGGGCCGCCGGTCTGTCGAGAACACCGTACGCCCCGGCCTCGGCCCCTCTCCGGTGTCCGGGGGACAATGGGCGCGACAAGGGAGGGACGAAACGCTCGTGCAATGGATCATGGTCGTACCCCTCAAAGCCCTTGCGCGGGCGAAGAGCAGGCTCTCGGACACCGCGGCCGACGGTCTGCGTCCCGGGCTCGCCCTCGCCTTCGCACAGGACACGGTGGCCGCGGCGCTGGCCTGCCCGGAAGTCGCGGATGTGGCCGTAGTCACGGGCGACGCGCTGGCCGGGCGGGAGCTGGCGGCCCTGGGTGCCCGGATCGTCCCGGACGAGCCCGGGGGCGGTCTGAACGCCGCTCTGCGGCACGCGGCGACTGTCGTGCGCACCGCAAACCCGCACACTCCGCTGGCCGCCCTGAACGCGGATCTGCCCGCTCTGCGCCCTCTCGAATTGGCCCGGGTCCTCACGGCCGCCGCCGAATTCCCCCGGGCTTTCCTCTCCGATGCCGCCCAAATCGGCACCACTCTCCTGGGCGCGTCGCCAGGCCACGAATTGCTTCCCGCTTTCGGAACGGATTCCCGCGCGCGCCATCGCGCATCGGGCGCCACGGAACTCGTGCTGACCGCGGTGGATTCCGTACGCCAGGACGTGGACACGGGCGCGGACCTGCGAGCGGCCCTGACCCTGGGCGTGGGCCCACGTACGGCGGCAGCCGCGGAACGCCTCAAAGCGGCCTGAGCCCCGACAGGGGCGCGGGGAACCGCATACCCTTCCCCCATGCAGGCGACCGCGTACACATACGACCCCGAGACCCGTTCCGGCCAGGTGCTGCTGGACGACGGCACTCCCGTCCCCTTCGACGCCCCGGCCTTCGACAAAGGCGGCCTCAGACTGCTCCGTCCGGGCCAGCGCGTACGGATCGAGGTCGAGGGCGAGGCCGGGAGCGAGGGCGGGAAGGACGACCGCCGCATCACGCTGGTGACCCTGCAGACCTTCTGAGGCAGACCTTCTGAGGCAGACCTTCTGAAGCAGGGCTTCTGAAGCAGGCCTGTTGAGACGGGGCTTCCAGGGCTGGTGAAAACGCCGCGGGCCGGGCTCCCCCGTGGGAGCCCGGCCCGGCGCGTTTATGCCCTGCGCCCCTGTCTACCTGCGGGCGGTGGCCTTCTTGGCGGTGGTGGTCGTGCGGGCCGCCGACTTCTTGGCCGGCGCCTTCTTGGCCGCGGCCTTCTTCGCGGGGGCCTTCTTCGCCGCCGCCTTCTTGGCGGTGGTCTTCTTGGCCGCCGACGACGACGTCTTCTTCGCGGTCGCCGAGGTCTTCTTGGCGGTCGTCTTCTTGGCCGTGGCGCTGGTCTTCTTCGCCGCCGCGGACGAGGTCTTCTTCGCCGCGGTCGCCTTGCGGGTCGTCGCCGCGGCCGTGGTCTTCTTCGCGGCCGCCCCCGTCGCCTTCCTGGCGGTGGTGGCCTTCTTGGCCGCGGCCTTCTTGACCGTGGCGGAAGCGCCACCGCTCAGGCTGCCCTTGGGAGCCTTCTTGACCGCGACGTCGTTCTTCGGGAGCTTCTTCGAGCCGCTCACCAGGTCCTTGAAGCCCTGGCCCGCGCGGAAACGGGGCACGGAGGTCTTCTTGACCCGAACCCGCTCTCCGGTCTGCGGGTTACGGGCGTAACGGGCCGGACGGTCCACCTTCTCGAAGGAACCGAAGCCGGTGACCGAGACCCGGTCCCCGCCGACAACTGCACGCACCACGGCGTCCAGTACGGCGTCGACCGCGTCAGCGGCCTGCTGACGCCCGCCGACCTTGTCGGCAATCGCTTCTACGAGCTGCGCCTTGTTCACGTCTTCCCCTTCGGAGACATTGCCAGAACGAAAGTGTTCAAGCTTTTTCGCACGTTAGGCAGATATATACCGCAAATCAAACACGAAACGGGCTAATCACCCTTGTGCCGCAACGAACTGGGGCGCTGCCCAAGTTCCTCAGCGTTCCTCTTCGGGGATTCGGCCCTCGTCGAGGTCCGTCGTGAACCGCTCCAGACGCCTTGTCGCATCGGCGAGATCGTGTTTGGCCACGGCCGTAATGACCAGCAGCTTCCGGGTCAGCGCCATCCGTACGCCCTCCGGGACTTGCAGTGCGCGCACCGATGTGTGCGCTTCCTTGAGTTGGGACGCGACTGCCGCATAGAGGTCGAGTTGGCCGTCGTGTTCCATGCACAGATTGTGCCATCTGGGGCGAGTTGTCGCCTGCGCAGGGGGTAACTACCGCCTCCCGAGGGCCTCCCGCGCACCTCCGCACAAGGCTCTGCCGGGGTTCGGCTACCCCAGCAAGGACCCTTGAAACAAGGGCAGTTGAGGCCAATCACAAAGGCCGGAACACCCCTTCCGGAGGCAGACACGGATGTACCCCCAACCGTCCACGATTGGGGGTACAGAGGCCTGTTGCCTGGCTGGAATCCGCCGTGCGGATCCGGCTCCGACCAGAAGGATCCGCTCAGCGGGATCCGGTCAGCGGGATCCGGTCAGACCTGCACGGTCCGCGGCTTGTAGGAGGGCCGCTTGGCCTCGTACGTGGAGATGTCCGCCTCGTTCTGCAGGGTGATGGAGATGTCGTCCAGCCCGTTCAGCAGCCGCCAGCGGGCGTTCTCGTCGAGCTCGAAGGCGGCCGTGATGCCCTCGGCGCGCACCTCACGGGCCTCCAGGTCGACCGTGATCTCGGCCTCGGGGTCCTTCTCCGTCAGCTCCCAGAGCGCGTCCACGATCTTCTGCTCCAGAACCACCGTGAGCAGGCCGTTCTTGAGAGAGTTGCCGCGGAAGATGTCCGCGAAGCGCGACGAGATGACGGTCTTGAAGCCGTAGTTCTGCAGGGCCCACACGGCGTGCTCGCGCGAGGAGCCGGTGCCGAAGTCGGGGCCCGCGACCAGGACCGTGGCGCCCGCGCGCTCGGGCTGGTTGAGGATGAAGGACGAGTCCTTGCGCCAGGCCTCGAAGAGCCCGTCCTCGAAGCCGTCCCTGGTCACCTTCTTGAGCCAGTGGGCGGGGATGATCTGGTCGGTGTCCACGTTGCTGCGGCGCAGCGGGACCGCCCGGCCGGTGTGCTTGGTGAATGCTTCCATGGTTCTCAGACTCCAGCGGGCGTGCGGACGTCGGCGTCGGACAGGTCGGCGGGGGACGCCAGATGGCCCAGTACGGCCGTGGCGGCGGCGACCTGCGGCGACACCAGGTGCGTACGGCCGCCCTTGCCCTGCCTGCCCTCGAAGTTGCGGTTGGAGGTGGACGCGGAGCGCTCACCGGGAGCCAGCTGGTCGGGGTTCATGCCCAGACACATCGAGCAGCCCGCGTGCCGCCATTCGGCGCCGGCCTCCTTGAAGACCAGGTCGAGACCCTCGGAGACGGCCTGCAGACCGACGCGCGCGGAGCCGGGGACCACCAGCATGCGTACGCCGTCGGCGACTTTGCGGCCTCCGACGATCGCCGCGGCGGCGCGCAGGTCCTCGATACGGCCGTTGGTGCACGAACCTACGAAGACGGTGTCGACCTTGATGTCCCGCAGCGGCTGTCCGGCGGTCAACCCCATGTACTCCAGGGCCTTTTCGGCGGCGTTGCGCTCCGAAGCGTCTTCGTACGAAGCAGGGTCGGGGACGGCCGCCGAAAGCGGTGCTCCCTGGCCGGGGTTGGTGCCCCAGGTGACGAACGGCGCGAGGGAGGCGGCGTCGATGACGACCTCCGCGTCGAATTCCGCGTCGTCGTCCGACTTCAGGGTCTTCCAGTACGCGACGGCGGCGTCCCAGTCCTCGCCCTCGGGGGCGTGGGCACGGCCCTCGATGTACGCGAAGGTGGTCTCGTCGGGGGCGATCATGCCCGCGCGGGCGCCGGCCTCGATCGACATGTTGCAGATGGTCATGCGGGCCTCCATCGAGAGTTTCTCGATGGCGGAGCCGCGGTATTCCAGGATGTAGCCCTGGCCGCCACCCGTACCGATCTTGGTGATGATCGCCAGGATCAGGTCCTTGGCCGTGACGTCCTCGGGCAGTTCGCCGTCGACCGTGATGGCCATGGTCTTCGGGCGGGCCAGCGGCAGCGTCTGGGTGGCCAGCACGTGCTCGACCTGGGAGGTGCCGATGCCGAACGCCAGCGCGCCGAACGCGCCGTGCGTGGAGGTGTGGGAGTCACCGCACACGACCGTGGTGCCGGGCTGGGTCAGGCCCAGCTGCGGTCCTACGACGTGGACGACACCCTGCTCGACGTCTCCCAGCGAGTGCAGGCGCACGCCGAAGTCGGCGCAGTTCTTGCGCAGCGTCTCCAGCTGGGCCCGGGAGACCGGGTCCGCGATGGGCTTGTCGATGTCGAGGGTGGGGGTGTTGTGGTCCTCGGTCGCGATGGTGAGGTCGAGACGACGCACGGGGCGCCCCGCCTGACGGAGGCCGTCGAAGGCCTGGGGGCTGGTCACCTCGTGCAGCAGGTGCAGATCGATGAAGAGAAGGTCGGGCTCGCCCTCCGCGCGCCGGACGACGTGGTCGTCCCAGACCTTCTCCGCGAGTGTCCTACCCATCGCTTTCCCTCCGGCCGGCCTGTGAGGCGCCGGCCCAACTAGAGATTTCCGGTGCGGCCTGCGCCCGTACCCCCCGTACCGGACGTCTTCCGCCAGGCCCGTCGGTCCACGGGCCGTGTACGTATCAGGGTGGCGCGTTCCACGGAAAATTGAACTTGCGTTTCACAGAGTGAGACGCGAGTATCGTTTCATGGACAACAGTAGCGGCGTCGGCGTTCTGGACAAGGCAGCCCTTGTCCTGAGCGCACTGGAGTCCGGTCCGGCCACCCTCGCGGGACTGGTCGCGGCGACCGGACTGGCACGGCCCACGGCACATCGCCTCGCCGTGGCACTTGAACACCACCGGATGGTGGCGCGTGACATGCAGGGCCGTTTCATTCTCGGTCCCCGGCTGGCCGAGCTGGCCGCGGCGGCCGGTGAGGACCGCCTCCTCGCGACGGCGGGCCCGGTGCTCACGCATCTGCGCGACATCACGGGCGAGAGCGCGCAGCTCTACCGCCGCCAGGGCGACATGCGTATCTGCGTCGCCGCGGCGGAGCGCCTTTCGGGCCTGCGGGACACGGTCCCGGTCGGCTCGACCCTCACGATGAAAGCCGGTTCCTCGGCCCAGATCCTGATGGCCTGGGAGGAGCCGGAGCGCCTGCACCGCGGCCTCCAGGGCGCCCGCTTCACGGCGACGGCCCTGTCGGGCGTACGGCGCCGGGGCTGGGCCCAGTCGATCGGTGAGCGGGAGCCGGGCGTCGCGTCCGTCTCCGCGCCGGTGCGCGGGCCCTCGAACCGCGTGGTCGCCGCCGTCTCGGTGTCGGGACCGATCGAGCGGCTGACGCGCCACCCGGGCCGGATGCACGCCCAGGCGATCATCGACGCGGCCGCGCGCCTGTCGGAAGCGCTGCGCCGCACCAGCTGACACCCTCCGCACCGACGGCCCGTACCTCGACCGCCCGTACCTCGACTCCCCCGGCCGATCGCTTCAACGCCGCAGCGAACGGCCGGAGTTACTTGTCCTGACGACCATGGCCCCGGGCACGAAAGAAGCCCTCCCCTGATGGGGAGGGCTTCTTCTCTGTACCCCCGACCGGATTCGAACCGGCGCTACTGCCGTGAGAGGGCAGCGTGCTAGGCCGCTACACAACGGGGGCGAGGATCACAAGTGATCCAGCTGGGCTACCAGGACTCGAACCTAGAACAACGGAACCAGAAACCGTCGTGTTGCCAATTACACCATAGCCCAATAGTGGTCTAGACCACTCCGTACCCCCGACCGGATTCGAACCGGCGCTACTGCCGTGAGAGGGCAGCGTGCTAGGCCGCTACACAACGGGGGCCCTAGCGATCCTGCATGAGAGACAGCGGGTGCGACCCGGACTGTCCCCCTGAGAAGGATCTGTACCCCCGACCGGATTCGAACCGGCGCTACCGCCTTGAGAGGGCGGCGTGCTAGGCCGCTACACAACGGGGGCCTTGCAGAGCTGGTCTCTGCTTGTGCAGATAAGCTCTGCGAGCTGGCCTACCAGGACTCGAACCTAGACTAACGGAACCAGAAACCGTCGTGCTGCCAATTACACCATAGGCCACTGAAACTCAACCCCATGGGGATTTTGTTTTAGCTTGCGCCTCCGGCCTGTGGCCTTTCGACCCGCACTCCGGCGGCGCAGGAAGAACATTACCCGAAGGTGGACGGCGCTCCAAAACGGGTATCGGGCCGGAGGATCGCGGGGAGTTCGGCCAGCGAGACGATCCGGCGCAGGCCGGAGAGCGGATCGGCGGGCGGGCCCGGTGCGGCGTCCGGAGCGGGGGGTGTGACCGCGCTCATGCCCGTGCGGTCGATCCAGACGGAGAACAGGCCGGCGTCGGCCGCGCCCCGCCCGTCGATCTCCGGGTGGTCCCCGACGTACGCGACCTCGTGCGGTGCCAGTTCCAGGGCGTCGCAGGCCGTGTGGAAGGCCTCGGCGGCGGGTTTGGAGACGCCCAGTTCGGCCGCGCACAGCACCGATTCGAAGCGGTCCCGTACGCCGAGGACGCGCAGTTTGTGGTCCTGGACACGCAGGCTGGAGTTGGAGAGCACCGCGTGGCGGTGGCTGCCCGCCAGGAGGTCGAGGACGGGCAGGACGTCCGGGAACAGCGCCCAGGCCCTTTCGTAGTGACCGAGGTAACGGACGAACCAGTCCTCCGCCTCCGTGTCGGTCAGGGGCCGGTCCAGGAAGGCCCGCACCCGGTCCCGGCGCCCGCCTTCCCAGTCCACCGTGCCGGCCGCGAACCTCGCCCACTGCTCGTCGGTGAGCCGGCGCCAGCGGTCGAGGGCCTGCTCGACGGACGCGAATCCGTCGAGCAGGCCCTCGGCGGTCAAGTGCCCGCGCATCCCGGCCCGGTCAGCCGTGGTGTAGTCGAAGAGGGTGTCGTCCACGTCCCACAGCACGGCTCGGATCGTCATGGTCCGACGGTACCTCCGGCGCCGCTCCCTGCTGGGGGCTCGGGGGTCGTCCCCCGAACAATGCAGTGTCCACGTCCCACAGCACGGCTCGGATCGTCATGGTCCGACGGTACCTCCGGCGCCGCTCCCTGCCGGAGGCCCGGGGCCCGCGGGCGTCAGTCGACCGTCGTCGTGCCGGTCTGGGTGAGGGGCGCGCCCTGGCCGTCGCGCGGCTCGGCGGTGAGCTTCCAGGTGTACGTGCCCCGGGGCACCCGGGCCCCGGCGGTGTTCGCCGCGTTCCAGGACGGGCGGACGGCGGCGGCCGTCGACGCGCCGGTGAGCGTGCGGACGGTGGTGCCGGAGCTGTTGCTCAGCGTCAGGGTCCAGGTGGACGGCTTGCTGAGCTGCCACACGGGCTGCCACGGGTTCGCGATGGTCGGGCCCGCCTGCGGTTCGGCCTGCGTCTCCATCACGGCGAGCGGCGAGGTGGGGACGCCCGCGGTGACGAGGGCCACCCGGCCGTCGGCGGTGAGGTACGCGATGTTGCCGCCGAAGCGGTCGACGGCCCAGCGGCCCGTGTGACCGCCGGTGTTCTCGTCGGCGGTGGGCAGCACGGCCACGGTCCTGGTCGTCGCCGTACCGGTGTGGAAGTCCGTGAGCTGCAGTTCGTGGGTGGTGCGGTTCTCGCGGACCAGATAGCCGTCGGCGAGGCGGGCCGAGCCTGCCGGAACCGTGACGCTCCGGCCCGTGGCGCGGTCGTACACACCGGCGGGGCCCGCCGTGCCGCACGTCCAGTACAGCCAGGTGTTGACGGCCTGGATCTCGCTGGGGACGCAGGGGGCGCCGGTCGCGACGGTGGCCACGTTCGTCCGCGACTTGAGGTCGTGGCCGACGACGCTGCCCTGGGTGGTGCCGGGGGTCCACAGGCGCTGGCCCCAGACCGCGGCGGCGCTGCGGGTGCGGTTCAGCGCGGTCCCGCCGTCGGCGCCGCGCGGGAAGTCCGCGACCTTCTGCACACCGGCCGAGCCGCCGTTGTAGAGGACGTACCGGCCGGTGCCGGTGCCGAGCCGGCCGCCGGAGTCGCCGGTGGGTTCGGCGCTGTAGGTGTCGGTGCTGAGCCCGGCCACGTGCACGGACTCCTTGCCGTCCGTACCGGTGGAGAGGTAGGCGAAGCGGCCGTCGCCGAGGGCCTCCAGTTGGGGGCAGGCCGCGTCGCCGCCGAGGCAGGGCGAGGAGGCGACGTACGGGCTGCGGCGCTCCTGGCGGCCGGTGGGCTTTCCCTCGGTGTCCAGCGGGACCGCGTACAGGGCGTCCCAGCCGGCCGGAACGGCGCTGCCGAACATCAGCAGTTCGCCGCCCGCGAGGGCCAGGCCGTCCACCTGGGCGCGGCCGGCCGGGACGGTGAAGACCGGCTGGGCCGAGACGTCGCCGTCCGCGGTGGGCAGGACGCGGTACACGTGCCGGTCGGTGCTCAGCTTCCCGGCGTCGACGAGCAGTCCGCCGTCCTGGGTCGCCACGGCGGTCCCGTCCGCGTGGTCGAGGACCGTGCGCCTGGCGCCGGTGGTGAGCGAGACGGCGGTGAGCGCGAGGTCGGCGTCCGAGGAGGTGAACTCGGGGTGGCCGCTGAGGACCTGGTCGCCCACGACCGCGAGGGGCTTGTAGGGGAAGCTCACCGCGGCGGGTTCGGTGCCGGGCGCCGAGTCCACCCGGACCGCCTTACGGTCCACCAGGACCCAGTTGTCGTTGAAGTGGACGTCCGGCGTGCCGCCGGAACCCTCGACGTAGGTGCGGAACGTGCCGTCCGCGAGGTCGACGAGGCCCACCGAGGTGACGCCGTCCAGGGTGTAGGTGACGGCGAGCCGGCGGACCGAGCCGCCGGTCGTGTACGCGCCGGGCCGCGCGCCGGACGGCAGGCCGGTGACCGGGAGGTCGGTGGTCGCGCCGTCGGTGGTGGCCCGCAGGACGTGCGGGCCACCCTCGGCGTCCTGGGTGAGCACGCTCCAGCCGGACATGCCGCGGTACGTCTGGCCCGCCGGGATCGTGACCGTGGCGGTCACGCCGGTGGAGCGGTGCTTCTGGCCGACGGTGCTGCCCGACCTGCTGGTGAGCACGACGTCGGTGCCGGTGGCCAGGTCGTCCGGGCCCGCGTGCCCGGGAGGGGTGACGCCCGGGAACTCGGCCCACAGGGGGTTCGAGAGCCAGCCGATCTCGTACTGGAATCCGGAGGCCCCCGCCCATCGCAGCCGGACCTCGGTCGGCTTGACCTGGTTCAGCTGTGTGGTGGCGACCGGCGTGTCCGCGTTCGGCGCGGCCTGGGCCGGCCCGGTCAGCACTGTCCCCGACAGCGCGAGCGCCCCGCCCAGAGCGAGTCCCACAAGTCTTCGTGAACGGATCACGTTTCCCTCCCCTGAAACATGGTGAACACACGCATCACGTGCGCGTGCACCATCCAATGCGGGCCGGGAGAGCCGGAGTTGGCAGGAAGGATGAACTCCGGGTGTCGGATCCGTGTACGCCGAAGGGGCGGCATCCGAACTGGATGCCGCCCCTTACCTGCACTACACGCACTACATGCGCTGCGCGACTACATGCGCTGTGCGACGCCTACGCGGTCAGCTTCGCCAGCGCCGCGTCGATGCGGGCCAGCGACTTCTCCTTGCCCAGGATCTCCAGGGACTCGAAGAGCGGCAGGCCGATCGTGCGGCCGGTGACGGCGACGCGGACCGGGGCCTGCGCCTTGCCGAGCTTCAGGCCGTGTGCCTCACCGGCGGCCAGCACGGCCTCCTTGAGGGACTCGGCGGAGGTCCAGTCCGCGGCGTCCAGCTTCTCGCGGGCCGTGGTGAGGAGAGCGTCCGAGCCCTCCTTCATCGCCTTCGTCCAGGACGCCTCGTCGACGGCCGGCTCCGGCAGGAACAGGAAGTCGACGTTGTCGGTGATCTCGGAGAGCACCTTGAGGCGGGTCTGGGCGTGCGGGGCGATCGCGTCCCACTTGGCCGCGTCGAAGTCCTCCGGCGCCCAGGGGGCGAAGGGGGCCTTCAGCCAGGGGGCGCAGCGCTCGGCGAACTCCTTCACGTCCAGCAGGCGGATGTGGTCCGCGTTGATGGCCTCGGCCTTCTTGAGGTCGAAACGCGCCGGGTTGGGGTTGACGTCCGAGACGTCGAAGGCGGCGACCATCTCCTCGATGGAGAAGATGTCGCGGTCCGCCGAGAGCGACCAGCCCAGCAGGGACAGGTAGTTCAGCAGGCCCTCCGGGAGGAAGCCGCGCTCCCGGTAGAGGTTCAGCGAGGACTCGGGGTCGCGCTTGGAGAGCTTCTTGTTGCCCTCGCCCATCACGTAGGGGAGGTGGCCGAAGGCCGGGGTCTCCTTGGCGATGCCCAGCTCGGTCAGCGCCTTGTAGAGGGCGATCTGGCGGGGGGTGGAGGAGAGCAGGTCCTCGCCGCGCAGGACGTGGGTGATCTCCATCAGGGCGTCGTCGACGGGGTTGACCAGCGTGTAGAGCGGGGCACCGTTGGCGCGGACGATGCCGTAGTCCGGCACGTTCTCGGGGAGGTACGTGATCTCGCCGCGGACCAGGTCCGTGAAGGTGATCGGCTCGTCGGGCATGCGGAAACGCACGATGGGCGTGCGGCCCTCCGCCTCGTACGCGCTCTTCTGCTCGGCGCTGAGGTCGCGGCAGTGGCCGTCGTAGCCGGACGGCTTGCCGGCGGCGCGGGCGGCGTCGCGGCGGGCGTCCAGCTCGGGCGTCGAGCAGTAGCAGTGGTAGGCGCGGCCGGCGTCCAGGAGCTTGTCGGCGACGTCCTTGTAGAGGTCCATGCGCTGCGACTGCCGGTACGGGGCGTGCGGGCCGCCGATCTCGGGGCCCTCGTCCCAGTCGAAGCCCAGCCAGCGCAGCGAGTCGAGCAGCTGCCCGTACGACTCCTCGGAGTCGCGGGCCGCGTCGGTGTCCTCGATGCGGAAGACGAACGTACCGCCGGTGTGGCGGGCGTACGCCCAGTTGAAGAGGGCCGTGCGGACCAGGCCCACATGGGGGTTGCCGGTCGGGGAGGGACAGAAACGTACTCGGACGGCGGGGTCGGATGCGCTAGCCACGCTTGACAACCTTGTTGGTGAGAGTGCCGATGCCTTCGATGGTGACGGCGACCTCGTCGCCGTCACTGAGGGGGCCGACCCCTGCGGGGGTGCCCGTGAGGATGACGTCTCCGGGGAGCAGCGTCATGGCCTCGGTGATGTTGACGATCAGATCCTCGATGGAGTGGATCATCTCGCTGGTGCGGCCCAGCTGGCGTTGCCGGCCGTTGACCGTGCACTGGATGGTGAGGTCGGACGGGTCGAGGTCCGTCTCCACCCAGGGGCCGAGCGGGCAGGAGGAGTCGAAGCCCTTGGCCCTGGCCCACTGCTTCTCGCGGCGCTGGACGTCGCGTGCGGTGACGTCGTTGGCGCAGGTGTAGCCGAGGATGACGTCCTTGACGCGTTCGCGCGGGACCTCGCGGCACATCCGGCCGATGACCACGGCCAGCTCGGCCTCGTGGTGCAGCTCCTCGGTGAAGGAGGGGTACGCGATGTCGTCGCCTGAGCCGATCACCGAGGTGGAGGGCTTGAAGAAGGCGAACGGGGCGTCGGGCACCTCGCCGCCCATCTCCTTGGCGTGCTCCGCGTAGTTGCGGCCGAAGGCCACGACCTTGTTCGGGAGGACGGGCGGCAGGAGGCGGACCTTGCTCAGCGGGACCTTGGTCCCGGAGAGCTCGAAGTCGGCGAACGGGATGCCCTTGATGATGTCGAGCACGAGGCCGTCGGTCGATCCAGGAGGGCTCTCGCCCTCGACCGCACCGAACGCGACGTTGCCGTCGATGGAGAACCTGGCGATGCGCACGGTGTCCTTGCGCCCCTCACTGAGCTGGCCGGAGTCTGATGCTCCAGGCTAACGCGGCAAGGGGCGGCCGCCTCGCGCATTACGGGCCGGGGCCCGCCGGGGGGAGTGGCTACTCGGTGACGCCCGCCGCGACCGGGACGTCCATCAGGATCGTGCGCCGGGGGTTGGCGGTCTGCGCGGGGAGCTCGACGGCGTGCCCCTCCCGCTCCGGCGTACGCAGTTCCTCGGCGTCTTCGAGGTGCGCCAGGGTGGTGCGTCGCGGGTTGGCTATGTTGAGGAAGGTCATCGTCGTCTTCATCTGGGGTTACAGGCCCTGTTCCATCGTGGCGCCGGCGGGTTCGTGAACCGTCGCGTAGGCGCGGGTTGTCGGATTTGCCATCCCTGTAAAGCGTCAGGCTAAACATGCGCTTCCCCGTCGAAGCTGTGAAGACGACGTGATCGTCGTGTGAGTTTCCTCACTTACCCCTGGACATTTGACCCAATCCGGACCACCGCCCTCAGGCCACCAAACGGACATTGCGTCACGGAAGACATCATTCCGCTCCTGATCATGGCGACTGGGACACCCCTCCCTCATGAAGGTCTCGTCCCTTTGTGTCCGATATGGATGAGGTCACTTTCTACGTCTCGTGACGCTGCCCTCACAACGCGTCACGGAGGTCACAGCATGACCCATGGGCCTTGTTGGAGATCCGGCACTGTGCTGGAATTCCTCGGACCGCCGCAGGAACGACCCGGCGCGCAGGGGCGCAACGCAGCGCCGAGTGGCGGCGGGAAAGGGGAACCTGCGCCGGTCACTCACGACCACCATGGGAGCGCGTTCAGGGCGCTCCCAAGACGCCGACACCGTCCCGCCGTTCACGCGGAGGGGCGCCTGGTCCAGAGGTTGCGACGCTAGTGCAGGGACGTTTCAAGAGGGATGGCAGCGCTTCGGCGGAGCCGGAGCCGCAAGGCGGGACTGGCCCCAGGGCAGTCGGCTCCTCGCCCCAGCACGCCCAGAACCCGGGACCGGCGCAGGCCGGCAACAGCGGTGACCGCTCCTCGCGGCCCGGTGCGCCCAAGGGCGCCCAGGGCAAGGGCGGTCCGAACGCGGCGAACGGTGCTCCCGGCACCCCGACTCCCGCGCCGCCGAAAGCCGGCGCGAAGGCCCCCAATGGCCCCGGCTCGCGCATAGCCCTGCGCAACTGGCGCATCTCCACGCGTCTGGTCTCGCTGCTCGCGCTGCCCGTGGTCGCGGCCACCTCGCTGGGCGCCCTGCGCATCAGCGACACGATGGACGAGATCCAGCAGCTCGAGAACATGAAGCTGCTGACCGACATGACGAAGCAGGCGACCGAGCTCGCCGCGGCGCTCCAGACGGAGCGCGACAAGTCGGCCGGTCCGCTCGCCAACGGCACCAAGGCCAGCGACGTCACGATCAAGGGTCTCCGCGACAAGACGGACCGTGCGCGTGCCGCCTTCCTGGAAGGCACCCACGAGCTCGACGACGCGGACAACAACGAGAACCTCGACGGTGTACGCGACAACGTGGTGGCCATCGCCACCCAGCTGAACACCCTCAACAAGGTCCGCAACAACGCCTTCCAGGACGAGGACAACTCGTCCCAGTCGGTCGAGGCGTACCACCGCCTCATCGAGCAGCTGCTCGGTCTCTCGCAGGACATGGCCGAGGCGACCAGCAACCCGGAGATGATCCAGCGCACCCGCGCCCTGGCGGCGTTCTCCACCGCCAAGGAGTACGCGTCGGTCCAGCGCGCGATCATCGCCGCGGCTCTGCCCGCCACGAACAAGACGTTCGGTGAGCTCTCCCCGAACGACCGGCAGTACGGCCTCTCCGCCTTCGAGAACCAGAAGTTCGAACTCACGAGCTTCGCCAACATCTACGAGGGCAACGCCGACCAGCTCACCAAGCCGCTCGACGAACCGAGCCCGACCATCAAGGACGCCGACGGTTACCTGTCGCGCGTCCTGCAGCGCAACAACGGTCTGCAGTTGCAGGCCAAGCGCTCGTACCTGGACTGGGTGGACGCCGACTCCGCCAAGATCCTGGAGATGTCGAAGATCGAGCTGACGCTCCTCAACCAGATGGAGCAGAAGGCCCGCGAGCTGCGCAACGAGGCCGAGCAGGAAGCGATCATCTCCGGTGCGCTGATCCTGCTGGTGCTCGGTGTGTCGCTGGTCGGCGCCTTCGTGGTGGCCCGCTCGATGATCCGCTCGCTGCGCCGGCTGCAGGACACCGCGACGAAGGTCGCCCAGGACCGTCTGCCCGAGCTGGTCAAGCAGCTCTCCGAGTCCGACCCGCAGGACGTCGACACGTCCGTCGAGTCGGTCGGTGTGCACTCCAAGGACGAGATCGGCCAGGTGGCCGCGGCCTTCGACGACGTGCACCGCGAGGCTGTGCGACTCGCCGCCGAGCAGGCCCTCCTGCGAGGCAACGTCAACGCGATGTTCACCAACCTCTCGCGCCGTTCACAGGGCCTCATCCAGCGTCAGCTCTCGCTCATCTCCGAACTGGAGTCCCGCGAGGCCGACCCGGACCAGCTGTCCTCGCTGTTCAAGCTCGACCACCTCGCGACCCGCATGCGCCGTAACGGTGAGAACCTCCTGGTCCTCGCCGGTGAGGAGCCCGGCCGACGCTGGACCCGCCCGGTCCCGCTGGTCGACGTGCTCCGCGCCGCCGCGTCCGAGGTGGAGCAGTACGAGCGCATCGAACTCTCCTCGGTGCCCACCACCGAGGTCGCCGGCCGCGTGGTCAACGACCTCGTGCACCTGCTCGCCGAGCTGCTGGAGAACGCCACGTCGTTCTCCTCCCCGCAGACCAAGGTCAAGGTCACCGGTCACGCGCTGCCCGACGGCCGCGTACTGATCGAGATCCACGACACCGGCATCGGCCTCTCGCCCGAGGACCTCGCGGCGATCAACGAGCGGCTCGCCTCGCCGCCCACCGTGGACGTCTCGGTCTCGCGCCGCATGGGTCTGTTCGTGGTCGGCCGGCTGTCGCAGAGGCACGGCATCCGCATCCAGCTCCGCCCGTCCGACTCCGGTGGTACGACCGCGCTGGTCATGCTGCCGGTCGACGTCGCCCAGGGCGGCAAGAAGGTTCCGGGCAACAAGCAGGGCCAGGGTGCTCCCGCCGTCGGCGGTCCGGCGGCGGCGCAGGCCGCGGCCGGTGTCGCGGCGGCCCGCCGGGGCGGTGCCGGAAGCGGTCCCGCCCTCGGTACGGGTGCGCAGGGCGGCCAGGGCGCCGGCAACGGTGGCCGGCTGAACCCGCCGCCGCAGCGTGGCCAGGTCGGCGCGGGTTCCGCTCCGCGGGCCGCACTGCCCAGGCCCGAGGCGGGCGGCCGTCCCGGTGGTCCGGGTGCGCCGGGTGCTCCCAACGGGGGCCGCAACCAGCAGTCCCCGCAGCAGCCCCCGTATCCCCCGCAGGGCAGGCCGGCTCCCGCGGGCGCCGGTGCCCAGCAGAGCTTCAACGGTTTCGGGAACGCCTCGGGCGGTCAGCAGGACCTGTTCGGCGGCGGACGCCAGGACACCATGGGCGGCAATCGCGGCCCGGGTTCCCCGCAGCAGTCCCAGCAGCGGCCGGCCGGCAACGGTGAGCAGGGCCGTCGCCCCCAGCAGCAGTCTCCGCAGCTGCCGCCCCGCGGCGGTCCGCGCGCAGAGCTGCCGGGCGGCAACCCGCAGCCGCGGGTGCCCAGCTGGAGCGACGACAACGCGCAGCCGCCGGTGCCGCGTTCCTCGCCGGACGCCCCGCGCGGCCACGAGGAGCCGGACGTCACCTCGCAGATGCCGCGGATCGACGACCGGCAGGGTGGGCCCGCGTCCACCGCCGAGTTCCAGCGGCCCGACTACGACGCCCCGCGTCCCGGCACGAACGCGCCGCAGGACAACGGACAGTTCGTCCGCACGGATGTGTTCGGTTCGCCGAACCACTCCGGTGCGGGACAGAACCCGCAGGCGGGCGGCCAGTACAACCGCCAGGACCCGGCGCAGTACGCCCCGAACGGCTACGACACCGGAACCAACGCCAACGGTCAGTACGCGGCGCCGGCCCAGCAGGACACCGGGCAGTACCCGGCGCAGGGCTACGGCGAGCGGCAGGACGGTGGCACCGGGCAGTACGAGCGGCCCGCCAACGGCAACCGTCCGTCGCAGCAGCGCCCGCAGACGCGCCGCCGTCCCGCGCTCCCCCCGGAGCCGGACAACAGGGCCGCCGCCCAGCGGCCCGACGAGGTGCGGGGTCCGAACGACGGCTGGGAACTGCCGCCGGCGACGAGTCCCGGCGACGGACGTACACCGCTGTACGACACCCTGGAAACCAACTGGTTCAACCAGGCTCAGGGCGGCGACGGCGCCCAGAACGAGCAGACGCCGCAGCAGCCCGCACAGGCTCCCGCGGCCCCGCAGCGTCCGGCACCCGCCGGCGCTTCCGCCTCCTCCTGGCGGACCACCCCCAATGACGAACTCGGCCGTCAGGCCGAGCGGGTACGCCAGCCCTCCGCGGGTGGCGTGACCGTCTCGGGTCTGCCGCGCCGGGTCCCCCGCGCGAACCTTGTCGCGGGAACGGCTCAGCAGCAGCAACAGCACCAAAGCGGTCCGCAGGTCTCGCGTGCGCCCGATGACGTACGCGGACGGCTGACCAATCTTCGTAGGGGCATTCAGCAGGGGCGCCAGGCCGGTACCGGCCAGACCGGCAGCTTCCCCAGCCCCACTCACCAGCAGGAGCGTTAGTTGAGCCAGATGAGCCAGGCGGCACAGAACCTCAACTGGTTGATCACCAACTTCGTTGACAACACCCCCGGGGTGTCCCACACCGTCGTCGTTTCCGCCGACGGACTCCTTCTGGCAATGTCCGAGGGCTTCCCGCGCGACCGCGCCGACCAGCTCGCGGCCGTTGCCTCCGGACTGACGTCCCTGACCGCCGGCGCCTCACGCATCTTCGAGGGCGGCACGGTGGCCCAGACGGTCGTCGAGATGGAACGGGGTTTCCTCTTCCTCATGTCCATCTCGGACGGGTCCTCCCTCGCGGTCCTCTCTCACCCGGACTGCGACATCGGCCTCGTCGGATACGAGATGGCTCTGCTTGTGGACCGTGCGGGCGCCGTGCTCACACCGGATCTGCGGGCAGAGCTCCAGGGCAGCCTGCTCCACTAGCAAGGTTCTACCGAATACAGGAAAAACCGTCCGGCCGCCCTCCCCCCACCGGCCCCGTCAGACGGCACGACTGACCGACTTGCTGTCCCGCCCGGAGGATCCATGACCCCGCCCACCGCTTCTCATGATCCGTACGCTCATTCGTACGAGGATGAGGGCGACCAGCCGCTGGTACGTCCGTACGCGATGACCGGCGGCCGGACCCGGCCGCGCTACCAGCTCGCCATAGAGGCACTGATCAGCACCACGGCCGATCCGGCAGCGCTCATGGGGCTGCTCCCCGAGCACCAGCGGATCTGCCACCTCTGCCGTGAAGTGAAGTCGGTGGCCGAGGTGTCGGCTCTGCTCTCCATGCCCCTGGGCGTGGCACGGATTCTTGTCGCGGACCTCGCGGAGGCCGGACTCGTCGCGATCCACCAGCCTGGTGGCGACGAGAGCAACGGTGGCGCTCCGGCCGTGACACTGCTCGAAAGGGTGCTCAGTGGACTTCGCAAGCTCTGACGGAGGGCGGGCGACCACCTCCGCGAAGATCGTAGTGGCGGGTGGTTTCGGCGTCGGCAAGACCACGTTCGTGGGTGCCGTCTCCGAGATCAACCCGCTGCGCACCGAGGCCGTGATGACGTCCGCGAGCGCCGGCATCGACGACCTCACCCACACCGGGGACAAGACCACCACCACGGTGGCCATGGACTTCGGCCGTATCACCCTGGACCAGGACCTGATCCTGTACCTCTTCGGTACACCGGGTCAGGACCGCTTCTGGTTCATGTGGGACGACCTGGTACGCGGCGCGATCGGCGCCGTCGTCCTGGTCGACACCCGCCGCCTGGCCGACTGCTTCCCGGCGGTCGACTACTTCGAGAACAGCGGACTGCCGTTCGTCATCGCCCTCAACGGCTTCGACGGGCATCAGCCCTACACTCCCGAAGAGGTGCGCGAGGCTCTGCAGATCGGACCCGACGCACCGATCATCACGACGGACGCCCGGCATCGTTCGGACGCCAAGAGTGCTCTGATCACGCTCGTCGAGCACGCCTTGATGGCGCGCCTGCGGTAGGGCCCGCCCTGCGCATGGCGTTCCGGAAGGCTCGGTACCCAAGTCGGCAACGCCGTACGAAAGTTGTCGTAGACGCATTGGAGCCGGCTGTGTCGTTTGACACGGTCGGCCTCAGTGTTCATAACGTTTCGACAGAGATATCGAGTGAGGCCACCACGCGACGCGGTCGTCTGATGCCGCTGTGCTCACAAAAGCCCCGTCTTTTGGCGGGGCTCGTTCTTTATGTTCCGTTTTATCTGCGGTTTACATCACCCGGAATCTTCGGTTCCGAGTGTTTGGACGAGCACACCCTGACGTGCTGGAATGCCAGAACTGCCCAGTAGTAAGAGCTCGTAACACGATCTTGTTGAGGTGCGCTGGTTGGGCGTGACCGGTTTGACGATTC
>NZ_BMVY01000018.1 GCF_014650955.1 Streptomyces tauricus
ACCACCGCGGTCGGCCGGGCGGCCGGGCGCGGGCAGCGCGCGCCGGTCGAGCTTGCCGTTCCGGGTGACGGGGATCGCCGGGATCTCAACCAGCGCCGACGGCACCAGGTGCGCCGGCAGCCGCCGCTCCAGCGACCGCCGCAGCGTGACCGTGTCGATCGCCCCGCCCGGTGGCGGGACGACGTAGCCGACCAGCCGGCGGTCGCCCGGCTCGTCCTCGCGGACGGTCACCGCGGCTGCGGTCACCCCCGGCTCCTCGCGCAGAGCCACCTCGACCTCGCCCGGCTCGATCCGGAACCCGCGGATCTTCACCTGGTCGTCCGTCCGGCCCAGGAACTCCAGCTCGGCGGCGGCGTTCCAGCGCACCAGGTCGCCGGTGCGGTACATCCGCGACCCGGGCGGCCCGTACGGGTCGGCGACGAACCGGGACGCGCTCAGTCCTTGCTGCCCCACATATCCGTTGGCCACCGTGGTGCCCGCCAGGTACAGCTCGCCGGTCACCCCGTCGGCCACCGGGCCCAGCCACTGGTCCAGGACGTACACGCGCACGTTCGCCATCGGCCGGCCGATCGGTACCTCGGGGGAGGACGGCGGCAGCTCTCGCCCGCGCCAGGCGATGACGACGATGCCGGTCTCGGTCGGTCCGTACTCGTTGTGCACGGTCAGGGCGCGGTTGCGGGCCAGCGCGCGGCGCAGCGACGCCGAGTGGGCCATGGCCTCGCCGGCCTGGACGATGTGTGTCAGCGGGGCCAGGTCGTCCTCGGTGCCGGGCAGCGCGTCGAGCAGTGCCTGCAGCGCGATGTTGGGCAGGTGCAGCTCGGTGACGGACCGGCGGCCGATCCAGGCGGCCAGCGCCTGTGGGTCGCGCCGTACTTCGTCGGGGCAGAGCACCAGGGTCGCGCCGGACACCAGCGCCGTGCACATCTCCTGGAGGGAGACGTCGAAGCCGGCGGCGGCGAACTGGGCGACCCGCCGCTCGCGCGGCATCAGGGCGCGGTACTCCTGGGCGAGCTTGTGCAGGGCGCGGTGCGGCACCAGGACGCCTTTGGGGCGGCCGGTAGAGCCCGAGGTGTAGATGATGTACGCGCTCTGCTCAGGGTGGCACGGCGCCGCGTCCTGGTCCTGGTCCGACTGTGCGGCCAGCGCCGCCGCCGTCCCGTCGTCGTCCAGCGCGATGCTCGGCACGCCGTTGAGCACCTGCGCGGGCCGCCCGGCGGTCAGGCAGAGCCGGGGCCGGGCGTCGTCGAGCAGGTACGCCAGCCGGTCGTCCGGGTACGCCGGGTCGAGCGGCAGGTAGGTGGCGCCGAGCTTCAGCAGCGCCGTCAGCGCCACGACCAGGTCCGGCGTGCGGGCCAGGTGGACACCGACCCGGTCCTCCGGCCGGATTCCGCGCTCGGCCAGCAGGCTCGCCAACCGGTTGGATCGGGCGTTGAGTTGACGGTACGTCAGGACGGTGGACTCGTCCTCGACCGCCGGCGCGTCGGGCGTCGTCCGGGCGCACTCCTCGATCATCGAGGCGACGGTCTGCTCCGGGTACACCGCCTCCGTGGCGTTGCGCTTGCCGAGCAGCTCGGCCCGCTCGTCCGGCGAGATGATGTCGATCTTCGACAGGGCGGCCTCGGGGTGCGCCAGGACGAAGTCGAGCACGGCCGTCCAGCGGGAGGTGATCCGCTCCACGGTCGCCGCGTCGAACAGCTCGGTGCGGTACTGGACCATCACGTCCAGGCCGCCCCGGTCCGGCCGCTCGCAGACGCTGAAGAACAGGTCGAACACCGAGTTCCCGGTGGGCGCCTCCTGCACCTCCAGCTCCATCCCGGGCAGCGTGAACCGCTCCACCGGACTGTTCTGCAGGAAGAACGCCACCTGGAACAGCGGGTGCCCCGACGCCGAGCGCTCCGGGTTCAGGCGCTCCACCACCTGGTGGAACGGCAGGTCCTGGTGCTCGTACGCGGCGATGCCGGTCTCCCGCGCCTGCGCGACCAGGTCGACGAACCGCGGGTCGCCCGAGGTGTCGGTCCGCATCACCAGGGTGTTGACGAAGAACCCGACCAGTTCCTCCAGTGCCTCGTCCGTGCGGCCCGCGATGCCGGTACCGATCGCGATGTCGGTGCCCGCGCCGTAGCGGGTGAGCAGCGCCGCCATGGCCGCCTGCAGCACCATGAACGTCGTCGCGCCCTGACTGCGGGCCAGCTCCGCCAGCCCCCGGTGCACCCGGGCGGGCACCTCCAGCCAGGTGGTTGCGCCCAGCTGCGAGGTCGCCGTATGCCGCGGCCGGTCGGTGGGGAAGCCCACCCCGTCCGGGAGCTCCGCAAGCTGCACCGCCCAGTACTCTAGCTGCCGGGTGTACTCGCTGTGCGGGTCGGAAGGATCGCCCAGCAACTGCCGCTGCCACAGCGTGTAGTCGGCGTACTCGACCGGCAGCGCCTCCCAGGCCGGCGCGATGCCGGAGCGCCGGGCCGTGTACGCCGTCACCAGGTCGCGGGCCAGCGGGCCCATCGACCAGCCGTCGGCGGCGATGTGGTGGATCAGGATCAGCAGCACGTGCTCGTGCGGACCGGTCCGGAAAAGCCACGTCCGGATCGGGATCTCGGCCGCCAGGTCGAAGGGGTGCCGGGCCGCCGCGGCGAGCCGGGCCGCGGACTGCGCGGCCGGCACCGTCTCCTCGGTGAAAGGCGCCGCGGCCTCGGCGGCCGGCCGCACATGCTGCTCGGGAACGCCGTCCAGCACCGGGAAGACCGTGCGCAGTGGCTCGTGCCGGGCCACCAGGTCGTCCACCGCTGCGCGCAGTGCCGCCGTGTCCAGGTCGCCGGTCATCCGGAACGCGAACGGCATGTTGTAGGTCGGCGACGGGCCTTCCAGGCTGTGCTCGAACCAGATGCGCTGCTGCGCGTGCGACAGCGGCAGCGTCGCCGGCCGCACCGCCTGCTCCAGCGCCGGCCTGGCTCGCGTCCTGCTGGTCAGGCGCTGGGCCAGGTCGGCGACGCTCGGTGCCTCGAACAGGGTCCGGACGGGGAGCTCCACGCCCAGCGCGGTGCGGACCCGGCTGACCAGCCGGGTGGCGAGCAGCGAGTGGCCGCCCAGGTCGAAGAAGCTGTCGTCGATGGTGATCCGGTCGACGCCCAGCACCTCCGTGAACAGGTCGCACAGCAGCGCTTCGCGGTCGTCGCGCGGGCTGCGCCCCGAGCCGTCGCCGGTGTATGTGGGTGCGGGCAGTGCCTGGCGGTCGACCTTGCCGTTGGTGGTCATCGGGATGGTGTCGATCAGCATCAGCACCGAGGGCACCAGGTACTGCGGCAGCCGCTCGGCGAGCCCGGCGCGCAGCGCCTTGATCAGTCGGCCCGCTGCCATCGTCCGGGTCGGTGTGTTGACCAGCGCGTCCGGGCGGGATTCGGCCTGCCACAGTCCGTCGAGCGGGGCGGTGGCCAGTTCGGCCGACAGCACCACCGCGTCGAACAGGTCGGCGCGGCCCCCGCAGTAGGTGGTGGCCACCGTCCGGCCGTTGGCGTCGCCCCAGGCGTGCAGCGACTCGGGGTCGAGCGCCTGCCCGGTGTCGGCCTGCGGGAGGTCCGCGAGCCGGGCCCCGGGCGCAGCGTCCTGCAGTGCCCGCAGGGTGTGCCACTCCGCCGCGGTCCGCTCGTTGAGCAGGCCGCGGATCCGGACGCCGCCGGTGTGCGCCGCGACGATCTCCTCGACGGCTGCCAGGCCGCCGCCCGGCCACCCCACCTCGGGCAGCCGCGCCAGCGGGTGCGAGGGCACGGGCGCCTTGTGCAGCGTCACGTCGTAGCGGTGCAGGGACATCTCGTTGCGGCCCAGGCCCCGCTTCAGCCGGACGTCGACCCCGGCGACGTCCGCGCGCCCGGTCAGTGCCGCGAAGAACCCGGGATCGACGACGAGTTCCCGCTCCAGGCGCAACGCCGCGTCGGCCGCCTCCAGTACCCGTGCCGCCTCGGCGTCCGCTCCGAAGCGCCCGGTTTGGAGCGCGACGTGGAAGGCGCGCAGCGACATCCGGTTGCGCACGTCGCCGACGAAGATCCGCCCGCCGGGCCGCAGCAGCGCCAGCGCGCCCTCCAGCACCCGCGTCAGGTAGTCGCCGGACGGGAAGTACTGGATCACGGAGTTGATCACGACGGTGTCGAAGTGTCCGGCGGGCAGGCCCTCGAAGTCGTCCGCGCCGCGGGTGGACAGGTGGGTGCGCCCGGCCCACTCGGTGTCGCGCAGCTGAAAGGTGAGCCGGTCGATCACCGAGGCGGAGAAGTCGGTGGCCCAGTAGGACTCCACGTGCGGCAGCAGTTCGCTGAGCAGCAGGCCGGTGCCGACGCCGATCTCCAGCACGTTGCCCGGCTCCAGTGCGAGGATCCGGCCGACGGTGGCGGCCTGCCATTCGCGCATCTCGGCCAGCGGGATCGGTGCGCCGGTGTAGGAGCTGTTCCAGCCGGAGAAGTCCGCGCCGAACCCGACGGCGTCCTCGTGCCCGTACAGCGACTCGTACGTCGCCTCCCAGTCGGCCACGAAGTCGCCCGGGTCGGTGTCCGCGTCCGGCATCGGCACCACGTAGCCGACCAGGCGGCGGTCGCCGGGGACGTCCTCGCGCACCACCACGGTGGCGGCCAGCACCGCCGGGTCCTCCCGCAGCACCGCCTCGACCTCGCCGGGCTCGATCCGGTGGCCGCGCAGCTTCACCTGGTCGTCGGCGCGGCCGATGAACTCCAGCTGCCCCCGCGCGGACCAGCGGACCACGTCCCCGGTCCGGTACATCCGTGACCCGGGCGGCCCGAACGGGTTCGCGACGAAGCGCTCGGCGGTCAGCGCGGCCCGCCCCAGGTAGCCGCGGGCCTGGCCCGCACCCGCGACGTACAGCTCGCCCGCGACGCCGTCGGCCACCGGCTCCAGCGCCCCGTCCAGGACATAGGCCCGGGTGTTGGCCAGCGGCCGGCCGACCGGGACGCCGGCATCGAGGTCGGCGTCCGCGTCGATGGGGAAGTGCAGGACGAACGTGGTGGTCTCGGTCGGCCCGTAGCCGTCGACGATCCGGACCTCGGGCGCCGCCGCCCGCACCAGTGCCACCGCCGAGGCAGGCACCACGTCGCCGCCCGACCAGATCTCGGTCAGGGTACGCAGCCGCTGCGGGTACTGCGCGGCGACCACCGTGAACAGCGCCGCCGTCATCCACGCGGCCGTCACACCGTACTCCTCGATGCACCCCGTCAGCACGGCCGGGTCGGCCGCGCCGGGCGGAGCGAGCACCACCGTGCCGCCCGAGCACAGCGGCACCCACAGCTCGTACGTGGAGGCGTCGAACACGTGCGGGGAGTGCGCCAGCACCCGGCTGTGCCCGCTGCCCCACGCCGGGTCCTGCACCAGCTCGGCGACGTTGCGGTGGGTCGTCGCGATGCCCTTGGGGCGGCCGGTGGAGCCGGAGGTGTACATCACGTAGGCCAGCTGGTCCGGCCGCACGACGGGCAGCGCGGCACCTGCGGCGGGGCCCTCCAGCGCCGAGACCAGGTCGGCGACCTGCGCGCCGGGTGCCAGCGCGGCGAGCCGCTCGACCGCGTCGGCGCCGGTGACGACGCACACCGGGCGCGCGTCGGCCATCACGTAGCCGATGTGGGCGTCCGGATGGCCGAGGTCGACCGGCAGGTACGCGGCCCCCGCCTTGAGGACGCCGAGCAGGACGGCGAGCAGCTCCGGCGAGCGGGGCAGGGCGACGGCGACCGGGTCCTCCGGCCGGGTGCCCCGGGCGAGCAGCCAGTTCGCCACCCGGTCGGCCCGCTCGTCCAGCTGCCGGTACGTCCACTGCCCGCCCTGAAAGACCAGCGCGACCGCGTCCGGGGCCCTGCGGACCTGCGCGGCGAACAGCTCGGTCAGCGGGGCGTCGCGCACCGGGTGGGCGGTGTCGTTGCGCGCGACCAGCAGCTCGGCGCGCTCGGCGGGGGCGAGCAGCGGCAGGCGGCTGAGCCGGGTCTGCGGCGCGGCCGCCGCCCCGGCCAGCATCCGCTGCCAGCGCTCGAACAGCCGGACCACGCCGGCCGCGTCGTACAGGTCGGTCGCGTAGTCGATGTTGCAGGTCACACCGGCCGGCCGGCCGGCCTCGTCGAACCGTTCGAACAGGTCGACGTGCAGGTCGAACTGGGTGCGGCCGGTCGGCGGCGCGTCGTAGGCGACGTCCAGGTCGGCCAGGGCGAAGTCGGGGGCCTTGTTGTTCTGCACCGCCAGGATGATCTGGAACAGCGGGTGGTGGGCGGCCGAGCGGCGCGGGTTGACCCGCTCCACCAGGTGGTCGAACGGCACATCCTGGTGCTCGTAGGCCACCAGGCAGGTTTCCCGGACCCGCCGCAGCAGTTCCGCGAAGGTCGGGTCGCCGCTGGTGTCGGTCCTGATCACCAGGGTGTTGACGAAAAACCCGACCAGGTCGTCCAGGCCGTTGTCGAGCCGGCCCGCGATCGGCGCGCCGACCGCGGTGTCCGTGCCCGCGCCCATCCTGGTCAGCAGCGCCGCCATCGCGGCCTGCACCACCATGAAGAGCGTCGCGCCCGCGCCCTGCGCCAGCGCCACCAGCTCCCGGTGCAGCTCGGCGGACAGCTCGAAGGTCTCCATCGAGCCCCGGTAGGAGGCCACCGCGGGCCGCGGCCGGCCGGTCGGGTAGGACACCACTTCCGGTAGCCCCGCCAGGTGCTCCGTCCAGTAGTTGACCTGCCGGGACATCACACTCGCCGGGTCGTCGCCGGCCCCCAGCGTCGCCAGTTGCCACAGCGTGTAGTCCGCGTACTGCACGGGCAGCGGGGCCCAGTCCGGCTCGCCGCCCGAGCGCCGCGCCGCGTACGCCGCCATCAGGTCCTCGGCCAGCGGCACCAGCGACCAGCCGTCGCCGGCGATGTGGTGGACGATCACCAGCAGCACGTGTCGCTGCGGCGCCACCTCGAACAGCCAGGCGCGCAAGGGGAGGTCGCGCGCCAGGTCGAAGGTGTGGGTGGAGACCGCCAGCAGTTCGCCCTCCAGGTCCGCGGCGTCCACCCGGCGGCGGTCGAGCTCGACGGACGCCTCCGCGGCCGGGACGATGCGTTGCTCCGCAGTGCCCTCGACGTCCGGGTAGACCGTCCGCAGCGACTCGTGACGGCGCACCAGGTCGCCGAGCGCGCTCTCCAGCGCGGCGCTGTCGAGCCGCCCGTCCAGGCGCAGCGCGAGCGGCATGTTGTACGTCGCCGACGGGCCCTGCAGGCGGTCCTGGAACCATAGGCGGCGCTGCGCGTACGACAGCGGGATGCGCTCCGGGCGGACCTGCGGAGTCAGTGGCTCGCGCGGCGGGGCGCTGTCGCGCAGCCGCTGGACGAGTTCGGCGACGGTCGGCGCCTCGAAGAGTTGACGCACTCGCAGTCTGGCGCCGGTGGTGGCGCGGATCCGGCTCAGCAGCCGGGTGGCGAGCAGCGAATGGCCGCCCATCGCGAAGAAGTTGTCGTCGATCGACACCCGGTCGGCGCCGAGCACCTCACCGAACAGCTGGCTCAGCAGCGCCTCCTGGCCGTCGCGCGGGGCCCGGCTGTCGCCCGTGAGGGCGTCCTGCGGTTGCGGCACGAACGCACCGGCCTCCGGGCCGGCGCCCGCGCCGGTGCGCGCCAGCAGCGCCGCCGGCTCCCACCCGCCGGGCGTGGGGAACGCGCCGACCCGGGTCGCCGGGTCGTCGGCGGCCTGCGCCAGGACCGCGACCCAGCCCTCCAGCAGGGAGCGGACGGACTGCGCCTCGAACAGGTCCAGGGCGTAGTGCGCCACCAGGCGGATGCCACCGGGCCGGCCGTCGTCGGTCCACGACTCGGTGACGTCGAAGTGCACGTCGGTCAGCAGCTTCCCGGTGGACAGGATCTGCGCGCAGACCTCAGCGCCCGCCACCCCGATCCGCGCGTCCGGTGTGTTCTGGAGCGTCAGACTGACCTGGTACAGCGGGTGGTGCGCGGTCGAGCGCACCGGGTTGAGCGCCTCCACCAACCGGTCGAACGGCAGGTCCTGGTGCTCGTCGGCGCCGATGCAGGTCTCCCGCACCCGCGCCAGCAGGTCGGTGAAGCGCGGGTCGTCCGCGGTGCTGGTGCGGATGACGAGGGTGTTGACGAAGAAGCCGACCAGGTCGTCGAGTTCGTCCTCGGTGCGGCCGGCCGCCATCGTGCCCACCGCCAGGTCGGTGCCTGCGCCGGCGCGGGTGAGCAGCACCGCCAGGCTCGCGTGCAGCACCATGAACAAGGTGGTGCCGGTGTGGCGGCCCAGCTCCGTCAGCCGCTCGTGCAGGTCGGTGGGGACGGTCAGCGGCAGCGTTGCGCTGTTCTGCGAGGCGACGGCCGGACGTGGACGGTCGGCGGGGAAGCCGACCCGGTCCGGCAGGTGGGCCAATTGTTCCTGCCAGTAACGCACTTGGCGGTGCAGCGGGGTGTCCGGCGCGTCCACCGCGCCGAGCCGGTCGCGCTGCCACAGCGTGTAGTCGGCGTACTGGACCGGCAGCGGCGCCCACTCGGGCGTCCGGCCCGCGCACCTGGCGGCGTAGGCGGCCGTCAGGTCGTCGGCGAGCGGCCGCATCGACCAGCCGTCGCCCGCGATGTGGTGGACCACCATCAGCAGCTGGCGCAGCTGCGGACCGGTCTCGAACAGCCAGGCCCGGAACGGGATCTGGGTGGCCAGGTCGAACTCCTGCCGGGCCGCGTACCGGACGGCCGCGTCCAGCTCGGCGGCCGGCAGGCGCATCTGCCGGACCAGGTCCTCGGCCGCCGGAGTGGCCACGATCCGCTGCTGCGGCATCCCGCTGTCGGCCACGAACACGGTGCGCAGGGCCTCGTGCCGCTCCACCACGTCACGCAGCGCCCCGATCAGCGCTGCGGTGTCGACCGGGCCGGTGATCCGGAAGCTGAACGGGATGTTGTACAGCGCCGACGGCCCGTTGAGCTGTTCGACGAACCACAGCCTCTGCTGCGCCAGGGACAGCGGCAGCGGGTCGGGGCGCTCCAGCGGTGTCAGCGGCGCGCGCCGCTGGCCGGCTCGTCCCCTGACCCGGGCGGCCAGCTCCGCGGCGGTGGGTGCGTCGAACAGGGTCCTGATCGATAGGTCCGCGTCGTACCGGGCCCGCAGCCGTCGCACCAGCCTGATGCCGTGCAGCGAGTTGCCGCCGAGGTCGAAGAAGCTGTCGTCGATACTCACTCGCTCCACGCCGAGCAGCTCGGCGAAGAGCGCGCACAGCTCCCGCTCGGCGGCGTCCCTCGGATCCCGGCCGCCCGCAACCGTGTACGTGGGCGCCGGCAGCGCCTTGCGGTCGACCTTCCCGTTCGGGCTGATCGGCAGCTCGTCCAGGACCACGATCGCGGAGGGCACCATCTGCTCGGGCAGCCAGGTGCGGATCCGCCGCCGCAGCGCCGCCGGATCGATCCCGGCGCCGGCCCGCGCGACCACGTAGCCCACCAGCCGCTGGTCGCCGGCGGCGTCCTTGCGGGCGAGGGCCACCGCCCGGGCCACCGACGGGTCCTCGCGCAGCACGGACTCGATCTCGCCGAGCTCGACCCGCACGCCGCGGATCTTGACCTGGTGGTCGATGCGTCCGACCAGCTCCACCAGCCCGTCGGGGTGGAACCTGGCCAGGTCGCCGGTGGCGTACAGGCGCTCCGCACGCACCGGGCCGTGCGACCACTCGAAGAACTTCGCCGCCGTCAGTTCCGGGTCGCCGTAGTACCCCTGGGCGACGCCCAGGCCCGCCATGTGGATCTCGCCCACCACGCCGACCGGGACCGGCTGCTTGGCCGCGTCCAGCACGTACAGCCGCTGGCCGGCCATCGGCCGTCCGAACGGGATGCTCGACCAGCCCGGCAGCGGCTTGCCCGCCAGGAACCAGGTGGAGGAGATGGACACCTCGGCGAACCCGCCGAAGACGTGCACCCGGATGCCCGGGGAGAGGGCCTCCAGGCGCTCGGGGAGGTCCGGCAGGCTCCAGTCGCCGCCCAGAATCACGGTGCGGATGCCGGTCCGGTCGCCGAGCGCGCGCACGTGCTCGACGTAGAGCTCCAGCAGGGCGGGCGCGGAGTTCCACACCGTGACGCCGTGCTGTCGCACCAGGTCGTGCCAGTGCGCCGGATCCTTGCTGCGGCCCGGGTCGGGGAAGACCACCGAGCCTCCGGCCACGGCGAGACCCAGCAGCTCGTAGACCGACATGTCGAAACTCGGCGAGGACAGCGCGATCACCCGGTCCGCGGGGCCGACCCCTGCGGTGGCACTGATGTCGGGCAGGTTGTTGACGACGCCCCGGTGCCGGATGGCGATGCCCTTGGGCCGGCCGGTGGAGCCGGAGGTGAAGATGATGTAGCAGAGGTCGTCCGGGCCGGTGACGTCCTCGGGGGCGTGGTCCGGCAGCCGCTCCAGCTCCGCGGCGTCCCGGTCCGTCAGTACCACCGGGATGTCGGTGCGCGGCAGCCGCGGCACCAGCGGCGTCTCGGTGACCAGGGCGTGGCAGTCGGCGGCGTTCATCATGTACGCCAGACGTTCCACGGGGTAGTCGGCGTCCATCGGGACGTACGCGGCGCCCGCCTTGAGGATGCCCAGGATCGCCACCATCAGGTCCGGTCCCCGCTCCAGGCACAACGCGACCCGGCCGCCCCGGCCGACGCCGAGTGCCCGCAGTCGGTGGGCGAGCCGGTTGGCGGCCCTGTCGACCCGGCCGGCGCTCCAGGCCGTGCCGCGGTGGATCAGCAGCACCCCGTCGGGGTCGGCCGCGACCCGTTCGGCGACGCACGCGTGAAGGGTGCGGTCGTGGTCGAACCCGGTCGGGGTGTCGTTCCAGTCGACCAGCATCCGCTGCTGCTCCGCGGCCGTGAGCAGCGGGACCTCGGTGAGCGGGCGCAGGCCCGGGTCGGCGACGCAGGCGGCCAGCAGGGTCGTCAGGTGCCCAAGGAGCCGCTCGACGGTTGCGTGGTCGAACGCGTCGGCGTCGAAGGCCACGTCCAGGTGGACCTGTGCGGCGGACTCCCGCACCTCGACCACCAGTTGGTGCTTCGACGGCTCGGCGGTCGCCGGTCGCAACACCGCGTCGGCGGCCAGGTGGCGCTCCTCGTCGACCTGCCGGCGCCCGGTCAGGCGGACGGTGCGCAGGAGGTCGGCGAAGGTGTCCTGGCGCCCGGGTGTGATCGCCAGCAGCTCGCCGGGCGCGCCGCCGAGCTCGATCAGCTCGGGGCCGTCGTACCGGGCCAGCACCGCCGCGAAGGCGGTTGTCAGCACGGAGAACAGGTCGGTTTCGTGGTCGGCAGCCAACGAGCGGGCGGCGTCGAGCAGTTCGGGGGCCAGTGCGCGGGTGGTGCTTCCCTCCCCGGAGGGCGGATTCGGTCCGTCCGCCCCCCTGGTGTCCTGCAGTGCGCGCGGAAGCCTCGGCAACCTGGGCATACGCCTCTTTCCGTCCTTCCCCGAAGTAGCGGCACAGGGCACGGCGCACCGACTCCGGGCACGCGCGACCGGCGTCACCGGGGCGTGGGGTCGGCGGCTGTCACCCGTCAGAAGTAAGTGGTCCGGCGTCAGAAGTAGGTGGTCCGGCCCCGGGCGCCGATGGGCACGCCACAGGCAGGTTCCGGCTGCCACGACCATTTCAAAGTAGGTGCCGGGTTCAAGATAATCAACACCCCATTTCACGCCCGACCAAACAGATCAAGCCGATCTCGGCACGGAGCCCCCGCCGCCTCCGAGAGGCGGTTGCCAGGCGATCAAAGCTGTGGTTATGGTGATGATCGAAAAGCAATATGCCGCTATGAGGACGGTTAATTTGACGAATCCTTTCGACAATGCGGAAGGCCAATACCTCGTGCTGACCAACACCGAGGGACAGCATTCGCTATGGCCCGCATTCGCCGACGTTCCCGCTGGCTGGAGCCTGGTTCACGGGCCGGAAGCGCGGGAGGAGTGCCTCGAATACATCGAGCGGAACTGGACCGACTTGCGCCCGAAATCGCTGATCGAGGCGCTACGCGGCGACGGCCGGTAATATGCGGCCGTTCGGATCGATGAACCCCGCACGTAAAGCGTCCACCAGCAATTCCACGCTCTCTTCATGCGATTTTCACAACTCCGGAAGAGGTTCGGCGTCAGATGACGAATGCCACCGGTCAAGGAATCGCGAGTCAGTTCGACAGCAGGCTCGACATCCAGCTCGAAGCCGGGGCCCCGCCGCTGGTGGTCACCCCTGAGCTGCCCGCACTCGCCGACGCGCTGGACTGGCTGCGCTCGGTCGACGACGATCTCCGCGCCGCCACCCGTACCCACGGGTCGCTGTACCTGCGCGGTCTGCCGGTGCGCGACGTGCAGGACTTCGGCGCCGTCCGCAACCTCCTCGTCCCGCAGCGCACCCCGTACCGGGAGAAGGCCACACCGCGGCACAGCTACGGCGACGACGTGTTCTCCTCCACCGACCTGCCGCCGGCCCAGCCCATCCGCATGCACAACGAGAACAGCTACACCCTGGACTTCCCGGGAACGCTGGTCTTCTGCTGCCTCACCGCCCCGGCGCAGGGCGGCGCCACTCCGGTCGCCGACTGCCGGGCGGTCCTGCGCGAACTGCCCGACCACCTGGTGCGCCGGATGCGTGCCACCGGCTGGGCGCTGCGGCGCAACTACTCCGACCTGGTCTCGCTGGACTGGCGCACCGCCTTCGCCGCCGACCACGCCGAACAGGTGGAGGCCTACTGCGCCGAGAACCTGATCGCCGCCCGCTGGAGCGGCGACGACCTGAGCACCAGTCAGGTCCGGGCCGGCATCATCACGCACCCGCACACCGGTGACGAAGTCTGGTTCAACCACATGGCGTTCTGGAACTCGTGGTCCCTGGACGAGGAGATCCGCGCATCCCTGGTCGACGAGTTCGGACCCGACGGCCTGCCCTTCGAGACGTCCTTCGGCGACGGCGAATCACTCACCGAGGACGACCTCGCCACCCTCAACGCCGCCTACGCCGCCGCCACCGTCCGGCGCTCCTGGCAGCCCGGCGACGTCATGGTCGTCGACAACATCCTCACCGCCCACGGCCGGGAGCCGTTCCGGGGCGAGCGCCGCATCGTCGTCGCCATGGGCGGTCCGGTCTCCGTCCGGGACTGCCTGCCCACCGTCGACGCCGAGGCGAGGTTCGTCTGAGATGACAGGCCGTCAGCACGTCACCGGTCACGACCCACTGGCCCGGTTCCTGCGGGCCGCCGCCGCCACGCCGGACCGCCCCGCCGTCCGCTTCCGCGGCGCCGGCGTCACCTTCGCCCAGCTCGCCGGCCGCGTCACCGCACTGGCAGGCGCCCTGCGCGAGCGCGGCGTACGCCGCGGCGACCACGTCGGCGTCTGCCTGGAGCGCGGCGTCGACCTCGTCACCGCGCTGCTCGCCGCCTGGAGCGCGGGCGCGGCCTACGTACCGCTCGACCCGCGCCACCCCGACGAGCGGATCGCCTTCCTGATCCGCGACTGCGGCCCGCGGCTGGTCGTCGCGGCCGACGACCGCCCGACCCGGCTCGCCGGCGTCGAGGTGATCGCCCCCTGCGCCGCCGGCCCCGCCACTGCGCCGGTGCCCGTGACCCCCGCCGACGCCGCCTACGTCATCTACACCTCCGGCTCCACCGGGGTGCCCAAGGGCGTCGTCGCGACCCGGGGCGGCGTGGCCTCCCTGCTGCACCGGCTCGAAGCCGTCGGCGCCTACCCCGACGAACACCGCGTGGTCGGCTGGAACGCCAGCGCGTCCTTCGACGCCTCCGTCCAGCAGTGGGCACGGATCTGCCGCGGCGACACCATCGTGGTCCTCGACGAGGAGGAGCGGCGCGACCCCGCCCGCTTCGGCGCCGCACTGGCCGCGTACGGGATCACCGACGTCGACGCCACCCCGTCCCACTGGGAGGCCGTGGAGTCCGGGATCACCAGCCCGTCACTGCGCCTGTTCCTCGGCGGCGAGCCGGTCTCCCCCGCGCTGTGGCGGCGACTGGCCGAGGCCGGGCGGCAGGGCCGCGTCGAGGCGTACAACCTGTACGGGCCGACCGAGTGCACCGTCGATTCCACCATCGCCCCGATCGAGGGCGACGAGCCGCACATCGGCCCGCCGCTGCCTGACGTCGAGGCCCACGTGCTGGACGACCGCCTGGTGAAGGTCCCGGTGGGCGTCACCGGCGAGCTTTACCTCGCCGGTGACGCCGTCGCCCGCGGCTACGCCGGCCGTCCCGGCCTGACCGCCGAACGCTTCGTCGCCGACCCGTTCGCCGGCGGCGGAGGCCGGATGTACCGCACCGGCGACGAAGTCCGGTGGCGGGCCGACGGCGCACTGGAGTTCGTCGGCCGGGCCGACCGCCAGGTCAAGGTGCGCGGCTTCCGGATCGAACCCGGCGAGATCGAGGCCGCCGTCGCCGCCTACCGGGAAGGCTGCGCCGCCGTCGTGGTCGCCCGCGCCGACGACCTGGTCGCGTACTGCGTCGGCGACGTCGACCTCGACGCGCTGCGCGCGCACCTGGCCGCACGGCTGCCGGCCCACCTGGTCCCCGCACGCCTGGTCCCGATCGCCGCGTTCCCGCTGACCGTCAACGGCAAAATCGACCTCGCCGGGCTGCCCGACCCCGACGCCGGCCGGACCGACGGGCGGCAGCCGGAGGGCAGGTACGAGGAGCTGGTCGCCGACGTGTGGGCGGACGTCCTCGGCCGGGACCGGGTCTTCGCCGACGACGACTTCTTCGCCCTCGGCGCCCACTCCCTGATGGCGATCCGCGTCGTGGCCCGGGTCAAGAAGGAGCTCGACACGGCCCTGTCCATCCGCGACGTCTACCGGCGGCCGCTGTTGCGGGACTTCGCCGAGTTCGTCCGGGCCACCCACGTCGGCGCGGCCGCGACGGCCGAGCGCTAGAGGAGAACACATGGCCAACCGCCCGGGGGCGGCCCGGCAAAACACCGCCGTGATCCGCCCGAAACAGCTCGACGACGCCGCCACCACCCTGGTCTGCCTGGGCTTCTGCGGCGGCGGCATCGGGCCCTACCACCCATGGGCCGGGGTCGTCGCACCGGACGTGGACCTCGCGCTGGTCTGCTACCCCGGCCGCGACGGCCGCTTCATGGAGGACTTCGCCACCACCTGGGACGAGCTCGCCGAGGACGCCACCCGCACCGTCGTCTCCGCCGTCGGCGACCGCCCCTACGTCCTGTTCGGCCACAGCATGGGCGGGTGGATGGCTTTCGACGTCGCCACCCGGCTGGAGGCCCGGGGCAGCTGCGTCCCCGACGCCCTGGTGGTGTCCTCGTGCAACGCCCCGGCCCGTGGCCTCACCCCGCGCGACATGTTCCCGGCCCGCCAGGACAGCGACGAGGACCTGATGACCTGGATGCGCACCCACGGGCTGGTCGCCGACCACGTGCTCGGCGACCCGGACCTGCTGGAGATGGCGGTGGAGATCATGCGCGCCGACATCGCCGTGCGCGACACCTTCCACCACAACGGCGCCCCGGGCGTCACCATGCCGGTGCAGTTCCTCGCCGGCGCCGACGACGCGGTGATCGAGGCCGACGCACCCGCACAGTGGAAGGAGCTGGCCCTTGGCTCCTACCGGCACGACCAGCTGCCCGGCGGACACTTCTACACCCCCGAGGTGTGGCGGACCCTGCCCACCCGCATCAGTGCGATCAACCTGGAGAAACGACCCAGGAAGGCCCCGGGAGTGCCCAGCCCATGACCGATCAGTTCACCGTGAAGGCCACCTACGGCCAGGTCTTCGCGGTCGCCCAGTTCCGTGCCGTCTTCGCCGGCCGGCTGCTCGGCGTCATGTCCGACACCCTGCGGGCCGTGGCACTCGCGGTGCTGGTGTACGACCGGACCGGCTCACCGCTGCTCACCGCGGTGACGATGACCATCAACTTCCTGCCGCAGGCCGCCGGCGGCCTGTTCCTCGCCGCGCTGGCGGACCGGTTCACCCCGCGCACCCTCATCAGCACCGGCTACGCCCTCCAGTGCGCGGTCGGGCTGCTGCTCGCGTTCGGGCACCTCCCGGTCGCCGCCAGCCTGGTCCTGGTCGCCGGCGTGGCCTGCCTGACCCCGGTCACCACCGGGGCCACGGCCAGGGTCCTCGCGGAAGCCCTCGCCGGCGACACCTACGTCCTGGGGCGCTCACTGTCCTACATCGTCGCGGTCTGCGCGCAGATGGTGGGCATGGCCGCCGGCGGGACGCTGGTGGTCTGGCTGGGCGTGGAGCGCACGATGCTGGTCACCGCCGGCGCGCACCTGGTCGCCGCGGTGATCAGCCGCCTGTTCCTGTCGCCCGCCCGGGCCGCCCCCGCGAACGCGCCGGCGAAGGCGCCCGCGACGGACGGCGGGTCGATCGTGCGCCGGACCCTGCGGGGCAACGCCGCGCTGGTCGCCAGCCCCGGTGTACTCAAGCTGATCATGGCGCAGTGCCTGCCCGCCGCCTACCTGGCCGCGGCGGGCAGCCTGATCATCCCCTACAGCGCACACCGCGGGTTCAGCCCCCAGCAGACCGGTGTCCTGCTGGCCACCACCTCGGTCGGCATGCTGATCGGTGACGTCGTCATCGGCCGGGCGTTCGCGCCCGCCACCCGGGAACGGCTGGTCCTGCCGCTGCTGCTGGTGATGGGCGCCCCCTCGCTCACGCTCGCCCTGGACCTGCCCTATCCGGCGGTCGCCGCCGCCTACGTCGTCACCGGCACCGGCTCCGCCTACCTGCTGGGCCTGCAGCGACGCTTCCTGGAAGCCGTTCCCACCGAACTCCAGGGCCAAGGCTTCGCGTTGCTGAACACCACCACCATGAGCATCCAAGGTGTCGGCCCCCTGGTGTTCGGCGTCTTCGCCGAGTTCGTGCCGGTCGGCGTCGCGATCGCGCTGACCGGAGTGGGCAGCGTGGCCACCACCCTGCTGCTGCGCGAAGCGGTCCGGCCGAGGCCGGTTGCGGCCGAGGCCGCCTGAGCACGCGCGACGCGGCGAAGGCAGAACAGCAGTCCGCCGACCGCTACCAATGCAATGGATGTGCCTATGGAGGCCCGGTCGACCGTTCCGCGTCGCCACCTCAGCGTGCTGGTGGACCTGTCGGCCGTCGCACACAACACACGCGTCGTGCGCCAGGCCGTCAACCGGCCTGCCACCGCCGTGATGGCCGTCGTCAAGGCCGACGCCTACGGGCACGGCGCGATCGACGTCGCCCGCACGGCGCTCGGCGCCGGGGCGACCTGGCTGGGCGTGTGCACCACGGCCGAAGCACTCGAACTGCGCCGGGCCGGCCTCGACGCCCCGATCCTCGCCTGGCAGCACAACTCGGCGCAGAGCATGCGCCTGGCCACGGCGGCCGGCGTGGACGTCTCGGCGCAGTCCGCCCGCACCCTGGCCTTCGCGGTCGACGCCGCACGAAGCACCGGACGCCCGGCCAGGGTCCACCTGGAGGTCGACACCGGGCTCGCCCGCGGCGGGGCGGCGCTCCAGCACTCGGCGGCCCTGCTGGACGCCGCAAAGGCCGCCCAGGACCGGGGCCTGATCAAGGTGGTCTCGGTGTGGTCGCACCTCTCCCACGGCGAAGTCCCGGGCCATCCCACGCTGGACGACCAGGCGAGGCTGCTCGACGACGTCCGGCGGCAGGCCGTCGACACCGGTCTCGACGTCCGACGCCACCTCGCCGGATCACTGCCGGCGCTCACCAGGCCCGACCTCCACCTCGACATGATCCGGACCGGCTCGGCCCTGTACGGCCTGCTGCCGTACACCGAGCGCCACCGTTTCGGCCTCCGGCCCGCCATGCGGGTCACCAGCCATGTCGCGCTGACCAAGCGGGTCGAAGCCGGGCAGGGCGTCTCCTACGAACACGACTGGGTCGCGCCGAGCGCGCTCAACCTGGCCCTGGTACCGGTCGGCTACGCCGACGGAATCCCGCGCTCCCTCAGCGGACGCCTCGCGGTCTGCATCCGCGGCCGCCGCTACCCCGTCGTCGGGCGCATCTGCATGGACCAGATGATGGTCAACTGCGGCGACGAGAAAATGGAGGAAGGAGAGGAGGTGGTCCTCATCGGCAGCGAGTCGGACGGCGACCCCACCATCCACGAATGGGCGCTCGCCATGAGCACCACCCCGTGCGAGGTCGCCACCTACTTCGATCGCCCGCACGTCAACCGGCAGACCGTGCCGGCGCCCGACCCTGGACGGGCTGAACCTGCCCACGAGGTGCGGGACGGTGCGTTCCGCCCTCCCGCCGGCAGCGTGTGCGGGGGCCCGGCCACGGCCGGGCCGGAACGGAAGAAGTAGGCCGTGGCACGTGGATCTGCCCAACCGGCCAGCTCCCGCGCCTGCTCCTCGCCCGGGTCCGCGAGCTCGGCCAGTTCCAGGACACGCGCTGCGCGACCGGGCAGCAGCACCAGCAACCCCCGGGCCGCCGACAGGACCTGCCGGTACAGCGCGGCGGCGCGGGCCGGGCCGGCGCCGTGCAGAGTGCCCGACGTCTTCCCGTACACCTCTCGAAGGTCGCGTAGCAGGCGGCATTGAAGTGCGTCTACATGGCGATCATGTCCCTCGACCCCACCGGCAAAGACCAGGCCCGCTGGACCATGCGCTGGAAGACCGCGCTGAACGCCTTCGACATCACCTTCGACGGCCGCCTCTCCGGAGCCCGTCAGTAGCCTCAACTAGCCCACCTTACGCTCGTTTGACAGTCCCCCGGTGCGTCCTGCTCGCGTGCCTGTACGCGCGGCTCGAAGCCGTCACCGTAGGGCCCTCAGGGGTGACCGGCGCCCTGGGAGGGTGAGCCTCGGCGTTGTCAGTTGCGGCTGGTAGAACTGCCGTGCAGAGCAAGGGCGCTGGACGCGCCGGATACCTCGTACGGCGGGAGCAGGCAGGCACATGCGAGTCAAGGACGACCACCTCACCGAGCTCTACGGGCTCCCCGCCTTCACGTTCCCCGAGGAGCGGGACGCGGCCGGCGTCGCGCTGCCCGAGGCCGACGCCGTGGCCTGGCGGATCGGATACGAGCGATGGACCAGCGGCGAGCGGTGGACGGACACCTTCGAGCGGCTGTGCGCGGCCGTGGACAGCGCGCGCATCCGCGCGCTGATCGTCGGCATCTGGGGAGACCCGGAGGACATCGAACCCGACGAGGTCATGAGGGCGTTCCTGGGCGCGCGGGACCGGCTGACCGGGCTGCGATCCCTCTATTTCGGCGACATCACCGACGAGGAGTGCCGGCTCTCCCAGATCGGCCAGACCGACGTCACGCCGCTGCTCGCGAGCTATCCGGCCCTGGAGGAGTTCTCGGTCCGGGCCGGCGAGTCCTACAACATGGAGGGGTTGCACCCGCTCAGGTTTCCCCGCATACGCCACGATGCGCTGCGCAGGCTCGTCGTCGAGAGCGCGGGGCTGCGCGGCCACGTCCTGCGCGGGGTGGGCGAGAGCGAGCTGCCCGCGCTGGAGCATCTCGAACTGTGGCTGGGGGCGCGCGAGGACGGGGGTGACGGCGAGATCGCCGACCTCGCGGGGATCCTGTCCGGACACCGGCTGCCGCGGCTGCGGAGCCTCGCCCTGCGTAACAGCGAGATGCAGGACGAGATAGCGGCGGCCGTGGGGGCCGCGCCCGTCGTAGCCGGCCTCGACGTGCTCGACCTGTCGCTCGGCACACTGACCGATACCGGCGCCGAGGCGCTCCTCGGCGGGCAGCCGCTGACCCATCTCAGGAAGCTCGACCTGCACCACAACTACCTGAGCGAGCCGATGAGACAACGTGTCCGGGACGCACTCGAACCGGCCGGCGTCGAAGTCGACCTCGACCCGTCCGACGCCGAGGCGGAAGAGGACGAGAACGGCGTGCCGGTGCCCAGCATCAGTGTGGGCCCGCTCACCTACTGACCATCCTCCCGGGCGCGCTACCGGCCCAGATCCGTCCGGCACCGCCCTGGCGTTCCGGCCAGTCCGGGCACCCCCGCCGGTTGCCAGCCGGTTCGGGTGGCCGCCCACCGGACGCTGCAGCTCTCCGTCGGGATCGCGGCGCTCAGGCTCAGGCAATCCGGAGCGTGCGGTGGCCAGCTATACGGAGCTTCAGGCATCTCTGCTCCTGGGGGACGTCATGCGGGTGCTCGACGAGCGCCCCGACACTCGTCGAGCAGGCCTTGAGGCGCTCGCCACGCACGATGCCGAGCAGGGATCCGAACTCTCACGGTCCTTGCTGGGCTACCTCTACAGATTCGGAGACGTGGCACGAGGACGGTCGAAGCGCTCAACGTTCACCCCGATACCCTCCGCTACCGGGTCCCGTAAGTCGATCGTTCTGAGTGGGATCAGCATCGACGACCGGGATCAGCGACTCGTCGCCATGCTCCAACTGCGCCTGGCCCTGAACGGCAAGGCCCTCACGAAGGCCCCCTTTCCGACCCTGTGAACAACACCGTGTCCTACATGGTCAGTTCAAGAAGACGGTTTGTAGCAGCAGAGGCTTGCGGCGAGACCGACGAAGGCCTGGGCGGGAGAGGTCGACCAGGCCCTGACCGGCGGGCAACTCAAGGATCTTCTGGTGCAGTCGGCCAAACGCCCGCCTACGACCAGATAGGGCTGAGTGAGTCGCGGTTGTCTGAAGACCGCATCCGAGGACTGCTCCATTGCCACCAGCTGTGTTCTCGTCGGAATCAGGCTTCGTATTCCACAAAACTGCTCAAGTCTGGCACCGGGTGCGGCAACCCGGTAGGAATGTTTCATGGCCGACCTGGACAGTTGGCCGCCTGAATGTCTGCAGACAGCGGGGGGCGTGATGCAGTGGTGGCAGTTTGCTGTGTTCGGGGCTGCCGGAGGTTTGAGTGTCGAACTGCTGGCCGTTTTTCGCGGATGCGCACAATGGCAGGCGGCGCGCCGTACCGCCAGCGGTCGCCGACGAGCCAGGCCGCCCGCCTTACGCAGGTATTTGGACACCACCGCTCACGGGTGCCTGGCGGTCCTGCGTTCCGCCATAGGAGCCGGTGCAGCCTTGCTCTTCGGAACCAGCGGGCAGATCAGTGGGGCCTACGCGGCGGTGGCCTTGGGAGTCTGTGCTCCGGCCATGCTCGCGCAACTAGGCGCCTCCCCGCAGATCGCAAGCCTCGTGGCGGGGCCCGTGGCACCCCCGTCCGCCGGCGGAGGCTCCGAGCAGGGCGGGACCACTGCACTAGAGGCGACCTCTGGCCGAGGCAGCCAGTGAAACCGAAACTGCAACGCCGAGTGCTGAGGCGCCTTCTTGGAGTTCCTGACATTCCCGGAGGCGACTGCCGCCCGCCCGCCCCCGCGCGGCAGTTTGAGCAATTCCCTTTGTATCGCCGGGTAGTAGCAGGTCTTTTCGGCGTCGATCTGAGTCGCCCTTTTGTTCGAGCGGGGAGTCGTCTGCCTCTCAGAACTGACCATCCGGCGGAGCCCGAAGAAACCCTGTTCGCGGAACTGCCGATTCCAAACCCGGATGGAATCGCGCTTCTCTCGAAGGGCGCTCACACAGAATCCAAGACCCCTGGCCCCCCTCTGGTGCCGGAGATTCTTCCGACCTCGCACCCCGAGATCGCGGAGGATGCTCCGTACAGCGGCCCTGAGATCGTGGAGCCCCCACGCGCTTTGCTTCTTCTTCCCCTCGGCGGGGCCGACGTACGGCGGGCCGTGGCGACAGGTGCGTTCGCGCTGGCCCTGGCGCTCGCAGGGGTCTTCACCGCTCTTTCAATGCATCGGTCGGACGAGGTGAAACCGTACGGACCGGCCCTCTCCCTCAACAGGCCTCTCACGAACGGTGACTGCGTCCACGTCAAGTGGCCGGGCACCCCGTTCACCGGCGAACCCGAACTCAAGATCGTGAAGTGCCTGAGCGGGAAGACCTACGGACAGGTGATGACAACCGTCATGGCCGCGACCGCCGCACAGGCCCGATCCGCCGGCCCCGGGCAGTGCGAGCGGCAGACCGAGAGGACCCGGGCCAAACTTGCCGACGTGCGCTCCTACGCCGTGGTCCCGACCAGGGCCGGTTTCGAGGCCGCAGGCCGGCGCACGGCGTGCCTGATCCTCGACGCTCGCGGCGCACCGCTGTACGGTCCGATCGGAAAGTTCCGCCCGCTCGGCATGCTGTTCAAAGACACCGCCACCATGCAGAAGCAGGACTGTCTCAGTAGGGTCTCCCCGAATGCCGCCAGGTTGGTCGCGTGCGCGGGTCCGCACGACGAGCAGGTGCTCGGGTTCCACCGCATGAGCGCGGACACGACCCATGCGCAGGCGCGAGAGCAGGCTACCGAGGCCTGTCAGGAGCACATGCCGCCCAGCGACTACGGCTACGACCCGACGCTCTACACGAGCTCCTCCTGGGTGGGCAGCAGCAGTTGGAACACCGGCGCTCACTTCGTGGTCTGCACGGTGACACGCAAGGACGGCGGCACCATGACGAAGAATGAACCCTAGGAGGTGCAAGGTCGCGGCAGTCAGCGGCTCTACGCAGCGGACGCGTTTCGGTTGAGGTGTTCACGGATCTGTTCGTCTCGCCTTCACGCTTTGCGGGACAGAACGGCGGGACTCATCCGGCCCGCCACTGCGTGGGTTCCGGGCTCCGGTGATCACTGGGGCGGGTGCCGCGCAGGCGTTTGAACGCCACGCTCAGCGCGAAGGCGTTGGCGTAGCCCACCTTCCTCGCGATCGTGTCCACCGTGTGGTCGGTGTTCCGCAGCAGGTCCGCGGCCAAGGTGATCCGCCAGTGCGCGAGGTAGGCCATCGGTGGTTCGCCGACCAGCGCGGTGAACCGCCGGGCGATTGCCGCTCGCGATACTCCCACCTCGCCTGCCAGGCCCGCCACTGTCCACGGCCGGGCGGGGGTGCCGTGCAGCAGCCGCAGCGCGGCACCCACGACCGGATCGTCCAGTGCGCGCCACCAGGCCGGGGCATCGGCCTGCGGGTTGTCGAACCAGCTGCGCAGCGCGGAGACCAGCATCAGGTCGAGCAGCCGGTCCAGCACCATCTGTTGTCCCGGTCGGTCTCCGGCGACCTCCTCGGCAACCATCTCCACCGACGGGTAAGGGCTGTGCTCGGCCGTCACCACCAGCACGGCGGGCAGGGCCTGCAGCAATCGTTCGCTGAGCTCTCCCCGGCGTTCGAAAGCCCCGCTGACCAGCACGGGAGCCCCCTCCGTTGGCGTTCCGCAGGTCCGGGCCGGCCCGGAGGAGTGCTCGATTCCCTCGGCCCTTGGGCAGTAGTCGGCGCTGGTCACCACCAGCGAGGGTACGGTCGCGGGGTTGTCGGCCACCGCGTAGGGCGTGTCACCGCGGACGACGGCGATGTCGCCGACGCCGATCGGCACCGGCTCGTGCCGGTCGGGAACGATCCAGGCTTGGCCGCGCAGCATCGTGGCCAGCGTCAGCGGGGCGCCACTGGCCATCCTCAGGGCCCAGGGCGGACGCATGACGGTCTGCCGGAACACGGCGCCACGCGCCCGTACCTCTGCCAACATCTCCGACACGGCGTCCATGCCCTCAGCGTAGACGCCTAGACATCAAGTGGAGCTTCCCAGCCATGGATCGTCTCTGCGCCCGCCGGTTGGCTGGAGTCATGTCTGAACTTCCAATTCTGGTAACCGGCGCAACAGGTAAGTCCGGCCGCCGCGTCGTCAGTCAACTACGGGCCAAGGGGCTGCCGGTTCGCGCGGCGGCCCGTCACGGCGAGTACATCTTCGACTGGACCGACAGCGGCACCTGGGATGCCGCTCTGGAGGGGGTGCGATCCATCTACATCGTGCAGTTGGACGGCACGAAGCTCGTTCGTCCGTTCATCGAGCGGGCGGCGCAGCATGGGGTGCGGCGGATCGTGCTGGCTTCGGGGCGTGGGATCGACGATCCGCACTACGCGAAGGACAGCAGCGGTGTCTTCGAGGGCATCGTCGACAGTGAGGCCGCCGTGCGGGGGAGTGGTCTGGAGTGGACTATCAGCAGGCCGGGCTGGTTTGCGCAGAACTTCAGTGAGGGCTTCTTCGCCGATGCCATCCACACCGGCGAGCTGCGGCTGCCCGCCGGCGACGGGGCCGCCAGTTTCGTCGATGCCGAGGACATCGCCGCAGTGGTGGTCGCTGCGCTGACCGAGGACCAGCACGCGGGCCAGATCTATGAGTTGTCCGGTCCCCGGGCGGTGACGCTGACCGAAGCGGTCGCCACGATCTCCGAGGCCACCGGCCGCGACATCCGCTACGTCCCGCTCTCCGTCGAGGGTTACGTCGCGGAACTTGTTCAGCAGGGGTTGCCGCGTACGGACGCCGAAGCCTTCGCGGACGTCATTGAGCCACTCAGGGAGGGGAGGGACGAATACGTCTCCGACGGCGTACAGCGTGCCCTTGGCCGCCCGCCGCGGACCTTCGTCGAATTCGCCAAGTCCACTGCTGCCGCCGGTGGTTGGCCAGCATGAACGTCTTACCGCAACCGGCGTGACCGGGCAGAGCCTGCAGTCGCCCAAGGCCGTCACCGCCCCTGCGCGGCTGCGGCCGTCGCCGCCTGAGCATCGCGCGCAGGGACAATCGCGCAGCACATGGCGACGAACCAGCAGATCGGCGAGCGGGGCTGGGCCGGCTGGACCCGGCGGACAACGGCATCGTCACAGTGACCACAGGTGTACCGGACGGAGCACGCTGGGAACTTCGTGATCGTCGCGGGTATGGAGGTATGGAACCGGATCCGGCGGAGGGGCCCCACTCGTACGACCGTGAGTTCCTCATCGATCGGCGGATATCGGCCAACGGTCAGCGGTGCCAGGACCGTTTTGGGTGACCGACGCTTCGCGGCCGGGCCCACAGACAGAATGAACGCCGGTTGGCGGTACGTGCGGTCGGCGGCGACCGCACTCATCGACGCGCCCGCGGCTGAGAGGGCGAGGCCCTGGTCGCCTTTGCTGCGCCGTACCTCCGGGCGGCGTTCCAGGTCAGTCCGAGCACGGCCGTGGGCACGGCCCGCTGCAGCATGGGTATTTGAGAGTGAAACCACCCTTGTTCGAAGCTGCTGCCCGGGTAACACTCGTGGGCGGCTGCCGGTCGACGAGTCGGCCGACAGACCCTTTCGTACTACCTCAGGCGCCCCCAACCAGGAGGTATCGATGAAGAAAAACCATCATGGGGCCGGGTTGCTCCTTGGTCTGTTATCGGCTCTCACCTTGATGCTCGTCGGCTCGTCCCCCGCCTCGGCCTCAACCTCGGCCTGGACGTTGGAGGCCGAAGGTCAGCGGATATGTGTCTCTCCGCAGTACGGGTGGCCCAACACCTACGCGTTCGCCCCCGTCACCGGAAGCTGGTCGAGTGTGATCCACCTTGAGGTCAGGAACCTGCCCTCAGGCTCGTCCAGCACGGGCGGCGCCATCTACCCCGGTACCAACCACCACCTCCCCGACGGCTCCCTCGTCATCAACGGCCTCGTCGGGCTGTCGTTCGCACCGGCACCGGCAGGCGAGTACACCGCCGAGATCTGGGCCACCGACGGCCGGCACACCGAGTCCGACCCCCTGCTGCTCGTCTTCCGCGACGGATGCTGAACCCCACGACACGGACATGAGCCATGGCGCCCGGACGGCCGGCACCGACGACCGGGCGCCACACCGTGGGTGCGGCTGAATCCGGTGCTGACCGGGCAGCCATCGATGAGTTCGGGATGACGCTGGCCGCGGCGCAGACCGCGGCCCAGGTGTACTGCGCCGCAGCGTTGTTCACACCGCTGAGGGGTGGCTGGCCGCCGAGTACACAAGCGCAGCGAAATGTCGTCGGCCGGCAGCGGATACAGGCAGATGTGCAGCTCGCTGCGCCCCTGCCGGAGCAGCTGGTTGCCGCGTACGGCAGCCGCCCGCCTCGGCGGCGCAAGCGGGCTGCGCGTTGGCGGGTGCGCTCGAGGACAGGCTGCTGCGATGGGCGGTGGTCACGGCGGTGCCCGCCCGGATCGCCGGCGGCAGCGGTGAAGGCATCGAGCCCGCGCTGCACACTCTCGCTTCAGGCAGCAGTTTGTGGGGTCCGCAGTGAACCCAGCTCGGGACGAGCCCGTCAAGGAACACTCGCCAGGTCGTACCTGTCGACGGTGCCGGTGCGAGCTGCACAGTGGCGCGTTGTCCTCCTGGTGGCGGCCCGCACGGCACTGTCAGTGGCGGATGGCAGCATCGGACGCATGACAGTCCCCGTAGCATTCGACTGGCGTCCCTTTCTGCTCAGATGGAGCGGAGAGTGGGCGGATTCCGTGCCGAGCGGCAAGGCGCTGAGCGCGGGCGACGAGGCCGCACGGCAGGGACGGTGGCTGGGATTCCCGCCCGCGTCCGAGGAGCTCATCGCGGCCATGGAGGAGCGTCTGGGACGACGAATGCCCCCTTCGTACCGGGAGTTCCTCAAGGTGAGCGACGGGTGGCGGCATGCCGGCGGCTTCGTGTCCCTGCTGGCGGGGACGACCGACGCGCACTGGCACGACAACGAGTCGGGCCTCGCCGAGATGTTCGAGGAATACCAGGACGAGGACGCCGGCCCTGAGGAACGGCAGGAGGCCGACATCTGGCGGCGCGGGCTGCAACTCGACGTTGAATCCGACATCACGTACGTCCTCCTGGACCCCGAGGACGTGGGGGAGGACGGTGAGTGGGCCGTGTACACGTGGGCGAGCTGGCGAGCGGAAGCGCCCGAACGATACACGAGCTTTTACGAGTTCATGCGCGACATGTTCCGGGAGTTCCACAGCCTGCACGCGCCGCCGGCCGACGAGGCCCCGGTGTTCGCCAATGACACCACACGAGAGATGGACGCCGTCGTGGAGCAGGCCCGTCTCGATGCGCTACGCGGCGACTGGGAACGAGCCGTGAAAGCACTGGATGAGGCCAGGGCGTACGGCAGACCCCGCGCCACCGGTCTGGGAGATCAGATACGCCGACTCCTCGGGCAGACCTACACCTTGTACTTCCAGGATTTGGTGACGGATCCGCAGTACGCGCCCGAGTTGCTGCCGGTGCTGGTGGCCGAGCATGCGGAGCATTCGTACCGGGACGACTCCACGCTGATGTTTCACCTGCGGGGGGCCGACGAAGAACTGGTGTCACTGGCGTACGCGACGTTGGAACAGGTGCGGGACGGTACGTACCGGTACAGGGCGGCCGGGCCGTTCGGGGAGGCGGTCGAGCGGGCACGGGAGCAGGCGCGACGGGCGGACACCGGCGCGGCATGGAACACGCTGCGGGACGCGCTGCCCTTGTGGGAGCCGCTGGGGCCGGATCATCTCGCGCCACTGGGCTGGGTGGCCGATCCCCTCCTCCGTCCGCTGCTGACACCGGAGCGGGGCCGCGAACTGCTGTCGATTCCACGCGGCCGGGAAAACGGGTGAAGCCCTGAAGCCCCGAACCTGGGCGGCGAGGCCCAGCTGGGCGTAGGCGTGCGCCAGGATGACGCAGTCGTCCGCCCCCCCCGTTGCGTGGAGCGTGCTCGGGTGCTGTCGGATGGGGCCCCGAGCTTCACTGCCCCAGCGCTGCGCGATGTGCGGCGGATGACTGGAGCGGCTGGTTCAGCAGTTTCGAGGTCAGCTTCCGGCTTGAAGGCGGAGGCCATCAAGGGTCAGGTCCAGAGCGGCGATGAACTGGTCTCGGTCGTCGTGCTCCGCGAACTCGTCGGCGATCTGGTGCACGAACGGGAAGTTCGTGGCGTCGAGTGAGCGCCATGTCTCGGCGAAGCGCTGGAGGAACGCGTCGCGGTCCACGGAACCGTCGAGCAGCTCCTGCGGTACTTCCATGCCCAGGTCCGCTGCCGTGCCGACCACGACGCCCGTGATCGCCGAGACGGCGTGGAACCGCTGCCGGGGTGTGAGGTCCAGGCGGAGGGTCTGCTCACCGAGCTTCTCGTACAACCGCAACGAATTGCCTTGGATGTCGGTGTTACGCATGAAGTAGGCCGACAGCCACGGCCGATCCGCGATCGCGTCGAACAGGGTGATGGCCATCGCGCGCAGGTCAGCGATCGGATCCTCGCTGTCGGGCTGTCCCTCGACGGCGGTCAGGACCCCGCCGATCGCGTGGTCGGTGGCGCGGTCGAGGAGTTCGTCCTTGTTCGAGACGTACCAGTAGATGGTGCCGACGCCCGTGCCGAGCCGGGTGGCGAGGGCGCGGAACGTCAGCGCCGATCCGCCTGCCTCGTCGAGCAGGGCCACGGCCGCGGTGAGGACGGCCTCCATCGAGTGCGAAGCGCGTCTGCGTCCTCGGGGAGGTCCTTCGGCGGAGCGTGTTCGCGGGGGTGTCATGGCTCTCATCCAATCACAGCTTGCGTGACATCGAACGGCGTTCTACGGTAGAACAACGTTCCATCATCGAACGACGTTCGTTCATCGAATCGCGTTCCACATCGGGCGTCGCCCGATGTGCGGCGACGCTCTGCAAGGAGGCCAGTCATGACCGCGACCACTGAGCCCGCAATCTCCCGTACCTATCCGTCGCTCCGCGCGGCATGGATCCCGCTGGCCGCACTCTGCCTGGCCTTCTTCGTCGAAATGGTCGACAACACGCTGCTGTCGATCGCGCTGCCCACGATCGGCCGTGATCTGGGCAGTGGCACCACCGCCCTGCAATGGGTCACCGGCGCCTATTCGCTGACGTTCGGCGGCCTCCTGCTGACGGCGGGATCCATAGCCGATCGCTTCGGACGCCGACGCGTGCTGCTGATCGGCCTCGCCGTGTTCGGCCTGCTGAGCCTGTGTGTCGTCGCCGTCGACTCCGCCGGGCAGCTCATCGCCCTGAGGGCCGGACTCGGCATCGCCGCCGCGGCCATGGCGCCCATCACCAACTCGCTCGTCTTCAGGTTGTTCGACGACCAGGCGCTGCGCATGCGTGCGATGACCTTGATGATCGTCGTCGGCATGTCCGGGTTCGTCCTCGGTCCTCTGCTGGGTGGTACCGCGCTCGCCCACGCCGGCTGGCAGTGGCTCCTGCTCGTCAACGCGCCGATCGCCTTGATCGCGGCCATCGGCGTGCGACTCGGCGTCGCCGCCGACAGGTCCGACGACCTGACCAAGGACCGGCTCGACCTGCCGGCCGCCGTCCTGAGCGTGCTCGCCATCGGCCTGGCGTGTTACACGCTGACCAGCGGTGTCGAGCACGGGTGGCTCTCCACCACCACGATCGTGTCGGGCCTCGGCGCCGTCGCTGCGGGTATCGCGTTCGTCCGGCACGAGCGCCGCAGCAAAGCACCCATGCTGGACCTCAAGATCTTTTCCAGTGGAACTGTCCGCGGCGCGGCCATCGCGCAGATCGGTACGTCCATCGCGATGGCGGGCGTGATGTTCGGGCTCATCCTCCACTTCCAGTACGCCTATGGGTGGAGCCCCGTTCGGGCAGGACTGGCGAACCTGCCGATCATCGTGACCATGATCGCCTCGACACCTCTGTCGGAGTGGCTCGCGAAGAGGTTCGGTCACCGGATCGCCTGCCTGGTCGGCGCGGCCTGTCTGGCCGGTGCGCTGGCCGGCCTCGCCTGGGGCGTCGACCACGGGTACGCGGCCATCGCCGTGTGCATGGTTGTGATGACCATCGGGCTGCGCACCGTCATGACGATCTGCGCCATCGCCCTGGTCGAGGCGATGCCGGAGAACCGCACCTCGATCGGCACGGCGCTCAACGACACCGCCCAGGAGGTCGGAACCAGCGTCGGCACGGCCGTGGTCGGCACCATGATCGCCGCCCTGGTCACCACCCGGCTGCCCGCAGGCGTGTGGAGCAGCAGCCTCGTGCACTCGTTCTTCCACGGCGAGCGGATCACCTACGCCGTACTGGCAGTGATCGTCGGTCTGGTCGCGGCGGGAGGCGCCGCCACCCTCACCGACTCGCGCTCCGCCGAAGAACCCGCCTGAGCAACCATCGGCGAAACCACTCAGAGCGGCAGAACCAGACAGCCCGAACCGGCGGACGCGGCGCGCGGACGGCGTGCGCCGCCTGAAGGCGAGCCCACGCACATCGCCGGAGCGGTGGTCTTGGTCTGGAGCCTCAGCCGGCATCGGCGCCGTGCCAGCCCGGGCGATCGCGCGCGGGTGTCCGAGTCCTCCGGCCGCCTCCAACGGAGGGAGGATCAAGGAGTCGGCCGCGGAACTCTCGGGCGCGATCGCGGTGCATTGCGCCGTCACCGACCGCGATCAGGTTGCTCACCCGACTCGCGCCCGAAGCGCACCCGGCCCGGGCCGCCCTGCACGCCCCTCTGTACGCCACCGACGCTGCCGAGCTCATCGGCACCTCGCGGGCTTCCGCCCCTGTCTCGATGACCGCCGCACAGCCCCGGGTACGTCCCGGACGCCCTCGACGACCCGCTCACAGCGTCAGTGACGGACGATGCCTGACCCCCATCACCGAGAGTTACCGGCACGCATGCGGCAGGGCCGGCTGCGAACCACGCCGCCGAGGCGGTGCGATCCACCCCGGCAGCGTCCCGTATTTTCATGAGGTTCCTGTTGATTCCCATGGAGAGGTCCCCGCATGGACAGCAGTGTCGAGACGCTGGAATTCCAGGCCGAGACACGCCAGTTGCTCCGACTGGTCATTCATTCGATCTACTCGAACAAGGACATCTTCCTGCGCGAGCTGATCTCGAACGCCTCGGACGCACTGGACAAGCTGCGGCTGGAATCGCTGACCGACTCCAGCCTCACCGACGTCGGCCCCGCCGACCTGCACATCTCGCTGGAGGCAGACAAGGACGCCCGCACACTCACCGTCCGTGACAACGGGATCGGCATGAGCCGGGACGATCTCGTGGAACTGATCGGCACGATCGCCAAGTCCGGCACCGCCGGCCTGATGGAGAAGATCAAGCAGTCCAAGGACGCGGCCACCGCCGAAAGCCTGATCGGGCAGTTCGGTGTCGGCTTCTACTCCGCCTTCATGGTCGCCGACAAGGTCACCCTGCTCACCCGGCGGGCAGGCACCGATATCGGCACCCGGTGGGAGTCCGACGGCGAGGGCGCCTACACGATCCAGAGTGTCGACGGCCTTCCCGTGGGCACCGCCGTCACCGTGCACCTCAAGTCCGCCGACAGCGAGGACGAGCTAGCCGACTACCTGTCCGAGGCGAAGATCCGCCAGATCGTCAAGCGGTACTCGGACTTCATCCGCTGGCCGATCCGGATGGCCGGCGAGCGCACTGACCCCGACGGATCCGCCGCCCCCGGTGGCGACACCCTCAACTCGATGAAGGCCCTGTGGGCGCGACCGCGCGCCGAGGTAACGCAGGAGGAGTACAACGAGTTCTACAAGCAGATCAGCCAGGACTGGCTCGACCCTGCCGAAACCATCCACATGCGCGCCGAAGGAACCTTCGAGTACGAGGCGCTCCTGTTCCTCCCCTCCCAGGCACCGTTCGACCTGTTCTCCCAGGAGACCAAGCGTGGGGTGCAGCTGTACGTCAAACGTGTGTTCATCATGGACGACTGCGAAGCGCTGATGCCGAACTACCTGCGCTTCGTCAAGGGCGTCGTGGACGCCCACGACCTGTCGTTGAACATCTCCCGCGAAATTCTGCAGCAGGACCGCCAGATCCGCGGCGTACGTCGACGCCTGGTCAAGAAGGTCCTCGGCGCGATCAAAACCATGCAGGCGAACGACGGCGAGCGCTACACGAAACTCTGGACGCAGTTCGGACGGGTGCTGAAGGAAGGACTGATCGAGGACACGGACAACATCGAGACGCTGCTGGAACTGGTGTCGGCCGCCTCCACGGACGATCCGCAGAAGACCACCACCCTGCGCGAGTACGTCGAGCGCATGAAGGACGGCCAGGAGGCGATCTACTACCTGACGGGCGAGACCCGCGCGGCGGTGGAGAACTCCCCCCACATGGAGGCTCTCGCAGCCAAGGGCTACGAGGTCCTGATCCTCACCGACCCCGTCGACGAGGTCTGGGCCGACCGGGTTCCGGCCTTCGACGGGCACCCTCTCCAGTCCATCGCCAAGGGCCAGGTAGACCTCGACGAGCCGGCCGAAGGGGACAGGTCCGCCGAACAGGCCCAGCGCGAGCAGGAGTACGCCGCCCTGCTGCCATGGCTGACCACCACGTTGTCCGAGTACGTCAAGCAGGTGCGCCTGTCGTCGCGTCTGACCACCTCGGCGGCCTGCATCGTCGGGGACGCCCACGACATGACCCCGACTCTGGAGAAGATGTACCGCGCGATGGGACAGCAGTTGCCTCCCGTCAAGCGGACCCTGGAACTCAATCCCGCACATCCGCTGATCACCGCTCTGCGTACGGCGCACGAGGCCAACGCCGACGATCCCGCGTTGGCGGAGATCGCCGAGGTCATCTACGGCAGCGCACTGCTCGCCGAAGGCGGCGATCTGCCCGATCCGGCGCGCTTCACCCGCCTGTTGAACGACCGACTGACCCACGCTCTGTAGCCCACGGACACGGCCGGGCGCAGTCCGCCGCCCGCTTCCTGCCTGTCGGCCCAGCACCCCGGCAAGGGGTGCTGGGCCGCGCAACGCTGTTATCCCATGCTCCATGCTGACCGGCGGGGCCGGATCGTCCCCGCGTACGGGGTCGTCAGCGCATTCGACGCGCCCGGAGCACCACGTCGTCGGTGTGGTGAGCGCCGGCGCCACCGTCAGGTGCCGTCCGTGGCCGCTGTTCGTCCACCTCCACCTTCCAGTCATCGTCGAACAGGGCGGCGACCATCGAGGGCCAGACGTAGTCGGCCGGGTCGAACTCGCTGTTGTCCGCCTGCGGGGCGTCCATCCCCGCATGATGCACGAGCAGCAGCACGCCGCCCGGGGCGACAGCCGCGAGCAGGGCTCGCTCGGCTGCGGCGTCGGGGGTGCGCAACAAGGCCGGGTACTGCGCGGAGACCAGGTCGAAGGAGGCCGACGGCAGCGCCGCTTCCTCCAGCGCGCCATGGACCCAGCGAATGGTGAGGCCCGCGTCCCGTGCGTGCCCCGCTGCCCGCTCCAGCGCCACTCCCGAGACTTCGAGCGCGGTGACGTCCCAGCCCTGGCGTGCCAGCCAGACGGCGTCCGCGCCCTCGCCGCAACCTACGTCGAGTACACGTCCGGGCGTGAGTGAGGCCACCTCAGTCACGAGTGCGCCGTTGGGCTGGCCGCTCCACAACTGCTGGCGGTCGGAGTACCGCTTGTCCCACTCCGCCCGTACCGCAGGATCTCCGGCGTATCCGTCGGAGGAGAAGGGAGTGTCGGACGCGGGCGATCGAGGGGTGTTGTCAGCCATGGCCCCACCGTCGTCCATCGCGTTCCGCTCACGCCACTGTTGTTGCCGTTCCGGCAAAGCGCTGTCCACGAGGCCGGCGTCAGGTCGGCCGTGTCTCTCCCTGGCCTGCCGGACGCGGGCATGGGGTGACGTCCAGCGTCTCGCGTGTGCCCCGCCTCGCGGAGTGACGCGGACAGGGCCGCTGGAACGGTGTGGCATTGGTGTCCCCAGCCCCGCGTCAGCGCTGCCGGTCTACCGGTCGGGGGGATCTCCAAGCTCGGGCTCTCGCCTCCGTCACTGTTCGAGGCCGATTAATCACCTACCGGATACACGAAAATCTACTCTGGCAAGAGTAGACATTGGGGTGTGGTCTGGGTATGGTTCTTCTCGTAGCCCAGAGAGACAGCAGGGCCTGGCAGAGATGAACTGCCGGTCAGCGGTATGTAGTTGCAGGATGCAGGACGGTACGGCGGTGGAGTTCCGAAGCCAGAGCGGTTGCAGGACGGTGACGGGACTGACGGCCGGACCGGGTGGCCCGCAGTGATCAGGGGTCACCGCGAGCAGGACCGCAGTCCGCGGTAGCAGTACCCGCAAGTGCGGGTCGCATGATCCAGCAGCGCAACAGCAGAGCAGTACCTCGGTAAAGGCGTCGGCTGCGGGCGCGCGTACCGGGAGGTTCGGCAGTGGGGTTCCAAGCCCAGAGTGGACGCAGGGCGGGCGACGGGGCTGGCTGCCGAAGGTGTGGCGCTGGTACAGGCCACCAGTAGTACGCAGTACCGGTAGGTCAGGTAGTTGATGCAGAGGGACGAACGGAGGAGCGAAGCGCCATCAGGATCGCCCGGGCGGACATCTTGAACCCGGGTACCGCAGGACATCGACAGTGAGGTGGTCTCCGGTCAAGCAACCGCGATCCGAGCATCCCCGGCAGCATGCAGGCCGGGCGTGCGGACACAGAAGGCCGGCGCAGAACCAGGGCCGGCAGATGGTGTAGCAGTAGTTCCTTCGGGGCCCTGGTGCCGTACGGCACCAGGGCCCCTCCACGCGTTCCGCAGCTTCCATGACTTTCGCAGATGAGGTGCATGTGACAGCAGATGAGTCCTTCGGCCGTCTCGATGACGACGACTACCCCGCCTACACCATGGGCCGGGCGGCCGACATACTCGGCACCACCCCCGGCTTCCTGCGCGCCCTCGGTGACGCCCGACTGATCACCCCGCTGCGCTCCGAGGGCGGCCACCGCCGCTACTCCCGCTACCAGTTGCGCATCGCCGCCCGCGCCCGGAAGCTCGTCGACCAGGGCACCCCCGTCGAAGCCGCCTGCCGCATCGTCATCCTTGAGGACCAGCTCGAAGAAGCCCGCCGTATCAACGCCGAACATCACCGTGCGGCACGCGAACCGCACACGGGGAAAGCGGCCTGAGCTCTCAAGCCGGCGCCTGTTCCTTCTAGAGCGGCTGCGGGCGCCAGGACGGCCTTGCGGGCTTTGGCTTGGTGCCGGGCTGTGAGCAGTGCGTCCTTTCGCCCTCGCCCGGCACCGTGGCTGTTGCAGCTGGCCGGACCGGTACCCTTCCCTCTTCCGCACCGTGTCCCTGCCGGAAGCTGTTCACCGTCATGCGGGACCTGCCGGTCAGCTCCACCAGCCCAGCACGAGCCGCGGAGCGCGGCGTACCAGCATGGCGACGGCCAGACCGATGGCGGCGCCGGCGGCGACGTCGCTGGGATAGTGCGCGCCGGACTGCACCCGCTCCACGGCCACCAGAGCGGTAGGCACCGCACACACCGCCCCGGCAGCAGGCCAGACAGCTGCGGTGGCCGCGGTGAACGCGACGGCGGCCGCGGTGTGCCCGGAAGGAAACGACGACGACTCGGGCCGGTCCTTGGCCTCGTCGTGCGGGAACCACTGCTCGGGGGGCCGTTCCCGGTCGACGAGTTGTTTGCACAGCCCATTGGAAACCAGCTGCGCCAGCACCATGGCCGACACTCCTGCTGTCGCCGCCGTCCGGCCGCGCCACCCACCGGCCGCCGCCATCACCGCCGCTGCACCGCACCACAGTTTCGTGCTCTCCGCAGCCTCTTCCACCGCTGACAGTGTCCGGTGCAGGAGGGGCGGGGTGCCGGCGGCGAGCCCTTTGGCCAGCTGCCGGTCTGTACTGCGGATTGCTGCCAGCATGCTCATAGCCTGCGAGTATCCCGAAGATCACCGCTCATGCCTGCCGGCCGACGGGCCAGATCCCGTACAGGCGGCGCACGTCCTTCGGGCGTCGTCACCGACGTCGGCACCACGTCTCACTGCGGCGATGGACGGCGACGTGCGAGATCGGTCGGGTGCGCCGCCGTTCGATCAGGCGCCGGCGGCCTTCTATGGACAGTGGCGCGTTGTGGTGAACCATCGGTGTCAGCGGGCGTCGGGGCGCAGCGCGGCCGCCGTGTCGGTGATGACAGTGAGTGGGTCGGCGAGCGGTCGGCCGAGCAGTTGGACGAGGTCGGGGGTGGTGTTGCCGAGGAATCCGTGGCGGACACCGGAGGCGATCGAGGCGAGCATGGGCGGTTGGAACGGCAGCAGGGTGTCATCGGCGAGGAGCCGGCCCCGGTACTCGCTGAGCCCGATCGAACGGTGAGTGACTCCGAGGCTTTCGGCGATGTCGGGCGCGGTGATCGGTTCGCCGACCAGGTCGTAGATCCTGCCTGCGTGCGCGGTCGGATCGCCGGCCACGACGGCTGCGGCTGCGGCCAGGTCTGCCCGCGCGACCGCGGAGAGCGCGCCGTCGCCGAACGCTGATTCCAGGCCGTCGGGGGTCCAGGTCAGCAGTGCGGCGAAGAGTTCGGCGTAGAGCCCGTTGCGCAGGATCGTCCAGTTGAGCCCGCTGGCCTTGATCAGGTGCTCGGTGGCCCGGTGGGCGAGCGCGAAGCCGAGGTGGTCACCGTCGCCGGTGAGGCTCGTGTAGACCACGTGGGTCACGCCGTCGCGCACCGCGGCGTCAAGCACTCGCTGGTGACGAGCGATGACCTGGTCGTCCTCGGCATACCCCGCCGAGACGAGGACCAGCGTCGAAACGCTCGTGAGGTCGTGAGTTGCAGGGTCGTCGAAGTCGAGGCGCCGTTGACCTTCGGCGGGTGATCGACTGGCGCCCAAGGCGGGCACGTTGTGCTCGGCCAGCTCCTGGAGGGTGAGGGAGGCGAGCTGTCCGTTCGCACCGGTAACCATGATCATTGTGGTTCTGTCTCCTACCGTGGTTCTCTTCAGTAACTACGGTGAGGATCCTCAACCGACTGCGGTCGGCTCACAAGGAGGCAGTTTCGTGTCACTGACGCACACCGAGGTAACCACTGGAGCCGCCGAGCTTGAGCCGTGCGGACAGCCGGACCACCCCGACTGCGGGATCAGAGACGTCCTCGACCGGGTCGGTGACAAGTGGTCGGTCCTGGTCATCGTGGAACTCGCCGGCGGCCCGCGACGCTTTCGGCAGCTCCAGCGCGCCATCGATGGAATCTCCCAGCGAATGCTGACCCTGACGGTGCGCAGGCTGGAGCGGGACGGACTGGTCCTTCGGACCGTCTATCCGACCGTGCCGGCCCAGGTCGACTACCGACTCACGGAGACCGGCGAGAGCCTCACCCACCTCGTCAAGGCGCTTGCCGACTGGTCGCTCGAACACCGGGCGGGCATCGCACGGGCACGCGAGTCCTACGACAGTGACCACCCTGAGAACGAGATCCGATGACCAGCGAAACGTCGTCAACCTCCTGACCCGCGACAGCTGGCGTTCTCCGCCCTTGTGTGGGGGTTTGCTGGTTGCGGGTGAGCGTTGCCGTGCGGCGCGGGCGAGGGCGAGGGTCAGAACATGGTGTTGTCGTTCTTGGAGGTGGGTGGGATCACCTGGAGGACGTCCCAGTGTTCGACGATCTTGCCGTTTGCGTCGAAGCGGAAGATGTCGATGCCGGCGTACTCCTCGTCGGGCCAGGTCTGGTGGCAGTGCAGGATCACGTGGTCGCCTTCGGCGAAGGCGCGCTTGACCTCCACCCGCTTGCCGGGGTACTCGGCGGCCATGCGCTCGAAGTAGTCGATGAACGCCTGCTTGCCGTCGCCGACGTGGGGGTTGTGCTGGATGTAGGTGTCGCCCGCGTACTGGTCGATGGCCTCGGCGGGTCGGCACTGGTTGAACATCAGGTCGTAGAAGGCCTGAGCCGTGGTCTTGTTCTTCGCCAGGTCGCTCATGATGCCGCCGTAGGGTCGGGTGCCGGGTGCGGCACGGTGAGTCGGTCGATGAGTCGGTCGAGCAGCCGGTCGGCCTCGGCCGGGACGGACAGGGTCCGGCCGGTGAGGTCGGCGGGGGTCTCGGGGTGGGTGGGGTTGACGCGTATGAGGCGTGCGCGGGGGAGCTGGCGGGTGAGGTTCTCGCCCGGCCATCGGATGACGCCAGGGGTGTTGAATCCGGCGCCGAACTCAAGGATGAGCAGACGGGTGTCCGCCGCGGTCACCAGCCAGTCCTGGAGGCGGCGGCCCGACGGGAGATAGGGGTCGTCGACGAACTCGGGGCCGATACGGACGTTGATCTCGACCTCGCCGCCGCAGTTCGGGCAGCTGGGCAGGGGACCGGTGACGGCGCCGGTGGCAGGGTCGTACGCGGCGAGGAGCTGTGCGACGAGGGGGCGGCTGTCGAAGGTGGTCGGGGTGCAGGGGGTCGTGCACTGGTAGCGGCCGTAGTCGCCCTGCGGGGTGAAGATCCGGTCGGGGTCGAAGCCGCCCCGGGTGAAGAGGGCGTCCACGTTGGACGTCATCACCCAGTGGTCCTTGTCGCCGACCAGGGACCACAGCTGCTGGTAGAGGGGGTTGGGTTCCGGGGAGAAGCGGATGTCGTCTATGTGGACGGCCCAGTAGCCCCACCACAGCTCGGGCGGCAGGGGGACGCCGACGAGGTAGCGGGAGCGCAGGCCGAGGCGGTGCAGGGCGGGGAAGAGTTCCCGGAAGCGGTCTTCGTCGCCGTAGTCGTACCCGGCGGCGGCGCTGAGTCCGGCGCCGGCGGTGATCAGGACGCGGTCGGCCTCGCCGAGCCAGGTGCGTACCGTTTCGGCGGCGGCTTCCAGGTCGAACGCGGGCTGGGTCATCGGGGCCGGGTCCCTTCGGTCAGTGCCTGGACGTAGGCGGCGAGATCGTCGTCCGCGTACACGTTGAAGATCACGCGGTCGAGCCGCCCGGGGTGCAGGTCGAGCCATTCGGCCACGGTGTCCAGGGCGATGCGGGCGGCGGGCGTCTTGGGGTAGCCGAAGACGCCGGTGCTGATGCCGCAGAACGCGACGCCGCGTATGCCGCCCACTTCGGCGGCGAGGTCGAGGCAGGCTCGGTAGGAGGCCGCCAGCGCCTGTTGGTGCTGCGGGAGCACGGGACCGTCGATGATCGGGCCGACGGTGTGCAGGACGTATCGGGCGGGCAGGTGGTAGCCGCGGGTGATCTTGGCGGTGCCGGTCGGTTCCGGATGGCCCTGCAGGGACATGATCGCGTGGCAGTCGTCGCGCAGGCGGGGGCCGGCCGCGGCGTGGAGGGCGTTGTCGATGCACGGGTGCATCGGCTGGAAGCATCCGAGCAGGGCACTGTTGGCGGCGTTCACGACGGCGTCCGCGCCGAGGGTGGTGAGGTCGCCCTGCCACAGCACCGTACGGTCTGCTGCCCGGTACGCGGCGTGGGGGAGTGTGTCGCGGACGGTGGGCAGCGAGGCCGCGTCGGTGGTGTCGCGTGCCAGGCGTTCACCGGCCAGAAGCGCGTCCAGGACGCGGGCGGCCCGAGTGGGCAGCGGGGCCGGTTGCCGGACCGTCAGCACGGCGCGCAGGAGCCGCCGGGCGGCGGCGTCGTCGATCCGGTCCGCCGAGCCGGGACGCAGCCCGGCCCTTGCTGCCGTCGGTTCGTCGGCCAACAGCCCGAGTGCCTCGCGGACCAGGTCGGCTGCCCGGTGGTCCGTGTCGTAGCCGGCATCGGGCGGGAACGGCTCGTCCAAGGCGATGGCGGCGCGGTAGGCGGGGAGCGGCAGCGAGGTCGGGGCCGGGGCCGGGGTCGGGGTCGGGGTCGGGGTCGGGGTCGGGGTCGGGGTCGGGTACACGGTGGCCCTCCGGACAGTGGGTACGTGGCGGGTCGAAGCTGAGACGGATCTGCTGAACGGCACGCCGCCGTGCCCCTCACCCGCAGTCGGCGGGGGCAGGGCGGCAGGTGAGGGCCCCTCAGGTGGCTTCGAGGGTTCCGGTGTGCAGTACGGCGACGCGGCCGTCGCCCGTCTCGTGGGCCCGGAAGGTGTGGACGGTCCGGGCGTTGAGGTTCATGAGGTGGGTGACCGTCATGCCGGAGTTCCCGGCCCGGCCGAGCATGAACGGGCCGGGGGCCACCTCGGCGGTGTGGAGGGTGACGGTCACCTCGGCGCCCTTGGCCGGGCTTTCTGGGGTCTCGAGGTTCCTGCTGGCGGTGCGCGACTCTCAGAACAGGTCGTTGCCGTGGGGCAGCTCGGCCGGGATGGGGGAGATGACGTCCCAGTGCTCGACGATCTTGCCGCCGTGGACGCGGAAGAGGTCGTAGTACGCGACGGGGACGCCGAACTCGCCCTCGGACTGGAGCAGAACGAACTCGCCCTCGGCGATGACCTTGTGGACGGTCTTGTAGACGAGGTTCTTACCCTGCTCGGCCCACTTCGCGGCAGCGGCGCCGAAGCCGTCGAGGCCGTCGGCGGCCTCCGGGTTGTGCTGGTTGTACGTCTCGGTGGAGATGTACTCGGTGAGCACCGAGTAGTCGGCGCCGACCAGGACCTTCTGCGCGAACTCGGCGACCAGGGCCCGGTTGGCCTCGGTCTGTTCGGGCGCGGTGACCTCGGCGGGGCCATCGGTCTGCGAGCGCCCGGAGGCGGTGCCGGTGACCATCGGGGTCAGCGCGTCCCAGTGCTCGGCAAGCTTGCCGTCGGCGTCGACGCGGAAGATGTCGAAGGCGACCAGCGGGTCGGGCCCGAAGCCGTGATACGTGCCGTGCAGGGCGACCAGGTCGCCGTCGGCGATCACTCGGGCGCTTTCGTAGCGGAAGCCTTCCGGCAGGCCCGCGACCAGCCGGCGCAAGGCCTCGGGGCCGTCGGCGGCCAGAGTGCTGTGCTGGGTGTAGCCGGCGGCGACCCAGCGGTCCACCGCGCCCGGGTCCTTCTGGCCGAACAGTTCGCCGGCCGCGGTCAGGACGGTGTTCTTGGCGTTGCTCATGACGATTCTCCTCGCAAGGGCATTTCATGGATGGGGACTTGGGGGATGGGCGTGGTCAGCCGCTGGTCGAGTGCGGAGGTCAGGGAGGCGGCGGTGGAGGCTGCGCCACCCAGCTGGTCGGCACCGTGCGCGGTGGCCAGCAGCAGTGTCGGGTAGCAGAGGACGCGCAGGCGGCGCACCGTGCGGAAGTCGGCGCGCGCCTGCGTCCGGCCGGCGGGGGAGGTGTATGCCGCGGTCACCGCGTCCACGTCCAGGCCGAGCTCGCCGGCTATGCCCCGGTAGACCTCTACGTCGGACAGGCTGCGGCCGTCGACGAACCACGCCCGCTGCAAGGCCTCGGCCGCGTCCAGTTCGCTGATTCCTGCCTGCTCGCGCAGCGCGGCCAGCCCCGCCGCCGCGTCGGTGGAGTCGAGCACGGTCGTCCCCCGCGACACGGCACGGTCGTAGCCCGTGCCGAAGGCGACTCCGGTCAGCCGCGTGATGGTGCCGCGTTCGGCCGGCAGGTGCGGATAGGCCGCCACCGGCAGCGCGCGGGCGCCGGTGTAGAGGCCGGCCGACACGACGCTGAGCCGGATGCGGTGAGCGTTGTCCTCGGCGAAGGCCCGCACAACGGGGCCGAAGCCGTAGCACCAGGCGCAGTACGCGTCGAAGGCGTACGTCAGGCAGGCCCGCTCCGACGAAAGCATCACACTCCTCCTCTCCTACCGCTCTCTTACTGCTTTCCGACATCGACCTGTGCCGGATGAGCTGACAGCTCCACGCTAGAGTCGCTGAACAGGCCGAATCGGATACGCTGGCGACTGATGATGGTCAAAAACCGACATGATGCCGACCGCCGCGGGATCAAGGAGATCTCCTTCGCGGCGCCCGTCGGCACCCCCGCCGGCGTCGAAGTGCTGCCCCTTGCCGACCTGCGCCACCGCGTATCGGTCGAGCGGCTCATGGCCCCCCAGCGTCCGGACTTCCACCACCTGATCACCCTCACCGGCGGAACCCTCTGGCACACGGTCGACTTCACCGCTTACGCCCTCGAACCCGGCTCCTGGCTGTGGGTCCGCCCCGGCCAGGTGCAGCAGTGGGGCGACCTCACCCACGCCGAGGGCACCCTGATCCTGTTCCGCCAGGACTTCCTCGATCCGGCCACCACCGCCGGCGCCCACGTGGAGGACCCGCACGCGCCGATCCTGCGCCGACCTCTGCCCGAGGACGCCCGGGCCCTTCGCCTGGCCGCCGACCATCTCGCCGCCGAGTTCCATGCCCTCGGACGCCTGCCCCTGGAGATCCACACCGCGGCCCTGCGCCACCTGCTGGCCGTCCTGGTCCTGCGCCTGGCCCACCTCACCGCACCGGTCGGCAGCCCCGCTCCCGAACCCGACACCATCTACCTGCGCTTCCGTGACGCGGTGGAAAGGGACTTCGCCCGCACCCGTCGGGTCGAGGACTACGCCGACGCGCTCGGCTACTCGGCCCGCACCCTCGCGCGCGCCACCCTCGCCTCAGTCGGCCTGGGCGCCAAGGAGTTCATCGACCGCCGCGTCGTCCTCGAAGCCAAGCGCCTCCTGGCCCACAGCGATCACAGTGCCGCCCGAATCGCCGACCGCCTCGGCTTCTCCAGCGCCACCCACTTCAGCAAGTACTTCCACCAGCGCACCGGCCAGACCCCGATCACTTTCCGCGAAACGGTCCGCGGGCACACCCCGAGGTGAGGCATCTGTCCGGCCGTGGCACCCCGCACGTTCCCGGCGAGGTAGACGACGTACAGACAGACCCTCCGGCCCGGCCGCCGTCCACGCCAGTCACTGCGCGGCGATGGCCGCGTCGGTGGTCGACGGGCACGGCGTCAGCGGCGCGGCCAGGCCGCGCTCGACAAAGAGCGCTTCAAGCGCTGTGCGCCGCCGCCGGCAGGCCCAGCCCGTCAGGTCGGTGTCGCCGTGGTGGAGCAGGGCGGGGGCGATGCAGTGCGCCGGTCACTGGCGCGCTGCCTCGGCCGCACCCTTTCCGCGGCGGGCCTGGCGCTGTTGCGGCCGAGCGAACGCCGGCCGTTCCGACTCCCGCGGCCATCGTGGACAGTCAGAGTGTGAGGGCCGGCGAACGCGGTGGCCCGCACGGGTACGACGGCGGCAAGAAGGTCAGCGGCATCAAGCGCCACCTGCTCGTCGATACCCGCTGCACCATCATGGAGGCCTGCGTGAGCCCGGCGGGCGTTGGCGATGATGGCGCGGCAGTGCTGTTCTCCTGGGCTGCCACCGGCATCATCGTGCAGGTCGTGCAGGTCGTGCAGGTCGTGCAGCGTCGCGACGGCGGATTCCGCTCGACTTGGACGAAGAGCCGCCTGTACGGCTGGACGGTCGAGCACAGCGACCACGTCCTGACGGCGCAGCACGCATACGACACGTGGTCGTCGGGACGGTAAGCCGTTTCTACCTGCGGTGCCGGTCCGGTAATTGGCGTGAGAGGCGAGTGAAGCCCCTGGGATGCCCGACACCGACGACCACCGGGGACACCGATGAATCAACGACGGGGTGTGTGCAGTTTGTCGACGCCGATGATCAGAGTGACACGCTGTTGGCTGCTGCCGCCGAACCCCGGATAAGGACGGCCCAGGTACTTGTGGGCCAGCTTGTCGATGTGCTCCCGGGCGCCCTCCGTGTCAGAGGCCGTGACATGGCCCCGGACCGCCCAGTAGCGGGACGGGGTGGTCGGGTCGGCCACAGCCACGGCGACACGAGGATCACGCTCGACATTGCGCATCTTCTGATGGGTGCTCACCGTGTTGATGACGATGTTCTCCCCATCCGTGTCCACCCAGGTCTGCGTGATCTGAGGAGAGCCGTCCGGCATGAGGGTGGTCAGGAAACACAGGGCTGGGGAGCGCAGCACCTCGAGCAGGTCATTCGGCAGAGGCATGATGAAGACGCCGCCTTCTCATTCATGGGTGTGGGTTCATGGGTGGGGAATCGCGTGACTGATCAACGGCTCTTGATCTGCCGTTCGGTATGACGTGTGGAAATCCGCGCGGGGCTGTCGGTTGCCGGCTGCGGTTGCCCGGACGGACCGCGCGGTGGATCGGCCGGGGCGCGGTGGCGCCGCCGCATGCCTCGCGGAGGGCGAGGGCCGGGCTGATTCATGCGCGGCGCAATGAGCGGAAGGTGGTGCGGATCTCGTCGGTCAGCACGGCAGGCTGTTCAAGAGCCGCGAAGTGTCCTCCGCGATCGAGTCGGCGGTAGTGCAGGACATGGGAGTAACGCTGCTCGATCCAACGGCGCGATGCCTGCACGGCCTCGCCGGGGAAGATGCTGAACCCGGCCGGCGTGGGGTTGGGCTCGGGTACGTCTCCCGGTTCACGGCGTGCCTCCCAGTACAGGCGTGCGGAGGAGGGGCCCGCGTTGGGCAGCCAGTACATCATGATGTCGTCCAGGATCTCGTCGCGCGGGACGACCGCCTCGGGGTTGCCCTCGCTGTCGGTGACGTCCTGGAAGAGGGTGTAGATCCGGGCGGCCAGTCCGACGGGTGAGTCGGCAAGGGAGTAACCGATGGACTGCGGCCGGGTGGCCTGCTCACGGGAGTAGCCGTCGAGCACGTTCCGGTAGTGCTCCGCCTTGTCCAGCATGAGTTGCTCGTCGGGTGTCGCCTCCTGGATCTCCTGGGCGGTGGGGAAGACCAGCGGCAGGTTGACGTGCATGCCGAGGAACCCCTCGGGTGCCTTGCGGCTGATCGCCTCGACGACCGCCGATCCCCAGTCGCCGCCCTGGGCGGCCCACTCGCGGTAGCCGAGGCGGTCCATGAGCTCGATCCAGGCAGCGGCTGTACGGGAAACACCCCACCCGGTGGCGGTCGGCTTGTCGGAGAAGCCGAAGCCGGGCATGGAGGGGATCACGACGTGGAAGGCGTCCTCGGCCCGGGCGCCGTGCGCGACGGGATCGGTCAGCCGCCCGACCATGTGGCGGAACTCCAGGACGGACCCGGGCCAGCCGTGGCACAGCAGGAGCGGCATTGCCGACGGCTCGGGCGAACGGGCGTGCAGGAAGTGCACGCCGACGCCGTCCAGCACGGTATGGAAGGACCCGATGTCGTTGATGTCCTTCTCGCAGCGGCGCCAGTCGTAGTCGGTGGCCCAGTGTGCGCAGAGTGCGCGGATGCGCTCCAGTTCCGGGCCCTGGTCGGGGCCGGTCTCGCGGTCCGGCCAGCGTGTATCGGCCAGCCGGCGGGCGAGTTGGTCGAGTTCCCGCTCGTCGACGGCGATCGGGAAGGCTTCGACCGCCGTGGGCAGCGTGGACATGAGGGTCTCCTTCTGGTGGTGCAGGTGGTGCTACCCAACCATGAAGTGGAATAGTTCTTCAACTTAAGAGGGTGGCTTCCACTTGATAGAGTCGGCCGCATGACCGAACGCCCCTTGCGCCGTGACGCCGAGCGCAACCGGCAGCGCCTGCTGGAGACGGCACGTGAGCTCATGGCCCGCGACGGGCTGCGGGTGCCGTACGAGGAGATCGCCCGCGCGGCCGGAAGCGGGATGGGCACCCTGTACCGCCGCTTCCCCGACCGCCAGGATCTCGTGGACGCCCTGTTCGCCGAGCACGTCGATGCCGTGGTCGCCCTTGCCCAGCAGGCGTGCCGGAGTGACGACCCGTGGAGCGGCCTCACCTGGTTCATGGAGCGGCAGTTCGAACTCGAAGCCGGCAACCGCGCCTTGGGTGAACTGCTGCGCGGCGACCAGCAGGGGACCGCCCGCCTGGCCCAGGGCTGTGCCCGCATCGCGGAACTGGCCGCGCAGCTCATCGAACGCGCGGTCGGCGCAGGCCAGTTGCCGCCGGGGGTGACCTCCGACGACCTCGAAGCCGTGCACCTCATGGTGGGCGCCGTGATGGACGCCTCACGGCAACAGGACCCCGACCGGTGGCGGCGCGCCCTGGCCGTGGCGCTGGCCGGACTGCGCCACGCCGACCTGCAACCAGACGGAGAACCCATGCGCTCTGCTTGACGCCGCTTGTCCGCGCTTCGCCACCGACCCGGCACGACACCGGGGTTCAACGGCGGCCGCTGCCGGGGTGAGTACGGCTTCCGGTGCGTGATACCGGCGGTCGTCAGGTAGCGGTGGGGAACTCCCGCCGGTCGGCCATCGACACCACAACCGTGAGCGATCGCGCGGCCTGTCCGCGCGATCGCAGGGCGGCCGCGCACTCCGTGGCCGGCCGCAGGGCCGCAGCGCGTACGTTCCTGCAGCCCGTCGGCCCCCCCGGGTCCAGGATGCGCACGGCGGCCTCTGCGGGCAGACCAGCCAGTTGTCCGCCGACGGCGTCAGGCTGGTGGGCGCCACCGAGATCGCCACCGGCATGGCCGCGTCGCAGGCCTGGAGCCCCGGCCCCGGCGCCACCAACACGCAGAGCGTCACCAGTGACCCGGACACCACCGGCCAAGTACGCAACTACACGACTGGCCCCTGGACCCAGGTCGACGACGACATGCGCTCCCGCACCGACGGCGAGATCATCGCGGACGCCGGACACCGGACACCCCGATGCCGGACCTCGTCACCGAGGAAGTGGAGTCATCCCGCGAAGCGGGCGAGATCGACTGCTGTTCGCACACCTGCCGCGTACTCTTTCGGGCGCTCCCACGCCGCGAAGTGGCCGCCGGCGGAGTACTCGGTCCAGGATCGGACGTCGAAGAACCGGGCCGCGAACTCACGAGGCGCGTTGACGAGATCCTTCGGGAAGATGGTGAAGGCAGTCGGCGCGCTGATACGGCCTGGTGGTTTCAGCCCGCTCTCCGCATACGGCGTGAATGAGGTGCCGATGGCGCCGGTGACCCAATACGCGGTGATCCAGGTGAGCAACTCATCACGGGTGAAGACGCTCTCCACGTTGCCACCGCAATCGGTCCACGTGTGCAGTTTCTCCAGGATCCACGCAGCCAGAGCCATGGGGGAGTCGCCGAGCCCGACTGCGAGTGTGGTGGGCTTGGTCGACTGTTCGTGCATGTAACCGCCTTCGGACGCTTGCCAGTGTCGGCCGTGCTGAATGTAGGCACGTTCCGCGTCGGTCAGGTCTTGCGGCGGATCAACCAGGAAGTGGTACTGGGAGACGTCGGTCAGGTGCAGGGCCGCGACCCGCTCAGGATAAGCAGCAGCCAGTGCCTCGGCCACGTCACACCCGACGTCACCGGCGGAGATCACGTAGCGGTTGTACCCCAGTTCTGCCATCGCATCGGCGATTACTTCCGCCATCGCGGGCGACGACATCCCGAGTTGCTCAACTGGTGCGGCGAAGGGGAAGCCGGGCAGAGCGGGGATGATCAGATTCAGGTCGGACAAGAGCGGAAGGAGCTTCCTGAACCGCAGAACCGAATCAGGCCAGCCATGGAGCAGCAGCACCGCGACCGGGTCGCTGCCGGCCGCTGTCAGATGCACGGCTCGAACGGGCGTCCTTTCCGCGCCCGTGAGCACCCAGGGCAGCGCGCGGATCTCGGCTTCATGTTCTCGCCAGTCATAGGAATCGGCCCAGTGATGGGCCAGTTCGGCCAGATACTCCAGGTCGACTCCACGCTGCCATCCATTGGCGAACGGGAGGGCCACCGGCCGAAATGCACGGAGTCGTGCGCGCAGGTCATCGAGAACCGCTGGTCCAACGGCGGCTGGGCTGTGTTCGGCGCTGGCCATGGAACCCTTTCCCTTTCGTAGGTCCTGTGTCTTGAGTAGCTCGACGGGTAGATCGTGACGGCACCGGTGTTGTCAACGCTGTCCTTCGTGAGAAAGCTGAAACCCGTCTGGACATCGCCGCCCCCGAGAGCTGCGACAGCCTCGTCGACCGCGTACTGACGACCGATCCGATAGCGCTGTTGCACTACGAGAGTTTGCACGCTCCCGTTCTTGAGATCATTGAATGGGTTCGGAGCCGGAACGTGACAGCCGCCCGTCATGCAGCTCCCCGATTCCTCACACCTCGTCAAAAGCCTCGAGCAGGCGCTCGTACGCCGGCTTCGGCCGCAGGGCCGCGTCCCACGGCAGGGAATCGGCCGTGCGCGGAGGATAGACCTTGGTGTCGGCGGTGGAACCGTACCGGTCGGTGAATCCCCATGTGGAGAACGATGTGCAGTTCGGCTCCTCCAGGCAGACCCGCAGCTTGCCCGCCATCTCATCAGCCTGGGTCTGCCGTCCGTCCTCCTCGTCCTCACCTATGGGGACGTCCATCTCCGACACCCGTGCCTGAACCCCGAGCCCCGCCAGATCCCGCACATGGCTGCGGAAGGTCTCCGGGTCGATGCGGTCGCCGGGTTCGTACTCATGGTTCTGGAAACCCACGCCGTCGATCGGTACGCCGCGTTCCTTGAGCCGCGTGACCAGATCGTAAAGGGCGTCCCACCGCTCGCCTTCCTCCTCGACCCCGTACTCGTTGAGGAACAGCCGTGCCTTCGGATCGGCCCGGTGGGCGGCCCTGAACGCCTCGTCGATGTACTCCTCGCCCATGGCCTCGAACCACGGGCTCTGCTCGGAGCGCAGACCGAGATCCCCGTTGGTGTAACTCTCCTCGTCGTCGGACATGGGCTCGTTGACCACATCCCATTCCGCGACCTTTCCCTTGAAGTGCCCGGCGACCATGGCGATGTGCCGGAGCATGGTCCGGCGCACCTCCTCGGGGTCGTCGTTCTCCCGCATCCAGTTGGGCAGAGCCTCGTGCCAGACGAGGGTGTGCGCGTGCACCTTCATGTCGTTCGCGCGGGCGAAGCGTACGAGTAGGTCCGCGTCGCGGAAGTCGTAGACGCCCCGGCGTGGGTGGAGGAACTGCGGCTTGAACGCGTTCTCCGGAGTGAGCATGGAGAACTGGCTCCCCGCGAGCGCCCGGTAGCGTGAGTCGGTGAGCAGCGGGTTCTCGGCCAGGGCGGTGCCGACGTCGAACGGCCGCCCCACGTCTGCGGCCCGCGCACGCAGCGAGTCGTCGGACTGCTCCTGGCGTAGCTGCGGCGCCTTGATCACGCGGAGCGAGTCACCGCTCTCTGCCCGCGCGGTCAGCCGCGTCAGACGCCATCCCTCGCGGCGCTCGTCTTCGCCCGCGTCCGCCTCCGCGTCCGCCTCCAGACCGAACCAGACAGTGCCCTCGGCGAACACCCCCGGGTCCTGCACGGTTCCCAGCCGCCGCCCGTCGGCTTCCACGCGGAAGGTGTCACCGATGCTCGACAAGGCGAGCGTTACCGTCCCGGAGCAGTCGCAGTCGAAATCCTTGGAGGTGGCCGGCTCATCGCCCTCGCCGTCCCATATCTGTACCTTCACTTGTCCGTCGGCGGTCACGCCGACGCGGAGTGAGGGACGCTCCTGCCGCCACTCGTCGTAGATGACCGGTACCCGTCCGTACAGCCGCAGCCATGAGCCGCCGGCATCGTCACCCACACCGGACATGCGCGCGGTGACGGTGAAGTCGCCACCGGACCTGAGATGCGGGCCGGCCAGGTTCAGCGGGGGGTTGGGCCGGCCGCCGGAGGAGTCCTGCTCCACGATGTGCCGATCCAATGCGCTGACCCGAAGGATGTCGTTCCGCGCGGTGGTGCCCGGCATCTGTGTCCAGTCGTGGTTCCGCAGCAGGTCTTCGTCGTTTCCGCCGCCCGCGCCTTCGCCCTGCCCCGTACACCCGGCCGCCACCGCCATGACGAGCGCCACGGCGGCCAGCCGCTGCCACGTCCCCCCACCAAGGTCCACGATCTCTCCCACTCTCTTGTTCGAGACGAGGTCAACGTCTCGAAACCGGGCCACAGTTCATCACACATGAGGTACGGCGGCCTTGTCAGCGATCATTCGCAGTTCTTAACGGTTCCCCACGACCAGACCAACGAGCAGACACGCCAACAGTCGGATGATCAACAACTTTTGTGGAGCCGGCAAGGCGTCGGCCCCGTCGTTGCAACACTCAGCACCGCACTGACCGCCTCAGGTGACGCGAAAGACCGGCCAGCCGATCTCGGTGCGCCAGGCAGCGGGATCGCTTGTGTCACGAGGGCCGACGACGTAGACCTCCCGCACCGGCCCGGCCACCGACATGGCGTTCTCCATCACCCAGGTCCCGAGTTTGCCGTACGTGACCTCGATGCCGTCGTGCTCGCCGGCGTGGGTGGTGACGACCAGTTCCGCGGCCGGCAGAGTCGCGGGGTGTACGCGTCCGCTGCGAGGTGGCGCAGCGGTCGGCAGGTAGACGACCGCGTGACCGCGCTCCTGCTCGAAGAGGGCGTTGTCGTAGCTGCCGCCCGGCGGTCCGGTCGCGGCGGCGCCGATGACCGCCTCCAATTCGGCCATCGCGCCCGCGTACCAGGTCGGGACGTCGCGATGCTCGACCACGGCCTCCACCGCCGCGACCGTCTGGGCGGGCTCCGCACGCAGCTCGACGTCGATCGGTGCGGGGTCGGGCTGGAGCAGCCGGCGCAGCGACACGACCGCAGCACGGGTGCGGTCGAGCACGTCCTCGAGGCGTTGCAGGTGGTCCGCGACCAGGGCCGCCCGGACACCGGGGTCGGGGGTTCGCAGGATCCGCTGCACATCGCTCAGGGGGACGTCGAGCTCGCGGAGCCGGTGGATGACCTGCGCGGTCGGAATCTGGTCGACGCCGTAGTAGCGGTAACCGGTGGTCTCGTCCACCACAGCAGGTTCCAGCAAGGCCGTCTCGTGATACCGACGCAGGGTCCGCACGCTCAAGTGGGTCAGCCGCGAGAACTCCCCGATGGTCAGCACGTTCTCATGCTAGACGCTCCCCCTGGGGGAGAGTTCACGGCTTGACCCTCCCGCGCCGTGAGGTCACACGGTGGACTCATGACACAGCACACCGATCTCCCGTCCGATCTGCTCCCGACCACCGTGCGTGAGTTCCTCGCCGCCCACGTCGTCCGTGACGCCGACACGGCCTCGTCGTTCCTCGCCGAGGATGCGGTGGTCGTCGACCAGGGCGAGACCGTCCGCGGCCGAGAGGAGGCCCACGCGTTCCTGCGGGACGCCGGGTCCGAGTTCGAGTACACCACCGAGCAGATCGGCGCTCACCGCGTCGATGACGCCCACTGGGTGGTGACCGTGCGGCTCGAGGGCACCTTCCCGGGGGGCGTCGCCGAGCTCGACTATCGGTTCGCGTTGCGGGATGACCTCGTCGCCGAACTCGTCATCGCCAACCACTCGGCCTGACCGAACCCGCGTCACCGACCGCGATCGCCTCGACGGTCGCCGGGCGCTGGTCACGGGCGGTTCGAAGGGCTCGGGCAAGGCCGTCGTGGAGAGACTGCGAGAGATGGGTGCCGACGTCTACGTGACGGCACGAACGATGCCCGACGGCTACGAGCAACCTGACCGATTCATCGAAGCGGACATATTGACGACAGAAGGCACCAACGCCGTGGCCGCTCGCATCGCAGAGGACGGCGGCACACTCGACATCCTGGTGCACGTCGTCGGAGGGGCGTCGACGCCGTCTGGTGGATTCGCGGTCATCACCAATGACCAGTGGCTCACCGAGCTGAACCTCAACCTCCTTGGAGCGGTGCGGCTGGACCGAGCTCTTCTCCCGGCAATGATCGGGTCCGGGTCGGGCGTGGTGCTGCACTTCACCTCGATCCAGCGTGAGCTGCCCCAATACGACGCGTCCTTGGCTTACGCGGCAGCGAAGGCCGCGCTGCGCACATACAGCAAGGGACTTGCCAATGAGCTCGCGCCGCGCGGCGTACGGGTCAACGCAATCAGCCCCGGCGGAATCGAAACCGAAGCGTACGAAAGATTCGTGGACCGGATCGCCGAGGGCAACGGACTCACCCGTGAATCAGCCAAGCAGACCATCTACGACTCCCTCGGAGGGGTACCCCTGGGACGATTCGCGAACACCGAGGAAATCGCGGACCTGGTCGGGTTCCTGGTCTCGGACCGCGCGTCGGCAATCGTAGGTGCCGAGTTCGTGATTGACGGCGGCACCGTCCCGACCGTCTGAGCCAGGCACCGGTTCCGATTAGCCACTCGCGAACAGCTCGATCTGACGACGGAACCCCTTCCTCACAAGGAGAATGCTCAGACGCTGCTTGACAACACCAAAAAGCGCGTCGACGACATCGTCGACGCGCTTCCGGCGCTCGTCCGGTCGTCGAGATCGCGCCACGCACCTCCAGACGCGTCATTTGCGTGCGCGCGCTCAGGCTGCCCCGCCGGATGGCGGGCCGCATGGGCCACGTGACGTGTATCGATGACCCGTGAGCTGGGGCAGGCAGACACTGAACCGTTTTCAACCTGGCGACGGGCCTGAGGCCGCCGGACCGTGGATCAGCGGGGCCGCAACTAAGCGAGTTACTCCGCTCACTTGGCTCCTCCAAGGTTTTCGTAGGTGTTGATCGTGCGCTGTGGGACGTCAGATGCGCAGGACGAGTTGGTGAAGAAGTCCGTGTCCGGCCCGGCCGTATGTCAGCCGCTCGAGTAACTTGATCTTGGTGTTGGCGCCTTCGGTGCGGGCCGGTGTGGTGGAACAGGATGAGGGCGGCGTCGACTGCGGCGCGGTCGCGCTCCAGATCGTTCGCGAAAGAGCATAGAAAGGGCAGGTCGGCAGCCCGGTTCGGGTGATCCAGGCCGTCAACTGTTCCGCGTTGGTCCGCTCGGGCGTGAACAGTGCGGCGAAGGCAGTGACCTGCACGGCCAGGGCGGTCATTTCGGGACAGGCGGCGGCGAGCTGCTCGCGCAGGAGGGATCACCTGTCGTCAAGACGGTTGGGGTGGCGGGTGAACAGCCCACTTACCTTGCGGGGCGACGAGGCGGCGTGAGCGGACTCCACGCCGCCCTGGTTGCTGTAGCGGACGAGAAGGTTGGCGCTGCCGGTGTAACCCTGCTCGCGAAGCTCTGCCAGCAGGTGCGTGACGGGAATGGCCGGGTCTTCGGTACGGCGTTGTCGAAGATGGTCGCGGTAGGGATCGACGAGGCAGGACCGAGAGACGGGGGCACGGATTACGCGGTCGGGCTCGCTGCGCCGTGCGGAACGCTTGACCGTGTTCCGTGTTACGTCCAGGCGGCGTGCGCACTCGAGCGTGCTGACGGCCCGGCCGAGCAGGCTATGGACCTGCTGCCACCGCTCGCGTATGGCCGGGTCTGCCTCGCGGATGGCCTGGGCGAAGCCGCCGGAGCCGTCCCGGCACACCGTCAGCAAACGGGCCCCGGCAGAGCCCGCGAGCGCCATCGCGACAGCTTCTACGAGCCGTTGCAGAGCTGCAGCCCTGCGCTGGTAGCGCTCCGGCACCCCTCGACCTGCTCGACGAACGTTGTCCGAATGCAGGCTGAGGTCTCCCAGTACAGGCGGCACACGGACACGACAATCGCCACCGGACTACCACCGATTTCCACGTCGGCGACACACTGGACATATCGACTGTGTTCCCAAACCGACTCGTGCCCACAGCTCGCGCGTCGGCGGGCGTCCGTGTGTCTCCGTCTACCCATCGCGATCTGACCGCTCTTGTCAGTCTGGGTGAAATGGCATGCTCATGGAACGGGGTTTTCACTGGGAATGACGAAGACATGAGTAACTGCCGTGAAGGAGGCTTTTCCTGGTAGCCGTCCACTACGGAGACGGCCATCGGGAGGGAGAACAGATGAGGTTACAGATAACCCGGCTGCGCGGGGCCATGGTGGCGGTCGTCGCTCTGGTCTGCGGACTCGTGTTCCAGGTCTGTATGGCAGGGGGCGCCAGCGCCGCGGGCACCGCCCAGGCACCGGCCACGGCGGCTGAAGTGTCGGCTTCGCTTTCGTCGGACGTGTCCCCCGCCTACTTGTCCTGTACGGTTCCGGCCGGCTACACCTACACCTCGGTTACGAACACCACGACCTGCTCCACCAGCGGCTTTGCCCCGCTCTACAACGTAGTGCAGCCCAGGACAGGCCTGTGGGCCTGCACCGTCCCACGGGGCTTCACTTACACCGCAACATCGAGCACCATCGTCTGCTCCACCAGCGGACTCAGCACCAGTTACCTTCTCCGGGCAGTCTGAGCGGCTGTTGTCGTTCCGAGCTTGAGGAGTGTTCGTCGAACGGGAGTCTCGGTCCGGTGATCGCTGCTGGCCGCGGGCATGAAGGCAGGGTCTCTTGGTAGCTCGGGGTTGCGAAGCCGACCGAGATCCAGGAGACCCTGCTGCCGCAGTGGTGCGTGCTCGCGCCGTGGAGTTCAACTCGGCGTCTGCGTCGTGTGATTGTGTGGCCCACGGATTCGGAAACGCAGCCAGTCATCCGGAGCGTGTTCGGCGGTATCCGTTGGACATGACGGACGCGCAGTGGGGCCAGGTCCGGTCGCTGTTACCGGTGCCCGGCCGGCTGCGCGGGCAGCCGGAGGTGCACCGTCACCGTGCGGTGTTGGACGCGATCCGCTACCTCGTCGACAAGCGTTGGGGGACGTTCATCGTCTTTGAGGACGAGGCCTGGTTCGGGATGACTGCGGCACGAGCTCGGACCTGGGGCCGACGCGGGCAGACACTGATGGTGCGGGTGCGCGGCCGGTCCTGGCGCCGTTACTCGGTCGCCGCTCTGTGCTGCTACCGGCCCGGCGAGTCCTCCCGGCTGCTCTACCGGCCGCGTCGCCATCACAAGTACCGCCAGGAGGTACGCAACAGTTTCGCCTGGACCGATCACCGCGACCTGATCGTGCGCGCCCACATCCAGCTCAAGGCCCCCATCGTCCTCATCTGGGACAATCTCAACACCCACCGAGCTGTCGGAATGCGCCAGTACGCCGTCGAGCACGACTGGCTCACCGTCGTGCAACTGCCCTCCCATGCACCGGAGCTGAACCTGGTGGAAGGCGTGTGGTCTCTGCTACGGCGCGGCCCGCTGGCCAACTTCGCTTCCGGCCCGAGCGGTTTGGACTCCCGGCTCCCAGTGGACTCCTTGCTCGCCGCCCGCCCCTGTCATCAACTCCGTTCGCTTCATTGACATTTCGCTCCGCATATGTACCGTTGGGAGCGCTCCCATGACAGTCTTGTAACTGGAAGGAGTCCCCCACATGCGCAACCAGAGTCCGTTAACCGGGCGTTCGCGGTCCCTCCGCCGGCCTCTCCAGGCGCTCGTCATGCTGTTCGCCTTGGTTGTTGGCGCACTGACCTGGTCGGCGCCCGCCCAGGCTCACGGCACCATCGTCGACCCCGCCTCCCGCGCGTACCAGTGCTGGAAGACGTGGGGCAGCAACCACACGAACCCGGCCATGCAGACCGAAGACCCCATGTGTTGGCAGGCCTTCCAGGCCAACCCTGACACCATGTGGAACTGGATGAGCGCGCTTCGCGACGGCCTCGGCGGCCAGTTCCAGGCGCAGACCCCCGACGGGACGCTCTGTAGCAACAACCTGTCGAGGAACGCCAGCCTGAACACGCCCGGGCAGTGGAAGACCACCACGGTCAGCAACAATTTCTCGGTCCACCTGTACGACCAGGCATCCCACGGTGCCGACTACTTCAAGGTCTACGTGAGCAAGCAGGGCTTCAACCCCCAGACCCAGACTCTGGGCTGGGGCAACCTCGACTTCATCACGCAGACCGGCCGCTTCGCCCCGGCGCAGGACATCACGTTCCCCATCCAGACCTCTGGCTACACCGGACACCACATCCTGTTCGTGATCTGGCAGGCATCGCACCTCGATCAGGCCTACATGTGGTGCAGCGACGTGAACTTCGGCTGAGCCGGGGAGCGCCACACAAGGTATCGGCCTTTGCTGGGCACCGGTAACCCACCGCCCGGCAGACCGAGCTCCGTCGGGGCAGGGACCCATTTGATCACCCTGCCCCCACGGAGCTTCCTGCACTTCCAGGGCGCATTTGAAGTGAGGTCACAGCGACTGCCATAGCAAGTTGAGTTGAACGGATGCGCTCAACCGACTCCGTGACCAGCCAGTCAACTCCCGTCGACAAGGTACGGTCGAGGACCATCTCGAAGAGATCGTCGAGAACGACACCGAGTTCGCGAACACGCTCACCGGGCTACTCCGGACTATTGACGAGGCGGGCGGTACCGCCCCCCCCGACGCGAGTGGAGGACTCGGGCGCCCTGACGCCGGGGCGCCGGCTGTACGTCGCCGCGCTCGCCTTCTCGCCGGACGGACGCACCCGGGCGCCAGGAGCGACGACCGCACGGTCGCCCTGTGGAACGTCCGCACCGGCGAGCGCCAGGGCACTCCGTTGACCGGACACACCGATACGGTCCGGGCCCTGACCTGCCGATTCGTTCAGGGTAATGTCGGCGGCGCCGATGACGGGTTCGAGGCCGCCGGCCAGCAGGTCAAGCTCCCGGTACCAGTCGCGCAACTGCGGCTCGCCGACACCGTTGGCGATCGGCTTGGTGAGGGAGGGTCTGCTTTCGGGCCGCGGTGGTCGGTCCGAAACGGGCGATCATCTCGCCGTAGTGGTCGGCGTACAGGATGCCTTCGACCACAACGTGGTAGCCACATCGAGGGCGTAACGGGTCGTCAGGTCGGTCAAACCGATGTTCGCTGCGCCGGGCCGGGCCAGGCCGGTCCCGCGCGCGCAGCACGATGCGGCGAAGATCGTCCTGGCCGGCCAGAGCCGGGCCGCGGCCGGACTTCTCGCGGATGCCCCCGCTGCCATCTCACCGAGTCGGCGCTGGAACTCGCGGCGAATGGTGGTCAGGACTCGTGCCGCTGGACGTCGTCCTGGGCGTTCTCGTTGGGGGTCAGGGCGTCGGCCGCCTCGCGGTCCTTGCCACGTCGCTCTCCGTCGTCCACTGTGGTCGTCTCGGCTTCCTCCACCGCGTGGAGAACCTCACCGGCCGCCGTCCTGGGCTGGTGGTGCTTCTTGTGCTCGTCCTGTGCCGGTTGGTGCCGGTGCCCGGCGTCGTGGTCATGGGTGGTCATGTGGTGGCTCCTCTCTGACGGCGCGTCCGCCGCCGGGGGCGGCGGGCTTGCCTGCGTGCTTCCTGATGACCGGTTTCGCTCAGCGGCCGAGGGCCTTGGACAGTTGCTGTTTGTTCATCGTCGAACGGCCGTCGATGCCGCGCTTCTTCGCCTCCGCGTACAACTGGTCCTTCGTCGGCCCCTGGGCACCGCTGTGGGAGCGCTCGCCGCCGCGCTGCGGGGCGGACTTCTTGTCCTGCGTGGATGTCTTGCTCGCCGTCTTCGACTCGCCGGAGCGTGCCCTCTCCTTGTTCACGGTGCGTGCCGCGATCTCCTTCGCGCGGCCGGTGGAGGTGCCGCGCTTCTCGGCGCTCTCCTTGATGTGCTCGTACTGACGCTCACGCTTCGCGTTGGAACCCTGCGGCATGACGTTCTCCTCACCGGACGCGGGTGCTTCGGACCGCATCCTCTCCTCGTTTCGATGGCCTTCCGCGTACCCGCGGTGCCACTTCTCATCCCGGGACGCGGATCGCTTCCATCAGATGCCGTGTTTCGGCGGGTGCGCCAGCAGATGGCAACCGAACGGATGAGAACGCCTTGAGCACGTCATCGTCATGGCGAGCCGAGACGCGGTCCCCGGGCTGTGCCCCACGGTCCACGGTCGCGTCCTGCCGGTGAGGCGTGTCTGACACCGTTTGGGGAAGGTGCGCCGCACGATGAACATCAGTCGTATCTCGCGAGAGGGGCTCAAGATGAGCGGACCCCGAAGGCACGTCGGACGAGTGTCGCTCCTTCTGGTCGCGCTGACGTGTCCTCTGGCTGCGTGCGGCAGTACCGACGGGCGTGAGGCGGACGTCTCCGCGGCGGCCACCTCCTTCGAACGAGCCCTGCGTGGCGGTGACCCGACAGCGGTGTGCGCGGCCCTGGCTCCACAGACACGGCGCGAGACGGAGGAGTCCGAGAGGAAGCCGTGCGCCGACGCGGTCGCGGGGCTGAACCTCCCGGCCGGAGAGCCTCTGGACGGCGTGGATGTCTACGGGCGTCAGGCGCGGGCTGTACTGGCTTCGGACACGCTGTTCCTGTCGCAGTTCCCGGACGGCTGGAAGATCGTGGCGGCAGGGTGCCGGCCCCGTTCTGGTCAGCCGTATCAGTGTGCAGTGAAGGGAGGCTGACGGATGCGCACCATGTTCACGTTGTGTCTGACCCTTGTGCTGGGCGGCCTGGCCTACTTCATCGTGGTGGGACTGATGCGGCGATGACAGGCTCCCCGCCGATGCCCGCACGCGAGGAACCCGATGACAATGAGCAGGCCACCGCGGGAAGACACGGCATGCGCCGGTTCCTGCGTGACAACGGCATAAGCCTCGGGTTCGGTGTCGCCTTCCTGCTGGCTCTTGCAGGACAAGCCATGGCAGGCTGGACGGAGTTCAACAATCAGCTCGCCACTGACGGACTCGCACAGATCGGCTTCCTCGGCTACCTGGCGTCGTCCGACTTCGCCGTGGACGTGACGGAGAACTGGCAGTCGGAATACCTGCAGTTCTTCCTCTACATCTTTGCCACGGTCTGGCTGCTGCAACGCGGCTCGCCCGAATCCAAGGAAATGGGCAAGGTGGGTCCCGAATCGGACCGCGACCAACGGATGGGCGCACACGCGGGCCCGGACTCACCCGGTTGGGCTGGTGTGGGCGGAGTGCGTCAGGTGCTGTTCTCCCGCTCGCTGGGTCTGATGATGGCGGCGCTCTTCCTTTTGTCCTGGTTGGCTCAGTCCATCGCGGGCGTGGCCGCCTACAACGAGCAGCAGCTGCGGCAGTTGCAGGCTCCGATCAGCTGGACGCAGTACATCGCGTCGGCGGACTTCTGGAGCCGCAGCCTGCAGAACTGGCAGTCCGAGCTTCTGGCCGTGGCCTCGATGGCCATCCTCTCCGTCTACCTCCGCCAGCGCGGCTCCCCGGAATCCAAACCCGTCGGAACTCCGCACACATCCACCGGTACCGAAGGATGAAATGCAGCAGGCCGTCGACAGGAGTGCCACAGGTCATACTTCCGCGGTGGGTGGAAGTCCGCTGAGGCGTTCGATGGTGACGGCGATGGACGTCAGAACGTGCTGGACGTCTGCCTTTTCCTGTCCGTGGTAGCGGCAGTGGGGCATGCCGTGTCCATGAGCGAACTCGTTGACCGTGCTCTCCACTCCGGAGCGGACCGCGCAACGGGCTTTCCACTGGGACGTCCGCTGCCCGTGCGGACGCGGAGTTGTAGGTCGCGGAGTTCGCGTGGGGGGAAACCCACGGTGCGGGTGCTGTGGACGGTAGGCGTGCAGCCGGATCGGGCGGGGCAGGGGCGGCCCTGGCTCTTGGTGAACCGGGCCACGACCCACGGCCGCGGTAGGGGAGGAGGCCGGGTAGAGGCCATCCCGGCCCTGGCTGACTTGTCCCTGGGGGGAGGTGACCTACTGGCGGTCGTAGTCGATGTGGAAGTCGTCCGGGCGAAGCCCTCGTTCCGGCGGTGCTGACGGGCGAGTTCGCTCCGCAGCGGCCCGGAGACGATGACCTGGTGTTCACGGGTGGCTTGTTCCCGTCCTGCCCCCGACATCGCCCGGGCGGCGCAGGCCAGGCGGCGCCTGGCCGTCCTCTGCCGCCGGGTCCTGAACAACACCGGACGCCGCCGACCACGTCGACCGCCTCGCCCAGGACCTCAGGCATACCCCCGAAGACCATCTGGACGTCGACGGCGCCTTGGTCTTCACCTGCCTGCTGCTTTTTGACCGATCACCCCGAAGGCGCCGGGTTCTGGTGGCAACTGGCCGCTGGAGCCGGCAACCGGGAGGTCGGCTACCACCTGCACCACCTGGCCCTCGGCGAGCATCGCGAAGCCCGGCACTGGCTCCACGAGGCCACCCACACCGTCCTCGACTCCGGAGCACCCGACAGACACTTCCTGACCTGCCTGGATGCGGTGGCGCACTACGTACGCAAGAACGGCTCCGCGGCTCCGGCCCCACGGGCGGCCTGGAGACAGAAGGCGACCACCTGGCCACACTCGCCCGCCGGGGCCACTCCCGTTCGCCTCGCACGCCGGCGCCGGCCACCTGCGCGGCCGGGCATGTGCTTCTGCGCGGGCCGCCCGAAACGGACGGGACGCCGGCGCTCAGAGTCCGCGACAGCCATGCTCGCGGCGGCCGGCGAGGAACGCTCGCAGGCGCGGCCGACACCTGTCGCCGAGGGCGTCGGACGAACCCTCCAGCGGTGTCATCGCCGTCCCGCCCGGGGCCGTGACCGGTGCGAGGAGGACATCACCGACGACCTCGGGGCCGCTCACGGCGACAGCAGGGTTCCCCCGCCGCCCGAAGCGGTACCGGGCCCGCCGACGGCTGACCACGTCCTCACCCGGGAAAGCCCGCATCCGATCCGGTTCCCTTGCTGTTCCGGCGCGGGGAAGAGCACACGTTCCCCGTGCTGCACGGGTCGTGCAGCCCAGCGCCCCGGGCCGGCCCGGCCCGGCCCGGCCCGGCAAGAGATGTACATGGTCTGACATGTCATTCCTTCGGGTGGCTCTCTTGCCCCAGGCGGTGGAATATGCCCACCGAATGGCACGATGGGAATCCGACACCGGCCCCGGCCAGGCCGATACGTCGTCCCCCACTGCACGCGGTGCCTTCCCGCGCCCCTATCCGGTCCCGCCCTTCACGCCGACTCCCTCAGCCACCGCGAGGGGCCGGTGGTCCGGGGCTGTGATCAAGGGGCCCTGGCACTACAGGAGGTTCCTCGTTGTCCCGTCATCAGCTGCCCGCCCAGCAGGGCTCCGGCCATGTGCCGGCCCTCGACGACGTGGCCGACCCGTCGGTCGAGATCCTGCCGCTGACCGCCGGCCAGCGCGAGGTCTGGCTCGCCGACCGGCACTCGCCCGACAGACGACCGGCGTTGCGTCTGGGGGAGTACCTGGAGATCCGCGGACCGGTCGAACCCGCCCCGTTCGAGGCGGCGCTGCGTCAGGTCGTGAGCGAGACCGACGCCCTGCGCGTGCGTCTCGTCCCCGGCGAGGACAAGCCTGTCCAAGTCCTGGACCCGGACCTGCCCTGGACGCTGTCCCTCGTCGACGTCGGAGACGAGGACGATCCCGAGGCAGCCGCCCGCGCATGGGTCCATGCCGATCTCGCCAGGCCCATGGACCTGGCCTCCGGGCCGTTGTTCAGCTACGCGCTGCTCCAGCTGGCACCGGACCGCTTCTGGTGGTACCACACCTACCACCACGGGGCCGTGGACGCCTTCGGATACGCCCTCGTGGCCCGGCGGGTGGCCGAGGTCTACACGGCACTGGTCCAGGGCCGGGAGGCCGCCCCCCGTTCCTTCGGGCCGCTGTCGGAGCTGGTCCAGGCCGACCGCGACTACCGTGCCTCTCCGGAACGGGACACCGACCGGGCCTACTGGACGCGGCAGTTGACCGGATGGACACGGGGCGACGAGCCGTCCCCCCGCCCCGGGGGCGCGGCCCACAGCGTCCCACCGATGCGGCGCGAGGCGTCCGCCGCCGGTCCGGTCCCCGTCCCGAGGACCGAGCTGCTCCCGCTGCTGGACCCGCAGCTGCTGAGGACCGCGGCCTCGCGCGCCGGCGTCTCCCGGTTCCGTTTCGTGTTCGCCGCCGTGGCGCTGTACACACACCGGCTGACGGGCGCGCGGGACGTCGTCATCGGACTGACCGTGGCCGGCCGGGTGGACCCCGTCTCCCGCACGACGCCGGGAATGCTGGCCAACGCTGTTCCCGTCCGGCTGGCGGTCCGGCCCGACATGCCGCTGAAAGAGCTGCTGGCGCAGGTCGACGTCCGGATGCGGGAAGCGGTGGAGCACCAGCGCTACCGCGGCGAGGACCTGCACCGGGACCTCGGCCTCACCCGCGGTGCGGGATCGGTGTTCTCGCCCGTGGTCAACCTCATCGGGTTCGACTACGACATCACGTTCGCCGGCCACCGCTGCGTCCCCCACAACCTCTCCTTCCCGCTCGGCTCCGATCTGATGATCATGGTCTGGGACCGCCGGGACGGCTCCGGCCCGCACATGCGACTCCACGCGGCACCCGGTGCGTACGACGAGACACACCTCGCGGACACCCAGCGGCGTCTGTCGCGCTTCCTGCGGGACATGGCGGACCTCGACCCCGAGTGCCGGGTCGCAGCGCTCGACGTGCTCTCGGAGGACGAGCGGCAGTCCCTCCTGAACAGGGGCGACCGGACCGACTCGGGTGTCCCCGGCGTTCCCCTGCCGACCCTGTTCGAGAACCAGGTACGCCGCACACCGGACGCCGACGCGGTCGTGGCCGGGAAGACCCGACTGAGCTACCGGGAATTGAACGTACGCGCGAACCGGTTCGCGCACGCACTGGCCGCCCGGGACATCGGGGCGGAGGACATCGTTGCCATCGCCCTGCCGCGGACACCGGAGTACGTCGTCGCCGTCCTCGGCGTACTCAAGGCCGGCGCCGCCTACCTCCCGGTGGACCCGGCATACCCGGCGGCGCGGAAGGAGTACATGCTCGCCGACGCGCGGCCCGCCCTGGTGCTGGACGACCCGCGGACCGTGGCGGTGCTGTCGCAGGGGCAACCGGACACCGACCCGGACAGGGCCGCGGACCCGCGCCTTCCGGCGTACGTCATCTACACCTCCGGCTCGACCGGACGGCCCAAGGGCGTGGTGGTGACCCACACCGGTATCGCCTCCATGGCCAAGGCACAGGTGGAGCGTTGGGGCATCCGCTCCGACAGCCGAATCCTCCAGTTCGCCTCACCCAGCTTTGACGCCTCCGTATGGGAGCTGTGCGCCGCCCTGCTGAACGGAGCCGCCCTGGTCCTCGTCCCCGGAGCCGACCCGCTGTCGGCGCTCAGCGACCCCGAAGCCGGCATCACCCACGCGACCGTCCCGCCGTCGGCACTGGCCGTCGTCACCGAGGTGGCCGACACCGTCTCGACACTGGTGGCGGCCGGCGAGGCGTGCCCGCCGGGGCTGGTGACGCGGTGGGCGCCGAACCGGCGCATGCTCAACGCCTACGGGCCGACGGAAACCACGATCTGCGCCACCGTGAGCGGGCCACTGACCCCCTCGGAACAGGTGCCGCCGATCGGTCGGCCGATCTGCGGCATGCGCGTCCACGTGCTCAACGACCTGCTGCAGCCGGTGCCCACCGGCGCGGCGGGAGAGCTGTACGTCGCCGGTACGGCACTGGCGCGCGGCTACCTGCGCCGCCCGGCGCTGACGGCCGCCCGGTTCGTGGCCGACCCCTACGGCCCGCCCGGGACACGCATGTACCGCACGGGTGACGTGGTGCGGTGGCGGGCGGACGGCGAGCTGGAGTACATCGGCCGCGCCGACCACCAGGTCAAGGTCCGCGGCTTCCGCATTGAGCCCGGAGAGGTGGAGGCCGCACTGGCCGGGTGCCCGGACGTGGTGCAGGCCGTGGTGCTCGCCCGGCCGGACCGGCGCCACGGGGATCTCCGGCTCATCGCCTACGTCGTGGCCGACGGGGACCGCGCACGGCCACGACCACTGCGCGAACGACTGCGCGGCAAGCTGCCCGACCACCTGGTGCCCTCGGCCTTCGTGATGCTCGACGAACTGCCGCTCACCCCGAACGGAAAACTGGACCGCGACGGGCTGCCCGATCCGGACGACGAGCCCGACGCCTCCGTCGCGCGGGCACCGCGCACCCCGCAGGAACAACTGCTGTGCGAGCTGTTCGCGGAAGTGCTGGGTCTGACCCGCATCGGTCCCGACGCGAACTTCTTCGACACCGGCGGACACTCGCTGCTCGCGATCCGCCTGGTGTCCCGGATCCGCGCCGTGCTCGGGGCGGACCTCGACCTGAGCCTGCTGTTCGAGGCTCCCACGGCCGCCCGCCTCGCGGCCCGCCTGGACGACGTGGAACTGCGACGCCCGCCCCTGACCGCGCAGGAACGACCGGACCCCGCGCCGGTGTCCTCCGCCCAGCGACGGCTGTGGTTCCTGCACCGTCTGGAAGGCCCGAGCGCCACCTACAACATTCCCCTGGTACACCGGCTGACCGGCGAACTCGACCGAGCGGCGCTGGAGGAGGCCCTGAGCGATCTGGTGGACCGGCACGAAAGCCTGCGCACGGTGTTCACCGACATCGACGGTGAGCCCTTCCAACGGATCATCGACTCGCCGTCGGCACGCCCGGCACTGCCCGTCGCGGAGGTGGACGACGAGGAGGCACTGCACGCCCGGCTGCTGGACACCGTCCGTTACCCGTTCGACCTGAGCCTCGAAACGCCGCTGCGTGCGGAGCTGTTCGCCCTGCGGCCCACCGAGCACATCCTGGCGGTCGCGATCCACCACATCGCCGCCGACGGCTGGTCCGTGGCCACCCTGGCCCGCGACCTGGCCACCGCATACGCCGCCCGGTGCGACGGCAAGCGGCCCACCTGGGAAGCCCTGCCGGTGCGGTACACCGATTACGCCCTGTGGCAGCGCCGACTGCTGGGCGACCCCGGCGACCCCGATGGACTCCTGCACCGCCAACTCGCCCACTGGACCTCCGCGCTGGCGAACCTCCCCGAGGAACTCCCGCTCCCCTACGACCGACCCCGCCCCGCCCTCGCCTCGTACAGCGGCGCACGTGTTTCCCTGCGGATCGACGCCGAACTGCACACCGCGCTCTCGGAGCTGGCACGCGGCTCGGGAGCAAGCCTCTTCATGGTGCTGCACGCAGGGCTGGCGGCACTGCTGACCAAGATGGGCGCGGGCACCGACATCCCCGTCGGCAGCGTGATCGCCGGACGCACCGACCAGGCCCTGGACGACGTGGTCGGGTTCTTCGTCAACACCCTCGTACTGCGCACCGACACCTCCGAGGACCCGGACTTCACGGAGCTGCTGAAACGGGTCCGTGGTACCGCACTGGAGGCGTACGCCCACCAGGACGTGCCCTTCGAACAGCTGGTGGAGACCCTCAACCCGCCCCGGTCGCCGGCCCGCCACCCGCTGTTCCAGGTCGCCCTCTCCCTCGACGTCGACGAAGCCGCGGTACTGGCGCTGCCCGGGCTGCGGACGTCCAGACTGCGCATCCCGACCGCCACAGCCAAGTTCGACCTGGACATCGGCGTCCACGAACAACGCTCCGCACAGGGCGATTGCCTCGGTCTGGACATCACCGTCGACTACGCCACCGACCTGTTCGACCCCGGCACCGTCGAGGACCTGGCAGCGCGCTGGGTGCGGCTGCTGGAAGCGGCCGTCCGCGACCCGTCCCGTCCGATGAGCCGCCTCGACGTGCTGACCGACGACGAGCGCCGCCTCCTCGCGGACCCCGACCACAGCACGAACACACAGCCGGCCGCGCGCACCGTCCCCGAGCTGTTCCACGAACAAGTGCGCGCCACCCCCGACGCCGTCGCCGTGGTGGCCGGCGACACCACGCTCACCTACGCCGAGCTGGACAGCCGGACCAACCGGCTCGCGCAGGCGCTGGCCGCTCGCGGCGTCGGCGCCGAGGACATCGTTGCCATCGCCCTGCCACGCTCCCGCGACCTCGTCCCGGCCCTCCTCGCCGTCCTCAAGGCCGGAGCCGCCTACCTGCCACTGGACCCCGACTACCCGGCCCGGCGCATCGAGGCCATGGTGGAGGACGCCCGGCCCGTGCTGCTCCTCACGGACTCCATCACCAGCGCGTCCGGCGGCTTCGGCACAGGGTTGCCCCGCCTGCTGCTGGACGCACCGGACACCGTGCGCGAACTGACGCGGCTGCCGGACACCGCCCCCGCGACGATGCTGTCTCCCGACCACCCGGCCTACGTGATCTACACCTCGGGGTCGACCGGCACACCCAAGGGAGTCGTCGCCCGGCACGCCGGCGTCGCCAACATCGCCACGCAGTACCGCAGCGAGGTGTTCGGACCGGCCGCCGAGCGCCTCGACGGGCGCCCCCTGCGCGTCGCCCTGACCGCCTCCGTCTCCTTCGACGCCTCCTGGGGCCAGCTGGCGGCCCTGATGCACGGCCACGAACTACACGTACCCGACGCCGCCACCTGGACGGACGCTGACCGGTTCGCGGCATGGCTCATCGACCACCGGATCGACACGGTCGACGTCACACCCTCGTACATGCGCGCGCTGGTCGACCGCTGCCTCTTCACCAACGGGCGATGGCGGCCCGGCGTGGCCGTGCTCGGCGGCGAGGAACTGCCCGAGCGGCTGTGGCGGGAACTACGCGCGGTGGACGGCCTGGCGGCCCACAACATGTACGGGCCGACCGAATGCACCGTGGACGCGGTACAGGCACGGCTGGACACCGCCGCGACCCCCGTCATCGGGCGGCCCGTCCCCGCCACCCGTGCCCATGTGCTGGATGCCGCACTGCGGCCGGTGCCACCCGGTGTGGCCGGCGAACTGTACGTCGCCGGTGTCGGACTGGCGCGCGGCTACCTGCGGCGCCCGGGCCTGACGGCCCAGCGCTTCGTGGCCGACCCGTACGGTCCGCCGGGGACGAGGATGTACCGCACCGGCGACCTGGCCCGCCGTCGCGCCGACGGACAACTCGTCTTCGTCGGGCGGGCGGACAGCCAGGTGAAGATCCGCGGGCACCGCATCGAACCGGGCGAGGTCGAAGCGGTCCTCGCCTCCCACCCCCGCATCGCACAGGCTGCGGTGATGCCCCACGTCCACCGGGGGGAGACCCACCTGGCCGCGTACGCCGTCCCGGCCGCCGGGGCCGAGAAGGCCGACCCGGGCGAACTGCGTTCCTTCCTCCGCGAACGCCTTCCCGCCTACCTGGTCCCTTCCGTGTTCCTGGTCCTGGACTCCCTGCCCCTGACCCCCAACGGCAAGCTGGACCGCGACGCACTGCCCGTCCCGGACCTCACCCCGGCCGCCGCAGCAGGCCGCGCGCCCAGCACACCCGAGGAACGGACGCTGTGCGAACTGTTCGCCGAAGTGCTGGACCTGCCCGCAGTGGGCCCGGACGACGACTTCTTCGCGCTGGGCGGGCACTCCCTGCTCGCCACCCGCCTGGCCGGCAGGATCGGCGAGACGCTGACCGTCCCCTTCAACCTGTCGGCGCTCCTGGAGGCACCGACACCGGCAGGACTGGCCCGGCGGCTCCACGCGGACGACCCGCACACGGTGACGTCGTACGTGCCGGACACGGAGGCGAAACTCAGTCCCGTCCTGCGCTTCGCCCCCCTCCCGCCCGCCACCGGTGACCCCCGCGACATCCTGCTGACCGGGGCCACGGGGTTCGTCGGGGCCTTCCTCGTGCCCGAGCTGCTGCACCGCACGTCGGCCCGCGTCCACTGCCTCGTCCGCGCGCGGACCGACGCGCAGGCACGCGAGCGGCTGGCCGAGGCCTGGCGCGGCTACGGCCTCACCGCCTCGCCGGACGATCCTCGCCTGGTGATCGTCCGCGGAGACCTGACCGCCTTCCGTCTCGGCCTCGATCCGGCTGGCTGGGACCAGTTGCGGGAGGCGATCGACACGATCGTCCACGGCGGCGCACACGTCCATCACCTCTCGCCGTACCCACGGCTGAAGCCGGCCAACGTAGAGGGCACGCGCACCCTTCTGCACCTGGCGGGTGAAGGACGGCCGAAGTCGTTCCACCACCTCTCGACCCTCGGGGTGTTCCGACTCGGCCCGAACTCCCGCCTGATCACGGAGCGTTCGCCGATCGACAGCGAACGGCACCCCTTCGGCAGGGGGTACGCGGCGAGCAAATGGGTGGCCGACCGGCTGGTGGAGCGTGCCTTCGACCGGGGTGCCGTCGGTGGCATCTACCGGCTCGGCCGTATCTGGGCCCACACCACCACGGGCGCCGTGAACCAGGACGACATGTTCTCCCGGTTGCTCACGAGCTGCGCGGCGCTCGGCTGCCATCCGGCGGACCCCGGACTGGACGAAGCCCTGCTTCCCGTGGACGTCCTCGCCGGCGGCCTGGTGGAACTCCTGCGTGACGGCGGTAGGACCGGGGGCGCACATCATCTCCACCACCCACGCAAGGTCACACCAGGAGCCTTCATGGCGGGGTACGACCGGATGCACGGAAGCCGCTCCGAAGAGGTCACGCTGACCGAGTGGTTGCGACGCCTGCGCCGCGCCGGTGAACGAGGGCACGACCTGCCGATCCTGCCCTACCAGGCACTGCTGGAGGAGTACGACCGGAACGCACCGGGTGTAGGGCAGCAGCCGACCCTCGAGTTCGGGAACGACCGGACCGTCGACCGGCTGCGACACCTGGGGGTGCCCCTCCCCGATATCGACGATGCCGCGATCCGCGGCTACTGGGGCTTCATCGGGCGGCCCCGGACGCCGCAGCAGTAGCCGTGCCAGTAGGGCCGTACGCCGACGGCAGTACGGCCACCGGAAACCAGTGATGGTGACGATGTCCTTGCTCGTAAGCCCACCCGCTCACACCCCGACGACCCGTCGTGCTCGTACGGGAGTGACGATGCGGCCCCGTTCGATCGTTCCCGGCCGCCAACGCTGGGAAGTCGACCATGTCCGCGGCAGCCCCGCCCTGGCCCGGCTGACCGAGGCGTCGCTGCGACGCGTCCCCGGCATCACCGAGGGACGCGTCAGCCCGGTCACCGGCCGGGTGCTGCTACGACACGACCGCACCCTCGGCCCCCGGGAGGCGGCGCAGGCGCTGCGCCGGGCGGTCGAGGCCGCCCGTGCGGCCTTGCGCGCGCACGCCGCGGAGCTGCGGACGGCAGCAAGCCGCCCGGACGCCGGTCCACGCCGCGGCCCAGTCCTGGAACGTCGCACGGCCGGACCCGGAAGCGGACGCTGGCTGCCGAAGGTGCTCGGGGCCGGCGGCGCGGTGGTCGCGGCCATCGCCGGCGGGCCGTTCCTCCTGAAGCTGCTCAGCCGACCGCTGCTCACCTTCGGACTGACGGCCGCGGCCACGGCAGGGATCGTCCGGCGGTCCTGGCGAAGATCCGACAGCGCACAGCGGGCGGCGGACGAGTCGGCGCCCCAAGGCCATGCCCTGCGCCGCATCGTCGGCCCGCACAAGCGGAAGTTCGCGCTGGCGGCGCTGCTGTCCGGGATCTCCCAGTTGGCGGAGATCGCGCTCTTCGCCCTCAGCCCCTCGATCGTGCTGCTGGTGGCCAAGGGGGGCAGCGCCACCCTTGCCGGGCTCGGCCTGGCCACCGTCACCGGACAGTTGTCCCTCCTGGCCGGCGCAGCCGGAGCGGCCTGCCTCGCCATGGCGGCCTCCGGGTACGCGTCCAGCGTCGTCTGGCGTCAGCTGGGGCAGGAGATCGAGGACGACTGGCGCATCCGCACGTACGAGCACATCCAGCGGGTGTCACCGGCCGGCCTGGAGCAGGAGCGGGTCAGTCGCGTCAACGCCGTCCTGTCCGAGGACATCAACCAGATCAGCACGTTCATCACGTCGAACATGAACGACGTGGTGCAGATGGCCACCAGCCTGGGCCTGCTGATCCCCGCGTTCCTGCTGCTGGCTCCGCAGATCGCCTGGGTCGCCTTCGTACCGATCCCGGTCGTGGCCTGGCTGTCCTTCCGCTTCCACGAACGCGCGATCGCCAGTCACGCGGCTTCCGACGAGCAACGGGCGCGGTTGTACGCCCGGTTGACCGAGAACCTCCATGCCCACGCGACGATCAAGTCCACGGTCACCGAACAGCACGAGATCGACCGCATCACGGAGCTGAACAGCGAATACAGCGAGGCCAGCCGCTCCACCGGCCGCACCTCGGCGATCCCGCCCCAGATCCTGCGCCTGGCCGGCGGTTCGGCCCTGGTCGGAACCGTGCTGCTGGGCGGACGGGCCGTGCTGCGGGGGACGCTGCCGACGGCGGCGTTCGGACCGCTGATCGAGTTGCCGGGCATCGCCATGCTGAAGCTGTCCAAACTGGGCAGCACCGCCGACCAGTACCAGCGCACCGTCACCGCCCTGGACCGGGTGGAACGGCTGCAACGCCTGCCTGTGGAGCCCACTGGCGAAGGCCGTCCGGTGTCAGCCCGCGAGGTGAAGGGAGAGATCGAACTGCGAAAAGTGACGTTCGCCTATCCAGGGCGGCCGCCCGCCCTTCGCGAGACGTCCCTGACCATTCCGCCCGGCCGGACCACCGCCATCGTGGGGGCCAGCGGCGCCGGCAAGACCACCATCGCCAAACTGCTCATGCGCTTCCACCACCCCGACCAGGGACAGGTACTGCTGGACGGGACCGACGTCAGCACCCTGGCCCTGCCGGACCTGCGCCGCGCGATCGGATATGTCACCCAGGAACCCTTCCTGTTCGACGCGACGATCGCGGACAACATCCGCTACGGCACCTTCCACGCGACGGACGACGAGCTTGCCGCCGCTGCCCGTACCGCCGGGGCGGACGCATTCATCGAGACCCTGCCCGAGCGTTACGCCACCAGGGTCGGTGAGCGGGGCGCGTCGCTGTCCGGGGGGCAGAAGCAGCGCATCGCGCTGGCAAGGACCATTCTGGCCGATCCACCCGTCATCGTCCTGGACGAAGCCACCTCCGCGATCGACAACGAGACCGAGGCGGTCATCCAGCAGGCCCTCCACGTGTTCGGAGTGGACAGGACCATGGTCGTCATCGCCCACCGGTTGTCCACCGTCCAGAACGCCGACCGCATCTATGCCATGAGTCCCGGGGGTCTGGTGGCCGAACAGGGGACGCACGAGGAACTCGTGGCTCATGGCGGCCTCTACAGCAAGCTGTGGAATCTGCAGGTCGGTCAACCGGTGCCCGCGTGACAGAACAGAAGTTTTGAAACGGTCCATTGATTCACCGTCGACCCGGCGAGCTTCCGACCGGTGAAAGACGTGTAATTCCTTCGGGTGGTGACGACCAGAATGATTTCGGATACGGGCGTCAACCTGCAACGATGGGTATTGAAACGAAATGAATGGAGCATGAGGTATTCCGATGACGATTCCGTATCCTACCGACGCACCGGTAATGATCAATGAAAGGCGATCGGGCTCCTGTGGGAGGTTTCAGGTGGCCGACGTCAATAATGAATCCGCGTATGCGGCAGAACCCGGTCGATGAGAGCGCAGGAGTGCCGATATGGCAGACATGGTCAATCCATTCGACGACGACGCGGCCCGGTTTCTCGTCCTGGTCAATGACGAGGGCCAACACTCGTTGTGGCCTTCCCTGGCAGATGTGCCCGCCGGCTGGGCAGTGGCGCATGCGCAGGGCTCCAGACAGGCATGCCTGGACTACATCGACAGAGCCTGGACGGACATGCGGCCACGCAGCCTCGCGGAAGCGGTGGACGGAGGCGGAGCGCCATAGCGCGCCCCGGCTCCGGTCAGCGGTACCCGCAGCCGAGTGCAGGCGCCGGGCCACCGGCGGCAACAGCGCCGTCACGCCCCCGAACGACGAGTCAGCCGGATCAGCCGGGCACTTCGGCTCGGAGTGCCACCTCACCCCTCAAGCCTTCCAGGACGGACACCAAACATGGATACCTCAGAAATCTGTGCCGTTCTCGCCCGCCATCCCGCTCTCGACGACTTCGCCGGCCAGGTCAGCGCGTTCCTCGACAGCCATCTCCCGGAGCCCATGACGGAGGAGACGCCTCGACCGCCCTGGCTGAGCCTGCGCAAGCACGCGGCGGAGGCCGGGCTGACCGCGCTCGATCTCGGCTGCGTGATCGCCGAATCAGGACGCGGCCCGATCCCTGGAAAACCCACAGAGCCCGCCGCGGTGGTTCCTCCCGGGGCTGAGCGAGTGGCGCAGGGCCTCGCGATGTTCCTGGCGGGACGACAGGACTGCGATGCGCGGGAGGTCTTCAGCTCGGGACACGGGGCCATGGCTCTGCGCTACGGCGGACCTGCCGTGGCGCGGACGGTCCGGGAGCGCGTCGTGCACGGTGGCGAACTGGCGGGCGTGGCCTCCAGCGAACCCCACTCGGGCTCCGACCTGCGTGGTCTGCGGACCGTAGCGGTCGACCACGGCGGCCATCTCGTCCTCTATGGCACGAAGGGGCTGGTCAGTCGGGTGGAGGAGGCCATCGGGTTCGTCGTCTTCTGCAAGGTGGTCGGGTCGGGCCGGGCCTCCCTGCTCCGAGGCGACGCCGACCTGCTGCGCGAGGTGCCGCTCTCGGCGGTCTGGGTCCCGATGGAGAGCGCGGGCATCTCGACCGAGACCGCCGCGCCGCTGGGGCTGCGCGGTTGGAGCCTGGGCTACCTGCACTTCGACGACGTGCGCGTCCCCAAGGACAACCTGCTCGGAGCACTCGGGGACGGCCGCCGGATCTTCGACGCGCATTTCTCGGGCTGGCGTCTGATGATGGCGCTGGTCTGCCTGGGGGCGGCCACCGCCGCCATCGAGGAGACGGTGACGCGTACGCGTCGGCGCAGTGTCGGCCGGACGGCACTGGCCGATGTCCCCTCCGTGGCTTCCCGGCTGGGCGCGGCGGCGGCCGAGGTTCAGGCGGCGACCGCCTGGTGCTTCTCTCTCCTGGAGCGGATGGAGCGGAATCCTACGGCCGCGGACGTGGCAGCGTGCTCCGCCGCCAAGGCCTTCGCCACCGACGCGGCCTACCGGGCCGTAGACATCGCGCTCCAACTCCACGGCAGCGACGGATACACCCTTTGCACCCCCATGGAGAAGCGGCTCCGGGACATCAGGGGACTTCGTATCGCTGACGGCCCCAACGACACCCTCTACAGCGTCCTCGCCCATTCCCTGCTGGCGGGTCCTCGGCAGGGACGGCCGCTGGTGGCGGCGCAGCGGCAGGCCTGACCGCCGCGCGGGGAGCCGAGACCGTCGAGGTTGCCGCGGCGGTCTCGGCCGAGCGCCCGATCACGACGGCGCCGTGCCCGCGGTCGGTGGGTTTCTTGTTCAGGCAATCTTGCTTCTGAGCATGGCGAGGTAGAAGGGAAGCTTTTGCACGGCCTTCCTGGGTACCGTATAGACCTCTACGCTTCCGCGGACGTGATCATTGATGATCAGCGTGGTCTCACCGTCTGCATGACGGACCTCGGCGGAATACAGGACCTCCTCACCGTCGGTAGTGCCATCGGGATTGATTTCCTCGGGCATGGGCTTCTCCACGCGAACTCCTGTCTCGCCTTCGGCCCAGACTTTTGCTATGGCCTACTTGTGATCAACGGTAGGTCAGGTGAAGTTCGGAAAGATCAAGGAAGTTGATGCCCTACCCGAAAGGGTGAACATGGTGTACCGCTCTGGTGGGGCGGTCATCGGGGGCGTTACGCTGAAATTATGAGAGCGATGTCGAAAAATTCGACACGTGATTTCTGGAAAGGTCTCACTGACTATGCTTATTCCCATTTTCCTGCTGGGAGCGGCTTCGGCGCCGCTGCTGAAGAAGGTCGTCCGGGGAACGGTGAAGTCCTCGGTGAAGCTGGCACTGGACGCCAAGCGCGTCGCCCACGGGCTGAACGAAGACCTGAACGACCTTGCCGCCGAGGCGGCAGCCGAGTCATTCGCCTCGGATTTGCAGGAAACCGCGACGGAAGTGCCGCACCAGGCGGTCAAGAAAACCCGTGCGGCGACGGCGACGGCGACTCCGTAACGACGAGTCGGCAGCGCGCCGCGCGCCCGCGGCGCCCCGGTCATCGCCGACGGCGGTCAGCAGGGCACCGGGCCTCGCATCCTGCCCGCGGACGCCCTCACGCCCGGGCGTGGATGCGGGCCGGCGCTCGCGGAGCTGATCGTAGTGACGCCTGGCAGACGTTGAGCCCTACACGGAAGACAGAGCACCTCATGGTCAGTGACAGCACAGCGAACGCCTTCATCTGTCTCAGGGTCCCCGACGGGTTGGTGGACGCCCTTGCCGACCTCCAGCAGCAGTGCCGAGACCGGGTCGACCCGCAGAACCGGGAGCACCTCCACATCACCCTGGGTTTTCTGCACGAGGCCGACGAGCGGAAGCTGGCCGACGCCCGCGCGCTGGTGTCCGACGGTAAGTGGGCGGCTCCGCTCATCCGCCTCACCGGGGAGGTGCGGCACGGCAGTTGGGCGCTGAAGAAGAACCCTGCCTACCGCTACGACGAGGAGACGGTGCAGAAGGGTGAACAGGTCCGCCTTGGCGTCGAGTACAGCGACGAACTGCGCCACATCCAGGAGGAGATCACCCAGGGTCTGGACATCGTCGAGAAAGACTTCTGGCCCCACGTCACCCTCGGGCTGGCCATGGAGGACTTCCCTCCCGCAGCGGTCGGTGACCTGCGGCTGCCCTCGGAGAGCGGGCCGGCTCCGAGCGTGGACGTGCAACAGGAAGCGTCGTCCGTCGAGTTCACCACGCTGATCAGTAAGGAACTACCGAGCAGGTGAAGACGAGCACGCGCGCCTGAAGCAGGGGGCCGTCGATCCGGGCACGCTCGCCAGCCGTTCATGAAGGTGCTGTCCGGGCTGACCCATAGCGCCTCCAAGAGCGGCATCGAGGGCGCGGACGCGCAGGGGACCAGTCTGACGGACCGGGCTGACCAGCGCCCTGATAAGCCCGGTCGGCCCAGCACTTGAGGTCATCGGCGGCGAGGGCAGCGGGAATGCCATGGGTCCGGGCCGCGATCAGGTCGTGCGTGGCTCCCGGCAGCGCGGCCGAGGCCCAGATCAGGCGCCCGGGTGGATCGGCGAGGACCTCAGGACGGTGGCGTCCGGTAGCTGCGCGGCGCCGGTCACGACCTCCGGGAACGTGGGCCTCATCTGGGTGCCGCGGCGTGAGCGCAGCGCGGCCTGGCCGATGTCGACGGACAGGCCGGCTCGGAAGCCGTCCCACTTCGGCTCCGCAGGGGTGTCGGCAAGCGGGGGCTGCCGGTCGGCGGGGTCCTGGTCGGTTTTCGAGCGTTGGTGCGGGCGGTGACGGTGACCAGGAGCGGTGGGCGTCGAGGTTGTTGGCGTAGTGCCTCGCGCCGGGCCGCCGTCCAGGCGCGGGCGCCGGAGTCCCAGGCTTCGGCGGGGGACCATGTGATCGATGACAGGCTGCCCGGCGTGGTGAGGGTGACGCCGTCGTAGTAGGGATCCCACTCACCCACCACGGCTTTGCAGCCTGCCTCGATGGCCGGTTCCACACGGGATGTGGCGATCAGCGCTCCGGAGCGCGTGGCCGGCGGAAGGTCAGACGATGCCGTGTCTGTCGGCTTCGGCGAGGATGGCGTCGCGTTCCCTCCACTTCGCCCAGAACGCGCCGTGGTATCCCATGGCGGTGAGCGTGGTGAGGAAGGGGTTGTCGGCGTAGTTGTTGTCGTCTTTGGAACTGCCGGGAGCGGTCGGCAGCATGACACGGGGGTAGTCGGCGGGGTCGATGTGGTCCCACATCAGCTCGACGGTGTGCAGCCAGCGTCCGGCGGGGTCGGCCATGGTGGCGGGGTCCTCGGGGAGACCGGTCGAGAAGTAGCACACCGGTCGGACGGTGCCGTCGGACTGGAACATGAACTGCCGCTCGTACTCCACGGGGGAGTGGCACTGGTCGGCGGTGCGCAGCACGATGGGTTCGGTGGCGCTGTCGGACTGCGTCCCGAGGACGTGCCGTACACCCGCGCTCTCGCGGGCGAGCCACTGGCCCAGCGGCTGGTAGGGGAAACAGCGCAACCCCAGACTGAACCCGGCCACGGTCGCGTCCAGTGCCAGTGTGCGGTCGATGGCCTCACGAAGGGTTTCCCAGGTCTCCCCTGGCATTCCGGCCAGGACCTCCACCATGGAGGCCATGCCGTACTGGTGGCACAGTTTCACCAGTTGCTCGGTGTCCGACCAGGTGTAGTAGCGAGTCCCCTTCTTGGTGACCTTCCAGCCCTCCAGCATGTCGTCGCGCACGTGGTCGGGTGCCACGTTCACGCCGGCGCATCCGGCCGCCGCCAGTAATTCGGCGAACTCCTCGTCGAAGGGCTTGGGCTGGGCGTAGATCCACAGCCGCAGTTTGTGCAGTGGGGAGTCGGGGGCGTTGTCCTTGCGGCGTACTACCTCGCGCAGTACGGCCTTGGTGTTCGCGATGGCGAGGTTGAACTCGGAGTCGGCGGTGTGCACGTCGCACACGCCCTGCTCCACCAGTTCGGTCAGCTCGTCGACGACCGCGGTAACGGACCGTTTGGCGAACGCCGTGCCCTTGGCGTCGGGTTCGACGCAGTGCGCGCAGGCGTAGGGACAGCCGCTCTTGGTGAGGATGTTGCCCAGGCCTCCGCGTTCGTAGTAGCCGAGGTTGTCGACTTTGAACCGGTTGCCCGAACGGCGTGTGTAGGCGGAGGCGGTATCGACCTGCCAGGCGCGCGGCTGTCCGGCGCCGACCTCACCCACCTTGCCCAGGGCGGGGTCGGGGTCGGGGGTGGGGACGCGGGTCACCCGGCCGTCGCCCTGGTTGATGAGCAGGCCCGCGACCGTGGCCGGGTCACCGCCGTGGGACAACCGGTGGGCGAGGTCCACCAGGATGAGTTCGCCCGGGCCTTTGACGCCGAAGTCCAGCCCGAAGTAGTCCACGCAGGCGAACGGCATGGTGGAGAACCCCACCCCGCCGCCCACCACGGGTGCCGGGGTCAGCGACCGGATCTTCCGTACGATCTGCCGGTGCTCGGGGAGGAAGACGCGCTGCTGCTGGGCGTAGAGGGTGTCGGTGTTGCGCACTGAGATGCCCACCAGCAGCGGCGACGGACGGGAGGTGAAGTACTCCTCGATGACCTGCGGCCAGGCGTCCCGTTCGAAGCACAGGTCCACGATCTCCACGGTGTAGCCGTGCTGCTCCAGCCGGGTGGTGAGGACGTCCAGCGCATACGGGGTGATCGGGGGGTGGACCTTGTTCGGGTTGATCAGGGTGATGAGGGTGCTCACTGGATGTCCCTGCCTTTCCCGAGGGGACTGAGCCTGGCGGTGAAGTGCCGCATCGGTGCCTGCGGTCCGGTGATCTCGAAGCCGGTCAGCTCCTCGGCCCGCCCTACCGCATCGCTGACGGACTCCACCACGTACTCCAGGTGCGAGCGGGTGTAGACGCGGCGGGGCAGCGCGAGTCGTACCAGCTCGTGCGGAGCCGGCTGGTCGTCATGGCCCAACGTGAGGGTGCCGAACTCCACCGTACGCACCCCCGCCGTCCGGTAGAGCTCGCAGACCAGCGCCACACCGGGGAACTCGGCCGGGGGAATGTGGGGCAGGAGCCGTCCGGCGTCGGCGTAGACGGCATGGCAGCCGGCCGGGCGCATTACGGGCAGGCCCGCTTCGGCCAGCGCGTCGGCGAACCACCGTGCGGTGTCGGCCCGGTAGGTGAGATAGGCGGGGTCGGTGACTTCCCGCAGTCCCTGGGCCAGGGCTTCCAGGTCGCGTCCCGCGAGTCCTCCGTATGTGGGGAACCCTTCCCAGGCGATCAGCAGTTCGCGGCAGCGCGCCGCCGTCTCCGTGTCGCGCAGGGCGATGAACCCGCCCGTGTTGGCCAGGCCGTCCTTTTTCAGCGAGGCCCAGCAGCCGTCCGCGAGGTCGAACATCGTACGGGCCACCTCGCGTGGACTGCGGCCTTCCTGACCGGGCTCCCGGGCAATGATCAGGTGGGCGTTCTCCGCGAAACGCGACGCGTCCAGGAGCAGCGGTACCCCGTACTTCTGGCACACCTCCTGCACGGACCGCAGATTGGCCAGCGATACCGGCTGGCCGCCGCCTCCGTTGTTGGTCACGGTCATGATGACCGCGCCCAGTTTCTCGCCGTCCGGGCCGGCCAGCAGTTCCCACAGCCGGTCGAGATCTATATTGCCCTTGAAGGGCGACTGGTCGGTGAGATCGGCGGCTTCGGGGCACGGCAGATCCACTGCCTTGCATTGCAGCATCTCGACGTTGGCGCGTGTGGAGTCGAAGTGCGTGTTCGCGGCGGTGATCTGCCCGGAACTCAGCAGTTCGGTGAAGAGAATCCGCTCGCCCGCGCGGCCCTGGTGAATGGGAATGATCTCCGGGAATCCGGTCAGGTCTTTCGCGGTCTGCTCGAACCGCTCATAGGACGAGGCCCCCGCATAGGACTCGTCCCCCATGAACAGGGATGACCACTGCGCGGACGACATCGCGGTCGTTCCGGAGTCGGTCAGCAGGTCGATCGTCACGTCGGAAGCACGCACCCGGAAGATGTTGTGGTCGGCCTCGTCCAGGATTTGCTGCCGCTTCTCGGGCGTGAGGAACGGAATCGGTTCCACGGCCTTGATGCGAAACGGTTCCATTACCGCACCCCATTCCACCGAATTGGTTCGCCGGAGGGGAGCCCGGACGGTATCAGGGAATTCATGCATACCGGTAAATTCTCCATACGACCGTACCCTCGATCGGTGCCGAGCACCTGTTGAGGAGTCCGCAGCCTGATGAGTCCGGGGCGACAGGCCCGGAGTGCCGGAAGGCAGGACTATGGGCGTCGCCGTGCCCGGGCCGCGGCCCAGGCGAGCAGTGCGCCGACGGCCAGCACGATCAGGCCCCGGACCCATACGTGGCCGTCCATCTGAGTGGCGAGCAGCACACACGATGCCGCGCCGAGCAGGGCGATCGTCGTCGGGGTCGTGAAGTGGTCATGCGCCACCGTGTCCTTGCGCAGTCGTAGAACGGCCGTGTTGACCAGGAAGAAGACGACGAGGAGCAGCAGTACGAGCGTCGAGGCGAGTGAGGCCAGGTCTCCCGTCAGCGCGAGCAGCAGCGAGAGCACGGTGGTCGTCGCGATAGCGGCCCAGGGAGTGCGTCGGCCGGGCAGCACCTTCGTCAGAAAATGTGGCAGCAGTTTGTCGCGGGCCATTCCGTATACCAGCCGGGAGGACATGATGCCGGTCAGCAGCGCGCCGTTGGCGACGGCGATCAGGGCGATCACGCTGAAGACCCGTGTCGGTACGCCGCCCGCCACCTCCACGACGGTGAGCAGCGGTCCGCTGGACTGCACGAGCGAGGTCGTACTCACCGCGGAACTCGCCGCGGCACCGACCAGCGCGTAGACCACGCCGGCGGTGGCCAGTGCGCAGAATAGGGCGCGTGGGTACGACCGCCGGGGATCGCGGGTCTCCTCGGCCACGTTGACGGATGTCTCGAAGCCGACGAAGGAGTAGAAGGCCAGGACGGATCCGCTCAGCATGGCGGCGGCCGGTGAGTTCTGGTCCGTTCCGAGCTGCGTCAGGCGGCCCACATCCCCGTCACCGCGCAGTGCCACCCAGGCACCGAGGCCGATGACCAGCACAAGGCCTCCGACCTCGATGACGGTCGCGGCCACGTTGGCCCGGGTCGATTCGCGGATCCCTCGGGCGTTGAGCAGGGCCAGGGCGCCGAGGAACAACACAGCCACCACGGCTACGGGCAACGAGAAGAAGACACCGAGGTAGTCACCGCCGAACCCGCGGGCGAGGGCGGCCACGGACACGACGCCCGCGGCCAGCATGCAGAAACCCGTGAAGAACCCGGCGAACGGGCCGTAGGCCAAAGTGGTGTAGTGCGAGGCACCGCCGGCCCGTGGGTATTTCGTGACGAGTTCAGCGTAGGAGGAGGCCGTCAACACGGCCAGACCGAGGGCCACGATCAGGGGGGCCCACACCGCGCCCCCGGATTCCGCTGCCACCTGCCCTACGAGCACGTAGACGCCGGCGCCCAGCACGTCACCCAGAATGAAGAAGTAGAGGACCGTCGTGGTCAGTGTGCGTTTGAGTGGTGTCCCGGGGAGTCCCGCATCGTCCTGTGCGCGGCTCTTCATACTCACCTGGCTCCATGTTGCGGTATCCAGAAATACGGTATTAATCCAGGATTATCTCTGTTGGTGGCCGCACGTGCGATGGACCTGACCCGGCTGGTCGTCAGCGAGTTGGTTACCTACGCCCGCAAGTACGCGCCCGGGCCGGTCATGATGGAACTGCGTGTTTCCAGGTCCGTGGTGGAGGTCGCCGTGTGGGACAGCGGTCCCGTCCTGCCGGTGCCAGGGCCGCCGATGCGGGCCGTGTGGGACAGCACGGCCTGGAGATCCTCATGGCCGTCTCCCAGGGGTTCGAGGTCTGGCGGGGGGATTGTTGGCTCAATGAGAATCCTCGACCGGGACATCGACGTCCCAGGGTTGTTCGACAGCGGTGAGGAGTTCGAGGATCTGCAGGGAGTCGCCACCGTTTCGGAAGAAATCGGTGTCCGAGGTGATGGAGTCGGTGTCCAGCATCTGCGCCCACAGCGCGACCAGTTCCTCGCCCACCCCTTCGTGGGCGGGGTGGTGTGAGCGATACCTCTGCGGTGCGGGGATGAAGTATGGCGAGCGCTGTGCGGTCGGTTTTGCCGGCGTCGATGAGGGGGATCGCATCGATCAGCGGAAGATCGAAGGCAGCATGAATGTCGGCAGGGTTTCTGCGAGGAAGTCCCTGAGGTCCGTCGTGGCTGGCTCTGCGGTGTTTTCGGAGTGGACGGGTAGTCGATCATGCCGGTTGTGGGTCCGCCCAGGTCAGGTGGGTCTTTCGTTTCGGACTTTCCTGGCGGGTTTGTGAGAACGGTGGGAGGCCCCGGCTGTCCTGCCCCCGTCTCGCTGCTCGCCGCCCTTCCGAGATGGTTGATGAGGCTGCCGCCACGCTCTGCCGGTCAGGGCGAAACGACACCCGACCCGGATGCGGTGGAGGCATCGGCGGGGCCGAGCCATTGGCAGATGAGGATGGTGGCGTCGTCCTGGAGCTGGCCGTCGTGGTAGTCGCGCAGTGCGTGGATGAGGCGGCGCAGTGTTTCGGGGACGGGTAGTCCGTCGGCGTGGTGGCGGATCAGGAAGTCGGTGAAGCGTTCCACGCCGAGTTCGGTGTCGCCGCTGCCGCGGGCTTCGGTGATGCCGTCGGTGTAGAACACGATGCGGTCGCCGGGTTCCAGCTGTTCCCGGCACAGGGCGGCTTCCAGGCCCAGGGCGGTGCCCATCGGGTGTGCGGGTCTGCAGTTCAGCTGGCTGCTCGAGCGGCCGGCACGGATGAGTACCGGCGGCATGTGGCCCCGGTTGACCCAGGTCAGGACTCCGGTGTCGGTGTCGAGGTCGGCCAGGATGCCGGTGACGTATCGCGTCTGGTGGTACTGCTTGAGCAGCGCGTCCTCGACGGCTTCGCCGATGTCGAGCAGGCTACCGCCCTGGCGGCGTGTGTTGCGGCAGGTACCCATGGCCAGGGCCGCGGTCAGGCCGGCGGCGGTGTCGTGGCCCATCGCGTCGAAGATCGATACGTGCACCACCGGTCCCGCGGTGGCGTAGTCGTAGGCGTCGCCACTGATGTGGTGGGCCGGCTCCATCGCGGCGGAGATCGCCACGCGGCTGTCGGAGTAGGTGGGAGGCGGCATCAGATGCCATTGCATCTCGGCGGCGATGTTCAGCGGTTGGGTGCGCATCAGCCGGGCGTAGGAGTCGCTGCTCTGCCGTTTGCTGACGATGATCAGTGCGATCAGGGAGGCGAGCAGTTCCATGTTCTCCCGCGTGCGCGCGTCATCGGCTCGCGTGGTCAGACGCAGTACGCCGAGGCGCTCGGTGCCGTTGAGCAAGGGCACCCACCACTGCCGTTCTCCAGGACCGGAGCGGCCGCCGCGCAGGATCTGCCCGTACTGGTAGGCGCGGCCGGGCAACGTGCCCTCGATCTTGATACCGGTCTCCTCGCCGCCGGCTTCCCTCGCGGCGTCCAGTCCCTGGCCGGTCAGCAGTTGCAGCACCTCACGCTGCAGGTCTGCCAGATAGATCAGTGCCTGGGTGAAACCCGCGGACGCCGCGTGCTCGGCCGTCTTGGCCGGCAGCCACTCGAGGGGTATCAGCTGGCTCGTGGCCAGCAGGCCGGCCAGCATCTCCCGGCTTCCACGGTCTTGATCATTCACAGGAGCTTCTCCCACCCCACAGCCCCAACCGAACCCCGGCACACCGCTGGGTAGAGGACAGACCTACTCACTCTAGCCGTCCTCGCATCGCAGACCAGCGGTGCCCAAGGGCCTCGCGCAGCCCAAGCTGCCCGGCAAAGGGGCCGCCTGGATCAGGGTGTGTGCCCGCGCCACATCCGCCGCGGTGATCGACGGCGTTGCGTCACCAGTTCACTGACCGCCAACACGACCATGCTCAACACGACCATGCTCACGCGCGGTCGGACAGTGGGGCCCGTACACGAACTGCAGCGTGCCAGGCACGCGCGGACCGCGTCGGCCCCGGCAAGAGGGCGAACGGATCATGCAGGGATAGCGGTGAGTTGCTGCGGTCACGCTCGCGGACGATCCCGCCGCAGACGTCTCCGGCCGCCGGCCCTGGCCGAGGTGGCAGCGAGCAAGGCGGTAGCCGAGCGCTGGACGCCCCTGGGCCCTCATCTCTGCTGCTCACTGTCGCCCTGGCCCTGGGATGGATGGGAGGGGGAGGGAGGCAGGGAACGGCGGTTGGGCGAGGGGACGGGGCGGTTCGCGTGTCCTGCCGGGCGGCACGGCGACCGTGCGGAAGGCCGGAGCCTGGCAGCGTCGTTTCAGAGGCGGTGTACTGGTGAAGAGGCAGTGTGCTGGCACTGCACTATTCATGCGGGGCGCCCAGTTTGCGAGCATGTACTCATGATTCGAGGGCGCATCATCGCGGAAAGCCTTCGGACTGGCGCGGACATCCGGCTGGCCGGACTCAGCCTTGTCCGCCTGGGCCGCCACGAGGTGTCCGTGTCGACTCTGCCGGCAGATGAAGGCGCCGACAGAGACGACCAGCATGGTGTGGTCGACGGTCAGCCCTGCACCTGGACCTTCGTGGACTTCGAGGGCGCCGACTGCCTCGCCGACGCCCTTGCCCATCTTCTCGCGAGATCCCTTGATCCGAACCATGGCTGGTGGGCCGACTTCACCGTCGACGCCAGCGAGCACGTGATCGTTTTCGCTGGGCGTTGGTTCCGCTACCGCATCGGCGATGAAGCAGGCAGAGCCGAAGCAGTTGCCTGGGGTCGAGCGGCGGGGGCTCCTGAGCATCAACGGCCTTCCCGAGGCTGCGCTTTTGACGGTCCTTGTCGTTCTCGAGCGGCTTGAGCGCCTGGGCGGCGGCGGTCCGGGTGGCCTTGGGCACCTCGTAGCCGTACCCGGAGGTGGTCCCGGTCACCGGGTGCCGTGGTGTCACCCGTGTGCCGTAACGCCTCTGCTGGGACCTAGGGTGCGGTGCAGGCTCGGAAGAGAGGGCCGGCCCGGCGCGGGAGGCCCGTGATCGTCGTCGCCCTGCTCGCCCTGTTCGCGGGCCTGGCCGCCAATCGCTGGCTGCGGCCACGTCTGCTGGACGTCGTGGACGACGAGGGCATGGCGGTCAAGGACCTGGTGGGCCCGCTGCTGACGATGACCGTCCTGCTGCTTTCCTTCGTCCTGGTCACCGCCAACGGCTCCTACGGGAAGGCTGAGAGCGCCTCGCGCGGTGAGGCCCGCGCCCTGGACCGCTCGTGGAGACCGCTGAATACGCGCCGCAGGCCGAACGGGCCCGGGTCCAGGCCGCCGCCGTCTGCTACAGCCGCGCGGTCCGCGTCCAGACATGGCCCGCCGTGGCCGACGGCAAAGGTCTTCTGGTTCGTGCTCGCCACCCTCGTCCTGACCGTCACAGCACTGGGAATCTGCGTGCCCAGACGGAAAAACCGCGGCCAGATCCTCACTCTCGTCGTGATCACCGCCCTGCTGACCACAGCCCTCGTCATCATCCGCGACGTCGACCGCCCCTTCGGCGGCGTCATCAACATCACACCCACCGCGATCACCGAAGCCGGACGCCAGGCCGAACGCGACTTCATCGCCAACCCACCCAGCCTCCGAACTCCCCTGCGACGCCGACGGAAACCGCCACCCCGCCTGAGCCCCGAACCGCACCTGGCTGCTCCCGGTGGCACGACTGCTGTCCGGTCTCACCTCCCGCGAGACCGGACACCTGCCAGTGGCTGCGGGCGCTCGGTACTGATCAGCGGGGTTTCCCACCGCAGGATCGGCAGTGTCACGGCGCCGCCGCCGAGCTTGTGAGCGGCGTCCTGTAGAAGTGGTGCTGGACACGGTGTCCGCGGCTTGCTCCCCCTGTCCGCGGGTGAAGCATGAAGGCGTTGTCCTGGCGCTACCTGGCCTACGCCGAGGTGTTTGGCTCAGTGGGCGGCTGAGCTGCGGGTGGTGGCCGTCGCGGCGTCCTGGTGAAGGGCAAAGACCTGGTCGAGGCCGACGATGCGCAGAATACGGGCGGTGTTTGCGGGGACCGCGGCCAGGGCTATGTGGCCGCCGCGTTCGATGGCCAGGCTCCGGGCCGACAGCAGGGCGCTGATCCCGCTGGAGTCGCAGAAGTCCAGATGGGCCAGGTCCAGGACCAGCAGCTGTCCCGCGGCAACAGTCAGGCCGTCTACGGCCTTGCGCAGTTCGGGTGCCGTCTCGTAGTCGAGGTCGCCGGTGATCTCCAGTACGGGACCGGTGTCGGCGTCGCGGGCGGTGATGGTCAGTGCGCTCATGTCAGGTCTGCGCTCGCAGGGGTGGGAGACGGGGCGGGCACGCCGAGGGCGAGCAGTGCGGTGTCGTCGTCGAGGCCGTTGCCGAAGGAGGTCAGCAGTCCGCTGAGGGCGGTGATCAGGTCCTTGGGGCCTGTCGGCGGCTGGGTGGCCGTGAAGGCGCGCAGGGCGTCCTCGCCGTACAGGGCGCGGTCGGGACCGGTACGGGCTTCGGTCAGGCCGTCGGTGTACAGCAGCAGAGTGTCGCCGGGCAGCAGCCGGGTGCGGGCGGCGGTGAAGGGCGCTCGGGGCAGAACGCCGATGAGGAGGCCGCCGGGGGTGGGGAGGTAGCCGGCGCTGCCGTCCGCACGCTGGATCAGCGCGGAAGGATGACCACCGGAAGCCAGATGCAGGTCGACGTGGCCGTCGTCGGCGGGGTGAAGGATGCCGAATATGGCCGTGCAGTACCGCCCGTCGCCGCTGGCGTAGCGCTCGTGCAGCACGGTGTTCAGCGTCGTCAGCACGGTGACCGGGTCGGCGTCGTGCAGGGCGGCAGCCCGCAGCGTGTAGCGGGCCAGCGAGGTGACGGCGGCGGCCTGGGGGCCCTTGCCGCACACGTCACCGAGGAAGAACGCCCACCGTCCGGTATCCAGGGGGAACAGGTCGTAGAAGTCTCCGCCCAGCAGATCCGGGGAGGCCGTGTGGTAGTAGGAGCCGGCTTCCAGGCCCGGCACCACAGGCAGTTCGGCGGGCAGCAGGCTCTGCTGGAGTACGGCGAGGGCCTCCTGGAGGCGGACGCGGTCGGCTTCGGACTGCCGGCGTGCTTCCTCGGCCGCCCGGCGCCCGCGCAGCAGCTCTGCCTCGTAGGCGCGGCGATCGCGGGCGTCGAAGACGGTGGTGCGAATCAGCAGCGGCTCACCGTCCTCGCTGGTCTTGACCTTCGAGGTCACCAGCGCCGGCATCCGCCCACCTGCGGCCTTGATGTCCAGGGCGATGCCGCTGATCTCGCCCTTCATCTGCAGCAGCGGTGCGAAGTGCGTCTCGTGGTAGAGCTTGCCGCCCACCGTGAGCAGATCGGTGAACCGCATCCGCCCCACCACCTCGGACCGGGCCAGGCCCAGCCAGTCCAGCAGCGTGGTGTTGATCTTCGCGATGGTGCCGTCCATCAGCGTCGACAGATACCCGCAGGGGGCCTGCTCGTACAGCTCCTCGGCACTGTCCTCCAGCAGCGAGGTGAACACCGCGTCCGTGGCGTCCGCGTCCTGCTTCCCACCGGGTTCGGGCTCCGACTGATCGATGCGGCACATCATCGGGCCGCTGCGAGGAAGTCGGTGATTGCCCCCGTGGTGGCCTGCGGCGCGCTCAGCTGCGGGCAGTGCCCCGTTGCTTCCAGCGTTACCAGCCGACTGCCCGGGATGACGTCGCGGACGTAGGCGCCGACCTCGCGGGGAGCGATCACGTCCTGCCTGCACTCCAGGATCAGCGTCGGCACCGTGACCGTCTCCAGGTCCTTGCGGCTGTCGGACAGAAACGTCGTGCGGGCGAAGACGCGGGCCATGTCCAGGTCGGTCGCGCAGAACGAGGCGGTCAGTTCCTGGCCCAGTTCCGGCCGGTCCGCATTGCCCATGATGACCGGGGCCATCGCCGCCGACCAGCCCAGATAGTTCGACTCCAGGGACTCCAGCAACTCGTCGATGTCCTCGGCGCTGAACCCGCCCCGGTAGCCGTCGTCGTCGATGTAGCGGGGTGAGGGCGCGACCATCACGAGACGGGAGATGCGCCGCGGTGCCTTCGCAGCCGCCAGAACCCCCACCATCGCGCTGACCGAATGCCCCACGAACGTCACATCTCGCAGGCCCAGCTCTTCACAGATTTCCATCACATCGAGCGCGTACCCCTCCAGGGAGCTGTAACGCCGCTCGTCCCAGGTCGACGGGTCCGCCCGGCCCGAGCCGACGTAGTCGAAGAGCACCACCTGGTAGTGCTCGGCCAGCGCGGGAGCCACCAGGCGCCACATGTTCTGGTCGCAGCCGAAGCCGTGCGCCAGCAGCAGCACCGGGCCGTCCGCACGGCCGGTGACGGTGACATTGTTCCTGCGACGGACATCCATACCCGGTAGTTTCCCATTCCCCAGCTCATGCGAGTCAGGGGCCTGGTGCCCGGCGCCTGCCAGGGCTACGACCGCGGCTCCGGTGCGCCGTGGGGGCCAAGAGACCGCACCGGCCCGGCGGCAGGCCCCGCTTGAGCGGCCGGCAAGCCCGTCCCGGACGGACATGGACGAGCGCCGGGGGAGCAGCCTGTGTGCCGCACCGCCGTCCGGGCGGGCCGTTGTACTTCGAGAAGATCGCCGCAGGCCGGCCCGGTACTCAGAGGTCCCACACGACGACACCCCAGGTCGCGGACATGGTGCCTTGTTCGGGGGCCGATGACGCGCGTTGGGACCTGGGTGGTCCAGGCCCGGTCAGCGGTTGAGGACCGCCTCGGCCGTGACGGCCACGTGCTGGGCCTGGATGTCGCGGCCCTTCTCGTTGGGGTGGCGTACCAGGGGATCGTCTGCGGGACGCCGACGGCGTCCCGCCCGCCCCGCTGTGTTCGAACGTGGCCGGTCCTGCGTCATCGTGCACCACCCTTCCCCTGGGCGTGCCGGGGACCCGTCGCCCATCCCGCCAGCCAGCCCGACCCATCGTGTCTTGAAGGCCGTGGACCCGGTTGACGCCGACCAGGTCGCCAAGCAGATCAGCCTCGACCAGGCACGCGAGGACCGGCTGACCGCGGAGGCGGTCAGCGACCGCATCCCTACGAGGTTCGGGCCCGGCGTGATCGGTCCGGCCGCCGCCCTCCGCCGCGCCTCCTGACCGTTCCCACCCACCGGCCACACCCGTGCCTGGAAGCGAGAAGCTGGTGCTGCTCCACTCGCCCGGCATGCTGGATCCCGCCTCGCTACCGCACTGGCCCTACGCCCACCCGGTGACGTCGTTTCACACGACGAAAGCCGCGATCGCTCGTTGTCTGGTGAAGACAGCGACGTACGGCACCGCTTCACGGCCCGCCCCGCAGACCCAGGGCGTGGTCCCCACAACGGTCCGCTTCGACCCGACCGAGGCTTGGGAGATCGACCACTGGCTCCTGGACCTGCGAGACCAGACCGGCGTCCGCTGGGACAAAGCCGCAGTGATCCGCGAGTTGCTGAGCATGGCCCGCACCCTGGCGCCGCACCTGCCCGGGCCACCTCCTGCACATTCCAGATCACACGCTTCCCTCCCGCAGTCGATGTCGTCCGGGGTTCTGGTGGGTGAGAGCGCTGCGATGGGGCGGCGGCGTGGTCAGTCGTGGAGGGCGTGTTCGAGGGTGGGGTGGCAGTCCATGAGCTGGTCCACGCCGACGATGCGCAGGACGCGCTGGACGGCTTGTTGGGCGCCGGCGATGCGCAGCCATCCCTGTGTGTCGTTCGCTTGCTGGTGGGTGGTGATGAGGATGTTGATGCCGCTGGAGTCCATGAAGGTGACATCGGTGAGGTCGGCCACGATCCGCAGCGGTGTCGTGCCGTCGGGGAAGCTCAGGGCGTCGGTGAGCAGGTGGGTGACGGGGTGGTCGATCTCGCCGTGCAGAGTGACGACTTGGATGCCGTTGATGGTGCTGTGGTCGACCGTCAGCCGGCTGGACGGCGCTGTGTCGTGGATCTCTGCCAAGGGTCTCTCACCTGCATTCGTTCGGGAGTTGGGGCACCGACACGATAGAGCGTCACGAATCTGCCCGGATGCTGCGGGGCACAACCGTTCGCCATCGGCTGGGCGTCCCGGAGAACATGCGAGGCGGGGCGCGGGGTACGCGCGCTGTGAAGATGAGGGAAGGGATGGTGGAGGCGGCGGGATCCGAGGGGGAGTTCGGCGTGGTGCCGGCGCCCGGCAGCGGTCCGAACCAGCAGGCGGTCGTCCTGGAGGGCGGCGGGCCGGTCATCGCTGCAGCTCTTCACCGCGCGGCCGGCTTCCTTGCCCGCGTCCGGGACGTGCACGGCCTTCCGGTGTCCGCGCGCACGATGGATCTGACCCAGCTGGTCGTCAGCGAACTGTTCGCCAACGCATACAAGTAGGCCCCGGGCCCGATCCTGCTGCGGCTGCGCATCGTCGGGAATCCGGTGGAAGTGGCGGTGCGGGACAGCGATCCGGTTCTGCCGGTGGCCCGGGCCGCTGATGGGGGCAGGGTCGGCCAGCACGGTCTGGAGGTCGTCATGGCGGTCGCTCAGGGTCTTGAGGTTCACCGGGAGCCGGCCTCAGTAGCGGCCGGCGGTGCGGAACGCCAGGACGGCGCAGGACGGCTCTTGCGTCCGCCGGGCGCTGTTGTCCGGTGTGAGAGCCGTGTCGGCGAGCACCATCAGGTGGCCGTCGGTCCGTGTGTCGGTGACGTCGTGTCCGAGTCGGGTGAGCAGTCCTGACAGGGCGGCCTTCACCAGCACCCGCATGCTGTTGTGATGTGCGGCGCAGTCGGTGTGCTGGCGCGTCAGTGAGGTGAAACTGGTCCGAGGCCGTCCAGCTGACCGCAACACCCGTAGGCGCTTCGGTCACGGTAGTCCCGGTATGCCGGCGACCGGCGGCGCTCCACGGACCGGCCGCGGAGTCATTCGAGATGCTCCATCCAGACGATCTCGTCGTAGCGCTCCACAGCGGTGTCCTCACGGTGGACCAGCCACAAGTACTCGAAGCCGCTGTCATGGTGGAGATGGGCGAAGAGCCTCCAGGAAGACGCCTTCCGCACTATTTCGTCAGTGAATTTCCAGTCCCAGTCGTCTTCGAGATCGATCATTTCGAGTTCCAACGGACCCGCAGATGCGATGTTGAGCATCACACCTCCGAGCTGCAGGGACCTGTCGGGAGCAAAATAACCGTCAGCCAACAGCTCCATGGGACCGTGACACCGCCGGTACTCGGCCATTGCTTCCTCAAGGGCGGGATGCATCGTCACGGGATGCTCACTGTCCTTGGCGTACGTGTACCACTCCGCGAGTGTCCACGCCGCATACGCGTGCAGCTCCCCGCTCTCCTCCGAATCCGTCAACTCGTCGGCGTAGGAACCCGGGAGCCACCGCGGTGACGCCCCGGGGTCCAGCACCAGAGAACCTGAACCGGGAAGCCCGAGCCCCAGGTCCAGGTGCCGTTCAGGAAGAGCGGCACAGTCGACAAAGACCACCATCTCTTCCTCGCGCTCCCACCTGCCGACCGGCTCACCCACCTTGTCCCTGTTGATCACCACGCATGGCCGCAGGCACCGCAGAATCTCATCGACGGCACCCTGCGAGACCCCGCTCGTGCGCGCGGCTTCCATGAATTCCTCACGACTCAGCATGCGGCACATCCTGGCAGGACCCACTGACAACCAGCCGGACGACCGACTCCCCAAGGGATCCCGGTGATTGGGCGGGACTTCCCCAGGGGGAAGTCCCGCGTCTTTTGGCGGCATGGCCTACGGCCGAGGGAACCTGGAGCCCGGCTGCGTGATCCACGGTGACCGCGGCAGCGAATACACCTCGACCCATTTTCGCGACCGAATAAGGGAGTTGGGACTACGGAACAGCTGCGGACGCACCGGCTCATGCTTCGACAACGCGGCCGCGGAGAGTTTCTGAGCCCTGCCCAAGGAAGAGATCGGCACCCGCATCTGGTCCGACCGGGCCGCCGCCCGCGCCGAAGTCTGCACCTTCACCGAGACCTTCCACAACCGCCGCCGCCTGCGCAAGCACACGACCTTCGGCCACCTCACCTCGGCCGAGACCAGGCAGCGGCATCGACACGCCCCCGCGGCATAACCGACGCGTGTCCAAGACCACGGGGAGACTTCATCGGGTGGGGCGACGCCCTCCTGGCCGAGTTGCTCCTCGACCGCACGGGACGCTTGACGGCAGCCCCGTACTCTCGCCTGTCCACCACCGAACCGCCGTCACGGTATGAACACTTCCGACCTCCTGACGTCGGCGGTCGCTACGATCTGCGGCGTGTGCGCAAACATTGTGGTCGCCGAAGACGACGCGAAGCAGGCCGAACTGGTGCGCCGTTACCTGGAGCACGAGGGTCACGCCGTCACGGTCGTCGAGGACGGCCGGACGGCTCTCGAGACGGTCCGGCACCAGGAACCCGACCTGGTCGTTCTCGACGTGATGATGCCCGGGGCCGACGGTCTCGACGTCGTACGGATCCTGCGCGCCGAACGCCGGGAGGTGCCGGTGCTGATGCTGACGGCCCGCAGCACCGAGGACGATCTGCTGCTCGGCCTCGACCTCGGTGCCGACGACTACATGACCAAGCCGTTCAGTCCGCGTGAACTCACCGCCCGGGTAAGGACTTTGCTTCGCCGCAACCGGTGCGGCCCCGATCTGGCTCCGGCGACCGTACCCGTCCCCGCTCCCGCCTCGGAGCCCGAAGCGGCCCCGGACGACGAGGTGTTGACGGTCGGCGTGCTCAGGGTCGATCCCTTGAGGCACGAGGTGTCGGTCGCCGGGACGCCCGTCGAGTGCACGCCCGGTGAGTTCCGTCTCCTCGCGGCGATGGCGGCCGAGCCCGACCGGGTCTTCACCAGGGCACGGCTTCTGGAAGAGCTGCACGGCTTCGACAAGTACATCAGCGGCCGGACCGTCGACGTGCACGTCATGAACCTGCGCAAGAAGATCGAGCGCGTCCCACGACGGCCGGCCCGCCTCCTCACCGTCTTCGGCGTCGGCTACAAACTCACGGACCCCGCGAAGAGCGTGCGCCATGCGTCGTCCTGACAGGGGAGGTGCGGCGGGGGCCGCCCGGCTGCCGCTGCGCAAGAGTCTGGCGGGGCGGCTGTTGACCGTGACGGCGCTGGTGGCCTCGTGCTCGGTCGCCGCGACCGCCTGGCTGGCCGTGCAGACGACCTCCGTCGCGATCCGCCAGGAGCAGGGGCAGAACCTCAAGTCCGACGCGAAGATCTACAACACCCTCCTCGGCTACGCGGCCACCCACCCCGACTGGGACGGCGTCGACACCACCGTGCGAGATCTGGCCCGGGAGTCCGGGCGCCGGATCGTGCTCACGACGCCGGGCCGACGCCCGTTCGTGGACTCGGCGAACTCGCGCTCAGCGGGCGGCGGTTCGTCCGACGATCTGCTCGCTCAACAGGCCTCGGCGGTCGTGGATCCACGCTCCGTCGACACCGTGCTGGTGCCCGACGCGGCCAAGGCCGGCGCCGACCGCGTCGATCCGCGGGCCGTGGGACCCTTCCGGCTGCCCGCGAAGGAACACGACGCACTGCGCAAGGCCGCCGTCGGGAGGGCGGAGTGCCTCAGCCGGATGGGTATCGCCGCCGACGTCGTCGAGAGCCCGGGCGGACGGCCCCGCGTCCAGTTCGTGAGCGACGAGACCGAGGGTGGGACCGACAGCGTCACCGACCGTGACATGGAGGCCAAGTGCTTTGCGTCCTACCCGGTCGGTCCCACCGCGACCGAGCGGAAGGCCCTGAGCGCCCTCAACCAACTGGCTGACGCCTGTCTGAAACGACAGGGTCGCACCGCCGTGAAACTGAACCTGGACCTGTCCTGGGACCGGAGTTACGCATACGGGCGGGACGACGCGGTCTCCGGCGCCGAGGACGGCCTCAGCGATCGGGAGGCGAAGGCCCTGGCAGCCAAGAAGGCGCAGGACGCCGCGACGGCCGAACGCAAAGCGGCTGCCGGCGGCGCACTCGACTACGCCCCCGCCGAGATCCGCGACAGCGCGTACGACCGGGCCGTGGCCAGCTGTGTCGAAAGCGCCCGCCGGGAACAGCTCACGGGCTATGTCGCCGAGCCCGCACTCCTGTTCATCGAAGGCCCCGGTGCCGCCGGCGTGCCTGGCTTCGACCTCTCCCGCGCCAACACCGCACGCATCGCCGGTGTCACCGCTCTGGTCCTCGCCCTCACCGTCGGCGCCTCGGTGCTCGCCGGAGCCAGGCTCGTACGCCCGTTGCACGCGCTCACCGGCGCCGCCCAGCGCATGCGGGAGGGCCTGGACGCGACGCCGGTGCCCGTGCCCGTCGTCTCCGACAATGAGATCGGACGGCTGACGGCGGCCTTCAACGACATGGCCGCGCACCGGGCCCGCCTGGAGGAGCAGCGCAAGGTGATGGTCAGCGATGTCGCCCATGAGCTGCGAACGCCGCTGAGCAACATCCGGGGCTGGCTGGAGGCGGCCCACGACGGACTGGCCGTGCCGGACCCCGCGTTCGTCTCCTCGCTCCTGGAGGAGGCGGTGCAGCTCCAGCACCTCATCAACGACCTCCAGGACCTGGGCGCGGCCGACGCGGGCGCCCTGCGGCTCCACCGGAAGCCGGTACGGATCGACGAGCTGCTCGGCCAGGTCGCCGCCGCGCACCAGGGGTTGGCGGAGACGGCGGGCGTCACCCTCACGGTCCTGACACCGCCGCCGGGCACCCCTCACCCGCCGCTCCTCGACGCCGACCCCGTACGGCTGCGGCAGACCGTCAGCAACCTGCTCTCCAACGCGGTGCGCCACACCCCGGCCGGCGGCACGGTGACCCTGCGCCGGTACGTCACCGACCCGGGGGACGAGCTGGCCGTGGAGGTGTCCGACACCGGCAGTGGCATTCCGGCGGGCGACCTCCCGTACGTGTTCGACCGTTTCTGGCGGGCGGAGAAGTCCCGCAATCGCAGCACCGGCGGCAGCGGCCTCGGCCTGGCGATCGTCCTCAAGCTCGCCGAGGCCCACGGCGGCACGGTGGACGTGGCCAGCACGGAGGGGGAGGGGGCCACCTTCACCCTGCGGCTGCCGACAGCCGAGTCACGGAAGCCGCAGGGCCCCGGTCGACCCTGATGGGATGACGACAGCGCTCTGACAGTTTCCTCACAAGTGGCCGTCAGGGTGAAGCCATGCCCGGAACCTGGTGCGGATCGGCAAACCAGGAACGACCAAGCCGGGCTGGAACTGGAGCCCTCACATGTCCCGCCGTCTCACCCTGCGCCCGCTGCGTATCGCTGTCCTGACCGGCGTCGCGGCCGGCGCGCTGCTCGTCCCGGCCACCGCGGCCTTCGCCAGCGATCCGACTCCGACGCCGGGCGCGACCGACTCGACCTCGGCCGACAAGGAGGCCCTGGCGAAGAAGAAGGCCGAGGATGCCAGGACGCTCAAGGAGGCCGAGGCCCGGAAGGCCGCTGAAGCCCGGAAGGCCGGAGGCAAGGACTACCCGCGTGGCGGTGTCGCCGCGGGAGAGGCCCCCGCCCAGGACGACAACACCGGCACGCTCATCGGTTCGGCCACCGGCGCGCTGCTGCTCGCGGGGGCCGGCACCTACGTACTGCGCCGCCGCACCACCGCCCGCCGCGAAGGCTGACCCGGCAGCACGACCTCTCGTACGAAACGGTGGCGCCGCCCTTCACCAGGCGGCGCCCTGTGCGTTCCGGCGAACCCTCGCACCCTGTTCTGGAGCCCGAGTTGCCCCCTGCACACCGTCCGGCCCTGCCCCGGGCCCGCCTCGCGACCCTCACCCTGTTGACCCTCGTCACCCTGCTCACCGGCTGTTCGTCCGGCCCCGACCCGACGGTCCGGGCCGCTCCGACCGCCCCCGCCGCCGCGTCGGGTGCTCCGAAGTCCGAGCGGCCTGCGGCCGACGCTCCGGCGGCCCCTGCCGAGGTGGCCGTTCCCTCCGTGGGGATCACCAGTTCGCTGATGGAGTTGGGCCTCAACACGGACCGGACGGTCCAGGTCCCGCCGGCCGAGGAGGGGATGACCGCGGGCTGGTACACGGGCGGTGCGGTGCCCGGTGAGATCGGCGCGGCCGTCATCATCGGCCACAACGACACCCGCTTCGGCGAGGCCGTCTTCCACGACCTGAAGAAGATCAAGGAGGGTGCGGACATCACCGTCACCGACAAGACGGGAAACACCGTCCACTTCACCGTCACGGCCACGGAGAGCGTCGCCAAGAACGCCTTCCCGACGGAGAAGGTCTACGGGCCGACCCAGGAACGTGCTCTACGGCTCATCACGTGCGACGGCGACTTCGACGCGCAGGGGCACCCTGTCGACAACCTCATCGTGTACGCGACAGCGAGCTGAGCGCCGTAGGGCGTGTCCGTTTCGCTCTCTCGTCACGAGTGACGTCCGCAGCTCGATCGTCAGCGGCCGGTTCCAGGAGCGCGCCGCTGAACGGTCGGTACGCGTCAGCCACGGCGCAGGCGAGAGCGGCGACTGCCTGGCGGCCGTCGCCGCTCTCGCCTGCGCCGCCAGCGAGCACCGCCGGGCGATGTGGATGCGTGGCGACGCCGTACTTGAGGAGCCGGCACGGAGCGGATCGAGGTCGTCGTCACTTCAAGGAAAGACCCAGCTCAGGATCGCCTACCCCTCATACTGACCGCCGGGACGACCGGCGGGATCGTCTCGCTCACCGAAGAGCGGCACATGCATCGGATGCAACTCCGCTCGGATACGGTGCCGGCGGGCGGGATGACGCCACCGGCCGGATGCGTCACGGGCGACGTCGACGCCGACTTCCACCACCCGTTCGGGTTGCACCAGCGTGACGGCCAGCTTTCCGGGCTGCCCCACCTGGCGGAGAACGACCAGCCTGTCCACGGATGTTCGTGCCGCTCCGGGGCGAGCAGACCGGCCACCGCGGCACCCGCTGTCCGGGCGAGACGGGCGGTGCGGCCGACGTAGTGACGACGGCCATCGGTGCCGTACCGACCCGAGCAGCAGCGTGTGAGGAGACGCCGGGCGGCCCCGGCGGCCGCCCCGCACCGTGCCTCACACCCCGCGCCCCGTGATGACGGCCTTCGGGCTCGGTCAGGGGACCAACAGTAGTTTCCCGGTGGTCGTACGTGACTCGATGTCTGCGTGGGCCCTCGCTGCATCGGCCAGCGGGTAGCGGCCGCCGATCCGGACGACCAGTTCGCCCCTCTCGACGAGCGCGAACAGCTCGGCCGTGCGCGCCGCGAGTTCCTCGGGGGTGCGGATATGGTCCTCAGTCACGCCGTAGGTGAGGCGGGTGCTGCGGGGGATGTCGTTCATCGCGATGGTCGGTACGTCACCGATCAGCGGCCCGTAGAACACCATCGTGCCGTGCGTGCGCAGTACCTTCAGTGATGCGGCGAAAGTGGTCGCGCCCGCACCGTCGAACACCACGTGCACCCCCTCGCCGCCGGTCAGCTTGCGCACCGGCTCGACGAACGCGTCACCGGAGGAGACCAGGACGTGGTCGGCACCCGCACCCGTGGCGTGCCTGGCCTTCTCCGGTCGCGACACCAGGCCGATCACGGTGCCGCCGCGGGCTTTGACGATCTGAGTGAGCATCATTCCGACCCCGCCGGCTGCCGCGTGCACGAGTGCGATTTCTCCCGCTCGCACCGGGTGGGACACGGTGGCGAAATGATGCGCGGTCAGGCCCTGCATGAGCACGGCCGCGGCCGTCTCGTCGTCAACGGCGTCGGGCACCGGGACGGCACCGCTCGCCGGGAGCACGATCTGCTCGGCATAACTGCCATGGCTATTGATCGTCAACCACGCGACACGATCACCCGGGGCGAACGCGTGCACGCCCTTGCCCGTCTCCGCCACCACGCCGACGCCTTCCGCGCCCGGCACCTCGGCCACCGCTTGTCTACGGATGGCGGTATCGAAGAAATTCACACCCGCCGCGCGGACGTCCACCAGGACTTCTCCCGGGCCCGGACGAGGTGCCGGCCGCTCGCGCAGCTCCAGCACCTCCGGTCCCCCTGCTTCCCTGACAACTATCGCTTTCATGGGGCCGAAGGTAGGTTCCAGAAATTGTACCTGCAAGTACACTTTGCGTGGTGACCACGAAAAAAGGCGCCGCGACCCGCCTGCGTATCGTCGAAGCCGCCGCAGCCGAGATCCGCGAACGCGGCACGAACGCCACCACCCTTGACGACGTGGGCCGGCGCAGCGGCACCGGCAAGGGGCAAATGTTCTATTACTTCCCCGAGGGTCGGGAACAGCTTCTGCTCGCGGTCGCCGAACTTGAAGCCGAGCGCGTCTTCGACGACCAGGAGCCGTACCTGAGCGAACTCACTTCTCGCGCGGCCTGGGAAGCGTGGCGCGACCTGATTGTCGAGCGCTACCGCGACCAAGGGCTGCACTGCCCGCTCGGGGTGCTGATCGCCGATGTAGGCCGGTACAGCCCGGCCGCGAGGGCCGTCACGGCGCAACTGGTGCGACGGTGGCAGGAGTGCGTCCGAACCGGTATCGAGGTCACGCAAGCGGCCGGCGAGGCCGACCCAGGCCTCGACGCCGACCGCACGGCCGCGGCTGTGATCGCTACGGTCCAGGGCGGTGTCACCGTCCTGCTCTCCACAGGTTCCGCGGAACATCTGGAGGCCGGGTTGAACCTCTGCCTCGACCGCCTGCTGTTGTGAACGCACGCTGACCGCCAGCGCGGAGGTCGCGCCCGCCAGAACCGCGCACGCGGTCAGCGCGAGCACGGCAACCAGAGCGTGCCGAGACCGAGGGCACCACGGTCACCGCGCTCATCACCGAGCATGCGCTCAATGCGGTCCGTTCCCCCCCGACGGGACGGTGTCGCGGAGGTCTTCCGTTCGTTTGTCGCCGATCACGCGGCCGCGTTCGACACGGCCTTCCCGGATGATGCGCCGGCCCTGCCCGGCTGTCGGTGGAGGCCGTGTCGAAGCCGGTGCCGGGCCCTCAGCCGACGACGACCTCCTCTTCGCAGATGATGCGTCCAAAGCTGTGCAGGTCGATGAAGTTCTCGTGGTCCGGGTCGACGGTCTTGAGGAAGTTCTCGCAGAAGTAGAACGCGTTGAGGTCGTCCATCGTGTCGAACCATGTCTCGACCACCGAGTCGTAGTCCGGTTCGGGACAGTTCGGCGCGGGGACGGGATACGACACCACGAAGCGGCGGATGCACTGCTTTGCCTCGGGGATGGACGTGAGGAGCGGCCTGTGGATGTTCCGCTGGTAGTGGGTGAACTCGTCATGAGTCATGCCCTCGCGACGCTTCAACGTGATGACCATTTTGATCATGATGCCTGTCCGTTGCTGTTCGATAAGTGAAGATTCGCCGGACCGATATCACCAGCCAGGGAATGCGCTGATACGCGCGCCGCGCGCCGTGACCAGTGGGATGCACACGACCGTTGATGTCAGGCTCCCGGCGGCGGGGACTGCGGTATCGGTGATCTGTGCGTTGTCCATGGCAGCAAGCCTGCGTCCGGTCGTGGAGCCGATCCAGGCACCGGCGGTACCTGGATCGGCTCCACGGCGGGACGCACACTGAGGTATGGACAGACGGGAGCTGGCCGGCTTTCTGCGTGGCAGGCGCGAGCGCATCACCCCTGCCGACGTGGGTCTGCCCGCCCGGCCGCGTCGGCGCACACCAGGGCTGCGCCGCGAGGAGGTGGCGCAGCTGGCGTTCATCTCGACGGAGTACTACACGCGTCTTGAGCAGGCCCGCGGCCCGCGCCCCTCACGCGAGGTACTCGCCGGCCTGGCCCGGGCCCTGCGCCTGTCGAATGCCGAGCGGGACCACCTGCACCACCTCGCCGGCGCGCCGTCCGGTTCGCCGGCCGGGCCCTCACGCGAAGTGCCGCTCAGCATCCTCGACCTGCTGCGGCGGCTGCCGCACACCGCGGCGATCGTACTCTCCGTGACCTACGAGGTGATCGCCTGGAACGATCTGGCCACCGCCCTCCTGGAGGACTTCTCCCCCCTGCCCCGGCGCGAGCGCAACCTCCTGCGCCGTGCCTACCTCGCACCGCCCTCGCGTGAGCGGCCGCTGTACGACCCGTTCGACGCGGAAGCGTTCGCCCGCGCCGCGGCCCGGCGCCTGCGTGCCGCCGCCGCCCGCTGCCCTGACGACGGCGAGGTGGCCACGCTGGTGGGGGACCTCCTGTCCGGCAGCGCGGAGTTCGCCCGCCTGTGGGCCGCGCACGACGTGCACCCCGAGCCCACCCTGCTCAAAACCGTCAACCACCCGCTGATCGGCCCCATCACCCTCAGCTGCACCTTCCTCGACATCCCCGACCAGGACCAGCAGATCGTGCTCTACACGGTCGAGCCCGGCTCTCCCGCAGAGCAGGCACTACGGCTGCTGTCGGTCATCGGAACACAGCGTATGGACATACCCGGCTGAGAAGTCCTGACGGAATGATCTTCGTGTGCCAAGGTGGAGGGGCGGGTGACCTCGTTCCCCAGCGCCTGACACTCAAGACGAGGCCAACGGGCACGCTGCGCCAGCCCGCCCGCCCCTGGGAGGTATCCCGGCAGGAGGGCGACCCGAAGACGTCCCCGGCCATCACCGCGCTCCGGGATGCCCTACAGGCGGCCCGCGCGGCCCGCCCCACGGCATCTTCGACGGACGGCCCCACACCACCGTCCTCGAACCGCAGACCTGCGCGCAGCGCGCCACAGTGATCCTGGCGCGCTTCACTGTGGACACCTGGCGGCGCCTGGTCCCGATGGCCGACCCCGCCCCGAAGCAGCGCCATCCCCAGCCGGGCCACTTCAACGTCGTCCAGCAGAGCGACGCCCATGAGAGGCAGGCGGTCCGGATGACCGACGCCGACGTCGTCAGCCGACCCAGGGGCTGTCCCGTAAATGATCTGCGATGTGGTCGGCGTTCGGCCGACCGTGGGCCTTCCCTCTCGTCCGGCGAGGCCCAGGCGTACACGGGCAATGCCCAGCGACGCGTTCGGGGCACCGGTCCTTTCGCGGTCACCAACCGCAGGATGACTCAGCCCCACCAAGAGGGGAAGACGTCCTCGGCCCGGCCGGTGCGAGTTCGATGCAAGGGATGCGCCCCGCTGGATTTCGCGGCGCGGGCCTATGGCCTCCGTCGAGGGTGTATCAGGTTCGCAGGCCTCCGGAGGCGGTGAGACGCTCTCCGGTGACCCATGCGGCCTCGTCGGAGGCGAAGAAGACCGCCACCTGTGCCAGATCTCTGGGCTGGCCGATACGGCCCAGTGGAGTGCGATCGATCATGCCCGTCTCGGCGTCGCTGCCGATGAAGCCGACCGCGTGGATACCCTCTGTCTCAACACCGCCTGGAGCCAGGGTGTTCACCCGGATACCGCGAGGGCCGAGCTCGGCGGCCAAGACGCGTGTCAAGGCGTCGATGGCCCCCTTCGTCGCGGCATACACCGCCATTCCCGGTACCGCGCGGGCGCTGTCCAGCGATCCGATGTTGATGATGGACCCACCGTCGGGCCCGAAGTACTTGAGAGCCTCTTGGATCGTACGGATCGGCCCGGTCAGGTTGACCGACAGCTGACGGTCGATCTCTTGCTGCGTGACGCTCTCCAGCGGCTGTGGGTAGTACACACCGGCATTGTTGACGAGAATGTCGAAGCGGCCGTAAGCATCCATGGTCTTGGCGAAGAGGCGTTCGACGTCCGCCGGCACCGATACATCCCCCTGCGCGGCGATTGCGCTCGCTCCTCGATCCTGGATGTCCCGCACCACTCGCTCGGCGTCAGCAGGGCTGGAGGCATAGTTGACCACGACCGACGCTCCGGCCGCAGCGAACTCCCGCGCGATACCCGCCCCGATGCCCTTGGACGCGCCCGTGACGAGCGCGACCTTTCCCGCCAGTCTCGCGTCGGCGTTCCTTCGCGGCGCTGCATCACCGTGGCGAACCCCTGGCCTACTTGCCATGCTTGTTGCTCCTGTCCATTGAGCGGATCACGGGTGGTGGCACGAGTCCTCGGTGCTGCCCGGGCAGAGGCAAACTGGTTACGGGCAGCCTCGCGCGCCCCTGATATGGGATGTGCGTGGCGATGGTCATACCTGCCCCATGCCGCCGTCGACGCAGAGTTCGGCCCCTGTCATGAAGCTGCTCTCGTCCGAGGCGAGGAACAGCGCCGCACTGGCGAGTTCCTCGGGGCGCCCGAGGCGTCCCAGGGGAACGTGTGCGGCCATCCCGGCTCGCAGGACCGCCGGGTCCTGCCCGAAGTACTCGGCCTGCCCGTCGATGATGGCTGTGTCGAACGGTCCTGGGGTCAGCACGTTGACCCGAAGGCCGCGGTCGCCGAACTCGGCCGCCCATACGCGCGCGTAGGAGCGCACTGCTGCCTTCGCGGCGCTGTAGGCAGTGGATCCGGGGAGACCCTTGAAGCCCTGGATCGAGCCCACCAGAATGATCGAGCCGCCGACCGGCATGAGGGGGAGCGCCGTCTGGACGGTGAACATCGTCCCGCGCGCGTTGATGCCGAACGTGCGCTCGAAGTGAGCCTCGGTCACGTCGCCGAAGTCAACCCGCTCGATCATGCCCGCGTTGGCGACGAGCACGTCAAGGCGCCCCCGGTCCCTGCGGATCGTCTCGATCAGACCGTCGAGATCGCTCGACGAGGTGGAGTCGGCGGCGACCGCCGTGACACGGCCTGCGATGGAAGCCACCGCGTCGTCGAGGACTTCCTTTCGCCGCCCCGTGATGTAGACGTGGGCACCTTCGGCAGCGAACCTCTCGGCGATCGCCAGGCCGAGGCCTGCTCCTCCGCCCGTGACCAGGGCGACCTTGTCGGCGAGACGCATTTTCTCTCCTTCACGTCGGTACACACATGCCGCTTGCGGTCCAGAAGGTAGTCATGCGCCAGGCATAGGCGCAAAGAGCCTCTTGGTATGTTCCCTATAGGAAGCTTCTATGTGACGAGGCGGTGCTGAATGAACGTGCGGCAGTACGAGTACGCGCTGGCTGTGGCCGAGGAGGGCAGCATCACGGTGGCGGCCGAGCGTCTGGGATTGACCCAGCCCTCTCTGTCTCAACAGATCGGCGCCTTGGAGAAGCAGGTTGGAGTGCGTCTGTTCACGCGGACCCGGCAGGGAATGACGCCGACGGTGGCGGGGCGGGCCTTCCTCGCGGAGGCAGAGATCGCCACCACCGCCTCCCGGCGCGCGTTCAGCGCGGCCCGCGCCGCCGACGGTGACCTGACAGGCGAGATGATCATCGCTGTCCACATGGGGCTCGGGACCCGCCAGCTCCCTCGCGCGCTCGGCGAGCTACGCCGTCGACACCCGCACCTGCAGGTCACGATCCACGAGGAACCCGATCCCGCGGACATGGAGCGGCTCGCACGCCAGGGCACCCTCGACATGCTCCTGGTGCACGACGTTCCACCGGGATGCACCTTCGACATCCACACGCTCGGTACGGAGTCGTACGTCGCCGTCCTACCGCAAGACCACCCGCTCCTTCGCCGGCACGAGCCGCTCCTCCTCCAAGACCTCGCCGCCGAGGGGTGGGTGCGCTATAAACGCACCAGCAAACTCGACGAATATCTGGCCGGCCTGCTCTCCGACCACGGGCTCGCTCCCTCAACGGTCGGCCGGGCCTCGCAGATCTCGACCGCGGTGAGGCTCGCCTCGGAAGGCCTGGGCGTTACCATCGCGCCGTCGTCCGCCGTCCCCGACGGCTTCGAACGGCTGACCCGCCCCCTGCACCCCGCCCTCTCGGCACCGGTGATAGCGGGCGTGCGGCGCACTCCGGGCCGGGCGGAGAGCGCGTTGCTGGACCAGCTGAACCGGCAACACTGGTAGCAACGACTTCATCAGCTGGCGACGCCTGTCCATCGCGGCTCTATGCCCCGGCTTCTCGGCTATGAGCACTCCGTTTTCTCGATGCCGATCACGTGTGAGTACACGATTTGCTCGACCAGTTCATCGAAGTGGTCAGTGCGTTCTGGCCGTAGGATCCTCCGGTGTCACCCGCGCTGCCGGCGAACCTCCGGCCAGGCAACGGGCGACCATCGCTTTTGCGAGGTCGCCCTTGGTGGCGAACTCCCGCAGGTCAGGAATCTTCGCGGCCCGGCAGCGATCCCCGATCTCCGGTCCATGCCTTGGTCAGGTACAACTCCCTGCCCCAATAGGACGGCGGCGGTTACCCGACACCGAGGAGCCGTTGCATGGCCCGTCACCGCTAGAGGTTGTCCCGAGTATGTGGTGAGCGCTGTCCGGTAAGGGCCATGTTGTGAAGGCGTGCGATGCCGAGGATGGCCTGGTGAACGCCGCTGCCCTTGAGGCAGCAGTCCCGCAGGATCTTCCAGATTTTCAGGCGGGACAGGGCGTGCTCGACGCGGGAGTGGGCCTCGCGGTGGATCTTGTTCTCGGCTTCCTGCTGCGGGTTCAGGGCTTCCTGCCCGCGTCGTCGACGGTGAGGAATGAGCAGACCGGTGCCTTGGTAGCCGCCATCGGCGATCACCGGGACGCCTCGGCAGGCGATGTCGACACCTGACTCGGTGAAGGTCCGGCAGTCGCTGCGGCTGCCGGGCAGGGGAGCACCGACGGCCACGATGAGGCGGCTGTTGGTGTCGATGACGACCTGCAGGTTCGTCGAGTAGCGGTAGCTCTCCCGGCAGCCGCTGGACCTCCCACAGACTCATGCCGCGCTCGTAGTGGTGGGTCGCGCACGCGTGGCGCAGCAGATGCGGGAACAGGTTGGTGACCGGCCCCGGCGGATACAGGCGCCCGGCCGCCTTCAGCACGCAGCAGAACGTGGCGGGCACGATCGCCGGCGCGATCGGCATGCTCAGATCCGCGACCATCGAGGGCAGCCGCTCGGAAGGGAACAGGGGCGCCAGCGGGTGTTCGGGATCGTCGCGGAACTGGCCGCGCACGTCCTCGATGTACCACCACAAAAGCTCGCGTCCCTGCTCGAACATGAAACGCCTCCCGCGGGCCCGAGCCGCGAGCACCCTTGCCCTGCCCCACGAAGCGGCCCCACTGACCGGCTTCCCAGTGCACGTCGGCCATGCCCACGCCGCACAGCTCGGCCGCCCGCACCCGGGACAGGTAGGCGAGCTTCGTCATCACATAGTCCCGGCAGGCCACCGCCCACTTACGGGCCTGCGGCAGCGCATCACGCCACCCGCCGAAGAACTCTCGCATCGCCAGCTGGGACGGCGGGATCCTCAGCCCGAAGTCCCCGCGGTGCCGGGGCTTGTTGAACGTATCGACTGGGCGACTCCAGCCGCGCTCCGAAGCGGCGCGCGATCTCACCGGCGAAACGCTGTTCGAGGAAGGTGCAGTACCCGTCGATGTTGTTGATCTTTGTGCGGACGGTGCCCCGAACTCGTTTGCCGGGGCCCGCGAAGTAGTGGTCGACGTGGCGGGATGTCAGTTCCCAGAGCACCAGGTCGTAGTGATCGCAGATCTCGGTCACCGGTTTCACCAGCTGATCGATCGACGACGGCATCAGCGCCTCGGCATGTCGTGCCCACTGGTACTCGGCCAGCGTGTCGAAGAAGTACGCCCGTTGATCCGCCGCACCACGGCCACCGGCTCGCTGCGACTGCAGCGTCAGCACTTCGGCCACGCCATGCACCGCCGAAAGCTTCTCCACGGGCGGATCAGCAGCAGGCAGGACTACGAGGCGCGGGGTTCCCGATTCCTCCACAGCAACGCGGATTACGAGCGTTACTGGCAGAATCTGGGAGTAACCGCTGAAATCTCATACGCTTGCGGTCCCTCGACCATGGGTCTGCGACCTGCTGACATGCTCCCCGAGGCTCCGCAGAGGCCCGTCAGGAACCCGTGCACGATCCGGTGACGAAGTAGGCCGGCCGCTCCTCCGCTGCGTGGGCTGTGTCGGCACCGCGCCGGGTGAGCCGGTTCTGCAACCGCTCGAACGCGAGGCGGCCCGCGGTGTCCCGTACGACCAGTTCGCCGTCCAGCGTGGTCGCGTCCGGCAACTGCGCGCCCCCGGCCGCCACCTCCGGACATGCGGCTGCCCTCTCGGTACCGCGCCTGGAACACAGCACCACCCGGCCCGCGCCGACGCGGACCATCGCCCGGAATCCTTCCCACTTCGGTTATGCGCTGTTGAGCTGTCCGCAGGGCATCGTCCGCCGTCATGTCGATCACAGGCGCCGACCGGATCACCATCAACTCTCGGCCGAGATCCCTGCGCCCCCGGCCCACGATCGGCAAGGACGCACGGCGAGCCCTGTAGAGGCCCGTGCGGAACAGGTCTTCTGCGGCAGATCACCGCATCCACCACCTGCCGGAGCTCCGGCGCAGACGACCGGCACCGGAGCCTCCTGGACGGGTCAGTACGCGGCGACTCCCTGGACGCCGGTGCTGCTGAACAGCAGCCAGAAATTGGTGCCGTCCCTGACGTCGGTGGCGGCCAGCCCCCAGGTGTTGGCATAGACCGTGCGCCAGCCGTTGCAGTAAGGGTCGCCGTTGGTGGGGTCGAAACAGGTCCGCACACTGACCGTCGTGGTCATCTTGACGTTGATGTCGTTGCAGTAGGACGTGGTGTACGTGGAACTGTAGGGAGGCCAGTGGCCGTTGGGGTCGGTGCCGTTGATGCTGTGACTGTGGTCGTAGCAGGCCAGTGCCTTGGCGGGTGCCGCAGCAGCCGGCGTGGCGGTTGCGGTGGTCAGCCCACCAACCGACAAGACGGCGACCGCCAGCACTCCCATGGTGCGCAAACGAGCACGCATACCTTCTCCCTCCCTTGGTGATCGGCAACATGCCGAGATCGACCCGAAACCAGCTTCCGGGCCCGCGCCGGTGCTGTCACCCTCGTTTGAACCAGGTGAAGAGTCGCAGGCAGCAGAGCCGAGGAGGAGGGATGCTGCGCTTCCACTTCACGGCGCAGGACCTGGCCAGGACCCGGGTGGCGGCCGCACCGCATCCGCTGTGGGAGATCGCCGTCAGTCTGCACCGATTCCAGACCCGTAAGGGACGCTGGGCCTACGCACACTGGTACCGGACTGCGTGCGGGCAACTGCGGGAGGCCGGCCTCGGCCCGATGGTGCACCAACTCCTTCTGCCGCTCTTCCCCCGCGCCAGCTACTTTCCCGATTTCCTCACTCCGGCCGAGGGCGCCGAAGGGTTGGAGGCGGGCCTGGACGCCGTGCTCGCAGCCCCTCCCCAGCGGGTGGCCCAGGAGACGAGAAGACTCGCCCGGACGATCCCGTCGCCGGACTGGGTGTCCAGGCTCACCGAGGGGGACATGCGCCGCCAGCTCGTCCAGGCGCTGCGCGCCTACCACCGCACCGTGATCGCCCCCCACGCAGACCACATCGCCGAACGCCTGCAAGCCGAACGGATCCGCCACGCCCAGGCACTGCTCAACCTCGGCACCGAAGCCCTGCTCGGCAACCTCGCGCCCACCCTCCGCTGGCACCACCCGGTACTGGAGATCGCCACCTATCCACATCACCGGGACATTCACCTCAACGGCAGAGGACTGCTCCTCATCCCCTCCTACTTCTGCTGGAAGGACCCCATCACCTTGGCCGACCCCGACCTCCCACCCGTGATCATGTACCCACTCCACCACGCACCCCAGCCAGCCCCGACCGCCAAGGGACAGCCCCTGCACGCCCTTCTCGGCCGAACCCGCGCCACCATCTTGCACGCCACTGCCACCGGAGCCACCACCACCGAAGCCGCCCGGCACGCCGGCGTCTCCACCGGAACCGCGACCCACCACACCACCGCGCTCCGCAACGCCGGACTGATCAGCAGCCACCGCCACGCCAACACAGTCCTGCACGTCCTCACCCCGCTGGGCGCCGCCCTCCTCGCCGGCGTCGCGGACCCTGACCGCAACGCACGGCAACCTCGCATTGCCCAGACTTGAAGCCGCCGGGATCGCACGTTGGAGATCAAGCGCCGCCCCGGACCGCCACGCGTACCCGACCCGGTCACCCTCCAGGGCCTCTCGCCAGCGTGGACAACACCTAGCCTCAGAACCTGAATCGAAAGGTGCTCACACGTAAGCGCTGGCCAGTGGGCGCTGCTGGTCTTTGCTCTCCAGCCGACACCGACATCGGGGGTCTTTGAGCCGGAGACGGCTTGATCTGCACTGTTACTGAAGTGCTGTCCCGTAACTGATCTTCGATGAGGCGTGGACGACATCGACCGTCGTTCGGCCCGATCGTCCATCCGGCGAGGGCGAGGTTGTGCAGGCGGGCGATGCCGCTCATGGCGTGGTGCACGCCGTCACCTCTGAGGCGGCAGTCGCGCAGTATCTTCCAGGACTTCATACGGGCGAAGACATCCTCGATGCGGCACGGGCCCCTTTGTGTAACTTGTTGTGTTCCTGCTTCCAGCCGGGGAGTTCCTCGCCTTTGCGGCGCCGGTGGGGCGTCACCAGGCCGGTGCCAGGGCAGCCACCATCGGCGATCGTCGTGGTGTTGCCGATGGCCCAGGACAGCGGAACTCGAGACGACCACCGCGGACTCTCGGCCCGGCGGCGACCCCTGCGGGTCTGGCTCAACCCGGAACACGCGCGACACCTGCTCCAGCTCGGCTACGAGCTGTGCTGGGCCACCACGTGGATGGACGAAGCCAACCAGTGGATCACCCCGGTGCTCGGCCTTCCCGAACTGCCCTTCGTCGACTTCGGCGCCGCCTTGTTTCATAGAACACCCCGACGGGGTCCACTGGAAGACCGGCCCCCGGGGGACTACGCCGACGGCCGCCCCTTCGCCTGGTTGTCACAAGCAAGGCACGCGGCTTGCCTTGCCACACGTGCTCATTCGGCAACCCTTCTGTCACCAGAAGTGAAGATCGACAGCCTCTGGCTTCCCGAGACGACATGCGGCGTCACTTCACCACAACCGCGTCCTGCTCCTGTGCGTCCTACTACTGAGTGCCGGCAGAAGTCGGCTACCCCGGGGGATCGGGACGCGAGTCATGCAGAAGTACGCGATCGTCCAGCACATCACACGGTTCTTCCGGCCCCCGCGTGGTGCACCACGGCAGCCGCCCACATTCGCCCGGCAATTGGTGGCGCTCTGGCTGTTCGCGCTTGCCTTGGGGGCGGGGCTCATCGCGATCGGCTGGGACGCCGAGTTCGGCATGGCGCTGCTGCTCCTCTTTTATGGCGACATCATCGACGGGGTGCGGTACCGCTGGACGGCCTCACTGGCAGCGGTAACAGTCCTATTGGCTGCCAGCCGGCTCACAGGAGCTGTTCTGCCCGGCTCCCTCAACGATGCCTGGGCGCACAGCGTGGGCTCGGCTGTCGGGATCACGCTCGGGTTGGCAGTGAGCGCCGCGATCACACGGCTTCCGGAACGCCAACCACATCGGCCTGCCGGGGGACACGACTCCGGGTTCAGCGGTCAAGACTCTCCGTAACGGGAGAGGGACCGCCGACCTCGGTGACAACAAGCTCGCCTTCGTGACACCTGTCGCGCTTCAGCTCAGCTCGGAGCCAAGATCTTTGCGGGACAGCCCTAACCTTGCAGCGGCCGCATCACCGACTGGGTTTCCTCATTTCCCACCCGAGTACGGGGCGGGGCGGGCATCCGCGGCACACAGCGGACGTGGCTCCTCCTCTTGTCGCGTTCGAAGCCTGACCGTGAGGAGAAGACATATGAGGTCCTGCCGACACGGCCCTGCGCACTGCTCGCCAGCGCGGTCTCCGTACTGTTCGCCGTCATCTCCGCGGCGAGCCCTCCGCCTTGTCGCCCGTCGGGTGGGGGAGTCGAGGTGATCGTATGATTTCCACGACTCGCAACTGACCGCCCTGTACCTGGCCTGCTCCCGACTCCATCTGGATATGGAGGACAGCACGGGGCCGGCATCACCGAGCCCGTCGTCGTCCGTCACGGAGACGATTGGTCGTACATGGTGCCCGAACAGTGGGACACCGCGGACGCACTGGAGCGGTTGCCCGCGGCGTTCACCGCCTCCCGGCCAGGCATCGCCTGCGAGCTGGCGCGGCTCAGGGAGGCAAAGCGCGCCACCCGGGGCTCCATCGACCAGGCTTTCGATCTGACGCGGTCGGAACTGGCGCCGCTTTTCCGGCCCGATCTGGCCACAGTTCGGGGCTGGGGCTCCGATTGCTCCGGCTTGAAGTGGCCCCGGCTTTCGTCTGCTGCGGCCTGCTTTCGCTGGGACGGCTGTGCTGGGCGACTCACTGTGGCAGAGAATGCTGGGCATGACGACTTGAAGAGCACCGGCCGGACGGCAGCACTGGTGCAAGGTCGGGACCTGGGACACGGTCTCCGACGGGGACCGTCGGCTCTGTGCCGCTGCGGAACGCCCGTCTGCTCGTACCAGTACCGACTCCATCCGCCAGAGTCCTCCATGTTCGAGCGGTGCATCGGACTCGCCTGGTGTTCCAGCTGCCGGATCTACTCCGGCAACATGGCGCATGTTCCGCGAAAGCGAGTTCTGGTCGATGTCCTTGCTTCGCTTCCTGGCGAACAACGGGAGAGGCTTGCACGTTCGGAGACACGGCTGATCGGGTTCCTGGACCGCCAGACCCGAAGCAGCGCGGATCATGGCCGCTCCCGTAACGATCTTCGAGTTGGGCGAGGGGGCGCCGGTTGACGTCCTTTCGGTTCGTCTATCCGGCGAGGGTGAGGTTGTGCAGTCGGGCGATTCCTAGGATGGCGTGGTGGACGCCGTCCCCCGTGAGCCAGCAGTCGCGTGGGACCTTCCCGCTCTTCATGCGGGCGAAGGTGCGCTCGACGCGGGCCCCGACCTGCTTGTGGGAGCGGTTGTCTTCCTCTTTCCAAGCCGGGGGTTCCTCGCCCTCGCGTCGACGGTGCGGAATGACGAGTCCGGTCCTTTGGCGGCCTCCGTCGGCGATGGTCATGACCATGACCACATCAACCACCGAACTGGCCAACGATCACGGCAAGCACCGTTGCAGTACTAGAGCCCGAACTCGCGCGTGAGCTGGGCGAGATAGGAGTCCAGGCGTTGAACACGCCCCGGGATGATTTCCCGGAGGTTCCACCAGCGGATGGCCTCTATCTCCTCGTTGGCCTGGAACTTTCGAATATCGGTGGTACGGCCTGCGAACAACGCCGCGTACTCAGCTCGCCGGTCGGGCGCGAGTACGAAGCCCGCGTAGCCGATGAACCGTAACGGTCCGTCGGGCTCTTGGCTGCTTTCCTCCAGTAACTCGCGTGTGGCCGCCTGGCGAGGGGATTCCCCTTTCTCCACACGCCCTCCGGGCAGCTCCCAGCCCTGGCGGAATCGATCGAAGACCATGAGGACCCGGTCGGCGTGCCAGATAGCGACCAATGCCGCCGGTAGCGGCGCGTCGCGTGGTGGCGCGCCTTCGGCCCCGCGTGTGAAGGAGACCAAGGCGTTGCCGCGATCATCGACTGCGAGCGGGGAGACTCTGGGGTGAGGCATCTCCCTAGGATTCCCCGTCCATCGCCGGGCAAGTCCGTCATGACGAATGAACGCCGCGACGTCCTGAGCGAGTCTCGGAACACTGGTTTTGCGGAAGCTCTCACCGCCGGTGTGAGGAAACCTCCGTTCGCGATTGACTGAGCCTGCGAGCAGAGCTCATGGCCTGCTGTGCCCCACACCGCGCCAGACCTTTGTGCGCCCGGCAGAGGTCAAAACTCAAGCTGAGCTTGTCTTTTGACCTCAATCCGATGGTGACTTCCGCGTTGTGGCTTCGTGAGCATTGAGTCCTTCCGGAGTTCCGGTGAATACCGGGCCACAGCGTGCTGGAAGGCGTCCGACCACCGTGGCGATGGCCTCCTGCGCTGTGGCAGCCGGGCCCACAGTCTCAGTGCGGAGAAGGCCGGAGAGCCAGTAGGTACCTTCGGCCGCGGGCTGGATATAGGGAACGTCCCAGCTCCACGGGACTGCCGTGCAGCGACTGAAGTGCAGCTCGCCCCTCCCCGTCCAGGGGAACAACTGCCACAGGTGCGGCTCCGCGTAGGCCGCTTCGAGGAGTTCGGCGCGTTGTACGACGCGCTCAACCACGGTCGCATCGACGTGGACAGGCTGCACAAAGCGCTGGTGATGCTGGGTCACCGCCCGGCAGGTCCGCCGCGTCGTGAACGACTTGACCGGCCAGGGCCAGAGGGAGGACGGCGACCCGGACATCCTGATCGTGCTCGACGCCGGCCACGACGCCCCGCGCATGGCCTACCTCCCTACCGGCCTGCCCATCGAGGTGCTCGGACGGATGCGCTCGGACCGGGTCATGCGCCGTCCGAGACCTACGCAACTGGAGTACACCCTGGCCTACCCCCAGGGAGGGCGGCCACCGAAGCACGGCAAGGAGTTCCGCTTCGACAAACCGGACACCTGGCCGGGACCGACCCGGAACATCCGGGGGACTGGACGCCGGTGGAGCGCCACTTCCGCGACGGACACATCGAAACCTGGTGGGCTGTTGATGCCCGCCTGGCCGGCTACGGCCCCGACTCTCCGTGCCGCCTGGTGGTGGCCACCACTGATCCGGGCGTGCTGCCGAGAAGGCACCTGGTTCCTGGCCACCAACCTGCCCCACCCCGACGCTCCGCACGCCGCCACCGGCCCGCACCCGCCGGCCGGTTTCGCTGAAATTATGCGGCTCTACGGGCTGCGGCCCTGGATCGAGCGGAGTTACAAGCAGATCAAGGACGAACTCGGCTGGGCCGATTTCCAAGTCCGCTCCGCCCGTGCCATCCGCCGTCACCAAACCCCCGTCAACTGCGCCTTCTCCTTCTGCTGGGACCGGTGGTTCGCACAGGCCGGACCCCTGGACGCCGCCGCGCCCGACCCGCGCCCTGACGACGGGCCGGAGAGGGGGCTCAACCGCACCCCACCAGCCCCAACAGCCCTGCTGGCCCGGGGCCTTACGGGCCGTCCGCTCCTGGCTCACCCCCGCCATCACCCTCAACCGGTGGTGGTAAGCCTGGACGGACAAGGACCCACCCTCCGAGCTCCAGGCCCTGATCGACTCGGTTGCCGCCGGACACGGTCTTGATTTCCACTGCCGGATTTAACGAACTACCGGTAACGGTCCTGGACGAGCATCTCCAGAACCTTGTCGCGTCCTTCCGGCGAAATCTCTGCTGCCCGTCTGCTGGACCCTTCGTCATAGCGTTGCAACGGTTTCTAACATTCGCCACGCCAGACGAGACTCTTCAGCTCCACTCCCGTCGGAAAGGAGAGCTTGTAATCGACGGGCCTCGGGTTGAAGTGCAGACACCTGTCCCAGGTACGGCCCTCGAAGACCCAGGTGGCCTGGATGTGATCAGATCCGGGGCTGGGAAAGCCGTTGTTCATGATGAAGCCCACCCGCAGTGACCCGGACCAGTTGCCCTCTGTCTTCAGAATCGTAGGACCGTGGTAGCCGTCGGACGACCAGGCGCAGACGTTTCCTGTGGGGCAGTCCGGAGGGCTGGGCTCGGCGGACGCGTTCGGCGCGATGGTGATGACACCGAGGACGGCGGCAGAGACGGCAAGGGCTGCGGAACTTCACTTGAGCATGGTGATCTCCCCGAGATGTGACTTGTGAACGGGCTTCGACTCCAGCGGCCTTGGCGGCTGAGAGGTCGCCTCGAGCCGACGCATCGAACGGTAGATCGCGTCAGAGATGTTGCGCCCCTGACAGATGTCACGAGCGCAGCCTCCGCAAACCCGGCAGTGGCTCCCGCCCGGCTCGTCGTTGCCGACCGGCGCGACAGCAGGTGTTCGCCTCGGTCGTCGAGGGCCACGCAGTGGTGCTGTTCCTTGCCGATGTCGACCCCGGCCCAGATCTTGAACATGGCCGCCTCCGTCAGCTGATTGTTCAGCGCTCCCGCGGACGGTCTCACCGGCGTTGTCCTACGCAGCGATCAAGTCGCTTATCCCCATGAGCGGTTGCGACCGGCACGGACTCCCGAGCGGCCAAGTTTTTTCAGCCATGACCAAGCGGGGCGTCGATGTGCGCACCCAGCTGCTCGCCCTCGTCGCAGGCCGCTCCCCGCTGTCGGTGCTCGGCGACGCCGAGCAGCAACGGCTTCAGGCGATGCTGACCAAAGCGCTCGCCGCGGGCCGCACCAGGTACCGCAAGCTCCCCTCAGCTGACTGATCAGTGCAGAACGACGTTCGTTCAGAGCCGTCGCGAGCGACGATGCAGTCGGCGAGTCGCGGCAGGCCGAGGCGGAGATCAGCACGTTTCTCGTGATTGCATCGCGCCGGTCACGGGCCCGTTGATCCCCCTTTTCGGCCGGTGGCGCCGGCGTGCTGGTGGGCGCGGACGCTGGTGGAGCCGATCTGGACGAGCCAGTCGATGTCGCCGGCCGCGTCCGCATGGGCCTGGATCTGCTGGAGAGCCCTCGTGAACACGCCGTCCAGCGCGTAGCGGAAGCGGGTGTAGACGGTCTGCCATGGGCCGTGGCGTTCCGGAAGGTCACGCCAGGAGATCCCGGTCCGGATCTTGTAGACCATCCCGTTGATGACCTGCTGGTCCGGCAGCGTCATGCACCACCTCGTACCGCACCGCGTCGGCCGCAACACCAGTCCTCTCCCACGGGTGAGGGCCTACGTCCGCCTCCAGCACGCCCAGCACGCCCAGCTCGCGCACGCCGCGCTGAGCGACCCGCGGCCGGAGTACCCGCACCTGGCCGCCCTGCCCGCACAGCCCCAGCGCCGAACCCGGCCTGAGCGTGCAGGGAGCCGAAAGCAGGACGGTGGCCGTCTGCAGGTCGTGCGGGCCGAGGGTGTCCATGGTTCAAAGACGGAGGCGTGATCGCCGTGCCCACTGCGCGCTGGTACCTGCCGGCCGCGTCCTGCGGTCGTGTATGGTCCCGGCGCGACGGCCTCGGACGGTCACCAGCAGGGAGTGCCGTCGTCCTCGCGCCAGGACACGTCCGTGACGTACATGGGTGAGGTGAAGTAACTACCCGAGTGCGCGGCGGCGCAGGACGTGAATTCCCGCGCGCCCTCTCCGTCCGCGATGCGCACGTACGTCATCGTGATGTCGCGGGATGTGTTGTTGTAGAAGATGCTCGCGGCGGAACTGCCCGACCACTCGGTCCCGGTCTCCAGCGACGGCGTCTGGTCGGTCTCCTCGTACCAGTAATCGGCCCAGGTGCAGAACGAACCCTGCGGGCAGTTGCCGGGGGACCAGGCCGAAGCGGTCGGCGCGGCGCTCATTACACCGAGGAAAGCTGCGGGTATGGCCGCCAGGGCAAGGGCCTTGAGGCGCATGGAACACTCCATTCCGTCAGGGGACGCTGGCACGCTAGGGGCGCGGAAGTTGAAACGTCAAGCGTCGAAATCCGGTCACTACATGCGCGCGCCAAAGGATGCCCGGCCCGATCGAGTCAGCGGGAGTTCGTTGCGTCGTCCTCGGCTGGGCCGGGGGTCGCCGTGCTGTCGGCGGCCTGGCCGGCGGCTCGTTCCGCGCGGAGTTCTTCGGCGACGTCGTAGGCCCGGCCCGGGTCGTAGACGGTGACCGAAGTGCCAGGGCTGTACATCGCGTTTGCCCGGGGCGTGCACCGATACATTTCGACGTCGCGTTGGGCCGCTATGCCGTCGACCTCGCCGACGGGTACCCCTCCACAGCTCCGCGGTGTGGGACCGGGTCCACCACTCGTCCGGACACAGGAAGTCCTGCTTGACCTCCGTCTGACGCTCCACCGCAACCTGAACCTGGCCGAGTTGCTCGGTCAACCAGTCGGTCAGCGCCTGTGCGTCGGCCCGAGAGAGCGGTGCGGACGTCGCCGGTTCGCACTCCACCGTCTCGCTGGGGGTATGCAACACCACCTTGATCGACCGTCGCTGTCCCGGACTGAGTCGCTCGATGACGACGGCTCGCTGCAGATCAGCCATCGCCATGGTCGAGGAACGCAGAAAGCGGGCGATCACGACCTGGGCCGGAGTTCCCAGGGGGCGGAGCTCGACCCACCGCACCGTCAGGGAGACCGTGACGTACATCATGGTCATGGCGAGCACGATCGCTGCGGCCACCGTGAGCGCCAACAGGCCCCAGAAACTGCCCCAGAGGAATGAGTTCCCCCAGATCACGGCGGGCACCAGAGCGGCCAGCAGAAGTGGGGCTGCGACCACCAGCGGGACCATGATGCTCCCGCCGAGCGCGGCGGCCAGCTCGCGGGTCGCGGTAGCCGGCGGCGGCCATCGGGTTGATTCACCGTCATGTGGTGGCGTGCAGAGAGCCGGCGGCGGGAGATGCAGATGGCGTAGGTGGACCGGACGGTGTCCATGCAGGTCAGACAGACCGGGCCGACGACCTCTACGAACTCGTCTCCGAGCGGCAGGGACGCTCGCTGATCATTACCACCAACAGGGTGCCCAGCGACTGGTATCCCTCTTCCCCAACCCCGTCGTCGCCGAATCCCTCCTGGACCGGCTCATCAGCACCACCCGTCAGATGAACATGGACGGCCCGGCTACTGTCCGAACAAGCGGCCCAGGAATACGGCCGACAAGGCGCACTAGGGTCCGCCGTCCCGGCTTCCCATGCCGACCTCTCAGAGGCATGAGTTGGCTTGTCAGAGGCATCCGCTACTTTGCGGACCATGGGAAAGTCAGGCGGATCATTGACGACCCGGTCCACGTCCACGGGGGAGCTGCACCAGCTCATGCGGGCAGCCGGGTTCACAGACATCGACGACACGGAGGCGTTGGCGGAGGGCTGGCGGGTCACCAACTTCGGCGACGCCGGACGGCGCAGCCTTGCGAACCTCGTCCAGGGAACGGGGGCACCGGCCGTCATGGTGTCCTTCCACGACAGCGATGTGGGCTTCATCGAGGCCCTCACGCCGGACGGCAACAGCTGGGAGGGCCTGCTCAACCGGGAGATGGCGGAGAGCTACGAGATACCTCTGGAGCACTTCCCCGTCGGACCCGCCGTGGCCGGAGCTCTCGCCTGGTCGGCCGCTGCCGGACTGACGCCCGACGAAGAAGCCATCCGGCATACGCTCACCGGGTCGGCTCTGTTCGCGGAAGAACTCTCCTCAGCCCTCCTGGCCGCCCTGGGGCTGCCCGGCGCAGCCTAGCCCTCCGGCCAGGACCTGGGGAATTACGTGAACTTACCCCCGGGGGAGTAACGCGGTTCTGGCCGCGATTCCGTGAATCCCCAGGTAGTCGTGCGACTGCGGCTGGCCTGGACGTCGCGTGCACTCCCGGTATGTGCGGCAGGCAGCTGAACGCCCTGTATGGGGCGGACGTTGGCGATCTGGCTCAGCGTGTTCCGGTTCTTCTGCGACCGGGCCCCATGCCGTCCGAGGACATTCGTCGAGCAGGTGCGGTGGCGCCCGAACAGGCGCCTCGGGTGCTGGGAGCCGAAGAGTTCGCCTTCCGGAAGGGCTGGCGTCACGGCACCGTCCTGGTCGACATCGAGGCGGCCCGGGTGGTGGACGTCGGCGCGGCACTGGTGAGCCCGACCGGAGTCCCGCACCGACCAAAGACATCGAACGTTCCTGAGTCCTGTGGAACGGCAGTGTGGCGCACCGGGGGAGCCGGAGGGATATTCCGTCACTCCCGGGCACAACGAGACCGTCTGAGAGGTCGGCTCATCCTGTTGGGTCATTCCTGAATGCGGCCTTGGCGTCATGGTGTCGGGTCACGCCAGGCATGGAACAACAGGATGCAACGACTTCTTGTCAAAGAGTGGTGCCCGGTCGGTCAGCCGATGGGCTCAGCCACGACGAGCTGGAACCGCTCGAAGGACAACTCCACCCTGTTGTGCTGAGCAGTGGCAGTTCCGAGTGACTTGCCGGTGAACGGGTCAGTCAGGCGGTACCGGGTGCGGCCCAGACCGCGCAGCTCGACCGTCCCGTCCCACTGGTCGGCGTAGAAGGCGTAGTGGAGGGTCCGCTTCTTGGTCACGACATGTGCCTCGGGCTTGTCGAAACCGATGTCGTACAGTTCACCGCGGTACTCGCCGGTGGGCAGCATGTTCTTCTCGTACAGCGACACCCACTTGCGCCACAGGACCTCCTTCTCCGGGGTGAGGTCGGTCGCCTTGTCCGGGGCTCCGGTTCCGGGAAGGGTGAACTTGGTCGACAGGACGGCTCCGACCCCGTAGGAGGACGCGAAGTCGTCGCCGTTGTCGCTCAGTTCGACATGGTCGCCGGCGTAGCTGCTGCCCGCGCCCATCAGCGCCTTCATCGACTTGCCCTTGCTCCGGACCTGGTAGGAGGACTCCGGGTCCGAGCCGGGGTACTGGTCGACGTAGGGCAGGTTGTGGAAGGCGAAGGCGGTGCCGCAGGGGCAGAGCTCGACGAGGGCGTCGGGGTTCGCCGCGTGCGCGGCTTCGTGGATCGCCTTCCAGAACCGGGCCACGCCCTCGGTGGATTCCTCGGGGCGGGCGTGCCGGTGCTCGGGGTTGTAGCAGGGCGCGACGCTGTTGAGGTGCTGGCCGTCGATCTTGAGCCCTTCGTACCCCCAGTCGCCGATGAACCTCTTCGCCTGCTCGACGAAGTAGTCCACAGTCGGCTGGTAGGCCGGGCAGAGCGTGTAGGCGTCCCACCAGGTGACGTCCTGCTTGTTGCCGTCGCGGTCCAGCAACAGCATGTCGGAGCGGTCCCGGATCAGGTTGCTGTCGGGGTCCGCGGCAAGCGGGGCCCACCATAGACGCGGTCGCAGGCCGGCGTCCCGTATCTCCTTGGTGAAGGCCCGCATGTCCGCCTCACCGCGCGGGAACTTCGCCGTGTCGATGTCCCAGTCGCCCTCGTTGGTCTGCCAGCCGTCGTCGAGCGCGGCCCAGCGCAGGCCGACCTCGTGTGCCTTCGGCAGCGCCGCGGTGATCTGCTCGGTGGTGAAGTTGCGCTCATAGCCCCAGGCGCACCAGATGGGCTCGAAGGCTGAGGCGGGAGCCTTGGGGGCGCGCTGGCCGATGTCGCCCATGTAGTCGCGGTACCGCTGGAGCGGAACGAAGTGGTCACCCGGGAGGGCGGTCAGGAACGTGGTGCTGGTGCTGAGCCGACGGCCCGGCTTCAGGACGCGGGCGGTGTCGTCCTGGATGGCGATGCTCGCTCCGGCGGGCGTTTTGCGGACCGGCATGCGCATGATCGTCGCCACGGGCTCGACGTGTCCGACGGAAAGGCCCGCGCCCCGGCGCCAGACGGTCGCCATCGGGGTGCCGCCGCCGTAGTCGGAGGAGTCCATCCCCAGCGAGTTCTCCTGAACGAAGCCGTCCTTCACCGGCGTCACCCAGTCGCGGCGGTCCGTGTACGTGGTGCCGGAGAAGGTGTAGAAGCCGCCGGGGGTCTCCAGGAGTTCGTGGGCTGCGTTGCGCCACCCGGTGACCTTCAGCACGGTGGAGGACCTGTTGGTGTAGGTCACCTTCATCACGATCATGCCGGCCAGACGCTCGAAGGAGATCAGTTCGAGCGTCTTGTGTACGCCTTCCTTGGACGTGCCCTCGATCGTCACGCGGACGCCCGCGCCGTGGCGGGTGTGCCGGATGGTGCGGGTGCGATGTCCGCGGTAGGCGAACACATCGATGGTCTTGTCGCCCACCAGCAGGGCTTCGCCGGCGTCGAAGCGAGTGAGGTCGACGCCCTGCAGCGCCACTCGGCTGCGCAGTTGGTCATCGAACTCCAGGGTGATGGAGGTGTCGCCGACGCCGACGAGGTCAGGATCCGAGTCCGGTGCGGCGGTCGCAGGTGAGGCGCCCACGGCCACGGCGGGGAAGGCGGCCAGGCCGGCACCCCCCAGCGCCACCTTCAGTACGCTTCGCCGGTTCATGTCCGTCATGTCGAACTCTCTTTCGGTCGTGCGTGCCCGCCTGGGGCAGCCGCCTTTTGTCCGTCGGGTATGGATCGTCAGAGCCGAGCATCGTGCTCGTGGCGAAGCGACCGTCCGCAGGGCTGCTCGATGCCTGGTCTGCTACCGGTTCCGCGGTGGGTCGGATGAGGTCGGGGGAGAGCAGGTCGTCCGCACGGGCATCACGAGGCGAGGTCGCCTCCGGCGGCAGTGCGCGGCCATCCTCGGTGAGCTGCGACAACGCTGCCTCCACTACCGGAGAGTGCCCGGAGCGCGGCGAAACGGAAGGTCGACCAGGGGCGATGCCCATCGCCGGGTGGCCTGCATCCAGAACGTAAGTGGTATTCGAGTGGCATGTCAACGGGTGGGCCGCTCGGACGAGGGGTCGCGCCGTCGGTCGGATTGGTATGTTTCTGGTATGACGGATGCGAGAACGCCGATGCCCAGAGGCCTGTTCGGGGACGACGTCCTCCCGCTGTACGAGCGCACAGCGACGCAGTTGCTCGACGACCTGCGCGCCGCTGCCGCCCGCCCCGGTGACCGGCTGCCCTCCGAGCGGGCTCTGGTCGACCGGTACGCCGTGTCGCGTGTGACGCTGCGGGCGGCCCTGGCGCAATTGGAGTCGCGGGGCATCGTGAGGCCGTCGTCGTCGCGCGGGTGGTTCGTCGCCGAGCTCGGTCTGCTCCCCGAGGCGCCCGCGGCGTCCGCCTCGGCGGGCCCGCAGGTCCAGGGGTTCGCCGATTACGCCCAGGCCAACGGCTTGACGACGGCCGGCAAGGTGCTCTCCGCCGCCGTCCGCCCGGCCACGGTGTATGAGGCCGAGCAACTCCGGATCGCTCCGGGCGCCGACCTCTTCGACCTTCACCGACTGCGTTTCCTGGACGGTCTGCTGGTCGTGCTCGAGCACAACCGGCTCCCGTTGGCGGCCTGCCCGGCCCTGGCCGAAACCGACTTCAACACGGCCTCGCTCTACGCCACCCTGCGCGCCGCCGACCCGCCGCAGCTGCCCCGCATCGCCGACTACTCGGTCGAGGCCCGCCACCCGACGCCACGGGAGATCGAGCTGTTCGAGATCGAGGAGACCATGCCGATGCTGGTCGCGACCCAGCTGACGTCGAACCAGGAATCACGCCCGATCGAACTGACGGTCCAGGTCTACCGGGGGGACCGCTACCGGTTCCGGGCCTCCATCACCAACCAGGCTTGAACGGTCACCAGCCGGTCTTGAAGGATCGCCGGGGATCGACCGCGGGCCATGGAATACCAGATGCATACCAGAATAAGACTGTTGACGACCCTAAATAAGACCAGTACTGTCCGAAACCAACCGCAGGCCATGCCAGCACATTGGCTTGAGAGGCGCGTTGAGTGAGGGGTTGGCAATGCAGAGCCCATTGAGCGAGGTGGTCCGGCGCCAGAAGGCCGGACAGCCGCAGGGCATCACCTCGGTGTGTTCGGCTCATCCGCTGGTCATCGAGGCAGCCGTGATGCAGGCACGGGACTCCGGCGGTCACGTCCTGGTGGAGGCGACCTCGAACCAGGTCGACCAGTACGGGGGTTACACGGGCATGCGGCCCGCGGATTTCCGCGAGCTCGTGGACGGCATCGCCGCCGAAAGCGGTATGCCACTGGACCGCGTGATCCTCGGAGGCGACCACCTGGGACCGAACCGGTGGCAGTCCCTGACGCCCGACGAGGCGATGGAGCGGGCCGACGCCCTGGTCGCCGCCTACGTGGCGGCGGACTTCACCAAGATCCACCTGGACTGCAGCTTCGCATGTGCCGGTGATCCCGTTCCGCTGACCGACGACGTGGTCGCCGAACGTGCGGCGCGGCTGATCCGGGTGGCCGAACAGGCGGCCGGCCCCGAGCGGGCCGAGCGGATCCGGTATGTGATCGGTACCGAGGTGCCCACGCCCGGCGGCGCGCACGAGACGCTCGGCGCTCTCGTCCCGACCACGCCCGAGGCAGCGCGCACCACGCTGGAGCAGCACCGCAAGGCGTTCGCCCGACATGGCATCGACGAGGTCTGGCCGCGTGTCATGGCCCTCGTCGTCCAGCCGGCCGTGGAGTTCGACCACCTTCAGGTCGTCGACTACCGGCGTGAGCTGACCGAGGTACTGCGCAAGGTCCTCGACGACGAGCCCACCATGGTCTACGAGGCCCACTCGACCGACTACCAGACCGCCGAGGCGCTCACCGCGCTGGTCGAGGACCACTGGGCGGTCCTCAAGGTGGGCCCCGGGCTGACCTTCGCCCTGCGCGAGGCGCTGTTCGCCCTCGCCGCGATCGAGGACGAACTGGTGCCGCCCGCCGAGCGGTCAGGGCTTGTGGAGGTCGTCGAGCAGCGGATGCTCGCCGAGCCGGCCACATGGGAGGGCTACTACCCGGGCGGCGCCGCCGAGCAGCGCCTCGCGCGCCGCTACAGCTACAGCGACCGGATGCGCTACTACTGGCCCGACCCCGAGATCGAAAAGGCCCAGGCCCGGCTGCTGGCCAACCTCTCGGCCGTGGACATCCCCCTGCCGCTGCTCAGCGCACATCTTCCGCTCCAGTACGCCCGTGTCCGCCACGGCGAGCTCGCCGCCCGGCCGCGCGACCTGGCTGTGGACCACGTCCGCGACGTTCTGCGCGACTACGACCGCGCCTGCCACCCGAACCAGAAGGAGCACGTGTGACCCCGCCCTTCGGCACGCTGTCCTCGGACGACGGCGCTGCCCACACCGTCCGCGAGATCGCCCAGCAGCCCGCGCTGTGGCGCGAGGTCGACAAGATCGTCACGGCCTCCCGGGACTCGCTGGACGCCTTCCTGCGTCCGCTCATCGCCCGCGGCGACCTGCGTGTGGTGCTCACCGGCGCCGGCACCTCCGCTTTTGCCGGCCAGGTGCTCCAGCCCGCCCTGGCCCGGCGGCTGAAGCGGCGCGTCGACGCGGTCCCCACCACGGACCTCGTCGCCGACCCCCACGGTTGTCTCGCCGAGGACGTGCCCACGCTGCTGGTCTCCTTCGCGCGGTCGGGTGACAGCCCCGAGTCCGTGGCCGCCACCACTCTGGCCGACCAGGTTCTCTCCGAGGTGCACCACCTCGTGATCACCTGCAACGAGCAGGGCCGCCTGGCGCGCGAACACGCTGAGCTGCCGAAGTCACACGTGCTGCTGATGCCGCCGGGGTCCAACGACCGCGGCTTCGCCATGACGTCGAGCTTCACGTGCATGACGCTCGCGGCGCTGCTCGCCCTGGGCGGCAGCGCCTACGACGGCGTCGCCGAACGCCTGGCCCGGGCAGCCGAGTCGATCACCGAGAGCAGCGCTGTCGACCGCACGGTCGGCGCCCTCCTGAAGAGCGAACCCGAGCGGATCGTCTTCCTCGGCAGCGGCCCGCTCAAAGGCCTCGCCGAGGAGTCGGCGCTGAAGGTGCTCGAACTCACCGGTGGGACGCTCATGGCCGTCGCGGAGTCCGCGCTGGGATTCAGGCACGGTCCCAAGGCGGTGCTCAACGCCCGTTCGGTCGCGGTGGTGTACATGTCGAACGACCCGTACACCCGCAAGTACGACCAGGACATCTATGCGGAGCTGTGCGGAAATCTGCCCGCCGGCAGTGTCGTCACGGTCTCCGCGGACTCCGGCGCGGGAACGCAGGGCTCAGGCGCCGACGCCTGGCCGCTGCCGGGCCTCGACGGCGTCGAGGATGTCGCCCTGGCGCTGTCCGCCGTGGTGTACGCCCAGCTCATCGCCCTGCGCGCCTCCCTGGCCCGGGGTCTGCGGCCTGACAACCCCTTCCCCTCGGGAGAGATCAACCGCGTGGTGCAGGGCGTGACCTTGCACTCCTTGCAGCACTGATCAAAAGCATCGACGGCGCGGATCGAGGGCGCCGGACGGAGGTACAACGATGTTCCTGGGTGTCGACGGTGGCGGTACGAAAACCGCCTTCTGCATGGTCGACCGGTCCGGACACGTCGTGGCGCGAGCGCAGGCGGCAAGTTCGTACTACTTCTCCCACGGAATCGAGCTGGTCGAACGTGTGCTCAAGGAAGGCGTCGAGGCCGTCTGCACGGCGGCCGATCTGGCCCCCGCCGACATCGAGTACGCCTTTTTCGGGCTGCCCGGCTACGGGGAGGCGGCCCGCGATCTGCCCGTCCTGAACGCGACCCCGCGAACGGTGCTTGGGCACGACCGCTACGCCTGCGACAACGACATGGTCTGCGGCTGGGCGGGTTCGCTGGGCGCGGTCGACGGCATCAACGTCATCAGCGGCACCGGTTCGATGACCTACGGCGAGCGGCTGGGCCAAGGCGTGCGCATCGGTGGCTGGAGCGAGATGTTCGGCGACGAGGGATCGGCGCACTGGATCGCGATCCGTGGCCTCAACGCCTTCTCGCGGATGGGTGATGGGCGGCTCCCCGAGGGCCCCCTGGCCGAGGTGCTGCGGCGCCACCTGCGTCTCGCGTCCGACCTCGACGTGATCGACGTCGTCCACAACCAGTGGCAGGGCGACCGGAGCCGGATCGCCGCGCTCAGCCGCTCGGTGGCCGAGGCGGCCTCACTGGGCGACACGGTCGCCGCACAGATCCTCACCGACGCAGGCCGGGAACTCGCCCTGCTCGTCGACGTCACCCGCGAACGGCTGGAGTTCGGCCCGGACGAGACCGTACCGGTCTCCTACTCCGGCGGCACCTTCGGCGCCCACATGGTTCTGGAGGCATTCACCTCCGGACTGAAAAATCGTCCTACCCACTACGAGCTGCGACACCCTCTCTACGAGCCTGTCGTAGGTGCCGCTCTGTACGCGGCGAAACTCGCTGGAACCCCGCTCGACCAGCCCGCGCTCGACGCGCTGCGCATGGCCTCCGGGACCCCTGCCTCAGGAGAGGACGACCGATGAACACAGGTACGAAGAGCTGGATCGTGTACGCGTCACTGCTGATCCTGTTCTGGGGTGTGTGGGGCGCCTTTTCGAGCGAGCCGAACAGCAGGTACGGCTATCCCAACGAGATGATCTACATCATCTGGGCCTGCACGATGCTCATCCCCGCGTACTTCGCGATGCGCGGCCACACCTTCGACCGCCGGCCGATCGCCGCGGTGTACGGACTGATCGCGGGACTGACCGGCGCAGGCGGACAGTTGCTGCTGTTCCAGGCGCTCGCCAACGGCCCGGCGTACCTGATCTTCCCCCTGGTCTCCCTCTCCCCGGTGGTCACCGTCATCATGGCGATGGCGCTGCTGCGTGAGCGGATCAACCGGCTCGCCCTCATAGGTGTCGTCGCGGCGCTGGCGGCGATCGTGTTGTTCAGCATTCCCAGCAGCAAGGACGACTCGAACTCGCACGGCCCATGGCTGCTGATGGCCATCGTGATCTGCGTCGCCTGGGGCGTGCAGGCATTCTGTATGCGCAAGGCCGCGGTGGTCGGGGTCAACGACGCGACGACCTTCGGCTGGATGACCATCAGCGGACTGCTGCTGGTGCCGGTGGCGTTCGTGATGATGGGCGATTTCCCCTCCGACGCCCCGTGGCAGGCGCCCGCGCTCACCGCGGTGACGCAGGTCCTCAACGCGGTCGGTGCGCTGTTCCTGGTCATGGCGTTCAGCCGGGGCAAGGCCACGGTGGTCGCCCCCGTCACCAACGCGCTGGCGCCGGTGCTGACCATCGTGCTGTCCCTGGCGGTCTACCAGAGGCTCCCCAACGTATGGGGCGCCCTCGGCATCGTGCTGGCCCTCGCCGGCTCCACCCTCATGGTCTACAGCGACGAGAAGAGCGGCGAGAGTTCCGTGGCCCCGGGGGCGGCGGACGACGGCGCGGACGTGAGAGCGGCCCCGCAGAAGTCCTGATCGTCCACACATCCCGCCCGGCCGAACCCCGTAGCGGTACGGGCCGACACCGGCCCGTACCCACCGAACCGACATGAAAGCGAGGGGACATCCTTATGCCCCTGGTTCCCACGCGTGACCTCGTCTCGAAGGCCGCCGCCGCAGGCCGGGCCGTCGCCGCGTTCAACGTGATCACGCTGGAGCACGCCGAGGCGATCATCGCCGGCGCAGCCGCGGCGGGCGCCCCGGGGGTGATCCTGCAGATCAGCGAGAACGCCATACGGTTCCACGGCGGCCGGCCCGGGCCGATCGCGCGGGCTGCGGCAGAGGTTGGCAAGGCCTGTGACGTCGACGTCGCACTGCACATGGACCATGTGACGGACATGGAGCTGCTGCGCACGGCGGCCGACGCGGGGTTCTCCTCCGTGATGTTCGACGCCGGGGCGCAGCCGTACGCCGACAACCTCGCCGCCACCCGCGCCGCGGTCCGGTGGGCCCACGGTGCCGGCCTGTGGCTGGAGGCCGAACTCGGCTATGTGGGCGGCAAGCCCGACGCCCCCGCGAGCGCCCACGCGGCCGGGGTACGCACCGACCCGCAGGAGGCGGAGCGCTATGTCGCGGACACCGGCGTGGACGCCCTGGCCGTCGCCGTCGGCAGCAGCCACGCGATGACCGAACGCTCCGCGACCCTGGACCACGCGCTCATCGAACGCCTGCGGAAGGCCGTCCCCGTACCTCTGGTGCTGCACGGTTCGTCGGGCGTCGGCGACGACGATCTGCGCCAAGCCGTACGGGCGGGCATTGTGAAGATCAACATCGGTACCGCTCTCAACGTCGCGTTCACCGGCGCGGTACGCGAGACGCTGGCGGAGCACCCCGACCTGACCGACCCCCGCCCCTACGTCGCCAAGGGCCGCGAGGCGATGGCGGAGACGGTCCGGGTCCTACTCGGTGTGGTGAGTGGCTGAGCGGGGCCGAAGCTTTGCCCGCACCTGATGTCGCCCAACGAGCCGGCGCACGGTAGCGGGTGAGACGTCGTGGACCTCAGCGGGGCTTGGTGATCACATCTGCCGTACCGAGGTAGGTCAGGTCCGCAGCCTGCTGATCACGGAGCCGGTGTGCGGCGCGAACGGGTTCACCTCGATGCGGCGAATGGACTGCCGTACGTCGTCTTCCAGGTCGGTGAAAGCTTCCGGAGACCAGGGCGGCCTGTCGTTCGCGCTTCGGGCTGGTGGTTTTTACCGGTTGAGATCGAGGTAGGGCACGCGGTGTGTTTCGTACGATTTGGGGGTTACAGGGGCCATGAGTGCGTCTGTTCCCGGGTGGAGTAGGTGGCGTGCGGCGTGGATGGCGGCGGCGATGCCTGCCGGCACGCCGTCTGCGCGCATGCGTGCCACGACCGGCATGGCCGGGTAGTCGAGATCCAGTGTGTGGATGGCTTCGAGCTGTCCTACGTGTTCTGCGAGACCTGGGTGCTCCGCGTCTGCTTCCAGGACGGACAGTACGGGTGCCCACAGGTGGGGATCTCGGCGCATCCACGGTGAGCTGCTCGTCCTGGGCGGGCCGGTGGCCGCCTCCACCGTGTGGGAGATCCTGAAGGATTCCGGGATCGACCCGACACCCGCGCATCGCAGTCCGCGGCGCGGCAAGAACGCTTGACGGGCCGCGGCGCGCTGCTGGCGACGTTGAGTTCGGCCCAGACGAACTGCAGCGGTATCGGCCGGCCCCGTCGGGCCGTACGCGCCGTTCACGTACTCGTAGACCTCATCTCGGCTGCACCACTGGGCGCAACCAGGGCCTGTTCAGTGCGGACCACAGCACGGTGAGCGCGGCATGTTCCGATGACCGTGGCGTGATGTCCGGTGCTGCTGCACCTGTACATCGTGAGTCGGCAGCAGCCGCAGGTCTCGACGCTGTGGTCACTGTCCGATGCCAGGCGCGTGGTGAAGGAGCTTGACGTTGATGATCCTTTTGGTGCCGCAGTGGAGCTTGCGAAGCAAGCCCACTACAAGATCAGCCTGAGGCGGATTGCTGACCTCGACGTCAGGTCGAAAGGGTCTCGCTGGCTCTGCGCACCACGAGGCTCCGCTGGTTGCCGGGTTCCTCCGGTTCGGCAATGGGGCTGACACGGCTGGTTAGGGTGCGCGGCGAGATGGTGCCGCAGGTCCTGGTGGCGGAATTGGTGGACGGCCCCGATCTGGCGCAGCACGAAGCGCCGTTCGTGGGTATCGGTGAGGAAGGCTGGGAGATCTCAGGGGAGTCGGCATCTCAGGGCTAGGTAAGCCCGTGTGAGGGCGTGGGGCCACCAGGCGGTGCGGCTGATGGCGGTCGCCGGTCCGACGGTGACGCCGGCGGTCCCGAGGGCAAGGGCATACGCGAGCCCGTAGGACGAGTGGGAGATGTTCCATCGGGTGGTCCGTACCAGGTGGCCTGCCCGGGGCGAGAGCCAGGTCACCCGACCCCAGGGCTGACACGGTGTAGATGCCGGTGAATCCGAGACCGGCTGCGACCGCTGTGATCGAGACCAGCCTGCGAAACGTGCTGTGGTCCTGAGCGAGTGATGTTGCGGGGTCTTGCGATGTGCCCTCGTCAGCGGGATGGACGTTCAGGCTTGCGGCAAGCCCGACACCGAGGCCGTACAGGGCGGCGTAGTAGATGTAGTTGCCAGGGTGGTCGGCGAGGGAGAAGTGCGCGCTGTTCAGCAGTGCGGGCATGGTGTCCATGAGGAGTAGGACGAGTCCGACGGCCGGGCCTGCGAGCAGGCCAAGAGCCAGCGCGCGTCCGTCGAAGGACCATCTCAGTGCGCTCGCCGGTGCGGGATTGTCGCTGATGCGGCGGGTGGCTGAGCTGAGCAGCCCTTCGGCCAGGGCGTACACGAGGGCGTTGACGCCAGCTGTTGCCAGAGCTGCGGTGGTGCCCAACCAGGCAGATGGGAACCATAGCGACAGGCCTGCTGCCAGGCCGGTCAGGCACATTTTCCAGTGCCAGGACCACGACTGGGCGGGCGTTCGAGTGGTGGGGCGGTCATCTACGACTGCCAGGTTGCCGGCAGCCCTACTGCCGCCCCGACCTGGCCATATGCACCGCGCACGACGCGGTAGGACGGCATCTTCACGTCGAAGGTGCCCTTGAAGTGTCGAATCGACCCACAAAGCCCTGACCGCAGCACATGGGCGTCGATCCGGAATCCTGCGGAGAGGGACTGTGCGACGGGGACTCGACGCCACGTAGGTGGGCATTTTCGGAATCTCAGCAGCGCCCGGTGGCGGTAGTCCTCCGGCCGGCCGCCCCACCCGTCCAGTCATGCCGGTATGGGTAGCAACGGCCGGATGACCTGTCCTTTGAGGATGAGGGCTGTGCCGCAGCCGAGGACCACCCGGATGGTCGCCTGGACCTGAGGCCGGCTGCGCTTCAGCGGGGCATCAGGACCTCAATCTTTCCCTGGATGTCCTGCATGATCTCCTCGACGCTCAAGGCGATGTTCACGCTCGCCGCCATGCTGAGGAACATCACGGCGGACACGATGTGTGCCAGCGTCGCGGCGTCGCGCTCTGCGACCCGATCGTCTCGGCGCAGCACGGCGGCGATGGCCTCCTCGGTCTGCACGACGATGGCGAGTGCTTCGCTGTGCCGGGGCTCCTCGGGGTCACCGAAGACCATCTCTCGCAGATAGGTGCGTCCGTTGTCGATCTGGATGCGGTTGCACTCGACGATCGGCCGGACGATCGCCAGCACCGCGTCCAGCACGCCTGGGACGGTCTCGGCGTCCGCCCGGCCCTGCTCGAGTGCTTCGGCGTACTTGGCGTTCTGCACGAGCAGGAGGAGTTCGCCCTTGGTCTTGGCATAGAGGAACAAGGTCCCGGTGCCGATGTCGGCCTTGTCCGCGATCTGCTGGGTCGTGACCTCATCGACGCCGTTTTCGGCGAACAGTTCACTGGCGGCAGCGACGATGCGGTCGAGCTTTTCCTGCTTGTTCCGCTCGCGCCGTCCGACAGGCATGGCGGTGCCCTCCTAGATTCTGACTGTAATCATTTATGATTGTACTTGGTATCGTGTGGGCGCGGATGCGGCTCCGTTCATTCTCCATCGCGGGGCGGCGTGTCGCTGCTCCATCCGTGCGTGGCCACGTACCTCGCATCCTCCTTGGAAAAAAGGAACCCATGCTCTCCCTCGATGGAGCAGTCGTCGTCACCGGCGGCAATGGCGGTATCGGCACCCACCTCGTCCAAGACGCCCTGATGAGATTGACGGGCGGGTCGGCGAAGGTGATCTTCGCGATCTGCGGTGAGGTGTGCTCGTAGTGGATGGTGCTGTACTCGCTCATGGCTGGCTCCGGCTACGGATTCGGATGTGTGACGGGTGCCAGACGGCGACAGCGGTGCGAAAGGGTGGGGAAGTGTGGTGCGGACGCATTGCTTCACAGAGAGCTGCTCGTTGACGAACTTCCGGAAGGTGCCGGCGCCGTCCCTGCGGCGCAGGTAGATCAGAGCGCGGGCACCGACCGGTTGTCCGGGGTCTGCGACGTCGTACCAGCGGAATGAGTTCGGCGGGCCGGCGTAGAGCAGGGCGCGGCGGAACACGTTGATCTCGTCGGCGTAGACCGGCTTCGTCTGCTCGCGCCCTTTCAGAGGTGCGAGCGCCGATTGGAGGGTGACTTCCGCGACGCCGTCGATCTTCCGGTCGGCGGGGATCGCAGTCCGGACCCCGTCGGTGGCCGGCCATCGGCCTGGGTTGTGCTCGGCGAGGTGGATCCCCCGTTACTCGTCAAGGCCCGGGGTGGCGAGATGATCCTTGAGTGCGGGCCCTTCCAGTGGTTCATGCCGGTCTGGCGGGGCTGGTCGGTGCGCACCCACAGCAGGATCGAGGAGACGAGAGGCTTCTCCACTTCCAGGGGCGTGACGGCCGGTGACGCGTTCATGACCTTGCCTTTCTCTTCCTGGACAAGCGGTTGTCATGGGGCGAGGAACTTGACCGCCACGGGGGCGAACCGGTCGTGGTACTGGAAGATGCCGCCGTGCCCGGAGTCGGGGTAGATGATCAGCTCACTGCCCTTGATGCGCAGGTGCAGGTCCTCCGACAGGACCGACGGCACCATGCGGTCGTTGTCGCCATTGGCGATCAGGGTGGGCTGCGTGATCGTCGACAGGTCGTCGGGTGCGGAGCGCCCCCACTTCTTGATCGCCTTCAGCTGCGTCTGGAACGCCTTGGTCTTGATCTCCGCGTCGCGGTCGACGGTGCGCTCCTTGAGCCGGTTGACGAACGCGCGCCCGGCGGCCTTGCCGGTGGCATTGCGGTTGAAGAACAGGAACTCCTTGGGGTCCGAACGGGTCAAGGTGGCGCGCAGGATGTCCCAGTACGTGATTCTGGCAACCTTGTCCATGTCCTTGCCGCCCTTGGGCCCGGTGCCGGTGAGGACCAGCTTGCGGACGAGCTCGGGGTGCTTCACCACCAGAGCCTGGGCGACCATGCCGCCAAGGGAGAAGGAGAAGACGTCGACCTTGTCGTACCCGAGCGCTCTGATGAAGGTGTAGGCGTCGTCGGCCATCGCCTCGACACTGTCCGGCACCTGACCGGTGGACGCCCCGGCACCGCGGTTGTCGAAGGCGATGACGTGACGGCCCTTCGCGATGGGATCGATGATGCGGGGGTCCCAGTTGTCCAGGGTCGCGGCGAGGTGGACGAAGAAGACGACGGGGATGCCGCCCTTCGGTCCCAGCTCGCGGTAGGCATAGGTGACGCCACCGGCACTGACGGTGCGGGCCGGAGTCTTCGCGTAGGAGGTGATGACGGCTTCGTTCGGGGTGTCGGTGCTGCTCATGACGGATTCTCCTTGCGTGTTCTGGGTCGCTGTGTGTTTCGTGTCGCCCGTCGCGGTTGGGGCAGGTCAGCCGCTGCCGATGACGGCCTTGCCGCGGATGCCGCCCTGGGACAGGGACTGCAGCGCCTGCGGGGTCTGGTCGAAGCCGACCACCTTTCCCACGACCGGACGCACCACGCCCTGGTCGACAAGAGTGGTGATCTGGCGGAGCTGGTCGCCGCTGGCGCGCATGAGCAGGAACTCATACGTCACCCCGAGCTTCTTCGCCTGCATGCGGATCTTGCGGCTCAGGGCGGCGACCGCCAGGCGCAGCAGCGGGTTCAGGCCGGCCTCGCGCGCGAAAGTGGGCTCCGGGGGACCGGCGATCCCGATGGCTTTGCCGCCGGGCTTGAGCACCCGCAGGGACTTCTCGAGAGTCTCCCCACCGAGGCTGTCCAGCACCAGGTCGTAGCCGGTCAGGAGCTGCTCGAAGTCCTGGGTGCGGTAATCGATCACCGTGTCCGCGCCGAGCGCGCGCACGAAGTCCGCGTTGGAAGCGCTGGCGGTCGTGGCGACGTGCGCGCCGAGGTGCGCGGCGAGCTGGATCGCGATCGAACCGACCCCGCCGGCGCCGGCATGAATGAGAACCTTCTGCCCGGGCCGCACCTTCCCGCGCTCCACCAGCGCCTGCCACGCCGTGAGCGCCACCAGCGGCAGCGAGCCGGCCTCATTCATGCTGATCGAGGCGGGCTTCAGCGCCAGGTCGCCCTCCGCGACGGCGATGCGTTCGGCAAAGGTGCCGATGCGGTCCTGGTCGGGCCGACCGTAGACCTCGTCTCCGGGCTTGAAGTCGCGAACCGCCGTCCCGACGCCGATGACAGTGCCCGCGACATCGTTGCCGAGGACCAGCGGCAGCTCGTAGGGCAGGATCTGCTTGAACTCACCGATGCGGATCTTCTCATCCAGTGGGTTCAGCCCGGCGGCCTCCATCCGGACCAGCACGTCGTGCTCCCCGACGGTGGGCTCGGGGACGTCCGCCTCCTGCAGCGGCTCCTTGTACTTGGTGACAACGAACGCTCTCATGGGGCGCCACTCCTAAAATTTGTCTGATTTATCGGTGTCTGCGATCTGATCGACCAACCCGGTGCGGCATACGGGGTCTCACCCCGCTCCATCAATCCGAGCACACTCAACTATGAGTGCACTCAGAAATAATGTCAAGGGAGGTCCCCATGGGAAGCGGTCACATGCCGATCGGGCGCCGCGAGAGGGCCGAATAGGACAGCGTCACCCGTTTCGGAGGGCCGTTGTGTGTGCTGGGGGCGGGGCCAGGGCCTCGTGTGGATCTGCTCGGTGCGCCCGGGTGGTCAGACCGCGGCCGAGTCGTCGACAGGCAGGACGGCGCCGTTGACGAACAAGGCGGCATCGGACGCCAGGAACGTGATCGCCGCGGCCTGTTCGTCCGCGCCGCCGAGGCAGCCGCTGTTCACGCCGATCAGAACTCTGATCAGGGCTGGCCCGATGCCGGCGGGGGCGGAATTCACGCGGATGCCGGTAGGCGGGGCGGGTGCGATGGCATGGGTGCGGATGCCCTGCTTGCGGCACGTCACGGCGAGGTTCTGATTCCGATGGTGACAGGATATGACGCCCAATACCTGCAGTAACGTGCGCTGCTCGGACCGCACGTCGACATCCGGGCGTGAGCGCGTTCCCAGGGCGGGAACCAGGGTCCGTTCGGGTGTCTGTATGGCTCAGCCAGGTCCGTTCTTCACGTGACTTTTCGCAATTACCGGAAGAGAGCCGCAGCCGATCATTTGACACATCTTCACGTGGTGGTGCTTTCCCCGAGAGCCGGTTTCTGCGATGCGGGGGCGTCCGGCCGGCGCGTCCTCCTTTGCAGGAGATGGATCAGGAGGAGTGCAGCGACGGCGAGCAGGACGAGTGGTGTCACGTCGGTCAGGAGGGTCAGCAGCAGCCCGGCCGAGTCGGCCTTGTCGCCGAGTTCCCTCACGCTCGCAGGCGTCACGCCGAACGTGAAGGAGGAAACCGGCATCAGAGATGTCGGTTCATCGCCGACGGTGGTGCTCGCCACGACGGTTCTGCTCACCGTCTGGTCGATGGCGATGCCGGTCTGCTGGTCGATGTAGGCGACCAGCGTCGAGCGGCCCTGGTAGGCGATCGGCACCGGGTTCGGCAGAGCGGACAGCGCTGCGGGGGTGAGACGGGCCCGGGCCGTGGAGCCGAGTTCGGGCCGCAGTTTCGTGACAAGCCGCTTCGGCAGGGCGGGCGGGAGCGGTTTGAGTACCGCGGGGTCCTTGACCGGGGCCGACACGGTGATCGTGTAGACGTTCACCGCACGGCCTTCACGTTTCGCGGTTCCGGTGTAGCGGATCGGCACGATCGAGCGGGTCAGCGAGTCGTAGTACCTGTAGGAGTTGTCCTGCGCGGCATCCGGGGGGAAGGCGGAGCTCAGCGCTCCGCGCGACGGTTCCACGGACTTCGAGGCCGGCGGTGACGTTCCCCGTCTGCTCTCTCTGTCGAGGGCGTACGTCTTGACGCTGGGTAGAGACTGCTTGCCGAGGTGGATCGTCGTGGCGTCCTTGAGCACGGCTGTGTCGCCGTGGGTGGAGGTGACCTGTAGTCGGCGGTCGACGGTGATGGGGATGCCCGACTTGAGTGCGTGGGCGGTGTCTCCGAACTGCAGGGCCTTGCTGTCCAGCATCATGGCCTCACCCGCGTAGTGCACCGTCGGGTCGGTGTCATCGGGCAGCTTCGTGGCGTTCGGGGCGAGGACGAAGCGGACGACTGTCGCGACAGCGACCAGGACGACGGCCACGGTGATGAGCACGGTCGACGAACGATGAGCGGACACGAATTCCTCCTTTCCTGTTCTGGGCACGGTTTCGGTCACATGTTCTCGGCGCCGGCTCTGATCGCTTCACGGATACGGGGGTAGGTGCCACAGCGGCAGATGTTGCGGATGCCGTCCAGGTCGGCCTCGGTGACCGAACGGCCTTCCTCCTTGACGCGGCGGACCAGGGCGACGGCGGCCATGATCTGGCCGGGCTGGCAGTAGCCGCACTGGGCCACGTCCTGGTCGAGCCATGCCTCCTGCATCGGGTGGAGGTCCGCTCCCACCGTGGCCGGTAGCCCTTCGATGGTGGTGACTTCGTCGGACGGCCGCAGATCGCCCACGGGAATGGCGCACGGGTTGGCGGCCCTGCCGTTGAGGTGGCTCGTGCAGGCTTTGCAGACGTTGATGCCACAGCCGTACTTCGGTCCGGTGACGCCGAGGATGTCGCGAAGGACCCACAGCAGCCGCTCGTCGTCCGCGGCGTCGACGGTGACCTGCTCGCCGTTGAGGCGGAACGTGTGCTCAGGCATGGAAACTCTCGCTCTCGACGCACATCAGCGGACATGGTTCAAGCCGTCGGTGGGTGACGCGGGGACGGGTGGGACGGTGGGTTTGGGTGTGAAGGAGAGGGTGCCGTGATTGATGGGGAAGTCGGTGGGCATGGCTCCGGTGGCACGGCCGTACGCACAGGCGACCGCGGCCATCGACGCGGCCACGCCGAGTTCTCCGGCACCGCCGGGCTCACCGGTACCGGTCGGCATGATGACGACCTTCAGCTCGGGTGGTGTGTTCCATTGCCGGGTGTAGAAGTAGTTGTCCCAACTGGCCTCCAGGAAATGTCCGTCGCGCAGGTGCAGGCTGGAGGTCAGGGTCAGCGCGATGCCGTCCATGAGACAGCCCATCATCTGAGCTTCCAGACCACGCGGGTTGACCGCGAGGCCGACATCCACGGCGATGACCGCTCTGGTGACGCGAGGGCCGGCGACACCGTCGCGGATGGGGCGGTCGACCGTCTGCGGGCGGCAGTCGAGCTCCACCAGCACCGCGCTGGCGGCGTGGTACTCGGAGTGGAAGGCGATGCCCTGAGCCGTACCGGCCGGCATGCTCCGGCCCCAGTTCCCGACCTCGGCGACCTTGTCCAGCACCGCGCGGGAGCGGTCGTCCCGCAGGAAGTCGTGCCGGAATCGGTAGGGGTCCTTGCCCATCCTGGCGGCGATTTGATCGATGAGGAGTTCCCGGGTACAGGTGACGTCGGGGGAGTAGACGTTGCGCATGCTGCCGGTGTTGAAGCCCTTGTCGGTCTCGCTCAGGAGGCGGCTGTTGGAGCCGAAGTTGTACGGCATCGACTGGGAGAGCTGGAAGAAGAGCTCCGAGAATCCGATGTCGCCCACCGGAAGTCTCGCCGCCAGGGCTGTGAAGATCTCTCCCAGGCCGTGGCCGAGATCCGTGGAGACGCTGGTGTGCCGCTGGGTATAGCTGAGAACGGTGTTGCCGAGGTAGGCGATCAGCGCACGGGAGATCGCCATGGGATGGGTGCGGCCCTGGCGGGAGTCGTCAGCGCGATGCCACATGAGCCTGACCGGTTTGCCGATCTTCCGGGAGACCTCGACCGCCTCCAACGCGGCGTCGAAGAAGAGTTTGCGGCCGAAGGAACCGCCTCCCTCGGTGACATGGACGGTCACCGAACGCAGCGGCAGACCGAGCTTGGCGGCGATGGCCTCCCTCGCGACGATGGGTGCCTTCAGGCTCGACCAGATCTCGGCACGGTCGGGGCGGACGTCGGCTATCGCGCAGTTCGGCTCCAGTGCGCTGTTGCTGCGGAAGCGGAAGGTAAACCTGCCTTCCACGCACGGCGTCAGCGGCGGAAGTCCGAGGGGCAGTTCGGCCGCTCGCAGTTCCTCCAGCACCACATCGTCGGACTTGCCTTCCGCGCTCCCCGCCCTCCACGACACCTTCAAGGCGCGTACGGCGTCGATACACCGTCCGAAGGTGGCCGCGCGCACCGCCACCCCGGTCGACACCACGACGACGTCGGTGACACCGGGCATGGAGCGGATCGAGGGCAGGTTGGACACCGATCCGACCTTGCCGTTGATCGTCGGCGGACGGCACACCATGGTTGGCATGGCGTCCGGGACGTCCAGGTCCAGCGTGAACTTCTTGCGTCCGGTGACTGCGGCGAGGGCGTCTACGCGGCCGTGCGGTTTTCCGATGACAGTGAACTGTTCGCGCCGCTTGAGGTCCACAGCCACTTGTTCGGTCCGTACGCTCGCGGCCCTTTCGGACAACGTCCCGATGTCGGCTCTCCGGTTGCCGGGGCCGGTGACGACTCCCGCCTTCAGAGCCAGTTCGCCGACCGGGGCTCCCCAGTCGGCGGCCGCCACCTGGAGCAGCCGACTGCGGGCGATGGCGGCGGCGATACGGATCGGGGTGTACGTCGAGAACGTCGTGTTCGATCCGCCGGTGAGCTGGTTGAACAGCAGTTCCGGCCGTGCGTCGGCCAGGGTGACGCGCACCCGTTCCAGGGGCACATCGAGTTCCTCGGCGATCAGCATGGCAGTCGACGTGGTGATGCCCTGTCCCACCTCGGCACGCGGCAACGCGAAGGACACGGTGCCGTCCTTGTTCACCTCGACCGTGATCAGACCGGAGGTCGGCAGGGCCGCCGCGGTCATCACGTCGTTGAGATCGATCAGTTCGGTGATCTCCGGTGAGGGAATGTCCGCCCGCGCTCCGGGCGCGGAGACGAGTTCCGCCGCGGCCGTCAGCGTCGGAGCGGCCAGCACGTAACCGAGGAACCGGCGTCTGGCGAGGGGTGCCGGGCCGGCTCCCTGCCGTGCCGAGCGATCAGTACCTGTCACGGACGGCCTCCCCACGTGTATCGCGGGTTCGGCGGATGGCTGTCCGTGGACGGCAGCCCGGCGTAGAACGCCCGGGTCGTCCCATCACTGTGCAGTGTCGTCATCGTTCCATCTCGGGTTCATGGTCGGGGAGTTCAGCTGACGGGCCCGGGTGGCACGGGCCGTCGTAGTGAGTACGGACGGGGCGTGGGGCTGCCGCGGTGGTACGCCGCTGATGACGTGCCCCCGCGCCGGGCATGCCGGACGTCACTCAGGAGGGGCGGTTGGTGTCGGGGATCTCAAGGTGGATGCCGCGTCCTTCGGCGAGGAAGAGCAGGACGAACTTGCGGATGGCCTCTTCCACGGCCCAGGCCGCCTGGGGGACCAGCGGCAGGGGGATGAGTCCTTCGCGGAAGGCCACCAGCAGCGGCCAGGCGGCGGCGATCAGCGGCTGCCAGAAAGGTTCCCTGTCCAGTCCGATCAGGTCGCCGGTCCGGTCGCCGAGTGTGTACCTGCCGAAGGCGTTGATCAGGGGCCGGGTGAGACCGGCGTCGAGCTCGGCGACGATGTCGAGGAGGACGTCGGTCAGTTCCTTCCCCTCGGGGGTGGCGGCGAGCCGGGGATCGAGAACCTGTGCGGCCTGAGCGTTGGCCTCGTTCCAGGAGGCGGGTATGTACTCGTCCTGGACGCCGAGCATGTGCGCGGTGACCTGCCACACGTGCAGGAAGCCGTCGGACTCGGTGGAGCTGACCGGAACCCTCCAGTCGATCAGCTTGCGCATGACAAACGTGGAGAGACTGTGCCAGGTGACCATGATGTCGGCCTGGCTGATGGGGATCGTCTGCCCGCCGCTGGTCTGGGACCAGCCCGGGGACTGTGGCAGCAGGTGCCGTACGGCGGCGTGCACCAGCCGGGTCTTCACGGCGGTCACGATCATTCCACCCTGCGGCTGGTAGGCGTCCAGGTCCCCGACGTCGTACCCGAGCTGGGCGGTCTTGGCGATGCGGTCCTTCATGTCCGCACCGCCCTTGGAGTAGTAGACGGCGCGCGCCTCCCGGGGAATGGCGGTGCTCATCAGTCCGCTGCCCAGTCCGTACAGGGCGCCCGCGTAGATGCCCTTCTTCTTGGTGAACTGGGCCGCGGCGTCGAGCTTGCGCCGGTCCGTCCAGGACGGGAGCTGGCGGGCCCTCTCCATGAAGTCGCGCAGGTCCGCGGGGAGTCCGGCCGGCAGCGGCTGGTCGTTGCGGGTCCACTTGCGCAGCACCTCGTTGGCTTTGGCCGTGTCCCCGCGTTCGATCACGGCGGCCAACACCGGGTCGGCCTCCTCGTCCCAGACCCATTCCGGGTCGAGTCCCGCGCCCTTGCCCGCCACCGAACCGCTCGGCGCCCACGTCCACAGGGACCGTGCGCCCGCAGGTGTCGCCGCCCCCAGTGCTCCGAGCGCTCCGAGTGCTCCGCCTGTGATCAACATTCTGCGCCTGCTGAGTTCGTCCATTGCTCTGAACTCCTCCTTGATTCCTGCTGATGCTCGCTACGGGGTGAGAGGGGTGTGCTGCGTCTTCCCGCGTGAGGGCCGGCCCCGGATGTCGGTACGGGCGGCGGCGGGCCCTCACGCGTTCGGGTGTCGAGCGGGTCTTCACGCTGGTGCGCGAACCCCCTACGTCCTGTGTGGCGTCGGGATCTGCGGGACGGTGTCCTGCCCGCTTCCGCCGCACCGCTCGGACGCTTCTGTGTCCAGTCGCGTGCGTCTGCCGTCTGCCGCCTGCCGATCCGGAGTCGTTGCGCGCGCGGGTGCCGTCTCTCCTCAACCGGGGCGGTTGGTCTCGGGGATCTCGATGTGCGTTCCCTGGCCCTTGGTGAGGTAGAACAGGATGTACTTGCGGGCTGCCTCGTCGATCGTCCAGGCAAGCGGCGGCACCATCGGCAGCGGTATCAGCTTCTCGCGGAAGGCGACCAGCTTCGGCCAGGCGGTCTCTATCGCCCTCTCCCAGAACGGCTCACGAGGGATGCCGTCCCAGTCGGCGACCTGGTCACCGACCAGGTACCGGGCGAGCGCGTTGACGAGCGGACGGTCGATGCCGCCGGGACTGGTCTGCTCGGCGAGCTGGCGCAGTAGGATGTCGGTGAGTTCGACACCTTCGCGCGTGGGGGCGAGGACCGGGTCGAGGACCTGGTCGGACTGCGAGTTGGCCGCGTCCCAGGTGGCGGGGATGTACTCGTCCCGGATGCCGAGCAGATGTGCGGTCACCTGCCACACATGCAGATAGGCCACCGATTCGGCCGACGTGATGGGTACTTTCCACCCAAGCATCTTCCGCATGGCATAGGTGGGCAGGCTGTGCCAGGTGACCAGCATGTCCTGCTGGCTGATCGGGATCCGCTGGCCACCGCTGGTCTGCTCCCAGCCCGGGGACCGCGGCAGCAGGTGGCGTACGGCGGCGTGGACCAGGCGGGTCTTGACGGCTTGTACGATGACGTCGCCGTCGGGCCGGTACGCGTTCAGGTCCCCGACGGCGAAGCCGAGCATGCTCGTCTTGGCGACACGGTCCTCCATGTCGGCGCCGCCCTTGGAGTAGTACACGGCGCGTGCCTCGCGGGGGATGGCGGTGCTCAGCATGCCGCCTCCCACTCCGTTGAGCAGGTTGAGGTAGAGGCCCCTGGACTTGTTGAAGGCGGCCGCTAACTCAAGTTTGCCCCGGTCCGCCCAGGACGGGAGCTGGCGGGCCCTCTCCATGAAGTCGCGCAGGTCCGCGGGGAGTCCGGCCGGCAGCGGCTGGTCGTTGCGCTTCCAGGTGCGCAGCGTTTCGTTGGCCTTCGGTACGTCGCCGCGTTGGATCACGGCGGCGACCAATTGGTCGACCTCTTCGTCCCAGACCCATTCCGGGTCGAGTCCCGCTCCCTTGCCCGCCACCGAACCGCTCGGCGCCCACGTCCACAGGGACCGTGCGTGGGTCGGCGACGCCATGCTCAGCGCTCCGAACGCTCCCAGAGCCCCGCTCGCGAACAACATCCTGCGCCTGCTGAGTCCTTCCATTGCTTCGAACTCCTCCTTGAGTTCTCCAACACCACTGCGTGGGTTGGTACGATGAAACGCTTTATGATTCTGTGTTTCATCAGGGGAGCACATGTGCGATGCGAACGCCATAGGCTGTACCGAATCAGGGAGGCGCATATGGAACCCGTCCTGTCGGCTGCCAGGCGGCCTTCCGGTACTCCGTCCGTGTTGGAGATCGCGTTCACCGAGGCCGTCGACGGTGCCGACCGGGACGACGAGACGTCGGCTCGCCTGCTCGACGCCGCCTATGAGCAGTTCTGCCGCATGGGCATCAAACGTTCGACCATGACGGACGTGGCGCGGCAGGCCGGTGTCTCTCGGATCACCGTCTACCGTCGCTTCGCCACCAAGGACCAGCTGGTCGAGCAGGTCGTACGGCGCGAGTTCCGGCGCTACTTCGACCGTTTCATCGAGGACGTCCGCGATGCCGAGACCGTCGCCGACCGGGTTGTCCTGGGGTTCGCGAGCTCGTTGCGGGCCGTTCGCCGCAACCCTCTCATCGGCGGTCTCATCGCCGCCGAACCGGACGCCCTCGTGCCGTCCATGACCAGTGACGAGGGCCGCACGCTGAGCGTGGTGCAGCAGTTCGTCGCGTCACGGCTGCGCCAGGAACAGTCGGTGGGCAACCTCTCCGGCGACGTGGACGTGGACATGCTGGCCGAGATGATGGTCCGGGTGTCCGCGTCGTTCCTGATCATCCCGAGCCATGTGCTCGACCTCGACGACCAGGAGCAGGTACGCGCGGCGGCACGGCAGTTCCTCGTCCCGATGCTCGGTCCACCGCACTCGCCTCACCCGTAGCGTTCGCCTTTCTCTGCCATCGTCACCAGGGATGCCGGCGGTTCGAACCGCTTCCTGTACCGTCCGGCCAGCTCCCTGGACCGGACGACGAAGCCGTGGAGCCCGCCGGGACAACCGTTGACGTACTGCAGGACCCCGCCGGTCCACGGGGGAAAGCCGCTGCCCGGAAGGGAACCGATGTTGGCGTCGGGCACCGAGCGGAGCACGCCTTCGTCGAGGCATCGGACCGCGTCCAGCGCTTCGGCGAAGAGCATCCGCTCCTTCATGTCCTCGAGCGGGATCTCACGTCCCCCTGCGGTGAAGTGCTCGTACAAGCCGCGCCACAGTCCTGTCCGCCGACCGTCGATGTACTCGTAGAACCCTGCGCCCGCGGAGCGCCCGCTCCGCCCGGATTCGTCGATCATGCGGTCCACGACCGGTCCCGAACCGTGCGGGTGCCACTGTCCCGTCTCGGCCAGCACCGCGGCCTTGGTCTCCTCCCGGGATCTTCCGCGGCAGGGTCAGGGTCAGTTCGTCCAGCAGCTGTGGTGGCGGCGCGGGACAACCCGCCTGTTAGCCGGCCTGTTCGACCGAGGCGGGAGGCAGGCCCTCACCGACGATGGCTACCGCCTCGTCGATGAACTCGGATATCACCCGGCTCGTGAGGAAGCCCCGGCCGTCGTTGACGACGACGGGCGTCTTGCCGATCTGGTGCGCTGTGTCGATGGCCTTCGCCAGGGTGCGCTCGCTGGTCTTCTCCCCGGTGATGATCTCCAGCAGGGGCACCTTGTCGGACCCCAGTACGGCGTCCGGCACGACGACGTTTGTCAACGGGGAGAAGAAGTGCGGGCCGATGAAGTCCTCCGAACGCCTGACGTCCTTCGCCGGCCCGGTGACGGGCCAGGGTGGAGGTGTCGGACCCCAGTACGGCGTCCGGCACGACGACGTCCTCGATCTCACGAAAGACCCGCAGCTTGAGGTCCGGGTCCTCGATGACGGCTTCGATCACGAGATCGCACCCGGTGAGGTCCGCGGGATCGGCGGTCGGCATGATGTGCGCGAGGATCTCGTCGGCTTCCGCCCGGGAGAGCCGACCGCGCGCCACGGCTTTGGCGAGGAGCTGCTCGGAGTAGCCCATGCCCGTCATCGCTGCCTCGCAGGAGCGTCCTTGAGGACTACGGGCATGCCGCCGCGGGCACAGGAGTACGCGATCCCGGCACCCATCATGCCGGCGCCCAGAACACCCACCCGGTGTGCGGTGTGGTGGGGATGGCCCTCGGGACGGCTGCCACCGGACATAGTGGGCAGCAAGTCGTAGAAGAAAGCCTGCATCATGTTGGTCGAGACTTGACCCCGTCATGAGTTCGACGAGGTAACCGGTCTCGATCTTCTGTCCGCGTCGAGGTCGACCTGCGAGCTTTCCACGGCCGCGTCGAGGATGTCGCGCGGTGCCCGCAGGTTGCTCCCCTTCAGCTGCTTGCGCAGGTGCGCCGGGAGGGTCGGCAGCATTGTCGCGACCTTGGGATGCCCGTTCCGTGCCGACCAGGACCAGGGCCGCACCATCCACGATGCCAAAGGAGTTGCCCGGTGTGTGGACGTGCTCGATGCGCTCCAGTCGGTGGTACTTCTGCAGGGCCACCGTGTCGAAGTCCGCCATCGCGCCGATGCCGGTGAACGAGGGCTTCAGTTTGCCGAGCGTCGCTGTCGTCGTCTCGGGGCGCGGGTGCTCGTCCTGGGCGAGCACCGTGGCACCGTTGCGGTCTGGGACCGGAACCATGGATTTCGCGAAGTAACCGCCGGACCACACGTGCGCGGCCCGCTTCTGGGACCGGACGGCGTACGCGTCCACGTCCTCGCGCGAGAAACCGTCGATGGTCGCGATCAGGTCGGCACCGATGCCCTGCGGCACGAAGTACGTGTCGAACGCGGTCTCCGGATTCGCGGCCATGGGGCCGCCGTCGCTGCCCATCGGCACACGTGACATGGACTCCACACCGCCCGCGATCATCAGCTGCTCCCCACCTGAACGCACCTTCTGCGCGGCCGTGTTCACCGCCTCCAGGCTTGAGGCGCAGAACCGGTTGAGCTGGACGCCGGCCACCTGGTCCGGTAGTCCAGACGCCAGCGCCGCCGCTTTGGCGATGTTCATGCCTTGGTCTCCGACCGGGGAGACCATGCCGAGTACGACGTTGTCGAGCCGCTCCGGATCCAGCTCCGGGTGGCGGCGGCGCAGTTCCCCGATCAGGCTCGTCACCAGTGACAACGGTTTGACGTGGTCAGCGAACCCCACTTGCCCCGGCCGCGCGGGGTGCGGATCGCGTCGTAGATGAATGCTTCGGCCACGGTTCTTGCGCTTCCTCTCCGACGGCGGGCGATTCCCCACCGGTCCGGGCACTCTCGGTGCCGATGACTCTGATGGAGACAAGTAAGAGGCTCTATTGGCCATGTATCAACAGAGTGAGCAGCCGTCAAAAAACGTGTACGGGCAGCTGGTTGCCGACATTGGCGCGGCCCGGGCGGCGATGGATATCGCCTGCGGTCCTATCTGTTGACTCAAAGCCAAGAGCGGTTCACTGTGGGGACCGCCCAGGAATCCGCTCACGTGATGGAGGGAGCCCGCCGTGGCCACAGCAGAGCAGCTGTACGAGTCCGTCGAGGGGCTGACGATCCCCGCACTACTGCGTCGCAACGCCCAGCGGTTCGCCGAGCGTCCGGCGCTGACTACTGGTATCGGTCCGGATGCCGGAACGCTGTCGTGGTCGCAGTTGCGCGCGGAGGTCGCCGCTCTCACCCGCGGTCTCACCGCCCTCGGGCTCAAACGGGGCGACCGCATGCTTGTCGCGATGTCCAAGCGGGCCGAGCACTGGGTTACCGATCTGGCCGCGATCCACGTCGGCGTCCTGCCGTGCAGCACGTACGACACGCTGAGCACCGAGCAGATCGGAGCCGTGGCCCGTCACAGCGCGGCCACCATCCTCGTCCTTGAGGGCAAGGAGCAGCTGGAGCGCTGGCAGCCGATCCTGCAGGATCAGCCGAATCTGCGCGCCGTCGTCGTCCTCGACTGGGACGCCGCGCCGCCGCATGACCCGCGTTTGGTCAGTTACGCCGCCGTCCGCGGCGCGGTACCGCCCGATGACGCCGCTTTCGAGGCGCTCACGGACGCCGTCACCCCCGACCAGCCGCTGGCCCTGGTGTACACCTCGGGCACGACCGGTGCCCCGAAGGGCGTGGTGCTCTCGCACCGCAACGTGATCCACGAGTCCCTGATGCAGGACCAGCTCGTCCCCGTACCGGAGCATCCGAGGTCGGTCGCGTACCTGCCGCTGGCACACATCGCCGAGCGGGTGCTCGGGATCTACATGCCGATCTGCAACGCGGGCCACGTCACGATATGCCCGGAACCCGACCAGTTCCTGTCCGCACTGCTCACGGTGCGCCCGCAGGGCCTCTTCGGAGTCCCCAGGGTGTGGGAGAAGCTCGCAGCCGGCCTGAAGGCGAGGCTGGCGACCCTTGACGAACAGCAGAGCGAGGCGGTGGCGCAGGCCCAGAAGATCGCTCTTGAGGTGTATCGCCTTCGTTCCGAGGGCAAGGACATACCGATCGGGCTCGTCGAGCCGCTGGAGCAGCTTGACGAGCAGGTGATGAGGCCCCTGCGAAAGGCCGTCGGACTCGAAGACTGCCGCAGGGCTTTCAGCGGCGCGGCCCCGATTCCCGCCGCGGTCCTGGAGTTCCTGGCGAGTGTGGGACTGCCGGTGTACGAGGTGTGGGGACTGAGTGAGACCACCGGCGCGGCGACGGTCAGCACACCCGAGGTGTTCTCGCTCGGCTCGGTCGGCCGGGCCGGGCCGGGGATCGAGGTGCGGGAGGCCGGTGACGGTGAACTCCTCGTCCGCGGCCCTGTCGTGTTCCTCGGCTATCTGCAGGCCGATGGCCGCATCGAGAGCGCGACCGACGCCGAGGGCTGGCTGCCCACCGGCGATGTCGGAACGGTCGACTCACGAGGGCTGGTCACCATCACCGACCGCAAAAAGGAGATCATCATCACCGACGCCGGCAAGAACATCGCCCCGACCAGGATCGAAACCCTGCTGAGGGCGCATCCACTGGTCGCTCAGGCCGTCGCGATCGGTGACCGACGGCGCTACGTCACCGCCCTGCTGGTGCTCGACGAGGACATGGCGCCGGCCTGGGCCAGGGCGAACGGGATCGACGGGTGCGACCTGGAAGCGCTGTCCCGCCACCCGGTGGTGCTGTCGGCCCTGGACGAGGCGGTTGCCGAGGCGAACGCGGTGCTCTCCCGCGCGGAGCAGGTGAAGAAGCATCTTGTGCTGGCCGGTCCCTGGACTGCCGAGAGCGGTGAGCTGACGCCCAAACTGAGCTTGCGGCGCCGTGCCATCGACGAACTGCACGCCGCCACGATCAAGTCGATGTACACGTAAGGCAGACACACCGGCACGAAGGAGAAATGATCACATGGGCGTTCAGCGCGAAGCTCAGCGACGCCGGATGGAGCCGGACGCCCGGCGCGCCGAGATACTCGGTGTCGCACGCAGACTGTTCGGCGCCAACAGCTACACCACGGTGTCCATCGCGGACATCGCCGCCGAGGCCGGTGTGGCGCGTGCTCTGGTCAGCCACTACTTCGGCAGCAAGCGGCAACTCTACCTGGAGGTCGTCCGGCAGATGATGGTCGTCCCGGCCTCCGTCTCCGAGCGGCTCCCGCCGACCACGGCCGAGGAGCGCGTGTCGATCTGCGTCGACCGCTGGCTCGAAGTCGTGGACCGCAACCGGGACATGTGGCTGTCCGCGATCGGCCTGGAAGCTCTGGGCAACGATCCGGAGATCGACCAGATCATGCTCGAAGCCGACGAGATCGCCACCGACCGTGTTCTTGAGGCGGCGATGATGACGGACGTCACCGAGGGCCGGCAGAAGCTGCGGGCGATGGTCCGCGCCCACAGCAGCATGCTGAAGGCCGCCTCCCGCGAATGGCTGGTGCGCGGCACCCTCAGCCGCAGCGACCTGCACGTGATGCTGACCCGCACCGTGCTCCACCTGGTCGACACCGTCTTCCCCGCCTTGCGGGACGAGTGAGAACCCCTCTACGGCAGAACACCCTTACGGCGAAACATCTTTACGGCCCCTGCCGAAGGAAGAGAGCGTCATGCCCCGAGTCCTGTCAGACGAACGACGTGATCTGCTCAAGACGATCGCCGCTTTCCGCTGTCGCGTGCGGAACGAGGGAGCAGCGCGACAAACGGACCGCAGGCGGCCAGGAACAGCACAACCAGAAGCTGTACAAGAAGATGGCCGCGCTGGGCGGGCTCGGCACAGCGATCCCGGAGGAGTACGGAGGCGCGGGTCGGGGGTTGACGGACCTCTGCCTGTTCCTCCAGGAATCCCCCTACGGACTGGCGCCCATCAGCGGCTACGGGCCGACTGTCATCTCGGCCGCGGCCTACGAGAACTTCGGCACCGAGGTGCAGAAGCGCACCGTACTCGAAGGTGTGGTCGAGGGCCGGGTCGAGGCCGTCTCGATGTCGGAACCCGGCCCCGGCTCCGAGGTGGGCTGGAGAAGCGCCTGGGGGTGCGCGTGGTGGAACGCCAAGGCCGGACCATCGCACTACCGAGGCAGGGCAGGCATTGCTGCCCGAAGCCCGAGCGGTGCTCGCGGCGGTCGACCGGCTGCGGCGCGTCGCCGACGCGCAGCTGCGGCAGGTCTCCAAACGACTTGTCGTAGGAACCGTGGGAGCCGAGGCGTCCCTGCCGCATACCCGTGCCGTACGCGGCCTGCTGCAAGACCGGCACCCCAGGACAACCGTGCAACTGGTCAACCTCGGTTTCGGCGATCGCATGTCCGCCCTGGCGCAGCAGGAGGCCGACGTGGTTTCCTGCGCCCGCGGTGACGGACGACATCGAACTGCACCACCTGGCCACCGAGCCGCGAGTGGCCTGCCTCTGCGCCGATCACCCCTTGGCGATCCAGCCCCAACTCACCCTGGCCCAGCTCTCCGGCATCCCGGTCGTCGGCATGCCTGCGCAGGTTCCGCGGCTGTGGTGGGACTTCCGGGCGGTCGATCCCGCCCCGACGGCAGCCGCGTTCACTACGGTCCGGTCGTCACCGACATGGAGTCGTTGGTGCACACGGTGGCCGCCGGAGAAGCGATGTGTTTTCTGCCGACGGCCGCCCGTGAGTATTTTCCACGCCCGGGCATCAGACACATCGACAACGGCTTACCGATCGTTTGACCGCCTTGGTTTGTTCTACGTCCTGCCTGTGCCGACAGCGGAGGGCGAGATGCGCCAGGCGCGACTAACTCGTCAACTGAAGTGCAAAGTCACAGTTCACACGTGTGGGTGATGACAGGCGGCTGGTTCAGCGGGACGCTCGGCCAAAAGCCCAGTGGGAGCCCGGTCGTTGAGCGCGGCCGGGCCTCGTGCCGTCAGGCGGCCCCTGGCGACGGTGTCCTGATTCAATCTGCAGGCTGTAGTAGGCGACCTTGAGGCAGGGTGGTGTCCGGTGGCAGTGGCAGAGCTGTTCGTCGCGGACGAGATCGTGTCCCGGCTGTCGGAGAATGCCCGCCGTCAGGCAGCGTTCCACTTACACAAGCGGGACTGCCAGACCTGTGGAGCACCACTTGGTGATCAAGCGCCTGCGCTTGCCGTCGACGACTGTGGTCCACTCCTGAGCCTAACCCTCAGTCATCAGGACTGCCGCCCCTCGGGCTGGTACGAGTTCCGTTCACTCGTGGTGGGCGCACATCTGTCGTGGACCAGCCGGTCCTTCACCCTGCCGGCGGATGAAAGAAGCGACCGTGCCCCTCGGGCGATGTTCATCGTCTGCCCGCATCTGGAAGCGGTACATCTGGACAGGAGCGACGACGACTGGAGCGTGAACACCGAACGGCATTGGCGGGCCCGCGGCTTCCGCCCGGTGGGCCGCGAATTGGTCGTCGACAACTGGGTGGCCGACCAGGCCCCGCCCCGCGCCCGGCTCATCGGATCCACCATCCATATCGATGCTGGCTTGGATGGCCAGTGGTTCTCGTTGGCGGACTTGGACACCGTCAGAGCGTGCCGTTCACAGGGCGGGCTGCTGCTGGGTATTTCCACCACGTGTGAGCCGACCTCCGTCACCGGCCCCAACGACATTCTGCGTTACGGGATCGCAGGGCACATCTTCCTCGGCTGGGTGCCACTGTCCTGAGCCCAGCCAGGGCCGGTCCTGCAGAGAGCGATCGCAGTAGCCGATTGCCGTGTGAGTTCGCCGTCGGGCCGTCGACGGTTGGCTGGAGGACTGAAGGAGAGAAGGGGGCACCTGGGAGTCGATCGCGCATCGCGTTGCGTCCAGTCCAGGCCGCCCTGAGCACCGAGTTCGTCCAAAACCAGGGCGGTGCAGCTTGGCCCGCACCCGGGCCTTCGGTCCACACGGTGAACCGGCGGAAGGCGGTCACGCCCGACAGTGCGAAGCCCGGTGGCAGCTGGTTCCAGGTGCATTCCGAAGCTGGTCACGAAGATAATCGCGGCCAGCACCTCCTGGTCGTCCTCACCGACAACGTCCACCGCCTTGCGGGCGAACCGGCGGCGCCGGCGGCACCACCCGCTGTAACAACTACCAGCGGGTTTTCCGGTGCCATCCGTTCGACAAGCGCAGCAGTCATCACTCCGGACTGCCGCAAGATCACAGCAACTGAAATGGCGTCGAAGAGTCTGCCGTCGTGTGGCCGACGGGAGCGGCCCTGTAGACCGGGAGCGGCGCTGTAGACCCTGTAGACCACAGGGACCAGCCGGATCCTGCCCGGGCGGGCAGCAGCACGTGCGCCATCGCAGGCACTGCTGCCCTGGACGGCATCGCGCCGTGAGGTCAACGTCGGCGCGCCCCGGGACGGCTGTTGAGATGGGCCGGGAGCCGTGCGGGGCCGTACAGAACGCGTGATGGCCTGGCCACCCGGCCGGCCGCCGGTGTCGCGTCAGGGTAGTACTCGAAGAAGCGACGCAATACGGTCTGTGTTTCCGCGCGGGCGAGAGTCGCGCCGAGGCAGTAGTGGATACCCGCCCCGAAGTCGAGGTGCCGACTCGGCCCTGGCCGGTTCACCTCGAAATCATCGGGGCGTTCGAAGGCGGCGGGATCCCTGTTGGCGCCGGCCAGAAGAACGACCACCGGTGTTCCCGCCGTCACCTTGTGGCCGTCCACGTCGGTGGTGGCGCGGGCTCGGCGTACCACGTACTGGACGGGCGAGGAATGGCGCAGGGTCTCCTCCACGACGGCGGCCCAGTTCCCGGCGGCCTCTTCTCTCCGGCGGGGTTCTTGCAGCAGGGCGTGAAGAGCGTTGCCGATGAGGTTGACGGTGGTGACGAACCCGGCCAGGAGCATCATGCCGCAGGTGGCGATGACGTCTCGCTCGCTCAGGAGGCCGGGACAGCGTTCGGTCAGACCGGTCAGGAGCCCCTCGGTGCTCCGCCCGGCCGAGGCATGCAGCCGGAAATACTGTGTCATCTCGGTGTAGACCCGTTGGAGGCGGTGGAAGTCGGCGCGGGTTCTCGGTCCGTCGAGGAGAGCGGCGACGTGTCTGCCCCATCGGGTGATGAGCGGCATGTCCACCACGGGAAGCCCCAGCAGGCGGCAGACGGTGGTGACGGGCACGGGTTCGGCGAGCGTGCTGACGAGGTCGACACTGCCCTGGCCGGCGAGACCTCGCAGGCGAGCGTCGATGTCTTCCTCCAGGTGCTCGGTGACCTTCTGCAGCCGGTCCCGGGAGAACCATGGCGCGACGACGGCACGGAGTTCGGTGTGCCGGGGTGGGTCGAGGGAGAAGAACGCCTCGTCGAGCGGGTGGACGAGATCCTCGGTGACGTGGCCGCCGTTTTGTCCGGAGACCATGGTCGGGACGGTTCCGAAGTCACCGCTGCGCAGGATGGCGTTGGCCGTCGTCCAGGTGGCGGTGAACAGCAGGCCGCGCCGGCTGCGGACCAGCGGGCCCCGGGCACGGACGGCCGCATAGGACGCGTAGCCCTCCGCGCCGGGGCGCAGCCGCAGGATGTGAGCTCCGAGGTCGCCGCGCAGGTCATCCTGGAGGAGCCGGATCCGGGTGGCCAGGAGAGCCAGCGCAGTGTCATTCGCCATCGGCGTCCGACGTTTCCTGCGTACGGTGCCCGGAGGGCCGATAGGGGGACCAGTAGTACTGGCGGTAGAAGCTCTCCGCCATCTCCACCCAGGTACGCAGCTGCTCTGTGCTGTCCAGGAAGTGGTGCATGTTGACCAGCATCCAGCTCCACATGGCCTGGCTGTCCCGGCAGCCACTGCAGTTCCCGGAGGTGCAGCAGAACTGGACGGTGTGGTCGGCCCGGTAGGTGTTGAACCCCCGTAGTACGGGGTTTCCGTTCTTGAGCCGGTCGGTGTGCGCTTCGTGGTCGACGCTGACGCTGGGGCAGGTGTCGTAGCCGAAGGTTCCCCAGTGGGTACGGCCCCGGATCAGCGCGTTGAAGTAGTACGGATGGCCGATCACCGTGTCCGGGTAGGTCTCCCACACGCGGGTCATTTCGGCCAGCAGCCGGTCGCCCTCCTGGAGCGCGGTGGGGTCGTCGGAGCCGTAGTCGCTGTAGAAGCCGAACACGACCTGGTTGCCGTTGTCCTGGATCGCGCGCACGGTCGGTTCGAGGTGGGAGAGTCCCGGCTCGCTCACGGTGTAGACCCAGGTCACACGCGGGTCGTTCCGGTATGCCCCTAGCCCGAGGTCGAACAGGCCGGTGATCGGCTGTCCGTTGGGCCGGTGTCCGCGTAGTGCGTCGTCGATGGGACCGCCGCCCCACAAGGACACCAAGACCTGGATGTTCTCGAACCCGTCGTAGGGGACGGGCCTCGTTCCGTTGGTGACGACTGACACGTAGGGGAACGTCTCCACGAAGACGGAGATGCGGTCGGGTACCAGTGCCGGTTCTCCGCCGATGAGCAGGACATTGGTGGTTCCGCCGGCGTGCAGCTGCTGGGCGAACGTTCGCAGGGTGTCCAGGTCGCGGACTTCCTCGGCGGCCTTGTCCATGTCGTGCTCGAAGAACCAGCACCCTTTGCAGCGCAGGTTGCAGGCGTTCGTGATGAAGACCTCCGCGCTGCGGACGCTCGCAGAGAATTCCTTGACCGCCTCCAGGCGGTCCTGCAGTTCTTGGTCGGAGCGGGTCAGTTCCTTCACACGTTCCAGCACACGGTGTCGGCTGGGACGGAGCTCGACGTCGAGAGTTCGTGTCATGCCGTTCTTCCTTTCGGTGCTTTGGTGAGGTGAGTGCTTTCGGTCAGGAGGAGGCGAGCCGGAGCAGTTCCTGGGTGTTCCGGAGCAGAAGATCGGCGAAAGCGGGCAGGTCGGACACTGCTGCCGGGTCCAGATGGACGTTCAGGGTGCACGTGGTGTCGTGGGACATGAGTGAGGAGATACATCCGCTGTTTCCCCGTGGCCCGAAGGCGAGGCAGGAGATGATCTCCGCACCGGCGACATAGGCCGGCCGCAGGACACCGGGCATGCTGCTGGGCACGACGTCGATGGCCGCGGACATCCGTCGTACGAACGCGGAGAGCAGCGGCGGCGGAACGAGAGGCAGGAAGTCGGCCAGTGCCGGCAGGACCTGCACCATGCCGGACGAGCGCGAGTCCCGCAGGAACTGGTGCACCGTACGAATCCGGGTGCCCAGGTCCTTGCTGGTCAACGGCGCCGCGAGGAAGGCCACCCCCACCATGTTGTTCTCTGTGTGCCCCTTGTTCTTTCTGAGGTCGACGGGCACGGCCATCGAAAGAGTTCCGTGACTGACGCCGCGGTGACGGTGGTAGTCGGCATACGTGGCCAGCAGGATCGCGATGTACGAGGAGGTCACCGAAGCGCCCACGCTTTTTCCTGCGGCCTTGAACTGTTCGAGCGGCATCTCGATCGATTCGTACCGACGCTCCAGCGAGCGTCCTGCCAACAAGGGCGACGGGGTGGGGATTTCGACGCGGCGCAGTTCGCTCAACGCCGTATGGAGGGTCCCGGAGACGCGTGCCGGGTGCAGTGCCTGACGCCCGAGTGCGGATGCGGCATGGGCCCAGGCGGTGATAGCGCGACGCGACAGCGAACGCGAACCGTGCAGTTGGGCACGGGCTTGCGACATCCAGGTGTGTCATCCGGTGCGGTCCGGGGGCGCTGCAGTGGAAGGACGGACGCTCCGGACGACCTCTTCGGGCTGCGGCGCGATGAGGGAAGAACGGCGAGCATCGCTTCCCGTAGTCCGCCGCCGTCGGTGATGCAATGGTGGATTTTGATCACCAGGGCCGCTCGGTCCTCCTCCAACTCCTCCACCAGCACGATCCGCCACGGGGGACGCGCGGGGTCGAAGGGGGACGCGCCCACACGTTCCGCCAGATCGAGGAGTTCCCTGCGACCGCCGGGTGAGGGCAACCGGATCCGCTCCAGGTGATGGTGGACATCGAAGGCCGGGTCCTCCTGCCAGGCGGCCCATCCCCATTGCCAGGGGGCGTCGACAACTCGTGTTCTCAACCGGGGAAGCACCCGGGTGACATCGTCGAAGCAGGCCAGCAGTCTGTCCCAGCGCGGTGCGTGTTCCAGGATCCACACCAGCACCGCGTGCGAGCGCAGAGCCTCATGTGTATCGAGACGCCAGAACGCGGTCTCCAGTCCGTTCAGTGTGGCCATCGCCTCCCAACCGGGGAGCTGCTCGGCGTGCGTGTCAGCAGGCATATCCACCTTCAGGACAGTCAAGGACGACCACCCGCGGAGCGGTCCGTCAGACAAAAGGGGGGATGTTCATATCGGTGGTGACGGAGGCGAACGGAGTACCCGGTTCGGCACCGCCGGCCCGGATGGCCCAGTGCATGAGCAGGTGCGGGAGGGCGTTGAAGGCCGTGCTGCCGAGCTCTCGCTCGAACTCTTCGCGGTGAGCGGGGTGCGTGGAGGCCCGGATCTCGTCGATGGTTGCGGGCAACTCGACGAGTTCGCCTTCGCACAGGGCCTTCAGCAGCGGGTTCACTTCGTCTTTCCCGCACCGGACGCCGCCGGCTCCTCCTGCTCGTCGGTCCCTTGACGCCCGCTGTTCAGGAAGGGACGGACAACCTTGAGGAATTCGTCCGCAGCCTCCAGTTGAGGACAGTGGCCCGTCGCCATCAGACGGCGACTTCCCTGCGGGAGAAGCGAAGCGGAGGCGGCCTGCCAGGCAGGGACCACGAAGTCGAGGATTCCCCAGACCACCAGAGAAGGCATGGGGAGGTGGGGCAACTTGGGCCTCAGGTCGTAGCGCTGGCCGAAGGGTGTCAGCGCATTCGCGACCACGGCGAGGGTCGTGCTGATGTACTGGGGACTTTCTGCTCGCTTGACCTGGTCCACATACCACAGCGGTGGGATGTTCCAAGGCCGGGATGTGGCGCCCAGCGCGCAGGTGATGGTATTGATCAGCGCGGCACCCGGCAGCATGCTGGCCGCGAAGGCCGCACGGCGCAGCACAGGGTATGCGGCCAGAGTCTGAACGGGGTTGGCGCTGCGGCCCAGTCCGCCGGGTGCCACCAGGACCAGGCGATTGATGTGATTTTCCTCGACGAGGGCCAGATGAATGGCAATCATTCCCCCGAAGGAATGGCCGATGACGGAATAGTCCTTGAGGCCGATGGCGGTGACGAATGCCTCGACGAAGGCCGTGTACCGGGCCGGCGTGTGTTCGTCGAGAGGCGGTGTCCTGCCGAAACCGGGCATGTCGAGGGCGATCACATGATGGGTGGCGGCCAGTTGGGGTATCACCGCGATCCAGTCGAAGGATCCGCTCGCGTCTCCGTGCAGCAGAAGGAGGTCCGGGCCGGTCCCGGCTTCCAAGTAGACGGTGGTGCGCCCTTCGGTCTGCGTCTGACGTTCGTGGATGCCATGAGGTGGGGGGGTGTAGGTGGACACGTTTGTCTCTTTTCTCTCCGGCGAGGCATCCGGTTCGAAATCACAGCTCAGACGTAGTGCGCATCAAATCCAGGGACGTGTGCGGCGGAAACCCGCGCAAGCCGGTGGCCAGGTGATATTCAGAATCGCTAAGCGGTTTATCAACAGTCAACGGCGATGGGCGCGCCGCGCAAGGGGAAGTGAGGGGGCGGGCGAAGCGTGGCGGCGAGAAATCGAGCGCTGATGCGCCCGCGCGACCGGCGCCTCTGCCCCCGCGTGACGTCGTGCCGGTCCAGGTCGTACTAGCCCTGGCGGCAGTGGTGCATACCTGGAACAAGGGAAGAAGCCAATAGCCCTTACTGGGAGAATGATTTCTGTGCACGGCGCGCACGGCGTGAGCGCCGTCGCCATGTGTGCCTCGCACTCCGGTGTGCTTTAGCCAGCAGAGCTCGCAGTGCGCCCCCGGAGTGCGGTGACGGCGCGCGGGAATCAGCTCGTGCTACCGCTTCGTCTCTTCCGCCCCGTGCAATTCGTCACCGACCGAGGAAAGATGAAGCAGCGCTCGTAGGCGTCTCCTGTCCTCGGCGGCCCCACCTCAGGTTTGATCGAGAAACCTGGATCCGGCCTGCAGTCAGGGATTCGCCCTTCCGCAGTTCCGGCCGGCGCCCCATGACATCCGTGGCCAGGAACGCAGCGACACTTCGGGAAAATCGTGGCTCCGACCGTGTGTTGAGGTCATCCAAACGGTCGGGCGCTCTCGATTCCCCGTGTGCCTACCGCATCAGTTCTTCGTCAGGAGGACAGCTTGGTAATGGACCGGAATCCCAGAACGACCGCCGTGTACGCCAGGACGGTGACGGACCTCTTGCACGAGCAGGTCGACACCCGGCCCGACGAGATCGCCTACGTGTTCCTACGCAACGGTGAAGATAACGCCGACTCGATGACTTACCGGCAGCTCGATACCGCGGCGAACGCGCGGGCGGCCGGTCTGCTCACGAAAGGGCTGTCGGGCGGCCGAGTGCTGTTGATGTATCCGGCCGGGCTGGAGTTCGTTCGGGCGTTACTGGGCTGCATGCAGGGCCGAGTCGTCGCGGCGCCCGTGCAGGTGCCCAGTCGGCGGGAACACCTCCGTAAGATCCGGCGGATCGCCCAGGACGCCGACACCTCCGTCGTGCTGACCACCACACGGATCAAGGCAGAGGTCGAGCAGCGCTTCACCGACGCGCCGGAATTGGCGCCGCTGACTCTCATACCCACCGACAGCACCGACTTGTCCGCGATCACCGACCAGTCCGTCACCGCGCCTGCGCCGGGCGACATCGCGCTGCTGCAGTACACCTCGGGGTCGACGGGAGATCCCAAGGGCGTCATGATCCGGCACGAGAACTTCGTGGCCAACGCGGCGCAGACCGATCAGTCGCGCCCGCTGACGCCCGAGGGCCGGGTGGTCAGCTGGCTGCCGCACTTCCACGACATGGGCCTGATGTTCGGAATCGTGTTGCCGCTGTACGCGGGTGTTCCCTCGTACATCATGGCCCCGGAGGCGTTCATCCGTCGTCCGGCCCGATGGCTGGAGGCCGTCGCCCGCATCGGGGCCACCCACAGCGTCGCACCCAGCTTCGCCTATGAGATGTGCGCTCAAGCAGATCTGCGCGGTGACATGTCGGAGGTCGGCGACCTGTCACGGTGGCGCTTCGCCGGTAACGGCGCCGAACCGGTGCGCCAGGCCGCGATCGAGGCGTTCTGTGCCGCCTTCAAGCCCTACGGGTTCGACCGGCGCGCGATGTGTCCGGGATACGGGCTGGCCGAGAACACTCTGACCGCGACCCTCACTCCGGACCGGAGGCCCCCCACTGTCGGGTGGATTTCCCTTGAGGCCCTGCGCGCCGGACGTGTCGAACCGGCGGCTCCCTCCACACCTGGGGCCTACTCGGTGGTCAGCTGCGGACTCCCCTTACCGGGCACGGATCTGCTGATCGTCGATCCGGTCACCCGGCACCCGGTGGGCGAGGGGCGGGTAGGAGAGATCTGGGTGACCGGACCGTCGGTGGCCGCCGGTTACCGGGGGCGGCCACAGGACAGCGAAGAGGTCTTCCGCGCCCAGCCGGCACAGGACACCGGGCCCCCCTCCCTTCTCCCGCAGACCGGCCCCACCCGCGGCTATCTGCGCACCGGCGATCTGGGTTATCTACAAGGCGGAGAGCTCTACATCACCGGCCGCCTGAAAGACGTCATTGTCCGCCAGGGACAGAACCACTACCCCCAGGACATCGAACTGACCGCTGAACAAGCGGTGCCAGGGCTGCATCTGAACTGCGCGGTGGCATTCTCCGTGGACGACGGACAGCGCGAGCAGCTGATTGTGGTGGTCGAGATCGACGGCAGAGTACTGCGAGATCCAGGCCTCGACGCTGTGCGCGACCAGGTCCACCAGGCGATTCACGAGACACATCGGCTACCGGTCCACGAAGTGGTGGTCGTGCGCCGTGGAGCGCTCCTGAAGACCTCCAGCGGCAAGATCCAGCGTCAAGCCTGCAAACAAGCCTATTTGAAAGGCCGCTTGGTGGCGCTCAACTCCCCCTCCCCCTCCATGGCGGCGCGGCCCTTGGGGCAAGAGGCGCAGGAGTGACGTTCCATACACGCCCGTCACGCGGCGGTGCCCGGATCGCCGGAGTCGGGGCCTATCGACCCTCCCGTGAGGTGAGGAACGACGAAATAAGTGGACGCATCAAGGCCAGCCCTCAGTGGATAGGGCGCCGTTGTGGAGTCACCACACGCCGCTTCGCAGCCGAACACGAGTCCGTCCGCCATGGCAGTCGAGGCCGGTCGCCGAGCACTGGCCCAGGGCGACGTCAAGTCCGCCGACCTCGGTCTGGTGTTGCTGGCGACCACGTCCTTCACCGAACAGACACCAGCTGCGGCCCCATGGGTCGCCCAATTCCTGGGAGCTCCATCGGCGGGTGCCTTCGACCTCAACGCAGCCTGCGCGGGATTCAGTTACGCGCTCGCCCAAGCGAACTCCCTCGTGCGTGCCGGTGAGGTCGACAGTGTTCTGGTCGTCGGCTCGGAACGAATGAGCGACCTGATCGATTCCTCCGACCCGGACACCGCGTTTCTCTTCGCGGACGGTGCCGGGGCCGCCGTGGTCGTCTCCGCAGACTCTCCTGGCTTCGGCCCGGTGGTGTGGGGCGCTGATGGCCACCGGCACCGTTCCGGCACCTACAGTTCCTGGCCGGCAAAAGCCTCGTCTGACACGACTCGTTCGGTTCTGCGCATGTCCGGTCTGGAATCGTACCGCTGGGCGGCAACCCGCTTGCCGGAAGTCGCCCGGCAGGCCGTCGAGGCGGCGGGAGTGCAACTCGACGACATAGCGGCCTTCATCCCGCACCAGGCCAATCTCCGCATCATCAATGCCGTGGCCTCCTCGCTGTCCTTGAGTCCTGACACGGTCGTGGCCAAGACCATCACCCACAGCGGCAATACCTCGGCCGCGTCCATTCCTCTTGCCATGGACGACCTACTGACCCGGAGAGCCGTCCGCAGCGGCGACCTCGCGCTGCTTCTAGGGTTCGGCGCCGACCTTGCCTATGCCGCGCAGGTCGTCGAACTCCCGTGATGCAACGATCTACGAGGCGTTATGGGAGACGGCGCTGGCCTGCTGTCAGCGGTCTATCCCGCCCGGCCGCCGTGCGAGGGCCGGGCGGCGAGGCTGGAGCAGGAGAACACCTACCGGATCATGCTCGCGGGGAGCGTGTCGGGTAAACAGGGGAAGAAGTGCTCGGAGGGCTTCATGTGGACCGTTTCGAAGCCCGGCACGCAGTCCAAAGTGGTGGTCCAGCTCGACAGGACCGACACGGCGCACGGCGTCGAGTTCACCTTCGAGAAGGTCACCTCCAGCCGGTGACCGGCCAACGGGCACCGCTTCCTGTTACAGACCCTCGAACACTCCCGATCGCGTACCAAGGCGAGTGACCGCGGGGCGAACGATTCAGGCCGTGCAGGAAAAGAGCCACCCTGCTTGCAGGGTGGCAGGTCCTGGAAGCGCCGCACGACGGCATGGAAGCAGCGCCGCACAGAGCAACTCCTGGGGACCGGTGACGCGGGCGCGCGATCGCGGCAGCAGACGTCACCGTGCAGCGCCTGCCCGTCACGCGGATGTGGCCGTCCGGTGGGCCGGCATCGTTGACAGCGGTCTCGTCGGCCACCCAGACCGGTCGGCGGCCAGGGGCTGGCGGTGTGGTCGCGTTCAGGCGGTGAGGGCGTCGTCGAGGGTGGGGTGGCAGTCGATGACGGTGTCGAGTCCGACGATTGCAGGACGCGTAGGACGGCTTCCCTGGGCGCCGGCGATGCGCAGCCATCCTCCGGCCCGGGTCGCGGCCTGGTAGGCGGCGACCAGGACGGTGATGCCGCTGGAGTCCATGAAGGTCACCTGGGTGAGATCGAGCACCGTGCGCGCAGATGCGGAAGCGGCCGTGCCGTCAGGGGGCAGGAGTGCCTGCAGGAAGGGCTCTTTGCCGGTGTGGTCGATCTCGCCGCGCAGGACGATCACGCGGATGCCGTCGAGGGTGATGTGGTCGATCGACAGCCGGCTGGACCGGGTCGCTCCGTGGGTGTCTGTCACCGTTTCCTCGACTGCGCTCTCAAGGGGGCGTGTAGGGATCCGCCACGATAGGCGCTGCGATCCTGCCCGCTGCCTCCGGCTACAACCATTCACCGGCGGGCGGCGTCTGCGCTAGACATTCGAGTGGTCGCATCGGGTACGCGTACAGCCTGGACACGGGGACATGCAAGGTGGAGCTGATGGGACCGGTGCCCGGCATGGAGGACCCCGCACGACCGGGGGACGAGTTCGGACCGCTGATCCTGGGGCATCGATCCTGGGTGATGGCAGGCGGCGTGTTCGTTGGACTCGATGGCTCGTGGTGGTGTGTCTCTCGGTGGTTGCCGGGGATCCACAGCTTGACCACATCCCGTCCAGCGGGTCGGGTGTCCTGCCTGACGTTGCTGCATGCCGACATGACAGTGACCGTCAGGTGCGCGCTCACGAAGCCGGCAGGCCGGCAACGGCAGTTGGCTGGTGCGTGCACCGACGGCCGGAGGTCGCTCTGAAAGTGGTTTCCAGCGCCGTGTGCCCCCGGCACCACACTGGGGCACCTCAGCGACCTGATCAGTTGCCTCGTCCCGTACGCGGTCCAGTTCGTCGTCAGTCGGTGGCGGCCGCGGCGCATCCGGTACGGCCCAGTCGCATGGCTGCCGCGTACGGTGACGTCGGCGCGGAGGCCATGAGGGTTCCGGTGCCGCCGTCGCGGTCCTCGGCCGGAACCCGGGGAGGAGCCGGCGGCTGCCGAATTGGCTCCGGCCGGTTCCAGGAATGTCTCAGGACTGTCACCGGGTGACCCGGAGCGCACGAGTATCCCGTGTCTCAGGTGTCGGACCGCGGACCCACCCGCGGTGACACCCACGGGGAGGCAGAACCTCATGAACAGCAAGCGTTTCGCACTGATCACCACGTCCGCCCTGACCGGCGCCCTGATGCTGACCGCCTGCAACGGCGACGACATCGACGCGGGCGGGGCGGCCCACGAGTCTGCGGGCGGACACGCGTCGGCGGACTCCGCGCAGGCCGCGGGGGCGATCGGCCGCTACGGCAAGGACGCGGCCGGGGCCACGTTCTTCGCCTCGGTCCTCACCGGTGACAACGAGGTGCCGGTCAAGGGCAAGCCGGCAGTCGGTGACAAGGACGGCCGCGCCGTGGCGCTCATGCGCGTCCAGGGCCAGGACGTGTCCTTCGCGCTGGCGTGGAGCGGTACGGACACTCCGACCCTGGCGCACCTGCACCAGGGCGGGCGGGGAGTCAACGGCGATGTGAGGATCCCGTTCTTCACCGAGAAGCTCAAGGACGGCAGCAAGCACGTCTACGGCACCGTGAAGGTGAAGGACGCCGCGCTGCTGCGTGACATCAAGGCCCACCCCGAGAAGTTCTACTTCAACCTGCACACCGGCGAGTTCCCCGGTGGCGCCGTCCGCGGCCAGGCGTTCGCCCTCCCCGGCCGTGTCGATCTGCCGGGCACGATCCGGGACTCGGCCCTGCGCGGGGTCGTCAGCGGGTCCCAGGTCTACGCCTGCACCAAGCAGCCCGACGGCACCTACGCGTTCACCCAGGACAACGTCGAAGCCACCCTCCAGGGCGACATCGACCACACCTTCGCCAAGCCCGGCCCCGCGGGGCCTCCGCAGTGGATCGCGCCCGACGGCTCCTCAGTCACCGGAAGCGTCCTCAACAAGTTCGACAACGGCCAGGGCAACATCCCCGAGCTCATCCTGCAGGCGACGCAGACAGGCGCGGACAAGGGGCTCCTGGCCAAGACGCGGACCGTCCTGCGGCTCAACACCGAAGGCGGCGTGGCCCCGGCCGGCAACTGCGACGCCGGTACCCACCCCACGGCCAAGGTGCCCTACACCGCCGACTACCTCTTCCTCGCCACCCAGTAGCACCTTGGCACCTCGGGGTGGGGTGCCGCGTACGGACGAAGCGAGGAAGGTCATGAACACGTACAGCCGCACGTACAGTCTCGTGCACAACGCCATGCATCTGCACGGGAACCAGCGGAGGACCGCTTTCGCCGCGGGGGCCGTGGTGCTCGCCCTGGCACTGTCCGCCTGCGGCGCCGACCGGCCCGGCGAGGGGGGTGCGACGCAGGCTCAGGCCGGGGAGAAGCCGTCGGGGAAGTTCGAGCTGGAGGTGGTCAAGGAGTCGGCGGTGCCCCTGAGCTCCGAGGGCATCTCCGTTCGCCGGGACGCGGAACTCGGCTCTGTCGTGGTCGACTCGAAGGGCAGCACCGTGTACGTCTCCAGGGCGGACGAAAGCCGTCCCGGCAAGTCGAGTTGCACGGACGCGTGCGCGATGACCTGGCTGCCGGTCCCCGCGCGGGAACCGGCAGCCGCCCAGGGGGTGGCGCAGGATCTGCTGGGCTCGATCACCCGTGCCGACGGGGTCGAGCAGATGACCATCGCCGGCAGGCCTCTCTACACCTACGCTCCCGGCAAAAAGGGTGACACGGCTGGGCAGGGCATCAAGGACACTTGGTACGCCGCGGCTCCGGACGGCACGAGAACGGGCACCGAGCGGCCCGCCCTGGGCGTCCTGAACAGCCCCGGGCTCGGCCGGGTGCTGCAGGACAGGAACGGCCGGACGCTGTACCTGTTCACGAAGGACACGCCCTGGCCGATGAAGACGGCCTGTGACGCGAAGTGCCTGGAGAAGTGGACACCCAGCGAGCCCGTCACGGCGGCGGACGCGAAGGCCGCGGGGCTTGACCCCCGGGTTCTGTTCCCGTTCAGCACTCCGGGCGGAGGCCGGCAGGAGTCCTTCAACTGCTGGCCCGCGTACACCTTCAAGGGCGACAAGAAGCCCGGGGACACCAACGGACAGGGCGTGGGAGGGGTGTGGTTCGCGATCAAGGCGGACATCCCCCGGGGCGACCGCGGAAGGACCGTGCCCGCGGCGAAGGGGTGAGGACACGGGATGACGGGGGAAAGTGACGGCCGCGGTGGCCCGCTCGTCACTTTTTCGGCACTGGCCCTTGCCTACGGTCGGTCCCGAAACCAGATCCCTCCCGTGTGTTTCCGCGTCCGGACAGTCCCCCGCCTGTCCGGACGGAGCACCGGTGCGAAAGAGAACCAGGAACAAGCCACCATGACGCTACTCGCGGGCACCGCTCCATCGACGACCTCGCCGGCTCCCGACCTCGTGGACGGCCTGGTGGAGCAGCACAGGGACGCACTCCTCGCCTACGCGCACAGACTGCTCTCGGACCACCATCTCGCCGAGGACATCGTCCAGGAGACGTTCGTCAAGGCGTGGCATCACGCCGACAGACTCCTCAGCCGGGAAGGTTCCGTACGCGGCTGGCTGTTCAAGGTCGCGCGGAACCTGATCATCGACCGGTCGCGAAGTGCCTACGCCCGGCACGAGACGGTGACCACCGAGAGCGGGGACCCGGCGCAGGAGGACCACACCGAACCGGCACACGCGGCCATGGAGGCTGTTTCCCTGCTGCGGGGCGTTTCGGCGGACCACCGGAAGGTGCTCGTCTACCTCTACATCTACGGATGCAGCGTGGAGGAGACCGCACGCATCCTGGACGTCCCGTCGGGCACGGTGAGGTCACGTCGTCACCTGGCGCTGCGCGCTCTGCGCAACCGGCTCCCGTCCGCGGGGAACTGACCTGGCACCGCTCCCGAACACACGCTGATACGTACCGAAGGGCCCCACTCGTGCGAGTGGGGCCCTTCGGCGTACGGGCCCACGGAAAGCCGGACTTGACCGCCGAGCGCGATTTCTTCTCGACTGGCCGCAAATGGCCGAGTCCGGCGTCCACCCGACCGGGTCGTGCAGAGTGTGAGGCGCGGTCGCCCGTCGGCGGCCCACGGTGTCGGGGAGGCCGCCCGATGTCGGGATCACGTACGGAGTGTCTCCGGTCCGTCACCGCCGTACCACGGGGAGGCAACCGGGTGAGAGCCTGAGGATCTTGCTCCGTACCTGTGCGTAAGCGGCGTACTTCGCGCCCTCGGCAGGGGCAGTAAGCACCGGACGATCACCTGTAGGGAGAACCAGAAGTGAGTCCCGAGAACGAGTCCACGGCGGACGTCGCACTGCGCTTCTCGGTGCTCGGGCCTCTCAGGGCCTGGCGGCACGCGACGGAGCTCAGCCTGGGCCCACCGAAGCAGCGGTTGTTGCTGGCACTGCTTCTGGTGCGGTCGGACCGGCCGGTACCGCTGCACCAGATAGTCGACGCCTTATGGGACGAGGATCCGCCGGAGCACGCGGTCAACGTCGTCCACCGGCACATCGGTGCGCTGAGGAGGCTGCTCGAACCGGAGCTGACCGGCAGAACCGGGGCCCGTGTCCTGGTGCGCGCGGCCGGTGGCTACCGGCTGAACACCGAGGACGAGGCACTGGATCTGCTGAGGTTCCGGAGACTGCGGGACGCGGCGCAGACCGCCTCGGCCGCGGGGCGGCCCGCGGAAGCCACCGGCCTGTTCGTCCGGGCGCTCTCCCTGTGGCTGGGGCGGACCGCGGAAGGGCTTCCCCGTACGGCGTATTCCCACGCGGTCTTCGCAGGAATCGACGCCGAGTATCCGCACGCGGCCAGGGACGCCGCTGACGCGGCGCTGGCCGCGGGCGACACGTCCAGGGTGTTCCCGCTGGTCAGGCGGGCGGCCGAGAGCGAACCGTTGAACGAGTGCCTCCAGGCGCGGCTCGTCCTCGTCCTCGCCGCCGAAGGGCTGGCGGCTCAGGCCCTGGACCACTACCAGGTCGTCCGGTCCCGGCTCACGAGCGAACTGGGTGTCGATCCCGGTTCCGAACTGCGCGAGGCCCAGATCCGCGTGCTGCGCGGCACCGTCGTACCGACGAGGACGTCCCGCTCCGGCGATCCGAAGGCCGCGGACACCAGCGGCGCATCCTCCCCAGGTGGGAGCCGGGGTGCGAGTCCGGGGGCCGGCCCGGGGGCGACCCCCCGGGTACGTCCTGCCCAACTCCCCGCAGACCTGCACGCGTTCACCGGCAGGAGAGCCGAACTCGACTGGATGCGTGACCTGCTGCCGGCCGACGGCGGCACGCCGGCCACCGTCGTCATCAGCGCGATCGGCGGCGCGCCGGGCGTGGGGAAGACCACGCTCGCTCTGCACTGGGCCCACAGCAACACCCGGCACTTTCCCGACGGACAGCTGTACGTCAATCTGCGCGGATACGACCCGGCGGGAGTCGCGCTCACGCCGTCGGCCGCGATCTGCTACTTCCTGGAAGCCCTCGGCGTACCGGCGGAGGACATCCCGCCGAGCCTCGACGGCCAGGCCGCCCTGTACCGCAGCATGCTGGCCGGACGGCGTGTGCTTGTGGTCCTCGACAACGCCCGCAGCGCCGAACAGGTACGTCCTCTGCTGCCGGGGACACCGACGTGCGTCACGGTGATCACCAGTCGGGAGCAGTTGTACGGACTCGTCGCCGCCAACGGAGCGCGTTCCCTGCGCCTGGACATCCTGACCGTCACCGAATCCATCGAGTTCATGACGAAGCGGCTGGGCGCGGCGCGCGTCACCGCCGACCGGCAGGCGGCGGTCCGCATCGCCGAGCAGTGCGGCCGGCTGCCCCTCGCCCTGGCGATCGTGTGTGCGCGTGCGGAGGGCCACCCGTCCGCACCGCTCGCGGACATCGCCGCGGAGCTGGCGGAGAGCCGCGACGACCTCGGCGTCTTCGCCGTCGGTGACCCGGCCACCGACACCCGAGCGGTCTTCTCCTGGTCGTACCGCACGCTGACTCCGGCGGCGGCCGGGCTCTTCCGGCTGCTGTGGTTGTGTCCGCCCCACGACGTCTCCGCGCAGGCCGTGGCGAGCCTCGCGGGGCTGACGACCGCACAGACGCGCCCTGTGCTGTCCGAGCTCACCCGGGCCAGCCTGTGGACCGAGCCCGCGCCCGGTCTCTACGGCTCGCACGAACTGCTGCGGACCTTCAGCCAGGAGCTCTCCCTGGCCGAGGACCCGCCCGAAGCCCGTGAGGACGCCCGCCGCCGGCTCTTCGACCACTACCTGCACAGCGCGCGCGGCGCGGCCACCCAGCTGTACACGCATCGGGAACCTCTCCCGCTGCCCGACGCCGCCCCCGGCACGCAGGTCCTGTCGTTCAGCGACACGGACAGCGCGGCGAAGTGGCTCGTGCGGGAGATGCCGGCGCTGGAGGCGGTGATCACCCGGGACAGCGGTCACGGCACGGGCGCGCACGCCTGGCGCATGGCGGCGACCCTGGAACTCGTCCTCGACCGGCGTGGGCGCCGTGAGGAACAGATCGAGCTGCACACCACGGCACTCGCCGGCGCGCAGCGGCTCGGAGAGACACTGGGCGAGGCCCACATGCATCGTGTTCTCGGCTTCGCCCACGTCCGGACGAACGACCACGCGCGGGGAGCCGCGCACCTGGAACGGGCGTTGGAACTGTTCACCGACCTGGGTGATGTCCCCTTCACGGCGCTGACCCACCGGTACCTGGCGTTCTTGGCGAACGTCCGGCAGGACCACCGCGAGGCACTGGCGCAGTACAAGATCGCCTGCGCCCTGTACACGAGGACACGGGCTTACGTCGGCATCGCGAGCGTCACCAACGAAGTGGCCTGGACCCGCCTGCTCCTGCACGAGTACGAGGAGTCGCTGGGGGACTGCCGCCGCGCCGTCCGCATCGCGCACAGGTCCGGCAACAGGAACATCGAGGCGGCGGCCTGGGACACCATGGGTGTCGCGCACCACCGCCTCGGACAGCACGACGAGGCGCTGGAGGCCTTCGACCACGCGCTCACCCACTACCGCGCCCTCAACGACGCCTCGCTGATCGCCGACACCCTCGTCCACCGCGGTGAAGCACTCGCCGTCACGTCCCCGCAGGAGGCCCGCCGGGCGTGGAACGAGGCACTCGCGATACTCGACGTCCTCGGCCACACCGACGCCGACAGGCTGCGCGAACTGCTGGAGGAACACGACGAGGTTCCTTCAAGGAGCGGGCCGGTCACCATCAACATCTGAGGACGGGCGGGCCGGCCCCCATCCCCCCGGCTCCACGCCCGCGGCCGGGCCCCTGCCCCTCACGTACCACCGTCTGCACGCACGCACTCGCCGTGTCGTACGTGAAGCCGTGGTGCCCGCAGACGATCCGGTCGCCGTCGAGCCCGCTGACGAACAACGGACAGCGGCGGTGCACACACCGGTCGTGCAGCGCGACGGCCCGGCCGTCGTCCTCGGTCCGCTCTGGCCGGCCTGGCTGGAGACCAGGGCCCGGCGTGCTGCTGCCCTCAGCGGAGGAGGCCCACGCCGCAGCCCTGACTGCCCAAGAGCAGCAACTGATCAATCACAACCGGGGACGCATCCTGACCGGCGCCGGAGAGGAGGCCGAACAAAGCTCAAGGACCTCGCCGCGCCCCAGGGAACCGACAACCGCATGGTCAACCCCTCCATCCCGGGCACCGGAAACCGGATCTGCGCCCTTGAACTCCTTGCAGGGGCCAGCGGCATCAGCACAGGCGCACGATGACCCCACCCGTGGTCATGGTGAGCAGGTGAAGCAGTCCTTCGCAGGGTTCCCCAGCGCCGTTCAGTTTGCTCGGGGCCAGGGGGACGCAGAGGGCCACGCACTGGTTGTCGCCACCACGACCGCCGGCGTCTCTCCGGACCCGCCGCTATTGACCGTGGCCGTCAAGAACAGCCTTCGGTCGCTCCCAAGAGCGAGATGTCGATCGCCATGAGTTTCAACTACACCGTCCGCAGCGTCGGGTTTTCCCTGGCTAGCGCCATCGGCGGCCGTATCCTCGCTGAGGGGCCGCCCCTTTCCCGGCAACAGCGCCTACACCACCATGGCGCTGGTCGGCATCGGCGCCACGACGATCACGACGCCGGCAAGCCTGGCGCTCGCCCGCCGACGCTCGACCGAGACCAACCCGTAAGCCAGATGGGCTCATCCCCGCACTGGCATCCCACCACTGGAGGTTCCATGCCCAAGGGCTACTGGGTCAGCGCGTATCGCACCGTTTCAGACCCTGAGAAGCTGGCTGCTTACAGCGAGCTGGCCACTGCGGCCGTCGAGGCCGGGGGCGGTCGGGTCCTCGCCCGTGGCGGTCGGGTCGTGGCGCATGACGCCGGAATCGCCGAGCGCACCGTCCTGATCGAGTTCGACAGCTTCGAGCAGGCCGTCGCGGCGCACGAGAGTGCGGCCTACCAGGAGGCGTTGGTCGCTCTCTCGGACGGCGTCGAGCGCGACTTCCGTATCATCGAAGGCATCGACTGACATAGACCCAGGTGGACCTTCGCTGAAGTTCACCGAGTATGTGTTGTCCTCTTCGGGCAGGAGCCACAGCTACTGGACCTGCCCGTCGAGGTCGAAAGTCGCCAGAGTGGCCTGGGGGGGGGAGTGCCGGAGTATCCGGCATCCATCCGCCCGAGGGCACGAGACTTGACCTGTACGCCACCACTGCTGCTTGTGCTCTGCCGCTCAAGTCCAGCTTGGTCATCGGGCGGTTGAGGTGAGTGTCGCGGTCCGCGGACTGCTGGCCGGCGGCCTGGCGGGCGTACGCCTCGATGAGGAGGCGGGTGACACTGGGCGCGAAGAGCGCGTCACCACCGGCGAACGAGGCCACCACGGCGAGCAGCAGTTCGGGGCCGGAGTCCTTGAGGAGGAACCCACAGGCTCCGTCGCGCAGCGCCGCCGAGTGCTGGCGGCTGGTGGCTGGCGGAGTCACAGTTCATAGCTCTCGCGCGTACGCAGGAACCAGTGGCCTTGTGCTGTCGCGCTGGATGGTGTGCAGGTTGTGCGGACTGCACGGAGCTCCTGAGGGGTGGTGAGCGTGATCCGGGCGTTGTTGCCCACGAGTTGAGAGTTGAGCGCAGATCGGCATGGCCATGTTCGCGAGGCATTCACCTCGCGTCCTTTCTGCACAGGACTCAACTTGTGACGACCACGTCCCGGACAGGGGTCCGGTTCTCACAGGGGCGTTGACCAGGGACTCGTCATATGACGGAACGAGCCCCTGTCCGGGCATCGGCGGGCTTCCCGAGGGCAGGCGATGGATGCTTGTTCAGTGTCTTTCTTCGGCGATCCACCCTTCCCACATCCCTGTGATCAACAAGGTGTTCTCTCCCCGCCCCCGAAGAATTCGCCCGCTGCGCACGCCTGGTCGCGACGGTCGAGGCGGCGCAGTCGAACGGGATCAGCGCTGTGACGTTCGAAGGCGAGATGCTCGACGAGGCCCATGTTCACACGGCAGGCTTCTATTCGAACGACGTGGAGGCGCCGGTCGCTCTGCTATTTGAGATCATCCGCTGTGTAGTATCCATCTTCGATGAGCGCTTCCACATAATTAGACTTGTCCACGTTGACCGGGGGCAGCAGGTAGGCGGGGACCACCTTCTCCAGATTGTTGTAACTCTTCGTGTCGTTTATTTCGGGTTTTTTATTATTGAGTTTTGCGTCGACCATGTTGGCGGTCACTTTGGCAAGTTTCCGCAGGTCTTTGTAGACGGTCTCTGTCTGTTGCCCTGCTATGATCGACTTCACTGAGGCGAGTTCGGCGTCCTGACCCGTGATGACCGGCCAGGGTTTTGTTTTCGAACCGTAGGCATCTGACTTGAGTGCGGATATGATGCCGATGGAGATGCCGTCGTAGGGCGAGAGTATCGCGTCGACCTTGCCGTTTTTGTAGGACGAGGTGAGGATGTCCTCCATGCGCTTCTGCGCGGTGGCACCGTCCCATCGGAGAGTGGTTATCTGATTGAGGTCGGTCTGGCCGGACTTGACGACAAGCTGTTTCTTGTCGATGTAGGGCTGCAGAACCTTCATCGCGCCGTTGAAGAAATATCGCGTATTGTTGTCGTCGTTCGAACCCGCGAAGAGCTCAATATTGTATTTCTTCTCGGATCCATCTTCCAGCCCAAGCTTCTTGGCGATGTATCCGCCTTGCAGTTCGCCCACCTTCTCGTTGTCGAAGGAAGCGTAGTAGTCCACGTTCTTGGTGCCCAGGATGAGCCGGTCGTAGGCGATTACCGAAATGTCGGCGTCGGCGGCCTGCTGGGTCACGTTGTTCAAGGATTTGTTGTCTATGGCCGCGATGACCAATGCCTTGACGCCCTGCGTGATCAAGTTCTCGATCTGAGAAACTTGCTGATCAGGGTCGTCTTCACCGAAAACTAGTTTTACTTTGTACCCCTTCGCCTCCAGTTCCTTCTTGAGGTTCGCGCCGTCGGCTATCCAGCGCTCGGAGGACTTCGTCGGCATCGCGACGCCGATGGTGGCTCCCTTGGCGTTGTCCTCATCGTCTCCGTTGTCGTTCTGTCCGCAAGCCGAGAAAGCTAAAGCGAGAAGCACTACTGAGAGCTCGTAACACGATCTTGTTGAGGTGCGCTGGTTGGGCGTGACCGGTTTGACGATT
>NZ_BMVY01000019.1 GCF_014650955.1 Streptomyces tauricus
GCAGCCGCATCATCGCGGAGGACCTCGCGGGCCAGGGCGGCATGCTCTCGGTGGCCCTGTCCGCCGAAGCCGTCGCCGAACTGCTGGCGGACTGGGACGGACGCCTGGAACTCGCCGTGGTCAACGGCCCCGCCTCGGTCGTCGTCTCCGGCGAGACGGAGGCGCTGGCGGAACTGGAGAAGACGCTGAAGAGCCGGAACGTCCGCGTCCGGCTGGTCCCCGTGAACTACGCCTCGCACGCGATGTTCGTCGAGGGCGTCCGCGACCGGATCCTCGCCGAGTTGGACGGCCTGGCTCCCCGGCCCTCCCGGATCGGCTTCTACTCGACGGTGACCGGGGGCCTGGCCGACACGGCCACGCTGGACGCCGCGTACTGGTACGCCAACCTGCGGCAGACCGTCCGCTTCGAACAGGCGACGCGCGCGCTGCTGGACGACGGCTTCACCGCGTTCGTGGAGTCCAGCCCTCACCCCGGCCTGCTGGTCGGCCTGGGAGAGACCCTGGAGGCGCACGGCTCCGCCGCCGTGACCGTCGGGTCGCTCCGCCGGGGCGAGGGCGGCCCGCGGCGGTTCCTCGCCTCGGTCGCCGAGGCGTGGGCGGGCGGGGTGCACGTCGACTGGAGCGCCGCCTTCGAAGGGCACCGGGCTCGGCGCGTCGAACTGCCCACCTACGCCTTCCAACGCCGGCGGCACTGGACCGACGCCGTCGCCGCCGCCCCGGGAGCGGACCCCGCCGACGCCGCGTTCTGGGACGCGGTGGAACGCGCGGACCTGTCCTCCCTGGCGGACCGTCTCGACCTCGCCCCCGAGGCACTGGGGGACATCGTCCCCGCCCTGTCCACCTGGCGCCGACGGCACCGCGAGGACGCCACCGTCGACTCCTGGCGCTACCGGATCGTGTGGAAGCCGCTGGCCGAGCGGCCCGGGACCACGCTCGACGGCACCTGGCTCGTCGTGATCCCGGCTGGGCTCGCGACCGGAGCGGCTACCGCGACCGGAGCGGCTACCGCGATCACCGCGATCACCGACGGGCTCGCCGGGCAGGGCGCGCGTGTCGTGACCGTGGAGACCGACGGGGACGACCGGGCGGCGCTCGCGGAGCAGTTGCGGGCCGGGACGGCCGACGGGGTCCTGTCGCTGCTCTCGTTCGACACCCGGCCGCACCCCGCCCATCCGACGCTCACCCGGGGCACCGCCGCCACGATCACGCTGGCGCAGGCACACGGCGACGCCGGGCTCACGGCCCCGCTGTGGTGCGCCACCCGGGGCGCCGTCACGACGGACGCACCCGTCGCACCCGTCGCACCGGTCGCACCGGTCGGACGGCTCGCCACGGACGGACCGGATGGGTCGGTCGGACGGGTCGCTACGGTCCGGCCGGGTGGGCCGGATGGGCCGGGTGGGCCGGGTGGGCCGGGTGGGCCGGGTGGGCCGGACGCACCAGGCGGACCGGGCGGACTGGCTGAGCCGGACGGGCCGAGCGGACCGGTTGGACCGGTTGGACCGGTTGGACCGGTCGGAGCGAGCGGAGAGGACGGACCTGGCCAGCCGGTCGATGCGGCGCAGGCTTCGCTCTGGGGCCTAGGCACCGTGCTAGGCCTGGAACGCCCCGCTACCTGGGGCGGCATGATCGACCTCCCCGCCGGCGTCGGCGCAGACCTTGACGCAGACCTTGACGCGGACCTCGGCGTGGACCTCGGCCCGGACGTCGTCCGGCGTCTGTGCTCCGCGCTGGGCGGCGCGGACGGGGACCAGATCGCGATCCGCGCCGCCGGGAGCGCGGCCCGCCGCATGGTGCGCGCACCGCTCGGCGACACACCCGCCGAACGGCGCTGGCGGCCGCGCGGAACGGTCCTGGTCACCGGCGGCACCGGCGGGATCGGCGCCCATGTGGCCCGGTGGCTCGCGGGCAACGGCGCCGAGCACCTCGTCCTCACCAGCCGCCGCGGCCCGGGGGCCGAGGGCGCCGCGGAACTCACGGCCGAACTGACCGCGCTGGGCGCCCAGGTGACCGTCGCGGCCTGCGACGTCGGCGACCGGGACGCCCTCGGCGCCCTGCTCGACTCCGTGCCGGGAGAGCTGACGGCGGTCATGCACGCCGCCGGTGTGCTCGGCACCGACGCGCCCCTGGAAGACCTCACGCCGGCCGAGTTCGCCGCCGTAGGACACGCCAAGGCCGCCGGAGCGACGCACCTGGACGAACTGCTCGCCGACCGCCCGCTGGACGCCTTCGTGCTGTTCTCGTCCGGATCCGCCGCCTGGGGCGGCGCGGGCCAGTCCGCCTACGCCGCCGCCAACGCCTACCTGGACGCGCTCGCACAGCGGCGCCGGGCCCGGGGACGTACCGCGACATCCGTCGCCTGGGGAGCGTGGGACGCCGGGATGATCGACGCCGGGACCGGCGCCGCGACCCGGCGGATCGGACTGGGCGCGATGGAACCGCGGCTCGCGATCGCCGCGCTCCAGAAAGCGCTGGACCACGACGAAGGCACCCTGGTGGTGGCGGACATCGACTGGGCCCGCTTCGCCGGCGCCTACACCCTCGCGCGGCCCCGACCGCTGCTGGACGACCTCCCCGAGGTCCGTGCGGCCCTCGCGGACGGGGCGGACGGGGCGGACGAGGACAAGTCCGCCGAGCCCGCGTTCGCGGCCCGGCTCGCGACGATGACCGGGGCGGAACGCGGCCGGGCCCTGCTCGACCTGGTGCACACCCACGTGGCGGTGCTCCTCGGCTACGACGACAGCGCCGAACTGGACCCGTCACGCGCCTTCAAGGAGCTCGGGTTCGACTCGGTCGCCGCAGTGGAGCTGCGGACCCGGCTGAGCGCGGCCACCGGCCGGAAGCTGCCCGCGACGGTGGCGTTCGACCACGCCTCACCGGCGGCGCTCGCCACGTACCTGCAGTCCCTCATGCGTCCGGAGGGCGCCGTGGAGGTGCCCGTCACCGCGGAGCTGGACCGGCTGGAGGCGGCCGTCGCCGGGCTCCCGCCGGAGGAGATCGAACGTACCCGGCTCACCGAGCGGCTCCAGACACTGCTGGCGACGCTCAACGAATCCCTCGGCGCGCGCAACGGCACCGCTGTCGCCGACCGGCTGGAGCACGCGACGGCCGACGACATCTTCGACTTCATCGACAAAGACCTTGGCATGGCCTGACGGAGGCGCAATGGCGAACGACGAGAAGCTTCTCGGCTACCTCAAGCGGGTGACCGCTGAACTGCACCAGACCCGTCAGCGGTTGCAGGAGGTCCAGACCCAGGAGCGGGAGCCGATCGCCGTCGTCGCGATGAGCTGCCGCTACCCCGGCGGGGTCCGCTCCCCGGAGGATCTGTGGCGGCTGGTGGAGAAGGAGACCGACGCGATCGGGGCGTTCCCCGACGACCGCGGCTGGGACACCGGGCGGCTGTTCGACAGCGACCCCGACCGGCCTCACACCAGTTACGTCCGCGAGGGCGGCTTCGTCCACGACGCGGGCGAGTTCGACGCCGCCTTCTTCGGGATCTCCCCGCGCGAGGCCCTCACGATGGACCCGCAGCAGCGGATCGCGCTGGAGCTCTCCTGGGAGGCGTGCGAACGCGCGGGCATCGACCCGTCGGGCCTGCGCGAGAAGCAGGTCGGCGTGTTCGTCGGATCCGGCGGCCAGGACTACGCCTACGCGCTGGACGCCATGCCCGAGGCGGAGGAGGCGTACCTGAGCACCGCCAACGCGGCCTCGGTCATCTCCGGCCGGATCTCCTACACGCTGGGTCTCGAGGGTCCCGCGCTGACCGTCGACACCGCGTGCTCGTCCTCGCTGGTCGCGCTGCACCTGGCCGCGCAGGCACTGCGGCGGCGCGAGTGCGACCTCGCGCTCGCCGGCGGGGTACTGATCATGTCGCTGCCCGCGCCGTTCATCGCGTTCAGCCGCCAGCGCGGTCTGGCACCGGACGGGCGCTGCAAGGCGTTCTCCGACACCGCCGACGGTACGGGCTGGGCCGAGGGCGCCGGAATCCTGCTCCTGGAACGGCTGTCGGACGCCCGCCGCAACGGGCACCCGGTACTGGCGGTCGTACGGGGTTCGGCCATCAACCAGGACGGCGCCTCCAACGGTCTGACCGCGCCCAACGGCCCCTCGCAGCAGCGGCTGATCCGTCAGGCGCTGGCCGAGTCGCGCCTGTCCGCCGCCGACGTCGACGCCGTCGAGGGGCACGGCACCGGCACCACGCTGGGCGACCCGATCGAGGCGCAGGCGCTGCTGGCGACGTACGGGCAGGACCGGCCGAAGGACGGGCCGCCGCTGTGGCTGGGGTCGATCAAGTCCAACATCGGTCACGCGCAGGCCGCCGCGGGTGTCGGCGGCGTCATCAAGATGGTGATGGCGCTGCGCCACGGACTGCTGCCGAAGACGCTGCACGTGAGTGAGCCCTCGTCGCACGTGGACTGGTCGGAAGGCGCCGTGCGCCTGCTGACCGAGAGCATCCCGTGGCCCGACAGCGGACGGCCCCGCCGGGCGGGCGTCTCGTCCTTCGGGGTCAGCGGGACCAACGCCCACATGATCATCGAGCAGGCCCCGGTCGAGCCCGCGGACGGGACACCCGAACGGCCGGCCCGCGCGGACGGGACACCCGACGGGCTGGCCCCCGTGGACGGGACACCCGAACCGTCGGCCCCCGCGAACCGGCCGGCCGGGATCCCCGTGCTCTGGCCGGTGTCCGGGCGGGACCCCGTCGCGCTGCGCGCCCAGGCCGGGCGCGCCCTGGCACACGTGACGAGCGGCGGACCGGCCGACGTGCTCGACGTCGGATACTCCTTGGCGACCGGCCGTGCCCCGTTGCAGCACCGGGCCGTCGTGCTGGCGGGCGACACGGAGGAAGGACTGCGCGGGCTGGCCGCCGTCGCCGACGGCGAGCCGCACCCCGGCGTGCTCGTCGGCTCCGCGGGCGGCGGCCTGACGGCCTTCCTCTTCTCGGGCCAGGGCGCGCAGCGCCTCGGCATGGGCCGCGAACTGTACGAGGAGTTCCCGGTGTTCGCCGCGGCGCTCGACGCGGCGTGCGCCGAACTGGACCGGCATCTCGACCAGCCGCTCAAGGACGTGATCTGGTCCGAGGACGGGCCGCTGGACCAGACCGTCCACACCCAGGCCGGGCTGTTCGCCGTGGAGGTCGCACTCCACCGGCTCCTCGAATCCTGGGGGGTGGTGCCCGACTTCGTCGCGGGCCACTCCATCGGTGAACTGGTCGCCGCGCACGTCGCCGGGGTGTGGTCGCTGGCGGACGCCGCCACGCTCGTCGCCGCGCGCGGACGTCTGATGCAGGAACTCCCGGCGGGCGGCGCGATGGCCGCCGTCGAGGCGACCGAGGAGGAGGTCGTCCCCGTCCTCGGGTCGGCCGCGGTGGCGGCGGTCAACGGCCCCGGCTCGCTCGTCGTCTCCGGCGCCGCCGGCGAAGTCGACCGGATCACCGCGCACTTCGCCGCCCTGGGCCGCAGGACGACCCGGCTGAAGGTGTCGCACGCGTTCCACTCGCCGCTGATGGAGCCGATGCTGACGGAGTTCCGCCGCGTCGCCGAAGGGCTCGTCCCCGCGGAACCCGTCATCCCCGTCGTCTCGAACGTGACCGGCACCGCCGCGGCGGACCTGGGATCGCCCGACTACTGGGTACGGCACGTCCGCGAGGCGGTCCGCTTCGCCGACGGGGTCGCGTACCTGCGGTCCGAGGGCGTCACCCGGTTCGTGGAGCTGGGCCCCGACGGCGTACTCACCGCGCTGACCGAGACCATCCTGGACGACGCGCGGGACACGGCGGCGCTCGCCGTACCGGTGCTGCGTCGCGAGCACCCCGAACCGGCCGCCCTGCTCACCGCGATCGGCCGCCTCCACGTCGCCGGCGCCCGGGTCGACTGGCAGGCGGTGTTCGCCGGACGCGGCGCCCGGCGGGTGGACCTGCCGACCTACGCGTTCCAGCGCAAGCGGTACTGGCCCGACGCGGTGGGCGCCGCCACGGGCCGGGTCGACGACGTCGGCACCGCGGGGCTGGAGCCGGCCGGGCATCCGCTGCTCGGGGCCGTCCTCGCCCTGCCCGACTCCGGCGGTGTCGTCCTCACCGGACGGCTGGCGCTCGGCGCGCAGCCGTGGCTGGCGGACCACGACCTGCTCGGCGGTACGCCGCTGCCGGGCGCCGCGTACGTGGACCTGCTCGTGCGCGCCGCCGACGAGACCGGCTGCGGGACGATCGAGGAACTCACCGTCCACGACCCGCTGGTGGTCCCGGCGCGCGGCGCCCTCTCCCTCCAGGTGGCGGTGGGCCCGGAGGAGTCCGGCGCCCGGCAGGTCACCGTCCACTCCCGGCCCGCGGACGCTCCCGCGGACCTGCCGTGGACGCGCCACGCCTCCGGCCTGCTCTCCACGCACCACGAACCCGCCGCGTTCGACCTGGCCGAGTGGCCGCCGCGCGACGCCGACCCCGTCGACATCGACGACGTCTACGAGCGACTGCTCGTCCGGGGCCATGTCTACGGACCGGTGTTCCGGGGGCTGCGCGCGGCCTGGCGCCGCGACGGGGAACTGTTCGCCGAGGTCGAACTCCCCGAGAGCGGCTCCGCCGGGACGGCCGGTTTCGGCATCCACCCGGCACTGCTGGACGCCGCCACGCACCTGGGCCTCCTCGACGACCCGACCGGCCGGGCGGACGGCGCCGGAGCCGCCGGGGCCGGCCACGCCGACGGACACGGGGCGCTGCTGACGACCGGCTGGAGCCGGGTCGGTCTGCACGCGACCGGCGCCACGGCCCTGCGGGTACGGATGTCTCCGGCGGGCGGTGGCAGGCGTGCCCTGCAACTCGCCGACGAGACAGGGGAACCGGTGCTGTCGGCCGACGCGCTGACGACCACCGCTGTCTCCGCCGAGCTGCTGAACTCCGCCGGCGGTGAGGGGCACGACGCGCTGTTCCGGGTCGGCTGGACGCGAACTCCCCTCGAAGCGCCGCGCGCGACCTGTGCCGTCGTCGGCGTCGCCCCGGCCGGGCTCGGTCCGGCCGACGGGATCCCCGTGTTCGCGGACCTGGCGGCCCTCGCGGAGATGGACGTACCCGAGGTGGTGCTCGTCGCACCACCCACCGGCGGCACCCGCGACGCCCGCGGCACCCGCGATACCCGCGATACCCGCGACGCCCGCGACGCCCGCGGCACCCGTGAAATCCGCGAGGCCCGCGAGGCCAGTGGCGTCCGCGAGGCCGGTGATGTCCGTGAGGCCCGTGACGCCCGAGGCGTCGACGGCACCCACGCCATCGGCGGGACCCACGCCCCCAGTGGCACCGGCGCTATCGGCGCCACGGGCGCCACGGGCGCCACCGGCGCCACCGGCGCCACCGGCGTGACCGGCGTGACCGGCGGAGCCGACCGCACGCCCGAAGACGTGCACGCCGCCGCGCGCGGCCTGCTGGAGCTGGTGCAGACCTGGCTCGCCGACGACCGGTTCGCCGCGTCCCGGCTGGCCGTGGTGACCGAGGGCGCGGTGACCGCGGCCCCTCACGAACGTGTCGCGGACCTCACCGGAGCCGCGCTGTGGGGCCTCGTCCGCGTCGCTCAGGCCGAACATCCCGACCGGTTCGTCCTGCTCGACACCGACGGCACCCCCGAGTCCGTACGAGCTCTGCCCGCGGCGGCCTCCCTGACGGAACCGCAGGTCGCTCTGCGCGGCGGCGAACCGTGGATCCCCCGGCTGACCGGCGCGGGCCGGGCACCCGTGGCTCCCGCGCCCTGGGAGCCCGACGGCACCGTACTGATCACCGGCGGGACGGGCGGTCTCGGCACGCTGATCGCCCGGCACCTGGTGTCCGCACACGGTGTACGGCGGCTGCTGCTGACCAGCAGGCGCGGCCTCGATGCTCCCGGCGCGGCGGAACTGCGCGAGGAACTCACCGCACTGGGCGCTCGGGTCGAGATCGCCGCGTGCGACCTGGCCGACCGGCGCGCCGCGGCCGCCCTGCTGGCCGGACGTGCGCTCACCGCTGTCGTCCACGCCGCGGGAGTCCTGGACGACGGGGTGATCTCCGCCCTGACGCCCGAGCGTGTGGCCACCGTCCTGCGCCCCAAGGTGGACGCGGCCTGGCACCTGCACGAGCTGACCCGTGAGCAGGACCTGACGGCGTTCGTGCTGTTCTCGTCCGTCTCCGGCACCCTGGGCGCACCCGGGCAGGGCAACTACGCGATGGCGAACGCCTACCTGGACGCGCTCGCCGAACACCGGCGCGGTCTGCGCCTGCCCGCGGTGTCGCTGGCGTGGGGCCCGTGGGCCGAGGCCGGGATGGCCGAACGGCTCGGCGAGGACGTCCGCCGGCACGAGCGCTCCGGGATACCGGCGCTCTCCACCGACGACGGCCTCGCGCTGTTCGACCGCGCTCTGGCGCACGGTGCGAGCGTCCTGCTGCCCGTCCGCTTCGACATCGGCGTCCTGCGCTCGCACGCCGCGTCCGCGGCGCTCCCGGCCATGCTGCGCGGCCTGGTCAGGGTTCCGGCCCGGCAGACCGCGCGCACCGCGGGGGCCGCCCCGGCGACGCTGCGTCTCGCCGGCCGGACCGGCCCCGACCGGGACCGCTTCCTGCTGGACATCGTGCGCAGTCAGGTCGCCGCGGTACTCGGCCATGAAGAGGCCGGTTCCGTCGAGCCGGACCGGGCGTTCTCCGAGCTGGGCTTCAGCTCGCTCACCGCGGTCCAGCTGCGCAACGCGCTCAACGCCGTCACCGGACTCAGGCTGCCCACCTCGCTCGTCTTCGACCATCCGACGTCCCGCGCGGTCGCCGAACTGCTGCTGACCGAGCTGGCCCCGGAGGACGAGACCGGGCCCGCGCTGGACACCGAGCTGAGGAATCTGGAACTGGCGCTGGAGGCGGCCGAGCCGGACGAGGCCGAGCGCGCCAGGGTCACCGCCCGGCTGCGAGCCCTCACCGCGGCATGGGTCGCCTCCTCCCGGCCCGACGCCGACGACGACACCGCCGCCGGGACGAGCCTGGCGACGGTGTCGGCGGCGGAGATGTTCGACATCCTGGACGGCGAACTGGAGACGCCCGCCTGAGCGCGGGCCGGCCGGGGCCGGCCCGGGGGCTGACCCCGGCCGGCCCCGACCGGGGTCAGCTCCCGGCGGACCCGGGGACGCTCTTGTCGAGCGGCGCGTCGAGTGACGTATCGAGTGACGTGTCGCGCCGAGCGCCGAGTGACGTGTCGAGCGGCGCGTCAGTCGCCACACCGGGCACGGCGGAGGTCCCCGGCGCCGGCGTCACGGCCTGCCGCCTCAGCAGCAGCGTGGCCGCCACGGCGGCGGCGACCATCACGGCGGCGGCGATGGCCGCGTTGAGGTTCAGCCCGTGGACGAACGCCTCCCGGGCCCCGTCCAGCAGCCCGGACCGTGCGGGTTCCGGCAGTTGCTGGGCCACCTCGGAGGCTCCGCCCAGCGTCTCGCGAGCGGCCTGCAGCGCCTCCGGCGGCATCCCGGACGGCACGGTGTCCCGCACGTCGGTCCGGTAGATCGCGGCGCCGATGCTTCCCAGGATCGCGACGCCCAGCGCGGCACCGAGCTGGTTGGCGGTCTCCGACAGCGCCGACGCCGCTCCGGCACGCTCCGGCGGAGCCGCGCCGAGGATCATGTCGGCGGTCAGCGTCAGCGCGACACCGAGTCCGACGGCGACCCCGACGACCCCGCCCACCAGGACCGCGAGGTGCGAGTGCACACCGACCTGAGTCAGCACGAGGAACCCGACGGCCGTGATCAGCAGCCCGGTGGACACGATGTACACCGGACGCACCGTGCGGGCGACCCCCGTCGCGATCGTGGTGGCGAAGGCCACCGCCACCGGCGCGGGCAGCGACCACAGCGCGGCCTCCAACGGGCCCATGCCGCGCACGAGTTGCAGCCACTGCGTCGAGAACAGGGCGAATCCGACCAGCGCGAAGAACGCCACCACGTTCACCGCCATCGGCGCCGAGAAGGCGCGTACACGGAACAGGTTCAGGTCGATCAGGGGATCGCGCACCGTGCGCTGCCGCTGGACGAACGCCGCGCCGATCAGCGGTCCGGCGAGCAGCGCCGCCACCGCGAGCGCGCTCACGCCGTCCTGCGCCAGCGACTTGATCCCGTAGATCACCGGAAGCACGGCGCCGAGCGACAGCACCGCGCTGAGCAGGTCGAACCCGCCGGGCCGTGGATCGCGGTACTCGGGGATCAGCGCCGGGGCGAGTGCCAGGAGCAGCACCATCGCCGGGACGTTGATCAGGAACACCGAGCCCCACCAGAAGTGGTCCAGCAGCACCCCGGACACCAGCGGCCCGAGCGCGGCCCCGCCGGCGAACCCGGCCGTCCAGATCGCGATCGCGGTACGCCGCTGGGCGACGTCCTGGAACATGTTGCGGATGAGCGCCAGCGTGGACGGAGCGAGGATCGCCCCCGCCACCCCCAGCAGCGCGCGGGTGCCGATGAGCGTCTCGGCGCTGCCCGCGTAGGCGGCGGCGACGGACGCGGCGCCGAACAGCGCGGCGCCGGTCATCAGCAGCCGGCGGCGCCCGAACCGGTCCCCGAGCACGCCCATCGTGATCAGCAGGCCGGCGAGCAGGAACCCGTAGATGTCGAGGATCCACAGCTGCTGGACGCTGCTCGGCTCCAGCGACGCGGTGATGAACGGGACGGCGAGGTAGAGGACCGAGATGTCCATCGAGATGAGCAGATTGGCCAGGACCAGGACGGCGAGCCCCACCCACTCTCGCCGCCCGGCCAGCTGGGGTGATGCGGTGGTGGACATTGATCCTCCGTCGGGAGACATGGTCGGTCGGAGCCCGGCCGCCCTGGGCGGACCGGGGTGGTTCGCTCAGGGCCCGCCGGACGTGCCCGACGTGCCGGACGTGCGGGACGTGCCGGCCGTCGCCGTGAGCAGGGATCGGTCGATCTTGCGGTTGGCGTTGAGGGGGAAGGACTCGACATGGCGGAACGCCCGCGGCAGCATCCCCTCGGGCAGCACCCGCCGCAGTTGCCCGGCGAGTACGACGGGGGAGACGGGGACGCCGGTGTAGAACACCACCAGCTCCAGTCCGCCCCCGCCCGCGGGGCGGGTCACGGTCACCGCGTCCTCGACCCCGGCGCACGAGCGGACGGCGTCGTCGACCTCGGCGAGTTCGACCCGCCATCCCTGGATCTGCACCTGGGCGTCCAGCCTGCCCAGGTAGACCAGTTCACCGTCCGCCAGCCGGCGGACGCGATCACCGGTGCGGTACCAGGTCCGGCCCCCGTACCGGAGGAAGCGGCCCTCGTCGTCCGCGGGGTCCAGGTAACCGGCCGTCATCTGCGGGCCGGTGACACACAGTTCGCCCTCGGCTTCCGTGGGCGCCCCGTCGGGGCCGAGCAGCAGGTGGTCGTGGCCCTCGTGCACGGTCCCGATCGGCACCTGGCCGTTCACCCCGAGGGCGGGTGAGCGCTGTGGCGACCAGCGGTGACCGGTGACGGTGACGGTGAGTTCGGTCGGGCCGTACAGGTTCTCCACGGTCGAACGGGACGCGGCGCCCTGCCAGTCGGCGGCGTCCGCGCAGCGCAGCGCCTCACCGGCGAACAGGCTCCAGCGCAGTGACGGCATCGCCGCGGGCGCCAGGCCCCCCATCCGCCGGACGAGGGCGACGGCGCTCGGCGTGGAGAACCACACGCTCATGCCGCGCTCGGCGACGAACGCGGGCAGATCGGTGTAGGCGCGCACAGGCACCGTGTGCACACTCGCGCCGGCCCCCCAGGCGCAGAACAGGTCGAACATCGCGCAGTCGAAGTTCAGCCCGAAGGTCTGCGAGAAGACGTCCTCGGGACCGAAGTCGTAGCGGGCGTCCAGCAGCGAGAAGTAGTGGTGCGTGCTCGCGTGCGTGATCGGCACACCTTTGGGGCGGCCGGTCGAACCCGAGGTGAAGAGCATGTAGGCGAGGTCACCGGGCGCGACGGGGCGCGGTGCGCTCAGGGCGTCGCGCGCACGGACGGGGATCAGCGGGAAGCGGCCGGTGGTCCCGGGTTCGCCCGTCAGTACCGGGACGTCGTCCAGGTGGGCCGCCTCGACGCCGGCCAGCCCATCGACGGCCTCCCGGTCGGCAGCCCTCGCGTCGGCCGTCTCCAGGCCGGCCGCTTCCAGGGCGGCCAGCCCGGCCCCGTCGGCGATCACCGCCGAGACCCCCGCCGCCGCCAGCATCCGCCGGGTGCGGACCGGGGGGAAGTCCGGGGCGAGCGGTACGGCGGCCGCACCGGCGTACAGCGTCGCGAGCAGGCCGGCGTAGGACGTTGAGCCCTTCTCCGCCAGTACGCCGACGGCCCGGGGCGGTCCGGCCGGCGCGGCCAGCAGCGCGCCCGCCCAGGCGAGTGCCCGCTCGTGGAGGGCCTCGTAGGTCACGGCCCCGGCGTCGGCCCGGAACGCGGGACGCCTGGGGGAGGCGGCCAGGCCGCGCAGGAAGCGCGCGTGCAGCGCGTGTGCGGGAATCCCAGTCATTCTGTCATCCGCGGAAAGGGGTTGATAAGGGTTGTCCGCCGCGCGGACGGCTGCTTAGCGTGGTCCACGGAACACGTCATTTCCGCGGCCCGAAATCATGGCCCGACACCTGATCATGACCCGACCCCTTCAGGAGTGCGTATGTGGGATTCTCGATTCGAGGAGCTGCTGCGGCAACGGCTGCCTTTCCTCTCGGCAGGTGACTCGCTGGCCCGTGACAGCAGTCTGCGTGATTTCGGCCTGGATTCCATGGGCGCGGTCGAACTGCTCGCGTCGCTGGAGAACACGTTCCAGGTGCGGTTCGTGGACGAAGCGCTCGACATGGCCAACTTCGCCACGCCCGGCACACTGTGGACGACCCTGTCCCGGATGCGGGAAACGGCCGCCTGAAATCCCGTCCGAAAAAGAACCGTCCAGATCAAGGCCCGGCCGAAACGCCGACGGGATGTGCGCGCTCTTCTCATGGGCGCTTTTCGCAGTGATCATACGGCGACGTCCCGGCGGCGCGGCCGCATGGCCACCTCCGGTTTGAGCGCGACGACCTCGAAGTGGTCGGTCACGCACCGCACCCGCCCCCACAGGTTGTCGGGACCGCACACATGGAGTGTGCCGACGCCGAGGTCCCGCAGGGTCCGCATCACCGCCGGCCACCGCACCGGCCGCACCGCCGCGTCCAGCAACAGGGTGCGCAGTTCGCCGCCCGACCGCAGCAGCGATCCGTCGTGGTCGGACACGACCGGAAGCGCCGGGTCGCCGAAGCCGACGTCCGCGTACACCTCGCTCTCCAGCGTCTCCCGCAGAGCGCGGAACGCGCCGGAGTGCATGGGCGGACGCATCGTGGACAGGGGCAGTCCGCCCAGTGCGCGCAGCCGCGCGTTCAGCCAGTCCAGCCGGTGCTCACGCACCGAGAGCATGTAGAAGTCGTGGTCGACGTAGCAGGAGACGTCGTACCAGTCGCCCCGGTCGTCCAGCTCGCTCAGCAGCTCGGCCAGTCTGTCCTCGGGGGTGCGGGCGAACGACTGGGTGACCACGTCGCGGTGTTCACGGGCGAAGTACTCCTCGATGCGCCGGCCCGTCAGGGCGGTCAGCCGCACCGCCTCGGAGAAGTCGAGCGCGCCCGAGCGCACCGCCGCGGGAGTCCCGCCGAAGCTCGGCCCGGCGTAGACCACCGGCTCGGCCCCGAGTGTCTCGGTCGCCCATTCCGCCATGGCCAGACAGTTCACCAGGAACGCTATCCGTGCGGATTCCTCGTAATCACCTTCGGCGGCCCGGAAACGGTCGAGAAGTGAATATCCGAGCACCTCGTCCGCCTCAGCCGACAGGCGACGGGCGGTCGGGTTCATGAGCATGAATTTCCCGACGTTCGAGAAACTCGCGGGACTGATCGCGGGAAAGATCATCGCGGCTTCCGTACGGAGGCCGGTATCCATATGTCTTTCTCTCCTCGAAAGTAGGAACTGCCGTTGGTAGGGTGGTTGCCAAGTCTGCACGTCATCCCCGCACCGGCAGTACCCCTAATGCCCCCTAAGCGGCGGCCTACTGTCCGGCGCGCCTTGTACGGCCCGTTCGCGCCATGGTAGGGAAGCCTCTTAATTGCCGATTCGCGCGCTTTGCTCGTCAGTAGAGGTGACCCGGATGAGTGTGAACAAGAAACGGCCGGCCCGTGTACGGAACACGGTCGACAACCTTTATCGCCATCTGATGGAAGCCGGCGCGGCCACGCCCGGCAAACCCGCCGTGATCGAACTCGCGGACAGCGGCGACGGCGTCGCGACGACCAGCTACGGGCAGTTGCGGGAGCGGGTCGAGACCTACGCCGACGAACTCGGCGACCTGGGCCTGGACGTCGGTGACCGGGTCGTCCTGGAGTCCGACACCTCGGCGTCGGCGATCGCGCTGTACCTGGCCTGCTGCCTGCTCGGCCTGCCGTTCGTCCCGGTGAGCCCCGAGACCCCCACCAAGCGGCTGCTGTCGATCATCGACAGCGCGCGGCCCGCCCTGTACCTGCAGACCGTGCACGGGGTCCGCGACGGCATTCCGCCCGAGGTCGGCACCGCCCGGTTCGGCCCCGACGGGCTGACGGTCGGGCGCGCGCCGCAGCCCAGGATCCGGCACCGGCGGGAGGTCGTACCCACGGACCCGGCGTACATCATCTTCACCTCCGGCACGACCGGCCGGCCCAAGGGCGTGGTGATGAGCCACCGCGCCAACACCGCGTTCTTCCGCGCGGTCCGCGGGCTCGGCCTCCTCACGCCGGACGACCGCGTCGCCACCACGTCACCGCTCCAGTTCGACTTCTCCCTGCTCGACATCGGCATGGCGCTCGGCGCCGGGGCGACCGTGGTCGCGGTGCCCCGCGACCGGCTGCGCTGGCCGCGGCGGTTCCTCGGCTTCCTCCGCGACGCGGGCGCGACCCACGTGCACGGAGTGCCCTCCATCTGGCGGCCGGTGCTGCGCACCGAGCCGGACGCGCTGGCGGAGCTGCGCCTGCGGGGGTTGCTGTTCTGCGGCGAGGAGTTCCCGCTGGGCGAACTGCGCCGCTTCCAGGAACTGTCGCCTTCGACGCGGATCATCAACTGCTACGGGGCCACCGAGTCGATGGCGTGCTCGTTCACCGATGTGCCCGCCCCGCTGCCCGAGGACCTGGAACGGCTGTCCATCGGCTTCGCGCATCCGGGCGCCGAGATGATGCTCGCCGACGAACGCGGCCGGCCGGTCACCCGGCCCGGCGACGTGGGGGAGATCTACCTGCGCGGCCCCTCGCTGTTCAGCGGCTACTGGAACGACCCCGAGGCCACCCGGGCGGCGCTCGTGCCCGACCCGCTGAACCCGGCCTCGGGCCAGATCGTGTTCCGCACCGGCGACCTCGCGCACCAGGGACCGGACGGGGAGATGTACTTCCGCTCCCGCGCCGACTCGCAGGTCCAGATCCGCGGGAACCGCGTCGAACTCGCCGAGGTGCAGCGCCGGCTCATGGACTTCCCCGGCGTCGCCGCCGCGGTCGCCATGGTGGTGCCCGGCTCCGGCAGCGACCCGGTGCTGTGCGCCTTCGCCGTCATGGAACGCGGCGTGCCCGAACCCGGCCGCCGCGAACTGCGCGCCCACTGCGCGGAAGCGCTGCCCGACTACATGGTGCCGCAGGAACTCCACGTCCTGGAGGAACTGCCCGTCACCGAGAACGGCAAAGTCGACAGGGCGGTGCTGGCCGCACGGCTCACCACCCCGACGTCCTTTAGGGGCCGATAAGGGTTGGTGGCCGTCGGGGCCCCCGGTAGCGTTCGGCGCGAACGGTGCATTGGCTCAACGAAATAGCCGCCGTATTCCCGCCACTTGGCTTCGCCGGCCGTGCCTCGCTCTTTTCCGTGGCCGACTGTGACGCCACATTTCCCATTCCGAACGCGGACAAGACACGGAGAAATGAGATGAAGGTATTCGTCACTGCTGGAACGGGCGTCGTGGGGACGGCTCTGGTCAGCGAGCTGCGGTCCCGCGACGTCGAGGTCTCGGTGCTGACCCGCAGCGCCGCGAAGGCCGAGGCGCTGCCCGAGGGCGTACGCGGCGTCGTCGGCGACCTGCTCGACTACAAGCTGCTGCTGGAGGAGTTCGCCGCCGCCGACGCGGTGTTCCTCAACCTGCCCGTCGGCGAGGCCGAGACCTACCAGGGGCTCCTCGCGGTGGACGCCGCCCGGCGCAGCGGCGTCGGACACCTGGTGTACGTCTCCACCCAGGACCTGGAGAACCTGTTCACCCCGCCGCACTGCGGTGTCAAGGTCGCCGTGGAGAAGGCGCTGAAGGCCTCCGGCGTCCCGTACACGATCCTGCGCCGCAGCGAGCTGATGCAGAACGACATCGGCGCCAAGGACATGCTGCTCATGGGCGTGTACGGCATCCCCCTCGGTGAGATCGGCGTGTCCCGGGTGGACGTCCGCGACGTCGCCGAGGCGGCCGCGGTCGTCCTCACCACGCCCGGCCACGAGGGCCGCACCTACACCGTCACGGGCCCCGAGCCCGTCACCGGGCAGTTCGTCACCGACACCTGGAAGCGCGTGCTCGGCGTCGAGATCGCCTACGTCGGCGGTGACCTGGAGTCCTGCTCGCTGATCCTCAACCAGATGATGCCGCAGCACCTCGCCCGCGACCTCTGGCTGATGTACGAGCACTACGACCACAACGGCTACGTCGCCGCGGCCGAGGACATCGAGGCCGTGACCAAGCTGCTGGGCCGCCCGCCGCGCTCCTTCACGGAGTTCGCCGAGGAGACGGCGCAGGCCTGGAAGGCGGCCTGACCCCGCGTCACGGGGCCGTGGAAGACGTCGGCGAACGGTGTCACGATCGTGGAGTGCGCGCATGAGTGAATTCGGTGGGACCGGTGGGCCGGACGACGGCGAATTCTCCGCCGTCCCGGCCGCCGGATCGGCCTCGGAGCAGCATCGCCTGCTGCTCGACCTGGTGCGCGCCGAAACGCTCGCCGTACTGCGGAGGGCCGATCCCGGGGCGCCGGAGAGAATCGACGCGGAACGGCCCTTCCGGGATATCGGAATCGACTCCATCGGCCTGGTCGAATTGCATTCCAGGCTGACGGCGGTGACCGGTCTCCCGCTGCCGGTGACCATCGGATTCGATTACCCGAGCCCGGCGGAACTGGCCGAGTATCTGCGCGCCGAAGCGCTGGGGCTCCCCGCCGTCCGGCCGCCCGCCCCGGTGCGGCCGGCCGCCGACGGCGACGAGCCGATCGCCGTCATCGGGATCGGGTGCCGCTTCCCTGGCGGCGTCACCTCGCCCGAGGACCTGTGGCGGCTCGTCGCGGACGGCACCCATGTGATCTCCGGCTTCCCGACCGACCGGGGCTGGGACCTGGACGCCCTGTACGACCCCGACCCGGACGTCCCCCGTACCAGTTACGTCCGCCAGGGCGGCTTCCTGGACGGCGTCGCCGACTTCGACGCGGCCTTCTTCGGCATCAGCCCCAAGGAGGCCCTGGCGATGGACCCGCAGCAGCGGCTGCTGCTGGAGACCTGCTGGGAGGCGCTGGAACGGGCCGGCATCGACCCCGGCCGGCTGCGCGGCACCGAGGCGGGCGTGTTCATCGGGGTGGAGCCGCACGAGTACGGGCCGAAGACCCATCAGGCGCCCGACGGCCTGGACGGACACCTGATGCTCGGCAACCTGCCCAGCGTGGTGTCCGGCCGTGTCGCCTACACCCTCGGCCTAGAAGGGCCGACGCTGACCGTGGACACCGCCTGCTCGGGGTCGCTCACCGCGCTGCACCTGGCGGTGCGGTCGCTGCGCGGCGGCGAGTGCGAACTCGCCCTGGCCGGCGGGGTGACGGTGATGTCGAGCCCCGGCACGTTCACCATGTTCAGCAGGCAGCGCGGTCTGGCCCCGGACGGCCGCTGCAAGGCCTTCGCCGCCGCCGCGGACGGCACCGGCTTCGCCGAGGGCTCGGGCGTGTTCGTGCTGGCGCGGCTGTCGGACGCGCGCCGCGCCGGGCACCCCGTCCTCGCGGTGGTGCGCGGCAGCGCGATCAACCAGGACGGCGCGAGCAACGGCCTGACCGCGCCGAACGGGCTCGCGCAGCAGCGGGTCGTCCACCGTGCGCTGGCCGACGCGGGGGTGACCGCCGGGCAGGTGGACGCCGTCGAGGCACACGGCACCGGCACCCGCCTCGGCGACCCGATCGAGGCCCGTGCCCTGATCGCCGCCTACGGGAGCCGGCACACCGCCGAGCGGCCCCTGTGGCTGGGCTCGGTCAAGTCGAACATCGGGCACACCGGTGCGGCCGCCGGGGCCGCCGGCCTGATCAAGATGATCATGGCGATGCGGCACGGGACGCTCCCCGCGACCCTGCACGTGGACACGCCGTCCCCGCACGTCGACTGGTCGGCCGGGACCGTACGGCTGCTGACCGGCCCGGTGCCGTGGGAGTCCGGCGAGGAACCACGCCGAGCGGGAGTGTCCTCGTTCGGCGCGAGCGGCACGAACGCCCACGTGATCATCGAGCAGGCCCGCGACTTCGACACCGCCGACCCCGGCGCCACTGGCTTCGGCGCCGCTGGGCCCGGTGCGTCCGGTCCCGCCGCGGCTGGCTCCCAGCGCCCGGGTGCTGCCGGTCTCGCCGCGACTGATCCCCGTCGTCCGGGCGCAGCCGACCTCGACGCCGCTGGCCCCGGTCGTACGGAGGTCGGGGTCGTCGCGGGCCGGGTGACGCCCCTCGTGTTGTCGGCGCGGGGGGAGTCCGCGTTGCGGGCTCAGGTGGCGCGGGTGCGGGCGTTGCTGGATGCGCCCGACGCGCCGTCGCTGGTCGACGTCGCGTACTCCGCGGCCACGACCCGGGCCGCCCTGGGGCACCGCGCGGCAGTCGTCGCCGGCGATTGCGAGGAGGCGCTGCGCGCCCTCGCGGACCTCGCCGACGGCGGACCGCCGTCCCTCGGCCCGGTCACCGACCCCCGTACCGCGTTCCTGTTCACCGGCCAGGGCAGCCAACGCCCCGGCATGGGACGGCAGTTGTACGAGACGTTCCCGGTGTTCGCCCGAGCTCTCGACGAGGCCGCCGCCCACCTGGACGTACAGCTCGACATCCCGCTGCTCGACGTGCTGTTCGCCACCGACCCCGCCCGCGCCGCACTCCTCCAGCAGACCGCCTACGCCCAACCCGGCCTGTTCGCCGTCGAGGTGGCGCTGTTCCGCCTGGTGGAGTCCTGGGGCATCGTCCCCGACCACGTAGCAGGACACTCCGTCGGCGAACTCACCGCCGCCCATGTGGCCGGCGCGCTGTCCCTGGAGGACGCCGCACTGCTCGTCGCCGCCCGAGGCCGCCTCATGCAGGAGCTGCCGCCTGGCGGCGCCATGGTCGCGCTCGGGGCCTCCGAGGAGGAAGTCCTGCCGCGCCTCACCGGGAACGCCGGGATCGCCGCCGTGAACGGGCCCGCGTCGGTCGTGGTCTCCGGCGACGAGGACGCGGTGGTCCGCATCACGGACGGCTTCGCCGCCGAAGGGCGCAGGACCCGGCGGCTGCGGGTCTCGCACGCGTTCCACTCGCCGCTCATGGAGCCGATGCTGGCGGAGTTCCGGCGTATCGCCCAGGTCATGGACCACACTCCGCCCCGGATCCCGATCGTGTCGAACCTGACGGGGCGGCCCGTCGTGCCCGACGCCGACTACTGGGTGCGGCACGTCCGCGAGGCGGTCCGGTTCCACGACGGCGTCCGGTGGATGGAGTCCGAGGGCGTCACCACGTTCCTCGAACTCGGCCCCGACGCCGTGCTGTCGTCGATGGGCCCCGACTGCCTGGGCGACGACACCGACGCGGCCTTCGTACCCCTCCTGCGGGCGGGGCGGCCGGAGGAACGCGAACTGGTCGCGGCGGTGGCGCTCGCCCACACCCGCGGCACCGGCGTGAACTGGCAGGACTTCTTCGCCGGACGCGGCGCGCGACGCGTGGACCTGCCGACCTACCCGTTCCAGCGACGCCGCTACTGGCTCGACGACACCGCGGCCCGGACGGGACGGGACGGCACCGGCCATCCGCTGCTGGACACGGCGATCGGCCTCGCGGACACCGGCGCGACGGTGCTGTCCGGACGGCTGTCCGTACGCTCCCAGCCCTGGCTCGCCGACCACGTCATCGCCGGCACCGTCCTGCTGCCGGGGACGGCGTTCGTCGACATGGTGATCCGGGCCGGGGACGAGGTCGGCTGCGCCACCGTGGAGGAACTCACGCTGGAGGTACCGCTGGCACTGCCCGCCGAAGGCGGCGTGAGCGTGCAGGTCGTCGTCGGCCGGCCCGACGCCTCGGGCCGCCGCTCCGCCGACGTCCACGCCCGCCCGGAGGGCGACGGCGCCTGGACCCGGCACGCGAGCGCGGTCCTCGCACCGCCCGGCCCCGTTGACACGACGCCGCCGATGCCTGGTACGGGTACGACCCCGTGGCCGCCACCGGACGCCGAGCCGGTCGACGTCTCCTCGCTGCACCAGGCGGGCTCCGCCTACGCGTTCGGCCCCATGTTCCAGAACCTGCGCGCGGCGTGGCGCCGCGGGAACGAGGTGTTCGCCGAGGCCCGGCTGCCCGAGGAGGCCCGTACCCAGGCCGGACGGTACGGACTGCACCCCGCGCTCCTGGACTCCGCGCTGCGCCCCGCCGACCTCGTGGGGGACCGGGTCCGGGCGGACGATGAGGTCTGGCTCCCGTTCGTGTGGACCGGTGTGACCCTGCACGCCTCCGGCGCCACGGCCCTGCGGATACGGATCTCCCCGGCGGGCCCCGACGGGGTGTCGCTGGAGATCACCGACACCTCCGGCGCCCCTGTCGCGTCGGTGGCCTCGATCGTCGAACGCCCCGTCCCCGTCGAAGGCCTCACCGGTACGGCGCCGAGTCCGTCGCTGCTCGGGCTGCGCTGGGAACCCGCGCCGGCGCACACGGCTCCCGCACGGAGCGGCTGGGCCGCCCTCGGCACCGAGGAGTTCGGACCGGACGCCACGGTGCACGCCGACCTCGACGCCCTGCGTACGGCCATCGCGTCCGGCGCGGCCGTACCCGAAGCGGTACTGGTCCCGTTCCCGCCGACGGAGGGCGAGCCCCACCGGGCCGCGCGGGCCGCGACCCACCGGCTGCTCGAACTGCTCCAGCGCTGGCAGGCCGAGGAACAGCTGGCCTCCTCCCGGCTGGTGGTCGTCACCAGGGGCGCGGTCGCCGCGCGACCGGGGGAGACCCCCGATCTGGGCAGCGCCCCGCTCTGGGGCCTGACCCGCTCGGCCCAGGCCGAACACCCCGGCCGCTTCGTCCTGGCGGACCTCGCCCCCGACACCGGATCCGGCACTGGTCCCGGGACCGACACCGGCCCCGGCACCGACACCCGGACCGGGGCCGGGGCTGACACCCGGATCGGCACCGGAATCGGCCTCGACACCGGAACCGGCTCCGGCACGGGAACCGGCATCGGGACCGGCGCCAACGCCGGCCCCGCCCCCGCCCCCGCCCGAGCCCTGCGCGCCGCGCTCGCCACCGGCGAACCCCAGTTCGCGGTCCGCGGTGACACCGTCCTCGTCCCCCGGCTGGCCGAGGTCCCCGCGCACGGCACCGCCCCGGACACCCCCTGGGACTCCACGGGCACGGTGCTCATCACCGGAGGCACCGGCGGGCTGGGCGGCCACCTCGCCCGGCACCTGGTCGTCGAACACGGTGTCCGGCACCTGTTGCTGGCCGGCCGCCGGGGCACGGACGCGCCCGGTGCCGCCGACCTCGCCGCGGAACTGACGGAACTCGGCGCCTCCGTCACCGTGGCCGCCTGCGACGCCTCGGACCGGCAGGCGCTGACGGCGCTGCTGGCCGGGATCCCCGCGGAGCACCCCCTGGCGGGTGTCGTGCACACCGCGGGCGTGGTCGCCGACGGCCTGATCGGCTCGCTCACACCCGAGCGGGTCGACGAGGTGCTGCGTCCCAAGGCGGACGCGGCCTGGCACCTGCACGAGCTGACCCGGCACCTGAACCTGTCGGCGTTCGTGCTGTACTCCTCCGTCGCGGGGATCATGGACGGCCCCGGGCAGGGCAACTACGCCGCCGCGAACGTCTTCCTCGACGCCCTGGCCGAGCACCGCCGTGCCGTGCACCTCCCCGCGACGTCGCTGGCCTGGGGCCTGTGGTCCGGAGACGGCATGGGCGCCCGGCTTGACGAGGCCGCCCTGCGCCGAGCGGGCCGCTCCGGTCTGGTGGCCCTCACACCGGCCGAGAACCTCGCCCTGTTCGACCTGGCCCTGAGCGCCGGGCAGGCCGTGGCCGTCCCCGTCAGGGTGGACGCCGCCGCGCTGCGGGAGCGCGCCGACGGTGTGCCCTCGGTCCTGCGCGGCCTGGTCCGCGGCCCGGTCCGCCGGTCCGCCTCCACGGGCGCACCGTCCGCCCCGGCCGCCGGCGGAACGCCCCTCACGGCCCGGCTCGCCGCACTGCCCGAGGCCGAACGCGACCGTGTCGTCCTGGACCTGGTCCGGACCCGGGTCGCCCAGGTCCTCGGACACGACGGTGCGGACGCGATCGAGCCGCGCCGCGCCTTCAGCGAGATCGGCTTCGACTCGCTCGCCGCGGTGGAGCTGCGCAACGGGCTCAACGCGGCGACCGGACTGAGGCTGCCCTCGACCCTGGTCTTCGACTACCCGAACCCCGCCGCGCTCGCCGCCCACGTCCTGGCCAGGGCGTCCGGCCCGCGTACGGCCCCTGCCGTACCGCAGCCCGCCGCGGTCACCGGCTCCGGATCGGGCTCCGGGGACGGCCACGGCGACGACCCGATCGCGATCGTCGCGATGGCCTGCCGCTATCCCGGCGGGGTGGAGTCCCCGGAGGACCTGTGGAAGCTGGTGGCCGAGGGCCGGGACGGTGTCTCGGCCTTCCCCGAGGACCGCGGCTGGAACGTGGCGGACCTCTACGACCCCGAGCCGGGCAGGCCGGGCAAGAGCTACATCCGCGAGGGAGGATTCCTGCACGGCGCCGCCGACTTCGACGCGGGCCTCTTCGGGATCAGCCCCCGCGAGGCCCTGGCGATGGACCCGCAGCAGCGCCTGCTGCTGGAGGCGTCGTGGGAGGCCCTGGAACGCGCCGGGATCGATCCGCTGTCGGTGCGCGGCACCACGACCGGCGTGTTCGCCGGGATCATGTACCACGACTGGGCGACCCGGCTCGCGAAGGTGCCCGAGGACCTGGCCGGCTACCTGGGCAACGGCAGCGCGAGCAGCGTCGCCACCGGGCGCGTCGCCTACACGCTCGGCCTGGAGGGTCCCGCGGTGAGCGTGGACACCGCGTGCTCGTCCTCGCTGGTGGCCCTGCACTGGGCCATGCAGTCGCTGCGGCGCGGCGAGTGCTCCCTCGCGCTGGCCGGCGGCGTGACCGTGATGGCCACCCCCGACACGTTCGTCGACTTCAGTCTGCAGCGTGGTCTGTCGCGTGACGGTCGGTGCAGGTCGTATGCGGCCGCGGCGGACGGTACGGGGTGGGGCGAGGGCGTCGGCATGCTGTTGGTGGAGCGGTTGTCGGACGCCCGGCGCAACGGTCACCCCGTGCTGGCGGTGGTGCGTGGTTCCGCGGTGAACCAGGACGGCGCCTCCAACGGCCTGACGGCGCCGAACGGTCCGTCGCAGCAGCGGGTGATCGTGCAGGCGTTGGCGAGTGCGCAGGTGTCGTCGGACCAGGTGGATGTGGTCGAGGGACACGGCACGGGGACGACACTGGGTGATCCGATCGAGGCGCAGGCGTTGCTGGCGACGTACGGGCAGGACCGTGCGGCGGACAGTCCGCTGTGGCTGGGGTCGATCAAGTCGAACATCGGGCATGCGCAGGCGGCGGCGGGTGTCGCGGGGATCATCAAGATGGTCAAGGCGATGGAGCACGGTGTACTGCCGCGCACGTTGCATGTGGACGCGCCGTCTCCGCAGGTGGACTGGTCGGCGGGTGCGGTGGAACTGCTGACCGAGGCGCGGGAGTGGCCGGAGGTGGACGGCCGTCCACGCCGGGCGGGTGTGTCCTCGTTCGGGATCAGCGGGACCAACGCCCATGTCATCGTCGAAGCGGCACCCGCGCCCGCCCCGCTACCGGACCCCGGGCCCGCGCCCGTCGCGGGCGGTACGGTCCCGTGGGTGCTCGCGGGCAGCACGCCGGAGGCTCTGCGGGCCCAGGCCGTCCGGCTGCGTGCACGACTGGACGACCTCGGCACCCGGGACCCGGCCGCCGTCGGACACGCGCTGGCGACCTCCCGCGCGGCGCTGGAACACCGCGCGGTGCTCGTCGGGTCCGGCCACGAGGACCTGGCGCGCGAGTTGGACGCCCTTCTGGACGCCCTTGTCGGGCAGGACCCGCCGCACGGCGTGATCCAGGGACCGGCGACCGGCGGCGGCCTCGCGTTCCTGTTCACCGGTCAAGGCGCGCAACGGCCCGGAATGGGACGGGAGTTGTACGGGAGGTTCCCCGCGTTCGCCGAGGCGTTCGACGCGGTCGCCGTCCTGCTGGACCAGCAGCTGGAACGCCCTCTGCGCGAGGTGCTGTGGGACGAACCCGGACTGCTCGACGAGACCGTCTGGACCCAGGCCGGGCTGTTCGCGGTCGAGGTGGCGCTGTTCCGGCTGCTGGAGTCCTGGGGAGTGCGGCCCGACCACCTGCTCGGTCATTCGATCGGCGAGATCGCGGCGGCGCACGTCGCGGGCGTGCTGTCGCTGACGGACGCCACGACGCTGGTCGCGGCACGCGGCCGGCTGATGCAGGCACTGCCGCGCACCGGGGCGATGGTCGCGGTCCGGGCCCCCGAGGCCGAGGTCGCATCCCTGCTGGGCGACGGGGTGGCGATCGCGGCGGTGAACGGCCCGTCCTCGGTGGTCATCTCGGGTGAGGCGGAGGCCGTGCTCGACACGGCCGCCCGGCTCGCCGCCGACGGAGTGCGGACCACCCGCCTGCGGGTCTCCCACGCGTTCCACTCCCCGCTGATGGAACCGATGCTGGACGACTTCCGCCGCGTCGCCGAGACCCTCACGTACGGCCGTCCGCACATCCCGGTCGTGTCCAACCTGACCGGCGGGATCACCGACCAGGGCTCGGCCGACCACTGGGTGCGCCACGTCCGCGAACCGGTCCGGTTCGCCGACGGCGTGAAGTATCTGGCGGGGCTCGGCGTGACCACGTTCGTCGAGACCGGCCCCGACGCGGTCCTGTCGGCGATGGGCAGGGAGTGCGTCGACGGCGACACCGCGTTCGTCCCGCTGCTGCGCCGCGACCGGCCCGAGGAGCACGAGCTGGTGTCCGGTGTGGCCGCGCTCCACGCCCGCGGCGCGCACGTGGACTGGGACGCCTTCTTCGCGGGGCGGCCCCGTGACGCCTCGATCGACCTCCCGACGTACGCGTTCCAGCGGCGCCGCTTCTGGCTGGACGCGGGTGATCCGGCCCCGGGCGACGTCGGCCTCGCCGGGCTGGAACCGGTCGACCATCCGATCCTGCGCGCCGCGCTGGACACCCCGGGCTCGGACCGGGTCGTGCTCACGGGCCGGCTGTCGGCGGACGTCCAGACCTGGCTGACCGACCACGCCGTGCTGGGCTCGGTGCTGCTGCCGGGTACCGCTTTCGTGGAGCTGGTCCTCACGGCGGGCGCCCATGTCGGCTGCGGCACGCTCACGGAACTCACGCTGGAGGCACCGCTGGTGCTGCCCGACCGGGGCGCCGTGGCCCTGCGGGTCACCGTGGACGAGCCGGACGGCACCCGCGCCCGGACGGTCGCCGTCCACGCACGCCCCGAGGGCGAGCCCGACCTGCCGTGGACCCGGCACGCCACCGGCGTCCTGGGGGCCGAGGCACAGGAGCCCGCGTTCGACCTCGCCGTATGGCCGCCCGCCGGGGCCGACGCCGTGGACGTCACCGACGCCTACGAACTGCTCGCCGCCCGTGGGTACGGCTACGGCCCGGCCTTCCAGGGCCTTCGGGCCGCGTGGCGCCGCGGTGACGAGGTCTTCGCCGACATCGCCCTGCCGGACGCGGCCCGCGACGACGCGGCCCGGTTCGGTCTGCATCCCGCCCTGCTGGACGCGGCGCTGCACGCGGACGCCCTGGACGACGACGGCGCGACCGGCGTCCCCTTCACCTGGGAAGGCGTGACACTGCACAGCACGGGCGCGTCCGCCGTACGCGTGCACACCCGCAGGGCCGCGGACGGCGACGGCACATCGCTCCTGATCGCCGACGAGTCCGGCCGGCCCGTGGCGACCGTGCGGTCCCTGGTCACCCGGCCCCTGTCGGCGGATCGGCTCACGAGCACCCGGCGCGGCCCGCTGTTCCGCGTCGGCTGGACCCCGCTGCCACCCGGCCCCGCCGACACCGCCGGCCGCCTCGCCGTCGTCGGCACCGGCCCGAGCGCAGCGGTCGCCCCCTGGTACGACGACGCGCCCCGGTACGCCGATCTCACCGCGCTGGCGGAAGCGGCGGCACCCGTGCCCGAACTCGTGCTGTTCCCCTGCCCGGCGCCTTCCGGTGACGTCCCGCCCGGTGTGCGCGCGACCACGACCGCGGTGCTGGAGGTCCTGCGGGGCTGGCTGGCCGACGAGCGTTTCGCCGGCTCCCGGCTGGCCGTCGTGACCTGCGGTGCCGTGGACACCGGCGACGGCCGGATCGACGTGCGGCAGGCACCGGTGTGGGGCCTGGTCCGGGCGGCGCAGGCGGAGAACCCCGGCCGGTTCGTCCTGCTGGACCTGGACGGCCCGGGCGGCACGGCACCGCCGCTACCCGTCACCGAACCCGAGATCGCCGTACGCGACGGCGGGGCCCTGGTGCCCCGGCTGGTGAAGGGCGCCGGACCCACGGCCGCGACGACCTGGGATCCCGACGGCACCGTCCTGATCACCGGCGGGACCGGCGGGCTCGGCGCGCTGGTGGCACGCCACCTGGTCACGGCGCACGGTGTCCGCCGGCTGGTACTGGCCGGACGTCGCGGCCCGGCGGCGCCCGGCGCCGCCGCCCTGGCCGCCGAACTGACCGGTCTGGGCGCCCAGACCGAGGTGGCGGCCTGCGACACGGCCGACCGCGAGGCGCTGGCCACCCTCCTGGCCGGGATACCGGCGGACCGGCCCCTCACCGCGGTGGTGCACCTGGCGGGTGTCCTGGACGACGGGCTGATCGACTCGCTGACCCCGGTCCGGCTGGACGGAGTGCTGCGCGCCAAGGCCGACGCCGCCTGGAACCTGCACGAACTGACACGGGGAGCGGACCTGTCGGCGTTCGTGCTGTTCTCCTCGGTCAGCGGTCTGATGATGGGCGCGGGGCAGGGCAACTACGCCGCCGCCAACACCTTCCTCGACGCGCTCGCCGTGCACCGCCGCTCGCTCGGCCTGCCCGCGGTGTCTCTCGCGTGGGGGCTGTGGGACGAGAGGGCCGGCATGGGCGGGCGCCTCGGCGAGACCGACCGCGACCGCGTCCGCGCCTCGGGAGTACCACCCCTGTCACCGGACGAAGGGCTGGCCCTGTTCGACGACGCGCTGGCGGCCCGCGAGCCGCTGCCGGTGCCGGTGCGGCTCGACACGGCGGCGCTGCGTGCCGCCCGCGACGACATACCGGCGCTGCTGCGCGGCCTCGTACCTCCCGCGCCCGCCGGACCCGCCCGTCCCGCCGCCGCGGGACCCACCCTCGAACGGCGGCTCGCCGCACTCGCGGGCGAGGACGAACGGGAGTCGCTGCTGCTCGACCTGGTGCGCGCCGAGGTCGCGGCCGTCCGGCACGACGATCCCTCCGCCATCGACCCCGGGGCCCCGTTCACGGCCCTCGGGCTCGACTCGCTGGCCTCGATCGAACTCCGCAACCGGCTGGGCGCCGCGTCCGGGCTGCGGCTGTCCGCGACACTCACCTTCGACCACCCCACGCCCGCCGCACTGGCGAAGTTCCTGCTGTCCGAACTGCTCCCCGAGGAGACGCGGCCCGCCCCGGACGAGGACTCGGTCCGGTCGGCGCTCGCCACGATCCCGCTCGCCCGGCTGCGCGAGTCCGGGCTGCTGGACACCCTGATGCGCCTCACGGAGACCGGCCCGCCGGACTCCGTGAGCACCCCGCAGCCCCGGCCGGAGCCGGGCCGCGACGACCGGGCCGAGGACATCAGGAGCATGGGCGTCGAGGACCTGCTCCGGGCCGCCCGCCGCACGACACCGACCTGAGGGACACCACCTGAGGGACACGACCTGAGGGACACGACCTGAGGAACACGCTCCGCACGGAACGACCTTGAGAGGGAGAGACCGGCAATGGCGGAAACGATGGACCGCACGGCCGACCCGGGGCTGCGCTACCCCACCGACGAGGATCTGCTGGCCCAGGTGCTGCGCCCCTACCGGGCGAAGAACTGCGAATACCTGAAGTCGGCCGTGGTCGGCGTGGACAGCGGGCCCGACGGCCAGCCCGGAGTCGGCGCCGCCTGCACCTTCCGGATCCCCGAGTCGTGCTACATCGACGACACCGGACACTTCAACTCGGTCGAGTTCAACATCTGTTACAACCAGATGTTCTATTACCTCATCGCGAAATCCGTCCGGGAACGCGTGCTGGAACCGTTCGCGCGCTGGACGATGGACGACTTCTGGGCCCGCCAGCTCGGCGACATCCTCATCACCGACTTCCGCAGCACGTTCCGCCGGCCGATGGGCGCACGCCTGTTCCACGGCGAGATCGAGGTGGCCGACGTCGCCGAGTGGGACGGCAGCGACATCCGCGACGCCCTCGTAGTGATCCGCACCAAGTGCCGCTACTGGGACGACCGGGGCGGCGACAGCCACGGCGAGGTCACCGTCGCGATCCTCAATCCGCCGCAGAGCGGTCCCTGACCAGCACGCGGGAGAAGCGATGACCGACCCGGCCGACCACGTCCCCTCCGCTGCCGGACCCTGGCCGCCCGCCGGGGCCGTCCCGGTCCGCACCGACGACCTGTACGCCCTGCTCGACGCGCGCGGATACCAGTACGGCTCCGCGTTCCGGGGGCTGCGCGCGGCCTGGCGGCGGGGCGAGGAGGTCTTCGCCGACATCGCGCTGGACGGCGCGACCGGCGGAGCCGCCTCCTACCTTCTGCACCCCGCCCTCTTCGACGGCGCCCTGCACGGAGCGCTGCTGCCGTCCGAGGACCGGCGGGACGCCCTGCTGCTGCCGTTCATCTGGCGAGGGGTGCGGATGCGCAACTCCGGCGCCCGCGACGTCCGCCTGCACCTGGCGCCGAACGGTGACGACGCGGTGTCGCTGACCCTCACCGACACCGGGGGACGGGAGGTGGCCTCGGTCCGCTCGCTCGCGTTCCGCCCGGTCACCGCCGAGCAGCTCGACCGCGAGGGCCTGGGCGGCACCCTCCTGCGCGTCACCTGGAACCCCGTGCGGGTGCCGTCCGACGACGACGCCCCGGTGGAAGCGCGCTGGGCCTTCCTCGGCACCGACCACCTCGGCGTGACCGGCGCCCTGAAGGCCGCCGGCCGACAGATCGGGAGCTACCCCTCGCTGCGCGACCTGGACGCCGGTCTGCGCGCCGGCGACACCGTGCCCGACATCGTCGTGGTGTCCTGCACCGACGAGAGCGCCGAGGCGCGTGCCGCGACACAGCGAGCGCTCGTCCTGGTGCAGGAGTGGCTCGACGACGATCGGCTCGGCGGTGCCCGCCTGGTCTTCGTCACCCGGGGCGCCGCCGCGGCGCGTACCGGGGAGGACGTGCCCGATCTCGCCGGCGCCGCCGTCTGGGGCCTGGTGCGCGCCGCCCAGTCCGAACACCCCGGCAGGTTCCACCTGGTGGACGTGGACGACGTCGAGTCCTTCGGCGGCGCCCTGGTGTCCGGCGTGGAGGCCGGGGAGCCCCAGCTCGCCGTCCGCGACGGCGGTCTGTCGCGCCCGCGCCTGGTCCGCTGCCCGCCCGGGACGTCCGCGCGCCGCCCCGACACCGGGGGGACCGTCCTCGTCACGGGCGGCCTCGGCGCCCTGGGCGCCCTCGTGGCCCGCCACCTCGTACGCCGCCACGGTGTCCGCCGCCTGATGCTGCTCGGCCGGCGCGGTCCCGCCACCCCCGGGGCCGCCGAGCTGGCGGCGGAACTGACCGAACTCGGCGCGGACGTACGGGTCGTGGCCTGCGACGCGGCCGACCGCGCGGCCCTGGAGCGCGTCCTGGCGAGCGTGCCCGACCGGCATCCGCTCACCACCGTCGTGCACGCCGCGGGTGCCGTCGACGACGGCACCGTCGCCGAACTCACCCCCCGCAAGGTCGAACGGGTCCTGCGCCCCAAGATCAACGCGGCGCTGAACCTGCACGAGCTGACCCGCTGCGACCTGATCCTGTTCTCGTCGGTGTCCGGACTGATCGGCAGCGCGGGACAGGCCGCCTACGCCGCGGCCAACACCTTCCTGGACGCCCTCGCGCACCGCCGCCGCGCCGTCGGCCTCCCCGGCGTCTCGCTCGCCTGGGGCCTGTGGGCGGACGGCATGGGCGCGCAACTGGGCACCGCCGACCTCGCCCGTATGCGGCGCAACGGACTGGCGCCGATCTCCGCCGCCCAGGGACTGGCCCTGCTGGACGCGGCCGTCTCCCGTACGGAGCCCGCGCTGGCCCCCGTACGGCTGGACGACGCGGCCCTGCGCGACGGGGCGGGGTTCCTCCCGGACCTGCTCCGGGACCTGGCCGCCCCCGCTCCCGCCGGGACCCCGGCCGGGCGGCCCGCCGGGGCCGAGGCGCTGCGTGAGCGGCTCGCGGGGCTGCCCGCGGCCGAACGCGACGCCGCCGTCCTGGAGTTCGTCCGTGCCGAGGTCGCCGCCGTCCTCGGCCACCGGGCCTCCGACACGGTGGACCCCGGCCTGGAGTTCCGCGAGATCGGCCTGGACTCGCTCACCAACCTGGAGCTGAACCGCAGGCTGGCGACCGCGACCGGACTGCGTCTGCCGGCCACCCTGTCCTTCGACTACCCGAGCCCCGCCGAGCTGGCCGGGCACCTCGCGCGACGGCTCGCCTGACGGGTGGCCCGCGTGGCGACCGCCCACCCGACGACCCACCCGAAGAAGGGACCGGACATGCACACAGTGATCGTCGGCGGCGGGGTGATCGGCCTCGCCACGGCGTGGCGGGCGCTCGCCGCGGGACTGGACGTCACCGTCGTGGACCCCGAGCCCGCGAGCCGGGCGTCGCACGCCTCGGCGGGCATGCTCCCGCCCGCCAACGAACAGCTCCACGACGACGAACCCCTGCGGCGCCTGTACCTGGCCTCCCGCGAGCGCTACCCCTCGTTCGTCGCGGAACTGGAGGAGGTGTCCGGCCGGTCCACCGGACACCGCCGCGACGGCGTCCTGGACGTCGCCCTCGACGCGGCGGCCATGGCGGACCTCGACCGCGCGCACCGCTTCCACCAGGCGCACGGAATCCGGACCGAGACCCTCACCGCCGAGGAATGCCGCGCGTACGAACCGAGGTTCGCGCCCTCGGTGCGCGGCGGCCTCCTCGCCCCCGACGACGGGGCGGTCGACCCCCGGCGGCTGACCGCGGCACTGCTGGCCGCGATCGAGCGGCTCGGCGGCACGCTCGTCACCGACCGGGCCACCGACGTGCTGATCGAGGGCCGCGCCACCGGTGTTCGGCTCGCCGGGGGCGGCACGGTCACCGGCGACCGCACCGTCCTCGCGGCCGGCTGCTGGACCCATCTGCTCGGCGGCCTGCCGCCCGGAGTCGTCCCGGAGATCCGGCCGGTCAAGGGACAGATCCTGCGCCTGCGCTCCGACGAACCGTTCCTCACCCGCACCACCCGGGGCTTCCTCGGTGGCTCGGCCGTGTACCTGGTGCCGCGCGCCGACGGCGAACTGGTCGTGGGCGCGACCTACGAGGAGCGCGGCTACGACACGACCGTCACCGCGGGCGGCCTCGCCGAACTGCTGGACAAGGCCCGCGCGGTACTGCCCGACGTCACCGGTCTGGCGTTCACCGAGGTGAGCGCCGCGCTGCGGCCCGGTTCGCCGGACGACCGCCCGCTGATCGGCGCCACGTCCGTCCCGGACCTGCTGCTCGCCACCGGGCACTTCCGCATCGGGGTGCAGCTGTGCGCGGTCACCGCGGACGCACTCGCCGCGCTGCTGTCCGGCGACGAACTCCCCGCCCCCGCCCGGCCCTTCGCCCCCACCCGCGAGGCCGGCGTCGGCGCCCACTAGGCCGTACCACGCGAAGTCCCTCCCCCAGCCCCGCGACACCTGGCACGCTCCCGAGCCTCCGGCCGGGGGACCCCCGCTCGCCACACGGGGCGAAGTCCCAGATACGTCCAGTGCGAGGGCCTTCGCCCGGCCCTCCGCCTCCGCCGGCCTCCGACCGGGGCCCCACAGCACGCACCAGACGCCGCTGGGCCCGCCCTCCGGGCGGACGACGGGACTTCGGACCTACGGCGCCTGCCCGTGTCCGACCCTGCCCGTCCGCCTGGCGACGCCGTGCGCGCCACCCGCCGCACCGATTGCCGCCGGGCACGGGGCCAAGTACGTCCAGTACTTGGCCCCGTGCCCGGCGCGGCGAGAGCGCGTGCCCGCCGTCGCCCTCCGGGGCGGGGTCAGACACGCTCCAGGGCGCCCGTGAGCGTCCCCACCGCGTTGTGTGTCCACGCCGGTTCGTCCTGGCCGCGTGAACGGACGACGACCGGTCGCCGGCCCGTCCCGTCCACCGTGCCGACCACCAGCTGCAGCAGGACCGCGCCGTCCGGGGCGAACGTGACCGGGGTGTGCAGCACCAGTTCCTCGATCTCGTCGCAGCCGGTCGCGCCCGCCGCGTGCATCGCCAGTTCCACCAGGGCCGTACCGGGCAGCAGCACCGTACCGAGGATCGTGTGGTCGGCCAGCCACGGCTGGGCCGCCAGCGAGATCCGCCCGGTGAACAGATGCCCCCCGTCGGGCAGTTCGGTCGCGGTCGACAGCAGCGCGTGCCCCGCGTCGTCGAGCCCGAGCCCGGCCGCGCTGCCCGTCGGGGCGGGGGCCCGGAGCCAGTACCGCTGCCGCTCGAACGGATAGGTCGGCAGCTCCACCAGCCGTACGTCCCCCGCGGCGCCCCAGTTCACCCCGCTCGCCCTGGCCCGGGCGAGGGCGGCGGTGAGGGTGTGGGCCTCGGAGCGGCCCGGGCGCAGCAGCGGGAGCAGGAGCGGGAGCAGGAGCGGGCGGGCCGTGTCCTCATCGGGTCCGGCCGGCACGGCCTCCGCCAGGGCGCTGAGCACTCCGCTGGGCCCGAGCTCCAGACAGGTGCTCACGCCCGCGGCCCGCAGGGTCAGCACGCCCTGCCCGAAGCGGACGGCCCCGCGGACGTGCCGGACCCAGTAGTCGGGCGTCGCGATCTCGGGTCCGGCGACGGCACCGGTGAGGTTGGAGACGACCGGGATCGCCGGCGGCCGGAACGTGAGCGTCTCGGCGACGCGCCGGAACTCCTCCAGCATCCCGTCCATATGGGCGGAGTGGAAGGCGTGACTGACCGTCAGCCGCCGTGTCCTGACGCCGTGTTCCTCCCAGTGGGCGGCGACGGCGAGAACCGCGTCCTCGTCGCCGGAGACGACGGTGGCCGTCGGCCCGTTGACCGCCGCGACCGACACCCCGCCCGGCAGCGCGGCGGCCACCTCGTCCTCACCGGCCTGGACCGAGAGCATCGCGCCGCCCGCGGGCGCCTCCTGCATGAGGCGGGCCCGCGCCGCGACGAGGACGCACGCGTCGGACAGCGTGAGCACTCCGGCGAGATGGGCCGCGCTCACCTCGCCGAGCGAGTGGCCGAGGAGATGGCCGGGAGTGACGTGCAGGGATTCCAGCAGCCGGAACAGGGCGACCTGGAGCGCGAACAGTCCCGGCTGGGTGTACTGCGTCCGGTGCAGGGCCGCTGCCTCGGGGGTGCCGGGCGCGGCGAACACCACGCTCTTGAGCGGCCGGTCCAGATGCGGGTCGAGGTGCGCGCAGACCTCGTCGAACGCCTCCGCGAACGCCGGGTACGCCTCGTACAGCTCACGGCCCATGCCCGGGCGCTGGGAGCCCTGGCCGGTGAACAGGAACGCGGGTGTCCCGCCGCCCGCGGCCTCGTCGGCCGCCTCGGTCGGCCGTCCGTCGGCGAGGGCGCGCAGACCGTCGAGCAGTTCGCCGCGGCTCTCCCCGAACACCGTCGCGCGGTGGTCGAACCCGGCGCGGCCGGCGGCGAGGGTGTAACCGATGTCGGCCGCGTCCAGAGCGGGCCGCCCGCTGATGAAGTGGTGGAGCCGTGCCGCGTGGACGCGCAGCGCCTCCTCGGACCTGGCCGACAGCTGCCACGGCAGGGGCGCCGTGACCGTGCGCGGTGGCCGCGCGCGTACCGGAGCCTGTTCGAGGACCACGTGCGCGTTGGTGCCCGAGATGCCGAACGACGAGACCGCCGTCCGGCGCGCCCGCCCGGTCTCGGGCCACGGTGTCGCCCGGTCGAGCAGGGAGACCTTGCCCTGCGACCAGTCGACGTGCGGGGACGGGGTGCCGGCGTGCAGGGTGCGGGGGAGCAGGCCGTGCCGCATCGCCAGCACCATCTTGATGACGCCCCCCACCCCGGCGGCGGCCTGCGCGTGCCCGATGTTGGACTTCAGCGAACCCAGCCACAGCGGCCGGTCCCGGCCCTGTCCGTACGTCGCGATGAGGGCCCGCGCCTCGATCGGGTCGCCGAGCGCGGTGCCGGTGCCGTGCGCCTCGACCGCGTCCACGTCGGCGGCGTCGAGCCGGGCGGCGGCGAGCGCCCGACGGATCACCCGCTGCTGGGCGGGGCCGCTGGGCGCGGTCAGTCCGTTGCTTGCGCCGTCCTGGTTGACCGCGCTGCCGCGCAGCACCGCGAGTACGGGATGGCCGTTGCGCTCGGCGTCCGGCAGGCGTTCCAGCAGGAGCAGGCCGGCGCCCTCGCTCCACGCGGTGCCGTCCGCGTCGGCGGAGAAGGGCTTGCACCGGCCGTCGGGGGCCAGACCGCGCTGCTGGCCGAACTCCACGAACATGCCGGGGGTGGCCATCACGGCGACGCCGCCCGCCAGCGCCATCGAGCACTCGCCCTGCCGCAGCGACTGCGCCGCCTGGTGCAGCGCGACCAGCGAGGACGAGCAGGCCGTGTCGATCGTCACCGCCGGGCCCTCCAGGCCCAGGGTGAAGGCGATGCGTCCGGAGGCCAGGCTCGGTGAGCCGCCGGTGAGCAGATAGCCGCCGAGGCCCTCGGAGGAGTCCTGGAGCCGGGGCCCGTACTCCTGGGCCGTCGCGCCCACGAACACGCCGGTACCGCTGCCGCGCAGCGTGCCCGGGTCGATGCCGGCCCGTTCCAGCGTCTCCCAGGCGACCTCCAGCAGCACCCTCTGCTGCGGGTCCATCGAGAGCGCCTCCCGGGGGCTGATCCCGAAGAACGCCGCGTCGAAGCCGTCGGCCCCTTCGAGGAAACCGCCGCGCCGCACATAGGTCCGGCCGGGGGTCCCCGGTTCGGGGGCGTACAGGGCGTCGAGGTCCCAGTCGCGGTCGGCGGGGAAGTCGGAGGTGGCGTCGGTGCCCGCGGTCACCAGTCTCCACAGGTCGTCCGGGGAGCCGACGCCGCCGGGGTAGCGGCAGCCCATCGCCACGATCGCGATCGGGCCGTCGTCCGCCGTCGTCGGCTCAGGGGGCCGGGGGCCGGCGCCCTCGCCGAGGCCCCGGCGCTCCGTGAGGTGGACGGCGAGCCCGGCGGGTGTGGGGTGGTCGTAGACGACGGTGGCGGGGACCGGGAGACCGGTCGCGGCGGTGAGCCGTTCGCTCAGCTCGACCGCCAGCATCGAGTCGACGCCCAGCTCCTTGAACGTCTTGTCGGCGTCGACGGCCTCCGCGTCGACGTGCCCGAGCACGGCGGCCGAGTGGGCCCGGACGAGGTCCAGCAGATCACCCTGCCGCTCCCCGGCCGGCGGTTCGACGGGTACGGGCCGCTCGCGCGACGGCCAGTGCCGTTCCCGTTGGAAGGCGTACGTGGGCAGGGGCACCCGCCGTGGGTCGTGCGCGGCGAACACACCGGACCAGGACACCGCATGACCGCGCACATGCAGTGCGGCGACCGCCGCGAGAAGCGCGGACCGTACGTCCTCACCCTCCCGCGGCGCACGGACGACGCTCGCGGGGGAGTCACCGCCGAGCAGCGTCTGCCAGTCGTCCGCGCCGCGCACGGCCCGCGGGCCGACCTCCAGGAACGTGGGGTGCCCGGTCCGCGCCAGTGCACGCAGCACGGCACCCGTCCGCGAGGGCGGGCGGAGCGGGCGCGACCAGTAGGCGGTGTCGAGAGCGGCTGTGTCCAGCACACCACCGGTGACGGACGAGTGGAACGCGACCGCGGACGGCCGGGGCGTGACCGGTCCCGGTGCCACGTCGTGTGCGTGGGCCGTGACGATCCGGGCGGCGTCCTCGACGGTCAGTGCCCCGGCCACGTGTGCGGCGGCGACCTCCCCCTCGGCGTCGCCCACGACGGCCTCCGGACGGACGCCCAGGGACTCCCACAGCCGGGCGAGCGCGACGGCGACGGCGAACCGGACCGGCCCGGCGACGTCGTCGCGGTCCGGCCGCGGGGCCCCCGGGGCGCCGGTCAGGACGTCCGTCAGGGACCAGCCGGTGCGCGCGTCGAGCGCGTCGGCACACACGCCGATCGCCGTACGGAACACCGGTGAAACGGCCAGCAGTTCGCGGGTCGTCCCGGTCGGCACCGGGCCCCCGCCCGGGAAGACCAGCACGACGCCGCCGGGGCTCCCGGCCGTCCCCCTGAACACACCGGGCGCGGCACGGCCGTCGGCGACGGCGTCCAGACCGTCCAGGAGCGCTTCCCCGCCGGCGCCGACGACGGCAGCGCGGTGCTCGAAGTGCGTGCGGCCGGTGGCCAGCGACCAGCCCACGTCGCCGGGGGACCGCGGCCCGCGTACCAACTGCTCCTTGAGCCGCGCGGCCTGTGCGCGCAGGGCCGCGGCCGTCCGGCCGGAGAGCGTCCACAGGACCGGACCGGCATCGGCCTCGGCCCGCGCGGCGCCCGCCGGTCCGTCCGGGGCGGCGCCGAGCACGACATGACAGTTCGTCCCGCCGATCCCGAACGAACTCACCCCGGCCAGCGGCGGCTCGCCGGGCCGGGGCCAGGGACCGCGCTCGCGCTGCACGCGCAGCCCCAGCCGGTCCAGGTCGATACGGGGATGGGGCGTCTCGAAGTTGAGGCTGGCGGGGATCTCCGCGTGCGCGACGCTCAGCACCGCCTTGATCAGGCCGACGATGCCCGCGGCCCCCTCCAGATGCCCCACGTTCGTCTTGGCCGACCCGACATGGACCGGCGCCCGGGACGCGGCGTCGCCGAGCGCGCCCGCGATGCCCGCGGCCTCCAGCGGATCACCGACCCGGGTGCCGGTGCCGTGCAGTTCGACGTACTGCAGCGCCTCGGGTGCCACGCCCGCCCGGCGGCAGGCCAGCCGGATCACCTCGGACTGCGCGGCCGGACTCGGCACAGTCAGCCCGTCGGTGGCACCGTCGTTGTTGACGGCGCTGCCCCGGATCACCGCGTACACCTGGTCGCCGTCGGCCAGCGCCCTCGCCAGCGGCTTGAGCAGCACCGCCCCGCCGCCCTCGCCCCGCACATAGCCGTTGGCCCGCGCGTCGAAGGTGAAGCAGCGGCCGTCGGGGGACAGCCCGCCGAACCCGGCGACCGCGGCGGCGCTCCCGGGGACGATGTTGAGGTTCACCCCGCCGGCGAGCGCGAACTCCGCCTGCCCGGTGCGCAGACTCTCGACGGCCAGATGCACGGCGACCAGGGCGGACGCCTGCGCGGAGTCCACCGTCATACTCGGACCGCGCAGCCCCAGCGTGTAGGACACGCGGTTGGCGATGATGCCGCGCTGGACGCCGGTGAGGGTGTGCCGGGTGATGTCGGCGGGATCCTGGACGAGAGCGGCGAAGTCGCCCGACATCGCGCCGACGAACACCGCCGTGCGGCTCTCCCGCAACCGCGCCGGTACGATCCCGGCGTCCTCCAGCGCCTCCCAGGCCAGCTCCAGCATGAGCCGCTGCTGGGGGTCGGTCGTGGTGGCCTCACGCGGTGAGATCCCGAAGAACCCGGCGTCGAACCCGCCGATGTCGTCGAGGAAACCGCCGTGGCGCAGACCGGGCCGGTCCAGCCCCGGGGCCGCCGGGTCCCAGCGGCCTTCCGGGACCTCGGTGATCGCGCTCGTGCCCTCCCGCAGCAGCGTCCAGAACGCGGCGGGGGACGGTGCCCGGGGGAGCCGGCACGCCATGCCGACGATCGCGACCGGCTCGTACTCCTCGGCGGTCATGACGCCGTGGGCCCCGTGCCGTGCGCGCGCAGCACCGACTCCAGCCGGTCCAGGGTCGTTGCGGGGTCGGAGCTCAGATAGAAGTGGCCGCCCTCGAAGACCTCCAGATCGAACGGCCCGGTGGTGTGCTCCCGCCACGACAGCGCCTCGTCCATCGTCACCTGCGGGTCCCGGTCGCCGGTGAACACGGTGACCGGGCAGCCGAGCGGGGGACCGGGCGCGTACGTGTACGTCTCGACGGCCCGGTAGTCGGCGCGCAGGGCCGGCAGGAACATCCGCACCAACTCCTCGTCGTCCAACAGGGAGTTGTCGGTGCCGTTCAGCCGTTTCAGTTCGGCGATCACACCCTCGTCGGTGCGCAGATGGACCGACTCCTCCCGGCGGCACGAGGGTGCCCGCCGCCCCGACACCACCAGCGCGGCGGGCGAGAGACCGTCCTCGCGCTCCATGCGCCGGGCCACCTCGAACGCGACGACGGCTCCCATGCTGTGCCCGAACAGGACGGGCCGCCCGGTGAGCACGGGCCGCAGCGCCGCGAAACTCAGGTCCGCCAGCGTCCCGATGTCGGTGAGAGGTGTCTCGGAACGACGCTCCTGGCGCCCCGGATACTGGACGGCGAGCACATCCACCCGCGGATGCAGTGCCCGGGCCACGGGGAAATAGAAACTCGCCGCGCCACCGGCGTGCGGAAAACACACCAGACGGGCTCCGGCGTCCGGGGCCGGCCGGAAGCGCCGGACCCATGCGTTGCTGTCGACGAGCGAGTGCGTCATGGAGTTCATCTCTCCTGCGGGCTGAGGAGCGGGCATTCGATCATGATGCCGTCACCGGGAATTCAACCCAACCCCTAACCTCCCCTAAGAAAGCCGGGAGTTCTTGAACCGGCGTCGAAGGCTGGGAGACCTTGAGGCTGTCCGGATCTTTTCCTGGCCGCATTCGGCCTCGGTAACCGGCGGGGAGAAACTGTATGACCATGGTCGCGGGGGAACCGGCGGATGTGAAGGGCGCGGAGGACGTTCCGCAACCGGCCGCCGGGGCGGACGAGGGGCCGCCCGACATGCGCGCGGGCGTCGCGGAGTTGCTCCAGGTCCGGGCGGAGGCCGAGCGGGGACCCTCGCCGGCCGCGACCGGGCAACAGCACGCCCGGGGCAAACTGACCGTCCGTGAACGGCTGGACCTGCTCTTCGACCCGGGCACCTTCCACGAGATCGAGCAGTTGCGCAGGCACCGCGCCACCGGGTTCGGGCTGCAGGACCGGCGCCCCTCGACCGACGGCGTGGTCACCGGCTGGGGCCGGGTGGACGGCCGGACCGTGTTCGTCTACGCCCATGACTTCCGCATCTTCGGCGGCTCCCTCGGCGAGGCCCACGCGGAGAAGATCCACAAGGTGATGGACCTGGCCGAGGCGGCGGGCGCGCCCCTGGTCAGCCTGAACGACGGTGCCGGGGCACGTATCCAGGAGGGCGTCACCGCGCTCGCCGGCTACGGCGGGATCTTCCGCCGGATCGTCCGCGCGTCGGGGGTGATCCCGCAGATCAGCGTGATCCTCGGGCCGTGCGCCGGAGGCGCCACCTACGCCCCGGCGCTCACCGACTTCGTGTTCATGGTCCGCGACACCTCACAGATGTACATCACAGGACCGGACGTGGTGAAGGCGGTCACGGGCGAGGACGTCACCCACGAGCAGCTCGGCGGCGCACAGGTGCACGGCTCGGTCTCCGGCGCCGCCACCCATGTCTGCGACAGCGAGCGGGAATGCCTCGAAGAGGTCCGCTATCTGCTTTCCCTGCTGCCGTCCAACAACCGCGAACTGCCGCCGGTCGCTGTCGCGGACGACCCGCCGGAACGGCGTTCCGAAGCGCTGCTCGACATCGTTCCACCGGACCCGAAAAGGTCGTACGACATGCGTGCCGTGATCGAGGAGATCGTCGATCACGGTGAATTCTTCGAGATGCATTCCCGGTGGGCCACGAACATCATCTGCGCATTCGCGCGCTTCGACGGGCATGTCGTGGGAATCGTCGGAAACCAGCCCGCGGCCATGGCCGGAGTACTCGACATCCACGCCTCGGAAAAAGCCGCGCGCTTTGTGCAGACCTGCGACGCCTTCAGTATTCCGCTGGTGACCCTGGTCGACGTGCCCGGCTTCCTGCCGGGCACGGACCAGGAACACGACGGCATCATCCGGCACGGCGCGAAACTGCTCTACGCCTACTGCAACGCGACGGTGCCGCGTATCCAGGTGATCCTGCGCAAGGCCTACGGCGGCGCCTACATCGTGATGGACTCACGCTCCATCGGAGCCGACCTGTCGTTCGCCTGGCCGACCAACGAGATCGCCGTGATGGGCGCCGAGGGCGCGGCGAACGTGGTGTTCCGGCGGGAGATCGCGGCCGCCCCCGACCCCGAGGCGGTCCGGGCACAGCGGATCAAGGAGTATCGGCAGGAGCTGATGCACCCCTACTACGCGGCGCAGCGCGGACTCGTCGACGACGTCATCGACCCCGCCGACACCCGCGCGGTCCTGGTGGACGCGCTGGCGATGCTGCGCTCCAAGGACGCGCGGCTCCCCTCCCGCAAACACGGCAACCTCCCGATGTGACGGCGGAGAAGACCATGGACCCCTCTGAGATCCCGCTGCTGACCTTCGTCCGCGGAGCGCCCACCGACGAGGAGGTGGCGGCCGTGCTCGCCGTGGTGCGCGGACGCGTCGACCGCCCCGCCCCCGACGAGCCGGCCCGCACGGGCGGCAGCCCGCGCTGGGCGCAGACCCAGGCCTACCGGACACCTCGGGCCTGGACCTCGCGCTGACCTCCGCCGGACGCCGGACGCCGGACGCCGGCCTCCGCCAAACGTCCGGACGGCGGGCGGCGAACGTTCAACTTCCCGCCATCGCCCGGCTGTGGCGGGTGAGGAGCGTACGGGCTGCCAACCGGTTTCGTCCTACGGAGTGTCCATGACTGCGGCAGAACCCCAGAATCCCCTCCACAGACGCGCGCTGCTGCGCGTCGCGGCAGCCCTGCCCGTGGCCGGCGCGGGTGCCGCCGCCCTCGGGTCGTCCGCGCAGGCCGCCTCCGGCTCGGCCGCCGCCGACGCCCACGCCTCGGCCTCCGCCGCGCACAGCGGCCGTTTCGACCCGCTGAGCCCGCGGTTCGTGCTGGCCGTCCTGCCCGACACCCAGTACCTCTTCGACGCCGACAGCACCGACCCCGCCCCGCTGCGTGAGGCCTTCCGCCATCTGGTCGCCGAGCGCGGCGAGGCGAACATCGCCTTCATGACGCACCTCGGTGATGTGACCGAGCACGGCACCGAGGACGAGATCGAACGCGCCGCGGACACCTTCCGCACCATCCACGGCAAGGTGCCCTACAGCGTGTTGGCGGGCAACCACGACATCGACTCCGGTGACGACCAGCGGGGCGACTCCGCGTACCTCGCCGCCTTCGGGCCCGCCCGATACAAGTCGATGCCGACCTACCGCGGCGCCTCGCCCGACGGCTACAACACGTACCACGTGCTCAAGGCCGCGGACCGGTCCTGGCTGGTCCTCGCCCTGGACTGGCGGATCTCCGACAAAGGGATGGCCTGGGCGCAGGGCGTCCTCGACGCCCATCCCACACTGCCCGCCGTCCTCACCACCCATGACATCGCCTGGGCCGACGACGACGGCAAGGCGCAGCTCTCCGACAACGGCAAGCGCCTGTGGGACGGCCTCGTCCGCGCCAACGACCAGATCTTCCTGGCGCTGGGCGGTCACTACTGGCCGCCGGGCCGCACGGTCCTGCGCAACGACTCCGACAACGATGTCCACGTCCACATCACCAACTACCAGGACCGCTACTACGGCGGCGCCGGCATGATCCGTACGTACGGTTTCGACCTGGCGCGCGGTGTCATCGACGTGGAGACCTTCTCGCCGTGGCTCCTCTCCCGTGATCCGGAGAAGCGGTCGCCGCTGGAGGCCGAGACCATCGAACTGACCGGCGACGCCGACCGGTTCAGCCTGGACATCGACTTCGACGAGCGTTTCAAGGGCTTCGCCCCCGTCGTCGTACCGAAGCCGCGGCCCGCCTCCGCGGTGATGCCGCGCGGCACGGTCGCGTACTGGCGCTTCGACGCCGCCGGGACCTCCGCGGGCGGCACCGCGGGCAAGCCCGTCGCGGACGGGGCGGTCGTCCGCGACCTCTCCGGCAACGGGAACGACCTCGCCGTCAGCCGGCTGGCGTCGAGCGGGCCCGACGCGCTCACCTGGTCGGCCGACCACCACCCCGGCCAGCCCGCGCACGCCAGCCTCCGCTTCGACGGCGGCAAGAGCCCGGACCGAGGCGCCATCCTGACGACCTCCGCCCGAGCCGCCCTGAACAGCGAGAAGTTCCTCCGCGGCTACACCATCGAGACCTTCGTCCGGCTGCCCGAACCCTTCGAGGGCGACCACTCCTGGATGGGCATCCTCAGCTGGGAGGGCCGCAACGGCGACGCGGGCAAGACCACGGGCTGGTCCCCACTGGAACCCACCTGCAGCCTCAACCTGTCACCCGAGCGGTTCCTCCAGTTCGTGGTCTATCCGCAGCGCCAGGACGCCGACCCCACGTCGTGGAGCCACGCGGTGCCGGTCGGCCGCTGGATGCACATCGCCCTCGTCAACGACGGCCGCCGCACGGTGATGTACGTGGACGGCTCGAAGATCGCCCGCAATCCCTCGCAGCCGTCCACCGGCATCGCCACCCTCGGCAAGCCGTTCGTGCTCGGAGCCACCCAGTTCGACGAGAGTTTCGGGCAGGGCTTCTACGGCTGGATGGGCGACACGCGCATCGTGAACCGGGCGCTGTCCGTGAAGGAGTTCCTCACCCCCTTCGAGTGAGGCGGGCCGGGGAAGGGTCTTCGCGGGCCGCCACCGGCGAAGGCCCTCCACCCCGGGGAGATGACACGGACTCTCAGCTGTTGAACGCCTCCACGGTGAGCCGAGGCTTGTGCGCGGAGACCAGGGACCTGGCCGGCCAGGACAAGGTGACCGTCCGGGACTCGCCGGGCAGCAGCCACAGATAGTTGTCGCTGTACAGGGTCGGCAGCACGCGATCACCCGTCTTCTCGTCCAGCAGCGACAGCCGGACCATCGCGGCGACGGCCGACCCCTGATTGCGTACGGTGGCGGTCAGTTCGTGCCGGGCGCCGGACCGGGACAGACGCGTGACCTTGGCGGACACCTTCGTGCGCGGCACCCGGGTGAGGGCCCGCATCGCGGCCGGGGTGCGGTAGCGCCAGTAGGTGTTCCGCGACAGTTCACGGCCGTCACCGTCCTCCAACGTCAGCCGCAGCAGATGCAGTTCGGGCAGCTCGTCGCTCCAGCCGACGGTGAACGCCTTCCCGGTCGCCGCCGGTGCCACGTCCAGCCGGACGCTCCTGCCCTTGCCGAGCCGCCGGCCCGAGAGATCGAGGAGCCGCGCCGAGACGACGGCCCCCCGCAGGTCCTCACGCGTGTGGTTGACCGCGATGACCCGCCCCTCGGGATCGGCCTGGACGTGCAGTGGCTCACAGGCCGAACGGGCCCCGTAGTAGGTGCCGTTGACGTCGAAGTCGTAGTCGTAGGTCTGCCAGACGGTGCTGTGCCACGCCGGATGGGACATCCACAGCATGAGGCCGCTGGCATTGTCCCACAGGTTCGCGTTCCACGCCTCGAACATGGCGCGCGTGTTCTCGTAGTTGACGAACTGGGCCTTGCGGGCGAAGTCGTCCAGGTCCGTGACCGTCCCGAGCCGGGCCTCGATCGCGGCCTTGTAGTTCTGCGGCGCCTGATTCCCGCGCTCGCTCCAGTCGTGGTAGTACCACGCGCCGCGGATCGGCCACTCGGGCTCGTCGCCGGTCATGTTCCGCATGCTGGCCGCGGTGGAGACGACGGGCATACCGATCTCGGTGTGGAAACCGAAGTCCTTGCTGCCGTACGTGGACGGGTCGAAGTACTTGTCCGGTTCCACCCAGCCGTAGGGGCCGCCGCCGGTGATGATCCCGCCGGCCGAGTTGTTCTGGTACAGCAGACCGGGCGCCTGCTCCTCGACGGCGGCGCGCATGCCCCGGTCGATGGCGGCGGGCGGATTGCCCTCGTTGGCCCCGCACCAGATGACCACGCTCGGGTGGATCCGGTAGCGCAGCACGGTGTCCCGGGCGATCGAGTTGAAGGCCTCGTGGTCCGGCGGGTCCATCGCCCAGGCGTTGGGGAAGTCGTTCCACACCAGGATGCCGTGCTCGTCGCAGGCGGCGAAGAACTCCTCCCGGTCGCAGGTGCCGACCCAGTTGCGGATCATCGTGAAGTTCATGTCGCGGTGCATCCGCACCGCCGCGTCCATCCGCTCCGGCGGCATCCGGCGCAGCAGTTCGTCCCAGCCCCAGTTGCCGCCCCGGGCCAGCACCCGTACGCCGTTCACGCTGATCTTCAGCGGGTCGGGGGTGTTGGACACGGACTTCACATCGGTCCAGGTGTCCCCGTCGTCGGAGACCTGGATGACGTACGTCTTCGGGTAGGCGGGCTCCCACACGATCGCCACCCGGTCGAACCGCTTCGCGGAGCCGAGGTCGACCTGGATCCACTGCTGGTCCTCGTACGCCGACGACCAGCGGGTGCCCGGGTCGCCGTCGGTGGCGTTCGCGGCCGGGTGGTCGGACTCCTCGGTGGAGGCGGTCGCCTTGCGCCGCAGGGCGAGGTCGGTGCCGGGCTCGGCGCTGTCGATGACGCCGAGGGACCACAGGGAGTTGCCCCAGCTGGTGTTGCGCACCCCGCAGGCGAGACGGACGTAACGGGCGGTGCGCGGCGCGAAGTCCTCCACCTGGAGGCTGGCGTTGCCGTTGTTGAAGGGCAGGGGGACCGCCCCGTTGTCCACCGACGTGACATCGGTCCAGGTGTCGTCGTCGGAGGAGACCTGCACGACGAAGGTCTTCGCGTAGGCCTGCTCCCAGGTCAGGTCGACCCGGTCGAAGGACTGCTGGGACCCCAGGTCGACCCGGATCCACTGGTCGTCCTCGTAGGCCGACGACCAGCGGGTCCGCGGATCGCCGTCGGTGGCGTTGGCCGGACCACGGTCGCCGCCGTCCTCGCTCGACGCCTCGGCCGGTGCGTGCAGGGCGAGATCGGTCGAGGCCCGGTCGCTGTCGAAGACCGAGAGCGCCCACAGTGAGCTGCCCCAACTGGTCGCCCTGGTCAGGCACTTGACGCGTACGTACCTGGCTTCCCGCCGGTCGAAGGTCACGGACTGGGTGTACGCGTCGCCGGTGGACGTGAACGGCAGCGGCACCTCGAACTCGTAGCCGAACTGGCGGATGCCGAAGCGGGTGGTGCGGCGGTCGCTCTCGGCGCCGTCGACCGTCGCGGTGAGGGTGAGGTCGTGCAGGGTGGCGTCGCCGAGCCCGTTCGGCCACCACAGCTTCGGGTTCCGTACCCGCAGCCGGCCGTAGGCGTCCGGGGCAAACGTGACGTCGACGCTCTTGCCCGCCGGGACGGTGACGACCTTGCTGACCCGTATGTCGTCGAAGGACGCGGAGACCGTCGTGCGGTGGTCGGTGGTGTCGGCGTTGCGGACCGGGACGACGATGGTCAGCTCGGCCACCGACACGTCGGGCAGCTTCGGCAGCACGGTGTCGACCCGGGGGTCGCCGATCACGACCTGGCCGGTGGATCTCAGCCGGACGTGGTTCCAGATGCCCGCGGCCCGGTCGCGTACCGCGGGCATCCAGTCCCAGCCCGAAGCGGCCAGATAGGTGGGTGAGTTGAGGTTCATCTGGTTCGCGCCCGCGTCCACCCAGGCCTCACCCGCGGGTCCCTTGTCGCCGGGGCTGCCGGGCACCGGCATCGGCGTGATCTTCACCGCGAGCGCGTTGGCCCCGCCGCCCGCGGCGAGCAGTTCGGTCACGTCGTGCGCCGAGCGGGCGAAGGGGTACGTCAGATCGCCCACGCGGTGGCCGTTGAACCAGATGTCGGCCGTGTGGTTGACGCCGTCGAACTCCAGCCAGATCCGGCGGCCGTGCCCGGTGCGCAGGCCGCGCGGCAGCTCGAAGTCCCGCTTGTACCACCACGCGTGCCGGGACAGGGCCTCCGGGACGTGGAGGTTGTTGAGCCCGGCCACCGGGTCGGGCAGCTTGCCCTGGTCCACGAGCGAGGCCAGGACCGTGCCGGGCACCGTGGCGGGCAGCCAGCGGCTGGTGTCGGCGGACGTCTTCGACAGCTCCTTGCCGTCCCCGCCCTTCCCGCTGTCGCCCTTGCCGTCAGCCCAGTCGTCGAGGGTGAGCCGCCAGCCCGACTCCAGCGGCACCGTGCCGTCGTCGGCCACGGTCAGCTTCGGCGCGGGGCCTTTAAGGGTTCCCCAGTCCGTCCAGCCGGTGGCCGACGGCCGGTGACCCTTGGCGCTGCCGTGCACCTCGAAGCCGTTCAGACCCAGGGGAAGAGGGCTGGAGCGCCTGCGCGAGGTCATCCGCACCCAGCGCGCCGACACCGGGCGGGGGAGCTGGATGTCCACCACACCGCCGGTGCCGGCCGTCGTGCGGTACACGCTGGTCCAGGACGTGTGATCGGTCGACGTCTCGACCACGAAGTCGACCGCGTAGCTCGACTGGATCTCCTTGCCCGTGGTGCCACCGGCCGGATTTCCCGTGGTGGGAGGCGTGAACACCGGGTCGCTCGCGTCGCCCTCGAAGGTGAGCCGGATCCAGGTGACCTCGCACCGGGCCTGCAGATCGACCGAGATCCACTGCGGGTCGCCGGCCCCGGCCCGCCAGCCGCTGCCCCGCACGCCCGGCGAGGTGAGCCGGTCCACCACGAAGGAGCCCGGCGTGGCCGCGTAGGCCGTGGAGGAGACGGTGACCGGGCGGTGCAGGGCGAGTTCGGCGGGCGGGGCGGACCCGGCGGACCCCTTGCCACCCGCGGCGGCGGCAGTCGGCAGGGGAGCCAGGCCACCGAGGCCGAACCCGGCCAGCAGGGTGGAACCCGTGGTGACGACGGATCGCCGCGGCAACTGGCGCGGCGAACTCGACTGATCTGTCATGAGCGTGATGTCCCATCGGAAGACAGCGGCGCGGCCGGACCCGACACGGCGCGCGGGAGGCACTGACAACGTTGCCAAAGGCTGGGACGCCGGGGGATTCCTGTCAACCCCTGCGACAGGGCGGCCCCTCTTTCTATTAAATTAGGAATTAATATTGACAGGGTTTCCGGCCCCGGGCCACAGTCTTCGCCGTGACGCCGTTCGCCGTGACGTCGGCGGCCCCTTCCGCGGCGCGGCCCGCGTCACGCCCTCGTGCTTCCAGCGCCTTCGTGTTTCCCCGGCGCCTTCGTGCTTCCCAACCATCGGGAGAGGCAAGTGATTTCACCCCCGCAGGTCCGCACACCCGCGGCCCGGACACTGACCCGCCGCGCCACCACGGTCGCGATCGCAACGGTCCTGGCGGTGACCGCGGCCCCCGCGGCCACGGCCGGCACCGGGACCTCGACCGGCGTCGACCAGGGCGCACCCGAGTACTACGACAGCGGTCTCGCGCCCACCCCCTACATGGGCTGGAACACCTACTACGGACTGGGCGCACCCACCGAGAAGGAGGTGCGCTCCGTCGCCGACAAGCTGGTCGGCAGCGGTCTGCGTGACAGCGGCTACGACGTCGTGTGGCTCGACGGCGGCTGGCAGGCCGACAACCCCCGCGATGCACAAGGAAACCTGGTCGCCCACCCGGACCGCTTCCCCTCCGGCATCCCGGCCCTGGTCTCCTACCTCCACGAGCGCGGTCTGAAGGCGGGCATCTACACCGACGCGGGCGCCTACGACGGCGGCAAGAGCTGCGGACTCGGCAGCAGGGGCCACTACGAGGAGGACGCCCGGCAGTTCGCCGGCTGGAAGATCGACGCGGTCAAGGTCGACTTCCTGTGCGGGATCGGGGCGAAGCTCGATCCGGGCCCGGCGTTCAAGGAGTTCAGCGACGCGGTCGCCAAGTCCGGCCGCAAGATGCTGCTCAACCTCTGCAACCCGCTCACCGACGACTGGGGCGTGCCGCACACACCCGAGCAGGACGCGCACAACGCGTACGTCTACGCCCCGACGATCGCCGACTCGTGGCGTACGGGCACGGACATCGCGTGGGGCACCCCGAGCCCCGGCCAGTGGCCCAACGTGCTGCGCACCATGGACGCCAACGCCTGGCACCCCGAGGCGCAGGGGCCGGGCCACTACAACGATCCCGACTACCTCATCCCCACGCGGCGCATGAGCGACGGCTCGCTGGAGCTGACGGAGGAGGAGTCCACCACGCAGTTCGTGATGTGGGCCGAGATGGCCTCGCCGCTCGTCCTCGGCTCCGACCCGCGCACGCTGTCCCCTTCGATGCTCAGGACACTGCGCAACCCGGAGATCATCGCCGTCGACCAGGACCCGCTGGCCGTCCAGGGCGTGCGGGTGGCGAGCGACTCCGTCGGCGACGTCTACAGCAAGGCCCTCCAGGGTGACGGCAGGCGCGCGGTCGTGCTCCTCAACCGCTCCGACAAGGCGGCCGAGCGCACGGTCCGGTTCTCCGACGTCGGGCTCGGCGGGGCGGTGGGTGTCCGTGACCTGCGGGCCCGGGCGGACCGGGGTGCCCACAGCGACACGTACACGGTCGAAGTCCCCGCGCACGGCACCGCGTTCCTGAAGCTGACCGGCACCGACGCCCTGCCCGGCACGAGTCTCGGACAGAAGGCCTCGGCGAGCCCGGCCGTGGTGCGCGACGGCGACACGCTCACCGCGTTCCTGCGCGGACCGCACGGCTCCCTCGTCCAGCACACCACCACCTCCGACGGCAACGGAAAGGGCCGCACCCGGGACCTCGGTGGTCCCACGGGCGGCAGGATCCTGGGGCAGCCCGCCGCGTACGCCTCGGCCGGCGGCCGGATCGACGTCTTCGTGCGCGGCGCCGACTCCCGGGTGTACCGGCGGGTCCTCGCCGACGGCCGCTGGGGCGCGTGGCAGAGCCTGGGCGGCAAGGTGACGGACGCCCCGACGGTGGCGTTCACCGACCCCGGCCACTGGACGCTGGTCGCCCGAGGCGCCGACGGGGAAGTCGTGCGGCGCGGCCCGTCGACCGGCTGGTCCTCGCTCGGCACACCCGGCGAACGGCAGACGTACGGGCGTCCGTCCGCCGCCGTCGGCTCGGACGGGCGGATCCACGTGGCCGTCCGCACAGCCGCCGACGACGTGTGGACCCGGACCCGGACGGCGGCGGGGGAGTGGTCGCCGTGGACCTCGCTCGGCGGAACCGTCAGCGGCAGCCCGACGCTCGTCGCGGCCGGGGATGCCGTCGTGCTGTACGCGCGCGCCGCCGACTACACGCTCTGGCAGCGGCGGTACGAGGACGGGGCCTGGCAGGACTGGACGAAGCGGGACGAGTTCCCGAGCGCCGCGTTCGAGGGATCGCTGGGAGCGGTGGCCGGGGCGGCCGGGCCTGACGGCACGGTCGGTGTGGACGCGGTGTACCGGGGCGTCGACGGTCGCGTCCACCTGACGTCGTTCCCCCAGACCATCCAGACCCAGTCCAAATAAATTAGTAATTATTCTTGACGTGGCGTGAGCGTCACGCAAATCTGGATCAGCGCGGATCCACAGGGAGCCCTCCATGACCCACCACCACGCAAGCAGGCGCCGGTTCCTCGCCGGCGCCGGCGCCGCCGGCACAGCGGCGCTGCTCAGCGGCTGTGTCACCTCGACCTCCTCCGGCAAGAGCTCGTCGAAGGGCAAGGTGACCCTCCAGTCCAACCTCTCCGCCCCGCAGGCGAAGGCCGCGATGCAGGACGTCGTCGCCTCGTACGCCAAGAAGGGGTCGGGGAGCGCCAGCCTGAACACGGTCGCCGCCGAGACCTTCCGCACCCAGCTGCCGACGTACCTCACCTCCGCCAACCCGCCGGACGTCTACACCTGGTACCCCGGGTCGGTGGCGGACGCGTACGCGAAGAAGGACCTGCTGCTCGACCTCGGCGAGGTCTGGTCCTCACCCGACCTCAAGGGCTACTCCAAGGCCCTGAACAGCCTGTGCACCTCGGCCTCCGGCAAGAAGGTCTTCGTGCCGACCACCTACTACTGGTGGGGCATGTTCTACCGCAGGTCGAACTTCGCCAAGTGGGGCGTGCGCGAGCCCAAGAGCTGGGACGGCTTCCTCGACCTGTGCGACAAGCTCAAGAGCAAGGGCGTCGATCCCATCGGCCTGGGCGCGGGCGGCAACACCGCCTGGGTGGCCTCGGCCTGGTTCGACTACCTGGACATCCGCATCAACGGCGCCGACTACCACCGCGAACTCCTCGCGGGCAGGCACCGGTTCGACGACCCCGAGGTCCGCAGGGTCTTCGACCGCTGGCAGGAACTGCTGCCGTACTTCGACCCGAACGGCACGGCGGTCGCCTTCCAGGACGCCACGACCTCCCTGCTCAACGGCCGCAGCGGCATGATGCTCATCGGCACCTTCTTCGCGGACGCCGCACCCAAGGACGCCCTCGACGACATCGACTTCTTCCGCTTCCCCGTCATCGACCCCAAGGTCCCGCTCGCCGAGGAAGCCCCCACGGACGGCTACTTCGCCAGCGCCCGCACCGGCCGTCACGCCCAGGTCGTCGACCTGATGCGCTACCTCGCAGGCGCCGAGGCCCAGGAGATCTACATCAAGGGCTCGTCCGGCACGGTCCTGCCGTGCAACCCGGACGTGAAGGACTCGGGCACGGCCCTGGTGAAGAAGGGCCGTGCGCACATCGAGGAGGCCGCCGAGATCACCCAGTTCTTCAACCGGGACTCCAGCGACGCGCTCCAGCCCACCGCCGACAACGCGCTGACGAAGTTCATCGCCGAGCCGAAGCAGATCGGCTCCATCCTCACCGACTGGCAGCGCGAGGCCGCGAAGATCTGGAACGCCTGACATGCCCGACACGGCCGTCCTGACGGTCCCCGGCCGCAAGGCGCCCGCCCCGCCGCCACCTCGGCGCGGGCGGAACCGGGGTCCGCGCCGCACACCCCCGCTGGTCCTCGCCTTCGTCCTCGTCCCCCTGCTGGCCGAGGCCCTGTGGGTGTTCTGGCCGGCGCTGCAGGGCTTCTACCTCGCCCTCACCGACTGGGACGGCGTCTCCGCACCCCGGTTCGTCGGCCTGGCCAACTTCCGCGAGATGACCCACGACGACGTCTTCCTCGACGCGACCGGCCACACCGTGCTCTGGCTCCTCCTCTTCGGCGGCCTGTCCGCCGTCCTGGGCCTCGCCGCCGCCCTCGTGCTCCAGCAGGAACGGCGCGGCGTCGGCTTCTACCGCGCCGCCCTGTTCCTGCCCGTCGTCTTCTCCCTGGTCGCCACCGCCCTGGTGTGGCAGGCGATCTACCAGCCCGACGGAGTCCTCAACCAGCTCCTCGAATCGGTCGGCCTCGGCAGCCTGCGCCACGCCTGGCTCGCCGACCAGGACACCGCCCTGTACGCGGTGACGGTCCCCGCGCTCTGGCGCCAGATCGGTTACGTCATGGTCCTGTACGTCGCCGGCCTCAAGGGCATCGACCCGGCCCTGTACGAGGCCGCCAAGGTCGACGGAGCCGGTGCCTGGCAGCGACTGCGCCACGTCACCCTGCCCCAGCTGCGCAGTGTCAACGCGGTCGTCCTGTCCGTCATCGTCATCGACTCACTGCGCTCCTTCGACGTCGTCTGGTCGCTGACGCGTGGCGGCCCCTACCACTCCTCCGAACTGCTGAGCACGTACATGTACTCCACCGCCTTCCAGTCCCTGCGCCTCGGCTACGGGTCCGCCCTCGCCGTCGTCATCTTCGTGCTGGCCTTCGGCGTCATCTGCTCCTATCTCGTCCGCGCGTTCCGGGAGGCCGACTGATGTCCGCCACCTCCGCGGCGCTGCGCCGCAGGCGGGCCGCGACCGCCGGGTTCCACCTCGGCGCCGGCACCCTGGCCGTCCTGTGGCTGCTGCCGATCGCCCTGGTCCTGGTGACCAGCCTGCGCTCCTTCGACGACATCGCAGCGCACGGCCTGGGCAGTTGGCCGCACTCCTTCACCCTCTCCAACTTCGGCCAGGCCTGGAACGACGGCGGCCAGCAGCGCGCCCTGATCAACAGCCTGCTGGTCACCGTGCCCGCCGTCCTGGTGACGCTCGCGCTGGCCGCCATGGCCGCGTTCGGGCTCAGCCGCTACGACCTGCCCTTCCGCCGCTCGCTGCTGCTGCTCATGCTCGGCGGCAACCTGCTCCCGCCGCAGATCCTGCTCATCCCCGTCTCCAAGCTGAGCGAACTGCTGGGCATCCACGACACCCTGCCCGCACTCGTCGGCGTACAGATCGGCTTCGGTGTCGGCTTCTACGTCTTCGTCCTGCACGGGTTCATGCGGTCGATCCCGCCGGAGATCCAGCAGGCGGCGGTCGTCGACGGCGCCGGGCCCTGGCAGATCTTCTGGCGGATCATCCTGCCGCTGACCCGCCCCGCCCTCGCGGCCCTCAGCGCACTGTCGTTCACCTGGATCTTCAACGACCTGCTGTGGGCGATCACCGTGCTGCGCAGCGACACCAAGATGCCGATCACCGCCGCCCTCATCGGACTCCAGGGGCAGTACGTGTCCATGTGGAACGTGATCGCCGCCGGTTCCGTCATCGCCGCGGCGCCCACCGTGATCGTGTTCCTGCGGTTCCAGCGGCACTTCGTGGCCGGCCTCAACCTGGGAGCGGTGAAGTGACCACGCCTGGGCGCTGGACCCTGCGCGCCGAGAACAGCAGCTACACCGTGCGTCTGTCCCCGGACGGGCCGTGGGCCGAACTCGAAGCCTGGGGCCCGACCGGTGTCGAGGACGGCCCTTCCGCCCTCGACTGGTCCCGGCGCACCCACTTCATCACGCCGGCGGACGCGGCACCGGCCGAGTATCTGCCGTACGGGCTGCGGCCGTTCACCGGGAGCGAGCTGATCGCGGCCCGTCCCGGCGGGGAGCGGGGCACCTGGTGGGACTTCGACGGGGCGGAGGAGGGGGACGGCAGCCTGCGGCTCGCCTTCACCGACCCCGTCCTCGGCCTGCGTACGGTCCTGCGCTACGAGGTGGTGCCGGGCACGGACGTGATCCTGCGCTGGACCGAACTGACCGCCACCACCGGTGAACTGCGCCTGGAACGGCTCGACTCGGCCGCCGTGAACATCCCCGTCACGGGCGCCGCCCGGCTCACGTATCTCACCGGACAGTGGTCGCAGGAGTTCCAGCGCACCCAACTCGACCTGGCGCGCGGCACGTTCACCATGGGCAGCCTCCAAGGCGTGCCCGGACACGCGTACGCCCCCTGGCTCGCCATACAGGACGGCGGGAGAGGGGGAGTTGGGGAAGCCGGGGGAGCCGGGGGAGCCGGGGAAGGTGGCCCGGCCTATGGCATCGCCCTCGAATGGTCCGGCAACTGGCACATCACCGCCGAGGCCGAACCGGGCGGTCTCGTGCGCGTCCGCGCCGGGCGGGTCCCGCACGAGGGCGCCGTGTCCCTGGCCCCCGGTGAGACCCTCACGACCCCGCGCCTGGCCTGTGCGTTCAGCCCGGACGGCCTCGACGGGCTCTCCCGGGTCTGGCACCGCTACGAACGCCGGCTCTCCGGCGAGCGGCTGCACCGGCCCCGCAAGGTCCTCTACAACTCCTGGGAGGCCACCGGCTTCGACGTCGACGCGGCCGGGCAGCTGGAGCTGGCCACGCTGGCCGCCGAGATCGGCGCCGAACTGTTCGTCGTCGACGACGGCTGGTTCACCGGCCGCGGCGACGACACCGGGGGACTGGGCGACTGGTACCCGGACCCGGCCGCCTTCCCCCAGGGCTTCGGCCGGTTCGTGGACGACATCCGGGGGCTCGGCCTCGACTTCGGCCTGTGGGTGGAGCCCGAGGCCGTCAGCCCCGGCAGCCGCCTGTACGCCGAACACCCCGAGTGGGCCTACCGGATCGAGGGCCGCCCCGCCCGCCTGGTCCGCAACCAGCTGCTCCTCGACCTCGGCCGCCCGGACGTCCAGGACTTCGTCATCGGCACACTCGACCGGCTGCTGACCACGTACGACATCGGCTATCTCAAGTGGGACATGAACCGGCCGCCCACCGAACGCGGCCGGCCCGATGCGGCGTACGACGTCCTGCTCGACCTGGACGCGGAGCACGTCGGCGGATATCTGCGCGTCCTGGACCATCTGCGGGCCACCCATCCCGACGTCACGATCGAGGGGTGCGCGGGCGGCGGCGGGCGCGTCGAGCACGCCACCATCGCCCGCACCGACGTGGTGTGGCCCAGCGACAACACCGCCCCGCTGGACCGGCTGTCCATCCAGTACGGCTTCCTGCACGCCCACGCCCCGCACGCCATGAGCTCATGGGTCACCGACGCCCCCGGAGTCTTCGACCCCCGCCCCCGAAGCCTCGCCTTCCGGTTCGTCAACGCCCTGTGCGGAGTCCTCGGCATCGGTGCCGACCTGCGCGCCTGGACACCGCAACAGCGGGCCGAGGCCGCCCGGTGGATCGCCCGCTACAAGGACGTACGCGAGGTCATCCACCACGGAGACGTGCACCTCCTCGGCACACCGGAGGACCCCTCCTTCGGTGTGCAGTACGACGATCCGCGGTCGGGGCGCACGGTCGTCGCGGCCCTCGGCACCGGGCGCCTCGACGGGGCCCCGCTGCTGCCCGGCCGCCCCGACCGGCTGAGACTGCGCGGCCTCGACCCACGGGCGCGCTACCGCGACGCCGGGTCGGACACCACGTACAGCGGAGCGCATCTGCTGCACTACGGGCTGCCCTTCACCTGGAGCGACGGGCACGACGCCGAACTGGTGGTGCTGACACGGCGGTGACACCGGTCCGGCATATGTTCTCAGGACCTTCCCGGGACGGTCGGCCGACCGTCCACCGCACACGAAGAGCACCGAAGGAGTCGAACCCCACGATGGAGCAGCCCGCACGACGGCACGGCGACCGCTTCACCGGCCGCACGGCCGTCGTCACCGGCGCGGCCTCCGGCATCGGAGCCGCCACGGCCGAACGCCTCGCCGAGGAGGGGGCCGCCGTGGTCCTCGCCGACCTCGCCGAGGACCGGGGCGAGACCGTCGCCGCGCGCATCACGAAGGCCGGCGGCCGAGCCCGGTTCGTACGGGCCGACGTCGCCGCGGAGGACGACTGGACCCGGATCGGGGCCGCCGCCCACGACTTCGGGCCCGTGGACGTCCTCGTCAGCAACGCCTACACCGTCGAGGTGGCGCCCGCCCACGAGATGTCCCTCGGCTCATGGCAGCGCCAGCTCGCCGTCAACACCACCGGCGCCTTCCTCGGCTTCCGGGCTCTCCTGCCCGACCTGCGAGAGCGCCGGGGGGCCGTGGTGCTGACCTCGTCCGTCCACGCGCACCGGGGCATCCCCGGCCATCCCGCGTACGCCGCCTCCAAGGGCGCCCTGCTGTCCCTGTGCGCGCAACTCGCCGTCGAGTACGGGCCCGAGGTGCGCGTCAACGCCGTGGTGCCCGGACCGATCCTGACCGCCGCCTGGGACAGGGTCACGCCCGAGGACCGGGAACGCAGCGTCGCCGAGACGGCGGCGCGCCGCTTCGGCACACCGCAGGAGGTGGCCGCGGCCATCGCCTTCCTCAGCGCCGCCGAAGCCTCCTACGTCACCGGGACGAGCCTGGTCGTGGACGGCGGCTGGAGCGTCGTCAAGGCCTCCGCATGACCACGCACACCTCCCGGTAGAGCCCCCTCACAGCAGAAAGGCTGTACGACATGACGCCCTATGCCCGCCGCGGCGTGCACGGCCAGACCGTGGAAGTCCTCGCCCGCCGCATCCTGGGCGGCGAGATCCCCGAGGGGGCCACGCTGGACCTGGTGGCGCTGCAGAGCGAGCTGGACGTGAGCCTCACCGCTCTGCGCGAGTCCCTCAAGGTGCTCGCCGCGAAGGGGATGGTCGACGCCCGCCAGAAACGCGGCACGTTCGTCCGCACCCGGGCCGAGTGGAACCTCCTCGACGTCGACGTCCTGCGCTGGCAGTTCGAGGGCGGCCGCACCTCCGAGGCCGACGAGGCGCTGCTGCGCAACCTCGCCGAGGTGCGCGCCATCATCGAGCCGGCCGCCGTGCGGCTGGCCGCAGGCCGGCGCACCGACGCGGACCTGGCCGCGCTCGACGGCGCGCTCGACGCGATGGGGGAGGGCGGGGGCGACGCCGCCCACGCCGTCGAGGCCGACCTCGCCTTCCACCGGGCCCTGCTGGCCGCCACCCACAACGAACTCCTCGAACGCATGGAGATGGTCATCGAGTCGGGGCTCGCCCACCGCGACCGCATCGTGCACAGCTCCCCGCACAGCGAGGACCCGGTCCCGGCGCACCGGGCGGTCCTGGACGCCGTACGCGACCGGGACCCGCGGGCCGCCGAGACCGCGATGCGGGCCCTGCTCGACCAGGCGGGCCGCGATCTGGACCGCCTCGGCGGCGCCGACGGCACCGCGGATGACGCCGGTGACGGTCATGTGCCCGACGTGTCCGACGAGACGGAAGGCTCCCGCTCCCAGTGAAGATCACCCGTATCGAGACCTTCCTGGTCCCACCCCGCTGGCTGTTCTGCCGCGTCGAGACCGACGACGGTGTCGTCGGCTGGGGCGAACCGGTCGTCGAGGGGCGGGCCGAGGTCGTGCGCGCCGCCGTCGACGTGCTGGCCGAACACCTCGTCGGCCAGGACCCGTTGCGCATCCAGGACCACTGGCAGGTGCTGTCCAAGGGCGGCTTCTACCGCGGCGGCCCGGTCCTGTCCAGCGCCGTCGCGGGTCTCGACCAAGCCCTGTGGGACATCGCGGGGAAGACGTACGGCGCTCCTGTGCACGCCCTGCTGGGCGGGCCCGTGCGGGACCGCGTCCGGGTCTACGCCTGGGTCGGCGGCGACGAACCCGCCGAGCTGACCGAGCAGATAGCCGCGCAGGTCGAGGCGGGCTTCACCGCCGTGAAGATGAACGCGGCCGGGGCCACCTCACCGATCCCCACCCCGGCCGAGACCGCCGCGATCGTGGGCCGGGTGGCCGCGGCCCGCGAGGCACTGGGCCCCGACCGTGATGTCGCCGTCGACTTCCACGGCCGCTTCACGGCTGCGGGCGCCCGCCGCGTTCTGTCCGAACTCGCCCCCCTGCACCCGCTGTTCGTAGAGGAACCCGTCGTGCCCGAGCACGGCCACCTGCTGGCCGGCCTCGTCGCCGCGAGCCCGATCCCGCTCGCCACGGGTGAACGCCTCTACGGACGCGCGGACTTCCTGCCCGTCCTCACCGCGGGCATCGCGGTCGCCCAGCCCGACCTGTCCCACGCGGGCGGCATCTCGGAGGTGCACCGCATCGCCTCGCTCGCCGAGACCCACGGCGCGCAGCTCGCCCCGCACTGCCCGCTCGGTCCGATCGCCCTGGCGGCCAGCCTCCAGGTCGCCTTCGCCACCCCCAACTTCCTTATCCAGGAGCAGTGTCGGGGCATCCACTACAACAAGGACGCGGACCTGTTGTCGTACCTGGTGGACCCCGAGCCGTTCCGGTTCGTCGACGGACACGCCTCACGCGGCGATGCCCCCGGCCTGGGCGTCAGCGTCGACGAGGCCGCCGTACGGTCGGCCGACCGGTCGGGCCACGCCTGGCGCAACCCGGTGTGGCGCCACCCCGACGGTTCCTTCGCGGAGTGGTGAGCATGCCGCTGGAGGTGGTCACCGACCCGGCGCACGGCGGCCGTTGGACCTCCCTGCGCACGACCGCAGGCCGGGAGTGGCTGTGGCACCGCGAAGCCCCCGAGCGGGAGGGGGTCTCACCGGGCGACGCCTTCGTGGACGCGGGCGGCCTGGAGGAATGCGTCCCCACGATCCGAGGCACCCCCGACCACGGATCGGCCTGGCCCCGCCCCTGGACCCGGGTCCCGGACCAGGTCCCGGGTCCGGCCTTGGCCTCGGGCTCGGCCCCGGACCCGGAGCGGGCCGAGGACCAGTACGTCGTCCGCTGTGACCGCTTCACGCTCGGTCGTACGATCCGTCGCACCGGCGACGGCGTGGCGGCCGACTACGTGCTGACGGCCGACGTGGGGTTTCTGTTCGTGTGGGCCGCTCATGCCCTGCTCGATCTGTCCGACCGGGCCCGCCTGCGCATCCGCGACGGGACGCGGACCCGGCTCTTTCCCGAGGCGGCCCCGCTGTTGGCGCGGACGTGGCCCGCGGGCGCCGCGTGGGTGGAAGGGGACTGGCCCGCCCCCTGCGGACTGCGTCTGGACCGGTTCGGTCCAGACGACGGCACCGCGGTCGGCGCCGTCGTGGACGCCCCCGGCTGCTGTGTCCACGACGGCCAGGACCGGCTGTCGACGGCCCTGGAGGCCGACGGGCAGCCCACGTCCGTCGCCCTGTGGCGCAACCTCGGCGGCTTCCCCGCCGGGCGCCCCTACCGCAGCACGGGCGTGGAACCCATGCTCGGCCGCGTTTTCGACCTCGCCGAGGCGGGTCCCGGCGACGCCGCCCGGGTACCCGCGTCCGGCGAGGTGCGGTGGCGGCTGACGTTCAGCACGAACTGCCGCTGCGCCTGAACCGACCTGTCCCACAAGGAGTACGCATGGACCTGCTGGACCTTCGCGCGGCCCTCACCGCCCACCGCCTGGTCGCGATCGTGCGCGGCGACGACCCGGAAGCGGCGGTACGCACCGTGCTGGCCCTGGCCGAGGAAGGGATCGAGCTGATCGAGGTGTCCCTCAGCGGCAAGGACGCCCTGTCGGTCATCGAACGGGCCCGCGAGGCGCTCGGCCCCGACCGCCCCCTCGGCGCCGGTACGGTCCTGACCGCCGCCGACGCCCACGCCGCCCGGCAGGCCGGCGCGGACTTCGCCGTCACCCCCGCGCTCGGGGACGGCGTCACCGCGGCACGCGAACTCGGACTGCCGGTCCTGGCAGGGGTGATGACCCCGACCGAGATCCTGGCCGCGCGGACCCTCGGCGCCGCCGCCCTGAAGATCTTCCCCGCCGCCCAGGCCGGCGGCCCCGGCTACCTCAAGGCCCTGCGCGGCCCGTTTCCGGACGAGCTGTTCGTGCCGGTGGGCGGCGTCGACGGGGCCGCCGCCCGGGCGTATCTGGCGGCCGGGGCGACCGCCGTCGGCGTCGGCTCACCGCTGATCGGGGACGCGGCCGACGGCGGCAGCCTGACCGCGCTGCGGGACCGCGCGCGGGCGTTCCTCGCCGTGGCGAACGAGGACACCGTCACCGTCGATGCCGCCGTCGCCTCCGTGGCGCAGGAAGACGCGTCATGACCGACGCCGTATCGCGGACGGCGTCGCAAGCCGCGAACGCCGGCCACCCCGCACCCGAGGCAGAGGCAGGGGGAGAGGGAGAGGGAGAGGAAGAGGCAGAGTGCATGAACAGCGCGTCCGCGCCCCGCGCCGCCTGGCGGCCCCGCGAAGGACCGGTGGTCTGCGTCGGGGAGACCATGGCCGCGCTCGCCCCCGCCCCGGCCGAGTCCCTGGAGAGCGCCGAGGACCTGCGGGTGTCGGTGGCCGGGGCCGAGTCGAACGTGGCGATGTATCTGGCCGACCTCGGCATCCCCGTCTCCTGGCTCTCGGCGCTGGGCGACGACGCGTTGGGCCGGCGGGTGCGCGCCACGGTCGGTGCGGCCGGTGTCGACGTCGGCGGAGTGCGGCACGACCCGGACCGGCCCACGGGCCTGCTCGTGAAGGAGCCCGCCGCCGCCCGTACCCGCGTCCACTACTACCGAGGAGGCTCGGCGGCCTCGGCCCTGGGCCCCGAGGTGCTGAAGGACGACAGGCTGCGGTCCGCCTCCGTCGTCCACCTCACCGGGATCACCCCGGCCCTGTCCCCGTCCTGCCGGAGCCTGGTGGAGGAGGCGCTCGCCACCCCGCCCGACGAACGCCCGTACGCCATCAGCTTCGACGTCAACCACCGCCCGGCGCTGTGGCCGCCCGGCACGGCCGCCCCCGCACTGCGCGACCTGGCCGACCGCGCCGACATCACCTTCGTCGGGCTCGACGAGGCACAGGACCTCTGGGACGCCGACCTCGAACCGGACGGCGTACGGGCGCTGTTGCCGCATCCTCGTCTCCTCGTCGTCAAGGACGGCGGCCGGACAGTCACCGTCTTCGGGGAGGACGGCTCCTGGACCGTGCCCGCCCTGCGTACGGATGTGGTGGAGCCGGTGGGCGCGGGAGACGCCTTCGCCGCCGGGTTTCTGACCGGTCTGCTGCGGGGCGCCGGCCTGGAGCGCGCCCTGCGGCTCGGACACATCACGGCCGGCTCGGCACTCCAAGTGACCGGCGATCACGGCCCGTTGCCCGACCGTGTGAAGATCGAGGAACTTCTCGACCTGTCCGCGCACGACTGGGCCCGGGTGAACCGCGCGTGACGGACCGGTCGCGGTGAGGTGGTCAAAGGCCGAAGGTCACCTTCGGGTACGACGAAGGTCACAATTACATATCGGACACTTCGCACTTCAATCTTCACGCGAGACACACAAGTTGGCTAAGTTGACGGCTGGGCCGTACGACTCCCTCCGGTGAACCTCGCCGGGTCGCGCGGTCTCCGCCGAATCCGACAGGCCCTCGTGGCGGCCGGAGCCGGAGGTCCAGTCGACTTGCAGGGTGAATCGGCCCAACTGTCCAGCGGACAGAGGTCGTAGGGCATGCCTTTCGGAGCAGTCCGCCCGAACCCCACAGCCGACCCGGCAGGCGGTGCACGGAAGGAGTCGTCTCCCATCGCGCCGGAACGAACGCAGCGCCCCGGAGGCTCCGGCCTCCCCGGCATGTCCCGCTCCGCCCTCGTGAAGGCGGCCCCCGCTTCCGGAGACCAGTTCGCCTCTGCGGGCATTCCCGCCCAGCGGAGCGACGAACCCAGCCGCGAGGAAGTGCAGCAGCGGATCACCAACCTCTACGACCGGGTCGAGAACGCCACAGGAAACTTCAACGTGACCCGTGCGATGAGCACGGCGACGCGCGACACGGTCAGGCCGGCCTCCGGGGACAGGGGCGGCCGGGGCGGATCCGCCGACGCCGCCGCTCCGCTGCCGGACGTCGCGAAGCAGTGGTTCGACGTGGGCCGCTCGCAGCTCGGCCCCGTCTTCCCGGCGGTGCTGCCGCCCGACCGGACGCCGGACCGGGGTGCGGACAGGTCCCGGCCCGCCGACGCGGGCGGCCGTCCGGGCGGCGGTGGCCGTGAGGCACGCGGCGGACGTGAGGGTTCCGACAAGCCCGTCCTGGAACTGACCGCCGGCCCGAGCGCCGGCCCCGGTGCCGGAGGTGGCGCAGGACCGGTCGCGGAACTGACCGCGCGGCCCGTCGCCGAGTTGACCGCGGGACCCGTCGCCGCGCTGCCGGCCGTTCCGGCCCAGCGCCAGGCGGCCGAGAAGGCCTTGCCCGGGCCGTCCGGCGGACCGTCGCAGGCGACCCTGAGGACTTCGAAGCAGCGGAACCAGCGCAAGCTCGGACAGGCCCGCGACCTGCTGGCCGGACACGCGGCCCGGCGCAGCGCGCCCGTCGCGGAACTGCGGCCCTTCCAGGCGGTCGAGGGCGCCTGGGGCCCTGCCGCCCAGGAGCAGAACTACCGCGCGGCCGGGACAGGCGTGGACGCTTGGCAGCAGACCGCCCTCGGCACGGACATGCGCGCGGGCACGGACATGTACGCCGGTACGGCCATGTACCCCGCCCTGCCCGGCACGGGAGCCGGTGTCGCCGCCGACCGGAGCATCGGCGACGGCGTGTACCTCGGAGTCGACCAGTACGCCGGTGCCCAGTACACCGCCGCCCAGCAGACCGACACGGGCCTGTACGTCGACGCGAGCACGCCCATCGCCATGGGCGTCGCCCTCGACATGCAGAGTGCGGCCAACCCCGGATACGGCGTGCCCGCCGCCGCACCCGCCGCCTCGTACGACTCCTACGACACGTCCGCCTACGCCGCGCCCACGTATGCCGCGCCCGACTCCGGGTACGGCGGGAAGGGCGCCAGAGCCGTCGAGTTCGCCCGCGCTCAGATCGGCAAACCGTGCGTATGGGGTTCGATGGGGCCGGGCTCGTACGACTGCTCCAGTCTCACGCAGGCCGCCTGGAAGGTCGCCGGAGTCGCGCTCCCGCGTTCCGTCCAGGACCAGGCGACCGCCGGCACGATGGTCCCCGTCTCGGACATCCACCCCGGTGACCTGGTCCTCTTCAGCGGACAGGTCGGCCACGTCGGTATCGCCACGGGCAACGGCATGATGATCCACGCACCGAGCCCGGGCGTCGCCATCCGCGAGGAGTCGATCTACTGGGCCGGTGAGGCGGCGATCCACAGCGTGATCCGCCCCGCATAAGCCCGCGTTGCGGGCACAGGGCACAGTGCTCAGGGCTCAGCGCGACTGCGGCGTCTCCGCAGGCTGTATCAACACCTTGGTGAAGCAGACGCTGAACGGATTGCGGTCGTACGGGGCGTACGGCCGCACCTCCTCCCAGCCCTCCCGCGCGTAGAGAGCCCGGGCCTCCGGCTGGAGCGCGCCCGTCTGCAGCCACAGCCGGTCGACGCCGAGGTCCAGCGCGGTCGACTCCACCGCCGCGAGGGCCGCTCGCGCCAGACCCCGGCCGCGGTGCTGGGCGTGCACGAACACGCGCTTCACCTCGTGCCGGTTGGGCAGCCTGCGCAGCGAGGCGGTGGCCACCGGCACTGCGTCGGCGTAGGCGACCCAGGTGACGACGATCTCCTCGGCCGCGGGCTGCGGCGCACGTACGCGCCGGTGCTCGACCGGCGCGTAGCGCGGGGCCAGTTCGGCGGACATCTGCTCCCGCAGCCGCGCCGGGGCCGGGGCGTCCCACTCCTCGGTCACCCAGCGGACCGCCGGCTCCCGACGGACGGCGAGGACTTCCTCCCCGGCCGCTGTTCCGACTTCTTCCCCGGCCTCTTTTCTGGCCTTCTCCCTGATCATGCGCACATGCTCACACCGGTGGGTGAGGTGTGTCGTCGGCCCGGGCCTCCTGTTCGCAGAACGGAAACACCGTGTTCGCAACGGCCGCCGGGCCGCCCTCTAACGCCTCGCCTGCCCGGTGCCGGAGAAGGCCGGGTGCAGGCCGAGCCGCCGGACGTACCGATCCAGATGGAGGTACGAAGACAGGGCGTCGTCGGCCGTCCCCAGGTGGGTGAGCGCCACCCAGAGGTCCACGTCGGCGGCCGTGATGGCGTCCCCCAACACATAGGGGCTGCAAGCCAGTTGGTGGTCGAGCAGGGTCAGGGTCGCCGCCCGGGCGTGGGACGGGGAGGCCGGTGTGACGTCCCGGGCGAGGAGTTCACGCAGGGCGTCGATCTCCGCGGCGAGGGCCGGCGGTCGCAGCGCGGGCACGCCGGACCCTTCGTCGTCGTGGAGTTCGGCGCGTTCCGCGAGGTCGGCGAGGTCGCGCAGGATGTCGGGCGTGTGGTTGCTGACGACACGTCCGCTCCACCGGTCGCACAGGGCGGGCGCGGTGAGCGGGCCGTCGTAGTGGTGCCAGGTCGCCTCGTAGGCCCGGCGCAGCGAGGCGAAGGCGTCCGGTGTCTCGGCGGGACGGGTCAGCACGGTGGTGGCCGTCGAGTTCTCAAGTCCCAGCAGGGCGAGGGTGATCGAGACGCGCAGCGAACGCTGACAGCCTTCGGACAGATACAGCTGATAGCGGTGCGGCGCCGGGTAGAAGCCGCCGGCGAGGCCGACGCCTATGCGGCCGCGGAAACGGTGCGGACGCGCGGTCGCGCTCGGTGCGACCGTGCCGCAGGCGGGCATGCCGGTGACGGGCGTACGTGCCGCCGTCGCGAAGGTACCTGTGCTCGCACCGCGGGAAACTGTCTCGGGCATGGCTCTCCAGAGGGAATCGCGGAAGCCCTGGCCGCCTTGTGGGCACCAGTGGCGAAACGGAGTGACTGCGCTGTGTCGTGCACGTCCGACGGTCCGGGTCGAGCGGACCGGACGGATGGCAGTGGACTAGTAAGCGCTGGAGACGCGCAACAGATCGATGTGCAGTCGCCTCGTCAAGCCGTTCCTGGGCAATTCCCACCCGTCCCGGTCGGGGCTCGCACGAGGCGAGACCACGCTTGTCCCGCCCCACCGGCGGAACCCGGTCGTCACCCGGGGCACCCCGTCGCGGTGGAAGGGTTGCCTGTCAGCGGGCCGGGGCCGATGACCGCACGGACGGGAAAAAACCCGTCCGACGGGCGCTGACAATCGTGACCGTCCCCGCAAGTGTCGGTGCGCTGAGTGAGGTCGTCAAGAAGGGACGAGACGGCGTCTCAGCACGTGGGCAGATCAATTTCGAGGCTGTCGGAAGAAAAGGCTCGGCCGTACTGTTGTGTGCGTCGACGAGCAGACGGTGCCCGCCACCGGGACCGTGACGGCGACCGAGGCCGGACGGACCCGCGTCCGCCGGGCCGCAGGACGGACAGGACGACAGGACGGAGGAGACGCACGTGCGACCGCACCCGGTGCCCCGCCTCCGTGTCCCGAAGCTCTCTCCGCGCCGCCGCGTACGCCTGTACTCGCGACAGCACATCGACCTGCTGCGCGTCGCCGGCGCGCTCTGTCGTCCCTGACCCGTACCTCCGCGGCCCCGCCCTCCCGTGGTGAGGGCCGGCTTCCTCCACGGTCGATCAGGAAGGCACCTCCGTCGTGTCGTCAGTACCTTCTTCCGCCCTGCCCTCTTCCCCCGCCCAGCCCTCCTCCTCCGCGCTGCGGCTCGCCGTCGCGCTCGACGGAGCCGGCTGGCATCCCGCCGCGTGGCGCGAACCGGTGGCCCGCCCCCGCGACCTGCTCACCGCCGGTTACTGGACGGACCTCGTCACCGAGGCCGAACGCGGCCTGCTCGACTTCGTGACCATCGAGGACGCTCTCGGCCTCCAGTCCTCGCACTTCACCGAACCCGACGGACGGACCGACCAGGTACGCGGCCGGCTCGACGCCGTCCTCATCGCCGCCCGGGTCGCGCCACTGACCAGCCACATAGGTCTGCTGCCGACCGTGGTGGCCACCCACACGGAGCCCTTCCACATATCGAAGGCGATCGCCACGCTGGACTATGTGAGCACCGGCCGTGCGGGCGTACGGGTCCAGGTGTCGGCCCGCCGCAACGAGGCCGCGCACTTCGGCCGCCGTACGGTCCCCTCGTTCCGCATCGAGGAGTTGGAGAGCCCCGCCGTCCAGGAGTTGACACTCGACCTCTTCGACGAGGCGGCCGACTACGTCGAAGCGGTGCGGCGGCTGTGGGACAGCTGGGAGGACGACGCCGAGATCCGGGATGTCGCCACCGGCCGCTTCGTCGACCGGGACAAGCTGCACTACATCGACTTCGAGGGCGCGCACTTCAGCGTCAAGGGGCCGTCGATCACGCCCAGGCCGCCGCAGGGCCAGCCGCCCGTCGGGGCGCTCGCCCACGACACGGTGACCGGTGCCCCGTTCCGGCTGCTGGGCCGCTCCGCCGACCTCGGGTTCGTCACCCCGCACGACACCGGACAGGCCCGGACGATCGTCGCCGCGGTGCGCGCCGAACAGGACGCGGCCGGGCGGGCGGGGGAGCCCCTGCACCTCTTCGGCGATCTGGTCGTCCTCCTGGACGGCGACCCCGCCGAGGCCGCGGCCCGCAAGGAGCGGCTCGACGGCCTCGCGGGCTACCCGTACACGAGCGACGCCCGGATCTTCACCGGCTCCCCGTCCCAACTGGCGGACCTGCTGCAGGAGTTGAGCGAGGCCGGACTGACCGGTTTCCGGCTGCGCCCCGCCGTCGTCGGCCACGACCTCCCGGCGATCACCCGGGGCCTGGTCCCCGAACTCCAGCGCCGGGGCGTCTTCCGGCACGCGTACGAGGCCGACACCCTGCGCGGGCTGCTCGGACTCGAACGCCCGGCCAACCGCTACGCCGCCGCCTCCGGGGCCATCGCCCCCGAGGCCGCCGCCGCCGTCACCACCGCCTGAGCCGGAAGGACCCACGAACATGAGCGAGCCCCGCAAGCCCGTCAAGCAGATCCACCTCGCGGCCCACTTCCCCGGCGTCAACAACACCACGGTGTGGAGCGACCCCCAGGCCGGCAGCCACATCGAGTTCAGCTCCTTCGCGCACTTCGCGCGCACCGCCGAACGCGCCAAGTTCGACTTCCTGTTCCTCGCCGAGGGTCTGCGCCTGCGCGAACAGGGTGGCAAGATCTACGACCTGGACGTCGTCGGACGGCCCGACACCTTCACGATCCTGTCCGCGCTCGCCGCCGTCACCGAACGACTCGGCCTGACCGGCACCATCAACTCCACCTTCAACGAGCCCTACGAGGTGGCACGGCAGTTCGCGAGCCTCGACCACCTCTCCGACGGCCGCGCCGCCTGGAACGTCGTCACCTCCTGGGACGCCTTCACCGGCGAGAACTTCCGCCGCGGCGGCTTCCTCCCGCAGGAGGAGCGCTACTCCCGCGCCAAGGAGTTCCTGGCCACCGCGAACGAACTCTTCGACTCCTGGCGCGGGGACGAGATCGTCGCCGACCGGACAACCGGCACGTTCCTCAGCGACGCCAAGGCCGGCGCCTTCGTCCACCAGGGACAGCACTTCGACATCGAGGGACAGTTCAACGTCCCCGCCTCCCCGCAGGGCCGCCCGGTCATCTTCCAGGCCGGGGACTCCGAGGAGGGCCGCGAGTTCGCCGCCGCCGGAGCCGACGCGATCTTCAGCCGGTACGCCACCCTCAAGGAGGGCCAGGCCTTCTACACGGACGTCAAGGGCCGCCTGGCCCGCCACGGCCGGACCCACGACCAGCTGCTGATCCTGCCCGCCGCGACCTTCGTCCTGGGCGACACGGACGCCGAGGCCGCCGAGCTGGCCCGCGAGGTGCGCCGCCAGCAGGTCAGCGGGGCGACCGCGCTCAAGCACCTAGAGTTCGTCTGGAACCGCGACCTGTCCGCGTACGACCCGGACGGACCGCTGCCCGACATCGACCCCGACCTCGGCGAGCACACCCTGGCGCGCGGCCGGGCCCAGGTGCGCATGTACCGCGACCCGCTGGCCACCGCCCGCGAGTGGCGGGAGCTGGCCGCCGCCAACAACTGGTCCATCCGTGACCTGGTCATCGAGACGGGCAACCGCCAGGCGTTCGTCGGCTCGGCCGAGACGGTCGCGACCACCATCAACGAGTTCGTGCAGGCCGACGCCAGCGACGGCTTCATCCTCGTCCCGCACATCACCCCCGGCGGCCTCGACGTCTTCGCCGACACGGTCGTCCCGCTGCTCCAGGAGCGCGGCGTCTTCCGCACGGAGTACGAGGGCACGACCCTGCGCGACCACCTGGGACTGGCCGAGCCCGCCGCCCGGCCCGGCACCCCGGAGCGGGGCGAGCGGGCGGTCGCCTCGTGAAGTTCCTGGCGATCACCCTGATCGTGCACGCGCCGGACCCGGTGACCGGCGTCCAGAAGTCCACCGCCGCCCGCTTCCGCGAAGTGCTCGACAACGCCCTGCTGGCCGAGGAGTTGGGCTTCGACGGGTTCGGTGTGGGGGAGCGGCACGAGCGCCCCTTCATCTCCTCCTCGCCGCCCGTCGTCCTCAGCCACATCGCCGCCCTCACCTCCCGGATCCGCCTTTTCACGGCGGTGACCACCCTCAGCCTCCTCGACCCGGTCCGCGCGTACGAGGACTACGCGACCCTGGACCACCTGTCCGGCGGGCGCCTCGAACTGATCATCGGCAAGGGCAACGGCGCCGCCCAGCGCGACCTGTTCCACGTCACGCCCGAGGACCAGTGGGACCGCAACGCCGAGAGCTACGAGGTGTTCCGCAAGCTCTGGCGGCAGGACAAGGTGAGTGCCGCGACCCGCTTCCGCCCCGAACTGGTGGAAGCGGAGGTGTGGCCAAGACCGCTGCAACAGCCCGTCCGCGTCTGGCACGGCAGCGCCACGAGCAAGGAGTCCGTGGACCTCGCCGCCCGCTACGGGGACCCGCTCTTCTCGGCGAACGTCTCCAACCCCATCGAGCCGTACGCCGAGTTGATCCGGTACTACCGCGAACGCTGGGAACACCACGGCCACGACCCGGCCCGTATCGTCGTCGGCGCCGGTACCGCGGGCTACTACGCGGCCCGTACGTCACAGGGGGCGATCAGCGCCTACCGGCCCGTCTTCGAAGGGCAGTTGGCGTTCCAGAAGCGGCTCGGCCTCGAACCGGTCTTCCCCACCCTGGACGACTTCGTGGAGCGCAGCTCGGCCCTGATCGGCAGCCCGCAGCAGATCATCGACAAAGTGCACCGCTACCACGAGCGGTTCGGCCACACCGTCCTCCATCTCCACGCGGACGCGAACGGTCTGACGGACACTCAGCACCGCGACTCGCTCGCCCTCTTCCAGTCGGCGATCGCCCCGGTGCTGCGCCGCGAGATCCCCGACCCGCCGTTCCCCTGGGGCCCGGTGCTGTCCGGACCCACGCCGGTACCCGCCGCCGACCGCTGAGGAGAACCCCCGCACATGTCAGACATCCCTCTCGGCGTCCTCGACCTCGTCCCGGTGTCGTCCGGCTCCACGGCGGCCGACGCGCTGCGCAACTCCATCGACCTGGCCCGGCGGAGCGAACAACTCGGCTTCTCCCGCTACTGGTTCGCCGAGCACCACCTCAACCCCGGAGTCGCCGGGACCTCCCCGGCGGTCGTGCTCGCGCTCACGGCGTCCGCGACCTCGACGATCCGGCTCGGCTCCGGAGCCGTACAACTGGGCCACCGCACCGCCCTGTCCACGGTGGAGGAGTTCGGGCTGATCGACGCGCTGCATCCCGGGCGCCTCGACCTGGGCCTGGGCCGCTCCGGCGGCAGGCCGCCCGGCGGACCCGTGGAACCGCTGCCGGACGCGACCCCGGTCGTGGACGGCCGGGCGCCCAACGGCCTGCTGATCCCGCCGAAGTTCTCCTTCGCGCACCTGCTCGGCTCACCCCGGGTGGCTCTCCAGCTGAAACTGCTCAAGCAGCCGAACGCCGAGTCGCAGGAGTACGGCGAGCAGATCGACGACATCCTCGCGCTGCTGGCGGGCACCTACCGGTCGGCGGACGGTATCGAGGCCCATGTGGTCCCGGGCGAGGGCGCCGACGTCCAGGTGTGGATCCTGGGCAGCAGCGGCGGCGAGAGCGCCGAGGTCGCGGGCCGGGGCGGTCTGCGGTTCGCGGCGAACTACCACGTCAGCCCCGGGACCGTACTGGAGGCGGTGGACGCGTACCGGGCCGCGTTCCAGCCCTCCGACGTACTCGACAAGCCGTATGTGAGCGTCTCGGCCGACGTGGTGGTCGCCGAGGACGACGAGCGCGCCCGTGAACTGGCCGCCGGATACGGGCCCTGGGTCCGCAGCATCCGCACGGCCGAGGGCGCGATCCCCTTCCCCACCCCTGACGAGGCCCGCGCCCATGTCTGGACCGACGCGGACCGGGCGCTGGTCCAGGACCGGATCGACACCCAGTTCGTCGGCACGCCGGGCCGGGTCGCGAGCCAACTGGAACAACTGGCCGAGGCCACCGGCGCCGACGAACTGCTGATCACGACCATCACCCACGACCACGCCGACCGCGTCCGCTCGTACGAACTGCTGGCGGCGGAGTGGCGACGGCGGTGAGGGGGCGGCTGAGGTGAGCGGGCGGCGGGGCCCAGTGCCCCGCCGCGGGCTCAGCTCAGGCCCACGTAGTCCTGCAGCGCCTGCGAGCGCGAGGGGTGGCGCAGCTTCGACATCGTCTTGGACTCGATCTGCCGGATCCGCTCACGGGTGACCCCGTAGACCTGGCCGATCTCCTCCAGCGTCTTGGCCTGGCCGTCCAGCAGCCCGTAGCGGAGGGTGATGATGCCCGCCTCGCGCGGAGTCATATGGGAGAGGACGGTCTGAATGGTGTCCCTGAGGAGGCGGAACGACACCGCGTCGAACGGGGAGACACTTTCGCTGTCCTCGATCACGTCACCGAGTTCGGTGCCGCCCTCCTCGCCCAGTGGCATATGCAGCGAGACGGGTTCCTTGATGTAGGTGTCGAGTTCCAGGATCTTCGAGACGGGGAGATCCAATTTCTCCGCGATCAGTTCCACCGTGGGCTCGACACCCAGTTCCTGCAGCAATTCCCGACGAAGCCTGGCCACTTTGTTGATCGCTTCCACCGCGTGGACCGGAATGCGGATGGTGCGGCTCTGATCGGCCAGGGCCCGGGAAATCGCCTGCCGGATCCACCAGGTCGCGTACGTCGAGAACTTGAATCCCTTGACGTAGTCGAACTTCTCGACGGCCCGGATCAGGCCCGTGTTGCCCTCCTGGATCAGGTCCAGGAAGTTCAACCCGCGGCGTGTGTAGCGCTTGGCTATGGACACGACCAGCCGGAGGTTCGCCTCCGTGAGGTGCGACTTCGCCCGCAGACCGTCCTCGGCGACCGCGGTCAGCTCCCGCCGGAACAGGGGGTCGAGACCGCGCTCCTCGCCCAGCTTGCGCTGGGCGAACAGGCCGGCCTCGATCCGTCTCGCGAGATCCACCTCCTGCGCGGCGGTGAGCAGGCGGACCCGGCTGATCACCTTCAGGTAGTCGCGCACCTGGTCGACGGAGGCGCCGTCGGACGTGAGCACGGGTTCAGGGGCGTCGGACTCGTCGTCCGGAGACAGCGCGAGGGCCGGCTGCTCCTGGTGGTCTGTCTCCATCGCGTTCAGCATCTCTTCCCGGGCCTCGGTCCCCGTGCACACTCAAGCAATGTCAACCAACGTGAACCAGGACCGCTGGGCCCTCGGAAACCTCACATTCTCGTCATTCCACTTTCCGCTCATAAAGGTACACCCGCCCGAGCGGTCGGAGACGGTCCACAATTACCGCAAAATTCGGGTGACAAGTATCACGTGATCTGCGTGCTTGCTTTTCGGGGCGTTTCATGGGTCCGGTCCTGTGATATTTCCGCGCGGTGAGAAGCGCCGGCCGCCAGGACCCGCAGGGCGCGTGGGACGACGTCCAGCGTGTACCGCGTGGCGTCACCGGAGCGGACCAGGTCGCCGTCGTACTCGAAGAGCAGCGGGCGGCCGTCGGTGCGTTCCAGGACGACCCGGCGGCCACGGGCGTAGACCACACCCTCGCGGCCCACATGGTGTCCCTCGCGCGCCAGTCGCAGCAGTTCGGGGGTGGGCAGGGCGGTGCCCGCGACACAGACGTCGAGGAGGCCGTCGTCCAGGACGGAGTGCGGACAGGCCATGAAACGGCCGGCCCGGTAGCGGCCGCCGCCCACGTTGGCGCAGACCGTGTCGCCGGAGTGAACCTCGGCGCCGTCCACGGTCACCCGGCCGGGATAGGGCGGGAACCCGGTGCGCAGGGCGTCGAGCAGCGCCTTCTCGTAGCGGTCGCGGCCCCGTGCCGCGTTCCCACGGGCCGGGTTCAGCGTCTGGGCCGCGAGGCCGGTCGAGGCGCCCAGCAGCGCGGTGCCACGGGTCTCCGCAACCCGGATCAGGTCGACCTGCCGTACGTGGGGTGCGGACAGGGCGGTCTCCAGGACCGACTGCCAGGGGCGGTCCGACCAGAGCTCCCGGTAGAGGGAGTTGCCGCTGCCCCCGGGCAGGACCAGCAGGGCCGGGTGCCCGGGGGAGCCGGCCAGGCCCGTCATCAGCTCGTGCGCGGTGCCGTCGCCGCCCAGCGACACCAGTACATCGGGGCCGCCGGGACCGGTGGCCGCCCTGGCGAGCGCGCGGGCGTGGCCGGGATGCCGTGTCAGGAGCAGATCGACGGCGGGACCGGCCTCCCGGACCAGCCGCAGCGCCTCGGCGGTGACGTCGGCGGAGTACGACCCGGCGGCCGGATTGACCACGAGGAGAACGGACTTGGGAACGCTCATCGGCGGACTCTCCGACGCGATCGACGACAGGGGGACGACAGGGTCGGGCGGCGTACGACAGAGACGGGCGGCGTACGACAGGAACGGGCGGAGAGGGCAGGATTCGAACCTGCGTGGGCTTGCACCCGAACCGGCTGACGCCGGCACCCCGTTGGGCCGCTGCGGGCACCTCTCCCGGTGGATCCGTGGAATTGGTGAGATCCGCGCGATCCGTGCGATCCGTGGATTCCGCGGAACCTTTACGAGTCCGATGCTGCCGCGTGCCGCTGAGACGCCGCTGACACGGGGCTGAGATCCAGGGTCCGTCCGCAGCCCGTCCGCGACCCGTCCGCGGCCCGACCGCGGTCAGGGGGCGGCGGGTGCCGCTCCCGAGTGCTCGGGCGGCCCGCCGAGGCCCCGGTGCGTCAGTTCCCGTACCGCCGTCACGACCGCCTCCGGGTCGATGTCCTCACCGCGGCTGATCATGTCGTCGAGCAGGCCGTCCGCCGCGTAGAACAGCATCCGGCACACCAGCCGTGGATCGCACGCCTCGAACGCCCCCGCCCGTGCGCCGCGTTCGACGAAGTCGCCGACCAGGTCCACCACCCGCCGGTTCGAACTCCGGCACAGTTCCAGGGCCTTGGCGTTCGCCGAGCCGTAGACGATGCGGTGCAGGGCCGCGTTCTCCACGGCGTGCTCCACGAGGGCGCGCAGCAGCCGGTCCAGGGTCGGCCACCAGTCCTCGCTCTCCTCCAGCCGCTCCCGGGTGGCCCGCAGGAACCCGTCGACGTACTCCTCCCAGATCGCGCCCAGCAACTGGTCCTTGGAGTCGAAGTACAGATAGAAGGTGCCCTTGGCGACCTCGCCCGCCTCCGCCAGCTCCGCGATCGTCGCCGCCGCGAAGCCCTTCTCCCGGAAGACCTTCGCCGCGCCCCTCACCAGCGCGGCCCTGCGGTCCTCGGGACTCCTGGCGACCCGTTTGCGTCGTGTGGCTGCCGGTGTCATCAGTTCGCCCTCTCTGTCCGGGAGTCGACCGACTGTCGGTCATGTCGCGTTGACTGACTGACCGTCGGTCATTACCTTCTCACGCAAGCCCCGCTCCGGCCCCTCACGGTGAGGACCCGCAATGAGCGACGCAGCACCCGCGACCGGTGCACGCACCACGCGCCGTTGGACCAGGCGCCGTTGGACCGCGCGCCGGCGGACCACGCACCACTCGAAGGGACTGCTCCTGTCCTTCGTCTGTTTCGGCGTGTTCATGGTCTACCTCGACGCCACGATCGTGAACGTGGCGCTGCCCGAGATCCAGCGCGACCTGAACGCGGACCTGTCCGGACTCCAGTGGGTGGTCGACGCCTACGCTCTCGCCTTCGCCTGTCTGCTGCTCACCTCGGGCACCGTCGGCGACATCATCGGCCGCAAACGGCTGTTCCTCGCCGGTCTGGCCGGCTTCACGCTCAGCTCGGTCCTGTGCGCGCTGGCCGGTTCGACGGAGACCCTGCTGCTCGGGCGGGCGCTGCAGGGCGTGTGCGGGTCCATCATGATCCCGGTGTCGCTCGCGCTGGTCTCGGCGACCTACACCGAGCCGGCCGCCCGCGCGAAGGCCATCGGCGTCTGGGCCGGGATCGGCGGACTCGCCCTGTCCGCCGGGCCGTTGGTCGGCGGACTGCTCGTCGACACCGTCGGCTGGCAGTCCATCTTCTGGGTCAACGTACCCATCGGGGTGCTCGCCACCGCCGTACTGGCCCGGCTGCTGACCGAGAACCGCGGACCGCGCGCCCGACGTCCGGACATCGTGGGACAACTGCTGTTCGTCGTCACGATCGCCGCACTGGCGTACGCGCTCATCGAGGGCAACAGCCAGGGCTGGACCTCCGCGCTCATCGTCGGCGCCTTCGCCGCGTCGGGTGCGGCACTCGTGGCCTTCGTGCTGTGGGAGCTGCGACAGGCGACACCGATGCTGCCGCTGACACTGTTCCGGGAACCGGTCGTGGCGGTGGCCGGAGCCGTCAACTTCCTGAGCCTGTTCGGCCTGTTCGCGGCGATCTTCCTGCTCACCCTCCAGCTGCAGAGCGTCCAGGGACTGAGCAGCATCGAGACGGGCGTACGGTTCCTCGCGCTGACCGTGCCCATCATGATCGCCTCGTTCGCGGCGAGCGTCGTCGCCGCCAGAACCGGACCGCGCGCCCCCGTCGTGGGCGGCTCGCTCCTCTCGGCGGCCGGTCTGTACGGCCTCACCGTGCTCGAGGCCGACAGCGGCTTCGGCGCCTACTGGTGGGCGCTGGCCCTCCTCGGCGTCGGCGTCTCCTTCACGGGCGCGCCCGCGACCGTCGCCCTGCTCGGGTCCGTACCGCCCGAGCAGGCCGGCACCGCGTCCGGCATCTCCAACACGTTCCGCCAGGTCGGGGCCGTGTTCGGGGTCGCGCTCGCGGGGGCGCTGCTGCTGCGCCATCTGCGGGACGCGCTGCCCGGCGCGCTGGCCGGGGTGCCCATGCCGCAGGACACCCGCGAGCGTGCGTACGCGCTGCTCAGGGACGGCGACCTGTCCCGCGCCGACGCCCTGCCGCCCGCACTGCGGGAGCCGGTCCTCGACGCCGTGGGCCCCGTGTTCGCCGACGGCATGCACCTCGTGACGCAGGTCGCGGCGGCCGGCACGCTTCTCGGCGGGCTCTGCGCGCTGCTGCTCCTCGGGCGCGGCGCGGGGCGGGTCGCCGCTGACGTCCCCGCCGTGCCCGAGGCCGCCGAACCCGCCGGGACGACGACGGGACACACCCGGTGACCTCCGCGCCGGCCGACGCCTCCGGTGGCCGCACCCTGATCCGGCGACTCGCCGAGTGGGCGAGCGACCTGGAACTCGACGACGCCCCCGACCGGGTCGTGGCCCACCTCGGAAGCCAGCTCCTCAGCCAACTGGCCGCCGCCCGCACCGGATACGCGCATCCGCTCGGCAGACGGATCGCGCGGGCGTACGGCGGCCCGCTGCAGCCGGACCCCGCGCGGGCGGCCGTCTCCCTGGCGATGGCCGCGATCTGCCTGGACCACGACGACACGGCGTACGCGGGACACCTCTCGCACTCCTGCGTCACCGTGCCCGTCGTGTACGCGCGGCAACTGCGGCTCGACGGAAGGCAGTTGCTCGCCGCGATCCTGGCCGCCGACGAAACCGCCGCCCGGGTCACGGCCGCCGCCACCCTCGGCCCCTTCCGTGGCCAGGCCGCCGCGCACACCCACCTCGCGGGCACGGTCGCCGGCCGGCTGCGAGCCCTCGATGCTCCCACCCGCACCTGGGTGAACGGGCTCGGCCTGGCCTTCTCCGTGCCCCCGTGGCCCCTCACCCCGGGTTTCCTCTCCACCGACGCCAAGGGGTTCGCCGCGGCGGCGCCGATCCAGACCGGCCTTACCGCCTGCGACGGGGCCCTGGCCGGACTGCGCGGACCCGCGGACGTACTCGAACACCCGGAGGGATTCCTCCGGCGGTACGCGGACGTGCCGCTGCCCGAGGAGGCGGTGGCCGGGCTCGGCACGCTCTGGCACACGGAGACGCTCTCCTACAAGGTCCACCCGGGCAGCGCCTACATCGGTGCCGCCGTCGACTGCGCGGTCGACTGCGCGGCCGGGCTGCGGGCCGCCGGGGCCGACCCCGACGACATCGCGGAGGTCGTCGTCGAAGGATCCCTCCTCACCAGCGGACTCGACCGGGCGTCCCGGGCACGGCACATCGGCCCGGACGCAGACGTCGCCGCACTCAACTTCTCCCTGCCCTACAACGTGGCGACCGCCCTCCTCACCGGCACCCTCGAACCCGCTGACCTCATGCCTCCCGCCGTCGAACGCCCCGAGCGCTGGAAGCTCGCGGCGAAGGTACGCACCGTCCACGACCCGCACCTCAGCCGCGCCGCGCTCCTGTCGACCGCGCCCCTGGGCCAGGCCCTGCGGCGCGCGGGCGAACACGCCGACGCCTGGGTGCGCGCGGCCGACGCGCGCGCCGCCGACATGCTGCCCCCCTCCTGGCTGGCCCCCGAGACCGACTTCCGCTTCGCGACCAAACGCCTGGGCGCGCGGGTGACCGTACGGCTGCACGACGGGCGGGAGCTGTCCGCGCACCGGGCGCAGGCCGTCGGGGCCGCGGGCGGCGGGGAGCACACGGCACTGGCCGGCGAGAAGTACCTGAGAAGCGGCGGGCACCCCGAAGTCCCGCACATGGTCGCGGATTTGGCGGGCCTCGATGCGAACGGGGTGGCAGAACTGATCTCCCTCGCGCTGTCCGGAGCGGCGGACGAGGCGCGGGCGGAGATCTCCCGGGGCGAACGGCGGCGCCCCGGACGGAGTCGGCGGACCCTCTCGGTGGACACCCGTGCGTTGGAGGGGGCGTACGGGCGTCTGCTGGGGTCCGCCGACTCCGTCCCCGACCGTGAGCTGGCCGAACTGGCGCTGGAGGCAGCCGCGTTGGCGGCCTCGGGAGTTCTCTCCGAGGCCGAGGTGGAGGCGGCGGCCGTCGACGCGCTCCTCGCCTCGGCGCCGCGGGACGTGCTCGTCGACCTGGTCCGCCGGAACGCCGCCCACCTGCTCGGGGTGCTCGACCGGATGCCCGCGGGCGACGAAGGTCACTGGGCACGGGTCGTCGAGGAACTCCGCGACCACGTCGAGCGTGCGCAGAAGAGCGCGGGGGAGCAGCGCGGGACGAGCGGGGAGAAGAGCGCGGAGCGGGCCCATGACGGATGACACGGACGCACCGCCCCGCACCCCTCCCACGGAGGACGACGACCCGCGCTGTCTGCGTCCCGGCGAGGCCGTCGCCGCCCTCGCGCACGCCCCCTGGCGGCGGGTGGTGATCCTGGGGGAGCACGAGTCGCGTCCGGCACGGGCCGCCGTCGTACCCGGCTACCGTGCCGTGAGCTGGAGCGACCGGGTGTCCGCCGCGCTCCGTGCGGCGCACCCCGACCTCGCCTGCCGTGCCGCGCGCGGCCGCAAGGACCTCTCCCTGTTCGAGATGCGCTCCCGGCAGGTGCAGGACGCCCTCGTCTTCCGCGGCGACCTCGCGCTGATCTCGTGCGGCGGCCCCGAACTGCGGGAGGCGACGTTCGACCTCGACTCCATGGAGGTCGAACTCAGCCGCGTCCTGGACTCCCTGCTGTGCGCCACCTACCGCCACGCCGTCGTGATCAGCCCCTTCGACCGGTCCACGGCGGGCGGCCCGCAAGCGGCCCCGCCGGATGCCGTACGCGAGCGTCAGCTGCGGCTGGTCCAGCGCATCGCCCTGGTGACGCTGCACCACGCGGCGCAGCACGTCGACCTGATGCGGCACCAGCGCGGACTCGACCCGCGGACCCTGTGGGCGCCGGGTCCCGGCCGGCTCAGCAGCAGAGGGCACGCGGTGGCCGCCGCGGCCGTGGTGCGTGCCCTCGCGCGTCGGCAGGGGTGAGTCGCGGGCCGTGTGTCAGACGGCCTCCGGCAGCCCCATGTACGCGAGCCGCCGGTTCTGCATCTCCTCCGACCACCGCAGCGCCGTGCCGACCCGCTCCTCGACGGTCGTGTCCACCAGGCGCCGCCCGGGCCAGATCTCGTAGTCGCCGACCAGATCGGCGTGCTGGTCGAGCCCCTTCTGGAACAGGGCCTCGCGGCTCAGCACCATGTCGGTGACGGGCAGTTCGCTCCACAGCCGCCGCCCGCGGACGATGAGGTCCAGGATGCGCGGCCGGTCCTCGGGGTGGGCGAGGAGGTGTTCGCGGGCGACGGAGCTGCCGACCGTGAGGTGGCGTATCTCGTCGATGCCCGCGCCCCGCTCGATGTCCGAGGCCGCCGGGTCGAAGATCCGCCACTTGCGTTCGCTCAGCTCGGCGGCCGGCGCCAGGACACCCTCGACGAGGATCGTCAGCACGACGACACCGCCGATGAAGTCGCTCTCCTCCCGCAGGACCCGCAGACCCAGCTCCTCCAGCGGGGCGAGGACCGCGTCCCGGTCCGCCCCCGCGAGCCGCTCGACATCGGCGGTGAGGTCCGCCACCCCCAGTGCGGTGAGGTGGTTGCGGAACACCATGGAGTGCCGTGCCTCGTCGATCAGCTGGGTGGCGTAGAACTCCATCGTCTCCAGGGACGGCGCCAGGGCGACCAGGTACGAGATGGCCCGGGTGGCCTTCTCCTCGGCGATCGAGCGGAAGGCCAGTTCCCGGGTGAGCGCGTCGTTGAGCGGGCCGGGCTCACGGGTGACGTCGAGAGGTACGACGTCCGGGGCGTGTCCGGCGACCTGGCCGCGCAGGGTGCCCTGCGGCACCGAGCGCAGCCAGTACCCCAGATCGCAGGTGGCGGCGGTCAGTTCGAGGTTCATCGCGCCCTCGACGAGCGAGGGGGCGTTCTCCCAGTCGGCCTCGGCCGGGACGCCCGGAGTGTCCGGGAGGTCGGTCATCGTCTGCTCCTGTCGTGGAGGGCACTGGTGGGTCGGGTGTTCAGCAGGGGTGATCCGGTGCCGGCCCGGGAGGTCAGGACACGGGCCAGCACCAGTTCGTGGTCGCCGACCGGCACGGTCCGCTCGACGCGGCACTCCAGCCAGCCCACGGCGTCGCGCAGCAGCGGGGCGCCGCAGGCCGAGCGGCCGTCCCACAGGCCGGTGGCGTCCGGCAGGTCCCAGCCGTCCGCCCGGTCGGAACGGGCGAAGCGCCGGGCCAGCGGGGCCTGCCCGTCGGACAGCGCGTTGGCCGCGAAACGGCCCGAGCTCAGCAGGGTCGCCAGCCCTCTGCTGCCCTGCCGCAGGGCGACGGAGACCATGGGCGGGCGCAGTGAGGCGACGCACAGGGTGCTGACCGTGACGCCGTGGGCCCGTTCCGCCGGGCCGCACGTCAGGACGGCGACCCCGGCCGCGGACCGCCACACCGCCGTGTCCTCGCTCAGGAGGCCGGTGCCGGTCATGTCGCCCTCGCGTCGAACCGTCCGGCGGACCGACGCTCCTCATCGGCGGTGTCCATGGTCTCCGTGTCCGGGGACGGTGCCGCGTACTCGGCGCGGAATCGCTCGTACGCCGGATGCGTCTGAGGCTCGAAGCGCAGCCCGAACGGTTTCAGGGAGTTCCCGAACAGCGCCCGGTCGCCGAAGAGATGGATCGGCAGCGCGAGCAGCGCCCACTCCGCGCCCGACAGCCCGGTCCACGCCAACGCCACCAGACCCTGGGTGACGAGGCTGTGTGTCACGTTGTAGAGGACGTGGTACGTCCGCGGGATCCGCCTGCCCCTGGCCCGCCGGTGGGCGATCGCCCCCGGGAGGTAGCCGATCAGGTCGATGTACAGGAAGAGGGCGAGCGCCGGCAGCCAGCGCACCTCGTCCAGGTGTGCCAGGAACAACGCCGTTGCGACGACGAGACCGAGCCCGTACTCCAGACGGATGAGCCGGTAGGTGACCGGCGTCTCGAAGAGATTGTGCGCGTCCATCAGGCCGCCACCGCGGGTTCGTGTTCGCCGGCCTCCTCGGGACCGACGACCGTCGCGTCGGGGAACAGGCCCGTCAGGACGGTCGCGATGGTCTCCTTGAGCACCCGCTCGGCCACCGGGTCGAGGATCCCCGCCAGGCTGGGGATCCCGAAGTCGAACTCGGCGGCGAAGTCGATCAGGCAGCCCGCGCCGACCCGCACCCGCCACGTACCGGTGAACTCCTCGAAGTCACCGTGCAGTTGGCGGAAGGCGATGGTCAGCCGCTCCTCGTCGAACCGGTCGGCCTCCGTCCAGCGCAGGATGCCGTTGCGGAAGAACACCTCCCAGTCGCTGTGCTCCTCGCCGTCCGGCCCCTCACGGACCGTCACCGACTTCACCACGGGCGACAGTTCGGGATAGCGGGCGAAGTCCCGGACCCGCCGGTACGCCTCGTCGGCGCCGACACCCCCGGTCCGTACCGTCAGTCGTGCGCTACGCATGTCGTCACGTCACCTTCCATAGCGGGCCGACTGCGCGCGGCAGGCCCGGTCGAGCGCTTCGTAGAGGAAGTCCAGGTCGCCGCGGGTCAGCACGGCGGGCGGTGTCAGCCGCAGGACCAGATGGGAGTTGAGCGAGTGGTTGGCGACGACCCCGTGCTCGATCAGCTCGATGAGCAGGTCGCCCGCGGCCCCCGGCTCGGTGAACTCCACGCCCAGCAGCAGGCCCCTGCCGCGCACCTCGCGTACCGCGCTGCCGTAGTGGGCCCGGACGATCCGGCCCAGCACGTTCAGGATCTCGTCGCCCAACACCCGCGCGCGGTCGACCAGTTCGTCCTCCTGGATCGCCGCGAGGGCCCCGCGCGCGGCGGCCGTCGCGAGGGGGGCGCCGGAGAACGTCGAGGTGTGCAGATAGGGGTCGCGGTCGAGCACCGAGAACGCCTCCGGTGTCGAGAGCACCGCCGACACGGGGACGACCCCGCCGCTGAGCCCCTTGCCGACCAGCAGCAGATCGGGGCGGACGTCCTCGGCGTCGGCGCCCCACCAGCTGCCCAGGCGGCCCATACCGGTCTGGATCTCGTCGAGGACGAGCAGCGCCCCGTGCTCCCGGCACAGCCGCTCCACCTCCCGCAGATAGCCGGGCGGCGGGATCACGACCCCGGCCTCGCCCTGCACCGGTTCGACGAACACGCACGCCTCGCCCGGCGCCGCCGCCAGTGCCTCGGCGAGCGAGGCGGTGTCCCCGTACGGCACATGGGTGATGTCCGGCAGCAGCGGCCGGAACGGGTTCTGGAAGACCTCCCTGGCGGTCAGGCTCAGCGCCCCCATGGTCTTGCCGTGGTAGCAGGACTCCATCGCGATCAGCCGGGTCCTGCCCTGGGTACGGGCCACCTTGATGGCGGTCTCCACGGCCTCCGCCCCCGAGCCCGCGAAGTGCACGCGCTCCAGGCCGGGCGGGGCGACGGACACGAGCGCGTCCGCGGCGAGGGCGACCTGCGGCTCCAGGAAGAGCCGGGTCGCCACGGGATGGGAGTGGAGCTGCTCGGTCACGTACCGCAGGACTGTGGGGTGCCGGGCGCCGGTCAGGAAGACGCCGTAGCCACCGCAGTTGAGGAACCGGCCGCCGTCGGCCGTGGTCACCCAGGCGCCCTCCGAGGCGACCTCCACATGGCCGCCGAACAGCTCGCCGAGGGTGGCCCGGCCCTTGCTCAGCCGACTGCGGTACAGCCGGCCGACGTCCTCCCGTGCGGTCGTCGCGGGTGCGACGGTCATGATGTCCTCCGCCTCACGCGAGCCGCAGCGGACTGCCCGCCACGTGCTCCAGATAGGGGGCGGCGAAGCTTGCCCGGGACGGCGGGTGGAAGCCGAGCGCGTGTGAGACGGCGGCGAGGTACGCGACCTCGGACGAGGCGATGAACGCCGTCCCGCCGAGCATCTCGACCGCCCGCCGCACCGCGTCGCCCAGCGCGTCCTGCGCCGCGAACCGTGCCACGAGCGCCTTGCCCAGAGCCTCGTCGTCGCTCTCGCCGTCCCGCAGCATCCGGGCGACACCCTCAAGGAGCAGGTTCGCCGTCTCCAGCCCCATCACCAGGCCGGCGCGGTCCGACGTGCTGTGCTGCCGTACGAGGGCACGCTCGACCAGTGCGCCGGCCGCGCCCAGGTAGGAGGCGGAGATGAGCAGTTCGAACCAGAGGAAGCCGGTCGTCTGCAGCTCGTCGAGCCGGCCCGGCTCGGCGGCGGCCGTCCGCATGAGCAGCTGCTCGTCCACGAAGACGTCGGTCAGCCGCACCTCGTCGCTCTCCGCCCCGGCCAGCGCCCAGCTCTTCCAGAAGGGGTGCACGCTGATGCCCTCGGTGGGCCGGGGCAGGAGCATCACCGCCAGCTCCGTACGGTCGCCGTCGCCGTCCTTCGTGGGCAGTGCCACGCTCGCGGTCAGCAGGTCCATCGACGCGGACAGACTGCACGGCTTCTTGCTGCCGTTGACCAGATAGCCGCCGTCGACCGCCTCCGCCCGGACCGTCGGGGCGAGGATGCCCTGACCCGGCCGCCCCTCGGCGAACCCGGACGCCACCAGCAGGCTCTGTTCAGCGATGCCTTCGAGCAGCGCCCACTCCATGCCGGAGCGCTGCACGCTGTCGGCGAGGGTGAACAGGGTGGCCACGGAGAAGTGGTGCATGGTCGTGGCGACCGCGAGGGACGGTGAGTGGGCGCCGACCGCGCGGACGACCGCGAGCGCCTGGAGCGGGTCGGCCCCACCGCCGTGATACCTGGTGGGGATCACCAGTCCGGGGCCCCCGCAGGCCCGGAAGTGGTCGAGCGCGGGACTGCCCGGTGTCTCCAGTTCGGACAGGGGGAGGTCGTCGAGCTTGTCGAGCAGGCCGGGGAGAAAGGCCTCACAGGTCTCCCGGGCGTGATCCATCGAACGCATGGGTTCCTCGAACTCCTGAATGGCTGAGAACTCATCTATGGCGAAGGCGCGGCGAAGGCGTGGCGACGGGGTGGTGACGCCCGCTCCAGGTCAGGCCGCGGGGCGGCGGCCGGTGCCGAAGACCGCGTCCCGGGGGCGGATCCCGCCCGGTGAGACGCTGACGCCCTGGACGTGCGTGGTGCGCAGGGCCGGGTAGTTGGCCTCGCCGAACACCCCGCCGGTCAGGCCGGTGCCGCCGTGCGAGGGCAGATAGGGCAGGAACCCGATGTGCGAGTCGTTGACCTTGAGCAGACCGCCCTCGGTGACACGGTCGACGAAGCGGTCGACCACCGTGCGGTCGGCGGCCCACAGCGAGTTGCGCAGCCCGTAGCCGGTGCTGTTCACGAAGTCGATGAACCTCTCCAACAGCCGCTCGTCGTCGTCCGGTTCGGCCACGATCACGGGCAGCAGCGGGAAGAACGTCTCCTGGCTGACGGCCGTCATCCGCCGGGCGTCCGTCAGTCCGCGCACGAGGACGACGGTCGGCTCCAGGAAGATGCCCGCGGGGTCGCGCGTACCGTCGACGAGCATCGCGTGCCCGCCGCAGACCAGCTCGGCGCCCTGCAGCAGGGCGTCGTCCAGACAGTCGAAGAACTTCTCGTTGCGCAGCACCGGTGTGAGCAGCACGTCCTCGTCGCCCGCGCGGCCGGGCCTGACGAGACGGGCCTGGCGGACCAGTTCGGCCAGCAGCGGCTCGGCGACCTCGGGATGGACCACGACCTGGTTGGGGATCATGCACAACTGGCCGGAGCCGAAGAACCCCTCGGTCAGCGCCTCGGCGGCCAGCTCGACATCGGCGTCCTTCCAGATGGTCACCACGTCGTTGCCGGCCAGCTCCAGGATCGGCTTCTTGCCCGCGGCCACGCACCGGTCCTGGAAGCGGATGCCCGCCTCGCTGCTGCCGAAGTACATGATGTCGTCGACCAGCGGGCTCTCCAGCCAGGCGTTCAGCAGGGGAGCGGGGTCGCCGCAGACCACCCCGAGGGTGCCGGGGGGAGCGCCCACCTCGTCCAGCACCGGGGCCACCAGCTCCTGCAGCGCGTACATCACCCCGAGGGGCCCGCTCCTCGGGGCGCGTACGACCAGGGCGTTGCCCGCGAAGATCGCGTGGACGCCGAGCAGCGCGCTGGCCATCGGGGCGTTCTGCGGCGGGTTCAGACAGACCACACCGTCGGGCCTGCGGCGTACGGAGATCTCCCGTACGCCGTGCCGGAACTCCTGGTGCAGCTGCGAGTGGTAGAAGCCGACGGACTCCGGACCCCAGCACTCCAGCATCCCGGAGACCTGCCAGCGGGCGAGCACCCGCGGGTGCCCCTCCTGGACCAGGATCTCCTCGATCTCCTCGGCGCGTTCGGCGACCCGGCGGTGCAGCAGCGTGCACACCCGGTCGAGCCGGACCTCCAGCGGCACGGCGGCCCACTCGACGGCGGCCCGGGACGCGGCCTCAAGGGCCAGGCGCACCTCGTCAGGACCGGCCTTGGCGACCCGGCCGACGATCGAGGACGGCAGTTCCCCGTCCGGGGCCTGACCGCGTTCGAGGCGCCGCTTGAGCGTCAGGTTGGAGAAGGCGTCGTCGAGCAGCGCGGCCGCGTCGACCACGTACACCCAGTCGTCCCCCGTGACACTCCGGCCCCCGATGTACGAGCCGTAGCTCCGTGCGTCGGGACCCAGCCGCACCTCGTTTCCCTCACGCACTTCACGCGTACTCGCCTGTATTCCGGTCACGCCGGCCCCCTGCTCGATCTCCCGCTGATTTCCCACAAGCTTCCAGCCGCTGCTGAGAAGGGTCTGACACCGGACTGAGACGGCCGTTTCAGGAGGATCGAAGGACGGGGCGCGAGGGTGGGGAATTGATGCGACGACAGGGGGACGGGATATGTCAACCACCCGGGAGACGGCGACATTCGAAAGGGTTCTGTACGCGCTCGGCGAGTACGCGGAGAATTCCAGCGCGTTCCTCGCCCTGAACACCGGGAACGAGTACTTCACCCGTCCCGGGAGTGCGGGAGTGGTCGTCTACCGGCGCGCGGGACGCTATCTGATCCAGTTCGGCGGACCGCTGGCCGCCGAAAGTGAACGGCCCGAACTCCTCGCCGCCTTCCTCGAATTCGCCGCCGCCCGGCGCCGGAGGGTCGTCGCCGTTCAGCTGCAGGGCGAGGACGTCGAGCTGCACGCCCGTGCTGGATTCACGGTGAACCAGATCGGCTGCTCGTACGCGCTGGAACTGCCCGGCTTCACCCTGAAGGGCACCCGGTTCGTGAAGCTCCGCAACAAGATCTCGCGGGCCCGGCGAGCGGGCCTGGAGGTCGACGAGGTGCCGTTCGGCGAGGTCGCCGACGAACTGGCGGCCGTGGACCGGCCCTGGCTGCGCGCCAAGGGACGGCATGTGAAGGAGATCGAGTTCCTGGTCGGACAACTGGGCGGACCGGCGCAGACCGAACGGCGGCTCTTCGTGGGGCGGATCGAGGGGAAGGTCGTCGCCTACATCTCGTACTCGCCGGCGTACGGACGGCACTCCGGGTGGCTGCACGATCTCACCCGCCGGGTGCCGTCGAGCGTGCCCGGGGTCCTGGAGGCCGTCAACCTGCGGGCCATCGAGGTGTTCCGGAGCGAGGGCGCGCAGTGGCTGCACCTCGGGTTCACGCCTTTCACCGGGCTGTCCGAGGAGCACGAGCCGGCTGCGGCCAGCGCGTCGACCGGTCGTTTCCTGCGGTTTCTCGCAGACCACGGGGAACGGGTGTACCCGGCGGCGAGCCAACTGGCGTACAAGGAGAAGTGGGCGCCCGGCCTGGTGCTCCCGCAGTACCTCGCCTTCCACGGGCGGGCCCGGGCGGGCGCGGTGTGGCGCCTGCTGCGGGTGACGAAGTCGGTGTGACGGTGGGGCGGGACGGTGGTGGGGCCGTGGTGTGACGGTGGTGAGGCGGTGGTGAGGCGGTGTCGTCGCCGGGCGCGGACCCGGCGACGACACCGCCGTACGACGGCCGTTCCTCAGACCGTCAGCGGTTCCCGTCGCAGCACCTTCTCGAACTGTGCCCGCAACGCGTCCCCCGGCTCCAGACCGAGGTTGTCGGCGAGCCGACGCCGGGTGCGGTGGTAGACGTCCAGGGCCTCCGCCTGCCGTCCCGACCGGTACAGCGCGGTGATGAGCTGCTCGCAGAAACGCTCGCGCAGCGGATAGCGCGCGTGCAGGGGATGCAGCTCCGTGATGATCTCCCGGTGCTGGCCCAGCCGCAACGAGGCGTCGAAGAAGTACTCGTACGCCGTCAGCCGGGTCTCCGTGAGCCGGGTGTACGCCATCCTGCTGATCAGGCCCTGCCCGGTGTCCAGCAGTGCCGGGCCCCGCCACAGGGCGAGGGCCTGGTTCAGCAGCGGGATCGCCTGCCCGGGCGCGGACCTGTGGAGCGTGGCCGCCTGTCGGGTCAGATTGCAGAAGAGTGAAGCGTCGATGTCGTTCTCGGGCAGAGAAAGCATGTATCCGAAACTCGATGTACGAATCAGATCACGCAGATTGTCCTTTCCGGTGTGCGTGTCAATGATGCGGCGAAGACGGGCGACATGGCCGTGCAGGGAGTTCTCCGCATTGCGCGGGAGATCCTCGCCCCACAACTCGTCGATCAGATCACTGCGTGAAACCGGCCTGTTGGGTGAGAGTGCCAGTGCGGCCACAGTCGCCCGGAGTTTCTCGCCGGGCAGACGCAGCGTGACGGGACCATCCGTGAGTTCTAATGGCCCGAGGAGACGAACCTTCAATTTTTCCCCCGTGGTTCGAGCGTGTACGAACACGTGAAGGAAGGGTAATTCCCGCTTTCGGGTGGAGCAACGAGGTGGCCGCAGAGGTGAGGCGTCCCACTGTCCGTGGCGCCATTCGCCTTCTGCGCCCCGGGAGCCCCGCGCCTTTCACGGCCACCGGCGGTGTTGTCCGGTCTTCTCCGGTGTTCCCCGGTCTTCTCCGGTGCCGCCCGGCCGTGGCGTTCAGCCCCGGTAACCGCGCAGCTTCCGGTACAGCGTCGCGCGGGCGATGCCCAGGGCCGCCGCCGCGCGCGCCTTGTTGCCGCCGTGACTGCGCAGTGCCTCCAGGATGGCGGTGCGCTCGGCGTGCTCCATCGGACTCAGCGGCCGTGCCGGGGGTCCTTCCCGGACGGGGTCCGGCAGTTCGGCCCGCCGCACCGGCCCGGTGGACCGCCGCCTTTCGGCCAACGCCCGGACCAGGTGGGCGAGTTCGGTGACGTTACCGGGCCACGTGTGCCGTTCCAGGGCGTGCAGCGCGTCCAGGCTCCAGGTCAGGGGCGGCTCGCCGGGCGCGGGCCTAGGCGTCAGTTCCGCCAGCAACTCCCTGAGGTCGTCAGGGCGTTCACGCAACGCCGGCAGCGCCACCGAGCAGGCGGCCAGGCTGTCGAGCAGCCGCTGGAGGCAGGGCCCCGGGGGAGTACCGGGCGTGTACGTGACCAGGAGAGGCGCGTGCGGATGCGCGTCGAGGAGGGAGTTGAGCGAGGCGACATCGGCCGACGCGAGCTGCTCGGCGTGCCGCAGCAGGAGGGGCCGGCCGGTGGCCGCGGCTGGGTCGCAGGCCGAGGCGACGTACCAGCCGTCGGCCGAGGTCTCGGCCCGGCTGTCGGCCGGCGTTTCGGCCCGGTCGTCGGTCGAGGTCCTGGCCCGGCTGTCGGTCGACGTTTCGGCCCGGCCGTCGATCGGCGTCCCGGCCCAGCCGTCGGCCGACGTTGCGGCCCAGTCGGCGATCGCGTCGGCGGCCGGGCGCTCCGCCGCGTCCACGACCAGCGGGGGCGGTCCTCCGCGCGCGGCCAGCAACTCCCTTGCCAGGAAGGTCTTTCCGGTGCCCCGCTCGCCGGTCAGCAGCAGGGGCCCACGGGAGCGCGCCAGTTCCGCCGCCCGGCTCGTCGCGTGCCGCCAGGGGACGGAACGCCCGGCGAGCGCGACGCGGGGCCGCCCGACGGGTTGTGCGGGCACTCCGGCGGGCGGTTCGATGACGGCGACGACGCCGATGACGACGCCCTCGTGGCGTACCCGCGTGACCCACGCGGTACCGGCGGCGTCGGGGAGCGCGAGGGCACACGGGCCTGGCTGTTGCGCCACATCCAGCGCGTCCGGGTGCTCCGGCTCCTTCGGCCCCTCGGGCCCGTCCGGCTGGTTCGGCCCGTGCGGCCCGTCCGGCCTCTTCGGCTCGTCCGGCCCCTTCGGCCCCTCTGGCCCCTCTGGCTGGTTCGGCCCGTCCGACCTCTCCTGCTCCTCCGGCCCGTTCGGCTCCTTCGGTTCCTTCGGCTCCTCGGGTCCCTTCGGCCCCTCCGGTTCGTCCGGCTGGTTCGGCCCGTCCAACCCGTCCAGCTGGTTCGGCCGCCCCGGCCCCTCCGGCCGGTCCCCAGCCGTGCCCAGTTGCAGCGCTGCCAGCGCTTCCAGCGCCGCCAGTGCCGACGGGGGAAGCAGTCCCGCCGCCGTCTCGTTCAGCAGGCGATTGCGGCCGTCCAGGGCCACCACCGCCGCCCCCGGCCGGGCGGCAGCCCGCTGGTAGGCGTCGAGCAGGACGCGTTCCGCCGTGCGGGACCGCGTCAGCAGCTCCGCCTCGACGGCCGCCACCGTGGCCTCGGCGAGGGCGGCCCCGGGATGCGGCGAGCGCTCGGCGCAGAGGCCGGACGCGACGGTCACCGTACCCAGGACGCGGCCGTTCTCCGGCGCCAGCACCGGAACGCTCACCGCGGACACGTCCTGCCACAGGTCGAGGAAGTGCTCGGGGCCGTGCACCTCGGCGCGACTGCGGCTGCGCAGGGCGAGTGCCGCGCTGTTGTGCCCGACCTCCCGCTCGGACAGGTCGGGGCACCTCTCCTCGTGCGGGGTGTTCCCGCCCGACCACAGCACCCGCAGGCGCTCGTCGGTGAGGACCACGGCCGACTGCCCGCAGGAGAGCGGGGGCTCCAGCCGTTCGAGTACCGGCCGGGCGGCGGTCAGCAGGGTGGACCCCACCGGAGGCGCGGACCGGGCGGACCCGCTGAGGTCGTGCGGTACGCCGAAGAAGCGGGCGCGGCGCCAGGCGGCGGCGACCTCGGCCGGTACGCCGTCGGGCAGCGGGAGCCCCGTCAGGAACCGCTCGCGTGCCCGGCGCAGCGGGGTGAGGGCGGGAGGGGTGGACAGGGCGGGGGAGTCGTTCGCGGTGGTCACAGCGCCGTCCACGGTACCCGGGTGTTGTTGAAGGAGTAACAAGGGGTGGTGTCGCCCGCCGGGCGCGCGGGCGTGTGCGGGCGCCCGCCGTGCCCGGCCGCGCAGTTCCCCGCGCCCCGGAGGGGCAGGCGCGGCGGCCTCGGCGGAGGTGGATGCGGGGCGATACTTGGCGGGACGCGGGAAACGCGAGGCGCGAGGCGGGAGTCGTCATGAGTGTGGATGCCGGTCGGGACACGGTCACCGACGAGGCGGTCGGCAGCCTCGGAGCGGACACCGATCCGCGGTTGCGCGAACTGCTGAGCGCGCTCATCCGGCATGTGCACGACTTCGCCCGCGAGACCCGGCTCACCCAGGCCGAGTGGGAGCGGGCCATCGGATTCCTGACGGCGACCGGACAGACATGTACCGACACCCGCCAGGAGTTCATCCTCCTCTCCGACGTGCTCGGACTGTCGATGCTGGTGGAGACCCTGAACGCCGACCGCGCCCCCGGCGCCACGGAGTCCACCGTCCTCGGACCCTTCCATCTCACCGAGTCCCCGGTCCGTGAACTCGGCGCCGACATCGACCTGGTGGGCAGCGGCGAGCCGTGCGTGGTCAGCGGCCGGGTGCTGTCCGAGGACGGCACCCCGCTGCCCGGAGCGGCCCTCGACGTGTGGCAGGCCGACGCCGACGGCTTCTACGACGTGCAGCAGCCCGACGTCCAGCCCGCGGGCAACGGCCGGGGCCTCTTCACCACCGACGCGGCGGGCCGCTTCTGGTTCCGTACCTGCGTACCGAGCCCGTACCCCATCCCCACCGACGGCCCGGTCGGCGACCTGCTCCGCGCCACCGGACGCCACCCCTACCGACCGGCGCACATCCACTTCATCGCCACCGCCGAGGGGCACACCCCGGTCACCACGCACATCTTCGTGGCGGGCAGCGACTACCTCGACTCGGACGCGGTCTTCGCGGTGAAGCACAGCCTGGTCCAGGACTTCGCGGAGACCGACGACCCGTCCCTGGCAAGGGAGTTCGGCATCCCGAACCCCTTCAGGCACGCGCGCTTCGACCTCGTACTGGCGCCCGGGCGGACCTCGTGAACTTCTCGTACGAGGCACAGCCGACGCGGGTCGTCTTCCGCCCCGGCGCCTCGGTGACCGCGACGGTCGGCGAGGCCGAACGGCTCGGGCTGCGACGGGTGCTGGTGCTCTCCGGGGCACGCGGCGCGGACACCGCGAAGGCGGTCGCCGACTCCCTGGGCGACCTCTGCGCGGGCCTGCACACCGAGGCCCGTATGCACGTCCCGGCCGAGGTCGCGGACCGGGCCGTCGAGGTGGCGCGCGAGGCCGGCGCCGACGGCTGTGTCGCGGTCGGCGGCGGTTCGGCGATCGGCCTCGGCAAGGCGATCGCGCTGCGCACCGGCCTCCCGCTGATCGCGGTCCCCTCGACCTACTCCGGCTCCGAGATGACCCCCGTCTGGGGCCTGACCGAGCACGGCGCCAAACGCACCGGCCGCGACCCGTCGGTCCTCCCGCGCAGCGTGGTGTACGACCCCGAACTCACGCTCTCCCTGCCCGTACCGCTCTCCGTCACCAGCGGCGTCAACGCCGTCGCGCACGCCGTGGAGGCGCTGTACGCCCCCGACACCTCGCCCCTGATCGCCCTGCTGGCCGAGGAGGGCGTACGGGCGATGACCTCGGCGCTCCCGCGGATCGCCGCCGAGCCGTCGGACCCGCAGGCCCGCGGGCGCGCCCTCTACGGGGCCTGGCTCTGCGGGTCCTGTCTGGGGGCGACCACCATGGGCCTGCACCACAAGCTCTGCCATGTGCTGGGAGGGACGTTCGGCCTCCCGCACGCCGAGACGCACACGGTGGTCCTCCCGTACGCCCTCGCCTTCAACGCGCCCGCCGTGCCCGGCGCGATCGGCGCGCTCGACCGCGCCCTCGACACCGACGACGCGCCGCACGCCCTGTGGACCCTCGCGGGAGACCTCGGCGCACCCCGCTCCCTCGCCGGGCTCGGCCTCACCGAGGCCGACCTGCCGGTGGCGGCCGAACTGGTCGCGCAGCAGGCGTACGCCAACCCGCGCCCGGTCACGACGGAGGGCGCGTTGACGGTGCTGGAGGCGGCGTACGAGGGGCGGGCCCCGCGCGTGGCCGCGTCCTGGTCCACGCCCTGACGTACGGCGACGTGAGCGGCTCGCCGACGGCTACGTACGGCGGCCCGCCGGCCTGTGAACCGTGGGACGCGTGCGTTCCGCAAGCCGCCTGAGACTTCGCAAGCTATCGAAAGAGAAAGCGCTGTCATGTGTCTCGACAACCCTCTGCCGCCACCCCATTCTTCAACCAGGTTGTGGCATGAGCGTGACAGGAGACCTCATGATCAAGCGCAGATCACTGCTGGCGGCGGCGGGCGGCACGCTGCTGGGCAGTGCGCTGGCGACAGGCACCGCCCGCGCCGACGCCACCATCGCGGTCAACCCCGCCACCAGCTACGGGCGTTGGGAGGGCTGGGGCACCTCGCTCGCCTGGTGGGCCAACGTCTTCGGCGCGCGTGACGACTTCGCCGACATCTTCTTCACCACCAAGTCCGTGGCGTACGGCGGCCGGACCCTGCCGGGCCTCGGGCTGAACATCGCCCGCTACAACCTCGGCGCGTGCAGCTGGAACAGCGTGGGCGGCGAGAGCATGGTCGCCTCGCCCAACATCCCGGCGTTCAAGCAGATCGAGGGCTACTGGCAGGACTGGAACAACGAGGACCCCGCGTCCTCCGCCTGGGACTGGACGGCCGACGCCAACCAGCGCGCCGCCCTCGTCAAGGCCACCCAACGGGGCGCGGTCTCCGAGCTGTTCGCCAACTCGCCCATGTGGTGGATGTGCCTCAACCACAACCCCTCCGGCGCGTCCGGCGGCGGCAACAACCTCCAGTCCTGGAACCACCGCCAGCACGCCTCCCACCTGGCCGCCGTAGCCCTGTACGCGAGGAACAACTGGGGCGTGAACTTCGCGACCGTCGACCCGTTCAACGAGCCCTCGTCCAGCTGGTGGACCGCCACGGGCACACAGGAGGGCTGCCACATGGACGCCACCGTCCAGGCGGCCGTCCTCCCGTACGTGCGCAGCGAGCTGGACGCCCGCGGACTGTCCGGTGTCAGGCTCTCGGCGTCCGACGAGACGAGCTACGACCTGGCCCGTACGACCTGGAACTCCTTCGGGTCCTCGACGAAAGCGCTGGTCAGCCAGGTCAACGTGCACGGCTACCAGGGCTCCGGGGGCCGCCGCGACCTCCTCTACACGGACGCCGTGACGACGGCGGGCAAGAAGCTCTGGAACTCCGAGACCGGCGACAGCGACGGCACCGGCCTCACCCTGGCGAGCAATCTCTGCCTGGACTTCCGCTGGCTGCACCCGACCGCCTGGGTGTACTGGCAGGTGATGGACCCGTCCACCGGCTGGGCGATGATCGCGTACGACGCCGGCACGCTGCAGCCGACCACCGTGCAGACCAAGTACTACGTGATGGCCCAGTTCAGCCGCCACATCCGCCCCGGGATGACCATCCTCGACACGGGGGTCGGCTACGCGGTGGCCGCCCACGACGCGACGCAGAGACGCCTGGTCGTCGTGGCGGTCAACTCCGGAGCCGCGCAGACGCTCACCTTCGACCTGTCCCGCTTCTCCGCCGTCACCGGCGGCACGGGCGGACTCGTACGGCGCTGGAGCACGCTCACCTCCGGCGGCGGGGACCTCTACACCGCCCGCTCGGACACCTATCTGAACGGCAGGAGCCTGAGCGTGCCGTTCGCCGCCGGCTCGGTGCAGACCTTCGAGATCGACGGGGTCACCGTGTGACGGTACGGGCCCGGACGCACTGACCAGGGCGGTGGTGCCGTCGCCCCGGGAGGGCGGGTGTCTCAAAGTGAGACACCCGCCTTCGCGCGTCCGGGTCCAGGATCGACATGAGCTGCGTGCTGTTTCGCCGGGGCTCCGACGCAGCCGATGAAACCCGATGAAAGGTGAACACCATGGCCCTCGCACTGCTTCGGCGCCGACGGCGGGAGCGGGCCTCCGGTGCCGGCGCGACGGGCGTCGCGCTTCCCCTCCCGCCCGGCGCGGGCGCCCTCGGCCGCGAGGTCGTCGACCCCATGGGCCAGCCGATGGGCGCGGCCGACGTGACGGTCACCGCGCTGGACACGCACCGGGTCGTGGCCCGCGGCACCACCGACCCGTACGGCTACTTCTTCGCGGCGCTGCCGCCGGGCCAGTACAGCCTGATGATCGCGGCCGAGGGTCTGCACCCCCACCGCGAGACGGTCGACGTGGCGGCGGGTCCCCCCGCTTCCGCCGAGCAGATCTACCTGCAGCCCGCCCGCCGCCTGGAGCTGCCGGCGCCGGGCACCTGGCTCTTCGACCCGCCCCACACGGCGATCCGGTTCATCGCCAAGCATGTCGGCATGGCCCATGTGCACGGCCGCTTCGAGCGGTTCGACGGGGGCATCCAGATCGCCGAGGACATGGCCGATTCCCGGCTGCACGTCCGCATCGACGCGTCGAGCATCACCACCGGCAACCGCACACGCGACGACCACCTGCGGTCCGGCGACTTCCTGGACGTCGAACGCTTCCCGCACATCGACTTCCACAGCACACGGTTCGCCTACCGGGGCGGCAGCAAGTGGAATGTGCACGGCTCCCTCACGATGCACGGGGTGAGCCGCTCGGTGGCCCTGGACACCACATACCTGGGCACGGTGAACGGCGGCTACGGAGAGGAACTGCGCTGCGCGGCCCTGGCAAAGGCGGAGTTGCACCGCGAGGACTACACCCTCAACTGGCGCTCCATGCTGGCAAGAGGCATCGCGGTGGTCGGCCCGACGGTCCAACTGGAACTGGACGTCCAGGCGATGTACCGCACACACGACACGCCTACGCCGCCGAGGTGACGCCGCCCCTGCGGGGCGCCGCCTGGCGGCCTCAGGCTTTGCCCGTGAGCAGGCGGCGAGGGTTCGCTATGCGGAAGGCGTACGCCGCCGCGCCGCCCAGGCCGAAGCCCGGGGTTTGTGGGGGGTCCGCGTACGGGCGGTCCGAGCCCTGGACGATCGTGGGCGTGCCCAGGGCGCGGGTGATTGCCTCTACCGCGCGCGGGCCGTACGACGAGGTTTCCACGAAGGCGTTCGGGTCGGTCTGCTTGTGGGCCTCCGTTCCGGCGCGGGCCGCGAAGCGTTCGCCGTGCAGGGGTGCCAGGCCGGCCAGCAGCGCGAAGCACACCCGCAGTTGTGGGTGGCGTGGCCGGCCGAACGTCCGGAACGCGAACCAGGCCGCGTGCATCTGCTGCACGTACGGCACCATCGCCGGCCACCAGTCCGGCCGCAAAGACGCGTCGGCCGCCGGGCCCGGGTGGACGAACAGCGGCAGGTTCCGGTCCTGCAACAGGTCGAGCAGCGGGGCGCAGCGCGCGTAACCGGCCGCGTCGGCCAGGGCGTTCGCCGGGAGCTGGAGGCCGGCGAAGCCCAGGTCCAGATATCCGGCCGTCGCCTCGGTGTCGATGTCCCGGACACCGGCCGCGGCCCACGCGCCGAACGGGCGGGGCAGCTCGGCGGCGTCCTCGTGGTACGCGTCCAGCAGGGGCCGCGCCTCGGCGGAGGGCAGCCACTCCACGCCCAGCGGGGAGGAGAGCGAGATCAGCGCCCTGCCGAGGCCGTCCGCGACCGCCTGCTCCGCCCGACGGGCTGTGTCGTGGTCGGCGGGGGAGACCTCGTAGGGCGGCTCACCCGCGGTGTGCAGCGTCCAGCCGTCCAGGAACGGCGGCTCGGTGCGCGCCCGCAGCGCCGCGACGAACGAGTCGGTCCACAGATGCTGGTGCACGTCGACGTTGATCACGAGGCTTCTTCCGTCAGGGCGCGCAAGGCGCTGCGTACCTCGTCCGAGCCCAGGACGTCGTCGCTCAGCCGGTCCACGTCCGCGCCGCAGGGCCGGTCGTCGTCCAGGGGCGGGACCAGCTCGCGGATCGCCCGGTGGAGCAGGGCCGGTCCCCGCCCGAGGGCGGCGGGCGCGGCCAGGTCCACCGCCTGCGCGGCGGCCACGGCCTCCACGGCGAGCAGCTGCCGCAGCCTTACCAGCATCGTCGACAGCCGCCGCGCCCCCAGCGCCGCGTTGGTCGAGTCGTCCTCGACACCGTCCGCGCCGTGCCGCGGGTCGGTGCTCACCGGCGCCGACAGGACGCGGATCTCGGCGACCAGCGCCTGTGCCGTCTTCGCCAGCGGCGCGAAGCCGGAACGCTCCGGGCCGTGCGGCGAGAGGTTGGCGGGCAGCCCGCTGAGCCCGGCGTTGAGCAGCCGCCGCATGCGTTCGGCGGAGATCGCCGCGGTCTGCGTCAGGGCCAGCGCGAGAGTGTCGAAGGCCAGGGCGAGGGCCGGGGTGTGGAAGTTGCCGGAGGAGAGGATCTCACCGGGTACGTCGTCGGTGGCGGCCAGGACCACCGGGTTGTCGCCGCTGCCGTTCAGCTCGGGATCCAGTGCCGCGCCGGCGAAGTCGAGCGCGGAGTGCAGCGCTCCGTGCACCTGGGCCGCGCAGCGCAGGCTGATCGGGTCCTGGACCCGGCGGGCGTGCTTCGGGTCCGTGAGGTCGCCGCCGGCCAGGAGCGCGAGCAGCCGCGCCGCCGCCCGGGACTGCCCGGGGGCGGCACGCAGTCCCAGCACCCGGGTGTCCAGCGGGCTGGTGTTCGCCCGGAAGCCCTCGAAGGTGAGCGCCGTGACCGTCTGGGCCAGCAGCAGGACGGTGGCGGCCTCGTGGAGGACGAGACCGCCGTGCCCGGCGGCCAGCGGGCTCGCGCTGCACAGCACGTGCCCGTCCTTGGGGCCGAGTTCGGCGGGGGCGAGGCCGGCCCGGCGCAGGGCCACCGCCCCGTCGAGCACCTCGCCGGAGAGTTCGGCGCGGCCCTCACCGATGACCACGAGACCGACATGGGCCAGCTGGCACAGGTCCGAGGCGCCGATCGACCCCGTCTCGGGGACCAGCGGATGGACGCCCGCGTTGAGCATGCCGACGAGCAGCGGCACGATCCCGGGGCTGACTCCGCTGCCGCCGCCCGCCAGCCCGTTGACGCGGGCGATCAGGGCGGCTCGTACGACGGAGGCAGGCAGCGGATCCCCGACCGCGTTGGCCCGGCCGCGTACCGTACGCACGCTGAACCGCGCGAGTTCGTCGCGCGGCAGGGCGTACGACGAACGGCTGCCGAGGCCCGTCGTCAGTCCGTACGTCGGCACCTGGCGGTCGACCACGTCGTCGACCACCGCGCGCTCGCACGCCAGCCGGGGCAGCACCTCGTCCGCGAGGACGACCCGGGCACCGCGCAGGGCGACGGCGGCCACGTCCGCGCAGGACAGGGAACGTCCGTCGACGACCACAACTTCGACCACTGCTTCGGACTCCGCGGGGTAGGGGCCCGTCATGAGAACCGCAGCTTCTGCCCGAGTCCGCGCTCCCCGGCCTTCGCGAGGACGGCCGCGCCCAGGGCGATGTCGGACAGGGACAGACCGCGGTGCCAGAACAGGATCGTCTCGTCGTCCCGTTCCCGGCCGGGCTTGTCACCGGCCACGATCTCGCACAGTTCGCCGTGCAGGGTCGCCTCGCTGAGCCGGCCCGACTCGACGTGCGCGCGCAGAGCACCGAAGGGCCCGGAGCGGCACTGGCCCCAGTCGTCGACGACGACCTTGTCCATGATGTCGGTGAGCGAGAGCTCGACCGCGCTCATCGTTCCGTACGGGACGACGAGCGCGCCCGGCGCGATCCACTCCGTCCTCAGCAGCGGCTCGGGCCGCTCCAGCCGGGACGCCTCCACGACGATGTCCGCGCCCTCGACGCACGACTTCCAGTCGTCGGTGACGATCACGGGCTTGCCGAGGTCGTCCTCCAGCCGCTTCGCGAAGGCCTCACGGCTCTCAGGGCGGCGCGAGTGGACGCGGATCTCGTCGAGGTCGAAGATCCGGTCGAGCAGCCGGACGTTCCAGTACGAGGTGGCGCGGGCGCCGATGTGACCGAGCACCTTGGAGCCGGGCCGGGCCAGGTGCCGTGCCCCGAGCGCGGTGAGCGCGCCGGTGCGCATCTCGGTGATCGCGGTCGCGTCCAGCACGGCCAGCGGCATGCCCGTACGCGGGTCGAAGAGGTTCAGCAGGGCCATCTCGGAGGGCAGACCGGATTTGTAATTGTCGACGTAGTCGCCCACGATCTTGACTCCGGCCAGGCCGAGCGGGGCGACGTAACCACGCAGGACGTTGAAGTGGCCGTTGAAGGCGGGGTCGGGCGTGAGATGCACCCGTGGTTCGATGACCGTCTCGCCGTGACCCTGGGCGAGCAGTCCCTGTTCGACGGCATCGAGCACTTCGGTGTCGCTCAGTTCCAGCTGTTCGATGTCGGAACCGTTCAGGAACGTGAACCAAACGGGGTCAAGAGCGGTCATTCCGGGCGTCCTCTCGCTTTCTTCGGACGAACGTAACGCCCCGTTTACAAAAGGGGATTGACTGAAATTCAGTCACGAACAACTCTGCATGACGATATGCAGTCGGGTAAGGGGCAGCTTTGATCAGATTCGACGCGGTGAGCAAAAACTATCCCAACGGCACCACAGCCGTGGACGCACTGTCCCTGGAGCTGGCCGAGGGCGGCCTCACGGTCCTGGTCGGCCCCTCGGGCTGCGGCAAGACCACGACGCTGCGGATGGTCAACCGCATGGTGGAGCCGTCGGCGGGCACGGTCAGCCTGCGTGGCCAGGACATCCGGGAGGTGGCCGCACCCGAACTGCGCAGGGGCATCGGGTACGTGATCCAGCACGCCGGCCTCTTTCCGCACCGGACCATCCTGGACAACGTCGCGACCGTGCCGCTGCTGCTCGGCTGGGGCAAGAAGAAGGCCCGCTCGCGCGCGGCCGAGCTGCTGGAACTGGTGGGGCTGCCGGCCACGATGGCCAAGCGCTACCCGTACCAGCTCTCCGGCGGGCAGCAGCAGCGCGTCGGAGTGGCCAGGGCGCTGGGCGCGGACCCGCCCGTACTGCTCATGGACGAGCCGTTCAGCGCGGTCGACCCCATCGTGCGCGGCGAGCTGCAGGCGGAGTTCCTGCGGCTGCAGAAGGAGCTGCACAAGACGATCGTCTTCGTCACCCACGACATCGACGAGGCCATCAAGCTGGGTGACCACATCGCGGTGTTCCGCACGGGCGGCAAGCTCGCGCAGTTCGACACCCCGGAGCGGCTGCTCGCGCACCCCGCCGACGACTTCGTGGCCGACTTCGTGGGACAGGACCGCGGTATCCGCCGGCTCTCCTTCGTCCAGGCGTCCGGTCTGCCGCTGCGCGAGGGCCCGGTGCTGCCGGTGACCGCGCCCGTCGCCGATGCCCGGTCCCTGGGTGAGCCGTGGGTACTCGCCGTCGACGCCGCCCGGCGGCCCCTCGGCTGGGCCGCGGTCGCCGACCTCCCGCCCGGCGGCACGCTGGCGGACGCGACGCTCGCCCCGCTCGGCCACACGTTCGCCCTGGCCGGGGACTCGGCCCGGGCAGCCCTCGACGCGGCCCTCCTGTCCCCCTCCCGCCTGGCGGTGGGAGTGGACGCGCAGGGCGCGGTCGCGGGCGTGGCGGACGCGTACGAGTTGTCCGCCGCGATAGCGGGGGCTTCGGCGGGCGTCACCACGACGGGTGACGCGGCGGGTGCCGGGACGGGCGATGGGACGGGCGTCCCGACGAGCGGCGCGCCGGACACCACGCCAGGCGGCGTGCAAGACGGCACGGCTGCTGGGGCGGGTGCCCCGGCCGACGGGGAGGCGGCGCCCGAAGCGGCTGCACCTGCTGCACCCGCTGCACCCGCCGGGCAGGCTGCACCGGCCGAAGCGGCTGAATCGGCCGCACCGGCCGAAGCAGTCGCACCGGCCGACCCGGCCGACCCAGCGGCCCCGGCCCGCCCCGCGGCGAAGCTCACCAAGCGTGACGCCGGCGAAGGTGGCCCGGCGGAGCAAGGTGGCGTGGGCGGTGGGGAGCGATGAGGGACGGGGAGCCGCTCATACGGTGGGTCTGGATCGGCGACCATGTCGGTGAGCTGGCCCACTACACCGGGGTCCATCTGCGCCTCGGCCTCCTGCCGGTGCTGTTCGGACTGATCATCTCCGTGCCGCTCGGCATGCTCTGCCACCGCTACCGGTGGGTCTACCCGCCGACCCTGACCGCGGCCAACGTCCTGTACTCCATCCCGTCGCTGGCCCTCTTCATGATCTTCGTCCGGTACACCGGACTGACCGAGCGCACGGTCATGATCCCGCTGACCCTGTACACGCTGTCGGTGCTCATACCCAACGTCGTGGACGGACTGGCCTCGGTGCCCGATCCGGTACGGCAGGCCGCCACCGCGATGGGATTCAGCACGGTCCGCCGGGTCCTCCAGGTCGAACTGCCGATCGCCGTACCCGTCGTCGTCGCCGGTGTACGGGTCGCCGCGGTCTCGTCCATCAGCCTCGTCGCCGTGGGACAGCTGATCGGCCAGGGCGGCCTCGGCTACTACATCACCCGGGGCCTCCAGCTCGACTTCCCGACCCCGATCATCACCGCGACCGTACTGATCATGCTGCTGGCCCTCGTCACCGACGCACTGCTCGTCCTGGCGCAGCGGCTGCTCACACCGTGGGCCCGCGGCAAGGGGGCGAAGGCGTGAACGATCTCCTGAACCAGATAGAGCTCGTCGGCGAGTGGCTGACGTCGTCCGCCCAGTGGCACGGCGACGACGGCATCCCGCACCGCCTCGCGGAGCACCTGACCTACAGCGGTCTGTCCCTGCTCTTCGCGACGCTGATCGGCCTCGCCTTCGGGCTGCTGGTCGGTCATACCGGCCGCGGGGCGTTCGCCGTCGCCACCGTCGCCAACCTCGCCCGCGCCATCCCCACCTTCGGCCTGGTCGTCCTCGTGGTGACCCTCGCCGGCCTCAGTACCGCCCCCGTGCTGGTCGCCCTGGTGGCACTGGCCGTCCCGCCGATCCTCATCAACACCTTCGAGGGCGTCCGCGGTGTCGACCCCGACACCCGGGACGCCGCGAAGGGGATGGGCATGACCGGCTGGGAGGTCCTGCTGAAGGTCGAGGTGCCGATGGCGATGCCGCTGATCCTGCTCGGCCTGCGCGTCGCCGCCATCCAGGTGGTGGCCACGGCGACCGTGGCCGCGTACCCCGGGCTCGGCGGTCTGGGCCGCTACATCGTCGACGGGCTCTCCCGCAACGACTACCAACTGGTCATCGGCGGCTCAGCCGTCGTCGTGGCCCTGGCGCTCGTCGTCCAGGCCGTCTTCACCGCGCTGCGGCGCGCCGTCGTCTCGCCCGGGCTGCGGCCCGTGGTGGCCAAGTCATGAACCACCGGCCTCCCGCGCACCCGAACCGCGCAACCGAACCGCGCGCAGGCCGCACCGGAGCCCCACCCGAGCACCACTCCAGCACCACCCGAGACCTGAGCCGTACCTGAGAAAGGGAACATCCATGAAAGCCACGTACCGCACCGCCGCCTTCAGTCTCGTCGCCGCGCTCTCGCTGACCCTCACCGCCTGCGGAGGCGGCGACGACAGCGACGACAATCCTCTGACAGGCAGCAGCGGCGACAGCGGGGACGGCAAGGCCATCGTCGTCGGCTCGGCCAACTTCCCCGAGAACCAGCTGCTCGCCGAGATCTACGCCCAGGCACTGGAGGACAAGGGTCTGAAGGTGACCCGCAAGTTCGACATCGGCGCCCGCGAGGTCTACTACGACCAGGTCGTCAAGGGAGGCATCACCGTCTTCCCCGAGTACAACGGCGCCCTGCTGTCCACGGCGGTCGACAAGAAGAGCACCGCCACCGACACGCAGGAGATCAACGCCGAGCTGAAGGAGAAGCTCCCGAAGTCGGTCGAGATACTCGACTCCGCCGCGGCCGAGGACAAGGACTCGGTCACGGTCACCGCCGAGACCGCGAAGAAGTACAAGCTCAAGACGCTGGCCGACCTCAAGCCGGTCGCGAAGGACCTGACCATCGGCGCCGGTTCCGAGTTCAAGACCCGCACCCAGGGCGGGGTCGGCCTCAAGAGCGTGTACGGCGTCGAGTTCGGCAAGTTCCAGCCGCTGGACGCGGGCGCCCAGAGCACCCTGCTGAAGCTGCTGAAGGACGACAAGGTGCAGGCCGCCAACCTGTACACGACCGACCCCGCCATCGTCGAGGACAAGCTGGTCGTCCTGGAGGACCCGAAGAACCTCTTCTCCTCGCAGAACGTCACGCCCCTCGTCTACAAGTCCGCGGTGAACGACAAGGCCCGGTCGGCGCTCAACGCCATCTCGGCCAAGCTCACCACCGAGGACCTGCTGGACATGATGAAGAAGATCAGCAACGACAAGGAGGACTCCGCGGACGTCGCGGAGGAGTGGCTGACGTCGGCCGGTCTCGCGGGCTGACCCGGACGGGGGCAGGGGTGAGCGACACGGAGGGAGCCGGCGCGGGCGCGGGTGCGGGCGCCGGTGACGGCGCGTCCTTCGGGGCGGCCGCGCCCACCCGGCTGCACCAGCTCTTCGAGGGACGCCGGCTGACGCCCACCCAACGGCGTATCGCCCACTGCCTGGTCCGCCGGACGGCCGCCGCGCCGTTCCTGTCGAGCGTGGAGCTGGCCCAGCTGGCCGGGGTGAGCCAGCCGTCGGTGACCCGTTTCGCGGTCGCCCTCGGCTTCGACGGCTATCCGGCGCTGCGCAGACATCTGCGCGACGTCGTACCCGCCGGGCCGGCCGTGGACGCGCGGCCGGCCAACCCCTACCAGCAGGCGGTACGGGCCGAGGTCGACAACCTGCTCCAGCTGGCGTCCCTGCTGGCCGACCCCGGGCCGGTGGAGGACGCGGGCCGGCTGCTCGCCGCCTCCCGGCCGCTGCCCGTCCTCGGGCTGCGCGCCTCGGCCGCCCAGGCGCGCGGCTTCGCCTACTTCGCCGCGAAGGTGCACCCCGATGTGCGCCTGCTCGACGAGGGCGGCTCGCTGCTCGCCGACCGGATCGACGCGGCCCGCCACGCGGGGGCGAGCGCGTTGCTGTGCTTCGCGCTGCCGCGCCACCCGGTGGAGCTCCTGGCCGCGCTCGACCACGCCCGGGACGCCGGGCTGAGCGTGGTGACGATCGCCGACGGCACGTTCGCCCCGGTGGCCGCTCACAGCGACCTGCTGCTGCCGGCCGCCGTGGGCACCGGCCTGGTCTTCGACACGGTGAGCGCCCCCATGCTCCTCGGCCAGGTCCTCCTGGAGGCGATGTGCGACGCCATGCCCGACGCGCAAGGCCGCCTGGAGGACTTCGACGCGCGGGCCGCGGCACGGGGCCTGTTCGTCGACTGACGGCTCGGGCGGCGGGCAGGCCGGGTGTCGGGCGGTCCGGGTGAGCCGAGCGGCCCGGGAGGCCCGGGCGACGGCCGGTCGGTGTGCGGTAAGGTTCACCTGCGTCTTCACGCGGTTCACCGCGGCGAAACGCATCGGGACGTGGCGCAGCTTGGTAGCGCACTTGACTGGGGGTCAAGGGGTCGCAGGTTCAAATCCTGTCGTCCCGACGGAAACGTCGCAGGTAGGGGTCACCTTCGGGTGGCCCCTACTTCGCGTTCGAGGCCCGGTGCCTTGATCCGGCCGACCCGTTCAGTCGCCCAAGGAACTGATGTCGCGCCGCGCCGACCATGTCGCCGACGTAGGCGGCCTTCTCGGCGTCGAGCCACTCGGGGTACTCGGCCCGCGTCATCGGCCGGGCGCCGAGGCGCTTGGCCCTGAGCTGACCGCGGACCCGGTAGTCGGCGAACAGCTCGCCGGCGGACTCGGTGAGCCGTACGTCCAGCCGTGTCGCACCGCGCTCCGCGCACCACTTCTCGGCCCAGTCCCGGGCCACCCGCTCGTGCCCCCGCCCGGCGTGGCGCGCCTCGACACGGAGGTCGACGATGCGGCCCGCTTGCGTGCCGTTGTCGTCGGCCACGACCACGGCCACGTGTCCCACGCGGGTCCCGGCGTCCGTGATCTCGGCGAGGGTCCAGTCGTCGCTGCCGGCACCTACCTCCTGGAGCCTGCGCTCCGCCGCTTCGGCGCCGAGCCCGGACTTCGCGTAGAAGGCGCGTAGCCGCAGTCGCAGGTCCTCCTGCCATTCCGTGCTGTCGTCGACGACACTGATCCGGGTCATCCGAGCACACTAACCGCCGTGCCAAGCAAGCGAGTTGGTGATCGGCAGGTCGAGTCGGCGGTCGGTCCTCCGTGGCGTCCGACGGGTCAACGTCCGGTATTTCGTTCGCGGTTCGAGGTTTCGGTGCCGAAATCTAGGGCCGCGCCCGCAGCCCGTCAATACCTTTGCCGCACCTGGGTGGAAGCCATGCGGAACGCACGGCCAACCCATGCCGTGGACGCGAGGCGCGCAACACCGGTCCGCAACCGTGCGCTTCCGGCGCGTTACGCAAACGTGACGTGCCTCCTGCTGTCGGCCCCCTTGACCGGCGTGAATTGTTAGCGCTCACAATGACCTCCGCAATCACCGGCCGACAGCCGGAGCCGACATCCGGGGCCGACACAGGTCCGGCACAGGGAATTCCCGGTATACGACCGCCAAGGAGGTGCGGCATGGCACAATCCCAGCTTCGGCCGCCCACCATGGCCGATGTCGCGCGACTGGCGGGCGTGTCCCATCAGACCGTTTCCCGTGTGCTGGGGGACCACCCCAACGTGCGGGACGAGACTCGGGCCAAGGTGCTGCACGCGATCGAGGAGATGGGCTACCGCCGGAACTCCTCCGCACGGGCCCTGGTCACCCGCCGCACCCGCACCCTGGGTGTGGTCGCCTCGGACGCCACGCTCTACGGTCCGGCCAGCACCCTCTTCGCACTTGAGGAGGCGGCACGCGCCGAGGGCTACCTCGTCTCCACGGTCAGTCTGCGCAAACTGACCGTCGAGAAGCTGGCCGAGGCGCTGGACCACCTGAGCGAGGGCGGGGTGGAGGGAGTCGTCGCCATCGCACCGCAGCGCTCGGCGGTCGAGGCCCTCGCCGGACTCCGCCACCCGTTCCCGGTGGTGACCGTGGGCAGCGGGCCCGGGGTGGGGATCCCCAGCGTGAACGTGGACCAGCACCTGGGTGCCCGGCTGGCCACCCGTCACCTGCTGGCCGCCGGCCACCGTACGGTCTGGCACCTCGCCGGACCCGAGGACTGGCAGGAGGCCGCCGACCGGGCCGCGGGCTGGCGTACCACCCTCGAAGCGGCGGGCGTGGAACCGCCGTTGATCCTGCGCGGGGACTGGAGTCCGCTGTCGGGCTACCGGGCGGGCCAGGAACTGGCCGGCTGGCTGGGCCGGGGGCTGACCGCGGTCTTCGTCGCCAACGACCAGATGGCGCTGGGGGTGTTGCGCGCCCTGCGGGAGGCGGGGGTACGCACTCCGCAGGACGTGGCGGTGGCGGGCTTCGACGACATCCCGGAGTCGGAGTTCTTCGCGCCTCCGCTCACCACCGTCCGGCAGGACTTCGCGGCGGTCGGCAAACGGAGCATCGCCCTGCTCCTCGACCTGATCGAGGGCAGGGAGCCGTCCGGGGTCCCGCGGATCGCCATCGAGCCCCAACTGGTCGTCCGCGCCAGCACGTTCCCGTACACCTCCGACCAGGGCGCCCCACCTGTCTGAAGTCCTGCCCGTCACCAACCAGCTTGGCCCGTCACGAGACCTGACCGTCACCAGACCTACCTGTTCGACGCACCACCTCGAAGGCCATTTCCCACACGCCCCTGTATGACCGATATTTCGAACAATGATCGACAGGCTGGACATCGTGGGACCTGTCCCGACGAGCGGCACGAGTACCAGCAGGCCCTTCACGGCCGGCTCTTCAAAGGAGAAGAACATGCTCAGCAGAAGGAACTTCCTCACCGCGGCGGTCGGCGTGGCGGCCGCGGGCGGCCTGGCGGCCTGTGCCAAGGAGGACGAGGGCTCCTCGGGCTCCGACTCCAGCAGCGGTGGCGGAAAGAAGATCACCCTCGGCTTCGCCCAGGTCGGCTCCGAGAGCGGCTGGCGCACCGCCAACACCAAGTCCGTCAAGGAGGCGGCCAAGGAGGCCGGTTACAACCTCAAGTTCTCCGACGCCCAGCAGAAGCAGGAGAACCAGATCTCGGCGATCCGCAGCTACATCGCCCAGAAGGTGAACGTCATAGCCTTCTCGCCGGTGGTCGTCACGGGCTGGGACGCGGTGCTCAAGGAGGCCAAGACCGCGAAGATCCCGGTCATCCTCACCGACCGCTCCATCGAGACCTCCGACGACTCCCTGTACGTTTCCTTCATCGGCTCCGACTTCATCGACGAGGGCCGTCGCGCGGCCAAGATGCTGGAGAAGGTCCTGGAGAAGGCCGGTCACAAGGGTGCGGTGAAGATCGCGCAGCTGGAGGGCACGACCGGTGCCGCCCCCGCGATCGAGCGCGCCAAGGGCTTCAAAGAGATCATGGACGCCGAGCACAAGGACGACTGGAAGGTCGTCGTCAGCCAGACCGGCGACTTCACCCGGGCCGGCGGCAAGCAGGTCATGGCGGCCTTCCTGCAGTCCAACCCGGACATCAACGTGCTCTACGCCCACAACGACGACATGGCCCTCGGCGCCATCCAGTCCATCGAGGCGGCCGGCAAGAAGCCCGGCAAGGACATCCTGATCGTCTCGGTCGACGGCGTGAAGGACGGCTTCGTCGCGATGTCCGAGGGCAAGATCAACGGCATCGTCGAGTGCAACCCGCTGCTCGGCCCCCAGCTGATGGACCTCGTGAAGAAGGTCAACGACGGCGAGACGGTGGAGCGCCGGATCAAGACCAAGGAGGGCGACTTCCTCCAGGAGCAGGCCAAGGAAGCGCTCCCGACCCGCAAGTACTGACTCGCAAGAACTGACCCGCGAGTAGTGACCAGTACCTGCCACTGACCGACCGCACCCACCGCCGGGGAGCCTCCGACCGGCCGAGACCGCCTCGGCCCAGGGGGCTCCCTGCGGGCCTGAACGCATACCGGGCCCGATCGAACGCCGGGCCCCATCGAATACCCGGGCCTGAACGAATATCCATGAGGAGCGCTGCCATGGCAGAGCCGCTGCCCGTCCTGGAGATGACGGGCATAGTCAAAGAGTTTCCGGGGGTACGGGCTCTGTCGGGTGTCGACTTCCGGCTCTTCCCCGGCGAGATCCACGCCCTGCTCGGCGAGAACGGCGCCGGCAAGTCCACCCTCATCAAGGTGCTGACCGGGGTCTACTCCCTGGACGGCGGCACCGTCACCCTGAACGGCACGTCCGTACGCTTCCACAGCCCGTCGCAGGCCCAGCAGGCCGGTATCAGCACGGTCTACCAGGAGGTCAACCTCTGCCCCAACCTGTCGGTGGCGGAGAACATCTTCATCGGCCGCGAACCCACCCGCTTCGGCCGCATCCAGTGGAAGCGGCTGCGCCGCGAGGCCGCCGAGCTGGTCGACCGGCTCGGCCTCGACATCGACGTCGAGGCCCCGCTGTCCTCGTACCCGCTCGCCGTGCAGCAACTGGTCGCGATCGTACGGTCGGTGGGCACCGGGGACGCCGACGGCCAGGGGGCCGGCACCAAGGTGCTCATCCTCGACGAGCCGACCTCCAGCCTCGACCGCGACGAGGTGCTCGAACTCTTCGCCCTGATGCGGCGGTTGAGGGGCGAGGGCGTCGCGATCCTGTTCGTCTCGCACTTCCTCGACCAGATCTACGAGGTCTGCGACCGGATGACGGTCCTGCGCAACGGCGCGCTCGTCGGCGAGCACATGGTCCGCGACCTCGACCAGGTCGGCCTCGTCCAGCTGATGATCGGCAAAGCCCTTGACCAGCTGGAGGAGCTGCACGACCACCAACTCCACGCGGACGTGGGGGAGTCGCTGCTCAAGGCCGACGGTGTCGGCAGGGCGGGCGGCATCGCCCCCTTCGACCTGGAGATCAAGAAGGGCGAGGTCATCGGACTCGCCGGACTGCTCGGCTCGGGCCGTACCGAACTGGCCCGGCTGCTCTTCGGCGCCGACCAGCCCGACAGCGGCAAGGTCACCATCGGCGGCAAGCACGTCTCGATGAGTGCCCCGAACGACGCGATCGCCGCGGGTGTCGCGTTCTGCTCGGAGAACCGCAAGACCGAGGGCCTCGTACCGGACCTGACCGTGCGGGAGAACATCATCCTCGCGCTGCAGGCCGCGCGCGGCTGGACCCGGCCCATCCCGGCCGCCCAGCGCGACGAACTCGTCGCCAAGTACATCAAGGCCCTGGACATCCGGCCGGCCAACCCCGAGGCGAGGGTCGGCCAGCTCAGCGGCGGCAACCAGCAGAAGGTGCTGCTCGCCCGCTGGCTGATCACCCAGCCCAAGCTGCTGATCCTGGACGAGCCGACGCGCGGCATCGACATCGGCGCGAAGGCCGAGATCCAGAAACTGGTGGTCTCGCTCTCCGAGGAAGGCATGGCCGTGCTGTACATCGCGGCCGAGCTGGAGGAGGTCCTGCGGCTCAGCCACACCATCGGCGTGCTGCGCGACCGCAAGCTCGTGGCCCAGCTGGCCAACGGGCCCGAGATCACCCCCACCCGGATCCTGGAGACCATCGCGAGCGGAGAGCACCAGTGACCACCACTCCCCGATGGCGAGCGCTGACACGCCACCACCTGTTCTGGCCGGTCGCCGTGCTGGTCGTCCTGCTGCTCGTCAACGTCCCTTTCACACCCGACTTCTTCTCGATCAAGATGACGGACGGCCACCTCTACGGCAGCCTCGTCTCGATCGTGCTCTTCGGCTCGCCCCTCATCCTGGTCGCCGTCGGTATGACCCTGGTCATCGCCACCGGGGGCATCGACCTCTCCGTCGGCGCGGTCGTCGCGATCACCGGCGCCCTGACCTGTTCGTACATCAGTGACCAGGCCGATCAGGACGCGCTCTCCGGAGTGCTGCTCGCGATGGGCATCGGGCTGGCGGCCGCGGTCGTCTGCGGCCTCTGGAACGGCTTCCTGGTCGCCCGGATGGGCATTCAGCCGATCATCGCCACGCTGATCATCATGGTCGCCGGACGCGGGGTCGCCCAGCTGATCACCGACGGGCAGATCATCACCGTCAACAGCGAGCCGTACAAGCTGATCGGCGGCGGTTACTGGCTGACGCTGCCCTTCTCCATCTTCGTGGTGGCCGCCGTGGTCGCCGTCACCGTGGCGCTGACCCGCCGCACGGCGCTGGGCCTGCTCGTCGAGTCGGTCGGCGGCAACGCCGAGGCCAGCCGCCTGGTCGGCATCCGCTCCCGCCGCATCAAGATCATGGTGTACGTGTTCTGCGCGCTGTGCGCCGGGATCGCGGGCCTGATGATCAGCTCCAACACGTCAGCGGCGGACGGCAACAACGCGGGCCTGTGGATCGAGCTGGACGCGATCCTCGCGGTCGTCATCGGCGGTACGTCGCTGCTGGGCGGCCGGTTCTCCATCGGCGGCACGGTCGTCGGCGCGCTCGTCATCCAGACCCTCACCACCACGATCTACACCATCGGCGTGCCCACCCAGACCAACCTGGTCTTCAAGGCCGCCGTCGTCATCATCGTCTGCCTGATGCAGTCCCCGAAGTTCCGCGCCAAGGTGTTCGGCGGCGGTCGCTTCGGCGGCAAGGGGGGCGCCCAGCAGGCCCCGACACCGGCGGACACCGCTCCGACGTCCGAGGCCGTTCGCAAGATGGAGGTGTCGTGATGACCACGACCACCCAGCAGCCCAAGGCGCCGGCCGGCTCCCCGCCGAGCAGGGCGGCACGTGTCCTCGCCGACCGCCGTCTGCCCGTCCTGGTGACGGCCGGTCTCTTCCTCGTGATGTACGCCATCGGCCTCAGCCGGTACCAGAACTACGGGTTCGCCGAGACGCAGGTGTTCCTGAACCTGTTCATCGACAACAGTTACCTACTGGTCGCGGCCGTCGGTGCCACCTTCGTCATCCTCTCCGGCGGCATCGACCTCTCCGTGGGCTCCGTCATCGGCTTCACCACCATGTTCACGGCGTGGCTGGTGGAACGTCAGGGCCTGCCGCTCGTGCTCGTCATCCCCATGGCGCTGGCCGTGGGCGCCTTCGGCGGCTACCTCATGGGCTATGTGATCCAGAACTTCGAGATCCAGCCGTTCATCGTGACGCTCGCCGGTCTGTTCCTCTTCCGTGGCCTGTGCCTGGTCATCAGCAAGGAGTCGATCTCGATCGGCGACTCCTCGGTGAGCAGCATGGCCCAGGCGCAGGTGTCCGTGGGGGGCGGGTTCCTCTCGATCGGGGCGATCGTCTCGCTGGTGGTGCTGGCGGCGGCGTTCTACGTGCTGCACTACACGCGGTTCGGGCGGCGGGTGTATGCCATCGGTGGCAACGAGCAGTCGGCGCTGCTGATGGGGCTTCCGCAGGGCGGGACGAAGATCGCGGTGTACACGATGAGCGGGTTCTGCTCCGCGCTGGCGGGTCTTCTGTTCACCCTCTACATCCAGTCCGGTGACCCGCTGCACGCCACGGGCCTCGAACTGGACGCGATCGCCGCGGTCGTGATCGGCGGGACGTTGCTGACGGGTGGGTCCGGGTATGTGGTGGGCACGTTGTTCGGTGTCCTCGTGCTCGGGCTGATCAAGAGCCTGATCCAGTTCGAGGGCACGCTGAGTTCGTGGTGGACGAAGATCGCGACGGGTGTGTTGCTGTGCGCGTTCATCCTGATCCAGCGAACGATGACGTCCCGTCGTAAGACCTGACTTCTCTCGCCCCCGCCGCCCCTACCCTCCCCCACTCTCGGCTGCGCTCGAGCGGGGGGACCCCCATCGTCCACGTCTCGGGGGCGCTGCCCCCGAACCCCCGCTCCTCAAACGCCGGAGGGGCTATCCCTAGCCCGTCCGGCGTTTGAGGACGAGCGCGGCGAGGGGGCGAAGCCCCCATGTGTGGACGGGAACGGGTAAGGGCGGCGGGGGCGAGAAGCCGTTCTGTCAGGGCCGTTGACGTGGGTAAGTGGCGTGTCTATCTTCTGGTCGAAGTTCCGCACGCTGGTCGAAATGTCGAACATAGAGCCGCCGCCGACCGTGGCGTGCCCCCGGGAGGAACACCGTGAGACGCACCATCGCAAGGGCGGCCATGGCCCTGTTCGTCACCCTGACCGCGCTGACCTCCGGTATCGCCGAGGCCGCCGCCCCCGCCTCGCCCGCCGTCACCTACACCAACCCCGTCGCCGAACAGCGCGCCGATCCGCACATCCACAAACACACCGACGGCTACTACTACTTCACCGCGACCGTGCCCGCGTACGACAGGATCGTGATGCGGCGGGCCACCACCCTCCAGGGTCTGTCCACGGCCGCCGAGACGACGATCTGGACCAAGCACGCCAGCGGTGAGATGGGCGCCCACATCTGGGCGCCGGAGATCCACCACATCGGCGGCAAGTGGTACGTCTACTTCGCCGCCGGGGCCTCGAACGACATCTGGAAGATCCGGCCGTACGTCCTGGAGACCAGCGCCACCAATCCGCTGACCGGGACCTGGACCGAGAAGGGGCGCATCGCCCTTCCCCTGGACACCTTCTCGCTCGACGCGACGACCTTCACCGTCGGCAGCACCCGCTATCTGAGCTGGGCGCAGAACGACCCGGCGGTCGGCGACGGCACCAACATCTATCTGGCCAGGATGTCCAACCCCTGGACCGTCAGCGGCGCTCCGGTCATGATCTCCCGGCCCACCCACGCCTGGGAGAAGGTCGGCCACACCGTCAACGAGGGCCCGGCGGTCATCCAGCGCGGCGGCAAGGTCTTCATGACCTTCTCCGCGAGCGCCACCGACAGCAACTACTGCCTCGGCCTGCTGACCGCCTCCGCCTCCGCCGACCTGATGAACGCCGCCTCCTGGGCCAAGACACCCGACCCGGTCTTCACCAGCAACGCGGCCACCGGCCAGTACGGGCCGGGCCACAACACCTTCACCACGTCCGAGGACGGCAGGTCCGACGTCCTCGTCTACCACGACCGCAACTACAAGGACATCAGCGGCGACCCGCTCAACGACCCCAACCGGCGCACCCGCTACCAGAAGCTGTACTGGAACGCCGACGGCACACCCAACTTCGGCATCCCGGTGGCCGACGGTGTCACCCCGGTCCGCTTCTCCTCGTACAACTTCCCCGACCGGTTCATCCGGCACTGGGAGTACCGGGCGAAGATCGAGCCGAACGTCACCAACCTCGCCGACTCGCAGTTCCGGGTGGTGACCGGTCTCGCCGGTACCGGAACCGTCTCCCTCGAATCGGCGAACTTCCCCGGTTACTACCTCCGCCACCGCAGCGACGGCGCGGTGTGGGTGGACAAGAGCGACGGCAGTACGGCGTTCAAGGCCGACGCGAGCTTCTACCGGCGGGCCGGTCTGGCCGACGCGGCCGCGGGCGTCTCCTTCGAGTCGTACAACCTCGCGGGCAGTTACCTGAGGCACTACGCGTACCTGCTCGTCACACAGCCCGCCGACACGACGACGGCCAGGGCGGACGCGACGTTCTACGCCGAGTAGCCCACCGGCGGGCGGTTCAGCGCCGGGACCTGGGGGCGGACGTGAGGACGCTGAGCGTGTTGGCGGCGACCACCGCGCCGACGGCGGCCCACTCCACCCACCCCAGGTTCTGGCCCAGGACGACCCAGCCGACCAGCCCGGCCAGTACCGGGTTGACGCTCATGAAGAGGCCGAAGGCCGCGGCGGGGACGCGGCGCAGGGTGAACATGTCCGCCAGGTACGGCACCGCGGAGGCGAGCACGCCTGCCGCGACGGCGTACCCCAGAGCCGTGGGGGTCGGCGGGTTCCGGAGCGCGAGGACGACGCCGACCGGCAGGAACATCAGGGCGGACACGGCCGCCGCGGCTGCGGAGCCCTGCGCTCCGGGGACCCGGCGGCCCACCGTGCGGTTGAGCAGGATGTAGGAGGCCCAGCAGACCGCGGCGAGCAGACCGAGGCCCATGCCGAGGTAGTCCGCCGACGGCTGCGGGCGCATCAGGGTGACGACGCCCGCCGCCGCGACCAGGGCGCAGCAGGCGTCGATCCGCCGGCGCGCGGCGGACAGCGCGATGGCCAGCGGGCCCAGGAACTCCAGGGTCACCGCGAGCCCGAGCCCGATGCGGTCGATGGCGGTGTAGAGGGACAGGTTCATCGTCCCGAACACCAGGGCCAGCAGCAGGACCGGCCACCACTGGTGCCTGGTGAACGAGCGCAGCGGGGGCCTGGCGACCGCGAGCAGGGCGAGGGCGGCCACGTACTGGCGTACCGCGACGACACCGAGGGGGCCGAGGACCGGGAAGGCCAGCGAGCCGATCGCCGCGCCCGTCTGATTGGACAGACCGCTGCCGAGCAGCGTGAGCAGAGCCGCCGGACGCCCGTGGCCAGGCTCCGGGGCCGTCGGCGACGTGGGTGCGTGCCGCATGGACGTCGGTGAAGGTGTGGACGTCGGCGAGGGCGCGGAGGCTGCGTGCATGTCCCGATGCTGCGCCGGTCGCGGGCATACGCAAAATGCATCGATCGATCCATCTATACGCTTGGGTCATGGATGTGGAACTGCGGCAGTTGCGCTGTCTCGTCGCGATCGTCGACGAGGGCGGCTTCACCGACGCGGCCATCGCCCTCGGTGTCTCCCAGGCGGCGGTGTCGCGCACCCTGGCATCGCTCGAACGCGCCCTGGAGGTAAGGCTGTTGAGACGTACCTCCAGGGAGGTGACCCCGACGGCGACGGGCCTGCGCGTGGTGGCGCACGCCCGGCGGGTGCTCGGCGAGGTGGAGGGCCTGGTCCGGGAGGCGGCCTCGGGCCAGTCCTCCCTGCGGATCGGATATGCCTGGTCGGCGCTCGGCCGCCACACGCTGGCCTTCCAGCGCGCCTGGGCCGCCGCCCGCCCCGCGACGGAACTGGAGCTGGTCCGCGCCAACTCCGCGACCGCCGGGCTGGCCGAGGGCACCTGCGAACTGAGCGTCGTACGGCGGCCGTTGGACGAGCGCCGCTTCGATTCGGTCATCGTCGGCCTGGAGCGGCGGCTGTGCGCCATGGCCGCCGACGACCCACTGGCCCGGCGCCGTTCGGTCCGGCTGGCCGACCTCGCCGGACGGGTCCTGCTGGTCGACCGGCGGACCGGGACCACCACGACGGAACTGTGGCCGCCGGACGCCGGCCCGGAGACCAGGGACTCCCATGACATCGACGACTGGCTGACCGCGATCTCCACGGGCCGCTGTGTGGGGATGACCGCGGAGTCGACCGCGCACCAGTACCCGCGGCCGGGGGTCGTGTACCGGCCGGTGCGGGACGCCGAGCCGATCGCGGTCCGGCTCGCCTGGTGGCGGGACGACCCGCCTCCCGCCGCGCCGGCGGTGACCGAACTACTCACGGGGCTCTACCGAGCGGGATGAGGCGGGCCCCACCGGAGCGCCCCGGATCAGCTCCCGCTCGCCAACTGGTCGTGGCGGCCCAGGTAGCGGAACCCGTCCCCCTTCGCCTGGTAGAGGAACCCGGCCTTCTCGCCGTTGAGTTGATGCCCCGGGCCCTCGTCGAACCGGATCTGCTTGGCGATGCCGTCATAGGTGAGGCGGAACAACCGGTCGGCGACCTGACCCGGGGTGACATCGGCGCCGTTCCCCAGATCCGTCAGGGTGCGGCTCAGCAGGCCCACCGCGTCGTACGCCTCGGCGGCCCACGGGGCCGGATCCCTGCCGTAGCGCGCGCGGTGCGCGGCGGTGAACTCCACGGCGGTGCGGGACTTCGCCGACTGCGCCCGCGTGTACGGGGCCTCGAACAGCCAGCCCTCCGCCGCCTCGGCCGCCTCGGCCAGGAAGTCCGGCCGCATCACGGGCTCGATCGTCGCCCGCGGTCCGGTGAACCCGGCGTCCGCCAGGGCACGGGCACAGGCCGCGCCCCGGCTCGGGGAGGTGCCCGCGTACACGACGGCCCGGGGCCGGGTGGCCAGCGCGGCGGCGACGACGGGCCCGAAGTCCGCGGTGCCCGCGGCGACGGTGTGCACGGTGGCCCTGCCTCCCCGGTCGCGCCCGGGCGGGATCTCGAGCAGATCGCGGGCGAGTCTCCTCGCCGTGTCGTCCGCCCGCCGGTCCTCGATGATCGCGGTACGCGTGACGGGGTGCACCCGGTGCAGATAGTCGAGGAGCGGCAGATGCCGGTAGGTACCGGGCGGCCGGGTCGGGCACAGGGTGCGCAGGTCGGTCGTGGACAGTCGGGCGGCGCCGATGTCGACCGACACCACCACCACGGGCAGGGACGCGGTGGAGTACGCCGATGACGCGGCCCGCGCGGTGGCCTCGGTCGTCGGGCCGATCACCGCGAGGACCGCGTCATCGGCGGCGATCTCGCGGGCCGCGTCCCGGGCCCTGTCCGGCTCCCCGCCGTCGTCGACGGTCCTGAGCGCGAGGGTGAAGGGCGCCTCGGTGCGGGCGTTGTGGGCGGCGACGGCGAGCCGCACCCCGCGCTCGTGCGCCGTGCCCGTCGCCCGCTGACTGCCGGTCAGGGCGGCGTGCAGCGCGAGGGTGCGGGTCGGCCGGGTGCGGGATGGGCCGCCGGTCGCCCGTGTACGACGTGTCAGCCAGACGGCGCCGGCGCCGGCGGCCGCCGTGAGGGCCCCGCCTGCGACGGCGAGGACGCGGCGCCGGGAGGGTGCCGAAGCCCTGTCGGACGGCGTGCCGGGGGCCGGGGCGCTCCGGCGGGGCGGCGGGTCGAGGGCGCGGGCGGACCGCTCGGCCACCAGCCGCAGCACCATGGGCGGCAGCCAGTCGCGCGGCCGGCTGGTGTCACCGCCGTGGGCGACGAGGACGTCACGCAGTTCCGCGGCCGTCGGACGGCGCTCCGCGTCCTTGGCCAGGCAGCGTGCGACCGCCTCGCGGACCGGCGGCGGGAGAGGCCCGAGGCCCGCGAGGTCGGGCTGCTCGTGCACGGTCCGGTACAGGACGGCCGCCGCGTCGCCGGTGCCGAACGGACGCCGCGCGGTCGTGGCGTAGGCCAGCACGCAGCCCAGCGAGAACACATCGCTCGGCGGGCCCGCCGGGTCACCGTGCGCCCGGGTCTGCTCGGGGGACAGATAGCCGGGGGTGCCGATCACCGCGTCCGGTGCGGTCAGCGCGGTGGCGAGCGCGCCGCCCGCGATGCCGAAGTCGATCAGCCGGGGGCCGTCGAGGGCGAGCAGGATGTTGCCGGGCTTGACGTCCCGGTGCACCAGACCGGCCGCCTGTATCCCGCTCAGCGCCTCCGCCATGCACGCGCCCAGGGTCAGGACGGTGGACGGGGGCAGGGCGCCGTGCGCGTCGACGGCCTCGGCGAGGGAGGGGCCGGGCACGAACGCGGTGGCCAGCCAGGGCGCGGGTGCCTCGGGGTCGGCAGCCGTCACCGGTACGACCCAGCGCGCGTCGAGCCCCGTCGCCAGCCGCGCCTCCCGGCGGAAGCGGGCACGGAAGGCGGGGTCGGCCGCGTGTTCCGCGCGGATCACCTTCACCGCCACGAGGGCCCCGGCGGGGCTCCGCGCCAGATACACCGTGCCCATGCCGCCGGAGCCGAGGCGGGCCAGCAGCCGGTGCCCGCCCAGCGCGTCGGGATCCTGCGCCGTGAGTGCCCGCATCACCCGGTGCTCGGGTTCAGCCGGACAGGCCGGCGGCACCGGCGTAGACGAACCGCCCGCCGTCGGCCCGGTAGCGGTGGACGCTGTTCGCCTGCACCTGGAGTTCCTTGTCGAAGGAGTAGGTGGTGAGCATGCCCTTGAACCGTGCCCGGGTGAGGGCCGCGGTGAGCTGGGCGCGGCTGGGCCGGGATCCCTTGGCGGCCAGTGCCGTGAGACGGTCGATGACCAGGCGCGCGGTGTCGTAGGCCTCGGCGGCCCAGACGTCCGGGGCGTTGCCGTAACGGCGCCGGTGCGCGGCGGCGAAGTCCCGGACGGGGGCCGCCTTGGGGGAGATGTACGGGGCCAGGACCTGCCAGCCGTCCGCGTGTTCGCCCGCCGCCGCGGTGAAGACCGTCGTCGCGGAGGACGGATCGAGGAAACACGGCCCCCGGAAGCCCTGTCGCGCCAGGGCCCGCGCCACCGAGCCGGCGCGTTCGGCGGTGCCCGTGTAGAACAGGCCGTCCACCTCGTGGTCGAGCATGTCGTCGACCACGACGGCGGGATCGGCCGCGGCGGCCGGTACGGCGCGGATGTACAGCTCGCCGCGCAGGCTCTCGGCCGCGCTCTGTGCGCTCGTGACCAGCTCCCAGCCCGCGATGCGGCCGGCCCGGTCGGCCAGCAGGCCCGGGCGGCGCACCCCTTGGGCACGCAGTCGGGCGATGGTGGCGAGCGCGGTGTACGCGGCGAGCGGCACGGTACGGAAGTAGCAGCGGGCCGGGGCGAGCAGGACGTCCTGGGCGGCGCTGAACGACAGCTCGGAGACGCTGAGCAGCGGCAGTCCCGCTCCCTCGTACACCTCCAGCGCGGCGGTGACGGACTCCGCGCCGGTGGGGCCGACGACGGCGAGCACATCGCGGTCACCGGTCAGGCGCTGGGCGCCGCGCAGGGCGTTCGCGCTCCGGCCGCGGTCGTCGACGACCTCCAGTTCGAGCGGGAACGGTCTCCTCCGGCGTGCCCGGTACTCCTCGACGGCCAGCCGCACGCCCCGCTCCTGGGCCCGCCCGGCCGTTCCGCGCGGCCCACTGAGGTCCGCGTGCAGGCCAAGGACCCAGGGGCGTCCCCCTCCGCCCGAGGCGGCCCCGCCGTCCTCGCGCAGCGCCGCCCACGCGGCGGTGCCACCGCCGGCGGCCAGCAGAGCGGCACCACCGGCCAGCAGGATCCGCCGCCGCGCGGGCGCCGGGCGTGCCTCGGCGGCGGACGCGGGGACCTGGGTCGGCTCGATGCCGGGCAGGGCCAGCATCTCGGCCGACCGGTCGGCGACCATCCGCACCACCGGGTCCGGCAGCCAGTCGACGGTTCCCGGGGGAGCGTCCTCCAGCAGGAGGGTGTCGACGTCGTCCGCCGAGGGCCGCGTCGTCGGGTCCTTGGCGAGGCAGCGCTCCAGCAGGTCCCGCAGCGCGGTGTCCTCGATGCCGTCCAGAGCGGGCCGGTCGTGCACCGTGCGGTACAGGACCGCGTCCACCGCGTCGCCGCCGAACGGCAGTTGGCCCGTGGCCGCGTACGCCAGGACACATCCCAGGGAGAACACGTCGCTCGCGGGGGTGACGGGCTGGGCCCGGGCCTGTTCGGGGGAGAGGAACCCGGGGGTGCCGATGACCATCAGTTCCGAGGTCAGCTCGGTCGCGTCGGCCGCGGTGGGGCGTGCGATACCGAAGTCGATCAGCCGAGGCCCGTCGGGGGCCAGCAGGATGTTGCCCGGTTTGACGTCCCGGTGCACGAGACCCGCGCGGTGCACCGCCCCGAGCGCCCGTGCCAGGACCTTGCCCAGGACCCGCGTCGCCCTGACCGGCAGGGGTCCGCAGTGGGCGACCGCCTCGGCCAGCGAGGGGCCCGGTACGAACGCCGTGGCCAGCCAGGGTGCCTCGGCCTCGACGTCGGCGCCCAGCACCGGCACCACCCAGGGGCTGCCCACCTGCCGGGCGGAGGCCGCCTCCCGGCGGAAGCGTGCCCGGAAGTCGGGCTCCTCGGCGTACTCGGGCTGGATCACCTTCACCGCGGCGAGGTCCCCGCCCGCGGCGCGGGCCAGGTAGACGACGCCCATGCCGCCGGCGCCCAGCCGTCCCAGCAGCCGGTACTCGTCCAGGTGCGCGGGGTCGGAGGCCGCCAACCGCTCCATCACGAACCACCCTTCGTACCGGGCTCGGTGTCCTGCCCCGTGTCGCTCCCGTCGCTCCCGATCTCCTTCTCCGCCCGCAGCATCACCCGTATCAGCGGGTCCTGGACGAGGGACTGGATCTCGTCCGCGGTGCGTCCTTCGCCGCCGCACGCGGACGCCGACATCACCACGGAACCGAGCGCGGCCTGCTGCCAGAAGTACGGGTACGGTCCGCCGCGGGTCTCGCTGCGGCACTCGCCGGTCTCCAGCAGGGAGTCGTCGAGATCGACGTTGCTGCCCTCGCCCTGCCCGAACGCGTACGAGCGCAGGTTCGTCAGCCGCTCACCGGGCCGCAGCACCTGTTCCCGGCAGCCGAGTGCCTCCTCCAGCATCCCGGCCTGCTCCCACGCGGCGTCCAGGGCGGTGCGGTGCACGGTGATCGTCGTGGAGAGCCGTACCGCCCCCTTGCCGCCGCTCTTCTCGGCGGGCAGCCAGAAGTACCGGGTCCGCGTGGCCAGCACGTCCTGCGGTGTCTCCTCAACCCGCCACACGCAGTTCTCCGCGAGGTCCGACCAGCGCCCCGGGGCGGCCTCGTAGGGGACGGCCGGTCGTACGTCCGCACCGAACAGGGCCGCGTCGGGGATCAGCCGGCCGATCACGGCCTGCCCCTGGGCGGCCGTCGTGGGGTACTTGGCCGGGTCGGTCAGCGCGTCGAGCGGTCCGGAGGCGGTGGCCGGGGCGTCCGTCCCCGTTCCGGGGGAGCCGTCGCCCCGTCCGCCCTCCTTTGCGTTCCCGCCCGCAGGGGACCGCGTGCCCGCAGGGGAGCGCTCGCCGGTGGAGGACCGCGTGCCCGGCCCGTCGTCGTGGTCGTTCTCGGTGGTGCACCCCGCGACGAGCACGGAGCCGACGAGTACGGAGTTCACCGCTGTAAGAATTCCGCACACCCGCAGTCCCCTCACCCGTGCCACATCCCCACCCCCATGCCCACGCCCCGAGGCCCGTACCTCGTACCCCTACCGATGCCGAGGCAGTGCCTTCCGGTTCCCGTCACCGGGACCGGGCAGCCGGGGGAGATCGTAGAGCCAGGAGGTGTCAACAGCCCATAGGGAAAGGGCAGTTGCCGAAGACTCGCGGGTCACCGGCAGTGGCCGGGTACGGCCCTCAAGGGGTGTCGCGGACCAACGGGATCGTCAGCGTGAACGTCGTCGTCCCCGGCCGGCTCCGTACGTCGATGGTGCCGCCGTGCGCCCGGACCAGGGAACGGGCCACCGCGAGGCCCAGGCCGCTGCCGCCGCGGTCCCTGCTGCGGGCCTTGTCGATACGGAAGAAGCGGTCGAAGACGCGCTCCTGGTCCGCGGCCGGGATGCCGGGGCCGGAGTCGGTGACCCGCACGACGGCCGCACCGGCCGTGACGGACACCTCCACGGCGACCTCCGTACCGGTCGGGGTGTGCACGGCGGCATTGGTGAGGAGGTTGTCGAGGACCTGCCGGACGCGCAGGACGTCGAGCCGCAGCCGCACCGGACCCGCGCCGGCCGTGACGGTCAGCGGATGGTCCGCGTGGGTCGCCCGGAACGCGTCCGCGGCCTGCCGGACCAGCTCCGCGAGGTCGGCGTCCTCCAGCCGCAGCGGCGCGTCCACCTCGGCCGCGTCCAGCCGGGCGAGCAGCAGCAGATCGTCGAGGAGCACCCCCATCCGGGCGGCCTCGGCCCGCAGTCTGGCCAGGTGTTTGTCCCGCTCGCCGGGCTCGTTGGCCGCCGCGTACTGGAAGAGGTCCGCGTAACCGCGTACCGACATCAGCGGCGTACGCAGCTCGTGCGAGGCGTCCGCGACGAAGCGGCGCAGCCGCTGCTCGGCCTCCGTACGGACGGCCAGCGAGTCGTCGATGTGCTCCAGCATGGTGTTGAACGCGGTACGCAGCTCCTCGACCTCCGGGCCGCCGTTGCCGCGGTCGGCGCGCACCGGCAGCCGGGCCGAGTCGGTGAAGTCGTGCGAGGTGATGCCACGGGCGGTGTGCGCCATGTCGCTGAGCGGCTGCAGACCCCGGCGCAGCACCGCGCGCCCGAACACCACGAGTCCGAGGAGCGCGAGGGCGAACGCGACGACCTGGACCGTGACCAGCTGGTCCATGGTGTCCTCGATGTCCTCCAGCGGCGCCGCGGTGACCAGGACGACACCCTGGCCGATCTTGCAGGCGCGCAGCCGGTACGCGCCCTCGTCCTCGATACGCGTGGTGTGGGACATCTCCGTCGCCCCGGCCCGGGCCAGTGACTCGGCGAAGGAGGTGAGCTCGACGGTGTCCTTCGGTACGTCACTTGGTCTGCGCAGGACGGCCGAGTCGCCCGAGACGTCGTACACCGCGGTGTACCAGCCGTAGTACGGCCGGCGCTCCACCGTGCCGTGTGCCTGGGCATCCTTGGACTGGGTGGTCTGGACGAGCTTCATCTGGTCGTTGAGCTGCCGTTCAAGGTAGTCCCGCATGTACGTCGACAGCGCGGTGCCGACCACGGCGAAGACGACCAGGGAGAGCACGCCCATGCCGAGCGCGAGCCGGGTGCCGAGGCGGAGCCTGCGGTAGGTGTCGCGGAGCCGGCCGATCACTCGGTGACCTGCCGGACGACGTAGCCGACGCCTCGGACGGTGTGGATCAGCTGCGGTTCGTCGCCCCTGTCGTCGCCGCTCACGTCGGTGTCGCCGTCGAGCTTGCGGCGCAGCCGGCTGACGACCAGCTCCACCACGTTCGAGCGGCCGCCGAAGCCGTACTCCCAGACATGGTCGAGGATCTGGGCCTTGGTGAGGACCGTCGGCGACTTGCGCATCAGATAGCGGAGCACCTCGTACTCGGTCGGGGTGAGCGTCAGCAGCCGCTCGCCCCGGCGCACCTCGCGGGTGTCCTCGTCCATCGTCAGATCCGCGACCGACAGCACGGACCGCTGGAAGGCGGGTCCCGCGCTGCGGCGCAGCACGGTCCGCAGCCGGGCCATCAGCTCCTCCACCGCGAACGGTTTGACGAGGTAGTCGTCACCGCCCCTGGTGAGACCCGCGACCCGGTCCGCCACGCCGTCCCGAGCGGTCAGGAAGACGACGGGCACCATCGTCCCGGACAGGCGCAGCCGGTCCAGCACGGCGAAACCGTCGAGCCCCGGCAGCATCAGGTCGAGCACCACGATGTCCGGGTGGAACTCGGCGGCGCGCCGCAGTGCCTCCTCGCCGGAGTTGGCGGTGACCGCCTCCCAGCCCTCGTAGCGGGCGACCGTCGCGACCAGGTCGGCGATGGGCGGGTCGTCGTCCACGACGAGAAGTCGTACTTTTTCCACGTGCCCATAGTGCTTCACGTGGCCGATCGCGCCATAGCCGAGGGCGGGCCGGGACCGGATCGATAAACACTTGAAAGTTCAGCGACAGGAAAACGACAGGGTTGCCGAGGCAGGCTCGGAGTCCCAGGACCCGCGTCAAGGGATCCGAGGACCCCGATCAAGGAGTTGCCGTCCGTGACGACTGTCCAGACGACCGTTCCGCCGCCGACCGCGGCGGTGCGTCCCAAAATGGTGGCCCGCGCCGGCCTGTACGGCGTGCTGGCCCTGAACGTGGTCGTGGTGACCGTGTTCTTCATCCAGGCCGGGTTCGCCTCGAACACCCTCATCGTGCTGGGCAGACTCGCCGGACTGTACGGCGCGCTGCTGATGGCCTTCCAGCTGCTGCTGGTCGCCCGGCTGCCGTGGTTCGACCGCCGCATCGGCATGGACCGGCTGACCTCCTGGCACCGCTGGGTCGGCTTCGGCCTGCTCTTCACCCTGCTCGGACACGCCGTGTTCATCACCTTCGGCTACGCCCAGTCGTCCTCGATGGACCCGGTGAACCAGCTGGTGGACCTCGGGCAGACCGTCGAGGGCGTGTTCCGCGCGATCGTCGCGCTCGGCCTGATCCTCGTGATCGGCGGCGTCTCGGCCCGCTTCGCCCGCCGCAGGCTCGCGTACGAGACCTGGCACTTCATCCACCTGTACACGTACGTCGCGGTGGTGCTGGCGTTCACGCACCAGGTCGCGGCCGGTACGACGTTCACCTCGTCGTCCGCCGCCACGACGTACTGGTACGTGCTGTGGGGCGTGGCGCTCGGCGCGGTGCTCCTGGGCCGGTTCGTCCTCCCGCTGTGGCGCAACCTGCGCCACCAGCTGCGGATCTCCGCCGTGGTGCCCGAGTCCGACAACGTCGTCTCCATCCACATCACGGGACGCGACCTCGACCGCCTGCCGGCCCGCGCGGGCCAGTTCTTCCTGTGGCGGTTCCTCACCAGGGACCGGTGGTGGCAGGCCAACCCGTTCTCCCTGTCGGCGGCCCCCGACGGCCGGTCACTGCGGCTCACCGCCAAGACGGCCGGTGACGGCACCGCCGCCCTCCGGCATCTCAAGGTGGGCACGCGGGTCTTCGCCGAGGGGCCGTACGGCGCCTTCACCGCGATGCACCGCACCCGCTCCGAGGCCGTACTCATCGCCGGCGGCGTCGGAGTCACCCCGATCCGGGCCCTGCTGGAGGAACTGCACGGGCACGCCGTGGTCATCTACCGGGTGGGCTCGGACCGGGACGCGGTGCTCTACGAGGAGCTGCGCGAACTCGCCCACGCCAAGGGCGCCGAACTGCACCTGGTGTCCGGTCCTGTCAGCCCCGACAAGCTCGCCCCGGCCGAGCTGGCCCGGCTCGTCCCGGACATCGGCGACCGTGACGTGTTCCTGTGCGGGCCGCCGCCGATGATGAACGCGGTGCTGGGCAGCCTGCGCGAGCTGGGCGTGCCCAAGCCGCAGATCCATTTCGAGCGCTTCAGCCTGGCGGGATGAGCGCCGTCGTGAGCGGGACCCGGATGACCGCGACCGCGACCGCGACCGGGACCCGGATGACCGTGCCCGTGTGCGGGACGAGGATGAGAGAGACATCGTGAAGCGAGCAATACCTGTCCTGGTGCTGAGTGTCGCGGGTCTGATCCCGGTGTGGCGCTACGCCCCCTCGGACGGCTCGACGACGACCACCGAGGCCTCGGCGCCCGCCGCGACGCCTTCCGCGCCCTCCTCCGGGAACGGCTCGTCCCAGGTGGTCAAGGGCACGACCGTGGACACCGAGAAGGGGCCCGTCCAGGTCGAGGTGACCTTCGACGGCGACAAGATCACGGCCGTGAAGCTGCTCCGGCAGCCGAACCATCCGCAGACCGAGGCGGCCGTGCCGAAGCTCGTCGCGTCGACGCTGCAGGCGCAGAGCGCCGACGTCGACACGGTGTCCGGCGCGACGATCACGAGCGACGGCTACCGGGAGTCGCTGCAGGCGGCCATCGACGCGCACGCCGAGTCCGCCTCGGCCTCCTCCTCGCCGTCCGCGTCGGCCGCCGCCTCCCAGGTCGTGGCGGGGTCCGCGGTGAACACCGAGAAGGGCACCGTCCAGGTCGAGGTCACCTTCGACGGCGACAGCATCGGTTCGGTACGCATGCTGCAGCAGCCGAACCATCCGCAGACCGAGGCCGCCGTACCGAAGCTCGTCGCGTCGACGCTCAAGGCGCAGAGCGCCGACATCGACGCGGTGTCCGGGGCCACGATCACGAGCGAGGGATACGTCGAGTCGCTGCAGGCGGCGCTCGACGCGAGGGGCTGATGACGATGGCCGTACCGAGCGTCGAGACCTCCGCGGCCGGCCTGGTGCACCGGGTCGAGCACATCATGGGGCTGCCCGTCTCCCTGCGGATCGAGGACGGTGTCCCGGCGCGGGACGCCGTCGACGCCGCGGACCGGGTGTTCGCCTGGCTGCGTGAGGTCGACGCGCGGTTCAGTCCCTTCCTGCCCGACAGCGAGGTGTCCCGGCTCGACCGGGGTGAACTGACGGACGACCGGCTGAGCCCGGACCTGGTCGAGGTCCTCGACCTGTGCGAGCGGTACCGGGTCGAGAGCGGCGGCGCGTTCCAGGTGCGGCTGCCCGGCCGGGGGCTCGACCCCTGCGCCATGGTCAAGGGCTGGGCGGTCCAGCGCGGCGCGGAGCTGCTGCGGGCGGCGGGGGTGACGACGTTCTGCCTCAACGCGGGCGGTGACGTCGTCGCGGCGGGGCGGCCCTGGCGGATCGGGGTACGGCATCCGGAGCGGGCCGACCGCGTGTGCGCGGTGGTGGAGGTCGCGGAGGGGGCGGTGGCCACGTCCGGACGGTACGAGCGGGGGGACCACATCTTCGACGGCCGTACGGGGCGGGCGGCGACCGGGCTGCTCAGCCTCACCGTGGTGGCGCCCTCGCTCACGGAGGCGGACGCGGTGGCCACGGCGGGGTTCGCGATGGGTGTGGAGGGGGTCGGCTGGGCGGCGGGGCGTGCGGGGTGCGAGGTGTTCGCGGTGGACGCGGGGCGGGGGGTGCTGTCCAGCCCCGGCTTCCCGAAGGCACCCTGAGGGCTCCGCCGGGGCGGACGCGGGTGTGGGGGTTGATGGGGGTTGCCCGCGCCGTTCCCCGCGCCCCTTAGGGGCGATGTGCGCTGGCCGGTCGATGGGTGCGGGTTGGTCGGGGCTGGCCGCGCCGTTCCCCGCGCCCCTTGAGGGGCGCGTGCTGGCTGCCCGCTGATGGGTGCGGGCCGTGGGGGTGGGCCGCGCCGTTCCCCGCGCCCCTTACGGGGGCGGGGAACGGTGTGACGCGCGGGCGCGGCTTTGGATGCGGGGGCGCCCCGTGTCTTTCAGGGGCGCGGGGAACTGCGCGCTCAGCTCTCACTGGGGTGCGGGGAAAGGTGACCCCCGCCGCCAGGCGCCCCCAGGGTGAAGGGCCCCATCTGCGGGCCCTTTTTCGTTGGCGTCGGGTAGGTGGTCGGGGGATCACGAACAAAATTGTTGACAATCTTGTTCGTCTAGATTTAGGTTCGACACGCACCCACTCAGGGAGGGCACACATGCCGAAAGAAGCCCGTCCGAGCACCGGAGAGCAAGCCAAGCAGCACGCCCTCACACAGCTGCGGCAAGCAATCCTGCAAGGCGAGATGGCACCGGCCCAACGCCTGGTGGAGAACGAACTCGCCGACCAGTTCGGTGTGACGCGAGCCAGCGTCCGGGCCGCTCTGATCGAGCTGGAGTCGGAAGGACTCGTCGAACGGATCCTCAACCGCGGATCCCGGGTGCGGGTGGTGACCGTGGAGGAAGCGGTCGCCATCACCGAGTGCCGCATGGTCCTGGAAGGACTGTGCGCGGGCAAGGCGGCCGTCGAGGCCAGCGACGAGCAGCTCGACCAGCTGGTCGCCCTGGGCGAGGCGATGTCCAAGGCCGTCGCCGACGGCGAACCGGTGACCTACTCCGACCTCAACCACGAACTGCACGCCCACATCAGGCAGTTCAGCGGCCAACAGGTGGCCGTGGGACTCCTTGAGCGGCTCAACGCGCAACTGGTGCGCCACCGTTTCCAGCTCGCGCTGCGACCGGGGCGCCCCCAGAAATCCCTGAGTGAGCACCTGGCCATGATCGACGCGATCAGGGCCCGGGACCCGCAGGCGGCCGAAGAGGCCGTCCGCTCCCACCTCGCGGGTGTGATCGACGCGCTGCGTGAATGACGCGGCACACGCGTGACGCATGACGCCGCGGGGTGGGTCAATCGGCCTGTCCAGCAAGGAGATCGCAGGTATGACCCACGGCAACGCGCCCGACACCCCACGGTCGACACTGGTCGTCACCGCCCACGCCGGGGACTTCGTTTGGCGGGCGGGAGGAGCCATCGCCCTGGCCGCCGCCCGCGGCGAGAAGGTCACCATCGCCTGCCTGACCTACGGCGAACGCGGTGAGTCCGCGAAAGCGTGGCGTGCGGGCAAGTCCCTGGAGGAGATCAAGGCGATCCGCCGCGGCGAGGCCGAGGCGGCAGCCGCCGCGCTCGGCGCCGAGGTGGTCTTCTTCGACGCCGGCGACTACCCCCTGACCGTCACACCGGAACTGACCGACCGTCTGGTGCGCGTCTACCGCGAGGCCCAGCCCGACGTCGTGCTCACCCACCCGCTCGACGACCCCTACAACGGCGACCACCCGGCCGCCGCGCGCATGGCCCTGGACGCGCGCGTCCTCGCGCAGGCCATCGGCTACCCGGCCGAGGGAGAGATCATCGGAGCCCCGCCGGTGTTCTTCTTCGAGCCGCACCAGCCCGAGATGTGCGGCTTCAAGCCGCAGGTCCTCCTCGACATATCCGAGGTCTGGGAGACCAAGCGCAAGGCGATGGAGTGCCTGGCCGCCCAGCAGCACCTGTGGGACTACTACACGGACCTCGCCGTCCGCCGCGGTGTCCAGCTCAAGCGCAACGCCGGACCCAACCTGGGCCTGGCCCACAAGACCATGGCCGAGGCGTACATGCGGCCCTACCCGCAGGTCACAGGGGAGCTGGCATGAGCGGCGTGATTATCACCGACCCGCCGAAGGCGGACGCGAAGGACGTCGAGGCGCTCGCCGCCTACGGAGTCGCCACCGTGCACGAGGCGATGGGCCGCACCGGCCTGCTCGGCACGCGTCTGCGCCCCGTCCAGCAGGACACCCGGGTCGCGGGCACCGCGGTCACCGTGCTCTCCTGGCCGGGCGACAACCTCATGATCCACGCGGCCGTCGAGCAGTGCGGCGAGGGCGACATCCTGGTCGTCACGACCACCTCACCCTCCACCGACGGCATGTTCGGCGAGCTGTTCGCCACCGCGCTCCAGCGGCGTGGAGTGCGCGGCCTGGTCATCGACGCGGGCATCCGGGACACCGTCGAGCTGCGCGAGATGGGCTTCCCCGCCTGGTCCGCGGCGGTCAGCCCGCAGGGCACCGTCAAGGCGACCGGCGGCAGCGTCAACGTGCCGGTGGTCATCGGCGGCCAGGTGATCCGGCCCGGTGACGTGATCGTCGCCGACGACGACGGCGTGGTGTGCGTGCCCCGCGAGCGGGCCCGCCGGACGGCCGAGGCCTCAGAGGCCCGCGAGGCCAAGGAGGCCGGGGCCCGCGCCGCCTTCCAGGAGGGCCAGCTCGGCCTCGACCGCTACGGCCTGCGCGAGACCCTCGAACGCCTCGGCGTCTCCTACCGGACGTACGACGAGCACGAGCGGGAGCGCGAGCAGGACCGCGAGAGGGAGTCCGGGCGGGGGGTCGAGCAGGAGTCCGGGCGGGGGTCCGGGCGGGGGCCCGAGCGGGACGGAGCGGGGTCGTGACCGGGCCCGCCGACGCCCGTACGCACGCCCCGGTGGAAGCCCGTACCGAAGAGGTGCGCTGCATGCTCATGCGCGGCGGCACCTCCAAGGGCGCCTACTTCCTCGCCGGGGACCTGCCCGCCGAACCCGCCCCGCGCGACGCCCTGTTGCTGCGGATCATGGGCAGCCCCGACCCGCGGCAGATCGACGGCCTGGGCGGCGCGCATCCCCTGACCAGCAAGGTGGCGGTGGTCTCCGTATCGGCCGACCCGGCGGCTGACGTCGACTACCTGTTCCTCCAAGTCGGCGTCGACAAGCCGGAGGTGAGTGACCGTCAGAACTGCGGCAACCTCCTCGCGGGCGTGGGCCCCTTCGCCGTGGAGCGCGGCCTGGTCGCCCCGGGCGGTGACCGCACCTCCGTACGGATCCGCATGGTGAACACCGGGGACCTCGCCGTCGCGCAGTTCCCCACCCCGGGCGGGAGCGTCGACTACTCCGGCTCGGCGGAACTCTCCGCCGAGATCTCCGGAGTACCGGGGTCCGCCGCGCCGGTGGTCATCGAGTTCCCGCCGGGGACCGGCCCGCTGCTGCCGACCGGCCGCGCGCGTGACATCGTCGCCGGCACCCCGGTGACCTGCGTGAACAACGGCATGCCGACCGTGCTGATCGAGGCGTCCTCGCTCGGTGTCACCGGGTACGAGGAGCCCGCCGAACTGGAGGCGGACCCACAACTCGCCGCACGGCTCCGGGAGATCAGGCTGGAGGCCGGAAAACTGATGGGGCTGGGCGACGTGGAGAACACCACCGTGCCCAAACTCAGCCTGCTCGCACCCCCGTCGGACGGCGGCGCGGTCATGACGCGCACCTTCATACCGGTGCGCTGCCACACCTCGATCGGGGTCCTGGGCGCGGCGAGCGTCGCGGCCGGACTGCGGATCGAGGGCGGCGTCGGAGCGGCCGTGGCCCGACTGCCGGAGCACGGGGACCGTATGCGCATCGAGCACCCCACCGGCTTCCTCGACATCGAGACGGCCCTCGCGTACGACACCCCGGGCGCCCCGGCAGGCGTGGGCGACGCCGCACTTCCGGTCGCCCGGCGCACCGCCGTCGTCCGTACCGCACGCAAGATCTTCGACGGCACGGTCTTCCCCCGCCCTGCCTGAGCCGCACACCACCCCTGAGGAGGCCTCATGGCCCCGCCGCTCGGCGACATCGCCCACCTCGGGCACGTCGAACTGCTCACCCCCGACCTGGACGCCAGCGTCCGGTTCTTCACCGAATACCTCGGCCTGACCGAGAACGGCCGCTCGGCGGACGATACTTCCGTCTACCTGCGGACCTGGGACGACTACGAGCACCACAGCCTGGTCCTGACCGCGCACACCACCTCCGGCATCCGCCGCACGGCCCTGCGCGCCTCCAGCGAGGAAGCCCTGCGGCGCCGGGTCAAGGAGGCCGAGAGCGCCGGTCGCACCGGCCGCTGGGTCGAGGACGAGCCGGGCCTCGGCCCGCTGTACGTCACCACCGACCCCGACGGCCACGAGATCGCCCTCTACTGGGAGAGCGAGTGGTACCAGGCGCCGGACGGGCTGAAGCCGGGCCTGAAGAACCAGCCGCAGGCCAAGCCCGGCCACGGCGTGGGCGTACGCCGGCTGGACCACGTCAACTTCCTCGCCGCCGACGTCGCGCCGAACGGCGGCTTCGTCCACGAGGTGCTCGGCGCCCGCCCGACCGAGCAGATCCAGCTCGACGACGGCAGGATCGCCGCCCAGTGGCTGACCTTCAGCAGCAAGTCGTACGACATCGTCTACACCGAGGACTGGACCGGCTCGACCGGGCGCCTGCACCACATCGCGTTCGCCACGGACACCCGTGAGGACATCCTGCGGGCCGCCGATCTCGCCCTGGACACCGGCGTGTTCATCGAGACCGGGCCGCACAAGCACGCCATCCAGCAGACGTTCTTCCTGTACGTCTACGAGCCCGGCGGCAACCGGATCGAGCTCTGCAACCCGCTCACCAGGCTCGTACTGGCCCCCGACTGGCCGCTGGTCACCTGGACCGAGAACGAGAGGAAGAAGGGGCAGGCGTGGGGTCTCAAGACCATCGAGTCCTTCCACACCCACGGCACTCCGCCTGTCACTGCGCCTGTCACGGCACCGGTCACACCGCCGGTTCCTGTGATTGTTGACAAAAACGTTGACAATCCTGGAGCGGATTCCTAGCGTCGAGCGCACCACGGGGTCAGCCGCACGAGTCGCGTGCGACCCACCTCCCGAATCCCCTCCAGGCACCCGACTCCTGGACGAGAGGAACAACGATGTCCCCCTCCTCTTCCTCCTTCGCCCTGTCCGCACGCGGCAGCAGAATGGCCCTCCTGGTCCTGGGGCTCTGCTGGCTGGCCGTGCTCTTCGACGGCCTCGACATGTTCATCTACGGCTCCGTACTGCCGCACATGCTGGCGGAGAAGTCCCTCGGCCTCACCCCGGACCGGGCGGGCGACCTCGGCAGCTACGCCACCTTCGGCATGCTGATCGGCGCGCTCACCGCGGGGACGATCGCCGACCGGGTGGGCCGCAAGAAACTGATGGTCGCCTGCGTGACGCTCTTCTCGCTGGCCTCCGGCCTCTGTGCCGTGTCGAACAGCGTGGCGGTCTTCGGCCTCGGCCGGACCCTCGCGGGCGTCGGCCTCGGCGGTCTGCTGCCCACCGCGATCAGCATGGTCTCCGACTACGCCCCGCGGGGCCGCGCCGCCCTCACCATCGGCCTGCTGATGACCGCCCACCACGCGGGCGGCATCCTCTCCGCCTATGTGGCCCTGTGGATCGTGGAACCCCTCGGCTGGCGCGCCGCGTTCTGGGTCTGCGTGGTGCCGCTGCTCTTCGTGCCGGTGCTCGCGAAGTTCATGCCCGAGTCGCTGAGCTTCCTCGTCGCCAAGGGTCGCACCGAGGAGGCCCGCGCGCTGGCCGGCCGCTTCGAGGTCGAACTGCCCGCCGAGGCCGGTAAGAAGGCCGCGGGCGAGCGCTGGAACGCCCTCCTCGACCTGTTCCGCGGCGGTGAGTGGACCCAGACCCTGCTGTACTGGCTGGCCTCCTTCGGCGGTCTGCTGCTGGTCTACGGAGTCGCCACCTGGCTGCCCACGCTGATGCGCGGCGAGGGCTACGAACTGGGCTCGGCCCTGACCTTCGTGGTCCTGTTCAACCTCGGCGGCATCGTGGGCATGCTGGTCGCCGGACGGGCCGCGGACCGCTTCGGCGCCCCGCGCATCTCGTCGCTCTGGTTCGCGCTGACCGCCGCCGGGGTCTTCCTGCTCAGCGTCCACATGCCGCTGGCGCTCACCTTCGCGGTCGTCTTCCTCACCGGGGTCTTCCTCAACAGCGCCCAGGTGATGATCTACGCGACGGTCTCGATCCGCTCCACCCCCGACAACCGCGCCACCGCCGTCGGCTGGACCTCGGGCATGGGCCGCTTCGGCGCCGTGTTCGGGCCGTGGCTCGGCGGCCAGCTGCTCGCCGCCGGGAACGGCGACTGGGGTTTCACCGCCTTCGCGATCGCGGGCCTGTCGTCGATGGTCTTCATCGGCATAGCGGCGCTGCGCAGCTCGAAGCAGACGTCCGGGAGCGACACGCCCAAGGGACTCGTCACCGCCCACTGAGCCGCCGGGAGCCCGGGTGCCGTGCGGGACGCTCAGCCGTGGGCGTCCGGCCGGTGGGCGTTCCGCCGGTGTGCGGCCACCTGGTGTCCGGCCAGCGCGTGGGAGATGTCCCGCGTCGCCGGATACAGCCCGAGGTACAGCGCGTACAGCTCGTCGTAGCGGGCGCGCAGGAGCGGGTCGGGAACGACCTGTTCGTGTACGGGGTTCCAGTCGTCGATGCGCGGTGCGCCGACCGCGCCGGCGGCCAGGAACGCGGCGCCGTAACTCGCGCCGAGCGACACGGCCCTGACCTCCTGCTCCAGGCCGGTCACCGAGGAGACGATCCGGGTCCACAGTCCGCCGCGGGTGCCGCCGCCCACGGCGACGACCCGGCGGACGTCCGCTCCGGCCGCGCGCATCGCCTCGACGTTGTGCCGGACACCGAAGGCCGTCGCCTCCAGAGCGGCACGGTAGAGGTCGCCGCGGGTGTGCTCCACCGTCAGCCCGGCGATCACACCCCGTGCGTACGGATCGGCCACGGGCGTCCGCTCGCCCGCGAAGTAGGGGAGCATCAGCAGCCCCCGCGCGCCGGGCCCGGAGGCCTCCGCCTCGGCGAGCAGGGTGGTGTGGTCGGGGACCGTGTGCTCGCGTGCCCCGAACAACTCCCGCAGCCAGTCCGTGATCACACCGGACGTGGCCATGCCGCCCGCGAGGCTGCGGGTGCCGGGCAGCGCGCCGACCGTGCTCCACAGCTCGGGCACCAGCAGACGGTCGGCCAGGGTGTGGATCAGGAACATGGTGCTGCCGTACATGAGCATGAGGCCACCGGTGTGTTGGGCCCCCACGCTCAGCGCCTCCGACCAGGCGTCGATCGTCCCGGCGATCACCGGGACGCCGACGGGCAGCCCCGTGGCGTCCGCGGCCTCGGCCGTCACCCGCCCGGCGATGTCTCCGGGCCACAGCAGTCGGGGCAGCTCCAGCCAGGGTGCGATGTGCCGCGTCCACGGTGCGTACCACTCCTGGGCGACGGAGTCGTACAGCGGGACGGCCTGGCTCGCCGAGTGGTGGTCGAGCACATATGCACCGGTGAGCCGGCGGACCAGGTACGAGCTGGGCATGTGGAGGCGCCGGGCCCGCGCGACCGTTTCCGGCTCGTGCTCCGCCAGCCAGGCGATCTTGGGGCCCACGGCCTGGGTGGAGAGCAGGGACCCGCAGCGCCGCAGTACGGCGTCACGGCCCAACTCGGCCTCCAGGCGGGCGATCTGCTCGGTGGCGCGGGTGTCGACGCCGTACAGGATCGCCGGACGCAGTGGGGTGTCCGCCGCGTCGGTGAGCGTGACGCACGGACCCATCCCGCTGACGCCGACCGCGGTGACGCGGTGGGGGCCGCCGCGGCTGCCACCGCCGTCGGCGCCGTCGGGTGAGGACTTCAGCAACTCGCGGGCGAGGGAGGCGAACTCGTCCCACCACACCCGCGCGTCCATCTCGACGTGCCCGGGCCGCGGCCGGTCGACCGTGTGCGGCCGTACGGCCGTCGCGAGGACCGTGCCGTCGTCGTCGACCAGCACGCCCTTGCTGCTGGACGTACCGATGTCGACCCCGAGCACCGTCACGTCCCCGCGCCCCGCCCTTTCGTCGCCGTCCGCTCGTTCTCCGCCTTACTCCGTTCTACGGGAGGGACAGCGACCCGTCGCGCTGCGGGGGAATCGCCACGCCGTTCTGCTGGAGGGCGACCGTGCGCGCGGGGGCGGGGATGCGGATGCCTTCGAGCCGGTACCGCTTGTGCAGCCGCTTGATGAACTCGTGCTTGATCCGGTACTGGTCGCTGAACTCGCCGACGCCCAGGATCACCGTGAAGCTGATCCGCGAGTCCCCGAAGGTGTGGAAGCGGATGGCGGGTTCGTGCTCGGGCATCGCGCCCTCGATCTCCGTCATGACCTCGGTCACGACCTCCGAGGTGACGCGCTCCACGTGCTCCAGGTCGCTGTCGTAGGCGACACCGACCTGCACCATCAGGGTCATCTCCTGTTCCGGCCGGCTGTAGTTGGTCATGTTCGTGCTGGACAGCTGGGCGTTCGGGATGATGACCAGGTTGTTGGAGAGGTTGCGTACGACGGTGTTGCGCCAGTTGATGTCGACGACGTACCCCTCCTCCCCGCTGGTGAGGCGGATGTAGTCGCCGGGCTGGATCGTCTTCGAGGCGAGGATGTGGATACCCGCGAAGAGGTTGGCGAGGGTGTCCTGGAGGGCCAGCGCGACCGCGAGACCGCCGACGCCGAGGGCCGTGAGCAGCGGGGCTATCGATATCCCCAGGGTCTGCAGGACGACCAGGCAGCCGATGGCCAGGACCACGACCCGGGTGATGTTGACGAAGATCGAGGCCGATCCCGCGACACCGGAACGGGACTGGGTGACGGCGCGCACCAGACCGGCCAGGACCCGGGCGACGGTGATGGTGGCGGCTAGCATGACCAGGACCGTCAGGATCTGGTTGACGGTGTGGTTGACCTTGCCGGTCAGCGGCAGTGTCGCCGCGGCGGCGGCGACCGCGCCCGTGATCGCCGCGACCGGTACCAGCGCGCGCAGCGCGTCCACGAGGACGTCGTCGCCGGTCCACCGGGTGCGGGTCGCGTGCTTGCCCAGCCAGCGCAGGAGCAGGCGGAGCAGAACGGTCGCCACGAGCCCGGCGATCAGCCAGATGCCCGCCACGATCCAGTCGTGCACGGTGAGGTCTCGGTTCACCGACTGCCTCCCGTCGTACGGGGGAGAGGGCGTACGCCCGTTATGTGTGTCGTCACCTTGTTGCCACCTGCTGCTCGATTCCGGGAAGTGCCGGCCCGTCGGTCATGACAGGGCGTCGACCGGCGGGACTGGCTCATCTTGCTACATGCGCGTGGATGCTTCGCGGCGCGGCCGCACAGGTCAGGCCATCTCTCACGGACAACGCCGCCAACTCGGCACATCTGCGGTCTTGTTGACGCCCTGTCCGGCCGGTACGGGAGCCGGGCCCGCCTTGCCGTCCGGGGCGGCGGCCGGCCGACGAGGCCTGTCCCGGGCGGGGGTCAACTTGGCCTGGATGCATCGACTCATGTGTCTCAGGAGTCACTGAACGATCCATGGCGCCCGGCTCCCGCCGAGAACCGCGCCGCCCCCTCCACGCTTTCCGCCAGCACGCCCCGCCCGTGCCGCAGTTCGACGCTCAGGCCGGCGCGTTCGGGCAGGCCCTCCTGGTCGAGGACCGAACTCCGGTCGGCGCGCAGACAGGCCTGCGGGAACCCGGCGATCGAGGCGGCCAGTGCCTCGGCCTCCGCGCGGGCCCGGCCCGGCGGGACCACCCGGTTCGCGGGCCCCATCTCGTACGCCTCGGAGGCCGGCACCGGGCGGCCGGTCAGGATCATGTCCATCGCGCGGCCGGTGCCGACGATCCGGGGGAGCCGGACCGTTCCGCCGTCGATGAGCGGTACGCCCCAGCGTCGGCAGAAGACCCCGAAGACCGCGTCCTCCTCGGCGACCCGCAGATCGCACCAGAGGGCCAGTTCGAGACCGCCCGCCACGGCGTGGCCCGCGACGGCGGCGATCACCGGCTTCGACAGCCGCATCCGGGTGGGCCCCATCGGCCCGTCGCCGTCCTCGGCGACGCGGTTGGCGCGCTGCGTGCCGAGCGCTTTCAGATCGGCCCCCGCGCAGAAGGTGCCGCCCTCGCCCCACAGCACGGCCACCCGGGCCGACTCGTCACCCTCGAACTCCCGGAAGGCATCGGCGAGTTCGACCGCGGTGGGCCCGTCGACCGCGTTACGAACCTCGGGCCGACTGAGAACGACGGTGCTGACGCCCCCCTGCCGCTCAACCCTGACCACCATCGAGCGCCCCCTCAGTAAAACGACCCCAGCAGGCTACCCCCGGTCCCCCCAACGCCCCGCCCCCACCACACCCCGGCAACCGCCACGGCCGACAAGGGGCGCGGGGAACGGCGCGGCCAACCCCCACGGCCCACACCCGCGATACCCCGGCAACCGTCACGGCCGATAAGGGGCGCGGGGAACGGCGCGGGCACCCCAAACGGCCCGCACGCGCGATACTCCGGCAACCGTCACGGCCGATAAGGGGCGCGGGGAACGGCGCGGCCAACCCCCACGGCCCACACCCGCGATACCCCGGCAACCACCACGGCCGACAAGGGGCGCGGGGAACGGCGCGGCCAACCCAAACGGCCCGCACCCGCGATACTCCGGCAACCGCCACGGCCGACAAGGGGCGCGGGGAACGGCGCGGCCAACCCAAACGGCCCGCACCCGCGATACTCCGGCAACCGCCACGGCCGACAAGGGGCGCGGGGAACGGCGCAAGCACCCCCCCCACGGCCCGCAGACCCCACCCCCCCAGCCAGCCGCAGGCGCCCCCGTTCAGATCATCTTCAGCCGCACCAGCGCACCCAGCGTGAGCGCCCCCGGCAGCAGCGGCAGCCACACCGTGATGATCCGGTACGCGAGCACCACCCCCGTCGCCGCCGCCGCAGGCCCACCCGCCGCGACCAGCGCGATGATCAGCGCGGCCTCCACCGAGCCGATCCCGCCCGGCGTCGGCACCAGCGCGACGGCGACCGTGGCCGCCAGGTAGGCGACCGCGATGTGCAGCGGGGGCACCGGCAGCCCCAGCGCCTGGCCGACCGCCGCCAGCCCCGCCGCCTGGAAGACGGGGAACGAGAACGAGCCGCCCCACAGCGCCAGCGCGCGAACGGGCCGCGTGTGCACCGACCGGGCCTCGCCCAGCGCGGTCCGCAGGAAGGAGGACACGGCGGTGCGCACCCGCCGTACGAGCAGCAGGACCGCCGCCGCGAGAAGCACCGCCCCGCCTACGGCGAGCAGCAGCGGACCCACCGCGCCGTCCGGGAGGAGCCCGCCGACCCGCAGCGCGTCGGGGAAGGCGATCAGCAGGGCCAGCAGCAGCCCGACCCGGGCGACGGACTCGGCCAGCAGATAGAGCGCGAGCGCGGACGACGAACGGGCCAGCGGAACCCCGCACACCGTCATGAACCGCAGATTGACGGCACTCGCGCCGAGCCCCGTCGGCAGCAGGTGATTGGCCGCGCCCGCCGCGAACTGTGTCGCCAGCAGCCGCCGCCTGGGCAGCCGCTGGACGAGGGCGCCCTGCCGGGTGACGGCCGCCGCCACCCATGTCAGACAGGTCGCGGCGACCGCGGCCAGCAGCCAGGGCCACTTCGCCGAGGCGAGCTGGCCGAAGCCCTCCACGAGCACGGACCGGTGCTGTACCGCGACCACGACCACGAGGGCGAGCGGGAGGAGACACAGGATCTGCCGGACCGGAAGGCGTCTGGGGAGGCTCTGGGGGAGCCGTTCGACCGTCACATCGCCAGAGGCTTTCCGCGCCGCACCAACGTGGGGTTGCGGACACGGGGACAAGGGCTGACACGCTGCGCACGGCCTCGCGTCGCCCGCCTCGGCGGGAGCCGGGATGCCGGGAAGGTAGTTCGTTTCGGTGAGTGTCATCGCGATTCCCTTGACCTCGATAAAACTTGAGGTTCTACGGTCGTTCCCATGAGTATGGAGACGACAGCCTGGACGCAGTTGTACAGCGTCATGAACGCCCAGCGGGAGCGCCGCCCCTTCGCCCGCGCCACCCTCCGCCGTATCGCGGGATTCGCCCGCCCGCACCGGCGCCGTATCGGACAGTTCGTGGTGCTGAGCGTGGCGACGGCGCTGCTCGCCGTGGCGACGCCGGTCCTCGCCGGACGTGTGGTGGACGCGATCGTGGCCGGCGGCGACGAGGCGACGGTCGTACGACTCGCCCTGCTCATCGCGGTGATCGCGCTCGCCGAGGCGGCGCTCGGCCTGGTGAGCCGCTGGTTCTCCGCGACGCTGGGCGAGGGGCTCATCGTCGATCTGCGGACAGCCGTGTTCGATCATGTGCAGCGCATGCCGGTCGCGTTCTTCACACGCACTCGTACGGGCGCGCTCGTCAGTCGACTCAACAACGACGTGATCGGCGCCCAGCGCGCCTTCAGCAACACCCTGTCCGGAGTGGTCAGCAATGTCGTGACCCTGCTGCTCACACTCGCCGTGATGCTCACCCTGTCCTGGCAGATCACCCTGCTCGCGCTCGTCCTGCTCCCGGTGTTCGTGATCCCGGCCCGCCGGGTGGGCCGGCGCATGGCGAAGCTCCAGCGCGAGGCCGCCGACCTCAACGCCGCGATGGGCACGCGGATGACCGAACGCTTCTCCGCGCCCGGCGCCACCCTGATCAAACTCTTCGGACGGCCGGGCGAGGAGTCCGCGGAGTTCGCCGAACGGGCGCGCCGCGTACGGGACATCGGGGTCCGCACGGCCATGGCGCAGACCGCGTTCATCACCGCCCTCACCCTCGTCTCCGCCCTGGCGCTCGCGCTGGTCTACGGCCTCGGCGGCTGGTTCGCCCTGCGCGGCAGCCTGGAACCGGGCGCCGTCGTCTCGCTGGCCCTGTTGCTGACCCGTCTGTACGCGCCGCTCACCTCGCTCGCCGGGGCGCGCGTCGAGGTCATGAGCGCCCTGGTCAGCTTCGAGCGCGTCTTCGAGGTGCTCGACCTCAAGCCGCTGATCGAGGAGAAGCCGGACGCCCGCGAGGTGCCGGACGGCCCGGTCTCCGTCGAGTTCACCGACGTCCGCTTCGCCTACCCGTCCGCCGACAAGGTCTCCCTCGCCTCCCTGGAGGAGGTCGCCGCGCTCGACACCCGGGGCGGCGCCGAGGTCCTGCACGGCATCTCCTTCCGCGCCGAACCCGGCCAGACCGTCGCGCTCGTCGGCTCGTCCGGCGCGGGCAAGTCCACCGTCGCCGCACTGCTGCCCCGGCTGTACGACACCGACGAGGGCTCCGTACGCATCGGCGGCGTCGATGTCCGCGACCTGAGCGCCGAGTCGATGCGGGCGACGCTGGGCATGGTCACCCAGGACGGCCACCTCTTCCACGAGTCGGTCCGCGCCAACCTCCTCCTCGCCCGGCCGGGCGCCACCGAGGACGACCTGTGGGACGTACTGCGCCGGGCCCGCCTCGAAGACCTCGTGCGCTCCCTGCCCGACGGCCTCGACACGGTGGTCGGCGAGCGTGGCTACCGGCTCTCCGGCGGCGAACGCCAGCGCATGACCATCGCCCGGCTGCTCCTCGCCCGCCAGCGCGTGGTCGTCCTCGACGAGGCCACCGCCCACCTGGACAACACCTCGGAGGCCGCGGTCCAGGCGGCCCTCGCCGAGGCCCTGGAGGGACGCACCGCCGTCGTCATCGCCCACCGGCTGTCGACGGTACGGGCGGCCGACCTGATCCTCGTGGTCGAGGCGGGCCACATCGTCGAACGCGGCACGCACGACGAGCTGTTGGCCGCGGGCGGCCGGTACGCGCAGCTGTACCGGACACAGTTCGACAAGCCGTCGCGCGAGGGCCGGGCGGCGGTGGACGGGGACCTGGGTGACGGGAACGGTATGACGGGGATCGCGGCGCCTGCGGCTGCCGGTGCCGGTGCCGGTGCCGGTGTGGGTGCGGACGGTGCGGTGGCGTAGGGCGGCGGCGCCCGAACCCTACGAGAGGCCGGCTCAGGTCACCTCCCCCGGTGACCTGAGCCGGCCGTCGAGCAGTTCGATGACCTCGGTACCGGCACAGTCATCATCCGGACACGGACAGTCAGAACCGGCCTTTCGTGTGCGCCGCAGACCTGGTTGAAGTCGAAATCGACGGCTTGATCCATGCCATCGGCGATGACCGGAACACCGTGTGCGCACAGCGCCGGACCGGCCTCCCCGCAACGAAGTTGAACAAGTGTCAGTAAGCGGCACGGGGCTCGCGGGCCCCGCGACCGGCGCCGCGAAGTGGATCGACGGGTTCGGCGACCAGCGCTTTCACGATCGACCGGATATCACCCGTCCCGCGAGCGCGTGACCGGCCATCACTCTCCCCACGGGCCCCTGTCGACAGTGGGAGTCGACGCGCATAGCTTCCACCGGCCCCGGAAGGGTTCACAGGTCACGCGGCACGTGTTCTTCGTCAAGGCACTCTCAAGACTCAAAAGATGAGCGCAAGTTACACACATCCTCTCTACATACTGGTCCTCATGGTCTAGATTGACCGTGCTTCAGCTGTTCGGACACATGGCGACAAATAATGATCAAAAGGTTTGGCGCCACAGGTAGTCAGTAGTCGCGTCCCAGAGCCCGACGCGGCAGTGATCCATTCCCGGAGCCAGGGAGGAGCCTTCGAGTGCGGGGAGCACCCGAGGTTCCGACGGGTTTCCGCGCACCTTCAGAGCCCGGCGCGACCTTCGAGTCCGCCGTAGCCGGGGTGCGTTGACCAAGTAACGCGTGCACGGCGGAATCGTCATGCGCGGGAGGCGGGGGCCTCCCGAGGAGAGGGAACAGCGCGACACGGGGGGCGGGGCCTCCCGGGGGGAGGACCGGTACGGGGGGCGGGGGCCTCCCGGGGGGAGGGGCGGTGTTAGGCGAACACGTCGAACCACTGGGGACCTGGGGGGTTCTGTGCAGCGGGGGGATCTAGTCAACCCTTTTCCGTCGGCACGCGGGCGGCTTGCGAACGAGGCGATCGGCCGGCCCGCGAGCGACTGGGAACAGCGCTACCGCCGTACCGTGATCATCACCGATACGGTGGCGACCGCTGTCGTGGTGGCGGGGATCGGGAACTTCTTCGGGGCCCGGGACGCGGCCAACTGGCATGAGAAATGGGTGATTCTCGCCTTCGGCACCGAACTGCTGGTGCTGGGAGCACTCGCGGTGAGCCGGTCGTGGGCACCGGCCGTGCTCGGCCAGGGCGCCGAGGAATTCCGCCGGCTCGGACGCTCGCTGTTCACCGCGGCCGTCGTCCTGGCGCTCGGCGGTATCGCCCTGACCTCGCGCAACATCAAACTCTGGATCTTCGTCGCGATACCCGCGATCGCGATCGTCACCATGATCGCGAGATATCTGCTGCGCCTGAGGCTGCACAAGCAGCGCAAGGAAGGCCGGTGCCTCAGACCGGTGCTGGCCGCCGGGAGCCCGGAGACCGTGCGCGACCTGATCACCCGCGCCCGCAAGTTCCCGCACCTCGGCTGGCGGGTGGACGGGGTGTGCACGACGGACGGACTCGGCCCCGACGGCGACCAGTTGGCCGGAGTGCCGGTCGTCGGACGGCTGGCCGACGTCGCCAACCACGTACGCCGCGACGGCTACCGGGTCGTCGCTGTCACCCCGGACCCGCATTGGTCTCCGGACCGGCTGCAGCGGCTGGCCTGGAACCTCGAAGGCAGCGACGCCGAGATGGTCGTGGCTCCCGTGCTGATGGAGGTGGCCGGCCCGCGGCTGCACGTCGACGCTGTGCTCGGGATCCCGCTGCTGCGGGTCAGCATGCCGGCCTTCACCGGGGGCCGCCGGGCGGTCAAGGGCATCGTCGACCGGCTGGGCGCGGCGGTCCTGCTGATGCTGTTCGCGCCGCTCATGGTGCTCGTGGGAGTGCTCGTACTGCTGGACAGCCGGGGCGGGGTGCTCTACCGGCAGCGCAGAGTCGGCAAGGACGGCCGCGAGTTCACCATCTACAAGTTCCGCACGATGGTCGCCGGGGCCGACCGGGCCCGTACCGCGCTGGCCGACCGCAACGAGGGCGCCGGCCTGCTGTTCAAGCTCCGCCGGGATCCACGGGTGACCCGGGTCGGGGCGGTGCTGCGCCGGTACTCGATCGACGAACTGCCGCAGCTCTTCAACGTACTCACCGGATCGATGTCGCTCGTCGGTCCGCGGCCCCCGCTGCCGGAGGAGTCCGCCGCGTACGGCCCGGACATCCGGCGGCGGCTGCTGGTCAAACCCGGACTCACCGGTCTGTGGCAGATCAGCGGACGCAGCGACCTGCCGTGGGAGGAGGCGGTCCGCCTCGACCTGCGATACGTGGAGGACTGGTCGCTCGCCCTGGACACGGTGATCTTGTGGAAGACGCTACGCGCGGTGCTCTACGGACACGGGGCGTACTGATGCGCGGGGGACTGCGGCTCGAAGAGCCGGTGGGCGCACGGACCGCAGGCCGGGAGGGCCTGCCTGGGGGGAGAGACGGATCATGAAGGTCAGCGTTTTCGGGCTCGGCTACGTGGGCTGCGTATCAGCCGCGTGCCTGGCCAGCATGGGCCACGAGGTCATCGGGGTGGACGTCAACCAGGTCAAGGTCGACCTGGTCAACGACGGCAAGGCCCCGGTGGTGGAGGAACGTATCGGCGAACTCATCGCCGACGTCGTACGGAGCGGGGCCCTGAGAGCCACGGACGACGTCCGCGAGGCGGTCATGGGCAGCGAGATCTCGCTGGTCTGCGTGGGCACGCCCTCGGAGGCCAACGGCAGCCTGTGCACCACCTACCTGGAGCGGGTCACCGAGGAGATCGGCGCCGCGCTCGCCGAGCGGGGCGGACGGCACACCGTCGTGTTCCGCAGCACCATGCTCCCCGGCACCTGCCTGAACCTGCTCCTGCCGATCCTGGAGAAGTACGTCGGCGGCACCGCCGGCGTGGACGTCGGGGTCGCGGTCAACCCGGAGTTCCTGCGCGAGGGCACCAGCGTGCGGGACTTCTTCGACCCGCCCAAGACCGTCATCGGCGAACTCGACCCGGCGAGCGGCGACGCGGTGGCGGCGCTGTACGACGGCCTGCCGGGCGAGGTGTTCCGGGTACCGGTCCCGACGGCCGAGGCGATCAAGTACGCCGACAACGCGTTCCACGGACTGAAGATCGGCTTCGCGAACGAACTGGGCGCGGTCTGCCAGGCCCTCGGGGTCGACTCGCACCAGGTGATCGACGTGTTCCTGGCCGACCGCAAGCTGAACATCAGCCCCGCCTACCTGCGGCCCGGCTTCGCCTTCGGCGGCTCCTGCCTGCCCAAGGACCTGCGCAGCCTGGTCCACGCGGCGCAGCGGGCCGACGTCTCGGTGCCCATCCTGTCCCACGTCCTGCCCTCCAACTCCGCCCATCTGCAACGCGCGGTGGAGATGGTCGAGCGCACCGGCAAACGCCGGGCCGGACTGTTCGGGCTGTCCTTCAAACCCGGCACCGACGACCTCCGCGAGAGCCCGCTCGTCGAACTGGCGGAACGTCTCTTCGGCAAGGGGTACGACCTGAAGATCTACGACGCCAACGTCAGCCTCTCCCGGCTGCTCGGCGCGAACCGCGAGTACATCGAAACCCGGCTGCCGCACCTCGCGCACCTTCTCGCGGACTCCGTCGAAGAGGTGCTCGACCACGCCGAGGTCTGCCTGGTCGGCACCAGGGATCCGGCCGTCCTGTCGGCACTGCCCCATGGCGAGGGCCCCGTGCTCATCGATCTCATCCACCTTCCCGACGCCGAGGCGCGCCGGACCGAACCGGGGTACATGGGCCTTGCTTGGTAACACGTCGTCCGATGACGGGAGCGGCGCCGGCCGGCGCGCGCTGATCCTGGTGGAGAACCTGTCGGTGCCCTTCGACCGGCGGGTCTGGCAGGAGTGCACGACCCTGCGCGACGCGGGCTGGGAGGTCCACGTCATCTGCCCGCGGGGGACCAAGCGGGACACCGAGCCGGAGGCGGAGATCGACGGGGTGCGGATCCACCGCTACCCGCTGCGCGCCGCCACCGGCGGACCGGCCGGCTACCTGCGGGAGTACGGAGCGGCGCTGTGGCACACGCTCCGGCTGGCCCGCAAGGTCGGCCCGGTCGACGTGGTCCACGCCTGCAACCCGCCCGACCTGCTGTTCCTGCCCGCCCTGTGGATGAAGCGGCGCGGCGCGCGGTTCGTCTTCGACCAGCACGACCTGGTGCCCGAGCTGTACCTCTCCCGGTTCGACCGCGGCGAGGACCTGCTCTACCGCGGCGTGTGCGCGCTGGAACGGATGACCTACCGGGCCGCCGACATCGTGCTCGCCACGAACGAGAGCTACCGCGATGTCGCGGTGAGCCGCGGCGGGCAGCGGCCACAGGACGTCTTCGTGGTGCGCAGCGCGCCCCAGACCGACCGGTTCCAGCCGGTACCGCCGGAGCCGGAACTCAGGCGCGGCAAGCCCCATCTGCTGTGCTACCTGGGCGTCATGGGCCCCCAGGACGGCGTCGACTACGCGCTGCGGGCCCTCGCGAAACTCCGCGACGACCTGGGCAGGACCGACTGGCACGCGGTGTTCGTCGGCTCCGGCGACGCCTTCGACGCCATGGTGGAGCTGTCCCGGCAGCTCGGCCTCTCCGAACAGGTGCAGTTCACCGGCCGCATCCCGGACGCCGACCTGGTGCGCTACCTGTCCACCGCGGACGTGTGCCTCTCACCCGACCCGCGCAACCCGCTCAACGACGTGTCGACCATGAACAAGGTCCTGGAGTACATGGCCATGGGCCGCCCCATCGTCTCGTTCGACCTCCGCGAGGCACGCGTCTCCGCCGGTGACGCCGCCGTCTACGCGCCCGCCAACGACGAGGCCGCGTTCGCGAAACTCGTCGCGCTGCTGCTGGACGATCCGGCGAAGCGCGCCGAGATGGGCAAGACCGGCCAGGAGCGGATCAGCGGACAGCTCTCCTGGCGGAACTCGCAAGCGGCCCTGCTCGCCGCCTACACCGCTGCCTGCCGCGACCACACCCCGGTGTCGGCGGGCGGCCCCACCCGCACGGGGAGGAGGCCGCTCCGTTGAGCGACGACACGATACGCCTGGTCACGATCGGGCGGATTCTCCGCCGGCGCCGACGGCTCCTCGCCCTCCTCGTCGTGGTGGGCGCACTCGTCGGTTACGGCACCTCGGTGCTGTTCCCGCCGCAGTACACGGCGTCGGCGTCGGTCCTGCTGCCGGGGCAGTGGGAGGAACGCGAACTGCTGACCCAGGCGGAGATCGCGACCAGCTCGGTCGTGATCGACCGCGTGGCCACCGCGCTCCACTGGCAGGGCGTCAGCGGCGGCGACCTGCGGGACAAGGTGAGCGCCGCCGCCGCCGACGGGAACATCATCAAGATCTCGGGCACGGCCGACACCCCGGAGCGCGCCCAGCGGCTCGCCGACCGCTCGGCCCAGCAGTTCGTCACCTTCGCCGCGCGCGTCGCGGGCGACAGCACCGACTCCGACGCGGCCACGGGTCCCGAGGCGCTGCGGGAGCAGGTGGAGGAGACCAACCGCCGGATCACCGACCTGTCCAAGGCCGCCGATCCGGGACAGACCGTGGAGAGCGTGCAGGCCCGCACCGCGCTCGCGAACCTGCGCACCGCGCTGGAAGAGGCCATGCAGAAACTGGACGACGCCGACCCGGCGACCAACAAGGCCGGCATGGTCGTCATGGGACCGGCGGCCCGGCCGACCGGCGAGGCGCCACCGACCAGGGTCCAACTCGTCGTCGGCGGGGCGCTGCTGGCGTTCCTGCTCACCGTCGTCGCCCATCTCGCCGCCGCCCGGATGAACCGCCGGCTGCGCACCGAACCCGAGATCGCCGCGGCGCTGGGATCGACGCTGCTCGGCACCGTCGACGTGCCCGAGGAAGGCCCCGAGCACCGGCCGCAGGACAGCGGCCGGGCGGCCCGCATCCGCCGGCTGCTCGGCGTCGACACCCGGTGGGACGTCCCGGACCCGCAGTCGTACGGCGACGAGGCCGGCCGGCGGATCCGCTACCGGCGGGTGTGCGTACGCCTGCGCAACCAGCTCCCGGCCCCCCGACGGCTGCTCGTCGTCGTCCCGGACGGCGACGAGACCGCCCGCCGGGCCGCCGGACAGCTCGTCGCCGAGGCCAAGAGCGATCCGGCGCTGCGGCTGGTGGAGGTCCCGGTCTCCCAGCCGATGGTCCCCGACCGCGACACGGAGTCCGGCGTCCTGGTCGTGCTCAGCGCGGGCAGCTGGACCGCGGGGGAGCTCGCCGCCGTCGCCGAGGCCTGCGCGGACGCCGGACACGACGTCGTCGGCATCGTCGTCGCGGGCACGGTCCGGGCCAGGCCCGCGCGGCCGGCCGACCGGCCCGCGGACAACGCCCCGCTGGCGCTCGCGGTTCCCGGCAACACCACGGGAGGTTCGCCGTGACGACCAGTACGACCGCGGAGCCGCCGGCCACCACTCCGCTGCTCGACCTGCACGCGCTGGTCGTGGCGGTGCGCAGACGCCGCCGCCTCTGGAGTTCCGTGGCACTGCTGGGGCTGCTGCTCGGCGCGGCCGTGGCCGTCCTGCTGCCGCCACCGCCGAGCGCGACGGCCAAGGTGCTGGTCGTCCACCAGGAGGATCAGCCGAACGACACCGGAACCCTGATCCGTACCGACGTCGCGCTGCTGGGCACCACCCGGATCGCCGACAAGGCACTGCAGGCCCTCAAGTCCCCGGAGAAACCCGAGGACTTCATGAAGGACTACCGGGGCACCGGCCTCACCAACAACCTGCTGCAGATCGATGTGACGGGCAGGAGCGACGAGGAGGCGGTGGCCCGCGCCAAGGCGCTGGCCGACGCGTTCGTCGCCGACCATGTGCGAAGGATGCGGGAAGCCGCGCAGGCCGAGGCCAAGGCCCTGCTCGACCAGCGCGACCGCATGCGGGACGAGCTCACCGAGGTCAACAACGCGATCGGCGACCGTTCACCGGAGAGCGACCCGCAGGCGTCGGCGGGCCTTGAGTCCCTCTTCGCCCGCCGGGCCCTGCTCAACTCCCGGATCGCCGACTTCGACCAGCGCGCCGCGGACGCGCGCACCGGCACCCCCAAGGTCATCGCCGGCACCCAGATCGTGGACGCCCCGCGCGCCGTCGAGCACTCCCTGCCCAGAACCGCCCTCACCAACGCCGTGATCGGGCTCGTCCTCGGCCTCGTCCTCGGACTCGGGGTGGCCGCGGTCGGCACGGTCGTCGCGGACCGGCCCGTACTGCGCAAGGAGATCGCGGCGAACCTGGGCGCCTCGGTCATCGCCGAACTGCGTGCCGTACCCCGCTGGTCGCCCGGACTGTGGCGGCCCCGGCGGACCCGGGCGGCCCGCGAACGGCTCACCGCGACCCTGGCCCGCGCCGTACGGCGCTCCGCGGAACCGGTGTCGCTGCTGGAACTGGGCTGTGCCCGCAGCACGAGCGTGATCGCCCTGAACGTGGCCAGGGCCCTGGCCACGGAGGGGCCGGTCGTCGTCATCGACGGACTGCCCGGCCGGGAACTCGCCGACAGCCGCCAGGAACCGGGAGGTCCGACCGTCGTCAGGGGCGAGGACGTCGCGGCCGTGCCGAAACAGGCACGCCGGCTCGGCGTCGGCTCGGTCGCGCCCGGCACGGCGTGGACCGACCTGCAGTACCTCGGCGGCCAGACCGTGCTCGTCGTGCGGGCCGGGCACGGCAGCGCCGCATGGCTGCACACCGTGGCGCGCCAGCTCGCGGACCAGCGCATCCCGGTGATCGGCGTGGTCCTGATCGACCCCGATCCGCGCGACCGGACCGACGGCACGCTGTGGGACGGGCTGCACACCGCGCTGCGCGGCGCCCACGACCGGCCCGCCCGGCAGCACGGGACGGGCCAGCCGCGAACCGAACGGCCCTCCATGACGGCCGCACGTGTCCCGTACAGAGACCAGGAGGCCAGGTAGATCATGTGTGGCATCGCAGGCACGTACCGCTGGCCGGACGGCAAGGCCGTGACCGACCGGCTCACCGATGTCCTCGCCCACCGCGGCCCGGACGGCGCGGGCCGCTACAGCCACTCCGCCGGTGACGGCGAGGTGCACCTCGGGCACCGACGGCTGGCCATCATCGACCTGTCGGAGACCGGCGCCCAGCCGATGGTCTCCGACGGCCTCTCCCTCACGTACAACGGCGAGCTGTACAACGCGCCCCAGCTGCGGGCCGAACTGGCCGCCGCCGGGGCGCGGTTCCGCGGCACCTCCGACACCGAGGTGCTCCTGGAGGCCTGGCGGCGGTGGGGCACGGACTGCCTGCCCCGGCTGCGCGGCATGTTCGCGTTCGCCGTCTTCGACGAGCGGACCGGTGAGCTGGTGCTCGCCCGCGACCAGCTCGGCATCAAGCCGCTGTTCCTGCTCCGGCGCGGCGGGGGCCTGATGTTCGCCTCCGAACTCAAGGCGCTCGCCGCCGTGACCGGCGGCTCGCTGGGGGTGGACCACGCGGCCCTGGTGGCCTCGCTCCTCTACTACTGGGTGCCGGACTCGCGCTGCGCGTTCAGCGAGGCGGAGAAGCTGCCCCCGGGAAGCTGGCTGCGGTGCCGCCCCGACGGCCGGACCGAGCGCGGCCGGTACTGGAACCTCAAGGACGTCGCCGCCGAGGGCCAGGAACGGGCCCGCGGCGGCGAACTGCCGGACCTGGCCGCCGTCGTCGAGGAGTCGACCCGGCAGCACCTGCTCTCCGACGTCCCGGTGGCGACCTTCCTCTCCGGCGGACTCGACTCCAGCTACCTCACCGCGCTCGCGGCCCGCGACCGGCCCGGGATCTCCGCCTACACGATCGGATTCCGCGCCGAGGACGCCAAGTTCGAGGCCATGCCCGACGACCTGCGCTACGCCCGGCAGGTCGCCGAGCGGTTCGGCGTCGACCTGCACGAGATCGAGATCGCCCCGGACGTACTCGACCTGCTGCCGCGCATGACCCACCACCTGGACGAGCCGATCGGCGACCCCGCCGCGATCAACACCTTCCTGATCTGCTCGGCCGCCCGCGAGGCCGGGGTCAAGGTCATGCTCTCGGGCATGGGCGCGGACGAACTGTTCGCCGGCTACCGCAAGCACCTGGCCAACACGCTCGCGCTGCGCTACCAGCGCGTACCGCGGCCCCTGCGGCGCGGCCTGTCCAGGGCGGTGAACCGGCTGCCGGTCGCCACGGCCCGCCGCGGCTACCGGTCGGTGCGCTTCGCCAAGCGGTTCCTCTCCTTCGCCGACCTGCCGGAGGAGACCGCGTTCCGGCGCAGCTACACCATGTACGACCAGGACGAACTGCTCGCCCTCGTCAACCCGGACCTGGCCGGAACGGTCGACGACGTGCTGACCGAGCACGCGGACGTCTACGAGGACAACGACCTCGACGACTTCGTCAACCGGATGTGCCTGGGCGACGCCCGGATGTTCCTGCCGGGCTTGAACCTCGCCTACACGGACCGCTCCAGCATGGCCGCCTCGACCGAGGTACGGGTGCCGTACGTGGACGTCGAGGTGGTCAGGGCGGCGTTCGCCGTACCCGGCGACCGCAAGATCGTCGGACGGCAGGGCAAGGCCGTCCTCAAGGAGGCGGCCACCTCGATCCTGCCCCGGGAGATCGTCTACCGGCCCAAGGGCTTGTTCAGCGCCCCGCTGCGGGCCTGGATGAGCCGGGACCTGGCACCGCTGGTGCGCGAGGTGGTCAACGACGGCGTGCTCGTCAACTCCGGGATCCTGCGCCGCGACGCGCTGGCCCGCATGGTCGCCGAGGACGCCGCGGGACAGCGGGACTTCTCCAAGCACCTGTGGCACGTACTGACCCTTGAGTACTGGTACCGCGACGCGACCTCCGGCTCCGACCGGAGCCAGGCGGCCTGACGGCACGACAGCACTGCGGCGCGACGGCACGACAGCGAAACGGCTCGACAGCACCACGGCACGACGGCTTGACGGCGTAGAAATCAAGAGGAGCTCGGGTGAAACAGGTTGTGCAGAACTACAAGAGCGGCGAACTGGCGCTGCTCGACGTGCCCGTGCCGGGGTGCAAGCCCGGCGGAGTGCTGGTCCGCAGCGCCTACTCGCTGATCTCCACCGGCACCGAGCTCATGAAGGTGTCCGAAGCCGGTATGTCGATGGTGGGCAAGGCCCGCTCCCGGCCGGACCAGGTGGCCAAGGTCATGCAGAGCGTGGCCACCAACGGCGTGCCCGCCACCTACCGCAAGGTGATGGGCAAGCTGGACTCCTACACCCCGCTCGGCTACTCGCTGTGCGGTGTGGTCGAGCAGGTCGGCCCCGGGATCGACGACGTGAAGGTCGGCGACCTCGTGGCCTGCGCGGGCAACGAGCACGCGCTGCACGCCGAGCTGAACTGGGTGCCGAAGAACCTCTACACCCCGGTACCGGACGGCCTCGCACCACGGCACGCGGCCTTCGGCACCGTCGGCTCGATCGCCATGCAGGGCGTCCGCCAGGGCGAGCCGCAACTCGGCGAGGTGGCACTGGTCATCGGCCTCGGCCTGATCGGGCAGCTCGTGGCGCAGCTCCTCACCGCCTCGGGAGTACGTGTCGTCGGCGCCGACCCCGACCCGGCGCGCTGTGAACTCGCCGAGCGCCTGGGTGCCGCGGCCTGCGGTGATCCCGCGTCCGCGGCCGTGGAGGCGGCCGTCGCCGAACTCACCGACGGCCACGGCGTGGACCAGGTGTATCTGGCCGCGGGCGGCGGCAGCAACCAGCCCGTGGAGCTGGCCGCCCGCCTCGCCCGGGACCGCGGCCGGGTCGTCGACATCGGCAAGTGCCGCCTCGACCTGCCGTGGAACGCGTACTACGAGAAGGAACTGGACGTCCGGTTCTCCCGCAGCTACGGCCCCGGGCGCTACGACCCGGCCTACGAGCTGGAGGGACGGGACTACCCGATCGGCTATGTGCGCTGGACCGAGCGCCGTAACCTGGCGTGCTTCCTCGACCTCCTCGCCCGCGACCGCGTCGACGTGGAGCCCCTGATCTCGCACGTCGCCGACTTCGACGACGCCGTCGGGACGTACCAGCGCCTGAAGGACGGCGAGTTGAAGGCCGTGGCCGTGCTGTTCCGCTACCCCGGCCCCGCCGAGGACCAGGCCGGGCAGGAGGTCCCGGCCGCGCCAGCCGAGGTGACCGTGCCCGCGGTGCGGCGCGGCGGCACGGCGCCCGCCCCGGCCCGGTCGGCCCACGCGCCGGTGCGGGTGGCGTTCGCCGGAGCGGGCAACTACGCGACGTCGATGCTGCTGCCGCACCTGGCGCAGCGCGACGGCGTCGAGCTGTCCACGGTCGTCACCACGACGGCCCTGTCCGCGGCCAACGCGAAGCGGAAGTTCGGCTTCGCCGAGGCGAGCACCGACCTCGACGCCGTGCTCGACGACAAGTCGATCGACGCGGTGTTCGTCGTCACCCGGCACAGCTCGCACGCCGAACTGACCCGCAGGGCCCTCCTGGCCGGCAAGGCGGTGTTCGTGGAGAAGCCCCTGGCGCTCTCCGAGGACGAACTGGCCGGTGTGCTCGCGGCGGTGGAGGAGTCCGGCAACGACCGGCTGCAGGTGGGCTTCAACCGCCGCTTCGCCCCGCTGCTCCAGGAGGCCAAGCAGCGGTTCGGCGCCCGGACCGGTCCGGCGAACCTGCGCTACCTGGTCAACGCGGGCCGCCTGCAGCACGGCAGCTGGTATCTCCAACAGGGCACCGAGGGCTCCCGCTTCACCGGCGAGGGCGGCCACTTCATCGACACCGCGAGCTGGCTCCTCGACGCGGACCCGGTATCGGTGTACGCCACCGCCGCGCCCGGCAACGAGGACCTGCACGTGGTGCTGCGCTACCCCGACGGGTCCACCGCCACCATCAGTTACGTCACCACCGGCGCACCCGGCTTCCCCAAGGAGACCCTGGACCTCGTCGCGGACGGCAAGGTCCTGCGGTTCGACGACTTCGTCCGTGCCTCGCTGTACTCCGACGGCGGGGCCGGGGGGCGCAAGCGGTGGGTCAGTTCGCGGCTGCCCAAGGCCCGCGACAAGGGCCAGAACGCCGAACTGGCTGCGTTCATCAGGGCCGTGCGGAGCGGCGGGCCGATGCCGGTGCCGCTGGAGTCACTGGTCGCCACCACGGCGGCCACCCTCGCCGTGCCGGCCGGCCTGGCCGGCGGCGCGCCGGTGACCCTGGCGAGGGCGCGATGACCGTGAGTACCACCGCGGGCTGGTACCTGCGGCGACTGTCCCGGATGGGACCGCTGGAGGTCGCCGGCCGGGCGGGCGACACGATCCGCCGACGGCGATGGCGGGCGGAGCCGCCGCACTGCCCGGCCGTGACCGGCGCCCGGTTCACCGCGGTACTGCCCGCCGGGATCATCGCCGCGATACCCCCGGACGCCGCGAAACGCCTCGTCGCCGAGGCGGACCGGCTGATGGACGGCCACGCCGAGTTCTTCGGGGTGGCCCGCGACGACCTGGCCGACCCGGACTGGTGGTGGGACCCCAAGACCGGTCGCCGGGCCCCGGGGGGCTACGCCTTCGACGTGCCCTACCGCAGCGAGGACGCGGCCGGGGACATCAAGCAGATCTGGGAGCCGTCCCGGCACCAGTACCTCACCGTGCTCGCCGCCGCCTACGCGATCACCGGGGACGAGCGGTACGCCGAGCGCGTGGCCGGGCATCTGCGGTCGTGGTGGGAGGTCAACCCACCGCTGCACGGCGTGCACTGGATCAGCGGTATCGAGCTGGGCATCCGGCTGCTGTCCTGGGTGTGGATCCGCCGGCTCCTCGACGGCTGGGCGGGAGCGGCCGGTCTCTTCGAGGACAACCCGGTGGCGCGCAACCAGATCTGGCACCACCAGCGCTGGCTCGCCGCCTTCCCCAGCCGGGGCTCGTCGGCGAACAACCACGTCATCGCCGAGACCGCCGGACAGTTCGCGGCGGCCTGCGCGTTCGGCTGGTTCCCCTCCTCCGCCCGGTGGCGGGCCGACGCGCTGCGCTCCCTCGACCGGCAGCTGCGCGCCAACACCTTCCTCTCGGGCCTCAACCGCGAGCTGGCCAGTGAGTACCACGGACTCGTCCTGGAACTCGGCCTGGCCGCGCTCGCCGAGGCGGACGCCGCCGACGTACCGGTCCCCGCGACGGTCCGCCTGGTACTGCTGCGGATGACCGACGCGCTCGCCGCCGTCGTGGACGACCGGCTGCGGCCACCACGCCAGGGGGACGCGGACGACGGGCACGGTCTGGTCGTGGACGGCGCGGGCACCGACCGCTGGGGCTCGCTCCTGGCCACCGGGGACGCCGTGTTCGGCCGGCTCGACTGGTGGCCGACGGTGACCGGCACCGACGTACGCACCCCGCTGCTGACCGCGCTCATCCGCCCGTACGCGAAGGCCCAGCCGTCCTCGAAGGATCAGCCGTCCTCGCAGGCCCAGCCGCCCTCGGGAACCGGCACCGCACCGGCTGTGACCCGCCCCGTGACCCGCCCTGCGAGTCGCCCGGCCCACTTCGCCGACGCGGGCATGACCATCCTCCGGAGCCCCGCCGGGATCTGGTGCCGCTGCGACGGCGGCCCGCACGGTTTCCTGTCCATCGCCGCGCACGCCCACGCGGACGCGCTGTCCGTGGAGGTGCGGCACGACGGGGTCGACGTCCTCGCCGACCCGGGGACGTTCTGCTACCACGGGCAGCCCGAGTGGCGGCAGTACTTCCGCTCCACCCTCGGCCACAACACCCTGCAACTGGACGGCGTCGACCAGTCCGTCTCCGGCGGCCCGTTCCTGTGGACCCGGCATGCCCGCACCCGCGTCCTCGGCACGGACACCTCCGACGAGGGGGTGAACAGCTGGTGCGCCGAACACGACGGCTACCAGGGCTCGGTGCACCGCCGCCGGGTGGAACTCACCTCGGCGACCGGGGAGTTGCGCGTGGTCGACGAGGTGCGCGGCCCCCGCCGGGCCGCGCGACTGGCCTTCCACCTCGGGCCGGCGATCACCGCGGACCTGGTGGAGAACAGGGCCGTACTCACCTGGACGCGGGACGGCGAGAACCGCTCGGCGGTCCTCGACCTGCCCGGACAGCTCGACTGGCGGGCGCACCGCGGCGAGAGCGACCCGCCGCTCGGCTGGTACTCCGCCGGCTTCGGCCGCAAGGAACCCGCGACCACGCTCGTCGGCACCGGCTTCGCCGACAGCACGGCGGAGTTCACGACCGTACTCGGGTTCCGCGACTAGGGAGGGGAGGACGCGTGCGATTCAAGTGGCGCAAGCGGGCGTTGCCGGTGGCGGCGCTGGCCCTGCTGGCGACCGGGTGCGTGAGCACGCCCGGCCCTCCGTCGGAGCCGACCGCCGCGCCGTCCACGTCCGGCGCCCGGTCCGTGGCCGGGGTGTGCGCCAAGCCCGCGGCCGGACCGGCGAAGGCTCCGGCGGGCGCGGTGACGGTCGACCCCGCGAAGGTCGGCGACCTGGCCGCGAAGACCAGGAGCAGCCCGGCGAACACCACGTTCTGGCTCAAGCCCGGAACGCACCGACTCGAAGCGGACCGCTACGCCCAGGTCATCCCCAAGAAGGGCGACCGCTACCTCGGCGCGCCGGGCGCCGTCCTCGACGGCCGCAGGACCAACCAGTACGCGTTCGGCGGCACCGCCCGTGACGTCACCATCCGCCATCTGACCGTGCAGAACTTCGTCGCGCCGCACGACGAGGGCGTGGTCAACCACGACTCGGCCGACGGCTGGGTGATCGAGCACGCCACGATCCAGCGCAACTCCGGCGCCGGACTGATGGCCGGGGCCCGCCAGCAGGTCCGCGCCAGTTGCCTGCGCGCCAACGGCCAGTACGGCATGAACGCCTACAAGGCAGGCGACCCCCTCAAGGACCTGGTCGTCGAGGGCAACGAGATCACGGGCAACAACACCGGTGACTGGGAGCGGCGCCGCGAGGGCTGCGGCTGCACAGGAGGCGTCAAGTTCTGGGCCGTCGACGGCGCCGACATCCGCGGCAACTGGGTGCACGACAACCGGGGCGCCGGACTGTGGGCGGACACCAACAACAACGACTTCCGCATCGAGAACAACGTCCTAGAGGACAACGACGGCGCCGCGCTGATGTACGAGACCAGCTACAACGCGGTCATCCGGAAGAACACGATCCGGCGCAACAACTGGGTCGAGGGCCGCAGATACGCCGAGCGCGGCGACAGCTTCCCCTTCGCCACCGTCTATCTGTCCGAGTCCGGCGGGGAACCCCGGGTCCGCGCCCGCACGGACAAGATCGAGATCTACGGGAACGTACTGGAGGACAACTGGTCCGGAATCACCCTCTGGGAGAACGCCGACCGGTTCTGCAACAGCCCCGCCAACACCTCGTCCGGTGACTGCACGCTGCTGGTGCGGGACACCGACCGCTGTGTGCGGCCGGCGATCGCCAAGGCACCCCTCTACGGCGACTGCCGGTGGAAGACCCAGCGGGTGGACATCCACGACAACCGCTTCACGCTGGACAAGTCCGTCGTCAAGTGCACGGCGAAGTGCGACCGCATGGCGGTGCTGTCCAACTACGGCACCTATCCGGAGTGGTCGCCGTACAAGGGCGAGCGGGTGGCCGAGGCGATCACCCGCAAGCAGCACAACCGCTGGCACGACAACGTGTACGTCGGACCCTGGCAGTTCGTCGCCCACGACCCCAGCCGGGTGCTCGACTTCGGCCAGTGGCAGGGCACGCCCTACCAGCAGGACACCGGCAGCACCCTCGACCCGCGGGCCGGTGGTTGAGATGACCGGGGACCTGCGGCGCGGCACACCGCCGGGCGAAGCGGACGCGGCGGGGAGGGCTGCCACGACCGGCACGCGGACCGGCGCCGAAGCGCGCCCGCCCGGCACCCCGAAGCTCGTCGGGGTCGTCTGGAGCCTGCTGATCCTCAACACCCTGGGCTCCGCCGGGGCGAAGACCATCGTCCCGCTGCCGCGCTCGCTCATCCAGCTGGTCACCATGGGCGCGCTGGTCGCCGCGTTCACGCTGGCGCTCGCGCTCAATCTCCGGCTGCGCATCCGGGCCAGCGCCTTCGTGCTCCTGCTCACCCTGCTGCTGGTGCCGAGCCTGATCTCCAGCCTGCAACTGGAGTCCGGGCTGGGCGCGCTGTTCCGCTGCACCCGCCTCGCCCTCTTCGTCGGCACGCTGTGGCTGCTCAGCCGCTGGTGGGACGGCAACCTGACGTTCGTACGGCACCACATCCGGATGTACTTCGCGGTGCTCGGGTCGGTCGCCGCGGGCCTGGTCGTGTCCCCGGGCGCGGCCATGCCCGAGCTGTACGGCGGACGGCTGGTCGGCGCCCTGTGGCCGCTCACCCCGCCGCAGATCGGCCAGTACGCCGCCGTGATCGTCGGGCTGACCGTGCTCCTCGTACTGGGCCGCAAGGCCGACCGGACGAGCGCGACGGTCATCATCGTGCCGTCCCTCGTCCTGCTCGCGCTCACCCACACCCGTACGGCCACCATCGGCATGCTCATCGGGCTGGTGCTGGCGATCGGCTCGCTCGTCCTGACCAGCGCCGCCGCCCGCCGCTTCTTCACCTGGGCGGTGCTCGTCGCCGTGGTGGCCGCGGTGGGTTTCGCCCCCGCGCTGCGGGCCTGGTTCCTGCGCGGACAGAGCCAGGAGAACCTCACCAGCCTCACCGGCCGGGCCAAGGTCTGGGACGCCCTGCTGGCGGCACCCCGGACGAACGGGGAGAAGTCGTTCGGCATGGGCCTGGGCGACAAGTCGTTCGGCGGGCTGCCCATCGACAACAGCTGGCTGGCCGTCTACCACGAGCAGGGCTGGATCGGCGTGACCCTCGTGGCGGCGGTGTTCGTCGTACTGGGCGGGGTCGCGCTGCTGCGTCCGCCGTCCCTGCCGAGGGCCTGCGCGATCTTCCTGATCAGCTACTGCGCGATCGCGTCGTACACCGAGGCCGGTCTCGGCGACGCCTCGCCCTATCTGCTCCATCTGGCCCTGGCCGCATCCCTGTTGGCGGTACCCGCACCGCCCGCGGCCCAGCCGAAGCCCGCCGTACCCCGACGACATGTCCCGCGATGGGCCAGGGATGCCAGGTGACCTCGACCATGCACGTCCTCGTGGTGCACAACCGCTACAACTCGGCGCAGCCGAGCGGGGAGAACAACGTCGTCGACCAGGAGGTGGGGCTGCTGCGCGCGGCCGGCCACCGGGTCGGCCTGTTCGAGCGGCGCAGCGACGACATCGCCGGCCGCTCCCTGCTGGGCAAGGCCGCGCTGCCGCTCCTGGTGCCATGGAACCCGGCGGTCCGCTCCGAGCTGGCCGACCGGCTCCGTACCGAGCGGCCGGACGTGGTGCACATCCACAACGTGTTCCCGCTCCTGTCGCCCGCGGTGCTCGCCGCCTGCGCCGACGCGGGCGTGCCCGCCGTCGCCACGCTGCACAACTACACCCAGGTCTGCCCGCCCGGCACGCTCCAGCGGGACGGCCGGCCGTGCACCGAGTGCGTCGGATCGTCGCCGCTGCCCGCCGTCCGGCACGGCTGCTACCGCGGCTCCCGGCTGGCCACGGTGCCGCTCGCGGTCAGCCTGTCGGTCAACCGGCGGCGCTGGTGGTCGGGCGTGGAGCGGTTCTTCTGCATCTCCGCGGCGCAGCGCGATGTCCTGGTGGCGTCCGGCATGCCCGCCGAACGGCTCGCGGTGAAGCACAACTTCGTGCCCGAACCGGACGCCCGTCGCACGGGCCCCGGCGAGCACCTGCTCTACCTCGGCCGGCTCGCCGAGGCCAAGGGCGTACGCCTGCTGATGGCCGCGTGGGACGAGCTCGCCGCGAACGGGGGAGTGGGCGTACCGCTCGTGATCGCCGGCACGGGGCCGCTGGAGGCCGAGGTGACCGCCTGGGCGGCGGGCCGGGACGACGTGCGGTACGTCGGCCTGTACGACCCCGCCCAGTGCCGGCGGGCCATCGCGCGGTCGGTCGCCGTGGTGGCCCCCTCGACCTGGCTGGAGGCGTTCGGCCTGGTCGTCGTGGAGGCGATGGCGGCGGGGGTCCCGACCGTCGCCGCCGCGCACGGGGCGTTCGTCGAACTCCTCGAGGACGGGGTGAGCGGGCTGTTGCACCAGCCGGGCGAACCCGCCTCGCTCGCCGCCTGCCTGCGCCGGATCACGGCCGGGCGGGAGCGCAACCAGGAGATGGGCCGGGCGGCCCGGCGACGGTACGAACAGGGCTTCAGCCCGGCCGTCGGCCTCGACCGCCTGGTGGAGGGGTACCGCACCGCGATCGCGGGTCGGTCCGGCGACGGGGAAGGCCCGTCGCCGCTACGTGACGGAAACACTGGCTCGCGCCGGGGGAACCAGCGCGAGCGGGATGGGGGCAGTAGATGACACGATGCCGACTCTGCGGCTCGGCGGCGCTGGAGAGCGTCGTCGACCTGGGAGCGACCCCGCCGTGCGAGAGCTTCCTCGCCGCGGACCAACTGGACCTGCCGGAACCGGCGTACCCGCTGCACCTGCGGGTCTGCACGGACTGCTGGCTCGCGCAGATCCCTCCGCTGATCACCCCGGAGGACACGTTCAAGGAGTACGCGTACTTCTCCTCGTACTCGACCTCCTGGGTGGAGCACGCGCGGACGTTCGTCGCCGACGCCGTGGAGCGGGTGGGGCTCGGCCCCGACTCCTTCGTGGTCGAGGTCGCGAGCAACGACGGCTATCTGCTCAAGCACGTGGTGGACCGGGGGATCCGCTGCCTGGGTATCGAGCCGTCGGTGAACGTCGGCGCCGCGGCACGTGACGCCGGGGTGCCCACGCTCACGGAGTTCCTGTCCCCGGAGACCGGCGCCGCCGTCCGCGCCGAACACGGCCCGGCGAACCTGGTCGTCGCCAACAACGTGTACGCGCACATCCCCGACGTCGTCGGATTCACCCAGGGACTGCGCGCCCTGGTCGCCGACGACGGCTGGGTCTCCATCGAGGTGCAGCACCTGCTGACCCTCATCGAGGAGAACCAGTACGACACGGTCTACCACGAGCACTTCCAGTACTACACGGTCGCGTCCGCGATCCGGGCCCTCGCCAGCGGCGGACTCGCCCTCGTGGACGTCGAGCTGCTGCCCACGCACGGCGGCTCCATCCGGCTGCTGGCCCGCCCCGCCGAGGTGGCGGGCGAACCGTCCCGGCGGGTGGCCGACGTACTGGACCGGGAGAAGGCCGCCGGGCTCCAGGAGCTTTCCGGGTACACCGAGTTCTCCGCCCGGGTCGCCAAGGTCCGCCGCGACCTCCTGAAGTTCCTCATCGAGGCGGCCGAGCGCGGCGAGAGCGTCGTCGGCTACGGCGCCCCCGGCAAGGGCAACACCCTGCTCAACCACTGCGGCATCCGGCCCGACCTGCTCGCGTACACGGTCGACCGCAACCCCTACAAGCACGGCAGGTTCACCCCCGGCACCCGCATCCCGATCCTGGCGCCCGAGCAGATCGCCGCCGACAAGCCGGACTACGTCCTCGTCCTGCCGTGGAACCTGCGCACCGAACTGGTCGAGCAGCTGTCCTTCGTGCACGAGTGGGGCGGCCGGCTGGTCTTCCCCATACCGGAACTCAGCATCGTCGAGGACGCTGCCGTGAAGGAGATCGCAACATGAAGGTCGTTCTGTTCTGCGGCGGTTACGGGCTGCGCATGCGCAACGGAGCCTCCGACGACACGCCCAAGCCGATGGCGATGGTCGGCCCCCGGCCGCTGATCTGGCACGTCATGCGCTACTACGCGTACTTCGGGCACACGGAGTTCATCCTGTGCCTCGGCTACGGGGCCCACCACATCAAGGACTTCTTCCTCAACTACGAGGAGACGACGTCCAACGACTTCGTCCTGCGCGGCGGGCGCACCGAGCTGCTGTCCACCGACATAGCCGACTGGACGATCACGTTCGCGCAGACCGGCATCGAGTCCCCGATCGGGGAGCGGCTGCGCCGGGTGCGCCACCACCTGGACGGCGACGAGATGTTCCTCGCCAACTACGCCGACGTGCTCACCGACGCCCCGCTGCCCCTGATGATCGACCAGTTCGCCCGGCGTGACGCCGGCGCGTCGATGATGGTCGTGCCGCCGCAGTCCTCGTTCCACTGCGTGGAGCTGGGCGAGGACAACCTGGTGGGCGGCATCACCGCGGTCAGCGAACTGCCCCTGTGGGAGAACGGCGGCTACTTCGTGCTCCGCCAGGAGATCTTCGACCACATCCCGGAGGGCGGCGACCTGGTGGCCGACGGCTGCGCCCAACTCGCCAAGCAGGGGCGGCTGGTGGCGCACCAGCACCGCGGTTTCTGGAAGCCGACCGACACCGTCAAGGAGAAGGCCGCGCTCGACGAGGCCTACGCCCGGGGCGAGCGCCCGTGGGCCGTGTGGGAGCGGGACGGCGTGACCGCGCACAGAGCCGGCGTCGGGGCGGGGACCGCGTGATCGGGCTCGGCACCGGACGCCTGGACCGGATCGTCGCGGTGGGCGCGCACTGCGACGACATCGCCATCGGCGCCGGCGGCACCCTGCTGACCATGTGCCTCGCCCGGCCGGGTCTGCGCGTCGACGCGCTGGTCCTCACCGGCGGCGGCACCGACCGGGAGCAGGAGGAGCAGGCCGCGCTCGCCGCCTTCTGCCCGGGCGCCGACCTGCGGCTGACCGTGCTCAAACTGGCTGACGGACGGCTGCCCGCACAGTGGGAGGAGGCCAAGGCCGCCGTCGAGGAGCTGCGCGCCCGCACCGAACCCGACCTCGTCCTCGCACCCCGCACCGACGACGCGCACCAGGACCACCGCGGCCTGGCGCGACTGCTGCCCACCGCGTTCCGCGACCACCTCGTACTCGGCTACGAGATCGTCAAATGGGACGGCGACCTCGGCCGGATGGCGGCGTACCAGCCGCTGACGCCCGAGACCGCCGAACAGAAGGTGCGGCTGCTGCAGGAGCACTACCCCTCGCAGCGGCACCGCCCCTGGTACGACCGCGAGGCCTTCCTCGGCCTCGCCCGCATCCGCGGCATCGAATGCCACGCGCGTTACGCCGAGGCGTTCGCCGTCCACAAACTCACGCTCGACCTGGGCACTTTCACACTGGGGGAATGAACCTTGCGCGTACTGCTGACCGGACACCAGGGCTATCTGGGCACCGTGATGGCCCCGGTCCTCAGCTCCGCCGGGCACGAGGTCGTCGGTCTCGACGCCGGCCTGTTCGCCGACTGCGTCCTCGGCCCGCGGCCCGAGGACCCGCGGGGGCACCGGGTGGACCTCCGCGACGTCACGGCCGACCACGTGGCCGGGGTGGACGCCGTGATCCACCTGGCCGCGCTCTCCAACGACCCGCTGGGAGCACTGGCGCCGGACCTCACCTACGACATCAACCACCACGCCTCCGTACGGCTGGCACGCCTGGCCCGCGAAGCCGGAGTACGACGCTTCCTGTACGCGTCCACCTGCTCGGTCTACGGCGCGGCCGGCGGCGACGAACTCGTGGCCGAGGACGCCCCGTTGCGCCCCGTCACCCCGTACGCGGAGTCCAAGGTGCGGGTCGAGGACGACCTGCACACGCTCGCCGACGACGACTTCAGCCCCGTCTTCATGCGCAACGCCACCGCCTTCGGCTTCTCGCCCCGGCTGCGCGCCGACATCGTGCTGAACAACCTGGTGGGCCACGCCCTCCTGTCCGGCGAGGTCCTCGTCCTCTCCGACGGCACGCCCTGGCGACCGCTGGTGCACGCCGCCGACATCGCCCGCGCCTTCACGGCCGCGCTCACCGCACCCCGGGAGGCCGTGCACGACCGGGCGTTCAACATCGGCAGCGAGACCAACAACGTCACGGTCGCCGAGATCGCCGACCAGGTCGCCGAGGCGGTGACCGGCGCGAAGGTGCGGATCACCGGGGAGAACGGCGCCGACCCGCGCTCGTACCGGGTGGACTTCTCCCGGTTCCGCGCCGCGATCCCCGGCTTCGACTGCGAGTGGACGGTGAAGCAGGGCGCGCACGAACTCGCCGACGCCTACCGCAAGCACGGGCTGACCCGGGAGGACTTCGAGCGGCGCTTCACCCGTCTCGCCGTGCTGCGCGCGGCCTCCGAGGCCGGCTCCGTCGACGACACCCTGCGGTGGCGCCGATGACACCGAACGGCGAGCAGTCGACGAGCACGCCCGGCGAGCAGCCGCTGACCACGCCCGGCGAGCAGATGCACGCGCTGGTGGAGCGGCTGTACCCGCTCTGCCGGAGCATCACGGGCGACGGGGTGCGCGCCACCCTGGAGATCGTCGACGAGTACGTTCCGCTGCGGGTGCACGAGGTGCCGACGGGCACGCAGGTGCTCGACTGGACGGTCCCGCAGGAGTGGAACATCCGGGACGCCTACATAGCCGACGCCGAGGGCAACCGGGTCGTCGACTTCGCCGCGTCCAGCCTGCACGTACTCGGGTACAGCGTGCCGGTGGCGAGGACCATGCCGCTGGCCGAGCTGCGCGAGCACCTGTACACCCTGCCTGACCAGCCGACCCTGATCCCGTACCGGACGAGTTACTACGAGCCGAAGTGGGGTTTCTGCCTCGCCCAGGAGACCCTGGACGCGCTCCCCGACGGCGACTACGAGGTCTGTATCGACTCCACCCTCGCCGACGGCCACCTCACCTACGCCGAGCACGTGATCCCCGGCCAGGTCCCCGACGAGGTGATCGTCTCCTGCCATGTCTGCCACCCGTCGCTGGCCAACGACAACCTGGCCGGCATCGCGGTGGCGACGTTCCTGGCGCGACAACTGGCCGAGGAAACGCCGTACTACACCTACCGGTTCATCTTCGCGCCCGGCACCGTCGGGGCGATCACCTGGCTGGCCCGCAACGCCGAGCGGATCGAACGCGTCAAGCACGGCCTCGTACTGGCCTGCGCGGGCGACTCGGGCCAACTCAACTACAAGCGGAGCAGGCGAGGCGACGCGGAGATCGACCGGGTGCTGCGCCATGTGCTCAGCGCCTCCGAACGCCCGCACCGCATAGCGGAGTTCACCCCGTACGGCTACGACGAGCGGCAGTACTGCTCACCCGGGTTCGACCTCGGCGTGGGCTCGCTCAGCCGGACCCCGTACGCGGGCTATCCCGAGTACCACACCTCGGCGGACAACCCGGACTTCGTCTCCCCGGAGGCGATGGCGGACACGCTCGCCGTCTGCCGCGAGGCGTTCGCCGTCCTCGACCGCAACCGGACTTACGTCAACCTCAGCCCTTATGGGGAACCGCAGTTGGGCAGGCGCGGGCTGTACGACTCGCTAGGTGGCCGCAGTGACGCCAAGCAGGCGCAGATGGCGATGCTCTGGGTGCTCAGCCTCTCCGACGGCGAGCACAGTCTGCTGGACGTCGCCGAACGGGCCGCTCTGCCGTTCGACACCGTCGCCGTCGCGGCCGACGCCCTGCACGGCGCCGGGCTGATCAAGGCATGACGCCGATGGCCACCGAGGGGGACAAGACGCCGGCACCGGCGGACCGGGCCACGGACGCCCGCCGGTCCGCCGACCGGTCCGCCAGGAAGGGCATCGTCGGCCGGCTGTCCTGGGGACTGGCCGACCAGGCGGCCTCCAGCATGACCAACTTCGCGGTGGGCATCTACGTGGCACGCTCGCTGGGGCTGACCGCGTTCGGCGTGTTCAGCCTGGCCTGGCTGACCTACGGCGTGGTGCTCAACGTCGCCCGAGGGCTGGCCACCGATCCGCTCGTGGTGCGCTTCAGCGGCGTACCGGAGGCGTCCTGGCGCGCGGCGACGGCCCGTTCGTCGGGCGCCGCGCTCGGCGTGGGCACCGCGCTCGGCGCGGTGTGCCTGCTGGTCGGGCTCGGTCTCGGCGGCCGGGTGGGACCCGCCTTCACCTGCCTCGGCGTCGTCCTCCCGGCGCTGCTCCTCCAGGACGCCTGGCGGTTCGCGTTCTTCGCCGCGGGCGCCGGCCGCAAGGCGTTCCTCAACGACCTCGTGTGGGGCGTCGCACTCGTCCCCGCCATGGTGATCGCGGCCCGCGTGGACACCGTGGGCGCCTTCGTCCTGGCCTGGGGCGCGTCCGCCGCGGTGGCCGCCGTCTACGGCTGCTTCCAGTCCGGCATCCGCCCCCGGCTGACCCAGGCGCGCGGCTGGCTGCGCGAGCAGCGCGACCTCGGCTACCGGTACCTGGTCGAGAACGTCAGCCTCAGCGGCGCGAGCCAACTCCGGGCGTACGGGCTCGGCGTGATCGTCGGCGTCGGCGCGGTGGGCGCGGTCCGGGGCGCGGAACTCCTCCTCGGCCCGTTCCTCGCCCTCCTGATGGGCCTCTCCCTGGTCACCGTCGCGGAGGCGGCCCGCGTACTGCGGCGGGCCCCGCACCGACTGAGCAGATTCTGCCTCTACCTAGGCGGCGGACAGGCCGCCGCCGCGCTGCTCTGGGGCGGCGCCCTGCTGCTGATGCCGGACCGGGCGGGTGAGTTCGTGCTCGGCGGCGTCTGGGACTCCGCCTCGCAGCTCATCGTCCCGGCCACGCTCGGCGTCGCGGGCGCCGGACTCGGCAGCGGCGCGGCGGCCGTGCTGGGCGCGCTCGCCGTACGCCGTCCGGTGGGTGTGGTCACCTGCATCACCT
>NZ_BMVY01000020.1 GCF_014650955.1 Streptomyces tauricus
ACCGGCACGGCCGGCGCGGCGACCGGCGCCACGACACCGGTGGGCGCGGGCGGCGGCGGTGCGGGCGGCTCCACCGTCCGCGTGGCCGACGCGTACCCCGTCCCGGACGCGAGGGCGGCCGAGGCGAAGAGTCCGGCGGTGAGTACGGCGGCGACGTACGCCGGCCGTCTGGTTCGGGTCCGTTGCAGTGGGGCCATGTCCACTCCTCGCGCTTCATTTCCACCGTCCACTGACACTCAGTCATATGAATGCGAATTGCGCCAACCGAGGCCGGGCGCCGGGTGAATGCCCGCTCACCCGCACGGGTGAGAAATCAGAAGCGAAGAACCAGAAGCGATCCCAAGGAAACATACCCATGCCGTCCTTCGACATCCGCGTGCCCGCCGTACTGCTGCGCACCGACCGGAATCCCTTTCACCACGGCACGCTGGGAGCCGTACGCTCGCTCGGCCGGGCAGGAATCGACGTACACCTGGTAGCGGATTCCAGCGGAAGTCCGGTGCGCGCCTCCCGTTTCGTGTGCCGGATGCATCCGCCGCCCGCGCCCGGGGCCCCGCCGTCCGAGATCGCGTCGACGTTGCGCCGAGTGGCGGCGCGGGTGGGCCGGCCCGCCGTACTGATCCCCATGGATGACGCGAGCGCCGTGGCCGTGGACCGGCTGCGGGCCGAGCTCTCGCCCCGTTTCCTGCTGCCCTTCGCCCCCGCGGGTCTCGCCGAGCGGGTCGCGGACAAGGCCGAACTGGCCGCCGTCTGCGAGTCCGCGGGCATCGCGCACCCGCTGACGCTGGTCCCGGACGGGCCCGCGCAGGTGGACTCGGCGGTCCGTCGGCTGGGGCTGCCGGTGGTCGCGAAGTGGAGCCGTCCCTGGCTGCTGCCCGCAGGTTCGGACTTGCGCAGCACGACGGTGCTGACCTCCGCCCGGGAGGCGCGGACCCTGTGCGGGCGGGCCGAGGAGGCGGGCAGCCGGCTGCTGCTCCAGGCGTTCCTGCCGCCGGGCCCCGACCGGGACTGGTTCTTCCACGGGTACGTGGACCGGTCCGGGGCGGTGCGCGGCGGCGGCGCGGGCCGCAAGCAGCTGGCCTGGCCGCGTGGCGCCGGCCTGACCGCGGTGGGCCGCTGGACGCCGAACCCGGCCGTGCGGGCGTCGGCGGAACGGCTGGTCGCGGCGCTCGGCTACCGCGGCATCCTCGACCTGGACTTCCGCCGCGACGGCTCGACCGGCGCCTACCACCTGCTCGACTTCAATCCGCGGCCCGGCGCGCAGTTCCGGCTGTTCGCCGACGGGGCGGGGCTCGACGTGGTGCGGGCCCTGCACCTGGACCTGACCCACCGTCGGCTGCCGGCGCCCGTCCCCCTCCCGGGCCGGACCTTCGTGGTGGAGAACTACGCGCCGCTCTCGGCGGCCTTCCGCCGCGGGAGCGAACTGGCCTGGCACGCCCGGGACGACCTCGCGCCCGGGGCCGCCCTGTGGGCGCTGTGGTCCCGCCACGTGGTCCGGCGCGCGGCCCGTCGACTGCTGGACCTCGTCCGCCGCACGGCCCCCGCGCCGGCCACCGACGCGCACCCGGTACGGCAGACCGCACCTTCCGACGTGGGTCACCTGCGCCCGGACCACCCGTTCCCGTCCGTGAAGCCCCTCTCCGCGGACGCCCTGTCCGTGAAGTCCCTGTCCGTCAAGCCCCTGTCCGACGAAGAGAAAGCGAGCAGTCACTGATGTACGACCTGCTGGTGGTGGGAGCCGGCCCCTACGGCCTGTCCATCGCCTCCCATGCCGCGGCGGCCGGTCTGAGCCTGCGGGTGTTCGGCCGGCCCATGGCCTCCTGGCGCGACCACATGCCCCGCGGCATGTTCCTCAAGTCCGAACCCTGGGCCTCCAACCTCTCGGATCCCGAGGGCCGGCTGAGCCTGGCCGCCTACTGCGCGGAACAGGGGGTGGAGGCCCGGCACGGGGCACCCATCCCGGTCGAGGTGTTCGCCGCGTACGGGCTGTGGTTCGCGCGGCACTCGGTCCCGGAGGTGGACGAGCGCACGATCGCGCACATCCACCCCTGCCCGGGCGGTTTCGAGGCGGTCACCGAGGACGGCGCGGCCGTGCGCGCGAGGACGGTCGCGCTGGCGGTCGGCGTGCTCCCCTTCACCGAAGTCCCGGCCAGTCTGCGCGAGTTGGCGCCCGAGCACCTCTCGCACAGCAGTCATCACAGCGATCTGGACCGGTTCGCGGGCAAGGACGTCACCGTGGTCGGCGGTGGCCAGGCCGCGCTGGAGACGGCGGCCCTGCTCGCCGAACAGGGCACCCGCGTCCGGATCGTGGCCCGGGCCCCCGGCCTCTCCTGGAACGACGTGCCGCCGCCCTGGGAACGCCCGTGGTGGCAGTCGGCCCGCGCCCCGCACAGCGGCCTCGGCCCCGGCTGGCGCAACTGGTTCTACGCCGAACGCCCCGGCGCGTTCCGCCGCCTCCCCGAGCCCACCCGCGCCCGGATCGCCACCACGGCACTCGGCCCCGCGGGTGCCTGGTGGATCCGCGACCGGGTCGAGCCGTCCGTCGAGCTGCTGCTGGGCCACGAGATCGCGGCGGCCTACGGGTCCGGAGGCGGCGTACGCCTCGAAGTGCTCGGCCCGGACGGTGGGCTGACGTCCCTGGACACCGAACACGTCATCGCCGCCACGGGGTTCAAACCGACCCGGGAACGCCTGGGGATCCTGACGGCGGACGTGCACGACGGCCTGACCGCCTCACCCGACGGTTCCCCTTACGTGGGGCGGGAGTTCGAGTCGTCCTGGCCGGGGCTCTTCATGGCGGGCCTGGTCACGGCGGCCGGCTTCGGCCCGGCCATGCGGTTCGTGCACGGCGCCACGTTCACGGCCCGGACCCTCGTACGGGGAGTGCGGCGCCGGCTCCGTACGGGACCGGTCCTCCTGCCCCTGCCGGGCGCGCGGGAGCGGCGCGGGGTGCTGGGAGCGGCGGGACGCTGACCGCCCGGACGCCACATGCCGGGTGCCGGGCGCCGGGTGCCGGGCGGGTGGCGTCCCGCAACCCGGCACCCGGCACCCGGCGTGTCGTCAGCGGCGGGACGCGGCCCGGTTGCGTCGGTACAGGACCGCTCCCCCGAGCAGCAGACCCGCGCCGGCGGCCGAGGCCGCGAGCATCCCGTCGACACCGGTGTGCGCCAGCTCCGGCCAGGGGCTCGCGCCGGAGGAGGGCGGGGAGTGCGGGGACGACGGATGCGGCGCTCCCGGCGTACCCGTGGTGGGCGGCACCGTCGACGGGGGCCCCGTGGTGGGCGGCACCGTCCCGGGCGGACCCGTCTCGGGGGGCGTGGTCGTCGGCGGGGTGGTGTGCGGAGGTGTCGTGTGGGGCGGCGTGGACGGGCGCCCGGACGGCGGGGTGTCGTCGTCGCCGTAGCCCTTCGGTCCGTCGTGCCCGCACCTGCCGCCGAACGCGGGGTTCAGCAGCCCGGCCGCGTCCGCGCTGTCACCGCACGCGTTGGCCGGAGCGTCCACCGGGGCCTCGTCGGTGTTGCCCGACCCGACGCCGGGCGCCTCGTGCGTACCGCCGTGCGTGGAGGAGCCGCCTCCGTGGTGGCCGGAGCCGCCGCCCTGATCCGAGCCGTAACCGTGGTCCGTGCCGTGTCCGCGGCCGGAACCGCCGCCGTGGTCCGAGCCGTAACCGGCCGGGGCTCCGTGGCGGGGCCCGTCCGGCTTGCGGTGCTTGCCGGTGGGGGTGGCGCAGGAGTTGCCGAACGACGGGTTGAGGCCGGCGGCCGCGTTCGCGGAGTTGCCGCACGCGTTCACGGGCACGCCCACCGGTGCCTGCACGTTGTTGCCGGACAGCACTCCGGGCGAGTCCGCCGCGACGGCGTGCCCGTCCGAGTCCGCGAACGCCTGGGAGGCGTACAGGGACAAGATGCTCGTCGCGGCGGCGGCCGCGACCATTCCCTTGCTCAGGGTCTGTCGCAACTTCGTTGTCTTCTCTGCTGGTAGAAGTGGGAAAAGCCGGCCTTGGCACCGGAAAGCGGTCCAAGGCCGGCGTGACTCAGCCGTTCGGCTGGTGCGTTACGACGTCAGTCGTTGACGCACACGTTGCCGAACGCCGGGTTCAGCAGGCCGATCACGTTGATCGAGTTGCCGCACACGTTGACAGGAATGTGCACGGGCACCTGGAGAACGTTGCCGGAGAGGACGCCGGGCGAGCCGACGGCGGCACCCTCGGCCTCGGAGTCGGCGAAGGCCGGGGCGGCCATGCCCATGGCCATGATCGCGCCGGCGATGACGACGGCACTCTTCTTGTGCTTCACGTACTTCCCTTTCTCTGCGGTCATGCCCAATGACGGCCGAAACCGGACGAGCCCAGCCTGAACGACTCGCACCATGACCTGCGGGCTGTTGAACGAGGGGACGGGGGACGAAGAAACTACAGAAAGTGCGACTCTCCGGTATTTCACCCGAACGCCGGGAGCGGAATGGATGGCGAAACGTCACTTCACAAAGACAGAAAAGGAAAACAGAAAATAATCCCGACGAACCCGGGCGGCCCCGCCGCACAGCGCGGCGGGGCGGCCCGGGCGGTCCTCGCGACGGCGGATCAGCTGCCCGAAGCGCCGTTGCCCGAGAGCACCGGGATGTTGCTCAGGAGGTGCGAGATCGGCTCGTCGCCCTTCGCCTGGGTGGAGTTCTCGGCGCACTGCTGGTTCTGCGGGGCCGACAGGATCGGCACGTCCTGCAGAACGGTGACCGGCACCAGGACGCCCACGAGCGAGGCCAGGTTGGCCTTGACCGGCACCCCGAGGCAGAGCTTGTTGAGCGAACCCTGCACGAGCTGGCCCTGGGGGCTCATCTCGCCCTCCGCCTTGGCGTTGCCGTACACCTGCTCGGCGTGGTTGCCGTTGGCGGTGGTGACGCCGCTGTCGTTGCCGATGGCAAGCGCCTGCGGGGCACCCGCCGCCGAGACACCGACGACAGAAGCGGCGACCGCCGCCGTGGCCATTGCCTTCTTGAGCATTTCTCCGGTCCTTTCCTGTGCAGAGACCCGTGTTCCTGCTCCCGCATCAACCGGAGGCGGGCCGATTGGTTTCGAGGTGTCACCCGGTTGGCCCGTTCGACGGCCCGTAATTCACGGAAAGTCTCGCGCGCGTGTGTAGGACAAACGGCCTTCCCAAATGGGCCATCGGAGTGAATCGGAGCAACTATGCGGGCCGGACGGAGTTGTCCAGGTCGCTCCGGTGGACGGGGTTACTCCAGAAGGGACCAGCAAGTGATCAAGAAGGTTATGGCTGCCGCGGCGGTCGCCGCTTCCGTCGCCGGTGTTTCGGCTGCCGCCGCGCCCCAGGCGATGGCGATCGGCAACGACAACGGCGTCACCACCGCCAACGGCAACCACGCCGCGCAGATCTACGGCAACCAGGCCACCTACGGCGACATGAGCCCGCAGATGGCGCTCATCCAGGGCTCGCTCAACAAGCCCTGCATCGGCCTGCCGGCCAAGGCCAACCTGGCCTCGCTCGTCGGCCTGGTGCCGATCACGGTCGCCCAGGACGTGCCGATCCTGTCGGCCCCGCAGAACCAGCAGTGCACCGAGAACTCCACGCAGGCGAAGGGCGACGAGCCCCTCTCGCACATCCTCAGCAACATCCCGGTGCTCTCGGGCAACGGCGCCTCCGGCAGCTGATCTGCCGCATCACCCAGCGGGCCGCCGGCCTTCCCGGCGGCCCGCTCCCCCTGCCACGTCAACGGCGGCGCGTAGCTCCGGTCCCGAGGAAAGCCTGTGGGCCAATCGGGGCAAACCCCGCAACCGCACCGTCCACCGCACTGTTGATGAATATGCGGCTCCGTCACGGGGGCCACTCTCCGAAAGGGAACGAAAATGAAGAAGCTGATGGCGACCGCGGCCATTGCCGCCTCTGTCGCCGGTCTGTCGGCCGCTGGCGCGCCCCAGGCGCTGGCCATCGGCAACGACGACGGCGTCACCACCGCCAACGGCAACGGTTCCGTCCAGAAGTACGGCAACCAGGCCACGCACGGCAAGATGAGCCCCCAGCTCTCGCTCGTGCAGGGCACGCTGAACAAGCCGTGTGTCGGTCTGCCGGTCAAGGCCAACCTGGCGTCGCTCGTCGGTCTCGTGCCGATCACCGTTCTGCAGGACGTGCCGATCCTGTCGGCCCCGCAGAACCAGCAGTGCACCGAGAACTCCACCCAGGCGAAGGGCGACGAGCCCCTGTCGCACATCCTGGACAACATCCCGGTGCTCTCGGGCAACGGCGCTGCCGGAAGCTGACCTTCCCAGCTCCACCATGCTCCGCGAACAGCGGGTCACCCCTCGGGGGTGGCCCGCTGTTCCCGTGCGTGGTGTTCCGACACGTGCTGTTCCCGGGCCTGCGACGGGTTGTCGTAGAGCGTCTCGATGTCCCGCGCGTACGCCGCCGTCACCGCGTGGCGCTTGATCTTCAGGGACGGGGTGAGCAGGCCGTTCTCCTCGGTGAACTCGCCCTCGACCAGGGCGAAGTCGCGGATCGACTCGGCCCTGGAGACGGCCTGGTTCGCGTGGTCCACGACCTTCTGGACGTCGGCGCGCAACCGGGGATCGTGGATCAGGTCGGACAGCGGGGTGTCGGCCGGCATCCCGCGGACGTACAGCCAGTGGGTGAGGTCCTCGCGGTCCAGGGTGATCAGGGCGGCGATGTAGGAGCGGTTGTCGCCGACGACCACGCACTGGCCGACGGGGGGCCGGCTGCGCAGCCTGTCCTCCAGGACGGCCGGGGAGACGTTCTTGCCGCCCGAGGTGACGAGGATGTCCTTCTTGCGGCCGGTGATGGTGAGGTAGCCGTCCTCGTCGAGCGAACCCAGGTCGCCGGTCGCGAACCACTCGTCGGCCAGTACCGCGTCGGTGGCGGCCGGGTCGTTCCAGTAGGAGCCGAAGACGATGCCGCCCTTGATGAGCACCTCGCCGTCGTCGGCGATACGCACGGCCGTGCCCGGGACGGGGAGGCCCACCGTGCCGGGGCGGGGCCGAAGGGGCGGGACGATCGTCGCGGCGGCGGTGGTCTCGGTCAGACCGTAGCCCTCGTAGACGAGGATCCCCGCGGCGTAGAAGAAGAGGCTGAGTTCGCGGTCGAGCGGGGAGCCGCCGCTGATGGCGTAGCGCGTACGGCCGCCGATCTCCTTGCGGACCCGGCGGTAGACCAGCAGGTCGTACAGGGCCCAGGCGGCGTAGAGGCCGGGCCCTGGGCCCTTGCCGCGGCCGAGGAACTTGTCCAGGTGCAGTTCGCCGAAGCGGACGGCGACGCGGTGCGCGCGGTCGAAGGAGGCGCCGCGGCCGATGCGTTCGGCGGTGGCGCGGCCGGTGCCGTGGATCTTCTCGAAGAGGTAGGGCACGCCGACCAGGAACGTGGGCCTGAACCCCCGCAGCGCCGGGCGGAGTTCGTCGGGCTTGATGCTCGGGAAGTGGCCCAGCTCGATCCTGGCCATCAGGCAGGAGATCTGGAGGGTGCGGCCCAGGATGTGGGCGAGCGGGAGGAAGAGGAGGGTCGAGGCCTGCTGGCCGGTGACCTCCTTGAAGACGGGGTGGAGGAGTTCGACGGTGTTCGCGGCCTCGGCGTACAGGTTGGCGTGGGTGAGGACGCAGCCCTTGGGGCGGCCGGTGGTGCCGGAGGTGTAGCAGATCGTCGCGACGGTGTCGGGGGCGAGGGCGGCGCGGCGCTTGGTGACCTCCTCGTCGGGGATGTCACGGCCCAGGGCCGTGAGTTCGGCGACGGCGCCCCCGGTCCCGCCGGTGCCGGTTCCGTCGGTTCCTGCACCGGCGTCGAGTTGCCAGATGCGGGGTGGTGCCGGGTGGTCGGCCGTGCCGGTCGTGACCGCCGCCGCGTTCCCCGGTGTCTCGACGACGGCGAAGCGGGTGGCGGAGTCCCGGACGATCCACTCGATCTGCTGGGGCGAGGAGGTGGGATACACCGGGACGGACAGGCCGCCCGCGGCCCAGATCGCGAAGTCGAGGAGCGTCCACTCGTAGCGGGTACGGGACATCACCGCGACGCGGCCGCCCGGTTCCAGGCCCGCGGCGATCAACCCCTTGGCCACGGCGGTGACTTCACGGGCGAAGGCGGCGGCGGTCACCGGCTGCCAGGTGTCGCCTTCCCGGCGGCGGAGGACCACGGCGTCGGGAGCCTCGGCCGCGTTGGTGAAGGGCAGGTCGGCGATGCTGCCGGTGGTGGGTCGCGGGGCGAGGGCGGGCATGCGCGCCTCGCGGACCGCGCCGCTCTCGTCCCTCGTGAGGTCGACCTGGACGCGGCCCCTCGGATCGGTGCGCCTCTTCGCCTGTTTCAGTTCCCTGCGTACGCCCATGACGGCTCCCGGTGGCGGCTCGCGGTGCGGTGGCGCTCACTCGTTGCGGTGACGCTTACTTACTGTGGAGTAAACTTACTCATGCGTAGGGGATTTTCAACAGGTCCGTCAAGCTCGGCCGGACGAGGGCCGATGAACGGATCATGACGTCGACGCACTCCCCCGCCCGCCCCTCGTACTTCCTCTACGGCAGGAGCCGTCCGCCCTCGTCGTCCGTCCTGTCGCCGCCCGGGTCCGGGCCCGGTACCGCGTGGGCGGGCCGGCTGCGGGTGGCGGTGTGGGCCGTGCCCGCGCTCCTCGTCGCGTACGCGGGGTTCCGGCGGCGGTGGATGTCCGACGACGCCTACATCTACGTACGGACCGTGCGGCAGGTGCTCGCGGGGAACGGGCCCGTGTTCAACGCGGGTGAGCGGGTGGAGTCGTCGACCGGCACCCTGTGGCAGTGGCTGCTCGTCGCGGCCGGGGCGGCGGGGGTCGATCCGGCGTCGGCGGCGGTGTACGGGGGGCTGCTGCTGACCGCCGCCGGGTTCGCGCTCGCGGGGATCGGCGCGCTGCGGACGTACGGCGGGGTGCGGGTGGCCGTGCCGCTGGGGTCGCTGGTGCTGCTCGGGCTGCCGCCCGTGTGGGACTTCGCGACGTCGGGGCTGGAGACGGGGCTCGCCACGTGCTGGATCGCGGGGGCGTGGCTGGCGCTGACGGCGCGGCCCGGCTCGCTCGGCACGTCCGCGGTCATCGGGCTCGGGCCTCTGGTGCGGCCCGATCTGGGGCTGGTGACCGTGGTGTTCCTGGCCGCGCAGTGGCTGCTCGTACGGCCGTCGTGGCGCAGGGCGTTCGCGGGGGCGGGGGCGGCGGGGGCGCTGCCGGTCGCGTACGAGGTGTTCCGGGCCGGGTACTACGGGCATCTGGTGCCGCTGCCCGCCGTGACGAAGGAGGCCTCGCAGAGCCTGTGGGGGCGGGGGCTGGTCTATCTCGGGGACTTCGCGCAGCCCTATCTGCTGTGGGTGCCCGCGGTGTTCGTGGCGGCGGCGGTGCTGTCCCTGTGCGGGCGCGGCCGGCTTCGCGGGGCCGGGGTGGCGCGGGTCGTTCCCGTCCTCGCGCCGGTCGTCGCCGGGGCGCTGTGCTGGCTGTACGTGGTGAAGGTCGGCGGGGACTTCATGCACGGGCGGATGCTGCTGCCGGGGCTGCTGTTGATGCTGCTGCCCGTCTTCGTCGTACCGGCGACCCGGGTGGGCACGCTGGCCGCGGTCGGTGTCGGAGTGTGGGCGGTGGTCTGCGCGGGCTGGCTGCGGATGCCGTACGGCGGGCAGATCGGGCCGGCGGGGATCGCGGACGAGCGGGGCGTGTACGTGCGTCACAACGCCGATCCGCATCCCGTGCGGCACACCTTCGCGGGGGCGCCGCACCATCTGCGGTACGCGCGTCAGGTGGCGGAGGCGGGTCGTTCGGGGGCGGCGGTGCTGGTGCTGGGCAAGGACGGGTGGGTGAGGGGTTCCTCGGGCGGGGTGACGGCCAGTTATGTGGTGCTGGGGCTCAACGGCTCGGTCGTTCCCCTGGACGGGGCCGCGCTGGATCCGATCGGGCTCGCGTATCCCCTGGCGGCGCACTCCGAGCGGGTCGGGGCGGGGCGGGTGGGCCATGACAAGCATCTGCCGGTGGCCTGGCTGGTGGCCGACCGGGGGGTGAGGGCGCCCTCCTGGGTCCGCCCGGCCGAGGTCGCCGCGGCGCGGCGGGCCCTGCGGTGCGGGGCTCTGGCCGAGCTGGACGGGGCTGTGCGGGGGCGGTTGACGGTAGGGCGCTTCCTGCGGAACGTCGCGGGGGCGTGGGAGCGGACGTCGTTCCGCTTTCCGAATGACGCGGGGCGGGCGGCCGGGGAGCTGTGCGGGTGACCTCCGGTCGGGGGGCGGGTGCGGTTGGGTGGGGCTGGTTGCGCCGTTCCCCGCGCCCCTTCGGTAGGAGGACCACCCGTCGAGGGAATGGTGCGGGTACGTGAGGGTTGCCCGCGCCGTTCCCCGCGCCCCTGAAGGTGGGACACGGGCACCCTCGCCGAGACGTGCGGGTCGGTCAGGGCTGAGCTGCGCCGTTCCCCGCGCCCCTGGAGGTGGGACGCGGGCACCCCCGCCGAAATGTGTGGGTCGGTCAGGGCTGAGCTGCGCCGTTCCCCGCGCCCCTGGAGGTGGGCCACGGGCACCCCTCGCCGAAACGTGCGGGCCAGTCAGGGTTGAGCGCGCAGTTCCCCGCGCCCCTTCGGGCGCGCCTGGGCGGCGGGGCGGCTTTTAGGGGCGCGGGGAACTGCGCGGCCAACCCCAACCGAGCCGCACCCGATCCTCCGCCTCAAGCCCCACCCCCCCCCAGGGGCGCGGGGAACTGCGCGGTCAGTCAGCCCCCGCCGAGCCGCACCCATCCCTCCGCCTCAGGTCCCACCCCCCGGCTCAGGGGCCCGGCTGGGTTAGGTGTTCAGGGTGGAGGCCTGGGTGATTGTGGAGGACAGTTGTTGGATTGCGGGGCTCTCCGTTGTTGAGGCCAGAGCCTTCGCGTGGCGGGCCAGTTCGGGTAGTGGTAGCGCGCCCGGGAGCGCACTCCATCGGCCGTCGCCCGCGCGCAGCGCGTCCGCGAAGTACGCCGCGACCGCCGTGACCTGGAGCCCGCTGCGCGCCGTCGTCGGGCCCCAGAGCGGCCCGTCGAGGGAGTCCGCCTCCACCCGGCCCGTCTCCTCGTGCGGGACCCGGGTCGAGGGGTCGAGCCACCGCACGGTCGCGGTGGCCACGTGCCCCCTCGCCCCCGGCTTGACCCGTACCGCGTACAGCGCCGTCACCGTGTGGCCGGGACCGGTCTCGCCGCCGTCCACCCGGTCGTCGCGGAAGTCCTCGTCGGCGACCTGCCGGTTGTCGTAGCCGATCAGCCGGAACTGGTCCACCGTCGCCGGGTCGAAGGCGACCTGCGCCTTGGCGTCCCGCGCGGTGAGGTCGATGTTGCGCGGCAGTTCGTCGCAGAAGACCTTGCGGGCCTCCTCCGCACTCGACACGTACGTGGTGTGGCCGTCTCCCTTGTCCGCGAGGCGTTCCATCAGCGCGTCGCCGTAGTCGCTGCCCACGCCGACCCCGAAGAGCGTGATGCCGTGCGCGCGGCGGGCGTCCGCGATCCGGTCGAGGATGGCGTCGGCGTCGGTCTCACCGGTGTTGGCGAGGGCGTCGGAGAGCAGCACGACCCGGTTGGTGGCGCCTTCGCGCAGCCCGTCCACGGCCGTGCGGTAGCCGGTCGCGACGCCCGCGCCGAGGTTGGTCGAGTCGGTGGGTTCGAGGGTGTCGATCGCCTCGTGGACGCGGCCCCGGTGGTCGCCCAGGCGCGTCATCGGAAGCACGGTCCGTGCCTCGTCGCTGAACGCGACGAGCGCGACCGCGTCGTCGTCGCGCAGCCGGTCCGTCATCACGTCCAGGGATTCCTTGGCCAGGTCGAGCCGGCCCGGTTCCGCCATGGAACCGGAGACGTCGATGACGAAGGTGAGGGCGGCCGGCGGCCGTTCGCCGCTGTCCTCGGCCCCTCGGGTGGCGAGGCCGACCCGGAGGAAGCGCCAGTCCCGGTTCTCCTGGCCGAAGGAGTCGGAAGAGCCTGAGTAGTCCTCCTCTCGCGAGGGGGTGTCTGCGGCTGCCGTGCGGGCGCCGTCCATCGTGACCGTGAAGCCGTTGCCGTCGGGGCGCTCGTAGTTCTGGCGGAAGCTGTTGACGAACTCCTCGGGGCGGACCGTCGACGGATCGGGCCGCCGGCCCTCCCGCAGAGTCCGCCGCGCGTAGCCGTACGACGCGGTGTCGACGTCCAGGGCGAACGTGGACAGGTAGTCGGCCGGCGGCGCGGTCTCCCGGAGTTCGCCCTTCCGCTCATCGCCCTGGCCGCCCTGGTCGCCCTGGCCGGTCCCGCCGTCCATGTCCGGCGGACCGGTCGGCTGAGCCGGGGCGGGGGCCGGGAAGCCGTTGTCCTGCCGGGCCTTGCCGCTGCCCCCGTCGTTCGAGTCCTCGCCCACTCCACCGCCGCAGGCGGTGAGCAGGAGCCCGAGGGAGACGGTCGCGGCGACGAGCGCGCCGCGCACCCGCCGCCGCTGCCGTTGCTGCCGCCGCGAGCCCGGCGGTCCTCCCCGTGTGTCGAACCGCTCTGTCCGATGCCGTTCGGTGCGCCTCATGTGTGTCCCCTCGGTGACCGCTGTGAGCCGACGTCTGTGACTGTGACGGCCGAGGCGGGCGGAAGGAGCGGCCCAAGGCGTTGCGGATGGATCTCGATGCGGCCACGGTGGGCGGCCGTCGAGACCGGTGGGTGATCCTCCGGAGACCTGAAGGTGTCCGAAGGGCCCGTACGGCGGTTTCAGAAGGTCAGAAGGGGACTACGACACCACGTCCTTGCGGGCGAACCCGCGGAAGGCGAGGGCGAACAGCACCAGCGCGTACGTGACGGAGACCGCCGTGCCCTGGATCATGCCGCCCCATTCGGGGTTGGGCTGCACCGCGTCGGCCCACGCGAACTGCCAGTGCGCGGGCAGGAAGTGGCGCCAGTCGCCGAGGGCGGTCACCGCGTCCAGTACGTTCCCGACGATCGTCAGGCCGACCGCGCCTCCCACCGCGCCCAGCGGGGCGTCGGTCTTGGTGGACAGCCAGAACGCGAGCCCGGCGGTGACCAGTTGGGACGCGAAGATGAACGCGATCACGATCACGAGGCGCTGGGCCGCCGTGCCCGCGGACAGGGAGCCGCCGGTGGGGATCTCCAGCGGACCCCAGCCGTACGCGACCGAGCCCACCACCAGCGCGACCACCGGCAGCAGCACCATCGCGGCGAGGCTGAGGCCGAGCGCCACCACGAGCTTGGACCACAGGAGGCGGGCCCTCGGCACGGGTGCGGCGAGCAGGTAGCGCAGGGAGGACCAGCTGGCCTCCGAGGCGATGGTGTCGCCGCAGAACAGCGCGACCGGGATGACCAGCAGGAAGCCCGCCGAGACGAAGAGGTTCGTCGCGGCGAAGTTGGCGCCCGACGCCGTGGCCGTGTCCATGAGGCTGACCCGGCCCTCGCGGCCCTCCGGCTGGCCGCCGATCGCGAAGGCCACCACCAGCACGAACGGCAGGGCGGCGAGGATCGCCCCCATGACCAGCGTGCGGCGCCGCTTCAACTGGCGCATCAGCTCGACCCGCAGCGGGAGTGTCCGCCCGGCCCGGTAGCCGTCCGCCACTTCGGCACGCTCTACAAGTGTGCTCACGCGGAGCCTCCGATCAGGGTCAGGAACGCGTCCTCCAGGCGGCGGTGGGGGCCGAGGGAGGCCACCGGTACCTCCAGCCGGACCAGCTCCACGAGGAGCCGGGCGGCCGCCGCGGAGTCGTCGACGGCCGCGGGGTCGATGACGGCCCCGGATGCGACGACGATCGCGGAGTCGATACCAGTCGTGGAGTCGACGGCGGTCGCGGAGTCGGTACCGGCCGTGGATCCGACGACTGCCGCGGAGTCGGTACCGGCCGCGGAGTCGACAACCGCCGTTCCGGAACTTGCCGTTCCGGACAGTGTCGTCCCGGAACTCGCCGCCCCGAGAGCCGCTGTCCCGGAACTCACCGTCGCGCCCCGCGCGGTCAGCCGTATCAGCAGTCCGTCGTCCGTGCGGGTCGCCGAGTCGACGCCCGGGAGCGCCGCCACCTTTTCCACCAGCGGGTCCGGGACATCGGCCGCGAGGCCGACGAGGAGGGTGTCGCCCGAGCCGATGATCTCGTGGACCGGTCCTGCCTGGACCAGTCGGCCCCGGTCCATGACGACCAGATGCGTACAGGACTGCTCGACCTCGGCGAGGAGATGGCTGGACACGATGACCGTGCGCCCGGCCGCCGCGTAACGGATCATCACCTCGCGCATCTCGCGGATCTGGGGCGGGTCGAGGCCGTTCGTCGGCTCGTCGAGGATCAGCAGGTCGGGGAGGCCGAGCATGGCCTGGGCGATGGCCAGGCGCTGTCGCATGCCCTGGGAGTACGTGCGGACCGCGCGGGCCAGCGCGTCGCCCAGGCCCGCGATCTCCAGCGCCTCCTCCAGGTGGGCGTCCTCGGGCGGACGGCCGGTGGCCTGCCAGTACAGGTCCAGGTTCTCGCGGCCGGACAGGTGCGGGAGGAAGCCCGCGCCCTCCACGAAGGCGCCGACCCGGGAGAGGACCGGCGCGCCCGGCCGGATCGCGTGCCCGAAGACGCGGATCTCGCCGCCGTCGGGCTTGATGAGGCCCATGAGCATGCGCAGGGTGGTGGTCTTGCCCGCGCCGTTCGGGCCGAGCAGACCGAGTACCTGGCCCTTCTCCACGCGGAACGACAGGTCCTGGACGGCATAGCGGTCCGCCGACTTCGCGTACCGCTTGCTCAGGTCGGTGATCTGGAGCGGGACCTCGGCGAGCGCCGGGTCGGGCGGGGTCGCGGTGGTCCGGCGGCGGCCCGTCAGGAGCAGGGCGAGCGCGGTCAGCGCACCGGCGATCGGCAGCCACCACACCCAGGCCGGCAGCGAGGCGGCCGCGGTCGTCACAGCGGGCGCGGTCGGCACGGCGAGGTCGCTCTTCAGGGAGACGGTGTACGTGGCCGGGGCCGCCGGGGACGCGTAGCCGAGGTCGGTCGAGGCGAGGACCAGGCGCAGACGGTGGCCCTCCTGCACCTCGTGGTCGATGGCGGGCAGGGTCAGCCGGACGTCCTTGCCGTTCTCGTCGTCGGTCGTGACGCGGACCGGGGTGACCAGCTGGGACGGCAGGACCTGCTGCCGGCCGCCGGGGCCGACGTCGTACACCTTGGCGAAGAGGACGGCCTCGTCGGTCGTCGACTTCACGTTCACCGTCACGGTGGGCGAGCCGGTGATCCGCAGGTCCTTCGTCACTGCCTTGGAGTCGAAGCGCGCGAACTGCCCGGGGAAGTCGAGTGACACCCCGACGCCGAGCGAGGACAGCTGGGAGAGGCCGCCCGCGCCGCCGAGACCGGGCAGCGCCGAGATGCCGGGCGGGCTGGCGCCGGCCGGGTTGGAGAACTTCTGCTCGCGTCCGCTCAGCGCCACCTGCCGGTCGCCGCCGGTCAGGCCGGGGTAGGTGTCCGCGTCGGCGCCGCGCAACTGGGCGCCGCCGTCGGTCGAGTCGATGCCGCCGGTGCGGGTGACGCGGAACGCGGGGCCCGTGTCGGCGTTCTTGTCGTCCTTGAGGTAGCGGTCGAACCACGAGGTCACGCGTGCGTGCAGGCGGTCCGTCTCCATGTCGCCGCCGTCATGGCCGCCGGCGATCCAGTCGACGTCCACGGGGGCGCCGTTCGCCCTGACGGCCTTGGCGATCTTGTCGGCCTGGTCGAGCGGGAAGAGGGAGTCGGTCTGGCCCTGCATGATGAGCGTGGGGACCTTGATGCGGTCGCCGACGGCGGAGGGGCTGCGCTCCTGGAGGAGTTTCATGGCCGCCGCGTCGGGCTTGCCGGACTCCGCGACACGCTCGTACATCTCGCAGAGGCTCGCCTCGAACGTGTCGCAGCCGCCGCCGGAGTTGATGAACATCCCGGCCCAGAGCTTCTTGAAGACGCCGTTCGGGAACAGGGCGTCCGCGAGGTTCCAGTACGTGATCGCCGGGGCTATGGCGTCCACGCGCTGGTCGTAACCGGCGGCGAGCAGCGAGACCGCGCCGCCGTACGAGGCTCCGGCGACGCCCACCCGGGGGTCGCCGGTCTTGTCGAGCTCGACCTCGGGGCGCTTCGCGAGCCAGTCGATGAGCTTGGAGACGTCGGCGACCTCGCCCTTCGGGTCGTTCAGGCCGATCTTGCCCGTGGACCTTCCGAAGCTGCGGGACGACCAGGTCAGTACCGCGTAGCCGTCGCGGGCGAGGTCCTCCGCCTGCTTGCGTACGTCCTCCTTGTTGCCGCCGAAGCCGTGCGTCAGGAGGACGGCGGGGCGGCGGCCGGCGTCCTTGGAGCCGGCGGTGAAGTACGACGTGTCGATGTCCACCCCGGCCGCCGTGGGGAGGAGGCGGTCCGCGCGGTGCACCGCGGGTGGGCCGTCGTCGGCGACCGCGGTCCATGTGCCGGCGCCGGCGAGCACGACGACGAGGGCCGCGGCGGTCCACCGTCGCGGCCCTCGCAACCACCGTCGTGGTGCTGCGGGCATTCGAAGATCCATGGTTCAACGGTACGGGGCCCTGCCGGGCGGGTGGGCCGTCGGTGGGGGGAGGTGGGCGGTATCCCGTAGGAGTACGGGGGACTGGCGTGTACCGCGGGTGCGGTATGGGTGCGGGTTCGTTGTGGCTTGTTGCGCCGTTCCCCGCGCCCCTGACAGCGACAGGATTGCGCCGTTCCCCGCGCCCTTGAAGGCAAAAGCCACAGACTGCGCCGTTCCCCGCGCCCCCTAGAAGGAAAAGCCGAAGATTGCGCCGTTCCCCGCGCCCCTGAAGGCACGAGCACGCGTGTTTCTAGTCCTTGGGGATTGTTACCAGCCAGTGGGTGGAGTGGCGGGGGCGTAGGTAGAGGGCCCAGTAGAGGGTTGCGGCTGCTGTGATGCCGCCTGTCCAGGCCAGGTAGGTCGGGTCCTGCATGGTGAGGACGTAGGCCAGGACCGCGATCAGGAGGACCGGGAGCACCGGCCACAGCGGCATGCGCCAGGCGGACGTGTGGGCGTGGGGGCCTCGGCGGGCCAGCAGCGCGGCCACCGCGACCAGGATGTACATGCTGGTGACGGAGACGCCCGTGATGCCGTACAGGGTGTCGAGGTTCACGAAGCACAGGACCGCGCCGGGAATTCCCACCACGAGCGTCGCCACCCACGGGGAGCCGAAGCGGCCGAGCTTGGACAGGACGTTGTTGACCGGGGCGGGCCACGCCTTGTCCCGGGCGGAGGCGAACAGTACGCGGGAGTTCTGGATGACCATCACGATGCCCGCGTTGATGATGGCGAGCGCCACACAGAGGCTGACGAACGTGCCGACCGCCGAGTTGGACCAGGCGGCGACCATGCCGCTGATGTCGCCGCCGGTGAGCGCGGCCAGGTCCGGGGCGCCCACGGTGATCGCCGCCACCGGCACGAGGATGATCACCGTGGAGATGGCGAGGGTGGCCAGGACCGTACGGGCCACGTTGCGGCGCGGGTTCTCCAGTTCCTCGGAGAGGTAGACGGCCGTCGAGAAGCCCTGGGTGACGAAGAGGGCGATCGCGAGTCCGGAGACCATCAGCATCACCGTCACGGTGTCCGGGTGGCCGCCGGATCCGGCCACCTCCATGGACACCAGGCTGTCCGCGCCCCGCTCGGCGTGCGCGAAGCCCAGGACGGCCACCACGGCCGCCGCGATGACCTCAAGGACCAGGAAGATCCCGGTGATCCAGGCGTTGGCCCGCAGGTCGAGCAGGCCCGCGAGGGTGGCGAGCACCATCACGCCCGCGCCCGCCCAGGACGGGTCGAGGTGGACGACGGGCGCGAGGTAGTCCGCCGTACCCATCGCGATCACCGGCGGGACGATCATCACCACGAGGAGCGACAGGACGAAGACGAGCCAGCCCGCGAGCCGGCCGGCCATCGTCGACACCATGGCGTACTCGCCGCCCGCGCTGGGGATGAGGGTGCCCAGCTCCGAGTAGCAGAACGCCACGGCGATACAGAGCAGCGAGCCGATCGCGACGGTCAGGGCCGTCGCCGTGCCGAGGGACCCGAACAGGTCGGGGACGACCACGAAGAGCGTGGAGGCCGGCGTCACGCAGGAGATCGTGAGGAGGGTGCCGCCGACGACGCCGATGGACCGCTTGAGCGTACGGGGGCCGTTCTCGTGGGGACTGCCGTCCGGCGCCCCGGGGACGGCGGTGGAGTCGACAGGGCGGAGCGTGTCGGTCATGGAGCGGTTCCGATCGACTCGTGCGGCGGGGTGCGGCGGTGGTGTCGGACGGGAGCGGTATCGCCTCCGGCGGCTGCGGCGGCTGCGGGATGGCCTGAAGGCGTCGTGATCGGGTGAGGGGTGGTGCGTGCTCCCGTGCCGCATCGAACCCTGCGGAATCCGAATCGTCAACGGTTCTTCACCTACGGAATCCGTAGGTGAAGGAGGGGTTGACTGCCGTTCATGGCAGCAAGGGGCAAGTGATCCCGGCCATCCCGTCCGTGCGGGAACCGCAGCGCGGGCCCAGAAATTCAACTGCCGGATTCACAGGCGGAGCGCACCGGACGGCGACGGCCCGCCGCCGCCGGGGAGGCGGACAGCGGGCCGTGGGTGGAGCCGCGAGCGGTGACTCAGTGGTTGCGCGGGAAGCCGAGGTCCACGCCCGCCGGGCCCTCCGACGGGTCCGGCCAGCGGGTCGTGACGACCTTGCCGCGGGTGTAGAAGTGCGTGCCGTCGTTGCCGTAGATGTGGTGGTCCCCGAAGAGGGAGTCCTTCCAGCCGCCGAAGGAGTGGTAGCCCACCGGCACCGGGATCGGCACGTTCACGCCGACCATGCCCGCCTCGATCTCCAGCTGGAAGCGGCGGGCCGCGCCGCCGTCCCGGGTGAAGATCGCGGTGCCGTTGCCGAAGGGCGAGTTGTTGATGAGGGCGACCCCCTCGTCGTACGTGTCCACGCGCAGCACGCACAGCACCGGGCCGAAGATCTCGTCCCGGTAGGCGTCCGAGTCGGTCGGGACCTTGTCGAGCAGCGAGAGCCCGATCCAGTGACCGTTCTCGTGGCCCTCGACCGTGTACCCGGTGCCGTCGAGGACGACCTCGGAGCCCTGGGCGGCGGCGCCCGTCACGTACGAGGCGACCTTGTCGCGGTGGGCGGCGGTGATCAGCGGGCCCATCTCGGAGGACGGGTCGTTGCCGGGGCCGATCTTGATCTTCTCGGCGCGTTCGCGGATCTTGTCCACCAGTTCGTCGCCGATCGCGCCGACCGCGACGACGGCCGAGATGGCCATGCAGCGCTCGCCCGCCGAACCGTAGGCGGCGGAGACGGCCGCGTCCGCCGCCGCGTCCAGATCGGCGTCGGGCAGGACCAGCATGTGGTTCTTGGCGCCGCCGAGGGCCTGGACGCGCTTGCCGTTGGCGGAGGCGGTGGTGTGGATGTACCGGGCGATCGGGGTGGAGCCGACGAAGGAGACCGCCTTGACGTCCGGGTGCTCCAGGAGGCGGTCGACGGCCACCTTGTCGCCGTGCACGACGTTCAGGACGCCGTCCGGCAGCCCTGCCTCCGCGAACAGCTCCGCGAGCCTGACGGCCGCCGACGGGTCCTTCTCGCTCGGCTTCAGTACGAAGGTGTTGCCGCAGGCGACGGCCAGCGGGAACATCCACATCGGCACCATCGCCGGGAAGTTGAACGGCGTGATGCCCGCGACGACACCGAGCGGCTGGCGGATCGAGGCCACGTCGACCCGGGAGGCCACCTCCGTCGACAGCTCGCCCTTCAGCTGGACGGTGATCCCGCACGCCAGGTCGACGATCTCCAGACCGCGGGCGACCTCGCCGAGCGCGTCCGAGTGCACCTTGCCGTGCTCGGCGGTGATCAGCTCGGCGATCTCGTCGCGGTGGGCGTCGAGCAGGGCGCGGAACTTGAAGAGGACCGTGGACCGCTTGGCGAGCGAGGAGGTGCCCCAGGTCGCGTAGGCGTCCTTCGCGGCGGCGACCGCGGCGTCCACCTCCTCGACGCTCGCGAAGGCGACCTTCGTGGTGACGGCGCCGGTCGCGGGGTCGGTGACCGGCCCGTACGTGCCCGACGCGCCCGCGGCGTTTTCGACGTGCCTGCCGCCGATCCAGTGGTTGACGATCTTCGTCATGCCCGAGAACTCCTTGTCATGCCCAAGAACTACGTCACAGATGGCGGCGCCGGGTGGAGGCCAGCCGTTCGTACAGCGCGCGTGCCTTGACCGCCGACGGTCGGGTCGCGGTCTCGGCCACGGGAACATCCCACCAGGCCTGGGCCGGGGGCGCGCCCGACACTGTGTCTGCCGTTTCGGTCTCCACGTAGACACATGTGGGAGTGTCGGCGGCCCGTGCCTCGGTGAGGGCGGTCCGCAGGTCGTCCACGGTCTTGGCGCGCAGCACCCGCATGCCGAGGCTCGCCGCGTTGGCGGCCAGGTCGACGGGGAGTGGGCGCCCCGTGTACTTGCTGTCCTCGGAGCGGTGCCGGTAGTCGGTGGCGAACCGTTCGCCGCCGACCTTCTCGGAGAGGCCGCCGATCGACGCGTATCCGTGGTTCTGCAGGATCACCACCTTGATCGCGATGCCCTCCTGGACGGCGGTGACGATCTCGGTGGGCATCATCAGGTACGTGCCGTCGCCGACCAGCGCCCACACCGGCCGGTCGGGGGCCGCCATCCGGACGCCGATCGCGGCCGGGATCTCGTAGCCCATGCAGGAGTAGCCGTACTCGACGTGGTACTGGTCGCGGGACCGGGCGCGCCAGAGTTTGTGCAGGTCGCCGGGGAGTGATCCGGCGGCGTTGACGATGATGTCGTCGCCGGTGACCAGGTCGTCGAGGGCGCCGAGGACCTGCGGCTGGGTGGGGCGCGCGTAGGGGTCCTCCGCCTCGAAGGCCGCGTCGACGCGGTGCTCCCAGCGCTCCTTGTCGTCGGTGTACTCGGTGACGTACGCGGGTCCGGCGCGGTGGCCGTGCGGGGCGAGGGCCGCGGTCAGGGCCTCCAGTGCCGAGCGCGCGTCGGCGACCAGCGGCTGCCCGGCCATCTTGTGGCCGTCGAAGGAGGCGATGTTGATGTTCAGGAAGCGCACGCCCGGGGCGGCGAAGAGGGTGCCGGAGGCGGTGGTGAAGTCGGTGTAGCGGGTACCGACGCCGATCACCAGGTCGGCGGTGCGGGCGAGTTCGCAGGCGGTCGCCGTGCCGGTGTGCCCGATGCCGCCGACGTCCGCCGGGTGGTCCCAGGTGAGCGAGCCCTTGCCGGCCTGCGTGGCGGCGACCGGGATACGGGTCAGGTCGGCGAACTCCCTCAGCGCGTCCTCGGCCCCGCTGTGGTGGACCCCGCCGCCCGCTATGAGCAGGGGGCGCCGGGCGATGCGTATCGCCCTGACCGCGGCGGCCAGTTGGGCGGGGTCGGCGACCGGACGGCGTACGGTCCAGACGCGTTCGGCGAAGAACTCGTCCGGCCAGTCGAAGGCCTCCGCCTGGACGTCCTGCGGGAGCGCGAGGGTGACGGCGCCGGTGTCGAGGGGGTCGGCGAGCACGCGCATCGCCTGGAGGGCGGCCGGGACCAGGGCCTCGGGGCGGGTGATCCGGTCGAAGTATCTCGACACCGGGCGCAGGCAGTCGTTGACCGACACATCGCCCGCGTACGGGACTTCGAGCTGCTGGAGGACCGGGTCGGCGGGGCGGGTCGCGAAGACGTCACCGGGCAGCAGGAGCACGGGGAGGCGGCTGATCGTGGCGAGGGCGGCGCCCGTGACGAGGTTGGTGGCACCGGGGCCGACGGACGTGGTGACGGCCTGGGCGGAGAGGCGGTCGCACTGACGCGCGTAGCCGACGGCCGCGTGCACCATGGACTGTTCGTTGCGGCCCTGGTGGTACGGCATGTCGTCGCCGTACTCGACGAGCGCCTGCCCCAGCCCGGCGACGTTGCCGTGTCCGAGGATGCCCCAGGTGGAGTCGATCAGGCGGCGCCGCACGCCGTCGCGCTCGGTGTACTGGACGGTGAGGAACCGCACCAGCGCCTGCGCGACCGTCAGCCTTGTCGTCCTTGACCTCGGCTCTGTCATCGGTAGCCCTCTGCGCTCTCTACGTGTCACGGGTGGAATCACGGATGGAAGCTGATCCGCCACGTCATACGTCCGAACGGGCCCCTACGTCTCTACGGCCCGCCCGCCAATCCGATCCGCGTACACACGCCGATCCGATCCGCGTACAGGGGAGTCGGGAACCTCCGGCGCGGAGCCGTAGCGGGCGGGGAGTCGTCGCTCGCACTTCGCTCCTGCCAGGGCGAAGCGGACTTCCGCGCCGGAGGCGATCTGTGCCCGGGTCCGGCGGGGGCGCGGCCGGGGTCGGCGACCTCGGTGAACACGCTTTCCCTGCCCGGGTGTTCAAACACTTTGCCCTCTTTATTCCCCTCTGTGCGCACCGTACAACCACCGCACGGTGGAAGTACGGCACTCCCGCCGACTGCGGCACCGCCCCCGCGGCGACCGCCACGTCGGCCACCGAGCCGCCGAGCGCCGAGCCGCGGGGAACTAGGTCTAGCGGCGCCGGTAGAGCCCTGTCAATTGGTTGTCCGGACATTCGGACCAAGGCTTGACACCTCCCCCGGCCGCGCCGAAGCTGGCGCCCATGACGTCGTTGCCACCGCAGTCATCGCCACAGCCCTCGCCCCAGGCGTCCCCCCAGGCCCCTTCCGCCGCGCCGCTGTCGCGTATCCGCGTCGGTTCGGCGCCCGACTCGTGGGGTGTGTGGTTCCCCGACGATCCCCAGCAGGTCCCCTGGCGGCGCTTCCTCGACGAGGTCGCCGAGTCCGGATACGAGTGGATCGAGCTGGGCCCGTACGGCTATCTGCCGAGCGAGCAGGCGGTCCTCGCGGACGAGACCGCGCGCCGGAACCTGAAGGTGTCGGCCGGCACGGTCTTCACCGGGCTGCACCGCGGCCCGGACGTGTGGGACGCGACCTGGGCCCATGTCTCGGACATCGCCGCGCTCACGCGGGCGATGGGCGCCGAGCACCTCGTCGTCATCCCGTCCTTCTGGCGCGACGACAAGACCGGCGAGGTGCTGGAGCCCGACACGCTCACCGCCGAGCAGTGGGGCCAGCTGACGCGGCAGACCGAGCGGCTCGGGCGTGAGGTGCGAGAGCGGTACGGGCTGAAAATCGTCGTCCACCCGCACGCGGACACGCACATCGACAGCGAGGAGAACGTGGCGCGGTTCCTCGACGGCACGGACTCGTCGCTGGTGTCGCTGTGTCTGGACACCGGGCACTACGCGTACTGCGGCGGGGACAGCGTCAAGCTGATCGAGACGTACGGGGAGCGGATCGGGTATCTGCACCTCAAGCAGGTGGATCCGGCGATCCTCGCGGAGGTGCGGGCGAACGGGGTGCCGTTCGGACCGGCGGTGGCGAGGGGCGTGATGTGTGAACCGCCCGCCGGGGTGCCCGCGCTGGAGCCCGTGCTCGCGGCGGCGCAGAAACTGGACGTGGAGCTGTTCGCGATCGTCGAGCAGGACATGTATCCGTGCCCGCCGGACAAGCCGCTGCCCATCGCGCGGCGGACCCGACAGTTCCTCCGCTCCTGCGGGGCGTGATTTTTCGCCACTGCGCACATCCGCCGGCCGGCCTGGAATTCCGTTCGAACAGGGGCGGCCGTAAATGTCGGGGATTCGTCGGTGCCCGTCCAAACGACGCGAAGCCGTTCGACTGACGTATCGGGTGGTCGCGGCCCTTTCCCGCCTTCCCCGGCGCTGCACCGGCGCGGACACCGACCTTCGGGCGCCGGGCGGTAAGAACCGGCTCACGGGCATCACCGCCGACCGGAACCGGCAGGTCAGCACCCGTGGAGCAGGAACCGCAGCGGCCGGGCGCTCCCTCACGGGTATTTCTTGACGAGTTCGGCCAACCCGGCAAACATGTGGGGCCGTCGAATTCACGTACCCCAGACAGATGATCGCTTCGTCGGGTGATCTCGAAGAACATCACGCTCTTCATTCGATTACAAATATCAAAAAATGGGGCTCCTATGGAATCAGTCCGGAACTCGCCGTACTGCTTCACCTGAGCCAGAGGAAACCCCGTCGTGAACAGGAAACAGACCACCACTCTCCTCGCCCTCCCCACACTCCTCGCAAGCGCCGCACTCTTCCTCGGCGCTCCCGCCGGGGCCTCCGTCCTCGCCTGTACGGCGGGCACCGCCGGTGTGGCGGGCGCCAACGGCAACGCCGGTCATCCCAACGGTTACCCCGGCACCGCGGGTGGCCCCGCGACCGGCACCGGGGACTGCGCCGGTGGTGCCGGTGGCCCCGGCGGCAACGGGGTCCTGGGCGGAGTCGGCGGTAAGGGCGGTACCGGCCTCGGCAGCGGTTCGGGCGGTGCGGGCGCCGTGGGCGGCAACGGCGGCCCCAACGGCAGATTGCGCCGTTCCCCGCGCCCCCGGAAGACGAAAGACTGCGCCGTTCCCCGCGCCCCTGGTTCGTCGGCGCCCCCGCTCTATGCGGCGATGACGGCGACCCCGGTTCTGCCTCCGTCGACGTCCACCACCGTTCCGTGCACGAAGGCCGCCTCGTCGCTCGCCAGCCAGAGCACGGCGGCCGCGATGGCGGCGGGCGTGCCGACGCCGCCTGCCGGGGTGCCCTTCATCATGACCTCGCCCGGACTCGGCTCGCCGCCCGCCGGGGCCGGGGGCAGGATCACGCCCGGCGACACGGCGTTGACCCGTACACCCAGCGGCGCGAACTCCGCGGCCCACGCCCGCGTGAGCGTCTCCATGGCCCCCTTGGTGGAGCTGTAGAGCGCCCCGCGGGGGACGCCCAGACGTGCGATCCACGAGCCGAGGTTGATGATCACCCCGCCGCCGGAGTCCGCCATGGCCGGGACGACGGCGGCGGTGAGGAAGAACGGCGCCTTCACGTTCACGCCGTAGACCTGGTCGAACGTCGTCTCGTCGGTGTCGGCGGTACCGGGGGCCGGGTAGATCCCGGCGTTGTTGACCAGGATGTCGATCCGCCCGCCCAGGGTCTCCCGGGCCCGCTCGGCCAGGCTCCGCGAAGCCTCCGCGCCGCCGTCGAGGTCCGCCGCCAGGAAGTCGGCCCGACCGCCCGCCGCACGGATCCCTTCGACCACCCGCGCTCCCCTGTCCCGGTTGCGCCTGGACACGATGACGTGGGCCCCCTCGGCGGCGAACGCCTCGGCGATCGCCTGTCCGATGTTGCTGGTCGAGCCCGTGACCAGCGCTGTCCTGTTCCGCAGCCGCTCGCTCATGACGTGATCTCCCTCGTCTTCGTCGTGTGCGGACCACTGTGCGCCGCGAAAAATGGACCAGCAAGTCCAGAAATCCGGTACGGTCGGTACGGTCGGCAGGCTCGATCGGCCGGTGGCCGGTGGCCGGTAGCCGGTTACGGGAACCTGAAGAGGAGGCCGGGATGTCGGAAGCGGTGACCGTGAAGGGCCGGGCCACCCGGGCCCGTATCGTCGAAGGGGCCGCCGAGGTGCTGCGCGAACAGGGTGTCGCGTTCACGACGCTCGACGACATCCGCGGCCGCACCGGCACGAGCAAGAGCCAGCTCTTCCACTACTTCCCCGCCGGCAAGGACGAACTGCTGCTGGCGGTGGCCCGGTTCGAGGCGGACCGTGTCCTCGCGGACCAGCAGCCGCACCTGGGGCGTCTGGACTCGTGGGAGTCCTGGCAGCAGTGGCGGGACGTGGTGGTGGACCGTTACGAACGGCAGGGCGACCACTGCCCGTTGGCGTCCCTGTTCCTCCAGGTGGGACGGGACCGCCCCGGTGCCCGGGCGATCGTGACGGAGCTGATGCACCAGTGGCAGGGGCAGCTCGCCCGTGGCATGCGCGCCCTGCAGAAGAACGGTCTGGTGTCACCGGCCCTCGATGTGGACAGGGTGGCCGCCGCGCTGCTGGCGGGCATCCAGGGAGGCGTGACCATCATGATGTCCACGGGCGACTCGACCCACCTGAAGGCGGCACTCGACACCGGGATCGACCATCTGCGGGCGGCGCCGCCCGACGCCGCCTGATGTCGGCCGACTCTGCCCGGTGTTGTCCGTCGACGTGCTGTCCGATGCCGTCCGAGGAGGTGCGGGCATGATCCTTCCGAAGGTCCGGGACCCCCGGTTCGTGACGATTCGCCGGGGTGGGGTTCTCACCGACGCCGATCATCATCGGCTGGCACTGTGGGCCGCCTTGTGCGCGGAGCACGTACTGCATCTCTTCGAGGCCGTCCGGCCCGAGGATCCGCGGCCGCGGCGGGCGATCGCGCATGCCCGGGCCTGGGTTCGCGGGGAGGTCGCGATGATGGAGGCGCGTGCGGCGGGCGGTCATGCGATGGGGGCGGCCAGGGACCTGCGCGGGGCGGCACGGCATGCCGCGTACGCCGCCGGGCAGGCCGGGGCCGTCGCCCATGTCGCCGCCCATGAACTCGGCGCCGCCGCCTACGCGATCAAGGCCGCCCGTGCCGCCGTCCCGGAAGGCGGGAGCGAGATCGCGGGGCGACGTGAGTGCCAGTGGCAGCGCGAGCGGCTCCCGCCGGAGATCCGCGCGCTCGTACTCGACGACCAGCGGCTGCGCAACGACATCTGCTGGTCGGTGTTCACACCCTGACCTCCGCCACCGCGCGGCCCGGTCGGGTCGTTCAGCCGTGCGGGAGGATCACCGCGCGGCCGTTGATCTCTCCCGCGTGCAGGCGCTCGTATGCGAGGGGGGCCTCGTCCAGGGTGAAGGTCTCGGTGTGTACCGAGACCGCGCCGGAGCGGGCCAGTGCCAGCACCTCGACGAGTTCGCCGCGGGTGCCCCAGTAGGGAGCGCTGACCGACACCTCGAAGGGCAGCTGTCCGAAGCCGACGGGGAGTGTTCCGCCGCCGATGCCGACGATCGTGATGTCGCCCTCGACGGCCGCGACGGCTCCCGCGGTGGCCAGGGTGGGCTGTGCCCCGACGAAGTCGAAGACCGCCTCCGCCCCTACGCCACCGGTGAGTTCACGCACCTTGGCGGCCGCCTGCGCGTCGGACAGCACCGTCTCGTGGGCGCCGACCTCGCGGGCAAGACGCAGCTTCTCCTCGGTCACGTCCAGGGCGACCACCCGGGCCGGGGTCATGGCCCGCAGCAGCTGGATGGCGACATGCCCGAGCCCGCCCGTACCGATGACGACAGCCGTCGAACCCGGTACCAGCTTCGGCAGCGACCGCTTGATCGCGTGGTACGGCGTCAGCCCCGCGTCCGTCAGCGAGACCGCCGCGGCCGGGTCGAGCCCGTCCAGCGGCACCAGGTGCCGGGGATCGTCCACCAGCAGGTACTCCGCCATCGAACCCGGCGCTCCGAGCCCCGGGGGCCGGATGCCGAGCTCGTCGGCGCGCAGGCAGTAGTTCTCCTTGCCCTCCGCGCACTTGGCGCAGCTGCCGCAGCCCCAGGGGCCGTACACGGCGACCGCGTCGCCCTCGCGCACACCGGTCACACCCGCGCCGAGCGCGGCGACCGTGCCCACGCCCTCGTGGCCGAGGGTGAGCGGCAGCTCGTACGGGAATCCCTCGGCGGGCCAGCTCATCACGGCGATGTCGGAGTGGCACACGCCCGCGGCGGTGACCTTCAACAGGACCTGTCCGGGGCCGGGTTCGGGGTCGGGGACGACCACGACCTCGGGGGCGGAACCGATGGAGCGGTACTGCAGTGCCTTCATGGCCCAACTTCTTTCCGTGCGACTTCCTGTACTGCTTTTGTTTCTTTCACCGCTTTTGTACTTCTTGTTCGTCTTCCGCGCTTCCGCTGCGCTCAGACGGCGGTGTAGGCGCCGTCCACCAGGTGGTAGCCGCCGGTCACGAACGAGGCGCGCCCGGACAGCAGGAAGGCGATCAGTTCGGCGACCTCGTCGGGACGGCCGAGGCGGCCGGCGGGGTGCAGCGCGACGAGGCCGTCGTACGCCGCCTTGTCCATGGTCCGGAGCAGCGGGGTCTCGATGAAGCCGGGGCCGACCACGTTGAGGCGGATGCCCTTGGCGGCGTACTCGGCGGCGGCGGTCTTGGTCAGGCCCACCACGCCGTGCTTGGCGGCCACGTACGCGGCGGAGCCCGCGAAGCCGACCGAGCCGAGGATGGAGGCGACGTTCACGACGGCGCCGCCGCCGGCCGCCTCGATGGCGGGCAGCTCGTGGCGCAGGCAGTAGAAGACGCCGTTGAGGTTGGTGAGCACCACACGGTCGTAGGCGTCGATGTCGTACTCGCCGGTCGGGGCGCTCGGGCCGCCGATCCCGGCGTTGTTCACGGCCATCTGGAGCCCGCCGAAGGTGTCGACGGCGAAGGCGACGGCCGCCGCCACGGAGTCGGGGCTCGTCACGTCCACCGCGACCGCGGCGGCCTCGAAGCCCTCCGCGCGCAGGTCGGCGGCGGCCTTCTCGGCGCCCTCGGCGTTGTGGTCGGCGATCACGACGTTCGCGCCGCCGGCGCCGAGGCGGCGGGCGGTGGCCAGGCCGATACCGGAGGCGGCACCGGTGACCAGCACGGTCTTCCCGGCGAACTCGGTGGCGTAGTCGGCGACAAGAGAGGTGCCGGTGACGGGGGTGGTGCCTGTGACGGAGGTGGTGCCGGTGGTGCTCATGGTGCTCTCACTTTTCGGGGGTGTCGTACGAGACCGCGGACGCGGCCTCGTGGGTCAGGGCGTCGTAGGCCCGTTCCACCAGGGCGGCGAGGTCCTCGGCCGCCGAGTCGTGGTCGTGGCCGGACGCGCCGCGCGCCCAGATGCGCAGCGCGGCGGTGAGGACTCCGGCGGCGGCGTCGACCACGACGGCGGGACGCACGTCCAGCACGTCGTCGGTGCCGAGCCGGTCGGCGAGGATGCGGATCGACTCCTCCTGGGCGTCGACCCTGATGCGTTCGTACGCCGCGAACAGGGCCGGCTCGCTGTCGAGCAGGGCCAGCAGCCGCCGCATCCGGGGGCGCAGGTGCCAGGCCGGGTCGTCCCGGTCGGCGAGCCAGTCGCGCACGGCCCGGCGGTAGGCGAGCAGCGGCGGTTCGGCGGCGGGCCTGTCGCGCAGCAGCGCATTGATGCGGTCGCCGTCGCCTCGTACGAAGTCGAGGGCCGCGTCCTCCTTGCCGGCGAAGAGCCGGCTGAAGGTGCGGCGCGTGACGTCCGCCCGCTCCGCGATCGCCTCGACCGTGGTGGCGGCGAGTCCGTGCTCCAGGATCAGGTCGACGGCGGCGGTCGCGAGGGCGTTGCGTGTCTGCCGGGCCTTGCGCTGTCGCCGGTCCTGCGGGGCGGTACTGCTGGGCTTCGTTGCCTCCATGCCCCCAGAATACCTCTTCATGTCCCAGTGGGACATCTTTCCCTGTGAGACATGTTTCCCCGTGGGACATTTTCCCCGTACGACGTTCAATTGCGTCACTCGTGTCACAAAAGACCTCGTCCCGTCACACATGTCCCGTGTACGCGGGTCTTGCGTCACACCCACGCGACAGCCCCTGCCGCGTTGTCACTCTGTGTCGTTCACCCGGCACAGGCTTGTGATCGCCAGCGCAGTGCCCGGCTCCCCCGACGGCCGCCCCTCGGCCGCCGCTGTGGCGCGCGCAGGGAGGTGCTACTGATGACCGACCGAAGGCTCTGGTCGTACAAGGAGATCGCGGCGCACATCAAGGTGCAGCCGGACACTGTGCGGTCCTACCGCAAACACGGGCTGCTGCCCGCGCCCGACCATGTGGAGGGCGGCAAGCCCTACTGGTACGCCGACACCATCCGCACGTGGGTGGCCTCCCGGCCGGGCAACAGAGGGCGCCGGGGCGGTTGACCGCCCGTACCCACGCCCACGCCCACGCCCGTAACGCGTAACGGAGAACAAAAAAAGGGCCCCGCACGCGCACCGTGCGGGGCCCCTCGCGCTCGTCCGGCTCTCATCCGTCCCGGTTCGCGGCCCGGCCCTCACACCCAGGGTTCGACGACCGTGACACCCGCTCCCGCCGATGCCACCCCCGGTACCGCCCCCGGCGCCGTCCCCATCGCCACCAGTGCCGCCGGGGCCGCCTCCAGGGGGATCGTGGACGTCACCAGGAGGTCGGGGCGCAGCAGTCCGGCCCGTACGGACTCCAGCATCCGCGGGTAGGCGTGCGCGGCCATCCCGTGGCTGCCGAGGAGTTCCAGTTCCAGGGCGATCACACGGGACATCGGCACCTTCGGATCGTCGGGCAGCAGGCCCACCTGGACGTGCCGGCCGCGGCGGCGCAGACCGGCGACCGACGCCGCGCAGGTGACCGGGGAGCCGAGCGCGTCGAGGGAGAGATGGGCGCCGCCGCCGGTCAGGTCGCGGACCGCCGCCGGGGTGTCGTCGGTCCGGGAGGCGTCCACGCAGTGCGCCGCGCCGAACCGCCGAGCCAGGTCCAGCGCCCGGGGCGAGAGGTCGACCGCGACGACCCGCGCCCCGGCCGCCGCGGCGATCATCACCGCGGACAGCCCGACCCCTCCGCAGCCGTGCACGGCCACCCACTCCCCCGGCGCCACCCGCCCCTGCGCGACCACCGCGCGGAACGCCGTGGCGAACCGGCAGCCGAGCGAGGCCGCCGTGCCGAAGGACAGCTCGTCCGCCACGGCGACGAGGTTCACGTCGGCGTGGTCCAGGGCCACGTACTCGGCGAAGGACCCCCAGTGCGTGAACCCGGGCTGGGTCTGCCGCTCGCACACCTGCTGGTCGCCCGCCGCGCAGGAGGCGCAGCTTCCGCAGGCGCAGACGAAGGGCACGGTGACGCGGTCGCCGGGGCGGTGGCGGGTCACCAGGGCGCCCACGGCCTCGACGGTTCCGGCGAGTTCGTGTCCGGGCACGTGCGGCAGCGTGATGCCCGGGTCGTGGCCCTGCCAGCCGTGCCAGTCGCTGCGGCAGAGCCCGGTCGCCTCGACGCGCACCACCACCCCGTGCGGCGCGGGCGCCGGGTCCGGCACCTCCCGCACCTCGGCCGCTTCCCCGAACCGCTCGAACACCACTGCCCGCATACCCGTCACCCCTCCACCGTCGCCGGCACTGTGAAAGTACCCCCTAGGGGTATACTGTGAGTACCGTGGAAGCCCGTGGGCCACCCACGTCCCATGTATCCCACGCCCCACGAACCGCACGCATCACATACGCCCCACACGTCTCGACGAGGAGAACGACATGACCGCCCACACCGACACCCCTGGCTCCGTCACCACCGTCTACCAGGTGAGCGGGATGAGCTGCGGACACTGTGAAGGCTCGGTCTCCGGCGAGATCTCCCAGATCGCGGGCGTCACCTCGGTGAAGGCCGTCGCCTCCACCGGCGAGGTGACCGTGATCTCCGCCGCCCCGCTCGACGAGGAGGCCGTACGCGCCGCCGTCGATGAGGCGGGCTTCGAGCTCGCCGGCCAGGCCTGAGGTACGCCTCCCCCACTCCACACCGGGCCGTACCGACCAGCTGATACTGGCTCCGTACGGCCGGGTTCGTTCCTGGGAGCAGGACATGACCAGCAGCACCACCAGCACGAGTACCACTACTGGCACCGACACCGGCACGAACACCGGTACCGGTACGAGCACTACCGCGGGGCCGCCGGGCGACCCGGCGCCGGAGGCCGGGTCTCGGGCGGCCGGGCCCCGGGCCGAGTCGCAGATCGAGCTGACCATCGGCGGGATGACCTGCGCCTCCTGCGCGGCCCGCGTCGAGAAGAAGCTGAACCGCATGGACGGCGTCACCGCCACGGTGAACTACGCGACGGAGAAGGCGAAGGTTGCGTACGCGGACGGGGTACGGGTCGACGACCTGATCGCCACCGTGGTCAAAACGGGCTACACGGCCGAGGAACCCCCGCCGCCGGAGCCCCCGCCGTCCCCGGACGACCGGGAAGCCCCCGCGGACGAGGACCCGGCGCGGCGGCGCGACCCCGAGCTGGCCGCGCTGCGCGAACGCCTCGTCGTCTCCGCGCTGCTCGCCGCCCCCGTCGTCCTGCTGTCGATGGTCCCGGCGCTCCAGTTCGACAACTGGCAGTGGCTCGTACTGACGCTCGCCGCGCCCGTCGTCGTCTGGGGCGGGCTGCCGTTCCACCGGGCCGCGTACACGAACGCCCGGCACGGCGCCGCGACCATGGACACCCTCGTCTCGACGGGCACGCTGGCCGCGTTCGGCTGGTCCCTGTGGGCGCTGTTCCTCGGCGACGCGGGCATGGAGGGCATGCGGGACGAGGGCTTCTCCCTCACCGTCTCCCGCGAGCAGGGCGCCTCGGCGATCTACCTCGAAGTCGCCGCCGGAGTGGTGGCCCTCATCCTCCTCGGCCGCTATCTGGAGGCCCGCTCCAAGCGGCGGGCGGGCGCCGCCCTGCGCTCCCTGATGGAACTGGGCGCGAAGGACGTCTCCGTCGTACGGGACGGCCGTGAGGTCCGCGTCCCGGTGGGCGCGCTGGCCGTGGGCGACCGGTTCGTCGTACGGCCCGGCGAGAAGGTCGCCACCGACGGCACGGTCGTCGAGGGAACCTCGGCCGTCGACGCGTCGATGCTGACGGGCGAGTCCGTGCCGGTGGACGTGGCGGTGGGTTCGGCCGTCACCGGGGCGACCGTGAACGCCGGCGGGCGGCTGCTCGTCGAGGCGACCCGGGTCGGCACCGACACCCAACTGGCCCGGATGGCGCGGCTCGTGGAGGACGCCCAGAACGGCAAGGCCCAGGTGCAGCGCCTCGCCGACCGGATCTCCGGGATCTTCGTACCCGTGGTGCTGCTGATCGCCGTAGCCACCTTCGGGGTCTGGCTCGGCGTCACCGGCGACACGGCCGCCGCGTTCACCGCGGCCGTCGCCGTACTGATCATCGCCTGCCCGTGCGCCCTGGGCCTCGCCACCCCGACCGCCCTCATGGTCGGCACGGGCCGCGGCGCCCAGCTCGGCATCCTCATCAAGGGTCCCGAGGTACTGGAGTCCACCCGCCGCGTCGACACGGTCGTCCTGGACAAGACCGGCACGGTGACGACCGGCCGCATGACCCTCCAGGAGGTGTACTCGGCCGACGGCACCGACACGACGCGCGTACTGCGGCTCGCGGGCGCCCTGGAGCACGCCTCGGAGCATCCGATCGCCCGGGCCGTCGCGGCGGGCGCCGAGGAGCGGACCGGGCCCCTGCCGGCCGTGGAGGGCTTCGAGAACGTGCCCGGTCTCGGTGTCCGCGGCACGGTCGAGGGCCACGCGGTGCTCGTGGGCCGCGTCCGGCTCCTCGAAGAGGCCGGGATCACGCTGCCCGACGCACTCGCCGCGCTCCGGACCCGGTCCGAGCAGGAGGGGCGTACGGCGGTGGCCGTCGCCTGGGACGGCGTGGCGCACGGTGTCGTGACCGTCGCCGACGCGGTCAAGGAGACCAGCGCGGAGGCCGTCCGCGCGCTGCGCGCCCTGGGGCTCACGCCGGTGCTGCTGACCGGGGACAACCGGACCGTCGCCGAGTCCGTGGCACGCGCCGTGGGCATCGACCCCGCCGAGGTGATCGCCGAGGTCCTGCCCGAGGGCAAGGTCGACGTGATCAGGCGGCTTCAGGCCGAGGGGCGTGCGGTGGCGATGGTGGGTGACGGCGTCAACGACGCGGCCGCGCTCGCCACCGCCGATCTGGGCCTGGCGATGGGCACGGGCACGGACGCGGCGATCGAGGCGAGCGATCTGACGCTCGTCCGCGGGGACCTGCGGGCGGCGCCGGACGCGATCCGGCTGTCCCGCAGGACGCTGTCCACGATCAAGGGGAACCTCGTGTGGGCCTTCGGATACAACGTGGCGGCACTGCCGCTCGCCGCCGCGGGGCTGCTGAACCCGATGATCGCGGGCGCGGCGATGGCCTTCTCCTCGGTGTTCGTGGTGACGAACAGCCTTCGGCTCAGGGCATTTTCATGACGAAGAGGTAGGACTCCCCTAGAGTCCGGCACACGTCTTCACATAAGCTCTTCACAAGGCTCGCGCATCATCCTTACGCTAGGGCTCCGATAGTCATATCGGGGCTCTTGCGTATCTTCAGGACATACGCAAGAGACGCAGGTCACAGTGATGTGAACGTAACCATCGAAGGGGTTCGTGAGTCTAGATTGACGGTGTCAGACACGTCTTGGGGGGCGTTTCTGACATCTGGGGATGTCTTGGGGGACGTTCCTGGAAATGCGTTGCCGGGACACGTACGGCGGGGAGCTTTGAGCGGCCCTCCCGTACGTACGGGTCCCGGCAGACCGCACACGCAGGAGGCAGTACCCGGTAGGCAGCTCGCAGTAGGTGGTACGCGGTAGGTAGTACGCAGTAGGCAGAGATTTCGTTCATTCTGCTCGTTTTGCTCGCAGCGATTCAGGCGCTGCCTTCAGACGCCCGGCCGGATCCCGTGGGGGGAATCCGCACCGGGACATGGGAAGGCGCCCCGACTCCGGCCCGTGGGGGGACCGGCAGCGGGGCGCCTTCTTTATTGCCTTGTTGCTCCGGGGACTGCTCGGGACTTCGGGGCGAGGTGCCCGCGCCCCTGAGGGGCGCGGGGAACCCCGCGATCTTCGGGGCCCGCCCCAGTCCGCCCGCAGATGAAAACCTGCGACCGGGCGGAGTGCCTAGCGCTGCTCGACCGGGATGAAGTCCCGCTCGACGACGCCCGTGTAGATCTGGCGCGGACGCCCGATACGCGATCCGGGCTCCTTGATCATCTCGTGCCACTGGGCGATCCAGCCCGGCAGCCGGCCGAGGGCGAACAGGACCGTGAACATCTCGGTCGGGAAGCCCATGGCCCGGTAGATCAGACCGGTGTAGAAGTCGACGTTCGGGTAGAGGTTGCGCGAGACGAAGTAGTCGTCGGAGAGCGCGTGCTCCTCCAGCTTGAGCGCGATGTCCAGCAGCTCGTCGGACTTTCCGAGGGCCGACAGGACGTCGTGCGCGGCAGCCTTGATGATCTTCGCGCGCGGGTCGAAGGACTTGTACACCCGGTGGCCGAAGCCCATCAGGCGGACGCCGTCCTCCTTGTTCTTCACCTTGCGGATGAACGAGTCGACATCGCCGCCGTTGGCCTTGATGCCTTCGAGCATCTCCAGCACGGACTGGTTGGCGCCGCCGTGCAGGGGGCCCCAGAGGGCGCTGATGCCGGCGGAGATCGAGGCGAACATGTTCGCCTGCGACGAGCCCACCAGACGCACGGTGGAGGTCGAACAGTTCTGCTCGTGGTCGGCGTGCAGGATGAGCAGCTTGTCGAGCGCGGAGACGACGACCGGGTCGAGCTCGTACTCCTGCGCGGGGACCGAGAAGGTCATACGCAGGAAGTTCTCGACGTAGCCCAGGTCGTTGCGCGGGTAGACGAACGGGTGACCGATCGACTTCTTGTACGCGTACGCCGCGATGGTCGGAAGCTTCGCGAGCAGCCGGATCGTCGAGAGGTGGCGCTGCTGCTCGTCGAACGGGTTGTGGCTGTCCTGGTAGAACGTCGACAGCGCGGAGACCACCGACGACAGCATCGCCATCGGGTGGGCGTCACGGGGGAAGCCCTGGAAGAACCGCTTGACGTCCTCGTGCAGCAGGGTGTGCTGCGTGATCTCGTTCTGGAAGGTGGAGAGCTCGTCGACCGTGGGCAGCTCGCCGTTGATCAGCAGCGAGGCCACTTCGAGGAAGGTGGAGCTCTCGGCGAGCTGCTCGATCGGGTACCCGCGGTAGCGGAGGATGCCCTGCTCGCCGTCGAGATAGGTGATGGCGGATTTATATGCGGCGGTGTTCCCGTATCCGCTGTCCAGCGTCACCAGACCGGTCTGGGCGCGGAGCTTCCCGATGTCGAAGCCCTTGTCGCCGACGGTGCTGTCGATCACCGGGTAGGTGTACTCGCCGTCGCCGTACCGCAGTACTACAGAGTTGTCGCTCACGTCATCCCTCACCGACGTTGTGCCTCTTCTTCGAGGTGCCCTGACTGTCTCTACCATCCCCCATTTGGCGCAGGAGAGTGCACTCGGGGTCGACCATTGGGCCTATTGGCGGCACTCAGTGCCGTCAACCTGTTCATCCTGCCCGGTTCCACGGCCTTCCGAAAGTGCCGTGTGAGGTTTCCGACTCGTTTGATCGATCATTTTTCTCCGCGGGGCGTGGGGTGCGGGGCGCGGCGGGCGGCGGGAGTCGGGGTGAAGGCGGTTGAGCACGCGCGGGCCGACGGGGGCTGACCGCGCAGTTCCCCGCGCCCCCAAAGACAAAAGACTGCGCAGTTCCCCGCGCCCCTAAAAGCAAAAGACCGCGCCGCTCCCCCACCGGCCCCGCAAGGGGCGCGGGGAACTGCGCGAACGGCCCCCGCCCCAAGGGGCGACCGCAACCGTTCAGGCTGCCAGTCGCGTGGTTGTCAGGCGGAAGGACAAGGCCGTGCAGCGGCGGCCCGCCGAGACCGTGCGGACCGCCTGGCCCAGGGCCTTGCGTGAACCCACCAGCACCACCAACCTCTTCGCCCGCGTGACCGCCGTGTAGAGGAGGTTGCGCTGGAGCATCATCCACGCCCCGGTCGTCACAGGGATGACGACAGCGGGGTACTCGCTTCCCTGCGAGCGGTGAATCGTGACCGCGTACGCGTGCGCCAACTCGTCCAGCTCGTCGAACTCGTACGGCACCTCCTCGTCCTCGTCCGTCAAAACCGTCAGCCGCTGATCGTCGAGGTTGAGCGACGTCACCACCCCCACCGTGCCGTTGAAGACCCCGTTCTCCCCCTTCTCGTAGTTGTTGCGGATCTGCGTGACCTTGTCGCCGACCCGGAAGACCCGCCCGCCGAACCGCTTCTCGGGCAGGTCGGGCCGCGCCGGCGTGACGGCCTGCTGGAGCAGGGCGTTGAGCGCGGCGGCCCCCGCAGGCCCCCGGTGCATCGGCGCGAGCACCTGTACATCCCGCCGCGGATCGAGCCCGAACTTCGCCGGGATGCGCCGCGCCGCCACATCCACCGTGAGCCGCCCCGCCTCCTCCGTGTCGTCCTCGACGAAGAGGAAGAAGTCCTTCAGCTTGTCCGTGACCGGCTGCTGTCCCGCGTTGATCCGGTGGGCGTTCATGACGACCCCCGACTGCTGGGCCTGCCGGAAGACCTTCGTCAGCCGGACCGCCGGTACGGGTCCGCCCTCGGCCAGCAGATCCCGCAGCACCTCGCCCGCGCCGACGCTCGGCAACTGGTCGACGTCCCCCACGAACAGCAGGTGCGCCCCCGGCGGCACCGCCTTGACCAGCTTGTTGGCCAGCAGCAGGTCCAGCATCGACGCCTCGTCCACGACGACCAGGTCGGCGTCCAGCGGACGGTCCCTGTCGTACGCCGCGTCGCCGCCCGGCCGTAGCTCCAGGAGCCGGTGCACGGTGGAGGCCTGCGCCCCGGTCAGCTCGGCGAGCCGCTTGGCCGCCCGGCCCGTCGGCGCCGCCAGGACCACCTTCGCCTTCTTCGCGCGGGCCAGCTCCACGATCGAACGGACCGTGAAGGACTTGCCGCAGCCCGGCCCGCCCGTGAGCACCGCGACCTTCTCGGTGAGGGCGAGCCGGACGGCCTGCTCCTGCTCGGGGGCCAGCTCCGTCCCCGTACGCCCCTTGAGCCAGGCCAGGGCCTTGTCCCAGACCACGTCCCGGAACCCGGGCATCCGGTCCTCGTCGGTGCGCAGGAGCCGCAACAGCTGCCCCGACAGGGACAGTTCGGCCCGGTGGAAGGGGACGAGGTAGATGGCCGTCACCGGTTCCCCGCCGTCCGGGCCCGGCACCCGTTCCCGTACGACCCCCGGGTCCTCGCCCTCCTCGGCCGGGGCCGCCAGTTCCGCCAGGCACTCGATGACCAGGCCCGTGTCCACCTGGAGCAGTTTCACCGCGTCGGCGATCAGCCGCTCCTCCGGGAGGAAGCAGTGGCCCTGGTCGCTGGACTGCGAAAGGGCGTACTGCAGCCCGGCCTTCACCCGTTCCGGGCTGTCGTGCGGGATGCCCACGGACTGGGCGATCTTGTCGGCGGTGAGGAAGCCGATGCCCCAGACGTCGGACGCGAGGCGGTAGGGCTGGTTCTTGACGACCGAGATCGACGCGTCGCCGTACTTCTTGTAGATGCGGACCGCGATGGACGTGGACACCTCGACGGTCTGGAGAAAGAGCATGACCTCTTTGATCGCCTTCTGTTCCTCCCAGGCCTCGGCGATCTTCTTGGTGCGCTTGGGACCGAGGCCGGGCACCTCGATGAGCCGCTTCGGCTCCTCCTCGATGATCTGGAGCGTGTCCAGCCCGAAGTGCGTCGTGATGCGGTCGGCGAAGACCGGTCCGATGCCCTTGACCAGGCCGGACCCGAGATAACGGCGGATGCCCTGGACGGTGGCGGGCAGCACGGTCGTGTAGTTCTCGACGGTGAACTGCTTCCCGTACTGCTGATGGGAGCCCCAACGGCCCTCCATCCGCAGGGACTCGCCCACCTGGGCGCCGAGCAGCGCGCCGACGACCGTGAGGAGATCACCGCCGCCGCGCCCGGTGTCGACGCGCGCGACCGTGTAGCCGTTCTCCTCGTTGGCGTACGTGATCCGCTCCAGCACGCCTTCCAGAACCGCCAGGTTCCGGACCTCGCTCCCCGCCCGCGTCCCCGCCCCTTGATTGGACATGATCCGACGCTACCGCCCAGGTCTGACACCGAGGTACCGGCGACGTCCTGGTGGACGAAGCGGACCCCACGCGGGCAGTGCCTGGGCGCCGGCGTCGACTACACCGCCCGGCGGGCCACGCCTCCGTAGAAACCGATCGTGTCGGATCCGGTCGGCGGTTCGGCGTCCGGGCGCCAGTACGGGACCTGGACCAGACCGGGCTCGATCAGTTCGAAGCCGTCGAAGAGGCGCTCGATCTCGGCGCGGGAGCGCAGGTTCATGGTGGCGGTCGCGTTGCGGTAGACGGCCTGGGCCTCACTGCGGTCGGCGAAGTCGCCGGTGGCGTGCGAGAGCACCAGGAAGCTGCCGGGCGGCAGTGCGTCGCGCAGGGTGGCGACGACCTGTTCGGGGCGCTCCGCGTCGGTGAGGAAGTGGAAGACGGCGACCAGGAGCACGGCGACCGGCTCGTCGAAGTCGATGACCCGGCGGACCTCGGGGTGGTCCACGATGGACCGCGGGTCGCGCAGGTCGGCGAGCACGATGCTGGTCTCGCCGGTGCGGCTGAGCAGCGCGTCGGCGTGCGCCTTCACGATCGGGTCGTTGTCGACGTACGCGACGCGCACGTCCGGTGCCACCGCCTGGGCGATCTCGTGGACGTTCGGCGAGGTGGGCAGGCCGGTGCCGATGTCGAGGATCTGGCGGACTCCGCTGCCGACGATGTGCTGGACGGCGCGTCGCAGGAAGTCGCGGTTGGCCCGTACGCCGATGAAGACCTCGGGTGCGGCGGCGGCGAGCCGGTCGCCGGCCTGCTGGTCGACCTCGTAGTGGTCCTTGCCACCCAGCAGGTAGTCGTAGATCCGCGCGGGGTGCGGCCTGCTGGTGTCGATCTCCTCGGCACGGAAGCCGTCCTGACTCACGCTGCGCTCCTCTCGCACACCGGCCGCCCAGGCCTCCTGCCCGCGCACGGCTGACCACAGCTTTCCACATCAACTCGGCTGCGAGCGACGGCAGTTGCCGGGCGAATCGGCCGTGACCGCGGACCCTGCCCCCGGGGGGCGGCGAACCAGATGAACGCTCCGTTCGTCAGGTCTCTCGCGCCAGAGCCCCCATCAGCGCGTCCAGCAGGCCCGGCACCGCCTCCTGGAGGGAGGCGCGGCGGAGACGGTGGCCGCGGGAGGGGCCGACCATGACCGGGTGGAGGATGCCCGCCTCCACCAGGATCTTGAAGTGGTGGGTCGCGGTGGACTTGTTCAGACCGTCGTAGAGATCCGAGCAGGGAGCTTCGGCGGCGGGGTGCGCCGCCAGCCTGCGGACCATTTCCAGGCGTACGGGATCCGCGAGGACGCGCAGCAGTTTCTGCACAGCCGCGACGGGCGGCAACTGGTCCGGAAGGACCTCCCAGGCCGGCATCAGGCACCTCCAAGTTTGACGAGCATCATACTTCTCCCTATGGTCCTCGAAGTACGATCCAGATCAAACTTACCAGGAGCCTTCGTGCAGGCACTCACCCCTGGCCGCCGTCCCCAGTCCTGGAGCTACGCGACCCTTCTCGTCCTCCTCATGCTGGGACAGGCGACCTCCGCCATCCCCTCACCCCTCTACTCCCTGTACGCCGAGAAGTGGGACTACCCGCCCCTGCTGACCACCGTCATCTTCGCCGCGTACGGGGCGGTGGCGGCCGTCGCGATCCTCGTCTCCGGCGCCCTGTCCGACCGGTACGGCCGCCGGCCCGTACTCCTCGTCGCCGTCCTGCTCCTGCTCGCCGGGCTCGCCGTCTTCGTCCTCGCCGCGGGACCCGGGTATCTCGTCGTGGCCCGCATGCTCAACGGCGTGGGGATCGGCGCGATCGTCGTCGTCGGCGGGGCCGCCCTGCTGGATGTGACCCCGGAGCGGGCGGCCCGCAGCGGAACACTCACCGCCATCGCGTTCAACGTCGGCATCGCCGTCGCCGCGCTCGGCACCGCCGCCCTCGCCCAGACCGGCTTCCACCCCCTGTTCCTGCCCTATCTCGCCGACGCGCTCATCGCCCTCGTCCTGCTCGTCCTCCTGCTGGTGATGCGCGAACCGCACCCCTCGGCCGGTGCCGCGCCCCTCGGGATCCCGCGCCCGCAGGTACCCGAGGAGATCCGCGGGCGTTTCCTCTTCTCGGTGATCGGCGCCGGCGCCGCCTGGGCCGTATTGGGGGTCTGCTTCTCGCTGGAACCCTCCATAGCCGCTCACGCCGCGCACGTCGACGGCCCGTTCTTCGGCGGCGTCGTCATCGCGGCGGTGACCCTCACCGCCGCGGCCACACAGGTCGCCAGTGCCCGCTACCCGGCCCGCACGGTCGCGCTCGTCGGTGACACGGCGCTCGCCGTGCTCATGCTGGCCGGAGTGGGCGCCTTCGCGACCGGCGACGCCACGGTCATCATCGCCACCATCGCGCTCCAGGGCGGCGCCTACGGTCTCGCTTTCGGCGGCTCCCTGCGCCACCTGACCGCGCACATCCCCGCCGAGCGGCGCGGGGCCGTCATGTCCATGTTCTACCTGCTCGCGTACGGCGCGCTCATCACACCCACCCTCCTCGTGGGGATCGGCGCGACCGTCTGGGGCGACACCACGATCTTCCCCGTCTTCTCCGTGCTCGCGGCCGTCCTCTGCCTCTCCGCCGTAGTGGTCGAGCGGGTACTGGGACGCGGGGACAAGCGCCTTCGGACAGCATCGGCGTCGACGCCGACAACCGAGGCACTCGACGTGAGCAAGGTCGACTGACCGGAGACCGCCTCGTGCGCGCCGCCGCCCGGGGGACCGCGCGAGGCTCGGGCCGCGCGGTCCCCCGGGCGCCGGGCGACCGTCAGTCCTGGACGATCACGTTCGTGCCGGCTCCGCCGGAGATCGTGTCCGTGCCCGCCCCGCCGTACAGCTTGTCGTTGCCGGTGTTGCCCCAGATGCGGTCGTTGCCGGCCTCCCCGTACACGATGTCGTCGCCCCTGCCGCCGTACAGGTCGTCGGCGCCGGCGCCGCCGTAGACCTTGTCGTTGCCGTCGTCGCCCTGGATGATCTGCTCGCCCGCCAGGCCGCGCAGCACGTCGTTGCCCGCGCCGCCCTGCACGATCTCACCGCCGCCGGTGGCGGTGAGGGTGTCGGCGCCGTCACCGCCCCAGGCGGATCCGTACTCGTCCACCGTGATGACGTCGTCACCCGCGCCGCCCGTGACGGCGCTGCCGTCGACGAGTTCGCCGGAGTCACTGGTCCACTTGTCGTTGCCGATGCCCAGCTCGACGGAGTTGAACGAGAAAGTCTGGTCGGTGCGATTCTCGACGGAACCGCTGTCGTTCCCGTCGCCGAGATCCGCCTCCAGAGCCGCGTACGGGGACTGGCTGTCGATATTCTCGACCGTGCAGGAGATCTTGGTCCTGTCCGCGCTGTCGGGATAGGCGCAGCCGTTTCCGGCGGCTATCGGAACGACGTCGTCGATTACATAAATGAATTGCGCGCGGTCGTCGCTGTACGACTGCGTGACGGCCACCTGGTTGGTCTGACCTGCGGCAGCCGTGTACGTGAGCTGCCAGCCGTACTCGTTGACCACGGCCGTGGCCGTCGACTCCGCGGCACCCGCCGGGCCGGCCAGCGCGAGCGGAACGGCCAGCCCGATACCGACAATCGGCGCCAGAAAAGATAAGGCGCGCACCGCACGACGGCCACCGTGACGAGAAGACATTGCATAACCTCCATGGAGCAGTTGTGATGCCTTTCGCTTCGTGTGACGGGCGAGGTACGCGGTTGGTTGTGCACCGAATCGCGAATAAATACGCGGCATGAAAGCGTAAACGCGCGATCAATTCCCCATTCCACCGAAATTCACCCGCTCGTCACACTGCGGGATCCGCGAGGCTCCGGGACGAAGAGGCGGGAGGGGCAGTCGGGGCCGGCCGGCCGCCGAAGACCGCCCGGCGCACGCGGTCGACCGCGGCGATCTCCTCCACGTCCGTGATGGCGATCGGCTCGCCGAGCATGCCGAGCGACACGACATCCCGTAATCGGGGGAGGTGACGGGCGGACCGCTCGGCCTCATGGGCCACGGCCTCGGTCCAACGGCCGCGCCCGTCCAGCACTTTCTCCAGCGGTGGCACGCGGTCGACCACCGCGAAATTGCACAGGACAGTGTTGTCCGGAAACCAGCAAAGTCTCATGGCTGGAAGATCAGGTCCCCTTCTTCCACTTCACCGACGGCGGATTCCGGACTGTCGGGCTCGGCCGGGTCGAGAAGGTCGTGCAGGTGGTCCACGTCCATGCCCAGGAGGGATGCGAGGGGCCGGAGCGTCGTCTCCCCCTCGGCGTAGCACTTGTAGAGGGCGGCCACGAGGCGTACGGGGAAGCGCTGGGCCGCGGCCCAGGCGAGCTGCCGCTGGAAGGCATCTGTCGCACCGGCGAGCAGATGGCAGATCTCGGTGGTCAGACCCCTGTAGTGGGCCGCGATCTCCGACTGCGCGTCGATCAGGCGGAGTTGGCTCAGCCGTGCGCTCAGCGCGCTGGGCGAGACCTTGAAGGCCACGACCAGCTCGGAGAACGCTTCGACGGTGAGCCTGCCGTGCCTGTCCGCCACCTGGCGGAACCGGTCACGGATCTCGGGCGCGGGCATCAGCAGGTTGGAGGCGAAGACGTTGGCCCGCACCTCGGTCAGATCCTTCTGCCGTCCCGGGGCGACATGCGACTCGACGACGAGCTCCTGGGCGTCGCGGGCCAGGATGTGGCCGAGTTCGTGCGCGGGTGAACCTCTGCCGGGTCCAGGTCTCCGTGGGCCCGATGAGAATGAGCCGGAACGTGTCCGTCTGCCAGGTGAGCCCGTCCACGGCGTCGGGGAGACACGTGACCGCGACGTCCACGCCGAACGCCTGCGTACAGGCCGTGATCAGCACGTCCGTCTCCAGACCGGCCACGGTCCGGTGGCCGTCCGCCGCGGTGAGCACACCTACGGCGTCCTGAGCCAGCTGCCTCCCCTGGTCCACGAAGCGCTTGATGTCCGGACGCACCGCGGGCATCGACGGCAGCTCGGGGGGCCGCCCCAGCAGCTCCAACACCTCGTACGCCGCCGTGAAACGGTCCGCGGCATCGCTGACGCGGCCCCTCCGGGGAGTCGCTCCGGCAGTGGTCCGGGCCGCGAATGCCGGACGCAGCGGCTCGCGCCCGGTGAGCAGCCAGTCCACGGTCCTGCCGCCCGCCTCAGCGATCAGCGCCAGGTCGAGCGACGTGAAGCGGCGCACCCCCGCCAGGGACTTGGACAGTTTGTCGGGCGTGAGCCCCACCTTCTCGGCGAACGCGGCCTGAGTCATCGAGGCCGCTTCCATCACTCTGCGCACACGGTCGATTACAGAATCGGACATGCACCCACCGTGACCGTGCCTTGCGAATATCGCAACGCACTGGCCAGAACATCGGACACACCTCCACCCCATGGCTTTCACCGCCCTCTTCATCACGATCCGGTCTCAGGGGGTTGTCTACGTCGATGTAATCGATTCCAATCGCTTTCAGCGTTACGCATGTAATCGATTCCAAGATGATCCACAAGGAGGTGGAGCGTCGATGGCGAGCATCAAGGACGTCGCCGCCGAGGCGGGGGTCTCCGTCGCCACGGTGTCGCGGGTCCTGAACGACCACCCGTCGGTGAGCGCGGACGCCCGCGCCCGCGTACTGGCCGCCGTCGAGGCGCTGGGCTACCGCCCGAACGCCGTCGCCCGCTCCCTGCGCACCGACCAGACCCGCACCCTCGGCCTGGTCATCAGCGACGTGCTCAACCCGTACTTCACCGAGCTGGCCCGCTCCGTCGAGGAGGAGGCCCGCGCCCTCGGGTACAGCGTGATCATCGGCAACGCCGACGAGCGGCCCGAGCTGCAGGACCACCACGTCCGTACGCTGCTCGACCGGCGGATCGACGGCCTTCTCGTGTCCCCCACGGACGGCGGTTCCCCGCTGATGCTGGACGCCGCGCGTTCGGGGACGCCGATGGTCTTCGTCGACCGCTGGATACCGGGCGTGGACGTGCCCGTCGTCCGGGCGGACGGCCGGGCCGCCGTGCGCGATCTCGTCGCCCACCTGCACGGTCTCGGCCACCGCAGGCTCGCCATCATCGCGGGCCCGGCGGCCACCACCACCGGCAGCGAGCGCGTCGACGCCTTCCGGGACGCCCTGCGCGAGTACGGGCTGCCGCTCCCCGACGCGTACATCGGACAGGGCGACTTCCAGGCGGCCAGCGGTCGGCGGGCCACCGAGGAGTTCCTCGACCTGGCCGAGCCGCCCGAGGTCGTCTTCGCGGCCGACAACCTGATGGCGCTGGGCGCCCTGGACGCCGTACGGGCGCGGGGGCTGCGTGTGCCCGACGACATCGCGCTCGCCGCCTTCGACGACATCCCGTGGTTCGTGCACACCGATCCGCCGATCACGGCGATCGCGCAGCCGACCCCCGAGCTGGGCCGGGCCGCCGTACGCGCCGTGGTCGACCGGATCGAGGGGCGGCCCCCGCAGTCGGTGACCCTCCCCGCCACCCTCGTCGTCCGCCGCTCCTGCGGCGAACCGCCCGCCATGGACAGCACGCCCATGAACGTCACTCAAAGGAGCAACCCGTGAGCAGCAGCCCGGACGAGTTGCTGCGTATCGAAGGGATACGCAAGACCTTCCCCGGTGTGGTCGCGCTCGACAGCGTCGACTTCGATCTGCGCCGTGGCGAGGTGCACGTACTGCTCGGTGAGAACGGTGCCGGCAAGAGCACCCTCATCAAGATGCTGTCCGGCGCCTACCGGCCGGACTCCGGGAAGATCGTGGTCGACGGCGAGACGGTCCGTATCCACGGCGCGCAGGACGCCGCGCGCCTCGGGATCGCGACCATCTACCAGGAGTTCAACCTGGTCCCCGACCTCACCGTCGCCGAGAACATCTTCCTGGGCCGCCAGCCGCGCCGCCTCGGGATGATCGACCGGAAGAAGATGGAGGCCGACGCCGCCGTGCTCCTGGAGCGGGTGGGCGTCAATGTCTCGCCCCGCGCCCGGGTGCGTGAACTGGGCATCGCCCGCCTCCAGATGGTCGAGATCGCCAAGGCGCTGAGCCTGGACGCCCGCGTCCTGATCATGGACGAGCCGACCGCGGTGCTCACCTCCGGAGAGGTCGAGAAGCTCTTCGCCATCGTGCGCAAGCTGCGCGAGGACGGTGTGGGCATCGTCTTCATCACGCACCACCTGGAGGAGATCGCCGCCCTCGGCGACCGGGTCACGGTCATCCGGGACGGCCGGAGTGTGGGCCAGGTGCCCGCGTCCACGCCCGAGGACGATCTCGTACGCATGATGGTGGGCCGTTCCATCGAGTTGCAGTATCCGCGTGAACGGGCCGACACCGGGGCCGCGTTGCTCACCGTCGACGGGCTCACCCGGGACGGTGTCTTCCACGACATCAGCTTCGAGGTGCGGGCCGGTGAGGTCGTCGGGATCGCGGGCCTGGTCGGAGCCGGCCGTACCGAGGTCGTACGAGCCGTCTTCGGCGCCGACCCGTACGACAAGGGGTCCGTCGCGGTCGCCGGTACCCCGCTCCCCCGCCACGACGTCAACGCGGCGATGACCGCCGGGATCGGGCTCGTCCCCGAGGACCGCAAGGGTCAGGGTCTGCTCCTGGACGCCTCCGTGCAGGAGAACCTGGGGCTCGTCACCCTGCGGGCGGCCACTCGCGGCGGACTCGTCGACCTCAAGGGGCAGCACACGGCCGCGGCGAGGATCGCCGAGCAGCTCGGCGTACGGATGGCCGGGCTCGGCCAGCATGTGCGCACGCTGTCCGGCGGCAACCAGCAGAAGGTCGTCATCGGCAAGTGGCTGCTCGCCGACACCAAGGTGCTGATCCTCGACGAGCCGACCCGCGGCATCGACGTGGGCGCCAAGGTCGAGATCTACCAGCTGGTCAACGACCTCACGGCCGCCGGCCACGCCGTCCTGATGATCTCCAGCGATCTGCCCGAGGTGCTCGGCATGAGCGACCGGGTGCTGGTGATGGCCCAGGGCCGGATCGCCGGCGAACTCTCCGCCGACGAGGCGACCCAGGACTCCGTGATGGCCCTGGCCGTCAGCACACCGACCGCATCAACCGCATCACCGAGCACCGCATCGACCACCACGAACCCTGTTGACACTGATTCCGCTGTGGAGGAACCCCGTGGCCACTGACACGCTCAAGAGCACAACGGGCGCCAGTGGCGCTCCAGGCGGTGGCGCCTCGGGCGGCCTGCGCCGGCTCCTGCTCGACAACGGGGCGCTCACCGCGCTCATCATCCTCGTCATCGCGATGTCGGCCCTGTCCGGCGACTTCCTGACGACGGACAACCTGCTCAACATCGGCGTCCAGGCGGCCGTGACCGCCATCCTCGCCTTCGGTGTGACCTTCGTGATCGTCTCGGCGGGCATCGACCTGTCGGTCGGTTCGGTCGCGGCCCTGTCGGCCACCGTCCTTGCCTGGACGGCGACTTCGGAGGGCGTACCCGTCTGGATCGCGGTGATCCTCGCGATCGCCACCGGCATAGCGTGCGGCCTGGTCAACGGCGTCCTGATCTCGTACGGGAAGCTGCCGCCGTTCATCGCGACGCTGGCCATGCTGTCGGTGGGCCGCGGTCTGTCCCTGGTGATCTCGCAGGGCTCCCCCATCGCCTTCCCCGACTCGGTCTCCCACCTGGGTGACACGCTCGGCGGCTGGCTGCCGGTCCCGGTCCTCGTGATGATCGTCCTGGGCCTGGTCACGGCCGTCATCCTCGGGCGTACGTACATCGGGCGCTCCATGTACGCGATCGGCGGCAACGAGGAGGCGGCGCGCCTCTCCGGGCTGCGGGTGAAGCGGCAGAAGCTCGCCATCTACGCGCTGTCGGGGCTCTTCGCCGCAGCCGCGGGCATCGTGCTCGCCTCACGCCTCTCCTCCGCGCAGCCGCAGGCCGCGCAGGGTTACGAGCTGGACGCGATCGCCGCGGTCGTCATCGGCGGCGCCTCCCTCGCGGGCGGTACGGGCAAGGCGTCCGGGACGCTGATCGGCGCGCTGATCCTCGCGGTGCTGCGCAACGGCCTCAACCTCCTGTCCGTGTCGGCGTTCTGGCAGCAGGTCGTCATCGGTGTGGTCATCGCGCTGGCGGTGCTGCTCGACACCGTGCGCCGCAAGGCGGGCGCGACTCCGGTCACGTCCGGTGCCGGGGGCGCGGCGGGCAAGAAGGGCCCGCAGATGGTCAAGTACGGGCTCGCGGTCGTCCTCGTGGCGGCCGTCGTGGGCGGCCTGAGCATCTTCAACAACGGCTCGTCGTCCTCCGAGAAGCCGAAGGTCGGCCTGTCCCTCTCCACCCTGAACAACCCCTTCTTCGTACAGATCAAGGAAGGCGCTCAGGCGGAGGCGAAGAAGCTCGGGGCGGACCTGACCGTCACGGACGCGCAGAACGACGCCTCGCAGCAGGCGAACCAGTTGCAGAACTTCACCAGCGAGGGCGTCGACTCGATCATCGTCAACCCGGTGGACTCGGACGCGGCGGGCCCCTCGGTGCGCTCCGCCAACAAGTCCGACATCCCCGTCGTCGGGGTCGACCGCGGCGTCAACAAGGCGAAGACGGCCGCGCTCGTGGCCTCCGACAACGTCGAGGGCGGGCAGCTCGGCGCCAAGGCGCTGGCCGAGAAGCTGGGCGGCAAGGGCAAGATCGTCATCCTCCAGGGTCTGGCCGGTACGTCCGCGAGCCGTGAGCGCGGCGCGGGCTTCGAGGAGGGGCTGAAGGCGTACCCGGGTATCAAGGTGGTCGCCAGGCAGCCCGCCGACTTCGACCGCACGAAAGGGCTGGACGTCATGACGAACCTGCTCCAGGCCCACCCGGACGTGCAGGGCGTCTTCGCCGAGAACGACGAGATGGCGCTCGGCGCGATCAAGGCGCTCGGCTCCAAGGCCGGGAAGTCGGTCCAGGTCATCGGCTTCGACGGCACGCCGGACGGACTGAAGGCGGTGGCGGACGGCACGATGTACGCGTCCGTGGCCCAGCAGCCGAAGGAACTCGGGCGGATCGCCGTGGAGAACGCGCTGCGGGCGGCCGACGGCAAGAAGACCGAGCAGACGGTGAAGGTCCCGGTGAAGGTGGTCACGTCGAAGAACGTGGCCGACTTCACCGGCTGACCCCCGCCCCGTCGTATTCACGTCCGTTCCGTAGGGAGACAGTCCATGTTCGAGTACGACCTGCTGGTCGTCGGGTCGGCCAACGCCGATCTGGTCGTCGGTGTCGAGCGGCGGCCGGGCGCCGGGGAGACCGTGCTCGGTTCCGACCTGGCCCTGCACCCGGGCGGCAAGGGCGCCAACCAGGCGGTCGCCGCCGCCCGGCTCGGGGCGCGTACGGCGCTCCTCGCCCGGGTCGGCGACGACGCGCACGGCCGGCTGCTGCTCGACTCGCAGCGGGCGGCCGGGGTCGACACGACCGGGGTCCTGGTGGGCGGCGCGCCCACGGGGGTCGCGCTGATCACGGTGGACCCGTCGGGCGACAACAGCATCGTGGTGTCACCGGGCGCGAACGGCCGCCTGACCCCGGACGACATCCGCGAGCCCTCGGCTGTCGCCCTGCTCACGTCCTCGCGGGCGGTCTCCACCCAGCTGGAGATCCCGCTGGAGACGGTCGAGGAGGTGGTACGGGGCCTGCGCCCCGGCACCCGCTTCGTCCTGAACCCTTCCCCGCCGCAGCCGTTGCCCGCCGACGTGCTGGCCGCCTGCGACCCGCTGATCGTGAACGAGCACGAGGCGCGGGTGGTGCTGGGCACGGACGCGGGCGCGACGCCCGAGGAGTGGGCGGGGGCGCTGCTCGCGCTGGGCCCGCGCTCGGTGGTCGTCACCCTGGGCGAGGAGGGCGCGCTGGTGGCCGACGCGTCGGGGTCGACCCGCGTCCCGGCCGTGAAGGTGACCGCGGTGGACACGACCGGCGCGGGCGACTCGTTCACGGCGGCGCTGGCGTGGCGCCTCGGCGCCGGGGAGTCCCTCGCGGACTCGGCGGCGTACGCGGCCCGCGTGGGCGCCGTCGCCGTCACCCGTCAGGGCGCGCAGGCGTCCTTCCCCACCGCAGAAGAGGTCGCCGCCGTATGAAGAAGACCGGAATCCTGAACCGCCACCTCGCGGGCGCGACGGCCGAACTGGGCCACGGCGACGGCGTACTGATCTGCGACGCGGGCATGCCGATACCGGCCGGTCCCCGCGTGGTGGACCTGGCGTTCCGCGCCGGAGTGCCGTCCTTCGAGCAGGTCCTGGAGGGCCTGCTGGAGGAACTGGTGGTGGAGGGGGCGACGGCGGCGGCGGAGATACGGGAGGCGAACCCGGCGGCTTCAGCGCTGCTGACGACCCACTTCCCGGCCACGCTGACCCACGTCTCCCACGAGGAGCTGAAGACCCTGTCGGCCGGCGCCCACCTGATCGTGCGCACGGGCGAGGCGCGGCCGTACGCGAATGTGCTGCTGCGGTGCGGGGTGTTCTTCTAGGACTGGGCTACGGGACCGGCGGGTACCCGCGGAGGTGTTGTGGTCGGCGGTCCGGTCGGAGTCGGCCTGGTCGCCTGCGGACACCCGAGGGAGAAAACGTGGAACTCCTCCGTCTCGCCGCTCAGGAGAAAGCCGATTTCTGGCCCACCGGCGCCGTGATGATCGTCGTCCTGACCGTGCTCGCGGTGGGGATCGGCATCTGGCGGATGCGCAACGAGAAGAAGGGCATCGGCGGGCCGGGGAAGTAGGGGAAGCAGCGGAGATATTTCGAGGGGCCCGGTCCGTCGACCGGGCCCCTCGGTTCCCCTCCCCCAGATCAGAACCCCCGCGATCCCCCCGGATCCCCCTCCAAAGGTTCTGATGCCAGGTACGACCCGCCAAGTGGGGGGAGGGTTGCACGGTTACTTGAGATTTTTTTGAGCTCTTTTCGAGGCCTCCCTCGCGGGCAGGCCGGACGAGCCGCCGTCCGGATCTGGGTCCCGAGCCGGGTCCGTCCGTGCGAGGCGCGCTCCCCTGCTCTCCGCGACCCGTTTGACGTCCGTCAGGGACTCGGTGAGCCTGTTCGCCAGGTAGCGCAGCTCACCCGCGCTCGCGCCTCTCTCCTCAAGAAGTGCGGCGGCGTGTTCGAGCAGATCGCCCGCCATCCCCAACTGGATGCTCTCGACGCCGTCGGCCAGCCGCGAGACACGGCCCGTCCCCTCACCCACCACATAACAGGGCTTGCCCTCGTCACCCACCCAGGGCAGCAGACGAGCGGACGGCGGCCCGTGTCCCCCGCCGCTCACGCGACCGCCCCCACGTGCGAAGCCGGTGCCGGTGCCGGCACCAGTAGGTAAGGGCGTACCAGCGGGCTGTCCTCGCCCCGCAGCGGCGGCTCCCCCGTCCGGTAGGCGGTCGGGCCGCCGACGTACTGGCACGAGTACTGGCACACGCTCTGATACGTGTACGAAGTCGGCGTGCGCCGCCGCCGTCTGCCGGTCGGGAAGAAGAATCGCAGGAACGGCGAGATGAGCCGGGCGATGAGGTCGGACACGTCAGTCTGCTTTCGTTCTACGGAGGACTCCGCCGCGACCTGCGGCGACTACTTTCTGTGGCGAATCGCTTACAGAGTGACGTCACTCGCGGCTACGCTTCCAGTACCTGAAGGTTGACAACACGCACGTCAAGCTGGGGAGTTGCCCGCATGATCGAACGCCGTAAGCCCCGGACACAGCGGGAGAAGTACGGGGAGGAACTGAGGCTGCGGCGGACATCCGCCGAACTCACCCAGGAGGAACTGGGCAATCAGGTCGTCTGCTCGCCCACCCTGATCAGCCACTTCGAGGCGGGCAGACGGCTTCCCAGACCCGATGACGCGCAGCGGATCGACCAGGCGTTGGGTACGGGTGGCTTCTTCTCCCGCTGGCTGGACGACCTGGAGTCGACGTACAACGACTACTTCGCCGCCGTGGCTGAGCTGGAGCAACAGGCCACGTTGATCCAGCAGTTCGCGCTGTCGTTGGTGCCCGGCGTGCTGCAGACCGACGACTACGCGCGCGCCCTGTTCCGTGCGTACCGGCCGAACCACACCGCCGAGGAACTTGACGAGGCTGTTGTCATCCGAACACGGCGTTCCCGAATTCTGGACGGGCCGCTGAAGCCGGTCGTCTGGACCCTGCTCGACGAGGCCGTGCTGCGGCGTCGAGTCGGAGGCCCGCTGGTCATGGCCGAACAGCTGCGCAAGATCGCGGACTTGGCCGAGGCGGGGCGACTGCGGCTGCACGTTCTGCCGTACGGCGTCGGGGCGCATCCGCTTCTGGAGAGCCTGCTCACGCTCATGGGCTTCGAGGACTCGCCCCCGGTGGCCTACGTCGAGGGCTTCCTCAGCGGCAATCTGATGGATGATCCTGCGCTGGTGGTCGCCAGCCAGACGGCTTACGCTCTTGCGCTGAGCGACGCGTTGTCGCACCAGGAGTCACTGGCCCTTGTCAGAGCGGCAGCGGAGGAGCACGTACATGGCCAACAGTGAGCACACCGTCCCCGACTCGTCCGCCTTCACCGGATGGTTCAAGTCCAGTTACAGCGGCGGCAGTCAGGGCGAATGCCTTGAGGTCGCCCAGGGACACGTCGGCGTGCCCGTCCGTGACAGCAAGGCCGTGTCCGGGCCCGCGCTCGTGTTCTCGGCGGGTGGCTGGTCGGCCTTCGTCGACGCCGTCAAGACGGGGCAACTCGACGGCTGAGGCGTCGGCGGCCTGCTCGGCCGTGTTCGGTGCGAGCAGGCCGTCGACCCCTTGTCAGGGGCGCGTCGCCGTGTGTTCCACGAACCGCGTCGCCGTTTCCGTCAGGACCTCTCGGCCGTCGCGGGCCCACAGGGCGTCGTTGAAGAGTTCGACCTCGATGGGGCCCGTGTAGCCCGCCGCCTCGACGTACGCCTTCCACTCGCGCATGTCGATCGCGCCGTCGCCGATCTGGCCGCGGCCGTTGAGGACGCCCTCGGGCAGCGGGGTCGTCCAGTCGGCGAGCTGGAAGGTGTGGATACGGCCCTGCGCCCCCGCCCGGGCGATCTGCGCGGGGGCCTGGTCGTCCCACCAGATGTGGTACGTGTCGACCGTCACGCCGACCTGGTTCGCTGGGAAGCGTTCCGCCAGGTCCAGGGCCTGGGTGAGCGTGGAGACCACGCAGCGGTCGGCGGCGTACATCGGGTGGAGCGGCTCGATGGCCAGGCGCACCCCTCGCTCCTCGGCGTACGGGCCCAGTTCGCCCAGTGCGTCGGCGATCCGTTCGCGGGCGCCGTGGAGGTCCTTGGAGCCCGCCGGGAGGCCGCCCGAGACCAGGACGAGCGTGTCCGTGCCCAGGGTGGCCGCCTCGTCGATCGCCAGGCGGTTGTCGTCGAGCGCCGTCGCGCGCTCGGCCGGGTCGATCGCCGTGAAAAAGCCGCCCCGGCAGAGGGTGGTGACGGTCAGGCCCGCGTCGCGGAGCAGTTTGGCCGTCTGGTCGAGGCCGTACGACTGGACGGGGGCCCGCCACAGGCCGACCCCCGGGATGCCCAACTCCACGCAGGCGTCGACCAGTTCCGGGATCGACAGCTGCTTGACCGTCATCTGGTTGATGCTGAAGCGGGAGAGGGCGTCGACTGCGGTCACTGGTTCACTCCGTACAGGGAGAGCAGGTTCTTCATACGGGTCTCGGCCAGCGCCGGGTCGGGGAACAGGCCCAGGCCGTCGGCGAGTTCGTACGCGCGGGACAGGTGCGGCAGGGAGCGGGCCGACTGGAGGCCGCCGACCATCGTGAAGTGGGACTGGTGGCCCGCGAGCCACGCCAGGAAGACCACGCCCGTCTTGTAGAAGCGCGTGGGGGCCTGGAAGAGGTGGCGGGAGAGGTCGACCGTGGGGTCGAGGAGGGAGCGGAAGCCTGCCTTGTCGCCCGTGTCCAGGACCCGGACCGCCTCCGCGGCCAAGGGGCCCAGCGGGTCGAAGATGCCGAGCAGGGCGTGACTGAAGCCCTGGTCGTCGCCCGCGATCAGCTCGGGGTAGTTGAAGTCGTCGCCGGTGTAGCAGCGCACGCCGTTCGGGAGCTTGCGGCGCAGGTCGATCTCGCGCTGGGCGTCCAGGAGCGAGACCTTGATGCCGTCGACCTTGTCGGGGTGCGCGGCGATGACCTGGAGGAAGGTGTGGGTGGCGGCGTCCAGGTCGGTGCTGCCCCAGTAACCCTCCAGGGCCGGGTCGAACATCGGGCCCAGCCAGTGCAGGATCACCGGCTCGGCGGCCTGGCGCAGCAGGTGGCCGTAGACCTCCAGGTAGTCCTCGGGGCCCTTGGCGACGGCGGCGAGGGCGCGCGAGGCCATCAGGATCGCCTGCGAGCCGGACTCCTCCACGAGGGCCAGCTGCTCCTCGTACGCCGCCCGCACCTCGTCCAGGGTGTACGGGTAACCGGCCTCGGTGGCCGCCAGCTGGTCGGTGCCCACGCCGCAGGCGATCAGGCCGCCGACCGACTTGGCCTCCGCCGACGAACGGCGGATCAGCTCGGCCGCGCCCGCCCAGTCGAGGCCCATCCCCCGCTGGGCGGTGTCCATCGCCTCGGCGACGCCCAGGCCGTGGGACCACAGGTGGCGGCGGAAGGCGAGGGTGGCGTCCCAGTCGACGGCCGCGGGTGAGTCGGGGGTCGTGTCGGCGTACGGGTCGGCGACGACGTGCGCCGCCGAGAAGACCGTACGGGCCGCGAAGGGGGCGCCGGTGGTGACCGGGAGGGGGTCGGGGCGGGGGGTGTAGGCGTGCAACCTGCCGTCCGCGCCCGGGAGTTGGATCCTTCCGTCCGTCACAGGGAGACCTCCGGGACGTCGAAGCGGCGGCCCTCGGCCGAGGACTTCAGGCCCAGTTCGGCGAGCTGGACGCCGCGGGCGCCGGCCAGGAGGTCCCAGTGGTAGGGGGCGTCGGCGTAGACGTGCCGCAGGAACAGCTCCCACTGGGCCTTGAAGCCGTTGTCGAACTCGGTGTTGTCGGGCACCTCCTGCCACTGGTCGCGGAAGACCTCGGTGGCGGGGATGTCAGGGTTCCAGACCGGCTTGGGGGTCGCGGAACGGTGCTGGACACGGCAGTCGCGCAGCCCGGCGACGGCTGAGCCCTCGGTGCCGTCGACCTGGAACTCGACGAGTTCGTCGCGGTTGACGCGGACCGCCCAGGAGGAGTTGATCTGGGCGATGGCGCCGCCTTCGAGTTCGAAGATGCCGTACGCGGCGTCGTCGGCGGTCGCGTCGTAGGGCTTGTTCTGCTCGTCCCAGCGCTGCGGGATGTGCGTGGCGGTGAGCGCCTGGACCGACTTCACCCGGCCGAACAGCTCGTGCAGCACGTACTCCCAGTGCGGGAACATGTCGACGACGATGCCGCCGCCGTCCTCGCTCCGGTAGTTCCACGAGGGGCGCTGGGCGGACTGCCAGTCGCCCTCGAAGACCCAGTAGCCGAACTCGCCGCGGACGGAGAGGATCCGGCCGAAGAAGCCGCCGTCGATGAGCCGCTTCAGCTTGAGCAGTCCGGGGAGGAAGAGCTTGTCCTGGACGACGCCGTGCTTGATACCGGCCTCGTTCGCCAGGCGGGCGAGCCCGAGGGCTCCGTCGAGGCCGGTCGCGGTCGGCTTCTCCGTGTAGATGTGCTTGCCGGCCGCGATCGCCTTCTTCAGCGCCTCCTCGCGGGCCGAGGTGACCTGCGCGTCGAAGTAGATGTCGATGGTCGGATCGGCGAGGACGGCGTCCAGGTCGGTGGACCAGTGCTCGATGCCGTGCTGGTCGGCGAGCGCCTTCAGGGCGTGCTCGCGGCGGCCGACGAGGACCGGTTCGGGCCACAGCACGTCACCGTCGCCGAGGTCGAGACCGCCCTGCTCGCGCAGGGCGAGGATCGAGCGGACGAGGTGCTGGCGGTAGCCCATGCGTCCCGTCACGCCGTTCATGGCGATGCGCACCGTCTTGCGTGTCACGTCATTCCCTTCGTACGCGTCCCGCGCCGCGTACGAACTGGCGAGCGTCGCAGCAAGCGCTTTCTATGTAAGAAGAAGCTAGCCTCTGTGCAGCGGATCGGACAAGACCGCGGGGGTGGTGAGTTGTTCGAGGGGGCGAACGGGAGGGGTGTGCGGACGTAAGGTCTGCACCACCTGGCCGTACGGTTCGGCTGTGCGGCTCGGTTCGGCTGTGCGGCTCGGCTGTGCCACTTGGGTGGCGTGACTTTCGGCCCAGGGGGCGGGGGTCGTGCCGGACGGGGCGGCTGGTGCGGCGGGGACTGCTACCGCGATGGCTGGGGCTCTACGACGGCGACAGCGGGCCGGCACTGGAGTAGTACGGCTCTGAGGACGATGACGAGATGCGCGACCGGAGGACTTCGAGATGACGGTGACCCTGGCGGACGTGGCGGCCCGCGCTCAGGTCTCGCCCGCGACGGTGTCGCGCGTGCTGAACGGGAACTACCCCGTGGCGGCCTCCACCCGTGAACGGGTGCTGCGGGCCGTGGACGAACTGGACTACGTACTGAACGGACCCGCCAGCGCGCTCGCGGCGGCCACCTCCGACCTGGTCGGGATCCTGGTCAACGACATCGCCGACCCGTTCTTCGGGATCATGGCGGGGGCGATCCAGTCCGAGATCGGGGGCCCTGGAGGCCGGGCGGGCGGGGAACGGCTCGCCGTCGTGTGCAACACCGGTGGCTCTCCGGAGCGCGAACTCACCTACCTCACGCTCCTTCAGCGGCAGCGCGCCGCGGCGGTGGTGCTGACCGGCGGGGCCGTGGAGAACACCGCGCACGCGACGGCCGTGGCGACGAAGCTGCGCAAGCTCGGGGAGGCGGGGACGCGGGTGGTGCTGTGCGGCCGGCCGCCCGCGCCGGCACCCGCGGACGCCGACGCGGTGGCTCTCACCTTCGACAACCGGGGTGGTGGGCGGCAGCTCACCGAACATCTGATCGGGCTCGGGCACCGGCGTATGGGGTACATCGCGGGGCCGGAGGAGCGTACGACTACGCGTCATCGGCTGGAGGGGCACCGCGACGCGCTCGCCGCGCACGGGATCGCGGACGATCCGGCGCGGACGGTGCACGGGCGGTACGACCGGCGGGCGGGGTACGAGGCGACGCTCGAACTCCTGCGGCGGGAAACGGACTTGACGGCTGTGGTCGCCGCCAACGACACGGTCGCGTTGGGGGCGTGCGCGGCTCTGCGCGACTCGGGTCTGCGCATTCCGGACGACGTGTCCGTCGTCGGCTTCGACGACCTGCCGTTCAGCATCGACGCGGTGCCCGCGCTGACGACGGTGCGGTTGCCGTTGGCTGACGCGGGGGCTCGGGCGGGGCGGATCGCCATGGGGCGGGAGGAGGTTCCGCCCGGAGGGATCGCGACGATTCGCGGGGAGTTGATGGTGCGGGGGTCTACGGGGGTGCCGAAGGGGGCTTGAGGGGTTGCGCCGTTCCCCGCGCCCCTGGGGGCTGCGCCCCCAAAAAGATTGCGCCGTTCCCCGCGCCCCTGAGTGGGCGGGTGGTTCCGTTCAGCGCTACGGCTGCGGAGCCGCTGTGGTCGGGTGCGCCGTTCCCCGCGCCCCTGGCGGAGCGCGGGCTGCGGGTGGGGGGATCGTGTGGTCGGGCTCGTGCGACCCGCACGCGGGGGGCCGGCGCACACCTCACCCACCTCAGGGGCGCGGGGAACGGCGCGGCCGGCCACGTGCGACCCGCAGACGAAATCCCGGCGCGCGCCACCCACCCCCAGGGGCGCGGGGAACTGCGCGGTCGGGTACAGCGGGGGCGCCGGCCGGGGGGTCAGTTCTTGTTCAGGGAGCGGGTGATGCCCGCTACCACGGCGGTGGTCAGCAGCCAGCCCGCGGCGATCAGTGCGTAGGAGAGCCCCATGGCCCCGGGGTCCTTCCAGTGCCAGGCCCCCCGCTGGCCGAAGCCGCCGATCGGGATCAGCAGGTCCAGCGTGTAGGCGAGGGCGCTGAACGGCGGCCCCTCACCCTGCTTGTTGGCGGTCGGAGTGTGGGTCCTGAAGACCAGCGTCCCGATCAGCGACAGCAGGATCAGCCAGCCGCCCGCCCGCCAGGGCCGGTAGCCGTAGCCGACCGTGGCGTCGAAGACACGGCCCCAGATCCGGGCGACGGGGTGGAGGGTGCCGCGCCGGTGCCGCTGCTTCTCCAGCAGTACGAGGCGGGCGTCGTCGTCATGGCCGATGAGGCGGTACCAGCCGGCGAGTTGCTCGTACGGCTGCGGGCTGTAACCGGGTGAGCGGCGGATCCACGCGACCCTGCGGGCCGCCCCGACGCGCTCACCGAGGCCCGCGGGCGGCGCGTCGTCCGCGTGCAGGGAGGTGTAGGCGAGGCCCTCCAGCCGCAGACGTGCGGTCCGGCCGGTCTCGTTGTCGCGCAGGACCTCGACGCGTGCGCTGCGCAGGTCGATGCCGCCGGGCGGGGCGACCGCGGGCGTGAGTTCGAGTTCGGCGACCTGCAGCCGGGCGAGATCGAGGGCGGCGCCCGGTTCGCCGAGGGTGGCGCCCCGCAGCGACAGCCGGTTGGTGATGTGGGCGCCGCGCAGCCGTACGGCACCGGTGGCGCTGAACCCGTCGGTCAGCTCCAGCGTCGTGATCGTGGCGGAGTCGGCGATCAGCACCTCGCCGTCCGGGTTCTCCAGCCGCGCCCCGTCCAGGAACAGGCCGCCGGACAGCTGGGCTCCCAGCAGCCGGAGCCCTCCCTTCGTGGTGAACCCCGTACGGCAGAAGACCGCGCCCTCCGCGACGAGCCCGCCGGCGAACAGGGCCCACTTGCCGTCGGCCTCCAGCGTCGCCCCGTTCAGGGACAGTTCCCCGGAGACATGGGCGTTGGTGAGTGCGAGCCGGCCGCCGCGCAGCGTCGTGCCGCGCAGGTCGAAGCGGCCCTCGATCCGGGCCATCTGCGCGTTGACGTCCCGCACGCGGCAGTACGTCATCCGGATCGTCCGGGTGGCGCTGCCGCGCAGGTTCACGGTCTCCTCCAGCCTGCACGACGCGAGGTGGACCGTGTGGGCGATATCGCCGCCCGCCAGGTCGAGGCGGCCGACGATCCGGGCGCCCGTGAGGTTCAGGGCGGCGACGGCTCCCGGCCGGGCGGAGTTCGCCCCCAGCAGCAGGGCGGCCAGTACCTCGGCCCTGACCGTGCGCTCCGGGCCCCACTGCGGCCCGCCGACGGCGTCGTCCTCCTCGGGAACGCCGCTGCTCAGGTCGACGACGCGGCCCTCGGGAAAGGCATCCCAGACGGCGCGTTCCGGAGGCGTCAGATCGTCGTACTGCAGCACCTCGGAAGGCTATCCGGGCCGCCGTGCCCGAAACCGGCGGAAGCCGTGTCGAAAACCGTCCACGGCGGGCATAATCTCTGACTGAGTCAGCTATCTCTGGCTGGGTCGAGTCTGCTGTCTCCGTCCCTCGCCCTCCATCCATCGCCCTCCGTCCCTCGCCCTCCGTCCGACGTCGCCGCGAGACAGGTGCCAGATGTCATGACCGTCCAAGAGATCCGCGCTTTCAACCGCTTCTACACGAACCTCATCGGAGCACTGGACTACAGCCGCCAGTTGCACGCGCCGTACACGCTCACGGAGTCCCGCGTGCTGTACGAGCTGGCCCACTCCCCCCGTACGGACACCGCCGACCTGCGTACCGAACTCTCCCTCGACTCCGGCTACTTGAGCAGGCTGCTGGCGAAGTTCGAGAAGGACGGGCTGATCGAGCGGACGCCTTCGGAGAAGGACACCCGGCGCCGCAGGGTCACACTCACGGCCCGTGGACGAGGGACCGCCGACCTGCTGGACGAGCGCTCCCGGGAATCGGTCGGCACACTGCTCTCCACCGTGCCGCCCCGCGACCGGCCCCGGCTCGCCGAGGCGATGCGGGACATCCGCGAGATCCTCTCCGGGGCCCGGCGCCGGCCCCCGCGCCGCGAGGACGTCCTGCTGCGCGAGCCCCGCCCCGGCGACCTCGGCTGGATCGTGCAGCGCAACGCGGCGCTCTACACCGCCGAGTACGGCTGGAACACGGACTACGAAGGACTGGTCGCCCGGATCGTCGCCGACTTCGCCGAGGACCACGACCCGCACCTGGAACGGGTGTGGATCGCGGAACTGGACGGCCGCCCCGTGGGCAGCGTGATGTGCGTACGGGACGAGGCACCCGGCGCCGCCCGGCTGCGCCTGCTGCTCGTCGAACCGGACGCGCGCGGCCTCGGCATCGGCGACCGGCTGGTGGACGCCTGTGTGGAGTTCGCCCGGGGGGTCGGCTACCGGGAGATCGTCCTGTGGACGAACGACGTCCTGTCCGCCGCCCGCCGGATCTACCAGCGGCACGGTTTCGTCCTCGTCGACGAGAAACCGCACCGTTCCTTCGGCGCCGACCTCGTCGGCCAGGACTGGCGGCTGGACCTGCTCGACGCACAGGAGTGAGAGCGGAAGTGAGAGAACGCGAGGGGCGGGTAGGGTCCGTTTCGTGCTGTGCCGTCCCGGGGGCTCCCGGGGACACCGGCCGGAACGACCCGCGGACATCACCGCGCCCCTAGTCCTGACTCGCCCGACTCGATCGACAGCGAAGGTGCGATTTCGTGAAACTGGCCTTCTCCACCCTCGGTGTACCCGGACTCCCGATCAGCGACGTGGTGCGGCTCGCCGCCACCCACGGCTTCCACGGCGTCGAGTTGCGTACGCATCCCGAGGAACCCGTGCACACCGGACTCGACGCCACCGCACGGGCCGACGTGACCGCCGAGTTCAAGACGGCGGGCGTCGAGATCCTGGGCCTGGCCGGGTACGTGCGGGTGGCGGCGCCGGGCGACGACGAGCCCGTGATCGCCGAGCTGCGCGAACTCCTGCTCCTGGCCCGGGATCTGGGCGCGCCCTTCATCCGGGTCTTCCCCGGCGGCGACTCCGAGCAGAGCCCCGAGGAGGCCGACGCGGTGGCCGCGCGCCGGCTGGGCACGGCGGCGGAGTACGCGGCCGACCTCGGTGTACGGATCCTGCTGGAGACGCACGACTCGCATCGCACCGGGGCCGACGCGATCCGCGTACTCGGGGCCGTCGGACACCTCCAGGTGGGGGCCCTGTGGGACGTCATGCACACGTGGCTCGGCGGTGAGCAGCCCTCCGCCAGCTATGCGGCGCTGTCGCCGTTCCTCGGCTATGTCCAGGTCAAGGACATCGCGTCGGCGGACGACACGAGTCCGCTGCCGCTGGGGGCGGGGGTGTTGCCGCTCACGGAATGTGTGGACCTGCTGTCCCGGGAGGGGTGGGACGGGTGGCTCTGCTGGGAGTACGAGAAGCGGTGGTACGAGGGGGCTGCGCCGCTGGAGGGGTTGTTGGGGGCGGGGCATGACTATTTGTCACGGCTGCTGAACGACGCGGCGTAGCCGCGGGGCGCTTGAGCGCGAGCGGCTCCGGGGGCCGGTCGCCGGGGCGCCGGTCCGCTGCGCCCGCCCGCGCAGTTCCCCGCGCCCCTAAAAGGGCGCGGGGAACTGCGCAGTCTTTTAGGGGCGCGGGGAACGGCGCAGGCTTTGCGAGGGGCGCGGGGAACTGCGCGGAGTGGGGCACTTTTGTCTCGGGGGGCACTCTCGTATCGAGTTGCGGGGATTCGGGGAATCCAGGGAACCCATCCCCCCCACCCCTCGTCCAATTCGCATGCTGCCGGATGAGTCACCGCAGTGCGGTGTCGGCCTCGCTGCTGGCTGCGATCGCTGACCACCCTCTCCGCCGCCTGCGGCCGGCAGCACGCCGTCACCGGCGCGCCCCCCTCCAACAGCGCCGGTGGCGGCCCCTCGGCGCCACCAGCACCGTGTCCGTGTCTGTGTCGGCTGTCGGCTGTCCGCGCTATTGACTGGCAGAAATTTCCCGGATATCCGTGACTCCTTGGCAGTTTTCTTCAAGGATCCCTTGGAGGATCACTTCAAGGGATCGTTTCTGCTCGCCCCTCCACGGGCCCCCGGGCCCTCTCCGGAAGGAGCGCACGTGCACACCTCCAGACGTACGCTGCTCGCGGCCACCGCGGGCGCGGCGGCAGCCGTCGCCGGCGCCGCCCCCGCCCTGGCAGGCACCGCGAAACACGAGGACGACAAGCGCGAGGACAAACGGCTGAGGGCCCTCATCTCCCGTATGACGCTGGAGGAGAAGGTCGGGCAGCTCTTCGTGATGCGGGTGTACGGGCACTCCGCGACCGCGCCCGACCAGGCCGACATCGACGCCAACCTCGCCGAGATCGGCGTACGGACGGCCGCCGAGCTGATCGCGAAGTACCGGGTCGGCGGGATCATCTACTTCGGGTGGGCGCACAACACCCGCGAACCGCACCAGATCGCCGACCTGAGCAACGGCATCCAGAAGGCCTCGCTCGACCTGCCCCGCGGGCTGCCCGTGCTCATCTCCACCGACCAGGAGCACGGGATAGTGGCACGGGTGGGCACGCCCGCGACCCTCTTCCCGGGCGCGATGGCCCTCGGCGCGGGCGGTTCGCGCACCGACGCCCGTACCGCCGGACGCATCGGCGGCGCCGAACTGCGCGCGATGGGCATCCTCCAGGACTACGCGCCCGTCGCCGACGTGAACGTGAACCCGGCCAACCCGGTCATCGGCGTACGCTCCTTCGGCGCCGACCCCCAGGCCGTGGCGGACCTGGTCGCCGCCCAGGTGAAGGGCTATCAGGGCGCCGGGGTCGCGGCCACCTCCAAGCACTTCCCGGGGCACGGCGACACCGAGACCGACAGCCACTACGGCTTCCCGGTCATCGAGCACACCGAGGCGCAGTGGGCCGAGCTGGACGCGCCCCCGTTCAGGGCCGCGATCGCCGCCGGTATCGACTCGATCATGACCGCGCACATCATGGTCCCGGCGCTCGACCCGGCCGGCGACCCGGCCACCCTCTCCCGCCCGATCCTCACCGGCATCCTGCGTGAACGGCTCGGCTACGACGGGGTCGTGGTGACGGACTCGCTCGGCATGGAGGGCGTCCGCACGAAGTACGGCGACGACCGGGTACCCGTACTCGCCCTGAAGGCCGGTGTCGACCAGCTCCTCAACCCGCCGAAGCTGGACATCGCCTGGAACGCGGTCCTCCAGGCCGTCCGCGGCGGCGAGCTGACGGAGGCCCGCCTCGACGAATCGATCCTGCGCGTGCTGCGGCTGAAGGCGAAGCTGGGGCTGCTGAAGGACCCGTACGTCACGGCGCGGGGCGTGGACCGTACCGTCGGCGTCCCGGCGCACCTCAAGGCCGCCGACCGTGTCGCCGAGCGGACGACCACCCTGCTGGTGAACTCCGGCGGGCTGCTGCCGCTGTCCCGGCGTACGCACACGAAGGTGCTCGTCGTCGGCGCCGATCCGGCCTCGCCGTCGGGCACCACGGGCCCGCCCACGACGGTCCTGGCGAACGCCCTCACCGAGCTGGGGTTCACCCCGACGGTGCTGTCCACGGGCACCGCGCCCTCGGCCGCGACCGTCGCGAAGGCCGTCGCGGCGGCCCAGGAAGCGGACGCGGTGCTGGTGGGGACGTACAACGTCACCGCCGCCTCCGCTCAGCGCACCCTCGTGAACCAACTGCTCGCCACGGGCCGCCCGGTGGTCGCGCTCGCCATCCGAAACCCGTACGACGTGGCTCAACTGCCCGACGTCAAGGCCTACTTGGCGTCGTACTCGTGGACGGACGTCGAGCTGCGGGCCGCGGTACGGGTGCTCGCCGGGCGGGTCGGTCCGCGCGGCAGACTGCCGGTGCCGGTGCAGCGCGCGGACGATCCGGCGCGGGTGCTGTATCCCGTGGGGCACGGTCTGACGTACTGAGCCCGTGCACAGGGGCGCGCGCCCCGGCCAGGCGTACCGGGCCTACGACGTGCGCCCCTCCCCGCATCCCCAAGTGACGCAAAGCGCCCGGTACGCCTGGCGGGGTCCGCCCCGGCGGGTCACGCTGGGCTGGGGATGATCGGGGGAGGTGCCATGCGCGACGCACGGAGCGCGGGCGCACGCGGTACGGGAGCACACGGTACGGGCGCGCACCGCACGGGGTCCGTCGGCGCGACGGCGGCGCCGCCGCACGCCCTGGTACGCACCCTGCTGTGCGCGCCGCTGCTGGCGCTGGTGGTCACGGCGGCTCTCACGGTGGCTCTCGCGGGGTGCCAGCAGTCGTCCGGTGACGGTGACGGGGACCGTGACGGTGACGGCGAAGGGCGGCCGACGGCTTCCGCCCCGGCACCGACCCGGGCCTCGGGATACGGCGTGGTGTTCCTCGGGATCGACGAGTGCAGTTCGTTCGGGCGCGAGTCGTTCACCGAGGTGCCGTGCACCAGCGAGCGGGCGGCGGCGCGCGTGATCGCGCGGTACGACGGCAGGGCGGGCGAGGGGCAGCCCTGTCCCGCCACCACGGACTTCGTGCTGCACATCAGCGAGCAGAAGCCCTCCGCCGACGAGGACGGCGACGGCGCGGTCCCGCAGGGCTACGCCTGTATGCGCAATCTGGAGCCCCCGCACCCGGGCGACCCGGGCGGCGGCGGAGGCCCCCGCACGATCGTCGGCGACTGCGTCTACAGCGCGGGAGCGGGCGAGGTCCGCGAGACCGCGTGCGACAGCACGGCTGAGAAAAACCCCGAGTACAAGGTGACCGAGGCCGTGGAGCGGCGCTCCGACTGCCCCGCGTCCGCCGAGCTGTACGTCCAGCTCGGCGGACCGCGGCCGGTGGGCTGCGCCCGCCCGTTGTAGCCCGGGGCCAGGCGGCCCGGGGGCTCGACGGACGGGCGCGGCACCGGCGGCACGACAGGTGCCGCCGGGTGGGAGGCTACGGACGGAGCTGGCGCTCGACCGTGCGCTTGTCCAGCTTCGAGTCGTACTTGGCCAGCGGCTTCGCCTTCTCCGGGTCCGCCTGGACTGCGGCCGTGGCGACGCCCGCCCACTCCAGGATGCGGGCCGTGGCGAGCGCCTTCTGGTCGGGTACGAGACCCGCGACGTTGGCGCCGTGGTTCAGGCCCGGGGCCGTGAAGACGTACGAGTCACGGGCACCCTTGCCGAGGCGGAACGGCTCGGCGCCCCACGGGTCGTTCTGCCCGTACACGAACAGCATCTGCTTCGCGTTGTGCTTGACCCAGCTGTCGACGTCACGCATGACACCGGGCTGGAACTTCATGTCGATGTCGCGCGGCACGAAGTTCCGCGGCGGCTGGTAGCCGTAGCGGATGTACTTCTTCTCGATGTGCGGGAAGTTGATCGTCGGCGCGCCGAGCTGCGTGCCCGCCTGGTAGTAGTACGGCGTGTAGGGCGACAGGCCCTGGTCCGTGTAGAACGAGAAGCCGGAGATCGTGTCGATCGACGTCCAGATCTCGTCGTCCGTGGCGTTCTTCGCGTCCGCCGGGATGGTGTCGCAGTCGGCGAGCAGGCTGTACTGCCAGAAGCCCCACACGTAGTCGAGGACGACCGCCTCGTACGCCTTGTCCAGGCTGCCGATGGTGTTGAAGGTGTAGCCCTCGGCGGCGGCCACCTCCTTGTACTTCTTCTCCAGCGCGGTACGGCGGACCAGCGCCTCGCGCTGCACCGCGTTCAGCCGGGTGCGGCACTCCTTGGTGCCGACCTTGGCGAAGAACCGGTCGTACGCCGAGTCCTCCTTGTTCACCACGTCGTTGGGGGCGACGTACGCGACGACGCCGTCCATGTCACGCGGGTAGAAGCGCTCGAAGTAGGTGGCGGTCATGCCGCCCTTCGAACCGCCGGTGGAGACCCACTTCTTGTCGTAGACGGGCTTGAGCGCCTTGAAGATGCGGTGCTGGTCGCTGGCCGCCTGCCAGATGTCGAGCTTCGACCAGTCGGCCGGCGCGGGCCGCGACGGGGTGAAGTAGCGGTACTCCATGGAGACCTGGTTGCCGTCCACGATCTGGGTCGGCTCGCGGCGGCTCGGGGTCGTGGAGACGTTGTAGCCGCCGGTGTAGAAGACCGTCGGGCGGGCGGTGTCCTTGTGCAGCACGGTGATGCGCTGCTGGAAGGTGCCCTTGGACGGGTGCCGGTGGTCGACCGGCTGGGTGTAGTTGAGGACGAAGAAGCGGTAGCCCGTGTAGGGCTTCTCCTCGATCAGGCTCATGCCCGGTATCGCGAGGAGGCGGTCCTTGATGTCCGCCGACTCGTCCGTGACGAGGTTGGTTGCGGTGGCGGCGTCCGGCTGGGCGGCGGTGGCCGCCCCGGCCGTGCTCACGGTGCCTATGAGCACCGTGAGAGACAGCAGCCATCTGAGCGTCTTGCGCATGCGTTCTCCCCTGAATACGCAGATGTCCGCCGGAACTTAGCTCAGCAACAGCTGCCACACCAGGGGATGTTCAGGGCATTCCGAACAAGTCATGAATAGGTCACCGGACAAGTCGGGTGTCAGGTGTCAGGTGTCAGGTGTCAGCAGAGGATCCAGCCCGTGCTGACCGAGCCCGAGCCGACCGCCCCCTTGATCCGGACGCAGCGGTGGCCCGCGTGCACCCGCACCGGACCCGCGTACCGCACGAACCGGCCCGCGTTCGGTACCCGCTCGCTCCCCCGGGCCTGCACGCTCACCATCATGTAGCGGCGGGCGCCCACCTTCTTGGGGTACGTCACCGCGCACACGTAACCGCGCTTCTTGTGGACGTCCACATGGCCGGTGGAGAAGGGCAGCGTGCGCACCTTCCGCCCGGCGCACGGTGACGCCGCCGAGGCCTCGCCCGCCGGGCCCGCGAGTGCCAGCAGCCCGGACGCCGTCAGCACGGCGGTGCCGAGCGTGAGGCGTCGGCGTATCGCGCCCAAATCCACTGGTGTCCCTCCACGGCCCCCGGCGACTGACGTACTGCTGTGGCGTACTGGTTCGGCGTACTGCTGTGTCGTACTGACGTACTGCTGTACGGACGCATGGCGTACGCCGAACGGTTGCCCTACCCGTCGGTTGCGGCTTTTCTGCGTGTTCGCGCCGGTCTTTTCTACGCGTCCACGGCGGCCTTTTCCGCGTGTTCGCGTCGGTCAGTTCGCGGTGCCGACCGGGTCCGGCTCCCCCACGAACGTCCGCCACAGCCGCGCGTACCGGCCGCCCCGCGCGAGCAGTTCGTCGTGCGTGCCGTCCTCCGCGACCCGGCCGTCGGCCATCACCACCACCCGGTCCGCGCGGGCGGCCGTGGTCAGCCGGTGGGCGACGACCAGGGTGGTGCGGCGGCCCGCGATGCGGTCGGTGGCCTGGTTGACCTGGGCCTCGGTGGCCAGGTCGAGCGCGGCCGTGGCCTCGTCGAGGAGCAGGATGTCCGGGTCGACCAGCTCGGCGCGGGCCAGCGCGATCAGCTGGCGCTGTCCGGCGGAGAGGTTGCGGCCCCGTTCGGCGACCTCGTGGAGGTAACCGCCGTCCAGGGTGGCGATCATGTCGTGGGCGCCGACCGCGCGGGCCGCCGCCTCCACCTCCGCGTCCGTGGCGTCCGGGCGGCCGTACGCGATGGCGTCCCGGACGGTGCCCTGGAAGAGGTACGCCTCCTGCGGGACGACACCGAGGCGGTGCCGGTACGAGGTCAGGTCGAGCGAGCGCAGATCCGTACCGTCGACCGTGACCCGGCCGCCGGTCGGGTCGTAGAAGCGGGCGACCAGCTTCACCAGGGTCGACTTGCCCGCGCCGGTCTCGCCGACGAACGCGACGGTCTGCCCGGCGGGGATGCTCAGCCGCACCCCGCTGAGCGCCTCCTCCGCCTCGTCGTCCGCCTCCCCGGCGGGCTTGTACGCGAAGTCGACGTCCTCGAAGGCGATCTCCCCGCGCAGGGACAGCACCTCAAGAGGCTCGGCGGCGGCCTTCGTCGACGTCGGCTCCTGGAGCAGCTCCTGGATCCGGCCGAGGGAGACGGTCGCCTGCTGATAGCCGTCGAAGACCTGCGAGAGCTGCTGCACGGGGGCGAAGAACAGGTCGATGTAGAGGAGGTACGCCACCAGCGCGCCGGTGGTGAGGGTGCCCGCGTCGACGCGTCCCGCGCCCACCACGAGCACGGCGGCGGCGGCCACCGAGGACAGCAGCTGCACGAACGGGAAGTAGATGGAGATCAGCCACTGCCCGCGGATACGCGCCTGACGGTAGCTGTCGCTGCCCTCCGCGAAGCGCCGGCCGCCCGAACCCTCGCGGCGGAACGCCTGGAGGATCCGCAGCCCCGACACCGACTCCTGGAGGTCCGCGTTCACCACGGACACCCGCTCACGGGCCAGCTCGTACGCCTTCACGCTGGAGCGGCGGAAGAAGAACGTGCCGATGATCAGCGGCGGCAGCGTCAGGAAGACGACGAGCGCGAGCTGTACGTCGATCACGAGCAGCGCGGCCATGATGCCGAAGAAGGTGACGACCGAGACGAAGGCGGTGACCAGACCGGTCTGGAGGAAGGTGGACAGCGCGTCCACGTCCGTCGTCATCCGGGTCATGATCCGGCCGGTCAGCTCCCGCTCGTAGTAGTCGAGCCCGAGCCGCTGGAGCTGCGCGAAGATCTTCAGCCGGAGCGAGTACAGGACCCGTTCGCCGGTGCGGCCGGTCATCCGGGTCTCGCCGATCTGGGCCGTCCACTGGACGAGCACGCTGATCAGCGCGATCACCGAGGCCGCCCACACCCCGCCGAGGGCCATCTCGGAGACGCCCTCGTCGATGCCGTGCCGGATCAGGACCGGCAGCAGCAGACCCATGCCCGCGTCGACGGCGACCAGGCCGAGACTGACGAGCAGCGGGAGCCCGAAGCCCCGCAGCAGGCGCCGCAGCCCGTAGGACTCCTCCGGGGTGACCGCGCGCGCCTCGTCGATGGCGGGGGTGTCGGTGGCGGGCGGCAGGGCGTCGACCTGGGCGAGCAGGTCGGGGGTGGCGGGCATACCGGCCAGCGCGGTGTCCTTGGGTTCGCGGTCGCCGGTCCACAGATGCGGGGTGACCCCGCGCTCGGCGTCGAACTCCGCGTCCAGTTCGTCCCGTACGGACGTGTCCTCGGGCGGACAGGAGGGTGTGGTGTGACCCGCGGAGACCCCGCCCAGCTCGTCCGGGTCGGTGAGCAGGCGGCGGTAGAGCGCCGAGCGCCCGGTCAGCTCCTCGTGGGTGCCGATGTCGGCGAGGCGGCCGTCTTCGAGGACGGCGATGCGGTCGGCGAGGTTCAGGGTGGAGCGGCGGTGCGCTATGAGGAGCGTCGTGCGGCCCGCCATGACCCCGCGCAGGGCCTCGTGGATCTCGTGCTCGACGCGCGCGTCGACCGCCGAGGTGGCGTCGTCGAGGACCAGCAGGCGCGGGTCGGTGAGGATCGCGCGGGCCAGGGCCACGCGCTGGCGCTGGCCGCCGGAGAGGGTGAGGCCGTGCTCGCCGACCTTGGTGTCGTAGCCGTCGGGCAGCGCGGAGATGAAGCCGTGCGCCTGGGCGGCCCGGGCGGCGGTCTCGATCTCCTCGCGGGTGGCCTCGGGGCGGCCGTACGCGATGTTGGACTCGACGGTGTCCGAGAAGAGGAAGGAGTCCTCGGGGACGAGCCCGATCGCGGCCCGCAGCGAGTCGAGCGTCAGCTCGCGCACGTCGAGGCCGCCGATGAGGACCGCGCCGCCGGTCACGTCGTAGAAGCGGGGCAGGAGCAGGGAGACCGTGGACTTGCCGGAGCCGGAGGAGCCGACCACGGCGAGGGTCTCGCCGGAGCGGATCTCGAAGCTGAGGCCGTCCAGGACCGGGCGGTCGTCGTCGTAGGCGAAGGACACGCCGTCGAACTCGACGGTCGCGGGCGCGTCGGCCGGCAGGTCCTTCGTGCCGTCCTCCATCGACGGCCGGGTGTCGATCAGCTCCAGGACGCGTTCGGCGCCGGCGCGGGCCTGCTGGCCGACGGTGAGGACCATCGCGAGCATGCGCACGGGCCCCACGAGCTGGGCGAGATAGGAGGAGAAGGCGACGAACGTACCGAGGGTGACCTCGCCCTTCACCGCCAGCCAGCCGCCGAGCGCCAGCATGGCGACCTGGCCGAGCGCCGGAACGGCTTGCAGGGCCGGGGTGTACTTGGAATTGAGCCGGATGGTGCGCATCCGCCCCGCGAAGAGGCGGCGCCCGATCTCCCTGAGCTTGCCGGTCTCCTGGTCCTCCTGCCCGAAGCCCTTCACCACCCGTACGCCGCTGACGGCGCCGTCGACGACCCCGGCCACCGCGGCGGCCTGCGCCTGCGCGTACCAGGTCGCCGGGTGCAGCTTGGAGCGGCTGCGCCGGGCGATGAACCAGAGGGCGGGGGCGACGGCCAGGGCGACGAGGGTGAGCGGGAGCGACAGCCAGGCCATGATCCCCAGCGAGATCAGGAAGAGGAGGACGTTCCCGACGGTCATCGGGAGCATGAAGAGCAGGCCCTGGATGAGCTGGAGGTCGCTGGTCGCGCGGCCCACCACCTGCCCGGTCGACAGCTCGTCCTGACGCCTGCCGTCGAGGCGGACGATCGTCTCGTACATGTCCGTACGCAGGTCGTGCTGGACGTCGAGCGCGAGCCGGCCGCCGTAGTAGCGGCGGATGTAGGTGAGGACGTAGACGAGGACACCGGCACCGAGGAGCGCGCCGGCCCAGGGGGCCATGTCGCGGCTGTGGTCCCCCACGACGTCGTCGATGATCACCTTGGTGATCAGCGGCACGACGGCCATCACGGCCATACCGGCGAGCGAGGCGCCCAGCGAGAGCACGACGTCCTTCGGGTACCGCCAGGCGTACCCGGCCAGCCGCCGTGCCCATCCCCGCTGCGTTGTCACTCCTGGTGCCTTCCCGTCCGTCGGCCGGTCGGCCGGTCCTGATCGTCCGGAAGGCACCAACACGGATCGAAGCGGATTTCATCCCTCCGCAACAATCAGGGGCGTACCTGGAGGGAGTAGAAGCGGGTGGTCTGGGTGGCGCCCTGGTTGTCGTCGCTGACGAGGAGGACGCGCAGGGCGCCCCGGGTGGTGCCGGTGATGGTCATGCCCTCGATGTTGTCGAGGAGCGGGTTGGGCTGCGGCTGCTTGGCGGTGGCGCCGAGGGAGGGGCAGTCCGCGATGTCGGCGAGGAGGGTCTTACGGACGAGGCGTACGCCCTTCTGGCCGGTCAGCGTGTCGACGCGGGAGGTGTCCGTGGCGTGGCGGAGGTCGGCCAGGTAGAGGCGGACGGTGTTGCCGACGCCCGCCGTGAAGCCGCGCTCCAGGACGAGGAGGCGGCCGTCGGGGGTGGCGGCGGTCTCGACGAGGCCGAGCCCGGTGTCGGTGCGGTACCCGTACTGGGCCCCGAGCCGGAAGTCACGGTGCCCATGGCTGTGCGGGTTGCTCTGGCTGCTCTGGCGCTGCCAGGTCTGGAGGCGGACGATGCCCGCCGTGTCACCGGAGAGGGAGCCCTCCATGCCGGCCAGCAGGGTGCGGCCGCCGGGGAGGAGGGTCAGCGCCTCGAAGGTCTGGTTCGTGGTGGCGCGGCCGGCCGGGGCGACGCGCAGGGCGTCCGGCACGGGGAGGCGGTCGAGGATGGCGCCGTCGCGGCTGTAGCGGCGTACCGACGGCTCGGTCTCCGACGACACCAGCCGCGTGCCGTCGCGGTCGACGACGAGCCCCTCGGAGTCGAGCGCGGCGCCGCTCTCGTCGGCGAGCGGCACGACGGAGCGGGGGCTCAGGGTCTTCGGGTCGAGGGTGAAGAGGGCGGACCGGTCGGACAGCGCGGCGATCGCGCCGTCGCGGTCCACGGCCAGCGCGGAGAAGTTGCCGACGAACGTGCCCTCGTACGTCGTCTTGTCGAGGGCGTCGGAGAAGCGCTCGATGGAGACGGTGGGGGAACAGGCGTTGCGGGCAGGGGCGTTCTGGGCGGCGGCGGGCCCGGCGACACAGGTGACTGCCGCCAGGCCGGCGGTGAGGGTGGCCGCGAGGGGAGCGAGTACGGATCTCGGACGCATGGCGTCACGGTAGGGGGAGCCGGTTGAGGGGGAGGGTACGGGCCGTGAATTCCGGACAGCGGCTCGTCCGTCCCCCTCGGTGGGCGTCGGCCGGCGGATCAGGCGGGGCGGGTCGGGCCTGTGGCTCAGGCCGGTGGGGCCGCCGGGAACGCCTCCTTCGGGGTGGTCGTCGGCGTGTAGCGCTGGGTCGCGGTCGGCACGAGGTCCTTGTGGATGGCGCGGGCCACGGCCTGGATGGTGGTGACGCCGTAGTTCATCGTGCTGTTGTCGTGGGTGAGGACCGAGATCGTGTAGTCGTGGCCGCCGCCCTTGAAGGTACCGACGCTGTGTACGCGCCAGCCGTGCGTGGACCGGGAGAGCCAGCCGTTCTTGACGTGGACCGAGACGGCGGCGGGGGCTCCCGCCGGGGTGCCCCAGCGCTGCGAGGAGACGACCTTGTTCATCAACTTCAGCGTGTACGCGCGGGAGTTGTCGCTCAGCACCGTGTTCTTGGCGGTGAGGAGCGCGAGGAGCTTCTGCTCGTCCTGGACGGTGATCTGGGTCAGCCCCCAGTAGCCGTTCGCGCCGGGCTTGGTCTGTGTCATACCGGCCGCGGCGAGGAAGCCCTTCACCTTGGTGACGCCCAGCTGGTTCCAGAGCTTGGTCGTGGCCGCGTTGTCCGACTTGGTGATCATGGCCGTGGAGAGGTCGGACTCGCGCTGGGTGAGATACCGGTTGTGCTTCTTGGCGTCCCACAGCAGTGTGGCGAGGACGGTCACCTTGACGATGCTCGCCGAGTCGTAGGCCTTGGTCGGGCGCAGGGTGCAGGTGGTGTCGGTCGTACGGTCACGGAGACCGACGGCGACCGTGCCCCTGCGGCTCGCGAGGGCCGCGGTGATGTCCTTCTGGAGTTTGACCGCCAGGGCCGGCTTGCTCGACGTGCAGGTGACCTGCGGTGTCGTGGCCGCGGCGGCGGGTGTCGCGGCCACCGCCAGCGGCAGGAGCACGCCGGCGCCCAGTCCCGCGCAGAGCACACGGCTGCGCCGCGATATCCGGTAAGTCATGAATTCTTCCCATCCCCGTTGAATACGCACGAGTGCGCCCCCGGCGCACTCGCCACCCTTGACTCACGGAGGTGGCTGGAAGTTGTACGCATCCTCGTGGACGGGCACGGGGATGCGGCGGCCAGATGACGGAGCTGGGCGGTGGCCTGGATGCGCTCGACGGGGTTTTGTCGGTCACAGGTGAGGCCCAGGTTCAGCACAGGTCCCGCCAACAACGGCCGCGCACGATGACCTCGTGACATCTGCCACCGATCCGTACCCCCACGCCCCCGAGGCCGTCCCCTCGACGCCGTCCGACGAGCCGGCCGCGCGGCCGGACAAGGCGCCACGCTGGTCGCTGCCCGTGCTGGGCGCGATCCTCGTCCTGGCCGGCGTGCTGTACTCCTGGAACCTCTCCTCCTCCAGCCTGAACAGCTTCTACAGCGCCGCCGTGTTCAGCGGCACGCAGAGCTGGAAGGCGTGGTTCTTCGGCTCGCTGGACGCCGGGAACTTCATGACCGTGGACAAGCCGCCCTTCGTACTGATGGTGATGGGCCTGTCCTGCCGCGTCTTCGGGTACGGCACCTGGCAGATGATGCTGCCGCTGGTCGCCGCCGCCCTCGGCACGATCTGGATCCTGCACTCCTCGGTCAAGCGCGTCTGGGGCCACGGCCCGGCCGCCGTCGCCGCGCTCGTCCTCGCGCTCACCCCGATCACCGTCGCCATCAACCGCGACAACAACCCCGACACCCTGCTCGTCCTGCTCATGGTCGCAGGCGCCGCCCTCGCCCTGCGCGCCGTCCACAACGGCAAGCTGCTCCCGCTGGTCGGCGCGGCCGTGTGCTTCGGGTTCGCCTTCAACACCAAGATGCTCCAGGGGTACATCGCCCTGCCCGCCGTCTTCGCCGTGTACTTGTATGCGGCTCAGGGCGGCTGGGTACGCCGCGTGCGCAATCTCGCCGTCGCCGCCGTCGCCCTCGCGGTCTCCAGCTTCTGGTGGGCCGCCGCCGTGTCCTTCGTCCCCGCCTCGTCGCGGCCCTACATCGGCGGCTCCACGGACGGCACCGCCTGGGACCTGATCATGGGCTACAACGGCCTCGGCCGCGTCCTCGGCGGCGAGGGCAACGGCGGCGGGGGCGGGGGCGGCGGAGGCGGCTTCTCCGGCACCGCCGGGATCGGCCGGATGTTCAACGAGGTGCTGGGCGGCCAGATCTCCTGGCTCCTCCCCTTCTCCGCGATCGCCCTCGTCGGCGGCCTCGTCCTGCGCGGACGCGCCCCCCGTACGGACCTCACGCGCGCCGCGCTGATCCTGTGGGGCGGCTGGACCGTGCTGCACTACCTCACCTTCAGCCTCGCCGAAGGCACCATGCACCCGTACTACACGACCGCCCTCGCCCCCGGCATCGCGGCACTGTGCGGAGGCGGTGGCTCGATGCTCCTGCGCGCCTTCCGCGCCGGTGACGTCAAGCGCTGGTCCGGGGTCTGGTCCTGGGTGCTGCCCGTGGCGTTCGCCGCCACCGGCGTCTGGGCCGTCGTCCTGCTGCGGCGCGCCTCCGGCTGGAACACCTGGCTGTGGCCGACCGTCGCGGTGGTGATGGTCCTGGCGATCGTGGGCCTGTTCCTCTTCCGGTCCGGGCGCAAGGCCCGCTTCCTCACCGGCGCCGTGGCCGCGGCCGTCGTCGCCTCCCTCGCCGGACCCACGGCGTACGCGGCCTCCGTCACGGCGAGTTCCGGCGGCGGCATGAACGGTACGAACCCGACCGCCGGCCCCACCACCGGTGGCGGCATGGGCGGCGGCCCCGGCGGCGGTGGCGGTGGCGGCCGGGGTGGATTCCCCGGCGGCGGCCAGGCCCCCGGCGGCCAGCAGCAAGGCGGCCTGCAGGGCGGCGCGGAAGCCGGTGGCGAGGCCCCGGGCGGCGGCCAGCTGGGCACGCCGCCCAACGGAGCCCCCAGCGGCGCCCCGACCGGCGCCCCCACCGGCCAGCAGCAGGGCGACGGCCAGGAGCAGGGCGGCCAGGGCGGCCAGACCGGCACCCCGCCGACCGGCGCGGGCGGCGGCATGGGCGGTGGCGCCGACAGCGCCATGACCTCGTACCTGGAGAAGCACCGCGACGGCGCCAAGTGGCTGGTCGCCGTGTCCAGTTCGCAGAGCGCCGCCCAGCTGATCGTCAGCACGAAGCAGCCCGTCATCTCCATGTGGGGCTGGTCCGGCAGCGACAAGGCCATGACCCTCGCCAAGCTGAAGGAGCTGGTGAGGAAGGGCGAGCTGCACTACATCCAGCTCGGCGGCCAGGGCATGGGCGGAGGCGGCGGCATGGGCGGCGGCGACTCCGACAGCGTCAGCGCCGAGGTGACCGCCTGGGTGCAGAAGCACGGCACGGCGGTGAAGGCGAGCGAGTACAGCAACGACGCATCAGCCGACTCGGCCGACGCAGCCGACTCGTCGTCGAACGCGTCATCCGGCTCGTCGTCGACCGACTCATCCGACTCGCAGAACACTCAAGCGCTCTACCGTCTCGACGCCAAGGACGTCAACTAGGGCCTCCCCTAAGCCAGTTGAGGAAAACCCTGGCACTTCGCAGCCCCTGGACCGGAAACGGCCAGGGGTTGCGTCGTATGCGAGAACGTCACACAACCGACTCCTCTCCGTTACCGGACCGACCTCATGTCCATGCCACTCTCCCGATTGACCGAAGTGTCAACACGCGTAGAACGCGGCCCCGTTGCTCCGGGCCCCGCGTCCCCGCGCGTGCCGTTCTCGGGAAAGGGCACCCCCCATGTCCGTAACGCACGCAGGCAAGTGGAAGGCGCTGGCTGCCGGCGTCTCCGCCGTCCTCGTCGGTCTCACCCTCCCGACGGTCGCCGCGACCCCCGCCGCGGCCACCACCACCGCGTACGACGACACGTACTACGCCAACGCGATCGGCAAGACCGGCACGGCCCTCAAGGGCTCACTGCACACGATCATCAGCAGCCAGACGAAGATCTCGTACTCCGCCGTCTGGGAGGCGCTCAAGGTCACCGACCAGGACCCGAACAACAGCAGCAACGTGGTCCTGCTCTACTCCGGCATCTCCCGCAGCAAGACGCTCAACGGCGGCAACACCGGCAACTGGAACCGCGAGCACACCTGGGCCCAGTCCCACGGCGACTTCGGCACCTCCGCGGGCCCCGGCACGGACCTGCACCACCTGCGGCCCGAGGACGTCCAGGTCAACAGCATCCGCGGCAACAAGGACTTCGACAACGGCGGCAGCAGCTTCACCAACAGCGGCGGCAGCCTCACCGACTCGAACTCCTTCGAGCCGCGCGACGCCGTCAAGGGCGACGTGGCCCGGATGATCCTCTACATGGCCGTCCGCTACGAGGGCGACGACTCCTGGGCCGACCTGGAGCCCAACGACGCCGTCACCAACGGCAGCGTCCCGTACCACGGCCGCCTCTCGGTGCTGAAGCAGTGGAACGACGAGGACCCGCCCAGCACCTCCGAGACCCGCCGCAACGAACTGATCTACAGCAACTACCAGCACAACCGGAACCCGTTCATCGACCACCCGGAGTGGGTCGAGGCGATCTGGTAGAGCCACAGGGACCCACAGTGAGTGGCGCCGAACCCCCGGTCACCGTCCGGGAGTTCGGCGCCACAGCTGTCTCCTCGGTTACGAGACCATGACATCGAGGCGCACAACCGGGAACGCCCCGATCGAGTCGAACTCAGTGAACGCGGCCTTCCGCACGCGAAGCGGAATCCGCCGACCGATGACTGACGATCGATTCGAAAGGCTCACGCATGTCCCGAGCACACCGCCGAACCCGTACCGCCCTCACCGCGCCCCTGGCAGCCGCGGTGCTGCTCGCCGGAGGCTTCGGCGCGATGGCCCTCACCGCCGGCGCGGCGCAGGCGGCCACCGGGTCCGCGGCAGCGCAGGACGACTTCAACGGCGACGGCTACGCCGACCTGGTCGTGGGCGCCCCGGACGCCACGATCTCCAGCAAGGCCAAGGCGGGATACGTGGCCGTCACGTACGGCTCCGCCACCGGCGTGTCCGCCGCCAACAAGAAGCTCATCAGCCGCTCCACCAGCGGTGTTCCCGGTTCCGCCGTCGCGAGCGAGCGCTTCGGGTCGACCTTCAGCAAGGGCGACCTCGACGGCGACGGCTTCAGCGACCTGGTGATCGCGGGCGGCAAGGCCAGCTCCGTCATCCTGTGGGGCTCCGCCTCCGGACTCACCGGCGGTACGGCCGTAGCCGGGTACGGGACCCCCACCACCGGTGACTTCGACGGCGACGGCAAGACGGACCTCACCCTCTTCGCCTACCAGGCCGTCGAGGGCGACGACCCTGTGAACGCCACCGGCACCGTGTGGAAGGGCCCCGTCTCGCGGGCCGGAACGCCCGCCTCCACCCTGCCCCTCCTGAAGTCCGGCGAGTCGATCAGCGGGCCCGTCCGCTCCACCGAGACCGGCGACGTCAACGGTGACGGCAAGGACGACATCGTTGCCTACCACTACGAGGGCGACGGTGTCTGGGGCAACCGTCTGCTCCTCGGCGGCGGCAGCGCGGGTTTCAAGGGCGCCTGGGTCCCCGGTGAGGCCGCGGGCAACAAGATGGGCACCGGCGTCGGGGACGTCGACAACGACGGCTTCGACGACGTCGTGGTCGGCAACGACTGGGGCAGCGGCACCGTCAAGGTCGCTCTCGGTTCGGCCACCGGCCTGTCCGAGGACCGCGTCCAGACCTTCAACCAGGACTCGCCCGGGTTCCCCGGTGCCGAGGAGGAAGAGGACGAGATCGGCGGGTCGGTCTCGGTCGCGGACGTCACCGGTGACGGCTACGCCGACATCGCGCTCGGCATCCCGGGCGAGGACGTCGGCGACATCTACGACACCGGCTCGGTCGCCCTGGTCCCCGGCAGCGCCGCCGGTGCCACGGGCGCCGGGACGCAGGTCTTCCACCAGAACACCGCCGGTGTCCCCGGAGTCGCCGAGAACAGCGACGAGTTCGGTGTGAGCACCGCGCTCCTCGACCTCAACGGCGACGGCCACCGCGACCTCGCGGCCGGTTCCACGGCCGAGAACGAGCAGAACGGCGCGGTCTGGATCCTGAACGGCACGGCGAGCGGCCTCACCGCCACCTCGTCGTTCGCGTTCGGCGCCGGTGACCTCGGCGCGCCCGCCACGGCGGCGCACTTCGGCGCGCACCTGCGCTGAGCGACCGTCTGACCAACGGGGGCAACGGGGAAGAGGGTGGGGCGGCCAGGTGCCGCCCCACCGTCATGTCCGGTTCAGTCCAGGTGCGTCGGCGCGAACATCCGCAGCAGCGCCGGGAGTACGACCACCGAGGGGCCCGGCGTGGCGAGGGCCTTGGCGAGGTCGTCGGCGAGGGTGTCCGCGGTGGTCCGTACGCCGGGTACGCCGAAGGACTCCGCGAGCGCCACGTAGTCCGGGCGGGTCAGTTCCGTGGCCGTGGACTGCCCGAAGGCGTCCGTCATGTACTCGCGCAGGATGCCGTACCCGCCGTCGTCGACGATCAGCCAGGTCACGTCGAGGTTGTGCTGCCTGGCGGTGGCGAGTTCGGCGATGGAGTAGAGCGCGCCGCCGTCGCCGGAGACCGCGAGGACCGGGTGGGTGGGGTCGGCGACCGCGCCGCCGATCGCCGCCGGGAAGGCGTAGCCGAGGCCGCCCGCGCCCTGCGCGGAGTGCATGGTGTTGGGGCGTTTGGCGTCGAAGGCGGACCAGGCCCAGTAGGCGAGGATCGTCATGTCCCAGAAGCTCGCCGAACGGTCCGGCAGGGCTTCCCTGACGGCCGCCAGCACCCGCTGTTCCAGGGTGAGTTCCTGCGCGTCGATCCGCTCACGGACGAGATCGAGCACGGTCCGTACGCGGTCCGCGGCCGTCGCGTCCTGCCGGTTCTCCGTGATGGTTTCGAGGAGCGCCGACAGGGCGAGGCGGGCGTCCGCGTGGATGCCGAGGGCGGGGTGGTTGGACTCCAGTTTGCCGAGGTCGGCCTCGATCTGGACGACCCGGCCGCGCGGCTTGAACGTGTAGTAGTTCGAGGAGAGTTCACCGAGCCCCGAGCCGACGACGAGCAGGACGTCGGCGTCCTCCAGGAAGTCCGTGGTGTGCCGGTCCTCCAGCCAGGACTGGAGCGAGAGCGGGTGATTCCAGGGGAAGGCGCCCTTGCCGCCGAAGGTGGTGACGACGGGCGCGTTCAGCCGCTCGGCGAGCTGCTTCAGCTTGCCCGACGCGTCGGAACGTACGACTCCGCCGCCCGCGATGATGACCGGGCGGGCCGCGTTCGCGAGCAGGTCGGCGGCCACGGCGGTCAGTTCGGGGCGGGGCGGCAGGTCGTGGGGCGCGGCGTCCACGGCGGTGACGACGGGCAGGGCCGTCTGCGCGAGCAGCACGTCCTGCGGGATCTCCACCCATACGGGCCCGTGCGGGGCGGTCAGCGCCGACTCCCACGCCTCGGCGATGGCGGAGGGGATCTGCGACTGCGTACGGACCGTGTGGACGGACTTCACCACGCCCCTGAACGAGGCCTGCTGGTCCGGGAGTTCGTGAAGGTAGCCGTGCCGGCCGCCGCCGAGTCCCGTGCTCGGGATCTGGCTGCTGATGGCGAGCACGGGGGCGCTCGCGGCTGCCGCCTCCTGGAGCGCGGCCAGTGAGGTCAGGGCGCCGGGGCCGGTCGACAGGAGCAGCGGGGCGGCCTCACCGGTGATGCGGCCGTACGCGTCCGCCGCGAACCCGGCGTTGTTCTCGACCCGCAGGCCGATGTACGCGAGGTCGGAGCGGCGCAGCGCGTCGAACATGCCGAGCGCGTGCTGTCCCGGCAGCCCGAAGACGGTGGTCGCGCCGAGACCGGTGAGGGTCTCCACGACCAGGTCTCCGCCGTTGCGGCCGGGCGGCGGGTTGAGCGCGGCCTCCGTCTGCTCCGGGGTCGGGCGGAGCACCAGGTCGTGGTCGTGGGTCACTGCGCTCGGGCCTCTGCAATCTGGCGGGACATGATGGTCGTGAGCTCGTACGCCGTGTGGGACGCGGCGACGGAGGTGATCTCGGCGTGATCGTACGCGGGGGCGACCTCGACGACGTCCGCGGAGACCAGGTGGCAGGAGGCGAGGCCGCGCAGGATCTCCAGGAGTTCGCGGGAGGTCATGCCGCCCGCCTCCGGTGTGCCCGTGCCGGGCGCGTGGGCCGGGTCGAGGCAGTCGATGTCGATGGAGATGTACAGCGGGCGGTCGCCGATGCGCTGGCGCAGCTGGTCGGCGACCTCGTCGGCGCCGCGCCGGTAGATGTCGGCGGAGGTGACGATGCCGAAGCCCATCTTCTCGTCGTCGGTGAGGTCCTGGCGGCCGTAGAGCGGGCCGCGGGTGCCGACGTGGGAGAGCGCCTCGGTGTCGAGGATGCCCTCCTCGACGGCCCGCCGGAACGGCGTGCCGTGCGTGTACTCGGCGCCGAAGTAGGTGTCCCAGGTGTCGAGGTGCGCGTCGAAGTGCAGCAGCGCGACGGGGCCGTGCTTGCGGGCGACCGCGCGCAGCAGCGGCAGCGCGATGGTGTGGTCGCCGCCGAGGGTCATCAGCCGGGCGCCGGTGCCGAGCAGCTGGTCGGCGGCGCCCTCGATGGTCTCGACGGCCTCGTTGATGTCGAACGGGTTCGCGGCGATGTCACCGGCGTCCGCGACCTGCGCGAGGGCGAACGGGGAGGCGTCCTGCGCCGGGTTGTAGGGCCGCAGCAGCCGGCTCGCCTCGCGGATCGCGTTCCCGCCGAAGCGGGCCCCGGGCCGGTACGAGACGCCCGCGTCGAACGGCACGCCGACCACGGCGACATCGGTGGTGCCGACCTCGTCGAGGCGGGGCAGCCGGGCGAAGGTCGCAGGTCCCGCGTACCGCGGTACGCGGGACGAGTCGACGGGCCCGCGGGGCGTCTCGTTGCTGTTCATCGGGTGACACTCTCTTCCTTGAGTTCGGCGGCGGGCTCGGAGCCGCGGCCCGCGAGGCGTTCGCGCCAGGCGGCGAGCACCGCCGCGTCGGTGGCGGGCGTGGCGAGGGAGACGATCACGTACACGGCGAGGGAGGCGAGGAGCCCGTAGTAGATGGGCTCGTTCGCGAGGATCCCGTACGTGGCCATCAGGCCGACGACCGCGAGACCGCCGACCGCGACGGCGGCCAGGGCGCCCTGGGCGGTGCCGCGCTTCCAGAGGAGACCGCCGAGGATGGGCACGAGGAGGCCGCCGACGAGGAGGTTGTAGGCGACGGTCAGGGCCTCGACGACGTTGTTGAGGGCGATGGCCGTACAGATCACGGCGATGCCCATGACGAGGATGAAGATGCGGTTGCCCCGGACCTCGTCATGCCCCTCGGCACCGCTTTCCGGCGTTCCGGGACGGACGGCTCCGCGCAGCCGCGACCAGATGTCGTTGTTGGCGACGGTGGCGCAGGCGATGAGGGCGCCGGAGGACGTCGACATCACGGCGGCGAGGGCGGCGGCGAGCACGAGCCCCCTTACACCGACGGGCAGTTCGTCCTTGACGATCGTGGCGAAGGCGTCGTCCGGGCTGGCCAGCTTCGGGTAGAGGACCTTGGCCGCCGTGCCGATGACGGCGCCGGCGAGCGCGTACACCAGGCAGTAGGTGCCCGCGACCGTGCCGCCCCACTTGGCGGTCCTGTCACTGCCCGCCGTGAAGACGCGCTGCCAGATGTCCTGCCCGATGAGCATGCCGAACGTGTAGATGAGTACGTACGTGAAGATCGTCTCGCCGCCGATACCGAGCGGGTCGAAGTACTCGGTGGGCAGCTGCGCCTTCATCTCGCTGAAGCCGCCGGCCTTGACGACGGCGATGGGCAGCAGCAGTAGCAGCACGCCGATGGTCTTGACGACGAACTGCACCATGTCGGTGAGGGTGATCGACCACATGCCGCCGAGCGTCGAGTACGCGACGACGATCGAACCGCCGAGGATGATCGCGACCGTCCGGTTCATGTCGAAGAGGACGTCGAAGATCGTGGCGTACGCGATGGTCGACGTCACCGCGAGCATGAGCGTGTACGCCCACATGACCAGGCCCGAGATGACGCCGGCCCGGCCGCCGTAGCGCAGGTCGAGCATCTCGGAGACGGTGTAGACCTTCAGCCGGGCGATGCGCGCGGAGAAGAAGAGGGACAGGGCGAGGAGGCCGAGGCCGATGGTGAAGACCATCCAGGCACCGGAGAGCCCGTACTGGTAGCCGAGGCCGACGCCGCCGATGGTGGACGCGCCGCCGAGGACGATCGCGGCCATCGTGCCGGAGTACATCGTCGGGCCGAGCCGCCGCCCCGCGACCAGGAAGTCGCTCTTGGACTTGGCGCGGCGCATGCCCCACCAGCCCATGGCGAGCATCCCGGCGAGGTAGACGACGATCACTGCGTAGTCGACGGCCATACGGCCCTCCTGCTCCTGGCTGATCGCTCGTGTGCACCCGGGGGGGGAGCTGCTGCCCGTACCCGCGGTCTCCGGTCGCCACGACGATAGGTGGCCGGAAAGCAACGCTGAAGTGTACGTTTCATCCACTGTCGCTGGATCGGATGGAGGAAAGGTCCACCATGCCGGACGCTGCTGTCCCTGCCGTACCGCCCACCCCGCCCGTGCCGCTCGCCGCGCTGCTGGCCCGGGAGGATCTGGGGCTGCGGCAGATCGCCGGGCCGCGCGATCCGGCCACGGTGATCCACTGGGCGCACACCTCGGAGATGGCGGACCCGTACCCGTACCTGCTCGGCGGGGAGCTGCTGCTCACGGCGGGAGTGCACATCCCGGAGGCGGCGGGGTCGGGCACGTACTTCGACGCGTACGTGTCGCGGATCGTCGAGGCGGGGGGCGCCGCCCTCGGCTTCGGGGTGGCGCCGGTGCACGACACGGTTCCGCGGGCGCTGGTCGAGGCCTGCGACCAGTACGGGCTGCCGCTCGTGGAGGTGCCGCCCCGCACGACCTTCTCCGGGGTGGCGCGGGCGGTCTGGCAGCTCATGGCCCAGGCCCGGCACACCGAGCTGCGCCGCGTCACGGAGGCCCAGCAGAGCCTGGCCGCCGCGGCGGCGCGCCCGGACCCGGTGCCGTCGGTGCTCCGGCAGCTCGCCCAGCGGGTGGGCGGACGCGCCGCGCTGTACGCCCCGGACGGCGGCGAGGTGGCCTCGGCGGGGCGGCTGCCGGGCCCCGGGGCCGGGGCGGGGGCAGAGGTGGGAGTGGCGCTGGCGGGGTTGGCGGGGGTGGTGCGGCCTGCGGGTGAGGGCGGCCCCGGTTCAGGCTCTTCCGGCCCTTCCCCCTCCTCCGCGAGTGACACGGTGGCCGGTGTCCATCTCGCCGCGTACGCGCTCGGTACGGGCCAGGGGTTCGTGCTGGGCGTGGCCGCCCCGCGCCGGGACCCGGGCGACCACACGATCGCCTCGGTCGGCGCCGTCCTTCTCTCCCTCCTCACCGGTGAGCACCAGAGCAGCACGGGCGCGGCCCGCTCCTCGGCGCTCGTACGCCTGCTGCTGGGGGCCGCGCCGGAGGAGGTCGCGCCGCTGCTGGACGCCGGTGAGCGGTGGGTCGTCGTGCACGCGCTCCCCGACGGGCCCGCGCCGGACGCCGTCGCCGCGTCGGCGCTGGGCGCGGCGCTGGGCTCTCCGCTGGTCGACGTGGCGGGCGACGTCGTACGGGTCCTCGTGCCGGCGGGCCGTCGTGAGGCGGGGGCCGTGGCCGGGGCCCTGGCCGGGTGGACGTGCGGGGTGAGTGCGGTGGTCGGGGCGCGCGAGTGGGGGGTTGCCGATACGCAGGCCGCTCGTGCGCTGTCCCGGGCGCGGGCGACGCGGGCGCGGCTGGTGCGGCACGGGGATCGGCCGGGGCTGGCCGGGCTCGTTCCGCCGGCCGAGGCGGCGGCGCACGCGCGCACGGTGCTCGCGCCCATCGCCGGGAACGCCGCGCTCGTGGAGACCCTTCGCACGTGGCTCTCCCTGCACGGCAGCTGGGACCGCACGGCGGTGGCGCTGTCGGTGCACCGCAACACGGTGCGGCAGCGGATCGCCCGCTGCGCGACCCTCCTGAACACGGACCTGGACGACCCGGACGTCCGAATGAACCTATGGTTCGCCCTGAGCCACGCGTAACCCCTTTCCTCGCCCCCGCCGCCCCTACCCATTCCCATCCCGCACTCAGGGGCTCCGCCCCCGAACCCCCGGTCCTCAAACGCCGGACGGGCTGAAAGATTCGCGGACCGTCGGCGACATCTTCAGCTCGCCGGCGTTTATGGACGAACGCGCAAACGCGACAGGGCGCGGGGAACTGCGCAACAGCCCACACGGCCAGCACCCAACCACCAAGCCCCAGCCCCACCCCCTAGGGGCGCGGGGAACTGCGCAACGTCCCCACACACGGCCCGCACCCAACACCCGGGCCCACCCCCACCCCCCAGGGGCGCGGGGAACTGCGCAACGTCCCCGCACACGGCCCGCACCCGACACCCGGGCCCACCCCCACCCCCCAGGGGCGCGGGGAACTGCGCAACCAGCCACCCACCCGCCGCCGGCCGACCCACCCGCCGGGGCCCGGGGCGCAGCCCCGTCCTACTAGGGGCGCGGGGAACTGCGCGGCAAGACCCCATCGGCCTTCGGCCGACAAAAACCGCACCCCGCCCCCAAACCCCCGAGTGACTCAAATCCCACGGTTCGATACCCGGCACCACCCAGCGGAGCGCACCGGCAGAATGGGGGTATGCCGATACCCGTGACCCCCAGCCGCGCCGACCTCCTCGACCACCTCGTACAGACGCGTATCGCGGGCAACGTGGCCACCCCCCGCGAGAACAACCTCTCCCACTACCGCAAGCTGGCCAACGGCGACCGCAACTACTGGCTCGGTCTGGAGCTCGGCGACCGCTGGACCGACGAGCAGGACGTCCTCGCGGTGATGGCGGAGCGGTGCGGCGTGAACGACGACCCGGAGTACCGGTACGGCCAGGACACCATCGACCCGGAGCTGACGGTCGACGCGCTGGAGCGCATGGCGGGCCGCCTGCGCAAGGCCGCCGCCGGCAGACAGCGCGTGCTGTTCGCGACGGGCCACCCGGGCGGCCTGCTCGACGTGCACCGCGCCACCGCCGCCGCCCTGCGCACGGCCGGCTGCGAGATCGTCGTCATCCCCGACGGGCTGACCACGGACGAGGGCTACGTCTTCCAGTTCGCCGACGTCGCCGTCCTGGAGCACGGCGCGACCCTGTGGCACACCCACTCGGGCGAGCCGATGCGCGCGATCCTCAAGGGCCTGGAGGGCGAGGGCCGCCCGCTGCCCGACCTGGTCGTAGCCGACCACGGCTGGGCGGGCTGCGCGGGCCAGCTGGGCGTGGACTCCGTCGGGTACGCGGACTGCAACGACCCGGCCCTGTTCCTCGCGGAGGCGGAGGGCACGGTCCAGGTGACGGTCCCCCTGGACGACCACGTCACGAGCCCCCGCCACTACGACCCGATGACGGCGTACCTCCTGGACGCGGCCGGTCTGACCGGCAACGAGTGAGTGCCTAGTCCCGCGGGACGCGGACCACGCCCTCCTGGATCACCGTGATCGCCAGGCGCCCGTCCCGCGTGTAGATACGGGCCTGCCCAAGGCCCCGCCCCCCGGACGCGGACGGCGACTCCTGGTCGTACAGGAGCCATTCGTCGGCGCGGAACGGCCGGTGGAACCACATCGCGTGGTCCAGGGAGGCCCCGACGACGTCCCCGGTGACCCAGCCGCCCCGCCCGTGGGCGAGCAGCACGGAGTCCAGGAGCGTCATGTCGGAGACGTACGTGGCGAGGCAGACATGCAGCAGCGGCTCGTCGATCACGCCGTCGAGTTTGCCGTTGGTGCGGAACCAGACCTGCGAGCGCGGCTCGCGCGGCTCGCCGACGCTCGCGAACGGCGGCGCGTCCACGTAGCGGAGGTCGACAGCCGCCCTGGCCTCCAGCATCCGCTGGGCCACGCCCTGGTCCCCGTACGCCTCCAGGTACCGCGGCAGCATCTCCGCCGTGGTCTCCAGCGTCTCCGGGTCGGGCGCGGGCGGCATGGCCGCCTGGTGGTCCATGCCCTCCTCGTACGTCTGGAACGACGCGGAGAGATGGAAGATCGGCTGCCCGTGCTGGACGGCGACCACCCGGCGGGTCGTGAAGGACCGGCCGTCGCGGATGCGGTCGACGGTGTAGACGATGGGCGCGCCCGCGTCCCCGGCCCGCAGGAAGTAGGCGTGCAGGGAGTGGGCGAGCCGGTCCGCGGGGACCGTACGCCCCGCGGCGACCAGTGCCTGCGCCGCGACCTGCCCGCCGAAGACGCGCGGGACGACGGCGAAGCGCGACTGGCCGCGGAAGATGTCCTGCTCGATCCGCTCCAGGTCGAGCAGATCGAGCAGTCCCTCAAGTGCCTGACTCATGCGTCAGTTGTACCGTGCAGTCGTTTCCCGGATGTTGTCGCGCGCCCTACAGGCCCATGTTCTTGGCGATGATCGACTTCATGATCTCGCTGGTGCCGCCGTAGATACGGTTGACGCGGTTGTCCGCGTACAGGCGGGCGATCGGGTACTCGTTCATGAAGCCGTAGCCGCCGTGCAGCTGGAGGCAGCGGTCGATGACGCGGTGCGCGACCTCGGTGCAGAACAGCTTCGCGGACGCGGCCTCGGCGGCCGACAGCTCGCCCTGGTCGAGGGCTTCCAGTGCGCGGTCGGCGACGGCCTGCGCGGCGTCCACCTCGGCCTGGCAGGCGGCCAGCTCGAACTTGGTGTTCTGGAAGTGCGAGACCGGCTTGCCGAAGACCGTGCGCTCCTGCACGTACTCCTTGGCGAAGCGGACGGCCGCCGCGGCCTGGGCGTACGCGCCGAACGCGATGCCCCAGCGCTCGGAGGGCAGGTTGCCGCCGAGGTAGTAGAAGCCCTTGTTCTCCTCGCCGAGGAGGTCCTCGACCGGGACCTTCACGTCGACGAACGCCAGCTCGGCGGTGTCGGAGGTCTTCAGGCCGAGCTTGTCGAGCTTGCGGCCGACCGAGTAACCCTCGGCCTTGGTGTCGACGGCGAAGAGCGAGATGCCGAAGCGGCGGTCCTCGGCCGTGGGCGCGGAGGTGCGGGCGCAGACGATCACGCGGTCGGCGTGCACGCCACCGGTGATGAAGGTCTTGGCGCCGTTGAGGACGTAGTGGGTGCCGTCCTCGGAGAGCTTCGCGGTGGTCTTCATGCCCGCGAGGTCGGAGCCGGTGCCCGGCTCGGTCATCGCGAGGGCCCACATCTCCTCACCGGAGACGAACTTCGGCAGGAAGCGCTTCTTCTGCTCGTCGGTGGCGAGCGCCTTGATGTAGGGCAGGCCGAGCAGCACGTGCACACCGGAGCCGCCGAAGGAGACACCCGCGCGGGCCGTCTCCTCGTACATCACGGCCTCGAACTTGTACGAGTCGATGCCGGCGCCGCCGAACTCCTCGTCCACGCGGATGCCGAAGACGCCCAGCTCGGCGAGCTTGTAGTAGAAGTCGCGGGGCGCCTGGCCCGCCGCGAACCACTCGTCGTAGACCGGTACGACCTCGGCCTCGATGAAGGCGCGCAGGGTCTCCCGGAACGCCTCGTGATCCTCACTGAACACCGTACGGCGCACCGCCGCCACCTCCGCCTGGCTCAAGTTTCCATGTCCGAGCGCATACCTAAGCGCTTGCTCAGGCCTACGTTACCGGCCGGTCACGACCATCGTCCAGACCAGGACCCGCAGGCTCCCCGAGACGCTCGTCACGCCCGGACCGGCCCGGCGGCACCGTCCGTAGCAGCCGCACCGGCCGCAACGGCCGCATCACTCGTACCAGCCGCACCGCCCACACCGTCCGCACCGGCCGCCGCGAAGGCGCCCCTCGCCATACGGTGCAACAGTTCCGCCGTGCCCGCCCGTCCGGGGAGCGCGCCGGGCCGCCCCAGATGCGGTGTGGAGTTCAGCAGGCCGAAGACCGAGTGCACGGCCGAACGGGCGCTCGGCTCGGCCAGCGCGGGGTGGATCTCGCGCACGACCGCCACCCACAGCTCGACGTACTGGCGCTGCAGCTGCCGTACGAGCTTGCGGTCGCTGTCCCGCAGGCGGTCCAGCTCGCGGTCGTGCAGGGTGATCAGCGGGCGGTCGTCCAGCGCGAAGTCGATGTGGCCCTCGATGAGCGAGTCGAGGAGCGCCCCCGGATCGCCGCCGGACTCCGCCACCCGCCGTTTGCCCCCGGTCAGCAACTGCTCACTGATCCCCACCAGCAGCTCGGCGAGCATCGCGTCCTTGCCCGCGAAATGGCGGTACAGGCCGGGCCCGCTGATGCCCACCGCCGCGCCTATCTCGTCGACACCGACCCCGTGGAAGCCGCGTTCGGCGAAGAGCCGGGCCGCTTCCCTGAGGATCTGCTCGCGGCGGGTGGGGGCGTCGGTTCTGGTGGCCATGGAGGCAATTCTAGACAGGAGGGTTAGCGCTCGTTAACCTGAACGAAACGCGTTAACGCTCATTAACTTTTCTGGCGACTTGGTTCAGTGACCGGTGACCACCGGGTGAGGGGACCGCAGGATGCACGAGGCACCGGAACTGCGCAGCGCGGCCGATCCCGCGTCGGAGGCCTGGCGGAACAACGAGGCGGCACACCACGCACTCGTCGACGAGCTGCGGAACAAGCTCGCCGCGGCGCGCCTCGGCGGCGGTGAGCGGGCCCGCGCCCGGCACACCGCCCGCGGCAAGCTGCTGCCGCGCGAGCGCGTGGACACGCTGCTCGACCCCGGTTCACCGTTCCTGGAGCTGGCCCCGCTGGCGGCCGACGGACTGTACGAGGGACAGGCGCCCGCGGCCGGCGTCATCGCCGGCATCGGCCGGGTCGCGGGCCGCGAGTGCGTGGTGGTCGCCAACGACGCCACGGTCAAGGGCGGCACGTACTACCCGATGACGGTGAAGAAGCACCTGCGCGCCCAGGAGGTGGCGCTGGAGAACCGCCTCCCCTGCGTCTACCTCGTGGACTCGGGCGGCGCCTTCCTCCCCATGCAGGACGAGGTCTTCCCCGACCGCGACCACTTCGGCCGGATCTTCTACAACCAGGCCCGGATGTCGGGCGCGGGGATCCCCCAGATCGCGGCCGTCCTCGGCTCGTGCACGGCCGGCGGGGCGTACGTACCGGCGATGAGCGACGAGGCCGTCATCGTGCGCGGCCAGGGCACGATCTTCCTGGGCGGCCCGCCCCTGGTGAAGGCCGCGACCGGTGAGGTCGTCACGGCGGAGGAGCTGGGCGGCGGCGAGGTCCACTCCCGGATCTCCGGCGTCACGGACCACCTGGCGGAGGACGACGCGCACGCTCTTCGCATCGTCCGCACGATCGTCTCCACGCTCCCGGACCGGGGCCCCCTGCCCTGGTCGGTCAGGCAGGGCATCGAACCGAAGGTGGACCCGGCCGGTCTGTACGGCGCGGTACCGGTCGACTCGCGCACCCCCTACGACGTACGCGAGGTCATCGCGCGCGTGGTCGACGGTTCACGCTTCGCGGAGTTCAAGTCGGAGTTCGGCCAGACGCTCGTCACCGGCTTCGCCCATATCCACGGCCACCCGGTCGGGATCGTCGCCAACAACGGCATCCTGTTCTCCGAGTCCGCCCAGAAGGGCGCCCACTTCATCGAACTGTGCGACCAGCGCGGCATCCCTCTCGTCTTCCTCCAGAACATCTCGGGCTTCATGGTGGGCCGCCAGTACGAGGCGGGGGGCATCGCCAAGCACGGCGCGAAGATGGTCACCGCGGTGGCCTGCACGCGCGTACCGAAGCTGACGGTCGTGGTCGGCGGGTCGTACGGCGCGGGCAACTACTCGATGTGCGGCCGGGCGTACTCGCCCCGCTTCCTGTGGATGTGGCCGAACGCCAAGATCTCCGTGATGGGCGGCGAACAGGCCGCGTCGGTCCTGGCGACGGTCAAGCGCGACCAGCTGGAGGGCAGGGGCGAGTCCTGGCCGCCGGAGGCGGAGGAGTCCTTCAAGGCTCCGATCCGCACCCAGTACGAGACCCAGGGCAACGCCTACTACGCGACGGCCCGGCTCTGGGACGACGGCGTGATCGACCCGCTGGAGACCCGGCAGGTACTGGGACTCGCTCTGACGGCCTGCGCGAACGCCCCACTGGGTGACCCCCAGTTCGGCGTCTTCCGGATGTGAGGGACCGGATGCGAGGAAACGGATGGGCACGGATGTGAGGGGACGGACGACGATGTTCGACACGGTACTGGTGGCCAATCGGGGCGAGATCGCCGTCCGGGTCATCCGGACGCTGCGGTCGCTGGGCGTGCGCTCGGTGGCCGTGTACTCCGACGCGGACGCCGACGCCCGGCACGTACGCGAGGCGGACACGGCGGTACGGATCGGCCCGGCGCCGGCCGCCGAGAGCTACCTGTCGGCGCAGCGCCTGCTGGAGGCGGCGGCCCGGACGGGCGCGCAGGCGGTCCACCCGGGCTACGGCTTCCTGGCCGAGAACGCGGACTTCGCACGGGCGTGCACGGAAGCGGGCCTGGTCTTCATCGGCCCGCCGGCCGAAGCCATCTCCCTGATGGGCGACAAGATCCGCGCCAAGGAGACGGTGCAGGCGGCGGGGGTCCCGGTCGTGCCCGGCTCGTCGGGCAGCGGCCTGACGGACGCCGAACTGGCCTCCGCCGCGCGGGAGATCGGCATGCCGGTACTCCTGAAGCCGTCGGCGGGCGGTGGCGGCAAGGGCATGCGCCTGGTGCGGGACGCGGCGCTCCTCGCGGACGAGATCGCCGCCGCGCGCAGGGAGGCCCGCTCCTCGTTCGGCGACGACACGCTCCTCGTCGAACGGTGGGTCGACCGCCCCCGGCACATCGAGATCCAGGTCCTGGCGGACGGCCACGGGAACGTGGTGCACCTCGGCGAGCGCGAGTGCTCCCTCCAGCGCCGGCACCAGAAGATCATCGAGGAGGCGCCGAGCGTGTTCCTCGACGAGAAGACGCGGGCCGCGATGGGTGAGGCGGCGGTCCAGGCGGCCCGCTCCTGCGGCTACTCGGGCGCGGGCACGGTGGAGTTCATCGTCCCGGGCGACGACCCGGCCTCGTACTACTTCATGGAGATGAACACCCGTCTCCAGGTCGAACACCCGGTGACCGAACTGATCACGGGCCTGGACCTGGTGGAGTGGCAGCTGCGGGTGGCGGCGGGCGAACGGCTGGGCTTCGCCCAGTCCGACATCACGCTCACCGGTCACGCGGTGGAGGCCCGCATCTGCGCGGAGGACCCCGCGCGGGGCTTCCTGCCGTCCGGCGGCACGGTCCTGAGCCTGTACGAGCCCCAGGGCGACGGCGTCCGCACGGACTCGGGCCTCACGGAGGGCACGGAGGTCGGCTCGCTGTACGACCCGATGCTGTCGAAGGTGATCGCGTACGGCCCGGACCGCGCGACGGCCCTGCGCCGCCTCCGCGCGGCCCTGGCGCGGACGGTGACGCTGGGCGTACAGACGAACGCGGGCTTCCTCCGGAACCTGCTGGCACATCCGGCGGTGGTCGCGGGCGACCTGGACACCGGGTTGGTGGAACGGGAGGTGGAGGGGCTGGTGTCGGGGGAGGTCCCGGCGGAGGTGTACGTGGCGGCCGGCGTCCTACGCCAGACGGCCCTGACCCCCGATCGGCCTGAACGGCCTCGTCCTCAAACGCCGGACGGGCCGGGTGGCTGGACCGACCCCTTCTCGATCCCGAGCGGCTGGCGCCTGGGCGGCGAGCATGCGTGGACGGCGCACCATGTGCGGGTGCCGGGCCACGATCCGGTGACCGTCCGCGTGCGGGGCGATGAGGTCAGGCTGGACGACGCGGCCATCAGTCTGTGGGGGGCCGGGGGCCTGCCCCTCCACGCGGCGCAGCCGCACATGTCACAGCCGGGAAGGGGCGGGGCTGGGGAAAAAGAATCGCTTTCCACCCTCACCCTCCACCTGGACGGCCAGTCCCACACCTTCCACCACTCCGGCACCTGGCTCGGCCGCGAGGGCGACGCCTGGAACGTGCAGGACCACGACCCCGTCGCCGCGTCCCTCACCGGCGCCGCGCACGCCGGCGCGGACTCCCTCACCGCCCCCATGCCCGGCACGGTGACCGTCGTGAAGGTCGCCCTCGGGGACGAGGTGAGCGCCGGGCAGAGTCTGCTGGTCGTGGAGGCGATGAAGATGGAGCACGTCATCTCCGCCCCGCACGCCGGCACCGTCACCGAACTGGACGTCACCCCCGGCACGACGGTCGCCATGGACCAGATCCTGGCCGTGATCGCACCGCAGGAACCGACGACAGCGCACGAACCGGCAGCGCAGGAGGAGCCGGCATGACCACGACCCCCGAACTCGGCCTCCCCATGCCCGTACCGGCCGCCGAAGGCCTCCCCACCCGGGTCCGTATCCACGAGGTCGGCGCCCGGGACGGCCTGCAGAACGAGAAGGCCACCGTCCCGACGGAGACGAAGGCGGAGTTCATCCACCGCCTCGCCGCCGCGGGCCTCACCACCATCGAGGTGACGAGCTTCGTCCACCCCAAGTGGGTCCCTCAACTGGCGGACGCGGAGAACCTGTTCCCGCTCGTGAGGGACGCGGCCCCGCACCTCCCCGTCCTCGTCCCGAACGAACGCGGCCTGGACCGCGCCCTGTCCCTCGGCGCGACCCGTATCGCGGTGTTCGCCAGCGCCACGGAGTCCTTCGCGAAGGCCAACCTCAACCGGACCGTGGACGAGGCCCTGGCGATGTTCGAACCGGTGGTGACCCGGGCGAAGGCGCAGGACGCCCACGTACGCGGCTACCTCTCCATGTGCTTCGGCGACCCGTGGGAGGGCCCGGTGCCACTCCCCCAGGTCGTACGCGTCTGCCGGGCCCTGCTCGACATGGGCTGCGACGAACTGAGCCTCGGCGACACGATCGGCGTGGCGACTCCGGGCCACGTACAGGCGCTCCTCACCGCACTCAACGACGAGGGAGTCCCCACCCCCTCCCTCGGCGTGCACTTCCACGACACGTACGGCCAGGCCCTCTCCAACACCCTGGCCGCGCTCCAGCACGGCGTGACGACCGTGGACGCCTCCGCGGGCGGCCTCGGCGGCTGCCCGTACGCGAAGAGCGCCACCGGAAACCTCGCCACCGAAGACCTCGTGTGGATGCTGACGGGCCTCGGCATCGACACCGGGGTCGACCTCGGCCTCCTCACCGCCACAAGCGTGTGGATGGCCGGACAACTGGGCCGACCCAGCCCGTCCCGCACCGTCCGAGCCCTCTCCCACAAGGAGTGACCCTCATGTCCCTGGACCACCGCCTCTCCCCCGAACTCGACGAACTGCGCCGCACGGTCGCCGAGTTCGCCCGCGATGTCGTGGCGCCGAAGATCGGCGACTTCTACGAGCGGCACGAGTTCCCGTACGAGATCGTCCGCGAGATGGGCCGGATGGGCCTGTTCGGGCTGCCGTTCCCGGAGGAGTACGGCGGCATGGGCGGCGACTACCTGGCTCTGGGCATCGTCCTCGAAGAACTGGCCCGTGTGGACTCGTCGGTGGCGATCACCCTGGAGGCGGGCGTCTCACTCGGCGCGATGCCGATCCACCTCTTCGGCACCCCGGAGCAGAAGGCGGAGTGGCTGCCCCGCCTCTGCTCGGGTGAGCTGCTGGGCGCGTTCGGCCTGACCGAGCCGGACGGCGGCTCGGACGCGGGCGCGACGCGTACGACGGCCCGCCTGGACGAGGCGACGAACGAATGGGTGATCAACGGCAGCAAGTGCTTCATCACCAACTCGGGCACGGACATCACGGGCCTGGTGACGGTCACGGCGGTCACGGGCCGCAAGCCGGACGGAGGGCCCCTGATCTCCTCGATCATCGTCCCGTCCGGCACACCCGGCTTCACGGTCGCCGCCCCCTACTCCAAGGTCGGCTGGAACGCCTCGGACACCCGCGAACTGTCCTTCGCGGACGTCCGCGTCCCCGCCGCGAACCTGCTCGGCTCCGAGGGCCGCGGGTACGCGCAGTTCCTCCGCATCCTGGACGAGGGCCGCATCGCCATCGCGGCACTCGCGACGGGCCTGGCCCAGGGCTGCGTGGACGAGTCGGTGAAATACGCAAAAGAACGCCACGCCTTCGGCCGCCCGATCGGCGCGAACCAGGCGATCCAGTTCAAGATCGCGGACATGGAGATGCGGGCCCACACGGCCCGCCTGGCCTGGCGCGACGCGGCCTCCCGCCTGGTGGCGGGCGAACCGTTCAAGAAGGAGGCGGCCCTGGCGAAACTCCACTCCTCCACGATCGCCGTCGACAACGCCCGCGACGCCACCCAGATCCACGGCGGCTACGGATTCATGAACGAGTACCCGGTGGCCCGCATGTGGCGAGACTCCAAGATCCTGGAAATCGGCGAGGGCACGAGCGAGGTCCAGCGGATGCTGATCGCCCGGGAGTTGGGCCTGACGGGCTGACAGGGTCGTCTGCCGGGCCGCCCCCTCACCTGACCGCCTCACACGGCGACTGCGGCACGCCCGGCCGCCGACTCCCCCAACTCGCACCACAGCAGCTTCCCGCGCGCCCCGAAGAGGTCGTCCCCGAGCCGGTAGCCGCCCCACGCGTCCGCGTAATGGCAGACGAGGAACAGCCCGCGCCCGCCATCGGCCTCCACCGGCGCGGGTGCGGGGCGCAGAGGTCCCGAGCGCCTGTCGAACGGGGGCGGGATGTGCGGGTCGGCGTCCCAGACCCCGACCCGCAGCCTGCCGCCCGCGAGCCCTCTCAACCGCAGTGCGGACGGGCCGACGGAATGGCGGTACGCGTTGGTGACAAGCTCGGACACCAACAGCTCGGCGGACTCGACGAGTCGCGTCAGCCCGTGTCCGGCGAGTACGGCCCGGAGGGTGACACGGGCGATGCGGGCGGCGCGGGGGTCATGCGGGAGTTGGAGGGCGTACGCCCATGTCGGCTCGGCTTCGCACTCCGGCGGGGACGACGGCGATGGGGATACGGTGACCATGAACGCCTCCTGCGGTGGGGGAACTTGGTTCGCTGCCCCGACCGGGCGGTGGCGGTGACGCGTACAGGCACGTACGCGGTGCACTTCCGGCTTACCGGCGGGGGTGGTTGAGCGGTTCGGGTCTCACCGTAGGCTGCAAAACCTGAACCTTTTGCCGACATCTGCAAAAGGTTCAGGTATTTGCCCTGTGTGGGTGACGATCACGTCAGATGTGCGAAACGGAGCGAGGCATGGCACCACGGAGCACCCCCACGGCCCGCCGCCTGCGCATCGGCACCGAGCTTCGCCGACTGCGTGAGCGGGCAGGCATGACCGCGGTGCAGGCAGCTCGCTCACTGGGGACGACTCAGGCGCAGATCAGCAATATCGAGGCCAACCGCTTCGGGGTGAGCGGGGAGCGCGTGCGCACGCTGGCCCGCATCTACGGCTGCGGGGACGAGCCGTTCGTCGACGCCCTCGCGGACATGGCGGCCAACCGCACGCGCGGCTGGTGGGAGGAGTACCGGGACGTATTGCCGTCCCCTCTCCTGGACCTGGCCGAGATGGAACACCACGCCACCGCACTACGCGTGGCCCAGGTCATCAACATCCCCGGCCTGCTGCAGACCCCCGATCACGCCCGCGCCCTGTTCCACGAAGCGGTCCCGCCCCTGCGCCCCCACGAGATCGAGCACCTCGTCTCCTACCGCCTTAAACGCCAGGCTGTCCTGTTCCGCGACAACCCGGTGCCGTACACCGCGATCATCCACGAAGCGGCCCTGCGCATGCAGTTCGGCGGCCGGGAGGTGGCCCGCACGCAACTCCGCCACCTCCTGGAGGCCGGCGAACAACCGAACATCACCCTGCGCGTCATCCCCTTCGACGGCACGTCGTTCCCGACCGCCGGCCATGGACTCGACTACGCGAGCGGGCCGGTGACCGCCCTCGACACCGCCGCGCTGGACACCAGCCACGGAAACGAACTGATCAATGCCGTCGGCAAGTTGGAGACTTATCGGCTCGTCCTGGATCGCATGGAGGGTGCGACCCTGAAGCCCGCCGCCTCCCACAAGCTCATCGCCACCATCACCAAGAACATCTGACCAGGAGCGCCATGACCAACCTCCCTTGGCAGAAGTCCACCCACAGCGAGTCGGGGTCCGCCTGCGTCTACATCGCCACCCCCGCCGCCGGAACGATCCTCCTCCGGGAGAGTGACGACCCAGAAACCATCCTCACCACCGGCCCGCGCCAGCTCGCAGCCCTGATATGCACCTTCGGCATAGGCCAGGGGAAAAGTCACTCGTACGACTGACCGCATGCCGTTCGGACGACCCCGACCAATGCGGCTCACTACGTTCCGCCGCATGGTCAGCTCACCCCATGAGGCGATGCACCAGATCTTCAGGGAGGATCCGCGGCTGTTCGCCCGGGCCCTCCCGAAGGCCGGCATCACTCTTCCCGAACCCACGGAAGTCCAGCTCCTGGACACCGATCTCACCGAGATCAGGCCCCTCGAACGCCGCGTGGACACCCTGTTACGGGTCGACACGGCGGACAACGGGAGTTACCTGCTCGCCATCGAGATGCAGGGAGACGGGACCCGGACAAGCTCAACAGCTGGACGTACTACCTGGCACACCTCTACGCCAAGTACGAGCTGCCGCCGGTCCTCCTTGTCGTCTGCCAGGACAAGTCCACCGCGTCCTGGGCGGCCGAGCCCATCCGTATCGGCCCCTCCACCCACACCAGCATCGCCGTCTTCCCCCTGGTCCTGGGGCCCGACAACCTTCCCGCGATCATCGACCCGGACGAGGCGGCGCAGGACCTCGGTCTCTCCGTCTTCTCGGCACTCACCCACGCCAAGGACCCGGCCCTGCCTGCGATACTGGACGCACTGGCGACGGCACTCGTCGACACCGGCGGCGAGATCGCGAAGGACTGGGCGGAATTCATCGAGATCGGTCTGGGTGACCCCCGGACGCGCGCACTCTGGAGGAACTTGATGGCCACGTACACCAGTCGCTTCCCCGGCAGCGGGACCATCATCGAGGAGTCCATCAACAGGGGGCTGGCTCAGAGCCGGGCCGAGGACATCGTCCGTCTCCTCACCCTCCGCGGCATCGACACCCCCGAAGCCGCCCGGGAGCGCATCACCGGCTGCGCCGATCTGGAGACCCTCGGCACCTGGTTCGACCGGGCGGTCACGGCCACCGACGTGGAAGAGCTGTTCGCGGACATGTAGCCGCCGAAGCCGGCAGGGATGGCGTATCTCCGCCATCCCTGTTCGCACAGCCCGCTCATAGGCACCCTCGCGAGCCGCCGCAGGCGTTTCTGCAGGTGGAACCCCACCTCCTGGACACCGACGAAGGTTAGGCTAACCTACCTTCGCACCTGTCCCGGTGGGTCATCCGCCCTGTTCGAAAGCAGCCACGCCATGTCCAACGCCCGTGCCACCCACCTCACCCGACGCGGCATCCTCGCCGCCGGCGGGGCCGTCGGCCTCGGTACCGTTCTGGCCGCCTGCGGTGACGACGACCCGAAAAGCGGTGGCTCGGCGGACAAGACGAAGGCCGCCGCGTCCGGCCCCTGGACGTTCAAGGACGACCGCGACGAGACCGTGAAGCTCGACAAGATCCCGGCGAACATCGTCGCGTTCACCGGTGTCGCCGCCGCCCTCTTCGACTACGGCATCGAGGTCAAGGGCGTCTTCGGCCCGACCAGGACCGAGGACGGCAAGGCCGACGTCCAGGCCGGCGACATGGACGTCAGCAAGGTGACGGTCCTCGGCAACGTGTACGGCCAGTTCGCCGTCGAGAAGTACGCGGCGCTCGCCCCTGACGTGCTGCTCACCACGATGTTCGACGACGCCGGCACCCTCTGGTACGTCCCCGCCGAGTCCAAGGACAAAATCGCCAAGCTCGCCCCGAGCGTCGGCATCTCCGTCTACGACCGCCAGTTGCCCAAGCCGCTGGAGCGCATGTACGCGCTCGCCGAGTCGCTGGGCGCCGACGTGAAGGCCGCCAAGACCGTCGAGGCGAAGAAGAACTTCGAGAAGGCCGCCGAGCGCCTGCGCGCCGCCGCCAAGGCCCGCCCCGAGATCAAGGTCCTCGCCGGTTCCGCCAGCCAGGACATCTTCTACGTGTCCGGCTCGAACCTCTCCATCGACCTGGAGTACTTCAAGGCCCTCGGCGTGAACCTCGTCGAGCCGCCCGCCAAGGTCCTCAAGGCCAGCGGCGGTTGGTTCGAGAACCTGAGCTGGGAGAACGTCGACAAGTACCCGGCCGACATCATCATCATGGACGACCGCACCGCGACCATCCAGCCCGCCGACATCACCGAGGCGACCTGGAAGAAGCTGCCCGCCGTGAAGGCCGGCCAGGTCATCGGCCGCACCCCCGAGCCGATCCTCTCCTACGACAAGTGCACCCCCATGCTCAACAACCTCGCCGAGGCCATCGAAAAGGCCAAGAAGGTCGCCTGACACCCCACAAGGGCCGCGGGGAACGGCGCAGCCTCATGCCTTTCAGCTTTCAGGGGCGCGGGGAACGGCGCAGTCTTTTCGCCTTGAGGGGCGCGGGGAACGGCGCAATCTTTTGTCTTTCGCCTTCAGGGGCGCGGGGAACGGCGCGGCCAACCCCCACCGGCCCACCGGCCCGCAGCCAACCCACCGCACCACCCCCGCCCCGCGCCCCCACACCCCCCGCGGAGCGAAGGAGTACGCATGCCCACAGCCACAGCCACCCCGTACCGCATGTTCACCCTCCAGGTGGCAAGGACGAGGCGCCTGACTCCCTCCCTCCTCCGCGTCACCTTCAGCGGCCCGGAGCTGGGCGCCTTCGCCTCCGACGGCCGCGACCAGAGCCTCACCCTCTTCCTCCCCCGCCCGGGACAGACCGAGCCCGTCATGCCTCCCGTGGAGTACGGCGACGGCTGGCGCCAGGCCTGGCTCGACACCCCCGAGGACACACGCGCGGTCATGCGCTCGTACACGCTCCGCGCCCTGCGCCGGGACGTGTACGGAGCCACCACCGAGGTCGACATCGACTTCGTCCTGCACGGGACGGAGCCCGGCGCCGCCACCCCCGCGGGCCCGGCGTCGCGCTGGGCGGCCGACGCCGCCCCCGGCGACCGCGCCGTCCTCCTCGGCCCCTCCGTCGCCGACAACGGAGCCATCCGTTTCCGGCCTCCCGCCGACGCCGACCTCGTCCTCCTCTGGGCCGACGAGACGGCCCTGCCCGCCGCGTCGGCCATCCTGGAGACCCTGCCCGCCGGGACGAGGGCCCGCGTCTGGCTGGAGGTCCCGCACGCGGGTGACCGCCACGCGCCCCCCACCGCCGCCGGGGTCGACGCCGAGATCACCTGGCTCGTACGCGACGAGGGCGCCCCCAGCGCGGTGGAGGCGATCCGCGCCGCCCGACTCCCCGCCGCGCGGGCCCCGTACGCCTGGATCGCGGGCGAGGCCGGCTGTGTGAAGGAGTTGCGGCGCCATCTCGTACGGGAGCGCGAACTCGACCGCACACGGGTCACGTTCGTCGGTTACTGGCGGCGCGGGCTGAGCGAGGAACAACTCCGCGCACAAGCCGCCGCGTAGGGCAGACCACGTCATCCCGGCCGCCGTGTGACGCAGAGAGAGGCATGCGTCACAGCGTGACGTAGGGCCAGGGCTCACACAGGAACTTAGGTTAGGCTAACCTAAGTTAGTCGCAGCAGCCCCCCACGTCCCACTCCTGCGCCCGTCCCTCTCCTGCCCCCGGAGGACTCCCCCATGCGCTCGCACCTGCTCAATGACACGACCGCGGACCGGTACCGCCGTTCCGTGACCGAAGGAATAGAGCGGGTGGCGGCCAAACTCGCCACCACCGACCGTCCGTTCACGGGTGTCACGGTCGACGCCCTCGCTCCCCGTATCGACCGGATCGACCTCGACAAGCCGCTGCACGACACCACCGCGGTGCTCGACGAACTGGAGGACGTCTACCTCCGGGACGCGATCTACTTCCACCACCCGCGCTACCTCGCCCACCTCAACTGCCCGGTGGTCATACCCGCGGTGGTCGGCGAAGCGGTCCTCTCCGCCGTCAACTCCTCCCTCGACACCTGGGACCAGTCGGCCGGCGGCACCCTGATCGAGCGCAAGCTCATCGACTGGACCAACGAGCGCATCGGCTTCGGCTGCTCCGCCGACGGCGTGTTCACCTCCGGCGGTTCGCAGTCCAACCTCCAGGCGCTGCTGCTCGCCCGCGAGGAGGCCAAGACCGACTCGTACGCCAAACTGCGGATCTTCGCCTCCGAGGCGAGCCACTTCAGCGTCAAGAAGTCCGCGAAACTCCTCGGGCTCGGCCAGGATGCCGTGGTCACCGTCCCCACCGGCAACGACAAGCGCATGCAGACCGTCGCGCTCGCCCACGAGCTGGAGCGCTGCGAGCGGGACGGCCTGGTGCCCATGGCCGTCGTCGCGACCGCCGGCACCACCGACTTCGGCTCCATCGACCCGCTGCCCGAGATCGCCGCGCTGTGCGAGCAGTTCGGTGCCTGGATGCACGTGGACGCCGCGTACGGCTGCGGACTGCTCACCTCGCTGAAGAACCGGCACCGCATCGACGGCATCGAGCGCGCCGACTCCGTGACCGTGGACTACCACAAGTCCTTCTTCCAGCCGGTGAGTTCGTCCGCCGTGCTCGTCCGCGACGCGGCCACCCTGCGCCACGCCACCTACCACGCGGAGTACCTCAACCCGCAGCGCATGGTGCAGGAGCGCATCCCGAACCAGGTCGACAAGTCCCTGCAGACCACCCGCCGGTTCGACGCCCTGAAACTGTGGATGACGCTGCGCGTGATGGGCGCCGACGGCATCGGCCAGCTCTTCGACGAGGTCTGCGACCTGGCGGAGGAGGGCTGGAGGCTGCTGGCCGCCGACCCGCGCTACGACGTCGTGGTCGCCCCCTCCCTCTCCACTCTCGTCTTCCGCTACATCCCGGCCGCCGTCACCGACCCGGCCGAGATCGACCGCGCCAACCTGTACGCCCGCAAGGCCCTGTTCGCCTCCGGCGACGCGGTGGTCGCGGGTACGAAGGTCGGCGGCCGTCACTTCCTGAAGTTCACCCTGCTCAACCCCGAGACCACGACGGACGACATCTCCGCCGTGCTCGACCTGATCGCCGGCCACGCCGAGCAGTACCTTGGAGAGTCCCTTGACCGCGCTTCCTGAACCCGCTGAATCCGTCGGGGCCGCTGAATCCCCCTCGCGGACGCACGATTTCATCGGCATCGGGCTGGGCCCCTTCAACCTCGGTCTCGCCTGCCTCACCGAGCCGATCGCCGAACTCGACGGTGTCTTCCTGGAGTCCAAGCCGGACTTCGAGTGGCACTCCGGGATGTTCCTGGAGGGCGCGCACCTCCAGACGCCGTTCATGTCGGACCTGGTCACCCTGGCCGACCCGACGTCCCCGTACTCCTTCCTCAACTACCTGAAGGAATCGGGCCGCCTGTACTCGTTCTACATCCGCGAGAACTTCTACCCGCTGCGCGTCGAGTACGACGACTACTGCCGCTGGGCCGCCTCGAAACTCTCCAGTGTCCGCTTCAGCACGACGGTCACGGAGGTCACGTACGAGGCCGAGAACGAGAACGGGGTGTACGTCGTCCGGACCACCGCCGGTGACACGTACCGCGCCCGGCACCTCGTCCTCGGCACCGGCACTCCCCCGTACATCCCGGAGGCCTGCGCCGACCTCGGCGGGGACTTCATCCACAACTCCCGCTACCAGCAGCACAAGCGGGAGCTGCAGGCCAAGAAGTCGATCACGCTGGTCGGCAGCGGCCAGTCCGCCGCCGAGATCTACTACGACCTGCTCAGCGAGATCGACGTCCACGGCTACCGGCTGAACTGGGTCACGCGCTCCCCGCGGTTCTTCCCGCTGGAGTACACCAAGCTCACGCTGGAGATGACCTCCCCGGAGTACATCGACTACTTCCACGCGCTGCCCGAGCGGACCCGCTACCGCCTCCAGACGGAGCAGAAGGGCCTGTTCAAGGGCATCGACGGGGAGCTGATCGACTCGATCTTCGACCTGCTCTACCAGAAGAACCTCAGCGGCCCGGTCCCCACCCGCCTGCTCACCAACTCGGCTCTGAAGGAGGCGGGTTACGAGAACGGCACGTACACCCTGGGGCTGCGTCAGGAGGAGCAGGAGACGGACTACGAGCTGCAGTCCGAGGGCCTGATCCTGGCGACCGGCTACAAGTACGTGGAGCCCGCGTTCCTGAAGCCCGTGCGCGACCGGATCCGCTACGACGAGCACGGCAACCACGACGTGGCACGCAACTACGCCATCGACACCACCGGCCGCGGGATCTTCCTGCAGAACGCCGGCGTCCACACCCACTCGATCACGTCACCCGACCTCGGCATGGGCGCGTACCGCAACGCGTACATCATCCGGGAACTGCTCGGCACCGAGTACTACCCGGTGGAGAAGTCCATCGCCTTCCAGGAGTTCGCGATATGACCGCCGCCGGAAACAGCGACGGCGTGGGCACGCTGACCGTCCGCCCCCTCGACCCCCTCAAGGACGCCGAGCTGCTGCACTCCTGGGTGACCGACCCCAAGGCCGCGTTCTGGATGATGCAGGACGCGAAACTCCAGGACGTGGAGCGCGAGTACATGGCCATCGCGGCCAGCGAACACCACCACGCGTACATCGGCCTGCACGACGGCCGGCCCGCGTTCCTGATGGAGAAGTACGACCCCCGGTACATCGAACTCGTCGGGCTGTACGAGCCCGAACCCGGTGACGTCGGTATGCACTTCCTGGTCGCCCCCACCGACCGGCCCGTGCACGGCTTCACCCGGGCCGTCATCACCGCCGTGATGACCGAGCTGTTCGCCGACCCGCGCACCCGCCGGGTCGTCGTCGAGCCCGATGTCAGCAACGAGGCGGTGCACGCGCTCAACGAGACCGTCGGCTTCGTCCCCGAGCGTGAGATCGACAAGCCGGAGAAGCGCGCGCTGCTGTCCTTCTGCACGCGCGAGCAGTTCCTGAACCGGCACACCCCGGCCACCCGAGGAGTTTCCCCGTGACCCTGTCCGACGCCGTGGCGCATCTGTCCCCCCACCGCTGGGCCCGGGCCAACCGCCTCCTCATCCGCAAAGCGCTCGCCGAGTTCGCCCACGAACGCCTCATCACCCCGGAAGCGGTCCGCAACGCCGACGGCGACAACACCGGTGACGGCGGCAAAAAAGGCGAGTACGCCGTCCGCAGCGACGACGGTCTGACCCGCTACCGCTTCACCGCCACCCGCCACGCCCTCGACCACTGGCAGGTCGACGCCGAGTCCATCACCCGCAGCCGCGACGGCGAGGAAATCCCGCTCGCCGCGCTGGACTTCTTCATCGAGCTGAAAAAATCACTCGGCCTGAGCGACGAGGTGCTGCCGGTCTACCTGGAGGAGATCTCCTCCACCCTCTCCGGCACCTGCTACAAGCTCACCAAGCCCCAGCTCACCTCCACCGAACTCGCGAGAAGCGGCTTCCAGGAGATCGAGACGGGGATGACCGAGGGCCACCCCTGCTTCGTCGCCAACAACGGCCGGCTCGGCTTCGGCATCCACGAGTACCTGTCGTACGCACCCGAGACCGCGAGCCCCGTACGACTGGTCTGGCTGGCCGCGCACCGCTCGCGGGCCGCGTTCACGGCGGGCGTCGGCATCGCGTACGAGTCGTTCCTGCGGGACGAGCTGGGCAAGGAGACCGTGGACCGCTTCCACGGCGTCCTCCGCGACCTGGACCTCGACCCGGCCGACTACCTCTTCATCCCGGTCCACCCCTGGCAGTGGTGGAACAAACTGACGGTCACCTTCGCCGCCGAGGTCGCCCAGCAGCACCTGGTGTGCCTGGGCGAGGGCGACGACGAGTATCTGGCCCAGCAGTCGATCCGGACGTTCTTCAACAAGAGCGAGCCCGAGAAGCACTATGTGAAAACCGCCCTGTCGGTCATCAACATGGGCTTCATGCGCGGTCTGTCCGCCGCGTACATGGAGGCGACCCCGGCCATCAACGACTGGCTGGCGCAGCTCATCGAGAACGACCCGGTGCTGCGCTCGACCGGCCTGTCGATCATCCGCGAGCGCGCGGCCGTCGGCTACCGGCACCTGGAGTACGAGGCCGCCACCGACCGCTACTCCCCGTACCGGAAAATGCTCGCCGCCCTGTGGCGCGAGAGCCCGGTCCCCTCGCTCCAGGACGGCGAGTCCCTGGCCACCATGGCCTCGCTCGTCCACGTGGACCACGACGGCTCCTCGATCGCCGCCGCGCTGATCGACCGCTCGGGCCTGACCCCGGTGGAGTGGCTGCGCCGCTACCTCAAGGCGTACCTCACCCCGCTGCTGCACAGTTTCTACGCGTACGACCTAGTGTTCATGCCGCACGGCGAGAACGTCATCCTCGTCCTCAAGGACGGGGTGGTCGAACGGGCGATCTACAAGGACATCGCCGAGGAGATCGCCGTCATGGACCCGGACGCGGTGCTGCCGCCGACGGTCGAGCGGCTGCGCGTGGACGTCCCCGAGGACAAGAAACTCCTGTCCATCTTCACGGACGTCTTCGACTGCTTCTTCCGCTTCCTGGCGGCGAACCTGGCGGGCGAGGGCGTCATCGAGGAGGACGACTTCTGGCGGACCGTCGCCGACTGCGTACGCGACTACCAGGCGTCCGCGCCCGAACTCGCGGACAAGTTCCGGCAGTACGACATGTTCGCGCCCGAGTTCGCGCTGTCCTGCCTCAACCGGCTGCAACTGCGCGACAACGAGCAGATGGTGGACCTCTCCGACCCCGCCGGGGCCCTCCAGCTCGTCGGCACCCTGAAAAACCCGATAGCCGGGCTGTAACCACCGGTCCCCACCAGCAGGCGGGCGCCCCCATGTACGGTCCCAGGGGGCGCCCGCCGTCGTATCAACGGGCTATGAGGCCGCGGGCCACGGCACTTGCGGCGACCGGTAGTGGTCGATGCCCAGCGCGTCCCAGCGAGGGGCCTGCGCCGCGAGCCGCACCTTGTAGGTGTCCCAGTCGTGCGTCGAGGCGGGCGACCAGCCCAGCTCGGCCACGCCCGGCAGCCGCGGGAACGCCATGTACTCGATGTGCTGCGAGGTCGAAAGCGTCTCGGTCCACAGCGGCGCCTCGACCCCGCGTACGGCCGAACTCGGCGTACCCGGCAGGTAGGTGCCCGGATCCCAGTCGTACGACCGACGCACCTCCACCAGCCCGGCCCAGGCCTGCCCGAGGGGGGTGTCGGCGGTGTACTTCATATCCAGATACACCCGGTCCGCGGGCGAGAGGACGATCCCGGTGCCGTTGCGCGCGGCAGCCGCGACCTGCTCCTTCTCGGCGGCGCTCGTACCGTCGAGCCCCCAGTACTGGGCGAGCGCGCCCTTGGCGGGAGTGGCCCCGGTCAGCTGATGCCAACCCATGACACGCTTCCCGTACTTGGCGACGATCGGCTGCACCTTCTCCATGAAGGCGACGTAGTCCTCATGACTGGTGGAGTGGGCCTCGTCACCGCCTATGTGGAGGTACTTGCCCGGTGTGAGCGCGGCCAGTTCGCGGATGACGTCGTCCACGAAGTCGTACGTCACCGGCTTGTCGACGCACAGCGAGCTGAAGCCGACCTCGGTACCGGTGTAGAGCGGCGGGGCGACACCGTCGCAGTTCAGCTCGGCGTACGAGGCGAGCGCCGCGTTGGTGTGGCCGGGCATGTCGATCTCGGGCACGACGGTCAGGTGGCGCGAGGCGGCGTACCGGACGAGGTCCTTGTACTGGGCCTTCGTGTAGTAACCGCCGGGCCCGCCGCCGCCGACCTGCGTGGACCCGCCGTACGTGGCGAGGCGCGGCCAGGAGTCGATGGCGATACGCCAGCCCTGGTCGTCGCTGAGGTGCAGATGCAGCGTGTTGATCTTGTAGAGCGCCAACTGGTCGATATAGCGCTTGACCTGGTCCACGGTGAAGAAGTGCCGGGAGACGTCCAGCATCGCGCCGCGGTAGCCGTAGCGGGGGGTGTCCGTGATGGTGCCGCCGGCGACGGCCCAGGGGCCCGGTTGCTTCGAGTCCTTCTCGACGGCGGCGGGCAGCAGCTGCCGCAGGGTCTGCACACCGTGGAAGAGTCCGGCGGGCGCGCGGGCGGTGATGGTGACAGCACCTTTCCCGCTGGTGAGCCGATACCCCTCGGCGCCGAGGCCCGCGGTGTCCTTCCGACTGATCCGGAGCCGGATGCCGTCGGAGCCCTGGTCGCCGGTGACGGGAAGCCGGTAGCCGGTCGACGGCCGCAGCACATCGGCGAGATACGAGCCGACGTCATGGACCCCCTTCGCCCGGTCCACGCGGATACGCGTACCGCTGGTGATGCGGTACGGGGAGCCGCCCGGGTCGACGGAGGCGGGGGCGGGGACGACCTGGCCCAACGGGGTGGGGGTGCGGTCGGGTCGGTCGGGCGCGGACGGTGCCGCGCCGACCGCGGAGATACCGGCGGCTGCCACGAGCAGCAGCGTACCGAGCAGACGGGGCGTTCTGTGCTGTCTCACATGCGCTCCCTTCGAATGGGTATAGACCACTCTCCCGCAGAGGCGGTGAAACAATCCCCCTCATGGCGGAAATCATCCAACGGGACGGCACGTGGACCTTCGACGGCGACGCCCTGCGGCTGGTGCCGGGCCGCGACAAGAACGTGGGCGTACTGCGCAAGTCCCTGGGTGAACTGACGATCCCGCTCGGGGCGTTGGCGGGGATCTCGTTCGAGCACGGCAAGAAGTCCGGCCGGCTCAGACTGCGGCTGCGCGACGGCGCGGACCCGCTGCTGCACGCGACGGGGGGCCGGCTCGCCGACGCGTCCGACCCCTACCAGTTGACCGTCGACTCGGACCGCTACGGCGTCGCCGAGTACTTCGTGGACGAGATCCGCAACGCGCTGCTCCTGGACGAGGTACCGGCCACGGCCGTCGACCGCTATCTGCTGCCGGGGCCGGCCGTACCGCTGTCGGTCTCCGCCGGAGACGGCACGGCGAGCTTCGACGGGGAGCGCGTGCGGCTGGAGTGGAACTGGAAGACGGAGGAGGCGAAGTCGGCGGCGGGTGCGCGGACGCTCGCGCTGGCCGACATCCAGGCCGTGGAGTGGCAGCCGTCGGTCGGCCTGGAGAACGGCCACCTCCGCTTCACCGTGCGGGGCGCGCCCACAAAAGCCCCGCCGAAGTACGACCCGAACTCCATCGAGCTGTGGGGCTTCAAGAAGGACCCGCTGATGGCGCTGGTGGCGGCGGCGGTCCAGGCGCGGCTCCCCCACCCCTCGGCTCCGCCTTCGGCAGACACCCCCGCGCAGCGACTCGCCCCCACGGGGGTCGACCACGACGCGCTGCTCCGCCGCCTCCGAGAACTGGGCGACCTCCGCAAGGCGGGCGTCCTGACGGAGGAGGAGTTCACCCTGGCCAAACAGGCAATACTCCGCGACATGTAACCCAAGCACGACTGCCTGCCACCGACCTGCGCAGTTCCCCGCGCCCCTAAGAACCGGCCCGGTGGGGGCCGATCGCGCAGTTCCCCGCGCCCCTAAAGTCCAAGACAAAGGATTGCGCCGTTCCCCGCGCCCCTAAAGGCAAAGACAAAAGACTGCGCCGTTCCCCGCGCCCCTAAAGGCAAAGACAAAAGACTGCGCCGTTCCCCGCGCCCCTAAAAGCGGGGCGCGGATGACATCGCACCTCGGCCCCCACCGCCTAGGGGCGCGGGGAACGGCGCAATCAGTTCGCACGCACCCGCAGCCACCGGGCAGGGCGCAGCCCGCCCCGAGGGGCGCGGGGAACTGCGCAATCCCCCCACGCGGCCGCAGCCCGCAAGCGCAGTCCGGCGAGGCCTCGCGCGGCCAGGGCGCAGCCCGGCCCGAGGGGCGCGGGGAACTGCGCAATCAGCCCCGCGCCCGCCGCCCGCCGCCCGCGAACAGCTCACCCGGTGGAGCGGACCCGCCGGGCGACCGTGAAGCGGTCCACTTCCTCCCCCGTCTCCGCAACCCCCCGCACCGTGAGCGTCGCAAACCGCCCCTTCGCAGCCGGAGCGACATCCACCCGCAGGAACGAGTAGTCCAGATACCGCACCCGCGACCACGCGACGGTCTCCTTCTCCCGCCCCCCGTCCGCGAGACACACGAACGACGACACCGCGTCGTTCTCCTTCTCATGCCCCTCGTACGACTCGTCCGCGCTGAACGCGTACAGACTCCGCCCCGCCGCCCCAGCGGTCACGTACACGACCCCGTCCGTCTCGGGATACGCCGTCCCCCCGATCGGCAGCTCCTTCGCGACCTTGTTCCCCTTGAGGACATCGGTCCGCTCGTACACATGGTTGTGCCCGTTGATCACCAGATCGACGGTGTACTTCTCGAACAGCGGCACCCACTCCTGCCGCACCCCGCCCTCGGAGGCGTGCGCCGTGGACGTGCAGTACGCGCAGTGGTGGAAGAAGACGACGACGAAGTCGATCCCCTGCGCGGCCCGGTACTTCTTGAGCTGCGTCTCCAGCCACGTCGTCTGCGTGCCGCCGGAGATCCCGAGGTTGGCCGGGATCTCGAAGGAGATGTCGTTGGCGTCGAGCGAGATGACCGCCGTGTTGCCGTGCACGAAGGTGTAGACGCCGGGCAGGTTCTTCTTGTCGGGCCCGTTCCCGGGCAGCCGCCAGCGCGCCTCCTCGCCGCCGTAGCCGTTCGGCGAGTACCAGGCCTCCATGTCGTGGTTGCCGTACGACACCATCCACGGCACCTGCTTGGCGACCGACTCGGTCTGCGCGAGGAACTGGTCCCAGACACGCGAGTCGAACCCGGTGTCCTCCTTCTTCCCCATGCCGGACGGGTCCGCGTACGCGATGTCCCCGGCATGCAGGTGGAAGGCGGGCCCCTGCGCCAGGATCAGGCTGTCGTTGGCGAGCCCGTGATAGCTGACGCCCTGGTCACCGAAGGCGGTGAAGGTGAACGGCTCGGCATGCGCGGGCGCGGTGGTGAAGGTCCCGATCGTGCCGGCGAGCCGCGGGTTCGCCGGGTCGAAGCCCTCGTGCCCGACCCCGTAGTAGTACGTGCGCCCGGGCCGCAGCCGGCTCAGCTCGGCGTGCAGGTAGTACTGCGTGTGGTCACCGCTCGCCCCCACCCCCGCAGGCGTGAAGAGCGTGCGCACCTCCGCCTCGATCTTCCGCGACAGGTCCCACGGATGGGCACCGATCCGGATGTACGGCTTCCGCACCGCGACCGGGACCTGCCAGGAGACGGTCATCTCGGTCCGCGCGTCGGCCCCGTACGCGAGATGCCGCCCGAAGGGCGCGACCAACGCCCCGTCGACCTTCTCGGCGGCGGAAGCGGGCGCGGTGGCAACGCTGCGGCCTGCCGCCTGCGCGCTCGCCCCCGGCAGAAACGCGCCACTCACGACGGCGCCCATCGTGACGGCCCCGCCTCTGATCATCGTGCGTCGCGAGAACCTGGAGTGCAGATACTCGTGCTGCTCGGCCATGCTCATCCTGTCGGCGAGCTGCTCGGGGATCCCCATACGTGGAATGTCCATGGCTGGAAAGGTGCTCCCGGCAACCATCTGCCCGCGGGCCACAGGGTGAACAGGCCCCGAACAGGCCCCCATAAGAGTTTCAACAGGTACTTGCCCGAAATCGGGCAGGATTCTTGCGATTGCCCGCGCTTTACCTCAGGATCAACGGGTGCACGACGACCTTGTTGATCACCTGACGCGCTCCTCGGCCCTCAGCCGGGGCGAAGCGCTGCGCGTGATCCAGGACGTGCTCGCCTACTTCGACGAGACGACGGAGGACTACGTCCGTCGCCGCCACCGGGAGCTCCAGGCGCAGGGCCTGGTCAACTCGGCGATCTTCGAACGGATCACGGCGGACCTCAAATACCGCGCGGTCGCGCCGCCGGAGCTCACGCTCCGGCAGGTGCGCCGCATCGTCTACGGCTAGGAACCATCTGTATGTGCGGAATCGTGGGATACATCGGCAGGCGTGACGTGGCGCCGCTCCTCCTGGAGGGCCTGCAGCGCCTGGAGTACCGCGGCTACGACTCGGCCGGACTCGTCGTGACGTCGCCGAAGACGGCCGGTCTGAAGATGGTCAAGGCCAAGGGCCGCGTGCGTGACCTGGAGGCCCGCGTCCCCAAGCGCTTCGCCGGCACCACGGGCATCGCCCACACCCGCTGGGCCACCCACGGCGCCCCCTCCGACGAGAACGCGCACCCGCACATGTCGGCCGACAACAAGGTCGCGGTCGTCCACAACGGCATCATCGACAACGCCTCCGACCTGCGCAGGAAGCTGGAGGCGGAGGGCGTCGAGTTCCTCTCGGAGACCGACACCGAGGTCCTCACCCACCTCATCGCCCGCTCCCAGGCGGAGAAGCTGGAGGACAAGGTCCGCGAGACCCTCCGGCTGATCGAGGGCACGTACGGCATCGCCGTGATGCACGCCGACCACGCGGACCGCATCGTCGTCGCCCGCAACGGCTCCCCGGTCGTCCTCGGCATCGGCGAGAAGGAGATGTTCGTCGCCTCGGACATCGCCGCGCTGGTCACCCACACCCGCCAGATCGTCACACTCGACGACGGCGAGATGGCGACGCTGAAGGCCGACGACTTCCGCACGTACACCACCGAGGGCACCCGCACCACGGCCGAGCCCACCACCGTCGAGTGGGAGGCCGCCTCCTACGACATGGGCGGCCACGACACGTACATGCACAAGGAGATCCACGAGCAGGCCGAGGCCGTGGACCGGGTGCTGCGCGGCCGGATCGACGACCGCTTCTCCACCGTGCACCTGGGCGGGCTGAACCTGGACGCCCGCGAGGCGCGCAAGATCCGCCGCGTGAAGATCCTCGGCTGCGGCACCTCGTACCACGCGGGCATGATCGGCGCCCAGATGATAGAGGAACTGGCCCGTATCCCCGCGGACGCCGAGCCCGCCTCGGAGTTCCGCTACCGCAACGCGGTCGTCGACCCCGACACGCTGTACGTGGCGGTGTCCCAGTCCGGTGAGACGTACGACGTACTGGCCGCCGTGCAGGAACTGAAGCGCAAGGGCGCCCGCGTCCTCGGCATCGTGAACGTGGTCGGCTCGGCCATCGCCCGCGAGGCGGACGGCGGCATGTACGTGCACGCCGGGCCCGAGGTCTGCGTGGTCTCCACCAAGTGCTTCACCAACACCACGGTCGCCTTCGCGCTGCTCGCCCTGCACCTGGGCCGCACCCGCGACCTGTCGGTCTCCGACGGCAAGCGGATCATCGAGGGCCTGCGCAAGCTGCCCGGCCAGATCACCGAGATCCTCGACCAGGAGGACGAGATCAAGAAGCTGGCCGAGCAGTACGCCGAGGCCCGCTCCATGCTCTTCATCGGCCGGGTACGCGGCTATCCGGTCGCCCGTGAGGCCTCGCTGAAGCTGAAGGAGGTCTCGTACATCCACGCCGAGGCCTACCCCGCCTCGGAGTTGAAGCACGGCCCGCTCGCGCTGATCGAGCCCGCGCTGCCGACGGTCGCGATCGTCCCGAACGACGACCTGCTGGAGAAGAACCGCGCGGCCCTGGAGGAGATCAAGGCCCGCAGCGGCAAGATCCTCGCCGTCGCCCACGACGTCCAGGAGAAGGCCGACCAGACGATCCTCGTCCCCAAGAACGAGGACGAACTGGACCCGATCCTGATGGGCATCCCCCTCCAACTCCTCGCCTACCACACGGCCTTGGCCCTGGGCAGGGACATCGACAAGCCCCGAAACCTGGCGAAGTCGGTAACAGTGGAATAGCCCCGGCTGGCGCCCCCCACCACCAGAGACGCCCCGCCAGGGGCGCCCCGTCAGGGGCGCGGGGAACGGCGCAGTCTTTTGTCTTTCAGGGGCGCGGGGAACGGCGCAGTCTTTAATCCTTTGGGGGCGCGGGGAACGGCGCAACCCTTCGCCTTAAGGGGCGCGGGGAACGGCGCAACCCTTCGCCTTAAGGGGCGCGGGGAACGGCGCAACCGCCCCACCGCCCCGCAGAGGCATCGCATAGGCACCGCAACACAACGGACCCCCACGTGTAGCCACCAAACACGCGGGGGTCCGTTCACGCGCCGGGGCCGCCCAAAACCCCGGCCGGCTGCCAACTACCGGTAACCGTCACGCTCCGGCCGGCAGCATGCCGCCGAACGACGGCAAACCTGCTGGCTATATGCCCTTCACAAGCACACAAACACATCTACGCACGAGTAGTTTTGCCGTGCTGTGGACGGCAGTTGGCCACACGACACCTCAGACGGAACCGCGCCGCGGACCAAGTCCCGGACCCAGCTACGGAATGACCACCACAGGCCGCTGCGCCCGCTTGGCCAGCCGCCCCGCGACCGACCCGAAGATGCGTCCGACGATCCCGTGGGTCGACCCCACCACGATCGCGTCGGCCTCGTACTCCCGCCCCACCTCTTCGAGTTCGTGGCAGATGTCGCCACCGCGCTCGACGAGGATCCACGGCACCTCGGCCAGATACTCCGCACAGGCCAGTTCCAGCCCGAGCACCTCGGTGCGGTGGTCCGGCACGTCGACGAAGACCGGGGGCTCACAGCCGGCCCACACCGTGGTGGGCAGCCGGTTCGCGACGTGCACGATGATCAGGCCCGATCCGGAGCGGCAGGCCATGCCGATCGCGTACGCGAGGGCGCGCTCGCTGGACGTCGAGCCGTCGAAGCCCACGACGACACCGTGCTTGAAGGCTGGGTCGCAGGACTGGCGTGTCTCTTCCGCCGCCAAGGGCTCGGCCGCCGTGTGATCGGCGACGGGGCGCTTGCGGTCCGCGGGTTCGAATTCGTGACCGGCCATGGGTGTCTCGGCGTTCGGATCCTCTTGGGTGGGCCGACAGGAGCTGCGGAGCTGTGTCCGGGAATCATCTTCCCAACCCCATACCCCCAAGGGTACGGCGGCACGCCTCCTCTGCCCAGCTCCCGCTCTCGCCGCGGGAGGGTTCCCCGGAGCATGCCCGAGAGGATGCCCGTAACGCAATGGTTGCTGCCCCGTACAGCCGTTTTACACAGCCTCCCGGGGGGCGCGGCCCCCAAGGGGCACGGGAGACGGCGCACCCGGCCACCACCGCCCCGCACCCGGCACACACCCCGCGGCGAAGCCCCGAGCTTCCGGGGCTCACCCGGGGAACCCCCGGCGGAGCCCCCCGTGACCGCCCGCTCGAACACGCGTTGAACCCCGGTAAGCCACCGCCCAGGGAGGAGCCCCACCGTGCCCGGACGCCCCACGACCGCACCCCACCCTCCCGTCGGCAGAGGCGCCGCACCCCACCCTCCCGCCACGAAGGGCACCGCCCAGGACACCGCCACGGACGTGGTCCGCTGGGCGGCCTTCAGCTGCGTCCTGGTTCCGGTCGTCCTCGTGGGGTACGGGACCTCACTGGCGGGCGCAGCGGGCACGGCCCTGGGCCTCGCCGCGGTGACGGGCGCCTGCCGGCTCCTGCTGCGCCGCTCCGAGCGCGGCGCGGCGCAGCTGCGCGCGGCGGAGCGGACACCGCATCATGTGCTGCACGTGCAGCACGGCGGGGCGGACGGGGGCGACCGTCGCGGAGGCCGGCACGCCGGTGGAAATACGCCGGTTGACTGACCGGTTTGTGCGCACGCGCCCGCTGCTTTTCAGCCAACTTCCATGCCCTGCGTGTCCCTTGGCCGAACCACCCCCCAACCCCCGTTCGACCTGCACCGAAAGGGTCCAGTAGGGTGCCCGCACCCTACGGGGACCGGCCACGGGGACGAGGCGCACTTCCCTGTGCGGCCCACGAGTGCAACGCTTCGTGATCGAATGCTTCACGCCAAGTTGCCATGTCGACAATCTGCCGAGTGCTGAACTGGCCACGTCGGCACCACACGACACAGTAGATTCGATCTTGACGTCTTACGGCGGGGGACTCGTGCAGGACCGAGGGGAAACGTGCAGGAGCGACACAACCGAGGAGCCGCGACCACCGAGGGGGGCTTAGCAGGATGAGCCACGACTCCACTGCCGCGCCGGAAGCCGCGGCCCGGAAACTTTCCGGGCGACGCCGCAAGGAGATCGTCGCGGTGCTGCTGTTCAGCGGCGGCCCCATCTTCGAGAGTTCCATACCGCTGTCGGTGTTCGGCATCGACCGCCAGGACGCCGGCGTACCGCGGTATCGACTACTGGTGTGCGCCGGTGAGGAAGGCCCACTGCGGACCACAGGAGGCCTGGAACTCACCGCGCCCAACGGGCTGGAGGCGATCTCCCGGGCGGGCACCGTTGTCGTGCCCGCCTGGCGGTCGATCACCTCACCGCCACCGGAGGAGGCGCTCGACGCGCTGCGCCGGGCACATGAGGAAGGCGCCCGCATAGTCGGGCTGTGCACCGGCGCCTTCGTGCTCGCCGCGGCCGGACTGCTGGACGGCCGTCCCGCGACCACACACTGGATGTACGCACCGACGCTGGCCAAGCGCTATCCGTCGGTGCATGTCGATCCCCGCGAGCTGTTCGTGGACGACGGCGACGTGCTGACGTCGGCGGGCACCGCGGCGGGGATCGACCTCTGTCTGCACATAGTGCGGACGGACCACGGCAACGAGGCGGCCGGGGCACTGGCCCGCCGCCTGGTGGTGCCACCCCGGCGCAGTGGCGGCCAGGAGCGCTATCTCGATCGGTCTTTACCAGAGGAGATCGGCGCCGACCCCCTCGCGGAGGTCGTCGCCTGGGCGCTGGAACACCTCCACGAGCAGTTCGACGTGGAGACGCTGGCGGCACGCGCGTACATGAGCAGGCGTACGTTCGACCGCCGGTTCCGCTCGCTCACCGGGAGCGCTCCCCTGCAGTGGCTGATCACGCAGCGGGTGCTCCAGGCGCAGCGGCTCCTGGAGACGTCCGACTACTCGGTGGACGAGGTCGCGGGCCGCTGCGGTTTCCGTTCGCCGGTGGCGCTGCGCGGGCACTTCCGCCGCCAGCTCGGCTCCTCCCCGGCTGCGTACCGTGCCGCGTACCGGGCGCGCCGCCCGCAGGGTGAGAAGCAGAGCGACCCGGACGGCTCGCCGCCACCGGCGCCGCCGGTGCTCCAGCAGGAGTCTCCCGTGCCGTTCCAGACCCGTCGCACGGCGGCCGCGCACGCGGTCGGCGCGGCGGCCTCGTCCCTCTCCACGGACGCGGGACGCCCGGGCGCGGAGCTGTACGTGGCCGGCCGGCACAGCCTGCCGGGCCAGCGGAGCGCGCCGTAGCTCCCCGCGGTGACGTCGTACGCCGGCCCCGGACCCTCTGCGGTCCGGGGCCGGCGCCGTTCACGGGCCCGTGGCCGCACGGCCCCGCGGGCCCACCGGTCACGACTGCCGAGGTCCCGGGCCTGCCCGGGCGGGTGAGCGGGCCGTAGGGTGAGCCCATGAACGATCGCATGGTGTGGATCGACTGCGAGATGACCGGTCTCTCGCTGTCGGAGGACGCGCTCATCGAGGTGGCCGCGCTGGTGACCGACTCGGAGCTGAACGTGCTCGGCGAGGGGGTGGACATCGTGATCCGTCCGCCGGACGCCGCGCTGGAGACGATGCCGGAGGTGGTGCGCACCATGCACACGTCCTCCGGTCTCCTCGACGAGCTGGCCGCGGGCACGACCCTGGCCGCCGCGGAGGAGGAGGTCCTCTCCTACATCCGTGAGCACGTCAAGGAGCCGGGCAAGGCGCCGCTGTGCGGGAACTCGGTGGGCACGGACCGCGGTTTCCTGCTGAGGGACATGGCGACCCTGGAGGCGTACCTCCATTACCGCATCGTGGACGTCTCCTCCGTGAAGGAGCTGGCCCGCCGCTGGTATCCCCGGGCGTACTTCAACAGTCCCGACAAGAACGGCAACCACCGGGCGCTGGCCGACATCCGCGAGTCGATCGCCGAGCTCCGCTACTACCGCGAGGCGATCTTCGTCCCGCAGCCCGGACCCGACTCGGACACGGCCCGCTCCATCGCCTCGAAGCACGTCCTGCCCGCTCAGTAGCCCCGCCGTAAAGGCGGGAGCGAGCACCCCTTCGGACCCTGTACACTTTTTCTCGGCCGGTCGGTGAACCACTTCAGGTGAACCACACGCAGGATTGCCGGTCATGGTGGGTGTAGCTCAGCTGGTAGAGCACCTGGTTGTGGTCCAGGATGCCGCGGGTTCAAGTCCCGTCACTCACCCTGAATGATCAGAGGCCCGAGCCGCGAAAGCGGTTCGGGCCTCTGATGTTTCCCGGGCGCTCTCCAGGCACGACGGACGACGGCCGTCACCCCCGCGTCCGCGTCCGCGGCTACGACGAGTGCCGGGCCACCAGCTCCGTGGGCAGGACCAGCTGCCGTCGCTCCAGGCCCCGGGAAACCGCCGGGCGGCGGTCCGCGATCTCGTCCATCAGCAGGCCGAGCATCGCGCGGCCCATGTCCTCGATCGGCTGGCGCACACTCGTCAGGGGCGGGTCCATGTGGCGGGCGATCGCCGAGTCGTCGTAGCCGACCAGGGCCACGTCGTCGGGTATGCGGCGCCCCACCTCGCGCAGGACCTGCCGGGCGCCGGCCGCCATCACGTCCGAGCCGGCGAAGACCGCGTCCAGGGTGGGGCAGACGGCGAGCAGTTCCGTCATCGCGCGACGGCCACCCTCCTCGGTGAAGTCCCCCGGCACGATGAGGCGTTCGTCGACCTCGTGGCCCGCGTCGCGCAGCGCGGCGCGGTAGCCGTCGACGCGGCGCTGGGCACCGAACACGTCGAGGCGTCCGGCCAGGTGGGCTATGGTGCGGCGGCCCTGGGCCAGCAGGTGCTCGACGGCGAACCGGCCGCCGCCGAAGTTGTCCGAGTCCACGGACGGCAGCGTCTCGTCCGCCGACCTGCGACCGCTGATCACGGCCGGGATCTCCAGCTGGGCCAGCAGGTCGGGCAGCGGGTCGTCCGCGTGGACCGAGACCAGCAGCACCCCGTCCACGCGGTGGGCCGCCAGGTACTGGGCCAGCCGGGCCCGCTCCCGGTCGCTGCCCGCGAAGATCAGCAGCAGCTGCATCTCGGTGTCGGAGAGGGCCGCGCCCACGCCCCGCAGCATGTCGGAGAAGTACGGCTCGGCGAAGAAGCGGGTCTCGGGCTCGGGGACGACCAGGGCGATCGCGTCGGTGCGGTTGGCCGCGAGGGCCCGGGCGGCCGTGTTCGGCACGTATCCCAGTTCCGCGACCGCCGCCTCGACGGCCGCCCGGGTGGCGTCGCTGACCCGCGGGGAGCCGTTGATCACGCGGGAGACCGTGCCGCGGCCCACCCCGGCGCGCGCGGCGACCTCTTCGAGGGTCGGCCTGCCGCCGCTCCGGCTCCGCGCTCCGTGGACTGCCATGGTCCGCCTCCCGTCCGACACGGTTGACACCGCGCTTGGCCTGGAATCTAACAGCCGTGATCGGGGCCGGGCTCGCGGAGACAGTGCCTCCACTTTCCGGACGCCCTCCCCCGGCATGCCCGGGGCCGCTCCGAAGCCGATCCGGAGCCTTCCCGAGGCCGTCCCGCAACCGTCGGAGACCTACTCTCGCCGTCTCCGCCGACGTTAGCTAACAGCCCGATAACTGAAGACACGTCTCTGCGTCCTCTCCCTTGACACCCCCGCGCCGAGCGACGAACCTTCAACACATCACCTGTGGGAGCGCTCCCACAGTACCTGACACATACACATCCCGCACGTTCCCCGCCCGAGCCGCAGCATGAACTAACGGGCCCAACAACGCAGTTGGCCGGGGGGTCGGCACGTCAGGCAACAGGAGGACGTAATGCGCACGAGTACCCGCGGATCCCGCAGGCTGATGGCCCTCGCGGCCGTGGCCGCGCTGACGACGGGGCTGCTCGCCGGCTGCGCCGAGGACTCTGACGACGGGTCGTCGGACTCGGACGGCGGCAGCGGCGGTGGCAAGACCACGCTGACCATCGGCACCTTCGGGGTATTCGGCTACAAGCAGGCCGGCCTCTACGACGAGTACATGAAGCAGAACCCCGACATCACGATCAAGGAGAACGTCACCACCCGTACGGACGTCTACTGGCCGAAGACGCTCACCCGTCTGCAGGCCGGCGCGGGTACCGACGACATCCAGGCGATCGAGGTCGGCAACGTCGCCGAGGCGGTCCAGACGCAGGGCGACAAGTTCGTCGACCTCGGCAAGGACGTCGACAAGTCCCAGTGGCTCGACTGGAAGACGGCCCAGGCCACCACCAAGGACGGCAAGACCATCGGCCTCGGCACCGACGTCGGCCCGATGGCGGTCTGCTACCGCAAGGACCTCTTCAAGGCGGCGGGTCTGGAGACGGACCGCGTCAAGCTCGCCGAGCAGTGGAAGGGCGACTGGTCGAAGTACGTCGATGTCGGCAAGCAGTACATGAAGAAGGCGCCCAAGGACACCAAGTTCGTGGACTCCGCCTCCTCGGTCTACAACGCGGCGCTCGGTGGCGAGAGCGAGCGGTACTACGACAAGGACGGCAACGTCATCTGGGACAAGTCCTCCGGGGTGGAGAAGGCCTGGGACACCTCGATGGAGGTGGCGACCAGCAACATGTCGGCGAAGCTGAAGCAGTTCGACAAGCCGTGGGACCAGGCCTTCGCCAACGGCGGCTTCGCGACGGTGGCCTGCCCCGCGTGGATGCTGGGCTACATCCAGGAGAAGTCCGGTGACGCCGGCAAGGGCAAGTGGGACGTGGCGGCGGCGCCCACCGCGGCCAACTGGGGCGGCTCGTTCATCGGTGTGCCCACGGCGGGCAAGCACCAGAAGGAGGCCATCAAGCTGGCGAAGTGGCTGACCGCCCCCGAGCAGCAGGCGAAGGTCTTCGCCAAGCAGGCGAGCTTCCCGTCGACCCCGTCGGCGTACGCGAGCCTGAAGCCGCAGGCCGCCACCACGGCGTTCTTCTCGAACGCGCCGATCACACAGATCTTCTCCGACTCGGCCAAGACCATCCCGACGCAGATCTTCGGCGTCAAGGACCAGCCGATCAACACCGCCATCTCGGACGTCGGCATCCTCCAGGTCGAGCAGAAGGGCAAGACCCCGGACCAGGGCTGGGACGCTGCCACCTCGGAGATCAAGGACGTGCTCGGCCAGTGACCAGCTCCAAGCAGGCTCTCGCGCGATCCGCGCCGAGCGCCGACGCCGCGCCCGGCTCCCAGCCGGGCGCGGCGCGCCGTGCTCACGGTCGCGGTACACCGCCCCCGGGCCCCGGGTCCTGGCGCAGCCGGATGTACCGCTGGGACATGAAGGCGTCGCCGTACGCGCTCATCGCCCCCTTCTTCATCTTCTTCGGTGCCTTCGGGCTCGTCCCGCTGCTGTACACGGCCTGGTACTCGCTGCACAACGTGCAGCTGTCGAACCTGGACCAGCAGACCTGGGTGGGCCTGGACAACTACAAGAACCTGCTGTCCTCGGAGTTCTTCTGGAACGCGCTGCAGAACACCTTCACCATCGGTGTGATCTCGACCGTGCCGCAGCTGGTCATGGCTCTCGGCATCGCGCACCTGCTCAACTACAAGCTGCGGGGCTCGACCCTGTGGCGCGTCGTGATGCTCACCCCGTACGCCACCTCGGTGGCGGCGGCGACGCTGGTGTTCGTCCTGCTGTACTCGTGGGACGGCGGCATGATCAACTGGCTGCTGGGTTTCATCGGGGTCGACCCGGTCAACTGGCGTGAGTCCACCTGGGGTTCGCAGTTCGCCGTCTCCTCGATCGTGATCTGGCGGTGGACCGGCTACAACGCGCTGATCTACCTCGCCGCGATGCAGGCGATCCCCGCCGACCTGTACGAGTCGGCGGCGCTTGACGGCGCGGGCCGCTGGCAGCAGTTCCGCCATGTGACGATCCCGATGCTGCGGCCCACCATCCTGTTCACGGTGGTCGTCTCCACGATCGGCGCGACGCAGCTGTTCGGCGAACCGCTCCTGTTCGGCGGGGTCAGCGGTTCCAAGGGCGGCTCCGACCACGACTACCAGACGCTCGGCCTGTACATGTACGACCAGGGCTGGATCATCGGCAACCTCGGCAAGGCGTCCGCGATCGCCTGGACGATGTTCCTGATCCTGCTGATCGTCGCCGCGGTCAACCTGCTGATCACCCGACGGCTGAGGAAGTCCCAATGACGACAAGTGAACTGACGCCCCCTCAGGCACAGGCAACCCCGGCGGAGAAGGACGGACGGAACGGCTCCGGACGGCGCCGGCTGATGGGCGCGGGCAAGCAGATGCACGCGGGTCCCGTCACCTATGCCGTGCTGGCGGTCTTCGCCCTCGTCTCGCTGGCACCGCTGCTGTGGACCGTGGTGGCGGCCTCGCGCACCAACCAGCGGCTGGCCCAGACACCGCCGCCGCTGTGGATCGGCGGCAACCTCTTCAAGAACCTCGAGGCCGCGTGGAACGAGGCCTCCCTCGGCACCGCGATGCTCAACAGCCTCATCGTCGCCGGGACCATCACCGTCGGCACCGTCCTGTTCTCGACACTCGCCGGGTTCGCCTTCGCCAAACTGCGCTTCAAGTTCTCGAACGTCCTGCTGCTGCTGACCATCGGCACGATGATGATCCCGCCGCAGCTGGCGATCGTCCCGCTGTATCTGTGGATGAGCGAGCTGGGCTGGTCCAACCAGCTGCAGACGGTCATCCTGCCGACCGTGGTCAGCGCCTTCGGTACGTTCTTCATGCGGCAGTACCTGGTACAGGCGCTGCCCGGCGAGCTGATCGAGGCGGCACGGGTCGACGGCGCGAGCAGTCTGCGTATCGTGTGGCACGTCGTCTTCCCGGCGGCGCGGCCGGCGATGGCCGTGCTCGGACTGCTGACGTTCGTGATGGCCTGGAACGACTTCCTGTGGCCGATCATCGCGCTCACCCAGCAGAACCCCACCGTGCAGGTCGCCCTCAACTCGCTCGGCACGGGCTACATCCCCGACCAGGCCGTGATCATGGCGGGCGCGCTCCTCGGCACCCTGCCGCTGCTCATCGCCTTCCTGCTGTTCGGCAAGCAGATCGTGGGCGGGATCATGCAGGGCGCGATCAAGGGCTGACCCGCCGCGCCCGCACCCGAGCCCGCCCGCGTACGCACACCCGCACGCGCACCCGCACCCGCACGCCCGCCCGACGGGGGCCGAGCCGCCGCCTCGCCCCCGTCCCGCACCCCGTACGCCCGGTACCTCCTGATCCGCAGGTACCGCACCGCACACCTCTGGTCTCATCACCCGGTCTCCTACGACCTTCCTCCCATGGGAGCGCTTCCATGCCCGAGCCCGAAACGCCCGTGACCTTCCCGCCCGCCTTCCTCTGGGGCGCGGCGACCTCCGCGTACCAGATCGAAGGGGCGGTGCGGGAGGACGGCCGTACGCCCTCGATCTGGGACACCTTCAGCCATACGCCAGGCAAGACGGCAGGCGGCGAGAACGGCGACATCGCCAACGACCACTACCACCGCTACCGCGACGACGTGGCGATGATGGCGGACCTGGGCCTGACCGCGTACCGCTTCTCGGTGTCCTGGTCCCGGGTGCAGCCGACGGGCCGCGGGCCCGCCGTGCAGCGCGGCCTCGACTTCTACCGGCGCCTGGTCGACGAGCTGCTCTCGCACGGCATCAAGCCCGCCGTCACCCTCTACCACTGGGACCTCCCGCAGGAGCTGGAGGACGCGGGCGGCTGGCCCGAGCGCGACACGGCCCTGCGCTTCGCCGAGTACGCGCAGATCGTCGGCGAGGCACTCGGGGACCGCGTCGAGCAGTGGATCACGCTCAACGAGCCCTGGTGCAGCGCGTTCCTCGGGTACGCGTCCGGTGTGCACGCCCCCGGCCGCACCGACCCGGAGGCCTCCCTGCGGGCGGCGCACCACCTCAACCTGGCGCACGGCCTGGGCACCAAGGCCCTGCGCACCGCGATGCCCGCCCGCAACACCATCGCCGTGAGCCTCAACTCCTCGGTGGTCAGGCCGCTCACCCAGGACCCGGCCGACCTGGCGGCGGTCCAGCGCATCGACGACCTGGCCAACGGCATCTTCCACGGCCCGATGCTGCACGGCGCGTACCCGCAGACCCTGCTCGCGGCGACGGCCTCGGTGACGGACTGGTCGTACGTGCGGGACGGCGACCTCGCCCTGATCAGGCAGCCGCTGGACGCGCTCGGTCTGAACTACTACACGCCGACGCTGGTGTCGGCCGCCCCGGCGGACGCGGCGGGCCCGCGCTCGGACGGCCACGGCGCGAGCGAGTTCTCCCCCTGGCCGGGCGCGGACGACGTGGCCTTCCACCAGACCCCCGGCGAGCGCACCGAGATGGGCTGGACGATCGACCCGTCGGGCCTTCAGGACCTGATCATGCGCTACACCCGCGAGGTGCCGGGCCTGCCGCTGTACATCACGGAGAACGGCGCCGCCTACGACGACAAGCCGGACCCGGACGGCCGCGTCCACGACCCGGAGCGCATCGCGTATCTGCACGGGCACCTGCGCGCGGTCCGCCGCGCGATCGCCGAGGGCGCGGACGTCCGCGGCTACTACCTCTGGTCCCTGATGGACAACTTCGAGTGGGCGTACGGCTACGGCAAGCGCTTCGGCGCGGTGTACGTGGACTACGCGACGCAGGCCCGTACGCCGAAGTCGAGCGCCCTGTGGTACCGCGAGGCCGCCCGCAGCGGCGAGCTGCCGCCGGTGAGCCCGGTCGAGTGAGGGCGTAGTCACCCACGTACACGCGCGCCCCGGCCGGGTGGGGGGAAGGCCGGCCGGGGCGCGCGACCCCCGCGCGGGCATGACCTCCTGCGGGGGCGTTCCGGGGGTCGAGCAGAGGTTGAGCAGGGGTCGTACAGGGGCTGAACGGGACTTGCAGGGGGCTTACTTGTAGGCGGCGAAGGCCTTCGAGAAGGCGTTCGCGTCCTGGAGGACCGAGCTGCACGTGGCGTCGGCGGCGGGCTTGGTGCCGCCCGCGCACTGCTTGTCGCGGGTCGCGGACCACAGGGAGAGCCAGCCGAGCCCCTTCGACTGGGCGAACTTCACGAGCTGGGTGGCGTCCTCGACCGTGAAGATCTCCGACACGACGTCGTTGACGCCGATCATCGGGGTGACGGCGACCGCCTTCCAGGCGGCGGAGTCGGAGAGGCCCAGCACCGCCTTGATCTGCGCCTGGGTCGCGGTGGCGGCCTGCTCGGCGTAGGTGCCCATGTCACCGCTGTAGGCCGGCCCGTAGTCCATCGCCATGATGTTGACCGTGTCGATGCCGACGCCGTTCGCCTTGGCGTCCGCGAGGAGGCTCACGCCGTCCTGGGTGAGGCCCTCCGGCATGACCGGCAGGGTGAACGAGACGTCCAGGCCCGGGTGTTCGCTCTGGAGCTTCGCGATCGCCTTGGCCCGGCGGGTGTTGGCCGCCTTGTCCGGGAGCGCGCCGCCCTCCACGTCGAAGTCGACCTTCGTCAGGTCGTACGCGTCCACGGCCTTGCCGTACGCCGCCGCGAGGGCGTCCGCCGAGGCGCAGTTCAGCGCCAGTTCGGAGCCCGCCGCGCCGCCGAACGAGACGCGTACGTCACCGCCCTTGGCCCGCAGTGCGCCGATCTGCGCGGCGACCGCGTCGCCGCCGAGGTCCGTCACCCCGCCCCACTTGGGGGTGCAGCCGCCGCCGTCCGTGACGAAGGCGAGGTTGTACTCCTTCACGCCGGTGGCCGCGGAGTGGGCGAGCAGGTCGAAGGCGGGGTAGAGCGAGGTGTCGACGTAGGGCGCGAAGCCGGCGCCGGCGGCCGTGCCGCTGCCGGTGGTCCCGGAGGGTGTCGGGGTGGCGCTCGGAGGCTTGGTCGTGGTGGCCGTGGGGGTCGGCGTGGCCGTCGGGGTCGCGGTGGACTTCGTCGGTTCCGGTGACGGGGACGAGGTCTGCGTGGGACGGCCGGTGGGTTCCGGTGTCGCGCCGTCGTCCACCGAGCACTTGGCGCCGTCGACAAGACAGCCGGTCGGGTCGCCGGCTCCCTTCACCACGAAGCCGACGGTCACCGCCTCGCCCTGCGCGAGCCCGTCCTTGTCCCAGGACGGCGGCTTCACGGTGACGTGCCGCCCGCTCACCTGGGACTCGGCGTTCCACAGCGAACTCAGCTCCGCGCCCGACGGCAGGTCGAACTCCAGCGTCCAGTCCTTCTTCGCACCGGCGCTGTCGTTGGCCACGACGTACTGCGCGGTGTAACCCGTCGACCAGTCGCTGGTCTTCGTGTACGCGGCACCGACGCCCGCCGCCTGGGCCGTACCGGAGAACAGGAACGCCCCGCCGCCGACCACGGCCGCGGCCACCACGCCGCCTATCGCCTTGTTCCTGCCACTGGCCATGCGCCGGTGCGTACTCATCGCGTGCCTGCCTTCGCTGTACGGGGCCCCGGTTTCCGCGAACGGACCGAGGGTGGGGGTGCGGCAGCACGCTAGCGAGCCAGAACCCGGCAAAACGCCTGATCCGGACGGGACTCGTGGTTCTTAGGGTGCGCTTAAGGAAGGGATCGGGGACGGTTAAAGGTCGAGACCAATTTGGCGGGTCTGCGCCGGCGCACCGAGCCCCGGTGACCGCGCCGCTCGGGCTCGCACCCGTCCAGCTGGATCCAGATCCTCACCTCGGTGCCGCCGAGTACGGAACGGCCGATCCGTACGTCACCGCCCGTCGACTCCGCGAGCCGGCGCACGATGTCCAGGCCGAGCCCGGTCGAGCCGTCGGCGCCCGAGCCGCGGCCACGGGCCATCGCGGCCTGCGGGTCGGCTATGCCCGGGCCCGCGTCCGAGACGAGGACGATCACCGCGTCCTCGCCGTTGTGCACGTCGACCGCGAAGGCCGTGCCCTCGGCCGTGTGCCGGAACACGTTCCCGAGCAGCGCGTCGAGCGCGGCGACCAGATCGGCGCGGGCCACCGGTATCCGTACGGGCCGGTCGACCCCGGCCACCCGCACCTTGCGTCCCTCGTCCTCCGCGAGCGCCGACCAGAAGTCCATGCGCTCCCGGACCACCTCGGCCGCGTCGCAGCCGACGCCGACGCCGACCGCCGCGGTCTGCGGCTTGGCGTCCCGGGCCGTGCGGATGATCGTGTCGACCTCGCGCTCCAACTGGGCGACGGCGGCCCGGGTCTGCTCGGCGGCCGGCCCGTCGCCGAGCGAGGCCGCGTTCAGCCGCAGCACCGTGAGCGGTGTACGCAGCCGGTGCGAGAGGTCGGCCGCCAGCTCCCGTTCGTTCGCCAGGAGTTGGACGACCTGGTCCGCCATGGAGTTGAAGGCGACCGCCGCGAGCCGCAGCTCGGTCGGCCCCTCCTCGGGCACGCGCGCACCCAGCTTCCCCTCCCCCAGTTCGTGCGCGCTCTCCACCAGGCGCTGCGCGGGCTGCACCATCCGGACACCGAGCCGGTCGGCCACCGCGACCGAGCCGACGACGAGCGCGACCCCGACCCCGGCGAGGACCGCCCAGGCCGTGCCCAGGCCGTTGGTGACCTCCGCCTCGGGGACGTACACCTCGACGACCGCGATCTCGCCCGAGCTGAGCGCGACGGGCTGCAACAGCGTGGACCCGCCCGGCACTTCGGTGGTGGAGGCGCGGCCCAGCTTCCGGGTCGTGGCGATGTCCTTGTCGGCGGCACGCTGCCGCCCGATGTCGACGGCCTGCTGCTCCCCACCGGTCCCGCCACCGTCCCCGTCACCGCCGCCAGCGTCACCGCTGTCCCCATCACCGCTGTCCCCGGCGCCGGCAGGTATGTGGACGGCCATTCCCGCGTCCGAGGCCGCCGAGGCGACGACCCGCTCCAGCTCGTCCCGGTCGGTGGTGATCGAGAGCGCGGGCGCGACGGCCGCCGCCTCCCGCTCGGCGTTCGAGAACGCCCGGTCCCTCGCCATCTCCCTGATCACCAGGCCCAGCGGGACCGCGAAGGCCACCACCACCATCGTCGTGACGGCCACACAGACCTTGACCAGCGCCCACCTCATCGCGCCGGCTCCGTGCCCGCCGGACCGCGCAGCCCGCCCTGCCCCGGCGGCTCCAGCTTCACGCCGACCCCGCGCAGGGTGTGCAGATAGCGCGGCCGGGCCGCCGTCTCACCCAGCTTCCGCCGCAGCCAGGACAGATGGACGTCGATGGTCTGGTCGTCCCCGTAGGACTGCTGCCACACCTCGGCCAGCAGCTCCTTGCGCGCCACGACGACACCGGGCCGCCCCGCGAGGAAGGCCAGCAGGTCGAACTCGCGCCGGGTCAGGTCCAGTCGTACGCCGTCCAGTTCGGCCTGGCGGCGCAGCGGGTCGATGGCGAGGCCGCCGACCCTGAGCTGCGGCGAGGGCGGCGGCTCCGAGGCGGAGGACCGGGCCCGGCGCAGGACCGCCGCCATCCTCGCGGACAGGTGCTCCACCGAGAACGGCTTCGTCAGATAGTCGTCCGCGCCGTCGTTCAACAGCCGGACGATCTCCGTCTCGTCGTCCCGCGCGGTCGCCACGATCACGGGCACGTCGGTGATGCCGCGCAGCATCTTCAGCGCCTCCGACCCGTCCAGGTCGGGCAGGCCGAGATCCAGGATCACGACGTCGAAACGGAAATGGGCGACCTCGCGCAACGCCTCAAGGGCCGTACCGACACTGCGCACCGTGTGCGCGGCCTCGGTCAGATGCCGGATGAGGGCGGAGCGTACGAACTGGTCGTCCTCGACCACGAGCACACTTGCCATGAGCCGCACCGTACGCCAATCAGGCGAACCGGGTCCTGGGCCTGTGGACAACTCCCGGGCCTGTGGACGGACGGGACACGGACGGGGCTCGTGGGGCAGGATGGCCCGCGATGCGCAGAGGACTCGTACACGTACTGGCTTGGTCGCTCGCCACGGGCGCGGCGGTCACGCTGTCGTGGTGGGGTGTGCACACGGTCATGACGGGGACGGCCTACGATCCGCCGCGGGCGCTGCCGATCGCCGCGGACGGGGCCGCGCGGGGGGCGAAGCCGCTGTCGTCCTCGACGAGTCGGCCGGAGTCGCCGACGGGGTCGGCGGCCTCGCCGTCGAAGAGCCGGTCGCCGCGGGCGAGCGCCTCGGCCTCGGCCGCGCCCTCGGCTTCGCCGTCATCGTCGCCGTCGCCGTCGCGTTCGAAGCCGGCGGGTGCCGCCTCGCCGGGCGCGGGGGCCTCCGGCGAGGTGAGGAGCTACGACACCGACGGCGGGCGGGTCGTCTTCGCTCTCGGGAAGACGTCCGCGTCGCTGGTGTCCGCGACGCCCGCGTCCGGGTGGTCGATGCAGGTGTGGAAGACGGAGACGTGGATCCGGGTGGAGTTCTCGTCCGGGGCGGACCGGGTGTCGGTGTTCTGTACGTGGCACGACTCGGCGCCGCGGGTCGAGGTCAACGACTACTGAGCGCCAGGGGCGCGCTCGGGGTCGTTGCGGTCCGCGGGTCCGGTGGGGGCTCTGGTCGCGCAGTTCCCCGCGCTCCTGAAAGCCGCGAGCCTGCTGTCACCCTGGCCGACGGGGCTGCGCGGTGTCCTAGCGGAACACTGACGGTGGGGGTGCCGGGGATGCCACCGCCGAGGCGTCCGTGACCGGGTTCGCGCCGCCGGTGAAGTCCCGTAGCGTCCGGCCGTGTTCGACCCTGGCCGGGTGGGGGTCGGAGGCCGCGCGGCGGGTCAGTTCCGCGACGGGCAGTGGCTGGTCGGAGGCCACCAGGACCGCGTTGCCGAAGCGTTTGCCGCGCAGGACCGTGGGGTCGGCGACGAGGGCGAGTTCGGGGAAGACGCCGGCCGCGGTGGCGATCTGGCCCCGCAGATGCGCCAGGGGCGGCCCGTCGGCGAGGTTGGCGGCGTACATCCCACCGGCCTTGACGACTCTGCGTACGTCGGCGAGGAACTCCTCGGACGTCAGATGCGCGGGCGTGCGCGCCCCGCTGAACACGTCCGCGACGACCAGGTCCGCCCAGCCGTCCGGCACCTTGGCGAGCCCTTCGCGGGCGTCGACGGACCGCACCCGGATCCGGGCGTTCGGGTCCAACGGCAGCCCGCGCCGCACCAGTTGGACGAGTGCCGCGTCCCGCTCGACGACCTGCTGGGTGGAGCGGGGGCGGGTGGCGGCCACGTAGCGGGCGAGGGTGAGGGCGCCACCGCCGAGGTGCACGGCGTGCACGGGCCTGCCGGGCGGGGCGACGAGGTCGATGACATGCCCGAGGCGGCGCTGGTACTCGAAGCTCAGATACGCCGGATCGTCGAGGTCGACATGCGACTGCGGGGCCCCGTCGATGAGCAGGGTCCAGCCCCGCGCCCGCTCCCGATCGGGCAGCAACTCGGCAAGCCCACCGTCCACACTCTCGACAACGGCCGCACTCGCCACCCGCCGACTCTTCCCCTTACCCATCCCTCCATTATCGACCAGGAGAAGGAACCCGCCTCAGCACCAGCCCACCAAAGGGGCGCGGGGAACGGTGCAGTCTTTTGTCTTTCGGGGGCGCAGCCCGCAAGGGGCGCGGGGAACTGCGCGACCTGGCCATTGCAGACCCGCACCCTCTGCCTTCAGGGGCGCGGGGAACTGCGCGACACCCCCACCGGGCCGGCAGACGGCGACGCCCCCAAGCCGGCACCCCCTCCCCCGCACCTCAACGGCAGTTGTCCGCCGCCTCGATCAGCCGCGCCGCCTCCCCCAACGCCGCCCGCAACACCGCAGGATCGGTCGCCAGGTCCGCGTCCCCCGGCGGAAGCAGCCAGTCCGACCCCTCGACGGGCGGCTCGGGCGCCAGCCGGACCCCCCGCCCGTCGGTCCGCGTACACGTACTGCCCGGCACGTCCCAGGCGGAAGCCGTACCCGGCGGCACGAGAAACCCGAGAGTGTCGCAGTTGTCGTCGTGCAGAACGGGCCCGACCGCCTCGGCGGGAGCGCCCCGTCGCAGGATGTCGACGGCCTCCAGCCCCTGCCGGGCGGGCACGGTGACGAGATCGCACACACCCTCGGGGCAGTTGCCCTGCCTGGTCTCCATCCTGGCCTCCACCACGGAACCCCTCCTCGATCGAGCACACCACATGGTTCAACGCTGTACCGCGTCAACGGCTACGGCGAAACTCGGCCGCAAAGGATGGCAGTTCATGGCGGATCAGGGATGAGATATCCGTTTTGTAGCCAAACCCAGCGTGGTGGACTCATCACAGCGGGTACGTTCGTGCCCGCCGGAAACACAGGTGCGGCCCGATCGGTCACATGATCAACTCGCTCCGTTTCCGGCATGGTTCGACGGTTCGCGAGAGAGGGCCCGGCCATGGCGTCGTCACCGACGACCTCGTCGTCCCAGTCACCTCGACCACCTCGGCCGCCACGGCCGAATCTCGCCTTCCGGCGCCTGCGCGGACAGCGCTCGCCGGGCGAGTTCGCCGCCGCCGTGCGGCGGGCTGCCCGGGAGATCGACGAACGGGTCAGCTGCGACGCGCGCTACATCGGGCGGGTCGAGGCGGGCGAGATCCGCTGTCCCAACTACGCGTACGAACGGGTTTTCCTGCACATGTTCCCCGGCCGGACACTGACCGACCTGGGGTTCGTGCCCCGTTCGGCGGTACGTGGACGGGGGGCGCGCACCGCCGAGGTGGCGCCCGCTCCACGCACCACGAGCCCGCTGTCCGCCCCGCATGAGACGGACGGGGCGTACGAGCCGTATGTCACGACACACGACCCGTACGCGTCGTACGACCCGCACGACCCGTACGACCCGCACGAGATCGACGATCAGAACCACGAGGAGAGCGACGTGCAACGTCGCGCATTCATGAGCGGCGGTACCGCCACGGTGGCGGCCGCCTCACTGGGCCCCTGGGGGCTCGCGTTCGGCGGCACGGCCGAGGCCGCGCCGCGTTCCGTGCGCCGCGCCGGCGAGGCCGAGGCGGGGGCGCTGGAAGAGGCCGTCCGCAAGATCCGCCTGCTGGACGACCGGCACGGCGCCGACGGGCTGTACCGGAGGGCGGCGGCTCCGCTGCGGGCCGCGTACGCCCTGCTGGACGCCGGTGCGGCGCGGCAGGCGACCACCGAGCGGCTGCACACGGGCGCCGGTGAACTGGCCATCTCGGTCGGCTGGCTGGCGCACGACTCGGGGCGGTTCGACGACGCCCGCTCGCACTACGCGGAGGCGCTCGCGACGGCACGGGTGGCGAGGGACCCGGCGCTGGAGGCGCACGCCTTCTGCAACACGTCCTTCCTCGCCCGGGACGCGGGACGGCCCCGCGAGGCGGTACGGGCGGCCCAGGCCGCGCAGTACGCGGCGCGCCCCCTGGGCTCGGCCCGGCTCCTGTCCCTGCTCGCGCTGCGCGAGGCGGGCGGCTGGGCGGGGCTGGCCGACCGGACGGGCTGCGAGCAGGCGCTGACCCGGGCGCAGGCCCTGTACGGGCGGGGCCCCTGTGACTCCGATCCGGAGTGGATGAGCTTCTACGGAGACGCCGAACTGGCGGGTCTTGAGGCGCAGTGCTGGTCGACGCTCGGCGACTGGCAGCGCGCCGCCCACCAGGCACGCCGCGCGACCCGGCTCCAGGACCCGCACTTCACCCGCAATCTCGCGCTGTACACGGCCGAGCTCGCCGACGACCTGGCCCGCGCCGGGCACCCCGACGAGGCCGCCGCGGCCGGGCTGCGCGTCCTGGACCTGCTGGACGAGGTCCAGTCGTCCCGGGTACAGACCATGCTGGCGGGGACGGCCAGGGTCCTGCTGCCCCACCGCCGCGCCTCGGGGGTGTCGGACTTCCTGGAACGGCACAGGGCCCTTCCGCGACCGGCCTAGAACCCGTCCGGCGAACGCCCCTGGGTGCCGGTCACGAGGTCAGATGGCCGCAGTCGTTCCAGGTCTCGATCGCGGGCTCTCCGTAGGCCCAGCCCAGGACCGAGAGGGACGTGGGGTTGAGGCGGACCCGGGCCGCGAAGTCGATGTCCAGGCCGAGCCAGCGGGCGCCGATCGAACGCAGGATGTGGCCGTGGGCGAAGACCAGCACGTCACGCTCCCCGGCGCGGACCCGCTCGACGACCTCGTCCGCGCGCGCGGAGACCTCCGCGAGGGTCTCCCCCTCGGGCACACCGTCCCGCCAGATCAGCCAGTCGGGGCGGTCGGCCCTGATCTCGTCGGGGGTCAGGCCCTCGTACGCGCCGTAGTCCCACTCCATGAGCGCGTCCCAGGGGGTCGCCCGGTCGCCGAAGCCGGCGATCTCGCACGTCTCACGCGCGCGTGCCAGCGGGCTGGTGAGGACCTCAGCTCCCGGGAGCCCGTCCAGCGGTGACCGGTACAGGCGCTCGCCGAGCAGTTTCGCGCCGCGTCTGCCCTCGTCCAGAAGCGGGATGTCGGTCCTGCCGGTGTGCTTGCCGGACAGCGACCATTGCGTCTGTCCGTGCCGGGCCAGCAGGATGCGCGGTGCCATGAAAGGACCTTTCGGGGAAACTCGGGCGGGTGAACCGCAGAAGAACGAGGGATGGATCACTTCAATCATCGCGCACCTGCCCGAGAGGCAACCCGGCGGGCGATCTCGGCGTCTTTGAGCACCGGGGGCGCCCCCACAGGGGAAGCGCACAGACCGTACATTGGTCCGCGGCACTGCGGGCGGGGGAGCAGGAGGGGGAGGAATCGGATGCTGCGGACCGATGCACCAGTCAGCGAGGCGGCACCACGACTCCGCCTCCGCTGGTGGACCGAGCTGCCCCTGATCCTGCTGGTGTACGGGGCGTACTCCGCGGGACGGCTCCTCGCGCGCGGGGATGTGACCCATGCCGTCGACCACGGCCTGGCGATCCTGCGGGTGGAGAAGTTCTTCTTCCTGAACGCCGAGCACCCGCTGAACCGCCTGTTCACGCGTGAGCCCTGGCTCGGCATCCCGGCGGACTTCTGGTACGCGTCACTGCACTACATGGTGACGCCCGCCGTCCTGGTCTGGCTGTTCCGGTCCCGCGCGGTGCGCTACCGGGCCGCCCGGACCTGGCTGATGACGTCCACGTTCATGGGCCTGATCGGTTTCACCCTGCTGCCGACGTGCCCGCCGCGCCTGCTGGCGGCGAGCCACGGATTCGTCGACACGATGGCCCAGTACAGCGACTACGGCTGGTGGGGCGGCGAGGCGAGCGCGCCCCGCGGCCTCGGCGGCATGACGAACCAGTACGCGGCGATGCCGAGCCTGCACTGCGGCTGGGCCCTGTGGTGCGGTGTGATGCTCTGGATGTACGGCGGCACGCGGCTCACCAAGATCGCGGGGGTCCTGTATCCGCTGATCACGACGATCGTGGTGATGGGCACCGCCAACCACTACTTCCTCGACGCGGTCGCGGGCTTCGCCGTCATGGGCGTCGGACTCCTGCTCACCCGGCCGGTGCTGCGGCTCGCGGACACCTTCCGGGCACGGTTCGGAATCCGCCCCTTCGCACCGGCCCTCGGGGGTCCCCCAGCCGCTCCCCCGGTCGCCCCGCACGACACAGGTTCCTCAATTGTCAGTGCAGGGTGCCAGACTTCGCCGGGTGAGCGACTTCCCCGACAGCGCAAGGTCCCAGCCACCCCGGGTGCCGCCGAGCCGGGAGCCGAACCGGCAGTCAGTCCCGTCGACTCGGGGGACGAGACTCCGGCAGCGGCTCGCTGAGCTGCGCGGCCCGGCCGTCCCACCGCAGCCGCTGGACGCGCGCGCCCTCGCGGCGCTCGCGGCGAACCCGGGGTGCCGCCGGCGCGCGATCCTCGACGGCGCGGGCGTGAACAAGGCGGTGCTGGCGAGTGCGCTCGGCTCGCCGTCGGCCTTCGGGCAGTCGCAGTTCGCGTTCATGCGGGGCAACGCCTTCGAGGCGCGGGTCAAGGCCGACGGGGGCGCGGAGCTGCTGCGGCTCGTGCACGAGAAGCTGGACCCGGGGGCCGAGCCACCCGCGGGCGGCGCCGTTCCCGATCTGAGTGCCGTCGGCCCCGAGGGGCGCACGGCGCGTACGGCGCTGGCGCTGCGCGAGGCCACCGCGGCCGGCGGCTGGACGCTGCTCGACCATCCGCTGCTCGCGCTGGAGGTGGCGGGCTCCCCCGCCTTCCTGGAGCCGGACGCGGTGGTCGTGCACCCCGACGGCGGCTGGACGGTCGTCGAGATCAAGTCCTTCCCGATGCTGGACGGTTCGGCGGACCCGGCCAAGGTCGGCGCGGCGGCCCGCCAGTCCGCGGTGTACGTCCTGGCTCTTGAGCAGGTCGCGGCCCGCCTCGACCCCGCGCCGGAGGTCCGGCCCACCGTGCTGCTGGTCTGCCCGAAGGACTTCTCCAACCTGCCGACCGCGTCGGCCGTGGACGTCCGCAAGCAGTGCTCGGTGACCCGCCGCCAGCTGGACCGCCTCACCCGCGTCGAGGACATCGCCGACGCGCTCCCCGAGGGCACCTGCTTCTCCCCCGACCTCCCCGCCGCCGAACTGACGGCCGCGGTGGAGTCGGTCCCGGCGACCTACGCCCCGGAGTGCCTCGCCGCCTGCGAACTGGCCTTCCACTGCCGAGCCCGCTCCCGCGCCGAGGGCGCGGTGACCTCCCTGGGCCGCTCCCTGCGGGCGGAACTGGGCGCCCTGACCACGGTCGACGACGTCCTGTCCGCGGCCCACGGCCACACCGGCGACCCGACGGACCCGACGGTCGACGCCCTGCGCAGAGCGGCAGCCCTCCGCACAGAGGCCCTGGCCACCCCAAGCCCCGCCAGCGGCGTGAGCAACGCCGCCCCCAGCCCCGCAAGGGGCGCGGGGAACTGCGCACCTAGCCACGACGGCGCGGCACCTGACAACGAACCCCAGCTACCCCGCCCCTCCAGGGGCGCGGGGAACGGCGCACCCAGCCACGACGGCGCGGCACCCGACGGCCAACCCCAGGGGTCGAAATGACCCTGATCACCACCCTCGCGAGGCTGGAAGCCGTGAGCACCGGCCGGGCCCAGCCCCTCACCACCGTCCGCCACCGCCACCTCACCGACCACCCGCTGGTCCTCGTCCCGCTCACCACCGCGGGAGAGGCGGGCGCCCCCCTGGGCGCACTGGTCGGCACGGACCGCGACGCGCCACGCCTCCTCGTCGTGCCGCAGCCCCGCGACCGCGACCTCCGCTTCGCGTTCCTCGCGGAGCTCGCGGACATCGTCCTGCCGTACATCGACGCCTACGCGGACGACGTCGAGGCGGCCGAGCGCAACGAGACCGACCCGGAGACCGGCAAGCGGGTCAAGGTCGAGGTCGAACTGTGCGCGGACGCACCCCAGTTGATCGTCCCGGGCCGGGCCGGCATCGAACTCGTACGGCTGCTGGGGCGTTCCATGCGGTTCAGGCGCACCGCCGAGCAGGACCCGGAGACCCCGTATCCCGCGCCGCCGCGCGTACCGCTGCTCGGACGGTGGCTCACGCACTACGGGGAGCGGGCCCGGGTGCCGGGTTCGTCGCTCCTGACGGCCCTCACCGATGTCCTGTCCCGGCACTGGGCCACCGGCCAGTCCTCCCTGGAGGACCAGCACCTCGGCGCGCTGCTCGCCTGGATCGACCCCCCGGAGGGCGAGTCCGGCGCCGAGGCGGCGCTGCGGGCCGAGCTGCTGCGGGACGCCCAGGGCCAGCTCGTCTGCCCGCCCGCCGGACCGGCCACCGACCCGGCCTTCGACAACAAGCTGCTCGCCCCCGCCATCGAGCGCTACGACCGCGCGCGTACGGCGCTCGCCGCCGCCGAGGACGGTGTCGAGGCGGACGACCGGCTCGGTGAACTCACCGCGGCCGAGCGGCACATCCACGAGCTGGTGGCCAGCCGTACCCGCCCCACCTGGGACGCGGTGTGGCACGGCCTCGACCTGCTGCGGACGCTGCCCGAGGGTCCGCGCGCGGCCGACCGCTGGACCCGCGACCGCTGGTCGTTCACCGGCCACCGGGACCGGGTCCTCGCCGGCGAGCCGCCGCAGCCGCGCCGCGACGACGCGGTCACGGCGGCGAACAAACTCGCCACGCGCGAGCGCGAGCAGGCCCGGCTGGAGGCGCAGGAGGCCCTCGACGACCCGCTGGTCATGGCCGGGCGCCGGCTCGGGGGTGAGGCCTTCGCGGGTGAGGTCACCGATGTCGTGATGGCGTACAGCGAGGGGAAGCGGGCCGCCCCGCGCCCGCTGGTGACCGTGCGCACGGACGACCGGCCGCATCTCGGCGAGCGTGTGAAGGTCTACCGCTCGCTCGGCGGCAAGCCGCAGTCGGCGGAGTTCGTGGGGTACGAGACGGACGGTTCGGCCGGTGTTCCCGACGGCGGCGGCGACGGTGGTGGCGGCGGCGGAACCCTCGTCGTGCTGCGCATCCTCGACAAGATGGGCCGCGGCAAGGAGCCCGAGCCCGGATCCGTACCGGAGAAGGGCGATCCGGTCTGCTTCACGCTCTTCGAGCACGAGCAGCGGGGCGGCGCGAAGCTGCCCGAGCCTGAGGACACGCCGTGGACGCACGGCGGACCGCCCGGAGAGACCGACGCCGCCCCGCGGCCCGACGCCGTGACCGAAGAGGACGTCCTGTGACCAGTGCGGTGAACGCCGTGTTCGACCCGGGGGCCGAGGCCGCCCGCGCCACCGACGCGATCCTGCGCGACACCCTGCACGGGACGCACCGCGGGGTCGTGGTCGACTCACCGCCCGGCGCGGGCAAGTCCACCCTCGTCGTACGGGCCGCGCTCGAACTGGCCGAGGCGGGGCGCCCGCTGATGGTCATCGCCCAGACGAACGCCCAGGTGGACGACCTGGTGCTGCGCCTCGCCGAGAAGAACCCCGAGCTGCCCGTGGGCCGGCTGCACAGCAGCGACTCCGACCCGTACGACAAGGCGCTCGACGAGCTGCCGAACGTCCGCAAGTCCGCGAAGGCGGGTGATCTCGCCGGGCTCGACGTGGTCATCTCGACGGCCGCGAAATGGGCGCACGTCAAGGGCGTCGAGCCGTGGCGGCACGCGATCGTCGACGAGGCGTACCAGATGCGGTCGGACGCGCTGCTCGCCGTGGCCGGGCTGTTCGAGCGGGCGCTGTTCGTGGGCGACCCGGGGCAGTTGGACCCGTTCGCGATCGTCGGTTCGGAGCAGTGGGCGGGCCTGTCGTACGACCCCTCGGCCTCGGCCGTGACGACCCTCCTCGCGCACAATCCGGGGCTGCCGCAGCACCGGCTGCCGGTCTCCTGGCGGCTCCCCGCCTCCGCGGCGCCGCTGGTGTCGGCCGCGTTCTACCCCTTCACACCGTTCCGCAGCGGCACGGGCCACGGCGACCGGCGGCTCGCCTTCGCGGTGCCGTCGGACGGGTCGAGCCCCGACCGCGTCATCGACGAGGCGGCCGAATCGGGCTGGGGCCTGCTGGAACTCCCGGCCCGGCACACCCCGCGCACGGACCCGGAGGCGATCGGGGCCCTCGCGCTGGTCGTACGCCGACTGCTGGACCGGGGCGGCGCGGCGACCTCGGAGCGGTCCCCCGACGCGGCCCCGCTGACGGCCGACCGGATCGCCGTCGGCACAGCCCACCGCGACCAGGCGGCGGCCGTGCGGGCGGCGCTGGCCGAACTGGGTGTCCCGGAGGTGACGGTCGACACGGCGAACCGGCTGCAGGGGCGGGAGTACGACGTGACCGTCGTCCTGCACCCCCTGTCGGGGCGTCCCGACGCGACGGCGTTCCATCTGGAGACGGGCCGCCTGTGCGTGCTGGCGTCGCGCCACCGGCACGCGTGCATCGTCGTGTGCCGTGCCGGTGTCACCGACCTGCTCGACGACCACCCGTCCACGGAGCCGGTGCAGCTGGGCGTCACGGTGAAGTTCCCCGACGGCTGGGAGGCGAATCACGCGGTGTTCTCGCAGCTGTCTGAACACCGGGTGGCGTGGACGTCGTAAAGGAGCGTGTGCGGGGGCGCGCGTCAGGGCCGATGGCCCTCTTGCGCGGTCAAGGGACAATGGACGGTGGCCCGCCCACACGGACGGGCTGACCGCTGTACGAGGAGGAGAAGTCATGGCGGAGCCCACGCCGCGTCGGAACGAGCCGCGGCTTCGCCCCGCGCCGCTGCTCTTCGAGCCCGCGGACGCGGCCACCGATCCGGAGCACTTCTTCGACCTGGAGTCGATCGACGATCCGCGGGCGCTGCTGGCCCGTTCCACGGAGCTGGCGCTCGCGTTCCGGGCGGCGACCGATCGGGCCGTCGAGTTCCAGGCGATGGCGGCGGCGCAGCTCGCGGATCCGCGGCGGTTCGACCGGCTCACCCCGGCGGAGGTCGCTGCGCGGGCTGAGTGGACCGAGGACTATGCGAAGAAGATGGTGGAGTTCGGGCGGGAGTTGTTGCGGGGGGCCGATGCGGAGGGGTATGCGGATCCGATCTGAGGATCGTCCGCGGGGTTGCGCCGTTCCTCGCGCCCCTGAAGACAGTTCGTGCGGGTCTGTAATGGCGAGGTTGCGCAGTTCCCCGCGCCCCTAAAGGCGTCTGGTTGCGCCGTTCCTCGCGCCCCTGAAGGCAGTCCGTGCGGGTCTGTCATGGCCAGGTTGCGCAGTTCCCCGCGCCCCTAAAAGGCGTCTGGTTGCGCCGTTCCCCGCGCCCCTGAAGGCGAAAGGCGTTTGGTTGCGCCGGTTCCCTGCGCCCCTGAAGGCGAAAGGCAACTGGTTGCGCCGTTCCTCGCGCCCGCGAGGGCGAAAGGCAACAGATTGCGCCGTTCCCCGCGCCCTTGAAAAGGGAAAGGCAACCGAGTTCTGGCATATGCCAGGTGGGCAAGATACTCCACGGTGTTCTCTTCTGTCCCGGGTTCTCGCAACTCTGTGGGAGTGGGTGATCACGGCGGGTAGACATGTGTGTCATGAGCATCGATCGGAACCTGGTAAGCATCGCCCCCCACTGCCCCGGAACCGTGAACGACGCCGGCCCGGAGGTCACCGAGGCCACCGGGGTCACCCCCGAGGGCGCGGCCTGGCTCGCCTCGGCAGGAACGTATCCGCGTAGTACCCGCGCCCTCTGGGACGACCGGCCCACCGCCCCCGTGGTCCTCGCCTGCGGCTCCGTCTTCGACGTCGTCAACGCTCCCGCCCTGTTCGGCCGCCACATGCTGGACCGGCTGTGGGACGAGGGTCCGGGCTCGGGTCCCGTGGCCGCCCACCGGGGCCGGATGCTCCTGTTCGCCGCCCCGGGCACGGCCCACCGCCTGCCCTCGCTGCTGGAGTGGGAGGAGTGGGGATCGGGCGGCGCCTCGGAGCGGGGCCGGGCCATCCCGCCGCTCCTGTGTCACGGCACGGGTGACGCGGTGACCGTCCCCGCCCCGACCCCCCTCGTACCGGCGGCGCCGACCGCCCCCGACCGTCTCGGATCCCGCTGGCTGGTCGCCCCCGACACCCGCGCCCCCTGGCTGCCGGGGCCGGAGATCATGCTGTGGGCGGCGGTACGAGCTGCCCGGTCAGCGGCCCGGCGGCAGCTGTCGGAGCCCTGCCCCACGGCATCGATATCGATTTTTCCTCCCGCCGATCAGGATGCTAAGGTCTACGACGTCAGCAGGCGCCGCTAGCTCAGTTGGTTAGAGCAGCTGACTCTTAATCAGCGGGTCCGGGGTTCGAGTCCCTGGCGGCGCACAGACGGTGGAAAGCCCCTCGCGGAAGCGGGGGGCTTTTCGCGTGCCCGCGCCGCTCAGTCGGCGTCCCGTCCGGTCGAGATCGTCACCGTCCACGCCCCCGACGCCGTCCGGTCCGCCACCTCGACCCGTACGCCCTCCCCGGGCACGGTGAAGCTCTCGCCGAGGCCGACCGGCGCGTCCGCGAGAGGGGCGTAGACCGAGTCGTCCCAGCAGGTCCCGGAACCGGGGTGCGCGTCGACCACCTCGATCGGCCCGCGGCCGGACTCCGTCCCGCCCTGCACCCGGTAGACGAGTACGCCCTGCGAACAGGCCTCCTCGTCGTTGCCGGCCGGCCCGCGCACCTCGAAGGCGATGGCGCTGTCCCGTGCGGTCCGCACCACCGCCAGCTTCGTCCCGCCCGCCGTCCCGAACCCCGCCCACCCGGGCTCGGACCCCGGCGCGCCCGCCGCGGTGCCGCCCGCCGCGGCCACACCGGACCCCGCCGCCAGCGGCTCGAGCGTCAGTCGCGTGCCCCGCCCGCCCGCGTCCCGTACGCACGCCACCTGACGTGGTTCCAGCCACCCGAGTTTCCATTTGTGCCAGCCGAAGAGGTCGGGGGCGAGTCCGAACTGGCTGCCCATGAGGTCCCAGTCGCCGACGTACGTGTCCCAGTCGCCCTTGCCGTCGACGGGCCGGTGGTAGAGGTCGGGCAGATCGAAGACGTGGCCGGTCTCGTGGGCCAGGACCAGCCGGTCCGGCGGGTGCTTCTCGAACACGGTGACGATCCGGCGGATGTCCGTGCCGTCGGCCCGCAGCGGCACGTCCATGTTCACCACCTTCGTCGCGTCCGAGTCGACGCCGGGAGCGTCGGGATCGGCGACGAAGTAGACGACGTCGTAGCGGGAGAAGTCGACGTGGCTGTCCGCCGCCGCGAGGGCGTCCCGCAGATACGCGGAGCGCGACGCGGCGTTCCAGTCGCGCTGTATGGCGTACGCGGTCGACGCCCGCGGCATCCGGATCCACTCACGCAGCGGGTGCGGGCGCAGCTGGAACTTTCCGTACGAGGCCCGTTCGAAGAAGCGGCTGGTGGCCGGGAAGTAGTCGGCCGTGAGTTCGGCGGGCCTGGTCAGCGGTGCGGCGTCCGGGAAGGAGAGGAAGACCATCACCGCGTCCAGGCGGCGGGCGGGCCGCGGATAGGCGGCGTTCCAGGTGTCCACACCCTCGGAGTGGTGGGCCGCGGTCCGTTTCAGCGCGCACGGCATCGAGAGCGGCACGGCGGCGGTGGGGACGGCCAGGGAGGTGGCCGCGAGCGCCGCCATGGAGGTGAACACGGCCGCGGGCATCCGCCATCCGTGACCGGTCCAGATCTGCCCGCGCAGGCGGGGTCGGACCCCGCCACGGGTGAGCCCCTTGAGGGGGAGCAGACGCGGCACGTCGACCTCCGGATGCGGAATTCGGGATACCGCAACCAGCCTGTGATGATTTGTTCCCCTACGCCCTGTTTATCTGATCCAAAGGAGTGAGCGGGCCGACATCCGACCGAGAACATCGGGGAGCACCAGGGGGGCGCCAGGACACGCCGACACCCCGACCACTCACGGAACGTCACAAGTGATCGGCCGATGAAGGAACCTGTCCAGGTGCGGGCAGAAACGATCTGTCAGAAAGGGGTGCCCGTCCGGGACACTGGACGGTAGCTGGAAGGCCTAACGGCCAGCCTCTATGATCGGCACACTTTCCTGCGCGGACACGGCTGGAGCGGCCGTCCACCACCGGCCGACCCCCGACGAGACCTGTACGACGAACGAGTGCACAGCGGGAGCGAACGGTGAGCGGAACGTCCGATGGACCGGCGCCCACGGCAGACCTCGTTCGGTCGGCCGTCACAGAGAGTCATGCCACGAGCTCTCTTCGTGCCGGGACCCTCTCTCATGAGGAACGGGCTCGACGGGTCGAGCCCCTGGTAGAGCCCCTGAGCGACACCCCCGTCGACCTGTCGGCCGGACTGCCGGTCGGCCTCTCGTCCAAGTTCCCGGTCGGTCTGGCCGCGGGACTTCCGGCGAGGCTGTCGGCCGCCGCCCCGGCCGGACTCCCCTCGCACACGGAGGCGGGGTCCGGGGCCGGTACGGGCGTCGAGGGGCGTACGTTTCGAGCCACGTTCGCCGCCGCGCCCCTCGCGATGGCCGTCGTGGACCGCGAGGGCCGGGTCGTCACGGCCAACGACACGCTGGCCGCGCTGCTCGGCATCGGCTCCGACGGGGACGGCCTCACCGGCCGCATCGCCGCCGACCTGGTGGACCTCGCCTCGGACGCCCGTACCTGGCACGCGTACCGCGAGGTGCTCCGCGGCCGGCAGGCCCGGCTGCGCTGCACCCGGCGCCTCAAACACCCCGACGGCCACTCCCTCTGGGCGCAGGTGACGGTCAGTCCGCTGCCCGAGGAGGAGCGGGCCGTGCTGATCTCGGTCTCCGACATCAGCGGTCGCCGGGAGCTCCAGGCGCGGCTTCGGCACCTCCAGATGCACGACCCGGTGACCCGGCTGCCCAACCGCACCCTGTTCTTCGAACGGCTGTCGGCCGCGCTGGAGGCCGAGGCGTACGAGGAGTCGGGCACCGGCCGGATCGGGCTCTGCTATCTGGACCTGGACGGATTCAAGGCGGTCAACGACACGCTCGGCCACCGCGTCGGCGACCGGCTGCTGGCGGCCGTCGCCGAACGGCTGACCCGCTGCGCGAACGAGGCCGGGTACGCGAGAACCGCCACCCCGCTGGTCGCCCGGCTCGGCGGCGACGAGTTCGCGCTGCTCGTCGAGGACTCGACGGGTACGGAACAGCTCGCGGACCTGGCCGATTCCGTGCTGAAGTCCCTCCAGGTGCCCTTCGACCTGTCCGGGCAGCGGCTGTCGGTCTCGGCCTCGATCGGAGTAGTGGAGCGGCACGCGGCGGGCACCACCGCGACCGGTCTGATGCAGGCCGCCGACACGACGCTGTACTGGGCGAAGGCCGACGGCAAGGCCCGCTGGACGCTCTTCGACCCGGAGCGCAACGCCCACCGCATGACCCGTCAGGCGCTCTCCTCCACACTGCGTCCCGCGGTCGAGCGCGGCGAGTTCGCCCTGGAGTACCAGCCGCTGGTCTGCATGGAGGACGGCGTCGTGCGCGGCGTCGAGGCGCTGGTGCGATGGAACCATCCTCAGTTCGGCACACTGACGCCGAATCGGTTCATCGGACTGGCCGAGGAGGACGGGTCGATCGTCCAGCTGGGCCGCTGGGTGCTGGCCACCGCCTGCTGGCAGGCCCGCCGCTGGCAGCTGGAGCACCCGGACGCCGAGCCGATCTTCGTCAGCGTGAACGTGGCGGTGCGGCAGGTCTGGGACTCCGACCTGGTGTCCGACGTGGCGGCGATCCTCGCGGAGACGGGGCTCGCCCCGCACCTGCTCCAGCTGGAGCTGACCGAGTCCGCGGTGATGGGCTCCGCGGACCGGCCGCTGCAGGCCCTCCAGGCGCTCAGCGACATGGGTGTGGGCATCGCCATCGACGACTTCGGCACGGGGTACTCGAACCTCGCCTACCTGAGCCGGCTGCCGGTCTCGGTGCTGAAGCTCGACGGGTCGTTCGTCCGGGGCTTCCAGTACGAGAGCGGGGACCACGAGGGCGCGGACGGCGTCGGAGCGCCGCCCAACCCCGCCGACGAGGTCGTCGTCGAGGCGATGATCCAGCTCGCGCACCGGCTCGGCCTCACCGTCACCGCCGAATGCGTGGAGACGGCGGGCCAGGCGACCCGCCTGCGGCGCATCGGCTGCGACACCGGCCAGGGATGGCTGTACTCCCGGCCGGTGGCGCCGGATCGTATCTCCGCGCTCCTGTCCGCGGCGGCCTGCCCGTAGGGCCTGACCGCGCGGGGACACAAGCCCTAGGCGGGCAGCCCGTACGCGTCCGCGATCAGCTCGTACGAGCGCAGGCGTACGGCTCCGCTGTGGGCGTTGGCGGTGAGCATCAGCTCGTCGGCGCCCGTGCGCTTCTGGAGGTCGTCGAGACCGGAGCGGACCTCGTCGGCGCCGCCGTGGATGACGTTCGTGTTCCAGGAGTCGACGAACTCCCGCTCCATCGGGCTGAAGTCGTACGCCTCCGCCTCCTCCGGAGTGGGGACCAGACCGGGGCGGCCGGTGCGCAGGCGGACCATGTTCAGCGCGGCGGCCATGATCTGGCGGCGGGCCTCCTTCTCGTCGTCCGTCGCGAGCGCGGAGACGCCGATGAGGGCGTACGGCTCGTCGAGCACGGCCGACGGCCGGAAGGACTCCCGGTAGAGGTCCAGCGCCGGGACGGTGTTCTGCGCCGAGAAGTGGTGCGCGAAGGCGAAGGGCAGCCCGAGGGTGCCGGCGAGGCGGGCGCTGAAGCCGGACGAGCCGAGGAGCCACACGGGCGGCCGGTGGGGGGACTGGACACCGCCGGGCGAGGTCGCCTGGACCGGTCCCGGGACCGCGTGGATACGCGCGTACGGGTGGCCGTCCGGGAAGTCGTCGTCCAGGAAACGGGTCAGCTCCGCGAGCTGCTGGGGGAAGTCGTCGGCGCCCTCGTTCAGGCGGTCCGAGCGGCGCAGGGCCGCGGCCGTGGCGCCGTCCGTGCCCGGGGCGCGGCCGAGGCCGAGGTCCACACGGCCCGGGGCCATCGCTTCGAGCGTGCCGAACTGCTCCGCGATGACCAGCGGGGCGTGGTTCGGCAGCATCACGCCGCCCGAGCCCAGGCGGATGCGGGTCGTGTGGGCGGCCAGGTGGGCGAGGATCACGGCCGGTGAGGAGGAGGCGACGCCCGGCATGGAGTGGTGCTCGGCCACCCAGTAGCGGTGGAAGCCGCGGGTCTCCGCGAGGCGGGACAGCTCCACGGCGGTCCGCAGGGACTCGGTCGCGGTGTGGCCTGCGCCTACCGTGACCAGGTCCAGGACGGAGAGGGGGGTGGGGGCGGTGCCCTTCGCCTCCGCTCGGATGTCGCTGGTCTCGGTGGGCGTGTGGTCCGGTGCCGCCACGGTGTTTCCTCCTGTTTGGTGCGCGCGATTTCCCGCGTTGCGACAACAGGAGGGGGGCTCCGGTTATTCCTCCGCCCCCGCCGCCCCTACCCTCCCCCATCGTCCACACATGGGGGCTGCGCCCCCTCGCCCCCGCAATCGCGCTGACGCGCTCGTCCTCAAACGCCGGACGGGCTAGATATAGCCCCTCCGGCGTTTGAGGAGCGGGGGTTCGGGGGCGGAGCCCCCGAGTACGTGACGGGAACGGGTAGGGGCGGCGGGGGCGAGGAAAAGCCCTACGCCTGTACGGGGCGTTGGCGGGTGAAGAGTGCGCCCAGTTCGGGGGCGTTCACCCGGCGGTCCGTGAGGCGTAGGGCCTCCCAGACCGTTACCTGGTTGGCGGTGAGGACCGGCTTGCCCAGCTCCGCCTCCAGGGCGGGGAGGCAGGACGCCGTGTGCAGCGCGGTGTCCGGCAGCAGCACCACCTCCGCCTCAGGGTGATCGGCCGCCCGGGCCAAGGCGAACACCTCCGCCTCCCCCCACCCCCCGACCTCCGCCGCGGTGACGATCCCGGCCCCCCGCACCGAGACGACCTCCAGCCCCCCGTCCGTCAGGAACGACGAGAACAGCGCCGCCACGTCGTCCGGATAGGTCGCGCCGATCGCCACCCGCTTCACCCCCAGCTCCCCCACCGCGTGGGCGAACGAGAAGGACGTCGAGGAGGCCGGCAGCCCCGCCGACAGGGCAAGCGCGCGGACCTGGTCCTGGGCGCCCTGCCAGCCGTACACGAAGCTGCCGCTGGTGCACGCCCAGACCACCGCCTCGGCCCCGGACAGCCGCAGCTCCTCGACACCGGCGGCGAGACGGGCGGCCGAGCCCATCTCCAGGAGCGCGTCCACACGGTGGGCGTCCTCGCCGATGTCCGTGTGGACGACCTGGAGGCGGATGTCGCTGCCGAGGAGCTGCTCGATGCGCGGGTAGTCGTCCTCGGCCGAATGGCCCGGGTAGAGGAATCCGAGAGCCGTCATGCCCAACCTTCCTGTTCTTCCGGTAGTGCGGGCGGTACGGGCCGCACTCGCGCCGACTCGTCGATCAGCGCCTGGTACGGCCCCACCGCCCGGGTACCCAGGTGACGCAGTGCGGCCCACATCGTGACCTGGTTGGCCGAGATCACCGGGATGCGCAGCTCGGCCTCCAGCTGCGGGATGACGTCGTACGTCGGAAGGTTGGTGCAGCTGATGAAGAGCGCGTCGGCGGCCCCGCGCACCGCGTCGCGGGCCATGTCGACGACATCGCGATACGGGACCTTCCAGATGTGCCTGGTCAGCCCCATGTAGGCGCGTCCGGTGACGGTGATGCCCGCCTCGGCGACGTACTCCTCCAGGGACTGGGTGACGGAGACGGTGTAGGGCGTGACCAGGGCGATCCGCCGTACGTTCAGTTCCTCCAGCGCCTCCAGGAGGGCGCCGGACGTGGTGACGGACGGCAGCTCGCCGGCCCGGGTCATGGCCTCGCACATGGCGCGCTCACCGGCGATCCCGCCGACGAAGCTGCCGGACGTGCAGGCGTAGGCGATGATCTCGGGCTGGACGGCGTTCAGCGCGCGTACTGCGTCGCCGAGTGTCTCGTGCTCGCTGACCAGCCGCGCCAGGTCGAGGCTGACCTCGACGGGCACGAACGGTGTACGGGTGAGGTGCAGCGACACCTCGTCGGGCACCCATCGCCACAGTTCGCGGTCGAGGGCGAAGTCGAAGGGAGCGACGACGCCGACACCCCGTTGAGGATGGGGGCCCCTCCCACGCCCTTCAGGCAGTGAGGGAGGTCCACCAAGGAAGGAGACGTCCATGAGCAGCCCCAAACTCGGATCGGGCGAGTGGTGGAGATCGGCCGCGAGGCCTGCCTGGCAGCCGGGGACAGAAGCCGGCGCGGGCCGGGACGTCGGGACAGGGACAGACGGCACCCCAGGAACCCCGGGGGGAATAGCCCGTGTTGACGAAGGTAGGTTCGGGTGCGAGCGTGGTCAATCCGCCCATCTCAGACGACTCGGCCCCTGACCCGCGGCAGTGCTTCAGACGCTTCAGGACTCAGAGAAGCGGACCCTCGTTGCGAAACGGTTTCTCCCCGATGACCACTCCCTCGCCCCCTCCCCTGTTCCCGAACATGGCCGAAAAGCCGACGCTGCTGGTACTGGGCTCCGATCCGCCGCCACGGCTGGGCCGGCTGACCGGGCGGGTGCGTGTCGAGTACGCGGACGACAGGACACTGGCCGCGCTGCTGCCCACCGCGGACGCCCTCCTGATCTGGGACTTCGCCTCGCGCGCGCTGCTGCGGGCGTGGCCGGGCGAGGGGCCGCGACCGCGCTGGGTGCACACCGCGAGCGCGGGTGTGGACCATCTGATGTGCCCCGAACTCGCCGACTCCGACACGGTGGTGACGAACGCGCGCGGCGTCTTCGACCAGCCGATCGCCGAGTACGTGGCCGCGCTCGTCCTCGCCATGGCGAAGGATCTGCCGCGCACGCTTGAGCTCCAGGGGGCGCGCGAGTGGCGGCACCGCGAATCGCGACGCGTCGCAGGTACGCGTGCGTGTGTGGTCGGTTCCGGGCCGATCGGGCGGGCCATCGAGCGCACTCTGGGGGCGCTCGGCATCACGACCGCGCTCGTGGGACGGACCGCGCGCGACGGCGTGCACGGTCCCGAGGAGCTGGACCGGCTGATGGTGCGGGCCGACTGGGTGGTGTCCGCGGCGCCGCTCACCGAGGAGACGTACGGGATGTTCGACGCGCGGCGGCTGGCTCTGCTGCAGCCGTCGGCGTACTTCGTGAACGTGGGCCGCGGGCAGCTCGTCGTGCAGGACGCGCTCGTCCGGGCCCTGCGGGAGCGGTGGATCGCGGGGGCGGCGCTCGATGTCTTCGAGCGTGAACCGCTGGGCCCCGACAGCCCGTTGTGGGAGGTCCCCGGCCTGATCGTGTCCCCGCACATGAGCGGCGACACGGTGGGCTGGCGGGACGAACTGGGTACGCAGTTCGTGGAGTTGTACGCGCTCTGGGAGGCGGGTGAACCCCTGCCGAACGTCGTCGACAAGCGGCGCGGATACGTACCTGGCCACTGACACCCGTCGGAGGCACACGTGGGAGGGGCGGATGACCGGATGACCGAGCTCACCGAACTGACGGCCGTACGACTCGTCGAGGGGTACCGCAAGGGTGAATTCAGCCCCGTGGACGTGGTGCGGGCCGCGCTGCGCAGGGCCGAGGAGATCCAGCCCGCGGTGAACGCGTTCGTACGTCCCGACCATCTCGACCATCCCGACGAGGAGGCGGTGCTCGCGCGGGCCCGGGAGTCCGCCGAGCGGTGGCGGCGCGGTGAGCCGGCCGGGCTTGTGGACGGCGTACCGGTGTCGGTGAAGGACATCCTGCTGACGCGGGGCGGGCCGACCCTGCGGGGTTCGCGGACCGTGTCCGAGTCCGGGCCCTGGGACGAGGACGCGCCGTCCGTGGCGCGGCTGCGCGAGCACGGGGCGGTGTTCCTGGGGAAGACGACGACCCCCGAGTTCGGCTGGAAGGGCGTCACCGACTCACCCGTGTCGGGGGTGACCCGCAACCCCTACGACCGCTCCCGCACCGCGGGCGGGTCGAGCGGTGGGAGCGCGGCGGCCGTGGCGCTGGGCGCGGGGCCGCTGTCCCTGGGCACGGACGGCGGCGGCAGTGTCCGTATCCCCGGCTCCTTCTGCGGGATCTTCGCGCTGAAGCCGACGTACGGGAGGGTGCCGCTGTATCCGGCGAGCGCGTTCGGGACGCTCGCGCATGTAGGGCCCATGGCGCGCGATGCCGCGGACGCGGCGCTGATGATGGACGTCATCAGCGGGCCTGACACCCGCGACTGGTCGGGACTGGGGCCGGTGGCCGGCTCGTACGTGGACGGCCTGGACGGAGGTGTGCGGGGGCTGCGGGTGGCGTACTCGCCCTCCCTCGGCGGGCAGGTCGCCGTACAGCCCGGGGTCGCGGCGGCCGTGCGGCGCGGGGTGGAGGGGCTGGCGGCCCTCGGTGCGTACGTCGAGGAGGCCGACCCCGATGTCACGGATCCCGTCGAGGCGTTCCACGTGCTGTGGTTCAGCGGGGCGGCGCGGGTGACGCAGCGGCTCGGCCCGCGGCAGCGGGAGCTGCTCGATCCGGGGCTGCGGGAGATCGTCGGGCTGGGTGAGCGGTTCAGCGCGCTGGACTATCTCGCGGCGGTGGACGTCCGGATGGAGCTGGGGCGGCGGATGGGGCGCTTCCATGACACGTACGACGTGCTGGTGACGCCCACTTTGCCGATCACCGCGTTCGAGGCGGGGGTGGAGGTGCCGGGTGGGTCGGGGTATCGCAGGTGGACGGGGTGGACGCCGTTCACGTACCCCTTCAACATGACGCAGCAGCCGGCCGCCACCGTCCCGGTGGGGGTGGATGAGAGGGGTCTGCCTGTGGGGCTGCAGGTCGTCGGAGCCCGTCACCAGGACGCGCTGGTCCTGCGGGTGGCTCACGCGTTGTACGCGGCGGGGGTCGGCGGGGTTGCGCGGCCGTCCCTCTAGCGGCCCGGTGGGGGCTGGCCGCGCAGTTCCCCCGCGCCCCTCAAAGCAACCGATTCCGCCGTTCCCCGCGCCCCTGAAAGGCAAAAGACTGCGCCGTTCCCCGCGCCCCTGATGGGGCGCCCCCCGCCCCTGTTTTCAGGGGCGCGGGGAACTGCGCAGCTCGCGCGCACCGGGCCCGCAGGGAGGCACGGGTCAGCCCTACGCCCGGCGGAAGTTCAGCGTCTCTTCCAGGGCCCCCGACCGCCACAGGTCGTTGCACGCCTCCGCCATCGTGTCGAGGCCTTCCACCACCTGGCCCCACACGATCCCCGGCACCCACCCCACATCCCCGTTGAGCAGCAGGTTGTTTCGTTCGTAGAAGAGTGCGAGGTCGATCACCGGTGTGCCCGCCCGGACGCCGGACGCGCCCCCGTACCCGTACGCCGTCGACCCCAGCTGCGTACCGGAGAAGGAGAAGTAGCAGAGGTCGCCCGGGATGGGCGTGACGGTCGGGTTCTCCAGGGGCGGCTCCGCCGGGGCGAACGCCGGCAGCAGGGTGTAGATCTCGTTGCGGGCGTACTTCGCGTGGAAGACGTCACCGCCGAGCGGCAACGCGTTCCAGACGGCTTCGCAGGTGATCGGGGCGCGGTCGTCGAGGAGCTTCGCCGTGCAGTGGACTCCGCGCTTGGACAGGGACACGTCGATGTAGCGGTCAGCCATGGGTTCCATGGTCCACCCGGGGTCAATACCGCCGTCGCGGGCATCGGGGCGCAAATTAATCCGAATAACTTGTATCGCGTGGGGTAGCCGCGCGCCCATGGCTCCACCAATTGGGAACGACTCTAAGGAAGCTTTGCCGGACGTCGGGCACCGCGGCACGAGCCGCCGGTCGCTGCTGGCGGGTGTCGCGGCGCTCGGCGCACTCGGTGCCGCCGGCTGCAGCCGGGTGGCCACCGCGTCGGGCAAGGACGGCGGTGACCTCCTGGACCGGCTGAAGGCGCAGGGCGTCGTACGCCTCGGTATCGCCGGTGAGATCCCCTTCGGTTACATCGACAAGGACGGTGAGCTGACCGGCGAGGCCCCGGAACTCGCGAAGGTCATCTTCAAGCGGCTGGGGGTGGACCGCGTACAGCCCGTGCCGACGGAGTTCGGCTCGCTCATCCCCGGTCTGAAGTCCCAGCAGTTCGACGTGGTCGCCGCCGGGATGTACATCAACGCCGAGCGCTGCGCCCAGGTGATCTTCTCCGACCCCGACTACCAGATGCTCGACGCCTTCATCGTCCGCAAGGGCAACCCGAAGAACCTGCGCGACTACAAGGACGTCGTGAAGTCGGGGGCGAAGTTCGCGACCGGCACGGGATACGCGGAGATCCAGTACGCGGTCGAGGCCGGGTACAAGGAGAGCGACATCCTGATCGTCCAGGACCAGGTCGCGGGCATGAACGCCGTCGAGGCGGGCCGTGTCGACGTCTTCGCCGGGACGGCGCTGACCACCCGCGAGGTCGTCAAGAAGTCCGGCAAGGTGGAGTCGACCGAGCCGTTCGCTCCCCTCGTGGACGGCAAGCCGCACACGGACGGCGGCGGCTTCGCGTTCCGCCCGACGGAGACGAAGCTGCGGGACGCCTTCAACGTGGAGCTCAAGAAGATGAAGGACAGCGGTGAGCTGCTGCGCATCCTGCGGCCCTTCGGCTTCACCAAGAACGAGATGACCGATCTGACCGCGAAGGAGTTGTGCGGCGGATGACATCGGGACTCTGGGAACTCGTCCTCAAGGGGATCTGGGTCACGGTCCAGCTGCTGGTCCTCAGCGCGCTGCTGGCCGCGGCCGTCTCCTTCGTGGTGGGCATCGCACGTGTCCACCGGCTGTGGATCGTCCGCTTCCTCGCGGGCTTCTACACCGAGGTGTTCCGCGGCACCTCGGCACTGATCATGATCTTCTGGGTGTTCTTCGTGCTGCCACTCGCCTTCGGCTGGCAGCTGGTCCCGCTGTGGGCCGGCACCCTGGCCCTGGGCCTCACCTACGGGGCGTACGGCTCCGAGATCGTGCGCGGCGCCCTGAACTCCGTCGACCCGGCGCAGGTGGAGGGCGGTATCGCGCTCAGCTTCACGCCCTGGCAGCGACTGCGGCTGATCCTGCTGCCGCAGGCCGTGCCGGAGATGATCCCGCCCTTCTCCAACCTGCTGATCGAGCTGCTCAAGGGCACCGCCCTGGTGTCCGTGATGGGCATGGGCGATCTGGCCTTCAGCGGGAACCTGGTGCGGCTCGCGCTGCAGGAGAGCGCGGAGATCTACACGTACATCCTGCTGATCTACTTCGTGATCGCCTTCCTGCTCACGCGGCTCATGCGCGGACTGGAGAAGCGGTTGAAGGCCGGAATCGGAGAGGTTCCTGAGAAGGGTGTGTCCCAGGCCGAGCTGCATCGCCCGGAGACCACCGGAGTCGGCGGAGGTGCCGCATGACATGGGACTGGAGTGCCGTCGGCGACTTCATGCCGCACTTCTGGGACGGACTGCTGGTCACCCTGCAGGCCCTGGTGCTCGGCTCGCTGATCTCCTTCGTCCTCGGGCTGGTGTGGGCGCTGCTGATGCGGGCGCCGACCCGCTGGGTGCGCTGGCCGGTCGGGGTCGTCACCGAGTTCATCCGCAACACCCCGCTGCTGGTGCAGCTGTTCTTCCTCTTCTACGTGCTGCCCGAGTGGGACATCACGTTCTCCGCGATGACCACCGGTGTCGTCGCCATCGGGCTGCACTACTCGACGTACACGATGCAGGTCTACCGGGCCAGCATCGAGGGCGTGCCGGCCGGCCAATGGGAAGCGGCCACGGCACTGAACCTGCCCCTGACCCGGACGTGGACCGCGGTGATCCTGCCGCAGGCGATCCGCCGGGTGGTGCCCGCACTGGGCAACTACGTCATCTCGATGCTCAAGGACACGCCGATGCTGATGGCGATCACCGTCCTCGACATGCTCGGTGAGGCGCGGCTCTTCGCGCAGCAGAACTTCCAGTTCACCGAGCCCCTGACGGTCATCGGCGTGGCCTTCATCCTCATTTCCTATCCCGCTTCCCTCCTCATGCGAGCCCTGGAGCGACGTCTTGTCCGCTGAAAACCCCCTGACAGAAGATTCCGGCGCCAACCCGGCGGTGGACGGCAGCGAGCTGATCCGGTTCGACAAGGTCACCAAGCGCTTCGGCGACAACACGGTCCTCGACGACCTCGACTTCTCCGTCGCGTCCGGCAAGCACGTCACGCTGATCGGCCCGTCCGGCTCCGGCAAGACGACGATCCTGCGGCTGCTGATGACCCTGACGAAGCCCGACGAGGGCACGATCAAGGTGGGTGGCGACTACCTCACCCACGAGGAGAAGAACGGCAAGCTGGTCCCGGCCGGCGAGAAGCACATCCGCGAGGTCCGCAAGAACATCGGGATGGTCTTCCAGCAGTTCAACCTCTTCCCCAACATGAAGGTGCTCCGCAACATCACCGAGGCGCCGGTCACCGTGCTCGGCATGTCCAAGGACGCGGCCGAGGAGCGGGCCCGCGAGCTGCTGGACCTGGTGGGGCTCGCCGAGCACATCGACAAGTACCCGAGCCAGCTCTCCGGCGGGCAGCAGCAGCGCGTCGCGATCGCGCGGGCGCTGGCGATGCGGCCGCAGGTGCTGCTCCTGGACGAGGTGACGTCCGCACTCGACCCCGAGCTGGTCGCGGGCGTCCTCGACGTGCTGCGGGACATCGCCCGCAGCACCGACATCACGATGCTGTGCGTGACCCACGAGATGAGCTTCGCCCGGGACATCTCCGACCAGGTGCTGATGTTCGACTCCGGGAGGGTCCTGGAGTCGGGCCCGCCGGAGAAGATCTTCGGTGACCCGGAGCACGACAGGACCAGGGAGTTCCTCGGCGCGGTGCTCTGAGCCCGGACCGGCCGCCCGGCCAGGCGGGCCGGTCGGCCGGGTGAACCGGTCGGCCCGGTGAGCCGGGTCGGGCGAGTCCGTCGGGGCGGCCAGATCGTCCGGGACGCCGGTGCATGCCTTCGGCATGTGCCGGACGGGTGCGCCACTGCTGAGGCGATCGGATCACGCCATCAATCCCGCCAACAGCCCCTCCGCGCGCCCGGCCCGACGGCTATCGTGGAGGAGGCCCGGCCGTCCGGGCTGCGTTGATGTGCGGGTCGATGCGCGTGACGTCGACCCGCGCGCCGGGCCGAAAAGCGCAGGGGGATCACCGTGGCGCTGAAGCGCGAGTCGACCGCGCCGTACCACTCGGCCCAGGACGCCCTGCGCGTCCTGGAGACCGTGGCACGGCACACCACCGGCATCACCGACGTCGAACTCGCCCGGCACACCGGCCTCGGCACCGAACGCCTCACCGCCCTCCTGCGCATGCTGCGCCGCGAGGGGTACGTGGAGCAGCTCGCGGACGGCGCGTACGCGACCGGGGAGGCCTTCGGCCGGCTGGGTTCCGTGCGCGACCGGGACGAGGCACTGCGCGTCCAGCTCCAGCGGAACCTCGACCGGCTGCGCGACTCGGTCGGCGCCGCCGTCTACATGAGCCGGTACGTGGACGGTGAGATCCACGTCACCCAGTGCGCGGAGGGCCCGGCCACCCCGGCGGTCAACGAATGGGTGGACTTCCGCTCCGCGGCGCACGCCAGCGCCATCGGCAAGAGCCTGCTCGGCCAGCTCGACCTCAACGGCCGGCGCGACCACCTCTCCCGCCACCGGATGGCCCGGCTCACCTCGCGCACCATCACCAACGAACGCGTGCTGCTGTCCCGGCTCGACGCCCAGGCACCCACCGTGCCCGTGCTCGACCTCCAGGAGTACGCGATCGGCACGGTCTGCGCGGCGGTCCCCATCACGGCCGGTTCGGCCGTGGGCTGCCTCGCCCTCTCCCTGCCGGTGGAGCACGCCCACCGGCTGCGCGAGGCCGCCGACACCCTCAACCGGGGCGCGGCGCCGGTACTGCTGTCCCTGGCGATCTGAGCAGCCGCCCGGCACCTCGCCGGTGGTCCGGAGCACCCCTGCGGAGCGGGTAGTATTTTCCCTGTCGCCAGCCGCGAGAGCGGTCGGCGGGAGTCACGCGCCGCTAGCTCAGTTGGTTAGAGCAGCTGACTCTTAATCAGCGGGTCCGGGGTTCGAGTCCCTGGCGGCGCACAAGAAGAGCACCACCGAAAGGCCTCCGCGCAAGCGGGGGCCTTTCGCGTTGCGCCTCACCTGAGCAGCAGTTCCTCGCGTCCCCGCGCCCGGTACCGCGCCACCAGCGCCTCGACGTCGGCCCCGCTCAGCAGCCGGTACCCGGCGCTCTCCGGCTCCCCCGTCGGCCGCCACCACACGGGGTCCGCGCACCGGAAGCCCTCGCGGCGCAGGCCCGCCCGGTGGATCTTGTTGGTGGCGGTGACCGGCATCCGGTCGAGGACCCGTACGAAACGGGGGGCCATCTTGGTGCCCAGGTCCGGCTGGGCGCGCAGGAAGGCCTCGAAGGCGGGCGGGTCGAAGGTGCCGGCCACGGCGGCCATGACCTGGTCGCCGGCCACCGGGTCGGGGACGGCGTACACGGCCACGGCGTCCGCGCCCTCGTAGCGGGCGAGGATGTTCTCGATCACCGCGGCGGCCAGGTTCTCGCTGTCGACGCGGAGCCGGTCGTCGGTGCGGCCCGCGAAGTACAGGTAGCCGTCGGCGTCCCGGTAGAAGAGGTCGCCGGTCCAGTACCAGCCGCCCCTGCCGCGCGCCGCGTCCGCCGCCGGGTTGCGCCAGTAGCCCTCGAAGGGGTTGGGGCCGCGGTTCACCAGCTCGCCGATGGCCTCGTGCCCGTTGAGCAGCAGGCCGTCGGCTCCGAAGAGCGCCGCGGGGCACTCGGCGCCGGTCTCGGGGTCGATCACCGCGAGGTCGTCGCCGGGGGCCGCCCGTCCGGTCGCGCCCTTCGGTGTCCCCGGCGACCACTGGATCGCCGCCCCGCCCTCCGACGACCCGTAGCCCTCCACCAGGCGCACCCCGAACCGTTCCTCGAAGGCCGCCGCGTCCACCGCCCCCGCCTCCGTCCCGAAGCCCGTGCGCAGCGGGTTGTCGCGGTCGTCTGCGCGGGGCGGGGTCTGCAGGATGTACTGGACCGCGCGTCCCACGTAGGTGAAGTACGTGGCCCCGTAGGCCCGTACGTCCGGCAGGAAGCCCGAGGCGGAGAAGCGGCGCCGCAGCGCCACGCCCGCGCCGGCCGCGAGGGCGGGCGCCCAGTCGGCGATCACGGCGTTGCCGTGGAACATCGGCATGCAGATGTAGTGCACGTCGTCCGCGCGCACCCCGAAGTGACCGACCAGCGACCGCCCGGCCGCCGCGAGCCGTCCCTGGGAGCAGATCGCCGCCTTGGGCGCACCGGTCGAGCCGGAGGTGAAGTAGAGGAGGAAGCGGCTGCGCGGGGTCGCCCGCCCCTGTCCCGGTTCCGGGCGCGCGTCCGCGTAGGGCGCGAGCAGGTCCTCGTACGCCTGCGTGTCGGTCACCAGGACGCGTACGCCGGGGAGTTCGAGTCCGTCGAGGAGGGGGAGGTGGGTCCGCTCGGTGACCAGGACGCGGCACTCGGTGTGGAGGATGTCGCGGGCGAGTTCGGGGCCGCGGCGGGTCGGGTTGATCCCGGCGACGGCCGCGCCCGCGAGGGCCGCGGCGCCCAGCCAGAGGGGGAACTCGGGGGTGTTGTCGAGCAGCACGCCCACATGCGGCTGCGCGCGGGACGGCAGCAGGTCGGTGAGCAGCGCGGCCCGCGCCGCCGCACCCGCGGCCACCTCGTGGTGCGTCAGGGTCCGCTCCTCGAACCACAGCCCGGGCCGGTGGTCACCCCACCGCTCCTGTACGAGTTCGGCGACGGTACGCCGTTCGGCCGCCGTGCTCCTGGCTCCCATGGGGGCGCACCATAATTGACGGAGCGTCAGATGGGGAGGGTCGTGGCAGCGGTTCCTGCCGTGGCCCGGCGTGGTGTCCGGTACAGCTCCACGCACGCCGTCACGGCCATGCCGACGTGCGTGGAACCTACCCGTGGGGGGTGGCGGAGATCCTCAGGCGCCGATCAGAACGTGACGTCCGAGCAGGCGTAGAACGCGTTGCCCGTGTCGGCGATCGTCCACACCGCGAGGATGACGTGGTGTCCGCTCTTGCCGGACGGCAGGGTGCCGCTGTGCGAGAGCGTAGCCGGGGGCTGACCGCTGTAGGGGACGGTCAGGAACGGGGTGGTGTCCAGCGCGGACCGGGTCAGCGGAGCGTTCTGGTTCCAGCCGTTCTTGGTGATGTAGTACTTGAAGTCGGTCGTGGAGTGCCGTGCCGTGAACTGCCAGCGGAAGGTGTAGCTCTGACCGCCGCTGACCCTCGTCGTCGGCCAGGCGCCGCCCGAGGGCGTCGTCGCCTTGTCGAGCGCACCGAAGTTGGTGTGGTTCGCGGAACAGATCTGACCGTCCGAGGGCCCGCCCGCCGGGAAGCCCTTGGGCCCCTCGACGCTCTGCGGTTCCCACTGGATGGCACCGCAGTTGGCCACGGTGCCGTTCTGGCAGACCTTCTGCCTGCTGACGGGAAGATCGGTGTAGCCGTGGCCGGTGGCCCCGCCGCTGGAGAGGACGATCGCTCCGGTGGTGGCGAGTCCGACGGCGGCGGCGTACCACTTCAGTCGCTTTCGGGGCGGGGGAGTTGGCCGGAGGGTGGGCTGGGGAGTCTCTCGCATGCTGCCGCTCCTGGAGAACGTGGGGGAAGTTCCGTGAGCCGTGCGTGCGCGTCGCGATGCGTCAAGCGATGATTCTTCAGGTCTAGACCAAGTACCAGATTATTGCCAGGACTTGGCTGTGTCCATATCAAGTCCACCTCAAAAGCGGGATGGGTCCATACCAATCCCGGACGGGCCGAGGGGGAGGCCGAGAGGAAGGCCGGTCGTGGAGAGGATGCGGTGGCACCGGTCCCGCGACTTCTCCACCAGCTGTCCGTTCGGGTCGTCGTTGGTGGCCACCCAGTCACGCGCCTGCGCCTCGTCCCTCCCACCCGCCAACTGCCGCTCCATCAGCCTCTCCTGCCGCACGCCCCCCGGCGCCTCGACGTACCAGCACTCCCCCATGAGCACATACGCGTCCCGCCATCCCGGCAGATCGCAGGCGAGATAGTTCCCCTCGGTGACGACGAGCTGGGCGGCCGGAGGCACGAGGTGCCGCGCGGCGACGGGCTCGTGGAGGGTGCGGTCGTAGTCCGGTACGTAGATGTCGCGGACGGTCTCGTCGAGGACCCGGCGCAGCAGATCGACGTAGCCCCACACGTCGAAGCTCGGCTCGGAGCCCTTGCGGGCGGTCAGGCCGAGGCGTTCCAGCTGGGCGTTGGAGAGGTGGAAGCCGTCGAGCGGCAGATAGGCGGCGCCCTCACCGAGGTGCGCGACCAGGGCGCGGGCGAGGGTGGACTTGCCGGCCCCGGGCGGTCCCGCCAGGCCCAGCACGGCCCGCGGGGTGTCCTCCGTCAGACTCCAGGCGTCCGCGGCGAGCCCGGCGAGGGTGAGGGCGCTCCCGGCGAACTCGGTACCGGGGCCGGGGCCGGTGCGAGGGGCCTGCGGGTCGGGGCCGGCTGGAGTGGCTTGCGGGTCGGAGGAGGCGGAAGTGGCCTGCGGGTCGGAGGCGGTGGGGGTGGTGCGGGGGCCGGTGGTGGGGGTGCGGGGGTCATCGATCTCCATGCCCCGTATAGAACGCCACCGTCAGGTCCTTCACCAGGGCCTTGCGCTCGTAGTCGTCCAGCTCGACGAGACCGCGCAGGGTCAGCCGGGTCACCGTGTCCTCCACGGAGTCGACGACCGAGGTGAGGACCGTGTCGCGGTGCTGGGCGTCCAGGGCCGCGATCCGGCGGCGCTGCATCACGGCGGCGATCTCGGGCGCGTACTCCACCCCGAGCGGCTGCGCCGAGTACACCTGAAGGCCGACCGCCGCCGCCTCCGCCGCCACCAGCCGGGTCAGCGAGTCGCTGACGGCCTCCGTGTTGCGCAGGGTCGCGGAGTCCGCCGCGCCCGACGGACCCGGCCCGTAGGACGCGTTCGGCGAGAGGTCGGCCGGCAGCTGGGCGAGCACCCGGGCGAGCGCCGCCTCCACGCACTCGCGCAGATACAGCTGGTGGTCCTCGACGCCGAGCGCGGCGCGGGCGGTGTCCCGCACCCGCCAGACGACGAGCACGACGACACGCAGCGCGACCCCGTTCGCGTCGACCGCGGGCATCGCCTCGCTCCGCCAGTGCCGCAGCCGTACGTCGATACGGCGGCGCAGCACAAGCGGGTTCACCCACATGAGCCCGGTGCGCCGGACCGTGCCCCGGTAGCGGCCGAAGAGGCCGAGCACCCAGGCGCGTCCGGTACGGCCGCGCGCCAGCCCGCCGAACCCGAACAGGGCGAGCGCCCCGCAGCCCGCGAGCGCCGCCCACTGCGGTCCGCCGAGCCCGGCGCCGGTGTGCGCGGGCAGCCCCAGCGCGTCCACGGCCAGCGGCGGCAGGACGCCCGCCCACCAGGACGCCAGGACGCAGCCGGTCGTACCGACCGCGCCGGCCAGCACCCCGGCCATGCCCGGCAGCACCCGTGCGGGCCGCTCGACGAGGTCGGGGTCGACCTCCGGTGTGGGCCTCGGCCGCAGCGGGGCGGGGGGACGCCGGGTGATCCGCGGCTGCTCCCCCGTGCCGCGCCGGCGGTTCACCACCGCGGGTGCCAGCGCCACGGACACCGGTTCGGGCTCGTCGCGGAAGAGCAGGTGGACCGGGATCTCGGTGGTCGCCTCGTTGTGGATGATCCGCGCCCCGCGGCCACCTGTGTCACGACCTCCCGTGTCCCGGCCGCCCGCCTCTCGGCCGCCCGTCTCGGGCGGCCCCTCGGACTCCGGGGAGTGTGAAGTGGTCGTCGTACTCATACGTGCCTCCGTGCCTCCGCGCCTCCGCGCCGGGAAGAACAGTCATGTCCGGTGGAAGGACCGCGGGTCCGGTGGGTGAACCGCGGCCGGGTGGAAGAACCGCCTAGGAGAAGAGCCGCCGCCAGGTCTCCGGGCCCGGGTAGCCGTCCGCCGCCCCGCCGCGCCACCCCTGCGCGCGCTGGAACGCCTCGACGTTGCGCCGGTCGCCCTCGCCCCAGCGCGGTCCCGGGCCCCGCGTGTAGTGCGTACCGAATCCCTTCTTCACCAGTTGCCTCCCCAGCCGGGTGACGTGCTCGCTGTCGGCGCCGGGCCGGAACGCCGCCCGGCCGGGATAACCGGGGACGCCGTGCGAGGCGACACCGCCGGCCGGGGGCTTCGCGGGAGTGCCGGGGCTGCCGGCGCTCGCGGCCCGGACGTCCCGGCCCTTCCCGTTCACCAGATACGACCAGGTCGTCGGCCCCGGCAGCCCGTCGGCGTCGGCCCCGGTCCAGCCCTGCGCCTGCTGGAACGCCCGGGTCGCCCGCCGGTCCGCCTCCGACCAGCGCGGCCCCGGCCCCGAGAGGTAGAAGCTCCCCGCGCCCCGCGCGACGAGCATCCGCCCGAGCCGGGTGACGTACGCGTTGTTCGCGCCGGGCCCGAAGGCGGCGGCGCCGGGATAGCGGGCCGTGGCCGGAGAGGTGGCGGACGTGCCGGTACCGGTGCCCGTGCCGCCCTTGCCCGGCTCCGCCCTGAGCCCCTTGTACCGATAGGCGAGATAGCGGTCCGAATTGCTCCAGTAGGCGTACGGAGTGGCCTGCCTGCGGGCGCGCGGGCGCGTCAGCTCGTACGCGATGTAATGGCTCCGCGTGTAATCCGTCCAGCCGCCGAAAATCACGACGTGGGACCCTTTCTCGGGGTCCGACGGATTGTGGAAGAGCAGCATGTCCCCCGGCTGGAGATCGTCCCGGCCGACTCTGACGCCGTACTTGTCGAGGCTGCCCGTCCATTCGTTCCCGCCGAGGTTCCAGGCCATCGAGACGAACCCGGAACAGTCCTGGCGGTAACCGTCGGACCAGTACGCGCCCATGTTGTAGGGCACCTGCGCGACGACCCACTGCCTGGCCCGGTTGATGATCTCGGCCCGGGTCGTCGGGGACACCTTGGCCTTGGCCGGTACGCCGGCCGGGCCGTGCAGCGGGGTCGCGCCGCCCTGCGGTGTGCCGGGATCGTCGGCCGCGGGGGCGCCGGGCCGCTGCGGGGCGTGCGCGGCGGCGACGG
>NZ_BMVY01000021.1 GCF_014650955.1 Streptomyces tauricus
CCCCGCCGCGCGGTCGGCCGGGGCCGGCGGCGCGGCGCCCGGAGCACGCGGCCGCGGCCGCGGCCCTGCTGGAGCGCCCCTGCGTACTCCTCGGCTTCGACGGCCCCCTCGTCCGCCTCTACACGAGTGACACCGAGAAGCAGGCCACCCGGGAACTCGCCGCGCTCCTCGCCGAGCTGCGGGACCCCGAGGCCGCGCTGAGGGGCGAGCCGCTCTCCCCTCAGGGCGGACCCACGCAGCCGCTGGAGGGGCGCTCGAACCCCCTCGACCTGCTGCGCGCCTTCGCGGGCCATCCGCTGGGCGCGGATCTGCGCCGACGGCTCAACCGGATCGAGGAGCGGGCCGTGTCGACCGCGGCGCCCACCCCGTTCTCGGACGCCCTGATCACCACGCTCAGCTCGCTCGGGCGGCGCACCGCCGTCGTCGCGGACAACGCGCCCAGCGCCGTCTGGAGGTACCTGCACTCCCACGGCAGGCTGACCGGCCTGGTGACCGGCGGGGTGCACGGCCGCGCGGACGACCTGACCCTGCTGATGCCGAACCCCGACTGCCTCCTGCGCGCCCTGGACCACCTCGGCGTGCCGCCGAAGGACGCCGTACTGGTCGGCTCGTCGGTCGCCGAACTGACCGCGGCGCGCGCCGCCAGCGTGCGCTTCCTCGGCTACACCCGCTCCGAGGGGCACAAGCGGCGCCTGGTCGGCGCGGGCTGCGAGGTGACCACGGCCTCCTGGGCCCCCCTCCTCCGGTCCCTCCCCAACACCTGAGCCCCCCTCGGCAGCCGGGGTGCCCGCCCGTCAACTGCCGGCCCGTCCGCCGTCCGCTGCCCGCTGCCCTCCGCCCTCCGCCCGCGAAGACCACCCGTCCAGCGGCACCCCGCCCGGCCCACCCCGAAAGGCGACGCCCCGTCAGTTCCCGCACTATGCGTAGGAGGACCGCCGCCCGGTGGAGTCCCACGGTCTGTGCTCTCGGGAGGACCCGCCATGACCGCCAGCCTGGAGCAGTTGCGCCGCTGCCATTTCGCCGTCGACCTCGGCGCGGCGAGAACGCGCGTCTTCGTGAAGGGGGCCGGGCTGATCGTCGACCAGCCCAGCGTCGCCGCGGTGAACACGAAGACCGGCGCCCTGATCGCGGTCGGCGAGTTCGCCGAGAAGATGACGGGCCGCACCCCCCACTACATCCGTGTCGTACGCCCCGTCTCGGGCGGCACGGTCGTCGACATCGAGATGGCCCAGCGCATGCTGCGCCAGCTCCTCGGCGACAAGGTCCGCCGCACCCTGCGCCGCAAGCCCCGGCTGCGGGCCGCCGCCTGCACCCCGCACGACTCCGACCCGCTCGCCCAGCGCGCGACGGTCGAGACGCTCGTCGGTCTCGGCGCCCGCCGCGTCGAACTGGTCGACACGCTCATCGCCGCCGGTGTCGGCTGCGGACTGCCCGTGGAACGCCCCGAGGCCACCATGATCATGGTGTGCGGGGCCGCCGCCACGCAGGTCGCCGTGCTGTCGCTCGGCTCGATCGTCACCGCCGAACGCATCCCCGTGGGCGGCGAGGCCATCGACCACGCGATCGTCCAGCACCTGCGCCACCACCACGAGTTGATGCTCCCCTCGCAGTCCGTACGCCCTCTGCAGCTGGCCCTCTCGGGAAACGGGCTCACCTCGCAGGGCCCCACGTCCACCGAGATCCACGGCCGGGACGTGGCCACCGGCCTCGCCCGTTCCGTACAGGTCGACACCGCCGCCGTGCGCGACGCCATCCAGACCCCGCTGACCGCCGTGCTCGACGGCATCGGCAAGGTGCTGCGCGTCTGCCCGCCGGACCTGGTGGCCGACCTCGTGGACCGCGGGATCATGATGGTCGGCGGCAGCGCGCTGCTGCCGGGCCTCGACCAGATGCTGCGCCAGGCCACGGGGATGCCGGTGCACATCGCCGAACGGCCCGACGTGTGCGCGGTCCTCGGCCTGGGCGCGATGCTGGAGGGCCGTATCGAGCCCCTGGTCCTCGACTCGACGGCCGGCTGAACGCCCGCCCGACCCCGCAGGCACAGCACCCCGAGCCCCCGCCACCGCCACCACACCCATGACGGAACCCACGCCACCCCCGGACCCCGCGGACCCGCCGGACCCCGCGAACCCGTCGGACCCGCCGGACCCACTGGGACGGACGGACCCCACCGACTCCGCCGCCCCGGACCACCCGCGGCCCTCCCCGGACCTCCCCCGCCTCCCCCTCCCCCGTCTCCTCGAAGCCGTACTCGGTGTCGGCAGCGATCTCGAAGTGCGCGCCACGCTCCAGCGCATCGTGGAGAACGCGGCGGCGCTGACCGGCGCCCGGTACGCGGCCCTGAGCGTGCTCGCCCCCGGCGGCAGCGGCCTGGCGGAGTTCTGCACGGCCGGGCTTGCGGCGGCCGAGCGCGCGCGTATCGAGCGGCCGCCCAGCGGACGCCGGGGCCTGCTCGGCGCGCTCGTCCACGAGTCCGCGCCGCTCAGGCTCACCGACCTGACCGCCGACCCGCGCTCGTGCGGCTTCCCGCCCGGACACCCGCGGATGCGCAGCTTCCTCGGCGTACCCCTGTTCGTGGAGGACGAGGTGTACGGCAACCTCTACCTCACCGAGAAGCGCGGCGGCCCCTTCACCGACGAGGACGAGCAGATGGCGCGGCTGCTGGCCGCCCAGGCGGGCATCGCGATCGGCAACGCCCGTCTGTACGAGACGGCCCGTCAGCGGGAGCGGTGGATCGAGGGCGCGGCGGCGGTGACGACGGCGCTGCTCACCGGTGAGGCGGCGGCCGACGCGCTGATGACGGTCGCCGAGCGCGCCCGCGTCCTCGCCGACGCGTCGGCCGGGGTGATCCTCCAGCCCACGGACGAGGGCGGCATGGAGATCGTCACGGCGTCGGCGCCGGCCGGCCGGGGCGGTCTGATCGGCACGACGATCGCGCCGGGCAGCGCGGTCCTGGAGCAACTTCTCGGGGGCGAGCCGGTGTTCCTGGACGACTCGGCGACCGACGCGCGGATGACGACCCCCGTACGGCACCGGTTCGGGCCGAGCATGATGCTGCCGCTCCAGGCCGGGGGCCGGCTCATCGGCACCCTCGCCCTGCCGCGCCGGCGCGGCGATCCCCCGTACAGCCCGGCCGAGAAGCTGCTGGCCACGCAGTTCGCCTCGCAGGCCGCGCTGGCGCTGGTGCTGGCGGACGCGCGGCAGCGCCGGGAGCGGCTGGCGGTCTTCGAGGACCGCGACCGGATCGCCCGTGACCTGCACGACCTGGTCGTCCAGCGGCTCTTCGCCACCGGCATGATGCTGGAGTCCACGCAGCGCCGCACGGCCGCGGAGGAGCGGGAGGCGGAGGTCCACGCGACGATCGGGCGGGCCCTCGACGAACTCAGGTCCACCGTCCAGGAGGTCCGTACGACGATCTTCGCCCTGCAGCAGCCGCCCGCGGACGCCCCGACCAGTTTCCGGGGCAAGGTGCTCCGTGAGACGGCGGGCGCGGCGGCGGCTCTCGGCGTCCAGCCGTCGGTCCAGTTCACGGGGCCGGTCGACACGCGGGTCCCGGACGCGGTGGCGGGGCAGCTCCTCACGGCCCTGCGTGCCGCCCTCGCCACGGCGTCGCACCGGGCCGGCACGACCCGTATCGGGGTCACGGTCGACGCGACGGTGAGCCTGCCGGACGGCCGCCCGGGAGTACGCCTGACGGTCTCCGACAACGGCACCCCGGCCCCCGCCACGGCCGCCCCCGGCCAGGAGGGCACCACGACGACGTGGCAGGCCCCCCTCTGACCGCCCCCGGCCCGAAGCCCTGACGCGATCGGCCCCGATCCCCGACGCGATCCCCGACCGAGCGAGACCACGCCCCGCGGGAAGGCGACCACGCGAAGGGGCGCAGGGAACGGCGCGGGCAACGACGAGGTACCCGCACCCGTCTCTTCGGGCCAGCCCTCACCCGGAAGGGCCGACGCGGGGCCCGGGACAGGGGTCAGGGACGCTGTTCGATCAAGGTCGGGCGGGCGGTTCCGCAGCGTCCGAGCGGTGCGGCGGCGTGGGTCGTCCGCCGGGCGAACCGACCCGCGGGGCCCTGTCTCACAGAAGCCGCGAGGAGGGTCGCAAGGACCCCTCAACTCGCCTGATCCTCCAGCGACGTTGCTGGTCAGATCGTTTCTCCACGCGTAGCGCTGGTGGGGCGGGTGGGACTCGAACCCACGGCCGGCGGATTATGAGTCCGCTGCTCTAACCGGCTGAGCTACCGCCCCATTACGGCGCGTCGCGCACATGTGTGCGCGCCGTCTGCCGCAGCATAGCCGCTCATACGATCTCCTGCTTCGGATGGTCGACTTCGCCTGCCCTCTAGGACCTCACCTGGGGCGCAGCGGTTCCCACGGCCATGAAAAAGGACCCCGATGGGGTCCATGGGGTCCTCGTTCACACTGCTCTCCCGACTGGACTCGAACCAGTAACCTGCCGGTTAACAGCCGGCTGCTCTGCCAATTGAGCTACGGAAGACCGAAGCTCCCCCGACTGGACTCGAACCAGTAACCTGCCGGTTAACAGCCGGCTGCTCTGCCAATTGAGCTACAGGGGATTGCCTCGTTTGCATCGAACGTAGCTCCCTGGGTATTCGCCAGAGGGCGTGCGCTCGCTGCGACACATACATTAGCGCAAGCAGGGGGGTGCTTCGCCAATCGGTAACCCGCCTGCGACCGACGCCGCCGCAAAGGACCGATCCACAAGAGGAAGGGTGGCCCCATGCGCTACCGGCTCACGTTCGTCGTCGGACTCGCTCTGGGATACGTGCTCGGCACACGCGCCGGGCGCGAGCGCTACGAGCAACTGAGGAAGACCGCCCGGCAGGTCTCGCAGAACCCGGCGGTGCGCAACACCGCCGAATCGGCGGCCCAGCAGGGCCGGGTGATCGCCGGGAAGGCGTTCCACGTGGTGAGCGAGAAGGTCGGCGACCGGGTCCCCGACTCGGTCTCCGAGCGGGTGCGCTCCCTGCGCGAACGCAACGCGAACGGCACCCGTACCGAGGACGACTGGGGCACGAGCAACACCTAGCCGCCCTCTCCGGCACGGGATCAGTCCCCCCGCCCGAGGGGCGCGGGGCTGTGACATCGCGGCTCCGCCGCGGGGCGCGACCAGCCACAACGGCGCCGCGGACGAAGCGGAACGGGCACCCCGACGACGCCCACGGCCCGAGCCGGCGCGGCGATACGGCAGAATTTCCGCCATGGGGATAGTCGCCGGGCTGGACAGTTCGCCCGATTTCACACGCATCGTCGTCTGCGACGCGGACAGCGGAGCCGTACTCCGGCAGGGGTATGCCCCGCATCCGTTGGACGGCTCGGCGGAGGGCTCCCGGCCCTCGGACGTCGACCCGCAGGCCTGGCTGCTCTCCCTGGGCGAGGCCGCGGGCGGCGGCCTCCTGGAGGGCGTCCAGGCCATCGGTGTGTCCGCGCAGCAGAACGGCCTCGTCCCCGTCGACAGCCAGGGCAACACCATCCGCCCCGCGATGGTCGGCGGGGACAAGCGTGCCCAGGTCGCCGCCGCCGACCTCGTCGACGCGCTCGGCGGGCGGGAGGCCTGGGCGCAGGCCGTGGGCTCCGTGCCGCAGGCGGCGCAGCCGGTGACGAAGCTGCGCTGGCTGGCGCGGACCGAGCCCGAGGCGGCGGCGCGCACCGCGATGCTGCTCCAGGCGCACGACTGGCTGGTGTGGCAGCTGCTCGGCAGGCCCGCCCGCCGCACCACCGACCGGGGCGGCGCCTCCAGCACCGGTTACTGGTCGGCGGCGACCGGCGCGTACCGGCCTGATCTGGTGGAGCTGGCGCTCGGCCACCAGGCGCTGCTCCCCGATGTGCTCGGACCGTGGGAGGCCGCGGGCACGACGCCCGAGGGGCTGCTGATCTCGGCGGGCACGGGCGAGACGATGGCGGCGGCCTTCGGTCTGGGCATCGGTCTCGGGGACGCGGTGGTGTCGCTCGGCGCCTCCGGTTCCGTGATGGCCGTCCACCACGAGGCACTGGTCGACTCCTCCGGCATGATCACCTCACTGGCGGACGCGACCGGTATGCATCTGCCGGTCGTCACCACGCTCAACGCGGTACGGGCCCTGCGCGGGGCCGCCGAGATGCTGGGCGTACCCGATCTGGAGGCCCTCTCCGACCTGGCGATGAAGTCGACCCCGGGCTCCCACGGGCTGGTCATGCTGCCGTATCTGGAGGGTGAGCGGACGCCCAATCTGCCGCACACGGCGGGCACGCTGGCCGGGCTGCGGCGCGAGTCGATGAAGCCCGAGCATCTGGCGCGGGCGGCCTTCGAGGGCATGCTGTGCGGGCTCGCCGACGCCCTGGACGTGCTGCGCAAGCGGGGCGTGGAGGTCCGGCGGATCTTCCTGCTGGGCCAGGCCGCGGAGCTGGGCGCGGTGCAGGCGTGCGCGCCCGCGCTGCTCGGTACGCAGATCGTGGTGCCGCAGCCCGCGGACTACGCGGCGATCGGCGCGGCCCGGCAGGCCGCGTGGGCGCTCGGTGTCCAGCAGGGCACCATCCAGCCGGGTCTGCCGCCCGTCTGGCAGGGCGCCGCCGCGCAGGTCCTGGAGCCGGGCGAGGAGCTGGCGGTGGGGCAGGCGGTGCGTCAGCAGTACGTGTCGGTACGCAACCAGACCCACCCGGGCGCCTTCCGGTCCTGAAGTGACCTGAAATGATCCGGGAGGGACACGGGGGTCCTGACGGGATCCGGGGGGCGGCCTACGACTTCGGACCGAAAGCTGGTCCGCTCTTGGACCTCTCTTGGGTTAATCAGTTGAGGTAACACCGGGGGAGTGTTCGACGATGGGGGCCAAGGGCAACCAACCGCCCCGCCGCCGACCCCGAGAGACCCAGCGTGCTCATAAGACTTCTGCGTACCTATCTCACGCCCTACAAGAAACCCATCGGCCTGCTCGTCCTGCTCCAGTTCCTGCAGACCTGCGCCACGCTCTTCCTGCCGACCCTGAACGCCGACATCATCGACAACGGTGTCGTGAAGGGCGACACGGGATACATCCTGAACTTCGGCGCCCTGATGATCGGCATCTCGCTGGCGCAGGTCGTCTGCAACATCGGCGCCGTCTACTACGGCGCCCGTACGGCCTCGGCGGTCGGCCGGGACCTGCGGGCCGCCGTCTTCGACCGGGTGCAGTCGTTCTCCGCGCGTGAGCTGGGCCAGTTCGGGGCGCCCTCCCTGATCACCCGTACGACGAACGACGTCCAGCAGGTGCAGATGCTGGCCCTGATGACGTTCACGCTGCTGGTGTCCGCGCCGATCATGTGCGTGGGCGGCATCGTGCTGGCGCTCGGCCTGGACGTACCCCTGTCCGGGGTGCTGCTCGCCGTCGTGCCGGTGCTCGGGATCTCGGTCAGCCTCATCGTGCGGCGGCTGCGGCCCCTGTTCCGGACGATGCAGGTGCGCCTGGACACGGTGAACCGGGTGCTGCGCGAGCAGATCACCGGCAACCGCGTCATCCGTGCCTTCGTGCGCGACGCGTACGAGGAGGAGCGTTTCCGGAAGGCCAACACCGACCTCACCGAGGTGTCGCTGGGGACCGGGCGGATGCTGGCGCTGATGTTCCCCATCGTCATGACGGTGGTGAACGTCTCATCGATCGCCGTGGTGTGGTTCGGTGCCCACCGCATCGACAGCGGCGGGATGCAGATCGGCGCGCTGACCGCGTTCCTCGCCTATCTGATGCAGATCGTCATGTCCGTGATGATGGCCACCTTCATGTTCATGATGGTGCCGCGCGCGGAGGTGTGCGCCGAGCGCATCCAGGAGGTCCTGGAGACCTCCAGCAGTGTGGTCCCGCCGAAGGCTCCCGTCCTGGAGCTGCGGCGGCACGGTCATCTGGAGCTGCGCGGGGCGGGCTTCCGCTACCCGGGCGCCGAGGAGCCGGTCCTGAAGGCCGTCGACCTGGTGGCACTGCCCGGCGAGACGACCGCCGTCATCGGCTCGACCGGCAGCGGCAAGTCGACCCTCCTCGGTCTTGTCCCCCGGCTGTTCGACGCCACGGACGGGCAGGTGCTGGTCGACGGCGTCGACGTCCGGACGGTCGAGCCGCGGCTGCTGGCGCGCACGGTGAGCCTCGTACCGCAGAAGCCGTATCTGTTCGCGGGGACGGTGGCCACCAACCTGCGGTACGGGAATCCGGACGCCACGGACGAGGAACTGTGGCACGCGCTGGAGGTGGCGCAGGCCAAGGGCTTCGTGGAGGGGCTTGAGAACGGGCTGGACTCGCCGATCGCGCAGGGCGGCACGAACGTGTCCGGCGGTCAGCGGCAGCGGCTCGCCATCGCCCGGACCCTCGTACAGCGTCCCGAGATCTATCTCTTCGACGACTCGTTCTCCGCGCTCGACTACGCGACGGACGCGGCGCTGCGTGCGGCGCTCGCGCGGGAGACCGCCGAGGCGACCGTCGTGATCGTCGCCCAGCGGGTGTCGACCATCCGCGACGCCGACCGGATCGTGGTCCTCGACGAGGGCCGGGTCGTCGGGACAGGACGCCATCACGAGCTGATGGCGGACAACGAGACCTATCGGGAGATCGTGCTCTCGCAGCTGACGGAAGCGGAGGCAGCCTGATGGCCGGGCCCATGGGGCGCATGATGGCCGGGTCGGGACCCGACCATCACTCGATGGATTTCAAGGGGTCGGGCAAACGGCTGCTGGCGCAGTTCAAGCCGCAGCGCGCCACGCTGTACGTGATGCTCGCCGCCGTGGTCTGCAGTGTGGGCCTGTCGGTACTGGGGCCGAAGATCCTGGGGCGGGCCACCGACCTGGTCTTCGCCGGGGTCGTGGGGCGGGAGCTGCCGGCCGGGCAGTCGAAGGCCGAGGTGCTCGCGGCGATGCGGGAGCGCGGCGACGGCGGTATGGCCGACATGCTCTCGGGCACGGACTTCACCCCGGGCCAGGGCATCGACTTCGACGCGGTCGGCGAGGTGCTGGGGATCGCGCTGGTGGCGTTCCTGCTGGCCGGTCTGCTGATGGCGACGGCGACCCGGCTGGTGAACCGGGCCGTCAACCTGACCATGTACAAGATGCGCGAGGACGTGCAGACCAAGCTGTCGCGGCTGCCGCTGTCGTACTTCGACAAGCGGCAGCGCGGTGAGGTCCTCAGCCGCGCCACGAACGACATCGACAACATCGGGCAGACCCTCCAGCAGTCGATGGGCCAGCTCGTGAACTCGCTGCTGACCATCGTCGGCGTGCTGATCATGATGTTCTACGTGTCGTGGCTGCTGGCGCTCGTCGCGCTCATCACCGTGCCGCTGTCGTTCGTCGTCGCGACCCGGGTCGGCAAGCGGTCGCAGCCGCACTTCGTGCAGCAGTGGCGGACCACCGGCAAGCTCAACGCGCACATCGAGGAGATGTACACCGGGCACAACCTGGTGAAGGTCTTCGGACGGCAGGACGAGTCGGCGGCGCAGTTCGCCGAGGAGAACGACAAGCTGTACGAGGCCGGGTTCCGGGCGCAGTTCAACAGCGGGGTCATGCAGCCGCTGATGATGTTCGTGTCGAACCTGAACTACGTGCTGGTGGCGGTGGTCGGCGGTCTGCGGGTGGCCTCCGGCTCCCTCTCGATCGGTGACGTCCAGGCCTTCATCCAGTACTCCCGGCAGTTCTCCATGCCGCTCACCCAGGTCGCCTCCATGGCGAACCTCGTGCAGTCCGGGGTCGCCTCGGCGGAACGGATCTTCGAGCTGCTGGACGCGGAGGAGCAGGAGGCCGACCCGGTGACGGGGGCGCGACCGAAGGAGCTGCGGGGCCGGGTCGCCCTTGAGGGCGTCTCCTTCCGGTACGACCCGGAGAAGCCGCTCATCGAGGACCTGTCGCTGTCGGTGGAGCCGGGCCACACGGTCGCCATCGTCGGCCCGACGGGCGCCGGCAAGACGACCCTGGTGAACCTGCTGATGCGGTTCTACGAGACCACGGGCGGCCGGATCACCCTCGACGGGGTCGACGTCGCCACGATGTCCCGCGACGAACTGCGCTCCTCCATCGGCATGGTGCTGCAGGACACCTGGCTGTTCGGGGGCACGATCGCCGACAACATCGCGTACGGGGCCTCATCCGAGGTCACTCGCGGGGAGGTCGAGGAGGCGGCTCGGGCGGCCCACGCGGACCGGTTCGTGCGGACGCTGCCCGACGGGTACGACACCGTCATCGACGACGAGGGGGCGGGGGTCAGCGCCGGTGAGAAGCAGCTGATCACGATCGCTCGGGCGTTCCTGTCCGATCCGGTGATCCTCGTTCTCGACGAGGCGACGAGTTCTGTGGACACCCGGACGGAGGTGCTCATCCAGAAGGCGATGGCGAAGCTCGCGCACGGGCGGACGTCGTTCGTCATCGCTCATCGTCTGTCGACGATTCGCGATGCCGACACGATTCTCGTCATGGAGGACGGGGCGATCGTGGAGCAGGGCGCGCACGCGGAGCTGCTGGCGGCGGGGGGTGCGTACGCGCGCCTGTACAAGGCCCAGTTCGCCCAGGCAGCGGTAGAGGTCGACTGACCTTTCGTCTCGCCCCCGCCGCCCCTACCCGACCCGTCACTGACTCGGGGGCGCTGCCCCCGAACCCCCGCTCCTCAAACGCCGGAGGGGCTGAGGTGTCGCCGGACGGGCGTATGTCTTTCAGCCCGTCCGGCGTTTGAGGACAACGGGGGCGAGGGGGCGGAGCCCCCATGCAGTGACGGGAAGGGTAGGGGCGGCGGGGGCGCGGAAAAGTCCTAGTCCAAGTAGCCGCGGAGTTGGTCCGCGAACGCGTGGTCTCGGAGTTTGTTGAGGGTCTTGGACTCGATCTGGCGGATGCGTTCGCGGGTGACGCCGAAGATCCGCCCGATCTCCTCCAGGGTGCGGGGCCGGCCGTCCGCAAGCCCGTAGCGGAGCTGGACCACCTTCCGTTCCCGCTCCCCCAGCGTCGACAGCACCGCCTCCAAGTGCTCCCGCAGCAACAGGAACGCCGCCGACTCCACAGGACTCGCCGCATCCCCGTCCTCGATCAGGTCACCGAGCGCGACATCGTCCTCCTCCCCCACCGGCGCGTGGAGCGACACGGGCTCCTGGGCGAGCCGCAGCACCTCACTGACCCGCTCACTGGGCAGGTCGAGGTGCGCCGCGACCTCCTCGGGCGTCGGCTCGTACCCCCGCTCCTGGAGCATGCGGCGCTGCACCCGGACGACCCGGTTGATGAGTTCGACCACGTGGACGGGGACCCGGATGGTGCGGGCCTGGTCCGCGAGGGCCCGGGACATGGCCTGGCGGATCCACCAGGTCGCGTACGTCGAGAACTTGTACCCCCGGGCGTAGTCGAACTTCTCGACCGCCCTGATCAGCCCCAGGTTGCCTTCCTGGACGAGGTCGAGCATGGTCAGCCCGCGCCCCACGTACCGCTTGGCGACGGAGACGACGAGCCGCAGGTTGGCCTCGATGAGGCGCCGTTTGGCCATCCGGCCCATGACGACCAGTTTGTCGAGGTCGAGGGCGAGTTGGCTGTCGAGGTCGGAGGCCAGCCGGAGTTTCTCCTCGGCGAAGAGCCCCGCTTCGACCCGGCGGGCGAGTTCGACCTCCTCCACCGCGGTGAGCAGCGGGATCCGGCCGATCTCCCGCAGGTACTGGCGGAACAGGTCGGAGGAGGGCCCGCCGGTGTCGGCGCGTCCGCGCGGCACCTCCACCGGCTCCGGCGTCTCGGTCTCGCTCTCCACGAGGACCGCGGCGGGCGGCTCCGGCGTACTCTCCGGCTCCGGTGCGCCCTCGGGGTGGCTCTCGGGGTGGTGGGCGGCACGGTTCTGCGGTGGTACGGCCGCGAGGACATCGGCGTCCGTGTCCTTGTGCGCGGGGTGCGCGGGGTGCGTGCTGTTGTCGGTCAGGGTCTGGGTCTGCACGGGGGCGACCTCCAGGAATGTCGCTGCTGAGGCGTGCGGCAGCGGTACGTCGGGGATGGGGTCGACGGCCTCGCCGCTGTCCATCCCGAAGTCATTGAGCGGAACCGCGGGGACTTCGGACCCGTCGCGTTCGGGTCGGCCGCGCTCCGAGGACTCAGGCACCGGAACCCAGTGTGGAGTACGACACATCCTCGCCACGAGGGGCGTGCGGTGACTTTTTGAGTCCTGTCCGTGACTGCGTGGTTACCCTCGCGGAAAGTGCGTGTGCTCGCCGTGCCCTGATCTGGCATGTTCCCCGGGCGGCCGGTCCGCGCCGATGCGGAACCGGTCCGTCGGCCCGCTCAGAGCGCGGCCGGGCCCTTTTCGCGCAGGGCCTGGTCGTACTGCTGGAGCACCCACAGCTCGTTCTGCACGGCGGCCAGCTGGGCCGGGTCCCCCTGCGCGCTGGCGCGCGCGAGTGCGCCCTGGACGTCACGGACCCGGCGCTCGACGGCGCGCCTGCGGACGGTCACCAACTGCTCGCCGGCGTAGGCCTCGTCGACGGTCTTGCGCATGATGGCCTCGACGGCCAGCTCCGTGACCATGGCGCGAACCACGTCGTCCCGGGCGGCCTCGCGGACCTGTACGAGGTATTCCTGCGGGTCCTGGACGCCGTACTCCGCGCCGCCCGCCTCCATGATCGTCTCGCGGACGGCCGCGTACGGCGGGGCGGTGAACTCGTCCACGCCGTACGCGTCGAAGGCCGGGGAGACCAGGTCGGGGCGCTGCAGGGCCAGCTTGAGCAGTTCGCGCTCGGTGGCGAACACCGGGTTGCGCAGGGTCAGGGCCGGGCCGGAGGGGGGTCTGGGACCGCTGGTCTCGTACTGCTGCTGCGGGGGGCGGCCGTTGGCCGTCGGCGCGGGGCCCTTGCCGCCGCGGTCGCGGGCCCAGCGGGCCATCTGGGCGACCCGCTTGACGACGAACTGCGTGTCGAGGATGCCGAGCATGCCGGCGAGCTGGACGGCGACCTCGTGCTGGGCGCCGCTGTTCTTGATGCGGGCCACGACGGGCGCGGACTCGTCGAGCGCGGCGGCGCGGCCCGCGGGGGTCTCCAGGTCGTAGCGGGCGATGATCTGGCGCAGGGCGAACTCGAAGAGCGGGGTGCGCGGTTCGACGAGGTCGGCGACGGCCGCGTCGCCCTTGGCGAGGCGCAGGTCGCAGGGGTCCATGCCGTCGGGGGCGATCGCGATGTAGGTCTCGGCGGCGAACTTCTGGTCGTCCTCGAAGGCGCGCAGGGCGGCCTTCTGGCCGGCCGCGTCCCCGTCGAAGGTGAAGATCACCCGGGCCGAGCCGTTGTCCATCAGGAGCCGTCGGAGGATCTTGATGTGGTCGTTGCCGAAGGCGGTGCCGCAGGTCGCGATGGCGGTGGTGATGCCGGCGAGGTGGCAGGCCATCACGTCGGTGTAGCCCTCGACGACGACGGCCCGGCTGCTCTTGGCGATGTCCTTCTTGGCGAGGTCGATGCCGTAGAGGACCTGGGACTTGCGGTAGATCGGCGTGTCGGGCGTGTTCAGGTACTTCGGCCCGTTGTCCGACTCGTAGAGCTTTCGGGCGCCGAAGCCGACGACGTCGCCGCCGATGTCGCGGATCGGCCACATCAGCCGGCCGCGGAAGCGGTCGATGGGGCCGCGGCGGCCCTCCTGGGCGAGGCCGGAGAGCAGCAGTTCCTTGTCGGTGAAGCCCTTGCCGCGCAAATAGCGGACGAGGTGGTCCCAGCCCTGGGGGCTGTAGCCGACACCGAAGTGCGTGGCGGCAGCCTGGTCGAAGCCGCGCTCCGCGAGGAACGTACGGCCGGCGTCGGCCTCGGAGCCGGTGTCGAGCTGTTCGACGTAGAACTTGGCGGCGGCCTGGTGGGCCTCGACCAGGCGGATCCGCTCGCCGCGCTGGTGGGAGGGGTTGTACCCGCCCTCTTCGTAACGAAGGGTGATGCCCGCCTGGCCGGCGAGGCGCTCGACCGCCTCCGAGAAGGTGAGGTGGTCGACCTTCATCACGAACGTGATGGTGTCGCCGCCCTCCTGGCAGCCGAAGCAGTGGAAGAGCCCCTTGCTCGGGCTGACCTGGAAGGAGGGCGACTTCTCGTCGTGGAACGGGCACAGTCCCTTGAGGTTTCCGCCGCCCGCGTTGCGTAGTTGGAGGTACTCGGACACCACGGCGTCGATCGGGACCCCGTCCCGAACCGCCTTCACGTCCTCGTCGTTGATCCTGCCGGCCACGCGCCGAGTCTACGGGGACGGTGTGACAGCGGAGTCCCCCCGAGTCCCTCCGTCGGTCATGGGACCAGGCTGTCCAGCGGAACGTGCGGGTCCGCGAGCGCCTCGGTGTCCACCTGCACCCCCGTGCGAATCAGCTGCTGGATCGGTTCTGTGACGTCCCACACATTGACGTTCATCCCGGCGAGCACGCGCCCCTCCTTCACCCAGAAGGCGATGAACTCGCGCTTGCCCGCGTCTCCCCGGATCACCACTTGGTCGTACGTCCCCGGGGGCGCCCAGCCCGAGTACTCAAGCCCTACGTCGTACTGGTCGGAGAAGAAATAGGGCACCCTGTCGTACGTCGTTGCGCGGCCCAGCATCGCTCGGGCGGCGGCCGGGCCGCCGTTCAGCGCGTTCGCCCAGTGCTCGACGCGCAGCTGCTTGCCGAACAGCGGGTGGGGGAAGGCGGCCACGTCACCGGCGGCGTAGATGTCGGGGTCGGAGGTGCGCAGCCGCTCGTCGACCGCGATGCCGCCGCCGTGCGCCCGGTCGGCGAGCTCCAGGCCCGCCGCCTCGGCGAGGCCGGTGCGCGGGGCCGCGCCGATCGCGGCCAGGACGTCGTGCGCGGGGTGTTCCTCGCCGTCGTCGGTACGGGCGGCCAGGACCATGCCGTCGTGGCCGGTGATCTCGGTGAGGCGGGCGCCGAAGTGGAAGCGGACGCCGTGCTCGCGGTGCAGGTCGGCGAAGATCTCGCCCAGCTCGGGTCCGAGGACGCCGTGCAGCGCGGTCTGCTCGGGCTCGACGACGGTGACCTCGGCCCCGTACTCCCGGGCCGCCGCGGCGATCTCCAGGCCGATCCATCCCGCGCCCGCGATGACCAGGTGGCCGTTGTCGCGGCCGAGGGCGGCCAGTACGTTCTTCAGGCGCTCGGAGTGGGCGAGGCGCCGCAGGTGGTGGACTCCGACGAGGTCCGTGCCCGGGATGTCGAGGCGGCGCGGTTCGGCGCCGGTCACGAGCAGCAGCTTGTCGTAGTGGACGAGTGTGCCGTCGTCACCGAAGCGGACGGTCTTCGCGGTCCGGTCGATCGCGTCGACGGTCTGGCCGAGGTGCAGCTCGACGTCGTTCTGCGCGTACCAGGCGGGCTCGTGGACGAAGACGCTGTCGCGCTCCTCCTTGCCGAGCAGGTATCCCTTGGACAGCGGCGGCCGTTCGTACGGGTGGTCCCGTTCGTCACAGATCAGTATCACCCGGCCGTTGAAGCCCTCCGCCCGGAGCGTTTCGGCCGCCTTGGCGCCGGCCAGGCCTCCTCCGACGATGACGAATGTCTGATCTGCGTCGACCACTTGATGCCTCCTCGTTACGGTGTCGCCACCTGCGAGCGTCCCGCACGCAGGGTGATGGGGGAAGAGGGAGCGGCCCCTTCAGGCCACGCAGGGTCACTTCCGCCCCCTCCGGACGTCACATCTGCACCCTGAGCCTCGCATGCAGTGATCGTGCGGCGGCGTCCGTGAGCGAGGCGATCTGGTCGACGATCACCCTCTTGCGGGCCCGGTCGTCGCACGCCTCGTCGAACAAGGCCCGAAACTGCGGGTCGAGGCCTTCCGGCGCCCGCGCGGTGAGCGCCTCTGCCAGCTCGGCGACGACGATCCGCTGGTCGGCGCGGAGCAGCTCCTGCTCGGCGCGCTGCATGACGTACCGGTCGGCGACGGCCTTGAGGACCGCGCACTCCAGGCGCGCCGCGCGCGGGACGACCAGCTCGGCGGCGTACCGCGTGAGCCTGCCCGTCCCGTACCTCGCGCGGGTGGCGCTCTCGGCGGCGAGGCAGAACCGGCCGATGAGCTGGCTGGTGGCGTCCTTCAGCCGGGCCTGGGCGACGGCCGAGCCGTCGTAGCCGTTCGGCCACCACTGCTGGGCCAGGAGCCGGTCCAGGGCCTCGGCCAGCTCCGCGGGGTCGGTGTCCGCCGCCACGTACCGACCGACGGCGACCTGGAAGATCTCCTGGCGCTCGGGCTCCGCGTGCAGGCAGCCGGGGTCGATGTGCCCCGCGTGCAGACCGTCCTCCACGTCGTGCACCGAGTACGCCACGTCGTCGGCCCAGTCCATGACCTGGGCCTCGAAGGTGGTGCGGGTGCCGGGGGCGCCCTCGCGGATCCAGTCGAAGACGGGGCGGTCGTCGTCGTAGACCCCGAACTTCGGGGAGTGCGGGTCGGTGGGGTGGGCGCCGCGCGGCCAGGGGTACTTCGTGGCGGCGTCGAGGGTGGCGCGGGTGAGGTTGAGGCCGACGCTGACCAGGCCGTCACCGTCCGCGAGGGCCGCCGCCGGGACGGCCGCGCCGCGCACGAAGCGCTTGGGCTCGATACGGGTGAGGAGTCTGAGCGACTGGGCGTTGCCCTCGAAGCCGCCGCAGTCCTCGGCGAACTCGTTCAGCGCCTGTTCTCCGTTGTGCCCGAACGGCGGGTGGCCCAGGTCGTGGGAGAGGCAGGCCGCCTCCACGAGGTCGGGGTCGCAGCCGAGGGCGGCGCCCAGCTCGCGGCCGACCTGGGCGCACTCCAGGGAGTGCGTCAGACGGGTGCGGGGGCTGGCGTCCCAGACCTGACTGCGTGTGCCGGGGGTGACCACCTGGGTCTTGCCCGCGAGACGGCGGAGGGCGGAGCTGTGCAGTACGCGGGCGCGGTCTCGCTGGAAGGCGGTGCGGCCGGGGCGTTTGTCCGGCTCGGTGGCCCAGCGGGCCACTGACTTGGGGTTGTAGGCCGGGGGGTCGGACCGGTGCTCTTGGGTCTGCCGGGGGCGGGTGGTTTCGGTGCTGGTGCCTTCCATGTCTTGACAGTAAGCGGAGGGGCTGACAAATGGGGTGTGCGGGTGGGGGTGGGGGGGTTGCGCCGTTCCCCGCACCCCTGAAGGGCGACGGGCTGCGCCGTTTTCCGTGCCTCTAAGCCGTTGCTGCCAGGGTGGTGGTCAGTGCCTCGTCGTAGCGGTGCAGAGTCAGGTGGGCCATTGCCGGGTGGGCACCCAGCGGGGGCGATGCCAGGCCGGGGGCCGCCGCCGCGCACTCCGTCGCGAAACGGCCGGGGGCCGTGAAGTACGAGGCCACCGCGACGCGGGGGCGGCCCCGCGCGGCGAACGCGCGTACGGCGGCCGCGACCGTGGGTGCGCTCGCGGAGGCGTACGCGGGTACGACGGGTACGCCGAGGCGGTCCGCGAGCAGCCCGGCGGTGCGGCGGGTGTCGACGGCCGCGTCGGGGTCGCGCGAGCCGGCCGCGGCGAGCACGACCGCGCTCGTCCGGCGCTCGGCGGCGTCCGGCGTGCGCCAGCCGGCCTCGACGAGCCGCTCGTACAGCGTCTCGACGAGCAGCGGGTGCGGGCCCAGCGGACCGGCGATCCGGGTGTGCGCCGACGAGGCGGCGGCGGCCTTCGGGATGTCCCGCTTGACGTGGTGGCCGCGGCTCAGCAGCAGCGGTACGAGGACCGCGTCACCGGTGCCGAGGGCGGCGAGCGTGTCGGGCAGCAGGGGTTCGTTCAGCTCGATGTGCCCGAGGTGCACGGGCAGACCGGGGCGCAGCTCACGGATCCGCTCCATGAGGGTCCGTACGGTGCTCAGGGCGCGCGGGTCGCGGCTGCCGTGGCCCACCAGGACGAGCGCGGGCGGGGCGGGACGCCGGGTGCCGAGCCGACTGCTTCTGTTCCGGTTCATGAGGTGCGCCGTCATGCGTCAAGGGTGCAGGCAGGAGGTTGCTACCCCGTTGCGCCGCCGTCACGGGGCTTTTCCGGGGCTTCACGGTGGGGTGCGCGGCCGTGTGAGGTGCCGGACGAGGTGCCGTGTGAGGTGTCGCGCCCTGCGCGGAGTGAACCGGATGACCGTGTGCCGCGTCTCCCGGAGCGAGGCCACCCGGGGAGGGACCGTCCCATGCGTCGTCCGAGACGTCCGCGACTGCCGCAGTTCCTGCGACCGCGGCTGCCGCGTACCCGTACCGGGCAGCGCCGGGCCGTGCAGGCGGTGATGGCCGGGTGTGTGCTCGCGCTGCTCCCCGCGACCTGGATGTACGCGGTCACGGGCGACCGGCTGCGGACCGCGGCGGACGTGCCGCGCACCGAGGTCGCGGTCGTCTTCGGCGCCGGGCTGTGGCAGGGCGAGCCGTCCCCGTACCTCGCGCACCGGCTGGACGCGGCGGCGGAGCTGTACCGGTCCGGCCGTATCCAGGTGGTGCTGGTCACCGGCGACAACAGCCGCGAGGACTACGACGAGCCGGACGCCATGCGCGCCTATCTCACGAAGCGGGGTGTGCCCGACGGGCGGATCGTCAGCGACTACGCCGGCTTCGACACCTGGGACTCCTGCGTACGGGCCAAGAAGATCTTCGGCGTGGACGAGGCCGTACTGATCAGCCAGGGCTTCCACATCCGGCGGGCGGTCGCGCTGTGCCAGGAGGCGGGCGTGGCGTCGTACGGGGTCGGGGTGGACGCCGTGCACGACACCACCTGGTACTACGGCGGGGCCCGCGAGGTGATCGCGGCGGGCAAGGCGCTCCTGGACGCCGCCTTCGAGCCCGACCCCCTGTTCCTGGGACCCCAAGAACCGGGCGTGGAAAGGGCGTTGGCGTCCGCCAAACGGTCTGCCGGGCAGTAGCGACGAGAGGGATGTCACGCCGCCGACGGGGTTTGGCGGCGGTCGCTCACCCTGCCGCGTGAAAGCGGGGTCGATGCGTTCTGTAGTCAACTGACTACGGATAGTGTCTTTTTCAGCAGCCCGGACCTTCAACCGGGCTTGATGGAAGGACACATGATGACTGGACTTCGTACCGCTTTCGTCGCCGCCATGGCGGCCGCGCTGCTGTCGGTGCCCGGTGCCGTGGCGACCGCCTCGGCGGACAGCGACGAGTCGCTGCGCGAGCCCGGATGTGCCAAGCTCGGCGCCTCCGGCTGGGGCTGGGCCGACATCCACAACGTGTGCGGCCACACGATCTCCGCCTCTGTCGAAGTCGACGGGTGGGACCCCAGCTGTATCCAGATCGGACCCGGTGGGGTCGGGCGCATCGGCCTGGAGGCGGGCGACGAGCCGTACTACGCGTACGAGTGCTGAGCGGGGCCGCGCGAGCTGATCGGGTGTGCGGGGCCGGGTGCGCGTGGCCGCGCGTGCCCGGCCGGGCGAGCGCGACCGGGTGAGCGCGGTCTCCGGGCGGGCGGTGGGGCGGGAGCACTGGCGGGTGCTCCCGGCCCGCCGCCCCTCCTCATGCGGGCGCCCTCACGGTCGGCCGCTGCCGGCGGGGAGGTCCCCGTGCCTGCCGCGTAACGGGGTGCGTCGTGCCGTGTAACACGTCCGACGCACGCTGGGCGGTATGCAGACCTCCGTGACGCCCACCCACTGCCCGTACTGCGCGCTGCAGTGCGGCATGAACCTGACGCCCGTGCCGGACGGCGACGGCGGCAGCGTGGTCGAGGTGACGGAACGCGCCGACTTCCCGGTGAACCGGGGCGCCCTGTGCGGCAAGGGCCGCACCGCGCCCGCGCTGCTCTCCTCCCGGGTGCGGCTGACCTCCCCGCTGATCCGCAGGGACGGCGAGCTGCGCCCGGCCGGCTGGGACGAGGCGCTGGACCGGATCGCCGAGGGGCTGTCCCGCACGCGTACGGAACATGGCCCGGACGCGTGCGGGGTCTTCGGCGGGGGCGGGCTGACCAACGAGAAGGCGTACACACTCGGCAAGTTCGCCCGGGTCGCGCTCGGCACCTCGCAGATCGACTACAACGGACGTTTCTGCATGTCGTCCGCGGCGGCCGGCGGCATCAAGGCCTTCGGCCTGGACCGAGGGCTGCCCTTCCCGCTGGAGGACATCCCGAGGACGGGCTGTGTCGTCCTCGTCGGCTCCAACCTCGCCGAGACGATGCCGCCCGCGCTGCGCTACCTCACGGAACTGAAGGAGAACGGCGGCACGTTGATCGTCATCGATCCGCGCCGCACCCGTACCGCCGAACAGGCCGACCTGCATCTCGCGCCGCGGCCCGGCACAGATCTCGCCCTGGCGCTCGGGCTGTTGCACCTGGTGGTGGCGGAGGGGCGTACGGACGAGGCGTACATCCAGGAGCGCACGAGCGGCTGGGAGGAGGCGCGGGCCGCGGCGATGGCGCACTGGCCGGAGTACGTGGAACGGATCACGGGGGTGTCCGTTCCCCAACTCCGCGAGACCGTGCGGATGTTCTGCGAGCCGGAGTCCGCGATGGTGCTCACCGCGCGCGGGCCCGAGCAGCAGTCCAAGGGCACGGACACGGTCGGCGCGTGGATCAACCTCTGCCTGGCGACCGGGCGGGCGGGCCGGCCCTTCTCCGGGTACGGCTGCCTCACCGGACAGGGCAACGGGCAGGGCGGGCGTGAACACGGGCAGAAGGCCGACCAGTTGCCCGGCTACCGCAAGCTCGACGACCCGGCCGCGCGGCGGCACGTGGCCGAGGTCTGGGGTGTCGACCCCGACTCGCTGCCGGGGCCCGGGCGCAGCGCGTACGAACTGCTCGACGCCATGGGTACGGACATCCGCTCGCTGCTGGTGATGGCCTCGAACCCGGTGGTGTCCGCGCCCCGGGCCGCCCATGTCGAGGAGCGGCTGCGGTCGCTGGACTTCCTGGCCGTCGCCGACGTGGTGCTGTCCGAGACGGCGGCGCTCGCGGATGTCGTGCTCCCCGTCACGCAGTGGGCCGAGGAGACGGGCACGACGACCAACCTGGAGGGGCGGGTGCTTCTGCGCAAGCAGGCGATCACTCCTCCGGAGGGCATCCGCAGCGATCTGTACGTGATACGTGAACTCGCCGCCCGGCTGGGTGTGGAGAAGGGCTTCCCCACGGACCCGGAGGAGGTCTTCGAGGAGCTGCGGCGGGCGAGCGCGGGTGGGGCCGCGGACTACTCGGGGATCACGTATCGGCGGCTGGCGGAGGAGAACGGGGTGTTCTGGCCGTGTCCCGCGGAGGAGCCCGGTGGTCCGACGGGGGTCGCCGCCGGTGCCGGTGCCCCTGCCGGTGCGGGTGCCGGTGCGGGCGGGGTGCATCCCGGTACGCCCCGGTTGTTCCTCGACCGGTTCGCCACGCCCGACGGGCGGGCCCGGTTCGTCGCCGTGAACCATCGGCCGCCGGCGGAGGAGCCGGACGAGGAGTACCCGGTGCTGCTCACCACGGGGCGGGTCGTCTCCCAGTACCAGTCGGGTGCGCAGACGCGGCGCGTCGACGAGTTGAACGCCGCCGCGCCCGGTCCGTTCGTGGAGCTGCATCCCCGGCTGGCCGAGCGGCTGGGGGTCGTGGAGGGGGAACCACTGGCCGTGGTGTCGCGGCGGGGGCGGGCGGTGGCGCCGGCGCGGATCACCACCGCGATCCGGGCCGACACGGTGTTCATGCCGTTTCACTGGCCGGGGGAAGGGCGGGCCAACACGTTGACCAATCCCGCGCTTGATCCGGTGTCGCGGATGCCGGAGTTCAAGGCGTGTGCGGTTCGGGTGGAGCGGGTGGCGGGACGCGGCGGGCGGTGAGGGCTGGTTGCGCCGTTCCCCGCGCCCCTGAAAGGCGAAAGACTGCGCCGTTCCCCGGGCCCCTAGAGGGGGTGCCAGTTGCCGTTGTTGATGAGGGTGCCGGTCGCTCTTAGTTCTGTTGCTACCGCTGGGGCGGCCACGTATACCCAGGCTCGTATGCGTGTGGCGTCCGTCAGACGGGTCACGTCTCTGGCCACTCGTTCGTAGAGGTTGGCCGGGTTGCCGGGGGTGTACTCCTCCAAGTGGTCGAGTGCGGCCAGGAGTTGGGTGTACTCGGCGGGGTCCGCTGTGACGAGGGTGCCGTGGACCACGCCCCCTTCCTCGGGTGCCTCGACGGCGTACGGGTAGCCGGGACCGTCGTACAGCAGCGCGCCCGTGAGGATCGCCGGGGTCTCCGAGAGTGTGCGGCCACGAAGGAAGATGTCGTGGTTCCTCTCGCCTCGCAGCAGCGTCCCGTAGACGAAGAACGGCAGTTGGCTCACCGTAACGATTCTTGCTCCTCGCACGTCCGCCCACCACGACGGGAGGTCCGGTCAGCCGCCACCGCGTGCGTGTCGTGCGATCCGGCCGCGCCCCCGTCGGGTGCGAACTCCACGCGTAAGAGGTCCAGTTCGCACCAGACGGACCTGCCGACGGTCAGCGTGTCCACGCCCCACCGGTCGGCCACGTGCCCGACGATCAGCTGAGCGAGACTCCGTGTCATTCCTCCACACCCTCGGCAAGGAGCCCTGAACAGTGCCCGCGTTCCGCTATCGCAAGTCCACGTACAGCGACGACCTGGCCGGGTGCGTCGAGACAGCCCCCAAGATGCACCCCGACGAACTCGACATCGACGGGGCGCTCGTCGGGCGGCTCGTCGCCGAGCAGTTTCCGGGGTGGGCCGGGCTGTCCGTGGTGAAGGTCGCGTCCGCCGGGACCGACAACGCCATGTACCGGCTCGGCGCCGACATGGTCGTACGGCTGCCGCGGCGCCCCGGCGGCGCGGGGCAGGTCGAGAAGGAGCAGCGCTGGCTGCCCACGCTCGCGCCGCGGCTGCCGCTCGCCGTCCCCGTGCCGCTCGCGGAGGGCGCGCCCGGGCAGGGGTACGCGCTGCCGTGGGGTGTGTTCCGGTGGCTGGACGGCGAAAACGTCTACGACCGGCCGCTCGGCGGGGGCGCCGCGCTCGCCGACGCCGCCGTCGAGCTGGGGCGGTTCGTCGCCGCGTTGCGGGAGGTCGACGCCGGGGGCGGGCCGCCCTCCTGGCGTGGCGGGCCCCTCACCGACGACCGGCACGTCCGGGCCGCGATCCGTGAGCTGGGCGCCGACGGCACGTTGGACGCGAGCGAAGCGACCGCCGGCTGGGAGGGCGCCCTGCGGGTCCCCCGGTGGACCGGCGAGCCCGTCTGGCTGCACGGCGACCTCCTGCCCGGCAATCTGCTGGCCCAGGACGGCCGCCTCAGCGCGGTCATCGACTTCGGCGGGCTCGGCACCGGCGACCCGGCGGCCGACGTACTCGCCGCCTGGGCCGTGTTCGACGCCGGGACCCGGCCCCTGTTCCGCGAGGCCGCCGGCGTCGACGACGACACCTGGGCCCGGGGGCGCGGCTGGGCCCTGTACTTCGGGCTGACGGCCGCGCACCACTACCGGGTCACCAATCCCGTACTCGCGGCCGTGGGCCGCCGGGCGGTGGCGGAGGCGCTCGCGGACGCCGGGTGACAGGCCGGGTGACTGCCCGGGTGACTGCCCGGTCGGTCAACTGCCGTACGGGCGCACCGCCTTGGCGTCCCGTAGCGCCGAGGCCCACCACGCCAGCTGGTCCAGCATCACCTTCGCCGCCGCGTCCGGCGCCGCGGGGTCCCGGTGGCGGCCCTCGTCGTCGAAGGACGCGCCCGCGTTGTGGAAGGACACCGTGTCGCGGACGGTGACGGCGTGCAGCTCCGCGAAGACCTGGCGGAGCTGTTCGACGGCCCGCAGGCCGCCCGAGACCCCGCCGTACGAGACGAAGGCGACCGGCTTGGCCCGCCACTCCTCGTAGTGCCAGTCGATGAGGGCCTTGAGGGATGCCGGGAAGGAGTGGTTGTACTCGGGGGTCAGGACGACGAAGGCGTCGGCGGCGGCCAGCTTGGGCGTGACCTTGGCCAGCTCGGCGGTCACTTCGGGGGGCGGGGAGTAGGAGAGGGCGGTCGGCAGCCTCGTATCGGCCGTGTCGACGACCTCGGCCGTGAGGTCGTCGCGTTCGCGGAACCGGCCGAGGAGCCAGTCCGCGACGACGGGACCGAAGCGGCCCTCGCGGTTGCTGCCGACGATGACGGCGACCTTGAGGGGGGCCGGGAGAGACACACTGAGAGGGGCGGAGACGTCCGCTGTCGGGTTCATGGGACCGAGCCTCACACCTGAACCAAACTTGAGGTCAAGCCGATGACGCGTGGACTCCGGCGCGTACCGGTCACCCGTTCACACGTGCCGCCCGCCGTCTTCGGGTTCTTGTCGCCGAGGCGTCGCCCGTACGCCGGTGACCTGCTGAAACGTCCCCGGATTGGCCGCGCGCGGCTTCCGTCTGACACCCGTTCACCGCACTTCTGACGTGACATCAGGAGGCGGGTGCCCGCGACTGCCACTTACCTCGGTAGGGCAGGGCGTGACCGACGCAGCGACACATGGCGGTGTCGCGGGTCGCGCCCCCTCGGAGGAGCCAGCACGATGTGTACAGCCCGCCTGCTGACCGGTACCGCGCTCGCCGTCGCCTCGGCGGCCCTCTGCGCGGCGCCCGCGTACGGGGCGCCCACATATGGGGCGGAGGCGGGGCCGAAGGCGGGTACCGGGTCCATCGAGCTGTATCCGTCCACCGTCGCGCCCGGCGCCGAGGTCACCGTCAACACCGCCTCGTGCGAGGCCGACGACGCCGTGTCGGGTGACGCCGGGGCCGTCGGCGCGGGCGGTTTCACGCTGATCCCCAGCGCGCACGAAGGGGACGCGGTCGGCCACTTCGAGGTGCCGCCGTCCGCGCAGCCCGGCACGTACGAGATCGTCGTGCGCTGTTCGAGCGGTACGCGGATGACGGGCGACCTGGTGGTCACGCTCACCTCCACCCAGGAGAGCAGGCCGCAGACGCAGGTCCATCCGCGCGGAAGTGTGAAGACGGGGGTCGGCGGCGCACTCGGCCCCGACCCCGTGCAGACCGCGGCGGGAGTGGCCGCCCTGGCCGTCGCCGCCGCGGGCGGTACCTGGCTCCTGCATCGCCGGGCGAGAGGCGACGGGATCTGACGGACATCCTCCGCTGTCCACCGGTACCGCCGTCCCCTCCCCCTCCCGGCCCGACGCCCCTCGCGGCCCGGAGGGGGACGCGGGACCCGAAGAACCGTCACAGGAGGAGAGGGGGCCCACGTGCGGGTGCGTCCGTTCAGCAATGTCTCGATAGCCGCCGCCACCCTCGTCGCGCTGCTCTGCGGGGCCTGGCTGCTGCACCGCGGCGCCCAGACGCACGCGCCGCCCCAGCCGTCCGCCGCGCAGGCCCGCGCGGGCGGCCATGTGGACCGGCCCGCGGCCGACGCGCTGCCGCACTCGCCGCCCGACCGCGTCCGCATCCCCTCGATCCGGGTGGACGCCCCCCTCATGGGCCTCGGCCTCTCCCCGCAGGGCAGCCTCGACGTGCCGCCGGCCGCCAGGAAGAACCTGGCCGGCTGGTACGAGGCCGGTACCGCGCCCGGTGAGAAGGGCACCGCGATCGTCGCCGGCCATGTCGACAACGCCGAGGGACCCGCCGTCTTCTACCGGCTCGGCGCCCTCAAGAAGGGCAGCACGATCGAGGTCGGACGCCGGGACGGCAGCGTCGCCCTCTTCTCCGTCGACACGGTCGAGGTGTACGACGCCCGCGACTTCCCGGACGAGCGGGTGTACGGGGCCGCGGGGCGCCCGGAGCTGCGCGTGATCACCTGCGGGGGCGGCTACGCGGCGGGCACCGGCTACCAGGGGAATGTGGTCGTCTTCGCCCATCTCACGGGCAGCCGCCGGGCCTGACCGTCGGGGGACGGTGGGGGGCGGTGGGTCTGACCGCCCGGGGGGGGGACAGTGGGGGGCGTTGGGGCTCAGAGCCAGAAGTCGTACGCCAGCTTCGCCACCAGCGCGAACACCACCGTCAGCAGCACACCCCGTACGAAGCCGCTGCCCTTCTTGAGCGCGGTGCGCGCCCCGGCCATCGCGCCGACGAGGTTGAACACGGCCATCAGCGCGGCCAGCTGCCAGAACACCGTGCCCTTCCAGGCGAAGGTCGCCAGCGCGCCCGCGTTCGTGCAGCAGTTGATGATCTTCGCGGTGGCGGAGGCCGACACCAGGTCGAGGTGGAGCAGCGCGGTCAGGGCGAGGACCAGGAACGTGCCCGTGCCGGGGCCGACCAGCCCGTCGTAGAAGCCGATGCCCAGGCCCGCTAGTCCGATCGCGGCGAGGACGCGGCGCGGTGAGACGGGCTCGGTCGAGGGCGCCGTACCGAACGCGGGCTTCAAGATCACGAAGGTGCCGACGCCGAGCAGGACGACCATGACCACCGGTTTCAGGATCTCGGTGCTCATCCCGGTGGCGACGAACGCCCCGGCCGTGGACCCGGCGAGCGCCGCGAGCCCGATCCGTATCGCCGTGCGGACGTCCACGGGCGCCTTGCGCGCGTACGTCACCGCCGCGCCCGTCGTCCCGACGATCGCCACGGCCTTGTTGGTGCCGAGCGCGTACTGGGCCGCCGAGCCCGAGTTCGGCAGGCCGAGGAGCAGGGCGGGGAGGAGGAGCAAGCCGCCGCCGCCCACGACCGCGTCGATCCAGCCGGCCGCGAGGGCGGCGAGGCACAGGACGACGACCATGGTCAGCGATATGTCGGGCATGATCGCGACCCTATGGACGGGATAGATGCGCCGTCCATGAATTTCTTGAAGCTTGAGGGTCTTCTGAGGTAGCGCCGAGGCAGTGCTGCTGAGCAGCGCGTCGGTAGTGCCGTACGAGGTCAGGCGGCCGTCGTCTTGAGGTAGCGCAGTACCGCGAGGACCCGGCGGTTCTGGGTGTCGGAGGGCGGCAGGCCGAGCTTGGCGAAGATGTTGGCGATGTGCTTCTCCACGGCCCGTTCCGAGACGGTGAAGGACGCGGCGATCGCCTGGTTCGTACGCCCCTCGGCCATCAGCGCCAGCACCTCGCGCTCGCGGGGCGTGAGGGCGTCCAGGGCGGTGGCGCGGCGGCTCGCGCCGAAGAGCTGGGCGACGACCTCGGGGTCGAGGGCGGTCCCGCCCGCGGCGATCCGCTCCAGCGCGTCCACGAACTCGCCGATGTCGACGACACGCTCCTTGAGCAGGTAGCCGACGCCGCCCGGGTGGGTGCCGAGGAGCTGGGACGCGTACTTCGTCTCGACGTACTGGGAGAAGATCAGCACCCCGGTGGTGGGGTGGTCGGCGCGCAGCCGTACCGCCGCCCTGATCCCCTCGTCCGTCTGGGTCGGCGGGAGCCGGATGTCGACGACGGCGGCGTCCGGGCGGTGCTCGGCCACGGCGGTCAGCAGGGCGTCGGCGTCCCCGACGGCCGCGACGACCTCCACGCCGCGCAGCTGGAGGAGCTGGGACAGGCCGTCGCGCAGGAGGGCGGAGTCCTCGGCGATGACAACGCGCATGTGCTCCTCGTCAGCATGAAGACCGGAAGACCGGCAGATGTCGGTGCGGGGGTCTGTCGCTCAGTACGGCAGCTCGACCGTGACCACCGTAGGGCCTCCCGGTGGGCTGTCGCAGGTGAGCGTGCCGTCGACGGTCCGTACCCGGGTCAGCAGGCCGGTGAGTCCCGAGCCCGCGCCGATCGCCGCGCCCCCGCGGCCCTCGTCCCGGACGGTGAGCGCGAGCAGCCCGGCGCGGGCGGTCACCCGCACCGTGGCGCGCGGCGCTCCGCTGTGTTTGGCCGCGTTGGCGAGGAGTTCGGCGACGCAGAAGTAGGCGATCGACTCGACGGCGGGCGCGGGGCGGTCCGCGACGTCGGTGACGACCTCGACGGGCAGGGCCACGTCCGCGGCGAGGGTGGCGAGGGCCGTGTCGAGACCCTGGTCCAGTACGGGCGGATGGATGCCCTTGACGAGATGGCGCAGGTCGGCGATGGCTTGCTTGGCGTTGCCCCGGGCGGTGTCCACGACGGCGAGAAGCCGCTCGTGGTCCACGTCCGCATGCGCCTCTGTACCGATCAGCTCGCGGATCATCGTCAGCTGCATGGCGAGCCCGACGAGCCGGGCCTGTGTCCCGTCGTGCAGGTCGCGTTCGATGCGGCGGAGGGTGGCCGCCGCGTCGTCCACGGCCTGCGCGCGCGTCTCCTCCAGGGTGCGGATACGGCGGTCCGCGGCGCTCGGGCCGAGCGTGGCGGTGAGCAGCAGGCGGTGCGGGGTGAGGGCGTGGCGCATCAGCCAGGGCGCGGCCGACAGGAGCAGGAGGCCCGCGGTCACCGGGATCAGCCACCGGGGCCAGGAGTCGAGCTGGACGCCGAGGACTTCGAGGGACACGTGCCGTACGGAGTCGCCGTCGCGCACGGTGTGGTCGTTCCAGCGCTTGAGGAGGGGGTGGAGGGCCAGCTGGGTCCCGTAGGCGTACGTGCCGAGGGCGGCCGCGTAGGCGAGTACGGCCGTGAAGGGCACGCCGAGCGCGCAGCCGACGGCGCGCCAGCCGGTCCGGCCGAGGAGCAGGGCGCGGCGGCGGCCGAGTACGCCGCGCGCGACGGGTGTCGGCGGCTCCTCGATGTCCAGGTGCAGGAGGCGGCGTGCGAGGGCCCGTTGGAGCGCCCCGAGCGCGAGCGCGCCCCGCACGGTCAGCGCGAGGACCCACAGCCCCAGCGTGGTCACGGACAGGACCCCACCGACGAGCAGCCCCGCGAGGGTCAGCAGACAGCCGACGAGGGCGAGCGGAAGCGCGACGAGCGCGTACAGGAGCCCGGCGAGGGCCCGCGGCGCAAAGGCCCCGAGCGGCCACCGAGCGACCGCGCGCACCCCCGCGGGAGTCAGGTGCCGCATCCCTACCCCCTCGCCCTCATCGCGCCGCCGACAGCCCGGATTACGCCGCCCGCACGGGTCGCGCGGCTCGCGCGGGCCGCGCGGGTCGCACGGACCACACGGGTCACACGGGTCACACGGTGGCCCGGCCCCCAAGCCTTCCGTGTTCCGGGCCCGCGGGCGATGGTGCCCGCACGGGGGTGAAGGGTTCGGCTATCCCCACCCCGGGGCCCGGCCTGGCCCTCACTCCGGAGCCAGGCCGAGGGCCAGGCCTGCTCACCAGGCACTCTCCCCCGGGGGTGGGAACCCTCACATCCGGGGGTGGGGGTCGCTGAGGGCAGCGTTCCTCGTGGGAAACAGTTGTGATGCTGCCGGGTAACACCGGCACCGCACGCTGCCGTACATGACCTCGAATACGCGTGTGGTGGTGATCGGCGCCGGCCTCGCGGGCGTACGGCTCGCCCGCAGGCTCGGAGAGCTCGGCGTGTCCGCCGTACTCGTCGGCGAGGAGGAGCACCCCCCGTACAACCGGGTGCTGCTCGCGGAGGTCCTGGCGGGGCGGTACGCCCCCGAGGTCATCGCGCTCCCGGCGCCCGAGCGGCTGACCCGCGGCCGGGTGGTGCACATCGACCGCGCCCTGCGGCACGTACACCTCGCCGACGACACGGTGATCGCATACGACACGCTGGTCCTGGCCACCGGCTCGAACCCGGTACTGCCGCCGCTGCGCGGCCTGTTCGCCCCGGACCGGCACGAACTGCCCGCGGGCGTCCACGCGTTCCGCACGATGGACGACTGCCTGGGCCTGTCCGCCGCCGTACGGCAGGACACCCGGGCCGTCGTCATCGGCGGCGGACTGCTCGGCGTCTCGGCCGCCCGCGCCCTCGCCGAACGCGGTGCACAGGTGGTCCTGGCCCAGCAGGGCGAGCGCCTGATGGAACGTCAACTGGACCCGTCTGCTTCCAAGTTGGTGCACCGGCACCTCAAGAACCTCGGCGTCGAGGTGCACACCGAGACCCGGGTGCGCGGCGTGCGCTGCGTCGAGGGCGCGGTCCGCTCGGTCGAGATGGCCGACGGCTACACCCTCGGCGCCGACCTGGTGGTGCTGGCCTGCGGAGTGCGTCCGCGCGCGGGCCTCGCCCAGGACGCGGGTCTCGCCGTCCACAAGGGCGTCATCGTCGATAACGAGCTGCGCACCTCCGACCCGCACATCCGGGCGATCGGCGACTGCGCGCAGCACGACGGCCAGGTGTACGGGCTGGCCGCGCCCGCCCTCGAACAGGCCGATGTCCTAGCCGAGTTGCTGGCCGAGTCGCCCATCGCGTCACCGGCGGGTGCCGCCGGTTACAGCGGCACCCGTGCCCTCACCCGGCTGACACTCGCCACCGGCAGCTCCCACACCTCCGGGGGTCCTCTCGACCTCGCCGCCTTCGGGGAGCACACCGCGCTCCCCGGGGACGACGTCATCCAGCTCACCGACGCCACCCGCGGCACCTACCGGAAGGTCGTCGTCCGCGACGACCGCCTGGTGGGCGGCGTACTCGTCGGCGAGCTCGGCACCGTCGGCGCGCTCGCCCGCGCCTGGGAGGGAGCGGAACCGCTCCCCGCGGACGGCGCCCCGCTGCTCCACCTGCTCACCAACGATGGAGGCTCCTGATGTCCACGACCGCACCTGTGGGAACCGGCCCCCGCCCCACGATCGTGCTCGTCGGCCACGGCATGGTCGGCCAGCGCTTCCTGGAGGCGCTCGCCGAGCGCGGCCTGACCGCGACGCACCGGGTGGTCGTGCTGTGCGAGGAGCCGCGGCCCGCGTACGACCGCGTACAGCTCACCTCGTACTTCTCGGGCCGTACGCCCGAGGAACTGTCCGTCACGGACATGGAGTTCATCGCGGAGCACGGGATCGAGCTGCACCTCGGGGACCCGGCCGAGACCGTCGACCGGGCCGCCCGTAAGGTCACCGCCCGCTCGGGCCTCGTCGTCGGCTACGACACGCTGGTCCTCGCCACCGGTTCGTTCCCCTTCGTGCCGCCCGTGCCGGGCAAGGACGCGGAGGGCTGCTTCGTCTACCGCACGATCGAGGACCTGCTCGCCATCGAGGAGTACGCGAAGGCGCGGGCGACGACCGGCGCGGTGGTCGGCGGCGGACTGCTCGGACTGGAGGCCGCCGGCGCGCTGAAGGGGCTCGGACTCGCCACGCACATCGTGGAGTTCGCGCCCCGGCTGATGCCCGTCCAGGTCGACGAGGGCGGCGGCGCGGCGCTGCTGCGCACCATCGAGAACATGGGCCTCACCGTCCACACCGGCACGGGTACGCAGGAGGTCGTCACCGGCGACGACGGCGCGGTGACCGGCATGAAGCTCTCCGACGGTTCGACGGTCGCCACCGACCTGGTGGTGTTCTCGGCCGGGGTACGCCCCCGTGACCAGCTCGCCCGCGACTGCGGGCTGACCGTGGGCGAACGCGGCGGCATCAGCGTCGACGACCAGTGCCGTACCGTCTCCGACCAGCGGGTCTTCGCGATCGGCGAGTGCGCGCTGGCCTCGGACGGCCGGGTGTACGGGCTGGTGGCGCCGGGTTACGAGATGGCGGAGACGGCCGCCGCCACGATCGCCGCCGAGACGGCCCCCACCGAGACCGCCGACGAGGCCGCCTTCACCGGGGCCGACCTGTCCACCAAGCTGAAGCTGCTCGGTGTCGACGTCGCCTCCTTCGGTGACGCGCACGGCGCCGCCGCCGACTGCCTCGACGTCGTCTACGCGGACTCCCGCTCGGGCACGTACAAGAAGCTGGTCATCGGGCCGGGCGGGGAGCTGCTCGGCGGCATCCTGGTCGGCGACGCGGACGCCTACGGGACCCTGCGGGCGTTCACCGGTTCGGTGCCGCCGATCGCCCCCGAGCAGCTCGTCCTCCCGGCCGGCGCGGGCGCGCCCGTCCAGCTCGGCCCGTCCGCCCTTCCGGACGAGGCGATCATCTGCTCCTGCCACAACGTCACCAAGGGCGCGATCCGCGGCGCGGTCACCGAGCACTCCTGCACGACGGTCCCCGAGGTCAAGAAGTGCACCAAGGCCGGTACCGGCTGCGGCAGTTGCGTGAAGGTCCTCGGCCAGCTGGTCACCTCCGAGCTGGAGGCGAGCGGCGTCGAGGTCGACAAGGGCCTGTGCGGCTGCTTCTCCCAGACCCGCGAGGAGCTGTACGAGATCGTCCTCGCCCTGCGCATCTCCTCGTACCAGCAGCTCCTCGACCGGTACGGCCGCGAGAACGCGCGGGGCGGTGACGGCTGCGAGGTCTGCAAGCCCACGGTCGGCTCGATCGTCGCGTCGCTCGCGCCCACGATCGGCGCCGAGGGGTACGTCCTCGGCGGCGAGCAGGCCGCCCTCCAGGACACCAACGACCACTTCCTCGCCAACCTGCAGAAGAACGGCTCGTACTCGATCGTGCCGCGCATCCCCGGCGGCGAGATCACCCCCGAGAAGCTCATCGTGATCGGGGAGGTGGCGCGGGACTTCGGCCTCTACACGAAGATCACGGGCGGCCAGCGGATCGACATGTTCGGCGCGCGCGTCGAGCAACTTCCTTTGATCTGGGCGCGGTTGGTGGACGCGGGCTTCGAGTCCGGGCACGCGTACGGGAAGTCGCTGCGGACGGTGAAGTCGTGCGTGGGGCAGACCTGGTGCCGCTACGGCGTCCAGGACTCGGTGCGCATGGCGATCGACCTGGAGCTGCGCTACCGGGGACTGCGGTCCCCGCACAAGCTCAAGTCGGCGGTGTCCGGGTGCGCCCGTGAGTGCGCCGAGGCCCAGTCGAAGGACTTCGGCATCATCGCGACGGCGGCCGGGTGGAACCTGTACGTCGGCGGCAACGGCGGCGCCACCCCGCGCCACGCGGACCTGCTGGCCCAGGACCTCTCCGACGCCGAACTGATCCGCCTGATCGACCGGTTCCTGATGTTCTACATCCGTACGGCCGACCGGCTGGAGCGCACCTCGACGTGGCTGGAGCGGATCCCCGGCGGTCTCGACCACGTCCGTGACGTGGTCGTGGACGACTCGCTGGGCATCTGCGAGGAGCTGGAGTCCCTGATGACGGCGCATGTCGCCGCGTACCGCGACGAGTGGGCCGAGACCATCAACGACCCGGAGAAGCTGTCCCGCTTCGTCTCGTTCGTGAACGCGCCGGACACGCCCGACCCGGTCGTCGGGTTCGTCCCCGAGCGCGACCAGATCAAGCCCGACCTGCCGCTGCTGACCATCGGCACCCGTCCCCTGGAAGGAAGCGCCCAGCGATGACGCTCGCACCGGAGACCACGACGCTCAGGGTCCAGCTGCGGCTGGCCGGCCCCGACGGCACCGACGACGACTGGTTCGCGGTGTGCGACCTGTCCGTGCTGATGCCTGGGCGGGGGGTGGCGGCGCTGCTGCCCGACGGGCGTCAGGTGGCGCTGTTCCTGGACCGCACGGGGCGCATGTACGCGATCGACAACCGGGATCCGTTCTCGGGGGCGGCGGTCCTCTCGCGCGGGCTGACCGGGTCCCACGAGGGCCGCCCGTTCGTGGCCTCCCCGCTCCTGAAGCAGCGGTTCGACCTGGCGTCGGGGGTGTGCCTGGACGACGAGTCGGTACGGGTGACGACGTACGAGGTACGGGCGCGCTAGGGGGCTTCCCTGCGCCGTTCCCCGCGCCCCTTGGGGGCGGGGGGGAACTGCGCGGCTCACCTCGGGCGGCCCGCACCTGCGTCCAGCCCTTCCCATTCCCAGTGGACGAGCCCTCGTCATTGCGTGGCCACGACACGTCCACCCCCCGCTTCTAAGCTGCCGACGTTGCGCGACCCCGTCCCCGACCGGTGGACGGGGCAGCCTCGGCACCCCCTTGGAGCGACAGTGGAACGTCGTACTCTCCTGCGCGCGGCCGTACTCGGTGGTTCATCGGCCGTCTTCGGCGGCACCCTGTGGCGCGGCGCCGCCCACGCCGCGCCCGCCCAGCCCGGCACGGGCCCGTACGGGGCACTCGGCTCGGCGGACGCGAACGGCGTCAGGCTGCCGAGCGGCTTCACCAGCCGGGTGATCGCCAGGTCGGGCCAGACGGTCACCGGTACCTCGTACACCTGGCACAGCGCCCCCGACGGCGGGGCCTGTTACGCCGACGGCACAGGGTGGATCTACGTCTCGAACTCGGAGATCAACCCGTCCGGCGGTACCAGCGCCGTGAAGTTCTCCTCGGCGGGCGCGATCACGGGCGCGTACCGCATCCTGTCCGGCACGCGGCAGAACTGCGCGGGCGGCAGGACACCGTGGAACACCTGGCTGTCCTGCGAGGAGGTGTCGCTCGGGTACGTCTACGAGACCGACCCGTGGGGTGTGAACGCCGCCGTGCGCCGCGACGCGATGGGCCGTTTCAAGCACGAGGCCGCCGCCGCCGACCCGGTGCGCAAGGTGGTGTACCTGACCGAGGACGAGACGAACGGCTGCCTGTACCGCTTCGTGCCGACGACCTGGGGCAGCCTCTCCGCCGGCACCCTCCAGGTCCTGGTCGCCGGTACCGCCACCTCCGGCTCCTTCACCTGGGCGAACGTGCCCGACCCGGACGGCTCCCCCACCACGACCCGTACGCAGGTCTCCGGTTCGAAGAAGTTCAACGGCGGCGAGGGCTGCCACTACGCCGACGACACGGTCTGGTTCACCACCAAGGGCGACAACCGCGTCTGGCAGCTCAACCTGAACAGCGACACCTACGAACTGGCCTACGACGACTCGCTCGTCACCTCCGGCACCGCCCCGCTGACCGGCGTCGACAACATCACCGGCACCTCCTCCGGTGACCTGTTCGTCGCGGAGGACGGCGGCAACATGGAGATCTGCGTGATCACGCCCGACGACGTGATCGCCCCGTTCCTGCGCATCGACGGCCAGTCCGGCTCGGAGATCACCGGACCCGCCTTCTCCCCCGACGGCTCCCGTCTCTACTTCTCCAGCCAGCGCGGCACCAGCGGCAGTTCGTCCGGCGGCATCACGTACGAGGTGAAGGGCCCGTTCCGCGCGTAACCCCGTCCGAGGCTTTACAGAAGACGGGCCCGTGAGCGGAGAGTTACCGTCCGGTCACGTCACGTTCGCATCACGGGTCCGTCATTCCGCCGCAGCACCGAGAGCCCCTCTCATACTTTCGTCACCTCACATCCGACTGATCACCCTCGTGATCATGCATACGGATATCGACAGATATCTGGGGGCTCACCGTGAACCTGTTCCGCAAGTCCGCCTCCGTGGCCGTAGCCGCGCTGGCCGTCGCCGCCTTCTCCGCAACCGCCGCCGAGGCCCACGACGGCCTGCACCCGTTCAAGAACTGCACCGAGGCGTACGAGAACGGGTACTCGAACATCGTCAAGGGCGACGACCACTACGGCGAGCACCTCGACCGCGACAAGGACGGCATCGGCTGCGACCAGCCGCCCGCCGACTTCGTCCCCGCGAGCGACCAGGACACGGACAACCAGGGCACGGACGGCCAGAACGCGGACAGCCAGGACACGGACTCCGGGCAGGAGAAGAAGTCCCCCGACCTGGCGGAGACCGGCGGCAGCGGCGCCACCCCGTACCTCGCGGCGGGCGGCGCGGCCGTCCTGCTGGCCGGCGGCGGCGTGCTGTTCACCCTGCGCAGGCGCCGCGACATCCGCTGACCCCGCCGCGCCCGCGGTCAGGGGCACGGACACGCACAAGAAGAGGCGGCGCCCCCGCACAGGGCGTCGCCTCTTCCTTTTCGTGCACCGGTGCCGCGGTCCGTCGGTGAGGGTGGGATGGCGGACCGCGGCCCCGGAGCCCTGCGGGGCGGCCTACCGGTGGTCGCTGCCCGTCGAGGTGGAGGCCGCGCGGCCCGCTTCCAGACGAGCGACCGGGATGCGGAACGGTGAGCAGGAGACGTAGTCGAGTCCCACCTCGTGGAAGAAGTGGACCGACTCCGGGTCGCCGCCGTGCTCGCCGCAGACGCCGAGCTTGAGGTCGGGGCGCGTCTCACGGCCCGCCTTCACCGCGTCGCGTACGAGCTTGCCGACGCCGTCCCGGTCGATCGTCTCGAACGGGGAGACCCCGAAGATGCCCTTCTCCAGGTAGGCCGTGAAGAAGCTGGCCTCCACGTCGTCCCGGCTGAAGCCCCAGACGGTCTGCGTGAGGTCGTTCGTGCCGAAGGAGAAGAACTCCGCCGCCTCCGCGATCTGACCGGCGGTCAGCGCGGCGCGCGGCAGCTCGATCATCGTGCCGAGGGAGAGTTTCAGGTCCACGCCCGTGTGCTCCTGCACCTCGGCGATGACCTGCTCGGCCTCCTCGCGGACGATCTCCAGCTCCTGGACCGTGCCGACGAGCGGGATCATGATCTCGGCGCGCGGGTCGCCCTTGGCGTTCTTGCGCTCGGCGGCGGCCTCGGCGATCGCCCGTACCTGCATGGTGAACAGGCCCGGGATGACCAGCCCGAGGCGTACGCCGCGCAGGCCCAGCATCGGGTTCTGCTCGTGCAGCCGGTGGACGGCCTGGAGGAGTCGCAGTTCGTTCTCGTGGGGGTCCTGGCGGGCCTCCGCGAGCGCCACCCGCACCGACAGCTCGGTGATGTCGGGCAGGAACTCGTGCAGCGGCGGGTCCAGGAGCCGGACGGTGACGGGCAGGCCGTCCATCGCCTCGAAGAGCTGCACGAAGTCCTGCTTCTGCAGCGGCAGAAGCTCCTTCAGGGACTCCTCGCGCTCGGCGTCGGTGTCCGCGAGGATCAGCCGCTCCACCAGCTCGCGCCGGTCGCCGAGGAACATGTGCTCGGTGCGGCACAGGCCGATGCCCTGGGCGCCGAAGCGGCGGGCGCGCAGCGCGTCCTCGGCGTTGTCGGCGTTGGCCCGCACCCGCAGGCGGCGCTTGCGGTCGGCGAAGGCCATGATCCGGTGGACGGCCTCGACCAGTTCGTCGGCGTCGTCGGCGCCCGCGTGCATGCGGCCCTCGAAGTACTCCACGACGGGGGACGGCACCACCGGGACCTCGCCCAGGTAGACCTTGCCGGACGAGCCGTCGATGGAGATGACGTCGCCCTCCTCCACCACGTGCCCGCCGGGGACGGTCATCCGGCGCCGCTTGGTGTCGACCTCCAGCTCCTCCGCGCCGCACACACAGGTCTTGCCCATGCCGCGGGCGACGACGGCCGCGTGGGAGGTCTTGCCGCCGCGCGAGGTGAGGATGCCCTCGGCGGCGATCATGCCGTCGAGGTCGTCGGGGTTGGTCTCCCGGCGGACCAGGATGACCTGCTCACCGGAGCGCGACCACTTGACGGCCGTGTACGAGTCGAAGACCGCCTTGCCGACCGCGGCGCCCGGCGAGGCGGCGATGCCCCGGCCGATCTGCGACACCTTCGCCGTGTCGTCGAAGCGGGGGAACATCAATTGCGCGAGCTGGGCGCCGTTGACGCGCTGCAGCGCCTCGGCCTCGTCGATGAGGCCCTGGTCGACGAGCTGGGTGGCGATCCGGAAGGCGGCGCCGGCCGTCCGCTTGCCGACGCGGGTCTGGAGCATCCACAGCTGCCCGCGCTCGATGGTGAACTCGATGTCGCACAGATCCCGGTAGTGGTTCTCCAGGGTCTTCATGATCTGCATGAGCTGGTCGTACGACGTCTTGTCGATCTGCTCCAGATCGGCGAGCGCGACGGTGTTGCGGATGCCCGCGACGACGTCCTCGCCCTGCGCGTTCTGCAGGTAGTCGCCGTACACGCCCTGGTGTCCCGAGGCCGGGTCGCGGGTGAAGGCGACGCCGGTGCCCGAGTCGGGGCCGAGGTTGCCGAAGACCATGGAACAGACGTTGACGGCGGTGCCGAGGTCGTGCGGGATGCGCTCCTGGCGGCGGTAGAGCTTGGCCCGCTCGGTGTTCCAGGAGTCGAAGACCGCGTGGATGGCGAGGTCCATCTGCTCGCGCGGGTCCTGCGGGAAGTCCCGGCCGGCCTCGGTCTTGACGATCTTCTTGAACTTGGTGACGAGCTTCTTCAGGTCGGCCGCTTCGAGATCGGTGTCGACCGCGACCTTCTTGGTGTGCTTCGCCGCCTCCAGCGCGTCCTCGAAGAGCTCGCCGTCGACGCCGAGGACGGTCTTGCCGAACATCTGGATGAGCCTGCGGTACGAGTCCCACGCGAAGCGGTCGTCGCCGGCCTGCTTGGCCAGGCCCTGCACGGACTTGTCGGAGAGGCCGATGTTCAGGACGGTGTCCATCATGCCGGGCATGGAGAACTTGGCGCCGGAGCGGACCGAGACGAGGAGGGGGTCGTCGGCCTGTCCGAGCTTCTTGCCCATCTTCGCTTCTAGGGCGTCGAGGTGCGCACTCACCTCGTCACGCAGTGCCGCGGGCTCGTCGCCGCTGTCGAGGTAGGTCTTGCAGGCCTCGGTGGTGATGGTGAAGCCGGGAGGGACGGGAAGGCCCAGGTTGGTCATCTCCGCGAGGTTGGCACCCTTGCCGCCGAGGAGATCCTTGAGTTCCTTGTTGCCTTCGGTGAAGTCATAAACGAACTTCACGCTCCCGGCGACGCTCTCGACACTGCTGCCGACGCCGCTGTCGCCGCTCGCGGCTACGTGGGGATCTTTGTTTTCCGACACGGGTCTCGACTCCTCGACGACGCGGTGGCTGCCCTGACGACGGGGAACATACCCAGATCGAAGGCGTCTGGGTACGTCCACTTGTGCGTCATACGGCTGTAACCACGCGTCCGCCAGCAGATCGAAAGTCAAGGGACGGTAAGCCGATGGGGCGTACAACGTTCACTTCTTGAAGGCAGCGGCGCCCACAGACCCGGCAATGCGCTCAACTGAGCGGCTATCGGCACGTCTGAGTTCACGTCGTCAATGATCAAAGGGTGGCACTGAGTGCCACCCTTTGGAGAAGTGCAGCCATCCATGATCCGCTCATCTGAGCGAAACATTGATCATGCGTGGCGAGAATCACGCCGTTTTCCGCGCCCGGATTTCACCATGCGGACGCGTTCCCCGACCGGAAACACCACCGTCACACCGCCGCGCACGGGTGCCCCGCACGCGCCCCGTCGCCTCACACACCCAGGACGAGCAGGCGCTCCTCGATCCGCTCGGGCGCGTACAGGTGCTCCACGACCAGCGCACCGGCCCCGACCAGGGCCGCCCGGTCGCCGAGCCTGGACGTGACCACGTCCAGGTGTGCGGTGGAGCGGGGCAGGGCCCGCTGGTAGAGCAGTTCGCGCACACCGGTGAGGAAGGCGGTTCCGGCCAGATCCCCTGCGATCATCAGGACCCCGGGGTTCAGCAGGGTCACCACCGTGGCCAGGACGTCACCGACGTGCCGCCCCGCCTCCCGCGCGAGCGCCGCCGCGCCGGGGTGCCCCGAGGTGAGCAGATCGCGTACATCCGAGCCCGACGCCGCCGGAACCCCCGTCTCCGCCAGTCTGCGCGCCACGGCGCCCCCGCTGGCGACGGCGGCGAGACAGCCGTACGAACCGCATCTGCACAGCGCGTCGGCGCCCTCCGGGACCCGGATGTGCCCGATGTCCCCGGCCCCGCCGTCGATGCCCCGGTAGATCGTGCCGCCGACGACCACGCCCGCGCCGATACCGGTGGAGACCTTCACCAGGACGAAGGCCGAGCAGTCGGGGTGGGCGGTGCGCTGCTCCCCGTACGCCATGAGGTTGGCGTCGTTGTCGACCAGGACGGGGACCGGCCCGGCGCCCGTGTGTTCGGTGAAGGCGCGCGTCAGGCGGGCCCTTATGTCGTAGCCGTCCCAGCCGGGCATGATCGGCGGCTGGACGACCCGGCCCGTGTCGGAGTCCACCGGCCCCGGCACGGCGAGCCCGATCCCGCACACCTCGGCCGCCCGGTGCCCGGCCTTCTCGAGCAGTTCGGCGAACCAGCGGCCCAGTTCGCCGAGGACCACGTCCGGGCCGTCCTCGACGAGCAGCGGCCCGGCGTGCTCGGCCAGCAGCTCACCGGTGAGGGACAGCACGGCGGCGCGCGCGTGCCGGGTGTCGAGGTCGGCGGCGAGAACAACAGCGTGGGAGTCGTCGAACTCCAGGCGCACCGACGGGCGTCCGCCGAGCGGTGAGTCCACCGGGCCCGCGGCACCCTCGCGCAGCCAGCCGGCCCGGAAGAGTCGGTCGAGGCGCTGTCCGACGGTGGCCCGGGACAACCCGGTGACCTGTTGCAACGCTCCTCGGGTGGTGGCGCGCCCGCTGCGCACCAGCTCCAGCAGGTCGCCGGAGCTGGCCTGGCTCCCGGCCTTCCCGGTCCTGACGGCCATTCCGCTCCTCCCTACGGTCCCGGTCATACAGACCCCTTGCGTTCCCCAACTCTGCATTACATATTGAGTTCTGCGTGTTAAATAGACGTAACTCTACGGTGGTTACTGCCGAACCGATCGGCCGCATGTCTTCGGGGAGACCTGAGTGGACCGCACGACCCAGCTCACCGCCCGTCCTACCGCCCGCCGCACCGTGCACCACGACCTCGGCCTGGCGGGAACGGCCGTATACGACCCGGTCGATCCGCTCGATCCGGTCCGCCAGGCGGAGTCGCTGCACGCCAGGGCGGCCCGGGTGCTGGACACCAACTGGACGGGCACATCCACGGTGCCCTCGCGCAGCCTGTATCCGCACCAGTGGTCCTGGGACTCCGCGTTCATCGCGATCGGACTGCGGCACTTGTCGCCGCTGCGGGCCCAGACCGAGCTGGAGACGCTGCTCGGCGCGCAGTGGGGCGACGGCCGGATCCCGCACATCGTGTTCAACCCCTCCGTCCCCCTCGACGCGTACTTCCCGAGCCCGGACTTCTGGCGCTCCTCGACCGCGGGGCGCACGGCGGGCGCTCCGCGCACCGTACAGACCTCGGGCATCGTGCAGCCACCGGTGCACGCGCTCGCCGTGTGGCTCGTGCACTCCGCCGACCCGGGTCTTTCCCGGTCGAGGTCCTTCCTGTCCCGGATGTACCCGCGCCTCGCGGCCTGGCACCGCTATCTGCTGCACCGCCGGGACCTGGGCGGCGGGGGGCTCGCCTCGGTGGTCCACCCCTGGGAGCAGGGCATGGACAACGCGCCGAGCTGGGACGCGCCGCTGTCCCGCGTCACACCGGCCCCGGCCCGTTCCTTCCGCCGGGCCGACCTGGACCACGGCGCCGCCGAGGACCGGCCGACGGACCTGGACTACGGCCGGTACGTACGCCTGGCGGCGGACTACCGGGACGGCGGGTACGCGGACGGGGGTGCCGCGGACGGCGGTCACGGAGGCGGCGGGCGCCTCGGCAGCGGTGTCGGCGGCCGGATGGGCAGCGTCGGTGGCGGTGGCGGTGGATTCGCCGTGGAGGACCCGTCGTTCAACGCGCTGCTGATCGCCTCCGAGCACGCCCTGGCGCGGATCGCCCGGGAGCTGGGCGCGACGGGCACCGCCCGGCACGCGCGCGCCGAGCGGCTGACGGCGGCGCTGGTCGAGCGGCTGTGGGATCCGGCGCAGGGCATGTTCTTCTGCCGGAACGTGCGCACGGACGAGCCGATCCCCGAGCGCGGGGTCTCCGGTCTCGTCCCGCTGATCCTGCCGACCCTGCCCCGCGAGACGGCCGCCACGCTCGTACGGACCCTGCGCGGGCCGCACTTCGGGCTCGGCGACACGACCCGGCTCGTACCGAGTTACGACCTGACCGGGCACGCCTTCGACCCGCACCGGTACTGGCGGGGACCGGCCTGGTTCAACACCAACTGGCTGGTGGAGCGGGGGCTCCGGCTGCACGGGGAACTCTCCGTCGCGGCCGGGCTGCGCGGCGCCCTGCTGGAGACCGCGGACACGTCCGGGTTCGCCGAGTACGTGGATCCGTACACCGGTGAGGCCTGCGGGGCGCTCGGTTTCAGCTGGACCGCGGCGCTGACGCTGGACCTGCTGCACGAGACGCCGCGGACGCCCCAGGGGCCCGACGCGGCGCACGGCACGACCGAAGAGTTGAGCACGACGGAGAAGTTCGGCGAGGGTGCCTTGGGAGGGGACCTGCGATGACGGACCGGCAGCATCTGCTCGTACACGGCGGGACGTTCGTCGCGGTGGGCGACGGCGGGGACATCAGCGGAGTACGCGGCGGGGGCGGGTCGCACTCCGCTCCCGACGGGATGTTCGTGCGCGACGCCCGGCATCTGAGCCGCTGGCAGCTGACCGTCGACGGCGCGGTGCCCGAGGCGCTGTCGCCGGTGACGGACGGCGACAGCGCGCGCTGCGTCCTCGTGCCGCGCGGCGGCCGGCAGGAACCGCCCGCCCACACCCTCTTCCGCGAACAGGCCGTCACCGACGGCTCGTTCGTCGAGTCCCTGCGGATCACCAGCAACCGCCCGGTGCCGACGACGGTCCGCGTCGCGGTCACCGCCGACGCCGACTTCACGGACCAGTTCGAACTGCGCTCCGACCACCGGACGTACGCGAAGACCGGCGCCGTACGCTCCCGCCAGGTCCTCGACGACGGGGTGGAGTTCCGCTACCAGCGCGGCGAGTGGCGGTCCTGTACGACCGTCACCTGTGAACCCGCGCCCGACGGCGTCGAGGAGACCGGCACGGGCGCGCGGCGCCTGGTGTGGGCCCTCGACCTCGAACCGCACGGCTCGGCCGAACTGGCCCTGCGGGTGGCGGCCCGCCCGCACGGCATGCCGGCCCCGCAGGTGCCCCCCACCCCGGCCGTCGCGAACGCCCGACTCCTCGCGCTGGAAGGGGAGTTCGCGGAGGGCGTGCCGTTCCCGAGCGGCTGGCCCGAGCTGGCCGCGGCCTGTGCGCGGGGCCTGGCCGACCTGGCCGTGCTCCAGGTACCGGCGACGGGTCCCGACGGGGAGGAGCTGCGGGTGCCGGCGGCCGGGGTGCCGTGGTTCCTGACGCTGCTCGGCCGCGACGCGCTGCTGACCTCGCTGTTCGCGCTCCCCTACCGGCCGCAACTGGCCGCCGCCACCCTGCCCGCGCTCGCCGCCGCCCAGGCCACCGAGGTCGGCGTGGGCACGGTGGCCCAGCCGGGCAAGATCGTGCACGAGGTGCGGCACGGGGAACTGGCCCACTTCGGACAGGTGCCGTACGGGCGGTACTACGGCTCCGTCGACGCGACCCCGCTGTTCCTCGTGTTGCTCGGCGCGTACGTCGAGCAGACCGGTGACACCGCCCTGGCCCACCGCCTGGAGCCCAACGCCCGTGCGGCGATCGGCTGGATGCTGGACCACGGCGGACTGACCTCGCGCGGCTATCTCGTCTACCGCGCCGACGAGGGCGGCCTCGCCAACCAGAACTGGAAGGACTCCCCCGGCGCGATCTGCTCGGGCGACGGCAGCCGGCCGACCGGCCCGGTGATGGCCGCGGGGGCGCAGGGGTACGCGTACGACGCGCTGCGCCGGACCGCGCAGCTCGCCCGGACGGTGTGGGACGACGAGGTGTACGCGGCACTCCTCGAACAGGCCGCCGGGGATCTGCGGGACCGGTTCCAGCGGGACTTCTGGATGGCCGACCGCGCCTTTCCCGCGCTCGCCCTCGACGGCGACGGGAACCACGTCGACGCGCTCGCCTCCGACGCGGGGCATCTGCTGTGGTCCGGGCTGCTGGACAAGGAGTACGGCGAGCTGGTGGGGCGGCGGCTGCTGGAGCCGGACTTCTTCTCCGGGTGGGGGGTGCGGACGGTCGCCTCGGGGCAGCCCGCGTACCACCCGCTGTCGTACCACCGGGGGTCGGTGTGGCCGCACGACAACGCGCTGATCACGTTGGGGCTGGCGCGGTACGGCCTGCACGACGAGGCGCGGGCGGTGGCGCACGGGCTGGTGGACGCGGCGACCGTGGCGGGGTATCGGCTGCCGGAGGTGCTTGCGGGGTACGGGCGCGGTACGCATGCGGAGCCGGTGCCGTATCCGCACGCGTGCGTGCGGGAGTCGCGGTCTGCGGCCGCGCCGCTGGCGTTGCTCACCGCGGTGGGGGGCGCGTAGTCGGGTGCGGGCCGGTGGGGGCGGGCCCAAAGGACTGCGCCGTTCCCCGCGCCCCTGAAAGCCACAAGACTGCGCCGTTCCCCGCGCCCCTTGAAGGGCGCGGGGAACGGCGCAACAAGGCCCCGCGGAGCACCGTCACCCCCCGGACGTGTCCAACTCCGCATCCTCACTGACGCTGGCACAGTCATACGGATCCCTCAACCACCCGTCCGGCAGGACAACCCGCCCATTGCCGGACGTACGCCCCCGCGGCCCATCCGCCCCCACCGGCCACGGCTGATCGAGCTCCAACTCCTCCAGCCCCTCGGCCAGTTCACTCAAGGACGACGTGACGGCGAGCCGCCGCCGCATCTCCGACCCGACCGCGAACCCCTTCAAGTACCACGCCACATGCTTGCGGAAGTCGATGACCCCGCGCGCCTCGTCCCCGATCCACTCCCCGAGCAGGGTCGCGTGCCGCACCATGACGGCCGCGACCTCGCGAAGGGCCGGCTGCGCGTACTGCCCGCCCCGTCCCTCGAACGCCGCGACCAGGTCACCGAACAGCCACGGCCGCCCGAGGCACCCCCGGCCCACGACGACCCCGTCGCACCCGGTCTCCCGCATCATCCGCAGCGCGTCGTCGGCGGACCAGATGTCCCCGTTGCCGAGGACGGGGATCTCCGGAACGTGCTCCTTCAGCCGAGCGATGGCGTCCCAGTCGGCGGTCCCGCCGTAGTGCTGCGCGGCGGTGCGCCCGTGCAGCGCGATCGACGTGACACCCTCCTCGACCGCGATACGGCCCGCGTCGAGGAACGTGATGTGGTCGTCGTCGATGCCCTTGCGCATCTTCATGGTGACCGGCAGGTCCCCCGCCCCGGCCACCGCCTCCCGCAGGATCGCCCGCAGCAGCGGCCGCTTGTACGGGAGGGCCGAGCCGCCGCCCTTGCGGGTCACCTTGGGCACCGGGCAGCCGAAGTTCAGGTCGATGTGGTCGGCGAGGCCCTCGTCCGCGATCATGCGGACGGCCTTGCCGACGGTCGCGGGGTCGACGCCGTACAGCTGGATCGAACGCGGGGTCTCCGACGCGTCGAAGCGGATCAGCTGCATGGTCTTCTCGTTGCGTTCGACCAGCGCCCGCGTGGTGATCATCTCGCTGACGAACAACCCCTTGCCCCCGCTGAACTCCCTGCACAGCGTACGGAACGGGGCGTTCGTGATCCCCGCCATGGGCGCGAGCACGACGGGCGGCTGGACGGTGTGCGGCCCGATCTGCAGAGCGGTGTTCACCGTGGACGCGAGTGCGGCAGGGGGCGCGGAAGTGGGCGTGGACATTCCCCCATTGTCACGTACGCCGACCCATGGCGGTAGTCGTTAGTTAGGCACACTACCGACATGAGCGTAACCTTGTACCCATGCCTGAGCTCAGCCCCCGCCGGCGTCAGCTGGTGCTCGCGATCTGCTGCATGAGTCTGCTGATCGTGAGCCTCGACAACACCGTTCTCAACGTCGCGCTCCCCTCCATGCAGAAGGATCTGCACGCGAGCCTGGCGGGCATGCAGTGGACGATCGACGCGTACACGCTGGTGCTCGCCTCGCTGCTGATGCTCGCGGGCTCGACCGCCGACCGCATCGGCCGCCGGAAGGTCTTCATGGCGGGCCTCGTCGTCTTCACCGTCGGCTCGGTCCTGTGCTCGCTCGCGCCGAACCTCGAATCGCTCGTGGCGTTCCGCATGATCCAGGCGGTCGGCGGCTCGATGCTCAACCCGGTCGCCATGTCGATCATCACCAACACGTTCACGGACCCGCGCGAGCGCGCCCGCGCGATCGGTGTCTGGGGCGCGGTGGTCGGCATATCCATGGCCGCGGGCCCGCTGGTCGGCGGCCTCCTGGTGGACTCGGTCGGCTGGCGCTCGATCTTCTGGGTCAACCTGCCGGTGGGCCTGGCCGCGCTCCTGCTCACCCTGCGGTACGTGCCCGAGTCCCGCGCCCCGAAGGCGCGCCGCCCCGACCCGGTGGGGCAGCTCCTGGTGATCGCGCTGCTCGGGTCGCTGACGTACGCGATCATCGAGGCGCCCAGCTCGGGCGCCGGCAAGGTCCTCGTCTTCGGCGGGATCGCGCTCGTGGCGCTCGTCACCCTCCTCTGGTACGAGCCGCGGCGCGACGAACCCCTCATCGACCTGCGCTTCTTCCGGTCTGCGCCGTTCAGCGGGGCGACGGTGGTGGCGGTCAGCGCGTTCGCGGCGCTGGGCGGCTTCCTCTTCCTCTCCACGCTGTACCTCCAGAACGTCCGAGGCCTGAGCGCCCTCGACGCGGGCCTGTGGATGCTCCCCATGGCGGCGATGACCTTCGTCTGCGCCCCGCTGTCGGGCCGCCTGGTGGGCAACCGCGGACCCCGCTTCTCCCTCCTGATCGCCGGTACGGCGATGACGGTGAGCGGGGTGCTGTTCGCGGCGTTCGAGGCGGAGACGGCGAACGTGACGCTCGTCATCGGGTACGTGCTCTTCGGGCTCGGCTTCGGTTTCGTGAACGCGCCCATCACGAACACGGCGGTGTCGGGCATGCCCCGCGCGCAGGCGGGGGTGGCCGCGGCGGTGGCGTCCACGAGCCGCCAGATCGGCCAGACGCTGGGCGTCGCGGTGATCGGCGCGGTCCTGGCGTCGGGAGTCGGTACGTCGTCCTACCGGGACACGTTCGTCTCGGCGGCGCGTCCGGCGTGGTGGATCATCGCGGCGTGCGGCCTCTCGGTCCTGGTGGTCGGCGCGGTGTCGAGCGGCCCCTGGGCCCGCGCCACAGCCGCCCGCACGGCAGACCGCCTCTCCTCCCCGGAGGTGAAGGAGTCGGCGGGGATCGCGTAAGGGCCCTCACGAAGCCCCGTGGGGGACGGCGACCCCGGTGGATGCTGGCCGCGCCGTTCCCCGCGCCCCTCGGGGCGGGGCTGCGCCCCAGCCCTCGACCCTCAAGGGGCGCGGAGAACGGCGCAGTCTTTCGCCCTTCAGGGGCGCGGGGAACGGCGCAATCTTTGAGCTTTTCAGGGGCGCGGGGAACGGCGCGGCCAGCCCCCACCGGCCGCACCCGACAACCAGCCGCGCGCAGCCCAGCCCTCAGGGGCGCGGGGAACGGCGCGAGGCGGCGAGTGCGTGGAGCTCCTCCAAGCGCCCCCGCGACTCCTCGTCCGCAGCCGCGTACGTGACCATCCGCGGCCCCTCCCCCGGCCCCAGCCAAAGATCCGTATGGACGAGCGTCAACCGCCCCACATACCGGTTGTCGAACAGCTTCGTCTTGCTGCGCGCCCCCACCACCTCGTGCCGCTCCCACACCTCCCGGAACTCCTCCGACTCCGCGCACAGCCGCTTGAGCAGCATCTTCCACGCGGGATCGGCCAGATGCCCGGCCATGGAGCCCCGGAACTTCGCGGCCATCAGCCGCACCGTCTCGTCGAGCAGCACGATCGAGGAGCGCCACTGCTCGTTCGTGGTGACGAGGAGCATGCAGTTGCGGTCCTCGGGCGGCACCTCGTCGAGGTCGCACAGCAGCAGCCCGTACGTGCGGTTGTACGCGAGGACGTCGTACCGGCTGTTCTGGATACAGGCCGGCAGCGGCTCCAGCTGCTCCAGCGTCTGCAGCAGCGCCGGAGTGATCGTCGGGCAGCGCGAGGCCGGGGTGGGATCGACGGCCGCGGCCAGCTGGAAGAGGTGGGCCCGCTCGTTCGAGTCGAGCATCAGCGTGCGGGCGAGCGCGTCGAGGACCTGCACGGAGACCTGGATGTCCCGGGCCTGTTCGAGCCACGTGTACCAGGTGACGCCGACCGAGGAGAGTTGCGCGACCTCCTCCCGGCGCAGGCCGGGGGTACGCCGTCGGCGGCCCCGGGGCAGCCCCACCTGCTCGGGGGTGATGTGCTCACGGCGGTGGCGGAGAAAGGCGGCCAGCTCATGCCGCCGAATCTCAGACTCCCCGACCCCGACCCCGACCTCGACCCCGGCCCCGGCGTCCGCCACCCCCACCCCGGTGACACCACCCGTCACCCCGGTGACCGTGCCCGCCACCCCGGCGAGCGCGCCCGTCACCACCATGACCCCGCCCGTCCCCGTACCCGTCCCCGCCGTCGTCCGCTCGGCCATGGTCGTCATGTCTCCAGCCTGCCGTCCCGCGGCCCTGTCGCGGACCCTGTTGCCGGGTACTCCTTCTACCAGGATAAGGAGACTCTGGTACCCGTCTGCGAGCAGGCGCAGGATCGGTCCCGTGACCGAAATCCTCGCTCCCCGCACCACCCCCTCCGCGACCGCCGGCCCACCCGTGCTCGGCGCGCTCGGGCTGTTCACCGTGCTGCTCGGCGCGGCCCTGCCCCTCATCGACTTCTTCATCGTGAACGTCGCCCTGCCCACGATCGGCCACGACCTGGCCGCGAGCGACTCCGTCCTGGAACTCGTCGTCGCCGGCTACGGGGTCGCGTACGCCGTGCTCCTCGTCCACGGCGGACGGCTCGGCGACATGTTCGGCCGCCGCCGGCTCTTCCTCGGCGGCATGGTGGCCTTCGGCCTGACCTCGCTGGCGTGCGGCCTCGCCCCCACCGCGTGGACGCTCGTCGTGGCGCGCGTCGCCCAGGGCGCGGCGTCCGCGGCGATGCTCCCGCAGGTCCTCGCCACCATCCAGTCGGCGACCCAGGGCCCGCGCCGCGCCAGGGCGATGGGCCTGTACGGGGCCACGGCCGGGCTCTCCATGGTGGCCGGGCAGATACTCGGCGGCGTCCTGGTCGCGGCCGACATCGCGGGCACCGGCTGGCGCGCGGTCTTCCTCGTGAACGTACCGGTCGTACTGCTGGGCCTCGTCCTGGCCGCCCGGGCCGTCCCCGAGACGCGCTCGCAGCACCCGCAGCCGGTGGACGCCCCCGGCACGGTCCTGCTGGGCGTGGCCCTGGTGTCGCTGCTGGCCCCGCTGACCGAGGGCCGGGCGGCGGGCTGGCCGCTGTGGACCTGGCTGTCCCTGGCCCTGTTCCCCGTCGCCGCGACCGCCTTCTACCTGGTGGAACGCCGTGAGGAACGCCGGGGCCGCACCCCGCTGGTCCCGCCGAGCCTCTTCGCCAATGTGCCCCTGCGCCGCGGCCTGATCATGATCCTCCCCTTCTCCATCGGGTTCAGCGGCTTCATGTTCGTCATCGCGGTGGCCCTCCAGGAGGGGGTCGGCCTGAGCCCGGTCCGCGCGGGCCTCACCCTCGTACCGATGGCGGTGTCCTTCTTCGTGGCCTCGCTCCTGGGCGCCCGGCTGGTGGCCCGCTGGGGTACGCGCGTGGTGACCGCGGGCGGCCTGCTCCAGGCGGTCGGTGTGGGCGTCCTCGCCCTCACCGTGTGGGGTTCCTGGCCCGACCTCGGCGGTCCGCAGCTCTGGCCGGGCCTGATGATCGCGGGCGCGGGGCAGGCCCTCCAACTGCCCGTCCTCTTCCGCGTCATCCTCTCCGAGGTGCCCGCTGCCCGCGCCGGCGTGGGCAGCGGAGTGATGATCACCGCCCAGCAGTCCGCGCTGGCCCTGGGCGTGGCCACCCTCGGCACGCTGTTCCTCACCCTGGTACCGGGCCGGGGCATGGGCGACGCCCTGGCCACCACCCTGCTGGTACAGCTCGCCGCCGTCGTCCTGACGACGGGCCTGAGCCTGCGCCTGCCCCGCCGGATCGCATGAACCACCTTTGCGGACCGGTCAGCTGGGGAACATCCCCGCGATCACGTTGACCCAGGTGCCGGTGAGGCCGGCCGCCGCGTCGGAGGCGAGGAAGGCCGCCAGGGCCGCGATGTCCGCGATGTCCGCGATCCGGGACGAGCGCTTCGTCATCCGCAGGCTGTCGAGGTGCGCGCGGATGCCTTCCACGGCGGCCTCGTCCGCCGCGGGGCGCACCCGCGGCGCTCAGCTTCTCGGGGGTGAGGGTGTCGACCACGCCCGCGGTCCGGATGCCGAGGGCACGCACCCCGGCGGGACCGGCCTCCTGGGCGAGTTGGCGGATCAGCGCGTCGAGCGCGCCGTCGGCCGCCCCCGTACCGCCCAGCACCGGACTGCCGTTGTGGGACCCGCTGTTGAGAGCGAGGATCACCCCGGGCCCCTGGGCGGACGCCGGCCCGCTCGGCCACCGAGGCGGCGTGCGCCTCGACGGCGCCCTCGTCACCGGCATCGAGCACGTCGCACTCGGCCCCGGTCGCGTCGGCCGGCTTCCCGGCCATGCCGACACGCTGGTGCCGTACGCGGAATGCGCACAGAACTCACCGCTTACGAGCCCCCGTTGATGTTGTTCTTGTTGCACACTCCATAGCGCGCGCAAGGTGAGCGCGACCACCAGGAGGCGTCATGCTGCAGATCAACACCAGCAAAGTCAGCCGCTGGGACCAACACGGCCGCGAGCACGTCGTACGGGTACAACGCACGGGCATGCAGCGGACGATCAGATGCGACACGTGCGGCTGGCGCAAGCCGGCCCAGTTCCTGCCCTGGCTGAAAGCGGAGGAACACCTCACGGAGGCCCACCAGGCAACGGTGGACCCCAGCTGACCCCAAAAAAGATTGCGCCGTTCCCCGCGCCCCTTTTCAGGGGCGCGGGGAACGGCGCAATCTTTTGCTTCTAGGGGCGCGACTAGCAGCCGATGAGGCGGCTCGCCAGGTAGCCCTCGATCTGGTCGAGGGACACCCGCTCCTGCTTCATGGTGTCCCGCTCGCGAACCGTCACCGCGTTGTCGTCGAGCGTGTCGAAGTCGACGGTGACACAGAACGGCGTACCGATCTCGTCCTGCCGCCGGTAACGCCGACCGATCGCACCGGCGTCATCGAAGTCGATGTTCCAGTTCTGCCGCAGAGCCGTCGCGAGACCCTTCGCCTTCGGCGAGAGCTCCGGGTTGCGGGACAGCGGCAGCACCGCGACCTTCACCGGCGCGAGCCGCGGGTCGAGCCGCAGAACCGTCCGCTTCTCCATCTTGCCCTTGGCGTTGGGCGCCTCGTCCTCGACGTAGGCGTCCAGGAGGAACGCCAGCATCGCGCGGCCGACACCGGCCGCGGGCTCGATGACGTACGGGGTCCAGCGCTCGCCGGCCTCCTGGTCGAAGTAGGACAGGTCCTGGCCGGACGCCTTGGAGTGCGCGGACAGGTCGTAGTCCGTGCGGTTGGCGACGCCCTCCAGCTCACCCCACTCGTTGCCGCCGAACTGGAAGCGGTACTCGATGTCGGCGGTGCGCTTGGAGTAGTGCGAGAGCTTCTCGGCCGGGTGGTCGTACCAGCGCATGTTCTCCTCGCGGAGACCGAGGCCGGTGTACCAGTTCCAGCGCTCCTGCATCCAGAACTCCTGCCACTTCTCGTCCTCGCCCGGCTTGACGAAGAACTCCATCTCCATCTGCTCGAACTCGCGGGTCCGGAAGATGAAGTTGCCGGGCGTGATCTCGTTGCGGAAGGACTTGCCCATCTGCGCGATGCCGAACGGCGGCTTCTTGCGCGAGGTCTGCTGGACCTGGGCGAAGTTGGTGAAGATGCCCTGCGCGGTCTCGGGGCGCAGGTAGGCGACGGAGCCGCTGTCCTGCGTCGGGCCGAGGTGCGTGGAGAGCAGGCCGGAGAACTGCTTGGGCTCGGTGAACGTGCCCTTGTTGCCGCAGTTGGGGCAGTTGAGGTCGGCGAGCCCGTTCTCGGGGAGGCGGTTGTGCTTGGCCTCGTACGCCTCCTCCAGGTGGTCGGCGCGGTACCGCTTGTGACACGAGGTGCACTCGGTGAGCGGGTCGGAGAACGTGGCGACATGGCCGGAGGCCACCCAGACCTCGGTCGCCAGGATCACGGACGAGTCGATACCGACGACGTCCTCGCGCGACGTCACCATGTAGCGCCACCACTGACGCTTGATGTTCTCCTTGAGCTCGACACCCAGCGGCCCGTAGTCCCAGGCGGCTCGCTGGCCGCCGTAGATCTCACTGCACGGATAGACGAAGCCACGGCGCTTGCTCAGGCTGACGATGGTGTCGATCTTGTCGGCGGCCACGGTGCTCTCTTCATTACGACGACGGGCGTTGAAGCGGATTGCTTCACAGCGATTGCTTCAGAGCGAATGCCTCAGATTACCGGCGGCCCCGCCCCCCGGATCAAATCGGTTGGGGTACGGGCCGGACGCCGCCCCCGCGCTCATCGTCACAGCCCTCGCATACCGGGATGAAGTCCAGATCACAGGGCAGCTTATTGACAATCGTTTCCACATCAGCTGAAAATGAGTGTCATGAACGTACGACGACGCCACATATCCGCCACCGTGATCGCGGCGGCCACCGCCCTCACGCTCGGCTCCCTCTCCGCCTGCTCGTCCGACTCCAGCGCGGCCGACGGCGAGGGCGGCAAGCTCGACGTCGTGGCGTCGTTCTACCCGCTGCAGTTCCTCGCCGAGGAGATAGGCGGGAGCCACGTCAGCGTGAACACACTGACCGAGCCCGGTCAGGAGCCTCACGACCTGGAGATCAGCGCCAAGCAGACCGCGCAGCTCCAGGAGTCGGACGTGGCTCTCTACCTGAAGGATCTCCAGCCCTCCGTCGACGAGGCGATAGGCCAGTCCGAGGTGAAGACGAAGGTCGACGCGGCCACCCTCACCACCCTGGAGAAGCACGGCACCGAGGTCGGCGGCCACGCGGCCGAGCACGAGGACGAGGACGAACACGGCCACGAGGACGAGGAAGGTTCCGGCCTCGACCCGCACATCTGGCTCGACCCCGTGAAGTACGCCGAGGTCGCCGAAGGCGTGGGCAAGGCCTTCGAGAAGGCCGACCCGGACAACGCGGCGACGTACAAGAAGAACACCGCGGCCCTGGTGAAGAAGCTGGACGGACTCGACACCCGCTTCGAGAACGGCCTGGGGGACACCAAGACCAAGGTCTTCATCACCACCCACGCCGCCTTCGGCTACCTCGCCGAGCGCTACGGCCTCACCGAGGAGGCCATCAACGGCCTGGACCCGGAGAGCGAACCCAGCGCCAACCGCGTCAAGGACCTTGAGAAGATGGCCAAGGCCGACGGTGTCTCCACGGTGTTCTACGAGACGCTCGTCAGCGACAAGACCGCCAAGACCATCGCCGCGGACGCGAACCTGAAGACCGATGTGCTCGACCCGATCGAGGGCATCACGGAGAAGTCCAGGGGCGACGACTACATCCAGGTCATGGACGCCAACCTCAAGGCCCTGCAGACGGCCCTGGGCGCCGAGTGACCGTGAAATGACAGCATCATGAGCAGCACGATCACCCCGATCAGCCTTCGGAGGACGTCGGCATGACGAACGAGTCCGGCACACCGGCCGCCGACCCGCGCCCGCCCGTCATCGCGCTGCGCGGTGTGACGGCCGAACTCGGCTCGCGCCCCGTCCTGCGTGGCATCGACCTCACCGTGCACCGCGGTGAGGTCGTCGCGCTGCTCGGCGCCAACGGCTCCGGCAAGTCGACCGCCATCCGTACGATCATCGGCCAGGTCCCGGTGACGGGCGGCGAGGTCGAGCTGTTCGGCACGCCCCGGCGCCGCTTCCGCGACTGGGCGCGCGTGGGCTACGTACCGCAGCGCACGACGGCCGCCGGCGGAGTGCCCGCCACGGTGACCGAGGTGGTGTCCTCCGGCCGGCTGTCCCGCGCCCGCTTCGGCGTCCTGCGCAAGGCCGACCGCGAGGCCGTACGGCACGCCCTGGAGCTGGTGGGCCTCGCCGACCGCGCCAAGGACTCCGTGGACGCCCTCTCCGGCGGCCAGCACCAGCGCGTCCTCATCGCCCGCGCGCTGGCCTCCGTACCCGAACTGCTGATCATGGACGAGCCGATGGCGGGCGTGGACCTGGCGAGCCAGGAGGTCCTCGCGGCGACCCTGCGGGAGCAGGTCGCGGCCGGCACCTCCGTCCTCCTCGTGCTGCACGAGCTGGGCCCGCTGGAGCCGCTCATCGACCGCGCGGTCGTGCTGCGCGACGGCTGCGTCCTGCACGACGGCCCGCCCCCGCGGGCCCTCGGCCAGCACGCGCTGCCCGGCCACGACCACGTACACCCCCACGCGGCTCACAACGCCGAACCGATCCGGACGGGACTGCTGAGCTGATCGCCATGAACCTCGAAATCCTCGATTACGCCTTCATGCAGCGGGCCCTGCTCGCGGCCGTCCTCGTCGGCATCACCGCGCCCGCCGTCGGCATCTACCTCGTCCAGCGCCGCCAGGCCCTGCTGGGCGACGGCATCGGCCACGTCGCGATGACCGGCGTCGGCCTCGGCTTCCTGCTCTCCTGGTCCCCGGTGTGGATGGCGACGGCCGTCTCCGTGGTCGGCGCAGTCCTGATGGAACTGATCCGCTGGTACGGGAGGACGCGCGGCGACATCGCGCTGGCGATGCTCTTCTACGGGGGTATGGCGGGCGGTGTGATGTTCATCAACCTCGCGCCCGGCGGCTCCAACGCCAACCTGACCTCGTACCTCTTCGGCTCGCTCTCCACGGTCTCCGAGTCGGACGTGACGGCGATCTGCCTCCTGGCGGCCTTCGTCGTCCTGGTGACGATCGGGCTGCGCAGGCAGCTGTTCGCGGTCAGCCAGGACGAGGAGTTCGCGCGGGTGACGGGGCTGCCGGTGCGCGCCCTGAACCTCCTCACGGCGATCACGGCCGCCGTCACCGTCACGGTCGCCATGCGGGTCGTCGGCCTGCTGCTGGTCTCCGCGCTGATGGTGGTCCCGGTGGCCGCCGCGCAGCAGCTCAGCCGGAGTTTCGCCGCCACGTTCGCGATCTCGGTGGCGATCGGCGTCAGCGTGACGATCGGCGGCACGGTGACCTCGTACTACCAGGACGTACCGCCCGGCGCGACGATCGTGCTGCTGACCATCGGGGCGTTCATGCTGCTCACGGTGGCGGCGACGCCGCTGGCCAGGCGCCGTGCGCGGGCCGCCGCGCTGGTCGCGGCGCGGGAGGCGGGGGACCCGGCCGAGTGCGCCATTCCCGCCACACGCACACCGACCGGCAAGGTCGGCGTCTGACCGCGCCCAGCTCGGGCTGGCACAATGGCCCGGCAAGCCGCAGACGTTTGGAGGCAACGGTGACGACCGCTGGACCGCCCGTTCGGGGCCGTTCCACCCGGCAGCGTGCCGCCGTGGCGGCGGCGCTCGACGAGGTGGACGAGTTCCGTAGTGCGCAGGACCTGCACGACATGCTCAAGCACAAGGGCGATTCCGTAGGGCTCACCACGGTGTACCGCACGCTGCAGTCGCTCGCGGACGCGGGTGAGGTGGATGTGCTGCGCACGTCCGACGGTGAGTCGGTGTACCGCCGCTGCGCGAGCGGGGACCACCACCATCACCTGGTGTGCCGGGTGTGCGGCAAGGCCGTGGAGGTGGAAGGTCCGGCGGTGGAGAAGTGGGCGGAGGCGATCGCGGCGGAACACGGCTATGTGAACGTCGCGCACACGGTGGAGATCTTCGGCACCTGCGCGGACTGCGCGACCCGCAACCAGCCGTAGAAAGCACCGGCCCAGTGCTGGCGCGCCACAAAAGATTGCGCCGTTCCCCGCGCCCCTGATCAGGGGCGCGGGGAACGGCGCAATCTTTGAACGTCAGCTGGGGTCCGGGCGGCCCCTCATGTCCGCTTCCATGGCGAGGAGATCCTCGTTGGGGACCGCGCCGCCGAAGCGACGGTCCCGCGACGCGTACTCCACGCATGCCCGCCAGAGATCACGCCGGTCGAAGTCCGGCCACAGGACGTCCTGGAAGACCATCTCCGCGTAACTGGACTGCCAGATCAGGTAGTTGGACGTCCGCTGCTCGCCGCTGGGGCGCAGGAACAGGTCCACATCAGGCATGTCCGGGTAGTACAAGTACTTCTGGATCGTCTTCTCATTGACCTTGTCGGGGTCAAGCTTCCCGGCGGCGACATCAGCGGCCAGCGCCTTCGCCGCGTCGGCCAGCTCCGCCCGCCCCCCGTAGTTCACACAGAAGTACAGGGTCATCGCGTCGTTGTCCTGCGTCTGCTCCTGCGCGACCTGCAGCTCCTGCACGACGGACTTCCACAGCTTGGGCATCCGGCCGACCCACCGGATCCGGATGCCGAGGTCGTTCATCTCGTCGCGCCGGCGCCGGATGACGTCCTTGTTGAAGTTCATCAGGAAGCGGACCTCCTCGGGCGACCGCTTCCAGTTCTCCGTGGAGAAGGCGTACAGCGAGAGGTTCTTGACGCCCAGCTCCAGGCAGCCCTTCAGGACGTCCATGACGACGCCCTCACCGACCCGGTGCCCCTCGGTACGCGGCAGCCCGCGCTCCTTGGCCCAGCGCCCGTTCCCGTCCATCACGCACGCCACGTGGTTCGGGATCAGCTCACCGGGGAGCTTGGGCGCGCGGGCACCGGACGGGTGCGGTTCCGGCGTCTTGTACTCGCGGCGCTGGCGCCCCAGGATCCCGCGTACCACCATCTGCTTCTCGTCTCCTCAGATCTCGTACAGCCAGTACGGCAAGTACGGCCGGTTGTCGCTCACGTGCTTTTCTCGACGTACCGCAGGGAACGCAGTCCACGCTCCAGGTGCCAGTGCAGGTAGGCCGACACCAGGCCGCTGCCCTCCCTGACGTACCGCGGCTCGCACGCGTCCGCGTGCGCCCAGTCCCCCGTCAGCAGCGCGCCGAGCAGTTCGAGGGCCCCCGCCGAGGGTACGACGCTGCCGGGCACCCGGCAGTCGACGCAGACGGAACCTCCCGCGGCGACCGAGAAGAAGCGATTCGGGCCGGGCATACCGCATTTGGCACAGTCGTCGAAGCTGGGCGCGTACCCGTTCACGGCGAGGGAGCGCAGCAGGAACGCGTCGAGGATGAGGTGCGGCTCGTGCTCGCCCTGGGCGAGCGTGCGCAGCCCGCCCACGAGCAGCAGGTACTGCTGGACGGCGGGCTCGCCCTCGTGGTCCGTGAACCGCTCGGCCGTCTCCAGCATGGCCGTCCCGGCGGTGTAGCGGGCGTAGTCGGTGACGATCCCGCCGCCGTACGGAGCGATCGTCTCGCTCTGGGTGCACAGCGGCAGGCCGCGGCCGATCAGTTCGCTCCCGCGCGCGAAGAACTGCACGTCGACGTGGGAGAAGGGTTCGAGCCGGGCGCCGAACTTCGACTTGGTCCGGCGCACCCCCCGGGCCACGGCCCGTACGCGTCCGTGACCGCGAGTGAGCAAGGTGATGATCCGGTCCGCCTCACCCAGCTTCTGGGTGCGCAGCACGATGCCGTCGTCGCGGAACAGGCTCATGGCCCCATTCTCGCGTACCGGTCCGCCGGGTGTGGCCGGGGCCCGGTCAAGGGACCTCGCCCCGGCTGCGCGCGTTGGCGTACGCGGTCGCGGCGCTGAGCCGTTCCGCCACGGTGGCTCCGCGCACGCTGTCCGGCAGGCAGTCCCATTCGCGTCCGCCGCCGTACGGGCGCAGTTGTACGTACGGCCCCTCGTGGCCCATCACCCTGCCGACCCGCCCGGTCCTGGTGTCGACGACGTACGTCCCGACGTGCGGCTTCACCGGAGCACCGCCGCGAACCGGGCCGCCGTCCCGACGGAACACCGGCCCGGTTCCCCGAGGGGGCGGGGCGTCTTTCGCGCCAAGGTCGCCGGGTCGATCCGGGGTGTCGGCGACGTAATTCCTGCGGTGGCGAGTGCTTCGCGCAATTCCTTCACGGTTTCCTCCGCTTGTTCGACGCGGGCCGTCGAGTGCTGTGCGTCGGTTGCCCGGCGGGCAGACCTCACGGGTGTTCCCCTTCCTTTTCGGGTTCTACTCTTTCCCTCTCCACGGTGACGCCCACCACTTAGTCTTTGGAAGACCTCTACGCTCAGCGGCTTCGCTGCGGTACAGAGGGTTTTCCATGGCCAATGGTTCACGGCGGGCGGCTTGTGAGTTCTTCGGAACAGAGCGGGAGAGACAGCCGGAGGATGCGGGCCGACCCCAGGCGGAGTTGGGTTATCGCGTTCTTGTGTCGGGCGGCTGCGCCGACGGCATCAGGACATTCGAACAAGTAATGCGGAAGCCACAGTTCGATAGGAAGGACCGCTTCGACGGGGCTTTACAAACCGGCTGCCCTTTCCGAGCACGGCAAGGTCGTCGCGGGGCCCGTCCTCCTCCGCGGGCCCCGCGCCGGAGGGAGTTCACCGGCGCCGTGACGACGGCGTGACGCTCCGGCCCCCCTTCATCGCACGGCCACGTCCGGCGCCGGCGGGTCGGCCGGGGGAAGGACGGTCCGTGGCGCGGTGCTCGTGAACAGCCGGTGCCGCGGCAGGCTCTGCTGGGCCGGCCGGGTCATCGTGATCTGGCGGACGAGTTGCTGGAAGCAGGCGAGGGCCGCCACGGCCGGCAGGACCGCCGCGGCGATGCCGGTGAAGGTCCGGTCGGCCTGCGCCGCGCAGAGTGCCATCGCGACGGAGGAGAACAGCAGGACGACGAACCAGGAATGCGCGGCCCGGCGCTGGTGCAGTGCGGCGCGCAGAACGGAGAGCGAGGCGACCATCCACGGCCCGTAGACCAGCAGAGGCCACCAGACGGCCGTGCCGCTCTGCGTGCGGAACGCGACGTGGCGCAGGGGGACGTAGGACACGATCCCGCCGAAGACGCTCACCATCGACACGACCACGGCCGCCAGCGCGGCGATCAGGAAGCTGACGGTCTGCAGCCAGGTGAAGCGCACCCTGCGGACGCGTACCTTCCGATGCCCGGCGGGGTGGGACCTGATCGCCGGCAGTTCGGCGGTGATGGTGGCCAGGTTGTCCATCGGGTCACCGGTGAGGGCGACATGGGGCGCGCTTCCGCTGCGGGGCCGCGGCACGGTCGTGGCCTGCTCCTGCGCGCCGGCGTCCTGGACCGCGTCCTGGAGGAGGTAGGTCATCTCCTCGACCGGGTCCCAGGCCGAGTCGAGGGGATCCGCGGGCGCTCCCGCGTGCCGCATGTCGACGGGACCGCGGTGCCGTCCGCCGCCGACCCCGGCCTGCCGGGCACCGGAATAGTCGCCCGGTACGAAGAGGTCCGCGTAGTCGTCCATCGAATGCCTGCCCCGGTCAGACATGGGCCACATTCCCGTCGGACGGCTCCTGGGCACCCCATCGTTGATCGAGATCCTTCTGCGCCCTGCTCAGGTATTCCACGAATTCACCCAGCAGTGGCTCGGTAACATACAGCTCGACCGGTTTTCCGTCCCCGTGCAGAGTGCCGCGGGCCCCCGGGGCCGAATAGGCGGCGGCAGGGGTGAAGATGTACCGCCCCATCACCACCGCAGGGGTTCCCATGGCGTCTTTCCGCACCATGCGGACGGCGGTGGAAGTGTCGGCTGGCTTTGATTTTTTCATACGTCGCTAACGCGGCAGCCCCTACTCGGGTGCGCGGCAAAGGAGTGAGCATAAAGCCACCAAAATCATTGACACAGGATTTGTAATTCAGACTCCACGCTGCCCGAAGAGAAGTTTTTGCTACCGGGGATTCTTATACCTGGCGCCGCCCGCACCGCCGCGCCGGCGCCGGGCACGCCCGCCGCGGACAGCCGTCGAAAGCTGTGGGTTCCACGTGAACGGCTAGGTGCCGACAATGACTTCAACAGAATTGTTGACACTTTTCCCGGCGGCGAATTACGTTCGCGGAAGAGATCGGCGGTGGCCCGTACACCGCCGGCCGCGGACTTGGGAGACATCGTGAAGCACCGGGCAGTGAAGCGCAGGAGTGTCGTCATGGGCATCGGCGCGACCGCGGGAGTCGCGGCCGCCGGCGGCTTCGCCCTGAGCGCGCAGGCGTCGGGCGGGTCCGCCGCGAAAGCGTCGAACGCGTCCGGTGCCCTCGTCTTCGACAAGGACGCCTACACCGAGCTGACGACGACCATCACGGACGCCGCAGGTGACGACCACGAGGTGAAGTACCACTTCTACAAGGCCATCACCTACGTCACCAAGCCGGTGGACGAGAAGTACCAGAGCCTGAACATCAGCGTTCCGGTCGCGATCGACGGCAGGACGGTCGACGCCACCGGCGCCCCCATCCTTCTCGCCAACGCGGTCGGCGGATACATGCCGTCGTCCGTGGCCGACGCCACGGGCGTGGGCGGGACCGCCATGACGGGCGCCCCCGGCGCCGCGACAGGCGGCGCGGGCGCCGGTGCCAGTGCCTCTGCCGCGCCCAGCGCCTCCGCCTCCGCCTCCGCCTCCGGCGGTGTGCAGTCCGGCGGCAACGCGATGCTCGACGGCCGGGGCGAGATGGTCGACCTCGGCAAGCTGGCCCTGGTCACCGGGTACGTCGTCGTGGAGCCCGGCGCCCGGGGCCGTACCCTCGTCGACTCCTCCGGCACCTACTACGGCACCGCGCCGGCCGCCATCGTGGACCTGAAGGCCGCCGTGCGGTACCTGCGCGCCAACAAGGGCCGTATCCCGGGGAACACCGACCGGATCGTCTCCTCCGGGACCAGCGCGGGCGGCGCCCTGTCCGCCCTGCTCGGCGCCTCGGGCGACAGCCCGCTCTACGACGCGTACCTCAAGGAGATCGGCGCGGCCGACGCGAGCGACGCGATCTTCGCGAGCGGCGACTGGTGCCCCATCGCCGATCTGGAGCACGCCGACATGGCGTACGAGTGGAACTGGGGCGCGAACGAGCTCAGTTCCGGCTCACTCGTCGACCAGGCGGTCTCCAAGGAGCTGACCACCGCCTTCGCCGACCACCAGGCCTCCCTGAAACTGCGCGCCAAGGGCTTCGGCACGGTCACGGCCCGCAATCTCGACGCGTACCTCGTGCGTACGTACCTGGAGCCGTCCGCGACCAGGTACCTCGCCGCGCTCTCCGACACCGCGCGGGCGGCCTACCTCGCCGCGAACACCTTCATCACCTGGTCCGGCGGCCGGGCGACCTTCTCCTGGAAGGACTTCCTCACCCACGTGGGCGCCCGGAAGAAGGACGCGCCCGCGTTCGACGCCTTCGACCTGTCCTCCGGCGAGAACAACCTGTTCGGCACGGGGACCACCAAGGCGCGGCACTTCACGCTGTACAGCCTGCGGCACGAGGGCAGCTCCGGCGCACGGCCGGCCGGCGACCTGCCCGCGAAGATCGACCTGATGAACCCGATGTACTTCATCGGGAAGCACCATCCCGGCCGCTCCAAGCACTGGTGGATCCGGGTCGGCACCAAGGACAGCGACACCTCGCTGAGCGTCGTCGGCAACCTCGCCCTGAGCCTGGAGAACCTGGGGGACGACGTCGACGCCTTCATGTACTGGGACGCCGGACACGGCTCCAACGAGGACCCGGCCGACTTCATGGCCTGGATCGCCAAGGTGACGGGCTACCGGGTGAAGAAGTAGCCCCTGCCCCTGCCTCTCCCACCCTCTGTCACTCTCGCCCCACGCCCCGCGCCCCACGGACGCGGGGCACACGGACGCGGGGCACACTCACCCGAACGTGCGTACGTACCTTCGCTGCCACGGGGTCTCCACGGCGTGGCGGTCGTAGTTCCGTCGTACGAACTGCACGGCCTCCTCGGGCGGCACGCCGTCGAGGACCGCGAGGCAGGCCAGGGCCGTGCCCGTCCGTCCACGCCCGCCCCTGCAGGCGATCTCGACGCGCTGGGCAGGGTCCGCGGCCCGCTCCCAGGCGTCCGTCAGCACCGTCCGCGCCGCCGCCCGGTCCGTCGGCAGCCGGAAGTCCGGCCATCGCAACCACCGGGTCTCCCAGGGGAGTTCGGCGAGCGTGGACGGTTGTCTGCCCAGGAGGTAGACGCCGTACGTCGGGCGGACGAGCGCGGGGTCGAGTGTGTTGCGGAGCCCCCGTCCCCGTACCGCCCGCCCGGACGGCAGCCGGAGCACTCCGGGTGTCCCCTCGTCCCAACTCGCCGTCATCCGACCCCTCGTGACTCCTGGGCGGCCCTCGCCTCGATGCCCCGGAAATGGTCCGCCATCGCCCGCTGCGCCGCGTCGACGTCGTGCGCCCGCAGGGCGACGACTATGTCACGGTGGCGGCGGACGGTGACCGCGGGCGCCGGGTCGTCCGTCCAGCCCCGGACGCCGGAGACCCGCCGGAAGACGGTCCAGAAGGCGCCCAACAGCTGCGGCACCAGGGCATTTCCGAGGGGTGCGTACAGCAATTCGTGGAACTCGCGGTCGAGTTCGGGGAACGGGCGGCCCGCGAGGCCCGCCTCCTCCATCCGGTCCACCACCCCCTCAAGGCGCGCCAGCTCCCCGTCCGACAGCTCCCCCGCGACCCGCCGCATCAGCCCCTCCTCCAGGACTTCCCTGACCTGGAGTATCTCGGCCAACGCCCCTGTCTCGTCGGTGTCGTCGCCCTGCCGGGCCAGGGTGCGGAAGGTGAGGCCGTCGACGAACGGGGTCAGCGAGGCCTGCCCGACATAGGTGCCGTAACCGTGTCTGATCTCGACGATGTCGAGGGCCTGGAGCGCCTTCAGCGCCTCGCGCACGGAGTTGCGGCTGACGCCGAGGGACTCCATCAGCTCGGTCTCGGTGGGCAGGGGCGCACCGGCCCGGAGTCTGCGGTCGAGGATCAGCTGGGTGACCTCTCGCTGGATCTGACTGCTCACGCGCCGCTCGCGGGTGGAGCGCGCCGGGGGAAGGGAGTTCCTGGAGTCGTCGGATGCGCGCCGGTCGGGCATGCGCCGCATCGTACGCGGCAGGGACATCCCACGTCCCACCTCCGGACAGGATCCACGTCAATCCACGGTTGACCGTGCGTCAACTCTGGTCGTGCCGGGCCGACATTGGTCGCACCTCTGGCAGAAACGGCATTCGTGCGCGTTCCCTTGACCGCCCCCACGCCCCCTCTTATCGTCACGCTGCACCTATGACGTAGGACGTCGTATCTCCCACTCCTTGCTGGAGGAACCGTGCGCGACGCGACCCCCGCACCGGCGCTGCACCGCCGGTCGTTCCTGAAGTACACCGGCGCGCTCGGCGCCGCCGCCACGATCGCCTCCACGCTCTCCGCCTGCTCCTCGGGCCCGGAGTCCACGAACGAGACGGGCGGCGAGGGCGAGGGCGCCGACCGGACGCTCACCGCGGTCATCGGCTACGGCAACGACCAGAGCTGGGACCCGCTGATGACGGCCTCCGCCTTCGCCATGGCCGGCAACCACCACGTCTACGAGGGGCTGCTCGACACCGACCCGATCAGCCGTGAGCCGTACGCGGCGCTGGCGACCGCCATCCCGGCGGATCTCCAGGCGACCACCTGGAAGTTCACGCTGCGGGAAGGCGCGAAGTGGCACGACGGGCAGCCCGTCACCGCCGACGACGTGGTCTTCACCTACGACCGCGTACTCGATCCGAAGACGACGACCCTCGCCACGAACTTCTTCGCGTCCTGGCTGAAGGAGGTGAAGAAGGTCGACGACACCTCGGTGGAACTCATTCTCAAGTTCCCGTTCCCGGACGGGGCGCAGCGGCTCACGCTCGCGAAGATCATGCCGAAGCACGTGTTCGGCACGGCGGGTGCGCTGGACGAGGCGACAACGGGAAAGGCGGTCGGCTCGGGCCCTTATCGGCAGACCGCCCACCACCCGAAGTCCAACACCACCTTCGCCGCGTTCGCCGACTACAACGGGCCGCGAAAGGCCGCGTTCAAGAAGATGAACTGGCTGACGATAGTGGATGCCGCGCCGCGGGTGGCGAAGATCTCCGGTTCGAGCGCGGGCGCGCAGATCTCGGACAACATCCCGTACGCCAATATCTCCCAGCTGGAGAAGGGCGGCCTGAAGGTCGAGGGCGGGGCGGGCATGAACCACCTGTTCCTCCTCTTCAACATCGCCCACAAACCCTTCGACGACGTACGGGTGCGGCAGGCGCTGCATTACGCGATCGACAAGGAGAAAATGATCCAGGCCGCGCTGCGCGGGCACGGAAAGGCGGCCTCGTCGTTCCTCAACGAGGGCAATCCGACGTACCGCAGGGCGAAGCCCGTCTACGACTACGACCCGGACAAGGCCAAGGCGCTCCTGAAGGCCGCCGGGGTCAGCGGGCTGAAGGTCACGCTGATGGCGGTCAACGTGAGCTGGATCGTGGACTGTCTGCCGACGGTCAAGGCGTCCTGGGACGCGATCGGCGTCGAGACGACGCTCGAACCGCAGGAGACGGCCGCGCTCTTCACGAAGCTCGACCAGAAGAAGGACTTCCAGGTCGTCGCCGCCGCGTCCAACCCGAACCAGTTCGGGCTCGACGCGGATCTGATCATGCATTACAACTACGGGCCCGGGAACACCTGGATGCGCTATGCGCGCTGGGAGGGGAGTTCTGTGGCCAAGGACCTCTTCAAGCGGATGGACGCGGCTACGCGGGAGCCGGACGCCGAGCGGAAGAAGACGATGACTCAGGACTACATCGATGTCGTCGCCGAGAACGCGGTGATCTATCCGGTGGTGCACAACGAATTGATCACCGCGTGGGACGCGAAGGATCTTTCGGGTGTTCGGGCGCAGCCGTACCCGGGGATAAACGTACTTCAGGCGAAGTGGGTCTAGAGGCCGCGCGGAAAGTGCGGGTCCGTTGTGGCCGGACACGCTGCATCCGGCCATTCGAATCGGTATCGCCAGTGGCGGCGAGGAGACACAGGTAACCGTGGTCGCGGTCTTCAGAATTCTGATCCGGCGGATCGTTCTGCTTGTTCCGTTGATGCTCGGGATCATCATGTTCGTGTTCATCGTGATGCGGTTCTCGGACAGCGATCCGGCGTCCGCGTACTTCCAGGGCGCGAACCCGACCGAGCAGCAATTGCACGACTTCAGGGAGCGCAACGGACTGCTGGACCCGTTCATCGTGCGGTACTTCGACTTCGTCGGGGATCTGCTCCGGGGTGACATGGGAGTCAGCGCGCTGACCAGGGCCCCGGTCGTCGACCAGGTCACCACCGCGCTGCCGCTCACCATGCAGCTGACCTTCCTGGGCCTGGGCATCGCGGTGGTGCTGGCGCTGCTCGGCGGGGTCACCGCCGCGATCTACCGGGACCGCTTCCCCGACCAGCTGATCCGGGTCGTCTCGCTGACGGGGGTCGCGGCGCCCGGCTTCTGGCTGGCGCTGCTGATGATCCAGTACCTCGCCGTGGACGCGGGCTGGTTCCCGACCAGCGGATACGTCAATCCGGCCGACTCGTTGACCGGCTGGCTGAAGACCATGACGCTGCCCGCGCTTGCCCTGTCGCTGCCGGTCGCCGCCCAGCTCACCCGGATCGTCCGCACGGCCGTGGTGGAGGAGCTGGACCGGGACTACGTACGCACCGCGATCGGCAGCGGGCTGCCGCCGGTGGTCGTGGTCGGCCGGAACGTGCTGCGCAACGCCCTGATGAACCCGCTGACCGTGCTGGGGCTGCGCGTCGGCTATCTGCTCGGCGGGGCGGTCGTCATCGAGACGATCTTCAACCTGCCGGGGATGGGAAAGCTCATGATCGACGCCGTGAAGAACGGTGATCCGGCCGTCGTGCAGGGCGGCGTCCTGACGATCGCCTTCGGGTTCGTCATCGTGAACCTCTTCATCGACATCCTCTATCTGCTGGTCAACCCGCGTCTGAGGAGTGCCGAGGCATGATGCTGATGTACCGGAAGCGGCTCACCGACGCGCTCTCCCTGCCCGGCGTCCGCCTCAAGGGGTTCACCCGGCTGCCCCTGATGTCCGGGATCGCCGTCGTCGTCATCGGGGTCGTCGTCCTCACGGCGCTGCTGGCCCCGCTCATCGCCCCGCACGACCCGCTCGAACAGTTCCCGCGGATCGACGAGGGCCACGGCGAGGGCGCGCCCTCGGGCGACCACTGGATGGGCCAGGACAGCCTCGGCCGGGACATCCTCAGCCGGTTGATGTACGGGGCCCGCTGGTCCCTGGCCATCGGCCTCGGCGCGACCGGTCTCGCGCTGGTCGTGGGCGCGGTCATCGGCGCGATCGCGGCGACCTCCCGCAAGGCCCTGGACGAGACGCTGATGCGCGGCCTGGACATCGTCATGGCGTTCCCGGGCATCGCGCTCGCGGCCGTCTTCGTCGCGGTGTTCGGCGGCGGCATCCCGATCCTCATCGGCGCGATCGCGTTCCTGTACATGCCGCCGATGGCCCGGGTCGTACGGGCCAACGTGATGGCCCAGTACGGCGAGGACTACGTGACCGCCGAGCGGGTCATCGGAGCGCGCACCCCGCACATCGTGTGGCGGCACGTCGCCATCAACTGCGCCGCCCCGGTCCTGGTCTTCTGCACGGTGCAGGTCGCCGAGGCGATCGTCTTCGAGGCGTCGCTGTCCTTCATCGGCGCGGGTGTCAGGCCGCCCGACCCGTCCTGGGGCAGTGTCATCGCGGACGGCAAGAACATGGTGCTGACCGGCGGCTGGTGGGCGACCGTGTTCCCGGGCCTGCTGATGCTGGTCACCGTGCTCTCCCTGAACATCCTCTCCGAGGGCGTCTCGGACGCGTGGGCGGCGCCCGCGGCCCGGGACGTGTCGGCGCGCGAGGAGGAGGACCGTCTTGAGGCCCCCGAGCCCGGCAGCGGGAAGGTCCTTGAGCTGCCGGGCCTGACCGAGGCGGCCCGGCGGCTGCGCGGCCGGGCCCGCCCCCTGCCCCAGGGGCAGCAGCCGGTGCTGAGCGTCGAGAACCTGGCCATCGGTTTCGACGCCCGCCACGGCGGTGTGGACATCGTCGACGGCATCAGTTTCGACGTACAGCCCGGTGAAGTCCTGGGTCTGGTCGGTGAGTCCGGCTGCGGCAAGTCGCTGACCGCGCTCACGGTGATGGGCCTGGAGCCGAAGGGCGCGCGGGTCCGCGGCCAGGTGCGGTTCAACCAGCGGCAGCTGGTCGGCGAGCCGATGAGCGTACGGCGCAAACTCCTCGGCCACGAGATGGCGATGATCTACCAGGACGCCCTGTCCTCGCTGAACCCGGCGATGACGGTCCGCTCCCAGCTCAAACAGGTGATCAGAAGGGGCGGCACCCGCACGGGCACCGAACTCCTCGAACTGGTCGGCCTCGACCCGGAGCGCACCCTGCGCAGCTACCCGCACGAGCTGTCCGGCGGCCAGCGCCAGCGCGTACTGATCGCGATGGCACTCTCCCGCGACCCCAAGCTGATCGTCGCCGACGAACCGACGACCGCCCTCGACGTCACCGTGCAGGCGCAGATCATAGAGCTGCTGCTGCGCCTGCGGACCGAGCTGGACTTCGCGCTCGTCCTCGTCTCGCACGACCTGGCGCTCGTCGCGGACGTCACCGACCGGGTGGTCGTCATGTACGGCGGCCAGATCGTCGAGTCGGGCGTGACCGCGGACCTCGTGGAGTCGCCGTCCCACCACTACACGCGCGGCCTCCTCGGCAGCGTCCTGTCGCTGGAGTCGGCGGCCGAACGGATGACGCAGGTCAAGGGGGTCGTGCCGTCCCCGGCGGACTTCCCGGCGGGCTGCCGGTTCGCCGACCGCTGCCCGATGGCCACGGAGGTGTGCCGGACGACGGCTCCGCGCCTGGCGGGCCCGCCCGGCCACCACGAGGTCGCCTGCCACCACCCGGCGATCGTTCTGACGCCCACCACGACCACGGCCGGCCCGGCCGAGCCGACGGAAGCGAGGCCGTGACGTGAGCGGACCAGTCACCCCCCTGGTGGAACTCGACGACGTGCACGTCGTCCACAAGGCGCGCACCGGCGGCCTGTTCTCCCGCGACCGGGTGTACGCCCTGACGGGCGCCGGTCTCACCATCGCGCCCGGCGAGACGGTGGGCGTCGTCGGCGAGTCCGGCTGCGGCAAGTCGACGCTCGCCAAGGTCCTGGTGGGCGTGCAGAAGCCGACCTCCGGGACGGTGTCCCTGCGGGGCGGCGACCTGTGGACGATGGCCCCGGCGCTGCGCCGGACGACGGTGGGCGCGGGCACCGGCATGATCTTCCAGGACCCGTCGACGGCCCTGAACCGCCGGCTGACGGTACGGCAGATCCTGCGCGACCCCCTCGATGTGCACCGGCGGGGCACGCCCGCGCAACGGGACGACCGGGTACGCGAGTTGATGTCCCTGGTCGGACTCCCCCGGGCACTGGCGGACGGCCTCCCCGGCCAGCTCTCCGGCGGTCAGCGCCAGCGGGTCGCCATCGCGCGGGCACTGGCCCTCGACCCGGACCTGGTGGTCGCCGACGAACCGACGAGCGCGCTGGACGTCTCGGTCCGCGCCCAGATCCTCAACCTCCTCCTCGACCTGAAGGAACGGCTCGGCCTGGCCCTGGTCTTCGTCAGCCACGACATCCAGACCGTACGGAGGATGAGCGACCGCGTCATCACGATGTACCTCGGCCGGATCGTCGAGGAGTCCCCGGCCGACGAGGTGACCGACCGGTCCCGGCACCCGTACACCCGGGCCCTCTTCTCGGCGACGCCCGGTCTGCTGGACCCCATCGACCCGATCCCGCTCGTCGGCCCCGTCCCGTCGGCCACCCGCCCGCCGAGCGGCTGCCCCTTCCGGACGCGCTGCTGGAAGGCGGACGGGGTGTGCGCCGAGACGATGCCCGGCTTCGCGGCCGCGTCGACCCCCGGGCACCGCTTCCGCTGCCACCATCCTGTGGAGGACGGCCTGTCGACCCGCGACCTGGTCGCCCAGGCGGTCACCGCCGTACCGGAGGCGACGGCCCTGGCCATCACTCCCGCCGCCACTCCCGCCGCCGCTCCGGCCGACCTTCCGAAGGAGCCTTGATGACCCTTCCCGCCCCGCTGACCGGTGTCGTACCGCCCGTCTGCACGCCCCTGACACCGGACCGCGAGGTGGACGTCCCCTCACTGATCCGACTGGTCGACCATCTGCTGGAGGCCGGGGTGGACGGCCTGTTCGTCCTCGGCACGTCCTCCGAGGCGGCGTACCTGACGGACCGCCAACGGCGCCTGGTCGTCGAGACGGTCGTCGGCCATGTGGCGGGCGGGGTGTCCGTCCTCGCTGGCGCCATCGACATGACGACCCCGCGCGTCCTCGACCACGTCCGGTACGTCACGGACGCGGGCGCCGACGCCGTGGTCGTGACGGCGCCCTTCTACACGCGCACGCATCCGGCGGAGATCGCCCGCCACTACCGTCTCGTCGCCGCCCGTTCGCCGGTGCCCGTCTTCGCGTACGACCTGCCGGTCGCCGTCCACTCCAAGCTGGGCGCGGACCTCGTCCTCGAACTGGCGGCCGACGGGACGCTGGCCGGGCTCAAGGACTCCAGCGGGGACGAGGGCGGGTTCCGGGCGGTCGTGACCGGGGCCCGGGCGCACCCCGGCGTCACCGGTTTCAGCGTGCTGACCGGGTCCGAGCTGGTCGTCGACTCCGCGCTCGCGATGGGGGCGGACGGGGCGGTGCCGGGGCTCGCGAACGTCGACCCCGCCGGGTACGTCCGGCTGTACCGGCTGTGCCGTGCGGGCGAGTGGGCGCTCGCCCGGGCCGAACAGGAGCGGCTGTGTTCGCTGTTCGGGATGGTGCGGGTGGGGGACGGGGGGCGGATGGGCGGTTCCTCGGCGGCGCTGGGGGCGTTCAAGGCGGCGCTGCAGTTGCGAGGGGTCATCGCCTGCGCGGCCATGGCGGAGCCCCAGATCCCGCTGTCCGCGGAGGAGGTCGGAGGGGTCGGCAAGTTCCTGGCGGGGGCGGGCTTGTCGTAGCCGTTTCTACTCCCGCCCCCGCCGCCCCTACCCGTTCCCGTCACGCATGGGGGCTGCGCCCCCTCGCCCCCTTGTCCTCAAACGCCGGACAGGCTGAAGGATTAGCCTCTCCGGCGTTTGAGGAGCGGGGGTTCGGGGGCAGCGCCCCCGAGTCGTGGACGGGAACGGGTAGGGGCGGCGGGGGCGGGGAAAAGCCCTACAGGTCTGCCACGTTCACCCGCCGGAAGGTGATCGTCTCGTACGGGCCCGTCGTGCCCGTTTCGTACAGCACCCCCACCCGCCCCCCACCCAACTGCACCAGATCCGAATACGCCGCCCGCCACCCGGACAACGTCAGAGCCTTCGTGAAGCTCCCCCCGCCGTCCCCGCTCCGCCACACCGCCATCGCCTGCCGAGCGGTCGGCACGGACGGCCCCGAGAACAGCAGCGGAGCCCCCGCACGCCCCCGTACCTGCAGCACACTCCCCTGCACGACCGGCACGTCGGACAGCGTCGCCTGCACCCGGAAGGGCCGGTCGAGCGTGACACCCCCGTCACTGGAGTAGCTGTCGAGCCGGTTCCCGGGACTGCTCCCGTTCTGGTCCCGCGAGCTGAAGTACAGCCGCCCGTCGGGCAGTTGCGCCACGGCACTCTCGTTCGCGTTGTCGACCCCGTCGTACGAGTCGTCCACGAACCCGATCCGCCACGACACCCCGCCGTCGTCGCTGTAGAGGGCGTGCGCCCCGTAGTACCTGGCCTCCTGCCCGGTGTCGGCGGAGCCGTCCGGCGGCGCGGCCGAGTGGTTGGCGGGCACGACGAGCCGCCCGGCGTGCGGCCCCCGGGTCAGCGCGACCGCGTGCCCGGGCCCGGTGGCGTACCACCGCCAGCCCGGCAGCTTCACGGCGGCGGTGATCTCCCGGGGCGCCCCGAAGCGCCGCCCGTCGTCCCGGCTCGTCTGCACGAAGACCCGCCGGCTCTGCCCGGCCGTGACCTCGCCCCGCATTATCTGCGCCTCGGTCACCGCGCCGCTGTTGTAGGACGTGAGGAGGACGACCTTCCCGGTACGGGGATCGACCACGGGCGCGGGGTTGCCGCGGGTGTCGCCGTCACCGGCCGCGACGACGGTCAGCGGCCCCCACGTGCAGCCGCCGTCGCCCGACCGTCTGAGGACGACGTCGATGTTGCCGGTGTCCCCGGCGCCGTTGTGTCTGCCCTCGGCGAAGGCGAGCACCGTGCCGGCCCTGGTGGTGACGGTGGCGGGGATGCGGTACGTGTCGTAGCCGCTCTCCCCGGCCGTGAAGGGGACGGAGGAGACGCATCCCCGCGCGGGGCGTTCGGCCGCGTCCGCGGGCCCGGGGGACGCGAGCGCGGCGGCGAGTCCGGCGACGACGGCAGCGAGGGCGCTCGGACGAAGACAGCTCTTTATGGACACGGCTCACCCTTACCAAGACATGGGACGTGGGATGTCGGCGGTGAAACTAGTGCGCCCCGAGGGACAGGGCAATGCCCCTGCACTCACCGGAGTCACTGCCGGGAGTCACCGCCGGGAGTCGAGGCGGCTCAGACCGCCCCGGGTATCACGAGCCCCGACTCGTACGCCACGATCACGAGCTGTGCGCGGTCGCGCGCCCCCAACTTGCCCATGATCCGGCTGACATGGGTCTTCGCGGTCAGCGGGCTGAGCCCGAGCGCCTCGGCGATCTCGGTGTTGTTGAGCCCGCGCGCCACCAGGGCGAGCACCTGCCGCTCCCGTTCGGACAGCCCGTCGGGGCCGCCCACCGCGGACGTCACCGTGTCGGGCGCGCGCAGGAAGCGGGCGATGAGCCGCGCGGTGGGACCCGGCGAGAGCAGGGACTCCCCCGCGGCCACGGTCCGGATGGCGTCGAGGAGTTCGGCGGGACGGATGTCCTTCACGAGGAAGCCGGACGCCCCGGCCCGCAGCGCGTCGACGATGTGCTCGTCGGTGTCGTACGTCGTCAGGACCAGCACCTTCACCCCCGCGAGATCCTCGTCGGCGGCGATGAGCCGGGTCGCCTCGATGCCGTCCAGGTCGGGCATGCGGATGTCCATCACGACGAGGTCGGCCCGCGCGGAACGGGCCAGTGCCACCGCCTCCCGCCCGGTGGCCGCCTCGGCGACGACCTCCATGTCGCCGGCCGACGCCACGAGCATCGCGAACGAGGCGCGTACGAGGGTCTGGTCGTCGGCGAGCAGTACGCGGATCGTCATCGGGGCTCGTCCTCCCGGGGCAGCGGCAGCGCGGCGGTCACCTCGAAGCCCACCGTGGGGCCCGGTCCGGCGTCCAGTGTGCCGCCCACGCTACGGGCTCGCTCGCGCATTCCGACGAGCCCGAACCCCGGCGTGCCGTCGGTCGTCCCCGGTCCGCGGGGGCCCGCCCCGTCGTCCGTGACACGCACCCGCAACGCTCCCTCCGCCGTCCGCAGCCCCACCCTGACGGTGAGGTCGTCGCGGCCGCCGTGGCGCACGGCGTTGGTGAGCGCCTCCTGCACGATCCGGTAGGCGGCGGCGCCCACGGAGGGCGGTACGCCGTCCGCGTGGACGTCCAGTTCGACCTTGGCGCCGGCCGTCCTGGCGGCCTCCGCGAGCGCGGCCAGCCCGTCGAGCCCGGGCAACGGCCCCCGCCCGTCCCCGGAACCGAGACCGGAACCGGGCTCCGCCGCCGGTTCCCCTGCGACGTTCACGCTCAGCTCGTTCGCCCGCAGCACCTCCAGCGTCGTACGCAGCTCTCCCCTGGCGGTCCGGCAGGTCTCCGCGATGCCGTCGAGCGCCTGGGCGACGGCTCTGCGGTCGAGCCGTTCGGGATCGACGGTGAGGACGTGCGCCGCCACCGACGTCTGCACGCCGATCAGGGTGATGCTGTGCGCGAGCAGATCGTGCAGATCGCGTGCGATCCGCAGACGCTCCTCGGCGACGCGGCGCCGGGCCTCCTCCTCCCGGGTGCGTTCGGCGCGTTCGGCCCGTTCGACGATGGAGGCGACGTACTGGCGGTAGAAGCGGGCGTCGACGCCGAAGAACAGGACCGCGATGATCCAGCCGGAGGTCCGCAGCAGCTCCAGTGCCCCGTCCGGGTTGGTGAAACTGTTGATGATCAGCGTCGGGCCGAGGACGACGACGGCGGTGAGCAGCGTGCGGCGTACCGTGCCGGTCGCCGCGACCGTGTAGAGCGCCAGGAGGGTCGCGGGGATCGGCACGGCGTGGTTGTAGTCGAGGGCGTGGTACGGGCTCGCGCAGGCCGCCACCGCGAGCAGCACGAGCAGCGGACGGCCGCGCCGCCACACGAGCGGCACATGGGCGCCGGCCAGCAGGGCCCAGCCGAGCGGGTCGAGCGGGCGTCCGTCGACGACGAGCAGCGCGAGGAGGACGGCGACCACGGCGACGCCGGCGGTGAGGCACGCGTCGTTGCGGGTGCGGTGGGGTGCGGTGAGCGGGTCGCGGTTGATGACCGCCATGACGCGGTCGAGCCGGCGCGGCCGGGCGTCACGGCGTACGCCCGTGGTCCCCGATTCCCGCGCCGCTATGGTCGTTCCCCGTTCCTGCACGGCTCCATCCTCCGGTACGGGGGCGCCCCTCCGGCGGGAAGCGGGAGAGGCGCCCGGTCGAGTACGACGGTCCGTCGATCGGACGATCGGGGTCGGGCCGCTCAGGGCGCGCCGATCCTTTCCGGCCGCCGGGGCGGCTCGGTCGGTTCGCCGGGCCCGGCCGGTCCGGGTTCGCGGGAGAGCGCGCCCGGCCACCACACCTTGCGGCCCAGGGCGACACTGGCGCTGGTCACCAGGTACGTCCGTACGAGGAAGGTGTCGAGGAGCACGCCGACGGCGATCACGAAGCCGAGTTCGACGAGCTGCACGAGCCCCATGTTCGTCAGCACGGCGAAGGTCGCGGCGAGGACCAGGCCCGCCGACGCGATGACCCCGCCGGTGGTCCGCAGCGCGGTGAGCGCGGCGGCCACGGGGTCGGCGCCGGCCAGGGACTCCTCCCGCATCCGGTGCATGAGGAAGATGCCGTAGTCGACGCCGAGGGCGACGAGGAACACGAAGGACAGCAGCCCGAGCCCCGGATCGGTTCCCTCGAAGCCGAGGACCGGCCCGAAGACCAGACCGCCGATACCGAGGGCCGCGCCCCAGACGGCGACCACGGCAGCCACCAGGAGGAGCGGCGCGACGAGGCTGCGCAGCAGTCCGATCAGGATGAGCAGCACGGAGACGAGGACGAGCGGTACGACGATCTTCGTGTCCCGGCTGTTGGTGTCCTCCAGGTCGATCTGCTGGGCGCTGGCCCCGCCCACGTACGAGCCCTCCAGCTGACCGCGCAGGGCCCGGATGGTGGCGCTCTCCCCCGCCGACTGGGGCGCGTCCCCGGCGATGACGGAGATCTCCGTCCAGCCGTCCCCCGTACGGCCCTTCTCGGCGCTCTCGACGCCCCGCGTGTCCCGGATCGTCGCGAGCGCCCGGTCCGCGCCCGCCGCCGGGGTGATCACGTCGATGGGCTGGGTGCCGTGGCCGGGGTAGGCCCCGGCGAGGGTCTCCATGGCGGTGACGGCCTCCGGCTTGTCGACGAAGGAGTCCTCCTGCTTGACCGGCCCGGGCAGGTTGAGCGTGCCGAGGGCGAGGGCGCCGAGCAGGACGGCCCCGGTCGCGAGCACGGTGAGCGGCCTGCGGCCCGCGGAGCTGCCCATCGCGGCGAACAGGCTCCGGCGGCGCGGCTTGGGCTCGCTGCCGAAAGCGGGCACGAGCGGCCAGAACACCCGCCGTCCCAGCAGTACGAGGATCGCGGGGAGCAGGGTCAGCATCGCGAGGAGCGCGCAGAGCACCCCGACCGTGCCGAGGGGGCCCATCCCCCGGCTGCTGTTGAGGTCCGCGGCGAGCAGGCACAGCAGACCGACGGCGACGGTGCCGGAGGAGGCGAGCACGGCGGGCCCGCAGCCGCGCAGGGCAGCCACCATGGCGTCGTACGGGCGCTCGACGCGCCGCAGTTCCTCGCGGTAGCGCGACACGAGCAGCAGGGCGTAGTCGGTGCCCGCGCCGAACACGAGGATCGTCATGACGCCCGAGCTCTGGCCCGAGACGGTGGTCCCGAAGGCCTGGTTGAGCCCGTACGCGACGCCCATCGACAGATAGTCGGCGAGCCCGGCGACGGCGAGCGGGACGAGCCACAGCACCGGGCTGCGGTAGATGAGGATCAGCAGGAGGGCGACGACGGCGACGGTCGTGTAGAGCAGGGGGCCGCCGAGCGAGTCGTAGACCTTCCCCGCGTCCGTGGCGAGGGCGCCGGTGCCGCCGACCTCCACGCTCAGGCCGTCCTGGCCGTGGGCGATGTCCCGGACGTCCTCGACGAGCGCGTCGCGCAGCTTCTCGTCGGTGCCGGGTTCGTTGCTGACGACCGGGTACATGAGGGTCGTGCCGTCGTCGGACGGGATCCCCTCGGGTACGCGGTCCCCGCCGCTCAGTTCGTGCCTGCCCGCGATCTCCTCGACCTGCCCGGCCGCGGTCTCGCGGTCGGCGGCGCTGAGCCCGCCGTCCCGGTGGTACACGAGCACCAGCTCGGTGCTCTCGCCGCCGGGCAGCTGTTCCTGGACCTTCGCCACCTGGGTCGAGTCGGCGCTCGCCGGCAGGTAGTCGGTGACCCGGTCGTGCTGCACGTCGGCGAGCTTCGCCGCGAACGGTGCGGCCAGGACGAGCAGGGCGATCCACAGCCCCAGCACCGCCCAGGGAACAGCTCGCCTTCGTCCGGCGCCGCCCGCCGCGCTTGCCTTCCCGACCCCCATGAACGCACTCCCTTCCGACGACTTCCGCTTTCCCTTCGGCGTTCAGCCTTCCGGCAGGGAGAGCGGGTTACGTCGGGCGAGAGACGGAGCGGGCGGCTACCGCCGGGGGTGGCGGACGGGTCGGATTACTCCCGCGGGAGTAGTGGAAGGCCGGGTCCGCGAACGGCCGCCCCCCCGGTGGCGGTCACCTGCGCCGTTCCCCGCGCCCCTGAAGGGGCGCGGGGAACGGCGCGGTCAGGACGGCGTGCGGGCAGCCGTGAGCAACCGCGTCACATCGTCCGCGCAGATCGTGAGCGCCGCCCCCACCGTCGTGAGCGCCTCCCGCTCCGCCGGCGTGTACGGCCCGTCCGCGAGAGCGATCCGCGCCCCCTGGAGCAGGATCGCCTCACGCCCCGCCGGCGCGAGATGCGGCGCGAGCGGATCCAGCGCCTCGTGCAGCTCTATCGACAGTCCCGGCCCGCACGGCTCCCCGAAGATCCGCCCGGTGTCGGCGGCGAGCGCCTCGACGAGCGCGGCCAGCTGGTCCTCCGTACAGTCGTCGAACCCCGCGGAGCGCACCGCACCCGCAGCCGTCTCCAGCGACGTACGCGCGCACGTACCCCCCGCGGCGAGCACGGCGAGCGCGACCGTGTGGACGGCGTCGCGCAGCATCGCCGAGAAGCGGGTGGTCGTCGGATGGTCGAGGACGTCCGCGCTGTAGTGGTGGCCGCAGGCCGCGCACTCGACGACGGGCCCCGTCTCGCCGCGCGGCATGACCGGCACACCGAGGCAGGTGAAACGCCGGCGGCCGGTGAGGCGCTGGTAGTTGCGGTCGCCTCCGCAGCCCGGACAGAAGAACTCGCCGTCGCCGACGGTGGTCCACGCGGTCCTGGTTCCGAGGATGCGCGAAACGCCCATGGTGCCGGCGCGGACAAACCGGCCGTTTCGTCCCCATCCTGGCAGCACGTTCGCACCTCCGTAACCCCACGGCAACATCGCCGCGTTGGCGTGATGTTAGCCACATTGTTGATGCGGAGTCAGTACCCCGGGAGAGGCCACTCGTCGACATGGCCGGATAAACGCAGTGGTCCCGCCCGCCTGTGAGGCGGACGGGACCACAGAAACGCAGGTGAACGGCCCTATCGTGTGGCGCGGTTGACGGCGGAGACGACAGCCTTCAGTGAGGCGCGTGTCGTATTCGCGTCGATGCCGATTCCCCACAGGACCTTGTCGCCGATCGCGACCTCGATGTACGAGGCGGCCACCGCGGAGGCGCCCTCGCTCATCGTGTGCTCCTGGTAGTCCAGCAGGCGGGCGTCGACGCCGATGCCCTGCAGCGCGTGGAAGAACGCGGAGATCGGGCCGTTGCCGGTACCCACCAGGGTGGTCTCGGCGCCGTCCACCTCGGCCTCGACGGTGAGCGTGTCCACGCCGTCCTTGTCCGTCGTGGACTGGCCGTTGCGGACCTGGACGCGGCCCCACGGGTTGTCGGGGTTCGGCAGGTACTCGTCCCGGAAGGCCGCCCAGATGTCCTTCGGGGTGACCTCGCCGCCCTCGGCGTCCGTCTTCGCCTGGATGATCCGCGAGAACTCGATCTGCATCCGGCGCGGCAGGTCCAGCTTGTGGTCGTTCTTCAGGACGTACGCGATACCGCCCTTGCCGGACTGCGAGTTGACCCGGATGACGGCCTCGTACGAGCGGCCGACGTCCTTGGGGTCGATCGGCAGGTACGGGACGGCCCACTCGATGTCGTCGACGGTGACGCCCTTGGCGGCGGCGTCGGCCTCCATCGCGTCGAAGCCCTTCTTGATGGCGTCCTGGTGGGAGCCGGAGAAGGAGGTGTAGACGAGGTCGCCGACGTACGGGTGGCGGGCGTGGACCTCCATCTGGTTGCAGTACTCGGCGGTGCGGCGGACCTCGTCGATGTTCGAGAAGTCGATCTGCGGGTCGACGCCCTGCGAGAACAGGTTCATGCCCAGGGTGACCAGGTCGACGTTGCCGGTGCGCTCGCCCTGCCCGAACAGGCAGCCCTCGATACGGTCGGCGCCGGCCATCAGCGCCAGCTCGGCGGCGGCCACCGCCGTACCGCGGTCGTTGTGCGGGTGGACGGACAGGCAGACGTACTCGCGGCGGGACAGGTTGCGCGACATCCACTCGAAGCGGTCCGCGTGCGTGGAGGGGGTCGAGCGCTCCACGGTGGCGGGCAGGTTCAGGATGATCTCGCGGCCCGGGCCGGGCTGCCAGACGTCCATGACGGCCTCGCAGACCTCCAGGGCGAAGTCCAGCTCGGTGTCGGTGAAGATCTCGGGGCTGTACTGGTACCCGAAGGTCGTCTCGGGGCCCAGCAGCTTCTCCGCGTACTCCACCACCAGGCGGGTGCCGTCCACGGCGATCTGCTTGATGTCGTCCTTGGAACCGCGGAAGACGACGCGGCGGAAGACCGGCGCGGTGGCGTTGTACAGGTGGACGTTGGCGCGCTTGGCGCCCTTCAGCGACTCGACGGTCCGCTCGATCAGGTCCTCACGGGCCTGGGTCAGTACGGAGATCGTGACGTCGTCGGGGATCGCGCCCTCTTCCTCGACGATCGAGCGCACGAAGTCGAAGTCGGTCTGACCGGAGGCCGGGAAACCGACCTCGATCTCCTTGTAGCCCATCGACACCAGCAGGTCGAACATCTCACGCTTGCGCGCGGGCGACATGGGGTCGATCAGGGCCTGGTTGCCGTCGCGCAGGTCGGTGGAGAGCCAGCGGGGGGCGGTGGTGATCCGGTTGTCCGGCCACGTGCGGTCGGGGATGTCGACCTGGTCGTACGGGCGGTACTTGTGGATCGGCATGGACGTGGGCTGCTGGCGGTTCGCCATGATGCGAGGGCTCCTCTTGGTCCGCTTGATCCTCGGAACCGGTCGGTTCGCGATCCGAGGTACGGCCGACGGCGCAACGCCAGAACTCCGCGGGGAGGGAGTCGGCCTCGACTACAGGCCCTCGCCGCGGCAGCTAAGAAGGAGCAGCCCGATACGCATGATGCTCCGCATGCTATCGGAGTCCCGCGCGCCCGGATCCGGCGTATCACGATGCGGGACGAGCCATCACGCGCGGCTCACCGACCACACCCCAAAGACTGCGCAGTTCCCCGCGCCCCCAAGACGCCCACCTCACCCGCCGCGGTGCGCGCGCCTAAAAGATTGCGCAGTTCCCCGCGCCCCTAAAGGGGCCCGCAGACCACAGCGCAGGCCCGTTCCCCGCCCCCCCAGGGGCGCGGGGAACGGCGCAGTCTTTTGATCTTTTCGGGGGCGCGGGGAACGGCGCAGTCTTTCGCCCTTCAGGGGCGCGGGGAACTGCGCAGGGTTGGGACGTCCAGGGGCGCGGAGGTGTGTTCGTACACGAAAACGGACCCCCTCGTCCCCCTTATCCCCCCATTTCACCAATCATGGTTGCCCCTAGTGACAGTCACGTCACACAGTGCAATGGTGCCGGGCATGACGACATACGGGGGCTTCGAGCCCGTCTTCTGCACCATCATCCCGCCCCATGTCCTCGACACCCTCTCCCAGGCAGAGGACCGGGCGCTCGCCGGCAAGGCCCGCCGCACCCTGGAGCGGGACGCCTTCGAGCGCACCCACCGCCGGCTGACGACAGTCCTCGGCGCGCCCGCCCTCGCCCCGCCGGCCGGCGCCGCCGAGGACAAGCCGCACCGCACGATCTACGACGCGAGGCACAAGCAGGACCTGCCCGGCAGGAAGGTGCGCGGCGAGGGCGACAAGCCCGGCAAGGACGCCACGGTCAACCGCGCCTACGCCGGCCTGGGCGCGACCTTCGACCTGTTCCTGAAGGCGTACGCGCGCAACTCGATCAACGGCGAGGGGCTGCCGCTGAACGCGACCGTGCACTTCGACGAGGAGTACAACAACGCCTTCTGGAACGGCGAGCAGATGGTGTTCGGCGACGGTGACGGCGAGATCTTCCTCGACTTCACCATCCCCGTCGACGTCATCGGCCACGAACTCGCGCACGGCGTCACCCAGTACACGGCGAACCTCACGTACTTCGGCCAGCCCGGCGCGCTCAACGAGTCGATGTCCGACGTCTTCGGCTCGCTCATCAAGCAGTACACGCTCGGCCAGAGCGCCACCGAGGCCGACTGGCTGATCGGCGCGGGCCTGCTCGCCCCGCGCGTCACGGGCACGGCCCTGCGCTCGATGAAGGCCCCGGGCACGGCGTACGACGACGATGTGCTCGGCAAGGACCCGCAGCCCGCCACGATGGACGACTACGTCCGCACCGGCCGCGACAACGGCGGTGTGCACATCAACTCGGGCATCCCCAACCACGCCTTCTACCTGGCCGCGACCGCGCTGGGCGGGCAGGCCTGGGAGCGGGCCGGAAAGATCTGGTACAGCGTGCTGACCGGCGGCGAGCTGGACTCGAAGGCGAGCTTCTCGGACTTCGCGAGGCTGACCCTGGCCCAGGCGCGCGCCCTGTTCGGCGAGGGCGAGGAACTGCAGGCCGTCACCAAGGCCTGGGAACAGGTCGGGGTACCGACCGGGTGAGCGTGGCTCGGGCCCGCGATTCGTACTAGACAGGGACCCATGCGTATTCAGGTACGACGCACAGGCGGATTCGCGGGCATCGACCGGCATGCCGAGGTGAACACCTCGGGCCGCGCCGATGCCCAGGAATGGCAGGCCCTGGCCGAACAGGCGGTCGCCGCCGGCCGGGGCACGCCTCCCATAGGCGTCCCGGACGGCTTCAGCTACCAGATCACCGTGGACGGGAAGACGGTCTACTGCGCGGACCCGCGTCTGACGGACGAGCAGCGGAAACTGATCTCAAGGGTTCTGAAGGAGGGCGCGTAGGCACCCCGACGGAACCGGTACGGGGCCGTCGTCGAGACCGGTACGGGACAAGTAACGGCCAGTTCGCGCAACGCCGTTGACTTCGCTTACCGCCGGTACGGATGATCGCGCGCATGGCGAACACGGTGAACGCGGCGAGCACGGCGGCGACGACGAGCACGGCGGCGACGGACCCGATACCCCGGTTCCCGGCCGGTTTCCTCTGGGGGGTCTCCACCTCGGCCCATCAGATCGAGGGCGCGGCCGACCGCCGGGAGCGCTCCGTGTGGGATGCCTTCACGGCCGAACCGGGCCGTGTGAAGGACGGTTCGACGGCCGCGGTGGCCTGCGACCACTACCACCGCTACCCCGAGGACGTGGCGCTCCTGCGCGACCTCGGGGTGGACGCGTACCGCTTCTCGATCTCCTGGCCGCGGGTGAACTCCCCCGGCGGCCTGGACTTCTACGACCGGCTGGTCGACGAGCTGTGCGCGGCGGGCGTACGCCCTGTCCCGACCCTCTTCCACTGGGACCTGCCGGTGTCACGGGCCGAGGCGGGCGGCTGGCTCGAACGGGACACGGCCGGACGGTTCGCCGAGTACGCCGCGCTGGTCGCCGCCCGCCTCGGCGACCGGATCCACAAGTGGATCACCCTCAACGAGCCCGCCGAGCACACCCTGCTGGGCCACGCCCTGGGCGCGCACGCGCCGGGCAAGCAGCTCCTCTTCGACGCGCTGCCCGCCGCCCACCACCAGCTGCTGGCCCACGGCCTCGCCGTACAGGCCCTGCGGGCGGCCGGGGCCACGGACATCGGGATCGCCAACTCGCACGGCCCGACCTGGCCCGCCTCCCAGGAACCCGCGGACCTGGAGGCGGCCGGCTTCTACGACCTGCTCCTCAACCGCCTGTTCGCCGACCCGGTCCTGCTCGGGCAGTACCCGGACGGCATCGGCGAGCTGATGCCCGGCGACGCCGAGGAGATCGCGGCGGACCTGAAGATCATCGGTCAGCCGGTCGACTGGTACGGGATCAACTACTACGCGCCGACGAGGGTGGGCGCGCCGCAGGGCTCGGAGATCGAGTTCGGCGGTCTCACCCTGCCCGCCGAGCTCCCCTTCTCGGTAAGGGAGATCGAGGGCTACCCGGTCACGGACTTCGGCTGGCCCGTGGTGCCGGAGGCGCTGACCGAACTGCTGGTGGACTTCCGCGGCCGGTACGGCGACCGGCTTCCGCCCGTCGTCATCACTGAGAACGGCTGCTCGTACGAGGGACTCGACGACCAGGAGCGGATCGGCTACCTGGACGGTCATCTGCGGGCCCTGCACCGGGCGTCGGAGCAGGGTGTGGACGTCCGCGGGTACTTCGTGTGGTCGCTCCTCGACAACTTCGAGTGGGCGGAGGGGTACGCGCGCCGCTTCGGCCTGGTGCACGTCGACTTCGAGACCCTGGAACGGACCCCGAAGGCGTCGTACCACTGGCTGCGAGACGTGCTGAAGGCTCAGGGCCGACCCCAGCGGCGGGCGGCCACGGGGTGACGGCGTCCGCGCACGGGCCCGCGCAGGGGCCCGCGCCCGACCTGGCGCTCGCCGAGCCCGTCGAACGAGTGGGCCGGGGCTGGACGGCGACCCTCTCGCTCGCCAACGGGGCGATCTGGGTGGGCTGGTTCGGCCCCCTGCAGATCCTCCTGGCCTCCCAGGCCGAGGACTTCGCGCCCGGCACGGGCATGTCGAAGGAGGCCGTCCTCGCCTGGGTGACGGGCGCCGGCGCGGCGGTGTCGCTGCTCGCGAACCCGGTCTTCGGCGCCCTGTCGGACCGTACGACGTCGCGCTGGGGCCGTCGCACGCCGTGGATCGTGGCGGGCACCGCGGGCGGCGCGCTGTCGTTACTACTCCTCGGCGCGGCGGGCGGACCATGGACGATGGCGCTCGGCTGGTGCCTGGCACAACTGGCCCTGAACGCGGCCTGGGCCGCCGTGACGGCCGCCGTACCGGACCGGGTGCCCCGGCTCCAGCGGGGCGCGGTGGGCGGCTGGCTGGGCGCCGCGCAGATCCTGGGCGTGGTCGGCGGTACGGGCCTGGCGACGCTGGCCGGGGGCGTCACGGCGGGCTACGCGGCCTGCGCGGCGTTCACCCTGCTGGGCGTCCTGCCGTACGTGCTGCGCCACCGGGACATCCGGCTGCCCCGCGCGGCCCGCCCGGCCTGGTCCTGGCGCGGCTTCCTGGGCTCCTTCTGGCTGAGCCCGCGCCGCTACCCGGACTTCGGCTGGGCGTGGCTGACCCGGTTCCTCGTGAACCTGAGCAACAGCCTCGGCGTCATGTACCTCCTCTACTTCCTGCGGGACCGCCTGCACCACTCCGATCCCGAGCAGGGCGTGCTGATCCTGACGGCGCTGAACGCGTCGATGCTGCTCGCCACGGTCGTCGTCGCGGGCATGTGGTCGGACCGGGTGGGCCGCCGCAAACCGTTCGTGACCTGTTCGGGCGTCGTCATGGCCGTCGCGGCCGGGGTGATCGCGCTCTCGCCGACGTGGACCGGCACGGTCGTCGCGTCCGTCCTCCTGGGCCTTGGCTTCGGCGTCTTCGCGTCGGTGGACTTCGCGCTGATGACGGACGTACTCCCGAAGGCGCTGGACCGGGGCAAGGACCTCGGCGTGATCAACGCGGCGAACGCGGTGCCGCAGGTCGCCGCGCCTGCGCTCGCCGCGCCGATCGTGACGTATCTGGGCGGGTACCGGGTGCTGTACGCGGTGGCGGCGGCGGTGGGCCTGGCCGGGGCGGTTCTGGTGAACCGGATCAAGGGGGTGGACTGAGGGGGGTCCAGTCACCGACTCGGGGGCTCCGCCCCCGAACCCCCGTTGCGCAGTTCCCCGCGCCCCTGAAGGGGCGCGGGGAACTGCGCGACAAGGCCCCACGAACCCGCAGCCGAAGGGGGGTCTGGGGGCGCAGCCCCCAGTTTCGGGAAGGGGCGGGGCTGGGGAAAGAGGACTCCGTCAGAAGCCGAGTTTGCGGAGTTGACGTGGGTCCCTCTGCCAGTCCTTCGCGACCTTCACATGGAGGTCGAGGAAGACCGGCGTCCCCAGAAGCGCCTCGATCTGCTTACGCGACTTGATCCCGACCTCCTTCAACCGCTTCCCCTTGGGCCCGATGATGATCCCCTTCTGGCTCGGCCGCTCGATGTAGACGAACGCGTGGATGTCGAGCAACGGCTTGTCGGCCGGCCGGTCCTCGCGCGGCAGCATCTCCTCCACGACGACGGCGATGGAGTGCGGCAACTCGTCCCGCACCCCCTCCAACGCGGCCTCCCGGATCAGCTCGGCCACCATGACCTGCTCGGGCTCGTCCGTGAGGTCGCCCTCGGGGTAGAGGGCGGGGCCCTCGGGCAGCAGCGGCACGAGGAGGTTCGCCAGGAGGTCGACCTGCTGGTCGGCGACGGCCGACACGGGCACGATCTCGGCCCACTCGAAGCCCAGCTCCTTGCCGAGCTGGTCGATGGCGATGAGCTGCTCGGCGAGCGTCTTGCTGTCCGCGAGGTCGGTCTTCGTGACGATCGCGATCTTCGGCGTCTTCTTGATGGACGCCAGTTCCTTCGCGATGAAGCGGTCGCCGGGACCGAGCTTCTCGTTCGCGGGGAGGCAGAACCCGATCACGTCGACCTCGGCCCACGTCGTACGGACGACGTCGTTGAGCCGTTCGCCGAGGAGCGTGCGCGGTTTGTGCAGCCCCGGGGTGTCCACCAGGATCAACTGGGCGTCGGCCCTGTGCACGATGCCGCGTACCGTGTGCCGCGTGGTCTGCGGCTGGTTCGCGGTGATCGCGACCTTCTGGCCGACCAGAGCATTCGTGAGGGTGGACTTGCCCGCGTTGGGGCGGCCCACGAAGCAGGCGAAGCCGGCGCGGTGGGGTGCCCCCGAGGATTCCGGCGGCTCGGATGACTGGGTACGAACGCTCATGGCGCCCATTGTCCCTGATCGTCGGGGCTCCGCCGTACCAGGATTCCGGCCCTCACCGCCGATCGGGGGCCGGCCGGGCCCGGCGTGAGCTTCCGGAAACCCCCGCGCAACACGAAACGTGACGGAAACACACCTGTACGCGACCGGAAACGCGTAACGGTGACCCTCTGACGAGCCCCCACCCGTTGGAGACCCCGTGACTCTGGCCGCCCCGCCCGCCACGTCCACCGCGGCGTCCGCCGCCGCGTCCCTCGACACCGGTGACACCGCCTGGCTGCTCGCCGCCACCGCGCTCGTCCTGCTCATGACTCCGGGCCTCGCCCTGTTCTACGGCGGCATGGTCCGCACGAAGAGCGTCCTGAACATGCTGATGATGAGTTTCGTGTCGATCGCCCTGGTCACGGTCGTGTGGCTGGCCGTCGGCTACTCCCTCGTGTTCGGCGACGACCACGCCGACGCGGGAGTCGGCGGGCTCATCGGCGGCCTGGAGCACGCGGGCATGGCGGGCCTGGGCCCGGACAGCGTGCACGGCACGGTCCCGACCCTCCTCTTCGCCACTTTCCAGCTGACCTTCGCGATCATCACGGCGGCCCTGATCAGCGGCGCGGTCGCGGACCGCGCGAAGTTCGGGGCGTGGCTGGTCTTCGTCCCGCTGTGGGCGCTGCTCGTATACGTTCCGGTCGCGCACTGGGTGTGGGGTCCGGGCGGCTGGATCCTGGCGGACCTGGGTGCCCTGGACTTCGCGGGCGGACTGCCCGTGGAGATCACCTCGGGGGCGTCAGGGCTGGCGTTGTGCCTGGTCCTGGGCCCGCGGCTGGGGTTCAAGAAGGACGCGATGCGCCCCCACAACCTGCCGATGGTGATGCTGGGCGCCGGCCTGCTGTGGTTCGGCTGGTTCGGCTTCAACGCCGGTTCGGCGCTCGGCGCGAACGGTCTCGCGGCCGCCGCCTTCCTCAACACCCTGGCCGCCGGCTGCACGGGTCTGCTCGGCTGGCTCTTCGTGGAGCAGCGGCGCGACGGCCATCCCACCACCCTGGGCTCGGCGTCCGGCGCGGTCGCGGGCCTGGTCGCCATCACCCCGTCCTGCGGTGCGGTCTCGCTGCTCGGCGCGCTGGTCATCGGCCTCGCCGCAGGTGTCGTCTGCTCGTACGCCGTGGCCTGGAAGTTCCGCTTCGACTACGACGACTCGCTGGACGTCGTCGGCGTGCACCTGGTCGGCGGTGTGATCGGCACCCTGCTCATCGGGGTCTTCGCCACGCAGAGCATGACCGGCGGAGTCGAGGGCCTGCTGTACGGCGGCGGGTTCGGGCAGCTCGGCCGGCAGCTGGTGGCGATCGTGGCCGTCGGCGCGTACGCCTTCGCCGTCACGTACGGCGTCGCCAAGCTGATCGACAGGGTCGTCGGACTGCGGGCCGACGAGGAGCACGAGCAGACCGGCCTCGACCTTACGGTGCACGCCGAGACCGCTTACGATCACGGAGTCCTGGGCCAAGGCGCCCCGGTCTCCTCCTCCGTCCTCTCCGCCACGCAGAAGGCCAGGCCCCAGGCATGAAGCTCATCACCGCGATCATCAAGCCGCACCGCCTCGACGAGGTCAAGACCGCCCTTCAGGAGATCGGCGTGCACGGGCTGACGGTCACGGAGGCCAGCGGGTACGGGCGTCAGCGCGGCCACACCGAGGTGTACCGGGGTGCCGAGTACCGCGTCGACCTCGTACCGAAGGTCCGTATCGAGGTCGTCGTCGGGGACGCGGACGCCGAGCCCGTCATCGAGGCGATCGTGAACGCCGCGCGGACGGGGAAGATCGGCGACGGAAAGGTCTGGGCGGTACCGGTGGAGACGGTGGTGCGGGTCCGGACGGACGAGCGCGGCCCCGACGCCCTCTGACCCGCCCGGCACGGGCCCGTGCCGGGCGGTACCCGTGGGGGGATGACGCGTTCAGCTCGCGGCGCTCGCCCCGGCGGTCACTCGAACACGAACGGACCGGGCGACTGCGGCCCGTTCGCCGTGCACGTGATGGTGATCCCGAAGACCACCATCTGCAGGGAGCCGCCGAAGGCCTCCAGGCTGTCGCCGGCCGCGACCGTGCCGGTCAGCGGGCCGACCGTGACGCCCTCACCGGCGGCGATCGCGGGGTTCTCGGTGCCCGTGAAGACGGTCGTGCCACCGCCCGCCTTCACCAGGCTGAGAGTGGAGGCGATCGAGTCCTCGGCGAGCGCGAGCGGGGCGGTGATCGACGAGGTGACGGTGATGGTGGCGCCGGTGCCGTCCTGGGTGGCCGTGAGGGTGGCCGCGCCGCCGCCGTAGACACCGCAGTCGGCTTCGATGGTGGCGCTCTGCGGGACGACGGCCGCGGCGCCCGGGGCGAGCGCGAGGGATGCGGCGAGGGTGCTGGCGGCCAGCGCCGCACCGATTCCTAATCGCTTACAGATCATCGGATTCCCTTCCCTTGTACGGGAATTGCCATGTGGGGATGGCCGACGGGCGCCTCACCGACCGCTCGGATCTGACGGCCCGTCGGAGAACTGGCGTCTATTGAGACGCGAGGGGCCAACGATTGCAAGAGAAGCGGTGGTGATTCTTCCGGTAGGCGGGTTCTCCCCCACCGGCCGAGGACTTGAGGGCTCCGCCCCCACACCCCCGTTGCGCCGTTCCCCGCGCCCCCAGAAGACAAAAGACCGCGCCGTTCCCCGCGCCCCTTAACGGCAACAGATTGCGCCGTTCACCGCGCCCCTGTGGGGTGGGAGGGTGCCTGCGCAGGGCACCGTGCGGCACGGCGCTGGGAAGCTGGGGCGTGGCCCCGCTTTTCAGGGGCGCGGGGAACTGCGCGGCCCGCACCCACCGGGCCGCACCCGTGGACGAGCCCCGCCGACCGCAGTCAGCCCGCGGTCGCGGCGGACCGCACCACCCCGTCCGCCCCCGCGAGGAACACCCGCGTGGCCGCCCCGCCGAGGTCCCGCACCGCCGCCAGGTCCTCGTCCGGCAAGGACTCCCCCTCGCTCACCACCGCCGCCGCCTCAAGCGCCGTCGCCCCGGAGGCCACGGCCATCGCCACCGCGGTGCGCAGCGCGCTGAGCCGCAGCGAGGGCAGTGCGACGGTGCCCGCCACATACGTACGGCCGTTGTCGTCGCGTACGGCCGCCCCCTCGGGCACGCCGTTGCGGGCGCGGGCCGCACGGGCCAGGGTGACGATCTTGCGGTCCTCGGGATCGAGCGCGGTGCTGTCGGTCATGGCATGAGCATACGTACGGCCGCTCAGGGCCGGTCGAGCCGCAGCCGCTCCGCCCGCGGCAGCCCCGCCACCACCAGGTCGTACGAGTCCTCGACCAGCTCCCGGACGAGCCGGTCCGACAGCCCGCCGTCCACCGTCACCGTGTTCCAGTGCCGCTTGTTCATGTGCCAGCCCGGGACGATCAGCCCCTCGTACTCGCCGCGCAGCCGCACCGCGTCCTCGGGGTCGCACTTCAGGTTGACCGTCAGCGGGCTGCCCTCCAGGGAGCTGAGCGCGAACATCTTCCCCAGCACCTTGAAGACGGAGGTCTCCGGATTGAAGGGGAACTCCTCCACGGCGGCGTTGAAGGACAGGCAGAGCGCGCGCAGCTCCTTGGGGGTCACTCCGGCTTCTCCTCCGGGGTGTCGGAATCGGCGTCGGCCGGGACGACGGGCTCGACCAGCACCGTGACGATCTTGTTCCGGCGCCCGGCCGAGGCCTCCGCCGTCAGCAGCAGCTCGCGGCCGTCCGGCAGTTCCACCACGGAGGAGGCGCCGGCGATGGGCACGCGGCCGAGCGCCTTCGCGAGCAGTCCGCCGACCGTCTCGACGTCCTCGTCGTCGTACGCCTCGAAGCCGTACAGCTCGCCGAGGTCGCCGATGTCGAGCCGGGCGGTCACCCGGTAGCGGTCGTCGCCGAGGTCCTGCACGGGCGGCAGCTCACGGTCGTACTCGTCGGTGATCTCGCCGACGATCTCCTCGAGGATGTCCTCGATGGTGACGATGCCGGCCGTGCCGCCGTACTCGTCGATGACGACGGCGACGTGGTTGCGGTCCTGCTGCATCTCGCGCAGCAGGTCACCGGCGTTCTTCGTGTCCGGGACGAACGCGGCGGGCCGCATCGCCGTGGACACCAGCTCGCTTTCCGCGTCTCGGCTGATGTGCGTCTTGCGGGCCAGGTCCTTCAGGTACACGATCCCGACGATGTCGTCCTCGCTCTCCCCGGTGACGGGCACGCGCGAGAAACCGGACCGCAGGGCGAGGGTGAGCGCCTGCCGGATGGTCTTGTACCGCTCGATGACCACCAGGTCGGTGCGCGGGACCATGACCTCCCGGACCAGGGTGTCGCCCAGTTCGAAGACGGAGTGCACCATGCGGCGCTCCTCGTCCTCGATGAGCGACTCCTTCTCCGCGAGGTCGACCATCGCGCGCAGCTCGGCCTCGGAGGCGAAGGGCCCGCGGCGGAAGCCCTTGCCGGGCGTGAGCGCGTTGCCGATGAGGATGAGCAGCGGCGGGATCGGCCCCATGATCCTGGCCAGCGGCACCAGCACGTACGCGGACGCCGTAGCCGTGTTCAGGGGGTGCTGGCGGCCGATGGTGCGCGGTGAGACCCCGACGGCGACGTACGAGACGAGGACCATCACGCCGATCGCGATGGCCAGCGACTCCCAGGTCTCGTCGAACTCCTTCAGACAGGCGTAGGTGACGAGGGCGGCAGCGGCCATCTCGCAGGCCACGCGCACCAGCAGCGCCACGTTCAGATAGCGGGTCGGGTCGGCGGCGACCTGGGCGAGCTTGGCGCTGCCGCGGCGGCCGGACCGTACCGCTTCCTCGGCGCGGAAGCTGGAGACGCGGGCGAGGCCGGCCTCCGCGCAGGCGGCGAGCCAGGCGACCACGACCAGGGCGACGGCGCCCAGGACCAGTTGCGGGCTCATGAGACGGTCGGGGCCGGGGAGGGGCCTTCGAGGCCCTTCTCCGCGCGCCAGCCGTCCACGATGGCGGCCTGCAGACCGAACATCTCGGCCTTCTCGTCGGGCTCCTCGTGGTCGTACCCGAGCAGGTGCAGCACTCCGTGGACGGTGAGGAGCTGGAGCTCCTCGTCCATGGAGTGCTGCGTCTCGGCGTCCTTGCCCTGCTGCTCGGCGACCTCCGGGCACAGCACGATGTCACCGAGCAGCCCCTGCGGCGGCTCCTCGTCGTCCTTCGTGGGCGGCCGCAGCTCGTCCATCGGGAACGACATGACGTCCGTGGGGCCCGGCAGGTCCATCCACTGGATGTGCAGCTGCTCCATGGCGTCGGTGTCCACGACGATCACCGAGAGCTCGGAGAGCGGGTGGATACGCATCCGCGCGAGGGCGTAGCGGGCGATGTCGAGGATCGCCTGCTCGTCGACCTCGGTTCCGGACTCGTTGTTGACGTCGATCGACATGGTCGCGCTGGTCTACTTCCGTTTGGTACGGGCGCCCTTGTGGGTGCCGTTCTCCGTGCCGTTCTGGCTGTCGTACTTCTCGTACGCGTCGACGATACGGCCGACCAGCTTGTGCCGGACGACGTCCTGGGTCGTGAGCCGCGAGAAGTGGACGTCGTCGAGGCCCTCCAGGATGTCCTGGACCTGACGCAGCCCGGACTTGGTGCCGCTCGGCAGGTCGACCTGCGTCACATCCCCGGTGACCACGATCTTCGAATCGAAACCGAGCCGGGTGAGGAACATCTTCATCTGCTCGGCGCTGGTGTTCTGCGCCTCGTCGAGAATGATGAAGGCGTCATTCAGCGTACGGCCGCGCATATAAGCCAGCGGCGCGACCTCGATCGTGCCCGCCGCCATCAGGCGCGGGATCGAGTCCGGGTCGAGCATGTCGTGCAGCGCGTCGTACAGCGGGCGCAGGTAGGGGTCGATCTTGTCGTAGAGCGTGCCGGGCAGGAAGCCGAGCCGCTCTCCCGCCTCCACCGCCGGGCGGGTCAGGATGATGCGGCTGACCTGCTTGGCCTGCAGTGCCTGCACGGCCTTGGCCATGGCGAGGTAGGTCTTGCCCGTACCGGCGGGGCCGATGCCGAAGACGATGGTGTGCTTGTCTATGGCGTCGACGTACCGCTTCTGGTTGAGCGTCTTGGGGCGGATGGTGCGCCCGCGCGAGGACAGGATGTTCTGGGTGAGGACCTCGGCCGGGGTCTCCGGACCGTCGCCCTCCCCGTTCTCAGTCGCCCGCAGCATGGCGATCGAGCGTTCCACCGCGTCCTCCGTCATCGGCTGTCCGGTGCGGAGCACCAGCATCATCTCGTCGAACAGTCGCTGGACGAGGGCCACTTCACGGGCGTCGCCGATGGCGCTGATCTCATTGCCCCGGACGTGGATGTCGGCCGCCGGGAAGGCCTTCTCGATCACGCGCAGGAGGACGTCCCCTGATCCCAGCACGGTCACCATCGGGTGCGCCGCGGGGACGGTGAACTGGGCTCGTGACTGCCCCTGCGCGGGGGTGTGAGCTGTGGGTGTCTGCGTCATGGGCCGGCTCTGTAGGCCTGCTCATCCTCCTCGGTGAGGCACGCTTGCCGGTACGGCAGCCTTGTGTCTCCAAGAGTACGTCGGGGCACCGACAACACCGTAGGACTTTTCCGCCGCACCTGTGGCGCGCGGCGCGGGCGCGGGTACGGCCCCCGTGCCCCGTACCCCTCCCCCACCCTCTCCCGCGTGCGGGCTCACGCGGATCTGCGGAAGCCGATCGTCGGTACGGCCCGTCTCAGGGGCCACGCCCGCGCGCTCTCCGGAAGCAGCGGTTCCAGGAAGGCGTACCGGCCCAGCGCCGCGGGGTCCTGATGGGTGTAGGACTGCACGCGGCGCCACCAGGCGGCGATCTCGGACCAGCCGGGGGCGGACAGCGATCCCCCGAACTCCTGCACCGACAGGGCCGCGGTGAGGCCCGCGAAGGCGAGGCGGTCGGCGAGCGGCCAGCCGGCCAGCGTGCCCGTCACGAACCCCGCGACGAAGACGTCGCCGGCGCCGGTCGGGTCCATCGCCTCGACCTCGATGGCCGGAACCTCCGCCGTCTCACCGGTCCTGCGGTCGACGGCGTACGCGCCCTCGGCACCCAGCGTGACGACGGCGAGCGGTACGTGCTCGGTGAGCGCGTGCGCGGCGGCGCGGGGACACGAGGCGCCCGTGTACCGCATGGCCTCCTCGGCGTTCGGCAGGAACGCCTCGCAGTGCCGCAGGTCGGGGAGACCGGCGAGGTCCCAGCGGCCGGTGTCGTCCCAGCCGACGTCGGCGAAGATCCGGGTGCCCCGCTCCGCCGCCCCGGCGATCCAGTGCGCGCTCGTGCCCGGCGTCAGCGAGGCGACGGCCGCCCGCGCGCGGGGCGAGCAGTCGGGCGCGGGCTCCTCCGGGGGCGGCTCGTGGCCGTGGCTGACCATGGTCCGCTCGCCCTCGTACGCCATCGAGACGGTCACCGGGGAGTGCCAGCCGGGCGCGGTGCGGGAGGCGGAGAGGTCGATGTGCTCGCCCTGCTCCAGGGCGTCCCAGCAGTACTCCCCGTAGTGGTCGTCCCCGAAGGCCGCCGCGAGGGAGGTCTTCAGGCCCAGCCTGGCCAGCGCGGTCGCCATGTTCGCGACGCCGCCGGGGCTGGAGCCCATGCCGCGGGCCCAGGACTCGGTCCCGCGGACCGGGGCGGAGTCGAGTCCGGTGAAGATGATGTCGAGGAAGACGGTGCCGGTGAGGTAGACGTCCCAGGGCGGGTCGTCGGAGCGGCGCAGTTCGGCGAGGGGGTCGAACTGGGCCTGTCGGTACGGTCCCTTCCCGTTGGACGCGGTCACGGTGCGCTCCCTGAGTGGTGCGGATTCAGGCCAGTGTGCACCAAACGCTCTTCCGTGCGGGGAGCGTCACGCCGGGCCCTCGCGCCCCCGGCGGCCCCGCCTTCATGTCGCGGCCGAGTCGAAATCGCACTCTGTTACCCGGGCCGTCACACCCCAAACAACAAGTGCTCCAGATCACACCCCCCGCCTTATCGAATGCGCCCTTCCGCTTGATACAAATTGCCCGCGCGTTCCTGTCCGTCGACGGCCGCACCAACTCCCCCCGCTTGGCCCCCCTTTCCGTCCGCATGCCCAGGGAACGCCCGTGTCCGCCCGCACCACCGCTCCGTCCTGGCCCCTCGTCGCCCTTTTCACGGCGGGCTATCTGGCCCCGTACCTGCTGCCCACCACGGTCGGCAGACTCGACGCGGCCCTCCCCCTCTCCGCCACACAGGCCGGCGCCGTCGGCAGCCTGCTGCTCCTCAGCTCGGCCGCGGCGGGCTTCGCCCTCGCCTCCCGTATCCACCGGCTGGGCGCCCGGCGCCTGGCCCGCGCGGGTCTGCTGCTCGCCGTGGCCGGCTACGGCACGGCCGCGCTGTCGGCCAGCGTGCCCGTCGTCATCGCCGGCGCGCTGGTCGGCGGGCTCGGCTCCGGCACGGCCACCACGGTCGCCGCGGCCGGCACGGCCGCCCGGCGGGACCCCCACCGCACCACGACCCTCGGTCTGCTGAGCGTCTCCGCGCTCGCGGCGGCCGTCTATCTGACGGTCCCCCACCTGGGCCCGGGCCACGGCCTCCCCCTGGCGGCGGTGGCGCTCACGGCGGCCCTCGTCTGGCCCGCGACCGCCCATCTGCCCGCGGGCTCCGGTGAGGTCCCGGCGACCGCCCACCGCCCCGGTTCGACGCCCCCGCTCCCGCACCGCCGGGCCGGCCTGGTGCTCGCCACTTCCATGCTCTGCTGGTCCCTGGCCCAGAACTCCCTCTGGGGCGTCAGCAGCCACATCGGGACCCGGCAGGCGGGCCTCGGTGAGGCGACGGTCGGGGTGGTCTTCGCGGCGGCGCTCGGCGCGGGCCTGCTCGGCGTGCTGTGCGCGGGCGCTCTCGGACCCCGGATCGGCCGGGCACTGCCCGTCGGAGCGGGCACCGCCCTGATCGCGGTCTGCATCGTGGTCAGCGCGGGCGCGGACGGCCTGACGAGCTTCGCCGTGGGCGAGATCGCCTGGAACGCCCTCTACCCGGTGGTCCTCTCCTACCTGATCAGCCTGGCCGCGTCGCTCGACCCGCACGGCCGCTGGGCCGTCCTGGCGGGCTCGGCGTCCTCCCTCGGCACGGCGTGCGGCCCCCTGACGGGCAGCCTGCTCTCGGCCGCGGCGGGCTATCCCGCGATGGGCTGGGTCCTCGCGACGGCCCTGGTCCTGCTGTCCGTGCCACTGGCCGGGGTGGCCCTGCGGACCACGGGCGGCCCAGTCCTCCGGGGCCCGGAACCCGTCCTGCGCGGCGGCGCTGTCCCGCACCCGGACGTCGCCGTCCCGCACGCAAGCGCCGTGGAACAGCCCGTGGTGGAGATCACCGTGGACCACTCCTGGCCGCGGCAGCGGGAGTTCGACACGGCGGGCCCCCAGCACTCGGGCCCGTCACCGGCGCCGCCCGCGTCCTGAACCGGGCACCGGCGAACCCGCCCTACCGGAACTCGTACGCCTCCACCTCGGCGATGTACCGGGCCCGCCGCTCCTCGTCGTGTTCGAGGAACGACGCGACGAACGAGTTGCGGGCCAGTTCGCGCAGCCGCTCAGGGGAGAGCCCGAGGGCCTCGCGCACCGCCCGGAAGTTGTCCCCGGCGTACCCGCCGAAGTACGCGGGGTCGTCGGAGTTGACGGTGCACAGCAGTCCCGCGTCGAGCATCTTGGGCAGCGGGTGCTCCGCCAGTACGTCGACGGCCCTCAGCCGCACATTGGACAGGGGGCACAGCGTCAGCGGCACCCGGTCCCGCACCAGCCGGTCCACCAGCTCCGGGTCCTCCATGCAGCGCAGCCCGTGGTCGATCCGCTCGGCCCCGAGCACGTCGAGCGCCTCGGTGATGTACGCGGGCGGCCCCTCCTCGCCCGCGTGCGCGACCCGGCGCAGGCCGAGGGCCGCGGCGGCCCCGTACACCTCCGCGAACTTGGCTGGCGGGTGCCCGACCTCGGCGGAGTCGAGTCCGACGCCGATGATCGGGCCGCGCGGCGCCAGGTACGGCTTCGCGGCCTCCAAAGTCTCCATCGCGGATCCGGCGGACTCGTCCCGCAGGAAACACATGATCAGCTGGGTGGAGACGCCGTGCACGGCCTCGCTGCGGTCGAGCGCCCGCCCGAGCCCCGCCACCACGGTGCCCATGCCGACGCCCCGCGCGAGGTGCGCCTGCGGGTCGAAGAAGATCTCCGCGTGCCGCACCCCCTGCGCTGCGGCGCGCGCGAGATACGCGTCGGCGAGGTCCGCGAAGTCGTCCTCGGTCCGCAGCACGGCCATGAGCCCGTAGTACAGGTTCAGGAACGACTGCAGATCGGCGAACTCGTACGCCTTACGAAGCTCCTCCGTATCCGCGTACGGCAGCGTGACGCCGTTGCGGGCGGCCAGTGCGAAGGCCAGCTCGGGCTCCAGCGTGCCTTCGATGTGCAGGTGCAGTTCAGCTTTGGGGAGGGGCATCGAAGCATGGTACGGGTGTTTCACCGACGCTTCGGAACCGGCACCCTCAGCAGATCGTGCGCCACGGTCAGCTCCCCCTCGAACCCGGCGGCCCGTGCCTGCCGTTCGAACTCCGCCGGATCCGGGTACCGCTGGCTGAAGTGCGTGAGCACCAGATGCCGTACGCCCGCGTCCCGCGCCACGGCCGCCGCCTGCCCCGCGGTCAGGTGCCCGTGATCGACGGCGAGCCGTTCGTCCTCGTCCAGGAACGTCGACTCGATGACGAGCATGTCGCAGCCCTCGGCGAGCGCGTACACCCCGTCGCACAGCCGGGTGTCCATGACGAACGCGAACCGCTGCCCGCGCCGCTCCTCGCTGACGTCGTCGAGCAGGACGTCACCGAGCGAGCCCTCCCGCTGGATCCGCCCCACGTCCGGCCCCTTGATCCCGTGCGCGGCGAGCCGGTCGCCCAGCATCCGCCGCCCGTCGGGCTCGACGAGCCGGTACCCGTACGACTCGACGGGATGGGAGAGCTTCCGGGCCTCCAGCGTGTACGCCGCCGAGGTGGCGAGCGCTCCGTCCGAGTCCACCGGGGCCTCGGTGAGCGCGACCGTCTCGCGGTAGGCGGTCGCGTACCGCAACCGGTCGAAGAACTTCTGCCCGGAGCGCGGATAGTGCGCGCTGATCCCGTGCGGCACCCGGTCGAGGTTGATCCGCTGGATCACCCCGGCCAGGCCCAGCGAGTGGTCGCCGTGGAAGTGCGTGACGCAGATCCGGTGCAGGTCGTGCGCGGCGACCCCGGCACGCAGCATCTGCCGCTGCGTGCCCTCGCCGGGATCGAAGAGGATGCCCTCGCCGTCCCAGCGCAGCAGGTAGCCGTTGTGGTTGCGGTGCCGGGTGGGAACCTGGCTGGCGGTCCCGAGGACCACCAATTCACGTACGGACACGGCTCGTTATCCGGGCGGCCACTGGAGACCGCGGCCGCCCAGCACATGGGCGTGCGCGTGGAAGACGGTCTGGCCGGCCCCGCTCCCGGTGTTGAAGACGAGGCGGTAGCTGTCGAGCTTCTCCTCGGCGGCGACCTCACCGGCCTCGCGCACGACGTCGGCGAGGATCGCCGGTTCGGCGGCGGCGAGGGAGGCGGCGTCCGGGTGGTGGACCTTGGGAATCACCAGGACGTGGGTGGGTGCCTGCGGGTTTATGTCCCGGAAGGCCAGAGTCGTCCCGGTCTCACGAACGACGGTCGCCGGAATCTTTCCCCCGACGATCTTGCAGAACAAGCAATCGTCCTGCGTTTCCCCTGCCATGACACGCCCTCCTCAACTGGATGATCGATGCCCGCATGCTACCGAGCACCCGCGCCCCTCCAGGGGCGCGGGGAACGGCGCAGTCTTTCGCCTTTCGCCTTGTAGGGGCGCGGGGAACGGCGCGACCAGCCCTCATGCCCCCGGCAGAACGGGCGCGGCCTTCGCGGGCCGCTCCTCCAACCCGGCCAGCGCGATGCGAATCGCCTCGTCGAGCTGTACGTCACGGCCCGCGGCGTGATCCTGAGGCGCCTGGACCACCTCCACATCAGGATCGACCCCGTGGTTCTCCACCCCCCACTCGTATCCTTCGAGCCAGAACGCGTACTTGGGCTGAGTGACGAGCGTCCCGTCGACCAGCCGGTACCGGCTGTCGATCCCGACGACACCGCCCCACGTACGCGTACCGACCACGGGCCCGATCCCCAGCGCCTTGATCGCCGCGTTCACGATGTCCCCGTCGGACCCGGAGAACTCGTTGGCGACGGCCACGACAGGCCCCCGAGGAGCGTCCTCCGGATAGCTCGTCGGCCGCATCCCCCGCGCGAGGTCCCATCCCACGATCCGCCGCGCGAGCTTCTCGATCACCAACTGGGAGGTGTGCCCGCCACGGTTCTCGCGGACGTCCACGACCAGTCCCTCCCGCGCCACCTCGATCCGCAGATCGCGGTGGATCTGCGCCCAGCCGGGCGCCTGCATGTCGGGCACGTGCAGATACCCCAGCCGTCCGCCGGACTTCTCGTGCACATAGGCCCGCCGGTCGGCGACCCACGCGTGGTAGCGCAGCGGCTCCTCGTCGGACATCGGTACGACGACCGCGTGCCGCGGATCGCCGCCGCCCGCCGGGGAGACGGTCAGCTCGACGGGTTTGCCGGCCGTGCCGACGAGCAGCGGCCAGGGTCCCGCGACCGGGTCGACGGGCTGCCCGGAGACGGCCACGATCGCGTCGCCCGCGCGCACGGCGACCCCGGGCGCGGCGAGCGGCGACTGCGCGTCGGGGTCGGAGGTCTCCGACGGCAGGATGCGGTCGATACGCCACAGCGGCGCCCCCTGCGGGCCGTCCTCGTGGCGGGAGATGTCCGCGCCGAGCAGCCCCTGCCGCTCCCCGTGCCCGAATCCGCCGCGCGGCATGACGTACGCGTGCGAGGTGCCGAGTTCGCCCTGCACCTCCCAGAGGAGGTCGACCAGGTCGTCGTGGGTGCAGACCCGTCCGAGGACGGGCCGGTAGCGGTCCAGTACGCCGTCCCAGTCGACGCCGCCCAGGTCGGGCCGCCAGAAGTTGTCCCGCATGAGGCGGCCGGTCTCGTCGTACATCTGCCGCCACTCGGCGGCCGGGTCGACGTTCTGGCGGATGCGCGACAGGTCGACGGTGATGTTGGTGTCGCTCTCGTCGTCGTTCGAGGCGCGCCGGTCGCTCGGTACGACCTTGAGCTTCCCGTCGGTCCAGAGCAGGATCCGTTTGCCGTCGCCGGTGACCATGAAGCTGTCGGCGTCCGAGGCGAGATGCTCGATGCGCTGCTGGGCGAGGTCGTACCGCTCCAGGTCGGTCTTCGGGTCCGGGTCGTCCGGGGTGGCGCGGGAGGCGCCGAGCACACCCCGTACGGGGTGCCGCAGCCAGAGCAGCCCGTCCTTGGCGGCCCGCAGTCCGGTGTAGCGGGCGGCCTCCACCGGGAACGGCACGATGCGGTCGCCGAGGCCTTCGAGGTCGATGCGGGTGGCCGGGGAGCCCTCGCTGTCGGGGGTCTCGTCCTTGTCGGGCGCCTCGAAGGGCCGGCCGTGCCGCTGGGGCCCGAAGGGCGAGGGGGTGGTGGCGGCGAGGGTGATGAGATGCGGCCGCGAACCGCCGACGAAGGCGAGGTCGAAGACGTGCTCGTCGTAGACGGGGTCGAAGGAGCGGGCCGACAGGAAGGCCAGATGCTTGCCGTCGAGGGTGAACGCGGGCGCGTAGTCGCGGAATCGCAGCGGTGTCGCCTCCGTCACCGACAGGTCGGCGGTGTTGGCGAGCTTGAGCTGGCGCAGCGGGCGGGGGCCGGGGTGTGACCAGGCCAGCCAGGCGGAGTCGGGTGAGAAGACGAGTCCGGTGACCTCGCCGTCCTCGCTGCGGTCGACCTCGCGGACCTCGCCGGTCTCGCGCTCGACGAGCAGCACGCGTCCGTCGTGCGAGGCGACGGCGGCCCGGCTGCCGTCGGGGGCCATGGCGAGTCCGAGGACGCGGCCGAGCTGTCCGGCGGCGAGCCTGCGCGGGGTCGCGCCGGGTGCCACGCCGGTCGCCGGGGCGAACTCCAGCGCGTCGTCGCCCTCCGCGTCGGTCGCCCACACCACGTGCTCCTCGCCGTCGGCGCGGAAGGTGCGGGGCAGCCTGGCCCGTACGCCCTGTTCGGCGGCGAGTACGCGGGCGGGTCCGGAGCGGTGGGTGACCCAGTGGACGGCTCCGCGCACGGCGACCGCGCTGCCGCGTCCGGTGTGGTCGGGGGCTCCGGCGCCGAACCAGCGGGAGGCGTTCACGGGATGCGGTTGCAGGTCGACGCGCTGTCCGCCGAGCCGGATGTCGAGCCGGCGCGGCTCGGTCCCGTCGAGGTCGTCGAGGATCCACAGCTCACCGGCGGACGCGTACACGACGCGGGTGCCGTCGGTGGAGGCGTGCCGCGCGTAGAAGCCCTCGATGCCGGTGTGGCGCCGCAGGTCCGACCCGTCGGCGAGGGAGGAGTACACGGCCCCCACGCCTTCGTGGTCGGAGAGGAAGACGACCCGCTCGCCGACCCACGACGGGTACTCCAGGTTCCCGTCGAGCTCGGCGTGCAGCCGTACGAACTCCCCCTCGCCCTCCCGGTCGATCCACAACTTGCCCGCCGTGCCGCCCCGGTAGCGCTTCCACCAGGCGGCCTCACGCCCCATGGGCGCGGACAGCAGGACGGTGCCGGGCCCGTACGCGACATCGCCGACGGGCCCGTACGGGAGGGTGGTCGCGGGCCCGCCGTCGAGCGGGACGGCCCTGGCCCAGCTGCGGCGCAGGCTCGGCTGCCCCTGCGTGCTGAGCGCGAGCACCTCCCCCTCGGGGGTCCAGCCGCGCACCTGGGTCTTCCAACTGCCCCAGTACGTCAGGCGTTTGGCGGGGCCTCCGTCGACTGAGGCGGTATGCACCTCGGGGGCGCCGTCACGGGTCGAGGTCCAGGCGACCGTCGTCCCGTCCGGGGAGATCCGTGGGTGGTTCACGGGCACGTTGTCGGCACTGACCCGCCAGGCGCGGCCGCCGTCGAGCGGCGCCACCCAGACGTCGTCCTCGGCGGTGAAGGCGATCAACTCACCGTGCAGGTGCGGATACCGGAGATACGCGGAGGTCGCGGCGGATGCGGCGGATGCGGATGCGGCGGATGCAGGCTGTGTCACCCGATCACCCTATGCAGCCGTCCCAGCCGCGACCAGAGCTTTCGATCACTTCACCGGGCGGGCCGCTTCGTCGCATTGATCACTTTCCGATCACTTTCCAGAGATGCAGGAGCAACTCGGGTTCGGATACACGGTCTGCGTCCGGGTGACGGTGACGGTCGCTCCCGGCTGGTCGGGCGGCCGGGTCGTCGGGTTGTTCACGGGCGGCGTCGGCGTGCTCGCCTGGCAGTTGCCGAGGACGTTCAGCCGGAACACCTCGTTGCCACCCACCGTGGCGGTGAGATCGCCGCGTACGCAGGTGCCGTTGACCTCCTGGGTCACCTGGCCCTTGATGCTGATGTCCTGGCCGTCGCCGGTCTCGCCCACGCAGTCGACGGACGCCACGTTGCGCACGGTCGCGGAGGGTGTGGACGCGCTCTTCTCGCCGTACGAGGCGGTGCAGGTGAGCCACTGCACGTCGACGCCCCGCTCCTCCAGCTCACTCGTGCCCTTCTGGTCGGTGGTGATCGCGACGGCCGCGGTGCTCAGGCCGTCGCCCGGTTCACACGCGACCAGCGCGAACGTGGCCGCGACGGCGGCCAGGCCGATCGCCGGGCCTCGGTGCCGGATACGCCTCATTGCCCCCATGCACGGCAGCGTGCCACTGCTCGCCCGCGCGCGGTAGACCCCATGCGGCCACGCTCCCCCTCCCTCGGGGGCTCCGCCCCCGAACCCCCGCTGCGCAGTTCCCCGCGCCCCCAAGTACCTGGGGGCGCGGGGAACTGCGCAGTCCTGTACGCCCGCTCCCGCCGGACCCGCGCTACGACCAGCGCCCCGTGCGCCCCAGCAGCAGCGCCCCCGCCGCAGTCCCCGCCGTGGACGTACGCAACACACTCCGCCCCAGTCGGCAGACCGCCGCCCCGGCCTCCGTGAACATCGCCAACTCCTCCGGCGAGACGCCCCCTTCGGGCCCCACGACCAGCACGATCTCCCCCTCGGAGGGGAGTTCGACCGTCGCGAGCGGCAACCCCGGGTACACCCGGTCCTCATGCAGCACCGCCGCGAACTCCGCTTTGGCGAGAAACGCGGCAACCTGCTTCGTCGTCATCGCGTCCGCGACCTCCGCGAACCGCACCCGCCGCGACTGCTTGCCCGCCTCGCGGGCGGTGGCCCGCCACTTCGCCAGCGCCTTCAGCCCGCGCTCGCCCTTCCACTGCGTGATGCAACGGGACGCCGCCCAGGGGACGATCGCGTCGACACCGGTCTCCGACATGGTCTCGACGGCGAGTTCACCCCGGTCGCCCTTGGGCAGCGCCTGCACGACGGTGATCCGGGGCCGCGGGACGGGCTCCTCGCGCACCTCGTGGATCCCGGTCACGACGAGCCGGTCCTTGCCCTCGGCCGTCTTCACGACGCCCTCGGCCCAGCGGCCGAGCCCGTCGGTGAGGACCACGTCCTCACCGGCCCGCAGCCGCTTCACGGACACGGCGTGCCGCCCCTCGGGCCCGTCGAGCACGAACTCGGGCCCCCCGGGCACCTCGTCCACCACGAACACCGGCGCGGTCATCGCCCGACGCCCCCGCCCTGCTCGGCCGACAACGCTGTCCTGGCGGCGGCGAGTTCGGCCGCGAGCACCTCCACCAGCTGCCCGGCGGGCAGTTCGCGGGCGAGCCGGTGCCCCTGCCCCGCCCAGAGCGCCATGCCCTGCGCGTCCCCCGCCTTGGCCGCCGCCTTGCGCAGCCCGGAGGTGAGGTGGTGGACCTCGGGATAGGCGGCGGGCGCGTACGGCCCGTGCTCGCGCATGAACCGGTTCATCAGCCCGCGCGCGGGCCGGCCGGAGAACGCCCGCGTCAGCTGCGTACGGACGAAGAGGGGGTTGGTCAGCGCCTGCTTGTGCAGGGCGTTGGCGCCGGACTCGGGGGTCGCGAGGAAGGCCGTGCCCAGCTGGGCGGCGCTCGCGCCGGCGGCCAGCGCCGCGGCGATCTGGCTGCCGCGCATGATGCCGCCGGCCGCGATGATCGGGATCTGCACGGTCTCGCGGACCAGTGCGACGAGCGACAGCAGTCCGATGCCGGAGCCGTCCGCCTCGGGGTTGTCGCGGTGGGTGCCCTGGTGGCCGCCGGCCTCGACGCCCTGCACGATCACCGCGTCGGCGCCCGCCCACTGCACGGCCTGCGCCTCCTCGGCGGTGGTCGCGGTGACGAGGGTGACCGTGCCGGCCCGGCTCAGGGAGTCCAGGACGTCACGCGAGGGGCAGCCGAAGTGGAAGGAGACGACCGGCACCGGGTTGTCGAGGAGGACGGCGAGCTTGGCGTCGTAGCCGTCGTCGCGTCCGCTGTCGGGGTCGCCCAGTTCGGTCTCGTACCAGGAGGACTCACCGGCGAGCTGATGGGCGTACACCTCGACGGCCGACCGGTCGGCGTACTCGGGCTGCGGCATGAAGAGGTTCACGCCGAACGGCCTGCTGGTGGCCCCGCGCAGCTGCTTGATGTCCTGGTACATGCCGTCGGCCGTCTTGTAGCCGGCGGCGAGAAAACCGAGCCCCCCGGCCTCGGACACGGCCGCGGCGAGCTGCGGCACGGAGACGCCGCCCGCCATGGGGGCCTGCACGATCGGGAGGGGGAAAAGATCGGTCAGCGCGGAGGACATGACGGCATGTTGTCACGTCCTCCGTACAAGTCCGAATCCGGCCTTCCGCCGGGCATAAGCCACAGGAATCATCCTGCGGCACGCCCGGCGGTCACCAGCGGTTCACCCGTTACGTACGGCCGTTGAAGGCATCCTTCAGCCGGGAGAACAAGCCCTGCTGACCGGGCTGGAACTGCCCCGTGGGCCGCTCCTCGCCCCGCATCTGGGCCAGCTCCCGAAGGACCCGCTCCATCTCGGGGTCGAGCTTGGTGGGCGTCATGACCTCGACGTGCACGATGAGGTCGCCGCGCCCGCCGCCCCGCAGATGCGTGATGCCGCGCCCGTGCTTGGGGATCGACTGCCCGGACTGCGTTCCGGGGCGGATGTCGACCTCTTCGAGGCCGTCGAGCGTCTCCAGCGGGACCTTGGTGCCGAGCGCCGCCGCGGTCATCGGGATGGTGACCGTGCAGTGCAGGTCGTCGCCGCGCCGCTGGAACATGTTGTGCGGCAGCTCGTGGATCTCCACGTACAGGTCGCCGGCGGGGCCGCCACCGGGGCCGACCTCGCCCTCGCCCGCGAGCTGGATCCGGGTGCCGTTGTCGACACCGGCGGGGATCTTCACGGTCAGGGTCCGGCGCGAGCGCACCCGTCCGTCGCCCGCGCACTCGGGGCACGGCGTCGGGACGACCGTCCCGAAGCCCTGGCACTGCGGACACGGCCGGGACGTCATGACCTGGCCGAGGAAGGACCGCGTGACCTGGGACACCTCGCCGCGACCGCGGCACATGTCACAGGTCTGCGCGGACGTGCCGGGGGCCGCGCCCTCACCGCTGCAGGTGGTGCAGACGACGGCCGTGTCGACCTGGATGTCCTTCGTCGTACCGAAGGCCGCCTCGTCGAGCTCTATCTCCAGCCGGATCATCGCGTCCTGGCCGCGCCGCGTGCGCGACCGGGGGCCACGCTGCGACGCCGTCCCGAAGAACGCGTCCATGATGTCCGAGAAGTTACCGAAGCCACCGGCGCCGAAGCCGCCCGCGCCCCCGCCGCCCGCCTGGGACAGCGGGTCACCGCCGAGGTCGTAGACCTGCTTCTTCTGCGGGTCCGACAACACCTCGTACGCGGCGTTGATCTCCTTGAAGCGCTCTTGCGTCTTCGGATCGGGATTGACGTCCGGGTGCAGCTCGCGGGCGAGCCGCCGGAATGCCTTCTTGATCTCGTCCTGGGACGCGTCGCGGCGCACGCCGAGTACGGCGTAGTAGTCCGTGGCCACTTACGACTCCGCCAGGATCTGTCCTACGTACCGTGCCACCGCTCGTACCGCTCCCATCGTTCCGGGGTAATCCATGCGCGTCGGTCCGACCACGCCGAGTTTGGCGACTGCTTCGCCGCCCGAACCGTAGCCGACCGAGACCACAGAAGTGGAGTTGAGTCCCTCATGGGCGTTCTCGTGACCGATCCGTACGGCCATGCCCGAATCGTTGACCTCACCGAGGAGTTTGAGGAGCACGACCTGCTCCTCCAACGCTTCCAGCACCGGACGGATGGTGAGGGGAAAATCATGTCCGAAGCGCGTCAGATTGGCGGTGCCGCCGATCATCAGCCGCTCCTCGGTCTCCTCGACCAGAGTCTCCAGGAGGGTGGAGAGCACGGTCGCGACCGTCCCCCGGTCCTCCGACTCGAAGGCGTCGGGGAGATCCTGCACCAGTTGCGGGACATCCGCGAAACGGCGGCCCGTGATCCGGCTGTTGAGCCGCGCGCGCAGATCCGCCAGGGACGACTCCCCGAAGGGCGCCGGGCAGTCCACCATGCGCTGCTCGACCCGCCCGGTGTCCGTGATCAGTACGAGCATGACGCGGGCCGGGGCCAGCGACAGCAGCTCCACATGACGCACGGTCGAGCGGGTCAGTGAGGGGTACTGGACGACGGCCACCTGCCGGGTGAGCTGTGCGAGGAGCCGCACGGTCCGCCCCACGACGTCGTCGAGGTCGACGGCGCCGTCCAGGAAGTGGTGGATCGCCCGCCGCTCGGGCGCGGTCATCGGCTTGACACCCGCGAGCTTGTCGACGAACAGGCGGTAGCCCTTGTCCGTGGGGATGCGCCCGGCACTGGTGTGCGGCTGCGCGATGTACCCCTCGTCCTCCAGGACCGCCATGTCGTTGCGGACGGTCGCCGGGGAGACACCCAGCCGATGGCGCTCCGTGAGCGCCTTCGAGCCGACCGGCTCCTCGGTCCCCACGTAGTCCTGGACGATGGCGCGCAGCACTTCGAGCCTGCGTTCACTGAGCATCGCGCACACCTCCCGTGGTCTTCCGCGCGGTCATCGGTCGTCATCAGTCGTCTTCGGTGGCCTCGCCTGGCACTCAGCGTGCGCGAGTGCCAGCATCCCCGCGCCAAGTGTACGGCCGGTTGGTACGGGCCGGGCAAGGGCGGGCCTGCGATGTCGTGACGCCGGGCACATCGAACACGTCGACGTGTACGAGGGTGTCCCGCTCTGTCGGGAACATGCAGGCGCGGCCGACAGGGTTAGCGTCGGCTCATGAACGTGATGCGGGAAGGGTCCGGGCACGACGGGTCCGGCTGGGAGGAGCTGTCGCCGTACGTGGGGCGATGGCGGCTCCCGGGGTGGGACTGCACGGCGGGGCTCGTGGTGGGCGAGGACGCGGCGCTCATGATCGACGCGGGATCCGGCGTGCGCGAGGGCGCGTGGCTGCGCACGCGGGCGCGCCGGCTCCTCGGGGGCGGACGCGTCACACACCTCGCGCTCACCCATCCGCACTTCGACCATGTCTTCGGGGCGGCGGCGTTCGCGGGCGTGGAGGTCTTCGGCGCGGCGGGCGCCATGGGGGTCCCCCCGGTCGAGCGAAGCCGAGACTGGGGGAGGGTCCTCGCCGAAGGGCGGGAGGAGTTGCTGGCGGACGCCGTACGCAACGGCGCCGACCCCGAGGAGTCGGCCGAGGCGGCGGATCTCCTGATCCGCCCCCGGCATCTCGTCTGTGGCGAGTGGACGCTCGACCTGGGCGGCGGCCGGCAGGTCCTGCTGGCGAACGTGGGCCCGGGCCACACGGGCCACGACCTGGCCGTCCTGGTCGCCGGGACCGGCCCCGGCTCCCGCGCGATCGTCTTCTGCGGCGACCTGGTCGAGGAGTCCGGCGAACCCCAGGCCGGACCGGACGCCGTGCCCTCCCACTGGCCTGCCGCACTGGACCGCCTGCTGGCCCTCGGCGGCGAGGACGCGCTGTACGTGCCCGGGCACGGGGCGGTGGTGGACGCGACGTTCGTACGGGCCCAACGGGAGGCGCTGGCACGGCGCTTCGCGACGTTGTGAACAATGCTGCGACCGTGTCCCGGCGTGTCGCGGGGGGTACCCGTGCACACGGCCGTGACCTTCTCCTATCGTCATCCGAATGCGCCAGTACTCAGCGGACCTGACCCCTCCGTGGAAGAAGCCCACACCCGTGCCCGAGGTCGCGGCGGAGCCGGGGCTCGTGGTCGAGGAGCCCGGGACCGGGTTCTGCGGTGCCGTGATCCGCTGCGAGGCGGGCACGGTCACGCTGGAGGACCGCTTCGGCAAGCACCGGGTGTTCCCGCTGGAGCCGCGCGGCTTCCTGCTGGAGGGGCGCGTGGTGACGCTCGTACGCCCGTCCGCCGGGCCGGTACGCCCCACGCGCACGGCGTCGGGGTCGGTCGCCGTGCCGGGCGCGCGGGCCCGGGTGGCCCGCGCGGGACGCATCTACGTCGAAGGCCGCCACGACGCCGAACTGGTCGAACGGGTCTGGGGCGACGACCTGCGCATCGAGGGCGTCGTCGTCGAGTACCTGGAGGGCATCGACGACCTGCCCGCCATCGTCGACACGTTCGCTCCCGGGCCGGACGCGCGGCTCGGGGTGCTGGTGGACCACCTGGTGCCCGGCACGAAGGAGTCACGTATCGCGCAGGCCGTGACGAGCGAGTACGCGCTGGTCGTGGGCCACCCGTACATCGACGTGTGGGAGGCGGTGAAGCCGGCGTCCGTGGGTATCCCGTCCTGGCCGCGGGTGCCGCGCGGTCAGGACTGGAAGACGGGTGTCTGCCGTGCGCTCGGCTGGCCGGAGAACACGGGGGCCGCGTGGCAGCGGATCCTCGACTCGGTCCACTCGTACCGGGACCTCCAGCCGGAACTCCTGGGCCGAGTGGAAGAACTGATCGACTTCGTCACGACCCCGCCGGAGGAGTAGAACGTTTCCCTCGCCCACGTCTCGGGGCGCTGCCCCCGAACCCCCGCTCCTCAAACGCCGGAGGGGCTGATCCTTCAGCCCGTCCGGCGTTTGAGGACAAAGGGGGCGAGGGGGCGCAGCCCCCACGCGGGACGGGAACGGGTAGGGGCGGCGGGGGCGAGAAAAAGATCTAGTCCACCAGGTCGCGGACGATCCCGTCCGCCAGCAACCGCCCCCGCAGGGTGAGCACCGCACGCCCAGCCTCGTAAGGACCGGCCTGAAGCAGCCCCTCACCCACCGCCCGCCCAGCCGCCGCCAGCCCCTCCGCCCGCAGCAGCGACAACGGACACCCCGACAACAGCCTCAGCTCCAACAGGATCCGCTCGACCCGCCGGTCCTCCTCGGAGAGCAGCTCACGACCGGCCCCCGGGGACCGCCCCGCCGCCAACGCCCCCGCATACGCCCCGGGATGCTTGACGTTCCACCACCGCACCCCGCCCACATGGCTGTGGGCACCGGGTCCGGCCCCCCACCAGTCGGCCCCCCGCCAGTACAGCTCGTTGTGCAGGCACCGCCCGGCTTCGGAGGTCGCCCAGTTGGAGACCTCATACCAGGAGAAGCCCGCCTGCGACAGGCGATCCTCGGCCATCAGATAGCGGTCCGCGTGGACGTCGTCGTCGGTCATCGGCACCTCGCCGCGCCGGATGCGCCGGGCGAGCTGCGTCCCCTCCTCGACGATCAGCGCGTACGCCGACACATGGTCGGGCCCGGCGCCGATGGCCGCGTCGAGCGAGGCCCGCCAGTCGTCGTCGCTCTCACCGGGTGTGCCGTAGATGAGGTCGAGGTTCACATGGTCGAACCCGGCCGCGCGGGCCTCGGCGACGCATGCCTCGGGCCGGCCGGGGGTGTGGGTGCGGTCGAGGATCTGCAGCACGTGCTGCCGCGCGCTCTGCATCCCGAAGGAGATCCGGTTGAACCCGCCGGCCCGGAGCGTGGCCAGGTACGCGGGGTCCACCGACTCCGGATTCGCCTCCGTGGTGATCTCCGCGTCGTCCGCGAGCCCGAACTCGTCCCGGACGGCCCCCAGCATCCGTACGAGATCGTCGGCGGCCAGCAGGGTGGGCGTACCGCCGCCGACGAAGACCGTGCGGACGGGCCGCGGGTCGTCGCCGAGTACCTTGCGGGCGAGACGGACCTCGTCGATGAGGGTCTCGGCGTAGTTGTCACGGGAGGCCAGCACGCCTCCCGAGCCGCGCAGCTCGGTCGCGGTGTACGTGTTGAAGTCGCAGTAGCCGCAGCGCGTCGCGCAGTACGGGACGTGCAGGTAGAACCCGAGCGGGCGGTCGGCCGCGTCGGCCAGGGCGTGCGCGGGCAGCGCCCCGTCGTCGGGGACGGGCTCGCCGTCGGGAAGTGCGGAAGGCATGTCCTCCATTGTCCCGCACGCACGGCCGTCCCCCGCCCCGCAGGTACGCGGACGACCGCACCCCCCTCTGTTCCCCTACTCCGCCTGCAGCACCAGCAGCGCCAGGTCGTCCTCCGGCGGCTTGCCGCCGAACTCGTGCACCAGGCGGCGGATGCGCTCGGCGATCAGCTCGGCGTGCAGTCCCGCACAGCCGGTGAGCGCGGCGGCGAGCCCGTCCTCGTCGTCGAACTGCCGGTGTCCGTTACGGCGCTCCGTCACGCCGTCCGTGACACACAGCATGCTGTCGCCGGGCCGCAGCTCGAAGGTCCCGCAGCGGTAGCTGGCGTCCTCGAAGACCCCGAGGAGGGTCTGCGGCTGGGCCACCTCGCGGACCTCGCCGGAGGGCTCCAGGAGCAGCGGCAGCGGATGTCCGGCGGAGGCCACGGTGCAGCGCACGCCGCCCTCGACGGGGACGAGCTCGCCGTAGAGGAGGGAGAGAAACCGGTTCTGCGGGCCCTCGTCGGCGAGGCCGCGGCCGCCGTCCGCCACCAGGGCGCGGGCCGCGGCGTCCGCGGTCTCGGTGGCGTCGTCGAGGAGCAGCTGGTTGAGCCGGTCCAGGACGTCCGGCACGGCGTACCCCTCGCGGGCCAGCAGCCGCAGCCAGGGCCGGGCGAGGCCGATGACGACGGCCGCCTCGGGCCCTTTGCCCTGGACGTCGCCGAGGGCGAAGCACCAGCGTCCGTCGCCGGCGGGGAAGAGGTCGTAGAAGTCGCCGCTCGGGCCGCCCTTGTCGCAGGGCTCGTAGACGAGCGCGCTGCGCACGCCGGGGATCTCGGCGACCGCCCCGGGCAGCAACCCGCGCTGCAGCACCCGGCTGATGGTGGCCTGGCGGGCGTACTGGCGAGCCGCCCCGATCGCGAGGGCGACCCGGCGGCTGAGGTCCTCGACGAGGCCGGTGATCTCGTCGGGGAAGTGGTCCTGGCCGGCCCGTCCGATGACGAGGGCGCCAAGTGGCCGACCGCCCGCGATCAGCCGGAACGCCAGGGCCGATCCGTGCTCCGCCTTCGCGCCCAGGGCCTCGGCGGGCCAGGGCATCGGCACGGGTCCGGAGCGCGCCGACTCGGGCAGGTCGGGCGGGTCCTTCTCCAGCAGCCGGCGCAGTTCCTCCATGCGGTTCTCGCTGCCGTGCCAGACGCGGGCGAGGCGCGGTCCGCCGACGACGCCTCCGTCGGAGCGGCCCGGCGCCTCGTCCTCCAGCCACACCGCGCACCAGTCGGCGAGCCGCGGCACGACCAGTTGTCCGGTGAGCGCGGCGACCAGGTCCTCGTCGAGCTGTCCGCCGAGCAGGTCGGAGGCCTCGGCGAGGAAGGAGAGGGCGCCGCGGTTCAGCCAGTCCTGTTCCTGCACGCTGCGCCGGGGTGCGGGGGCGAGGATCTCGGCGGCCCGCTGTCCGCGCCGCAGCGCGTGTTCGCCCTCGTAGGCCTCCGCCGCCTCGGCGGTCGGGATCGTCTCCGCGGGCAGCCGCGCCCAGACGGTTTTCACGCCGGTGCGGTAGGTGATGCCCCAGGCGTCGGAGAGCGCGGAGACGAGCCGCAGACCGCGGCCGTACTCGACGGCGTCGTACGGCCGCCCGGCACTGTCGTCACGCACGACCCGCTCGGGGTGATGGTCGGAGACCTCGATGACAAGAGCCCGCTGCCACTCCCCACCCACCAACACATCCCGGCCCCCGCCGCGGCCACCCAAGGCGCCGCCCGCGGCAGCCCCCGGCCCGGTACCCGGTGCGGGGCCAGGCGTGAGGCCCGGTGCGGGGCCCGCCTCCCCTTCCGGCACGGAGGCCGGGCCGCCGTCCGGTACAGGAGCCGGGCCGCCGTCCGCCCTGCTCCCCGGCACGGCATCCGGCCCGGTGGTCGACGTGGATGTCGCCGCGAGGGCCGATGCCTCGCCCCCTGGGGCGTTCCGTGCGGCCCCCGTGCCCCCCGGCACACCCACCCCGCACTCCTCCGTGCAGGTGTCGAGGCGGCACAGTACCTCCACGTCCGTGCCGGCGTGTACGACGGCGTTCGTCACGAGTTCGCTGACGACCACCATCGCGTCGCCGACGAGCTGGTCGGTGATGAACTCCGTTCCGGGCAGGCCGAGTTCGGCCCAGCCGGCGAGTGTCGCGCGGACGAATCTGCGGGCCGCGGCCGGTGCGAGGGAGTTGCCCGGCAAGGACGTACGGGCCACCGTGTGCGGGCGCGCCGCAGCCCCAGGAGCACGGGACGCGGACTCCCGTTGCGTCGGAATGGCCCCCACGGTTCGTCTCCCTGAGCAGTTCGGACGAATACGCCCCAAGCGATGCAGACAGAGTGACAGACTGACTACGCCCATAAGCACCGAGTTACCGAAGTGGGCCACCATGAGTGAGAACAGTGCTATGCATGTGCTCGGAGACGGACAGATTCGCGCATCGGATCTGCGCCCCCTCCTGGCCGCCATGACATCCGCCCGGGACGGCGACTTCAGCAAGGTGCCCGAGACGACGGGGCACGGCATCGTGGCCGAGCTGGGCATGGTGTTCAACCAGATCCTGGACCGGAGCACGCACTTCAACGCGGAGGCCCAGCGGGTCCGTCGGGAGATCGTGCGCCACGGCCGGCTGGACGAGCGGCTCGCCGCGAGCCCCGGTCAGGGCCACTGGACGACCCGGATCAACGACGTGAACCAACTGCTCGACGCCCTGGTGGCACCGGCCGCCAACGCGACCCGTGTCCTGGACGCGGTGGCGGGCGGCGATCTGACCCAGCGCGTCGACCTGCACGACGGCAACCGTCAGCTCCGGGGCGATCTGCGGCGCCTGGGACGGGCCGTCAACAAGATGGTCGACCAGTTGTCCCTCTTCACGGGAGAGGTCACCCGGGTGGCGCGCGAGGTCGGCACCGAGGGCCGCCTGGGTGGCCGGGCCAAGGTGACGGGCCTGTCGGGCAGCTGGCGGGACGTGACCGAGGCGGTCAACACGATGGCGTCCCGGCTGACCGCGCAGGTGCGTGACATCGCCCTGGTGACCACGGCGGTGGCGCGCGGTGACCTGACCCGCACGGTGACGGTCGAGGCGACCGGTGAGCTGCTGGAACTGAAGCTGACCGTGAACACGATGGTGGACCAGCTCTCCGCCTTCGCCGACGAGGTCACCCGGGTGGCCCGCGAGGTCGGCACGATGGGTGAACTGGGCGGCCGGGCCCAGGTGCGCGGCGTGTCCGGGGTGTGGAAGGACCTGACCGACAACGTCAACTTCATGGCCTCGAACCTGACCTCGCAGGTCCGCAACATCGCCCAGGTGACCACGGCGGTGGCCAACGGCGACCTGAGCCAGAAGATCACCGTCGGCGCCCAGGGCGAGATCCTGGAGCTGAAGTCGACCATCAACACCATGGTCGACCAGCTCTCCGCCTTCGCCGACGAGGTGACAAGGGTCGCCCGCGAGGTCGGCACCGAAGGAAACCTCGGCGGCCGGGCCCAGGTGCGCGGCGTGTCCGGGGTCTGGAAGGACCTCACCGACAACGTCAACTTCATGGCGGACAACCTCACCTCGCAGGTCCGCAACATCGCGCTCGTGTCCACCGCCGTGGCCCAGGGCGACCTCGGCAAGAAGATCACGGTGGAGGCGAAGGGCGAGATCCTGGAGCTGAAGTCGACCATCAACACCATGGTCGACCAGCTCTCCGCCTTCGCCGACGAGGTGACAAGGGTCGCCCGCGAGGTCGGCACCGAAGGAAACCTCGGCGGTCAGGCCCAGGTGCGCGGCGTGTCCGGGGTCTGGAAGGACCTCACCGACAACGTCAACTTCATGGCCCTGAACCTGACCTCGCAGGTCCGCAACATCGCCCAGGTGACCACGGCCGTCGCCAACGGCGACCTCTCCAAGAAGATCACCGTCGACGCGCGCGGCGAGATCCTGGAGCTGAAGGACACCGTCAACACGATGGTGGAGCAGCTGCGCGCCTTCGCCGACGAGGTGACGAGGGTGGCGCGCGAGGTCGGCACCGACGGGCGGCTCGGTGGACGCGCCCAGGTCCTCGGCGTCTCCGGTGTCTGGCGCGACCTCACCGACAACGTCAACTACATGGCGGACAACCTGACTTCACAGGTCCGCAACATCGCGCAGGTCGCCACCGCGGTGGCCCAGGGTGACCTGTCGAAGAAGATCGACGTCGACGCGCGCGGCGAGATCCTGGAACTGAAGTCCACCATCAACACGATGGTGGACACGCTGTCGTCGTTCTCCTCCGAGGTCACCCGGGTGGCCCGCGAGGTGGGTTCCGAGGGGCAGCTCGGCGGTCAGGCGCGGGTCGAGGGCGTGTACGGCACCTGGAAGCGTCTGACGACGAACGTGAACGAGCTGGCGTCGAACCTCACCACCCAGGTCCGCGCGATCGCCGAGGTGGCGTCCGCGGTGGCCCAGGGCGACATGTCCCGCTCCATCACGGTGGAGACGCAGGGCGAGGTCGACGAGCTCAAGGACAACATCAACCTGATGGTGGCCAACCTCCGCGAGACCACCCGCGCCAAGGACTGGCTGGAGTCGAACCTCGCCCGCCTCGCCGCCCTGATGCAGGGCCACCGGGACCTGATGGAGGTCGCGGACCTGATCCTGCGCGAGCTGACACCGCTGGTGAACGCGCAGTACGGCGCCTTCTTCCTGGCCGACCCGGAGATGGACAAGACGACCCTGCAGACGGCCCTGCCCATCAAGGGGCTCGCCTTCATCGCCGGGTACGGCTCGGCGCAGAGCGCCACGGTCGACACGGTCAGCATGCCGGTGCACGGGCTCGTACGGCAGGCCGCGCGCGAGAAGAAGCGGATCCTGATGGAGGAGGCCCCGGCGGACTACATCAAGATCAACAGCGGTCTGGGGGAGGCGGCGCCCGCGAGCGTCGTCATCATCCCGATCCTCTTCGAGGACAAGCTGCTCGGTGTCATCGAGCTGGCCTCGTTCTCCCGCTTCTCCGACGTCCACCTGGCGTTCTTCGACCAGTTCGTGAACACCATCGGCGTCGCGATCAACACCATCATCGCCAACTCCCGTACGGAGTCACTGCTCGGCGAGTCCCAGCGCCTCGCGATCCAGCTGCAGGACCGCTCCGACGAACTCCAGTCCCAGCAGGCCGAGTTGCGCCGCTCGAACGCCGAGCTGGAGGAGAAGGCGGCCCTGCTGGCGACCTCCTCGCAGTACAAGTCGGAGTTTTTGGCGAACATGTCGCACGAGCTGCGCACCCCGCTCAACTCGCTGCTGATCCTCGCCCGGCTGCTCTCCGACAACCCGGACGGCCATCTCTCCGACCAAGAGGTGCAGTTCGCGGCGACGATCCACCGCTCGGGCTCGGACCTCCTCCAGCTCATCAACGACATCCTCGACCTCTCGAAGATCGAGGCCGGCCGGATGGACGTACGTCCCAAGAAGCTGCCGCTGATCAAGCTGCTCGACTACGTGCACGCCACCTTCCGGCCGCTCACCCTCGACCGGGGGCTCACCTTCGAGGTCGAGGTCGGCGAGGACGTGCCGCGCGAGATGTTCTCGGACGAGCAGCGGCTCCAGCAGATCCTGCGCAACCTCCTGTCGAACGCGATCAAGTTCACCGCGTCGGGCCGGGTCGAACTGCGCGTCAGCCGCGTCGAGAACCCCGAGCCGCACTTCACCCGGGAGAGCAGCGACAACGTCGTCGCGTTCGCCGTCTCCGACACCGGCATCGGTATCGCCCCGGAGAAGCTGCCGGTGATCTTCGAGGCGTTCCAGCAGGCCGACGGCACGACGAACCGCAAGTACGGCGGCACGGGCCTCGGACTGTCCATCAGCCGGGAGATCGCCGGACTGCTGGGCGGCCGCATCATCGCCGAGAGCGTGCCCGGCGAGGGGTCCACCTTCACGCTGTACGTGCCGGTCGTCAGCCCCGGGCACCTGCCGACCGGGCCGGACGTCGAGGACCAGGCCCTGTCCCTGCCCGAGCAGTTGTCCGTCGAGCCCTTCACCGTCCACGACCAGGACGACAGCTGGCCCGCGCCCACCAAGCTGGAGGCGTGGAAGACGGGCCGTGCGGGCCAGGTCCTGCCGGGGCGGCGGGTGCTGATCGTGGACGACGACATCCGCAACGTCTTCGCGCTCACCCATGTACTGGGCCGGGTGGGGATGCCCGTCCTGTACGCGGAGAACGGCCGCGAGGGCATCGAGGCCCTGGAGCGCAATCCCGACGTGGGACTCGTCCTGATGGACATCATGATGCCGGAGATGGATGGTTACGAGACCATCTCCGTCATCCGCCGCACCCCGCGCTGGGCCGGACTTCCCATCGTCGCCCTCACCGCCAAGGCAATGCCGGGCGACCGTGAGAAGTCCATCGCGCGCGGTGCGAACGACTACGTACCCAAGCCGGTGGACGTCGACCAGCTGCTGACCGTCGTCTGCGCCCTCCTGGACCCCGAGGGCGCGGACGACCAGGAGCAGGGGGACTCCACCGGTACCGTCACCGCGGGCGCCGGCACCTCGGAGGAACCCGCCGTCCCGCCGACGACCGAATGAGGCAGGCAATCGATCACCATGAGCACTGAGGCATCGACCGACGAGCGCGCCAGCATCCTCCTCGTGGACGACATGGAGGACAATCTGATCGCACTGGAGGCCGTCCTGGGGTCCCTCAACGAGCCGCTCGTACGCGCCCGTTCGGGTGAGGAGGCGATGAAGGCCCTGCTGCGGCAGCGGTTCGCGGTCGTCCTGCTCGACATCCGGATGCCGGGCATGGACGGGTTCGAGACCGCCGCGAACATCAAGCGGCTCGACCAGACGAAGGACGTGCCGATCATCTTCCTGACCGGCACGGACTCCGACGCGGGCTACGCGTTCCGCGGGTACGCCACCGGGGCCGCCGACTATCTCACCAAGCCGTTCGACCCCTGGGTGCTGCGCGCCAAAGTCACCGTCTTCCTCGACCTGCACCGCAAGAACCAGCAGCTGGAGCGGATGCTCGCCCACGAGCAGGCGCAGTTCGACGAACTCACGCAGCGGCTGCACGCGATCGAGACCACCATGTCGGCCAGCGGTCTCACCGACATGGCCGAACTGCGCCGGCACATCCGCCACATGGAGGACCTCCTGCGCGAGATGCGCAGGGGGCGAGGCCTGTGACCCCGCCCCCTGCCCGGCCCACCGGGACCGCACGAACGGCTACGCCTCGCGGGCGACACCCGCAGGCCCCGGGCACGCCCCGCATCACCGCTACGCCTCGCGCGTACCCGCGTACATCTCGTCGATCAGGTACTTGACGCATCACCGCGGGGGGCGACCCCCGCACCCCCAGCAGGCCCCGGGCGCGCCCCGCATCACCACTACGCCTCGCGTGTACCCGCGTACATCTCGTCGATCAGGTACTTGTACTCGCGCTCGACGACCGGGCGCTTGAGCTTGAGGCTCGGGGTCAGTTCGCCGTGCTCGATGTCGAGGTCGCGCGGCAGGAGCTTGAACTTCTTGATGGTCTGCCAGCGCTGAAGACCCTCGTTGAGCGTCCTGACGTGCTCGTCGATCAGCTCGACCGTCGCGGGCGCCGCGACGACCTCGGCGTACGACTTGCCGCCCAGGCCGTTGTCGGCGGCCCAGGTCAGGATGGACGGTTCGTCGAGGGCGATGAGCGCGGTGCAGAAGTTCCGGTCGGCGCCGTGCACGAGGATGTTGGACACGTACGGGCAGACGGCCTTGAACTGGCCCTCGACCTCGGCGGGCGCGATGTACTTGCCGCCGGACGTCTTGATGAGGTCCTTCTTGCGGTCGGTGATCCGCAGATACCCGTCCGGGGACAGCTCGCCGATGTCACCGGTGTGGAACCAGCCGTCGGACTCCAGGACCTCGGCGGTCTTCTCGGGCAGCCCCTGGTAGCCCTCCATGATGCCGGGGCCGCGCAGCAGGATCTCGCCGTCGTCCGCGATCCGCACCTCGGTGCCGGGCAGCGGCTTGCCGACCGTGCCCGTGCGGTACGCCTCACCGGGGTTCACGAAGGAGGCCGCGGACGACTCCGTGAGCCCGTAACCCTCCAGGATGTGGATTCCGGCGCCCGCGAAGAAGTAGCCGATGTCGGGCGCGAGGGCGGCGCTGCCGGAGACGCAGGCGCGGAGGTTGCCGCCGAAGGCCTCACGGATCTTGGCGAAGACGAGCGTGTCCGCGACCTTGTGCTTGGCCGAGAGGGCGAAGGGCGCGGAGGCGACACCGGTACGGCGGAAGTTGTCCTGGGTGGCCTTCGCGTACTCGCGGGAGACCTCGGCCGCCCACTGGAAGATCTTGTACTTGGCGCCGCCGCCGGCCCGTGCCTTGGCCGCGACCCCGTTGTAGACCTTCTCGAAGATCCGCGGCACGGCGGCCATGTACGTCGGCTGCACGACCGGCAGATTCTCGATGATCTTGTCCACGCGGCCGTCGACGGCGGTGACGTGCCCGACCTCGATCTGGCCGGACGTGAGCACCTTGCCGAAGACGTGCGCGAGCGGCAGCCACAGGTACTGGACGTCGTCCTTGCCGACCAGGCCGGTCGCGGCGATGGCCTTCGCCATGTACGACCAGTTGTCGTGCGGCAGCCGGACGCCCTTGGGGCGGCCGGTGGTGCCGGAGGTGTAGATGAGGGTGGCGAGCTGGTCCTTGGTGATCGCCGCGACCTTGTCCTTGATCAGGTCGGGGTTCTTCTCCAGGTACGCGGCCCCGCGCTGCTCCAGCTCGGCGAGGCCGATCACCCAGTCGCCCTCGCCGTCGGCGGACTCGACACCGGCGGAGTCGATCACCACGACGTGGGACAGCTCGGGCAGCTCGGCGCGCTTCTCCCGCGCCTTGGCGAGCTGCTCCGCGTCCTCAGCGACCAGCACCCTGCTCTCGGAGTCGGAGAGGATGAAGGCCGACTCGTCGGACTTGGTCGACGGGTACACGGTCGTCGTCGCCGCGCCGGCGCACATGATGCCGAGGTCGACGAGGATCCACTCGACGCGGGTGGAGGAGGCGAGCGCGACGCGCTGCTCCGGCCGCACGCCCAGCTCGATCAGGCCGGCCGCGATCGCGTAGACCCGCTCGGCCGCCTGCGCCCAGCTGAGCGACCTCCACTCGTCCGGCCCCTCACCCGAGGCCGCGGGCACCGGGTAGCGGTACGCCTCGGCGTCCGGCGTGGCCGCCACGCGCTCCAGGAAGAGGGCCGCCACGGACGGCGGACGGTTCTCGATCAGGGTCTGTGTGTCGCTCACGACATCCTCCGGGGCCCGCGACAGTGCGTGACTGGCTCGTAGCGGTTAGCTCAGTAGCGGTCGTTGTTTAACTCGCGAGTAACGTCGAGTGGTGATCAGAGTAAAGCCCGTCCGCCCGGTGCGTAAGAGGCGGCGGCCTGTCACTTCCTACAGAGCGCGGGCGGAATACGGCAGTCCGTACACGACACGGGCCCGCCGCGCGAACGCGCGACGGGCCCACGTTTTCGGGCCTGACCCGACGGTTGCTGAGGGCTACTTCTTCCCCTTGCCACTGCCGGCGTTCTCGTCGCTGGACAGCACGGCGATGAAGGCCTCTTGCGGAACCTCCACAGAGCCCACCATCTTCATCCGCTTCTTGCCCTCCTTCTGCTTCTCCAGGAGCTTGCGCTTACGGGAGATGTCACCGCCGTAGCACTTGGCGAGGACGTCCTTGCGGATGGCGCGGATGGTCTCGCGGGCGATGACCCGGGAGCCGATGGCCGCCTGGATGGGGATCTCGAACGCCTGGCGCGGGATGAGCTCGCGCAGCTTGGCGACGAGCCGCACCCCGTACGCGTACGCCGCGTCCTTGTGGGTGACGGCCGAGAAGGCGTCGACGCGGTCGCCGTGGAGCAGGATGTCGACCTTGACCAGCGAGGCGTCCTGCTCGCCGGTGGGCTCGTAGTCCAGGGAGGCGTACCCGCGGGTCTTGGACTTCAGGTTGTCGAAGAAGTCGAAGACGATCTCCGCGAGGGGCAGGGTGTAGCGGATCTCGACGCGGTCCTCGGAGAGGTAGTCCATGCCGAGGAGGGTGCCGCGGCGCGTCTGACACAGCTCCATGATCGAACCGATGAACTCGCTGGGAGCGAGGATCGTGGCCCGGACGACCGGCTCGAAGACCTTGTCGATCTTGCCCTCGGGGAACTCGCTCGGGTTGGTGACCGTGTGCTCCTTCCCGTCCTCCATGATCACGCGGTAGACCACGTTGGGCGCGGTGGCGATGAGTTCGAGGTTGAACTCGCGCTCCAGGCGCTCACGGATGACGTCGAGGTGCAGCAGCCCCAGGAAGCCGACGCGGAAGCCGAAGCCGAGGGCCGCGGAGGTCTCGGGCTCGTAGACCAGGGCCGCGTCGTTGAGCTGGAGCTTGTCCAGCGCCTCGCGCAGGTCGGGGTAGTCGGAGCCGTCCAGCGGATAGAGCCCGGAGAAGACCATCGGCTTGGGGTCCTTGTACCCGCCGAGGGCTTCAGTCGCACCCTTGTCCTTGCTGGTGATCGTGTCACCGACCTTGGACTGACGGACGTCCTTCACGCCGGTGATGATGTAGCCCACCTCGCCGACGCCGATGCCGTCGGCCGGGGTCATCTCGGGCGAGGAGACGCCGATCTCAAGGAGCTCGTGCGTGGCGCCGGTCGACATCATCTTGATGCGCTCACGCTTGTTGAGCTGCCCGTCGATGACACGGACGTAGGTGACCACGCCACGGTACGAGTCGTAGACCGAGTCGAAGATCATCGCGCGAGCGGGGGCGTCGGCGACCCCGACCGGAGCCGGTACATCCCTGACGACCCGGTCCAGCAGCGCGTCCACGCCGACGCCGGTCTTCGCCGAGACCTTGAGCACGTCCTCCGGCTGGCAGCCGATGAGATTGGCCAGCTCCTCGGAGAACTTCTCGGGCTGCGCGGCCGGCAGGTCGATCTTGTTCAGCACCGGGACGATGGTGAGGTCGTTCTCCATCGCCAGGTAGAGGTTGGCGAGGGTCTGGGCCTCGATGCCCTGGGCCGCGTCCACGAGCAGGACGGTGCCCTCACAGGCCGCGAGCGACCGCGAGACCTCGTACGTGAAGTCGACGTGCCCGGGGGTGTCGATCATGTTGAGGATGTGGGTGTTGCCCGGATCCTCGGTCGGCGCCCAGGGCAGCCGCACCGCCTGGGACTTGATGGTGATGCCGCGCTCGCGCTCGATGTCCATGCGGTCGAGGTACTGGGCGCGCATCTGCCGCTGGTCGACCACCCCGGTCAGCTGGAGCATCCGGTCGGCGAGCGTGGACTTGCCGTGGTCGATGTGCGCGATGATGCAGAAATTGCGGATCTGAGCCGGGGCGGTACGGCTCGGCTCGGGCACATTGTTAGGGATCGCGGGCACGCAGGGTCCTGTCTCTTGAGGCGCCTGTCGCCTCGGGTCGGATCGATACGTAGGCTCCATGGTCCCACGGGCGGCGAGGTGCGACCGGTTTGGGCCGTCAGCGGGGCGACTGCTAATCTGGGCAGCTGTGTCTCCTGCCCTCTCTGCGGGGGACACGCAGGAAACGCAGGAAATTCAGAAGAGAAATCACCGGCGCATGGGACTCACCGTCGTGAGACGCCCCGTCTCGTGCGCCTGAACCTGAGAAGGCTCATTCGTGGCGAACATCAAGTCCCAGATCAAGCGGATCAAGACCAACGAGAAGGCTCGGCTGCGCAACAAAGCCGTCAAGTCCTCGCTGAAGACCGCGATCCGCAAGGCCCGTGAGGCTGCTGCCGCGGGTGACGTCGAGAAGGCCACGGCCGCGCAGCGCGAAGCCTCGCGCAAGCTGGACAAGGCCGTCTCCAAGGGCGTCATCCACAAGAACCAGGCCGCCAACAAGAAGTCGGCGCTTGCTTCGAAGGTCGCCTCCCTCAAGGGCTGAACCTCTGCCGAGTACTGGGCCACGGCCCCGCACTCACTTGATTCGAAGTGATTCGAACGCCGGAAGGACCTGAGCGGGCCCTCTCTCATCCGCTCCCGACCGGCACCCCGACTCGTACGCGACTGCGTTCGCCACGCGGGTACGAGTCCCCAGCGTGAACCGAACCCCGGTTGCCCGCCCCGCGAGGGGCGCACAACCGGGGTTCGTCTTTGCTGTTCAGCCCGAAGGGGACCCAGGGAAGAGGGCCGGGCTTGCCTTTCAGCCTTTTCGCCTGCGGGGGCCGGGGCGCGTCCTTGCCTTTCAGCCCGTCCGGCGTTCGAGGACGAGGCCGTTCAGGCCGATGGGGGTCCGGGGGCCTGCCCCCGAGTCAGTAAGGATGGGAGTCCCCCGCTCGAGCGAAGCCGAGGGTGGGGGAGGGCAAGGGCGGCGGGGGCGAGAGTCCCCGCCCCGCCGGCAACGGCTAACCCCGCCGCATCCGGGCCGCCCGGGCGACCGTGACGACCGCCTTCTCCAGCGCGTACTCCGGGTCGTCGCCGCCCCCCTTGACCCCCGCGTCCGCCTCCGCGACGGCTCTCAACGCGACCGAGACACCGTCGGGCGTCCACCCCCGCATCTGCTGCCGAACCCGGTCGATCTTCCAGGGCGGCATCCCCAGCTCCCGGGCCAGATCGGCCGGCCGCCCGCCCCGTGCGGAGGAGAGCTTCCCGATGGCCCGCACCCCCTGCGCCAGCGCGCTGGTGATCAGGACGGGCGCGACCCCGGTCGACAACGACCACCGCAGCGCCTCCAGCGCCTCGGCCGCCCGCCCCTCGACCGCCCGGTCGGCCACCGTGAAGCTGGAGGCCTCCGCCCGGCCGGTGTAGTACCGCCCGACGACAGCCTCGTCGATCGTCCCCTCGACATCCGCGACCAGCTGGGTCGTCGCGGACGCCAGCTCCCGCAGGTCGCTCCCGATCGAGTCGACGAGCGCCTGGCACGCCTCGGGCGTCGCCGACCGCCCCAGCGCCCGGAACTCGGCGCGCACGAAGGACAGCCGGTCCGCCGGCTTCGTCATCTTGGGGCACGCGATCTCCCGCGCCCCCGCCTTGCGCGCGGCGTCGAGCAGCCCCTTTCCCTTGGCGCCCCCCGCGTGCAGCAGCACGAGCGTGATCTCCTCGGCGGGAGCGCCCAGGTACGCCTTCACGTCCTTGATCGTGTCCGCCGACAGATCCTGCGCGTTGCGCACCACCACGACCTTGCGCTCGGCGAAGAGCGACGGGCTCGTCAGCTCGGCGAGCGTGCCCGGCTGGAGCTGGTCCGACGTGAGGTCCCGTACGTCGGTGTCCGCGTCGGCGGCGCGCGCGGCGGCCACCACCTGCTGCACGGCGCGGTCGAGCAGGAGGTCCTCCTGCCCCACGGCGATCGTGACGGGAGCGAGCGGATCGTCTTGTGCAGAGTTCCTGGCCATCGCGCCCAGCATCCCACGCACCACCGACAACGGGCCCGCCGCTACGGCTCCCCTACGGCTCCTCGCGCCAGCCGTCCCACTCCCGCACGAACTCGTCCAGCTCCCGCGCGTCCAGCCGCTCGTTCTCGTCGCGCAGCACGAGCAGCCACTGCGCGTCCTCGGCATCGTCCTCACCGGCCAGGGCGTCCCGTACGAGCTGGGGCTCCTCGTCCAGGGCGAACTGCTCACCGAGCGCCTCCGCCGCCTCCTGAGCGGCATCGCGGTCGGGCAGCACCAGTACATGTCTCACGTCGCTCACCCGGCCATTTTCCGGCACCGGCACAGCGCCTCGCACCGGGGGGCGCCCGCTCAGCCCTTGGGGACGATCTGTATGTCCAGGTCGACCGTGATGCTCGTTCCGACCATGGCGATACCCCGCGCGAGCATCGACTGCCAGCTCACCGTGAAGTCGTCGCGCCGCAACTCGGTGGTGGCCCGGCAGGCCGCCCGTACCTCGCCCTCGGTGCCGTTGCCGACCCCCAGGTACTCCGTGTCGAGCGTGACCGTCCGCGTCACCCCGTGCAACGACAGCGCCCCGGTGACACCCCACCGACTGCCGCCCCGGTGCGTGAACCGGTCGCTGTAGAACTCCACCGTCGGAAACCGGTCCACGTCCAGGAAGTCAGCCGACTTCAAATGCCCGTCCCGCGTCCTGACGTTGGTGTCGATCGACCCCGCGTCGATCACCACGTGCATCGCCGACTCCTCCACGTTCTCCGCCACCCGCACGATCCCCGCGAAGGTGTTGAACCGGCCCCGTACCCGGGCCATCCCGATGTGCCGGGCCGTGAAGCCGATCGAGGAATGGGTCGGCTCGATCTCCCAGTCCCCCGGCGCCGGTAACGCGGGGGGTGGCGCGGGATTGAGTGTCACGTCGCCGAGCGCGGCCACCTCGTTCGCCGGCACGGTGACATTCGCCCGGTACGGGGCGTGCCCCTCGGCCGACACCGCGAGGCGGTACTCACCGGCCGGCACCGTCACCAGGAAGGACCCGAAGGGATCCAGCTCCCCGCCGACCACTCTGCGCCCCGCGGCATCCGTGACCAGGAACTCCGCGTCCGGCACCGGCTGGTTCACCGGATCCAGCACCCGGCAGCCGAGCACACCGGCGCCCTCGGGCAACGGCACCGAGGCGAGATGGCCCGCCTGCGCCCGGTTCGTACGGTTCCCCAGCCAGCTGCCGACCATCTGCGACCCACCCTCGCGTCAACACACGCTGTGAAAACACTCGTTGTTGGGGAGGTATTCGACCACTGATGCGACTTTCGAGGCAACAGGCGACTACATCGCAGGAAACCAGCGCATGTGCTGGTACTACGCACGAGTAGCCCGAATTGACTGTTCCGCTTGCGCCCTCCCCTCAGTCGCCGCTTTTCCGGACAACCGGGACACGCTCCAGCGCGATCCCGAACCGCTTCCTGTACGTCTCCAGTACCTCCTCGTCCGAGACCAGTTCCTCCGTCTTCTTCCCGCCGCCGGGGTCCGTGACCGTGAGAGTGCGCCCGCTGAGCGTGACCCGTCCGCCGTCCTCCGTGACCCGCGAGCAGACCGGCGACCGGGTGAAGTGCGACGCCGGCGAGGTGCTGTGCCACCAGGCCCCCGCCACGAAGTCCCCGAGCACCCGCGGCCGTGTCTCCAGCCGGTACTGGGACTTGCCGTCCCGCACCACCTCCAGGTCCCCGAACTCCCCTGCGCTGCCCCGCACCCCGGCCGGATCCGCCCCGGCCACGATCACCCGGAACGCACCCGCCGGATCCGTCTGCTCCCCCCGCTCCCCGAAGGCCAGCGGGTAGTGGCTGTGCGCCCCGAACCCGACGTCGGCCAGCCAGTCGCCCCCGTCCACCGTCCGCACCCGCAGCGCCAGATGGTCGTAGGGAATCCCGAGCCGCTCCTCCTCGCCGTAGACCCGCCCCGCGAGCAGCGTCACATCGAAGCCCAGCGCCTTGAGCAGCGCGCCGAACGCCCCGTTCAGTTCGTAGCAGAAGCCGCCCCTGCGGGCGCCCACCACCTTGTCCAGGAGCGGTTTCTCCTCCAGCACGATCTCCTCACCGAGGTGGATCGACAGGTTCTCGAAGGGCACGGTCAGCAGGTGTCGCAACTGCAGTTCACGGAGTACGTCGGCGGTGGGCCAAGCGGGGTGGGTGACGCCGATCCGGCGGAGGTAGGCATCGACCTGTGCGGGTTTCATACCCTCAGTCTCGCGTGATCAGCAGGCGATCGTCTCCTCCTCCCACGGTTACCGCCCCGTCCACATCGGTGCGCAGCACCTGCGCGCCCCCTGCTTCCAGTGCTGCCGTCGTGCTCGGTGCCGGATGTCCGTAGGGGTTGCCGGCGCCGCACGAGATGAGCGCGAGGCGTGGCGCCGCCCGTCGTATGAGGTCCGGGTCCTGATGGGCCGAACCGTGGTGAGCGACTTTCAGAACATCCACGGCTTCCAGAGCGAGCCCGGCCGGCGATCTCAACAAGGCCTGCTGAGCGGGTGGTTCGAGATCCCCGAGCATCAGCATCGTCAACCCCGCCGACCGGACGAGCAGGGTGACGCTCGCGTCGTTCGGCCCCTCCGGCTCCGGCCCCGGCACCGGCCAGGACCCCGGGGCCGCACTCGGCGGCGGCCACAGCACCTGCCAGTCGAGCCCGCCCGTACGACGCCGTTCTCCCGCCACCGCCCGCGTCACCGGAATGCGCCGGACCGCGGCCTGCCGGTGGACGAATTCGGCCTGGTCCAGTGGCTCCTCCAGGCCCGTCGTCTCGATCGCGCCCACGGAACGCCCGCGCAGCACACCCGGCAGCCCCGCCACATGGTCCGCGTGGAAGTGGGTCAGTACGACGAGGGGAACCCTGGTGATGCCGAGCGCCCTCAGACACCGGTCGACGAGTATCGGGTCGGGTCCCGCATCCACCACCACCCCACTGCCGTCACCCGCCGCGAGGACCGTCGCATCGCCTTGACCCACATCGCACATCGCAAAGCGCCAGTCGGGCGGCGGCCACCCGGTGATCACCCGGGTGAGAGGCGGCGGCTGCACCGTCACCAGCAGAAGCAGCATTCCGCAGGCACCGCTCAGCCAGGGATGCCGCAGAAGCCTGCGCCCGACGAACACGAGGGTGGTGATCGCACCGGCGAGCAGCAGCGCCCCCGTCCAGCTTCCCGGCCAGTCGATGCCTGCGCCCGGCAGGGCCGCACCCGCCCGGGCGATGTCCGCGATCCATCCGGCGGGCCAACTCGCGCACCAGGCCAGCACTTCCGCGACCGGCATCGCCCAGGGAGCCGTGGTCAGCGTCGCGAAGCCCAGCACCGTGGCCGGCGCGACCGCGAACTCCACGAGCAGGTTGCACGGCACCGCCACCAGACTGACCCGCGCCGAGAGGACGGCGACGACCGGCGCGCACACCGCCTGCGCGGCGCCCGCGGCCGCCAACGCCTCGGCCAGCCTCGGCGGCACCCCGCGCCCGCGCAGCGCCGCACTCCACCGCGGGGCCAGCGTGAGCAGCGCGCCCGTGGCGAGCACGGAGAGCAGGAAACCGTAACTCCGGGCCAGCCAGGGGTCGTACAGCACCAGCACGAGCACCGCCGTGGCCAGCGCCGGGACCAGCGATCTGCGGCGCCCGGTGGCGATGGCCAGCAGGGCGATCGATCCGCAGGCGGCGGCCCGCAGCACACTCGGGTCCGGCCGGCACACGATCACGAAGCCGAGCGTGAGCGCACCCCCGCACAGAGCGGTCGCCCGCAACGGCAGGCCCAGCCGGGGCGCAAGACCTCGGCGCTCGATCCGCTGGGCCCGGCCCGGTGGTCCGATGAGCAGGGCGAGCACGATCGTGAAGTTGGCCCCGCTGACAGCGAGGATGTGCGTGAGATCGGTCGCTCTGAACGCCTCGTCCAGCTCCGGTGTGATCCGGGAGGTGTCGCCGACCACCAGTCCCGGCAGCAGCGCCCGCGCGTCCGGCTCCAGCCCGTCGGTCGCCGCCCGCAACCTGCCGCGCAGCTCTCCGGCGAACCGCTGCGTGGCGGACGGCTGCCCGACCACCGTGGGTGGCCCGCCGCCGCGCACACGGAGCACCGCCGCGATCCGGTCTCCGCCGCTGAGCGGGGGCGCGACCTGTGCCGTCACCCGTACCCGGGTGGAGGGGAGGAGAGAGAGCCAGGGCGAGCCCGCCCTCCCACGGGCCGCCCCCGGTTCCGGACCTGAACCCGAGTCCGGCCTCGGCTCCGGTCCCGGACCCGAGGCCGACGTCGGCTCCGGTTCCGAACCTGGCCCCGGTCCCGAACCCGGCTCCGGCACCGGTCCGGCCCCCGGCCTCGCTCCCGGCCCCGGCCCAGCTCCCGATCCCGTTCCCGCGTCCACGATCAGCAGTACCGGCGTGCGGGTTCGCGTCACCGTCCCGTCCGGTCTCTCGACGTGTCTGACCTCGGCGTCGAGCAGGATCGCGGTCGGGGCCGCGTGGTTCCCCTTGATCCGGGGGCGGGTGAGCCGTGGGTCCGAGGTGACCTCCACCTCGGCGGTCACCCGGTCGTACTGCCGCGCCGCCTCCGGGATCGGCCCCCTGCGCAGATCCGCACCGTGCAGCCCACCGGAGACGGCCGCGGCGGCGACACAGAGCAGCACGGCAGCGGCGGAGGCCTTCGACCAGGACGACCGGAGCAACCGACGCGGCCACGAGGCCCGGGACTCAGGCCCCGGCTCCGGCCCCCGCCCCGGCTCCGGTTCCGGTTCCGGTTCCGGCTCCGGCTCCGGCTCCGGCTCCGGCTCCGGCTCCGGCTCCGGCAGTCGCAGTCGCAGTCGCAGTCGATCAGGCCTCGCGCCCCGCACACGGTCTCGTCCCGTGAGCAGGAGCCGTCCGGCCGCGATCACGCAGAGCGCGACCACACCCGCGACCCACCCCGGCGGTGCGTCCAACACCACCGCCGCTGTCGCCCATGCCGCCAGCGCCGGTGGGACCAGACGCAGATCCGTCGGACCCTCCTGCCGAGGATGCGCGGCACCGAGCGGACTGCCGGAGACCGCGTGTACGGCCGGCCGATTCGTCGGGCCCCTCATGGCCGTACGAGATTCCGCAGATCGGCGAAACGGCGGTCGCCGATTCCGTTCACCTCGCGCAGCTCGTCGACCGTACGGAAGCCGCCGTGCCGACCGCGGTAGTCGATGATGTGCTGCGCCAGCACAGGGCCGACACCCGGCAGCGTGTCCAGCTGTTCCAGAGTGGCCGTGTTGAGGGCGACTGGAACGACCGCGGCGGAGGCGGCCCCACCGGGAGCCACGACACCCGGACCCCCCGGACCTCCCGGACCTCCCGGACCTCCCGGACGTCCCGGCGTCCCCGGCGCTCCCGGCGCTCCCGGTCCCGCCGCCGACGACGCCCCGACCACCACCTGCTCACCGTCCACCAGGAAACGCGCCCGGTTGAGGCCTTCGGTGTCGGTGCCCGGACGCACCCCGCCCGCGGCTTTCAGCGCGTCGGCGACCCGGGAACCGGCCGGCAGCCGATGGACACCCGGTTCACGCACCTTGCCGCTGACGTCCACCACGAGTGCCGTGGGGACCGCGCCCGCAGGCGCCCCGGCGGCAGCGGTGGTCCCGGCCGCCGCCTTCTGGCCGGCCGCGCCCCCCTCCTCGTACGGAACAGCGGCCCGAACGATCTCCGGAGCCCGCACCGGCTGCGTACGCCCCGACCAGAAGTGCTGTACGGCGAGGACCGCCGCGACGACCAGCACCACGGCGAGCGCGGCCACGCTCCTGCGTTCCAGACCGCACCTGGACTGAAGCCACAGCGGCATCCGCTCCCGGACGGCGAGCCCGGCCCGCCGCCGCCACGCGGGCCGGGCAGCAACCGGACCGTCGGACTCCCCGAGCACCCCATCAGCAACCGAGGCCCGCGCCTCGGCCTGAGCGACGACTTGCGTTTCGGCTTCGTCCCTCGCCCCACCCGCACCCCACTCCCCCGGCGGCCCATGCCGCAACTCCCCGCGCACCCTCTCCCGTTCAGGCCCAGGACCGGGCCCAGGACCGAAGAGTGTCTCCGCGCGCAGGCGCAGCGTCTCCGCCGAGGTTTCTCGGCGCCGGGACCTGTCGTGGTGGAGCCGGCGGCGGTGTCGTGCACGAACGTCGGAGGCCGGGCCGCGGCCCGGTCCACTGGTGGCTGTCGTGGTCCGTGAAGCTGATCGAAGTGGCATGGGACGAGAATCGGGCACCAGAGCCCATCCCCGATGATCTTGCTCAATTCCCGTGGATTACCACCCGGTTGTGGATAACTCCACCACCCGCCCGAGTCGGAGCACGACTCAGAACACCCACTCCCCACACAAGCCCGCACACCAGCCCGCACACCGGCAGGACATCTCACCGAGGTGAGACAACCGCCCCCAGCAGCCCCGGCCCCGTGTGCGCCCCGATCACCGCTCCGACCTCGCTCACGTGCAGTTCGGCCAGCCCGGGAACCCGTACTCTCAGCCGTTCCGCGAGCGCCGAGGCTCGGTCGGGGGCGGCGAGATGGTGGACGGCGATGTCGACCTGGGCGCTCCCGGCCCGTTCGGCCACGATCTCTTCGAGGCGGGCGATCGCCTTGGTGGCGGTCCGCACCTTCTCCCGGAGCTCGATGCGCCCGCCGTCCAGTTCGAGCAGCGGTTTGACGGCCAGCGCGGAACCGAGCAACGCCTGCGCCGCCCCGATCCGTCCGCCCCGGCGGAGGTAGTCGAGGGTGTCGACGTAGAAGTAGGCGTAGGTGCCCGCGGCCCGTTTCTCCGCCGCTGTGACCGCTTCGTCGACCGTGCCGCTGGCCTCCGCGGACTCGGCGGCCGCCAGTGCGCAGAAGCCGAGGGCCATCGCGACCATCCCGGTGTCCACCACGCGCACGGGCACGGGAGCCTCGCGTGCGGCGAGGACCGCCGCGTCATAGGTGCCCGAGAACTCGGAGGACAGATGCAGCGAGACGATGCCGGTGGCGCCGGACTCGGCGACGCGGCGGTAGGTCTCGGCGAAGACCTCGGGGCTGGGCCGGGAGGTGGTGACGGACCGCCGCTTCTGCAGGGCGAGGGCCAGGGAGCGGGCCGAGATCTCGGTGCCCTCTTCGAGCGCCTGGTCGCCGAGGACCACGGTCAGGGGCACCGCGGTGATGCCGTGGCGCTCCATCGTCCGCGGCGGCAGGTAGGCCGTTGAATCGGTGACGATCGCGACATGGCGGGACATGAGCTGGAGATTACCTGTCAGTGGACGTGGAAGGCAGCCCGGCCCCTGCCGCCCGCTGCCGGACCGGCGGTATCAAGTCGTGCTCTCCGGGCGGGGCTTCTTCTCCCAAGGGTAGGCGGCCCGCTGCCTGGGTGCGTCGATCGCGGCCCGGGTGGGCTCCTCGGCCTTACGCGCCTCGGGGTTGTCCGGCCAGGTCTGCTGGTCGGCGGTGGCGGCGCTCGGCGCCTCCGGCCAAGGCGGCGGAGAAGCGGCGCCGGCCGGGTCCGCCCTCCGCGTGGGAGACGGGCCCGACGTCCCCGTGGGAGACGGGTCGGACGCCCGCGTGGGAGACGGTTCCGTCGTCCAGTGCCGAAGCGCGCCCGCCTCCATGTCGATCTGCGTGCTCAGCGAGTCCAGGTCGTCGCCGCCGAAACGCTGGGCACGGTCGCGTGCCGCCCAGCGCAGTGCGTCGGCCGATTTCGTTATCTGCTCCGTGCGCTCCCGCAGCGCGGGCAGCCGCTCGGCGAGGCGCGCCCTGTCCGGTTCGCGCTCCAGCCGCTTCAACTCGCCGTCCAGCTCATGGCCGTGCGCGCTGAGGCGGTCGAAGAGCGCCAGTGACTCCTTCAGCGACTCGTCCTCGCCGACGCCCGCCTGCAGCGCCTCCTGGGTGGCCCGCATCGACGTGCGCAGGGAGAGACGCAGTTGAGCGAGCTGGCCCAGGGCTCCCGGCTGGGCGAAGGTCTTCGCCTTGAGTGTGGAGTCCTCCACCGTGCGGCGGGCCTGGGCGACGGTGCGGTCCACGCCCCGCTTCGCGGCGCCGACCACCTTCACCGTGGCGTAGATGCCCAGTGCCACGAACAGCAAGAAGATCACCGCCACGATGGCGACCACGGCTTCCATGACGGTCCTCTCGGTGCTGCGTCCAGTGCGTGCGGGCTCGTGCACGCACGTGTGGGCCCTTTCACCGTAAACGGAAAAAGCAGGCCGAGGGTTCCAGCGGAACCCCCAACCTGCCCGTAGGGGACTACCCCGAGCCGCGCCGCACAGGGCGCCGCCCGCCGCCCCCCACCCCACGACGATGGTCCGTACCTACGCCGGGACGTGCCGCGTACCTACGCCGGGACGATGTTCACCAGCTTCGGCGCCCGCACGATCACCTTGCGGATGCCCGCCCCGTCCAGCGCCGCGACCACCTTGTCGTCGGCCAGCGCCACCTTCTCCAGCTCCTCGTCCGAGATCGACGGGGAGACCTCCAGGCGCGCCTTGACCTTGCCCTTGATCTGCACGACGCAGGTCACGCTCTCGTCGACGGCGTACGCCGGGTCGGCGACCGGGAAGTCCCGGTGGACGACCGAGTCGGCGTGGCCCAGCTTGCGCCACAGCTCCTCGGCGATGTGCGGGGCCAGCGGCGCGACCAGCAGCACCAGCGACTCGGCCACGCTGCGCGGGACGGGACCGCCCGTCTTCGTCAGGTGGTTGTTCAGCTCGGTGACCTTGGCGATGGCGGTGTTGAAGCGCAGGCCCTCCAGGTCCTGGCGTACGCCGTCGATCGCCTTGTGCAGGGCGCGCAGGGTGTCCGTGTCGATGTCGGCGTCAGCGGTGTCGACGACCGTGACATCACCGGTGCCCTCGTCGACGACGTTGCGCCACAGCCGCTGCAGCAGCCTGAACTGGCCCACCACCGCGCGCGTGTCCCACGGCCGCGACACGTCCAGGGGGCCCATCGCCATCTCGTACAGGCGCAGGGTGTCCGCCCCGTACTCGGCGCAGATCTCGTCCGGAGTGACCGCGTTCTTCAGGGACTTGCCCATCTTGCCCAGCAGCCGGGAGACCTTCTCGCCCTGGTGGTAGAAGGCGCCGTCGCGCTCCTCCACCTCGGCGGCCGGGACGGCGATGCCACGGCTGTCGCGGTACACGAAGGCCTGGATCATGCCCTGGTTGTACAGCTTGTGGAACGGCTCCGCGGAGGAGATGTGCCCCAGGTCGAACAGCACCTTGGACCAGAAACGCGCGTACAGCAGGTGCAGTACGGCGTGTTCGGCGCCGCCGACGTACAGGTCGACGCCGCCGTGCGGCTGGCCCTCGCGCGGGCCCATCCAGTACCGCTCGATCTCCGGGTCGACCAGCTTCTCGGAGTTGTGCGGGTCCAGGTAGCGCAGTTCGTACCAGCAGGAACCGGCCCAGTTGGGCATGGTGTTGGTCTCGCGGCGGTACGCGCGCGTGCCGCGGCCGTCGCCCAGGTCCAGCTCGACGTGGACCCAGTCCTCGTTGCGGGACAGCGGGGTCTCCGGGGACGTGTTCGCGTCGTCCGGGTCGAAGGTGCGCGGCGAGTAGTCCTCGACCTCCGGCAGCTCCAGGGGCAGCATCGACTCGGGCAGCGGGTGGGCGACGCCGTCCTCGTCGTAGACGATCGGGAAGGGCTCGCCCCAGTAGCGCTGGCGGCTGAACAGCCAGTCGCGCAGCCGGAAGTTGACGGTGCCGCGGCCGACGTCCTTGCCCTCCAGCCATTCGGTGATGCGCGCCTTGGCCTCGGTGACGCCCAGGCCGTCCAGCGAGATGTCGCCGTTCGCGGAGTTGATGATCTTCGCGTCGTACGAGCCGAACGCGTTCTCCCAGGTCGAGGTGTCCGTGCCGCGTCCGTCCGTCGGCTCGACGACGCACACGATCGGCAGCTCGAAGGCGCGCGCGAACTCGAAGTCGCGCTGGTCGCCCGCGGGAACCGCCATGATCGCGCCGGTGCCGTAGCCCATCAGGACGTAGTCGGCGATGAAGACGGGGACCTGTTCGCCGTTGACCGGATTGGTCGCGTACGAGCCGGTGAAGACGCCCGTCTTGTCCTTGGCCTCGGCCTGCCGCTCGACGTCCGACTTGGAGGCGGCCTGCGCGCGGTAGGCGGCGACGGCCTCGGCGGGGGTGGCGTGGCCGCCCGTCCAGACGTCGTGGGTGCCCTCGGGCCATACGGCCGGGGTGAACTTCTCGACCAGCGGGTGCTCGGGGGCCAGCACCATGTAGGTCGCGCCGAACAGGGTGTCCGGGCGGGTGGTGAAGACGGAGATGGCGTCGCCGTCGATCGGGAAGTCGACGCGGGCACCCTCGGAGCGGCCGATCCAGTTGCGCTGCTGCAGCTTGATGGCCTCGGGCCAGTCCAGCGCGTCCAGGTCGTCCAGCAGTCGGTCGGCGTACGCGGTGATGCGCATGTTCCACTGGCGCAGCTTGGCCTTGAAGACGGGGAAGTTGCCGCGCTCGGAGCGGCCGTCGGCGGTGACCTCCTCGTTCGCCAGGACCGTGCCCAGGCCGGGACACCAGTTGACGGGCGCCTCGGAGGCGTACGCCAGCCGGTACTCGGACAGGACGTCCGCGCGCTCGGTATGAGTCAGCTCACTCCAGATACGTCCGCCGGGCAGCGCGCGTTCACCGCTCTCGAACTGCGCGACCAGTTCGGCGACCGGACGGGCCCGGCCGGCCTCGGTGTCGTACCAGGAGTTGAAGATCTGCAGGAAGATCCACTGGGTCCACTTGTAGTAGTCCGGGTCGATCGTCGCGAAGGACCGGCGCTTGTCGTGGCCCAGGCCCAGGCGGCGCAGCTGGGACTTCATGTTGCCGATGGCCGCCTCGGTGGTGATCCGAGGGTGCTCGCCCGTCGACACCGCGTGCTGCTCGGCGGGCAGGCCGAAGGCGTCGAAACCCAGGGTGTGCAGGACGTTGTGACCGGTCATGCGCTGGTACCTGGCGGTCACATCGGTGGCGATGTAGCCCAGCGGATGCCCGACGTGCAGGCCCGCACCGGAGGGGTACGGGAACATGTCCATGATGAACTTCTTGGGCTTGGCGACCACCGCGGGGTCGCCCGCCAGGTCACCGCTCGGGTTCGGCGCCTCGTACGTGCCCTCGGCGTCCCAGAAGTCCTGCCAGCGTGCCTCGATGTCGGCGGCCAGCGCGGCCGTGTACCGGTGCGGCGCGGCCACCTCGGAGGCGGCAGCGGTGTTCGTCTCGCTCATGATCCTCAAAGCTCCATCGATCGTCTCTGCCAGCGGACTTTCGGAAATGAAAAAACCCCTCGCACAGGAGGGGGCGCCGCGCCGATTCCGGTCGCGGTTTTCCGACGACCGGGTGTGATCAGCGCGGCTCGCTAAGCAGAAGGCGTACGGCACGCATGGCGTCAGGGTACCGCAGCGGCCGAGCGGGCCGCGACGCGCTTTCGGCTACGCTCCGGCACTGAGTGTCGCTCCCCGCGCCGCGTCGGCAAACGCTGGACAAAAGTCAAAGGTTACTTCGCGTAAGGGCCGCTAAGGGACATCACAGCTCCCTCACCGCCCTTTGATAACAGCGATATAACTCAAACCTCGTACTCCTCGGTATGCGCCGACCTAGAGTGCGGCAGCGGGACCGCTTTCCCGAACTGTTCGGAGTTGCCCCCATGAACTCTCGCCGCAACAACAGCACGCTCTCCCAGCCGAGTCGCTCGGTCCAGGGCGGAGTGATGGCTGCCGTTCTGCTGCTCATACCCGTGAGCGTCGTCGTCGGAGGTGACGCGTTCCGTGACTTCATCAACTTCGGCGCGGGCGTGCTGTCCCTCGTCGCCCTGACCTGCTCGGTCCTGTGGGGACTCGTCGCCACCGACCGCGTCTTCCTCAACACCCGCCAGCGCCTGATAGCCCAGGCCGTGCACCGCACGACCGCGGTGAGCTCGGTCGGCTTCCTGGTCCTGCACGTCACGGTCAAGCTCTTCCTCGACCACGTCTCCGCGATCGCGGTCTTCGTCCCCTTCGGCCTCGGTGTCACCGGCACGGGCCAGCTCATCGGATTCGGCACCCTGGCCGGCCTCCTGATGATCCTCACCGCGCTCACCGGCGCCCTGCGCAGCAGGTTCGCGTCCCCCGCGGAGGTCGCCGCCCGCTGGCGCGCGGTGCACATGCTGGCCTACCCCGCCTGGTGCGCGGCCCTGGTCCACGGCCTCTTCGCGGGCCGCGAGGCCAAGCCGGTCTTCGTGATCCTCTACAGCCTCTCCCTGGTCGCCGTCATGGGAGCACTCGGCCTGCGTGCGGCCCCCCTGTCGTTCAAGCGGAAGTTCGCCAAGCGCGTGCTGGCCCTGCTCGACAACGGCAACAACAGGTCCTTCCGCGAGGAGCCCCCGGCACGCCGTGCCGCGGAGGCCCCGCGGGGCGGCGGCGGCCGGCCGGGCTTCCCCGACCAGCCGATCCCCCAGCAGCGTTCCGGTGCACGGGACACCGGGGCCTTCCCGGCCGCCGGGTCGTTCACGGACACCGGCTCGCTCACCGACACCGGCGGTTTCGCGGCCGCCTACCGGGCCGTCTCCAGCACGCCGCGCGTCCAGGAGCCGATGATTCCCGAGGCGACCCGGCCCATGCAGATGCCGATCGACATGCAGCCCACCGAGGCGATGCCGCGCGTCGACGGAAACACCGGCACCCGCTGGCCGGCCCCGTCCCCGCCGCTGTACGAGGCCCCGCCGCGCACCGACGGGCCCAACTACGACACGGGCACCTTCAGCCCCGTGTCCTACGACACTCCCCCGCCGGGCGCCTCGTACGGCGGAAGTGACTTGTACAACACCGGTGAGACGAACGACCCCCTCGGTACGTACAACCCGAATGACACGTACAACAGCGGTCCCGCCACTGAAACGCTGCCCGGTTCCTACGAGGCACCGAGCAACGGCGAACCCTGGAACGCGCCTTCCGGAGGCTTTTAGTGAACGAGGCCCTTCCCGACGTCCCCGAAGTCCGAGTGGTGGGCCTTCCCCAGCTCACCTCCGGTTTCGATCTCGTCGAGAGACTCGACCTGCCCATGCACCTGAAGGTGCACGGGCCGCTCGAGCCCATGGGCGGTGAGCAGCTCGCGCAGCTCTCCGAACGGATCAACCTGAAGGGCCGCGGCGGCGCCGGCTTCCCGTTCCACAAGAAGCTCCGGTCGGTCGCCGAGGCGGCGATCCGCCGGGGCGTACGGCCCGTCGTCGTCGTCAACGGCAGCGAGGACGAGCCCGCCTGCCGCAAGGACACGGTGATGATCAACCGTGCCCCGCATCTGATCCTGGACGGTGCCCTGCTGGTCGCGGAGGCACTGGGCGCCCGCACCCTGGTCGTCGGCGTGACACGTGAATCCACCCAGCGGTCGATGGAGGCGGCGCTCTCCGAGCGCGGTCTGACCAACCGGCGCAACGCGACCATCCGCGCGCGGGTGCAGCGCAACCCGGTGCGGATGGTGACCGGAGCGGCCGCCTCCCTGGTCCGCTCGATCGACGGCGGCCCCGCCATCCCGCCGGGCCGCAAGACCAGCGCCTCGCAGAACGGTGTCGGCGGCGCCCCCACACTGCTGTCGAACGCCGAGACGTTCGCCCAGCTGGCGATCGCCGCCCGCATCGGCGCCGAGCGCTACGGGAACACCGGCCTGTACGACGAGCCCGGCACCGTCATGCTCACCGTCTCCGGGGCGGTCGCCCGGCCCATGGTGATCGAGGCCCCGACCGGCGTCCCGCTGCGCTACATCCTGCAGCTGGCCGGCGCCCCGCCCGTCCCGCAGGGCGTGCTGACCGGCGGCTACCACGGCAAGTGGCTGGACTCCGCGACGGTCAACGAGGCGATCGTCTCGCGCAACTCCCTGGACGCGGTGGGCGGCGCCCTCGGCGCCGGCGCGATCCTCCCGATCAGCATGAACACCTGCCCGCTCGGGGAGTCGCTGCGTGTGGCCCAGTGGCTGGCCGAGGAGAGCGCCGGCCAGTGCGGCCCCTGCTACCTCGGTCTGCCGGCCGCGGCCCGCGGCATGGAGGACATCCTCAACGGCGGTGGTCCGGCCGCCCTGGAGGCGCTCAAGCAGGTCGCCAACGCCGTGAAGCGGCGCGGCGCGTGCTCGCACCCGGACGGCTCCGCGATGTTCCTGGAGTCGACCATCAAGGCCTTCACGGACGACCTGGCCGCGCATGTCCTCGGCAACGGCTGCGGACGGCCCGTGGAGGGCGTTCTGCCGCTCTTCGAGGGCGGCCAGCAGCCCACCGGCATCCCGGGCGGCCAGCCCGAGGAGGAGCAGGGCCCCAGCCGTCAGAAGATCTACGTCGACTGGACGCTCTGCCGCGGGCACGGCCTGTGCGCGGACATCCTCCCGGAGGTCTTCCAACTGGGCGCCGACGGCTTCCCGACGGTCGCCCAGGCACAGGTCCCCCGGTACGCGGAGGCGAAGGCGCTGCGGGCCGTACGACGCTGCCCGGCGCTCGCCCTGCGCCTGGAGGAGGACACCCGCGGAGCGGCTCCGCGGCAGAACCTGCCCGCCGTGCGCGAGGGCGGCGGGGGCGGCCGTCGCGCGCTGGGCCGCGGCCGCTGACCCACCGGCGGCCCGGCACCCGGGCCGCCGCACCCGCACACCTGCGCACTCCGGTACGCCGAGACGTCACGAAGAGCAGAGACCTCACGACACCACACAACGCAACACAAAGAAGCGGGCCATCCTGATCGGATGGCCCGCTTCATCTGCTGTGGAGCTAAGGAGAATTGAACTCCTGACCTCCTGCATGCCATGCAGGCGCTCTACCAACTGAGCTATAGCCCCTTGCGGTGTCCCACCGGGTCTCCCCGGCGGCGACGCCAACATTACCGGTCCCTCCGCGCACCACCAAATCGTTTCCCGGCCGCGCTCCCGGCCGCGCATCCGGCCGGGGACGCCCCGGCCGGATCAGGCCGTGGCGAACGAGTAGAAGCGCTTGAGCGTGCAGTGCTCGTCGAGGAGCCGGCCGTAGATCGGCTCGCCCTCCAGCTCGCGGTACGTCTCGATGGGGTCGCCTTTTATGATCAGCGCCCGTGCGCATTCCTCGCACCAGTACTGATAGTCGTGGTTGACCGGTTCCATGTCGCGGACGATCGGCGTACCACTGCCGCACCAATCGCACTTCCGCCTGTGCGCACCCATCGATCAGCTCCAGCTGTGGCCGCAGGCCGTGCACACGTAGGGAACTCCTCCGTTGTCGCCGAGGACTTGAGCAACGTGGGCCGAAGCGCAGGAAGGGCGGTCGAGGCGCGTGATCGGGTCCCGTACCACCTCGGATCCGGAAAGGTCGTCGACCTTCCCGAGGATGCTCGCAGGCATCGCCACTCCCTCCCGTCGGGTCGCGCCCCCTTCCGGCCGTTTGATTCTGCCACGGCCGGAGCAATACGGTCAGCGACGCCTTCGTACCAGTCCGGACACGGCACCTGCCGCAGCGGTCGCGGCCAGCGCAAACGACGAGTAGTGCGTCCGAAGAGGTATACGCCTGGGAGGCCCAAGTGACTCAACAGGCCGGGAAGACGGGGCAACGAAAGATCCCGCCCCCTGACGGGGACGGGATCATCTACCTGTGGAGCTAAGGAGAATTGAACTCCTGACCTCCTGCATGCCATGCAGGCGCTCTACCAACTGAGCTATAGCCCCTTGCGGTGTCCCGGCCGCTTTCCCGGCGGCGGAACAAGAGAAACTTTAGCCTGCGACCAGCCGGAAAGTGAAATCCGGTGTGCGGGGGCACCGGGACACGATCCTCCGGCCGGCGTGGGCGGACCCACGCGTGCCGGCCGGAGGTTCTAGTCGTCGTCGCCCAGCACCGGCTCCGGCAGCGTCCCCGCGTTGTGCTCCAGGAGGCGCCAGCCGCGGGCGCCCTCGCCGAGGACGGACCAGCAGCAGTTGGAGAGGCCGCCGAGGCTTTCCCAGTGCTGCGACTCCAGACCGAGGAGGCGGCCGATGGTGGTGCGGATGGTGCCGCCGTGGCTGACGACCACGAGCGTGCCGTCGTCGGGCAGCTTCTCGGCGTGCCGGAGCACCACGGGGGCCGCCCGGTCGGCGACCTCGGTCTCCAGTTCGCCGCCGCCCCGGCGGACGGGCTCGCCGCGCTTCCAGCCCGCGTACTGGTCGCCGTACCGCGCGATGATCTCCTCGTGCGTCAGGCCCTGCCACAGGCCCGCGTAGGTCTCGCGCAGACCCTCGTCGTGCGTCACGTCGAGACCGGTGAGCGCGGACAGCTCGGCCGCGGTGTTCGCCGCCCGCTTCAGGTCCGAGGCGACGATCGCGTCGGGCCTCAGGGACGCGAGCAGCCGGGCGGCGCGGCGGGCCTGGCCCACGCCCGTCTCGGTCAGCTCGATGTCCGTGGTGCCCTGGAAGCGGCGCTCCACGTTCCACAGTGTCTGGCCGTGGCGCCACAGGATGACGCGGCGCCCGCGGCCCGCCTTGCGCCCGGCGTCGGACAGCGGCTTGTCGTCCGACGCCGATCGCTCCGCGCCGGCGGTCATCGAAGTTCTCCGCGCAGCTCTGCGGCGTCCTCCGCGTCCTGGAGCTCGGCGTGCTCGGCGGCCTTGCCCCGGGTGGCCTTGGCGTCGGCGGGCAGGTCGAGCTCGGGGCAGTCCTTCCAGAGCCGCTCCAGCGCGTAGAACACGCGCTCCTCGCTGTGCTGGACGTGCACGACGATGTCGACGTAGTCCAGCAGGATCCAGCGGGCGTCGCGGTCGCCCTCGCGGCGCACCGGCTTCGTGCCGAGCTCCTTGTTCAGGCGCTCCTCGATCTCGTCGACGATCGACTTGACCTGGCGGTCGTTGGGCGCGGAGGCCAGCAGGAAGGCGTCCGTGATCGACAGCACGTCGCTGACGTCGTACGCGATGATGTCGTGCGCGAGCTTGTCGGCGGCCGCCTGCGCGGCGGTGGTGATGAGCTCGACAGAACGGTCAGTGGCGGTCACTACAAGGCTTTCCGTAGGCGGTCAGGAACCCCGGGGGGTTATACCCCAAGGGTCTCACGGACCGCCGACAGCACCCCACGCGATTGAACGATCACCGCGTGGGGCCGGTGGGCCGGGTGGGCCGGCCTATTCGCCCACCTTGTAGTCCTGGCCCAGCACCACCGACACGTCCGCGTTCGAGGTGGCCTTGCCCTTCTTCACGGAGGTCGTCGGCAGGCCGAGTGTCTTGGCGACCTCCACCGCGTCCTGCTTCTTCGCGGCGTCGGCGTATGTGATCTCGGACACCGCCTGCGCGGCGTCGGCCGTACCGCCGTCGACGAAGGTGTAGCCGCCGTTGAGGAGTACGACCCTGGCCTTCTCCGTGGCGTCCTCGTCGGCCGTGGCGTTGCGGATGCCGACCTGGACGGCGGCGCCCTTCTCGGGGCTCTTGGCGGCACCGCCGAGCACGTCCTTGACCACGCTGTCGCTGGCCTGCGTACTGAGCCGGCCGTCCGTCTGGACGGGCAGCAGGGCGGTCTTGAAGTCGCCCTCCTTGGCGCGGTCCGCGAGCTTGGCGAGGAACGTGCCCAGGTCCTTGTCGGTGAGCGAGGGGTCGAGGATCTGCGCGAGGGTCTGCACGGTGGTCGTCGCGGCCTGCGCGTCGGACGACATCTTGCGCAGCACGCCCTGCATGACCTGCCCGAACCGCTGCAGCTGCGCGTTCTGCGCCTCCCCGGAGGCCCGGTACGTGGCGTACGCGACGGCCATCTTGCCGCTGAGCGTCTGCTGCTCGCCCTTCTTGACGAGGGGCGCCTCGCCCTTCTTCTTCGCCTCGGGATCCGGCACGTCCGCGTCGGTGTCGATGTCGATGTTGCCGACCAGCTCGACCAGGTTGTCGAGGTAGGGGGTGTCGAGGCGCCAGGTGCCCTCGATGTCCGTCCCGAGTACGGTGTCGAGCTCGTCGCGCGTCCCCGAGGAACCGTCGTCGTCGACCGACTTGGAGAGGGTGGTCGCGCCGCCGTCGTCGTCCGTCAGGGCAAGGGAGTTGGGCAGCAGGACCGTGGTGCCCTGCTTGGTGGTGGTGTTGTTGACGAGCAGGGCCGTCGAGGTGCCGCTGCCCTTGGTGTTGTGCAGGTGGACGACGATCACGTCACGCTTCTGGGCGCCGGACGCGGTGGTCTCGCTGGTCTTGGAGTCCGACGACGACCCGGGCAGCTTCCCGGCGAACCAGAGGTAGCCCGCCCCGCCCACCACGACCAGCGCGAGGACGACAACGAGGGCGACGACCCGGCCACGCGCGCGGCGCTTGGCCTCCTCGCGCCGCTCGGTGCGGTTCTCGGTGAACTTGAGCCAGTCGATGACGTCCTCGGACTGCTCGGGCTGCTCCTCGACGAACGCGAACTGCTCGGTGCGGTAGTCGGGTTGATCGGGCCGCTCGTCACCCTCCGCGGGCGCCGGGGCCGGCGCCGGGTCCTTCGCGGGGCGGGTCTGCTGCGGGATGTACGCGGTCTGCCCGGCGGCCTGGGCCTGCTGCCGACCGGTGGGAGTGTCGGTGTCGGTGTCATAGGAAGACACGGGTTGCTGCTGACCGGTGTCATACGACACCACAGGCGCCGCCTGCTGCCGGCCCGCCTGCTGCTCCGCCTGTCCCGCCTGCCCCGTCGCGTACGGGTCGTAGCCGTAGCCCTGCCCGTATCCCTGCTGCCCGTGGTCCTGGCTGTAGTCCTGTCCGTAACCCTGCGCGGGCGCCTGCCCCGGGACCTGTCCCTGGGCCTGCCCGCCATAGGGGTCGTACGAGCCGTACTCGTCCTGTTGCGGAGAGTACTGCGGGTGCTGCGGAGACTGCCCGGGCTGTGGCACCTGCCGGTACACGGGCTGCCCGAACTCGTCGTAGCCGACGAGTTCGTACTGGTCGCCTCCGTACCCAGCGTCGTATCGGTCGTTCACCGGTGCCCCTCTCGGCTCACTCGCCGCGGTACAGCTCACGCTTGTCGATGTAGCGCACCACACCGTCCGGCACCAGGTACCAGACCGGGTCACCCTTCGCGACCCGGACCCGGCAGTCCGTGGACGAGATGGCGAGCGCGGGCACCTCGACGAGCGAGACGCCGCCCTCCGGCAGACCGGTGTCGGTCAGTATGTGACCGGGCCGGGTGACCCCGATGAAGTGCGCGAGGGAGAACAGTTCGTCGGCGTCCCGCCAGGTGAGGATCTGGCCGAGCGCGTCGGCGCCGGTGATGAAGAAGAGATCCGTGTCGGGGTTGAGCATGCGCAGATCGCGCAGCGTGTCCGTGGTGTAGGTGGGACCGCCGCGGTCGATGTCGATGCGGCTCACGGAGAACTGCGGGTTCTCGGCGGTCGAGATGACCGTCATCAGATAGCGGTCCTCGGCAGGCGAGACCTTGCGGTCGGTCTTCTGCCACGGCTGTCCGGTCGGCACGAACACCACCTCGTCGAGGTGGAAGCGCGCGGCGACCTCGCTGGCGGCCACGAGGTGTCCGTGATGGATCGGGTCGAACGTTCCGCCCATGACGCCGAGGCGGCGCTTGCCCGGGTTCGACGGTCCGTTTCCCGTGCCACGCCGTGCGTCGTGTGCCACGACGCCCGCCGGACCGGTAGGCATGTCCTGCTCTCCCATGCGTGCAGACCCTACCGGCCCTGACGGCGGGCGCTGTCGCGCGGCCGTCAGCGGTCCCGGTTGAAGCGGGTGGTGATCCACAGCAGCAGCATGAGGGCGAGGAAGGCTCCACCGCCGACGAACAGGGGGTTCAGGCTCTCGTGGTTGCCACCGTGCTCCTCGCCCTCGGCGGCAAGTGTGACCAACTGGGCAGCGGTGCTGTGGAAGCTCATCTTCGGCAGACCTATCCGATGTGGGCGGGATAAAGACTTCCGCACATCGTAAGCGGGTGCCCTCTCCCCCATCACTCCGACTCCGCCGTTGGAGATCTCGGCTCCGCCGTCGGGGAGTTCGGCTCCGGCCGGTCGGGAACCTTCCGCGGGGTCTCAGTCGTCCCGTTTGTAGCCGCGCAGAAGGAACCAGGCGGCCAGCACGCATCCGACGACCATCACGATCAGCACGACGCGGAGGAGATTGCCCGCCCCTTGCTCCTGGGCGGCGCTCGCGGCCTCGACGAGCCACGATCCGGGGGAATGCTCCATGACGTACTACTCCTTGACGTACCGCTCCTTCGCTGTACTGCCCGTCCAAGGTATCTCCGCCTAGGCTGGTCCCCGCCTTGGGGGCACAGAAGGCAACCAAACGCATGGGGGACCACATGCCAGAAGAAAGCCACGAGAACGTACCGAGCAGGCAGCGCAGGCGCTTCGAGGGGATCTCCTCCCGGGCGTACGAGCACCCCGCGGACCGCTCGGCCCTGGTCGCCCTGCGCAAGCTCACCGGCTTCGACACGGTCTTCAAGGCGCTCAGCGGCCTGCTCCCGGAGCGCAGCCTGCGGCTGCTGTTCCTGTCGGACTCGGTGCGCGTCTCGGACGCCCAGTTCGCCCACCTGAACGTGATGCTGCGCGACGCCTGCTACATCCTGGACCTGGACAAGGTCCCGCCGATGTACGTCAACCAGGACCCGCAGCCGAACGCGATGTGCATCGGTCTGGACGAGCCGATCATCGTCGTCACCACCGGGCTCGTCGAGCTGCTCGACGAGGAGGAGATGCGGGCGGTCATAGGCCACGAGGTGGGCCACGCGCTGTCCGGCCACTCCGTCTACCGCACGATCCTGCTCTTCCTCACCAGCCTCGCCCTGCGCGTGGCGTGGATCCCCCTCGGCAACCTCGCGATCATGGCGATCGTGACCGCCCTGCGCGAGTGGTTCCGCAAGTCCGAGCTGTCCGCGGACCGTGCAGGGCTGCTGGTCGGCCAGGACCTGCGGGCCTCGATGCGCGGCCTGATGAAGATCGCGGGCGGCAACCACCTGCACGAGATGAACGTGGACGCGTTCCTCGCCCAGGCCGAGGAGTACGAGGCCGGCGGCGACCTCCGCGACTCCGTGCTCAAGATCCTGAACGTGATGCCCCGCTCCCACCCCTTCACCACGGTCCGGGCGGCCGAGCTGAAGAAGTGGGCGGAGTCCCGCGACTACCAGCGGATCATGGACGGCCACTACCCGCGGCGCGACGAGGACGGCGACACCTCGGTCACGGACTCCTTCCGCCAGTCGGCCGCCAGCTACGCCACCGACGTGAAGAACTCAAAGGACCCGCTGATGAAGCTGGTCAGCGACATCGCGGGCGGCGCGGGCGACCTCGGCGGCCGGGTCCGCCGAGGCTTCGGCGGCTTCGCAACCGGCAGCAGCACGGGCCCCGCCACCAACACCGACCCCTCCAAGGACAACCCGACCGACACACCCCCACCCGGCACTCCCTGATCCCTCGCCCCGTTCGGGGGCGAGGGTCCGCCCCGTTCGGGGGCGAGGGTCCCGTCCGGAGCACGGGCTCCGTCGTGGGCGCGGGTCCCGTCGGGAGCACGGGTCCCGTCAGGGACGCGGGCCCCGTCGGGGACGCGGGCCCCGTCAGGGACGAGGGTCCCGTGGGAAGCGAGGCCGCACCCGCGCCCCGTCAGGGGCGCGGGGAACTGCGTGGCCAGCACCCACCGGGCCCACGGATCAAAACAGAGTTCCCGGCCCCCGGCCCCGCTCAGTGCCCAGCCCCGCTCAGAGCTTCGGCTGTGCGCTGGCCGCCAGCGACCCGCACAGCGCCGTCGCGCTGCCCGTGGCGAACGGATCCGTGCCGGCCGGCCCACCCGCCCGGGCCGTCTCCCCCGCGAGCAGCGGACGCAGCTGGTTCGTCGCGTCCTCGGCGCAGGCCAGCGGCCCGGCCTGGACGTAGGAGACGAGCAGTTCGGCCTGGTGCATACGCAGGTCGTCCCGGTCGAACCGGAAGTGCAGCTCGCGCCGCACGGTGAACAGCGAGGCCTCGGCCTTCTCGTCGGAGCCGGTCGGCCGCAGCGCGTAGACGAAGGTGTGGTCGGCGCTGACCTCAAGGGTGTCGGAGTCCGTCTCGGCGGCGGTCAGCGTCCCCTGCACCCGGATCTTGGTGTCGGCCAGCTCCGCCCGCGCCGGATCGAAGCGGACCAGCCAGCCGGTGGGCGCGTGCCGCCCGTCGGCGGTCGGGCTCCGGAAGCTCTGGTCGAACTGGTCGAGCTGCTGCGGATCGAGCAGTATCCGTACCGACCGGCTGGCGCCGCCGGTGAGGACGTCCGGGTCGAGCGCGGACTCGACGAGGTAGTCCTTCGCCGTGGTCAGCGCGGTGACGATCTGGCTGTCGGAGAAGTGTGCGGTGCGCCGCGAGGCGGGCAGCGTGATGCCGTCGGCGCCTATGCGGAACTGGTCGGCGGGGCTGTGCGCGTACAGGGCCTCCACATCGGCCGAACCGGGTACGCGGCTCTGTGGCGCGAGCGGTATCACCGTCATGCGCAGAGGTTCGGGATGCTTCGCGGCGGGCGTCTGGTACGGATGGCGTACGCCCATGTAGATCGCCGTGCCGAACGCCACGGCGATCAGGACGACGAGGACCAGGGCCTGCCGGGAGAGCCCTCGGCGCATCGGGGGGCGGCGGCGGACGGCCGGGGTGTGGTCGCCGATCCGCTCCTGCGCGGAGAACTCCTGGAGGCGGGCAGCGCGGACGAACGATTCGTCGAAGACGACGGACCGGTACTCCTCCTCGCCACCGCCGGGTACACCCTCGGACGTCCCCTCCGGCGGGTCTCCAGGACTGCCCATACTTTCAGAGTAGGTCTCCTGGACCTCAGGTAAACGCCCTGCTACACGACAAGTTCTGACAGGTTCTCACCAGTTCTGGCACACGGTCCGAGACCGCCCTGGCAGGCCGCGGGAGAGGGTTCTCAAACCTGCGCAGGCCATGGTCCCCGGGGGAATTCTCACGGCGTGCGGGGCACCGCCGAGGCGGCCGGCGGGGAGTAGTCGGCGGAGGCCGAGGGGCCCACCCCGCCGCCCTGTTCGAGTCCGGTGGAGGCGGGTGGCGGTACCTGATCCCCGCTGCTCGACGAGGCGCCCCGGTAGACCGCCGCGAAAGCCAGCGCGACCATGCCGATGCCCATCACGAGGGCGAGCATCCAGGCCACGGGCCGGTGCCAGCGGGCCTGCTTCCCGTAGGTGCCGGGGTGGCCGTAGCGGCCGTGCAGGACGTCGCGGTCGTCCAGGTCGTCCAGATCGGGGTCGTGGCCGAAATCGCCCGGCCCGTCGGGGCCGAACCCGTCCTCGTAGAGCTCGTCGTCCCCGCGCAGGCCCCGGGTGTGCGCCCGGCGGGCCTCGGCCTCGGAGGCCTCCGCTCTCGCCTGGGCGGCGGCCAGGAGGCGCTCCACGGCGGTCGGCTCGTGCACCGTCGCCGCCCGCACGAAGGCCTCGTCGAAGACCACGGAGGCGAACTCTTCGTCCGCACCCCCGCGGTCGCGGTCGTCGTCGGGCTCCCAGCCGTCAGGGAACGGCGTGCCCCCCACGTCCTCCGGCACGGATCCAGAGTAGACCGGGGTGGTCAATTTGGGCAGACGGTAAGGAAATTCATCCGCCTGCCGAGACAGCCGGCAGGCGGATGGGGTCGCGGACGCGGATCAGCGCCGGACGTGCCCGTCGCCCGTGACGATGTACTTGGTGCTCGTCAGCTCCGGCAGCCCCATGGGCCCCCGCGCGTGCAGCTTCTGCGTGGAGATCCCGATCTCGGCGCCGAAGCCGAACTGACCGCCGTCCGTGAAGCGCGTGGACGCGTTCACGGCCACCGTCGTCGAGTCCACCAACTGGGTGAAGCGGCGGGCCGCCTGCTGCGAGGTGGTGACGATCGCCTCGGTGTGCCCGGACGTCCACAGCCGGATGTGGTCGACGGCCCGGTCCAGCGAGTCGACGACGGCCGCCGCGATGTCGTACGACAGGTACTCGGTCTCCCAGTCCTCGATCGTCGCCTCGACGACGGTGGCCTTGGAGTCCTTCGCGTACGCGAGGACGCGCTCGTCGGCGTGCACGGTGACCCCGGCCTCCGCGAGGGCGTCGAGGGCGCGCGGCAGGAACACGGGCGCGATGTCCTGGTGGACGAGGAGCGTCTCGGCGGCGTTGCAGACGCTGGGCCGCTGCGCCTTGGAGTTGATCAGGATGTCGATCGCCATGTCGAGATCGGCGTGCGCGTCGACGTAGACGTGGCAGTTGCCGGTGCCCGTCTCGATGACCGGGACGGTGGACTCCTGGACGACCGTGCGGATCAACGAGGCGCCGCCGCGCGGGATGAGCACGTCGACGAGGCCCCGGGCGCGCATCAACTCCCGTACGGACTCGCGGTTGTCGCCCGGTACGAGCTGGACGGCGTCGGCGGGCAGGCCCGAGCCGCCGACGGCGTCGCGCAGGACGCGGACGAGGGCGGAGTTGGACTCGTACGCCGAGGACGAGCCGCGCAGCAGCACCGCGTTGCCGGACTTCAGGCACAGGGCGGCCGCGTCGACCGTCACGTTCGGGCGGGCCTCGTAGATGATGCCGACGACGCCGAGCGGGACGCGGACCTGGCGCAGGTCGATGCCGTTGGGGAGGGTCGAGCCGCGGACGACCTCGCCGACCGGGTCGGGCAGCGCCACCACGTCGCGTACGTCGGAGGCGATCGCGCGGATCCGCTCGGGGGTGAGGGTGAGCCGGTCGATGACGGTCTCACTGGTGCCGGCCTCGCGGGCGCGCTCGACGTCCTTGGCGTTGGCCTCGACGATCTCGCTCGTACGGACCTCGAGGGCGTCCGCGATCGCGAGCAGCGCGTCGTCCTTCTCGGCGCGCGGCAGCGGGGCGAGGTCGGCGGCGGCGTTCTTGGCCCGGTAGGCGGCCTGGGTGACCGGGGACATCGAGTCGTACGGCGAGAGCGTGGTCATAACCCGCAGGGTAGTGCGCCCGCGAGGGCGGTTCAGCCGTTGTCCCACACCGCGAGACAGGTCCTGAAATGGCCGGAGAAAGCGTGTGCCCCGGCAAGCACAGGGGTCGGCGGAAGGGCGGCGGCCGCTACGAGGGCTAGAACGGGTGTACGCCGACGGGGGTGGCGGGCAGCGGCCCGTACCCCTCCGCGATCCGCTGGTGGTAGGTCTCGCGGTCGATGACCTCCAGGCCGACGATCTCCCAGGGCGGAAGTTTCGCGGTCTGGCGGTGCTCGCCCCACAGCCGCAGCGCGACCGCCGCCGCGTCGTGCAGGTCGCGCGCCTCCTCCCAGTAGCGGATCTCCGCGTGGTCGTTGGCGTACCGGCTGGTCAGCAGGAAGGGGTGGTCGTGGGCGAGCTGCTCCAGGCCCCGCCTGACCTCTTTCAGCGGGGCCTCGCCGCCCGAGACGCTCAGCGTGACGTGCCACAGCCGTGGCAGGTCCTGCGGCTCCTCCGCGTCGTACATCTCACCGGCGGCGACGCTCGTGAGCGCCCGTTCCTCGCCGGCCGCGCGCGAGCCGCCAAGACTGCGGGACGCCGCCGCCCCAGGGCGCACTCGTCTCACGACGGCCTCCTTTTACGCAATGGGTCCGCTCGGTCTGCCGGACTCAGGGGGTCTCCCTGAGACAAAGTTGAGCAGGTGGGAAGGCGCCGCGTGGCACTTTTACCGAAGGTCCACCTTCGGGCAGGGGCTTTGTCCGGCGTTCCCCGTCCTTTTCGGCCGAGGCCCTGTTGACGGGCGGGGCGCCGGGCGTACGCCGGTGAAGGTCCGGTGGACACCGCTCCGGGTCCGCGCGGCCCCTTTTGGGCCGCCCCGTTCACGGATTCAGCAGCACCAGGTCGTCCCGGTGCACGACCTCGCGTTCGTACGCGGGGCCGAGCTCGCGGGCCAGGTCGTGCGTGGAGCGCCCGATCAGCTGCGGGATCTCCTTGGCGTCGAAGTTGACCAGCCCCCGGGCGACCGCCCGTCCCGCGCTGTCGCGCAGTTCGACGGGGTCGCCCGCGGTGAAGTCGCCCTCGACGGCCGCGATGCCCGCGGGCAGCAGGGACGTACGCCGCTCGACGACCGCGCGCACGGCCCCGTCGTCCAGGACGAGGGCGCCCTGCGGGGTCGAGGCGTGCTGGAGCCACAGCAGCCGGTCGGCGGAGCGGCGGCCGGTGGCGTGGAAGTACGTGCCGGTGTCCCGTCCGGCGAGGGCGTCCGCCGCGTGCACCGCGCTCGTCAGCACCACCGGGATGCCGGCCGCGGCGGCGATCCGGGCCGCCTCGACCTTGGTGACCATGCCTCCCGTGCCGACGCCCGCCTTGCCCGTACTGCCGATCTCGACGTGGTCGAGATCGGCCGGAGTGCGTACTTCCGCTATCCGCGACGTACCGGGTCGGCTGGGGTCGCCGTCGTACACGCCGTCCACGTCGGAGAGCAGGACGAGCAGGTCCGCGCGGACGAGATGGGCGACGAGGGCCGCGAGGCGGTCGTTGTCGCCGAAGCGGATCTCGTCCGTGGCGACGGTGTCGTTCTCGTTGACGACCGGCAGGGCGCCCATCGCGAGGAGCTTGTCGAGGGTGCGGGAGGCGTTGCGGTGGTGGGCGCGGCGGCTCATGTCGTCGGAGGTGAGCAGCACCTGGCCGACCCGGACGCCGTACCGGGCGAAGGAGGCGGTGTAGCGGGCGACGAGGAGGCCCTGGCCGACGCTGGCGGCGGCCTGCTGGCGGGCGAGGTCCTTGGGGCGGCGGCGCAGGCCCAGCGGGGCGAGACCGGCGGCGATGGCGCCGGAGGAGACGAGGACGACCTCGTGCTCGCCGCCGCCACGGCTCTTCGCCAGGACGTCGACGAGGGCGTCGACACGGTCGGCGTCGAGGCCTCCGGCCGCGGTGGTCAGGGACGAGGAACCCACCTTGACGACGATTCTGTGGGCGTCCAGGACACCCTGTCTGCTTGCCGCCCGCCTAGCCGCTGACACGCTGTACCCCACTGTTCCCAACGTTCCCCATGGTCCGACCCGCGACCTGCCCGGTGCGTGCAATCTACGTGACGGAGGGTGGCGGACGCCCGCGCGTTTCGAGGGGCGGACGCGGAAAGGCGGGTCGGTGGGGGCGCGCGCGGAGGGCGGGAAGGGAGTGCCACGGCTTCTCGTCGTTTTAAACCCAAATCCGGTGATAGTTCTCACGCAAGATTGCTAGGCGACCCGCAGAGGTCATACGGTCAGGGATCGGCCTCTCCCGTACGAGCTTCAGGGAGGTACGGCGAGGCCCGACCTCCACGCCTCCCCCCATCCGTCGCACCCCTCGCAGGAGCCCATTCCGTGCCCTCCGCCGGACTCGCCACCCGCCGCATCGTGCAGCTGTCAGCGCTGCTCGCGATGTTCGCGCTCTTCACGGCGCAGATCGTCTCCGCTCTGCTGCCCAACGTCCCGGTGTTCGTCGCCGCGAGCGCCGCCGGCCTCGCCCTCGACGTGTTCCTTCAGTACCGGGATCCCGGGCTGCTCTCGCTGCTCGGCAAGGTCCGCTTCGACGCCACGGTCCGGCAGCTGCTGCGCGACATGATCATCCTGGTGGGGCTCCTGCGGATCGACGGCATCAGCCCGACGCGCGAGCAGGCTCCGCTGATGGTGGGGCTGTGCGTCTTCTACGCCCTGCACTTCGCCTGCCAGGCCGCCGCCGTCATGGTCCGCCGCACCCGTACGCTGCCGATCGTCACCCGGAACATCGACGCGTCCGCGCTGCGCCTCACCGCCGCGCCGCCGCGCATCCTGGCCCGCCGTCCCGGTCACCGGCTGCTCACCTTCTCCGTCCCGACCACGATCGGCCTGATGGTCACCGCGGCCACCGAGCACGCCCTCTGGGGCGCCATCGGCCTCGGTGTCGCCCTCGTGCTGATCGGCGGCGGCACCGCGTACCTCGCCACCTGGCTGCTGCCGAAGAAGCGCGCCCTGAGCGAGCAGAAGGTCATGGAGTGGCTGGACCAGTGGCTGGCCGACTACCGGCCGACGGTCGCCATGTACTTCTCCGGCGGCACGACCTCCGCGTACCAGGCCAACATGTGGCTCTCCACGGTCTCCGCCATCGACGCGAAGCCGCTGATCGTGCTGCGCGAGCGGTTCATGGTGCAGAAGATCGACGCCACCGACGTGCCGGTCATCTGCTTCCCGAAGGTCTCGACGATGTTCTCGCTGGAGAACTCGACGCTGAAGATGATGCTGCACCCGGCGAACGCCGCGAAGACCTCGCAGGTGCTGCGCATCCCCACGGTCAAGCACGCCTTCATCAACCACGGCGAGAGCGACAAGCTCTCCTCCTGCAACCCGTACGCGAAGGCGTACGACGAGGTGTGGGTGGCCGGGCCCGCGGCCCGCGAGCGGTACGCGCTGGCCGAGGTCGGCGTCGAGGACAAGGACATCGTGGAGGTCGGCCGCCCGCAGCTCGCGCCGATCCGCCCGTACTCGGGGGCGCCGACGGGCGCGTTCACGACCGTGCTGTACGCCCCCACGTGGGAGGGCTGGGACGGCAACCCCGGCAACACCTCGGTGGTGCTGGCCGGCGAGAACATCGTCCGGCAGCTCCTGGCCGACGACGGTGTACGGCTCCTCTACAAGCCGCACCCCATGACCGGTTCCGTCGACATGCGCGCGGGCGCCGCCAACGAGCGCATCAAGGCGATGATCCGCGAGGCCGCCGCGCTGCGCTCGGGCGCTCGTCCCCAGGCCGGCGCCGCCGCCGAACTGGCGCGGCGTACGGCCGAGTTGGACAAGCTGACGTCCACCCACTTCCGCAGCAGCGCCGACGAGATGGAGCGGATGCTGCTCCAGGGGGCGCCCCGGGGTGACCGCGAGGCCGCCATCGCCGAGGCCACGCTGGCCTGGGAGAAGGCGTACTGGGCGTCCTTCCCGGAGTGGGAGCACCAGATCATCACGGACGCGCGGCCGGGCATCTTCGCCTGCTTCAACCAGGCGGACCTGCTGGTCAGCGATGTGTCGTCGGTGGTGTCCGACTGGCTGTCGAGCGAGAAGCCGTACGCGGTGGCGAACACGTCGGGGATGTCCGAGGCGGCGTTCCGCACGGGCTTCCCGACGGTGTCTGCCGGTGTGGTCCTCTCTCCCGGCGCGGAGGGTGTGCCGGCGCTCCTGGAGTCGGTCCGCCGGCCCGAGAAGGACCAGTTCACGGCGGCCCGTGCGGCGCTGAAGGAGCACCTGCTCGGTCCGTCCGACCCGCCGTCGCTGGCGCGCTTCAACGGGGCGATCGACGACCTGTGCACGAAGGCCGACGAGCGGCGGGTGCGGATGGAGTCGCGGCTCGCGGCGGAGATTCCTTCCCCGCGGTCGGCGTCGGAGGAATTCACCCAGGACGCGAGTGAGCCGGAGGACGCGATCAACGCGTAACCGCCGACCGAAGCACAAAGGTGTGGGGCCCGGAGTTCTCTCCGGGCCCCACACCTTTACCTTCGCGTACGCCCCGGCGGGGGCTTGTTGCGCCGTTCCCCGCGCCCCTAGGGAGTGAGGCTGGGGCGGGTGTGTTTGCTGCGGGCCGACGGGGGTGGGCCGCGCAGTTCCCCGCGCCCCTAGGGAGTCGGGGCTGGGGCAGGTGCCTCACCGCGGGCCGTGGGGGTTGCCCGCGCAGTTCCTCGCGCCCCTAAAAGCAGACGCCCGCTGTGCGCCCTTCAGGGGCGCGGGGAACGGCGCGGCCCACCCCGACCGGCCCGAGGAAGCACAACAACCTCAACCCCCACTCACCCCAGGGGCGCGGGGAACTGCGCGATCAACCCTCACCGGCCGCAGGAAACACACCCGCCCCAGCCCAAACCCACCAAGGGGCGCGGGGAACGGCGCAATCAGCCCCACCCCTCCGGGCCGCGGTGTACAGACACCCCCGGCCCGGAGGGCAACCCCGTTAGAACGGGTTGAAGTCGTCGAACTCCTGGTCCGACTCGTCCCGCTCCGCCTGCTTGTCCCGCCGCCGCTGCGAAGCCGGCCGAGGCGCGTCGAACCGGTGGTCCTCACCACGGCGCCCGAGCATCTCCGCCCCCGCCATCACCGTCGGCTCCCAGTCGAAGACGACCGCGTTCTCCTCGGGCCCGATGGCGACGCCGTCACCCGTACGGGCGCCCGCCTTCATCAGCGAGGCCTCGATGCCGAGACGGGCGAGCCGGTCGGCGAGGTACCCGACGGCCTCGTCGTTGCTGAAGTCCGTCTGCCGCACCCACCGCTCCGGCTTCTCGCCGCGCACGCGGTACAGCCCGTCGTCCTCGCGCACCACCGTGAAGCCCGCGTCGTCGACCGCCTTCGGCCGGATGACGATCCGCGTCGCCTCCTCCTTCGGCTTCGCCGCACGCGCCTGCCCCACCACCTCGGCGAGCGCGAAGGACAGCTCCTTGAGGCCGATGTGGGCGACCGCGGAGATCGCGAAGACCTGGTAGCCGCGCGCCTCCAGGTCGGGGCGCACCATCTCGGCCAGGTCCTTGCCGTCGGGCACGTCGATCTTGTTCAGGACGACCATGCGCGGCCGGCGGTCGAGGCCGCCGCCGTACTGCTTCAGCTCCTCCTCGATCATGTCGAGGTCGGAGACGGGGTCGCGGTCGGACTCCAGGGTCGCCGTGTCCAGGACGTGGACGAGCACCTCGCAGCGCTCCACGTGGCGCAGGAACTCAAGCCCCAGGCCCTTGCCCTGGCTGGCTCCCGGGATCAGTCCCGGCACGTCGGCGATCGTGTAGACCATCGAGCCGGCCGTCACCACACCGAGGTTGGGGACGAGGGTCGTGAAGGGGTAGTCGGCGATCTTGGGCTTGGCCGCCGACAGGACCGAGATCAGCGAGGACTTGCCCGCGCTCGGGTAGCCGACCAGCGCCACGTCCGCGACCGTCTTCAGCTCCAGGACGATGTCCTGCATACCGCCGGGAACACCCAGCAGGGCGAAGCCGGGGGCCTTGCGGCGGGCCGAGGACAGCGCGGCGTTGCCGAGGCCGCCCCTGCCGCCCTCCGCGGCCACATAGGTGGTGCCCTGGCCCACCAGGTCGGCGAGGACGTTCCCGTCCTTGTCCTGGACGACGGTGCCGTCCGGCACCGGCAGGATCAGGTCCTGGCCGTCCTTGCCGGAGCGGTTGCCGCCCTCACCGGGCCGGCCGCTGGTGGCCTTGCGGTGCGGGGAGTGGTGGTAGTCGAGGAGCGTGGTGACGGACTGGTCGACGACCAGGATCACGTCACCGCCACGGCCGCCGTTGCCGCCGTCCGGGCCACCGAGGGGCTTGAACTTCTCCCGGTGGACGGAGGCACAGCCGTGACCTCCGCTACCCGCGGCGACGTGCAGCTCGACGCGGTCCACGAAGGTGGTCATGGGATGTGCCTCCAGTTACGTACGGAAATCTCTCATCGATGAGCACCGCGCGGCCGACGGCGAACGCCACCGCTCAGTGATCACTACTCAGTTAAAACACGCGAAAGGCGGACCCGCTTCCCGTACGGGAAGTGAGGTCCGCCTCGCGAAAGATCCGGTCAGGCGACCGGAACGATGTTCACGACCTTGCGGCCACGGTGCGTGCCGAACTCGACCGCACCGGCGGCCAGCGCGAACAGCGTGTCGTCCTTGCCACGGCCGACCTTCACGCCGGGGTGGAAGTGGGTGCCACGCTGGCGGACCAGGATCTCACCGGCGTTGACGACCTGACCGCCGAAGCGCTTCACGCCGAGCCGCTGAGCATTGGAGTCGCGACCGTTCCGGGTGGACGATGCGCCCTTCTTGTGTGCCATCTCTCCTCAGTCCCTTACTTCGCAGCCGCGGGGATCTCAGTGACCTTGATCGCCGTGTACTGCTGGCGGTGGCCCTGACGACGGCGGTAGCCGGTCTTGTTCTTGTAGCGAAGGATGTCGATCTTCACACCCTTGTGGTGATCCACGATCTCGGCCTGGACCTTGATACCGGCCAGGACCCACGGGTCGCTGGTGACAGCGTCGCCGTCGACAACGAGCAGGGTCGAGAGCTCGACCGTGTCGCCAACCTTGGCAGTGGAAATCTTGTCAACCTCAACGATGTCGCCGACAGCAACCTTGTGCTGGCGACCACCGCTGCGCACGATGGCGTACACGCGGATCTCTCTCTCACTCGAAATCGGAATCCCCGCAGTCCAGCCACCGAAGAAAGCGAAGCAGGCAGCCTCTCCCGGGGCGCGAGCCACCAGGAGGAAGAGGTTTACGGGAATGCGGTGCATTGACAAACACACCGAGGGTCAAGGTTACGGGGCCCCGACCTGGGGGTCAAACCGGGCCCCGACCACACCCTGACCAGGCAACCTATGTGGGCTCGCCGTCCGCCGGCAGCGGCTTCACGCCCTTGCACAGATCCGTGGTGTCCGCGGTGCCCGGGTAGGCGACCTTGGTCACCCGGTCGAAGTGGATCCGGTACATGTCGTGCACGGCGTCGTCGTCGACCTTCACGATCGACTCGTCGTTCTCGCGCAGCGCGGGGCCCGTGTAGTTGCCGGAGCCGGTGAAGCTGACCTTGTTCCTCACACCGTCGTACATGCCGTCGACCAGGATGTACTTGGAGTGGATGATGTACGGCGTGATCAGCTTCTTGCCGGGGTTCAGCGGGTCACGGTCGTCGTTGTAGCAGCGTACGGTCGGGCCGCCGGTGGTGTGCAGCTTCTCCCAGGTGCCCTTGGTGCCGCCGCTGCTCTTGGCGCTGTCCGACTCCGCGTAGACGATGCTCACGGAGCAGCCCGCCTTCTTCAGGTCGACCAGCTTCTCCGCGATGGCCAGCCGCGTGATCTTGAAGATCGCCACCCGGACCTTGGTCGACTGCGTGACGCCCGCGGTGTCCTTGTACTTGCAGGTGACGTTGTTGAGGATCGAGTACACCGAGTCGGTGGCCCGCGTGTTGCCCGCCCGCGGGAAGAAGTACGCCTTGTAGAGGCCGTTGCTCACCGTGCGGTAGTTCCAGGACTCCCAGTCCTGCGCGACCATCGTGTCGAAGTAGTCCGCGTACGCGTCGTACATCGTCGGGTTGTTCGGCAGCAGCAGCGCGTCGTTGAAGAAGCGCGTGTGCGCGGACGGCGTGGAGTTCGAGGTGGTCTCGACGACCACGTTCGTGGCGCCCTGCACCGCCGAGAACAGCCAGAACTTGTTGTGCATGATCGACTGCCCGAACTTCGGGTCGCCGAGGCACGACTTGTTCTCCGGACACGTCGAGACGTACGAGCCCTGTGTACGGTCCGTGCCGAGCCCGGAGGCGAGCGTCCCGTAGGCGGTGTTCGTCGGACGGTCGCTGATACTGGACTCGTCGAGCAGCACCTGCACGTTCACACCGCGGTTCTTGGCGGCGACGAGCGCGTTGACGACGCCGGCCTCCCAGACGTGGTAGACCGCGACCTTGATCGTGGAGCCGGGCAGCGCGGAGTTCGTCAGCTCGATCAGCCGGGTGCGGATCGCGTACTGCTGGTCGGTGGTGCCGAGCGGGTCGTTGAAGATCGGCCCCTCGGTCCACGTCGGGTTGTCGACGGCCTGCGCCGTACCCGCCGACGTGCCGGCCTGGATACCCGCCGCGGACAGCACGGTCGCCAGCGCGACGGCCTGACGGCTTCCCTTGACCGGCTTCACAGCGCGGTGCCGCCCAGTGCCCTGCAGGCGCACGCGCGCCATGAGATCCCCTCCCTGACACGTGTGAACGCCCTCCCCGACGTACACCCGTGTATGTGTAAACGATGACCGCCCGAGTTTTGCAGGTGAGGGTTCACCTTCCAAGTGGCGGGGGGTGAATGTGATGTCCGTGATGTTCCCGAAACCACGTCACGGTATGTCAAATCGGGCGCCCAGTACGACAGTTCGGGTAACCGCACGGGCCCTAAGGGTGACGGCGGCGGTGTCCGCGCCGGCCATGAGCGCGCCCCCGCCGGGCACGAGGACGCCCCCCGACCGGCGTGGTGATCGCCGGTCGGGGGGCGTCGTGCCGAGGCTCGCGCCTCCGCTGATGTCCGTCCTCGTCCGTCCTCGTCAGTCCTCGTCGGTGGAGGCCGTGACGGTGGACGGCGTCTGCTGCTCCGCCGCCGCGGTCTTCTTGGACGTCGACTTCGCGGCCGTCTTGGCGGTCTTCGTCGCCTTCTTGGCCGTGGTCTTCTTGGCGGCCGTCTTCTTGGCCGCCGTCGTCGTCTTCTTCGCGGCGGCCTTCTTCGCGGGCGCCTTCTTGGCCGCCTTGCGGGCCGTCTTCTTGGCCGGCGCGGCGCCGTCCTCGGCGGACGGCTCAGCGGGGGCCTCGACCGGCGCCTCGGCGGCCTGCGCCGGAGCCTCCGGCTGCGCCGACGGGACGACCACGACAGCGGTCTCGGCGGACGAGGTCGGCGCGGTGGCCTTACGGACCGCACGACGCCTCGGCCGGGCCGGGGCGGCGCTGTCGGCGACGGGCTGCTCCTGCGTGGCGGCGGCCTCGGCGGGCTGCTCCACGGGCTCGGCGGGCGCGGCAGGCGCGGCGACCGGCTCGGAGACCGTCACCACGGTCTCCTCGGCCGCCGTGGGCGAACCGGCGGGCGCGGACACCTTGCGGGTCGCCCGACGGCGCGTACGGCCCTTGGGAGCCGCGTCGTCGACGACCGGGGTCTCGGCGGCGGCCGGGGCCTCGACCACCGGGTCCTCGGCGGCGACGGGCGCCGTCTGCGCGGCCTCGGCCGGCTCCTGCTGGACCGGACGCGCGATCTCTTCCTCCGGCGTCACGGACTGCGCGGTCGGGACCTCGTCCCTGCGCTCGGCCTGCTCGGCCCGCTCGGCCTGCTCGGCTCGTTCCGCCCGCTCGGCCCGCTCGGACCTGCGGGACTCGGACCTCGGCGCACCCGCCGGGGCGGACGCCCGCCGGCTCGACCGGCGACGCGAACGACCGCCACGGGTGGCCGCGGCCTCCGCCTCGGCGGCGCTGCTGTAGAGATCCTCGTCCGGTACGAACTCGGGCTCGGGAAGCGCGACGGGCTCGGCGGCCTCCGCGGCGACCTCGGCGGCCGTCTCGTCCGGCTCGACGGCCTCGGCCGTCTCCGTCTCGTACGTGTGCTCGTGCTCGTGGCTCTGCTCGGCACCGCCGCGACCGCGCTTCTTGCGCTTGCCGCCGCCTCCCGCGGAGGTCGGCTGCTCCATGTGCACGATCACGCCGCGGCCGTTGCAGTGGACGCAGGTCTCCGAGAACGACTCGAGGAGGCCCTGACCGACCCGCTTACGGGTCATCTGGACGAGGCCCAGCGAGGTGACCTCGGCCACCTGGTGCTTCGTGCGGTCGCGGCCCAGGCACTCCAGGAGGCGCCTGAGCACCAGGTCCCGGTTGGACTCCAGGACCATGTCGATGAAGTCGATGACGACGATGCCGCCGAGGTCGCGCAGCCGCAGCTGGCGCACGATCTCCTCGGCCGCCTCCAGGTTGTTCCTGGTGACCGTCTCTTCGAGGTTGCCGCCCTGACCGGTGAACTTGCCGGTGTTGACGTCGATGACGATCATCGCTTCGGTCTTGTCGATGACCAGCGAACCGCCGCTCGGCAGCCACACCTTGCGGTCCAGCGCCTTGGCGAGCTGCTCGTCGATCCGGTACGTCGCGAAGACGTCGACCTCGGAGGTCCACCGCGACAGGCGGTTCGCCAGGTCGGGCGCGACGTGCGCCACGTAGCCGTGGATGGTGCTCCACGCCTCGTCACCGCTGACGATGACCTTGGAGAAGTCCTCGTTGAAGATGTCGCGGACGACACGGACGGTCATGTCCGGCTCGCCGTACAGCAGGGTCGGGGCGTTGCCGCTCTTCGCCTTCTTCTCGATGTCCTCCCACTGCGCCTGGAGCCGCTCGACGTCACGGCGCAGCTCGTCCTCGCTCGCGCCCTCGGCGGCGGTGCGCACGATGACGCCCGCGTCCTCGGGGACGATCTTCTTGAGGATGGTCTTCAGCCGGGCGCGCTCGGTGTCGGGCAGCTTGCGGCTGATGCCGGTCATCGAGCCTTCGGGCACGTAGACCAGGTAGCGGCCGGGCAGCGAGACCTGGCTCGTCAGACGGGCACCCTTGTGGCCCATCGGGTCCTTGGTGACCTGCACGAGGACCGACTGGCCGGACTTCAGGGCGCTCTCGATGCGGCGGGGGCCGTTGGCCATGCCCAGCGCCTCGAAGTTGACCTCACCGGCGTACAGGACCGCGTTGCGGCCCTTGCCGATGTCGATGAACGCGGCCTCCATCGACGGCAGCACGTTCTGGACCTTGCCCAGGTAGACGTTGCCGACGTACGAGGTCGCCTCCTCCTTGTTGACGTAGTGCTCCACGAGCACGTCGTCCTCGAGGACACCGATCTGCGTACGCTCGCCGCTCTGGCGGACGACCATCACGCGCTCGACGGCCTCACGGCGGGCCAGGAACTCGGCCTCGGTGATGATCGGGACGCGGCGGCGGCCCTGCTCGCGCCCTTCGCGGCGGCGCTGCTTCTTGGCCTCCAGGCGGGTCGAGCCCTTGATGGACTGGACCTCGTCGCTCGGGTGCTCGTCCTTCTTGCGGGGCTCGCGGACCTTGACGACCGTGCGCTCGGGGTCGCTGCCACCGGACTCGGCCTCGGCCTCGCCGGAGGAGTCACCGGCACGACGGCGGCGGCGACGGCGGCGACGGCTGCTGCTGGAGCCGCCGGCGTCGTCGTGGTCGTCGTCCGCGTCGGCGGAGTCCTCCTCGGCCTGCTCGGCGGTGTCCTCGGTGTCGTCGGCGGTACGGGCGGCCTGCTCGCCGCGCTCACCGCGTTCGCCCCGCTCGTTCTGCTCGGCGGCGAAGTCGTCGTCCGCGTCGGCGGACTCGCCCCGGCGGCGGCGACGGCCACCACGGCGGCGACGGCGGCGCGAACCGGTCTCCTCGCTGTCGTCACCGTCGGCGGCGTCCTCCGCGGACTCCTCCTCGACGGGCTCCTCGTCGGCCGGCTCCTCGGCCTCGGGGGCACGCTCCACCGGGGCACGCTCGGCGGGGGCGGCGGGCTCCTCGGCCTTGCCCCGGCGGCGGCGACGGCGCGAACCGCCCGTCTCCTCCTCGGCGGCGGCCACGGGGGCGGTCACGGGTGCGGCCGGCTGGACCGGCTCCGCGACCTCGGTGACCTCCTCGGCCTCTTCGGCGGCCTCGGCCGCGGCGGCGGCCGCCGCGCGCTCCGGCGTCTGGAACATCGGCTCGGTGAAGACCGGCGCCTGGAAGACGGCGACGGCGGGGCGCGCGGGGCGCCGGGCCGAACCCTCCTCGGCGGTCTTGCGGGGCGCGGGCGCGGAGAAGCCGCCGGCCGCCTTGCGGGTGGCGCGGCGACGGGCGCGACGCGGGGTGGCGTCGTCGGCGTCGGCGGGGGTCTCGGTCTCGGCGGACCGGTCGTTCCTGGCAGCGGCCACGGGGGCCTCCCTGCGCTCGTCGCGAGCAACGGCCTCGGCGGGCTCGGTCGCGGTGGGGGTCTCGGCGCGCTCCGCCTTCTGGCGGGCGGCGCGACGAGTGGGCTCGGCGGCGGCCTCGGCGGGCGCCTGCTCGGGCGTCTCGCTCAGCACCTCCGCCTCGGCCTGCGGCGCACCGGCGGGCGCGGTGGCGCGGCGGGTGGCGCGA
>NZ_BMVY01000022.1 GCF_014650955.1 Streptomyces tauricus
GCGGACGCGGCGGCCGAGGGGCGCCGGCGGCCGGGGGTGTTGGAGGAGCGGCGGCGTCGGGTCGGTGCGGTGGCGACGGACGCGGCGGCGGAAGGGCATCGCCGGCAAGAGGCCGCGGCCGAGCAGCGCCGACAGGACGAAGAGGCCGCGGCGGAGGAACAGCGCCGGCAGGAAACAGCGGCGGCTGCGCAGGCCCAGGGGCAGCCGGAGGTGAGGCAGCGTCGAAGAGGGCTGCGGCGCCTGGCCGATGCCGGCGGACAGCTCAGGAGGGTCGCCGGAAAGATGAGACAGCTCCTCGCCACGTCGTCCAAGACCGACAAGGCCAAGAAGATCCTCGACCCGCCCGACACGGTGGCCAACCGCATCAACGCGCCCACGGAGGGCGGCGTCCGGACGCAGGCGCAGGCCACGGGCGACACCGGTCAGGTGGAGGCCACCGCGATCGTCGCCCAGGTCGACACCGGGATCAACGCGGTGACCGATGTCCTGGGGGTGGTCAACGACGCGCGCGCCCTGAACACCGCGCGCAAGGGCCGCAAGGGCGTGGGCCCGGAGTCGCACAAGCCCAGGAAGGACATGAACGGGAAGCCGCTCGGCGTGGTGCAGAACGTCGGCATGGTCGCCGGCGATGCCACAGGCATGGCCAACGCCGCGGTGAGGAACGCCGGCCACCTGGGCGGGGTGTCCGCTCTCGGGGAGGCCACCGGCGTCTTCAGCATTTTCTATTCCACCGTGATAGCCGCCCGTGACTCCACCGTCCTCTGGAAGACCTACAACAAGAACCGCGCACTCAAGGGTCTGGTCCAGGGGCCCTCCGGCGACGCGTCAGGGTACGAGGGCCAACTCCAGCACGTACACGACCGGTTGGGGGAGGTGCAGCGGCGGACGGCCGGGGCGGGGCCCGCGCGGGAGCAGGAGGGCGGCGAGTCGGACGTCGTCGCGGCGGAAGTGGGCACGGCCGCCGCGGAACTCGGGGCGGGCGTCCTTGAGGTCAACCAGCTACTGCACGCCGAACTGGCCCAGATCATCCAGTACGCACGGCACAAACAGCACACCAAGATGGGCAAGCGCATCGCCAGTCTCGGCGGAAACACCGTGCGTACCGCGGGCGGTGGCCTCGCGATCGCCGCCGCCGCGGGGGCGATCGCCGGCCCGGCGGCACCTGCCGTGGCCGGCGTGGCAGCGGCCCTCCTGCTCAGTGGCGCCCTCTACAAGGGGGCCAGGGCGGGCAGCAACCGGTATGTCGCCGCACGGCACCCCGACCGGTGGGCCAGGCCCACGCCGGCTCAGGCCGAGGCCGGGACGGAGCGGCCAGACGCAGCCGCAGCGGCGTCCGCGCCCGCACCGGCCGAGCGCCGCGACGCGTTGAAGGAGTTCTTCAAGGTGACGAAATCCGTCCAACAGGGCGAGCGTCACTACATGGCGCAGAAACTGTACGCGCTCGCGGCCGGCCCGGACGTCCCCGCGAGCAGGAACGCCCCCGACGGCGTCCGTGAATCGGCACGCGCACTGCTCGGGGTCCTCAAAGCCGGCCCGTCCCAGCACAGGAAGACGCCGGAGGAGTGGGCGTCATCGCTCAACGACCCCGCACAGCAGAGCGCGTGGGAGAAGGAGATAGCCAACCAGCTCTCCTCGGCCTGAACGGCACGCACGAAGAGAGGGGCTGCCCCGCCTCCCCGGGGGTCCGGCCGCCGTGCTGAGGGAAGCTACTTTCCGGCAGGGCATCGTTCGCCCCTGCGGCCCCGACGCGACGGCAATCCCGGCCGCCGGCGGCTGCGTGTCGCTGCGCGTACGCCCAGCGACCAGGGCCAGGGCTACATCGGGGTGGGCTGCTGCGGGGAGCGGAGGACCAGCAGGGTGATCTCGCTGGGGGCGAAGACGCGGAACGGCGGGCCCCAGAAGCCGGTGCCCCGGCTGGTGTAGAGCAGGGTGCGGGGGCCGTGGTGGGTCAGGCCGGCGAGGGCGGGCTGGTCGAGGCGGACCAGGTGGTGGAAGGGCCAGATCTGGCCGCCGTGGGTGTGGCCGGAGAGCTGGAGGTCGATGCCGCCCGCCACGGCCTGGTCGATGAACTTGGGCTGGTGGGCCAGGAGGAGGACGGGGAGGTCGCCATCGACGCCGTCCAGGGCTCCGTCGAGGTGGGCGCGGTGGCCTGCCAGGCCGGAGGACTCCGCGGTGACGTCGTCCACGCCGGCGACCACGAGGGTGTCGCCGCCGCGTTCGAGCAGCAGATGGCGGTTGCGCAGCGGTTCCCAGCCCAGTTCGTCCATCAGGTCGACCCAGCCCTGGGCCTCGCTGTAGTACTCGTGGTTGCCCGTCACATAGACCCGGGCCCGGGTCGCCCGCACGGTGGCGAGCGGGGCGGCCTGCGCGCGGCGGCGTTCGGCTGTGCCGTCCGCGATGTCACCGGTGTGGCAGACCAGGTCGGCCTCCAGGGTGTTCACCGTCTCGCACACCCGCTGCGACCAGCGGGCGCGGTCGAGCGGCCCGTAGTGGGTGTCGGTGATGAGGGCGACACGCAGGCCGTCCAACCCGGCTCCCAGGCGCGGCAGTTGTACGTCGAGTCGGCGCACGCGCGGTACGCGGCGGGCCTCGGCGTACCCCCAGGCGAGCAGGACGGCGGTCACGCCGAGGACGGCCCACGTGACGATGCGCGCCCTGTCCTGGCTCTCGCCGACACCGGTCAGGGTCAGGGCGAGCCGCAGCAGGGTGCCGAGCAGGACGGACCAGGTGAACAGGATCCAGCCGGCTCCCAGCAGGGTGTCACCGACGATCGCCGCCCGGTCCTGCTGGCGGCGGCCGTGCCCGCGGGCCATGGCGAGCGGCATGGTGACGAGGCCGAGGACGAGCAGGGTGGTGCCGGTCAGGGCGACGGGCAGCGGCCAGTGCTGTCCGGTGTACAGGAGCACCCAGCACGGCACCGCCCACAGCAGGACGGGGGCGATCAGGGGGAGGTAGCGCATCAGGCGGTGCAGTGGGCTCTGCCGCGGGGCCCGCGCTTCCCTGTCGGCTGGGCGGGTGTTGCTGGTGTCCGTCACGCTTGCCCTCCTTGACCAGAACCGGGCTTGACCGGGCTGCCGTCCCGTCCCGCGCACTGTATCCGGTGCCCCTCGGACGGCCGAACGTGGCGTTCACGGTCGCGACCCGACGTTCGACTTCCTGGGTGAAGAACGTTGCGGGCGCCTGGAGTTCGGGACGCCGGTGACGCTCCGTACGGCCGTACGGCCGCACGGCCACGCGGCCGTACGGCCATCCGGCCGTACGGTTCCTGAGACCTGTCAGGAACGCGGGTCCAGTCCGTCGACGACCGTTGACTTGCCTATAAGGAAAGTCAAAGCTAGCTTTCCTTATAGGCAAGTCGAACGGGGAACGGGAGAGCGGTGACGTGAGCACGCACATGGATGCCGAACAGGCGTGGCGGGACCTGCAGCGCGTCCGCGTGCCGCAGGAGCGGGTGTACGACGAGGTCGAGCGGTCCGCCACGGGCGGCTCGGGAAGCCTCTGGGCCACGGCCGCGCTCATGTGGCTCTTCCTGGCCGGGCTGGGCCTGGACCTGCCCGGCTGGGCCGTCGGGCCGGTCATGGCCGCGTACGTCGCACTGCTGGGCGCGCTGGCCGTGCTCGACCACCGCCGGAGCCGGGTACGCCTGCACCGCACCCGGTACACCCGGCGGATGTTCGCCACCTTCGTCGCGGGGGCGGTGGTGACCGGCGGGACGGCCCTGCTGTCCGGCCGGCTCGTCGACTCGCTGGAGCCGATGCCCGCAGGTCTGATCCAGGCCACGGTCTCGGCCACGGTGTTCGTGCTGTTCGTCGGGCCGACGAGCCGCTGGGCGGCCGGGTCGGCGCGAAGCCGCGGCACGCGGGTGGCAGCTACCGAAGCCAGCGGAGCTACCGGAGCCAACGGCGCGGGAGCGGGCCGATGAGCATCCCCGCCGGCTTCGACGAGCTGATCCATCCCGCCACCCGGCTGTCGGTGGTCGCGCTGCTCGCCGCCACCGAATGGGCGGACTTCGCGTTCGTCCGCGACAGCCTCTCGCTCAGCGACTCCGCGCTCTCCAAACAGCTGCACACCCTGGAGGAGGCCGGATACCTGGAGCTCCACAAGGAGGGCGGCGGCCGCAAGCGGCGTACCCGGGTGCGGCTGACGGACCGCGGTCGCGACGCCTTCGAAGGGCATGTCGCGGCCCTCCGCGCGATCGTCGAGGGCGCCGGTGCCGGGGCGGCTGCCGAGACACCGCCACGGCAGCGACAGGACTCGGGGGCAGGACGATGACGCCGAAGGCCGCAAAGGCAACAAAGGATACAAAGGCCACATACGCCGAGCCCGTCGTCTCGGCGCGGGACGTGACGATGACGTACGGAGACGTGGACGTCCTCCAGGGCGTCGATCTGGACATCCATCGCGGCGAGATCTTCGCGCTCCTCGGGCCCAACGGCGCCGGGAAGACCACGACCGTCGAGATCCTGGAGGGCTTCCGGCGGCGTTCCGCCGGTGAGGTGAGCGTCCTCGGCGCGGACCCGGAGCGCGGTGACGACGCCTGGCGGGCCCGGATCGGGCTGGTCCTGCAGTCCTGGCGCGACCACCGCCGCTGGCGGGTCGCCGAACTGCTCACGCACTTCGCCACCTACTATCCCGACCCGCGCGACCCGGCCGAACTGCTCGCCCTGGTCGGCCTGACCGCCCAGGGCGGCCGGCAGGTGGAGCGGCTGTCCGGTGGCCAACGCCGGCGGCTGGACGTCGCGCTCGGCATCGTCGGCCGCCCCGAACTCCTCTTCCTCGACGAGCCGACCACCGGCTTCGACCCTGAGGCGCGACGCGAGTTCCATGTACTGGTCGAACGGCTCGCCCGGGAAGAAGGCGTGACCGTTCTGCTCACCACGCACGACCTGGCCGAGGCCGAACGGCTCGCCGACCGGATCGCCATGCTGGTCGGCGGCCGGATCAGGGCCTGCGGCACGCCCGCGGAACTCGCCCGGCAGGCCGCCGCCCGGGCCGAGGTCCGCTGGACGGCCGACGACGGGACGATCCACCGCGAACGCACCGCGGACCCCTCCCAGCTGGTCTGGGAACTTCACCGGCACGCGGACGGCCCGATCGCCGGCCTGGAAGTACGCCGCCCGACGCTGGAGGACACCTACCTGCACATGCTGCACCGGGAGACCGACGGCACCGACGGCACTGGCGGCATTGACGAGACCAACGGCACCGACGGCACCGACGACACGGCGCGGGCCGCGTGAAAGGGACACCCATGACGAACGTCTGGCGTGCCGGGCTCCAGCGCGGCCGCATCGAACTGCGGCACCTCCTGCGCAGCCCCAAGGAGATGTCCGGCCATCTGACCAACGTGGTCGTAGCCCTCGTGATCGCCGTCTACGTCACCGGCGATGTGCCCGGCACCCATGTCCCGACGGCACATCTCGTGCTCGCGGGCTTCGCCGCCTACCTCCTGTTCCAGATCGGGCTGGTCAACCTCCCGCAGATACTCGTGACCGAACGGGAGGAGGGCACCCTGCTGCGGCTGCGCGCCACCCCCGGCGGGATACCGGCCTACCTCGTCGCCAAGAGCATGCTGGTGGTCGTCATGGCGGCCGGCACCCTGGCCCTGCTCCTGGCTGTCGCGGCGCTGCTGGTGGACGGGCCCCTGCCGCACGGGCCCGGCGGCTGGCTGACACTGCTGTGGGTCACCACGCTCGGACTGCTCGCCGTCGTACCGCTGGGCGCGGCCGTCGGCGCCGTGCTGCCCAACCCGCGCGAGGCGCTGGCGCTGATCATGCTGCCGACGATGGCGCTCCTGTTCACCTCCGGAACGGTCTTCCCGAGCACCTCGCTGCCCGTGCCGGTCCAGCAGGTGGCCGCCGTCTTCCCGCTCAAGTGGATGGCACAGGGCCTGCGTTCGGCGCTGCTCCCCGACACGGCACGGACCGCCGAGGCGGCCGGTTCCTGGGAACTGCCCATGGTCGCCCTGGTCCTCACCGCCTGGGCGGTCCTCGGGTTCCTCCTCGCGGTGCCCCTGCTGCGCCGCGCCGCCCGCCGCGAGTCCGGCTCCCGTCTGTCCGCCCGCCACCGCAAGGCGGCACAGAGCGGCGCGCTGCCCGCGTAGGCGCCCCGGCAGGGCTAGCCCGCCTTCTCGAAATGCGGGCGGAGGTTCGCGGCGAGCACGCGGTCCAGCAGGCGATCGGGCAGGACGCGGGCGAGCCGGGTGAGGGCCGCCGTGTCGCGGCCGACGGTGTAGCGGGTGCGGGGCCTGCGGTCGGTGACCGCCCGGGCGATCACCAGGGCGGCCTTCTCCGCGGAGACCCCGGCGTCGGTGAACGCGTCGATCTGCTTGACGACCGCCCGCATCAGAGGGCCGTACCTCCGCCGGTGCTCCGCGCTCATGTCCGTCGTCAGTTCGCCGGCCTTGGCGAGGCCGCGTCGGCGCATCTGCGTGCGTACTCCGCCGGGCTGCACGACGACCACCCGCACACCCTCGGAGGCGAGTTCGCGGCGCAGGGAGTCGCTGATGGCCTCCAGGGCGAACTTCGATGTCGAGTAGGCCCCGGAGGCGGGCAGGGAGACCTTGCCCAGGACCGCGCTGATGTTCACCACCCGTCCGGAACCGGCCAGCAGGGCGGGCAGCAGCGCCTGCGTGACCGCGATCTGACCGAAGACGTTGACCTCGAACACCCACCGCCAGTCGGCGAGCGGGAGAGCTTCCACCGGCGCATTCGCGGCGACGCCGGCGTTGTTCACCAGGGCCCGAAGCGGTCGGCCCGCCGGGTCGGAGGCGACGCGGCGGAGAGCGTCGCTCGTATGTGTCCGACCGAGCCGCTCCACCAGATGCGTCCACTCTCGATCCGTACACGGGTACCGACCAGGGCATCCGTCGACGGTAGGACCCGTGGTACCCACCTTCGCGGCGCGCCCGACCACCGCACAGTCGTCGGCACTCGTGACCAGGCCTCGGGCGCCGTCCGACGACGCCCGAGGCCCATACCCGACACCAGGGGAGTCAGACCCCGGCCGAACTCTTCGTGTCCGTCGACGTGCCGGTCGAAGTGCCCGTCGACGTGCCGGTCGGTGTGTCCGCAGAAGCAGCCGCCGCGGATCCGGCGGGAGCGGAAGCGGGAGCGGGCGCCGGCGCCGGACCGCCCTCGCTGAGCCCGTACCGTCCGTGGAACGCGCGCAGGAACCCGGGCGCGTACCAGGCCGAGCGGCCGAGCAGACGCATCGCGGCGGGTACGAGGACACCGCGGACGGCGATGGCGTCGAGGAGGACGGCGAGTCCGCTGCCGAGGCCGAACATCTGCATGAAGCTGAGCTTGGCCGTGCCGAAGGCGAAGAAGCTCACCGCGAGCAGGCAGGCCGCCGCGCTGACGATGCGCCCGGTGTGACCGAGACCGTTGACCACCGCGGACTCGTTGTCCTCGCCCTGGTCGTGGAGCTCCTTGATGCGGCTGGTGACGAAGACCTCGTAGTCCATCGAGAGGCCGAAGGCGATGCAGAACATCAGCACGGTCATCGACACCTCCATCGGCTGCGCGGTGAAGCCGAGCGGCGAGGAGAGGTTGCCGTCCTGGAAGATCCAGGTCATCACGCCCAGCGTGGCCGCCAGGCTGATCATGTTGAGGACCAGCGCGCGCACCGGCTGCACGATGCTGCCGGTGAACAGGAAGAGCAGCAGGAAGGTGGTGAGGACGACCAGGGCCACCGCGAGGGGGAGCCGGTCGGCGACGGACTGCTTGGCGTCGACGAGTGCGGCGTCCGTGCCGCCGACCAGGGGATGTGTGCCGGCGGGCGGGGCGAGCGAGCGCACCTGCCCGACCAGGTCCTGGGCGTCGTCCGACTTCGGTGTCAGGCTGCTCACCACACTGATCCGCTGTGCGTCGGGCCGGCCGAGCGCGGAGTCGGCGGGGCCGCTCACGACGGACTCACCCTTGCTGTAGGTTCCCGCACTGGTCTCGACCCGCACCACACCGTCGAGCGCGGCCAGTCGACCCGCGTACGAGGCCAACGGGCCCTTGTCCACGGGCTGGTCGATGGCGATCTGCAGGGCCGAGTCCTCGCTGCCGCCGAAGTTCTGACGCAGTTGCTGCGAGACCTGGCGGCTCTGGGCGTCCTTGGGCAGCACGCGTTCGTCCGGTGTGCCGAAGGTGATGTTCAGCAGCGGGCTCGCCGCGAACAGCAGGACGGCGAGGACGGGCAGCGCGGTGAGAGCGGGCCGCCGCATGACGGTACGGGCCAGCCGTCCCCACAGCGGCGTACGGGCGTCGGAGCGACGCGACTTCGCCCACGGCAGTTGCCCGCTGTTGACCCGGTGCCCCAGCACCTTGAGCAGGGCGGGCATCACGAACAGGGTGCTGAGGGCGGCGATGGCGACCACCCCGACCCCGGCGAAACCGAACGAGCGCAGGAAGTACTGCGGGAACACCAGCAGCGCCGCCAGGGCCGCCGCGACCGTCGCGGCGGAGAAGGCGACCGTGCGGCCCGCCGTGTGCACCGTGCGCCGGACGGCGTCGTCCACGCTCGCCCCGGCGGCGAGTTGCTCCCGGAAGCGGCTGACCATCAGAAGGGCGTAGTCGATGCCCAGTCCGAGGCCCAGGGCGGTGGTGAGGTTGGTCGCGGTGTCGGCGACGTCGGTGACACTGCCGAGCAGGAAGAGCTGGGCGAACGAGCCCATGATGGCGATGATCGCGATGATCAGCGGCAGCAGGGCCGAGACCACGCTGCCGAAGACGAACAAAAGCAGCAGCAGGGTCAGCGGTATGGCGATCGCCTCGGCGAGGATCAGGTCGTCGACCACCTGCTTCGACAGACCGGCGCCGACGGCGGCGCCTCCTCCGGCCTGGACGGTGAGCGTGTCCTTGTAGGTGCCGCTGAAGGTGTCGATGACCTCCTTGGCGTTCTCCCGCTGCTCCGTCGGGTCGCCTCGCACATGGGCGAGCACCATGGCCTCGCGGCCGTCCTCCGAACGCAGGTCGGGGCTGTTCGTCTCCCAGTACGAGACGACGTTGCTGAGCCGCTCGTCCTTCTTGAGGTCGGCCGCCAGGTCCCGGCCGCTCTCCTGGGCGGCGGGGGTGTCGATACGGCCGTCGGGGGAGCGGACCAGCAGGACGAGGTTGACCTCGCCGCCGAACTTCTCGTCGATGACGTTCGCCGCTCGGGTGGACGGGGAGGCGGGGTCGTCGAAGCCGCCGCCCTTCAGCTTGTCGAAGGCGCCTGCGCCCACCGCGCCCATGAGGGCCACGGCCAGGGCGGCGACGACCAGGACGAGCCGAGATCGGCGGATCGCCAATTCGGCCATGCGTTCGAACACGGAATGTCTCCTTCGAGGTTCTTCGGTGAAAGGCGAGGAGTGTCGGCCGGACCGCAGTCGACCGAAGTCGACGGAAGTCGGCACAATGCGCCGCAGAGCCCTTCGCCCCGTCGCAGGGGGCGCGGTTCCGCACTCTTCGTCGCCGAGAACGACGCTAGTGAGACAGGCAGGTTTTTGGCAGGGGGAGATTTACCTGACAGTGTCAGATTTTCCTGACAGGTTTTCCTGACGCGGTTACGTCCTCGGTCGCTTCCAGGGTGATACGCAGCAGGTCCAGCTTCTCCGCGTCGCTGCTTCCGGTGGCCGCCGTGTAAGTGACCATGCGCAGATCGGCGTTGGGGACCACGAGGACGTCGGAGTCGAGCCGGATCTCCCCGACGCGCGGATGCTGGACGGTCTTGCGGCTGCTGGAGTGCAGGGTGGCGGCGGTCTCCGTGTCCCAGTGCCGGGCGAACGCGTCGGAGAGGGCGCGCGACTCCTGCACCAGCCGGTCCAGTTGGACGTCCTGGGGATAACGGGACACGGCGTCCTTCAGGTCGGCGACGATCATCGCCTCGAAGGCCTGTCCGGCCTCGTGCCGGAGCGGGGGCATCGCCGCGTGCGCGGCGCCGTCACCGAAGACCGCACGCGCCAAGTTCCCTTCACTAGGGGGGAGTTGGGAGGCGTCGCCGAGCAGGGCGCTCCACAGGGTGTTCCACCACACCAGGGACCAGTCGGCGGCGAACACGCCGACCGGGACGGACCCCAGGCGCGCGGCGAGCCGCTGGATCCCCGCGGGGACATGGGTACTGACGGTCCCGTCCCGGGGCGGCAGGAGCCCGGCGCCGCGGTACAGCTGGTCGCGCTCGGCGACGGAGAGCTGCAGGGCCCGGGCGATGGCGCCGACGATCTGAGCCGAGGGATTTCTCGCGCGTCCCTGTTCCAGGCGCAGGACGTAGTCGACGGACAGCCCCGCCAGCTGTGCGAGCTCCTCGCGGCGCAGCCCGGGGGCACGGCGGCCGGCCGTCACCGTCAGGCCGGCGTCGGCCGGGGACAGGCGGTCGCGCCAGGCGCGCAGCAGCGTGGCGAAGTCATGACGGGAGGAGGCCATGGCGTCATTCTCGCCGCGGGCCGCCGGATGAGCCTGGGTACTGCCAGTCCCAGGCAGTGGGCGGCAGGGCCGGTCCTGTTCCGGTCCTGTTCCGAGGCGCGAGGCGCCCGCCCGCCATGGCTGTGTCACCGGCCCTCGCGGTGCCGGCCGCGACGGCAGGGGGGCGCGCGGCGCCCGCCGGTCTCAGCCCAGCTCGGTCGGCATGACCGTCAGTTCCGCGATGTTGACCCGGGCCGGTACCGCCACCGAGTACGTGATGGCGTCGGCCACGTCCTCGGCGGTGATGGCTGTGATGGCCGACCGCATCTCGTCGAGCCCGGCCCGGGTGGCCTCGTGTGCCATGTCGGCGCCGAGCCCGGTGACGGCGAAGGCGGGGTCGACGGACCGGACCCGTACGCCGCGAGGCCCCAGCGAGGCGCGCAGATTGCGGGTCAGCTGGGTGACCGCCGCCTTGGTCGCGCCGTAGACCGGGTAGTCGACGAAGACCACCTCCGCCGCGATCGAGCCGAGGTTCACCAGATCCGCGGGCCGGCCGGCCTCCGCCGCGTCGAGCAGGTCCGCGACGAAGGCCCGGCCGGTCGCGAGCAGGCCCCGCAGGTTCACGTCGATCATCCGGTCCCACTCGGTCGTGTCCGCCACGTCGAACGGCGCTCCGAGCATCACCCCCGCGTTGGCGACGACCAGGTCGGGCCTGCCCAGCGCGGCACGGATCTGCGCCGCGGCGGCGTCCAGCGCGGCGGGATCGGTGACATCCACCGAGAGCGCCAGGACGTCGGCGGAGTGCTGCTTCCGCAGGGTCGCGGCGAGGTCGTCCAGCGGACCGGGCCGCCTGCCGAGCAGGGCGACCGCCGCTCCCGCGGCGGCGAAACGGTGTGCGGTCGCGGCGCCGATCCCGGCACCGGCCCCGGTGATCACCGCGATCCGGCCGGCCAGCGGACCCGCGGGCGCGCCGGCAACGGACAGGGAGGGGTCGTTCGAGGCGAGGTTGCTCGAAGCGAGGTTGCGCGAGGCGTCGTCTGTCATGGGAACGATCGTGTGCGCCGAGCCGGAGGCGGGCCAGGGCGGTCTCATCCTGGGTGCGCCACACCCAGGTAACCGGCTCCGTGCGCGCCTATCGTTGCGGCATGGACAGTGGCAATCCCTTGGGAGAGTTCCTCCGCGCCCGGCGAGAGACGACCGATCCGTCCCGGGCCGGACAGCCCTGGTCGGGCCGGCGCAGGACGCCGGGTCTGCGCCGGGAGGAGGTCGCCCAGTTGTCCGGAGTCAGCACCGACTACTACGCCCGGCTGGAACAGGGACGGGAGAAACACCCTTCCGCGCAGGTGGTGGACTCCCTGGCCCGCGCCCTCGGACTGAATCCCGAGGAAACGGCGCACCTGCACCAGCTGGCACGAACCGCGCACGGCCCCGTCCGACGTGGCGGCCGCGTACCCGCCGGCCGTGTCCCCGTCGGGCCGAGACTGCTGCGCCTCATGGACGGCTGGCACCACACACCCGCGCTGATCATCGACCGCAGACTGGATGTGCTGGCGGGCAACCGCCTCGGAAGCGCGCTCTTCGCCACGATGCTGGACCGGGACGAGACCAACCTGGTCCGGTTCACCTTCCTCGACCCGCACGCCCGGGACTTCTACCCCGACTGGGAGCGGGTCGCCCGGTCCGCTCTCGCGGCCCTGCGCGCGGGCAGCGGCGACCTGCTGAACGACCCACGGCTCACCGACCTCGTCGGCGAACTGTCTTTGAAGAGCTCGGAGTTCCGCGCGCTGTGGGCCCGGCACGACGTACGGGGCAAGGGTCATGAGGCCAAGTCCTTCAACCACCCCGAGGTCGGCGAACTGACCCTGACCTACGACTCGTTCACCGTGGACAGTGCGACGGACCAGCAGCTCGTCGTGTACCAGGCCGAACCCGGCAGCACCTCCCAGCAGGCCCTCGCACTGCTCACCACGGTGGCCGCCGAGCTGCCCGGCCCGGACCTCGCGGCCGTCCCCCGGGTGGGTGCGACGGACCCTGCCTGAGCTGCGCCCGCGGCCCTAGCGTCGAGGCATGACCGATGAGAACGACACACGAGCGATCGCGGAACTGCACAACCGGTGGGTGTTCGGATGGGAGCGCGACGAGGGGGACGCGCCGTTCGACTTCCGGCACGCCTTCGGTGAGTTCTACGACTTCAGCTCCTCGGACCTCCGCCTCTACGACGACTTCGACCCCGAGCAGCGCGTGGCGACGACGGCTGCCGGATACGGCTCGATCTGGGAGCCCGCCTTCCGCGAGATGGTCGCCGCACATCATGTCGTCGACGACGGCCCGCACGTCGTGACCGGCCACGAACTGGCCGCGTCCACCCTGACGTTCGTGGCGCGGATCACCATGCCCGACGGCGCCACGGACATCCGCACCACGACCTCGCTGGTCTGGCGCAGGACGCCGGACGGCTGGCGGATCGTCCGCGAGCACAACTCGACCAAGGTGCTGCCCGCCGGAGACCTCGACGGCGTGCTGCGGGTCGGCCCGTAGTACGGCCGTAGGGGGCACCAAGGGGCCGTAGTGCGGCCGTGGTGCGCTCGTAGTGCGTGGGCACCAGGACAGGCGCCTGTCCGGTCCGGGTGCACCAGGAGGAGACGGCGGCCGGGGACGATGCCCGGCAGCGGCGCCGGAGGGAAGTGTGGGGGACGCGTGGATCCCACGCGACCCCACCCCTCCCTCCGGTGTCTGGAGTGATCAACAGGTGATGACAAGAACGTCCCTGCCCGAAGCCGCGCCACCCCCGGTCCGCCTCGGCAGAGTGTCGATCGGTGCCCTCGGCATCCTGGCCCTCGCCCTCGGCGCCCTGCAGTCGGTGGTGGAGCCCGCGCTCCCGCTGCTGCAACGCGAGCTGGGGGTCAGCCCCGCCGAAGGAGCACTGGTCGGCAACACGTTACTGATCACGGGTGCGGTCGTCGCACCCGTCGCGGGCAAACTCGGCGACCGCTACGGCGGGAAGCGGGTACTGGTCGCGCTGACGGCCGTGGTCTCGGCCGGTGGCCTGCTCGCCGCGCTGGCGCCGAACCTACCGGTGCTGTTGCTCGGTCAGGTGCTGCAGGGCGTGATGGTGGGGGCGCTGCCCCTTTCCTTCATCCTGGTGCGCACCCACCTTCCGCCGCAGGAGTCGCAGGTGGCGATCGGCGCGGTCGTCGCACTGTTCACGGGCGGCGGCATGGTGGGCATGCTGTTCGCCGGACCGATCTCCGAAAGCCTGTCCTGGCACTGGATGTTCGCGCTCCCGACGCTCGCGATCGCCGCGACGACGGTGGCCGTGAGCCGGTTGCTGCCGCACGATCCGCCGGCCCGGTCGGAGAACGGGATCGACTGGCCCGGTGTGGTGCTGCTCAGCGGCACACTGCTCGCGTTCATGCTCGGGCTCGTGACGGTGACGAGGGACGGCGGTCTGCCGCCCCTCGCGGTCGGTGCCGTGGCGGTGGTCGTGGCCGCCCTCGCGGCCGGCTGGGTCGCCGTCGAGCGCCGGGCACCCTCGCCGATGGTCGATCTGCGCATGCTGGCGAAGCCCGCGATGTGGCACGCCTGCGTACTCACCTTCGTCATGTCCACCAGTTCCGGGATGGTGCTCTTCCTGCTCCCGCAACTGTTCGCCGTTTCAGGCGACGGCTACGGCTTCGGAGCCGGCACCACCGGCATCGGACTGTTCCTGCTGCCCGGCGCCGTCGCCGGAGCGGTGAGCGATTCGGTCGGCGGGATCGCGGTGCGCCGTTTCGGCTCGCGTGCCGTGGTCGTCGCCGGCTCTGCCGTCACGGCGGTCACGATGATCGCCCTGGCCTGGCTGCACGGCGCGGAATGGCAGCTCGTCCTCGCGAAGGTGCTGACCGCGTTCGCCGCGGGCGTCGGCACCACGGCCCTGCTCGCCGGTACCGCCACCGCCGTCGCGACCAAGGACATCGGCATCGCCACCGGCCTGCTCGTGGTGACCCGCGTGATCGGTGTCGCGCTGGGCGCCCAGGTGGCCGGCGCGCTGCTCGACGCCGGGACGGGGTCGACGACAGGCCTGCCGGCCGAATCGGCCTTCGCCACGGGGTTCGCCGTCGCCGGCCTCGTCGCCGCGCTGTCGCTGCTCGTCGTCCGTCTCACGAAGAAGGGAGCCCAGGCATGACACCGACCACTCCGCCGATGGACGTGAGGACCACCGGGAAGCGCAACGTCCTGATCTCCGGAGCCAGTATCGCCGGACCCGCGCTGGCGTACTGGCTGCACCGCTCCGGATGGGCGGTCACCGTGGTGGAGAAGGCCGGCGCCCCGCGCACCGGCGGCTACCCGATCGACATCCGCGGCACCGCGATCGAGGTGGTCCGGCGCATGGGGATACTGCCGCGGCTGCGGGAAGCGCACATCGACTCGCGCCGCTGCACCTTCCTCGACGCCGACGGCCGCGAGGTGACGTCGGTCAGCCCGAGCGCCGTGGCCGGCAGCGTCGAGGGCCAGGACCTGGAGGTGCGCCGCGGGGATCTGGCCGCCCTGCTCCACGGGCTGGTCCGCGACGACGTGGAGTTCCTGTTCGACGACTCCATAGACACCCTCGACGGCGTCGACACCCCCGACCAGCACGGAGAGTACGGACACGGTGTCGACGTCACCTTCCGCAGTGGCCGACGGCGTACGTTCGACCTCGTGGTCGGCGCCGACGGCATGCACTCGCACACCCGGGAGTTGGTGTTCGGCCCCGAGGAACAGTTCCACCGCCATCTCGGCTACTGCTTCGCCCTGTTCACCCTGCCGAACACCTTCGGGCTCTCCCGGGAACTCGTGCTGTGGAACACCCCGGGCAGAGCGGCGGCCCTCTACGCCGTCGGGGGCGACGACGAACTGCACGCCTTCCTCACCTTCCACCGGCCGAAACCGCCGTTCGACGTCCTGCGGGACCCCGACGCCCAGCGGGAACTGGTCGCCACGACCTTCGCGGGCGCGGGATGGAAGGTCCCTGACATCGTCGACGCCCTGCGCGACGCCGACGACCTGTTCTTCGACACGGCCGGTCAGATCCGTATGCCCCACTGGTCCAGAGGCCGCGTCGCGCTCGTCGGCGACGCCGCGTACGCGCCCTCGTTCCTCACCGGGCAGGGATCGAGCCTCGCGCTGGTCGGCGCCTACACCCTGGCCCACGCCCTGGCCACGCACCGGGATCACAGCGCGGCCTTCGCCGCCCACGAACGCGGGACCCGCCCGTTCGTGGCCATGAACCAGGCCCTGGTCGGCGAGGGCACGGCCACACTCTTCCCCACCACGGCACGGGCGTTGGAGCGACGCGACGCCATGCTGCGCGACCTCGTCACCCTTCCCTCGCCACCGGCCCGCCCGGCCCATTCGGCCCTTACGCTGCCCGAGTTCGGTCGGTAGACGCGCGAACCGCCCGCCCCCGGCAGCCGGTCACGACAGGCCGTCGGGGGTGGCGTGGGCCAGGCCCGTCCGGTAGGCGATGACGACGAGCTGGGCCCGGTCGCGGGCCTCCAGCTTCGTCATGGCGCGCTGCACATGGGCGCGTACCGTGAAGGGGCTGAGGAACATCCGCTCGGCGATCTCCTGGTTGGACAGACCGGTCGCGACCAGCGCCACCATCTCGCGTTCGCGCGGGGTGAGCACGGCGAGCTGTTCGGCGCGCTGGGGCACGGGGTCGTCCGGCGTGGCCAGGAAGCGGGCCACCAGGGAACGGGTCGCGGCGGGGGACAGCAGAGTGTCGCCGGCCGCGATCGTCCGCACGGCGTCCAGCAGGTCCTCGGCCCCGATGCCCTTGCCGATGAAACCGCCGGCCCCCGCGCGCAGCGCCTGAGCGACGTACTCGTCGGTCTCGTACGTGGTGAGGATCAGGATGCGGCTGCTCCGCAGGTCCGGGTCCGCGCAGATCTCCGAGGTGGCGGTGAGACCGTCCACCTCGGGCATACGGATGTCCATGATCACCACGTCGGGGCGCAGCTCCCGGGTGAGTCGCACCGCCTCCCTGCCGTCGCCCGCCTCGCCGACCACGGTGATGTCGTCGGCGCTGTCGAGAAGCATCCGGAAGGCACCGCGGAGCAGGGCCTGATCGTCGGCCAGCAGCACCCTGAGCGTCATGGAGTGTCTCCGGTGTCCTTGGCGGGCGGCAGGGGCAGCCGGGCGGAGACGAGGAAGCCGCCCTCCGCGCGCCTGCCCGCGAGGAGGTGGCCCCCGACCGCGGTGGCCCGTTCGCGCATCCCGATCAGCCCGAAGCCGGACGGCGGACGGTCCGCGGCCGCGGACGCACCCGGTACCGCGCGCGTGCCTCCTCCGTCGTCGGCGACCGTGACGGTCACGTGGTCGCGGTTCCAGACGAGCCGCACCCGGGCGCTGCGGGTACCGGAGTGTTTGGTCACGTTGGTCAGGGCCTCCTGGAGGATGCGGTAGGCGGTGAGGTCGACGCCCGGCGGCAGCGGCCTGGCCGTGCCGTCCTGGTGCACCGACACCTCAAGTCCCGCGCGGTGGAAGGACTCGACGAGCGAGGGAAGCCGGGACAGCCCGGGCGCCGGTTCGGCGGGTGCGGCCTTGTCCCCGGACTGCCGCAACAGGCCGACCGTGGCCCGCAGTTCGTCGAGCGCGTGCCCGGTGGTCTCGACCAACTCCCCGAGGCTTCTACGGGTCTGCTCCGGGCGCGTGTCGAAGAGGTGGGCGGCGACCGTGGCCTGCGCGTTGGCCAGGGTGATCTGATGGGCCACCAGGTCGTGCAGCTCGCGGGCGATACGCACCCGTTCCTCGGCCACTCTCCGGCGCGCCTCGGTGTCCCGGCTCTCCTCGGCCCGCCTGGCCCGCTCCTCCACGGCCGCCAGGTAGGCCCGGCGGTTGCGCACCGAGTGCCCGAGCACGCCGGCCACCAGCGGGGACGCCGACACCACTGCTATCCGGCTCGCGTCCTGCCACGAGAGGTCCCCGGTCAAGGGGATGGAAGCCACCAGCAGTACGGCGGCACTGAGCGACACGGCGCCCGCCGCGCGCTGTTCGGTGCGCGCGGCGAGCGTGTAGGAGTAGGCGGTGATCAGGGCGGGGGCCACGATGAGCGGGCTCAGCAGGAGGCCCAGGGGCTGGACCAGGACGCCGGCCGCGGTCGTGGCCGCCAGGGCGGCCAGGGGCGCCCGGTGTCGCATGGGCAGTACGGCACAGGACACCACGGCGACGAAGTGGGCGGCGACGGACGGCGCCGACAGCGTGTCGTCGACCTGGATCACGCCGCCGAGCAGACAGAGCACGAACGCCGTCGCCGTGACCGCTGCCTCCCGCCACCACATGCCGTGTGATCGCGGGCCGGCGCCCCTTGCGTCCGTCATGGCCGGTTCAGCGCCGGCCGACGGGGAGATGCGGCACCGCCGCACCCGGTCCGGTCGTGGCGGCCGGGGCATGCCCGCTCAGTGCCTCACCCTCGATGTCCACGTTCGGCAGCACACGGTTCAGGATACGGGGCAGCCACCAGGCACGGTGGCCGAGCAGTGCGAGGACCGCGGGGGCGATCGCCATCCGGACCACGAAGGCGTCGAAGGCCACGGCGGCGGCCAGCCCCACGCCCATCGTCTGGATGGTCGGGCTGCTCATCCCGACGAAACCGCCGAACACACTGATCATGATGATCGCCGCCGCGGCCACCACACGTCCGCTGTGCCGGAAGCCGCTGACGATCGCGTCGCCGGGGGAGGCGCCATGGACGTAGGCCTCCCGCATCCGGGTGAGGAGGAAGACCTCGTAGTCCATCGCGAGGCCGAACACGATGCCGATGATGAGGATCGGCATCAGCGACATCACCGGTCCGGTCTGCTCGATACCGAGCAGGTCGGCCGCCCAGCCCCACTGGAAGACGGCGACGAGGACACCGAAGGCGGCCCCCACCGACAGCAGGAAGCCGAGGGCGGCCTTGACGGGGACCAGGAGCGAGCGGAAGACCACCATCAGCAGCAGGACCGCCAGGCCGATGACCACGGCCAGATAGGGGAGGAGGGCATCCGACATGGCTTCGGAGATGTCGATGTTCAGCGCGGTGGTGCCGGTCACCAGGACAGTGGCGCCTGTGTCGGCCTCGACACCGGAGACCGTGTCCCGGATCGCCTGCACCAGGTCCTTGGTCTCGCCGCTGTTCGGCGCGGTCCGCGGGACGGCGGTCAGGACGGCCGTGTCCTTGGTCCTGCTGAGCACCGGATCACCGACCGACGCGACCCCGTCCACTCCTCGTACGGTCCTGACGACCAGGTCCGTGGCGGCGCGGGCGTCGGTGGCCTCCGAGGTGTCCACGACCACGGTCAGCGGCCCGTTGAAGCCGGGGCCGAAGCCTTCCGACAGCAGGTCGTAGGCGCGCCGCTCAGTGGTCTCCACCGACTTGGACTCGTCGCCGGGCAGGCCGAGTTCGAGACTCAGCGCCGGCAGGGCGACCGCCCCGAGGCCGAGTACGGCGGTCAGCAGCACGGCTCCCGGCCGGCGCAGCACGAACCGCGCCCAGCGGGTACCGATCCCGGGCCGGCCGGCCGCGGGGGCCACCCGGTGCACGCGCTCGCTGCCCGGCCCGTCGGCCCTGCGGACGGCGCGGGACAGCACCCGTCGGCCGAAGAAGCCGAACAGCGCGGGGACCAGGGTCAGCGCGACGAGTACGGCGAGGGCCACGGCGCCCGCGCCGCCCAAGCCCATCTTGGTGAGTTCGGGGATGCCGACGACGCCCAGTCCGACCAGCGCGATGAAGACGGTGGCGCCGGCGAAGACGACGGCGGATCCGGCCGTGCCCACCGCCCGGCCCGCGGCCTCCTCCGGGTCGCTGCCCCGGGCGCGCTCGTCGCGGAAGCGGGAGGTGATGAAGAGCGCGTAGTCGATGCCGACCGCGAGACCCAGCATCAGCGCCAGGATGGCGACGGTGGACGTCAGGCCCAGCGGCGCCGCCAGCGCGGAGACCAGGCCGAAGGCGATGGCCACACCCACGACGGCGGTCAGCAGCGACAGGCCGGCCGCGACCAGCGAGCCGAGGGCGAGGACGAGCACCACCGCGGCCACCGCCACGCCGACGATCTCCGTCGTACCGCCCGGCTCCTCCTCCGAGTCCAGGGCGGAGCCGCCGATCTCCACGGTCAGCCCCGCGTCCCTGGCCCGGTCCGCCGCGCTTTCGAGCGCGCTCTTCGTGGGCCCGGTCAGGTCGACGGCGTCCGCGGTGTAGGTGACCGTGGAGTAGGCGATGGTGCCGTCCTCGCTGACAGCGCCGGTCTCATAGGGGTCGGAGGCCGACGCGACCTGACCGCCCCCGTCCACCGAGCCGAGGGTGTCCTCGACGGCCGCCCTGTTCCGCTGGGCCGTCACCCGCTGCCCGTCCGGGGCCCGGAACACCAGACGGGCTTCTGCACCCTGGGAGTTGCTCTCGGGGAAGCGCTCGTCCAGCAGGTCGAACGCCTGCTGCGACTCGGTGCCGGGCATGGAGAGGTCTTCCTCCTCCCCGGCCGGCGCCAGGGCGGCGGCGGCCACGGCCAGCACCAGGGCACCCAGCCACAGTCCGCCCACGAGCCGCCGGCGCCGGAAGGCCCACCGTCCGATCCGGTAGAGAAAAGTTGCCACCTGTGATCACTCCAGACACCGCGAGGAAAGGGGAGACGCGTGCGATCGACGCGTCTCCCACACTTCCCTCCGGCGCCCCCGCCGGGCATCGTTCCCCGTCGCCGTCCCCGCCTGGTGCGAACGGACCAGCCACCCCCATGGCCTGGTGCCTACGCACTACAGGCCCTCGGGGTCAGTGGCCGAGCGTGGCCCGCAGCGAGGGCTGGAGGAGCTCCGCGTGGGCTCGTACCATGTCGTCGCACAGGTCCCAGATACGCTCGACCGGCAGGGCTGCGGCGGTGGCGGGATCGGCCATGGCCGCCTGGCGCACGGACCGGGGGTCGTCCTCGACGGCGGCGCGGACCACGAGCTCGTTCATGCTCAGGTAGTTGCGGTTGAGCGCGGCCAACTGTGGTGGCAGCGCACCGACCTTGGTCGGCTGGACACCCAACCCGTCCACCAGGCAGGGCACTTCGACGGTTCCGGTGGCCGGGAGGTTGTCGATCAGGCCGTGGTTGGGGACGTTGCCGTAGACCGTGCGCGGAGTGCCGGTCACGATGCTGTGGATGATCTGCGGGGCGTACTCCATGGTCCCTTCGACCGCCAGGGGCGTACCGGCGGCGAGTGCCCGGCGGGTCTCCTCGTAGGCGGCGACGTTCTCGTCGACGATGCCGAGGTAGGCGCCGACCGGCAGCCGGAGCCTTTCGATCTCGTTGTCGTGGTGCAGGTACCAGGGGACGTACTCGGAGGAGTGCTCGCTCGTCTCGGTCGGGTAGAAACCGAGGCGCCGGTACATGTCCACGCGGACCCGGCGCCGCAACTGCGGGTCCTGCTCGATCAGTTTGTCGAGGAGCGGGTAGAGGTCGGTGCCCTGGTGCTCCAGGCGCAGCACCCACGCCTGGTGGTTGACCCCGGCGGCACGGTAGGTGATCTCCTCGTACGGAACGCCGAGCAGTTCGCCCAGGTCGTGGATGGTCCAGTACACCGAGTGGCACAGGCCCACGACACGGGTCAGACCGGTGGCTCGGGTCAGGTACTGGACGTTCATGGCCATGGGATTGGTGTAGTTCAGCAGCCAGGCGTCCGGGCACAGCTCGGTGATGTCGGCGGCGAGCGACTTCAGCACGGGGAAGGTGCGCAGCGCGCGGAAGATGCCGCCGATCCCCAGGGTGTCGCCGATCGTCTGGCGCAGGCCGTGACGCTGCGGGATCTCGAAGTCGGTCCGGGTGGCCTCGCCCATGCCGACCTGCACGATGTTGATGACGAAGTCGGCGTCCTGCAGAGCCGCGCGGCGATCGAGATGAGCGGTCACCCGAGGGTGGGGGGACCCGCCCCCGGTCCCGGTGAGCCGGTCCGCGATCTGCCGGGCCGCACCCTCGGCGGTGGCGAGGCGTTCGGTGTCGATGTCGTGCAACGCGATGTGGGCGCCCCGCAGTTCGGGGAAGGCCAGCAGGTCGGCCAGCAGGCCCTGGGTGAACACGACACTGCCCGCGCCGATGAACACGATCTTCGGGGTACTGAGAGTCATCAGAGGTTCTTTCCGTTACGGGAGAGGGCGGCGACGGCCTCGTCCCAGGTGGGCTGGGACGGAGTGCCCCCATGGGCGCGGGTGGACAGCGCGCCGCAGGCCGCGGCGAGGGCGAGGGCGTCGGCGGTGGACAGACCCCGCAGCCGGGCGGCGACGAACCCGGCGTCGAAACTGTCGCCGGCCCCGACGGTGTCCACCGGCCTGGCGGGGATGCCGTCCGTGCGCAGCAGGGTGGAGCCGTCGTGGGCGAGGGCTCCGTCCGCGCCGTTCTTGACGATCACATGCGGGTCGTACGCCGCCAGGGCCGCGGCCGCCGCCTCGACGGACTCAGGGGCCGTTGCGGCGGTGACGGCGGCCGAGCCACCGAGGGTGAGCAGTCCGGAGTCGACGAGTTGCTCATGCTGCCCGAAGGCGAGCGGTGCGTCGAGCGGACCTAGGACGACATCGGGGTTGGCGTCCCCGATGACGAGCAGGTCGAAGTCGAAGGTGTGCGGCATACGTCTTCCTGAGAGGCGGGTGCGGAGAGCAGTGCGGTCGGCGGGCAGAGAGCAGCGAGCGGAGAGGGCAGCGGGCAGCCGACAACGGGCGTCAGGGCATGGGGTGTTGATGTGCGAAGTGGGTTGTCGGCCGTTGGCGTCGTCGTCGGTGCCGGCGCCGGCACCGGGCGCGGGTCAGCCCTTGAGGCCGCTCGACGTGATCGACTGGATGAAGGTCTTCTGGGCGAACAGGAAGGCCAGCAGCACGGGCAGTACGGTGATCATGTTGCCCGCCATGACCGCGGACCACCGGGTGTGGTGCTGGCCCTGGAAGGTCGTCAGGCCCAGTTGCAGGGTGTACTGGGTGTCATGGTTGATGGCGATCAACGGCCAGGTCAGGTCGTTCCACGTGGTGAGGAACGTCAGGACGGCCACGGTGCTCAGCGCCGGCCGGGACAGCGGCAGCACGATCCGCCCGAGCACGCCCAGCCGTGAACAGCCGTCGAGCCACGCCGCCTCCTCCAACTCCCTGGGCAGCGACAGGAAGAACTGGCGCAGCAGGAACACCGCGAACGGCGTGACCAGCGAGGGGACGATCAGTGCGCCCAGCGAGTCGATGAGTCCCAGCCGCTTCATGACCAGGAAGGTCGGGATCATGGTCAGCTGGAACGGAATCGCCATCGTGGCCAGCATGAGGGCGAGCAGGAGCCGCGAACCGGCGAACCGCATACGGGCGAAGGCGTAGCCGCCCAGCGAGCCCAGCACCAGGTTGGACGCCACGGCGGTCAGGGACACGATCAGCGAGTTGGCGAACCACCGGGGGAACATCGCGTTGCCGATGACGTACCGGTAGCCGTCCAGGTCGATCCCCGACGGCCACAGCGCGGGCGGGAAGCGGTTGATCTCGGCGTCGCTCATGACGGAACTGAGCAGCAGCCAGAGCAGCGGGACCGCGAAGACCAGACAGAGCGGGGCGAGCAGGAGGTGCCAGGGACTGAACGGCAGCAGTCTGCGGCGCCCGGCCGGCGCGGGGGATGCGGTGGTCATCGTGCGGCTCCTTCGAGGTGCCGGTCCGCGCGGGCCCGGGCGCGCGGGGTCCGATCGGGCGCGAACCGGTCACGCAGGGCCCGCGCCAGCCGGGGCACGGCGGCGAGCAGCAGCAGGGCGAGCGCCAGGGCGTACGCCGCCGCCGCGCCGTAACCCGCCGTGAAGTTCTTGAACGCCTGCTCCCAGATGAAGTAGACGATCACCGTGGTGGACCCCAGCGGGCCGCCCTTCGTCGTGACATAGACCAGGTCGAAGACCTGCAGAGAGGTGATGGCCTGCCACAGCAGCAGGAAGACCATGACGGGTCCGAGCGAGGGCAGGACGACGTGGCGCAGCAGCCGCAGCCGCCCGGCCCCGTCGAGGCGGGCCGCCTCGACGAGGGAGGGCGGGACGTCCTGCAGCGCCGCGAGCAGCACCACCACGCAGAAGCCGGTACCGCTCCACAGGGAGATCGCGAGCAGGGCGGCGAGCGCCTGGCCGGGGTCGTTGAGGAAGCCCTGGGGGGAGATCCCGAACTTGTCCAGGACGGCGTTGGCCGCTCCGAACTCGGGGTCGAGGATGAAGGAGAACAGCACGCCCTGGGCGGCGGCCGAGATGACGAACGGCACGAAGATGAGGGTCCGGTAGAGCCCGACGAGCCGGATGCGCCGGTTCAGGGCGAGGGCGAGCAGCAGCCCGAAGCCGATGCTCAGCGGTACGTACAGCAGCGTGTACACGAGGGTGTTGCGCACCGCCTGGTCGAAGTGGGGGTCCTGTGCGAGCGCCCGGTAGTTGTCCAGGCCGACCCACCGGCTCGGCGTCACGAGATCGTCGGCCTGGAAGGACAGCAGGAGCGACCAGATGACGGGAACGACACTCAGTCCGAGGATGACGAGGACGGAGGGCGCGACGAACGCCCAGGCGGTCGCCGTCTCCTGCCGCAGCCGCCGGCGTGGCGTGTGACGACCCGGCGGGGTGTCGGGGGCCGCACCGCCCTTGCCGAGGAGGGGGCGTGGTCGCGTACGGGCGCTGCGCTTCTCGCCCCGGTCCGGGAGCGTCACAGGGGTGGGCAGGCGGGGCATGACAGGTCCTCTCAACGCGGGATGAGCAGGGCGGCGTTGGCTTCGTCCACGCAGTCGCGCAGGGCCTCGGCGGGGGAGCTGCGGCCGAGGAGCACGGCGGTGATCGCCTGGCCGAGCGACTGCGAGATCTGCGGATACGCCGGATGGACCGGCCGCACCCGCGCCGACTCCAGGGACTTGGTGAACACCCGCAGCCCCGGGGTGTCAGCCTCCTGCTTCTGCCACTGGGACAGCGCCTGTGTGCCCCGGCTGAGGGGCAGGCTGCCGGCCTTGATGTCCCACCGCACGTCGTGGGCGGGCTGCGACAGCCAGGTCACGAAGGTGCGGGCCGCCTCGACGCGGGCCTCGCCGTTGTCGAAGACGGTCCAGGTGTCGGGCCCGGAGATGGTGATGGGTCTGCCGCTGTAACTGGGCAGCGGTACGACGTGGTAGTCGACCTTCGCCTGCCGGATGTCGGGGAGTTGCCAGGGCCCGGTGACGGCCATGCCCATGCGGCCCGAGAGGAAGACCCGGTACATCTGCTCGCTGCCGCTCTTGGCGTCGATGTAGACGCTCCGTGCCTTGACCAGGGCTTCCACCGTCCGCAGGGCCCTGAGACCGGTGTCCTCGAAGCCGACCCTGCGGCCGTCTTGGCTGGTGACGTCACCTCCGAGGTCCCAGATCATCGGCCACAGCCGCCACACGGTGTCCTCGTCGCCCACGCCGGGCCAGCCCGTGCCGAAGACGCCGCGCGCACGATCGGTGAGCTTGGCCGCCGTCTCCGTGAAGTCGTCCCAGCTCCAGCCGGGCCGGGGCAGCGGCAGACCGGCGTCACGGAAGAGCTTCTTGTTGCACACCACCGCCAGTGAGTCGATGAGTGCGGGGGCGGCCCGCACCTGGCCGTTGAGGGTGACCGCCTCGCGGGCCGGCGCCCAGAAGTCCTTCCAGGGGACAGGACCGGAGTGGAACGTGTCCGTCAGGTCCACCACGGAGGGACTGCGGGCGACGTTCGCCAGGTCGGAGCCGAAGATGTAGGCGATGTCCGGGAACGAACCGGAGGCGAGGGCGGCGGTGATCTTCTGCAGCATCGCGTCCGAGAGGACGCCGCCGCCGAGGTCGACCCGGATGCGCGGGTGGGTGCGGTTGAACTCCGCCGTCAGGGCCTCGATCGCGGCCCGGCCGGTGTCGGTCTGTCCGTGCCACACCTCGATCCTGACCCGGCCGTCGGCGTCGACACCGCTGCCCGGTCCCGCGCATGCCGACACGGCTGCCGCCGCGGCGGCGCCTCCCGCCACAGCCGCGCTCCGCCGCAGCACCGTGCGGCGGGACGGTCGTGCGGGAGTGCCGCTCGGACGAGGTGCTGCGGCCATAGGAGCCCCCAGGAGTACGTGCGTGAGGCGGTTACGGGACGTTGTTGCGGGGCGCCACGACACGGCCGGCGGTGCGGGTGGGCGAGGTGACGCGGGTCGGTGGGTGACGCGGGCCGCTACCCGGCAGTGCGGGCGGTAGCGGCACGACTGGCAGTACCGGCATGAATGGCATGACCGGCAGCGCGGGCTGCCCGAAGTGCGGAGCGCGAGTGCGCGATGCGCAGGGCACAGACACGCGGCGCGTGGCGCGCGGGGTGGCGCCGGGGCGATCAGCGCCTACGGTGTCGCACGCGCGGAGAGGCCGAGTCCTGGCACCCGGCCGCACTCACTCGGTCGCCGAACGAGGTCGTTCGGTGGGGGAGGGGGAGGAACATGATGAGCTCCAGAGACCGGGGGGTACGTCCCCGCCTCGGAATCCGCCGCTGTGCGGCCGTCCTGGCGACTTTGTCCGGGCTCACGGTGCGTGGACCGTCTACCGGCTGGGCGTCCCTCTCGCGCCAGGTGCTCGGCTGGCGTTGGATGGAGTAAAGCGACCTGGTCCGGGCGTGTCAAGAGCCCTTGGGCAGACCTTTATCGAGCGTGACGGGTGCCGCCGTCCCAGGTCGCGCCGGGGGACGCGCTTGCTCCCGGGTGCGTACGGCGGGGATCAGCTCCGGCCGAGCAGGCGGTGGAGGGACGCCTTGAAACTGCCCACGAACGCGTCACGGGTCGCGTCGTCGAGGAGGTCCAGGGACAGGTAGGGGTTGAGATCCTCCAGCTCGACCAGCAGCAGTCCGCCGTCCGGAGCGCGGCAGGCGTCGACGCGCTGGATTCCGTGGTCGATGTCGTTCCAGTCGATGAAACGCGCCGCGAAGTCCAGGTCGGCGGGCGTGGGTTCGTAGCGTTCGAGGTGCCAGCGCCGGTCGGGGCTGGGCGCGTACAGGGCGTACTGGAAGGTGTGGTCGACGTAGTAGAACGACACCTCGTACCGGAAGTCGACGCGCGGCTGGACGAGGACACCGGGGCCGTCGTCGTACGCCAGGTCCCGCAGCCGTTCCGGAGGGACGAACTCCAGGCCTATCGAGTCCGCGCCGAGCTTCGGCTTCACCACGTACTCGGCCGCTCGCGTGAGCAGCCCGAGATCTTCCGGCCGGTCGACGGTCGGGATCACGGGAAAGCCCTGGGCGGTGAGGTCGACGAGGTACTGCTTGCCGGCCTGGTCGCCCTTGCCCGTCAGCTGGGTGCAGACCGGTATGCCGCGCCCCGTCGCCCGGTCACGGAAGGCGTCGTACGCGGCCTGGTGGTGCAGGACGGGCCCGCTGTTGCGGACCACGACCGCGTCGAAGCCGGGGGAGTCCACCAGCGCGGGCGCGTCGAGCGGGTGGCACAGCGCGAGATCGAAGTCCTCGCGGAGCCGGGAGGTCAGGAAGATGTCCTCGTCGCAGTACCGGCGGCCCTTGGCGGGGTAGGCCAGATCGGTCACGAACAGCAGTCTGGACCGGTCGGCGGCCATGGACACTCCTGGTGGTTCGGTCCGGTGCTTCGGTCTCTGACCTCCCATTACACACCGGACGATTCCACTCGCCGGACGGCGGGTTCCGGTGCGGAGGGGGTGCGGGCGGGGTGTGGACGGGCTTCCGGGCCGTCTGGCCACGGGTGGGGCGGAGTTGGCCGGATGCGGACTACGCGAGCCGTTGACTAGAAAGCGCTTACCGAATACGTTCCGGTTCATCAGCGTGACCTGCGTCCGGCACCTCGAACGTGCGTTGCGCCTTGCGGTTCTGCCCGGCAAGAAGCTCCGCCCCGGACGGTGATTCCGGCCCCACCCGGAAGCGCCGGCCCGGACGCCACCACGAACGTGCTGACATCCGGCGACCGGTCGGACCTCTCTTCCCCCATGGAGGTCCGCCCGGCCACCGGACACGCGTGTGCCGGGCGGCGGGTGGTCGCTTCCAGGCCCGGTTCGCCCCGCGGCCAGGTTGAGCCCGCGGCCTCGGTTGTCCTGCGGCCCGGTTGCCTTCAGGTCCAAGCGGTCGAGACGGCTGGTCGCTCAGGTGCGTCAGGTCGAAGGGTCACTCGGCGGCCGGTGACCAGGGTCCATGTGTCCCCGCTCTGACGCCGCCGCGGACCTGGGTGGCCGCTCACCGTGCTGCGCCGCCCCGCAGCGGGACGGTACGCGGCCTGCCTCAGACATCCAGGCATCCGCGCCCTGCTTGCCGTGCTGGACCGGAGCGCTGCTGCCGGAGACGGGAGCGTGGAGCGGGTCGAGCCGTCCGCCGCAACTCGGCGCGGTCCTGGCGTAGTCGACCGGGCACACGCAAAGACGAGTACTATCGCGTTCTGAAAGGAACGCGATAGTGTCGCGTTCGGTTCGATGCCGGCCTCAAGTGCCCCACCGCATCGACGAGTTGACGAGTCTCCGAGGAGTCCCATGGCTACCCTGCTCTCCCCCCTCCTGGACCTGCTGACGCTTCAGGGCACGGTCACCGAGACCGAACCTGTCGCCGCCCGACTACGTCGCCTGCGCATCGAGGGCGAGGCCCTGTCCGGGCTGACCGTCCGCCCCGGACAGCAGGTGAAGATCTTGGTCGGCGACGGACTGACTCAGCGCACGTACTCGATCTGGCGCTACGACCCGGAGGGCGCCGTCGAGTTGTGCGTACTGGATCACCCTGGGGGTGGCCCCGGAGCACGGTGGGGGAGCGGGGCCGCAGTCGGCGACCGGGTCCGCATGCGCAAGCCGGAAGGGACGTTCACGCTGCGGCCCGACGCCGCGCACCACGTGTTCGTCGGGGAGGAGACGGCGTCGGTCGCCTTCGGCGCGATGCTGGGCGCGCTGCCTGACGGGGCGCGAATCTCCGGCTGCATCGAGACGGAGACGGCTGCCGACCGGCTCCCCCTGCCGTACTCGGACCGCCTCAACTGGATCATCAGGAGTGGCACTTCGCTGCCGGATGCGGTGCGACGCCTCGCCCCTGAGCCAGGCGGGATCGCGTACGTCGCCGGGGAGGCGCGGACCGTGCAGCATGTGCGGCAGGTGCTCGTGCGAGAGGCCGGCTGGGACCGACGGGCGGTGCTCACCAAGCCGTTCTGGGCACCGGGCAAGCGCGGGCTGGAGTAGGGCGGCATGTCGACTGGATGGGCACTGCGGTCCAGGAACTGAGCGAGACCCGGGCGGTCGGATGCCGTGTCGGCTCATGTTTCGTACCAGCCCAGCGCTCCCGCGCGGTCGGAGGGGTCGAACGACTGGTGGAGCCCCACGAGCGCGGTGACCAGGCGAGGGTCCCAGCCGGGCGTCAACACCCGGTAGTCGTCAGCCAGACCGCGGAAGACGAGGTGTGCCCGGCCCGCGCCGTCGCGCCAGATGACACGGCGGGGAGGCCCGAACCCGCCGTCGCCCTCGCCCAAAAGGGAGGTGATCCCCCACAGCAGGCTGACCGGCAGTCCCGCCGGCCACCACAGCGCCCACCACACCAGGCGGCCCCGATAGCCCCGCAGGGCAGGACCCACGGCCGGCTCCACGGTCCACCGCGTCCGGCCGAACCGGAGAAGGCGGCGACGCCGCAACGTGATCCGCCCGAGCAACATGCCGGACGGGTCCTCGACACGGTAGACGGCGGGATGCCCGTTCACGCGCGGGCCCAGGGGCCGCTCGGTGGTCACCCGGGCCGGCGGGGCCTGCCCGTCAGGGACGATGTGGAAGGCGCGGACGGAGCGATACCGGTCCGGGGCAGGGGCGTCGGCATCACGGCAGAGCCGAACAGCCCCGCCTTGCTCGTCCTGTTCACCCCCGCTGACGACGGCCGGCGGAAACACCGCGTACCGCATCTCATAAGTCATTCGCCCCTGGGTCACGCTCTCCCTCTCCCCGCTCCATCAGTCCAGCGGCGATGCTCTCACCATGGTGCTGGGGAGCAGCGCGGGGGTTCTCTCACCGCCGCTCGGCGGGTGCGCGAATCGGGTTCCCCCTACGACCCGACTTGGTGCACGAAGGGAAAGTGCACCAGGTCGAGCCGTCACCGGTCGGCAGAGTAGGAGGCAGGCGCGGCTGTGGCGCAGGTCAGAGAGGGTTCACCGCCACGAATGAACTGTCCTGGCGGAAGAGGTCGGTGCCGTCCGACGGGTCCACGCGCAGCTGGTAGCTGTAGTGGCGCAGGTAGCGGCCGGGATAGTTGTACGACTCCAGCCGCACCGAGCCACTGGCGCTGCCCGTACGGACGATGAACGTCGCGTCCCTGGCGAACGTGGACGAGCCGTCGTTCGCGTCGAAGCGGGCCCGGAAGTCCCAGTGCCGCAGGTAGTTGCCCGCCGCGTTGCGGAAGGAGTAGCCGTTCCCGTCGGCGAGACCCGTCACGACGGTGAACGTGGACGCCAGCTTCTCCGCGGCCGTGCTGGACGCGGTCACCACGGGGAGGTTGAGCAGCGCGGACTGGTCCTGCCAGTAACGGGTGGTGTAGTTGCCCGACCGGATCGAGCGGGTCACCCCCGTCGGCAGGCTCACCCCGCCGGAGACCGTCTCCTTGAGCACGGTGAAGTGGCGCGCGGTGCCGGAGATGCCCGGCAGGGCCCGGGGCGCGCTCCAGGTGGCGAAGCTGTCGTAGCTGTCGCTGTAGTAGTAACTGCCGTCGCCGTACCCGTCGAAGAAGATCCGCCACGCGCCGTTGTCGAGCTGGATCAGCGCTGCGCCCTCACGGGTGCCGCCCCAGCCCGCCCAGTTCCCGGTCCGGCTGATGGTGTACGGCCCGGTGAGCGCGCCGGCCGTGGCGTACTCGATGTACTTCGACGTCTCGTTCTTCGTGAAGGCGTGGTAGGTCGAGCCGGTCCTCACCACGAACGTGTCGATGTGGTTGGCGCCGATGCCGGACAGCGCGACCGGTGAACTCCATGCCGTGAGCGCCGAGTTGGTCGCCCTCAGGCGGTACGGGGTGAAGATCCACTCGTCGTCGGCGGTCGAGCAGGACACCAGGATGTTCACGCTGCCGTCGCTGTCGACGAACCACTCCGGCGCCCAGGCGCGCGACAGGTTGGTGATGGGGACCGGGTAGTCGTACAGGAACGTCCAGTTGCTCCGGTCCGAGCTGCGGGCGAAGCCGATGGTGGTGCTGGTGTCCTGCCAGGTGTGGGTCGTGTAGGTGATGTAGTAGTAGCCGTCGGTGTGCTTGAGGATGCTGGCGTCACGGATGCGGCCCGCGGGCGGGGTGTACGCGGAGGCCCTGAGGAGCCGGAAGTCCGTCGCGTCGTCCGACTGGTAGACGTTCACGGTGCCGTCGTTGCTGTTGAGGAACGGCACGATGGTGTAGCGGGTGGCGGAGCCGCTGGGCGGCGCGGCCGCCGCGGCCGGACCGAGCAGGCCGGGCAGCCCGCCCACGGCGAGGGCCGAGACCGGCACGGCGGCCATGGCCCGCAGCAGGTTCCGGCGCGAGGGGGCGAAGGGCCGGGGCGAACCGGTCGCCTCCGGCACGGGGGTGGATCCGCTGAGTCCGGCGGGTCTGTCTGGCGTGATCATGTGCGGCTCTCCTAGGGGACGCGTGCCTGCCGGCTGGTCGAGCAGGCTGGTCGATGCGGGGTGGTTCAGAACCTGGCGCCGATCGGTGTGCCGTCCCGGGGGACCAGGAAGTCGCGGGCGGGCGGCAGCGAGCCGTCGGACGTACGCGGGCCGGTGACGGCGCCCGTGTCCGTGCTCACGACCGACGACTCACCCCAAGTACCGCCGAGGTCCCAGGAGTTGCCCGAGGACGTGGTCGTCGGGCCGAGGGCGGCGGCCCGCGAGTCCGCGACGGAGAGGTTGGCGGTGAGGACCGCCGTCCCGCCCGAGCCGTCCGCGTCGAAGCCCGTGCCCGCGTTGCGGAACGTCGTGTTGCGGCTCAGGGCGAGCGCGCCGGGATTGCCGTTGTCGGTGACGCCGTGCGCCGCGTTCCGGTACGCGACCGAGTTGCGCAGCGTGTGGGCCACCGCGGGGGCCGGACTCCCGCCGCCCAGCTTGAAGCCGTTGCCGTCACCGGCGAAGTCGGGGAAGTCCCAGCGGTTGTAGCCGTTGCCGTACGCGATCGTGTTCTCCACCACGACCGGCGAGGTGAACTTCCAGGCGTCGTACCCGTCGTCCACGTTGTTCCAAAGCCGCGCGCCCCGCACGACGTTGCCGGTCCCGCCGCCCTCCTTGATGGCCAGCCCGTCGGCGCTCTCGCCGTTCTTGCGCGGGTCGCGGTTGCCGTAACTGTCCAGGTTCAGGATCTGGTTGCCCGCGGAGGCGCCCTGGAGCTGGAAGCCGGACTCGTAGTTGTCGTGCGTGGTGAGCCGGGAGAACACGTTGTTGGTGCAGCCGTCGCAGTAGTAGCCGTACGGCCCGTTGACGATCTCCAGACCGGAGACCTTCCAGTACGAGGCCTCCTGGTGGATGGCGCCACGCTCGGCGCGCGGGATGCTGCCGCCGACCGGGGTGTGACTGGCCGGCAGCCGTTCGCCGTCGATGACGACCCGTTCGCCCTGGTAGGCGCCAAGGGAGATCGGCTGGGACGCCGTTCCCGAGGTGGTGACGGTGATGTTGTCGGTCAGGGGGTAGGTGCCGCCGCGTACGGCGATGACGTCACCCGGTTTCGCCCTGTCGACGGCCTGCTGGATGGTCCGCAGCGGTTGTCCGAGGGTGCCCGCGGCGGAGTCGTTCCCGTCGACCGCCACCACGATGGTCGTCGCGGCCGATGAGGCCGACGCAGCCGGTACGGCTGGTGCGGCCGTCGCCGGGGTCGCCGCCGTCGTCAGCACGGCACTCAGCACTGTCCCTGTGAGCATGCCCGCAGTGCGCACGGGGCCTCCTTGTCTGCCGATCCGTACGTTGTCGCGGATCAGTGGTCGCCCGCACCGGGTTGGTTGCCGGGGCACACGCACGCCGTGGCCTGTCGGTATCCGGTGATCGCCATCGATGTTGTCGATATATCGAACGAGGTTCGGTGAGCCGGTCAGAACGTAGAGCGCGGTCGTGACCACGTCAATAACTTGGACGCACTCGGCGCACTCGGCGCACTCAGCGCACGCGGCGCACTCGACGCGCCGGCCGCGCGCGGTCCGCTTGTCGCCCGCAGGCCGGCACCGGGTTTGGCGCGGCGGCCTCCGGCTACCCGGACCATGTGTCAGTAACTGAGCTTCAGGACCTAGTTCGTTTCCTTGAGGGCCGTTTCGCCTGTGCGCAGGCCTGCACCGAGTGCGCGAGGGCGTGTGCCCTGCGTGCGGGCCTCGCCGACATCGACGGTCCCGAGGACCAGCAACTGATCCGGCGCAAAGGCATTCTCTGCACGGAGGTCTGCGACGCGACGTGCCGTCTCCTGGCGGAGCAGGCCACGCAGTCCGAGGACGTGCTGCGCTCCCAGGTCGAGTGGTGCCGCACCGTCTGCCTCGAAACCGCCCACGTCTTCGACCTCGGCCCCGGTTCCGAGGAGGGCGCCCAGGCCTGCCGCGACTGCGCCCGTGCCTGCGCGGAATTCCTCACCCGGCTGAGGTGACCACCCGGCTGTGGTGACGCACCCAGCCGCGGTGGCCCGCCCGGCCCTGTCGCCGGCATTCCCTATTTCTGGAACACGTTCTACGGTGTGCGCCGTCAGGTCCGGGCGCCCGCGGCAGCGGGCCGGGGAACCAGGGAGGCGCCGTGCATCTCGAATACACGCCGGAGCAGCAGCGGTTGCGCACCGAACTGCGCGCCTATTTCACCGAACTCGTACCGGACGACGTGCACACCCGGTACGGCGACCCGGCCGCGCAGAAGCGCTTCTACCGTGACACCATCCGCCGGCTGGGTTCCGACGGCTGGCTCGGCGTGGGCTGGCCGAAGGAGTACGGCGGACGCGGTCTGACGCCGATGGAGCAGTTCATCTTCTTCGACGAGGCCGCCCAGGCAGGCGTACCGCTGCCGCTGATGGCGCTGAACACGGTCGGTCCGACGATCATGAAGTTCGGCACGGACGAGCAGAAGGCGTACTTCCTGCCGAGGATCCTCTCGGGCGAGATCGACTTCGCGATCGGCTACAGCGAGCCCGACGCGGGCACGGACCTGGCCGCCCTGAAGACGAGGGCGGTCAGGCAGGGCGACGAGGAGAGCGGCGAGTACACGGTCGACGGGCAGAAGATCTGGACGACGAACGGCGACACGGCCGACTGGGTCTGGCTCGCCGTCCGCACCGACCCCGACGCCCCGCCGCACAAGGGCATCACGATGCTCCTCGTGCCGACCTCCGACCCCGGCTACTCCTGCACCCTCATCAACACCCTCGCCTCGCACGACACCACTGCCAGCTACTACGAGAACATCCGCGTCCCCGCCTCCCGCCGCGTCGGTGAGGAGAACAAGGGCTGGCGGCTGATCACCAACCAGCTCAACCATGAACGCGTCACGCTCGCCGCCCACGGCACCATGGCCATCCGCGCCCTGCACGACGTACAGCGCTGGGCCATGGAGACCAAACTCGCCGACGGCCGCCGGGTCGCCGACCTGCCCTGGGTGCGCCGGACCCTCGCCCGGACCCACATCAGGCTCGACGCGATGAAGCTCCTCAACTGGCAGATGGTGAACGCCGTCCAGGAAGGCACCCTCACTCCGCAGGACGCCTCCGCGGTCAAGGTGTACGGGTCCGAGGCCCGCCGCGACGCGTACGCCTGGCTCATGGAGGTGGTCGCCGTCGCGGGCGTCCTCAAGGAGGGGTCGGCGGGCGCGGTCCTCCACGGCGACCTGGAGCGCGGCTACCGCTCGGCCGTCATCTTCACCTTCGGCGGCGGCAACAACGAGATCCAGCGGGAGATCATCTCGTGGATAGGCCTGGGAATGCCGAGGGTACGGCGCTAGCCGATCATCGGCGGCCAGGCCGTCGGTCGGGTCCGTGTACTCGCGGAAGCCGCGCAGCAGAACCGGCGCGGGGGTGTCCGGGCCGTCAGATGGAGGTGCCGACGAGGAATTCGTCCTGGGCCTCGCGGACGCGCGCGGTGACGTCGTCAGCGGCGAGCGGCCGGGGCGCGGTGGCGAACAGCGCGGCCAGACCGTCGACGCCCCCGTCGGCGTGGGGCCGCCACTTCGTCACCCAGTCGTCGAGCACCCCGGCCAGCTCCGGGCGCCGCTCGATCGCGTAGCCCGTCAGCGCCTGGGTCCAGTCCTGGCTGCGGCGGGCGTCCCGGGCGAACTCGGTGCACAACTCTGCCAGGAACCGGTCCCCGTTGGCCTCGGCCAGCTGCCCGAACACCTCGTCGACCAGGGTGTCCACCGCGGGTTTGACCACGAGATTGAGTCCGGCGAAGGCCTCACCCCAGTCGTACGCGATCAGGAGGTGTTCCAGGGTCTGCCGCAGCGGCTGCCACGCGGGACCGTCCTCCCAGGCCCGGCGGGCTGTGGCGGTCCGCGCCAGGTCGTCGGCATGCGCGTCGGCCAGCACCCTGGTCCAGTAGGCGATCCGCTGGATCCGGCGCATCTCGTCGGCGGCCTGGAAATGGGCACAGTTGGTGATGTACGACGAGGGCGCCATCTGCCCGACGTACAGGCCGACCATCTGCAGTACGTGCAGCGGGAAGCGCAAGGGGACGAACAGCGTCCGTAACGTGTCCACCCAGCCGGGGTCCAGCGCCGTCGCGGAGTCGTTCTCCTCGTACCGGTCGACGAGCGCGTCCAGGTAGATCTCGCGGTCGTGCTGGAGCGCGACATAGTCGCGGTAGGTCAGCTTGGCGGGGTCGCGGAAACCCTCCCAGTCATCCACCTGAAGGGGCGATCCCTCCCGGTGCGCGAGGTACCACTGGTTCAGCGTCCACTCGGGGTCCATCTCGAACGGGACCGGATCGCGCCGGAAGTGGTAGTGGAACCTGCCGGTGACCACCTCGTACGGTGTCGGCCGGCGCCGGACGTCGCCGAACATGCTCCACGTCTTCTGCTGCCGCCTGGTCGATGCGTTCGACGCGTTCGATGCACTGGTCACGGCTCAGTCCTGCCTCTCCAGGTACCAGACCAACTGCTCCTCGGTCTGCTTGAGGCGCCCGGCGAACGCCGCCAGCGCGGGCTCCAGTTCGCTCAGCCGGAACGCCCGGCCCAGCTCCTCCTCCAGGCTCACGCGGGTCAGCACGCACCGCCGGGGCACGCTGATCCGCACGTAACCGCCCTGATCGTCCACGACCACCTCGGCGTCGGGATTGTCCCGCTCGATCGCGGCGGCCACCGCCTCCGCGAGGTCCCCGTCGATGCCCCGGATCACGGGTCCCACCAGCTTCTCGGCGACGGCGACGGCGGCGGTGACGGCGGCGGCGTCCGCGTCCGCGTCCGCGTAGGTATGGGTGCCTGTGTCAGGTGCGGTCATCGTCTCGTCCTCACGTCTCTCGGCAGCGGTGGTGGTGCGCCTCGCCGTCCTGTGGGATCCCGATCCGCACCGCACCCGCGTCGGTGGCCCGGACCGGATAGCGGTAGAGCCGGCATCCGGACGGGTTGACGCCCGCGCCGGAACCCAGGTCGAACTCCCAGCCGTGCCCCGAGCAGGTCAGGGTGCCCTCCTCCTCGTCCCACTTGCCGTACGCCAGCGGGAAATCCTGGTGCGGGCACACCCCTTGGTACGCGGCGAAGGACCCGTCGACGTGGTGCACGACGAGTACCCGTTCACCTGCCACCTCGGCCTCCACGAGATCGCCCTCCCACAACCCCTCGGCCTCCGGCACGTCGAACCAGCGCACCGGAGCCTCGCTCATGACGCGTACCCCACGACCACCACGTCCAGTGGCTTCACACCCGCGCTCACCACCGTGGCGTCGTCGGGCAGCGTCCTCCCGTCGTGCCGGACCGCAGCGGCCGGTCCCGTGCCGCCACCCGGTGGTCGACCACATGGTGGGCCACCTTGTCGGCGACCACGGTCATCGGGTCCCCGTCGTCCACCGGTACCAGCAGCACCACCAAGTCCCCCTCGAACAGGGCCTGCAGAGGAAACAGCGCCATCGCCGAGCCTTCCCTTCCGTACCCTTGCGTGCCCCTCGGTTCCCGTCCGTCTCCCTCGGTACCGCAGCCGTCGGACCCGGTGTCAGCCGTGGGTGGCGGTGCGGTCGCGCGGCGCGGCATGCGCCCAGGCGTAGTCGGTGGCGTCCCGGCCCATCTCCTCGGGCGACAGCCCCATGTAGGCCAGCGCGCCCTCCATCGTCGGCGGCTGGATCTGCCCGCCGAGGAACCGGTCGATGATGGTGGTGTGCCCCTGGAACCGCCGGGGAGCCTGTTCGAAGACCCACTGGCAGGGCGCGGAGCAGAAGACGTACCGGCGCCCGTCCCGGTCGAGGACCCTCGGCAGCGGGCTGGCGAGTTTGCCCGCCCGGTACCCGGCGGGCGCCACCACCGGGACGTGACACAGGTTGCAGATCATCGGGAACGTCTCGGGCAGGGTGGCCTCCGGACGCCCTTCCCTGAGGTTGGTGGCGATGACGTCCCAGTGCCCGCCGAAGTTGTCGTGCCAGCCCGGGTACTTCTCTTCGAGCCAGTCCCGCTCCTCGGGAGCGACACCCGCGTCGGGGTTCCACCAGACGGTCGGGCGCCAGTACCAGATGCCGAGCTGCAGGGCGTGGTGGTACCAGTCGAGTTCCGGCAGGAAGTGCTCGTCCCAGTACCAGGGCTTCTCCAGGCCGAAGTCGCGGAACTGGTCCAGGAACTGCTTGCAGATCCACTCCCGCATGAACTCCTTGAACGAGTGGCCGCGGTGCTCCAGCGGTGTGTAGTAGTCCATCGACAGCCCGGTCAGCAGCGCGAAGAGCCGCCACGACCGCCAGAACATGTGGTCCACCAGTTGCTGGGCGACATCCTTGCGGCCGTGCTCCACCAGGAGCTTGATCGTCGGTTCCCCCTGCTGGGAGTGCCGGGCCTCGTCGGTCTGGATCGAGGAGATCAGCGCTCCGAAGTCCACGTCCCCGACCTTCACTGGCGTCCGCGGCCATCCCGAGGAACTGCAGGTTGGTGAACCCGGTCTCGAAGGTGAAGGTCAGCTGGACGGCCGTGGACACCGCGTCGTTCGCGGTGAACATGTCGTCGAACAGGCTGCGGGCGGCGACCGCGCCCCACTCGTTCGTGTGCAGGGCCTTGTGCGCCCAGTCGGCCCGCGGCTCCTTGGCCAGCAGCCCGTACGGGAAGTAGGTCTGGATCTGGCCGTGGCGCATCTCGTCGAGGGTGCCGAAGGTCGCCATGTTCCGCCATGCCGCCGCACGCCCGAACCGGCCCATCCGGGACTCCGCGAGACTCGCCAGGTACTCCGGGATCGCGATCACGCCGTAGTGCGCGATGATCGCCGACTTCCAGCCCGGGTCCAGCTGTTCGTACACCTTCGACCGCCCGATGACGGCGTTGACCGCGTATACACCGGCGTCCTTGCCGTACTGGTTGTGCACGTACTCCGGGTACGTGACCTTGTACGGCTCGTCCCACACCCACCACGCCTCGGCCGGCAGCCCGAAGCCGTCGGACAGCTCGGCCGGCCAGGCCTCCTCCTCCTTGACGTAGGACAGGGACCAGTTCATGTCACGGGTGAGGTCGTACCACTCGGAACGGGCAAGACGCGGCATGTGCCGTCTCCCTTCCTACGGAGCGCCGGCTCGTACCACCGGCCTGTGCCGATCGGTGACGTCTCTTCATGGCTATCACCACGACGGTGCCCGCGCCATATGCAAGCCGCTCGGCACATACGGCAGTTACGGTGAACACATGGGCGTGGAGCACACAGGTGTGGAGCCCACAGGCGTGCAGCACACGTGCGTAAAGCACACGGGAGACCCGGGTCTCTTCGGCCGGGACTGCGCTGCTGCTGTGGGGTCCACCGCGCCGAGATCGACTCCTATCTGCACGTCCTGCGCCGCTCCGGCTTCCGGCTCACGGACGCGCAGACCGCCCGTCCACCCGCCGCTGGTCCCGGCACGGGCCCTGTTGTGGCGCTGGGTGGCGCAGACCGCGTACGCCTCACTGCCGCCCCACGCCCATGAGTTGTAGGGAAGATCCGTACGGTCGCCCTACGCGGTGAGCCGTCGGCTACGCCCCACAGGCACCGTGCTGCGCTGCGTTCCCGCACGTCTGCGCTGGCAACTGCCGCCCAAACACATTATCCGCGCCATGTCACGGCTCGGCCCCGGCTCGCGCCCGGCACCGTACAAAGTCGGACCATAGCTCGTCATACTGGGCGGGCCAGGGGAGGGCGGGTCCGGACGACGGGGGCGATCGCGGCAGATGGGGGAGACCAGGCTCATCCAGGGCCGGTACCGATTGCTCGACCTGATCGGTCGAGGCGGCATGGGCGAGGTGTGGCGGGCCCGGGACGAGTCGCTGGGCAGGCAGGTCGCCGTCAAGTGCCTCAAACCGCTGGGTCATCATCACGAGAACGCGTTCACGCGGGTCCTGCGGGAGCGGTTCCGGCGCGAGGCGCGGGTGGCGGCGGCCCTCCAGCACCGCGGGGTGACCGTCGTGCACGACTTCGGGGAGTCCGACGGCGTCCTGTTCCTGGTGATGGAGTTGCTCGACGGACGCAATCTGAGCCAGCTGCTGGAGGACAACCGGCAGCATCCGCTGCCGGTCGGGGACGTCGTGGACGTCGCCGAACAGGTCGCCGCGGCCCTCGCCTACACGCATCAGCAGGGCATCGTGCACCGTGATCTGAAGCCCGCCAACATCATGCGGCTGGGCGACGGGACGGTGAAGATCTGCGACTTCGGTATCGCCCGCCTCGGCCACGACATCGGCTTCACCTCGCGACTGACCGGCACAGGCATCGCGATGGGCACCCCGCACTACATGTCCCCCGAGCAGATCGGCGGCACCGAGGTCGACCGGCGCAGCGACCTCTACTCCTTCGGCTGCGTGCTGTACGAGATCGCCACCGGGGCCCCGCCGTTCGACCTCGACGACGCGTGGGCGGTCCTGGTCGGACACCGCGACACACCACCCGAGCCGCCGCGAAGCCACCGGCCCGAACTCCCCGAGTTCCTGGACCGGATCATCCTCGACCTGCTGGCCAAGGACCCCGAACGGCGACCGCACGACGCCCGCGAACTGGGACAGCGGATCGGCGCCGGCCGCACCACACCCGCGTACGTGCCGACCATGGTGTCCGCGCCGCTCCGACCCGAGGCGGTGAAGTGGCCCGAAGTACGGGAGTGGCCCGAGGTACGGGAGTGGCCCGAGGTACGGGAGTGGCCGGAGGCGGCGGGACGCCCCGAGCCGGTGGAGCGGCCTGTCTCGCGCGAGGCCCGTCTGCCGTCCTGGACCCGCGGCATGACCACCGGCCACAAGGCGACCGGAACCGCCGCGGGACTGCGCGCCACCCCGCCGGACGCAGCAGCGGGCCTCACCGGCGACTGGATCGCCCGCACCGACACCCGCGGCGCCCCGGACCCGGTGCCCGCCGAACGTCCCACCCCGTCGCCTGAGTTGCTCACCGCACTCACCGGCCGCCACAACGCCGGGCTGAGCCTCGGTCGGCTGAGCCGCTGGTCGGAGGCGGGCGAGGTGCACCGCGCCGTCGCCGCCGAACGCGAGCACGCCCTGGGCCCCGACCACCCCGACACCCTGGCCAGTCGCTACGAGGTCGGCTTCACCCTCAGCCGCACGGGCCGCCCCGCCGACGCGCTGCGCGAGTACACGCACGTGGCCCGCACCAGGGAGCACGTGCTCGGCCCCGAGCACCCGGACACCCTGGCGGCCCGCCAGGAAATGGCTTACGTACTGGGTCAGTTGGGGCGTCACTTCGAGGCGCACCAGGTCTATACGGGTGTGCTCGCCACCCGGGAGCGCGCGATGGGCCCCGACCACCCGGACACCCTGCGCTGCCGCCACAACCTCGCCTTCAACCTCAGCAGGCTCGGGCGCCTCGAGGACTCGTACCGGATGGCGAGCGAGGTGGCCGAGGCCCGCGCCCGCGTGCTCGGCGCGAACCATCCCGACACCCTCGTCACCCGGTACGAAGTCGCCTACGCGCTCGGCCAGTTGGGGCGCTGGACCGAAGCGCTGGGCACCTACCAGGAGGTCGCCGCGGCCCGGGCGCAGGCGCTCGGACCCGACCATCCGGACACGCTCGCCGCCCGCTACGAGGTCGGCATCAGCCTCGGCAGGCTCGGGCACAGCGCGCAGGCCCTGGAGCTGTACCGGGGACTCATCGACGACCGGACCCGCGTGCACGGGCCCGCCCATCCCGAGACCCTGCGCGCCCGGCACGGCCTCGGCGTCAACCTCGGGCGGCTCGGCCGGTGGGAGGAGGCGCTCGCCGAGTCCCGTGACGTGTGCGCCATCCGGGAGCGGGTCCTCGGGCCCGACCACCCGGACACCCTGGTGAGCCGACGCGAGGTCGCCGTCGGGCTCGGCTGGCTCGGCCGGTGGGGAGACGCGCTCGCGGAGTACCGGCAGGTGGCCGGGGCCCGTGAGCGGGTGCTCGGCGCCGACCATCCCGATGCCCTGGCCAGCCGCAACGACGAGGCCCACTGCCTGGAGCAGCTGGGGCGGGCGGGGGAGGCGGCGGAACTGTACCGGAGGGTGGCCGCGTTGCGGCAGCAGCGGGCCTCCGGGGCGTACTGAGGCACCGGGCCGTCTGCTGCTGCCCGTGTGCCGCACCGGGGACGAGTTCGTCGACCGCGCTCCCGGCCGGTCCCCCGAAGCGCCGCACTGGACGCGCGCCCCGGGCGCGGGGCCGTCGTGTTCGACGCGCAGGACTTCCCCACCGACCGGTACATCCTCCAAGGCCTGGCGGAGAAACGCGGCCTGACGGCACGTCAGGTCAGTTCCCCGATGGACACCGCGCTCGGCCTCGACCAACTCGGCGCCGCCCTCGACGACGACGTGGCCCTCGTCGTCCTGTCCCTGGTCCACTACCGCTCCGGCGCGCTGCTCGACATGGCGGCCGTCAACGAACTGGCCCGCGCCCACGGGGCCCTCGTGCTGTGGGACCTGTCGCACGCCGTGGGCAGCGTCCCCGTCGACCTGAGCGGCACGGGCAGCGACCTCGCCGTCGGCTGCACGTACAAGTACCTGAACGGCGGCCCGGGAGCACCGGCCTTCCTGTACGTCCGCCGGGAGCTCCAGTCCACGCTGCGACAGCCCGTCTGGGGCTGGTACGGGCAGCGGGACCAGTTCCACTTCGGCGACGCGTACGAGCCGGTGGACGGCGTCGAACGGTTCCTGGCCGGTACACCGCCCGTCCTGTCCATGGCCGCCGTCGAGCCGGCCCTCGACGTGATCGAACAGGCCGGTGTCCGCCGTGTCCGTGCCAAGGCCCTGGCCCTCGGGGACTTCGCCGTACGGCTGGCCGACGCCTGGCTCACCGAACACGGCGTCCGGCTGGCATCCCCACGCGGCCCCGAGCAGCGTGGCTCCCACATCTCCCTCACGCACCCCGAGGCCTGGCGGGTGTGCCGTGCGCTCGCCGCGGAGGCCGCAGTGGTGTGCGACTACCGCGTTCCCGACCGGCTGAGAATCGGCATGCCGCCGCTGTACACCCGCTTCACCGAGGTGTGGGACGCGATGGACCGGCTGCGGGACGTGCTGGCCGACCGCCGCTACGAGCGCTACCCGCGGACGCCGGCCCGGGTCACCTGAGCGGACCTGCCCGGGCCTGCCCGCACCTCTGTCCTCTGTCCTCGGAACACCGTCGCGGGACACACCGTCACGTCCACCGCCCGAGAACCGTCATGCCATCGACCGAGAAAGGGCCGCGACCCCACGATGTCCGCGCCTCCCCCTCCCGTGCCCGCCCCCGCACCGAGCGACACGGCCCCACCGCCCCCTGCCGCGCGGTGGCCGGTACCCGCCTGGGCGGCGGCGGGCGTGGTGCTGACGGGGCTGTACCTGCTCAGCATGGACGCCACCATCCTGAACGTCGCCGTTCCCGATCTGCAGCGCGATCTGGGGCCCAGCATGGCCCAGATCCAGTGGATCATCGACGGCTTCCCGCTGGTCGTCGCGGGTGCCGTCATGGCCGGTGGAGTCCTGTCCGACCGGTGGGGCCACCGCCGGTCGTTCATCACCGGCGCGCTGGTGTGCTGTGTCGCGTCCGTCTTCGGCGCCACGGCGTCCGAACCGGGCGTGGTGATCGCCGCACGTGCCGGGATGGGAGCCGGCGCCGCCGTCGTCCTGCCGGCCGGCATGTCGGTACTCATCACCAGCCTGTACGTCACCCCCGAGCGGCGGCGACGGGCGTTCACCGCCTGGACCATGGCGGTGGCGGTGGGCGGTCTGTCCGGGCCCGTCGTGGGCGGCGCGCTGGTCGAACTGTTCTCCTGGCGGGCCGGTTTCTGGGCGAACGTACCGCTGGCCGCCGGCGTGGCGGTCGCGGCCTGGTTCTTCGTGCCCGAGTCCGGCCGCACACGTAAGGGGCGCGTCGACGCGCCGGGCTGCCTGCTGTCGTCCGGGGCGCTGCTCTGCGTGCTGTGGGGGCTGATCGAGGCCCCGGCGCACGGCTGGACGAGCGGCCCCGTACTCGCGGCCTACGCCGTCGCCGTGGCGCTGGCGCTCGCGTTCCGTACCCAGCAGCGCCGTACGCCGGCACCGCTCCTGGACCGCGATCTGCGCGGCGACCGGCGCGTACGGTGCGCCCTCGTGTCGAGCGTCGTCATGTGCATGGCCGCGTTCGGGATGCTGTTCCTGATCAGCCTGTATCTGCAGACCATGCTCGGCTGCACGCCCTGGGAGGCCGGCCTGCGAACCCTGCCGATGACCGTCAGCATGCTCCCCGGTGCCGTGTGCGCCCTGTACCTGCTCCAGCGTTCGCCGGTGCGGCCCGCGCTGATCGGAGGGCTGACCGCCCTCACCTCGGGGCTGCTCCTGCTGACCACCGTCAGCGCCGCCTCCGGATACGGGCTGATCGCCGCGGTGCAGTCGCTGTGCGGGCTGGGCGCGGGCCTGCTGGCCACCGTGGTGAACGAGATCGTCATGACAGCGGCGGGCGAACGGCGCGCCGGAGTGGGCTCGGCCCTGCACGACGCCTCCCGCGAGGTCGGCTCCGCGCTCGGCATCGCGGTGCTCGGCTCGGTACTGATGACGGCGTTCCGCGACCGGCTGCCCGCCGCACCGGCCGCCGGCGGAGAACTGCCCGCCCCAGGCGATTCGGTGACGGGCCTGAACGCCCTGACGCGCATCGCCGACCTGCCGGGTCCGGCCCAGGAAGCGGTCCGCGAGGCCTTCGCCCACGCGCTGTCCACCGCCGCCGCGGTCGCCGCCGGCGTCACCCTGACCACCGCGGCCGTCATGTGGTGGGGCCTGGGACCCGCCGCCGCCCGGACCCGGCCGGAACCCTCCGACAGCGCACAGGAACCCTCCGGGTCCGCGCAGTTGGCCCCCAGTCCGGAAGCGGGGTGAAGCCGGATGGACGACATCACGAACAGCACGCCGGCCCCGGACGACGTCTACGACGTGCTGGTGGCCGGGTACGGCCCGACCGGTGTGACGGCGGCGAACCTCCTCGGCGCCACAGGCCTGCGCGTCGCAGTGATCGAACGCGACGCGGCCGTCCACCCACGGGCCCGCGCCCTGGTCACCGACGAGGAGGTGCTGCGCGTATGGCAGCGCACCGGCCTGGCCGAGCGCGTCCTGGAGCAGACACTGCCCGACAAGCCCATCGAATTCGTCGACGACCGCGGGCAGCTGATCGCCAGCGGTGAACTCATCCCGCGGGGCAGCGGCTATCCACCCCAGGTGTTCTTCCACCAGCCGGCGGTGGAGGGGATCCTGCGCGAAGGCGTGGCCCGCTTCCCGAACGTCGAGGTCCTGCTCGACCACGAGTGTCTGCGGGTGCGCCAGGACGTCGACGGGGTGGACGTCACGGTCACCCACGTCCGGCAAGGCGGCGTACGTCACCTGCGGGCCTCGTACGTCATCGCCGCCGACGGCGGGAGCAGCACCGTCCGCCAGAGTCTGGGACTCGGCTACGCGGGACGGACCTACGCCACCCCCTGGGTCATCATCGACGCCGAGGTGGTGAAGCCCTGGCCCGGGCGGGAGCGGTTCCAGTTCCGGTGCGACCCCTACCGGCCCGCCGTCGACTGCCCGTTCCCTCCGCACCACCACCGGTGGGAGTTCCCCGTCCTGCCGGACGACGACATCCGCCATCTCACCAGCGACGACGGCGTGTTCGCCCTGCTCGCCCGCTACGGCGTCACCCGGCGCCACGTCCGCGTCCAGCGGGTCATCGCCTACCGGCACCACGTCCGCTCCGCCGAACGCTGGCGAGAGGGACGCGTCTTCCTCGCCGGCGACGCCGCGCACGCCATGCCGCCCTGGCTCGGCCAGGGCATGGCCGCCGGTGTGCGCGACGCGGCCAACCTGTGCTGGAAACTCGCCGCCGTCCTCCGCGGCGAACTGCCCGAGGAGATCCTCGACAGCTACGAGGCCGAGAGGCGGCCGCATGTGCGGCGCACGGCGCAACGGGCCACGTTCATCGGGAGGATGGTCACCGAGCGCCGCCCCGCCCTGGCCCGGCTGCGCAACCCGCTCCTCAAGACGGTCACCGGCCGGCCCGCGCTGTACCGCATGATGCACGAGGCCACCGCGATCCCGGCCCCGCGCTACCCCTCCGGGCTCCAGGCCGCGCCGCGCACCCGGGCGTCCGGCCTGCTGATCCCGCAACCGTGGGTGATCGACCCGTCGGGCGAGCGGGTACGGCTGGACGACGTGCTGGGCCGGGGCTGGGCGCTGCTGCACGCCCGTACCCCGGCCGAGCCGCAACCGGCCTGGGACCGGCTCAAGGCGCCGTGCTGGACCGTGACACCCGCCCAATCCGCCCCCGCCGCGCACACCGTCGTCGACTGCGACGCCGTCCTGCTGCCCTGGATGGCCGCGCACCGCGCAGCCGCCGTCGCCCTGCGCCCGGACGCCTTCGTCTACGCGACCCTCCCCGCCCCCGGCCGGCTCCCCGGTCCGCCGGGCGCCTGACCTCAGGAGCACCCATGGCCTCGCCCGACACCGACGAACCCCGCCTCGACTTCGCCGGTTCCAGCACGCCGTACATCGACTACCAGAGCATCGACGTCCTGCTCTCACTCCAGCAGCCGCTGTCCGACGCGCCCGCCGAACCGACCTTCTACGTGCTCGGGCAGGTCAAGGAGCTGCTGTTCAAGCTGCTGTACGGCGAACTGGTCGCGGTACGCGCACTCCTGGACGCCGACGACGTACCCGGCGCGGTATGGACACTGCGCCGCACCCACCGGGTGGTCGCACTGCTCACCGGCACCTGGGACGTACTGAGCACACTGGCGCCCACCGAGTTCAACGCCTTCCGGGAGCATCTCGGATCCGCCTCGGGCTTCCAGTCGTACATGTACCGGATGCTGGAGTACGTCCTCGGCAACAAGGACGCGCGCCTGGCCCGTCCGCACCGGCATGTGCCGAAGGTGCGCGACCAGGTCGAGGAAGCCCTGCGCGCGCCCAGCGTGTACGACGCCGCGCTCGCACTTCTGGCCCGCCGGGGAGCGTTCCTCCCGCCGGAGGTGCTCGGCCGGGACCTCGCACAGCCCCACACCCCCCACGAGGCGGTGGAACGCGCCTGGGCCGACGTGTACGACGCCGGGCCCGAGGACGAGATGTTCCGGCTGGCCGAAGCACTGATGGACATCGCGGAGGGCTTCGGCCGCTGGCGCGCGCTGCATCTGCTGACGGTCGAGCGGATCATCGGCACCAAGACCGGGACCGGGGGCACGACCGGCGTGAACTGGCTGCGCAGGGCGGCCGAGCACCGCCACTTCCCCGAACTGTGGACCGTCCGCAGCGGACTCTGACTCGGGGGCTCCGCCCCCGAACCCCCGGTCCTCGAACGCCGGACGGGCTACACCTCCAGCCCAGTTGCCGACCTGTCGCGATGCCGGGCCCCGCCCCACCAACGGAGTCACACCCATGCACCCCACGTGGACCATCGAGCACATCCCCGACCAGCGCGGCCGTGTCGCCGTCGTCACCGGTGCCAGCAGCGGTCTCGGCTTCGAGACCGCCAAGGCCCTGGCCCGCCGCGGCGCCACGGTCGTGCTGGCCGTACGCGACCTCGGCCGGGGCCGGGCCGCCGCCGCCAGAATCACCCGATCCGCCGTCGACACCGACCTGACCGTCCAGGAGTGCGACCTCGCATCCCTCGGCTCCGTCCGCACCGCGGCCGAGGAGATCCACGCACGGCACCCGCGCATCGATCTCCTCATCAACAACGGCGGAGTGATGTGCACACCCAACGGCGTGACCCGCGACGGCTTCGAGACCCAGTTCGGCATCAACCACCTGGGGCACTTCGCCCTGACGGGACTCCTCCTCGAACCCCTCCTCGCCACCCCCGGCTCACGCGTGGTCACCGTCACCAGCCTCGCCCACCGGTACACCCGCATCCACCTCAACGACCTGCAGTGGAGGCACCGCCGCTACAACCGGTCCGCCGCCTACGGGCAGTCCAAACTGGCCAACCTCATGTTCACCTACGAACTCCAGCGACGGCTCACCGACAAGAACGCGGACACCCTCGCCGTCGCCGCCCATCCCGGCAGCGCCCGGACAGCGATCATGCGCCACCTTCCCCGTCCGCTGCGCACCGCCACCCAGGCGTTCGGCCCCCTGCTCGCCCAGCCGCCCGCACAGGGCGCCCTGCCCATGCTGCGCGCCGCGACCGACCCCGCCGTGCGGGGGTGGCCAGTTCTACGGACCCGACGGCTTCCAGCAAGCCATGGGCGCACCCGTGGTCGTGACCTCCGGGGGGCAGTCCTACGACACCGCCGTCCAGCACCGGCTCTGGACACTGTCCGACTCACTCACACGAGTCGTCTACGGCATCTGAGCGCGCGGGGCGCCCGGGCCGGGGGACCTCGCCCCACATGGGTGTCCGCCGGGTGCGTGTGGGGGTGGTCGGTGTGGATCTTTGCGTGTTACCTAGGGGGATGGGTGCTCACGAGGGATACCGGGAACACGACGTCGTCATCGTCGGCGGAGGACACAACGGGCTGGTGGCCGCCGCCTACCTGGCCCGCGCGGGAAAGTCCGTGCTCGTGCTGGAGCGGCTGGGGAACACCGGCGGCGCCGCCGTGTCGACACGGCCGTTCGCCGGTGTCGACGCCCGGCTGTCGCGCTACTCCTATCTGGTCAGTCTGCTGCCCCGGAAGATCGTCCGGGATCTGGGCCTCGACTTCCGGGTCCGCGGCCGCAACGTGTCCTCGTACACCCCCACCGAGCGGGGCGGCCGGCCCGCCGGACTGCTCGTCGGGGGCGGCGAGCGGCGCACCCGGGAGGCCTTCGCCAAGCTCACCGGCTCAGGCAGCGAGTACCAGGCCTGGCAACGCTTCTACGGCATGACCGGCCGCCTCGCCAAGAAGGTCTTCCCCACCCTCACCGAACCCCTCCCCACCCGCGACGAGCTGCGCCGCCGCATCGACGACGAGGACGCCTGGCGCATCCTCTTCGAGGAGCCCCTCGGGATCGCCGTCGAGGACACCTTCGCCGACGACCTCGTCCGCGGAGTCGTCCTCACCGACGCCCTCATCGGCACCTTCGCCGACGCCCACGACCCGACCCTGCGGCAGAACCGCTGCTTCCTCTACCACGTGATCGGCGGCGGCACCGGAGCCTGGGACGTCCCGGTCGGCGGCATGGGCGCGCTCACCCACGCCCTGGCCACCGCCGCGCGCAACGCCGGCGCGGTCCTCGCGACCGGCCACGAGGCGCTCCGGGTGGAGACCGACGGACACGCCGCCGAGGTCACCTACCGGACCGCGGACGGCGAGGGAACCGTCGCCGCCCGGCACGTGCTCGTCAACGCCTCCCCGCAGGAACTCGCGCGGCTGACCGGCGACGAGCCGCCCGCCCCCGCCGAAGGCGCCCAGCTCAAGGTCAACATGCTGCTGAAGCGGCTGCCCCGACTGCGCGACACCTCCGTCGACCCGCGCGAGGCCTTCGCCGGAACCTTCCACATCGCCGAGGGCTACGAGCAGTTGGCGACCGCGCACGCCCAGGCCTCGACCGGTGTACTGCCCGAGGCACCGCCCTCCGAGATCTACTGCCACTCGCTGACCGATCCCACGATCCTGGGCCCCGACCTGGTCCAGCAGGGCTACCACACGCTCACCCTCTTCGGACTCCACACACCCGCCCGGCTCTTCGCCCACGACAACGACGGCGTACGCCGGGAACTGCTGAAGTCGACCCTGGCGCAACTGGACGCACACCTCGTCGAACCGATCGTCGACTGCCTGGCGACCGACGGGGACGGCCGCCTGTGCATCGAGGCCAAGTCCCCCCTCGACCTGGAACGTGACCTCAGGCTCCCCGGCGGCAACATCTTCCACCGCGACCTCGCCTTCCCCCACACCCAGGAGGACACCGGCCGCTGGGGCGTGGAGACCACCCACGCCAACATCCTCCTCTGCGGCGCGGGCGCGGTACGGGGCGGAGGCGTGAGCGGAGTACCCGGCCACAACGCGGCGATGGCCCTCCTGGAAGCCCCGTAGGGGCTTTTTCGGGGGCGCGGGGAACGGCGCGAGCACCGCCCCCACAGCCCCGCACACGCCCCGGCCGCCGGTGACCGCCGGTGCTGGAACGGCGACCGCGGCCTGTCGCGGGTGACCCGGGGTGGCATCCCTCGGGCGCGCTCAGTCCGAGGACGCCACCCACCCCACGGCCGTGATCCGCGCCGAGTCCGCAGGCCGGGCCTCGTCGAACAGGACCCGGTCGCCGTCGAGGACCCGCAGCGCGTCCACATACGCGCCCCGCCCCACATACAGCCGGTCCGTCGCATACCGCCAGCGCAGGACGAGCCGTGCGGCCGACGGCAGATCCGCGTCGACCGCGTGCCAGGTCCGGCCGGACCAACCCGTCACCGACCCGGCGGGATGTTCGGCCGGGTCGTCCCCGTGGCGAACGGTCGTGAAAGGCACCGCCCGCCACGACTCGCCGCCGTCCGTAGAGGACTCCAGGAAGAGCGCGTCCGCCTGCGGTTCGGTGTCCCACCACAGGGCGCACCGCAGCCGCCCGCCGGCGCCCACGTCCAGCGCGGGCAGCGTCAGCGTCGCGGAGGCCGCCGTCGCCATGCCGGAGAACCAGGCCGTACGCCCCCGCGCGGGCCGGACCGGAACGGCGCGGGCCAGGTGATTGGCGGCGGCGACACGGGGAGCGGACCCGGAACGCCAACTGCGCACCGGATGAACGGAGTTGCCGAGGAGGACGAGGAAGGAGTCGGTCGTCGGGTCGAGGACGAGCGAGGTACCCGTGAAGCCGGTGTGACCCGCGGTGCGCGGAGTGGCCATCGCGCCCATGTACCAGTGCTGGTAGAGCTCGAAACCGAGACCGTGCTCGTCGCCGGGGAAGGCCGTGTTGAAGTCGGTGAACATCAGCTCCACGGACTCGGGCGCCAGGATGCGCGCCTTGCCGTACACCCCGCCGTTGAGCAGGGTCCGGCCGAGAACCGCGAGGTCCCAGGCGCTGGAGAAGACACCGGCGTGCCCCGCGACACCGCCCAGGCTGTACGCGTTCTCGTCGTGCACCTCACCCCACACGAGGCCCCGGTCGAGCCCGGACCACGGCTTGCGGGCGTCCTCCGTGGCGGCGATCCCCGGCTTCCAGGAGGGCGGCGGGTTGTAGCGGGTGCGACGCATCCCGAGCGGAGCGGTGATCTCGGTGCGGAGCAGGACGTCCAGCGCACGACCGGTGATCTTCTCCAGGACCAACTGCAGGGAGATCAGATTGAGGTCCGAGTAGAGGTACGTGGTGCCCGGCGGGTTGAGCGGCGCTTCCTTCCAGATGAGCTGGAGCTTCTCCTCGTACGTCGGCGCGCTGTAGAGCGGGATCCAGGCGCGGAACCCCGAGGTGTGGGTGAGCAGTTGGCGGATCGTGATGTCCTGCTTGCCCGCCCCGCCGAAGTCGGGGAGGTACGAGGCGACCCTGCCCTCCAGCTCCAGCGTGCCGCGCTCGATCTGCTGCACGGCGAGGATCGACGTGAACAGCTTCGACACCGAAGCCAGGTCGAAGACCGTGTCCTCGGCCATCGCGATCTGCCGCTCCGCGGGGAACTCCACGCCCGTGTCGGTCTTCTCGTCGTACGCCGCGTAGCGCACCGCCTTGCCGATCGGCTCGTGCAGGGCGACCGTACCGCCACGGCCCGCGAGCAGCACGGCACCGGCGTACCAGGGGTACTTGGGGGAGGGGGCGAGGAACGACTCGGCATCGGTGACCAGTTGACGCAGGGGAGCGGGGAGCAGACCGGCGCGTTCGGCTGAGCCGCGGCGCAGGGTCGGGTGCCGGTGGCCGGCTGCGTCGCTCCCGGCCGTGCCGGACGCCGCCGAGGCGGCGGGCAGGGGCGCCAGGATCAGCGCGCCTCCCAGCGCCGTGAGTCCGCGACCCACTTGACGGCGGGTCGGCCCGCCGCCCGCTCTGTCCTCCATCGATGACATCGACGTCATTGAAGAGCCTCCCGTCACGCCGCCTGAAAGTATCTTTCCGCCCGCACTGTGTCCGGTGAAACTTTTGTGTCAGAGGTGGACGGTGTCAACGGTGCCGACCCGGTCCGCCCGCGGGTCAAAAAACTGACGGGTCATCAGAGAAGGTCTTCCCTCGTCCGGAGGACTGCGGCATCCTGCGCCCATGCAGACGGAGCTGAGCAAGAAACTGGGAGTCGAGCACGCCCTCTTCGGCTTCACGCCGTTCCCCGCCGTCGCCGCTGCCATCAGCCGGGCCGGTGGACTCGGTGTCCTCGGTGCGGTCCGCTACGCCGACCCCGACGAACTCAAACGGGACCTCGACTGGATCGAGACACACGTCGACGGCATGCCGTACGGGCTCGATGTCGTCATGCCCGCCAAGAAGGTCGAGGGCGTCACCGAGGCCGATGTCGAGGCGATGATCCCCGAGGGGCACCGGCAGTACGTCAGGGACACCCTGGCCAAGTACGCGGTGCCCGAACTCGACGAGGGCGAGGCCTCCGGCTGGCGCATCACCGGCTGGATGGAACAGGTCGCCCGCACCCAGCTGGACGTCGCCTTCGACTATCCGATCAAGCTGCTGGCCAACGCGCTCGGCTCACCGCCCGCCGACGTCATCGAGCGCGCCCACGAGAAGGGCGTGCTGGTGGCCGCCCTCGCGGGCAGTGCCCGGCACGCGCGCAAGCACGCCGATGCGGGCATCGACATCGTCGTCGCCCAGGGCTACGAGGGCGGCGGCCACACCGGTGAGATCGCCTCCATGGTGCTCACCCCCGAGGTCGTCGAAGCCGTCGCACCCCTGCCCGTGCTCGCCGCGGGCGGCATCGGCAGCGGACAGCAGATGGCTGCCGCCCTCACCCTCGGCGCCCAGGGTGTGTGGCTCGGCTCCATATGGCTGACCACCACAGAGGCCGATATGCACTCGCGTGCCTTGACGCGAAAACTCCTCGCCGCGGGGTCCGGCGACACGGTCCGCTCGCGCGCGCTGACCGGAAAACCCGCACGGCAGCTGCGTACCGAGTGGACCGACGCCTGGGACGACCCGAACGGACCCGGCACGCTCCCCATGCCCCTGCAGGGACTCCTGGTCGCCGAGGCGGTCTCACGGATCCAGAAGCACGAGGTGGAACCGCTGCTCGGCACCCCCGTGGGACAGATCGTCGGCCGCATGAACAGCGAACGCGGCGTCCAGGAGGTCGTCGACGACCTCACCCGCGGCTTCGAGGAGGCCGTGGACCGACTCGACCGCATCGCCGGAAGGAGCCACGCGTGAGCCAGCCCCCCAACGGCTTCTGGTCCCAGGCCACCGCCGACCCCGAACGTGTCGTGCTCGTCGCGACCGACGGCGAGGAGTGGACCGCCGGCCGGCTGCACGCCGAAGCCAACCGCCTGGTCCACGGACTGCGCGCCGCCGGACTCGAACGCGGCGACTCCTTCGCCGTCGTCCTGCCCAACGGCGTCGAGTTCCTCACCGCCCACCTGGCCGCCTCACAGGCCGGCTTCTACCTCGTGCCCGTCAACCATCACCTCGTCGGGCCCGAGATCGCCTGGATCGTCGCCGACTCCGGGGCCAAGGCGCTCATCGCGCACGAGCGGTTCGGCGACGCGGCGCGCCACGCGGCCGACGAGGCGAAGCTCCCCGCGGACCGGCGGTACGCGGTCGGCGCGGTCGACGGCTTCAGGCCGTACGGTGACCTCCTCGACGGACAGCCCGGGGCCGTACCCGGGGACCGGACGCTCGGCTGGGTCATGAACTACACCTCCGGCACCACGGGGCGTCCGCGCGGCATACGCCGCCCGCTGCCCGGCAAGCTCCCCGAGGAGACGTACCTCGGCGGCTTCCTCGGCATCTTCGGCATCAAGCCGTTCGACGGCAATGTGCATCTGGTGTGCTCGCCGCTCTACCACACGGCGGTCCTGCAGTTCGCGGGCGCGTCCCTGCACATCGGGCACCGGCTGGTGCTGATGGACAAGTGGACGCCCGAGGAGATGCTCCGGCTCATCGACACCTATCAGTGCACCCACACCCATATGGTGCCGACCCAGTTCCACCGCCTGCTCGCGTTGCCGCAACACACCAAGGACGCGTACGACGTGTCGTCCATGCGGCACGCCATCCATGGGGCCGCCCCGTGTCCGGACCATGTGAAACGGGCCATGATCGAGTGGTGGGGCCACAGCGTCGAGGAGTACTACGCGGCCAGTGAGGGCGGCGGGGCGTTCGCCACCGCCGAGGACTGGCTGAAGAAACCCGGCACGGTCGGCAAGGCGTGGCCCATCAGTGACCTCGCCGTCTTCGACGACGACGGGAACAGGGTGCCGCCCGGCGAACTCGGCACCGTCTACATGAAGATGAGCACCGGAGGATTCTCGTACCACAAGGACGAGACCAAGACGCGGAAGAACCGCATAGGGGACTTCTTCACCGTCGGTGACCTGGGGTACCTCGACGAGGACGGCTATCTCTTCCTCCGCGACCGCAAGATCGACATGATCATCTCGGGCGGGGTCAACATCTATCCCGCCGAGATCGAGGCCGCGCTGCTCACCCACCCCGCCGTCGCCGACGCGGCCGCCTTCGGGATCCCGCACGACGACTGGGGCGAAGCGGTGAAGGCGGTCGTCGAACCCGCTCCCGGCTTCGAACCGGGCGAGGCGCTGGCCGCGCGGATCCTCGACCACTGCCGGGAACAACTGGCCGGGTACAAACGGCCCGCGAGCGTCGACTTCATCGAGGCGATGCCACGCGACCCCAACGGGAAGCTGTACAAACGACGGCTTCGGGACCCGTACTGGGAGGGGCGTACGCGACCGGTGTGAGGTTTCGGGCCACATGTGCTGCGGTGCCATGTGGTTCTGGCCCACACAGGTGCTTTCCGGTCCACGCACGTGCTCCGTCCACACATGTGCTCCGGTCCTGTGTGGTCCCATGCCATGAGGGACCGTCCGCGTCGCCCGTTCCGGAGGCCGTGTCGCCGCGCTTGACCTGCGACCTGGACGGAACCAGGATCAAGTCCCATGACGCCTGGACACGGCAGCACGGTTGACGGGGTGCTGCGACGCAGCGCCCGGCGCACCCCGGCCCGCGTCGCGGTCACCTACCGCGAACGCACCTGGACCTACGCCGAACTCGACGACGCCGTCTCCCGCGCGGCCGAGGTACTGCGCTCCTCGGCACTCGCCCCGGGAGACCGCGTCGGCGCCTACGGCCACAACTCCGACGCGTACCTCATCGGCTTCCTGGCCTGTGCCCGCGCCGGACTCGTCCATGTGCCGGTGAACCAGAACCTCACCGGCGACGATCTCGCGTACATCGTCGGCCAGTCGGGCAGCACCCTGGTCCTGGCCGACCCGGACCTCGCGGGCCGGCTCCCCGACGGTGTCCGGGTGCTGCCGCTGCGCGACGCCGAGGACTCGCTGCTCGCCCGGCTGGAGTCGACGCCTCCCTACGACGGCCCCGAGCCCCGCACCGAGGACCTGGTGCAGCTGCTCTACACCTCGGGCACGACGGCACTGCCCAAGGGCGCGATGTTGACCCACCGCGCGCTGGTGCACGAGTACCTGAGCGCGATCACCGCCCTCGACCTGAGCGCGGGCGATCTGCCCGTGCACTCGCTGCCGCTCTACCACTCGGCGCAGATGCATGTGTTCCTGCTGCCCTACCTCGCGGTCGGCGCCTCCAACACGATCCTCGACGCACCCGACGGGGACCAGTTGTTCGACCTCGTCGAAGCGGGCCGTGCGGACAGCCTCTTCGCGCCGCCCACCGTGTGGATCGGCCTGTCGAACCGCCCCGACTTCGCGGACCGCGACCTGAGCGGACTGCGCAAGGCCTACTACGGGGCATCGATCATGCCGGTCCCCGTACTGGAACGGCTGCGGGCCCGGCTGCCGAAACTGGCCTTCTACAACTGCTTCGGCCAGAGCGAGATAGGCCCGCTGTCCATGGTCCTCGGGCCGCACGAGCACCGGAAGAAGCGGCTGGACTCCTGCGGGCGTCCGGTGCTCTTCGTGGACGCGCGGGTGGTCGACGAGGACGGCAAGGACGTGCCCGACGGCACCTCAGGTGAGGTCGTCTACCGGTCACCGCAGCTCTGCGAGGGTTATTGGGACAAGCCCGAGGAGACGGCGGAGGCATTCCGGGACGGCTGGTTCCACTCCGGTGACCTCGTGGTGCGGGACGCCGAGGGCTACTTCACCGTCGTCGACCGGGTGAAGGACGTCATCAACTCCGGAGGCGTGCTGGTCGCCTCACGCCAGGTCGAGGACGCGCTCTACACCCACCCCGAGGTGGCCGAGGCCGCCGTGATCGGGCTGCCCGACGAGCGGTGGATCGAGGCGGTCACCGCGGTCGTCGTCCCCCGTGGAGAGGTCACGGAGGAGGAACTGGTCGCCCACGCGCGCGAGAAGCTCGCCCACTTCAAGGCCCCGAAGCGAGTGGTGTTCGTGGACGAGCTGCCGCGCAACGCGAGCGGGAAGATCCTCAAGCGGGAACTGCGGGACCGGTTCGGGGAGGGCTCCTCGGCGGCCGGCCCCGGGAACCTTGACCCACGGGTGACTGAATCTTTGCCGGGCGAACCCACCCCCGGCTGAACTGAATCCGCCGGTGGGCCGTACCAGTTACGTTACGGCGGTCCGACCACCCGAGCCTGGTCCGCCCAGCCACCACCGGGTTTCGCACGGAAGGACCTTCGGGTTGTCTAGCACCACGAACTCTCACCCCTCGCCGGACCTGGACCGGACACCCCCGAAGGAACCCGAGCTGCCCGAGACGGCGCCCGAGACGGCGCCCGAGGCGGACAGCACGCCCACCCAGGCGGCGCCGGACGCCGACACCGCCGCCGACGAGAACGCGCCCGTCGGGGCCGACGCAGCCGCCGGCGCGGATCAGGACGCGTCCGCCGACGTCACCACCGATGCGGACGCCTCCCTCGGTGCCGAGGAGACGGCCGAGGCGCCTCCGGCCGTCCGTGGCTGGCGTGCCAAGCACCCCGGTGCCGCCCGGAGCGTGACCTGCACGGTCACCTCTCTCGCCGCCGTGCTCGTGCTCTTCGCGCTCCTCATGCCGAACGAGCCCGACCGCTTCCGGCCGGCCGTGTTCCTCCGGCTGCCGGTGGAGGCGATCTTCGGCGCTGCCGTCCTCATGGTCCTGCCGAAGACGCTGAGACTGATCACGGCCGTCCTCGCCGGTCTGAGCCTGGGCGCGATGACCGTCCTGAACCTCCTCGACCTCGGCTTCAACGAATTCCTCGGACGCGGCTTCAACGTCGTACTCGACTGGGTCCTGTTCGACGACGCCCGGACGTACCTCGAGGACTCGATGGGCAAGGCCGGCGCGGTCGGAGTCGTCATCGCGGTCATCGCGCTCGTCATCGCCGTGTTCGCGCTGATGGCCCTCTCCGTCGTCCGGCTCGCCAACCTGCTGGCCCGGCACAGCGGCCGTGCGACCCGCGCCACGCTGGTCGCCGGCACGGTCTGGGTGGCGTGCTCGGCGCTCGGCGTGCAGTTCGCGGGGGTGCAGTTCGCGGCGCGCAGCACCGCGGGGGCCGTCCAGAACCGGGTGGACCGGGTGCAGGCGACCCTCAAGGACGAGGCGGAGTTCGCCAAGATCGCCAAGAAGGACGCCTTCGCGAAGACACCGCCGGACCAGCTCGTCCCCGATCTGCGCGGCAAGGACGTCATCTTCGCGTTCATCGAGAGTTACGGCCGCAGCGCCATCGAGGACCCGGTCACGGCGCCCGGCGTCGACGCCACGCTCGACGACAAGACGGCGGCGCTGACAAAGGCCGGGTACGCGGCCAGGAGCGGCTGGCTCACCTCGGCCACGTACGGCGGCAGCAGCTGGCTCGGCCACTCCACCTTCCTGTCCGGGCTGTGGATCAGCAACCAGGCCCGCTACCGCACCGTCACCGCGGGCGAGCACCTGACGCTCACCGGCGCCTTCCAGCGCACCGGTGACTGGCGGACCGTCGGCATCATGCCGGGCGTCCAGAAGAACTGGCCGGAAGGGAAGTTCTACGGCCTCGACAACGTCTACGACTCACGGGAACTCGGCTACAAAGGCCCCAAGTTCAGCTGGTCGACCATGCCCGACCAGTACGCCCTGAGCGCCTACCAGCGCCTAGAGCACGGCAAGAAGCGTGACAAGCCGCTGATGTCGGAGATCATCCTGACCTCCAGCCACCAGCCCTGGGCGCCGATCCCGAAGACGATACCCTGGGACGAGGTCGGCGACGGCTCGGTCTACGAGGACATCCAGAAGGACGGCAAGAAGGCCTCGGACGTCTTCTACGACTCGACCAAGGTCAAGGAGGAGTACGGCAGGTCCATCGAGTACTCCGTGACCAGCCTCATCGACTACGTGGTCAAGTACGGCGACAAGAACACCGTGCTGGTCTTCCTGGGCGACCACCAGCCCCTGGCCAGGGTCAGCGGCGACGATGCCGACAGGGACGTGCCGATCTCGATCGTCGCCCACGACAAGTCCGTACTCGACAAGATCGACGGATGGAACTGGACCGAGGGCCTCAAGCCCGACGACACGGCCCCGGTCTGGCGGATGGACTCCTTCCGCGACCGCTTCCTGACGGCGTACGGCTCGACACCCCACCCCTAGTCCGGACCAGTAATCCGGCCCAGGAACACCGGGTGGGGCGAGAGGGCCTATCGGGGGCGCAGGTCCACGATGCGCCTGATCTTGCCCACCGACCGTTCCAGGGACTCCGGTTCGACGATCTCGACCCGCGCCGAGACGCCGATGCCGTCCTTCACGGCCGCCGCGATGGCGCGCGCGGCGGCCTCGCGGATCTCCGGGGTGGCGCCCGCGCGCGCCTCGGCCCGGACGGTGAGCGAGTCGAGGCGGCCCTCGCGGGTCAGCCGCAGCTGGAAGTGCGGGGCCACGCCCGGTGTGCGCAGGACGATCTCCTCGACCTGGGTGGGGAAGAGGTTCACCCCGCGCACGATGACCAGGTCGTCGCTGCGGCCGGTGATCTTCCGCATCCGGCGGAAGACGCGGGCCGTGCCGGGGAGCAGCGTCGTCAGGTCCCGGGTCCGGTAGCGGATCACGGGCATGGCCTCCTTGGTGAGGGAGGTGAACACCAGCTCGCCCTCCTCGCCGTCCGGCAGCACCTCGCCCGTGAGCGGATCGACGACCTCCGGGTAGAAGTGGTCCTCCCAGATGTGCAGTCCGTCCTTCGTCTCCACGCACTCCTGGGCCACGCCGGGGCCGATCACCTCCGACAGCCCGTATATGTCGACCGCGTCGATGGCGAACCGTTCCTCGATCTCCCGGCGCATCTCCTCGGTCCAGGGCTCGGCACCGAAGATGCCCACCCGGAGGGAGGTGTGGCGCGGATCCACGCCCTGCCGCTCGAACTCGTCGAGAATCGTCAGCATGTAGGAGGGCGTCACCATGATGATCCCGGGCTTCAGGTCCTGGATCAGCTGGACCTGGCGTGCGGTCATGCCGCCGGATGCGGGGACGACCGTACAGCCGAGCCGTTCGGCTCCGTAGTGTGCGCCCAGTCCACCGGTGAACAGGCCATAGCCGTAGGCCACATGTGCGATGTCACCGGACCGGCCGCCCGCCGCGCGGATCGAGCGGGCCACCATGTCGGACCACATGGAAAGGTCGTTCTCGGTGTATCCGACGACCGTGGGGAGCCCCGTGGTGCCGCTGGAGGCATGGATGCGGCGAATACGTTCCCGGGGCACGGCGAACATCCCGTACGGGTAGTTGTCGCGCAGGTCCGCCTTCGTGGTGAAGGGGAAGCGGGCCAGATCGGCGAGCGAGCGGCAGTCCTCGGGCCGCAGCCCCGCCTTGTCGAAGGAGTCGCGGTAGAACGGCACGTTCTCGTACGCGTGCCGCAGGGTCGTGCGCAGCCGCTCCAGCTGGAGCGCGCGCAGGCCGTCCGCGTCGAGCCGCTCCCCGGCGTCCAGCAGGTCCGTCACATCCGCCACAGGCCTTCTCCCTCGCCCCTGGACCATTTCGGGCGACCGATCATTCGGTCGTGTCCTCGGGGATCAAGTAATCCAGCCCTACGGGCGGCCGTCAAGGCGTGCGGCGGGAACCGGCACCTCCCCTTCGCCCCTCTTCCCCGCCGGGGAACGATCGCTGTCCGGGAGCGGGGAGGGGTGCGGGTGCCACGTACAAGGAAGAGGGCCGCCGGGGCGGGAGGACTGGTCGCCGTGCTGGCGCTGACCTGCCTGGGGTGCGGGGTGGGGGAGACGGCGCCCGCCGTACGCGACGAAGGTGAGGCCGTGCGGGCGGCGGTGAAGGTCCCCTGCCGGGAGGCGCTGCGGTTCGCGGACCAGGAGCGGCTGCCCGCCGGGGCGAAGGACGCCGTCTGCGTGACGCAGCACGGCATCGACACGCTGTACGACATCCGGTTCCGGATCGGCCGAACCGACCTCGACACCTGGCTGGCCGACAGCTACCCCGATCTGGAGTTGCGTACGGACTGCGTCCAGGAGAGCGCCGACCGCTGCGGGCTCCTGACCCTTGAGCCGTACGCCGAAGGTGGCGCCGTCGCGGTGGAGTTGACGGTGCGGGACGGGAGCGACGGCCGGGCCCTCGTGCACTACCGGCCCTTCAACACGTGACCAGGCCGCTCAGCGGGCGGCCTCCGCCGCCACCGACCGTGCCCACCGGTAGTCCGCCTTGCCGCTCGGGGACCGCTGGATGGAGTCCGTGATCACCAGCTGGCGCGGGATCTTGTAGCCCGCCAGCTGTGTACGGCAGTGGGTCTGGATCTCGTCCAGGGAAGGCCGCCCCCCGCCCTCGCGCAGCTGCACCACGGCCGCCACATGGTTGCCCCAGGTCTCGTCGGGCACTCCGGCCACCAGTGCGTCGTACACGTCGGGGTGGGACTTGAGCGCCTGCTCGACCTCCTCCGGATACACCTTCTCCCCACCGGTGTTGATGCACTGCGAACCGCGGCCCAGGACGGTGACGACGCCCTCCTCGTCGACGGTCGCCATGTCGCCGAGCAGCACCCATCGCTCGCCGTCCTTCTCGAAGAAGGTCTCGGCGGTCTTCCTCGGGTCGTTGTAGTACCCGAGCGGCACGTGTCCGCGCTGCGCGATGCGGCCGGGCTCACCGACGGCGACCGGCTCGTACGTCGCCGGGTCCACCACCTGTGTACGGGAGTTGACCTGGATGCGGAAGCCGCGCCCGGGGCCCGAGTCGGCGGTCGCCGTGCCGTTGAAACCGGACTCCGAGGAGCCGAAGTTGTTGAGCAGCGTCACGTTCGGCACGAGGGCCTGGAACTGTGCGCGCACCGTCTCGGACATGATCGCGCCGGACGAGGAGACGCTGAACAGGGAGGAGCAGTCGGTGCCCTTCATGGGTCCGTTCAGTGCGTCGATCAGGGGACGCAGCATCGCGTCGCCGACCAGCGACACACTGGTCACCCGCTCCTTCTCGATGGTCCGCAGTACCTTCTCCGGCACGAACTTGCTGTGGATGACGATGCGTTGGCCGAAGTTGAAGCCGATGAAGGCGGTGAGGGTCGAGGTGCCGTGCATCAGCGGAGCCGTGGGGAAGAAGGTGATCCCGTCGCCGCCGGCCGCCACCCGCTCGGCGAGCTCCTCCGGCTTCTTCACCGGCTCCCCGGTCGGCGCGCCGCCGCCCAACCCCGAGTAGAACAAGTCCTCCTGACGCCACATCACTCCCTTCGGCATCCCGGTCGTGCCACCGGTGTAGATGATGAACTGGTCGTCGCCCGACCGGGCCGGAAAGCCCCGCCCGGGGGATCCGACGGCCTCGGCGGCCGTGAAGTCCAGTGCGGGCAGCGGAGGCGCGTCCGGGGCCGGTTCCCCCACCCGCACGAGGAGGCGCAGAGCCGGGGTGCGCGGCAGGGCGGCCGACACCCGTTCGGTGAACTCCGCGTCGAAGACCAGCGCGACCAGGTCGGCGTCCTGGTAGAGGTAGACCAACTCCTCCTCGACATAGCGGTAGTTGACGTTGACCGGCACGATCCGTGCCTTCAGGCACGCCAGGACGGTCTGCAGGTACTCGACGCCGTTGTAGAGGTGCAGTCCGAGGTGCTCACCGGGGCGGATACCGCTGTCGATCAGCTGGTGGGCGACCCGGTTGGCCGCCGCGTCCAGCTCCGCGTAGGTGAGGCGGCGCTCGGCTCCCGTACCGGGATGGTCGATGTGGACCAGCGCCTCACGGTCGGGGACCACGTCGACGACCGACTCGAACAGGTCGGCAAGGTTGTACTCCACCGCTCCTCCAGACCCCGGCAAGCAGAGACGGACATCGACGTGCGCCGAGACGAGCATGGGACGCATGGGGCGTATCGGACGCGCATCGATGCATGGACGTGCGTCATCGCTTCGCCGGTCATCAGAGCAAAGCCCGCCACAACTGTGAAGGGTCCGCGCAGAAGAAATCTGACTGCCTGTCAGAAAACCCTTGAACTGCTTCGGCGCCTCCTGCAACCTGTTCTCGTTCCTGAGACGGGAGGACGGCTATGGGTGGGACGGAACACCTCACCGTGCAGCGCGAAGGCGCCACACTGGTGCTCACGCTCAACAGGCCCGAGGCCAAGAACGCGCTCTCGCTGCCGATGCTGGTCGGCCTGTACGACGGCTGGATCGAGGCCGACGAGGACGACGCCGTCCGCTCGATCGTCCTGACCGGGGCGGGCGGCGTGTTCTGCGCGGGCATGGACCTCAAGGCCCTCGCGGGCAAGGGGATGGCGGGGCAGCAGCACCGGGAGCGCCTCACGGCCGACCCCGATCTGCACTGGAAGGCGATGCTGCGGCACCACCGGCCGCGTAAACCCGTGATCGCCGCGGTCGAGGGCCACTGTGTGGCCGGCGGCACCGAGATCCTCCAGGGGACCGACATCCGGGTCGCGGGGGAGTCCGCCACGTTCGGACTCTTCGAGGTGCGGCGCGGACTGTTTCCGATCGGCGGCTCGACGGTGCGGCTCCAGCGGCAGATCCCGCGTACGCACGCGCTGGAGATGCTGCTGACCGGGCGGCCGTACTCGGCGCGGGAGGCCGCCGGCATCGGGCTGATCGGGCATGTCGTGCCCGACGGGACCGCGCTGGAGAAGGCGCTGAACATCGCCGAGCAGGTCAATGCGTGCGGGCCGCTCGCCGTCGAGGCGGTGAAGGCGTCCGTGTACGAGACCGCCGAGATGAGCGAGTCCGAGGGGCTTGCCGCCGAGCTGAAGCGGGGGTGGCCGGTGTTCGACACCGCCGATGCGAAGGAGGGGGCGCGGGCCTTCGCCGAGCGGCGGGCCGCGGTGTACCGGCGGGAGTGACGTGCCGTCGGCAGGCCCGTACGCAGCCGCGGGCCCGTTGTGGCCGGCCACGCGGTTCCCCGCGTCCCTGGAGGGGCGCTGCCCCCGACCGGGGTCGAAAGTCCCCCGTGTGTGAGGAGATCCCCGTGCCAGAAGTGCTCAAAGCTCCCCTCGTCGTCGAGTTTCCCTTCACCCGGTCCCTCGGGCCCGTCCAGAGCGCGTTCCTCACCGGGCTGCGCGAGCGCGTCGTCCTGGGAGTGCGGACCGCCGACGGGCGCACTCTGGTGCCGCCCGTCGAGTACGACCCCGTCACCTCGCGGGAGTTGAGCGAGCTCGTCGAGGTCGCGGCCACCGGGACCGTCACCACCTGGGCCTGGAACCACGAACCCCGCCGGGGGCAGCCGCTGGACCGGCCGTTCGCCTGGGTGCTGGTGCGGCTCGACGGCGCCGACACCGCCCTTCTGCACGCGCTCGACGTCCCCGGTGGGCCCGACTCCGTGCACACCGGTCTGCGTGTCCGGGTCCGCTGGGCCGGGGAACGCTCAGGTGCCATCACGGACATCGCCTGCTTCGAGCCGTACGAGCCGGCCACCGACGAGACCTTCGCACCGGGCGGTCACGACGGGCGGTTCGAGGATCTGGTGACCGGCATCGTCGCGCCCGCCCGGCTCGACTACACGTACTCGCCGGGTCGCGCGCAGACCGCCTACATCCAGGCGCTCGCCGAGCGGCGGGTCGTCGGGGAGCGCTGTCCGTCGTGCCGCAAGGTGTACGTCCCGCCGAGGGGTGCGTGCCCCACATGTGGTGTGGCCACAGCAGAACGGGTCGAGGTGGGTCCTCGCGGCACAGTGACGACCTACTGCATCGTCAACATCAAGGCGAAGAACCTCGACATCGAAGTGCCCTACGTCTACGCGCACATCGCCCTCGACGGCGCCGACCTCGCCCTGCACGGCCGGATCGCCGGCATCCCCTACGACCAGGTGCGCATGGGGCTGCGGGTCGAACCGGTGTGGTCGGACGAGGGCGGCCACCCCGACCACTACCGGCCCACCGGCGAACCCGACGCGGACTACGAGACGTACAAGGAGCTGGTGTAGATGCCCGCGCCCAGGCCGCTCAGGGACATCGCCGTCGTCGCCTTCGCGCAGACCGACCACCGGCGCACCAGCGACGAACTCTCCGAGGTGGAGATGCTCATGCCGGTCCTGCACCAGGTGCTGGCGCAGACCGGGATGAGGACCAGCGACATCGGCTTCACCTGCTCCGGCTCCACGGACTATCTCGCGGGCCGGGCCTTCTCCTTCACCATGGCCCTCGACGGCGTGGGGGCCTGGCCGCCGATCTCCGAGTCGCACGTGGAGATGGACGGCGCGTGGGCCCTGTACGAGGCCTGGACGAAGCTCCTCACCGGCGACGCGGACACCGCGCTGGTGTACGCGTACGGCAAGTCGTCCCCCGGCTCCGTACGCGATGTGCTGACCCGGCAGCTCGACCCGTACTACGTGGCGCCCCTGTGGCCCGACTCCGTCGCCCTGGCCGCCCTCCAGGCGCAGGCGCTCATCGACGCGGGCGACACGGACGAACCGGCGCTCGCCGCCGTCGCCACCCGCAGCCGGGCCGCCGCCGCCGGCAACTCCCATGCGCAGCTGCGCGGTTCGGTGCCGCGGGGCGAGTACGCCGTGTACCCCCTGCGCACCGGGGACTGTCCGCCCATCGGTGACGGAGCGGCCGCCGTCATCCTCGCCGCGGGGGAGCGGGCCCGTGAACTGTGCGAACGGCCCGCCTGGATACGGGGCATCGACCACCGCATCGAGGCGCACGGCCTGGGGGTACGGGATCTGACCGACTCGCCGTCCACGCGGCTGGCGGCGGAACACGCCGGGGTCTTCGAACGGCCCGTCGACACCGCCGAGTTGCATGCGCCCTTCACCTCCCAGGAGGTGGTGCTGCGCAAAGCCCTGCGGCTGGACGAGGGTCCGGACGGCGGTGTCGAGGTCAATCCGTCCGGGGGAGCGCTCGCCGCCAACCCGATCATGGCCGCGGGTCTCATCCGTATCGGCGAGGCAGCCGACCGGATCCGGCGCGGTGAGTCCGACCGGGCGCTGGCACACGCCACTTCGGGGCCCTGCCTCCAACAGAACCTGGTCGCCGTACTGGAAGGAGACCCGCGATGAGCCGCGCGACGAACCCAGCGACGGGCCCCGCGACGGGTCTCGCGAAGAGCCCCGCGACGGGCAAGGAGCCCGTGGCCGTCGTCGGGATCGGTCAGACCAAGCACGTGGCGGCGCGGAGGGACGTGTCCATCGCGGGGCTCGTCCGCGAAGCCGCGCAACGCGCGCTCCATGACGCCGAGTTGACGTGGTCGGACATCGACGCCGTCGTCATCGGCAAGGCGCCCGACTTCTTCGAGGGCGTCATGATGCCCGAGCTCTACCTCGCCGACGCCCTCGGCGCGGTCGGCAAACCGATGCTGCGCGTGCACACCGCGGGCTCCGTCGGCGGTTCCACCGCGCTCGTCGCCACGAACCTGATCGCGGGCCGCGTCCACGGCACCGTACTGACCCTCGCCTACGAGAAGCAGTCCGAGTCGAACGCCATGTGGGGCCTGTCCCTGCCGATCCCCTTCCAGCAACCCCTGCTCGCCGGGGCGGGCGGCTTCTTCGCCCCGCACGTGCGCGCCTACATGCGCCGCACCGGCGCCCCCGACACGGTGGGCTCCCTGGTCGCGTACAAGGACCGCCGCAACGCGCTCAAGAACCCGTACGCGCATCTTCACGAGCACGACATCACGCTGGAGAAGGTCCAGGCCTCGCCGATGCTCTGGGACCCGATCCGCTACTCGGAGACCTGCCCGTCCTCCGACGGCGCGTGCGCGATGATCCTCACCGACCGGGCGGGGGCGGCCCGTTCGCCGCGGCCGGCCGCCTGGATGCACGGCGGCGCGATGCGCAGCGAACCGACGCTCTTCGCGGGTAAGGACTTCGTCTCCCCGCAGGCCGGCAAGGACTGCGCGGCCGACGTGTACCGGCAGGCGGGCATCGCGGACCCCCGCCGGGAGATCGACGCGGTCGAGATGTACGTCCCGTTCTCCTGGTACGAGCCCATGTGGCTGGAGAATCTCGGCTTCGCCGACGAGGGCGAGGGCTGGAAGCTCACCGAGTCCGGGGTCACGGAACTGGACGGCGATCTGCCGGTCAACATGTCGGGCGGGGTGCTGTCCACCAACCCCATCGGGGCCTCCGGGATGATCCGGTTCGCCGAAGCCGCACTTCAGGTGCGCGGGCAGGCGGGAGAACACCAGGTCGACGGCGCACGCCGGGCTCTCGGGCACGCCTACGGCGGCGGCTCCCAGTTCTTCTCGATGTGGCTGGTCGGCGCCGAGCCGCCCACCTCCTGAACTGTCCTTCTTACGTGGCCTGTGCGCGGCAGGTGCCGAAAGCTAGGCTGGCCGCGGACGACGAACCGGGAGGAGCACGGACGTGGCCGAGAGCACCATCCAGCAGCACCCGCTCGCGGGCTGGGACAAGCCGGAGCTTGACCTCAGCAGCGCCGACTGGCATTCGAGCAGCCGTGGACAGGGGGATGTCCAGATCGCCTTTGTCGAGGGTTTCATCGCGATGCGCAACAGTGGCCGCCCGGAAAGCCCGTCCTTGATCTTCACGCCCGCGGAGTGGGGCGCGTTCGTGTCGGGGGCGCGGGAGGGGGAGTTCGACCTCACCTGAGATCCGGCCCTCACCGGTCCTTCTGCGAGATCCGGCCTCACCGGTCCTCATGTGAGATCCGGCCTCACCGGAACTCCGGCCGCACTTGACGTCCGGCCTCACTCGGCTGTGAGGTTCGATCTCGTGCGCGGGGGCGTTTCTCGTCCCTTTTTCCGGACACGCGATCTTCGACCCCTTCCTGGGGCCGTGCCTGAGCGAGGCTGGCCACAGGAAGCGGAAGAAGACGTTCCGGAGGCGAGAATTCCATGAACACCCTGCCGGTCGGCACGACGTTGCCGGTCATCGCCGCGGTCGACGGAACGGACGACAGCCTGCGCGCCCTCGACTGGACGCTCGACGCGGCCCGCCGACGCGAGGCTCCTCTGCGTGTGGTCCATGTGCGGGAGCACGGCCCCTTGCTGCGGCCGGAGACGCTCACCGCCGTCCAGCCCGAGCCGGACACCGACCAGGTGCTCGACCTGGTCCGCGACCGGCTCAAGGGCCTGGGCGAGGACGCGCCGGTCACGGAGTATCTCGCGCTGGACGGCGCCCCGGCCGCTCTGCTGCCCGGTCTGGGCTCCGAAGCGCAGCTGATGGTGTTCGGCTCCCGCGGCCGTGGCGGTTTCGCGAGCCTGCTCCTCGGTTCGAACGGCACGGCCGCCGCGCGCGACGCGGAGTGCCCCGTCGTGGTGGTCCCCAGGCCGGGGCGCGAGGTGCACGACTCCGAACTCGTCACCCCGGGACCGCGTGTGGTCGTCGGACTGCATGTGGACAGCCCGAACAGCGAGGCCCTCGCCTTCGCGTTCGCCGAGGCCACGCGGCGCGGGGCCCGCCTCCAGGTGGCCGCCGTGTTCCCCTGGCCGGTGCAGGCCGGTGACCTCGTACCGCCGCCGGTGGTCGACGAGGACGCCATCGAGTCCGAGACGAGGACCCTGACCACGGGTTTCGTCGCACCGCACGCCGAGCGGCACCCCGGGGTCGGCGTCGATCTGCACGTCCTGCCCGGCGACGCGGCGGGCCAGCTCGTCGCGGCGTCCCGAGGGGCGGACCTCGTGGTGGTGGGCCGCCACCGCCGACGCCTGCTCGCACCCGCCCGCATGATGGGCTCCGTCACGCAGGCGGTACTGCTGCACGCGGCGAGCCCGGTGGCGGTGATTCCGCCCGAGGGGACGGAGGGGTGAACTGGCCCGAGGCCCGAGGCCCGAGGCCCGAGGGGCGGTGTCGTCGCGCGAGCGGCACACGAAAACGGCATAACCTCCTGACATGAGCGGAACGAGCGGTGGAACGGGCGCGGAACGTGATCTCGGCCGGCTGCTGAGCGGTATGGAACCCGCCCTGCACCCCGGCCGCTACGTCTTCACCACCGTCCCCGGCAGGACGCCACCCCCCGGCCTCTCACCCGTCGTCACCGTCGTCGAGGACGAGGGACTCACCCTCGTCGTCGAACAGGAGGACGCCGACGCCGCACGTCTGACCTACGACTATGTGGCCGGGTGGATCACCCTGCGCATCCACTCGGCGCTGGACGCCGTCGGACTCACGGCCGCCGTCGCCCAGGCACTCGCCGAATACGGCCTGAGCTGCAACGTCGTCGCGGGCTTCCACCACGACCACCTCTTCGTCCCGCACGAGCGGGCCGCCGAGGCGGTGGCGCTGCTGGAACAGCTGGCCGACCGCTCCGGTCGGTAACCGTCGGACGGGCCCGCGGCACTCGCCCCCGGCGTACGCTGAGGTGCCTGTAAGCCACGGTGCGCACCGTCTCCCCGCGTCGGCCGCACCACCGTGGCAGGGGGTGCGTCATGGGGCGGCAGGGCATGCGGAGCAGCGGAACGCTCTTCGAACGCGAGATGGAACTCGCGGCTGTGGACGAGGCGCTGGGCGAGGTGACCGGGTCACGCACGAGCACCGGGCCGCACCAGGAGGGCGCGGGGCCGCGCCGGTCAAGCGCCGGGCCGCGGCAGGAGGCCACTGGGCCGCGCCGAGCAAGCGCCGGACCGCCCCAGGAGGGCCCTGGAACGCGCCGGTCAAGCGCCGGGCCGCAGCAGGAGGACGCCGGTTCGCGCCGGTCAAGCGCCGCACCGCACCGGCAGGGCAGCCCAGCACCGCAGCGTGACGCCACCCCTCTCAGGGACGCTGCCGAGCCGCCCGGTCGGCCCCGGGGCGGGTTGCTCGCCTTTGCCGGGCGTGCCGGGATCGGTAAGACCAGCCTCCTCGCCGAAGTGCGCAGGCGCGCCGAGGCCAGGGGCTGCACGGTCCTGTCCGCGCGAGGCGGCGACCAGGAACAGCGCGTCGCCTTCCACGTCGCACGCCAACTCCTCCAACCCCAACTGGCCGGCATCCCGGAGACCGAACTCCGTACCTCGCTGGGCAGTTGGTACGCCATCGTCGGACCCGCGCTCGGCCTGTGCGCCGCCACCGACGGCTCGCCGCCCGACCAGCAGGGCCTGCGCGACGGACTCGACTGGGTCCTCACCCACCTCGCCGTGCGCCGGGCACCGATGGTCCTCGTCCTCGACGACGCGCACTGGGCGGACCCCGAATCGCTTGAGTGGCTCGCCGCGTTCGCGCCCCGCGCCGAGCAACTGCCCCTGCTCCTCGTCGTCGCCTACCGGCCCGACGAACTCCCGGACCACGCCGAGGCGTTCCGGGGTCTGCCCGGCCGTGCGGGCGGGCGCCCCCTCGACCTGGAACCGCTGAGCGCCGACGCCGTCGCCCGCCTGGTGCGCGAGACCCTCGGCACGCGCGCCGACGACGCGTTCTGCCGCGAGTGCTGGGCCGTCACCGCGGGCAACCCGTTCGAGACCGTCGAACTCACCGCGAAAGTACGCGACCGCGGGCTGGCGCCGACCGAACCGGGCGCGCACCTGCTGCGCGACCTGGCCGCCGCGGTCAAGGGCAGCGGACTGGTCGCCCGCCTGGAACGCCTCGGCACCTCCACCGTCCGCTTCGCCTGGGCCTGCGCCCTCCTCGGCACCGAGATCTCCCCGGCGCTCGCCGCGGCCGTGGCGGGCCTCGGCTCCGAGGAGGCGGCCGACGCGGCGGACGCCCTGCGCGACGCCCGTATCCTCACCGCCGACCTGACGACCGCCGACGTGACGACCGCCGATCTGACGACCGGCGACGCGATGGGCAAGGGCACGTTCGAATTCGTCCACCCGCTCATCGCCACCGCCGTCTACCGGGCCATCCCCGGCAGCTTCCGCGTCGCCCTGCACGGACAGGCCGCCTGGTGCGTCATCGACGCGGGGCTCGGTCCGTCCGCCGCCGCCCGGCACCTCATGGAGACCCACCCCGACGGGGACACCTGGGTCGTCCAGCAACTGCGTGCCGCCGCCCGCGAGACCCTGCGCGCCGGAGCACCCGACGCCGCGCGCCGCTACCTGGCGCGCGCCCTGCGCGAACCCCCGCCCCTCGCTGAACGCGCCGCCGTCCTCCACGAACTCGGCTGCGCCTCCCTGCTCACCGAACCGGCGACCACCGTCAACCATCTGCGGGCCGCCCTCGAAGAGCCGATCGACGACCCCGCGCTGCGCCACAGCATCGTCTACCGGCTCTCCCAGGTCCTCGCCCACAGCGACTGGCTCGGCGAGGCCTCCGACACCCTCGCCCGCGAGATCAAGGTGACCGGTGACGTACGCGTACGGCTGCGGATGCAGTCGGAGCAGTTCATGTGGGACGCCTTCCGGGCCGACGAACCCGAATCGCCGGCCCGCTCCCGCCGGCTGGCCCGGCTCGCCGACCGGCTGACCGGCCGCGATCTCACCGAGCGCTATGTGATCGGCCTGCGCGCCTGGGACGCCACCCTGCGCGGCGAACCCGCCCACATCGCCGTCCACCACGCGGAGCGGGCCCTGGCCGGCGGCCTGGGCTGGGCCGAGGCCGACCGCGGCTTCGAGGTGCCCGTCCTCGTCGCCCTCACCTTCATGTACGCCGACCGGCCGGGTCGTACGGAGGAACTGTTCGCGGCCGGGATCGCCGACTTCGAACGGCAGGGCTGGCGCGGCGCCCACCTCTCCTTCGGCTACACCCTGCTCGCGTACGTCCGCTTCCGGCGCGGCCGGCTCGCCGAGGCCGAGGACTTCGTCCGCGCGGGACTCAGGCTGGCCGAACGGGTCGGGCCAGGCACCCCCGCCCACTGGTACGCGGTCGGCATCCTCGTGGAGATCCTGCTCGCCCGCGGCCGGCTCACCGAGGCCACGCAGCTCGCCGAGGACCACGCCTTCGCGGAACCGTTCCCCGCCGCCGTCGTCTTCCCCGACTCCCAGACCGTGCACGGCGAGCTGCTGCTGGCCAGAGGCCTGGCGAAGGACGCCGCCGCCGAACTCGCGGCGGCCGGGCGCCGCCTCGACCCGCGCGGTATGCGCAACCCCGCCTGGTGCCCCTGGCAGCTGCACCTGGCCCGGGCCGAGAGCCACGACGCCCCGGAGCGGGCCGTGGCCACGGCGGCCGACGCGGTACGGCGGGCCCGCCTGTACGGAGCTCCGTCGGCGGTCGGCCAGGCGCTGCGCGCGGCGGCCGACGTCTCCTCGGGGCTGGCGCGCGTCAACCTCCTCGAAGAGTCCGTCGCCCATCTGGAGTGCTCCCCGGCGGCGTACGAACTGGCCTGCGCGCTCGTCGCCCTCGGCGCGGAGCTGCGCCGCAGCAGCCGGCCGGAGGAGGCCGCCGAGCACCTCTACCGGGGGCTCGACGCGGCCGTGCAGTGCGGCGCCGACGGTCTGGCCGAGGCGGCGCGCGACGAACTGGAGGCCGCCGGGCTGCGGCCCCGCCGCCTGCACAGCGCGGAGACGGACACACTCACCGCCCGGGAGTGCGCGGTCGCGGAACTGGCCGTGCGGGGCCTCACCGCGGCGGCCATCGCCGACCGGCTCCGCACGGAGGAGACGACGGTGGTGCGGCTGCTGTCGGCGGTGTACCGGAAGGTGGGGACGGACCGGACGGGGCTGGGGGCGGCGTTGGGCACGGCGAGGAGGGAGAGCCCGGGGGCCTAGGGGCCGCCGGCGGATCTCCGGGGTCGGTGGCCGCCGACCCCACGGCCGTACGCCCTCCGATGCACGTACCATTGCGGCATGTCCTTCCTCCGCCGCCGCAGCGCCACTCCCGCCGGGCCAGACTTCGACGTTCTGGCCATGGATCCGGGCGACTGGCCGGGCAATCTCGGCGCGGGCCTGCTGCCCGCCCCCGACGGCAGCTGCCAGGGTGTGTTCCTGCGGTACGACCTCTTCGGCGGCCGCGGTCCTGCGATGATCATCGGCAATCTGCCGGAGGGCTCCCCGGCCCGGGAGGTCGCCGAGGGCGAGGTCCCGTTCGAGGTGGCCCAGCTGCTGCAGGCCCTGGAGAACGACGAAGAGGTCGTCGTCACCGGCGCCGAGGACATGCCGGTCATGCAGGGTGACAACCTCCTCATCGTGCGCCGCCTGAAGCTCTCCGAGACGCGTATCTCCTGTGTGCAGTTCGACCGCAGCGACAAGGTCCTCGTGACGATCGCCGCCTGGGACCGCCCCATCACCGACGATCTGTACGCGCTTCTGAAGCCGCTGCCCGCGGAGCTGTTCCAGCAGGGCTGAACCGCACGGCCACGCGTCGCCCCGACGTCTTGATCCGACGCCGCACTCCGGCGCCATGATCCGGCGCGTCACCTCCACCGCCCCTCCGCCGTCTCCGTCTTTGTCATGACCCTTGCCGCTCGGGTGATCGGACCTCTAGCGTCAGGGGTCATGTCGTTTCAGTCATCTGAATCACGCGATGCGCAGCCGACCCCTGAACCTTCCCGAAGAGCCACACTGAGGACCGCAGTTGGCGGCGCGGCCGCTATCGCCGTGGGTTCCGGAGCCCTTGCGGCCACCGAGGCGGCGGCTGCGGATGCATCGGATACAGCAGATACATCGGATGTGTCGGCGGTGACGTCCCTGTGGTCCCCCGGGCTTTCGTCCCTCTGGTACACCGCCCCGGCCGACGACTGGGAGCGGGAGGCGCTGCCCATCGGCAACGGCGCCCTCGGTGCCACCGTCTTCGGCACCCTCGCCTCCGAGCGGCTGCAGCTCAACGAGAAGACCCTGTGGACCGGCGGCCCCGGTTCGGTCCAGGGGTACGACCACGGCAACTGGCGCGACGCCCGCCCCGGCGCGATCACCGCCGTGCAGGACCGCATCGACGCCGGGACCCGCCTCGACCCCGAGGCCGTGGCCGACGAACTCGGCCAGCCGAAGTCCGGGTACGGCGCCCACCAGACCTTCGGTGACCTCCACATCGACGTTCCGGACGCACCGGCGACGCCCCCGGACACGTACCGACGTGCACTCGACCTCGCCGACGCCGTGGCGACCGTTGCCTACACCCATGAACAGGTGCGCCACCGGCGGGAGTTCTTCGCCTCGTACCCCGACGGGGTGATCGTGGGACGGCTGAGCGCGGACCGGCCGGGCAGCGTCGCCTTCACCCTCCGCCACACCTCGCCCCGCGACGACTTCACCGCCACCGCCGTCACCACCGCGGCCGGCGGAAGGCTGACGGTCCGGGGCGCGTTGGCCGACAACGGACTGCGCTTCGAGGCACAGATCCACGTACGCGCGAACGGCCGGAGCGCCTCCGTCACCGCGAACTCCGACGGCACCCTCACCGTGACGGACGCCGACAGCGCCTGGTTCGTGCTGGCCGCCGGTACGGACTACGCCGACACGTACCCCGACTACCGGGGCGAGGACCCGCACGCGGCCGTCACCCGCGCCATCGACAGGGCGGGGGAACGACGGTACGAGTCACTGAGGGATCGTCATGTGAGCGACCACAGAGCCCTGTTCGGCCGTGTGGCGCTGGACGTACGCGCCGAGGTCCCCGACGTCCCGACGGACCAGCTGCTCGCGGACTACACGGGCGGCACCACGGCCACGGACCGCGCCCTGGAAGCCCTCTACTTCCAGTACGGCCGCTACCTCCTCATCGCGTCCTCGCGCCCGGGCTCGCTGCCCGCCAACCTCCAGGGCCTCTGGAACAACAGCACGTCACCGCCCTGGTCGGCCGACTACCACGTCAACATCAACCTGCAGATGAACTACTGGCCCGCCGAGGCGGCGAACCTCGCCGAGACCACGGCGCCCTACGACCGCTTCGTCGAGGCACTGCGCGCACCCGGACGCCGCACGGCGAAGGAGATGTTCGGCTCGCGGGGCTGGGTCGTGCACAACGAGACCAACCCGTACGGCTTCACCGGCGTACACGACTGGGCCACGTCCTTCTGGTTCCCCGAGGCCGCCGCCTGGCTGACCCAACAGCTGTACGAGCACTACCGGTTCGGCGGGTCGGTGGCCTATCTCCGCTCGACCGCGTACCCGGTGATGAAGGAGGCCGCCGAGTTCTGGCTCGACAATCTGCGCACCGATCCGCGCGACGGCACGCTCGTCGTCACGCCCGGCTACTCGCCCGAGCACGGCGACTTCACCGCGGGCGCGGCCATGTCCCAGCAGATCGTGCACGACCTGCTGACCAACACCCTGGAGGCGGCCCGCACTCTGGGCGACAGCCCCGCGTTCCGCGCGGAACTGGAGAAGACACTCGCCGATCTGGACCCCGGCCTCCGCGTCGGTTCCTGGGGGCAACTCCAGGAGTGGAAGGCGGATCTGGACGACCCGAAGGACGACCACCGGCACGTCTCCCACCTCTACGCGCTGCACCCCGGCCGGCAGATCGAACCCGGCGGCGCGTGGGCCGACGCCGCGAAAGTCTCCCTGACCGCGCGCGGGGACGGGGGCACCGGCTGGTCCAAGGCCTGGAAAATCAACTTCTGGGCCCGGCTGCGCGACGGCGACCACGCACACAGGATGCTCGCCGAACAGCTCAAGTCCTCGACCCTGCCGAACCTCTGGGACACGCATCCGCCGTTCCAGATCGACGGCAACTTCGGGGCGACGTCCGGAATCGTCGAGATGCTGCTGCAGAGCCAGTACGACGTCATCGAGGTCCTTCCCGCGCTGCCCGCCGCCTGGCCGGACGGTTCGGTCCGCGGGCTGCGCGCCCGCGGCGGCGCCACCGTCGACATCGAGTGGGCCGGCGGCCACGCGACCCGCCTCGCACTGACCGCCTCCCGCACGCGGCGCCTCACCGTCCGCAGCGACCTGCTGCCGGACGGCGGGACGACGTTCAAGGCCATCGCGGGCCGGAGGTACGTCTGGGGCGAACAGCCCGACAGAACCCCCGACAGGACCTAGGCCTACGTTCCCAGGAAGTGGAAGCCGGGTCGCGGATGCATGAGGAAGTCGTGGTGCGAGATGTTCCACGCGTACGCACCCGCGAGCCCGAAGGCCACGCGATCGCCCGCCCGCAACGCCGGCGCCGGGACGTTCCTGGCCAGGACGTCCTTCGGGGTACACAACTGGCCGGTGAGCGTGACGAGTTCACCGCCCGCGACCGGCCGGGCCCACGGATGCGGCCAGTCCTCCACCCTGAGCAGGGTGCAGGGCTGGTCGTGTCCCTTGGTCGCCGGAGTGCGCAGATGATGCGTGCCGCCGCGCACCACGGCGAACTCCTCGCCGTGACTGGGCTTCACGTCCAGCACCTCCGTCGCGTACCAGCCGCAGTACGCCGTCAGCGACCGCCCCGGCTCGATACGCAACGTCAGATCCGGGTGCCGCGCCAGCAGTTCGGCGAGCCCGGCCCCGTACGCGGCCCAGTCGAAACGCTCCTCGGAAGCCGCGTAGTCGACCGTCATGCCCCCGCCGACGTTGACCTCCGCGAGCCGTACCCCGTGCCGCTCCGCCAGCCGAACGGCCCAGTCCACGACGGACTCGGCCAGCCCGAGCTGTTCCGGGGCCCGGAGTCCGCTCGCCAGGTGCGCGTGTACGCCGACGAGTTCGAGGTGCGGACAGGAGCCGTCGGTGAGCAGACGCATGACCGTGTCCGCCTGGGCCGGGTCCAGACCGAAGGGTGAAGGGCGCCCGCCCATGGCGAGCGAACTCGCCGCCAACGAGCTGCCTGCCACGGGGAGGTTGAAGCGCGGCAGCACAGCGATCCGCCCGTCCGGGCCTACCTGCCGGGCCAGTTCGGCCAGCATGCGCAGCTCGTACTCGCTCTCCACATGGAAGCGCCGCACGCCCAGCTCCAGCGCGGTGACGATCTCGGCAGGAGTCTTGCCGGGACCGCCGAAGGCCAGCGGGCGGCCCGGTACCGCCTTGGCGACATGGACGAGTTCGCCGCCCGACGCGACCTCGTATCCGTCCACGTACGAGCTCAGCGCGGCCAGGATCTCCGGCTCCGGGTTGGCCTTCGCCGCGTAGTACAGCTCGACGCGCTCGGGCAGACAGGCGCGCACGGCAGCCGCGTGCGCACGCAGCGCCGTCAAGTCGTAGACGTACGCGGGAAGTTCACCGGGGGACAGAGAGAGCACCCGGTCCCGTACGGCGGCGGTGGGCTCAGTCATCGGGTGCCCCCGCTAGAGGTAGAGGTAGAGGTGGACGTAGATGTGGTCGTGCGGGGCGGGGCGCCTCCGCCGAGCGGCTCGCCGAGCGGCGAGGGCAGGTGGACGTATCCGGCCTCACGGTCGGCCTTGCGCTCCCAGCGGGTCAGGAGGTTCGTCTTGGCGGGCAGGGGCACTCCCGCGAGCAGCGCGGCCAGCGGCGGCGGGCAGCCGTATCGGTCGGCGTACGTCCGCAGGGCACCGCGGACCTCGGCCCACAACGCGGTCTCGGCACGGGGATGCAGATCGGCGAGGGCCGCGAGCAGCTCGGCGACGTGGTTCACGAGCAGGCAGTAGACGACCCGGTCCCAGCCGCGCTGCGCGTCGTACGTCATCGGGCCCGCGACCTCGGGCGGCAGCGAGGCAAGGATCCCGGCGTGCCGCTCGGGCACCAGCTTGGTGCCCTCCAGGTCGCGGAAGAGGACCTGGGCGGGCATGCCGTCGCCGTCGACGCAGATCAGCACGTTCTGCAGATGGGGTTCCAGGACGAGGCCGTGGTCGAAGTAGGCGGCGAGCACGGGCGGTACGAGCAGTCTGAGGTAGGCCGCCCACCAGTCGAGTGCGGCCCGCGGCCCGGCCCCGTCCAGGAGGCGGGAGATGTGCGCGGGACCGGTGGGGTACTCGTCCGCCACGGCCGCCGCGAGCAGCGGGGTGGTGCCGGGCAGGAGTCGGTGGGCCAGGCCCTCGCGGACGATGACGCCGAAGCCTTCCAGCAGCTCGCGGTCCGGTGTGCCGTCGGGTCCGGGCAGGGCGAGGCTGCGGTAGGCCGGCTCGCGGAGCACCGTGCTGCCGGGGAACCGCTCGGCCAGGTCGGCCAGCACGGGATCCAGTACCCGGGTGAGTGCGACGGCCCCGGAGAGTTCGTAACTGGCGTTCTTGCGCAGGCAGTTGGTGATCCTGATGTTCAGGCTGAACTTCAGGAACGACTCGCCGTCGTACAGGGTCCGGACGGATGCGGTGGCGGCGAACGGCCTGCCGCCCTGCCCGAGGTCGAGGACGTCCCCGCGTGCGAGAGCCTCGCGCAGCGTCGGGTGCTCGCGCAGCATCTCGTACTGCCAGGGGTGCGCGGGCAGCAGCCGGTAGCCCTCGGGGAGGGAGACGGGGGCGCTGTCGGTGCCGGGCCCCGGCCGGTCGAGCGCGGCCAGGGCGCCGGGCTCCGCGGACTCCTCCGCGATCAGGTGCTCGCGCACGGCGAGGTGGCGCAGCGGGAAGGCCGCACCGGCCTCCGGCGCGTAGGCGGGCCAGGAGTCCGCGTCCCCGGTGCGGGCCTTGGGCGTGGGGTGGAACCGGTGCCCGAACAGCAGCGACTGCTCGGAGGCGAGATAGGCGGTGACGGGCGTGTCCGCCGCCGGGCCGGTCCCGCGCCCCACGCGGTGAGTCCCTGTCCGTACGGGGAGGGACGCGGCGATGCTCCGATGGCTGGAGTCGATCTGTTCCAGGAACTCCTCGTTGCGCACACCGGTCCGCAGGGACAGCTCTTCCTGTGTGTGCTCCGCCAGTCGCCGCCAGCCGATCTCGCTCCAGCCGCCGTCTGCCGTCCGCTCGCTCACCGGTCCGGTGAAGCGGTGCGCGCCGAGCATCGACGTACGGCGCAGCGCGACCCGCAGCAGCACACCGCGGCGGGGCAGCCGCAGCACCAACTGGCGGTCGGTGAGGGCGGTCTGGTGCTCGGGGGCCGACACCTCACGCAGCAGGCAGTTGAGGAGCGTGTGCGCCACGACCTCGTCGGCCGAGGGGAGTCGGGCCTGCGACGCGGGATCAGGAGCGGCGCCGAGGGTGCGGCGGGGGACGGCGAGGGAGGTGCTACCGAGGGACTCGGTCAGCGAGGGCATGTGCGGCTCCAGCAAGTGCGAAGAGAGCGAAGAACGGTGGCGCGCAGGGAGATCCGGGCGCCGGGCGGGGCGGGGGCCGACAGCGCCGCGCCGCGGCACTCACGCCGAAGTCCCGACGGGCCGCAGGTAGTTGGGCCCGGTGGTGTAGTGCTTGTTGATGTCCGCGGCGCCCGAGCGTTCCTTGGTGAGGAGCGTTCCGGCGGTGACCATCGCCTTCACCGGCAGGCGCGGCGCGTCCAGCACCTGGGCCCGCAGCACCGCACCGGGCTCGCCCGCTCCCGTCCCGAGCCGTTCGATCGCCTCGGCGAGCCGGTCGCGCACGAGCCGCAGCAGCACCGGAAGAGCCGCGCGACCGTGCTCCGCCAGCCCGAAGGCGTAGGCGCCCGCGCACAGATGGACCGTGATGGTGGTGAACAGGTCGACGACCGGCCGGTCGCCCTCGGTGAAGGTCCTGGCGTCGTCGAAGTCCGCGAGCCCCGGGGCCGCGTCACCCAGCCGCTCGCTCAGCCGCGCGCTGTTGACGCGCGGCCCGTCGTTGTCCTTCAACAGCAGCCGCAGCCGTGTACGGCCGTCGTGCAGCCGGTCCAGGACCAGCGAGATGTTCTGCTGGTGCGACTCGAGCGCGATGCCATACCCGAACAGGGTGGTCTGCCAGTCGAAGAGCAGGGTCAGACAGGCGTCCAGCAGTGCGAGCACGTCACCGTCGTGGAAGCGGTCGGCGAGGTGGTCGACGACCAGGCGTCCGCCGGGTGCTCCGGCCAGGAGCGCGGCCATGGGGACGACGACGGAGTCCTGGAGGCCGTCGGGGTAGCGGCGGAACAGCGCGGCGAGCAGTTCGTGCCCGGCGTGCGCGTACACGGTCTCGTCGGCGTGCAGGATCGTGCTCCGGAAACGCGGCTCGCGGTCGATGATCCGCTCGATCAGCCGCTGTCCGGCGGCACCGTCCCGGAGGGTGCCGGGTTTGATGGTCCGCCGGTTGCGCAGCCCCAGCGTGGAGGTGGACAGGGGGAGTTTGACGTGCAGGGACGGCTGCGCGGAAAGGGCCACGGTACGCATCGACAGGGTCGGCACGGCTTCGAGGTGAGCGCCCTCGGCGAGCACGGCGCGGTCCGCCAGTCCGGTGGCGCGCAGGGCCCCTTCCAGCGCGGGCCCGACGGTCAACGGGTGTACGGGCAGCGCCACATGCGTACGGTCGAGCCCCGTGAGTCCGAGTCGCGCGGGGGTGGGCCAGCCGTCCGGAAGCGTCCCGGTGACGGCGTCCCGCGGCAGCGCGAGCCAGCGCAGAGCGAACCGCGGCGCGAACTCCGGTGCGTACGAACGTAGTTGTCGCTCGTCCAGTCCGGCGCGGCCGCGTGCGGTGGGGTAGACGGGGTGGTCCAGGTGGGCGGCGAGCGCGTCGAACGCGAGTCCTCCGGTCAGCCCCACCCAATGCGCGGGCGCATTGCCGTGACGGTTCGTCAGCGTCCGGGTCACCTCATCGCGGACCGCCGTGTGCAGCCGCATGGTGACCAGCGTCTGGCGGCACTCCTCGGCGAACGCGTCGAATCCGTCCCGGTCGAGGGGGTCGGCGAGGTCGCGCAGAGCGGCGAGGATCGTGTCGCACGTGTCGTAGGACTCGGGCTGGCATTTTCCGGGTCCCCCGGACTCTCCGGCCTCCCCGACTGCCCCGAACTCCCTTACAAGTAACGGAAGTCGGGCCGCGTACTCGCACTGGAACCCGTCCTCGACGACCGGCAGCAGGAGGTACTGCCCTTCGCCTGCGGCTTGTCGGAGCCAGGCGCCGTCCGGCCGGTGTACGAGCCTGCCGGACGAGCGCAGACCTACGACGTCCTCGCGCAGCAGGGTGCTGAGCACCCGGATCACCAGGTCGTCCTGAGAGGTGTCCGCAGTGTCGGTAGCGTCGGCGGTGTCGGTACCGGTATCGGGGAAGGAACCGGTCACGGCTGGATCTCCCACCGCTGCCCGGCCAGGAACCCGGTCACCGCCTTGTCCACGTCCTCCTGGACCGTTCCGGTGGCCCGCACCACCCCCAGGAAGTCGCGGTTGGTGCGGTACACCTCGTGCCGCTCACCGACCTCCCGGAGCGGCCGGTAGGTCAGCCGCACGCCGTCGACGGTGAGGTCGGCCGCGGCGGGAGCCGCGGTCAGTGTCCCCGCGCTCACGGCGCACGGGTAGTCCAGCCGGGCCACGCCGTCGCGCCGCGCGCCGAGCGAGGCGGGCAGCGGCTCACCCAGGTGCGTACGCAGGATGTGCTCGAAGAGCGGAATCTCCAGCAGGTGTGCCAGCAGCAGATCGCACTGGTCGCCTATGGCGCGGTAGTTGACCTCGATGATCCTGGCCCGGCCCTCGTGCACCACGAACTCGGTGTGGCAGGCGCCGAAACCGACGCTTAGCGCGTCGAGTTGAGCCAGTACCTGAGTCACGACCGCTTCGGGATGGGCCGCGACGAACGTCAGCCGCTCCTCTATGAAGTACGGCGGCGGGGAGAGCACGGTGTGGAAGCCGCCCAGGACATGGCGGACGCGACCGTCGCCGAGTGTCTCCAGGGTGTACAGCTCGCCGGGCAGGTACTCCTCGACGACCAGCGCCGCCCCGGGGCGCCGGCTGCGGATCTCCGCGCAGCGCGCCACCAGTTCCTCGGGGCCCTCGACGCGTACGACGTCCTCGCTGGCCACGCCCTCACGTGGCTTGACGACACACGGGTACGGCACGTCGAGGGCGGCCACGTCCGTGTCCTCGGTGACCTCCGCCGACCACACCGTGTCCACGCCGGCGGACGCGATACGGCGGCGCATCTCCGCCTTGTCCTTGGTGCGCAGGGCGACCCGCCAGTCCTTGCCCGGCAGGCCGAAGTAGTCGGCGGCCAGGGCGGCCTGGGTCTGCAGATGATCGCTGTTCGAGAAGACCGCGTCGGGGCGGCCGAGCGTCGAGATACGGCTGACGACGGAACGGAAGTCGCGGACGTCGCACTCCACGATCTCGATCCGCGGATACACGCGCCGATGGGCGTCCGGCTGGTCGGTGAGCACGGTCACGTCGAGACCGAGCCGTGCGGCGGCGGGGAGAAACCCCTCGGTGACGGAGTCGGTGGGGTTGAGGGCGAGGAGATACATACGCACGCGGGGGAACATCTTCCGCTCGTGGGTGGGCGGTTGCGGGTGAGCGGTCGGCCGGTGAGGTGTGGTGATCCGAGGAGAGGTGACAGGTGATAAAGCGCTGTGACGTGCGCCTTCCTTGATCGTTGCTCCGGAAGGGCTGTCACGTACTGCTGTTAGTGATCTCTATACTAAGGTAAGGCTTACCTCGTTTTCTCGCTTTGCCCCCTGCACAGGAGTACCGATGACCGTCGCTCTGGAGACTCCGTCGACCGGTGCGCCCACGACCGTGTCCGGCCTGCTCTCCGACACGTATCGGCAGCTGACGCAGGTGTGCCCGGCGTTGACGGTGAGCGTGGCGGACCCGGTGTCCCGCTTCACCCGAAAGAGCCTGAGCGGCGCCGAGTTGACGAAAGATCAGGACGTTCTTGAGGCGTTCCTGTCGGCCGAGGACTCCCGCATCCGGGAACGCTACGACCACGTCCCGCGCCGCGATGTCGCCGCTTCCCGTGCCCTCCACGACTACGCGTGGTCGGTCGGCCTGCTGATGAGCGGCGTCTGGTACCTCACCGGCCGGGTGCCGCGTGTCCGCCCCGAGGACGTGCGGATCGACCTGTCGTCCGGCACGTTCGAGATCACCCCCGGACCGGATCTGGCCTGCCTGCCGCAGGACCCGGCAGGCGCTCTCCCCGGGGTCCTGACGGTGCCGCACGAGGAGGCTCTGCGGTCGGAGTTGCGGGTCGCCGTCGCCGACCACATGGAGCCGCTGCTCACCGCGGTCGCCCCCCACATCCGCCGCGGCCCGCGCGCGCTGTGGGGCCTGGTCACCGACGACCTCGTCTCCGGCATCTGGTACCTCGGTCGCATGCTCGGCCGGGAACCGGACTCCGTGCGGGCCGCCACCGCGCTGCTGCCTTCCGCCGTCCCGCCCTTCCCCGGCGGGGCGGACTTCCGCCACCTCACCGGCGGCGACGGCCGGCAGCACCCGACCCGCACCCGTATGGGCTGCTGCCTCTACTACACGATCCGCCCCGCCGAGGCCTGCGCCACCTGCCCGCGCACCTGCGACGCCGAGCGACTGCGCCGGATCGAGTCCTGAACCCCGCCGCACGCGAGTGCCCGCCGCACACGAGTCCCGTCATGCACTGAGGGGCCGACGGACGGAACGCCGCCGGCCCCTCAGTGAGAACGTCCACGCGGACGTCTACGCGGACGGCATCACCCGCACATCGGCGGCCCGTACGAACGCCACCCGGTGTCCGAACTGGATCTCGTAGTACAGGTCCGAACCCCGCACCACCCGGTGCGGTGCCGTGTCGAAGGTCGGCGCGTAGAAGTACTCGCCGGGCACCTTGTCACCGACCGCGTACTTCTGCCCCGCGAGCAGCTTGTACGGCAGCGGCGAGACCGCCTGGACGGGCACACCCGCCGGGTACGCCTCCTTCTCCGGGTACGCGCGCCCGTACACGGGGATCTCGGCCAGCCCGTCCTTCGGGGTGATGACGGAACCGGCCGCGTCCACCGCCGTCGGCTGCTTCGCCGGGTTCTTGAACCAGGCCTTCTGGCCGAGGTACCAGATGGCGGTCCAGTCCCCGTCGCGCCCGGCGACCGCGTACTGCTGACCGGTGGAGACCCGTGAACCCAGGTCGTTCACGCCGGTCGTGGAGTCGCCACCGCCGGGCCGCAGGCCGATGTCCTTGACGAGCGGGGCGTCCTCGCGCGGCTCGGTGTAGAGGCGTACGGCGCTCGATCCGTGGACGGGGCAGGGTTCACCGGCGGTGACGCAGCCGGTGAACACCGGCTTGTTCGTGGCGAACTTCGGTGCGACGGTCACCAGGCCGCCCTTCGGGCCCGCCGTCGCGCGCAGCGGCTTGCCGAGCAGCGCGAAGTAGTGCGCCCAGTCCCAGTACGGGCCCGGATCCGTGTGCATCCCCGGGATGGTCGCGGTCGTCGTACCGGGCACGGTGTCGTGGCCGAGGATGTGCTGCCGGTCCAGCGGGATGCCGTACTTCTTGGCCAGGTACGTCACCAGACGCGCCGACGACCGGTACATCGCCTCCGTGTACCAGGTGTCGGGCGCGGTCAGGAATCCCTCGTGCTCCAGGCCGATCGACTTGGAGTTGATGTACCAGTTGCCCGCGTGCCAGGCCACGTCCTTGGCCTTCACATGCTGTGCGATGTGGCCATCGGACGAGCGCAGGGTGTATTGCCACGACACATAGGTGGGGTCCTGCACCATGGTGAGGACGCCGTCCCAGGCGCCCTCGGTGTCGTGGACGACGATGTACTTGATGCTCTGGGACTTCGGCCGGTCGCCCAGATCGTGGTTGCCGTAGTCACCGTCCCCGAACTCCTCGTACGGCGCCGGAATCCACTCGCAGGACACGGTCGACGGGCACTCGGTGGCGCCCGCGGCGGGCGCCCGCAGTCCCGCCTCCCTCAGCTGGGCCGTCGCCGGGCGCAGGCGGGGCTGCGCGGCGAGCGCGATCCGCTGCCCCGCGTCCGTCGTGCGCTCCTCGCCGCGACGGATCACGTCGAAGACGTCGTCGGCGTACCTCGCGGCCGTCGCCGTGTCGTCCGCGCCCGAGTAGCGCGCCACCGCTCCGTACCAGTCGGCCGCGTCGTCACTGAGCGGCTCACCGAGCCGCTTCTGGGCCGCGGCCAGCAGCGCGGCGCCGCCCGCCACGTTCGCGGCGGCGTCCGTGCGCAGCCGTTCCGCGGGGATGCCGCTCAGCTCGGCGGCCTTCGCCAGCGTCTTGAGGCGCGCCGGCAGCTGATCGTTCTCCGGCACCTGCGCGTCAGTGACCTGCGAGCCCGTGACCTTCGTGTCGGGCAGGAGGGTGTCGCGGGAGTCGTCACCCCGGGGGTCCTCCGTACCGTCGCTGTGGTGCGGTGCCACGGTCCGGGCGATCGCCGTGCGGGCGTCGGTCAGATGCATCGGCCCGTAGCCGCCCGTCACGCTCGGAGCCCCCGCGTGCGTGTCCCAGCGGGACTGCAGATAGGAGACGGCGAGGAGCACGCTGAGCGGTACGTCGTACTCGTCGGCCGCGTCGGAGAAAGCATTCTGCAGAGCCGCGGAAGGCGGGGAGGACGACTGCGCGGAGGACGCGGACGTCTGCCCGTCGCCGTTGTCGCTTCCGCCGTCGTACGGGGCGGCGCCGAGCAGGGGCAGCAGCAGTGCGGCCGAGGCGACGGCACCCGCGGTCCGGAGGGCACGTCTGTGCCGGACGGACGTGCTGGGGTCGGTGGGGGATCCTCGCAAAGCAGGCCTCCTGGGACGATCGGGCGTGACGGTGCGTACGGGGGCGAGTGTGCGTCAGTGGTACCGGCTCTCCGACGATCCGTCAATCATTCCCAGAGGCGGACGATTTCCCACGTCAGCGGTGGGGGTTCACCGATTTCGGTGCGGTGGTGACCCGGCCTGCGAGGCGTCAGTGGAGTGGACCTCTGATGCAAAGGGCGGCGGACATGAAGAAGGCCCGCGGTGCGCCCTGTCCCTGGGCATACCGCGGGCCTTCCGTCCCCGTCAGCGAGTACCGACCGCCGCACGAACGGCCTTGCGGGCCATCTGGCAGTCGTCGTGCAGCCGCCTCAGCAGCAGCCGCTGTTCCTCACCGGACGGCGCGGCGCCCGGGTGGGCCGGTCCCGGTGCCGCCGGGGTCGCCTCGTGCATGGACCGCTGCACGGCCGTCTCGTACGTACGGATCTCCCTGGTCAGGACGAGCATCAGGTTCACCAGGAACGCGTCACGCGCCGCGGGTCCCGCCGACTGGGCCAGCTGGCTGATCTGGCGGCGGGCGCCGGGCGCCTCCCCGAGGACCGCCCACAGCGTGGCCAGGTCGTACCCCGGCAGATACCAGCCCGCGTGCTCCCAGTCCACCAGCACTGGACCGGCCGGTGACAGGAGCATGTTCGACAGGAGGGAATCGCCGTGACAGAACTGGCCCATGCCCTGGCGGCCGGCCGAGTGTGCGATGCCGTGCACCAGTTTCTGCAGGTCGCCCATGTCCCGGTCGGTGAGCAACCCCAGCTCGTGGTACCGGGAGATCCGCGCCGCGTAGTCCAGCGGGGCGTCGAACGTCCCCGCCGGCGGTCGCCACGCGTTCAGCCGGCAGATCGCGCCGAGTGCCGCCCTGATGTCCGCGCGGGGCGGCGCCTCCACCGGATGCCGGTTCAGCGCCGCCACCCGTCCCGGCATCCGCTCGATCACCAGGGTGCAGTTGTCCGGGTCCGCCGCGATCAGCCGCGGCACCCGCACCGGTGGCCGGTGCCGGACGAACGAGCGGTATGCCGCTATCTCGTGCCGGATCCGCTCGGTCCACACGGGGGAGTGGTCCAGTAAACACTTGGCCACGGCGGTGCTGCGCCCTGTCGTACCCACCAGGAGCACGGAGCGTCCGCTGCGGCGCAGCACCTGCACCGGAGCGAACTCCGGACAGATCCGGTGCACCGACGCGATCGCCGTACGCAGTTGGGCGCCCTGGGGGCCGGACAAGTCGAGTCTCCCGCTGAGCGGTGGTGTCCCGAGCCCCGGGATGCGCCGTGCCCGGCCGGCACCCAGCACGGGGGCCGTCGGACGCGCGGGGTCGAGGTAGGGGCCGCCGCCACCCGGGCGGGCGTGCAGCGACCGGGGTGGGGCGGACACGGAGGACGATGCTGTGTACATGGGCGAAACAGATCCCTTCGTGTGCCGGCGAGTTGCCGCGCTACCCGCCCCGGTCGCGCCGGTACACCCTGGGGAATGTCCCTCGGTGACCGGGTCGGGGTGGCGCGTTCCTACCTGACACCCGGCGCCCACTGGCACACCATCTGGCGTGCCCTGGCGAACCCTGGCGAATAGTCGCTCAGCAACTGACAGACGGTTACTGTCAACTCAGCCGAGAACCTGGGGGCTTGACGTGAGCGGACAACCCAACACCCGACTGTCGGACCTGTTCGGCCTGGCCGGCTGGTCCAAGGGCGAACTCGCGAGGATGGTCAACCGGCAGGCGGCGGCCATGGGCCACCCCCAGCTGGCGACGGACACCTCAAGGGTGCGGCGGTGGATCGACACGGGAGAGATCCCGCGCGATCCGGTGCCGCGGGTGCTGGCAGCACTGTTCACCGAGCGTCTCGGCCGTGTCGTGACCATCGAGGATCTCGGTCTGGTCCGGCACGGGCGTACGGGGAAACGGCCGGGCGGCGGGAGTGAACATCCCGACGGCGTGCCGTGGGCGCCCGAGCGGACTGCCGCGGTCCTCACCGAATTCACGGGAATGGACCTCATGCTCAACCGACGCGGCTTGGTGGGCGCGGGCGCCGCGCTCGCCGCAGGATCCGCAATCAGCAGCTCCATGCACGAGTGGCTGCACACCGATCCGGCCCTGGTGGCCGACGCCCCTGAAACCGACGATCTCCTGCACGCCGACCCCGCTGGGTTCGACCGTTACGAGGCCGCCCCCATCGGGTCGCAGGAGATCGAGGAACTGGAGCGCTCGGTCGAGGTGTTCCGGGCCTGGGACGCGGCCCGCGGTGGCGGCCTGCAGAGAAAGGCTGTCGTAGGACAGCTCAACGAAGTGGGAGGAATGCTCTCCTACCGGCACCCCGACCATCTGCAGCGGCGCCTGTGGGGCGTCGCCGCCAACCTCGCCGTCCTCGCTGGCTGGATGTCGCACGACGTCGGCCTGGAGCCCACGGCGCAGAAGTACTTCATCATCGCCGCCCACGCGGCCCGGGAAGGCGGTGACCGGCCCCGGGCGGGCGAGGCGCTCTCCCGGGCGGCCCGCCAGATGGTGCACCTGGGCCGGCCCGACGACGCGCTGGACCTCATGAACCTCGCCAAGTCGGGATCCGGCGACGAGGTCCTGCCGCGTACGCGGGCCATGCTCTACACCATCGAGGCCTGGGCACAGGCGTCGCTGGGCAAGGGTCAGGCCATGCGGCGCACCCTGGGCGAGGCGGAGGACCTCTTCGTCTCGGACAAGGGCGACGTGCCGCCACCGAGCTGGATGCAGCTCTTCGACGAGGCGGACATGCACGGGATGCAGGCCCTGGCCTACCGGACGCTCGCGGAGCACGACCCGGCCGCGGCCGCCGTCGCGCAGCGCCACGCCAAGGAGGCTCTGGCGCTGCGGGAGAAGGGCCGGGACCGGTCGAAGATCTTCGACCATCTCTCGCTCGCCTCCGCCTGCTTCATCGCCGACGACCCCGAGCAGGCCGACCGGTACGCACGCCTGGCCCTGACGTCGATGGGTTCGAACTCGTCCCATCGCACCTGGGACCGGCTCCGGGAGATGTACCGGCTGACGGGGCAGTACTCCAGCTATCCGAAGATCCACGATCTGCGGGAGGAGATCAAACTGTCCCTGCCCAAGGGCTCGTTGAAGCCGAGGGGCAGCAACGGCGCACGGGCGTAAGGGGTCCGCGCCCCGAGATCGGCGATCCGGGCCGCCCGCCTCAGGACTCCTCAGACGGTGAACTCCTCAGGCGGTGACCCGGGCGAGCAGTACGCAGGCGTCGTCCTCGCGTTCCGTCTCCCCGAACTCCTCCACCACTGTCCGTACGCAGTCCTGGGCGCTGCGGGCCTGCTGGAAGCGGGGGGCCAGGTCGAGGAGACGGCTGACGTCCGCGGTGCTCTCCACCGTCCCGGTCGCGTCCGCTCGGGGGCGTCCCCACCGTGGGGGCACCAGTCCGTCGGTGTGCAGGAGCAGCAGGTCGCCCGGTTCCAGGGGCACTTCGGCCTGCCCGTAGACGGCACCCGAGGTGGCGCCGAGCAGGACGCCGTCCGGCGGAGCCAGCATGCGCCCCGTCCCGTTGCGGAACAGCAGCGGGGCGGGGTGTCCGGCCTGCGCCCAGACGAGGGTCCGGCTCCTCGGCCGGTAGCGGCAGCACACCGCGCTGCCCAGGGCCGGCTGGACGGAGGAGTCGAGTAACTGGTTGAGCCAGGACATGAGCTGGCCCGGCTCGGTGCCCGCCACCGCCATGCCGCGCAGCGCGCCGAGCAGCATCGCCATGCCCGAGGTGACGGCGACGCCGTGGCCGGTGAGGTCGCCGACGCTCAACAGGGTCTGCCCGTCGGGCATGTCGAGGGCGTCGTACCAGTTGCCGCCGATCAGCGAGCTGGTCGAGGAGGGCAGATAGCGGGCGGCCAGATCCAGTGCTCCCGGGCCCTGCCGCGGGAGCGGCGGGGAGCCGCGCCACGGCGGCAGGACGGCTTCCTGCAACTCGACCGCGAGACGGTGTTCGGTCCGGGCGGCCTGCCGTTGGCGCTGCAGCGAGTCGTGGGTCTCGCTGACGGTCCGCTGGCTGCGCCGCAGTTCGCTGACGTCCCGCAGGACGGCCCACATCGACGCGGTGCTGCCGTCCGCGTCGAGCACCGGCTCACCCATCATGTGCACGGTCCGTACGCCGCCGTCGGGCCGGACCATACGGAACTCCCCGTCGATCGGTTTGCCGTCGATCAGACAGTCCGTGACCATCGAGGTCAGCCTCGGCCGGTCCTCGTCGAGGACGACGGAGGGCAGTTCGTCGAGGGTGAGCGGGGGAGCGGCGGGGTCCCGGCCGAGGATCTGGTACAGCTCACCGGACCAGGTCGCCTCGTCCGTCAGCAGGTTCCACTCGGCACTGCCGACCCGGCTGATCAGCGAGCCGCGCCCGGGGGACGCGGGCGGCACGGCCCGTACGGCGGGAGCTGCCGGCTCCTGCTCGGGGGGCGCGGCCGAGGGGCCGTCCCGCAACTGCGACAAGTGCGCGTCGAGGTCGTCGAGTTGATGCACGGCCAGGTCGCACAGGGCGCGCTGCCAGCGCCCCTCCGGGTCCGTGCGGTCGGCCGGCGCGTCGCGCCGTACGGCGTCCATGTCGCCCCGGAGGCGGCGCGTCTGCGAGATGAGCGCGTCGACCGAGCCGCGCGGAGGCGGCTGGGCGGCCGGATGGTCCGCCGGGAGTGGGGACGGCATGACGTACTCCGATGCAGGCACGGTACGACCAAGGCAGGGGGAGGGACCGCTACGACTGTTGCACAGCCCGCGACGCGCTGTAAGGGATTCGGCAACACACGAGAGGGTGGTGCCTGAGGCATGTGCCGCTGTCCTCACGGAGGACCTGACCGGGACGAATCCCGTACGCGGATCGGCGGTCGAGCCGTACTCAACCGAGGTGAGCCTGAAGGGCGCTCCCCGCCCCTGCCAGTCGCAGCACGGCGTCCAGACCCCGGGGCTCGCCCGGTACGGCTCCGGCGGGCAGCACGTAGGCGCGGAGCCCGGCGCCCGCCGCCCCGCCGTCCTTCGCCGGATGGTCGCCCACCATCAGTGTCCCGGCGGGCGCGACCCCCAGCTCGCGGCAGGCGTGCCCGAAGAGCGCCGGGTCGGGCTTCTCCGTGCCGTACGCGTAGGAGTGCACCCACGACGAGAAGTACCGGTCGAGCCCGTGGTGCGCGAACGTCGGCCGCAGGTCCCAGCCCACGTCACTGACCACGCCCAGGGCGATCCCCTCGTCGGTCAGCCGTGCGAGCGTCGAAGCCGTGTCCGCGTACGGCACCCAGTGCTCGGGCGCCTGCAACTGCGCGTAGAGCGCGTCCGCGTGCGGCGCGAGCTCCCGCACCGACGCGTACCACGTGGTGAACGCGTGCCGGTGCGCGCGCGAGGACACATCACGCCCACGCTGCGCCTCGATGACGTCCGGGTCGACCAGCCCTTTCTCTAGCCCGTCCAGAAGCTCGTCCATCTCCCGCTCGCCGACCGGGCGTTGGAGCGCGGTGCGGATCCGGTCCGCGTACGCGCCCATCTGGAAGAGCGTGCCGCCGAAGTCGAACAGGACGGCCCGGACGGGCGACGGGCCCTGCGTGGAAGGCGCGGCGCGCAGGGGCCCCTCGGGGCCGCAGACCGGGAGCGGGGAGCGAGTCATTCGATCTTCCTAGCCGCTCCGCCCGGCAGGGGCAATGGTCGTGTTCCGGTCGGCGCCCCCCGGGGGGAGGGCAGGTCAGTAGCGCTGGGCCTGGGACAGTTTCGGGGTCAGGGCCGGTTCGGCCGGCTTGCGGCTGACGGCGAGCGGCTGGGCGCGTTCGCCGGGCGCGAGGTCCTCGGCGCCGACGTACCTGGTCTCCACCGTCTTGCCGGAGTCGTCGAGGAAGTCGACCCGCACGGCGTACGAGGCCTCGCTGTCGGTCTTGTTGGTGATGTTCACCAGGACGACGAGCAGGCCGCCGGTCCCGGACCGGGGTTTGCCGGTCATGGAGACGTCGGACATGGCGTTCCCCTGGCCCTTGACGTCCTTGAGCGCCTTCTCCGCGGCCTTGTTGGCCCGCTCCACCTCCGCCGACACGGACGCCTCGAAGGAGGAGGCCGCGGCCGAGGCGGACGACGCCGCCGCGGAGGCCGCGGCGCGCGCGGACTCGACGACCGACTCCTTCATGGAGGGGGCCGTCCCCGAGAAGGACGCGGTGTCGGGAGGCGACGGGCGTTCGCTGAAGGAGGGGGTGGAGGTGTCCGAGCCGCTGTCGGTGCTGCACGACGTGACGGCGCTCGCGACCGCGGCCAGGGCCGCCACCGCGACGACGGTCGAACGCGTGCGGCCCGGTCGGCGGGGCCCGCGGGGCCTCTGGGGCGGTGGTGTGTTCATCGGGTGCTGTCCTCGCTGTCGCTGCCTGGGAGGCCGGAGAGGGCGGCCGGGTCGAAATGAACCTTATGTCGGAAAATCCGCGCAGGCATGCCGTGCGGGCCCGTAGGCGCACGGCCCGCGGGCCCGTCCGAAAATGCCTCGCCTGTTCCGCCGCACGTTCGCCCCCGCGTGACCCCTGGCGCAGAACGAGGGCGCGACTGAGCCCGGCCGCGGCCGGACCGGCGCCGGACCCCCTCAGTACCGGAGCACTCCCGCGATGCCCTGTGCCTCGGCCAGTGTCCCGTCCGGGACGAAGCGGACCTGCGCGCCGGTGTCCAGGCACTGTTCGACGATCTCGTCCACGATGTCGTGCCGGGCGTCGAGATCGTCGCCGTCGGCCGGGACGAGATGGTCGCCGCCGTCGTCGCGCACCGTCACGCGGTAGTTCTCCTCGACGGCCAGCAGACCCACGCGGCCGGCGGTCGCGTTCTGCCACACCTCGTCGACGCCCGCCGCGAACGCCCGGCGGCCCTTGGCGCTCTCCAGCTCGGTCGTCACCGTGTCGATGTTCCTGAGGTCCTCGGCCGTGACCAGCGGACGGACCGCCTGCCACACCGCCTCGGGCCCGGCGTGCCCGAGACCGCCGTGCGGGACGTGGACGGCGTCGTCGGCGACGGTGCCGACCTCGCCGAGGAGCGAGAGCGCGGCCTGTTCACCGGCGAGGTACACGGGCCGCGGGGCGGAGCGCAGGACACCGGCGAGGGCCGTGTCGGCGTCCCGCAGGAAGCGGCGCGTCTCCTCGTCGCGGAACGTGCTCGGCACGTCCCCGACCCGTTCCTCGCGCTCGACGTCCTGCGGCTCCAGGCTCCGCGTGAGCGGGAAGCCCGCCATGTGCGCCTCGGCGACGCGCTCTGAGCCACCACTCCACAGCGCGATCCGGTCGGCGGAGACCGTCAGTACCCAGAACGGGCTCTCCGCGGCCTGGGCCGCGACGAGATTGCGGGTCAGGAACGTGTCCGAGAGGACGACGCGCTCCGGAACGGTCCGGGGCAGCGACCACACCTGGTGCTCACCGGGCGCCGCGAAGATCACGAGGCCGTCCTCGGAGTGGCTCAGATCGACCTCCGCCAGCGCCTGTTCGAGCTGCTGGACGACGTCCGTCCGCCGCTCACGGGTGACCGCGGGGTCGGCCTCCAGTTGCTTCTTCGCCTCGGCCAGCACATTGCGCAGCCGGACGGGATCCTGCGCCTTGTCGGGCTCCCGGCGGTGGGTCGGCGTCAGTACCGACACCGCCGGATAGGGCCGCGGCCGACGCAGCTCGGTCAGAGTGGCGGAACTCAGCACATGCTCCATACAGGCACCATAGGACCGAATCGACGGTGAGGCATTCGGAGGAACCGGGTCGGACAAAAGGGGCAAACGGCTGTTAGCGTCGCCGGACAGTCACGTCGCGTCTCCCTGCCACGTCCGAGGACCCATATGAGCCAGGCCGAGACCGGAAACGGGACCGAGTCCCGGACACCCGCAGCCAAACTGACCCTGCCCACCCTGACCACGATGGTCGTCGGCTCCATGGTCGGTGCGGGCGTCTTCTCGCTGCCCCAGCGCTTCGGCCAGGAGACCGGCGTGGCCGGCGCGCTCATCGCGTGGACGGTGGCCGGCACCGGCATGCTCATGCTGGCCTTCGTCTTCCAGCGGCTCGCGCTGCGCAGACCCGACCTCGACGCCGGTGTGTACGCCTACGCGAAGGCGGGCTTCGGCGAGTACCTCGGCTTCTTCGCCGCCTTCGGCTACTGGGCGAGCGCCTGCGTCGGCAACGTGACGTACTGGGTGCTCATCATGTCGACGATCGGCGCGATCGCCCCGGCGCTCGGCGACGGCGACACGGTCCTCGCCATGCTGCTCTCCTCCGCGGGCCTGTGGGCGTTCTTCCTGCTCATCAGCCGGGGCGTCAAGGAGGCCGCGGCCATCAACCGGATCGTCACGGTCGCCAAGGTCGTGCCCATCCTGGTCTTCGTCCTCATCGCGCTGTTCTGCCTCAAGCCCAGTGTCTTCGCCGAGAACTTCGCCGGCGCCGACTACGCCGGATCGCTCTTCCAGCAGGTCAAGGGCACCATGCTGGCCACGGTCTTCGTGTTCCTGGGCGTCGAGGGCGCCAGCGTCTACTCCCGGCACGCCAAGCGCCGCGAGGACGTCGGCCGCGCGACCGTCCTCGGCTTCCTGAGCGTCTTCGCGATCTTCGCCTCGGTCACCATCGTGTCGTACGGGATCCGTCGATGAGCGAGATCGCCGAGCTGCGGCAGCCGTCCATGGCGGGCGTCCTGGAGGAGGCGGTCGGCACCTGGGGCAAGGTGTTCGTCAGCGTCGGCCTGATCGTCTCCGTCCTCGGCGCCTACCTCGCCTGGACCCTGATGGCCGCCGAAGTGCTCTTCGTCGCCGCGAAGGACGAGGACATGCCCCGCTTCCTGGGGCGCTCCACGGCGGCCGACGTGCCCGTGCCGGCCCTGGTGATGACCACCGTGCTCACCCAGATCGTCCTCGTCGTCACCCTCTTCTCGGACGACGCGTTCAACTTCGCGCTCGATCTCACCAGCGCTCTGACCCTCATCCCGTTCCTGCTGGCCGCCGCGTTCGCCGTCAAGGTCGCGCGGTCCGGCGGCGCGGGCCGGCGGGACCTCCCCATCGCCGCCCTGGCCACCTTCTACACCGCGTTCCTCCTCTACGCGGCCGGCCTCAAGTACCTCCTCGTGTCCTTCATCATCTACGCGCCCGCCACGTTCCTCTTCGTCATGGCCCGCCGCGAACAGGGCCGACGGCTCTTCTCGCCCGGCGAACTCGTCATCCTCGCGGTCTCGGTGGCCGGCGCCGTCGTGGGCGTCGTCGCGCTCGCGCGCGGCTGGATCAGGCTCTGACCCCGCAGACCACGGCACACTCCGCGAAAGGCAGACCGTGACCCCACAGGACACCCCGGCCCGGCCCGCGTACGGCGTTCACTCCGAGGTGGGCAGACTGCGCAAGGTACTGGTCTGCGCACCCGGCCTCGCCCACCGCAGACTCACCCCCACCAACTCCGACGACCTGCTCTTCGACGACGTGATGTGGGTGGAGAACGCCCAGCGCGACCACGCCGACTTCGTCGACACGATGCGCGAACGCGGCGTCGACGTCGTCGAACTGCACGACCTGCTCGCACAGACCATGGCCGACCCCGATGCCCGTGCCTGGCTGCTCGACCGCAAGATCACCGCGAACGAGGTCGGCCTCGGACTCATCGACGACACCCGCGCCTTCCTGGAGTCCCTCGAACCCCGCAGACTCGCCGAGTACCTGATCGGCGGCCTGGCCACGGTCGACCTGCCCGACGAGTTCCGCGACGGTTACGTGTCCCTCGCCCGCGAATCGACCGGCGTACGCGAGTACTTGATGCCGCCGCTGCCGAACACCCTCTACACCCGGGACACGACCTGCTGGCTCTACGGCGGGCTCACGCTCAACCCGCTGTACTGGCCCGCCCGCCACGACGAGACGCTGCTCATGAAGGCGATCTACACCTTCCACCCGGACTACCGGGGCTCCGCGGTGTGGTGGGGGGATCCCGAACTCGACTGGGGGCAGGCCACGTTCGAGGGCGGCGACATCATGCCCGTCGGCAACGGCGTGGTCCTCATGGGCATGAGCGAGCGCACCTCCCGCCAGGCGATCACCCAGGTCGCGGCCGCCCTGTTCGCCAAGGGAGCCGCCGAGCACGTGATCATCGCGGGCATGCCCAGACTGCGTGCCGCGATGCACCTCGACACCGTGTTCACCTTCGCCGACCGGGACCTGGTGACCCTGTACCCGACCATCATGGACAGGGTCCACACCTTCTCCCTGCGGCCCGCCGACAAGGCACCCGGCGTCGAACTGACCGACGAGGGCTCCCGCCCCTTCGTGGACGTCGTCGCGCAGGCCCTCGGGCTCCCCGCCCTGCGGGTCGTGGAGACGGGCGGTGACGTCTACGCCTCCGAACGCCAGCAGTGGGACAGCGGCAACAACGCCGTGGCGCTGGAGCCCGGCGTGGTGTTCACGTACGACCGCAACACCCAGACCAACACCCTGCTGCGCGAGGCGGGCGTCGAGGTCATCACCATCGTCGGCGCCGAACTGGGGCGGGGGAGGGGCGGCGGGCACTGCATGACGTGCCCGATCGTGCGCGACCCGGTCGACTTCTGAACGTGCCGCGCACTCCCGTCGCCCCTCGTCGTACGCCGTCGTACGCCGTCGTACGTCGTCGTGCGGGGCTCAGTCCTCCGAGCCGCACGAACTGCCGTCGGCCGGCAGCTGCCCGTACAGCAGGAAGTCGTCGACCTTCCGGTGGACGCACTTCGAGGAGGAGTAACCGGTGTGGCCCTCGCCCTTGTTGTCGAGGACGACGGCCGACGGGCCGAGCCGGTCCGCGGTCTCCGTGGTCCAGCGGTACGGCGTGGCGGGGTCGCCCCGGGTGCCGACGAGGAGCATCTTCGGGGTGTCGACGTCCCGCACCTCTTCGCGGATGTACGAGGTGCCCTTGGGGCGTCCGTAGCACATCAGGGCCTGGGCGAGCCGGTACCGGCCGAAGACCGGGGACGCCTGCTCGTACCGGGCGCGCAGCCTGTCGAGGTCCCCGACGACCTGGTCGGCGGTGGGCCGGTCGGGGTCGTCGGCGCAGTTGATGGCCATGAGCGCGGCCGGGAGGTTGTCGAGCGGGATCTCGCCCTCGTCGACGAGACCGCCGTCCCGGTGGGGGAGCGAGCTGCCGCCGACGTAGAAGCTCATGATGCCCCGCGTGTCCCCGTCCTGGACCAGTGCGGTGAGCGCCTGTGAGAGGGCCGGCCACAGCTCCTTGCTGTAGAGGGCCTGTCCTATGGCGCCCACCAGGTCCTGGCCGGAGAAGGGCATACCGAAGTCCGCGGGCACCGGCGCCTCGTCCAGCGAGCCGATGAGCCGGAGCACCTCCTCCCGGGCCGAGCGCGAGTCCTGCCCGAAGGCGCAGTTGATGTCCTCGGTGCACCAGTCGAGGAAGTCCTCCAGGGCGGTCTGCTGGCCCTGGGCGCCGGTGATGCCCTGCTCGCTCAACGGTTCGGTGAGGGTGTCCACGCCGTCGAGGACCATACGGCCGGTCTTGTCGGGGAACTGGGCCGCGTACACCGCGCCCAGTCGCGTTCCGTACGAGAAGCCGAGGTAGTTGAGCTTCTTGTCGCCGAGGGCGGCGCGCATCACGTCGAGGTCGCGCGCGGCGTCGACCGTGCCGATGTGCGGCAGTACCGGCCCGGAGTGCTCGGCGCAGTCCGCGGCGAGCTTGCGCAGCACTTCGAGAGCGGCCCGCGGATCGTCGCTCTCGTCCGCCTGTGCCTCCGACTCCGCCTCTGCTTCCGCTTCCGCGTCCTGGCCGGGGTCGGTGGCCTCCGCCGAGTCGTCCGTGCCCTCGCCGCAGCTGACCGGGGAGCTCCGGCCGACGCCGCGCGGATCGAAGGTCACCACGTCGTAGCCGTTCGTAAGCCCCATGAAGTCCTCACCGCCGTCGGCGAGTTCACCGACCCCCGGACCGCCGGGGCCGCCGAAGTTCAGCAGCACCGAGCCTCTGGACTCGCCGGTCGCCCGGAACCTCGCCATGGCCAGGTCGAGCGTCCCTTCGGTGGGTTTCGCGTAGTCGACGGGGACGGTCACCTTCCCGCACTGCAGGCCGTCGGGCAGTCCGTCGCCCGGACAGGCCGACCACTTGATCGACTGGTCGTGGAAGCGGGACAGGTCGGGTCGGTCGTCGGCAGCGGCGGCCACCGACGGCAGCCCTGCTCCCAGCAGGGCCAGCGTCATGGCGCAGGCGAAGGCTCGGCGTTGGCGCGTCGACAGCATCAGGCCTCCCGGGACGCCCCGGCCCGCGGCCGGGATTTCCCCCTCGATCACGATAAGGGGGCACCCGCGGCCACGCCTCTCGGCGAGCGGGGCGGCGGACCAGGCCTTATCCTGCGCCGCCCTCTCCCGCACAGCCGCGCGCACGGTCCCCGGCAGCTTCCCGCCCAGCCGCTCGCTCGGCCGCCGCCCCTTCCGCCGCCGCTCGTTCGCCGTCCGCTCGAAGGGGGGTGTTTGCCGGATGAGCCATAACCTGCGTGGTTTGCCCGCGTTTAAACGGTGCGGGCGCCTGCTCGCGACCATGTCCTGGAAGGCAGGGAACCTATGAAACGGGTTGCCCGAAGTGGTTTGATCATCGTGGCCGCCGCCTCCGGCGCCGTGGCCGTGACCATGCCGGTGTACGCGGACTCCGCGGCCGACGGCGGCACGGCCCACTCACCCGGGGTGATCTCCGGCAACACCATTCAACTCCCGGTGGACGTGCCGGTGAACGCGTGCGGGAACACCGTGAACGTGGTCGGCCTCCTCAATCCCGCGGCGGGCAACAGCTGCGCCAACGGGGGCGGCGACGGCAAGGGAAGCGGCCACGACGGCTCCGCGGGCGCGGTGGCCGAGGGCGCCGAGACGGACTCCCCTGGCCTGATCTCCGGCAACGGCGTGCACCTCCCGGTCCAGCTCCCCGTGAACGTCTCCGGCAACTCGGTGAGCGTGGTCGGCATCGGCAACCCCGCCGTCGGCAACGAATCCACGAACACCTCGGGGGAGGGGCCGCAGCTCCCGGAGAAGCCGTCCGGCCCGAAGCCGGCCCAGCCGTCGGAGCCGCCCGTGGACCCGGCCGAACCGGCCGAGCCCGACGACCCCGCCGACCCGGTGGAGGCCGAGGGGCCGCAGATCCTGCCGCAGGCGGTCCCCCAGGCCGCCCTCGCCCGGACCGGTACGGACCTGATGGGTCCGACGGTCGCCGCGAGCGCCGCGCTGCTGCTGGGCGGGGCCGCGCTGCACCGCCGCTTCCGGCCCGCCGCCGTACAGCGGCGGTCGGCGCGCGGGAACGGGAGCTGACCCGAAACCGCCGGCGCGCCGGAGCAGGCGCGCCGACTCGGTGTCGCACGCGAGCGACGCGTCGATTTCCGGCCGAGCGACACCTTTGAAGGGAAGGCCCCACCGGTCACCGCGACCGGTGGGGCCTTCCGTGTGCGAGCGTGTGACGCCGAAGGACCGCGTCCGCCCGCTCCCCGCCCTCGCAATGACGCCCGCCTCCCCGCGAACCCACGCCCCCCGAACGGAGCGCATCGATGATCTCTCCGAGCCCCGAAGGTCTCGTCGTCACCCGGGCCTCGCTCGACGACTGGCCGTTGATCAGGGCATGGGCGGCGGCCGAGGGATGGGATCCGGGAGTGTCGGACGGGCTGTGCTTCTTCGCCCAGGACCCGGAGGGCTTCTTCCTCGGCCGGATCGACGGCGAGCCGGTCTCGGCGATCTCCGTCGTCAACCACGGCGCCGATTACGCCTTTCTCGGCTGCTATCTCGTCCGGCCGGACCAGCGCGGTCGCGGCTACGGAATCACCACCTGGAGAACGGCCCTGGCCCACGCGGGCGGACGGACCGTCGGACTCGACGGGGTGGTCGCCCAGCAGGGCAACTACCGGAAGTCGGGATTCGAACTCGCCTACAAGACCTTCCGATTCGGCGGAGTCCCCACACCGGTCGCGGCCCCCGCCACCGCCCCCGGCGTCCGCCGTGCCGAGGCGAGCGACCTCATGGCGGTCGTCGCGTACGACAGCGGCTGTCACCCCGCCGACCGGCCGCGGTTCGTGGAGAGCTGGCTCGGCGCCACGGGGCATCGCTCCCTGGTCCGGATCGTCGACGGGCGGCTCACCGGCTACGGCGTGATCCGGCCCACCGCCGGTCCCCCGCGCATCGGCCCGCTGTTCGCGGACACCCCGGACGACGCCCGAGCCCTGTTCGCCGCACTGATCGGCGAGGCCGAGGGCGGACCGGTCTCCATCGACATCCCCGAGACGCACACGGCGGCCGTCGCCCTGGCCGAGGAGCACGGCCTCACCCCGTCGTTCGAGACGGCCCGTATGTACACGGGTCCGGTCCGGCCGTACGCCACGGACCGCGTGTACGGGGTCACGACGCTGGAACTCGGCTAGCCCCGGCCCGAGGTGGTCGGGCCCGAGGTGGTCAGGCCCGGCGGGACCTCGTCGCGGCGGCTGAACATCCACTCCATGCGCGGCTCGACGGCGAACCGGAAGACCGTGCGGACCGGGGCGGAGCACAGCGCGGTGATGAGGCCCACGGCCGCCGCGGTGACGGCCAGTTCGCCGAGCGCGGTGTGCAGCCAGGGATGGTCGTACCAGTCCCAGAAGCGGGACGCCTTGATGACGAAACCGTGCAGCAGATAGCCGTACATCGTGCCCGCGCCCAGCGCCGTGCACCACAGGTGCCGCCAGGGCACCCAGGACAGGAAGCAGGCCGTCAGGACCAGGGCGAGGCAGAACAGCGCCGGGGTGCTGAACAGCCCCACCCAGTTCGGCGCGCCCTGGCCCGTGACACTGCCCCGGTGGTAGAGCCACCCCGCGCTGAACCAGGGCGCCACCAGGTACGCCGTGACCAGCGCCGCGGCTCCCACCGGCAGCGCGAACAGCCGTACGCGCCAGGTCCGCAGCCGTTCGAAGTGCTCGGCGCGCAGTGTCAGACCGAGCACGAAGAACGGCAGGAATCCCAGCACCCGCTGGATGGAGATGTCCCCGCCCAGATCCGGTGACACGGCGGCCAGCACGGCCAATGCCAGCGCCACGGGCACCGGGTGACGGAGTGTCAGCCAGATCGGCGTGGTGATCCGCCAGATGAAGAGCGCGAGCAGGAACCACATCACGTACCAGGGGTCCAGCAGGCTCAGCGGGTAGCCGGGGTCGTGCCGCGCCCACCGGTAGAACAGCGTGTACGCGGTCTCGAAGACCAGATACGGCACGACGACGCTCGTCAGGAGCCGCCGCACCCGGCCCGGCGCCATGTCGAAACTCCGCGAGAAGTAGCCGGACACGAGGGCGAACGCGGGCATGTGGAAGGCGTAGACCGTCAGATACGCGGCGGTCGCGACGCGGCTGCCGTGGGTCAGGGGTTCCCAGGCGTGGCCACAGGCCACCAGCACGATGGTGAAGTACTTCGCGTTGTCGAAGTACGGATCCCTGCGCGCGGACGAGGACGAGGATGAGGATGAGGACGCGGGTGCGGACGCGGGCGCCGACTTCGCCGGGGCCGCGGTGGGGCGTTCCCGTGGCGCGGTCGGCGGCGCGGGGGCTGACAGATCGTGCGACACCACATCTCCTGGCCTCGGTGGCGGTGAGCCGATCTCTCCCGCCTGCCCCCTCACCTACGGCTCAGTCGCACCCCGCGTTCGCTCGTACGTCCGAGGGGCCTCCCGGTGTTCCAGCGTTCTGGTGTCCCGGCGTTCCGGGGGAAAGGCGCGGCGGCGGCCCGTGGCGACGGTCGCGAGGGCCACCGTGACCAGCACGAGCGTCGTCCAGGGCAGGGCTCCGGGGCCCGAACTCTCCAGGACCAGACCGCCGGTGAGGGAACCGGCCGCGATGCCCGCGTTGTGGACGGTGGTCTGGAGCGAGGTGGCCACGTCGGCGTTCGCGGTGCCGGAGGCGTCGACCAGGGCGGTCTGGATCAGCGTCGGCGCACCGCCGAACGCCACACCCCACAGGGCGACCGCGGTCAGCAGGACGGCGGCCTGCCCGGCCCAGGCGCCCAGCGCGAGCATCGCCGCCGCGAGCAGGGCGAGCGCTCCCAGCAGGGTCTGCCGCAGCCGCCGGTCGACCAGGACGCCGGTGAGCCAGATCCCGGCGACGGTCGCGCCACCGAACACCAGCAGCACCAGCCCCGTCCGGCCGAAACCGGCGTCCTCGGCGAAGGGCGCGACGTACGGGTACATCACCTGATGGCCGACGAGCAGCGTCAGCGTGACGGACAGCACCGTGCCGATGCCGGGCAGCGCGGCGACGCGTACCAACGGCACGCGTTCGCCGGGCGGTTCGCCGGGAAAGCCCGGCACCCGGCGCCGTATCCACACCACGAGCAGGACGGCCGACACCGCGGGCGCGGCGAACGCGGCACGCCAGCCGAGCGCGCCGGCCAGCGCCGTGCCCGCGGGAAGGCCCAGGCAGAGGGCGAGCGTGATGCCCGCCAGCACGATCGCGATGGCCCGGCCGCGCCGCTCCGCGGGCACCATCCGGGCCGCGTACCCGACGAGCATGGCCCAGAGCGTGCCGCCCATGACCCCGGCCGTCAGCCGCGCCGCGAACGTCAGCCCGTACGAGGAGGACAGGGCGGTGACGGTGTTGGCCGCCGCGAAGCCGAGGAGCGCGCCGATGAGCACGGGGCGCCGGGGCAGCCCCCGCAGCGCGGCCGTGAGCGGGATCGCGGCGAGGAACGACGCGAGGGCGTACCCGGTGACCAGGAAGCCCACCCGCGCCTCGGAGACGCCGAGATCCGGGGCCATCCGGGGCAGCAGGCCAGCCGGGAGCAGTTCCGTCAGTACGGCGGTGAAGGCGGCCGTGGACAGCGCGAGCAGCCCGGAGAGCGGCAGCCGGGGCGCGGTGGCGGCGGGCGTGCCGGTGCCACCGGAGACAGGGGCGGTCGTCATCGGCCCAGGCTGGAACACTCACATCAGTGTGAAGGCAAGGCGTAAGTCTCCACGTCCGAATCCCGCCAGCGTCAGCGAGCGCGCCCGCCCACCATGGGAAGTGGAAAGGGAGGCGACCATGACCGTGTGGACGACGATCGACAGCCCGCTGGGCGAACTGCTACTGGTCGGTGAACCGACCCCGGACGGTGCGACGACACTGACGTCGCTGTCCATGCCGGGACAGCGCAACGCCCCGACCCCGAGGGCTGATTGGCAGTGCGACCCGGGCCGTTTCACCGACGTCGAACGACAACTGACCGCTTACTTCGCCGGTGAACTCACCCGGTTCGAGATCGAGTTCACCCCGACCGGCACGGATTTCCAGCGGCGTGTGTGGGACGCCCTGAAGGAGATTCCGTACGGCACGTCGACCACGTACGGCGCGCTCGCCGAGCGGATCGGGCTGCCCCGCGAGCGGATCCAGGCCCTGGGCGCGGCGATCGGCGCGAACCCGCTGCTCGTCGTCCGCCCGTGCCACCGCGTCATCGGCGCGGACGGATCCATGCGCGGCTACGCCGGTGGCGTCGAGCGCAAGGTCCGGCTGCTCACGCATGAGGGAGCCCTGCAGCCGACGCTCCTCTGACGCTCGGGGCGAGCGGCCCCGAAACTCCGTTGCCGAGCCGGGCAACGGATGCTGGAGTGGCCGGATGGATCACACAGCGGTACTGGCACTGTTCGACCGGGAGATGCGTGAGCACGCGCGGCCCTTCGGCCCCGACTCCGTCGTGGAGCGCGTCGGCGGGGTGGTCCGGCACGTGGGATCGGAACAGGGCTGGAACGGAGTGCTCTGGTCGGACCTCACGGAGTCCGACGCGGACGCGGCGATCGCCGAGCAGTGCCGCTACTTCGCGCGGCTCGGCCGCGAGTTCGAGTGGAAACTGTACGGGCACGACCGGCCGCATGATCTGGGGCAGCGCCTGCTGGCCGCCGGATTCACCCCCGAACCGGCGGAAACCCTGATGGTCATCGAGGCCGGAGAACTGGACCTCGACGCTGGGCCGCCGCCGGGCGTCGAGCTGCGGCCCGTCACCGACGCCGCCGGGGTCGGCCTCATGGCCGACGTCCACGAGCAGGCCTTCGGAACCCCCGGCACCGGGCTGCGCCACCAGCTGCTCGCCCAGCTCGACGAGGCCCCGGACACGCTCGTCGCGGTCGTGGCCGTCGCCGACGGCGTCCCGGTCAGCTCGGCCCGGATGGAACTCGTCCCCGGTACACAGTTCGCCGGTCTGTGGGGCGGCGGCACCGTCGAGGCCTGGCGGGGCCGTGGCATCTACCGCGCCCTGATCGCCCACCGCGCCCGTGTCGCCGTCGACCGCGGTTACCCCTACCTCCAGGTCGACGCCTCCGACCAGAGCCGTCCCATTCTGCGGCGGCTGGGTTTCGCCCCGCTCACCACGACCGTCCCGTATGTCCACGCGGCGCCCTGACCCCACGTCAAGAGGGGGCCGAACAGCCTTCGGTGAGGGCCGGTCGGCCCCGGGCGGCGGGAAGGGGGCCGTGGCATGCTGCGGGAGATGGGCACGTACCGTCCCGGGATCGGCCTCCCGCGCTGCCACGTCTCTCCCGCGCCGGGCGCACGGTCGAGGCCGTGGGCCCGCCGACGCGGAGGGGAAGACGTGCCGGCGGGCCCGGAACCGGTACGCACGGTCACGCGACGATGTCGCGGAGCCTTTGGGGGGCGGGACGTCTACGCCTCGCAGGAGGTCTCCGCCTCGGAGGGCGGTCGGAGGACAGGACGTCTCCGCCACGCCGGGCGTCTGCCGCGGGAAGCCCGCGGGGCGCCGGTCATGACGGAGACGTCCTGTGACAACTCCTCCTACGGTGTCGCGCCGAACGGTGTGCGGCGCGCAGCTCCGCAGGCGGCGTACGGTGTGCCGCAGCGGGCCGTTCTCGTCAGCGGCGGCGTGCCTTCGAACGGTCCAGCGCCGCGACACCGAGCGCCGCGAGCCCGATCTGGATCAGCCACTCGATCCAGTCCACCCCGTCGGTGTCGCCCACGTCCAGCGCGTTCGCGAGCACCGAACCGATGAGTGCGGCCACGATGCCCACCGCGATCGTCCACAGGATGCCGATGCGCTGACGGCCGGGAACCACGAGCCGGCCCAGCACGCCGATGACAATGCCGATCACGACGGCACTGATGATTCCCGAGATCTCCATCTCAGCCCCTCTTCGCCCCTCTTCTTCGTACTCCTTACGCATAGGAGTGCCCCCTGGAGCGGAGTGCAGTCCGAGCCGTTTCCCGGCTCACCGGCCACGGCTCCTCCGGCTCAGCGGTCGCCGTCGGGAACCCAGCCCGTGACCCCCAGTACGTCACGCGCGATGTCCATCACCCCGCGGTCGTCCGTGACCACGCGCACGGTGTCGGCGGGCACCCGTTCCTCCAGCAGCCGCGCCTTCATCGCGCTGCCCCGCAGCTCCTGCTCCAGTTCCGAGCCGATCTCGCGTCCCTTGAGGCGCTTGGCCGCGGTGGCGTCGCCGGCGGTCAGGAGCACCCGCACGAGCCGTACGTCCTCGCCGATCGCCCGCTCGAACATCCCCGCCGCCTCGGCCAGCACGCACACGGTGTTCGTGTAGATCAGCCGATGGTGGCCCAGCTCGGCGAAGTTCCCCCACACCGCCGCCAGATTGCGCTCCGTGATGCGGGCCCGGTGCGGGTCGTCCTCCGGTGCCGGATGCACCTGCCCCATGAAGTCGCCCTCGATGACGGCGTGCGCGACCCCGGCCCTGCGCAGCCGCGCCGACACCTCCCAGCCGACCGTCGACTTCCCGACCCCGGCCCGGCCGCCGATGAGCAGAACCTCCGCATGTCCCATGTGAGCAGCCTGCCATTCGCGGGCTCTCAAGGAGCGCTGGTGAGACACCATGTCCGCAGGGCGATCTCGCGTCCTCGTGACATCCGCAGGGGGGGTTCCTCGTCGGTGCGGACGAAACCGGCGCGCCGGGCGACGGCGGCACTGGCCGTGTTGGCCTCCTCGATGCACAGCACCACGCGGCGGGCTCCCATGTGCCGCAGGGCGTAGGAGGAGAGCAGCCGGACGGCCCGGGAGGCCAGGCCCAGGCCGCGGTGGGCGGCGCCGACTCCGTACGCGATCTCGGCGTCCCGCTCGTCGGCCTTGCTGCGGAACAGCAGGACCTCGCCCCGCGGCAGGCCGCCGTCCGTGGTGATCGCGAGCTGCACCTTGCGTCCCTGCGCCCGGGCCTCCTGTGCCTCGGCGAGGTAGATCCGCGCGGCGGGCGGGTCGAACGGCGAGGCCACCGGCGTCCAGCGGGCCATCTCGGGGTCGTCGTACAGTGCGATCAGCGCGTCCAGGTCGTCCCCGGACCATTCGCGCAGGTGAACTCCCTCTCCTTCGAGCCGTAGGTACGACGGGGCGTCGAGTGTCAGCGGACTGTCCATGGGGTGATCCTGCCCCGCGCGCGGGCGGGCGGCCAAGGGCGCGTGCCGCACGCTCACTCCGCGAGGGTGCGCCCCGGGCCGGCGAGGCCCTGGCAGGGAGCGCTCGCACGGCGTACCGCCGCACGGCTCGCGGACGCGGAATCGCCCTGGTGGTAGGCCTTTCCCGACGGTTCGACGCCGTCCGGGAACCCCTGGTGACGTACCGCGGGCGGCGGGGGCGCGAGCGGTTCGGTGACGGCCGTGACGGCCGGGGCATGGGCCGGATCACTGTCCGAAACCCGCTCCCGCCACGCGTCGGCTCAGGCGCGTGTGGCGCTCGCGCGCACCGGATGGTTGAGGAAGAAGCACAGGAGCGGCAGACCGTCGAGGAGAGGGTTGCCCCAGTGTGCGTCGGCGAATTCGACCCCCGGGGCTCCTTCGTCCGGTACCTCTTCCAGTCTTCGCCGATTGACATGCAGGCAATCGCCTGCATAACGTTGAGTGTGCGATCGGATGAAGGAACAGAGGCAGTGAACGAGCCCGGCCCGGCCAGGGACGCGGCGACCGACCAGGTCTTCAAGGCGCTGGCCGACGGGACACGCAGACGGCTGCTCGACAGGCTGCACGAACACAGCGGTCAGACGCTGGGGGAGCTCTGCGAGCACATCGACATGACCCGCCAGTCGGTGACCCAGCACCTGTCCGTACTGGAGGCGGCCAACCTCGTCAGCACGGTGCGGCGGGGACGGGAAAAGCTGCACTACCTCAATCCCGTACCGCTCCACGAGATCCAGGAGCGGTGGATCGACAAGTTCGAGCGTCCGCGCCTTCGCGCGCTGAGCGCACTCAAGCGACGAGCCGAGGAAGACATGACCGACAAGCCGACATTCGTGTACGTCACCTACATCGCCAGCACGCCGGAGAGGGTCTGGGAAGCGCTCACCGACGCCGATCTGACCGCCCTCTACTGGGCCCACAGCAACGTCTCCGAGGACTGGCGCCCGGGCTCCCGTTGGGAGCACCGGCGCACGGACGGAACCGGCGTCGCCGACGTGGTCGGCACCGTCGTGGAGAGCGAGCCGCCCACCCGCCTGGTCACCACCTGGGCCTCGCCCGAGGAGGAGGGGCAGGAGGACAAGCACTCGAGGGTCACCTACGACATCAGGCCGCACGGCGACATCGTCCGGCTCACCGTCACCCACGAGGACCTGGCCGACGAGACCGCGCTGCAGCAGATCTCCCTCGGCTGGCCGGCCGTCCTGGCCAACCTGAAGTCGCTCCTGGAGACCGGGAAGCCGCTGCCGCAGGAGCCGTGGCTGGTACCCGAGCACTGACCGCGGGGCCGGGCCGAGGCCGTGCGTCGGCCGGTCCGCGGCGCCTGGCGCGCGGACCGGCCGACCGTCCTCGTCCGTCCTCTCGGCATCCGTCCTCTCAGCGAAGATCTGTCCTCTCGGAGTCGTCCGTGCGGGGCCCTGCTGCCTCTGTGGGTCCTGCTACGGCTATGGGTCCTGCTACGTCTGTGGCGTGCTCTTCGCCGAGGCGGCCGCGCACAGGAACCCCATCACCACGGCCAGGACGCCGATGATGATGTTGTTGAGCACGACACCCGCGTCGGGGCTGCTGCCCACGATCCACGGCGAGACGATCATCCACACGCCGATGGCGCACATGGCCCAGCTCAGGCCGTACATCCGGGCCGGGTTGACGGTGAACCCGAGAGCCAGCAGGCCGATGGCGATGCCCATGATGAGGTTGTGCGTCACCATGGCGGGCTGGCTCGTCGTGTAGTGGAGAATCCACGGGGAAGCGGCGCAGTACAGACCGAGCAGGAACACCGGTCCGTCCACGAGCGCCACATCGCGACCACCGAGCATGCGGGCATAGCGATCCCGCATCTCGGGCACATCGGGGTGACGGGTGATGTCACCTCTGGTGTTCGAGACGTTGGCCATGACTCGACTCCTTTGTCTCTGCTGCGCGCTTTGTCTCTGCTGTGCGGGCGGAACGCGATAGACGCCGCTTGAGTCCAGTCTGCTCTTATTTATTCCTTATGTGTAGAGATGCGTACATATATCTGTAGGTCATCCGGCCAATCCGGGCCTGTCGCAGCTTCGGAATACCCACGACGACTCCGAGTGGAGACGGCTGGGAGGAAGCACGATGGCAGCAGCGTCACCGGACGCCACGGCGGGGGACGGGGAGGGCATACCGGGGCGGACCGATCGGGCCGGGCCCACCGGCGGGCCCGGACGGCGCACGGCGGTCGTCGGCTCGGGTGTCGCCGGGCTCACCGCCGCGTACATCCTCGGGCGTACGCACCGGGTGTCCCTGTACGAGGCGGACGAGCGGCTCGGTGGACACGCCCACACCCATGAGCTGACGTCGTCGGACGGCCGGGTGCAGCGCGTCGACTCCGGTTTCATCGTGCACAACCGCCGCACCTATCCGAACCTGCTCCGGCTCTTCGCCGAACTCGGCGTCGCCACGCAGGAGTCGGAGATGAGCATGTCCGTACGCTGCGACGGCTGCGGCCTCGAATACGCGGGCGCACGGGGCCCCGCGGGACTCCTCGCCCAGCCCCGGAACGCGCTGCGCGGCCGGTACCTGCGCATGCTCTCCGAGGTGCCGCGCTTCCACCGGGCCGCGCGGCGACTGCTGGCCCGGGCGGACGCGGGAGCCGGGGCGGCGGACGACGCCCTCACGCTGGGCGGGTTCCTGGCCCGGCAGCGCTTCTCCGCCTACTTCGTCGCGCACTTCATGACCCCCCTGGTGTCGGCGGTGTGGTCCTGCGACGCGGCGACGGCCCAGCGCTATCCGGCGGCCTATCTGTTCCGCTTCCTGGCGAACCACGGACTGCTGTCGATCGGCGGCTCACCGGTTTGGCGCACGGTGACCGGCGGCTCGCGCGCGTACGTGGACCGGGTCGCCAAGCACATCGACGCGGTGCACACCTCGACCCCCGTCCGCGCGGTCCGCCGGCACCACGACCGCGTCGAGATCACTGCCGGGGACGGCACCACCGCCACGTACGACTCGGTGGTGCTGGCCGTCCATCCCGACCAGGCGCTGCGTCTGCTGGCCGACCCCACCGAGCAGGAGCGGGACGTGCTCGGCGCCTTCCGCTACTCCCGCAACACCACCCTCCTGCACACCGACACCTCACCGCTGCCGCGCGCCCGTGGAGCGCGCGCCTCGTGGAACTACCTGATGCCGTCGTGCGCCGCGGGCGCCGACCGGGTCAGGGTCAGCTACGACATGAGCCGGCTCCAGCGCCTCGACGCACCCGAGACGTACGTCGTCACCCTGGGCGGCCTCGACCGGGTCGACCCGGACCAGGTCCTCGCCCGCATGGTGTACGAACACCCCGTCTACACACCGGAGTCGGTGGCCGCGCAGCGGCGGCTCCCCGCGCTGAACACCGCCGTCACCGCGTACGCCGGCGCCTACCACGGCTGGGGTTTCCACGAGGACGGCTGCCGTTCCGGGGTGACGGCGGCCGAGGCGCTGGGAGTGACGTGGTGACCCACGCCCCCGCCCCTCGCCCGGCCACCGACCCGCCCGCCCCTCGCCCGGAGACGGTCACGCGCGTCCCTCGCCCGGACACGGTCACGCCCGGCCGCCGCCCCGGCACGGTCACGCCCGCCCTCTACTCGTGCGAGGTCACCCACGTCCGGACGGCGCCGACCCGGTACTCCATGCGCCATCGCACCTATCTGTGGCTCATCGACCCCGACCGGCCGCCCGAACTGCCGTGGTACCTGCGCCCGTTGGCCGGGTTCGACGCCCGCGACCACTTCGGCGGGGGCGCGCCGACGATCCGCGCGGGCCTCGACCGCTTCCTCGCCTCCCGCGGCGTCCACCTCGACGGCGGCTTGGTGGTGATGCTCGCCCACGCCCGCGTACTGGGCCACGTCTTCAACCCGCTCAGCCTCTACTGGTGCCACGGCCCCCAGGGCGAACTGCGCTGCGTCGTCGCCGAGGTCCACAACACCTACGGGGAGCGGCACAGCTATCTGCTGACCCCGGACGAGGCCGGAGTGGCGCGCACCGCCAAGGAGTTCTACGTCTCGCCGTTCTTCCCCGTGGACGGCGCCTACCGCATGCGTCTGCCCGTGCCGGACGACCGGCTCGACCTGAGCGTACGGCTGGAGCGCGACGGCGGCCGGCCGTTCACCGCGACCGTCCGCGGCACCCGCCGCCCCGCCACCCGGGGCGCGCTGGCGCGTGAGGCCGTGCGCCACCCGTGGTCCACCGCGGCCGTCTCGGCCGCCATCCGTGTCCACGGCATCCGCCTTTTCCTGCGGGGACTGCCCGTCCAGCCCCGCCCCCGTCATCGATCCCAGGAGAGTGCCGAATGAGGACAGCGGAGCCCGGCTCCATCGCCGGACGGCGTATGGACGCGGACCCCGAACTGTGGCCGGACGTGGTCGACCGGCCGGGTGCCTCGCGCGCCCGGACCGCTCTCACCCGGACCCTGGTACGCCGGGCGCTGGAACGCCTGCCGCTGCGGGTGCGGTTCCCCGACGGGACGCAGTTCGGCGCGGGCGGACCGCTCGTCGAGATCCACGACCCGGAGGCGTTCCACCGCCGTGTCGGCACCCGGGGCCTGATCGGATTCGGCGAGTCCTACATGGCGGGGGAGTGGGACGCCCCCGACCTGGTCGCCGCACTCACCGTCCTCGCGGGCAGCCTCGCGGAGCTGATCCCGGCACCGCTGCAGCGACTGCGCGGACTGTGGGCCCCCAGGCAGCCGGGCTCCCAGCGCAACACACCCGGCGGCGCCCGCGACAACATCAGCCGCCACTACGACCTGTCCAACGACCTGTTCGCGCTCTTCCTGGACGACACCCTCAGCTACTCGGCGGCCCTGTTCCGGGGCTTCCCCGCCACCTGGCCGCTCCTGGCCACCGCACAGCACCGCAAGATCGACCGGCTGCTCGACCTCGCCGAGGTCGGCGCGGGCACCCGGCTGCTGGAGATCGGCACCGGCTGGGGCGAGCTGGCGCTGCGGGCCGCCGCCCGCGGCGCCCATGTCACCTCCCTCACCCTCTCCCGTGAACAGCGGGACCTCGCGATCGAGCGGGTCCGCGAGGCGGGCCACGCCGACCGGGTCTCCGTGGAGCTGTGCGACTACCGCGAGGCCACCGGGACGTACGACGCGGTGGTGAGCGTCGAGATGATCGAGGCGGTCGGCGTGGAGTTCTGGCCCGTCTACTTCCGTACGATCGACGCCCGCCTCGCCCCCGGCGGCCGGGCCGCGCTGCAGGCCATCACCATGCCGCACGAGCGGATGCTGGCCGCCCGCCACACCTTCACCTGGATCCAGAAGTACATCTTCCCCGGCGGCCAGGTGCCCTCCGTCGAGGCGGTGGAACAGACCGTCCGCGACCACACGCGGCTGAGTGTCACCCGCCGCGACGCCTTCGGCGCGCACTACGCGGAGACCCTGCGCCTGTGGCGCGAACGGTTCGCCGCCCGCGCGGACGAGGTCGGCGCCCTCGGCTTCGACGAGACCTTCCGCCGGATGTGGACCTTCTACCTGTCCTACTCGGAAGCCGGGTTCCGCTCCGGCTACCTCGACGTCCAGCACTACCTGTTCACGAAGGAGAACCCGTCCCGATGAGTACCGCCCGCCCCGCCCGACCCGGGGCCGCCCACCGGCTCGCCGCGCCGGCCGAGGACGCGCTCGGCGGCCGTCTCCCGGTCCGGCTGCGCGCCTGGGACGGCAGCGAGACCGGCCCCGCCGACGCCCCCGTGGTCGTCGTACGCTCCCGGCGCGCCCTGCGCCGACTGCTGTGGCAGCCCGGTGAACTGGGCCTCGCCCAGGCTTACATCACCGGCGAACTCGACGTCGAGGGCGACCTCGCCCAGGCGCTGCGGGCCGTGTGGGGAGCCGTCCGTGAGCGGGGCGAGCATGCCCCCCGGTTCACGACGGCCGACCGCGTCAGGGCGGTACGGACCGCGCTGCGGCTGGGAGCCGTCGGCCCGCGCCCCGCCACGCCCGCCTCCCAGGCGCGCCTGCGGGGCGGACTGCACAGCAAGGCCCGCGACCGGGCCGCCATCAGCCACCACTACGACCTGTCGAACGACTTCTACCGGCTGCTCCTCGACGAGACCATGGCGTACTCGTGCGGCTACTGGACGAGCGACGAGGCCGAGTTCACGGACGCCGACGCCCAGCGGGCCAAGCTGGAACTCATCTGCCGCAAGCTGGATCTCGCCCCGGGCGCCCGGCTGCTCGACATCGGCTGCGGCTGGGGCTCCCTCACGCTGTACGCCGCCGAGCGGCACAAGGCGCAGGTCACCGCGGTCACCCTGGCCCGCGAACAGGCCGCGTACATCCGGGAGCAGGTCCGCGAGCGCGGTCTTGAGCACCAGGTCGACGTGGTGTGCCAGGACTACCGGGACATCGTCGGCGGCGCCTACGACGCGGTCGCCACGGTGGAGATGGGCGAGCACGTGGGGGACGCCGAGTACCCGGCGTTCGCCGCCGCCCTGCACCGCTTGGTGCGACCGCGCGGCCGTGTCCTCGTCCAGCAGATGTCCCGGGGGAGCAACGCCCCGGGCGGGGGTGAGTTCATCGAGGCGTACATCGCGCCCGACATGCACATGAGACCCATGGGACGGACGGTCGGGCTGCTGGAGGCCGCCGGCCTCGAAGTGCGGTCCGTGGAGTCGATGCGCGAGCACTACGTCCGCACGATCGAGGGCTGGCACCGCACGTTGGAGGACCACTGGGACGCGTTCGTCCGGCTGGTGGGCGAGGAGACCGCCCGGGTGTGGCGGCTCTACCTGGTCGGCGCAGCGCTCGCGTTCGAGGAGGGACGCATGGGCGTCGACCAGATCCTCGGCGTCCGTCCGGCGCCGGGCGGGGACAGCGGAATGCCGCCCTCGCAGCGCTCCTGGTACACGGCCCTGGACGGACGGTGAACGGGTTCCCCTGGGCGGCCTTCGCCCAGAACCTCGCTTACGCGGCAGCCGCCGCGCTGACCGTCATGCTCGTCACCTTCGCCGTCGCCGTCCGCAAGGGCCTGCACCGCGTCGTGGACGTCGCCTGGGGCGTCGGCTTCACCGCCGTCGCCCTCGTCTCGTTCCTCGCCTCCGCCGGTGAGGGGGACGAGGGGCGACGCCTCCTGGTCACCGCCCTGACCGCGGTGTGGGGGCTGCGGCTGGCCGCGCACATCGCCTGGCGCGGCCGGGGCCACGGCGAGGACCCGCGCTACGACGCGATGCTCGCCAAGGCCCCCGGCAACCGCGACCTCTACGCGCTGCGCATGGTCTACCTGCTGCAGGGCGCCCTCGTCTGGCTGGTGTCACTGCCCGTCCAGGCCGCGCAGTACGTGTCCGGCCCCCTGAGCGGATTCGTGTGGGCCGGGGTCGTCCTGTGGGCGGTCGGGATGTTCTTCGAGACGGTCGGGGATTTCCAGCTCGCCCGGTTCAAGGCGGACCCCGCGAACCGGGGCAGGATCATGGACCGCGGCCTGTGGAGCTGGACCCGGCACCCCAACTACTTCGGCGACTTCTGCGTCTGGTGGGGCCTGTTCCTCCTGGCCTGCGACTCCGGAGCGGCGGCCGCGGTGTCCGCGGTGTCCCCCCTGGTGATGAGCTTCCTGCTCGTCAACGGCAGCGGGAAGCCCATGCTGGAGCGGCACATGGCGGAGCGTCCGGGATTCGCCGAGTACCGGGCGAGGACCAGCGGCTTCTTCCCGCGCCCGCCGAAGCGGAGTGGCTGAGGCCCACCGGAGGCCGGGCCGCAGGGGCCACGCAAAGCTGACTGTGCCGCTCCCTCCCCCGCCGGGGAGGAAGCGGCACAGTCGGTCCGGTCAGGCAGGGAACGTCATCAGGGCCACGGGATCAGAGGTCGGCTCGGCCGAGCCGCCTGCCGGTTCGACCGTGATGCCCATCCCGGACGCCCCGTCCACCGCCCCCTCCAGGAGGACCGCCTCGGCCGTCCGGTGGGAGTCCATCAGCCCGGCCGACCGCATGGTGCCCCCGTCGTCGAACCACAGCTGATAGACCTTGCCGCTCGGCGGGGCGGCCATGCCCGAGGCGATGAAGACCGCCTCGTCCCGGCTCTTGGAGACCACCACCGTGCCGCGGGCCCCGCCCGCCAGTTCGGCGCCGGCCGTCCTGGCGTCCGAGGCGGCCAGCACGGCCGCGATCGCATCCGTACGGCGCTCCGACCGCCGGGCCTGCTCACTCGCGTCCTGCGCCCGCTCGTACTGCCACACGGTCGTCCCGCCGAACGCGGCCACCCCGGCCACACAGGCGGCGAGCGCCCACCGGGACAGCCTGCGGGCCCGGATGCCGCCGCCCGGGGGCCGGGTCAGGGGCACGACGCGCGGGCTGTCCTGGCGGACCGCCGTGATCCTTCGCATGACCCGGCTCTTGAGAGCGGAGGGCGAGGAGACGGAGACGGCGAGACCGAGCCGGGCCGCGGTCTCGCTCAGTTCGAGCGCCTCCCGCGCGCAGGCCTCACAGTCCGCGGCGTGCCGTTCGAACGCGCCCCGCTCCTCGTCGGAGAGCGCGTGCAGCGCGTACGCGCCCGTCAGCGTGTGCAGGTCGACCGTGCTCACGCGGTCACCCCCAGGCAGTCACGCAGCCGGATGAGGCCGTCGCGCAGCCGGGTCTTGACCGTGCCGAGCGGCAGTGCCAGCGACTCGGCCACCTCGCGGTAGGTCAGGCCGCGGTAGTACGCCAGGGTCACGGACTGACGCTGCAGTTCCGTCAGGGTGCGCAGACAGCGCCGAACCTGTTCGCGTTCCAGTCGGGCTTCCACCTGTTCCGTCACCTCGTCGTACTCGGGGGCGTGGTCGAGCAGGGCCGCCCTGTGCTCACGTGCGGCGGAGGCCTCGACCGAGCGGACCCGGTCGACGGCACGCTGGTGGGCGAGAGTGAGCACCCAGTTGATGACGGAGCCGCGTTCGCGCCGGTAGCGGGCGGCGGAGCGCCACACCTCGACCAGTACTTCCTGGGCCACCTCCTCCGACTGGGCCTGATCGCGCAGCACGCCGCGCACGACGCCGATGACGGGGCCCGCCACGACGTCGTAGAGCCCGGCGAAGGCCTGCTGGTCACCGAGGGCGACGCTGCCCATCAGGTCCTGCAGATCAGGTTCGGCCGAGGGGTTCTTGCCGATGTGCACGGCTTCTTTCACGAGGGGGTCCTCCGGGAGGCGAGCTTCGTACGGCTGGAATCCGTTGCCGGGGAGCCGGCGGATTGGTCAGGGGCGGATCTCTCTGCCCGTCCGTCCGTGCCGGGGCGCGTCGGCCGAAGCCCGAGTCCGGGGCGCCGTCGATGGTCCGGGACGGCGCCCCGGGCTGTTGGGCCGCGCCGGCGGGCCGAACGCCGACGCGACCTCCCCTCCCGGGACAGCCGACTGCCCCGGGAGGAGGTTCCGCGGGAGCGGCGGGCCGTGCCGCTCCTTGCCGTCCGGTCTTCCGGCGATACGGGCAGCCCGGATGCACCGACGTGACATCGGTCCGTTCCGAAGCGAAAGAGGCACGCCTCGAAATGAAGGTGACGTGAAGTGAAGCGAAGTTGGTCCGGTTTGTGGCAGCACTGAAAAAGATGCATCGTTTTTGCGTCGAACTGCGTCACCGGAGGTGCGTACCCGTCGGAACGGCCCGATCGCCGTCATGTCAGCCGCTCACTTCGCGGCGCAGTCCGTGCTTCAGCTGGTGCAGCCCGCGGCGGGCATGGCTCTTGACGGTCCCCAGCGGCAGACCGGTGCGCCGGGCGATCTGGGTCTGCGTCAGGTCCTCGTAGAAGGCGAGGCGCAGGACCCGCTGCTGGGTGGTCGGCAGCTTGGCCATCTCCCGCCCCACCAGCACCCGGTCGAGCACGGCCTCGGGCCGTTCCGCCACCGGATCGGCGAGCACCAGGACGGCCCCCGCCGACGCGACGAGCTCGGCCCGGCGGGTCCGGGCCGCCAGGGCATCGGCGATCTTGCGCTTGGCGATGCCGACGATCCACCCGGCGATCGCGCCGCGCTCGGGCCGGTAGCCGTGCCGGCCGCGCCACATGCCCAGGAACACCTGCTGGGTGACGTCCTCGGCCTCCTTGTCGTCGCCCAGCGCCCGCCGGGCGAGCGTGTGCACCAGGGGCGACCACCTGTCATGGGCTGCGGCGAGGCAGGCCTCGTCGCCGCGCACCAGGCCCCGGGCCACCTCTTCGTCGGTCAGTGGTTCGTCGTGCGGCACCCGCCGGGGAACGGTCAGCTGCGCGGGCGTCTTTTGTCCGGTCATGGCTCACGGCTCCTCGCCTCGGACGTCGGCCTCCAGGCCGCGCGGGCGGCCCGGTGCGGTCATCCTGGGAGCGATGGGGCGAAGCCTTCAAACCGCGTCGATTCTGCGTCGTATAGTCGTTTCCATGGATGAGCGGAGGGGGGACCCGGGTCTCCCGGAACCCGATACGAAGGAGACCGCGGCGGTCGGTACGGGGATGACGACCGGCGGCCTCGCCCGCCGTCTCGGGGTGTCGCCGACCACGCTGCGCTCGTGGGACCGCCGGTACGGACTGGGTCCCGCGGTCCGCGCCGACGGCCGGCACCGCCGCTGGACACCCCAGGACGTGGCCGTGCTGGAGGCGATGTGCCGGCTCACCTCGGCGGGAGTGCCACCCGCCGAGGCGGCACGCGCCGCCCGGGAGGCAGCCACCGGCACGGTGTCCGTCGAGGGCCGGGCCATGCAGGACGGAACCCGCCCGGCGCCTGCCGACCGGTCGCCCGCCGACCGCGCCCCCGTACCGGAGGACCTGCCGCCCACGGCCGACGACCGGCCGTCCGGGAGCGGCCGACGCTCGCAGGCGGCGGCCACCCTGCCCCTCGGCGATGTGCGCCAGGAATGCCGCGGACTGGCCAGGGCGGCCGTACGCCTCGACGCCCCGGCCGTGGACGGCCAGCTGACCTCGGCCGTCCGGCGGTACGGTCTCGCCGTCGCCTGGGAGGAGGTGATGGTGCCGACCCTGCACGCCGTCGGACGCAAGTGGGCGTCGTCCGGCGACCGCTATGTCGAGGTCGAACACATGCTGTCCTGGCACATCTCCACCGTGCTCCGCCGGGTCACACCGGTCTCACGGACGGCCCTGCCGGACAGCGCGCCGGGCCCCGTGGTCCTGGCCTGCGTCCCCGGCGAGCAGCACACGCTTCCCCTGGAGGCGCTCAACGCCGCGCTCACCGAACACGGCATGCCCACCAGGATGTTCGGCGCGGCGGTGCCGGCGGAGGCACTCACCGCGGCGGTACGCCGACTGGGCCCCGCGGCCGTCGTCCTGTGGGCCCAGGCCCGTTCCACGGCGAGCCTCCCCCTGGCCCGGCACGTCGCCGCCACGCAGTGGGGCGTGCGAGGCGCCCGCAGGCATCCGACGGTCGTACTCGGCGGCCCCGGCTGGGCGGGCCGTTCGGCCCAGGGCATGCTGCGCCCGCCGAGCCTGAACGAGGCCCTGTCCGTCCTCACGGCCCGCTGGGAGAGCGCCGCGCCCGGACCGGTGGGCTGACCGGGGACAGGTCGGCCGGTCGCCGTCTCAGACGCGCCCGCGGGCGTGCCGGAAGCGGGTCAGCGCGTCGGCGAGGTCGACGACGGGCTCGGGATAGTCGTAGGCGGCCCGCTCGGGCCCCTTGAGCTTCCACGGCTCGTGCACGGCGGCCCCGGCAAGCCCTTCGAGTTCGGGCACCCAGCGCCGTACGTACGCGCCCCGGGGGTCGTACCGCTTGCCCTGGACGACCGGGTTGAGGACCCGGTTGGGGCGGCTGTCGGTGCCCGTTCCCGCCACCCACTGCCAGTTGAGCTGGTTGTTGGCGATGTCACCGTCCACGAGGAGGCTGAGGAAGTGGTCGGCGCCCACCCGCCAGTCGACGTACAGCGTCTTGGCGAGGAAGCTCGCGGTCAGCAGGCGTCCGCGGTTGTGCATCCAGCCCTCGTGACGCAGTTGCCGCATGGCCGCGTCGACGACGGGATAGCCGGTCAGCCCCGCCTTCCAGTCCTCGATCTCCTGCCCGGCCGAGTCCGGTGACCGCCACAGGTCGTTGCGGGTGCGCAGGTCCTTCTGGGACGCGGCGGGCCGCGCGGCCAGCACCTGGTGGTGGAAGTCCCGCCACGCGAGCTGCCGTACGAAGGCCTCGGCGCCCGGCCCGCCCGCCTTGCGTGCCCGGTGCACCAGCTCCACGGCGGACAGCGTGCCGAAGTGGAGGTGAGGGGAGAGGCGCGAGGTGGCGTCCCCGGCGAGATCGTCGTGGCCGTCCACGTACGCGTGGACCCCGCTCCGCAGCCAGGCCGTGAGCCGCTTCCTGCCCTCGCGCTCGCCGCCCGCGGCGAGCGCCGGGGACAGGCCGGACAGTTCCCCGCGCGTGGGCAGCCGCTCCGAACCGATGCCCTCCGGTACGCGCACGGCGCGGGGCGCGCCGAGCACCGGACGCTGGTGGTACAGCTCCCAGCGCCGGAAGTACGGGGTGAACACCGCGAAGTGGTCCGAGGAGGCCGGTGTGACCGCGCCGGGTGCCAGGGCGGTGACGACCTCGTCGTGGACGTGCAGCCGGCGCCCGTCGCTCTCCAGGGCGGCTCGCAGCCGTTCCTCGCGCCGGTGGGCGTGGGCGGACACGTCGGCGGCCATGTGCACCTCGTCGGCGTCCGTCTCGGTGACCACCTTGCACACCTCGTCGACGAGGTCGCCCGAGCGGTGCACGAGCCGGCCGCCGCGCTCCCGCAGACCCGCGTCCAGGTCCCGCAGGCAGTCGGCGAGGAACGCCAGCCGGTTGGGCGCGGCGAAGCCGGCCCGGTCGACCGCCCGGTCGCGCACGAAGAGGGGCACCACCGTGCGCGAGCCGTCGAGAGCCGCGTGCAGCGGCGGATGATCGTGCAGCCGCAGGTCGGAGGTGAACAGGACGACCGAGACGTTCATGGCGGGACTCCGGGACTCCGGGAGGGGAGGAAGGGGGTGAGCCGGGGGCCGCGGTGCCGGCGGCCATCAAGTACTTCCGGACCGGGCCGCCCGACGGATGCGGCCGTCGCGGGGCGGCCGGGGCGGGGCGGCCGGTGCGGCGGCCCGCGTCAGCCGGCGGGCGTGCGCGACGGTGCCGCCGCCGGGGGACCCGTCTTCGCGGCGGTGCGCGCGATGTTGCGGGCCATGCCGCCGAACACGACGGCGTGGAACGGCGACACGCTCCACCAGTAGGCGTGGCCCAGCAGCCCGTGCGGATGGAAGAGGGCGCGCTGGCGGTAGCGGACGCGGCCGTCGTCGCCCGTCTCCGCGCACATCTCCAGCCAGGCCAAGCCCGGGAGCCGCATCTCGGCGCGCAGGCGCAGCAGCCGGCCCGGTTCGATCTCCTCGACGCGCCAGAAGTCGAGCGAGTCGCCGACCCGCAGCCGGGCCGCGTCCCGGCGCCCCCGGCGCAGGCCCACCCCGCCGATCAGCCGGTCGAGGAGCCCGCGCGCCGCCCAGGCGAGCGGGAAGGAGTACCAGCCGTTCTCGCCGCCGATGCCCTCGATCACCCGCCACAAAGCCTCGGGCGAGGCGTCGACGACCCGTTCGCGCCGGTCCGTGTAGAGGCTGCCGCCCGCCCAGTGGGGGTCCGTGGGCAGCGGGTCGCTGGGGACGCCGGGCAGCGAGGCGGACGACCAGCGGGTGGTGACCCGGGCGTCCTGGATGCGCTGCAGCGCCAGGCGCACCGACTCCTCGAAGGGGATCGGGGTGCCGGGCGGGTCGGGCACGTACCGGGCGATGTCGTGCTCGTGGCAGACCACCTCGTGGCGCAGCGACTCGGTCAGCGGGCGGGCGATGGACCGCGGCACGGGAGTGACCAGGCCGATCCAGTGGCTGGACAGCCGCGGGGTCAGGAAGGGCACGGGCACGATCAGCCGCCGGGGCAGCCGCGCGACGGTCGCGTACCTCACCATCATCTCCCGGTACGTCAGGATCTCCGGGCCGCCGATGTCGAAGGTCCTGCTGACGTCGTCCGGCATCCGGGCGCTGCCCACGAGCGTGCGCAGGACGTCCCGCACCGCGATCGGCTGGATCCGCGTGTGGACCCAGTTGGGGGTGACCATCACCGGCAGCCGTTCGGTGAGGTACCGCAGCATCTCGAAGGAGGCCGAGCCCGAGCCGATGATGACCGCCGCGCGCAGCACGGTCGTCGGGACACCGCAGGCGAGGAGGATGCGCCCGACCTCGGCGCGGGAGCGCAGATGCGGCGAGAGTTCCCGCTCGGGCACTCCGGCGGGGGTGAGTCCGCCCAGGTAGACGATCCGGCGTACGCCCGCCGCGCGGGCCTGCTCCCCGAAGATCCGCGCGGCCCGGCGGTCGGTCTCCTGGAAGCCCTTGCCCGTGCCCAGCGCGTGCACCAGGTAGTACGCGACATCGATGTCCCGCATCGCGGCGGCGACCGACTCGGCGTCCGTGACGTCGCCGCGTACCACCTCGACGTCACCGGCCCACGGATGGTCCCGCAGCGCGCCGGGGGAGCGGGCCACACAGCGCACCCGGTGCCCCTCGGTGAGGAGCTCCGGGACCAGGCGGCCGCCGATGTACCCCGTCGCGCCCGTCACCAGGCAGCGCAGCCCGGTTCCGGTGTCGTCACCGCTCATGGTGGTGTGGCCCTTCTGGTCGTCCTGTCCGGCTCTGTCCGCTGGCCTCCTCGTGATCCCTTCCCCGCGCCGGCCCTCCACGGATGCGCCGAGTGGGCCACACGGGCCATACGGGTCATCCGGGTCATGAGCGTCCGGGGCGTACGGGTACATGTGCGGGGCGATCGGGGGCAGACGAGTTTCTGCAGAGACGTCGGTTCACACGGAAGGTCGGTCGTCATGGGTGCGAAGGTGCTGGAGCAGTTTCCCGCGGGAGCCCCGCGCGGATCGTGGCCCGCGGAGGAGTACGCGGCGCGTCGTCGGGCCGAGGGCGAGCCCGCGGCCGTGGTGATGGATCTGGAGTCGGACGCGTTTCTTGTGGTGGTCCCGGCGCACGAGAACGACTGACGACGACCGGCCCTCCGCCCGCGGACGGCTTCGCGTCAGGCCGTGGGGCGCACGGCTTCGGACATCGTTCCCCCGAGTGCGGCCGCCCGGCGCACGAACACCTCGTGCAGATCGTGCGCGGCCCGAGGCACCGAGTCCGCCCTGCGCCGCTGGAGCATCAGCAGCACCCGCGTAGAGTCGCCGGCCAGTGGCCGGCAGGTGATCGCCCCCTGCCGGGTCAGCGGATCGTCGATCACACTGAAGTCGGGCAGCACCGTGGCGCCCAGCCCCTCCGCGACCATCAGCTTGCCCATCTCCGCGCCGTCGGTGGAGTAGGAGAAGGACGGCTCACGGTCGCCCAGGAGCCGGTGCACGAACCGGTTCATCACATAGCCGGAGCGCATGGCGATGAGCGGCTGGGCGAGCAGGTCCGGCACGCTCACCACGGACAGCGACGCCAGTGGACTGTCGGGCCGCACACACACGACCGGCCGCCCCCACAGCAGTTCCGTGTACTCGAAGTCGGCGGCCACGTCGTCGCCCTCCAGGTGGTTCACCAGACCCAGGTCGAAGCCGCCCTCCAGGAGGGTCCGGTGGATGTCCGACTGCTGCGCGCCCACCACCTCCACCTGGGTCTCCGGGTGCGCAGCCCGGAACTCGCGCACGGCCGGGAACAGGAGCGGGACCGTCGCCGCGTTCACCGTGCCGACGCGCACCATGCGGCTGATGCGGTGCTGCTCGCCCGCGGCGCCCCGCAACCGGTCCACCGCCTCCAGCACGTTGATGATGTGGGGCAGCAGCTCCCGCCCCTCCGCGCTCATCTTCGCCCCGGAGCGTTTCCGCTCCAGGAGGTCGACCCCCAGTTCACGCTCCAGGTTGCGGACGGTCTCGCTCAACGCGGGCTGCGAGAGGTGGAGTTCCTCGGCGGCCCGGCGCAGTGAGCCGAGCCGGGTGACCGCCGTGATGTATTCCAGCTGCTCTATGCGCACCCGGTCACAATGCGGGGCCCGTACTGCCCTGTTCAAGGGTTTCCCTGTCACGCCTTCGTGAAATTCGCCGGTCCGGGATACGAGACCGATCGGGTATTCCTTGACGGTCCGGACCGCCGGCTGCCACGATCGAACACATGATGATGCGACTGGACCTCACGCGGCGACGCCATGTCGACCTCGCGCGCGTCTCCAGCGCCGCCTGTTGCTCCGTGGCCTGATCCGCCGGATCCGCGGCCCGAATCGCCGGGCCCGCCGCGCCCCACCACGTTCCCCCCAAGGCTCCCGGCCGCCGCCGATCGCTGTCGCTGGCCGTGCGACGCATTCCGCCGCCCGAATTCGACGATTCACCGAACGCCGCCGACGCCAATGAGCGGACGCCGCGGACGCCGCTGAATCGGCCCCCTGAATTCGGCCTGCCCGAATTCCCGCAACAGGAGTTCCCCATAAGCACCGTCACGCCCGCCGACCCGCAGACCCGCCCCGCCCCGGAAACCGCCCAGGAGTGGATCGACCGCGTCACCGAGGCGGCCGCCGTTCTCGCCACCGCCGCCCGCCGGCGCACCGTCCGCATCCACACCCTCCACGACCCGGTCGCCTACAAGCGGCGCGAGGTCGGCCGCCGGGTCCTCGAAGGAGAGCTGCCCGAACCCACCTGGTACTCCTGACCGATCCCGTCCGGGGCGCCTCCCACGCCGAGGGGCCCCCGTCCCGAAAGAGGACCCATGGCCACCGTCCTGTCCGTCTCCGGCAGCCCCTCCGCCTCCTCCCGCACCAACCGCCTGCTGCGCCACCTCGACCACCGGCTGACCGCACAGGGCCACGAGGTGATCCCGCTCGACGTCCGTACGATCCCCGCCGACGCCCTGCTCGGCGCCGACTTCCGGCATCCGGCGATCGTCGAGGCCACCGCCCTCGTCGCCCGGGCCGACGGTGTCGTCATCGGCACCCCCGTCTACAAGGCCGCCTACTCCGGGGTCCTCAAGGCGCTGCTCGACCTGCTCCCGCAGTACGCCCTCACCGGCAAGACCGTGCTGCCCCTGGCCACCGGTGGGACGACCGCACATGTGCTGGCCATCGACTACGCGCTGCGCCCGGTCCTCAGCTCCATGGGTGCCCGACACATCGTTCAGGGCTGGTTCACCCTCGACAAGGACATCGTCGTCGGTGAGGACGGCGGACTCACCGTGGCGCCCGCGGCGACCGAGGCGCTGACCCAGGTGCTCGACCAGTTCTCCGAGGCGCTGGGCCGCCGGCCGGTCCTGGCCGCGGCGAGCTGACCATGTCCACACAGATCTCCGAGGAGACCGGCGCGCGGCTCCCGGCGGAAACCCCCGTGCGGGGGACGGCCGCGGTCATCGCCGACGACGCCGAAGCCCTGGCCGTGGCAGCCGCCCTGGCCGACGTTTTCCGGGTCGGGGCCACCGGCCGGGACGCCGAACGCAGGCTTCCCCGCGCCGAGTTGGACCGGCTCTCCGCCTCCGGTCTGCTCGCCGTCACCGTGCCCGCCGAGCACGGCGGCGCCGACGTGACCCAGGAGACGCTCGCCGAGATCTTCCGCCTCCTCGCGTCCGCCGACGCCAGCCTCGCCCAGATCCCGCAGAGCCACTTCGTGTACGTCAACGTGATCCGCCGTCAGGGAACGCCGGAACAGCGGGCGTTCCTCTTCGGCGAGGTACTGGCCGGGCGCCGCTTCGGCAACGCCCAGTCGGAGGCCGGCACCAAACACGTCCAGGACATCCGCACCCGCCTGGAACGGCGGCCGGACGGCTCGTACGTCCTCACCGGCGTCAAGCACTACTCCACGGGCGCCCTCTTCGCCGACTGGATCCCCGTCCTCGCCCGCACCGAGGACGACGACCTGCACGTCGCGTACGTACCCCGGGACGCCGAGGGCCTTGAGGTCGTCGACGACTGGGACGGCATGGGCCAGCGCACCACCGCCAGCGGTACCGTCCGGCTCGATGCCGTGCCCGTGCCCGCCGACCGGGTCCTCCCGCACCATCTCACCTTCCGGGGACCGCAACTCCACGGCGCGGTGGCCCAGTTGCTGCACGCCGCCATCGACGCCGGGATCGCCGCCGGCGCCCTCGCCGAGGCCGTCGACTTCGTCCGCACGAAGAGCCGCCCGTGGTTCGAGAGCGGAGTCGACACCGCGGCCGAGGACCCGCTGCTCATCCAGCGCTTCGGGGAACTGGCCGTCCAGGTGCGGGCCACCGAGGCGCTGCTCGGCGCGGCGGCCCGCGCGGTCGACACGGCCCGCGCCGGCCTCACCGAGGAGTCGGCCGCCGAGGCGTCCGTCGCGGTGGCCGCCGCCAAGGCGCACGCGGCGGCGACCGCCGTCGAGGTGTCGAGCGCGCTCTTCGAGGTGTCCGGCACCCGGTCCGCCCTCAACTCCCTGAACCTGCACCGGCACTGGCGTGACGCACGCACCCACACCCTGCACGACCCGCCCCGCTGGAAGATCCAGCACATCGGCCGGTACGTACTGAACGGCACCCTGCCACCGCGCCACGGACTCCTCTGAACACGACGGAGTCCCCTGAGCCGGAAACCGAAGAGCCACCCCCCACCTGAAAAGCCGCCCCCCACGCGAAGAGCCGCCCCCTCACACCGCCCGCGCCCCGATCGGAGAACGCACCCGTGTCCCTCACCTTCCACTGGTTCCTGCCCACCAACGGCGACAGCCGCCATGTCGTCGGGGGCGGCCACGGCACCCCGGCCACGGTGTCCGGCCGGGACCGGCCGCCGACGGTCGCGTACCTCAGTCAGATCGCCCGCGCGGCCGAGGACCTCGGCTTCGTCGGCGCGCTGACACCCACCGGGGCCTGGTGCGAGGACGCCTGGCTCACCACCGCGATGGTCAGCCAGCACACCGAGCGGCTGAAGTTCCTGGTCGCCTTCCGGCCCGGCTTCGTCTCGCCGACGCTCGCCGCGCAGATGGCGTCCACCTTCCAGCGCCAGTCCGGCGGACGGCTCCTCCTCAACGTCGTCACCGGCGGCGAGAGCCACGAGCAGCGCGCCTACGGCGACTTCCTCGACAAGGACGCCCGCTACCGCCGTACCGGCGAGTTCCTGCAGATCGTCCGGGGCCTGTGGGAGGGCGGGACCGTCGACCTGGACGGCGAGTTCCTGAAGGTCGAGGACGCCAAACTGGCGCGCGTGCCCGACCCGGTCCCCGAGGTGTACTTCGGCGGCTCCTCGCCCATCGCCGGTGAGGTCGCCGCCAAGCATGTGGACGTCTACCTCACCTGGGGCGAGCCGCCCGCCCAGGTCGCAGAGAAGATCGCGTGGGTGCGCGCGCTGGCCGAGAAGGAGGGCCGCACCGTCCGGTTCGGCATCCGGCTGCACGTCATCACCCGGGACAGCTCCGAGCAGGCCTGGGCGGAGGCGGAACGACTGCTCGCCGGCTTCGACCCGGAGACCGTGAAGTCCGTACAAGCAGGCCTCGCCCGCAGCGAGTCCGAGGGCCAGCAGCGCATGCTCGCCCTGCACGGCGGCGGCAACCGGGACGGGCTGGAGATCCACCCCAACCTCTGGGCGGGCATCGGCCTCGTGCGCGGCGGGGCGGGCACCGCCCTGGTCGGCAGCCACGACGAGGTCGCCGAACGCATCACCGAGTACCACCGCCTCGGCATCGACGAGTTCGTGCTCTCCGGCTACCCGCACCTGGAGGAGGCGTACTGGTTCGGCGAGGGCGTCCTGCCCCGGCTCGCCGCACAGGGCCTGTGGCAGCACCCGTTCGCCGCCCGGTCCGCCCCCTCGGCGCAGGTGCCGTTCGCGAGCTGAGCCCCCCGGCGGCCGCCCCGCGCCCCGGAAAATCGCTGTACGCGACCGCCGCCCGGGTGATGACCTTGTGCGAGCCGCCCGGCTCGCACAAGGCAGCGGGACGGCGGGGGAGAGGGGGGACGGCTGTGACCGTCAAGAACGTCCTGCTGTCCGGCATCGTAGGCTCGACCGCGTACGGACTGGCCCGCGAGGGCTCCGACGTGGACCGGCTCGGTATGTTCGCCGCCCCCACCGAGGACTTCCACGGCCTGCACGGGCCGAAGGAGACCCACGTCACGACCAAGCCCGACAACACCCTCCACGAAGCGGCCAAGTGGTGCAGGCTCGCCCTGGGCGGCAACCCGACCGTCACGGAACTGGTCTGGCTGCCCGACGAGTTGTACGAGGTCCGCACCCCGCTCGGCGACGAGCTGATCGGCATCCGCACGACCCTGCTCTCCGCGAAACGGGTCCGCGACGCCTACCTCGGGTACGCCACCCAGCAGTTCAAGCGGCTCTACGACCGCGGGGACGGCCCCTCCTCCGCGGACACCCGCAGGCGCACCGCCAAGCACGCCCGCCATCTGCGGCGCCTGTGCCACCAGGGCTTCGAGCTGTACGCCACCGGTGCCCTGACCATCCGCATCGAGGACCCGGACGACTACCACCGCTTCGGCGAGCAGGTGGCGGCCGACGCGATGGTCGCGCTGCCCCTGCTCCAGCGGTACGAGGCGGCCTTCGACGAGACCCGCAGCGCCCTGCCGGACCAGGCCGACGAGGCCCCCGCCGAGGCCTGGCTGCGCCGGGTCCGGGCCGAGTACTTCACACGGCCCGGGCCGTGAGCGGGCCGCTCATACGCTCAGCGCCTCCCGCACCGACCGCTCGGCGTCCTGGCCCCCCTCGCCCGACGAGGTGACCCGCCCCGCCTCCAGGACGTAGTACCGCTGCGCCGCCCGCATCGCGAACCCCACGTGCTGCTCGACGAGGAGCACGGAGAGCCCGCCGCGCGCGGCCAGGGCGAGGATCGTCTCCTCGATCTCCGCCACGACCGAGGGCTGGATGCCCTCGGTCGGCTCGTCGAGCAGCAGGATCCGGGGGTCCGTCACCAGGGCGCGCGCGATGGCGAGTTGCTGCCGTTGTCCGCCCGACAGCAGCCCCGCCCGCCGTGTCGACAGGGTGCGCAGCACCGGGAAGAGGTCCAGCGCCTCCGCGATCGCCGCCTTCCCGCGCCTGCGGCCGTCGGCGACGAGCTGGAGGTTCTCCGCCGTGGTGAGATGAGGGAATGCCTGCTGCCCCTGCGGCACGTACGCCATACCGCGGGCCACGCGCTCGTGGGGCCTGCGGCGGGTGACGTCCTCGCCGTCGAGCCGGATCGCGCCGCCCGACGGGGTGAGCAGTCCGACGGCCGCCCGCAGCAGGGTGCTCTTGCCCGCGCCGTTGTGCCCGAGCACCGCCGCGACACCGTCGTCCGGCACCTCGACGGAGACGCCGTGCAGGACGAGACTGCGGTGGTAGCCGACCCGGATGTCGTCGATCTCCAGCTTCATGCGCCTCGCACCTCCTGTACGGCGGCGCCGGTCAGACCGCCCGGGGTCCCGCCAGCCGGTTCCGGCTCGTCCGGCAGCTCCGGTCCGGTGTCCCCGAGATCCGCGTTCCCGAGAGCCGCGTTCCCGAGGGGCGCGTTCCCGAGGGGCGTGTCTCCCAGAGCCGTGTCCCCAAGAGTCGTGTCCCCGACGGCCGCGTGCCCCAGGTACACCTCCTGCACCCTGGGGTCGGCCTGGACCTCGGCCACGGTCCCCTCGCTCAGCACCCTGCCCGCGTGCAGCACACTGACGCTGCGCGCGAAGGACCGCATGAAGTCCATGTCGTGCTCGATGACGACCACGGTCCGCTCCTCGCTGATGTGCTCCAACAGCTCGCCCGTCGCCTGCCGTTCGTCATGGCTCATCCCGGCGACCGGCTCGTCGAGCAGCAGCAGCCGTACGTCCTGCACGAGCAGCATGCCGATCTCCAGCCACTGCTTCTGGCCGTGCGCGAGCGTCCCGGCGAGAGTGTCGGCGAGGTCCGCGAGCCCGACCGTCTCCAGGGCGCGGGCGACGGGTTCCGGTACGCCCTTGCGGCGCCGCAGCATCGTCAGCATGCCGCGCCCGGCACCGGCCGCGATGTCCAGGTTCTGCAGGACCGTCAACTCCTCGAAGACCGTGGCGGTCTGGAACGTCCGGCCGATGCCCGACCGGGCGATCCGGTGCACGCTCCGCCCGAGCAGTTCCTCGCCCCCGAAGCGGACCGAGCCCTGCGCCTTCACCAGCCCGGTGACGGCGTCGACGAGCGTGGTCTTGCCCGCGCCGTTCGGCCCGATCAGAAAGCGCAGGTCACCCGGCCGCACATCGAGGTCCACACCGTCGACCGCGGTGAACCCGTCGAAGGACACCCGCAGGCCACGTATCCCCAGACCCGAAAGCTCGCTCATACCGCTCCTCCCAGGGGAACGGCAGGCGCCTTCTCCTCGCCGGCGTTCCCGACCGTGTCCCCGTCCGCGCGCCCGCCGGCGTCTCCGTCCCTGCCTCCGTCCATGTTCCCGCCCGCGTCGCCGCTCCCGTGCGAGGCCCGGCGCCGCCGCACGATCCCGGCCAGCGACACCAGGCCGCCCGGCAGGAACGCCAGGGCCACGATGAACAGCAGCCCCTGGAAGTACGTCCAGGCCGCCGGGAACTCCTCCGACAGGGCCGTCTTCGCCCAGGCCACCCCGATCGCGCCCAGCACGGCCCCGGCGAGGCTCGCCCGGCCGCCGACCGCGGCGCCGATGACGAACTCGATCGACGGGACGATGCCGATCATCGCCGGGGAGATGATGCCGACGGCTGGCACGAACAGGGCCCCCGCGAGCCCGGCCGTCCCCGCCGCCACGACGTACGCGACGAGTTTGACGTTCGCCGGGTCGTACCCGAGGAAGCGCACGCGTTCCTCCGAGTCCCGTACGGCGACGAGGAGTTCGCCGTACCGGCTGTGCATCAGCTGCCGGACCAGCACGATCAGGAGCAGCAGCACGGCGGCGATGACGAAGTACACCATCCGCTGGTTGACCGGGTCGTCGAGGTCGTAGCCGAAGAAGCCCTGGATGTCGGTGAGTCCGTTGGTGCCGCCGGTCGTCGCCTGCTGGCCGATCAGCCAGATCGCGAAGGCCGCGGCGAGCGCCTGGCTGAGGATCGCGAAGTAGGCGCCCTTGACCCGGCGGCGGAAGATGAACGAACCGAGGATCGCCGCGACGGCCATCGGCAGCAGCACGGTCGCCGCGAGCGCGAACAGCGGATTGCCGAACGGGCGCCACCACCAGGGGAGTTCGGTGGCGGTGCCGTACAGCTGCATGAAGTCGGGGAGGTTGCCGGGACCGGCGTCCGCGATCTTCAGATGCATCGCCATGGCATAGCCGCCGAGCCCGAAGAACACACCCTGGCCGAGCGTGAGCAGGCCGCCGCGTCCCCAGGCCAGACAGATGCCGACGGCCACCATCGCGGTGCACAGGTACTTGGCGAGCAGCCCGAGGCGGAAGTCGGAGAGCGCCAGCGGCGCGACGGCGAACAGGGCGACGGCAGCCGCGCCGACACCCGTCCACGCGCGGGCGGACGGGTCTTTGAACAGAGTCGGCAGGGTCATACGAGACTCCTCGTACGCAGTGTGTACAGCCCCTGGGGCCGCCACTGGAGGAAGGCGACGATGGCCACGAGGACGAGTACCTTCGCCACGCTGACCGTGGTGGAGTACTCCAGGACGGACTGCATGACGCCGAGGGCGAACGCGACGATCACCGTGCCCTTGAGCTGGCCGATGCCGCCGACCACGATCACCAGGAACGCGTCGATGATGATGTTGGTGCCCATCGTCGGCCCGATCGGCCCGACCAGCGTCAGCGCGACGCCCGCGACCCCGGCGAGACCGGAGCCCAGGAAGAACGTCGTCCGGTCCACCCGTGAGGTGGAGATGCCGGACACCTCGGCCAGGTCCCTGTTCTGCACGACCCCGCGGATCCGGCGGCCGAGCGACGTCAGCCGCAGGGCCAGCGACAGCGCGACGACGGCCGCGACCGCGAGAGCGAGGATGAACAGCCGGCTGTTGGCGAAGGTCAGCGGGTCGTCGCCGCCGATGACGGTGATGTTCCCGGTGAGCCAGTCGGGCGCGCGGGTCTGTACGTTGGGCGCGCCGAAGATGTCCCGGGCGAGCTGCTGGAGCATCAGTGACACACCCCAGGTGACGAGCAGTGTGTCGAGCGGGCGCAGATACAGGCGCCGGATGAGCACCCACTCCAGCAGCGCGCCGAGCGCACCCGCCACCAGGAAGGCGACGGGCAGCGCCACGAGCAGGGAGACGCCCGCACCGGAGATGGACTTCTGGAGGACGTACGTGGTGTAGGCGCCGGCCATGATGAACTCGCCGTGGGCCATGTTGATGACGTTCATCTGGCCGAAGGTGAGCGAGAGGCCGAGCGCGATGAGCAGCAGGACGGCACCGATGCTGATGCCGGTGAAGGTCTGACCGAGGATCACGGTCATACGGCGGCTCCGAGGAGGCAGGACGTGGGGGCCTCGCGGGTGAGGCCCCCACGCGCGGTCGGTCAGGAGAGGCCGGAGGCCCAGTCGTAGCCCTTCAGGAACGGGTCCGGCTCGATCGCCTCGCCGGAGTCCCACACCTGCTCGATCAGCCCGTCGGTGCCGATCTTCCCGATCCGGGCGGTCTTGGAGATGTGCTGGCTCGCGCCGTCCACGGTGACCTCGCCCTCGGGGGCGTCGAAGGTGATGCCGTCCGAGGCGGCCTTGACCTTCTCCGGGTCGAAGGACTTCGCCTTCTCGACCATCGCCTTCCAGAGGTACACCGAGGTGTACGCGGCCTCCATCGGGTCACTGGTCGGCTTGTCCTTGCCGTACTTGGCCTTGTACGCCTTCACGAACGCGGTGTTCGCCGCGCCGGGGGTCGTCTGGTAGTAGTTCCAGGCCGTCAACTGCCCTGCCAGGTACTGCGATCCGATCGACTTGACCTCTTCCTCGGCGATCGACACCGAGACGACCGGCATTCCCTCGGCGGTCAGTCCCGCCGACTTGTACTCCTTGAAGAAGGCGACGTTCGAGTCGCCGTTGAGGGTGTTGAAGACCGCGTCGGCCTTCGAGGCCTTCACCTTGTTGGCGATCGTGCTGAACTCGGTGGAGCCCAGCGGCGCGTAGTCCTCACCGAGCACCTTCATGCCGTTGGCCTTCGCGTACGCCTTGATGATCTTGTTGGCGGTGCGCGGGAAGACATAGTCGCTGCCGACGAGGTAAATGCTCTTCTCACCCTTGCTCTTCAGATAGTCGAGTGCCGGGACGATCTGCTGATTGGTGGTCGCCCCCGTGTAGAAGATGTACGGGGATTCTTCGAGGCCCTCGTACTGCACGGGATAGAACAGCAGGGACTTGTTCTTCTCGAAGACGGGTTTCACCGCTTTGCGGCTCGCGGAGGTCCAGCAGCCGAAGGTGGCCGCGACCCGGTCCTCCTTGATGAGCTTGCTCGCCTTCTCGGCGAACGTCGGCCAGTCGGAGGCGCCGTCCTCACTGACCGGCTTGAGCTGCTTGCCGAGCACCCCGCCCGAGGCGTTGATCTCCTCGATCGCCAGCCTCAGCGAGTCGCGTACGGTCACCTCGCTGATCGCCATGGTGCCGGAGAGCGAGTTGAGCAGGCCGACCTTGACGGTGTCGCCGCTGGTGTCGGCCTTGGCGGCCTGGTCGGACGAGCCGCCCGCGGCGTCGGTCTTGGCGCCGCACGCGGTGAGCGCGAAGGCGGTGGCGAGCGCCGCGGCACCCGCCAGCACCCGGCGCCGGGACGAACGGGAACCGCTGGGACCATTGAGGCCGCTGGGACCGCTGAATGCACTGAGACCGCTGAACGCACTGGAACGGCTGGACAAATGGACCCCCTCGGGCTGGGAGGACAACCTCCTCCTGGCGTGCGGTCCACAGCCTCAAGTCAGCCTGTTTCCACGGCGTTTCGCATTACTTTCCCGGCGGTATCTTCCCGCTCTCATCGGGCTCTCGGCGGGCAACAAAAAATACCTCGGCCGGAATTCGAGACATGAATTCACAGTTCGCCCGAGGCATTCTAATTACTTCCTGTGGGAAGTATCTTCGCGCAAGCGTGAACCTGTCAAGGCCGGGACTCGTGAAGATTCAGCTGGGCCACCACGTCGAAGTCCACCCCGTCCGCCCGCGCCAGGTAGATCCGCTGGCGCACATGCCCGCCGCGCAGCCGGAGCAGCCCGCGGGGCCCCTCGTAGGAGACGGTGTCCGCGGCGGCGCCGATCGCGGTGACGTCCAGGGTCCTGGCCCGGTCGATGAGCGCGGCGAGCAACAGCACGCCCTCGTAACACGATTCACCGAGACTGCCGAGCACCGGTGCCTGAACGCCGTACCGTCCGGCGTACTGGCCGTGGAAGTCCAGCGTGTCCTGGTTGGCGAGGGAGGCGAAGAACCCGGCCGTGCTGTAGAGGCCGGCGGTGGCCGCCGGGCCGCTCGCCATCAGCATGTTCTCGTCCATCAGGGTGCTCAGGCGCAGACATCGTCCGTCGAGCCCCGCCGCGGCGAACGCCCGGTTGAAGCGCACGGCGTCGCTGCCCACGAGCAGCATCAGCACCCCGTCCGCCTCCGACCGCTCGACGCGCCGCAGCACCGCGTCGAAGTCATGGGTGCCGAGCGGCAGATACGCCTCCGCGCAGACCTCGCCGCCCGACGCGCGTGCGTAGCGGTGCGCGGCCCTGGCCGTACGGCGCGGCCACACATAGTCGTTGCCCACGACGAACCAGCGGCGCACCCGGTGCTCGCGGGCCAACAAGCCCATGGCGGGCCGGAGTTGGGCGTCCGGTGTCTCGCTCGTGAGGAACACGCCCGCCGTGCGCTCCCCGCCTTCGTACAGCGCCGTATACACATAGGGCACCCGATGGGCGATCCGCGGCGCGAGTGCCTGGCGTACGGAGGAGATGTGCCAGCCGGTGACGCCCTGCACGATGCCGAGACTCACCAGCGCCTCGACGTTCTCGGCGACGCGCCGCGGTTCGGCGCCGCCGTCGACCGGCAGCAGCCGCAGTTCCTTGCCGAGCACCCCGCCGGAGCGGTTGACCTGTTCCGCGGCGAGCCGCGCGCACAACTCGCAGGTGGGTCCGAAGATTCCGGCGGCGCCCTGGAGGGGGAAGACCAGCGCCACGCTCACGACCGAGTCGTCAGCCGTGAACCAGTCGAGCGGAAGCGGGTCGAACGAAGGAGGGGCGAAAGGAGAGTCGAATGAAGGAGGGCTGAACGAAGGCGGGTCGAGCGGAGGCGGGTCGGGCCGGACCATGAGGGCATGATTCCGGGAACGTCCGGTGAACTCCAGTCCGTCTCGGGGTGCGGTCGGTGCCGCGCGCCGCACGGGCGAGGTCCGTGATGAAAACGGGACTTGTACGATGTGCCGATCCCCTGGAGCGCTGATTCTCGGGAGCGAGGAGCAGGATGCCGACCCCACCTCCGCGCCGGTCCCATGACCTCGTGCACCTTCTGACGCGGGCCGAGCGGCTGGCGGCGCGCCGGCTCCAGGCCGCCCTGGAGGAACACGGCTGCTCGCTCGACGCCTGGCGGGTGCTCTCCCTGCTCTCCGACGGCGAGGGCCATCCCATGACGGCGGTCGCGGAGGCGGCCTTCCTGCCGCCCGCGACCCTCACCAAGCTGGTCGACCACCTCGTCGACCAGAACCTGGTCCACCGACGGGTGGACCCCCTCGACCGGCGGCGCATCCTCGCCCACCTCACCCCGCGCGGCGAGACGTACTGGCGGCGCGTCGACCGCGAGGTGCGCACGCGGTGGCCCGCCCTGGGTGACGACGACGAGGAACTGCTGCGCGGTCTGCTCCACCGGCTCGCGGACGCGCTCGACGGGGCGGCGGCAGTCCCCGAGTCCTCGGTGTGACCCGACGATCACAGGCGGTGTGTCCGGCCTGTGGGGAATTCACGATGCCGTATAAATGGTTGGCATATACATCGAGCTTGTCGCTCGACCCACCGAGCGCGGGTCACGCACCCGCCCCGACCAGCGAGGCACCGTGAACCAGCCCACCCCCGAGCAGCCCGCCGACGTCGTGGCCCGGCTGCGCGCCACCTTCCGCTCCGGCCGCACCCAGCCCGTCGAGTGGCGCGCCGGCCAGCTGAGCCGCCTGCGCGAGATGCTCACCACGGACGGCACGGCACTCGCCGCCGCCCTCCACACCGACCTGGGCAAGAGCTCCACCGAGGCCTTCCGTACCGAGATCGACTTCGTCGTGCGCGAGATCGACCACACCCTCGAACACCTTGACGAGTGGCTGCGCCCCGAGCCCGCCCCCGTCCCCGCGCACCTCGGCGCCGACGCGACCGGCTGGACGCGCTACGACGCACTGGGCGTCGTCCTGGTCATCGCCCCCTGGAACTACCCGGCGCAGCTCCTGCTGGCCCCGATGCTCGGCGCGCTCGCCGCGGGCAACGCGGTGGTCGTCAAGCCCAGCGAACTGGCCCCCGCCACCTCCGCCGCACTGGCCCGGCTGCTGCCCCGGTACCTGGACACCGAGGCCGTCGCCGTCGTCGAGGGCGGCATCCCCGAGACCACGGCCCTGCTCGCCGAGCGCTTCGACCACATCTTCTACACCGGCAACGGCACGGTCGGCCGCATCGTGATGACCGCCGCCGCGAAGCACCTCACCCCGGTCACCCTCGAACTCGGCGGCAAGTCCCCGGCCTTCGTCGACCGGGGCGCCGACCTCACCGTCGTCGCCGAGCGCCTGGCCCGCGGCAAGTTCCTCAACGCCGGACAGACCTGTGTCGCGCCCGACTACGTCCTGACCGACCCGGAGACCGCCCGCGCCCTGGAGCCCGTACTGACCGAGGCCGTCGAGAAGCTGTACGGGGCCGACGCGTCCACCTCCGCCGAGTACGGGCGGATCATCAACGAGCGGCACTTCGACCGGCTCAGCGGCCTGCTCGACTCCGGCCGGGTCGTCGTCGGCGGCGCCACCGACCGTGCCACGAAGTACATCGCGCCGACCGTCCTCGCCGACGTCGAGCCCGACGCGCCCGTCATGCGCGAGGAGATCTTCGGCCCGGTCCTGCCGATCGTGACCGTCCCCGGTCTCGACGAGGCCATCGACTTCATCAACGACCGCGACAAGCCCCTCGCCCTCTACGCCTTCACCGAGTCGGACACCACCCGGCAGCGGCTCGCCGCCGAGACCTCCTCCGGGGGCCTGGGCCTCGGTCTGCCGCTCGCCCATCTCACCGTCTCCGACCTGCCGTTCGGCGGCGTGGGGGAGAGCGGCATGGGCAACTACCACGGCCGCTACTCGATCGAGACGTTCAGCCACCGCAAGGCGGTCCTGGAGAAGCCGCTGAGCTGAAGCGGCCGACGGGGCCGGGCCCGCCGATCCGAAGTGGCGCGGCAGCGGGGCGGGTTGACTGGTCTACACCCTTGACTGGTCCAGACCAAGGTGGTGGAGTGTGCCTCACTACCCCCCACCACGGCCGCCCCGTACGCCGCGGCCGGTCTCCCCGGCACGTGCGTACAAGGTCCGCCCCGCGCTGCCCCCGTACGGTGCGCGGCCGTGCTCCGTGAAGGAGTTGACCCTGTGTCCAGGCGCCGTATCTCCGCGTTCGTGGCCGCGATCGTCCTCGGAACCGCCGCACCGGTGCTGTTGCCGGCCTCGGGCGCGTCCGCCGCGGCCTGTTCGAGCTACCCGAGCTGGGTGGCCGGCAAGTCCTACGTGACCGGGAACATCGTCCGGTACACCGACGGCAAGGCCTACATAGCCGAGCACGACAACCCGGGCTACGACCCCACCATCAGCACCTGGTACTGGGAGCCGTACGCCTGTGACAACGGACCCACCAACCCCTCCGGGTTCGTCGTCAGCGAGGCCCAGTTCAACCAGATGTTCCCGAACCGGAACTCCTTCTACAGCTACAGCGGGCTGAAGGCCGCGATGAGCGCCTACCCGGCCTTCGCGAACACCGGCAGCGACACGGTGAAGAAGCAGGAGGCCGCGGCCTTCCTCGCCAACGTCAACCACGAGACCGGCGGCCTGGTCCACATCGTCGAGCAGAACACCGCCAACTACCCGCACTACTGCGACTGGGGCCAGCCCTACGGCTGCCCGGCCGGCCAGGCGGCGTACTACGGCCGCGGTCCCATCCAGCTCAGCTGGAACTTCAACTACAAGGCCGCGGGCGACGCGCTCGGCATCGACCTCCTGAACAACCCCTGGCTCGTGCAGAACGACTCGGCGGTGGCCTGGAAGACCGGCCTCTGGTACTGGAACACGCAGTCCGGCCCCGGCTCCATGACCGGCCACAACGCGATGGTCAACGGCGCGGGCTTCGGCCAGACCATCCGTTCCATCAACGGTTCGCTGGAGTGCGACGGCAAGAACCCGGCCCAGGTGCAGAGCCGGGTGGACAGCTACCAGCGGTTCGTGGGGATCCTCGGCACGACCGCGGGCAACAACCTGTACTGCTGACACACCACGTGAGCGCTGTTCCCCGGCCGAATCGCCGGCCGGGGAACAGCGCTCACGTGTGCCGTGCGGGGTCAGCCGAACATGCCCCACGACGTGGTGCCGTTCACCGCCATCAGGACGCACAGCACCACGATGTCCGCGATGCCGAGCCACAGCCCGAGCAGTGCCCTGAAGCGGCGGGGTGTGCCGCGTCGCAGGGCCATGACGGCCAGGACGATCGCGATGGGGCCGAGGAAGAAGTTGAGGACGAGAAGTCCGACCAGGCCGAGCACGAAGGAGGCCACGGCCATCCCCTCGGTGTCCCGCCTGCCGGTCGGCCGCCCGCCGGTTCCCTGCTCGCCGCTCTCCCGTCGCCGGGACTCCGTCAGTCGCATCACGTCACGCCCTCCGGGTCCGGCTGCCGCTGCCGTGCCTGCGCCGCTCGCGCACCGCGAACACGGCCAGCCACACGGCGATGGCCGCACCGGCCACGAGGGTCACGGGCAGGGGGAGATAGGCGGCCGAGCCGATCAGGACGGCCAGCAGGAGAACGGCCACTACAAGAAGGATCACGTCTGCTCCCGTTCGCGCGGGGACATGGGCAATGCTGTCGATCGCCTCTTCATGAACATGCGGATACGGGTGTCCCGGCGGCGCGACATCACACCTGCGAACACTTCGGGCCGGTGGCGAAGATTCGCCCCGCCGCTCAGGGGTACCCCACGGTCTTCCGCCAGATCCACGCAGAACGGGAAGGTCGCCTGTGCCCGAAAAGAACGTGTCCGATGTGAAGAACGATGTGCAGAACGTCTTCGTGATAGGTCTCGACGACGCCAACCTGCCCACCCTCGAAGCGGCCGCGGCAGCCAGGTCACTGCGGTACCACCGGCTGCTGACGATCGAGGAACTGCAGGGCGGCGAGGTCTCCGTCCCCGAACTGATCGACAAGGCCCGGGCCGTACTGGACGCCTTCGACGGCAGTATCGACGCGATCGTCGGCTACTGGGACTTCCCCGTCAGCACCCTCGTGCCGATCCTCGCCGAGCACTACGGGACCCGCAGCACCAGCCTGGAGTCGATCGTCAAGTGCGAGCACAAGTACTGGAGCCGGCTGGAGCAGCAGAAGGTCACCGACCGGCACCCGCGGTTCGGCCGGGTCGACCTGGACACCGACGACCCGCGGCCGCCTGAGAACGTCCGGTTCCCGATGTGGGTCAAGCCCGCGCTCTCGTACTCCTCCGAACTCGCCTTCGGCGTCAAGGACATGGACGAGTTCCGGGACGCCGTCCGGCAGATCCGCGAGGGGATCTCCCGGGTCGGCCGGCCCTTCGAGGACATCCTCGGCCGGATCGAGCTGCCGCCAGAGATGGAGGGCGTCGGCGCCCAGGTCTGCCTCGCCGAGGAGGCGATGACGGGCCTCCAGGTCGCCGTCGAGGGGTACGTCCACGAGGGCGAGGTCACCGTCTACGGCGTGCTGGACTCCATCAACTACCCCGACACGTCCAGCTTCCAGCGGCACCAGTACCCCTCGACGCTGCCGCCGCCGGTGATCGCCCAGCTGCACGACGTCACCGAGCGCGTCATGCGCCGGATCGGCTTCGAGTCGGCCACCTTCAGCGTGGAGTACTTCTTCGACCCGAAGACCCAGGAGATCAGCCTGCTGGAGATCAACCCGCGGCACTCCCAGTCCCACGCCGAACTGTTCGAGTACGTCGACGGCGTGCCCAACCACCACGCCATGCTCGGCCTCGCCCTGGGCGACGACCCGGCCATGCCGCAGCGCAAGGGCCCGTACGCGATGGCCGCGAAGTGGTACTACCGCTGGTTCACCGACGGGGTCGTGCGCGATGTGCCCTCGGCCGACGACCTCGCCCGTATCGAGCGCGAGTCCGACGGCGTCCGCGTGGACGTCACCACCGAGGAGGGGCAGGTCCTCTCCGACCTGTCCCAGCAGGACTCCTACAGCTACGAGCTGGCGCACATATTCACCGGCGGGAACAGCGAGGAGGAGCTGAGGACGAAGTACGACCACTGCGTGGCCGCCCTGGGACTCTCCTTCGACGAGAGCCCCAAGGAACAGCCGCACGCCTGACGACCGCCGAGCAAGGAGCAAGTCCGCCTCATGCGCTACGTGAGCAATCTGCCGTACGCGACGAAGGAAGAGGAGGACGTCCGTATCCCGATGTCCGACGGCGTCCAGCTGTCGGCCCGTGTCTGGCGCCCCACCTCCTCCGACAACGAGCCCGTGCCCGCGGTGCTGGAGTACATCCCCTACCGCAAACGCGATCTCACCTCGGTGCGCGACTCCATGCACCACCCCTACATCGCCGGTCACGGATACGCGTGCGTGCGCGTCGACCTGCGCGGCACCGGCGACTCGGAGGGGGTGCTGAGGGACGAGTACCTGGAACAGGAACAGGCCGACGCCGAAGCGGTCCTCGCCTGGCTCGCCGAGCAGCCCTGGTGCGACGGCAACACCGGCATGATGGGCCTGTCCTGGGGTGCCTTCGCCGCCCTCCAGGTGGCCGCACGGCAGCCGCCGAGCCTGCGCGCCGTCGTCATCGCGTCCTTCACGGACGACCGGCACGCGGACGACATGCACTACATGGGCGGCGCCATGCTGTCGGACAACCTCGCCGAGGCCGGCACCATGTTCGCCTACGCCACCTGCCCGCCCGACCCCGCCGTGGTCGGCGACCGCTGGCGCGAGATGTGGCACGAACGCCTGGAGAACACCGGCCCCTGGGTCCTTCCCTGGCTGCGCCACCAGCGCCGGGACGACTACTGGCGGCACGCCTCGGTCGCCGAGGACTACCAGGCCGTGCGGTGCCCGGTCCTCGCCTCCAGCGGCTGGGCCGACGGCTACTCCAACGCCGTGACCCGGCTGCTCGGCAACCTGGACGTGCCCCGCAAGGGACTGATCGGCCCGTGGTCGCACAAGTTCCCCCACCTCGGGGAGCCCGGGCCCGCCATCGGCTACCTCCAGGAAGTGGTGCGCTGGTGGGACCACTGGCTCAAGGGCGTCGACAACGGCGTGATGGACGGCCCCATGCTGCGCACCTGGATGCAGGACAGCGTGCCCCCGTCCACCTCGTACGAGGAGCGCCCGGGCCGCTGGGTCGCCGAGCCCACCTGGCCCTCTCCGCAGATCAGTCCCGTCAGGTACCCGCTGACCCGGCACCGCATCGGTACTCCGCTCGATACCGATGCCGATACCGATGCCGGTGCTGACACCGGTGGCGAAGGGATGACGGTGCGTTCCCCGCTGTCCGTCGGGCAGTTCGCGGGCAAGTGGGCCTCCTACAACGCGCCCCCGGACCTGCCGTACGACCAGCGCGAGGAGGACGGCGGCTCCCTCGTCTTCGAGACCGAGCCGCTGGCCGAACGGCTGGAGATCCTCGGCTCACCGACCGTGGAACTGGACCTCGCGGCCGACCGGCCGGTCGCGATGGTGGCCGCGCGCCTATCCGACGTGAGCCCCGACGGCGCCGCGACCCGTGTCACCTACGGTCTGCTCAACATCACCCGGCGGGAGAGCACCGAGCACCCCGAAGCCCTGGAGCCGGGTACGCGCTACCGCGCGACCGTCCAGCTCAACGGAGTTGCGCAGGCGTTCCCGCCCGGCCACCGGGTCCGCCTCTCCCTGTCCACGTCGTACTGGCCGCTCGCCTGGCCGCCCCCCGAGCCGGCGCTGCTGAGCGTGTACGAGGGCTCCAGCACCCTCACGCTCCCCGTCCGCCCGACGGACGAGCCCGACGGGGTGCCGGCGAACCCCTTCGAGGAGCCCGAGGGGACACCCCCGCTGTCCGTCACCCGGGTGACCGCCCCGGACGCGCGCTGGGAGGTGAAGCGCGACATGGTCGACTACCGCGCCGAGCTGGAGATCGTGAAGGACCAGGGCCTCGTCCACTTCGACGAGATCGGGCTCGACGTCGGCCGTCGCGCCTACGAGCGCTACACGTCCGTCGCCGACGACTTCACCTCGGCGACCGGCGAGTCCACCTGGACCATGCGCTTCAGGCGCGACGACTGGGATGTCCGCGTGGAGACGCACACGCGGCTGACCTGCGACGAGACGGACTTCTTCGTCGACGCCACGCTGGACGGCTACGAGGGCGAGCGCCGGGTCTTCTCCCGCACCTGGAACGAGACGGTGCCGCGGGACCTGCTCTAGGCGGCCCACGGGCGACGACGCGTCCCCGGACCTCTCCGGGGACGCGTCGTTCTCCACTGCCCGGGCACCAGAAGGAGGAGAGGGAGCACCACGACCACACCAGGACACGGCACAGCACGACACGGCACACCACGACACGGAACAGTCACGACACGATCGAGGAGAAGTTGAGGCGTGAGCACACTCACTGGTCTGGAACGAGCCATGGAACGCTTCGGAGGGTCACTCCTCGCGCACTTCCGGCACAAGGAACCGGTCGAACTGATCGAGGCCCTGCACAAGGAGTGCGACGACCACATCGTGGTGTGCAGTGAGAGCCGGACCGTCGTCCCCAACGCCTACGACGTCGAGCTGGCCGAGTTCGCCCACGAGGAGCTGGAGCGCAACGGCGGCCGCATCGACCAGGTGCTCACCGACAGCCTGCTGCGCCACGGCGAGCGGATGGGCTACGAATGGGCCGGCCCGCTGACGGTGCACGTCACCCGGTCGGCGGACCTGCCCAACGGCCGGTACCGGGTGGCGAGCGCTGTCATGAAGCATGTGCGGGCCGGCGCCTTCCAGCACTGACCGGCGCCTTCCCGCACCGACCGTCGGACCGGGCCGGTCCGTCAGTCCCGTCGCAGAGGTGTCGGCGGCAGCTCCTCCTCCTCGGGGATGAGGTGGACCGCCGCCTCCTCGGCGCCCGCTGCTCCGCCGTCGATACCGATGTCCGAGGCGACGGCCTCCTTGGTCATGTCCTCGTGCGCGCCCTCGTCCGGCGCCACCAGCCGGCCCGCGCGCTCGTCGCCGACCTCCGGGTCGGCCGTCTCGCCCTCCCCGTAGGGCAGGTCACCGACGCTGTCGCCGGCCGGGGTCTCCTCGTCGGGGACCTCCTGGCGCAGCCGCTCGTCGAGTGACTCGCCCTCGTGCTGCTCGGCCGCCGTGACGCCGGTCTTGTTCACACCCAGCGGCTTCTCGGGCGGCGAATAGCCCTCATCGAGCACATCGTCGTACGTACGTTCGTCCACCGCGTCCTGGAGGTCCAGCGGGGCGGCGTCCGCCTGCTCCTCATTGGTCCCCGTGGGCTGGTAGACGTCGTCGGCCATGTTGTCGTCGCTCATGTTCGGCCTCCCGGCGCAGTGATCATTTCTTTCCCCGTAGGAGTAACGCGGTGCCCGGCATGCGCCCCGTGAAACGCCGCGCTATTGACCGGTACATACCAAGCCGATTGAGTGTCCCGCGCAGACCCCCCACTTTTCCGGCCGCCGACCAGGCGCCGCCGCGCTGCCGAAGGGACCTCACCGCCATGCGGAGACACCGCCCCCTGCTCGCCCTCACCGCCGCCGGAGCGGCACTGGCCACCGCCCTGGCCGCTCCCTCCCACGCCGCGGACGTGCCGACCTCGGGCGTGTTCTACGTACAGAGCGCGGTCACCGGCCTGAACGCCGCCGACAGCGGGGGAGCGGTCGTCCAGCGCAACCCCAAGGGCAACGAGGACCGTCAGCAGTGGACGCTCCGGGCCACCGGCACCTCGTACGTCCTGGAGAGCACCGACACCGCGGGCAGCTGCCTGGGCCGCTCCGGGGGCCAGGCGAGGACCGTGGCCTGCGCGGGCGCGGACGCCTCGTGGGAGATCACGTCGACGGGCACCGACCGGTACCGGCTCAAGGTGCCAGGCGCCGACCAGTACCTGACCGTCGGGGCCAAGGCCTCCGGCGCCAACTATCCCGCGCAGCTCGTGGTGGGCGCGGCGGGCGACCCCGCCGCCTGGTACCTGACCCCGGTGACGTCCCCGGCCTCCCCGATGCCGTCCGCGGACCGGCGCACCCTGGACCAGGTCACCTTCCTCACCTCCCACAACGCCTACGCGAACGGCGTCGACGGCGGATTCGCGCCGCCCTTCGTCAACCTCGTCCCGAACCAGAGCCGGGGCATCAACCAGCAACTCGCCGACGGCGTACGCGGGTTCATGCTGGACATCCACCAGACCCCGGACGGCGCGATCCTCTGCCACAACAGCTGCACCCTCGTCAGCAGGCCGGTGGCCCTGAACGTGGACCTCCAGCGCATGGTCGACTTCCTCCGGCAGAACCCCGGTGAGATCGTCACCGTGTTCCTGGAGGACTACGTCGACCCGGGCGTCCTGCGCGCCGAACTGGCCCGTGTGAACGGCCTGTCCGACGTCCTCTACCGCCCGGACCGGAGCGGCGTACGCGTCAACGGCTGGCCCAAGGTGGCGGACCTGATCGCCGCCAACGACCGGCTGCTCCTGTTCACCGACCACAGCCGCTCCGCCGACCAGTCGGCCGGGCTCACCCGGGACAGCTTCGGCGTCATGTACCAGCGCGAGTGGACCGTGGAGAACTACTGGTCCATGGGCTCGGGCCTCGGCAGCTCCGACTGGTCCTGCTACAGCCGCTGGTACGACGCGAACACCAACGTCCCCCTCACGGCGACTGCGCCGCCCTTCCGCCCGCTCTTCGTGATGAACCACTTCCGGGACACGGCGATCGCCTCGACCGCGACCACCGACAACACCAAACTCACCGACCGGGCCCAGCGCTTCTGCCAGCCCGCCGCCCGCAAGAAGCCCAACTTCCTCGCGGTGGACCGCTACGACCTGGGCTCACCGGCCTCGGCGGTGGCGACCCTGAACACGTACACGTACTGACCTTCCCGTACCGACGCGCACGGCTGCCCCCGGCGGAACCGGGGGCAGCGACGTACGAACCGCTCGACGGGGCGTGGCGCGCGGTCAGCCGAGCTGCGCGTGCAGGAACTCGACCGTGCTCCGCCAGGCCCGCTCCGACGCCTCGGGGTCGTGGACCTCCGGGCGGCCGTCGTTGAAGAAGGCGTGGTCGGCCGGGTAGACGCGGAAGTCCGGGGTGATGCCGGACTGCTCGCGGATGGTCTCGCCGAGCGGGGCGAGGGAGTCGACGGGGATGGCGGAGTCCCGCTCGCCGTAGTGGCCGAGGATCTGGGCCTTGAGGCCGGAGAAGTCGGGAGCCTCGCCCTGGATGACCCCGTAGAACGGGACGGCCGCGCGCACGCGCGGGTCGGTGGCCGCCTGGTAGAGGACGAAACCGCCGCCCATGCAGAAGCCGACCGAGCCGACGGTCTCGGAGGTGACCTCCGGCATGGCCAGCAGATGGTCGACGGCGCCTGACAGCAGCTCGACTCCGCGGGCCACGGGAAGCTCCTGCATCATGCGGTACGCCTCGCCGCTCTCGTGGGCGACGTTGCCGCCGTAGAGATCCGGCGCCAGCGCCACGAAGCCCTCCTTCGCCAGGCGCTCGGTGACGTCCGCGATGTGGTCGGTCAGCCCCCACCACTCCTGGATGACGATGACGCCGGGCCCCCGGCCGGACGGGGGCAGGGCCAGGTAACCGTGCGCGGTGGCGCCGCCGCTCGGGAAGGTGACGTTCTGATGGGCGGGTGCCCCGGTCGACCTGGGCTTCTCGGACATGGTGTGTCACTCCTGTCACTTGATCCTTCCCCCAGCATGCAGGAGGCGGGTGCCACGCGGGCAGGCGACCCCCCGACGATGGCGTATCCTCGCGTGTTACGTATAACCCCTGCGGCCGCACCCGCCGCCGCACCTCCGCCGCTGCGCCCTTGCCGCCGCCAACCCTGGAGAGGCCCCGATGCGACGCGTTGCCCTGGTCACCCTCGTCGTCGACGACTACGACGAGGCGATCCGCTTCTACACCGACGCCCTCGGCTTCCGGCTCGCCGAGGACACCCCACGGCCCGACGGGTCCCGCTGGGTCGTCGTGGAACCCGGCACCGGGGACCAGGGCACCGGGCTCCTGCTGGCCCGCGCCAAGGACGAGGCCCAGCGCGGCCGGGTCGGCGACCAGACCGGCGGCCGGGTCGGCTTCTTCCTGCACACCGACGACTTCGCCCGCGACCACGCCCGGATGACCGCCGCGGGCGTGACCTTCCTGGAGGAACCGCGACACGAGCCGTACGGCTCGGTCGCCGTCTTCCAGGACCTGTACGGGAACAGGTGGGACCTGCTGCAGCCGGCCGCCCCCGCCGCCGACAGCACCCCCCAGTAGCCCAGCGCCATCCCCACCGGACCCCCATCACAGCGACCTGCCGAGGAACACCGCATGACCGCGCCCCGCACCGACTCCAGCACCGACCTCCCTCTCGACGCCGACACCATCCGCAGGCTCCCCAAGGCCGTCCTGCACGACCACCTCGACGGCGGCCTGCGCCCCGCGACGCTCGTCGAACTCGCCGTCGCGGTCGGCCACACCCTCCCCACCACCGACCCGGACGCGCTCGCCGCCTGGTACTACGAGGCGGCCAACTCCGGCGACCTGGTCCGCTACATCGCCACCTTCGAGCACACCCTGGCCGTCATGCAGACCCGTGAGGGACTGCTGCGCACCGCCGAGGAGTACGTGCTCGACCTCGCCGCGGACGGAGTCGTCTACGGAGAGGTCCGCTACGCCCCCGAACTGCTGCTGAACGGCGGGCTCACGCTCCCCGAGGTCGTCGAGACCGTGCAGGAGGGCCTGGCCGCGGGTATGGCGAAGGCGACGGCCGCCGGTACGCCCGTCCGGGTCGGCACGCTGCTGTGCGGGATGCGGATGTTCGACCGCAGCCGCGAGATCGCGGACCTGGCCGTGGCGTTCCGGGACGCGGGTGTCGTCGGCTTCGACATCGCGGGCGCCGAGGACGGCTTCCCGCCCGCCGACCACCTCGACGCGTTCGCGCACCTGCGCGTCGAGAACGTCCCGTTCACCATCCACGCCGGTGAGGCGCACGGCCTGCCCAGCATCCACCAGGCGCTCCAGGTCTGCGGCGCCCAGCGCATCGGGCACGGCGTGCGGATCACCGACGACATCGTGGACGGCAAGCTCGGCCGGGTCGCCGAGTGGATACGCGACCGGCGGATCGCCCTGGAGATGTGCCCGACCTCCAACCTGCAGACCGGTGCGGCCACCTCGATCGCCGACCACCCGATCACCCGGCTGCGCGACCTGGGCTTCCGCGTCACCCTCAACACCGACAACCGCCTCGTCTCCGGCACCACCATGACCCGCGAGATGTCCCTGCTCGTCGACGAGGCGGGCTGGACCCTCGACGACCTCCGCACGGTCACGGTCAACGCGCTCAAGAGCGCGTTCATCCCCTTCGACGAGCGAAGCGCCCTGATCCGGGACGTGGTCCTGCCGGGGTACGACCTCGGGCCGCGCTGACACGTGTCGAATAAGTCGTGGCCGAAAGTGTTCGACGGCTGAGGGAGCGGCGGTCCGCCATGCGGTGGACCGCCGGTCTCCCGGCGTCGGCGCGATCATCGGATTCCGGCATAACTGCTCAAAAGGCACCTGATATGGGAGCGAAAGCGCCGGAACGGGCGAGCGGGAGGCGCCCACGGGACGGAAAGGTCAGGCGTTCAACTTCGGCCAGGACTGGACTGTTTGAGCCATCGAAAGATCATTAACCTGTTCCTCGACGGCACGCATCCAACACGAGGAGTTCCGTGTCCACTGCCCAGCAGGCGCCCGACATCCTCTCTCCCGAGTTCGCCGCGGATCCCTACCCCGCGTACGCGGCGATGCGGGAGAAAAATCCCCTGATCTGGCACGAGGCCACCCAGAGCTACATCCTTTCCCGTTACGACGACGTCGAACGTGTCTTCAAGGACAAGAAGTCCGAGTTCACGACCGACAACTACGACTGGCAGCTGGAGCCGGTCCACGGCAAGACGATCCTCCAGCTCAGCGGCCGTGAGCACGCGGTGCGGCGGGCCCTCGTCGCCCCCGCGTTCCGCGGCAGCGACCTCCAGGAGAAGTTCCTGCCGGTCATCGAGCGCAACTCGCTCGCACTGATCGACGCCTTCCGGGAGACCGGTTCGGCCGACATCGTCAGCGACTACGCGACCCGGTTCCCGGTCAACGTCATCGCGGACATGCTGGGCCTGGACAAGGCCGACCACGCCCGCTTCCACGGCTGGTACACGGCCGTCATCGCCTTCCTCGGCAACCTCTCCGGTGACGCCGAGGTGACCGCCGCCGGTGAGCGCACCCGCCGGGAATTCGCCGAGTACATGATCCCGATCATCCGCGACCGGCGCGACAACCTGGGTGACGACCTGCTGTCGACGCTCTGTGCCGCCGAGGTCGACGGTGTCCGGATGAGCGACGAGGACATCAAGGCGTTCTGCAGCCTGCTGCTCGCCGCCGGCGGGGAGACCACCGACAAGGCGATCGCCAGCATTCTCGCCAACCTCCTGATGAACCCGGAGCAGTTGGCGGCGGTCTACGAGGACCGGAGCCTGATCCCCGCGGCCTTCGCGGAGACGCTGCGCTACACCCCGCCGGTCCACATGATCATGCGGCAGTCGGCCACCGACGTCGAGGTCTCCGGCGGCACCATCCCCAAGGGGGCCACGGTGACCTGCCTCATCGGAGCCGCCAACCGGGACGAGGGCCGCTACGGCGACCCCGACCGGTTCGACATATTCCGGGACGACCTCACCACGACCTCCGCGTTCTCGGCGGCGGCCGACCACCTCGCGTTCGCGCTGGGCCGGCACTTCTGTGTCGGCGCGCTGCTCGCCAAGGCGGAGGTCGAGATCGGCGTGAACCAACTGCTCGACGCCATGCCGGACCTGCGCCTGGCCGACGGCTTCGACCCGGTCGAGCAGGGCGTCTTCACCCGAGGCCCCCAGTCACTCCCGGTCCGCTTCACCCCGGTCGGCGCCTGACCACCCCACGTCTTCTGCGGGTCGGGATCACGTATCCCGACCCGCAGAAGACACAGCGCCCCGAAGGACAGCGCCCCGAAGGGGCGCGGGGAACGGCGCACCCAGCCACGACGCACCCGCAGGCACACAACGCACCCGCGGACAACGAGAACCGCACCCAGCGGACCGCTAGTGCACCGCGGGAGTGAACTGCACCGGCAGCGACGTCAGCCCCCGCATCCAGATGGACGGACGCCACGTCAGCTCCGAGGGGTCCACACCCAGTACCAGGTCGGGCAGCCGCTCGAGCAGCGTCTCCACCGCCGTACGCGCCATCACGTCCGCGAGGAGCGGCGCCGGATACGGGCAGCGGTGCTCGCCGTTGCTGAACGACAGGTGCGAGGAGTTCTCCGCGCCGACATGCGACTCGGGCCAGATCTGCGGGTCCGTGTTGGCCGCCGCGAGACCGAGGACGAGGCAGTCACCCTCACGGATGAGCCGCCCGCCGAGCTGGGTGTCGCGCACGGCCCAGCGGCCGATGAAGTTCTGGGTCGGGGTGTCCAGCCACAGCACCTCGTTGAGCGCGTCGCCGACACTGACCCGGCCGCCGGAGACGTTGACCGCGAACCGCTCGTCGGTCAGCAGCAGACGCAGGGTGTTGCAGATCCAGTTGGCGGTCGGCTGCTGGGCGGCGGCGATGACGGAGATCAGGTCCTGCACGATCTCCTCGTCGCTGAGCCCCGCCGGGTCCTGCAGCATCCGGGAGGTGACATCGGGACCGGGGCGGTCCCGCTTCTCCTTCACCAGCTGCATGATGCGCTCCCCGACGCGCATGTACGCCGCCACCGGGTCGTCGCCCTCACCGGCGTCGAGCGAGATCCGCAGGTCGTCGACGAGCCGCTCGGTGTCCTCGCTGCCCTGGGGCATACCGCACATCCACAGCACGGCGCGGGCCGGCAGGGCATGCGCGTACGTGCTCATCAGCTCGGTCTGCCCGCTGCCGCCGAACGAGGCGATCAGCTGCTCGGCGATCGACTGGCACTCACGGGCCAGTTCGAACTGGTCGACGCCCTCCAGCGCCTGCGTGATGACGCCGGCCCGGCGCTGGTGCTCCGGGCCCTCGGTGAACAGCACGGACGGCTGGTAACCGACGAACGGCATCAGCGGCCAGTCCGCCGGAATGTTCGGCCACTGGTTCCAGCGCCGGGAATCCCGCGCGAACAGCTCGTCATGGCTGGTCACATAGCTGACCTCGGGATAGCCGAGGACGAGCCAGGCCGGGATGTCGCCGTCGAGGAAGACCGGAGCCACCGCTCCGTGGTCCCTGCGCATCGTGCGGTACAGCTGCGAGGGCGTCTGCTGGTACTCCAGACCGCCCAGTTGCACGGCTGAACCGTGCGCGGGGCAGCCGGGCGGGGGAGTGTTCGAGGAACGGGAGCCGGTGGTGTCGCTCACGACGTCCCCTCCTGGGACAGGGCCAATGCGTAGAGGTGGTCCACGAGAGTGATCAGGACTTCCTTGCCCGACGACCTGACCCGCGCGTCACAGTCGACCATGGGCACATGGTCGCCCAGCGCGAGTGCCTGCCGGATCTCGTCGAGCGAGAACCGCTGCTCGTCGTCGTCGAAACGATTGACGGCCACCACGAACGGCGTCTTGTGGTGTTCGAGCCGATCGATCGCGTACCAGGAGTCCTCCATGCGCCGGGTGTCGACGAGGACGATCGCGCCCAGGGTGCCGGAGAACAGCCGGTCCCACAGGAACCAGAAGCGCTCCTGGCCCGGCGCGCCGAACAGGTAGAGCACCATCCGCTGGTTGAGGCTGATGCGCCCGAAGTCGAAGGCGACGGTGGTCGTCGTCTTGCGCTCCACACCCGCCGTCTCGTCGACGCCCTGCCCCGCCTGCGTCATCACCTCTTCGGTGTTGAGCGGCCGTATCTCGCTGACCGAGCGGACCAGGGTGGTCTTGCCGGCGCCGAAACCGCCCACGACGACGATCTTCAGTCCGGTCTCGGCGGCATCGGCCAGCGGCGTGCGCTGGGCGGGCAGCTCAGAGGTTGCGGAGCCCATGGAGCACCTCCTGCAGCAGTGCGGTTTCGGGGAGGGTCGCGACGGAATCGGCCGCGCGGGGGTGACGGGCGCTCACCTTGCCCATGGCATGGAGGTCGCCGAGGAGGATCCGTACCACGGTGATGGGCAGCTTGAGCTCGGCCGAGACCTCGACCAGTGCCGTCGGGTGACGGCACAGTTCGAGGATCCGGACGTGCTCGGACTGCATCCCGGCGGTCGGCTCGCACTCGCTGACGATCAGCGTGACCAGGTCGAAGGCGTCATCGGCTTCGCTGCGTCCGCCCGTGACCGTGTAGAGCCGGTCGGGGTCGCCGATGTCCACGGGTTTGCGGCTCACGCCGAGGCACCCCTGGTGACGGGCGTGCGCGGTTCGGCCCGCAGATGGTCACCGATCTGTTCCACCAGCTCGGTCATCTGATGGCCGACGACGCCCGGGTCGGCGCTCTCCTCGGCGACGACCGCGAGGTGCGCGCCCTGGCCGGCCTCGACGATGAACAGGAGGCCTCCGTGGAACTCGGTCATGGAGTGCCGGACGCCGCCGGTTCCGTCGCCGAACTCCACGGACGCGCCCTGGGCGAGCGCCTGGATGCCGGAGCAGATCGCCGCCAGCTGGTCGGCCTGGTCGAGGGTGAGGTGTTCCGTCCAGCACAGCTTCAGACCGTCCCGGGACAGGACGAGTGCGTGGCGGGTGCCCGGCGTGCGCTCCAAGAGGTTCATCAAGAGCCAGGTGAGGCTGTTGTCAGTGGTCTCCATGATGGGCGGGTCGGGTGCTGACCAGTCGGTGGTCACCCGGCCCGTTCCTCCAATCCAACGGGGTGCGGCGAATCAGTGCGGGGTGGGCTTCAGAGCTGTGCGAAGGGCTGAGGGGGCTAGCCGTCCGCCTCGGGCCCGGTCTCGGGTCGGGCGTCCTCGCCGGGGGCGGCGGGGGAGCCGTCGGTGTTTCCTCCGGCGTGCCGGCCGCGATGGAAGGCGCCGAACCGGCTGCCCGCGTCACGCGCCGGGGCGTTCGCGTCGGGCTCCGCCCTGGACGGCTCGGGAGCGGCCTTCGACCGGCCGCGTTCCGCCTCGGCCATGGTGCGGCCGGGGGCCCGGACGGGCAGTCCGCCCGGAGTGGCCGCGCCGCGCCTGCGGGGCATGTCGACCGGGGGCGCCTCGTCCACGGGCGCGGCCGGCTGCGGAGTGCGTACCGGAAACGATTCCTCGGCCGCGGGGACCGGTGCGGGGACCGCAGCGGAGGCCGGTGTCGCGGCCGGTGCGGCGGCCGGGAGGTCCGCGCCGGGGCGCGGACGCTCAGGACCGACCGGCTCACGTTGCTGAGCCACCAGCTGGGGCGGCAGCAGGACGACGACACCGGTGCCGCCGCGCGAGGAGGGGCGGTAGTTCACGCTGATGCCGTGCTTGGCGGCGAGCCGTCCCACCACGCTCAGGCCCAGCCGGGTGCCCTGGAGCGAGGCCAGGTCGGTGACCTGGCCCGACACGGACTCCTCGGCCCGGCGCATGGAGGCGTCGGACATCTTCAGTCCGCTGTCCTCGATGGTGATGACGAGACCGGCGCTGCGCTCCTCCACGTACACGTGGACCTCGTCGATCGGCGGCGAGAAGTTGGCGGCGTTGTCCATGAGTTCGGCCAGCAGGTGCATGACGCCCTCGGCGGCGAAGCCCGCGATGGAGGCCTTGCTGGAGTTGTGCAGCCGCACCCGCCGGTAGGCGGCGATCCGGCCGACGGAGCCGCGCAGGATGCTCTCCATGACGATCGGCTTGTTCCACACGCGGCTGGAACGACCGCCCATCAGCAGGGCGAGCCGGTCGGTCATGAGGCCGAGCTGGGAGGTGCTGTGGTCCAGCCGCAGCAGATCACCGAAGATCTCCCCGCCGTGGCGGTCCTGCATGTCCCGAAGGTCGGCGAGCATGCCGACGGTCTTGGCCTGGACCCGGCTGAGCGCCTTCGCGGAGGCGGCCTGGGCGGCGGCGGAACGGCGCTCGCTGTAGGCCAGTTCACGGATGAACGATTCCGCGGGGGAGCGCAGCAGCGGGTTGGTCGGCCAGTCGAGCTTCGCCAGCACGGTGTCGGCCGAACTGCCCTCGCGCAGCAGGGACACCGCGGCGGGCAGGGTGTCGTGGGTCAGCCGCTCCAGTTCCTGCGTCCCCTTGGCCAGTTCGCGGCGCATCATGTCGAGGTCCGACTGCGCGTCGGCGGTCCGCCGTACGGACTCGGCGACCTCGGTGGTGAAGACGTGCAGCATCCGGCGCAGATACGGGTCGGAGGGGGTGGGCAGACCGGCCAGGACCTTGTCGGCGCCGACGCCGTTCTTCAGCTGCTCGGCCACCGCCGGCAGGGTCACGTTGACCAGCTGATCCGTCTCGGCGCCGTGCTGGCTCCAGTTGTTCTTGGTCATCTCCAGTTCGCCGGTCCGCGACACCGTCTGGCGGTGGGCCTTGCGCAACCGGGCGGCGGTGAAGGCGACGACGGCCGCTATGCAGACCCAGGCGGCTGTCGCCGTACCCGCCACCCATGGGCGGGCTCCCTCGGGGGCGAGGCCGACGGCCGCTCCGGCACCCGCGGCCGTGACGACCAGGACCGCGGGGAACACGACCGGAGTGGAACCCGTCTTCTGCGCAGATCGGCGCTGACGGGGGCGAGCAGGCACTGGCATTCCGCGGTCCCTCGGTCCGTGCGAGCAGGAGTACGTCCACAGGTGAAACGTCGCCGAGAACACGGAAGATGAGAGGTCGCCTTCCGGATCAAGCGCGTCGCTCATGCTAGTCACCGGACCTGGCAGTCGGGCCCGGCAGGGGGCTCATCCCCCCGATCACTTCACATCGTCGGGAAATGGCTACCGCGAAACGCCTCTGTGGTAGATGAACTGAGTTGACGTCAACCGGCCGCTGACAAGCGGCAGTCGGCAGTTTCGTGCGCTTTGCCGCCCCCGATCCGTGTTCGAAACTTCGTCACCTTCGATTCAGGGGGTGCGTTTTCGGCCAACTAGCCGCTGATCCCGGCCGATGAGCCGACCGTCTCGACGGCCAGAACCTCCGTGTCGAGCAGCGACATGAAGGCCCTCGCCGCCGGGCTGGTCGCCTCCGGCGGCGGCAGCATCGCGACCGTCTCGTACGGCGTCTCGGTGTCGGCCTTGAGCGGGAGGGCCGGGAGGGCCGGCCGCTTGTGGGCGAAGTGGCGCGGCACGACGGCGATGCCGAGGCCCTCCTCTACGAGGTCGAGCAGGCTGTGCACGTCGTTCACCTCCAGGGTGACCGTGCGCTGCACCCGCGCCGCCGCGAAGGCCGCGTCGGTGGTGCGGCGCGGCCCCCAGTCGGGGTGGAAGTCGACGAAGGCCTCGCCGCCCAGCTCGTACGGGGTGACCGGACCGCCGCCCGCCAGCCGGTGCGAGGGATGGCAGACGACGGTCATCGGCTCGCGGGTCAGCGGCAGGCTGCGCAGCTGCTCCGTGTCGGCGCGGGTGGTCACCGCGAACGCCAGATCGAGCCGCCCCGCGGCGACGTCCTCCGCGAGCGCGCCCGACCCGGCCTGCCGCAGCCGGATCTCCACATCCGGATGCCGCCTGCGGAACTCGGCCAGCAGCGGCGCCACGTGCACGCCCGCGATGCACTGCTCGGTGCCCAGCGAGAGCGTGCCGCGCAGCACGCCCTGTACGGCGGCCACCGCGTCGTGGGCCGCGCGGACCTGTGCCAGGATCCGCTCCGCCTCGGTCAGCAGGGCCCGCCCGGCCTCGGTGAGCGTGACCCGGCGGGTGGTGCGCACGAACAGCGGCGCGCGCAGTTCGCGCTCCAGCGCGCGGATGGAGGCGGACAGGCCGGACTGCGACACCATGAGGCGTTCCGCCGCCCGGGTGAAGTGCTGGTCCTCGGCGACCGCGACGAAGTGCTGAAGGTGGCGCAATTCCATGATTGAGAAGCGTATCCGCTGAATCCCATCCGATTCTCCTGTTGGACCGCTGTCCTGGGGCAGGCGAGAGTGGACACCGGTCCACTCCGTACCGACCCCTCTGGAGAACGCGTTGTACACCGCACACACCGACCGCTACGCGGACATGCCCTACCGGCGCACCGGACGCAGCGGCCTGAAGCTGCCCGCCCTCTCCCTGGGCCTGTGGCACAACTTCGGCCCCGACCGGCCGGTGGACACCCAGCGCGCGATCCTGCGGCGAGCGTTCGACCTGGGTGTCACCCACTTCGACCTGGCCAACAACTACGGGCCCCCGCCCGGCGCCGCCGAGTCCGCCCTCGGTGACGCGCTGAAGGCGGACTTCGGGCCGTACCGCGACGAGCTGGTCATCTCCTCCAAGGCCGGCTACCTGATGTGGCCGGGCCCGTACGGCGAGTGGGGCTCGCGCAAGTACCTGCTGTCCTCGCTGGACCAGAGCCTGAACCGCATGGGCCTCGACTACGTCGACATCTTCTACTCGCACCGCCCCGACCCGGAGACTCCCCTGGAGGAGACGATGGGCGCCCTGCACTCGGCCGTCCAGCAGGGCAAGGCGCTGTACGTCGGTGTCTCGAACTACTCGCCGGAGCAGACCCGTGAGGCCGCCCGCATCCTGGGCGAGCTGGGCACCCCGCTCCTCATCCACCAGCCGCGCTACTCGATCCTCGACCGGCGCCCCGAGGAGGAGGGGCTGCTGGACACGCTCGACGAGCTGAAGATCGGGTCCATCGCCTACTCGCCGCTGGAGCAGGGGCTCCTCACGGGCCGCTACCTGGACGGCATCCCGGAGGGTTCGCGGGCCGCGAGCGACAGCCCCTTCCTGAGCGCGGACAAGCTGACCGAGGAGCTCGTCGCCGACCTGCGCGCCCTGAACGACATCGCCAAGTCCCGCGGTCAGTCGCTGGCCCAGATGGCGCTGGCCTGGGTGCTGCGCGGCGGCAGGGTCACCTCCGCGCTGATCGGCGCGAGCAGTCCGCAGCAGCTGGAGGACAGCGTGGCCGCCACGGGCAACCTGGAGTTCTCGCAGGACGAGCTCGACCGGATCGACGCGCTCGTACGGTAGCGCTCCGCGAAGCGGTCTGCCGGGGGCGCGGTGATGTGTCCGCGGGCCCGGTGGGGCCCGGTCGCGCAGTTCCCCGCGCCCCTTCCGGGGCGCGGGTGCCGCGTCCACCGGATCAGGGTCACTCCGCGGCGGGCACCCTGTCGAGGAAGCCGAACACGCTCCGTATCCGGTCGTCCTCGGTCAGGGTGATCACGTCGAAGCCGGCGACGGGCGCCGAGCCGTCCGTGGTGTTCACCAGCTCCCAGCCGAAACGGGCCGTGCCGTGATGGCCGTCCACCGGCCCGGCCGGACGGAAGACGAAGCCGGGAAACTGCTCGTGGGCCGCGGCGATCACGGCCGCGATCCCCTCGTGCCCCCTGACATCGGCGAGCGGGTCGGTGTACCCGCCGTCCGCGGTCCAGGCGGCGGCCACCGCCTTCGCCAGGGCCTCCGCCCCGTCCGCGTTCCAGGCATCGAAGTAACGGGCTACGGCGGTCTCGTACCGGTTCTCGTTCGCGGACACGTTCACGGTCATGAGGAATCAGCCTCCAGCGAGGTCTTCGGGATGCGGTACCGCAACCATGCCGGGCGCCGCCGGGACCGTCGATTACCCCGCGGGTAATGCGCCGCCGGGCACGCGACGCGCACCGCGCGACCCGTACCGCCGAGCCGTTTCGGCCAAACAGGACCGTGAATATGCCAGGAGACTGGCCGGAAAGGCATGGTGACACTGTGTCAGGAGTGGCGATACTCAAAGGCTAGGGCAATTCACCCTTCACCACTCCTCGGAACAGCGCCACGGTGCACCGGAAACGAGCCGCGGGAAAGAGAGGCCGACAGGCGGCGAGCGGATGCGATGGGGGAGTGATCGTGCACGATGAATTCCTGTGCCACGTCACCGCGTACGGAGTCTGTGGCGGAATGTGGGTCGGTGTACCGCTCGGCACCTACCGGGCCCCCACCCTGGCCCTGGCCATGTGGTGGTTACGGGACCGGGCGTCCTGGATCGCCGAGCGCCTCGATCCCGATCCCGGCGCCCCCTACTTCCCGCCGAACTCGATGGCGCCCGTCGCCGGGACGACGCCCGATGTGCCCGGCCTGCTGCGCGCCTGGTGCGGTGACATGGTGCAACAGGATCTGGTCGCCGAGGAGTTGGCCGCCGGTCATCTGGTGCGCATCGCCACGAGTGACGAGACCACCGAGTACGAACTGCTCGCGGAGTCCGTCGACGCCCTGCGGATGCAGCGGACCCTGCCCTCTCTGTCCGCCCCGGCCGCCTGAACCCGCGCCCCTCCCTCGCCGGCCCCCGGCCTCGGCTGCCGGGCCCCCGCGCCCGCAGCAGGCGCATATGTGGGCGAATAGCTAGAATTCAGGCATGGGAGAGCGGTCCGCGGTGCCCGACCTCGTCCTCGAAACGGAGACGGGTTCCACGCTGATGACCCCGGACCACGAGTACCACGTCGGCCGGGACCCGCTCAGCGACATCGTCATCGAGGACGCCCGGGTCTCCTGGCACCACGCGGTCCTGCGGCCGGGCACCGACCACTGGACGCTGGAGGACGAGAACAGCACGAACGGCACGTACGCCGACGGCCGCCGCGTCCACGAGTGGGACGTCGGAGCCGGCAGCGTCATCCACTTCGGCGCCCCCTCCGACGGCCCGCGCGCCGTGCTCGCCGACCGGCCCCCGCCCGCCCCCGAGCGGCCCTCGGTCGTCTCCGCGCCCGCCGCGACCGGCACCTTCCGCCGGCCCACCAGCGTGCGCCCGCTGCCCTCCCGCACCGTCCGGATCGGCCGCTCCGGCGACAACGACCTCGTCGTCGACGACCTCGGCGTCTCCCGGCGCCACGCGGAGCTGCGCGCGCTGCCGGACGGGACGTACGAGATCGTCGACCTGGGCAGCCACAACGGCACGTTCCTCAACGGGCAGCCCGTCACGCGCTCCCGTGTCGGCGCGGGCGACATCGTCGGCATCGGCCACTCGGCGTTCTGCCTGGTCGGCGACCAGCTCCAGGAGTACGTCGACACCGGCGAGGTCTCGCTCGACGTGCAGGACCTGTCCGTCGCCGTCGACCGGGGCCGCAAGACGCTCCTCGACCGGGTCTCCTTCCCCGTCGGCGAGAAATGCCTGCTGGCCGTCGTCGGACCCAGCGGCGCGGGAAAGTCCACGCTCCTCAACGCCCTGACCGGGCAGCGCCCCGCCGACCGCGGCACGGTCCTGTACGACGGCCGCGACCTCTACCGGGACTACGCCGAACTGCGCCGGCGCATCGGCCTCGTACCGCAGGAGGACATCCTGCACGCCCAGCTGACCGTGCGGCGCGCCCTCACGTACGCCGCCGAGCTGCGCTTCCCCCAGGACACCGCGAAGGCCGAGCGCAGGGCCCGCGTCGACGAGGTCATCCGCGAACTCGGTCTCGAACAGCGCGCCGGGCAGCCCATCCACAGCCTCTCCGGCGGCCAGCGCAAACGCGTCAGCGTGGCCCTCGAACTGCTCACCAAGCCGTCCCTGCTCTTCCTCGACGAGCCGACCTCCGGCCTCGACCCCGGTATGGACCGCTCCGTGATGCACATGCTGCGCGGACTGGCCGACGACGGGCGGACCGTCGTCGTGGTCACCCACAGCGTGCTCAGCCTCGACGTCTGCGACCGGCTGCTCGTCCTCGCGCCCGGCGGAAAGGTCGCCTACTACGGGCCGCCCGAGGAGACACTCGCCTTCTTCGGCTACGAGCAGTGGCCGGAGGCGTTCGAGGCGTTCGAACGGGACCGCGAACGGGACTGGGCAGGCGACTACCGCGCGTCGGTCCAGCACCGCCAGTACATCGTCAACTCCGCCACCCAGCCGCGCCTCCCGCGGACCGACCCCGCGCCCGGCGCCTTCGCCCGGCCGCCCAAGGCGCAGAGCTGGGGATCGCAGCTGGGCACACTCGTGCGCCGGTACGCCGCCGCGCTCGGCGCCGACCGCACGTTCCTCGCCATCATGATCGCCCTGCCCTTCGTGATGGGAGCGATGGCCCGGGCCCTGGCGGGCAGCAGGCTCACGCAGGAGACGGCGATGAACGCGCTGCTCATCCTCTGCGTCGGCGGAGTCCTGACGGGCGCGGCCAACGCCGTACGCGAACTGGTCAAGGAACGGGTGATCTACCAGCGGGAACGGGCCGTAGGCCTGTCCAGATCGGCGTACCTGATGTCCAAGGTCGTCGTCCTCGGCACGGTCACCGTGCTCCAGGCCGTCGTACTGACCCTGGTGGCGCTGCTCGGCGTCGACCTGAACGCGCCAGGCGGCGAGGGCGTCCTCCTGCCACCCCTCGTGGAGATCACGGTCGCCGTCGCCCTGCTCGCCTTCACCGCGATGATGCTCGGGCTCCTCGTCTCCGCGCTGGTACGCAAGGAGGAGGTCACGATGCCGCTGCTCGTGCTCCTCGCCATCGTGCAGGTCGTGTTCTGCGGCGCGCTGCTCAAACTCGACGGGGTCCCCGGCATCGAACAGCTGTCGTGGCTGGTGCCGTCGCGCTGGGCGCTCGGCGCCATGGCCGGGACCATCGGACTGGCCCGGCTCGTCCCGGGCGAGCTGACGGCCGACCCGCTGTTCCGGCACTCGGCCGGAGTGTGGCTGCTCAACATGGGCATGCTCGTCGTCCTCTCCGCCCTCTTCGGCTACGTGGTGGCCCGGCTGCTCAGACGCCACGAACCCGCGGTCATGCGGAAGTAGCGTGGGGGAGCCAGACACGATGACGACGACCACTCCCGGCTTCCGCCCCACCCATGTGGTCCCGGGGGACGGCATGCCGGCCTGGGACGCCCCCGACCCGGTCCGGCCCACCGTTCCCCTGGACGCCCTCCTGCCGGTCCGGCTCGTCGAACGGCGCGGCGACTGGGGGCACGTCGTGTGCGCCAACGGCTGGTCCGCGTGGGTCGACGGCCGTCTGCTGGTGGCCGTCCCGCAGGACCCGCCGCCCGCCGGGCAGCCGCTCGCCCGCACCGCCGACCCGCGTCCGCTGCTGGCCCGCGTCGAGGAGACGCTGCGCCGCTACCGGCGGCACGTCGAGGAACTGGCGGCCGGACGCCTCGACCGGGAGGCGTTCCACGACCTGACGACGGGGATGCGGGTCGGGATCGTCGTGGAGGGGGAGGCCGTCTGGCTGTACGAGGCCGAGCACGAACGCTGGGTGTACTGCGACGGCACCCGCGTGAGCACGTACGCGACGCGGGAGCCGCCGGCCGCGGCGGCGGACGGCTCAAGCCCGGGCGACGGCTCAAGCCCGGCGGCCTCGGGCCCGGCGGCCTCGGGC
>NZ_BMVY01000023.1 GCF_014650955.1 Streptomyces tauricus
CGGGTGCGAGGGGAGCGGCGGGCGCGCCCGCCGCGACCGGCGACCGCCCGGCACGACGGACCCGCACGGCGGCCGGCGGCTCGGCAAGCCAAACCCCGCCACCGCCCCCGCCTCCAGCGGCGTCGCCGGAGCCACCCACTCCGGTCGAGCCACGCACTCCGACCGAGCCGAAGACGCCCGCCGAGCCGAAGGCACCTGAGGCGTCCCGCGGTTCGGACGCCCCATGGCACCAGGCCCGCCCGGCTTTCGAAGAGCCGGAACAACCGGCGAGCGCACAACCGGGCAAGCCGGAGTCGGAGTCGGGTCCGGGTCCGGAGTCGGGTCCGGAGCCGGGGCCGGAGCCGAAGTCCGAGGCGACCCCGGCGCCCGAGGAACCTTCGCCCAACGCTGACGCCCCCAACGTCCCCAACGCCCCCACCGACCCCGACAAACCCGAAAGCCCCACAGGAGGCGCGCAGTGAACGACGCGCTCGACGTCGCCCTGCGACTCCTCGTCGTCTTCGTCGTGTTCCTGACGTTCCCCCTGATCGTCGGTCAGGCCGAGCACAAGGTGATGGCCCACATGCAGGGCCGCCTCGGCCCCATGTACGCGGGCGGCTTCCACGGCTGGGCCCAACTCGTCGCGGACGGCGTCAAGTTCGCCCAGAAGGAAGACGTGGTCCCGGCGGGCGCGGACCGCCGTATCTTCCAGCTCGCCCCCGCCGTGGCCCTCCTGCCGTATCTCATGGTCCTCCTCGTCATCCCGATCGGCCCGGGCGAGGGCGCGGTCGGCGAGGTCGTCGACGCGGGCGTCTTCTTCGTCCTCGCGGTGATGGGCGTCAGCGTCCTCGGCTCGCTCATGGCGGGCTGGGCCTCGGCCAACAAGTTCTCCCTCCTCGGCGGTCTGCGCACCGCCGCCCAGCTCCTCGCGTACGAACTCCCCATGCTGCTGACCGCCGCCTCGGTCGCCATGGCGGCCGGCACGGTCTCCCTCCCCGGCATCGTCGACGCCTTCGAGTGGTGGTGGCTGCCCTGGCAGATCGTCGGCGCGATCGTCTTCTTCGTGGCGGGCCTCGCCGAACTCCAGCGCCCGCCCTTCGACATGCCGGTCGCCGACTCGGAGATCATCTTCGGCGCCTACACCGAGTACACCGGCCTGCGCTTCGCCCTGTTCCTCCTCGCCGAGTACGCCGGGATCGTCGTCCTGTGCGGCCTGACCACCGTGCTCTTCCTGGGCGGCTGGCACGGCCCGTGGGGCGCCGACGGCCTCGGTTGGGTCTGGACCCTGCTGAAGGCGGCCGTCCTCGCCTTCGTCGTCATCTGGCTGCGCGTCACCTACCCCCGCCTGCGCGAGGACCAGCTCCAGAAACTCGCCTGGACCCTCCTCGTCCCTCTCTCCCTCGCCCAGATCGCCCTCACCGGCATCGTCAAGGTGGTGATCTCCTAACCGTGTCCCCCATTCCCGGCTCAGGTCTGGCCAAGGGCCTGGCCGTCACCCTGCGCACGATGACGAAGAAGACCGTCACCGCGCAGTACCCCGACGCCCAGCCCGAACTCCCGCCCCGCTCCCGCGGTGTCATCGGGCTCTTCGAGGAGAACTGCACGGTCTGCATGCTGTGCGCCCGTGAGTGCCCGGACTGGTGCATCTACATCGACTCCCACAAGGAGACGGTCCCGGCCGCCGCTCCCGGTGGCCGCGAGCGCAGCCGCAACGTCCTCGACCGCTTCGCCATCGACTTCTCCCTCTGTATGTACTGCGGTATCTGCATCGAGGTCTGCCCGTTCGACGCCCTCTTCTGGTCCCCCGAGTTCGAGTACGCCGAGACCGACATCCACGAACTCACCCACGAACGCGACAAGCTCCGCGACTGGATGTGGACCGTCCCGGCCCCGCCGGCCCTCGACCCCGGCGCCGAGGAACCCAAGGAGATCGCCGCCGCCCGCAAGACCGCCGAGAAACTGGCAGCCGCACAGGCGCAGGCCGCACCCCTGCCCGACCCCACCGACCCGCCGCAGGGAGGCGCGTCATGACTCCCGCCGCGGCCACCGTCACGGCGGCACAGGCCACGACCACCACCGCCGCCGAGGCACACGGCTTCCTCTCCCCGACCGGCGTCGAGATCGCCTTCCTCCTCGTCGGCCTGGTCACCTTCGGCGCCGCGATCGTCACGGTCACCACGAAGCAACTGGTGCACGCCGCCCTGTGGCTGGTCGTCGCCCTCGGCGGCCTCGCCGTCGAATACCTCCTCCTCACGGCCGAGTTCATCGCCTGGGTGCAGGTCCTCATCTACGTCGGTTCCGTCGTCGTCCTCCTCCTCTTCGGTCTGATGCTCACCAGGGCCCCCATCGGCCGCTCCCCGGACGCCGACTCCGCCAACCGCTGGGCCGCCCTCACCGTGGCGCTCGCCGCTGCCGCCGCCCTCGTCTGGGTGGTCGTCGACGCCTTCCGGACGACCTGGATCGACCTGGACGGCCCCGCCGCCGGCTCCACCGCGGTCACCGGCGCGAGCCTCTTCCAGAGCTGGGTGCTCCCCTTCGAGGCGCTGTCGGTCCTGCTGCTCGCCGCGCTGGTCGGCGCGATCGTCCTCTCCCGCAAGGCGAAGGAAGCGGCGAGGGGAACGGCCACCGCGAGCCCCCGGAGCGCCGCCCTCGGAAGCGCCGCCCCCCGGAGCGACAGCGACAAGGAAGGCGTCCGCTGATGCACCTCGCCTACCCGGCCGTACTCTCCGCCCTCCTCTTCTGCACCGGCCTCTACGGCGTCCTCGCCCGCCGCAACGCGATCCTGGTCCTGATGTCCGTCGAGCTGATGCTCAACGCCGTCAACCTCAACCTCGTCGCCTTCGACGTCTGGCTCAGCAAGACCGCCCAGGACACCCTGCATTCCGGCCAGGCCCTGACCCTGTTCACCATCGCCATCGCCGCCGCCGAGATCGGTATCGGCCTCGCGATCGTCCTCGCCGTCCACCGCAACCGCGGCACCGCGGACATCGACAAGCTCCGCGACACCGCCGAGCACGGCGATGACGACGACCCCGACGACGACTCCGATACCGCCCGGAGTGAACCGGCCGAGAAGGCTGAGGCCACCGCGTGACCACGACCACCCTCGCCGTCCTCGTCCCCCTCCTCCCGTTCCTGGGCGCCGTGGCCGGCCTGCTCCTGGGCCGCACCGCACCCGGCTTCGCACGTCCGCTCGCCGTCCTGCCCTCCGTCGCCGCCCTCGCACTCGCCGCGGTCGTCGCCGTACGCCAGGGCGGCGGCCAGGCCGTGGACGCGGCGACCGAACTCACCCCCACCGGTTCGGTCCCCGTCGAACTAGCCCTGCACATCAACGGCTTCGCCGCCCTCGTCGCGATCCTCGTCGGCCTGGTCGCGACCTGCGTGCAGATCTACTCGACGGGCTACCTGCGCCACGACCCGCGCTACACCTCGTACGCCGCTCTCGTCTCCCTCTTCACCTCCGCCATGCTGCTCGTCGTCTACTCCGGCGACCTGATGGTGCTGCTGGTCGGCTGGGAGATCATGGGCATCTGCTCGTACTTCCTCGTGGGCCACTACTGGGAGACCCCGGAGGCACGCGCCGCCTCCATCAAGGCCTTCCTCGTCACCAAGCTCGGCGACGTCCCCTTCCTGATCGGCCTGTTCGCGCTCGCCGCCGACACCGGTTCGTTCCGCATCACGAAGATCCTCGGCAACGTCGCGAGCGGCGGACTCGACCACCCGACCCTGATCGCCCTGCTGCTCCTCGCCGGTGTGGCGGGCAAGTCGGCGCAGTTCCCGCTCCACACCTGGCTCCCCGACGCGATGGCGGGCCCCACGCCCGTCTCCGCGCTGATCCACGCCGCGACGATGGTCGCCGCCGGTGTCTACTTCATCGCCCGGCTCCTCCCGGTCTTCGCCGCCTCCGCGGCCGCACTGGTCGTCCTCGCCGTGATGGCCGCCGTGACGATGGCCGGCTCGGCCCTCGCCGCGCTCGCCCAGGACGACATCAAGCGGGTCCTCGCCTACTCGACGATCGGCCAGCTCGGTTACATGACCGGCGCCCTCGCCGTCGGCGACCGCGGTGCCGCCGTCTTCCACCTCCTCGCTCACGGCGCCTTCAAGGCGCTCCTGTTCCTCGCGGCCGGCGTGATCATCCACGCCGCCGGCACCAACTCCCTGGCCGCCATGTCCCGGATGAAGGACCTGCGCGCCCGGGTCCCCGACGCCTACTGGACGATGACCGTGGCGCTCCTCGCGCTCGCCGCGATCCCGCCCTTCAGCGGCTTCTTCTCCAAGGAGTCCGTCCTCGGAGCCGCCGAGCACGCCGCCGTCGGCCACGCCGAGAGCGTCCCCGGAGCCGCCGGCTGGATCGTCCTCGTCTCCGGCCTGGTGACGGCCCTGCTCACCGCCGCCTACGCGATGCGCCTGTGGCTGCTCGCCTTCCACGGCCACGGCACCGAGGCCCCCGACCACGGCAAGCAGCCCGTCGCCATGAACTCCGTGCTGTGGCTGCTCGCCCTCCCGTCACTCGCCTTCGGACTCGCCACCGGGCTGCTGCCCGACTGGTTCGACGGCCGGGACCTGACCCCGACCCTCACCACCGCCGTCCTCGGTACGGGCGTCGCCCTGGTCGGCGGCATCGTCACGTACGGCGCGTGGCGGCACACCACCGCCATGGTCGGCCGGGTCCCGCTGGGCGCGGTCGCCGCCCACCCGGACGCCGACGGCGGCCTGGTCGAGGCCGAGGCCATCGCCAGCCACGAACCCGCTTACGGGAACGTGGCCTCCGCGCCCGACCCGGCGGATCCGGGACGCCTGCTGCTCGGCCCGCTGCACCGCCACGCGGCCGTCGGCTTCCACCTCGACGCCGTGTACGCGGCGCTGTTCGTCCGCCCGGTCCAGGCCGCGGCCACGCTCGTCCGGTTCCTCGACCGCGAGGTCGTCGACACCTACGTACGCGGCGCGGGCACCGCGCCCCGCTGGCTCGGCACCGCCGTCCGGCGCGCCCAGACCGGCAATCTGCAGACCTATGTGAGCGCGCTGCTCGCCGGCACCGTCGTCCTGGTGGTCGCCGTCCTCCTCGTCGCCACCGCGGGAGCGTGAGCAGGCGTGATCGATATCAGCGAGTCCGTGATGCAGTTCCTTCTGGCGTTCATCGTCGTCGCCCCGCTCATCGGGGCCGTCGCGGCTCTCCTGCCGGCGCCGCCCGGGCTGAAGGGGAAGTCGCCCGAGCAGGCCGTACTGCGGCACGGCACGACCGTCACCGGTGCCGTACTCATCGCCGCGATCGTCCTCACGCTCGGCTTCGACCACGACACTCCGGTCAAGGCACAGCAGATGCAGGCCACGACGGACATCAGTTGGATCCCCGCACTCGACGTGCGGATCCACCTCGGCGTCGACGGCATCTCCCTCCCCCTCCTCGTGCTGACCGCGCTGCTGACCTTCCTGTGCGCGCTGTACTCCTACTTCAAAATGCCGTCGGGCCCGTCCCCGAAGGCATTCGTGGCGCTCGTGCTCGTGCTGGAGTCCGGCACCCTCGCGACCTTCGCCGTCCTCGACCTGCTGCTGTTCTTCCTGGCCTTCGAGATGGTGCTCATCCCGATGTACTTCCTCATCGCCCGCTGGGGCGGTGAGCAACGAACCCAGGCGGCCTGGAAGTTCATCCTCTACACCCTGCTCGGGTCCGTCGTCATGCTGCTGGGCCTGCTAGTGATCGGAATCAAGGCGGGCACTTTCGACATGGTGGCACTCGCCACTGACAATCACCCCGCGCTGACCACATCGGTGCAGGTCATCGCCGTTCTGGCGATCGGGATCGGGCTCGCGGTCAAGACGCCGATGTGGCCGCTCCACAGTTGGCTGCCGGACGCGCACACCGCCGCCCCGACCGTCGGCTCGGTCCTGCTGGCCGGAGTCCTGCTGAAGATGGGAACGTACGGGTTCGTCCGGATCCTGCTGCCCGTCACCCCGGACGGCATGAGCACCTTCGCCCCGTATCTCGCGGCCTTCGCGGTCGTCGGGATCATCTACGGTTCGCTGGCCTGCCTGGCGCTCGCCAAGCAGGGCGCGAAGGGCGACCTCAAACGCCTCATCGCGTACTCCTCGGTCGGCCACATGGGCTTCGTGCTTCTCGGCATCGCGTCGATGACCCCGACCGGCGTGAACGGCGCGCTCTTCGCCAACATCGCCCACGGCCTCATCACCGGCCTCCTCTTCTTCCTCGTCGGCGCGCTCAAGGACCGCACGGGCACGACCGACCTCGACACCCTGGCCAAGACGACCGGGGCCGCGCTGTACGGCAGGGCGCCGCGCCTCGGCGGTCTGCTCGCCTTCGCCGCCGTCGCCTCGCTCGGACTGCCGGGCCTCGCCGGGTTCTGGGGCGAGATGCTCGCGCTGTTCGGCGCGTTCGACCCCGCCGACGGTCTCAGCCGGCCCGCGTTCCTGACGTTCATGGCGATCGCCGCGTTCGGCACCCTGCTCACGGCCGCGTACATGCTCGTCGTGGTCCGCCGCGTCTGCATGGGCGAGACCTCACAGCACTCGCCGCAGCAGGAGAGCCCGGAGCTCGCCGACGTCCGGACGTACGAGTTCGCCGCCTGGACCCCGCTCGTCGTCCTCACCGTCGTCGCCGGGCTCTGGCCCAAGGCACTTCTCGGCCTGACCGACCCGGCCGTGCAGCAGCTCCTCTCAGGAGGCACCCGATGAGCCCCCAGGCCCAGGACCAGGCCCAGTCGCTGGTCCAGTCCGTCGACTGGCTCGCGATCGCGCCGCCCACCATCGCGGCGGTCGTCGCACTCGCGGTGCTCGTGGCCGACTTCTTCGTGGACGGCAGGAAGAAGGCCCTGCTCGGCTGGGTCTCCGTCGCGGGCCTCGCCCTCGCCGCGCTCGCCCTGCTGCCCCTCCTGGACGGCGACCGCTCCACGTTCTGCCTGACGGGCGACGCGGACGTGTGCAGCTACACGGCGGACCGGTTCACGCTGGTCATCCAGTTCCTCGTCCTCGGCGGCGCGCTCCTCGCGGCACTCCTGTCGATGACCACCCTGAAGGACGCGAACAAGGAGGCGGGCAAGGACGCGGACACGAACGCGGGCAAGGACGCCGACAGGGCGCTTCCCGAGGGGGAGTTCTGGTTCCTGCTGCTCTCCTCGGCCGCCGGCGCCGCCCTGCTGCCCGCCTCGCGCGATCTCGCCACCCTGATCGTCGCCCTGGAGGTCGCCTCCCTGCCCGCCTTCGCCCTCGTCGGCATCAAGCACGGCGACCGCAAGTCGTCCGAAGCGGCCCTGAAGTTCTTCCTGTCCTCGGTCACCGCGACCGCCGTGAGTCTCATGGGCGTCAGCTTCGTCTACGCGTCGACAGGCACCCTGTACCTCACGGAGATCGCCACCAGGATCGAGGACGTCGATCCCCAACTGCACACGCTCGCCCAGGCGGGCGTCGTCCTCACCCTCGTCGGCTTCGCCTTCAAGACGGCCGCCGTGCCCTTCCACTTCTGGGTACCCGACACCTACGTAGGAGCCCCACTCCCGGTCGCCGCCTACCTGTCGGTCGTCGGCAAGGCGGTCGGCTTCTCCGGCCTCATCCTCGTCACCGTGATCGCCCTTCCGTCGTACGGGGACGTCTGGGGCCCGGCCCTCGCCGCCCTCGCCGCCCTCACCATGACGATCGGCAACGTCGGCGCCCTGCGGCAGCGGGCCACGCGCGCGTACAGCGCGGTACGGCTCCTCGCCTGGTCCTCCGTGGGACAGGCCGGCTACCTCCTGGTGCCGATCGCCGCCGCCGCGTACTCCGAGGACGCCCAGAAGGCCATCGGCTCCACCGTCGCGTACGCCCTCATGTACGCCGCGGTGAACCTCGGAGCCTTCGCGGTGGCCGCCCTGGTGGCCCGTACGAAACCGCTGAACCGGCTCAGCGACTACCGGGGCCTGTACGCCTCCCGTCCCCTCGCCGCGCTCGTCCTCGGCTTCTTCCTGCTCTGCCTGGCCGGTCTGCCGCCGGGCATCATCGGTCTCTTCGCGAAGGTCACCGTCTTCTCGGCGGCCGTCGAGGCGGGCCTCGGCTGGCTCGCCGTGGTCATGGCCGTCAACGTGGTGATCGCGCTCTTCTACTACCTGCAGTGGACGGCCCTGCTGTTCCGCGCCCCCGAGGGCGAACCGGAGTCCCACCGCGTCCCGGCCCCCCTGACCGTGGCGATCGCCCTGACCGCCGTCCTGGGCGTCGCGCTCTCCGGGGCGCCTCAGCTCATCCTGCGCTTCTCGAACACCGGTCTTTTCTGACGCCGCTCCCGCGCCCTTCACGCGCGTGTGCGGATCGGCGGCCCCGCACACGCGCGTGCCTGCCGCCGTCACATCACCCGGACAGCCGACGCGCGCGCCCGTGCGCACAAGGGAACTAGTGCTCCCCGCCTGGCGTTGACCAGTGAGGGAGGGTCCACTGGACCGTGGAGTCACGGAACCAGTGACGTCAGAGATCGACAAGCAAGGGTTCCCCTGCCGCACCATTTGGAGGGCGTACCGTGCACCGCCGGCACAACGGGCTCAGGACCGCCGTACTCCTCGGGGGACTGTCCGCACTCATCATCGTCATCGGCAGTTTCTTCGGACGTATGGGCCTCGTCGTCGCACTGGTCATCGCGATCGGCACGAACGCGTACGCGTACTGGAACAGCGACAAACTGGCTCTACGCGCGATGCGCGCGCGCCCGGTGAGCGAGTTCGAGGCCCCGGCGCTCTACAAGATGGTCCGCGAGCTCTCCACCCAGGCCCGCCAGCCCATGCCCCGCCTCTACATCTCCCCGACGGAAGCACCGAACGCGTTCGCCACGGGCCGCAACCCGCGCAACGCGGCGGTGTGCTGCACCGAGGGCATCCTGCGCATCCTGAACGAGCGGGAGCTGCGCGGCGTCATCGGCCACGAACTGAGCCACGTCTACAACCGCGACATCCTCATCTCGTCCGTCGCGGGCGCCCTGGCCTCCGTCATCATGTTCCTGGTCAACTTCGCCTGGCTGATCCCGATCGGCCGCTCCAACGACGACGACGGCCCCGGCCTCCTCGGCATGCTGATGATCATGATCCTCGGCCCGCTCGCCGCGTCGGTCATCCAGCTCGCCATCAGCCGCTCCAGGGAGTACGAGGCGGATGCGTCCGGCGCGCAGCTCACCGGCGATCCGCTGGCCCTCGCGAGCGCCCTGCGCAAGCTGGAGGCGGGCACGAAACAACTGCCACTGCCTCCGGAGCCGCGCATCGAGACCGCGAGCCACATGATGATCGCCAACCCCTTCCGCCCGGGCCAGGGACTCTCCAAGATGTTCTCAACGCACCCGCCCATGGCGGAGCGCATCGCCCGGCTCGAACAGATGGCAGGTCGCCACCAGTGAAGACACTTCTCAACATCATCTGGCTCGTCCTGAGCGGCTTCTGGCTGTTCCTCGGCTACCTGCTCGCGGGCGTGCTGCTGTGCATCACGATCATCGGAATCCCGTTCGGCGTGGCCGCGTTCCGTATCGGCACCTACGCGCTCTGGCCGTTCGGCCGGACGACGGTCGAGCGCCATGACGCGGGGGCGCCGTCCTTCGTCGTCAACATCCTCTGGCTGATCCTCGCCGGCTGGTGGCTGGCCCTCGCGCACATCGTCACGGGCCTCATCCAGTGCGTCACGATCATCGGCATCCCCCTGGGCATCGCCAACTTCAAGCTGATCCCGGTCTCGCTGTTCCCCCTGGGACGCGAGATCGTGCGTACGGACCAGCCGTTCACAGCGTCGGTCAGGTAGGGCGGCGCCGGGGGTGCGGCGGCCGAAGTACGCCCTGACGGCGTACGACGCCGACGCCGAGGACGACGAGATCTGGGCGCTGTGCGCGGACGCCCAGGACCTCTTCGGCGATCCGCCGGCTCCCGCACGCGGCACGTACGAACTGCTCGGCTGCGTCCCCGAGGGAGAGCTGGGCAAAGCCCTCCTACGCGCGCGTGCCGACGGATCGGCGCCTCTGGGCACCCTCGTCCTGGAAATCCTCGACAAGGACGCCGAGCGGGCCGAAACCTGGTCCCTGGAGGACGTACGCGTCCTCGGTGACCGCCCGTGCGCGCGTGACCTGTCGCTGCGCGACCTCACCGTCGAGGCGCGCGAGTCCGCGCACAACCCGTTCGACTATCCCCAGTGCCCACCGCTCTCCCCGGGCTACCGGCTGCTCGGTGCCGAGGACGAACCCTGGGGCGGCTGCCGGGACCTGGCACACGTCTTGGACCCGCAGCCGGACCTTCTCGAACCACCCGTGCGGCTGCTCGGCTGCTCCCCGCGCGGAGCCCTCCGCACGGCCCTGGACGCGGGCGAGGAGGACCTCGGGCACGCCAAGCTGATACGTCTCGACACGACAGGCGCCCCTGTCCAGTCCGCCGTCGAGGGTGAACTCGTCGCGTGGATCCCTTCGGCGCGCGGCCCCGGCCTGGTGGACCTCACGCTGGAGCCCTGGTCGGACCGGCCGCCGACCGCCGCCGAGGAGGTCTGGAAGCTGTGGGACGACGGCCGGCCCGCCGAGCCCGGCCTCTGGGCCCGGTGCGGAGCGGAGGGACGCCGCCACTGGCTGATGACGGCGCTGGAACGTCGAGAGACCGGCAGACCCGACGCGGAGCCCGGCGGTACGTATCACCTCGACGGCCGTCACATCGTGGACGAGCCGGGCTTCTTCTGCGCGCTGGGCGAGGCGGTCAACGGACCGGGCGGCTACTTCGGGTGGGGCCTCGACGCCCTCAACGACTGCCTCCGCGGGCGCTGGGGCGCCCGGCGGCCCTTCACCCTGGTCTGGCACGACGCGGAGACCGCCCGCGCCTGCCTCGGCCTGGTCCCGCGCACCGACCGCCGCCCGTGGACGTTCGAGGAACTTCTCGCCTTCCTCGCGGACAAGGGCGTCGACGTCCGTCTCGCCTGACAGGTCCTCGACGAGGGTTATCCACAGGCCGCCCCGAATGTCAGTGGCCCGCTGCATCATGAACGCATGACCGAGATCGAGCAGCTGCTGGTACGTGTCCTCGCGGAGGCACGCAACTCCCGGCCGTGGGGCTGGCCTTCGCTCCCCGAGCCCGTGGACGCCGCCACGCTCGCCCGCGCCGAGTCCGCCCTCGGTTTCTCCGTCCCGCCACTGCTCGCCGCGCTCTATCTGCGGATAGGGGACGGAGGATTCGGCCCGGAGTACGGTCTGCTGCCCCTGCTCGACAGCCCGCCCTCAGGAGAGCCGGCCGTCGTCGCGCAGTACCTCGCCCACCGGGAGAGCGGCCGCAAGGACCCCGAGTGGCCCTGGCCGGAAGGCATCCTGCCGATATCCCACTGGGGCTGCGGCATGTACGCGTGCGTGGACTGCCGCACCCCGGACGCCACGGTGCTCCTGTTCGAGCCGAACGCCGACGACGCCGACCACGCCTGGTATGTGGACGCCCCCACCCTCACGGTCTGGCTCGACGCGTGGCTCCAAGGAACTGGCTGGTACGACGAACTGAACGACGACACGGACCTGGAACCCTGGGACGACTTCCGCACCCGAACGGAACCGGCACAAGCGTCATAGCGACGACCTCCGCCCCTCTGGGGGAGGGGCGCGGGGAGAACGGCGCATCTAACCCCCACTGACCCGCACGATGCCCACTGCCGCAAGCCCTTCCCACCAAGGGGCGCGGGGAACGGCGCACCCAGCCCCTACCGACCTGCACGATGCACACCAACCCAAACCCGTTCCCCCCTAGAGGCGCGGGGAACGGCGCCCCCAGCCCCTACCGACCCGCACGATGCACACCGCCCCCCCCGGCACCCCCACGCCCGAGGGCGACCGCGGCCCCGCCGCGAGGGCAACCGCGCACGGTCAACGCGCGCGAAACCGCTGGCGCACCCTGTACGCGACCGCTCCGAGCCCTAGCACACCGATCCCCACCGCCACGGACATCCACGGCAGGGCGAAGGCCAGCGTCAGGCACCCCGCCAGCCCCACCACGGGCAGGACCCGCGACACGGTCGCCGAATCCAACGTCCAGGCCGAGGCGTTGGCGATCGCGTAGTACACCAGCACCCCGAAGGAGGAGAAGCCGATCGCACCCCGTACATCCACCGTCGCGGCCAGCACCGCGACCACCGCGCCGACGGCGAGCTCCGCCCGATGGGGCACCTGGAAGCGAGGGTGCACGGCGGCCAGTCCACCCGGCAGATGCCGGTCGCGGGCCATGGCCAGCGTCGTCCGCGACACCCCCAGGATCAGCGCGAGAAGGGAGCCGAGTGCCGCCACCGCGGCACCCACCCGTACGACCGGAACGAGCCCCGGTGCCCCGGCGGCGCGCACCGCGTCGGCGAGCGGCGCTGTCGCCTGCCCGAGCCCCGTCGGCCCCAGCACGGAGACGACAGCCACCGCTACAGCCGCGTACACGACCAGCGCGATACCCAGGGCGAGCGGGATCGCGCGCGGAATGGTGCGTGCCGGATCTCGTACCTCCTCGCCGAGGGTCGCGATCCGCGCGTATCCGGCGAAGGCGAAGAACAGCAGACCGGCCGCCTGAAGCACTCCTCCGGCGCCCCCGGAGACGCCCACGCCGAGCCGCCCGGCATCGGAGTTCCCCGAGGTCAGGCAGACGACCACGACGGAAGCGAGGACCGCGAGGACCACCGCGACGATCACCCGCGTCAGCCACGCGGATTTCTGCACCCCGCCGTAGTTCACCGCGGTCAGCGCCACCACCGCCCCGACGGCCACCGCGTGCGCCTGCCCCGGCCAGACGTACGTGCCCACGGTGAGCGCCATCGCCGCACACGAGGAGGTCTTGCCCACGACGAACGACCAGCCCGCCAGATATCCCCAGAACTCGCCGAGCCGCTCGCGGCCGTACACGTACGTCCCGCCCGACGCGGGATAACGGGCGGCGAGGCGGGCCGAAGCGGTCGCGTTGCAGTAGGCGACGACGGCGGCGATCCCCAGCGCGAGGAGCAGTCCTGATCCCGCGGCCCGTGCCGCGGGCCCCAGTGCGGCGAAGATGCCCGCGCCGATCATCGAGCCGAGCCCGATGACCACGGCGTCCCCGACGCCGAGCGTTCGCCGCAGCTGCGCCGTGCTGCTCGCGGATGCGGAACCGGACCCGGACGAACCCGGCAGGGCGGGATCGGACTGTGTCATGAACCGCACCCTACTGATCAGGTGCAACCGGTCACGGTCGCGTCGACGTCCTCCACAGCAACAAGGCGCGAACAGAAGAGCCAAACACAGAACGACAAGAAGCAGTCGAGAGCGGTATGACCACAGCCTTGTGCGAGCAGGATCACAGCACAGGGACAGCACGAAGGGGCAGGTTCACGGCATGGGCATCATCAGCTGGATCATTCTGGGGCTGCTGGCCGGAGCCATCGCCAAGTTCCTGCTTCCCGGACGTGATCCGGGTGGCTTCATCGGCACGACACTGATCGGCGTCGCGGGCGCGTTCATCGGCGGCTGGATATCCGCCCGTTGGCTGGACCACCCGATCGCCAAGGACTTCTACGACGGAGCCACCTGGGCCGCCGCGATCGGCGGCGCGCTGGTTCTGCTGATCGGCTACCGCATCCTGTTCGGCAACTCGCGCGACTGAGTGCGCGCCCTCAAGGCCGCAGCCATGCGCGCCCTCAAAGCCGCAGCCAGCAGGCGAGAAGGGTGGGCACCCGAGGTGCCCACCCTTTCTCGTACGCGCGGCCGGCGTCCGTGGAACGACCGGCAGGTCACCGGTAGTTGACGAACTGCAGTGCGAAGTCGAAGTCCTTGCCCTTGAGCAGGGCCTGCACGGCCTGGAGGTCGTCACGGCTCTTCGAGCTGACCCGCAGCTCGTCGCCCTGCACCTGCGCCTTCACGCCCTTCGGGCCCTCATCGCGAATGATCTTCGCGACCTTCTTCGCGTTGTCCTGGGAGATGCCCTCCTCGATCGAAGAGAAGATCTTGTACTCCTTGCCGGAGAGCTGCGGCTCACCGGCGTCCAGCGCCTTCAGCGAGATACCGCGCTTGATCAGCTTGGTCTCGAACACGTCGAGGATGGCCTTCACCCGCTCCTCGGAGTTCGCCTCCATGAGGATCTTCTCGCCGGACCAGGAGATGGAAGCGCCCACGTTCTTGAAGTCGTAGCGCTGCGAGATCTCCTTGGCGGCCTGGTTGAGGGCGTTGTCGACCTCCTGCCGCTCGACCTTCGAGACGATGTCGAAACTGGAGTCGGCCATGTCCTGTGGCTCCTTGTATCGGGGTGCGTAGTGGCGGCCGTCGAACCCGCTTCGGTCCCGGGCCGCATCCGCATAAGCCTAGCCACCCCCTCCCCGCCTAGCACCGATCAATCGAGTGGCGAAGCACCCCCGAGCATCGGGTATCGTTTACGTCGTTGCCACGGAGCGCCGCCGAAAGACGGTTCGAATGGCAGCAACCCCGGCGGTGTGCCCGAGCGGCCAAAGGGAGCAGACTGTAAATCTGCCGGCTCAGCCTTCCCAGGTTCGAATCCTGGCGCCGCCACGCTGAGAGAAGAAACCCTCTCCGAACTGCGCATAAGCAGTTCGGAGAGGGTTTCTTCGTGTTTTGGTGACCCTGTTTCGGGCGACCTCGTGTTCGGGCGACTGCGGGCCCACAGCGCGCCGTCCTCGCCGACGGCTGGCAGTCGGCAGCGGCAGCCGGTGGCCCGCCTGTTCCGACGCCCGTCCGTACGAGGCCCAGAACCCGGGGAACGCGGAGCGCCCCCGCAGCGGCGTCCGGCGTTCTCTCCGTACCCTGAACCCATGTCCTCACGTCGCCGGATCTGCCCCGAGTGCCGTCGCGAGATCGCTGTCGTCGCCGGGCGGTTCGCCCGGCACGACCCCGCGGGGGCGCGGGGGAGCGGGGAACTCGTGTCCTGCCCGGGGTCGCGCAGGCACGCGGAGCTCGGGGCCTCCCAGCCGGCGCTGGACGGGTACGTCGTGGCGGACTTCCCCGGCCAGCTTCCGCTCTTCTGACTCTCGCGGTCTCCCGGCTGCCGGGCGGCCCGGGTCCGCCGGGCCCGGGCCTCTCCGGCGCCGCGCCCGGTTCAGTCCCGGCCCACCTGCCTGTCTGTGCCCCGTCAGTACCTCGTCAGCACGCCGTCAGTTCCCCGCCACCGACTTGACCGCCACCGACACCGGTGTGGAACCGCTGATCAGTTCCAGGGTCAGGCCCGCCGTCGCCGGGGTGTCCACCAGCTCCGCGAGGACCGCGGCCACGTCGTCGCGCGGGACCGGTCCACGGCCCGTGGCGGCCTCCAGGCGGACCAGGCCCGTGCCCGCGTCGGTCGTCAGCATTCCGGGGCGCAGGATCGTCCAGTCCAGGCCGCGGTGAGCGCGTACGTACGCGTCGGCCTCGCCCTTGGCGCGCAGATACGCGTCGAAGACCTCGTCCCCGGGGTGTTCCGGGTCCGCGCCCATGGAGGAGACGACCACATGGCGTCGTACCCCGGCCCGGGCCGCCGCGTCCGCGAAGAGCACCGCGGCGCCCCGGTCCACGGTCTCCTTGCGGGCCGCCCCGCTGTCCGGGCCCGCGCCCGCCGCGAAGATCGCGGCGTCCGCGCCCCGCAGATGCGCGGAGACCTCCTCCTCCGAAGCGGACTCCAGATCGCACAGGACCGGCTCGGCGCCGGCCGCCCGCAGATCGTCGCCCTGTTCGGCTCGGCGGATGATCCCCGCGACCTCGTCACCGCGCGCGGAGAGCAACCGCTCAAGCCGCAACGCGATCTGACCATGACCTCCAGCGATAACAATGCGCATGTTTCCGACCGTACGCCCGGATGGAGACACTCGCCGCACAACCCTGTGGATAACTCGTGAGTCTCTTGAGAGATCACGTTGTACGAGGGGGACGCCGTCAGGCGTCATAAGGAGACCGTCATCACCGCCACACGCAAGAGCCCCGCCACCAGCAAGAGCCCTGTCATACGCAGGACTCTCACCGCGGTCGGCTGCACCACCGCCCTGCTCTCCGGAGTGGCCGCCTGCGGCACGGTGGAGAACCTCACCGCCGGTCAGAAGGTGGACCAGGCCGTCGGAGGGCTCGGCGAAAAGAAGTCACTCGCCTTCGAGTTGGGGCTCGACGCCAAGCCCTCGGCACTCGTGAAGCTGGCCGGAGGAGCCGAGGCCGAGGACGAGATGCCGGTCGAGCTCGCGAAGGTCTTCACCGAACTGCGGGTCAAGGTGTCCGTCGAGTCGCGCAAGCCGCTCGCCGACTCGGGTGAGAAGGACCTCGTCGGTACAGGTATGTCGGTCTCGGGGCCCGACGGCGTCCTGGCCGAGTACCGCCTCGTCGACGGCTACACGTACTACCGGGCCGACATGAAGGCGTTCGGCGAGGCGATGGGCTTCCCCCTGCCGACCGCCGACGAGCTCCCTGAGAGCGAGAAGGAGCTCAAGCCGGTCCTTGAGGGCAAGTGGGTCAAGGTCGACAACCGCGAACTCGACCGCGCCGCGAAGGACGCCACCGGCAAGGGCGGCGAGGACGGCAAGGACGGCAAGGGCAAGGGCGGCGAGGCCGATCCGGCTGAGGAGATCGACAGCAGGACCCAGCAGAAGATCCTCAAGGCGGTGCGCTCGGTCGTCGCCCGCGAGGTCACCTTCAGCGACAAGGGAGGCAGCGACGGCGTCGAACGGATCGTCGCCAAGGCCTCGTTCCGCGACCTGCTCACCGGCATCCTCGACAAGCTGCGGCCGCTGGCCGACGAACTCCCGGCGGGCGCCGAACTGCCCACCAAGGAGGACCTGAAGGAAGCTCCGGACGAGAAGGTAGCCGTCAACTTCTCCCTGAAGGACGGTGACCTGACCCGCGTCTCCGTCGACCTCGCCACCCTGGCCGACGACCCGAAGGGCGCCAAGCTCCCGCTGGTCATCAAGTTCGGCGAAGCCGGGGACGTCAGTGTCCCGTCCGGCGCCACGAAGCTGCCCGCGGGAGAGTTCGGCGGTCTGGGCAACCCGCTCACCAGCGGTCTGCTGGGCGGCTTCTGACCCCCTGTTCGCCACCGCATTCGTCACACCAGCGGACGACCGCGCGCGCGGGCAGGCCAACCACCCTCACGCGCGCGTGAGGCCCAACAGCCTCCACGCGCGCGTGCCGCGCACCTCACCACGACCCGCCACCCGCCACCCGCAACCCACGCCGAGCGCCCCGCGGTTCACGACTGCCCCGTCCGCCCCTGCCGTGGCAGGTCCAGTGCCACGGCCACCGCCGAGTTGCAGTACTCCCGCACCGCGCTCGTCCGCGCCACCACGCGCCCCCGGTGCACCACGATCCGGCTGTACGCCAGCGACAGCGCACCGTCGAGCCGGTCCCCGCGCACCGCGAGCAGCTCCGCCGGGAAGCCGGCCTCCACGCGCACCTCGGGCAGCCCCAGTACCGCCCGCGCCGACGAACTCACCGCGTCGTACGCGTCGGCCGACCGCAGCCCGTACCGCGAGGCCAGCAGATACGCCGCCTCCAGCGGGTCCCCGCGTCCCACGGGGTTCGACATGTCCCGCAGGGCGCCGCTCCCGGCCGCGACCCGCACCCCGGCCGCCCGCAGCAGCCGTACCGGAGCCGTGCCGCGGCGGTCCACGCCCGAACAGCCGCCCTGGGGCAGGCAGACGACGGTCACCCCGGCCGCGGCGAGCTGGTCGGCCGACCGCGCGGCCACCTCGGCGGGCAGCCGGCTCAGCCCTCCGCAGGGGCCGAGTGTCACCCCGGGCCGCAGCCCGCCCGCCATCGCCGCGAGGCGCCCGAGCCGGGCCGGATCGTCACTGTCCGTATGCAGATCGACCGGGCAGCCCTGCTCCGAGGCGACCTCCAGGACCGCCTCCACGTATCCCGTCGGATCCGGGTCCAGATCCGGACAACCGCCCACTACGGAGGCGCCCATCTTCACCGCGTCCCGCAGCATCGCCAGCCCGTCGGCCCCGGCGAGTCCGGTGAGTACCCGGGGCATCGCCACGACCGTCAGCTCGACGAGCCCGCGCAGCGCGCGCCGCGCCTGGAGCACCGCCGCCATCGGGCCCAGCCCTTGGACGTCCCCCACGCGCACGTGCGAGCGGACGGCGGTCGCCCCGTGCCCGAGCTGCAGGAGCGCGGCCTCGGTCGTACGGCGCTGGACCTCCTGACCCTCGTACGAGGCCGGGCCCTCGCCGTCGGCCGACAGGGCCGTGTCGCCGTGGGTGTGGGGCTCCGCCGGGGCCGGCAGGAGCAGATAACCGGAGAGGTCCACGCGCGCGGTGTGCGCGGTGAGGCTGCCCGCCGTGCCGACCGCCTCGATGCGTCCGTCCGCCAGCCGTACGTCCACGAGCCGGCCGTCGGTGAGCCGCGCACCGCAGAGCAGCAGGTCGGACCCGTTGGCCCGGCCGGACGAGTCGGAGGAACCCGCGGAGCCCGACGAGGACGAGGAGCCCGACGAGGAGTGGTGCGGCTGCGGCTGGCTGTCTGGCATCGCGCTCCTGGGGCTCGGCGGCTGCGCAGGAGAGGCACAAGATCACGCAGCGTGAGTCGAGCCTAGGGTGACGATCGGCACACATCGAGGAGGAGCGAAATAGTCGTACCGGTGTGGTCAGCCGTGCCGGAGAGGCGGGTGGAACAGCCGGTGAGGGCCCAAGAACAGGCCGGGACCGGTGCCGCGAAACGGATTTGGGCGATCGGCCGCCGAGCGTGTAATGTCTTCATCGCTCGCCCCAATAGCTCAGTCGGTAGAGCGTCTCCATGGTAAGGAGAAGGTCTACGGTTCGATTCCGTATTGGGGCTCTGGTGTGGGAGGTTCCCGTCGAAAGGCGGGAACTGATCACATCAAAGCGGTGTAGCTCAGTCGGTAGAGCAAGCGGCTCATAATCGCTGTGTCACCGGTTCAAGTCCGGTCACCGCTACTGACGGTAGCCGATTGCGGGGTCGGTCCTTCGATCGGTTACTCTCGTATGCGTTAATCCATGTCCCATCCGTCCGGCAAGGAGCACTCACGTGGCTGCCACCGACGTCCGCCCGAAGATCACGCTGGCCTGCGTGGAGTGCAAGGAGCGGAACTACATCACCAAGAAGAACCGGCGTAACAACCCGGATCGCATGGAGATGAAGAAGCACTGCCCGCGTTGCAACTCGCACACTGCGCACCGCGAAACGCGATAAAAAAGGCTCGTTCACGAGGCCGCCCCCTGTAATCGGGGGGCGGCCTCGCGTCGTTGAACACCAGTTGCGAACCAGTGCGAACCAGGAGGTGCCGAGCCGATGGCGCTCGACCAGTCCTTCGTAGGGCGGTCCTACCCGCCCACCGACCCGTACGAGGTCGGCCGGGAGAAGATCCGTGAATTCGCGGAAGCGGTGGGAGACCCCAATCCCGCCTACACGGACCCGGAAGCGGCCAAGGCCCTCGGCCACCCCGATGTGATCGCGCCGCCGACTTTCGTGTTCGCGATCACTTTCAAGGCCGCGGGACAGGTCATTCAGGACCCGCAACTGGGTCTCGACTACAGCCGGGTCGTGCACGGTGATCAGAAGTTCGTCCACCGGCGCCCGGTGCGCGCGGGGGACCGGCTGACGGTCACGTCCACCATCGAGGCGATCAAGTCGATGGCGGGCAACGACATCCTGGACATTCGCGGCGAGGTCCGCGACGAGGCCGGTGAGCACGTGGTGACCGCCTGGACCAAGCTCGTGTCCCGTGCGGCCGAGGAGGCGTGAACCGATGACCGCGAAGATCGCGTACGACGACGTCGAGGTCGGCACCGAGCTGCCGGCCCAGACCTTCGGAGTGACCCGCGCCACGCTCGTGCAGTACGCGGGCGCCTCGGGAGACTTCAACCCGATCCACTGGAACGAGAAGTTCGCCAAGGAGGTCGGCCTCCCGGACGTCATCGCGCACGGCATGTTCACCATGGCCGAGGCGATCCGGGTCGTCACCGACTGGACCGGGGACCCGGGCGCGGTCGTCGAGTACGGCGTCCGCTTCACCAAGCCCGTCGTCGTCCCGAACGATGACGAGGGCGCCACGATCGAGGTCAGCGGCAAGGTCGCCGTCAAGCTCGACGACAACACCGTGCGCGTCGACCTCGTCGCGATGAGCGCCGGCCAGAAGGTACTGGGCATGTCCCGGGCCGTCGTACGACTGGCCTGACGACCGGCCTGACGGCGGCTCGGACAGCAGCACCGTGAGTAAGGGGCGCCCGCAATTGCGGGCGCCCCTTACCTGTACGCGCTTACCCGTACGCACTCGTGCGCGCCCTCCCTCCCGCGGGCCGTCGGAACCACCCCTTGACGTAGTTAGTGATTGAGTACTAACTTCGTCGCATGGTCAGGATGAGTGCAGAGGAAAGGCGTGAGAGCGTCATTCGCGCGGCGATGAGCGAGTTCGCCCGGGGCGGCTATAACGGCACGTCCACCGAGGTGATCGCCAAGCGCGTGGGGGTCTCGCAGCCGTACCTCTTCCGGCTCTTCCCGGGCAAGAAGGCGATCTTCCTGGCGGCCGCCGAACGCTGCCTGGACGACAGCATCCGTACGTTCGAGAAAGCGTCCGAAGGGCTGCGGGGCGAGGAGGCCCTGCACGCCATGGCGGACGCGTACACCAGGGTCATCGCCGAGGAGCCCGAGCGGCTGCTCATGCAGATGCAGATGTACGTCGCGGTGGCGGCGGCCGAGCAGGCCGGTGACCGCGAACTCGGCGAGGCGGTGCGGGCCGGCTGGATGCGGCTGTGGGACGCCGTCCACCTGCCGCTCGGCGCCGACATGGAGGAGACCACGACCTTCATGGCCTACGGCATGCTCATCAACTGCCTGTTGGCCATGGGGTTCCCGCCCCAGCACCGGGTGTGGGAAGGGCTCTACCCGTCGGCCCGGGTCAAGGGCCGGCTCGAACACTGAAGCGGAACACTGAAGCGCGACGCCGGAGCGGAACGGCACAACCGAACAGTGCGACGGAAGGCGGCGGAGAACGGCGCCTTCTCATGACCTCAAAAGTTAGTCATCAATAACTAACCGACAGCTAGCGATCACCCGCTGGGGGAGCGATGTCACAGCAGACGCCAGGGCAGAAGCCACAGCAGACCGAACGTCGCGGGGGAGCCGTCTGGGCCCTCGTCATCACCAGCGTCGCCGGATTCATGGCGGCCCTCGACAACCTCGTCGTCACCACGGCCCTGCCCTCGATCCGCGAGGACTTCGGGGGAGCGCTCGACGACCTGGAATGGACTGTGAGCGCGTACACGCTCACCTTCGCCGTGCTGCTGATGTTCGGCGCGGCCCTCGGCGACCGGTTCGGCCGCCGCCGGCTCTTCCTCGTCGGCATCACCGTCTTCACCGGAGCGTCCGCCGCGGCGGCCATGGCCCCCGGCATCGACTCACTGATCGCCGCCCGCGCGGTCCAGGGCGTCGGCGCGGCCATCATGATGCCGCTGACCCTGACCCTGCTGACGGCCGCCGTGCCGGCCGCCAAGCGCGGGATGGCGTACGGGATATGGGGTGCCGTCAACGGTCTCGCGGTCGCCTCGGGGCCGCTCATCGGAGGCAGCCTCACCGAGCACCTGTCCTGGCAGTGGATCTTCTGGCTGAACGTTCCGCTGGGCCTCGCCCTCCTGCCGCTCGCCCGGCTGCGCCTCTCGGAGTCGTTCGGCGCCGGTGCCCCGCTCGACATCCGCGGCACCCTGCTCGCCAGCGGCGGCCTCTTCGGAATCGTCTACGGGCTGGTCCGCGCGCCTGTCGTCGGCTGGAGCGACGGTGTGGTCCTGCTCGCCCTGTTCGGGGGTACGGCTCTGCTCACCGGCTTCGTGTTCCACGGCATGCGGGCCAAGAACCCGATGCTGCCGATGCGGCTCTTCCGTAGTCGCGCCTTCGCCGGGATCAACGCGGCGAGCCTGCTGATGTTCCTCGGGATGTTCGGCTCGATCTTCCTGCTCAGCCAGTACATGCAGGGCGTCCTCGGCTACTCGCCCACCGAGGCGGGGCTGCGCATGCTGCCGTGGACCGGTATGCCGATGCTCGTCGCGCCGATCGCGGGCTACCTGTCCGACCGCATCGGCGGCCGTCCCGTCGTCGCCGCGGGCCTGTTCCTCCAGGCCGTCGGGCTCGGCTGGTTCGCCGTCGTGGTCGAGGCCGACACCTCGTACTCCGCGCAGCTGCCCGCCCTGATCATCAGCGGCATCGGGATGTCCCTCTTCTTCGCTCCCGCCTCCAGCCTGGTCATGTCCAGTGTCCGGGCACAGGAGCAGGGGATCGCGTCCGGCGCCAACAACGCGCTGCGCGAGGTCGGCGGGGCGCTCGGTATCGCGGTGATGGCCTCGATCTTCTCCGCCCAGGGCGGCTACGAGAGCGCGCAGACCTTCGTGGACGGCATCCGGCCCGCTCTGTGGGTCGGCTCGGTGGCGGTCGCTGTGGCCGGGTTCGCGGCGCTGTACATCCCGAGTCGCCGGCGGGGGGCGGCCGGGCCGGAGGAGGGCGTGAAGGCCCCGGCGCCCGTGCTGGAGACGGTGGCGCACTGAGTCCGCGGGCCGGTGGGGGCGGGCCGCACAGTTCCCCGCGCCCCGCCCCCACCGGCCCGCACGGACCACGCGGCTTCCTGAGAACGGCCCCGCCCGACCCGGCGGGGCCGTTCTCGTACTCTGGGGGCGTGCAGGAACTCCACGACACCCCCCTCGCCCCGCTGACCACCTTCCGGCTCGGCGGTCCCGCGGCCCGGCTGATCACCGCGACCACCGACGACGAGGTGATCGCCGCCGTCCGCGAGGCCGACGACTCCGGTACGCCGCTGCTGGTGATCGGCGGCGGATCCAACCTGGTCATCGGCGACAAGGGCTTCCCGGGCACCGCCCTGCGCATCGCCACGCGCGGCTTCGAGCTGAACGGTACGAAGCTGGAGCTGGCCGCAGGCGAGGTGTGGACCGACGCGGTCGCCCGTACCGTCGAGGCCCGTCTCGCGGGCATCGAGTGCCTCGCCGGGATCCCGGGCTCGGCCGGTGCGACACCGATCCAGAACGTGGGCGCGTACGGCCAGGAAGTGTCGTCGACGATCACCGAAGTGATCGCCTATGACCGGGAGAGCCGCGAGACGGTCACCATGTCGAACGCCGAGTGCGCCTTCTCGTACCGGCACAGTCGTTTCAAGAGCGATCCCGAGCGGTTCGTCGTGCTGCGTGTCCGCTTCGAGCTGGAGGACGCCGCCGGGCTGTCCGCGCCGCTGAGGTACGCCGAGACGGCCCGCATGCTCGGCGTCGGACCCGGCGACCGCGTGCCCGTGGACGCGGCCCGCGAGACCGTCCTGAAGCTGCGCTCCGGGAAGGGCATGGTGCTCGACCCCGAGGACCACGACACCTGGTCGGCCGGCTCGTTCTTCACCAACCCGATCCTCACGCGCGAGGAGTTCGCCGCGTTCCACGCGCGCGTGGCGGAGCGCCTGGGTGAGGGAGTGGTCCCGCCCGCCTACCCCGCGGACGACGAGCACACCAAGACCTCCGCGGCCTGGCTGATCGACAAGTCGGGCTTCACCAAGGGGTACGGCACCGGTCCCGCCCGTATCTCCACCAAGCACACCCTGGCCCTCACCAACCGGGGCGGGGCCACCACGGAGGACCTCCTCGCGCTCGCCCGCGAGGTCGTCGCAGGGGTCCACGACGCCTTCGGGATCACGCTCGTCAACGAACCGGTGACGGTGGGCGTCAGCCTCTGAGACCGCCGCCCCACGCCCGCCCCGCGTCCGCCCGGTGCCTGCTTCAGGCGGCCGGGGCGGTCAGCCAGTCGTCGATCCCGGACAGCAGCTTCTCCTTGATGCCCTGCGGGGCCGCCGAGGCGCGTACCGACTGCCGTGCCAGTTCGGACAGTTCGGCGTCGGTGAAGCCGTGGTGGCGGCGCGCGATGTCGTACTGGGCGGCCAGCCGGGAGCCGAACAGCAGCGGGTCGTCGGCGCCGAGCGCCATGGGCACGCCCGCCTCGAAGAGCGTGCGCAGGGGGACGTCCTCCGGCTTCTCGTAGACGCCCAGGGCGACGTTCGACGCCGGGCAGACCTCGCAGGTGATGCCGCGGTCCGCGAGCCGCTTCAGCAGCCGCGGGTCCTCGGCGGCCCGTACCCCGTGCCCGATCCGCGAGGCGTGCAGGTCGTCCAGGCAGTCGCGCACGGACGCGGGGCCCGTCAGCTCACCGCCGTGCGGCGCCGCCAGCAGCCCGCCCTCCCGGGCGATCGCGAAGGCCCGGTCGAAGTCCCGCGCCATGCCCCGCCGCTCGTCATTGGAGAGCCCGAACCCGACGATGCCGCGGTCCGCGTACCGCACGGCCAGGCGGGCCAGCGTGCGGGCGTCCAGGGGGTGCTTCATCCGGTTCGCGGCGACCAGGACCCGCATACCGAGCCCGGTCTCGCGCGAGGCCGTGTCCACCGCGTCCAGGATGACCTCCAGGGCGGGGATCAGACCGCCCAGGCGCGGCGCGTACGACGTGGGGTCGACCTGGATCTCCAGCCACCCCGAGCCGTCCTTGAGGTCCTCCTCGGCGGCCTCGCGCACGAGCCGCTGAATGTCCTCGGGATCTCTGAGGCACGACCGCGCCGCGTCGTACAGACGCTGGAAGCGGAACCAGCCGCGCTCGTCCGTCGCCCGCAGCTTGGGCGGCTCGCCGCTCGTCAGCGCGTCGGGCAGATGGATCCCGTGCTTGTCGGCCAGTTCCAGCAGGGTGGTGTGCCGCATCGAACCGGTGAAATGCAGGTGCAGATGAGCCTTGGGCAGCTCAGAGACCTTACGTACGTGCTCCATTCAAGGATCCTGCCGCACGCCGGCGCCGTATCGGTAGCGCTTTCCCTGAACGTGGTCTTGCTCGCACGAAGAAACGAAGAAGTGGGGGACAGAAACGAAGAAGTGGGGGGACACGAAGAAGCGGGCCGCCTCCCGGAGGAAGCGGCCCGCCTCACCCGCTGACGTGAGCGGGCTCAGTACTTACTGTCGTGCGTGCGTTCAGTCCTTGGCCTCCGCCAGGAGCTTCTGGATCCGCGAGACGCCCTCGACGAGGTCCTCGTCACCCAGCGCGTACGACAGCCGCAGATAACCCGGCGTACCGAAGGCCTCGCCCGGGACAACCGCGACCTCGGCCTCCTCCAGGATCAGCGCGGCCAGCTCGACGGAGTCCTGCGGGCGCTTGCCGCGGATCTCCTTGCCGAGGAGCGCCTTCACCGAGGGGTACGCGTAGAACGCGCCCTCGGGCTCCGGGCAGAGCACGCCGTCGATCTCGTTGAGCATGCGCACGATCGTCTTGCGGCGGCGGTCGAAGGCCTCGCGCATCTCGGCGACGGCCGTCAGGTCGCCCGAGAGGGCGGCGACGGCCGCGGCCTGGGCGACGTTCGACACGTTCGACGTGGCGTGGGACTGCAGGTTGGTCGCGGCCTTCACCACGTCCTTGGGGCCGATGACCCACCCGACCCGCCAGCCGGTCATCGCGTACGTCTTCGCGACGCCGTTGACCACGATGCACTTGTCGCGCAGCTCAGGAAGTACTGCGGGCAGCGAGGTGAACTTCGCGTCCCCGTAGACCAGGTGCTCGTAGATCTCGTCCGTCATCACCCACAGACCGTGCTCGACGGCCCAGCGGCCGATGGCCTCGGTGTCCTCGGCGCTGTAGACGGCGCCGGTCGGGTTGGAGGGCGAGACGAAGAGGACGACCTTGGTCTTCTCCGTACGGGCCGCCTCCAGCTGCTCGACCGAGACGCGGTAGCCCGTCGTCTCGTCCGCGACGACGTCCACCGGGACACCGCCGGCGAGACGGATCGACTCGGGGTACGTCGTCCAGTACGGGGCCGGGACGATGACCTCGTCGCCCGGGTCGAGGATCGCGGCGAACGCCTCGTAGATGGCCTGCTTGCCGCCGTTGGTCACCAGGACCTGGGAGGCGTCCACCTCGTAGTGGGAGTCACGCAGCGTCTTGGCGACGATCGCCGCCTTCAGCTCGGGAAGGCCGCCGGCCGGCGTGTAGCGGTGGTACTTCGGGTTCTTGCATGCCTCGATGGCGGCCTCGACGACGTAGTCCGGGGTCGGGAAGTCGGGCTCACCGGCGCCGAAGCCGATCACCGGACGTCCGGCGGCCTTGAGGGCCTTGGCCTTGGCGTCCACGGCGAGGGTGGCGGACTCGGAGATCGCGCCGACTCGGGCGGAGACCCGGCGCTCGGTGGGAGGGATTGCAGCGCTCATGGGGCCCATCGTTTCAGACCGGAAACGTCCCCGGCACACTGGTTTCACGGACTGGGCAACGCCGGACGAACCGGGGGCCCGGTACGCGCAAAGTCCGTACGGACACTTTCTGTTCGACGACCGGCCGCCGACCACGTACACTCTCACCTCGTTGGCCTTCACCGGCCGCGCTCTTCCGGTGCACTCCGAGCACCCGGTCGGATGCGGTACGTTGTGGGGGAAGCAAAGGGTCGTAGCTCAATTGGTAGAGCACTGGTCTCCAAAACCAGCGGTTGGGGGTTCAAGTCCCTCCGGCCCTGCTACACACTCCTTTCACCAGGATGTGTGCACATGTACGTACTGCATTGCACCGCCGTGCGGCTCACACCGGGCGCGGCACGGCCACGACCCGGAATCAGGTGAGGACGAGTGACGGACGCCGTGGGCTCCATCGACATGCCTGATGCCCAGGATGAGGCGCCGGAGTCCCAGAAGAAGGGCCGCAAGGGCGGTAAGCGTGCCAAGAAGGGCCCGCTGAAGCGCCTCGCCCTCTTCTACCGCCAGATCGTCGCGGAGCTCCGCAAGGTTGTCTGGCCGACCCGCAATCAGCTGACGACGTACACCACAGTGGTGATTGTGTTCGTTGTCATCATGATCGGTCTGGTGACTGTGATTGACTTCGGACTCGACAAGGCCGCCAAGTACGTCTTCGGCTAGGCCAAGCGCGAAGGGCGCCGTACCCGGCGCCCGTTTTCGCGTGTTCCACCCCCATGATCCAGGAAGAAGCAGCCACCGTGTCTGACCCGAACCTGAACGATGCCGTCGAGTCGGTCGAGTCCCGTGACGACGAGCTCGACATCGTCGAGGGCGCGGACGTCGAGGACGAGGTCGAGGCTGCCGACGCCGCGGCGGGCGAGCCCGCCGAAGAGGCCGCGCTGCACGGCGAGGACGAGTCCGACGAGGACGACACCGCCCCGGCCGCCGAGTCCGACGAGGACGAGTCCGATGAGGACACGACCGACGAGGACGTAGCCGCCGAGTCCGACGAGGAGGAGGCGGAGGAGGCCGAGCCGGTCGACCCCGTCACCGCCCTTCGCGAGGAACTGCGCGCGCTGCCCGGCGAGTGGTACGTCATCCACACGTACGCCGGTTACGAGAACCGCGTGAAGACCAACCTCGAACAGCGTGCCGTCTCGCTGAACGTCGAGGACTTCATCTTCGCGGCCGAGGTGCCGCAAGAAGAGGTCGCGCAGATCAAGAACGGCGAGCGCAAGACCATCAAGCAGAACAAGCTCCCCGGCTACGTGCTGGTGCGCATGGATCTGACGAACGAGTCCTGGGGTGTCGTCCGCAACACCCCCGGCGTCACCGGCTTCGTGGGCAACGCCTACGACCCGTACCCGCTGACGCTGGACGAGATCGTCAAGATGCTCGCCCCCGAGGCCGAGGAGAAGGCGGCCCGCGAGGCCGCCGAGGCCGAGGGCAAGCCGGCGCCGTCCCGCAAGCTCGAGGTCCAGGTGCTGGACTTCGAGGTGGGCGACTCGGTCACCGTCACCGACGGCCCGTTCGCGACGCTGCAGGCGACCATCAACGAGATCAACGCCGACTCGAAGAAGGTCAAGGGCCTCGTCGAGATCTTCGGCCGCGAGACTCCGGTGGAGCTCAGCTTCGACCAGATCCAGAAGAACTGACGTTCTTTCGGACCGCACGCTTCCGACCAGGTCAGACAGGCTCTCGCTGGGGGTATCTCCCGCTTGCGGGGGACCGTCTGACCTGCTCGGTTTTAGGCTGCGCACCGATACCCGTTATCGTTGTGCGGTATGCCTCCATCCGGATGATCCGGAATGGATGGCCGGAAACTCTCACTAGGACCCGGAGAGAGCAATGCCTCCCAAGAAGAAGAAGGTCACGGGGCTTATCAAGCTCCAGATCCAGGCCGGTGCGGCCAACCCGGCGCCGCCGGTCGGCCCCGCACTGGGCCAGCACGGCGTCAACATCATGGAGTTCTGCAAGGCCTACAACGCGGCGACCGAGTCGCAGCGCGGCTGGGTCATCCCGGTGGAGATCACGGTCTACGAAGACCGCTCCTTCACCTTCATCACCAAGACCCCGCCGGCCGCGAAGATGATCCTCAAGGCCGCTGGTGTCGAGAAGGGCTCCGGCGAGCCCCACAAGACCAAGGTCGCCAAGATCAGCCAGGCCCAGGTCCGCGAGATCGCCACCACCAAGATGGCCGACCTCAACGCCAACGACCTGGACGCCGCGTCGAAGATCATCGCCGGCACCGCCCGTTCCATGGGCATCACGGTCGAGGGCTGATCCCCACCCTTGTAGAACACCGTGGCAGGGCCTGCTCGGCCCCTACCACGACTCCTCAGAGCACACAGGAGCAGTAGTGAGCAAGCGCAGCAAGTCTCTCCGCGCTGCGGACGCGAAGATCGACCGGGAGAAGCAGTACGCCCCGCTCGAGGCCGTCCGTCTCGCCAAGGAGACCTCCACCTCCAAGTTCGACGGCACCGTCGAGGTCGCCTTCCGTCTGGGTGTCGACCCGCGCAAGGCCGACCAGATGGTCCGCGGCACCGTGAACCTCCCGCACGGCACCGGCAAGACCGCCCGGGTCCTGGTCTTCGCGACCGGTGACCGTGCCGAGGCCGCGACTGCCGCCGGCGCCGACATCGTCGGTTCCGACGAACTCATCGACGAGGTGGCGAAGGGGCGTCTGGACTTCGACGCCGTCGTCGCCACCCCGGACCTCATGGGCAAGGTCGGCCGCCTGGGCCGCGTCCTCGGCCCGCGTGGTCTGATGCCGAACCCGAAGACGGGCACCGTGACCCCGGACGTGGCCAAGGCCGTGACCGAGATCAAGGGCGGCAAGATCGAGTTCCGCGTCGACAAGCACTCGAACCTGCACTTCATCATCGGCAAGGCGTCGTTCGACGACACGCAGCTGGTGGAGAACTACGGCGCCGCGCTCGACGAGATCCTTCGTCTGAAGCCGTCGGCCGCCAAGGGTCGCTACATCAAGAAGGCCACGATCAGCACCACGATCGGCCCCGGCATCGCTGTCGACTCGAACCGCACCCGCAACCTCCTCGTCGAGGAGGACCCGGCCGCCGTCTGAGCCTGACGCTCACCGGTAGCCGCGTCGCAGACGCGATTTCAGGACGGGCCCCGCAACCTTTCGAGGTGCGGGGCCCGTCTTTGCGTCTGCGCCCGGTGTTCGGTGCCTGATGCCTGATGCCCGATGCCTGGCGTCCCGGGTTTGTTTCCGGGTCGGATGTCGGTGGCCTGCGCTAGCGTGCGGGGCACAGGAATCGCATAGGGGGACGAATGATGAGCTCGATCGTGCGCCGGGTGGCCGTCTCGATAGCGGTGGCCGCCTCTCTGACCGGAGTCGCGGCCTGTAGCGGCTCGGACTCCGACGGGGGTTCCGGAGGAGACAGCAAGAGGTCCGCGGGGGACGGCAAGGACGACGGCGGGGCCGTGACTCGGACGGACGCGATCGCGGCCCTGCGTTCCGTGGAGAAGAGCACCGACGGCGCGGACTCCGCCAAGGTCGAGTCCACCACGACCATGGGCACGATGATGTCGATGGAGGCGGACGGCGCCCTCGGCTGGGCCGACGGACTCACCGGCAACCTGACGATCACGTACACCGGCGGCACGATGGCCGACCAGATGCGCCAGCTGGGCACCACCTCCATGGAGGCCCGCTATCTGCCGGACGCCTACTACGCGAAGATGGGCGACAAGTTCGCCGAGCAGTCCGGCGGCAAGCACTGGATCAAGTACGACTACGACGACCTGGCGGAGCTGGCCGGCGGATCGGGCGCGTACATGAAGGACCAGATGCAGAACACCACGCCGAACCAGTCGGTGAAGCTGCTGCTGGCCTCCGGGGACGTCGAGAAGGTCGGCGAGGAGAAGGTGCGCGGCGAGGACACCACGCACTACTCGGGCACGGTCGACGTCGCGGATCTCGCGGGCCGCAGCTCGTCCCTCTCCGCGAGTCAACTGGCCGATCTGAAGAGCCAGTTGGAGCAGGCGGGGGTGACCACCGAGACCATCGACATCTGGGTGAACGACAAGGACCTGCTGGTCAAGAAGGCCGAGAAGGGCAAGCTGGCGACCGGCTCGATGTCCTCGACGGCGTACTACAGCGACTACGGCGTCGACGTCTCCGCCGAGGAGCCCGCGGCGGACGACACCGCGGACTTCAAGGACCTCATGCGGAGCCAGCCGGCAGGCTGAGGCACCCCGGCCCCCGGCCCCCGGGCCGCCCGGATCGGGGCGTCCCGCCGTCCCGATCCGGCCCCGCATCCGGTCCCGTACCGAGCCCCCTTCGGCCTCGCTCCCGGAAGTCACAGGAGTCACAGGCGTCACACAGGTCACGTTGCAACTCGCAGGACTGCCTGAACCCCGCTGGGATACGCTCGCGGCTTCTGTGAGTCGCTCATCTGTTCCTTGGGGGGAACCATGAAGCTTTCTGTGCGCACGCCTGTACGTCGTAGGGCGACGGGCGCGGTCGTCGCCGCGCTCGTCCTCGGTGGGGGAGCCGTCGGCTGTTCCAAGGGGGACGAGGAGTCCCCCGAGATGACGCCCGCCGCGGCTGTGGCCAAGGCGGCGAAGAACACCGAGGACATCACCTCCATCAGCTACCGGATGACCGGCAGGACACCGGAGGAGGGGCGCATCAAGGCCGAGGCCCAGATGCGTATGAAGCCCGACGTCGCCATGAGCATGAAGATGACCGCCCTCGACCAGGGCGCGGACGGCAAGGCCGAGATCCGACTGGTCGACAAGGCGATGTACATCGGCGGGGGCGCCGCGGCGGCCAAGGAGATGGACGGCAAGAGCTGGATCAAGTTCGACATGTCCACGCTGGGTGACGACGCGCTGGGCGGAGGCGGGGCCCCGGGCGCCGGGACGGCCGACAAGAACCCGGCGCAGGAGTCCACCTTCCTCACCGGCTCCAAGGACGTGAAGAAGGTCGGCACCGAGAAGGTCGAGGGCGTCGAGACCACCCACTACAAGGGCACGGTCACCCTCGACGAGTTCCGCAAGACCCTCAAGACCGAGAGCAAGGCCACCCGGGAACAGCGGGAGAAGAGCCTGGAGCAGTACGAGAAGCTGGGCCTGGACGCGCTCACGATGGACATGTGGGTCGACGGCGAGGACCACACCAAGCAGTTCCGTATGCAGGGCGACGCCGACAAGGGCAAGCTCGACATGACCATCACCTTCCTCGACTACAACAAGCCCGTGACTGTCGAGGCCCCGCCGGCCAAGGACGTCATGGACCTGGCCGAGATGATGGGCGACCTGAAGGGCTGATCCGCCCAGCGGAGCCGTGCCGGCCGGGGTGTGGAGACCGGCCGGTGCGCGGCCCCGGTGCACGGATTTGCTTGACAGTGCCCCGTTCACGTAATCTTCCACAGAAGCCAAAGACCGCTGGTCGTTGCTGTGCTCTCGTCAGAGGACGCGGTGACCGAAGGATCCGCTGAATTGCGGACGACCCGCGCAGGTGACCGTGGATAAGCTCCCGGACAGTCCCGTACCTTCGTACGGATTTCAGTCTGGTAGAGCTACGCCCCGTGCGCCTGCGCCGGGGCGTTTCGTTTTCCCAGTCTCCTTCTGAGCGGTCCTCATCACCCGGAAGGAGGCCACGCTTATGGCAAGGCCCGACAAGGCTGCCGCGGTAGCCGAGCTCGCGGACCAGTTCCGTAGCTCGAACGCCGCTGTGCTGACCGAGTACCGGGGTCTCACCGTGGCGCAGCTCAAGACGCTGCGTCGTTCGCTCGGTGAAGACGCCCAGTACGCCGTGGTGAAGAACACGCTGACCAAGATCGCGGCCAACGAGGCCGGGATCTCCACGCTCGACGACCTGTTCAACGGTCCGACAGCGGTTGCCTTCATCTCCGGTGACCCGGTGACGTCGGCGAAGGGTCTTCGTGACTTCGCCAAGGACAACCCGAACCTCGTCATCAAGGGCGGTGTCCTTGACGGCAAGGCGCTGTCCGCCGACGAGATCAAGAAGCTCGCGGACCTCGAGTCCCGCGAGGTTCTGCTCTCCAAGCTGGCGGGTGCCATGAAGGGCAAGCAGTCTCAGGCTGCCTCCCTCTTCCAGGCGCTCCCGTCGAAGTTCGTCCGCACCGCGGAGGCGCTTCGCGTCAAGCTCGAAGAGCAGGGCGGTGCCGAGTAACTCGGCTCGCGCATTGACCGCCGCCTGAGGCGACGGTCGTAGCGGGCCGAACGTACGCCCGCCTCACCAGTACATCCCGGCACCTGCCGAATTAGTGGAAGGACGCCATCATGGCGAAGCTGTCCCAGGAAGAGCTGCTCGCGCAGTTCGAGAACCTCACCCTCATCGAGCTCTCCGAGTTCGTGAAGGCCTTCGAGGAGAAGTTCGACGTCACCGCCGCCGCCGCGGTCGCCGCCGGCCCCGCCGCCGCTGCCGCCCCGGCCGAGGCCGAGGCCGAGCAGGACGAGTTCGACGTCATCCTCACGGGTGCCGGCGAGAAGAAGATCCAGGTCATCAAGGTCGTGCGTGAGCTCACCTCGCTGGGTCTGAAGGAGGCCAAGGACCTCGTCGACGGCGCTCCGAAGCCCGTCCTGGAGAAGGTCGACAAGGCCGCCGCGGAGAAGGCTGCCGAGTCCCTCAAGGGCGCCGGCGCCTCCGTCGAGGTCAAGTGACCCGACGAGTCCGCCAGGACTCCTGCGAGCCGCGTAGAGCCGCTTTCGTAGCGGTGTAACGCTGACGCACCGAAGAGCGATCACCCATCTGGGTGGTCGCTCTTCGGCGTTCGAGGGGGCCGTGCGGCGACTGCCTTGCGCTGTCGGTCGCGACGAGTATGGTGATCTTCGTTCGTGCCTCCAGCCGCCCGTGACGGGCTGCGAGACAGGTTGCAAGTGACGGTGGCAGCACCCGGTTCGGGCATGGGGGGCCTTGACGAACCGCACGCAGCGCGCAATTCTCAGGACGCGTCGTCACAACGATCCGGATCCGAGGCATGGATCGGCGGCGAAGAGGGCAGTATCGATGTGCATCGAGGGCGTGGCTTGCAGCAGGGGTTGAGAACAACGAGGGTCTTCAAAAACCCGCACTGGACATCAGTGGGCCTAGTGGCTACACTGACCCTTTGCGCTGCCTGTTAGCTGCCTCCTGCCCGTCACCAGGGGCATACCCTCGCTTGAGCACCGCGGAACGAACTGATCCTGACCTGGTCTTATGTCGACCGGCTCGGGGAAGGTCCGTCCCGGTGCCCCGCTTGGGACCGGTACGCGCGTAGTGAGTCCGAGCCCTCGGAAGGACCCCCTCTTGGCCGCCTCGCGCACTGCCTCGACCGCGAATACGAACAACGGCGCCAGCACCGCCCCGCTGCGCATCTCCTTTGCAAAGATCAAGGAGCCCCTCGAGGTTCCGAACCTTCTTGCGCTGCAGACCGAAAGTTTTGACTGGCTGCTCGGCAACGACGCGTGGAAGGCTCGTGTCGAGGCGGCTCTGGACAGTGGACAGGACGTCCCCACGAAGTCCGGTCTGGAGGAGATCTTCGAGGAGATCTCCCCGATCGAGGACTTCTCAGGGTCGATGTCCCTGACGTTCCGCGACCACCGCTTCGAGCCTCCCAAGAACTCGATCGACGAGTGCAAGGAGCGCGACTTCACGTTCGCCGCGCCGCTCTTCGTCACCGCCGAGTTCACCAACAACGAGACCGGCGAGATCAAGTCCCAGACCGTCTTCATGGGTGATTTCCCGCTCATGACGAACAAGGGCACCTTCGTCATCAACGGCACCGAGCGTGTCGTGGTGTCGCAGCTGGTCCGTTCGCCGGGTGTCTACTTCGACTCCTCCATCGACAAGACGTCCGACAAGGACATCTTCTCCGCGAAGGTCATCCCGTCCCGGGGTGCCTGGCTGGAGATGGAGATCGACAAGCGCGACATGGTCGGTGTCCGCATCGACCGCAAGCGCAAGCAGTCCGTCACCGTCCTGCTCAAGGCTCTCGGTTGGACGACCGAGCAGATCCTCGAGGAGTTCGGCGAGTACGAATCCATGCGCGCCACCCTGGAGAAGGACCACACCCAGGGCCAGGACGACGCACTGCTCGACATCTACCGCAAGCTGCGTCCGGGCGAGCCGCCGACCCGTGAGGCCGCGCAGACGCTGCTTGAGAACCTCTACTTCAACCCCAAGCGCTACGACCTCGCCAAGGTCGGCCGCTACAAGGTCAACAAGAAGCTGGGCGGCGAAGCGCCGCTCGACGCCGGGATCCTGACCGTCGAGGACATCATCTCGTCGATCAAGTACCTGGTGAAGCTGCACGCCGGTGAGACCGAGACCGTCGGGAACAACGGCACCCAGATCGTCGTCGAGACCGACGACATCGACCACTTCGGCAACCGCCGTCTGCGCAACGTGGGCGAGCTCATCCAGAACCAGGTCCGTACGGGTCTGGCGCGTATGGAGCGAGTCGTCCGCGAGCGCATGACGACCCAGGACGTCGAGGCGATCACGCCGCAGACCCTGATCAACATCCGGCCGGTCGTCGCCTCCATCAAGGAGTTCTTCGGCACCAGCCAGCTGTCGCAGTTCATGGACCAGAACAACCCGCTGTCGGGTCTCACCCACAAGCGCCGTCTGTCGGCGCTTGGCCCGGGTGGTCTCTCCCGTGAGCGGGCCGGCTTCGAGGTCCGTGACGTACACCCCTCGCACTACGGCCGCATGTGCCCGATCGAGACCCCCGAAGGCCCGAACATCGGCCTGATCGGCTCGCTCGCCTCCTACGGCCGGGTCAACGCGTTCGGCTTCGTCGAGACGCCCTACCGCCGGGTCACCGACGGTGTCGTCACCGACGAGGTCGACTACCTGACCGCCGACGAGGAGGACCGCTTCGTCATCGCGCAGGCCAACGCCGTGCTCAACGACGACATGCGGTTCAACGAGGCCCGCGTCCTGGTCCGCCGCCGTGGCGGAGAGGTCGACTACGTCCCCGGTGACGACGTCGACTACATGGACGTCTCGCCGCGCCAGATGGTGTCCGTCGCAACCGCGATGATCCCCTTCCTGGAGCACGACGACGCCAACCGTGCCCTCATGGGCGCGAACATGATGCGCCAGGCCGTGCCGCTGATCACCGCCGAGGCCCCCCTCGTCGGTACGGGCATGGAGTACCGCTGCGCCGTCGACGCCGGTGACGTCATCAAGGCCGAGAAGACCGGTGTGGTCCAGGAGGTCTCCGCGGACTACGTCACGGTGGCCAACGACGACGGCACCTACACCACCTACCGGGTGGCCAAGTTCTCCCGCTCCAACCAGGGGACCTCGGTCAACCAGAAGGTCGTCGTCGACGAGGGCGACCGGGTCGTCGAGAACCAGGTTCTCGCCGACGGTCCGGCCACCCAGGAAGGCGAGATGGCGCTGGGCAAGAACCTGCTCGTCGCCTTCATGCCGTGGGAGGGTCACAACTACGAGGACGCGATCATCCTGTCGCAGCGCCTCGTGCAGGACGACGTCCTCTCCTCGATCCACATCGAGGAGCACGAGGTCGACGCCCGTGACACCAAGCTCGGCCCCGAGGAGATCACCCGGGACATCCCGAACGTCTCCGAGGAGGTCCTCGCCGACCTCGACGAGCGCGGCATCATCCGCATCGGTGCCGAGGTCGTCGCCGGTGACATCCTGGTCGGCAAGGTCACGCCCAAGGGTGAGACCGAGCTGACCCCGGAGGAGCGCCTGCTCCGCGCGATCTTCGGTGAGAAGGCGCGAGAGGTGCGCGACACCTCGCTGAAGGTGCCGCACGGCGAGATCGGCAAGGTCATCGGCGTCCGCGTCTTCGACCGTGAAGAGGGCGACGAGCTGCCGCCGGGCGTGAACCAGCTGGTTCGTGTCTACGTGGCGCAGAAGCGCAAGATCACGGACGGCGACAAGCTCGCCGGCCGGCACGGCAACAAGGGTGTCATCTCCAAGATCCTTCCGATCGAGGACATGCCCTTCCTCGAGGACGGCACGCCGGTCGACATCATCCTCAACCCGCTGGGTGTCCCGTCCCGAATGAACCCGGGACAGGTCCTGGAGATCCACCTCGGCTGGCTCGCCAGCCGCGGCTGGGACGTCTCCGGGCTCAGCGAGGACTGGGCGCGTCGACTGCAGTCCATCGAGGCCGACCAGGTCGCCCCGGGGACCAACGTCGCCACCCCCGTCTTCGACGGTGCGCGTGAGGACGAGCTCGCGGGTCTGCTCCAGCACACGATCCCGAACCGTGACGGCGACCGCATGGTCCTCCCGTCCGGCAAGGCGCGGATGTTCGACGGCCGCTCCGGCGAGCCGTTCCCGGAGCCGGTCTCGGTCGGCTACATGTACATCCTCAAGCTCCACCACCTGGTCGACGACAAGCTGCACGCCCGCTCGACCGGTCCGTACTCGATGATCACCCAGCAGCCGCTGGGTGGTAAGGCCCAGTTCGGTGGCCAGCGCTTCGGTGAGATGGAGGTGTGGGCGCTGGAGGCTTACGGCGCCGCATACGCCCTCCAGGAACTGCTGACCATCAAGTCCGACGACGTGACCGGCCGCGTGAAGGTCTACGAGGCCATCGTCAAGGGCGAGAACATTCCTGAGCCCGGCATTCCCGAGTCCTTCAAGGTGCTCATCAAGGAAATGCAGTCGCTCTGCCTCAACGTGGAGGTGCTGTCCTCGGACGGCATGTCCATCGAGATGCGCGACACGGACGAGGACGTCTTCCGCGCCGCGGAGGAGCTCGGTATCGACCTGTCCCGGCGTGAGCCGAGCAGCGTCGAAGAGGTCTGACGGGTCTGGCCGGGGCTCGCTGAACACGAGCCCCGGCTAACCAACCCCGGACCCCAGTCAGACCAGTGAAGAATCGACCCCGAAAGAGGGATTGACGACAAGTGCTCGACGTCAACTTCTTCGACGAGCTGCGGATCGGCCTTGCTACCGCTGACGACATTCGTCAGTGGTCCCACGGTGAGGTCAAGAAGCCGGAGACCATCAACTACCGCACCCTCAAGCCCGAAAAGGACGGACTCTTCTGCGAGAAGATCTTCGGTCCGACCCGGGACTGGGAGTGCTACTGCGGTAAGTACAAGCGCGTCCGCTTCAAGGGCATCATCTGCGAGCGCTGCGGTGTCGAGGTAACTCGCGCCAAGGTGCGTCGTGAGCGGATGGGCCACATCGAGCTGGCCGCTCCCGTCACCCACATCTGGTACTTCAAGGGCGTTCCGTCGCGTCTTGGCTACCTGCTCGACCTCGCCCCGAAGGACCTCGAAAAGGTCATCTACTTCGCCGCGTACATGATCACGTACGTGGACGACGAGCGTCGTACGCGTGACCTGCCCTCGCTGGAGGCGCACGTCTCCGTCGAGCGTCAGCAGGTCGAGAACCGTCGCGACTCCGACCTGGAGGCCCGCGCCAAGAAGCTCGAGACCGACCTGGCCGAGCTCGAGGCCGAGGGCGCCAAGGCCGACGTGCGCCGCAAGGTGCGCGAAGGTGCCGAGCGCGAGATGAAGCAGCTGCGCGACCGTGCGCAGCGCGAGATCGACCGTCTCGACGAGGTGTGGACCCGCTTCAAGAACCTCAAGGTCCAGGACCTCGAAGGTGACGAGCTGCTCTACCGCGAGCTGCGTGACCGCTTCGGCACGTACTTCGACGGATCGATGGGTGCCGCGGCGCTGCAGAAGCGCCTGGAGTCCTTCGACCTCGACGAGGAAGCCGAGCGGCTCCGCGAGATCATCCGTACCGGCAAGGGCCAGAAGAAGACCCGTGCGCTGAAGCGGCTGAAGGTCGTGTCTGCCTTCCTGCAGACCTCCAACAGCCCCAAGGGCATGGTCCTCGACTGCGTCCCGGTCATCCCGCCGGACCTTCGCCCGATGGTGCAGCTGGACGGTGGCCGCTTCGCGACCTCCGACCTGAACGACCTGTACCGCCGTGTGATCAACCGCAACAACCGCCTGAAGCGGCTTCTCGACCTCGGCGCGCCCGAGATCATCGTGAACAACGAGAAGCGCATGCTCCAGGAGGCCGTGGACGCCCTCTTCGACAACGGTCGTCGTGGTCGCCCGGTCACCGGTCCCGGCAACCGCCCGCTGAAGTCCCTGAGCGACATGCTCAAGGGCAAGCAGGGTCGTTTCCGCCAGAACCTCCTCGGCAAGCGCGTGGACTACTCCGCGCGTTCCGTGATCGTCGTCGGTCCGCAGCTCAAGCTGCACCAGTGCGGTCTGCCGAAGGCGATGGCGCTGGAGCTCTTCAAGCCGTTCGTGATGAAGCGCCTGGTGGACCTGAACCACGCGCAGAACATCAAGAGCGCCAAGCGCATGGTGGAGCGCGGCCGCACGGTCGTGTACGACGTCCTCGAAGAGGTCATCGCCGAGCACCCGGTTCTGCTGAACCGTGCGCCCACCCTGCACCGCCTCGGCATCCAGGCCTTCGAGCCGCAGCTGGTCGAGGGCAAGGCCATCCAGATCCACCCGCTCGTCTGCACCGCGTTCAACGCGGACTTCGACGGTGACCAGATGGCCGTGCACCTGCCGCTCTCCGCGGAGGCGCAGGCCGAGGCCCGCATCCTGATGCTGTCCTCGAACAACATCCTCAAGCCCGCCGACGGCCGTCCGGTGACGATGCCGACCCAGGACATGGTCCTCGGTCTGTTCTTCCTCACCACCGACGGCGAGCTGCGGGACGTCAAGGGCGAGGGCCGGTCGTTCGGTTCCACGGCCGAGGCGATCATGGCGTTCGACGCCGGCGAGCTCTCGCTGCAGTCGCGCGTGGACATCCGCTTCCCGGTGGGCACCATCCCGCCGCGCGGCTGGACCCCGCCGGCGCGTGAGGAGGGCGAGCCGGAGTGGCAGCAGGGTGACACCTTCCGCCTGAACACCACTCTGGGCCGCGCGCTCTTCAACGAGCTGCTGCCCGAGGACTACCCGTTCGTCGACTACGAGGTCGGCAAGAAGCAGCTCTCCGAGATCGTCAACGACCTCGCCGAGCGGTACCCCAAGGTCATCGTGGCGGCGACGCTCGACAACCTGAAGGCCTCCGGCTTCTTCTGGGCGACCCGTTCCGGCGTCACCGTGGCCATCTCCGACATCGTCGTTCCCGACGCGAAGCGCGCGATCGTCAAGGGTTACGAGGACCAGGACGAGAAGGTCCAGAAGCAGTACGAGCGCGGTCTGATCACCAAGGACGAGCGCACGCAGGAGCTCATCGCGATCTGGACCAAGGCGACCAACGAGGTTGCCGAGGCGATGAACGCGAACTTCCCGAAGACCAACCCGGTCTCGATGATGGTGAACTCCGGTGCTCGCGGAAACATGATGCAGATGCGTCAGATCGCGGGTATGCGTGGTCTGGTGTCGAACGCCAAGAACGAGACGATCCCCCGTCCCATCAAGGCGTCCTTCCGTGAGGGCCTGTCCGTGCTGGAGTACTTCATCTCCACGCACGGTGCCCGTAAGGGTCTGGCGGACACCGCCCTGCGTACCGCCGACTCGGGTTACCTCACCCGTCGTCTGGTGGACGTCTCGCAGGACGTCATCATCCGCGAGGAGGACTGCGGCACCGACCGCGGTCTGCGCCTGGAGATCGCCGAGGTCGGCGCCGACGGCGTGCTGCGCAAGGCGGAGAACGTCGAGACCAGCGTGTACGCACGTGCGCTGGCCGAGGACATCACCGTCGACGGGCGGGTGCTGGCCCCGGCCAACACCGACCTCGGCGACGTCCTCATCGACGAGCTGGTCAAGCACGGCATCAAGGAGGTCAAGACCCGTTCGGTCCTGACCTGCGAGTCCGCCGTCGGTACCTGCGCCATGTGCTACGGCCGTTCGCTGGCCACCGGCAAGCTGGTCGACATCGGTGAGGCGGTCGGCATCATCGCCGCCCAGTCCATCGGTGAGCCCGGCACGCAGCTGACGATGCGTACCTTCCACACCGGTGGTGTGGCCGGTGACGACATCACCCAGGGTCTGCCCCGTGTCGTCGAGCTCTTCGAGGCTCGTACGCCCAAGGGTGTCGCCCCGATCTCCGAGGCCTCCGGCCGCGTGCGGATCGAGGAGACCGAGAAGACCAAGAAGCTCGTCGTCACCCCGGACGACGGCAGCGACGAGACGGCGTTCCCGATCTCGAAGCGTGCCCGACTCCTGGTCAGCGAGGGCGAGCACGTCGAGGTGGGCCAGAAGCTCACCGTGGGTGCCACCAACCCGCACGACGTGCTGCGCATCCTGGGTCAGCGTGCCGTCCAGGTCCACCTGGTCGGAGAGGTCCAGCGGGTCTACAACTCGCAGGGCGTGTCGATCCACGACAAGCACATCGAGATCATCATCCGGCAGATGCTGCGCCGTGTGACGATCATCGAGTCGGGCGACGCGGAACTGCTGCCCGGCGAGCTCGTCGAGCGGTCGAAGTTCGAGACCGAGAACCGTCGTGTGGTGCAGGAAGGCGGCCACCCGGCCTCCGGCCGTCCGCAGCTGATGGGTATCACCAAGGCCTCGCTCGCCACCGAGTCGTGGCTGTCGGCGGCGTCCTTCCAGGAGACGACCAGGGTTCTGACGGACGCGGCGATCAACGCCAAGTCCGACTCCCTGATCGGCCTCAAGGAGAACGTCATCATCGGTAAGCTCATCCCGGCCGGTACGGGTCTGTCCCGCTACCGCAACATCCGGGTCGAGCCGACCGAGGAGGCCAAGGCCGCGATGTACTCGGCCGTCGGCTACGACGACATCGACTACTCGCCGTTCGGCACGGGCTCCGGCCAGGCCGTTCCGCTGGAGGACTACGACTACGGTCCGTACAACCAGTAGGCAGGTCGCCTGAACAAGGCGCCTGATCGAGTCAGAGGGGCGGTCACCTTTCGGGGTGACCGCCCTTCGGCGTTCCCGGGCCGGCCCGCCGTCGCCGCGTCGGGAATTTCTGATATGGGCTCGGCGGGAACCTGTGCCCGTATTGCCGCGTTGGAGCATGATGGAGATCCGTGGAGAGCCAGTCGTCGGGGGAGGTGCTCCCGTGTCGTATCCGTCGCCGTGGCAGCCGGGGCAGTCCGGGCCGGGGTGGAATCAGCCGCGTGCCTGGCAGGAGCCGCAGGCCGCCGGCCACTCGATGCTCGCGTCCACCGCCGACCGGGAGCGGGCCGTGGACGTCCTCAGAGCCGGGTTCGGTGAGGGGCGGATGCAGCAGCCCGAGTTCGAGAAGCGGGTGGCGCGGGCCTACGCGGCCCGTACGGTGGGCGAGCTGGCCCTCCTGGTGGCAGACCTCCCGCAGGGGCCCGTACCGCTTCCGGCGGTCTCTGGGCCCGTGCCACGGACCTTCCTGCCCGTCGCCGCGCCGCCCAAGACGAACGAGAAGGCGATCGGGGCGGCGATCTGCGGTGTGCTCTGTCTGGTGACCGCCGGGCTCACGGGTGTTCCCGCGGTGATCCTGGGCCACAGCGCCCGCTCCGAGATGCGGCGCACCGGCGAGGGTGGCGAAGGTCTCGCGCTCATGGGACTGGTCTTCGGCTGGCTGTCCACGGTGGGCTGGGCGCTGTTCGTGACCTTGCTGTTCGTGGCTGTGCTGGCGTCCTGACGAAGATCGTTGAAGGACCTGCGGCTTGGCATGGTCCGCTCAGGGATGCCAGTGCGGTCCATTTGTTTTGACCGCAGCCTATGAGGTAGGTACGCTCAGACCTTGTGCCTGGGGTGTGCCCTGGCTCCCGTGCGTGCCTTCAACCGCACTAGGGGAGTCATCACCGGCCACCGCAATCTGCGCCCCTCCCGCCTCGCGGCGGGAATCTGCAGTGTTCGACACACCCGACCGCGTGGGTCGGCGGTGTTCCAGGTTAGCTTCACCATTCGGCACACAGAAACCGGAGAAGTAGTGCCTACGATCCAGCAGCTGGTCCGGAAGGGCCGGCAGGACAAGGTCGAGAAGAACAAGACGCCCGCACTCGAGGGTTCGCCCCAGCGTCGCGGCGTCTGCACGCGTGTGTTCACGACCACCCCGAAGAAGCCGAACTCGGCCCTGCGTAAGGTCGCGCGTGTGCGTCTGACCAGCGGGATCGAGGTCACTGCTTACATTCCGGGTGAGGGACACAACCTGCAGGAGCACTCGATCGTGCTCGTGCGCGGCGGCCGTGTGAAGGACCTGCCCGGTGTTCGCTACAAGATCATCCGCGGTTCCCTCGACACCCAGGGTGTCAAGAACCGCAAGCAGGCCCGCAGCCGCTACGGCGCCAAGAAGGAGAAGTAGAAATGCCTCGTAAGGGCCCCGCCCCGAAGCGCCCGGTCATCATCGACCCGGTCTACGGTTCCCCTCTGGTGACCTCCCTGATCAACAAGGTGCTGCTGAACGGCAAGCGCTCCACCGCCGAGCGCATCGTCTACGGCGCCATGGAGGGCCTGCGCGAGAAGACCGGCAACGACCCGGTCATCACGCTCAAGCGCGCTCTGGAGAACATCAAGCCGACCCTCGAGGTCAAGTCCCGCCGAGTCGGCGGTGCGACGTACCAGGTCCCGATCGAGGTCAAGCCCGGTCGCGCCAGCACGCTCGCCCTGCGGTGGCTCGTCGGTTACTCCCGCGCCCGTCGCGAGAAGACGATGACCGAGCGTCTGCTCAACGAGCTTCTCGACGCCTCCAACGGCCTTGGTGCCGCTGTGAAGAAGCGCGAGGACACCCACAAGATGGCCGAGTCCAACAAGGCCTTCGCGCACTACCGCTGGTAGTCGCTACCCCCATCGAGACCGAGAGAAGACCGAAGCCTTATGGCTACCACTTCACTTGACCTGGCCAGGGTCCGCAACATCGGGATCATGGCCCATATCGACGCGGGCAAGACGACCACCACCGAGCGGATCCTCTTCTACACCGGCGTCAGCTACAAGATCGGTGAGGTCCACGACGGCGCTGCGACCATGGACTGGATGGAGCAGGAGCAGGAGCGTGGCATCACGATCACCTCTGCTGCGACCACCTGTCACTGGCCGCTCGACGACAACGACTACACCATCAACATCATCGACACCCCGGGGCACGTGGACTTCACGGTCGAGGTGGAGCGTTCGCTCCGCGTCCTCGACGGTGCCGTCACGGTGTTCGACGGTGTCGCGGGCGTTGAGCCGCAGTCCGAGACGGTGTGGCGTCAGGCCGACCGCTACGGCGTGCCGCGCATCTGCTTCGTCAACAAGCTCGACCGGACCGGCGCGGAGTTCCACCGCTGCGTCGACATGATCTCGGATCGCCTCGGTGCGCAGCCGCTGGTCATGCAGCTTCCGATCGGCGCCGAGGCCGACTTCAAGGGTGTCGTCGACCTCGTCACCATGAAGGCGTTCGTCTGGTCCGCCGAGGCCGCCAAGGGCGAGATGTACGACGTCGTCGACATCCCGGCCACGCACGCCGAGGCTGCCGAGGAGTACCGCGGCAAGCTGATCGAGGCCGTCGCGGAGAACGACGAAGAGATCATGGAGCTGTACCTGGAGGGCGAAGAGCCTTCCGAGGAGCAGCTGTACGCCGCGATCCGTCGCATCACCATCGCGTCCGGCAAGTCCAGCGACACCACGGTCACCCCGGTGTTCTGTGGCACCGCGTTCAAGAACAAGGGCGTCCAGCCCCTGCTCGACGCGGTCGTGCGCTACCTCCCGACCCCGCTTGACGTCGAGGCCATCGAAGGCCACGACGTGAAGGACCCCGAGGTCGTCGTGAAGCGCAAGCCGTCCGTGGACGAGCCGCTCTCCGCCCTCGCGTTCAAGATCATGAGCGACCCGCACCTGGGCAAGCTCACCTTCGTCCGGGTGTACTCGGGCCGCCTGGAGTCCGGCACTGCCGTGCTGAACTCCGTCAAGGGCAAGAAGGAGCGCATCGGCAAGATCTACCGCATGCACGCGAACAAGCGTGAGGAGATCGAGGCGGTGGGCGCCGGCGACATCGTCGCCGTGATGGGTCTGAAGCAGACCACCACCGGTGAGACGCTCTCCGACGACAAGAACCCGGTCATCCTGGAGTCCATGGACTTCCCGGCGCCGGTCATTCAGGTCGCCATCGAGCCCAAGTCCAAGGGTGACCAGGAGAAGCTGGGTGTAGCCATCCAGCGTCTCGCGGAGGAGGACCCCTCCTTCCAGGTTCACTCGGACGAGGAGACCGGCCAGACCATCATCGGTGGTATGGGCGAGCTGCACCTCGAGGTGCTGGTCGACCGTATGCGCCGTGAGTTCAAGGTCGAGGCCAACGTCGGTAAGCCGCAGGTCGCGTACCGTGAGACGATCCGCAAGGCCGTCGAGCGCGTGGACTACACCCACAAGAAGCAGACCGGTGGTACCGGTCAGTTCGCCAAGGTGCAGATCGCGATCGAGCCCATCACCGAGGCCGACGGCCCGGCGTACGAGTTCGTGAACAAGGTCACCGGTGGCCGTATCCCGCGGGAGTACATCCCGTCGGTGGACGCCGGTGCGCAGGAGGCCATGCAGTTCGGCATCCTCGCCGGGTACGAGATGACGGGTGTCCGCATCACGCTTCTCGACGGTGCCTACCACGAGGTCGACTCCTCCGAGCTGGCGTTCAAGATCGCCGGTTCGCAGGCCTTCAAGGAGGCTGCCCGCAAGGCCAGCCCCGTGCTCCTCGAGCCGATGATGGCCGTCGAGGTCACCACGCCCGAGGACTACATGGGCGAGGTCATCGGCGACATCAACTCCCGCCGTGGCCAGATCCAGGCCATGGAGGAGCGTGCCGGTGCCCGCGTCGTGAAGGGCCTCGTGCCCCTCTCGGAGATGTTCGGCTACGTCGGCGACCTCCGCAGCAAGACCTCGGGTCGCGCAAGCTACTCGATGCAGTTCGACTCCTACGCCGAGGTTCCCAGGAACGTCGCCGAGGAGATCATCGCGAAGGCCAAGGGCGAGTAACACACACCGTTTACACGCTTTAGGCTTGACACCGACCGCCAGGGCCACGAACCGGCGGGGACGAGGGATCGTCCCGGCCCCGTGGACCTCGGCGGGCGGCATCCCAGCAAAGATCACCCTGGCGCCGATGAGTAAGGCGTACCAGAACCACTCCGCAGGAGGATTCAGTGGCGAAGGCAAAGTTCGAGCGGACTAAGCCGCACGTCAACATCGGCACCATCGGTCACATCGACCACGGTAAGACGACCCTCACGGCCGCCATTACCAAGGTGCTGCACGACGCGTACCCGGACCTGAACGAGGCCTCGGCCTTCGACCAGATCGACAAGGCTCCCGAAGAGCGCCAGCGCGGTATCACGATCTCGATCGCGCACGTCGAGTACCAGACCGAGACGCGTCACTACGCCCACGTCGACTGCCCCGGTCACGCGGACTACATCAAGAACATGATCACGGGTGCGGCGCAGATGGACGGCGCCATCCTCGTTGTCGCCGCCACGGACGGCCCGATGCCGCAGACCAAGGAGCACGTGCTCCTGGCCCGCCAGGTCGGCGTTCCGTACATCGTCGTCGCGCTGAACAAGGCCGACATGGTGGACGACGAGGAGATCCTGGAGCTCGTCGAGCTCGAGGTCCGTGAGCTCCTCTCCGAGTACGAGTTCCCGGGCGACGACCTTCCGGTCGTCAAGGTCTCGGCGCTCAAGGCTCTTGAGGGCGACGCCGAGTGGGGCAAGTCCGTCCTCGACCTGATGAAGGCCGTCGACGAGTCGATCCCGCAGCCCGAGCGTGACGTCGACAAGCCGTTCCTGATGCCGATCGAGGACGTCTTCACGATCACCGGTCGTGGCACCGTCGTCACCGGCCGTATCGAGCGTGGTGTCCTCAAGGTCAACGAGACCGTCGACATCGTCGGCATCAAGACCGAGAAGACCACCACCACGGTCACCGGCATCGAGATGTTCCGCAAGCTGCTCGACGAGGGCCAGGCCGGTGAGAACGTCGGTCTGCTCCTCCGTGGCATCAAGCGCGAGGACGTCGAGCGCGGCCAGGTCATCATCAAGCCGGGCTCGGTCACGCCCCACACCTCGTTCGAGGCGCAGGCGTACATCCTGTCCAAGGACGAGGGCGGCCGTCACACGCCGTTCTTCAACAACTACCGTCCCCAGTTCTACTTCCGCACGACGGACGTGACTGGTGTGGTGACCCTCCCCGAGGGCACCGAGATGGTCATGCCGGGCGACAACACTGAGATGACCGTTGAGCTCATCCAGCCCGTCGCCATGGAGGAGGGCCTCAAGTTCGCCATCCGTGAGGGTGGCCGGACCGTCGGCGCCGGCCAGGTCACCAAGATCAACAAGTAGTCTCGGCTGCCTGTTGGGCTTGAACGCCTGGTAGCTCCACAGCGGTATCGCTCCGCGAAGAGCTCCTGAAGGGGCCCGTACGACTTCGGTCGTACGGGCCCCTTTGCTGTGCCCGGGTGGGGTAGGGGGTGGTCGTCGAAATGATTCGTCACGAAAGTGTTCGGCGGTGACGACCCGTTCCCCCTCAGGGGTCACTCCCGTCACCGTTTGTCATGCCGACATTCGCTACGGGGACGGTCGAGGGGTGACGCATGTCCGGAGGGGTCAGTCGTAGAGCCGTGCTGGGGGCCGGGGCGGGGGCCGGGCTGCTGGGGTTGCCGGGGGCCGGGGCCGCGTGGGCGGAGGGTGCGCCGCGGGCCGCTGCCGGTACCGCTTCGGACCCGGGGGCGTACATCTCCTTCTCGCCGGAGCCCGGGGCCTTTCGGCTCGTGGGTGCCCCGGTCGTAGTGAGCACCGACGACCACTCCGGAGTCGTACGCGTGGCAGGGGATCTGCGGGACGACATCGAGCGCGTCACGGGGGTGCGGCCGGGGTCGTCGCTGTCGGCGCGGGAGGTCGTGCTGGTCGGGACGATCGGGCGCAGTCCGCTGATCGACGGGCTGGTCGCCGCCGGGAAGCTCGACGTCGGCGGGGTCCGCGGCAGATGGGAGACCTCGCTGCAGACCGTGGTCGAACGGCCGATGCCCGGGGTGGACCGGGCGTTCGTGATCGCCGGCAGCGACCAGCGCGGCACGATCTTCGGGGCGTACGACGTCTCGTACGGGATCGGGGTCTCGCCCTGGTACTGGTGGGACGACGTGCTGCCGGTGCGGCGCGGCGAGGTGTATGTGCGGCGGGGGCGCTTCAGTCAGGGGACGCCGGCCGTGAAGTACCGGGGTGTCTTCATCAACGACGAGAATCCGGCGCTGGGGACCTGGGCGCCCGGGTACTTCGGGCCGGGGAAGGCTCCCGGTCACCCCGGCGGCTTCACCGCGGACTTCTACGCGAAGGTCTTCGAGGTCCTGCTGCGGCTGAAGGCGAACTATCTGTGGCCGGCGGTGTGGGGGCGGGCGTTCGCGGAGGACGACCCGGGGAACCACGCGCGGGCGAAGGCGTATGGGATTGTCATGGGCACGTCTCATGAGGCGCCGATGATGCGGGGCATCGAGGAGTGGAACCGCCATGCCGTGCCGGCCGTGCGGGACAGCGCGGGGAACATCGTGACGCCGGGGCGGGACCCGTACGGCGGCACCGGCGAGTGGTCGTTCCGGCGGAACGCGGACGCGGTCAAGGCGTACTGGCGCGACGGCATCGAGCGCATGGTCGACCAGGGCTTCGAGGGCGTCGTCACCCTCGGCATGCGGGGCAACGGCGACACGAGCCTGCCGGACGGCGACGGCATCGAGCTGATGCGGGAGATCATCGCGACGCAGCGGTCGATCATCGAGGACGTCACCGGTCGGGCGGCCGCCGAGACCCCGCAGGTCTGGACGCTCTACAAGGAGGTCCAGCGGTACTGGGACCGCGGCCTGCGGGCGCCGGACGATGTCACGGTCGTGCTGACGGATGACAACTGGGGCAACATCCGTAAGCATCCGGATCCGGCGGAGGGGGAGCGGGGTGGCGGTTACGGCCTGTACTACCACTTCGACTATGTGGGCGTCGGCCGCAACTACAAGTGGGTGGACACCGCGTCGCTGCCGAACCTGTGGGACCAGCTCCACCAGGCGATCGCGTACGGGAACCGGGAGCTGTGGGTCACGAACGTCGGCGATCTGAAGGGCAACGAGCTGCCGACGCAGTTCTTCCTCGACTACGCCTGGGATCCGGGGCGTTGGCCGCTGGAGCGGCTCGGGGAGTGGGAGCGGCGGTACGCGCGGCAGAACTTCGGCCGGACGCCCGGTCAGGTGGAGGCGATCGCCGAACTGCTGGCGGCGTACGGACAGCTCCAGTCGCGGCGCAAGCCCGAGTTGCTGAACCGCAGGATCACGCTGGTGGACGGGCGGGTCGTGTACGACGACCAGCAGACGCCGTTCTTCTTCGGCCACCGTGAACTGGAGCGGGTCACCGAGGAGTGGCGGCGGCTGGGCGCCGATGCCGAGCGGATCGGACGGCGGCTTCCGGCCCGTGACCAGGACGCGTGGTTCGAACTGGTCGGGTACGAGGTGGCGGCGACGGCCAACCTGTACGGGCTGCGGGCGGCGGAGTTCACCAACCTGCTGTACGCCGGGCAGGGGCGGGCCGCGACGAACGGCCTCGCGGCCGAGGCGGAAGCGGGCCTTGCCCGGGACCTCGCACTCGCCGAACGCTTCAACTCGCAGGTGGCGGGCGGCAAATGGCGCGGCTTCCAGACACAGCCGCACATCGGGTACGGGGATGTGGAGCGCTACGGCCCGAACGCGCCCTGGCAGCAGCCCGAGCGGGACAACGTGGCGCTGCCGGACGAGATCTTCCCGGCGGTACGGCGGATCGAGGTGGCCTCGGGGGCGGAGCTGGGGGTGGCGGTGGACGGGGCGGAGGAGTGGTGGCCGGGGGGTGGTTCGCCCGGAGGGGCTGTGCTGCCGGTTCTCAGTCCGTTCCAGACGCGGCCCGATCAGTACATCGAGGTGTTCAACCGGGGGCGTACGGCCTTCGACTACCGGATCACGCCGTCCGTGCCGTGGCTCGTGGCCGACCGGCCGCGGGGGCGGGTCCAGGAGCAGGTACGGGTCGTCCTGACGGTGGACTGGGCGAAGGCCCCGCGGGGTCGGACGGAGGCGTCGGTGACCGTGGAGGGGGCGGGGGAGACGGTGGAGGTCGGAGTGATCGCCGAGCAGCCGTCGGTACGGGCGTCGCGGGGGCTGCGGGGGTTCGTGGAGGCGGGCGGTTACGTCGCCGTCGACGCCGAGCACTTCGCGCGCTCGGTGGGGACGTGGCGGCGTATCGACGGGATCGGGCGTACGGAGGCGGGGGTGACGCCGTGGCCGGTGACGGCTCCGAGCCGGACCCCGGGGGGTTCGTCACCTCGGCTGGAGTACGAGGTGAGTCTGCTGGCGGCGGGGACGGTGACGGTGTGGGCGTATCTGTCGCCTCGTAACCCGACTCTGCCGACGGGCGGGCTGAGATACGGGGTCTCGTTCGACGGGGACGCGCCGCAGATCGTCGACATCCAGGCGGCGACCGGGGCCGACGACGGGCTGATGAACATGGAGTGGGCCCGCAACACATCGGACAACGTCAACCGCACGTCTACGCGCCACATGATCGGGGCCGCGGGGGTGCACCGGCTGAAGTTCTGGATGGTCGATCCGACGGTGGTGGTGCAGCGGCTCGTGATCGACACGGGTGGGTTGACGGCGACGTATCTGGGGCCGCGAGAGAGTCGGCGTCTGCTCTGAGCCGTCTGATCTGAGTCGCCTGCTTTGAGCCATCTGCTCTGAGATCGTCTGCTCTGAGTCCAGAGCTTTGGGTCAGGGCTGGGAGCCGTGAGTCTTGATCGACTGCTCGATCGTGTAGGCGGACGCGGTGAACGCCTCGATCTGCTCCGCTGTCAGCTCCCGGACGGAGATCTCCTCCAGCGTCCGCCACATGTCGGCGATGGGGGCGCGCAGGGCGCGGCCGGCGTCGGTCAGCCGGACGACCAGGACGCGCCGGTCGTGTTCGGCGGGTTCTCGGGTGAGGAGCCCGGCGTCCTGCATGCGGCGCAGCGACTTGGAGACGGTGGAGTGGTCGAGGCCGACGCCTTCCAGGAGTTCGGACTGTGTCTGGCCGTCGCGGTCGAAGAGCTGCATCAGCAGCAGTTCCTGACCTGGGTGCAGGTTCATGGCGCGGAGCATGGCGGCGGCGTGGCCGCGGTGGGTGCGGGCGAGTACGAATATGGCGTAGCTGAGGCGTCCGTCGCGCGCCGTGCTCGGGGGGTCGGACACGGGGTGGGTCATTGCTGCTCCTGGGCGGGGCGCTGGCTGCGGGCGGGTGGGCGGGTGGGCGGGTGGGTCGGGTGGGGTGGGGTGGGCGGCGGCGGTCCGGAGCGTATCCGGTCGGCCGGGGCGGGGGTGGCGGGGGTCGGCGCCGTTCCCCGCGCCCCTGAGGGGCGAAAAGATTGCGTCGTTGGCCGCGGCCCTTGGGGGAGGGGGCTGGAGGTTAGTTGATGGTGAGGATCAGTTTTCCGCGGGTGTGGCCTGCGTCGCTGGACTGTTGGGCCTTTGCCGCGTCGGCCAGCGGGTGGGTCGCGCCGACGGTGAGTACCAGGTCGCCGTCGGCGGCCTGTTGAGCGAGTTCGGCCAGCCTGGTGGCTGAGCGGCGCTGGGGGCCCTCGGCGAAGACGATGCCGAGTTCGCGGGCCCGGAAGTCGGCGGTGGTGACGATCCGGTCGGTGCCGCCGCGCAGGGTGATGGAGTCCTCCAGCGCGCCCTTGCCCGCGGCGTCGAACACCGCGTCCACACCGCTCGGGGCGAGCGCGCGGACCCGCTCGACCAGGCCGTCCCCGTAGACCAGGGCGGTGGCGCCGAGCGAGGTGACGTACTCCTGGTTGGCCGGGCCTGCGGTGCCGATGACACGGGCGCCGCGGGCGACGGCGAGCTGCACGGCGACCGTGCCCAGCGCGCCGGACGCGCCGTGGATCAGCAGCGTTTCGCCGGCCTTCACGTCGAGCAGGTCCAGGACCCGGTCGGCGCCGTCGCTCGCCACGGGCAGTGCTGCCGCGTGGGTCCAGTCCAGGCCGGCGGGCTTGAGGGCGATGACGGTCGCGTCGGCCAGCGCGTACTCGGCGTAGGAGCCGGTCTCGGACCAGCCCAGTACCTCGTCGCCCACCTTGAAGCGGTCGACGCCTTCGCCGAGGGCGTCGACGATGCCGGCGATCTCGCCACCGGGGACGGCGGGCAGGGTGGTGGGGAAGATGGCCTCCATGATCCCGGAGCGGATCTTTCCGTCCACCGGGTTGACGCCGACCGCCCGGACCTGGACGCGGACCTGGCCGGGCCCGGGCTGCGGCACCTCGATCTCGGCCTCGTGCAGGACCTCGGTACCGCCGAACGCGTCGAAAACGATGGCCTTCATGACAGCTGTCTCCTTCGGTGAGCCGATCTGGCGACACGCATTTACGTGGCCAGCCACATAAAAAGTAGCACCGATTATGTGGCTAGCCAAGTAGTTGGCCGAGGAGGCTCGGATGCTCGAAGGAGTGCTGATCGCCGAGAGTCTGCGGACCGGGCTCGCGCCTCAGTGTGTGAGGCGTGGGCCCAGTACCGGTAGGAGGCGGTCCCGCAGGAGGCGGCGGGTCGGTTCGAAGGTGTTCCACAGGAGTTTGTGGTGGGTGCCGTCGGTCATGTGGGCGGTCAGGCCGGACGTGGTGACGCCGCCGTGCAGACGCGCGTGGTCGATCCCGGCGAGGTCGATCACCTTGTTCGTGCGGTGGCCGGCCAGGATCGCCTCGGGGTCGTACGCCATGACCGTGTACGGGTCGCGGGGCATCGCGATGGAACCGCTGACTGAGTTCACCGTCGAGTCCAGCAGGCCGCTGCGGACGCGGACCAGGGCGTCAGGGAGCAGCCACAGTTCCCCGTGGATCCAGTCCAGCCAGCCGGTCGTGCATGTACGGGCCAGCAGCCTGGCGGGCTGCAGCCGGATGCGGGACGCCCGGGCGGCGGCCTCGTCGAGCAGGGTGCCCCACGCGTCCGCGGAGGCGATCCGGCGCCGTTCGCGCACGGTGTGCGTCGGCGAGACGAAGTGGAGGTCCGTCCAGCGGCCCTCGTCCGCCACGGCGACCAGCCGTATGTGCCAGGAGGGGGAGGTGAACCGTACGACCAGGTACTCGCCGGTCTCGCCCTCGCGGGTGGAGGAGGTCTCGATCCCCTGGGTCCGCCAGTGCGGACCGCGTAGTTCCGCCCGGGCCGCGGCCTGCTCCAGGTCCAGTCGTCTGCTCACGCCGCCGATCATGGCGGAGGCGACACGATCAGGGTAGGGGCGGCCCGTGTTTGACGCGCGTCCCCCCGGGGGTATCCTCTGGGGCTCGATTCGCCAGCTCCCCGCCCCGTATGGCAGACTGTCGGGGTTGCTCGGTTGAGTGCCGATGCTGCGCGCCTCCCGCCGGGAGGACCGGAAGCGAGTCCCACAGTACTCGTCGCGCCAACTGCCGAAAGGCAGCGCTGGAGCGGACGTACGGGAATCTTCCGGGAAGTGTCAGCGGGGTGCAGACCAGGCACCCGGTGGGTGTTCGGCCCCCGGTTCCGCGGTCGTCTTTGGGATGGGCCGTGTCCCTGGCAGGGAAATCCGCTTATGGATATCTCTGCGGTGAGGATGCGACACACCCGACCGCGTGGGTCGGAGGCGGGGACGCGAACCCGCGGGTTGCAGAGCGTTTCACTAGACAAAGGACTACTGAGTAGCCATGGCGGGACAGAAGATCCGCATCCGGCTCAAGGCCTACGACCACGAGGTCATCGATTCCTCGGCGAAGAAGATCGTCGAGACGGTGACGCGCACTGGTGCGTCGGTCGCGGGCCCGGTGCCGCTGCCCACTGAGAAGAACGTGTACTGCGTCATCAAGTCGCCGCACAAGTACAAGGACTCGCGCGAGCACTTCGAGATGCGCACGCACAAGCGCCTGATCGACATTCTCGACCCGACCCCCAAGACCGTTGACTCTTTGATGCGACTCGACCTCCCGGCCGGTGTCGACATCGAGATCAAGCTCTAAGGGATGTGGTCTGAGAATGGCTAAGCAGATCAAGGGCATCCTGGGCGAGAAGCTCGGCATGACGCAGGTGTGGGACGAGAACAACCGTGTTGTTCCGGTCACCGTCGTCAAGGCCAGCCCCAACGTCGTGACCCAGGTCCGTACGAATGACGTCGACGGCTACGAGTCGGTCCAGATCGCCTTCGGCGAGATCGACCCGCGCAAGGTGAACAAGCCCCTCAAGGGCCACTTCGCCAAGGCCGACGTCACTCCCCGCCGTCACCTCGTCGAGATCCGTACCGCTGACGCCAGCGAGTACATCCTCGGCCAGGAGATCACCGCTGAGACCTTCGAGTCCGGCGTCAAGGTGGACGTGACCGGTACGAGCAAGGGCAAGGGCTTCGCCGGTGTCATGAAGCGTCACAACTTCAAGGGACTCGGCGCCGGTCACGGCACCCAGCGCAAGCACCGCTCTCCCGGCTCCATCGGTGGCTGCGCCACCCCGGGCCGTGTGTTCAAGGGCCTCCGCATGGCGGGTCGCATGGGCAACGAGCGCGTCACCACCCAGAACCTGACCGTCCACGCCGTTGACGCGGAGAAGGGTCTGCTGCTCATCAAGGGCGCGGTCCCCGGTCCGAACGGCGGCCTCGTCCTGGTCCGCACAGCGGCCAAGGGGGCCTGAGGTACCGATGAGCACTGTTGACATCATTTCGCCGGCAGGCGACAAGACCGGGACGGTCGAGCTCCCCGCGGAGATCTTCGACGTCGAGAAGATCAGCATCCCGCTGCTTCACCAGGTCGTAGTCGCCCAGCTGGCCGCTGCCCGCCAGGGCACGCACAAGACCAAGACCCGCGGCGAGGTTCGTGGTGGCGGTAAGAAGCCTTACCGTCAGAAGGGCACCGGCCGCGCACGCCAGGGCTCGACCCGCGCCCCGCAGTTCGCCGGTGGTGGCGTCGTCCACGGCCCGCAGCCGCGTGACTACTCGCAGCGGACCCCGAAGAAGATGAAGGCCGCGGCCCTGCGCCACGCCCTCACCGACCGGGCCCGCAACGCTCGCATCCACGTCGTCTCCGGCGTGATCGAGGGCGACAACCCCTCCACCAAGGCCGCGAAGGTCCTGCTCGGCAAGATCTCGGAGCGCAAGAACCTGCTCCTGGTCATCGACCGTGCCGACGAGGCCGCGCTGCTCTCCGCGCGCAACCTGCCCCAGGTCCACATCCTGGAGCCGGGCCAGCTGAACACGTACGACGTTCTCGTCTCGGACGACGTGGTCTTCACCCAGGCCGCTTTCGAGTCCTTCGTGTCTGGCCCCCAGGCCGCTGACACCGAAGGGAGCGAAGCCTGATGGCTACGCGTCACCCGAGCATTGCCCCCAAGGCGGCCAAGGCCGCCAAGGCCGCGCGCATCGCCAAGGCGAAGCGCCACGAGGCCGAGGGCAAGAACACCGTAGAGACGCCGATCAGCAAGAGCTTCACGGACCCCCGTGACGTCCTCATCAAGCCGGTCGTCTCCGAGAAGAGCTACGCGCTGCTCGACGAGGGCAAGTACACCTTCGTCGTCGCGCCGGGCGCCAACAAGACCCAGATCAAGCAGGCCGTCCAGGCGGTCTTCTCGGTCAAGGTCACCGGGGTCAACACGATCAACCGCCAGGGAAAGCGCAAGCGGACCAAGAGCGGCTTCGGCAAGCGTGCTGACACCAAGCGCGCCATCGTGACCCTCGCTGAGGGCGACCGTATCGACATCTTCGGCCAGGCCTCCTAACGGAGCGCCCTGGTCCGAATATCGGACGAGGACTGAGAAATGGGAATCCGCAAGTACAAGCCGACTACGCCGGGCCGTCGTGGCTCCAGCGTCGCCGACTTCGTCGAGGTCACGCGGTCCACGCCGGAGAAGTCGCTGGTCCGCCCGCTGCACAGCAAGGGCGGCCGTAACAACGCCGGTCGTGTGACCGTTCGCCACCAGGGTGGCGGACACAAGCGCGCCTACCGAGTGATCGACTTCCGTCGGCACGACAAGGACGGCGTGCCGGCGAAGGTCGCGCACATCGAGTACGACCCCAACCGCACCGCGCGCATCGCGCTGCTTCACTACGCGGACGGCGAGAAGCGCTACATCCTCGCCCCCCGCAACCTGTCGCAGGGCGACCGCGTCGAGAACGGTCCCGGGGCCGACATCAAGCCGGGCAACAACCTGGCGCTCCGCAACATCCCGGTCGGTACCACGATCCACGCGATCGAGCTCCGTCCCGGTGGCGGTGCCAAGTTCGCCCGCTCCGCCGGTGCCTCCGTGCAGCTGCTCGCGAAGGAGGGCCAGATGGCCCACCTGCGCATGCCGTCCGGAGAGATCCGCCTGGTCGACGTGCGCTGCCGCGCCACCGTCGGCGAGGTCGGCAACGCCGAGCAGTCGAACATCAACTGGGGCAAGGCCGGCCGCAAGCGCTGGCTGGGCGTCCGCCCGACCGTTCGCGGTGTGGCGATGAACCCGGTTGACCACCCGCACGGTGGTGGTGAAGGCAAGACCTCCGGTGGACGTCACCCGGTCTCGCCGTGGGGTCAGAAGGAGGGTCGTACTCGTTCGCCGAAGAAGGCATCGAACAAGTACATCGTCCGCCGCCGCAAGACGAACAAGAAGCGCTAGGAGCGGGTTTAGATGCCGCGCAGTCTCAAGAAGGGGCCCTTCGTCGACGACCACCTGATCAAGAAGGTGGACGTACAGAACGAAGCCGGTTCCAAGAACGTCATCAAGACCTGGTCCCGTCGCTCGATGATCATCCCGGCCATGCTCGGCCACACGATCGCGGTGCACAACGGCAAGACCCACATTCCGGTGTTTGTCACCGAGTCGATGGTCGGCCACAAGCTCGGCGAGTTCTCGCCGACGCGCACCTTCCGGGGTCACGTCAAGGACGACCGGAAGTCGAAGCGCCGCTAACGCGGGGTGGAATGACCATGACAGACACTGGAAGGACAACCATGGAAGCCAGGGCCCAGGCGCGGTACATCCGCGTCACGCCCATGAAGGCCCGCCGTGTGGTGGACCTTATCCGTGGCATGGATGCCACGGAGGCTCAGGCGGTCCTGCGTTTCGCCCCGCAGGCCGCGAGCGTGCCCGTCGGCAAGGTGCTTGACAGCGCCATCGCCAACGCCGCACACAACTACGACCACACCGACGCCGACAGCCTCGTCATCTCCGAGGCGTACGTCGACGAGGGTCCGACCCTGAAGCGGTTCCGTCCGCGCGCCCAGGGCCGCGCCTACCGGATCCGCAAGCGGACCAGCCACATCACCGTGGTCGTCAGCAGCAAGGAAGGAACCCGGTAATGGGCCAGAAGGTTAACCCGCATGGGTTCCGGCTCGGCATCACCACGGACTTCAAGTCCCGCTGGTACGCCGACAAGCTGTACAAGGACTACGTCAAGGAAGACGTCGCCATCCGTCGGATGATGACGTCCGGCATGGAGCGCGCCGGCATCTCGAAGGTGGAGATCGAGCGCACCCGTGACCGCGTCCGTGTGGACATCCACACCGCGCGCCCGGGCATTGTCATCGGCCGCCGTGGCGCCGAGGCCGACCGCATCCGCGGTGACCTGGAGAAGCTGACCGGCAAGCAGGTCCAGCTGAACATCCTTGAGGTCAAGAGCCCGGAGACGGACGCTCAGCTGGTGGCCCAGGCCGTCGCCGAGCAGCTGTCCTCCCGCGTCTCCTTCCGTCGCGCCATGCGTAAGAGCATGCAGGGCACGATGAAGGCCGGCGCCAAGGGCATCAAGATCCAGTGTGGTGGCCGTCTCGGCGGCGCCGAGATGTCCCGCTCGGAGTTCTACCGCGAGGGCCGCGTGCCCCTGCACACGCTCCGCGCGAACGTCGACTACGGCTTCTTCGAGGCCAAGACGACCTTCGGCCGCATCGGTGTGAAGGTCTGGATCTACAAGGGCGATGTCAAGAACATCGCCGAGGTCCGCGCCGAGAACGCCGCGGCCCGTGCGGGTAACCGCCCGGCCCGTGGTGGAGCCGGTGGCGGCGGCGACCGCCCGGCCCGTGGCGGTCGTGGTGGCGAGCGTGGCGGCCGTGGCCGCAAGCCGCAGCAGCAGTCCGCGCCGGCAGCCGAGGCCCCCAAGGCCGACGCTCCCGCCGCCGCTGCCGCTCCGGCCGAGAGCACCGGAACGGAGGCCTGACCGAAATGCTGATCCCTCGTAGGGTCAAGCACCGCAAGCAGCACCACCCGAAGCGCCGCGGTCAGGCCAAGGGCGGTACGCAGGTTTCGTTCGGCGAGTACGGCATTCAGGCCCTCACGCCGGCATACGTCACGAACCGCCAGATCGAGGCGGCTCGTATCGCGATGACCCGCCACATCAAGCGTGGCGGCAAGGTCTGGATCAACATCTACCCGGACCGCCCGCTGACGAAGAAGCCCGCCGAGACCCGCATGGGTTCCGGTAAGGGTTCGCCCGAGTGGTGGGTCGCGAACGTGCACCCGGGCCGGGTCATGTTCGAACTGTCCTACCCCAACGAGAAGATCGCCCGTGAGGCCCTCACTCGCGCAGCCCACAAGCTGCCGATGAAGTGCCGGATCGTCAAGCGCGAGGCAGGTGAAGCGTGATGTCGGCCGGTACCAAGGCGTCCGAGCTGCGCGAACTGGGTGACGAGGAGCTTCTCGCGAAGCTTCGCGAAGCCAAGGAAGAGCTGTTCAACCTCCGCTTCCAGGCGGCGACCGGTCAGCTCGAAAACCACGGGCGGCTCAAGGCCGTCCGCAAGGACATCGCGCGGATCTACACCCTGATGCGTGAGCGCGAGCTGGGCATCGAGACGGTGGAGAGCGCATGAGCGAGAACAACGTGACCGAAGAGACCAAGACGAGCCGCGGCTTCCGCAAGACCCGTGAGGGTCTCGTCGTCAGCGACAAGATGGACAAGACCGTCGTCGTCGCTGTCGAGGACCGCGTCAAGCACGCGCTGTACGGCAAGGTCATCCGCCGTACGAACAAGCTCAAGGCGCACGACGAGCAGAACGCCGCGGGCGTCGGCGACCGGGTTGTCATCATGGAGACCCGTCCGCTGTCCGCGACGAAGCGCTGGCGCATCGTCGAGATCCTTGAGAAGGCCAAGTAGCAAGTACTTGAGGGGTTTCCCTCAGGTTGGTTCCGCCAGGCTCGGCAGGGGTTCCCGTGAAGGGGCCCCTGCCGGGAACCGGCAGACAATCAGGAGATAGACGTGATCCAGCAGGAGTCGCGACTGCGTGTCGCCGACAACACTGGTGCGAAGGAAATCCTTTGCATCCGTGTGCTCGGTGGCTCCGGTCGCCGCTACGCGGGCATCGGTGACGTCATCGTCGCCACCGTCAAGGACGCGATCCCCGGCGGCAATGTGAAGAAGGGTGACGTCATCAAGGCGGTCATCGTTCGCACTGTCAAGGAGCGTCGCCGTCCCGACGGCTCGTACATCCGCTTCGACGAGAACGCCGCCGTCATTCTGAAGAACGACGGCGACCCTCGCGGCACCCGTATCTTCGGCCCTGTCGGCCGTGAGCTGCGCGAGAAGAAGTTCATGAAGATCATCTCGCTCGCGCCGGAGGTGCTGTAAGCATGAAGATCAAGAAGGGCGACCTGGTTCAGGTCATCACCGGTAAGGACAAGGGCAAGCAGGGCAAGGTCATTGCCGCTTACCCGCGCGACGAGCGCGTCCTGGTCGAGGGTGTCAACCGGGTCAAGAAGCACACGAAGGCCGGTCCCACCGCTCGTGGTTCGCAGGCCGGTGGCATCGTCACGACCGAGGCTCCCATCCACGTCTCCAACGTCCAGCTGGTCGTGGAGAAGGACGGGAACAAGGTCGTCACGCGCGTCGGTTTCCGCTTCGACGACGAAGGCAACAAGATCCGCGTTGCCAAGCGGACGGGTGAGGACATCTGATGGCTACCACCACCATTCCGCGTCTGAAGACGAAGTACCGCGAGGAGATCGCGGGCAAGCTGCAGGAAGAGTTCTCGTACGAGAACGTCATGCAGACCCCGGGCCTCGTCAAGATCGTGGTCAACATGGGTGTGGGCGACGCCGCCCGCGACTCCAAGCTGATCGAGGGCGCCATCCGCGACCTCACCACGATCACCGGTCAGAAGCCGGCCGTCACCAAGGCCCGCAAGTCCATCGCGCAGTTCAAGCTGCGTGAGGGTCAGCCGATCGGTGCCCACGTCACGCTTCGTGGCGACCGCATGTGGGAGTTCCTGGACCGCACCCTGTCGCTCGCGCTTCCGCGCATCCGCGACTTCCGTGGTCTGTCTCCCAAGCAGTTCGACGGTCGTGGCAACTACACCTTCGGTCTCACCGAGCAGGTCATGTTCCACGAGATCGACCAGGACAAGATCGACCGCGTCCGGGGTATGGACATCACCGTGGTGACCACGGCGACCAACGACGCCGAAGGCCGTGCCCTTCTCCGTCACCTCGGCTTCCCCTTCAAGGAGGCGTAAGCGAGATGGCGAAGAAGGCTCTGATTGCCAAGGCTGCTCGTAAGCCCAAGTTCGGTGTGCGTGGCTACACCCGTTGCCAGCGCTGCGGCCGCCCGCACTCCGTGTACCGCAAGTTCGGTCTCTGCCGTGTGTGCCTTCGTGAGATGGCTCACCGTGGAGAGCTCCCGGGCGTGACCAAGAGCTCCTGGTAGTCCCCCTAAAAGGACTCCCCGGACGCTCTCGGTAAGCAGTGGGTTGGCAGAGGCTCTCCCCTCCATGGCTTAGGCTAGGAGGGTTGGGCGTCTGCCGCCCGGACGCACGTGGGTACAGCCCACTAGTTAACGCTTACTACGCCGTAGGTCCCCGCACCGCACCCGTCCCGCCACTGAGTGGGGAGAGGGATGGCGCATACAGGAAACCCCGGCGAGAGAGGCCGAAGGCCAATTCATGACCATGACTGATCCCATCGCAGACATGCTTACTCGTCTGCGTAACGCGAACTCGGCGTACCACGACGATGTCGCGATGCCCCACAGCAAGATCAAGTCGCACATCGCGGAGATCCTCCAGCAGGAGGGCTTCATCACCGGCTGGAAGGTCGAGGACGCCGAAGTCGGCAAGAAGCTCGTCCTCGAGCTGAAGTTCGGCCCGAACCGTGAGCGCTCCATCGCGGGCATCAAGCGGATCTCGAAGCCGGGTCTGCGTGTGTACGCGAAGTCCACCTCCCTGCCCAAGGTGCTGGGTGGCCTCGGCGTGGCGATCATCTCCACGTCGCACGGTCTCCTCACCGACAAGCAGGCCGGCAAGAAGGGCGTAGGCGGAGAAGTTCTCGCCTACGTCTGGTAGCGGAAGGGAACGGAGGAAACAGCTATGTCGCGTATTGGCAAGCTCCCCATCACGGTTCCCGCCGGCGTGGACGTCACCATCGACGGCCGTACGGTCCAGGTGAAGGGCCCCAAGGGCTCTCTCTCCCACACCATTGCGGCACCGATCGAGATCGCGAAGGGTGAGGACGGCATTCTCAATGTCACCCGCCCGAACGACGAGCGTCAGAACAAGGCCCTGCACGGCCTGTCCCGCACGCTGGTGGCGAACATGATCACCGGCGTGACCACGGGTTACGTGAAGAAGCTCGAAATCAGCGGTGTCGGTTACCGCGTCCTGGCGAAGGGTTCCAACCTGGAATTCTCGCTCGGCTACAGCCACTCGATCACGGTCGAGGCGCCCGAGGGCATCTCGTTCAAGGTCGAGAACCCGACGCACTTCTCGGTCGAGGGAATCGACAAGCAGAAGGTCGGCGAGGTTGCGGCCAACATCCGCAAGCTGCGCAAGCCCGACCCGTACAAGGCCAAGGGCGTCAAGTACGAGGGCGAAGTCGTCCGGCGCAAGGTCGGAAAGGCGGGTAAGTAAGCCATGGCATACGGTGTCAAGATTGCTAAGGGCGACGCTTACAAGCGTGCTGCCATCAAGCGACGTCACATCCGCATCCGGAAGCACATCTCCGGTACGGCTGAGCGGCCTCGCCTGGTCGTGACCCGCTCCAACCGCCACATCGTGGCCCAGGTGATCGACGACGTTAAGGGTCACACCCTCGCGTCGGCGTCCACCCTGGACACGTCCATCCGCGGCGGCGAGAACGACAAGTCCGAGCAGGCCAAGTCGGTCGGCGCCCTGGTCGCCGAGCGCGCCAAGGCCGCCGGTGTCGAGGCTGTCGTATTCGACCGTGGTGGAAACCAGTACGCCGGGCGCATTGCCGCTCTGGCGGACGCCGCCCGCGAAGCCGGACTCAAGTTCTGAGTCCTGTTCCGTAGCTAGCGGAAACAGAGAGAGGTAATTCCAATGGCTGGACCCCAGCGCCGCGGAAGCGGTGCCGGTGGCGGCGAGCGGCGGGACCGGAAGGGCCGTGACGGCGGCGCAGCTGCCGAGAAGACCGCGTACGTTGAGCGCGTTGTCGCGATCAACCGCGTCGCCAAGGTTGTGAAGGGTGGTCGTCGCTTCAGCTTCACCGCGCTGGTCGTGGTGGGCGATGGTGACGGCACCGTCGGTGTCGGTTACGGCAAGGCCAAGGAGGTGCCGGCCGCGATCGCCAAGGGTGTTGAAGAGGCCAAGAAGCACTTCTTCAAGGTCCCCCGTATCCAGGGCACCATCCCGCACCCGATCACGGGCGAGAAGGCCGCGGGCGTCGTCCTGCTCAAGCCTGCCTCCCCCGGTACCGGCGTTATCGCCGGTGGCCCGGTGCGTGCTGTCCTGGAGTGCGCCGGCGTTCACGACATCCTGTCGAAGTCGCTCGGCTCTTCCAACGCGATCAACATCGTGCACGCGACCGTGGCGGCCCTCAAGGGCCTGCAGCGTCCCGAGGAGATCGCGGCTCGCCGTGGTCTGCCCCTCGAGGACGTCGCCCCCGCGGCTCTCCTGCGTGCACGTGCGGGAGCGGGTGCGTAATCATGGCTCAGCTCAAGATCACGCAGAAGAAGTCGTTCATCGGCAGCAAGCAGAACCACCGTGACACCCTTCGTTCGCTTGGTCTCAAGCGGATCAACGATGTGGTCGTCAAGGAGGACCGCCCCGAGTTCCGCGGAATGGTTCACACCGTCCGCCACCTCGTGACGGTTGAGGAGGTCGACTGATCATGGCGGAGAACAACCCGCTCAAGATCCACAACCTCCGTCCCGCCCCGGGCGCCAAGACCGCGAAGACGCGAGTCGGTCGTGGTGAAGCGTCCAAGGGCAAGACGGCCGGTCGTGGTACCAAGGGCACGAAGGCCCGTTACCAGGTTCCGGAGCGCTTCGAGGGTGGCCAGATGCCCCTCCACATGCGTCTCCCGAAGCTCAAGGGCTTCCGGAACCCGTTCAAGACCGAGTACCAGGTCGTGAACCTCGACAAGCTGGCGTCGCTGTACCCGGAGGGTGGCGAGGTCACCGTCGAGGGACTCGTCGCCAACGGTGCGGTTCGCAAGAACAGCCTCGTCAAGGTCCTCGGCCAGGGCGAGATCTCCGTGGCACTGCAGGTGACGGTCGACGCCGTCTCCGGCTCCGCCAAGGAGAAGATCACCGCCGCCGGCGGTACCGTCACCGAGCTGATCTGATCACTTCAGGCGACTCGATGACTTGAGCGATCCCGACCGGGGATGCCCCACAAAAGGGGCATCCCCGGTTGGTCGTTCCTAGGGGAGCGGTGTCGCCGGTAAGGTGGCCTGCGCTGCTAATTTTCGCCCGGTGTGCCACCAGGGAACTCCAGGTGGCTTCTGACTGTTAGTTAGCTGTCCGTTACTTATTCGTCGAACCTCAAGACCGTCACCTCTGGCGCACTTGCGCGGGGGTCGCAGGAGGCACCGTGCTCACCGCGTTCGCCCGGGCGTTCAAGACGCCCGACCTGCGCAAGAAGCTGCTCTTCACGCTCGGCATCATCGTGGTTTATCGGGTGGGCACGCACATCCCGATCCCCGGTGTCGACTACAAGAACGTCCAGATCTGTATCGACAACGCGAGCCAGAACCAGGGCCTGTTCGGTCTGGTCAACATGTTCAGCGGTGGCGCTCTGCTGCAGATCACGATCTTCGCACTGGGCATCATGCCGTACATCACGGCGAGCATCATTCTGCAGCTGCTGACCGTGGTGATCCCGCGCCTGGAAGCCCTCAAGAAGGAGGGCCAGGCGGGTACGGCGAAGATCACGCAGTACACGCGTTATCTGACGGTGGCGCTGGCCATCCTCCAGGGCACCGGCCTGGTGGCCACCGCCCGCAGCGGTGCGCTGTTCACGAGCTGCCCGGTCGCCAACCAGATCGTGCCGGACCAGTCGATCTTCGTCACCATCACGATGGTCATCACCATGACCGCCGGTACGGCCGTCGTCATGTGGCTCGGTGAGCTGATCACCGACCGCGGCATCGGCAACGGCATGTCCATCCTGATGTTCATCTCGATCGCCGCCACGTTCCCGTCGGCGCTGTGGGCCATCAAGCAGCAGGGCAACCTGGCGGACGGCTGGATCGAGTTCGGCACCGTCATCGCGGTCGGCCTCGTCATGGTCGGCCTGGTCGTCTTCGTCGAGCAGGCCCAGCGCCGGATCCCGGTCCAGTACGCGAAGCGGATGATCGGCCGCAGGTCCTACGGCGGCACGTCCACGTACATCCCGCTGAAGGTCAACCAGGCCGGCATCATCCCTGTGATCTTTGCCTCGTCGCTGCTCTACATCCCGGCGCTGGTCGCTCAGTTCGCGGGTGGGACCTCGGGTTGGAAGACCTGGATCGAGACGAACCTCACCAAGGGCGACCACCCGATCTACATCGCCACCTACTTCCTGCTGATCGTGTTCTTCGCCTTCTTCTACGTGGCCATCTCCTTCAACCCCGAAGAAGTCGCGGACAACATGAAGAAGTATGGTGGCTTCATCCCGGGCATCCGGGCCGGCCGGCCGACCGCTGAGTACCTGGGATACGTACTCAACCGGATCACCTGGCCGGGTTCGCTGTATCTGGGCCTGATCGCTCTCGTACCGACGATGGCGTTGGTTGGTTTCGGGGCAAACCAGAACTTCCCGTTCGGTGGCACCAGCATCCTGATCATCGTGGGTGTCGGTCTGGAGACGGTGAAGCAGATCGAGAGCCAGCTCCAGCAGCGCAATTACGAAGGGTTCCTCCGCTGATGCGAATCGTCCTCGTCGGGCCGCCCGGGGCGGGCAAGGGAACGCAGGCCGCGTTCCTCGCCAAGAACCTGTCGATCCCGCACATCTCCACGGGCGACCTCTTCCGTGCGAACATCAGCCGGCAGACCGAACTGGGCAAGCTGGCGAAGTCGTACATGGACGAGGGCAACCTCGTGCCGGACGAGGTCACCATCGCGATGGCCAAGGACCGCATGGAGCAGCCGGACGCCGTCAACGGCTTCCTGCTCGACGGCTTCCCGCGGAACGTCTCGCAGGCCGAGGCGCTGGACCAGGCCCTCAAGGCCGATGGTGTGGAGCTCGACGGGGTGCTCGACCTGGAGGTCCCCGAGGACGAGGTGGTCAAGCGCATCGCCGGCCGCCGCATCTGCCGCAACGATTCGAGCCACGTCTTCCACGTGACGTACAGCCCGCCGAAGAAGGAAGGCGTCTGTGACGTCTGCGACGGCGAGCTGTACCAGCGCGACGACGACACCGAGGAGACCGTCCGCAAGCGCCTGGAGGTCTACCACACCCAGACCGAGCCGATCATCGACTACTACGCGGCCCAGGGCCTGGTAGTGACGATCTCGGCGCTCGGCAAGGTGGACGAGGTCACCAAGCGCGCGATGGACGCCCTCAAGGGTCAGGCCGAGGGCAGGGAACAGCGCGACGAGGACAAGAACGACAGCCGGGGCGACGGCGGCGAGTAGCCGTCCCGACCGGTTCGGCCGCGGTGCCCTCCATGGGCGCCGCGGCCTTACTGTTGTGTACGTAACCCAGTAGGCAGAGAAGACGGAGAGCGCGGGCCCCCATGGTGCAGATCAAGACCCCCGAGCAGATCGCCAAGATGCGTGAGGCGGGCCTGGTCGTCGCCGCCGTCCACAGTGCGACGCGGGAAGCCGCGGTACCCGGTGCCACGACCCGGGATCTCGACCAGGTCGCCCGCAAGGTGCTCGACGAGCACGGCGCGAAGTCGAACTTCCTGGGCTACGGCGGGTTCCCCGCCACGATCTGCACCTCGGTGAACGAGGTCGTCGTGCACGGCATCCCGAGCGACGAGGTCGTCCTGAAGGACGGGGACATCATCTCGATCGACGCCGGCGCGATCGTCGACGGCTGGCACGGGGACGCGGCGTTCACGGCGTTCGTGGGCTCCGGTCACGTTCCGGAGCTCCTTGAGCTGTCCCGGGTGACCGAGGAGTCGATGTGGGCCGGCATCGCGGCGATGAAGCTGGGGAACCGGCTCGTCGACGTCTCCCGGGCGATCGAGACGTACATCCGGCGCCAGCCGAAGCCCGGCGGCGGCAAGTACGGGATCGTCGAGGACTACGGCGGCCACGGCATCGGGACCGAGATGCACATGGATCCGCATCTGCTGAACTACGTCGAGCGGCGGCGGGGCAAGGGGCCGAAGCTGGTCGCGGGGTTCTGCCTCGCCATCGAGCCGATGGTTTCGCTGGGGACGCCTCGGACGGAGGTGCTCGCGGACGACTGGACCGTCATCACGACGGACGGGACGTGGTCGTCGCACTGGGAGCACTCTGTCGCGCTGACGGATGAGGGGCCGCTCGTTCTTACGGCTCCCGACGGGGGTAAGGCGAAGCTGGCCGAGTACGGGATCACTGCGGCGCCTGATCCTCTGGCGTAAGTCGCGCTCCGGGGGCGCGGTTGGCGGGGCCGGTTGCGCCGTTCCCCGCGCCCCTTGGAAGATTGCGCCGTTCCCCGCGCCCCTTAAGAACTGCGCCGTTCCCCGCGTCCCTGGAGGATTGCGCCGTTCCCCGCGTCCCTGGAGGGGCTGCGCCCCCGAAGGCAGAAGACTGCGCCGTTCCCCGCGCCCCTAAAGACGTGCCTCTGCGGGGCGTGTCCCGCTTAGGGATCTTCCTCGTGGGGCAGATTCGTCTTTCCGGGGGCCCTGGCGTAGACTGACTCGTCGGCTCTCGTGCATCCGCATGTCTGCATGTGGTAAGCGCGGAGTCGATCAAGGTAGTCGATTCGAAGGGCGAAGCGTGGCCAAGAAGCAAGGTGCCATCGAGATCGAGGGCACTGTCGTCGAGTCTCTTCCGAACGCCATGTTCAAGGTTGAGCTCCAGAACGGCCACCAGGTTCTGGCACACATCAGCGGCAAGATGCGTATGCACTACATCCGCATCCTCCCTGACGACAGGGTCGTGGTGGAGTTGTCTCCGTACGACCTGACGCGTGGCCGGATCGTCTACCGGTACAAGTAGATCTTGCCTGTGCCCCGCTTCCGCGGGGTGGTGGCACTGACCCGGAGAACCTCACCAATGAAGGTCAAGCCGAGCGTCAAGAAGATCTGCGACAAGTGCAGGGTGATCCGCCGTCACGGCCGGGTCATGGTCATCTGCGAAAACCCGCGCCACAAGCAGCGCCAGGGCTGACGCACGACCGCACCTTCTGCACCCGCAGAACTTCGCGCGACGCACGAACATGTTCATACGCAGAGCCCGGACCGACTGTTCGCAGTGGTCCGACACCCCCGGTCGGAGGCCGGGGACCCGATCCGTACCGAGGCCTCGAAGGAAGAGGATGACGGCGGGCGGGAGCCGGTTCTGCGGAAGACCTCCGAACGACAACTGGAGCCATTGAATGGCACGCGTTTCCGGTGTTGACATCCCGCGCGAAAAGCGCGTGGAGGTTGCCCTCACCTACGTGTTCGGCATCGGCCGGACCCTCTCGCAGAAGACGCTGGCCGACACCGGCGTCAACCCCAACACCCGCGTCCGTGACCTCTCCGAGGAGGAGCTGGTCCGGATCCGCGAGTACGTGGACAACAACTTCAAGACCGAGGGTGACCTCCGCCGTGAGGTTCAGGCCGACATCCGCCGCAAGGTCGAGATCGGCTGCTACCAGGGTCTGCGCCACCGTCGTGGCCTGCCCGTCCACGGCCAGCGGACCAGCACGAACGCTCGTACCCGCAAGGGCCCGCGTCGCGCCATCGCCGGCAAGAAGAAGCCGGGCAAGAAGTAGTCCTCAGCGGACAACGCTTCATCAGCGGTCTTCGCTGTAGGACCGACCACCTCCCCGTAGGAGTTATAGATGCCCCCCAAGGGTCGTCAGGGCGCTGCCAAGAAGGTGCGCCGCAAGGAAAAGAAGAACGTCGCTCATGGGCACGCCCACATCAAGAGCACGTTCAACAACACCATCGTCTCGATCACGGACCCCTCGGGCAACGTGATCTCCTGGGCCTCCGCCGGCCACGTCGGCTTCAAGGGCTCGCGCAAGTCCACCCCCTTCGCCGCGCAGATGGCCGCCGAGTCGGCCGCCCGTCGCGCGCAGGAGCACGGCATGCGCAAGGTCGACGTCTTCGTGAAGGGTCCGGGTTCCGGTCGCGAGACCGCCATCCGTTCGCTGCAGGCGACCGGCCTCGAGGTCGGCTCGATCCAGGACGTGACGCCCACGCCGCACAACGGCTGCCGTCCGCCCAAGCGCCGTCGCGTCTGACGCACGGTTGTCTCAAGCTTTTCCTGGGTTCGGGCGGTACGGCTCTTCGGAGGCGTGCCGCCCGTACGCTTGAAGCAGTAACACCTCGGGCTGCCGCCCGGTGCAAGGGCATCAAATAGTGGGTGCCCATGACTGAAGGATCGCAACATGCTTATTGCTCAGCGCCCGTCGCTGACCGAAGAGGTCGTCGACGAATTCCGCTCCCGGTTCGTGATCGAGCCGCTGGAGCCGGGCTTCGGCTACACCCTCGGTAACTCCCTCCGCCGTACGCTCCTCTCCTCGATCCCCGGTGCCGCTGTCACCAGCATCCGGATCGACGGCGTCCTGCACGAGTTCACCACCGTGCCGGGTGTCAAGGAGGACGTCACCGACCTGATCCTCAACATCAAGCAGCTCGTCGTCTCCTCGGAGCACGACGAGCCGGTCGTGATGTACCTGCGCAAGCAGGGTCCGGGTCTGGTCACCGCCGCCGACATCGCGCCCCCGGCCGGTGTCGAGGTGCACAACCCCGACCTCGTCCTCGCCACGCTCAACGGCAAGGGCAAGCTGGAGATGGAGCTGACCGTCGAGCGCGGTCGCGGTTACGTCTCCGCCGTGCAGAACAAGCAGGTCGGTCAGGAGATCGGGCGCATCCCGGTCGACTCGATCTACTCGCCGGTTCTCAAGGTCACGTACAAGGTCGAGGCGACTCGTGTCGAGCAGCGCACCGACTTCGACAAGCTGATCGTCGACGTCGAGACCAAGCAGGCCATGCGTCCCCGTGACGCCATGGCGTCGGCCGGTAAGACCCTGGTCGAGCTGTTCGGTCTGGCGCGCGAGCTCAACATCGACGCCGAGGGCATCGACATGGGCCCGTCTCCGACGGACGCCGCCCTCGCCGCTGATCTCGCCCTGCCGATCGAGGAGCTGGAGCTCACCGTTCGGTCGTACAACTGCCTCAAGCGTGAGGGCATCCACTCCGTGGGTGAGCTCGTCGCCCGCTCCGAGGCCGACCTGCTCGACATCCGTAACTTCGGTGCGAAGTCGATCGACGAGGTCAAGGCCAAGCTCGCCGGCATGGGTCTCGCGCTCAAGGACTCGCCTCCCGGGTTCGACCCGACCGCCGCCGCCGACGCCTTCGGCGCCGACGACGACGCGGACGCGGGCTTCGTCGAGACCGAGCAGTACTGAGCCGCTCCGCGAGGAGGCCGGTTCTTTGACTGCGCGGCCGTTGTGGCTGGTCGCGCAGTTCCCCGCGCCCCTGAAGGCGAAAGCTCAGGGGGCGTGGGGCTTCCGGAGCCTTGGAAAAGGGTTCGGATCTTCGACAGGCGATCGCCTGCTCGGACACTGACCTCGGTACCTGATACGGCCGGGGCAGACACCTAGGAGAAACACCATGCCGAAGCCCACCAAGGGTGCCCGTATGGGCGGCAGCGCCGCGCACGAGAAGCTGCTCCTCGCGAACCTCGCGAAGTCGCTCTTCGAGCACGGCAAGATCACGACCACCGAGGCGAAGGCCCGCCGTCTGCGGCCGTACGCCGAGCGTCTGGTCACCAAGGCGAAGAAGGGCGACCTTCACAACCGCCGTCAGGTGCTGTCGGTCATCACGGACAAGAGCATCGTGCACACGCTCTTCACCGAGATCGGCCCGCGCTACGAGAACCGCCCGGGTGGCTACACCCGTATCACCAAGATCGGTAACCGTCGTGGCGACAACGCGCCCATGGCTGTCATCGAGCTGGTGGAGGCCCTGACCGTGGCCCAGCAGGCCACCGGTGAGGCCGAGGCGGCGACGAAGCGCTCCGCCAAGGAAGACACCCTGAAGAAGGATGACGCCCCCAAGAAGGACGAGGCCGCCGAGGCCAAGTCCGACGAGGTCGTCGAGGACGCCAAGCCGGCCGACGAGGCCGCCGAGGAGTCCAAGGACGCGTAAGCGTTCTGCCGGGGACCGTGCGTCGGCGGCTGCGGCAGTGTCGTGGCCGGGTGCACAGTTCCCCGCGCCCCTTCGGGGTTTTGGCGGGCCCGTTCCTTTTCAGGAGCGGGTCCGCTTTTTCGTGTTCCTGAGAGGATTTCTAGGTGAGTGACGAAGTAGCGCCCGGCCATGTCCGTGTCCGGATGGATGTCTCGTACGACGGCAGTGAGTTCTCCGGCTGGGCGAAGCAGGCCAGTGGACGCAGGACCGTGCAGGGGGAGATCGAGGACGCGCTGCGGACCGTCACGCGGTCGGGCGAGACGAACTACGACCTGACCGTGGCCGGGCGGACCGACGCCGGGGTGCACGCCCGGGGGCAGGTGGCGCACGTCGATCTGCCCGAGGAGCTGTGGGCCGAGCACCGGGAGAAGCTGCTCAAGCGGATGGCCGGGCGGCTGCCCAAGGACGTGCGGGTGTGGGCGCTCGCGGAGGCGCCGAGCGGGTTCAACGCGCGGTTCTCGGCGATGTGGCGGCGGTACGCGTATCGCGTCACCGACAACCCCGGCGGAGTCGACCCGCTGCTGCGCGGCCATGTGCTGTGGCACGACTGGCCGCTCGACGTCGACGCCATGAACGAGGCGGCACGAGGGCTGCTCGGGGAGTACGACTTCGCCGCCTACTGCAAGAAGCGCGAGGGTGCCACGACCATTCGTACGCTCCAGGAGCTGAGTCTGGAGCGGGGGAGCGACGGGGTGATCACCGCCACAGTGCGGGCCGACGCCTTCTGCCACAACATGGTGCGCTCACTGATCGGGGCGCTGCTGTTCGTGGGGGACGGGCACCGGGGGGCCGACTGGCCGGCGAAGGTGCTGGCCGCGGGGGTGCGGGACTCCGCCGTGCATGTGGTGCGGCCGCACGGGCTGACCCTCGAAGAGGTCGGCTATCCGGCCGACGAGCTGCTGGCCGCGCGGAACAAGGAGGCGCGGAACCGGCGGACACTGCCGGGGGCGGCCTGCTGCTGAACCCCGTGGGACGCCGACAGGCCCGTCTTCGCAAACCGCACCTTATGGGGCACGATGAAATCCAGCCGTAACACGGATCTTGGCGCCTTATAACGGACGTAAGGCGTCATGTCTGACTTACTTCCTCACGCGAATCTTACGTAGCTCTTGAAACTCGGTTATGATTTCGCGGCCCGGCCAGTAGTTCGAATGGGGTGGCCGGGCAAGGGGCGGGGATCATCGGGCTGCTGCATGCCCGGGGGTGGGTTTTTTCATGACATCAGTAGGTCCTGTGCGGACCGGGGGGCGGCGCGGCACGCGCCAGACCGGGAGACGGAGAGCGGGGCGCGGCGGCCAGTCATCGCTCGGGCTGCTGCCTCTGCCGCCGACGGAGAAGGAGAAGTACTCCTACGCCAGACGGCATCTGTGGATCCTGACGATCAGCTCGCTGATCAGCTTCTGCTGCCTGATCATGAGCCAGTTCAAGCTCGCGCAGTCGACTCCCGTGCTGTGGATCTACACACCGCTCCTCGTCTTCACGGTGATCTACTACCTGATCTCGCTGCGGGTAAACGGATTCACCCGGGACTTCGACATCAAGCACCACCGGGCGCTCGTGGCGAACTGGCGGCCCGAGACCTATCCGTCGGTCGACGTCTTCCTGCCGGTGTGCGGCGAACCCATCGAGGTCCTGCACAACACCTGGACCCATGTGCGGGCGATGGCCGACCGCTACCCCGGCGTCTGTGTGCCCTTCGTGCTCGACGACGGTGCGAGCGCCGACCTCGAAGCGATGGCCCACGACTTCGGGTTCCGCTACGGGACCCGGGAGAACCGCGGCTGGTTCAAGAAGGCCGGCAACATGCACTTCGGCTTCGAGCAGTCGGACGGGGAGTTCATCCTCATCCTCGACGCCGACTTCACGCCGCGCGCCGACCTGCTCGAAGAGATGCTGCCGTACATGGACGAGAACCCGAAGACCGGGATCGTCCAGTCGCCGCAGTACTTCCGTGTCCTGGACTCGCAGAACTGGATCGAGCGCGGCGCGGGCGCGGTGCAGGAGCTGTTCTACCGTTCCGTGCAGGTGTCCCGGCAGGGCAGTGACGGCGCCATCTGCGTCGGCTCGTGCGCCATCTACCGGCGGGCCGCGCTGGACGACAACGGCGGTACGACGCTGATCGAGCACTCCGAGGACGTCCACACCGGCTTCGACCTGCGCGGCCTCGGCTGGGACCTGCGGTACATCCCCGTCGCCGTGTCCACGGGTGTGTGCCCGGACAGCGCGGGCGCCTTCTTCAACCAGCAGTACCGCTGGTGCTCGGGCTCGATGAGCCTGATGGGCAGCAGGAAGTTCTGGCAGCGGAAGATCAAGTTCTCCAGCCGGCTCTGCTACATGTCGGGCTTCTTCTACTACATCCACACGGCGCTGTTCACGTTCGCGGCGCCCGTGATCCCCGTCGTGCTGCTGCTGATGATGCCGGACAAGCTGAAGGTCGAGCATCTGCTCCTGGTGCTGCCGAGCATCCTCTACACCACGATCATCTTCCCGATGTGGCACAAGGCCCCCTACCGCCTGGAGGCGTGGGCGGCCCGCATGATGTACGGCTGGGCGCACTTCTTCGCGATCTACGACATCCTGCGCAAGAACCGCATGGGCTGGCAGCCCACCGGATCCGCCGGCGCGAAGAAGAACAAGACCCGCCGCTTCTGGATCGGCATGTGGGTCTGGGGCGGCGGCACCGCCCTGATCTGGGTGGGAGCCGCGGTGTGGCGGCTGTTCACGATGAACGCCCCCGACTTCGCCCTCATCCTTTCCACCGGACTCTTCTACGCCCTGGTCGTGGGACGAGTCCTGGTGCAGCCCCGAGCGGAGAGCGCCGTCTGATGTTCCTGACACGTGCACGCACCACCGCGGCAGGCTGCGCGCTGGCCCTGTCCGCGCTGTTCACGCTGAGCGGCTGCTCCCTGCTGGACGACTCCGGTACGTCGGCCTCGTCCGAGGGCGGCGGAGGTTCCGAAGGCTCGGGCCAGGACGCCCAGGGCGCGGACGCCGACATCCCCTACGACGTGACGCCGCTGCTCAAGCCCGGGAAGAAGTACTTCGGCGCGGCCATCGACGGGGCCCCGAACTCGATGAAGGGCGTCGACACCTACACCGCGATGACCGGCAAGAAGCCGAACCTCATCGAGTACTACGCGGCCTGGGGCGACGGCTTCGACGCCCAGGGCGTACGCAACGCCTGGGCCGAGGGCGCGCTGACCCTGGTCTCCTGGGAGCCCTTCGACGTCACGCTCGCCGATATCGCGGCGGGCGAGAAGGACGCGTACCTGAAGAAGTACGCGGCCTCGGTGCGCAAGCTGAACCTGCCCGTCGTGATCTCCTTCGCCGACGAGATGAACGGCCACTGGGAGAAGTGGGGCACCAAGAACGTCACGCCCAAGCAGTACGTGGCGGCGTGGAAGCACATCCACGACACGTTCACGGACGCCGGCGCCTCCAACGTCATCTGGGCCTGGTCGCCCAACATCGTCAACCCGGTCAAGAGCGTCGAGCTGGAGCCGTACTACCCGGGCGACGGCTATGTCGACTGGGTGGGTGTGATCGGCTACTTCACGATCGAGGAGGACAACGCCTACGACAGCGTCTTCGGGCCGACCCTGGACGAGATCCGGACCTTCACCAAGAAGCCCACGCTGATCCTGGAGACGGCCGCCGAGCCGGGCGAGCGCCGCAGGGCCGACGTCCGGAACCTGTTCGCCGGCGTCGAGGCCGACGACGACATGCTCGGCTTCGTGTGGTTCGACCACAAGAAGCGCGCCGACTGGCGGCTGAAGGTCAGCCCGCTGGCCCTCAAGGAGTTCAGGCGACTGGCCGCCGACGGTTCGTTCGGCTTCGACGTTCGGAAGCCGTGATGAATCGGAGCCAGAACCACCATCCGCCGCAGCCCCGCGAGCCGTACGGCGAGCAGCGGTACGGGGATCCGCGGTACGGAGATCAGCAGTACGGCGAGCAGCAGTACGGGGACGCTTACGGCGACCCGTACGTGGATCCGTACGCGGACCCGTACGGGGAGCGTGACTCGTCCTCCTGGTTCAACTCCAACGGGCAGTCCGCCCAGGGCTACCCGCAGGAGCAGCAGGGGCAGCAGATTCCGCAGCAGTACGTGCCGGGGATTCCCGAGCAGCGGCAGCGCGAGGACCAGCCGACGTACGCGCTGCACACCGTCGAGGAGACGCCCGCCGAGCCCTCGTACCACATACCCGTCACGCCCGAGGCGGGCTGGGACATGGCGGCGAGCCGGCGGCGGGCCTGGGTCAGCCGGGCCGTGCTGCTGTGCATCCTGCTGATCCAGACCGTGCTGTCGCTGCGGCTGTCCAACACGGCGTTCCAGGACGAGGCGCTGTATCTGGCGGCCGGGCACGCGGAGCTGGACCACCTGCTCAACGGCACCCCGCTGCCCATCGACTACGCCGCGTACTTCTCGGGCTCACCGCAGCTCTACCCGGTGCTCGCGGCGCTGGTGGACGCCCAGTTCGGGCTCACCGGTGCGCGCGTGCTCAGCCTGGTCTTCATGCTCTTCACCACCGGGCTGCTGTACTCGTTCTCGCGGCGGATGTTCAACGAGCGGGCGGCGCTCGCCGCCGCCGCGCTCTTCTCGGTGGTCCAGTCGACCGTCGTCATGGGCTTCTTCGCGACCTACGACGCGGCGGCCGTGTTCCTGCTGGCCCTCGCCGTCTGGATCGTCGTCCGCACGAACCGGGCGCCCGCGTACGCGGTGCTGCTCGCCGCACCCGTCGCGGTCCTCGCGGTCGGTGTGAAGTACGCGGCGGCGCTCTATCTGCCGACCATCGTCGTGCTGGCGCTGCTGACCGCGTGGCCGTACCGCGGCGCCAAGTCGGCCGTCCTGCGGATGCTGCTGCTCGGTCTCGGCATGGGCGCGCTCGCCGGGGTCGGGATGTACACCACCGATCTGCTCGCGGGTATCCAGCAGACCACCACCAACCGTGCGCACGGCTCCGACAGCGCGCAGTTCCTGCTGCAGCGCTCGGCCGAGTGGGGCGGGCTGATGTTCCTGGCGGCGGTCGGCGGCGCGATCTCGTACGTCCGGCGCAGCCGTATGAACGAGTCGCCCCTGGCGCAGCGGCTCGGCAACCCCGGCTGGCGCTGGCGCGCCCTGATGGGGCTGCTCCTGTGCGGCACGGCCGTACTGGCCTCGGCGTACCAGATCCATCTGGGCACCGTGGTGTCGCTGTTCAAGCACGTCGGCTTCGGGCTGCTCTTCGCCGCCCCGATGGCCGGGGTGGGCGTGACCCGGCTGGTCGGCGCGCACTTCCGCTATCCGCAGCTCGGCATCATGCTGTGGACGGCCGTACTGTGCCTGGGCATCTCGCAGGCGGACTGGCGTTTCGGCGTCTGGCCGGACTCCTCGAAGATGATCCGGACGATCCAGTCGCACGTGAACGACAAGGGGCACTACCTCAGCTCCACGCCCGAGGTGCCCGTCTACTACCTGCGCGAGAAGACCGACCACAGTCAGTGGCAGAGCGTCTTCGGCATGGAGTACAAGGCCAAGAAGGGCAAGTACTACACCGGTGACGAGGCCTACCGCGCGGCGCTGCGCGACGGCGAGTTCGACCTGATCGTCCTCGACGGGATCACCAACCCGCGGGTCGACGACGTCATCGCCGGGGCTGTCAAGGGCAACCCGCACTACCGGCTGCTCGCCGACGTGCCGTGGCGCAATTCCAGCGGCACGGGGACCTACCGCATCTGGATCAAGACGTCCTGAGCACGGTCCGTTCCCGCTCCCGTTCCTGTTCGCGTTCTCCTTCCCGTCGCTGAATCCACCAGCGGACTCCTCTGTACGAAAGGCAGTGCCATGCGGCTCACTGTCATCGGCACCGGCTATCTCGGTGCCACCCACGCCGCCTGTATGGCGGAGCTCGGGCACGAGGTGCTCGGGGTCGACGTCGACCCGGACAAGGTCGCCGCGCTGCAGGCGGGGCGGGTGCCGTTCCACGAACCCGTGCTGCCGGAGCTGCTCGCCCGGCACACGGCGAGCGGACGGCTGCGGTTCACCACGTCCTACGAGGAGGCCGCGGCCTTCGGCGAGGTGCACTTCATCTGCGTGGGCACCCCGCAGCGCAAGGACTCCGAGGGCGCCGACCTGCGATACGTGGACTCGGCGTTCGCGTCGATGGCCCGGTACGCGGGTGAGGGCGCGCTCCTGGTGGGCAAGTCGACCGTGCCCGTGGGCACCGCCCAGCGGCTCGCGGACACCCACACCGGCGTGGAGATCGCCTGGAACCCGGAGTTCCTGCGCGAGGGCTTCGCGGTGGAGGACACCCTGCGGCCCGACCGGCTGGTCCTCGGCATCGGATCCGAGCGTGCTGAAACGTTGCTGCGCCAGGTGTACGCGCCCGTCATCGGCTCGGGGACCCCGGTGGTCACCGCCGACTTCCCGACCGCCGAGCTGGTCAAGACGGCCGCGAACGCCTTCCTGGCCACCAAGATCTCGTTCATCAACGCCATGGCGGAGGTGTGCGAGGCCACCGGCGGCGATGTCTCCGTACTCGCGGAGGCCATCGGCCACGACGACCGCATCGGGAAGAAGTTCCTGCGGGCCGGCGTCGGCTTCGGCGGCGGCTGCCTGCCCAAGGACATCCGGGCCTTCGCGCACCGCGCCGACGAGTTGGGGGTGTCCCTGGCGTTCCTGCGCGAGGTCGACGCCATCAACATGCGGCGCCGCGACCGGGTGGTCGAGCTGGCTCGTGAACTGTGCGGGGGCGCGGTTCTCGGCGCCCGGATCGCCGTGCTCGGCGCGGCCTTCAAACCGGACTCCGACGACATCCGCGACTCACCCGCGCTGAACGTGTCCGCGCGGCTGCGGCTCGACGGCGCCGATGTCACGGTCTACGACCCGGAGGCGATGGACAACGCCCGCAAGGCGTTTCCGCTGCTCGGGTACGCGCTGTCGGCCGAGGAGGCGCTGCGGGGGGCCGATCTCGTGCTGCATCTGACCGAGTGGCCGCAGTTCCGCGAGCTCGCTCCCGAGCGGGCCCGCGCATTGGTCTCCCGTCCACGGATCGTGGACGGCAGGGGGACGCTCGACGGGGCCACATGGGCCGCGGCGGGCTGGGAGTTCCGGGCGCTGGGCAGACCCGCGCCCGGTGGGGAGGGGTAAGGACATGACGTACGAGACGTTCGAGGACGTGGGTGTCACGATCGTGATGCCCACGTACAACGAGGCCGCCAATCTGCCGAGGATGGCCGAGGCGGTGCTTCAACTTCCGCTGAACGGGCTGCACTTGAAGGTCGTGGACGACTCCAGTCCGGATGGTACGGGACGGATCGCCGAGGAGCTGGCGGAGAAGTACAACGCGGACGGGCGGCGCCGGATGAGCGTGCTGCACCGGACCGAGAAGGACGGGCTCGGGCGCGCGTACGTGGCGGGCATGAGCGCGGCGGTCGACGAGGGCGCCGAGTACGTGGTGCAGATGGACGCCGACGGGAGCCATCCCGTGGAGGCGGTGCCGCGGATGCTGGGCACCGCCGTGGCCTCGGGGGTGGGGCTGGTCATCGGGAGCCGGTACGTCGAGGGAGGGTCGCTCGACGAGGAGTGGGGGGCGCACCGGGTGCTGCTCTCGCGGTTCGCCAACCGGTATGCGCGGACCGTGCTCGGTACGAAGATCCAGGATATCACGGCGGGGTTCAATCTCTGGTCCGCGCGGACTTTGGAGGACGTGGATCTGCGGTCGTTGGACAGTGCGGGGTACAGCTTTCAGGTGGAGCTGAAGTACAAGGCCGTTCGGGCCGGGCACAGTGCCGTGGAGATTCCTATTCGGTTCGAGGAGCGGACCGAAGGGGTTTCGAAGATGACTCTTCGTACGCAGTGGGAGTCGGCGTTGGTGCCGGTTCGGTTGCGCCTCAAGCGCAACTGACGTTCTTTGGGGGTGGGGGGGTCGGGGGCGGGTGCGGGTGCGTTGTGGCTGGTTGCGCCGTTCCCCGCGCCACTGAAGGGCGAAAAGCAAAAGACTGCGCCGTTCCCCGCACCCCTTGGGGCTGTGCCCCTGAAAGCAAAAAGATTGCGCCGTTCCCCGCGCCCCTGAGTAGGGACGGGGCCGGGGTTATTCGTTGGCTGCTGCTGAAGCCTGGGCTTCGCCTCTGCGGCGGATTTGGCGGAAGGTGAATTCAGCCAGGTCGTCGCCCGTGGTGAAGACCTTCGTGTCCTTCTGCGTCACGTCTTTGCCGTTCGTGAAGCCGGCGACCGTGAAGTAGGCGTAGCGGCCGTACGAATTGGTCGTCGAGCGGCAGATCGCGGAGCGGCAGAAGACGGGGACGCCCTCACCGGGGAGGGACTGGACGACGCTCTGCTTGTCGGCGTCGGTCTTCGCCCTGAGCGCCTTGGCCTCGTTGTCGAAGACGGCCACACCGACGGTGACCGCCACGCCGTCCTTCGCGTACGTGACGCGCATGAGGCGGGTGCAGTCGTTCTTGGTGAGGACCGAGCCGAGCGTGCCCTGGGCGGCCGCCGCGCAGTTCTTCGTGGACGCCAGCGCGCCCTTCTTGTAGACCGTCTCGCCCATCGTCAGCTGGGTGCCCGGGAAGAGGATGTCCGGCGCGAGCGGCGCGGTGTCCTTCTTCACATCGGATATGAAGTCCTTCGGGTCCAGCGGCGGCGGCGCGGAGGTCGCCTCGAAGGACGGGCCGGTCCCGGCGGTGTCCGAGGGGATGTCCGCGGAGGCGGGCAGCTCGGAGGCGGGTTTGTTCGACGCCTGCTCCTTGCCGTCCGCCGAGACCACGGCCACCGCGACGGCCGCGCCCACGGCGATGGTGGCCAGGGCGCCGCCGCCGACCAGCATCCACCTGCGACGCCGGTTGCGCGTTTCGGACGCCTCGGCCAGCGCCGCCCAGTCCGGAGACTGACTGCTCCACTGCGGCGGCTGAGAACCCGATCCCCCGGAACCCCACTGGGGTCCCCCCTGCCCAAAGCTCATGGGCCGCATCTTAGACGGGACAAGGGGACTAGGGATCCGCTGGTCGTCTCCCGCAGCACCCGAAGCATCGATGTGTCAAGCGTGAATGAGAGCAAAGGGGGCATCTCGGGGGCGTCGGGTAGCCTCGGACCCGGTGTGCGCCTGCCTCCCGGCACGCGTTTTGACCCGTACGGGCCACCGAAGGTATTCTTGCGGTTCGTTATGTGTATTGGCTTGCTCATTCTCACGTGAGGGGCCCTTACACCGGTCCACCGGGCCGATGACCAGCGGCAGGACTCGGTTGCGTCCCGAGGTCCGCCAGGGCTGTCGTACATCGTCCGTGGTGGCCCATTGTCAGGACCCACTCACTGAAGAAGCGAAGGCATGACCGTGCGTACGTTCAGCCCCAAGCCCGGCGACATCACTCGCCAGTGGTACGTCATCGACGCCCAGGATGTCGTCCTGGGTCGTCTGGCCACCACTGCCGCGAACATTCTGCGGGGCAAGCACAAGCCGATTTACGCCCCCCACGTCGACGCTGGTGACTTCGTCATCATCATCAACGCCGACAAGGTGCACCTCTCCGGCAACAAGAAGACCCAGAAGCTGGCGTACCGCCACTCCGGTTACCCGGGTGGTCTGCGCTCCGTCCGTTACGACGAGCTGCTGGCGAAGAACCCCGAGAAGGCCGTCGAGAAGGCCATCAAGGGCATGATCCCCAAGAACACCCTGGGCCGTCAGGTGCTCTCGAAGCTGAAGGTCTACTCGGGCGACCAGCACCCGCACGCTGCACAGCAGCCGGTGCCGTTCGAGATCACCCAGGTCGCGCAGTAGTTCCGGCCACCACCCCCCTAAGACTGAACAGAATCTGAGGAGAATCGTGGCCGAGACCACCGTTGAGCAGCCGGTCGAAGAGACCGAGGCTGTCGACATCGAGAGCTACACCACCGAGTCCGAGGCCCCCGTCGTCGAGGGCGAGTACACCTCGGAGTCGCTCGCGGGCCGCTTCGGCGACCCGCAGCCGGCCGCCGGCCTGGGCCGTCGCAAGAACGCCATCGCCCGCGTCCGGATCGTCCCGGGCACCGGCAAGTGGAAGATCAACGGTCGCACCCTTGAGGACTACTTCCCCAACAAGGTGCACCAGCAGGAAGTCAACGAGCCCTTCAAGGTGCTCGAGCTCGACGACCGCTACGACGTCGTCGCCCGTATCTCGGGTGGCGGTGTCTCCGGTCAGGCCGGTGCCCTGCGCCTCGGCGTGGCCCGCGCTCTGAACGAGGCGGACGTGGACAACAACCGCGGCGCCCTCAAGAAGGCCGGCTTCCTCAAGCGCGACGACCGTGCGGTCGAGCGCAAGAAGGCCGGTCTCAAGAAGGCCCGTAAGGCCCCGCAGTACAGCAAGCGCTAAATCCCGCTCGCTGTTTGCACGAATCGCCCCGGCGGCACGTTCTGTGCCGCCGGGGCGTTCGTTTATCACGATCTGTGGCACAACCTGTGGCACCGCTCGTGGGTCAGAGGCTGTGGGGCACCCGGTACGGCACGTGTCGCGTGCCGCGGTCGGGTGTCGCAGCCGCGTGCCGCGGCCTTTCGGCCACAGCCTTGGAACAGGCGTGGGAGATATACAGGCCCGGGGGATATACCTGACGTGTGCCGGGCCGGGGGCGGGACCTCCGGCCGAGTCGCACGTGGTGGCGCGCGAGATGCTGCACGTTGTGGCGCGCGTCGCGTCGCGCATTCTGATCAAGACTGATCGAGCCTGAGCAAGTTCGGAGGACACCAGTGGGACGACTCTTCGGGACGGACGGCGTACGTGGTGTCGCCAACGCGGATCTGACGGCCGAGCTCACGCTCGGTCTCTCCGTGGCGGCGGCGCACGTACTGGCCGAAGCGGGAACCTTCGAAGGCCACCGGCCGACGGCGGTGGTCGGACGGGACCCGCGTGCGTCCGGGGAGTTCCTGGAGGCCGCCGTGGTCGCGGGCCTCGCCAGCGCCGGTGTGGACGTGCTGCTCGTCGGCGTCCTGCCGACCCCCGCGGTGGCGTATCTCACGGGCGCCCTCGGCGCCGACCTCGGTGTGATGCTCTCCGCGAGCCACAACGCCATGCCGGACAACGGCGTCAAGTTCTTCGCCCGCGGCGGGCACAAGCTCGCCGACGAGCTGGAGGACCGGATCGAGTCCGTCTACGAGGAGCACCGCACCGGCGCTCCCTGGGACCGGCCGACCGGCGCGGGCGTCGGACGGATCCGGTCGTACGAGGAGGGCTTCGAGAAGTACGTCGCCCATCTCCTCGCCGCCGTCCCGAACCGGCTGGAAGGCCTGAAGGTCGTCCTCGACGAGGCGCACGGCGCTGCCGCGCGGGTCTCGCCCGAGGTCTTCACGCGCGCGGGCGCCGAGATCGTCACGATCGGCGCCGAGCCCGACGGCCTCAACATCAACGACGGCTGCGGCTCCACCCACCTCGGCCTGCTGAAGGCCGCCGTCATCGAGCACGGCGCCGATCTCGGCATCGCGCACGACGGTGACGCCGACCGGTGCCTGGCCGTGGACCACACCGGCGCCGAGGTCGACGGGGACCAGATCCTCGCCGTGCTCGCGCTCGCCATGCGGGAGCGGTCCGAACTGCGGTCCGACACCGTTGTCGCCACGGTCATGTCGAACCTCGGGTTCAAGCTGGCCATGGAGCGCGAAGGGGTGTCCCTCGTACAGACCGGGGTCGGTGACCGGTATGTGCTGGAGGAGATGAAGCGGCACGACTACGCGCTCGGCGGTGAGCAGTCGGGGCACGTGATCATCCTGGATCACGCGACCACGGGTGACGGGACGCTGACCGGGCTGCTGCTCGCGGCTCGGGTCGCGCAGACGGGGCGTACGTTGCGGGAGCTGGCGTCCGTGATGGAGCGGTTGCCGCAGGTGCTGATCAATGTGCCCGACGTCGACCGGTCGCGGGTGTCGACGTCCGCGGAGCTGGCGGCCGCTGTGGCTGAGGCGGAGCGGGAGCTCGGGGCTACTGGGCGGGTGCTTCTGCGGCCGTCCGGGACCGAGCCGCTTGTGCGGGTGATGGTTGAGGCCGCTGACATCGATCAGGCTCGGTCTGTGGCGGGGCGGCTTGCTGATGCGGTGAAGTCCGCGCTGGGGTGAAGCTGGGTTCCCGTTTGAACGTGGGTTCCCGGTAGGGGTGGGGCTGGGGTGCGGGGGCGTTGTGGCTGGTTGCGCCGTTCCCCGCGCCCCTGAAGGGGTGCGCCCCCTAAAGGCAAAAGACTGCGCCGTTCCCCGCGCCCCTTACGTGGTGGTTCTGGACCAGAGCCATTTTTGGGTCAGGAGTGTGAGGGTGCCTGCCAGGACGATTCCTAGGAGGTTCAGGAGTAGTTGGTTGGTGGAGCCCAGGGTTTGGGATGTGTCTCCGTAGCTGAGAGCGACCGCCGCGTTCGCCGCGGCCGGGACCGTGGTGACCGAGATGGCCACCCCCACCAGGAGGCCCGACTTGGCCGAGGTCAGGGAGAGGGTTCCGGCGATGCCCGCGAGGACCGCCACGACGAACGAGAACGCGTCAGGGGCGTAGACGAAGGCCGTGTTGGGCCGGTCGCCCTCCAGCATGTCCTCGGTGAACAGGCCCAGGCCGTCCATCAGCAGGCTGAACAGCACGGTCACGGCCATCGCCACGGCGAAACCCACCAGCAGGGCGACGAGTGAGCGCAGCGCCAGGCGTGGCCGGCGCCGGACCACGGCCGTGCTGAAGCCGGCCAGCGGGCCGAACTCCGGGCCCACCGCCATCGCGCCCACGATCAGGATCGCGTTGTCGAGGATGACACCGCAGGCCGCGATCATCGTGGCGAGCGTGATGAAGGCCAGGTAGGTGACCGAGAGCGTCGACTCCTCGTGGGTTGCCTCCGCCAACTGCTCCCACAGGACCGCGTCGGCGCCCTCGCCGGGGGCGTCGATCTCCGCCTGGTCGGCGCGCTTCGACAGCGACAGGTCGATGTCCTCGACGGCGATCGACCCGGTCCTGTCGATCTCCAGCTCGCGCAGTCCGCCGATCAGTTCGTCGCCCGCCTCGCGTGCCACGTCGACCATCACGATGTCGCCGACGGGGTTGCGGGCGGCTCCCGGTACGACCGCCAGATGGGTCGTGCCGACGGTCTCCTCGATCAGGCGGATCACGGCGTCGGTCCGGTCGGACGGGGTGATCAGGCGCAGGTGCAGCATGGGGGCAGGGTAGTCGGACCGAGTGACAGGGAGCCGGTCAGAGCTTGCGCAGGCTCAGCTTCTGGACCTTGTGGTCCGGGCCCTTGCGGACGACGAGGGTGGCGCGGCCGCGGGTCGGGGCCACGTTCTCCAGGAGGTTGACCTTGTTGACGGTCCGCCAGGTCGTACGGGCGTAGTCGAGGGCCTCCTCCTCGGAGACCTGCGTGTACTTGCGGAAGTACGAGGACGGGTTCTGGAACGCCGTCTCGCGCAGCCGGCGGAAGCGGTTCAGGTACCAGAGCTCGATGTCCTCGGCGCGCGCGTCCACGTACACGCTGAAGTCGAAGTAGTCGGCGAGGCCGACGCGGGTGCGGCCGTCCTTGCCGGGGAGGGCGGGCTGCAGGACGTTCAGGCCCTCGACGATCAGGATGTCCGGGCGGCGGACGGTGAGCCGTTCGTCCGGGACGATGTCGTAGATGAGGTGGGAGTAGACGGGGGCCGTCACCTCGTCCTTGCCCGCCTTGATGTCGGCGACGAACCGGGTCAGCGCCCGGCGGTCGTACGACTCCGGGAAGCCCTTCCTGGACATCAGACCGCGGGCCTGGAGCTCCTTGGTCGGCAGCAGGAAACCGTCCGTGGTGACCCGCTCGACGCGCGGATGCTCCGGCCAGCGGGACAGCAGGGCCTGGAGGAGGCGGGCGACGGTGGACTTGCCGACGGCGACCGAGCCCGCCACGCCTATCACGAACGGCGTACCGGACTGCGACCCCTTTTCTCCGAGGAAGGTGTTCAGGGCACCGCGCAGGCCGTCGGTCGCGCCCACGTAGAGGTTCAGGAGCCGGGACAGCGGCAGATAGATGTCCCGTACCTCGTCGAGGTCGATGACATCGCCGAGACCGCGCAGTCTCTCCACCTCCTCGGCGGTCAGCGGGAGGGGCGTCTTCTCACGCAGCGCGCTCCACTGGGCGCGGGTGAGGTCGACGTAGGGAGTCGCCTCCGGCCTGGGCCGGTGGGCGCTCCGCGGCAACGGGGAGACCGATGAGATCACAGTCCATTGTTACGGGAGTTTGAACGGAGCGTCGGGTGTGCTCGGTCACGTCGGTGCGTTCTGCACGCGTCCGGGGCTCTGGACCACCGGGTCGTACGGGCATAGCGTGCCGCCCACCCGGGAGCGAGCCGCCTTCCGGGGCGCCGGCGGTGGGGATGGTCGTCATGACCGTACGTTTCCGAGTGCGTGGCCTGGGCGGGAGCAGACCCGGGGGAGGGGCCGGGGGCAGCTCCGGCCGTGGCGCGGCCGATGTGGCGGGCCAGGTGTGCAGTGAACTGGCCGTCGATCTGCCGGACGAGGACCTGGGGGAGTACCTCTACGACTGCATCGACCTCTACCGGATGGGCAGCAAGCCGCGCTGCGAGGAGGTCGAGTACCTGGGGATGGTGCAGGACGCGATCGACCGCATCGAGGGCGGCGAGTAGAGGGGACCGGCCCGGGGCGGCGACGGCCCGGGAATTTCCGATATCGGGCACGCGGTGCCTCGGTGGGGCGCGCGTCGGCATCTAGGCTGCCGCCATGTGCGGAATCGTGGGATACGTGGGGTCGCAGTCGGCGCTCGATGTGGTGGTTGCCGGACTGAAGCGGCTGGAGTACCGGGGTTACGACTCGGCGGGCATCGCGGTGCTCGCGGACGGCGGGATGGCGGCGGCGAAGAAGGCCGGCAAGCTCGCCAACCTGGAGAAGGAGCTGGTCGAGCGGCCGTTGCCGACGGGTTCGACGGGCATCGGGCACACGCGCTGGGCCACGCACGGCGGGCCGACGGACGCGAACGCCCACCCGCATCTCGACAACGCCGGGCGGGTCGCGGTCGTCCACAACGGCATCATCGAGAACTTCGCCGCGCTGCGGGCCGAGCTGGCCGAGCGCGGGCACACGCTCTCCTCCGAGACCGACACCGAGGTCGTGGCGCATCTGCTCGCCGAGGAGTTCTCCGCGTGCGCCGATCTCGCCGAGTCGATGCGGCTGGTGTGCCGGCGCCTCGAAGGAGCCTTCACGCTGGTGGCCGCGCACGCCGACGAGCCGGACGTGGTCGTGGGGGCGCGGCGGAACTCGCCCCTCGTCGTCGGCGTGGGGGAGGGGGAGGCCTTCCTCGCCTCGGACGTCGCCGCGTTCATCGCGCACACGCGGTCCGCGATCGAGCTGGGGCAGGACCAGGTGGTCGAACTGCGGCGCGACGCGGTGATCGTCACCGGGTTCGACGGGTCACCCGCCGAGACGCGGGCGTACCACGTCGACTGGGACGTGTCCGCCGCCGAGAAGGGCGGCTACGACTACTTCATGCTCAAGGAGATCGCCGAGCAGCCGAAGGCGGTCGCCGACACGCTGCTGGGCCGCGTCGACGCGAGCGGTTCGCTGACGCTCGACGAGGTGCGGATCGCGCCCGGGGCGCTGCGGGAGGTCGACAAGGTCGTCGTGGTGGCCTGCGGGACCGCCTTCCACGCGGGGCTCATCGCCAAGTACGCCATCGAGCACTGGACCCGGATCCCGTGCGAGGTGGAGCTGGCGAGCGAGTTCCGGTACCGGGATCCGATCCTGGACGCGCGGACGCTGGTGATCGCCATCTCGCAGTCCGGGGAGACCATGGACACGCTGATGGCGCTGCGGCACGCGCGCGAGCAGGGCGCGAAGGTCCTGGCCGTCTGCAACACGAACGGCTCGACGATCCCGCGCGAGTCGGACGCGGTGTTGTACACGCACGCGGGACCGGAGGTCGCGGTCGCCTCCACGAAGGCGTTCCTGACGCAGCTCGTGGCCTGCTACCTGGTCGCCCTGTATCTGGGGCAGGTGCGCGGCACGAAGTGGGGCGACGAGATCCGGGCGGTCGTACGCGACCTGTCCCGCATCGCGGAGGACGTCGACCGCGTCCTGGAGACGATGGAGCCGGTACGGGAGCTAGCGCGGTCGCTGGCCGACAAGAACACCGTGCTGTTCCTGGGCCGGCACGTGGGCTACCCGGTAGCCCTGGAGGGCGCGCTCAAGCTCAAGGAACTCGCCTACATGCACGCGGAGGGCTTCGCGGCGGGCGAGCTGAAGCACGGGCCGATCGCCCTGATCGAGGACGACCTGCCGGTGGTCGTGGTGGTGCCGTCGCCACGGGGGCGGTCGGTGCTGCACGACAAGATCGTCTCCAACATCCAGGAGATCCGGGCGCGGGGGGCGCGGACGATCGTGATCGCGGAGGAGGGCGACGAGACGGTGGTGCCGTACGCGGACCACCTGATCCGGATCCCGGCGACACCGGTGCTGTTGCAGCCGCTGGTCGCGACGGTCCCGCTGCAGGTGTTCGCCTGCGAACTGGCTACCGCCCGGGGTAACGAGGTGGATCAGCCACGCAACTTGGCGAAGTCCGTGACGGTGGAGTGACCCTTCAGGGCGGAGAGGAAGGGGGTGAAGGCTCCGGCCGGGAAGGTGAGGGTGGCCCTGGCCGGGGTCTTGGAGTCGCGGACGGCTATGTGGGTGGGGGTGGTTGCGATCTCCACGCAGTCGTTGCCGTCGTCGGGGCCTGAGTAGGACGACTTCCGCCAGTGGTCGGGGGTGGTCACGTGGCCTTCAAGGCGTTGACGAAGGCGGCGAAGGCGTCGGCTGGGAAGTCGAGGGTGCGGTCCGACGGCGCCTTTGAGTCGCGTACGGCGACGCGGGAGGGCGAACTCGCGATCTCTACGCAGTCGTTGCCGTCATCGCCGTCGGAGTAGGACGACTTGCGCCAGTTGAGGGGGGCGATCACCGGATGCCTCACAGTTCTTTGGCCAGTTCGTGGATGAAGTCACGCGATCGGTCGGGGGCGAGTGCAACCTCCTCAATCTTACGGAAGCGCGTTCGAAAGACGCCGAGCATGGCTTCGGAATCGATGAAGACCGAGCCGTGGGGTACATCGCGCACCACGGTGTCGAGTTTGGGGACGGGGCCACCGACGTACGTCATGGTGCTTCCGGCTCTGGCGAAGCCTTCCAGGGTGAACGGCAGGACGCGGACCGTGATGTGATCGGCTTCCGAGAGGTCGAGGAGCCGCGAGAGTTGCGCCCTTGCGGCGGCGCGGTCGTCGACGATGATGCGTAGTGCTGCTTCGTGAATCACCAGTTCGTACGGGATGGCGTCAGGGCCCTCGATGATCACCCGGCGGTTGATGCGGTGGCGGACGCGCAACTCCCGCTCTTCGTCAGTGAGTTCGGGAACTCGGTTGGAGAAGATCGCACGGGCGTAGGCCTCCGTCTGAAGCGGCCCCGGGACGAACAGGACGGCGACGTCGCGTCGGCACCGAGCATGGTGATCCAGCTCGGAGAGATCCAGAAACGACGTGGGCAGTAGGCCCCGGTACTCCTCCCACCAGCCGCGTGTACGGTCCGTGGCCATCGCGACCAAGGCGTCGATGAACTCGGTGTCCGTGCACGCGTAGTGGGACGCGAGGCGGCGGAGGCGTTTCTCGCTCACGCCTGACGTGCCCAACTCGATCTGGCTGATCTGGACGGAGTTCACGCCGAGCAGCGCTCCCGCCTCGCGGGCGCTGAGTCCTGCCGCCTCGCGGAGCCTGCGCAGTTCGATCGCCAGGCGCAGCTGTCGCGCTGTTGGCTCGCGCTTGGTGCCCATCGGCCGCTCCCTGGTTCAACGCGCCTGTCGCTGTGACTCGTTCGGAGTCAGATTACGGGATCCAGTTGCTAAAGCTTAAATCTAAGGTCTACGTTCAGTGACGCGACGCGCACGCTGCGAGATGTGCGGGGCTCCGGAAGCGCACCACTCCGTTCTGCCGGGACGGCTGAGGCATGCCCACCGCCCGTGCCAGACGCAGATCTCCGATACCCCACCACCGAACCGGAGTTGACGCATGCCTGAATTCGAGACCGGCGTGCCCTGGGAGTACTCCCTCTACATCCCCAACGACCTCCGGGCCGTCACGGTCAGCCGCCGCACCCTTCGGCTGATCCTCACCATGCACGGCCTGATCCGCCACGTCGACGTCGCCGAACTCCTCGCCACCGAGCTGGTGAGCAACGCCGTACGGCACACCAAGGGGCCCGCCGCCCTCCGTGTGCGCTGGTCGGCCGGCGTGCTCCGGATCGGCGCGTGGGACGCGGACCCGGGCCCGCCGGAACCGCCGTGCCTGGCGGGTGACTTGCTCGACCTGTCGGAGGAGGGGCGCGGGCTCGCCCTGGTCAAGTCCTGCGCCGACACCTGGGGCTGGCACCCGCTGACCAGCAACGGCAACGGCGGCAAGTACGTGTGGTGCGAGCTGGCCTCGACGGCGTGAACGCTGCACTCCCACAGAGGAGCCGAGTCCGTAGCCGGCGGGCGGGCCATAGGGTGCCCTGATGAGCATCATCGGGGTCGGTATTGATGTGGCCGAGATCGAGCGGTTCGCTACGTCGTTGGAGCGGACGCCGGGGATGGCCGAGCGGCTGTTCCTGGAGAGCGAGTTGCTGTTGCCCAGCGGGGAGCGGCGGGGGATTGCCTCTCTTGCCGCTCGCTTCGCTGCGAAGGAGGCGCTTGCCAAGGCGTTGGGGGCGCCGGGGGGGCTTCGGTGGACCGATGCCGAGGTGTTTGTGGAGGAGAGTGGGCAGCCTCGGCTTCGGGTCACGGGGACGGTTGCCGCGCGGGCGGCTGAGCTTGGGGTTGTGTCCTGGCATGTTTCGCTCAGCCATGATGCGGGGGTCGCCTCGGCGGTGGTGGTGGCGGAGGGGTAGTCGCTCTGCGGGGGTGGGGTTCGTGGGCTGCGGGTGCGGTGTGGCTGGTTGCGCCGTTCCCCGCGCCCCTGAAGGGCGAAGGCTGCGCCGTTCCCCGCGCCCCTTAAGGGGCAAAGACCGAAAGATTGCGCCGTTCCCCGCGCCCCTGGGGGAGTCTCGTCCGTCGTCGTCGGCTCAGGGGCTTGGGGAGCGCGCGTCCAGCGTGTGCAATCCGCTGCCGGTATGTGGGGCGTGAGGGAGACTCGGGTTCATGCGTACTGCTTACAGCGTGGAGACCGTGCGGGTTGCCGAGCAGGAGTTGATGGCTCGGCTCCCTGAGGGGGCGTTGATGCAGCGGGCCGTGGCCGGGCTCGTCGCCGCCTGCGCCGAGTTTTTGGGGCGGGTCTACGGCACCCGGATCGTGCTGCTCGTCGGCAGCGGTGACAACGGGGGCGACGCCCTCTACGCCGGTGCCCGGCTGGCGAAACGCGGCGCCGGGGTCACAGCCGTCCTGCTCGTACCCGACCGCGCCCACCCCGGCGGCCTCGCCGCCCTCCTGCGCGCCGGAGGGCGGGTCGTGCGAGGGACGGACGCGGCCGAGGAGCCCCTCCGGCGCGCCGATCTCGTCGTCGACGGCATCGTCGGGATCGGCGGCAAGGGCGGGCTGCGCCCCGACGCCGCCAAGCTCGTCGACGTGCTGGGCGAGACCCGCGCCGCCGTCGTCGCCGTCGACCTGCCCAGCGGCGTCGACGCCGACACGGGCGAGGTCCGCGGAGCCGCCGTACGCGCCGATCTGACCGTCACCTTCGGAACACACAAGCCGGGTCTGCTCGTCGACCCCGCGCGGGAGTACGCCGGGTCCGTGCGCCTCGTCGACATCGGGCTCGCGTTGCCCGGTGAGGCGGAGCTGGAGGCGTTGCAGCACGCCGATGTGGCCGCGCTGCTGCCCGTGCCCGGCGCCGAGAGCGACAAGTACCGGCGCGGGGTCGTGGGGATCGCCGCCGGGTCCTCCCGCTATCCGGGCGCGGCCGTGCTCGCAGTGTCCGGTGCCCTGCGGGGCGGCGCCGGCGCCGTACGGTACGTCGGGCCCGCGGGCGACGCGGTCATCGCGCGGTTCCCCGAGACGCTGGTGTCCACGGGGTCGCCCGAACAGGCCGGACGCGTACAGGCGTGGGTCGTCGGCCCGGGCGCCGGGGACGACGGCGATGTCGTGGCGGCCGTACTCAGGGCGGAGGTGCCCGTACTCGTCGACGCCGACGGGCTGCGGCTCGCCGACCGCGACGCCGTACGGGCCCGGCGGGCGCCCACCCTGCTCACCCCGCACGCCGGAGAGGCCGCCGCGCTGCTCGGTGTCCCGCGCGAGGAGGTCGAGGGGGCACGGCTCACGTCCGTACGAGAACTTGCCGAGCGGTACCGGGCCACCGTGCTGTTGAAGGGGTCCACGACGCTCATCGCCTCCCCCGGCGGCGGGGCCGTCCGGGTGAACTCCACCGGGACCGGCTGGCTGGCCACCGCGGGCAGCGGCGACGTGCTGTCCGGGCTGACCGGGTCACTGCTCGCCGCCGGGCTCGACGCGCCGGACGCCGGCAGCGTGGGCGCGTACCTCCACGGGCTGGCCGGGCGGCTCGCCGCGGACGGCGCGCCCGTGGGGGCGCACGACGTGGCCGAGGCGGTACGCGAGGCCTGGCGCGATGTCATGGACTGAGGGCACAACGGCACTGAGGGCACAGCGGCACTGAGGGCACAGCGGCACTGAGGGCACAGCGGCACTGAGGGCACAGCGGCACTGAGGGCACAACGGGCGACCCTGCCGCGCGGCTGACCACAGCTCGGCGCCCTCCCGGGTTTCGCTGGGCCCATGGTCCGTCACCGTCGCAGAACCGCCGCCGTACTGGTCGCGCACTTCGCCCTCGTCGCCGTGCTGTTCGCGCCGGACGCCGTCGCGGCACCACCGCCCGGCCCCGCCGCCACCGGCGCCCCCGCACCGCAGCACGAACTCGTGCCCGGCGTGCACCCGGGTCCGTACCAGCCCTGGCAGCTGGACACCCCCGACCAGGTGCTCGCCCCGCACGTCTACACCCCCTCCGCCGCGGAGGACGCCGTCGAGCCGCCGCGCGCCGCCGAGGGCGGCGACGCGCTGATCGAGTACGTACCGCTGAGCGAGGCCGTCGCGCGGCAGGCCGGGGTGACGGCGTGCAGCCGGCGCGCCGGGCCCCACCAGCGGCAGGTCGAAAGGTGGCTGCGGCGCACGGCGGACGGGAAGCAGTCGGCGGCGGACTGCCGGGCCGTCCGGGCCTTCCAGAGCGAGCAGGGCATCCGGCCCGACAGCGGTTTCGCCGGGCCCGTGACCTGGGGCCGGATGCGGCTCCTGTCGGCCGCGAAGAAGCCGAACGCGGCCGGGAGATGCCCCGTACGGGCCGGTCGCGTCGCCTGTGTCGACCTGCGGCGGCAGCTGGTGTGGGTGCAGAAGGGGAAGAGGGTGGTGTTCGGGCCCGTGCCCGTCCGCACCGGCAAGGCGGGCTACCGGACCAGGACCGGCTGGTTCAAGGTCTACTGGAAGCACAAGAACCACTGGTCGACGCTGTACAACACCCCCATGCCGTACAGCCAGTTCTTCAGCGGCGGCCAGGCCTTCCACGCCATCTACGGCAGCGTCTACAGCCCGCCCGGATCGCACGGCTGCGTCAACATGCGACTCGCCGACGCCCGCACCCTGTGGAGCAGGCTCCACAGGGGCGACCGCGTGTACGTGTGGGGCCGCAGGCCCGGTAGCTGAGACAGGCAACTGAGACCGGCAGCTGAGACCCGTACCCGGGCCCGGTGCCCGAGAGCGGTGTCGGACCCCTCTGAGACACTGGTCGGCGATGACTGAGACAGCACCCGCGCGTGCCCGCGCCGAGATCGATCTGGCCGCCCTGAGGGCCAATGTGCGGACCCTGCGCGCCCAGGCGCCGGCCGCCGCCGTCATGACGGTGGTCAAGTCCGACGCGTACGGACACGGGGCCGTGTCGTGCGCCCGCGCGGCCCTGGACGCGGGGGCGACCTGGCTGGGCACGGCCACCCCCGAGGAGGCCCTCGCCCTGCGCGCGGCCGGACTGCCGGGGCGGATCATGTGCTGGCTGTGGACGCCGGGCGGGCCGTGGCGGGAAGCCGTCGAGGCCGACCTGGACCTGGGCATCAGCGGACTGTGGGCGCTGCGCGAGGCCGTCGAGGCCGCGCGGGCGGCGGGCCGCACCGCGCGCGTGCAGCTCAAGGCCGACACCGGTCTCGGGCGCAACGGCTGCCAGCCCGCCGACTGGGCCGATCTGGTCGCCGAGGCACGGCGGGCCGAGGCCGAGGGCCTGGTCGCCGTCACCGGCCTGTGGTCCCACTTCGCCTGCGCCGACGAGCCGGGCCACCCCTCCATCCAGGCCCAGCTCACCCTCTTCCGCGAGATGCTGGCCCACGCGGAGGGAGCGGGGCTGCGCCCGGAGGTCCGGCACATCGCCAACTCGCCCGCCACCCTCACCCTGCCCGAGTCGCACTTCGACCTCGTACGGACCGGGATCGCCACGTACGGCATCTCGCCGAGCCCCGAGCTGGGCACCTCCGCCGACCTCGGGCTGCGCCCCGTGATGACGCTCTGGGCGTCACTCGCACTGGTGAAGCACGTACCGGCGGGCCACGGCGTCAGCTACGGACACCACTACGTCACCGCCGGCGCCACGACCCTCGGCCTCGTGCCCGTCGGGTACGCGGACGGCATCCCGCGCCACGCCTCCGGCACCGGGCCCGTCCTGGTGGGCGGCAAGTGGCGGACGGTCGCGGGGCGGGTCGCGATGGACCAGTTCGCGGTCGACCTCGGCGGCGACGAACCGCCGGTCGGCGACCGGGCGGTCCTCTTCGGGCCCGGCGACCACGGCGAGCCGACCGCCGAGGACTGGGCCCGGGCCGCGGGCACGATCGCGTACGAGATCGTCACCCGCATCGGAACCCGCGTACCGCGCGTCTACGTGAACGAGTAACAAGCGGGGTATCCGCATGAGTGCGGAGCACGGCAGGGCACGGCAACCCGAGCGGATGAAGAGGAGCGGTTCGTGAGCGAGAGCAGCGCGGAGGCAGCGGTGGAAGCGGCCACGGCCGCGGCCTCGGCCGTCTCCGCGGCGGGGGCCGCGAACTGGCGCAGGACCACCGGTGTCGCCGGTACCGCGATAGGCGTGATCGCCGCGGGCGCCGCCGCCGGAGTCGCCATAGAACGGCTCACGGTCGGCCGCGGCATGCGCAGGAAGGCGCGCCTCGCCCTCGACTCGGCCGGTCCGTACGGGGCGCTGCGCGGTATGCCGGGCAAGGCCGCCGCGGACGACGGCACCGAGCTGTACTACGAGGTCGACGAGGTGGAGAGCGACACCGCGCTGGCCCCGCGCCGCCGCCGGCTCTTCGGCCGCAAGTCACCCCGACCGGTCACCGTCGTCTTCAGCCACGGCTACTGCCTCAGCCAGGACTCCTGGCACTTCCAGCGGGCCGCGCTGCGCGGCGTCGTACGGACCGTGCACTGGGACCAGCGCAGCCACGGCCGTTCCGGGCGGGGCGTGGCCCAGGTCCGGGACGACGACCCCGTCACCATCGACCAGCTGGGCCGGGACCTGAAGGCCGTCATCGACGCGGCGGCGCCCGAGGGCCCGCTCGTGCTCGTCGGCCACTCGATGGGCGGCATGACGATGATGGCCCTGGCCGACCAGTTCCCCGACCTGATCCGCGACCGCGTCGTCGGCGTGGCCCTGATCGGTACGTCGTCGGGGCGGCTCGGCGAGGTCAACTTCGGGCTGCCCGTCGCGGGTGTCAACGCGGTGCGGCGGATACTCCCCGGAGTGCTGAAGGCGCTCGGGCAGCGGGCCGAGCTGGTGGAGCGCGGGCGGCGGGCCACCGCCGACCTGTTCGCGGGGATCATCAAGCGGTACTCGTTCGCGTCCAGGGACATCGACCCGGCGGTCGCGCGGTTCGCGGAGCGGCTGATCGAGGCCACGCCGATCGACGTGGTCGCCGAGTTCTACCCGGCCTTCACCGACCACGACAAGACCGAGGCACTCGCGTACTTCGCCGATCTGCCCGTGCTCGTACTGGCCGGGGTCAAGGACCTCGTGACGCCGAGCGAGCACAGCGAGTCCATCGCCGACCTGCTGCCGGACGCCGAGCTGGTGCTCGTGCCGGACGCCGGGCACCTCGTGATGCTGGAACATCCGGAGGTCGTCATAGACCGGCTCGCGGACCTGCTCACCCGCGTCGGCGCCGTGCCCGCAGGGGCTACCGTTGGTGGCTATGGAAGCACCAGCAGCACCGCGCAACCCGGGTGACCCCGGTGCCGTGACCGCGGAGATCGTCGTCAACTCGCCCGAGCAGATGCAGGAGTTGGGCCGCAGGCTCGCCAAGCTGCTACGGGCCGGCGACCTTGTGATGCTCACCGGCGAACTGGGCGCGGGCAAGACCACGATGACGCGCGGGCTCGGCGAGGGGCTCGGGGTCCGGGGCGCCGTCACCTCGCCGACGTTCGTGATCGCCCGCGTGCACCCCTCCCTCGGGGACGGTCCGCCGCTCGTCCACGTGGACGCGTACCGCCTGGGCGGCGGGCTCGACGAGATGGAGGACCTCGATCTCGACGTGTCCCTCTCCGACTCCGTGATCGTCGTGGAGTGGGGCGAGGGGAAGGTCGAGGAGCTGACGGACGACCGGCTGCACCTGCTGATCCACCGGGCCGTCGGCGATACGACGGACGAGGTGCGGCATGTGGTGGTCACGGGTGTGGGGGAGCGGTGGGGGTCTGTGGATCTGGGTGTGCTCTCCGCGTGAGCCGCGCGTGAACCGCGCGTGAGCTGTGCCTGATCCGCGTCTGGCCCGTGCCTGATTCGTGGCCGACCGTGGGGCGGGTTCGTATGTTCGCCCCAACGTTCCGACATGGCGTCGGGAAGATGTTGCGCCCGGGCGCTTCGGCGTGTTCACATGGGCGGAGGAGTTGGTTAGGTCTACCTAACCATGTCTGCTCCCGGAGCCCTTCAGGAGGCCGCGATGCCTGCGTCGGAACGTGTTCCTTCGAGGTCCGGTGGGGTCTCGGTGGGGGAGTTGCTTGCGGTGGGGAAGTTTGTGCGGGCTGTGTCGGAGCCGCCGGCTCCGCCGGTGTCTGTGTCTGCGCCGGGGCCTGCGCGGCCTGTGGCGGCTGGGCGGGATGAGCGGCGGCGGGCGGCGTAGGTATTGCGCCGTTCCCCGCGCCCCTAAACGACTGCGCCGTTCCCCGCGCCCCTAAAGGCGAAAGCCTGCGCCGTTCCCCGCGCCCCCACAGGCGAAAAGATTGCGCCGTTCCCCGCGCCCCTGAGGGGGCGGCTGGGGGGCGGGGTTGCATGGGCTGTTTGGGTGGGTGGGTATGCGGGGGAGTTTGAAACGGTTACCTGATTACCGTGATCCTCGTGCCGATCGTGGCGAAGTCCCACATCGCCGCCCCGCCGTCCCGCGGCTCGCGGATGCCGCCCAGCCTCCTCGTGGAGTCGGGTGGCGTCACCGACCCGTCGACCGCCGCGCTGAAACCGATCGCGATGCCGTCCTGGCTGGCGAAGCGCACGACGTGTTCCACGGCCACACCGTCGGAGCCGACGATCGTCCCGGAGCGTGACGTGACGGCGTACCCGGCGGGCAGCGGATCGACCGTACCGGGGCTGACCCGGAACGTCCGACGGACCCGGTCGCCCTCGTCGACCAGCCACACCCGGTCGTCGTCCAGCGAGTACACGACCCGACGCCCGGTGCCCGAGCCCGCGGGCAGGGCCGTCGGGTCGTTCTTGTCCCGCGGGGCCTTCGACGCCGTGGCGGGCAGGGGCTCGGCGGCCCGCGGGGCGGACAGGTCGTCCGGCGCGTACGCCGACGCCTGGTAGGTGAGGAAGCCGATCACGGCGAGCGCCGTCGCGGTGAGCCCGGCCACGATTCCCGAGCTGGTCCGGATCACCTGAGTGCCCACCTCTCGCACGATCTTGTACGGTATTTGTCCGTGTTGTGACGGTGTGACGTTAGCAGCAGGTACCCGCCGGATTGAGGCGGCCGTGCGCCGGGTCCGGGCGCCGTAGGCTGTTCGCGTGCTCTTGCTCGCTCTGGATACCGCCACCCCCGCAGTCACCGCCGCGCTGCACGACGGCACGTCCGTCGTCGCCGCCCACAGCCAGGTGGACGCGCGTCGGCACGGGGAACTGCTCCTGCCGGCCGTCGACCGGGTCCTCACCGAAGCCGGGCTGCGGCTCGACGCCGTCACCGGCGTCGTCGTCGGCGTGGGCCCCGGCCCGTACACCGGGCTCAGAGTCGGCCTGATGACCGCCGACACGTTCGGGCTAGCGCTCGGCGTCCCCGTGTACGGGCTGTGCACCCTCGACGGCCTCGCGTACGCCGCCGGGGGTGAGGCGGGGATCGAGGGACCCTTCGTCGTCGCCACCGACGCCCGGCGCAAGGAGGTCTACTGGGCGCGGTACGCCGACGCCCGTACGCGCCTCACCGAGCCCGCCGTGGACCGCCCCGGGGAGCTGGACATCGGCGGGCTGCCCGCCGTGGGCGCGGGCGCGCTGCTCTACCCCGACACCTTCCCGGACGCCCGCGAGCCCGAGCACGTGTCGGCGGCCTCGCTCGCGTCCCTGGCGGCCGAACGGCTGGCGGCGGGCGAGGAACTGGAAGCGCCCCGGCCGCTCTATCTGCGCCGGCCCGACGCCCAGGTGCCCAAGAACTACAAGGTGGTCACCCCCAAGTGACGACCGCGGTGCTGCGCGAGATGCGCTGGTGGGACATCGAGCCCGTACTGGAACTGGAGAAGGACCTCTTCCCCGAGGACGCCTGGTCCCGGGGCATGTTCTGGTCCGACCTGGCCCACGCGCGAGGACCCGAGGCGACCCGGCGGTACGTGGTGGCGGAGGACGGCGGGGTGATCGTCGGGTACGGGGGCCTCGCCGCCGCCGGTGACGCCGGTGACGTCCAGACCATCGCCGTAGCCCGGGAGCACTGGGGCACCGGGCTCGGCGCGCTGATACTGACCGAACTGCTGCGGGCCGCGACCGCCTTCGAGTGCGCCGAGGTGCTGCTCGAATGCCGGGTCGACAACATCCGCGCCCAGAAGCTCTACGAACGCTTCGGCTTCGAGCCGATCGGCTTCCGGCGCGGCTACTACCAGCCGGGGAACGTGGACGCCCTCGTGATGCGCCTCAACGACCCGTCAACATCCGTACAAGGAACCGAGATCAATGGCTGACGAACCTCTCGTCCTCGGCATCGAGACCTCCTGCGACGAGACCGGCGTCGGCATCGTCCGGGGCACGACCCTGCTCGCCGACGCCATCGCCTCCAGCGTCGACGAGCACGCGCGCTTCGGCGGAGTCGTGCCGGAGGTCGCCTCGCGGGCGCACCTGGAAGCGATGGTGCCGACCATCGAGCGGGCGCTGAAGGAGGCCGGGGTCAGCGCGCGGGACCTCGACGGCATCTCCGTCACCGCCGGGCCCGGGCTCGCGGGCGCGCTGCTCGTCGGGGTCTCGGCGGCGAAGGCGTACGCGTACGCGCTGGGGAAGCCGTTGTACGGGGTGAACCATCTGGCGTCCCACATCTGCGTGGACCAGTTGGAGCACGGCCCGCTGCCCGAGCCGACGATGGCGCTGCTCGTCTCCGGCGGGCACTCCTCGCTGCTGCTGTCCTCGGACATCACGTCCGACGTACGGCCGATGGGCGCGACCATCGACGACGCGGCGGGGGAGGCCTTCGACAAGATCGCGCGCGTTCTCAACCTCGGTTTCCCGGGCGGGCCCGTCATCGACCGGTACGCCAAGGAGGGTGACCCGAACGCGATCTCCTTCCCGCGCGGGCTCACCGGGCCGCGTGACGCCGCGTACGACTTCTCCTTCTCCGGGCTGAAGACCGCGGTGGCCCGGTGGATCGAGGCGAAGCGGGCGGCCGGTGAGGACGTGCCGGTGCGTGACGTGGCCGCGTCCTTCCAGGAGGCCGTCGTCGACGTCCTGACCCGTAAGGCCGTACGGGCCTGTCGTGACGAAGGCGTCGACCATCTGATGATCGGTGGCGGGGTCGCCGCGAACTCGCGGTTGCGGGTGCTCGCGCAGGAGCGGTGCGAGGCGGCGGGGATCACGTTGCGGGTGCCTCGGCCGAAGCTGTGTACGGACAACGGGGCGATGGTCGCCGCGCTGGGCGCGGAGATGGTGGCTCGGGGGCGGGACGCGTCCGACTGGGATCTGTCGGCGGACTCGTCGTTGCCCGTGACCGATCCGCACGTGCCGGGGCGTTCCCACGCCGGAGGGCGCGCGCACTCCCACTCCCACGATCACGTGCACGAGGTCAGTAAGGACAACCTGTACTCATGAGTGTGGCGTTGATGTGGGAGGCGCGGGCCGTCGAGGGGCGGGGGGAGGAACTGCTCGCGTGGGTGCGGGAGCAGGACCTCCCGGCGCGGCCCCTGCGGCGGGAGGTCCTGCGGGCTCCGGGGGAGCGGGTGCTTGTCATTACGTGGTGGGATGCCGCGTATGACGACGCGCTTCCTGAGCTTCCGGAGCCGGCTGGGGGGTTGGTTGCTCGGGCCGTTCATCGGTGGAGGTTCGAGTCCGTCGACGGTTGACGATTGCGCCGTTCCCCGCGCCCCCAAGAGTGGAAAGACTGCGCCGTTCCCCGCGCCCCTAAAAGACTGCGCCGTTCCCCGCGCCCCTAAAAGCGGAAAGATTGCGCTGTTCCCCGTGCCCCTAGACGGCCGTTGTTCTGCATGTCAGGTGGCGGGATGGGCCCGGTTGGCGTTCCTGGCCTTTCAGGGTCAGGTGGGTTGTGTGGGCGGTTGTCGTGCTGGATTTGGATACTCGGAGTTCCAGGGCGCCCGGTTCCACCACGCGTTGGCCCCTGGCGTTGGTGAACGCCGACAGGTCCGGGTGGAAGTGGAAGGTGACCTGGCGGGCCTCTCCGGGGCTCAGGGTCAGGCGGTGGTAGCCGATCAGGCGTACGTCGGGGCGGGTCACGGACGCCACCGGGTCGTGCAGGTACAACTGGACGACCTCCGTGCCTTCGCGCGGGCCCGTGTTGCGGATCGTGACCGAGACGTCGTGCCCCTCGTCCGTGGTCGTCTCCGCGTACACGTCCTCCGTGTTCTCCCAGGTGAAGTCCGTGTAGCCCAGGCCGTGGCCGAAGGGGTGGAGTGGGGTCGGGTCGAGGTTGCTCACCTCTCCTGCCAGGCCCAGGGGAGGCTGTAGGTACGTCCATGGCTGGCCGCCGGGGGTCTGGGGGATGCTCACCGGGAGTCGGCCCGAGGGGTTCACCCGGCCCGACAGGACGCCCGCGACCGCCGGGCCGCCCTCCTCGCCGGGGAAGAACGCCTGGACCGTGGCGGCCAGCCGGTCGTGCCAGCGGCCGAGCGCGTACGGGCGGCCGGTGAGCAGGATCAGGACGACGGGGGTGTCCGTGGCGGTCAGGGCGTCCAGCAACTGGGCCTGCACGCCGGGCAGTTGCAGGTCCGCCACATCGCAGCCCTCGCCCGACGTGCCCCGGCCGAAGAGGCCCGCCCGGTCGCCGAGCACCGCCACGCAGACATCCGCCTCGGTGGAGCGTGCGACGGCCTCCTCGAAGCCGGAGGTGTCCGGGTCGGTGGTGTCGCAGCCCTCGGTGAAGGTGATCTTCGCGTCCGGGAGTTCCGTGCGCAGGGACTCCAGGAGCGTGGGGATCTCGATGCCCATCGGCAGGGCCGGGTGGTTGACGCCCACGTGCGACGGGAACGAGTAGCAGCCCAGCATGGCCAGGGCGTCCGAGGCCCGCGGGCCGACCACGGCGATGCGGGTGTCGGGGGCCAGCGGGAGCAGGCCCTCCGGGTTGGAGAGCAGGACGACGGATTCCTCGGCCAGGCGGCGGGCCAGCACGCGGTTCGCGGTCGAGTCGAGGTCGACGGGGCCCGTGGGCTCCGGCGTCCAGTCCTCGTCCAGCAGGCCCAGCGCGCACTTCTGGCGCAGGACCCTGGCCGCCGCCCGGTCCACCAGGGACTCGGGGATCTCCCCGGCCCGTACCGCCTCCACCAGCGGGTCGCCGTTGCAGTGGACCGTCGGCAGTTCGACGTCCACGCCCGCCGCCAGGGCCGCGTGCGCGGCCTGCGCCTCGGTGCCCGCGACCCGGTGCAGGGTCTTGAGGAAACCGACGCCGAAGTAGTCGCTGACGACCGTGCCGGTGAAGTCCCAACGCTCACGCAGGAGTTCGGTCAGCAGGTACGGGTCCGCGGTGGCGGGCACGCCGTCCGTGTCCGTGTACGCGGCCATCACCGAGCGGGCCCCGCCCTCGCGCAGCGCGAACTCGAACGGGGGCAGCGTGATGTCGGCGAACTCGCGCACGCCGGCCCGTACCGGAGCGAGGTTGCGGGCGCCCGCGGAGGACGCGTACCCCGCGAAGTGCTTGAGCGTGGCGACGATCCCCGCGGACTCCAGGCCGCGGACGTAGGCCGCGCCGATCGTGCCGACGAGGTAGGGGTCCTCACCGATGGTCTCCTCGACCCTGCCCCACCGCGGATCCCGTACGACGTCCAGGACCGGGGCGAGGCCCTGGTGGACGCCGACGGAGGCGAGGTCCCGGCCGATCCGGTGGGCCATCTCCTCGACCAGGGAAGGGTCGAACGTGGCGCCCCAGGCGAGTGGGACCGGGTACGCGGTGGCGCCCCAGGCCGTGAAGCCCGCCAGGCACTCCTCGTGGGCGACCGCCGGGATGCCGAAGCGGCCGGCCTCGCTGATCCGGCGCTGGGCGCGGGCCAGTGCCTGCGCGCCCAGCGCGGGGTCCACGGGGGCCGTACCGAACGAGCGGGTGAGCTGGCCCAGACCGTGGGTGATCAGCTCGTCCCAGTCGAAGTCCGAGGTCATCTCGTCCTGGTGCGGGGCGACCCCGCCGCCGTCCGTGGCGGCTCCCACCCACACGCCGTACAGCTGGGCGGTCTTCTCCTCCAGGGTCATCCGGGCGAGCAGGTCGTCGACCCGGGCCTCGGCGGGCAGCGCGGGATCACGCCACGGGGCGTTGGTCATGGAACTCCTGTCAGAGTCGAGTGGGTTCACTTTCCGCCCACGCCCATCAGGCCGCCGACCAGCGCGCGGCGGGCCACCAGGTAGACGGCGAAGATCGGGACGCCGGAGAGGACGACCGAGGCCAGCAGCGCGGGGATGTTGACGCCGAACTGGCTGACGTAGTTGAACAGGCCGAGGGTCAGGACCCGCGGCTCGTCGGACTGGGTGAAGATCAGCGGGAAGAGGAAGCCGTTCCAGGCCTGCAGCGCCGCGTAGATGACGACCGTGCTGATACCGCCCTTGGCCATCGGGATCGCCAGCTGGAACAGCATGCGCTGCGGTGAGGCGCCGTCCAGGGCCATCGCCTCGTACAGCTCCTCCGAGACGTCCCGCAGGGTGCCCACCAGGACCAGTACCGAGACCGGCATCGCGAAGGCCGCCGTCGGCAGGATGACCGCCGGCAGGCTGTCGTACAGGTCGAGCTTGGCGATCAGGAGGTAGAGGGGGACCACGACCGCCTGGGCCGGGATCGCGACACCGAGGAGGAACAGCCGGAAGGCCAGGCCCGACCAGCGGGTGCGGGTGCGGACGGCGACGTACGCGAGCGGGACGGAGAGGCAGAGGACGATGGCCACGACCGCGACGGCCACGATCGCCGTGTTGGCCAGGAGATGGCCGAAGCCGCTGTTCAGCACGGTGTTGTAGTTGTCGAGCGTCGGACTCGTCGGCGGGGTCAGCGGGTTGCCGGTGAGTGCCTTGTCCTGGCTGGTGAGCGAGGCCGACAGCATCGCGTAGATCGGGACGATGACGATCGCGAGCCAGATGACCGCGCCCAGACCCGCGAGGGGGTTGGGGCGTTTCGACCAGTGCCTGCGGCGGCGGGCGGCGGGTGGTGGCTGCGTGTCGTGCTTCTCGCCCTTCGGGCGTGGACGGGTGCCGGGGCGCGGCAACGTATCGCGGGACACTCCGTCACATCCCTTCGCGGGTACTGCGCATGCCGCCGAAGCCGGTCAGCCGCACGAGGATCAGGGACAGTCCGGTGGCGACCAGCACCAGGAAGGACGCGATGGCGCTCGCGTAGCCGAAGTCGTAGCTCTTGAAGCCGGCCTCGTACATCAGGTACGGCAGGATCGCGGTGTCGGTGCCCGGGCCGCCCTTGGTGAGGATCAGCACGGTCTCGAAGTACGTGAGCGAGCCGACGACCATCAGGACCGTGGACGTCGTGACGGTGTGGCGCAGCTGGGGCAGCGTGATCGAGAAGAACTGGCGGTAGCGGCCCGCCCCGTCGATCGCCGCGGCCTGGTAGAGGACCTCGGGTATCTGCCGGGCGCCGCCCTGGTAGATCAGGGTGTGGAAGGGGATGAACTGCCAGCCGCCGACAAAGACGATGGCGAGGAACGCGCCGCTGGAGGAGCCGAGGATGTTCTCCTGGATGATGCCGAAGTTCGGATCGAGCAGGGCGTAGAAGAGCAGCGCGATCGCGGTGGACGACAGCAGGAACGGGACGAAGAAGATCGCGGACAGCACCGCCCGGTTGCGCTGGCGGCCCGCCGCCCAGACACCGAGCAGCAGCGCGATCACCGTCTGGAAGACCCAGCTGGCCGCCGTCAGCAGGACCGTCAGCCACAGGGACTGGACCATCCGGTCGTCGTCGATCAGCTTGCGCCAGTTGTCGAGGCCGACGGGCGTCGGGTCGCCCAGGCCGTCCCAGCTGGTGAAGGAGAGATAGAAGGCAAGTCCCATCGGGACCACGGCGAAGAACGCGAAGAAGAGAACACCGGGCAGTGCCCAGGCGGCGTGCGGCCGGCCGGCCGTGGCCGCCCCGGACCGCTTGTGCGGCCTCGGGGGCACCTCGGGACCGCCGCGCTGCGCGACCGGGCTTCCCACCGGGGCCTTGGTGGGGGTGGGTGCGCTCACTTCAGCTCCTTGAGCGCCGAGACGAACTCGCCCGGCGAGGACTTGCCGACGAACAGCTTGTTGATCTCGGTGAGCATCGGGGTCGCGATGTCCGCGTCGACCGCCTGGTCCCAGGAGAGCGTGAAGGCCGGCGCCTTCTCGACCATCTCGTACTGGAACTTCGCGAACTCCGGGTTGGGCGAGGCGTCGAGCAGCTTGGCCGCGTTGGACGTCGTCGGGATGTCACCGTTGGCGACCAGCGCCTTGGCGTACGTCTCGGAGGCGCAGTCCTTCAGGAAGGCGATCGCCGCGTCCTTGTTGCTCGTACGGGTGTTGACCGACCAGTAGTTGGTCGGGTTGCCGACGACGTTGCGGATGTCGCCGGTGCCACCCTCGACGGTGGGGAACGCGCACCAGCCCAGGCTGTTCTTCGCGAAGGACGGGAACTTGCCGAGCTGCGTCGAGTACTCCCACGAACCCATCAGGTGCATCGCCGCCTTGCCCTTGGCGAAGACGGCCGGGGCGCCGCCGTTGACGTACGACACCGAGCTGAACTTCGACCCGAAGGCGCCGTCGTCGATGAGTTCCTTGACCCGCTCCGCGGCCTTGAGGACGGCCGGGTCGCCCCAGGCGGACGCGTCGCCGTCCTGGATCTTCGCGAAGACCTCCGGGCCGCCGATGCGGTCGACCAGGTACTCCAGCCACATCAGCTCGGTCCAGGTGTCCGCCCCGCCGAGCGCGAACGGGGTGATCTTCGCCTTCTTCAGCTTGGCGTTGATGTCCTGCAACTGGTCCCAGGTGGTGGGCGGCTGGAGCTTGTGCTCGGCGAAGAGCGACTTGTTGTAGAAGAGGATGACCGGCTGCATGCCGCGCATCGGTATCCCGTAGTTGCGGCCGCCGAGCGCGCCCGCCGCCAGCACCGCGGGCAGGAAGCCCGACTTCAGGACCGGGTCGCCCGCGATGGTGTCGGTCAGGTCGACGAGCTGCTTCGCCTCCTGGTAGGCCCTGATCGAGCCGCCGCCCCAGTTGAAGAAGACGTCCGGGGCGCTCGGGGAGCCCATCGCCGTACGGAGCTTGGACGTGTAGTCCGCGCCCGGGATCCTGACCAGCTTCACCGTGCCCTTGGCCGACTTGCTCGCGGCGGACTTGTTGAAGCGCTCGACGGCCGTCTGCTGGACCTTCACCGCGTCGTCCCCGTACACGAAGGCGTCGATCGAGCTGCCGCCCCCGCCGGGGCCGTCGTCGGAGCCGCAGGCGGTGAGGCCGGTGGTGAGCAGGGTGGTGGCACCGGCGCCCAGGACCCAGCGCCTGCTGAACGTACGGCCGTTCAGGCCGCCGCCCGCGCTTCTGCCCGGGCCTTCGCCCGTGGGCCGCCCGCTGTTGGACCGCCCGTTGATCGACTCCATGACAGCACCTCTTCTTGTCCGGCTCGTCCGCTCACCAGCGAGCTCGCGTCACGAACATGCGCGAATGTTTCGGGTGGTACTTCGAATGTTCCGGGAACGTATGGCGGTCGAAGGGCTTCGTCAAGAGGTTGCGCAGGGATACGATCCCGTTCATGACTCGCCCGAATCCCGCCGTAGCCCAGTCAGCGACGCTCGCCGAGATCGCCCGCGAGGCGGGAGTCTCGGCCCCGACTGTTTCGAAGGTGCTCAACGGCCGCGCCGATGTGGCCCCCTCCACCCGGACCCGGGTCGAGGAACTGCTGCGCCACCACGGCTACCGGCGCCGCCGGGCCGAGGCGTCCCGGTCGCCGCTCATCGACCTCGTCTTCCACGAACTGGAGAGCGCGTGGGCGATGGAGGTCATCCGGGGCGTGGAGAACGTGGCGCGGGACGAGGGGCTGAGCGTCGTCCTCTCCGAGAGCGCGGGGCGGCTCACCCCCGGGCGCACCTGGGCCGACCAGGTCGCCGCCCGCCGCCCGCACGGTGTCGTGCTCGTCCTCAGCGGGCTCGACGAGTCCCAGCGGGCACTGCTGACCAGCCGCTCCATCCCGTTCGTGGTGGTCGACCCGGCCGGCGACCCCGGGGACGACTCACCCTCCGTCGGCGCCACCAACTGGCAGGGCGGGCTCGCCGCGACCCGGCATCTGGCCGACCTCGGCCACCGGCGCATCGGCGTGATCAGCGGGCCCTCGCGGATGATGTGCAGCCGGGCCCGGCTCGACGGATACCGGGCGGCGCTCGACACGGCCGGGCTGCCGGTCGACCCGGCGCTCGTGCGCACCGGCGACTTCCACCACGACAGCGGCTACCGCGCCGGGCTCGAACTGCTCAAGCTGCCCGACCGCCCGACCGCCGTCTTCGCGGGCAACGACCTCCAGGCCCTCGGCCTGTACGAGGCCGCCCGGGAGCTGGGCCTTCGCGTACCGGAGGACCTCAGCATCGTCGGTTTCGACGACCTGCCGGTGGCCCGCTGGGTCGGCCCGCCGCTCACCACCGTGCGCCAGCCGCTCACGGAGATGGCCGAGGCGGCGGCCCGGCTCGTACTGGATCTCGGCCGCTCGGAGCGGCCCTCGACCGCCACGAGGGTGGAACTGGCGACGAGTCTGGTGGTCAGGAGCAGTACGGCACCGCCGGCGTGACCGACGCCACGGCCCCCGTGAGCGGTGCCGGGGCGTCGAAAGTTTCGAAGACGGATCTGAGAAAACTCAACGAAACCTGAGAGTTTCCGAAGTAAAGCCGGGAAGTGGTTCCTTGTTGAAATAATTCGGACTTATGTTCTCTCTGTGAGCGGGAGTGTGAGCGTGAGCGGAGAAGACGAGCCGGGGGGCGCGGACGCCACGACGTCCGGTACGGGGGGCGCGGACGCCACGACGCCCGGTACGGGGGGCGCGGACGCCACGACGCCCGGTACGGAGGGCGCGGACGCCACGACATCCGTTACGGGGGGACGGTCGTGGTGGTCGGGCCGGTCACGGCTGTTCAAGGTGGCGGGCATCGCCGTCGGCTGCGCGCTCGTCGCCTCGATGGCCGGAGCCGCATGGGTGTACTGGCACCTGAACCACAACATCAAGAGCGTCGACATCGACAGCGCGCTCGGCGACAACCGGCCGCCCAGGGCCGTGACGACCCCGACGGGCACGGAGTCCGCCGACCCGCTGCCCAGCGGCGCGCTCAACATCCTGGTCCTCGGCTCCGACTCGCGCAGCGGCAAGCGCAACAAGGCACTCGGCGGCGGCAGCAGCGAGGGCGCCCGCTCCGACACGGCGATGATCATCCACGTCGACGAGGGCCGCTCGGAGGCGACCGTCGTGAGCATCCCGCGCGACACCCTCGTCGCGCGCCCCTCCTGCCCGCTGTCCTCGGGCGGTTCGACGGCGGAGGCGTACGGCGTGATGTTCAACAGCGCGTACTCCGTCGGCGGGCCCGTCTGCGCCGTCAAGACGGTGGAGACCCTGACGAACGTCCGCATGGACCACTACATCGAGATCGACTTCGCCGGCTTCGCCGATCTGGTGGACGCGCTCGGCGGGGTCACCGTGACGACGGACGACGACATCTCCGACGAGGACAGCCACCTCGAACTGGAGGCCGGCACCCACCACCTCGACGGCGCCGACGCCCTGGCCCTGGCCCGTACCCGGCACGGCATAGGCGACGGCAGCGACCTCGGCCGCATAGGCCTCCAGCAGAAACTGGTGAAGGCACTCCTCGACCAGGTCTCCTCCAGCAACCTCCTCACCAGCCCCACCCGCCTGTACAGCGTCGCCGACGCCCTCACCGGCAGCCTCACCACGGACACGGGCCTGAACTCCCTGCCCGAACTCATGAACCTCGGCCAGAGCCTGAAGTCCCTCTCCTCCACCTACACCGAGACCGTGACGATGCCGGTGGTGCCCGCCCCGTCCAACCCCAACCGGGTCGTGGCGGAGGAACCGGAGGCGGGGAAGCTGTGGGAGTCACTGAAGTGACTTCTTCCAAAGAACTCTGAGCTCCGTGTCGATTCCGGTCCTCGTCGTTCGACGCAGGGGTGAGAGGCGGGGATCGGCCCCGGCTCCGTGCCGAGGACTCAGGGAGTCACCATGCCCCGTTACCTGTCGATGATCCGGATCGACGAGCAGAACGCCCCCGCCGAGGGGCCGAGCGACGCGCTCATGGAGCGGATGGGTGAGCTGATCGAGGAGATGACGAAGGCCGGCGTGCTGCTGGACACCTCCGGGCTGACGCCGACCGCGCAGGGCACGCGGGTGCGCTGGGAGGGTGGCGAACTGTCCGTCACCGACGGGCCGTTCACCGAGGCCAAGGAGGTCGTCGGCGGGTACGCGATGCTCCAGGCCAAGGACAGGGCCGAGGCGGTCGAGTGGACCAAGCGGTTCCTGCAGATCCACGAGGCCCACTGGACGGTGACCTGCGAGGTGCGCGAGATCGTCGAAGGCTGAGCCTCGCCCCCGGCCTCTCCGTCGGCTACGGCTACGGCTTCGGCTCCGGCTCCGGCCTTGGCCGTACGGCTCCGGGGGTGTCTGATGGTGGAGCGTGACGCCAGACACCCCCGCCCAGGATCCCGACCACACCATCGAGACCGTCTTCCGCATGGAGTCGCCCCGCATCATCGCCGGGGTCGCGCGCATCGTGCGGGACGTCGGGATCGCGGAGGAGCTCGCGCAGGACGCGCTGGTCGCGGCGCTGGAGCAGTGGCCGAGGGACGGGGTGCCTGGCAATCCCGGGGCCTGGCTCATGGCCACCGCCAAACACCGGGCGATCGACCTCGTACGGCGGCGCGAACGGTACGCGCGCAAGCTGGCGGAGATGGGGCGCGACCTGGAGACGTCCGGGCCGTACGGGGCCGGTCACGTGGACGAGCCCGCCGACCCGGACGACATCGACGACGACCTGCTGCGGCTGGTCTTCACGGCCTGCCACCCCGTCCTGTCCGCCGAGGCCCGCATCGCGCTCACCCTGCGGCTGCTCGGCGGGCTGACCACCGTCGAGATCGCCCGCGCCTTCCTCACCCCGGAGAAGACCCTCGCCCAGCGCATCGTGCGCGCCAAGCGGACACTCGCCGCGAAGGGCGTCCCCTTCGAGGTGCCGTACGGGCCCGAACGCGAGGCCCGGCTCGGCTCGGTACTGGAGGTCATCTACCTGATCTTCAACGAGGGGTACGCGGCCACGGCCGGGGACGACTGGCTGCGGCCCGCGCTCTGCGAGGACGCGCTACGGCTCGCCCGCGTACTGGCCGAGCTGATGCCCAAGGAGCCCGAAGTGCACGGCCTCGCGGCGCTGTTGGAGCTGCAGGCGTCGCGGTCGGCGGCGCGGACGGGACCGTCGGGGGAGCCCGTGCTGCTCAAGGACCAGAGCCGGGCGCGGTGGAACCGGGTGCTCATCCGGCGCGGGTTCGCCGCGCTGGGCCGGGCGGAGGCGGTGTCCTCGGGGGGCGGGCCCGGGCCGTACGTCCTCCAGGCCGCCATCGCCGCGTGTCACGCGCACGCGCTCACGTACGCGGAGACCGACTGGGGGCGGATCGTCACGCTGTACGGGATGCTCGCCGTGCGGGCTCCGTCGCCGGTGGTCGAGCTGAACCGGGCCGTCGCCGTGTCGATGGCCGAGGGGCCGGAGGTCGCGCTGGGCCTTGTGGACGCGCTCATGGGTGAACCCTCGTTGCGCGACTATCACTTGCTGCCGAGTGTGCGGGGGGACCTGTTGGCGCGGGTCGGCCGGACGGAGGAGGCGGCGGGCGAGTTCGCGCGGGCGGCGGCGCTCGCGCGCAACCAGCGGGAGAGGGACCTGCTGCTGACCCGAGCCGAGGAGCACGGCCGACCCCACTGAGGGCGCGCAGTTCCCCGCGCCCCTCTTGGGGGCGCGGGGAACGGCGCAATCTCTTGGGGGCGCGGGGAACGGCGCAATCTCTTGGGGGCGCGGGGAACGGCGCAATCTCTTGGGGGCGCGGGGAACGGCGCAATCTTTTAGGGGCGCGGGGAACGGCGCAATCCTCAGCCACGGCGCACCCGCACCTACAAAGCGGCCTTCCCCCCGGGGGGGACTGGCGCGTCGCCCGAACGGCTCTTCCGCCGTGAACCTGGCGCGAGCCCATGGCACGGTGGAACCACCTGTTGGTACCCCCGGACCCCGGAGCCTCGTATGGCTGATCTGCAGGACGAACTGCACACCACCGCAGAGGTCGGGGAACTGGACCTGGATCATCCCGAACGGCTGAGCGGGTTCGAGCCGCACGCCGCCGAGGCCGAGGCCGAGACCGGAGCCGGGACCGTCGCCGGGCCCGGCTCCGGAGGCGGGAGCGAGCCCGCCGCCGACCCGCTGACCCGCGCCCACGCCCTCCTCGTCGAGCATCCCGTCGCCGACGGCTACAGCGGTCTGCCCTGGGCCCTGCGGCGCCTGTCCTGGTACGACCTCGAACTCGGCGAGAGCGCCGTCGACACGGACGTGCCCCGGCTCCGCGAAGGGCACGTGGGAGCGTTGTTCTGGGCGCTGCACCTGCCCGGGGGCCTGGTCGGCGAACGCGCCGTGGGCGCGACGCTGGAGCAGCTCGACCTGGTGAAGACCGTGGTCGCCGCGCACCCGGAGGGCCTGCGCATGGCCCACAGCGCGGCCCAGGTCACGGACGCCAGGAACTGCGGGCGGGTCGCCGTGCTGCTCGGCCCGGCGGGCGCCGCCGCGCTGGACGACTCGCTGGGCATCCTGCGCGCGCTGCACGCCCTCGGCCTGCGCGTCCTCACCCTCTCGGGCGCGTCCTGGGCAGGCGAGAACGGGCTGACCCGGTTCGGCGAGGAGGTCGTGCGCGAGCTGAACCGCCTCGGTGTGCTCGCCGACCTCTCCGGCGCCTCGGACGCCACCGTCCGCCGCGCCCTCACCATCTCCAAGGCCCCGGTGCTGTGCACCCGCTCCGCCGCCCGCGCCCTGCGCCCGCACCCGGCGAACCTCCCGGACGACGTGCTCGTCGAACTCGGCGCCACCCAGGGCCTGTGCCTGGTCCCGCTGACCGCCGAGCAGACGGGCCCCACGGTCCGGGACGTCGCCGACCACCTCGACCACGTACGGGAACTCGCGGGGCCCGAGTGCGTCGGCCTCTCGGGGACGTACGACTCCGGGGCCGCGCACCCGCAGGACCTGTCCGACGCCTCGGGCTATCCGCGGCTGGTCGCCGAACTCCTGGGCCGTGGCTGGTCCGAGGCCGACCTGGCCCTGCTCACCTGGGGCAACGTCCAACGCGTCCTGCGTACCGCGGACTTCACCTCCCGCGCCGCCCGCCAGCGCCGCGAGCCGTCCATGGCGCGGATCGCCGACCTCGACGGCTAGCTCTGCCTCAGCCGGCGCAGAGGCAGAACGGGTGGCCCGCCGGGTCCGCGTACGTCCGCCAGGTGCGCGTACGGTCCGCCGCGTCCAGCACCTTCGCGCCCAGCGCCAGGACCTCCTTCTCGGCCGCGTCCAGGTCCTCGACCGTCAGGTCCAGATGGAACTGCTGCGAGGCCTCCGGCGAGGGCCACTTCGGCGGTACGTGCCCGGGGGCGGCCTGGAACGCCAGCGTCCCCCCGCCCTCAGGCAGCCGCAGGTCCAGCCAGTCGCCGTTGTCCTCGATCGTGCCGCCGAGGATCGCGGCGTAGAACGCGGCCAGCACGCGCGGGTCGGGACAGTCCAGGACGACGGAACCCAGCTCGGCGAACGCCATGGTCTTCTCCTCAGGTCGCTTGAAGTCGCTTGAGGTCGCTTGAGGTCGCTTGAGGTCGCTTCAGGTCTCTGTGCGGGGTGTGGCTCAGGCCGTCGGGCGGCCCATCGCGCGGTACGTCCAGCCCGCGGCCCGCCACACGGCCGGGTCGAGCGCGTTGCGGCCGTCCAGCACCACCCGGTCCGTGGCGACCTCGCCGAGCGCCGCCGGGTCCAGCTCGCGGAACTCGCGCCACTCGGTGAGGTGCAGGACGGCGTGCGCCCCGCGTACGGCGTCCACGGCCGTGTCCGCGTAACCGAGGGTCGGGAAGAGGCGGCGCGCGTTGTCCATCCCCTTGGGGTCGTAGACCGTGACCTGGCCGCCCTGGAGGTGGATCTGGCCCGCGACGTTCAGCGCGGGGGAGTCGCGGACGTCGTCCGAGTCGGGCTTGAAGGTCGCGCCGAGCACGGCGATCCGCTTGCCGAGGAAGGAGCTGCCGCCCAGTGCCTCCCGCGTCATCTCCACCATCTGGCCGCGGCGCCGCATGTTGATGGAGTCGATCTCGCGCAGGAAGGTGAGCGCCTGGTCGGCGCCCAGCTCGCCCGCGCGGGCCATGAACGCGCGGATGTCCTTGGGCAGGCATCCGCCGCCGAAGCCGATGCCCGCGCGCAGGAACTTCTTGCCGATCCGGTCGTCGTGCCCGATCGCCTCGGCGAGCTTCACGACATCGCCGCCGCCCGCCTCGCAGACCTCGGCCATCGCGTTGATGAACGAGATCTTGGTGGCGAGGAAGGAGTTCGCGGCCGTCTTCACCAGCTCGGCGGTCGGGAAGTCGGTCACCACGAAGGGCGTGCCCTCGGCCAGCGGCGTCGCGTACACCTCGCGCAGCAGCTTCTCGGCGCGCTCGCTGCGGATGCCGGCGACGATCCGGTCGGGGTGCAGGGTGTCCTGGACGGCGAAGCCCTCGCGCAGGAACTCCGGGTTCCAGGCCAGCTCGACGTCCTCGCCCGCGGGGGCCAGCTCGGTGAGCGTGCGGGCCAGCCGGTCCGCCGACCCGACGGGCACGGTGGACTTGCCGACGACCAGGGCGGGCCCGGTGAGGTGCGGCGCCAGCGAGGCGAAGGCGGCGTCGACGTACGACATGTCGCAGGCGTACTCGCCGTGCTTCTGCGGGGTGTTCACGCAGACGAAGTGGACGTCGCCGAACTCCGCGACCTCGGCGAAGTCCATGGTGAACCGCAGCCGCCCGCTGGAGCCCTCGATGCCGGCGACGTGCTTGCGCAGCAGCTCCTCCAGACCCGGCTCGTACATCGGGACCTCGCCCCGCTGGAGCATCTCGATCTTCTCGGGCACCACGTCCAGGCCCAGCACCTCGAAACCGAGCTCGGCCATGGCCGCGGCATGCGTGGCGCCGAGATAGCCGGTACCGATCACGGTGATCTTGAGGGCCATGGGTGCTCCAGAAGGTAGCCGTCGGGTGCGCGGACAGAGCATAGTCGGGGCGTGCCGAAGCCCTTGACCGGGCAGATCCCTCCTGTCGGCAAGCTCACGTATCACTCGCGTGGGCGGGCGCATAAAATTTGGGTTACTTAACGGTAGTTAGCTCGGTGTGACTGCATCTTTGGGAGCGTGAGAGACCTTGGCCGGATCGGCTGATTTCGACCTGTACCGCCCGTCCGAGGAGCACGACATGCTCCGGGACGCGATCCGCTCACTGGCCGAGGCGAAGATCGCGCCGCATGCCGCGGCGGTGGACGAGGAGGCCCGTTTCCCGCAGGAGGCCCTGGACGCGCTGGTCGCGGCCGACCTGCACGCGGTGCACGTACCGGAGTCGTACGGCGGCACCGGCGCGGACGCGCTCGCCACGGTCATCGTGATCGAGGAGGTGGCGCGGGTCTGCGCGTCCTCGTCGCTGATCCCCGCGGTGAACAAGCTCGGCTCGCTGCCCGTCATCCTGTCGGGCTCCGAGGACCTGAAGAAGAAGTACATGACGCCGCTGGCCAAGGGCGACGCGATGTTCTCGTACGCCCTCTCCGAGCCGGACGCCGGCTCGGACGCGGCCGGGATGAAGACGAGGGCGGTGCGGGACGGCGACTTCTACGTCCTGAACGGCGTGAAGCGCTGGATCACCAACGCCGGTGAGTCCGAGTACTACACGGTGATGGCCGTCACCGACCCCACCAAGCGCTCGAAGGGCATCTCCGCCTTCGTCGTCGAGAAGTCCGACGAGGGCGTGTCCTTCGGAGCCCCGGAGCGCAAGCTCGGCATCAAGGGCAGCCCGACCCGCGAGGTGTACCTCGACAACGTTCGCATCCCGGCCGACCGCATGATCGGCGAGGAGGGGACGGGCTTCGCCACCGCGATGAAGACCCTGGACCACACCCGCATCACGATCGCCGCGCAGGCGCTCGGTATCGCGCAGGGCGCCCTGGACTACGCCAAGGGGTACGTCCAGGAGCGCAAGCAGTTCGGCAAGCCGATCGCCGACTTCCAGGGCATCCAGTTCATGCTCGCCGACATGGCCATGAAGATCGAGGCCGCCCGTCAGCTCACGTACGCGGCGGCGGCGAAGTCCGAGCGCGGTGACAAGGACCTCACCTTCCAGGGCGCGGCGGCCAAGTGCTTCGCCTCCGACGTCGCCATGGAGGTCACCACGGACGCCGTCCAGCTCCTCGGCGGCTACGGCTACACCCGCGACTACCCGGTCGAGCGCATGATGCGCGACGCCAAGATCACGCAGATCTACGAGGGCACGAACCAGGTCCAGCGGATCGTGATGGCCCGCAACCTGCCGTAGGTCCCGCGGCGCCCCGCACACGGGAGGGCCCCGGCAGCCACTGGCTGCCGGGGCCCTCCCGTACGACGTCTGTCGCGCGCTCTACCGGTCGCTGGTGACCGTGACCTTCTCGTCGTTCTTCAGCTGCTCCACCAGCTGCTTCACCTTGGCGGTGTCCCACTGGAGGTTGCCGTTGCCGCTGTTGCCCGAGATCGGCATGTTCATGGACTTGCCGTCGCCGCCGGTGACGCCCTTCATGGCCAGGAACATCGAGCCGAGGTCCCACAGCGACATGTCCTTGTCGACGGTGAGCGTGTCGAGGCCGGAGCTGAGGGTCGGGTACAGCTTGAAGGGGTTGAGGACCGTGGACGGGGTCGCCGTCTGGTTGGCGAGCGCCGAGAGGAACTTCTGCTGGTTCTTCGTACGGTCCAGGTCGCTGCCCGCGAGCGCGTACCGGGTCCGGACGAAGGCCAGGGACTGCTCGCCGTTGAGGGTCTGCTTGCCCGCCTCGAAGTCGGCGCCGGACTTGGTGTCCTTCATGCCGCCCTTGGGGATCTCGATCTCCACGCCGCCGACGGAGTCGACGATCTTGGCGAAGCCGGCGAAGCCGATCTCCGCGTAGTGGTCGATACGCAGTCCCGTGTTGGCCTCGACGGTCCGTACGAGCAGTTCGGGGCCGTCCTCCGCGTAGGCGGCGTTCAGCTTCACCTGGCGGCCGGTGCCCTGGAAGGTCTTGCCGGACTCGGAGCCCACGAAGGTGGGGATCGTCACGTTCGAGTCGCGGGGCAGCGAGACCATCGTGTTCCCGTTGTCACCGACGTGCAGGATCATCATCGAGTCGGTGCGCTTGCCGTCGGCGGAGCCCGTGTGGAGCTTCTTCTTCTCCTCGGCGGACATGCCCTCGCGGCTGTCGGAGCCGACGATCAGGTAGTTCGTGCCCTCGCCCGCGTCGGGACGGTCGATGACCTTCGACAGGTCGACGTCCCGGTTGAGCTTGGAGTCGGCCCAGAAGTACGTGCCCACGCTCACCACGACGAGGAGGGTGACCACGGTGATCGAGATCCACTTGATCCGCTTGCGCCAGTCCGGCGCGGGGCGGCCGGACCGCCCGTCGGGACCGGGGCCCTGCGGACCGCCGCCGCCCCCGTAGACCTGCCCCGTGTTGTATCCGTCGTAGCCGCTGTCACCGTGACCATCGGTGTACGACTGCTGCGGCGGGACCCCGTGGGGAGGTGCCGAGGAGTGCGGGGCGCCGCCCGGGCCGCGCTGCACCTGCCGCATCACGCGGGCGCCCTCGGGCTGGGCGCTCGCGCTGCCGCGGCCTTGGCGGTCGCCGCCGTTGTTTCCGGACCATCCCTGGGGCCAATCGTTCATGCGCCAAGTGTGCAGTGCCCGAGGGTGTGGCATACAAGGGTCTTCGGAAAATCGGATCAGGGCTGTTGCCAAGCTGATGCAAAGCGCCCCTTGCGCGCCCCGACATAGGGTGGGCGGTATGACAGACCAGGCCACCACCCCGGAATCCGATATTCCGGGCAAGCCGACTTCGGCGTCCAGGACCACCCTCAGCCACATCATGAGCCACAACGACACCAACCTGCTGGGAACGGTGCACGGTGGCGTGATCATGAAGCTGGTCGACGACGCGGCCGGGGCGGTCGCCGGGCGGCACTCCGGAGGGCCCGCCGTCACCGCCTCGATGGACGAGATGGCGTTCCTGGAACCGGTACGCGTAGGCGACCTGGTGCATGTGAAGGCACAGGTCAACTGGACCGGGCGTACGTCCATGGAGGTCGGCGTCCGGGTGCTCGCCGAGCGGTGGAACGAGTCGACTCCGCCGCAGCAGGTGGGGTCGGCGTACCTCGTGTTCGCGGCGGTGGACGCGGACGGGAAGCCGCGGCGGGTGCCGGCGGTGTGTCCGGAGACGGAACGGGACGAACGGCGGTACCAGGAGGCGCAGATCCGGCGCCAGCATCGGTTGGCCCGTCGCCGGGCGATTCTGGACCTCCGCGAACGCCGCGCGGCGGAGGGCCTGGACTGACCGGCCCACCCACCAAGGGGCGCCCACGCAGTTCCCCGCGCCCCTAAAAGTGCGGCCCCGCTGTAGTTAACCGCGCCGTTCCCCGCGCCCCTAAAAGTGCGGCCCCGCTGTAGTTAACCGCGCCGTTCCCCGCGCCCCTAAAAGGTGCGGCCCCGCTGTAGCTAGCCGCGCAGTTCCCCGCGCCCCTAAGGGCTCGGCTCCGCCATCGCCCCGCCAGGGGCGCGGGGAACGGCGCAGTCTTTGGCTTTTAGGGGCGCGGGGAACGGCGCAATCTTTTGCTCTTGGGGGCGCGGGGAACGGCGCAGGCTGTTGTCTTTGGGGGCGCGGGGAACTGCGCAAACGGCCCCCGGGGCCGCACCCGTGGGGCGGAGCGCTACGCCGGGGGGCAGATCACCTGGTCTCCCCTGACCGTGTCGAACTCCCCCTGCGCCGGATCGTCCGCACGGACCTTCCGCACCCCCGAGAAGTCCGCCCCCGCAAGCACCCTCATCACCGGCCCCTGCCCGGTGACCGCATGCAGCTCACTCCCCGGCAGCGCAGCCGCGAGCGACTTCGCGGACCGGTCCCACCGAGGGTCGTACCGCACGACAGTGCGCCGCAGCGTACGGTCCTGCGCGTTCACCGGCGCCCGCGTCGTACGGAACCCCGTCGCCGCCAGCCCGCTGTCGACCCGCCGCCCCAGCCCGGAGGTCATGGTCCCGTTCTCGACCTGGACCTGGATCTGCTGCGGAGCCACATCGACGCTCAGCACCTTGGACCGCACCCGGTGCGGAGCCAGCGGCTTGTCGTCGCGCAGGGTCCTGAACAGCCGCCCCGCCTTCTTGTCGTCCCACTTCAGCGTCGAACCGATGCCCTTGACGGCGTACCCCATCTGCCCGATCGGCACCGTCGTGAACTCCGAGGACGACGGCGAGAAGCCCCGCATCGCCCGCCCCAGAGCGATCAGCTCGTTCGTCCCGAAACCCTTGTCCGCCCGTACCGAGCCGAGCACGGACTGCGTCACGTCGCGGAACCTGATCGGGTTGAGCAGCACCCCGGACGACGTGGCCCGGGCGATCAGCGCCGCCAGGAACCGCTGCTGACGCTGCATCCGGCCGAGGTCGGACGCCCCGTCGACGTGCCGCGACCGCACGTACTGCAGTGCCTGGCCACCGTTCAGATCGTGCGTCCCGGTCGCGAGGTCGAGCCCGGTGACCGTGTCCTTCAGCGGCCGGACCGTGCAGATCCGCACCCCGCCGAGCACGTCCACGGTCTTCATGAAGCTGATGAAGTCGACCTCCAGATAGTGGTCGATCTTCACGTCGGTCATCTTCTCGACCGTGCGCACGGTCAGCTGCGGCCCGCCCTCCGCGTACGCCGCGTTCAGCTTGACCGGGTGCGCCTTGTGCCGGTCGCCGGTGGTCCGGTCGGTGTGCGCGGGCGTCTCGGCGTACGAGTCGCGCGGCAGGCTCACCACACTGGCCCGCTTCCGGTCCTCGGACAGGTGCACGATCATGACCGTGTCCGTGCAGTGGCAGGGGGCGCCGCCGAGCCGGTACTCCTCCTTCTCCCGCGCGGTGATCCGGTCCCGTCCGTCGGTGCCGACGAGGAGCACGTTCATGCCGTGGCCGCGTGCGGGCCGGTTCTTCATGTCCTTGAAGGGGTCGATCCGGTGGATGTCGGAGTCGAGGCCGGTGACCACCGCGTGTCCGACGCCGGCCGCCGCGAGCACCGCCACGGACAGCGCGGTCGCCACCCGCGTGGCCCACTGCGGCCGACCGACCCGTACGGGCTGCCGTACCGGGTGCCGGCGCGGGGGAGGAGCGGGGGAACTGGGCGGGGTGGTCAAAGCGGACACCTCCGCGTAGGCCGGGTGTGGGGGTCCGTGAGCACCGTAGGCCCATACGATCTGCTGCCCGGTGCAGGCACCGGGCGGCGCGCGTCGGTGTCCCCCGTTCGCGGTAACGTAATCCGCGATGAACGCCGAACCCGCCGTGCAGCTTCCCGCCGTGTCCGTGATCATGCCCGTCCTCAACGAGGAACGGCATCTGCGCGGAGCCGTCCAAGCGATCCTCGCCCAGGAGTACGCGGGCGAGATGGAGGTCGTGATCGCCATCGGTCCCTCCACGGACCGTACGGAGGAGATCGCGGCCGAACTCGTCCGCGAGGACCCGCGGGTGCACACGGTCCCGAACCCGACCGGCCGCACCCCCGCCGCGCTGAACGCCGCGATCAAGGCCTCCCGCCACCCCGTCGTCGTACGCGTCGACGGGCACGGCATGCTCTCGCCGAACTACATCGCGACCGCCGTACGGCTCCTGGAGGAGACCGGCGCGCAGAACGTCGGCGGCATCATGCACGCCGAGGGCGAGAACGACTGGGAGCACGCGGTCGCCGCCGCCATGACCTCGAAGATCGGCGTGGGCAACGCGGCCTTCCACACGGGCGGCCAGGCGGGCCCCGCGGACACGGTCTACCTGGGCGTCTTCCGGCGGGCGGCGTTGGAGCAACAGGGCGGCTACAACGAGGAGTTCATCCGCGCCCAGGACTGGGAGCTGAACTTCCGGATCAGGGAGGCGGGCGGCCTCATCTGGTTCTCGCCCGAGCTGCGGGTCTCGTACCGTCCGCGCCCCTCGATGCAGGCCCTGGCCAAGCAGTACAAGGACTACGGGCGTTGGCGCCATGTCGTGGCGCGCTACCACTCCGGCTCCATCAACCTGCGCTACCTGGCGCCCCCGACGGCGGTCGTCGCCATCATCCTCGGCCTCGTGGTGGGCGCGGCGGTGACCCCCTGGGGCTTCCTGGTCCCCCTCGGCTACCTCGTCGCGATCACGGTGGGCTCGCTGCCCGCGGGCAAGGGACTCCCCCTGAAGGCGCGGCTGCGCATCCCCGTGGCCCTCGCGACCATGCACATGTCGTGGGGCTGGGGCTTCCTCACCAGCCCGAAGGCACTGGCCAGGAAGGTCATCGCGTCCCGCCGCCCGGCGGTGACGACCGAGACCTGAGCGCCACCGCCGCCGAACACCGAGGGGCCGGAACCGCTGTCGTCGTGACAGGGGTTCCGGCCCCTCGCCGGTGCTGGGCCTCAGTACTGGTACGGCTTGTACACGGGCATGCAGGCGTCCTTCTTGGAGCCGTTGAGGGCGTCCGCGCTCGCGGGCAGGTCACCCGCCTCCGGAGTGGACTGCTTCGGGTAGGCCGTGCCCTCCCGCCAGTCACTGCCGATGGTCAGCGTGGTGGTGACCGCGTCGGCCGTGGCGCGCACCTGACCGCTCGGCACACCGACCGCCTCGGCCACCGACAGCGCGTTCGCCCGGCCCTGCGCCCCCGAGCTCTTCGGGTACGTGATCTGCGTCCGCGAGCTGGGATCGGCCTGCGCGCTCGCGGTGGCCTTCGCGAACCCCTTGCCCCGCAGGGCGCCCGCGATCGCCGTGGCCCGGCTGCCCACCGGCGCCAGCGCGCTGTCGCCGCCTGCCGTGCCGTTGACGACCGTGACGGCCAGGCCCTCGGCCGGCGCCGCCGCAGGACCGGTCGGCGTCGGGCTCGCGGACGCACCGCTCTTGCCCTTGCCGTCCTTGCCGCTCTTGCCGCCCTTGTCGAAGGAGATGTCGCTGCGGATCATCGACCACACCTGGTCCGCGTCCGTGGGCTTGGGGACCAGGTGGTTCGGGTTCTGCGGGTCCGTCACCGTGGGCATGGTCGTCATCGTGAACCGGTCCATCGGCACGGACTTGAGCTTCATCCCCAGGTCGTACAGCTTCTTGACCGTACCGATCTCCTCGGAGACCTCAAGGGACTCGGTGGCCGCCTCGGCGAGACCCATCAGCCTGCCGCTGTCGGTGAAGGCGTTCTGCTCCTTCAGCGTGCGGATCATCGAGTTCATGTACATGTGCTGGGCCTTGGCACGGCCCAGGTCGCTCTCGAAGGCGTGCCGGGTGCGCAGCCACTGCAGGGCCTGCTTCCCCTTGACCTTGTGGGTGCCCGCCGTCAGCTTCAGCCCCGAACCGCCGGAGACGCCCGGCAGCGAGCGGTCCCACACGTTCTGCCGCACACAGACCTCGACGCCGCCGACGGCGTCCGCCATCTTCACCACGCCGCCGAAGTCGACCATCATCCAGTGGTCGATGTAGACACCGGTGAGGTTCTGCCAGGTGGCCAGCGTGCAACCGGCCCCGCCGCGCTGCAGCGACATGTTGATGATGTTGGTGGTCTCCGGGTACGTCTCCCCGGTCTCGGGGTCCTCGCACTCGGGGATCTTCACCCGGGTGTCCCGCGGGATGCTCACGACGGAGGCGCTCTTGCGGTCCGCGGAGACGTGCACCAGCATCTGGACGTCGGCCAGCGGCTTGGTGCCCACCTGGTCCTTGCTGCCGCCGAGCTTCACGTTCTCCTTGGAGTTACGGCTGTCGGAGCCGAGGAGCAGGATGTTCAGCGGCGTCTGGCCGGCCGCGTTGGGCTCCGTCTTCTTGACGTCCGAATCACCGTTGTTGCGCTTGCCCTTGTCGATGTTGCCGTTCAGATGGCGGTAGTAGAGGTATCCGGCGCCGGCCGTCCCGAGTATCAGTACCGCCAGGACCAGCGCGAACCACCGGAGTATGCGCCGGGGTTTGCCGCCCTGCCGTCTCGCCCGTCTGCCGCCGTCCCCGCCGTCGTCGCCGCCGTTCCCGCCCGACGCGGTACGCGCCTTCGGCACCTGCCGCGCCTGCCCGGAGCCGCCGCCTGACTCTCCCGTCTGTGCGGAATCGTCACTTCGGCTTCGTTCTCCGGCATGCGAGGCGCGTGGACGAGCCCCCTCCCCACGCACACTGCTCTGCGCCATGTTCCTGCCTCCCCACCCTGCGCCTGACACAGGTCCGTCCTACGCCCTGTGAGACGTAGGACGGACCCGTTAGGTCACTTGGCGCACTCGACCTTGTCCGCCGTGGACTTCTCGACGTCCTCCGGCGCCGTCGACGGAGTGGTCAGAGAGACCCCGGCCCCCTTGAAGTCCTCACCGAGGGTCAGCGTGATCGCAGGAAGACCCTGGGAGTTGGTCACGCTCTTGCCCGGCTTCATGGCCGATCCGGACAGGCCCATGAGATCGGCGAGCCTGCGTGCCTGATCGGCCTGGTCGGGAGCGTACTCGACGGTTGTCTTCTTCAGCGTCGCCCCGGCGTTGCCCGCGTTCTCGGACTTCGTGATGCCCTCTTCGAGCTGCAGCCAGTTGAGGGTCTCCTGGGCGGAACCGGCGACCGCGCCGCCGTTGAGGACCCGTACACGGACATCGGCGGGGTCGGCCTTGCTGCCCTTGAGGCGGGCGGCCTCGGCGGCCTTCTCCTTCTTCTTCTCCTGCTTGACCGCGGTCAGCGAGACGTCGTCCTTGATCAGGGCGAACATCTCCTTGGCCTTGGCCTCCTGGAGGACCACCGTGGCCTTGACCTTCTCGGCGGGGTTGTCGACCACCGGCACGGTGGTGAAGGACAGGTTCTTGGTGGGGAACTTGCCCAGCTCGGTGCCGAGGTCACGGAGCTTGGTGATGCTGCTGATCTTCGAGTCGACGGTCAGCGCCTTGGTGCCCGCCTCCGCCAGCTTGAGCAGCTTGGTGGGGCTGGTGAGCGTGTCGTTCGACTTCAGCTTGCGCATCAGGGAGCTGAGGAACTGCTGCTGGATCTCGATCCGGCTGAGGTCGCCGCCGAAGCCCACGGAGTGCCGGGTGCGGACGAAGGCGAGCGCCTCCTCGCCCTGGATGCTGTGCTCGCCCTTGGACAGCTTGAGCTTGGAGTCCGGGTCGTCGATGTCCTTGGCGAGACAGACGTCCACGCCGTCGACCGCCGTGGTCAGCGTCTTGACCGCGTTGAAGTCGGCGATCATGAAGTGGTCCATCTTGACGCCGGTGAGCGCGGTGACGGTCCGCATCGTGCAGCTCGGCGTCCGGCCCTCCTGGCCCAGGCTCTCGTTGAAGCGCGTGTTCAGCGTGCCCGGGATGACCTTCGTGGAGCCGTCCTCCTGGGTCGTCGGACAGTCCGGGATGTCGGTGATCAGGTCACGCGGGATGCTCATCGCGGTGGCGTTCGTACGGTCCTTGGAGACATGCAGCAACACCGTGGTGTCCGCGTGCCCCGGACTGTCCGAGTCGCCGTAGCCGTCGTTCCCGTCACCGGTGCGCTTGTCGGTGCCCACCAGCAGGACGTTGATCGCCCGGTCCTTGCTGAAGCCGCCGGTCCCCGCGCCGTCGTCGGAGACGGACGTGATGTTGCCGTTTAGATGCTTCCAATAGAGGTACCCGGCGGTACTCGTCCCCACGAGCAGGAAGGCCATCGTGCCGCCCGTCCAGAGCAGTATCTTCTTGCCCCGCGACTTCTTGGTCCGGCCCTTGCGCCGGCCGGGCGGCGGTCCCTCGGGCGCACGGCGTCTGCGCGGACCGGGCACGCCGGGCTCCGGCGCCTCCTGCGGTGTCCCCTTGCGCTCCCGGCCGGGAGCGGTGCGCCCGCGCGGTGGCGCGGTGGCCCCCGCCGTTCTGCGGGAACGGGGACCTGGGACCGCCGACTGCGGTGCGGAATTCTGCAGTCGCAGTTCGTAGTCGCCTGTGTCCGGGTTGAGTACCCACTGGTCTGCGGGGTCGATATCGTCCGCCCGCCCACGGCCTTGCGCGTCCACGGTTGCTTGAGTCCTCCGTCGGGGCCACGCGGCGTCTTTTCCCCCTCAAAAAGACGCTCGGTCAGTCGGTCCAACCAGTGCGCGACTCCCAGGACAGACCTCGGGCCGGGTGCACCGGATCGCTCACACTATCCGGCCGGATCAGCGTCGAGCGACGACGGTGACGAATTCCACGTCCCTACAACCGGGCAATCCGCCCAATTCTTTGAACGCGCGTTCCCGCTCTTGGTATGCCCTTTACTCGGAGGGCTGTTCGGGCGTTAACCGCACACGTCCTCGGCGGCCGTGTTCCCCCGGAAAGTCGGCGCGGGACTCGGTGGAGGGGTCGGTGCGGCCGAGGTCCCGTCGGCCCGCTTTCCGCCCGATTTGCCGTCGGCCGCGCCCGATTCGGACCCGGGAGGCCCTTCCTGGCCACCGTCGCCCGGCCGGTAGCGCTCGAAGTCGTATGAATAGCCGCGCCTGTCCTGGTTGTCGACCGGCTCCGAAGTGCTCCTCTTTGCGCCGGAATCCTCCGGAACTTCCTTCGCGACCTCCAGCGGCGCGTCCGTGCGCAGCCGCTCGAAAAGTTTCTCCGCCGCGGGTTCCACGAGCTGGTCGCGATTGGCGTCGAGGGCGTACGACTCCCTCGGCACGGTAAGGAATTGCACCCGTTCGGTGGGGATGTTGCGCATACCGCGCACCAGGTCGTACAGCCCCCGCAGGTTCGCCAGTCCGGGGTCGGTCGTGAGGGACGACGTCGCCGCGTCCAGCACGGGATAGAGCTTCGCGGGATTCAGCAGTACGTCGTTGCTGCGCACCTTGTTGACGAGCGCGCCCAGGAAACGCTGCTGGCGGTCCATCCGGTCGGTGTCGCTGCCGTCGCCGATGGTCTTGCGGGCCCGCACATAGCCGAGGGCCTGCTCGCCGTCGAGCCGTACCTTGCCCGCGGGCAGCCGCAGTTTCGCGGCGGGGTCGTCGATCGGCTCGTCCAGGCACACCTCGACGCCGTCGACCGCCTCGACCATGTCCTTGAACCCGTGGAAGTCCACCACCATGTGATGGTCCACGCGCACGCCGGTCAGCTTCTCGACGGTACGGATCGTGCAGGCCGGACCGCCTTTCTGGAAGGCGTAGTTGAACATCGAGAACACGGGTGCGGTGCGGGCGCCGTCCGCGCGCCGGCAACTCGGTATGTCGACCATGAGGTCGCGCGGGAGCGAGACGGCGGTGGCGCTGCGCCGGTTCGCCGCGAGGTGCAGCAGGATCGTGGTGTCGGACCGCTCGGTGCCGGAGTCCCTGCCGTACTTGCGGTTGCCCTGCCCGGACCGCGAGTCCGACCCGATCAGCAGGATGTTCTGCGCGGCGCGTACGAGCGCGGTGGGCCGTTCCCTCTCGTACCGGGCGAGTTCGGCGGCCGTGTCGTCGTCCGAGGTGATGTTGGCGTTCAGCTTCTCGTACACCGCCCAGCCGGCTCCCGCGGCGCCGACGAGGGTCACGGCGACGCCGATACCCGTCCACCGCAGCCACCGCCTGCGACGCCGGGCGACACCGGTCCCGGTGGCGACAGACCCCCCACCGGGCCCGACCACCCCATCACCCCGCGCCCCACACTCCCGCCTCGCCACACCGCCGCCTCCTCCGCTCCCCTACGACCATGCCGCGAACCGGCGGCGAGGGCCCCGGGTGGTGGGCCGAACGGGGGACAGCGGGTGCGCGTGGTCGAGGGCGAGCCCAAAAGACTGCGCAGTTCCCCGCGCCCCTTCAGGGGCGCGGGGAACTGCGCAAAGGGGGGGCAAGGGGGCGCAGCCCCCATGTGTGGGCGGGAACGGGTAGGGGCGGCGGGGGCGAGAAAACGCCTCAGCGAGCCGTGGCCGTGACCCGCTCGCTCTCGATGCGCTTGGCGAGCGCGTCCGCCCCGACCCGATCAAGGTGACGGCACAACACCACGGACCCCCCAGAGGCCAGCGGGGCGTACAGCCCGGCACTCACCCCCTCCCACGTGTCATAGGACAACGCGGACAACAACCGCCCCCCGGGCCCGGTCAGATCCAGCACCCCCGCATCCCCCCGAGCCCGCTCGACAACCTCCGCCCCCGAGAACTCCGCCCCGGCAACGACCAGCGCCGCCCCCTCCGGATCCACAGGCCCGTACGGCCGGAAGACGTCCCCCTGGCCGGGCACCTCCACGGCGTAGTCGACGTACCCCACCGGCACCTGCGCGAACCGACGCCCCAGCGGCGCGAGCGACAGCGCCACCCGCTCCCCGGAACAGGCGAGCCCGGCCTCGAACTGCCCGGGTCCGGCGACCACATGATCGGCGTCCCCCGCGTCACCCCCGACCTGCGCCACGACACCCACCGAGGAGCACGCGAGCAGCCACACCGCCGTCTGCCAGTGCGCGGGCAGCAGCAGCGCCACCCGGTCGCCGGGCTCGGCGCCCAGTTCGCCCTGGAGCAGATTCGCGGTCTTGGCCACCCAATTGGCGAAGGTGGCCACGGACAGTTCCACACGTTCGCCGGTGGCGTCGTCGTAGAAGGTCACCAGGGGGCGCGCGGGGTCCGCGGCGAGCGCGGATCGCAGCAGGTCGGCAGGGGTGCGGTCGATGGCGGTCACGGGAGGCAAGGGTACGCGGGCGGCTGCCCGGGCGGGGCAGACAAGGGCACCGGTTCGGCGGAGTACGACCGACGGTCCGTCATATCCCGGATGGACAGATAAGTCTGACTATGTCCAGGATCAGGGGCATGCGCGGACATCTAGCTTCCTCGATCGCCGTCACCTGTGCGGCCGCCCTGGCCCTCCCGGCGGCCCTGTCCTCGGACGCCGCGGCCACCCCCTCGGCGGCCGAGAGACGGACCACCGGCAACGCGACCCCGGGCGGTACGACCCCCGGCAGCACCCAGTCCCTCCCGCTCGCCCCTCTCACCCCCAGCACCCCCCGCACCCCACCCTCCTCCTCACCCTCGTCCCCGTCCTCGGGCGACCGCACCCTGCCGCCCCCCGCGCTCGCGTCCGCCCAGGGCCTGGCCCGCCGGGACGTCCGGCGCTTCTCCCTCGTGGGCGTCGTCTGGGACGACCCGGACAGCGAACTGCACGGCCGGGTCCAGGTCCGTACCCGCGCGACCGGCACCACGACGTGGTCCGCCTGGCAGGACGTGGACACCCACAACCACGAGCATGCGGCCGACCCGGACACCGCGGAGCGCGCCTCCGGCCGGGTGCGGGGTTCCACGGCACCGCTGTGGGTGGGCGACTCGGACGGTGTGGAGGTCAGGGTCCAGGGCGAGGCGGACGGCCGCACGGGCGCCGACGGAAGGGCCGTCACCGCCGAGCCCCTCCCCAAGGGCCTGCACGTCGAACTGGTCGACCCCGGCGCCGAGCCCCCGCCCCAGGGCCCCGAGGTGAACGCCCCGCCCCCGGGTGTCCTGACCGCCGAGTCCGCGGCGGCGGCCTCCGCCGTCAACGCCGAGCTCGCGCCCATCGGTGCCACCGAGATCCCGGCCCTGAGCCAGAAGGAGACCCGGGCCGACCTGCTGGAGACCCGTGGCGAGGAACTGGACCCGACTGATACGACAGATACCGCGGGCGCGGCGGACACGGTCGCCGCGGGCGCGAACCAGCGCGCGAAGCCGTACATCGGAGCCCGGCCGCGCATCGTCACCCGCCGGGGCTGGGGCGCCGACGAGGGGCTGCGGGAGTCGAACTTCAGCTATACGAAGACGGTGAAGGCCGTCTTCGTCCACCACAGCGCCTCGGGCAACAACTACCGCTGTGCGCAAGCGCCTTCAGTCATCCGCAGTATCTACCGCTACCACGTCAAGAGCAGTGGCTGGCGCGACATCGGCTACAACTTCCTCGTCGACAAGTGCGGAAACATCTACGAGGGCAGGGCCGGTGGCGTGGCCAAGCCGGTGATGGGCGCACACACGCTCGGTTTCAACAGCAAGAGCATGGGGATCGCCGTCCTCGGAAGTTTCGGCAAGGCGAACCCGCCCGCCGCGTCGGTGAAGGCCGTCGCGAAGCTCACGGCATGGAAGCTCGGCCTCTACGGGGCGAACCCGCGCGGCAAGACCTACCTCAAGTCGGGAGGCGGAAATCTATACCGAAAAGGAAAGAACGTACGACTCAATGTAATCTCCGGTCACCGGGACGGATTCGCCACCGAATGCCCGGGCGGCCGGCTCTACGCGAAGCTCGGCAAGGCCCGTGCCACTTCGGCCCGCTACCAGGGACGATGACGTCCGGTCGGCGGGAACGGCGCGGCCCGGCACGCCGGGTCGCCCGGACCCGGCGGCTCCCCACGGCCACCTCCCAGAGGCGCCCCACAGCCATCGAAACGGTCTGCATACACTGGCCGGTCGAATGACCGTTCGGCCGGCCCCAGCAGGAAGCAGAGACGACAGGTGACAGAAGCGATCCTCCTGGTCGGCGGCAAGGGCACCCGGCTGCGCCCCCTCACGGTGCACACGCCGAAGCCGATGGTTCCGGCGGCCGGCGTACCGTTCCTCACGCATCAGCTGGCGCGGGCGAGAGCGGCGGGGGTCGAGCACATAGTGCTGGCCACGTCCTATCTGGCCGAGGTGTTCGAGCCCTACTTCGGCGACGGCTCGTCGCTGGGGCTCCACATCGAGTACGTCACCGAGGACGAGCCTCTCGGCACCGGCGGCGCCATCCGGAACGTTGCTTCCCATCTGAGATCGGGCCCCGACGACCCCGTACTGATCTTCAACGGAGACATCCTGACCGGCCTGGACATCCCGGCCCTGGTCGACACCCACCGGTCCTCGGGCGCGGACGTCTCGCTGCACCTGACCCGGGTGACGGACCCGAGGGCGTACGGCCTGGTCCCGACGGACGCTTCGGGCCGCGTACAGGCATTCCTCGAAAAACCCCAGACCCCCGAGGAGATCGTCACCGACCAGATCAACGCGGGCGCGTACGTCTTCCGCCGGTCGGTCATCGACTCGATCCCCGTGGGCCGCCCCGTCTCGGTCGAACGGGAGACCTTCCCGGAGCTCCTCGCCACCGGCGCGCACCTCCAGGGCATGGTCGACTCCACGTACTGGCTGGACCTGGGCACTCCGCAGGCCTTCGTACGCGGCTCCGCCGACCTGGTCCTCGGCAGGGCGCCGTCCCCGGCGGTCCCGGGCCGCTGCGGCGACCGCCTGGTCCTGCCGACGGCCTCGGTCGCCCCCGACGCCAAGCTGACCGGCGGCACGGTCGTCGGCAGCGGCGCGAGGGTGGGGGAGGGGGCGCGCGTCTTCGGCAGCGCGATCCTGGCGGGCGCCGTCGTGGAACCGGGCGCGGTCGTCACGGACTCCCTGATCGGCGCCCGGGCCCGGGTGGGCGCCCGCTCGATCCTCACGGGCGTGGTCGTGGGCGACGGCGCGACGGTGGGCCCGGACAACGAACTCCGAGCAGGCGTACGAGTCTGGTGCGACGCCCACATCCCCGAGGCGGCCCTGCGCTTCTCCTCGGACCAGTAGCACCCGGCGGGTACCCCGCTTTCAGCCCGTCCGGCGTTTGAGGACCGGGGGCTCGGGGCGGAGCCCTCGGGTGGTGACGGGACAGGTAGGGGGGCGGGGCGAAGAAAGCCCGCCCCGCCCCCCCCCACTCACAACAGCCCGATATCCCCGCGAGGCATCTTCGGATGCCGCCGAGCCGGCGTACGCCCGCTCAGCAAGATCAGCCGAGCAGCCCGATGCCGCTGCCCCGCATAAGGCTCCAGCAACTCCAGCATCACGGAGTCGTCCGCATCCCGATCCCCCGCCAACGCATACCCCACGATCCCGGGAAGGTGCAGGTCCCCGACCGTCACCGCATCCGCCGCCCCATGACTCCGCTGCACGACCTCCGCCGAGGTCCACGGCCCCACCCCGACCACCACCTCGAGCCGCTCCCGCGCGGCGACCGGATCGAACGCCACGGCCTCCTCCATCCGCCGAGCCACCCGCACGGCCCGCAGAATCGTCGACGCCCGCTTGTTGTCGACCCCGGCCCGGTGCCACTCCCACGAGGGAATCAGCGACCAGACCCGCGGCTCGGGCATGACGAACATGCGCCCCTCCACGGGCCCGGGCGCGGGCACGCCGTACTTCCGCACGAGCAGCCGCCACGCCCGGTACGCCTCGTCGGTGGTGACCTTCTGCTCCAGCACCGACGGAATCAACGACTCCAGCACCAGCCCGGTACGCGTCAGCCGCAGCCCGGGCCGCCGGTGCCGGGTCATCGCGACCAGCCGGTGCCGGGGCTCGAAGGCGTCGGGATCGTCGGACTCGCCGAGCAGCAGCGGAAGCCGGTCGAGCAGCCACTCGGCGCCCGGCCCCCACGCCTCTCCCCGCACCACACCCGCGCGCGCGGACACCCGCAGCGTCCCGGGCCCGACAGGGGTGAGGCTGGCCCGCCACACGGACCCGTCCGGAGTCGCACGGAAGGTCGGATCGGCGGGCCCCCGCCGCAGCGGCCCGAGCACGAGCCCCAGATCGAGCGGCCAGGGCGGCACCCAGCTCCGCGTCCGCCCGCCGCCGCTCCCGGCCGCCGCCGACCGGGGCACGGGCACGACGACATGCCCACCGCGCACGGTCGTACGCGTGGGCCGCTGTTCGAAGCGTCCGGCCACGGATGAGGTCCTTCGGTGATTCGGTGATTCGGTGATTCGGTAATTCGGTAAGAGGTCCTTCGTAAGACGCTGCTCGGAATGCCCGCACAAGGTGGGGCGGCAGCAGCAGCCGGCCCCCCACCCTCTCAGGTCACCGCACCTCGATGAACGCCCCCGCGTCCCGCTCGGCCCGAGCCTTCGGTTCCTCCGCCGCGTGCCCCACGGCGACGGCCCCCATGGGATCCCAGTTCTCCGGCAGCGCGAGCACGTCCCGCACGACCTCCCGGCAGAACATCGTCGACGACACCCACGCGGACCCGAGCCGCTCCCCGGCGAGCGCGACCAGGAAGTTCTGCACCCCGGCGCCGGTGGCGACGACGAACATCTCCCGTTCGGCCCCGTCGCGCCGCGCGTCGCCGTACGTGTGGGACCCGTCCATGACGAGACACGGCACGACGAGATACGGGGCCTTGCGCAGGACGTCCCCGCGGCGCACCCGCTTGGCGATGGACTCCGCGCTCTTCCCGTCCCGCTCCAGATCGGCGATCCAGGCGTCCCGCATGGCGTCGAGGAGCCGCGTACGCGACTCGGCCGTCTCCAGGAGGACGAATCGCCACGGGGTCGTGTGATGCGGGGCCGGCGCGGTCACCGCCGCGGCCACCGCACGCCGTACGGCACCGGGGTCGACGGGCTCGTCGGTGAAGGCCCGTACGGTACGCCGCTGGGTGACGGCCTCCCGTACGGCCTCGGAGGTGCCGAGCCGGAACATGTCGTCGCGCGCGCCCCGGACCATGCCCCGTGTCCCCTCCTCCGCGCCGCCGTCGGTGCCCACCACGCGGGACAGCCCGCGCACGACGGCGACGGGCAGTCCGGCGGCCTTGCCCTTGACCAGGTCACCGGCGGCGGCCAGCTCGTCGGCGGTGGCGACGACGGTGGCGCCCAGCGCATTCCCGTGCGCGTCCGTGCCGCCCCGCAGATCGTCGAGTACGCGCACTCCGGCGGCCCCGATGGCGACATCGGTGAGCCCGGTCCGCCAGGGCCGGCCGAAGGTGTCCGTGACGAGGACGCCGACCTCGACACCGAGCGCGTCCCGCAGGCCGTCCCGGATCGTGCGCGCGGAGGCGTCGGGGTCCTCGGGCAGCAGCAGGACGGTCCCGGCGGGTGTGTTGGAGGCGTCGACCCCGGCGGCGGCCATCACGAGCCCCTGCCGGTTCTCCACGATCCGCAGCGGACCGCGCCGGGCCACGACCCGTACGGTCTCGGCGTCGATGGCGGCCTCCCGGTCCACCGCCTCGACGACCCGGCCCTCGGCCTTCGACACGATCTTCGAGGTGACCAGCAGCACATCCCCGTCCGCGAGCCCCTGCCCGGCGCCGACACCGCTGCCGTCGACGGCGCCGGCGATCAGCTTGGCGAGGTCGTCACCCGGCCGTACCTCGGGCAGACCGGGCAGGGCCCAGACGCGGTAGCCGGGCGCACCGGACGGCGGTTCCCCGGCCGTCCCGCTCCCGGATGTCTCGTCGCTCAAGCTCCCCGCACCTCCTCGGCCAGCGTCAGTGCCTCGCGGGCCATCTCGGCCGTCGCGTCGAGGTCGGTCATCATCAGCGGGACGGCACGGCAGCGGATGCCCGCCTCGGTGACCCGCTCGACGACGGCGGCGTCCACCGTGTCGACCAGCCAGCCGTCGAGGAGCCCCGAGCCGTAGTGCTCGGCGACCGCGGCCGCCGTGGACTCGACGCCGACGGCCGCCAGGACCTTGTCGGCCATGCCGCGCACGGGGGCGTCGCCGACGATGGGGGAGAGGCCGACCACCGGCACCCCGGCGTCGGCGATCGCCTCCCGGATGCCCGGCACGGCGAGGATCGTGCCGACGGACACGACGGGGTTGGACGGCGGGAAGAGGATGACGTCCGCGGAGGCGATGGCCTCCAGCACCCCGGGCGCAGGCTTGGCCTGGTCGGCTCCCACGGGCACCACCGCGTGCGCCTCCACGGAAGCCCGCAGCCGCACCCAGTACTCCTGGAAGTGGACGGCCTTGCGCTCGCCGTCGATCTCGACGGCCACATGTGTCTCGACGCGGTCGTCGGACATGGGGATCAGCCGGACGCCCGGCTTCCACCGGTCGCACAGCGCCTCGGTGACGGCGCTGAGCGGATATCCGGCGCTCAGCATCTGCGTACGCACGATGTGTGTCGCGAAGTCCCGGTCGCCCAGTCCGAACCAGGAGGGACCGGCGCCGTAGGCCGCCAGCTCCTCCTTGAGGTGGAACGTCTCGTCGGCCCGCCCCCAGCCCTGTTCCTCGTTGATACCGCCGCCGAGCGTGTACATCACCGTGTCGAGGTCCGGGCAGACCTTCAGCCCGAAGAGGTGGATGTCGTCCCCGGTGTTGCCGATGACGGTGATGTCCGCGTCCGGCGCGGCCTGCTGGAGACCACGCAGGAACCGGGCACCGCCGATGCCGCCTGCCAGAACCACAATGCGCATGGCATGCAGTCTTGCAGGCGGCTACGACAACGCGTCAGCCGGTCACAGGACCTCGGCCATCGAGCACCGGGCGTTGGGCGCTCCCCCGGCGGAACGGAGCTGCGACTGGGGGAGCATCGGCATCTCCGTCAGCCCGGGGTAGTAGACGTGCAGGCTTATGGCCGGTTCGAGCGAGTCGTTGACGACCTCGTGCGCGTAGCCGGGCGCGAACACCCGCTGCGCTCCCGCGGCCAGCGCGCGCGTGCCCCGTTCGGTGCGCTCGGTCAGCGCGCCCTCCAGGACGGTCAGCACACCGGAGGAGGGGCCGTGGTCGTGCAGCCCGCTGCCCTGCCCGGGGACCCAGGAGAGCAGCCACACCTCGTAGCCGGGGCCGGTGCGCAGCCGGTGGTACCAGCGGGAGGCCGCGTCGTAGCGGACGAGGTGCTCCCACTGGGAGCGGTCGGCGGCGATGGAGCGGGCGAGGCCGACGAACTCGGCCACGGTGGCCGGGTGTTCGCGCGGCGGCTGGAGGAGGTGCGGTACTTCGAGGATGTCGCCGGCGATCTGGAGGTCGCTGTCGCTGTTCATGGGGTGCGGTGGTTTCCTCGGCGGAAGAGAGTGCTGGAGGTCTGGGATGTCACGTACCGGCGGCCCGGATCGCGGGCGTGAGGTGTGCCCTGATACGGGCGGAGGGACCAGCGGCCGGCCTCAGTGGACCGGGCGGCAGCGGGAGCGCGGTGAGCTCAACAGCTGCGACAGCAACAGCTACAGCGAGCCTGGACAGCACCGAGGGACCCGGCGGTGCGGGTCGAGGTGAGTGCCAAGTTCGCGAGCATGCCCACCAGCACACCGGTTCACACCCGCACTGTCAACTTGACGTCCGATATGTGGGAGATCTTTCACCTCATCCGGGCCACCTCGGAGGTGAAAGGTTTGTGCAGGAGGTTGCCGGGACACATGGCGCACAACCGGGCGCACGAACCTCGGCGCGACCCCGCGATCCCTGTGTGATCCCCGTGATCCCCTGTGATCCGGTTCGCTTCGTCGATCGTGCGGAACGAGATCGAACTCCTGGGCGTCTTCCTCTGTACAAGTCCTGTGCGGAGTGGGCGTCCCGCTGGCTCTCTTTCGGCTGTCAGGGTTTATGCCGATTTGAACACTTTCCGCATAGCCTTGGTTCCGCAGAGTGAATAAGGGGCCCAATAGCAGATCTCGGCTTGACTGGGCCGGAGCAGCGCAATTGTAATTTCACTCGTGTCGTTCAGCCGAAATCGGTAGCGGCAGCATCACGGGGACGCGAGACGGACGAGGGGCGCACATGACCGAGCTGTTTCAGGAACTGCTGGTCGACGAGGCCGAAGAGGAGATCGGCTGGCAGGAGCGGGCGCTCTGCGCGCAGACCGACCCCGAGTCCTTTTTCCCCGAGAAGGGCGGCTCCACCCGCGAGGCGAAGAAGGTCTGCCTCGCCTGCGAGGTCCGCTCGGAATGCCTTGAATACGCCCTCGCCAACGACGAGCGCTTCGGTATCTGGGGCGGTCTGTCCGAGCGTGAGCGGCGCCGTCTGAAGAAGGCCGCCGTCTGACCGTGGCCCGACGCGGCCCGACAGGGACCTGAAGTGACCTGATCGCATCCGGTCGCACTTCGGTCACACTCTGATCGTGTTCCGATCGAACGGCGCACACCCCTACGTAGTGATACGTAACGCACGGCCCGTCGCGGGTGGGTTGTCCACAGGCGGCGGGCCGCGCCGTTGTGCAGCCGTTAGTGTGGGCCTCCGTCCGAGACGCCCCGTGATCCCCGTGAGGACACAGGCGTCCACCGCAGTCCAGCGAACCGGGGCCCGTACCTCGATGTCCGTGCACAGCCATTCGGCAGGTCAGTACGACACTGCCACTGCAGCGTTCGACCCGGCCGGCCCGATGGTGTCCGACCCGGGGCGCCCGCCCGAGTTCCCGAAGCACGTGGTCACCGCCGTGCTCGTCTCGCACGACGGTGCCCGCTGGCTGCCCGACGCCCTGTCCGGGCTGCTCGGCCAGGAGCGCCCCGTACAGAACGCCGTGGCGGCCGACACCGGCAGCGCGGACGCCTCCGCCCAGCTGGTCACCGACGCCCTCGGCGCCGACCGGGTGCTCCACCTCGCGCGGCGCACGGGCTTCGGCCAGGCCGTCGAGGAGGCCGTCCGCGTCGCGGGCGTGCTGACCCCGGAGGAACTTCCGTACCTGAAGCGCCCCAGCGGCTGGGACCCGGTCACCCGCACCTGGCGCGACGACACGTACGACATGCCGGAGCTGCCGCACGGCGAACCCGAGCAGTGGCTGTGGCTCCTGCACGACGACTGCGCCCCGGAGCCCGACGCCCTGGCCCAGCTGCTGCGCGTCGTGGAGAACGAACAGGAACTGGGCAAGGACGTCGCCGTCATCGGCCCCAAGCTCCGCGGCTGGTACGACCGCAGACAGCTCCTCGAGGTCGGCGTGACCATCGCCCACAGCGGCCGCCGCTGGACCGGCCTCGACCGGCGCGAACAGGACCAGGGCCAGCACGACCACGTCACCCCCGTGCTGGCCGTCTCCACCGCCGGCATGCTGATCCGCCGCGAGGTCTACGAAGAGCTGGGCGGCTTCGACCGCAGGCTGCCCCTGATGCGCGACGACATCGACCTCTGCTGGCGCGCCCAGTCCGCGGGCCACCGCGTCCTGGTCGCCCCCGAGGCGGTCGTACGGCACGCCGAGGCGTCCTCCAGGGAGCGCCGCACCGTCGACTGCGTGGGCCGCACCTCGGCCTCCCCGCACAAGGTCGACAAGGCGGGCGCCACCTACACCCTCCTCGTCAACTCCCGCACCGCGGTCCTGCCCTGGATCCTCGTGCGGCTCGTGCTCGGCACCCTGCTGCGCACGGTCGCGTACCTCGTCGGCAAGGTCCCCGGGCAGGCGGTCGACGAGATCCGCGGCCTCCTGGGCACCCTGCTGCGACCCGAGCGCATCATCGCGGGCCGGCGCAGGCGAGGCACCCCGCAGGTCGACAAGGACGAACTGCGCGCCCTGTTCCCGCCCCCCGGCGCCACCGTCCGGGCCACCGTCGAACAGGCCGCGGGCAACCTCGTGGGCCGCTCCGACCCCGAACTGAACGCGGCGGGACGCCACGGCAGCGCGGTCGAGTCCGGACCGGGCGGCGACGACGCCGACTTCCTCCAGGTCGAGCAGTTCGCCCGCCTCAAGCGCGTCGCCCGCAAGCCCGGGCCCATGGTCTTCGTGGTGCTCCTCTTCTTCACCCTCATCGCCTGCCGTGAACTCCTCGGCGGCGGTGCGCTCGCGGGCGGCGCGCTGCTGCCCGCCCCCGCGGACTCCTCCGCGCTGTGGTCGCGCTACCTGGACGGCTGGCACCCCGTCGGCGCCGGCGGCACCCAGTCGGCGCCGCCCTACCTCGCGCTCGTCGCCATGCTCGCGAGCGTGCTGTTCGGCTCCGCGGGTCTCGCGGTCACCGTCCTGCTGATCGGCTCGGTACCGCTGGCCGGCTTCGCCGCTTACTTCGTCTCCCGGCCGCTCGTCGAGTCGCGCCTGCTGCGCGCCTGGGCGTCCGTCGCGTACGCCTTCCTGCCCGCCGCCACCGGCGCCCTCGCGGGCGGCCGTCTCGGCACCGCCGTGCTCGCCGTCCTGCTGCCGCTCATCGCGCGCGCGGGCATCGCGGCGAGCGGCCTCGCCGCGGAGTCCGGCCGCGGCAGCTGGCGTGCCACCTGGGCGTACGCGCTCCTGCTGACCCTCGCCACCGCGTTCACGCCGATCGTGTGGCCCATCGCGCTGGTGCTCGGCGTCGCCCTCGCGGTCGTGCGCCGCGGTGACATCGCCGCCTACGGGCTGCGCTTCCTGGTCCAGCTCGGCACCCCGCTGCTGGTCCTCGCCCCCTGGTCGCTCACCCTGCTCCCGTTCGGCTTCTTCCAGGAGGCCGGCATGGAGTACGAGTCGGGGGCGGCCTCCGCACTCGACCTGCTGGGCGCGAGCCCCGGCGGACCCGGCACGGTCAGCGGGCTGATGCTCATCGGCATCGTGTGCGCCGCCGTGGCCGCCCTGATGCGCGCGGAACGGCAACTGGGCATCTGGGCCGCCTGGACGGCCGCCCTGGTGGCGCTCGTCTTCGCCGCCCTGTCGAACGGCTCCACCTGGGCGGGACCCGCCACCCTCGTCTACGGCCTCGCCTTCCTCGCCGCCGCCGCGCTCGGCGCCGACGGGGCCCGCTCGCGCGTGGCCGAGCAGAGCTTCGGCTGGCGCCAGCCGGTCGCCGTCCTCATCGCCTTCGCCTCGGCCGCCGGGCCCCTGCTCATCGCCGCCGGCTGGATGATCCGCGGCGCGGACGGTCCCCTGGAGCGGCGCGATCCCGTCCAGGTGCCCGCGTTCGTCGCCGAGGAGAGCGGCACCCGCGACCAGGCCCGCACGCTCGTCCTCGGCAGCGACACGGCGACCAAGGTCGGCTACACCCTCGTCCGCGGCTCCGGCGCCCGTCTCGGCGACGCCGAACTGGCCGCGGCGGACGGCGAGAACAAGATCCTCGACAAGGTCGTCGCCAACCTCGTGGCGGGCTCCGGCGCCGACCAGGCCGACCAGCTCGGCGGCTTCGCCGTGCGGTACGTCCTGGTGCGCGACGGCGCGCCCCGCGAGGTCAGCCGTGTCCTCGACTCCACACCGGGTCTGAGCCGGCTCAGCCAGCAGGACGGCAGCGCCCTGTGGCGCGTGGACCGCCAGGTCGCGCGCGCGGCCGTCGTTCCCGCGTCCGGCGACCCGCAGCCCATCGCCGCCGGACCCGTCGAACTGCACACCAAGATCCCCGCCGGCGCCGAGGGCCGCGTGCTGCGCCTCGCGGACACCGCCGACGAGGGCTGGACGGCCACCCTCGACGGGAAGCCGCTGACCCGGACCACGGTCGACGGCTGGGCCCAGGGCTTCGAACTGCCCGCCACCGGGGGCCGCCTCGACGTCACCTTCGAGGCGCCGTTCGGGCACACCGGCTGGCTGTGGGCCCAGGGCGCGCTCGCCGTCGTCCTCGTGGTGCTCGCGCTGCCGGGACGCCGCCGCGACGTCGACGACGACCTCCCCGAGGAAGCCGTCGAACCCGTCGAGTCCGCGTCCGGCGAGGGCCGCAGGGCCCGCCGCCTGCGCGCCCAGGCGGAGGCCGAACAGACCGAACAGGCCGCCCAGGCCGAGCAGGCGGAACACCCCGACGCGTTCGCGCCCGACGCCCCGCCCGCCCCGGGGGAGGCCCCCGCGGTCGCCCCGGTCCCGCAGCAGCAGTCCTACGACGAGTGGGACGCGACGACGTACGGCGCCGAGTACGGCACCTACGAGCAGCAGCAGTACCAGGGCGCCCCGCAGTACCCCGCGGGCACCTACGAGCAGCAGCAGTACCAGGCGGACCCGTACCAGGCGGACCACTACGACCCGTACGCGGCCTACGGCACGGGGAACGCGGGCTACGACCCGTCGCAGAGCTACGGCCAGGGTTACGACCCCTCGTACGACCCGGCGCAGCAACAGCAACAGCAGCAACAGCAACAGCAGCAACAGCAGCACCGACAGCAGCAGCCGCACCAGCAACCGCCGCACGGCACCGACAGTGAGCGCCCCGACGGGAGCCAGCAGTGAACCGCACCACCGTGTCCCTGATCGCCGGCGTGACCGCGCTCGCCGCCGTCACCGGCTTCGCCTCGATGTCCGAGCCGCAGGCCGCCGGGGAGGACACGGCCAAGGCTGCCGCCCAGCTGCCCGTGGAGCGCACCAGCCTGCTCTGTCCGGCTCCCAGCACCTCGGACCTCGCCGAGACCGCGTACACGTCCTTCACACCCGTCACCAAGGGCACCGGTAAGAGCGGCAAGGCCGAGCTGGTGGCCGCGGGCGCGCAGCCGACCGACGCGGCCGACGACGAGGCCGACGAGGACGAGAAGCAGGACAGCGAGCAGGGTGACAAGAAGGACGACGAGAAGGACGGCGGCAAGGACGGCAAGAAGGAGAAGCCCGTCCTGACGCCGAAGGAGCCCGGGAAGCCGGTCACGGCCAAGGCCTCCGGCGCCGAGTCGCCCGCGCTCGTCGGCACGGCCGAGGGCAGGTTCGCACCCGGCTGGGCCGTCCAGCAGACCACCGAGGTGGAGGCGGGCACCGGCCGCGGCCTGCTCGGCACCAGCTGCTCGGCCCCGGACACCGACTTCTGGTTCCCGGGCGCCAGCACCGCCAAGGAGCGCACGGACTACGCGCACCTGACCAACCCCGACGACTCCGCCGCCGTCGCGGACATCGAGCTGTACGGCAAGGACGGCGTCCTGAAGTCGACGGTCGGAGAGGGCATCAAGATCCCGCCGCACTCCAGCGAGTCGGTGCTCCTGTCGACCCTCATCGACGAGCCGGAGACCAACCTCACCGTGCATGTCACGGTCCGCAGCGGCCGGGTGGCCGCCGCCGTCCAGGCGCTGGACGACACGCTCGGCGGCGACTGGCTCGCCCCCTCGGCCGCTCCGGCGGGCAGCCTCGTCCTGCCGGGCATCCCGAAGGACGCCACCTCCGTACGGCTGGTCGCGTTCGCGCCCGGTGAGGCCGATGCCGACCTGAAGGTGCGGCTCGCCTCGCCGACCGGCACGATCACTCCCGCCGGGCACGAGACGCTGCACGTGAAGGCCGGTATGACGGCAGCCGTCGACCTCGGCGACGTCACGCGCGGCGAGGCGGGTTCGCTGGTGCTGACACCGACCGGGAAGTCCACTCCTGTCGTCGCAGCCCTGAGGGTCGTACGCGGCAAGGGCGACAACCAGGAGACGGCGTTCATCCCGGCCACGGGTCCGGTGGGCGCGCGGGCGACGGCCGCCGACAACCGTGCCAAGGGCTCCACGCTCTCCCTGGTCGCCCCGGGCCGCGGCGCGAAGGTCAAGGTCACGGCCTCGGCGGGCAGCGACGGCGGAACGGCCGCCTCGAAGACGTACACGGTCAAGGCCGGCACCACGCAGGACGTCGAACTGCCCGTGCCCGCCGGCCTCAAGGGCACGTACGCGCTCACGGTGGAGCGGCTGTCCGGCGGGCCCGTCCACGCGTCGCGCATGCTCGAAGCGGCCGAGGGCGGCGTGCCCATGTTCACCGTGCAGACGCTTCCGGACGACCGGGGAACGGTGAAGGTACCGGAAGCCGAGCAGGACCTCTCGGTGCTGCAGAAGTAGGGCGGCACCGGTAACCAGGGAGTAGAGCAGCACCGATACCGAGGACTGAGCCCCGGACCCGTCCGGGGCTCAGTCCTCGCCGTACCGGGGGTCGACGGTCTCCGGTGTCAGCCCCAGCAGCTCGGCGACCTGTTCCACCACGACCTCGTGAACCAGCGCGGCCCGCTCGTCGCGGCTCTTCGTACGGATCTCGACGGGACGCCGGTAGACGATGACCCGGGCGGGGCTGCCCTCGTGCGCCGGAGTGGTGCCGCCCAGGGGCACCGCCTCGTCGCCCCAGCCCTCGTCACCCGCCGGATCGAACCGGGGCACCTCCAGCACCATGAACTCGATGTCGGAGAGCTGCGGCCACCGCCGCTCCAGCCGCTCCACGGAGTCCTGCACCAGATCCGCGAACACCTCCGCGCGACTGGCCGAGAGGGGCACCTGCGGGGGAGCCACGGGCCCACGCATCCCGCGCCCGTGTCGATCACGACGACGGGGCCTGGGTTCGGCGGGAGGGGGCGGTACGGGGTTGTCCATCACTGACGAAGAGTAGTCCCCGCGCCCTGCCGCCGCCCGCACACGGCACGCGTCCCGCCCGGGGCCACGGACCGCCGTTCCGTACGACTCCAGGGGCCCCGCATCCGGCACGTCGCGGGATGAGCATTCCAGCCAAGCTCGGGCTGGTTTCCGTATCCTGCAGGACCGGGTGAAGAGCGCAAAGTGACAGCTTTCGCACTGGATCGTGACCACTCCCGGGCCCGTCCGTCACCTCGTCAACACCCGTACCAGCAGGTGGAACAGGCCCGCCGGGACCCCCTTGTGTCAGGCGTCACAGCGCGACACGGTGGAGTGACCCGGGGGAGAGTCGTCGCGGCCCGCTCAAGAGTGCGGTACCGTCCAACATCGTGAGCCCTGTACGTCGCTGTTCGCGCACCGCTTGCGGCCGTCCCGCCGTAGCGACGCTGACGTACGTCTACGCCGACTCGACCGCGGTCCTCGGCCCGCTCGCCACCTACGCCGAACCCCACTGCTACGACCTGTGCGCCGAGCACTCCGAGCGCCTCACCGCGCCGCGCGGCTGGGAGGTCGTCAGGCTCGCCGACGGCTCCGCTCCCTCCCGCCCCAGCGGTGACGACCTGGAAGCGCTCGCCAACGCGGTCCGCGAGGCGGCCCGCCCGCAGGACCGGACCCCGCGGCAGGGCGGCGGCAACACCCGCGGCGCGGACCCGATGGAGGTCGCCCGCCGCGGCCACCTGAGGGTCCTGCGCTCACCGGACTCCTGAACCCTCCCTCTCCGGAGGCCACTTCACCCCGCGCGTCCCGTATGTCCTGTGCGTCTCTATGCGCCCTGTGTGGCCCGTGTGCATTCAGTGCACGTTTCGCTCAGTGACGCACGACCATTGACGTGCGCTTGTCGCGGACACGACCATTTTCCCCGGCCCGTGAGAAATTGATTTCCGCATGGTGGAATCGGGGGAGGCTCCGTGTACGTCCAGGAACTTGAGCCCTTGGCCGACTCGCTCGGCCTGTCCGCGCTCGTCGCGACCCTGCCCCTCGTCCTCGTCCTCGTCCTGCTCGGCGGGGTCCGCATGAAGGCGCACCTGGCCGGCCTCATCGGTCTGGTGGCGGCGGCCCTGGTCGCCACACTCGCGTACGGCATGCCGGTGGGCCAGGCCCTCTCCAGCGCCGCCCAGGGAGCGGTGTTCGGCCTCTTCCCCATCCTGTGGATCGTCGTCAACGCCCTCTGGGTCTACCGGATGACCGTCCGCACCCGGCACTTCGACATCCTGCGCCGCTCCTTCGGGCGGCTCTCCGACGACCCGCGCATCCAGGCGCTCGTCGTCGCGTTCTGCTTCGGCGCGCTCCTGGAGGCCCTCGCGGGCTTCGGCGCGCCCGTCGCGATCTGCTCGGTGATGCTCGTCGCGCTCGGCTTCGACCCCGTCCGCGCCGCGGTGGTCGCGCTGGTCGCCAACACCGCGCCGGTCGCCTTCGGGGCGATGGGCACCCCGGTCGTGACGCTCGCCCAGGTCACCGACCTCCCCCTGGACACCGTCGCCTCCGTGGTGGGCCGCCAGACCCCGCTGCTCGCCCTGGTGGTGCCCCTGGTGCTCGTCTTCCTGGTGGACGGCCGACGCGGCCTGCGCGAGACCTGGGTACCCGCGATGGCGTGCGGAGTCGCCTTCGCCGTCGCCCAGTTCGCCGCCTCCAACTACGTCTCCGCGCAACTCGCCGACATCGGGGCCGCCCTGGCGGGCGCGGGCGCGCTGATGGCGGTGCCGCAGGCACGCAAACCCGCCGCCGAACCCGTACGGGCCGCCGTCCTGACGGGCACCCGCAGCGAGGACCTGGACGAGGAGGACCCACGCCGCGAGGTACTGCGCGCGTACGCCCCGTACGTACTGATCGTGGTGATCTTCTCCATCGCCCAGATCCCGCCCGTCAAGGACCAGTTGGCGAAGGCGACCCGGGTCTTCGACTGGCCCTTCCTGAACGTCGTGAACCCGGACGGCGACCCGGTCGGCGGCAATGTCTTCACCTGGCCGATCGTGTCCACCGGAGGCACGCTCGTACTGCTCGCCGGAGTGTGCACGGCCGTTGTTCTCGGGGTGCACGCGCGCGTGGCGCTCAAGGAATGGGCGGCCACCGTGCACGAGTTGCGGTTCGCGATCCTCACCGTCACCTCCGTCCTCGCGCTCGCCTACGTCATGAACCTGTCCGGACAGGCGGCCACGATCGGCCACTTCGTGGCGGCGGCCGGCGCGGGACTCGCCTTCCTGTCACCCGTACTCGGCTGGTTCGGAGTGGCCGTCTCCGGCTCGGACACCTCGGCCAACGCGCTCTTCGGCGCCCTCCAGGTGACCGCGGCGAGGGAGTCCGGCCTGTCCCCGGAACTCCTCGCGGCCGCCAACAGCTCCGGCGGTGTCCTGGGCAAGATGATCTCGCCGCAGAACCTCACCATCGCCTGCGCTGCGGTCGGGCTCGCGGGCCGCGAGGGCGACCTGCTGCGCAAGGTGCTCCCGTGGAGCCTCGGACTCCTGCTGGTCATGTGCCTGATCGTCGTAGGCCAGAGTTCACCAGTCCTGGAATGGATGCTTCCGTAGACCCGACCGGGGCCCGCCCCCGGTCCGAGCGAGACCCGTGCGCGATGTGCGGATGTGCCCGCTGGGTCCCGCTCGGTCCCGCCCGGCCCGCTGTCGGTGCGGACGGGTACTTTTGGGGTCATCGTTCAGGACTCCAGGAAGGTTGGCCGTGACCGCTGATCTGTCGCAGCTCGTTAAGGCGTACGACGTACGCGGGGTCGTCCCGGACCAGTGGGACGAGACGCTCGCCGAGCTGTTCGGCGCGGCCTTCGTACAGGTGACGGGAGCGGACGCGATCGTGACCGGTCACGACATGCGCCCCTCGTCACCGGGCCTGTCCCGGGCCTTCGCGCGCGGCGCGGCGGCCCGCGGTGTCGACGTGACCGAGATCGGGCTCTGCTCGACGGACCAGCTGTACTACGCGTCGGGCGCGTTCGACCTCGCGGGTGCGATGTTCACGGCCTCGCACAACCCGGCCCGGTACAACGGCATCAAGATGTGCCGGGTGGGCGCGGCCCCCGTGGGCCAGGACACCGGCCTGACCGAGATCCGCGAACTGGTGGAATCCTGGCTCGACGCGGGAACCGAGACCGCCACGGCCCCGCCTGCTGCGGCCCCGACCGCCACGGCCCAGACGCCGGGCACGATCACGCAGCGCGACACGCTCAAGGACTACGCGGCGCACCTGCGCGGCCTCGTCGACCTGACCTCGATCCGCCCCCTGAAGGTCGTGGTGGACGCGGGCAACGGCATGGGCGGACACACGGTCCCGACGGTCTTCGCCGGCCTGCCCCTGACCCTCGTCCCGATGTACTTCGAGCTGGACGGCACGTTCCCGAACCACGAGGCGAACCCGCTGGACCCGGCGAACATCGTCGACCTCCAGAAGCGCGTCCGGGAGGAGGGGGCCGACCTCGGTATCGCCTTCGACGGCGACGCCGACCGCTGCTTCGTCGTCGACGAGCGCGGCGAGCCGGTCTCCCCGTCCGCGATCACGGCCCTGGTCGCCGCCCGGGAGCTGGCCAAGCACGGCGGCAAGGGCACGGTCATCCACAACCTGATCACCTCCTGGTCGGTCCCGGAGGTCGTCCGCGAGCACGGCGGCACGCCGGTACGCACGCGGGTGGGCCACTCCTTCATCAAGGCCGAGATGGCCGCCTCCGGGGCGATCTTCGGCGGTGAGCACTCCGCGCACTACTACTTCCAGGATTTCTGGAACGCGGACACCGGCATGCTCGCCGCCCTCCACGTCCTGGCGGCCCTCGGCGGCCAGGAGGGCACGCTCTCCGACCTCGTCGCCCAGTACGACCGCTACGCCGGTTCGGGCGAGATCAACTCCACGGTCGACGACCAGGGCGCCCGCCTCGCGGCGATCCGGACGGCGTACGAGGGCCGGGAGGGCATCACCCTCGACGACCTCGACGGCCTCACCGTCACGGCCGCGGACTGGTGGTTCAACGTCCGCCCCTCGAACACGGAACCGCTCCTACGCCTGAACGCGGAGGCACGGGACGAGCAGACGATGCAGCGAATCCGCGACGAGGCCCTGACAATAATCAGAGCTTGAGCGCTCCGGGGGCTCCGCCCCCGAACCCCCGCTCCTCAAACGCCGGACGGGCATATATCTTTCAGCCCGTCCGGCGTTTGAGGACGAGCGCGTCAGCGCGATTGCGGGGGCGAGGGGGCGCAGCCCCCATGCGGGGACGATGGGGGTCCCCCCGCTCGAGCGAAGCCGAGAGTGGGGGAGGGTAGGGGCGGCGGGGGCGAACGACCCCCCGCGCCCACCCCCACGCAGCGGTACCCTGACCAGGCCACATCACCCCGCGCACCACAACCCCCCCCGAAGGGACCTGACATGCCGCTGGAAGCCGGCCTCCTGGAGATCCTCGCCTGCCCGGCCTGCCACGCCCCCCTCAAGGAGGCCTCCGCCGAGGAGCAGGGCCCCGAACTGGTCTGCACGGGCAAGGACTGCGGCCTGGCCTACCCCGTCCGAGACGACATCCCGGTCCTCCTGGTGGACGAGGCCCGCCGCCCCGCATAAAACCTCGCGGGCCCCAGGCCCAGGCCAAGGCCCCGCCCCGGCCCCCGGCCCAGGTCCCAGGCCCCAGAAAAGCGACCCCCGCAGAAGCGACCCCGCCAGGCGTCCGGAGGCTGCCACCATGTTCGACGAATCTCTCCTCGACGACCCGGAGGCGCTGTCCCGCGCGGACCGCCGCGACCTGCTCCGCGGCGCCGCAGAGGCAGGCGCCCGCGTACGCACCGCCGTACGGCACGCCAACGAGGCCGGGATCCCCGACCTCAAGCCGGACGGCCGCCCCCGCGCCATCCTGACCGCGGGCCCGGGCCTGGCCGCCACCTGCGTAGCCGACCTGCTCGGCACGCTCGCGGGCGCCGCCTGCCCCGTCACCCGGCTCACCCCCCGCGGAGTGGCCCCCGCCGCGGGCGCCCTGCTGTGGGAGCTGCCCGGCTGGGCGGGCCCCGTCGACCTGCTCCTGATCGCCACCCCCGACGGCAGCGAACCCGGCCTCTCGCTCCTCGTCGAGCAGGCCTACCGCCGCGGCCTCACCGTCGTCGCCGTCTGCCCGCCCCGCAGCCCGCTCACGGACGCGGTCGCCGGCGCCCACGGCCTCTCCGTGCCGATGGCGACCGCCCCGTACGAGCCGCAGGCACCCACCGCCGCCTCGGCCCCGGGTTCGCTGTGGGCGCTGCTCACCCCGCTGCTCGCGCTGCTCGACCGCACCGGCCTGCTGTCCGCGCCGCCCGACGCCCTGGAGAAGGTCGCCGACCGTCTCGACCAGGTGGCCGAGCGCTGCGGCCCGGCCATCGCGACGTACAGCAACCCCGCCAAGACACTCGCGTCCGAGCTGGCCGAGGCGCTCCCGGTGATCTGGACGGAGGGCGATTCCGCGGGCCCCGCGGGCCGCCGCTTCGTCGCGGCCCTGGCCGAACTCGCGGGGCGCCCCGCCCTCACCGCCGAACTGCCCGAGGCGCTGGCCGCGCACAGCGTCCTCCTCGCGGGCACGCTGGCGGCGGGCGCGGACCCCGACGACTTCTTCCGCGACCGGGTCGAGGAGGCGCAGGTCGTCCACGCGCGCGTGGTCCTGCTGCGCGACCGCCCGGCCGGCGGGCGTACCGCCGCCCCGGCCGCCCGCGAACTGGCCCTCAGCCACGACACGGCGATCAGCGAACTCGAACCGGAGGAGGGCGGCGACCTGGAAACACTCGCCGAACTGATCGCCGTCACGGATTTCGCCGCCGTTTACCTGGCGCTCGCCTCGACGGCCTGACCTTGAGCAACGCATCCCGCCCGGGCCCCGAAGCCCGGGGGATCAGGACGCGTACCAGCACAAGCTCCAGCACGCGCACGCGAACCAGCACGCGAATCGGCCACGTACCGGCCCACGCACCGGCACACGTACGGAGAACAAGACACACCATGGACCGCCTCGACAACACCGTCCGCCCCTACGCCTGGGGCTCCACCACGGCCATCCCGCGGCTCCTCGGCACCGAGCCGACCGGCGAACCGCAGGCCGAGATGTGGATGGGCGCCCACCCGGGCGCGCCCTCACGCACCCCCCGCGGCCCGCTCACCGACGTGATCGCCGCGGCCCCCGAGCGTGAACTGGGCACCGAGGCGGTCGCGAAGTTCGGCCCGCGCCTCCCGTTCCTGCTGAAGATCCTCGCCGCGGGCGCCCCCCTCTCCCTCCAGGTGCACCCCGACCTGACCCAGGCCAAGGAGGGCTACGAGGACGAGGAGCGCCGCGGTGTTCCGGTCGACGCACCGCACCGCAACTACAAGGACGCCAACCACAAGCCCGAACTCATCTGCGCGCTCACGGAGTTCGACGGCCTGTGCGGCTTCCGCGCCCCGCTGGAGGCCGCCGCACTGCTCTCGGCCCTGGAGGTCGACTCCCTCAAGCCGTACGTCGACCTGCTGCACGCGCACCCCGAAGAGGCCGCGCTGCGCGAGGTGCTGACCGCAGTACTTACCGCCGACCCCGAGCTGATGGCGACCACGGTCACCGAGGCCGCCGCGGCCTGCGCCCGGCTCGGCGGCGCCCACGCCCCGTACGCCTCGATCGCCCACCACTACCCCGGCGACCCGGGTGTCATCGCCGCGATGCTCCTCAACTACGTACAACTGCAGCCCGGCGAGGCCCTGTTCCTCGGCGCCGGTGTGCCGCACGCGTATCTGAACGGCCTCGGCGTCGAGATCATGGCCAACTCCGACAACGTGCTGCGCTGCGGACTCACCCCCAAGCACGTCGACGTCCCCGAACTCCTGCGGATCGTCCGCTTCGAGGCGGGCGACCCGGGCGTACTGCGCCCCGAGGCATCCCCGGACGGCGAGGAGGTCTACGAGACCCCCATCGACGAGTTCCGCCTCTCCCGGTACGTCCTCCCGGCGGGCGGGCCCGGCCGCGACCTCACCCGCCGCACCCCGCAGATCCTGCTGTGCACCGCGGGCTCCGTACGGACGGGCGACATCACGCTCGTTCCGGGCGGATCCGTGTTCGTACCGGCGGACGAAAAGGTGGAAGTCTCCGGAAGCGGGACGATTTTCCGGGCCACCGTCGTCATCTGAGGCAATCACCCGGCACCACTGTGGCGGCCCGGCGCTCCGGGGCCGGTCCGGGCTGCAACAATGGCCCACCGCAAAGGGCAGGCAAAATGCGGGACGGCGGCCTGACGGCGGCCTGACGGCGGCCGACCGGGGCAGCCGGGTGACAGACGAATGCCAGACGAGTGGCAGACGAGCGGCAGACGAAGGGACATCGGGAACACATGAGCGCGTCAGGCGGCACCAAGGCGATCGTGGCGGCACTCGCCGCCAACCTCGCGATCGCGGTAGCGAAGTTCGTGGCGTTCCTCTTCAGTGGATCGTCGTCGATGCTCGCCGAGTCCGTGCACTCGCTCGCCGACTCCGGCAACCAGGGACTGCTGCTCCTCGGCGGCAAGAAGGCCAAGCGCGAGGCGACCCCGCAACACCCCTTCGGCTACGGCCGCGAGCGCTACATCTACGCCTTCCTCGTCTCGATCGTCCTCTTCTCGGTCGGCGGCATGTTCGCGATCTACGAGGGCTACGAGAAGATCAAGCACCCGCACGAGATCGAGCACTGGTACTGGCCGGTGGGCGTTCTCGTCTTCGCGATCATCGCCGAGACCTTCTCCTTCCGGACGGCCATCAAGGAGTCCAACCACACGCGCGGCAAGCAGTCCTGGAAGGACTTCGTACGGCACGCCAAGGCGCCCGAGCTGCCCGTCGTCCTCCTGGAGGACCTGGGCGCGCTGGTCGGTCTGATCCTCGCGCTCGGCGGCGTGGGCCTGGCCCTGGCCACCGGCGACGGCGTCTGGGACGGCATCGGCACCCTCTGCATCGGCGTCCTGCTCATCGTCATCGCGATCGTCCTCGCCGTCGAGACCAAGTCGCTGCTCCTGGGCGAGGCCGCCGGCATCGAGGCGGTCCACAAGATCGAGGCCGCGATCGTCGACGGCGACACGGTCACCGGCATCATCCACATGCGTACGCTCCACCTCGGCCCCGAGGAACTGCTGGTCGCCGCGAAGATCGCCGTGGAGCACGACGACACGGCCGCCGAGGTCGCCTCGGCCATCGACGCCGCCGAGGCCCGTATCCGCGAGGCCGTCCCGATCGCCCGCGTCATCTACCTCGAACCAGACATCTACAACGAGTCCGAGGCCGCGAAGGGCGCCGACCCGCTGGCCTCGCCGGGCGGCCCGGCACCGGCCACCGAACACTGACCCCCGCACGACGCCCGACCTGTCCGTACGCGACTGGGGCCCGCCGAACACTTCGGCGGGCCCCAGTCGCGTAGCCCTCCGCGTCCACCGGCTTCCACGACAGCAGCGCCAGAATCCGCAGGGGTTGCCACCTCTCTCCCGACGCGCCGGACACTCGAAATCCGCTTGATCTGTTCGCAGGCGGACTGGGGCCCACTGCTCCGATCGGTGTAGATTCGTAACCGAGCCAGACGTCGCTGCTGATGGCGGTCGGGCGGCCCCACGGGCCGGCCGAGGGAGAGAGGGCCTCCGACGGACTGCGCTGCGCAAGGCACCGGGCATTCGTGTGCCCCGTGGGCGCACACCGTGCCCGCCGCCGCGCAGACCAGCCGAAACCGACCTCGCCCCAACCCGAGGAGCAGCTCGCATGACCACTGTCGCCAACCGACAGGACTTCAAGGTCGCCGACCTTTCCCTGGCCGACTTCGGTCGCAAGGAGATCACCCTCGCCGAGCACGAGATGCCCGGCCTGATGTCGATCCGCAGGGAGTACGCCGAGGCGCAGCCCCTCGCCGGCGCCCGCGTCACCGGCTCCCTGCACATGACCGTGCAGACCGCCGTACTCATCGAGACCCTGGCCGCCCTGGGCGCCGAGGTCCGCTGGGCCTCCTGCAACATCTTCTCCACCCAGGACCACGCGGCGGCCGCCATCGCGGTCGGCCCGAACGGCACGCCGGACAACCCCCAGGGCATCCCGGTCTTCGCCTGGAAGGGCGAGACCCTGGAGGAGTACTGGTGGTGCACGGAGCAGGCGCTGACCTGGCCGAACACCCCCACCGGCGGCCCGAACATGATCCTGGACGACGGCGGCGACGCCACGATGCTCGTCCACAACGGCGTCCAGTACGAGAAGGACGGCAAGGTCCCCTCCGCCGACACCGCCGAGAACGAAGAGCACCGGGTGGTCCTGGAGCTCCTCAACCGCACCATCTCGAACGGCTCGCAGAAGTGGACCCAGCTCGCCTCGGAGATCCGCGGCGTGACCGAGGAGACCACGACCGGCGTCCACCGCCTGTACGAGATGCAGCGCGAGGGCACCCTCCTGTTCCCGGCGATCAACGTGAACGACGCCGTCACCAAGTCGAAGTTCGACAACAAGTACGGCTGCCGCCACTCCCTGATCGACGGCATCAACCGCGCCACCGACGTCCTCATCGGCGGCAAGACCGCGGTCGTCTTCGGCTACGGCGACGTGGGCAAGGGCTGCGCGGAGTCCCTGCGCGGTCAGGGCGCCCGCGTGATCGTCACCGAGATCGACCCGATCTGCGCACTGCAGGCGGCGATGGACGGCTACCAGGTCACCACCCTCGACGAGGTCGTCGACAAGGCCGACATCTTCGTCACCACGACCGGCAACAAGGACATCATCATGGCCTCGGACATGGCCAAGATGAAGCACCAGGCGATCGTGGGCAACATCGGCCACTTCGACAACGAGATCGACATGGCCGGCCTCGCGCAGATCCCCGGCATCGTCAAGGACGAGGTCAAGCCGCAGGTCCACACCTGGAAGTTCCCCGACGGCAAGGTGCTCATCGTCCTCTCCGAGGGCCGCCTGCTGAACCTGGGCAACGCGACCGGCCACCCGTCGTTCGTGATGTCCAACTCGTTCGCGGACCAGACGCTGGCCCAGATCGAGCTGTTCACCAAGCCCGAGGAGTACCCGACCGACGTCTACGTGCTGCCCAAGCACCTCGACGAGAAGGTCGCCCGCCTCCACCTGGACGCGCTCGGCGTGAAGCTCACGACGCTCCGCCCCGAGCAGGCCTCGTACATCGGCGTCGAGGTCGAGGGCCCGTACAAGTCGGACCACTACCGCTACTGAGCCCAGCGCTCACACCACGGTTGTCAGCAGGCCCCCGTCCTCACCGGCGGGGGCCTGCCCCCTATCGAGAACCCGAGCCACCATGCCCCGCGGCCGATATTCGCTCCATGACCCGCACGACCACACCCCCCTCGCCGAAGAACGGTTCCACTGCGCGCCCGGCCCCTCCGGCTGGCGCTACGTCTCCCAACTGACCACCCCTACCGGCACGGGGCCCGAGGGAGCCGCACGACAAGGCACCCCCGCCGGTTCCGTCGACCTCGCCCTCGACGACCGCGGCCGCCCCATCCGCCTCGAACTCCACGCGTCGGGCTGGCAGGTCCGCGCCGCCGCCCTCGACGGCGTCACCTGGGTCCGCACCGACCCCACCGGAGATCACGCCACCGAAGGCAATGTCCGCGCCCACGCCTTCACCGGCTCGTCCCCCGCCTTCCTCGTCGCCACCGCACGTCTGCTGCGCCTCACCCCCGATGCCTCCGCCACACGCGTACGCCTCGTCGCCTTCACGGACCCGGTCCTCGCCCCGCGCACCCTCGACCAGTCCTGGGCCCTGATCACGAGAGAAGCACACGCCACTGACAACGGCCCCCTGACCGTGGAGGAATACCAGGTCACAGCTCTGGACACCGGTGAACAGCACACCGTGCACCTGTCCGGCGACGTGGTTCTCTCCGCCCCCGGCATCGAGCTCGAAGACCTCGAATCACCGCCGTCGGTCTTCACCTGACGCCGGTGTTCAGTGCCTGTGCCGGTGCTGCCGCCGCGCGCAGGCCGGGATCGGCCGTGCGGTGCTCAGGCGGGTGGGGCGAACCCGGTGGCGGGGCGCTCCGCCTCGGTCTCCCGCACGGCCGGAGGCACCGGCGCATCCGCCGGGACCACCGGGGGTGCCGCAGGCGGGGGAGCCACCGGGTGGACGGGAGCCTGGTACGGCCCCGGCATAGGGGCCGGGAACGCCTGACCCTGAACCGGCTGGCTCTGAAACGGTCCGGGCGCCGGACCGGAGAGGACGGGACCGGAGAGGACTGGGCCGGAGGGGACGGGGCCGGAGGGGACGGGGCCGTACACCGGAGCCTGGTGCTGCACCGGGCCGTACGGCATGCCGGGACCGCCCCCACCCGGATATCCGCCCCGACTGTCGCCGGATCCGGCACCGGCAGCTCCGCCGCCGAACGCCCGCCGCGCCTCCCGCGCCTGCCGTTCCTGCATCACGGCCGCCAGGAACGCCGCCGGCGGAACACCGGGAGGCGCCGGAGTGCCGGTGCGCTCGGCGACATCGTTCGCGAGCCGCTCCGCCATCGCCCACCCGACCTGCGGGTCCAGCTGCTGCATCCGCGTCAGGTACTGCCGGACGGCCAGCCACAGCGCGTCCGGAACCCCGGACAGGTCAAGTCCGGAGAACCGCCCCGACAGCCAGGGCGGCGGAGGAGGGAGAAAGGGCGTACGTCCGGTGGGAATCCGTTCCCGCACGACGAGGGTTCCGGCGAACACATCACCGAGCCGCCGCCCCCGCGCCGACACGAGCGAGGCGATGCACGCCACGACCCCGAACGTCATCAGGATCTCGACCACACCGACCGCTCCACGCACCAGCGCGTGCCGGAACCGGATGGGCCCGCCGTCGTCCCGCACCACGCGCAGCCCGCACGCCATCTTCCCCAGAGAACGCCCATGGCTGAGCGTCTCGACGGCGATCGGCCCGCCCACCAGCAGAAGAAGGAACGCGGCGATCGCCACGGCCATCTGCGCCGCCTCGTCGAGCGCGGCCGTGGACACGGCCAGGGCGATCATCACGACCACATAGGCGGTCACCGACACCACCAGGTCGAGCACCACGGCCAGTGCCCGGCTCGGCAGCTTCGCGGGGCGCAGTTCCAGCGCCACCGCCTCGCCCGTCACAAGCTCACTCACGCCCGCCGTCCTTCCCCGAACTGCCTTGAGAACAGCCAGTCTGCCAAGCTGAGGCAGATCACGCCGCAGTGCGACAAGCTGACCACACGACGAGCACAAGACGAGCAGCCGAGGAGCAGCCAACCCGATGGACCTCGATGTCTTCGTGTCCGCCCACCGGGCGGAGTGGGACCGGCTCGACGCACTCCTCCGACGCCGGCGCCGTCTCACCGGAGCGGAGGCCGACGAACTCGTCGCCCTCTACCAGCGCACGGCGACCCATCTCTCCCTGATCCAGTCCAGCGCCCCGGACCCCCAGCTCACCGGCCGCCTGAGTCAACTGGTGGCCCGCGCGCGCAGTGCCGTGACAGGCACCCGCCGCGCCTCCTGGCGAGACGTCACCCGCTTCCTCACCCAGGGCTTCCCCGCGGCGGTCTACAGGGCACGCCACTGGTGGGTCCCGACCGCGCTCCTGTCCACCGCGCTGGCGGTCCTCCTGGGGTGGTGGATCGGCACCCACCCCGAGGTCCAGTCCTCGATCGCGGCGCCCGCCGAGCTACGGGAGCTCACACGCCCCGGCGGCCAGTACGAGACGTACTACTCCAGCCACCCGGCGGCGTCCTTCGCCGCCCAGGTATGGACGAACAACGCCCAGGCGGCCGCGATGTGCCTGGTACTCGGTGCCTTCTTGTGCCTGCCGGTCGTCTGGATCCTCTTCCAGAACATGCTCAACGTGGGGGTCGGCATCGGGCTGATGTCCTCGGCGGGCCGCCTGGACACCTTCCTCGGCCTGATACTCCCGCACGGCCTCCTGGAGCTGACCGCCGTCTTCGTGGCGGCCGGCACCGGGCTGCGCCTCGGCTGGACGGTCATCGACCCGGGCCCCCGCACCCGTCGAGCGGCCTTCGCGGAGGAAGGCCGTGCCGCCCTGGGCATGGCGATAGGCCTCGCCCTGGTCCTCTTCGTCTCCGGCGCCATCGAAGGCTTCGTCACCCCCTCCGGCCTCCCGACCTGGGCCCGCATCGGCATAGGCATAGCCGCCGAACTGCTCTTCCTCGCCTACGTCTACGTCCTGGGCGGCCGAGCCGTGCGGGCCGGAGAGACGGGCGACGTGGAGGAAGCCGAGCGCAGCGCCGCGGTACCGACCGCGGCCTGATGTGCAGGCACCCCGATCAGGCTGCTAGTCTCCTCTTCGCCCCACAAAAACCGTTGACACGGGACGTGTGGGGAGGTAGATTCGAACAGTTGCCTAGAGCTGGACAAGCTCGGCGGTGGCAGTTAGCATCTGTCAGCTCCCTGGAAATCAATTTCGGTGGAGCACCTCCCGATAATTCGGAAATTGAGCGGCCGGTCAGGCCGGTCGAAAACTTCTGATAAAGTCGGACTCGCCGAAAGAGAGCCGCAAGGCAATCAAATAGGCAAAGGCCTTCCAACTGGCCACTGGAAATGAATTCCGACCGGAAACGGAACGGAAAACGGATCTGGTAAGGTTGGAAGCACGAAGGGAAGCGCCCGGAGGAAAGCCCGAGAGGGTGAGTACAAAGGAAGCGTCCGTTCCTTGAGAACTCAACAGCGTGCCAAAAATCAACGCCAGATATGTTGATACCCCATCCACCACATCGTGGTGGGTGGAGGTTCCTTTGAAAAAGTCCTGCCGGGCGCAAGCACGGTA
>NZ_BMVY01000024.1 GCF_014650955.1 Streptomyces tauricus
CTCGACCGCTTCGCTTTGACTGCACCTGAGTCACACAGAAGATCGTGTTACGAGCTCTAAGGGCCGGAAAGACACACGCGGCACGACAGAAGGTGCCGAGCCGAGAGGTTGTTGGTCGAGTGAGGCGAAGCAAGAACGGTCCCGAGCCGTCGGCACGGGGCAACTTCACCCCGCCGCCGCGCGGAGCGGCACCCGCACATGTGCCCGGCTCGGAGCCGACGGCCCCACCCCCGCCCAGCGGCGGCCGTTTCTCTCCGCGCAACTGGCGTGTACCGACCAGGCTGAACGCGATCCTGCTCATACCCGTGGTGGTCGGCCTCGTCATGGGCGGCTTCCAGGTGAAGAGCTCGATCGACACCTGGCAGGAGGCCGAGGACGCGGAGAGCACCGCGCGCCTGGTCCGCGCCGCCCTGACCTACGGCGACAAGCTGTACTCCGAGCGCGACATCACCGCCGCCCCCCTCCTGGAGGGCAAGGGCGCGAAGGACGCGACCGTCGTCAAGGCCCGCCGTGAGACGGACGCCGCGGCCGTCGCCTTCAACGAGGCCGCGAAGGACATGCCGGCCAAGGCCGGACTCGAACGCCGCCTCGGCATCTTCCGCAAGCAGGAACCCAAACTCGCCGCACTGCGCGCGGCCGCCTACACCACGAAGCTCAAGGGTGTGGAGACCGAAGAGGGTTACGTCGAGATCCAGCACCCGCTGATGGAGTTCGCCAACGAACTCGGTCTGGGCACCGGAAACATCACCAGCTACGGCCGCACGGTCTACGCGATCTCCCTCTCCAAGGCCGCCCTCTCGCTCCAGCGCTCCATCGGCACCCATCTGCTGATCAAGCCGGGGCCGTCCGACGAGAGCCTGGCCAAGCAGCGCGTCGCCCTCACCTCGTACGCCTACCTCGAAGGCATCGCCATCGAGGAGTACATCGGTGGTGGTACGGACAGCGACGCCGCCAAGCTGGAGCAGGCCAAGAAGCAGATCCAGACCGATGGCGCGGCGCAGGCCAAGGAGGCCGCGGAAGCGGCCCAGGCCGCCGGGCGCACCTATGTCCCGCCGCCGTCCGGCGAAACCGCCATGGTCAGCGGTATCGGTGGCCTCGCGACGACCGACGCCAGTGCGCGCGTCGCGCTCGCCGACAAGGGCATCACCGCCCAGAACTGGTGGGCGGTCAACACCGCCAAGTACAACGCCTACCGCACGATCGAGGCGGACCTCGGCGACAAGGCCGTGGCCGAGGCCTCGACCATCGCCTCCGACGCCAAGCGCGACGCCTTCATCACCGGTGCCGCCGTCGTCATCGCGCTGCTCGCCGCGTTCATCCTGGCCGGCATGGTGGCCCGCCAGATGAGCCGCTCGATGCGCCAGCTGCGCAACGCGGCCTTCGGTGTGGCCGAGCAGCGCCTGCCGATGCTGGTCGACCAGCTCTCGCGCACCGACCCGGGCCGCGTGGACACCCGTGTCCAGCCCATCCCGATCAACACCACGGACGAGATCGGCGAAGTCGCCCGCGCCTTCGACCAGGTCCACCGCGAGGCCGTACGACTGGCCGCCGAGCAGGCCCTCCTGCGAGGCAACATCAACGCGATCTTCACCAACCTGTCGCGCCGCAACCAGTCCCTGATCGAGGGCCAGCTGACCCTCATCACCGACCTGGAGAACAACGAGGCCGACCCGGACCAGCTGGAGAACCTCTTCCGCCTGGACCACCTGGCCACCCGTATGCGCCGCAACGGCGAGAACCTCCTGGTCCTCGCCGGCGAGGAGCCGGGCCGCCGCTGGGACCAGCCGGTCCCGCTGGTCGACGTGCTGCGCGCCGCCTCCTCCGAGGTGGAGCAGTACGAGCGCATCGAGCTGTCCGGTGTCCCGGAGGCCGAGATCCACGGCCGCGCGGTGACCGACCTCGTGCACCTGCTCGCCGAGCTGCTGGAGAACGCCACCACGTTCTCCTCCCCGCAGACCAAGGTCCGCGTCACCGCGACCCGGCTGCCCGACGGCCGCATCATGGTCGAGATCCACGACAAGGGCATCGGCCTCACCGCCGAGGACTTCGCGGACATCAACCACAAGCTGGCCAACCCGCCGACCGTGGACGCCGCGATCTCGCAGCGCATGGGCCTCTTCGTGGTCGGCCGGCTGTCCGACCGGCACGGTATCCGCGTCCAGCTGCGTCCCTCGGGCGAGCAGGCCGGTACGACCTCGCTCGTCATGCTCCCCGACGCGATCACCCACGGTGGCGGCGGCGACTACCAGGTGCAGCGCGACGACTTCACGGTCTCGCAGATCATCCCGGAGCCCGAGCAGCAGCCGCAGCCGCCCTTCGGCGGCGAGGAGTTCCAGAGCTCCCAGCCGGCCCTGCGCACGGCCGCCGAACTGGGCTTCGACGACAGCCGCTACAACCCCGAGGTCCCGGACGACATACGCGAGCTGGACCCGGTGGGCCGCTCCCTCATGCGTGAGGAGCGCCGCGCGGCCCTGGAGGCCCAGACGACCGGCCCCGACGGCGAGGCCCCGTCCTTCCAGGGCGAGTTCGACCCGCAGCAGGCCTACGACAACGGCGGCCAGGGCTTCGAGAACGGTCAGCCCGCGTTCGACGACGCGGCGGCCGCGTACCCGGAGACCCCCGCGTACACCGAAGCTCCCGCCTACGACCAGCAGACGTCGTACGAGGGACAGCAGCAGACGTCGTACGACGAGACGTACTTCCCGCAGGCCGACGGATACCCGGACCCCTCCTTCGCGGAGCCGGTCCAGGACGAGCAGCGGTCGGCGCAGGCCACCGGGCAGGACGGGTTCCCGCCCTTCCAGGAGCAGCCCTACCAGGACGACTGGCCGCAGCAGGACGCGTACCAGAACGGCTTCCCCGCCGAGTACGCTCCGCAGGCCGAGTCCTCGCAGACCGCTGAGGCGGCCGAGCAGGACAGCGTAGGCTTCGATGCTCCGGGACCGGTCCCCTCCAGCGCCCCCGAGCTGACCGACGCCGGGCTTCCGCGCCGCGGAACCACCGACGCCGGACTTCCCCGCCGCGGAGCCACCGCGGTCGGCAAGCAGTCCACGGGCCAGGAGTCACCGGCACCCTTCGCGAACAACGACAGCAGCGGCGGCAACAGCACCGGCGGCAAGGGCGACTGGCGGTCGAACAACGACCAGATGTGGCACCGGGCCGAAGCGCTGAAGCAGCCCAAGGCGGGCGGGGTCACCTCCTCCGGCCTGCCGCGGCGGGTACCCAAGGCCAATCTGGTCGAGGGCACCGCGGAATCGACCCCACAGGGCGGCCCCCAGGTCTCCCGCGCTCCCGAGGACGTCCGGGGCAGGCTGAGCAACCTGCGACGCGGCGTGCAGCGGGGCCGAGATGCAACCAGTGAAACGAACGGTCAGGCCACCAGGAACCAGCACGGTGGCCCTGACAGCACCTACAACCAGGAGCGTTAGTGTGAGCCCGATGAGCCAGGCGGCACAGAACCTGAACTGGTTGATCACCAACTTCGTGGACAACACCCCCGGGGTGTCCCACACCGTGGTGGTCTCCGCCGACGGACTCCTTCTGGCGATGTCCGAAGGGTTCCCGCGTGACCGTGCCGACCAGTTGGCGGCCGTCGCGTCGGGCCTGACCTCTCTCACCGCGGGCGCGTCCCGCATCTTCGAGGGCGGGAGCGTGAATCAGACGGTTGTGGAGATGGAGCGGGGATTCCTGTTCATCATGTCCATTTCCGACGGTTCCTCCCTCGCGGTTCTCGCACATCCGGAAGCGGACATCGGTCTCGTTGGGTACGAGATGGCCCTTCTCGTCGACCGTGCGGGTACGGTCCTCACGCCGGATCTGCGTGCCGAGCTTCAGGGGAGCCTTCTCAACTAGCAGACAAGCGATGCGTTTTGGCGTCCCGTGGCCGTAAGGTTTCGGGACGCGGCTCCACATTGATGGGCCCGGCACATTCGGAGGAGGAGAAAGTGGCAACACCCCCAGGCGGTTCGTCTTCGGGCAACTGGTCCTACGGCCCCGGCCAGGGCCAGGGCGGCGACGGTTCGCCGAACCGGTACAACTTCCCCTCCGCACCGAGCCCCCGACGCCAGCAGCCGTACTCTCCCCAGGGTCCGGGCCCCTCTCCTTACGACCAGCCGCCGGCACCGCGCATCCAGCCCGTGCAGCCGCAGCGGCGCTCGCCCGAACCGTCTCCCGCGGGAAGTGCCAGCAATCCGCTGGTACGCCCCTACGCGATGACGGGCGGCCGTACCAGGCCGCGATACCAGCTCGCCATCGAGGCACTGGTGCACACCACAGCGCAGCCGCACCAGATGCAGGGTCAGTTGCCCGAGCATCAGCGCATCTGCAACCTCTGCCGGGAGATCAAGTCGGTGGCCGAGATCTCGGCCCTGCTGACGATCCCTCTCGGTGTGGCCAGGATCCTTGTCGCCGACTTGGCGGAGGCGGGCCTGGTCGCCATTCATCAGCCCGGCGGCGACGAGAACGCCGGCGGTCAGCCAGACGTGACTTTGCTCGAAAGGGTGCTCAGTGGACTTCGCAAGCTCTAGCGGAGGGCCTTCCCGCTCCACCACGTCCGCGAAGATCGTGGTGGCGGGCGGCTTCGGCGTGGGCAAGACCACGTTCGTCGGGGCCGTCTCGGAGATCAACCCGCTGCGTACCGAGGCCGTGATGACGTCCGCTTCGGCGGGCATCGACGACCTCACCCACACCGGGGACAAGACCACCACGACGGTGGCCATGGACTTCGGCCGTATCACCCTGGACCAGGACCTGATCCTGTACCTCTTCGGTACGCCCGGCCAGGACCGCTTCTGGTTCATGTGGGACGACCTGGTACGCGGCGCGATCGGCGCGATCGTGCTCGTCGACACGCGCCGTCTCGCCGACTGCTTCCCCGCGGTCGACTACTTCGAGAACAGCGGACTGCCGTTCGTCATCGCCCTCAACGGCTTCGACGGCAGCCAGCCGTACAACCCGGACGAAGTCCGGGAAGCACTCCAGATCGGCCCGGACACCCCGATCATCACGACGGACGCCCGCCACCGGGCGGACGCGAAGTCGGCGCTGATCACGCTGGTGGAGCATGCGCTGATGGCGCGCCTGCGCTAGCGCTCGGCGCTCAGCTCGTACGTAAGGGGCCCCTCTCCTGGCAGAGGGGCCCTTTCGTGTGCGCTGTCGCCTGCGGGCCCGCCGCGGCTAGTCGCACAGTTTCCCCGCGCCCCTAAAGCACCGACGGGCTTTTCGTCGACTGCCTCAAGCGGCGAGCGCGGAACCCACCGGTGGTGGTGCGGCGGGAAGGTTCAGCTCGAACCAGATCGTCTTGCCGCCGGGCCCGAACTTCCCTTCTCCTATGGCGCATCCGCCCCACCGGTCGGCCACCGTGTCGAGGATGAGCAGGCCGCGTCCGTCCTCCGCGTGTGCCGCGACGTCCGTCCGTCGGGAGCCCGGTGCCGGGGGCAGGTCGGGGCTCATGTCCCAGACGCTGACCCGCAGTACGGGGCACAGCCACTGGAGCCGTACGGATGCGGGGCCCTGCGTGTGCCGTACGGAGTTGGTGGCCAGCTCCGAGGCGAGCAGCTCCGCGCGGTCCACGAGCGGGGCGAGGCCGTGGGCGTCGAGGACGGCCCGGAGGGTGACGCGGGCGATGCCCGGCCCTCTGGGATCGCGGGGGAAGTGCAGCTCGTAGCACCAGGGAGCCGTGAAGGGCAGCGGCGGCGGGTGCGGGGCCCCTGACAGGGGGTCGAGGGCGGGGAGGAGGTAGGAGGTCGGGCCGGGGTGGTGGTTCTGTTCGGTGTTCATGTGGCAGCTCCGAGACGCGGGGCCAACTGGACGCGTGCCACGCCGTTTCCGCACCGCGGACACCGGGTGGCACAGGTCACACCGTAACGTAGGGATTACAACCCGTGATACCTGTTTCAATCCAACGAGTTGCATTTTCGATTCGGATGGACGGGGTCAATACGGACGGGCACACTGTGCGCGAACCCAAGAGAGGACCACATGGCGCCACGTCAGACCCCCACCATCAGCCAACGCCGCTTCGGGGCCGAACTGCGGCGCCTGCGCGAGGCTGTCGGCTTGTCCGCGCCGCGGGCGGCCGAACTGCTCGGCACCGACCGCACGACCATCTCGAACGTCGAAGCGGGGCGCTTCGGCATCAGCGAGCAACGCCTGCGGCGGCTGGCGAGCATCTACGAGTGCGACGACCCCGCGCTGGTCGAGGTTCTGGCATCGATGACAGGCGGCCGTAAAGGCGGGTGGTGGGACGAGTACCGGGGCAAGGTACCGCCGGACTTCCTTGATGTGGCGGAGCTGGAGTACGGCGCCCGTTCTCTGCGAACCCTGCAGACAGCCCACATGCCCGGCATGTTCCAGACCGAGGACCATGCCCGGGCCCTTTTCGATCTCTTCATTCCCGCCCTGCCGCGCCTCGAAGTGGAACTCCGCATCGCGCAACGGTTGGCCCGCCATGAGGTGATCACCAAGGAGCCTGCCGTCCCGTATACGGGCTTGATCCATGAAGCCGCGCTGCACATGCAGGTGGGCGGACGCCTCGTGGCTCAGGCCCAGCTGCAGCACCTGCTCAAGGAGAGCGAGCGCGACAACGTAACGCTGCAGGTGATCCCCTTCAGCGCCGGTGGATTCCCCATGGCAGGCGACTCGGTGCTGTATGCCTCAGCCGAGAGCGCCCATCTGGACACCGTTCAGGTGGACTCACCGATCGGTGCCGTCTTCTTCGAGTCGCCCACTCAGCTGGCCAACTTCCGCCGTCGTCTGGACGCAGTCGAACAGGTAGCGTTGAATGCCCAGCAATCGAGGGACTGCATCCTCAATATCGCTCAGAACCTGTAAGAGGTCCGCACCTTGACCGAGTTGACGTGGCTCAAGTCGTCCTTCTCCGAAGCCTCCGGGAACAACTGCGTCGAGGTCGCCGCCACGGAAGACGGCGCAGCCCTCCGCGAGAGTGACGAGCCCGGGCGAATACTCACCCTGCCGCCCGAAGGGCTCTCCGCGTTGATCGTAGTCATCAAGCAGAACCCCTCCCCCTGAGTGGAACGGCGATCGCCGGGCCCGCTCCTCGTGGAGCGGGCCCGGCGATCGGACGAGCTGGGGCTCAGCCCTGCCAGGAGTGCGGGGCGCGGAAGCCGGGGGTGCGTTCCAGGCGGCGCCAGCCTGCCTTCGGGTGGGCTCGGTGGGCCGGGGCCTCGGCGGGCGCGGAGGCCGCGCGGGCCAGGAGGATCGCCGTGACCGCGGCCAGTTCCTCGGGGCCGGCGTGGCCCTTCTCGACGCGGATATCAGGAATGTCCATGGGTGTCAGTCTCCGGGAGAGAGAGGTACGCGAGGTTGCCGTCATGGGTCCGACGGGTTACTGCGGCGGGTTTCCGTGCTTGCGGGAGGGCAGGTCCGCGTGCTTGTTGCGCAGCATCGCGAGGGAGCGGATGAGGATCTCGCGGGTCTCGACCGGGTCGATGACGTCGTCGACGAGACCACGCTCGGCCGCGTAGTAGGGGTGCATCAGCTCGGCCTTGTACTCCTTGACCATGCGGACCCGCATCGCCTCGGGGTCCTCCGCCTCCGCGATCTGGCGGCGGAAGATGACGTTCGCGGCGCCCTCCGCGCCCATCACGGCGATCTCGTTCGTCGGCCAGGCGTAGGTGAGGTCGGCGCCGATGGACTGGCTGTCCATGACGATGTACGCGCCGCCGTAGGCCTTGCGCAGGATCAGGGAGATCCGCGGCACGGTCGCGTTGCAGTAGGCGTAGAGCAGCTTCGCGCCGTGGCGGATGATTCCGCCGTGCTCCTGGTCGACGCCGGGCAGGAAGCCCGGGACGTCCAGCAGCGTGACGATCGGGATGTTGAAAGCGTCGCACATCTGGACGAAACGCGCCGCTTTTTCCGACGCCTCGATGTCCAGCACGCCCGCCAGGGCCTGCGGCTGGTTGGCGACGATGCCCACGACCTGGCCGTCGAGCCGTGCCAGGGCGCAGATGATGTTGCGGGCCCAGCGCTCGTGGATCTCCAGGTAGTCGCCGTCGTCGACGAGCTCCTCGATGACCTTGGTCATGTCGTACGGACGGCTGCCGTCCGCCGGCACCAGGTCCAGGAGCACGTCGGAGCGGCGGTCCGCCGGGTCCTCCGACTCGGTGGCCGGCGGGTTCTCGCGGTTGTTCTGCGGCAGCATCGACAGGAGGTAGCGGACCTCCGCGATGCAGGTCTCCTCGTCGTCGTACGCGAAGTGCGCGACGCCGCTCGTCTCGGCGTGGACGTCCGCGCCGCCGAGGCCGTTCTGGGTGATCTCCTCGCCGGTGACCGCCTTGACGACGTCCGGTCCGGTGATGAACATCTGCGAGGTCTCGCGGACCATGAACACGAAGTCGGTGAGGGCGGGGCTGTAGGCCGCGCCGCCCGCACACGGGCCGAGCATGACCGAGATCTGCGGGATGACGCCGGAGGCGCGGGTGTTGCGCTGGAAGATGCCGCCGTAGCCCGCGAGGGCCGAGACGCCTTCCTGGATGCGGGCGCCGGCGCCGTCGTTGAGGGAGACCAGCGGCGCCCCGGCCGCGATGGCCATGTCCATGATCTTGTGGATCTTCGTGGCGTGGGCCTCGCCCAGCGCACCGCCGAAGATACGGAAGTCGTGGGCGTAGACGAAGACCGTGCGGCCCTCGACCGTGCCCCAGCCGGTGATCACACCGTCCGTGTACGGCTTCTTGGCCTCCAGGCCGAAGCCCGTCGCCCGGTGCCGCCGCAGCTGCTCGACCTCGTTGAACGAGCCTTCGTCCAGCAGCAGCTCGATCCGCTCCCGGGAGGTCAGCTTGCCCTTGGCGTGCTGCGCCGCGGTCGCCTTGTCGCTGGGTCCGCGAAGAGCCTCCGCACGGATCGCCTGCAGCTCGGCCACACGCCCACGCGCATCCGCGGGTTCCCCGGCCAAGGATTCGGTCTCGTCCAAAACGGTCATGTAGTGACCTTACGAAGTCCACCAAGGAAAGCGGGCCGTCGACTCTGTACAGTCTCCGGCCCGTTTTACTGGTAGCCCTGAACAGATCCCCACCCGCGTGCAGGCGATCCGACTGCTCAGAGGGCCTTTGCCTTGTAGGGGTCACACAAAGGACTCAGCTGAGAGTCACCTCACACTCCAGCGATCCGCATACCTTCCCTGGAGTGACGCGCAGCCTCAGCCGGCGTCCGGTGGCCAGTACCTCGACCCCTGGATCCGCGCGCACGACTCCGCGCACGGGCCGGTCCCAGGTCACCTCGAGCGTCTCCCCCGTACGCGGGGGCTCGCTCATGCAGAGGGTCGCGGTCCGGCCCCGGCGGCGTACGAGCACGCTCGCGGGGGCGGAGACGGTGAGCGGACCGGCCGTTCCCGGCTGCCAGAAGTTCGCCGCGAGCAGCCCCAGCGCCGGTACGGACACCGCCTGGCGGCCGGAGTCGTTGGCGAGGACCGACAGCCGGTGCCGGTCGGCGGCGCGGGCGGCGACCGTACGGCGTGAGGCCCCGGGCAGTACGACGTACGCGTACGTGGCGTCCACCGGGTCCGTGCCGTGGTCGAGCCACAGCGTCTGCCAGCGCCGGGTACGGCGTTCGGTGGTGCTGGTGGTGTTGATGTCGGACCAGGCGCCGGTGCGGTCCTCGCGGAGGGTGCGCAGCTCGGCCCCGTCCAGGACGACCCAGCCTCCGTGGCCCTCCAGGTGCGCCCAGCCCGGACCGCGTACGAACCGCTGGGCGCCGCCCTCCCCCAGGTTCCTGTTGTCGACGACCGTCTCGACCGGGACGCCGTCCGTGGCGGTGATCCCCGCGCCGAGGCAGACGATCGCGTCGTCGAGGCAGAACCACGACTTGCGGGCCCGGAGGGTCGAGCCGAGTCCCGGCAGGTGCTGCCCGACCGCCGCGAACTCCCCGTCCGTCGTGCCGCCGACCCAGCGCGCCGCGGGCTTGGGCTCGCCCCACTCGCCGCCCGCCCGGTCGGCGAGCCGCTTGGTGGACACGGTCGTCCCGGGGAGCCGGTACCAGTCGACGGTCGGCCAGTACCAGTCCGTGTACTGGTCGGAACGGGTCCCGTCGGCCCACCAATAGAGCATCCCGGCGCCCGTGTGCCAGCCGCGCGGGTTCTCGCCGTTGCCGCACTCGTAGTACGCGATCCGCTCGCTCGCCATGGAGATGTTCGCGGTGAAGCCGGGACCGGAATTTCTCTTGGTGCCGGAGCCTCGGTGGACCGCCCTGTCCATGGCGGCGAAGAGGTGGTGACCGGCCGGTTCGGGGGCGGCCGGGAGGGCCGAGTCGGCGACGGCGTGCAGACGGGCCAGATCGGCCACCCCGAACTGCCGGGCCGTCAGGATCGGGGTGACGGTGTCCCGCTCGATCCAGCCCTTGATCCGTGCCTGCCAGCGTTCGCGTTCCGCCGCGCTCGCGCCCTGGGCGAGGAGCGTGATCGCGGCGATCAGCGCCTGCCCGTGGAAGTGGTCGCTGCGCATGACCTGCCGGTCGTCGCTCCTGAGGTAACCCCGGCTGATGGCACGCCCGTTGACGCTGTCCATCATCAGCCCGTCGTGGATCAGCGGCGCGTACGCCTTCTCCACGCTGTCGAGGATGATCTGCCGGCCGGGGTCCGTCACCTCCCACTGCGAACCGGCCAGCAGCGCGAAGAGCCGGCCGAGCCCGTCGAGCATGACCTGCCCGTACGTTCCCGAGTACGCGACCCAGGTGTGCTGGACGAACGACCCGTCGGCGTAGAGCCCGTCCCCCTTGGTGACGTACGGGAAGACCGGTGAGAGCGCGTCCCGGGCGAGCGCGATCTTCCCGGGGGCCCGGCCGAGGATGCCGCGCAGGGCGACGGAGCGGCACAGGTCGACGCGGTTGGCGCCGGTCGAGGTGCCCGTGTAGTCGCCGAGCATGCTGTCGGGGACGAAGTGGTCGACGGCGGCGCAGGCGGCCGCGATCCGCGCGTCCGTCAGCTCGTCGTACAGGGCGGCCACGATGTCCATGAGGAGGCGGGGGCTGCCGATCTGCCACTCCCACCAGTTGCCGTAACGGGTGGTGGAGGGGTTGTAGACGGTGGCGGAGAGGTGGTCGAGCCCGCGCAGAATGTCCGCGAGCAGGCCCGCGTCGCCGGTGGACCCGGTGCCCTCCTGTACGTACGCCTGCGTCATCGTCCACAGCCTGCTGTAGCTCTGGGTGATCCCGGCGGGCGGATCGTACGGGTAACCGGGCCAGAGGGAACCGGCCGCCGGGGCCATGGTCGCCCGAAAGCCGCGGGCCAGTTCACCGGTCTCGGCGAGCCGGGACGCGTACGGCTCGGCCACCGGGTCGTAGCCCGCGCCGAGGGCGATCTCCAGCCAGCGGCGGCGGAGCGTGTCGTACGGGTCGTCGGCGGCGTACGCGGGAGCGGGGAGGGCGGTCGCGAGGAGCGGGGCGCTCGATGTGAGCGCCGCCGCCAGCAGGAACGTACGGCGGTCGGGAGTCATCTCCTGGGGCTCCTATGTGTCTCCTGTGCGCCTCCTAGCAGCCGCCGCAGTTGTAGTAGAGGACGTCCCAGTGGTTGCCCTCGTCCGCGTAGATGTTTCCCGAGCCCGACTTGTACTGGAGGGCTCCGTCGCCGCGCGGGCCGATGTAGGTGAACGTGTTCTTGATGTAGTTCGTGACGCAGGTGCTCTTGGCGTAGTCGAGCTTGTAGCCGTTCCAGTGGGAGTACGTGCCGCTCGCGTGGCCCGTCTCGGTGCCGCCGGTGATGTTGAGGGCGCAGCCGGTGGCGCTCTTCAGGGTCTGGGCGCCCTGGGCGGTGGCGAGGTTGAGCTGCGTGAAGGACGTACAGGTGGGGGTGTTGCGGTCCGAGCAGCCGCCGGAGGAGGACCAGGTGATGCCGGAGCCGCTGAACATCGAGGTCGCGGTGGCGTGGCTGATCTTCGTGACGGCGACGGCGTCGGGAGCGGCGGTCGCCCCCGAGGCGCCGCCGAGCACGACGGCTGCCGGGGCGGCGAAGAGGGTGAGGGCGGTCAGGGCGGAGCGGAGCTTCATACGGAACCTTTCCTGCGGGTGACCGTGCCGGCTGCGGAAGTTGGGGCGGTGGTGCGGGTGAGGCAAGGCGATGGTGCCCGAGGTCTACACGTGTCCACCAGGGGGTCGGCGGACCGCCTTAGGAGTAGACCAATGGCAACCGGGTGTAATCGGGGCAACACACCCCGACCACAGTTGAAACCCGTAGGGAATAGGTCTATGGTCGCCCTAGTTGAACATTAAACAGCTTCGGCACAGGGCCGTAGCTCGTCCCCCAAGGAGCCAGTCATGGGAATCTTCGGCCGCAAGGACACCGACACCGCAACCGCCACGCCCGGCGTCGTGAGCCCCGACCTCGCCGCGCTGACCGGCGACTACACGATCGACCCGGCCCACTCGACGATCGGCTTCGTGGCGCGCCACGCCATGGTCACGAACGTCAAGGGCGGTTTCCAGGACTTCACCGGCGGCCTGCACCTCGACGGGTCCGACCCGTCGCTGTCGACGGCGACCATCGACGTCAAGATGGACAGCATCAGCACGGGCTCCGACGACCGTGACGGTCACCTGAAGAGCGCGGACTTCTTCAAGACGGAGGAGTTCCCCACGATGACCTTCCGGTCCACCGCGGCCCAGGCGCTCGGCGGCGACGACTACCGCATCACCGGTGACCTGACGATCCTCGGCACCACCAAGCCGCTCTCCATCGACCTGGAGTTCAACGGCGCGGCGAAGGACCCGTTCGGCAACGAGCGCGTCGGCTTCGAGGGCAAGGCCGAGATCCTGCGCTCCGACTGGGGCCTCACCTGGAACGCGGCGCTCGAGACCGGTGGCGTGCTCGTCTCCGACAAGATCAAGCTGACCTTCGACATCTCGGCGATCAAGAACGCCGCCTGATCCGTTCCTGATCCGCCCCGTCTGTCGAGCGCGCCCGTCCTCCGGCTCCCTGTGAGCGGAAGGCGGGCACTCGGCTGTGCGGGGCGTGCGGCGCGCGTGCGGACGTGGGGCGCGCGGTGCGCGTGCGGAGTACGGTGCGCGTGCGGCCGTGCGGAGTGCGGTGCGCGGTGCGCGTGCGGCCGTGCGGAGTGCGGTGCGCGTACGGGCCGTCCTGTGCGTCAGGGCCGGACGGCCGCCCGCACGCTTCGGCGTCACCGCGCCGGCTGCCCCGACTCCAGCGCGGTGACGGCCTTCCGCAGCCGCGCGGCCCGCACCTCGGGGGTCCTCGCCTTCAGCAGGCCCAGGACCACCAGGTACCGGTCCGTCTTCCCGAGTCCGTCGAAGAAGGCTTTCGCGCGCGGGTTGCGGGCCAGTTCGGCGGCCAGGTCGTCCGGGACGGTGGCGTCGCGCTGTGACGCGTACGCGGCCTCCCACCGGCCGTCCGCCTCGGCGGCGGCGACCTCCGCGAGACCGCGGGGCCGCATGCGGCCCGCCGCTGTCAGGGCTTCGACCTTGCGGACGTTGACCATCGACCAGAGGCTGTCCCGCCTGCGCGGGGTGTACTTCTGGAGGTAGTACGACGCGTCGAGGCCCCGCCGCTGACCGTCGATCCAGCCGTGGCAGAGAGCGACGTCGAGCGCCTCCGCGATCGTGACCGACGGCAGCCCGGACCCCTTCTTGGCAATCTTCAGCCACACCCCACCGGCCGGCTCCTCAAGCCCGTCCATCCACGCGTCCAACTGCGCGGCGTCCGTGAAGGCCTTGACCTCCACGCCCCCGAGCGCTTCACGAGTGTTATCCATGCGGCCACGCTAGAAGGCAATGAGGCCAGATACGGTCCTAACCATTCCGAGCCAAGCCCCACCCCCTAGGGGCGCGGGGAACTGCGCACCGGGGGCCAGGGGGCGCAGCCCTCATGCAGTAAAGGCAAGCCGAGACCCCTGAGGGCCCGGAGCCTGAAGGCCGGGGAACCCGGGTCCGCGAGCCCGGGGCCGGGGCCGGGCGAAGCCGGGGCCGGGGCCAGGAGCCGGGGCCGGGGCCGGTACCGGGCGAAGCCGAGCCGGTGCCGGGTCGGTGCTGAAGCCGGTGCCGAGGTCGGGGCCGCGCCGGAGCTGGGCCGGGGCCGGGAAGCGGCCGGGGCCGGGGCCGGGAGCGGCGCCGATATCCCGGTGCGGCCGCGGCGGCGCGCGCGCTAGCCTGCGCGCATGATCTGGCTTCCTCCGGACTTCGTCCACCCCCTACGCGTCGGCGTGCCCGGAGGGGACCACCTTCGCCCGATCACCGGTGAGGACGCCGCGATCGACTACCCGGCGGTGATGGGGTCCCGCGAGCGGCTGTGGTCGATCTTCGGGGAGGCCTGGGGCTGGCCCGCCGCCACGATCACGTACGAGGCCAACAAGGCGGACCTGGAACGGCACGCGGCCGAGATCGAGGCGCACGAGTCCTTCAACTACGTGCTGTTCGACGAGGCGGAGACCACCGAGTACGGGTGCGTGTACATCGACCCGCCGGAGAAGGCCGGCGCCGACGCCGAGATCTCCTGGTGGGTCGTCGACGAGCAGGTGGGGACCCCGCTGGAGCGCGACCTCGACGCGTTCGTACCGCGCTGGATCGCCGAGGCGTGGCCCTTCGAGCGGCCGCGGTTCATCGGGCGGGATCTGTCGTGGAAGGAGTGGCTGGCCCTGCCGGACCGGACTCCGCCGACCGAATAGGAACGGCTGGATTCAGCCCCTTGTGGCCGCGCTCACAGCGTTCCCATAATCCTTCAACAGAAATTGACCGGCACATGACGAGAACAACGGGATTTTCTCCCGTCAGACTTGGCATGCGCCTGTCACTTCCACCCCCCACGGAAGGCATCACGTTGAAGAACCTCCTCAAGACGCTCAAGAGATGCGCGGTCGCGGGCGCCGCAGCCCTCGCGGTCATCAGCCTCCAGCCCCTGTCCACCGCGCAGGCCGCCCCCGCGCCCGTCGTCGGCGGAACCCGCGCCGCGCAGGGCGAGTTCCCGTTCATGGTCCGGCTCTCCATGGGCTGCGGCGGCGCGCTCTACACCCAGCAGATCGTGCTCACCGCCGCGCACTGCGTGGGCGCCACCGGCAACAACACGAGCATCACCGCCACCGCCGGTGTCGTGGACCTCCAGTCCACCTCCGGCCGGGTCCAGGTCAGGTCCACCAAGGTCTACCGGGCCCCCGGCTACAACGGCAACGGCAAGGACTGGGCGCTCATCAAGCTCGCCCAGCCCATCAACCTGCCCACGCTGCCCATCGCCACCACCACCGCGTACAACTCCGGGACCTTCACCGTCGCCGGCTGGGGCTCGGCCACTGAGGGCGGCGCCCAGCAGCGTTACATGCTCAAGGCCAGCGTGCCGTTCATCAGCGACGCCACCTGTCGTACGTACAGCGGGTACAGCGGCCTCGTCGCGAGTGACGAGATCTGCGCCGGTTACGCCGCCGGCGGTGTGGACACCTGCCAGGGCGACTCCGGCGGCCCGATGTTCCGCAAGGACAACGCCGGTGCCTGGATCCAGGTCGGCATCGTCAGCTGGGGCATAGGCTGCGCCCGCGCGAACGCCCCCGGCGTCTACAGCGAGGTCTCGACCTTCGCCTCGGCGATCGCCTCGGCGGCGTCGACTCTCTGACTCACGCGGTACGCCGCACACACGCGGTACGCCGCACGACGCGGGCCCGGCGCTCTCCCGCGCCGGGCCCGTGGACGTACCTGTGCCGAAAACCGAAATCCCGTACCGGGGCCCCGGGGTCAGAAGCTGCCGCCGCCGAAGTCCCCGCCCCCGCCTCCGAAGTCCCCGCCGCCACCGCCGCCGTCGAAGCCCCCGCTGAAGTCGGTCGAGTCGAAGTCGGCGCCGGACACGTCCCCGCCCTCGTAACCGCCTCCGCCGAAGTCCCCGTAACCGGAGCCGTAGTCGGCCGCGTACGCCGGGCCCGCCATCATCGAGCCGAGCATCGTGCCGACGAGGAGGCCGGGCAGGATGCCGCCGCCGAAGTAGCCGCCCGCCCAGGGGCCGTACGCCGGGCCCGCGTCCCAGTAGGGCCGCCGTCCGTACTCCGTGTCGACCTCGCGCACGGCCGGGTCGCTGCCCTCGGCCAGCCGGACCTGGTCGGCGGCGCACACGGGTACCTCGCGGGTCGCTCCGCCCGCCGGCGTCCAGGTGGCGTCGGCGACGGACGGGCCGTGGCGCGGGTCGAAGAAGCAGGGCGCCCGGCGCTCAGGAAGGGGCTTGCCCTCGCGGCGGGCGGCGAGCACGGCCAGCGAGAAGCGGCCGTCCTCCAGGGCCTCGGTGACTCCCCGCACGTCCTCGGGGCGGGTGGCCGCTGCCATGGAGGACTTCGCCTTGTCGTAGGCGTCGAGGGCGCGCTCGTAGTCGGCGCGCATCGCGTCGTCCGCGCCCGCCTCGGCGGGGTGGAAGTCGAGCCGGTCGAGTTCCTCGCCGAAGGCGGTGATGTCCTCGTCCACGACGACACGCAGCCGGTCGAGGGCGGCCCGCCGCTCCGCCTCCTTGCGGCGCCGGCTGCGCCGCACGAGGGCGTACGCGCCCGCGCCGCCCGCCACGACGACCGCGCCGACCCCGATCAGTGCGCCGGTGCCGACGCCGTCGCCGTCACCCTCGCTCCAACTGCTGGGCGCGGAGCCGCCGACGTTGGCGAGGGCCAGGTCCGTGAAGTGGTCCAGCTGGCTCTTCGTGTCCTCGCCCCGGACGCTGGTCACGATGTTGCGCACGGCGGCGGCCGGCATGAGGGAGGAGTCGACCTTCGCGTCGAACCTGGTGCCGAGCCTGATCGCGTACAGGCCCGTGATGCCGGTGTCGGTGCGCAGGTTCCGGAAGAGGTTCTCCGTGGGGAAGTCGCCGGGGAGAACGGCGACGAACACCGGCTTGTCCGCCCGCTCGATCTTCGCGGCCAGGGCTTCGGCGTCGGCTTCGGACAGCACCCGGGCCATGGACGGATCGACGTACACGGGGCTCTCGCGGAGCGCTTCCGCGACGGTCGGGACGTCCGTGGCGGCGTGGGCGCCGCCGCCCCCGACGGCCAGCGCCGCGAACGCGATCAAACAAACGGAGAGTCCTCGTGCCAGCGCGCCTTTCATACCTCCGAACCTACTCCTGCCCCGCCGTTTCCGGCGCCCCAGGCTTTCGGGGCCGCGGGAAACGGTGGGGCAGGAGCCACCGGGCCGCGGACGCAATGTCCACGACCCGGCGGGCGGCCGGTCAGGCCGCGGTGTACGCGGCCGTCAGCTTCGCCACGGCCTGCGCGTACTTCCCGGTCAGCAGCAGATGATCGGCGTCGGCGAACGGTTTGGCGACAGCCGAAGTGATCCCCTGCCCGACCTTCTGCTGGACGAGCAGCCTCGCCTTGCCGACGATCGCGCGCCCCGCCTCCTCGGACCCGGCCCGCTCGGCCAGTGAGGCGGCGACGGCAAGGGCCTTCAACGTGGCCTTGCCACCCTCCGGTACCTTGGTCAGCGTCGTCAGACCCCACCCGTACGGGTACTGCGGGTCGTACGACGCGTCGCCGACGTTGATCGGCAGCTGGGCCTCGGACTTCGGCCAGGTGACGGGCAGCTGACCGGTGAAGGCCCGCTTCCCGTAGAGCACGTCGGCGACCCCGTCGCCCTCGGTGCCCGGCAGCCAGGACGCGACGAGCGCGTCGATGTCGCCGAGCTGGTCGCCGATGAGCTGCGGGCGCCCGGAGACGACGAGCACCACGCACTTCATGGCGCCGCACACCTTGTCGACGGCGGCCTTGTCGGCATCCGTCAGGGCCAGGTCGTTGCCGTTGCCGACGTCACCGACGCCCTCCGCGTACGGGGTCTCGCCGACGACCACGACACCCACGTCGCTGCCGGCGGTCGGCGCCGACGCGTCCTTGGAGTAGGTGACCGAACTGCCGCCGGCCTTCCTGATGCCCTCCAGAACGGTCGTGCCGTCCGTGATGTCGCCGGACGAGCCCTGCCAGGTGATGGTCCAGCCGCCGGTCTGGTTGCCGATGTCGTCGGCGTTGGACCCGGCGACGTACACCTTCTGGGACTTCTTCAGCGGCAGCACACCGCCCGCGTTCTTCAGCAGGACCTGCGACTCGGCGGCGGCCTTACGGGCCACGGCCCGGTGCTCGGCGGAACCGATCTTCGAGGCGCCGCTCGTGTCGGCGTACGGCTTCTCGAAGAGGCCCAGCTTGAACTTCTGCGTGAGGATGCGCGAGACGGCGTCGTCGATCCGCTTCTCGCTGACCCGCCCGGCCCGCACCTCGTCGAGGAGGGTTGCGTGGAAGTCCTTGTACGCGTACGGGACCATGATCATGTCGAGGCCGGCGTTGATCGACGTACGGACGTCGCTCGCGTAGTCGCCGGGGATCTGGTCGATGGCCTGCCAGTCGCTGATGACGAAGCCGTCGAAGCCCATGCGCTCCTTGAGGACTCCGTTGAGCATGTCGGCGCGGGCGTGCATCTTCACGGCGCCCCTGCCGTCACCGAGGATGTCCAGCGAGGAGTACGAGGGCATGAACGTGCCGACGCCCCGGTCCACCGCGTCCTGGTACGGAGCCAGGTGGACGGCTTCCAGCTCCTGCCGGGTGACCTTGGTGATGCCCTGGTCGATCGTGTACGAGCCGGTCGTGGACGAGCCGAACTCCGTACCGCCGTCGCCGACGAAGTGCTTGGCGGTGGCGAGGACCTTGTCGTTCCGCTTCAGGTCCTTGCCGCTGGCCGCCCCTTGCAGACCCTGGATGACGGTCTCCATGGACTCGACGAGCGCCGGGTCCTCACCGAACGACTCGTACGTGCGGCCCCAGCGTTCGTCGCGCGCCACGCACAGGCAGGGCGCGAAGTCCCACGGGATGCCGGTGGCGCGCACCTCGGCGGCGGTCACCTTGCCCGCCTCGTAGGCGACTTGGGGGTTCCGCGTGGCGCCGATGCCGATGTTGTGCGGCAGGATCGTGGCGCCGACGAGGTTGTTGTGGCCGTGCACGGCGTCCACGCCGTAGATGAGCGGGATCTGGAACCGGGTGGCCTGCGCCCGGAGCTGGAAGCCGTCGATCATCTTCGCCCAGGCCTCGGGCGTGTTCGGCGTCGGCGTGGAGCCGCCGCCGGAGAGCAGCGAGCCGAGGTCGTACGTGGCGATGTCGCCCGGCGCGGTGAGCGCGCCGCGCTCGGCCTGGGTCATCTGGCCGGCCTTCTCGGCGAGGGACAGCCGGGACAGCAGGTCGGCGACCCGCTTCTGCACGGGCAGCTTCGCGTCCAGGTACGGGAGTCCGTGGGCATCGATGACGACCTGCGGGTTCTCGGCGGGCGCCTTGGCGCCGGTGACCGTCAGCTTGAGCGGGACGGTCTCGGCGTTCTCGCCCGCCTTGTCGCGCAGGGTGGCCACCGTCACGGTCCGCGAGGCGCCGGAGGCCGTACCGGCCGGGAAGGTCACCTCGCCCTTGACCGGGGTGTAGTCCTTGCCGGACTCACCGGTGCCGCCGGCCGTCTCGTACGCGACGGTGACCGGCTCCTCGATCGGGGCGGAGCCGGTGGTGGCGACGGTGATCTTCACGGCGGCCGAGCGGCCCTCCTTCACCGGGTACACGGCGGCGTCGGTGACGACGTTGGCCCGCAGCGCCTGGTCGGCCTTGCCGTACAACTCCACGCCGTCCATGGCGAACTGGTCCTTCACGCCGACCGGGAGCGTGAGCGCGTAGCCCCACATCTCGGTGAGGCCGAGGACCTGGTCGATGCCGCCGACGGGCTGGTAGTCCGTACGGTAGGTGAAGTCGGTGAAGGGGATCTCCAGCTGTTTCCAGCCGGTGAAGTCGTCGGTGAAGGACGTCGTCCACAGCTCGGAGGCCTCGCCGTTGGCGCCGCCGTCCTTCAGCTCGAAGTTCACCTTCTTGCCGTTGTTGCGGCCGTCCCACCAGAAGCGGATGCCCTTGCTCGCCGACCAGTCGTGGGCCGGCCGGGCGAAGGCGAAGTCGTGGGTGAAGCCTCCGTAGCCGCTGATGTCGTACGTGCCGGCCAGGACCTTGTCGCCCTGCGGCGCGTCGTCGCGGGCGGCGAGCTCCAGGGTGGGCGGGTCGTCCGAGTCGCTGCCCCAGGTGAAAATGCCTTCTTCGGGCGGGTTCGCGAATGGGATCTCGCCCTCGAAGTTGTCGACGGGGACGGGGGCGGGATCGTCCGCTCCGGAGGCGGTGCCAGCCGCGGCGAACGGCAGCAGACCGGTCAGCAGGGCGGCGGAGACGAACAGGGCGGTTCTTCGCATGGACCTTCCCTCGGCTCAAGCTTTTGACGGAATGACCTCGCAGGACTTAAATCACGCCGTGAGTTAACTGACGCCCCGCCCGGCCGTCAAGACTTCACACCAAAGCCGGTACAGAAGTCCGTACCAAGTGAAGTCGCGGCCGGAACTGGGGCGTTGCCCGTTCGGAAACTGAACGCGCACCCTCTTGACGCGGACCCGAAGCCGTCATTTACTCACGCCTCGCACGCCTCCCATTCCCCCCACCTCCAGAAGGGCGGCGCACCGAACCATGGGCATCTCTGTCTCTGCTTCCTCCGTTTCCAGAAGGCCCCGTCGGGTGGCCCGGCTTCTTCTCTCCGGGCTGCTGATGACGGCCGGTCTGACGACCGTCGGCGCCTCTCCCGCGCACGCCGCGGGCGAGCAGGTCACCGCCTGGCTCACCACGACCGACGACTCCGGCGGCCGGCACGTCGTACGCGGGCTGCAGGCGCAGACGCCGTTCGCGTTCCAGGCCGGCAGCGGTGGCTCCGGCGAGAACATCACCGTCGACGAGAACACCCGCTACCAGACCTTCTCCGGCGGCGGCGCCTCCTTCACGGACACCGCGGCCTGGCTGGTGGACGGCAGCGGCGCCCTGAGCCAGGCGACGCGTGACGCGACCATGCGCAAGCTGTTCTCCCCCACCGACGGCATCGGGCTGTCCTTCATCCGCAATCCGATGGGCGGCTCGGACCTGGCCCGCTTCGGCTACACGTACGACGACGTGCCGGCCGGGCAGACCGACCCGACGCTCGCCAAGTTCTCGATAGCGCACGATCTCCAGGACGTGCTGCCGCTGACGAAACAGGCCAAGCAGCTCAATCCGTCGCTCACGCTGATGGCCTCCCCGTGGACCGCGCCCGCCTGGATGAAGGACAACGGGCAGCTCAACGGCGGCTGGCTGAAGGCCGAGAACTACGGGGCGTACGCCAACTACTTCGTGAAGTACCTCCAGGCCTGGCGCGACCAGGGCGTCCCCGTCGACTACGTCACCGCCCAGAACGAGCCGACCTGCTGCTCCGGCTACCCCTCCATGAGCTGGAACGGCTCCGGGCTCGCCTACTTCACCAAGAGCGAGCTGCTGCCCAAGCTCCAGGGCGCGGGGCTGTCCACGAAGGTGCTGGCGCACGACTGGAACTGGGACACGTACGACGCGTACGCCGCCCAGACCGTCGACGACGCGGCGGTGCGCTCGCATCCGAACTTCGGCGGGATCGCCTGGCACGGGTACGGCGGTGACGTCGCCAAGCAGACAGCCGTGCACAACCAGTACCCGCAGCTGGACGCCTTCGGCACGGAGCACTCCGGGGGTACCTGGATCGCCAACCAGCAGCGCGAGGACATGAGCAACATCATCGACTACACCCGTAACTGGGCGAAGTCGGTCACCAAGTGGTCGCTGGCAGTGGACCAGAACCGCGGTCCGCACAACGGTGGTTGCGGGACCTGCGACGGGCTGGTCACCGTGCACAACGGGGACGCGCGGCACGGGCAGGTCGACTACACGATCGAGTACTACACGATGGGGCACCTGACGAAGTTCGTCCGGCCGGGGGCGCATCGGATCGCCTCCACGGCGAGTGCGTCCGTGCCGAACGTGGCGTGGCGGAACCCTGACGGGTCGAAGGCGCTGATCGCGTACAACGACTCGGCCGCGGCGAAGACCGTGACGCTCAACTGGGGTTCGCAGCACGCGACCTACTCGCTGCCCGGGAAGACGTCGGCGACGTTCACGTGGGCGGGTACGCAGGCCGGGGGCGGGGAGCGGACGGGGGCCTTTGTGGGGCTCGCGGGTAAGTGCCTGGATGTGGCGGGGGGTTCTTCCGCGAACGGTTCGGCTGTGCAGTTGTACGACTGCAACGGGTCCGCCGCGCAGAGCTGGACCGTGGGGGCGGACGGGTCCGTGCGGGCTCTTGGCAAGTGCCTTGACGTCACCTCGGCGTCTGTGTCCGACGGGGCGAAGGTGCAGTTGTACGACTGCAACGGGTCGGGGGCGCAGGGGTGGTCGTACAACGCGTCGACCGGGGATGTCGTGAACGCTGCCGCGAACAAGTGCCTTGATGTGAGTGACAACTCGTCCGCGAATGGGGCTCGGGCGCAGATCTGGTCCTGCACGGGGGCCGCCAACCAGAAGTGGCAGCTGCGGTAGGGCGTTCTGCCGTTTCCTCGCCCCCGCCGCCCCTACCCGTTCCCGTCACGTACTCGGGGGCGCTGCCCCCGAACCCCCGCTCCTCAAACGCCGGAGGGGCTGAGATGTTGCCGGACCGGCGGATATCTTTCAGCCCGTCCGGCGTTTGAGGACAACGGGGGCGAGGGGGCGCAGCCCCCATGCAGTGACGGGAAGGGTAGGGGCGGCGGGGGCGAGGGAAAGGGTTGTTAGGCGGCCGGTTCTACGCCTGCTCGTAGCAGGCCGTATGTGTACGCGTCCTCCAGCGCCTGCCACGACGCCGCGATCACGTTCTTCGCGACGCCCACCGTCGACCACTCCCCCGCCCCGTCCGACGTGGAGATGAGGACCCGCGTCGTGGACTCCGTCCCGTGCTTGCCCTCCAGGATGCGGACCTTGTAGTCGACCAGTTCCAGCTTGGCGAGCTGCGGGTAGATCTTCTCCAGGGCGACCCGCAGCGCGCGGTCGAGCGCGTTGACCGGCCCGTTCCCCTCCGCCGTGGCGACGATCCGCTCGCCCTTGGCGAAGAGTTTCACCGTCGCCTCGTTGGCGTGGCTGCCGTCGGGGCGGTCCTCGACGATGGCGCGCCAGGACTCGACGTCGAAGTACGTGCGGGCCTTGCCCTCGGCCTCCTCCCGCAGGAGGAGTTCGAAGGAGGCGTCGGCGGCCTCGTACGTGTAGCCCCGCAGCTCACGTTCCTTGACCCGGCTCACGACCCGGCCGATCAGCTCGCGGTCGCCGCCGAGGTCGACGCCGAGTTCCTTGCCCTTGAGCTCGATGGAGGCGCGGCCCGCCATGTCGGAGACGAGCATCCGCATGGTGTTGCCGACCAGCTCGGGGTCGATGTGCTGGTACAGGTCCGGGTCGACCTTGATCGCCGAGGCGTGCAGGCCCGCCTTGTGGGCGAAGGCCGAGACACCGACGTACGGCTGGTGCGTGGACGGGGTGAGGTTCACGACCTCGGCGATCGCGTGCGAGATACGGGTCATCTCGGACAGCGCGCCGGCGGGGAGGACCTTCTTGCCGTACTTGAGCTCCAGGGCCGCGACGACCGGGAAGAGGTTGGAGTTGCCGACCCGCTCGCCGTAGCCGTTCGCCGTGCACTGGACGTGGGTCGCGCCCGCGTCCACGGCGGCAAGGGTGTTGGCGACGGCGCAGCCCGTGTCGTCCTGGGCGTGGATGCCCAGCCGTGCCCCGGTGTCGGCGAGGACGGTGGCTACGACGGCCTGGACCTGCGCGGGCAGCATGCCGCCGTTGGTGTCGCACAGGACGACGACGTCGGCGCCGGCCTCCGCGGCGGCCCGCACGACGGCCTTCGCGTACTGCGGGTTCGCCCGGTAGCCGTCGAAGAAGTGCTCGCAGTCGACGAAGACCCGGCGGCCCTCCGAACGGAGGTGGGAGACGGTGTCGCGGACCATCTCCAGGTTCTCTTCGAGCGTGGTGCGCAGCGCCAGTTCGACATGCCGGTCGTGGGACTTGGCGACGAGGGTCACGACGGGGGCGCCGGACTCCACGAGTGCCTTGACCTGCGGGTCCTCGCTCGCTTTGCCGCCCGCCCGACGGGTGGCCCCGAAGGCGACGAGCTGGGCGTGCTTGAAGTCGATCTCCTGCTGGGCACGGGCGAAGAACTCGGTGTCGCGCGGGTTCGCACCCGGCCACCCGCCCTCGATGAAGCCCACGCCGAAGTCGTCCAGGTGCCGTGCGATGGCCAGCTTGTCCGCGACGGTGAGGTTGATGCCCTCACGCTGCGCGCCGTCGCGCAGGGTGGTGTCGAAGACGTGGAACGAATCGTCGAGCTCGCTGGTTTCGGTCATGGTGTCAAAGCTCCTGAGGATCAGATCTCGGTCGGTACCGGAATGACCGGCTCCGCCGTCCCCACATGATCCCTCGCGCTCTCGCCTCCGGCTGAGGGTGGGCCAGAAAAGCGAAAAACCCCTCGCGGGTGCGAGAGGTCTGCGCGCGGGTCGAGACGACGGTGTCCACCCGTACCTGGTCGTACGTGGTGGTCACTGCGGACCGGCGCGCCTGCTGCCAATAATCGTGGCGAACGAGAGCACGGAGGCAGTCTGGCACAGACCTCCTCCGCGCTCACCGTCCGTCTCAGGATGCGAACACTCGGTTGATCACCGGCGGTTCACCGCAGATGGCGGACGAACACGTCGGTGCCGTCGTTCGTGTCGCCTGCCGGGATCAGCGCCGGGTCCCCGGACTGGAAGGCGATGCGGCGGGCGCCCTCGGAGATCCCGCCCGGCGAGACGTCGGCGGTGGCCGTGCCGCCGGTGGTGTCGGGCGTGACCAGGACGGTGGTGCCCTTCCTCAGGTCCCGCAGATAGACGGGCCACTCCTTGCCGTACTCCGCGTCCGGCTCCGTCACCTCCGACATGAAGGTGACGTACCGCCCGTCGGGGCTCACCGCGGGGTTGCGGGTGTAGGCCTCGCCGGGGCCGCCCTGCGTTCCGTGGATACGCCGGTTGGCGCCGGTCGCGAGGTCGTGCACGAACACGTTCCAGGCGCCGTCGGTGTCGTCCGGCACCAGGTGGGTGTCGCGGGACTCGAAGACGACCGTACGGCCGTCGCCGCTGAGGGACGGGCGCAGCGACTCCTTCTCGGTGGCCGAGCCGTCGTGGGAGCGGTCGGCCTGGACGCGCTCGCCGGTGCGGCGGTCGTACACCCAGACGTCCCCCCAGTCGTCGCCGCGCGGACCGTTGGCGTAGTTGTACTGGTAGGCGACGCGGCGGCCGTCGTCACCGACCGTCGGCTCGAAGGCGTTGCGCGGCTCCCAGGTCGGCCGGGGGTGGCTGATCCGCTCGGTGGTACCGGCGGTCCGGTCGCGCAGGAAGACGACGGAGCCCTCGCCGGTCTCGTACAGCGTGTAGACGGCGTACCGGCCGTTCGGGCTGACGGAGACCGCGCCGGGCGGGCCGGTGAATCCCTCGGGCACCTCGATGCCGAACTTCTCCTGCCGACCCGTCCGCGGGTCGACGAGCGACACGTCGCCAGAGGTGGAGGTGGAGTAGGCGAGTCGGCCGTCGTCGAGGACCCCGGCCACCGCGCCGAAGCCCGCGAAGCGGGTCGTGTCGGTGCGCAGGTCACGCAGGTACATGCCGCCGTGCGGCGTGTTCGGGTCCAGGTCCTCGGCGTCCGAGGTGAAGGCGACGTAGCGGCCGTTGCGACTGATGGCCGCGTCGCCCGAGGCCCCGTTGCCCGCCTTGCCGTCGGGTGTGACGCTGACCGGCTCGATGTGCGGGACTCTGGGCACGGCATGGGCGGCGTGGGCGGCTGTCCCCGTCAGGGCCGTCGTGGTCAACGCGGCGGCGACGAGAGCCGTGGTGAGTGCGGTGCGGGTGGTGCGGGTCATGCACGTGCTGCGGTCCGTGCGCGTAGTGCGTGTGGTGCGCGTAGTGCGTGTGGTGGCGTACAAAAGCTTCCCCCTGATTTCCCCGTGACGCTCGTCCCCCGGCCCCGCGCCGAGGGCTCATCCGATGCAAACGCACCGCCGGGCAGGGGTCAATCCGCCATATCGCGTACAACCCGGACGCGCGTTCAAGCGTCCGTGGGCGTCGGCGGGCGCAGCGCCTCGTCCAGGAACTCGCCCACGTGGCCGAGGACTTGCTCCCGGTCCGTCCCCCGCAGGCCGATCGCGACGTGGATGGAGAAGCCGTCGAGGAGGGCGCGCAGCCGGGTGGCGAAGCGGTCGGGGTCCACCGGCCGGAACTCTCCGCGCGAGACGCCCTCCGCGACCAGTGCCACCAGGTCGCGGTGCCAGGCGCCCTCGATCGCGGCCTGGCGGTCGCGGGCGCCGTCGTCGGCGTTCTGCGAGCGGTTCCAGACCTCCAGCCAGAGGGTCCAGTGCGGATCGCGGTGGCCCTCGGGCACGTACAGGTCGACGTACGCGTCGAGGCGTTCGCGCGCCGGGGCCGCCCGGGTGAGGAGCCTGCCGCGCTCGGTGCCGAGCAGTCCCTCGCTCCACTCCAGGGCGCGCAGCAGCAACTCGTCCTTGGAGCGGAAGTAGTAGAGGAGATGGCCGCTGCTCATCCCGACCTCGGCGCCGAGCGCCGCCATGGTGAGCTTCTCCAGACCGCGCTCGGCGATCATGCCCATGGCCGCGGCGAGGACGTCCTCGCGGGGCGGCGCGGTGTTGCGCCGGCGGGTGGTCACGGGGCGTCCTCCACGCGGACGGCGTCCGGGACGAGCCGTGTCTCGTAACCGCCGCTGCAGTCGCTCGCAAGGATGGCGACCTCGGCGCCGCAGGCGCAGACGCGGTTGACGCCGTTGTAGGGGGTCGCGCCGCAACAGCCGCCCCAGCGGGACGTGTCGGGGTGGAAGGCGAGGTCGACGACGTCGAGCGGGTGCAGGACGTAGGTGCCGCGCGGCCCGGCGGCGACCAGCGAGCCCCGCTCGTCCGACATCCACATTCCGCCGGGCACGATGCCGTCGTACGCGTCCTCCTCGCCCTCGTACGGCTCGAAGGGCGCCCCGAACGGCTGCGGATCGACCACGTAGGTGCCGCGCGGGATGGTCGCCGGGCCGTGCCGGCGCCCCTCCGCGTCGGGCAGGCCGTCCCAGTACGGGTACGGGGGCTGCTCGTCGAGCTGCCGGACGGGCGCGGTCAGCGCACGTCCGCAGGCGGCACAGGACAGTACGTTCATCCGTACGTTCTACCTGATCCCGCTCTCCGCCCTCCGCCCTCGGGCCCTCGGCTGCTGCTGGGTGACGCAGTGGATGCCGCCGCCGCCCGCGAAGATCGCCCGCGCGTCCACCAGGGTCACCGTCCGCTCGGGGAACAGGCGGCGGAAGATGCCGGCCGCGCTCTCGTCGCGCGGATCGTCGAAGCCGCACAGGACGACTCCGCCGTTGCAGAGGTAGTGGTTGATGTACGAGTAGTCGGCCCAGTGGCCGTCGGCCTCCAGGACCGTCGGGGCGGGCACCTCCACCACCTCGATGGGGCGGCCGTGCGCGTCGGTCGCCGCCCCGAGCAGCCCGATGATCTCCTTCGTCACCTCGTGGTCGGGATGGGCCGGGTCGGGCTGGGAGTGCGCGACGACGACTCCGGGACGGGCGAAGGCGGCGACGATGTCGACGTGGCCGAGGGTGCCGAAGCTGTCGGGGGCCGCGGAGTTCCCTTCGGCGGGCGGGGCCGGGTAGTCGCCGGTGAGGCCCCGTGGCAGCCAGATCGCCTTGCGGGTGCCGAGCATGCCGTGAATCTCGGCCTCGACCTCCTCGCGGGTCCAGCCGGGGTTGCGCTCGGGCCCGAGCTGCACGGTCTCGGTCAGCAGGACCGTGCCCTCGCCGTCGACATGGATCGCGCCGCCCTCGTTGACGAGTCGCGAGGCGTACGTGCGGGCGCCGGCGAGGTCCGCGACGTACGCCCCGATCGTGGCGTCGTGCTCCCAGCGGGCCCAGGCCTGGGCGCCCCAGCCGTTGAACGTCCAGTCGACGGCGGCCAGTTCACCGTTCGGGCCGGTGAGGAAGGTGGGGCCGATGTCCCGCATCCAGGCGTCGTTGAGGTCGTGCTCGACGGTGTCGATGCCGGGGCCCAGCAGGGCCCGTGCCTCGGCGGACCGGCCGGGTCCGCACATGACCGTGACGGGTTCGAAGCGGCGTACGGCACGGGCCACCGCTGCCCAGGCCGCGCACGCCTCGGCGAGGTCGCCGGGGTCGTCGAAGGTGGGGTTCGGGCCCGGCCACGCCATCCAGGTGCGCTCGTGCGGGGCCCACTCGGCGGGCATGTGGAAGCCGTCGGCGGCAGCGGTCGTCATCAGGTGGTCCTCAGAGGAAGTACAGGCGGTTGAGTGACACGGACTCGGCCGGTTCCGAGCGCAGCGGGTCGCCGTCGAGCGTGACCAGGCCGGTGTCCCGGTCCACATCGACGTCCCCCGTACGGGAGTTGAGGCGCAGGTCGGCCGGGCCGATACCGCGGGTGCCGCGGACCGCCACCCGGCGTCGGCGGGTCGGCATGATGTCGTTGCCCTGGTCCAGCGCGGCCTGCGCGACGAACGCCACGGAGATGTCGGCGGGAGTGCTGCCGTGCGCGCCGAACTGCGGTCCGAGGACCAGGGGTTCACAGGTGTCGGTGGCCGCGTTCGGATCGCCCACCACTCCGTACGCCGGGAAACCCGACTTCAGGACGAGTTGGGGCTTCGCGCCGAAGAACTCGGGGCGCCACAGCACGATGTCGGCCAGTTTGCCGGTCTCGATGGAGCCGACCTCGTGGGAGAGGCCGTGCGCGATGGCGGGATTGACGGTGAGCTTGGCCATGTATCGCAGGACGCGCGCGTTGTCGTCGTCCGGCCCGTCGCCCTCCAGGGGTCCGAACTGGGCCTTCATCTTCCCGGCCATCGCGAACGTCCGGCGTACGGTCTCGCCCGCGCGGCCCATGCCCTGCGCGTCCGAGGAGGTGATGCCGATGGCGCCGAGATCGTGCAGGACGTCCTCGGCGCCCATGGTCCCGGCGCGTATCCGGTCGCGGGCCATCGCCGCGTCGCCGGGCAGGTCGGTCTTGAGCCCGTGGACGGAGACGATCATCCCGTAGTGCTCGGCGACCGCGTCCCGGCCGAAGGGCAGCGTGGGGTTGGTGGAGGAGCCGATGACGTTCGGTACGCCGGCCATCTTGAGCACGTTCGGTACGTGGCCGCCGCCGCAGCCCTCGATGTGGAAGGCGTGGATGGTCCGCCCGTCGAGGACGCGCAGGGTGTCCTCGACGGACAGGCATTCGTTCAGCCCGTCGCTGTGCAGCGCGACCTGCACGTCGTGCTCCTCGGCGACGCGCAGCGCGGTGTCGAGGGCGCGGGTGTGGGCGCCCATGTCCTCGTGGACCTTGAAGCCGGACGCGCCGCCCTCGGCGAGGGCTTCGACGAGTGGCGCCGGGTGCGAGGACGAACCCCGGGCCAGGAAGCCGATGTTGACGGGCCAGGCGTCGAAGGCGTTGAAGGCGTGCCGCAGCGCCCAGGGCGAGTTGACGCCGACGCCCCACACCGGGCCGAACTCCTGGCCGATGATCGTCGTCACCCCGGAGGCCAGCGAGGCCTCCATGATGCGGGGCGACAGCAGATGTACGTGGGTGTCGACGGCGCCGGCGGTGGCGATCAGCCCCTCGCCGGAGACGATGGTCGTGCCGGTGCCGACGACCACGTCGACCCCGTCCAGGGTGTCGGGGTTCCCGGCCCGGCCGATCGCCGCGATCCGGCCCTCGCGGATGCCGATCGACACCTTGCGGATGCCCTGCGCCACGTCGATCACCAGGACGTTGCTGATCACGACGTCGCAGGTGTCGCGGACGGCGGCGGCCTTGAGGTGCAGCCCGTCGCGGGCCGTCTTGCCGAACCCGGCGAGGAACTCGTCCCCGTACTTCTGGGCGTCGGACTCGACCCGCACGGTCAGCCCCGAGTCACCGAGGCGGACGCGGTCGCCGGCGCGGGGGCCGTGGGTGGCTGCGTACTCGTAAGGGTTCATCGCCCTTCTCCCGTCTCGTCGACGGCTACGGCTGCGTCTCCGACTTCGGCTTCGGCTTCGGCTTCGGCTCCCAGGTAGCCGCAGGCCGCCGCTCTGCGGAGGGCCTCCGTCTTCGCTCCCGGGGCGTCGAGGGGGCCGTCCACGAGGCCCGCGAAGCCGATCGCGACGCGTTCGCCGCCGATCGGCAGCAGGCCGACCTCGACGGTCTCGCCCGGGCCGAAGCGGGCGGACGCGCCGGCGGGGACGGCCAGGTGGGTGCCGTAGGCGGCCGCCCGGTCGAAGTCGAGGCGGGGGTTGGCCTCGAAGAAGTGGAAGTGGGAGGTCACGGAGACGGGGACCGTGGCGGTGTTGGTGACCGTGAGCGTGCGGGTGGGGCGGGGGTCGGTGTGCTCGGGGCCCGGGAGGAGGGCGCCCGGGCCGTCCGGCCCCGCGCCGCCGCCGATCGGGTCGCTCACGACCGCGAGCCGTGAGCCGTCGTCGAACACGGCCTCGACGTGGACCTCGGTGACGATGTCGGCGACGCCGGGCAGGACGTCGTCGGGGCCGAGGATCGCTCTGGCCGCGGCGACGGCCTCGGCGAGTCTGCGGCCGTCGCGGGCCGCTTCGCAGACGGTGTCCGCGATGACGGCTGTCGCCTCGGGGACGTTCAGCTTCAGGCCTCGGGCCTGGCGGGCCCGGGCGAGTTCGGCTGCGCCGAAGAGGAGGAGGCGGTCGCGCTCGGTGGGGGTGAGTCTCATATTGAGCAGCACTCTAACGCGGTGCCTTTTCCTGGGCCAGCCCAACCTTCTGTGCGGCTGTCCGCGTTTGAACGACGCTCTAAGGGAGAGAGCTGCTTGCGGACGAAAAGACTGCGCAGTTCCCCGCGCCCCCAAAGACAAAAGATTGCGCAGTTCCCCGCGCCCCTGAAAGCGATGGCGCACCGACGGCCGGGGGGTGGGCCCGGTGGGGGCTGGCCGCGCAGTTCCCCGCGCCCCTAGGTGCCTAGGGGCGCGGGGAACTGCGCAACGGGGGGGTAGGGGGCGGAGCCCCCATGTGGTGACGGGGAGGGTAGGGGCGGCGGGGGCGAGGCAGGGCGTCAGCCCAGGTTGTGCATCCAGTTGTGCGTGTCCTTCGAGACGCCGCGCTGGATGTCCAGCAGCGCCTCACGAAGCGCGAGCGTCACCGCACCAGGCCCGCCCCCACCCTGCCGCCACTCCCCGGCCGCACTCTTCACCGTACCGACGGGAGTGATCACCGCCGCGGTCCCGCACGCGAACACCTCCGTGAGCGTGCCGTTCTCCGCGTCCCGCCTCCACTGGTCACTGGAGACACGCGCCTGCTCCGACCCGTACCCCAGGTCACGGGCGACCGACAGCAGCGAGTCGCGCGTGACGCCCTCAAGGATGGACCCGCTGAGCGTGGGCGTGACGATCCTGTCCCCGTACACGAAGTACAGGTTCATGCCGCCCAGCTCCTCCACCCACTTGTGCTCGACCGCGTCGAGGTAGCAGACCTGGTCGCAGCCCTTGGCCGCGGCCTCGGCCTGCGCGAGCAGGGACGCGGCGTAGTTGCCGCCGGTCTTGGCGTCCCCCACCCCGCCGGGAACGGCCCGCACCCGGTCCTCGGAGAGCCAGATGGAGACGGGCTTCACCCCGCCGGGGAAGTACGCGCCGGCGGGCGAGGCGATGACGATGAAGAGGTACTCGTTCGCGGGCCGCACCCCCAGACCGACCTCGGTGGCGATCATGAACGGACGCAGATAGAGCGACTCCTCGCCGCCGTGCGCGGGCACCCACGCCTGGTCCTGCCGGATCAGCACGTCACAGGCCTCGATGAAGGTCTCGACGGGCAGCTCGGGCATGGCGAGCCGGCGGGCGGACGACTGGAAGCGCAGGGCGTTGCGGTCCGGGCGGAACGTGGCGACCGACCCGTCGGGCTGCCGGTAGGCCTTCAGCCCCTCGAAGATCTCCTGCGCGTAGTGCAGGACGCTCGTCGCGGGGTCGATGGAGAGCGGGCCGTACGGGACGAGCTGTCCGTCGTGCCAGCCGCGGCCCTCCGTCCACTTGATCGTCACCATGTGGTCGGTGAAGTGGCGGCCGAATCCGGGGCTGGCCAGGATCGCCTCGCGCTCCGCGTCGGACAGCGGGGACGAGGAGGGCTTGAGCTCGATCGTGGGCGTCGTCATGAGTGGTTTGTCCTTCACCGGTTGTGTGTGACGGGCCGCGCTCACGCCTGTACTGCCAGTGGCCAGTGTTAGGACGTCCGAGCATGTCGTCATTTCGCGGCTCCGCGTTCGATTATCGCGCGAGGTGAGCCGAAAGGGGCACCACCCCTGACACGGAAGTCTTCGAGGCCGTGGAGGGGGGCGAAACGGTGTGAATGCGGCCCAGGGATTGATGGTGACACCCGGCGGGGCATACGAAAAGCCGCCGGGTGCGGAAGCGACCCGGCGGCTTGGGGTGGTACCGGCGGGTCAGCCGGATACTCGGGCGGCGAGCGCGTCGCCGATCTCCTCGGTGGTACGGGTCGTGGTGCCGCGCTCCGCGAGGTCGGCGGAGACGGCGTCCTCGATGCGGGCGGCCTCGGCCTCGTAGCCGAGGTGGCGCAGGAGGAGGGCGACCGACAGCACGGTGGCGCTGGGGTCGGCCTTGCCCTGGCCCGCGATGTCCGGCGCCGAGCCGTGCACCGGCTCGAACATGGACGGGAACTCGCCGCTCGGGTTGATGTTGCCCGAGGCGGCGACGCCGATGCCGCCGGAGACGGCCGCGGCGAGGTCGGTGATGATGTCGCCGAAGAGGTTGTCGGTGACGATCACGTCGAAGCGCGCGGGGTCCGTGACGAGGTAGATCGTCGCGGCGTCCACGTGGATGTAGTCCGTGGTGACCTCGGGGAACTCCTCGGCCACCTTGTTGAAGGTGTTCGTCCACAGGTGGCCCGCGAAGGTCAGCACGTTGTTCTTGTGGACCAGCGTGAGCTTCTTGCGGGGGCGGGCCTGGGCGCGGGCGAAGGCGTCACGCACGACGCGCTCGACACCGAAGGCCGTGTTCACGGAGACCTCGGTGGCGATCTCGTGCGGGGTGCCCTTGCGGATCGTGCCGCCGTTGCCGGTGTACGGCCCCTCGGTTCCTTCGCGGACGACGACGAAGTCGATCTCCGGCTGGCCCGCGAGCGGGGTGGCGACACCCGGGAGGAGCTTCGACGGACGCAGGTTCACGTGGTGGTCGAAGGCGAAGCGGAGCTTGAGCAGGAAGCCGCGCTCCAGGACTCCGGAGGGGACCGACGGGTCGCCGATCGCGCCGAGCAGGATGGCGTCGTGCTGCTTCAGGGCTTCGAGGTCGGCGTCGGTGAGGGTCTCACCGGTGGCGCGGTAGCGCCGGGCGCCGAAGTCGAACTCCTTGGTCTCCAGCTTCACATCCTGCGGGAGGACGGCGGAGAGGACCTTCAGGCCTTGGGCCACGACTTCCTGGCCGATGCCGTCACCGGGGATCACTGCGAGATCGATGCTGCGAGACATGTCGGCACCCTACTCCCCGTCCCACGGGATGACATGGGCTGTCCGTCATACGGACAGGGCCGGGCTGTCGGCCGGGGCCCGCGCATCAACCCGTCAGCCCCCGTTCACCTGTACGTATGGCGATTGTTGGCCCGCGATGGGAAGTTCACCAGCATGACCGCGCCTCCCATGGGGACACCCCCAGGATCCCCCGTCCCCGATGTCGGCATCCCGCCGCGGCTCGCGCGCCGGATGAGCATGGCGGAGCAGTACGAGTACCTGCGCACGAAGCTCACCCGTCGCCGCGCCCTGGTGAGCGCGGGCGCGGTGGCCGGCGGACTGCTGACCGGCTGCTCCGACTCGGGTTCGGGATCCGGTTCCGGATCGGGCACGGCGTCCCGTTCCCCCTCTCCCCTGTCCGGCGGCTCCACGCCCACCGAGCGGGTGGACGGCGCGGTCGTCACGCCCTTCGGCCGCCATCTCGCCTTCGGCGCGGACCCGAGGACCCAGATGCGGATCTCCTGGCAGGTGCCGCTCGCGGTCCGCAAGCCGTACGTGCGGATCGGGCTGAAGCCCTGGGAGCTGAGCCGGAAGATCGACGCCGAGGTGCGCGACCTGCACACCCCCGGCCTCGAAGGGGTGCGGCTCGCCCTCGACCAGTTCTATCTGCACGCGGCGCTCGACGGGCTGCGGCCCGGGACGACGTACTACTACGGCGTCGGTCACGAGGGGTTCGACCCGGCGTCGAAGGAACGGCACTCCACGGTCGGCTCGTTCACGACGGCGCCCGCCCGCGCGGAGAAGTTCGTGTTCACCGCGTTCGGCGACCAGGGCGTCACCCCGGACGCGCTCGCCAACGACAAGCTGATCCTCGGCCGCGAGCCCGCCTTCCATCTGCACGCGGGCGACATCTGCTACGCGGACGTGACCGGCCACGGCAAGGAGTCGGACATCTACGACCCCACCGCCTGGGACCTGTTCCTCAAGCAGACGGAGACGGTCGCGAAGACGGTCCCGTGGATGGTGACGACCGGCAACCACGACATGGAGGCCTGGTACTCGCCGAACGGGTACGCCGGCCAGTCGGCGCGCTTCTCACTCCCCGAGAACGGCTTCGACGCGAAGAACTCCCCCGGCGTGTACTCCTTCACCTACGGCAACGTCGCCGTCGTGGCGCTGGACGCGAACGACGTGTCGTACGAGATCCCCGCCAACAAGGGCTACTCGGAAGGCCGGCAGACGGCCTGGCTCGACAAGCGCCTCGGGGAACTCCGCAAGGAGACCGGGATCGACTTCGTCGTGGTCTTCTTCCACCACTGCGCCTACTCGACGTCGACCCACGCCTCGGACGGCGGCGTACGGGACGCCTGGCTGCCGCTGTTCACCAAGCACCAGGTGGATCTGGTGATCAACGGCCACAACCATGTGTACGAGCGGACCGACGCCATCAAGAACGGCGGGGTGGGCAAGCCCGTGCCGGTCGGCGCGTCGACCGATCCGACGCGGGACGGGATCGTGTACGTCACGGCGGGCGGCGCGGGCAAGAGCCTGTACAGCTTCCCGTCAGGGGTGAAGGACAGCTACGAGGGGAAGGTCGCCGACCGCGAGTCGGTGGACACCTATCACTGGACCAAGTCGAAGAACCAGAACCCCGACACCGTGGAGTGGTCGCGGGTGCGGTACACCGGCTACTCCTTCCTCTCCGTGGAGGCGGAGGCGGGAGCGGCTCCCCGACTCAAGGTGTCGGCGCTCGCCCAGAGCGGCAGGCGCATCGACCATTTCGAGGTGCGGCGCGGAGCGTGAGGCCCCGCGCCACACCCCGGCGGGCGCGGCTCCCGGCTTCTGGGGTGGCGTCCTGGCTTACTGGCTCAGTGGCCCGTCGAGCCGCCGTTGTCGCGGCGGTCGAGGGCGCGCTGGAGCGCGGCTGCGGCGTTCTTGCGGTCGGACTCGCTGGTACGGGAGACGTGACGGACTCGGCGGGCGGTCGTCTCGGCCATGATGAATCGACTCCTTGCCTCCGGCAGAGGACGCCGGAAGTGCGGTGAGGGGGTTACGAGACGCCGGAAGAGGCGGGGAGCGGTGCCGCAGGGGTTGCCTGCCAGGGGCTCCGGCTCACGACCGCCATTCGCTGGGTCGAGCGAGACGTTCGGCTCCTACAAAGCTAAGGGAGGACTCCGCATCTGTCTCCATAGTTAGTCGGACTTCCTACTATCTGAGACGGCGGCGCGGGTCACACCCCCCTGACCTGGCCTTTCCCGCACCAAGCCCGAGCACGCACACCACCCCCGGCCCGGAGGGGGTGGTTCCGGGGCGGGGGCGGTTCGGTGGGACGTCGACCCGGGGTGTGCGGGGACGTCCTGGTCCGGGTGGGGCGGGACTCAGCTCAGGCGCGAGCCGGTCGCAGCTCGGGGACGAGCCGGTCTCGACCCGTGCGGGTCGGTCTCAGCCCATGTGCGGGTACGGGTAGTCCGTCGGGGCCACCAGGGTTTCCTTGATGGCGCGGGTCAGCGTCCAGCGCATCAGGTTCTGCGGGGCGCCCGCCTTGTCGTTCGTGCCGGACGCGCGACCGCCGCCGAAGGGCTGCTGGCCGACGACGGCACCGGTCGACTTGTCGTTGATGTAGAAGTTGCCCGCGGCGTAGCGCAGCTTCTCCATCGTGTGCGCGGCGGCGGCGCGGTCGCCCGCGATGACCGAGCCGGTGAGGGCGTAGTCCGACACCGACTCCATCTGGGCCAGCATCTCGTCGTAGTTCTCGTCCTCGTAGACGTGCACGGCGAGGAACGGGCCGAAGTACTCGGTGGTGAAGACCTCGTTGGCCGGGTCGGAGCACTCGACGACGGTCGGGCGCACGAAGTAGCCGACCGAGTCGTCGTACGTGCCGCCCGCGACGATCGTGCAGGTCGGGTCCGCGGCGGCCCGGTCGATCGCGGCCTTGTTCTTGGCGAAGGACCGCTCGTCGATGACGGCGCCGATGAAGTTCGACAGGTCGGTGACGTCACCCATGGTGATGCCGTCGACCTCGGCCGCGAACTCCTCCTTGAAGCCGGAGTTCCAGATGGAGGCCGGGATGTAGGCGCGCGAGGAAGCGCTGCACTTCTGGCCCTGGTACTCGAAGGAGCCGCGGGTCAGCGCGGTCTTCAGGACGGCGCGGTCGGCGCTCGGGTGCGCGACGACGAAGTCCTTGCCGCCGGTCTCGCCGACCATGCGCGGGTAGGTGCGGTACTTCTCGATGTTGTTGCCGACCGTCTTCCACAGGTACTGGAAGGTCTTGGTCGAGCCGGTGAAGTGCACGCCCGCGAGGTCGCGGTGCTCCAGGGCGACCCCGGAGACCTCGATGCCGTCGCCGGTGACGAGGTTGATGACGCCCTTGGGCAGGCCCGCCTCCTCCAGGAGCTGCATGAGCAGCACGGCGGCGTGGGTCTGCGTCGGGGACGGCTTCCACACGACGACGTTGCCCATCAGGGCGGGGGCGGTGGGGAGGTTGCCCGCGATGGCCGTGAAGTTGAACGGCGTGATCGCGTAGACGAAGCCTTCGAGCGGGCGGTGGTCGAGGCGGTTCCACACGCCGGGCGAGTTCGCCGGCGGCTGCTCGGCGAGCAGGTCACGGGCGTACTTGACGTTGAAGCGCCAGAAGTCGACCAGTTCGCAGGGACAGTCGATCTCCGCCTGCTGGGCCGTCTTGGACTGGCCGAGCATGGTGGAGGCGGCGAGGGTCTCGCGCCACGGGCCCGACAGGAGTTCGGCGGCGCGCAGGATGATCGCGGCGCGGTCGTCGAAGGACATCGCGCGCCAGGCGGGCGCGGCGGCGAGGGCCGCGTCGACGGCGTCCTGGGCGTCCTGCTTGGTGGCGTTCGCGTACGTGCCGAGACGGGCCTTGTGGTTGTGCGGCTGCACGACGTCGAAGCGCTCGCCGCCGCCCATCCGCTTCTCGCCGCCGATGGTCATCGGCAGGTCGATCGGGTTCTCGGCCAGCTCCTTGAGCTTCGCCTCCAGGCGGGCGCGCTCGGGCGTGCCGGGGGCGTAGCCGTGCACCGGCTCGTTGACGGGGGTGGGGACCTGGGTCACTGCGTCCATGGGTTCCGTACTCCTTGATGAGCGGGTGTTTCGGGGCTCGGGCCCGTGATGGCGGCCCCCTTGCTGAAGTCCTGGGCTCGGTGCCCGGCTCAGTCCTTGGTGAGGACCGAGCGGGCGAAGAAGAGCAGGTTGGCCGGCTTCTCCGCGAGGCGGCGCATACTGTGCCTGCCCGGGGGACAGCCCCCGGACCCCCGGCCGAGAGTCTGTGTCGTCGTCATCCGTCAGCCTCGGGTCATCATGCTGCGGGCGAAGAACCGCAGGTTGGCCGGCTTCTCCGCGAGGCGGCGCATGAAGTAGCCGTACCAGTCGGTGCCGTAGGCGGTGTAGACCCGCATGCGGTGACCTTCGGCGGCGAGCCTGAGGTGCTCGTCGCTGCGGATCCCGTACAGCATCTGGAACTCGTACTCGTCGATCTTGCGTCCGGCGCGGCGTCCCAGTTCCTGCGCGATGGAGATCAGGCGCGGGTCGTGGGACCCGATCATCGGGTACCCGTCGCCCTCCATCAGGATGCGCAGCACCCGGACGTACGCCTTGTCGATCTCCGGCTTCTGCAGGTACGCGACCTCGGCGGGCTCCTTGTACGCGCCCTTCACGAGCCGTACGCGGCTGCCGCTCGCGGCGAGGCGGCGGGCGTCGGCCTCGGTGCGGAAGAGGTACGCCTGGATGACGCAGCCGGTCTCCGGGAAGTCCTTCCGCAGCTCCTCGTGGATGGCGAACATCGAGTCGAGGGTGGTGTGGTCCTCGGCGTCGAGCGTGACGGTCGTGCCGATGGCGGCGGCGGCCTCGACGACGGGCCGGACATTGGCGAGGGCCAGCTCGTGCCCGCCCTCCAGCGCCTGTCCGAACATGGACAGCTTCACCGACATCTCGGCGCGCGTCCCGAGGTCGAGCTCGGCCAGGCGCTCGACCAGTTCCAGGTAGGCGTCCCGGGCGGCCTCGGCCTGCTCGGGGGTGGTGATGTCCTCGCCGACCACATCCATGGTCAGCTCCAGGCCCTTGGCCGTGAGGTCCTGGATGATCGGCACGATCTGGTCGACGCTCTCGCCCGGGATGAAGCGGTCGACGACCGGCCTGGTCACCGGGGCCGCCGAGACGAGACGACGCATCCGGTCGCTGCGCGAGGCGGCGAGAATCACGGGACCCAGCACGGGGCACCTCCACAACAAGGCCGGCGGAAAGCCGTACCCGACCAGGTGGGTCGTTCGGATACGGCACGGAGAACCACCTGAAACCTAAGGATCGCTCCGATCGTCGGCCATCGACAGCTGTCACGCATCCGTGCCCTGGATCTCAGACAGATGTATGAGGGCGGGGAGAAATGAGCGAGAATGCCCGGGTGACGCCGGAACCAGAACCAGAGCACAGGGCAGAGCACAGGCCGGAACACCGGTCGGAGCACAGGCCGGAGCACAAGGGTGACTACCAGGAGCTGGTCGACGAGATCTCGGAGCTTCTCGGCGCCCCCGCGACGCTGGAGAACCGCGACTTCGAGCTGATCGCCTTCGGCGCGTACGACAGCGAGGGCGAGCTGGACGCCTCCGCGCTGGACCCGGTGCGCGCCCGCTCGATCCTCACGCGCCGCTCCACGGCGGCGGTCCGCACCTGGTTCGAGAGTTTCGGCATCGCACGGGCCACCGGCCCGGTCCGTATCCCGCCGACTCCGGAGGCGGGCGTCCACCGCGGCCGCGTCTGCCTCCCGGTACGCCATCGGGGTGTCGCCCTCGGCTATGTGTGGCTCCTCGCCGACGAGCCGGGCCCCACCGACCGGCAGCTCGCGGCGGCCATGGAGGTGACGCCGCGCATCGGCGCCCTGCTCGCGGACGAGGCCCAGGCGGGCGCCGACCTGAGCCGCGAACTGCGCGCCGTGCTCACCGCCGGGAGCGGCTGGCAGCGCGAGCTGGCGGTGACGGAACTGCGTACGGCTCTCGGCCCGCGCGGCGAAGGCCTCCACACCGTGCTCTGTGTGGCCGCCTGGCCCTCGGCCGACCCCGACGACGCCCCGTCCGTCCGGACGATCCCGGGCGCCACCGCGCTGTGCGCCCTCCCGTGGAACACCGACGACCAGGGGCTGGCCCTGCTGGTCCGGCTGCGCTCCCCGGATGTCCTCACTCCGGCGACGACGGCGGCCTCCCGCCTGCTGGAGAGGGCGGAGGAGGTACGGAAATCGGCCCCGGCCGGCCGGCCACCCGGCCGGCCGGCGGACGCGGGAGGGTTCGCGGCCGGGATCGCGGCCGGGATCGCCGTCCCCCGCACCGGCCTCGCCGACCTCTCCGCCGCCTGGCAGGAGGCCTCGGCCGCCGCCCGCGCGGCCCTGGCCGAGCCCCGGCTGGGCCCGGTCGCGCACTGGCCGTCGATCGGCCCGTACCGGCTGCTGTCGACGATGTCCCCGCCCGCCGCGCACGACCCGGCCGTCCGGCCGCTGCTCGCCCCCGCCCATCGCGAACTGGCCCGCACCGCCGAGGTGTTCCTCGACTGTGCGGGCCAGGCCGGCCGCGCCGCGGCGGAGCTGGGCATCCACCGCCAGACCCTCTACTACCGCCTGTCCCGCGTCGAACAGCTCACGGGCCTGGACCTGGACGACGGCGAGGACCGGCTGCTGCTGCACATGGCGATCAAGGCGCGGCGCCTCTAGGTCGGGTCAGGGGGCGAACACCATGGCTCCGGCGGCCCCGATGGCGAGGAGCACGGTGCCGAAGAACGCCAGCCTGTTGGTCTCCTCCGAGGGTGTGGGCAGCGGGACGGGGGTGGGGACGGGCACGGGTACCTCCTGTTCGATCTGCTCGGTCGTGGTGTAGGTGATGACTCCCTTGCCGGGATAGGTCTGCGAGGACTCCATCAGCACCAGGGTGTTCTCCTTGTGCCTCGACCGCTCCTCCATCGGCTCCAGGTCGAATCCGGCGGCGACGATCCGGGTGTCGCCCTTGGCGAGCAGTTGGGCCTGGAGGTTGTCCACGTACCACTTGACGTCGGTCACGCCCTGCTTCTCGGCCTTGCCGCCCTTGTTCTTGGAGTCCCACACGTAGACGAAGGTGTCGGTCCAGAGGATGAGATCGGCCCAGCCGCGGCCGACGCGGTTCTCGTCCGCGCGCCGTCCCATGCTCTGGAGGTCCATGGTCACCCTGGCCGTCGGATGGGTCTGCTCCAGCTGGCGCCCCGCCATGGTGATCGCCTGGTCGTGATGGCGGGTGAACTTCTCCAGGAGGTGCCGCCCGAGGTTGAACTCCTCCCCCTCGGGCGTGAGGCCGGAGGGATCGGTGTACCCGACGGGGTTGTCGTAGGCGTACCCGTACAGGTCGAGGTTGGCCGGGCGGCGCACCCCGCCGTTCGGTGAGCCGTCCAGATAGCCGCCGAGCGCCGGGTCCGCGGACTGCCACAGTCCGGCGCGCGCGTCGTAGTACCGCGCCCCGTGGTACGTGTAGCCGGTCTCCTCGTCCTGCTCCTTCCCGCTGAACCGGTACGGGTTGTCCGCCCCCCTGTTCTCGTCGACCCAGACCTCACCGGACGGGAAGTAGTCGAGGTGTTCCGCGACCCGGCCCTTCTCGTCCGTGCCGAACGACGTCGAGCCCAAGTGGTCGGCGTGGTAGTAGAACTGGTCCTTCTCGTAGAGCCCGAGGGGCTTCGAGGTCTTCGTGGCGATGCGGGTCGTGCCCACGAAGACGTGCTTGAACTCCTGGAGGCCCCGCGTCGAGTAGTTCTGGTTCGGGTAGAGGGCCGTCTGCGCGCCTTCCTTGACGACCCGCTTGCCGTCGGCGTCGTACGTGAAGCGGACCGTCGGCGACTTGCCGAGCTTGTCGCAGGACGACGGCTCCTGGTCCACCGTCTCGAACTTCCACAGGTCGTGGACGCAGGCCAGGCGGTTGTTCTCGTCCCAGACCTGCTGGCGGCGCGGGTGGCCGAGGGTGTCGGACTCGCTGTCGATCAGGTTGCCGTTGGCGTCGTACGACAGGGACGCCTCGCCGATCCGCGAGGGCGCGTGCGGGCTCGGGTCCTTGTACGCGTAGGTGTTCGCGTAGGTGGTGTGCTTCCGCACGTTCTCGTGACCGCCGTCCCACACGATCGCGTGGCGCTGGTCCTTGCTCGTGATGTTGTTGATCGTGTCGTAGGTGGTCGACGTCGAGTAGGTGTCGGTCTGCTTCTTGGCGAAGTCGTACGCGCCGGTCGCCTTCGTCAGGCGGTGGAGGTTGTCGTACGTGTACGTCTGGACGGTGGGCCCGCCCGACTCGGTCAAGATCCCACTGTCCGCGGCGTTCGCGGCATCGGTGGCGTCCGCGGTGGGTCCGGCCGCGTTCTCCTGGCGGGTGAGGTTGCCCACCGCGTCGTAGGTGTAGCTGAGTTTCTGGAAGGACTCGCCCTTCGGCAGCGTGGAGTCGAGCGTCGCCAGGCGGCGGTCCTCGGCGTCGTACGCGTACGACGTCGCCGTGCCGTTGCCCAGCTCGACCCGGGTCCGTTGCCCGAACTTGTCGTAGTCCAGGGACTTCAGATAGTCGTAGCCGTGGTGCTTCTTGGTGCCCGTCGCCGCGGTGACCTGGCCACCGCTGTCGTAGGTGTACTCCAGTTCCTCGCCGTCGGGATACGTCAGCGACAGGACCCTGCCGAAGCTGTCGTAGCGGTAGCCGGTCGTGAACACGCTGGTGGTGTGGAGGGGCCCCGGCAGCGTGCGGGTCTCCTCGACGACCTCGCCCAGCGGGCCGTACTGCCGTGTCACCGACCCGGCGGCGTCCTCGGTCTTCTTCACACGGCCCGCGGTGTTGTACTTGGCGCCGGGATCGCCGTACTCGTACCGGACGTCGTTGTCCTTGAAGACCGGGTGGTCGACCTTCACCAGCCGGTTGAAGTCGTACTCGTACTCGATCGCCTTGTGCTTCCTGGCCAGGTTGGCGGTGATCGTGCGGACCACGTTGCCCGCCGGGTCGTGGACCGTCGTGGTGCGGCCCGCGTCCGGGGAGTCGACGACCGTACGGCGGCCGAAGTCGTCGTACTCGCTCGTCGTCGTGTTGTTCTCGTCGTCCACGACCTTCGTCAGCTGTCCGACCGCGTCGAAGGCGTACGAGGTCCAGATCGGCGGGTCGCCCTTCTTCGCGCCCGGTTCCCGTATCGCGGTCTGCTGTTTGCGCACATCCACATAGGTGCGCGTCTGGTTGTCCTTCGCGTCGGTCGCCACCGTCTCGAACTGCGGCCTGCCCGCCCGGTCCTTGCCGAAGCCGTAGGCGAGGGAGGTCACCGACCCGTCCGGCAGCTCCGTGCGCAGCGCGCGGTCCAGCACGTCGTAGCCGATCTCGGCCGGACGGACCGTGTCGACGGCCGGGTTGTACGCCGTGTTCGCGGCGCCCTTCGGTTCGGTGACCGGGTAGTACTGCTTCACGACCCGGCCGAGGACGTCGTAGACGCCGCGGCCGGAGACGGTCATCACGTCCTTGCCCGCGACCTCGGCGTCCTTCTTCGTCTGGACGACCCTGCCGAGACCGTCGACGAAGGTGACCGTGTCGATGGTGTCGTGCTCGACCTTGCCGTCCGCGGCGCGGTCGAGGTGGCGGGTGACCGCGTACGGGACGTCGGCCCCGGGGTGGTAGGCGAAGGCGATGGTCGGGCGGTCCGCCTTGTGGTCGTGCGGGCCGGTCACCGAGGTCACCCGGCCGGCCTGGTCGTACGTGGTGCGGATCTTCTGGTCGTTGATGTCGGTGGACTCGGTCCGCAGGCCGAAGCGGAGGTCGTACTCCTCCGTCGAGCGGTAGCCGAAACTGTCCTTCGTGGACGTCACGTACGTGCCCGTCGGACCGTCGTACTCGTAGGTCAGCCGGAAGCGCTGACCCCGGTGGTTCTCCGGGGACTTCACCGACTTCAGCGTGCCGGTGTCGTGGTACTCCAGGTCGGTGACGGCCTTCTCGCCATGGGTCTGCTCGGCGGTGTGCCGGGTGACGTCACCCGTCGCGCAGTCCACCTCGGACGCTCGCGAGCGCATCTTCTTGCCGCCGCCGTACACCTCCACGGCGCGGGCGATGCCGACGATATGGGTGTCGGCGCACTCGGTGTACCGGGTCCTCGTCTCCACGTCGTCCGCGGCGCCCGGTTCGCCGTGGTCGGTCGTGCGGATGACGTTGCCGAGGTCGTCGTACGACAGTTCCTTCGACGTGCTCTTGCCGGGTGCCGCCCCGCCCTCGTACCAGCGTGACTCGGTCTTCGTCAGGCGGGGGAAGAGGGTGGCGCGGGTCGAATTGCCGTCCGCGGGCTCGCCGGTGGTGATGTCCCGCAGGTCGTAGGTGTTGACCGTCTCGGTGAACAGGGCGCCCGAGCTGTCCGCCACCGTCCGGCGCTCCACGAGGCCGCGCGTGTAGTGGCTGCGGGTGTCGTACTCGGTGGTGGCGGTGCGCTGCCCGTCCTGGCTGGTGGCGACGGTGCCGTAGCCGCGGAACTCGCGCTCCGGACGGTCGTACTCGCCGCCCCGGTAGGTGAAGGCGAACGACTGGGTGTCGGGGCCGTCGCCGGACAGGTCGTCGTGCACCTTCGCGCCGCTCAGCAGCCAGCGGGTGGCGGGCTGGTCGTAGGTGTTGCCGTCGCGCGTGTAGTCGAGGTCGATGCGCGAACCCAGCGGCCGGGACACCGTCTTGAGGAGGTTGGTGCGGCCCGTGCGGTTGGCGGCGACGGTCAGCTCGCTGTCCTTCGTGGAGGCGAGGTGGTCGGCGAGCCCGTCGCCGTCGATGTCACGCAGCATCTGCTCGGCGCGTGAGGCACCGGTCGAGACGCTGGCGCCCGGGTTGGTGATGACGCAGCCGGTCACGAACAGCGTGCAGAAGGGGATCGTGAAGTAGGCGCCGCCGCCGAGCTTGGCGTTGGAGTCCTTGTTGATCCCGTCCAGGCTGCCCTTGAACGGCACCGGGTCGGCGAAGCCGGAGCCGGTGTTGAGGGCGACCCTGATCGGCTCGCCCGCGAGGACGCGGTCGGCGCGGCCGTCGCCGTTGACGTCGACCAGGGAGTTCTTGGTGGACGACGTGGTCTGGTCGAAGGAGGCGCCGCCGCCGAAGCCGTAGAAGTCGGTCTCGAAGCCGATGTTGAGGCCCGAGCTGGAGCTGGTGCCCTCGTTGATCTTCCCGCCGGGCCAGGGTTCGGCGGCGGCGAAGCGGTAGCCGAGGTTGAGGGCGGCGCGGCCGTCCTCGAAGACGCGGTCGGGGAGTTGGTCGCCGTTGATGTCCAGCAGGTCGAAGCGGCCGTCGGACTTTCCGCTGCCGAGGTTGCCGCCGACGCCCAGCGGGGGCATGTCGTTGCCGGAGGTCGCGGTGTTGGCGGTGCCCGTGGCGGGCGGGGCGACATGGCCGCGGCCGGTGGTGAGGGTGCGGGCGGCGCTGCCCGCGTTGGCGTTGCCGGTGACGTTGTCCGACTCGCGCACCGCTCCGCCGGGGACGTTCCCCTTGGTGTCGCCGAGGACGCCGGTCGGTTCGGTGTACTGCACACCGGCGGAGCCGACGACGTCCGGGTAGCTGTCGCCGTTCATGTCGAGGTAGTCGAGGACGCCCTGGGAGGTGCCGAAGGCGACGCTGCCGCCGACGGTTCCCACGCCGCCGCCGATCGAGCCGGTCAGGGAGATCTGCTCGGACTCGGAGATGCGGGGCACGGCCTGCACGGAGGCCAGGGACTCGGCGGTCGGCAGGCCGATGGTCTGTCCGCCGTAGCGCGAACCGGCCACCTTGTCCGCGGCCACCCACACATCACCGGACGTCCAGCGGCCCTGTTCCCGGTCGGGGGTGAACGGCACCACGTCCGGCGGGGTGATCCGCGGGTCCCGCTCGAACTCCTCGCGCTCGGCCACCGGGTCCACGTCGTCGGGCAGCCGGTCGGGGATGGACTCGCCGGTCAGGTCGCCCTGTCTGACGGGCTGTTCGGCGCGGTCGCCGTTGCCGTTGTAGCCGACGGCGGCCCAGCCGCGGTACGGACGGGCGAAGACACCCTCGGTGGCGCGGCTGTGCACGGTGGCGGCGACGGTGTCCTCGCCCACGGTCACCTCCGCCGAGGTGACCCCGGCCCCGGTGACGTCGAAGTACAGGGCTTCGCCCGCCTCGGCCTCGACCCGCAACGACGGCGGCTCACCACCGAGCCGCACGGTCTCCTTGGCGAGCAGCCCACCGCGCTTCTTCACCGTGAGGACGGCGGTCCCGGAGCCGCCCTCGATCCGCGGGGTGACGGTGAACGTGCCACCGGGGGCGCTGTACGGGCGCTGCGGCTCGCCCCGGGTCGTATAGGTGTCGATGTCGTACGGCGGGCTGAACTTCGCCTCGCCCTCCACGCCTTCGGCCTCGGTGTACTCGGCCTGCGGCGCCCACTCCACCTTGCCGATGTCGATCGGTGAGTCCGTCCGGATCCGCCAGGACAGGTTCTGCCCCTTGGTGACGGCGACCGTGGCGCCGACGTCGAAGGTCCCGGTCTCGGCGGCGCCGATGGTCCGCTCCACCACCGGATCGCCGCCCTTGCTGATCAGGACGGTGAGGTCGTCGGTGGTGGCCGCCGTCTTCTTCAGATCACCGGTCAGCCGCAGGGTGCCGGCCGCCGGTGCTTCGACACTCCCGGCGCGCCCGGTGAGGGTGAAGTCCTCTGACGCCCTGTACGAGTGCAGCGGCAGGCCGTTGGCGTCGCTCGCCTCGAAGCCGGTGTACGCGATCGCCGGGTCCCAGGCGACCTGGTCGGCGGCGCCGTCGAAGACCGAGCCGACCCGGAAGTACAGCTGGTCGCCCTGCTCGACCTCGATCGCGTCGACGCCCTCGGGGGTGCGCGGGGTGCGGTCGTCCTCCTCGATACGGGCCGACCACAGCTCCCGGTTCTCGTGCTGGACGGCCACCCGGACGCCGTCGGGGTCGGCGAACTCGGGCAGTTCCCCGGCGACTTCCGCCAGGGCCACGGTGCCGGTGACGGCCACCGTGCCGTCGTACGGCGCGGTCCACCGGCGCACCGAGTCCACCAGCGGGAAGGAGGCGATCCGGCGTTCGCGCTCGGCGGTCAGGTCGGGCAGTGTGCCCTCGGCGTCCACCGTGCCGGTGCCGATCGGCTCGGGGGTGTCGGCGGCCGACCCGTAGGTCACCTCGCCGTCGGCGCCGACCCGGCCGAACACCACGGCGGAGCCATTGACGAGGTCCACCACACCGTCGGCGTTGACGTCGGCGAAGTAGCGCCGGGTGGTGGAGACGGTACTGACGTGGTCCAGTTGCTGGGCGCCCGCCAGATAGCTCTCGATACCGGCGGTGCGGCTGCTGGTGGACTCGCGGTAGAGGCCCGGCAGGTTGTGCAGTGCGGTCGTGGTGGCAGCGAACTTCGGCTCGCCGCCCGGCCGGGACAGGTTCTTGCGGAAGACATGACCGTCGCCGCGCTCGAACACCTTGTCCGGCAGGTTGTCGCCGTCCACGTCGAGCAGAGCCAGCAGTCCCTCGTCGGTGGACCGGTTGAAGCCCGCCTTGACACCGGCGGAGCCGCTCTTCGAACGGTTCGAACCGAAGCCGACGTACAGGTGACCGCCGGCGCCGGTGGAGGTGTTGCCGTTCAGCGCACCGGCCTCACCGGCGCCCGAACGCACCCCGTCCACACGGCCGTTGCGCACGTTGTCGTCCGGCGAGAACCAGTCGACCTTCGCGAACGCGTCGTACGCGCCGTCGGCGTCGCGGATGTCGTCGTAGTAGGAGAACTCGTGCTCGGTGAAGACCTTGCCGTCGGCGTCGAGCTGCGCGACCGACTTCAGCAGCGTCTTGTGGAACGCGCCCTCGCGGTAGGCGAGTTCGTAGCCGCGCACCAGCTCGTCGTGGAACCGGACCTCGATGCGGCGGAGCAGGTCGGCGGTGACCCGCTTGAAGCCGCCGCGCGCGTCGATGGACACGTCCGCGCGACGCGGCTCGCCCAGCTCACGGTCCCGGACGAACGTCACCGTGTAAGGGCCGTCGGTGTCCCCGTGCCCGGTCCAGGCGATCTTCTTGACGTACAGCTCGCGCCCCGCGACGGTCCCGCCCGCCACGCCGGCGTCCTCGACCGCCGTGTAGCTGTACCGCACGGTGTTGCCGTGCGGATCGCGCACCTCACGCAGCGCCCAGGAGAAGACGCTGCCGCTGTCGTCCGTGAGTTGAGCCCCCTCGCCACCGTAGACATAGCGGACCCCGGACTTGTCGGTCACCTCCCAGCCGTACGTCTTCGGGGAGTCCCCGGTACGCACGATGCGCGCGAAGCCGCCCTCGACACGGGTGTGGAAGACCTTGTCGCCCTCGCTGCGCGGCTGCGGTTCGGCGCGGTGCGCGACCGGGGTGAGCTGTTCGCCGCCCAGGACGTACGTCTCGGTCTCCTTGGCCGTGTCGTAGCGCGGCACACCCCAGCGGGTGTCGATGGAGATCGACGGCGTCGTGAGTTCCCAGCCGCTGCCCAGCCAGCTGTCGGCGCCGGCGGAGGAGTAGCCGATGGAGAGCGCGGGCCCTGTTCCCGCACGCCCGGCGGGCAGCTCCAGCGGGTACGAGAGCCGGGCGTCACCCTGGTTGTTGGCGGCCGGGGCGGCGATCTGCTCGATACCGGCGGTGGGGTCGGCGGCCTGGATGCCCTTGATCTTGTTCGGGTCGTGGCTGATCTGCTCGGGGCCCTCGGGCGCGGTGACGGTGGCGTTGACCATGTCGGTGAAGTGGTCGGTGCGCGAGACGACGACCTGCTTCTCCTCGTCGACCGCGAGCCGCTCCAGCGGCTGCCAGCAGTCGGCGGTCTCGTCGTAGTAGAACGTCCGCACGTCCTCGGGCGCGAGCCCCGCCGTCCTCACCGCGTCGGGGTCGTACGGGAGGGTCACCGTGATGTCGCCCTCGAAGGTGTGCGGGGTCGGTGTGAACCGGTAACCGCTCGGGCCCTCGGTCATGTTGTCCATGCCGGAGCCGAGGCTCGGCATGCTGCTCCCGGTCAGCGGCTGGACGCCGATCTCCGTCGGCTTGTCCACCGCCTCCGGCGCCAGCGCCACCTCGGCGCCGTCGCGGGCGACGCGCTTGGTCACCCCGGTGCCCGGGACGACCCACTCCTTGGTGACCGAAGCGGACTCCGCGGCGATCGGCCCCTTCGCCGTCGCCTCCGACCCCGGTACGCAGCCGCCCAAGGGCTGCACATTGGCCACTGGTGCTGGTGCTGGTTCGCCGGCCCGCCAGACGCTGCCGGACAGCAGCGAGACGAGCAGGGCGAACCCCAGTAACAGCGGAAGCGAACGTCTATGTCCCCACACCCGACCGGCCATGATGCGGCCCGACCCTTCAGCAGCGGCTAATTCGGCAGGTTGCGCTGTTCCGGAGGGATCCGGTGGGTGTCGCAGCAGGTGCCACAGCGGGTGCCACAGCGGGCTGTTCATACACAGAAAACACACACCGAACACACGTGCACCACATAGTCGGGTCGACGTGTACACGTCACCAGTGGAAAACTCGCCGGGGTGGGGGCGGGTTTGGGCCATTGGGGGGGTGGGGGACGGTTCGGCTTGCCGACCGACGGTCGGGCGGGCGAGCGGGTCACCGAGCAGTCGGCCGGGCGAGGGCGGGGTGGCCTCGGTCCGGGCGAGCTGTCGCCCTTGGTTGCCCGGGTTGCCGGGTGGCCGGGGTGGACCGGGCAGCCCGGTTACCCAGGGAGGCGGGCAGGGTCGACCACCGTCGTGGCCGTCCGCGCGTCCAGGTCCCACCCCTGCTCGTACGCCGCCGCGAAGGCCGCGGCCCCCAGCGCGGCCCGCCCCCGGCGGGTGAGGTCGCGCACCTGCCGGTCGGTCCGGTCGTGCGCGCCGCGCAACCGGGCGGCGGCGCCGAGCAGGACGGCCGCCTCCCGCGGACACCCCCGCGCCTCGGCGAGCGCGGCGACGGTCACCGCCACCAGCGAGAGGTTCGGCAGGTCCCCGGTCTCCAGTGCCGCCGCGTACGCCCGCACCAGCGCCTGCCGCGCGCCCGCCGTATCCCCCGTCTGCAGGCACAGCGCGGCCCGTGCGCTGCCGACCAGCGCCCGCGCGTGGTCACCGGGGAACGCGCGGGCGCCGGCAGAGGGCGGCGGATCGGCGTACAGACCCCGTTCGGCGCCGTCGAGGAGGTCCCGCGCCCGGTCCAGGTCGCCGAGCCGCACCCGCAGGACGGCCTCCCAGGCGTCGACCAGGAACCGCGTCTCCGGCGAGTTCGCGCGCAGCGCGCGTTCCCGGGCCGAGTCGATGGTCGCGCTCACCACGTCGGTGTCGCCGCGCCGCAGATGCAGATCGATCCAGCGCAGATCGCCGAAGACCTCGTCGCCGAGGCTGAGCGGGCCGAACTCGCCCGCCAGGGAACGGGCTTCCCGCAGGTCGGCGAGCGCGCCGTCGAGATCGTCGTCGTACTGGCGCAGGAGGGCGCGCATCGGGAGCGCGTCGGCCAGGCCCCAGCGGTCGCCGACCTGCCGGAAACAGGCCAGGGCCGCCTCCACTTCGGGGCGTACCTCGTCGAGCAGGCCGGCGTTCTCGGCGAACTGGGCCCGGAACATACGGGCCATCCCGGCCAGCCATACGTCGTCGCCGTCGGCCAGCCGCCCGACGATCGCGGGCACGGCCCCCTCCCCGCGCAGGAACGCGAGGGGAAGCGCGGCGAGCGCGCCGTACGGCCCGGGCAGCTCCGGGTACGCGAGCAGCCGGTCGGCCACCTCGCGTATCCGGGCCCGGTCGTCGGCGGCCGGTTCGGCGCTCGCCCCCGGCCGGGTGCCGATCCGGTTGAGCAGGTGGATCGCCCGGGCGCAGTCGCGGTCGGGCGTCGCCCCGCCGCCGGGCACCGCCAGTGCCTCGCCCAGCCAGTAGGCCGCGTCGGAGTGCAGGCCGAGCATCTGCCAGTACCAGGTCAGGTTCAGCGCGAGGGAGACCGCGCCGTCGGCGTCGCCCTTGTCGCAGCGCCGGCGCAGGGCGGCGAGGGTGTTGTCGTACTCGGCGCGGATGATCCGCACGGCCGCCGTCTGACCTGGCCCGCGCAGCAGCGGTTCGCACCGGGCCAGCAAATCGGCGAAGTGATCGGCGGCCAGGTCACGGACGGCCCCGAGCTCGTCCGCCTCGACGAGACGGCCGGTGCCGTACTCACGCAACGTCTCCAACATCCGGTAACGCCCCGGCACGGGCGCTGGCACCGCGACGCCAGACACCGCGCTCCCGCCGAACAGCGGCACCCGCCGCGCACTCAAGGAGTCGCCCCACCCGGAGGTCGAGGATGCGCGACCGAAACTCGCAGGCGGGCGGCCGGGATCCGAGGACGCACGACCGGAACCCGCAGGCAGGCCGCCGGACCCCGAGGATGCCCGACCAGAACCCGCAGGGGTGCGGTCGTCGGCTGAACGGGTGCCGCAGGACGTCGAGGGAGCGCGGCCGGAGCTCGAAGGCGCACGGCCGTCGGCTGAAGGGGGGTAGCCAGAAGTCCCCGTAGCGGACGGACTTGGTCCGTCGGCCGGTCCGGCGGAGGGGCTCCCGCCACCCGGACCGGGCAGAGCCGGTGCGAAGGCAGGGGCGCCCCCACCGCCCAGGCCGGGCGAAGCCGGTGCGAAGGCGGGGGCGTCCCCACCGCCCAGGCCGGGCGAAACCGGCGCGAAAGCGGGGGCGTCGGCCCCGGGCCCCGTCGGGGTGGGCGTCGGCGGTTGCGGTGCCAGGTGCAGCAGCGACCGGTCGACCAGGGCGGCGAGCAGCGCCGGGATCTCGGCGGGCGGCACCGCGGTGCCGGCGCAGAGCGCGGTGGCCGAAGCCACCGTCACGCCGCCGGGCAGGACCGAGACCCGGTCGGCGACCGTACGCTCGTGCTCGCTCAGCAGATCCCAGCTCCAGGCGATGACGGCCCGCAACGTGCGATGCCGGGGCAGCGCGCTACGGCTGCCGGTGCCGAGCAGCGCGAACCGGTCCGAGAGCCCGTCGGCGAGCTCCGGCAGCGACAGCGTCCGCAGCCGGGCCGCGGCCAGTTCGAGAGCCAGCGGCATCCCGTCCAGGCCGCGCACCACCCGCCGGACCTCGGCCAGGGTCGTCCCGTCGACCTCGAAGCCGGGGCGCACCGCGGCGGCCCGCTCGGCGAACAGGCGTACCGACGCCGCCCGCCGCGCCTGCCCGACATCGTCGTGCGGGCCGGGCAGCGCGAGCGGGCCGAGCGGTACGAGCGCCTCCCCGTCGACCGCGAGGGGTTCACGGCCGGTGGCGAGGACACGCAGCCCGGAGCAGCGGGACAGCAGGGCCGCGACCAGGTGGGCCACCGGCTCGATCAGGTGCTCGCAGTTGTCGACGAGCAGCAGGCTCTCCCGGCCGCGCAACCGCTCGACGAGTACGTCCAGGTCGTCGCCCTCGCCCCGGTTCCCGGCCTCGAACACCGTGCCGCCACGCGACCCGATCGCGGCGAGCAGGGCCGCGCCGACCTTGGCGGGCTCGGTGACCGGGGCGAGGTCGGCCAGCCAGGCGCCGTCGCGGTAGGCGTGCCGGTGGCGGCGGGCGGCCTCGACGGCGAGCCGGGTCTTTCCTGCGCCGCCGGGACCGACCACGGTGACCAGGCGCCCGGCGGCGAGCAGCGTTTCGATCCGGGCGAGGTCGTCGTCCCGGCCGATGAAACTGGTCCACGGCGCGGGCAGGTTGCCCGGCCCGTACGGCGTCGGCGCCCGGCCCGTACGGCGTCGGCGCCCGGGGCGGACTGCTCGGGGCGCCCGGACCGTTCGGGGCGCGGCGACCGCTCGGGGCGCAGGAGCCGCAGATGGCGTTCGCGCAGGGCGGTGCCCGGGTCGGTGCCGAGGTCGTCGGCCAGGGTGCGGCGGACCCGCTCGTACAGGGCGAGGGCCTCGGCCCGGCGGCCCTGGGCGGCGAGCGCGTCCATGAGCAGCGCGGCGGCACGCTCGTGGAGGGGGTGGTCGGCGAGCAGCGCGGTCAGCCGGGCGGCGGCAGTATCGGCGTGGTCGCCCGGGTGCAGCGTCAACTCGGCCTCGGCGAGGTCCGCGACGGCCTCGACCGAGACATGGGCCAGCCGGGTCGCCGCGGCGGGCGCCACCGTGGCGACGACCGCGGGTTCGGTACCGGCGCGGTCGCCCCACAGCGCCAGGGCCTCACCGAGCACGGTCGCCGCGCCCCGCGGATCGCCTGCGCGCAGACGGTCCCGGCCGGCGGCGGCGAGCTGCTCGAACCGCAGGGCGTCCACGTCAGCGGCGGCCACGTCCAGCAAGTAGCCGCCCGCGAGTTGGGTGACGAGGGCGGCCGAGCCGAGGGTCCGGCGCAGCCGTGAGACGAGAGCTTGCAGGGCGTGCGCGGGACCGGCCGGCGGGTCCTCGGCCCAGATCGCGTCGACCAGGACCCCTTGGGCGACCGCACGACCACCGGCGAGCGCCAGCCGTACGAGCAGAGCCTGCAGCCGCGCACCCGGTACGGGCAGGGCCGCTCCGTCGCCACGGGACACGGACGCCTGAAGCGCGCCGAGCAGCGTGATGCGAAGCCGCGCGTCCCCGTCCATCGCCCCATCTTCGCGCGCGCCCGCCCCAACTCCCAACCGGGCCCGGACCCAGCCCCCGCAGCCACCGCGCAGCCACGCGTCAGCCGCTGTCAGCGCCACGTGAGCCCCGTGTGAGCGCCCCCCGGCAGTCTTCGGTCCACCTGATCCCGCAGGGGGCCGACCCCAACGGACCGACCGCCCCCGACCCCGACCTCGATCCCTATCCCGATCTCGATCCCGATCCCTATCCCGATCTCGGAGGAAACCATCACCATGAACAACCCCGTCACCATCATCGGCGCCGGACTCGGCGGCCTCACGCTCGCCCGCGTCCTGCACGTCCACGGCATCCCGGCCACGGTCCACGAGGCCGAGTCCTCCCCTTCGGCGCGCGCCCAGGGCGGGATGCTCGACATCCACGACTACAACGGCCAACCGGCGCTGCGGGCGGCCGGCCTGACGGAGGAGTTCCGCGGCATCGTCCTGGAGGGCCGCCAGGCGATACGCGTCCTGGACCCGGACGGGACGGTCCTCCTCGACCAGCCCGACGACGGTACGGGCGGGCGCCCGGAGGTGCAGCGCAGCGAGCTGCGACGCATCCTGCTCGACTCGCTGCCCGCCGGTACGGTCCGCTGGGGACAGCGGGCCGACACCGTACGCGCCCTCGGCGGGGGCCGTCACGAGGTGGCCTTCGCCGACGGCACCAGCGTGGTGACGAGCCTGCTGGTCGGCGCGGACGGCGCGTGGTCCCGGGTCCGCCCGCTGCTCTCCGACGCCACGCCCCAATACACCGGCAGTTCGTTCGTCGAGACGTACCTGTTCGACGCCGACACCCGGCACCCCGCGGCCGCGCAAGCGGTCGGTGGCGGATCACTGTACGTGCTCGGCCCGGACGGAAAGATGATCTCCGCCCACCGGGAGAGCGGCGGGACCCTGCACACCTACGTGACCCTGACCGAGCCGCAGGAGTGGTTCGACGGCGTCGACTTCGCCGATGCCGCCGCGGCCGGCGCACGGATCGCCGAGGAGTTCACCGGCTGGGCGCCCGGGCTCACCTCCCTCATCACCGACAGCGACACTGCGCCGGTCCTGCGCCCCCATCACACGCTGCCGGCCGGGCACCGGTGGGACAGGACGCCCGGGGTGACGCTGCTCGGGGACGCCGCCCACCTGGCGGCCCAGGACGGCGAGGGCGCCAACCTGGCCATGCAGGACGGCGCGGAACTGGGCAAGGCCCTCGCCGCCCGCCCCGACGACATCGAGTCCGCGCTGTCCGCGTACGAGCGCGCCCTGTTCCCCCGTATCGCCGCGGCCACCGACGCGTCCGAGGCCGCCAACCAGGGCACACCCACGTCCGAGGACCTGATCGCCTTCTTCCGCCGGGACGACCAGCCCGTATGACCCCGCACCGACGCGCCGCGGCCGCTTCGCCCCGCCCGGCCGCGCACGTCGTGATGCACTCCCGGACATGCCTCTGCTGATGCTCGATCTCGACAACACGCTCGTCGATCGCGACGCCGCCTTCCGGGAGGCGGCGTCCGCGTTCCTCACCGACCACCGGCTCCCCGTGGACGACCTCGCGTGGCTGATGTCCGTCGACGGGAGCGGTTACACACCGAGGGACGAGGTCGCCCGGGCCATGGCCGCCCGCTACGGGGCAGCCGTCTCGGCGGCATCCGTCCGGGACCTCCTCGACCGGGGGGCGGCCGATCGCGTCGTACTGGCGGAAGCCGTGCGCGCGGCACTCGTCGCGGCCGTCGACGCCGGGTGGACCTGTGTGATCGTCACCAACGGCCGCGTCGGGCAGCAGGAAACGAAGATCCGGCGCACCGGTCTCGACCGGATCGTCCACGGATGGGTGATCTCCGAGGCGGTCGGCTGCAAGAAGCCGGCGCCGGAGATCTTCCGGGCAGCGGCGGCCGTCGCCGGGCCCTCCCAGGACGGAACCTCCCTGAACGAGGCCTGGCTGCACGGGGCCTGGCTCATCGGCGATTCGCCGCACGCCGACATCGGCGGCGCGAGCGCGCTCGACGGCGTGCGCAGCGTGTGGGTGTCGGCCGGCCGGCCGTGGACCGACACGACGTGCCGGCCCACGCACATCACCGCCGACACCGCGTCCGCCCTCACCTACGTCGTCGAGCACCCCGGCGACACCGGAGGCCATTACTGAAAACGATTATCATCATGCTACGGTCGGCGCACCTCTCCATTGACCAGCCCTTTACCCGGAGTGCTCCGTGCGCCTGCCCACCCGTCTTCTCCCCCTCTCCGCGGCGACCGCGGCCTCCACACTGCTGCTGACCGGCTGTTTCTCGGGACCGGCCACCGACGGATCCTCGAACGGCGAGGGCGACGGCAACGGCGCCGCCGACGGCAAGCGCGTACGCGTCGCGATGATGAACCCGCCGCGCTCCGGCCTCTCACCCCTCTCCGACGACGCGTTCAAGCTGTCGCGCTGGTCGGCCGCCGAGACCCTGGTGACCCTCGACGCGGACGGTGACGCCGAGCCCGCGCTCGCCACCGGATGGCAGCAGGACGGCCGGACCTGGACCTTCGGGATACGCGAGGGCGTCACCTTCCACGACGGCACACGGCTCACCGCCGAGTCCGTCGTCCGCTCGCTCACCCGGGCCGCCACCGCCTCGCCCAAGCCGCGCATCCTCGACGGCGTGGAACTGACCGTGCGGGCCGACGGGGACTCGGTCACCGTCACCACCGCCGACGAGGACCCGCTCGTCCCGCAGCGGCTGAGCTCGCCGCAGCTGTCGATCCTGGCGGCGAAGGCGTACCGGGGGAAGACCGTCAGCCCGGTCGGCGCGGGCACCGGCCCCTTCGAGCTGACGAAGGTGAACGGCACCTCGTCCGCCACCCTCGACCGCTACGACGGCTACTGGGGCGGCCGGGCCAAGTCCCCCGGCATCGACGTGAAGTTCGTGCCGGACGGCACCGCCCGCGCCGCCACCCTGCGCAGCGGCGAGGCCGACATCGTCGAGGCCGTACCGGTGTCGCAGGCCGCGCTGCTCGACGAGGAACTGGTCACCGAGGTGCCCATGCCGCGCACCAACACCCTGTATCTGAACACCGCCGACGGCCCCTTCGAGGACGCCGCGCTGCGGGCCGCCGCCCGTGAGGCCGTCGACGCCGAGTCGATCGTCAAGGGCGTGTACGAGGGCCGGGCCGACGTCGCGAAGGGCCTGCTGGGCCCCGCCCTCCCCTGGGCCGCCGGCCTGCGGAAACCGGCCGAGCGGGTCAAGTCCGCGGCCCCGGAGGGGAAGAAGATCACCATCGGTACGTTCACCGACCGCGCCGAACTGCCCGAGGTGGCGCAGGCGCTGCAACAGCAGCTCCAGAAGGCCGGGTTCGAGGTGAAGCTGGACGTCCGCGAGTACGCGAACATCGAATCCGACGCGCTGGCGGGCGAGTTCGACGCGTTCATCCTCTCCCGGGCGACGATTCTCGACTCGGGCGACCCGGCCGCGTACCTCTACAGCGACTTCGCCGCGGAGGGCTCCTTCAACATCTCCCAGCTGTCCGACGAGAAGGTCGACGCGGCCCTGGACAAGGCGGCCGGGACGAGGACCGGTGACGCCCGCCGCCGGTCGGTCATCGACGCGGAGGCCGCGGTGCTGGCCACCGACGCGGCGATCCCGATGCTGCACGAGCGTGTGATCCAGGGTGACGCGGCCGGTGTCGTGGACGTCGAGCACGACCCGCGCGAACGGGCCCTGGTCACCGCCGACACCTACGTCAAGTGACGCTCGTGGCACGCCTGTCCGGTCCGGCCGGCCGGACCGCGCTCACCCGGCTCGGCTGCCTCGCCGCGGTCCTCACCACCGTGGGACTGCTCCCCTGGCTCTCCGGCCGCGACCCCGCGCTCACCGTCCTGCGCGCCCGCTCGGCCGAACAGGAGGGCACGCCGGAGGCGCTGGCCGCGATCCGCGCCGACCTCGGCCTGGACGCCGGCCCCTTCTCCCTGCTGGGGAGCTGGGCCGCGGGACTGCCGCGCGGCGACCTCGGCACGTCGTGGGTGTCGGGCACCGACGTCCTGCCGTCGGTCGCCGCCGGACTCCAGGTGTCGCTGGCGCTGATGGGCGCGGCCCTCGGCGTCGCGCTCCTGGTGGCCTGCGCCCTGGTGGCCCCGGTTCTCGTACGGGGCCGGGGCTCGGCCGGCGCGTTCGCCGCGATGCTCGCCGCGCTGCCCGAGTTCCTCCTGGCCACCCTCGCGCTGCTGGCCTGCGGTGTGTGGCTCGGCTGGCTGCCGACCTCGGGCTGGCAGGGCCCGCAGTACGTGGTGCTGCCTGCCCTCGCGCTCGGCGTGCCCGCGGGCGGTCTGCTCGGCCGGCTGGTCGCGGACGCGCTGCCGGCCGTCCTGGCGGAGCGGTGGGTGGAGCTGTGGCAGGGCGCCGGAGTGAGCGGGGCGCGCGTCGCGGCCGCCGCCCTGCGCCGTGTACTGCCGCCGCTGGTACCGCAGTTCGGGATGGTCGCCGTCGGTCTGACGGGCGGAGCGGTCGCCGTCGAGACGGTGTTCGCGGTACCGGGCATCGGGCGTACGGCCCTGGGCGCGGCCAAGTCGCAGGACCTGCCGCTGCTCCAGGGTGCCGTGCTCGCCCTGCTCGCGCTCGGCCTCGTGACGGGCGCGGCAGCGGCCGTCGTGCGGCGCCGGCTGCTGGGCCCGGCCCTGGGCGACGCGGGCCTGACCCTGCCGGCCGCCCGCCCGGTCCGCGCGCACCCGGCGATCCCGTCGGCGCTCGCAGCAGTACTCCTTACCGCCATCGCCTGGGGTCTGCTGCGCGACCCGTACACCGTGGACACGGCCGCCCGCCTCCGCGCGCCCTCCGGGGCCCATCCGCTCGGCACCGACGGGCTCGGCCGTGACGTGCTGGCGCGGCTGGGGCACGGGGCCGCGTCGACGGTCGGCACCGCCGCCGCGGTGTGCCTGGCCGGGCTGCTGCTCGCGCTGGCCCTCGGCTTCCTGCCGAGTGTGGCCGCCGGCGCCTCCGACATCGCGAACGCGCTGCCGCCGGTGATCGTCGGCATCCTGGTCGCGGCGGTCGCGGGCCCGGGCACGGGCGGTGCCGCGTGGGCCGTCGCCCTGATCTCCTGGCCGCCCCTGGCGGCACACGCGGCGGCGCTGGTGCAGGAGATCCGCGCCTCCGCCTTCCTCCTGGGCCAACGGGCCGTCGACGCGAGCCCGTGGTGGATCCTCACCCGGCACGTGCTGCCCTCGGTGGCGGCCCCGGTCACCCGCCACGCACTGCTGCGCTTGCCCGGCATCGCCCTGGCCCTCGCCTCGCTCGGCTTCCTCGGCCTCGGCGCCCAGCCGCCCGCACCGGAGTGGGGTCTCCTCCTGGACGAGTCCCGCGCCTACGTGGAACGCGCCCCCTGGGCGGCCCTGGCCCCGGCGGTCGCGCTGGCGCTGCTGGCGGGACTCTCGGTGTCGGCGGCCTCGTACACGGCGGGCGGGCCCGCCCGGGGCGGTCCACCGGTCCGGGCGCGTCTCGCCTTCGTCCCGGCCGCACTTCGTCGCCCCCGCAAGGAGCCGGCCCGTTGAACACCAGTCCTGAAGTACTGCTCTCCGTACGGGACCTGCGGGTCTCCTTCGGTGCCGTCGAAGCCGTCCGCGGCCTCTCCTTCGATGTACACGCCGGTCAAGTCCTGGCCGTGGTAGGCGAGTCGGGCGCGGGCAAGTCCCTGACGGCCCGGGCGCTGCTCGGCATGCCACCACGGCGGGCGACGGTGACGGGCAGCGTACGGCTCGAACCACAGGAACCCGGACCACCGGAACCCGGGCCACAGGAACGCGGACCACAGGAACTGGTGGGCGCCCCCCGTTCCGTACGCGCCGCCCTCTGGGGCCGCCGGCTCGCCCTCGTACCCCAGGACGCACTCTCGGCGCTCTCCCCCGTGCACCCGGTCGCCGATCAACTCGCCGCGGCCGTCCGGTCCGTGGACGGGGTGTCCCGCGGGGCGGCCCGGGCGCGGGCGGTGGCCGCGCTGGAGGAGGTGGGCATCACGGCCGACCTGGCCCGGCGCCATCCGCACGAGTTCTCGGGCGGGATGCGGCAACGGGCCGTCATCGCCATGGCGTTGCTCCACTCCCCCGCCCTCGTGGTCGCCGACGAACCGACCACGGCCCAGGACCCGCAGACCCGCCGCCAGATCCTCGACCTCCTGATCCGGCGCACCCGTGCCGCGGGCGCGGCCCTGGTCCTGATCACCCACGACCTCCCGACCGTCCGCGAACACGCCGACCGCGTCCTGGTGATGTACGCGGGCCGCCTGGCCGAGGAGGGCCCGGCGGCGGAGGTGTTGGCCCGTCCGCACGCCCCGTACACGGCGGGCCTCCTGGCCTCGACACCCCAGCCCCGCGAGGGACGCGGGGAACCCCACGACCGGCCACGACGAACCCGCACCCGACTCCCCACGATCCCCGGCGCACCCCCCGCCCCCACCGCCCTCCCCCCGGGCTGCGCCTTCGCTCCCCGCTGCCCCCTCGCGGCGGCGTCCCGCTGTCACACGGAACACCCCGAGCCACAGACGCACCACGGCCGGACGGTCGCCTGCCACCACTGGCGCACCCTCCCGGACGATCCGGCCACGTTGTTCATGGAGCCCACATGACGACCCCAGCCCACCTGACGATCCCTCCCCCTGGCCCCCTCCTCTCCGTACGCGACCTCGTCGTACGCCACGGCCCCCGCACGGCCGTGGACCGCGTCTCCTTCGACATCGCGCCCGGCGAGACCCTGGGACTCGTCGGCCCCTCGGGCTGCGGCAAGTCCTCCACGGCCATGGCCGTGCTCCAGCTCCGCCGCCCCGACGCGGGCGAGGTGTGGTTCGACGGACAGGAACTCACGTCGCTCGACGAACGGCGGCTGCGACCGCTGAGACCGGCGATGCAACCGGTGTTCCAGGACCCGTACGGCTCCCTCAGCCCCCGCCACCGCATCCGGGAGGCGATCGCGGAACCCCTCCGCGTACAGGGCCGCTGGGACCGGGTGAGCGGCCCCGCCCGGGTGGCCGAGCTGCTGGAACAGGTCGGCCTCGACCCCTCCCACGGCGACCGGCGTCCGCACGAGCTGTCCGGCGGCCAGTGCCAGCGCGCCGGTGTGGCCCGCGCGTTGGCGAGCGACCCGAAGCTGCTGGTGCTCGACGAACCGGTCTCCGCACTCGACCCGTCGCTGCGCGCGGGCGTCCTCAACCTGCTGGCCGAACTCCAGGAGCGCCTCGGCCTCGGCTACCTCTTCATCTGCCACGACATGGCGGTCGTAGGCCACTTCTGCGACCGGGTCGCCGAGATGCGCGACGGCCGGATCCTCAGGACGACGGCTTCCCCTGCGGTCCCGGCACCCCGGCTTCCGCCGCCGCGATGACCTTCCGCAGGCCCTCGGTGAGTTCGCCGGCGTCGACCGCGGTCTCGGGGTCGAAGGTCCACTGCGCGATGAGCCCCATCATCAGGGTCATGTAGAACTTGCCCAGGGTGTCGACGTCGTCCTCGGACACGTCCTCCTCCGCGCCGCCCATCAGCATCGGGATGATGCCGCGCGCCCCTTCGCGCTGGGCCTTCGCGAGATGGGCGCGCACCCCGGGCAGCTTGTCGCCCATGGCCACGATCTCCATGCTGAGATGCCAGGGCGAGCCCGGGGTGCGCATGGTCGCGATGACGTTCTGCCAGACCTCGTGGAACCGCTCCAGCGAACCGGGCTCCGAACCTGCCGCCCGCTGCCGTTCCCCAGCGCCGTCGAAGTCGTCGGAGACCCCCTCGACGATGGAGATGTACGCCTCCGCTAGCAGCGTGTCCTTCGACCCGTAGTGGTAGCCGATCGACGCCAGGTTCGTCCCCGACTCCTTGACGATGTCGCGCGCGGTCGTCCGCGCGAAGCCCTTCTCCAGCAGGCAGCGCTTGGCGCCTTCGAGCAGATCCTCACGGTGTCCCATGCCGGTCACCCTACCTCCGGGACAGACAACCGTCCCAGACGTACGTATTAGACAGACGTACTAGACAACTGTTTATTACGTCCGTACAGTCCGGGCCATGACGAACCCGCCGCACCCGAGCGCCGACTCCGCACCCCCTGCCGGCCCCTCCGGACTGTCCGGCCCCTCCGGACCCCGGGCCGGCCGCCGCGAATGGACCGCGCTCGGCGTCCTGATGCTGCCGCTGCTCCTGGTGTCCATGGACGTCTCCGTCCTCTACTTCGCGATCCCCCAGATCAGCGCGGACCTGGAGCCGAGCGGCACCCAGCAGCTGTGGATCTTCGACATGTACGCCTTCGTGCTGGCCGGACTGCTGATGACGATGGGCTCGATCGGCGACCGCGTCGGCCGCCGCAAGCTCCTCCTCGTCGGCGCCGCCGCCTTCGGGGCCGCCTCACTGGTCGCCGCGTACGCGAACAGCCCGGAGACGCTGATCGCGGCCCGCGCGGTGCTCGGCATCGGCGGCGCCACCCTGATGCCGTCCACCCTGGCGATGATCCGCACGCTCTTCACGGACCCCGGCCAGCGCGCCAAGGCGATCGGCATGTGGTCCGCGGTGATGACGGGCGGTGTCGCGCTCGGCTCGGTGATGAGCGGCGTCCTCGTCGAACACTTCTGGTGGGGCTCGGTGTTCCTGGTGAACCTGCCCGCGATGGCACTGCTGCTGCTCCTCGGCCCGTTCCTCCTCCCGGAGTCCAGGAACCCGGCACCGGGCCGCTTCGACCTGCTGAGCGTGCCGCTCTCCATGGCGGCCGTCCTGCCGGTGATCTACGGCATCAAGGAGATCCCCTCGCAGGGCTGGAACGTCCGTTACGTCGTCTCCGTGACCGTCGGCCTGCTCTTCGCCGCGCTGTTCGTCCACCGCCAGCGGACCGCCGCGTCACCGATGCTGCCGCCCACGCTCTTCCGCGGCCGGGGCTTCTCACCCGCCGTCGCACTGAACCTGCTGTCGTCGTTCGCCATGATGGGCTCGGCGTACTTCACCACGCAGTACCTCCAGTCGGTGCTCGGCAAGAGCTCCATGGAGGCCGCGCTGTGGGCCCTGCTGCCCACGGTGCTGGTCGGTGTCGCCGCTCCGGTCGCCGCGCGGCTCGTACAACGGGGCGTGAACCGGGCGTACGTCGTCGCGGGCGGCTTCGTCTTCGCCGCCTGCGGATACGGGATGCTCACGGTCGCCGGTACGGACTCGATGTGGCTGGTGCTCGCGGCGGCGGGCGTCATCGCCGCGGGAATCGTCACCGTGATGTCCCAGATGATGGACCTGGCGCTGGGCACCGTACCGGCTCCGCGGGCGGGGACCGCGTCGTCGGTCCTGGAGACCGGGGCGGAGTTCGGTGGGGCGCTGGGGATGGCGCTGCTGGGGTCGATCGGTACGGCGGTGTACCGGCACGAGATGCCGGCCTCCGCGTCGGGTGGGGCGCGCGAGACGCTCGGCGCGGCGCTCGCCGAGGCCCGGCTTCCGCCCGGCCGGGCGGGCGAATCGCTGGCGTCGGCGGCGCGAGACGCGTTCACGAGCGGGATGCAGGCGGCGGCGGTCGCGGGGACGCTGCTTCTGCTGGCCGCGTCAGCGCTGGCCGCGACGACGCTGCGCGAGCTATGCCCCCAAAACCCGGATCCCGCCCCCGCCGCCCCTACCCATTCCCGTCACTAACGCAGGGGCTCCGCCCCCGCACCCCCATTGCGCAGTTCCCCGCGCCCCTAAAAACCACCCAGGGGCGCTTGCTTTCAGGGGGCGCGGGGAACGGCGCAGTCTTTTCGCCTTTAGGGGCGCGGGGAACGGCGCAGTCTTTTGTCTTTAGGGGCGCGGGGAACGGCGCAATCCTTGAGGCCCGCCCGCCCCCCGAAGCCGCAGACGGACGACGGGGGCGGGGGTCCGGGGGCGGCAGCCCCCCCCCCGGGGGACGGGGTCGGTGTCAGGCCAGGTTGACCGAACGCGCCTGCGTCGCGCCGATCTCTTCCGCCAGCTCCGTCAGGACCGGCTGCGGAACCGTGTCGTCCACCGTAAGAACGGCGAGCGCCTCGCCACCGACATCCGCCCGGGCAACCTGCATACCCGCGATGTTGATCCCCGCCTCACCGAGGATCCGGCCGAGCGCACCGACCACACCGGGACGGTCGGCGTAGTTGAGGACGACCATGTGATCGGCGAGCGCCAGATCCACGTCGTACTCACCGACGGCGACGATCTTCTGGTGGTGCTTGGGACCGGCGAGCGTACCGGAGACCGAGACCTCCTGGCCGTCGCTGAGGGTGCCGCGCACCGTGACCACGTTCCGGTGGTCCGAGGACTCCGAGCTGGTCGTCAGCCGTACCTCGACGCCACGCTCCTGCGCGAACAGCGGGGCGTTGACGTACGACACGGTCTCGTCGACGACGTCCTCGAAGACGCCCTTGAGCGCGGAGAGTTCGAGCACCTTGACGTCGTGCTGGGTGATCTCGCCGTACACCTCGACGTCGAGGCGGACCGCGACCTCGCCCGCGAGCGCGGTGAAGATACGGCCGAGCTTCTCGGCGAGCGGCAGACCCGGCTTGACGTCCTCGGCGATGACCCCGCCCTGGACGTTCACCGCGTCCGGGACCAGCTCACCGGCGAGGGCGAGCCGCACCGAGCGGGCGACGGCGATGCCGGCCTTCTCCTGTGCCTCGTCCGTGGACGCGCCGAGGTGCGGGGTGCAGACGACCTGGTCGAGCTCGAAGAGCGGGGAGTCCGTGCAGGGCTCCTTCGCGTACACGTCGAGGCCGGCGCCGGCGACCCGGCCCTCCTTGAGCGCGGAGTACAGCGCGACCTCGTCGACGATCCCGCCGCGCGCGGCGTTGACGATCCGCACGGACGGCTTGACCTTGTGCAGCGCCTCGTCGCCGATGAGACCGAGGGTCTCGGGCGTCTTCGGCAGGTGGACGGTGATGAAGTCGGAGACTTCGAGCAGCTCGTCCAGCGAGAGGACCTTGACGCCCATCTGCGCGGCTCGCGCGGGCTGTACGTAGGGGTCGTAGGCGACGACCTTCATACCGAAGGCCGACATGCGCTGGGCGACGAGCGCGCCGATACGGCCGAGGCCCACGACACCGAGGGTCTTCTCCGCGAGCTCGACACCCGTGTACTTGCTGCGCTTCCACTCGCCGTTCTTCAGGGCCGTGTTGGCCTGCGGAATGTGGCGGGCGGTGGCGAGCAGCAGGCCGCAGGCCAGCTCGGCCGCGGTCACGATGTTCGACGTGGGGGCGTTGACGACCATGACGCCGGCCTTGGTGGCGGCGGAGACGTCGACGTTGTCCAGGCCGACGCCGGCTCGTGCGACGACCTTCAGCTTCTTCGCGGCGGCGACGGCCTCGGCGTCGACCTTCGTCGCGGAGCGGATCAGGATCGCGTCGACGTCGGCGATGGCGGGCAGCAACTCGGCGCGGTCGCCGCCGTTGCAGTGCCGGATCTCGAAGTCCGGGCCCAGTGCGTCCACGGTCGCGGGCGACAGTTCTTCAGCGATGAGTACGACAGGTTTCGAGCTCACGTGAGTCCTCACAAGTCCATTGCGGACGGCCGTCCCGACGGCCGCAGGCGGTGAAGGATTGCCGCGTGGAAGACGCACGACGCTGTGGGCCCGACGCGTATGTAGTGCTGCAGTCTAGTGGCGACGCGCCGTGTTCACGCGCCTCCGCAGAAGGATCACCCGCACGTGCACATCAGCGCGCGCCTTCAGCCCCTGGCCCCCGCGCCCTTGAGGCTGTGGGGGAGTTCGAGGAGCGGGGTCCGGGGCGGAGCCCCGTGGCGGCACTACGGACATACAGGCACGGCCGCGGCATCGGGGCGGCACCCCGACACCACGGCCGAACCGACGGAGTCACTCGTCGTCGTTGACCCACGACATCAGCTTGCGCAGTTCCTTGCCGGTGGTCTCCAGCAGGGACTCCGCGTCCGCCGTCTTGTACTCGTTGTACTTCTTCAGACCGCCGTGGTACTCGTCCATCCACGCCTGGGCGAAGGTGCCGTCCTGGATCTCGGCGAGGACCTTCTTCATCTCGGCCTTGGTGGCGTCCGTGATGATCCGCGGGCCGGTGACGTAGTCGCCCCACTCGGCGGTCTCGGAGATCGACCAGCGCATCTTCTCCAGGCCGCCCTCGTACATGAGGTCGACGATGAGCTTCAGCTCGTGCAGGCACTCGAAGTACGCGATCTCCGGCTGGTAACCGGCCTCGGTCAGCGTCTCGAAGCCCGCCTTGACCAGCGCGGCCGTACCACCGCAGAGGACGGCCTGCTCACCGAACAGGTCGGTCTCGGTCTCCTCGGTGAAGGTCGTCTTGATGACGCCGGCGCGGGTGCCGCCGATGCCCTTCGCGTACGAGAGGGCCAGCTCGAAGCCGTTGCCGGTCGCGTCCTGCTCGACGGCCGCGATACACGGGACGCCGCGGCCCTCCTCGTACTGGCGGCGGACCAGGTGGCCCGGACCCTTGGGGGCGACCATGCAGACGTCGACGCCGGCCGGGGGCTTGATGAAGCCGAAGCGGATGTTCAGGCCGTGGCCGAAGAACAGCGCGTCGCCGTCCTTCAGGTTGTCCTTGATGGACTCCTCGTAGACCTGGGCCTGGATCGGGTCCGGCACCAGGATCATGATGACGTCGGCCTCGGCGGCGGCCTCCGAGGGGGTCACCACGCGCAGGCCCTGCTCCTCGGCCTTGGCCTTGGACTTGGAGCCCTCGTGCAGACCGACCCGGACGTCGACGCCCGAGTCACGGAGCGACAGCGCATGGGCGTGGCCCTGACTGCCGTAACCGATGACCGCGACCTTGCGGCCCTGGATGATGGACAGGTCGGCGTCAGCGTCGTAGAACAGCTCGGCCACTTTGGGTTCTCTCCTTGGTGTGCAGGTGTTGCGTCCCACCGTATGCCGGAGGGATGGGGGGAAGTTCCGGGGTCTCGGAATGCGGGCGGCCGACGGTCGGCGACCGCCCGTTTCCGGTCGTACTTCAGTCGTTCACGCGGACTACGCGGACCGCTCCAGGGCCCGCAGGGACCGGTCGGTGATCGAGCGGGAGCCGCGGCCGATGGCGATCGTGCCGGACTGGACCAGCTCCTTGATGCCGAACGGCTCCAGCATCTTGAGCATGGCCTCCAGCTTGTCGGCGCCGCCGGTGGCCTCGATGGTGACGGCCTCCGGGGAGACGTCGACGGTCTTGGCGCGGAACAGCTGGACGATCTCGACGATCTGGGAGCGCGTCTCGTTGTCGGCGCGCACCTTCACCAGAACGAGTTCGCGCTGAACGGCCGCGCCGGGTTCCAGCTCGACGATCTTCAGCACGTTGACGAGCTTGTTGAGCTGCTTGGTGACCTGTTCGAGCGGGAGTGCCTCGATCACGTTCACCACGATGGTGATGCGCGAGATGTCGGGGTGCTCGGTGACACCGACCGCCAGCGAGTCGATGTTGAAGCCGCGGCGGGAGAACAGGGCGGTGATCCGGGCGAGGACACCGGGCTTGTTCTCCACCAGGACGGAGAGCGTGTGCTTGGACATGGGTCTGCTTCCTTTACCTACGGCTCTCAGTCGTCTTCGTTGTCGCCGAAGTCGGGGCGGACGTCACGGGCGGCCAGGATCTCGTCGTTCGAGGTGCCGGCGGCGACCATCGGCCACACCATGGCGTCCTCGTGGACGATGAAGTCGATCACGACGGGACGGTCGTTGACCGAGTTCGCCTCCTCGATGACCTTGTCCAGGTCGTCCGGCGACTCGCAGCGGATCGCGTAGCAGCCCATGGCCTCCGACAGCTTCACGAAGTCGGGGACGCGGGTGCCGGCGCTGGGCTCGGTGCCGGTGGCTCCGGGGCCGGAGTGCAGCACGGTGTTGGAGTAGCGCTGGTTGTAGAAGAGGCTCTGCCACTGGCGGACCATGCCGAGGGCGCCGTTGTTGATGATGGCGACCTTGATCGGGATGTTGTTCAGGGCGCAGGTGGTGAGTTCCTGATTGGTCATCTGGAAGCAGCCGTCGCCGTCGATCGCCCAGACCGTACGGTCCGGCGCGCCGGCCTTGGCGCCCATCGCGGCCGGCACCGCGTACCCCATGGTCCCGGCGCCGCCGGAGTTCAGCCAGGTCGACGGCTTCTCGTACTCGATGAACTGCGCGGCCCACATCTGGTGCTGGCCGACGCCCGCCGTGAAGATGGTGCCTTCCGGGGCGAGCTGTCCGATGCGCTCGATGACGTTCTGCGGGGAGAGCGAGCCGTTGTCCGGCTGGTCGTAGCCGAGCGGGTAGGTCTCGCGCCAGCGGTCGAGGTCCTTCCACCAGGCGGTGTAGTCGCCGGGGTGGCCGTCGCTGTGCTCCTTCTGCACCGCCTGGATCAGGTCGGCGATGACCTCGCGGGCGTCTCCGACGATCGGCACGTCGGCGGCGCGGTTCTTGCCGATCTCGGCCGGGTCGATATCGGCGTGGACGATCTTCGCGTGCGGGGCGAAGCTGTCCAGCTTGCCGGTGACGCGGTCGTCGAAGCGGGCTCCGAGGGCGACGATCAGGTCGGCCTTCTGCAGCGCGGTGACGGCGGTGACCGAACCGTGCATGCCCGGCATTCCCACGTGCAGCGGGTGGCTGTCGGGGAATGCGCCGAGCGCCATCAGGGTGGTGGTGACGGGCGCTCCGGTGAGTTCTGCGAGGACCTTCAGTTCGGCGGTGGCACCGGCCTTGGTGACGCCGCCGCCGACGTAGAGGACGGGCCGCTTCGACTGGGTGATCAGCCGGGCCGCCTCGCGGATCTGCTTGGCGTGCGGCTTGGTGACCGGGCGGTAGCCGGGCAGGTCCATGACCGGCGGCCAGGAGAAGGTGGTCCTGGCCTGGAGGATGTCCTTGGGGATGTCGACCAGGACCGGCCCGGGACGGCCGCTGGAGGCGATGTGGAATGCCTGCGCGATCGCCTGGGGGATGTCCTCCGCCCTGGTGACCAGGAAGCTGTGCTTGGTGATCGGCATGGTGATGCCGACGATGTCCGCCTCCTGGAAGGCGTCCGTACCGATCGCCTTGGACACGACCTGCCCGGTGATCGCGACCAGCGGCACGGAGTCCATGTGGGCGTCCGCGATCGGGGTGACCAGGTTGGTGGCGCCCGGCCCGGACGTCGCCATGCACACGCCGACCTTGCCGGTGGCCTGCGCGTACCCGGTGGCCGCGTGGCCCGCGCCCTGCTCGTGGCGGACCAGCACGTGCCGCACCCGCTTGGAGTCCATCAGCGGGTCGTACGCCGGAAGGATGGTGCCGCCGGGAATGCCGAATACCGTGTCGGCCCCGACCTCCTCAAGAGAGCGGACGAGGGACTGCGCTCCCGTCACCTGCTCGGGGGCGGACTGTTGTCCTCCGGAACGGGGCCGCGGCTGCGGGTGGTGGGCCCCGGTGGCCTGCTCGGTCATCGGCATTCTCTTCTCGATGCTGAGGGTTTTTGCGAGTTTTGAGCGGTGTGCGGTTACTGATCGACAGTCACTGGTGCAACAAAAAACCCCTCGTGCCGTGAGGCAAGCGAGGGGAGCGCGTCGGGTGCGTTAGCGGGGACTTCCGGGTCATCGATCCGGTGCTTCCCAGCTCAGCCGACGCGCTTTCCAAGTACGAGAATTCGGGTGCGCATGGCACAGACCCTCCCCCCGGCACGCTGTGCGTGTCAAGTGGGTGGGACGGGAGTCTCATTATGTGAGCGGAGCGCGATACCGGTTCCATACCCTCCCGAGGCGGCACCCGCCGCATACGCACTGGTGCCCCCACCTGCGAAGACACCGCTGCCAACACCTCCTGCGAAGACGGGCTCGGCGGGGCCGTGGGGCACGGCGTAGGCGCCGCCGGCGAGCGCTCGGCGCATTCTGTACTCGTCCAGCGGTCCGGAGAAGGCCACGCCCTGTCCATGGGTGCAGCCCATCGACCGCAGGGCGACGACCTGCTCGGGCAGATCCACGCCGTCGGCCACGGACTGCAGCCCCAGGTCGTTGGCGATGCGCAGCAGTCCGCTGGTGATCTTGTGGAGCCTGGCCGACTCGACGACCCCCTCGACCAGACCTCGGTCCAGTTTCAGTACGTCGAGGGGCAGCCGGCGCAGCGCGGTGATCGTGGCGTACCCGCTGCCGAAGCCCTCCAGGGCGATCCGGACGCCGAGCCGCCTGAGCGCCTTCAGGCGGCGCTCCAGCTCGTCCAGGGAGACCTTGGGGTCCGTCTCGGCCAGTTCCACGATGAGGCCGCCGGACGGCAGTCCGTGCCGGGTGAGCAGGGCCTCCACGGAACTCAGCGGCATGGAGCGGTCGAGGAGCCTGCGGGCGGTCATACGGACGGAGACGGGTACGGCGAGCCCGGTGGCCGCGCGCTCGGCGGCCTGTTCGACCGCCTCCTCCAGCATCCAGCGGCCGAGTTCGGCGGTGCGGTCGCTGTCCTCGGCTACGCGCAGGAACTCGGCGGGCGTGAACAGCACCCCCTGGGCCGAGCGCCAGCGCGCCTGTGCGGCCACCGCGGTGATCCGGCCGGTGTCCAGGCAGACCACCGGCTGGTGCAGCAGGGCGAACTCGCCGTCGTGCAGGGCGGCGCGCAGCCGGGTGGCCAGCTCCGCCTTGCGGACGACGTCCTGCTGCATCTGTGGCACGTACAGCTCGACGCGGCCCTTGCCGGCCGCCTTCGCGCGGTACATCGCCAGGTCGGCGTTGCGCAGCAGTTCGCCCGCGCCCAGGCCCGGCTCGGAGAAGGACACCCCGATCGAGGCGGCGACCCGGACATCGTTGCCGTCGATGAAGTACGGCTGTGACAAGGTCGTACGCAGCCGGTCGGCGAGTTCGAAGATGTGGCGCTCGCGCGCGGTGCGGTCACGGGAGCCGTCGCCGACGATCAGGGCCGCGAACTCGTCGCCGCCGAGCCGGGAGGCGGTGTCCCCCTTCCGGACCGCGTCCTGGAGCCTGCGGGCGGCCTGGACGAGGAGTTCGTCACCGGCCTGGTGGCCGATGGTGTCGTTGACCGCCTTGAAGCCGTCGAGGTCGATGAAGAGCACGGCGGTGCCGTGGTCGGAGGAGCGGCGGCCGGAGAGCGCCTGTCCGACGCGCTTGGTGAACAGGGCGCGGTTGGGCAGGTCGGTGAGCGGGTCGTGTTCGGCGTTGTGCTGCAACTGGGCCTGCAGGCGGACCCGTTCGGTCACGTCACGGCTGTTGAAGATGAGGCCGCCGTGGTGGCGGTTGACGGTCGACTCGACGTTGAGCCAGCCTCCCCCGCTCTCGGTGTCGCCGGACCTGAAGCGGCACTCTATGCGGGTGGTGGGTTCGTCCGCCGGGTTGGCGGCGAGGAAGCGGCGCACCTCGTGCACCACGCAGCCCAGGTCCTCCGGGTGGATCAGCGTGGCGAGTTCGGAGCCGACCAGCTCCTCGGCGGGGCGTCCGTAGACCCCGGCCGCGGCCGGGCTGACGTACCGCAGGATGCCGTTCGGTGCGGCGATCATGATGACGTCGCTCGACCCCTGCACCAGGGAGCGGAAGTGGTTCTCCTTCTGGGCCAGTTCATGGGTGAGGGTGATGTTGTCGACGAGCATGATGCCCTGGCGCACGACGAGGGCGAGCACGACCGTGCCCCCGGTGACCAGCACGACGCGGTCGACGCTGCGGCCGTTGAGCACGTTGTAGAGAATGCCCAGCGTGCAGACGGCGGCGGCCAGGTAGGGAGTGAGCGCCGCCAGCGAACTGCTGATGGGCCGACTGAGGGGATACCGGCCGTGACCTCCCTCCTGGAGGGGCACGTGTGCCGGTTGTCCCTGCCGGGGCCCGGGCACGTAGCCGTACACCACGCGCGTGTGCCCCTCTTCTTCCGTGTGTCCGTGCCCCTGCCCCACCCAGGGGGCGTAGGCGAGCAGCAGTGAGCCGGCGAACCAGCCGGCGTCGAGCAACTGCCCGGAGCGGTAGTCGTTGTGCAGCAGTGGCGAGGTGAACAGGGCGTCGCACATCACCGTCAGGGCCAGCGCCCCGATCGCGGTGTTCACCGCGGAGCGGTTCACCGCCGACCGCTTGAAGTGCAGTGCGAGCACCATGCTCACGAGGGCGATGTCGAGCAGTGGATACGCGAGCGACAGCGCGGTGTGCGGAACGCTCGGCTCCTCCGCCTTGGCCGCCTGGGCGAGCGCGAGACTCCAGGAGAGCGTGAGCAGCGAGCCGCCGATCAGCCACGCGTCGAGTCCCAGGCAGACCCAGCCGGCCTTGCTCACCGGCCGTTTGGCGAGGACGAGCAGTCCCACGATGGCCGGTGGGGCGAAGCACAGGAAGAACAGGTCGGCGTAGCTGGGGCTGGGCATCTCGCTCCGCAGGACTACCTCGTACCAGCCCCAGACGAAGTTGCCCATCGCCCCCATCGCGGAGGAGAGCGAGAAGAGCAGCCATGCGGGTCGAAAGCGGCTGCGCCGGGTGCGGGCGCAGAGGAAGCAGGAGACGGCCGCGGTGGCGGCCGCCGCGCTCAGCCCGAAGTCGCCCATGATCAGGGCGAGTCGTGGTGAGCCCCAGCCGAGCGCGGAACCGACGGCGTATCCCGCGCACAGCAGGGCGAGCACGAGTTGCGGCACCATGCCCGACCCGCCCCCGGTGACCTGACCGCGGGCGAGCACCGCCCCCGGGGAGCTCACTGCGTCTCTCCCGGCCGAGCCGCCCCCGAGTCCCTCTGGTCCCGGTGCGCCGGATGGGCGTGACGCCTGCGACCGCTCGGCCGGCGGTGGTGATGGCCGCTGTGGCCGCATCTGCGCGCGGGTGGACACCAGGGTCGCCGTCGGCGACCCCGTCGCGTCGGATCGTTGGTCCATAGGCCGTGCATCGCCCGTCGCCCCCCTCGCTGTTGCTGTCTCTCAGTCCCCGGCGCCGGATGGTGCGCGGCGCAGCCCCTGTCGGGACGATACACCAGTCTCGTCACTCAGGGACATAGTTCCTCTACGCTCCGTGACGGCCGATGGAGATATGGACACGGCGCGCGTTCGATGGAATGCGGAGGGTACCCACGAGTGCCCTCCGTACGCGCCCGGACGGGAGTGGGGAGGACTACGAGCCCGTCGTAAGGACCACGTTCCGCAGTGGCTCCCGGTTCACGAATCGGTTCAACTGATCCAGGAGGAGCCGCTGGGCCCGTGGGAAGAACGCGGAGGTGGGGCCGCCCACATGGGGGCTGATGAGGACGTTCGGGGCGTGCCACAGGGGGTGCCCCGGCGGCAGCGGCTCGGGGTCGGTGACGTCCAGGGCCGCCCGGAGCCGGCCGCTCTCCAGCTCGGCGAGGAGCGCCTTGGTGTCGACGACACCGCCGCGGGCCACGTTCACGAGGAGCGCCCCGTCCTTCATCCGGGCCAGGAAGTCGGCTCCCGCCAGGCCTTTCGTCTGCTCGGTGAGCGGCGTCATGAGCACCACCACATCGGCTTCCGGGAGGAGCTCGGGCAGGGCGGAAATCGGATGCACGGGGCCGCGCGCGGTCTCGCGTGCGGAGCGCGCGACGCGCGCCACCCGCGCGAGCTCGAACGGCGCGAGCCGGTCCTCGACGGCCGAGCCCACCGCTCCGTAGCCGACGATCAGAACGCTCTTGTCCGCGAGCGCGGGACGGAACCCCGACCGCCATTCCTCGCTGTCCTGCCCTCGTACGAAGTCGGGGATGCCGCGCAGCGAGGCGAGGATCAGGGTGAGGGCGAGTTCGGCGGTGCTCGCGTCGTGCACACCGCGCGCGTTGCACAACTGCACGCCCCTGGACAGCAGTTCAAGTCCCGGCTGGACATGGTCGATGCCGGCCGACAGGGTCTGCACGACCTGTACGGAGGTCATGTCGGCAAGGGGCCGCACGGAGACGTCGCCGCCCTTCATGTAGGGCACGACATAGAAGGCGCAGTCTGCGGGGTCGGCGGGGAAGTCCTCCTCCCCGTTCCAGTAGCGGTAGTTGAGGCCCTCGGGAAGGCCGTCGAGTTCGTCCGGGTGAAACGGGAGCCACACTTCGTACGTCATGGTCAGGAGGCTATGCGAAGCGCCCGTGGACGCAGAGGTTAGTTTGGGGTGCCAGTAAAGGGAGGGCACGGCCAGGTGGAGCGCAGGACGATCGGGGCGGCGGCGCTCGAAGTGGGGGCTGTCGGTCTCGGGTGCATGCCGATGAGCTGGGCGTACTCGGGTTCGCGGCAGCGGGGTGCCGAGTCGCTGCGCACCGTGCACGCGGCCCTCGACCGGGGCGCCACGCTCCTGGACACCGCGGACATGTACGGGCCGTTCACCAATGAGCTGCTGGTGGGCCGCGCGCTGAAGGAGCGGCGGTCGGAGGCCTTCGTGTCGACCAAGGTCGGCCTGCTGGTGGGTGAGCAGCACATCGTGGCCAACGGCCGTCCCGGCTATGTGAAGCGGGCCTGCGACGCCTCGCTGCGCCGGCTGCAGACGGATGTCATAGACCTCTACCAACTGCACCGCGAGGACCCCGAGGTGCCGGTCGAGGAGACCTGGGGCGCGATGGCGGAGCTCGTCTCGGCCGGGAAGGTGCGGGCTCTCGGGCTGTGCGCGGTGGGCGCCCGCGCCGGTCGCAGGCCCGGTGCGCGGCTGCACGACGGGACGATCCGGAAGCTGGAGCGGGTGCAGCAGGTCTTCCCGGTGAGCGCGGTGGAGGCCGAGCTGTCGGTGTGGTCGCCCGAGGCGCTGGAGTCCCTGTTGCCGTGGTGCGAGGCGCGCGGTGTCGGCTTCCTCGCCGCGATGCCGCTCGGCAACGGCTTCCTGACCGGCACCCTCACCCCCGGCGAGGGCTTCGAACCGGACGACCTGCGCGCCCGGCATCCGCGGTTCACCGCCGAGATGATGGCCGCGAACCAGCCGATCGTCGTCGGTCTGCGCCGTATCGCCGCCCGCCACTCGGCCGCCGGACAGGGCGGGGACGTCACCCCCGCTCAGGTGGCTCTCGCCTGGGTGCTGTCGCGCGGGGAGCAGGTGGTTCCGGTGCCCGGGACGAAGCGGGAGTGCTGGGCCGCGGAGAACGCGGCGGCGGCCGGGCTGCGCCTGACGCCGGAGGATCTCGCCGAGGTGGCGGACCTGCCTGCGGCGCTGGGGTCCTGGGACTGAGCGGGAGCCCGAGGGCGAGCCGGGGGCTCTGGCCCGAGCCGAGATCCCTGGCCCGAGCCGCGGCTCCGCCCCCGTATCGTCCGGTTCGGGCGGGGGTCCGGCGATTCGGTGTCCGTGATCGGGAACCCGGGAGGCCCGGGCGGTGTATGAAAAGTAGAACCTGCCACGTCGAAGGGATCCTGCATCGTGCAACGTCGAGCTGTGACGGCCGTGTTGGCCGCAGCCACGCTCCTGCTGACGGCCGGGTGCTCCTCGGACGACGGGGGGAGTTCGGACGGCGGCGGGAGTACGCCGTGGGTCTCTCCGAAGCCCGGCACCTCGCCCCCGGCCTCCGAGCGGGCGGCCGAGGAGGCACCGCCCGCCAAGGGCTCCGTGAAGGTCGTGCGGACCGTCACCGAGGGCCTCAAGACACCGTGGGGCCTCGCGCCCCTGCCCGAGGGCGGCCTCCTGGTGTCCTCGCGCGACGAGGGGACGATCACCCTGGTCGACGAGAAGACCGGCAAGAAGACCGAGGTGGGCTCGGTGCCCGGCGTCGCACCCGGCGGCGAGGGCGGCCTGATGGGCCTGGCCCTGTCCCCGACGTACGCGTCGGACCACATGGTCTACGCGTACTTCACCTCGGACTCGGACAACCGCATCGTGCGCATGCAGTACGACGCGAAGAGGCCCGCCGGTGAGCGGCTGGGCGCCCCCGACACGGTGTTCCGGGGCATCCCCAAGGGCACGAACCACAACGGCGGCCGGATCGCCTTCGGCCCGGACAAGATGCTGTACGTGGGCACGGGCGAGACCTATGTCACCGAGCTGGCGCAGGACAAGAAGTCGACGGGCGGCAAGATCCTCCGCCTGACCCCGGAGGGCGAACCGGCACCGGGCAACCCCTTCGACTCACCCGTCTACTCGTACGGCCACCGCAATGTGCAGGGCCTGGCCTGGGACTCCAAGCAGCGGCTGTTCGCCTCGGAGTTCGGCCAGGACACCTGGGACGAGCTGAACCACATCAAGCCGGGCGGCAACTACGGCTGGCCGGACGTGGAGGGCAAGTCCGACGACTCCGAGTACGAGAGTCCGATCGACCAGTGGAGCACCGACGAGGCCTCTCCCAGCGGTATCGCCTACGCGGAGGGCTCCGTGTGGATGGCGGGCCTGCGCGGTAAGCGGCTGTGGCGCATCCCGCTCAAGGGCACGGAGGAGTCGGCGAAGCCCCAGGCCTTCCTGGAGGGCGACTACGGCCGTCTGCGCACGGTGGTCCCGGCGGGCGGCGGCAAGCTGTGGCTGGTCACGAGCGAGACGGACGGCAGAGGGACCCCCGGCGGCAAGGACGACCGGATCCTGGAGCTGCAGGTGACGTGAGCCGGAACGCCTAAGCGGGGGCTTGAGGGTCCTGCCGGTCTGGCCGATCGTCCTGGTCGGCCGACGCGTCCCGCTCCCCCGTGGGCTGCGTCGGCGGGCGGACGACCACCTTGCCCGAGGTGAGGTCTATGGGGCCCCGCCCGGGGTCGCCGTCGTTAAGATCCACGCGGGTCAGTTCGAGCCGCTTGTTCTCGTCGTCGGTGTGCTTGCGGCCCGGTGCGAAGAGGTTCTCGATCATGTTGAACACAGCGGCTCCCTCGGCCCGGCGTCTCCTCCAGCGTAAACCTCACCCGGTGGAACTCATCCGGCTCGTCCGGTCGGGCGGGCGGCGGCCGTCTCCGGCGGGAACAGCCGCATCCGGTGTGCGACGGCCGCCGCCTCGCCCCGGCCGGAGACGCCGAGTTTGCCGAGGATGTTCGAGACGTGGACGCTGGCCGTCTTCGGAGAGATGAAGAGCTCCTCGGCGATCTGGCGGTTGGTGCGGCCGACGGCCACCAGGCGCAGGACGTCACGCTCGCGGCTGGTGAGGCCGAGCGCCTCGGCCGGGTCGGCGGGAGCGAGCGGGGTCCGCCCGGGCGACCGGGCGAGGGTGAGGCGGGCGCGCTGGGCGAGCAGGGCGACGGCGTCGGTGAGCGGCCGTGCGCCGAGGTGGTCGGCGACGGCCCGGGCCAGCCGCAGCAGCTCGGTGGCGCGGCCCCGCTCCTCCTCCGTGCCGCCGGAGCCCAGCAGGGCCGCCGCGAGCCGGTACCGGACGCGGGCCAGGTCGTACGGACGTTCCAGCGGTTCGAAGGCCGCGACGACCTCGGACCAGTCGTCCGGGGTGTCCCGGCCCTCGGCGCGCAGCAGTTCGACGCGCACCCAGCGCTCGTACGCCTGCCAGACGGGCACGTTCGTGGCGAGGGACTTGGCGGTTGTGCGGAGGCGTTCGACGAGTTCGGCACGGCCCGGTTCGGCGGCGGGCAGTCCGCGGGCGTCGGCCTCCGCGGTCGCCGCGGCGAGCAGCAGGGGCCAGCCGTAGCGCTGGGTGCCCGGCGGGAAGCCCGGCCTCAGTGCCTCGTCCAGCTCCGCGCGGGCGTCGGGGAGCCGGCCCTCGCCCGCGGCGATGCCGATGGCGAGGGTGGTCAGGGGCAGCGCGTTCTGGGGCACGGCGTCATGGGTGCCGAAGTGGCGGCGGGACTCGGCCAGTTGGCGGCGGGCGGTGGCCAGGTCGCCCCGGGCAAGGTCCAGGTGGGCGTGGAGCATGGCGCGGAAGCCGCTGGGCTTGGCGGTCTGGCCGACGCGCTCGGAGTTGTAGACGGCCTCTGCGGCCTCGTCCCAGCGGCCGAGGGAGAAGAAGGACTCGCCGAGGTTGCCCCAGACCCAGGCCTCCGTGTCCAGCAGTCCGTATCTGCGGGTGAGTTCGACGCCTTCCTGGAGGATGCCGACGGCCTCCTGGGAGCGGCCGACGCCCTCCAGATGGGAGGGCAGGTTCACATGGGCGCGGCCCATCACATAGGTGGCGCCGAGTTCCGTGGCCCGGTCCTTGACCTCGTGCACCTCCGCGAGTCCGGCGTGGATGTCGCCCGACTCGACCAGGAGTCCGCCCAGGGTGAGGCGCGCGTTCAGCTCGGTGTCGCGGGCGCCGACCATGCGGGCGTACTGCACGGCGCGTTCGGCGGCCTGGAGCGCGTCCGGGCCGGGCCGGTGCACCATCAGCCAGCTGGCGACGTGGGTGAGGACGTCGGCGTGCACCTCGGAAGGCGGCAGCCCTCGGACGAGGTCCTGCGCGGTGCCGAGTTCCTGCCAGCCGTCGCCGAGGCCCTGTCCTTCGACGAGACGGGAGCGCTGGATCCAGAACCAGGCGGCGCGCAGGGGGTCCTGCTCGTCCTCCAGGAGGTGCAGGGCCCGCTTGGTCGTCTTCAGGGCGCGCTTGCGTTCCCCGCAGAGCCGACCGGCCACGGCGGCCTCGGCCAGCAGGTCGAGATAGCGCAGCGGAGTGGTGGCCGGGTCGCCGCCGCCGGGGTTCCCGCCGCGCACTTCGGGCGGTGGGGGCGGATAGGCCTCGCTGTAGTCGGCGGTGCGCAGTGCGGCGCGTACGGGCTCGGGGGCCGTGTCCCACAGCTCCATCGCCCGTTCCAGGAGCCGTACCTGTTCCGAGTAGGCGTGCCGGCGGCGGGCCGCGACGGAGGCGTCGAGGACGGCGGGCAGGGCCTTGGCGGCGTCGTGCGCGTGGTACCAGTGGCTGGCCAGCCGGGCGGCACGCTCACCGGCCGCCGGCACGAGTGAGGGGTCGGCCTCCAGGACTTCCGCGTAACGGCGGTTGAGGCGGGAGCGCTCGCCGGGGAGCAGGTCGTCGCCAACGGCCTCGCGCACCAGGGAGTGGCGGAAGCGGTAGCCGTCGCCGTCGGGCGTCGCGAGCAGGATGTTGGCGCCGACGGCGGCCCGCAGCGCCTCGATGAGGTCGTCCTCGGAGAGCCGGGCCACGGCGGCGAGCAGCCGGTACTCCACGGTCGAGCCGCCCTCGGCGACGATCCTGGCGACCCGCTGGGAGCTCTCGGGCAGGCTCTCGACGCGGACGAGGAGCAGATCGCGCAGGGAGTCGGTGAGGCCGGTGGCGCAGCCGTCGTGGGCGGCGACGGCCAGTTCCTCGACGAAGAACGCGTTTCCGTCGGAGCGGGCGAAGATGTCGTCGACCTGGGCAGGGTCGGGCTCGGAGTCAAATATTCCGGCGATCTGGCGGCCGACTTCGGCGCGCGTGAAGCGGCGCAGTTCGATGCGGCGGACGGTGCGCAGCCGGTCGAGTTCGGCGAGCAGCGGGCGCAGCGGGTGGCGGCGGTGGATGTCGTCGGCGCGGTAGGTGGCGACGACGAGGAGGTGGCCGCTGCGCAGGGTCCTGAAGAGGTAGGCGAGGAGGTGGCGGGTGGAGGCGTCCGCCCAGTGCAGGTCTTCCAGGAGGACGACGACGGGGCGGTCGGCGGCGACGCGTTCCAGGAGGCGGACGGTGAGTTCGAAGAGGCGGGCCATGCCGTCCTCGTCGTGCCGTCCGCGGGTGTTCTCCCCCAACTCGGGCAGGAGCCGGGCCAGTTCCTCCTCCTGTCCGGCGGCCGCGGCGGCCAGTGCGTCGGGCAGGTGGCGGCGCAGGGCCCGCAGGGCGGTGGAGAAGGGGGCGAAGGGCAGTCCGTCGGCGCCGATCTCGACGCAGCCGCCGACGGCGACGACGGCGCCCTCGCGGCAGGCGCCCGCCGCGAACTCCTCGATGAGCCGCGTCTTTCCGACGCCCGCCTCACCGCCGAGGAGCAACGCCTGCGGCTCGCCCGCGGCGGCACGGGCGAGCGCGTCGTTCAGTACGCCCAGTTCGTCGGCCCGGCCGACGAAGACCGGACTGACGGACCTGGTCTCCACAGCGCCGAGCATCGCACAGGGGTCGGACACCACGGCACTGGTTATCGGCGCCCCGCCCCCGCCCGCGGCCCTGCCCGCACGGCCCGGCTCCACACCGGGACGGCCACTGTCCGGGACCGGCCGCCCGGCTGAAGTCCGGGCGGTCCGGCGCTTGTTGACGGCCGCGGACGCGTCGGTCCGGAGCTGGTTCACGCCCTCGGGCCCGGTGGCTCGGGACCCACCTCCGCTCTCCGTCCCGCTCGCCGGGGGCAGGTTCCCGGCCGAAGGCCCGCTCGCCCGGGGGCCGTCCACGCCCCCGGCCACGGGGCCGCCGCGCCCGAACGCGCCCGTGGCGCCGGAGCCGCCCGGCTGCTGACGGTCGCCCACGGCCGCGGGCCCGCCCGCGGTGGCGGACGGGCCCGAGGTCGTGGTCGCCGGGAAGGCGGTCGCCGAGGGCGTGGTCGGTGGGGACGTGGTGGGGGCCGGGAGCGCGGTCACCGCGTCCCCGTCCCCGTCCTCGTGCCGGGCAGGGCGGCCGACCCCCGTGCGGCCGCCCCGCCACCCGCCGGCGCTCATGCGGCGCGTGCGAACCGGGGCCTGCGGGAGCGGTGGCCGTTCACCCGCCCCTCGCCGTCGTCGTGATCGGTTCGCGCGGCCTCGTGCCGGGCCGCACGACGGGTGCGGGCGGCCTCGCGGGCCATGCGGTAGTTGTCGGCGGCGCGGATCATCTCCGCGGAACGGATCTGCTGGAGCTCGTACTCGAACATCTGGTACCCCTCGTGAAGAGTGACGGCGAAGAGTGACCGGTAGGGGGTCACTGTCGACTTCGCTCGTCCGTGATGCCTCAACCTTCGTCTCCAAGGGGGGTGCGCCACATCGGGAGAGTTCCGCATCTTGAACGCGCGAGGGGCCTTAGTCCCGCCGTGAGTGGCTCACGGCGGGACTAAGGCCCCTCAGGACGTGCGGTTGTTCAGCTGCTCGTGGTCGGCATGCCGAGGAGGACGTCGGAGTACTTGAGCGCGGCCAGCAGCAGGCCGATGACGCCGAGCGAGACACCCGCCCAGGCGACGGACTTGACCCACGGGGACTGGGCGGGAATCCGGTCCGGGTTGCCGAACGCCGGCCTCACCAGCACCACGACACCGACGATCAGCGCGGCCAGCGCGAAGAAGCCGGCGACCAGGGCGTTGGCGTTCCAGGAGTCGGCGTACACCTGCTTGATCTGGGTGGCTACGGGTGAGCCCTGCGCGGTCTCCAGCTGGCCGTACAGCGAGTCGCGCGCCTGCGCGATGGTGCCCATCCAGCTGCCGGTCAGGGAGACGATGCCCAGTCCGGCGGAGACGACCGCGGCGGCCCCCATGGCCACGCCGGAACCGGCTTCGGCCGCGACGGCGACCTGCTCGTCCTCGGCCTCACCCTGCTGGTCGTCCTCGTCCAGGTTCTCGGAGTCGGTCCGGCCGTCGGCCGCCTCGGTGGCCTCGACCTCCTCGACCTCCTCGACCTCTCCGATCGCGCCGACCGCGCCCTTCTCGTCACCCTTGCCGAGCTTCACGGCCTCGTCGTCGCGCTGTGCCTCGGTGCCGGTCTCGATTCCGGCCTCGTTCTCTGTCTTGGTTCCCATGCTCCGCACCGTACGGACGCTGTCTGAGAATTTCTTTAAGATCCCGGGAACAGGGTCCCGGGACCAGGATCGGGATCCTCACGCGTGGGTCGGCAGATCCCCTTGTCCGGCGGCGGCCTCGCGTGCGGCCCGCCACTCCCCCGCGAGGACCGACCACACCTCGGTGTCCTGTCGTACGCCCCGGTGGGGCCAGTTCTCGCGCAGGACGCCCTCGCGGCTCATGCCGAGCCGTCGGGCCACGTTCAGGCTGGGCACGTTGGCCGTGGCCGCGTGCCACTCGACGCGGTGGATGCCGCGTTCGTCGACCGCCCAGTCGATGAGGACGCGGATCGCGCGGGTGATGAGGCCGCGGCCCGACGCCGAGGGCTCCAGCCAGCAGCCGACCTCGCAGACCCCGTGCTCGGCGTCGAAGACACGGAAGAGGACACCGCCGACGAGCAGGCCGTCCAGCCACACCCCGTGCAGGCTGCCCGTGTCGGCGGCCTTCTTGTCGGCGAACGACTGGAGCAGCTCGCGCGCGGAATCGGTATCCGTGACGCGCGACCCGAAGGAGATGTACTGCTGCACGAACTCGCGTCCGCGGTCGAGATGCGCCAGGAACTGGTCCGCGTGCCACGGCTCCAGGGGCCGCAGTTCGGCGCCGTCGTCACCCAGGGATATCGCGTACATCCTGCTGCCGCTCCTTCACGAGTACCGCCACGGGTACGTCCGCCGGTGCATCCACGAACGCGTCGTCGCGTGTGCTGTCGCGTGTGCCGTCGCGCAGGTCGTCGCGCGCCCCCGGGATCGTCGCACGTCGGCCCGGACCGGCGGTACGGATTTCCGGCGGCTCGATACTGAGCCGCGGCAGGCGCCGGTCGAGCCAGCCGGGCAGCCACCAGTTGGCGCCGCCGAGCAGGTGCATGAGGGCGGGCACGAGGAGCGTACGCAGCACGAACGCGTCGAGGGCGACGGCGGCGGCCAGCCCGACCCCGAACATCGCGATCACGCGGTCGCCGCTGAGCACGAAGGCCAGGAAGACCGAGATCATGATCACGGCGGCGGAGTTGATCACCCGGCTCGTCTCCGCGAGGCCCACGCGGACGGCCCGGCGGTTGTCGCCGGTCTCCAGCCATTCCTCGTACATCCGGCCGACCAGGAACACCTGGTAGTCCATGGAGAGCCCGAAGAGCACGGAGACCATGATCACGGGCAGGAAGGGTTCGATCGGACCGGCCCGGCCCAGGCCCAGCAGTTCACTGCCCCAGCCCCACTGGAAGATCGCGACGACGACCCCGAAGGAGGCGGCCACGGCGGCGACGTTCATCGCGGCGGCCTTCAGGGGGATGCCGACGGACCGGAAGGCGAACAGCAGCAGGAGGCAGCCGAGACCGATCACCACGCCCACGAAGAGGGGCAGTTTGCCGACGATGACGGCCGCGAAGTCGTCGTATCCGGCGGTGATGCCACCGACCCGCAGATCGAGCGTGGTCCCGGTCTCGGCCCGCGGCAGCACCTCGGTACGGAGCCGGTCGACGAGTTCGCTGGTGTGCCGGGACTGCGGTGAGGACTCCGGGACGACGGAGAGGTAGGCGGTGTCCCCGTCGCCGTCGTACGTCACCGGGGTCACGTCCTGGACGCCCTCGGTCTCCCGGAGCGTGGCGTCGAGGTTGTCGAGGGCGAGCCGGTCCTGGGCGCCGGTGACGGGCGTGACGAGGGTCAGCGGCCCGTTTATGCCCGGCCCGAAGCCCTCCGAGACGAGGTCGTACGCCTGTCGCGTGGTGGCCGTTCCCGGATTGTTGCCCTGGTCGGAGGTGCCCAGGTGCAGGGAGAACATCGGCAGCGCGAGCAGCGCCATGACGGCGAGGGCGACGCCGCCGAGGAGTTTGGGGTGCCGTTCGACGAAGACGGACCAGCGGGCGGCGAGCCCGGTGGGGACCTCCGGTTCGGGCCCGTGCTCGGCCAGCCGGCGGCGTTCACGGCGGCTCAGCGCGCGCATGCCGATGAAGGAGAGCAGTGCGGGCAGCAGGGTGACGGAGGCCGCGACGGTGAGGACCACGGTGAGCGAGGCGGCGATCGCGACGCCGTTCAGGAAGCCGAGCCGCAGGATGAGCATGCCCAGCAGGGCGATGCAGACGGTGGCGCCCGCGAAGACGACCGCGCGCCCGGTGGTGGCCACCGCGTTGCGCGCGGCCTCCTCGACCGGGAGACCGCGCTTGAGACCGCGGCGGTGCCTGGTCACGATGAACAGCGCGTAGTCGATGCCGACGCCCAGCCCGATCAGCAGGCCGAGCATCGGCGCGAAGTCGGCGACGGTCATCACCTGCCCGAGCAGCACGATTCCCGCGTACGCGGTGCCGACGCCGACCAGCGCCGTGGCGATGGGCAGCAGCGAGGCGGCGAGGGAGCCGAAGGCGAGGAAGAGGACCACCGCGGCGACGGCCACGCCGACGATCTCGGCGAGATGTCCGCCGGAGGACTCGGTGAGGACGACGGCCTGGCCGCCCAGCTCGACCTGCAGCCCGTCGGCCTCGGCGGCCTTCGCGACGGCGACGACGGCCGAGGCCTCGCCCCGGTCGATGTTCTCGGCCGGGGCGTCGAAGGTCACCGTGGCGTAGGCGGTACGCCCGTCACCGCTGATCCGCCCCGCACCGGGCCCCTCACGCCCCGGGCCCTCGTAGGGGCTGACGACGGAGGAGACCCCGGGCAGGTCGGCGATCTCGTCGAGGGTGCGGGTCATGGTCTGTTCGACGTCGGCGGCCCGGACCGTGCCGGGGGTGGAGTGCCAGACAACGGTGTCACTGTCCCCGCCGAGGCCGGGAAAGTTCTCGTGGAGCAGCTCGGCGGCCCGGCCCGACTCGGTACCCGGCACCTGGTAGTCGTTCGAGTACGCGGATCCGGCGACGAGCGCCGCGGTGGCGGTCCCGCCGAAGGCGACGAGCCAGAGCAGGAGGGCGACGAGACGGTGCTGCACACACCAACGTGCTAGGGCTGCCACGGACGAACTCCCGGGGGGATTTGTGGATCTTTATCGGGAACTGCCCGCAAAGAACGCATGACCGATGCGTTGTCACTCTTCCAGCCGAAAGTGATCGTTGGTCTCATTCATGGGCTTACTCACAGGAAAGCGAGGCAGTTCACACGACAATCCGACGGACTCTGTAGCCCCTCAGCGCTTCCCGTAGCCCCACAGAAACGCCCGCACCCCGGCCTTCGGCATTCAGGGGCACGCTTCGGGGGCCGCGGGAAACGGCGCACGCTTCTGCCTCTGGGGGCGCGGGGAACGGCGCAGTCTTTTGCCTTTGGGGGCGCGGGGAACGGCGCAGTCTTTTGCTTTCAGGGGCGCGGGGAACGGCGCGACCAGCCACGACCGACCCGCACCCGACGCACAACCCACCGGCGGCACGCCACACCCGCGGCACGCCAAAGGGGCGGCGCACCACCCAGGTGCCCCGCCCCTTCACACAAGGGAGCCCGAGGGCCTAGCCCTCGACCCCCAACTTCTCAAGGATGAGCTCCTTGACACGCGCGGCGTCAGCCTGCCCCCGCGTGGCCTTCATGACGGCCCCGACCAGCGCACCGACCGCAGCCACCTTGCCACCACGAATCTTGTCGGCGACACCGGGGTTCCCCGCGATGGCCTCGTCGACGGCAGCCGTCAACGCACCCTCGTCCGAGACGACCTTCAACCCGCGCTTCTCGACGACCTCGTCGGGCGTGCCCTCACCCTTGACGACGCCGTCGATGACCTGGCGGGCCAGCTTGTCGTTGAGGGACCCCTCACCGACCAGCGCGGCCACCCGGGCGACCTGCTCGGGCGTGATGGCCAGCGAGTCCAGGGACACCCCGGACTCGTTGGCCGCACGCGCCAGCTCACCCATCCACCACTTGCGCGCGGAAGCCGAGTCGGCACCCGCCGCGATCGTGGCGACGATGAGGTCGATGGCTCCGGCGTTGAGCATCGACTGCATGTCGTGGGCGTTGACGCCCCACTCCTCGCGCAGCCGGTTGCGGCGGGCCAGCGGCTGCTCGGGAAGCCCCGCGCGCAGCTCCTCGACCCATTCACGGGACGGAGCGACCGGAACGAGGTCGGGCTCCGGGAAGTACCGGTAGTCCTCGGCCTCCTCCTTCACACGCCCCGAGGTCGTCGACCCCGTGTCCTCGTGGAAGTGGCGGGTCTCCTGGATGATCGTTCCGCCGTCGTTGAGCACGGCGGCGTGCCGCTGGATCTCGAACCTGGCCGCCCGCTCCACGGACCGCAGCGAGTTGACGTTCTTCGTCTCGGAGCGCGTACCGAACTTCTCGCGGCCGTGCGGGCGCAGCGACAGGTTCACGTCGCAGCGCATCTGGCCCTGCTCCATCCGGGCTTCCGAGACGCCGAGCGCCTTGATCAGCTCGCGCAGCTCGGCGACGTACGCCTTGGCGACCTCGGGGGCGCGTTCGCCCGCTCCCTCGATCGGCTTGGTGACGATCTCGATGAGCGGGATACCGGCGCGGTTGTAGTCGAGCAGCGAGTGCGAGGCGCCGTGGATTCGGCCCGTCGCGCCACCGACGTGCAGGGACTTGCCGGTGTCCTCCTCCATGTGGGCGCGCTCGATCTCCACGCGGAAGATCTCGCCGTCGTCCAGCTGCACGTCGAGGTAGCCGTTGAAGGCGATCGGCTCGTCGTACTGGGAGGTCTGGAAGTTCTTCGGCATGTCCGGATAGAAGTAGTTCTTCCGGGCGAAACGGCACCACTCGGCGATCTCGCAGTGAAGCGCGAGGCCGATCTTGATCGCGGACTCGACGCCGATCGCGTTGACGACCGGCAGCGCGCCGGGCATGCCCAGACAGGTCGGGCAGGTCTGCGAGTTGGGCTCGGCGCCCAGCTCGGTGGAGCAGCCGCAGAACATCTTGGTCTTGGTGCCGAGTTCGACATGGACCTCAAGGCCCATGACGGGGTCGTACGACGCCAGTGCGTCCTCGTACGACACCAGGTCAGTCGTGACAGTCACGGTGAAACTTTCCCCTCAGCCCAGCAGAACGTCTTCGTCGCCCAGGCGCTTGAGCTCCCGGTAGAGGATGGCGAGGCCGGTGACGATGGCGGCGGCGGACACGGTCGCGTCGATCAGCCTCAGCGTGTCCCCGTCACTGCGGGCCAGCTTGATCTGCTTGGCGACGCTGATCGCGCCGAACGCGGTACTGCCGAGCGACACGTACAGCCCGGTCTTCGACTTCTTGAAGTTCTTTGCCTTCTTGGCCATGGCACTCACAGCGACGGAGCCTCCTCGATCAACGGGTGACCCCAGCGTTCCACGAACGCGGCCTCGACGGCGGCTCCCACCTTGTACAGGCGGTCGTCCTTGAGGGCCGGCGCGATGATCTGGAGGCCGACGGGCAGATTGTCCTCGGGTGCGAGGCCGCAGGGCAGCGACATCGCGGCGTTGCCCGCGAGGTTGGTCGGGATGGTGCACAGGTCCGCGAGGTACATCGCCATCGGATCGTCGGCGCGCTCGCCGATCGGGAAGGCGGTGGTGGGCGTGGTCGGCGAGACGATCACGTCGACCTGCTCGAACGCCTTCTCGAAGTCCCGCGTGATGAGCGTACGGACCTTCTGGGCACTGCCGTAGTACGCGTCGTAGTAGCCGGAGCTGAGGGCGTACGTGCCGAGCATGATGCGGCGCTTGACCTCGTCGCCGAAGCCCGCCTCACGGGTGAGGGCGGTGACCTCCTCGGCGGAGTGGGTGCCGTCGTCACCGACGCGCAGGCCGTAGCGCAGACCGTCGAACCGGGCGAGGTTGCTCGAACACTCGGACGGGGCGATGAGGTAGTACGCCGACAGGGCCAGGTCGAAGGACGGGCAGTCCAGCTCGACGATCTCGGCGCCCAGTTCCTTCAGGAGGGCGACCGACTCGTCGAAGCGCTGTACGACACCGGCCTGGTAGCCCTCGCCGCGGAACTGCTTGACGACGCCGACGCGCATACCGTCCACGCTGCCGTTGCGGGCGGCCTCGACGACGGCCGGGACCGGCTCGTCGATGGAGGTCGAGTCGAGCGGGTCGTGCCCGGCGATGACCTCGTGCAGGAGGGCCGCGTCCAGCACGGTACGGGCGCAGGGCCCGCCCTGGTCGAGGGAGGACGAGAAGGCCACCATGCCGTACCGCGACACCCCGCCGTACGTCGGCTTCACGCCGACCGTGCCGGTGACGGCGGCGGGCTGGCGGATGGAACCGCCGGTGTCCGTGCCGATCGCGAGGGGCGCCTGGTAGGAGGCGAGGGCCGCGGACGAGCCGCCGCCGGAGCCGCCGGGGATGCGGGACAGGTCCCACGGGTTGCCGGTCGGCCCGTACGCGCTGTTCTCGGTGGAGGACCCCATGGCGAACTCGTCCATGTTGGTCTTGCCGAGAATGACGACGTCGGCGGCCTTGAGCCGCGCGGTGACCGTGGCGTCGTAGGGCGGGATCCAGCCTTCGAGCATCTTGGACCCGACGGTCGTCGGAATGCCCTTGGTGGTGAAGATGTCCTTGAGCGCGAGCGGTACGCCGGCCAGCGGGCCGAGCTTCTCGCCCCGCGCCCGCTTCTCGTCGACGGCACGGGCCTGGGCGAGCGCCCCTTCCCGGTCGACGTGCAGGAAGGCGTGCACCTTCTCGTCGACGGCCCCGATGCGCGCGAGGTGCGCCTCGGTGACCTCGACGGCGGTGAGCTCGCCGGAGGCGATCGCGGCGGCGATCTCGGCGGCGGTGAGCTTGATGATGTTGACGTTGCTGTCCGTCATGGTGATTAGTCCTCCCCCAGGATCTGCGGCACCTTGAAACGCTGCTGTTCCTGGGCCGGGGCGCCGGAGAGCGCCTGCTCGGGGGTGAGCGACGGACGGACCTCGTCCGCGCGCATGACGTTCGTCAGCGGCAGCGGGTGGGAGGTCGGCGGTACGTCTTGGTCGGCGACCTCGCTGACGCGGGCGACCGCGCCGATGATGTCGTCGAGCTGACCGGCGAAGTGGTCGAGCTCTTCGCCCTTCAGCTCCAGACGCGCCAGTCGGGCGAGGTGGGCGACCTCCTCGCGCGTGATGCCAGGCATGCAGCGATCCTCAGGGGTGAGTGCGTGTGGTGTGGCCCAATCCTATGGGGCGCGACCAGATCCCCGTACATCGGTTTCCCCACCCCTGCCCGGCACGGCTCCCACAGGCACCGTCCCGCCGCCGCGCGCCCCACACCGGGCAGCGGCTCCCGACCGCGCGAGCCGCACACCGGGCGCACAGTCACGTGGCTGCGCAATCCGCACACCGGGCCGGGTTATCCGGCTGCGTGAGCCGCAGACCGGACGGGCAGGCGCCGACGGCGGGTGAGTCCCGCAGAAAACGCTCACCCGTCGAGCACCGTTCACGCGGGCGGGTGGGAAAAGGTCTTTACTCGTCCCCCGCCGCCGCAGGCAACGCGGCAGCAGGCCGCTGCCACCCCCGCGACCCCCGCGCCAGCAACCACGCCGTGGCCTCCTCCGGAGGCATCGCCGCGGCGACGAGCCACCCCTGCACCGCGTCGCACCCGAGGTCCCGAAGCCGCTCCCACGTCTCGTCGTCCTCGACGCCCTCCGCGACGACGAGAAGCCCGAGCGAGTGGGCGAGATCCACCGTGCACCGCACGATCTCGGCGTCCTCCGTGTCCACCGCGAGCCGCGCCACGAACGAGCGGTCGATCTTCAGCTCGCTCACCGGCAGCCGCCGCAGATGCACCAGCGACGAGTACCCGGTCCCGAAGTCGTCGAGAGACATCTTCACGCCGTGCGCGGTCAGCGCCGCCAGGGTGTCCGCGGCCCGCTGCGGATCCTCCAGCAGAACGTGTTCCGTGATCTCCAGCTGCAGCGCCCCCGCAGGGACCCCGTGCCGGGCGAGCCGCGCGGCCACCGATCCCGCGAAGCCGGGAGTGTGCACGTCCCGGGGTGACACGTTCACGGCGACCGGCACCCGAAGCCCCTGGGCACGCCAGCGCGCCACCTGCGCGAGCGCCGCCTCCAGTACGTACTCGGTCAGATGCGGCATCAGACCGGACGACTCGGCGATCGCTATGAACTCGTCCGGCGGCACCTTCCCGCGCTCGGGATGCACCCACCGTACGAGCGCCTCAAGACCGGCGACCTGCCCGTCGAACCGCACCTTCGGCTGGTAGTGCAGCTCTACGTCCCCCGCGTCGAGCGCCCGCCGCAGATCCCCCAGCAGCCCGAGCCTGTCGGGGGTGTTGGAGTCCCGCTTGGACTCGTAGACCTCCACCCCCGTACGGTCCCGCTTCGCCTGGTACATCGCGACGTCCGCCCGCCGCAGCAGCCCTTCCGCGTCCAGCGCGTGGTCGGGGAAGACGGCGAGTCCGGCGCTGGCCTCCAGCACGAGCGTCAGCCCGTCGAGGTCGAGCGGCGACCCGAGCGCGGTCACGAGGCCGCGGGCGACCCGTGTCGCCGAGGTGGTCGAGTCGGCGATGGGCAGCAGCACGGCGAACTCGTCCCCGCCCAGCCGCGCGGCCTCCGCCCCGCGCGGCAGCGCGATCCGCAGCCGGTCCGCTATCTGCAACAGCAGCCGGTCCCCGGCGAGATGCCCGAGGGTGTCATTCACGGACCTGAAGCGGTCCAGGTCGATCAGCATCAGAGCGGAACGCGCACCGATGCGTTCGGCGTCGTCCAGCGCCCGCCAGGTCCGTTCGAGCAGCCACTGCCGGTTGGGCAGTCCCGTGAGGGGATCACGCAGTTGCTCCTCGGCCCGGGCCCGCGCTATCCAGAGCGTGGAGTCGAGAGCGATGAGGGGCACGGCGAAGAGCGGAAGCAGTGCGGGGAGGGCGATGGCGACGACACAGATCAGCGGCGCGATGCCGAGCAGGGCGACGGCGACGAGCCCCTGCCTGACCAGGGCCGTGCGGGCGACGGTCGGCAGTCCGGGCGTGCGCGGCGCGTGGAGGTACCAGAGCAGCGCGCGGCTCACGACGAGATACGCCCCGGCCGCCAACACCACCTGAGGCACGGCGAAAAAGGTCCAGGTCTCCGGTTTCCAGGGCGTCTCCACGGACGGCACGCGGCCGAACGCGGCCAGCACCAGCGCCCCCGCGCCGATGCCGAGGATGTCCACCGCGCCGTGCAGGATGCCCTGGCGCCAGCGGTGCCGGCGGGCTATGCCGACGAGCACGACGACGGTGAGACTGACCATTCCGGCCGGTACCCAGCCGTACAGCAGCAGGACGGCGAGGGTGAGGGCCGCTCCGGAGCCCGTGCCGCCCCACCAGCGGGACCGGCCGAGCGCGACCAGGTGGCCGACGATGACGCCGACCAGGACGGCCAGCGCCCAGCCGGCCGATCCTGACGGGAAGAGCGCGTGGTGGCCGGTGAAGGCACGGTAGAAACCCGCGCCCAGCACGGCCCCGGCGGCCACGACGACGGCCGTGGGCAACGCGGGCCAGGTCAGCTGCCGGTCGGCGTCCTGGCCGGTCAGCGGGGGGTGGGAGCCGGTGGCGGCGGTGAACCGGCCCGAGCCGGGCCCGTCCGTGCCGGTGCGCTGTCCGGTGGCGTAACCCGGCACGCCGGATCGCTCCGCGGGCCCGGTGACGCCGAGGCCCGCCCCGAACTCCCGGCTTCGCTCCAGCAAGGGTTGCCCCCATCGCCGCACGCCGGTCATCCAGCGTGGGCGCAGCCGTGAGTCCGGGGCGGCGCTCTCGGTCGGTTCCATTCCCGTCCCTCTCACGGCCGGCGGTGCCCACGCCACGCGGCCCGACGCACGATCAGTCCCTCAACGGCTCCGCGTCTGGAAAACCCTTCCCCAGACTCCTGAAGAGCAAGGGGGTGCCCCAACCGCAGCTGGGCACGGCAGGCGCAGACCTCAACAGTAGGCCGCAGAAGGCTCCTAAGGGCAGCGGTCGTCTACGGTTGCCCGAATGCGACACGGCCGCCCCTATGCATCTGGTATGCGCCGAACGGGTGGTCTTCAACCGCTACCCCTCGATCGGAAGTGCCGCTTCCGCCGCCGCCTCCGGTCCTTGTTCGAGCAGAACGGCGAAACCGTCCTCGTTCAGAACCGGCACTTTGAGCTGCATGGCCTTGTCGTACTTCGATCCAGGATTGTCACCTACGACAACGAAAGACGTCTTCTTCGAAACAGAACCGGTCACTTTCGCCCCGCGGCTCTGCAGTGCCTCTTTCGCTCCGTCGCGTGTGTGACGTTCCAGCGTGCCGGTGACCACGACGGTCAGTCCCGCGAGCGGCCGGGGCCCCTCGTCCTCGCCGGAGTTCTCCTCCTCCATGCGGACGCCGGCGGCCTTCCACTTGCGGAGGATCTCCTGGTGCCAGTCGACCGCGAACCACTGCTTGAGCGAGGCGGCGATGATGGGCCCGACGCCCTCCACTGCGGCCAGTTCCCCCTCCGTGGCCTGCTCGACGCGGTCGATCGAGCGGAACTCACGCGCCAGCGCCTCGGCCGCGACCGGACCCACGTGCCGGATGGACAGGCCCGTGATGATCCGGGCCAGCGGGCGCTCCTTCGCCGCGGCGATGTTCTCCAGCATCGCCAGGGCGTTCTTCCTGGGCGCGCCCTCCTGGTTGGCGAAGACCGTGGCGATCTTCTCCTCGCCCGTCTTCGGGTCCCGCTTGGGCAGTCCGCTGTCCTGGTCGAGGACGTACGCTCTGATGGGCAGCAACTGCTCGATGGTCAGGTCGAAGAGGTCGCCCTCGTCCCCCAGGGGCGGCTGCGACGGCTCCAGCGGCTTGGTGAGCGCGGCGGCTGCCACGTAACCGAAGTTCTCGATGTCCAGGGACTTGCGGCCGCCGAGGTAGAAGAGGCGCTCGCGCAGCTGGGCCGGGCAGGTGCGGCCGTTGGGGCAGCGCAGGTCGATGTCCCCCTCCTTGGCCGGCGCCAGCGGTGTGCCGCACTCGGGGCATTCGGCGGGCATCACGAACTCCCGCTCGCTGCCGTCGCGCAGGTCGACGACCGGTCCGAGGATCTCCGGGATGACGTCACCGGCCTTGCGCAGCACCACCGTGTCACCGATGAGGACGCCCTTGGCCTTGACCACGTCCTGGTTGTGCAGGGTCGCGAACTCGACCTCGGAACCGGCCACCGTCACCGGCTCCACCTGCGCGTACGGAGTGACGCGGCCCGTACGGCCCACGCCCACCCGGATGTTGAGCAGCTTGGTGTTGACCTCCTCCGGCGCGTACTTCCACGCGATCGCCCAGCGCGGGGCGCGGGAGGTCGAGCCGAGGCGGCCCTGGAGGGGGATCTCGTCGAGCTTGACGACGACGCCGTCGATCTCGTGCTCCACGGAGTGGCGGTTCTCTCCGTAGAACGCGATGAACTCCCGCACGCCGTCGAGGTCGTCGACGACCTTGCCGTAGCGGGTCGTCGGCAGACCCCACTCGCGCAGCAGCTCGTACGCGTGCGAGAGGCAGTCGATGTCGAAGCCCTCGCGCGCGCCGATACCGTGCACGACCATGTGCAGCGGGCGGGTGGCGGTGACGCGGGGGTCCTTCTGGCGCAGTGAACCCGCCGCCGCGTTGCGCGGGTTGGCGAAGGGCTTGTCGCCGGCCTCCACCAGACGGGCGTTGAGCTCCTCGAACTTCTCCATCGGGAAGTAGACCTCGCCGCGGATCTCCACGAGGTCGGGGATGCGCTCGCCCTGGAGGCGGTCGGGGATCTCCGCGATCGTACGGACGTTGGGCGTGATGTCCTCGCCCGTGCGGCCGTCGCCGCGGGTCGCCGCGCGCGTGAGACGTCCGTGCTCGTAGGTGAGGTTGACCGCGAGGCCGTCGACCTTCAGCTCGCACAGGAAGTGGTACGCGGACGTGCCGACGTCCTTGGCGACGCGGTCGGCCCAGGCGGCCAGCTCCTCGTCGTCGAAGGCGTTGTCCAGGGAGAGCATGCGCTCGGCGTGCTGGACGGCCGTGAACTCCGTCGCGTACGCCCCCGCGACCTTCTGGGTCGGCGAGTCCGGGGTGCGCAGCTCCGGATACTCGTCCTCCAGGGCCTCCAGCGAGCGCAGGAGCTTGTCGAAGTCCGCGTCGCTGACGACCGGCGCGTCCTTCACGTAGTACCGGAAGCGGTGCTCCTCGATCTGCTCGGCGAGCTGCGCGTGCTTCTCCCGTGCCTCGCTGGGCGCGGGCCCCGCAGCCGCGGCCCCGGCCTTGGCCCCACCCGTGGCCTCGGCCTCGGGTGAGGCGGTCTGTGCGTCCTTGTCGCCGGCCACCGTGTCGTCCTCCCGTTACTCTGGGTTGTCCGCGAGGGATCTCGCCGCCCGGACGCAGTGGGCGAGCGCCCTGCGCGCGTACTCGGGGGAGGCGCCCGCGAGTCCGCACGACGGGGTGAGCGTGACCGCGTCCGTGAGAAGCCCCGGACTCAGCCCCAGCCTGCGCCACAGCGTCCTGACACCCATGACGCTACCGGCAGGGTCTGACAACGGACCGTCCGTGCCCGCCACGACACCGGCGAAGAGCCGGGTCCCCGCTTCCACCGCTTCCCCGATGACGTCGTCGTCACGCTCGGTGAGGAGCGCGAAGTCGAAGGAGACGCCGGTCGCCCCGGCCCGTCGCAGCAGCGCGAACGGCACGTCGGGGGCGCACGAGTGCACGACGGAGGGCCTGCCCTCCTGCACGCCGATCACCTCCCGCAGGGTGGCCTCGACGAGCTGCCGGTCGACGGCCCGGTGGGTGCGGTAGCCGCTCGCTGACCGCACGTGGCCGCGCAGTACGGCGATGAGTGAGGGCTCGTCGAGCTGCAGGACGATCTCGGCGCCGGGGATGCGGCGCCGTACCTCGGCGAGGTGCTCGCGCAGGCCCTCGGCGAGCGAGCCGGCGAGGTCGCGGCAGGCCCCGGGGTCGGAGAGCGCGACCTCGCCGTTGTGCAGCTCCAAGGCCGCCGCGAGCGTCCAGGGGCCGACGGCCTGCACCTTCAGGGGGCCTTCGTAGCCCTGGGTGAACTCCTCCAGGGCGTCCAGGTCTTCGCCGAGCCAGGATCTGGCCCGCTTGGTGTCGCGGCCCGGCCGGTCCCCGAGCCGCCAGCCGCTGGGCTCCACGCGCGCGTACAGCTCGGAGAGCATTCCGGCGGTCCGGCCGATCATGTCCGCGCCGGGGCCGCGGGCGGGCAGTTCCGCCAGGTACGGCATGCCCGTCTCGGGGCCCTCGAAGGTCCCGGCCACGCTCTTGGCGGTCTCCCGGGCGTCCCCGCCCGGCATCGACCCGATGCCGGTGGCGGGGCCGGGCCTGAACTCGCTGTTTTCGCTCACCCGGGCAGCCTACGGAACCCGCGGGAGCCAGGCGCACGGGAGGGCGGGCGCGCACCCGGGCCCGGGTTCAGACCCGCGCGCCCCGGCTAGCGTCCCGGGCGGACCGTCAGGTCGTTGACCTCGGCGTCCTTCGGCAGGTCGAGCGCCATGACGATGGTCGTGGCGACGGACTCGGGGTCGATCCACTTCGAGGGGTCGTACTCCTTGCCCTCCTGCTGGTGGACCTTGGCCTGCATGGCGCTCGCGGTGCGGCCCGGATAGACCGAGGTGACCCGGACCCCGTTCGGGTGCTCCTCGTGCCGCAGCGAGTCGGCGAGGGCCTTCAGACCGTGCTTGGAGGCGGCGTACGCGGACCAGTCGCCGTAGGCGTTGAGCCCGGAACCGGAGTTCACGAAGACGACGTGGCCCTGCGCGAGCCGCAGTTGGGGCAGGAAGTGGCGGGTCAGCTCGGCGGGCGAGATCAGATTGACGTCGAGCTGATGGCGCCAGGTCTTGGGGGTGAGGTCGCCGACCCTGCCGAGGTCGATGACGCCCGCGATGTGCAGGAGCGAGTCCACCCGGTCGGGCAGCGTCTGGTGGGAGAACGCCCAGGACAGCCGGTCCGGGTCCGCGAGGTCGCCGACGAGGGTCCGGGCGCCGGGGAACTCGGCGGCCAGCTCCTTCGCGCGGCCCGCGTCGCGCGCGTGCAGCACGAGGTCGTCCCCGCGCGCGTGGAGGCGGCGGGCGACGGCCGCGCCGATGCCGGAGCCGGCTCCGGTGATCACATGAGTAGCCATGCCCGCCATGCTCCCAGCACGCGCGGTCACTGCGTGCCGCGGCTCTCCTCCAGGTAGGCGAGCGCGCCCACGGCCTCCTCCGCGAAGAACACCAGATCGGTGAGCGGCACGGGCAGGAATCCCTCGGCCTCCATGCGCAGGAACTGCTCCTTCAGCCCGTCGTAGAAGCCGGCGGTGTTGAGCAGGACGACCGGCTTGTCGGTGTGCCCGTGCTTCTTCAGCTCCAGGATCTCGGTGGCCTCGTCGAGGGTGCCCGTGCCGCCGACCATGATGACGACGGCGTCGGCCTTCTCAAGAAGGAGTGCCTTACGCTCCGCGAGGTCCCGGGCGACGACCATCTCGTCGGCGTCCTTGCGGGCCTTGGCGCCCAGGAACTCCACGGAGACACCCACGAGCCGTCCGCCCGCCTCCTGCACGCCGTCGGCGACGACCTTCATGAGCCCGACGTCGGAGCCGCCCCAGACGAGCGTGTGCCCGCCCTTGCCGAGCAGTTCGGCGAACTCACGGGCGGGCCGGGTGTAGCGCTCGTCGAGTTCGGCGGCGGAGAGGAAGACACAGATGTTCATGCGCTCAATTTACGGGTCGTCCCTGGCTCACCGGGAGGGCGTCCGGGCGGGAAGAACGCGACGGCGCCGGATGCTGTACCCGTCAGGAACGTGGCCGCACGTCTGCCACTGCCACGCGATCTCTACCGAGGAGTCGAACCGTGACCAAGGGCCATCGCATCACCGTCGAGCAGGGCACCGAGCGCGTCCGCGCGGTCCACGACGGCAAGGTGCTCGCCGACAGCACGCGCCCGCTGGTACTGCGCGAGACGGGCCTCCCGCCCCGCTACTACCTCCCCCCGGAGGACGTCAACACCGACCTGCTGACCCCGTCGGACACCTCCACCCACTGCCCGTTCAAGGGAGACGCGTCCTACTGGTCGCTCCCTGACGCCCCGGACCTGGTCTGGGCGTACCCGGACCCGAAGCCGGAGGTCGCGGAGATCAAGGACCACTTCTGCTTCTACGAGGTGGAGACGGTCGCCGGGGGTTGATTCCCCTGGTCGGCGACCGCCGCCGACAGCGTGCGGGTGCCGAGCGGCAAAACCGGTTCGACGTGGGCCCGTTCGGCACCCGATCATGCGTTCATGCCCCTGAGAGACACCCTTGCCCGAGTCGACGCGGACCTGGCCGCGGGCCGGGTCCCTGTCGCACGGCAGCGCCTGCGCGGGCTGGTGTCGTCCTTTCCGGACGACCTGACGCTGCGCCGGCGCCTGGCCGAAACGTACCGCCTGTACGGGGAGCCCGCGGAGGCGGGCCGCTGGATGTACCTCGAACAGGACAGGGACACGGCCGAGACCTCCGCCTTCGAGGCGAGGTACCACTCGGCTCAGCGGCGCATGCGGGCACTTGCCTGGCGGGGCGGTGAGTCGCTCGCCGCGACAGCCTTCGCCCAGAAGCAGCTGTCAGCGGTACGAGCCGCCTGCTCCGAGGCCACGGGGCGCCCCGTCGACTGGGACACGGTGCCGTCCGACGAGGAGCAGGACGGCAGGCAGAGCAACCTCGCCGGCGCCCTGGCGGGGGCAGGCTGCCTGTTGGCGCTCCTCGCCTTCATGGCGATCTGGGTGAACGGAGTCGTCGCCCTCTTCGACTGACGCCTCCTGGTGGACGCTCCGTCACGACCGCTGCCATGCTCCCCCGCGTGACCGCACTCGCCGCACTCGCCACGTTCGGCTCGACCGGAGCCGTCGGCCCACTGCGTTGCCACGCGTCCCTCACCGACGTCGCGGCGAAGCTGGGGCCGCCCTGGGGCATCGGCCGCGTCAGCAAACGCCGCCGCTGGCCGCACCTGTTCTCCTACGGCGACGCCGACCTCTGCGTCTGCCGCTGCCGCCTCATCACTTCGATCTGCGTCCAGACGTGGCGCGACACGATCGGCCTGCCGCACCCCCGATCAGGTGCGATCAACTCACACCCTGCTCATCTGACACACCGGCAGACGACCTCGGCCCTCGAAGCGGCCGGGTGCCGCTGGCAGCCGGTCACCCTCGGCCAACCATCCGGCCAGACCGCTCTGCGGACCGAGCCGACCGGGGTCACCTTCACGTTCCGCACCGAGGGCACCCCTGAACCGCTCCTGGAGTCGGCCGGCATCTGGACCGGCACACACAGATGCGTACCTCCGGCCCCTGACGCCCCGGACGACGGCTTCGGAGTAACCGAACCGCACTGACGAGCCGGTCACCCGATCTTCACGCTGCCGCAGACGAAGGTGGCTTCGGCGAGATGGCTCGGGGTGAGCCTGACCTGCGTGAGGTGCTCGGCGAGAGCGAAGGAGGCCGGAACGGCCACGTCGGCGTCGCTGTCGGCATCGAAGCCGTCGGTCGGGACGGGCTCGCCCGGGAACTCGAATCCGAGGCGGCGAATGACGTCCAGGAGCGCATCCGGCTGAGATCCACAGCGGTAACCCGCGTCACGAAGGTCGAACTGAAGACGCCTGTCCGTGTTCTCGGCCCAGAGGAACGAGCCGTCGTTGTTGGCGTTGCCGTTGTCGTAGTGGGAGATCCAGCGGGTGCCCGCCGAGGCCGGCAGCGCCCTTTCCTCGTCGACACCGTGCCAGCCGTTGGGTTCGACCATGAGGGTCCACGGTCCGATCGAGGTCATGCCGAACAGGGTGCGCAGGCCGCTGGACGGGGCGTGGAAGTCGTAGGCGGCTTCGACCAGTTCCGCGACTCCGGCGCGGGCGGGTTCGGCTCGGCCGCCGAGGCGGTGCAGCAGCTCCGCCGGAGAGACCTCGTGGACGAGGGTGAGGCAGTAGGACGCCGCAAGGTCCGGGAAACGTTCCTCGAACCACATGTAGTCGCTGGTACTCGCGGTCATGGACACACTCGTGATCCTCGGGTCAGTGGCCCTTGGCCGGGGTGCCGTTGGCCGGGCCCGTCGATGTTCTGCGGAATTGTTTCGGGGAGGAGCCGACCACGCGGCGGAACGCCGTGCTGAACGCGCTCTCGGACCGGTAGCCGATCGTGAACGCGAGTTCGGAGATCGGTCGGGTGCCGGTGCTCAGGGCGTCGCGGGCGAGGCTCATCCTCCACTGGATCAGGTAGTCCAGCGGGGTCGTTCCGACCCGGCTCCTGAAGGACGAGGCGAACGCGGAACGCGACATGTGGCTGATGTCGGCCAGCTCCTTGAGCGTCCAGGGGTGCGCCGCGTCGGAGTGCATGGCGCGGAGCGCGGCACCGATTCCGTCGTCGTTCAGCGCTCCCAGCCAGCCGGTGGGCTGATCGGCCTGTTCGGCGTGGGCGCGCAGCATGTGGACGAACAGGACCTGTGCGAGGTGGCTCAGGACGAGAGAGCTGCCGGCGGCGGGCGTCCTGGTCTCGGAGACGAGGACCTCGCTGAGGTGCGCCAGGAGCTTGCCGCGGGGATCCGCGGCGCGGACCAGCACGAGCCGCGGCAGGACCTGGGTCAGGACCGGGGTGTTCGTGTCCTCGAAGGAGAAGCGCCCTCCGCAGAGGTACGTGTCTTCCTCGGCCTCCGGCCCGATGCGTACGACACCGTCCTCGGCGCAGTCCCATACCGGCTTCGCGGGGCGCGGCGGCGCGGTGAGCGTGCCGGCCAGGACGTAGGGCGGGGGGTTGCCCAGCAGGTAGAAGTCACCCTCTTCCAGCCGTACGGGCTCGTGCCCGTCAAGGGTCAGCCAGCATGCGCCGCGCGCGACGACACCGATCTTGACGTGCGAGGACCGTTCGAAGCGCAGTGCCCACGGTCCCGCCGTGCGGAGAGCGGGGTCGATCACGGTACGAGGGCGCAGCAGACCGATGGCGTCGGCGATCGGATCGCTGGAGCCGAGCACCTGCTCCTCCGTTCTGGACGATACGTAAAGAAGTGTGGACTCCACATGATGCACCGTACTGGTGTGATCACGAAGGATGGGGGTCGAAGCAGATCAACGACAGAGGGCTGTGGAGGCACTCGCATGGGACAGCTCGAGAACAGAACGGCCGTGGTCACCGGCGGCAGCACCGGAATCGGTCTGGCCGTCGCCGCGCGTCTGGCGGACGAGGGCGCGCACGTGTTCATCACCGGCCGGCGCAAGACAGAGTTGGACGCCGCCGTCGAGACCATCGGAACCTCCAGGGCCACCGCGGTGCCCGGCGACATCTCCGAGGCGGCCGACCTGGACCGGATCTACGACGCGGTCCGCGCCCGCGGACAGGGCCTGGACGTGCTCGTCGCGAACGCGGCGACCGGTGCGTTCGTCACGCTGGAGCAGACCACCGAGGACCACTTCGACCAGACCTTCGGAGTCAACGTCCGGGGCACCCTGTTCACCGTGCAGAAGGCGCTCCCCCTGCTCAACGACGACGCCTCGGTCGTCCTGATCTCCTCCACGGCCGCCGACCACGGCATCGAGGCGTTCGGTGCGTACGCGGCGTCCAAGGCCGCCGTCCGGTCCTTCGCGCGGACATGGGCCAACGAGCTCAAGGGCCGGGGCATCAGGGTCAACGCGGTGTCGCCGGGCGGGGTCGAGACTCCCGGACTCGTCGACGTCTACGGCGGTGAGGAGGCGCTGTCCGGCGTCAAGGAGATGGTCGCCGCGACCGTGGTCAAGGGCCGTCTGGGGCGTCCCGAGGAGGTCGCCGCCGCGGTGTCGTTCCTGGCTTCCGAACAGAGCGGCTACATCGTCGGCGCGAACATCTACGTCGACGGCGGCCTGAACCAGATCTGATCCGCGGCAGGCGGTGCGAGGGAAGCGGCGGCCGGCCTCAGCCCGCGGTGGCGACCGCCGCCCGTACCGTCGTCGCGATCGTCGCCGAACCCACCACGCGCGTGTCGTCGTACAGGACGATCGCCTGGCCGGGGGCGACGCCGCGGACCGGCTCCGTGAAGGCGACCTCCAGGGTGCCGTCCACCAGCTCCGCCCGCACCTCCGTCTCGCCGCCGTGGGCGCGCAGCTGGGCCGTGTACGTGCCGGGGCCGGTCGGGGCCCCGCCGCACCAGCGGGGCTTGATGGCCGTCAGCGCGGAGACGTCCAGGGCGGCGACCGGGCCCACCGTCACCCTGTTGTCGACCGGCGAGATGTCCAGGACGTAGCGCGGCTTGCCGTCGGCCGCCGGGGTGCCGATGCGCAGGCCCTTGCGCTGGCCGATCGTGAAGCCGTACGCACCTTCGTGGCTGCCGACCACCGCGCCCGACTCGTCGACGATGTCGCCCTCCGCCTTGCCGAGGCGCTTCGACAGGAAGCCCTGGGTGTCGCCGTCGGCGATGAAGCAGATGTCGTGCGAGTCCGGCTTCTTCGCGACGGCCAGACCCCGGCGCTCGGCCTCCGCGCGGATCTCGTCCTTCGTGGTGAGCGTGTCGCCGAGGGGGAACATGGCGTGGGCGAGCTGGCGGTCGTCCAGGACGCCGAGGACGTACGACTGGTCCTTCGCCATGTCCGAGGCGCGGTGCAGCTCGCGCATGCCGTCCTCGTTCACCAGCACCTTCGCGTAGTGGCCCGTGCAGACCGCGTCGAAGCCGAGCGCGAGGGCCTTGTCCAGCAGGGCCGCGAACTTGATCTTCTCGTTGCAGCGCAGGCAGGGATTGGGGGTGCGGCCTGCCTCGTACTCCGCGACGAAGTCGTCCACCACGTCCTCACGGAAGCGCTCGGCGAGATCCCACACGTAGAACGGGATGCCGATGACGTCCGCGGCCCGGCGGGCGTCGCGCGAGTCCTCGATCGTGCAACAGCCGCGCGCGCCCGTGCGGAACGATTGCGGGTTCGCCGAGAGGGCGAGATGCACACCGGTCACGTCGTGCCCGGCTTCCGCGGCACGGGCGGCGGCGACGGCGGAGTCCACGCCACCGGACATGGCGGCCAGGACGCGGAGGGGGCGGGGGCGCTGCGAGGTCTCAGTCATAACCCCTCAAGGGTACGGGTCCCCGGGAACCGGAGCCCGCGAGTATCCGTTGAAGATCGCATGGGGGAGACCACGAACGACTCGGACCGCCGTATCGGGCGCCGCGCGCTGCTCATCGGCGGGGCCGCGGCGGCCGTGGGCACCGCCGTGCTGGCGCGGGACGAGCTGGGGCGCCTGTGGTGGCGCACACCGGGCGTGGAGAAGCCGCGCAAGGAGGGCGAGGTCGACTTCGGGGGCGCGCGCTGGGTGGCCGCGTCCTCGGCGAACTGGCGGCGGGCGGACCGGCCCGACGACTTCGGCATAGACCGCGTGATCATCCATGTCACGCAGGGCAGTTTCAAGAGCGCGGTGAAGGTCTTCCAGGATCCCGGCCACGGCGCCGCCGCGCACTACATCGTCGGCAAGGACGGCCGTATCACGCAGATGATCCGCGAGCTGGACGTGGCCTTCCACGCGGGCAACCGCGAGTTCAACGAGCGCAGCGTCGGCATCGAGCACGAGGGGTTCGTCGACCGGCCGGAGGACTTCACGGACGCCATGTACGAGGCGTCGGCCCGGCTGACCGCTCGGATCTGCGCCCGTTACGACATCTCCGTCGACCGCGAGCACATCATCGGGCACGTCGAGGTGCCGGGCACCGACCACACCGATCCCGGGCCGCACTGGGACTGGGACCGGTACATACCCCTGGTGCGCGAGGCGGCGAAGCGCGACGCCGAGCGGACGGCCGGTCCCACCGCCTCCCCGACAGCGGGCTCGACATCCGGGGCGACGAAGGCGACAAAGGCCAGCGGGGCGGGCAGGACGGGCGGGGCGACCCGGACGACCGCGCGCGGCGCGTAGTCCGCCGGACTGCTGCTGCAGTAGCGGCCACAACCTGTCCTGTACCTCGCGCAGACTCCTGTTCGGCGGTCGCACCGGCCGCTCGTTCGCCCTCCCAAGGAGTCTGCGCGTGTTCTCCGTTCTCGCCGACATCAACTGGCTCGCCGTCGTCATCGCGGCCGTCGCGTCGATCGTGCTCGCCGGCCTCTGGTTCGCCGTCGTGATCGCCAAGCCGTACGCCGTCGCCCTCGGCCGTGCGGGCGCGCCCGCTCCGGCGCAGACTGCGGTCACCGCCGCCGGCCCGCTGGTGTGCCTGGCGGTCACCGTCCTGACCAGCGCCGTACTCGTCGAGGCCCTCGACATCACCGGCCTGGGTGACGCCGTGGTCTTCGGGCTCCTCGTCGGTGTCGGCTATCTCAGCGCGATGACCTTCCAGATCGCCATCAACCCGAACTTCCCGCGCCCGCTGTACTACGGCGTCCTCAACGCGCCGTTCTTCGTCATCACGAGCGTGCTCAGCAGCGTCGTCCTCGTCACGATGCGATAGGGACCGCGACAGGGACCCTCCCGGCGGGGGCCTTCCAGTACGGGCAGGGCCCCGGCGAGACGCCTAGCTCAGGCCCGCCGTCCGGGCCCTCTCCACCGCCGGGCCGATCGCCTTCCCCACCGCCTCCACGTCCGCCTCCGTCGACGTGTGGCCGAGGGAGAAGCGGAGGGTGCCGCGGGCCAGGTCCGGGTCGGTGCCGGTGGCGAGGAGGACGTGGCTGGGCTGGGCCACACCCGCCGTGCACGCGGAGCCCGTTGAGCACTCGATGCCCTGGGCGTCGAGCAGCAGGAGCAGGGAGTCGCCCTCGCAGCCCGGGAACGTGAAGTGGGCGTTCGCCGGCAGGCGGCCCCCGTCCGCCGGGTCGCCGCCGAGGATCGCGTCCGGCACGGCCGCGCGTACCGCGTCGACCAGGTCGTCGCGCAGCGAGCCGATCTCCCGGTCGAACCACTCCCGCTGGTCGGCGGCGGTCCGGCCCGCGACGGCGAACGCGGCGACGGCCGGTACGTCGAGGGTGCCGGACCGGACATGGCGTTCCTGGCCACCGCCGTGCAGGACCGGTACGGGGCTGTACTCGCGGCCGAGCAGCAGCGCCCCGATGCCGTACGGGCCGCCGATCTTGTGCCCCGAGACGGTCATCGCGGCGAGTCCCGAGGCTGCGAAGTCGACAGGGACCTGGCCGAATGCCTGGACGGCGTCCGCGTGCAGCGGGATCTCGAACTCCCCCGCCACATCCGCGAGTTCACGGACCGGCATGATCGTGCCGATCTCGTTGTTCGCCCACATGACGGTCGCGAGGGCGACGTCGTCGGGGTTGCGGGCGATGGCCTCGCGCAGGGCGTCGGGGTGGACGCGGCCGTACCGGTCGACGGGAAGGTACTCGACCGTGGCGCCCTCGTGCTCGCCGAGCCAGTGGACGGCGTCGAGGACGGCGTGGTGTTCGACGGGGCTGGCCAGGACCCGGGTGCGGGCCGGGTCGGCGTCGCGGCGGGACCAGTACAGGCCCTTCACGGCGAGGTTGTCGGCCTCCGTGCCGCCGGAGGTGAAGACCACCTCGCTGGGGCGGGCACCCAGGGATTCCGCCAGGGTCTCCCGGGATTCCTCGACCGTGCGGCGGGCGCGGCGGCCGGCCGCGTGCAGGGAGGAGGCGTTGCCCGTGACGGCGAACTGGGCGGTCATTGCCAGGGCCGCCTCCGGAAGCATGGGGGTGGTCGCGGCGTGGTCGAGGTATGCCATGGTGAGCCCGATTCTAGGGCCCGCTCTCGACCGACTTGGTCAGGCGGGGGCTGTTTGCGCCCGCTCCGCGGTCCGCGCCGGGCCCACCTGAGCCCGGCCGGGCTCAGAAACTCCAGGACAGGGTGTTGTCCGCCGACATGAACGCGAGCAGCACCACGAGGTCGGCGACGCCGAGACCGAGGCCCAGGAAGGCGCGTCCGCGGCGGGTGGTGCCCCGGAAGAGGGCCGTCGCGGCCAGGACGATCGAGACCGGGCCGAGGACGACGTTCAGAGCGAGCAGGCCGACCAGGCCGAGGATGAAGGACGCGACGGCCATGCCGTCGGCGTCACGGGCGGCGCTTCGGCGGCGCGGGGCGGCGGTGGTGAGTTCCATGGGTCTGCTCCCAGCAGGCAGTCGTACGTGGACAGGTGGCGTGCGGGGCGGACGGTTCAGACCGAGGTCCCGCGGCGGCGGCCGTGGCGTTCGCGGATCGCGAAGACGGTCAGCCAGACGCCGATGACCGCGGCGGCCACGACGGTGAAGGAGAGCGGTGCGTGGGCCACGGTGCCCAGCACGACGCCCAGCAGCAGAAGGGCTGCGACGAGGAACAGCATGGGTCGCCTCTCGTGTCTCGTTTCGCGCTTCTCGTTACGGTTCGGTGAACGATTGTGGCAACAGTTGTTCACTGACTCTGGAGTCTAGCGCGTCGACGACTTTCCCCGCACGGAGAACAGTTGTTTACTGCATGGCATGAGTCACAGTCTTGGCGTCCGGCAGGCCCAGAAGCAGAAGACCCGACAGGCGTTCCTGGACGCCGCGTTGGGCCTGCTTGCGGAGCAGAGCCTCAGCAGTCTGGGCCTGCGCGAGGTCACCCGGGCCGTCGGCGTCGCCCCGACCGCCTTCTACCGGCACTTCCACTCGACCGCGGACCTCGGTGTCGCCCTGGTCGAGGAGGCACTGGGCAGCCTGCACCCGATGATCTCCGGCACGGTCTCCACCGCCGATGACAGCGACCAGCGCATAGACCGGGCCGTCGCCCTGATCGCCCGTCATGTGCGCGAGCATCCGGCGCACATCCGGTTCATCGCCCGCGAGCGCAACGGGGGTGTGCAGAAGGTCCGGGCCGCGATCGCGGAGCAGATGGACCGGTTCGCCGACGAGGTGCGGGCCGAACTGGCCAAGCAGGCCGAGTCGGACGGCTGGAGCGACGACGATCTGCTGATGCTCGCCGGGCTCTACGTCGACCAGATGCTGATGACCGCCAGCGCCTTCCTGGAGGCGGACCCGGACGACCCGGCCGAGGAGGACCGGGTGGCCCGGGTGGCGAGGCGCCGGATGCGGCTGATCAGCATCGGCCGCCGCCACTGGCTGGGCTGACGCCCGCCCCCGACGCTGCCCCGCCTCCTCCCCCAGGGCCGCGCCCCTAGCCCTGCGCCTGCTGACTCTGCTGTGCCTGACCCTGGCTCTGGCCGCCCTGTCCTTGAGGGCCACCGCCGCCCGGCCCGCAGCCGCCGCCCTGGCCGCCGGGACCACCGCTCGGCATCCCCGAAGGCATACCCGAAGGCATCCCGGAAGGCGCGCCCGACGGGGCTTTCCCCGTGGCCGCGCCGGACGGTGCTCCCGAAGGCGTTCCCGAGGGCGCCCCGGACGGCATGCCCGACGGGGCCCCGCTCGGCCGCCCGGACGCGCCCCCGCCCGGCCCGCCCGACGGAGGCTGACAACTCGCCTGCGCCGACGTTCCGTTGCCGCCGTCAGACGAGGAGTCGCCCGAGCCGCAGGCCGTCAGCAGGAGTGGCGCGAGGGCCAGCAGGGCGACGGCGGGGACGTGGCGTACACGCTTCATGAGAGCGACTCCGTTGCATGAGATCAATGAGATCAGTCTGAGAAACACATGCAACCAACCATCCATAGGCCCCGCTTGGGCCCGCGCTGTGCCCCGCCTGTGGTGAGGGCAAAGGACGGCTCAACTCCCCCGCCCCTACCGCCCGTACAGCTCCGCGACGGAGGCCGCCACCCGCGCCAACTCCTCGCGCACCCCGAGCGGTGAGAGGACCTCCAGCCGGTCCCCGAAGGCGAGCAGCGGGCGCGCCTCGCCCACGACCCCGTACGCGAGCCGCGCCACGACCCACTCGCTCGTACCGTCGTCCTCGGGCGGCTCGGTGAGCGTGCCGCCGTGCAGGCGCAGGAACAGGTCGAACCGGTCGCGCCGTACCCGCACGGTCACATCGATCCCGCCGGGCCGCTCCTCGACCTCGCGCCGCAACGCCTGCCAGGCGTCGGCCAGTTCCACTCCGGGCCGCCGCCGCACGGGCGCGTCGGTGAGCCGGGCCGAGCGCACCCGGTCGGCCCGGAAGAGCCGGGGCCTGCCGCGCCGGTCGGCCACGAGGTACCAGACGCCCGCCTTGGCGACGAGCCCGTACGGGTCCACGGTGTACGTACGCGGCTCGGTGTCGCCGCCGTGGCGATAGCTCATCCGCAGCCTGCGGTCGGCGAACACGGCGTCCTGGAGCACCCCGAGGTCGACGACGGCCCGGGGCCCGCCGTTCTTGCCCGTGGTCCAGCGCGTGGCGTCGACGAGGATGCGGCGGCTGGTCACCTCGGCGGCGGGCCGGTGCGGCTCCGGCAGCGCGGCCATCACCTTGCGCAGCGCGGAACCGAGGGCCGCGTCGAGGCCGAGCGCGGTGTGGGCCCCCTGTGCGGCCAGCACGAACAGGGCGCGCGACTCGTCGGCGGTGAGCCCGGTGACGTCCGTACGGAATCCGGCGAGCAGTTCGATCCCGCCGTGCCGGCCGCGCTCGGCGTAGACCGGGACGCCGGCGGCGGACAGCGCCTCGACGTCCCGGTAGATGGTCCGCACCGACACTTCGAGCCGCTCGGCGAGTTCGGGCGCGGGCACCCGGCCACGGGTCTGCAGCAGCAGCAGAATGGACAGCAGCCGATCGGACTTCACACCCTCAGGGTACGAAGGTCAGCCGAGCCGTACCCGGGCCAGCTGGCGCGACTGGGCGACGAGGCGGTCCGCGCTGTCCCAGACCTCGGCGTCCTCCTCCAGGAAACCGCCCGCGAGGTTGCGGGTGGTGATGGCGATCCGCAGCGGGCCCGGCGCCGGACGGGCGCGCACGTGCACGGTCAGCTCGACGGTGGGCACCCAGCCGCTCAGGCCGAGTTCGAAGGCGGTCGGCGGCAGCGCGTCCACCGCGAGGAGCAGCGAGAGGGGGTCGGCGTCGCGGCCGTCGGCGAGGCCGAACCAGGCGCGCATCTCGCCCCGGCCGGACGGCGCTCCGAGGGCCCAGCCGAGCGTGCCCGGGTCGAGCTTGAGCATCAGCCGGTCGGCGATGGCCGAACTGCCGGGGACGGGGGCGCCGTCGGGGCTGTCCGAGGCGCCGAAGCACTGGTCGATCGGCGGGATCGCGGGCGGCGTCGCGGTCGTACGGACGTCATCGGGCAGGCTGTCGAGGTCCCCGTACGAGGCGAGGACGCGGATCCGCTCGACCTCGTGGCCTTCGTCGTCGTACTGGAAGAGGGACGCCTGGCCGGTGGAGAGGGTGCGACCGGTGCGTACGACGTCGGTGCGCACGACCGCGGGGCCCGGGCGGGAGGCCGTCAGGTAGTGCGCGGAGACCGTGAACGGGTCGGGGTGCGGCAGGGCGTCGGCGAGCGCGCGGCCCAGGACGGCGAGGAGGTAGCCGCCGTTGACGGCGCTGATGATCGTCCACCCGGCGGACAGGTCGATGTCGTAGACGCCGGGTTCGCGTCGGGTGACCGCGGTGTCGCGGTCGAACTCGCTGTCGCCGATCCTGGACCGCAGCGCGTGCGCGGAAGCTGCTTCTGGCATGGATGAACGGTACAACAGGTAATTACTAAGCGGTAGCTTTCCCCGTTTCGATCACATGAACTCGGACCGGCCCGCTCCCGCACCTATCCCCGAACCTCTCCGGCACCTCTCCCCCACCCCGACTCACTCCGGCACCTCCACCGCCGTCGAGCGGCGGTGCCACGCCCGGGGCGCGCGCCAGTGGTACCGCATCGCGAGCAGCCGCAGCGCGAAGGCCGTCACGACCGCGAGCCCCGAGGTGAACGGGCTCAGCGCGTCGTAGCGGATGCACAGGGCGACCATCGTGGCGCCGACGATGGCGGGCACGGCGTACAGGTCGCGGTCCCAGCGCAGCAGCGAGGGCACCTCGTTGGCGAGGACGTCCCGCAGCACACCGCCGCCGACAGCCGTGGCGAGGCCCAGGGTCACGGAAGCGGTGAGGCCGAGCCCGTACTCGTACGCCTTCGTCGTGCCGGAGACGCAGAAGAGGCCGAGGCCGGCGGCGTCGAAGACGTTCACCCCCAGCTGGATGCGTTCCACCTCGGGGTGGAGGAAGAACACGAGCAGGGTGGCGAGGAGCGGGGTGAGGAAGTACCCGAGGTCCGTGAAGGCCGCGGGCGGCACGGCTCCGATGATCAGGTCCCGGAACAGGCCGCCACCCAGCGCGGTGACCTCCGCGAGGACGGCGATGCCGAAGACGTCGAAGTTCTTGCGCACGGCCAGCAGCGCGCCGGAGATCGCGAAGAAGAAGATGCCGACGAGTTCGAGCGTGTGCTGGACGGAGGGCGTGAAGAGTTGCTGGAGCACCTCTGCATTCTCACCCAGCACACAGCCCCCGCCTTACATTGCAAGGCGGGGGCTCGGTGTTACTTGTCTTACTTCTCTTGCTTACTTCTCCTGCCTACTTCTCCTTGGCGGGAGCCTCGTCCTCGGGCGCGGCCACGGCCGACGTCTCGGTGACGACAGGCTTCTCGGTCACGGCCGGCTTCTCGGCCGGCGTGGCCGTGACCTCCGCCGCCACCGCGGCCGAGGTCGCCGCGGACTCCGCGAGGACCTCGTCGGCCACCAGCTCCGCCGCCTGCTTCGCGACGGTCAGCAGCACGGTGTCCTGCGGTGCCTGGTCCTCGAAGTTCTCGGGGTGGTGGCAGGCGACCTGCTGACCGGGCTTCAGCTCCAGGAGCGGCGGCTCGGTCGTCTTGCAGATCTCCGTGGCCTTCCAGCACCGCGTGTGGAAGCGGCAGCCGCTCGGCGGTGAGATCGGCGAGGGCACGTCACCCTGGAGCAGGATGCGCTCGCTCTTGGCCGACTTGCGCCGCGGGTCCGGGATCGGCACGGCCGACATGAGCGCCTTGGTGTACGGGTGCATCGGCGCCTTGTACAGCGAGTCGCGGTCGGCCAGCTCGACGATCTTGCCGAGGTACATCACGGCGATACGGTCCGAGACATGGCGTACGACGGACAGGTCGTGCGCGATGATCACGTACGTGAGGCCGAGCTCCTGCTGGAGGTCGTCCAGCAGGTTCACCACCTGCGCCTGGATCGACACGTCGAGCGCGGAGACCGGCTCGTCCGCCACGACCATCTTCGGGTTGAGCGCGAGCGCGCGGGCGATGCCGATGCGCTGGCGCTGGCCGCCGGAGAACTCGTGGGGGTAGCGGTTGTAGTGCTCGGGGTTGAGCCCGACCACCGACAGCAGCCGCTGGACCTCCTTCTTGACACCGCCCTCGGGCGTGACGCCCTGGAGCTTGAAGGGGGCGCTGATGATCGTGCCGATGGTGTGGCGCGGGTTCAGCGACGAGTACGGGTCCTGGAAGATCATCTGGACGTCACGGCGCATCGGGCGCATCGCGCCCACCCCGAGGTGCGTGATGTCCTTGCCCTCGAACTCGACCTTGCCCGCGGTCGGTTCGAGCAGCCGCGTGATCAGCCGGCCCATCGTCGACTTGCCGCAGCCGGACTCGCCCACGACGCCCAGGGTCTCGCCGGACTTGACCTCGAAGTCGAGGCCGTCGACCGCCCGCACCGCGCCGACCTGCCGCTGGAGCAGGCCCTTGCGGATCGGGAAGTGCTTCTGCAGCCCGGTCACCTTGAGGAGCGTCTCGCCGGGAGCGGCGTCCCTGTTGAGGGTCGCACCCGCGGCCACGCCTTCGCGCTGTGCGGAGTTGGCCACTGGTTTGTCCTCTGCTTTGTCACTCACAGCTTCGGCGCAATCTCTTCGGTCCAGATCCGTTCCCGCTGCTCCTGCGTCATGTGGCAGGCGGCCCAGTGCCGGCCGCCGACCTGGGCCAGCTCCGGACGGACCGTGCGGGTGACGTTGTCCTTGGGTACGTCCGCGTAGGCGCAGCGCGGGTTGAAGGCGCAGCCCGTCGGCAGGTTGATCAGCGAGGGCGGGGAGCCCTTGACCGGGATCAGCCGTTCGGTCTGCTCGCGGTCGAGCCGCGGCATGGAACCCAGCAGACCCCAGGTGTAGGGGTGCTTGGGCTCGTAGAAGACCTTCTCGGCCGGACCCCGCTCGATGCAGCGCCCGCCGTACATCACCAGGATGTCGTCGGAGAGTTCGGCGACGACGCCCAGGTCGTGGGTGATGACGATGACCGCGGAGCCGAACTCCTTCTGCAGGTCCCGGATGAGGTCGAGGATCTGCGCCTGGACGGTCACGTCCAGGGCGGTCGTCGGCTCGTCCGCGATCAGCAGTTCGGGGTTGTTGACCAGCGACATCGCGATCATCGCGCGCTGGCGCATACCGCCGGAGAACTCGTGCGGGTAGCTGTCCACCCGCTTGTCCGGCTGCGGGATGCCGACGCGGTCGAGCATCTCGACGGCCCGCCTGCGGGCCGTCTTCTTGTCGACCTTGTGGTGGATGCGGTACGCCTCCACGATCTGCTGACCGATCGTGTAGTACGGGTGCAGCGCCGACAGCGGGTCCTGGAAGATCATCGCCATCTCGCGGCCACGGAGCTTGCGCACGTGGTCGGGGTCGGCGGTGAGCAGTTCCGTGCCGTCCAGCCAGATCTCGCCGGAGATCTGGGCCTTGCGCTTGCCGTACTGGCCGGTCGTGTGCAGGCCCATGATGCCGAGCGAGGTCACCGACTTGCCCGAACCCGACTCGCCCACGATGCCGAGGGTCTTGCCCTTCTCCAGCGTGAAGCTGAGTCCGTCGACGGACTTGACCAGTCCGTCGTCGGTCGGGAAGTGCACCTTGAGGTCGCGGACTTCGAGGAAGGCGGAGGGCGCGGGCGAGTCCTTGACGGGCTCCCCCACAGCGGCTCCGCTCTTGCTGAGTTCGGTCATGAGAGCCTCACTCGGGGGTCGATCACGGCGTACAGCAGGTCCACCAGCAGGTTCGCGATGATCACCGCGAGCGAGGTGATCAGCGTGACGCCCAGGATGACGGGCAGGTCCTTGTCGCTGATCGCCGTGAGGACGGCCTGGCCGAGGCCGGGAAGGCTGAAGGTGGTCTCGGTGAGGATCGCGCCACCGATCAGCGCGCCGAGGTCCATGCCGAGCATGGTGAGGATCGGCGTCATGGTGGAACGCATCGCGTGCTTCCCGATGACGACGGGTTCGGTCAGCCCCTTGGCACGGGCCGTGCGGATGTAGTCCTCACCCAGGACCTCCATCATGGTGGCCCTGGTGATGCGGGCGTACATCGCGGCGTAGAGGAACGCGAGCGTGACCCAGGGGAGGATCATGCCGCCGAGCCAGCCGGTGAAGCTCTCCGACAGCGGTACGTACCGGCCGTCGATCCAGCCCAGTCCGTAGCTGAAGATCGCCAGCGACAGCATGCCGGTGAAGTAGATGGGGAGCGAGACGCCGCCGAGGGCGATGATCATCGCGCCGCGGTCCCAGAGGGAACCGCGCTTGAGCGCGGAGAGCACACCCGCCGCCACACCGAAGATCAGCCACAGGAAGGCGGCACCGAGCGCGAGACCCAGGGTCACCGGGAAGCGGTCGGTGAGCACCGGCCAGATGGCCTGCTCGTTGCGGAAGGAGTAGCCGAAGCAGGGCGCCGCGCACTCCGTGACGTCGCCGCCACCCGAGTACGTACGGCCTACGAACAGGCCTTTGAAGAACTCCCAGACCTGGGCGAAGATCGGGTCTGCCAGACCGAGCTTCTGCCGCACGGCCTCGATGGCCGCAGGGTCCGCCTGCTTGCCGACGAACATCGTGGCCGGGTCCACGCCCGCCCAGCGGGGGACGAGGAAGAAGATGCCGAAGACCACCAGAATGATGACCACCAGCATCACTGCGGCGGCGAAGAGCCGCCTGATGAGGTATGCGAGCACTGCTCTCGGCCCGGCGGCGGTGCCGCGGGCCACCGGAGGTCTTCCGGTGGCCCGCGGGTCACGCCGCGCCGGCCTTCACCTGCCTTTCGTGCCGTATGGCGGGTGCGCCGGTCGGTGTTACTTCTTCAGGCCGAGGTTGACGAAGTCGTACTGACCGCTGTAGCCGTCGGTCGTGTACACGTTCGCCAGCCGGTTGGAGCGCCAGTTGATGAACTTCTCGAAGACGAAGGGCAGGTAGTAACCGCCCTCCATGACCTTGTGGTTGATCTCCGTGGAGATCGCGGCCTTCTTCGTGTCGTCGAGCTCCTTGGTGTAGCTGTCAAAGAGTCCGTCGATCGTCTTGTCCTTGATCAGGGCGAAGTTGTTGTTGCCGCTCTCAAGGATGTAGTCGCTGCTCCACAGGGGCAGGCCGTAACCCTGGACGCTGGGGAAGTCGGGGCCCCAGCCCATGATGATGATGCCGTAGCCCTTCTTCTTCACGTTCGAGGGGCTACCGATGATGCCGGTGGTCTGGGCACCGTCGAACTGCTCGATGTCGACGGTGATGCCGACCTTCTTCAGCGAGGCCTGGAGGGACTCGGCGGTCGCGACCTCGACCGGCTTGTTGTTACGCACCGCGATGGTGGTCTTGAAGCCGTTCGGCTTGCCGCAGGCCTTGAGCTCTTCCTTGGCCTTGGCGGCGTTGCCGTTCTTGTTGGCCGTGGCCAGCTCGTACGGGTCGTACTTCTGGCCCTCGGAGCCCGGGACCGACGGCGGCAGCATGTTGGTACCGATGTCACCACCGGCGACCGGGCCGCCACGAGCGGTCTGGAGCGACTCGTGGTCGGCACCGTAGATCACGGCCTTGCGGCAGTGCTCGTTGTCGAACGGCTTGACGCTCTGCGGGAAGACCGCGTAGCGGATGTAGCCGGAGACCGGGTTGTCCAGGTTGGCCTTGTGCTGCTTCAGGGCGGTGGTGCGGCCCTGCGGGGAGAGACCGGTCTGGCCGATGTCCAGGTCGTAGTCGCCCTTGATCAGGCGCTGGTCCATGTCATTGGCGTTGGTGAAGAAGTCGACCGTGATCTTGTCCGGGTACGCCTTGCGGACGGGGTCCGAGGACGCCTTCCACTCGGTGTTGCGGACGAGCACGATGCCCTTGCTCGGCGTGTACGACTGGAACTTGTACGGGCCGGACGAGAACGGCTTCAGGCCGTACTTGGACTTGGTGTCCTTGTCCTGGCGGACCGGGGACGCCGAGGTCAGCGCGAGCATCTCCTCGAAGTCCGAGTTCGCCGCGGGAAGCTTGAAGATGATGGTCTTGTCGTCGGGCGTCTCGATCGCCTTCAGGCCGAGCTTGTCCGCCGACTTGTCCTTGTACGGGCCCTTGTACTCCTTCTTCGGGTCCAGGACCTGCTGAAGGTAGATGGGACCGCCGGAGAGCACGTCCTGCGCCCACGCGCGCTCGATGCCGTACTTGACGTCCTTGGAGGTGATGGGCTTGCCATCTTCCCAGGTCGAGCCCTCACGCAGCGTGTACTTGTAGGTCTTGCCGTCGTCCGAGATCTCCGCCGTCTTCTCGGCGAGGTCCGGCGTGACCTCGGCGCCCGTGGCACCCGGCGCCGTCTTGTTGGTCACCAGCTGGCGGCTGTAGTACCGGGAGAAGTTCCACATGAAGCCGTAGTAACCGCGGGTGGTGTCCCACGAGTCGGCATCCTGGGCGCCCGCGAACTTCAGCGTGCCGCCCTTCTTGGCGAGGGAGGCCTGGGCGACCTTGTTGTTCGCGGCGTCGAAGCCGGCCGCGCCGGTCTTCGAACCGCCCCCGTCGTCGTCGTTGCCGCCGCCGCACGCCGCCGTGGACAGCAGTGCAGCGACCACGGCTGCGGCGGCCACGGCCTGCTTGCGCCGCCCTGTGGTGCGTTGGGTACTCACTCGGATCCTCCGATATGTAGCGGCCCGTCGACAGATGACGGGCCCTTGGGGGTACGGCAGTTCAGCGGGAGCCCTTCGGGTCGAGCGCGTCACGCACGCCGTCACCGAAGAGGTTGAAGGAGAGCACCGTGATGAAGATCGCCACGCCCGGGATCACCATGTACATGGGATCCGACTCGTAGTAGTCGATCGCGGCGGAGAGCATCTGCCCCCACGAGGCGGTCGGCGGCTTGACGCCGACGCCCAGGAAGCTGAGCGCCGCCTCGGTGAGGATGTTGGTCGGGATCATCATCGTCGTGTAGACGATGATCGGAGCGACCAGGTTGGGCAGCAGCTCCTTGAACAGGATGTAGAACCGTCCGGCTCCGAGGCTGCGCGCGGCTTCGACGTACTCGCGTTCGCGCAGCGAGAGCGTCTGGCCGCGGACCACGCGGCCGACGTAGGGCCAGCCGAAGAAGCCGATGACCAGGATCATCACGAACAGGCGCACGCCCGTGCCGGTCAGACCGAGCATCTCGTTCGGCATGACCGAGACCAGCGCGATGATGAAGAGCAGCTGCGGGAAGGCCAGCAGACCGTCCATGACCCGGCTGACGGTCGCGTCGATCCAGCCGCCGAAGTAGCCGGCGAGTACACCGAGGATCGTGCCGAGCACCACGGCGACCAGGGCCGACAGGAAGCCGACCAGCAGGGAGATCCGGGCTCCGTAGATGATCCGGGCGAAGATGTCGCGGCCGCTGACGGGTTCGACACCGAAGAGGTGGTCCCCGCTGATGCCGCCGAAGGACCCGGTGGGGGTCGAGAAGAGCGGGTCGATCAGGTCCTCGTGGTGCGTCTCTGGATCCTGTCCGACCAGGTTGGCGATCACTGGAGCGAGCAGCGCGATCAGGATCAGCACGAGCACGACCATGCCGCCCGCGAGGGCCAGCTTGTCGCGCTTCAGGCGCTCCCAGGCGATGCGGCCGAGGGAACGTCCTTGTACCGCCTTCGCCTCGGCGGAGCCGGCAATGAGCGCCGCCTCGTCGGCCGCGCTCGGTGCGGCTTCAGCCGTCGGCTCGTGCAATGGTGCCGTCATCGTGGCAGGGACCCCTCTCAACCGGCGGTAGCCGGCCCACGCTTGCCGCTGTAGCGGCGTGATCAGTCCGTCGTACACATCAGGAGGTTTAAACCCCCTGGACCGGGAGTCTTCAACGCCTCGGTGATCTGAAGCCAGACTTGAAGGCGAATGGATGCGCAACCGTGATGCCGTCAGGAGGGTTCCGTTATCCGAACGCCGGGTAACGGGGGTCGGACACATGACACTTGGGGCGAAAGGGGCCCCGCAGCTCATTTACCCGCGTAGATCGGGACATTCCGCCCAGCGGCGGTACGGGTGTGAGAGCGGATGCTCCACTGGGTGGACTCCACCTGACGGACCGCGGCCACCCCGAGGGATGGACGCCGTCCCTCCAGATCATCTCAGTACGTGCCGGGGAACCCGTAACCGCCCGCCGCCGGCGCCTGGACGGGAGCCGCGTGCGCCTCCCGGTCGTAGAACGGCCGCGCGTTGGCGCGCAGCCACAGAGCCACCGGGTCGTACGCGTCGGACATCGCGACGGTCGACACCGGCAGCCCGTCCGGCACCGCGCCGATCGACTGCTGCATCATCGCCCGCACCGAGTCCACGGCCGGCGGGCTGGTGTCGTACACATCAAGCCCGATGGCGAGGTACGGGGCTCCGAGCGCGGGCTGCACCCAGGCGCGGCGCAGCGAGCGGACGGCTGCCGTCCGGTGCGCGTTCTGGGTGAGCAGGGCGTAGAACTGCGGGATCTCGATGCCCGGTTCGGACAGCCGCAGCGGACCCGCGGGCTGCCGCTCCAGACCGGTGGCGATGCGCCGCAGGTCCAGCCAGGGGATGCCGACGCCGCCGCCCGGCGCGTGCGGGTTCAGCCAGAGGCCGTAGTGGTCGGGGTAGAGGGTGCGGGCCACGTCGAGCCCGTCGACCACCTCGTACGAACGGTTCCAGCCGCTGGCCGAGAGCTCCTGGGCGGAGGTCACACAGGGGGCGTAGCCGAAGCCGTCGACCTCCATGTTCCCGTACTGGGCGTCGGGCGAGCCCGCCTGGCCGTGCCAGAGGAGCATCCACACCTGGCCGGACGGCGGGGTCGCGAGCGCGCGAAGGAGCGCCTCGTAGGCGTCGTAACGCCCGGGCGTCACCTGGCGCAGCATGTGCTCGACCTGCCCGGCCGCGGCCGTGCCCGACGCGCTCACCTTCTACCGCCCCTTCGCGACATCACTGACATACGGGTCCATTCGGTGAGGTGCGCGTTCACTTGAACATCGCACCACCCCGACCGAGCCATGAAACCAGCTTAAGTGGCGATCCCGACAGCACCGTTGCGCTCCGCCGGGTTTGGCGATTCGGGCTCGGGACTCTCTGTGCGCTGTCGGGTGCGGGCCGTGTGGGGCGGCCACGCCCCGCGGCGGAGCCGCACCACGAAGCGGCCCCGCGCCCCTTCGGGCCCGGCCCGTCTAGAAGGCCCGGGTGTAGAACGGGCGCACCTTTTCCCTGAGCCAGTCCGCCACCGGGTCCTGGGCCACGTCCAGGAAGACCAGGCTCACGGGGTGGGGCACGGGAATCCGGCCCAGGGCCCGGCCCAGGGCGTCCAGGGGGAGGGCGCGTGCGTTCTCGTCCCAGTGGGTCGCCTCCACGCCGACGAACATCACCGTGTCGCCGCCCTCGATGCTCGCCAGACAGCGCCGGGCGCTCGCCACCACGCCGGTCGCGTCGAACTCCGCCGAGGCCGCGGCCAGGAAGTCCACCGGGTCGTCCTGCCAGTCGGGCTGGAACAGCCGGACCCGGCCGCCGCTCGCGGGCCCGTCCAGCTCGGTCCGGCCGGCCCGGCACAGCTCGGCGACGGCCCCCGGGGGCAGCGGTATGCCCACCGTGCCGTCCGGGTTCAGCACGATGCCGACCTGGGGCGGCAGACCGCGCGCGAACTCCACGGCGGGCGCCACCGTGTACGCCATGTGGTCACCGACGACCTGGCGGAACTGCTGCTCCGAGGTGAAGACCGGCACGTACGCCTGCCCGCCCAGCTCCATCGTGGGCAGGTCGAGCGGGCCGCTGTGCGGGCCGCCCCCCTCGGGCAGCGGCACCCAGATGAAGCTGCGCCCGAGGGTCTCCACGATCCGGGCCCCCGTCGAGGCCGACGGAGGCAGCCCCAGGGAGGCCGCGAGCACCTCCTCCACCTCGTTGCCCGGCCACCCCGTGTGGGGGTGCGCGTGTGCCGGAATGTCCTGTGCCCGGAAGTCCATCTCCACCGCCTGCTCCAACCGCCGTGTGCGGTTGACGAGGTTAGTCGCCGTCAGTCGCCGAAATCGATGCGGCGCAGTACGTCCGCCGCGGCACGGTCGACGAGCACCGCGGAACCGCAGCCGTCCGGGAGGTCGCCCTTCTCCACGGACCGCAGCAGCCGGGCGACCGCGCCGCGGTGGCGCGCGAACGCGTACCGCGACACCCCCCGGCCGCGCTCGCGCTGACCGTCGAGGGCCGTGCCGGGATCGACGTCGAGGAGCAGCAGGTGCAGGGTGCCGCCGCGGCGCCGGGCGTCCCGGGCGAGCCAGTCGCGCACCCAGGCCTGCGTACCGCAGTCGTGCACGACGACGCCCTCCCCCGAGCGCAGGGCCCGGCGCAGGCCCGCGTAGTGCGCGGCGCGGACGAGGGGCCGGTAGACGGCGTACGGCAGGAAGCGGGCCAGGCGCGCGTCCCAGCGGTCGCGGGTGTCCTGGGAGTCGATGCGGCGGCCGGTCACCGCCCGGCGCATCAGGGTCGATTTGCCGCTGCCCGGCAGCCCCGTGACCACCACCAGGTCGGCCGCGCCGAAGCGCAGACCGTGCGGGCTGTGCCCCGAGCGGGCCCGTAGATCGCGGACGACGGGCGTCACCAACGGGTCGCACGCCTCCCTGGCCGGAGCGGGTGGCTGCTTGGGCAGCGCGATGCCCGTGCCGGTCGCGTACGCCGTGGTCCTGTTCACCCTGATCGTCCTCCCCATGGGGTCGGCAGACCCATCTCCATCGAGTGTAAAGAGAAGGTAATGCGCTGGTCCCCCCGTTTCTGTTCTTGTCCTGCCACAGCCCCGTCACAGATCCCTGTGAACACCCTGGCCACCGGTCCGGACACCGCGCGGCCCCCTCCCCGGGCCGGGGGCGTGCAATGATGTGCCCGCCAACTGCATACCGGCCGCTTGAATCCGCGCGGGAGAGTTCCGGGAACATGTACACGCAGGTGTACGAGTGCCCGGGCGCCGAAGGAGCAAGTCCCTCCCTTGAATCTCTCAGGCCCCCGTTACCGCGCGGACGAGGCACATCTGAAAAGCGGGCCGCCCCCTGACCGCCAGGGCGTCGGCCCCACCCAAGGTGCAAGTCAGTGACCCCCGTATTCACCGGTGGACACGGCGAACCTCTCAGGTTCCGATGACAGATGGGGAGGAACGACCTCGCCGTCATGCCTTGGGAGCCCCGCCGATGAGCAGCAACACCCCCGTCGAACCGCGCCGTACCGCCCTCGATGCCCTGCATCGCTCGCTGGGCGCGACCATGACCGACTTCGCGGGCTGGGACATGCCGCTGCGATACGGTTCCGAGCGCGACGAGCACCTCGCCGTGCGGACCCGGGCCGGTCTCTTCGACCTCTCGCACATGGGCGAGATCACGGTGAGCGGCCCGCAGGCCGCAGCGCTCCTCGACTTCGCGCTGGTCGGCAACATCGGCGGTGTGAAGACCGGCCGCGCCCGCTACACCATGATCTGCCGGGCCGACGGCGGCATCCTCGACGACCTGATCGTCTACCGCCTCGCCGACACCGAGTACATGGTCGTGGCGAACGCCTCCAACGCCCAGGTGGTCCTGGACGCCCTCACGGAGCGCGCCGAGGGCTTCGACGCCGAGGTGCGCGACGACCGGGACGCCTACGCCCTGCTCGCCGTACAGGGGCCCGAGTCCCCCGGCATCCTGAAGTCCCTCACCGACGCCGACCTGGACGGCCTGAAGTACTACGCGGGCCTGCCCGGCACCGTCGCGGGCGTCCCCGCCCTGATCGCCCGCACCGGTTACACCGGCGAGGACGGCTTCGAGCTGTTCGTGGCCCCGGCCGACGCCGAGAAGCTGTGGCAGGCGCTGACCGACGCGGGAGCCGCCGCCGGGCTCGCCCCCTGCGGCCTGTCCTGCCGCGACACCCTGCGCCTGGAAGCGGGCATGCCGCTGTACGGGCACGAGCTGAGCACCTCCCTCACCCCGTTCGACGCGGGTCTCGGCCGGGTCGTGAAGTTCGAGAAGGAGGGCGACTTCGTGGGACGCGAGGCGCTGTCCGCCGCCGCCGCCCGCGCCGAGTCGCAGCCCCCGCGCGTCCTGGTCGGCCTGATCGCCGAGGGCCGCCGGGTCCCGCGCGCCGGCTACCCCGTCGTCGCCGACGGCCAGGTGATCGGCGAGGTCACCTCCGGCGCGCCCTCGCCGACGCTCGGCAGGCCGATCGCGATGGCGTACGTCGACGCGGAGCACTCCGCGCCCGGCACGACCGGTGTGGGCGTGGACATCCGGGGCAGCCACGAGCCGTACGAGGTCGTGGCACTGCCGTTCTACAAGCGCCAGAAGTGACACTGGTCGGCGAAGCCCGGCCGTAAGAAGTGACTCTGGGCACATCCGCCCAGCTCACCCGCACTCCCCCTGCATCAGCACTCCCTCGCGTACAGGAGAATTCAGGCCATGAGCAACCCCCAAGAGCTGCGCTACAGCAAGGAGCACGAGTGGCTGTCGGGCGCCGAGGACGGCGTCTCGACGGTCGGCATCACGGAGCACGCGGCCAACGCGCTGGGTGACGTGGTGTACGTCCAGCTCCCCGAGGTCGGTGCCGCGGTGACCGCGGGCGAGACCTGCGGCGAGCTGGAGTCGACCAAGTCGGTGAGCGACCTGTACTCGCCCGTCACCGGTGAGATCACCGAGATCAACCAGGATGTCGTGGACGACCCCGCGCTGGTGAACACCGCTCCCTTCGAGGGTGGCTGGCTCTTCAAGGTACGGGTCGCGGACGAGCCGAAGGACCTGCTCTCCGCCGCCGAGTACACCGAATATTCCGGCTCCTGATTCCGGCTCCTCGCTAAGGACCCCAGACCGATGTCGCTTCTGAACACGCCCCTGCACGAACTCGACCCGGACGTCGCCGCCGCCCTCGACGCCGAGCTGAACCGTCAGCAGTCCACCCTTGAGATGATCGCCTCGGAGAACTTCGCCCCGGTCGCGGTCATGGAGGCCCAGGGCTCGGTCCTCACCAACAAGTACGCCGAGGGCTACCCAGGCCGCCGCTACTACGGCGGCTGCGAGCACGTCGACGTCGCCGAGCAGATCGCGATCGACCGGGTCAAGGAGCTGTTCGGCGCCGAGTACGCCAACGTGCAGCCGCACTCGGGCGCCTCCGCCAACCAGGCCGCGCTCTTCGCGCTGGCCCAGCCCGGTGACACCATCCTGGGCCTCGACCTCGCCCACGGCGGCCACCTGACCCACGGGATGCGGCTGAACTTCTCCGGCAAGCAGTTCGACGTGGTCGCCTACCACGTGGACGACGCCGGCCTGGTCGACATGGCCGAGGTCGAGCGGCTCGCCAAGGAGCACCGCCCCAAGGTGATCATCGCGGGCTGGTCGGCGTACCCCCGCCAGCTGGACTTCGCCGAGTTCCGCCGCATCGCGGACGAGGTCGAGGCGTACCTGTGGGTCGACATGGCGCACTTCGCGGGCCTCGTCGCGGCGGGCCTGCACCCGAACCCGGTGGAGTACGCGGACGTCGTCACCTCCACCACCCACAAGACGCTCGGCGGGCCCCGCGGCGGGATCATCCTCGCCAAGAAGGCCTTCGCGAAGAAGCTGAACTCGTCCGTCTTCCCGGGCTTCCAGGGCGGGCCCCTGGAGCACGTGATCGCGGCCAAGGCGGTCTCCTTCAAGGTCGCGGCCACGGAGGAGTTCAAGGAGCGCCAGCAGCGTACGGTCGAGGGCGCGCGGATCCTCGCCGAGCGGCTGACCGCGGCCGACGCCCGCGAGGCCGGGGTGAACGTGCTCTCCGGCGGCACGGACGTGCACCTGATCCTGGTCGACCTGCGCGAGTCCGAGCTGGACGGCCAGCAGGCCGAGGACCGGCTCCACGAGGTCGGCATCACGGTCAACCGCAACGCCGTCCCGAACGACCCCAGGCCCCCGATGGTCACCTCGGGCCTGCGCATCGGTACGCCGGCGCTCGCCACCCGCGGCTTCACCGCCGAGGACTTCACCGAGGTCGCGGACGTCATCGCCGAGACCCTCAAGCCGGTCTTCGACGCGGCGGCGCTCAAGGCCCGCGTGACCGCCCTGGCCGAAAAGCACCCGCTGTACCCCGGTCTGGGCAAGTAGTCCCGTTTCGCGGGGTACCGCGCACACTGGAAGGTGCGCGGTACCCCGTCAGACGCGTGCCGCACCCGGGCCACACCCCGCCCCACCCCTGCCGTACCCCGCTTCACCCCGCTTTGAGGAGTTCCCGTGGCCATCTCGGTCTTCGACCTGTTCTCGATCGGCATCGGCCCGTCCAGCTCCCACACGGTCGGCCCGATGCGCGCGGCGCGCATGTTCGCGCACCGCCTGCGCAACGAGGACCTGCTGTCCCCCGTGACCGCGGTCCGCGCCGAGTTGTACGGCTCCCTCGGCGCGACCGGCCACGGCCACGGGACCCCCAAGGCGGTGCTGCTCGGCCTGGAGGGCGCCTCGCCCCGCACGGTGGACGTCGAGGGCGCCGACGACCGGGTCGAGAAGATCAGATCCTCGGGCCGCCTCGACCTGCTCGGCGAGCACGAGATCGACTTCTCCTTCGACGACGACCTCGTGCTGCACCGCCGCAAGACACTGCCGTACCACGCGAACGGCATGACCCTGTGGGCGTACGACGCCTCGGGCGCCGAGGTGCTGTCGAAGACGTACTACTCGGTGGGCGGCGGGTTCGTCGTCGACGAGGACGCCGTCGGCGCGGACCGCATCAAGCTGGACGACACGGTCCTGAAGTACCCCTTCCGCACGGGCGACGAACTGCTGCGGCTCACCCAGGAGACGGGCCTGTCCATCTCCGCGCTGATGCTGGAGAACGAGCGGGCCTGGCGCACCGAGGAGGAGATACGCGAGGGGCTCCTCGCCATCTGGCGGGTGATGCAGGCATGCGTCTCGCGCGGCATGTCCCGCGAGGGCATCCTGCCGGGCGGCCTGCGCGTGCGCCGCCGCGCGGCCATGTCGGCCCGCCAACTGCGCGCCGAGGGCGACCCGTTGGCCCACGCCATGGAGTGGATCACCCTGTACGCGATGGCGGTGAACGAGGAGAACGCCGCGGGCGGCCGGGTCGTGACCGCCCCCACCAACGGCGCCGCGGGCATCATCCCGTCGGTCCTGCACTACTACGTGAACTTCGTCGCGGGCGCCTCCGCCACCGAGGCCGAGAAGGAGGACGGCGTCGTACGCTTCCTGCTCGCCGCGGGCGCCATCGGCATGCTCTTCAAGGAGAACGCGTCGATCTCGGGCGCCGAGGTCGGCTGCCAGGGCGAGGTCGGCTCGGCCTGCTCGATGGCGGCGGGCGCGCTGGCGGAGGTGCTCGGCGGATCTCCCGAACAGGTCGAGAACGCCGCCGAGATCGGCATGGAGCACAACCTCGGCCTCACCTGCGACCCGGTCGGCGGCCTCGTCCAGATCCCCTGCATCGAACGCAACGGCATGGCCGCGGTCAAGGCGGTCACGGCGGCGAAGATGGCCATGCGCGGCGACGGCTCCCACAAGGTGTCCCTCGACAAGGTCATCAAGACGATGAAGGAGACGGGCGCGGACATGTCCGTCAAGTACAAGGAGACGGCGCGGGGCGGCCTGGCGGTGAACATCATCGAGTGCTGAGCCCTCGGAACCTGCTCCTCGGGACTGCCCCTTGGGTTCCGCCCCGAGGGGCGCGCGCTCCGGCGCGGCCTTCGGGGCGCTGACGTGCGTGAGGGTAGTACGGGCCAAGTGCGGGCACCACAAAGGAGATTGCCCCCCACAGGCCCCAGGAGGCACACCCGTGTCTCCGGCCACCCAGCACCAAGGAGTCACGCATGTTGCGCGGCATCGACGTAAGCGCCTACCAGTCGTCCTCGTACAGCACCGAGGGCCTGTCTTTCGTCTTCGTCAAGGCCACGGAAGGCCGGACGTACGTCAACCCGAAGCTGAGCGCCCAGACGAAGCGGGCCAGGGACGCCGGCTGCGTGGTGGGTTTCTACCACTTCCTGTGGCCGGGCAACCTCACGGCCCAGGCCGAGTACTTCGCCGGCAAGGCCCCGGAGAAGGCCGGCGACATCCTCGCCGTGGACTGGGAGACGACGGGCGAGGGCACGCACGCCAGCAACGCGGAAAAGGACCGCTTCATCCGCAAGCTGAAGGAACTGCGACCCAACAACCGGGTCATTTTGTACTGCAATCGGAACTTCTGGCTCAATGTGGATACGACCTCGTACGCCGGAGACGGTCTCTGGATCGCCGACTACGTGACGTCGGGCAAGCCCCGCATCCAGGCCAAGTGGCGCTTCCACCAGTACACGGACGACCCGCTGGACAAGAACGTCGCCGATTTCTCCAGCAAGGCCGCCCTGCGCGAATGGGCCGAGGACGCCTGACGGAACGCCCGACGGATGCACTCACTAGGCTCTGTCCTGCGGTTCGACGGCAACCGCGAGGACGAGGGGAGCTGCGCGGTATGGGTGGGAGTGTCGTTGCGGTGAGCAGCAATGGCGTGTACTCGTTCAGCAAGCCGAATCGCGAGAGCATCACGCTGCTCGCGGGGCTCGGGGTCGAGGGTGATGTGCATGCCGGGGTCACCGTGAAGCATCGGTTCCGGATGCGGAAGGATCCCTCGCAGCCGAATCTGCGGCAGGTGCACCTCATCCACGAGGAGCTGTTCGACGAGGTCCGGGACGCCGGGTTCGAGGTCGCGGCCGGGGAGCTTGGGGAGAACGTCACCACCCGGGGCATCGATCTGCTGGGGCTGCCGGTCGGGACCCTGCTGCGGCTCGGGGACGAGGCCGTCGTGGAGGTCACCGGGCTGCGCAATCCCTGTGCGCAGATCGACACCTTCCGGAAGGGGCTGATGAAGCAGGTCGTGGGGCGCGGCGAGGACGGGAAGGTCCTGGTGCGGTCCGGGATCATGGGTGTCGTGGTCACGGGTGGGCCGGTGCGGCCCGGCGACCCCGTCGAGGTCGAACTGCCGGCCGGGCCGCACCTGCCGCTGGAGATCGTCTAGCTGTGGGGCACGGGTCTCATGCGGTGAAGTCGGGCGTACGTTCCCGTGACGCCTCCGCCAGGGCCTTCGTCACTCCGTCGACGCCCTCCCGGAGGCCGTAGACGGGGGTGCCGGGCTGCTGGCGCCAGGAGTCGTCGAGGGTGCCCGAGTCCACGGTGTCGAAGCCGAGTTCTTCGATGAGGGCGCGTACGACCTGCTTCGCACGCGCGTCGTCGGCCGCCACCGGGAGGGCGATGCGGTCGGGGGCGCCGGCCGGGCGGGGGCGGTCCAGGATGTCCTGGGCGTAGGTGCCGTTGAAGGCCTTGACGACCGTGTGGCCGAGGTGCTGGGCCGTCCAGCGGGACTCCGTCAGACCCTCGTCCAGGATCGCGGCGATCCTGCCGTCCCGCTGCGGGTAGTAGTTGCCGGTGTCGATGACGGTGACCCCGTCGGCCGCCTGGTCCAGCAGGCCGGACGGCAGGTCGGGGATCGCCTTGAGGGGGATCGTCACGACGACGACCTCGGCGCCCCGGGGGGCCTCCTCGACGCTGACGGGGGTGGCTCCGGTCTCCTCCGCCAGCGCGGTGAGGGTCTGCGGGCCGCGGGAGTTGGCCACGTACACGTCGTGCCCGAGCGCGGTGAGGCGCCGGGTGAGGTTCCCGCCGATGTTCCCTGCTCCGACGATGCCGATCTTCATGTGGGACTCGCCCTTCGAGGGGTGGGTGACTCCTGCCGGGCTGTACCAACCCGGGCCCGGATCGGGTTATTCCGGACAGCCCCCCGGATGGGCGAACACGACGAAGGGGCGCCCGCCGTGAACCGGTGGGCGCCCCTGTCGTCGCTCAGGTCACCTGTTGACGTGGGCCCAGAACTCGTCGAACGAGAGCAGCTTGTCGCCGTTGAGGTCCTGGGCGCCGATGACGGCCTCGGCCACCGAGTCGGTGACGTTCCAGTCCCCGCCCTGGGCCAGGGCCTTCTTGAACTCGGCGGCGGTGATGTAGCCGTCCCCGTCCACGTCGATGCGCTCGAACGCCTTGCGTGCTTCCTCGATGTCCGCCACCGGACCCGCCCCTTCGTGGTGCTTCACTGACGAGGTCAGATTAACGTTCCGCTCCTGGGCGCGACGCGGCGACCACCCGGGCGAACCCCTCGGTGGGCGCGGGGGCCGGTCAGTGCCAGGGCTCGTAGTGCGGGTTGCTCTCGCAGTCGCTCATGATCTCGGTCTTGGTCTTCTTGTCGACGGGGCAGACGCCGATGATGTACTGCCGCGCGATACCGCCCGGGAAGGCGACCTCGACCTGGTCGGCCCACTTGTGGGTGTCGCCGATGGTCTTGTTGACGTCCACGCCGCCCGGGGCGTCGATGTAGTAGTTGTAGCCGCTCTTCCACCACGTCTTGTAGAGGTCGTGGTCGTAGCTCGTGGAGACGTACGGGGAGGGCTGGTTGACCAGGACGTACTGCTCGATGTCGTACTGGCCGTTGACGACGTCCTTCGGCAGGAAGCCCTGTTCGAAGACGACCGACGGGCCGCGGCCGTCGCTGCGGTAGAGCGTGCCGCAGCCGGTGCGCCAGGCGGGGTCCGGGGTGATGCGGTCGACGTCCACGCGGTGGTCCGCGGCGGCGTGGACGGGGTCTGCGTACTGGGGGCAGGCGGGGGCAGCGGCCGCCGACTTCGTCGGGGGCTGGGTGGGGGGCGTGGCGGCGGAGGTGGTGAGGACTGCCGTCAGGGTGAAGGCGAGGGTGGCGGCGTATCGCTTCCAGCGGGGTGTGATCATGCGAGCACGATCTCGGCGCGGGGTGCTCCGCAAGCGGACCGTCACTCGTACGGCGGCGTGTCCGCGGGCGGGGTTGCCGTGGGGTTTTCCTCGGAAAGCCCTAGCGGTCCGCCACCCGCATCTCGAACCATGTCGTCTTGCCCCGGGGCAGCAGGTCCACCCCCCAGCGGTCGGACAGTTTGTCCACGAGGAACAGGCCCCGGCCGCTGACGTCCATGTCCTGGACCGGCATCAGACAGGGCAACCCCCGTGAGGGATCACGGACCTCGACCCGGATCCACCCCCGCCGGCGCCGCATCCGCAGCCCGAACACCCGCGCCCCGGTATGCCGCACCGCGTTGCCCACGAGTTCCGAGACCAGGAGCACCGCGTCCTCGGTCATCTTCGGGGAGAGCCCCCACTGGCGGAGCACCACGACCTGGGTGAGCCGGCGCGCCGTGGCCGCGGACTCCGGCCGGGACGGCAGCGGCACCTCGGCCTCGGTGGGGTTGCCGAAGAGTTCCAGTGCCTTCAGCGCGTGTTCGTCCTCGACAGCAGGCGACCAGCGCGCCGCGGTCGCACTCCCGTGCCGCCGCGGCTGTTCGATACCCTCCAGCCCCGCCATGCCCCCATCATGACCCCCGAAGGGGCTTCTCCGGGGGTGTTCCGGAGGAATACGCCCCCCGGAACCCATTGTTCCGCATCATCCGATCGACATATGCCGTAGGCATCACAGTGGCCCATACACCCCATCTGACCTGCGCGGACAGGGCCGTTGGGGGCAATCGCCCGAGGCGAGGGGCGAGGACAGCTGAGCCTGCCTCGAAGGGTCGGCCAAACCGCTCCTTCGAGGGAATCTCCACGCGCACGGGTGAGACATCGCGTCAACAGCAAGTGGACCGGGGGCAGTAATCCAACAGCCGCCGCGTCAGCGGAACTTCGCCTTGCCCGGCCCCTCCTCGACGAAGCTCCGCATCCCCGCCTCCCGGTCCTCCGTCGCGAACAGGCCCGCGAACCACGTGCGTTCGACCGCGAGCCCGGTCTCGATGTCCGTCTCCAGACCGACGTCGACGGACTCCTTGGCCGCGCGCAGCGCGAGCGCGGGACCCTGCGCGAGTTTCGCGGCCCACGCGTGCGCCTCGGTGTACACGTCGGCGGCCGGGACGACCCGGTCGACCAGGCCGAGCGTCAGGGCTTCGTCGGCCTTGACCATGCGGCCGGTGAAGATGAGGTCCTTCGCGCGGGAGGGGCCGATCAGCCGGGACAGGCGCTGCGTGCCGCCGGCGCCCGGGATCAGACCGAGGAGGATCTCCGGCTGGCCCAGCTTGGCGTTGTCCGCGGCGATCCTGAAGTCGGCGCACAGCGCCAGTTCGCAGCCGCCGCCCAGCGCGTAACCGGTGACCGCGGCGACGACCGGCTTGGGGATACGGGTCACGGCGGTGAAGGAGTCCTGGAGGGCCCGGGAGCGTACGACCATCGCCGCGTGGTCCATGGCCTGCATCTCCTTGATGTCCGCGCCCGCCGCGAACACCTTCTCGCCGCCGTAGAGGATCACCGCCCGCACGTCCTCGCGGCGGGTGGCCTCCTCGGCGAGTTCCTTGAGCCGGTCCTGGGTGGCGACGTCCAGCGCGTTCATGGGCGGGCGGTCGAGGCGGATCGTGCCGACGCCTTCGGCGACTTCGAGAGTGACGGTCATGGGAGGAGGTTAACGAAGGCTAACGGGAACGGCCCCGGTGTGCTCCGTCACAGAGCACACCGGGGCCGTACAGTCCCTGCGGTGAGAAGTCAGGGGCGGGGGCGCCGTGGTCGACGGCGCCCCCGCCCCGGGGACGTCACGCCTTCCACTTCTCCCACGACATGTTCCAGCCGTTGAGTCCGTTGTCCGGGTCGATGATCCGGTCGTTGGAGTTCTTCACGATCACCACGTCGCCGACGATCGAGCGGTCGAAGAACCACGCGGCCGGGGCACCCCGGTCACCGCCGCCGCGCTGGTCGCGCAGGCCGATGCAGCCGTGGCTGGCGTTGTAGTTGCCGAAGGCGTCGCCGCCCCAGTAGTTGCCGTGGATGAAGGTGCCCGAGTTGGAAAGCCGCATCGCGTCGGGCACGTCCTTGATGTCGTACTCGCCGCCGTAGCCGACCGTCTCGCCGTTCATACGGGTCACCCGGAGGCGCTCGCTGATGACCATCTGGCCGTTCCAGGTCTCGTAACCGGCCTTGCCCGTCGTGACCGGGATGGTCTTGATGACCTTGCCGTCGCGCTTGACGGTCATCTTCTTGGTCTTGACGTCGACGGTGGAGACCTGGCTGCGGCCGATCGTGAACTTCACGGTCTTGGCCTGCTCGCCGTAGACGCCCGGCCTGCCCTCGACGCCGTCGAGGTTCAGGGTGACGGTGACCTTCGTGCCGGACTTCCAGTACTTCTCCGGGCGGAAGTCGAGGCGGTCGTTGCCGAACCAGTGGCCCTCGACGTCGACCGCCGGCTCGGTCTTGATCTTTATCGCCTTCTCGATGTCCTCGGGGTGCGTGATGCCCCGGGTGAAGCGCACCGAGAAGGGCATGCCGACGCCGACCTTGGAACCGTCCTCGGGCGTGAAGATGCCGACGAACGTGTTCTTCGGGGTCAGCGTGGTGAACGCGGACTCCTCGGCGGCCTCACGGCCCGCGGAGTCCTTCGCCACCGCGTGGACCTTGTACTTGGTCGAGGCCGCGAGATGCGCGGCGGGCGTCCAGCTGGTGCCCCCGCCGGTGATCTTCCCCTCGACCGGGTTGCCCTTGGTGTCCTCGACCTTGACCTCGGTCAACTTGCCCTTGGCGGCCGTCACCTTGAGCGCGCCGCTGGTCTTGACGGCGTCGGCGCCGTCCTTCGGCGCTATGGTCACGACCGCCTGCGAGACCTTGGTGTCCGCCTGGCCGGAATCCTTGCCCTTGTCGCCGCCGGACCCGGTGTCCGAGTCCCCGCCTCCTCCGCCGCACGCGGTCACGAGGAGCAGCAGCACCCCCAGCACAAGTGCCAGGGCCCCTTTGCCACTTCGTGTCCGCGCGCCAACCGACGCCCCCGATATCGGTCGCCCGTTCAAGTTCGTTCTCCCCTCGCACGGCCTGTTCAGGCCCGTACTACGGCGCGTCCCGCGCACGCATCGCGCTAATTAATCACACTGCCGGGAGGGATGACCTCCCGGGAATGTCACCGTTCAGTCCCAACTGCTGGAGCCGGGAGCGCGTCCGGGGCCTTACCTGTGCGTACCCCTATGTCGGGCTACTTCACCGCTGAGCCCGCTTTCCAGGCTTTCCAGCCCATGTTCCACCCACCGAGGCCGTTGTCGGGAGCGACCTTCTTGTCATTGCTGCGGACGACCTCGACGACGTCGCCGATGAGGCTGCGGTCGAAGAACCAGCCCGCCGGGGTCGCGGAGCTGCCGCCCTGCACATCGCGCAGTCCCACGCAGCCGTGGCTGACATTGGCCGTGCCGAACACGCCCTTGGCCCAGTAGTTGCCGTGCAGGAAGGTCCCGGAGGAGGTGAGGCGCATCGCGTGCGGGACGTCGGGGATGTCGTACTCGCCCTTGCCGTCGGCCCGTTTGAAGCCGACGGTGGCCCCGTTCATCCGGGTCACCTCCAGCATCTCGGTGACCACCATCTTCCCGTTGTAGGTGGTGTTCCCGGGCGCTCCCGCGGTGATCGGCACCGTGGACAGGAGCTCGCCGTCGCGGGTCACCCGCATGGTGTGGGCCGCCGCGTCGACGACGCTGGTCTGGCTGCGGCCGACCGTGAAGGAGAAGGACTTGTACTGCAGTCCGTACACGCCGGGGGCCGCTTCCACGTCCCGCAGCCGCAGGCCGACGGTGACCTTGGTGCCGGGCTTCCAGTAGGTCTCGGGCCGGAAGTCGAGGCGGTCCGCGCCGAACCAGTGCGGGGCGATCTCCGTCTTCGGTACGGAGGTCACGCGGATCGCGCGCTCCACGGCCGCCCGGTTCTCGATCTCGCGGTTGAACTCCAGGGACACGATCATGCCGGTGCCCACCGTGGAGCGGTTCTCCGGCATGACGTAGCCGATGAACCGCTCGTCGGGGACGTACGTCGTGAACGTCACGTGCCGTGCCACCCGCCGGCCGTGGGCGTCGAGCGCGACCGCGTCCACCGTGTACTTGGCGGCCAGCGCGAGCTTGGGGTCGTCGGGCCGCCAGGTCGCGCCGTCCGGGCCGATCGTGCCGGGCACCGGGAACTCCTGGGCGTCCTGGGACCTGACGACCTTCACGGACTCCAGCCGTCCGGCCGGCACCCGTACCTTCAGGCCCTCCTCGGGCTGTACGGCCTTCCTCCCGTCGTCCGGGGAGACCCGGATCGCCTCCTCGGGCGAGCGGGGTTTGCCGAGCATCTCGTCCACCCCGTGCGAGGTGCATCCCGCGGCCGCGGCCAGCAGGCCCGCCCATGTCAGTACGGCGGCCAGCGCGGCCCCTGCGCGCCCCGCGCGCGTCTGTGCGTGCATCACGTGGGACCCAACGACGGAGCGTGCCCCGGGGAAGTGGGTCCGTTCGGCGGGTGCGGGGCGGCGCGCGGCGCGCCTCGCTTTCCGTGCCCCTGTTCGGCCTCCGCCTCAGGAAACGTGAGTGCGAGCCCGGCTCTGGGCAGAACAGGGGGGAGGACGACGCGACAGGAGACCGCGGCCGGGACGCCGCGGTCCTCCTCGTGCCGCTCCGACCGAGCCGCGGGAGGGCCCAGGGTGTCGAGCGCAGCCGAGCAGGAGGCAGTGCGGGAGGCCGCGCGGGAGGGGCGTGCCCTCGGCGGGGGATTGCCCGCGCAGGCGGCCCCCACGGTGAACGGCACGGCGCGCGCGGCGCCGGGCGTCGCCGTGTGGCCGGGTGCGCCGACCCCGCTCGGGGCGCGCTACCGGACGGGGCCCGACGGGGTCTCGGGCACCAACTTCGCGTTGTGGGCGGGCGGGGCCGAGTCGGTCGAGCTGTGTCTTTTCGGCACGCCCGACGACGGGGGCGGCCGGGGAACGCGGGAGGGCGACGGCGTCGAGGTCCGGGTGCCGCTGACCGAGCTGACCCATGAGATCTGGCACGGTTTCGTGCCCGGGGTGCGGCCCGGACAGCGGTACGGCTTCCGGGTGCACGGCCGCTGGGACCCATGGACCGGCGCCCGCTGGAACCCCGCGAAGCTGCTCCTGGACCCGTACGCCCGTGCCGTGGACGGCGGTGGACGCGACGAGTTCGGGAGTCTGCCGCCCGAGGTGTACGGGCATGTGCGCGACTGGCCGCAGCAGCACGTCGCGGACACCGTGCGCGACGACCGGGACTCGGCGCCGTACGTCCCCAAGGGGGTGGTCGTCCACGACGACACCCCCGGTGACGAGTGGGCGGACGACCGGCGCCCGAAGACGCCCTGGGCGGACTCCGTCATCTACGAGCTGCACGTCAAGGGCTTCACCAAGCTGCACCCGGGGATCCCCGAGGAACTGCGGGGCACGTACGCCGGGCTGGCGCATCCGGCGGCGATCGAGCACCTGGTGGCGCTCGGCGTGACGGCCGTGGAGCTGCTGCCGGTGCACCAGTTCGCGCACGAGGACCATCTGCTGCGCCGGGACATGAAGAACTACTGGGGCTACAACTCGATCGGCTACTTCGCCCCGCACGCCGGATACGCGGCCGCCGGGACCAACGGCCAGCAGGTCGGCGAGTTCAAGCGCATGGTGCGCGCGCTGCACGCCGCCGGGATAGAAGTCATCCTCGACGTGGTCTACAACCACACCGCCGAGGCGAGCGAGCTGGGGCCGACGCTGTCGCTGCGCGGGATCGACAACCGCGGCTACTACCGGCTGCAGGACGACGCCCGGCGGTACGCGGACTACACGGGCTGCGGCAACACCCTGCACGTCGTCCAGCCGCACGTGCTGCGCCTGATCACGGACTCGCTGCGCTACTGGGTGACGGAGATGGGCGTCGACGGCTTCCGCTTCGACCTCGCTGCGGCGCTCGCCCGGTCCATGCACGACGTCGACATGCTGTCCCCGTTCCTGGCCGTCATCGCGCAGGACCCGGTGCTGCGCCGCGTGAAACTGATCGCCGAGCCGTGGGACGTCGGCTCCGGCGGCTACCAGGTGGGCGCCTTCCCCCCGCTGTGGACGGAGTGGAACGACCGCTACCGCAATGCCGTACGGGACTTCTGGCGGGGTGCGCTGCCGGACGTACGGGATCTCGGGTACCGGCTGTCGGGGTCGAGCGACCTGTACGCGTGGGGCGGGCGGCGGCCGTACGCCTCGGTGAACTTCGTGACCGCCCACGACGGTTTCACCCTGCGGGACATGGTGTCGTACGAGCGCAAGCACAACGAGGCCAACGGCGAGGGGAACCGGGACGGCACGGACGACAACCGGGCCTGGAACTGCGGGACCGAGGGAGAGACCGAGGACGCCCGGATCCGTGCTCTGCGGCGCCGCCAGCTGCGTAACCTGCTGACCACGCTGCTGCTCTCCACGGGCGTCCCGATGCTGGTCGCGGGCGACGAACTGGGGCGCACCCAGGGCGGCAACAACAACGCGTACTGCCAGGACAACGAGATCAGCTGGCTCGACTGGAGCCTGCTGGACGACCCCGGCTGGCGGGCCCTGTTCGACCTGACGTCCCGGCTGATCGCCCTGCGCCACGCACATCCCGTGCTGCGGCGGCGCGCCTTCTTCTCCGGGCGCGCCCATTCGGCCGACGGGCTGCGGGACCTGGCGTGGTTCACCGCGCACGGCACGGAGATGACGGAACGGGACTGGTACGCGCCCGCCGGCACCCTCGGCATGTTCCTGTCCGGGCGGGACATCCCGGGGCGGGACGCGCGGGGCGCGCCCGTGACGGACGACAGCTTCCTCGCGGTGCTGCACGCGGGCGACAGACCCGCGGCCTTCGCCCTGCCGGGGCCGCCGTGGGCCCGGTCGTACGAGGTCGTCGTCGACACGTCGCGGGAGGAGCAGTCGGCCGCGCCCGCGGTGGCGCACCGGGCGGGCACGACGATCACCGTGCCGGCGCGGGCGGTGCTGCTGTTGCGGGTGGCGGACTGAGCGGGCGCCCTCCACAGGCGGGGCACAGGGTGGCTTCCGCGATCCGGACACGTCCTTGACGTCCCAGGTGCCTCACTGGGAACGTCCCTTGTCATGAGGCCGACCGCTGATCACCCGTGCGCGTGTGTCGCGCTCGTGGAGCGGCGCCATGTCGATCTGTGCCGGCAGTCCAGCGCCATCTGTCGCTGAGCCCGTGTCCGCCCCGCGCTCGTAGCTGACCTCTGCCTTCTGGGCTTCCCCTTTCGCGTCCCGGTCCGGGCCGCCACACATCCGAGGATCCCGTATGCCTGAAATATCCCGTCGTACCTTCGGTGGGCTCGTCGGCGGTGGTGCGGTGACCGCCGTCGCCACCACCGCCGCCACGGCCACCGATGCCGCCGCGGTCCCCGCCGAACAGCCGTTCAGGGCCCGGCCCTCCGGCGCCGCGGCCGGCCGGCGCCCCAACATCCTGGTCATCCTCGGTGACGACCTCGGCTGGGCCGACCTCTCCTCGTACGGCGCCCCGCACATCAGGACGCCCCACCTGGACCGGCTCGCCCGGCAGGGGGTGCGGTTCACCGACGCGTACTCCGGGTCCGCGACCTGCTCGCCGACCCGGTTCAGCCTCTACACCGGGCGCTACCCGGGCCGTACGCCCGGCGGGCTCGCCGAGCCGATCGCGAACAAGGCGCAGGGGCTCGACCCGAACCACCCCACCCTCGCCTCCCTGCTGAAGAAAGCGGGCTACTCCAACGCGCTGATCGGCAAGTGGCACTGCGGCTGGCTGCCCGACCACAGCCCCACCAAGTCCGGCTGGGACGAGTTCTTCGGCAACTTCGGCGGTGTACTGGAGTACTTCTCCAAGCTCGGGCAGCTCGGCGACTACGACCTCTACGAGGGCGACGCCCAGTACAAGGACCTGCGCTACTACACCGAGGTGCTCACCGAGCGGGCGGTGGAGTACGTCGGGCGCGACCACGACAAACCCTGGCTGCTGAACCTCAACTTCACCACCCCGCACTGGCCCTGGCTCGCCGAGGACGACGCGGAGACCGGCGCCGAGATCGCCGCGAAGATCAGGACGGCCAAGAACCAGGGGGAGGTCTCCCGGGCGCTCAACCACTTCGACGGCGGCTCGGTCGAGAAGTACACGCAGATGGTGGAGAGCCTGGACGCGGCCGTCGGCGAAGTGCTCACAGCGCTGCGGCGCTCGGGGCAGGAGGAGAACACGCTGGTGCTGTTCGCCAGCGACAACGGCGGCGAGCGCTACTCCTACAACTGGCCGCTCAGCGGGGAGAAGTTCGTGCTCCTCGAAGGCGGTATCCGGGTGCCGACGATCGTGCGCTGGCCGGCCCGCATCGACGGCCGCCAGGTCAGCCACGAGCCCAACTTCTCCCCCGACTGGACCGCGACCCTGCTGGAGGTGGGCGGCGCCCGGCCCGACCCGGCGTACCCGCTGGACGGCACCAGCCTCGCCGGATACCTGCTGAAGGGCGAGGAGCCGCCGGAGCGCGACCTGTTCTGGCGGGTACGGGCCAACCGGGCGCTGCGGCGCGGCGACTGGAAGTACTACCGGGACGAGAGCGGCCAGGACCATCTCTACAACCTCGCCGCCGACTCCCGCGAACAGGCCGATCTGGCTTCGGACCGGCCGGAGCTGCTCGCCGAGCTGAAGGCGGCCTGGGAGAGGACGGCGGCGACCCTGCTCCCGTACCCGACCGCCTAGGACGGCTCCCGGCCCCCGGACCGGCCAAAACTCGCTGGGTGTTGTCAGTGCCGAAACGTAGGCTCGCTGCTGATGCCAACCACACCTGCGCCCGCCGCCGCCGAGGGAACCGATGGGACCGAGCCCGCCGAGAGCCGTTCCGCCGTACGCAGCCTGCTGCGGCTGTGGCCTTACGTGCGGCCCGTGCGCGCACGGCTGGCCGCGGCGGCCGTCGTCGCGGTGGTCGCCTCCTGTACGGGGCTGGTGATCCCGCTCGTCCTGAAGTGGATCGTGGACGGGCCGGTGGCCGACCGGAGCACGGGCGGGGTGTGGCTCGGCGCGCTGTACCTGCTGCTGCTCGGGGTCGCGGAGGCGGTGCTCTTCGGACTCCGGCGGTGGCTGGTCGCCCGGCCGCTCGCCGGGGTCGAGGCGGCGATGCGGGCCGATCTGTACCGGCATCTGCAGCGGCTGCCCATCGCCTTCCACGACCGCTGGCCGTCGGGGCAGTTGTTGTCCCGGGGCACGACGGATCTGATGCTGCTGCGGATGTTCCTGGCGTTCCCGCTGACGTTCCTGCTGGTCAACTCGGTGACGATCCTCGTGGGCGTCCTGATCATGCTGGCCCAGGACTGGACGCTCGGACTCGTGCTGCTCGCGCCCGCCCTGCCCGTGATGGTCGTCTGCTGGCTCTTCGAGAAGCGGTACTCGCGGGTCGCGCGGCAGGCACAGGACCAGGTCGGCGATCTGACGACGCTCGTCGAGGAGAGCGTGCTCGGCATCCGGATCATCAAGGGGTTCGGCCGCCATCGCAGCCAGGCCCTCGCGTTCCGGGAGCTCTCCCGGACACTGCGCGGCACGGAGCTGGCCAAGGCGCGCCTGCTCGCCGGTATCTTCGCCGCCATCACGACCCTGCCCGAACTCGCCATCGGCGCGGCCCTGGTGCTGGGCACGGTGCAGGTGGCCGACGGTTCCCTGTCGGCCGGCACACTCGTCGCGTTCCTGTCCACGGCCCTCGCCCTGCGCTGGCCCGTCGAGTCGATCGGCTTCCTGCTGGCCATGAGCCAGGAGGCGGCGACGGCCACGGAACGGTACTTCGAAGTCATGGACGCGACACCGGAGTCGGACGCCATGCCGGAATCGGACGCCGCACCGGAGTCGGGCGCGGCGCGTGCCGAAGTGCTCCCGGGCGGCCCTGAGTCCACGACCGGCGGGCTCCGGTTCGAAGGGGTGCGGTTCCGGTATCCCGACGCGGAGAGCGGCAGCGTTCCCGTGCTCGACCGGATCGATCTGCACATACGCCACGGCGAGACCATGGCCCTCGTGGGCGGTACGGGCTCCGGCAAGACCACGCTGACCGCGCTCGTCCCCCGGCTGCACGAGGTCACCGCGGGCCGGATCACGCTGGACGGCGCGGACATCACCGCGATGCCCCGGGACGAGCTGCGCGCCCTGGTCGCGGTCGCCTTCGAGGAGCCCACCCTCTTCTCCGCGGGTGTCGGCGAGAACGTCCTGATGGGCGCCCCGGACACCGCGGGCGAGGCCGACCTGGCCCGCGCCCTGGCCGTCGCGCAGGCGGACTTCGTCCACGCGCTGCCGCACGGGACGGACACCGAGGTCGGCGAGCAGGGCCTCAGCCTCTCCGGCGGCCAGCGCCAGCGCCTGGCCCTGGCGCGCGCGGTCGTCGGCAACCCCCGCTTCCTCGTCCTGGACGACCCGCTCTCCGCCCTGGACGTCCACACGGAGGCCCTGGTCGAGGCGGCCCTGCGCCGCGTCCTCGCCGGGACGACCGCCCTGGTCGTGGCCCACCGCCCGTCCACGGTCCTGCTCGCCGACCGCGTCGCCCTGCTCTCCGGGGGCCGGATCACCGCCGTCGGCACCCACCACGAACTGCTGCGTACGAGCGCGGAGTACGCCTGGCTGATGTCGGGAAGGACAGAGAAGACCGAAAGGGAGAACCGATGACGGCGCCCACGACCACCGCGCCGGCAGACGGCGGCAAGGACCGGTCGGCGGCCCCGCCGCCCCAGGACGGCGACCCCTTCGACCGCGACGCCCTGCCCGCTCCCCCGCGCGCCACGGCCGCCCTCCTGCGCTCCCTGCTCGCGCCGATGAAGGGCCGCGTCGTCCTCGCGGCGGTCCTCCTGCTGCTCCAGCAGGCGGCGGTGCAGGCGGGCCCGATGCTCGTGGCGTACGCGATCGACCGTGCCGTACCGGCCTTCCGCGCCGACGACAACGGCCCGCTGATCGCGGTGGCCGCCGCGTACGCGCTGTGCTCGGTGGCGGCCGGCGCCCTCCAGTGGGGCTTCGTCCTCACCTCGGCCCGTGTCAACCAGGACGTCCTGCTGGACCTGCGCGGCAGGATCTTCCGGCACGCGCAGGCGCTCAGCGTCGACTTCCACGAGCGCTACACCTCGGGCCGGCTCATCTCCCGCTCCACGACGGACGTCGAGTCGCTGCGCGAACTGCTCAGCGAGGGCCTCCAGGAGCTCATCACCGTCATCCTGTCCTTCGTCTACATCTCCGCGATGCTGCTCTGGCTGGACCTGGGCCTCGGCGCGGTCGCCGTCGCCTCGTTCATGCCGCTGTACCTGCTCATCCGGCTCTACCGGCACCGCGCCGGGCGGATCTTCGCCGTCCGCTCGACCGCCATCGCCGCGGTCATCGTGAAGTTCGCGGAGACGATGAACGGCATCAGGCCCGTGCGCGCCTTCCGCCGCGAGGCCGTCAACGACTCGGCCTTCCACGCGCTCAACAGCCGTCACGAGCGCGTCAACGGCGACGCCATCCTGGAGATGGCCCGCTATGTCGTCGGCTCCCGCCTGGTCGCCAACACGGCGGTCGCGGGGATCGTGCTGTGGGGCGCGTACCGGGTGGCGTCCGGTTCCCTCGCGCTGGGCGTGCTGGCGGCGGCGGTGCTCTATCTGCGGCGCCTGTACGACCCGATCGACCGGCTCGGCATGTTCCTCAACTCGTACCAGTCGGCGGCGGCCTCGATGGAGAAGATCGCGGGGCTGCTGGCCCAGGTGCCCTCGGTGCCGGAGCCCGAGCGGCCCCGTGCGCTGCCCGCTCCCGCCTCCGAACTGCCGGGCCGGGAGGTCGTGTTCGACGACGTGCGGTTCGCGTACCGGACGGGCGGCGAGGTGCTGCCCTCTTTCTCGCTGACGCTGCCGGCGGGCCAGACCGTCGCCGTGGTCGGCTCCACGGGCGCGGGCAAGTCGACGCTCGCCAAGCTCCTGGCCCGTTTCTACGACCCCACGACGGGCCGCGTCCTCCTCGACGGCGTGGACCTGCGCGAGCTGTCGGTGCCCGAACTGCGGCGCGGGGTGGTGATGGTGACGCAGGAGGCCTTCCTGTTCTCCGGCACGGTCGCCGAGAACATCGCCATCGGCCGCCCCGACGCCTCCCGCGAGGACATCGAGCGGGCCGCGAAGGCCATCGGCGCCCATGACTTCATCAGCTCCCTGCCGGACGGCTACGACACGGACGTACGCAAGAGGGGCGGGCGCATCTCGGCCGGTCAGCGCCAACTGGTCGCGTTCGCGCGGGCGTTGCTGGCCGACCCGGCGGTCCTGATCCTCGACGAGGCCACCAGTTCGCTGGACGTGCCGGGCGAACGGGCCGTCCAGCGGGCCATGCACACGGTCCTGCGCGGCCGTACGGCGGTGGTCATCGCCCACCGGCTGTCGACGGTCGAGATCGCCGACCGGGTCCTCGTCATGGAGCACGGCCGCATCGTCGAGGACGGCAGCCCCGACCGGCTGATCACGGACACGGGCCGGTTCGCGGACCTGCACCAGGCCTGGCGGGACAGCCTCGTGCAGGGACACGCCGAGTGACCCTGAAACGGGTCGGTCCGGAGCAGGTCGGTCCCGAGCGCGGCGGTCCCGAGCGGGGCGGTCCCGAGCGGGGCGGTCCCGAGCGGCTGAGCCGTCTGGAGCGCTTCGCGTACGAGGATCCCGGCGTGCCGGATCTGCGGGGCGGCGGCCGGTACCTGTGGTGGCTGGTCACCCGGCAGCCGGGGCGGTCGGCGGCGGGCGCGGTGCTGGCCACCGTCTGGCTGGTGCTCATCGCGCTGACGCCGTATCTGCTGTCCCGGGCGATCGACGACGGGCTGGAGCCGGGCGACCGGGTGGCGCTCGCCGGCTGGTCGGCCGCGCTGCTGGGCCTCGGCGTGTTCAACGCCGTGGTGGGCGTCCTGCGCCACCGCACGATGACCAAGGTCCGGATGGACGCCAACTTCCGCTCGGTGAAGCTCGTCGTCGGGCAGGCGACCCGGCTGGGCGCCGGGCTGTCCCGGCAGACCGGCACCGGCGAGGTCGTCACGATCGGCGTCGGTGACGTACTGACCATCAGCGGGGCCCTGACCGTCGTGGGGCCCGGCGTCGGCTCGGTCGCCGCCTACGTCGTCGTGGCGGGGCTGCTGCTGTCGGTCTCGCCGCCGCTGGCCGCGGTGGTCCTGATCGGCATCCCGGTGATCGTCGTGCTCATCGGCCCCCTGATGGGGCGGCTGCGCGGCACGGAGACCGAGTACCGCGAGCTGCAGGGCACGCTGACCGCGCGGATCGGGGACCTCGCGGGCGGGCTGCGGGTCCTCAACGGCCTCGGCGGGAAGGGGCTGTTCGCCGACGCCTTCCGCCGGGACTCGCGACTGCTGCGGGACCAGGGGTACCGGGTCGGGTCCGTGACCAGCTGGCTGCAGGCGCTCGGGGTGGGGCTGCCGACCATGTTCCTGGCCGTGGTGACCTGGCTGGCGGCCCGGCTCGCCGCCCAGGGCACGCTCACCGTCGGCGAGCTGGTGTCCGTGTACGGCTACGCGGCGGTCCTCGTGGGCCCGGTGGCGTTCTTCGTCGAGTGCGGGTACCAGATCAGCCGGGGCGTGGTGGCCGCCCGGCGCGTCGTACGTTTCCTGGCCCTGGAGCCCTTGATATCGGACGGCTCCTCCGGCGACTCGGCTGCGCACCTCTCACTGGACGCCCCGGCGGAGCCCGCCGTGCTGCACGATCCGCAGTCCGGGGTGCGGGTGGTGCCGGGCGCGCTGACCGCGCTGGTCGGTGCCCGTCCCGCGGAGTCCGCCGCCGTGGTCGACCGGCTCGGCCGCTACACCGAGTCGGCGGCCACCTGGGGCGGTGTGCGGCTCGACGCGATCGCCCTGCCGCGCATACGGGAGCGCGTCCTGGTCGCCGACCACGAGGCCGACCTGTTCGCGGGCACCCTGCGCGAACTGCTCGCCGGCCGCCCGGACCTGGACGGCGCCGACGACGCGGCCGTCGGCAGGGCCGTGCACGCGGCCGTCGCGGACGACATCGTGCTCGGGCTGCCCGACGGGCTCGACTCGGCCGTGGACGCGCAGGGCCGCAGCCTCTCCGGGGGCCAGCGGCAGCGCGTACGTCTCGCGCGGGCCCTGCTCGCCGACCCCGAGGTGCTGCTCGCGGTCGAGCCCACCTCGGCGCTCGACGCGCACACCGAGGCCGCGGTCGCCGCCCGGCTGCGGGCCGCGCGCAGAGGCCGTACGACCCTCGTCACCAGCACCTCGCCGCTCGTGCTCGACCAGACGGACACCGTGTACTACCTGGTCGACGGCGAGGTCGCGGCCGTCGGCGGACATCGCGAACTCCTCGACAGGGAGCCGGGATACCGGGCGCTGGTGGCCCGCGACGCGGCCCCGGACGGCGGGGAGGCCGGGAAGACCGGCGCGCGCGACGCGCAAGAGCCTGAAGGGGCCGTGCGATGAGCACGCAGTTGCCGGTCGCAGAACCGGCCGACGTGCGGGCCGCCGCGGCCCGGCTGATCCGCGCGGACGGCCGCGCCTTCGCCGCCGTGCTCGTCCTGAACGCGCTGGCCGCCGCTGCCGGGCTGGCCGGCCCCTGGCTGCTCGGCCGCATCATCGACGAGGTCAGGGCCGGTGCCGGGGTCGCCGTCGTGGACCGGCTGGCGCTCGTCATCGTGGTGTGCGCGCCCGCCCAGTTGCTGCTGGCGCGGGCCGCCCGGTTCGTGGGGCACCGGTTCGGGGAGCGGACGCTGGCGCGGGTGCGCGAGGAGTTCGTCGACCGGGCGCTGGCCCTGCCCGCGTCCGTCGTGGAGCGGGCGGGCACCGGCGATCTCACGGCCCGCGGCACCGCCGACGTCGCCGCGGTGGGCACGACCCTGCGCGACGCGGGGCCCGAACTGCTGATCTCCTCGGTGCAGGCGCTGTTCCTCATCGGCGCGGTCTTCGCCCTCGATCCGCTGCTCGGCGGCTGCGCGGTGCTCGCCCAGGCCGGTATCTGGTTCGCCCTGCGGTGGTATCTGCGCCGGGCCCGCCCCGCCTACCTCGCCGAGGGCGCCGCCACCTCGGAGGTCGCCGAGATCGTCTCGGCCACCACGTCCGGCGCGCGCACGGTCGAGGCGTTCGGGCTGCAACGGCGGCGCGTCACCGCGAGCCGGGACGCCCTCGACGCGTCCCGCCGTACCCGGATGCACACGCTGAACCTGCGGTCGGTGTTCTTCCTGTCCGTGGAGATCTCGAACGTCCTGCCCGTGGCCGTCGTCCTGATGGTGGGCGGCGCCCTGCACGCGCGGGGCGCGATGAGCGTGGGCGCCGTGGTGGCTGCGGCCCTGTATCTGCGCCAGCTGGAGTCGCCGCTCGACACGATCCTGATGCGGGTGGAGCAACTGCAGGCCAGCGGCGCGTCGTTCGCGCGGGTGGAGGGCCTCGCCCGGGCCCCGAGGAGCGGACCGGCGGGGTCGCCGTCGGAATCGGCAACGGACTCGGCATTGGGATCGGCATTGGGATCGGCATTGGGATCGGCAGCGGCATCGGCATCGGGATCGCCGTCGAAGTCCCCCGTCCCGGCGGACGACCGGATCGACGTGCGGCGGGTGCGGTACGCGTACGACCGCGGCGGTGAGGTGCTGCGCGGGGTCGACCTGACCGTACGGCCCGGCGAGCGGCTGGCCGTGGTGGGTCCCTCCGGCGCCGGGAAGACGACCCTGAGCCGGCTGCTCGCGGGCATCGACGTGCCGGGCTCCGGCACGGTGACGGTCGGCGGGGTGCCGGTCGCCGCCCTGGACCCGGAGCAGCTGCGGCGGCAGGTCGTGCTCGTCACCCAGGAGCACCACGTGTTCCTGGGCGCGGTCCGCGACAACCTGCTCATCGCCGATCCGGCCGCCGACGACGCGGCGTTGTGGGCCGCGCTGGCGGCGGTCGGCGCCGACGACTGGGCCGGGGAACTGCCGGACGGGCTCGACACGGAGCTGGGCCCCGGCGGCCGTCCCCCGGCCGCCGCTCACGCCCGGCCGCGGGGAGGTGCGCCCGTCGCGGACGGCTCGCGGGCCCAGCAACTGGCCCTGGCCCGGGTGGTGCTCGCCGACCCGCACACCCTGATCCTCGACGAGGCCACGGCGCTGCTCGACCCGGCCACCGCACGCCACACGGAGCGCGCGCTGGCCGCCGTGCTCGAAGGGCGGACCGTCATCGCCATCGCGCACCGTCTGCACACCGCGCACGACGCGGACCGGGTGGCCGTGATGGAGGAGGGCCGCATCACCGAACTCGGCACCCACGAGGAGTTGGTGGCGGCCGGCGGCGCCTACGCGGCGCTGTGGAACTCGTGGCACGGCGAACGGTCCGCATACCGAACATGACCCTCCGGACAACGGAGGCTTTCCGGCCAACTTCCTGTCGCGCCCCTGACAGACGTGCCCATTCCCTGCCACCCTTCCCACGACCACCTCACAGCAACCTCACAGAAATCGCTGTGGCGTGGTGCTCGGCTCTGCACGCAAGTGGCCCCACCCGCACGTGGTTCTGCGTTCCGTCTTGTTCTGCCCGGACGGCTCTCGACCGTCCGGTCCCCCCTGGCCACGCGTTCGTGGCCACGCAGAAGGAGTCCGTGTTGAAGCGCACCTCCCACAGACCCACCGCCCGTCCCATCCCCCGCAAGGCGGCAGCCGGCGCGCTCGTCGCCGTCGCCGCCCTGCTCGCCGCGGCCGTCCAGACCGGCGCCGCGACCGCCGACGCCCCACCCGCCCCGGGCCAGCTCGACAAGGGTTCCCTGGCGGTCAAGCTCTCCCCCGCCCAGCGCGCCGCGCTGATCCGCGACGCCGACTCCGCGAAGACGGACACCGCGGCCGAACTCGGCCTGGGCGCGCAGGAGAAGCTCGTCGTCCGTGACGTCGTCAAGGACGCGGACGGCACGGTCCACACGCGCTACGAGCGCACCTACGCCGGACTCCCGGTCCTCGGCGGCGACCTGGTCGTCGAAACCGCCAAGTCAGGCGAGACGGAGGGCGTCACGCGGGCGGTGCGTGCCCAGCTCAAGGGGCTCACGACCAGCGCCGCCGTGAAGCCGGCGGTCGCCGAGAAGCAGGCGCTCAAGGCGGCCTCGGCGGAGGGCTCGAAGAAGACCGAGGCCGACGGGGCCCGCAAGGTGATCTGGGCGGCGAGCGGCAAGCCGACGCTCGCGTACGAGACGGTCGTCGGGGGCCTCCAGCACGACGGCACCCCGAACGAGCTGCACGTCATCACGGACGCAGCGACCGGCAAGAAGCTCTTCGAGTATCAGGGCGTCGACAACGGCACCGGCAACACCCAGTACAGCGGCTCGGTGGCGCTCGGCAGCGCCCAGTCCGGGTCGACGTACAACCTCACGGACACCACCCGCGGGAACCACAGGACGAACAACCTGAACCGCGGTACGTCCGGCACCGGCACGCTCTTCTCCGGCCCGGACGACGTGTGGGGCAACGGCGCCGCCTCGAACCTGGAGACGGCCGCCGCGGACGCCCACTACGGGGCCGCGCTGACCTGGGACTACTACAAGAACGTGCAGGGCCGCACGGGTATCCGCGGTGACGGCGTCGGCGCGTACTCCCGGGTCCACTACGGCAACAACTACGTCAACGCCTTCTGGCAGGACTCCTGCTTCTGCATGACGTACGGCGACGGCTCGGGCAACGCCAAGCCGCTGACGTCGATCGACGTGGCCGCGCACGAGATGACGCACGGCGTGACCGCGAACACCGCGGGCCTCGTCTACAGCGGTGAGTCGGGCGGTCTGAACGAGGCGACCTCCGACATCTTCGCGGCGGCCGTCGAGTTCCACGCCGGGAACTCCTCCGACGTCGGTGACTACCTGGTCGGCGAGAAGATCGACATCAACGGCAACGGCACCCCGCTGCGGTACATGGACAAGCCGAGCAAGGACGGCGCGTCCAAGGACAGCTGGTACTCGGGGATCGGGTCGGTGGACGTCCACTACTCCTCGGGGCCGGCGAACCACTTCTTCTACCTGCTCAGCGAGGGCAGCGGCGCCAAGACCGTCAACGGCGTCGCGTACGACTCGCCGACCTCCGACGGTCTGCCGGTCACCGGCATCGGCCGCGACAAGGCCGCGCTGATCTGGTTCAAGGCGCTCACCACCAAGTTCACCACCACGACCAACTACGCGGCGGCGCGCACCGGCACGCTGGCGGTCGCGGGTGAGCTGTACGGCACCACCAGCGCCGAGTACACGGCCGTGCAGAACGCCTGGGCCGGCATCAACGTCGGTGCCCGGCCGGGCGGCGGGGGCGGCGGCACGTCCTTCGAGAACACGACCGCGGTATCGATTCCGGACAACGGGGCCGCTGTCACCTCCTCGATAACTGTTTCCGGCCAGGCCGGAAACGCCCCGTCCAACTTGATCGTGACGCCGAACATCACCCACACCTGGCGCGGCGACCTGGTCGTCGACCTGGTGGCGCCGGACGGCTCGACGTACCGCCTCAAGCCGTTCAGCTCCTCGGACTCGGCGGACAACGTCACCGAGCCCTACACGGTCAACGCCTCAACCGAAGTCGCCAACGGGACCTGGCAGTTGAAGGTCCAGGACCAGGCGGCGCAGGACGTCGGCAGGATCAACAGCTGGAAGATCACCTTCCCGACGGCCTAGCCGCACGACCCCGGCACACAGCGGGTGCCACCCCGGGACCGACCTTCCGGGGTGGCACCCTCTTTGCTTCCGCTTTGCCGAGATCTTGCCATGCTCTTCCGTTCCCATTGCGCCGCCTTGACGGGTGATCAAGTCCGCAATGCGTACGCCGATCTTCGGGCAGCGGACGATTTCCGGCCAACCTCCATTTGCCCCAATGACATGTACGCGACCCACCTGGCACTGTTCACCTCGCACGGCACGGATCAGTACGGCACGCCCGCACCGCAACTTCACAGTCGCCCGACCGCTCCCCCATAACGGTCGGACACACCCCCCACGAAGGAGCTTGTGTGACCCCCCTCTACGCGCGTCGCAACCGCACCACTGTCGCCATCGCCACCGCCGTCGCGGCCGGTGCGCTCCTCACCACCGGCCTGACCACCGGTGCCTCCGCCCAGACCCCGGTGGAGAAGTCCGACGCGACCCTCGCCGCGGCGCCGGTCCAGCTGTCCCCGGCAGCCCGTACGAGCCTCCTCGCGAAGGCCGACGCCGCCGCCACGGACACCGCCGACGAGATAGGTCTCGGCGCCGACGAGAAGCTGGTCGTCAGAGACGTCATCAAGAACGTCGACGGCACGACCCACACCCGCTACGAGCGCACGTACGCGGGGCTCCCGGTCCTCGGCGGCGACCTGGTCGTCCACGAGACCGAGGCCGGGAAGACCACGGGCGTGACCAGGGCGACCAAGGCCACCATCAAGGTCCCGGACCTCACCCCGGGCATCGCCAAGTCCGCGGCCGAGAAGCAGGCCGTGTCCGCCGCGAAGGCCGAGGGCAGCAAGAAGTCCGCCGCCGACAAGGCGCCCCGCAAGGTCGTCTGGGCGGCCGACGGCAAGCCGGCCCTGGCCTACGAGACGGTCGTCGGCGGCTTCCAGCACGACGGCACCCCGCAGGAGCTGCACGTCGTCACCGACGCCGAGTCGGGCAAGAAGCTGTACGAATGGGAGGCCATCCAGACCGGTATCGGCAACAGCCAGTACTCCGGCAAGGTCACCATCGGCACCTCGCTGTCGGGCTCGACGTACCAGCTCAACGACACCTCGCGCGGCTCGCACAAGACGTACAACCTGAACAAGGGCACGTCCGGCACCGGCACCCTCTTCACCGACGCGGACGACACCTGGGGCACGGGCGCCGCGTCCAACACCCAGACGGCGGCCGTCGACGCGCACTACGGCGCCCAGGCCACCTGGGACTTCTACAAGAACACGTTCGGGCGCAGCGGCATCAAGAACAACGGTGTGGCCGCCTACTCCCGCGTCCACTACAGCACGGCGTACGTCAACGCCTTCTGGAGCGACAGCTGCTTCTGCATGACGTACGGCGACGGCGCGGGCAGCGTCAAGCCGCTCACCTCGCTGGACGTCGCGGGCCACGAGATGACCCACGGCGTCACGTCGAACACCGCGGGCCTGAACTACAGCGGTGAGTCGGGCGGCCTGAACGAGGCCACCTCCGACATCTTCGGCACGGCGGTCGAGTTCTACGCGGCCAGCGCCTCCGACGTCGGCGACTACCTCATCGGCGAGAAGATCGACATCAACGGCAACGGCACCCCGCTGCGGTACATGGACAAGCCGAGCAAGGACGGCGCGTCCAAGGACAGCTGGTCGTCCAGCCTCGGCTCGGTGGACGTCCACTACTCCTCCGGTCCGGCGAACCACTTCTTCTACCTCCTCTCGGAGGGCAGCGGCGCCAAGACGATCAACGGAGTCAGCTACAACTCCACGACGTCCAACGGCACCACGCTCACCGGCATCGGCCGGGACAAGGCCATCAAGATCTGGTACAAGGCGCTCACCGAGTACATGACGTCCACGACGAAGTACGCGGGCGCCCGTACGGCGACCCTGAGCGCGGCGTCGGCGCTGTACGGCTCGACGAGCACCGAGTACAAGGCGGTGGCGGCGGCCTGGTCCGGCGTGAACGTGGCGTAACGGCTTCCTGAGTGTGCGCGGGGCGGTACCCGGGACGAAGGCTGTCCCGGGTACCGCCCTACTCTTGGTTCCCATGCCCTTCACGTACGAGGATGTGGGTGCGACCCGCGACGGCCGGTGCCCACCCGGCTTCCACCCCCTGCACGTCCGCACCCGCATAGGCGAGGGCCACGAGGTCTTCTCATCCGCCTCCCAGGCGGTCATGACCTGGGAACTCCACAAGGCGGCCGGAGTCAGGATCACGACGGACGCCACCGAGGCGGCCCCGGGCGTCGATGTGACGGTCGGCCTGGGCTCCCTCATCAAGGCGCCCTGCCGGATCGTCTGGACCCTCGACGAACCCCGCCGCGCCGGCTGGGCCTACGGCACCCTGTCCGGCCATCCGGAGTCCGGCGAGGAGGCCTTCGTGGTCGACCGCACGGGCGACGGCACGGTCTGGCTGACCGTGACCGCCTTCAGCCGCCCGGCGAAGTGGTACACCCGCGCGGGCGGCCCGGCCACCCGCGGCCTCCAGCACGCGTACGCACGCAGGTGCGGGGCGGTGCTGCGGCGGATGTGCGCGGACTTCGACGAGGCGTAGGGCCCGGTCACCCCGCCCCGTGCCGCCATCCGCCTCCGCTTCTCCCCCTCACCGCATGAGCACCCCCGCCCCCTCCACCAGTTCCTCCGCCGGTACCGCCACCAGGCCCAGTTCCGCGTTGGAGGCCAGTAGGCGGTGGGCCGGGAGGATGCGGACCGTGTAGCCGAAGGGGCCCGTGCGGTCGAGGGAGAGCGGGCCCTCGTAGTGCCAGCGGCCCTCCTGGTCCGGGCCGCCCGCCGGTTTCAGCGGGAACGTCGTGCCGTCCGTGATGCGGTCCTCGGAGTCGACGCGGCCCGAGACCGCCTGGACCTCGACGTCGTCCGGGGCCAGGTCGCCGAGGGCGACGAGCACCCGCAGGGAGAGCGTCGAGCCCAGTTCGGCCGTGGCGGTCGCGGCCGTCGTCTCGACATGGTCGACCGTGACGTGCGGCCAGGCCGCCCGCACCCGGGACTTCCACACCGCCAGCTCCCGCGCGGCAGGGTGGTCCATGGAGCGGTGGGCCAGGGCCGCCGGGGTGTAGAGGCGCTCCACGTACTCGCGGACCATGCGGCCCGCCAGGAGCTTGGGGCCCAGGTGGGACAGGGTCTGGCGGACCATCTCGATCCAGCGGTCGGGCAGACCTGCCTGGCCGAGTTCGTAGAAGCGCGGGGCCACCCGCTGTTCCAGCAGGTCGTAGAGGGCGCCGGCCTCCAGTTCGTCACGGCGGTCGTCGTCCACCGCGGTGCCGTCCGCCGTGGGGATCGCCCAGCCGAAGTCCGGCCGGAACCATTCGTCCCACCAGCCGTCCAGGACCGACAGGTTGAGGCAGCCGTTCAGCGCGGCCTTCATGCCCGAGGTGCCGCAGGCCTCCAGGGGGCGCAGCGGGTTGTTGAGCCAGATGTCGCAGCCGGGGTACAGCTTCTGCGCCATCGCCATGCCGTAGTCGGGCAGGAAGACGATGCGGTGGCGCACCCGCGGGTCGTCGGCGAAGCGGACCAGTTCCTGTACGAGGCGTTTGCCGCCGTCGTCGGCCGGGTGGGCCTTGCCCGCCACCACGATCTGGACGGGCCGCTCGGAGTGCAGCAGCAGGTCCATGAGCCGGTCGCGGTCCCGCAGCATCAGCGTCAGGCGTTTGTAGGAGGGGACACGGCGGGCGAAGCCGATGGTCAGGACGTCCGGGTCCAGGACGCCGTCGATCCAGCCCAGTTCCGCCGTCCCGGCGCCCCGCTGCCGCCAGGACGCGTACAGCCGCTCCCGTACCTCCGTCACCAGTTGCTCGCGCAGGGAGCGGCGCAGCTCCCAGATGTCCTGGTCGGGGATGTCGGCGACGGCGTCCCAGGTCTCGGAGCCGCCGACGGTGAGGGCGTCCTCGGTGCGCTGTGCGCCGATCTGCCGGGCGCCGAGCCGGAACACCTCGGGCGCGACCCAGGTGGGGGCGTGGACGCCGTTCGTCACGGAGGTGATGGGGACCTCGGCGGGGTCGAAGCCCGGCCACAGTCCCGCGAACATCTCCCGGCTGACCTGGCCGTGCAGGAGGGAGACGCCGTTGGCCCGCTGGCCGAGCCGCAGTCCCATCACCGCCATGTTGAAGAGGTTCGGCTCGCCGCCCGGGTAGGTCTCCATGCCCAGTTGCAGGATGCGTTCGACGTCGATGCGCGGGAGTTCCGCGTCGGGGCCGAAGTGGCGGGCCACCAGCTCCCGGTCGAAGCGGTCGATGCCGGCGGGCACGGGGGTGTGGGTCGTGAAGACGGTCCCGGCCCTGACGGCTTCGAGGGCGGCCTCGAAGTCGAGGTCCTCGTAGGACAGTTCGTGGATGCGCTCCAGACCGAGGAAGCCCGCGTGGCCCTCGTTCGTGTGGAACACCTCGGGCCGCGCGTGGCCGGTGAGCCTGCAGTACGTACGGACCGCGCGCACCCCGCCGATGCCGAGCAGCATCTCCTGGAGCAGCCGGTGCTCGCTGCCGCCGCCGTACAGCCGGTCGGTGACCCCGCGCTCGCCGAGGTCGTTCTCCTCGACGTCGGAGTCGAGCAGCAGCAGCGGGACCCGGCCGACCTGGGCCAGCCAGATCCGCGCGTGCAGGGCCGTACCGCCGGGGAGGGCCAGGGAGACCTGGGAGGGGGTGCCGTCGGGTTCGCGCAGCAGGGAGACGGGCAGTTCGTTGGGGTCGAGGACCGGATAGTGCTCCTGCTGCCAGCCGTCCCGGGACAGGGACTGGCGGAAGTAGCCGTGCCGGTAAAGCAGTCCGACGCCGATGAGGGGTACGCCGAGGTCGCTGGCAGCCTTGAGGTGGTCCCCGGCGAGGATGCCGAGGCCTCCGGAGTACTGCGGCAGCGCGGCGGTGATGCCGAACTCGGGTGAGAAGTAGGCGATGGCGGCCGGGAGTTCGGCGGGCTGGGACTGGTACCAGCGGTCCCCCGTCACGTAGTCGTTCAGATCGTCGGCGGCCGCGGACAGCCGCCGCAGGAACCTCCGGTCGCCGGACAGCTGGGCCAGCCGTCCGGACGACACGCTCCCGAGGAGCCGTACGGGATCGCAGCCGGAGGCGGTCCAGCGCTCGGGGTCCACGGACTGGAAGAGGTCACGGGTCTCGGCATGCCAGGACCAGCGCAGGTTGCGCGCCAGATCGCTGAGGGGGTGGAGGGCTTCCGGGAGTACGGGACGCACGGTGAACCTGCGGATGGCCTTCACGAGCTTCCACCTTCACAAAGGGCGTGTCACCTAGGACGTTCGGACGTCACCCACGACGGTAGCGGGGTGGGTGGGTCCGCAACTACGGCGCGAAACGCCGCACGGAGCGCTCCGCCCCACTTCGGGGGTGTGGGGGGTATGGCCGGTTCCGTACCGGCGTGCGGGCTTGTGGGAGGGCACGGCGCACGAGAGGCTGCCGCTTGTCGACGAGGGGAGCGCACACCATGGCAGTGACGCGCACACGGCGGCCGCACCGGGCGGAGGGCCTGACCGCGGCCCTGACGGCCGACTCACCGGCCCGCGTCGAGGAGGCGATCACGGTCGGGGCGAGCGACCCGGCGGAGGCCAGGGCGTACTTCTGCGACTGGGGCGCGCGACTCGACCCGTTCGCGCCGGGCGTGGACGTCACCTCCGCCTCGCACACCGGCGACACGGCGAGGGCGACCCACTCCGGCACCTCGACGGCGTCGCCCCGTGCCGCCGGCGCGGCCGCCCCGTATCTCGCCGGCCGTCCCGCGGCGGCTCCCGCCGAGGTCGGCAGGGCCCTCGCCGACCGGGCGGCGTCCGGAGCACTGTCGGACGTGCGCCCCGGTTCCCCCGGCACACTCCTCCAGGTCGCCAACCCTTGACCAAGTAGACATTCATGGGCCGGTCTCGTCCCGCGAATCCCGGGTAGATGCTCACGGATCAGTGGCGGATTCCCGACGGGCGAGGCCGGTCTTGTGTGTGGACATACGCGCGAGTAGTTAACAAAGTGCCGGATTGCCTACCCGAAAGGGGTGGGAAGGCTCCCTCGGTAACACACCGCAGGACCCCCACACTCTCATCCGCCCACCCACGTTGACGCGGACAGGAGCGGTCATGCCCGCCATGCACCACCAGCCGTCACCACCCCCGACGCCCAGCACCACACCACCCCCGGACCCGGGGGAGAAAGCCGACCGCCCACAGGCACACAAGGCCCGGACCGCCGAGAAGGCGGCTCCGGCGCAAGCCGCCGGTTCGACCGGTTCGGCCGGTCCTGACCGTTCGGCCGGGACACCCGGTAAGCCCGGCGAGCCCGAACAGGCCGGGCAAACCGGGCAGACGAATCCGGCCAAATCCCCGGCGCCCGACTCCGGGCGAGCCGTCTCCACCGCCTCCCTCCCCGAAAGTGCCCCCGTGATCGGCCGCATCCCCGTCCTGGACGTACGTCCTCTCGTCCTGGGCGGCCGCCGCCCCGCCAAGGCCGTGGTGGGAGAGTCCTTCGAGATCTCCGCGACCGTCTTCCGGGAGGGCCACGACGCGGTCGCCGCGAACGTCGTCCTGCGCGGCCCCGAGGGCCGCACGGGCCCCTGGACGCCCCTGCGCGAACTCGCTCCCGGCACGGACCGCTGGGGCGCCACCGTCTCCGTACCGGCGCCCGGCCTGTGGACGTACACCGTGGAGGCCTGGGGCGATCCGATCACCACCTGGCGCCACCATGCCCAGATCAAGATCCCGGCGGGCATGGACACCGAACTCGTCCTGGAGGAGGGCGCGCTGCTGTACGAGCGTGCCGCGGCCGGGGTACCGAAGAGCAAGGGCCGGCGTGAGGCGATCCTCGCGGCCGTCACGGCCCTGCGCGACACGGGCCGTCCTGCGGCGGCGCGGCTCGCCGCCGCGCTCACCCCCGACGTGAACCATGTCCTCGCCCGCCATCCGCTGCGCGAACTGGTCACCGCGGCCGAGCCGCTGAACCTCCAGGTCGAGCGGGAACGGGCCCTGTTCGGCTCCTGGTACGAGTTCTTCCCGCGTTCGGAGGGCGCGGTGGTCGAGCCCGGGAAGCCGCCGGTCAGCGGTACCTTCCGCACGGCGGCCCGGCGGCTGCCCGCGATCGCCGAGATGGGCTTCGACGTGGTGTACCTGCCACCGATCCACCCCATCGGCACGACCTTCCGCAAGGGCCCCAACAACACACTGGACCCCGGCCCGTACGACGTGGGGGTGCCGTGGGCGATCGGCTCACCGGAGGGCGGGCACGACGCCGTCCACCCCGACCTCGGCACGATCGACGACTTCGACGACTTCGTGCGCCGCGCCGCGGAACTGGACCTGGAGATCGCGCTCGACTTCGCGCTCCAGTGCTCACCGGACCACCCGTGGGTGGAGAAGCACCCGGAATGGTTCCACCACCGCTCCGACGGCTCGATCGCGTACGCGGAGAACCCGCCGAAGAAGTACCAGGACATCTATCCGATCGCCTTCGACAAGGACATGCCGGGCCTGGTACGGGAGACGCTCAGGGTACTGCGGTTCTGGATGAGTCATGGCGTGAGGATCTTCCGCGTCGACAATCCGCACACGAAGCCGGTCGTCTTCTGGGAAGAGGTGATCGGGGAGATCAACCGCACCGATCCCGATGTGATCTTCCTGGCCGAGGCGTTCACCCGCCCGGCGATGATGCACACGCTCGGCGCGATCGGTTTCCAGCAGTCGTACACGTATTTCACCTGGCGCAACACCAAGGAGGAACTGACCGAATACCTCACCGAACTCTCCGGTGACGCAGCCGCTTATATGCGGCCCAACTTCTTCGTCAACACCCCCGACATCCTGCACGAGTTTCTTCAGCACGGTGGCCGGGGGGCCTTCGAACTGCGCGCGGTGCTGGCCGCGACCCTCTCCCCGACCTGGGGTGTCTACAGCGGATTCGAGCTGTGCGAAGGCGTGCCGGTGCGTGACGGCAGCGAAGAGTACCTGAACTCCGAAAAGTACCAACTACGTCCGCGAGACTGGGAGTCGGCAGAACGCGAGGGCCGTAGCATCGCGCCCCTGATCGCCGAGCTGAATGCGATCAGGCGCCGCAGTCCCGCCCTTCGACAACTGCGTGACCTGCATTTCCACCACACGGACAAGGAGGCGGTGCTCGCGTACTCCAAGTCGGTCACGGACGCACGCGGATCGAACACGGTTCTGGTGGTCGTGAACCTCGACCCCCACCACACCCAGGAAGCCACCATCTCGTTG
>NZ_BMVY01000025.1 GCF_014650955.1 Streptomyces tauricus
CGGCGGGCGCAGCCGCGGGCAGTGCGGCCGCCAGGGCCTGTCGGCCGCCGTCCTGCAAGGCACGCCGTCCGTCGGCGGGCGCGGGCACGCCCTGCGGAGGCACGGTCGCCCCCAGCCCCGTGGCCGCCGTACCGGCCGCGTGCTCGGCGGCGGTCACCACCGCGCCCTCGGAGACGCCGCCCTCGACGGGGCTCGGCCGCCCACGCCGCCGTCCGGTCCCGTTGTTGCCCTCGGAAGCACTCTCGTCCTCGGCGACCTGGGCCGGCAGCGCCGGCTGCCCTGCGGCCTCCGCGGCGCGCCTGCGTCGCCCGGTGGGTACGGCCGTCTCCGTCGAGGGCCCCACCTCGCTCTCCAGGAAGGCGTCGACGGACGCGCGCCGGGCCCGCCGCCGCCCGCCCCCCTGGGAGGAAGCCTGCTCGGGCAGCGCGAGAGCGGAACCGACCGCGCCGGAGCCCGCCCCCACTCCCGTGGCCGCATCCTGAGAGCCGCCCGAAGCCCCGCCCGGGCCCGGACCCTGACCTGCATCGGAAACGGCTACGGCGCCCGCATCCGGAGCGACGGCCGCCGGGACCGATCCCGCACCGCCCCCGATGGGCACCTCGAGAACGAACGCGCTGCCGCTCATCCCGGGGACCTCGTGCGTCTGCAGCACTCCCCCGTGTGCGCGCACGATGCCGCGCACGATCGGCTCGTGCACCGGGTCTCCCCCGGCGTACGGCCCGCGTACCTCGATCCGTACGCCCTCACCGCGCTGCGCGGCCGCCACGACGACCGTGTTGTCCATGTAGCCGCCGGCCGAGGCCGGCGAGTTGCCCGTGGAGTCGACGCCCGCGACGTCCGCGATGAGGTGCGCGAGCGCGGTGGCGAGCCGCTGCGGGTCGACCTCGGCCTCGATGGGCGGCGCGTGCACGGCGAACTGCACCCGCCCGGGCCCGATCAGCTCGACGGCCCCGTCGACCCCGGCGGCGACGACCGCGTCCAGCATCACCTTCGTACGGGTGACGCCCTCGGTCCCGGAGTCCAGGCGCTGGTAGGCGAGCACGTTGTCGACGAGGGTGGTGATGCGTGAGTAGCCGGCCGAGAGGTGGTGCAGGACCTGGTTGGCCTCGGGCCACAGCTGTCCGGCGTCGTCCGCGGCGAGGGTCGCCAGTTCGCCGCGCAGCTGGTCGAGGGGACCGCGCAGGGAGCGCCCCAGCACGGCCAGAAGCTGCTCGTGCCGCGCGGACAGAGCCTCGTAGCGGTCCTTCTCGCGCTCGGCGAGGGCCGCGTACCGGTCGTCCCCGGCGGCCAGTTCCTCCTCGTGCTGCTCGCGCAGCTCGGCGAGCACCCCGGCGTGTTCCTCCCGGAGGGCCGCCAGCTCCTCGGCGTGCGTCTCGGAGGCCTGCGCGAGTTCCTGCCGATGCCGCTCGGCCTCGGCGTCCTTCTCCTCGGCGAGCGCGTCGTACGGCCGCCGGTCCGTGAACGTCATCACGGCCCCGACGAGCTGGTCGCCGTCCCGTACCGGCGCGGTGGTCAGGTCGACCGGCACCCGGTCGCCGCTCTTGGACCACAGCACCTGCCCGCGCACCCGGTGCTTGCGCCCGGAACGCAGGGTGTCGGCGAGCGGCGACTCCTCGTACGGGAAGGGCTCGCCGTCCGCGCGCGAGTGCAGCATCAGCGGGTGCAGTTCCTGCCCGCCGAGATCGCTCGCCCGGAAACCGAGTATCTGCGCGGCGGCGGGGTTGACGAGGACGACCCGTCCCTCGGTGTCCGTGCCCACCACGCCCTCGGCGGCGGCACGCAGGATCATCTCCGTCTGCCGCTGCGAGCGCGCCAGCTCCGCCTCGGTGTCGACGGTGCCGGAGAGGTCCCGTACGACGATCATCAGCAGCTCGTCGCCGGTGTAGCCGTAACCGTCGTACGCCTGCTGCGCGTTCTCCAGGTTCGCGCTGGTGACCTCGACGGGGAACTCGCTGCCGTCGGTGCGGCGGGCGATCATCCGGGTGGGCCGGGTGCGCCCGTTCTCGTCGACGCTCTCGGCCCGCCGCATCGTGCCCGGGATGAGCCGGGAGTCGAACTGCGGGAGCAGGTCGAGCAGTCCGCGCCCCACGAGCGCGGTGCCCGGGGCCTCGAAGGCCTCCAGGGCGATGGTGTTGGCGTTGACGACGGTTCCATTGGCGTTGACCAGCACCAACGCGTCGGGAAGTGCGTCGAGTATGGCTGCGAGGCGAGCAGCGCCTCGGGATGGCCTGCTGCTCACGAGACGCTTCCTCCCTGTTACCGCTCCTTGCCGACCGCGGTAGCCATCTTGCCAACGGGTCCGCGACGTGTCACGCGAGGGAGTCTACGGGCAGTGGTTGCGCTCGCGACGCCGGATGAGAGGGAGGTCGCACGTAGAGGGGACGCAGAACGCACGCAGAAGGCCTGGAGAACCTGTGACCGTGGGATTCGCCCGCCCCGGCCGCCACGCGACTCCGCGAATTCCGCCAGACCCCGCCCGCACGCCCTGCCATCACGCCCTGCCCCGTCCCGTCGTGCCCCGCCCTGTCACGCCCCGCTCTACGCGCCGAGATCCGGGAGTACGGGCACGAGGGCGTCCCAGCGTGCGATCTCGCATCCGTCACCGCGCCGGTACGTGGTGTCGACGGGGCGGCCGGCCCAGGTGCCCGTGACGTGCGCGGTGGCCGGACCGCCGTACTGCATCGTGCACATCCCGCGTTCCTGCGCGGGCGCGAAGGGGCTCTTGCCCCACGAGGTGTGCCGGTCCAGGTAGTCGCAGGCGGCCTGGGCGTTCGGATGGCTGCCGCCCGCCGGATGGCAGTCGAGCTCGAACCTCCCGTCGTGGCCACCGCCCGCCCCGCTCACCGTCACGGTGAGATGGTCGGCCTTGTCCGCACCGCTCACCGGCGGTGGCATGAGGGGAAACGAATCGGCGTACGCGAATGCCGGCGCACCGGACAGCACGGTGAAGGAGGCGGCGGCGGAGGTGGCGACGGTGAGGGCGAAGCGGCGCAGCATGGGGGCTCCCCTGACGACGGTTCTGACCGGCGGCTCCGACGACAGCGCTGGCGACAGCTCTGGCGACGGCTCCGACGACAGCTATGACGCCTGCTCTAACGCCGTGCGCGCCCTGACGTTGCGCCGCGGACAAGGGCTTTGCTCTCGGACCTTTCCGCCTAGTACCGTGGGGGGCGATTGGTGACACCCCGCTCGGCTGTGTCATCATCTGCACGCAGCATTTCGCGCTCGCGCGGATGGTTGTGCTGGAGGCGTCGCCTAGTCCGGTCTATGGCGCCGCACTGCTAATGCGGTTTGGGACTTCAATCCCATCGAGGGTTCAAATCCCTCCGCCTCCGCAGAAGATCACGAAGCCCCGGTCGTCCACGACCGGGGCTTCGGTCGTTCCTTGATCGTTCCCGACGCTCCACGGGACCGCGCCAGGGGTCGTCCCAGGACCGTCTGGGGGTCGTTTTCGCAGGTCAGGCAGGGTCTGGCAAACGGATTTCGCCTCACGCCGCCAGTCATGTAATGTTGTTCCCGCAACGCCAACCGGGCAGAAAAGTCCGGAAGGAAGAGCAAAGACAACAGAACACACAAGCACTCGTAGCTTAACGGATAGAGCATCTGACTACGGATCAGAAGGTTGCAGGTTCGAATCCTGCCGAGTGCACACAGGTCAAAGGCCCCGCCGGTTCGCCCGGCGGGGCCTTTGACATCAGCGGGTGACATCAACGCCCCCGGAATGGCCGCTCAGGCGGCGGTCTCGCCCTCCGGGTCGTCGTCCACATCTTCGAGTCCGAGCGCGTTGTCCATCTGCTCGGCAGCCGCCCGCAGCGTCGACCCCATCACGTGGGCGTAGGTGTCGAGCGTCATGGTGATCGTGCTGTGCCCGAGCGTCTCCATGATGGTCCGCGCGTCGACGCCCTGAGCGAGCAGCAGGGACGCGCAGGTGTGGCGGAGGTCGTGCACGCGTACGCGGCTCACCTTCGCGTCCCGGCACAGGATGGTGAGCATTCGGTTCAGGCTGCGCGGGTCCGTCACCCGTCCGGTGACCGTGGTGAAGACGAGTCCGGTCGGGTGCCCCGGGGTCGGCTGCCACTTCGCTCCGGCTACCTTCTGCTCTCGTTCTTGCTGCGCCCGGTGCGTGGTGAGGGCCTGTACGCAGCGCTTGGGCAGGGAGATCGTACGGACGGAGCGCGTTGTCTTGGGCGTGCCGAAGATCAGCTCTCGTCGGATGCGCTGCACGTTCCGCCGGACCCGGAGAGTGCCGGCCGTGAGATTGATGTCCGCCCACGTGAGCCCCAGAGCTTCCCCGCGCCGCAACCCGGTGGACACGAGCAGCAGCCACAGGGCGTAGAGGCGATGAGGCTGAGCGGTCTTGAGCAACAGGCGGACCTCGGCCGCGTCCAGTGGACGCACCTCCTTCGATTCGACCGTGGGGGTTTCCACGATCCGGGCGACGTTGCGTGCGATCAGTTCCTCGCGGATCGCCTGTTGCAGCGCGGACCGCAGCACTGCGTGGATGTACTGGACTGTGCGAGCCGACGGGCGACGCTTGCAGCAGCGGCCCACGGCGCAGCACGTGCGCTTGTCCTCCGGCCGTTCCTCATCGGCACCCCGCAGGCAGCAGAGGCAGGCAGCCTTGAATTCGGCGAGGAATCGGCGGACGTCTGCCGGAGAGAGCCGGTTGAGGCGCTTTTTGCCGAGCGCGGGGCGGATGTAGAGGCGGGACAGCCCCTCATAGCTGTTCAGCGTCGCGGGCTTCAGCCGTTCCGGGGCGATGGTGGCCAACCAGTAGGTGAGGTAATCCCCGAACGCCATCGTGGACGAGGCCGCAGGGATGCCCTGCCGGGTCATCTCCTGCATCTCCGTGAGCTGCGAGGCGACTTCCTCGCGGGTCTTGCCGTAGGCGAACTTCCTCGTTCGGGTCCCGTCGGGACGGAAGACGTAAGCGGCTGCCTGGTAACGGCCATCCTTGCGCTTGGTGATCGTTCCTTCGCCATTCGCGCGGCGCTTAGCCATCAGGCTGCCTCCTCAAGTCGGTCTTGCATGTACTGGCGTACGGCGGTCACCGGGACCCGTCGGGCACGGCCGGCGGTGAAGCTTTCGAGTTGCTTGGAGCGAAAGAGGTCGTAGACCTTGCTGCGGCTGAGGCGCAGCGCGTGCATGACCTCGGGAACGGTGAGCGCTTCAGGCAGAGCAGGGGCGACGCTGGGCACGAGGACGAACCTCCGGGAGCGAGAGAGGGCCTTGGGAGCCGTAGCGGCGAAGTAGCGGACTTTTCGGGAGTGGGTGGTCCGCGTGTGTCCGAGGTGGGGATTTCTGCGTCACCCGCGTCATCTGCGTCATGCGCGCCCCTGACCTGCGGTTTCGGGGTGACGCAGAGGGTTGGGCGTGCGTCATCGGTGACGCAGACGTCCGTCATCGGTGACGCAGGTGACGCACGATGACGCAGAGATATGCCGTCTGCGTCACCCGTGTCTGCGCAGGTCACCCGTCGTTTTGTGGGGGCGGGTGACGCAGGTGACGCAGCGCTTCCCTACTTAGGAAAAAGGAGGGGCTGTTTGTGGTCGTGCAGTGCGGCTCAGAGAGTGAATGAGGGGCCGCTGCGCGGCACGTCTTTGGGGCGCCGCATGCGGCGAACAGCAAGAGGAGCACGCCTCGCCCGGGGGTGCTCCTCTTGCTTGTGCCCGTAGGTGGCGCCGGTCAGAACGCCGCTTCCTGTTCGTGCGAGGGTGGGGTGAGCCGGGTGATCTCGATGTAGCGGCCTTCCTTCGTGCGGCCGGAGTCGATGATGACGCCCCGGGCGGCGAGGGTGGGCTGAAGGCGCTTGAGACGGTCGGAGAGGACCTTGCCCGTGGTCGGCCACCCCTTGGGCAGGGCGCGCAGTTCCTCGCCGGCGTAGAGGCGGCTGAGGCAGTGCAGCCACTGCGTGGACGTCATCCGCTCTTCCGCTCCCGCCTCCATGGTCGCCGCGTACTCGATGACGGTCTGCGCCAACAGGTCGCCCTCGATCACGTCGTCGTTCAGGTCGTCGAGACTGGCCCGGTAGGCGGCGAGAGCTCCCAGACCGGTGGCCGCGTCGAGCTGCGCGCACAGGTGCGCGAAGTCCGCCATCCGCAGGTCCGTGGGCGTCTCCGCAGCAACGGCCCGCACCTTGACCGCGAGGTCGAGCAGCGAGCCGAGGACGACGGGCAGCGCCTGCGCGTACTCCGTCCACAGCTCATCCTCGGTGCGCCGCACCCGGGGTCGCTCCAGCCGCAGCGGCAGGAGCCGTTCGGCGAGGTCGGGGCGGATGACGCCGACGTCGATGCCGGTCAGGAGGAGGGGGCGGCGGTATCCGACGCGGAAGACGTCCCCGTCGGTGAACAGGGCCCGCTTGACGCTTTCGGCGCCGGTGACGATGCAGCACATCGCATCCGACAGGTCCGGCGTCATGTGGGAGAGGTTGTCCAGCGCGGTCACCCATCCGGCCGCCACGGCCGCGATGAGGTTCTCCTCGTCCTTCGGTGCGCGGCGCAGGTCGCCGGTCATGCCCTCGATGATCCGCACGAGCATCCGTCCGCCTGTGGACTTGCCCGCGCCCTGCGGTCCGGTGAGGAACGGGGCAGGGACGGGCACGGACGGTCCGAGACAGCCGATCAGCCACGCGATGGCCAGGCACTCGGTCTCTGCCGTGGCGAAGTTGCACAGCCGCATCAGCAGGTCGATGCCCTTGCCGTCGGTGTCCTTGACCGGCAGGGGGAGTTCCCCGGTGAGCTGGGTACGCCGCCAGCACACTTCCCGCGGGTCCGGGGTGAGGATGTCCCAGCCCGACGGGTGGATGCGCACGGATTGCCCGTCATCGCGGCCGAGGTCCAGCCACGTCGCTCCGTCGTACCCGGGGGCGACGCGGATGTGGACGGGCTGTACGTCCTCGGTCAGGGCGAGTGCTTCGATCAGGTCCAGCGCCTCTTTGAGCGCGCTGCCGTTGAACACGCCGGCTCCGTCGCGGAAGAGGCCGACCATGAGTTCCTGCCGGTGGCTTCCCGTGGTGCCCTGCGAGCGGATCGGACGGGCCACGGGGTGGGCGTTCTTCTGCGCGTAGACGGTCCCGTCGCCGGTGCGGAAGTACCGGAAGTGGCTTTGCGCGTAGTCGGTGATGACCTTGCGAGCCGGGTCCTTCTCGTCCTCAGACATCGCTACATTCCCAACGTGGTCAGGGCGTTGGTCCACGCGTCGGTGCAGTGCCGGACACTTTCGCCCTTGGCCCGCGCGGCGGTGAACAGCCGGTTGACGTGGGTGTCGGTGAGGCAGCCGCACCGACCGTGCGTGGACAGCACCGCGAGGAACGCCCGGTAGACCGTCGCGTGTACCGCACTGGACGCGTCGGTGATGCGCTGCACGGCCATGGCAACACCGCGATCCAGATAGACGGGCGTGCGGTGCGGGCACACCCCATTTTGCCCCCTTATGGGCACTGTGAGGGTCTGTGGCGCCCTGCGGGCGGTTGGCGGCTGCTTTACTGCCAGTGCGCGGACAACGGCCGGGAGAGCGGCCGTGGCGCCCGTGCCGGGTCCGAGCCAACGGGCGTACGACATCAGGGACTTGATGTCCACGCCGGGCCGGACCGCGTTCACGGACTGCATGACGCCCTGGTAGATCCAGTGCTCTCCCCGCGTCGTCGCCACCGTGCGCGTGACGGGCAGGGTGGCGCGGGCCCATGCGATGGCCGCCGCGTCGTCCAGGTCGACCACGGTCACCCCCGCCCCGCCTGGGTGGTAGGCGACCGCAGCGGCCGTACGCCACGCGGGCACCCACTGGGGGGAGGTGAGGGTGTGCGGGTCGGTGGCGGCGGCGGCCCACGCGTGACAGGGGTAGGGGCAGGTGCACGGGCCGGGGGTCTTCATGTTCGGCCGGCCGCCGCACACGTTCCGGGTGCAGGCCGGGCAATTCCCGAACGGCACCTTGCCCCTGCGCAGCGGAAGCGGGGGCAGACCGTCGGACGCGAGCCGGAGGGCGGTGTGCAGGTGCGCGCTCATGCCGCCACCTCCAGGACCGGGGTGAGCGCGGTGAGGGCGGCGCGGCCGATCCACTCGCTGTAGGCGGGCGGGATGGCTTCGGTGAGTTCCTCGCGGACGTCGGTCCATGTGATGCCCATCGCATCCTGTAGCTCCGGCACGGTCGGCTTGCCGCCGCCGTTGCCGTACGCGGCGACGTACGGGCCGTCGAAGTACTCGCCGTGCCGCCACCCGCGCACGCGTCCCCGGTGCGCGATGTGCGTCGGCTGCTCGATGGTCCAGCCGCCCAACTCGAAGTTGCGGTGCCGGATCACCCCGAGACCGAACATCTCTCCGCACAGCGTCAGGTCCTTACGGATCTGAGCGCGGCCGTTGGGCTGCTCGATGATGTACGGGAGGCCGGTCCTGTCGAGCAGGTCTCGGGTGGGTGCCACGAGGTCCTCATGGGTGCCGCCCCATCCCTGGGACCGGTTGGTGCCGACCGTGAGCGTGCACTTGTCCTGGCAGGGCGGGGACGCGTGGACGAACGTGTACCGGCGGATCTCACCCGTGACGATCAGGTGGGCGAGGTACGTGAGCGCGTCGCCCCGGTGGTAGGGGAACGGGTAGTTCGGGCGGGCGGCGATGTCGCAGCCGTCCACGGCGAAACCGGCCCGGTGGTAGCCGGTACCGGCCCCGCCGGCGCACGAGAACACGTCCAGCACACGCGGCCGTGAGCCGCGCACTCGCCGGATGTCGGTGGGTTGCGTCATGCTGGGAAACCTCCACAGGTCTGTCGAGGGCAGGTGGAACAAGGGCGGCCCCGCGACTTTGGCGAGACGGAGGGGCCGCCCTTGGCGTACCTAGAAGGGGGCGTTGTACCGGTGCCGGGCGCTGGTGACGATGTCGGTGTGGTCGAAGGCGAGACCCCGGGCGTCGCTGAGCGGGGTCCAGCGCACGGCGGCGGCGTCGTCTCCGGCGTGGGCGGTGGTGTCGGCGGGGACGGTGACCAGGTAGGCGGCGGTGACGTACCGGCCGCGCGGGTCGCGGTCGGGGGCGTCGAAGATGCCGATCAGGGCCAGGTCCCAGGGGTCGACGCGGACGCCGGTCTCTTCCAGCAGTTCGCGCGCGGCGGCGGTGCGGGAGGTCTCGCCCGGGTCGACGTGCCCGCCCGGCAGAGCAAGGCGGCCCTTGTGCGGGGGCCATCCCCGCTCGATCAGCAGAACGGCACCCTCTCGGATGCACACCACGTCGGCGGTGTAGCGAATGGTCTCGAACGTCTCGATCATCTCTTCGGTCTCGCTTCCTGGTCAGATGGGTTCAGCCGTGGAAGTGGTTGCGCTTGATCACGGCTTTGCGGATGTGGAAGGTGTTGCCGCCGCTGTGGCCGCTCGTGCCGAGGATCTGTACGGCGATCCAGCCGCCGAAGATCACAGCGGCGAGGGTGATCAGTTGCGTGATGAACGCGGTGAGGGCTGCGATGAACGACGTGAGCAGCAGCAGGCCGCCGCACACGGCGAGGAACCCGACCCCGCCCAACGCGACGTTCACCGCCGCACGCGAGACGGCCGGTTTGGCCGCGAGGGGTTCGGGCTGCATGGGGCTGATGGCGTAGCCGGTGACGACCCGTCCGTCGGGCAGGACGATGCTCGCCACGGCCGGGACCGCGCTCGGCTGGACAGGAACGAGCGGCGCCGGCGCGTGGACGACGGGCGGCATGGGGGTGGGCTGGTGGACGGTCACGGCCCGCTCAGTGGGCAGCGGTCCGAGGTATTCGGGGTTCATGCGGAATCCCTTCCGGCAGTGGGTCAGGGAGGCTGAGGCACCCCCTCGGGGGTGCGCTGTGGAGGGGGTTTCCAGGGGTTGACCTGGGGTGCCTCCCTGCCTCCCTGAACGATCATTTGTGCAGGTCAGAGGGAGGGAGGCGGGTCAGGGAGGGGGTCAGGGAGTTCTCCCTGCCTCCCTGACCCGCCACCGGTCGACTCCCTGTCATCCTTCGGCGGAAGCGGAACCCTCGCCATCGCGGTTGGCGAGGGCGCGGGCGAGGCGGTCACGGCCGACGACCATGACCCCGTCGGACTTGTACGGCTCGGCTCCGGTGCCGTCCAGGACGCGCTTGAGGTCGATGAACGACCAGCCGCCGTAAGCGTCGCCGTTGAGCGTGCCGAGCCGGGCGAGGACGTCCTTCGTGCGGACCCGCTCCGCCGTGCCGACCACGGACGCGATGTCCGCGAGCGGGTCACGGTCGTCGCTGCGGTCGATGGCGTGCAGGGTGGTGACACCGTCGCGCAGGGCCTTGGCCCGCTCGATGATGGCGGTGGCCGCGTCGTCGTCGATGTAGTGCGTGCGCACCGTGAGGGACGCCTGCCCGGCGGGGATGTCGATGCCGTCGGACGCGACGACCAGGGTTCCCCGGTCCAGCCCCGGACGCAGCAGGTTGGGGGCGGCCCCGCCGTCGACCGCCTTGTCCCCCAGCGCCATGCGCGCCTGCGACTCCGTGCCCAGCGCGAGGGAAGCACGGGTGTGGGCGCCCTCGCGGACCAGCTTGGGAAGGTTCTGGTCGGTGGGGTCCTGGGTGCCCTGCCACATCAGGACGTTGACCGCCCGCCCCTGGTTGTGAATCTTCCGTACGGCCATGAAGTAGCGGGAGTTGGCCTTGGACCCGCCGTACGGGCGCTTGTCCTCGTCCTTGGCCGGGCACATGAACGCCATCTGCGCCTCGTCGACCAGCACGATCAGCGCGGGGAAGACCGTGCCGGGCGGGGCCTGGATACGGCGGTTCATCTCGTCCACCGCGCCTTCGACCATCTCGGTCACCTGGATCACGTGCTCATCGGTGGGGCCCTGGATCAGGGTGGTGGCGAGTCCGTCGAACATGGCCCAGTCACCGACGCCTTTGAGGTCGCCCATGAGGAACTGCACCGAGCGGTCCAGCGCGAGCCACAGAGCGAGCGACCGCAGGGCAACCGTCTTGCCCTGGTTCGACAGACCGGTGATGAGGAGGTGCCGCTGGTAGAGGCTCAGCGCGGCGGCGTCGCCGCGCAGGTCCTGCCCCCAGGGGGCGCGGCCCTTGCTGTAGTCGGCGGTCATCGTCTCGTCGGTGACCAGCGGAGACGGGCCGATCGGCTCGTCCAGCGCGCCGGAGTCGGCCACCCACAAGCGCACCGTGCGGGCCGCCTGCGGGATGGTGATGAACACCTCGTGCTCGTGCCTCGTGAGGTTTTCGGCGAGCTTGCGGCGCCGGTTCTGTACCTCGTTCGTCGACACCCCGGAGGGAAGGGTGACGTCGACTTCGACGCCGCATCCGGCGATCCGGATCGGCCCGAGCATCGAGGCGCCGGCGTCGCCCATCTCCTTGATGGCGTTGCGCAGGGCGGGTACGCCGAGGTCGCGCAGGGCCTTGACGACGATCGAGGGGGTGATGGGCTCTCCCTCGTCCGATCGGACGTGGTCAGGCATCGACCATGCGGGGGCCGCCTGCTGTTTGCTGCCGACCGCCCACAGGGCGAGCAGCGCGAGGAACGGGCCGATCGTGAGCGCCGGTCCCCACACGATCTGAACGATCCGGATCACGGCGGCGATGAACTCGATCGTGGCGGCGAGCGGGGTGACGACGTCGGCGATGTCGCCGTTGTTGATGGCCATCACGACCCCGAGCGCGACCAGCGCACCGATCCCCATCCCAGTCCCCACGGCGGCGCCCTTGGCGGCTTCCACCGGGGAGTGGAGGAGGTCCATGCGGCGGTGGTGGCGGGCAGCGCGGAAGCGCTGCAACCGCTCCTCCCACTCCTCCGCAACCTCCAGGTTCCCGGCGACCTCGGCCGCCCGGATCATCCGCTCATAGCGGGCCCCGGTCTTGCCGTCCCACGTCCGCCGGGCCACGATCCGCCCGCCGTTGAACGTGAACAGGCTGTGCCGGGCAATCGCCCGTGCGGCGGTCTTGGTCCGCTCGTGCGTGGCCGCCGTCTTCACGGCGCGGCCGGAGCGCACCCACAACGGCACGACCGGCGCCGCCGGCGCGTCCGGCACCACGGTCAACACGGTCGGCGCCACCTCGTCGGCGGGCGGGTCGGTGTGCTTGTGGAGATGAACGACGTTCTCAGACATGCTGGAACTGCTCCTGACTGCCCCCAGCGGGGGCGGAAGTTCGTGGGAGAGCCGGGGTGGCCGTGTCCGTGGAAAGTCCCGGGCACCCCGGCGCAAACAGCGGGTTGTGGCTGGTCAGAACCAACCGGACTTCTTCTTCGCGGCCTTGGCGCGGGCGGCCTCGGTGATCAGCCGCTGACGCTCGCCGTGCAGCGCCGTCAGCTCCGCGTTCAGCCGCATCTCCGCCGCACTGCCGGCCGTCTCCAGCCGCTGGTCAGCCCGGTCGGTGCTCCGGCCCCGGGCGACCCGGTACGAGCCGCCGACCAGGGCCCCGGCGATGGCACGGCGCTCACGGCTGTTCAGCGGCCACCACTCACCCCGGCGGACCGCTTCCAGCTTCCGCCCGGTCTTCTCGATCTCACGTTCCAGGCGACGCAGTTCGGCGTTACCCATCAGGCAGTCCCTTCCGGTTCAGACGGGTCGGGGTAAGCGCACGGCACGCACATGCCGAGCGAGAGCGGGATCACGTATCCGGCATCGCGCCGGCAGGACGGACACATGCGGCGGGCCGTGTTGGCCTTGGCGAGGGCCGCCCACCGGGCCGGAGTCATCGGCCGCACGGGCTTGGCGCAGTCGAGGCGGTAGAGGTAGGCGACCAGCGGCCCCCGCCGGAAGCGAGGGCGCAGCACCTGCGCGGCGATCGGTTGCCCGCCGGGGCGCAGACCGCGCGCCCTGAGCTGCCGGAAGGTGGCGTAACCGTCCGGGGCGTAGCGCCACGGGAAGGTGGGGATGCCGTGGCGCGCGCCGTTGGGGTCGAAGCACTTGCCGAACGCCCCGCCGCTCACGGAGCCGGGGTGGCGCGTTCGGCGAGCAGGGTGTCCCGCAGCATCCGGGCGTTGGCCGGGGAGGTGTGGACCTCCCGGCGGATGCCCTCAGCCGTCACCTTCGCGTCCGGCCAACCGGCCGACACCTTCCGTGCCTCATCGAGCAGTTGGGCCGGAGTCCGCTTGGGTCGGGCGGTCCGGGCGACTGCGGGGAGTCGACCGGTTGCCCGACGCGGGCGGGCCGACTCAGCCGGTACCGGGCGCGGTGCGATCGAGGCGACCGGAGCCGGAGTCACGGCGGGCATCGGCTTGAGCGGGACGCTCGACTTCAGGAATTCGACCGTGACCGGGTCGGGCATCTGAACCGGTGCTGCGGTGATCGGTGCGGGGGTCGATTCTCCGAGGTCAGCCGTAGACCGAATCCTCTCGGTCTCGGTAGATTCCTCCGCATTCACGACCGGGGCGGGAATCGGGGCCGGTCGGTGGTGCAGGACCTTGGCGACCAGATCGGAACCGAAGTAGATCGACCCGACCGGAAGCGAGGTGGCCAGCAGCACGAGCGCCCAGTTCGCGGGGTCCCAGTCGGCGAGGCGTGTCCAGTCGACTGTCCCGCCGTCCGCGTGCAGTCCGGGCACGAGCCCGTGCACGTAGTTGAGGACCAGCGAGGCCAGGGTGTAGGTGCCCAGCACCCGCAGCGCGAACCTCCGCGCATCGTCGGTGAGCACGAGGGTGGCGATCAGAGCGAGGGCCATCAGACCGTCCACCACGAACGGGTACAGCATCGCGGCCGTCTCATCGGCCCCGACCGCGCCCGCGATGTCGCGCAGGGCGTTCCAGGAGACCCGGAAGGCCATGCCGACCACGGCGACCAGGGCCAGCACGAGGGCGGCCCTGCCTGTGCGGTTGAGGTTCATACCGACACCTCCTCCCGTGCCTGCACGTTGATCGCGGCGATCAGGACCGGCGTCGTGGTGTCGTCGTCGGGGACGAGGCTGTCTTCCGTCCACGACCACTCGCCACCGGAGACCGGCTCGTAGCCGAGCGAGGTGAGCGCCGTACGGCGCTGCGCCACGCTCGGCACGGCGTGGAAGAAGTCCCACCGGTAGGTGGGCCAGTCAGGCTCTCCGAGGACGACCACGTACAAGCGCCACGCCCCGCCGCTACCCATCGACATCTGAGCCGTCAGAGTGCGGGCGTTCATGCCGGACCCCCGAGGGTGAGCAGCGCGGCGAGGATGAGCAGCGCCCCGCCGGTCATGGTGAGGTCGACCGCGCGGCGCAGGCCGGTGAACTTGGCCAGCGCGATACGCGACAGGTTCGCGACGTCCGCGCTCAGATCCCCCGACAGCGTCGCGGTGATCTGGTCGGGGGTGAGGGTGGCCCACAGCGGAAAGCCGTGACCGCCCCGCAGGTTCGGCCGCACCGACCACAGCAGCAGAGCAGCCGCCGCAACCAGCAGCGCCATGCCTAGTCCGCCGGCGATGCAGGCGTGAACGGGAAGGGGGACGTCTTTGGCGACCGTCCACGAACCGGCGAGGACCGCACCGACGAACGCCAGCAGCAGACCCGTCTTCGTGTCGGTCCGCGCGATCTCCGCCTTCACCTCCGCATGAGCAGCGGCGAGAGTCTGGGGAGTACTCATGCGGACGCCCCTGCGGTGTGCGTCGCGGCCGTGTTCGCCAGCGTCCGGCGAGCCGCCAGCACCTTGCGGTGGGCCCGGCGGATACGCCGCGCGTCCAGCTCCGTCGGCGTCCGGTCGATCGTGATGATCTGCGCGTCGAGCAGGTCGATGTCCGCCCGGATGACGGGCATCTCCTGCTCGATCGCGTCCAGCTCCGCAGCCGTCGGCTCGCGGTCGAACCCGTCGGCGGTAACAACCGCCTGAACAGCACCGATGTACACCATGGGTCGTGGTTCCTCTCAGGGTGGTACGGCCCGAAAAGCGGCCCCGGTGCTCGAACACCGGGGCCGCGCGCCGTTGAAGTCGGAACATCCGGCTCCCTGCCACTCCGCCCGTACAGCCACCGCACGCGGCGGGGACGGACGGGCGGAGGAGGCAACCGGCCGCAGCACTCAAGCCGCGGAAGTCAGTGAGACGCGGAAGGCGTTGCCGTCGTGCTGGTCAGGCGCGACGACGCCGGACGATGTCGTCGGTGCATCGGCGTCTCCTCTCTGTGCGAGGGGAATTAGTCCCCGCGGATGTGGTGGTGCACTGCAAGGGGGACCTAGTCCCCACTCTCCGGCCGTTGCTCGCGGTCGCCGGGCCACCTCGCCAGTACGGGCCGAAACCCTGTTCCACCTGGCCTTTAGCGGGATTGCAGCGTCCCCGCCCTCAGCGTTCTTGCAGGTCAAGCAGCCAAAACAGCCTCATTCCCCAGACTGCCTAGGGGGGGTTGCCGTCTCGCTTGATAGGTACGGTAGGCAAACCCAAGGCTGCGCGCAACCCCCTCTCGCGGTAGAGTCTGCTATCCCCCCTAGGCGATGATCGGAGAGTCGTGCACTACGACATGGAGCAGGTCCCTGGGATCGCGGACCCCGTAGACCGCGCCAAAGCCGCAATCGACCTGATGGCGCGGTATCAGAGCCACGTGAATGAGCTGTCCCGCATCCGCCGGGAAGCGATCGAAGAGGCGCAGGCGTCGGGCATGACCCAAGCCGAGATTGCGAAGCGACTCGGAGTCAGCCGCGGGCGCGTCGGTCAGCTCGCGTCATCTGGGCCCCCGCCAGAGCGCGCCTTCTTCGGCACAGACCTGGTCACGGTCTCGCTCGGGGGCAAGTACGAAGCAGGGAAGGCGCCCGACCAGAACCCCAGCGAGGTAGTCACGCGGGAAGACCTCAACAACTTCGAGCACCTTCGCAAGCTGCTGGGCGGCATGAAACTGGACGCTCAGTACGAGGTGATCCCACCGAGCGGAATCGTCAATCTCAACCGGGACAACCACGTCGTCGTTTGCGGCCCCCGCCTGTCCCCGATCGTGGCGCAGGTGCTCGAAGGGGACGACAATCTTCGGTTTGCTAAGGACCACGCGTGGCACCTGCTCGACCAGGTAGCCGGGAAGGAGTTCCGGTCACCGCAGGATGAGGACGGATCGGCCGGCGACGTCGGATACCTGGGACGCCTCCCCCGCCTGGACGGGAAAGGGACGTTCCTCTACATCGCGGGTGTCCACGCCATTGGAGCGAACGGAGTCGTTCACTTTTTGGAGAACAACCTGGCAGAGCTCTACAGAGAAGTCCGTACACGCCGCTTCTCCACGCTGATTTCGTGCCGTTACGACCCGACGACGCTCGAAGTGCTGGAGAGTCGACGCGTCACTCCGCTGTACCGACACGAAGGCTGATTATGCGCGTCGCGATCGACACCCGCCCCGGTGGAGCTGCCCCCAACGAAGATTGGGTGGCCGGCACACCAAATCTTGCTGTTGTGCTGGACGGGCTCAGCACTGCAGGCCTTAACACGGGCTGCCGCCACGGCGTTCCGTGGTACGTCGAGCGCCTGGGCAGTCAGCTCGTGGCCGCATTGGCTGATCCGGAGCGCACGCTGGTGACCGGCTTGGCTGACGCTCTCGAACGCGTGGCGGCCAAGCACCCTGAGTGCGACCTGAGGAATCCAGGAACCCCATCCGCAACTGTGGCAATCCTCCGGCAACGCGAAAGTTTCTTCGATCACCTCGTCTTGGCTGACTCCCCGATCGTGCTCGAAGGCCGCCACGGCTTTTCCGTGATCACTGACCTGCGAGTGAAGGAGATCCTTCCGGAATTGAAGGCGGAAGTCAGTCGGTACGAGACTCATACGACGGAACACAAAGAAGCCCTGCGTCAACTGGTGCTCGCGCAGCGACAGACCCGCAACACGGCAACCGGTTATTGGGTCGCGGCTTCCGGACCCGAAGCCGCAGAACACGCGCTGACGGGCAGAGTTCTCGCCGAGGATCTGCGCGCCGCCGCGCTTCTATCCGACGGTGCGTCGTGCCTCGTGACGGACTACGAAATGGCGACCTGGCCCGAAGTTTTCAGGATGCTCCGCACCGGGGGTCCGCGAGAGCTTCTCGGCGCAGTTCGCAAGGTGGAGGCCACAGATCTTCATGGGCAGCGGTGGCCGCGCTACAAGTCTGGGGATGACGCGTCTGTTGCCTTCTGCGAGTGGGGGTAACACCTGTTCAGCGCTGAGATATCCCTCAGGCAACATTCAGAGGCAAGCACAGCAGCCGGAGTCGTACCCCGAGCTACTTGCTGCTAGTTCACACTTGCTGGCCGTGGGTAGAGCTATCGACAAAGAACGCTCTGAATAGCTATTAGCTCAACCAGATGTCAACAGGTGGCATCGCCGATCCAAGCAACCTGCGACAGTGAGCGTGAGCGATTGCAATACCAACGCTGGTCAAGTCAAAGTTTTTCATCGAAGAATTTCCCCAGATCTCGGCAAAATTACCAAGGGACGAATCGAGCGACTTGACCTCTTGGAGGATTGACTCGCCGGAGATGGGGTTACCTACGAGCATATGTCGCAGCGGTTCGGCGTTCTCCCCAACATCTATGATGGTTAGCTTCTGTTCAAGTTCTTTGCGGCTTACTGCGGCTACTTGCACCATCAGGGGGTCGCGCAGGCAAGGGATTAGGAGTCCGGAATCGAGATACTCGTCAGAGAAAGTATAGTCTTCTCTTTTGAATCCCGCTGTGAGTAGACCGGGGTAGCGCTCAAGGAAAAGCTGTGTGAATGTCACCAATGCTAGATTGATAGACCCGCATCCAGCGTAGGCGATATGGCCCATGTTCGCATCTGAGGGCTGCTGTAGCCCCTTGATTACGGGAACCCAATACTCGCGAATCGTCGCATGAAATTGAGGGATGCTAGTGGCGGGCACGTTTACATAGCGGGCAATAAATACCGCGCCCATAACTGCGACCTGCGCGCTGGTGAGTCGAGGTGCGGTTTTAAGAGCCTCGTTCAATACAACCTGCCTAAAGGAGCCTCCAGACTCTTTGGATCTGTCGACGAGCATGTCAACTAGGAGGTCGCCGAGATCCTCGTCTCCAGTGGTGGCGAATTCTTCCTGCACCCTGAATAGGGCTCGCTGAAAGTCTGGGGTTCTCGCATTCTGCAGAGACTCGGGAGACTCTGAAAACATTTTCTTGAAGACTTTCTCGGATATATGCTGTGCTCGCTTCTCGGCCGTTTCTGCCGCCTCTGCGGCTAGTTGCGTATAGTTCTGGCGAAATACGTCCTCTGCGATCTCCTTGGCGTCTCGGTAGGAAAGGCCTGCGTGCATATCACCGGCAATTTGATAGTTGGTGGAGTTATCTCCGCCGGTTTGGCGTTGACTCATTGGTTACGCCGGTTGATGTCACTGTCTCCGTCTACTCTCATATTTCCTCCTGCCTGATAATTAATTGAGTCATTACCTGATTTTTGAACCTGGCGATCTTGGTTCTTCTTTCTGTCGAAATAAAACCAGCTAATCAAGGCAATCGGTACGGCTACGCCTACTCCGCCGAACGCCCACGAGACCCAACTCATTGATGACCTCCCTCATCGTGAAAATTTCACGGTGTGCGCGCTGCATACCGCTCCGGGCGGAGCGAGCGAGTCGAAAGCACTGTGACGGACGGTAGACCATGCCGGTGACAGGCTGGGGCAGAACGACCAAGCTGCCGCCCTCGACGTCAGGGGAGCACCTGGAGTCCTCGTGGCCCGGTCCTGAGGCCAGTTAAGTCGACAGTTGCCTGACATCAGCCGGTGACATCAACAGGGGCGCACAACCGCAGACGCCGACGGATGTGGTGCGGTTCGGGGCCGTACTCAGCCTCTCGTCAGAGTCACCGCTCATTGATCGTTCGTGGGTGGCGCACCCGCCTACGGATCAGAAGGTTGCAGGTTCGAATCCTGCCGAGTGCACACAGATGAGAAGCCCCGGAGAGATCCGGGGCTTCTTGCGTTTCTGGGGCGTACCGCAGCGAAGTACAGCAACCGTGGCCCGAAGGGCTCGGCAGGCTCGCGGACAGGGCTCGCGCAAACCGTGTGGCGACCGGGGGGTCGTGGCACGTGCGCGGCACGGGAGGGGAACTCATGAAGATCAAGACCGGCGGAGTGGCAGTCATGGCCATCGTCCTGGCGACACTGGTGGGATGTGGGCGAGGCCCGGCCGAGGGGTCGGAGGACTCGACTTCGCCGGCTTCGAACGAACCGTCGTCGGCCCAAGCCGGTCTCTCTGCCGAGGATCTGCAAGGCCGGTGGTGGACATGGGCGATGTCGGAGCCCGAACGCACCAACCCGGTCGTTGACGAGGACGGGAGCGACTGTGAGCGCAACCAGCCGCAGGACATGTGGTTTCTCGCGGGTACCTTCGGCACGAGGGCCGAGCGCACCTGCAGCATCCCCGGTGGGGTCCCTGTCGCGTTTCCCCTGGTGAACTTGATGGGTGGCCCGCAGGACTGCGCGAGCTTCATGAGCACGGCCAAGGGGGCCGCGGTCCTGGACGGCAAGAAGGTCGACTCCGAGAGCAGCCGAGGAGAGCCGATCTCTGTGCAGGGCGTCCTCTTCAACCCCGTCACGGGCACGGACGAGCGCTTCACGACCACCGGGTGCGGCATCTGGGTCCAGCTGCCCCCGCTGGAGCCCGGAAGGCACACGCTGACGATTCGTGGTGAGGCCCAGGACTTGTCCGTCGGCGTGGACTACTCCCTGACCGTGGACGCCGCGTAGGCGGACGACGCGCGGGGGACCTGCGGGGCGTTCTGCGGTACTCGGCTGGTGGGAGCGTCGACCGCCGACGCGAGGATGTGTTTCTGTCCGGGCTCGGGGTCGGACCGGGGGTGAGGCCGGGTCGGGGCAGGGCCCGTTGTCAGTGGCGGGCTCTACGCTCGTGCGTGATGGCACAAGTGTGGAAATGCATGGGGCTCCGGTGGGTCGGGCGGGAGCCTGTGCTGGTCTGGGACGGGGGGCGTCGCAGTGGGTTGCCTTGGGGGAAGCAGGTTGGGTTCGCCGTCGTGGGCGGGGGCGAGCGGCGGTGTGTGGGGGCGCGCGGGCACCGGTGTTTCGCGGGGGCCGCGGTGTCCGGGCGCAGTGTCGGGGCCCGGTGCGAGGAGTGCGCACGGCTGGACCGGGCCCACTCCGTCGCGGCGGACACCATCGCCGACGACCCCCGGCCCTACTCCGTCTATCTGGCCTGGTTCGGACCCGGGATGGTCAAGGTGGGGATCACCGCCGTCGAGCGCGGGTCGGCCCGGTTGCTGGAGCAGGGAGCCGTCGTCTTCACCTGGCTGGGGCAGGGGCCGCTGATGTCCGCCCGGCGCAGTGAGGAACTGCTGCGTACGGCGTTGGGAGTGCCGGACCGGATCGCGTACGACGCCAAGCGGGCCGTGCGGAGTGCGCTGCCGGAGGCGGGGGCGCGGGCGGCGGAGATCCGGGAGCTGCACGCGCGGGCCGTGGGGCTGGACGGGTGGCCGGACGCCTTGCGGCGGATGCCGTTCGAGGCCGTCGATCACACGGATGCGTTCGGGCTCGACGGGCTGCCGCCGGCCGTGGCCGTCGTCGGCGAGCTCGTGCCGGGAGGCGTCGTACGGGGGGAACTGGTCGCCGCCGCCGGGCCCGATCTGCATCTGCTGACCGGGCGGGGGGTCGTCGTGCTCGACACGCGGCTCATGACCGGGTGGGAACTGACCGGAGCGGCCGGGTCGGGCCAGGGGGAGGGTGGGGGTGAGGGTGAGGGTGAGGGCCGGCGAGGGGATGTCACCGTGCCCGTGCGGGAGTTCGGGGGAGTTCAGGACGGGCTTTTTTGAAGGGCGGGGGCAGAGGGCTGGGGCCGGGGGTTGGAGGGAGCGCGCGCGTGAGGGGGCGCGGGAGTGAGCGGATGGTCAAGAGATCGAACCCTTGGGATCCCCTTTGGTAAACGGTCTGGACTTGGCGTGGCGGCCGGATCGAGGGTGAGCGGCATGAGCCCTCAGGATTCCTCCGCCTCTCTCTCCGCCCCTGCCTCCAGCGCCTCCAGCGCCTCCAGCGCCTCCAGCGCCTCTAGTGCTTCTAGTGCTTCTAGTGCCTCCAGCGCTTCTAGCGACTCTCCCGCTTCCCTCTCCTCCCCCGTCCCCGTCCGTGCGTACGACCCTCCGTACTACGCCGTCGTTTTCACCTCGGTGAAGACGGAGGGCGGTGAGTTCGCGGAGTACGGCGAGACCAATGAGCGGATGGAGGAGCTCGTCAAGGAGATACCCGGGTATCTCGGGATGGACCACGCCGGGTCGCCGGGCGGGCTCTCCGTCACCGTCGGGTACTTCCGGGACGCCGGCGCCGTAGAGGAGTGGCGGAGCAACGCCGAGCACCGGGCGGCGCAGAAGCGGGGGCGTGCCGAGTGGTACCAGCGCTACACGTTGCACGTGGCCAAGGTCGAGCGGAGCCATGGGTTCGAGCGAGGGCAGGACTGACGGGATGACTGACGGGATGAAGGGGGATGAGGGCGAGGACGTAAGGCGGTTCTGGAGGGGGCTCGGTCTTCCCGGGCTCGTGGACGTCCACACCCACTTCATGCCCGAGTCCGTCCTGAAGAAGGTCTGGGCGTACTTCGACGGGCTCGGGCCGCTCACCGGCGGGGTCGAGTGGCCCATCACCTACCGGGTGGAGGAGGACGAACGGGTCGGGATGCTGCGGGAGTTCGGCGTGCGGGCCTTCACCGCCATGCTCTACCCGCACAAGCCGGGCATGGCCGAGTGGCTGAACCGGTGGGCCGTCGACTTCGCCCGCCGGAACCCCGACTGCCTCCACACGGCGACGCTGTTCCCGGAGCCGGGCGTGGCGGAGTATGTGCGCAAGGCGCTGGACGACGGGGCGCGGGTCTTCAAGGCGCACGTCCAGGTAGGGGCGTACGACCCCGCCGACGCACTTCTCGATCCGGCCTGGGGGGTGCTCGCCGAGGCGGCGACCCCTGTCGTGATCCACTGCGGATCCGGGCCCTCGCCCGGGAAGTACACCGGGCCCGAGCCGGTCGGGCGGGTGCTCGCGCGGCATCCGCGGCTGCGGCTGGTGATCGCGCACATGGGGATGCCGGAGTACGAGGACTTCCTCGGCCTCGCCGAGCGGTTCGGGGAGGTGCGGCTGGACACGACGATGGCGTTCACGGACTTCAGCGAGGAGTTCGCACCGTTCCCCGAGCGGGCGCTCCCCCGGCTCTCCGGTCTCGGGGACCGGATTCTGCTCGGGAGCGACTTTCCCAACATCCCCTATCCGTACGTGCATCAGCTGCGGGCGCTGGAGAGGCTCGGGCTCGGGGAGGACTGGCTGCGGGCGGTCTGCCATGACAACGGGGCGCGGCTGTTCGGGTTGTGAGGGAGAGGTACCGCCGCGCACCCGGTGAAGGAGTCGCGAGCAGTTCCCACGCGTTCCCTGAGAGGCGGCTGTGAGTTTCTCAGGGGATTCACAGGTTCCCGAAAGGGCGCTCTCAGGGCGGCCCACCAATGTGTTGGCTATGACCACGACCTCGCCCCAGGGGCGCACCGAACTGCTGAGGCCGGACGGGAGCCCCGTTCGCGTGCTTGTGGTGGACGACGAGCTGTCGATCACCGAGCTGCTGTCCATGGCCCTTCGCTACGAAGGGTGGCAGATCCGCAGCGCGGCGGACGGGACCGGTGCGGTGCAGACCGCGCGCGAGTTCCGGCCCGACGCCGTCGTTCTCGACATGATGCTGCCCGACATGGACGGTCTCGCCGTCCTCGGCCGGCTCCGCCGGGAGCTGCCCGAAGTACCCGTGCTCTTCCTCACCGCGAAGGACGCGGTCGAGGACCGGATCGCGGGTCTGACGGCCGGCGGCGACGACTACGTCACCAAGCCCTTCAGCCTGGAGGAGGTCGTGGCCCGGCTGCGCGGCCTCATCCGCCGTTCCGGTGCCGCCGACCGCCGTTCCGACTCGGTGCTCGTCGTCGGTGACCTCACCCTGGACGAGGACAGCCACGAGGTGTCGCGTGCCGGTGACGGCATCCACCTGACCGCGACCGAGTTCGAGCTGCTGCGGTTCCTGATGCGCAATCCGCGCCGGGTGCTCAGCAAGGCGCAGATACTCGACCGCGTGTGGTCGTACGACTTCGGCGGCCAGGCCAACGTCGTCGAGCTCTATATCTCGTACCTGCGCCGCAAGATCGACGCCGGCCGTGAGCCGATGATCCACACCCGGCGCGGCGCCGGTTACCTGATCAAGCCCGCGACCTCGTGAGCGGGCGACGACGGCCGCGTACGCAGCGGCGCCGACAGTCCGGGGTCCCGCACGCGCTGCGGCGCCGGCAGCCTCGGACCCTGCGGACGCGGCTCGTCGTCTCGGCGGTCGCGCTGATCGCGGTGGTGTGCGCGGTGATCGGTACGGTCACGACGATCGCGCTCCGCTCCCATCTGTACGAGCAACTCGACGAAACGCTGCGGGACGCCACCATGCGGGCGGCCGGCCCCCTGCGGATCGAGGGCCTCCAGCCCGACCCCGGTGGCAAGGACAAGCCGAGGAAGACGCTGTCGGAGTTCGTCCAGCAGGGCCCGCAGCCCAGCGGCACGGTCGCCGCGGAGGTCACCGGCGGCAGCATCTCCGAGGCGCAGGTCGGCAAGAAGACCAAGAGCGACGACGGCATACCGGACCTCGACGCCGAGGCGCTCACCACGGCCCAGAAAGCCGTCCTCGCCGACGTGCCGCAGGACGGCAGGCCGCACACGGTCACGCTGCCCGGCCTCGGCGAGTACCACGTGCAGTTCCAGACCGGTGACAACGGCTCGTTCTACGTGGGCGTGCCCACCGAGGACGTCACGAACACGCTCAACACCCTCATCCTCGTCGAGGTGAGCGTCACGCTCGCCGGGCTCATCGCCGCCTCGTTCGCCGGGGCGACCATCGTGACCGTGGCCCTGCGCCCCCTGCGCAAGGTCGCCTCCACCGCCACCCGCGTCTCCGAACTGCCCCTGCACACCGGCGAGGTGACCCTCAACGAACGGGTCGCCGAGTCCGAGACCGACCCCCACACCGAGGTCGGCCAGGTCGGGGCCGCGCTCAACCGCATGCTCGACCACGTCCACGGCGCCCTGCACGCGCGCCAGGAGAGCGAGACGCGCGTACGGCAGTTCGTGGCGGACGCCAGCCATGAGCTGCGTACACCTCTCGCGTCCATCCGCGGCTACGCCGAACTGACCAGACGTGGAAGAGAAGAGACCGGGCCCGATACGCGGCACGCGCTGGGCCGGATCGAGTCCGAGGCCGGGCGCATGACCGGACTCGTCGAGGACCTCCTGCTGCTCGCGCGCCTCGACGCCGGCCGGCCGCTCAGTTACGAGCACACCGACCTCTCCCCGCTGGTCGTGGACGCCGTGAGCGACGCCCGCGCGGCCGGCCGCGAGCACAACTGGCGGTTGGAGCTGCCCGACGAACCCGCGCTGGTCCTGGCCGACGCGGCCCGCGTCCAGCAGGTCATGGTCAATCTGTTCGCGAACGCGCGCACCCACACCCCACCCGGTACGACGGTGACCGCCCGCGTGCGCCGCCAGGGATCCTGGGTGTGCGTGGACGTCCAGGACAACGGTCAGGGAATTCCCCCGGACCTCCTGCCGCACGTCTTCGAACGGTTCGCGCGCGGCGACTCGTCACGCTCGCGTTCCTCCGGGTCGACCGGGCTCGGCCTCGCCATCGTGCAGGCCGTCGCCGCCGCGCACGGCGGCGCGGTGACAGTCGACAGCGTCCCCGGACACACGGTGTTCACCGTGCATCTCCCCGCGCTCACCCCTCAAGCGCCCCATTCTCATGAGGCGTTCATTTCTCAAACAAATTCACAACCGTACTCACAGGCACACCACAGCGCGACCACATGGGTGCAACAGGGCGCTTGACGACAGTCGTTGTCATGCGAACCGAACCTTCTCCCGGCAACCTGCCGGCGCGGGAGCACCTCCCGGCCGGAAATGCCGGTACGCCTGTCCTGGACGTAGTGATCCCCGTCTACAACGAGGAGAAGGACCTCCAGCCGTGTGTGCTCAGACTCCACGAGCACCTGTCCCGCACCTTCCCGTACGCGTTCCGCATCACCGTCGCGGACAACGCGTCCACGGACACCACTCCCCTGGTGGCGGCGCGGCTGGCGGCGGAGCTCCCCGAGGTCAGATCGTTCCGGCTGGAGCAGAAGGGCCGCGGCCGGGCGCTGCGGACCGTCTGGTCCGCCTCGGACGCCCCGGTCCTCGCCTACATGGACGTCGACCTCTCCACCGACCTGAACGCGCTGCTCCCGCTGGTCGCCCCACTGATCTCCGGTCACTCCGACCTGGCGATCGGCTCGCGGCTGGCCCGCAGCTCGCGGGTGGTGCGGGGCGCCAAGCGGGAGTTCATCTCCCGTACGTACAACCTGATCCTGCGGGGGTCGCTGCAGGCGCGGTTCTCCGACGCGCAGTGCGGCTTCAAGGCCATCCGGCGCGATGTCGCGCAGGTACTGCTGCCGCTGGTGGAGGACACCGGATGGTTCTTCGACACCGAGATGCTGGTCCTCGCCGAACGGGCCGGACTGCGCATCCACGAGGTGCCGGTCGACTGGGTCGACGACCCGGACTCGACCGTGCACATCGTGAAGACCGCGACCGACGACCTGAAGGGTGTGTGGCGCGTGGGACGCGCCCTCGCCACCGGCTCGCTGGCGCTCGACCGGCTCGCCCGCCCGTTCGGCGACGACCCGCGCGACCGTGAGATCAGCGGCGTACCGAAGGGCCTGGCCCGCCAGCTCGTCGGATTCTGTGTCGTGGGCGCCCTGTCCACGCTGTTCTACCTGGTGCTCTACAGCGGCTTCCGTACGTTCTCCGGTTCGCAGATCGCCAACGCGCTCGCCCTGCTCGTCTCGGCGGTCGCCAACACCGCCGCCAACCGGCGCCTGACCTTCGGCGTACGCGGCAAGGGCGGCGCGGTCCGCCACCAGGCACAGGGCCTGGTCGTCTTCGGCATCGGACTCGCCCTCACCAGCGGCTCGCTCGCCGCCCTGAACGCGGCGACGACCGAGCCGGCGCACGCCACCGAACTCGCGGTCCTGATCGTCGCCAACCTCGCGGCGACCGTACTGCGGTTCCTGCTCTTCCGGGCCTGGGTGTTCCCGGACCGGCACGACACGTCACCGTCGACCGTCGTCGCCTCTCACACCCCCGCCGCACCGACGATGCCGCCGACCGTACCGACCGGACCCGCGTCGCCCGTCCACGCGACGGCACCGCGGTCCCCGTACGGCCGGAGCACGCAGTCCCTGTACGGCACGGCCAACGCTCCGCACGACCACCAGACCTGGGGGGACGCGACCATGCAGATGCAGCCGGTGCGCCCGAACGACCACGACCCGAGGGACGCGCGATGACGACGACTCACGACCATCCGGGTACGGGGGCCGCCGACCCCGGCTGGACGCCGCCCACTCCGACCGCCGTACAGGAACCGGGCGTTCCGGCGGAGCCGACCGCGGAGCCCGCCGCCCCCGAGGACGGCAGCCCCAAGCAGCCCTTCGTACGCCGTCTGTGGCGCGGGCGGCCCGAGGACAACCGCTGGGTGCGCCCCGCGTTCCTCGGCGCGCTGCTGCTGATCGGCGCGCTCTACACCTGGAACCTCACGGCCTCCGGGTACGCCAACTCCTTCTACTCGGCGGCGGCCCAGGCCGGCAGCCAGTCCTGGAAGGCCTTCTTCTTCGGCTCGCTCGACTCGGCCAACGCCATCACCGTCGACAAGCCCCCGGCCTCCCTGTGGCCGATGGCGCTGTCGGTACGGCTGTTCGGCCTGAACTCCTTCGCGATCCTGTTCCCGCAGGTCCTCATGGCCGTCGCCACGGCCGGAGTGCTGTACGGGGCCGTGCGCCGCCGGTTCACGGCCGCGGCGGGCTTCATCACCATCGCGGTGTTCGCGCTCACACCCGTCGCCGCGCTGATGTTCCGCTTCAACAACCCGGACGCGGCCCTCGCCCTCCTGATGGCCGTCACGGTCCACTGCGTCCTGCGGGCCATGGAGAAGGCCGAGACGAAGTGGCTGGTGTGGGCGGGCGCGGCCGTCGGGCTGGCCTTCCTGGTGAAGACCCTCCAGGCCTTCCTGATCCTGCCGCCCCTCGCGATCCTCTACGCCGTCTTCGCGCCGACGACTGTGCGCAGGCGCATCGGGCAGGTGCTCCTCTCCGGCCTGGCGATGATCGTCGCGGGCGGCTGGTGGGTGGCCCTGGTCGAGCTGTGGCCGGCGTCCTCCCGCCCGTACATCGGCGGCTCGCAGAACAACTCCTTCCTGGAACTGACCTTCGGCTACAACGGACTCGGCCGGATCAACGGAGAGGAGACCGGCAGTGTCGGGGGCGGCGGAGGCGGTGCCGGTGGCGGTGGCTGGGGCGAGACCGGCTGGGACCGGATGTTCAGCTCCTCCATCGGCGGTCAGATCTCCTGGCTGATCCCGGCGGCGCTGATCGTGCTGGCCGCGGGGATCGCGCTGACCTGGAAGGCGCGGCGGACCGACACGGCCCGTGCCGCGTTCCTCGCCTGGGGCGGCTCGCTGCTGATCACCATGGTGGTCTTCAGCTTCATGCAGGGCATCTTCCACGAGTACTACACCGTGGCCCTCGCCCCGTACGTCGCCGCCGTGGTCGGCATGGGCGCGAGCGTGCTGTGGGAAGAGCGCGGCCGGATGTGGATCTCGCTCACCATGGCGGCCGGAAGCACGGCCACCGCGGTCTGGGGGTACGTGCTTCTGAACCGTTCCTCCGACTACCTGCCCTGGCTGAAGTGGCTGGTCCTGGTCGGCGGTCTGGTCGCGGCACTCGGTCTGATCTTCATCGCGCGGCTGGGGCGCAGGCTGTCCCTCGCGGTGGTCGGGCTCAGCTTCGTCGCGGCTCTCGCGGGCCCGACGGCGTACACGCTGACCACGCTGAACGAGGGCCACAGCGGTTCGATCGTCACGGCGGGTCCCTCGGTCTCGGGCGGTCGCGGCGGCCCCGGCGGTGGTGGCGGCATGGGCGGCGGCCCGGGCGGCGGCGGGATGCCGGGCGGCAACCAGCGGGGCGGCACCGGCCAGAACCAGCAGGGCGGCGGCATGGGCCAGCCCCCGACCGGCGGCTTCCCCGGCGGCGGCCAGCAGGGCCAGCAGGGCCAGCAGGGCCAGCAGAACGGCAATGGCCAGACGGGTCAGAACGGCCGGACCCAGCCGGGTGGCGGTACCGCCGGCGGCACCGGTGACGGTGGCGGCATGGGCGGCGGTGGTATGGGCGGCCTGCTCAACGGCGCGACCGTCAGCTCCGAGGCCAAGGCGCTCCTGGAGAAGAACTCCGGGGACTACACCTGGGCCGCGGCGGCCATCGGCGCGCAGAACGCCGCGAGCTACCAGCTCTCCACCGGCGACCCGGTGATGGCGATCGGCGGCTTCAACGGCAGCGACCCGTCGCCGACGCTGGCCCAGTTCAAGAAGTACGTGGCGGACGGGAAGATCCACTACTTCATCTCGTCCGGCTCCATGGGCGGTGGCGGCAGCAGCGACTCCGGCACGGCGTCCAAGATCAGCACGTGGGTCGAGGCCAACTTCAAGAAGGTGACGGTCGGTTCGTCCACCTTCTACGACCTGACGCAGCCCACGAGCAGCTGACGTACTGCACCGAAGGCGGTGGCCCGGGCGAACGAAAGCCCGGGCCACCTTTTTTGTTGTTGTACGCCGTATAGGGACTGTTCTACGGTGTACAGCATGCCAACCCCGCAAGGCCAAACCGGCCAAACCGGCCACGTCGGCTCCGTCGGCGGCCACCCCCAGCGGTGGCTGATCCTCGGCGTCATCTGCCTCGCCCAGCTCACCGTGCTGCTCGACAACACCGTGCTGAACGTCGCGATCCCCACCCTCACCGAGGAACTGGGCGCCGGCACCTCCGACATCCAGTGGATGATCAACGCGTACTCGCTGGTGCAGTCGGGGCTCCTGCTCAGCGCGGGCAGCGCGGCCGACCGCTACGGCCGCAAGAAGATGCTGGTCGCGGGACTCGTGCTGTTCGGTATCGGCTCACTGGTCGCCGGACTCGCCGACACCACCGGCCAGTTGATAGCCGCCCGCGCGGGCATGGGTATCGGCGGCGCGCTCCTGCTCACCACCACACTCGCCGTCGCGATGCAGATCTTCGCGCCCGAGGAGCAGCCGAAGGCCATCGGCATCTGGAGCGCCGTCAACGCCCTCGGCTTCGCGACCGGCCCCCTGCTCGGCGGGTTCATGCTCGACCACTACTGGTGGGGCGCGATCTTCCTGGTCAACCTGCCGGTGGTGGCCCTGGCCCTCTGCGCCGTGATCAGCCTCGTACCGGAGTCCAAGAACCCGCGCGGCGACCGCCCCGACCTGCTCGGCGCCCTGCTCTCCACGATCGGCATGACCGCCCTCGTGTACGCGATCATCTCCGGCCCGGAACACGGCTGGACCTCCGCCCGCGTCCTCACCACGGCGGGCCTGGCACTCGTGGTCCTGGCCCTCTTCGCCTACTGGGAGAGCCGGATCCCGTATCCCATGCTCGACCTGCACTTCTTCCGGGACCGGCACTTCACGGGGGCGGTCGCCGGTGCCGTACTGATCACCTTCGGGATGGGCGGCGCGCTCTTCCTGCTGACCCAGCACCTCCAGTTCGTCCTCGGATACGGCCCCCTGGAAGCGGGGCTGCGCACGGCGCCGCTCGCCCTGACCGTGGTGGCCCTCAACTTCACCGGCCTCTCCGCGAAGTGGACGGCGAAGCTCGGCACGCCCGTCTCGATCGCCCTCGGCATGGTCCTGATGTCCGGCGGGCTGGTGTCGATCGCGACCCTCGCGTCGAGTGGTTACGCCGGTACGCTGCTCGGCCTGCTGCTCATCGGCGGGGGCTGCGCGATTGCCAACCCCGCCATGGCGCACGCCATCATGAGCGCGATCCCGCCGGAGAAGGCGGGCGTGGGCGCGGGCGTCAACGGCACACTGGCCGAGTTCGGCAACGGCCTCGGCGTCGCCGTCCTCGGCGCAGTCCTCAACGCCCGCTTCGCCGCGCTGATCCCGTTCGCCGCGGCCTCGCTCCCGGCGACGCTCGCCGCCGCGGACTCCGCGGACGAGCGGGCGCGGATCACGGACGGGTTCGCGTCGGGTCTGGAGACCAGCCAGCTGGTGGGTGCGGTGGCCGTGCTCCTCGGTGGACTGCTGGCCGCCGCGTTGCTTCGGCGGGCCGAGAGGGCAGACTCCGCGGTGGCGGTGCCGATGTGAGGGCCGCCCTGTGCAAGGGCTGGGGCGGAACTCGGTGTTCCGGGACGCCCCGGTGGTGGAGTTCCGAGGAAGGTGCGCCATGGTGAGGGCAGTCGACCGGGCCGAGCGCCCGGTACGGACCAGCGTGTGGTTGGAGGGCAAGGCCCCGCGAGGTGGTGGCGCCCGGGGCGGCCAGCCGGCGTCGCTCGACCGGGACCGGATCACCGAGGCGACGGTACGGCTGCTCGACGCGGACGGGCTGGCCAAGTTCTCCATGCGACGGCTGGCCGCCGAGCTGAATGTGACCGCGATGTCCGTCTACTGGTACGTGGACACGAAGGACGACCTTCTTGAGCTCGCGCTCGACGCGATCTACGGCGAACTGGAGTTGCCCGACCCGGCGGCGGACGAGGACTGGCGGGATCAGCTCCGTGCGATCGCCTCCGGGTACCGGGCGCTTCTCGTACGGCATCCCTGGGCCTCGCCGCTCGCCGGGACGTTCCTCAACATCGGGCCCAGGTCCATCGCCTTCTCGCGGACCGTGCAGCGGGTGATCCGCAGGACGGGGCTGCCCACGCACCGGCTGGCGGGGGCCATCTCGGCCGTCTTCCAGTTCGTGTACGGGTTCGGCACGATCGAGGGGCACTTCACGGCGCGCTCGGCCGAGGCCGGGATGAGCCCTGACGCGTACTTCCAGCAGGCGCTGAGCGCGTTGAAGGGGGCGCCCGAGCTTGATGACGTGCTGGAGGAGAGCACGGAGATCATGCGGGCGCGTGGGGGGAGCACGGTGGAGGAGATGTACGAGCGGGACTTCGGGTTCGCGTTGGATCTGGTGATCGCGGGGATCGAGACGGTGGTGCTTCGCGGGGAGGGGTAGGGGTGCGGGGGGTTTGGGCGCTGCCCTTTAAAGACGAAAAGATTGCGCCGTTCCCCGCGCCCCTGAGGGCAAAGACAAAAGATTGCGCCGTTCCCCGCGCCCCTGGGGTGGTCGGGGTGGGCCTATGCCAGATGGGGCGGGAAGCCGCCTGTGGCCACCGGGCCCCATTTTTCCGGGGTGATGCGGATGATCGACTTGCCTTGCTTCAGCATGGCCTGGCGGTATTCGTTCCAGTCCGGGTGTTCGCCCGAGATGTTGCGGAAGTACTCGACCAGGGGCTCCACCGAGTCGGGGGAGTCGATCACCTCGGCCGTGCCGTCGATCTGGACCCAGGGGCCGTTCCAGTCGTCGCTCAGGACGATCAGGCTGACCCGCTCGTCGCGCTTGGCGTTGCGGGTCTTGGCGCGTTCCGGGTAGGTGGAGACGACGATGCGGCCCGAGTCGTCGACCCCGCAGGTCAGGGGCGAACCCTGCGGGCTCCCGTCGGCCCTGCGCGTCAGCAGGATGGCGCGATGACGGGGGCGTACGAAGTCGAGCAACTCGGCCGCTGATACGGAGGTGTTCGTAGCGATGTTCGGTGCCATGGGGGCAGCCTAGGGGCACGGGGGCCCGCCGAGGCTGACCCTGCCGTGCGTACGCCTGTGTCGATGCCCGGGTCGACGGCTATGCCTGCGGGAGCGTCTCGCCCTGCACCGCCTGGATGTCCAGCTCCACCTTCAGCGTCGTACCGATCGCCGCGATACCCGCCTGCACCACCTGGTTGTAGTTCATCGCGAAGTCCTCGCGGCGCAGTTCCGTGGTGGCGCGGAAGGCCGCCCGCGTGCCGCCCCAGGGGTCGGCGCCCGTGCCCAGGTAGGCGAGGTCCAGGTCGACCGGTCGTACGACCCCGTGCAGGGTCAGGTCGCCGTGGACCGTCCAGCGGTCGGACCCGGTCGCCGGGGTCAGGCCCGTCGAGACGAACGTGATCTCCGGGTGGCGCTCCACGTCCAGGAAGTCGGGCGACTTCAGGTGCCCGTCGCGCATGGCGTTGCCCGTGTCGATCGAGTCGGCCCGGATCACCGCCTCCACGCGGGACTTGGCGACCTCGTCCGGGGCGATCTCGATCAGGCCGGCGAACTGCGTGAACCGCCCGTGCACGCTGGAGATCCCCAGGTGCTGGGCGACGGCGCCCACGGAGGAGTGGGCCGGGTCCACGGTCCAGGGGCCGGGCGGCGGCAGCTCGGTGCCGCCCTGCCGGGCGAGGGTCACGGTGCCGATCTCGGCCCGGCCGCTCGCCGTGACGATGGCGCTCGACGCGACGGGCGCGTACCCGACGGCCGTGACGATCACCGTGTACGCGCCGGGCACGAGCGCGACCGCGTCCCGCACGGCGCCCTCCTCGTCGGCCTCGGCGCGTACCACCTGGGCGCCCGTCATGTCGGTCACGGTGACGACCGCGTGCGACACGGCCCAGCCGTCCCGCGTACGGATCCGCGCGGTCAGTCCCATTGCTCACAACCTCATCTCATGAAACCGGCCCGCGGAGCACGCCTCCGCTCGGAACGCGCCCCACGGGCCGGGGTCTGTAACTACCGGTTCTCGAACCACCGGTTCCGGACTACCGGTTCCGGACTACTCGCCGGGGTGGGCGAGCCGGATGTCGTGGCCGTCCACGCCGCCGCCGCTCACGGTCAGGGCCGTGGCCACCGGCGGGTAGCCGGTCGCGATCACGGTGTACTCGCCGCTGTCCAGGTCGGCGAAGGCGTACGCCCCGTCCGCCCCGGTGGTGGCGGTGCCGACCACGTTGCCCGCCGCGTCGACGAGCGTGACCCGGGCGTCGCCCAGCGGACCTGCGGGTGCGTGCACCACGCCCTGGAGCTGCGCTCCGGCGGTCAGCTCGACCTCGACCCGGGTGACCCCGGTGCCGCCGACCTCGACGGGCAGCGCGCGGGGCCGGTGTCCGGCGGCGTTCACCGCGACGGTCACGGCACCGGGCACCAGCTCGGCGAAGGTGAACTCGCCCTGCTCACCGGTGGTCCCGGTTGCCAGCACGTCACCGCGCACATCGGTCACGATGACCATCGCGCCCACGACCGGCTGCCCGCTCCCGGCGGCCTTCACGGCGCCGGCGAGCCCGCTCGTACCGCTCAGCAGGATGTCGTACGCGAGCGGCTCACCGTTCACGACGACCGTCGAGGCCTGCGGCTGGAAGCCGTCCGCGGAGGCGATCAGCACGTACGAACCCGTGCCGGGCGCGTCCACGGCGTAGGCGCCGTCGGCCTGGGCGACCGAGCGGCCCAGCTGACGGCCCGCGAGGGAGATCAGCGTGACGGCGGCCCGGGGCACGGGCGCGCTCTCGGCGCCGCGTACGAACCCGTGGACCGGGACCCCGCCGGAACCGGACGTGCTCGGGTCGGTCTCGGTCGCCAGAGTGGCGACCGCCGAGAGCCGCTGCGTCCCCGCGGGTCCGGGCTCGGCGCCATCACCCGCACCCGTACCCGTACCCGCACCTGTACCGGCGCCCGTGTCGGCGACGGCCCAGCTCGGTACGCGCTCCTCGGACTCCGCCGGGAAGACACCGGCCGATCCGGCAGTGGCCGGGGCGGCCTCGGAAACGGTCGTGACCTCCGCGTGGGCCTGCGCCTGGGCCTCGGCGGCCTGCGCCAGCCCGCCCGAGGTACGCAGCGGGACCTCCTTGATGAACAGCGTCACGAGGAAGGCGAGCAGGGCCATGACGGCGGCGATCAGGAAGACGTCCGCGATGCCGTGCCCGTACGCGCTCTCCATGACCGTGCGCAGCGGCGCGGGCAGGGAGTCCATGTCGGGGATGCTGCCGGTCGAATGGCTCGCCGCGGCCGCGTACTTGGGGTCGATGCCGGTGAGGCCGTCCTTGACGTAGTCGGTGATGCGGTTGGCCATCACCGCGCCGAGCGCGGAGACGCCCATCGCGCCACCGAGGGAACGGAAGAAGGTCACCGTGGAGCTGGCCGCGCCGAGGTCCTGGGGCGCCACCTGGTTCTGCGTGGAGAGCACCAGGTTCTGCATCATCATGCCGATGCCGAGACCCAGCAGCGCCATGAAGACGCCGGTCTTCCAGTAGTCCGTGTCGTAGCGGATGGTGCCCAGCAGACCGAGGCCCGCCGTGATGAGCACACCGCCGCCGACCAGCCACGCCTTCCACTTGCCGGTCTTGGTGATGATCTGGCCGGAGACCGTGGAGGAGACGAACAGACCGCCGATCATCGGGATCGTCAGCACACCGGACATGGTGGGCGACTCGTCCCGGGCCAGCTGGAAGTACTGGCTGAAGAAGACGGTGCCGGAGAACATCGCGACACCGACGAAGAGCGAGGCGATCGAGGAGAGCGCGATGGTCCGGTTGCGGAAGAGACGCAGCGGGATGATCGGTTCCTTGGCCTTGGACTCGATGAGCAAGAACAGCAGTCCGAGCACGATCGAGCCACCGACCATCGCGTACGTCTGCCACGACACCCAGTCGTACTTGTCACCAGCGAAGGTGACCCACAGGAGCAGCAGCGAGACCGCGGCGGAGATGAAGAACGCGCCGGCCCAGTCGACCTTCACGTCCCGCTTCACGACGGGCAGGTGCAGGGTCTTCTGGAGGACGATCAGCGCGATGATCGCGAAGGGGACACCGACGTAGAAGCACCAGCGCCAGCCGAGCCAGCTCGTGTCGGTGATGACACCGCCGAGCAGCGGGCCGCCGACGGTCGCGACCGCGAACGTGGCTCCGAGGTAACCGGAGTACCGGCCGCGCTCACGCGGGGAGATCATCGCGGCCATGACGATCTGCGCGAGGGCCGACAGACCGCCCACGCCGATGCCCTGCACCACGCGGCAGGCGATCAGCATGCCGGCGTTCTGCGACAGGCCGGCGGCGGCCGAGCCCAGGACGTAGACGACGAGGGCTATCTGGACGAGCGCCTTCTTGTTGTAGAGGTCCGCGAGCTTGCCCCACAGGGGCGTGGTCGCGGTCATCGACAGCAGGGCGGCGGTGACGACCCAGGTGTAGGCGGACTGGCCGCCGCCCAGGTCGCCGATGATCTCGGGCAGTGCGTTGGAGACGATCGTCGACGACAGGATCGCGACGAACATGCCGAGCAGCAGCCCGGAGAGGGCTTCCATGATCTGCCGGTGCGTCATCGGAGCGCCGTCGGGGACGCCTCCGTGCTTGGCGTGTGAGCCCCGCACACCGGCTGGTGTGGTCGTTGCCATGGGCTTCCTTTTCTTGTGTTGCGTCATACAGGTGTACGGGTGGTCCGCTCGGGGGGCGCCGCGGCGGGCACGGCCGGTGCGGCCGGTACGGGCCGGCAGTCGCCGAAGCTGGCGCGCAGTCGTCCGAGCAGGGTGTTGAGCTGGTCGACCTCGTCGTCGGACCAGTCCGCCAGGTAGTGGGCGAGCGCGTTCATGGAGCGCTCGGAGAGGTCGGCGAGCATGTCCCGTCCGGCGGGGGTGAGCCGCAGGATGCGGGAGCGCTTGTCGGCCGGGTCGGGGGACCGGTCGATCCAGCCGCGCTCGGCGACGTGCGCCACGTGCCGGCTGGTCACCGACATGTCGATGGCCATCAGCTCGGCGAGACGGCTCATGCGCATCTCGCCGTGCCGGTCGAGCAGCGTGAGCACCGCGGCGGAGCCCGCCGGGCACTCGTGCGGGAGCATCCGCCCGAGCCCCCGCTTCACGGCGCCGATGGCGCTCAGCTGCTGGGCCAGCTCCTCGTACTGCCGGCGAGCGGCCATCGCACCTCCCTCGTGCTCGTCTGTCCGATCTTTTGTTGCTTCAGGCAACCATAAATACGGTTGGTTGCTGCAGGCAAACGAAATGGCGTCCTATGGGCTAAAACCTTGGCAAAGGCAAGTATTGGCAAACGTAAACTCGCAGGTCACGCGGCTTGACGGGCGTGCGGACGGCCCTGGCGGGCGCGGCGGGCGCCGCCCACTCAGCCCGTCCAGGCCGAGCGGGACAGGCGGGGCAGGCGCCGCTCACTCAGCCCGTCCGGCGTTCGAGGGCGAGGCCGTTCAGGCAGGGCGGGGCAGATGGGGCAGGCGCCGCTCACTCAGCCTCTCCGCCGTTTGGCGACGAGCCCCGTCCAGGGCCGGGCAGGGCAGGTGGGGCGGGCGCCGTGCATTCAGCCCGTCCGGCGTTTGAGGACGAGGCCGTTCAGGCCGATACGGGGGTCCGGGGGCGGAGCCCCTGGGGCGGTACCCACAACAGAAGAGGGCCCCAAAACTTGGGGCCACAGATCCCACCCGATAGGGTCACGCGCATGGCAAACACCCAGGGCCCCGAGGGCAACTACGACCCCGCGGGTAGCACCCAGATGTTCCGAGCGTTCGTCGACGACCCGCAGAGCCGCCAGCAGCAGCAGGCTGCCACCACCCGGGGTCCCCGGGTCGGCCTGATCGTCGGTGTGATCGTGGCCGTTGCGATCGTCGCCGTGGTCGCCTGGCTCGCCCTCAAGTAGCAGGCGGGGGGCGCCGCCGGGCGCCCTACTCCCACCGGACGGACACGTCCCGCGTCTCCACGTGCATGCCGACAGGTACGCGCCACGCGTCGACGCACACCGTCCAGGTCTCCTCCGTCCGGCTGCCCGGAGCGATCGGCACGGGCAGCCGTTCGGCCGACTCGACGGTCGCCCAGTCGATCCCGAGTGCGCCGATGATGTGCGTCCCGAAGGTCACCGTGCCCGAACGCACCGCGGTGCCCCCGGTGTTGTGGAATCCGAGGGTGACCTTCTCGCACCACCGCTTGTCGGCGGACTCCCGCTCGGGCTCGCCGACGACCAGCGCGGCGGGACCGGCCGGCACGTCCGCGCCGCCGGTGGCACCCGTACCGTCGCCTCCGGCCGAGGGCGGGCTCGTACGACCGCTGTCGCGCACCGCGGCCCCGGCCGAACCGGACGCCGACGAGCCGACGTCACCCCCGCCCCCGGTCGGGCCCCCGCTCGCGTCGCCGCCGTCGCCGCCGCCCGACCGAGTACCGCCGGGCGCCGCACTCCCCGAACTCGGGCCGCTGGCCGCCCTCTTGGAGGCGGACGGGCTCTCCAGGGGCACCAACTCCACATCCCCCGTCGGCGCCACAGCCCTCGTGGACGACGACGCGGGACGCTGAACGGCGACGTACCCGCCACCCGCGCCCGAGCCGCCACCGCCGCCGCACGCGGTCAGCGTCACCGCACCCAGACAGACCGCGACCGCCGAGGCACCCGCACGGGCACCTGGGCGGCCACGTATCGCACCACGTATCGACTGCTGTCCCACCCGCCGACGCATCGCGCCAGTGTGGCTGACGACCCGTCAATACTGAACCGGCGTGCATGAACCCGTACGCAGGAGCCCGTACGCAGGAACCCGCGTGGACGAACCTCTCGGGACCCTGGGCGGTGGCTCAGTCGATGACCGCTCAGTCCGAGATGAGGCCTTCGCGCAGCTGCGACAGCGTCCGTGTGAGCAGCCGGGAGACGTGCATCTGCGAGATGCCGACCTCCTCGCCGATCTGCGACTGCGTCATGTTCGCGAAGAAGCGGAGCATGATGATCTGCCGCTCACGGGGCGGGAGTTTGGCGAGCAGGGGCTTCAGGGACTCGCGGTACTCGACGCCCTCCAGTGCCGTGTCCTCGTAGCCGAGGCGGTCCGCGAGGGAGCCCTCGCCGCCGTCGTCCTCGGGAGCCGGGGAGTCGAGGGACGACGCCGTGTAGGCGTTGCCCACCGCCAGGCCGTCGACCACGTCCTCCTCGGACACGCCCAGTACGACGGCGAGTTCGGCGACGGTCGGCGAGCGGTCCAGCTTCTGGGAGAGCTCGTCGCTGGCCTTGGTCAGCGCGAGCCGCAGCTCCTGGAGCCGGCGCGGTACACGCACCGACCACGAGGTGTCCCGGAAGAAGCGCTTGATCTCACCCACGACCGTCGGCATCGCGAACGTCGGGAACTCCACGCCCCGTTCGCAGTCGAAGCGGTCGATCGCCTTGATCAGGCCGATCGTGCCGACCTGGACGATGTCCTCCATCGGTTCGTTGCGCGACCGGAATCGGGCGGCCGCGTAACGCACCAGCGGGAGGTTGAGTTCGATGAGGGTGTCCCGCACATAGCCGCGCTCGGGGCTGTTCTCGTCGAGTGCGGCGAGCCGCAGGAACAGGGAGCGGGACAGAGTGCGGGTGTCGATCACTTCCGGGGTCGGGGGGAAGGCCGGGGCTTCCGCGGCCGGGATGGCCGGAACCTCGACAACGACACTGTGAAGCACGTCTGGCGCGGATTCGCTCTTCGTGAGCGTGAGCACCTTCGAGCTGCCCTGGTCTGCGGACATGCCACCCCCTTTGGGTCGCGGACGGTCGCGGCGGACGCTCCCGTCGAAGGAACGCAGCCTCCACCTGAATACCGGAGGCGGGGCTGCGGCAAACGCGTCACCGGAAGAATGTCACATGTCGGCAACACGCTGTAGTGACATGTCGACACAAGAGGGGTGAATAGGCCCTGGAAAAGGGGGGTCTGACGGTTTTTCGACGCAGAAACGTCGTGAAAAGGCCTTGGAAGCGATTCGCTCCCCGGAGCTACGCCTCGATCCTGTTTGCGGATCGAAGTCGAGCGAAACTTCTGGCGAGGAGCCTTGACACATGCATCTGCGAGACACCCAGTTCAGCGCTGATCTGTGACTGCGTCAGATTGCTGTAGTAACGCAGCAGCAGGATGCGCTGCTCCCGCTCGGGGAGCTGCACGAGCAGATGCCGTACGAGGTCCCGGTGCTCCACGCCGTCCAGCGCGGGGTCCTCGAAGCCGAGTCGGTCGAGGAGGCCCGGCAGTCCGTCGCCCTCCTGGGCGGCCTCCAGGGAGGTCGCGTGGTACGAGCGCCCGGCCTCGATGCAGGCCAGTACCTCGTCCTCGGTGATGCGCAGCCGTTCGGCGATCTCGGCGGTCGTGGGCGTGCGCCCGAAGGCCGTCGTGAGGTCCTCGGTGGCGCTGTTCACCTGCACCCACAGCTCGTGCAGCCGGCGCGGTACGTGGACCGTGCGGACGTTGTCGCGGAAGTACCGCTTGATCTCGCCGATGACGGTGGGCATCGCGAAGGTCGGGAACTGCACGCCCCGGTCGGGGTCGAAGCGGTCGATGGCGTTGATCAGGCCGATGGTCCCGACCTGGACGACGTCCTCCATGGGTTCGTTGCGGGACCGGAAGCGGGCGGCGGCGTACCGCACGAGCGGGAGGTTCGCCTCGATCAGCGCGGCCCGCACCCGGCCGTGCTCGGGGGTGCCGGGTTCCAGGTTCTTCAGCTCTCCGAAGAGGACCTGGGTGAGGGCGCGGGTGTCCGCCCCGCGGCGGCGCTGCGGGCTCTGGTCCTGGGAATCGCCCGGCTCGTCGAGCCGTTCGAGGGCCTGCGGCTTCTGCTGGGGAGGTGCAGGTGCTTGAGGCGCGGTACTGGCCGGCACGGTCAACTCCACCTCTGGGTCCGTCAACCCGTGAAAACACAAGTCCGAACGACGTCCGTCAGACACATGCGTCAACTCATCGGTCAAAAGCGGTCATAGCATCACAAGACATGTGCACTGTGTGCAAGCACCTCATCACTCCGTGTTGAGCGGGGAGGCGGAGCGGACGGGGCCCGGAGGCCGGGCCGGCCCAGGCCGGAACGAGTCGGGCGGGGGGCCGGGGCATGAGACAGCCCCCCGCCGTTCGGGCGAGGGGCTGGTGGTCCGCGCGGAGCCGTCCGGGGCGCGGCTCAGAACTCGTAGTCGGCGATCACCCACGTGGCGAACTCGCGCCACAGGGCGACGCCCGCCTGGTGGGCGGGGTGCTCGATGTACCGCTTGAGCGCGTCCGTGTCCTCGACCGCCGAGTTGATCGCGAAGTCGTACGCGATGGGGCGGTCGGTGATGTTCCACTCGCACTCCCAGAACTGCAGTTCGGGAATCTGCCCGCCGAGTGCGCGGAAGGCGGCGACGCCCTCGGCGACGCGGGGTTCGTCCCGCTCGACACCTTCGTTGAGCTTGAAGAGGACCAGGTGGCGGATCACGTGCACTCCCAGGGCGAACGGGGCTACGGCCACGGCGGCCACGGCGGCGACCGCTCGGCTCCCGACGCCGGTCGTCGTGTCCCGGCTAGTCCTTGGCCCCGTCTGCTATCCAGGTCATGAAGTCACCGACGGACTGAGCGGCGTTCGAGATGCCCTCGAAGCCTATCTGGACGTAGTCCGCCGCCTTCTCGGGATCGGTGATGATCACGTACAGCGCGAAGACCACGACTATGTAGACGGCGATCTTCTTCGAATGCACCGCCATCGCGGCCTCCCCGTGTGCCTGCTGCCTGCCCGCAGCGCCCCGCGGTGCCCGTCGTGTCCGCTGTGCCTGCTGGGGCCCCTGTTGTCGGCGGCGAGTGTAACCCCGGCCAGTTGATCTGACGATCATTCAATAGCGCGGCTAGGCCCGGGAACGGGTGACGCATGAAGGGCCCGGTCCAGTGGACCGGGCCCTTCATCTATCTGCGGTAGCGGAGGGATTTGAACCCTCGGTGACTTGCGCCACACTCGCTTTCGAGGCGAGCTCCTTCGGCCGCTCGGACACGCTACCGAGAGAGATCCTAGCCCAAGAGGGGCCGTGCTCGGAAATCGGTTCAGCGACCGCGGAAGAACTCCGTGAGCAGCCGGGCGCACTCCTCGTCGAGCACTCCGGCGATCACTTCGGGACGGTGGTTGAGCCGGCGGTCGCGTACGACGTCCCAGAGGGAGCCGGCCGCGCCCGCCTTCTCGTCCCGCGCGCCGTAGACGACCCGGTCCACGCGGGACTGGACGAGCGCGCCGGCGCACATCGTGCAGGGTTCGAGGGTGACGACGAGCGTGCAGCCGGTGAGCCGCCACTCCCCGGTCCTCGCGGCGGCGCGGCGGATCGCCAGCACCTCGGCGTGGGCGGTCGGGTCCCCGGCCGCCTCACGCTCGTTGTGCCCGGTGGCGAGCACCGTCGTGCCGTCCGGGGCCAGCACCACGGCGCCGACGGGTACGTCCTTGCCGCGGCCCGCGAGTTCGGCCTGCTCCAGGGCGAGCCGCATCGCGGGCCGCCAGCGGTCACGTACGGGGTCAGGTACGGGGTCGGGTACGGCGTGTACGGGACCTTGCACGGGGCCGTCGGCGTGGCGATCGGTGGGGCCGTCGGCGGGGTCCCGTGCGTCCTGAGCGTTCGGCGGAGTCAGCGGACGGTCTCCAGGACCTCTGCCGCTCCGAGGACCTCGGCGATCTCGCCGAGTGCGTCGGTGCTGTCCAGGGCCAGCAACTCCTTCTCGTTCACACCGAGATCGGTGAGGACCTCGCGGTCTCCGATGGGTCCGGACGGCACGGTCTCCCCCTTGGAGGTGGTGCCGACGTCGTCCTCTTCGTCGTCGTCGGTCTCGTCCTCGGGTTCACCGTCCTCCGTGCCGTCGAGGTCGAGGGAGTCCAGGTCGGCGACATCGTCGTCGCCGGGCTCCCGTCCGAGCAGTTCGTCCGTGAGCAGGATCTCGCCGTACGAACTGCGGGCCGCGGCCGCGCCGTCCGAGACGTAGATGCGAGGGTCCTCCTCGCCGTCCACGCGGACGACTCCGAACCACGCGTCCTCCTGCTCGATGAAGACGAGCACCGTGTCGTCGTCGACCGAGGCTTCGCGGGCCAGGTCGGCTAGATCCGACAGGGTCTCCACATCGTCGAGCTCTGTGTCGCTCGCTTCCCACCCGTCTTCGGTGCGCGCGAGCAGTGCGGCGAAGTACACCGTGACTCTCCCACTGGTCCTAGGCGTGCCGGTTGGGGGTCCCCCCGGCGGAGGTTGTGGGCGGGGGATACGTGCTCCGAGCCCCGCCCACTCGGAATCGTGGCAGAAACAGAGCGTTCAGGAGAGGTCTTCGGCTCGCTGTGTCCCGGTCGCGTTCCCACGCCCGGTCGCGTGGCGCGTGCGTCACGCCGCCGCATGGCCTCACCTGGGCGCCCGGCGCCCACCGACAGCGGGATCGTACGCCGCCGAACCCCGGCTTCGTACGCGCCCACCCACCCACGACCCGGCGGGTCGCCCACCGATGCCCCTACGGGGGCGCGGACGGGGCGGCCAGGTAGGCCCTGCCGGTTCAGGCGAACGGGGCGGCTGCGTCGGCCCTGCCGGGCAGTCGGCTCGCGGTCGGCGGCGGAGCTGGGTTACCAGCGGAACGTGCGCATGCGCATGGCGTGGCGCAGGCGGGCCGTTTTGGCTCGGCGGGGCTGCACCCGGTCGCGCAGTTCGCGGGCCTCCGTGAGTTCCCGTAGGAACTGGGCCCTGCGCCTGCGGCGCTGGGCGTCGCTCTCCAGGTCTTCCCGGTTTCGTCGTTCCGGGTCCGGCATCGGCAACACCCCCAGTAGGTCATTCCCACTTTCCCCCCGACGGGCGGTTTGATGCCAGCGGAGGTTTGCGCGATGGCAGCGGCGAAGTGTTCGCGAGCCGGATGCGCGCCGGTTGCGCACCAGGTGGCGACGGGCGACAGGCGGCCTGGACGCGCCCGGATACCCTGGTGGACATGCGTCTCCACGTCGTCGACCACCCCCTGGTCGCTCATAAGCTCACCACGCTGCGCGACCGCCGCACCGACTCCCCGACCTTCCGTCGGCTCGCCGACGAGCTGGTCACCCTGCTCGCCTACGAGGCCACGCGGGACGTGCGCACCGAGCAGGTCGACATCGAGACCCCGGTGTCCGGCACCACGGGCGTCAAGCTGTCCTACCCGCGCCCCCTCGTCGTACCGATCCTGCGAGCCGGCCTCGGCATGCTCGACGGCATGGTGCGGCTGCTGCCGACCGCCGAGGTGGGTTTCCTCGGCATGATCCGCGACGAGGAGACGCTCCAGGCGTCCACGTACGCGACCCGTATGCCGGAGGACCTCTCCGGGCGCCAGGTGTACGTCCTGGACCCGATGCTGGCCACCGGTGGCACCCTCGTCGCGGCGATCCAGGAGCTGATCAAGCGCGGCGCCGACGACGTGACGGCCGTTGTCCTGCTCGCCGCCCCCGAGGGCGTAGAGGTCATGGAGCGCGACCTCGCGGGCGCCCCGGTCACCGTCGTGACCGCGTCGGTCGACGAGCGCCTGAACGAACACGGCTACATCGTCCCGGGCCTGGGCGACGCGGGAGACCGGATGTACGGCGCGGCCGAGTAGCGCAGCCGGATCCCGGACCGCCTTCGTCCTTCTTCGGCAGGCCTTCCCCGGCCGCCCCTCAGCCCTGTCTCAGCAGTCCTGTCTCAGCAGTCCTTCTTCGTCGAGGGCGCCGGTTCGGGCCTGGCCAGCGTGGTCAGTGCCTTGTCGGCGTCCTCTTTCGTCGTCAGGGCCTTGTAGGTCTTGCCGAGGATCAAATCGACCTCCGCGGGCTTGGCCCGGGTGTCGGTCTTCAGCTCGGCACCGGCGAGCTGGGTCGCGAGGACGGGGAGGGCGGCGTCGGCGGCCGCCTTCGCGCCGAGTACGACGCCGGGCCCGTCGACCTTCTTGTCGTACGCCTTGGTCGCGTTGCCCACCTCGCCGATCTTGAAGCCGCGCTTCTTCAGCGCGTCCGCGGTGTCCTTGGCGAGGCCCTTGCGAGCCGTGGCGTTGAGGACGTTCACGGTGATCTGGCCGGGCTCGGGCAGGGCTTTGACCGGGCTCGCGGAGGGCGAGGGTGACGTCTTGCAGCCCGGTGCGGAACCCGCCGCGGACGCCTTGTCGCCACCGCCCGTGAAGACGTCGATGAGCTGCAGGGTGCCCCAGCCGGCCAGTCCGAGTGCGGTGACGGAGGCGGCGACCGCGAGCACGATCCTGCGGCGCCCCCGGTTTCTGCGCATCCGTGGGTACTTGTCCCCCGTGATCCGGTACTGGCCGCCCATGCCAGGGGGAGTGAGCATGCTCATGGGCGCAGCGTAGTGCGCCGAAGCGGCGATGCCTACTAGATGATCATTGACCGGGGCCCAGTCCAACCCAAAAGGGCCAACCCGGGCAGACGGCGGCCGGGCAGGCGCGACCAGGCGTGGGCCGACCCAGGCGCGGGTCGACCGGGAGTGGTCCGGCCAGGCGTGGCCCCACCGGGCCCGGTCCGACCCCGGGCGGGTCGGTGTACGCGTGAGCCGAGCGGGCTCCCGGGCAGGCGTCGGCCACCCAGGGGTGAACCGGGCCGGGCGAGGGAGGGCTCAGTCCAGTTCGAGGACGCGGGCGTGGAGGACCTGGCGCTGCTGGAGCGCTGCACGGACGGCGCGGTGCAGGCCGTCCTCCAGGTACAGATCGCCCTGCCACTTCACCACGTGTGCGAAGAGGTCGCCGTAGAACGTGGAGTCCTCGGCGAGCAGCGTTTCCAGGTCGAGCTGGCCCTTGGTCGTCACCAGCTGATCGAGGCGGACCGGGCGCGGCGCGACATCCGCCCACTGCCGGGTGCTTTCCCGGCCGTGGTCGGGGTACGGCCGTCCGTTTCCGATGCGCTTGAAGATCACACGGAAAGCCTACCGGTCAAGAGCTTCCGGGCGCAGCCATGGCGCCGGAGTGCGACGCTGGAAATGACGTCGTAAAAGTGGGCAAACCGGTAATTCTCCCAGATCACCCGTTCATGATCCGTTCCGAAACGGGCCGAGAACGGGCTCGGGAAAGCCGGGAACAGGGGCCTTAAATGACTGACAGTGAAGCGCCGCGGGCGGGGACGGCCGGACCCCAGGCATCCGAGGCATCCGAGGCATCCGAGGTCGCCACGCCCGACACCGAGGCGTCCCGCCCAGTGGCGCCCGGCCCCGTGGCGCGAGGCGCCACGCCCGCCCTTGCGCCGCAAGTCCTGGAGATCGCCTCCGGGTACGCCTTCCCGGGGCCCGCGCTCGATCTGGGAGCCCTCCTGTGGGACGGGCGGTGCCTGCCGGACGCGCAGATCCGTATCCCGCTGGGGATGCTCAACCGACACGGGCTGGTGGCCGGCGCCACCGGCACCGGCAAGACCAAGACCCTGCAGCTCGTCGCGGAGCAGTTGTCGGCGCAGGGCGTGCCCGTGTTCCTTGCGGATGTGAAGGGTGACGTCTCCGGGATCTCGGCACCCGGTCAGGAGAACGACAAGGTGCGCGCGCGGGCCTCGGAGGTCCGCCAGGAGTGGACGCCGGCCGGCTTCCCGTGCGAGTTCTACGCCCTCGGAGGCATAGGCCACGGCATCCCCGTACGCGCCACCGTCACCAGTTTCGGACCGGTCCTGCTGTCCAAGGTGCTCCGGCTGAACCAGACGCAGGAGCAGTCGCTCGGCCTGATCTTCCATTACGCCGACCAGAAGGGCCTGGAGCTGGTCGACCTGAAGGACCTGCGAGCCGTGGTCACCTTCCTCACCTCCGACGAGGGAAAGTCCGAGCTGAAGGGCATCGGCGGGCTCTCCACGGCCACGGCCGGGGTGATCCTGCGCTCGCTGACCGCGTTCGAGGCGCAGGGGATGAGCCCGTTCTTCGGGGAGCCGGAGTTCGACACGAACGAGCTGCTGAAGGTGGCGGCGGACGGCCGCGGCACGGTCTCCGTCCTGGAGCTGCCCGCGGTGCAGGACAAACCGCAGCTCTTCTCGACGTTCCTGATGTGGCTGCTCGCCGACCTCTTCCACGACCTCCCCGAGGTCGGTGACCTCGACAAGCCGAAGCTCGTCTTCTTCTTCGACGAGTCGCATCTGCTCTTCGGCGACGCGTCCAGGGCCTTCCTGGACTCCATCACGCAGACCGTCCGGCTGATTCGCTCGAAAGGGGTCGGCATCTTCTTCGTCACCCAGACCCCCAAGGACGTACCCGCGGACGTCCTCGCCCAGCTGGGCAACCGTGTGCAGCACGCGCTGCGCGCCTTCACCCCCGACGACCAGAAGGCGCTCAAGGCCACGGTGAAGACGTTCCCCGACTCCCCGTACGACCTGGAGGAGGTCCTCACCGCCCTCGGCACCGGGGAGGCCGTCGTCACCGTCCTCAGCGAGAAGGGCGCGCCGACGCCGGTCGCGGCGACGCGGCTGCGGGCGCCGGAGTCCCTGATGGGCCCGGTCGACCCCGCGGTTCTCGACCGGGCGGTCGAACAGTCGCCGCTGCACGCGCGCTACGCCCTCGCGGTCGACCGCGAATCGGCGTACGAGAAGCTGCGCGCCGCGGACGCGAATGCGGGCGCGGCCCGGGAGGCGGGCACGGAGCCGGAGAAGGGCGCGGAGCCGGAGAAGGGCGCGGGCGGGGGCCGTGCCCGGAAGGCCGAGGAGGAGGACCCGTCCGTCGTTCAGCAGGTCATGGGCAGCGGGGTCTTCAAGTCGCTGGCCCGCAGCCTGGGTACGCAGATCGGGCGCGAGATCACCCGCTCGGTCTTCGGCACGGCCCGGCGCAGGCGGTAGCCGGAACCGCTTCCCCGGCCGACTCCCCCGACGGCGGGGGCGAACCGACCGCGGCCCGCCCCCACCGGTCGGTTCAGTCGCGCCGGCGATTCCGGGACGGGAGCTGCTCCGAACCCGAAGCCGAACCCGAGCCCGACGCCGAACCCGGTGACGGCGTCGGCGTCGGCGTGGGGTTCGCGTTCGGGTTCGGGTTGGGTGCGGCCCGGCGGGTTTCGGGGGGCGGCTTCGGGGCGTTGCGGAGGGATTCGGCGCGTACCAGGGCGCGCAGGATCGCGTACGGGTCCATCGGCATGGAGAGGGTCCTCTCGTGCTGCTGGGGGGAGGGGGAGCGGTCCGGTCGGGGCCGGGCTCCTCAGCAGCGGAGGACCATGCAGCGCAGGGCGCGCGGGGCGGGGGCGTGGTGGAGGGCGCGGGCGCGCGAAGGGGGGCGTTCGGTGGCGGCGGCGGGGCCGTACGCGGACCGCCCCGCCGGGCGCTGGGGTACCAGGGGGCGGTGGCTCTGCCGCGAGGCCGACCGGAAAGCCGTGTCCAGGACGTCGTGCGGGTGCTCGAGACCGGACTCGTTGGAGAGGGCGGCTGGCGGGGCCGTACGGATCCCGCCGTTCCCGCCCGCTGAACCGGCCGAGCACAGTGCGCACAGCGCGCACAACAGCGAGACGAGCGTCACGAGGAACCGCCGCCGGGCGGGCCGGCGCGGAGCGCGCGGTGCGAACGGGCCAGGCCCCCGGTCGGGAGTCCACCCGACCGGCGCCCGGGCCGAACTCCGGTCGGAACGCCAGCCGGGCTTCCTGTTCGGACTCCAGCCGGGTGTCCGGGCTGGACTCCGGTCCGGGCTCCGGTCGGAACTCCAGCCGGGCTTTCGGTCCGGGCTCCGGTCGGAATCCCAGCCGGGCTTTCGGTCCGGGCTCCGGTCGGAATCCCAGCCGGGCTTTCGGGCCGGACCCCGGTCGGAACTCCAGCCGGGCTTCCGGGTCGGACTCCGGTCGGAACTCCAGCTGTGGGTCCGGGCTGGATTCCGAACGGGACTCCGGTCCGGGCTCCGGTCGGAATCCCAGCCGGGCTTCCGGGTCGGACCCCGGTCGGAACTCCAGCCGGGTGTCCGGGTTGGACTCCGAACCGGACTCCGGTCCGGGCTCCGGTCGGAATCCCGGCTGGGCTTCCGGATCGGACTCCCGTCGGGACCCCAGCCGGAACTCCAGCCGTGGGCCCGGGCTGGACTCCGAACGGGACTCCGGGCCGAACTCCGGTCGGGACTCCAGCCGGGAGTCCGCGCCGGGCTCCAGCCGGAACGCCAGCTGGGAGTCTGCGCCGAGCTCCGAGCAGGATCCCAGCCGGAACCCCGGCCGGGCGCCGGGGCCGGACTCCGGTCGGGACTCCAGCCGGGAGTCCGCGCCGGGCTCCAGCCGGAACTCCCGCCCGGAGTCCGAGCAGGACTCCGGGCGGGATGCCGGTCGAGGCTCCGGTCGGGGCTCATGAGAGTTCATGTCCCCGGTCGGAGGGCCCGGCGCATCGGCCGCACCGCCAGAACCGCTCACTTGGCGTAGGACGGCGGGCCAGGGCCGGGGCCATGGCCGGGATCGGGCCTGGGATCGGGCCCGGGGACAGGGCCATGGCCGGGGTCGGGGTTGGGGGCGAGGCCATAGCCGAGGCCAGGGCCGGTGCGGGGGCCGGGGCCGGGCCCGGGGTCGGGCGTGGCCACCCCCGGCCCCGCCCCCGGGGGTGGCCCGGCCCGTACGACGCCACCCCGCTCAGAGCGCGCGCGGTACGGCTCGGGCCCGCTTGCGCAACTGGTACGCCGTGATGATCTCCGTGATGCCGAGGGCCAGCAGCCAGGCGCCGCCGACGACGGTGAGGACGGCCACCGACTCGAAGGGGGAGACGATCAGGACGACACCGGCGAGGAGGCTGAGGATCCCGAGCAGGATCTGCCAGCCCCGGGCGGGTACGGACGGGTCGGACGCGGCGGCCAGCGTGTGCGTGACACCACGGAACAGCCAGCCGATGCCGATCCACAGCGCGAGCAGCAGGATCGACTGCATCGCGCCGCGGAAGCAGAACAGGCCCAGCAGGATCGACAGCGCTCCGCTGATGAAGGCCATCACCCGCAGGGAGGTCGCCGTGTGCGTCCCGAAGGCGGAGGCCAGCTGGAGCACGCCGCTGAAGAGCAGATAGAGCCCGAAGAGCACGCCCGCCGCCAGCAGCGTCGCCTCGGGCCACACCAGCAGCATGATGCCGAGCGCCAGCGCGGCGATCCCGGCGACCAGTACGGCCTGCCAAGCGGTGCGGGAGAGCAGGGAGAAGGGACCTTCTAGGCGGTCGGGTTCGTGGAGATCGCCGGCCCGGCGCGGGTCGCGGGCCGCGTGGGCCCGCCGGTCGTCGTATTCAGGCCCCCAGGGGCCGCCACTCGGTACCTCGGCCATGCCTCATGCTCAGCCGGAACCGAAACCCCTGCCACTCGTGACACCCGAACGACTGATCCCTACGGAACCCCACCCCGGAACCCCACCCCGGAACCCCACCCCGGAACCCCACCCCGGAACCTCACCCTCCGGAATTCTCACTCTCCGGAAGTCTTCGCGGCCCCTTTCGAGCTTTTAGAACCTTTCGAGCCCTCCGTGGCCGCCTTGGCGGCCGCCTTCGCCGTCGTCCCGGCCGCCGCTTTCGCCGCCGCCTTCATCTCCTGCTTGTGCGCCCGCACCTTCGTCAGCGAGTCCGGCCCGGTGATGTCCGCGACCGAGCGGTAGGAATTGGCCTCGCCGTAGGAGCCCGCGGCCTCCCGCCAGCCCTTCGGGCGTACGCCGAGCTGCTTGCCCAGCAGGGCGAGGAAGATCTGCGCCTTCTGGGCGCCGAACCCGGGCAGCTCCTTGAGCCGCCCGAAAAGCTCCGCACCCGACTCCGCGCCCTCCCAGACCTTCGCCGCGTCCCCCTCGTAATGCTCCACGAGGTACTGGCACAGCTGCTGGATCCGTTTGGCCATCGAGCCCGGGTAGCGGTGCACGGCCGGTTTCTCGGACAGCAGGGCCGCGAAGGCCTCCGGCTCGTACGCCGCGATCTCGTGCGCGTCGAGATCGTCCCCGCCGAGCCGCCGCGCGATCGTGTACGGGCCCGCGAACGCCCACTCCATCGGGACCTGCTGGTCGAGCAGCATGCCGACGAGTGCGGCGAGCGGGCTGCGCCCGAGGAGTTCGTCGGCCTCGGGCCGCTGGGCGAGATGCAGGGTGACGTCCATGTCCCGATCATCGCGCGTGCGGGTTCAGGCCGCTCGCCAGTACCCCAGCGCGTTCACCCGCTGCTTCGGCAGGGCCAGTTCCTTGCGGAAGTACGCGGCCAGCGAGCGGGTCGTCGCCGTGTCGCAGGCGATCCAGACGTACGGGTCGGCGGTCTCCTTCAGGAGTTCCGGTACGGCCGCCCGCACCTGCGCCACCAGGTGGGCGCCCCGGTCGAGCCGGGGGACCGTACGCAGGTCGTGGCGGGCCGGGTCCACCCGCAGGGGCAGACCGTCCGTACCCCGGGCATCCCCGTCCGCGCCGCTCCCGGCGGTCTCGAACCAGATCGTCGCGGGCGCCGTACCGACCGCCTCAAGCAGCGAGTTGAGGGCGGGCAGCGAGGCGGTGTCCGCGATCGCCAGTACGCGGGACGGGGCCGGGTCCGGGTCGGTGAAGCCGGTGCCCTGGACCGTGGCCTCGATGGTGTCCCCGGCCTTCGCGGACCGCGCCCAGTCGCTCGCGCACCCCTCGTGCAGCGCGAACTCCAGGCCGAAGGTGCCCGCGGCCGGGTCGGGGTCCACGAGGGTGTACGCCCGCTGGTGCGGCTTGCCCGCGTTGTCGAACCAGAGCCGTACCCACATCGTCGGGTGCACCCCGGTCGCGGCGAGCATGCCGCCGTCGGAGAGGTGCAGCCGGCGGTAGCGCTCGGTGACGTCCTCCGCGCCCAGGACCGTGAACGTGAAGTCCTTGCCCCGGAACAGTCTGAGGACCGCCCCCTCCCAGCCGTGCCCCTGTGCCCGCCCCTGCCCCATGACGTTTTCACCCTTCGCGTACGATTCCGACACACCTTAGTTAGGTGAGCCTAACCTAAACGCAAACGCGAGACGCAGGAACAAGAGGCCGAGAGGTCAAGAGTGGGGTGCAGGATGACTGCCGAGATCTACCGCGATGCCTGGGGCGTCCCGCACCTGCGCGCGGGCGACGCGCTCGAACTGGCCCGCGCCCAGGGCCTGGCCACGGCCCACGACCGCGCCTGGCAGATCGAGGTGGAACGGCACAGGGCGCGCGGCACCTCCGCCGCGTTCCTCGGCGCGGACGCGCTCCCCTGGGACCGGTTCGCGAGACAGGCCCTGCTCGACGACACGGCGAGACGCTGCTTCACGGCCCTGGAGAGACGGGACCCCGAGACCGCCGACTGGGTCAGGGCGTACGTCGACGGGGTCAACCAGGGCCTGCCCGAAGGGGCCCGCCGCACACCGGAGTTCGACGCCGTCGGTCTCGTACCGGGCCGGTGGGAGCCGTGGACACCGCTGGGCGTCTGGCTGGCCACGCACATCCTGTTCGCCGGGTTCCCGGCCAAGCTGTGGCGCGAGGAGGTCGCACGCCGGCTCGGTCCGGACGCCGTCGCCCTGTTCGCCACCGACGGACCCGGCACCTCCGGCAGCAACGGCTGGCTCGTCACCGGCGAGCGCACCGCCACCGGGCAGCCGGTCATCGCGGGCGACCCCCACCGCTTCATCGAGGCGCCGGGTGTCTACCAGCAAGTACGTCTGTCCTGCCCGGAGTTCGACGTCGTGGGCCTGGCCGTGCCCGGCGTCCCCGGTATCGCCCACTTCGGCCACACCGGCACGGTGGCCTGGGCGATCACCAACGCGATGGCCGACTACCAGGACCTCTACCGGGAGCGGCTCCGGTGGTCGGGCGACGGGGAGGAACGGCTGGTCGAGGCCCTCGGCCCGGACGGGAAGTGGCACGCCGCATCCCGCCACGTCGAGACGGTCGAGGTGGCCGGCGCCGACCCCGTGGAGGTCGAGGTGATCGAGACCGAACGCGGCCCGGTCATCATCAACGCCGACATGAACGGTTACGCCACCAGGGAGGGAGGACGAGAGAGCGGGGGAGAGGGAGAGGACCGGAACGGTCCCATCAGCCTCCGCCACCCGCCCCGCGTCTGTGAGGACCTCGGCTTCAGCTCCCTCCTCCCCCTCCTCCGCGCCCGCCGGGTCGCCGACGTGGACCGCGCCCTCGACGACTGGGCCGAGCCCGTCAACGTCGTCCAGGCGGCCGACACCGAGGGCGGCCTGCTCCACCGCGTCGCGGGCCGGGTGCCGGTACGCGATCCGTTGAACGGCACCCGGATCGTCGCGGCCTGGGAACCCGGCCACGAGTGGCACGGCTGGTACGCCCCCATGCCGCGCGGCACGGTCGACGACGGCATCGCGGTCATGGCCAACCAACGCGGCCCCGCCACGCCCCTCGGCGTCGAGTTCGCGCCGCCGCACCGGGCCGCCCGTCTGCGCACCCTCCTCGACGCGCGGAAGGACTGGAAGGCGGCCGACATGTCCGCCCTCCACATGGACACCCATCTCGCCTCCGCGGCCCCGCTGCTGGACGGCCTCGCCGCCCTCGACGGCCTCAGCCCGGAAGCCGCGGCCCTGCGCGGGCACCTCCTGCGCTGGGACCGCCACATGGCCGCCGACAGTACGGAGGCGGCCCTGTACGCCGCGGTCCGCAGCGCCGTCGTACGCCGCCTCGCCGCCCACCCCGCCCTGTCCCCGCTCACCGAACCCCCGCCGTACCCCGAGGTGTTCCGCCCCTGGCTCGCGCTCCTCCCCCGGGTCGCCTTCGCCCTCGAAAGCCTCCTCACGGCGGAGAAGTTGTACGGGATCGACCGCGCCGAGGTCGTCAGGGCGGCCGTGGAGGAGGTGGCCGGGGACCCGCCGAAGGGCGTCTGGGGCGACACCCACCGCCTCGCTCCCTGGCGGGCGGTGCCGGACCCCGCGTACGACGGAAGTGAGCCGGGGAGTGAGCCGGTGAGCGAGCCGGGGCTCTCCGGCGATCACGACTGTGTGCTGTGCACCTCGGCCGTGCCGGGTCTCACCGACCGGGCGGCGCGCGGCCCCGCCGCCCGTTACGTGTGGGACGTGGCACGGCGTGAGGACAGCTTCTGGGTGGTGCCGTTCGGCACGTCGGGCGTACCGGGTTCACCGCACCACCGCGACCAACTCCCCCTGTGGCTCGCGGGAGAACTGGCCCCCGTGGTCACCGACTGGAACCTGCTCAGCAAGGAACGAGGAACAACGATGACGACACCGATCACGTACAGGATCAGGGGTGAGCGCGCGGCCGTCCACGAGGAGGTCGTCGAAGGTCTCGGCACCGTCCGGATCGTGCCCGTGGACGCCGAGGCCGACCTGGACGTGCTGCACCCCTGGGTGACGGCCGAACGGGCCCGGTTCTGGGGCATGGGCGGGTTCACCAGGGAGCAGGTGCTGGAGACGTACCGGCATCTCGGCTCGCTCGACACGCACCACGCGTTCCTCGCCGTCCTGGACGGCGAACCGGCCGCGCTCTTCCAGACGTACGAACCGGAGGCGGACCGGGTCAGCGAGTGCTACGAGGTGGAGCCCGGTGACATCGGCGTCCACCTGCTGATCGGCCCGGCACCCGACGGCGTCGGCCGGCCCGGCCACAGCACCGCCCTGCTGACGGCCTTCACCACGTACGTCCTGCGGGTTCTCGACCGGCGGCGGGTCGTGGTCGAGCCCGACCTGCGCAACGAGAAGGCGATCGCCCGCCTGATCCGCCAGGGCTTCGTGCTCGGCCCGCCGATCGTGCTGCCGGAGATCGACCTCCCGGAGATCCACCTGCCGGAGAAGAAGGCCCAACTGGCCTTCCTGCTGAGGGAGTAACCGCGCGGCCGCGCAGCGGCGTAACCGCGTAACGGTGTTCGGCGTAACGGCGTCTTGGCGTATCGGCGGCTCCCGACGGGCCCGGTGGGGCATGGTCGGGGGGTGGCCAACGACATCACTCCCGAAGCCCTCGCCGCTCACTACGGACTGGAACCCATCCCCGAGGAGGGCGGTCTCTTCCGCCGTACCTGGGCGGGCCCCGAACGCCCCGACGGACGGCCCGAGGGGTCCGCGATAGTGGCCCTCCTGACCGCACGCCCCGGCGACTACTCCGCCCTGCACCGCCTCCCGTCCGACGAGACCTGGCACTTCTACCTGGGCGACCCGCTGGAGATGCTGCTCCTCTCCCCCGACGGCACGTCCCGTACGGTCCTGCTCGGCCCGGACGTACTCGGCGGCCAGCACGTCCAGTTCACCGTGCCCGCCGGCACCTGGATGGGCGCGCGCGTCGCCGAGGACGGGGCCTGGTCGCTCTTCGGATGCACGATGGCACCCGGCTTCACCTACGAGGGGTACGAGCACGGGGACGGGCCCCGACTCGCCGCCCGCTACCCGGCGGAGGCGGCGCGGATCACCGCGCTGAGCCGCCCGTGACGGGCGCGACGGGTGTGACGGGTGCGACGGACGGGCCGGGGGCGGGGAACGGGCTGCTCGAAGGGCAGGTGGCGCTGATCACCGGGGCCTCGGGCGGTCTCGGGCGGGGCATCGCGCTCCGGTTCGCGGCGGCGGGCGCGGCCGTGGCCGTCCACTTCCGTACGAACGCGGAGGCGGCGGGCGAGGTCGTCACCCGTATCGCGGACTCGGGCGGCCGCGCGGTCGCCCTGCGGGCCGACCTGACCGTGGAGTCCGAGTGCCACCGGCTGGTGCGCGAGGCCGCGGACTGGGGAGGCGGCGTACTGACGGCCCTGGTCAACAACGCGGGGGTACAACCGGTCCAGGAGCTGCCCGGTATGACGCTGGCGGACTGGCGGGCGGTGGCCGACGCCAACGTGTCGAGCGTGTTCGCGTGCACGCAGGCCGCCGCCGAGTGGAAGGGCGGGCCCGGCGGCGGTGTGCGCAGCATCACCCACATCGCGTCCATCGAGGCCACGCACCCCGCTCCGCATCACGCGCACTACTCCGCGGCGAAGGCAGCCGTCGTCATGCACGCGCGCTCGGCGGCCCTGGAGTACGGTCCCTACGGCATCCGCGTGAACACCGTCTCGCCGGGGCTGATCGACCGCGAAGGCCTCGCGCAGGCATGGCCGGAGGGCGTACGCCGCTGGCAACAGGCGGTACCCACCGGGAGGCTGGGGCGCCCGGAGGACGTGGGCGACGCCTGCGTGTTCCTCGCCTCGCCGATGGCCTCCTGGATCACGGGACACGACCTGGTCGTGGACGGGGGGATCTCGGCGCGACCGACGTGGTGAACGGGTTGAACAACGTGCCGCGTACATCCGTACTCCCACAGAGGCCGCGGACGAACGCGCGTCGGGCACGACGAGGTCACGCACGGCGAGGACACGCTCGACGAGCCCGGGCACGACGAGCAGCAGAACGAGCACGACAAGCACGACCAAGCACGACAGATATGAGAAGCACGAGAAGCGCGGCAAGCGGGAAGAGCGCGAGAAGCAGGGAGAGCGACGTGGGCCGAGTGCGCCGTACACACCGGGCCGCGGCCCTCGCCGCCCTGCTGGGCACGCTGCTCCTGCTCCTGCTGGGCGGCGCGACCTCCGCGTCCGCCCACTCGGCCGTGCGGGACACCGACCCCCGTGAGGGGTCCGTCCTGCAGACCGCGCCGCGCGAGGTCACCATGACCTTCACCGAGTCGGTCGGCATCACCGACGACTCGTTGCGCGTCCTCAGCCCTCAGAACCGCCGGGTCAACGCCGGCGACACGGAACACGTCTCCGGCAGCTCCGACAAGGTCCGCGTGCGGCTCCGCGACGACCTGCCCGACGGTACGTTCACGGTCGCGTGGCGAGTGGTCTCCGCGGACAGCCACCCCATCTCCGGCGCCTTCACCTTCTCCATCGGAGAGCCCTCCGCGACGACGGCCGCCGTCTCCGCCGAGCCGGCCGTGAACCCCGCCTCGGGCGCCCTCTACGACATCGCCCGCTACGCCGCGTACGCCGCCGTCGCCCTGCTCATCGGCGTGGTGGTCTTCGTCCTGGCCTGCCGTCCGCCGAGCACACGGCCGCTGCGCGGGCTCGTACGCGTCGGCTGGTGGACCCTCCTCGGCACCACGGTCCTCCTCGTCTTCCTGCGCGGCCCGTACGAACGCGGCACCGGCCCGTCGACCCTCCTGGACCCGGACCTCATCGAGAACACCCTGACGAGCCGACCCGGCTGGGCCCTGCTCGCCCGGCTCGTGCTGCTGGCGGGGGTCGCGGTCTTCCTCGTACGGACGGAGGCGGCGCTGCGGCGATCCGGGGCCAAGGAATCGGGATCGGGACCGGAGCAGGGATCGGGACAGGGGCCGGCGCCGGCTCCGGCCGTTGTCGTGGTCGGTGGGTTCCTGGCGCTGGCACTGGCGGGCACGTGGGCCGTGGCCGAACACGCGTCCGCGGGTATCCAGGTGCCCCTGGCGATGACGTCCACCGTGCTGCATCTGCTGGCGATGGCGGTCTGGCTCGGCGGTCTCGGCGCCCTGCTCACCGCGCTCCACCGGTCGGAGATCCCGCTGCCGGCCGCGTCCGTGCACGGCTTCTCGCGGCTGGCGTTCACCTCGGTCACGGTCCTGGTGCTGACCGGCGTCTACCAGTCCTGGCGCGGACTGGGCTCCTGGGACGCGGTGTTCGGCACCTCGTACGGCCGGATCCTGGTCGCGAAGGTGTGCGCGGTGGTGGTGCTGCTGGCCGCGGCGGGCTTCTCACGCCGCTGGACAGCCCGGCTGACGGAGACGGCACGCCCGTCGAAGGCGCGGGAGCCGGAGATGGCCGTTGCCACGGCCGTCTCCGTCTCCGCGTCCGTGTCCGTGTCCGGCCCGGTGTCGGACTTGACGTCGGATTCGACGTCGTCGGACTCGACGTCGGGTCCGGTGGCCGAGGACCCGTCCCCGTCTTCGTCCCCGCCCTCGCCCCCGTCTTCGTCGGCCTCGGCGTCCGGGGCGGATGGTGGTGGCGGTCGCCGCGCCCTGCGCCGCTCGGTCCTCGCCGAGGTGGTCGTGGGCGTGGCGGTGCTGGTCGTCACGACGGTACTGACCGGCACCCAGCCCGGCCGCGCCGAACTGGAGACGGCCGCGGCGGCCGAGTCCACCGCGAACTCCGCCGGGGGCGGCCCGACCGCGTCCACGACCCTGATCCCCTTCGACGTCGGCACCCCGGGCGGCCACGGCAAGGTCCAGATCGTCCTGGAGCCGGGCCGCGTCGGCGAGAACACGGTCGAGGCGGTCGTCATAGGCCCCGACGGAGGCATCGCCACCGTCCCCGAGATCAAGCTCTCCTTCACCCTCAAGGCTCAGAAGATCGGCCCCATCGACGCCCGGCTCACCGACCAGGGCGGCTACTGGGGGACCCGGTCCCTCAACCTGCCCCTGGCCGGCACCTGGACGATGAAGGTCACCATCCGTACATCGGACATCGACCAGGTGTCGGAGACACGGCAGGTAAAGATCGCCCCCTGACCCGTGAGAGGCGCTGCTGGGACCAGCGGGCCCGGCGTTTCACCAGGTCGGCATGATCGCCTCGGGGTACCGGGACCCGGCGGCGCCCCTGGGCAGGATCTCCTGGATCCGGGCCAGGTCCCGCGAGGTGAGCGTGACGTCCGCGGCGGCCACGTTCTCGGCGAGGCGCTCCGGGCTGCGCGTGCCCGGGATCGGGACCACGTCGTCGCCCTGGGCCAGCAGCCAGGCCAGGGCCAGCTGCGTGACGGAGATCCCCTTGGCCGCCGCGAGGGCGGTCAGTTCGCCGATGGCGGTCAGGTTCCGCTCGTAGTTGCCGGGCTGCCAACGGTCGTCCCAGCTGCGCATGTCATCGGCGGGATACTCGGCGGCGGGCTTCACGGCGCCGGTCAGGAACCCCCGGCCGAGCGGCGAATACGGTACGAATCCGATGCCGAGCTCGCGCACCACGGGCAGGACGTCGGCCTCCACGGCCCGCTCGAACACGGAGTACTCGGTCTGCAGCACGGACACCGGGTGGACGGCGTGGGCGCGCCGCAGGATGTCGGGCCCGGCCTCGCTGAGCCCGAGGTAGCGCACCTTGCCTTCGGCGATCAGCTCGCCGATCGTGCCCGCCACGTCCTCGATGGGGACATCCGGGTCGACGCGGTGCTGGTACAGGACGTCGATGTAGTCGGTGCCGAGGTGGCGCAGGCTGTTCTCGGTGACCTCGCGGATGTGCTCGGGGCGGCTGTTGAGGGCGTAACCCTCGGCGGTCTGCGGCGCGTCCATGTCGAAGCCGAACTTGGTGGCGATCACGACGTCGTCGCGGATGCCCCGCACGGCACGGCCGAGCAGCTGCTCGTTGCTCCCGGTGCCCATGCCGTACAGCTCGGCGGTGTCGAAGAGGGTGACGCCGAGCTCGTAAGCCCGGCGGATGGTCGCGATGCCGCCGGGCTCGTCGCCGGCGCCGTACGCCATGGTCATGCCCATGGTGCCGAGGCCGATCGCGCCGACGGCCAGTCCCTGCCCGCCCAGAGCGCGTACGGAAAGCCCACTGCTCTTGTTCTGCTTGTTCTGCTGGCCCTGCTGGTGCTGCTGGTCCTTGTTCTGCCGTTCACCGGCGCCTTGCTGTGTCATGCCGCCAACGCTAGGAGCGGGCACGCCGGGGGGCATGGGCTGACGGCCGCATAGGATTGCCTGATCCTCTCAGGGACGGAATGGGAGGGGTGGGGGTCGGGAGTGGGGTCGGGACGCCCCGGACCCGGCCCACCCGACCCGTCCGCCCCCCGACCCGTCCCCCTTTCCCCGGGAACCGGACAGGAGCGCGCATGCTGGACGAACTCGCCGCGGCCATCGCCCGGCACGGCAGCGACATGTGGTCCGACACCGCGGTACCCCGCCAGCGGCTGGTGACGCTCGACGAGCCGGGCGCACCGCTCGACCTGCTCTACGAGCCGATGATCTGCTTCGTCGTGCAGGGCTCCAAGAGCAGCGTCGCGGGCGAGAGGAGCTGGACGGCCGGTCGCGGACAGGTGTTCCTCAACTCGCTGGTCCTGCCGGTCACGGCCACGTTCGAGGAGGTGCCGTACCGCTCGGCGGTGCTGCGCCTGGACGGCGGCAGGCTCGCCAAACTCCTCCTGGAACTGGAACCGGACGGCAGGGATCAGCCTGCTCCTTCCGGCCCGGGTCCGGTCGGCCCGGTCACGGCACCGATGACTCCCGAGATCGTCGACGTGGTGACCCGCTGGGTACGGCTGCTCGACACCCCGCAGGACATCCGTCCGCTGGCGGGCCGTATCGAGATGGAGATCCTCTACCGGCTGCTCGGCACCGCACTCGGTCCGACCCTGCGGCACTTCACCCTGGACGACTCGGCGGCGGCGAGGGTCCGTACGGCGGCCCGTTGGATCTGCGTCCGTTTCACCGAGCCGCTCAGCATCGACGAGATCGCGGCGACGGCGCACATGAGCACGGCCAGCCTGCACCGGAACTTCAAGGCCGCCACGGGGATGAGCCCCCTGACCTTCCAGAAGCACCTCCGCCTCCAGGAGGCCCGCCGGCTCCTCCTCGCCGGTGACACCACGGCGGCGCTGGTCGCGGAGAAGGTCGGCTATGTGAGCGCGACCCAGTTCAACCGCGAGTACCGGCGGGCGTACGGCCTCCCACCGGGCCAGGACACGGCCCGCCTGCGCAACCGGCTGGCGGACGCGGGCAGGGGCGCGGGAGCGGGAGCATAGGGCGACCCCGCCGCACTCACTCGGGATCCCAGTGGGCGAGTTCGTACAGGGCGGCGGAGGTCCGCGCGAAACCCTGGTCGCCCAGGAGGGCGCGCAGCTCACCGTTGAAGCGGTCGATCTCGGGCTGGGCGGCGCGCAGGGCGGCGCCGCCCTCGTCGGTGAGCTCAAGGGTGACGGCCCGGTGCTCGCGCGGATGGGCCCGCCGGACGACGAACCCGGCGGCGGTGAGCCGCGCGACGAGCGCGGTGACGGCGGACTCGCGCAGCCCCAGGGTGCGGGCGAGTTCCCGCTGGGTGCCGCCCGGCCGCTCCCGCACGGCGAACAGCGCACCGAGCTGAGCGGTGGTGACTCCGGCGGCGGCCACACAGCGCCGGTCCGCGGTCGTACGCAGCCGGTGCGCGGCCCGCTGCAAGAGAAAGAACAACTGCTGATCGGACCCGCCGTGCGGCCCACCCTCGGACCCACCGTGCGGCCCGCCCTCGGGCAGGCCATCGGACTCGGCCTCGGATTCGGACATGACCCGATCTTGACAGACGTGACACGCGTACGGGACTCTCACTTCACTAGTGAAGTGAGGCCCCGAAGCAACGAAGTAGTAGGTGTAGCCGTGAAGGACTCCCTGGACCTGGCCGCCGCCCGAGAGGCACTGGCCGCGCAGCCTTTCAGCAACCTGCTCGGTACCCGCCTGGTGGCCTTCGGCAAGGGCGAGGCGGTGCTGGAACTGGACATCCGGGACGACCTGCGCCAGCAGAACGGCTTCGTGCACGGCGGTGTACTCGGTTACGCGGCCGACAACGCCCTGACCTTCGCCGCGGGCAGCGCCGTCGGAGCGCGCGTACTCACGTCGGGCTTCACCATCGACTACCTGCGCCCCGCGGACGGCACACTGCTACGGGCCCACGCCCACGTCGTACGAGCAGGCCGCACCCGGGTCGTCTGCCGCTGCGACCTGTCGACGGTGGACGCGGAGGGCACGCAGACGTTGTGTGCGGTGGCACAGGGGACGATCGCGGTGCGAGCCACCGCATCCGGGGGCGCCACCGCGGTTCCCGCCGACTACTGATCCCTGTCCTGCGGGCGTTCGCGATTTTCTTGACCGCGCCTTTCCTCCCCGGTGACCTCTGAGAAATTCCGGCGAGCCGGCCGAGGTCGTAGGTGGGGTACGTCGAAAACGGGAGCAGGGACCGAGAACCCGGGTGGGTGATTTCTCGTACCAGGGAGTCATCCCGACGGACTTTCACAGGAAAGCGCATGAGGGCTCGACGCCAGAGGCTACGCTTCCTGTTCCTTTCCCTCACGGCCCTGCCTTTTCGCACTCTCCTGCCCTGGAGCCGCAGATGACGCAACAGATGAACGGTGCCCAACGAAAGACCGTATGGATCAAAGTGCTCGGGATGATCACGGCAGTGGCGCTCGCCGGAATCGGCGCTTACGTGGCTGTCAATCAGGACGGCCCGGGAACGCAGAACACGTGCGAGAGCGGGACCGTCTGCGGCGACGACAACGACAGCAATCATCTGGGCGATACGACGAAACACGGTGACGACGGTAAATGAATCGCCGGGCATCGACCGTTCTCTTAGCCGCTGCCTTGCTGGCGATTCCTGGCGTCTCCGGATGTACGGACAACAACTGTCAGGATCAATCCATCTGCGGTGACCACAACAGCGAGAACGATCTGGCTGACACGGTGGTGGACGACGAATCACCATCGGGGAGTCAGCCGGATCCACCGTCGTCGGACGCAGCCGAAGACGGTGAGGAGGAGGACACAGATCCCCCCGCAGCCGCCACCGACCCCCCTGACGAGGCGGGGAGCACGACCGAGGAGGAACGCGAGACACGGGAGCCGGCCACCCCGCGGGAGGTCCCCCTGCGGACGCTGTGTGCTTCCGCCGACGACAACTACGTGTGCGGCGCCTACCTACCCCGTTCCATAACTGTGGGAGACCGCACCTTCGCTTACGTCGGGGAGACGAACCCTCACAATCACAGCCCTGACTGGAAGATCGTCATGGGCATGAACCGCACCACCTGCACTTCCCTCAAACTCGCCTTCGCGGGGGGCGACTCCACACCCACTTCTGGGGAAGTGGTACGCCTGCGGGTGACGCAGGAGAACGCCGAGGCGACAGAGGAGTCCCAGGAGCAGGGTGGAGTGGGGGAAATGGAGGTGGCCCTCGTCGGGGGAGGTTCATTCAAAATCGAAGGCAGCGCTTCGGACGACACGAGCGTGGTGGTGAACGGAACCGCGATGTGCACAACCGTAACGGGCAAGTGAAACGGTGATCCGGGTGTTGCGGATCACTGAGAAAAGCAGCATGAACCGCCCGCCGACGAGCAAGTTCGTAATGCCCCTGAGAGCCCGCCACGGCCATACGGCTGTGAGCGTGGGCCAAAGCGACCAGAGGCCTGGCGTAAATATCTGCTTCACTTCCGCCTGACGCTGTTCTCTTCCCCACCGGAAAACGCAGGACATCGGTCACAAGGCGCACAACACACTCCACCACCAGACTATCGCGCCAGCCCGAAGCCAACTTCCCGGCCCACCCCCTCGCCTGCCGCGTGAGGGAGATGCCGCCCGCGCCCGACGAGAGCATCCCGTCCCTCACCTAGGGCGAGCGGCTGGACCCAAACCCCCGGCATCGGCACCTTCGCATGGACAAGAACGAGGACAACGAGGGCGGAGGACAACGAGGGCGGAGGACAACGAAGAAGGGCCCCACCTCGCGGTGGGGCCCTTCGACATCGTGCCCGGTGAGGCACTGGCGGAGGATACGAGATTCGAACTCGTGAGGGGTTGCCCCCAACACGCTTTCCAAGCGTGCGCCCTAGGCCACTAGGCGAATCCTCCGCGGCAAACAATACAAGACGTTGAGCCGTGCTCGCGAACTCGTTCCCCCCGCTCGGATCGGGTACTGTGTGCGCAGCCCCTCACGTGGCGCTATCTGACTGAACTCCCCCAGGGCCGGAAGGCAGCAAGGGTAGGTTGGCTCTGGCGGGTGCGTGGGGGGCGTTTGCGTTCCCGGGGCGGGAGCGGGCTGATGCCGGCGGGTCCACCCGACGGTGCGGGCCGGGGTCGGTGGGGCCGGGTGGGCCGGAGTCGGCGGGCGTTCCCCGTTGTCAGTGGGCGCCTATAACCTCGTATGTGTGTCGTCCCTCGCGCTGTACCGCCGTTATCGCCCGGAGTCGTTCGCCGAGGTCATCGGGCAGGAGCATGTCACCGACCCGCTGCAGCAGGCGCTGCGGAACAACCGGGTCAATCACGCGTACCTGTTCAGCGGGCCGCGCGGCTGCGGGAAGACCACCAGTGCGCGGATCCTCGCGCGCTGTCTGAACTGCGAGCAGGGCCCCACGCCCACGCCCTGCGGCGAGTGCCAGTCCTGTCGCGACCTCGCACGGAACGGGCCTGGTTCCATCGACGTCATCGAGATCGACGCGGCCTCCCACGGTGGCGTGGACGACGCCCGTGACCTGCGCGAGAAGGCTTTCTTCGGGCCCGCGAGCAGCCGGTACAAGATCTACATCATCGACGAGGCCCACATGGTCACGTCGGCCGGCTTCAACGCGCTCCTGAAGGTCGTCGAGGAGCCCCCGGAGCACCTCAAGTTCATCTTCGCCACCACCGAGCCCGAGAAGGTCATCGGGACGATCCGGTCGCGTACGCACCACTATCCGTTCCGGCTGGTACCCCCCGGGACCCTGCGGGAGTACCTCGGCGAGGTCTGCGGACGCGAAGGCATGCCCGTCGAGGACGGGGTGCTTCCGCTCGTCGTGCGGGCCGGCGCAGGATCCGTGCGTGACTCCATGTCCGTCATGGACCAGCTCCTCGCGGGTGCCAAGGACAACGGTGTGACGTACGCCATGGCCACCTCCCTTCTCGGCTATACGGACGGCTCGCTGCTCGACTCCGTGGTCGAGGCCTTCGCCGCGGGCGACGGTGCCGCGGCCTTCGAGGTCGTGGACCGGGTCATCGAGGGCGGCAACGACCCCCGCCGGTTCGTCGCCGACCTGCTGGAGCGGCTGCGCGACCTCGTGATCCTGGCGGCCGTGCCCGACGCCGGTGAGAAGGGGCTCATCGACGCCCCCGTGGACGTGGTGGAGCGGATGACGGCCCAGGCCGGGGTCTTCGGCGCCGCCGAGCTGAGTCGCGCCGCCGATCTCGTCAACACGGGGCTGACGGAGATGCGGGGGGCCACCTCGCCCCGCCTCCAGCTCGAACTGATCTGCGCGCGCGTGCTGCTGCCCGCTGCCTACGGCGACGAGCGGTCCGTCATGGCCCGGCTAGACCGGATCGAGCGCGGCGTGAACTTCAGCGGGGGAGGGACGGGAGCGGGGGGCGGCATCGGGGCCGGCATCGGAGCCGGGGGCGGCGGGCCTGCCGTCGGTTACGTGCCCGGGCCCGACGCCCACCCGGGAGCCCACCCCGGAGCCCTTGCGGGACAGCAGGGGCCCGCGGGGGTGCAGGGCGGTGGTCCCGCCGCCGCCCGCGCCGCCGTGCGGGGGGGAGGTGGAGTGGGGCAGGGGGTCGGAGCTCCCGTTCCAGGCGCCGGTCCCGGCGCTGGGCCCGGTGCCGGTCCCGGTGCCGGTTCAGGTTTCAGTGGTGATGTGGGGCCCGGGGCCGTCCAGGTTCCGGCAGCTCCCGCCGTCGCGTACACGCCTCCGCCCGCTCCCGCTCCCGCCGAGCCTGTTCCCGCCCCCAGTCCTACTCCGGCTGCGCCCCCTGCGGAGCAGCCGGCCGCCGGTGGTGCGCCCGGTGCCTGGCCCACCGCGACAGCCGTGGGCAGCGGGCGGCGGCCGGGTGGCTGGCCGACCACGGCAGCCGCCGGCGGGGGACAGCCCGCGTCCGGAGCGTCTGCCGCGTCCGGTTCCCGCCCCGCACCGGCGTCCGCGCCCTCCTCCCACGCCCCTGCCTCCGCCGCCGGCCCCGCGTCTCAGGGGTCCGCGGGTCCTGCCGCGTACTCCGGCGCACCGAGCGGAGGGCCCGACCCCCGCACGCTCTGGCCGAACATCCTGGAAGCGGTGAAGAACCGGCGCCGCTTCACCTGGATCCTGCTCAGCCAGAACGCCCAGGTCACCGGCTTCGACGGCAGCACCCTCCAGATCGGGTTCGTCAACGTCGGAGCGCGGGACAACTTCGCGAGCAGCGGCAGCGAGGAGGTGCTGAAGCAAGCACTGTCCGAGTTGTTCAACGTGAACTGGAAGATCGAAGCGGTCATCGATCCGTCCGGAGGTTCCGCACCGCCGCCCGCACCCGGCGGCGGCTTCGGTGGGGGTGGCTACGGCGGCGGCACTGGCGGCGGAGGTTATCCGTCGGGTGGCGGCGCCGCTCAGGGCATGGGCGCGCCCCGCCCCGCCGCGCAGCAGCCCGCGGCCCAGGCTCCGGCTTCGGCGCCCGGCCCGGCTTCCCAGTCGTCACAGAACCGCCCGGCATCCTCCTCCGGCGCCGGAGGAGGCTCCGGTTCCGGCTCCGGGCCCTCGTCCGCTTCGGCTCATCAGTCCCCGCCCCGGCCCGCCGCCCAGGAGCCGCCTCCCATCTCGCCGGAGGACGACACCCCGGAGGACGACGATCCCGACCTCGACGAGTCGGCACTGTCGGGCCACGAACTGATCGTCCGCGAGCTGGGAGCGACGGTGCTGGAGGAGTTCTCCCACGAGTAGCCGCCCGACCGCTGCAGTGGCCGCCGCAGTGAGCTGCCGCAGTGGGCTGCCGCAGCAGGCCCCCGCAGGCCCCCCGGCAACCGGGCCCCGTAAGGGGCGCGGGGAACTGCGCACCCCAGCCCTCACCGACCCGCACCCGCCACGGACCCGCACTCGCCCACGACCTACCCCCGCACCCGGCCCACCCCCAACGCCCCGGCCCACCTCCGCCCCCCACCCCCACCCCGTCACCAGCGCCCCGCCGCAGGCGCTCTGGCGCCCGCTAGGCTGACCCCCGTGAAGGTCCTAGTAATCGGCGGCGGTGCCCGCGAACACGCCCTGTGCCGCTCCCTCTCCCTCGACTCCGACGTCACCGCGCTGCACTGTGCCCCCGGCAACGCGGGCATCGCGGAGGTGGCCGAGCTGCACCCGGTCGACGCCCTCGACGGCAAGGCCGTGGCCGCGCTGGCCACGGACCTCGGCGCCGAGCTGGTGATCGTCGGCCCGGAGGCACCCCTTGTCGCCGGGGTCGCCGACGCCGTGCGCGAGGCGGGCATTCCGGTGTTCGGCCCCTCGCAGGAGGCCGCCCAGCTGGAGGGCTCGAAGGCCTTCGCCAAGGACGTCATGGCGGGCGCGGGCGTACCCACCGCCCGCTCGTACGTCTGCACGACCCCCGCCGAGGTGGACGAGGCGCTGGACGCCTTCGGCGCCCCGTACGTCGTCAAAGACGACGGTCTCGCGGCCGGCAAGGGTGTCGTCGTGACCGACGACCTCGAAGCCGCCGCGGCCCACGCCAACGCCTGCGACCGCGTGGTCATCGAGGAGTTCCTCGACGGCCCCGAGGTCTCCCTCTTCGCGATCACCGACGGTGTGACGGTCGTCCCGCTGCAGCCGGCCCAGGACTTCAAGCGGGCCCTCGACGGCGACGCGGGTCCGAACACCGGTGGCATGGGCGCGTACTCGCCCCTTCCGTGGGCCGATCCGAAGCTGGTCGAGGAGGTCATGCAGACCGTTCTGCAGCCGACCGTCGACGAGCTGCGCCGCCGCGGCACCCCGTTCTCCGGACTGCTGTACGCCGGACTCGCGATCACCTCGCGCGGTGTGCGGGTCATCGAGTTCAACGCCCGCTTCGGCGACCCCGAGACCCAGGTCGTCCTCGCCCGGCTGAGGACCCCGCTCTCCGGCATCCTCCTCGCGGCCGCGAACGGCACCCTCGCCGACCTCGAACCGCTGCGCTGGAGCGACGACGCCGCCGTCACCGTGGTCATCGCCTCGCACAACTATCCCGGCACCCCGCGCACCGGCGACCCCATCGAGGGCCTCGGCGACGTGGCGGCCGAGGACGCCCCGCACGCGTACGTCCTGCACGCCGGTACGAAGCGTGACGGCGACGCGGTCCTCAGCGCGGGCGGCCGGGTGCTCTCGGTCACGGCGAGCGGCAAGGACCTCACCCAGGCCCGCACCCGGGCGTACAGGGCGGTCAACCGGATTCGTCTCGACGGCTCCCAGTTCCGTACGGACATCGCGGCGAAGGTGGCGGAAGCCGCCGCGGAGTAATTTCAGTAACCCTCGGTTACGGGTTCCCACCTGCACCGTCTCCGAGCGCACAGCACCACGCGGCACTTCCGGGCCCCGGATCCAGCAACGGATCCGGGGCCCTTTCGTCAGCCACCTCTAGCCAAAGCCATTCCATCGAGTGACCGATCCCCCATCCGGCTGACGACGGCCGGGGCCCCAACTATGGTGCGGCGCAAGCGTTCCGGCACTTGGCCCACCGGCATTGCGATGTCAGTCGTGGGTGCCACAGTGGGGGAGTGAGTAACGCCATGGACGTCCGCCGGCGGTGGCTGGGTATGCACACGCCGGGTGGGCAATAGGGGGTGACACCGGTCGTGTCCGGTATGGGAGTGGAGTTGGGTGCGCACACCGCGCGCTCACGGGCTCTCGCCGTGCTGCGCATCCGCAGCAGGGCGCTGGCCGTCGCCCTGCTGCCCGCGGCCGTCGCCGTCGTCCTGCTCGTCGGAGGGTCGACCGGGCACATCGACGGCCCCGGCTGGGGCGTGGTGCGCGCGGTCGTGACGGGGGTCGCCGTCTTCGTGCTGCTCTGCGCGGTGGGTGTCGCGCTGCTCGTCGCCCGTTCGCGGCCGGCCATGAGCCCCACGGTCCCGGTCGCCGAGGAGTCGGCGCCCGACCTGTACCGCATGGTGCGGGATCTGGCGGAGCGCCTCGAAGTGCCCGCGCCCTCAGCGATAGCGCTCACCCCGGACTGCGACAGCTGGCTGGAGGACCGGACCCATCCGGCCCACGGCCCGCCCCGCCCTGAGTCCGCGGACGAGATGGAAGGCGGCGGCCGTGGCCTGACCTCGGCACACCGGCGTACGCCCGCCGCGCCCGTCCTCGTCATCGGCTCTCCCTTCCTGTGGTGGATGCGGGTGGGTGAGCTGCGGGCCGTGCTCGCCCCGGTCGTCGCGGGTACGGGACCGTCGGCGCACCCCGACATAGCCGCGGCCCGGCGCTTCGTACGAGGTCTCGACGCGGCCGTGGCGGTGGCGTCGGCGCCCACGCGCGGGCCGCTGACTCGCATGGTGCTCGGCGTGGCCGGCTGGGTGGCGAGGATTCTGCTGCGCGGCTGCCGGGTGCACGCCGCGGAGATGGAACGGGGCGTGGCGACCGCGGCGGCCGAGCGTGCGCAGACGGTGGACTACGGGCTGCGGATCGTCGCGCAGGAGCAGGTGGGTCTGGCGTACGCGGGCTGGGACCGGCTGCTGACGCGGGTCGCGCTGCCCGCCTGGCGCATGGGGCGGTGGCCGTCCCGGCTGGACGCGGGTGTCGTCGCGGCGCTCACCGAACTGTCCCGGCGTGACCGGCTGGCCGAGGGCTTCACCTCCCGGCTCGGCGAACGGCCCGCCTGCGATCTCCTGGAGGAGCCGGGCGCGATCGACGAGGCGACGTCCCTGCTGGCCGCGCGCCTCTTCCACGGCGGCCCCGCCGAGACCGGACCCGACTGGGCCCCGGTCGACTGGGCCGAGTACCCGGACGAGGTCGTCGACCGCAAGTGGCGTACGGACGCGGCACGGCTCCACCGCGTACTGGACGGACTCGGCGTGAGCCGCACCGCGGAGCCGGGAACATCGGAGCCCGGCGGCCCGACGCTGGACCGCGTCATGGACCACCTGACCGCACGCACGCCCCCTCGGCCCACGGAGGCCGACACGTTCCCGCCCCCGGAGGCCGAGCGGAACGCCACCGAGGTGGCGACGGGCAGCACCGAGGCCACGACCCCCGCCGAGGCCACGGCTCCCGCCGAGGTGACGGAGAGCGGCGCGACGGCGTACGAGGCCGAGGGCAGGCACGACAGCGACGAGGACGGGGTCCCGGCGACCGAGCGGAGCGCGGAGCTCGCGGCGGTGCTGAGCGCGGCGCTGGCGCGCGAGGAGGCCGCGGTGACCGCCGAGGCCGCGGCGCCCTCGACGTCCTCCGCGGGGCAGGGAGGCCCCGACCTGGCGCTCTGGGACGACGGCGCGCTGCCGCTCTTCCCCCTGCAACCCCCTCGTACGGGGCGCGAGTTGCTCGGTGATCATGTGACGGCGATGGTGTGCTGCGCGGCGATGGACACGGCCGGGGCGCTGCCGGGGCTCGACTGGCTGGACGGCCCGTCGCTCCTCGTCAACGGCGAACGCTCCGCCGACCTGGGCCCCCGCGTCCTCAGCCTCATCGAGGAGGGCGACCCCGCCCCTCTGCGAGCCTGGCTCCAGGCCCTGGGAGTACGCGCAGAAAAACCAGTAAGACTGGTCTGACCCCGCCCCACCCCCACCCACCTGAGGGCGCGAGGAACCGCGCACATCAGCCCCAACCGCCCCGCACGCCACGCAACCCCCCCCCGCACCCCGACCCACCCAGGGGCGCGGGGAACCGCGCACTTCAACCCCAACCACCCCGCACGCCGCAGCAAACCCCCGCACCCCCACCCACCCAGGGGCGCGAGGAACCGCGCACGTCAGCCCCGACCACCCCGCACGCCGCGCAGACCCCCCGCGCACTCACCCCCCGCCCCCATCTCCCCACCCCCCGAAGGCAATTAGCAACGAACGGTGACGGCACGCATGCGTAATGTGATGTGCTGGGCCCACCCGTGCGCGGGGCACACCAGGGCAAGGACGTACGAGGGAGGGAACGTCACATGGGGACCGAGCAGATCCGCCGATGGGAGTCGGGAGCGCTGGCGCACGCCGTCACGGACCCATTCGGACAGGGCCCCGTCCCCTGGCTGCGCGGCAGCGAGAGTTACTTCGACGACACGGGCCACGTGGTCCCCTGGTACGTCGACCACACCCCGCCCCCCACGCCCCCCGGCGCGACCACCGCCCACGACCGCTACCGAAGTTCGGGCCCGCGCGTCCCCACCCCGCGCGCGACCGCCGGAGACCCCCGCTCGGCCGACGACGTCCACCGGCAGATCAAGGGGTTCGCCTCCACCGGCGCGGTCGCCCCCGGCGAGGCCGTCGACTTCCACATCACGGTGGACCCGCCCCAGCAGTTCGGCGTGGACGTCTACCGCATCGGCCACTACGGCGGCGACGGCGCCAGCAAGATCACCACCAGCCCGCGCCTCTCCGGGATCGTCCAGCCGCCGCCGCTCACCGCGGACCGCACGGTCTCCTGCCACCACTGGTGGCTCTCCTGGCGGCTGCAGATCCCGTCGTACTGGAGCATCGGCGCGTATGTCGCCGTCCTCACCACGGACGACGGGCACCGCTCCCACATCCCGTTCACGGTCCGCGACGACCATCCCGCCGACCTGCTGCTCGTCCTGCCGGACATCACCTGGCAGGCGTACAACCTCTACCCGGAGGACGGCCGCACGGGCGCGAGTCTCTACCACGCGTGGGACGAGGACGGCAGGCTGCTCGGCGAGGCCGACGCGGCGACGACGGTCTCCTTCGACCGCCCGTACGCGGGCGCGGGGCTGCCCCTGCACGTGGGCCACGCCTACGACTTCATCCGCTGGGCCGAGCGCTACGGCTACGACCTCGCGTACGCCGACGCCCGCGACCTGCACGCCGGCCGTATCGACCCCACGCGCTACCGCGGCCTGGTCTTCCCGGGGCACGACGAGTACTGGTCGACGACCATGCGCCGGACCGTGGACATCGCCCGCGAGCAGGGCACCTCCCTCGTCTTCCTCTCCGCCAACACCATGTACTGGCAGGTGGATCTGGCGCCCTCCGCGTCCGGCGCCCCCGACCGGCTGCTCACCTGCCTGAAGCGCCGCGGCCCCGGCAGACCCGCGCTGTGGCGGGAGATCGACCGCCCGGAGCAGGAGGTCCTCGGAATCCAGTACGCGGGCCGGGTCCCCGAGGCCCACCCCCTCGTCGTCCGCAACGCCGACCACTGGCTGTGGGAGGCGACCGGCGCCCATGAGGGCGACGAGCTGGAGGGCATGGTCGCGGGCGAGGCCGACCGCTACTTCCCCCGTGTCGCGCTCCCCGAGCACCAGGGCCGCATCCTCCTCTCCCACTCCCCGTACCGGGACACGGAGGGGACGATCCGCCACCAGGAGACGTCCCTGTACCGCGCGCACTCCGGTGCCCTCGTCTTCGCGGCGGGCACCTTCGCCTGGTCCCCGGCCCTGGACCGGCCGGGGCACACGGACGCCCGGGTCCAGCGGGCCACGGCCAACCTCCTGGACCGCATCTGCAAACGCGACTGAGGCCGCCTCCCCGCCGGCCCCGCTCCGCCCCCTGGCCGGGCCCCGGCCGCCCATGCGGGAGAATCGAGCCATTCAGTCAGAACCCCGCGGAGGAACCGTGTCCGGATTCGTCGAAAAGCCCCAGCCTCTTGAGGTTCCGGGTCTGGTGCACCTGCACACGGGCAAGGTGCGCGACCTGTACCAGAACGAGGCGGGTGACCTCGTGATGGTCGCCAGCGACCGTATGTCCGCGTACGACTGGGTGCTGCCCACGGAGATCCCCGACAAGGGCCGTGTCCTGACGCAGCTCTCGCTCTGGTGGTTCGACCAGCTCGCCGACCTGATGCCGAACCACGTCCTCGATACGGAACCGCCGGCCGGCGCCCCCGACGACTGGCAGGGCCGCACCCTGGTCTGCAAGTCCCTGCGGATGGTCCCGGTCGAGTGCGTCGCCCGCGGCTATCTCACGGGCTCCGGTCTCGCCGAGTACAACGAGACCCGTACGGTCTGCGGTCTCGCGCTTCCGCACGGGCTGACCGACGGCTCGGAGCTGCCCGCCCCGATCTTCACCCCGGCCACCAAGGCGGCCGTCGGCGAGCACGACGAGAACGTGTCGTACGAGGAGGTCGCCCGCCAGGTCGGCGCGGAGACCGCGGCCCAGCTGCGGCAGGCGACCCTCGCGGTCTACGGCCGTGGCCGTGACATCGCGCGCGACCGCGGAATCCTCCTCGCGGACACGAAGTTCGAGTTCGGCTTCGACGGCGAGACGCTGGTCGTCGCCGACGAGGTGCTGACCCCGGACTCGTCCCGCTTCTGGCCGGCCGACCAGTGGGAGCCGGGCCGCGCGCAGCCGTCGTTCGACAAGCAGTACGTACGCGACTGGCTGACCTCCGCCGAGTCGGGCTGGGACCGCAGGAGCGAGCAGCCGCCGCCCGCGCTGCCCCAGCAGGTGGTGGACGCGACCCGCGCCAAGTACGTGGAGGCGTACGAGCGTCTGACGGGCACGCCCTGGGCCTGAAGGCCCTGGGGGCCTGCGTGAACCCGCGGGCGGGTGTGAATCCGCCGGCGGCCACCGCCCGGCCGCCCGGCCCGACCCTCCGGAGCCCCGCGGCCAACGCAGAAACCCCCGGTCGATGACCGGGGGTTTCTGTCTCTGAGCGGACGACCAGGTTCGAACTGGCGACCTCAACCTTGGCAAGGTTGCGCTCTACCAACTGAGCTACGTCCGCGCCGCGCGGTGGCTTTCGCCGTGGCGCGAGAGCAACTATACCCAACCTCGCTCGCGTGCGAGACGCACCGCCGAGTGACGGTTCTCGGCTCCGAGTTTGGACACGGCCGACGACAGATAGTTCCGTACGGTCCCCTGCGACAGCGCGGCCCGCTCCGCGATCTCCGCGATGGGCGCCCCGTCGGAGGCCAGCTCCAGCACCTCGGCCTCGCGCGCGGTGAGCGGCGAATCCCCGGCGGAGATCGCGTCGGCCGCCAACTCGGGGTCGACATAACGGTTTCCCGCGTGCACGGTACGGATGATCTCCGCGAGCCGTTGCGCGCTCACCGTCTTCGGGACGAAACCGCGCACACCGGCCGCCAGCGCCCGCTTGAGATGTCCGGGGCGCCCATGGCTCGTCACGATGAGCACGCGGCAGGCGGGCAGTTCGGTCCGCAGCGATGTGGCCACCCTCACACCGTCGGCGCCGGGCATCTGCAGATCCAGTACGGCCACATCGGGTTCGTGCGCCCGTGCCATCGCCAGCGCCTCGGGCCCGCCGGCCGCCTCCGCCACCACGAGCAGATCGTCCTCGAGACCCAGCAGCGCGGCGAGCGCCCCCCGGATGAGGTGCTCGTCGTCGGCGAGCAGCAGCCGGATGGGTCGTACGGATGTCATGGGGTGACCTCTTCACTCACTGAGCGCGAAACGGTGGCCTCCGAGGAGGCGGACGGGGAAGCCGTCGAGGAGGCGGGCGGCAGGGGGACCTCGGCCACGACCCGGAAGAGGTCGCCGTCGACGGGTCCGGCTTCCAGCGTCCCGGCCACCGCGGCCAGCCGCTCCCGCAGCCCGGCGAGACCGGTCCCGCCGCCGGTGCCTCCGCCGAGCGCGCCCGGTTTCCCGGTCGCCTCCTGTGCGGCGGTGCGCTCCGCCCCGTCGTTCTCGACCGTGAGGGTCACGTGGTTACCCGCCGGTCGCAACGTCACACGGCACCGCCGGGCGTCGCCGTGCCGCAGCACGTTCGTGGTGGCCTCCCGTACGACCCAGCCGAGCGCCGACTGGACCGCAGGAGGCAGCCCGGTCGCGGAACCGGTCACCGAGCAGTCGACCCCGGCCGCCGTCAGGACGCCCTGCGCGCCGGCGAGTTCGGCGCCGAGGTCGGCCTCGCGGTAGCCCCGTACGACCTCGCGGACCTCGCGCTGCGACTCGCGGGCGATCCGCTGCACCTCGATCATCTGGTCCACGGCCTCGGGGCGCCCGCGGCGGGACAGCTGGACGGCGAGTTCGCTCTTGAGGGCGATCACCGCGAGGTTGCGGCCCATCACGTCGTGCAGGTCGCGTCCGAAGCGCAGCCGTTCCTCGGCGACGGCGAGGCGCGTACGGGTCTCGCGGGCCGCGTCCAGCTCGTACACGGAGTCCAGCAGCCAGACCGAGAAGACGGAGGTGAAGGAGAGGCCGCCGCCGCCGAACAGGGTCGCGAGCCCCACTCCCAGCGCGGCGGACCCGTTGAGGCCCACGGCGAGCGCCACCAGTCCGGCTCCCGCGGCGACGCCGGTCACGATGCCCAGGACGCGCCGCCGGCCGCGTACCCCGAGCGCGAGGGTGCCGACCCCGAAGACCAGCACACCCACGCAGAGCGAGGTCGTCGCGGCCGCCGTGCCCCCGCCTGCCGGCGCGTGCCCGGCGAGGCCGAGCGCGGCGGCCCCGAACAGCGCGGAGAACACGCCGAGGGAGAGGAGCAGGCGTACGGGCTGTTCACGCGTGCCGCGCGTCCAGTCGAGCGACCTGGACGCGGTCACCCCGCACAGCACGGCGTGGGCGCACAGCGGCAGGAACAGCACGACGGCGAGGCCGGCCTCGACCTGCCCGAAGACCGGCAGTCCGATCGCGGTGAGCTCCACCAGCGGGAAGAAATGGAAGGACCAGCGGGTGTACGTCTCGACCTTCCCCAGCGTGCTCTTCCCGCGCCACCAGAGACCCGGCCCGCGCATTCCCGAACTCCCGATTCCCATGACCGACCGTCCCGTCCCCGTCTGCGTCGCCGCTCCGCCTTCGTGCGCTGCGCGGGCCGGGGTCAGCGCCTCGGTTCCCAGCGGAACCACTTCTGTACAGCAAACACCGAGAGCACGATCCAGGCCAGCGCCGTGGCGACCGCGCCCAGCGTCTCGTACGTGGAGAGGTTCCCGGCCCAGCCGCCGCGGATGAGGGTGATCACCGGGGACAGCGGGAGCAGTTCGCAGAAGGTGGCGAGCCGGTCGGGCATGACCTCGAAGGGCACGACGGTGCCGGAGCCCACCATCGACACGAGCAGCAGCGGCATCGCCGCGACCTGGGCGCCCTCCACGCTCCTGCTGAAACTCGCCGTGATCGCCGCGAGCACCGGCCACATCGCGAGTCCCAGCAGCAGCCCCAGGACGGAGAGGAGAGGTGCCTCGGGCGCTTCCACGTCCATGAGCGCCGCGCAGGCGGCCGTCAGCACCAGGCACTGCACCAGACCGATGAGGACCGAGGGGACCGCGGCGCCCGTCAGGATCTCGGCGTCCCGCAGTTCCCCGGTACGCAGCCGCTTGAGGACGAGTTCCTCGCGGCGGGCGGCGTAGACGCTCACGAGCGAGCTGTAGACGGCGAAGAGCAGGGAGAAACCGACGGCGGAGGGCAGGATGACCGTGCCCACCGAGAGGCCGGATCCCGCCAGGTCCATGTCCTCGGCCGTCGAGCGCAGGCTGAGCGGCAGGACCAGCGGTACGAAGACGGCCGCGAAGAAGGTGGCCCTGCTGCGCGAGAGGAGGGTGAGCTCGGCCCGGGCGAGGGAGGTCATGCGTCCGACCGCGGTCACCGTCGACTTCGCGGGTGCGGTACCGGTCACGGTTGCGGCGCTCATGCCACGTGCTCCTTCTCCGAGTGCTGTGCCTGCCCTGCGTTCCCCGTCCGGCCCGCGTTCCCTGCCGGTCCGGCCTGGTCCGCCGTCGCCGCGTCCCGCTCGGACACGTCCCGCGCGATGCGCAGGAACGCCTCCTCCAGGGACCCCGACCGGATGTCGAGCCCCCGCAGCTCGACACCGGTCCGCTCGGCCCACGTCAGCAGCCCGGTGGCGGCCCGCTGCAGTTCGTCCGTACGCAGCCGCAGCACGCGTCCGACGACCTCGTGCCCGGTGACGCCGAGGGAGTCGAGCGGCGGCAGATCGCCGGGGAAGTAGCCGGTGGGCAGTTCGAAGGAGATCCGCGACGGCTGGGAGGCGGTCACCTCGGCCGGGGTGCCGGAGACCGCGATGCGCCCGGCGTGCAGGATCGCGAGCCGGTCCGCGAGCCCTTCCGCCTCCTCCAGGTAGTGGGTGGTGAGCAGCACGGTCGTGCCCTGTGCGCGCAGTTCACGCACCAACTCCCAGGTCTCCTGGCGCCCTTCGGCGTCGAGGCCGGTCGTCGGCTCGTCCAGGAAGAGCACCTCGGGCCGTCCGAGGAGCGCGAGTGCCAGGTCCAGGCGCCGCTTCTCTCCCCCGGACAGCTGCTTCACCCGTACGCCGGCCCGGCGCGTGAGGCCGACCAGGGACAGCGCCTCGCTCTCGGGCCGGGCGCCGCTGGTGCAGCCGGCCCACATCCGGACCGTCTCCGAGACGGTCAGCTCGGACGGGAAGCCGCCCTCCTGGAGCATGAGGCCGATGCGCGGGCGGACGGCGGAACGTTCGGTGTACGGGTCGTGGCCGAGGACGCGCACCCGACCGCCGGCCGGCCGGGCGAGGCCCTCGATGAGTTCGACGGTGGAGGTCTTGCCCGCGCCATTGGTGCCGAGCAGTGCGAAGAGTTCGCCCCGGGCGACTTCGAAGGAGACCCCTCGGACCGCCTCGAACCCTCCCCCGTAGACGCGTCGGAGATCAGTGACCTCGATCACGGGCTCATTCGTATTCATGACTCAAGCGTCTCGGCCGACGGCGGGACTCGGCAGTGCACGCTGTCACCGGGTGGACATGACAAATGTCAGGGTGGGTGAGGGTGCGGGCGCGGGCTCGAGTGCGGGCGCGTCCGGGCACACAAGAAAGGCCCCGGTCACTGACCGGAGCCTCTGCTCGCTACTACCTCACTACTGCACTGCTTCTTACGCTGAGCGGACGACCAGGTTCGAACTGGCGACCTCAACCTTGGCAAGGTTGCGCTCTACCAACTGAGCTACGTCCGCATTGCCTCCGACCGGCTTTCACCGATCGGCGCGAGCACCAGCCTACCTGATCGAAAGGACGATCAGACCGGCGATGCAGAGCGGGTGACAGGAATTGCACACTGCGCCTTCCCCCTGGAAGGGGGATGTTCTGCTACTGAACTACACCCGCGTGACTCCGGTGAGCCGGGCCTTTCGGCCTTGCCCCTCGGCGTGCTCCAGACTCTAGCCGATCGCCAGGGGTACAACGCAAGTCGACTACCCCCAGGCCCAAATGAACCCCTCCACCCCCGACCCCCCAAGGGGCGCGGCGAACGGCACACCCAGCCCCCACCCCGCCGCACCCGACGAGCAACCCCCGCCCCGCCCCCCTAAGGGGCGCGGGGAACGGCGCACTCAACCTCTACGCCGCCGCACCCACCACACAACCCCCGCCCCAACCCCGCAAGGGGCGCGGGGAACGGCGCACCCAGCCCTCACCCCGCCGCACCCGACGCGCGAACGTCGACGCAGGGCCCCGCCCGCCCCAGGCACAGGAGTCCGACCCCCGAGCGGCCGAACTCCCCGCACAAGCAACACCCGCACCCGCGCAGCGGCACCCGCACCCACGCCCCGCAGGGCGCGCCCCTACTGCGCAGCGGTAAAAGCCTCATACACCCGCTTGGGAATCCGCCCCCGCGCAGGAACCTCCAGCTTGTTGGACTGCGCCCACGCGCGAACGGCCGCCGGATCGGGCGCCACCGCCGTCTGCCGGTACGCCTTCCCGGAACGCGACCGCTTGCGGCCGGCCTCCACATACGGCTCCAACGACCTGCGCAACTGCTCGGCATTGGCCGGATTCAGGTCGATCTCGTACGACTTGCCGTCCAGACCGAAGGCGATCGTTTCCGCCGCTTCCGAGCCGTCGATGTCGTCGGAGAGAGTGACTACGACACGCTGCGCCACGAATATCGGTCCCTTCGTGCGGCATCTATCCGGCGACGTGCGATGACGTGCCGAGATGCCGACTGTCCGACTGCTTTTATGGGTGATTGGGCAAAGTATCGGCTATTGCCAATTCATTTGTACAGTGCCCGGCAATCCAATGTGAAGCTCGACTAAATCTCTTGGCGTGTCCCCCAGGCAATAGGGGACCCGGTCCCGATCCGGATCTTTCCCAGGATTTTTCGTGAAGGCAGCCCGACGATAGGTTCTCGATGCGGAATCGTGATGACCGTCACGTAGATTCCTACGAATCTACCCGCGTAGAAATTTTGTACGGGTAGTCTGAAGGAACCTGCTCAGCACCACACACCGGGAGTGCCAGTGGCACGCGTCGTAGTCGACGTCATGCTCAAGCCGGAGATCCTCGACCCCCAGGGCCAGGCGGTGCAGCGTGCACTGCCGCGCCTCGGTTTCGAAGGCATCTCCGACGTCCGTCAGGGAAAGCGATTCGAACTGGAAGTGGACGGACCGGTGGACGACACCGCCCTCGCCCGCATCCACGAACTCGCCGAATCCTTCCTCGCCAACACCGTGATCGAGGACTTCACCGTCAAGGTCGAGGAAGTCGCGGAGGCCGGAAAGTGACCGCTCGTATTGGCGTCGTCACTTTCCCGGGAAGCCTCGACGACCGGGACACCCAGCGTGCGATCAAGCTCGCCGGTGCGGAACCCGTCGCTCTCTGGCACAAGGACAAGGACCTCAAGCAGGTCGACGCCGTTGTCCTGCCGGGTGGTTTCTCGTACGGCGACTATCTGCGCGCCGGTGCGATCTCCCGCTTCTCGCCGGTCATGGCGACGGTGATTGAGCAGGCGAAGTCGGGAATGCCGGTGCTCGGCATCTGCAACGGCTTCCAGATCCTCACCGAGGCCCATCTCCTTCCCGGCGGGATGCTCGGCAACGACCACCTCCACTTCATCTGCCGCGACCAGAAGTTGAAGGTGGAGAACGCGGACACCGCCTGGACCGTGGACTACGAGTCCGGCCAGGAGATCCACATCCCGCTGAAGAACATGGACGGGCGGTACGTCGCCGACGAGCGCACCCTCGACATGCTGGAGGCGGAGGGCCGCGTCGTCTTCCGTTACGTGGTCGGCGGCGAGTTCGCCGACGGTTTCGGCAATCCCAACGGCTCGCTGCGGGACATCGCCGGCATCACGAACGAGGCGGGCAACGTCGTCGGTCTGATGCCGCACCCGGAGCACGCTGTCGAACCCCTCGTCGGGTCCGGCCGCACCGACGGCCTCCCCTTCTTCACCTCGATCCTCAAGAAGCTGGTCAACGCATGAGCCGGACGCCTCTGGACACGGTCGAGCACGCGGCCGAGACCCCCGACGTCGAGCTGCCCTGGGCCGAACTCGGCCTGAAGAAGGACGAGTACGAGCGGGTCGTGGAGATCCTCGGCCGCCGCCCGACCGGCGCCGAGCTGGCCATGTACTCGGTCATGTGGTCCGAGCACTGCAGCTACAAGTCCTCGAAGGTGCACCTGCGCCAGTTCGGCGAGAAGGCGCCCCAGTCGGACGCCCTCCTCGTCGGCATCGGCGAGAACGCGGGCGTCGTCGACGTCGGCCAGGGCTACGCGGTCACCTTCAAGGTCGAGTCGCACAACCACCCGTCGTACGTCGAGCCCTACCAGGGCGCGGCCACCGGCGTCGGCGGCATCGTGCGCGACATCATCGCGATGGGCGCGCGCCCGGTGGCGGTGGTCGACCCGCTGCGCTTCGGCGCCGCCGACCACCCCGACACCAAGCGCGTCCTGCCCGGTGTCGTCGCGGGCATCGGCGGCTACGGCAACTGTCTGGGCCTGCCCAACATCGGCGGCGAGGTCGTCTTCGACGCCTGCTACCAGGGCAACCCGCTGGTCAACGCCGGTGCCATCGGCGTGATGCGGCACGAGGACATCCACCTCGCGAAGGCGTCGGGCTCGGGCAACAAGGTCATCCTGTACGGGGCCCGCACGGGCGGTGACGGCATCGGCGGCGCCTCCATCCTGGCCTCCGAGACCTTCGACGACGCGAAGCCCTCCAAGCGTCCCGCCGTCCAGGTCGGCGACCCGTTCCAGGAGAAGCTCCTCATCGAGTGCACCCTGGAGGCCTTCGCCGAGAAGCTGGTCGTCGGCATCCAGGACCTGGGAGCCGCGGGCCTGTCCTGCGCGACCAGCGAGCTGGCGTCCAACGGCTCCGGCGGCATGCGCGTCACGCTGGACGACGTACCCCTGCGCGACTCGACTCTCTCGCCCGAGGAAATCCTCATGAGCGAGTCGCAGGAACGCATGTGCGCGGTCGTCGAGCCGTCGAAGGTCGACCGCTTCCTGGAGATCTGCGACAAGTGGGACGTCATCGCCACGGTGATCGGTGAGGTCACCGACGGCGACCGCCTGGAGATCTTCTGGCACGGCGGCAAGATCGTCGACGTCGACCCGCGCACGGTCGCGCACGACGGCCCGGTCTACGAGCGTCCGTACGCCCGTCCGGAGTGGCAGGACGCGCTCCAGGCGGACGACGCGAACAAGCTGCCGCGGCCCGAGACTTCGGAGGAGCTGAAGAAGCAGGTCCTCCAACTGGTCTCCTCGCCGAACCAGGCCTCCAAGTCCTGGATCACCTCCCAGTACGACCACTTCGTGCAGGGCAACACGGTGCTGGCGCAGCCCGAGGACTCGGGCATGATCCGCATCGACGAGGAGTCCGGGCTCGGCGTCGCCATCGCCACGGACGGCAACGGCCGCTACACCAAGCTGGACCCGTACCACGGTGCGCAGTTGGCGCTGGCCGAGGCGTACCGGAACGTGGCGACGACCGGTGCCAAGCCGCTCGCCGTCTCCGACTGCCTGAACTTCGGTTCGCCCGAGGACCCGGCCGTCATGTGGCAGTTCGCGGAGGCCATCCGCGGACTGGCCGACGGGTGCCTGCAGTTGGGTACGCCGGTAACGGGCGGCAACGTCTCCCTCTACAACCAGACGGGCGAGGCGGCGATCCACCCGACGCCGGTCGTCGCGGTCCTGGGCGTCATCGACGACGTGGCCCGGCGCACGCCGGTCGCCTACCGGGAAGAGGGCCAGCTCCTCTACCTGCTCGGCGACACGCGTGAGGAGTTCGGCGGTTCGGCCTGGTCGCAGGTCGTGCACGACCACCTCGGCGGGCTGCCGCCGGTCGTGGACCTGGAGCGCGAACGCCTTCTCGCCGAGATCCTGATCTCCGCCTCGCGCGACGGCATGATCGACTCCGCGCACGACCTGTCCGACGGCGGTCTGATCCAGGCCGTGGTCGAGTCGGCGCTGCTCGGCGACAAGGGCGCGCGTCTCGTCGTACCCGACGGGCTGGACGCGTTCACGTTCCTGTTCTCCGAGTCGGCGGGCCGCGCGGTCGTGGCGATCCCACGCTCGGAGGAACTGCGCTTCACGGACATGTGCGGCGCGCGCGGCCTGCCGGCCACGCGCATCGGTGTCGTCGACGGCGACGCGGTCGAGATCCAGGGCGAGTTCACGCTCTCCCTGTCGGACCTGCGCACGGCCCACACGGAAACGATCCCGGCACTGTTCGCGTAGCCCCACGCGCTTCAGCTCCACAGCGGGGCCCCACCCGGAGGAACGGGCGGGGCCCCGCGTCGTCGTACCCCGGGCCCCTACGACGACAGCGGTGTTTCGCCCGCAGCCCGGCGAGGGCTGACCGCGCAGTTCCCCGCGCCCCTAAGGGGTGCGCCGGTTGTGCTGCGTCTGCGGGCCGGTGTGGGTTGATCGCGCAGTTCCCCGCGCCCCTGCGACGACGGGTGTGTTTCGCCCGCGGCGCGGTGGGGGCTGGCCGCGCAGTTCCCCGCGCCCCTAAAGGGCGCCGGCCACTGCTTCGTGGCGCGGGCCGTGCGATACGCGGCCCCGCCGCGACCGCGTTTCGGGCGGGGCTGCGCGTACGCGCCCCCGCCCCAACCGCCGCCAGCGGCACACGGCCGTGTCGACATGCGGCCCGGCCTTGGCCGTTTCCCGTTGCGCGCTTCTATGTCGATACGCGGCCCGCCATCGCCGCTTTCTTGGGGGCGCGGGGAACTGCGCGGCCAGCCTTCACTGGGGCTGCAGATGAAGCACGGTCCCGCCCCGGGCGTCTGCAATGGCGTGCGGCCATGTCGATGCGCGGCCCGCCATAGCCGCTTCTTTGGGGGCGCGGGGAACTGCGCGCCCAACCCTCACTGGGCCGCGGACGAAGCATGGTCCCGCCCCGGGCGTTTCGAGTGGCGCACTCTTAGGGGCGCGGGGAACTGCGCGGCCAGCCCCCACCGGGCCGCACACGAAGCACACCCCCCGGCCCCCTCCCGGCCCTCCGCCTAAACTCCCCCCATGCCCCCGGCCAAGAAGCGTGCCCGCGCCTACGATCCCGCCAAGACCCGCGCCGCGGTTCTCGCGCAGTTCGGGAACGTGCGGGCGGCGGTGCAAGACCTGGACCCCGACCAGCTTGCCGCGGACGCCGGGCTCGGGGGCTGGACCGTGCGGGAGCTGGCCGCGCACCTGACCATGGCGCTGGAGGCCGTGAGTCGCGGCCTGGACGCCGACGAGCCCGCGGGACCCGCGCTCGCCCTGCTCGACTGGCCGTCCGCCACGGCCCCCCGCGCGGCCGAGGTCGACGACGACGTACACGCGCTCGCCGCCGCCGAGCCGGACCTCGACGCGCTGTACGAGCGCACGGAGGCCCGTTTCACCGAGCGCCTGCCCGCCGCCCCGGGCGCCCGCCTGCTGGCCACCCGCGTGGGAGCGATGAGCCTGGCCGACTACCTCGTCACCCGCACCGTGGAGCTGGTCGTCCACACCGACGACCTCAACGCCGCCGTCCCGGGCCTCGACATCCCCTACGACCGCCACGCCCTCGCCACCTGCACCCGCCTCCTCGCCGACACGCTCGCCGCGAAGGCGCCCGGCGCCTCCACCGAGGTGCGCGTACCGCCGTACGCCGTCGTGCAGTGCGTGGAGGGCCCGCGCCACACCCGCGGCACCCCGCCCAACGTCGTCGAGACGGACCCGTTGACCTGGATCCGCCTCGCGACCGGCCGTACGCACTGGCAGGCGGCCCTCGCCGACGCGAAGGTCAGCGCGAGCGGCGAGCGCGCCGACCTGGGCGGTCTGCTCCCCCTCATGAGCTGACCCGGGGCCCGGATCCGGGCCGGCCGTTGCGCGGCCGTTACCCGGTGAGGCACCCGTCGAGGGAACCAAGCACCCCACCCGCCCCGTCAAAGCGGCATGCACACGCAGCGACGCAACCTCAGCGCCCTCAGCCCGCGGGTCGGCCTCAGCGCCCTGGCGGTCACCGGACTCCTCGCCACGGCCGCCTGCGGCACGGAGAGCGGCGACGGCGGAGCCAAGGATCCCGGTGCCGCCTCCGTCGGCACCCGGCAGGCCACCGGGCTCACCGGCAAGCAGTGGAACGTCGAGAGCGTGACGGCCGACGGGAAGACGCAGGACGCGCCGGCCGGCGCGCACGTCGAGTTCGGCAAGGACGGCAAGGTGGGCGGCAACTACGGCTGCAACCACTTCGGGGCCACCGCCGAGATCGAGGGCGACACGATCACGATCGGCGACGACACTGTCAAGACCGAGATGGCCTGCACGGCCGACGGGGCGATGAGCTTCGAGTCGAAACTCGGCGAGGCCATCTCCGACAGCACGATCAAGGCCGAGGTCAACGACGACAAGCTGACGCTCACCACCGAGGACGGCTACACCGTGAAACTCACCGCCGAGAAGCAGGCCGACCTCTACGGCACGAAGTGGAACGTCACCGGCACGGTGAAGGTGGACGACAAGGGGGACGCCGCGGGCGGCTCCGCCGTCGCCCTCGCCTCCGAGGCCGAGGGCAAGGTCCATCTGACCTTCGACGAGAAGGGCACCGTCCGCGGCGAACTCGGCTGCAACAAGGTGACGGCGAAGGCCACGGTCGGCGACGGCACTATCACTCTGGGCGCTCCGGGCACCACCCGGAAGATGTGCTCCGACTCACTCATGGACACCGAGAGGTCCCTGCTGAAGCTCTTCGGTGGCACCGTGAAATACCAGCTGAAGGGCGGAAAGCTCACGCTGACCAGCGAAAACGGCGCGGGCCTGGAAGCCGTCGCCGCGAAGTGACCCCCGGCGGGCGGCGTCTCACGACGCCGCTCGGGCACTTCCCCAATTCGGACCAGTGGTCGATCTCGCCTACACTCGGTGGCGTGCCACGTGGTGACGGTCGACTCAGTCATGATCTGCTCCCCGGCGAGAAAGGACCCCAGGACGCTTGCGGCGTCTTCGGAGTCTGGGCTCCCGGTGAAGAGGTCGCCAAGCTCACTTACTTCGGGCTCTACGCCCTCCAGCATCGAGGCCAGGAATCCGCGGGAATCGCGGTAAGCAATGGCTCTCAGATCCTCGTCTTCAAGGACATGGGGCTCGTTTCCCAGGTCTTCGACGAGGCCTCCCTCGGCTCCCTGCTCGGTCATATCGCGGTCGGTCACGCCCGCTACTCGACCACCGGTGCCTCCACCTGGGAGAACGCCCAGCCGACGTTCCGTGCCACCGGGCACGGCTCGATCGCGCTCGGTCACAACGGCAATCTCGTCAACACGGCGGAGCTCGCCGGAATGGTCGCCGACCTCCCCAAGCAGGAGGGCCGCACCCCGCGTGTGGCGGCGACCAACGACACCGACCTGCTGACGGCCCTGCTGGCCGCCCAGGTCGACGACGACGGCAAGCCGCTGACCATCGAAGAAGCCTCCGCGAAGGTCCTCCCGCAGGTCAAGGGCGCCTTCTCGCTCGTCTTCATGGACGAGCACACCCTCTACGCCGCCCGTGACCCCCAGGGCATCCGCCCGCTGGTCCTGGGCCGTCTGGAGCGCGGCTGGGTCGTCGCCTCCGAGTCCGCCGCCCTCGACATCTGCGGCGCGGCCTACGTCCGTGAGATCGAGCCGGGCGAGTTCGTCGCCATCGACGAGAACGGACTGCGAACCTCCCGATTCGCGGAAGCGAAGCCCAAGGGCTGTGTCTTCGAGTACGTGTACCTGGCCCGCCCGGACACCGACATCGCCGGCCGGAACGTGTACCTCTCCCGTGTCGAGATGGGCCGCCGTCTCGCCAAGGAAGCTCCGGTCGAGGCCGATCTGGTCATAGCGACCCCGGAATCGGGCACGCCCGCCGCGATCGGTTACGCGGAGGCCTCCGGCATCCCGTTCGGTGCCGGTCTCGTGAAGAACGCGTACGTCGGCCGGACCTTCATCCAGCCTTCACAGACCATCCGCCAACTGGGCATCCGTCTGAAGCTGAATCCCCTCAAGGAAGTCATCAAGGGCAAGCGGCTGGTCGTCGTCGACGACTCGATCGTGCGCGGCAACACCCAGCGCGCCCTGGTCCGGATGCTCCGTGAGGCGGGCGCGGCCGAGATCCACATCCGGATCTCCTCGCCGCCCGTGAAGTGGCCCTGCTTCTTCGGCATCGACTTCGCGACCCGCGCGGAGCTGATCGCCAACGGCATGTCCATCGAGGAGATCGGCACGTCCCTGGGCGCCGACTCCCTCTCGTACATCTCCATCGACGGCATGATCGAGGCCACGACCATCGACAAGCCGAACCTCTGCCGTGCCTGCTTCGACGGCGAGTACCCGATGGACCTCCCGGACCCCGAGCTGCTCGGCAAGCAGCTCCTGGAGACCGAGCTGGCCGCGGGCCCCGCGTCGGCCGCGTCCGACGCGATCCGTCGCCCGTAAGACCTCGCAGCGACCTCGCAGCGACACCGCTGTACGAGCTGTACGACACGAAAGTTCTCACCGTCATGTCTGAGACAACTGGTGCCAGCTACGCCGCCGCGGGCGTCGACATCGAAGCGGGCGACCGCGCCGTCGAACTGATGAAGGAGTGGGTGAAGAAGACGCAGCGCCCCGAGGTCCTCGGTGGCCTCGGCGGTTTCGCCGGCCTCTTCGACGCCTCCGCCCTCAAGCGGTACGAGCGCCCGCTGCTCGCCTCCGCCACGGACGGCGTCGGCACGAAGGTCGACCTCGCCCGGCAGCTCGGCGTGTACGACACCATCGGCCACGACCTGGTCGCGATGGTCATGGACGACATCGTGGTGTGCGGCGCCGAACCGCTCTTCATGACCGACTACATCTGCGTCGGCAAGGTCCACCCGGAGCGCGTGGCCGCCATCGTGAAGGGCATCGCCGAGGGCTGTGTCCTCGCGGGCTGTGCCCTGGTGGGCGGCGAGACGGCCGAACACCCCGGTCTGCTGGGCCCGGACGACTTCGACGTCGCCGGCGCCGGTACGGGAGTCGTGGAGGCCGACCGGCTGCTGGGCGCGGATCGTATCCGTACGGGTGACGCGGTGATCGCCATGGCGTCCTCCGGTCTTCACTCGAACGGGTACTCACTCGTCCGGCACGTCCTGTTCGACCGCGGGAACCTGAAGCTCGACCAGCACGTCGAGGAGTTCGGCCGCACCCTCGGCGAGGAGCTCCTGGAGCCCACGAAGATCTACTCGCTGGACTGTCTGGCGCTGACCCGCACGACCGACGTGCACGCGTACTCGCACATCACGGGCGGCGGCCTCGCGGCGAACCTGGCCCGCGTGATCCCGGACGATCTGCACGCGATCGTGGACCGCGCCACCTGGACCCCGGCCCCGGTCTTCGACCTCGTCGGCACCACCGGCCAGGTCGAGCGCCTGGAACTGGAGAAGACGCTGAACATGGGCGTGGGCATGATCGCGATCGTCCCGGAGGACTCCACGGACGCCGCACTGGCCACCCTGGCGGACCGAGGCGTGGAGGCCTGGGTAGCAGGCGAGATCACGGACCGCGGCACCCACGAGACGGGCGCAACCCTGACTGGCGACTACGCACCCCGGTAGCCACAAAAGGGGCGCCCGCAGGGGAGCCCCGCAAGGGGCGCGGGGAACTGCGCGACAAGCCCCCACCGGCCCGCAGCCAGCCGGCTACCGCGGTACACCCCGCCAACAGCGGAGCGGCATGCACAAAACCCGGTCCGGCAATCAACCCCGGACCGGGTGAAGCGCAGCTAGAACGACGAGCGCAGCAGGTGCGTCAAGCCCCGCGGCGTTGCGACGCAGGACCGGACTCATCGTCCTCGTCCTCGTCGTCGTTGTAGAGATCCGCGTACTGGGAGTACGGGTCGTCTTCCTCGTCGTCGTCCTCGAACGGCTCGCCATTAGGCGGCTGTTGCGAAGTCGAAGCGCCCAGCTCATTGGCCAGACGCGACAGATCGGTCCCGCCGCTGCTGTACTTCAGCTGGCGGGCGACCTTCGTCTGCTTGGCCTTTGCCCGGCCGCGCCCCATGGCTCGACCCCCTCGGATACGGGGCTCGACGGCCCCAGAGTCTTGACACGCGTTCATGATCTGGAACGGGCTCTCCGTGGAGAGACCGGTCCGTAGGGCTTCCACGGTACCTGAGCCCACGCCCATACGGTACGTCGCCCGCAGGAAGCTCGTGTGCCCAGGACCTGCGAGGTGCCCTGTCCTCGCTGGTCAACCGCGATTTTAACCTCTTCTCGGCGAGCGACCCGCCGACGAACGTGAGAGTTCTCTCCAACACCCGCCGACGGGACCCCGCGGGGCCGTGCGCACAGTCTTCCGAACGGCTGCCGAACGGCCCCCGAACATCAGGGGCGGCGGGCCTCCGCCATGCGGTGCTCGGCGATCCGGTCGGCCGCGGCGGCCGGCGGAATCCCGTCCTCCTTCGCACGAGCGAATATGGCCAGCGTGGTGTCGAAGATCTTCGCGGCCTTCTCCTTGCACCGGTCGAAGTCGAAGCCGTGGAGTTCGTCGGCGACCTGGATGACACCGCCGGCGTTCACCACGTAGTCCGGCGCGTAGAGGATCCCGCGGTCGGCGAGGTCCTTCTCCACCCCCGGGTGCTCCAGCTGGTTGTTGGCCGCACCGCAGACGATCTTCGCGGTGAGCGCCGGCACGGAGTCGTCGTTCAGGGCGCCGCCGAGCGCGCACGGGGCGTAGATGTCGAGCCCCTCGGTCCGGATCAGCCGCTCGGTGTCCGGGGCGACCCGCACGGCGGGGTGCTTGTCGGCGATGCGGCCCACGGAATCCTGGCGCACGTCCGCGATCACGACCTGGGCGCCGTCCTCAAGCAGGTGCTCCACCAGGTGGCGTCCGACCTTGCCGACGCCCGCGACACCGACGGTGCGGCCGCGCAGCGACGGGTCGCCCCACAGGTGCTGGGCGGAGGCCCGCATGCCCTGGAAGACGCCGAAGGCCGTCAGGACGGACGAGTCGCCCGCGCCGCCGTTCTCGGGGGAGCGCCCGGTGGTCCAGCGGCACTCGCGCGCCACGACGTCCATGTCGGCCACGTAGGTGCCGACGTCGCAGGCGGTCACGTACCGGCCGCCGAGCGAGTCCACGAAGCGGCCGTACGCGAGGAGCAGGTCCTCGGTCTTGATCTGCTCGGGGTCACCGATGATCACGGCCTTGCCGCCGCCGTGGTCGAGCCCGGCCATGGCGTTCTTGTACGACATCCCGCGGGCGAGGTTCAGCGCGTCGGCTACGGCCGCCGCCTCGCTCTCGTACGGGTAGAAGCGGGTGCCGCCGAGGGCCGGGCCCAGGGCGGTGGAGTGGATGGCGATGACGGCCTTGAGGCCGGTGGCGCGGTCCTGACAGAGCACGACCTGCTCATGGCCGCCCTGATCCGACCGGAACAGGGTGTGCAGTACGTCGTCAGGGCTGCCGGTTACGTCGGTCACGGTGGTGACTCCCAGGTAAGTAGCGGCGGGTCGGGGCGGCCCTCGTACGGGTGGCGGGGGTCCGTGTGGCACGAGATTAGAGCCTGTAAGGGACCGCCATCGGCCCAGTGGTCAGGATCACCCCCGCCCGGAGTACGGTCGCGGGCGGGCGTGGGACGATTTGCAGGGATTTCCCGCGTGCCCGCGCACAGGTTGCGCGGTTTTCCACCGGGTCGGCTGGGGAGGGAGCAAGCGTGCCCAAGGTGTCCTCGTTGATCGTCCCCTACGCGTCCTATCTCCGGGTGTACGAACCGCTCGCGGCCTTCCCGGAACCGGAGCGCGGCCACTGGTACCGCTATGCGCGCCGGCCTGAGCGTCCCTCGTACCAGGACGAACTGCGCCGGTCGCTGGCCGACCTGCTGCCCGTGCCGCCGGTCCCGGTGCCGGTGCAGGAGAGCGGTGACGCGTTCGTCGCGGAGGTGGACGGTGTGCTGTGCGTGTGCCCCTGGCGGACCCGGCTGCGCGGCTGGGAGGCCCTGGGGGAGCTGGCGGAGGAACTGCCGGCGCCCGTCCTGGACGCGGCGCTGCCCGAACTCGTCCGCAGGCAGGCGGCCCAGGACTACGAGCGCTGGCTGACCCGCAACCCGGACGCCCGGCCCTGGATCCGCACCTCGACCTGGCAGGTCCCGCTGCACTGGTTCGTGCTCGTCTCGGACGAGGAGCGCGAGTACGACAAGGGCGCCGGGTCCGGGGGCGGTTCGCGGGCCGAGGAGGACGCGCCCGTGCTCCGCTACCGCACGCCGATGGTGCAGGCGCGGCGGCGGGTGGCGCGGGCCCTGCGGACGCTGCGGGACACCCTCGACGAGGGGCCGCTCATCGACGGCCTGGTGGACGTGGGGCGTTGGCTGGAGGAGTTCCATCCGCGCTCGCTGGTGGAGCTGGACTACGGCGGCCTCGTACACGTGCTGCCCGCGGGGGAGCTCGACGGTGATCACTCGGCCGCCGATGTGGCCGAGGGCATCGAGGCGTTGCGCACGGGCGACGGGCCCGGCGCGGGGGAGGCATACGGTCGGCTCGTGGAACGGTGGCGTTCGGTCCGGGACCGCCGCTCGGCGAACTGAGGGGCGCGCGGAGGCCTTTCGGGCCCGCCGGTTCCTGTGCGTCACGAAGCCTGACAGGACGTAAGTCCCGATCCGGGTCGTACGGGGTAAGCGTGACGGACGGCACTAACACGGACCTTGCGCCCAACGCCCCTCCTCATGCCAAAATAGGACAAGGAGTCCGGGGAGGGCTCTCTCTGCCCATGTTTGGGTGGAATCTCGGCATTGCGCTGCAGGGGGGTCCCGTGACTCCTGACGCCTCTGTGACTGATCGTCACAGAGGCGTGACTGTCCGCTATGGCATGGTCCATCGGCTTCCGTCGCTGATGAACACCTGGGAGGGCAATTCCATCGGTTTGGCCGACGTGGCTGGACGGATGGTGTAGTTGTAGTGCCGAGGACAAGCCGTTCGTCCTATAACCGACTCGACCCGCATCCGCCATTTCGGGCAACGCGGGTCAAGGTGCAGAATTTAGAGGAAAGAACCGAGAACGATCGGTTCTCCCGAGGAGGCCGCTCATGACCGCTCGCACCCCTGATGCCGAGCCGCTGCTGACCCCGGCTGAGGTCGCCACGATGTTCCGCGTGGACCCGAAGACGGTCACGCGGTGGGCGAAGGCCGGCAAGCTCACGTCGATCCGCACGCTCGGTGGGCATCGTCGTTACCGCGAAGCAGAGGTACGCGCTCTGCTCGCGGGCATCCCGCAGCAGCGCAGCGAAGCCTGAACAACAACTGCATAGGCACATAGCAGGGTATTTCGGCAGGTCCCCCAACTTGTCGGCAGGGCCCTGACGCAAGTACCGCTCATGCGTCACCCAAGCACCACCTGAGCACCACCCAAGTACCAAGCGACGCGGATCCCGCCCCAACGGGGTCCCCGCCCGAGCAAGAACCACAAGAACTGTGGGTGCGTCGTAGATCGCGCTGGACTCCGCCGGGTCCAGCGCGATCTTTTTTGTGCGCTGGTCATGGGGTGTGCGCGCCTACAAGGCCGGTCTGTGCGTGGCCTTGTCGCAGTCTGGGCGAGGCTGTCGGATCAGCTGTGAACCCCTGTGGGGCCCAGTGCAATTGCACATATTAAATTGACCAGTTGTAGGTGGGGGGTAAATTCCGCATGTTTGAAAACTTATGCGGTGACACCCGTCACACGTCGTGGTCCTTGTTGCGCGTGGCATACCTGCGCTAATGGGGGACACGTTCATCTGGGGCCATGTGAGGGGCAGTTGATGCACGGTCGCCCACCGCTCGCCCGCGGTCGCCCACGCGGTCGCTCACGCGGAGGAGGGGGTCTCGTCCTCCGGGGTGCCCTCCAGCTCCTCGGGGCCGGCCTCCGAGGCGAGCCGCAGGAGCCGGTGGCAGACCGGGCAGTGCCTCGTCCGGTGGCGATGGCCGGAGGCGGCCGACAGGTGGGCGCGGAGCAGGGCACGTGTCTCATGCCGAGCGGTCGCCGCCATGGTCACCTCCGGTGGGGTTCGGCTGGGCCGGGCCTGTTTTCTAGGTACTTGGGGAATGTGACCGCGTCAAGGGCGTGCGGGCGCCGCTCGGGGTGCGGGGGGCTGGTGGGGACGGTGTTCGCAACTGTGGCGGTGTTCGGGCCCGTGCGCGCCGGTGGGGCTTGTCGCGCAGTTCCCCGCGCCCCTTGGGTGAGTGGGGGTGCTCTCGGGGGTTGGTGCGGGTCCGTGAGGGCCAGCCGCGCCGTTCCCCGCGCCCCTGACGGGGCGCGGGCGTGTGGGTATGCAGAAGGCCCCGCATCCGTACGGATGCGGGGCCTTCGTTCTGCTTCTGCGGTCCTGACGGGATTTGAACCCGCGGCCTCCACCTTGACAGGGTGGCGAGCACTCCAAACTGCTCCACAGGACCTTGTTTCGCAGTGCGATCTTGCGTTGCGCTGCGAGACAAGACTGTACAGGAGGGTTGGCCCCCCGAGCGAACTCACTCGGAGTGCGGACGCCGTTACGGTGCGGCCGCGTCGATCGCCTTCACGATCCGCTTGTCGGAGACCGGATACGCCGTGCCCAGCGCGTGCGCGAAGTAGCTCACGCGCAGCTCCTCGATCATCCAGCGGATGTCCCGTACGGAGGTGGGGACGGGCCGACCCTGCGGCAACTGCTCCAGCAGCCAGGCGTACTCGTCCTGCATCTCGTGGACCTTCTCCATCCGGCTGGTGTCCCGCTGCGCGTTCGTCGGCATCTGCTGCAGACGGCGGTCCGCCGCGACCAGATAGCGCATCAGGTCCGGCAGCCGCCGCAGACCCGTCGCCGTGACGAAGCCGGGCCGCACGAGGGCGTCCAGCTGCGTCCGTACGTCCGTCAGGTTGGCGAGGAGCACAGGGCTGCGCACGCCCTTCAGGCGGCGTTCACAGGCCTGCCAGGCGGCCAGCACCTGTTCGACCTGGCCGACCGTGCGGACCGTCGTGTCGACGATCTCCGCGCGCACCTTCTCGTACAGCTTCCGGTACGACTCCTCGTCCCAGGCCGGGCCTCCGAAGTCGCCGATCAGCTTGTCGGCGGCGGCCGTCGCGCAGTCGTCGAACAGGGCCTGGATCGACCCGTGCGGGTTCGCGGACAGGGCCAGCTTCTGGGCGTTGGTGAGCTTGTCCGACGCGAACTTCGCCGGATTCACCGGGATGTTGCGCAGGATGAGCCGCCGCGTGCCCTTCCACATCGCCTGCTGCTGCTCGGCCTCGGTGTCGAAGAGGCGTACGGAGACGGTGTTCGCCTTCGGACCGTCGTCGACGAGGGCCGGGTACGCCTTCACCGGCTGGCCCGCCCGGCGCGTCTCGAAGAGACGGGTCAGGGAGCCGATGGTCCAGTCGGTCAGCCCCGAGCGCTCCAGGGACTCTCCGCCGTGGCGCTCGGCCGTGGCCGCCGCGGCCTGCGAGATCGCCTGGCGCGCCTTCGGCCTCAGCCGGACCTTCAGGGCCTCCAGGTCCTTATCCTCGGCCAGCTTGCGGCGCCGCTCGTCGACGATCCGGAAGGTGATCTTCAGGTGGTCGTCGAGCCGGGACCAGTCGAAGTCGTCGGCGGTGAGCGGCACTCCGACCATGCGCTTCAGCTCGCGCGCCATCGTCACGGTCAGGGGCTCCTGGAGGGGCACCGCCCGCTCCAGGAACCGCTGCGCGAAGTTGGGCGCGGGCACGTAGTTGCGGCGGATCGGCTTCGGTAGGGAACGGATCAGCTCGGTGACGACCTGTTCCCGCAGGCCCGGGATCTGCCACTCGAAGCCGTCGTCCGTGACCTGGTTCAGCACCTGGAGCGGGATGTGGACGGTCACACCGTCCGCGTCGGCGCCCGGCTCGAACTGGTACGTGACGGGGAACTTCAGCCGCCCCTGCCGCCACGAGTCCGGATAGTCGTCCTTGGTGACGGCCCCGGCGGTCTCCCGGATGAGCATCGACCGCTCGAAGTCGAGGAGTTCGGGCTCCTCCTGCCGCTTGTGCTTCCACCAGGAGTCGAAGTGGGCGCCCGACACGACATGCGCGGGCACCCGCTCCTCGTAGAAGTCGAAGAGCGTGTCGTCGTCGACCAGGATGTCCCGGCGCCGCGCCCGGTGTTCCAGCTCCTCGACCTCGGTGAGGAGCCGGCGGTTGTCGGCGAAGAACTTGTGGTGCGTACGCCAGTCGCCCTCGACGAGCGCGTTGCGGATGAAGAGCTCGCGGCTGATCTCCGGGTCGATGCGCCCGTAGTTGACCTTCCGCTGGGCGACGATCGGCACCCCGTACAGCGTGACCTTCTCGTACGCCATCACCGCCGACTGGTCCTTCTCCCAGTGCGGTTCGCTGTACGTGCGCTTCAGCAGGTGCTCGGCGAGCGGTTCGATCCACTCGGGCTCGATCTTCGCGTTGACGCGGGCCCACAGCCGGGACGTCTCGACGAGTTCGGCGGACATCACGAAGCGCGGGGGCTTCTTGAAGAGGGCCGAGCCGGGGAAGATCGCGAACTTGGCGTTGCGGGCGCCGATGTAGTCGTTCTTCGCGCCGCTCCGGCCGCCCTCCTTCCCGCCGGTCTCCTTGCCGCTCTCCTTCACGTCCTTCATACCGATGTGGGAGAGCAGGCCCGCCAGGAGGGACAGATGGACCCGCTGCTCGGGGGCGTCCTCCTCGTTCAGATGGATGCCCATCTGCTTGGCGACGGTCCGCAGCTGCGTGTAGATGTCCTGCCACTCGCGGATCCGCAGGAAGTTCAGGTACTCCTGCTTGCACATGCGACGGAACGACGACGAGCCGCGCTCCTTCTGCTGCTCGCGCACGTACCGCCAGAGGTTCAGGTACGCGAGGAAGTCGGACGTCTCGTCCTTGAAGCGGGCGTGCTGCTGGTCGGCCTGCGTCTGCTTCTCCGACGGCCGCTCGCGCGGGTCCTGGATGGAGAGCGCCGCCGCGATCACCATGACCTCGCGTACGCAGCCGTTCTTGTCGGCCTCCAGGACCATGCGGGCCAGCCGCGGGTCGACGGGCAGCTGGGCGAGCTTGCGGCCGGTGTCCGTGAGCCGCTTGCGCGGGTCCTTCTCCGTCGGGTCCAGGGCGTTGAGTTCCTGGAGGAGCTGGACGCCGTCACGGATGTTGCGGTGGTCCGGCGGGTCGATGAAGGGGAACTTCTCGATCTCGCCGAGCCCGGCCGCGGTCATCTGGAGGATGACGGACGCCAGGTTCGTACGGAGGATCTCGGCGTCGGTGAACTCCGGGCGGGCGAGGAAGTCGTCCTCGGAGTACAGCCGGATGCAGATGCCGTCGCTCGTACGGCCGCAGCGGCCCTTGCGCTGGTTGGCGCTGGCCTGCGAGATCGCCTCGATGGGCAGCCGCTGGACCTTCGTGCGGTGGCTGTACCTGGAGATACGGGCGTTGCCCGGGTCGATCACGTACTTGATGCCCGGGACGGTGAGGGAGGTCTCGGCGACGTTGGTCGCCAGAACGATCCTGCGCCCCGTGTGCTGCTGGAACACGCGGTGCTGCTCGGCGTGCGAGAGCCGCGCGTAGAGGGGCAGCACCTCGGTGAACCGGTACTTCTTCTTCTCCAGCGCGTCCGCCGTGTCGCGGATCTCCCGCTCCCCGGACAGGAAGACGAGGATGTCCCCCTTGCCCTCGCCCTGCAGCTCCTCGACGGCGTCGCAGATCGCGGTGATCTGGTCGCGGTCGGCGTCCTCGCCGTCCTCTTCGAGGAGCGGCCGGTAGCGCACCTCGACGGGGTACGTACGGCCGCTGACCTCGACGATCGGCGCGTCCCCGAAGTGCCGGGAGAACCGCTCGGGATCGATGGTTGCGGAGGTGATGACGACCTTCAGGTCCGGCCGCTTCGGCAGCAGCTGGGCCAGATAGCCGAGCAGGAAGTCGATGTTCAGGGACCGCTCGTGGGCCTCGTCGATGATGATCGTGTCGTAGGCGCGCAGCTCGCGGTCCGTCTGGACCTCGGCGAGCAGGATGCCGTCCGTCATCAGCTTGACGAAGGTGGCCTCCGGGCTGACCTGGTCGGTGAAGCGGACCTTCCAGCCGACGGCCTCGCCCAGCGGGGTGTCCAGCTCGTCGGCGACGCGCTCGGCGACCGTACGGGCGGCGATACGGCGGGGCTGGGTGTGCCCGATCATGCCGCGGACGCCACGGCCCAGCTCAAGACAGATCTTGGGGATCTGGGTCGTCTTTCCGGAGCCGGTCTCACCCGCGACGATGACGACCTGGTGATCACGGATGGCGTCCGCGATCACGTCCTTCTTCTGGCTGACGGGCAGCTGCTCGGGGTACGAGACGGTGGGCACGCGGGCGCGCCGCTCGGCCATGCGGGTCTCGGCCTTCGCCACCTCCGTCTCGATCTCGGCGGTGACGGCGGCGCGGGCCTCGGGCTTGCGGATCCGGCGCGCGCCTTCGAGCCTGCGCCCGAGCCGGTGCGCGTCGCGCAGTGACAGCTCGGCCAGACGGGAGGCGAGATCGCCGAGGGCGGGGGCAGGATGCGTAGACATACGCGGTCCAGGATCTCACCTCGGGGAAACGTGGGGCGAACGCTTTTGCGCGGGGGCCTGTCCGGCAGTCAGGGCTCCGAGGCCGGCCGGGGTGACCGTCGCAGAGAAATATCCTTTATGCGCCTTTAGCGTGGGCGTATGTCCGAGATGCCGCACGGTGCCCATGGCAGACCGCCCACGCGGCGCGAACGCTGGGCCTCCTTCAAGGAGTCCCCCTTTCTTCCCGCGTCGGTGCTGGTGCTGATCCTCGCGGCGGCGGCGGGCCTCTTCGCGGGCTCGTACACGTACTCCATGGCGAACCCGACCCCGCGCCATGTGCCGACGGCGACGGTGGGCTCGTACGAGGAGGGGCGGGGCAAGGCCTTCCTCGCCGGGATGGAGAAGGCACTCGACGCCTCCCTCAAGATCCACGCGTACGACAGCCGGGCGGCGGCCGTGGAGGCGGTGAACGACCAGAAGGTCTTCGCGATCCTCGACGCGCGGGACGCAGGCAAGGCGGTGGTCCTCGATGTCTCCGGGGCGTCCGGGGCCTCGGTCGCGGAGCTGCTGCAGCAGGCGGCGCCGGAGGTCGGCAAGGCCACGGGGGTGGCGGTCACGGTCCGCGACATCAAGCCCCTCCAGGAGGGCGACCCGCGCGGCCTGGCCATCTTCTACATCTCCCTGGCGGCCGTGATCATCGGCTTCATCGGGGCGATCCAGCTGAGCGTGCACGCGCGGGGGCTGAACCCGATCGAACGCATCGCGTTCACCGCCGCGTACGCCCTGCTCGGCGGGTTCGCGATCGTGGTGGCGGTCGACTGGATCCTCGGCGCCCTGGACCTGCCGTTCGTCGAGTCCTGGCTGATCCTCGCGCTGACCATGTTCACGTCCGGCATGGTCTTCACGATGTTCAACACCCTGTTCGGGCGCTGGGCCATGCTTCCCACCTGGGGGCTGATGGTCATGCTCGGCAACCCCTCCTCGGGCGGCGCGGTCTCCTGGCCCCTGCTGCCGTCACCGCTCGGCGTCATCGGCCGCTGGCTCCCGCCGGGCGGCTCGGTCAACGCCCAGCACACGGCGGTGTACTTCGCCGGCCACCAGCACGTCTTCCCGTTCCTGGTCCTCGCCGGCTGGGCCCTGCTCTCCTGCGCAGTCTTCTGGACCTGGCGCCACCGCCACCCAGGCGGCCGCCCCTCAACCCCGTCCCACGCGGCGGGCACCCCCACGGGGGGCTCGCCGCCCTGACGGCCCCCACCCAGGAAAGGCTCGGTGGGCGACGCCGTCGTTCAGCGGCGAGGGGAGCCACGAGACGAGCCCCGCGACCTCCAGGGGCGCGGGGAACTGCGCGGCCAGCCCTCACGGCCCGCACCCGACCAGCCGGCGTCAGACCCGCACAGCAAAGGCCCCGTCCACCTGGACGGAGCCTCTGCTGCGTGAGGGGGAGCCGGAACGGCCCCGGCCGGTCGGGCAGCGCTTTCGGCTGGAGCCGGGGCGATCCGGGGCTGGGACCCGCAGCCCCGCCCGCGCACACGGCGAAGGCCCCGTTCAACTGAACGGGGCCTTCGAGAAGTGGCTGGGGCCGGGATCGAACCGGCGACCTATCGCTTTTCAGGCGATCGCTCGTACCAACTGAGCTACCCAGCCACGCGGTTCAACCAACAACCGCAGCGGTCCTGACGGGATTTGAACCCGCGGCCTCCACCTTGACAGGGTGGCGAGCACTCCAAACTGCTCCACAGGACCCAGCTTTTGTGCGCGAGCGAGCGAACTCAGTCTCGCACACAGTGTTGCGTGCCCCCAACGGGATTCGAACCCGTGCTACCGCCTTGAAAGGGCGGCGTCCTAGGCCGCTAGACGATGAGGGCTATCGGCCCACCTGGGCGCTTCGCAGCGCGTCGGGGACGTGAGAAGCATATGGGATGTCGGGAGGGATCGCCAAAACGGTTTACGGGGCGGGGGTGGAAGGGGTGGTGGAGGCGGGCGCACCGGGCTGGTTCTCCTTCGGGAGATGCCGGCTGACCTCGGCCGTCGTCAGCCCGAGGCCGCCCAGTTTGATCTCGTCCCAGGCCTGGAGACGCCGGGTGTCACGGTCCAGATAGAGGATCGACGTCTCGATCGGCGCCGGATCGTCGCCCTCCAGCGCCCGCAGCCCGCCCCCGCCCGTCGACCCCTCGATACGCAGCCGCGTGCCGTACTTCAGCACCTCCATCTCCTGATGGTGGACATGGCCCGCCAGCACCAGCGGAACGTCCCCGTCCGTCTCCCGCGCGGCCGTCGGATTGTGCGCGACCGCGATGTCGACCGGCGTGCCCAACGCCTCCTGGTCGCGGAGCGATGAGGCGAGGCGGGCGCCGGCCAGTACCTCCGACTGGCCGCTGCCGCCCACCTCGGCCGAGCGGTCCGGCGTGAACTGCGGGTCGCCGATCCCCGCGAAGCGCAGCCCCGCGACCGACACCGCCCGCCCGTCGTCGAGCACGTGCACGTTCTTCATGCGATCCAGATAGTCCTGGGTGACCCGCCCGTCGTGGTTGCCGCGCACCCACACGTACGGCGCGCCGAGGTCGGCCGCCGGGTCCAGGAAGCCGTTCTCGGCCGCCGTCCCGTGGTCCATCGTGTCGCCGGAGTCGACGATGACATCGATCTTGTACTGCTTCACCAGTGACGCGATGATCTTCCAGCTCGCCGGGTTGAGATGGATGTCGGAGACGTGCAGGACCCGGATCGTGGAGGGGTCCGGCGCGTACGCGGGCAGCGTGGACGTGACGTCGTACAGCTTCGTCACGTTCGTCACCAGGCGGGCCAGTTCCTTCTGGTAGACGTCGAACTCGCTGACGATGCTGCGCGCGTTGCCGACGACCGACGGCGCCGAGGAGAGCAGACCCGAGAACTTCGGTTCCAGGACCGACTTGGGGTTCCAGGTGGCGAAGGCCGTCGCCCCGCAGGCGGCCAGCAGCGTCAGCGCGAGGCCGCCCGCCGCGAGGGCCCGGCGCGGGCGGCGGTAGACCGCGAGGCCGAGACCCGTCGCCCCGGCGACGACGGCGGCACAGGAGCGTACGGCCAGGTCGAGCGTGCCGGTGCCGACGTCCTCGGCGACCTCGTCCTGGAGGCCGGAGAGGCGTTCCGGATGGTCGACGAGGGCCTGCGAGCGGACCGGGTCGAGCTGGTCGACGTCCACGTCGAGCCGGAGCGGGGCCGTGTGGCTGCGCAGTTCGAGGGCGCCCAGCGGGGAGACGTTGATCTTCGTGCCGCCCGTGAGGGACGGGCGCAGGGTCATGGTCGTGTCCATGGGGCCGACCGGCGCCCGGACGTTCCCGACGACCAGCAGACCGAGCCACGCGCCGAGCAGGACGACGGCGACGAGCCCGAGGGCACGGGTGTAGGGGTGCGGCTGGTGGACGAGTTCGACGACGGGGTGGGAACGGCGTGAGCGGTAGTGGCGTACGAGGATGCGGGGAACCTTCCGTACGCGGAGCAGTGCGGCGGCAGCGGGGACGCGGGCCATTGGGCCCGTATGCCCAAGGGGTGGACCCGGTATGCGGCGGGCCGGCCGCCGGCCGTTGGCTCCCTCGCCCGGCAGGCCTACCGCCCGGGCGTCCGTACCGGACAATGGTCTTGTGCTGGAGATGACGCGCGAGGAGTTCGAGGAACTGGTCGCCGAGGCGCTGGACCGGATCCCGCCGGAGCTGACGCGGTTGATGGACAACGTGGCGGTGTTCGTCGAGGACGAACCGCCCGCCGACGATCCCGAGCTGCTCGGGCTCTACGAGGGGACCCCGCTGACCGATCGCGGCGAGTGGTACGCCGGGGTGCTGCCGGACCGGATCACCATCTACCGGGGGCCCACGCTGCGGATGTGCGGGACGCGCGAGGAGGTGGTGGCCGAGACCGAGGTGACGGTGGTGCACGAGATCGCCCACCACTTCGGCATCGACGACGCGCGCCTGCACGCCCTCGGCTACGGCTGACGTTCGGCTCGGGGAGCAGGGGGTACGCGTACGGCCAGGGCCCGGGCGACGAGTACGCGTGGGGCCAGGGCCCAGAGCGCACGAGTACGCGTGGGGCCGAGGGTGTACGGGTCCGCGTACGGCCCCGTGCGTACAGGTACGCGTACGGCCCCGTGCGTACAGGTACGCGTACGGCCGCGTGTCCTCTTGCGGGCGGCGGGAGTTGGGCAGGGGGACTCCTCATACCTATCCCCGCGCTCCCGGCTCCGTCCGGACAGGAGGGGACCCCATCCGGAGGTAGCTGCCCGTGCGCGCCATGTACGTACCCGTCCGTCTGGCCGCCGCGGCCCTGGCAGTCGCCGCCTCCGCGGGCTGCATGAGCGTCGGCGACGACGAGGGGAGCAGCCGGGCCAGGCCCTCCCACTCGGCCGGGCAGCAGGGTGACGAGGAACCCGACGGGGGGTCCGCGGCGGGCCGCGGGGGCTCAGGCCCGCACGGGGGGAGTGACGGAAAACACGCCAGGGTGAAGCCGGGCAAATCCGCGTCCCGGTCGGCGTCGCCGTCGGCGGGGGAGAGCGGATCGGCCGCGCCGAAGAAGCCGGTCAAGGGCGACACCGGCGGGAAGAAGCCCAGGCCAGGGGTGCCGTCGCCGACGAAGGAGCAGCCCACGCCGACGCGTCAGGACCCGGAGCCGTCGCCTCCCAAGGAGACCCCGCCGCCGTCCCCGGACCCGACCACCGCCGAACCGTCCTCCTCGGCCCACCCGGAGCCCGAACCACAACTCGTCGAACGCCGGGAACCCGCCCCGGAGGCGGGCATCGAGGCGTGAGCTTCCGGCGCTACGGGCTGCCTGACCGGGTGGTTCGGCCGTGCCCGACGGACGGCCTGACCGGCGCTCGAACGGGTGGGCGGCCTGTTCGACGGCCCGGCGGACGACCCGGCGGACGGCCTGTTCGACGGTCTGGCCGGGCGGCCCGACCGGCGGCTCGGCGGGCGCCCGACCGATGGACCCGGGGGCCGTCTAAGCGAGGCCCCCGCAAGCCGCGTGCACGCCTCTGACCTGCGTATTCGCCAACAGTTTGCCTTGAGGGGCAGAGGGTGCGTATGGTAGTAGATCGTTTGATCCCATCGCCCGGCGCCATCACAGAGCGCCGCGTGGCGCGTACTCTCCCTTGCCGTGGCTGACCGCATTGAGGCGGTCGTTTGCGAAATCACGGAGTTGACGGGCGCGTGCCGAAGAGACTCCGGAAGGTTTCGCATTCGCATGTCCATTTCCAGTACTGATCACATCGTCGTGCCCGAGAACGAGGCGCCCGAGGTGACCGAAGAGACCGCGGCCCCCGAGGCTTCCGCGGCTCCCACCACCCCTGAAATCCCCGAGACCCCCGCGGTCCCCGAGATCACCTTCACGGACCTCGGTCTCCCCGAGGGCGTCGTGCGCAAGCTCTCGCAGAACGGTGTGACCAGCCCCTTCCCGATCCAGGCCGCGACCATCCCGGACGCCCTGGCCGGCAAGGACATCCTCGGCCGAGGCCGTACCGGCTCCGGCAAGACCCTCTCGTTCGGCCTGCCGCTGCTCACGCAGCTCTCCGGCGGCCACACCGAGAAGAAGAAGCCCCGCGGCATCATCCTCACGCCGACGCGTGAGCTCGCGATGCAGGTCGCGGACGCCCTCCAGCCGTACGGCGACGTGCTCGGCCTGAAGATGAAGGTCGTCTGCGGCGGTACGTCGATGGGCAACCAGATCTACGCCCTGGAGCGCGGCGTCGACGTCCTCGTCGCCACCCCGGGCCGGCTGCGCGACATCATCAACCGCGGCGCCTGCTCCCTGGAGAACGTCCAGGTGGCCGTGCTCGACGAGGCCGACCAGATGTCGGACCTGGGCTTCCTGCCCGAGGTCACCGAGCTGCTCGACCAGATCCCCGGCGGCGGCCAGCGCATGCTGTTCTCGGCCACGATGGAGAACGAGATCTCCACGCTGGTCAAGCGCTACCTCACCAACCCGGTGACGCACGAGGTCGACAGCGCCCAGGGCAACGTCACGACCATGTCGCACCACATCCTCATCGTGAAGCCCAAGGACAAGGCGCCGGTCACCGCCGCGATCGCCTCCCGCAAGGGCCGCACGATCATCTTCGTCCGCACCCAGCTGGGCGCCGACCGTATCGCCGAGCAGCTCTGCGACTCCGGCGTGAAGGCCGACGCGCTGCACGGCGGCATGACGCAGGGCGCCCGCACCCGCGTCCTCGAAGACTTCAAGAAGGGCTACGTCAACGCGCTCGTCGCGACCGACGTCGCCGCCCGAGGCATCCACGTCGACGGCATCGACCTGGTCCTGAACGTGGACCCGGCCGGCGACCACAAGGACTACCTGCACCGCTCCGGGCGTACGGCCCGCGCGGGACGCAGTGGCACGGTCGTGTCGCTCTCCCTGCCGCACCAGCGCCGCCAGATCTTCCGTCAGATGGAGGACGCGGGCGTCGACGCCACGCGCCACATCATCCAGGGCGGCGCCGCCTTCGACCCGGAGGTCGCGGAGATCACGGGCGCCCGGTCGATGACCGAGGTCCAGGCCGAGTCCGCGGGCAACGCGGCACAGCAGGCCGAGCGTGAGGTCTCGCAGCTCACCAAGGAGCTGGAGCGCGCGCAGCGCCGTGCCGTCGAGCTGCGCGAGGAGGCCGACCGTCTGGTCGCCCGTTCCGCGCGTGAGCGTGGCGAGGACCCGGAGGCCGCGCTGGCCGAGGCCGCCGCCGTCGTCGAGGCCGCCGCCGCGGCCGTGGCGCAGGAGCCGGTGGCGCAGGCCGCCGAGACCGTGCGCGACGAGCCGCGTCAGCGCCGTGACGACCGTGGCAACTACGAGCGCCGTGACAACCGTCGCGACGACCGCCCGTCCGGTGGCTTCCGCCGCGACGACCGCGGTGGCGACCGTGGCGGCTTCCGCCGCGACGACCGCTCCTCGGGTGGTTCCGGTGGTGGCTTCAACCGTGACCGCCGGGACGGCGACCGTCCCTCGGGCGGTTTCAACCGTGACCGTCGCGACGACCGTCCCTCGGGCTCGGGCGGTGGCTTCAACCGCGACCGCCGTGACGAGCGTCCCTCCGGTGGCTTCCGCCGGGACGACGAGCGTGGTGGCGGCCGTTCTTTCGACCGTCGTGACGAGCGTCCCTCGGGCGGCTTCCGCCGCGACGACCGTCGGGACGACCGCGGTGGCGACCGTGGCGGCTTCCGTCGCGACGACCGCCCCACGGGTGGCTCGGGTGGCGGCTTCAACCGCGACCGCCGTGACGGCGACCGCCCCACCGGCGGTGGCTTCCGCCGCGACGACCGTCCGTCCGGTCACCGGGGCAGCGACCGTCCGTTCAACCGTGACCGGCAGGACCGTCCCACCGGCGGCGGCTTCCGCTCCGGCGGCCACGACCGCCCGTCCGGCCGTCGTGACGACCACCGCGGCGCGGGCTCCGGCTCGGGCTCCACGGGCACCGGCTCCTCGTTCGGCCGCCGCGACGACAAGCCCCGCTGGAAGCGCAACGGCTGACAGCGCCCCAGCTGACGCCGTAGCGCCGTAGTACACGAAGGGCCCGGACGACCACCTCGGTCGTCCGGGCCCTTCGGCGTTCCCGCCTGCGCCATCCGCGTCACCGGTGTGCCCAGAAATGACAACTTCCCTGTCGGACCTGACTGTTACGCTCCGGCGCGGAATCGGAAGGTCCGGCGGGGAACCGCCGGGCCCAGGGGAGGGGACCCGTTGAAGCCACCAGTTCGTCATGCCCTCGTACGAGGTGCGATCGCCGTGGCGCTCGCGTCGTCGGCCCTGGCCGTCACACCGTGGACGGCCGCGGCGGCCGAGAACCGGCCGCCGTCGCAGCCCGCGGGCGCCGACCTTGCCACCGGGAGCGCGGCCTGCGCGGGTGCCGAGGATCCGACGTACGTGCGCTGGGCGCCGACGCTGTCCGCCGTCCTACGTGACCCGGACGGGGACCGGGTGAGAGCCCAGTTCGAGGTGTCCTGGACGGACGACGCGGGCAGCCCTCAGGTGCGTACGGTCGAGACGACCGCCAGGTCCAGCGGCTCGACGTTCAGCTGGACCGTGCCGTCCGACGTACCGGTGTTCACCGACGTGAGCTGGCGGGTGCGGGCCGGCGACGGCACGGGGTGGGGGCCGTGGAGCTCCGACGGCGAAGGGCGGTCGTGCGCCTTCGTGTACGACGACGCGGCGCCCGCGAAGCCCTCGGTGTCGTCCCCGGAGTACCCCGAGGACCACGAGTGGCACGACGGGGTGGGCCGGTACGGCACGTTCACCGTCGACTCCACATCGGACGACACGGTGTCGTACCTCTACTCCTTCCAGGGCGAAGGCACCCGGACCGTGAAGCCAGCGGAGCCCGGTGGCCCGGTCGTGTTGAACTACCTGCCGCAGTCCGCGGGCGTGCCCAGGCTGACGGTCCAGGCAATCGACCGGGCGGGCAACACGAGTGCGCCCTACGAGTACCTGTTCCGCGTGAGCGAGGGCCGTACGCCCGTCGCCGCGTGGCAGCTCGCCGACGCGGCCGGGTCGACCGAGGCCGCCGCCGACGCGGGCGGCCGTCCCGCGACGGCGGGTGACGGGGTCGGGTTCGGCGCCGACGGCCCCTCACGGACCGCGGTGACGGGTGCGGCCGAGCTGGACGGCACGGCCGCCGCGTACCTGACCACCGGTGCTCGGGCGACGGACCCGTCCAAGGCCTTCGCCGTGAGCGCCTGGGTACGGCCGGACTCCCTGACCGCGGACATGACGGCGCTGAGCCAGGGCGGTGACGCGGCCGCGTTCGGGCTGGGGACGCACGACGGCGCCTGGTCGTTCACCCTGGGCGACTCGGTCGTACGGGGCGGGGTGCCGGAGGTCGGGGAGTGGGCGCAGCTGACCGGCGTCCACGACCCGGTGGCCGGAACGCTCCGGCTGTACGTGAACGGCAGGTCGGTCGGCAGCGCGGGGGTCACGGCGCCCTCGGCGGCCGGGAACCTCCAGATCGGCCGGTCCGCGGGCGACGCGGGCCACAACTGGCACGGCGCGCTGGCCGACGTCCGCGTGTGGGACCGGGTGGTCGTCGCCGCCGAGGCCGTCGCGCTCGGGAAGCGCGGCACCGCGAGCGAGGGGTACTGGGCCCTGGACGAGGCGGCCGGCGGCAGCAGCCCGGAGCGGGACGGCGGACTGCCGCTGGCGCTCGGCGGGGACGCGAGGGTCTACCGCACCGACGGTTCCTGCGATCCCGGGACCGACCCGGACTGCGTTCCGGCCCCGTACCCCATTGTCGGTGCCGGACATCTGTCGCTCGACGGCGACGGCGACTTCGCCGCGGCGGACGGGCCGGTCGTCGATACCGGGGACAGTTTCTCGCTCTCCGCGCACGTACGGATCGACTCCGCGGCGCAGGACCGGCCGATGACGGTGTTGTCGCTGCCGGGGGAGGAGGGCTCCGTCGCCGCCGTCCGCTACTCGGGCGCCACGCAGCAGTGGCAGGTGACTCTGACGGACTCGGGCGGCGAGAAGACCACGCTCACCGCGGACGACATGTGGGCGTCCCCGGACTACGACCACCATCTGTCGCTCGTGTACGACGACGGGGCCGACGAGATCCTGCTCTACGCCGACGGGCAGGTCTCGGCGCGGGCCTCGTACCGGCCGGGCTGGACCGCCAAGACCGGCATCGAGGTCGGGCGGTCGCGGGTGGACGGGGGCTGGGGCGAGTACCTGCAGGGGGCCGTGGACGAGGTGCATGTGCACGCGGGGGCGCTCACCGCGGACCAGGTCGTCTTCCTGCGGAGCGGGTCGACGGACGTCTAGAGGTCCGGGGCCGGGCCGGGACCCTACCGGCCGTGTTTCGGCCAGATCAACCGTACTGTGGCGCATGTCATACCCCCGGCGAGGGAATTGCTGGGGGCATGACAGAAGACGCCAGAGTGAGTGGGCTGTCGGACGAAGAGCGGCTGGCCCAGCTCGGTTATACGCAGGTTCTCGCCCGCCGCATGTCGGCGTTCTCCAACTACGCGGTCTCCTTCACGATCATCTCGGTCCTGTCGGGCTGCCTGACGCTCTACCTGTTCGGCATGAACACCGGTGGCCCGGCGGTGATCACCTGGGGCTGGGTGGCGGTCGGTCTGATGACCCTGTTCGTCGGGCTGGCGATGGCCGAGATCTGCTCGGCGTACCCGACGTCGGCGGGCCTGTACTTCTGGGCCCACCGTCTCGCCCCGCCGCGTACCGCGGCGGCTTGGGCGTGGTTCACGGGCTGGTTCAACGTCCTCGGCCAGGTCGCGGTGACCGCGGGCATCGACTTCGGCGCGGCCTCGTTCCTGGGCGCGTATCTGAACCTCCAGTTCGACTTCGAGGTCACCCCCGGCCGTACGATCCTGCTCTTCGCCGGCATCCTGATCCTGCACGGCCTGCTGAACACCTTCGGCGTACGCATCGTCGGCCTCCTCAACAGCGTCAGCGTGTGGTGGCACGTGGTGGGCGTCGCGGTCATCGTCGGCGCGCTGACCTTCGTGCCGGACCAGCACCAGTCGGCGTCCTTCGTCTTCACGGAGTTCGTGAACAACACGGGCTGGGGCAGCAGCTTCTACGTGGTGCTGCTCGGCCTGCTGATGGCCCAGTACACCTTCACCGGGTACGACGCCTCGGCGCACATGACGGAGGAGACGCACGACGCGTCCACGGCCGGGCCCAAGGGCATCGTCCAGTCCATCTGGACGTCGTGGATAGCGGGCTTCGTCCTCCTCCTCGGCTTCACGTTCGCGATCCAGTCGTACGACGGAGCCCTCACCTCGCCGACGGGCGTACCGCCGGCCCAGATCCTCCTGGACGCGCTGGGCGCGACGGCGGGCAAGCTCCTGCTCCTCGTCGTCATCGGCGCACAGCTCTTCTGCGGCATGGCGTCGGTGACGGCCAACTCCCGCATGATCTACGCCTTCTCGCGCGACGGGGCGCTGCCGTACTCGCACCTCTGGCACACGGTGAACCCGCGCACGCGTACGCCCGTCGCGGCGGTGTGGCTCGCGGCGCTGGGCGCGCTGGTCCTCGGCCTGCCGTACCTGATCAACGTGACCGCGTACGCGGCGGTGACGTCGATCGCCGTGATCGGCCTCTACATCGCGTACGTCATCCCGACGCTGCTGCGGCTGCGCAAGGGCGAGGCGTTCGATCGGGGGCCGTGGCATCTGGGCCGCTGGTCGCGCCCGATCGGCATCGTGGCGGTCGCCTGGGTGGGCGTGATCACCATCCTGTTCATGCTCCCCCAGGTCTCCCCGGTCACCTGGGAGACCTTCAACTACGCCCCCATCGCCGTCCTGGCGGTCCTCGGCTTCGCGGCGGCGTGGTGGTTCGCCTCGGCCCGGCGCTGGTTCCTCAACCCGGACCACGAGCGCACCCGCGCCCGCGAGGCGGCCCGCGCGGGCGCCCCGGAACCACTCGATCCCTGACGTTCCGACCCTCCGGCGCGGCCGGGACACCGATACCCGATCGGAGTCCCGGCCGCGTCCGGCTATGCTCGTTCCTGCGTCGACCATGGTCGGTGCGTGCGCCGGCGATGGCTAGTGCACGGACCCTTAGCTCAATTGGCAGAGCAGTGGACTTTTAATCCATTGGTTGTGGGTTCGAGTCCCACAGGGTCTACACAAGAGCCCCCAGCTCAGAGGTACTTGGAGCTGGGGGCTCGTGTCGTTTCGCAGCGTTTGACGAACTCCAGCTCACCCGAAGCTCCACCGAGGCGCGAACGATCATGAGCGCGGTGAGGATCTGGCTCAGCAGGTCGTCCGTCGCTTCGCGGCGGCGCGCCGGCGGCGCGCCGTCGGCTACCGCGCTATCCGGTGCTGCGGGACGACAGTCGCCGTGTGATCCGGTCGAACAGCTCCGTCAGCGGCTCGCCGACGTCCCGGCCGAACTCGGTTAGCCCGTAGGTGACCTGGGGCGGCGTGGTCGGCTCGACCTTCCGCCAGACCAGGCCGTCCTGGACCAGCGCCCGCAGGGTCTGGGCGAGCATCTTCTCGCTGATGCCCTGGATGCTCTCGCGCAGCTCGTAGAACCGGAGGTCATTGCTCCGCAACGAGATCAGCACCCAGATGCCCCACCTGCTGGTCACATGGTCGACCACATCGCGCGCCACGCAGTCGGTGTGAAACACGTCATACCGTTCCCCCGCCTCGGTCTGCCTGGTCTGCGCGCTTCCCGTCATGCCATGAGCTTACTTCGAGGTATGTCCTTACCAAAAGTTAGCCATCGCTCCTAGCGTGAGGACCACAGAGGGAAGACGACAAGGAGCTGATCATGATCGTGGTGACCGGAGCTACCGGAAATATCGGCCGGCCGTTGACGCGGGCACTGGCTGAGACGGGCCGGCAGGTGACGGCGGTGTCACGGCACACGGCGGCGGTGCCGAACGGCGTCCGTCACGTGGCGGCCGACCTGGCCGATCCCGCCGGCCTGAAGCCCGCCTTGGCCGGGGCGAAGGCGCTTTTCCTGCTGCTGTCCGGCGACCTGCACGCCACCGGAGCCAACCCTGCCGACATCATCCGCGTGGCTGAGGCCGGTGGGGTCCGCAGGGTCGTACTGCTCTCCACTCTGGGTGTGGTGACCAGGCCTTTCGGCCGGACACGGATCGCGATGCGCGCACTGGAGGACACGCTGCGGGAGTCCGGCCTGGAGTGGGCCATCCTGCGGCCGGGCGGCTTCGCCTCCAACGCCCTGTGGTGGGCCGAGTCCGTCCGTACGCAACAGGTCGTCGCCGCGCCCTTCGGTGACGTCGGGGTGCCGATCATCGACCCGGCGGACATCGCCGCGGTCGCGGCAGCCTGCCTGCTGGAGGACCGGCGCACCGGCGGCGTCTACGAGCTGACCGGCCCGGAGGTGATCACTCCGCGCCAACAGGCGGAGGCCATCGCCGCCGCGCTGGGTACGCCGGTGAGGTTTCACGAGCTCACCCGCGACGAGGCCAAGTCCGCCATGACCCGGAGCATGCCGGCGGAGCTCGCCGACGACACCCTGGACATCCTCGGCTCCCCGAACCCGGCCGAGCTGCGCGTCAGCCCGGACGTCCAACAGGTCCTCGGCCGCGCCCCGCGCCCCTTCGCGGACTGGGCCGCCCGCAATGTCGCCGCGTTCCGCTGAGACGGGTCGCACCGCTGGAGCTGCTTCCGCCCTCGGCTTTCCACCGCTGACAGCCGAGGGACCTGACCCGAGGCGGCCAAGGCCGCCATGGCTCCCGGGAGGGCCGGAATCGACGCCGCGGATGCCGTGACCTGTGGGACTGAGTACGCGTACTCAGTCGTCGTCGTCAGCCTGGATGACAGAGTTGCCGCATGCCCACTTCAACGTCCGTCCAGCGCACGGTACTTGTCGGTGCGGTCCTCATCCTGACGCTTCTGGCGCTCGGCGCATGCGGTCGGCAGCGGGCCTCGGACCCGCCGGCCGGAGCCGGCTCCAGTGCCTCGTCGAGCGCGTCGTCCAGCGTCCCCGGAGCCTCTCCTTACGTGGAGCCGGGGGCCGGTGACGGTGCTCCGCACCACAACGAGAACAACGCCGGCCGGCGCCCGGGCGAGATGTCCCCCGCCCATGCGCGGGATGCCGAGCGGGAGGCCGCCCGTATCGAGCCGGTGCTCAAGCGGCTGTGGGAGCAGAGGAAGTGGGATCCGGCGTCCGTGCGCGCGGCGCTGCTCGAACTCGGGTACGAGGAGGGGGACGACGCGCTGACCGTTCAGGGGATGTCCCCGCGCTTCAGGAACAACGCGTACCACACCGCAGAGGGGGCCAGGGTCGGCCTGCGCGTCCACCCCGACGCCTGCGTCACCGCGTTCGTGCAGAAGTCCAACTACAACGTGCAGACGAACGGCCCGTACCTGGAGTCGGGCTGCTTCGAGCCGCCCTTCGCGCACTGAGCGGGGCTCGTTTCGTCCGTCATGCCTGACGGGGTTCGTTCCCGCCGCCGGACGGTCGTTCGACGACGAAGGATCCCTTACCGCGCACGGTGACGATGAGCCCGCGCTCACGGAGTTCCCGGGCTGCACGCCGGGCGGTGAGGCGTGCCACGCCGTACTCGTCGGCGAGGTGGTTCTCCGAAGGGATGGGTCCGTCGGGCGCCGGCTTCCCGGACCCGATTTTCCTTGCGATGGCGTCGGCCAGCTGCGTGTACAGCGGTGTCGCGCTCAGCGGATCCAGAGCGGGTTCCGGCGGTTTGTGAGCGTCGAGCTCATGAATCGGCGGCTCGGGACGGCTGTGCTTGGCCATGCGTTCGATGGTGTCAGGCTGCGATGGGGGGTGGTGCCGACCTCCGGGACATTCACCCTGTCCGCCGGCGACTGCTGTTCCGACCGGAGTTGCGTGCTGCGCCCCTTCAGGCGTCCGGCCCGTCAGCGGATGGCTTCGGCATGTCGATGACGTACGTCCCCTTCGCGGGCAGGGTCGCGACCAGTCCCCGTTTGCGGAGCTCGACGATGGTGCGGCGCACAGTGCCGATGCTCACGCCGTACAGCTCCGTCATGGCCCGTTCGCCGGGCAGCGCGGCTCCCTGCGGCAACTTGCCCGATGCGATGTCCGCCTCGATCGAGTCGGCGAGTTTCACGTACTCGTAGCGCGGAAGCTCACTCATCCCTCCACGGTGCCGCAGCCCAACGCGTGACGCAGGGGCAGAACGCGTCGGGGCGCGGTCCTTAGCAGGGGGACGCAGAGGGACGCGGTTCCCGATATGGTCGAAATGCACAAGACCCCGGCGAGGCGGCTAGACCTCCCGGGGCGTGGCCAACGCTTGCTTAGGAGCGTCAACATGCTCGACCTTATCCGCCGCAGCCTCAGATGGATGCGGCTCTCCTTTTGTCCGGGCACAGGTCGGCGGCGTCGCATCCGCCACCGGACCTATCTCTGCCTGCACATCACCGCCGTGCGGCACCCCGTACGCCCTCACCTCGTTGCCCACGGCCAGGAAGCCGTCCTCCAGCAGCGGCGACGGCTCGCCCTCGTGCTCGCCGCCGATCTGGGGATCGACCTCGACTCGCATCTGATCGGTGCGCGGGAAGTGGCCGCCTGATGGAACCCACCGTCAACCCCGCACCCCGCCTGCTGCCCTGGCAGTCACTCGACGGGAAGCCCTGCTATCTCGTCACGGACAGCGGCGGCGGGTACCTGTCCCGCCTCGCCGACGATCTGGAGACGGTGCTCCTTGCCACGGGCGCCGAGGTGCTCGACCTCGCCCGTCCGTTGCTGGACGACCCGGCGTCACCGCCCACGGAACTGCGCTTCGCCGGCCGTCGGCTCGCCGAGTGTCTGACCGACGCCCTGCGCGTCGCCGAGTACCGGGGGCTGCGCCTGTCCGGCGCCGATTAGCCACTCCGAGGAGGCCCGGCCCGGTGGCGCGTTGTGTACACATGGTGCACTCGGTACTCTTGAGCGCATGACCCAGATGCCCATAGAGTCCATCCGCGACGTGCGCGCCCACCTGGCCGAGGTGGTCGAGCGGGCCGATCGGGACGACACCCCTACGGTCATCACCCGGCGGGGCAGGGAAGTGGCCGCCGTCGTGTCGATCGAGGTCCTGCGCAGGTACCAGGAGTGGGAAGAGCGCGAGATCAACCGGATCATCGACGAGCGCATGGCGAGCACGGCGGACGGCGTCCCGATCGAGGACGTCATGAGGGAAACGCTGGCACGTGGTGAATGAGTCCGGCGCGCCTGCGTATCGCACCGTCTTTCGGCCGGAGGCGCGGTCGGAACTGCGCAAGATCCCCCGGGTCGCCGCGCTGCGCATCCTTACCAAGCTGACGGAGCTGGAGACGGACCCGCTCGGCTTCCACACCACCGCGCTGGTCTCCCAGCCGGACCGGCGCCGCCTCCGCGTCGGGGACTACCGGGTCGTCTACACGCTCGACAACGGGGAACTGGTGGTGTGGGTGGTCCACGTCGGACACCGGTCCACCGTCTACGACGTATGACCGTGCGGCTATCGGGAGCATGAGCAGGTGCAGGGCTCGCGTCACGGGGGCACGGGTCCACGGGTTTACGTGATCAGCAGCAGCGCCCCCCACATCACCACCGCCAGGGACGGCAGCAAGTAGGCGATCAGGGTGATGGACCTGCCCCGGCTGCGTCCTTGTCGTCGCGTGGCCCAACTCGACCACGTGGCCGCGTACTCCGGCAGGCGTTCCACCGCTCGGCGCTGGACGTGCTGGTAGTAGAGGCGGTGCCGGTGGCCTACGTACAGCCAGGTGAGGGCCAGTACGAGGCCGAAGGCGGCCAGGACGCGGGCCGCCACGACGTGTTGCTCCGAGGTGAGTAGCGTCGTGTACGCCACGGCGAAGAGCGACTGGCCCACCAGGAAGAGGTTGCCCCGCTGGAACAGCATCGTGTTCTCGTGCAGCGTGTGCTGCCAGAGCCGGCCGTCCTCCGCGATGCGTTGTGCCTGTGCCTGTGCCTGCGCGTCCTCGTCGTCCCCCATGGCACCGTTCTGCCCCGCAGGCGCGCGGAGTCATCGCTTCCGCACCGCTGTGTCAGAAGTAGCTTCAGCCGGCCGTGAGCTTCGCCAGCGGCAGCGTGTGCTGGGTCTGGAGAACCTTCGCCCGCAGGTAGAGGACGTTGTGGGCCGTCGTGAACACGCCCGTCGGGACGCGGTGTTGTACGTCGATGCCCAGGGCGCGGAGTTGTTCCGCCTTGTCGGGGTTGTTGGACAGGAGGTCCAGCTCCGTGATGCCGAGGGCCGTGAGCATCTGGGCCGCCGCCGTGTAGTCGCGGGCGTCCTCGGGAAGGCCGAGGGCCGTGTTGGCGGCGTACGTGTCGAGGCCCTCGTCCTGGAGGGCGTACGCGTCGAGCTTGTTGTACAGGCCTATGCCGCGGCCCTCCTGGCGGAGGTAGAGCAGGACGCCGCCGCGCTCGGCGATCTGCTCGACCGCCTCGCGCAGCTGCGGGCCGCAGTCGCAGCGCGACGAGCCGAACGCGTCGCCCGTCAGGCACTCGGAGTGCAGGCGGACCAAGGGTGTGGCGCCGGGGGCGGCACCGGCGGGATCGCCGAGGATCATCGCCACGTGTTCCTGGCCGTCGGTCAGGCCGTGGAAGGTGACCAGTTCGGCGTCGACGCTGTAGCCGTCGTGGAAGCGCAGGGGCACCCGGACGCGCGAGCGCTGGGTGGCGGCGGGGTAGTCGGGCATGCGGGGACTCCGGTCCACGTTCCTCATCTGCTTCAGATTTGAAGCAGATCCTCGAATCGAGACCCTAACCCATGCTTTAAAGTTAAAGCAATGGAATTCCGCCTGCGAGAGGCGGGCGCACGGGCTACGTACAGGGGCCCGGCGAGCGGCGGAGCCACGGGACGTCGTCCGGGGGTGCCTGCGTGTCGTCGCCCTCCAGGCCCCGCGCGACACTCGCGCAGATCTCCTCCAGCTGCCCCACCTGCTCCGGGGTGAGGCGGTCGAAGAGCGCCGCGCGGACCGTGTCCACATGGCCGGGGGCCGTACGCTCCAGCAGCGTCATCCCCTCGTCGGTCAGGACCGCGGTACTGCCGCGCTTGTCGCTGGGGCAGCCCTCACGGCGTACCGCCCCGTCCTTCTCCAGGCGGGTCACCGCGTACGTCAGCCGGCTGCGGGTGATCTTCGTCCGTTCCGCGAGGTCGGTCATGCGCAGGCGGCGGTCCGGCGCCTCGGAGAGGTTGGCCAGGATGGAGTAGTAGACATGCGGCATACCGGCCTCCTGCTGGAGCTGCCGGTCGATCGCGTCCTCCAGGAGGTGGGAGGCGGCGATGTAGGCGCGCCAGGCGCGCTGCTCCTCGGGGGTCAGCCAGCGGGTCGTCATGCCTCCAGTGTAAGTTTGCTTCAAACTTGAACCAAGCGCGGCGTCCAGCCCCGGGCCCCGCCGCCGAAGGAGAGAGCGTCCATGCCCCACCCCTACGTCCTGTTGTCCGCCGCCGTCTCCCTCGACGGCCGCCTGGACGACACCGGCCCCGAACGGCTGCTGCTCTCCGGCCCCGCCGACTTCGACCGGGTCGACGAGGTACGGGCCGACTCCGACGCCATCCTGGTCGGCGCGGGCACCCTGCGCGCCGACAACCCCCGGCTCCTCGTCAACTCCGCCGAGCGGCGCGCCGCCCGGGTCGCCGCGGGCCGGCCCGCGTACCCGCTGAAGGTCACCGTCAGTGGCACCGGCGACCTGGACCCCACCGCCAACTTCTGGTCCACCGGCGGCGAGAAGGTCGTCTATACGTCCGACGAGGGCGCCGTGACGGCCGCCGAGGCCCTGCGCGGGCTGGGTGTCGACGTCGTCTCCGTCGGGCCCGGCCTGGACTGGCGGGCCGTACTCACCCACCTCCACGACGTCCGCGGTGTACGCCGGCTCATGGTCGAGGGCGGCGGCCGGGTCCACACCCAGCTCCTCCAGCAGGGCCTCGCCGACGAACTGCAGCTCGCCCTCGCGCCGCTCGTGGTCGGCCAGCCGCACGCGCCGAAGCTCTTCGGGTCCGGCGCGTACCCGGGCGGCCCCCGCAGCCGGATGCGGCTGATCGAGACCCGGCCGGTCGGCGACGTGGTGCTCATGCGGTACGTGCCCACCGCGCCCGGCACCGGACCCGTACCCTCCGCCGCCGACCACCGGTGGCTGGAGCTGGCCTGCGAACTGGCCGCCGAGTGTCCGCCCTCGCGGACCGCCTTCAGCGTCGGCGCGGTCGTCGTCGCGGCCGACGGCACGGAGCTGGCCCGCGGGTACTCCCGCGAGTCCGACCCCGTCTCGCACGCCGAGGAGGCCGCGCTCGCCAAGATCGCGCCGGGCGACCCCCGGCTGCCGGGCGCCACGGTCTACAGCAGCCTGGAGCCCTGCGCCCGCCGCGCCTCGCGGCCCGCGCCCTGCGCCCGGCTGATCCTCGACGCGGGCGTGCGCCGGGTCGTCACCGCGTGGCGCGAGCCCGACACGTTCGTGGCCGCCGCCGACGGGAACGGCCTGCTCGCCGCGGCGGGCGCCGACGTCGTCGTGCTCCCGGAGCACGAGAGCGCGGCCAAGGCACCCAACCGCCACCTGAACTGAGGCCGACATCTACCCGTGTGCTTCGGGTCCCGCGAATGGCGTACACTGGTCCTGACGACGCGGGGTGGAGCAGCTCGGTAGCTCGCTGGGCTCATAACCCAGAGGTCGCAGGTTCAAATCCTGTCCCCGCTACTGAAGGCCTGAGGCCGGAATCCAATGGATTCCGGCCTCAGGTGTTTTGCCATGTCAACGCGCCCCTCGGTGGCCGTCCGCTCACCCGCCCGGTCCCCGTCCGCTCGCCCCTCCCCGCCGGTCCCGGAACTCTGGACGGAGCAAGGTCGAGGGCAGGAGACATGTGGACGGGCGTCGAGCGGTCGGGCAGCGGTCGCCGGGTTCCGTCGAGCCGCCGGACAAGCGGACCGGCCTGTACCCCCGTACCCGCGCGGCCGTCCGCGTACTGCCGGCGCTGCTGATCGTCGCCGGTGTCCTCTACGACCTCCTCACCCCGCAGTACTTCACCGCCGCGCCCTTCCTCTCGGCCGCCTCGCTCGTCGCCGCGCCTCTGCTCCCGCTCCGCGCCACCGTGTGGACGGGCGTCGCGGGGACGGTGGCCATGGTGCTGGTGACCCTGCGGTTCCCCATCGGCGCGAGCGGCATCACCGAGATCGCCACCGTCGCCACGGTCGCCTGCCTCGCCGTCGTCATCAACCGGCTGGTCAGCCTGGGCAACGCCCGCCTGGCCTCCGCCCACGAGATCGCCGAGGCCGCTCAGCGGGCCGTCCTGCCCGAACCTGCAGCGCGGACCGGCGGCCTCGACCTCGCGGTCCGCTACGTGGCGGCGCAGACCGACGCGCTCATCGGCGGCGACCTCTACGCCGTGCAGGACACTCCGCACGGCGTACGGCTCGTCGTGGGCGACGTCAGAGGCAAGGGCATGGGCGCGGTCGCCGCCGTGGCCGTCGTCATCGGGGCCTTCCGGGAGGCCGCCGAACAGGAGACCACCCTGGAAGCGGTCGCCCAACGGCTGGAGCGGTCGCTGATCCGCGAAGGGGTGCGGCGCGACAGCGTCGAGGTCTTCGAGGGCTTCATCACCGCCGTGCTCGCCGAGATCCCGCACGGCGCCCAGCGCGTACGGCTCGTCAACCGCGGCCATCCCGGGCCGCTCCTGCTGCCCGGCGACGGAACGGTACGCACGCTCGCCGCGGCGGAACCAGCGCTGCCGCTCGGGATGGGCGACCTGGGGGCCTGGCCCGACCGCGCACAGGAGGAGGACTTTCCGTGCGGGGCCATGCTGCTCTTCCACACGGACGGGCTGTCCGAGGCCCGGGACGGGCGGGGCGTCTTCTTCGATCCGGTACGGCAGCTGTCCGGGCGGCAGTTCGCCGGCCCCGACGCGCTGCTCGCCGATCTGGTGGACGACGTGCTCCGGTACACCGGGGGTGGCGGTACGGACGACATGGCGCTGCTCGCCGTCCGGCGGCCGTGAGCATCGGCGGCTGTGCGGGAGACGGGTGGGGGACGGGTGAGGGCGACGGGAGCGGGCGAGGCGTCTCTCCGGACCTATATCACCTGCAGTAGTCGAACGACGCCCCTGCGCATAACAACTGACGCACCATCAACAAAAGTGGCAGCTGTGAATGGCGATCAACTCGCCCGATTTACCCCGCTCACGGCGTTTAAGTCCAGGCCAGGAGCCGTAACGATCATCAAGAACAGCTTGGAATCCGGTGCCTGAGTCTATTAACGTTCGATAACGCAGCGCGGTGTCCCAGCCGTCACAAGAGACGGCTCCGTGCGCACGCGCCGAATCCCGCAAGGGAACCGGGGAACCACCTACATGGGGTGAATCGCGTGTCTTTCGTGGTGGTGCACACCGCGGTTGACGCGCGTAGGAGACCTTCCTGCTCCGAACCCGTCAGCTAACCCGGTAGGCGAGAAGGAAGGAAAGGAGCGCGCCCACGTGGCGTTCAACAGGCCTGCCCCCACACCGTCGTTCATACCGGACGAGGTGACGGGAGAGACCTCGGGCGACAAGAAGCCCGACACCTTCGCCTTCGGCGCCCGCAAGGACGACGAGCCCTGGGAGCCCTGGAATCCGAGCGCGGAGACCGTCCTTCCCGTTCGCGGCCGGCACCGCGTCTCCAAGCAGCGTGGCGGGGGACTCGCCCGCAGCTCCACCGTTCTGGGCGTCGGTGTCATCGCCGCCGTCGGCGCGGGCGGCATGGCCTCCGCGCAGACCGGCAAGCCGCCGGTGTCGATCTCGATCCCCGACCTGCCGAACGTCGGCTCGCTGATCTCCGACGACGACGAGGTCCCCGAGGGTTCCAGCAAGGCGCTCACCGCCGCCGGCCTCACCGCGGCCGACGCCGAGGAGGGCAACGCCGACGCCGGCGAGGCCCTGCGCTCGCGCATCATGCTCCAGGCCGAACTCCAGCAGGACCAGGTCGACCGCGAGGCCCAGGCCGCCGCCGAGGCCGCCGCCGCGAAGAAGGCCGCCACGCTCGCGGCCAAGGAGCAGGACGCGGCGAAGGCCAAGGCCGCCGCCGCGAAGCAGAAGAAGGAAGAGGAGGCCAAGGCGAAGGCCGAGGCCGCGCGCCTCGCCGAGCTGGCCAAGCAGTTCACACTGCCCACCTCCTCGTACACGATCACCTCCACCTTCGGGCAGTCCGGCTCGCTGTGGTCCTCCGGTCAGCACACGGGTCTGGACTTCGCCGCTCCCACGGGTACCCCGATCAAGGCCGTTCACAGCGGCACGATCACCGAGGCCGGCTGGAACGGCAGTTACGGCTACCGCACGGTCCTCACGCTCGACGACGGCACGGAGGTCTGGTACGCCCACCAGTCGTCGATCGGCGTCAGCGTCGGGCAGAAGGTCAACACGGGCGACGTGATCGGCCGCGTCGGCGCGACCGGCAACGTCACCGGGGCGCACCTCCACCTGGAGGTCCACACCGCCGGTGGCTCCGGGATCGACCCGATGGCCTGGCTGCGCGGCAAGGGCCTCAACCCGTAGGCCGTTCGGTGCGATGGATGGAATACGGCCGTCCGGCTCGGCCGTTGGTTTCGGCATGACTTCTCTACGTGTGCTGGGTTCGTCCGACCTCGAGGTCTTCCCGCTCGCCCTCGGCGGCAACGTCTTCGGCTGGACCGCCGACCGGGCGGAGTCCTTCGCCGTGCTCGACGCGTACACGGCCGCGGGCGGGAACTTCGTGGACACCGCCGACGCGTACTCGGCCTGGGCGCCGGGCAACGAGGGCGGTGAGTCCGAGACCGTCATCGGCGACTGGCTGAGCGCCCGCGGCAACCGCGCCGACGTCCTCATCGCGACGAAAGTCGGCGCCCATCCCCAGTACAAGGGCCTCGCCCCGGCGAACGTCAAGGCCGCCGCCGAGGCGTCGCTGCGCCGTCTGAAGACGGACTACATCGACCTCTACTACACCCACTACGACGACCCCTCCGTGCCGGTCGAGGAGTTCCTCGGGGCGCTGGACGAGCTGGTCCGCTCCGGCAAGGTGCGTGCGATCGCCGCGTCCAACATCTCCCCCGAGCGGCTCCAGGAAGCCCTGGACGCCTCCGACCGCGAGGGCCTGGTGCGGTACGTGGCACTGCAGGCCCGGTACAGCCTCGTCTCCCGTGACACGTACGAGGGTCCGCTGCAGGAGGTCGCCTCGCGGGGCGGACTGGCCACCATCCCCTATTACGGGCTCGCCTCGGGCTTCCTCACCGGCAAGTACCGGCCGGGCGCGCAGGTCGACAGCCCGCGGGCCGGTTCGGCGGGCGCATACCTCTCGTCGGAGCGGGGGCAGCGGGTGCTCGCCGCGCTCGACGAGGTCGCGCGGGACCAGAACGCCGAGATCGCGACCGTGGCCCTGGCGTGGCTGGCCTCCCGCCCCACGATCGCCGTCCCCCTGGCCAGCGCCCGCACCCCCGCCCAACTCCCCGCACTCCTGGCAGCAGCAACCCTCACCCTGACGGACAAGAACCTCAAAAAACTCACCCAGGCATCCCAGTAGACCAGCACCTCCCAGGGGCGCGGGGAACGGCGCAGTCTTTTGGTCTTTGGCCTTCAGGGGCGCGGGGAACGGCGCAGTCTTTGCCTTTAGGGGCGCGGGGAACGGCGCAAGTCTTTCGCTTTCAGGGGCGCGGGGAACGGCGCAATCGGTCGAGTCGTCAGGACCGGTACGGGTTGTACGCGGGATACGGCGGCGGACACCCGTACCCCGCCAACGGCCAAGCCGCCGGGGGCACCGCCGGAGCCGGTGCCGTGGCCCGCGCCGCATACGCCAGCGCCGCCCGAGCCGGCTCCCGCCGAACCCACAGCTCCTGCAACAGCTCCCGCTCGCGGACGGCGAAGTCCGCGCCCGCCCGCCCCCGCCGCCCCCGGTGCCGCAGGAACGCCAGCGACGTCGCGTACGCCTCGTACTCCGCCACCGCCCGCCCCGCGTCCCGACCGCCGTGATGCGTGGCGTACTCCCGGGCCAGCCGCCGTGCCTTCATCGAGCCCAGCGCGAACGGTTCGGGCGCGGCCAGCCACCCGGCCACGGCGTACGAGGGCAGTTCCGTGCGGACCGTGCCCAGTTCGCGCTGGCGCGTCCAGACGGCCAGCCACGTGAGCAGCCCGAAGCACGGGACCATGAACGCCGCGTAGACCGCGAAGAACCCGTACTCGCCGAAGGCCGACGACCCGTTCCACATCGCGTGCATGCCCATCGCGAGCAGCAGCCCGGTGATCGGCAGGAGTACGCGGCGTACGTGCTGGCGGTCCGCGGAGAGCGCGGCGATGCCGAAGCCGATCCCGGTCAGCACGGTGAACAGCGGATGCGCGAACGGCGACATGATCACGCGTACGAAGAAGGTGGCCGCGGTGACGGAGAAGATCCCGGTGTCGCCGGTGAGCTGGTCCGTGCCGAACGCCGTGCCCAGGTAGAGGATGTTCTCGGTGAACGCGAAGCCGGTCGCCGTGACGCCCGCTATCACCACGCCGTCGACGATCCCCGTGAAGTCCCGTCTGCGGAACAGGAAGACGAGCAGGACCGCCGCCGCCTTCGCCGACTCCTCGACGATCGGCGCTATCACCGTCGCGCCGAGGGTGTCCGCGTGGGACGGGTCCGCCGTGGCCGTCGCTATCCACTGCGTCGCGAAACTGTTCGCGACGATGGCTATCAGCGCGGCCGCGCAGGCGCCCCACGCGAACGAGAACAGCAGGTTTCTCCAGGGGCCCGGATCGACCCGGTCCAGCCAGCGGAAGGCCGCGACCAGCAGGGGAACGGGGAATATGGCGAGGCCGAGGCCCACCAGGAACCCCTCCGTGCCGGTCTGTTTACGGACGAGGGCCAGGATGACCAGGCCCGACAGGGCGAGCAGGGTGGTCAGCGCGGCGTAACGCACCCACGTGCGCTGCCACCAGTGCGCGTGCCGACGGGCGCCTGCGGCGGGGAGGCCGGGGGGTGTCGGGGGTGGGGGGCTGGTGGCCATGACAAAAACCCTAACGAGGGAGGGGCTCGGCCCGCGAGAGCGCCCCGTCCCTGGGTGGGGGAGGGGCTCAGGTGCCCGGGCTGTCCGTACCGCTGTCCGTTCGGCTGTTCGTGCTGTTTGTGCTGTCCTTACCGTCCGTGCCATGCGGTACGCGGCGGAACAGGAGATCGTTCACCACGTGGCCCTTGTCCAGGCCCTGGGCCTCGAAACGGGTCAGCGGACGGAAGTCGGGGCGCGGCGCGTAGCCGTTGTCGGGACGGGTGTTCTCGAAGTCCGGGTGCGCGGAGAGAACGTCCAGCATGACTTCGGCGTACGGTTCCCAGTCCGTCGCGCAGTGCAGCAGCGCGCCGGGGCGCAGCCGGGACGCGGCGAGCGTGAGGAACTCCGGCTGGATCAGGCGCCGCTTGTGGTGGCGCTTCTTGGGCCAGGGGTCCGGGAAGTAGACGCGCAGGCCGGCGAGGGAGTCCGGGGCCAGCATCTCGCGGAGCAGGATGATCGCGTCGCCGTTGGCCACGCGGATGTTGGACAGGCCGCCCTGGTCCGCGAGGTTCAGGAGGTTGCCCTGGCCCGGGGTGTGGACGTCCACGGCGAGAATGCCGGTGCCGGGGTCGGCGGCGGCCATGCGGGCCGTCGCCTCGCCCATGCCGAAGCCGATCTCCAGGACGACGGGGAGGTCGGCCGCGAAGAGTTCGGGGAGGTCGAGGGTCCGTCGGCCGTCGATGTCCAGGCCCCACTTGGGCCACAGCCGCTGCAACGCGTCCGCCTGGCCCTGGGTCACACGGCTGCGGCGGGGCTGGAAGCTGCGGATCCGTCGCTCGAAGTGCGAGCCTGCCGGGTCGGGCTGGGGGCCGTCGGGGAAGCGGGGTTCGCTTTTCGGGCGGGGGGTTCTGGATGAGTCAGACACAGTGGGTCGATTTTACGGGGCGGGTCGGGTCGCTGTCCGCCGTGGGTCGGGGCCGCGCCGGTACGCCGAGTCCGCCGCCCCCGGGCATACGGAACTCCGCCGACAGGGCGAGCCGTGTTCGGAAGGGCTACGCGGCGGACTGCGACGTACCGGCACGGCCTCTTCCTTTCCGTACGCGCCCCGCGGGGTCAGGCGGCTGCCAGGGCCTTGAGGGCCCTCTGGGCCACCTCCCGGCCGATGGGGAGGGAGGCTGTGGCAGCCGGGGAGGGCGCGTTGAGTACGTGGACCGTGCGGGGCCCTTCCTGGATCAGGAAGTCGTCGACCAGGGTGCCGTCGCGCAGGACCGCCTGGGCGCGGACGCCCGCGGGGGTCGGGATCAGGTCGTCCGAGGTGATGGCAGGGAGCAGGCGGCGGACCGCGCGGGTGAAGGCGGCCTTGGAGAGGGAGCGGTGCAGTTCTCCGGTGCCGTAGCGCCAGTGGCGGCGGGCTATGTGCCAGGAACCGGGCCAGGCGAGGGTCGAACCCAGTTCGCGCGGGCGGACGGTCCGCCAGTCGTAGCCCTCGCGCGCCAGGGCCGGCACCGCGTTCGGGCCGACGTGGACGCTGCCGTCGATGCCGCGGGTGAGGTGGACCCCGAGGAAGGGGAACGCCGGGTCGGGCACGGGGTAGACCAGGCCGCGGACCAGGTCGGGGCGGGCGAGGGTGTAGTACTCGCCGCGGAAGGGGACGATCCGCATGTTCGGTTCGTCGCCGGTGAGGCGGGCGATCTCGTCGCAGCGGAGGCCGGCGCAGTTGACCAGGACGCGGGCGCGGACGATCGTGCCGTCGTCCGTGCGGACGGCCACGCCGAGGTCGGGTCTGCGGTCGATGTACGTGGCCTTCGTGCCGTACCGGATCAGGGCGCCGGAGGCGTTCGCGAGGTGCCGGGCCACGGCGGCGTAGTCGCACACCCCGGTGGTGGAGACGTGGATCGCGGCGAGGCCCCGTACCTCGGGCTCGTACTCGCCGATCTGGGGGGCGCCCAGCTCCCGGACCGGGATGCCGTTCTCCCTGCCTCGCTGGACGAGTGCGTGCAGGCGGGGGAGCTCGTCCCGCTCGGTGGCGACGATCAGCTTGCCGGTCACCGCGTGCGCGATGTCGTACTCGGCGCAGAACTTGACCATCTCGGCCGCGCCGCGCGCCGCGAACCGTGCCTTGAGGGAGCCCGGGCGGTAGTAGATCCCGCTGTGGATGACGCCGCTGTTGCGTCCCGTCTGGTGCCGGGCCGGGCCGGTTTCCTTCTCCAGCACCGTCACGCGCGTGCCCGGTGCGGCACGCGTGATCGCATACGCCGTCGACAGACCGACGATCCCACCGCCGATCACCAGCACGTCACAGTCGTAAGCGATCTCCCGCACCATCCGCCCGCCCACCTCCGCTTCCGACTCCGCCACCTCCGATAGTGCACTGCGCCACTGACAACGCCCTCAAACCACGATTCCGGACGAAGCGCGACCGAACGGCCCGAGCCGCGTCATGATCACCGCTCATATGCCCCACAACCCCCACCACACCGCCAAAACCGCCCGCGCGATCGCCACGGCTGGTGCGGCTCCCGGCCGAGACGCGGCGCGCCCGATCCTTTTTGGGGGCGCGACGAACTGCGCACCCAAGCTTCAACGCACCCGCACCTACACGACCCCGTCAGCCACCGACTTGGCCGGCTTGGCCTGGGGGCGCGGGGAACTGCGCACCCAAGCTTCAACGCACCCGCACCTACACGACCCCGTCAGCCACCGGCTTGGCTTCGTTTAAGGGGCGCGGGGAACTGCGCAATCAGCGCCAGCGCCAGCGCCAGCGCACCCGCACCCGCGGCCGCGAAGGAAGCCCGACCACCTACGCCGGTGCCATCAGCAACGGCCGAGCCCGCTCGCGCAGCTCGACGACCCGCGGCTCATCCCCGTACGGCTCCAGCCGATGAAGAAGATCCTTCACGTACTCGGTGGTGCGCGCCGAAGAGATGCGCCCCGCAACCTCCACCGCCCGCACCCCCTGCTCGCACGCCGCGTCCAGATTGCCCGATTCGAGCTCGGCGACCGCCGATACCACGAGCCGCAGCCCGTGGGAGCGTACGAACTCCTCCGTCGGCTTCGACAGCGCCTGCTCGGTGAAACGGCGGACCTGCCGCGGAGCCTTCAGATCGCGGTAGCACTCCGCCGCGTCGGCCGCGAAACGGTCGTACGAGTAGAAGCCGAGCCAGGACGGATCCTGGTCGCCGTCCCGGGCGCGCTCCAGCCAGCCCTCGGCCGCCTTCAGGGCGCCGCCGGCCGCGTGGGCGTCACCCGCGCGCGCGTGGGCCCGTGCCTCGACGAGGCGGAAGAAGCTCATCGTGCGGGCCGTGGCCAGCCCCCGGTTGCGTTCGAGGGCGGCCTGCGCGAGGTCCACGCCCTCGTCACCGAAGCCGCGGTAGGTCGCCTGGAGGGACATGGAGGCCAGTACGTAGCCGCCGAGCGGGACGTCCGCCGCCGCGCGGGCGAGGCGCAGGGCCTGGATGTAGTAGCGCTGTGCCGCCTCCTGCTGACCCGTGTCGAAGGCCATCCAGCCCGCGAGCCGGGTGAGTTCGGCGCTCGCTCCGAAGAGGGAGCGGCCCACCTCGTCCGAGTACGAGCCCAGGAGCAGCGGTGCCGCCTCGACCCGTAAGCACTCCGGCACCATGGACGAACGCCAGTCGCCGCCTCCGTATTTGGAGTCCCAGCGCCTGGCGTCCTCGGCGGCCTCCCGCAGCTTCAGCACGTCGCTGTGGCCGACTTTCAGTGGCGCTCCGGAGCCTTCCAGCGGGCCGGCGTCCCGTGCCACCGAGGTGTCGGCCGGGGTTATCAGCCATCGGGAGGCGGGCGTCGCGTACGCGCTCACCGCGAACGATCCGGCGAGCGACTGCCAGATGCCGCCTGAGCCGGCCCGGCGTCCGGCGAGGTCGAGGCGGTACAGATCCGTCGCCGACCGCACGGCCTGTCCTACGTCGCGGGGGAAGGCGAGGCCCACCTCCGGTGCGGGATCCGCGTCCGCCAGGCCGATCTCGTGGAGGGGCACCGGGCGGCCGAGTTTCTGGCCGATGGCGGCGGCGATGAGGTGCGGCGCGGCACCTTGCGGCACCATGCCTTTCGACACCCAGCGCGCCACCGACGTCTTGTCGTAGCGAAGAGTCAACCCGCGTTGAGCGCCAAGATCGTTGACGCGACGCGCGAGTCCTGCGTTGCTGATTCCCGCGAGGGCGAGAACGGTGCCGAGTTTTTCGTTCGGCCCGCGTTGCTCCCTGGACATGCGCCACCCCTCGACACAGACGGCTGCCGCGCGGGTTCAGCCACGCGGCATTCGTGCTGTGTCTTCCCGGGTCGTCAACCCCTGGAACCCCACCCGCAAAAGCACGTGGCTGAGCCCTCAGGAATATGCCTCCCGCGAAAACACAGGCAAACACAGGGTAGTTCGCCGCATCCCAAGCGTTAAGGGGCATTGTTCCGGATGGCGGGATTGTGGTCCGCGGGTCAGCACGGAGCGTCGTGGCGTGCTCCCGTTGTGTGGCAGTGCGCCCGTCCGTGCGCTCTTCTCCGGCCAACAGGGGAGCGCTTCGATGGATGATGCGTGGGTCGGCCCGCTGTACTGGATCCAGTGGGCTGGGGGACACCGCCGCCTACATCCCCGCGGGCGGCGGACCGGTCCGGGAGGCGGAGTCCGCCTCCCGGACTGTGCGTTGCGCACGGCCTGTACGGAGCGTGTGCAAGCCTGTCTGTCCATCCCCGATTTGGCTGAATATCGCCCCTGTTCTCCGGGGGCAAAAACCGCGTCTACCACGGTACTTGAGGGCGCGTTGGATGTTTTTGGGGAGTGTTTCGGGGGCGCATTCACGTCGTAGCCCTGGAGTCAATTCTTCGCGATCGCCTTTCCTCGCGCGTGAGTTCACCGCCGAGGGGGCATCTCCAAGGGGCGCACACCGGGGAGCGCGAGCGGCCCCGTCGGCTCTCCGGCGCGCTTTCTTCGTGGCAGCATGGTGACCGGTTCGTGCGGTGCACTGGTTGTCCACAGCCTGTGGAGGCGGCGATGCGATGGTTGGTGGGATGGAGCAGCACCGTCGCTCGTGCGCCTGAGTTCGGTTCGGCGGGCGCGACCGGCGGCGACGGAGAGACGGTCCACCCGGTCGGGTCCCAACTCCTGTGGGGCGACCCCGACCCGCTCTGGGCGGTCGGCGACTGGCGCCCCGACGAAGTGCGCGTCGTCAAGGCCGACGACCAGAACCGCATGGCGGTACTGGGTACCTGCGGCGCCTCCGACGAAGAACTGCGCGTGGGCCTGTTCGCCGCGCGCGGCGGGGCACTCCGGCATCTGACGGCCTGGTCCGGCAGTTACACGGCCGTCGTCCAGGTGGGCCGACGTGTCATGGTATGCGGCGATCTGGCAGGCGTCAGACCGGTGTTCTACACACCCTGGGCCAGCGGTACGGCGTACGCGACCGCCGCCCTGCCCCTCGCCGACCTCATCGAGGCCAACCTCGACTTCGGGCATCTGGCGGCCCTGCTCGCGGCTCCCGACGTACCGGCCGCCCTCCAGGACTCGACCCCCTACGAAGGCGTACGGCGCATTCCGCCGGGGCACGCGCTGATCCTGCGCGCCGGGGCACGGGAGATCGCGGGATACGAGCCGGTGGCCTCCCTCGCCGTCGCGGCCCCCATCGCCGACGCCGACAGCGCGGTGGACGGCGTCCGGGACGCCCTGGTGGAGGCCGTACGTACCCGGCTCGCCGCCCCCAGGCACGTACCCGGAGCCGACATAGACCCCGGACCCGTCCCCGGCATGGGGCCCGCGGAGCGGCGCGCCGCCCGTGGCATGCCGGTGCCCGGCATCGGGGCCGACCTCTCCGGAGGACCCGCCTCCGGCACGCTCGCCCTCCTCGCCGCCGGCCTGCCCGGCGCCCCCGGCACCGTCCTCGGGCACGGCACGGGCGCCGGTGAACGCCTCCTCGCGGTCACCTTCAACGACATGGTGGTGAAGGGCCGGGAAGCCGAACTGGAACGGGCCGGAACGCTCGCCGCCAACCCGCGACTGCACCACGTGGTGGTGGCCGGGGGCGAGGAAGTCCTCCCGTACGCCGACCTGGAGGGCCCGCTGACAGACGAGCCGGGCCCGTCGCTGGTGACGGCCGCCCGCCACCGCGCCCGCCTGGCCTCGGGCAGCGCGGACCACTTCACCGGCTACGGCGCCCGCCAGGTCCTGGACGCCCACCCGGCCCGCCTCGCCGACCTCCTCATGGACCGCAAACGACGCCACCTGGTGCGTCCGGTCGCGGCGCTGACGAAGGCCGACGGTTCCGTCATGGTCCCCGCGCGCGTGTACGGCGCGGCCCGCAAGCTGTCCCGTACGTCCTACGTGGTGGGTATAGAGGGTCTGGCCGACCGGCTGCTGCACAAGCGGTTCGAGGAGCCAGCGGGCGCGGTGGCGGCGTCCCTCGCCGCGCTCACATGGGCCAGGCCCGGCCCTGCCGCACGGTGGCTGACCGGTGAGGCACTCGCTGAAGTATCGGTTCGCCTGACGGGCGCGACGACCCGCGCGAGCATCGGCCCCGGTCAGCGGCCGGGCGATTTCCGAGCCCGCTCCGCGCTCACCCGGCACGCCGCGGACCTCCGGATCCTGGAGCAGGCCGCCGAGGTCCGCTTCCAGCGCCTGCACGCCCCCTTCCTCGACAACCAGGTCGTACGCGCCTGCCGTGCCCTCCCCGAGGCACTGCGCGTGCAGCCGGGGGCGCGGGCCGCGATCCTCCGTACGGTCCTGGAGGGCGCCGGAGTGGCCGACCTGCCGCCGGGCTGGGGCGCCCCCTCCCACGCGTCCTCGACCGCCGCCGCGCGCACGGGGCTGCGGGTCGCCGTGGACGAACTGGTGGCCCTCTTCGACACACCTCTCCTCGCCCAGGCGGGCCTGGTCGAGGCACGCGTCGTCCGCAAGGCCCTCCGGGCGGCGGCCGACGGCGAACCCCTCCCCCTGGAAGGCCTCGCGGACCTGGTCTCCCTGGAACTGTGGCTCCGCCGCCTCCTCGACCGCCGAGGAACCTGCTGGACAGGCACCCCGGCCCGCCAACGCGCCGTCCCGGAGGGGATCCGTCCGCAACGGGGGGCGTTGGGGGCGGGGGCGGGTCGGGGGTAGGGGGAGTCAGGAGGCGGGGGTACACATTCGTTCTGCGGGTGAGTGGGGGGCTGGCCGCGCAGTTCCCCGGGCCCCCTTTCAGCCCGTCCGGCGTTTGAGGACGAGCGCGCAGCGCGATACGGGGGCGAGGGGGCGCAGCCCCCATACGTGGATGGGAACGGGTAGGGGCGGCGGGGGCGAAAAAATCCCCGGTCACCCCCACCGAACCCGCGACAATAGACCCGTGCGGTACAAAATTCTGGGTGTCACCCAGGCCACGGACGACCAGGGCGACCCCCTCCCCCTGACCGGCCCCCGCCTGCGCGCCCTCCTCACGGCCCTGGCCCTGAGAACCCCCCGCCCGGCACCCCCGAAGACCCTCATCGACGAGGTCTGGCCGGACAACCCCCCGAACGACGCCCCCGCCGCCCTCCAGGCCCTCGTAGGCCGCCTGCGCCGAGCCCTGGGCAAGGACGCCATCACCTCGGAGCCGGGCGGCTACCGCCTCGACGCCACCCCCGGCGACGTGGACCTGTTCGTCTTCGAGCGCCTGGTGAGAGAAGGCAGGGCCCGCCTGGACACGGACCCGGCCACCGCCGCCCGGATCCTCCGCGAGGCCCTGGACCTGTGGCGGGGCCCGGCCCTGGCCGACCTCCCCGACCGCCTCGCGGCGGCGACCCGCCCGGAGTCCCTCCGTCAGGAGGCGACACGCGCGCGCGTGGAGGCGGACCTGCGCAACGGCCACGCCCACGACGCCGTACCGGAGCTGCGGGCCCTCACCGAGACCCACCCGTACGACGAGTCGCTGCACGCCCTGCTCGTACGGGCCCTGCGCGACATGGGCCGTCCGGCGGACGCCCTGGCCGCGTACGAACGGGCCCGCCGGGCCCTCGCCGACGGCCTGGGCACGGACCCGAGCCCGGAACTACGCGCCCTGCACGCACAACTGCTGACTCCGGAACAACTGCTGACTCCGGAGCGCCAGAACCCGAACCCGAACCCGACCCCGGATTCGGACTTGGGCTCGGCCCCAGGCCCGTACACGTCCGTCACCACCGCACAACCCGAGCATGAACCCGACCGCGAGCCCGACCCCAAACCCGAGCCGAGCGGCAACATCCGCCCCCGCCTCAACTCCTTCGTAGGCCGGGAACCCGAACTGGACGCGATCCGTTCCGAACTGCACCGGGCCCGTCTCGTCACCCTCACCGGACCGGGCGGCTCCGGAAAGACCCGCCTCGCGGAGGAGGCCGCCTCCGGACACCCGCAGGCATGGCTGGCCGAGCTCGCCCCGCTCGACCGGCCGGAAGCGGTGCCGGGTGCGGTCGTCAGCGCCCTCGGCCTGCGGGAGACCGCGCTGATGACCCACGAGATGGGGAGTCAGCAGCACGACCCGGTCGCCCTGCTCGTCGAGTACTGCGCCCCGCGCAGCCAACTCCTGATCCTCGACAACTGCGAACACGTCATCGACGCGGCGGCCGAGCTAGCCGAGACGCTCCTGACCCGCTGCCCGGGGCTCACGATCCTCGCCACCAGCCGTGAACCCCTGGGCGTGCCCGGCGAGTCCGTGCGCCCGGTCGAGCCCCTCCTGCCCGAACCGGCACACCGACTCTTCAGGGAGCGCGCGGCGGCGGCCAACCCCGAGGGCGATGTCACCGACGACGACGCCGTGGACGAGATCTGCCGCCGCCTCGACGGCCTGCCCCTGGCCATCGAGCTGGCCGCCGCCCGGCTGCGGATGCTCGCTCCGCGCCAGATCGCCGACCGCCTCGACGACCGCTTCCGGCTCCTCACCTCGGGCAGCCGTACGGTCCTGCCCCGCCAGCAGACCCTGCGCGCGGTCGTCGACTGGTCGTGGGACCTGCTCGACGAGCCCGAGCGGACCGTCCTGCGCGAGGTGTCCGTATTCGCGGGCGGCTGGGACCTGGAGGCCGCGGAGGCCGTGTGCAGCGGGCCCGTGGCCGAGCTGGTCGGCGCGCTCGTCGACAAGTCCCTGATCGTCGCGACGCCCGGCCGCCGGGGCGGCGGTATGCGCTACCGCATGCTGGAGACGATCCACGAGTACGCGGTGGAACGCGTCGCCGAAACCCCCGAACTGCGTGCCGCGGCCGAGCGCCGGCATCGCGCGTGGGCCCGCGCGCTGGTCGAACAGGCGGATCCCCTCCTGCGGTCCGCCGACCAGCTCCGCTGGATCGAACGCCTGGAGAGCGACCTCGACAACATCCGCGCGGCCCTGCACCGCAGTGTTCTCGCCGCGGACGAGCCGGAGGCCGCGGCGCTGGTCCTCTCCATGGGCTGGTTCTGGTGGCTGCGCAACTTCCGCCGGGAGGGCGCGACCTGGACCAACCGAGTCCTGCTCCTGGGAGCGGCACTCGACGCACGCGCGGGAGCGGGCGCGAGGGCGCAAGCGGCGACGGAGGCGCAAACGGGGACGGGAGCGCACTCGGCGACGAAGACGCACCCGGCGACGAAGGCCCAAGCAAGCGCGCAGACAAGGGCCCTCGACACAACCGACATCGCCGAGGCCCGGCTGGACACCGTCGACCCCTTGGCGATCTGTCTCGACACGACCGACCCCCTGGGAGCCAGCCTCGGCCTCGTCATCGACCCCGTCGGGGCCTTCCTCGCCGATCCCGAGGGCGAGAGCGGCCACCCCCTGCACCGGATCCGTATCAAGCTGCGGGTGCTGCAGATCTTCCTGGCGTCGGAACTGGGGAAGGTACCGCTGACGGGCGAGCGGACCGTGGAGTACGTCGCACGACTGCGGAGCACGCTCGCGCGCGGCGGCCCGGACGCGGCGAGCTTCCCCGGCATCCTCTGGCCGCTGATCGGGTTCCTGATCGGCAACACCGACGGCGTACGCGAGACGATGGAGGCATCCCTCGCCAACTGCCGTGCGCATGGCGGCGAATGGGAGATCGGCGTCGCCCTGCTGTTCTCCGTGCACGTGGCCGTCGACATGCCCGGCGGCATGGAGTACGTCGACGCGTACATCAAGGAGCTGCGGGCCGTCTCCCTGCGCGTCGGCGACCGCTGGATGCGGGCCCAGGTGTGCGGCGCGGGCGGCGAGGCCGCCATGGCGCGCAGCCGGTTCGACGAGGCGAAGGGGGAGTTCGAGGAGGCGTTGCGGCTCGCCCACGAGGTGAGGGCGTACGCGGAGAAGCCGTTTCTCATCGCCCGGCTCGGCGAACTCGCCTACCGCGAGGGCGACCGGGCGGCGGCTCTCCGCGCCCTGGACGAGGCGTCGGCCGCGGCCGACCGGTACGCGGTGCCGGACTCACGGGCGTTCGTCCTCCTCGTACGGGCCCAGATGGCTGTCGACGACCGGGAGTTCGGCCGGGCGCGCGAGCTCTGCGAGGCGGCCCGCCAGGAGACGACCCGGGGGACACCGCCGCCCCAGTTCCTCGCCGCGCTGAACGGCATCGACGGGCTTCTCACGGCGGTCGAGTCGGGCCCCGGGCAGGGGCTGCGCCGGCTGGCCGACGCCCTGCGGGAGGCCGTGGCGGGGAGATGCGCGGAGGTGGTCCTCGCCTCCCTGGCCGAGCAGGCGGCGGGCGTGCTGTCCGGCATCGGCGAGCACGCGCGCGTGGTGCGCGTGCTCACGGCCGCCTCCCGCTGGCGGGAAGGCCACCCGCGCCCGCTGCCCCAGCGGGTGGAGCTCGAACGCGTCGAGGCCGCGGCCCTGACCGCACTCGGCCGCCGGGCCTACGACACCGAGCGCGCCACCGGTGCCGCACTCACCCGGGACGGCGTCCTGACGGAAATGGCCGAGGCGTCAGCGGCACCGAAAGCGTGAGTCGGCCCAGTCCGCCAGGGCCGCCGCGCCGAAGCCGGAACGCGGTTCGACGACCAGGCGGATCGTTTTCCTGCCCGTCAGATCGACGTGCACGGGCACCGCGCTCTGGCCTCCGCGGACCAGCCCCGACCGCCACCTCAGCACGCCGTCCGCGAACACGGAGAACCGCACCTCACCGAGGCCCATCGTCAGGTCGTCCACGCCGGCCATCGCGTCGTACGAGGAACACGCGCGGTTGAGATCGATCGTGACCGACGAGGCGCCGTGCACGGTGACACCGTTCGCATACCGCTTGCCGCCGATGGACATGCCGTACCGCTGCCAGACCCAGCTGCTCTCGCCGAGCCGCATCTCGGGCTCGGTGCCGTCCCCGGTGATGCCGTACTTCAGCTCGTTCCACTGGAAGTCCTCGGGCGCCGGTGGTGGCGGCGGAGGGGGAGCGGGCGCGGGGGGCGGCGTGGGCTCCGGCGCGGGCGCCGGAGTGGCTGTCGGCTTCGGCTTCGGCTCCGGTTTCGGGGTGGGGTCGGGCGCGGGCGTACGGGTCGGTGCCGAGGTCGGCCTCGGTTTCGGCGCCGCCGCGGCCACCACGGATTCGGGTTCGGCCCGCGGCGGTCGCGAGGGCCGGGACGGTGACGGCGAGGGGGACGGCACGTTCGGTTCGACGACCGGGTCGGGCGGACGCGGTGCGGCCTCGTCCTTCTTCACCGCCGTGTCGTCGCCCGCGAGCGCGAACACCACCGTGGCGACGGCCGCCGCGACGACACCCGCGACGATCCCGGCCTTCGCGGGCGTGCCGAGCCCTTCCGCCGCGGCCCCGCCCCCGGCGCCCCCCGAGCCTCCACCGGCCGCGGACGCGGCTCCCGCTGCCCCGGCCGCGCCCACCCCGCTCCCGCCCGCGATGAGGGCGGCCGCCTTCGCGTACCCGGCGGCGCCGAACCAGCCGATGACGGCGACCGGCACGACCGCGGGAATCCCGTTCGCCACGTCCTTGATCTGACCGGCGGCGAGCCGGCACTTGGCGCACTCCTCCAGGTGTTTGCGCAACCCGCGCTCGGCGCGCGTGCGCAGTCCGCCCCGCGCGTACGCGCCGAGCCGGTCGGCGTAGCGCGCACACTCCTCGTCCGCGGTGAGCGTGGCACTCACATGGGCCTGCAGATAGGCCTGCTTGAGGCCTTCACGGGCCCGACTGGCCAGTACACGCGTGCCGTTGGCGTCCAGCCCGAAGAGCGTCGCGACCTCGCTGGGCGACTCGTCCTCGACCTCGGTGTGCCACAGCACGGCCTGCCAGCGCTCCGGCAGCGACCGGAACGCCTGCATGGCCATGGACTGCTCGGCCTCGTGCATGGCCCGTACGTCGGCGCCCAGTTCGTGCCCCGCGCCGAAGGAACCGGCGGGCACGGTGTCGTCCGACAGCTCGGAGCCGCCCGCGGCCTGGGCCGCGAACACCGCGAAGTCGTCGACCAGGTGCTCCCGCCGCGCCGACTTGGTCCAGCCCGCCGCGACGCGTCGCACGGTCGTCAGCAGATAGGCGCGTACGGAGTGCTCGGGGCCGCTGCCGCCGCGGACGGCCTGGAGCATGCGGGCGAAGACCTCGGCGGTGAGGTCGTCCGCGGTGTGGACGTCGCGGCAGCAGGTGCGCGCGTACCGGCGGACGGCGTCCGCGTGCCGCCGGTACAGCTCCTCGTAGGCCGTGTCGTCGCCCGACCGCATCCACGCGATCAACTCGGCGTCGGCGGGCGGCACTTCGACGGCCTCGAACGGAGGCGGCAACACCCCGCCGTCGTCACGCCCCTCGCGCCGCTCACGCTGCGGCGGAACAACGGCTTCCGACAGGGCGCTCCTGGGCGGCTCGTCCTGATCGTCAACGCTCATCGCGGAAAGCCCCCGCCTGCACACTCGGACCCGGACACCGGGAAAGAGTGCCACAAGCACCCACCGCTGTTACCCACAGGAAAGCATCAACCACTCATCCGTATGGATCACCCGAACGAGCCTTGACGAACCAATAAACCCCGCCCCAGAGGGGCGCGGGGAACGGCGCGCCCAGCCTTCACGGCCTGCACTGGACGATCCGCCCCAACCCTCACCCACCCAGGGGCGCGGGGAACGGCGCACTCACCCCCCACGAACCCGCACCCCGCCGGAGGCAACCGCGCGCGGATGGTCACCCACCCGCGCCCAGTCACCACACCTCCAAGCGGAGCGCATACGCGCATACGCGCATACGCGCAAACGGGACTACGCCGGTCGAGACCGAAGCCCCTCCAGCAAGATGTCCAGCAACCGCGCAGACGCCGCAGCCTGCTGCGCGGCATCCGGCAGGGAAGGCGCCGCCGTGGCTATCACCAGCAACACGTCCGACACCGTCACATCCGCCCGCAGCTCACCCGCCCCGCGCGCCCGGTCCACGAGCCGTCCCACGACCTCGAGCAGCTGGGCCGCCCCGGCGTCGTCCTCGTCCGGCTCCCCGAGGGAAGCCGGACGCTGCTCCACGAGCCGCAGGTCGGGCCCGCCGGCCTGGGACCGCTGCTGCGGCACCCGCGCCCCGTCACGCGCCGCCGACGCTCCGTCGAGCACCGAGGTCCCGTCGAGGACCGAACCGTCCTCGCCGACCCCCACCCGCAGCACCTGCGGCGGCAGCAGCCGCCCGGCGCCCGAGGCGACCGATGTCCGCAGGAAGCGCGAGAGCGCCGACCACGGCTCGTCCTCCTGTCCGAGCGCGGAGCGCGCCTGATCGGTCAGCCGGGAGGTCTCCTCCTCGGCGATGCGCCGGACCAGGACGTCCTTGCTCGGGAAGCGCCGGTAGACCGTGCCGACACCGACCCGCGCGCGCCGTGCCACGTCCTCCATGGGAGCGCCGTACCCCAGCTCCCCGAAGACCTCACGTGCCGCGCGCAGTACGTGCTCCAGATTGCGCTGTGCGTCCACCCGCAGTGGCGTGGTGCGCGATACGTCCCCCGCGCGTCCGTTCCCCGCCGCCGCCCCGGTAGCGCCGCCCGTTGGAAGGGCGGACGCGGATGTCCAATGGGTTTCCTGAATATGCATGTGTGTTCCCCCGGTAATGACGTCTCCCCCCGGAGACTCTCCCCGCCATCGACAGACCGGAGTCAGCGGAACAACCTTCGCCGTAGGACCCCGCCGTACGGACCCGTCGAGCGCATCCCCCTACACCCCGATGACACACGAACATAGTTGAGGCGGAGTCAATTCAGAAGGGGGAGGTTCCGCACGGAGCGCCCCCCGATCGGAGTACGGGCCGGTTACGTCCCGGTTGCGCCCCCTAATGCCACCCCGCTCACACCTGCTGACCTGCGAACCTTCCGCACGCTCCGGCGGATCGGCCCGCTCCGCGCGTCTTCGGCGGCCGGTCACACAAATTGACGGGCCTGTGGACAAACGCCGGTAGCCGGTGCGTCATGGGTGAGTGAAGGAACGTGCGCGCATTCTCGTTGTCGGCGGCGGCTACGTCGGGATGTACACCGCCCTGCGTCTCCAGAAGAAGCTCAGACAGGAGCTGAGGCGGGGGGACGTGGAGATCACCGTGGTCACTCCCGACCCGTACATGACCTACCAGCCCTTCCTGCCGGAGGCCGCCGCGGGCTCCATCTCGCCGCGCCATGTCGTCGTACCCCTGCGCCGCGTCCTCGACCGGTGCCGCGTCGTCATCGGCGAGGCCACGTCGATCGACCACGCCAAGCGCACCGCGACCGTCGCGACCCTCGCCACCGAGGAGGAGGGCACGGGCCCCGACCAGCTCTCGTACGACGAACTGGTGCTGGCCCCCGGCTCCGTGTCGCGCACCCTGCCGATCCCCGGCCTCGCCGAGTTCGCCATCGGCTTCAAGACCGTCGAGGAGGCCATCGGCCTGCGCAACCACGTCATCGAGCAGATGGACATCGCCTCCTCCACCCGCGACCCCGCGATCCGCGACGCCGCCCTGACCTTCGTCTTCGTAGGGGGCGGTTACGCCGGGGTGGAGGCGCTCGGCGAGCTGGAGGACATGGCCCGGTACGCCTCCCGCTACTACCACAACGTCAAGGCCGACGACATGAAGTGGATCCTCGTCGAGGCCTCGGACCGCATCCTCCCCGAGGTCGGCGAGGAGATGGGCAAGTACACCGTCACGCAGCTGCGCCGCCGCAACATCGACGTGCGCCTCAGGACCCGGCTCGACTCGTGCACCGACCGAGTCGCCGTCCTCAGCGACGGGGCCCGCTTCCCGACCCGTACGGTCGTGTGGACCGCGGGCGTGAAACCCCATCCGATCCTCGCGGCCACCGATCTGCCGCTGAACGAACGCGGCCGGCTGAAGTGCACCGCGCAGCTGACCGTGGACGGCACCACGCACGCGTGGGCCGCGGGTGACGCCGCCGCCGTGCCCGACGTGACCGCGCCGAAGCCCGGCTCCGAGACGGCCCCCAACGCGCAACACGCCGTGCGCCAGGCCAAGGTCCTCGGCGACAACATCGCCCGCTCCCTGCGCGGCGAGTCCCTGGAGACGTACTCCCACACGTACGTGGGCTCGGTCGCCTCCCTGGGACTGCACAAGGGTGTCGCACACGTCTACGGGCGCAAGCTGAAGGGATACCCTGCCTGGTTCATGCACCGCGTCTACCACCTGAGCCGGGTGCCCACCTTCAACCGAAAAGCCCGCGTGCTCGCCGAATGGACCCTGTCGGGCCTCTTCAAGAGAGAGATCGTCTCGCTCGGTTCGCTCGAACACCCCCGCGCCGAGTTCGAACTCGCGGCCGGTGGAAAGCCTCCCCAGGACCACCCGAAGGGGTCGTCCTGACCGGAGTCAGGAACTCCGCCCGCGGGAACGCCGTCTGACGGATGTCGGTCCCGTCGGACACACTGGTCCATCACGACCATGGGCGGGCCGACCGCTCGCCCTTCGATCCCACGAGGCCTGTCCCACAGTGAACTTCACGCGCTGGAGCGCTCGGCTCCCCGGAACGCAGCGTCGCGCGGCGGCGCGGGCCGACGGACTGCCCACGGCACTCACCTCGGAGAGCTCCGTGCCCGCGGCACGCGCCGAGCGCCCGACCGCCGAGGGGACCTCTGTCGCGCTCGCCCCCGCCGTGGACGAGCTGCCGGTCCGTGAGGTCCTGGACCGCATCCCGGCCCTCGTCGCGCTCGTGCACGGGCCGGAGCACCGCCTGGCGTACGTGAACGACGCCTATGTGACGGCCTTCGGGGTCCGCCCGCCCGGCGAACCCGCGCGCGAGGCGCTGCCCGAGCTGGCCGAGATCGGGCTGATGCCGCTCCTCGACCAGGTCCTGCGCAGCTCCAAGCCGCGTACGGTCAAGTCCCGCAAGGTCCCCGGCGGCCGCTCGTACACGTTCACGTGCACCCCCGTCGAGGTCTCGGCCACCCCCGAAGGGGGCGGCGTACTGATCTTCGCCGCGGACGTCACCGACCACGCCGAGGCCGCCGAGCGGCTGCGGGCCAGCGAGCGCCGGCAGCGCGAGACCGCCGTCACCCTCCAGCGCTCCCTGCTCCCCCAGGAACTGGAGGAGCCGGACGACCTGCGCGTCGCCGCGACCTACCACCCCGGCGGCACGGAGGCCGCGGTCGGCGGCGACTGGTACGACGTGATCACCCTCGGCGGCGGCCGCACCGCACTCGTCATCGGCGACGTGATGGGCCGCGGGATCCGCGCGGCGGCCGTCATGGGCCAGCTCCGCACGGCGGTCCGCGCGTACGCACGCCTGGACCTGCCCCCGCACGAGGTGCTCCAGCTCCTCGACGGCCTCGCCATGGAGATCGACGCCAACCAGATCGCCACCTGCGTGTACGCGGTCCACGACCCGAACGAGGGACGGCTGGTGTACGCGTCGGCCGGCCACCTCCCGATCCTCGTACGCGACGAGAGCGGCACCGTCCACCGCGCCGACGAGCCCACCGGACCCCCGCTCGGCACGGGCGGCTGGATGCACGCCTCCGGCTCGGTTCCGCTGGGCCCCGGCTCGACCGCCGTCCTCTACACCGACGGCCTGGTCGAGCGCCGGGACGCCGACCTCGACGAGGGGATCGCCTCCCTGGAGGGCGCACTCGCCGGTGCCACGGGCACCCCCCAGGTGGTCTGCGACCGGCTGGTCCGCTCGATGGGTGTGACGGCCGAGCACGACGACGACGTGGCCGTCCTGGTCCTCCAGCACCCGGCGCGTACGGGCCCCGACGGCGACCTCTTCCGCAACGCGGCCCTGGAACTGCTCGGGGGCACGGAAGCGGCCCCACGCGCGCGTGCCTTCGCTTCCGGTGTCCTCACCAGCTGGCGCTTCGCACCCGACCTGCACGACCTCGGCGTCCTGGCCGCAAGCGAGCTGGTCGCCAACTCCCTCCAGCACGGCACCCCGCCGATGCGTCTGAGACTCCGCCGTACCGACCGCCGGCTGATCGTGGAGGTCACCGACGGCGACGACCACCTGCCGCGCCGCCGTCGCGCCGAACCGGCCGACGAGTCAGGCCGCGGCATCGCGATCATCGCCACCATCGCCTCGAACTGGGGCTCCCGCCGCGCCCCGGGGGGCGGCAAAGCGGTGTGGTGCGAGTTCGCACTCCCGCGCACCACCTGACCCAGCAGCCGCGCGGCATCTGGTCAGCCCCGTCCCGCGGTGCTAGTAGCTCACCATGACCAGCTCACCGCAGGCAGACCGGACGGGCTTTCACCTCAAGGGCAGCGCTCCCGAGCGCTACGAGCAGTACAGCGCACCGATCATGGCGCCGTTCGTGGCGGCGCTGCTGGACGCCGTGGACCTGTGCCCCGGCCACCAGGTCCTCGACCTCGCCGCCGGAACCGGCTTCGTGGCCCGGGCGGCCGCCGCCCGGGTCGGCCCCACCGGCCATGTCGTGGCCGCCGACTCCAACGGGGGGATGCTGAAGGTGGCCGCCGCGAACGCACCCCGTATCTACCCGGACATCGAGTTCACGGTGGCCCCCGCCGACAGCCTCCCCCAGCCGGACGACACCTTCGACGCCGTCCTCTGCCAGCAGGGTGTCCAGTTCTTCCCCGGCCTGGGCGCGGCCCTCGCCGAGGTGTCCAGGGTCCTGCGCCCCGGCGGCCGGCTGGCCGCCACGGCCTGGGCCGCCTGGGACCGCTCGCCGTACTTCGCCGCCCAGCGCCGGATGCTCGCCGAGCACGGCGGCCCGACGGCCGAGGCGTACTTCGCCGCCGCGTTCTCCTGTCCCGCCGAACGCCTCACCGCCGCACTCACCGACGCGGGCTTCCACGAGGTGGCCGCCCGGGACGTCACCTTCGCCGTCACCCTGCCCCCGCTCGCCGACTTCGCCCGCGGCCACCTGTCGGCCGTGCCCTGGGGACAGGCGGTCGAGGACGCCGGCGGACCCGACGGCCTCACCCGGGCCGCCGAGGCGGTCACGACAGCCCTGTCCGGCCACACGAACCCCGACGGGACGGCGACGGTCCCCTTCACCTCCACCCTGGTGACGGCGATCCGCTGAATCCTTTCCCCGGGCCGGGGACACACAGGACGGCCGCCACCACATCAGTGGTGACGGCCGTCGTACGTCTGTGCCCCTGGCCCGATCAGGCCGCGGTCTGCACCGACTCCGCCGAGGCCCCGCCCCGCACCACGACCCGGCTCTTCGCCAGCGAGGGCTGGTTCTGCACAGGAGTGAGCTGCCGCCCCAGCCGCACCGCCAAAAACGTGATCCCCAACGAGAACAGCAGGAACGTCACGATGTACGGAGCGTGCAGCGAGGCACCCATCGGGCCGCCCACCGCCGGACCGACCGCGAGAGCGAGCTGCTTGACCAGCGCGAAGGCGGAGTTGTACTGCCCCGCCATACCGCTCGGCGCGAGATCCGCGACCAGCGGCGCCACGGTCGGCGACAGCATCGCCTCCCCCAGCCCGAACAGCGCGTACGTCGACACGAACGCGGCCGTAGCCATGGCCTGGCTGCCGTGCCCGAGCCCCGCGTACCCGGCGATGACCCAGGCCAGGGCCCAGATCAGCCCCACCGCGCCGATGACCCGCGACCGCTTCCGACGCTCGACGAACTTCAGCACGGCGAACTGCGCGACGACGATCATCGCCGTGTTCGCGGCCAGCGCCGTGCCGAGCGCGGAGGTGGAGATACCGGCCGCCTCGACGCCGTACGCGCTCAGCCCCGACTCGAACTGCCCGTAGCAGGCGAAGAACAGTACGAAGCCCACCACGAGCAGCTGCACCATGGCCCGGTTGCGGAGCAGCTGCTTCCAGCTGCCACCGGCCTGCCCCGGCGCACCCTCGACCTTGGGCGCCCGCGGCATCCGTACGGTCGCCATGACGACCACGAGCAGCAGGAACATCGCCGCCTCGATCGCGAACAGCAGCGTGAAGGAGCTCGCCCGGGAGGCATCGACGAGGTGACCGCCGATGAGCCCGCCGACCCCGAGACCGAGGTTCTGCAGGAAGAACTGGGTGGCGAAGGCGCGCGAGCGGGTCTCGGCGGTCGAAACGTCGACGATCATCGTCGCCAGCGCGGGCTGCATCACGGCCTGCCCGGCACCGAGCGCGGCGGCCGACATCAGTACGGTCGCGGAGCTGCTCGCCAGTCCCAGGCTCAGCGAGCCGACGGCAGCGGTGACCAGGGCGAGGAGCAGCACGGGCATCGGCCCCCGCCGGACGATGGCCCGCCCGGCGAACGGCAGCACCACGAGCGCGGCCACGGCGAAGACGGCGAGCACGAGACCCGCCGTCATGGCACCGAGATCCCGCACCTGCGCCACGTAGACGTACAGATACGGGACGGTAAAACCGAGGCCGAACGCGCTGAGTGCGTTGCCCACATGGATCCGGCGCATCTCCGCGCCCATCGCCCTGGTCACTTTCACCTGCCTTGATCAAGAAGTCCTACGCCCGCCTCAGGAGTTAGGAGTGAAGACTTCGAAGCTAAAGTTAGAAGCTAAACAATACATCCTGAAGGACTTCAACGCCAAGCGGGCGCGTGCCATACTTCGGCCATGGGTGACACCCCCGCCGCGAACGAGCCGACGCTGGACGAGCAGATCGCCGCCTACCAGCGCGAGTTCCAGGACCTCGACCCGCAGGTCGAGAAGATCGTCTCGGCGCTCGGCCGCCTCAACCGCCGTATGAACGTCGCGTACGGCCGCCAGACCGCCGCCCTCGGCATCAGCAACGCCGAGTGGGAGGTCCTCAAGGCGCTCGTCCTGTCGGGAGCGCCTTACTGCCTGGGCCCCAGCGACCTGGCGAAGAGGCTCGGCCTCACCCCGGCGGCCATGACCCACCGGATCGACCGCATGGTGGCGGAAGGACTCGTCACCAGGGAGCGCGACGAGTCCAACCGGGTCCGCGTGATCGTGGAGCTCACGAACGAGGGCCGCGACAAGTGGCTGGAAGCCATGCGCCTGGCCACCGTCTTCGAGGAGGACCTGCTCCAGGACCTCTCCCAGCAGGAGCGCGGTGCGCTGGAAGACGTGCTGACCCGGCTGCTGCGACGCGTGGAGGACGCGCAGCCGGACGCCGGCGGCCGGCTCACCGACCTCGACTGAGGCCTGTACGACCCGAGTTGGGGTTTGACGGCGAGGTGGCCGGGGCAGACTTGACACTCACCCCGTGGATCCGTAAGGTTCTTCGAGTTGCCACGGAGCCGTAACGGTTCTGCGACAGCACCTCCGCCGCAGATGCGGCACACCAAACCACCAGCACGATCTCCCAACGGGATTGAATTTCGGCGTGCCCGAATTCATTTCGATTTGGGGCCGGCAGCTCCGATTAGGAACTGCCGAGAGGATCCGCTAAAGTTTTGGACGTCGGAACGGCCCAACAGCCGCAAAGACAGCCCCGGTTGACTGGGAGTCAGGCCCGAAAGGATCTGATAGAGTCAACATCGCCGGAAAGGGAAACGCGAAAGCGAAAACCTGGAAAGCGCCGAGGAAATCGGAACCGGAAACGGTCTGATAGAGTCGGAAACGCAAGACAGCAAGACCGAAGGGAAGCGCCCGGAGGAAAGCCCGAGAGGGTGAGTACAAAGGAAGCGTCCGTTCCTTGAGAACTCAACAGCGTGCCAAAAATCAACGCCAGATATGTTGATACCCTGTCCACCACATCGTGGTGGGTGGAGGTTCCTTTGAAAAAGTCCTACCGGGCTAAATACCTGGTAGGCGCATCAGCGAGGACGCTGTGAACGGCCTTCCTTATTCCGGTTGGCCGTTCCGCTCACCTGATGTTGTCCCGATTACGGGAAAACATTCACGGAGAGTTTGATCCTGGC
>NZ_BMVY01000026.1 GCF_014650955.1 Streptomyces tauricus
CGCCGCGCCCCCGGCCGCGGCGGCACCCAGCGCGAGCCCGGCACCGCCCCAGCCGATCAGCGCGCGCCGGGACGGGGCGGCCGACGCGGCGCGTCCGGCTTCGGCTTCGGCTTCAGCTTGGGCTTCGGCTTCGGTGGGCGTGTCCGTCATGGCCGTTCCCTACTTCGTCGTGACGACGGCCGCGGCGAGCTTGGACAGCGGCTCCGCGAGCGCGTTCACCGCGTCCGAGAGTTCCTTGCGGTCGGCCTTGCCGACCTTGTCGTACGAGGTGAAGTCGTACGAGGCCGTGTCCTCGCGGTACTGGTCCAGCAGCGCGTCGAGCGCCGCGAACTGCTTGTCCAGTTCGATGACCAGCGCCGCGTCGTTCTCCTTCGCGACCGGCTTCAGCAGCTCGTACGACTTCTCCGCGCCCTCGACGTTCGCCTTGAAGTCGACCAGGTCGGTGTGCGAGTAGCGCTCCTCCTCGCCGGTGACCTTGCCGGTGGCGACCTCGTCGAGGAGTTCCTTGGCGCCGTTGGCCATCGAGGTCGGGGTGATCTCCGCCTTGCCGACGCGGTTCTGCCAGTCGGTGAGGTCCTTGATCAGCTGGTCGGCCAGCTCGGAGTCCCGGTCGGTGAGCTTCTTGTCCTTCCACAGCGAGCGCTCCAGGCGGTGCCAGCCCGTCCAGTCCTTCTCTGTGTTCTTGCCGTCCCCGCCCCCCTCCTCCAGACCGTCCTCGCGCAGGTCGACCTTCGGGTCGATGTCACCGAACGACTCGGCGACCGGCTCGGTGCGCTCCCAGCCGATGCGCGAGGTGGCGTACGCCTTCTTCGCGGCCTCGATGTCACCGGCCTTGACGGCGTCCGCGAACACCTTGGCCTTCGGCAGCGTCTCGTCGGCCTGCTCCTGTGCGTAACTGCGGTAGGAGGCGACCGCCGCGTCCAGGCGCGGGTCGCGCTTCGCGACCTTGCCGCCGCCGGTGACCGTGACGTCCTGCCGGATGCCCTTGCCCTTCATGCCGGGCTTGCACGCGATCCGGTAGTCGCCCGCCTTCACCTCCGCGGTGACCTTCTGGCGGGTGCCGGGGCCTATGTTCTCGCGCTCGGTGACGATCCGGTCGTCGGGGAACAGGAGGTAGACCTCGGTGACCTTGGAGCCCTTGTTGGTCACGTCGAGCTGTACGTGTCCGGCCGGGAACTCCTTCTTCGACACCTCGCATTTGGTGTCCGTGGCCGTCACCTCGACGACGTGGTCGTCGCTCGACGCGTCGCTCTTCTCGGTGCAGCCCGTGACAGCGGCCAGCGCGGCCGCGGTCGCGGCAGCGGTGACGACGGAGAGTCGGACGGCTCGCATACAGGCTCCAAGAGGGTCACAGGGAGAACGCAGGTGCTTCACAGCGGCTCAGTGAGGCTGCCCTAACTTATCTGAGGCTTACCTGACTGGAAGTCGCCCGTCCAGTGATTCAGCTCTCATGGACGCCGTACGGGCACGGCCCGGTCACGGTGGCGCTATCCATCCCCCACGAAACGGTCAAAGACGGGTCAAGAACCCCTGACCGGAGCCACCATGACCCCACCCGTGCGCGGGTGGGGGAACACCTCGACCGGCTGTTTGTAGACGTCCGAAAGCAGTCGGTCGGTGAAGACCTCCGAGGGCGCCCCGTCGGCCACCGCGCGCCCGGCGCACAGGATCACCACCCGGTGCGCGTACGCGGCCGCGAGACCCAGATCGTGCAACACCACGACCACCGCGTCCCCTTCGCGCGCCCTTTCCCGGCAGATCCGCAGCACCAGCTCCTGGTGTCTGAGGTCCAGTGCGGCCGTCGGCTCGTCGAGCAGCAGCAGCCGGGCGCGCTGGGCGAGCACGCGGGCGAGCGCGACCCTGGCCCGTTCGCCGCCGCTGAGCGCCGAGAAGGGCCGGCCCGCGAAGCCGGTGACCTCGGTCGCCGCCATGGCCGAGGCCACGGCCGCGTCGTCCTGGTCCTCCTCGGGCCGCCCGGCCCAGGGTGCCCGCCCCATCCGTACGACCTCCTCGACCGGGAAGGGGAAGGAGAGCGAGGCGGACTGGGGGAGCACCGCCCGGCGCAGGGCCAGTTCGTGCGCCGACCAGTCGGACACCGGGCGCCCGTGGACCCGTACGACACCCTCGGACGCCGGGAGATCGGCGGCGAGCGCGCCCAACAGGGTCGACTTTCCCGCCCCGTTGGGGCCGACCAGTGCCAGTACCTCGCCCGCGCGAGCCTCGACGGCCACGCCGGACAGCACCTCGCGGGCGCCCAGCCGCACACGCAGGGCCTCGGCCTCGGCGAGTACGTCTCCTGTGGTCACGGGCCCGGGCGGCACGGTCCCCGTACGGAGCCATCCCCTGCGCTTCCTCATGCCCAGCCTCCCTGCCTGCGACGGGTCCTGCGCAGCAGCCAGAAGAAGAACGGGCTGCCGAAGAGAGCGGTCAGCACACCGAGCGGCAGTTCGGCGGGCTCGGCGACGGTACGCGCGGCGAGGTCGCCCGCGAGCAGTACGACCGCACCGCCCAGCGCGCTGCCGGGCACGAGGAAGCGGTGGCCGGGGCCCGCGGCCATCCGCAGCAGATGCGGGACGACGAGGCCCACGAAGCCGATGACCCCGGAGACGCTCACGGCCGCGGCCGTCAGCAGCGCGACGACCAGGACCAGCACGATACGAAGCCGTTCGACGTCCACGCCGAGGTGCCGTGCCGGGCGCTCGCCGAGCGCCAGCAGGTCCAACTTGCGTGCGTAGAAGGGCGCGAGGGCGAGACCGGCCACCGCGCACGGCAGTACCGCCAGCACCTTCGGCCAGGTCGCCTGGGACAGCGAGCCGAGCTGCCAGAAGGTGATCTGGTTCACCGCGGCGGTGTCGGCCAGGAAGATGAACAGGCCGATCAGCGCGCCCGCGAAGGCGTTCACCGCGATACCGGTGAGGATCAGCGTCACGACCTCGGTACGGCCGCCCGAGCGGGACGTCGCGTACACGAGCAGGGCGGTGCCGAGTCCCGCCACGAAGGCGAAGACCGGGATCGTCCAGGTGCCCAGGAAGCTCAGACCGAGCGAGATCGCGGCGACCGCGCCGACCGCCGCGCCCGACGAGACGCCGATGACGCTCGGCTCGGCGAGCGGATTGCCGAACACGCCCTGCATCAGCGCGCCCGCGCAGCCCAGCGAGGCACCTACGAGCAGCGCGAGCACGATCCGCGGGAAGCGCACGTTCCACAGCACGGACTCGGGGACACGGGCCAGTTCGCCGCCGCCGAGACCCGCGCGGTGCGCGACGGAGGACAGCACGTCACCGGGCGAGATCTCGTACGCGCCGAGCCCGGCGGAGGTGAGGGTGAGGAGCAGGAGAACGACGGCCAGCCCGACCGTGAGCAGCCAGGTGGCGCTGCGGCGGGGACGCGTGACACCGCCGCGGGCGAGGGCGGCGGGGGTATCGGGAGCCGGGGCTTCCGGGGCCGGAGCTTCGGGAGGGGGAGCCTCGGCAGGGTCCTCGGGGGCCTGGGATGCGGTCCTGTCGGTCACGCTCACTTCTCGTCCCCGTACAACTGGCCGACGATGGACTTCAGTACGGCGTCCGTGCGGGGCCCGTAGTTGAGGAGTACGCCGTCCTCGACGGAGACGACCCGGCGGTCCATCCCGGCCGGGGTCTGCGCGACGCCGGGAATCCTGACCAGGCCGTCGATGCCGCCGACGGACTCAAGTCCCTTGGACATGACGAGGATCGCGTCGGGAGCCGCCTGGGCGAGGGCTTCCGTGGTGATCGCGGTGAAGTCCTTCTTCAGGCCCGACTCGGCGCCCGCGTCCACGGCGCCCGCCGCTTCGAGCAGCGAGGTCGCTCCCGAGCCCTTGCCCCCGATCAGATAGACGGACGCGGAGCCGCGGAGATAGAGGAAGGCGACCCGCGGTTCGTCGGTCTTCTCCGGAACGTCCTCGCGCACGGCGGCGATCCGGTCCTGCGAGCGCTTCGTCAGCTCCTTGCCCGCCGCCGGAACGCCGAGCGCGCGGGCCACCGCCTCGATACGCGGGCCCACGTCGTCGAGGCCCTGCGCCGGGTCGACGACGAGGACAGGTATGCCCGCGTCGCGGATCTGGCCCATCGCCTCCGCGGGCCCGGTGGTGGCCTCGGCGAGCACCAGATCGGGCTTGAGGGACAGCACGCTCTCCGCGGAGACGTCGTGGTTGCGGGTGACCACCGGCAGCTTCTCGGCCTGCGCGAAGGTGGCGGTGATGTCCCGGGCGACGACCCGGTCGCCGAGGCCGAGCGTGAAGACGATCTCGCTGAGGCTGCCGGAGAGCGGAACGATACGTTCGGCGTCCTTGACCGTGACGTCGTGACCGTCGGCCGACCGCACGGTGACCGGAAGCCGAGGCTCCGGGGTGTCCGTGAGCGGCTCGACCCGATCGGCGGCGACGCGGGCCTTCCCGCCACCGGCCGGCTCGGACGCCCCCTCGCCGGAGGCACAGCCCCCCACCACGAATACCGCGAGCAGCACTCCCACCACTCGCACACGCATGCGTCCCACGGTCGTGTCGTTCCTTTCGGTCAGCCGGATCGGCAACTGGGCCCTGTGCGGGCGGGGCCGCGCCCCGTCGGGGACGCGGGGAACCGCGCGGCCGGCCACGACGAACGGGCGGCCGAAGAACAACCCCCGTCCCCCTCTGTCTCATCCCACGCTTCCGTCCCGGCAGGGCTTAGCTTAGGTTAGCCTTACCTTTCTCGCCAGGAAGCACCACATCGCATCCGGCCAGATCTCCCGCCCCGGAGGACACACATGCCAGCCCGCCCGCACCCACGTACGCACGTGACCCTGCTCTGCGCGGCCGTACTCGCAGCGGTACTCACGGCGCTGCTCCCGGCCGGCCAGGCCCACGCGGCGGGCCGGACCGTGCAGGGCGGCAGGCTGGACTGGGGCATCAAGTCCTCCTTCCAGAGTTATGTCACCGGCCCGATAGCGAACGGCAGTTTCTCCCTCACCGGGGGCGCGGCCACGGTCGGCGGCAGCCAGTTCCGCTTCCACTCGGCGACCGGTACGTACGACGGTTCGTCGGGCGCCTTCGACGCCGGCTTCTCCGGCGGTGTCCACTTCCTCGGGCACAAGGAGGACGACGGCACCTACCAGCTCGACCTGACGATCAGCCGCCCGACCGTCCGCCTCGCGGGCAACGGCGGCACGCTCTACGTCGACATCATCAGCAAGGCGAAGGGCACCGGGGCGGTCACGACGTCCTCGCAGGTGCCCTTCGCCTCCCTCTCCCTCGGCGGCATCGACATGAAGGGCGGCGGCAACGCCGTCCAGTTGAACAACCTGCCCGCCACGCTGACCGCCCAGGGCGCCAAGTCCTTCGCCGGGTACTACACGGCGGGCACCGCCCTCGACCCGGTCAGCCTCTCCGCGGACGTGCGGGTGGCGGCCACGGGGTCGACGGGCAAGCCGTCCGCCTCACCGACCCCGTCCACGTCCCCGTCCAAGTCGAAGGCGAAGAAGGAGACTTCGGGCCGGATCGAGGACGGAGCCGTGGACTGGGGGGTGCGCAGGACCTTCCGCGAGTACGTCACCGGCGCCATCGCGCAGGGCGAGTGGGAGCTCAGCGACGGCGCCCAGGACGGCGGCGCGCTCTTCCGCTTCCCCGAGGGCTCGGGCACGTACGACGAGAAGAAGCGGACCCTCGACGCGAGCTTCACCGGAGCCGTCCGCTTCACCGGCGAGCAGGGCCTCGATCTGAAACTCGGCGAGATCCGGGCCGAGGTCACGGACGACGGCAAGGGCACGCTGTACGCCGACGTCACGAGCGCGAGCAAGACGGGCAAGGCGGGCGGCGGCGGGACGGGCAAGGCCGGCGGCACGGACAAGGAGGTCCCGCTCGTCACCTTCACCGCCAAGGAACTCAAGCCGAAGGACGGCCTCGCCCAGGTGACCGAGGCCCCCGCGAAGCTCACCGCCGCGGGCGCCGAGGCCTTCGGCGGGATGTACAAGGCGGGCACGGAGATGGACCCGGTGTCCCTCGCCGTCGCCCTGGACGACAAGGCCGAACTGCCCGCCCTGCCCGACCTGGGCAGCGCGGAGTCGGCCACGCCCGAAGCCGCGGCGGCCGAACCGAAGAAGGCCGGGCCGAAGACCGAGGCCACCGCGAGCGACTCGGACGTCCCCGTCCTGTCCATCGGCCTCACGGTCGCTTCCCTGGTCGCGATCGCCGCGGCCTTCCTGATCATCCGCAGGCGCCGTACGCCACAGACCGCCGCCACCGCCGCCGCGGCCCCGGACGCCCCGGACGCCCCGGACGAGAACTGAACTTCCCTCCCCTTCCCTCCCTTTCTCCCTGTCCGCGAGTCGCGCGGACTCCCACACACCGCACGTCCACCGAACCGAGGAGATTTACGACCATGGCCGCCAACCGCCGCCGCCCCATAGCCCTTGCCGCAGCCTGCGCGACCGCCGTCACGCTCGGCGCCACCGCGCTCGCCGCCGCCACGTCCGCGTCCGCCGCCGAAGTGCCGCTCAAGGGCTACGAGTTGACCTGGGGCATCAAGGAGTCGTACCGCAACTACGTGACGGGCATGGCGGCCGGTACCTTCACGCCCGAGGCCGGAGCCACGCAGGCCAAGGACAACGGCGTGTTCACCTTCGTCAACGGCACCGGGAGCTACGACTCCGAGGCCCACACCGTCGCGCTCGGCTTCGAGGGCACCCTGAACATCGCCTCCAAGGCGCACGGCTTCGAACTGAAGCTGTCCGACGTGAGGTTCGACAGCAAGGACGCGAGAGTCACCGCCGATGTGACGAAGGCCGGTACGACCCAGCAGGACGTGCCGCTCGCCGAGGTCACCGTCAACCGCGCGATGACGGACATGACGACCAAGCTGACCAAGGAGGCGGGGGACGTCTTCGGCAGCTCCTCCTACACGGGCGCGGCCGGCGACCCCCTGACGGTGGTCGAGAAGAAGGCCGAGTCGCCGAACCCGACGCCCACGGGCACCACGACCCCGCCGGGCACCCCGACCGGCACCCCCACGGGCACCCCGACCAAGACCCCCACCACGGACCCGACGGGGACGGCGTCCACCACCCCGAAGCCCTCGCCCACCGAGGCCGACACCAAGGGCGACATCAGCTACGGCACGCTCGGCTGGGGTGTGAAGCAGTCCTTCCGTACGTACGTCGTGGACGGGGTGGCCAAGGGCAGGATCACGGTCTCCGGCGGGGCCGAGCAGGCGTCCGGCAACGGTGACTTCACCTTCCCCGACGCCACCGGCACCTACGACACGGACGCCGACACCCTGAAGGCATCCTTCAAGGGCTCGGTCAACTTCAAGGGCCACGAGGACAACGGCAGTTACGGTCTCGACCTCACCCTCAGCGACCTGAAGGCGGAGATCGACGGCGGCTCCGGCAAGCTCACCGCCGACGTCGACAGTCTTGGTGAGAAGTCCGAGGACGTGACCCTCGCCGAGCTCAAGCCCAAGTCGGCCGACCTGATCGCCAAGGACGAGGTCATCGTCCTGGACGACGTCACCACCACTCTCACCAAGGCGGGCGCGGAGGCCTTCGGCGGCTTCTACCAGGCGGGCGCCGCACTCGACCCGGTTGACATCGCCGTGGCCCTGACCGCGGACGCCGAACTCCCGGACACCGACCCGACCTCGACGTCGACCTCGGGAACGGGCGGCACCACGGGCGGGACGACCGGTGGCACCACCGGGGGCGCGGGCACGACCGGGTCCACCACGGGCGGGGTGACCGGCAACCTCGCCTCCACCGGCTCCGACGTCCCCGTCGGCGCCCTCGGAGCGGCCGCCGCGGTCACCGTCGCGGCGGGCGCGGGCGTGGTGTTCGCGGTACGCCGCCGTCGGCTGACGGACTCCACCCAGGCCTGACCCGGCCAGGACGCGTACGCGGGTGCCGCCGTCATGATGTTTGAATGCCCGCGTGACTGATTACGACGTGGTGCGGGTCTTCTGCGGGCCCCGCGGCGAGTACGGCAATGAGCTCGGGGTGGTGCGGGAGGGTTCCGTACTGCCCGAGCGGGGCGAACGGCAGGCGTTCGCGGCGAAACTCGGCTTCAGCGAGACGGTGTTCGTCGATGACCCCGAGCGCGGGGTCATCGACATCTACACGCCCGGCGTGCGGCTGCCGTTCGCCGGCTACCCCTGCGTGGGCGTGGCCTGGCTGCTGGACGTACCCGAACTCGTCACGCCCGCGGGCGTGGTGGGCACGCGGCTGGACGGCGAGTTCACCTGGATCGAGGCCCGCGCGGAGTGGGCGCAGCGGCGCACGCTGCGCCAGTACGCGACCGCGGCGGAGGTCGACGCGCTCTCCGTCCCTCCGTCGGGGGAGTGGCTGTACGCGTGGGCATGGGAGGACGAGGCGGCGGGCCGTGTCCGGGCCCGGGGCTTCCCCGGGCGGGGCGACGGCGTGGAGGAGGACGAGGCCACGGGGGCGGCGGCGCTCCAGCTGACGGCGCGGCTGGGGCGGGCCCTGAACATCATCCAGGGCGCGGGCTCCCAGCTCCTCACGGCTCCCCAGCCGGAGGGTTGGATCGAACTGGGCGGCAGAGTCCTCCTGGAACGCTGACGCCCCCTGCCCGGGGCAGCCGGGAAGCCCCACGGGCCCGGCGAGGACTGCCCGCGCAGTTCCCCGCGCCCCTGAAGGACAAAAGATTGCGCCGTTCCCCGCGCCCCTAAGGGGCGCGGGGAACGGCGCAATCTTTTCGCTTTTCGATTTTGGGGGCGCGGGGAACGGCGCAGCCCGCCCCCACGGCCCGCACCCGAAAGCGCACCCCCCAGTGGAACGTCACGCGCTGATGCGGAACTCTTCACCCAGCGCCCGAAAGACCCCCGTGTTCAACGCGAACGCCCGCCGGCACTCCGCGACAACCCGCTGCTTCTCCAGATCGTCCGCGGGAAGCGCATCCAGCAGTTCCCGGTATCCCCGCTTGAACGCCGCAGGGTTCCCGATGTCCTCGAACACATAGAACCGCACGCCGTCCCCCTTGCGTGCGAACCCCCACGTCTTCTCCGCCGTCCCACGGATGATCTGCCCACCGGAGAGATCACCGAGATAGCGCGTGTAGTGGTGCGCCACGTACCCCCCGGGCCACGTACGCGCGCACTCGGCGACCCGCTCCGCGTACTCCACCGTCGCGGGCAGCGCGGTGGCACCGTCCCGCCACCCCGGCCCGCGCAAATGCGCGAGGTCCCGCTCCAGCGAGGCGAGCCGCATCAGCTCGGGCTGGATGAACGGCCCCGCCACCGGGTCGCCGGACAGCTCCCGCGCACCCGACTCCAGCGCCTCGTACACGAACCACAGCTGTTCCGTGTAGCGCGCGTAGGCGTCCACGCCGAGCCTGCCGCCGAGCAGGTCGCTCATGAAGGTCGAGGTCTCCGCCTCCACGTGCTGCTCGTGGGACGCGGTGCGGATGAGCGTCGAGAACGGCGTACTCGACGGTGTCATGAGGACCTCCGGGGCTGAACGGGGGAGACGGGAGCCGGACCAATCTTCTATGGTTAGGCTTACCTAAGTCAATGAGTTCCCGACGTCCTGTCGGTAAAAACGTACCCCGAATGTCCGCCGCTTCCACATGAAAGAGCCGCCCGCTCTCCACAAGCGGGCGGCATCCGGCGGGGCGGGGACGGCTACGGCAGCGTGAGGACCTCGGCCCCGCTGTCCGTGACGACCAGGGTGTGCTCGAACTGCGCGGTCCGCAGCCGGTCCTTCGTGACGACCGTCCACCCGTCGTCCCACATGTCGTAGTCGTACGAGCCCAGCGTCAGCATCGGCTCGATCGTGAACGTCATCCCGGGCCGCATCACGGTCGTCGCGTGCGGGCTGTCGTAGTGCGGGACGATCAGACCGGAGTGGAACGACGAGTTGATGCCGTGCCCGGTGAAGTCCCGGACGACCCCGTATCCGAAGCGCTTCGCGTACGACTCGATGACCCGGCCGATGATGTTGATCTGGCGGCCGGGCCTGACCGCCTTGATGGCGCGCTCCAGCGACTCACGGGTCCGCTCCACGAGCAGCCGTGACTCCTCGGCCACGTCGCCGACGAGATACGTGGCGTTGTTGTCGCCGTGCACGCCCCCGATGTACGCCGTCACGTCGAGGTTGATGATGTCGCCGTCCCGCAGGACGGTGGAGTCCGGGATGCCGTGGCAGATCACCTCGTTCACGGAGGTGCACAGGGACTTCGGGAAGCCGCGGTAGCCGAGCGTGGACGGGTAGGCGCCGTGGTCGCACATGTAGTCGTGCGCGACCCGGTCCAGTTCGTCGGTGGTGACGCCGGGCGCGATGAGCTTCGCGGCCTCGGCCATGGCTTGCGCGGCGATCCGGCCGGCGACGCGCATCGCCTCGATCGTCTCGGGCGTCTGCACCTCCGGCCCGGTGTACGGGGTCGGCGCGGGCTTGCCGACGTACTCCGGGCGGCGGATGTTTCCGGGCACGGAACGGGTGGGGGACAGCTCCCCTGGGACGAGCAGCGACTGGCCAGACATGCCAGCGAGTCTAACCAGCGGAGATGGGGGAACATGTCGGTGGCGAGAGGAGCTGGTCATGGCCTTGTTCAAGAAGCGGACGGTCGGCAAACCGGGCGAGTGGTACTACTGCCTGGAGCACAAGAAGGTGGAGGAGGGCCCCGAGTGCCCCGCGAAGGACCGCTTCGGTCCGTACGCGTCCCGCGAGGAGGCCCAGCGGGCGATGGACACGGCCCGTGAGCGCAACCTCGACTGGGAGACGGACCCCCGCTGGCACGATGCCGCTCCGCGGAACGCGGACGACAACTAGCCCTCTTCTCCTCACCCACCCGCCCGCCGGGGGCGCGGGGAACGGGGCACAAAGGGGCGCGGGGAACGGCGCAGGCTTGTCGTTCCCAGGGGCGCGGGAACGGCGGGATCAGCCCCCGCCCGCCCCACCCCGCAACACCCTCATCCGCACCGCGTGCGCGTTGCTCCGCACGTCGTACCGCATGAGCTGCGGCAGGCACACCGCCAACGCACCCACCGCGACCACGCACATCACACCCCCGGCCCACACGGACGTCCGCACGGAGAGCAGCGCGGCCATCCCGCCCGCCCGGACCTGCCCCAGCTGCGGCCCGGCCGAGTACGACAGCAGCTCGATCCCCGCCAGCCGCCCCCGCAGCTCGTCGGGGATCGTCTGGTTCCACATCGCCGCCCGGAAGATCCCGCTGACCATGTCGGCGCAGCCGGCCAGGGTCAGGAACAGCAGCACCAGCCACACGTCGTGCACGGCGCCCGCGGCCACCATCGCGAGCCCCCAGCAGGCCGCCGCCAGCACCACCATCCGCCCGTGCCGGTGGATCCGCGAGGTCCACCCGCTGGTCAGGCTCACCAGCAGCGACCCGGCCGGCAGCGCCGCGTACATCAGCCCGAGCGACCACTCGGCGTCCAGCTCGTCCGCCAGGAAGGGCAGCACGGCGAGCGGGAAGGCGAAGAACATGGCGGCCAGGTCGATCGCGTACGTACCCAGCAGCTCCTTGCGGCTCCACGCGTACCGGGCGCCCTCCGCGATCGCCTTCAGTGACGGTTTCGCCGCCTCGTGCGCGGCGGGCGACGCGGCGAGCCCCACGGCCAGGACGAGCGACACGGCGAACGTGGCGAGGTCCGCGGCATAGGCCCAGCCGAGTCCCGCGTACGCCACGACGAGCCCCGCGACCGCGGGCCCCGCGACCCCGCCGACCGTCCAGCGCAGCGAGTTGAGCGCGGCGGCGGCCGGCAGGTGCTCGTGCCGGACGATGCGCGGGGTGAGCGCGTCGAGCGCCGGCCGCTGGACCGCGACGAGTGCGGAGGACAGCGCGGCGACGGCGTACAGCGGCCAGACCAGGGGGCCCGGGAGTACCGCGTTGACCAGCAGGACGGCCGAGAGCACCCCCTGCCCCGCCTCCGTCCAGATGATCAGCTTCCGCTTGTCCAGGGCGTCGGCGAGCGCCCCGCCGTACAGCCCGAACACGATCAGCGGTACGAGTTCCACGGCGCCGATCGCGCCGACGGCGACCGCGGAACCGGTCAGCTCCTTCATCTGCACCGGCAGCGCGACGAACGTCAGGAAGCTGCCGAAGTTCGTGATGAGCCCGGCCACCCACAGCCGCCGGAAGTCGGGGGAGGTCCGCCACGGCGCGAGATCGGGCAACAACGCGCCCAGCCGCGAAGCACCACCCCCGACGGCACCTTTGCCCGTATCGGACGCGGACTCGGACGCGGACTCGGACCCGGGCGCGGACCCGGGCGCGGGCTGGGGCTCGGGCTGGGGCTCGATCAATTCCGTCACGACGGGTCATCGTCCGTCGCGGACCCGTCCCGTACAAACGCTTTTTCGACCGGGGCGGCCCCGCCGGGGAGGCCGCCGGCTCACCACCGTGCGGGCGGCGGCGCGGTCAACCGGTCCGCCAGCCGCGACAACCGGTCGGTGAACCGCCGCCGGCCCCGGGGTACGGGCAGCGAGTTCTCCCCGGTGGCCGCACTGACCAGGTGCTGAACCGTGTCCAGGTCGAGCCCCGCGTCGAGACCGGGCCTGGCCGGCACCGCGAGCGCCTCGTGCGCCATCGCGTGCAGTTCGCGGTCGCCCGAGTCCAGCGCCAGGACCGTCGCCCCGGCCCGGCGCGCGTCGTACACCCGCTCCAGGAGCGGGGCCCCGGCCGCGCCCGGCGCCACGACGAGCAGCGTCTCGCCGCGCCTGGCCGCCTCGATCCGGCCGAGTCCCACCGCCAGATGGGCCGGGTCCCCGGGCCGCGCCCCGTGCCGTACCAGCGTCGGCGTCAGCTCAGGCGTGCCCGACCAGGCGGCCTCGTCCACCAGATGCGCGGCGAGGTGCCAGGGCTCGTACTCCGCGGTCCCCACCAGCAGCAGACCGCCCCCGTGGGGCAGTACGGACGACCGCAGCGCCCCCGCGAACCGCCGGGTGGCTCCCGGCCACTCGGTCCCGGCGAGCACTTCGCGCAGCAAGGCCACCCGTACGGCATCCATGTGGCCGCATCCTGCCGCAGCGGACCGCTCGTCAGCTGGTGTTCACGATGAATTCGCCCATCCTGGGCAGAGTGGCCCACTCACCCAACCGGCAAGGAGAGGTTTCCATGACCAGAGTTGAGGTGTCCGTGCCGTTCCGGGCCGGACAGGAGGGCTACGCGAGCTTCCGTATCCCGGCCGTCGTCGTCAGCGCGGAGGGAACCCTGCTCGCCTTCTGCGAGGGAAGGGTCGGCTCCCGCGACGATTTCGGCCACATCGACATCGTCCTGAAGCGGTCCACGGACGGCGGACTGACCTGGGGGCCGCTCCAGGTGGCCGCCTCGAACGGCGAAGCGCTGGCCGGGAATCCGGCCCCCGTCGTCCTCGACACCGGCAGGATCCTGCTCGTCCACGTCCGCAACGCCGCCCTCGCCACCGAGGACGCCATCCGCCGGGGGAAGGTGAGCGCCGCCGACGGGCGCCGCGTCTGGGTCCGGCACAGCGACGACGACGGCCGCACCTGGTCCAGCCCGCGCGAGATCACCGGGCAGGCGAAGAGAGCGGCCTGGCGCTGGTACGCCACGACCCCGGGCCACGCCCTCCGGCTGACCGGCGGCCGGGTCGTCGTACCCGCCAACCACTCCCTGCCGCCGACCGGCACGGACACCGGCACCGAGGGCAAGTACAACGGCGGGCACTGTCTGCTCAGCGACGACCACGGGGCGACCTGGCGCATCGGGTACGTCGACGACAACCCCGGCAACTACATCAACGTGAACGAGACCGCCGCCGCCGAACTCCCCGACGGCCGCGTCTACTTCAACACCCGCAACGACTCCACCGCCCCCGGCAACCGCGCCGACGCGTACTCGCGGGACGGCGGCCGGACCCTGGTCAAACCCTTCCGCCCGCAGGCCGGCCTCGCCGGTCCCGTCGTCGAGGGCAGCCTGCTCCAGCTCCGTGAACCCGACATGCTCCTCTACTCGGGCCCCGCCGACCCCGGCTTCCGCGCCCTGATGACGGTCCGCGCCAGCACCGACGACGGCGTCACCTGGCGGACGGCACACACCGTCGACGGACTGCCCGCCGCGTACTCCGATCTCGTCCGCGTCGACGACGACACGGTCGGACTCCTCTACGAGACGGGCGACTTCAGCGCGTACGAGACGATCACGTTCCGGCGGATCCCCGTGACAGCCCTCACGTGAGCGGTGCCGGCCCGGAGCACGCACGTAAAGTCGGCCCCATGACCTCTACCTCCACTGACAGTGCACAGAAGGCCCCCGCCAAGGACCCCTGGGACCTTCCCGATGTCTCCGGGCTCGTCGTCGGCGTGCTCGGCGGCACCGGTCCGCAGGGCAAGGGTCTCGCCTACCGGCTGGCCCGGGCCGGACAGAAGGTGATCATCGGTTCACGGGCCGCGGAGCGCGCGCAGGCCGCCGCCGACGAGCTGGGACACGGCGTCGAGGGCGCCGACAACGCCGAGACCGCCCGCCGCAGCGACATCGTGATCGTCGCCGTGCCGTGGGACGGACACGGCAAGACGCTGGAGTCGCTGCGCGAGGAACTGGCCGGCAAGCTCGTCGTCGACTGCGTCAACCCGCTCGGCTTCGACAAGAAGGGCGCGTACGCGCTGAAGCCCGAGGAGGGCAGCGCCGCCGAACAGGCCGCCGCGCTGCTGCCGGACTCCCGCGTCACCGCCGCCTTCCACCACCTGTCGGCCGTGCTGCTCCAGGACCCCGAGATCGAGGAGATCGACACCGACGTGATGGTGCTCGGCGAGGAGCGGGCGGACGTCGAGATCGTCCAGGCGCTGGCCGGCCGCATCCCCGGCATGCGCGGCATCTTCTCCGGACGGCTGCGCAACGCCCACCAGGTCGAGTCGCTGGTGGCGAACCTGATCTCGGTGAACCGCCGCTACAAGGCACACGCGGGCCTGCGCCTCACCGACCTGTAGGACCGTGTCGGGGTGCCCGGCGGACGTGGGGGACACTGGAGCCGAGCAGTGTCCCCCTCCGGGACCGCGCGCCGCGGCGCCGGCCCCCGGAGATCCCCGACAGGAGCAGACCCCATGTCCCGACTCGCCCTCTACGCCCTCGTCGTCTGCGTGCTCGCCACGGCGGCGGCGGTCGTCTCCTTCGTCCAGGGCAGCTGGCTGGGGATCGTATGGGTACTGCTCGCGGGCCTGTCGTCCAACATGACCTGGTACTACCTGCGCCGCGACCGGATGCGGCGCAAGGCGTCCTCCGTCACTGGCTGACCGAGCAGTACTGGTCGGTCTCCGTCCAGAACCGGTAGAGGTTCTGCCCGCAGTACGTGCGGATCTCGTCGATATCCAGGGCCCGCAGCAGCGCGTCGATCGCGTCGAAGAACTGGTTGTTCACCTCGGGGATCCACAGGATCGCGAAGACGAAGAGCAGCCCGAAGGGCGCGTACGGCTCCACCTGCCGACGGATCTTGTACGACAGCCAGGGCTCGATGACGCCGTAGCCGTCCAGGCCCGGGATCGGCAGGAAGTTCAGCAGCGCGGCCGTGACCTGCAACATCGCCAGGAACGCGAGCGCGTACTGGAAGTCCGCCGGTACGCCGTCCAGCGCGTCCAGCCAGAACGGGGCGGTGCAGACCACGGCGAACAGCACGTTCGTCAGCGGCCCCGCCGCCGAGATCAGGCTGTGCTTCCAGCGGCCCCGGATGCGGCTCCGCTCGATGAACACCGCGCCACCGGGCAGACCGATGCCGCCCATGATGACGAAGAGAACCGGCAGCACGATGCTGAGCAGCGCGTGCGTGTACTTCAGCGGGTTCAGGGTCAGATAGCCCTTCGCGCCGATCGAGATGTCGCCGCTGTGCAGGGCGGTGCGCGCGTGCGCGTACTCGTGCAGACAGAGCGAGACGATCCACGCGGCCGTCACGAACAGGAAGACGGCGACACCGGGCTGCTCGGCGAAGCCGGTCCAGGTGGCCCAGCCGGTCACCGCCGCGACGGCCACGATCCCGAGGAAGACCGGACTGATCCGCCGGTCGCTGTGCCGGCCTGTGGCGGTGGTCATGGGGTGGGGCTCCCTGGAATGTTCGAACGGGCTGGGCGTGCCGGGTAGACCGTACCGGTGGTGTGGAGGGAACGTCCTACGGAGGGTCGGAGGTTCCTGCGGCCCTCCATCCGCGTCCCCGGTCCGTTCTCGGCCACCCCCGGTTCATGCCGGTCCGAAATCCGGGGCGGGGCCGGGTCGCCGACAGGGACAATGGTCTGCGTGCGCTATCGCATCCTCGGCACCACCCAGGCACTCCGTACCGACGGCACCCTCGTTCCGGTCGGCGGGGCGCGGCTGCGCGCCCTGCTGACGGTGCTCGCCCTGCGCCCCGGCCGGACCGTGTCCGTGGGTGTGCTGGTCGACGAGGTCTGGGGCGCCGACCCTCCCGCCGACGCCCCGGGCGCGCTGCAGGCCCTGGTGGGCCGGTTGCGCAGGGCACTGGGCGCGGACGCGATCGGCTCCGACGAGGGCGGCTACCGGCTGCGCGCCGCGGCCGACGACGTCGACCTGCACTGGTTCGAACGGCTCGCGGGCGAAGGCTCCCGCGCGCTGGCCGACGGCGACCCCGGCAAGGCGGCCGTCATCCTGGACGACGCCCTCGCCCTCTGGCAGGGCCCGCCCCTCGCCGACCTCCCGGACCGTACGGCGGAGTCGTCGCGCTGGGAGGCCCGCCGGCTCGACGCCCGGCGCGCCCGGCTCGGCGCCGCCCTCGCCCTCGGCCACGCCGAACAGTCCCTGCCCGACCTCACCGCCCTCTGCGACACCCACCCCCTCGACGAACCCCTCCAGGTGCTGCGCCTGCGGGCCCTGCGCGACGCGGGCCGCGCGGCGGAGGCCCTGGCCGCCTACGAGTCCGTACGCCGCCTGCTGGCCGACCGCCTGGGCACCGACCCGGGCCCGGAACTACAGGCCCTGCACGCGGAACTACTGACCGGCCCCCCGGCGTTCATCAAGGGCGCGGGGAACGGCGCGCCTCACGGCCCCACCCCCTTCAGGGGCGCGGGGAACGGCGCACCAGGCCTCCACGGAGCCGCACCTGCCGGCGGCGCGACAGCCCCGCATCGCAGCAGGGGCGCGGGGAACGGCGCACCAAGTCCCCACGGGCCCGCACCACGCGAACGCCCCGCGCCACGCGGCAACCTCCGAGCCCGGCTCACCTCCTTCGTGGGCCGGGACACCGACCTGACGGCCATCCGCGGAGACCTCGCGGCGGCCCGGCTCGTCACCCTGCTCGGACCGGGCGGCGCCGGGAAGACCCGGCTGTCGCAGGAGGCGGCGGAGAGCGCCGCCCAGGACCTGCCGGACGGGGTGTGGCTGGCCGAACTCGCCCCCGTCACCGACCCGGACGCCGTCCCCGAGGCCGTCCTCACCGCGGTCGGCGCGCGGGAGACCGTGCTGCGCAGCGCCGGGGCCGAGGAGATGCGCGTCGTCACCGACCGGCACGACGACCCGCTCGTGCGGCTCACCGAGCACTGCGCCAAACGCCGCATGCTGATCGTCCTCGACAACTGCGAACACGTCGTGGACGCCGCCGCCCGCCTCGTCGAGCAGCTCCTCGAACGCTGCCCCGGACTGACCGTACTGGCCACGAGCCGCGAACCCCTCGGCGTACCGGGGGAGTTGCTGCGGCCCGTCGAGCCGCTGCCCGAGCCGTACGCGCTCCAGCTGCTCGCCGACCGGGGCGCGGCGGCCCGGCCCGGTTTCCGGATCGAGGACGACCCGGAGGCCGCCGCCGAGATCTGCCGGCGCCTGGACGGACTGCCGCTCGCCATCGAACTCGCCGCGGCCCGGCTGCGGATGCTCACCCCGCGCCAGATCGCCGACCGCCTCGACAACCGCTTCCGCCTGCTCACCTCCGGCAGCCGTACGGTCCTGCCGCGCCAGCAGACGCTGCGGGCCGTCGTCGACTGGTCCTGGGACCTGCTGGACGAGGACGAACGCGACGTACTGCGGCGGCTGTCCGTCTTCGCGGGCGGCTGCGACCTCACCGCCGCCGAGGCCGTCTGCGGACCCGCCGCGCTGGAGGCCCTCGGCTCCCTCGTCGACAAGTCCCTCGTGGTGGCGGCCCCTTCGGGCAAGGGATCGGCCAAGGGCGTGGACAAGGGATCGGACAAGGCCACGGGTTCGGGTTCGGGTTCGGGCCAGGGGGAAGGCGCAGGCGGGGTCGCGGACCCGGTCCGGACTTCGGGCCCGCGCCCGGGCCCGGGTGACGGCGAGATGCGCTACCGGCTCCTGGAGACCGTCGCCGAGTACGCCGGACAGCGGCTCGACGCGTGCGGCGAGCGCCCCGCGACCGAGCGCGCCCACCTCACGTACTACCGCGAACTCGCCCGCACCACCGACCCGTTGCTGCGCGGCCCGAGTCAGCGCGAGGCGATCGAACTCCTCCAGCTCGAAGGCGAGAACACACGGGTTGCACTCCAGCGCGCCGTCGCCGCGGGCGACGAGCAGGAGGCGCTCTGCCTCGTCCTCTCCCTCGCCTGGTACTGGCAGATCCGCGACCTGCGGATGATCACCCGCAACTGGACGCGGGAGGTCATGGCGATGGGCCCCGACCCGTTCGCGCCCCCCACCGAGCACGCGGTCCCGCTGTACGAGTCGTGCATCGCCGACCCGCCGCCCATGAGCCCCGACGTCCTCGTCGAGGCGAGGCGCGGCGTCCATCTCCTGCACCTCGCCTGTATGGACCTGGAACTGGACACCTGGCAGACACCGGAGGCCGAGGCCAAGCTGCGCGCCGTCAACGAGGCCTACGAGCCCGGCCTCCCGCAGGTCTGCCGCAACCCCGGCTACCTCTGGTTCTTCGCGGTGCTGCTGACCGGCGACCTGGACCGGCTGCGCCGGGTCATCGACGCGAGCGTGGAGACCTGCCGTGCGCTCGGCACCCGCTGGGAGCTGGCCGTCGCCCTGCAGATGCGCGCCAACATGCTCGCCAACCGTGCCGACTGGGCGGGCGACGCGACCCGTGACGCCGACGAGTCGCTGGAGCTGTTCGTGGGCCTCGAAGACGCCTGGGGCGCCGCCGAGGCGCTCTCCGCGCGTGGCGAGGCCCATGAGCGCAAGGGCGAGTACCAGCTCGCCGCGACGGACTACGAGACGGCCATCGCCCACGCCGAACGCCTCGGCGCCCGCGCCCAGGTGGCCATCCTCAGCACCCGGCTGGGCAGCGTGCTCATCGACGCCGGCGAGACCGGTCGGGGCGAGCGGCTGCTGCGCGAGGTCCTGGAACAGGGCGACGGCACCCACAACGAGGCCATGCCCGGGGCCCGGCTCTTCCTCGCGATGTGGCTCGGCCGCACCGGCCGCGTCGCCGAGGCCAGGGAGCAGATGGAGCGGCTGTGGGACGACTTCGCCGCCGTACGGTTCGTGGTCTTCGACGGGTTCGTGATGGGCGTGGACGCCTGGCTGGACTCGCAGGAGGGCCTGTACGACGAGGCCGTGGTGAAGGTGCGCGGCGCCCTGGAGCGGGCCAAGGACCCCCTGACCCAGATGATCGCGCCGCACATGTTCTCGGCGCATCTGACCACCGCGGCCATCGCACTGGCCGGGATCGACGGCGGCCGGCGCGCCGGGGACGCCGCACGGTGCCTGGGCGCCGCCGACGGACTCCTGCCGCCCGGCCACTTCCGGGCCGTCGTGGAGCACGAGATGCGCTCCCAGGCCGAGACGGCGACGCGCCGGGTCCTCGACGACCCGGCGTACGACGACGCGTACACGCAGGGCGGCGGCCTCTCCTTCGAGGAGGCCGCCGCCCTGGTCTGACGCGAGAGGGTCCTCGTGTCAGGTCTTGGTGCGGTACTTGTGGATGGCGACCGGGGCCATCACCACGGTGATGACGAGCGACCACAGCAGCGTGATCATGACGTCGTGGGCGACCGGCTGGCCGCCGTTCATCAGACCCCGGGCCGCGTCCGCGAGGGACGACAGCGGGTTGTAGTCGGTGAACGTCTGCAGCCAGCCCGGCATGGTGGACGGCGGCGAGAAGATCGACGACCCGAACTGCAGGGGCATCAGCACGAGGAACCCCATTCCCTGGATGGCCTGGGCGTTCTTCATCACCACGCCCATGGTCAGAAAGATCCACATGATGGACGAGCCGAAGACCAGGGCCAGTCCGATGGCGGCGAACAGACCGGGGACGTTCGACACGGACAGACCGAGCAGGAAGCCGACCCCGAGCAGGATCGCCGTGGCGAGCAGCAGCCGGCCTATCTCGACCATGATCTTGGCGATCAGGACCGAGGCGCGGGAGATCGGCAGCGACCGGAAGCGGTCCATGACCCCCGTCTGGAAGTCCTGGTTGAAACCGGTGCCCACGCCCATGGCGATGTTCATGCCCATCATCGCCATCAGGCCGGGGACGACGTAGTTGACGTACTCGTCCTGGTTGCCCTTGCCGGCGATGGCGCCGCCGAAGACGAACACGAAGAGCAGCGTGAAGACGATCGGCATCAGGATGACGTCGAACATCGACTCGGGGTCCTGGCGGATCCACAGCACGTTGCGGCGGATCAGGGCGCTGATGTGCCGCAGATGGGCGCGCGGGCCGACGTGCGGATCGTCGCCGGTGTCGAGCGCCGCGGGTTTGTCGATGACGGTGGCGGCGCTCATACGGCGGCCTCCTCGTAGGACTCGTGGGAGCGGTCGGCCGGGGTGTCCCGCGGGTCGCCCGGACCGGTCGGTTCGGATGCGCGGTGGCCGGTGAGGGAGAGGAACACCTCGTCCAGGCTGGGCAGTTCGGTGCTGAGGCCCGCGAGGGTGATGCCGCGGGCGGTGAGCGCGCCGACCACGGCGGTCAGCTGCTCGTCGCTGAGGATCGGCACGAGGACCGTGCCGGTGGCGATGTCCACGGTGGCGTTGCCCGGGCCCGTGAGGCCGAACTCGTCCAGCGCGGCGGCCGTGGGGCGCAGCTCCAGCGGGTCGGCCGGGCGGATGCGCAGGGTGCGTCCGCCGACCTTCGCCTTCAGCTCGTCGATACCGCCGTTGGCGATGACCCGGCCGCGGTCGATGACCGTCAGCTCGTTGGCGAGCTGCTCGGCCTCCTCCATGTACTGCGTGGTGAGCAGCACGGTGACACCGTCGCCGACCATCCGCTTGACCTCGCCCCACACCTCTTTCCGCGTACGGGGGTCCAGGCCGGTCGTCGGCTCGTCCAGGAAGAGGACGGTCGGACTGCCGATCATGGACGCGGCGAGGTCGAGGCGCCGCCGCATGCCTCCGGAGTACGTGCTCGCCGGGCGCTTGCTCGCCTCGGTGAGCGAGAAGCGCTCCAGGAGTTCGTCCGCACGGGTGCGGGCGTCCTTGCGGGTCAGGTCGAGGAGCCGCCCGATCAGATAGAGGTTCTCGCGCCCGGAGAGCTTCTCGTCCACGGAGGCGTACTGGCCGGTGAGGCCTATCACCCGGCGCAGGCGGCGCGGCTGGCGCACGACGTCGAAGCCGGCGACCGTGGCGTGGCCCGAGTCCGGGACGAGGAGGGTGGACATGATGCGGACGAGGGTCGTCTTGCCGGCGCCGTTGGGGCCGAGCACGCCGCGGACCGTGCCCTCGCGCACGTCCAGGTCCACGCCGTCCAGTGCTTTGGTCTCGCCGTAGTGCTTGACCAGTCCCCGTACGCTCACGGCGTCGGGGCGGCCGTGGCCGTCATGCCGGGGCTCGTTGTCGATTCGCGTCATGCCCCCAACGTCGCACCCCCCACCGACAAACCACCGACACCGGACCGACAGCCGCGCGCGGGGGTGGGTGCGGCCCCCAACACCTGCGCAGTTCCCCGCGCCCCAAAAAAAACCAAAAGACTGCGCCGTTCCCCGCGCCCCCAAAGACGAAAAGACTGCGCAGTTCCCCGCGCCCCTAGGTGCCTAGGGGCGCGGGGAACTGCGCAGCGGGGGCGAGGGGGCGGAGCCCCCATGCAGGGACGGGAATGGGTAGGGGCGGCGGGGGCGAGGGAAAAACGGCAGCCCGCCGACGGGGGAAATCGGCGGGCTGCCTCCGTGCCGCAGTGGCTTGGTGGATCTAGTGGCGCTAGTGGCGCTGGTGGCGCTGGTGGCGCTGGTGGCGCTGGTGGCGCCAGTGGAAGCTAGTGGACGGAGTGTTCCTCCTGCGGGAACGTTCCGCCCACGACATCGTCGGCGAACGCCTTCGCGGCAGACCCCATGACCTGCCGAAGATCCGCGTACTGCTTCACGAACCGCGGCATCTTGCCCCCCGTGAGCCCGAGCATGTCGGTCCACACAAGAACCTGCGCGTCCGTCTCGGCCCCCGCCCCGATCCCGACGGTAGGAATGTGCAGCACCCGAGTAACCTCCGCCGCCAACTCCGCCGGCACAAGCTCCAGTACCACCGCGAACGCCCCCGCGTCCTGCACGGCCTTGGCATCGCGCAGCAACTGCTGAGCGGCCTCCTCGCCACGCCCCTGCACCCGGTATCCCATGGAGTTCACGGACTGCGGCGTGAGCCCGATGTGCGCCATCACGGGGATACCCGACTCCACGAGCAGCTTGATCTGCTCGTGCGAGCGCTCACCGCCCTCCAGCTTCACGGCCCCGACCCCGGCGTCCTTCACCAGCCGCATGGCCGACCGCAGCGCCTGCACGGGCCCCTCCTGGTACGACCCGAACGGCAGGTCGCCCACGATGAGGGCGCGCGAGGTGCCGCGTACGACGGCGGCCGACAGCATGGTCATCTCGTCGAGGGTGACGGGCACGGTGGTCTCGTAGCCCAGGTGACAGTTGCCCGCGGAGTCGCCGACGAGCATGACCGGGATGCCGGCCTCGTCGAAGACGGACGCGGTCATCGCGTCGTACGCGGTGAGCATCGGCCACTTCTCGCCGCGCTCCTTGGCCACCGTGATGTCGCGGACAGTGATACGGCGTGTGCCCTTGCCTCCGTACAGCGCCCTGTTGCTGCTGTCGGTGGTGTTCTGGGCAGCCGAGAACTGCGTCATTGCAACGGCTCCTTCTGTCATCTCGAAGCGCCCTGACGGCGTCTCCGGATCCCCTCCATGGTGGCACCTCGTGCCACAGAACGGCTAGAGGGGTCACCGTGGCCCTCGTCTCCGCGGCCGAGCCCGGTGTCCTGGCCCCAAGCCGACCTCCAGGGCTCGTAAGGTCTCGGTAAAGGATTCCAATACGAGACGGTCTCGTATCGAATCTCGCCTAGCCTTTTCGGTATGACAACTCCTGCCGACACCGCTCCCCGGATACCGGAGGCCGTGCACCGACGACGCTGGGCGATCCTCGGCGTCCTGATGCTGAGCCTGCTGATCGTCGTTCTCGACAACTCGATCCTGAACGTCGCGATCAAGACCATCTCGACGCCCGCCCCGACCGGTCTGGGAGCCACCCAGAGCGAGCTGGAATGGGCCATCAACTCGTACACCCTCGTCTTCGCGGGCCTGCTCTTCTCCGCCGGTCTCCTCGGCGACCGGCTCGGCCGCAAGAAGGTGCTGCTCGGCGGCCTCCTCGTCTTCGGGATCGGCTCGGCGCTCGCCGCCTCCTCCGGCTCCCCGGTCGAGCTGATCTCGTTCCGCGCGGTGATGGGCCTCGGGGCCGCCTTCGTGATGCCGGCCACGCTCGCCGTCCTCATGAACGTCTTCGAGCGCGACGAGCAGCCGAAGGCGATCGGCATCTGGGCGGGCGGTGTCGGCCTCGCCATCGCCATCGGCCCGATCACCGGAGGGGTCCTGCTCGACCACTTCTGGTGGGGTTCCGTCTTCCTCATCAACGTGCCGATCGTGGTCGTGGCGCTCGGCCTGATGATCTGGCTCGTCCCCGACTCCCGCGACCCGAAGCCGGGCCGCATCGACCCGGTGGGCGTGGTGCTGTCCGTCATCGGCCTCGTCCTGCTGGTGTACGGCATCATCAAGGGCGGCCAGCTCGCCGACTTCACGGACGTCAAGGTCCTCGCGACCATCGGCGCCGGACTCGCCGTACTCGTCGGCTTCGTCGTGCACGAGAAGCGCAGCGACCACCCGTCGATCGACATCGACTACTTCAAGAACAAGGTCTTCTCCGCCGCGATCTCCGCCATAGCGCTCGTCTTCTTCGCGCTGATGGGCGTGACCTTCTTCTCCGTCTTCTACACGCAGAGCGTGCGCGGTTACTCGCCCCTGCAGACCGGTCTGCTGATGCTGCCGCTGGCCGTCGCGCAGCTCGTCTTCGCGCCGCGTGCCCGGCTGGTCGTGGACCGCTTCGGCAACCGGGCCACCACGACCGCCGGCATGCTCACCATCGCCGCCATGCTGGCCGCGTTCGCCGCGCTGGACGCGGACACGCCGATCTGGATCCTGGAAGTCATCTTCTTCCTGATGGGCACGGGAATGGCGCACATCATGACGCCGACCAGCGTCGTGATCATGCAGGCTCTGCCCCGCGAGAAGGCGGGCTCGGCCTCCGCGCTCAGCAACACGTTCCGCCAGGTCGGCGGCGCGCTCGGCATCGCCGTACTCGGCTCGGTCCTCTCCGCCGCGTACCGCTCGGGCATCGAGGACAAGCTGCCCCCGGCCGCGCGGCACGAGGCGGGCGAGTCCATCGAGGCGACCCTCGGCTTCGCCGCGAAGCTGGGCCCGAAGGGTGACGCCCTGATCACCCCGGCCAACGACGCCTTCCTCCACGCCATGCACGTAACGTCCCTGTGCGGCGCGGCAGTAGCGGTCGTAGGCGCGGCAGTCGTCTACCTCTTCCTCCCGGGCCGCACCCCCACCCAGACAGAAAAAGAACCGCAACTAATAACCACCGACCACTGAGCCACCGAAAAGGGGCGCGGGGAACGGCGCAGCCCTTTGGCCTTTAGGGGCGGCGGGGAACGGCGCAATCTTTCGGCTTTTGAGGGCGCGGGGAACGGCGCAGTCTTGTGGCTTTCAGGGGCGCGGGGAACGGCGCAGTCTTTTCGCCTTCAGGGGGCGCGGGCAGACGGCGCGCCCCCAAGACACACCCGCACACAACCAACCAGGGACAATCAGCCCAGTCGGCGGAACGGCAGAAGCAACAGCCAAGAGAGCGGAGCGAACTCGTGGACGGCGTGGACCAAGACCCGGCCAAGGCCGGACGAGGACGCGGCGCCGCCGCCAGAGGCCGCCCCCGCAGCGAGGCGGTGGAACGCTCCATCATCGAGGGCGTCATGCGCCTCCTGGAGGAGGGCGTCCCGCTCGCGGAGATCTCCATAGAGCGAGTCGCCCGCATCGCCGGTGTGGGCAAGGCCACCATCTACCGTCGCTGGAGCGGCCGCGAAGAACTCTTCTGCGACGTACTGCGCACCGCCGAACCGCCCGACCCGCAACTCCCCGGCACGTCCATGCGCGACGACCTGATCGTCATACTCGAATCGCTGCGGCGACGCGGCCTGGTCACCCGCTCCTCGGCGATCATGCACAACGTCTACGCGCAGATGAAGAGCAGCCCCAAGCTGTGGAAGGTCTACCACGCGGCCGTCATCGAACCGCGCCGCCTGATGACGCTCGACGTCCTGCGGCGCGGCCAGGCGAACGGCGAGTTCCGCGCGGACGTCGACGTCGAACTGGCCAACGACCTCTTCGTGGGCCCCATGCTCGTCCGCGCGGTCATCCGTCCGGACGCGGGCCTTGAGGAGGGGCTGTCCGAACGGATCGTCGACACGGTCCTGACGGGACTGGGTCCCGCAACCCCCGTTGCCACCCCCGAGTGAATATGCGCGTTCCGTCACAGACCACCCCACCTGGCCCGCCGCCGGAACTCGCCGCGCCCTCCCGGTCGTCCTTGTGCCCGTACGGCCGCCGTGCGGCGGCGGGAACGATGGCGATCATCCCCTAGGGTCTTAGGGCGCGGGGATGATGCGAACGGCAGTTGGTGAGGCGACGGTATGGCGCAGGCGTACATGACGGAGACGGGCAGCGGCGGCCAGGGGCCCGACCGCAGAGGCACCCGGTTCCACCGCCTGCTGACATCGCTCCGTACCGACCGGGGCATCTGGCGGCGGGGGATCGTGCTCGCCGCGTTCGCCCTCGTGCTCGCCCTGGTGATGGCGCTGCACGCGCAGATCCCGAACAGGATCGGCAACCTCGGCAGCCTCCTGGAAACGTTCCTGCCCTGGCTGGGGCTGGCCGTCCCGGTGCTGCTCGTCCTCGCGCTGATCCGCAGGTCCGCGACCGCGCTGATCGCCGTGCTGCTGCCCGCGATCATCTGGGTCAACCTCTTCGGCGGGCTGCTCGTCGACAGGACGGGCTCCGGCGGGGACCTCACCGTCGCCACGCACAACGTCAACGCGGACAACCCCGACCCGGAGGGCACGGCCCGTGACGTGGCCGCCTCCGAGGCGGACGTGGTGGCCCTGGAGGAACTGACCACCTCGGCGGTCCCGGTCTACGAGAAGGCCCTCGCGTCGACGTACAAGTACCACTCCGTGCAGGGCACGGTCGGCCTGTGGAGCAAGTACCCGCTGAGCGGGGCCGCCCCCGTCGACATCAAGCTCGGCTGGACCCGCGCGATGCGGGCCACCGTCACCGCGCCCGACGGGCAGCTCGCGGTGTACGTGGCGCACCTGCCCTCCGTTCGGGTGAAGATGGAGGCCGGTTTCACCGCGCGGCAGCGCGACAAGAGCGCCGACGCGCTGGGCGAGGCCATCGCCGACGAGAAGCTGCCGGACATCGCCCTCCTCGGTGATCTGAACGGCACGATGAACGACCGCGCGCTGAACGGCGTCACCTCGCAGATGCGCTCCGCGCAGGGCGCGGCGGGCAGCGGCTTCGGGTTCAGCTGGCCGGCGTCGTTCCCGATGGCGCGGATCGACCAGATCATGGTCAAGGGCGTCGAGCCGGTCACCTCCTGGACCCTCCCGGAGACGGGCAGCGACCATCTTCCGATCGCCGCCCGCGTGAAGCTGTCGGCAACCGGCTCGTAACCCCTGGGAATACTGGGACTGGGAGGCTTTGTTCCGCAGGTGAACATAAACTGCACGGAACACCGCTCTCCCTTGTGAAAGGTCCCTCATGCCCCTGGCCCTGCTCGCCCTCGCCGTGGGCGCCTTCGGCATCGGCACCACCGAGTTCGTGATGATGGGGCTGCTGCCCGACGTCGCGGACGACCTGAACATCTCGATCCCCACCGCGGGCCACCTCGTCTCGGCGTACGCGATCGGCGTCGTCGTCGGCGCCCCGCTGCTCGCGGCGGTCACCGCGCGCATGGCCCGGCGCAAGGTGCTGATCGGGCTGATGGTGCTGTTCGTCGTGGGCAACACGCTCTCGGCGTTCGCCCCCGACAACACCTCACTGCTCGCGGCCCGCTTCCTGAGCGGTCTGCCCCACGGCGCGTTCTTCGGTGTGGGCGCCGTCGTCGCCACCGGCATGGTCTCCGCCGAGCGCAAGGCCCGCGCGGTCTCGCTGATGTTCCTCGGCCTGACCATCGCGAACATCGCGGGCGTCCCCGCCGCGACCCTCATCGGCCAGCAGTTCGGCTGGCGCGCCACCTTCCTCGGCGTCAGTGTGATCGGCCTGGCGGCCATCGCCTCCCTGGCGCTGCTCCTGCCCCGGACCTCCGAGCACGACTCCGCCGCGACCGGCCTGCGCGGCGAACTGGCGGCGCTCAAGTCGCTCCCGGTCTGGCTGGCCCTCGGCACGACCGTCGCGGGCTTCGGCGCGCTGTTCTCGGCGTACAGCTACATCACGCCGATGCTGACGGACTCCGCCGGGTACGCCGACTCCAGCGTGACCCTGCTGCTCGCGCTGTTCGGCGTGGGCGCGACGGCGGGCAACCTGCTCGGCGGGCGCCTGGCGGACCGCTCGATGCGCGGCACGTTGTTCGGCGGCCTGGTCTCCCTGGTGGCGGTCCTGGCCCTCTTCCCGCTCATGATGGGCACGGCGTGGAGTGCGCCGCTCGCGGTGGTGCTGCTCGGTGCGGCGGCGTTCATGACCAGCTCCCCGCTCCTCCTCATGGTCATGGAGAAGGCGTCCTCGGCCCCGTCCCTGGCCTCCTCCGCCAACCAGGCGGCCTTCAACCTCGCGAACGCCGGCGGCGCGTGGATCGGCGGGCTGGCCCTCGCGGCGGGTTACGGCGTCACGTCCCCGGCGCTCGCGGGCGCGGTCCTGGCGGTCCTGGGCCTCGGCGTGGCGGCCCTCGCCTACGCCGTGGACCGCCGCCGTGGCACGACGCCCTCGGGCCGCATAGTGGCGACGCACACCCCGCGCCAGGTGGAGACCCCGGCCCACCACTGACGGCTCCGCCCACGGCAGGGGACGGCGCGCCCCGTCGACCCCTGCGGACGCGCCGCGGCCTCTCGCGCAGTTCCCCGCGCTCCGGGGGGGGGAGGGGCTGCGCCCCGTCCCCCACCGCCCCGCGAGGGGGATGACGCGGCCCGTCGGCGTCTGCGGATGCGTCGTGGTCACCTGCGCAGTTCCCCGCGCCCCTTAGGGAGGGGCTGCGCCCCGTCCTCCGCCGCCCCGCGAGGGGGATGACGCGGCCCATCGGCGTCTGCGGATGCGTCGTGCCCGACGGGCACCCTCCCACCCGGCGCCCTCGCGAGCGGGCGCGTCTTTGGGGGCGGGGGGAACTGCGCGGCCAGCTAAGGCGGACCCGCACCCCCTCGGCGGTCACCCTCCCACCGGGCGCCTCCGCGGGGCGGGCGCGGCTTCAAGGGGCGCGGGGAACTGCGCGGCCAGCCCCGAGGTGCCCGCACCCTCCCGCGATGCGCCCCCACCGGGGCGCCCTCCGGGGGTGGCCCCACCCATCGCGTCGCTTTGACGATTACACTGGCCCCGTGCCTCAACTACGTCTCGCTCTGAATCAGATCGACTCGACCGTCGGCGATCTCGCCGGGAACGCCGAGGCGGTCGTCCGCTGGACCCGGCACTCCGCCGAGCAGGGAGCGCACCTCGTGGCGTTCCCCGAGATGGTGCTGACCGGGTACCCCGTCGAGGACCTCGCCCTGCGGTCGTCCTTCGTGGAGGCGTCCCGCGCGGCCCTGCACGCGCTCGCCGCACGGCTCGCCGAGGAGGGGTTCGGGGAGTTGCCGGTCGTCGTCGGCTACCTCGACCGCTCCGAGAAGGCCCAGCCCCGCTACGGCCAGCCGGCCGGCGCCCCGCGGAACGCCGCGGCGGTGCTGCACCGCGGCGAGGTGGTCCTCACCTTCGCCAAGCACCACCTGCCGAACTACGGCGTCTTCGACGAGTTCCGCTACTTCGTACCCGGCGACACCCTGCCGGTCGTACGGGTGCACGGCATCGACGTCGCGCTCGCCATCTGCGAGGACCTCTGGCAGGACGGCGGGCGCGTCCCGGCGACCCGTTCCGCCGGAGCGGGCCTGCTGCTGTCCATCAACGCCTCGCCGTACGAGCGCGACAAGGACGACACCCGCCTCGACCTCGTGCGCAAGCGCGCGCAGGAGGCCGGCTGTACGACCGCCTATCTGGCCATGATCGGCGGCCAGGACGAGCTGGTCTTCGACGGTGACTCGATCGTCGTCGACCGGCACGGGGAGGTCGTCGCGCGGGCGCCGCAGTTCTCGGAGGGGTGTGTCGTCCTGGACCTGGACCTGCCCGGCGCTGCCGCCGAGGCCCCGTCGGGGGTCGTGGACGACGGGCTGCGTATCGACCATCTCGTCATCTCCGACGAGCCGTTGCCGCCGTACGAGGCGGAGCTGTCCGGCGGGTACGCCGAGCGGCTCGACGCGGACGAGGAGGTGTACTCCGCGCTCGTGGTGGGGCTGCGGGCGTACGCGGCGAAGAACGGTTTCCGCTCCGTGCTGATCGGGCTCTCGGGCGGTATCGACTCCGCGCTCGTCGCCGCGATCGCCTGCGACGCGCTCGGCGCGCAGAACGTGTACGGCGTGTCGATGCCGTCCAAATACTCCTCGGACCACTCCCGGGGCGACGCGGCCGAGCTGGCGCGGCGGACGGGGCTCAACTTCCGGACCGTGCCGATCGAGCCGATGTTCGACGCGTACATGGGGTCGCTGGGGCTCACCGGGCTCGCCGAGGAGAACCTGCAGTCGCGGCTGCGCGGCACCATGCTGATGGCCCTGTCCAACCAGGAGGGGCACATCGTGCTGGCGCCGGGCAACAAGTCCGAGCTGGCGGTGGGGTATTCGACGCTGTACGGGGACTCCGTGGGGGCGTACGGGCCGATCAAGGACGTCTACAAGACGTCGGTCTTCCGGCTCGCCGAGTGGCGCAACCGGGCCGCCGCCGAGCGGGGGCAGACTCCGCCGATCCCGGAGAACTCGATCTCCAAGCCGCCGAGTGCGGAGTTGCGGCCGGGGCAGGTCGACACGGACTCGCTGCCGGACTACCCCGTGCTGGACGCGATTCTGGAGCTGTACGTCGACCGGGACACGGGGGCCGATGCGATCGTGGCCGCGGGGTTCGATCGTGAGGTCGTGACGAAGACGCTTCGGATGGTGGATACGGCGGAGTACAAGCGGCGGCAGTATCCGCCGGGGACGAAGATCTCGGCGAAGGGGTTCGGCAAGGACCGCCGGCTCCCGATCACAAGCCTCTGGCGCGAGAGCGTGTGAGGAAAGGGGCGCCCTTTGTTTAAGGGGGCGCCCTTTTCTTGCCTGCCTGATGCCGGGCTCATCGTCCACGGCGGGCCCGGTGGGGGCCGGCCGCGCAGTCCCCCGCGCCCCTGAAGACGCCTCGCCCTGCTTTTAGAGGCGCGGGGAACTGCGCGCTCAGCGGCCATGGGCCTGCAGCCGTCCTGCGGCGTGCACTCTGGTCCCGTTTTTTTGGGGGGCGCGGGGAACTGCGCGCTCAGCCCTCATCGGCCTGCAGCCGCTCTACGACGTGCGCCCTCGGCCCCGTCCGCGAGGGGCGTGGGGAACTGCGCGACCAGCCCCCACCGACGCGCAGGCAAAGACGTGCGAGGCGGCCCCCTCGGCCCCACCATGGACGTCAATGACAACGTCCCGTCCGTTCGCGACCGCCGTCCTCCTCAGCCTGGCCGCCCTTGTCTACTCCGCGTGGGTCATGGAGGTCGTCCTCCCGACAGCCCTCCACCCGGCCCGCACCTACGTGAGTGAACTGGCCGCGACCGACCAGCCGTACACCACCCTGTTCCGCACGACGGACCTGGTCGCGGGCGCGCTCGCCGCAGCCGCCGCCACCCTGCTGTCCGTCCCGACGCGGACGCGGACGCGTCCCCGCAGGGGGCCGGTCGCGCGGACAGGCGCAGCCGCGCTCCTCCTCTTCGGTGTCGCCACCGCCGTCGACTCCCGGCTCCCGCTCAGCTGCACCCCCACCACCGACCCGGAATGCGCTACGAGGGAGACCGCGGGCCTGGTCCCCTGGGCCCACGACGCCCACACCGTGAGCAGCACGATCGCCCTGTGCGCCATCCTCGTCGCCATGGCGACCCTCACCCGCACGGTCCGCCACGGCCCGGCCCTGCTCGCGCTCGAACTGGCCGCCACCGCCTGGACGCTGGCCGCGATCGCCGCCCTGGAGACGGGCCACGACGGCTGGGGCCTCGGCATCGCGCAGCGCCTCCAGGTCGGCGTCATCGCGATCTGGCTGGGCGTACTCGCCGTCTCCCTCCTCCGCGCCCCGACCCACGACGCACCCCTCCCCGCCCACCGCCCTCTCCGCGAAGCGGACGTCCGCCCATGACCTTCGTCCGCATCGACGGGATCCCGCATCACATCCGAGTCGACGGCACCGGAACCAGTACGAGTACCGGCGCCGGCCCGCCCGTCTGTCTGCTCAGCGGCGGGCTGGGCATGTGCTGGTTCGACTGGGACCTCGTGGTGCCGCTCCTCACCCCGTACCGCACCGTCGTCCGGTTCGACCGCCCCGGCCTCGGGCTCAGCGGCCCCGGCCCCGCCCCCGCGCACGCGTGGCCCACGCTCACCGGCGAGGCGCAGCGCATCGCGCGCGTGCTCGACGCGGCCGGTGTCCACACGCCCGTCACCGTGGTCGGGCACTCGCTCGCCGGTTTCCACTGCGAGGCCTTCGCACGGCTGTACCCGGAGCGGACGGCCGGACTCGTCCTGGTCGACTCCAGCGTCGAGGAGGAACCACGCCCGAGCCGCGCCCCCGCCCTCCGGAACGCCGCCACGCGCGCGTGCGGCTCGCTGCTGGCCGGCGCGGGCCTCCCACGGGCACTCGGCCCACTCCTGCGGCGTACCGCGGTCAGGACCGTACGCCGGAGCCGGAACGGCCGCGGTGACCCCGCCCCGTACGACCTCGTCCGGCGCGCCTACTCCACCAGCCGCTCCCTGCGGGGCGCCCTCGCCGAGAACGCGACCTACCGGGACCAGGCGGTCGAGCTGGACCGGCTACGGGAGCGGCCTCTCCCGGACGTACCCGTCACCGTCCTGGCCGCCCACGCCGACGGGGAGAGCGGTGCGCGACGCTGGCTCGACCGGCAGGAACGTCTCGCCGAGGGCCTCGGCGGCACCTTCCGCGTCGCCGCCCCCGCGGGTCACCTCGTCATGCTCGACCGCCCCCAGGACGTGGCGGCGGCGGTCCTGGACGAACCGGTGCGCCCGTTCCCCGCCGGCCAGGAAGAGGAGCGGACGCACCGGAGATGAGGAGCCACGCAGGCTCAGCGGTTCACCGACTCAGCGGCGGTACGAGGTCACGTAACCCGGCGCGGGCGAACCCACCCCGGTGACGTCGTCGTACCCCCGCACGGCCTTCAGGCTGCTGTCCTTGCCGAGGCTGCGGACCGAGGTCAACAGGCCCTCCGACGCGTCGAAGGCGTTGACGAAGTCGACGCGCGCGACCGCGAGATCGCGGCCCGTGGGGCGGTCCGTGACGTCGTGGTACAGCTTCGTGTCGTAGCGGTCGTAGATCGCCGGGTTGGCGAACCCGATGGCGTGCCCGCCGCGCGCCTGCTGGGCGAGCGCCTGGATGCCCGCGACGACCGGCGAGGCGAGCGAGGTGCCGCCGATGCGGTACTCGTCGTACCCCTGCGTCCCGTCCGGGAAGGTCTGCGTCTGCCCGACCAGGAACCCGGTGTTGGGGTCGGCGATCGCGGCGATGTCGGGAACCGTACGCATGGCCTGCCCGCCGTTCGCCTTCGCCAGCCGCGACGGCACGACACCGCGCTGGTAGAACGGCTGCTTCACCGTCGCGCTCGTCCCGCCGCCCGCGCCCGAGGTGTACGCGCCCGGGAAGTCCGTCCAGCTCTTCCCGTCGTCGGACAGCGTGGCCTTGAGCGTGCCCCAGCCCGTCTCCCACTTGTACGTGTCGCCCTTGCCGACGGCGAGCGAGGTGCCGCCGACCGCCGTCACCCACGCCGAGTTGGCGGGCGTGTCGACCTGCTTCGTACCGGTGTTGGCGACCTCGTCGCCGTTGTCGCCGGACGAGAAGTAGAAGCCGATGCCCTCGATGGCGCCCAGCTGGAACACCTGGTCGTAGGCGGCGGCGAGGTCCGGCGTCTGGTTGGCCTCGATGTCGCCCCAGGAGTTGGAGACGATGTCGGCGAGGTGGCCGTCGACGATTCTGCCGAGGGAGTCGAGCAGGTCGTCGTCGTAGCAGGACGCGGCGCCCACGTAGACGATGTCCGAGGCGGGCGCGACCGCGTGCACGGCCTCGACGTCGAGGGTCTCCTCGCCGTACCAGCCCGCCGCCCCGCACTCCTCGGTCCGCGTGTACTCACCGGGCAGCACCTGCGTCAACTGGCCGCCGCGGTACGCCGCGTCACCGTGCTTACGCGCGTACGTGGCGGCGTCGGCCGCGATCGTCGGCGAGGCGTAGGCGTCCGTGATCGCCACGGTCACGCCCTTGCCGGTCGCCTTCCCGGCCCCGTACGCGGCCCGCAACTGCTTGCCGGTGTACCCCTTCACGGCGTACGGCACCTTCGTGCCGTACGCGCCGGGCAGCGTCGTCGCGGTCTTGGAGCCGTAGTACGACGAGAACGGCCCGGCGTTGTGGAACACGGCGTCCGGCGGCGGCAGCGTGTCGGAGTGGTCCGCCTTGTGCGGGGCGTTGTCCAGGCCGGTCACGGTGAGGACGGCGCCGTTCAGCCCGGCGGGCGCGGAGGCGGCCTTCGACGGCGCCCGGTAGGTCTTCTTGCCCTTGGCGTAGTTGTGCAACTGCGTGCCGAACGCCTTCTCCGCGTCCGCCACTTCACCGGTCACCGACACGTAGTGCGTGCTCGTGCCGGTCACGGTCAGCCCCGCCGACTTCAGCCAGGCGGTCACCGCGGCGACCTGCGCCTCACTCGCGCCGAAACGGGCCTGGGCCTGCCGCGCGGTGAGGTACTTCCCGTACGAGGCCGACGACGGGTCGGAGACGGCGGTGGCGTAGGCGCTCAGGCCCGCCGCGTCCCGTCCGGCGAGGTAGACCCGGGCCGTGACCCGGGAACTGTCCGCCGTGGCCCCCTTGTCCGCCCCGGCCGTGGCCCACAGGGGCTTGGTGCCCTGGAGCGTGTCACGGCCGGCCGGACCGTCGGAGGCGTGGGCCGCGGGTATGCCCAGGGCCAGCGCGCCGGCGAGCAGCGGCAGGGTCGCCGCCATGCTCACACCGGCGCGCACCGCGGCGCGATTGGATCTCATGGAACCCCCAAAGGATCACTGGATGGGGGTCACTCTTGCGATGAACCGTTCATGCCAGGGGAATGGCCGGGACATGGCTGGCCCAAAATCAACCCAAGGAACCGTATGAGAGGGGGATTTGGGGTGCCCTGCCCGATACGCCACGCGATGGGTCGTGGCCGACATCGACCGGGTCGCGCCCCAAGGCCGGAAAGCGTCAGTGCAGCGGCTTGGCGCCGCGCTGCTTCAACAGGTCGGAGATCAGCTTCATCTCGGACTCCTGGGCCTGCACCATGCCCTGCGCGAGCCGCCGCTCCACACCCACCTGGCAGCGCTCCACACACCCCTTGGCCATGTGCACACCGCCCACGTGGTGGGCGTACATGAGCTGCAGATAGCGGACTTCCGCCGCCTTGCCGGTCAGCTTGCGCAGCGCGTCCATCTCCGTGTTGGTCGCCATGCCCGGCATCAGCGCGCCGTCCTCGCCGGTCCCCATGCCGGCCATGCCCATCCACTCCATGGGCTCGTCGGCTGACACCTTGGGCAGCTCCCACAGGTCCAGCCAGCCGAGCATCATGCCGCGCTGGTTGGCCTGGGTCTGCGCGATGTCGTACGCGAGACGGCGCACCTCCTCGTCGTCGGTGAGGTCGCGCACGATGTACGACATCTCGACGGCCTGCTGGTGGTGCACCGACATGTCACGGGCGAAGCCCGCGTCCGCCGAGTCCGCCGCCGGCGGCCTCATCCCGGAGTCGTCCCCGTCGGCGACCGCGTACGTGATCGCCCCGGCCGCCACGAGAACGGCCGCGGCGGCTCCCGCTATCCAGCCCGCGGACTTCGTCCTGCTCACTTCGACAGACCGTTGGTGCAGGCCGCGCCCGGCTCGGGCGTCTGCTTGCCCTGGACGTACGTCTCGAAGAAGGTGCCGACGTCCGGGTCGCTCGCACCCTTGACCGTCCGCTGGTGACCCCACGCGGAGAGCATGATCGGGTCCTTCTGGTCCTCGACGGGGCTCATCAGCGAGTACGGCGTCTTCTTGACCTTCTCGGCGAGCGCCTTCACGTCGGCGTCGGACGCCTTGCTGTTGTACGTCACCCAGACCGCGCCGTGCTCCAGCGAGTGCACGGCGTTCTCGTTCTTGATCGCGTCTTCGTAGACGTCGCCGTTGCAGTTCATCCAGACCTGGTTGTGGTCACCGCCGACCGGGGGCTCCATCGGGTAGTCCACGTCCTTGGTGACGTGGTTCTGCGTGAGCTTGGTGCTCCACTTCTTCACGCCGTCCTTGCCCGTGACGAACTTCCCCGAAGCGGACTTCGAGTCGCTCGCCGCGCTGTCCTTGTCGTCGGACTGCGAGTTGATCAGGAACGCGCCACCGGCGACGAGACCGGCGACGACGATCACGCTGGCGGCGATCGTGAGAACCCGGTTACGGCGCTCGCGGGACTGCTCGGCGCGCCGCATCTCCTCTATCCGCGCTTTGCGCGACGTGGTGTCTGTCTTCTTGGCGGAGCCCATGGGGTGGTCCTTCTGGGGGAAAGGGGCAGTGGAGTGGTGTGCTGATCGTAGTGGGGGAGGAGGGGTTCCAGGTGGGGAGCCCGGGGGATTGGCGCGGGCAGTCCATGGGATTGGCCAAATGGGCCGGGCGCGGAGGGCCTTGGTCCCTCCGCGCCCGACCCATAATTTGAACGCGGAATGCGCATTATCTACGCTGCCGGTATGCGGCTGCTGCGATCGACCGACCTGGCTCTGCGCGTCCTGATGCGGCTGGCTGTCGCCGACGAGGGGGCTGTGCCGACCACGCCGACCACGCGGGACGTCTCGGCGGCCATGGAGGTGCCGTACACGCACGCCGCGAAGGTCGTCGCCGAGCTGCAGCACCTCGGACTGCTCTCCGCGCGGCGGGGGCGAGGGGGTGGGCTCGCGCTCACGGAGGCGGGGCGTACGGCGTCCGTGGGGGCGGTTGTGCGGGCCTTCGAGGGGGAGGGGGATGTCGTCGACTGCGAGGGGGCGTCGCCGTGTCCGTTGCACACGGGGTGCCGGTTGCGGGTCGCCCTGCGGCGGGCCCAGGAGGCGTTCTACGCCTCCTTGGACCCGCTGACCATCACGGACATGGTGGCTGCGCCGACGGGCCCGCTGCTCCTGAACATCACGATGAAGTAGGGGCGCACCCAAAAGACTGCGCAGTTCCCCGCGCCCCTATGGGGCACTCGGGTCTGGCGCTCGGCTGCGGGCGCCGTTCCCCGCACCCGCGCCCCGTCAGGGACGCGGGGAACTGCGCAGTCGTTGGTTTTTAGGGGCGCGGGGAACTGCGCGGACAGTACCCATCGGCCCGCGGCTACCGCGTCGCGCCGCCCGTGTCGGCCAGCCACAGGTCCGGGCCGAACACCTCGTAGTGGATGTCAGCAGGTGAGACCCCCTTCTCAAGAAGCTGACCCCGCACAGCCCGCATGAAGGGCAGCGGCCCGCACAGGTACGCCCGCGTATCCGGCGCGACGGCCACCCCGGAAAGGTCGACCAGCCCCACGCGGTCCGGGCCGACGGGATGCCCCGCCCCCGGCCGCTCGTACCAGAAGTGCGCGACCCCGTCCGCAAGCTTCCCCGCGTACGCCTCGTGCTCCTCCCGCAGAGCGTGCTCCGCGGGAGACCGGTCCGCGTGCACCACGGTCACCGGCCCTCGATGACCGGTCGCCACGAGCTGCTCCAGCATCGCGATCATCGGCGTCACGCCGATCCCCGCGGACGCGAGCAGCACCGGCGTCCTCGGGTCGGCGTCGAGGACCAGATCCCCGTACGGGGCGGACACTTCGAGCGTGCTGCCGACGTGCACACGCGCGTGGAGGTGGCTGGAGACCTCCCCGTCGGGCGCCGCCCCACCGCGCACCCGCTTCACGCCGATCCGGCGTACGGACGAGCCGGGTGCGCCGATGAGGCTGTACTGGCGCGTCTGGAGGGCCCCGTCCGGCAGTTCGACGCGTACGGAGACGTACTGGCCGGCCCGGAAGGCGGGCGCGGGGGCGCCGTCGGCCGGGCGGATCAGGAAGGTGGCCACGTCGGCGGTCTCCTCGACACGGTCGACGACCTCCCAGCTGCGCCGACCCCCCAGCCCCTCAGCCTCGGCTCCGGCGTACAGGCGCTTCTCGATGGCGATGAGCGCGTTCGCCATCAGCCAGTACACCTCGGTCCAGGCGGCGGCGACCGCAGGGGTGATCGCCTCGCCGAGGACGTCGGCGATGGCGGCGAAGAGGTACGTGTGGACGACCGGGTACTGCGCGGGTGCGATGCCCAGGGACGCGTGCTTGTGCGCGATGCGGTTCAGCATCGCGTCGGGCCGTACGTCCGGCCGTTCGACGAGCTGGGTGGCGAAGGCGGCGAAGGCGCCCGCCAGGGCCTGGCGCTGGACCCCGGAGGACTGGTTGCCGCGGTTGAAGAGGTCGCGCAGCAGTTCGGGGTGGGCCGCGAAGAGGCCTGCGTAGAAGCGGTCGCTGATCTCTCCCAGGGCCCCGCCGACGGCGGGAAGGGTGGCGCGGACGGTGGCGGCGGACTGCTCGGACAGCATCGGGGCTCCTCAAGCTCGATCGACTGCTCGACTGCCCGCACCGTATTAAAACTTGCATCTAAGATGCAAGTTATAGAGGGGGGTTGGTGAGTGTCGGGGAGTGCGGGGAAGGTGACGGAGAGACGCCAGTGGTCGGCCATTTCATGTGGGCCGCTCAGCGGGCAAGATGGGCGTCAGTGCAGTACACCTGCCGTGTGCGAGGCGTTCGGGCGCAGGTCGGCCGGACGATCGGGGCCCGCAACGCGCATGAAATGCTGATGTGGTGTGATGCGCAGGTGCCCGACCGCCTCCCTGGGACGGGAGCAGGCGGCCTGACCAGCAAGATTGGGTGGAAGCGGAAGATGGACAAGCAGCAGGAGTTCGTGCTCCGTACGTTGGAAGAGCGCGACATCCGTTTCGTACGCCTGTGGTTCACGGACGTGCTGGGCTTCCTCAAATCGGTGGCCGTGGCCCCGGCGGAGCTGGAGCAGGCCTTCGACGAGGGCATCGGCTTCGACGGATCGGCCATCGAGGGCTTCGCCCGCGTCTACGAGTCCGACATGATCGCTAAGCCCGACCCGTCGACCTTCCAGGTCCTGCCGTGGCGGGCCGAGGCCCCCGGCACCGCCCGGATGTTCTGCGACATCCTGATGCCGGACGGTTCGCCGTCCTTCGCGGACCCGCGGTACGTGCTGAAGCGGGCGCTGGCCAAGGCCTCCGACCAGGGCTTCACGTTCTACACGCACCCGGAGATCGAGTTCTTCCTGCTGAAGGACAAGCCGACGGACGGCTCGCGGCCGACCCCGGCCGACAACTCCGGCTACTTCGACCACACCCCGCACAACGTCGGCATGGACTTCCGCCGCCAGGCGATCACCATGCTGGAGTCGATGGGCATCTCGGTCGAGTTCTCGCACCACGAGGGCGCGCCGGGCCAGCAGGAGATCGACCTGCGGTACGCGGACGCGCTGTCCACGGCCGACAACATCATGACGTTCCGGCTGGTCATGAAGCAGGTGGCGCTGGAGCAGGGCGTGCAGGCGACGTTCATGCCGAAGCCGTTCAGTGAGCACCCGGGTTCGGGCATGCACACGCACCTCTCCCTCTTCGAGGGCGACCGCAACGCGTTCTACGAGTCCGGCTCCGAGTACCAGCTCTCCAAGGTCGGCCGCTCCTTCATCGCGGGCCTGCTGAAGCACTCGGCGGAGATCGCCGCGATCACCAACCAGTGGGTCAACTCGTACAAGCGCATCTGGGGCGGCTCCGAGCGCACCGCGGGCGCCGGTGGCGAGGCCCCCTCGTACATCTGCTGGGGCCACAACAACCGCTCGGCGCTGGTCCGCGTCCCGATGTACAAGCCCGGCAAGACGGGCTCGGCGCGGGTGGAGGTCCGTTCCCTCGACTCGGGCGCGAACCCGTACCTGGCGTACGCGGTCCTGCTGGCCGCCGGCCTCAAGGGCATCGAGGAGGGCTACGAACTGCCGCCGGGCGCCGACGACGACGTCTGGGCCCTCTCCGACGCCGAACGCCGCGCGATGGGCATCGAGCCGCTGCCCCAGAACCTGGGCGAGTCCCTCACGCTCATGGAGCGCAGCGAACTGGTCGCCGAAACGCTCGGCGAACACGTCTTCGACTTCTTCCTGCGCAACAAGCGCCAGGAGTGGGAGGAGTACCGCTCCGAGGTGACGGCCTTCGAACTGCGGAAGAACCTGCCGGTGCTGTAAGGGCAGGCCGGGGCGGGTTTTCTCGCTGACCGGACGAGTGGGCCGACGGTCGTGGACCGTCGGCCCCAGGCGTTGTGTCGCGTGACACGATGTGGCGATGTTCGATTTCGACTCCACGCCGTGCGGGGGCAGTCCCTGAAGGGGGTCGAACTGCTTGAATGCACCGGCAGGGACCTGGCTCGGGGAAACACCGACGTCAGCTTCGTCTTCGCGACGAGCCGGGTGACCGTCTTCGACGCCCTCGACTAGCACGGGCTGAGCTTTGCCCCGCCCGACCGGCGACAGAAGTCCCATCCGCTGTACTGAAGCGTCCGGCGGCCAACATTGTTCGGGACGGACCGGTCCGGCGGGATGTCGGGCCCGCCGCTCAGGCTCGTGCTGCGCGGACAGAGAGTGCTCGCACAGGGATGTCGTCCGTTCGAGTGGTGCACCCCGTGCCGCGCAACCACACCGGTCACGCACGAGTCGTACAGCCCACAATCCACGCTGTGACTCTGGGGGACCCGTGAAGACCCGTACCGCCGCCGCACTCGCCGTCACTGCACTCCTCGCGCTCGCAGCATGCTCTTCCGAAGCCACCAGCCCTCAGACGCAGGCACCGACGACCAGCCGGGAAAGCGCCTCGCCGAAGAATCCCGACGCCAGTGGCGACCCCACGCCCAGCGCCGACCCCACCACCGGCGCCGCCGAAGAGCCCCCCACCGCGGAGCAAGAGACCGCGATGCTCCCCGACATGACCGGCAAGGTGTTGCAGACCGCACAGGATGAGGCCCAGGCACTCGGCTTCTACAGCCTCACCTCGTCCGATGCCACCGGTGCCGACCGCTTCCAGGCCTTCGACCGGAACTGGAAGGTCTGCTCACAGGCCCCGGCGCCGGGGGAGCACCCCGTCGACACGACCATCGACTTCGCCACGGTCAAGCTGAGCGAGTCCTGCTGACCGACCCCGGACCAGCCCGACACGGGGCCGGATGCGGCCGGGCCGCCGACCCCTGGGTGTCCCTTCGACAGCGGAGCGACGTGCGTCACGCGGGTGCGTGTCACAGGAGCTCGGGCTGTCTCGTCTCAGGGGTGTAGGCGACGCCGACCACTGAGGAGTACGCGATGGACGCTCGACTCGACTACTTCGCCAGCCCGACGGCCGGGAAGGCTCTCAAGTACTTCATGTCGGCGGGCAAGGCGCTCAAGGAGTCACCGCTGCCGGCCGTGACGCAGGAGCTGGTGGCCCTGCGGGTCAGTCAGATCAACGGATGCGCCGCCTGCCTCGACATGCACACCAAGGAGGCCGCCGCCGCGGGGGAGAGCCAGGTACGGCTCGGTCTCGTGGCGGCCTGGCGGGAGGCCACCGTCTTCACCGAGGCCGAGCGGGCCGCGCTGGAACTGGCCGAGCAGGGGACCCGCGTCGCGGACGCGGCCGACGGAGTCAGCGACGAGGTCTGGGCGCGTGCCGCCCAGCACTACGACGAGGAACAGCTCACCGCCCTGGTGGTCCTGGTGTCCTTCATGAACACGGTGAACCGGCTGAACATCATCACCCGGCAGCCCGCGGGCGAGTACAAGGCCGGACAGTTCCACTGAACGACGGCCAACGGCGAACGGCAGGACTGCGGAGGGGAGTCGGCGTGAGCAAGGTCGAGGAGTTCGAGGAGCTGCGGCCCCTGCTGTTCTCGATCGCCTATCGCATGCTGGGCAGCGTGGGAGAGGCCGAGGACGCCGTCCAGGAGACCTGGCTGCGCTTCGACGGCTCGACGACCCGGCCCACGTCGACCAAGGCCTTCCTGTCCGCCACGGTGACCCGTATCTCGATCGACGTACTGCGTTCCGCCCGCGTGCGGCGTGAGGAGTACGTCGGGCCGTGGTTGCCCGAGCCGCTGCTCACCGACCCCTACCAGGATCCGGCCCGCTCGGCGGAGCTGGCCGACTCGGTGTCGATGGCCGCGCTGCTCCTCCTGGAACGGCTCAGCCCCCTGGAGCGGTCCGTGTTCGTGCTGCGCGAGGTGTTCGGCTTCGGCTTCGACGAGGTCGCCGCGACGGTGGGGCGGTCGGAGGCGGCCTGCCGGCAGTTGCAGGTACGGGCGCGGCGGCACATGGAGGCCGGACGGCCACGGTTCGAAGCGGACCGCCAGGAGCGGGAGGAACTGGCGACGCGGTTCTTCGACGCCCTGCGCGAGGGCGATGTCGACGGTCTGCGCGACCTGCTCGCCGCCGACGTGTCCATGGTCGGGGACGGCGGCGGCAAGGCCCCGCAGCTCGCCCGGGCCGTCAGCGGCGCCGAGAACGTGGCCCGGCTGCTCGCCTCCGTCTTCCCCCACATGGCCCGGATCGACGTGACCTTCGAGCCGCACGAGGTCAACGGCCGGCCCGGCGCGGTCTTCCGCGACCGGGACGGCAAGGTGCTCCACATCCTGGCCCTGGAGATGCTCGACGGGCGGATCCAGACCATCCGCTCGGTGATCAACCCCGACAAGCTCGGCCATCTCGGACCGGTCGCCGACGCGTGGGCCGTCGACCGCGAGGTGAAACGGGCCCGTCGGCAGGCGCGCTGACAGGTCGGCCCGGTCGGAGCCGGCCGCATCGCACACGACGACGTGTCCGGTCCGGGCGGATTCGGGCGGACCAGCAGGCACGGCCGCCCGGACCGGTGGACCACCGCTCGGTAATCCGCCGCTCGGTGGGCTACCCCTCGGTGGGCTCCTGCTGTTCCGCCAGCTCAGCCATCAGCTTGTGCAAGGGCTTCGCCACCCGCTCGCGGTACTCCTGGATGGCCCAGCCGTTGCCGTCCGGGTCCGTGAAGTGCATGAACGTACCGCCGTCCTGAGGGGCGTACGCGACGGGCTCGCTGACTTCCAGACCCCGCGCGGTCAGCTCCTCGTACGCGGCCTTCGCGTCCGCGACGACCAGCTGCATGCCGTGGTACGTGCCCGGCTGCGGGGTCCCCGACGGGATCGGCACGCCCTTGGAGAGCGCGATCGAACAGCCGGAACCGGGAGGCGTCAGCTGGACCACCCGCGCGCCCGGCATCACCTCCGTGTCGAGGTCGACGTGGAAGCCCACCTTGTCCTGGTAGAAGGCCTTCGCCCGGTCGATGTCGGTGACCGGCAGCATGATCACTTCAAGTGCCATGTCCATGGAACGACTCCTTTGTCGTGTGCCGTATGTGCGTGCGTGCTCAGGCGTGTGCGGCCTCGGTCGTATCCGTCATATTTGCCATATCCGCCGCATCCGCCGCATCCGCCTCATCCGCCGCATCCGCCGTGTTCACGGTCGCGGCGCCTTCTCGGCGCATCCGCTCCGTCCCCCAGGCGCCCAGCGGACCCAGCGCCCGGTTGAGCGTGCGCCCGTGCTCGGTCAGGGAGTACTCCACCCGCGGCGGGACCTCGGCATGGACCTCCCGGTGTACGAGGCCGTCCTCCTCCATCTCGCGCAGGTGCTGCGTCAGCATCTTCTCGCTCACACCCGGCAGGCCGCGACGGAGTTCGGCGAAGCGGCGTACGCCATGGGTTTCGAGCTCCCAGAGGATCAGGCCCTTCCACTTGCCGCTGACCACGTCGAGCGCGGCGTCGATACCGCAGATGTAAGGGCCGTTTCTCGGCGCCTTGGCCATCGCTGGTCCCCTTACGAAAAGGTAAGTACCGCAGAAAATAGTGCGTACTTCCTAGATTAGTGAGCCTCTTCGAGCATGGAGGAGTGAACGGACAACAGAACTCCACCGACAGCTCCACCGACGGCTCCACCGACGGCTCCGGCGGCGGCTTCACCAGCAGCCGGCACAGCCCCGTCACCGTGCTCGGGCTCGGGCCGATGGGCCGGGCCATGACCCGCACACTCCTCGCCGCCGGCCACCCGGTCACCGTCTGGAACCGCACCACCGGTCGCGCAGACGGCGTCGTCGCCGACGGAGCGACGCTCGCGGCGACACCCGCCGAGGCGGTCGGAGCGAGCGGCCTCGTGATCCTCAGCCTCACCGACTACGCGGCGATGTACGACATCCTCGGCGGCGCCACCGGATCGCTCGCAGGCCGGACGCTGGTCAACATGAGCTCCGACACCCCCGATCGCACCCGCGAGGCGGCGGCCTGGGCGGCCGGTCATGGTGCCGCCTTCCTCACCGGCGGTGTCATGGTTCCCGCGCCGATGGTCGGCACGGCGGCGGCCCACGTCTACTACAGCGGCCGCGACGAGGTACTGCGGAGCCACCTGGCGGCGCTGACACCGCTCGGGACGCCTCGATACCTGGGCGAGGACCCGGGGCTCGCCCAGCTGATGTACCAGGCGCAACTCACGGTGTTCCTGACCACCCTGTCCGCGCTGATGCACGCCACCGCGATGCTGGGCAGCGCGGGAATGAAGGCCGGGGAGGCGCTGCCGGAGCTGCTGTCCTCCGCCGACGCGATCGGCGCCATCCTGCGGGCGGGCGAGGAGAATCCCGGCGCCGCGCTCGACGCCGGCGAGCATCCCGGAGACCTCAGTACGGTCACCATGATGGGAGCGACGGCCGACCACATCGTCGAGACCAGCGCGTCCCTCGGTCTGGACCCGGCGCTCCCGCTGGCCGTGCAGGCGCATTACCGCCGCGCGATCGAGGCCGGGCACGGCGGCGACAACTGGACCCGCATCATCGACGGCATCCGCGAACCGCGCTGACCGCACGCGAAGCCCGCATACCCGACGCCCGCCGAGTCCGCGCTGCCCGCCCGCGGAGCCGCCGCCCGCGCCACCCGCCCGCCCAGGCGCTTCCCCCGCGCTCTGCGGTTACGCTCTGAGGCGTACGACCTTGATCGCATGGGGTGACACCGCGGGGGACGACGGAGGCCGGGATGACGGTGCCGGGGCGCAGGAGCAGTACCTTCTCTCGGCTGCTGCGGCACGGTTTCACCGATCCGTCGGCCGCCGAGCGGCTGCTCGACAGCCCCGAGCTGGCGGCCGTGACGAACGATCCGGTGCTGCTCGACGCGCTCGGCGCCACCGCCGATCCGGATCTGGCCCTGCTCGGGCTCGTCCGGATCGTCGAGGCGCAGGCGGACGACGCGGGGCGGCGCGAGCTCCTCGACACGCTGATCGCGGCCAAGCCGCTGCGTGACCGGCTGCTCGGGGTGCTCGGCGCCTCCGACGCGCTCGGCGACCACCTCGCGCGCCACCCGCTCGACTGGCAGGCCCTCGTCACGTACGAGCCGCAGGACCTGCATCCCGGCGTCGCGGAGTTCGAGCGCGGGCTCGCCGGGGCGGACGACCCCGTGTCGCTGCGGGTCGCCTACCGGCGGTGCCTGCTGTCCATCGCCGCCCGTGACGTGTGCGGGACCACCGATGTCGCCCAGGCGGCGGCCGAGCTGGCCGACCTGGCGACCGCCACCCTGCGCGCCGCGCTCTCCATCGCCCAGGCCGCCGCGCCCGAGGACGCCGGGATGTGCCGGCTGGCGGTGATCGCGATGGGCAAGTGCGGCGGCCACGAGCTGAACTACGTGTCCGACGTGGACGTCATCTTCGTCGGGGAGCCCGCCGAGGGGACCGACGGAGCCGACGAGGACAAGGCGATGCGGGCCGCCACCCGGCTGGCGGCCCATCTGATGCGGATCTGCTCGGAGACCACCGTCGAGGGATCGATCTGGCCCGTCGACGCCAATCTGCGGCCCGAGGGACGCAACGGACCGCTCGTACGCACGGTCAGCAGCCATCTCGCCTACTACCAGCGCTGGGCCAAGACGTGGGAGTTCCAGGCCCTGTTGAAGGCCCGGGCCGTCGCGGGGGACGTCGCACTGGGGGAGGAGTACGTCGCCACGCTGGCCCCCCTCGTCTGGCAGGTCGCCGAGCGGGAGAACTTCGTCACCGACGTGCAGAAGATGCGGCGGCGCGTCGTCGAGAACATCCCGCCCGCCGAGATCGAGCGGGAGCTGAAACTCGGCCCCGGCGGACTGCGGGACGTCGAATTCGCCGTACAGATGCTGCAGTTGGTGCATGGGCGGGTCGATACGTCGTTGCGCAGCGGAACCACCCTCGACGCCCTGAAGGCACTGGCCGCGGGCGGGTACGTGGGACGGGTCGACGCCGTGCAGTTCGACGAGGCCTACCGGTTCCTGCGGTCCATGGAACACCGCATACAGCTCTTCCGGCTGCGGCGCACACACCTCGTACCCGAGGACGACGCCGATCTGCGGCGACTCGGCCGCTCACTCGGGCTCCGGACCGACCCGGTCACCACGCTGAACCGCGAGTGGAAACGGCACGCCGGTGTGGTGCGCCGCCTCCACGAGAAGCTCTTCTACCGTCCGCTGCTCGACGCCGTCGCCCAACTCGCGCCCGGTGAGACCCGGTTGAGCCCGGGAGCGGCGAGGGAGCGGCTGGTGGCCCTCGGGTACGCGGACCCGGCCGCCGCGCTGCGCCACCTGGAGGCGCTGGCCTCCGGCGTCTCCCGCAAGGCCGCCATCCAACGCACCCTGCTGCCCGTCCTGTTGGGCTGGTTCGCCGACTCCGCCGACCCCGACGCGGGGCTGCTCAACTTCCGCAAGGTCTCGGACGCGCTCGGCAAGACCCCCTGGTATCTGCGGCTGTTGCGGGACGAGGGCGCCGCCGCCGAGAACCTCGCCCGGGTCCTGTCCGCCGGACGGCTCGCCCCCGACCTGCTGATGCGGGCACCCGAGGCCGTGGCCCTGCTCGGCAACGGCTCCAGCGGCGGACTCGTGTCCCGTCCCCGCGCCCACCTGGAGCAGGAGATCCTCTCCGCGGTGGGCCGGGCCGGCAAGGGAGAAGCGGCGGTCACCGCCGCGCGTGGCGTACGGCGGCGCGAGCTGTTCCGTACGGCCGCCATCGACATCGTCAGCTCCTACGGCACCGAGGAGACCCCCGCCAACGCCGACCAGGGCGCACTGGTCGACCTCGTCGGAGGCGCCATCTCGGACCTCACGGCGGCGACCCTCGCCGGCACCCTGCGGGCCGTCGTCCGCGACGGCTGGGGCGAGACCCTGCCCACCCGCTTCACGGTCATCGGCATGGGCCGCTTCGGCGGCCACGAACTGGGTTACGGGTCCGACGCCGACGTCCTCTTCGTCCACGAGCCACGGGAGGGCGTGGCCGAGGAGGAGGCCGCGCGGGCCGCCAGCACCGTCGTCTCCGAGATGCGCAGGCTGCTGCAGATGCCCAGCGCCGACCCGCCGCTGCTCATCGACGCCGACCTGCGCCCCGAGGGCAAGTCCGGGCCGCTCGTACGGACGCTGAAGTCGTACGAGGCCTACTACCGCCGGTGGTCGCTGGTGTGGGAGTCACAGGCGTTGCTGCGGGCCGAAGTCGTCGCGGGGGACGAGGAGTTGGGGCGGCGGTTCCTCGACCTCGCCGATCCGCTGCGGTATCCGGCGGAGGGGCTCGGGGAGGACGCCGTACGCGAGATCCGGCGGCTCAAGGCCCGGATGGAGACCGAGCGGATGCCCCGCGGGGCCGATCCGACGCTGCACACCAAGTTGGGGCGGGGTGGGCTGTCGGATGTGGAGTGGACGGTGCAGTTGCTGCAGTTGCGGCACGGGTGGGCGGAGCCGGGGCTTCGGACGACCCGCACGCGGGAGGGGCTGGCCGCCGCGTGCGCGGCCGAGCTGATCTCGGGGGAGGACGCGGCGACGCTGGACGAGGCGTGGGTGCTGGCGACTCGGGTGCGGAACGCTGTGATGTTGGTGCGGGGGCGGGCGGGGGACACCTTCCCGTCCGACGGGCGGGAGCTGGCGGCCGTGGGCCGCTATCTGGGATACGGCCCCGGCCACGTGGGGGACATGCTGGACGACTACCGACGTACGACGAGACGAGCCCGAGCGGTGGTGGACGAACTGTTCTACGGGGCGTAGTGACACCGACCGGGGGGCTGACTACCAGCCCGTCCGGCGTTTGAGGACAAAGGGGGCGAGGGGGCGGAGCCCCCATGTGTGGACGGGAACGGGTAGGGGCGGCGGGGGCGGGAGAATGCCACCCCGACCAGCACCACCCCCATCCCCGCAAGCACCCGCCACCCCACGTCCTCCCCCAGCACCACCGCCCCCATCCCCACCGACACCACCGGCAACAGGTAGCCGACCGTCGCCGCACTCGTCGGGCCCTCGTCCGCGATCAGGCGGTAGTTGAGGTAGAACGTCACCCCCGTGCCGAGCACCCCGAGCGCGCCCACCGCCAGGAGCCCCATGGCGTCGGTGCGCACGGGCCCCGCCGCGGGAAGCGCCAGCGTCGTCCACGCCGTGGCGGTCAGCAGCTGCGCCGCCGAAACGGCGAGCGGCGCCCCCCGCCCCGTAAGCGCGCGCGCCATGTACGCGAAGGCGACCGCGTAGCTCGCCGCCGCGGCCAGCAGGGCCACCGCGCCCCAGGTCAGCAGCCCCGAGCGATGCCATGGTGCGAAGATCAGGAGCGTACCGGCGAAGCCCAGGAACAGGCCGGTCAGGCGGAGGCGGCCGAGCCCGCGGTCCGTGCCCAGGACGATCCCGATCAGCAGCGACCACAGGGGAGTCGTCGCGTTCAGCACGCCCGCGACACCCGAGTCCACCGTCTGCTCGCCGACGCTGAACAAAGCGAACGGGACGGCGTTGCAGAAGAGGGCCGCGACCGTGAGACGGCCCCAGGTCCCGCGGTCGCGGGGCAGGCGCTGGCCCGCCGAACGGGCCAGGAGCAGGAGCACGGCCGTGCCCAGCGCGCAGCGCGTGATGGTGATCTGGGCCGGGGACAGCCCGTGGTTCAGGGCGAGTTTGATCCACAGGAAGCCGGAGCCCCAGAGGAGCGCCAGCGCGGCCATGCGGAGCGTCGAGGTGAGCGGCATGCGTCCACGGTGAGGCCCTCACTCTGTAAGGACAAGTGAAGGATATTGCATGCACTGTTAACCTCACCTACATGCTTGATGTGCGACGCATGCAGATGCTGAGAGCCGTGGTGACCAGCGGGTCCGTGACGGCGGCGGCGACGCGGCTGGGCTACACGCCCTCGGCGGTCAGCCAGCAGATCGCGGTACTGGAGAAGGAGGCCCGCACACCCCTGCTCGAACGGGTCGGCCGGGGCGTACGGCCCACCGAGGCCGGACTCCTGCTCACCGGGTACGCGGACGTCATCGGCCGCCAGGTCGCCGAGGCCGAGACCGCGCTCGCCGACCTGAGGGCGGGCCGCACCGGGCGGCTCGCGGTGCGGTACTTCGCGACGGCGGGAGCCGCGCTGGTCGCCCCGGCGGTGGCCCGGGTACGGGCCGAGCATCCGGGCGTACAGATCGAGTTGAAGCTCATCGACCCCGAGGACCCCCTGCCGGACGTACGGGAGGGCCGGGCGGACCTGGCCCTCGTGGTGCGCCCGGAAGGGAACGGGACACAGGCGGCCGGGGCGGACGGTGTGCGGCTCGTGCGGCTGCTCGACGATCCGTATCTCGCCGTCCTGCCGAAGGGGCACCCGCTGGCCGGGCGGCGGACCGTGGCGCTTGCCGACCTCGCCGAGGAGCCGTGGGTCGGCAGCGAATGGCCGGGGCCCTGTCTGGACGCGCAGCTCTCGGCGTGCGAGGCCGCCGGATTCCGGCCCCGGTTCGTGGTCGAGAGCGAGGACTACGTGACCGCTCAGGGTTTCGTCGCGGCCGGGCTCGGCGTGAGCCTGGTCCCGCGCCTGGGGCTCGGCAGCAGGCACCCCGGAGTGGTCGTGCGGGAGGTCCGCCGGCCGGAGCCGGTACGGGCGATCTTCGCCGCCGTACGCGAGGCGGTGCCCCCGACACCCGCGCTGGACAGCTTCCTGCGGGCACTGCGGGAGGCCGGGGGCGGGGAGTGACCCGGCCCCGGACCGTCAAGCCCCGGTCTTGGTCTTGATCTTGGGTTCGGGCGTGGGCTCGGCCTTGGGCGGGACCTGTCGCGGGAGCGCGTGCGGCAGAGAGCCGTACCAGAGCCTCGCCACCGCGTAGCCGAACGCCAGGCACGCCATGCCCCCCACCGCGTCCAGCCAGAAGTGGTTGGCCGTGGCGACGATGACCACCAGCGTCGCCACCGGGTAGAGGAGGCCGAGGACGCGGACCCACGGCACCGACGCCAGGGCGAAGATCGTCAGGCCGCACCACAGGGACCAGCCGATGTGCATGGACGGCATCGCGGCGTACTGGTTCGACATGCTCTTCAGGTCGCCGGAGGCCATCGAGCCCCAGGTCTGGTGGACCACGACCGTGTCGATGAAGTCGTTGCCGTTCATCAGGCGCGGCGGGGCCAGCGGATACAGGTAGTAGCCGACCAGGGCCACACCCGTGGTGGCGAAGACGACCGTGCGCGTGGCCGCGTACCGGCCGGGATGGCTGCGGTAGAGCCACACCAGGACGCCGATGGTCACCACGAAGTGCAGCGTCGCGTAGTAGTAGTTCATGCCGACGATGAGCCAAGTCACCGAGTTCACGGCGTGGTTGACCGATTCCTCGACGGCGATGCCGAGGTGGTGCTCCATTCTCCAGAGCCAGTCGGCGTTCTCCAGCGCCTGGGTCCGCTGCTCCGGAACGGCGTTGCGAATCAGTGAATACGTCCAGTAACTGACGCCGATGAGCAGGATCTCGAACCAGAGCCGGGGGCGGCGGGGCGTACGCAGCCTTCGCAGGAGACGGTGTCCCGCGCTGCCGTGCGCCTCGTCCGCGACGGGCTGTGGAGGGGCCTGCTCCTGGCCTTCCAGTGTCGTCACGGTGCTCTCACCCATAGGGACAGAGTCTGCCAGATGAGCCTTTCACGACCGATCATCCCTTGGGTGGGTCCTGGTCGCACGTTCTCCACCTGAGGTAGGTGGACCACTACTTCCCGCGCACGACACGACCCGGCCGCACACCCCTACGCGGTACCCCTAGGTACGTGGTTCTCCTGGGCGCGGTTGCGGTCCCCGGGCGACGAAGCCGTCGAGCCCCGTACCACCAGTTCCGGCATGAACACGAACTCGCTGTGGGGCGCCGGGGTCCCGCCGATCTCCTCCAGGAGCGTGCGTACCGCGGCCTGGCCCATCGCCGGCACCGGTTTGCGCACCGTGGTCAGGGGCGGGTCGGTGAACGCGATCAGCGGGGAGTCGTCGAAGCCGACGACGGAGATGTCGTCCGGGACCTCCAGGCCGCGCTGCCGTGCCGTCCGTATGGCACCCAGTGCCATCATGTCGCTCGCGCAGACGATCGCCGTGCAGTCGCGGTCGATGAGCGCCGCGGTGGCGGCCTGGCCGCCCTCCAGCGTGTACAGCGAGTGCTGGACCAGGCGCTCCTCGATGTCGGCCGTGGCCAGCCCCAGCAGGTCCTGCATGGTGCGGACGAAGCCCTCGATCTTGCGCTGCACCGGCACGAACCGCTTGGGGCCGAGCGCGAGGCCGATCCGGGTGTGGCCGAGCGAGACGAGGTGGGTGACCGCGAGCGCCATCGCCGCCCGGTCGTCCGGTGAGATGAAGGGCGCCTGCACCTTCGGCGAGAAACCGTCGATGAGGACGAACGGCACTCCCCGCCCGCGCAGTTGCTCGTAGCGCTGCATGTCCGCGGAGGTGTCCGCGTGCAGTCCGGAGACGAAGATGATGCCGGCGACCCCCCGGTCGACCAGCATCTCGGTGAGTTCGTCCTCGGTGGAGCCGCCCGGAGTCTGGGTCGCGAGCACCGGCGTGTAGCCCTGCCGTGTCAGCGCCTGGCCGATGACCTGGGCCAGGGCCGGGAATATCGGGTTCTCCAGCTCCGGGGTTATCAGCCCGACGAGCCCTTCGCTGCGCTGGCGCAGACGTACGGGCCGTTCGTAGCCGAGCACGTCGAGCGCGGCCAGTACGGACTGGCGGGTGGTGGCGGCGACGCCCGGCTTCCCGTTCAGGACCCGGCTGACGGTCGCTTCGCTCACCCCCGCCTGCGCTGCGATGTCGGCAAGCCGTGTGGTCACGGGATTGGACTGTACCGGCCGGGGATCGCGTTGCCCACTGAACGAACGCCGTGCGCGGGCACTCGGACGGCCCGCTCCGGGCTGCTGCGTCATCGCGTTCCCTCGTGATTCTGGTCGGCAGTGTCGTGGCGGGGTGGTCGTCGTCCGCCGCGTGCGCCCGTGCGGATGGGGGTGTTTCTGCAAGGCGCCGAGCGCCGATGATCCTCGCGACGGACGAGTATGGCAAGAGCTTGCAGTGTCTTGCACGACGGCCCGCACCCCATGAATGCCCCTGTGGCAAGGCATCGCGGCAGATCGGGACGGTTCCGAAGAGGTTACGGCGGGGTAACTGTCCGCCGGTCTTGCACTTTTTTGCTGCAAGGTCTTTCGCGCTGCTTTCAACGCTGTTACGTTCACGTCGCCCGACGGCGGCAACGGTGCGGTCGGCGAGTCGGCAGGGACGGCGGACGGGACCGCCCCCTCGAAGCACACGGGCTTTCACCCTCAAGGAGAACTCATGCGGCGTGGCATAGCGGCCACCGCACTGGTGGCGTCCCTCGCCCTCACGGCGACGGCCTGCGGCGGAGACAGCGACGACAGTGGCAAGGCGGACGGCCCGGTCACCCTCACGTGGTGGGACACGTCCAACGCCACCAACGAGGCACCGACGTACAAGGCCCTCGTGAAGGAATTCGAGAAGGCCAACCCGGACATCAAGGTCAAGTACGTCAACGTGCCCTTCGACCAGGCGCAGAACAAGTTCGACACCGCCGCCGGTTCCAAGGGCGCCCCGGACATCCTGCGTTCCGAGGTCGGCTGGACCCCCGCGTTCGCCAAGAAGGGCTTCTTCCTGCCGCTCGACGGCACCGAGGCCCTCGCGGAGCAGGACAAGTTCCAGGCCAGTCTGATCGAGCAGGCCAAGTACGAGGGCAAGACGTACGGTGTGCCGCTGGTCACCGACACCCTCGCGCTGGTCTACAACAAGGAACTCTTCGCGAAGGCCGGCATCGACGGGGCGCCCACCACCTGGGCCGACCTCAAGACGGACGCCGGAACGGTCAAGAAGAAGACGGGCGTCGACGGCTACTGGGGCTCCACCCAGGCCTACTACGCGCAGGCTTTCCTCCACGGCGAGGGCACCGACACGGTCGACGCCGACGCCAAGAAGATCACCGTCAACTCGCCCGAGGCGGTCAAGGGCTACAAGACCTGGCAGGGCCTGTTCAGCGGAAAGGGCCTGCACAAGGCCGACACCACCGCCGACGCGTACGCCCACATCCAGGACGCCTTCGTCAACGGCAAGGTCGCCTCGATCATCCAGGGCCCGTGGGAGATCACGAACTTCTACAAGGGCTCGGCCTTCAAGGACAAGGGCAACCTCGGTATCGCCGCCGTCCCGGCCGGCTCCAGCGGCAAGGCGGGCGCCCCGACCGGCGGTCACAACCTCTCCGTGTACGCGGGCTCGGACAAGGCCCACCAGGAGGCCTCGCTCACGTTCCTGAAGTTCATGACCTCGGCGAAGTCCCAGGAGACCATCGCCCTCAAGAACTCCACGCTGCCGACCCGCGAGGACGCCTACACCACCGAGGTCAAGTCCGACCCGGGGATCGCCGGCTACCAGGGCGTGCTCGCCGCGGCCCAGCCGCGTCCGGCGCTGCCCGAGTACAGCTCGCTGTGGGGTCCGCTCGACACCGAACTGCCCAAGATCGCCGGTGGCAAGGAGTCCCTCGACAAGGGCCTGAGCAACGCCGAGACCGCGATCGCCAAGCTGGTCCCGGACTTCAGCAAGTGAGCCCGGGTGGCCGCCGGGTCCGTCCTCGCCCGCCGTGGTGGGGACGGACCCGGCGGCCACCGGCCATGCCCATGCCCACGCCCACGACAGGCCTGCTGATCAGCCCCTGATTTTCCAGAAGGTGTCGAACCATGACAGTCGTCATCGACCGCGCGACCGGCAAGCGCCGCGGTGGCCGGGCCCCGCGCCCCGGCCCGCTCCAGCGCCTGAAGCGCGCGTACCGCAAGTACTGGTACGCGTACGCGATGACCGCCCCGGTGGTCGTCGTACTCGGTGTGCTGGTGCTCTACCCGCTGGTGCGCGGCATCTACCTGACGTTCACCGACGCCACCAGCCTCAACTCGGCCCGCACGATCGGCGTCAACCACATCGACGCCACGTACGAGTTCATCGGCCTGGACAACTACGCCGACATCCTGTGGGGCCCCACCGCGTACGACCGGTTCTGGTCGCACTTCATCTGGACGATCGTGTGGACGGCGCTGTGCGTGCTGCTCCACTACGCCATCGGGCTGGGCCTCGCGCTGCTGCTCAACCAGAAGCTGAAGGGCCGGACCTTCTACCGGCTCATCCTCGTCCTGCCGTGGGCCGTGCCGACCTTCGTCACCGTCTTCGGCTGGCGGTTCATGCTCGCCGACGGCGGCATCATCAACTCCGTGCTGGACGCGGTACATCTGCCCTCGCCGCTCTGGCTGGAGGACACCTTCTGGCAGCGGACCGCCGCGATCATGGTCAACACCTGGTGCGGTGTGCCGTTCATGATGGTCTCGCTGCTCGGCGGCCTGCAGTCCATCGACCCCGTCCTGTACGAGGCCGCCGAGATGGACGGTGCCAATGCCTGGCAGCGCTTCCGGCACGTGACCCTGCCCGGCCTGCAGTCGGTCAGCTCCACCGTCGTCCTGCTCGGCGTCATCTGGACGTTCAACCAGTTCGCCATCATCTTCCTGCTCTTCGGCGACACCGCGCCGGACGCGCAGATCCTCGTCACCTGGGCCTACTACCTGGGCTTCGGCCAGCAGCCCCGCGACTACGCGCAGTCCGCGGCGTACGGCGTGCTGCTCCTGTCCATCCTGATCGTCTTCACCTCCGTCTACCGCCGCTGGCTGGCCCGCAATGAGCAGCAGCTCGCGATCTGAGGCAGGAGCCCCCATGAGCACCACGACCGTCAAGACCCCCGCCCCCGCGGACGAGGCCCCCACGGGCGGCGCACCGGCCGGCAAGGGACCGCGGCGCGGCGAGCGCAGTCGCGCCGGGGCCCTGACCTCGCACGGCATCCTCATCGTCGCCAGCCTGATAGCCCTGTTCCCGATCGCCTGGCTGATCTATCTGTCGCTCGGACCGGACAAGGACGACTATCTGCACCCCGGGGGCATCCTCGGCAAGATGACGTTCGACAACTACACGTTCGTGTTGCGGCACACGCCGTTCTTCGACTGGCTGTGGAGCACGCTCGTCGTGTCGCTGGGTACGACCGTCATCGGCGTCATGGTCGCCGCCACCACCGGCTACGCGGTCTCGCGCATGCGCTTCCCCGGCTACAAGAAGTTCATGTGGGTGCTCCTGGTGACCCAGATGTTCCCGGTCGCCGTCCTGATGGTCCCGATGTACGAGATCCTCAGCGAACTCCAGCTGATCGACAACTACTTCGGCCTGATCCTCGTCTACTGCTCGACGGCCGTGCCGTACTGCGCGTGGCTGCTCAAGGGGTACTTCGACACGATCCCCTTCGAGATCGACGAGGCCGGACGCGTCGACGGTCTTTCGCCGTTCGGCACGTTCTTCCGGCTGATCCTGCCGCTCGCCAAGCCGGGGCTCGCCGTCGCCGCGTTCTACAGCTTCATCACCGCGTTCGGTGAGGTCGCGTTCGCCTCGACGTTCATGCTGTCCGACACGAAGTACACGTTCGCGGTCGGGCTGCAGAGCTTTGTCAGTGAGCACGACGCCCAGCGCAATCTGATGGCCGCGACGGCCGTGCTCGTGGCCATCCCGGTGTCCGCGTTCTTCTACCTTGTGCAGAAGAACTTGGTCACGGGGTTGACCGCGGGTGGCACGAAGGGTTAGCCGTACGCGGCGAGCCGCGCGGTCGTCGGTCGTCCGCGGCTCCGTCGTGGCTGGTCGCGCCCACGCGGCGAAAGCCGGATATCGATACAGCCCCGCGCCCTACGGGGCGCTACCTCCCTTACGTATCAAGGATGTTATGAGCCAGCACTCCGCCGACCCGGCGCCGAACTCCGCTCTTGTGACCGTCGCCGATCGCCGTGACTGGTGGCGGGACGCGGTGATCTACCAGGTCTATCCGCGCAGCTTCGCCGACAGCAACGGTGACGGCATGGGCGACCTGGAGGGCGTACGTTCCCGACTCCCGTATCTGCGCGACCTCGGCGTGGACGCCGTGTGGCTCAGCCCCTTCTACGCCTCGCCGCAGGCCGACGCCGGCTACGACGTGGCCGACTACCGGGCCGTCGACCCCATGTTCGGCAATCTGCTCGACGCCGACGCCCTGATCCGCGACGCCCATGAACTGGGTCTGCGGATCATCGTCGACCTCGTCCCCAACCACTCCTCCGACCAGCACGAGTGGTTCAAGCGCGCCCTCGCGGAGGGTCCTGGTTCGCCTACGCGCGAGCGCTACCACTTCCGCGCGGGCCAGGGCGAGAACGGCGAACTGCCGCCCAACGACTGGGAGTCCATCTTCGGCGGCCCCGCCTGGACCCGTGTCACCGAGCCGGACGGCACCCCGGGCGAGTGGTACCTCCACCTCTTCGCGCCCGAGCAGCCCGACTTCGACTGGGACCACCCGGCGGTCGGCGACGAGTTCCGCTCGGTCCTGCGGTTCTGGCTCGACATGGGCGTCGACGGTTTCCGTATCGACGTGGCCCACGGCCTGGTGAAGGCGGAAGGGCTGCCGGACCTTGGATCCCACGAGCAGTTGAAGCTTCTGGGCAACGATGTCATGCCGTTCTTCGACCAGGACGGTGTGCACGAGATCTACCGCCAGTGGCGGCTCGTGCTGGACGAGTACTCGGGCGACCGCATCTTCGTCGCCGAGGCGTGGACGCCGACCGTCGAGCGCACCGCCAACTACGTGCGCCCCGACGAACTGCACCAGGCCTTCAACTTCCAGTACCTGAGCACCCATTGGGACGCCGACGAACTGCGCGCCTGCATCGACCGCACGCTCGACGCGATGCGTCCCGTCGGCGCCCCGGCCACCTGGGTGCTGTCCAACCACGACGTGACCCGGCACGCGACCCGGTTCGCCAACCCGGCCGGGCTCGGCACCCAGATCCGTACCGCCGGAGACCGTGAACTGGGCCTGCGCCGGGCCCGCGCGGCCACCCTCCTGATGCTCGCGCTGCCCGGGTCCGCGTACCTGTACCAGGGCGAGGAGCTGGGCCTGCCGGACGTCGTCGACCTGCCGGACGAGGTCCGGCAGGACCCCGCGTACTTCCGGGGCGCCGGCCAGGACGGGTTCCGCGACGGCTGCCGCGTACCGATCCCGTGGGACCGCGAGGGCTCCTCGTACGGCTTCGGCGGCGGGGGCAGCTGGCTTCCGCAGCCGTCCGGGTGGGGCGAGCTGAGCGTCGAGGCGCAGACCGGGGTGGCCGGCTCGACCCTTGAGCTGTACCGGGCCGCGCTCGCCGCGCGCAGTGAGCAGGCCGACCTCGGCGCGGGCGACCGTGTCGAGTGGCTGAAGGCACCCGAGGGCGTCCTGGCCTTCCGCCGCGGTGCGTTCGTGTGCACCGCCAACACCGGGGGAGAGGCGGCGACCGTCCGCGCGTACGGGCGGGTGCTGCTCGCGAGCGGTGAGGTGACCGTCACGGACGACGGCGAGGCGAAGCTGCCCGCCGACGTCACCGCGTGGTGGATCGCCGACTGACGGTCCGCCGACCGCCCGTCAACCCACCCCTCCTGTAAGAAGTTTCAGGAATTTTCAGAAGCCCGTCTTCCGCTTTGGGAGGCGGGCTTCTACGATCTGCGGCACCGCACTGCTGTTGAATTTTGCAGCAAGAACCTTCAACGGAGAAGGAACCCCCACATGGCCAAGAGAGCTCTGTCCTGTGCGCTCGCCCTGGCGGCCGCCGCGATCGTCGTCCCCGCGAGCACCGCCGGTACCGCCCACGCCTCCCCACCGGGCACCAAGGACGTCACCGCCGTCCTCTTCGAGTGGAACTTCGCCTCCGTGGCCAAGGAGTGCACCAACCGGCTGGGCCCCGCCGGTTACGGATACGTCCAGGTCTCGCCGCCCGCCGAGCACATACAGGGCTCACAGTGGTGGACCTCGTACCAGCCCGTCAGCTACAAGATCGCCGGGCGCCTCGGCGACCGTACGGCCTTCCAGAACATGGTCAACACCTGTCACTCGGCGGGTGTGAAGGTCGTCGCCGACACCGTCATCAACCACATGTCGGCGGGCAGCGGCACCGGTACGGGCGGCTCGTCCTACACGAAGTACAACTACCCCGGCCTGTACTCCTCGCCCGACTTCGACAACTGCACCTCGCAGATCAGCAACTACCAGGACCGCGGGAACGTCCAGAACTGCGAACTCGTCGGGCTCGCCGACCTCGACACCGGCGAGGAGTACGTCCGCTCGGCCATCGCCAAGTACCTCAACGACCTGCTCTCGCTGGGCGTCGACGGCTTCCGCATCGACGCGGCCAAGCACATCCCGGCCGCCGACCTCGCGAACATCAAGGGCCGGCTGAGCAACACGTCCGCCTACTGGAAGCAGGAGGCCATCTACGGGGCCGGTGAGGCGGTCCAGCCGACCGAGTACACCGGGACCGGTGACGTCCAGGAGTTCCGGTACGCGTTCGACCTCAAGCGGGTCTTCAACAACGAGAACCTCGCCTACCTGAAGAACTACGGCGAGGGCTGGGGCTATATGAGCAGCGGCGTCTCGGGGGTCTTCGTCGACAACCACGACACCGAGCGGAACGGGTCGACGCTGAGCTACAAGGACAACGCGAACTACACGCTCGCGAACGTGTTCATGCTGGCGTACCCGTACGGGGCGCCCGACATCAACTCGGGGTACGAGTTCTCGTCCACGGACGCCGGGCCGCCCAGCGGGGGTTCGGTGAGCGCCTGTTGGCAGGACGGGTGGAAGTGCCAGCACGCCTGGCCGGAGATCCAGTCGATGGTGGGCTTCCGCAACGCCGTGCGGGGGGAGTCGGTCACCAACTGGTGGGACAACGGGGGTGACGCGATCGCGTTCGGGCGGGGCAGCAAGGGGTTTGTGGCCATCAACCACGAGTCGTCGTCGCTGACGCGGACGTATCAGACGTCGCTGGCGGCGGGCACGTACTGCAATGTGCAGGCGGGTACGACGGTGACGGTGAACGGCTCGGGGCAGCTGACGGCGACGCTCGCCGCGAACGCGGCGCTGGCGGTGTACGCGACCAAGCCCACCTGCTGACGCCTGCCGCACCCCAAAGACTGCGCAGTTCCCCGCGCCCCTAAAAACCGCGCCCACCTGCGGCCGGGCGGGGCGCGGGCCCTAAAGACTGCGCCGTTCCCCGCACCCCTGAAAACCGCTTCCACCTGCGGCCGGGCGGGGCGCGGGTTCTAAAGACTGCGCAGTTCCCCGCGCCCCTGGGTGGGACGGGGCGCAGCCCCTCCCCAAGGGGCGCGGGGAACTGCGCAATCTTTTTGCTTTTGGCTTCGTTGAAACAGCTTTCTGCTTCTTGCAAGGCTCTTGCTGAAAGCGTTTCGGCGGCGATACCGTCACGCGGATCCCACCGCAAGGAGTCCAGCCCGTGATACCGAGTTGGCCGGCGCCGCCCAGAGCGCCCCGTTCCCCGCGTCGCAGACAGTTCGCGGTCCTCGCCGCGACCGCCCTCGCCGCCACGCTGGTCCAGCCCCTCGCCGCGAGCGCGGCAGCCCCACCCGCGCCCCCCTCGGACGCGGCCCTGGCGAAGACCCCTGCCCGGAACGACCTCACCCGCGAGCAGTTCTACTTCGTCCTGCCGGACCGGTTCGCCAACGGCGACACCGCGAACGACAGGGGCGGCCTCACCGGCTCCCGGCTCGCCACCGGCTACGACCCCACCGACAAGGGCTTCTACCAGGGCGGCGACCTCAAGGGCCTGACGAAGAAGCTCGACTACATCAAGGACCTCGGCACCACCGCCATCTGGCTGGCGCCGATCTTCAAGAACCAGCCCGTGCAGGGCACCGGCACGGACGCATCGGCCGGCTACCACGGTTACTGGATCACCGACTTCACGCAGGTCGACCCGCACTTCGGGACGAACGCGGACCTGGAACGGCTGATCGACAAGGCCCACGGCAAGGGCATGAAGGTCTTCTTCGACGTCATCACCAACCACACGGCCGACGTCGTCGACTACGAGGAGAAGTCCTACTCCTACCTCTCCAAGGGCGCCTTCCCGTATCTGACGAAGGACGGCGAGCCCTTCGACGACACCGACTACGCGGACGGGGAGCGGGAGTTCCCCGCCGTCGACCGTGACTCCTTCCCGCGTACGCCCGTGGTGGCCGCCGCGAAGAAGAACGCCAAGGTGCCGTCCTGGCTCAACGACCCGTCGATGTACCACAACCGCGGCGACTCGACCTTCGCGGGCGAGAGCTCCGAGCAGGGCGACTTCTCCGGGCTCGACGACCTGTGGACCGAGCGGCCCGAGGTCGTCACCGGCATGGAGAAGATCTACCAACGGTGGGTGCGGGACTTCGACATCGACGGTTTCCGGATCGACACCGTGAAGCACGTCAACATGGAGTTCTGGACCCAGTGGGCCACCGCCCTGGACACGTACGCGGCCAAGCACGGCCGTGACGACTTCTTCATGTTCGGCGAGGTGTACTCGGCCGACACGTCGATCACCTCCCCGTACGTCACCGAGGGCCGCCTCGACTCCACGCTGGACTTCCCCTTCCAGGACGCGGCACGGGCGTACGCCTCCCAGGGCGGCAGCGCCCAGCGGCTGGCCTCGGTCTTCGGGGACGACTACAAGTACACGACGGACAAGGCCGACGCGTACGAGCAGGTCACCTTCCTCGGCAACCACGACATGGGCCGCATCGGCAGCTTCCTCAAGCAGGACAACCCCGGTGCGTCGGAAGCCCAGTTGGTGAAGAAGGGCAAGCTGGCCAACGAGCTGATGTTCCTCGGGCGCGGCAACCCCGTCGTCTACTACGGCGACGAGCAGGGCTTCACCGGCGCGGGCGGTGACAAGGACGCCCGCCAGACGATGTTCGCGTCGAGGACCGCCGACTACCTGGACGACGACCAGCTCGGCACCGACCGCACCCACGCCGAGGACGCGTACGACACGAGCGCGCCCCTGTACCGGCAGATCGCCGCGCTCGCGGGGCTCCGCAAGGCCAACCCCGCCCTGGCGGACGGTGTGCAGACCGAGCGGTACGCGGCCGACGGCGCCGGCGTCTACGCCTTCTCCCGTACGGACGCGAGGACCGGTGTCGAGTACGTCGTCGCCGTGAACAACGCGGGCGAGGCGAAGAGCGCGACCTTCGCGACCGGCTCGGCGGGCATGACCTTCCGCGGGATCCACGGAACAGACAAGTCGCTGAAGAGCGGCTCCGACCGGCAGGTGAGTGTGACCGTCCCGGCCGGTTCCTCGGTCGTCTACAAGGCGGCGGGCCGGCTCGCCGCGCCCGCCACCGAACCGACCGTCACGCTGAAGGCGCCCGCCGCGGGCGCCACCGGCACCGTCGAGATCACCGCCGACGTGGACGGGGGACAGCTCAACCGGGTCGTCTTCGCCGCCCAGGTCGGCAACGGCAAGTGGAAGACGCTCGGCTCCGCCGACCACGCCCCGTACAAGGTCACCCAGATCGTCGGCGACGGCGTACCGGCCGGAACCGCCCTGCGCTACAAGGCCGTTGTCGTCGACTCGGCCGGCCGTACGGCGAGTGCGACGGCCGCATCCACCACCGGCACCCCGCCCGTGGAGGAGGTGCCGTCCGCCTCCTCGCGCGACTACGCGATCGTCCACTACAAGCGTGCCGACGGGGACTACACCGACTGGCGGCTGTACGCCTGGGGTGACATCGCCGAAGGGGAGGGGACCACCTGGCCCGAGGGGCACGACTTCGTCGGCCGGGACGCCTACGGGGCCTTCGCCCACGTGAAGTTGAAGCCGGGCGCCTCGACCGTGAACTTCCTCGTCATCGACAAGGACGGCACCAAGGACGTCTCCGCCGACCGCACGATCGACGTCACGAAGACCGGCGAGGTCTGGGTCGAGCAGGGCAAGGAGGCCGTACGGACCGAGAAGCCCGCCGCCGACTACCCGGCACCGGACAGGACCAAGGCGGTCCTGCACTACCACCGCCCCGACGGCGACTACGCCGGCTGGGGCCTGCACACCTGGACCGGCGCCGCGAACCCCACGGACTGGTCGAAGCCCCTGGAGCCGGTGCGCACCGACCCGTACGGCGCCGTCTACGAGGTGCCGCTCGCCGAAGGGGCCACCAGCCTCAGCTACATCCTCCACAAGGGCGACGAGAAGGACCTGCCCACCGACCAGTCGCTCGACCTCACGGCGAACGGCCACGAGGTGTGGCTGCTGGGCGGCCAGGAGAAGTACCTGCTGCCGCAGCCCGCGGGCAGCGCCGCCGCGCTCGACCTGACCACCTCCAAGGCGGTCTGGATCGACCGGAACACCGTCGCCTGGAACGGTGCCGAGAGCGCCGCGTCGACCCAGTTGCTCTCCTCGCGCAACGGGAGCATCAAGGTCGAGAAGTCCACGCTCACCAGCACCGACGAGCGGTGGCTGAGGCTGGGGAAGACCTCGCTGACCGACGCCCAGAAGGCCAGGTTCCCGCACCTGAAGGAGTACAGCGCCTGGACCGTCGACCCGCGCGACCGCGACCGGGTGCGCGAAGCCCTGCGCGGCCAGCTGGTCGCCTCCCAGCGGGCCGCCAACGGCGCGGTACTCGCGGCGACGGGCGTACAGATCGCGGGCGTGCTCGACGACGTGTACGGGACGGCCGCGACCGAGGCGGACCTCGGCCCGACGTTCCGCGGCGGCCGGCCCACGCTGGCCGTCTGGGCGCCGACCGCCCAGGAGGTGGCGCTGGAGATCGGCGGCACCACCACCGCCATGAAGCGGGACCCCGCCTCCGGGGTCTGGTCCGTCACCGGTCCTGGGTCCTGGAAGAACAAGCCGTACCGGTACGTGGTGAAGGTGTGGGCGCCCAGCGTCCGCCAACTCGTCACCAACAAGGTCACCGACCCCTACTCGGTCGCCCTCACCGCGGACTCCGAGCGCAGCCTCGTCGTCGACCTGGACGACAAGTCCCTGAAGCCGGGCGGCTGGACGGGCCTGAAGAAGCCCGCGGCCGTGCCGCTGAAGGACGCGCAGATCCAGGAACTGCACATCCGTGACTTCTCCGTCGACGACAGATCCGTCCCGGCGGAGGACAAGGGCACCTACCGCGCCTTCACCGACCAGGACAGCGCGGGCTCGAAACACCTCAGGAAGCTCGCCGAGGCCGGGACCTCGTACGTCCATCTCCTGCCCGCCTTCGACATCGCCACGATTCCGGAGAAGAAGGCGGACCGGGCGACGCCCGACTGCGACCTCGCCTCCTACGCCGCCGACTCCGACAAGCAGCAGGAGTGCGTGGCGAAGAGCGCCGCGAAGGACGCGTACAACTGGGGGTACGACCCGTACCACTACACGGTGCCGGAGGGCTCGTACGCCAGTGATCCCGACGGGACGCGCCGCTCGGTCGAGTTCCGGCAGATGGTGAAGTCGCTCAACGAGGACGGTCTGCGGGTCGTCATGGACGTGGTCTACAACCACACGCCCGCCAGCGGCCAGGCCGGCACGAGCGTCCTCGACAAGGTCGTCCCCGGTTACTACCAGCGGCTCCTCGCCGACGGCGGGGTCGCCACCTCCACCTGCTGCGCCAACACAGCGCCCGAGAACGCCATGATGGGCAAGCTGGTCGTCGACTCGATCGTCACCTGGGCCAGGGAGTACAAGGTCGACGGATTCCGCTTCGACCTGATGGGCCACCACCCCAAGGCCAACATCCTCGCGGTCCGCACGGCCCTCGACGCGCTCACCCCCGCCAAGGACGGCGTCGACGGCAAGAAGATCGTCCTGTACGGCGAGGGCTGGAACTTCGGCGAGGTCGCGGACGACGCGCGGTTCGTCCAGGCCACCCAGAAGAACATGGCCGGGACCGGCATCGCCACCTTCTCCGACCGGGCCCGTGACGCCGTGCGCGGCGGCGGCCCCTTCGACGAGGACCCCGGCGTCCAGGGCTTCGCCTCCGGCCTCTACACCGACCCCAACAGCTCGACGGGCAACGGCACTCCGGCCGAGCAGAAGGCCCGCCTGCTGCACTACCAGGACCTGATCAAGGTCGGTCTGTCCGGCAACCTCGCCGACTACACCTTCACCGACACCTCGGGCAAGCGGGTCAAGGGCTCCGAGGTCGACTACAACGGGGCGCCCGCCGGATACGCGGACGCGCCCGGCGACGCCCTCGCCTACGCGGACGCCCACGACAACGAGTCGCTGTTCGACGCGCTCGCCTTCAAACTGCCCAAGGGCACCTCGGCGGCCGAGCGCGCACGGATGCAGGTCCTCGCGATGGCCACGGCCACCCTCTCGCAGGGCCCCGCGCTCTCCCAGGCGGGCACCGACCTGCTGCGGTCCAAGTCCCTCGACCGCAACTCCTACGACAGCGGCGACTGGTTCAACGCCATCCACTGGGACTGCCGCGACGGCAGTGGCAGCGGCAGTCCCAACGGGTTCGGGCGGGGGCTGCCGCCGGCCGCCGACAACGAGGCCAAGTGGTCCTACGCCAAGCCCCTGCTGACTTCCGTCGAGGTGGGCTGCCCGCAGATCGAGGGCGCGTCCGCCGCGTACCAGGATCTGCTGCGCATCCGTACGAGTGAAGCCGACTTCGGGCTCGGCACCGCCGGACAGGTGCAGTCGAAGCTGTCCTTCCCGCTGTCCGGCAAGGACGAGACACCCGGAGTGATCACGATGGAACTCGGCGACCTCGTCGTCGTCCTCAACGCGACCCCCGGGGCGCGGGAGCAGCAGGTGACGGATGTGAAGGACACCGGGTACGCGCTGCACCCCCTACAGGCAGCCGGCGGGGACACCGTCGTCAAGTCCGCTTCCTACGCGGCGGATACGGGCACGTTCACCGTTCCCGGACGGACCGTGGCGGTGTTCTCCCGCACCTCCTGACAGGGCACTACATTGGTGGGGCGGCCCTGGGACTCCGGGCCGCCCCACCGGCGTGTTCTAGGGCTGGCAGATGGACGTCCACGGCAGGCGAACAGACGCGACCGTACTGCTCGTGGACGACACGGCGGCAGGCCGGTACGCCATGGGCGCCCTGCTGCGCCGGGCCGGTCACCAGGTCGTCCCGGCCGCCACCGGCAACGAGGCACTCGCCGAACTCGACTCACGGCTGCGCAGGGGAACCCTCCCCGACGTGGCCCTCGTCGACGTGGACCTCTCCGACATGAGCGGCTTCGAACTCTGCCGACGGATCAAGGGCCGCCCGCACATGGCAGGCCTGCCCGTCGTGCACTTCTCGGCCTCCGCCCTGGCCCCGGGCGACCGCTGCCAGGGGCTGGAGGCGGGCGGGGAGGCGTATCTGGCGGTGCCGGCCGAACCCGAGGAGATCGACGCGGTGGTCCGGGCCGCCGTGCGCTCCGCGCGGCTGCGCGCCGACGACCAGGCGCTGGCCCGGCGGCTGACGCTCCTGTCGGAGACGATCGTCACCATCCAGGCGGCCCGCAACCTCCACGAACTCGCCGACGCCGCCGCCAACGGCACCGCGCGGCTCACCGGCGGCCCCGCCGCCGTCTTCTTCCTCGGCCCGGACGACGAGCTGTACCGCGGCATCTCCCGGGACCGCACCTCGCTCGCCCTGCCCGACGAGGGGGCCCACCGGGCCGTGGCCGGACTGCTCAGGCGCCTCACCCGCGGTCAGTCCGGGGTGCGGATCACCACCGTGCCCGCACCGCTGTGGCCCGCCGGTTTCTTTCGGCCAGGCATGCAGCACGACGCCCGGCTGGCGCTGATCCTCACCCAGGACGGCAAGGCCGCGGTGTGCCTGGCCACGCCCACCCGCGGGATGCGCAGGCTGAACCCGGAGGAGGAGACCCTGGTGGCCCGGCTCGCCCAGGCCACGGCATACGCCGCCGAGCCGCTGCTCATGTACCAGGTCGAACGGCATGTCGCCCTCACCCTCCAGCACAGCTTCCTGCCCCAGCCGCACCGGCTGCCCGAACTGCCGGGCATCGACGTCGCGGTCCGCTACGTGCCCGCCTCGCAGCAGACCGAGATCGGCGGTGACTTCTACGCGGCACTGCGCACCGACGACGGGGTGCTCGCCGCGGTGGGCGACGTCGTCGGACACTCGCTGGACGCGGCCACCGTCATGGTCGAGATCCGGCACGCGCTGCGCGCCTACTGCGTCGACGAGAGCGACCCGGCCGTGCTGGCCGAGCGCCTCGACCGGATGCTGCGCCACTACCACCCAGGCATCACCACCACGGTCTGCCTGGCCCTGATCGACCCCGCCACCGGACGCACCCGTATCGCGAACGCGGGCCACATCCCGCCGCTGATCATCCGGGACACCGGTACGGCCGACTACGCGAAGGCCGCCGGGCCGCTGCTCGGTGTGGGGCTGCCGCATCCGGCGCCGACCGAGCTGTACCTCGAAGCGGGCGACCGGCTCCTGATGGTGACCGACGGGCTGATCGAGACCCGGGGTACGGATCTGGCGGCCTCCATGGAACACCTCCGCGCGGCCGCCGCCGGTGCGCTGCCCGGTCTGGACGCCCTGTGCGACACCCTCCTGGACTGCTTCGGCCATGACCGGGAGGACGACATCGCGCTGCTCGCCCTGAGGCTAGGGTGAGGGTTGTTTCCCCCCGAACAGGAGTGCCCATGCCGCAGATCACCGTCGACTACTCCGCGTCGCTCGGCGACGCCTTCGACCGGCAGGGGTTCGCCGTCGCCCTGCACACCATGGTGGTGGAGACGGCCGCCGCGAAGCCCGAGGCGTGCAAGTGCCGGTTCCGGGTCGTGCACGACATCGTCGTCGGGGCCGACACGGCGGGGCACGAGCTGGTGCATGTCACGCTGGCGCTGCTGCCGGGGCGCTCCGCCGAGGTGAAGACGGCGTTGACGTCACGGACGCTGGAACTCGTACGGGCCCATGTGAAGCCGATCGAGGGCGCCGCACTGCACGCCTCCGCGGAGGTCCGCGACCTGGAGCCGTCGTACGAGAAGTTCGTGGACTGAGGTCCGGGTCCTGCGGGCCGACTTCACCGCGCGGCCCGGTGCGGGTCGGCCGCGCAGTTCCCCGCGCCCCTCAAAAGCGGGGCCGCGCCCCAGCTTTCGCCCCTCCAGGGGCGCGGGGAACGGCGCAGTCTTTTCGCTCTTGGGGGCGCGGGGAACGGCGCAGTCTCTTGGGGGCGCGGGGAACGGCGCAATCTTTTAGGGGCGCGGGGAACTGCGCGAACGGCCCCACCGGGCCGCAGGGGTCAGCCGGCCAGGGCCACCAGACGGCCGACCAGGTCCGCGAACGGACTCTCCGACGGCTCCTCGGACAACGCGCGCCGAAGGATCGCCGCCATCTCCGCATCCGACGCCGCACTCACCGCCGCCAGCGCCGCGAAGTCGTGCACCAGCTGAACCTCCAGCTCCCCGCGCGGAATCCGGCGGCCGTCCAGCCAGATCAGCGCGGTCGCCTCCGCCAGCGAGATCCAGGAGCGGACGACGAGTTCGAGCCGCGCCGGCGGCCGGTCCACCCGCAGATGCGACAGGATCTGCAGATACGCCGCCTGCCGCACCCCGTCGACCAGGGCGTTCGTCGTGGTGGACCCGACCGAGGGACCACCCCGCATCAATGCCGAGAAACCGGGCCCGTGCTCGTCGACGAAGTCGAAGTACCGCCGCATCACACGCAGCAGCCGCGCCCCCAGCGGACCTTCCCGCGGCTCAATGAAACGTTCCGCCAGATCGTCCGAGGCCCGCTTCAACGCGGCCTCGTACAGGCTGAGTTTGCCCGGGAAGTAGTGGTAGACCAGCGGTCGTGAGATGCCCGCGGCGGCGGCTATCTCGTCGATGGACACGTCGTCCGGCGAGCGCCTGCTGAACAGGTCGAGAGCGACGCCGATCAACTGCCGCCGTCGCTCCTCGACGCCCATTCTGCGACGCACCCCGGTAGTCATATGAACACCTTACCGAGCGAACCGATCGGAACCGGCCTCGAACGGGCCGCCGCCCGGGGCCGGATCAGCGCAGCCCGCTGATCTCCCTCCCGTTGCTCAGCGTGCCCTTCAGGACTGCCTGCGCGCCCTGTTCGGCCCGCACGGCGAGGAGATTGCTGCGTGCCGCCCCGCTGACGCCGCCCGTCGCACGGATCGACGCCGTCTCCTTGCCGCCGGCGGCAAGGAGGTACCAGTCGCCCTCGACGGACTTCCACAGCACGCCCGCCAGGACATGAGGGTCCTTCGCGCCGCACGCGGACGCGTTCTCCGCCTTCGCCGCGACCGCCCCGTACCGCTGCCCCGGCGCGTGGAACTGGGCGAGCACCCGCGGGCCCCCGCCGCGCCAGGTGTCCGCGCGGGTGCACAGCCACTCCGCGGTGCCGCTCCCGTCGGGGAGGGGCTGACGGGCGTAGCGCCAGGAGTTCACCGAGCGCACGCCCTGGCCGCGGGCGTCCGCGAGGGAGCAGGCCAGCGGGGACCAGTCCGCCGCGGAGGCGTCCCCGGTACGCCCGGGACGGCCCGAGGTGAGACGCGCGGGCGTCAGCTCCCCGAGGTCGGTCGTCAGCCGGGTGCCGCTCCGGTCCGTCAGCTCCAGGACGTTCCAGGAACGGCACTCACCGGTCTGCAGGGCCGGGCTCGCGAACGGCTCGGTCACCCCGTCCGCCGAACGCGCCAACGCCGTCGCACCGGAAGTACCGGATGCCCCAGGCGTACCGGTCGCGCCGGGCGCTCCCGTGGCGGACTTCAACAGGTCGCGCACGGCGGCGGTACGCACCCAGGGGGCCGTCAGATAGCGGACGTTGCCGTCGGTGCGGCCCAGGACCACCGCGTCGGCGTCGGCCCCCGAGGCGCCGTCGACCCGGGCGAAGTCGAGGGCGGCGCCCCGGGTGCCGCCGTCCTTCGCCTCGGCGTACCGAGCGATCCGCAGTCCGTCGTACAGCAGCACCACCCGGCTCTGGTCGACCTCGCCCGCGTACAGCAGCTGCGGCGGTCCGGGCGGGGCGCCCGAGGGGGTGCCGGGGGTCGCCGAGACCTGGACGGACTCGCCGGGCCGCGCCCATACGGCGAGCGCGCGGCGCAGCAGGCCCCTGTCGCCGGTGAGCGCACCGCGCGCGGGCCACACGGAGAAGTCGGTGCGCGCGGACGACTCCCACGCCCCCGCCGGGACCAGCGTGAGCTTCCCGGGGTCCAGGGCGGCCTGGGCCGCCGGGTTCCGCGCGTAGGGAGGCGCGGCGGCGCCGTCGGGGCCCCAGCCGTCCCCGGGCATGCCGAGGAGCGCCCCGCACACGGCCACCGCGGCCGCCGCGGCGATCGCCGCCTTGATGTGCTGGCGGCGGCGCATCAGATCGGTGGGCCGGGCCTGCAGCGAGCACGGGTCGAACTCGGCGGAGGTCAGCAGCGCGTCGGCGCCCTCGGCCGTGCCCACCGCGTCCGCCTCGGCGAGGGCGGCCGCCGGGTCCTCCTCGCCGGCCGCGGCCAGCACCCGGCGTACGTCCGCGTCGGCCATGCGTTCCAGGCCGCGCAGGACGAAGGCGGCGCGGGCCGGGGCGGACAGGGCCGACAGCCGCTGGTCCAGGGCGAGTTCGTCGGCTCCGCCCGAGCGCGGGAAGAGCCGCAGGCCCCACACCTGCGGGAGCAGCGGCGGCAGTTGGGCGCGGGTGGGCCAGGCCCGGAAGGTCAGCGGCCGGCCCGCCTCCAGCGCCGTCCGCAGCACGCGCAGACGCACGTACGCGTACCCGGGGTCGCCGTCACGGCCCCCGGCGGCGGTCTTCTGGGCCGGGAGCACGGAGGTGTCGCCGGAGGCCCGGCCGCGCGGCAGGGTGCGCTGGGTGAGCGCGTGCGCGGTGAGCACCCGGCGGTTGCGGCCGAGGCTCGGCGGCAGCACCAGATAGGCGAGCCGGACGAGCCGCGGGTAGTGCTCGACGAGCGCGGCCTCGGCCTGCTCGATGTCGACCACCGGCCCGGGGGCGGCGGCTGATGCGGGGCGGGGGCGCGGGGCGACATCCTGTGACTGCACGTTCAGCAGAACGAGCGAATCGGTGGATGGTCACCTGGACTGCCCCGACACCACCGGGACTTGCGGGCCGAACCCTAGCCCTCCGGCTCCACGAGCAGACGCGCGTAGTTCGCCATGGACCGCTGGTAGCGCGGCAGATGGGGGGCGAGGGCGCCCAGGACGAGCGAGAGGCCTTCGCGCTCGCGGCCCAGGCTCGCCAGGCACAGGGCGAGGGTCGCGCGTACGGCGTCGTCCAACTCGTCCGACACGCCCACGAGTTCGGGCGAGAGGAGCTTGACGCCCTCCTCCGGCTGACCGATGTTCCGCAGCGAGCTGGACAGCTGGATCTTCGCGCGCCGGCCCCGGTAGCCGTCCAGGCCCAGCGCCAGGGCCTCGCGGTACAGCGGGACGGCCCGGTCGGAGTGGCCCGTCGAGTCCCAGGCGCACGCCCGCTCGAAGGGGGCGGCCGGGCTGCCGGCGGGCAACTCGGCGGCGAGCGCGTCGATCAGCGCCCGGAACTCCGCCGCGTCCGTCTCCGGATCGGCCTCGAAGCCGGCCCAGGCGGCGGCCACGCGCGCGTCCCAGTCCACCGCACCGCCGGCCGTGCCGCCCGCTGCCCTGTCCGTCGCGCTGTCCTCTGTAGTCACAGGCTCACCTTCGCACAGGTGCGCCCATCAAAAGGAACAGTTCTGTGGCCCAGGTCACTGTGGGACATCCTGTGGTGCCTGTATGACGGAATCGGTCACTCGTGCCGTCGTCGGTTGAGCGCGGGGCGTGCGGGAGCCGTATCGAAGACCGGGGCCCCTGTGAGGGCTTTCGGAGGCGTGGGCGCACGGAGCCGGCGAGGCAGGTCGCCGGAATGGACCCGGAGGTACGAACGTAATGAGTTTTACGGGCAAGAGGCTCGCGGTCGGCACGGCCGGGGCGGTCGTGGCACTCCTCGCGGTGACCGGCTGCGGCTCCGACGGCGGCGACGAGAAGAAGGTTCCCGAGACCGCGACCGGGAGCCTGGAGCACATCGCGAGCGAGGCGGGCTGCAAGCCGAACATGCAGACGGACGCGGACACGATCCGGCAGGCCATCTGCAAGAAGTCCGGCGAGAAGTACGTCCTCGCGACCTTCGCCACCGACCGCGGTCAGGCCGAGTGGCTGACCGGGGCGAAGGACTACGGCGGCTACTACCTCGTGGGCCGCAAGTGGGTCGCCGTCGGGGAGAAGAAGACGGTCACGGCACTGCGCGGCCGGCTCGGCGGGACCATGGAGGAAGGCTCCGAGCACATGAACCCGGGCGGCAGCCACAACAGCGGCACGCACAGCGGCGCCGGCCACGACGGCTGACGCCGGCCGCATCCCGCGGATCGGGCCCAGGACAAGAAGAAGCCGGCGGTGGGAATTCCCACCGCCGGCTTCCTCGTGTGCTGAACGCCCAGGTACTACGTGCAGTTCTGGCCGCTGTTGATGCAGTCCACGACCTCGTTCATCTCGTTCTCGTCGAAGAAGTTGATGAAGTCGTTGTGGTCGGTGATCGGCTTGTGCAGCTGGTCCGGGAAGGAGTCCACCGCAAAGGCGTTGGTGATCTGATCGCCCTGGATCTGCGGGGCCGCCACGTCGTAGACGAGCCGGACCTGCAGCTGCGGGATGGCCTGGAAGCCGTTGGCGCAGGTGCCGTCCGCCTGGACGAAGGCCACGTGGGTGCGGTGGTTGGCGCTGTCGATGTTCTGGCCGTCCCAGCAGCTCTGGAAGTTGGACGTGCGCACCACGGAGCTGCCCTCGGGGCAGATCGGGAACTTGTCCGTCAGCTGGCGGTCCTCGAAGCCGGTGCAGCTCCAGTTCGTGTTGGCGTTGTTGAGGCCGTTGACGAAGGCCTTGGCGTCACCGGTGATGATGCGCAGGGCCGTCGGCATCGCGACGACATCGCCCTTCTTGTTGCCCACGAACTTCAGCTGAGCCTCGCTGGCCTGCTGGATCGTGCCGACGTTGCCGTCCTGACCGCCACCGGCGGCGTCCGCGTCGATGTCGTCCTTGCCGTCCTGCACACGCAGTACCGGCCAGAAGTACGAGGACTTGTCGCCCTGGTTCTGGCAGGTGGTCTCGGCGTTGGCCAGGTCCTCGTCGCTCGCGAAGGCGTCGTTGGACTGGTTGCCGACGTAGTCGTGCTGGTGCTGGGCGCCATTGCTGACACCCGGGGCGACGATCACGTTGTCCGAGTTGCGGAGCTCGTTCTCGTTGGTGCCGCAGCTCGTGGTGAAGGTGCCGGTGGAACCGGTGTCCCCGTTCGCGGGGAGCCCGTTGGCGCCCACACCCTTGGGGCCGCCGTTCGGCTGGACCTGGGTGATGTCCTGGAAGTCGGCTGCCACGGGCCCGTTGTCGGCCTGACCGCCGTTACCGCCGTCGCCACCCTGGCCGCCGCCGTTGCCGGCCTGGCCACCGTTGCCCTGACCGCCGTTGTTGCCGGCCTGGCCACCGTTGTTGCCCTGACCGCCGTTGTTACCACCCTGGCCGCCGTTGTTGCCCTGGCCCCCACCCGTGGGATTGCCGGCGGGTACGCCCTGGCAGCCCGCGAACTTGCCCCATCCTCTGGGTCCCTTGCCGCCCGCGCGCTTGATGTTGTTGCTGATCCTGTCGAGCGTGGCGACACGCTTGGACTTCAGGGGGCTGAGGATGGCGTTGTTGACGTAGCCGGGGTCTCCCGCCTGGGCCTGGCGAGTGTCCGCAAGACGCTTATAGGCCTCCGTGACCTGCTGGTCGAGCTTGGCCAGCTCCTTGTCGACACCGGCGCGGGCGCCCTTGGGCACGGAGGTCAGCTTCTGGCCGACGTCCGGGCATTTGATCGTGGCCACCGAGGCGGCGGTCGTCTGCGCGTTCCGCGTCGAGTTCTTGCTCTCGCCCGCGGAAGCGTAGATGTTGGCCGCAAGCAGACCGCCGCCACCCAGCGCGAGAGCCGCCGATGCGGCTATCGCCCGGTTGGCGAGCGTGGAGCGGCGTTTTCGGTTCGTGCGTCCCATGGAACTCCCTCTGGCTTCCTTGCGGGGGCATCGAGGCGCCCGGCAGGAGGTGAAGCGGCTCCGTTCAATACGGAGGAGGTTCCTGGGGCGTTCAGAGGCCTCAGAAATTGATGGGAGTTCCGTGGCGCAATCCTGCCGCAACGGGCCCAGAAGCCCCTGAAACAACGGCAGTTGAGCGGCAATTATTGAATATCATTCAGCGGATCCGGAACTCGGTCACAGTTCCGGCCGACCCTTGTTCCCCTTGCTTATGAACCCTTTCAGCGACCCTGGTCCAAATAGGCGAGAACGGCCAGGACGCGACGGTTGTCGTCGTCCGAGACATCCAGGCCGAGCTTCTGGAAGATGTTGGACGTGTGCTTGGCGATCGCCCGCTCCGTGACCACGAGTTGGCCCGCGATCGCCGCATTCGACCTGCCCTGCGCCATCAGTTCCAAAACCTCCAGCTCGCGAGGCGTCAGCCGCCCCAGCGGCCGCCCGTCGCCCTGCCGCCGCGCCAGCAACTGCTGGATGACCTGCGGATCCATCGCCGTGCCGCCCGCGGCCACCCGCCGTACCGCGTCGATGAACTGCTCGGCGTCGAACACCCGGTCCTTGAGCAGATATCCGACCCCGCCGGCCCCGTCGGCGAGCAGCTCACGCGCGTACAACTGCTCGACGTGCTGGGACAGGACGAGCACCGGAAGGCCGGGCCTGGCCCGGCGCGCCGCCAGCGCGCACTGCAGTCCCTCGTCCGTGTGCGAGGGCGGCAGCCGTACGTCGACCACGGCGACATCCGGCGCCAACTCGGCGAGCGCCCGCGTCAGTTCGGGCCCGCTCCCGACGGCGGCGGCGATCTCGAAGTCGAACGCCTCCAGCATCCGGACCAGACCGTCGCGCAGCAGGAACAGGTCTTCGGCTAGGACGACGCGCAAGGGATCTCCATGGTCACCATGGTGGGACCGCCCGCGGGACTGCTGACGGCCAGGACGCCGTCGAATGTACCGAGTCGCCGTTCGACCCCGGAGAGTCCCGACCCCGTACCGATCACTGCGCCGCCCCCGCCGTCGTCGGTGACGGCGATCCGGAGCATGCCGCCGTGCTCCGGTGCGTGGTGCAGATCGACCCAGACGCGCCCGGCGCCCGCGTGCTTGACCGCGTTGGTGAGGACCTCGCTGACGGCGAAGTACGCCGCGGCCTCCACCGGCTCCCCGAGCCGGCCCGGCAGGTCCACGTCGACCTCCGTGGCGACCGGCATCCGCAGCGCCAACGCCCGTACCGCGTCCCCGAGTCCGCGCTCGGCGAGTACGGGGGGATGGATGCCGCGTACGAGGTCCCGGAGTTCGGTGAGGGCCTCGGCGGAGGACCGGCGGGCCTGTGCGAGCAGCTGCCTCGCCTTCGCCGGGTCCTTCTCGATCAGGGCGTCGATCGTGCCGAGGTCCATGCCCATCGCGACCAGCCGGGCCTGGGCCCCGTCGTGCAGATCCCGTTCGATACGCCGCAGTTCGGCGGCGGAGGTGTCGACGGCGTCACGCCGTGTCTCGGTGAGTACGCGGACCCGCTGGGCGAGTTCGCCCTGCCCGGACGCCAGGACGGACCGGGTCAGCAGGAAGTGGACGCGCAGGAGGTAGGGGATGGTGTAGACCCCGGCGACGAGGAGGGCGGCGCCCAGGGCCGCCGCGGCGAGCGCGCTGAGCTGCCCGCCGACCGGCACGAACCCGTACCACCAGCCCACGTATGTGCCGTCGGTGAAGACCCGCCACAGCCCGGCGGCCAGCGCGAACCCCTCGAAGGGATAGAGGAGCAGCGCGGCGGGCAGCACCGCGGTGACGAAGCCCGCGGTCATGTCCACGGGGAGCCACAGGAGGTCCCGCCGGACGGCCGGATCGCCGAGCAGGTGGAAGCACCGCCCCCACGGATTGGCGCCCCTCGGGACCGGCCGGTACGCGGGCGGGATCCGTACCCCGCCCCACCGGGCCGCCAGCAGCCGCCGCCAGTCGGCGAAGGCGCGTACGGCGGCCAGGACCCAGGGCGTCGTGAAGAGGCCGATGCCCAGCGGCACGAGCACGATCGACACGACGCAGAGCACGAAGAGGACGATCGACCCGGCCGGCGCCACCACGGCCAGCAGCAGAGCCCGCGCTCCGGCGATCGCGGCGGTACGCACCCGGCCGCCCGCCCTGGTCTTCCCGTGGTCCCCGTCGGTGTCCATGCCCTCAGTCTCGCCCAACCCGCCGCCGTGGTCAGGGGGCCGGGCACCCGGAAGGGGGGTGGTGCTGGCCCCACCCCCCGACCGGTCTCAGCCGCCCAGGACCTTGTCCTCCACGAGGGGGTCGAGCCCGACCACGGGACGATCGGGACGCCGGGGAGCGGTGCCGCCGATGCCTTGGAGCCAGCTCCAGGTGTCGGCCACGGTCTCCTCGACGGGACGGCAGCGGAGCCCGTCCCGTACGGCCTTCGACACATCGACGCTGTGCAGCATGTCGTGCAGCTCGGAGCCCGGCGGCACCCACACGGGCAACTGCGTCCAGGGCTCGATGCCGGCCGCCAGCACCACCTCGGGCCCGGTCCACCGGAGTTCGGCCCGCCCGCCCGTCACCCGCGCGCAGGCGTCGAGCAACGTCTCCGTGGTCGCGTGCCCCGAGGGACTGATGAGGTTGTACGCCCCACTCGCCGCGCTCTCCACGGCCCCCAGCGTCCACTCGGCGAGGTCGCGGACGTCGACGTACTGGAGGGGGAGTCCACGGGGGCCGGGCGCGAGCACGGGGCCACCGCGGGCCGCCCGGGCGAGCCACCACGGCAGCCGGCCGATGTTCTCGTACGGGCCGAGGATCAGACCGGCCCGTACCAGCAGCGCCCGCTCCTCGCCGAAGGCGTCGAGCACGGCCAGTTCGCCACCGCGCTTGTCGCGCGCGTAGTCGGTCTGCCCGGCGTCGGGGGAGGCGCCCTCGACCAGCGGGGCGCTCTCGTCGTAACCGGCCGGCTGCGGCCACGCGTACACCGAACAGCTCGACACGTACACGTACCGCCGGACGCGGTCCTTCAGCAGCCGCGCGGAGTCCCTGACCACGTGGGGAGCGCCCGACCAGGTGTCGACCACGAGATCCCAGTCGCCCTCGGCGAGAGCCGCGAGCCCGTCGGGCGCGGTGCGGTCGCCGTGCAGGGCGCGCACGCCCGCGGGCGGGTCGTGGCGCCCGCGGTGGAAGACGGTCACGTCCCAGCCGCGCTCCAGCGCCGCCTCCACGACGGCCCGCCCCACGAACTCCGTACCACCCAGCATCAGAAGTCTCATGCGGGGGACTCTGCCCTGATCAGCCGTGCGGCGGAACGGAATTCTGCCCACAGGCAAACCGTTCCGCCGCCGGGTGGGTCAACTGCCCGTGACAGGCGCGTACTTGTAGCCCACGCGCCGCACGGTCCTGATGGTGTCGCGGTGCTCCGCACCGAGCTTGCGGCGCAGCCGGGCGATGTGGACGTCGACGGTCCGGCCGTCGCCCACGTGCCCGTAGCCCCACACCGTGGTGACCAGCTGGTCGCGGGTGTGCACCCGGTGCGGGTGCGCCACCAGGTGCGCGAGCAGCTCGAACTCCAGGTACGTGAGGTCGAGCGGACGCCCGTCGACCTCGGCGGTGCGCTGGACGGTGTCGACCCGCACGGGATGGCCGAGCCCGGCCTCGCCGGACTCCGCGACTGCCGCCTCCTGCGTCTCTGCCTCCGTCTCCGGCACGGCGACCGGCAGGAGGGAGGGCTGATCGGCCGGTACGAGGACCAGGTAGCCGATCATCGGCGGGTGGCCCGGGAGTGCGGGCAGGGTGTGCGGGGGAGCGGGCAGCCAGGTGGCGCCCGGCGGCAGGAAGTCGGTGACGTCGACCACCTCGTCCCGGTCGACGGCACGCAGCCGATGGCGTGCGGAGCCGGTGGACGGGGCCGGGGAGGGGGCGGTGGCCACGGAGGAGAAGGAACGGGTGTTCGCCATGAGAGGTCAGCTCTTTTCGCGCGAGAGGTCGTCGAGGACGTACGTCGTGCGCGCTGGCCGAAGGCCGGGGTACGGCTTTAGAGGGCCCGCGCGTTCGTCGCGCGACAACACACCCGGTCGAAGTCGTGGTGCTGACGGGAAGGCCAGAAGGGCTCGAGGTCGTGGCGACCCGTAGCGATGCACTCCTGGAAGCTGGCCATGCCCCCATTGAAGCAGACACAGCCCCGCAACATCAGCCTCCTCTCACTGTCCGGACACCCCCACCCACCCAGGGGCGCGGGGAACTGCGCAAACGCCCACACCGACCCAGGCCCCCACTCACCCAAGGGCGCGGGGAACTGCGCAAACACCCACACCGACCCGGGCGCCCTTGCAACTCCCCGACACCCCACTCACCCAGGGGCGCGGGGAACTGCGCAAACGGCCCCACCGACCCCGGGCGCCCTCTTCCAACTCCCTGAGGCCCCACTCACCCAGGGGCGCGGGGAACTGCGCAAACGCCCACACCGACCCCGGCCCCCACCCCGCGGGTGAACGCAAAGGGACGCCCACCCCCTCGGTGAGCGCCCCTCGCGAAGGTCAGGAACTTCAGACCTGCCCAGCCTTCTCAAGCGCGGAGCAGCACGTGTCGACGATCAGCCGAGTGACCACGTACGGGTCGACGTTGGCGTTAGGACGCCGATCCTCGATGTACCCCTTGCCGTCCTTCTCGACCTGCCACGGGATACGCACCGAGGCCCCCCGGTTGGACACCCCGTACGAGTACTCGTTCCACGGCGCGGTCTCGTGCAGCCCCGTCAGCCGGTCGTCGATGCCCGCACCGTAGTTCTTGACGTGGTCGAGCGGCTTCGAGCCCTCACCCAGCGACTCGCACGCGGTGATGATCGCGTCGTACCCCTCGCGCATCGCCTTCGTGGAGAAGTTGGTGTGCGCACCGGCACCGTTCCAGTCGCCCTTCACCGGCTTCGGGTCCAGCGTCGCGGAGACGTTGAAGTCCTCGGCGGTGCGGTACAGCAGCCAGCGGGCCACCCACAGGTGGTCGGAGACCTCCAGCGGCGAGACCGGTCCGACCTGGAACTCCCACTGCCCGGGCATGACCTCGGCGTTGATGCCGGAGATGGCGAGCCCGGCCTTGAGGCAGTTGTCCAGGTGGGCCTCGACGATCTTGCGGCCGAAGATCTCGTCCGCGCCGACGCCGCAGTAGTAGCCGCCCTGCGGGGCCGGGAAGCCGCCCACGGGGAAGCCGAGCGGACGCTCGCCGTCGAAGAACGTGTACTCCTGCTCGATGCCGAAGATCGACTCCTGCGCGGCGAACTTCTCCGCGACCTCGCTGAGCGCGGCACGGGTGTTGGACTCGTGCGGCGTCATGTCGATGTTGAGGACCTCGCACATGACGAGGATGTCGTCACCGCCGCGGATCGGGTCCGGGAAGGTCGCGACCGGCTTGAGCACACGGTCCGAGGCGTGACCCTCGGCCTGGTTCGTGGACGACCCGTCGAAGCCCCAGATCGGCAGCTCCGCACCCTTCGCGTCGTCGGCCAGTATCTTCGTCTTCGAACGGAGCTTGGCCGTCGGCTCGGTGCCGTCGATCCAGATGTACTCAGCCTTGAAGGTCACGGGCCACATCCTTCGGGGTGGGTCTCTAAGCGCAGTGCGAGAGCTGCGGCGCTGCGGCACTGGGGCGCCGCGGAGGATGCCCGAAGCCTGTCAACAGGCAGTTTCCCGATCATTGCCCGGATGTGAACCCCGTGTTACCTGGTGCCTCTGTGGCAGGGGTCACCTACGGAGAGCGTCCCCGACTCGTATGCGATGGGTTTCGGACAGGTGGCGGCCAGGGCCGCCACCCGACGCGAAACCAGGCGGTCCGGCGGGACCCGTCAGCCCACCTTCTCGATGACGGCCTTGCGGATCAGGAACTTGCCGGGCTCGCGGACCTGCTCGAAGGCCTCGTTGTTCAGCAGCACGCAGCTGCCGGAGACCGAGGTGACCTCCACGGTCGTGGACTTGTTGTTGTCCAGGTTCGTGACCTTGAGCTTCGTACCGGCCGGGAACTGGTTGCTGGACGCGGCGGGCGCGCCCGCCTCACCGGAGAGGGTGACCGTGGACCCGTTGCAGACCTGCTCGCCGACCGCGGCGTCGCCGCCTCCGGCGGCGGGGGCGGACGCGGCCTGCGACGGCTGCTCGGCGGGCGCTTCGGCCTCCGCTCCCGTACCGGCCCCGGCACCGGCGCCCGCTCCGGCCCCGTCCCCCACGTTGGCGTCGGACTCGCCGACCGTGCAGCCGGAGGCCTCCTGCTGCACCTTGATCTGGGCGATGACCGCTTCACGGTTGGCGATCCGCGCCTCGGACTGGGCGTCGGGCGCGGTGCGCTGTCCCTCGATGAACTTCTCGTTGTTGCCGAGGGCGGTGGCCAGTCCGTCGCACACCACGGAGGACTGCGCCTTCGGCTGCGCGGTGGACGCGGCCGGCGTCGCGTTCGACGTGGTGGCCAGGGCGAAGGCCCCACCACCGGCCACCGCGGCGGCGCTCACCAGCAGGGCGATCTTCTTCTTCGTCCCAAGAGTTCTTCTGCGCGACATGAACGGCTCCTGTCCCCGGCCGCCCCTGGCGGCGGCCGTTCGCCGTTATGTACGAGATACCGAACAGACTTGCTCAGTCGTTGACGCGAGTCACTTGAGTAACGTAGATCACACGGCAGTTGGGCCCTTGCCGGCAGTCGGGACTGCTGAAGCGGTCGGGGCCGCAAGGGCCGCGTGGGCCTCAGGTCGCCGGGGCCTCCAGGGATGCCGGGGCCGTCAGGGCTGTCGCCGGCCCAGAGCGTCCCGTACCGCCTCGTCCGTCCGTGCGACGACGGCGGTCCCGTCCTCCGCGGTGATGATGGGCCGCTGGATGAGCCGGGGATGCCCGGCCAGCGCCGCGACCCACCGCTCCCGCGAACCGGCGTCACGGGCCCACTCCTTCAGCCCCAGCTCCTTCGCCTCGGCCTCCTGGGTCCGGGTGATGTCCCAGGGCTCAAGACCGAGCCGCTCCAGGACCTCCCGGATCTCGGCCTCGCTCGGCACGTCCTCCAGGTACCGCCTGACCGTGTACTCGGCCCCCTCCTCGTCCAGCAGACCGATGGCGCCGCGGCACTTCGAACAGGCCGGATTGATCCAGATCTCCATGCCGCTCAAGGTACGCGAAACACCGTGCCACTCACTTGTCACGGCACCCCCAAAGTGCCTGTGGCCAGGGGCGATTGTCAGTGGGCGGCAGTAGAATAGAAGCAGTGTTCGAGGGTGCCGCCGGAGACGCCGACCGGCACCCTGACCGCGACAGGAGGATGCCTGTGCCCGCTGCCGCACTGAGTCCGCTGCCCACCCAGTCCACAGCCAAGAGGGCGGTCCAGCTCGACCTGCCCTACCAGCCCGTCGAGAAGCGCCCGCTGCCACCGGGGCGCCCGCGCGAGTGGTACGTCACGCACAACCGCCGCCTGAAGGCGATGCGGCTGGCCATCGCCCTCCTCGACTCCGGTGTCTACGTACCCAGGCAGGCCCACAACGAGACGATCCGCAGGACGGCCGCGCTCATAGGCGTACACCCCCCGTCGGACACCACCTGCCACATGGTCCGGGCTCTGATGAGGTACGCCCGCTGAGACCGGGCCCGTAGCGCCGCCCGCGTCCCGGGCGGCGCGTCGGCCAAGGCCCCTCAGGTTCCCGGGCCACCCGGCCACCCGGCCACCCGGCCGCCCGGTCTCAGTCGGACGCCAACTCCCGCTCCAGCGGTGTCCGGAAGCGGGGGGTGACCCGGGTGGCCCCCATCCACGACCGCAACCGGTCGGCCTCGGCCCCGATCGCGTCCAGGGCCTCGCCGCCCACCCCCTCGGCGTCCCTGTCCCCGTCCTCGGCGGCCGGCAGTCGCCAGACGATCTCGCCGTCGGGGCGCTGGGCCCAGCCGCCCACGATCCGCCCGTCCCACCAGACGGTCGGCCCGATGTTCCCGCTGCGGTCGAAGAGTGCCGACCGCAGCCCGGGCGGGCAGTACCAGTCCCGTTCCTGCCATCCCATGGCCGTCGGATCCAGGCCGGGCAGCAGCGCGGCCCACGGTTCGACGGCCGCGACCGGCTCCACCGCGTCGGCGAGCACGTACGCCACGCCCTCGTCCACCGAGACGGTCACCGCTCCCACCGCGCCCAGCGCCCGCCGTACGTCGCTGACCTTCCACCCGGTCCACCACTTGAGGTCGGCCTCCGTGGCAGGCCCGCACGCGGCGAGCCAGCGCCGGATCAGCTCCGCCTGGGCCTCGTCGACGGGCAGTTCGGCACACGGGGGAGCCGCGGCCCACCGGAACTGCGTGGACGTCCACGACCCCAGTGGCCGCCCCCGTACGACCCGGCCCTCGGCCCCGAGGACACGCAGCAGCCGCGACGAAACGGTGTGCACTCCTTCGTAGCTCTTGCCCGGCGCGTACGCGAACTGCTCCCTCAACCGGGGCTCCTCGCGCGCCAGTTCGGCGGCCGTCGCCTCTCCGCGCCGGGCCAGCGCGGCCAGCGTGGACGTCTCCACCTCCGCCAGCCACCGCGCGTCGGGAGCACCGACTCGGGCCATGTCCTTGACCAGGGCGGCCCGCGCCCGCGCGGCCACGGCGAGCCCGGTCGAGGCGTGCACGACCGGAACCAGCTCGGTGGGGAACACGAACACGGTCTGCCGCATGCCGTGCATCCGGATGAGCGTCCGGTCCTCGTACAGGGCCCGCTCCATCTCCGGTACGACCCGCGTCGCGTCCATGAGCCGCGCCCCGACGGCGAGATAGACGCTCGCGGGATCCGTCCCGTGCAACGCCACCAGCGAGCCCCCGACCTCCTCGGGACTACCCGCCCGCGCGCCTTTGACCAGCCGGTGCCCGACGGCCAGCCGGGCCCGCCGCTCGGCCACGCCGATGTGCCGTCGCTGCCCGCTCATCCGATTCCCCCTGTCCCGTTCGTGCGGTCGCACCCTCGGATTCTGCCTGGACCGCACCTCGGCCGGGAGCCGTGCGCCGGGACGGAAGCGGGAACGGCGGTGGCCCCGGACGCAGATTTACTCACTCCCGGGCACCCTCATTGTTCCCCTCTGTGACGATTTCGCTTGACCCCGGGCTGTTTTGTGACTGCTCGTAAGCGGACCCGGCCGTTATTCGTTTCCGTCGGACAGGGATCGCCCGGCATCCTGGGCACTAGTCTCGACGTCACCGACGGCCCGGCGCGCAGTCCGGCACGGCGTCGGACAGCTCAAGGTCCCACCACCCCACGTACAAGGAGACCCATTATGGGTACCTTGATCATTTTGGCGATCCTCGTCCTGGTAGTCCTTGGATTCAACAGCCCCGTCTGGTGGCTCGCCGCGGCTGCCCTGATCTACCTCTACGTCCGCTACGTCCGACCCGACCAGGGTGCTTCCGGCTCGTCGTCGGCGGGCGGCGGGGGCGGTGCGGGGGGCCAGTCGGGCGGCGGTTCGAGTTCCTCGACCCGGGTCGACAGCAGCTACCACGCCTACCGCCAGCGCCGCGACCGCCTGGCCAGGTGGGAACGCCGCTACCGCCGCGAACGCCCCTGGAACGTCAAGAAGTGACGTCTCCGGAACGTCGTCAGTAAACGACGAAGCCCCGCCTGCCCTGGGGGCGATGGCGGGGCTCCGGTCAAGCCGCGAGGCTCGGTGCGTCGACGGCGTCGAGCGACACCGGTCGGTGACGACCGTCATCGGGCGGACACCGGGTCGATCACACGTCGTAGTACAGCTCGAACTCGTGCGGGTGCGGGCGGAGCTGGAGCGGGGCGATCTCGTTCGTGCGCTTGTAGTCGATCCACGTCTCGATCAGGTCGGACGTGAAGACGTCGCCCGCGAGCAGGAACTCGTGGTCGGCCTCAAGGCGGTCGAGGACCGCCGGGAGCGAGGTCGGGACCTGCGCGACGCCCGCGTGCTCCTCGGGGGCCAGCTCGTAGAGGTCCTTGTCGATCGGCTCGGCCGGCTCGATCTTGTTCTTGATGCCGTCGAGGCCCGCGAGCAGCAGCGCCGAGAAGGCGAGGTACGGGTTGCCGGAGGAGTCGGGCGCGCGGAACTCGACGCGCTTGGCCTTCGGGTTCGAGCCGGTGATCGGGATACGCATGGCCGCGGAGCGGTTGCGCTGCGAGTACACCAGGTTCACCGGGGCCTCGAAGCCGGGGACCAGGCGGTGGTAGGAGTTCACCGTCGGGTTGGTGAAGGCCAGCAGCGACGGGGCGTGCTTGAGGATGCCGCCGATGTAGAAGCGGGCGGTGTCCGACAGGCCCGCGTAACCGGCCTCGTCGTAGAACAGCGGGTCGCCGTTGGCCCACAGCGACGAGTGGATGTGCATGCCCGAGCCGTTGTCACCGAAGATCGGCTTCGGCATGAAGGTCGCGGTCTTGCCGTTGCGCCAGGAGACGTTCTTCACGATGTACTTGAAGAGCTGGAGGTCGTCGGCCGCGGCGAGCAGCGTGTTGAACTTGTAGTTGATCTCGGCCTGGCCGGCGGTGCCCACCTCGTGGTGCTGGCGCTCGACCTGGAGGCCGGACTTGGCCAGCTCCAGGGAGATCTCCGCACGCAGGTCGGCGAAGTGGTCGACCGGCGGGGTCGGGAAGTAGCCGCCCTTGTAGCGGACCTTGTAACCGCGGTTGTCCTCGATCGCACCGGTGTTCCAGGCGCCGGCCTCGGAGTCGATGTGGTAGAAGGCCTCGTTCGCCTTGGTGTCGAAGCGCACGCTGTCGAACACGTAGAACTCGGCCTCGGGGCCGAAGAACGCGGTGTCGGCGATACCGGTCGACGCGAGGTACGCCTCGGCCTTCTTCGCCACGTTGCGCGGGTCACGGGAGTACTGCTCGCCCGTGATCGGGTCGTGGATGAAGAAGTTGATGTTGACCGTCTTGTCGCGGCGGAAGGAGTCGACGCGCGCGGTGGACAGGTCGGCGCGGAGCGCCATGTCGGACTCGTGGATGGCCTGGAAGCCGCGGATGGAGGAGCCGTCGAAGGCCAGTTCCTCGGTCGGGTCGAAGGCCTCAGCCGGAATCGTGAAGTGCTGCATCACACCCGGCAGGTCGCAGAAGCGGACGTCGACGAACTTGACGTCCTCGTCCTTGATGAACTTCTTGGCCTCGTCGGCGTTCTGGAACATCCAGCTCCTCCTACTCCCGCTCACTTCGGACCGGGGTGGTAGTTCGTTCGTGCGGCCAGTGCGGTGGCACACGCTGAGCCCGACCTTAAGGACGGGTGATTTCTCCAGCGTGACCCATTTGTTTCGCCCAAGTTAACCGGACGTGGTCCGGTGTACCCCACCTGTCCGCATGGCAAAACGGTCGCAGTACCGTGGACGGGTGGACAACAGGCAAGCAATCGGATCGTGGCTGTCCGGACCCCGCGCGGCCGCGGAGGACGCCGGTGCCGACTTCGGATACCGCGGAGAACAGCTGGGCCTGCCCGAGTCGGGCCCCGGCTCCATCGCGCGCCCCGGCAGGCGCCTGGGCGCCCTCGCCGTCGACTGGGGGCTGTGCACCTTGATCGCATACGGCCTGATCACCGACGGCTACGGCCAGGCGACCGGGAACTGGGCGCTGCTCGTCTTCTTCGTCCTGAGCGCGCTGACCGTGGGCACCCTCGGCTTCACACCCGGCAAGCGGCTGTTCGGCCTGCGGGTCCTCGCCCTGCGGACCGGCACGGTCAACCCGCTGCGCGCTCTGCTGCGCACGGTGCTGCTGTGCCTCGCGCTCCCGGCCCTGATCTGGGACCGCGACGGACGCGGGCTGCACGACCGCCTGGCCCGCACGGTCGAGGTCAGGATCTGACCCGCCGCCCCACTTCGTACGGTGTCGGCGTCGGGCGGTGGGCATGAGAAAGGGGCGCCCCGGAACCGTCGGTGATTCCGGAACGCCCCGTTCCAGTGGAGCTCGGGTGCGGCGCTAGCGCATCTTCCCGCCGCGCGGCATCCGCATCCCCTTGGGCATCGGGCCCTTGGGAAGCGGCATGTTGCTCATCAGGTCGCCGAGCGCGCGCAGCCGGTCGTTGGTCGCGGTGACCTGCGGGCCGGTCAGGACGCGCGGCAGCTTCACCATCGTCGTACGGAGCTTCTTCAGCTCGACCTGGCCCTCGCCCGTGCCGACGAGGATGTCGTGCACCGGCACGTCCGCGACGATGCGCGCCATCTTCTTCTTCTCGGCGGCCAGCAGGCTCTTCACCCGGTTCGGGTTGCCCTCGGCCACCAGCACGATCCCGGCCTTGCCCACGGCCCGGTGGACCACGTCCTGGCTGCGGTTCATCGCCACGGCCGGGGTCGTCGTCCAGCCGCGCCCGACATTGTCGAGCACCGCCGCCGCCGCGCCCGGCTGGCCCTCCATCTGGCCGAAGGCCGCCCGCTCGGCCCGGCGCCCGAAGACGATCGCCGACGCGAGGAAGGCGAGCAGGAGGCCGAGAATGCCGAGATAGATCGGGTGACCGATCCAGAAGCCGATCGCGAGGAAGACACCAAGGGTGACGATTCCGACAGCCGCGAGTACAAGACCGATCTTTTTGTCGGCCTTGCGGGTCATCTTGTAAGTCAGAGCGATCTGCTTGAGTCGCCCGGGGTTCGCAGCGTCCGCTGCGGGTTCCTTCCTCGCCATGCCGTGAAGTCTACGTGTCGGGGGAAGCGTCGACGACGGCGGTGCCGGGTTCAGGGTTCGGCTTCGGCTTCGGGGGAACGCTTGACGCGTACGCGCCCTCGCTCAGTGGCGCGCGAGGAAGGACTGCTCCACGACACGCTGTGCCTCGACGCGGTCCTTGGCGCGGCGACGGTCCTCCAGGACGGACGTCCAGGCGTTGCGACGGGCGGTGCGCTGGCCACTGCTCAGGAGCAGGGACTCGACGGCACGGAGTGCATCGGTGAACGACGGGATCGCGGTGGCGCGTACGGGCGCGGCCTGCATGATGGGGGTCCCCCCTCGGGACGGCGGCTCTGGCTAAGGCTCTACGGGGTGTAAAACCAGGGTCACTGAATGGTGTTACCAGGGCGTGACCGACCGGTCAAACGCCGGTGAAGCCTTGATATGCAGGCCCGAAACCTTGACGCGGCGCTGATGTGGCCCTCATCTGCGGGGACGTTCCGGACCGCGTCGTACAGGCCATTACTGGTGAGTAGTCACTTGTGCGGAGATTCACACGCACGGCTGGCACTGCGTGCCATACGGCGGGTGTCCGGCACGAGTCACACCGTCGGCCCGGCCGCCGCCTCGGACCCCGCCCTGGACCGACGCTTCAGGGTGTCGGTCCAGGGCGGCGGTTCAGAGCGTCGGTCCAAAGGGTTGGTGCGGCGCGCTGGTTCAGACGGCCTGCGAGGCGACGTACGCGCCGCGCTTCTCGATGGCCATCTGGTAGAGGCGGCCGGCCCGGTACGAGGAGCGGACCAGCGGGCCCGACATCACTCCGGAGAAGCCGATCTGGTCGGCCTCCTCCTTCAGCTCCACGAACTCGTGCGGCTTCACCCAGCGCTCGACGGGGTGGTGGCGCACGGAAGGCCGCAGGTACTGCGTGATGGTGACCAGCTCGCAGCCCGCCTCGTGGAGCTGGCGCAGGGCCTCGCTGACCTCTTCACGGGTCTCGCCCATGCCGAGGATCAGGTTCGACTTCGTGACCAGACCGTAGTCGCGCGCCTCGGTGATGACCTTCAGCGAACGCTCGTACCGGAAGCCCGGGCGGATCCGCTTGAAGATGCGCGGGACCGTCTCCACGTTGTGCGCGAAGACCTCCGGGCGGGAGGAGAAGACCTCGGCGAGCTGGGCCGGCTCGGCGTTGAAGTCCGGGGCCAGCAGCTCGACCTTGGTCCGGCCCTCGGCGCGGTCCGCGGTCTGCTGGTGGATCTGGCGGACCGTCTCCGCGTACAGCCAGGCGCCGCCGTCGTCCAGGTCGTCGCGGGCCACGCCGGTGATGGTCGCGTAGTTGAGGTCCATGGTGACCACGGACTCGCCCACGCGGCGGGGCTCGTCGCGGTCCAGCGCCTCGGGCTTGCCCGTGTCGATCTGGCAGAAGTCGCAGCGCCTCGTGCACTGGTCGCCGCCGATGAGGAACGTGGCCTCGCGGTCTTCCCAGCACTCGTAGATGTTGGGACAGCCCGCCTCCTGGCAGACCGTGTGCAGGCCCTCGCTCTTCACGAGGTTCTGCATCTTCGTGTATTCGGGACCCATTTTCGCCCGGGTCTTGATCCACTCGGGCTTGCGCTCGATGGGGGTCTGGGCGTTCCGGACCTCCAGGCGCAGCATCTTGCGTCCGTCGGGTGCGACTGCGGACACATCGGCTCCCTGTAGCTTCGATTCTTCGGCGTACACCAGGGTACGCCCGTTCGGTGCTCGGCCCCCGAGGAGGGGAACCTTCGGGAGCGGGGGTGCATTCCCGGGGGCGAAGGTTTTCGCCCCCGCCGCCCCTACCCGTTCCCGTCCCGCATGGGGGCTGCGCCCCCTCGCCCCCCTATCGCGCTGCGCGCTCGTCCTCAAACGCCGGACGGGCTGGTAGTCAGCCCCTCCGGCGTTTGAGGAGCGGGGGTTCGGGGGCGGAGCCCCGAGTACGTGATGGGAACGGGTAGGGGCGGCGGGGGCGAGGAACGCCCGCCTACACCCCCGCCCCCTCCACGGCCCGAGGCAATAGCGTCGCGTTCCCCAGGACGTCCGCCAGGTGGCGCTCGGCCACCGGCAGCACCTCCGCGATCCCGAGATCCCGCCCCAACTCGTGCGCCAGCGACGTAACCCCCGCATCGCGGATCCCGCAAGGAATGATCTTGTCGAAGCTGGACACGTCGGGGTTCACGTTCAGGGCGAAGCCGTGCATGGTGACCCCCTTCGCGACCCGGATCCCCATCGCGCAGATCTTGCGGTCCTCCCGCCGCTGCCCGGCGTTGGAGGGCGCGTACTCCGGCCCGTTCAGCCGCGGGTCGAACTCCTCGTCCGCCAGGCGGGGATCGAAGTCGAGGGAGAGCCCGCCGAGCGCCGGCCGCTGGTCCACCGGATCGCCGAGGACCCAGACACCGGCCCGCCCCTCCACCCGGCTGGTCTCGACGCCGAACTCCGCGCAGACGCGGATCATCGCGTCCTCCAGGCGCCGGAGGTGGGCGACGACGTCCACCGGGCGCGGGAGCTTCTGGATCGGGTAGCCGACCAGTTGCCCAGGGCCGTGCCAGGTGATCTTCCCGCCCCGGTCCACGTCGACGACGGGCGTGCCGTCGAGGGGGCGCTCGTTGTCCGCCGTGCGCCGGCCGGCCGTGTAGACCGGGGGGTGCTCAAGGAGCAGACAGGTGTCGGGGATCTCGTCCTGGAAGCGCGCCGTGTGCACACGGCGTTGCTCGTCCCAGGCTTCCTGGTACTCGACGGCGTCCGCACCGAAACCCATGCGGACGAACCGCAGCTCACTCACGGCAAGCGCCTCCCTTGCAAGAGTCTGTGGGGCCCGGAAACGGTGCCGTAAGGCTCGTAACGCCCCACGCCACTGTACGTCCGACCGGTGGACGTCAGCTTTGAGGGCAATCCTCACACGATCGGATGAATGAACGTCGAAGTGTGCGATCGGTTGCTTACAGACCGCTACATTCGCGCCGTTCACGAGGCTAATAAGGGCTGCTCAAGGCATGGCGGCCGACCTCGCCCCGGACCTGCCCGCGCAGGCCCCCAGCCCGGAAGGCAGGAGTTCGCACCGCAGATGACGGAACGACCCGCGCAGCGCACCCCCAACCGTCAGCTCGCCGCACTTATCGCAGAAGCGGGGTTCTCCAACGCGGGGCTCGCCCGTCGAGTGGACCAGCTCGGCCTCGAACACGGTCTCGATCTGAGATACGACAAGACATCAGTGACCCGCTGGCTGCGAGGGCAGCAGCCACGGGGCACCACCCCGGCCCTGATCGCCGAGGTGTTCACCCGCCGCCTCGGCCGCCGGCTCAGCGCGCAGGACCTCGGACTCGACGCCTGCGCACCCGTCTACGCGGGGCTGGAGTTCGCCGCCACCCCGGAGGAGGCCGTCGACATCGTCGGCGGGCTCTGGCGCAAGGACTCGGGAAGTCATGCCGAGCTGCGCAAGATCGCGTTCACCCCGGCGGGGCTCGTCGTACCCAGCCGGGACTGGCTGATCGGCCGGGCCGACGACCGGGTGAGCCGCGGCGACCCCGGCGCGGCGCGCATCCCCGTACAGGGTGGCCGACCGGTTTCCGCGAAGCCCTCGGCCGTGCCGGAACAGGGCAGGCCGCAGTTCCGTCAGCGTGCGGGGACGGAGCGCGGACCCGGGCAGCGGGTGACCGCGGGTGACATCGCGGCCCTGCGCTCGGTCGGTGAGCTGTTCCGCTCCCTCGACAACGCGTACGGCGGAGGGCACGCCCGGCAGGCCCTCGTGCGCTACCTGGAGCACGAGCTGGAACCGATGCTCCGCGGCACGTACGGCGAGCAGACGGGGCGCCGGCTGTTCGCCGCGGCGGCCGATCTGACCCGGCTGGCCGGCTGGACCTCGTACGACATCGCCGCGCACGGGCTCGCACAGCGGTACTTCGTGCAGGCGCTGCGGCTCTCGCAGGCGGCGGCGGACCGGGCGTACGGCTCCTACGTGCTCGTGACGATGAGTCGACAAGCCGTCTATCTCGGGCACGGGCGGGAGGCGGTCCAACTGGCCCGGGTCGCCCAGCAGGGCGTGGGGTCCTCCGCGCCGCCGGTCGTCCAGGCGCTGCTGTACGCGGTCGAGGCGCGGGGGCACGGGGTGCTCGGCGAGGTGCGGGCGGCCACGGCCTCGCTCGTGCGGGCCGAGCGGGCGCTGGAGATCGCCCGGCCGGGGGACGAAGTCCCCTACTGGGCGCGGTTCTTCGACGAGGCGCAGCTCGCGGACGAGTTCGGGCACTGCCACCGGGATCTGCAGCAGTACCGGGCGGCGGCTCAGCACGCCGAGCGGTCGCTGCAGTTGCGTTCGCCCGGGTTCGCGCGCAGCCGGCTGTTCTGCCGGGTGGTCCTCGCCTCGGCGCGGCTGGGTCTCGGCGAACTCGACCAGGCGTGCCAGTTGGGGGCGGAGGCGGCCACGCAGGCGTCGGAGATGCGGTCTGTCCGGGCGCTGGAGTATGTGCGGGACTTCGAGCGGCGCCTGGAGCCGTACCGGGACGCGGCACCCGTACGCGGTTACCGCGACAAGGTCGCGACACTCGGCTGAGCCGGGGGGAACGCGGGGGCCGTGCGCACCGTCCCCCGCACCCCCTCCGGGGTGGAGGCGGCCATTCGGCTGCAGGCCGGTCGGTGCTGGCCGCGCAGTTCCCCGCGCCCCTTCCGGGGCGGGGGAAGCGGTCGTGTTTCGGCAGCGGCCCGATGGGTGCCGTTCGCCCAGTTCCTCGCGCCCCTTGCGCTTCGAGCGCGGGCCGGTCGGTGCTGGCCGCGCAGTTCCCCGCGCCCCCAAGGGGCCCGCGCCCCTGAGCTGAGGGCAGCTCGCTAGGGCGGAGGGGTGGAGGTCCTGCCCCGCGTCGGGACCTCCACCCCGGCTTCCCGGCGTACAACCGCCGCCTCCAGGGGCACGACCGACCTGCAGCCGAAGCACACCCCCGCCCCGTAAGGGGCGCGGGGAACTGCGCGGCCCACGCCAACCGGCCTGCAGCCGAATGGCCGCCTCCACCCCGTAAGGGGCGCGGGGAACGGCGCACCCGGCCCCCGCCAGCCCGCGGCCGAAGCGCACCCCGGCCCCGGTAGGGGCGCGGGGAACTGCGCGGCCCACCCCCGTCGGCCCGCAGCCGCGACCCGCCCCCGCCCCGGACGGGGCTACGCCGCCGTAGGTGTCGGTAATGGGGGCGCCGGCAACGCCGGCCGTGCGGCGCCGAGGTCCTTCAGGAGCGCTCTCGCCGCCCGCCGGCCCGAGTGCAGGGCGCCCTGGACCGTACTCGTGTCGCGGTGGTCGCCGCAGACGTACAGGCCGTCCAGCAGCCGTACCGGCCGGCGCAGATCGTGCGGCGGCAGCATCGCCGGCACGGCGTCGGACGTGTGCCGGACCGCCAGCAGCTCCCAGCGGTCCGTGGCGGTGCCGTAGAGCGCCGCCAGATGCGCGCGCACGGCGCGGTCCGTGTCCGCGGGCGGCACGCCCAGGACCGTGGAGGAGATCAGCGCGCGCCCCGCCGGCGCACGGGACGGATCGACCTGGCTGACGACCGCCGTATGCGCGACCGGACCCCGCCGGTCCGCGTCCAGGAGCAGCGCCGCGTCCGTCGTGGGCGGCTCGTCCGACGTGTGGTGCACCACCGTCACCGGATGGCACGGCGGCACCCGCAGCCCGGGCAGCAGCTCCGCCGCGGCGCGGGCGCCGGTCGCCACCAGGACGGCCCGGCAACGCAGTTCACCGTGCTCGGCCGTCGTCACGGACGTGGTCGAGACGGCGGTGGCCCGCACTCCGGTACGGACCGTCCCCGGCGGCAGGGCCCCGGCGAGCAGCTCCGGCAGGGCGTCGGCCCCGCCCTCGGGCAGGCACAGCCGCCCCGAGGCGAACGCCCGCAGCGTGAGGTCGGCGCACCGGCTGGACGTCGCCAGATCCGGATCGCAGAGCAGCGCCGCCAGAAGGGGGCGCAGAAAACCCTCGACCGTACGGGCGGGCATGCCGCGGGCCGCGAGCGCACGCCCGGCGGGCCGCTCGGGCCGGGCCAGCAGCCGCTCCACGGGGACGGCCGCGATCCCGCCGAGCGCGGCGGACAGCCGGGCCTGGTCGAGCGCGCCCCCGAGCGGGGGATACGCCCGCGACACGGGCTCGGCGGCCGAGGGCAGCTGCCGCAGCCTGCGCGGGGGGCTCACAAAGGCGCGCGCCGCGTCGAGTGCGCCCCTTGCGCCCCCGGCGCTCGCGGGCTCACCCGCCCGGTGCACACGCCCCTCGGCGTGGACGAGGACACCGGCGGCGAACGGGCGCAGGACGAGGGCGTCCAGGCCCGGCGTCAGCCGCAGTTCGGGGTACGACGTGAAGAGGAGCCGTCCGACGCGGTCGAGACGGAAACCGTCGATCTTCTCCGTCGCCATCCGGCCGCCCACGTGAGGGGCGGCCTCCAGGACGACGGTCGACAGACCTGCGCTGTTCAAGCGTTGTGCGGCCGAGAGTCCCGCGACCCCGGCCCCCACGATGACGACGTCCGCCTGGCAAGCGGGCTCAAGCACGTGCCCCTCCTAGAGGTCGCGCGGCTGCTTGGAGGCGTCCCGCCCCCAACGGGCATCCGGAATACCCGACTTCGGGACGAGAGTAGGGCCGCGACCGGTCGGAGGAACTCGCGCATGAGCAGGGCACGGTCGCACGCCGGTCGCATGTGGTCGGCGTACGACCGGAGTGGGCGCGCGGGAAGCGTGCCCGGGTGCCGGGGCCGTACCTACCCCTGGGCCGCCCGGACGGCCTCCTCGATCCCGGGGAACGCGAAGGTGAAGCCCGACTCCAGCAGCCGGGTGGGAAGGACGCGCTGGCTGCCCAGTACCTCCTGGGCCATCTCGCCGAGCACGGCCCTCAGTACGGGCGCCGGCACCGAGAACAGCGTGGGCCGGTGCAGGACACGCCCCATGGCGGCCGTGATCTCGCCGTTGGTGAGCGGCTCCGGAGCCGTCAGGTTGAAGGGCCCGGACAGAGACTCGGAGTCGATCAGGAACCGCAGCGCGGCCACATGGTCGTGCAGCGCGATATAGCTCCAGTACTGCCGCCCGTCGCCCATCTTCCCGCCGAGCCCCGCCTTGAACAGCGGGAAGAGCCGCCCCCAGGCGCCGCCCTTGGGGGCCACCACCAGTCCGGTGCGGGCGAAGACGGTCCGTACGCCCGCCTCCTGCGCGGGGGCCGCCGCCCCCTCCCACTCCACGCACAGCGAGGGCAGGAACCCGTCCCCGGGGGGCGCGCTCTCGTCCACGGCCCGGGTGCCGGTGTCCCCGTAGAAGCCCATGGCGCTGCCGTTCAGGAAGACCCTCGGCGGCCGGTCGAGCGTGGCGGCTGCCTCCGCGAGGGTGGCCGTGCCGAGGAGCCGGCTGTCGCGGATCGTCCGCTTGTAGTCGTCGGACCAGCGGCGGTCGGCGATCCCGGCGCCCGCGAGGTTCACCACGGCGTCGCAGCCGGACAGGCCCACCGCGTCCACATACTGCCGCTCGGGGTGCCACTCGACCTCGTCGTCCGCCCGGGGCGTGCGGCGTACCAGCCGTACCACCTCGTGCCCGTCGGCGGTCAGTGAGCGCACCAGGGCCGTACCGATGAGGCCGGACGCGCCGGCCACGGCGATTCGCGAAGCTTCCATGACCCCATCCTGCGTCAGTCAACCCGGGAGCACCGCGCCGAGGGGGGGCGTGCGCCCGGGGGTGGCGCCCGGCGCGCCCGCTCTACAGTGACGTGCATGCCCGAGCCGTACATACGCACCGCAGTGCCCGAGGACGAAGAGGCGCTGGGCCGTCTCGACCGCGCCGTCTGGTCCTACCAGCACGCGGTCAGACCCCGGGAGCAGCCGCCGTACGAGCCGTTCTTCAACGACCGCTTCGGGCCCCGCGACCACCTGGTCGCCGAACTGGGCGGGCGGGTCGTCGGCTACGTACGGCTCGGATTCCCCACCCCGCTCGCCTCCAACGCGCACGTACGGCAGATCCAGGGCCTCGCCGTCGCCGACGAGGTCCGCGGCAACGGAGTGGGCCGGGCGCTGATCCGTGCCGCCGTCGAGGAGGCCCGCCGCCAGGGCGCACGCCGGATCACGCTGCGCGTCCTCGGCCACAACACGCCGGCGCGCAGGCTGTACGAGTCGGAGGGCTTCGTGGTCGAGGGGATCCAGCCGGACGAGTTCCGGCTGGGCGGCGAGTACGTGGACGACGTACTCATGGGACGCAGGATCTGACCCCGACCCCGACCCCGACCCCGACCCCGACCCCGATCCCGACCATGGCCCCGACCCCGGCCCCGGGCGACGCGGGAGCAGAGGCGGCTTTCAGCCAGGGCCGCGGGAGCCGAGGAGACTTTGCGCCGGGGCCGCGGGATCAGAGGCGGGCTTCAGCAGAGGCTGAGGGACCAGACGCGGCCTTCAGCCGGAGACGTCGCTCAGGACGTCACCAGGTCTCCCGTGTCCACCGGCGACGACGACTTCGCCGCCCGCGCCGCGTCGTCCGCGACCTCGTCGGCGGTCAGCACGTAACCCGTCTCGGCGTCGCTCGTGGAGCGGGCGAAGACGACACCGAAGACCTTGCCGTCGGTGGTCAGCAGGGGGCCGCCCGAGTTGCCGGGGCGGACCGTGGAGCGGATCGAGTAGATCTCGCGGGTGACCAGGTCGGAGCCGTAGATGTTCCGGCCCTGGGCGTCGATCTTGTTCGCGACCGTCGCCGCCTGGAGGTCGAGGCCGCCGTCCTGCGGGTAGCCCGCGACCACGGCCGCGTCACCGCGCGCCGCACTCGTGTCGAACGCCAGCACGGGGGCCCTGAGCCCCGGCACGTCGAGCACCGCCACGTCCTTCTGCGGGTCGAAGAGGACGACCTTCGCCTCGTACGCCCGGCCCGTGCCGCCCACCCGGACGGTCGGGTCGTCGATGCCCGCCACCACATGGGCGTTGGTCATCACGTGCTCCGAGGCGAACACGAAGCCGCTGCCCTCGCGGCCCTGGGTGCCGACCGCGCCCTCGACCTTCACCGTGGAGCGCTGCGCGGCCCGTGTGGCGGCGGCGGTGACGCTGTCCCCGGAGGGCTTGGCGACCGTGGCCGTCGGCTCGTTCTCGAAGGGGTTGAAGACCTGCGGGAAACCGGCTTCCGTGAGCGCCGAGGTGGCCCGGGAGAACCAGGCCGGGGTCGTCTCCGGCATCGTGTCCTGCACCGCGCCGAGCAGCGCGGAGTCCCGGATCGAGGAGGTGACGACGGGCGAGGCCGACGAGCCGAGGACACTCGCGGCCACCCAGGCGACGAGCAGCACGGCGACCGAGTTCGCCGCGGCGCCGCCCACTCCGTCGGCCACGCGCAGGGGCCCCTGGTCCAGTTCGCGGCGCAGCTTCAGCGCCAGCCGCCCCGCCAGCTCGTGGCCCACCGCGGCGGGCAGCAGCACGGTGAGCACCGCCGTGACCGTCGCGGCGGTGGTCCCCGCCTCCACCAGGTCCATCACCCAGGGCAGCACCCATACGCCGATGACGGCACCGCCCACGAAGCCGGCCAGCGAGACACAGCCCGCGACCAGTCCGCGCCGGTAGCCGGACGCCGCGTAGCCGAGGATGACCAGCAACAGCAGGATGTCGAGCAGGTCCACGGAGCTCCCTTTCTCTTGGGCCCCTTAGTACGCGCCGGGCGGGCCCAGTGATCAGGTACGCGCGTGGGGAACCGACCGGCCGGCACACGTGCGTGGACCTGTAGAAACGTCCCGGACCGGGGCGTTGGTTCCACCGGGTGGCACACCACACATCGCGGACCCTCCCGGTGTCCCGGAGAGTGGGTCGCATGTGCGCCCACCGGAGCCCGCTCACGGCCCGCATACCCCGCCTTCCGCGCCTCGTGCCGGACCGGATCCCGCGTGCCGCGCGCGCCGTGCTGGCCTGCCTCCCCGGTCTCGCGGCCGTCGCCGCGCTGGTGCTCTGCGCCGTGGGCGTCGACCGGACGCCGGGCGACGCCGAGCGGGCCGTCGCGGCCCGCGCCTCCGTCGGGCACAAGGCCCCGAAGCCGCCCGTCGTACCGAGGGAACGCTGGCTGGGCGACGCCGAGACCAGCCAGCCGCCGACCCGGTACGCCGACCGGGTGTCCGCCGTCTTCGTGCATCACACCGACTCGCCCAACGGCTACGACTGCGCCGACGCGCCCCGCATCATCCAGTACCTGTACACGGGGCAGGCCGGGGTCCGGCACTGGGACGACATCGGCTACAACTTCCTCGTCGACCGCTGCGGCACCGTCTACGAGGGCCGGGCGGGCGGCGTCGGACGGGCCGTCGTCGGCGCCCACACCCAGGGCTTCAACGTGGGTACGACGGGCATCGCGGCACTCGGTACGTTCACCGCGGGCGTGCCGGTGCCCAAGGCCATGACCGACGCGATCGCCGCCGTGGCCGCCTGGAAACTGGGGCTCACGGGCGTCGATCCGCGCGCGCCCGTGCGGTTGGTGTCCACGAACAGCCTGAGCAAGTATCCGGCGGGCACTCGGGGCACCTTCACCGCGGTCTCCGGCCACACCGACGGCTACTGGACCGCTTGCCCGGGGGCCGCGCTCATGGCCCGTCTGCCCGCGATCAGGCAGCAGGCCGCGCGCTTGCAGGGGCGCCAGTGAGTTCTGCCGGGCGCCCATGAAGACGGCAGTCGGTGTGTCTCACAGGTGGGTCACAGCGGGGGCACGGTCCGTGCCGAGCTGGGGCTCCTAGCTTCGTGGCACGCACTGACTGGAGGTGGGGATCATGAACAGTCAAGAGAAGCAGCCCCCGCGTACGCCGCTGTGGGGGCGGATCGTACGCAGTCCCTGGACCGTCGCCTGTGTGGTGGCCGCCGTCGTGGTGGGGCCTTCCGCCGCCACCGCGTCCGCGCTCGACCGGGCCAACGCGGCGCCCCCGCACAGCGCCCCCGGCGGCAGCTCGCGGGCGTCAGTCCGCGAAGCGGTCCCACAGCCGTGGCAGGCGCTCCTCAAGGAGTGAGTGGTTCTCCAGGTCGAGCGGGGTGCCCAGCGGCTCGGGAGGCGCCGCCGGGATGCCCAGGTCGGGGGCGACGGCGCCGGTGAGCTGCTCGTACGCCTCGTCCGCCGCGTACCCCAGCTCCTCGGCGTCCCCGTCGACCTCGTCGTCGAAGTCCCGCAGGAGGTCGGCCAGTCGGTCCGGATCGTGCACGGCACCCTCGTACGTCTCCCGGCCCTGCCCGATCAGCCAGCAGCGGAAGAAGTCGAAGGCGTCGTCGCTGGCCCCGTCGAGCAGGATCCAGGCGGCGCCCCACAGGTCCCAGGTGTACGCGCGGTTGTAGCGGGCCTCGAAGTGACGGGCGAAGTCGAGGACCATCTCGGGGTCCAGCCGGAGCAACCGCTCGACGAGCAGGTCGGCCTGCTCCTCGGGGTCGCCCTCGGCGGCCTCGCGGGTCGCGTCCACCAGCTCCCAGAACTCCGTCTCGTCCATCACGGGACAAGCATCGGGCCTGGACCCGGCCCGCGCACCCGGGGACAGGCGGATCGTTATGCGCGCACATGCCGCCGGAAAATCCGACAGCAGGTGTCGGTATTCGGCGGGATGCTCGGCGTATGGAGATTGCGGAACAAGCGGAGCAGGGGAACATGGGGCGGCTCGACGGGAGGATCGCGCTGGTCGCGGGCGCCACCCGCGGTGCCGGACGGGCCATGGCGGTCGAGCTGGGCCGCGCGGGGGCCACGGTGTACGTGACCGGGCGTACGACCCGTGATCAGGTCAGCGAGGTCGGCCGGACCACCGAGACGATCGAGGGGACGGCCGAACTGGTCGACGAGGCCGCCCGTGCCGCAGGGGGCGCGGGCCGGGGGATCGCCGTCCCCACGGACCACCTGGAACCGGAACAGGTACGCGCGCTGGTCGAGCGCATCGACCGGGAGCAGGGGCGCCTCGACATCCTCATCAACGACATCTGGGGCGGTGACGTCCACCTCGACTTCACGGTGGAGAAACAGCCCGATATGTGGGACATGGATCTCGCCAAGGGGCTGCGGATCCTGCGCCTCGGCATCGAGTCGCACCTCGTCACCAGCCATATCGCGCTGCCCCTGCTGGTGCGCAACCCCGGCGGACTGCTCGTCGAGGTCACGGACGGCACCGAGGAGTACAACCGGCGCTACCGCAAGCCGCTGTACTACGACCTCGCGAAGACGGCCCCGATCCGGATGGCGTACGACCTGGGGGAGGAGCTGAAGGACCACGGCTGTACGGCGGTCTGCGTCACCCCGGGCTGGCTGCGTTCCGAGGCGATGCTCGACACCGCGTTCAAGGTCACCGAGGAGAACTGGCGGGACGCCTGCGCGCAGGCGCCGCACTTCGCGATCTCCGAGTCGCCCACGTACATCGGGCGGGCCCTGGTCGCCCTGGCCGCCGACCCGGACGTGGCCCGCTGGAACGGTCAGTCGCTGTCCAGCGGCGGCCTGGCCCAGGAGTACGGCTTCACGGACGTCGACGGTTCGGTGCCGGACGCGTGGCGCTACCTGCTGGAAGTGGAGTCGCAGGGCAAGCCGGCGGACGTGACGGGCTACCGCTAGTCCCCGTCGGTCCCTTGGTGCCCGTCAGTCCTTGTCGGTCCGGGTCGCCGCGTCGAGGTAGTACGCGGCGATCCGGGCGGCTGCGTCGGAGAAACGTTTCCTTAGCTGGGCCGGTTCCAGTACCTCCGCCTCCGGACCGAGGGAGAGGAACTGCGTGTACGCGACGTCGTACGACTCGACCGGCAGCGTGAGCGTCACCCGGCCCTCGCCGTCGGGCGGGCCTGCCGCGTCCAGGGCCTCCTGTGCCGAGAGCGGGTCCACGGTGTGCTTCAGCCGGCGCGCGCCCGTCTCGGTGAGGCGCACGACTATGGTCGCGCGCAGGAGCGAGCGCGCGAACTGCTCGGCCTGCTCCGACCAGAAGCGGGGCAGGTCGAAGCTCTCGTCGCGCTCGAAGCGGTCGGTGCCGGGCTCGGCGGAGGTGAACCGTTCGATGCGATAGACCCGGAAGGGGCCCGGCTCCGATTCGGCCCCGGCCCTCGATGCCGGCCCGATCACCCTGGCGCACACGTACCAGACGCCGGCTTTGAGGACGAGTCCGTAGGGCTCCAGCTCGCGCTCCAGCTCCGTCTCCTCGCGCCGGTAGCGCGCGGTGATCCGGCGGTCGTCCCAGACCGCTTCCGCGATCGCGGGCAGCAGCTCGGGGGTCTTCGGCTCGGCGAACCACGCGGGGGCGTCCAGGTGGAAGCGCTGGGCGGCGGTGCGGGAGGCGTCCTTGAGGGAGGGGAGCAGGGCGGCGGACACCTTCAGCTGAGCGGCTGACGAAGCGTCCTCCAGGCCCATCTCGCGCAGGGCGCCGGGTACGCCGGAGAGGAACAGGGCCTCCGCCTCGCTGCGGGCGAGGCCTGTCAGCCGGGTGCGGTAGCCGCCGACGAGGCGGTATCCGCCGGTGCGGCCGCGGTCGGCGTACACCGGGACGCCGGCCTCCGACAGCGCTTGCGCGTCCCGCGTGATCGTCCGCTCGGACACCTCCAGCTCGCGCGCCAGCTCGGCGGCGGTCATGGAGGGCCGGGACTGCAGGAGCAGCACCATCTTGATGAGCCGGGCAGCGCGCATGCGTCCCATGATGCAGGTGGCTCCGCCGAGGGGACGGGCGGGGTCGCCTGCGCCGAGCTCGGCTGCGGCGGGCTCGGCGGCGGGGGCGCACTGTCGAGTGCGGCGCAGTGGTGGTGGGCCGCGCAGTTCCCCGCGCCCCCAAAGACGAAAAGCAGGGGCGCAGCCCCGCTTTTCAGGGGCGCGGGGAACGGCGCGGCCAGCGCTCACGGCCCGCACCTGACGACCGACCTGTTCTTGGGGGCGCGGGGAACGGCGCGGCCAGCTGCTACGGCCCGCACCAGGCAGCCGGCCTGCTTTTAGGGGCGCGGGGAACGGCGCGAGCAACCACGTACGACCCGCACCCGACGGCTGGCCTGGTTGCGGTGCCGCGGGCCCGGCCACCCGCATGCGGCCCGCGCCAGACAGCCGGCCGGTTTTCAGGGGCGCGGGGAACTGCGCAATCGCCACGGCGGTGCCGCAGCGCGCATGCCTCCGCCCTCCCGCAGGCCGTGGAGCGGCTGCGGAAGGGCGGAGGGAGGTAACTACAGGCCGTACCGCGCGCGTGCTTCCTTCACCGCGGACGCCGGCACCTCGCCCCGCCGCGCGAGCTGCGCGAGCGCCGCGACGACGATCGACTGCGCGTCGACACCGAAGTGCCGCCGCGCCGCCGCACGCGTGTCGGAGAGACCGAACCCGTCCGCGCCGAGCGACGAGTAGTCCTGCTCGACCCACTGCGCGATCTGGTCCGGCACCTGCCGCATGTAGTCGGAGACGGCCAGCACCGGCCCCTCCGCCCCCTGCAGCGCCTGCCGCAGGAACGGCACCCGCTCCTCACCGCGCAGCAGCGCCGCGTCGGCCTCCAGCGCGTCCCGCCGCAGCTCGGTCCAGGACGTGGCGGACCAGACGTCCGCGGCCACACCCCACTCCTCGGCGAGCAGCTTCTGCGCCTCCAGGACCCAGTGGATCGCCGTGCCGGAGCCCAGCAGCTGGATCCGCGCGGCGTTGGCGGCGTTGACCTGGACGCCCGCCGACTCCGCCGTGTTGAAGCGGTACAGGCCCTTGACGATGCCCTCGTCGATACCGAGCCCCGACGGCTTCGCGGGCTGCGGGATCGGCTCGTTGTAGACGGTGAGGTAGTAGAAGACGTTCTGGTCCTCACCCGGAGCCGCCTCGCCGTACATCCGGCGCAGACCGTCCTTGACGATCGTCGCGACCTCGTACGCGAACGCCGGGTCGTACGACAGCGCCGCCGGGTTCGTCGCCGCGATGACCGGCGAGTGCCCGTCCGCGTGCTGCAGACCCTCGCCCGTCAGCGTCGTACGGCCCGCCGTGGCGCCGACGAGGAAGCCGCGGCCCAGCTGGTCGCCGAGCTGCCACATCTGGTCGGCCGTACGCTGCCAGCCGAACATCGAGTAGAAGATGTAGAACGGGATCATCGCTTCGCCGTGCGTGCTGTACGCGGTGGACGCGGCGATGAAGTCCGCCATGGAGCCGGCCTCGGTGATCCCCTCGTTGAGGATCTGGCCGTCCTTGGCCTCCTTGTAGTACATGAGCTGGTCACGGTCGACCGGCTCGTACGTCTGGCCCTTGGGGGAGTAGATCCCGAGCGACGGGAACAGGCTCTCCATGCCGAAGGTACGCGCCTCGTCGGGGACGATCGGCACCCAGCGCTTCCCGGACGTCTTGTCGCGGACCAGGTCCTTGACCAGGCGTACGAAGGCCATGGTCGTCGCGACGTTCTGCGAGCCGGAGCCCTTGTCGAAGGCCGCGAACGCCTTGTCGGCGGGGGCGGGAAGGGGCGCCAGCGGCTGCGTACGGCGGGCCGGGGCCGGGCCGCCGAGGGCCGCGCGGCGCTCCTGGAGGTAGCGGACCTCGGGGGAGTCGGCGCCGGGGTGGCCGTAGGGGACCACGCCGTCGACGAAGTCGCTGTCCTTGATCGGCAGTTCGAGCAGATCACGCATCTGCTTGAACTCGTCCGTCGACAGCTTCTTCATCTGGTGGTTGGCGTTCTTGGACGCGAAGCCCGCACCGAGGGTGTGACCCTTGACCGTCTGGGCCAGGATGACCGTCGGAGCGCCCTTGTGCTCGACGGCGGCCTTGTACGCCGCGTACACCTTGCGCGCCTCGTGACCACCGCGGGAGAGGTGGAAACACTCCAGGATCTTGTCGTCGCTCAGCAGCTTCGCCAGCTCGACGAGTGCGGGGTCCGAGCCGAAGAAGTCCTGGCGGATGTAGGCGGCGTCACGGGTCTGGTACGTCTGGACCTGTGCGTCCGGGACCTGACGCAGACGGCGGACGAGTGCGCCGGTGGTGTCCAGCTGGAACAGCTCGTCCCAGGCGTTGCCCCACAGCGACTTGACGACGTTCCAGCCTGCGCCGCGGAACTGGGCCTCCAGCTCCTGCACGATCTTGAAGTTCGCGCGGACCGGACCGTCGAGGCGCTGCAGGTTGCAGTTGATGACGAAGGTCAGGTTGTCCAGGCCCTCGCGGGAGGCGAGTGCGAGTGCCGCCGTCGACTCGGGCTCGTCCATCTCGCCGTCACCGAGGAACGCCCACACGTGGGACGCCGAGACGTCCTTGATGTTGCGGTTGGTGAGGTAGCGGTTGAAGCGCGCCTGGTAGATCGCGGAGAGCGGGCCGAGGCCCATCGACACCGTCGGGAACTCCCACAGCCAGGGCAGACGCCGCGGGTGCGGGTACGACGGGAGGCCGTTGCCGCCCGCCTCCTGGCGGAAGTTGTCGAGGTGCGCCTCGGTGAGGCGGCCGTCGAGGAAGGCGCGGGCGTAGATGCCGGGGGAGGCGTGGCCCTGGATGTAGAGCTGGTCGCCGGACCCGTCGGCCTCCTTGCCCTTGAAGAAGTGGTTGAAGCCGGTCTCGTAGAGCCAGGCCGCGGAGGCGAAGGTGGCGATGTGGCCGCCGACGCCGTGTTTCGCGCCGCGGGTCACCATCGCGGCCGCGTTCCAGCGGTTCCACGCCGTGATCCGGCGCTCCATCTCCTCGTCACCGTCCACGGTGGGCTCGGCGGCGGTCGGGATGGTGTTGACGTAGTCGGTCTCAAGCAGCTTGGGCAGCGCGAGTCCGTTGCCCTCGGCGCGCTCCAGCGTGCGTCGCATCAGATACGCGGCACGGTGCGGCCCGGCCGCCTTGGTGACGGCGTCGAGCGAGGCCTGCCATTCGGCGGTCTCCTCGGGGTCGCGGTCCGGGAGCTGGTCGAGCTCGCTCGGCTGGATAGCGGTGGGGTCGGTCATTGCGCCGCCTTCCGGATGCGGAGGGGGTTCCCTCGTCGGCAAGGGGTGTGTCGGGGGATGCCCTTGGTCTTTGGCAGGACAGGGCGGCGGGCTCTGGTGGGAGCCCGCCGATGACTGTAACTCGCTGATCGATGATCGATCAAAGGGTTGAAGGGCAAAACCTCTTGATCACGAGAAAGTAGGCACGCGGTGCCTTCGCTGTGGGCACGGGGTGCCTTGTTTTCGCAGGTGAGGCGGCTGTCGGTGCCTCACGGGAGTACTTATGAGCGGGGTCGCGCTCCGCTGGTCCGGCGCGGTTACGAGACGGCCTCGTCGCCCGTCCTGGGGGCGCACCCCAGCACATGTGCCTTCACCAGCTCCGCGATCAGCGGGTCCCGGCGCCGGAACGCCTCCACCAGCGCCTCGTGCTCCTCCGCGTACGACTGCTGGACCGTGCCCAGCCAGCGGATCGACAGGGCCGTGAAGACCTCGATGCCCAGGCCCTCCCAGGTGTGCAGCAGCACGCTGTTGCCCGCGGCCCGTACCAGCTCGCGGTGGAAGGCCACCGTGTGGCGGACCTGGCCCGTGCCGTCCGCCCTGCGGTCGGCCTCGTACAGGGCGGCGACGTGCGGCTCCAGGGTCGAGCAGTCGGCCGCGAGACGCTCGGCCGCCAGCTCGGCGGCGATGGCCTCCAGGCCGGCCCGGACGGGGTAGCTCTCCTCCAGGTCGGCCGCGGTCAGATTGCGTACGCGTACGCCCTTGTTCGGGGCCGACTCGATCAGCCGCAGCGACTCCAGCTCGCGCAGGGCCTCCCGTACGGGGGTCTGGCTGACCTCCAGCTCCGTGGCGATCCGGCGCTCCACGATCCGCTCGCCCGGCTTCCAGCGCCCGCTGACGATCCCCTCCACGATGTGCTCGCGGATCTGCTCGCGGAGCGAGTGGACGACGGGCGCGGTCATGGAGGGCTCCTTCGTTTTGACCTTTAGACAATAAGGCCGTGTGCCTGTGGGGGAGGGGTGCGCGGGGTGCTTTGACGCAGGTGAGATGAGCCACGGCGCTCCGCTGGGGTTGGCCGGGCGGGGGCGTACGCGCAGTTCCCCGCGCCCCTGGAGAGCGGGACGGGGCCGTCCCGGCGGGCCACGCGGCTCCCGCGCCCCTGAAGAGCGGGCCGAGTCTCGGCTCGCTCCTTTGCCAGGTGCGGCTGGGCGAGGTGGGCCGCGCAGTTCCCCGCGCCCCTCGGAAGCGGGGCTGCGCCCCGGCTTCCGTCTTTGAGGGGCGCGGGGAACTGCGCGAACGGTTCCACCGACCCACGCCCACCCCGCACACCGCCGAGCCACAGCCCCGCCCTCCCCCAGGGGCGCGGCAACGCGAAGGTGCCCCCGTCCGGCGAGCCGGACAGGGGCACCTCGTTGTGCACTACAGGGGCGCGGAGCCTACAGGCCGAGCTCGACCTCGAACTCGCCCGCCTCAAGGATCGCCTTGACCGCGGTCAGGTAACGGGCCGCGTCGGCACCGTCCACCAGCCGGTGGTCGTACGACAGCGTCAGGTACGTCATGTCACGCACACCGATGACCGTGCCCTCGTCCGTCTCGATGACGGCGGGCCGCTTGACCGTCGCACCGATACCCAGGATCGCGACCTGGTTCGGCGGCACGATGATCGTGTCGAAGAGCGCGCCGCGCGAGCCGGTGTTCGAGATGGTGAAGGTCGCACCGGACAGCTCGTCCGGAGTGATCTTGTTCGCCCGGACCTTGCCCGCCAGCTCGGCCGTGGCCTTGGCGATACCGGCGATGTTGAGGTCGCCCGCGTGCTTGATGACCGGGGTCATCAGGCCCTTCTCGGAGTCCACCGCGATACCGATGCTCTCGGTGTCGAAGTAGGTGATCGTGCCCTCGTCGACGTTGATCCGGGCGTTGACGGCCGGGTGGGCCTTCAGCGCCTGGGCTGCCGCCTTCACGAAGAACGGCATCGGGGAGAGCTTGACGCCCTCACGTGCCGCGAAGGAGTCCTTCGCCTGCGCGCGGAGCTTCATCAGCCGGGTGATGTCGACCTCGACGACCGAGGACAGCTGGGCCTGCTCGTGCAGGGCCTTCACCATGTTGTCGCCGATGACCTTGCGGATGCGGGGCATCTTCACGGTCTGGCCACGCAGCGGCGAGGCCTCCAGCTTCGGCGCCTTCTTGGCGGCGCTCGGCGCGGTCGCGGCGGCGGCCGGAGCCGGCGCGGCGGCAGCGGCCTTCGCGGCCTCGGCGGCGGCGATGACGTCCTGCTTGCGGATCCGCCCGCCGACGCCGGTGCCCTTGACGGTGGACAGGTCGACGCTGTTCTCGGCGGCGAGCTTGCGCACCAGCGGGGTCACGTACGCGCCGTCGTCACCGGAGGTCGCGGCGGGCGCCGCGGCCGGGGTGACGGGAGCGGGAGCCGGTACCGGCGCGGCCGGAGCCGGGTCGGGGGCCGGAGCGGTCTGCTGCTGCGGAGCGGGAGCCGAGGGCGCCTGCGGAGCCGGAGCGGCGGGGGCTGCCGGAGCAGCGGGAGCTGCCTGGGCCGGAGCCGGAGCCGGAGCCGGAGCCGGAGCGGGGGCAGCGGCGGCGGGCGCCGGAGCCGGGGCTTCCTGGGCGGGAGCCGGGGCTTCCGGAGCGGGCGCCGCGGCCGGAGCCGCGCCGGGAGCGCCGATGACGGCCAGCTTCGCGCCGACCTCGGCGGTCTCGTCCTCGCCGACCACGATCTCAAGCAGCACACCGGAGGTGGGCGCCGGGATCTCGGTGTCGACCTTGTCCGTGGAGACCTCGAGCAGCGGCTCGTCGGCCTCGACGGACTCGCCGACCTCCTTGAGCCACCGCGTGACGGTGCCCTCGGTGACCGACTCGCCCAGTGCCGGAAGCACCACGTCGGTGCCTTCGGCGCTGCCGCCGCCGGAAGCGGCCTCGGCGGTCGGGGCCGGCGCCGGGGCGTCGGTCTCGGTGGACGGGGTGGCCTGCGGAGCCGGCTCCGGAGCCGCGGCGGGCTCAGGGGCGGGGGCAGCCTCGGGCTCGGGCTCGGCGGCCGGGGCGGACTCGGCGGCGGGGGCGCCGGAGCCGTCGTCGATGACGGCCAGCTCGGCGCCCACCTCGACGGTCTCGTCCTCGGCGACCTTGATGGAGGCGAGCACACCGGCGGCAGGGGAGGGGATCTCGGTGTCGACCTTGTCGGTGGACACCTCGAGCAGCGGCTCGTCGGCCTCTACACGCTCGCCCTCGGCCTTCAGCCAGCGGGTGACAGTGCCCTCGGTGACGCTCTCACCGAGCGCCGGAAGGGTTACGGAAACCGCCATGGTTTCGGTTGCTCCTTACGAATTGCGGAAGTCTGTGTCGTCGCGTCGTGAGTTGACCGAGGGTCGGTCAGTCGTGCGAGTGCAGCGGCTTGCCCGCCAGCGCGAGGTGGGCCTCGCCCATCGCCTCGTTCTGCGTCGGGTGAGCGTGGATGAGCTGCGCCACCTCGGCGGGCAGCGCCTCCCAGTTGTAGATCAGCTGGGCTTCGCCCACCTGCTCGCCCATGCGGTCGCCGACCATGTGGACGCCGACCACGGCACCGTCCTTGACCTGGACGAGCTTGATCTCGCCCGCGGTCTTGAGGATCTTGCTCTTGCCGTTGCCCGCGAGGTTGTACTTCAGAGCGACGACCTTGTCCGCACCGTAGATCTCCTTGGCCTTGGCCTCGGTGATACCCACGGAGGCGACCTCCGGGTGGCAGTACGTCACCCGGGGCACGCCGTCGTAGTCGATCGGGACGGTCTTGAGACCGGCCAGACGCTCCGCCACCAGGATGCCCTCGGCGAAGCCGACGTGCGCGAGCTGGAGCGTCGGGACCAGGTCGCCCACGGCCGAGATGGTCGGCACGTTGGTGCGCATGTACTCGTCGACCAGGACGTAACCGCGGTCCGTCGCGACGCCCTGCTCCTCGTAACCGAGACCGGCGGAGACCGGGCCGCGGCCGATGGCGACCAGGAGGATCTCCGCCTCGAAGGTCTTGCCGTCGGCGAGGGTCACGCGGACGCCGTCCTGCGTGTACTCGGCCTTGTCGAAGAACGTGCCGAGGTTGAACTTGATGCCGCGCTTGCGGAACGCGCGCTCAAGAAGCTTGGAGCTGTTCTCGTCCTCGACCGGGACGAGGTGCTTGAGGCCCTCGATCACGGTGACGTCGGTGCCGAACGACTTCCACGCCGAGGCGAACTCGACGCCGATGACACCGCCGCCCAGCACGATCGCGGACTGCGGGACGCGGTCCAGCGTCAGCGCGTGGTCCGAGGAGATGATGCGGTTGCCGTCGATGTCCAGGCCCGGCAGCGACTTCGGCACGGAGCCGGTCGCCAGGAGCACGTGACGGCCCTCCACGCGCCGCCCGCCGACGTCCACGGAGGTGGGGGACGAAAGCCGGCCCTCACCCTCGATGTACGTCACCTTGCGGGAGGCCACGAGGCCCTGCAGGCCCTTGTACAGGCCGCTGATCACGTCGTCCTTGTACTTGTGGACGGCGGCGATGTCGATGCCCTCGAAGGTGGCCTTGACACCGAACTGCTCGCTCTCGCGTGCCTGGTCGGCGATCTCGCCGGCGTGCAGCAGGGCCTTGGTGGGAATGCAGCCGTTGTGCAGGCAGGTGCCGCCGAGCTTGTTCTTCTCGATCAGGGCGACGTCCAGGCCCAACTGCGCTCCGCGCAGGGCCGCGGCGTAGCCGCCGCTACCACCGCCGAGGATCACTAGGTCGAAAACGGTGCTGGCGTCGTTCGCCACGTCACGTCCTCCATGCATGTGCGCCGGCGCCGGTCTTCAGTGACCGGGCGGCGGCTGGTGTGGCCGCTCTTTCTTCGGCCCTGAGGTGGGCCCTGTCCTGCCGAGCCCATCTTCGCACCTGTCGACGACAGGCGGGACGCCGGGCTGCGCTGTGGGACGTCTGATCGATCACACGGAGCCCCCGCGCCCCCTCAAGGGCGCGGGGAACCGTGCGACCGGCCCCCGACGGCCCGCACCCGCCGTACGACAGGTGCGGGCCGAGTTCCGTCGGGTCGGGCGGGCGTCAGCCCAGATCCCCCGCGGCGGTCAGCTCGGCGAGCCGGACCAACGTACGCACGGCGGACCCCGTACCACCCTTGGGTGTGTACCCGAACGGCCCCTGCTCGTTGAACGCGGGCCCGGCGATGTCGAGGTGCGCCCAGGTGATGCCCTCGCCCACGAACTCCTTCAGGAAGAGCCCGGCCACCAGGCCGCCGCCGTACCGCTCGCCCATGTTGGCGATGTCGGCGGTCGGGGAGTCCATCCCCTTCTTCAGGTGGTCCGGCAGCGGCATCGGCCAGGCAGCCTCGCCGACCTCCTCGGCGGCCTCGTGCACTGCGGAGCGGAACGCGTCGTCGTTGGCCATGATCCCGAACGTGCGGTTGCCGAGCGCCAGCATCATCGCGCCGGTCAGGGTCGCCACGTCGACGATCGCGTCGGGCTTCTCCTCGGACGCCTTGGCGAGCGCGTCGGCGAGCACGAGCCGGCCCTCGGCGTCGGTGTTGAGGACCTCGACGGTCTTGCCGCTGTACATGCGCAGCACGTCGCCCGGACGGGTCGCGGAGCCGGAGGGCATGTTCTCGGCCAGCGCGAGCCAGCCGGTCACGTTGACCTCCAGGCCGAGACGCGCGGCCGCGACCACGGCCGCGAAGACCGCCGCCGCACCGCTCATGTCGCACTTCATCGTCTCGTTGTGCCCGGCGGGCTTGAGCGAGATACCGCCCGAGTCGTACGTGATGCCCTTGCCGATGAAGGCGAGGTGCTTCTTCGCCTTGGAGGAGGTGTACGAGAGCTTCACCAGCCGGGGCGCGGACGCGGAACCGGCGCCGACGCCGAGAATGCCGCCGTACCCGCCCTTGGCGAGCGCCTTCTCGTCGAGCACCTGCACCTTGATGCCGTGCTCCTTGGCCGCGGCCTGCGCGACAGCGGCGAAGGCCTCCGGGTTCAGGTCGTTCGGCGGGGTGTTGATGAGGTCACGGGCGCGGTTCAGCTCCTCGGACACGGCCGTGGCGCGCTCGACCGCCGCCTTGAACGCCTTGTCACGGGACTTGCCGCCGAGCAGCGTGGCCTCGACGAGCGGGGCCTTGCCGTTCTTGGCGCCGTTCCCGTCCTTGGCGGACTCCTTGTACGTGTCGAAGGCGTACGCGCCCAGCAGTACGCCCTCGCCGATGGCACCCGCGTCGGCGGCGTCCGAGACCGGCAGCGCGAACGCGGCCTTCTTGGTGCCTGCCAGGGCGCGGGCGGCGACACCGGCGGCGCGGCGCAGCGTCTCCGCGGAGAAGGAGCCGTCCTTCTCCGGGAGGGCACCGAGGCCGACCGCCACGACGAGCGGTGCCTTGAAGCCGGAAGGTGCCGGCAGCTTCGTCACCTCGCCCTCGCCGCCCGAGGCGCCGAGGGTCTCCAGAACGCCGGCGAGCCTGCCGTCGTACGCCTTGTCCACGGCTTCGGCGCCCGGTGCGACCACCAGGTCCCCGGACTTGGACCCGGTGACCTTGGCGACACCGACGACGATCGCGTCGGTGCGCAGACCGGGCGCCGCGGCGGTGCTGAGAGTGAGAGCAGTCACGGTGGTGAAATCTCGCTTCCGTTGAGTTGCTGTGGCCGGCGGGGGTGAGGTCGGCCCGGGGGTTGGAATCCCGACCCCGAGCCTACGCGCGGTGCGAAGTTTCGCCCCTACAGAGGGGCCCTACCTTGTTCCCGCCCCAGCCCCGGGGGCTCCGCCCCCAGACCCCCGTTGTCCTCAAACGCCGGACGGGCTGAAGGATCAGCCCCTCCGGCGTTTGAGGAGCGGGGGTTCGGGGGCAGCGCCCCCGAGTACGTGACGGGAACGGGTAGGGGCGGCGGGGGCGAAGGGCCCGCCGCTAGGCGAAGAGGCAGAACGCCACCAGCGCCACCGTCACCGCGGTCTCCTCGAGCGCGCCGAAGACATCCCCCGTCACGCCCCCGAAGCGCCGCACGCAGTGCCGCAACACCCCCTCGGCACAGACACACCCGAGCAACACGGCCAGGACAGAAGAGAGCACACCGGCGCCGCCGAGAAGAGCACCCGCCCCACCCGCCAGAACCGCCACACCCGAACCCGCGAGAAGCGCACCCCGCACAGGAACCACCCCCGCCACCGCCGCCCCCAACCCCTCGGGCCGCGCGGCCGGAACCCCCACGCGCGCCGCAAACGTGAGGACGAGCCGCCCGACGCCCGCCGCCACGACGGCCGCGAGGGCCCCCCGGGCCCAGGAGTCCCCGTACGCCTGGGAGAGCGCCGCCACCTGCCCGAGCAGCACGAACAGCAGGGTGATGACCCCGAAGGGCCCGATGTCCGACTGCTTCATGATGCGCAGCGCGTCCTCGGCGGGCTTCCCGCTGCCGAGCCCGTCGGCGGTGTCGGCGAGGCCGTCGAGGTGGAGGCCGCGGGTGAGCACGGCGGGCACGGCGGCGCTCGCCACGGCCGCGAGGAGCGGACTCGCGCCGAGTACCAGCAGCAGGAGACCCGTCGCGGCGGCGAGGAGGCCGACGGCGAGACCGGCGACGGGCGCGAGCGTCATCCCCGCGCGCGCGGCCTCGCGGTCCCAGCGGCGGACGGCGACGGGGAAGACAGTGAGCGTGCCGAAGGCGAACCGGAGCCCGTCGCTCCAGAACGCGGCGGGATTCACGGGATTCTCGGGCGTCGCGGGCTTCTCGGGCGGGGGATCGGATGATGAGGTCGGCGGGGGCGTGGACACCGGCGCAGATTACCCGGCGGCTGCCGGAACACGACTGGGCGGCTGCCGGGCGACCGCCGGAAGACGTGCCCGACCGCCGCGGATAAAGTGCGCACATGGGGCATTGGTGGACACGGAACATCATCGAGCCGGGAAAGCTGCCGCTGCTGCTGGCGCTGGCCTCCTTCGTCCTCACCTTCGTGATCACCCGGATCGTGGTCCGGCTCATCCGCGCGGGCAAGGGCCCGTTCGGCAACGTCAAGGCGGGCGGTCTGCACATCCACCACGTCGTCCCCGGGGTCGTACTGACCGTGATCGGCGGCTTCGGCGCGGTGGGCAGCGACCGGCACGGCTTCGGCGCGGCCGTGTTCGCCGTGGTGTTCGGGATGGGCGCGGGGCTGGTGCTCGACGAGTTCGCGCTGATCCTGCACCTCGACGACGTCTACTGGAGCGAGGAGGGCCGCAAGAGCGTCGAGGTCGTGGTGGTCACGGCGGCGCTGGTCGGCCTGATGCTCAGCGGCTTCCTGCCGTTCGGCGTCAACGACCTCACCGAGAACGAGCTGCAGAACCGCGCGGGTGTCGTCGTCAGCATCGGGCTGAACTTCCTCGTCGCGCTGCTGGCGCTGAGCAAGGGCAAGGCCCGGATGGCGATCTTCGGGGTGATCGTCCCGCTCGTCGCCCTGGTCGGCGCGATCCGTCTCGCCCGCCCCGCGTCACCCTGGGCCAGGCGCTTCTACCGGCGACGGCCGCGCGCCCGGGCCAGGGCCCGCCTGCGGGCCTACCACCACGACCGCCGCTGGGCGGGGCCCCGCCGCAGATTCCAGGACCTGATCGGCGGCAGACCCGACCCGGAGCCCGCCCGCTCCCTGCCCGGCCCCGGACGCCCCTGACATGTCTGCCGCGTCCGACGCGTCCGACGCCTACCCGTGTGTGTCCAGTCGCTTGCGGTGCAGCCACTTCGGCAGGCCGGGCGCCTCCAGAAAGCCCTCCGCGCGGGCCGCGGCGAGGCCGATGCGCGGCAGGTCGGCGCTCTTCTCGAAGAGCAGGAACCGCGGTTCCCAGATGGGCCGGTACTTGGCGTTGGCGCGGTACAGCGACTCGATCTGCCACCAGCGGGAGAAGAAGCTGAGCAGTGAGCGCCACAGCCGCAGCACCGGCCCCGCGCCGAGGCGTGCGCCGCGTTCGAAGACGGAACGGAACATGGCGAAGTTGAGCGAGACCTGCGTGATACCGATCTCGGGGGCCCGCTGGAGGAGCTGGATCACCATGAACTCCATGAGCCCGTTCTCGGAGTCCCGGTCCCGCCGCATGAGGTCGAGGGAGAGCCCACGAGGCCCCCAGGGCACAAAGGACAGCACGGCTCTCAGCTCGCCTTCACCGTTCCCTTCCTTCCCCCCGTCCCGGCATTCGAGCATCACGCACCGCCCGTCGCCCGGGTCCCCGAGCCGTCCCAGCGCCATGCTGAAGCCGCGCTCGGTCGCCCCGTCCCGCCAGTCGTCCGCGCGGGCGAGGAGGTACGCCATCTCGTCGGCCGGGATGTCCTCGTGCCGCCGGATGCGTACCCGGTAACCCGCGCGCTGCACGCGGTTGTAGGCCTGGCGGACGGTCCGCATGGCCCGCCCGTCGAGGGTGAACTCGGCGGTCTCGACGATGGCCTCGTCCCCGAGTTCCAGCGCGTCGAGACCGTGCCGGGCGTAGACGGTGCCGGCCTCCTCGCCCGCGCCCATCACGGCCGGGATCCAGCCGTGGGCGCGCGCCTCGGAGAGCCAGGGCCCGATGGCGCCGGGCCACGCCTCGGAGTCGCCGATGGGGTCGCCGGAGGCCAGCGAGACACCGCCGACGACCCGGTAGGCGACGGCGGCCTTGCCGGTCGGCGACCACACCACGCTCTTCTCGCGGCGCAGTGCGAAGTAGCCGAGCGAGTCCCGTTCGCCGTGCCGGTCGAGCAGGGCCCGCAGCCGTTCCTCGTCGCCGGAGGTGAGCGGGTCGACGACGCGGCGGGAGCGGAAGGCCGCGTACAGGACGGCGAGGACGAGCAGGGTGCTGAGTACGTTGATGGCGACGTTCACCCAGTTGGGAGTGGTGATCCCGGGGAAACGGGAGTCGTCGGCGGCGACCGAGACGAGCCGCAGGGTGCCGTAGCGCCAGCGGTCGGTGAAGGTCGACAGGTGGGCGTCGTGGGCGTGGTTGGTGACGGTCACCAGGAGGGCGGCGAGCAGGGAGCAGACGAGGAGCCCGCCGACGCCGACGGCTGCCGCGAGGCGGGGGTTGGAGCGGTCGCCCTTGGCGTAGAAGGCGGGGCGGCCGACGACCAGGGACGCCACGAAGGCGGCGGTCAGGGCGAGGGAGATCCAGTTCTGCGGGTAGCGGCGCACCTCCGGAAAGAGCATGGCGAAGGCGAACAGCAGCAGGAACGCTCCGCTCAGGGCGATGTTGAGGATCCAGGCGGCTCGCTTGCGCCGGCGCATCGTGATCGCCAGGAACATGGTGAACACGCCTGACGCGAAGCCGGCGGTCAGCAGGTACGGGGTGAAGTAGTCCTCCGTGTTGTGGCGCCGCACGTCCTGGCCGAGCGAGACCCATACGGCGCTCAGGAAGTTGAGGAACGCGACGATGCGGAGGTACCACACGGCGAATGAGGCGGCGGTGAAAGGGGCGCTTCCCATGAAACTGGATCATATGGGGCGCTTAACCCTCACCCCCGTTCGCGCAGTTCCCCGCGCCCCCAAAGAACACAGGTGCGGGTCCGCTGTGGTCACCCGCGCAGTTCCCCGCGCCCCCAAAAGAACGGGGCTGCGCCCCAGCCCCACCGAAAAGGGCCGCAGGGAACGGCGCATTCGTCCGCGACGCGCACCGGGCGGCTTTCAGGGGCGCGGGGAACTGCGCACCTAGCCCTCAGGTACCCGCACCCGATGCCTTTTGGGGGCGCGGGGAACGGCGCATTCGTCCGCGACGCGCACCGGGCGGCTTTTAGGGGCGCGGGGAACTGCGCACCTGGCCTCCACGTACCCGCACCCGGCGGTTTTCAGGGGCGCGGGGAACTGCGCGAACGGCCCCCACCGGGGCCGCACCCGGAGAACCGGACCCCGTCCTACTCGCCCTCCGGGCCCGCCAGGGCCTCCCCCTCGGCCCCTTCGGGCCCCGAAGGGGCCAAAGGCAACTCCGCGGCCAGCGCCGCAGCGGCCTGCACCAACGGCAGCGCAAGCAACGCCCCCGCCCCTTCCCCCACCGTCACCCCATGCGAAAGCAGCGGTTCGAGCGCCATCCGGTCGAACGCCTTCGCCTGCGCCGGCTCCCCGCTGCTCTGCCCGGCCAGCCACCAGTCCGGCGCCCGGAAGGCGACCCGCTGCCCCACCAGCGCACAGGCTGCCGATACGACCCCGTCCAGCACCACCGGCGTCTTGCGTACAGCGCTCTGCAGCAGGAACCCGGTGATCGCCGCGAGATCCGCCCCGCCCACCGTCGCGAGCAACTGCAACTGGTCCCCGAGGACAGGCCGAGCGCGACGCAACGCGTCCCGCACCGCCGCGCACTTGCGCATCCAGGCGAGGTCGTCGATCGCCCGCCCCCCACGCCCGGTCACGACCGACGCGTCGGTCCCGCACAGCGCCGCCACCAGCACGGCCGCCGCGGTCGTCCCGCCGACGCTCACATCGCCGAGCACGACGAGGTCGGTCCCGGAGTCGGCCTCCTCGTCCGCGACGGCGACCCCGGCGCGGAACGCGGCCTCCGCCTCCTCCAGGGACAGCGCGTCCTCCACATCGATCCGCCCGGACCCGCGCCGCACCCGGTGCCGTACGACCTCGTCGGGCAGGCTGTCCGGATCGCAGTCGAGGGCCATGTCCACCACCCGCACGGGCACCCCGAGCCGCCGGGCCAGTACCGACACGGGACTCGCGCCGTCCAGCACGGAGCGCACCAGGTCGTCCGCGCTCCCTGCGGCCCGCGCCGAGACCCCCAGTCCGGCGACCCCGTGGTCGCCCGCGAACAGCACCACGCGCGGACGCTCGATCGCCCGCACCGGCACGGCCGCCTGCGCGGCGGCCAGCCACTCACCGAGTTCGTCCAGGCGCCCCAGTGACCCGGGCGGCACGACCTGGCGCTCCCGGCGCGCCTCGGCGTCACGGCGTACGCCACCGTCGGGGCGCTCGATCAGATCGGTGAAGTCGTCGAGATTAAGCGAGCTCATTCGCCGAACAGTACCGGCAGTGATCCGGCCGGGATCCTGACGGGCGGTCAGTGGGCGGTCAGTGGTCCGGGCGGGTCCGCCGTGTCAAAGGCGGCGATCCCTTGTGTGCCGGTTTGCAGTGGATTGTCATACCGGTTTGTATCAGCTGGTAGTGGCTCATATCAGCCTCTACAGGGTCTTACCCCGTCGGACCGGCAGGAGCAGCCAGACCATGCCCCCCACACCCGTCACACCCCCGACCCCGGCCACACCCCCCACACCCGCCACGTCCTCCGCCCAGCAGTCCGTCGCCCAGCGCCGTGCCGCCTACCTGGGCGAGCTCGCGCGGGGCACCGATCACTTCCACGAACCGCGCAGACCCGACTGCCCCTGGTGCGGCTCGGCGCGGCTGCGCACCCGGTTGCGTACCCCCGACCTGCTCCAGCACAAGCCCGGCACCTTCGTCGTCGACGAGTGCGAGGACTGCGCCCACGCCTTCCAGAACCCCCGCCTGACCACCGAGGGTCTCGCCTTCTACTACCGCGACTTCTACGAGAACCAGGACCGCGGCGAGGACCGCCAGGAGCACGAGGGTTTCGCCGAGCGGACCCTGCGCTCCCGGGCCGGCCGCCGGCGCCACGAGGCCGCGGCCCGCGCGATGCTCCGGTTCCCGGAACCCGAGAGCTGGCTGGACGTCGGCACAGGACACGGCCACTTCCCGGCGGCGGCCAAGGAGTTGTTCACGTACACGTCCTTCGACGGGCTCGACCCCACCTCGCGCGTCGACAAGGCCCGGGCCGCGGGCCGGATCGAGGAGGCGCACCGCGGCCGGCTGCCCGACCTGGTCGGCCGGCTGCGGGCCCGCTACGACGTGGTCAGCATGTTCCACCACCTGGAGCACAGCCCCGACCCGCGCGAGGAACTGCGCGCCGCGCTCGCCGTACTGCGCCCCGGCGGGCATCTGCTCGTCGAAGTCCCGGACCCGGACTGCGCGTTCGGCGCGCTCCTCGGCAAGTGGTGGGTGTCGTACTGCCAGCCGCAGCACCTCCACCTCATGCCGCTGCGTAACCTGCTCGACGAACTCGACGCCCTGGGCTGCTCGGTCGTCTCCACCGACCGCCGCGAACCGCACGTGCCGTACGACCTGACGGGCGCCCTCGCGCTGGCGATCGGCAACCGGCTGCCGGGCGGGGACGAGCCCTGGCGCCCCGGCCCGCCGACCGACCTGCAGCGCACCCTGCGTACGGCCCTCACCCGGGCCGCCACCCCGCTGCTCGCCTCCGCGTTCGTACTGGACCACGCCCTGGCCCCGCTCCTGCGCCGCACCCGCTTCTCGAACGCGTACCGGATCATCGCCCGCAAGAACCCCGGCAGGCCCGCCGCGTCCGACGGGCCCGCGGCCTTCATCCCTTGAGCGTGATCGCCTGGCCCGCCACCACCAGCAGGACGTGTTCGCACTCGGTCGCGAACGCGGCGTTGAGGCGGCCCAGTTCGTCGCGGTAGCGGCGGCCCGAGGGGGTGGCGGGGACGATCCCGGAGCCGACCTCGTTGGAGACGGCGACCACCGTGCGGCGCGACTCGCGGACGGCGGCCGTCAGCTCCTCGACGCGCGCCCGCAGCACGCGCTCGCCGCCGCCGGCCCACTCGGCGTCGTCCCACGCGTTCGCGGAGTCCATCGCGTCCGTCAGCCACAGGGACAGACAGTCGATGAGCAGCGCGGACCCGTCCTCCTTCAGGAGCGGTACGAGATCGCAGGTCTCGGTGGTACGCCAGGAGCCGGGGCGCCGCTCGCGGTGCGCGTGCACCCGGGCCGCCCACTCCCCGTCCCCGTTGCGCGCGCCGCCCGTCGCCACGTACAGCACGTCGGGGAAGGCCTCCAGCCGGCGCTCGGCCTCCACCGACTTGCCCGACCGGGCCCCGCCCAGGACGAGCGTCCGGCGCGGTACGTCGGGCACGTCCTCGTACACCCCCACGGTCAGCGTCCTGCCGTCCGGGACCGTCCGCGCCCCCGCGGCCGCGAGACGCCGCCGCAGCTCCCGGCCCGGCGGCACGTCGTGGTCGAGGTGCACCGCGATCACATCGGTGGCGGGCCCCACCGCGCCCACCAGCCGCAGCCGGGCCAGCGCGTCCGGCCGCCCGACGACATCGCCGACCACCATGTCGTACGTCTCGGTCGTCTCGTCCAGGCCCGCGGGGGCCGCGCCCGGCGGCAGGTAGAGCAGCCGCTGCCCGTCCGGGCCCGTGACCGCGTACCCGGTGCCCGGCGCGTCCATCGACAGCGCCCGCACCCGGTGCCCCGTCAGCAGCGTCAGCTCCCGGCCGTCCGGCACCCGCCCCGGCTGCGGCAGCCCCGCCGGTACCTCCACGGCCGGTCCGTCGTGCGGGTGCGACAGCAGGACCTGGCGCACCCCGCTCAGCGAGTGCCCGGCCCGGGCCGCCGCGAAGGCCGCCCCGGGTGTCAGGTCCAGCAACAGCGTCCCGTCCACCAGGAGGGCGGTGGCCGCGCGGGCGTCCACACCGAGCGCCACCGCGCAGACGGCACACGAACAATCGGGCCTGGGCAGCCCCAGGGGCCCGCCGGTACCAAGCAGAGTCACTTCCACGGGGCCGATTTTCCCGTGCCGGCGCGGCTCGTGCCCGTCAGGGGGTGCACTAGGGCGCACCTCGTGCGGGACACGGGTGGGCGCGTGAGCGGAGCGCGCACACCCACCACCGGCACCCCATGGTTCTCGACCTGCACTTTTGAACACCGGACCAGTGACGAAGCGCCTAGGCTGACGGCAAGAGCCCGATCTTGCTCGGTACTTTGGGAACTTTTGGGAGGCTGACATGGCGGCATGGACGTGGCGGTTCGAGAAGGCCGATGGGACGGAAGCCCAGCCCGCGGTCCAGCCCGAGGAGTTCACCACCCAGGGCGACGCGGAGTCCTGGCTCGGCGAGAACTGGAAGGAGCTGGCCGAGGGCGGAGCGGACCAGGTCCGGATCTTCGAGGACGCCGCGGAGATCTACGGCCCGATGAGCCTGCACGCCGAGGCTTCCTAGCCCCGGGTCCCACCTGGTTCCGTAGCCCGTACGACTGATCCGTACGAGTGAGAGGCCGCGGCCGTACGAACCGGTCGCGGCCTTCTCGCTGCCCGGCCCGGGCCCGCCCGGACGGCGAACGACAGGGGCCGGTCAGCCCCGTACGCCGCACAGGTGCAGCAGCGCCGCCACCCGGCGGTAGGGGTCGGTCCGGCCGGCCCGCTCCTCGGCGGCCAGCAGGGCGTCCACGTCGTCCGGCACCGCCGCGTCGTCGGCGGCCGTGTCCGTGAAGACCCGCACCCCGTACCAGGCGTGCAGCGGCGCGCCGATCCCGGCCAGCGTGCCGGTGAGGGTGTCGAGCCCGTCGGCGCGGACGTCGAGCCCGAGCCGGTTCGTGTACGTGGTGGTGTCGAAGGCGGTCAGCGTGCCCGCCCAGTCGCCGGCCAGCCCCGGCCGCATGGCCAGCGCGTCGGCGTTGCGCACCAGCAGCGACAGCAGGCCGCCGGGGGCCAGCATCCGGGCGAGCCCCGCGAGCAGCGCGTCGGGCTCCTCCACGTACATCAGTACGCCGTGGCACAGCACCACGTCGAAGCTGCCGGGCAGGAAGTGGACCCCGGTGTCGCGCCCGTCGCTCTCGACGATCCGGACCCGGCCGCGAATGCCTTCAGGCTCGGCGGCGAGGGACCGACGGGCCACGGAGATCATCGTGGAGTCCTGCTCGACGCCGGTCACCTGGTGTCCGGCCCGGGCCAGTCGCAGGGCCTGCGTGCCCTGGCCCATGCCCACGTCGAGCACCCGCAGCCGCTGCCCGACGGGGAACCGCCCGATTATCTGCTCGTCGAGCTGCCGGGCCACCAGTTCCTGCCGTACGACGTCCCGCAGGGAGCCCAGCTTGCTCAGCCAGGCGTCCGCCGCGCCTCCGGAGAAGGACCCCGCGCTCAGGGCCGCTCTCCGCGCTTGACCTGCGGCTTCGGCAGCCGCAGGCGACGCATCTGGAGGCTGCGCATCAGCGCGTACGCGACGGCGCCGCGACGGGGCTCGTCCGGGAAGCGCGCGGCCAGCTGCTTCTTCAGGCGGATCGCGATGCCGACCGAGTCGAGCACGATCAGCACGATCACGAAGAGCCACATCAGCAGCGCGACGTTCTGCAGCTGCGCGATGCGGACCATGCTCAGGACGAGGATGACCACGGCGAGCGGCAGGAAGAACTCGGCGATGCAGAACCGCGAGTCGATGAAGTCACGCGCGAGCTTGCGCACCGGGCCCTTGTCACGGGCGGGCAGATAACGCTCGTCGCCGCTGGCCAGCGCCTGGCGCTGCTTCTCCATGTGGGCGCGGCGCTCGTCGCGCTGCCGCTTGGAGGCCTCCTTGCGCGACGTCGGCGTATTGGCGACGCTGCGGCGCTGGGACTGGGCCTCACTGCGCTTGGGAGTGGGCCTGCCCTTGGGGGCCTGCGGGTCACGGATCTGAGGGGAGTCGGTCACCGACGCCTTGTCGGCGTGGGCCTTCTCGTCTTTGGCGCGGCTACGGAACACAAAACCCAAGGGTAAGGGGTGCGGAGGCATGGACGTCAGCCGAGTGGGGAACGATCCGGCAACACCGGTCGTCTGTAGGGGGACAGGAGGCCTGAAAAGGGGTGGTGGCGTGGAGTTCCGCGTGCCAGCCCCGGGACGGCTCCGGAGCGAACCCGGACCGAACCCTGGGGAACACCTACTCCCTACGCCGGAGCAAGATCGTCGTCAGTCGTCCTTGGGGATGAGCGCATCCGTCCCCGAACAGTGCGGTAATGGATGCAGGGCCCGTACTGTGGGTTCTGTTGCAGTCGCTGGAGCCGGAGTCCGTCAGAAGGGGGCGCGCGAAGCCCATGAGCGGTGTCATGAAGCGTATGGGGATGATCTTCCGCGCGAAGGCGAACAAGGCCCTTGACCGGGCCGAGGACCCGCGCGAAACCCTCGACTACTCGTACCAGAAGCAGTTGGAGCTGCTGCAGAAGGTGCGCCGCGGCGTCGCCGACGTGGCGACCTCCCGCAAGCGCCTGGAACTGCAGCTGAACCAGCTCCAGGGCCAGTCCTCCAAGCTGGAGGACCAGGGCCGCAAAGCGCTGGCGCTCGGCCGTGAGGACCTCGCCCGTGAGGCGCTGTCCCGCCGGGCCGCCCTGCAGCAGCAGGTGACCGACCTGGAGACGCAGCACCAGACCCTCCAGGGCGAGGAGGAGAAGCTCACCCTCGCCGCGCAGCGGCTGCAGGCCAAGGTCGACGCCTTCCGCACCAAGAAGGAAACGATCAAGGCGACGTACACGGCCGCCCAGGCGCAGACCCGGATCGGCGAGGCCTTCTCCGGCATCTCCGAGGAGATGGGCGACGTCGGCATGGCCATCCAGCGGGCCGAGGACAAGACCGCGCAGCTCCAGGCGCGGGCCGGAGCCATCGACGAACTGCTCGCCTCCGGTGCCCTCGACGACCACTCGGGGCTCGCCAAGGACGACATCCAGAGCGAGCTGGACCGGCTGTCGGGCGGCACGGACGTCGAACTCGAACTGCAGCGCATGAAGGCCGAGCTGGCCGGGGGTTCCTCGTCCCAGCAGGCGATCGAGGGCGGTCCGGGGCAGACTCAGTCCCAGTCCCCGCAGAATTCGCCGTCGCAGTCGCAGGACACTCCGCGCTTCGACAAGCAGTAGTCACGGGGTTCGTGGTCCCACGCCGAGGAGGGCGTCATGATCGTACGGATCATGGGGGAGGGACAGGTGAGGCTGGACGAGGGGCGCCTCGCCGAGCTGAACGAGCTGGACGACGAGCTCCTCGCGGAGACTCGGGCGGGGGACGAGGAGGGGTTTCGGCGGACGCTGGGGGCGCTGCTCGACGCGGTGCGTCGTCTGGGAGTTCCGCTCCCGGACGACTCCCTGGAGCCGTCCGAGCTGATTCTGCCGTCCCCGGACGCGACGCTCTCGGAGGTCCGAGAAATGCTGACGGACAACGGCCTACTCCCGGGCTAGCCCGGGACCCCGTTTTCTCCGCCCCCGCCGCCCCTACCCATTCCCGACACGTTGGGGGCTCCGCCCCCAGCCCCCCATCACGCTGAGCGCGCTCGTCCTCAAACGCCGGACAGGCTAAAAGGACCAGGGGCGCGGGGAACGGCGCACCCAGCCCCAGCGGGGCAGCACCTGACGGCCAACCCTCACCCCCACTCCCTAGGGGCGCGGGGAACGGCGCAATCACCCCCACCGAAGCCGCAGCGGATTCACGGCGCCAAGGCGTAGCCCCCGCCAGGGGCCCCGTACCGTAAAGAAGCGTGAGCACACTGACGCGCGCAAGGGACTGGCTGCGGTCCCACCCCCTCGTCGCCGACGCCACCCTCGCGACGGCGGTCCTCGCGTGCATGGTGGTCGGTTCGTTCGCGGAGCCCAACGGCCGGCACGGCGGCACGCAATGGGGCACCAGCCACGCCCCCGACGCCCTCGGCGTCACCCTCATGCTGCTGGCCGCGGCCGCCCTGGTCCTCCGCCGCCGCCACCCGCTGAGGGTCCTCGCCGCGACCGGCGCCCTGTCCGTCGTGGAGTTCGTGACCGGCGACCCCCGCGCCCCCGTCGCGATGTCCGCCGTCGTCGCCCTCTACACCGTCGCCGCCGCGACCGACCGCCCCACCACCTGGCGCGTGGGTCTCCTCAGCATGACGGTCCTGACCGCCTTCGCCATGCTCGCGGGCCCCCTGCCCTGGTACGCCCAGGAGAACCTGGGAATCTTCGCCTGGACCGGCATGGCCGCCGCCGCGGGCGACGCGGTCCGCAGCCGCCGCGCCTTCGTGCACGCCATCAGGGAGCGCGCCGAGCGAGCCGAACGCACCCGCGAGGAGGAGGCCCGCCGCCGCGTCGCGGAGGAACGCCTGCGCATCGCCCGCGATCTGCACGACGTCGTCGCCCACCACATCGCCCTGGTCAACGTGCAGGCCGGAGTCGCCGCGCACGTCATGGACAAACGCCCCGACCAGGCCAAGGAAGCCCTCGCGCACGTCCGGGAGGCCAGCCGCTCCGCGCTCAACGAACTGCGTGCCACGGTCGGCCTGCTGAGGCAGTCGGGCGACCCCGAGGCCCCCACCGAACCGGCCCCGGGCCTCCACCGCCTCGAAGAGCTCGTCGGCACCTTCCGCAGCGCGGGCCTGCCCGTCGAAGTGGCCCGCACCGACCAGGGCACGGCCCTGCCCGCCGCCGTCGACCTGGCCGCCTACCGCGTCATCCAGGAAGCCCTCACCAATGTGCGCAAGCACGCGGGCCAGGAGGCGAAGGCCGAGGTCAGCGTCGTACGGGTGGGACCGAACGTGGAGATCACCGTCCTGGACAACGGCCCCGGGGACGACGCGGCCGCCCGCCTGGAGGAGAACGGCGGCCACGGACTGCTCGGCATGCGCGAGCGGGTCACCGCGCTAGGCGGCACCTGCAGCGCGGGACCCCGCTACGGAGGCGGCTTCCGGGTGCATGCGATCCTGCCGGTCAAGAGCCGCGCCGGAGCCACCGCGTCAACGACAGCCACCGCGTCCACGACAGCCTCCGCTTCCACCACAGCCACCGCGTCCACGACCGAGGCAGCCAAGGGGAACCCCGTATGACGATCCGTGTCCTGCTCGCCGACGACCAGGCACTGCTGCGCAGCGCCTTCCGCGTCCTGGTCGACTCCGAGCCCGACATGGAGGTCGTCGGAGAGGCCTCGGACGGCGCGGAGGCGGTCCGCCTCGCCCGCGAGGAGCGGGCCGACGTCGTCCTGATGGACATCCGCATGCCCGGCACCGACGGCCTGGCCGCGACCCGGCTCATCAGCGCCGACCCCGGCCTCGCCCACGTACGCGTCGTCATGCTGACGACCTTCGAGGTCGACGAGTACGTGGTCCAGTCGCTGCGGGCCGGCGCCTCCGGCTTCCTCGGCAAGGGCTCCGAGCCGGAGGAACTGCTCAACGCCATCCGCGTCGCGGCCGCCGGCGACGCGCTCTTGTCGCCCGCCGCCACCAAGGGGCTGATCGCGAAGTTCCTCGCGCAGGGCGGTGACGACGACCGCGACCCCGCCCGCGCCGAACGCCTCGAAGCACTCACCGTCCGCGAGCGAGAGGTCCTCGTCCAGGTCGCCGGCGGCCACTCCAACGACGAGATCGCCGAGCGGCTGGAAGTGAGCCCGCTCACCGTGAAGACACACGTCAACCGGGCCATGGCCAAGCTGGGAGCCCGCGACAGGGCCCAACTCGTGGTCATCGCGTACGAGTCCGGACTGGTACGCCCAAGGGTGGAGTGAGCTCCACCCGTACGTACTGCGGGCGCGGTATGCGCCGTATAAGGAACGGGACCTGGGGGCGAGGGGAGTGCCCCCGCCGATGGCTCAGAGTGATAGGCGGACGCTCACATGAGCCCATCCGCTCACCAGAGCCCATCGCGCCGCTCCCCACACACAGGCAACAGCCTCCAGACACACAGGCAACAGCCTCGAGCAACAGAAGAGAGACCCGTCACCCATGTCCTGGCTGTCCCGCTTCAGCCTCGCCCAGCGCGCCCTCATCGGGCTGATGTCGATCATCGCGCTCGTCTTCGGGGCGATAGCGATCCCGCAACTCAAGCAGCAGCTGCTGCCCACCATCGAACTGCCCATGGTGTCGGTCCTGGCGCCGTACCAGGGCGCGTCCCCCGACGTGGTCGAGAAGCAGGTCGTCGAGCCCATCGAGGACAACCTCGAAGCGGTCGACGGGATCTCCGGCGTCACCTCCACGGCCAGTGAGGGCAACGCCCTGATCATGGCCTCCTTCGACTACGGCAACGACTCCGCCCGGATCGTCGCCGACGTCCAGCAGGCCGTGAACCGCGCCCGCGTCCAGCTCCCGGACGACGTGGACCCGCAGGTGGTCGCCGGTTCGACCGACGACATCCCGACCGTGGTCCTCGCCGTCACCTCAGGCAAGGACCAGCAGGCCCTCGCGGACCAGCTGGACCGCACGGTCGTCCCCGCGCTGAAGGACATCGACGGCGTCGCCCAGGTCACCGTCGACGGCGTACGGGACCTTGAGGTCACCGTCACGCCCGACGACGCGAAGCTGGCCAAGGCGGGGCTGACCACGGCCGCGCTCGGCCAGGCGCTCCAGGCGGGCGGCGCGACCGTCCCGGCCGGTTCCTTCGACGAGGACGGCAGCAACCGCACCGTCCAGGTCGGCGGCGGCTTCACCTCGCTGAAGCAGATCGAGGACCTGATGGTCACGGGCGGGGGTGAAGGCGCGGGCGCGGGCGGCGGCAAGAAGCCCGTACGACTCGCCTCCGTCGCCACCGTCGCGGAGAAGCCCGCCAGGACGGAGTCCATCACCCGCACCGACGGCAAGCCCAGCCTCGCGATCTCCGTCACCATGGACCACGACGGCAGCGCGGTCGCGGTCTCCGACGACGTCCAGGACAAGCTGCCCGGCCTGCGCAAGGACCTCGGCTCCGGCGCCACCCTGACGGTCGTCAGCGACCAGGGCCCCGCCGTCTCCAAGTCCATCAAGGGCCTGACCACCGAAGGCGCCCTCGGACTGCTCTTCGCGGTCCTGGTCATCCTGGTCTTCCTGGCGTCGGTCCGCTCGACGCTGGTCACCGCGGTCTCCATCCCGATGTCGGTCGTCCTCGCGCTGATCGTGCTGTGGGTCCGCGACGAATCGCTCAACATCCTCACGCTGGGCGCCCTCACCATCGCCATCGGCCGGGTCGTCGACGACTCGATCGTGGTCCTGGAGAACATCAAGCGGCACCTCGGTTACGGCGAGGAGCGCCAGGACGCGATCCTCAAGGCGGTACGCGAGGTCGCGGGCGCGGTCACCTCCTCGACGCTCACCACGGTCGCGGTCTTCCTGCCCATCGGCCTGACCGGCGGCATGGTCGGCGAGCTGTTCGGCTCGTTCTCCCTCACCGTCACGGCGGCCCTGCTGGCCTCACTGCTCGTCTCGCTGACGGTCGTCCCCGTCCTGTCGTACTGGTTCCTGCGCGCCCCCAAGGACGTGCGCGGAGCCGACCCGGAGGAGGCCCGCCGCAAGGCCGAGGAGAAGGAGGCGCGCAGCCGCCTCCAGCGCTTCTACGTCCCCGTCCTGCGCTTCGCCACCCGCCGCCGCCTCACCAGTGTGGCGATCGCGGTGGTCGTGCTCATCGGTACGTTCGGTATGACGCCCCTGCTGAAGACGAACTTCTTCGACCAGGGCGACCAGGAAGTCCTCACCGTCAAGCAGGAGCTGAAGCCCGGCACCAGCCTGGCCGCGACCGACGCCCAGGCGAAGAAGGTCGAGGGGATGCTCGCCGACGTCAAGGGCGTCGAGGACTACCAGGTCACGATCGGCTCCTCCGGCTTCATGGCCGCGTTCGGCGGGGGCACGGACACCAACCAGGCCTCGTACACGGTCAAGGTCGCCGACTCGGCCTCCTTCGATGACGTCCAGGACGACATCGAGGAGGGGCTCGGCAAGCTCTCCGGGATCGGTACGACGACGGTCGCCGCCGGTGACGGGTTCGGCAGCCAGGACCTGAGCGTCGTGGTGAAGTCCGCCGACGGCGAGGTGCTGCGCGAGGCGGCGGAGAAGGTCCGCGACGAGGTAGCCAAGCTGGACGACGTCACCGACGTCACCAGTGACCTCGCCCAGTCCGTGCCGCGGATCTCGGTCAAGGCCAACGACAAGGCGGCCGCCGCCGGATTCAACGACGCCACGCTCGGCGCGGCCGTCGGCCAGGCCGTACGCGGCACGACCAGCGGCAAGGCGATCCTGGACGACACCGAGCGGGACGTCGTCATCAAGTCGGCGAAGCCGGCCGAGACGCTGGCCGAACTGCGGAGCCTGAAGCTCGGCGCGGTGAAGCTCGGTGACATCGCGACGGTGAAGCTGGTCGACGGCCCGGTCTCGATGACGCGCATCGACGGCCAGCGCGCCGCCACGATCGCGGCCAAGCCGACCGGCGACAACACGGGCGCGGTCAGCAACGAGCTGACGACGAAGCTCGACAAGCTGAAGCTGCCGGCCGGTGCCACGGCCTCCATCGGCGGTGTCTCGGAGGACCAGGACGACGCGTTCGCGTCCCTGGGCCTCGCGATGCTCGCGGCGATCGCGATCGTCTTCATGCTGCTGGTGGCGACCTTCCGGTCCCTGATCCAGCCGCTGATCCTGCTCGTCTCGATCCCGTTCGCGGCGACGGGCGCGATCGGTCTGCTGGTCATCACCGGTACGCCGATGGGTGTGCCGTCGATGATCGGCATGCTGATGCTGATCGGCATCGTCGTGACGAACGCGATCGTGCTGATCGACCTGATCAACCAGTACCGCAGGCAGGGCTACGGAGTCGTCGAGGCCGTGATCGAAGGCGGCAGGCACCGCCTCCGCCCGATCCTGATGACGGCCCTGGCAACCATCTTCGCCCTGCTCCCGATGGCCCTGGGCATCACAGGAGAGGGCGGCTTCATCGCCCAGCCCCTGGCAGTGGTGGTGATCGGCGGCCTGATCACCTCGACGCTGCTGACACTGCTGCTGGTCCCGACCCTCTACGCGATGGTCGAACTCCGCAAGGAGCGCCGCGCGAACAAGAAGGCCGCGAAGCGGGGGGCTGCCGCCGAGCGGGAAGCCGTGGGGGTGTAGGTAACCGACTGCGCCGTTCCCCGCACCCCTGACAAAGGGGCGCGGGGAACGGCGCAGTCTTTTGCCCCTACGGCAGCGCCAGCATCCGCTCGAGCGCCAGCTTGGCGAACTGCTCGGTCTCGCGGTCCACCTCGATGCGGTTGACCAGGTTGCCCTCCGCCAGGGACTCCAGGGTCCAGACCAGGTGGGGGAGGTCGATGCGGTTCATCGTCGAGCAGAAGCAGACCGTCTTGTCGAGGAAGACGATCTCCTTGCCCTCGGGCGCGAAACGATTCGCCAGGCGGCGGACGAGGTTCAGCTCCGTGCCGATGGCCCACTTCGAGCCGGCCGGAGCCGCCTCCAGCGCCTTGATGATGTACTCCGTCGAGCCCACGTAGTCCGCGGCGGACACCACCTCGTGCTTGCACTCGGGGTGCACGAGCACGTTCACGCCGGGTATCCGGGCGCGGACGTCCTCCACCGACTCCAGCGAGAAGCGGCCGTGCACGGAGCAGTGCCCGCGCCACAGGATCATCTTCGCGTTCCGCAGCTGCTCGACGGTCAGGCCGCCGTTCGGCTTGTGCGGGTTGTACAGGACGCAGTCGTCGAGCGACATCCCCAGGTCCCGCACCGCCGTGTTGCGGCCCAGGTGCTGGTCGGGGAGGAAGAGGACCTTCTCGCCCTGCTCGAAGGCCCAGTTCAGCGCCTTCTCGGCGTTCGACGACGTGCAGATCGTGCCGCCGTGCTTGCCCGTGAACGCCTTGATGTCCGCGGAGGAGTTCATGTACGAGACGGGCACGACCTGCTCGGCCACCCCGGCCTCGGTCAGTACGTCCCAGCACTCGGCGACCTGCTCGGCGGTGGCCATGTCGGCCATCGAGCACCCGGCGGCCAGGTCGGGCAGCACGACCTTCTGGTCGTCGGAGGTCAGGATGTCCGCGGACTCGGCCATGAAGTGCACACCGCAGAACACGATGTACTCGGCCTCGGGGCGCGCGGCGGCGTCCCTGGCCAGCTTGAAGGAGTCGCCCGTGACATCCGCGAACTGGATGACCTCGTCGCGCTGGTAGTGGTGACCGAGCACGAACACCTTGCTGCCGAGCTTCTCCTTGGCGGCGCGGGCGCGCTCGACCAGATGCGGGTCGGACGGCGAGGGCAGGTCACCGGGACACTCGACGCCGCGCTCGCTCCGCGGGTCGGCCTCGCGGCCGAGCAGCAGCAGAGCGAGGGGCGTCGGCTGTACGTCGAGTTCCTGGGTCTGGGCGGTGGTCACGACACGCACCCTTTCTGTTCTGCGGCTCGCTTGGACCGTCCGACTGGAGCGATCAAGCAGGACACGCCTTTTCGTCGAAATGACGCTATCTATCATAACCGCTTCACGTCACGTTGACGATGTCCATAGCGTCGATGTGACGTGAATCCCGTGCGGGGCGCCGCGAGGCCACAGGCAGCCGTCCCGCGAGGTTGTCCACAGGTCGTTTTCCGCTTCAGGGCGGGTGTGCGAGCATGAAGAGAGAAGACAAAGACTCGACGCCCGGCCCGGAATGAATCCGCGGCCCCGCCGGTTGGAACCGTCGGCAAGCAGTCTCCGTACAACCCGGGAGAGAAGCAGATGTCCGTATCGGACGAGACCACCACCGTGAGCGACGGCATCCTCCTGTCGGACGCCGCCGCGGCCAAGGTCAAGGGCCTGCTGGAGCAGGAGGGCCGCGACGACCTGGCGCTGCGCGTCGCCGTCCAGCCCGGCGGCTGCTCCGGCCTGCGGTACCAGCTCTTCTTCGACGAGCGCTCCCTCGACGGTGACGTCGTCAAGGACTTCGGCGGTGTGAAGGTCGTCACCGACCGTATGAGCGCTCCGTACCTGGGCGGTGCCTCCATCGACTTCGTGGACACCATCGAGAAGCAGGGCTTCACGATCGACAACCCGAACGCGACGGGCTCCTGCGCCTGCGGCGACTCGTTCAGCTAGTCCGTCAGTTCGTGGCCATGGCTCTGTAGGCCGTAGCGACAGCGAAAGGCGGCGCCCCCTCCAACGGGGCGCCGCCTTTCGCGTTCTCGGACCGCCGCTCTCGGACCGCCAGGCCGTGGTGCCGTGGTGCCGCGCGGCCGGCCGTCGTCAGCCGGTCGGGTCGGGCAGGTCCTTCTCCTGAGGCACGGCCTTGCCGTCCGAGCCGACCACTTTCCGGTCCCCGAGCGGCTTGTCGAGGTCGATCTTCTCGTGGAAGACCTTGGCGATCATGATGCAGACCTTGTCCGGGTCCGGCTTGTCGCTCACCCGGACCTCCACCGTGCCGCCGCTCTCGTCCGCCGAGGCCGAGTAGTCGCTGCACACACCGCCGGTGAAGCGCACGGTCAGTTCCCTGCCGTCCGCCCTGTAGCCCTCGACCCGGACGTCCCGGGTCGCGGGCGCCGCGCTCGTCCCGTCGCCGGGTTCGCTCGTGCGCGGGCTCGGCCGGGTGGTCGGACCGTCGCTCGGATCGGCCTCCGGCGGCCGGGGAGCGGTCAGATACTTCGGGTCGACCGCGGGATGCGTGATCGTGAAGGTGTCGCCGGTCCCCGAGGGCCGTACCTCGAAGAGCCAGGACGGCACCAGCGCCTGCCGGCCGTCCACATAGTGCGCGGCGAGACCGAACACCGCGTCCTCCACGACGACCGGCTCGGACTTCGGCGCCGTGCCCGACGCCTCGCACGGTGTCTCGTTCTTGTCCTTGAGCGGTACGGGGCTCGCGCAGCCGCCGATGCCCACGCGCCCGTCACCCGTCCCGGAGTTCAGCAGACCCAGGGTCTTCTCCGCACTGATGACGGGGTACGTGTCCCCCTTCGCCGGGGCCTTCAACTGGCCGCTGCCGCCCACCACCTTGCCGTCCGGGCGGATCTGCACGCCGGTCGTCCAGCCGTAGGTCGGCAGCCCGCCCACCTTCGGCTCCGCGTTCACCACGCGCACCGCGTCCATCAGCTGACCGGCGTCGAGCTTCGCGTCGTCCTGGCCGACCGCCTTGAGGACGGGCGCGGCGGCCTTCTTCGCGGCGGCGGCGCTCACCGGGTCCACCTCGGCACCCCGGGCGCTCTCGCTGCCGCCCGCGCTTCCCCTTCCGCCCGCGCTTTCATTTCCGCCCGCACTCCGCTGGGCGCACGTGGTGGTGCTCTTGCAGTTGTCGGTGCCGGGCGCGTAGCGGCTGAACGTCCAGATGCCGGGCGCCTTCTTGCTCACGCTCAGACCGGACCCGAAGCCGTCCTTCGTGGCTCCGACCTTCCAGGCGTCGCCCTCCGCCTTCGGCGTGCCCTCCACGCCCAGCGCCTCGGCCAGCTTCGCCACCTCGGCCGCCGTGACCGTGCCCTCGGCCTGGTGGACCGCCGCGGAGGACGGGCCGTCCGGCAACTCGCCCTCGGCGCGGTAGGTCACGCCGTTCGGGTCGGGCTCACCGGGCGCGATGCCACTCGTACCGGCGGTGCCGCTCGTAGCGCTCCCCGTGTAGCCGTCGAGGGCGAGGAGCGGCGGAGTTCCGTCGCCGCGCGGCGCACCGGAACCGTCCTTGCCTCCGGAGCCGCCGGTCGCGGTGGCGGCGAAGTACGCCCCGCCGCCTCCGACGAGGAGCACGGCGGCCGCCACCGAGGCGACGGCCACCGGCGAACGCCGTCGGCGCGGCTGGTCCTCGTCGGCGGCCTGGGCCGCTTCGTTGTCGGGTCGCTCGGTGTCCACCGCATTGCTCCTTCTGCCACGCCGTCGTCCCACGGGACCCACCCCTGACCGCGGCGGGCCGGATCAGGGCAGAGCAGGGTCGTATCCTGCCTCCCCTTTACGGGGGACAGCGATGGGACGCGGCGGGGGAGCGTGCGGTTCCCTTCAGGGGGAGCGGGTTCGAAATACGCGGGCCGTCACGGGCCCGCGCGCCTCAGGGGGCGGCGGTCAGTCGCCGTAGTCGGACATGCCGTCCAGCAGACGGGCGGAGGCCGGCGGGACGGTCACGCCGTGGATGAGTGCCGGGGACACCGGGCGGGCAGTGATCCGGGCGGGGGCCTCCCAGTGCGGGACCATCCGCGCGCAGTCGCCCCGCAGCTCCGCGAGACCGCCTTCGAGGCCTTCGCGGCCTTCGACGGCGTCGAGGGCATCGAGACCGAGCGGGGCGTCGCCATGGATCTTGAGGTTCGTCATAACGGAACCGTATGCACCGGAAGCCGGACGGAAAAGCCCTACTATCGGGTAGTTCTGCCTGCTTCGAAGCCGGGACCTCCCGCGGACTCCAGCGGGACCCCACCGCCGTCTGAACGCCGACCCGATAGCGTGAACTGTCAATCCCCCTCCTCGCAGGAGTGTGTCCTAGCCGTGCGTATCGCTGTCTCGGGCTCCATCGCCACCGACCACCTCATGACCTTCCCCGGCCGCTTCGCCGACCAACTGGTCGCGGATCAGCTGCACACGGTCTCCCTCTCCTTCCTGGTCGACAATCTGGACGTACGCCGGGGCGGCGTGGGCGCGAACATCGCCTTCGGCATGGGCCAGCTCGGCTCGTCGCCCATCCTGGTCGGGGCCGCGGGCTCCGACTTCGACGAGTACCGGGCCTGGCTGGACCGGCACGGCGTCGACACCGAGTCCGTCCGGATCTCCGAGGTGCTGCACACCGCGCGCTTCGTCTGCACCACGGACGCCGACCACAACCAGATCGGCTCCTTCTACACGGGCGCCATGAGCGAGGCCCGCCTCATCGAGCTCAAGAAGGTCGCCGACCGGGTGGGCGGGCTCGACCTCGTCCTCATCGGCGCGGACGACCCCGAGGGGATGCTGCGGCACACCGAGGAGTGCCGGACGCGGTCGATCCCGTTCGCCGCGGACTTCTCCCAGCAGATCGCGCGGATGGACGGCGACGAGATCCGGCTGCTCCTCGACGGGGCGACGTACCTCTTCTCGAACGAGTACGAGAAGGGGCTCATCGAGTCCAAGACCGGGTGGAGCGACGCGGAGATCCTGTCCCGGGTCGGTCACCGGGTGACCACGCTCGGCGCGCGCGGCGTGCGCATCGAGGCCGTCGGGGCGGACCCGATCGAGGTCGGTGTCCCGGAGGAGACGGCGAAGGTCGACCCGACGGGGGTCGGGGACGCCTTCCGGGCGGGGTTCCTGTCGGGGCTGGCGTGGGGGGTCGGGCACGAGCGGGCCGCGCAGGTCGGGTGCATGCTCGCGACGCTGGTCATCGAGACCAAGGGGACGCAGGAGTACCAGTTGCGGCGGTCGCACTTCCTGGACCGCTTCACGAAGGCGTACGGGCATGACGCGGCGGCGGAGGTCCAGGGGCATCTGGCTTAGTGCCGCTGCGCCGGGTTCCGACTGGCTCGGCTGCTTCGTCCTTCCGCGGGCGCGTGGGGGCGGGCCGCGCGGTTCCCCGCGCCCGCGGAGCGGCGGGACCGTGGCGCCGCCCTCTTCCGCCACGCCCCAGCGGCCCGAAGCCGCAAGATTGCGCCGTTCCCCGCGCCCCTGAAGGGCCGGGGGCTGGGGCGCAGCCCCGCCCCGAGGGGCGCGGGGAACTGCGCGGGTGAGCACGACGCGTCCGTAGTCGCCGATGGGCCGTGCCACCGGGGCGCGTGTGCGCACGGCGGCGCGTCCGTAGTTGCCGATGGGCCGTGCCACCGGGGCGCGTGTGCGCACGGCGGCGCGTCCGTAGTTGCCGATGGGCCGTGCCACCGGGGCGCGTGTGCGCACGGCGGCGCGTCCGTAGTCGCCGGCGGGCCGCGTCACCTGCGCTCAGCGGTGCCGACGGCGTGGGGGCAGGTGCGTTACGGGGTCGTGCGGCGGATTACGTATGCCGTGCCCCGGGGGGCCGGTTCCTCTCCCACGTACTCCTGGTTCCTCATCTCGCACCACGCCGGGATGTCCAGCCGTGCCGCCTCGTCGTCCGAGAGGACCCGGACCGTGCCGCCGATGGGGACGTCGGTGATCACCTTGGCCAGCTCGATCACCGGGATCGGGCAGCGCCTGCCGAGGGCGTCCACGACCAGCTCGTCCGAGGCGGGGGAGGTGGGGGAGGCGGCCGGGGCCGGGGCCACCGCGGCGGCCGGAGCGCCCAGCTTCTCGCGGACCGCGGCGACCGTGCGCGGCAGCACGGCCAGGAAGCGCTCCACCTCCTCCGCAGGCGTGCCCAGCGGCAACGACACCCGCACATTGCCCTCGCTCAGCACACCCATCGCCTTCAGCACGTGGCTGGGCGTCAGCGTGCTGCTCGTGCAGGACGAACCGGACGACACCGAGAACCCTTCACGGTCCAGCTCGTGCAGCAGTGTCTCTCCGTCGACATAGAGACAGGAGAAGGTGAGGAGATGGGGCAGCCGGTCCACCGGATCGCCCACCACCTCCACGTCCGGGACCAGTTCGGGCACCCGCGCGCGGATCCGGTCCGTCAGCTCCCGCAGCCGTACCGACTCGGCGGCGGCCTCGGCCCGTACGGCGCGCAGGGAAGCCGCCGCGGCGACGACTGCCGGGATGTTCTCGAAGCCCGGAGAACGCCCCGACTCCCGCTCGTCGGCGGGGCCTTGAGGCGCGTACCGCACTCCCTTGCGCACGGCGAGCACCCCGACGCCCGCGGGGCCGCCCCACTTGTGGGCGCTGCCCGTCAGCAGTGACCAGCCGCCCTCGACCGGCCCCCAGGCCAGCGACTGCGCCGCGTCCACCAGCAGCGGTACGCCCGCCCCGCGGCACGCCTCGGCGACCGCGGCCACCGGCTGGCGCGTACCCACCTCGTGGTTGGCGGACTGGAGGCAGGCGAGCGCGGTGTCGGGGCGCAGGGCGTCGGCGTACGCGGCGGGGGAGACCGCGCCGGTTCGGAGGACGGGCACTTCGGACACCGTTCCGCCCGCGTGGCGGTGTGCTTCCGCCGAATGGAGTACCGAAGAGTGTTCGACCGCCGACACGATCAGGTGGCGTCCGACGCGGTGCCGGCCGGCGAGCGCGCCGGCGATGCCCGTGTGCACGGCGCGTGTGCCGGACGTGGTGAACACCAGCTCGTCCGGGCGGCAGCCGATCGCCTCGGCGGCGGCCTCGCGGGCGGCGTCCAGGAGGAGCCTGGCGCGTCTGCCCTCGCGGTAGAGGCGGGCGGGGTCCGCCCAGCCTTCGTCCAGCGAGGCGTGCAGGGCCTGGCGGGCTACGGGGTGGAGGGGGGCGGACGATGCGGCGTCGAAGTAGGACACGCCGGTCACGTTATGCCGTTGCCCTCGACGGGGGTACGGGGGGCTGCGGGCCGGTGGGGCCGTGCGCGCCGTTCCCCGCGCCCCCAAGAGCGCAAGACTGCGCCGTTCCCCGCACCCCCAAGAGCGCAAGACTGCGCCGTTCCCCGCGCCCCCAAAGGCCGAAGACGAAGGGCTGCGCCGTTCCTCGCGCCCCTGAAGGCCAAAGGCGACAAGATTGCGCCGTTCCCCGCGCCCCCAGAAGCCAAAGGCGACAAGACTGCGCCGTTCCCCGCGCCCCTGAAAGGTGCGCGGTCCGGTCCCGTCGGCCCGCGGTCGGTGATGGACTCGGTCCGCCCTCGCCCCGCCCCGGAGGGGCCCGCGCACCCGAACGCCCCGTCACATGCCTCGCAGAGCCCCGTATTCCACCCCTTCGGGGTGAGTGGCGGCGCGTTGGGGACCCTCCCCGCGCGACCCCAAAAAGCGTCCAGTAGGGTTTGGTCCGCATAAACATCCAAACCCCTGCCCGACGCAGGGCGGCGACCGACCAGCGAGAAGGCCGCAGCCGACCGCGCGGGCGAGACTCTCGGAAGGCGCTACGTGAGTCCCTACGGCTCCGACCGCTCGCCGCGGCGCCCGATGCGGCGGAAGCTGCTGCAGGCACTGACTGCGGGTCTGGTCCTGGCGACCGCGACCGGTTGCACATACAAGGACTTCCCCCGCCTTGGTATGCCCACCCCGACCACGGAAGAGGCTCCTCGGATCCTCTCCCTGTGGCAGGGCTCGTGGGCCGCAGCACTCGCCACGGGCGTGCTGGTCTGGGGCCTGATCCTGTGGAGCGCGTTCTTCCACCGGCGCAGCCGCACCAAGGTCGAGGTTCCCCCGCAGACCCGGTACAACATGCCCATCGAGGCGCTGTACACGGTGGTCCCCCTCATCATCGTCTCGGTGCTGTTCTACTTCACAGCCCGTGACGAGTCGAAGATCCTCAGCCTCGAGAAGAAGCCCGACGTCACGGTCAACGTCGTCGGCTTCCAGTGGAGCTGGGGCTTCAACTACATCGAGAACGTCGACGGCTCGACCGGTGACGCGAAGACCGACAAGAACCTGGACGCGATCCCCGATCGCTTCAAGAAGGACTTCCCGGCGGCCGCCGGCGGGGTCTACGACGTCGGTACGCCCGCCTCGAAGAACCCGCAGACGCTCAACCCGGGTCCGACCCTCTGGCTCCCCAAGGGCAAGACGGTCCGCTTCGTCCTCACTTCGCGTGACGTCATCCACTCCTTCTGGGTGGTGCCGTTCCTCATGAAGCAGGACGTCATCCCGGGTCACACCAACTCCTTCCAGGTGACCCCCAACAAGGAGGGCACCTTCCTGGGCAAGTGCGCCGAGCTCTGCGGCGTCGACCACTCCCGGATGCTCTTCAACGTGAAGGTCGTCTCTCCCGAGCGCTACGAGGCCCACCTCAAGGAGCTCGCCGAGAAGGGGCAGACCGGTTACGTCCCGGCCGGCATCGAGCAGACGGACCACGAGAAGAACCGGGAGACGAACAACCTGTGAGCATCCTCAATGAACCTCAGGGTGCCGCCGCGGCTGAAGACTCGTACGAGAGCGAGCTGCCAGTACGGCGCAAGCAGCCCGGCAACGTCGTGATCAAGTGGCTGACCACCACGGACCACAAGACGATCGGCACGTTGTACCTGGTCACGTCGTTCGCGTTCTTCTGCATCGGCGGCGTCATGGCGCTGCTGATGCGCGCCGAACTGGCTCGTCCCGGCACGCAGATCATGTCGAACGAGCAGTTCAACCAGGCGTTCACGATGCACGGCACGATCATGTTGCTGATGTTCGCGACGCCGCTGTTCGCCGGCTTCACGAACTGGATCATGCCGCTGCAGATCGGTGCGCCCGATGTGGCGTTCCCGCGGCTGAACATGTTCGCCTACTGGCTGTACCTGTTCGGCTCGCTCATCGC
>NZ_BMVY01000027.1 GCF_014650955.1 Streptomyces tauricus
ATCACCACCATCATCTGCATGCGCGCCCCCGGCATGACGATGTTCCGTATGCCGATCTTCGTATGGAACGTGCTGCTCACCGCGGTCCTGGTGCTGCTCGCCTTCCCCGTGCTCGCCGCCGCGCTGTTCGCGCTGGAGGCGGATCGGCAATTCGGGGCCCATATCTTCGATGCCGCGAATGGTGGGGCGTTGCTGTGGCAGCACTTGTTCTGGTTCTTCGGGCATCCGGAGGTGTACATCATCGCGTTGCCGTTCTTCGGCATCATCAGCGAGGTCATCCCGGTCTTCTCCCGCAAGCCGATGTTCGGCTACATGGGCCTGATCGGCGCGACCATCGCCATCGCGGGTCTGTCCGTGACGGTGTGGGCGCACCACATGTACGTCACCGGCGGTGTGCTGCTGCCGTTCTTCTCCTTCATGACGTTCCTCATCGCCGTGCCGACCGGCGTGAAGTTCTTCAACTGGATCGGCACCATGTGGCGGGGCTCGCTCTCTTTCGAGACGCCGATGCTGTGGGCCACCGGCTTCCTGATCACCTTCACCTTCGGTGGTCTGACCGGTGTCATCCTGGCCTCGCCGCCGATGGACTTCCACGTCTCGGACTCGTACTTCGTGGTGGCGCACTTCCACTACGTGGTCTTCGGCACGGTCGTCTTCGCGATGTTCTCCGGCTTCCACTTCTGGTGGCCGAAGTTCACCGGCAAGATGCTCGACGAACGCCTCGGAAAGATCACCTTCTGGACGCTGTTCATCGGCTTCCACGGGACGTTCCTCGTTCAGCACTGGCTGGGCACGAACGGGATGCAGCGGCGGATTCCCGACTATCTGGCCGTGGAAGGGCTCACGTTCCTCAACACGGTCTCCAGCATTTTCTCCTTTGTCCTCGGGCTGTCCCTGCTGCCGTTCTTCTACAACATCTGGAAGACGGCGAAGTACGGCGCGAAGGTCGAGGCCGACGATCCGTGGGGGTTCGGCCGTTCGCTGGAGTGGGCCACGTCCTGCCCGCCGCCGCGGCACAACTTCGTCGTCCTGCCGCGTATTCGTTCGGAGTCACCGGCATTCGATCTGCACCATGGGGTGCTCGGTGACCGCGATGGATGACCCAGTTCCCCGCGCCCCTTCAAGGGCGCGGGGAACTGCGCAGGGCACCCCACCGGGGTGCACCCGAGGACGTGCCCGGCGGTTGGTGTGTCCGGCGGTCAGGTCACCGTGATGTGGACCGTCAGCTCGTCGGCCCCCGGCGTGCCCACCGTTTCGACGGTGACTCCCGTCCACTTGCCGTCGGGCAGGTCGAGTGGGGGTTCCGTCTTTTCGCCGACCGTGTTCCTGTCCCCGAACGGGTACAGGTCGTCGCTGTCCCCCCGGTTGCCCCGGCCGAACATCCGCGAGAGGTCGCCCTTGCCGTCGGCCTGGAGGAGCTCTATGGCGAGGTTCTGCTCGTCGTTGACGTTGTCGATCGACTCGTCGACGACGTACACGGCGACCCCCTCGTCGGGCAGGAAGGCGTCCTGCCCGCGCCGGCGCCGGTACTCGACGAGGATGTACTGGCTGTCGGACATCGTCTCGGGGTTCTGGACGAACACCGCGCCGCCGTCCTCCGCGGCGGGCCGCAGCCTGATGTCGCGGGTGGTCTTGTTCACCACCTGCGGCTCGATCCAGCCGTGGAACATCCGCAGCATGGCCGTCGGGAACACCGGGGTGAGTCCGCCGTTGCCCCAGGAACCACCCGCCATGAGGCAGTAGTTGCCGAGCCCGGCCGACCGGGTCAACTGCTGCTGTCCGGTGTCGTAGTAGTCGGCCCAGCGCGCCGCGAGGTGCCCCCACTCATGGGCGCAGACGCCGACGGCGCAGTCCTCGGGCACGGTCAGGAACGTGCGGACCGACAGGCCCGGCGCGACCTCGACCCCGTCGGGGATCGTCCACTTGAGGCTCCACAGGTCCCCGCGCTGGGTCGTCTGCTCGGCGCCGCGTCCGGCATGGATGATGAACAGCGCGGTGACGACACCCTCGCCGAGCGCGTCGAAGGACGTGAAGTCGACCCCGGCGGCACGCGCCGCCAGTACGGCGTCGCGCGCCAGCCCCTGGGTGTTGCGTGGGAAGTTGGCGTTCATGCCCGAGTTGCCGTCGGCGTAGAACGACAGCGGCTGCGGCATCCGGAACCAGCCGTGCACCGCGCCCTGGATGTCGATGCCGGTACTGGGCGAGGTGTCGAAGCCGCTGACCTGGCGGTAGAAGGAGCGCATGCTGCCGGTCGGGAACTCGTCCAGGCCGAAGAGCATGCTGTCGTAGTGGCCGGGGCCGTGGTCGGCCTCGTGCGGCTGGTCGGGGAAGTCGACGAGCAGCACCAGTGTCCTGACCGTGCCCCGGAGTTGGGCGGCGGGGCGGGTGATCAGCTGCTTGTCGGTGCTGGGGCCCGAGTCGATCGCCCCGTCGTCGAGACCGACGAGGTTCTCGCCCCGTCGGCCCGCGCGCCAGACGGAGTAGTACTCCTCGAAGGTCGTGTTCCTGGGCAGGCGGCGTTCTTTGCGCAGTTCGAGATAGCGGGCGTACAGCTGTGCCAGGGCTTGCGGCGACAGCGGTACGGGGCAGGCGGCGGCACAGTCGTGGGCCGGTCGTACAGGGCTGAGCGTATGACGCATCAGGCACCCCCTTCAGGGGACGAACCCCTCTTTGCCGGATACGGAGGATCCAGAAGAAACCGGCCCTGATGAGGCCGTACGCCCTCTCATATCCGGGGGTGCCCCCGCTGTCAACGTCCTTCCGGAGCGCGGTCGTTGGGGCCGGTGAAGCGGAACTCCCCCGTCCCGCCCCTGGGCCGCCGTCAACCCAGTCTCGTGGCCGCCCAGTTCGCCAGCTCCGTGCGTGCCGCGTCGAGCAGCGTCGTGGACGGGGCCGTCGCGCCGTTGGTGACCAGGGCGTAGTGCAGGACGCCCGAGTCCGCGGCGGTCAGCAGGAGTCGGCGACTGCCCGTGCTGCCCGGTTCGCGCGCGGCCGCGATCGGTGTGGTCCTGGTGTACGCGGGCGGCGAGGCCGTCACCCCGAGGTCCGAGACGACCGTCGTGGAGGCGGTCGGGAAGGAGGCGGGAAGGTGCAGTTCGGTGGGCTCGGCGCTGCCGTCCGAGCGCCACACGTGGAGCGCGTACTGGCCGGAGCCGACCAGTTCGGCCACGCGCGGCAGGGAGTTGGGGACGGGGTTCCAGGTGAGGGTGGTGGAGCCGTCCCGTGATCGGTCCTCGTAGGTGAAGGCGACCGTCCTGCCCGCCGTGGCGCTCGGGTAGACGCGGTCGAGGAGCCGGGCGTCCTGGCGCAGCACGGCCGCCCCGGAGTCGTCGAGGCGTACGGCGGAGAGGTCCTCGTCGTTCCAGGCGTCACCGGCGGTGAGCACCTTGTCGGGGTTGCCGTTCATCAGCTCGTGGTGGCGGCCGTTGTAGATGTCCCACTGCCACTGGGAGCCGGACAGGACGGGGCCCGACTGGGTGGGACTGGTCCACCAACTGCCGCCCTTCACGCGGGAGTCGAGGGCCTGGTACATGGCTTTGAGGACGGTCGGCGCCTTGTCGGAGACGGTGCCGGCGAGGGGGTGGCCGAACTCGCTGACGACCGCCGCCGTGCCGGTGGCGGCGGCCCGGTCGCGCACGGTGCCGAAGTCGCCCACGTACTGCCCGTTCTCCGCCTTGCCCCACATGAAGACGCCCGAGATCGCCTTCTGGTCGTAGAAGTGGGTGTTGAAGACATAGCGCGGGCCGAAGGTGCCCGAGTCGAGGAGGCCGCCCTCCTGCTTCTGGAAGTCGATGTTGGCGTTCCAGAAGAGGTTCGGTTCCACGAAGGCGGGCTTGTCCTGCCAGCCCGCCGCGTCCATCCGCGCCCGGAACTTCACGTAGAACGGCCAGAGCACGTCCTTCTCCCACGCCCGGCTCGTCTGCCCCGAGTCGTAGACGCCGGCGTGCGGCTCGTTGTACGGGTCGAAGCCGACGACGCCCGCGAACTGGGCGTCGCTCAGGTGCTGTTCGACGTACGCCATGGTGGTCTGCGCGGTGGTGAGGAAGGCGTCCTGGAGGCCGTGGGCGTTGTGCCAGAAGTCGTACGTCGCCTCCGTGACGGCCGCGTTCGAGGTGATGTTCTGGCCCCAGAAGGGGCAGATGCCGCAGTACTCGTCCGGGTAGTCGCCCGCGTCGACGGCCCACTTGGGGGCGCCGTCGCCCGTGTACCAGCTGTCGGGGTCGAAGAGGTGGCGCGAGTAGAGGTCCTGGTGGAAGTCGGGGTAGATCTTGATCCCGGCGTCCAGGAAGGCGCCCATCTGGGCCGTGGCCGCGGCGAGGTAGGCGGTGTCCACCTGGCCGCGCACCGGTTCGGCGTACGCCCAGGAGAGCAGGAAGCGCACCGAGTTGCCGCCGCCGAGGGCGCGCAGCGCGGTCGCCGACTTCCTGGCGTCGGCGACCGAGGCGAACGGCAGGCCGCGGTTCTCCGCCAGCTTCGTCTCGCCGGAGACGTTGTAGCCGCGCAGCACGACCTCGCGGCCGAGCCCGTCGGTGAAGCGGCCGTTGTGGACCGTGAGGGTCGCGGCGGCGGCCGGGTCGAACCACAGGTCGTCCGGGAGGGCGGTGGCGGACGGGGCTCCCGCGGTCGACAGGAGACCGGTCACAAGGACGAGGACGCCGAGCAGATGCGCACGCAACTTCGACATGTTCACAACAGTCCCGTGCGTCTCTTCGGCCCGTCAAGGTTCCTGACCTGAGAGTAAGTCACCTTTTCCGGAAGGTTGTTGTGGTACTCGTCCGCCTCCGGGCCGGTTCGGGTTCAGACCCGCCGGGTCACATTGAGGAGGTACTCCTTGCGGTTGAGGGGATTGTGGTCGGTGCGCGGCCGCTGAGGGATGTGGCAGCGGCCGACCGGCGCGTAGTGGTCGAAGGCCGCCTCCAGTTCGCCCTCGCCCCGGGTCAGCCCCGGCAGGCGCTGCTCCAGTTCGTGCACCTGTGCCGCGGGAATCGACCACTCCAGTACGCACGCCCCGCCCCGGGTCTCCGTCACCTGCGGCACGGCCCGCAGTCCGGCGAGGACCGGAAGGAGCGCGCCCAGCGTGTCCGCGGGGGCTTCGAGGCGGATGCGGTGCATCGGCTCGTACACCTGGGTGCCGGCCCGGCGCAGCGCGTCCATGAGGACGAGCGGGGTGAGGCCGCGGAAGTCCGCGCCCGTGCTCGACATGCTCTTGTCGAAGCCCTGGTGCGCGTGGCTCTGCCGGGGCGAGTAGCCGGAGTGCGTCATCGTGACCGTGCAGTCGGTGACCTGCCAGCCGTGGATTCCCTGGTCCAGTACCTCCTTCACGGTGTCCTCGACGGCCTTGAAGAAGGCGTACGGCATGCCCCCGAGTTCGACCTCCAGCCGGAACTCCACGCCGGAGCCGACCGGCGCCGGGTCGACGCGCAGTCCGACGGTGGCGAGGAACGGGTTGGCGTCCTTGCCGTTGAACTCGACCGCCTCTCCGCTGCCGACGGGCCGCTCGACGCAGATCGTCGTCGTCTCGCGGAAGCCGACGTCGAGGCCGAACTCGTCGGCGAGGGTCGCCTGGACGACCTCCTTCTGCACCTCTCCGTAGAGGGACACGGAGATCTCCTGCCGCGTCTCGTCGTACCGCAGGTCGATCAGCGGGTCCTGCTCGGCGAGCTGGGTCAGGGCGGTGTGCAGGGCGCCCTTGTCGCCGGGCCGGCTCGGGACGACGACCGTTTCGAGCGTGGGCGGCGAGAAGTGCTGCGGCCCCGCCGGCCCCGCTGATCCCCCTGGTCCCGATGACCTCAGCGTCCCCGCCGTCCCCGCCGGGTCTCCCGACTGCTCGCCCGGTACGCCGATGGTGTCGCCGATCCTGACGTCGGCGAGGCCCCGGAGCGTGCCGATCCGCCCGGCGGTCACGGACGTCTCCCGCCGGGCCGAGCCCCGCTCGAAGACGTCGATCGCGGTGACCTTGCCCTGGCGGAGGACGCCCTCGCCGCCGTCGCCGAACGTCAGCAGATCCCGCGTGCGGACGGTCCCCGAGAACATCCGCACGTACGCGATCTTCTCCCCCGCCGGTCCCCGCTCGACCTTGAACACGCTTGCGGACACCGGGCCGTCGGGCCTGCCCCCGGCGGCCGGCAGCAGGTCCCTGATACCGGAGATCAGGTCGTCCACACCCGCGCCCGTCATGGCGGAGCCGAAGAAGACCGGATGGACCCGCGCCCGCCCGGTCTGTTCGGCGAGCGCCGCGCGGAGCCGGCGGTACGGGACCGTGTCGTCCTCGACGTACGAGGCGAGGAGTTCGTCGTCGTGCGCCGCCAGGACGTCGAGCAGGGCGGCCGTACCCGTATCCGTACCCGTTCCGGCCCCCGTGTGCGGGATCGCCCGGGCGGCGCGCGTGCCGAGGCCGTCGACCAGGCCCATCGGCACGATCGCCGGGGTGAGCCGTTCGGCGACGCTCCGCAGCACGCGGTCCGTGTCGGCGCCGCGACGGTCGATCTTGTTCACGAAGATCAGGGTCGGGATGCGCAGCCGCCGCAGCGTCCGCATCAGGACGCGGGTCTGCGCCTGGACGCCCTCCACGGCCGAGATCACGAGCACCGCGCCGTCGAGTACGCCCAGCACCCGCTCCACCTCGGCGATGAAGTCCGGGTGGCCGGGAGTGTCGATGAGGTCGACCGTGACGTCGTCGATCTCGAAGGAGACGACGGCGGACTTGATGGTGATGCCACGCTGTCTTTCCAGCGCGAGGGAGTCGGTCTGTGTGCTGCCGTCGTCGACGCTGCCGATCTCGTCGATGATCCCGACGGTGTGCAGCAGCCGCTCGGTCAGGCTGGTCTTACCTGCGTCGACATGGGCCAGAATGCCCAGGTTCAGTGCGTGCACCGCGTGTCATGTCCTTTGTGATGAGGGGGATTCCTTCCTGGGCGGACATGAAAGATGCGCGCATTGCTGCTCCTTGATCCCGGACGACGACAGTGCCTTGCGGCTGATCCCGTGCAGTGCAGCAGGCGGTGGCGTCCGGCGGCAACGGATTAACGCTCAACAAAGGCCTGTCATGGCACTCGCCCCTCCCGGAACACAGTCCTAGAGTGACGCCCATCACGTCCGGTGGCTGATTTCCCACGCACCCTCGCGCGGTTCCCTGGGAGGGCACATGACCCGAATCTCGGTGACGGTGGACGGCACGAAGTACGAGGACGACGTCGAACCCCGTCTTCTGCTGGTCCACTACCTGCGTGACCGGCTGGGCCTGACCGGCACCCCCGTTGGCTGCGACACCTCCAACTGCGGGGCCTGCACGGTCGACCTGGACGGAGCGACCGCGAAGAGCTGCTCGGTGCTCGCGGTCCAGGCCGACGGGAGCGAGGTGACCACCGTCCAGGGGCTCGCGGTGAACGGGGAGTGGCATCCCCTCCAGAAGGCGTTCCACGAGCGGCACGCCCTGCAGTGCGGATACTGCACCCCCGGCATGATCATGGCCGCGCGCGGCCTTCTCCGGGAGAACCCGGCGCCGAGCGCGGACGACGTACGCCACGCCCTGGAGGGCAACCTCTGCCGCTGCACCGGCTACCAGAACATCGTGCGCGCGGTCCTCGACGCGGCGGGCGCCACCGAGCCCTCGGCCCAGGAGGTGGCCCCATGAGCGAGCGGACCGGCGAGCGCGAGGTCGGACGGTCCCGCCCGCGCAAGGAGGACGCCCGGCTCGTCACCGGACAGACCACCTGGACCGACAACATCGGCGTCACCGGCCTGCTGCACCTGGCGATCCTGCGCAGCCCGATGGCCCACGCCCGCATCGAGCGGGTCGACGTCACGCCCGCCCTCGAACGGCCCGGTGTCGTCGCCGCGTTCACCGGCCGCGACTTCGCGGAGCTGGCCTCGCTGCCGTGCGCGTGGCCGGTGACCGAGGACATCGTGCTGCCCGGCCATCCGGCCGTGGCGGTCGACGAGGTCAGGTACGCGGGCGATCCGGTGGCGGTCGTCGTGGCCCGCGACCGGTACACGGCCGCCGACGCGCTGGAAGCGGTCGAGGTCGACTACGAACCGCTGCCCCCGGTGCTCGACCTGGAGGCCGCGCTCGCAAACGACGCGTCACTGGTCCACGCGGACAAGGGGACCAACCGCTGCTTCGTCTGGCCGCTGGCCACGGGCGAGAGGTACGAGACGGTCAGGGAACGCGCCGATGTCGTCCTGCGCCGCCGCTACCACCAGCAGCGGCTCATCCCCAACGCCATGGAACCGCGGTCGGTCGTCGTCACCCCGCTCGCCACGTCCGGCGAGTACACCGTGTACTCGGCCACCCAGATCCCGCACGTCCTGCGCGTGATGCTCGCCATGGTCACCGGTGTCCCCGAGCACAAACTCCGGGTGGTCGCCCCCGACGTCGGCGGCGGTTTCGGCTCCAAACTGCAGGTGTACGGCGAGGAGGTCATCGCCCTCGACCTCGCCCGGCGCCTGGGCCGGCCCGTCAAGTGGACCGAGTCCCGCTCCGAGGGCTATCTCGCCACCCATCACGGGCGGGGCCAGATCCAGGACATCGAGGTCGCCGCGACGCGCGAGGGCAGGCTGCTCGGTCTGAAGGTCGACCTGCTCGCCGACATGGGCGCGTATCTGATGCTCGTCACGCCGGGTATCCCGATCCTCGGCGCCTTCATGTATCCGGCGATCTACAAGATGGACGCCTACGACTTCACCTGTACGGGGGTGTTCACGACGCGGACGCCCACGGACGCGTACCGGGGTGCGGGGCGCCCGGAGGCCACGTACGCCATTGAGCGGATCATGGACGAGCTGGCCGTCGAAGTGGGCCTCGATCCGGTGGAGTTGCGGCGCCGGAACTGGATCGGGCACGAGGAGTTCCCGTACACGTCCATCTCGGGGCTGACCTACGACAGCGGCAACTACGAGGCCGCCACCGACAAGGCGCTCGCCCTGTTCGGGTACGACGAGCTGCGGGCCGAGCAGGCCAAGCGCAACGAGAGCGGTGACTCGGTGCGGCTCGGCATCGGGGTGTCCACGTACACCGAGATGTGCGGGCTCGCGCCGAGCCGGGTGCTGCGGGATCTGCGGTACGCGGCCGGCGGCTGGGAGGCGGCGAGCATCCGGATGCTGCCCACCGGCAAGGTCGAGGTGGTCACCGGGACCAGTCCGCACGGGCAGGGGCACGAGACCTGCTGGAGCCAGATCGCCGCCGATGTGCTCGGGGTGCCCTTCGAGGACGTGGAGGTCGTGCACGGCGACACCAGGTCGGCGCCGCAGGGCATGGACACGTACGGGTCGCGGTCGCTGGTCGTCGGGGGCGCGGCCGTGCATCACGCGGCGGAGAAGGTGGTCGACAAGGCGCGGAAGGTGGCCGCGCATCTGCTGGAGGCCGACGAGCGCGACCTGGAGTTCACGGACGGGGTGTTCTCGGTGAAGGGGTCGCCCGAGGAGCGCCGGACGATCCAGGAGGTCGCCTTCGAGACGTTCTCCTCGCACGACCTGCCCGACGGCATGGAGCCGACCATCAACGCCGAGCACCTGCTCGACCCGGAGAACTTCTCCTACCCGCACGGCACCCATCTGTGCGCGGTCGAGATCGACACGGAGACCGGGCGGACGTCGATCCGCAGTTACGTCTGCGTGGACGACGTCGGCAAGGTGATCAACCCGGTGATCGTCGAAGGACAGGTGCACGGCGGGCTCGCCCAGGGCATCGCGCAGGCGCTCTACGAGGAGGCCGTGTACGACGACGAGGGCAACCTCGTGTCGGGCACGATGGCCGACTATCTGGTGCCGGGCGCGCCGGACCTGCCCGAGTTCACGACCGACCGCACGGAGACGCCCGCCACCTCGAACCCCTTGGGTGTCAAGGGAGTCGGGGAGGCGGGGACGATCGCCTCCACACCCGCCGTCGTCAACGCGATCGTGGACGCGCTGCGGCCGCTGGGCGTCCACGACGTGCGGATGCCCTGCTCACCGGGGCGCGTCTGGGAGGCCCTGCGGTCCGCGCAGTCGGACCGGTCCGGGTGGGAAGGGGCGGAGCGGTCATGATTCCTCCGGCCTTCGAGTACACCCGGCCCCGCAGCGTCGAGGACGCCGTACGCACGCTCGCCGACGCGGGCGAGGACGCGAAGGTCCTCGCCGGCGGGCAGAGCCTGCTGCCGCTGCTGAGGATGCGGCTCGCCTTCCCGGAACTGGTCGTCGACGTGGGCCGGATCCCCGGGCTGCGCGGGGTCCGCGAAGAGGGCGAGGCGCTGGTCATCGGCGCGCTGACCACCCACCACGACGTCATCGCCGACCCGCTGGTACGCCGGCACGCGGGCCTCCTGGCCGCGGCGGCGGCCACGGTCGCCGACCCGGCCATACGCCATCGGGGCACCCTCGGCGGCTCGCTCGCCCATGCCGATCCCGGCGGCGACCTGCCCGCGGTGGCGCTCGCGCTGGACGCGGAACTGGTCGCGGTCGGGCCGGAAGGCCAACGGGTCGTCCCGGCGGGGGAGTTCTTCGTCGACTTCCTCCAGACCGCCCTGCGGCCCGACGAGTTGCTGGTGGAGGTGCGGGTTCCGAAGACCGGCGAGTCCGACGGCTGGGGTTTCCACTACGAGAAGTTCAGCCGGGTGGCGCAGGCCTGGGCCATGGTCGGGGTGGCGGCACTCGTGCGACGCGAGGACGGCCACATCGCGGAGGCCCGGATCGGCCTCACCAACATGGGCTCCACTCCCCTGCGGGCCTCCGCCGCCGAGGAGGCGCTGGCGGGCGCGGACCCTGACGGGGTGGCGCGGGCCGCGCAGTCGGCGGCCGAGGGGACACGGCCGGCCGCCGAACCGGGCGTCTCCGCCGAGTACCGGGCGCAGTTGGCGCGGGTGCTCACGCGGCGCTCGGTGCTGGCCGCCGCGGGGATGGGGTGAGGCCGATCGCACGCGAGGAGCCGCGGGACGGGGGCGCGGCCGAAGGCGGGGGCGGCGGCCGGCCCGGCTGGCCGGCCGGGCCCGACGAGGTGCGGGTCCGGCTCGAACAGAGCGGGTATCTCGTCGACGACGGGCTGGCGGTCGCCTGTTTCCTGGCCCTGCGGCTGCGTCGGCCGATCTTCTGCGAGGGCGACGCGGGCGTGGGGAAGACCGCGCTGGCGTCAGCTCTCGCCACCGCCCTGGACGCTCCGCTGATCCGCCTCCAGTGCCACGAGGGCATCGACGCCTCCCAGGCGCTGTACGACTGGGACTTCCCGCGCCAGCTGTTGCACCTGCGGGCGGCCGAGGCGGCCGGTGTCACCGACGCCGACCGGCTGGAGGACGAGCTGTACGGGCGGCGGTTCCTGATCGCCCGGCCGCTGCTGCGGGCTCTGGAGACCCAGTCGTGTGTGCTGCTCGTCGACGAGATCGACCGCGCCGACGACGAGTTCGAGGCCTTCCTGCTGGAGCTGCTGTCCGAGTACACGGTGACGATCCCCGAACTCGGCACCCTGCGCGCGCAGTCGCCGCCGGTCGTGGTGCTCACCTCCAACCGGACCCGTGAGGTGCACGACGCGCTGAAGCGGCGCTGCCTCTACCACTGGTTCGACCATCCGGGCTTCGCCCGTGAACTCGCCATCGTGCGGCGGCGGGTGCCGGCTGCTTCGGCGCGGCTCACCGAGCAGGTGACCGCCCTCGCGCAGGCCCTGCGGGCGCAGGAGCTGGTCAAGCCGCCAGGAGTCGCGGAGACCATCGACTGGGCGGAGGCGATGGCCGCGCTGGGTGCCACGGAGGCCGACGCGGAGCTGGCGGTGGCCACACTGGGGTCGGTGCTGAAGTACCGGGAGGACCTGGAGCGGGCCCGCGGCCTCGACCTGACGGCGCTGCTCGCGGTGCGTGGGGCGTGAGTCGCGACATGGACATGAGCGCGCGAGAGGCTGTCGACGCGTCCGCCCTGTCAGGTGTGGACGCGCCCGCCGTGCTGGTGGGCTTCGCCCGCGCCCTGCGGGCCGCCGGGGTCGACGCGGGACCCGATCGCGTCCAGGCCCTGATCGGCGCGCTCGCTGTGCTGCGGCCCGGGGTGCGGTCCGACATGTACTGGTCGGGGCGGCTCACCCTGTGCGGGAGCCGGGACGATCTGGAGCGGTACGACCGGGTGTTCGCCGCCTACTTCGGGGGCGCGAGGCCCGGGGGCCGGGCGGTACGCGCCGCTCCCGCCACGCGGCTGCGGGTGGCCGTGCAGGAGGCCGGACCTGTTCCCCGTACCGGCGGTGCGGGCGAGCGGGAGGCCGGGCCCGCGGCGGTGCTCGCCAGTTCGGCCGAGGTGTTGCGGCACCGGGACTTCGCGGGACTCACCGAGGTGGAGCGGGGTCAGCTGCGGCGGCTGCTCGCGGTGTTCGCGCTGCGCGGCGAGCCCCGGCGGACCGCGCGGCTGCGGCCGGCCCGGAAGGGGGTCGTCGATCCCCGGCGTACCGTGCGGGAGATGCTGCGGCGGGGCGGCGAGCCCGCGCCTCCCCTGCGGCGGGCGCGGGCCGAGCGGCCGCGGCGGGTGGTGCTGCTGGTGGACGTGAGCGGTTCGATGGCGGCGTACGCGGACGCGCTGCTGCGGTTCGCGCACGCCGCCGCGCACGGCGGCCGGGTGCGCACGGAGGTCTTCACCATCGGGACACGGCTGACGCGGGTGACCCGTGAGCTGGCGCACCGCGACCCCGACACCGCGCTGGCCGCGGTCGCGGCGGCCGTACCCGACTGGCGCGGCGGCACCCGGCTCGGTGAGCTGCTGCGGGACTTCCTCGACCGGTGGGGGCAGCGCGGCATGGCGCGCGGCGCGGTGGTCGTCGTGCTGTCCGACGGCTGGGAGCGTGGCGATCCGGAACCCCTCGCCGTCCAGATGCGACGCTTGCACCGGCTGGCGCACCGGGTGATCTGGGCCAATCCGCGCAAGGCCCGCCCCGGATACGCGCCCCTGGCCGCCGGAATGGCGGCGGCGCTGCCGAGCGTCGACGCGTTCGTCGAGGGCCACAGTCTGGCCGCGCTGGAACGTCTGGCCGCGGTGGTGAGAGGAGCGGACGATGCGTGAGATCCTCCTGGCGCTGGGCCGGTGGTACGCGGAGGGCTCCCCCTTCGGGCTCGCCACCGTCGTCGACGTCAGCCGGAGCGCGCCCCGGGACCCCGGCGCGTCCATGGCCGTCGGACCCGGTGACGAGGTCGTGGGCAGTGTGTCCGGCGGCTGTGTAGAGGGCGCGGTCTACGAACTGGCCCAGGAGGTCGTCGCGTCGGGCGAGCCCCGGCTTGAGACCTTCGGGTACAGCGACGAGGACGCGTTCGCCGTCGGGCTGACCTGCGGCGGGGAGATCACCCTCCTCGTACGGCCCGTGACGGCCGCCCTCGATCCGTCCTTCGGGGCGGTCGCGGAGTCGGTGGCCGCGGGCCGCCCGGTGACCGTGGCGACGGTGATCGACGGCCCGGCACAGCGCGGCGCGACCCTCGCCGTCTGGGCGGACGAGGTGTCCGGCACGCTCGGCACGACGGGCCTGGACGTGGCCGTGACCGCCGACGCGCGAGGCGAACTGGCCCTGGGCGCCACCGGCAGGCGGCACTACGGACCGCACGGTGAGCGGCGCGAGGACGCGGTGACGGTCTTCCTGCACTCCTTCGCTCCCCCGCCGCGCATGCTGGTCTTCGGGGCGATCGACTACGCGGCGGCGGTGGCGCGGATCGGCGCGTTCCTCGGCTACCGGGTCACGGTGTGCGACGCGCGGCCCGTCTTCGCCACCCCGAAACGCTTCCCGCGCGATGTCGAGGTCGTCGTCGAGTGGCCGCACCGCTTCCTGCAGAAGACGGACACCGACGAGCGGACGGTGATCTGTGTCCTCACCCATGACCCCAAGTTCGACGTGCCGCTCCTGGAGGAGGCGCTACGCCGCCCGGCCGCGTACATCGGGGCGATGGGCAGCCGGCGTACGCACGACGACCGGATGAAGCGGCTGCGGGACGGCGGGCTCGACGCGGCCGAACTGGCCCGGCTGCGCTCACCGGTCGGCCTCGACCTCGGGGCCCGTACGCCCGAGGAGGTGGCCGTGTCCGTCGCCGCGGAGATCGTCGCGCTGCGCTGGGGCGGCAGCGGCGCCCCGCTGGCGGCGACCGACGGGGAGATCCACCCGCGACGGCCGTAAGGGCTAGGCGCGCGGTGGCAGGCGGTGCAGTTCGACGTCGTCGAGGCCGCCGTCCGTCACCGTCGCGGTCATGTACGTGCAGTGCGGCTGGCGTCTGCGGTCGGTGGGCGAGCCCGGGTTGAGCAGGCGCAGTCCGGTGGCGGTCGTGGTGTCCCAGGGGATGTGGCTGTGGCCGAAGACCAGGACGTCGAGGTCGGGGAAGCGTTCCGCGCACCGGCGTTCGCGGCCCTGGGCGGCGCCGGTCTCGTGGACGACCCCGAGGCGCAGGCCGTCGAGGTCGGCGCGGGCGATCTCGGGGAGGCGGGCCCTCAGCTCGGGGCCGTCGTTGTTGCCGTACACGCCGATGAACCGGTGCGAGCGGCTTTCCAGGAGGTCGAGGGTCGCGGTGTCCACCCAGTCGCCGGCGTGGATCACGACGTCGGCGCGCGGGAGTTCGTCGAGGAGCCGCGCGGGGAGTTCCTTGGCGCGCTTGGGGAGGTGGGTGTCGGACATGAGGAGGAGGCGCATGGAGTGAGTCTCCTCGCTCGGTATCGTCGCCGGATCTCTGCCGGTTCTCTTTGCCGGTTCTCTTTGCCGCCCGGTTTTCTCGCTCAGTCGCCGACGGGCTCGATCAGGGGGAGTTCGGCCCAGACCTGTTTGCCGCCGCTGACAGGAACGGTTCCCCAGGTGGCGGAGAGGGCCTCGACCAGCAGTATGCCGCGGCCCCCGGTGGCCTCCCAGCCGATGCTCGTGGGCTTGATCGGGGAACGCGGTGAGGCGTCGACGACGGCGACGCGCATGCGGTTGTTGATGAGGGTGAGGTCGAGGCGGACCTGGCCCTCGGTGTGCACGAGGGCGTTGGTGACGAGTTCGGAGACGACCAGGAGGACGGCGTCGGGTTCGTCCCTGACACCCCAGCCACGCAGGGCGCGCCGGGTGAAGCGGCGGGCGTGGCGGACCGCCTCGGGGACGCGCCACACGGTCCAGCTCTCGCGCAGCGGCCGCAGGTCCAGGCCGTCGTAGCGCATGAGGAGCAGGGCCACGTCGTCGCTGCGGTTGGCGTCCGCGAGGAGGGCGTCCGCGACGAGTCCTAGGTGGGCGGGGTCGGCGGCGGCCAGTTGGCCGGCCAGCCGGTCCAGGCCGTCGTCCAGTTCGAGTTCGGCGGACTCGACGAGGCCGTCCGTGGTGAGGGCGATCAGGGTGCCGGGCTGCAGCGGCAGCGGGCTCATCGGGAAGTCGGCCTGGGTGATGACCCCGAGGGGCGGCCCGCCCTCCGTGACGACGATGTCGGTGGTGCCGTCCGGGTGCCGCAGGACCGGCGGCAGATGTCCGGCCCGTACGCACCAGGCCGTGCCCTCCGCCATGTCCACGTCGACGTAGCAGCAGGTGGCGAAGAGGTCGGTCTCCATGCCCATGAGGAGCCGGTTGGCGTGCGAGACGACCACGTCCGGGGGGTGGCCCTCGACGGCGTACGCGCGCAGGGCGGTACGCATCTGGCCCATCAGGGTGGCGGCCTGGGCGTTGTGTCCCTGGACGTCGCCGATGACGAGGGCGACATGGTTGTCGGGCAGCGGGATGACGTCGTACCAGTCGCCGCCCACCTCCAGGCCCGCCGTGGTGGGCAGATAGCGGGCGACCGCCTCGGCACCGGGCAGCGGCGGCAGCCTGCGCGGCAGGAGGGTGCGCTGGAGCATGCCGACGAGTTCGTGTTCGGCGTCGAAGGCGTGGGCGCGCATCAGGGCCTGGCCCGCGAGACCCGCGGAGGCGGTGAGCAAGGCGCGTTCGTCGGGGCCGAAGTCGTGCGGGGTGTCCCAGCCGATGAGGCAGGCACCGGCCATCCGGCCGCCGGCGGGCAGGGGCAGGACCGCGAGCCCGCCGGGGCCCACGTCGGCCAGCGCGGGCTCCAGCGGGGTGCCGGCGGGCCAGAGCGCCGTGCGGCCCTCCCGCAGGGCGGCCTCCAGCGTCGGCATGGTGCGCACGGGCGCGTCGGGCCACTCCGAGCGCCACTCGGTGCGCCACACCTCGGGCCAGGCCTCCGGCTCCGGCGGGTCCAGGACGGTGACGACGAGCCGGTCGCCCTCCAGTTCGGCCAGGGCGATGCGGTCGGCGTTCAGGGGGCGGCGCAGAGCGGTGACGACCGCCTGGCCCACGTCGTGGACGGTGCCCGCGGTGGCGAGGGCGGCGGCGAGCCGCTGGACCCGGGCCACCTCGTTGCCGCCTGAGCGCAGCTTCGAGGCGTCGGCGACGGTGCCCACCAGCCGGGACGGGCGGCCGTCGGCGGCGGGCAGCAACCGGGCGCGCAGTCTCAGCCAGCGCTGCTCGCCGGAGGGCTGGAGGATGCGGAACTCCAGCTCCCGCTCGCCGACGGAGATGTGGTCGGCCTCCACGACGGACATCAGCATGGGCAGGTCCTCCGGCACGGCCATGCTCAGCAGCGTCTCGACCTTGCCGTCGAAGTCGTCGGGGACGAGTCCGAACAGCTCCAGCATCTCGTCGTCGACCTCGACGCGGCCGGAGTCCATGGCGAGGCTGAAGGAGCTGCTGGGCAGCTCCTCCGGGTCGCCGGTGCCGGACGGGGGCGGGAAGGAGACCGCCTCGGCGAACAGCTCAAGGCACTTGCGGTCCTCGGTGTCGAAGCCGCCCGGGCTCTCGCTCACGGCCACCAGGCAGCCGCCGCCGCGCGGGTCGGGGGGCAGCGGCAGGGCGGCCAGCCAGTGGTCCCCCGCCGGGGCGGGCCGGGCGCCGGGGAGCGCGGCCAGCTCCGCCGGGCCGAGCCACAGGGGCTGCGCGGCGCGATAGGCGTCGGCCGCGGGTGAGCCGCCGGAGAGCGGGTAGCTGTCGCGGACGCCGTACAGGGCCCGGGGGACGCCCGCGGACTCGATCAGACACAGCTGGTCACCACGGTCCCCCGGGGCGTACACGAGGGCGAGGCTCGCACCGCCGTACACGAGTGCCTGTTCGAGCACGCTCCGCAGCCGTTCGGGTGAGCCGAGGTCCGTGCGGAGCGCCTTGAGGGCAAGTTCGGCACGCAGCGTTCTCGTGCCGCGTCCCGCATCGCCCTCACTGACCACGTCCGTCATTAGAGCGCTTCCGGGACGTGGGCGCAGCCCCTGTGAACGTCACGAAGTGGGGCGGCCCGTCGGCCGGACGTCCACGAGGCCCCTCCCGTGGGCCCTTCGGCGGCGTCACGGAGAGTTTCCGGGGCCTGCCGGGGATACCGCCGACAGGGGTCACGCTGCGTAGAACGGCGCGCGGAACCGGCACTGGGGGCGCCCGCCACGGGCGCGGTGGTGCACCGGGCACCCGGGCACCCTCGCCGTGCGGGAACCGCTCCCACGGGGGAGCCTTGATCCCTGGGCTCCTTCGCGTGCCCGAGGGTGGAGGTGGTCGGCGTGTCCCACTGGCAGGCGTCCGGGCCGCCGTCCCGGGCCGCCCCGGAGCCGGTCGGCCGGCCGTTGCTCTCCCTGACCCTGGCCACGCTCATGGACGATGTGCAGGCGCACTCGGGCGCGGTGTACCTGCTGACGCCGGGCGAGCCGGTGCTGGAGATGGCGGTGATGGCCGGGCTGCCCCGGGCGTTCGCGGCGCCCTGGGAGCGGCTGGGGCTGAGCGCGCCGGTCCCGGTGGCTGAGGCCGCGCGTGACCGGCGGCTCGTGTGGGTGGGCGGCGAGCAGGACATGGCCCGGCGCTATCCGCGGATCTCGGTGGTCCTGCCGTATCCGTTCGCGCTGGCCGCGCTGCCGGTGGCGACGGACCGGGCCACGTACGGGGCGATCTTCGTGACCTGGCCGGGCGCGCACCCCGGGGAACTGTCGGACCGGGAGCGTGAGCAGCTGACGGCCGCCTGCGACGGGCTCGCGGCGCAGCTGGAGCGTGTCCACGAGACGGGCCGGCAGATCCGGCCCGAGCCCGATCTGCTCTCCCCCGCGCCGCTCGCTAATGTGCCGGGCACCCTCGGCACGGTCGAGGCCTCGCGGATGGTGGCGCGTCTGCCGTACGGGCTGTGCGCGCTGGATCTGCGGGGGCGGATCACCTTCGCCAACGCGGCCTCGGCCGAACTGCTGGGGCTGCCGGTCAGCGCCCTGCTGGGCACCCAGCTGTGGGCGTCGGTGCCCTGGCTGAACGACCCGGTCTACGAGGACCGCTACCGTGCCGCGCTGCTCAGCCAGCAGGCGACGTCGTTCGTGGCGCTGCGGCCCCCCTCGGACTGGCTGTCGTTCCGCCTCTATCCCAGTACGAACGGGCTGAGCGTGCGCATCACCCGGGCCAGGGCCGTGGCGCGGGAGGGTCCCGCGGCCTTCCAGCACGGGGAGACCGGTACACGCCTCGTGTCCATCTCGCAGGTGCTGAGCCTGGCCGGGGCGCTCACCCAGGCGGTGGGTGTGCAGGACGTGGTGCAGCTCGTCGCCGACGAGATCGCCCCCGCCGTGGGCAGCCAGGGGCTGGTGATGCTCGGCTCGGAGGCGGGCCGGCTGCATGTCCTCGGGCAGCGCGGCTATCCGGACCCGCGGGAACTGGAACGGTTCGACGGGATGCAGCTCAGCGATCCCTCGCCCGGTACGACCGCCCTGGTCAGCGGTGTGCCGGCCTTCTTCGCCTCCCGCCGTGAACTGGCGCAGGTCTATCCGGACCAGCGGCCCGCGGGCGACATGGCGGCCTGGGCGTATCTGCCGCTCATCGCGTCCGGGCGGCCGGTCGGCACGTGTGTCCTCGCGTACACCGAACCGCATCCCTTCCCGGCCGACGAGCGTGCCGTGCTGACCAGCCTCAGCGGGCTCGTCGCGCAGGCCCTCGACCGGGCCCGCCTCTACGACGCGAAGCACCGGCTGGCCCACGGGCTGCAGGCCGCGCTGCTGCCGCACTCGCTGCCGTCGCTGCCCGGTATCGAGGCCGCCGCCCGCTATCTGCCCGCCACCCAGGGCATGGAGATCGGCGGGGACTTCTACGACCTGGTCCCGACCGGCGCGGAGGCCACGGCGGAGGCCGCCGCGGTGATCGGGGACGTGCAGGGGCACAACGTCACGGCGGCGGGCCTGATGGGACAGATCCGTACCGCCGTACGCGCCTACACGACCGTGGGCCAGTCGCCGGGCGAGGTCATGAGCAGCACCAACCGGCTGCTGATCGACCTGGGCACCGAGTTGTTCGCGAGCTGTGTCTATCTGCGTCTCGACCCGGCGCACGGGCGGCTGGTGATGGCCCGCGCGGGGCATCCGCCGCCGCTGCTGAGGAGGCCGGACGGCAAGGTGCGGGTGCTCGACCTGGCGGGCGGTCCGCTGCTGGGCATCGACGCGGACGCCGTCTACCCGACGACCGACGTGGCGCTGCCGCCCGGTTCGCTGCTCGCCCTCTACACCGACGGGCTGATCGAGTCCCGGGGCGTCGACATCGAGGACGCGCTGGCGGGGCTCGCGGAACTCCTCGCCGAGATCGGCGACCGCCCCCTGGACGAGGTGGCCGACAACCTGGTCCACCACAGCGGCACGGCAACCCAACGCCTGGACGACGTGGCGGTACTACTCCTACGCGCCAAGCGCCTATAAGGGGCGCGGCCCACCCTCACCAGGAGCCAGGCTGCTACCGCACCCACACACCGGGCCCCGTTAGGGGCGCGGGGAACTGCGCGGCCAGCACCGACCCGGGGCCACCTGCTACCACGCCCCCACGCCGAGGCCCCGCAAGGGGCGCGGGGAACTGCGCACCACACCCCCACCGGCAGCCGGGAAAGCTACCGCGCCCACACGCCAGGTCCCCGTTAGGGGGCGCGGGGAGCTGCGCAGCCAGCCCGCACGGCCCCCGCCCCAGGGCCCCACACACGGAGCGGCCCGATCCTCCCGCCGGAGGACCGGGCCGCTCCGAACGGCTCCGCTACGGGCACACGGTCAGATCACTGGTCGTGACCCGAACCATCACCCGCCGCGTCGCCCGCCTGCTGACCGGCGTCACCGGCCTGCTCCTCGCCCCCGACGGCGTCACCGCCGACCGCGTCACCACCGGCCCCGGCTTCCTCACCGGCACCGGCCTGCTCACCAGCGCCCGCTTCCTCACCGGCGCCAGCCTCCTCGCCCGCGCCGGCCTCTTCACCTGCGCCCGCTTCCTCACCGGCCCCGGCCGCGTCACCCGCGCCGAGCGTCGCGCCCACCGCGGCCAGCGCCGTGGTCACCGGCTGGAAGAACGTCTCGCCGCCGACGGTGCAGTCGCCGCTGCCGCCCGAGGTCAGGCCGATCGCGCTGCCCTCCGCGGTGAAGAGCGAACCGCCGCTGTCGCCGGGCTCGGCACAGACGTTGGTCTGGATGAGGCCGGTGACCGTGCCCTCCGGGTAGTTCACGGTGGCGTCGAGGCCCGTGACCTGACCGTCGTTGAGACCGGTGGTGCTGCCCATCCGGATGACCGTCTCACCGACTGCGGCATCCGCCGCCGCCAGGATCTCCACGCTCTGCTCGCCGGTGTTCACCGTGCTGGGAGCCACGGTCGCCGGGTCGTCGTACTTGACGAGCGCGAAGTCACCGGCACCGGGGAACGTGGCGGCCTCGACCGTGCCGATCGGCGCGCCGTCCTGCGCGTCCGACCATTCGGCGGCGGCGACACCGCAGTGGCCCGCGGTCAGGAAGGCGGGGCTGCCGTCGTCGGCGACGACGTTGAACCCGAGCGAGCAGCGCGCGCCGCCGCCGAAGATGGCGTCGCCGCCCTCGACGAACGTCTTGAACTCACCAGCGGACTTCTTGATGGTCGCCACGCCCGCGCCGAGGGTCTGGACGGTCGACTCCAGCTGGTCCCACTTCGCACCTGTGACGGTGCTGTCGGCGGTGACCTGGATCTTGTTCGTCCGGGGGTCGACGGCCCAGGAGGTGCCGGGGATGGTCGCGTCGGCCTTCAGTGTCTGCGACGCCGCCTTGAGTTCGGCGGTGCTGTTCTCGACCTGGCGGACCACCGCACCCTTCTTCTCCGCCAGGATGATGTTGTTGTTGTCGCCCACGACGTTGATGATGAGCTGCTGCTTGCCGGAGTCGTAATACCCACCGGCATAGTCTTCACCGAGCAGTTCGGCCAGTTGAGAGGCGAGGTCAGACGCGTCCGCGGCCTTCAGCGTTCTGGGGGCGGCACCTTCCGTCGCATCGGTCTGGGACGCCATCGCGTTGGGCAGGACGAGTGCCGCCGCGCCGAGCGCGACCACGCTTCCTGCGGCTATGACGGCCTTGCGCTTCGGTATCCGCTTGTGACTCAACTTCTTGACCTCCTGGGGACTGGGGGTCCGAGCCGCCGGATGACGGCTGACTGCGGGCGCCTGGATGGCTGTTGATACGCAGGCGGCACGTGGGGCGTTCAACGCTCTTCCTCAACTTCCTTTGCGAAAGCGCGATTCGGCCGCGCCGGATGTACGGGCCGCGGCGGCGGGGATCAGCGGCCCCATGACGCTGACCACCACGGATACCGACCGGCTCCGCACGGACGGCGTCACCCCCGCTCGGCGCACTTCGGCACGCCTCGGCACGTGAAGTCGTCGGCGACACCGGGTGCGCCCCGAATCGACGCCTTGATCGGAGCCCCGAAGGCGAAAGGACGACAGTGACCGGAATACGGCCACATGGCCCTCGGTCCGCGCCCGTTCATTCGGGTGCATTCGGGCCTGTTCCCGTGACGTCACAGGAAATCCGGCACCCTCGCTCGATCCCCGGGGATCCCCCAATTGATCCCCCATTGGAACTCCCTGTCCCATAGGCCTACCTTCGATACATGTCGAAGATTCTTTTCGTAGTGACCGGTGCCGATTTCTGGACTCTCGCGGACGGCACGAAGCACCCGACCGGATTCTGGGCGGAAGAGGCCGTCGCCCCGTACGAGGCCTTCAAGGCGGCCGGCCACGAGATCGTCGTGGCCACCCCGGGCGGCGTCACCCCGACGGTGGACAGGGGCAGCCTGGCCCCCGAGCTGAACGGCGGACAGGAGGGCGCGGACAGGGTCGCCGCCACCCTCGCCTCGTTCGACGAGCTGCGGCGCCCGATCCGGCTTGAGGACGTGGACCTCGACGCGTACGCGGCCGTCTACTACCCCGGCGGCCACGGCCCCATGGAGGATCTCGCGGTCGACGCCGACTCGGGCCGCCTCCTGACGCGCGCCCTGGAGTCCGGCAAACCGCTCGGGGTGGTCTGCCACGCCCCGTCCGCGCTGCTGGCCGCCACCAAGGAGGACGGGGGCAACGCCTTCGCCGGGTACCGCCTGACCGGGTTCACCAACATCGAGGAGACGCAGGCCGGGTTCGCGGACAAGGCCAAGTGGCTGCTCCAGGACCGCCTGGTGGAGATCGGCGCCCATTTCCAGGAGGGCGAGCCGTGGGCCCCGTACGTGGTCGTCGACCGCAATCTCGTGACCGGCCAGAACCCCGCCTCCTCCGCGCCGCTCGCGGCCGAACTCCTCAGGATGCTCGGCTGAAGGTCGGCCGATCACACTCCGCGATCAGCCACTTACCTTCTGTTGATCAGTCGGAGCGGAATCCCGGCTTCAGCAAATCTGCACAGCGAATACGCAGTGGAGTCACGGCACGCGACGAATCCGCACAACGGATCGTCGCGTGCCGCGTCATTGGCGAGGTGTGCCCGATTCAGGTTCCGTCCCGTGTTGCCGAGATGTGGATGACCCCCGGGGCCATGTGAAGAAGTCGCCACCACCCGGTGCGCAGGCCTGCACGGTTGAACCGATTCGGCTCCTGAATGCCCAGATCACATGGCCCGTTGATTGGATGCGCGGCGCGGCACCGTGCTTTGATCCATTGCACCGCGGGGGCCGTTCTTCGGATTTCGTTTTCGGGATCCGGGTGCTCGCGGTCGCGGCCGACCATCTGTCCCCAGAGGGGGCCGCTCCCCCCTTGTGAATATCAATAGGAAGGGAAGTTCATCATGAACTCCACCCCCCAGGTCCAGACCGCCGAGATCTCCGACGCCGACCTCGACAACGTCTCGGGTGGCCTCGCGCTGAACGCCCTCGGCTCCGTCACCGGTGCCGTCAACGGCATCGCCCCCGTCTCCGGCCTGGTCGACACCGTCGTGGGCACCGTGGAGGGCGTGACCGGCCTGAACACCGCCCCGGTCACCGGCCTGGTCGCCGGTCTCTGATCACTTCTGTGATCGCTTAGCGTGCCGTGAGTCCCGGAACCATTCCCCGGTTCCGGGACTCACGGGTTCCCTGTCAACAAGTTCCTCGCAGGTGAGGGAAATCCCGTGCAGTTCCGCCAACAGGCCCTCGCCAAACTGCAGTCGCCGGAGGAACTCGACCTGCCGGTGCGCTTCGCCCGCCCCCAGGGCTGGCTCGTGCTGGCCGTGACGGTCGTCGTCATGGCCGCCGCGTCGGTCTGGGCCGTGACGGGCTCCGTGGCGTCCACGGTGAGCGCGCCCGCCATCCTCACGCACGGCCAAGGCAGTTACCTTCTGCAAAGCCCCGTCTCCGGCCAGGTCACCGCGGTCCTCACCGAGCAGGGCAGGCGGATCAAGGCGAACGCTCCCGTCCTCAAGGTCCGTACGGCGAAGGGCGAGACGGTCGTACGCGGTGTCGCCGCGGGCCGGGTCTCCGCGCTCGCCGCGACCATCGGCGCGATCATCAGCACCGGCACGAACGTGGCGGCCGTGGAGAAGGTCGCCGGCGCCGACGACCCCTTGTACGCGACGGTGTACGTGCCCGCCGAGAACGCCGCCACGATCCCCGCGAACGCCCCCGTCGACCTGACCGTCCAGTCCGTGCCGACCCAGGAGTACGGGGTGCTGCGCGGCCATGTGAAGTCGGTGGACCGCGCCGCCCAGTCACCCCAGCAGATCGCCGCCTTCCTCGGCGACAGCCAACTGGGCGAGCAGTTCACCAAGAAGGGGAGGCCCGTGGCCGTCCTCGTCCGGCTCGACACCTCGTCCGGCACGAAGTCCGGCTACAAGTGGTCGTCAGCCGAGGGCCCGCCGTTCCGGCTCGACTCCATGACGATGGCCTCCGGTTCGATCCGTCTGGACGACCAGCGCCCGATCGATTGGCTGCTGCCGTGACCGCACCCCAGGACACGTCACCCCAGGACACCTCGTCCGCCACGCACACCACGGGTACCGAACTGCCGCCGCCCGTACGGGGCCGGCGCCGAGCGGCGCCGCCCAAGCGCACGGTCCCCACGGGCCGGGGGCGGCGCGTCCGTACGCCCACCGTCCTCCAGATGGAGGCCGTGGAGTGCGGCGCCGCCTCCCTCGCGATGGTCCTCGCCCACCACGGGCGGCACATCCCGCTGGAGGAACTCCGTATCGCCTGCGGTGTCTCGCGCGACGGCTCGCGGGCCAGCAACCTGCTGAAGGCGGCCCGCAGTTACGGTCTGACGGCCAAGGGCATGCAGATGGACACGGCGGCGCTCGCCGAGGTGCGGGCGCCGGCGATCCTGTTCTGGGAGTTCAACCACTACGTCGTCCTCGACGGGATCGGACGCCGCCTGGGCCGGCGCGGGGTGTACGTCAACGACCCCGCCAAGGGCCGGCGCTTCGTCCCGATGGAGGACTTCGACACCAGTTTCACGGGTGTCGTGCTGGTCCTGGAACCGGGCCCGGACTTCGAGAAGGGCGGCCGCAAGCCCGGTGTCATGGGCGCCATGCCCGCCCGGCTGCGCGGCACCTCGGGCACCATGCCCGCGGCCGTGCTGGCCAGCCTGCTGCTGGTGGCGGTCGGCGCGGCCGTGCCCGCGCTCAGCCGTACGTACATCGACCTGTTCCTGATCGGCGGGCAGACCTCGCTGCTCGGGGTGCTGTTCGCGTCCATGGGCGCGAGTGTGCTGCTGACGGTGGTGCTGACCTGGCTGCAGCAGGCGAACCTGCTGCGCGGCCGGCTGATCTCCTCCACCCTCAGCAGCGCCAAGTTCCTCCGGCATCTGCTGCGGCTGCCGGTCACGTTCTTCTCGCAGCGCAGCCCGGCCGACCTGGTGCAGCGCCTCCAGTCCAACGACGCGGTGGCCGAGACCCTGGCCCGCGACCTCGCGGCGGCGGGCGTGGACGCGGTCGTCGTGGTCCTGTACGCCGTACTGCTCTACACCTACGATCCGCAGCTCACCGCGGTGGGCGTCGCGGTGGCCCTGCTCAACGTGGTGGCGATGCGGGTCGTGATCCGGCTGCGCGCGACCCGTACCGCTAAGTTGCGCGCCGACAGCGCGCGGCTGACGAACACGGCGTACACGGGCCTGCAGTTGATCGAGACGATGAAGGCGACCGGCGGCGAGGACGGCTACTTCCGCAAGTGGGCGGGGCAGCACGCCACCACCCTTGAGGAGCAGCAGCGTCTCGGGGTGCCGAGCGCCTGGCTGGGTGTCGTGGCGCCGACCCTGGCGACCCTCAACAGCGCCCTGATCCTGTGGATCGGCGGGATGCGGGCCGTGGAGGGGCACATCTCCGTCGGTCTGCTCGTCGCGTTCCAGGCGCTGGTGACCCGCTTCACCGCGCCGATCACCCGGCTGAACGGGGTCGCGGGCCGTATCCAGGACTTCGCGGCCGACGTGGCCCGGCTGAAGGACGTCGAGAACTTCGCCGCCGATCCGCTGTACTCGCGGCGCGGCGCGAACGACAGCACCCGCAGGCTGCAGGGCCATGTGGAGCTGGAGAACATCACCTTCGGCTACAGCCCGCTGGACAAGCCGCTGCTGTCCGGGTTCTCGCTGACGGTCGGGCCGGGGCAGCAGGTCGCCCTGGTCGGGGGTTCCGGCAGCGGCAAGTCGACGGTGTCCAGGCTGATCTCGGGTCTGTACGAGCCCTGGGAGGGCGTGATCCGGATCGACGGGCAGTGGCTGGAGGACATCCCGCGCGGCGCGCTCGCGTCGTCCGTGTCCTTCGTCGACCAGGACGTGTTCCTCTTCGAGGGCACGGTCCGCGACAACATCGCCCTGTGGGACCCGTCGGTCCCGGACGAGGCGGTGGTCGAAGCACTGCGGGACGCGGCGCTGTACGACGTGGTGACGCGCCGCCCCGGCGGAATCCAGAGCCGGGTCGAGCAGGACGGGCGCAACTTCTCCGGCGGTCAGCGCCAACGCCTGGAGATCGCCCGGGCGTTGGTGCGCAGGCCCAGCATCCTGGTGCTCGACGAGGTGACGAGCGCGCTGGACGCGGAGACCGAGCAGCTCGTGATGGACAACCTGCGCAGGCGCGGCTGTGCCTGTGTGGTGATCGCGCACCGGCTCAGCACCGTGCGCGACAGCGACGAGATCGTGGTGCTCCAGCACGGCACGGTCGTGGAACGCGGGCGTCACGACGCCCTGGTGGCGGCCGGCGGCGCGTACGCCGAGCTGGTCAGGGAGCGATGAGATGACATCCGCGTACCCGCAGAACGAGTACCAGCAGCCCGCCGGGCAGAGTGCGCCGCACGAGCAGTATCAACAGCCCGTCAGCGAGGGCGACTACGTGCTCGCCGCACTCGGCGGCATGGGCGTCCCCGTCGACGGCTCGGGGCTGAACCGGCTGGACCTCGAAGGGCCGCACGTCCTGTGGCTCGTCGCGGCCGGCGCCATGGACCTGTTCGCGGTCGACGCGGCCCAGCAGGGCCACTGGCACCACCTCGGCCGGCTCGAAGCGGGCTCGCTGCTGCTCGGCCCGGTCGCCGGACCCCAGCACACGCTCGTCGGCCGGCCCCTGCGCGCGTGCGTCCTGCGCCGTATCGAGCTGCGCGAGCTGCACCGGCCGCCGCAGACCGAGACCTGGACGTACGACGCGTACGGCAACCCCCAGTACGTACCCCCGTCGACCAGCCCCCTGGAGTACGCCCTCTCCCTCGGTGTCGGCCGGGGGCTCGCCATCCTCTTCGAGGCGCCGCTCGCCACCGAGCGGGGCGCGGCCCTCACCGACGACGACATCCTGTGGACGCAGGTACCGCCGGGCAGTGTGCGGTACGGCTCCCTGTACGGCGCCGAGGCCGCGGCGGACCTGCTGGTCGACCCGGCGCTGTGGCGGACGATGGTCGACCAGCAGTACCGGCTGCTGGCCACGCTGGACCGCTGGATCGAACAGGTGGAGCGCGCCCACGAGACCCGGACGGCCGCGGGCATCAAGGCGGGCGAGGCCGTCCGCGCGCAGGCCGACCGCACGCTGCTCGCCTCGATATCCAAGCGCTCGGGCCAGGGTCCGGGCGCGGCCGACGCCGATGCCACGTACGCGGCGTGCAAACTCGTCGCCCGCGCGGCCGGGATCACCCTCTGCGACCCCGCGAAGGGCGGCTCGGAGAGCGACCGGCTCGACCCGGTGGAGCGGATCGCGCTCGCCTCCCGGGTCCGGGCCCGTGCGGTGCGTCTCGACGGGCGCTGGTGGCGCGACGACGTCGGTCCGCTCGTCGGCCACCGGGTCGCCTCGGGTGCGCCGGCCGCGCTGCTGTGGCGGCGCGGCGGCTATGTGGCGGTGCATCCGTCGAGCGGCCGGGAGACCCCGGTGGAGAAGGCCAACGCGGCGGAGTTCGAGCCGCGTGCGGTGATGTTCTACCGGCCGCTGCCCGACCGCGGGCTGACCCCGCTCGGGCTGCTGAGGTTCAGTCTCCGGGGCACCGGCTCGGACATGCGCAATCTCGCGCTGAGCGGGCTGGTGACGGTGGCGCTCGGCGCGCTCGTGCCGATCGCGACCGGCAAGGTGCTGGGCGAGTTCGTGCCGAAGGCCCAGGAGAGCCTGATCGTCCAGGTCTGTCTGGCCATCATGATCGCCAGTGTGGTGTCGGCGGCGTTCATGCTGATGCAGAACCTCACCATGCTGCGGCTCGAAGGCCGCATCGAGGCCACGCTGCAGCCGGCCGTGTGGGACAGGCTGCTGCGGCTGCCCACGAAGTTCTTCACCTCGCGCTCCACCGGTGAACTGGCCAGTGCCGCCATGGGCATCAGCGCCATCCGCCGCATGATGGCGGGCCTGGGCCCGGTGGTGGTCCAGTCCGTCACGGTCGGCGCGATGAATCTCGCGCTGCTGTTCTGGTTCAGCGTTCCGATGGCGCTCACCGCGATCGGCATGCTCGTGGTGATCGCCGGGGTGTTCCTCGGGCTCGGTCTGTGGCAGGTGCGCTGGCAGCGCAGGCTGATCGTGCTGAGCAACAAGCTCAACAACCAGGCCTTCCAGACCCTGCGCGGGCTGCCGAAGCTGCGGGTCGCGGCGGCGGAGAACTACGCGTACGCGGCCTGGGCGGGCGAGTTCGCGCGCAGCCGCGAACTCCAGCAGCGGGTCGGCCGGATCAAGAACCTGACGACCGTCCTGGGCTCGGTGTACCTGCCGCTCTGCTCGCTCATCATGTTCATGCTGCTGGCGGGACCGGCACGCGGCACGCTCTCGGCCGCCGCCTTCCTCACCTTCAACACCTCGATGACCATGCTGCTGACCTCGGTCACCCAGCTGACGGGTTCCTTCGTGTCGATGGTGGCCGCGCTGCCGATGTTCGAGGAGATCAAGCCGATCCTCGACGCGGAGCCTGAGGTACGGGTGGCGAGCACGCGGCCCGCCGAGCTGTCCGGTGCCATCGAGGCGAAGAAGCTGTCGTTCCGGTACACCGACGACGGGCCGCTGGTCCTCGACGACCTGTCCTTCGCGATCCGGCCCGGCGAGTTCGTGGCGGTCGTCGGCCCCAGCGGCTGCGGCAAGTCCACCCTGCTGCGGCTGCTCATCGGCTTCGACAAGCCGGTCGCGGGCAGTGTGCTGTACGACGGCCAGGACCTGGCCGCCCTCGACCAGTCGGCCGTCCGCCGCCAGTGCGGTGTCGTGCTCCAGCACGCGCAGCCCTTCACCGGCTCGATCCTGGACGTCATCTGCGGTACGGAGCCCTACACGCCCGAGGAGGCGATGGCGGCGGCGGAGATGGCGGGGCTCGCCGACGACATCAGGCGTATGCCGATGGGGCTGCACACGATCGTCTCGGGCAGCGGAGCGGTCTCCGGCGGTCAGCGCCAGCGGCTGATGATCGCCCAGGCGCTGATCCGGCGCCCGCGCATCCTCTTCTTCGACGAGGCGACCAGCGCCCTCGACAACGAGACCCAGCGCACGGTCATCGAGAGCACCCGCGCGCTCAACGCCACCCGCGTGGTGATCGCGCACCGGCTGTCCACGGTGATGGACGCGGACCGTGTGATCGTGATGGAGGACGGGCGGATCGCCCAGCAGGGCACGCCCGCGCAGCTCCTCGCGGACACGGGCGGTCGGCTGCACGAGCTGGTGCGCCGCCAGATGCGGTAGGACTCGCGACCGGCCTTCGGGGTTGACCGCGGCGCGTGTGACGTCCGTCTCGCTAGCGAAACTTTGTCGTTTCGATGAAAGTGGTCTAGCCTCGAAGAGTACGAAACAGTTTCGTTTACGTACGTCCAGTGCCGAGCGAACTTTCCCTGGAGTCCTCCCATGTCCAAGACACAGACCCTGTCCGAGGACGCCCGCAAGGGCGCCCCGGACTCACCCGGGGCGGCGCGCCCCGCGAACCGCTGGTGGATCCTCGCGATCATCGGTATCGCGCAGCTCATGGTGGTGCTGGACGCCACCATCGTGAACATCGCGCTCCCGTCGGCGCAGGCCGACCTCGGTTTCACCGACGGCAACCGCCAGTGGATCGTCACGGCGTACGCGCTGGCCTTCGCCTCGCTGCTCCTGCTGGGCGGCCGGATAGCCGACCTCTTCGGGCGCAAGCCCGCCTTCCTCATCGGTGTCGCCGGATTCGCCGGAGCCTCCGTGCTCGGCGGCGCGGCCAACAGCTTCGGGATGCTGGTCGTCGCGCGCGCCCTCCAGGGTGTCTTCGGCGCCCTCCTCGCGCCCGCCGCGCTCTCCCTGCTGAACACGACCTTCACCGACGCCAAGGAGCGCGCCAAGGCGTTCAGCGTGTACGGCGCGATCGCCGGTGCCGGTGGCGCGCTCGGCCTGCTGCTCGGCGGTGTGCTCACCGACGCGCTGGACTGGCGCTGGACCCTGTACGTCAACGTCGTCTTCGCCGTCGCCGCCTTCGTGGGTGGCTGGGTGCTGCTGAACAACCACCGTGACGCCGCGAACTCCAGGCTGGACCTACCGGGCGCGCTGCTGGTCTCCGCCGGTCTCTTCTCCGTGGTGTACGGCTTCTCCAACGCCGAGACCCACGACTGGAACTCGCCCCTGACCTGGGGCTTCCTGACGGCGGGCGGTGTGCTGCTCGCGGTGTTCGGCTGGTGGCAGACCCGGGCCGCGCACCCGCTGCTGCCGATGCGCGTCCTGCTGGACCGCACCCGCGCGGCCTCGTTCATCGCCGTCCTGGTGACCGGTGCGGGCATGTTCGGTGTCTTCCTCTTCCTCACCTACTACCTGCAGCTGAACCTGGGCTTCAGCCCGACCAAGACCGGTGTGGCCTTCCTGCCGATGATGGCCGCCCTGATGGTCATGGCCCAGGTGTCCACGACGATGCTGGTGCCGCGGATCGGACCGAAGACCGTCATTCCGGCCGGCTTCGCGCTCGCCACGGTCGCGATGGTCTGGCTGACCGCGATCGACGTCGACTCCGCCTTCTCGACCGCCGTGCTGCCGCCGCTGCTCGTGATGGGCGCCGGGCTCGGCATCGTGATGCCGCCCGCGATGGCGCTGGCCACGAGCGGGGTCGCCGCGGAGGACGCGGGGGTGGCCTCGGCCACGGTCAACACGATGCAGCAGGTGGGTGGGTCCATCGGGACCGCGCTCCTGAACACGCTTGCGGCGAGTGCGGCCACCAGCTTCCTGGTCGGCAAGGACGCGAGCGATCCGCTGGTGCGGGCGCAGTCCTCGATCGAGAGCTACACCACCGCGTTCTGGTGGTCCGCCGGGTTCTTCGCCGCGGGTGCGGTGGTTACGTTCCTGCTGTTCCGGCCCGGGGTTCAGGAGCAGGACCCTGACGCCGCGCCTGTCGTCCACATGTGAGCCACCCGAGCTGAGGGGCCGCCGTCTTCAGGGAGACGGCGGCCCCTCTTTGCTGCCCCCCTGCGGGGGGGGCGGGGCGGTGTGGGCGAGTGGGCGGCGGCGTGAGGGCTGGGTGCGCCGTTGCCCGCGCGCCTCAGGAGCGGGGCTTCGCCCCTGCTCCTGCCGTTGGTCGGTGGGGTAGGAGCGCTGTCGCTGTTGCCGTGATCGTTGCCAGGAGCAGCCAGGGGACGGCCGGGGGCAAGGTCGTGTCCAGGAGGGAGCCGGTCGCCGCGCTGCCGATCAGGACGATGAGGCCGGAGACCGAGGACAGCGCGCCTGTGTAGAGGCCGAGTCTGCCGTCCTCGGCGAGGTCGGGGACCCAGGCGCGGGCCGCGGGTGCGACCAGCATCTGGCCCAGGGTGAGCAGGACGACGTAACCGGCCACGGGCAGGAGCCCCACGGTGCCCGTCCACCCGGCGGGCCGGGCCGCGGCGACGACCGCGAAGCCCGCCGAGATCAGCAGCAGTCCCGTCGTCAGGGACCGGCGCAGGTCCAGGCGGTCGGCCGCCCAGCGGGTGACGGGGAGTTGGGCCGTCACGACCAGCAGGGACGAGAGCGCGAACAGCCAGGCCAGCGGCGTCTGTGAGCCCGCCGCGCGCTCCACCTCGGCCGGCAGCAGTTGGTACAGCTGGTTGTACGCCAGCAGGTACGCGCCGTACGCGCAGCACAGGGACAGGAAGCCGCGGTTGCGCGCCAGGCGGCGGAGTCCGCCGCGGGAACGTATCCGCGCCCTGCCGGGGACGCGTTGCGGCAGCAGCCACGCGTGGCCCGCCAGGACGAGCACGAAGACCCCCGCCCCGGTGAGGCAGACCGCGCGGAAGTCCACGGCCAGGAGGAGTGCCCCGAGGAACGGGCCGAGGAACGCGCCCGCCTGGCCCGCCACCGTGAACAGCGCCAGTACGTGGGTGCGCGGGCCATCCCCCGCCTCCTCCCTGCACACCGCCTGCCGGGCCACCTCGGACTCGACCGCGGGTGAGAAGAGCGCGGCGGCGAAACCGATCAGGAGCACGGCCGCGACGACCGTCCCCGTGGTCCGCGCGTAGCCGAGCCAGCCGAAGCCGGCGATACGCAGGACACAGCCGGCCAGCACCACCGGCCGCACCCCGTACCGGTCCGCCAGCGCGCCGCCCACCACGAACAGGCCCTGCTGGCTGAACGTCCGCAGCCCCAGCACCAGGCCGACCAGCCAGCCCGCCATGCCGATCGCCGTGCCCAGGTGTTCGGCGAGGAAGGGCAGGACAGCGAAGAAGCCGATGTTGAAGGCGAGCTGGGTGAGGACCAGCAGGCGCAGCAGCGGTGAGAGGGAGGCGAAGGTGCGGAGGAGGGGCAGGGGGCGCCGCTTGAGGCGTGTTTCCGGTTCAGGCATGCCGGCGCCGTACGCGCAGGGCCTTGGGCCATCGGACGCCGCCACCGGCCGTGACCGCCACCGCGCCCAGCAGGGCGAGTGCGGCGGCGGGCGCCAGGGAGGCCCAGGGTGCCCGTTCCGCGTACGGCTGGTTCTCGGAGAGCAGCAGGCCCCACTCCGGGGACGGCGGCTGGGCGCCGAGGCCCAGGAAGCCGAGGGCCGCGAGGGACAGGGCCACCCCGGGCAGGCGGAGCAGGGCGTGGCGCAGGACCGGCGGCAGGACGGCCGGGAGCAGGTCGTGGCGGAGGAGTTGGAGCGGGGTCGCGCCGAGGCCGCGGGTCGCCGCCAGGTGGGTGGTGGCCCGTTCCTGCCTCAGCAGGGCCGAGGTGTGGGTGGCGAGGGGCGCCCAGGCGACGGCGGTCACCGCAAGGGCCGGGGTGGTGGGTCCGCTGCCCGCGACCGCGGTGACCAGGAGCGCGGCGAGGACCGGCGGTACGGCGTTGACCGTGTCGGCGAGCGGCCCGGAGAACCGGGGCAGCAGCCCCAGCAGTACGCCCAGGAGCAGCGCGACGGCGCTGACGGCGGTGGCCAGGGCCAGGGTGTCGAGTGCTCCGTGGCCGACGCGGGCCAGTACGTCACGCCCCAGCGCGTCCGTGCCGAAGGGGTGCGTCCAGGACGGGGGTTGGAGTCGGGCCGTGGTGTCGAGGTCGAGGGGGTCGCGGGCGAGGCCCAGCGCGATGACGGCGAGCAGCAGTCCCCCGTACAGCAGGGGTGGTGTCGTGGGGCGGAACGGGGTCGGGCGGTGCAGTGAGGGCAGTGCGTCGTCACGCAGGGCCGGGCCGATCAGGAGGCGTGCGGTGAGGCGGGCGAGGCCTCCGACGGCCGCCGCCAGCACGACGAGGGCGAGGGTGCCGGCCTGGAGGACGGGCAGGTCCTGCGCCACGGCGGCCTGGAGGGAGAGGCGGCCGAGGCCCGGGATGTCGAAGATCTGCTCCACGGCGACCGCGCCGCCGGTCAGGCCGACGACGAAGAGACCCACGTTCGGCAGGAGGCCGGGTACGCACCGCCGCAGCGCCTGGCGTGCGACGGTCCGGCCGCGGGCTCCGCGCGCGGCGGCGGCCAGCGCCCACGGTTCGGCGAACGCGCCCGGGAGGAGGTCGTCGAGCATCCGCCCGAGCAGCGCGCCCGCGGGCAGGCCGAGCGAGAGGGCGGGCAGCACCATCCACCGGGGGCCGTACCAGCCGAGTGCGGGCAGCCAGCCGAGCTGCACGCCGACGACGGAGGCGAGCACCGAGGCGGTCAGGAAGTCGGGGAGGGTGGCGAGGAACGCCGAGCCGGTGCCCGCGGAGCGCCGCTCGTCGAGCCGTCGGCCGGCCCCGAGCCGCAGGGTCCGCGCGCACACCCCGGCCGCCGTGACCGCCGCGACGATCAGCGCCCCGCCCATCAGCAGCAGCGAGACGCCGAGCGCCTGAAGGACCGACGGTGTGACCTCGGCGCCGGAGATCCACGACCGGCCCGCGTCGCCGTGCAGCAGTCCGCCGAGCCAGGCGCCCAGCAGCCGCGCAGGCCCGGCGTCCAGGCCGAGCTGCGCGCGGATCGCGTCCAGTACCTCAGGGGTCGCGGTGCGCTCGGCGGACCGGGCCCTGAGCACGGTGAGCGCCGGGTCCGTGCGCGAGAGCCAGGGCAGCAGTCCGACGCCGCACAGGAGGGTGGCGACGAGGGCGGCGCGCCAGAGCAGCACCGGCGCCCCACCGCGGAGGGCGGCCTTGAGCACGTGCCCGCCGCCCGTCAGCGCCGGGTGCCGACGCCGACGAGGTTGCGCTCGTACGGGTCGAGCAGTACGCCGCTGACCTCGGCGCCGACGCCTGTGATGATCCGCTGGTGGACCAGCGGCACGACGGCGTCCGTGCCGAGGATGGCCGCCTCGGCGGTCATCGCCGCGTCCTGCCGCTTCGCGGTGTCGCTGATCGACTCGGCCTCGGAGACGGCCTTGTCGACCTGCTTGTCGCACAGGAGGGCCAGGTTGTAGCTGCCCTCGCAGGTGTAGTCGCTGGCGAGGATGGAGACGGGGTCGCCGGTGTCGAGCATGGTGTTGCGGGCGGACACGAACGCGTCGAACTTCCCGGCCAGCGCGTCGCTCTCCAGCCGCGAGTACTCGCGCACCTCCAGCTTCACCGTGAACCCGGCCTTCTCCAGCTGCTGCTTCAGCACCTGGGCGACCTCGGGCAGTTCGGGCCGGTTGTCGTACGTGGCCACGGTGAGCGTCTTCCCGGCGGCGGCGCCAGCCTTCGCGCGGCCGGTCGGCTGCACGCGCTTGTCGGCCGCCCAGGTCAGGGCGGGACCGTAGGTGCCGACGCCGGAGTCGGCGTGTCCTTCGTAGACGCCCTTGGCGAGGGCGGAGGTGTCGATCGCCTCGCGGGCGGCGGCCCGGGTCGCCGCGTCCTCGAAGGCGCCCGACCTGGTGTTCAGCAGGAGGCTGGTGGTGCGGGTGGTGGCCGTCTCGCGGCGGGCCTCCTTGTCGAGGGAGGCCGCCTGCGAGACGGGTACGGCCTCGGCGATGTCCGCCTCGCCGGTGCGCAGCGCGTTCGTCCGGGCGGTGCCGTCGGCTATGAACTTCGCGTCGACGCCGGAGGCCTGGGCGCGCCCGCCCCAGTAGTCGTCGAAGCGGTCGAGGGTGGCCGCGGTGGTGCCGGTGACCTCGGTGAGTTCGAAGGGGCCGGTGGCGGTGCCGACGGGGCTGACGGCGTCCTTCTTCGCGTACGCCTTCGCCGAGAGGATCACCAGGCCGGGGCTGGACAGGCGCAACGGCAGTGCCGGGTCGGGGTCGGCGGTGGTGACGCGTACGCGGCCGTCGCCCGCGGCCTCGGCGGCGAGTTCGACGCCGGAGAGGGCGGCGGTCACGGGGTCGGCGCCCGCGGCGCGGGTGAGGGCGGCGGCGACGGCCTTCGGGGTGACCTCGGTGCCGTCCTGGAAGGCGGCGTCCCGCAGGGTGAACAGCCAGTCGCGGTCGTTCTCGCGGGTCCACGACTCGGCGAGCGCGGGGGCGGCGACGCCGTTGGCGTCGAGGCGGGTCAGGCCCTCGGTGACGCCGAGCCTGCTGAGGAGGGTGGCGTCGGCACCGTACGGGGAGAAGTTCTCGGCGGGCGGGAAGGCGAGCGCGACCTTCAGCCGGGCGCCCGCCGGGCTGTCGGACGACTCGTCGCCACCGCCGGAGGCGAAGCAGCCGGTGAGCAGGGGGGCGAGCAGCAGTCCGGCGACGAACCTGCGACGGCGTGACAGAGGGGGCATGGCTGCTTTCGTTCGGTGCGGGGGTGCCTGACGCGAGCGGGGCCGTGTCGTCAGGGCGGGGGTACGTCGTCGTGACGGCGGTGAGCCGTCAGGGCGGAGATACGTCGTACGCCGTCAGGGCAGGGGGACTTCGAAGTGGATGATTCCCTGGCCGCCGCCGGGTTCCTCGCGTTCGTCGTGGACCGCCTTGCCCAGCGAACGCCAGAACGCCTCCGCCCCGGGCACCGACGGGTCGGTGTGCAGATAGGCGGAGCGATAGCCGCCGTCGGCCACCGCGAAGTCGAGCAGCCCCGCGACGAGCCGCCGGGCCAGACCCTGTCTGCGGTCCTCGGGGCGGACGTACACCCGGCGCAGCTGGGCGGTCTCGCCGGAGGGGTAGCGCTCGGCGACGTGGCGCGGGTTCGGCGGGTGGGCCGGGCCGCGGGAGTCGAGGGCGGCGGTCGCGGCCACCGTGCCGTCCCGCCGGTCGACCGCGACGAGCAGGGTGTGGCGGACGGGCACGACGTAGGCGCCATGGAGGTCGACGATGTCCCGGTGCCAGTGAGGTACGTACCCGGTGCCGAAGTCCCGGTACACGGTGTCGAGCATCACGGAGCGGGCGCCGTCGACGTCGTCGGGGGTCGCCGTTCTTATGCAGTAGTCACGCACTTGCGCATCATATGCATTAAGGCTGTAGAGGTCGGCCCGGGGGCCGGTGCGTCAGGGCGTGAGACCGCCCGGGGTCAGGCCGGTCCGCCGCCACGACCCCTTCCACACGACCCAGACATGCCCGTCGGGGCCGTGGTGCACGTTCAGTCCGTCGACGACGGCGAGCAGCGGCAGGTTCTTGGCGCCGGCCGGGTCGCCGGCGTCGAGCGGGACCGCCACGTCGTCGGTGGCCGCGACGGTGATGCCCGAGGGGTCCGCCGTGAGGACGATCCGGCAGGTGTCGGCGGCGCTGCGCGCCAGCAGGCATCTGCTCGCGGAGCAGCCCGCGTCGAGGACCGGGGAGACGAACGACAGCGGGGCGTCGATGACCTGGGTCACCGCCACGGCGGCCGCCTGGGCGGCGAACTCCCCGTCGGCCCGCGCGAAATGAGCGGTGAACTCCATCTCCCGGACGGGCTCCATGAGCCCGTGCTCGGTGAGCAGCGCAGGCCCGTCCGAGGAAGCGCGTACCGGCGTTCCCACCGCCAACCCTCCTTGGCCAGACAGTCGTACGAAATGCGTGGTGCGGCCAGGGACTGGGGCAGCACGGTGACTGTACGTCGACAACAGACCCATGAACAGGGCACGTTGAGCAAACATAAAGACCAAAAGTCAACTGCTATGGCCGAAGTTCACTAGGTCGAGTGAACTAGATCTTGCGTTACGTGCGGTAGGGATCGTTCCGGCGCGCTACGGGTAACAAGCGAGATCAAATACGCCCGCCCCTGTACGAGGTGGAGCCGCTATGCCACCCCAACCCCACGACCGTCCCGCCGGACCGCCCCCGGCGAATCCGTATGCCCACAGCTATCCGGGCCCCGGGTTCACCGTCGTCGAGGTGCTGGGCGAGATCGACATGGCGACAGCCGGCGCCCTGAGCGAGCACCTGGACGCCCTGACCTCGGACGGAGTGCCCCAGCTCGTGGTGGACCTCCGGCAGGTCGAGTTCTTCGACTGCTCGGGGCTGCGGGTGCTGTGCCGGGCCGAACGCCGGGCCGAAGAACACGGCGGCACCCTCCGCCTGGTCTCCGACCAGCCCCGCATCCACCGCCTGTTACACGCCTGCGGCCTCCTGACCCGCTTCCCACCCCTCCCGGACCTCCCACCCGGCCCCGCCTCGGGTGACGACGGCTGAGGAGATCCGGAGCAAGCAGATCCGAAGCGGGCCGGGAACCTACCGGGCTGCCTTCCCGAGCCGTTCGAGATAGGCGTCGAGCGCGGCCGAACCCCGCAGCCGGGTCAGGCTCCGGCGATGCAGCTCGCGCTCACGTCCGGCCAGTACGGCCCGTACCCGATCGGGGTTCTTGCCGGTGCGCAGCTCGGCCAGGACCGGGCCGATGGCGGCGAAGGGGTGGTCGCCGCGCCGCAGGAGGGCGACGATCCGGGCCAGCCGGGCCTCGGACGCGGAGTAGGTGCGGTATCCGGTGGACCTCTCGCGCGCGGGCCGCAGCAGACCGCGGGCCTCCCACAGGCGCAGCACCGGCGTCCGCACACCGACGGCTTCGGCCACCTCTCCGATCCGCAGACCGCCGCGGTCCGCCGACGGACTCTCCGGCATGTTCTCCGGCGTGATCAGCGTGTCCAGGACGGCCAGGACCTCGGCGAGTTCGCCCCGTTCCCGGTGAAGTTCGGCATGGCTCGCGTCGAGTACGGCCAGGGCCGTCTCCAGGTCGTCGCCGTGCACCGCGCGCATGATCGCCCCGGCCGTCGGCCAGCCGTGCCCGGCGGCCAGCGCGCGAGCCGCCGTGAGCGCGTCGGCGTGCACGTCCGTGAACACGCGGTAGCCGCTGTCCGTGCGCTCCACGGGCGGCAACAGGCCCGTCTCCACGTAGTTGCGAACCTGCTGGGTCGAGACACCAGCCGCCCGCGCGAGATCCACGACCCGCAGTCGATCCCCCACCCGCACCCCTCACGCTCGCTCCCGACCCCCTCGCCATCCGTGCGTTTGAGGGTTTCCCGGCACTGAACCGCCCTGAACAGGCGGTGTGCCGGCCCAAGTCTCACAAAGCAATGCAATGGAACGATTGAAGGGGTGAGGCACCGACCTGAGAGAAGAGGAGAGCGGCTGTATGAAGTTCACCCTTGAAGTCGACATGGGCGGCTCCGGCTGGGACGGGGACGCGGCCCGGGAACTGGGGCGGATCCTTCGCTACTGGGGCGGCAACCTCCAGCACTACGAGCTGAAGCCCGGAGACGGGTCGGCCCTGTACGACTCCGGACAGCGCGAGGTCGGGGCCTGGCGCATCACCGCGTCGAGCGGCGCCCGCGCCCAGGAATGACGCCAGGGCCGGCGGAGACGGCCCCACTCCGTCTCCGCCGGCCCCTGTTGCGAGGTCACGCGGCGCTCCGCGACGGGACTCGCACTCCCCATCCGCATCTGCGGGCCTCCGTCGACGCACTCGGAGGACCGCGCGACCCCGGCCCTGTCAGTACGTGAAGACGGTCGTCCCGTAGGAGTTCTTCACGCACTCGTTCGGGAAGGTGCGCTCGTAGGAGATCCGCTTGCCCTGCCAGACGCCGTCGACCGTGACGACGACGGGGTCGTACTCACGGGTGCACAGGACGTCGGATCTGATCGGCAGGGCGTCGAAGTCACCGTCCGACGCCCGCAGTTCGGCGCAGGCGGAGGCGGCGGCCGGGTGGGTTCCCGAGGCCGTCGGCGCACAGTTCAGGGTGACCGCGCGTTCAGGTGTGGCTTCGGCCGCGATCTCCCCGTGGCCCGTGGTGAACACCAGGGACGAGGGGGCGTAGAGCGCGGTCGGCGAAGGGGTGGCGAGGGCGGTCCCGGCCAGGGGACCGCAGACGGCGGTGGCCGTCAGGGTGATCGTCGCTGCCCAGCGCGCGGTGTTCGGCATCGTGTGCATCCTTCCGCTCGGTTGATCGCCGCACCGACTCGGTGGTGCCGGTGCGGCGAGCGCGAGTCTGCCGAGTCCGCGGCGGAAACACACGTCGACCCCACGCGTTTCAGTAACCTTGCGTGTTGAATCAGTGGCGCGAAGTTACGGAAATCGAACACGGCTCCCTTGGAACAGAGCGGGCGCCAGGTCGACGCGGAGACCCGCTGGCCGGATATCCCCTGATCAGCAATAGGCCTGAAACATTCCGCTTCAGGCTGAGTACCGACCTCTTGCGCCTCGCCGACGAGCGAGTAATCGTCATTACATGATTACAGCCGAACAGCACGAGACATTGCGCGGCTGGTTCGCCGGCCGTCTGCCCGACGACCTCTTCGAGAGCCTCGGCGAGGTCACGGCCGACCGCGAGGAGATCACCGTCATCGGCCGCATCCCCGAACCCCGGCTCGCCGAGGGCGCCTCGGACGCCGAGCGGGAGGCCGCCGTCGGCGCCCGGATCCGGGAGTTCCGCGAGCGCACCCGCGACGCCCGCGTAGCCGTGGCCCGGGACGCCGAGCACCGCTTCCGGAAAAAGGTCTCGTGGGGCGTGGAGTGCGGGAGCGAGCGCGCCCTGTTCACGCATGTCGCCGCCCCCGTCATGACCCGGCTGCGCCAGCCGCAGCGACAGGTGCTCGACACCCTGATCGCCGCCGGTGTCGCCCGCAGCCGCAGCGACGCCCTCGCCTGGTGCGTACGCCTCGTCGAGCGCCACACGGACGACTGGCTCGCCGAGTTGCGGGACTCCCTGGAGCAGGTGCAGCGGGTCCGCGCCCAGGGCCCCGACGGACCGGACCCCACCCCCGAGGACAAACCGGCCGCCACCGCCGACCACGACGACAGCTGACCCCGACAGGCCGCCGCCCCGGGTGGAGGAATGCTCCACCCGGGGCCGTAAAGACGGACGGTTCATCCACTGGTGCCGCCCTCGGTCCGCCCCGTAGCTTCGGCAGACCACCGCACCAGGGGACGGTCTCCCCGCGCTGCGCGCACCCCGGCGACAGCGACACACCGTCCCGTCAGCCGCGTCACCACGCGCTCCCCCGCCCAGCCCGCCCAGGGCCGGTCCTTCGCTGGAGCCCTCCTTGTCCCAGAACTCCCCCGCCACGCCACCGCCGTCGCTCACCGAGGTCGAGCCGTACGGTGTCGAGCGGATCCCCGACGCGGACCGCAGCGCGAGTCCGCTCGACCTCTTCCGGCTCGCCTTCGGCGGGGCCAACACCTTCTCCACCTGCGTCCTCGGCGCCTTCCCCATCCTCTTCGGGCTCTCCTTCTGGCAGGGACTCGCGGCGACTCTCCTCGGAGTGCTCGCGGGCGCGCTGATCCTCTGCCCGATGGCGGTCTTCGGACCGGTCAACGGCACGAACAACGCCGTCTCCTCCTCCGCCCACCTCGGCGTGCACGGCCGGGTCGTCGGCTCGTTCCTGTCCCTGCTCACGGCGATCGCGTTCTTCTCGATCTCGGTGTGGAGCTCAGGGGACGCCCTGGTCGGTGGTGCGCACCGGCTCTTCGGCCTGGAGCGCAGCGACCTGTCGTACGTCGTCGCGTACGCGCTCTTCGCCGTCCTGGTCCTCGCGGTGTGCGTGTACGGCTTCCGTTTCATGCTGTTCGTCAACAAGGTCGCGGTGGCCTCGGCGACCCTGCTGTTCCTGCTCGGCCTGGCGGCCTTCGCAGGGGACTTCGACCCGTCGTACGCGGGTGTCTTCACGGAGTCGGCGGACGCGGCGACGCGGGATCTGTTCTGGCCGTCCTTCATCGGCTCCGCGCTGATCGTGTTGTCGAACCCGGTGTCCTTCGGCGCGTTCCTCGGCGACTGGTCGCGCTACATCCCGGCGAGCACCCCGCGCCGCCGGGTGGTCGGAGCCGCCTTCCTGTCGCAGATCGCGACCCTGCTGCCGTTCGTCTTCGGCCTGGCGACCGCGAGCATCATCGCGACCAAGGCCCCGGAGTACGTCGATCCGGAGGCGCCGAACTTCGTCGGCGGGCTGCTGGCCATCTCGCCGAGCTGGTTCTTCCTGCCGGTGTGCCTGCTCGCACTGATCGGCGGCATGGCGACGGGCACGACCGCGCTGTACGGCACCGGCCTCGACTTCTCCTCCGTCTTCCCCCGGCTGTCCCGGGTGCAGGCGACGGTCCTCGTGGGCGTGCTGTCCATCGCGTTCATCTTCGTGGGCCGCTTCGGCTTCGACCTCGTCCAGAGCATCTCGACGTTCGCCACGATGATCATCACGTGTACGACGCCGTGGATGGTCGTGATGATGCTGGGCTTCCTCACCCGGCGCGGCTGGTACGACCCGGACGCGCTCCAGGTCTTCAACCGGCGCCAGCGCGGCGGCCGTTACTGGTTCACCCACGGCTGGAACTGGCGCGGCATGACCGCCTGGTGGGTCTCCGCGCTGCTCGGTGTCCTCTTCACGAACATCCCCGGCCAGTTCGTGGGACCGCTCGGCGATCTGGCCGGCGGGGTCGACATCGGCCTGCCGATCTCCCTGGCCGTCGCGGCCGTCCTGTTCCTCGGCCTGCTGTGGTTCTTCCCCGAGCCGAGGGCGGCGTACGGACCGGAGGGTGCGCGCCTGGTCCGTACGGTCGACGTGCCGGTACCGCCGATCACCGGACCGGGCACCGGGACCGACGCCGGGGCGAGCCGCGACGCGATGGCGGCCGGCAGCTCCTGACGGCCGCCGCCTCCCCCTGCCGACCTGACGACGGCGAAAACCGGACAGCTGCCGCGCCGACGGGCTGTCCGGGAACGCCGCCTTCGTAGACTGCCCCGCCATGGGAGAGATCTACGGACTGGGCGAGATCACCTGTCCGTCCGGTGAGTTGGTGATCGTCGACGGCGGTCATCTGGGCATGTGGAGCGGAGAGGGTTCACCGGCGCTGGTGGACCCGGGAGCGTTCGGCGTCCAGGATCCGGTGGTCGCCGCCGATGTGAGCGCGGCGACCGACTTCCTGATCACCGGCCCCGACGCCGACACCGCGGCCCACTCCTTCGGCCGGCAGCCCGGCCGGACACTCCACGACATCCCGGCGTCCGGGGCCGCGCAGTTGCGCGAACTCTTCGCCGCGCACTGCCGGGAGCAGGGTTTCGACGCCGTACTCGAAGCGCGCGCCGAACGGGTGCCGCACCGGGAGCGGGTACGCCGGTGCGTGGAGGGGGGCGGCGGCCGCTTCCTGATGAACGGCGTGCCGGTCGTGGCCCTCGGCGGAGTACCCCCGGACCGCCCGCTGCCGGTGCTCGCGACGGACGACGGCATCGTGATCCCCGTCGACCCCACTCACGTCTCGCCCGCCTCCCCTGCCTCGCACGCCGTCAAGTCGGTGGAGCTGGGGGAGATCCGCGTCGACTGGGCCCGGCTGCTCTTCGGCGACGCCGACGCGCTGAGCGCCTGGCGGCACGACGAGCCGGTCGACGGGCTGGCCGACGTCGCGTTCTGGGGCGCCGCCGAGGCCGAAGCCGCCACCGAGTTCGCGGCTCCCGACCTGGGCGAGCCCGGCGAGAAGGGCGTGAAGGGCTGGACCGGTCTGCCGCTGCCGGACGCAATGCGCCTGGCCACCGCGCTCTTCGACTGGAAGGACGCGGACTCCCGCAGGCGGCTGATGGTGGACTTCCGCCCGCACTCCCACCACTGGCAGATCATGCGGGCGGTCCGTGCCTCGCCGCTGGAGGCCGGCACCGTACAGGTCGGCGGCGCACAGGTGCTGTGCGCGATGACCGGTCAGGGCGACGGCTGGTTCCCGGTCTCGGCGGACCTGGATCCGACAGGCCGCCTGGTGTCCGTGCGGGTGTCGTTCCCGGCGTGAGCGCTCCGCCGGGTCCGGTGTCGTGTCCGCGGGCGCGTCGTGTGTCGTGTCCGCGGGCGCGTCATGGCGGGTCGCGCGGTGCCCCGCGCCTCTCGGGGCGCTGCCGATCTCCACCAGGGCCGCGCGTCAGGTGTGCGCCCGTACTGGACGGATCTTGCCCCGCTCGTAAGGATCGTCGCGGGGCCGCGGGCAGGAACGGCACGGTCCCGGCCACGGGATCCAGGGCGAGAGGCGGAGCGTACGGATGACGAAGCACTGGGCGGACTTCCAGTACGAGATCTATCTGAACGGGATGACGGGAGCGGTGCCCCGGCTGCCCACCGATCTGACCCGGCTGGAGGAACTCACCGAACAGCGGCTGGGGCCCGGCCCCGTGGGCTATGTGGCGGGCAGCGCGGGCAACGGCAGCACCGCACGGGCCAACCGGGCCGCGCTGGAGCGCCGCCGGATCGTGCCGCGCATGCTGCGGGACGTCCACGAACGCGACCTGTCCGTCGAGGTGCTGGGCCGCCCGCTGCCCGCGCCCCTCGCGCTCGCGCCGGTCGGTGTCCTGTCGATCATGCACCCGGACGCCGAGCGGGCGGCGGCCCGGGCTGCCGCAGCGCAGGGGGTTCCGTTCATCCTGTCGTCCGCCTCCAGCACGCCGATGGAGCAGGTCGCCGAGGCCATGGGCGACGGGGAACGCTGGTTCCAGCTGTACTGGGCGAAGGACCGCGAGGTCACGAAGAGTTTTCTGGACCGGGCCAAGGCGTCCGGGTTCACCGCGCTGTTCGTCACGCTGGACACGCCCCTGCTGGCCTGGCGGCCCCGCGACCTGGACCACGCGTACCTGCCGTTCCTGCACGGGGTGGGCACCGCCAACTACTTCTCCGACCCGGCGTTCCAGGCGGGTCTGGCCAAACCGGTCCACGAGGACCCGAACGCGGCGGTCATGCACTTCGTCTCGATGTTCGCCGACCCCGCGAAGACCTGGCCCGACCTGGAGTTCCTGCGGGAGAACTGGGACGGCCCCATCGTCCTGAAGGGCGTCCTCCACCCCGACGACGCCCGACGGGCCGCAAACGCCGGGATGGACGGGGTGGTCGTCTCCAACCACGGCGGACGTCAGGTGGCCGGTGCCGTCGCCGCCGCCGACGCGCTGCCCAGGGTGGTCGAAGCCGCCGGGGACCGGCTGACCGTCCTCTTCGACAGCGGGATCCGCTCGGGCGACGACATCTTCAAGGCACTGGCACTGGGCGCCGAGGCGGTCCTCGTCGGGCGTCCGTACGCCTACGGGCTCGGCCTCGACGGCCAGGCGGGCGTCGAGCACGTCATCCGCTGTCTGCTGGCCGAACTCGACCTCACCCTCGCACTGTCGGGACACGCCGGGCCGGGCGACCTCGGCGCCGACGACCTGGAGGAGGAGACCGCCTGGACCGCCTGACCGCCGAGTCGTCCACCTTCTGTCTCCGCCTCCGCCTCTTCCCTCCTCCCCCTCTCCCTCCCCCTCCCCGTTCACGGGGAACGTGCCGGTCAGAGACCGAGGGCGGCGTCCGAGCCGATCCGCGTACCGACGGCGGACCGGTCGGCGGTCGGCTCGCCGGACGGTGTGTCCGTGCCCGCTATCGACAGGGACTCGGGTGACGCCCCGGTGCCGTCGGTGAGCCAGCGCTGGTCGTCGCCACGGTCGCGGATCTTCACCACCACGTCCGCCTCGGCCTCGTCCGCGGCGGGAGCGACGGCCAGTTCCGCCTGCCAGCGGGGCAGCAACTCGCCCCGCACGGTGAGGTCGTACCGCACGTCGTCACCCCGCTCGGCGGACGCCGCGGCGCAGTCGCCCAGGACGACCACCCCGGCGTCCACATGGGAGTCCAGACACAGGTCGGGGTCGGCGGCGCTGCGCAGGAGGCCGTCCTTCTCGTACGACCACTTCTGTGTTCCGGCGGCCGAGCACGTGTCCAGTTCGGCGCCGGCGCCGGCCTTCGCCCTGTCGCCCTTGATGTCGAGGCAGAGGTCGGCGGCGAGGTTGCGCAGCCGGGTCCGGACGGGCCCGGTGGGCAGGCCCGCCGAGTCGGGCGGTGCCGACGACCTGGCGGGCGGTGCCTGCCCGCCAGGGGTCAGGCCGGCGGACGCGCCGGCGGTGGCCGACGGGGCGGCGCCGTCGTCGTCCTGCGACCACAGACCGGTGACCAGGACGGTCGCGAGCAGGGCCACCGAGACCAAACCCGCTCCGGTCAGGAGTGCCTTGGAGTGCCGTGGGCCCGGGGAGGAGTGCCGCCCCTGCCGGGTGGAGTGCCGGGACCGCAGCCGGGGGCGACGGCCGCCGCCCGGGCGTCTTGCGGTGTGCCGTACGGCCCGGACCGCCGAACGACCGCCGCTCGGCCGCGATTCGAGATATCTACGGGCACCCCAGCCGAGCACGCCCTCGGCGAGCAGTCCGCCGAGACCACCCTCGAAATGGCTCAGTTGCTCGGCCGCGTAACGGCAGAAACGGCACGACAGCAGATGCTGCTGCACATCGGGGAGCAAGGCACCGCCACGCCGAATCGGAACGTCCAGGAGACGGTTGTAGTGGCGGCAATCCTTGTTCGGCGCGAGTTCACGATGGGCCCGTACACAGCCTTCGCGGAATTTCTCGCGAGCCTGCTCCAGCGCCGCCGACGCGTTGTCGACATCCATACCCAGCAGACCGGCCGGTACGGATATGTGCTCGGCCTCGACCTCGGTGTGCCAGAGCACGCACTGGGCGAGCCCGGGGAGAGCTTGGAAAGAACGTTCGGCGAGCTTGCGATTTTCCGGTGTCATGGAGTTCGTCACGCGCATACCGCGGCCGCCGGCCGGTTTCCGGAGATCCGGCAGAGCCTCGGATATACGGTCCTCCGCGGACCACACCTTGACGATGTCCCGTACGGCCACCAGGAGCTGGGGGCGCAGGGCGGCGGCGGACCCGGCGCGGCGCAGTCGTTCCAGTACCTGCTGGAAGGCGGCGGCGGTGACCATCGAGGCGACGTCCGCCGAGGAGGCGAGGCAGATGACCGCGTAGTCGTGCGTCGACTGCCAGTGCCGCGCGAGCAGGAGCGCGACGGGGCGGGTGAGTTCACCCTCCGGCTGCGCCCTGAGGAGCGCGGCGAGGCTTTCGTCGGATTCCCCGGGGGCGGCACCGGAGGCGGGCGGATATGGCGGACGAGGCGGGTGGGGGGTGTGCACTGAGCGGTTTCCTTCCACGGCACAAGGTGGCACACAGGAGTTCTGACCGCCGAAAAGGAGCTCCTGGTTGGTGCGTACCTTTCGGGCTTGGCGCACGGAAAGCGGCCGGGACGTCGACCACTCGGCATCCGCCGGCCGCGAGCCTTTCGGGCCCGACGGCACGATGAAATCCCGAACGGTGAATCAGACCTGGCCATTGGCCATGTGCGAGGAAGTTCACCCTTGCACATGACGCTCACGCCCAACAAGGCGCGTGAGTCACTTCAACGACATCCGCCCATTGAAGGAAAGTCAGTGTCCGTCCCGGTCAAGTCGTCCGGTCCTTCTCGGCAACTCGTCCGTCCATCTCGGTCACTCATAACAGGCGGAACGGTTCGGCGGGTATTGCCCGCCGAGTGCCCCGTGTGAAGCGTGTACCCGCGCCCGGGGCGCTCGCACGCTCCCGGCGCGGGAGTGGCGGTAGTCCACTGGTACCGGCCCTTCTCGGAAGGCCTCGCGCGGGACGGCGGCTCTCCCACGCGGAACGGGCCGCCGACCCCGATCTCCCGCCCTCGGTCGGCGGCCCCGAGGGCGGGTCGGCCCGTACCCCTGGGTCGGTCCCTACCCCTGGGCGGTCCGCACCCCTCCTCCCGAAGCGCCCGATGGCGCGCGCCCTTGAGACCTGTGTCACATTCCGGCCCGCGCTGTCACAACCAGGCCCCTCGGAGCCCTCGCAGTAGTGAGCGCGCTACGGGAGGCACAGGCATGTCCGAAAGTCCGGCACCTCAGACCCATGAGCAACTGACCGCGGCGACACGGCAGTTCATGGAACACCGCGAGCTGCTGTTCGCGATCGTCTACAACATGCTCGGCGGTGTCGCCGACACCGAGGACGTACTCCAGGACACCTGGCTGTCCTGGTCCGGCAGCCGCGAACGGTCGCCGGAGCGGCACATCGAGAACCCGCGCGCCTATCTGGTGCGCGTCGCGATGAACCACGCGCTGACCCGCCGGGCCACGGTCAGCCGACGGCGTGAGACATACGTCGGCCCGTGGCTGCCCGAGCCGCTGGTGGCCGCGGCCACCGAGGAGACACCGGCGGACGCGGCCGACCACACCCTGCGCACCGAGTCCGTCTCCCTGGCGATGCTCGTCGTCCTGGAGTCGCTGACCCCGCTGGAACGGGCGGTGTTCGTCCTCAACGAGGTGTTCGGCTACGCCCACACCGAGATCGCGGAGGTCATCGACCGCAGCCCCGCGGCGGTGCGCCAGCTCGCGCACCGCGCCCGCCGGCACGTCCACGCCCGCAGGCCGCTGTACGAGGCCCATCCGCGGGTGCGCAGGGAGGCCACCCAGCGGTTCGTCGAGGCCGCGGCGGGCGGGGACGTCGGCGCGCTGATGGAGATCCTCGCGCCGGACGTGACGGTGTGGACCGACGCCGGCGGCAAGCGGCGGCCGGCGGTGCTGCGGCCGGTGCACGGACGGGACAAGGCCATCCGCCTCCTCACCGCCAGTGCCGCGCGGGGCGCGGGGCAGCGGCTCGACCTGCGCTACCGGCGTGTCAACGGCGACGACGCCGCGGTGCTGTTCGCGGGCCGCTCCCCCTACGCGGTGATCGTCCTGGACCTCACCCCGGAGGGCGACCGGGTGTCCGGCGTCTACGTGGTCACCAACCCCGACAAGCTCACGCACGTACACCCGGCGGAGGGCCAGGACCAGCCGGACCAGTCGGGCCAGTCGGGCCAGTCGGGCCAGTCGGGCCAGCAGGACCGGAACCGGACGGAGGCGGACGCGTGACCACCACCGAACGACCGGCCGCCGGGTCGAGAGCGCCCGGGGCGTCCTCCGGGCAGCGGGTCGCCGACTGGTTCGACGGGCGCCTCGGCACCCACACGCTCGGCAGGAAGTATCTGCGCAAGGTCTTCCCCGACCACTGGTCGTTCCTGCTCGGGGAGATCTGCCTCTACAGCTTCGTCATCCTGATCCTGACCGGCGTCTACCTGACCCTGTTCTTCCACCCGTCGATGAACGAGGTGACGTACCACGGCAGTTACGTCCCGCTGAACGGCGTCCGCATGTCGGAGGCGTACGCGTCCACGCTGGACATCAGCTTCGACGTGCGGGGCGGTCTGCTGATCCGGCAGATCCACCACTGGGCGGCGCTGATCTTCATCGCCGGGATGCTCATGCACATGATGCGGCACTTCTTCACGGGCTCGTTCCGCAGGCCCCGTGAGGTCAACTGGCTGTTCGGCTGGACGCTGCTGTTCCTCGGGCTCTTCGAGGGGCTGTTCGGCTACTCGCTCCCCGACGACCTGCTGTCCGGCACCGGGATGCGGTTCGTGGACGGCGCGATCCTGTCCGTGCCGATCGTCGGAACGTATCTCTCGTTCTTCCTGTTCGGCGGCGAGTTCCCCGGCCACGACATCATCGCGCGGTTCTACTCGCTGCACATCCTGGTGATTCCCGGGATCATGGCGGCCCTGGTGGTCGCCCATCTCATCCTCGTCGTCCACCACAAGCACACCCAGTTCCCGGGGCCGGGAAAGACCGAACGGAACGTCGTGGGTTCGCCGTTCATGCCGGTCTACCTGGCCAAGGCGGGCGGTTTCTTCTTCCTGGTGTTCGGGGTGATCACCCTCATCTCGGCGGTCGCGTCGATCAACCCGGTCTGGTCGTACGGCCCCTACCGCGCCGACCAGGTGTCCACGGGGGCTCAGCCCGACTGGTACCTGGGCTTCGCCGAGGGGCTGGTACGCATCATGCCGGGGTGGGAGGTCAACGTCGCCGGGCACACACTGGTCCTGGGTGTGCTGATCCCGATCGTCGTCTTCCCCCTCCTGCTGGTCTTCATCGGCGCCTATCCGTTCCTGGAGTCCTGGGTCACCGGCGACAAACGCGAACACCATCTCCTGGACCGGCCGCGCAACCGGCCCGTCCGTACGTCCATCGGCGCCGCGTGGATCAGCGTCTATCTCATCCTGCTCGCGGGCGGCGGCAACGACATCGTGGCCACCCGCTTCCATCTGTCGATCAACACGGTCACCTGGGCCGTCCGGATCGCCCTGTTCACCGTCCCGGTCATCGTCTTCGTGGTGACCCGGCGCATCTGCCTGGGCCTCCAACGCCGGGACAGGGAACTGGTGTTGCACGGCCGCGAGACCGGCGTGATCAAACGGCTCCCGCACGGTGAGTACGTCGAACTGCACCGGCCCCTCTCCCCCGCCGAGCTGCACACCCTCACCCAGCACGAACAGCCACGGCCACTCGACCCAGGCCCGGCGAAGGACGCGAACGGCGTCCCGGGTCCGAACGGACAGGCACCGAACCTGCGGACCCGGCTCTCCCGCGCGCTCTACGGCGAGGGCGCCCAGGTGCCGAAGCCGACGGCCGAGGAGTACCGGGAGGGGGAGCGCCAGGTCAGCGAGGCGGGACCTCCAGGCGGCTGATCCGCAGGCCGCCCCGGGCCTCACCGGGACGGCGGCTCGTCATAGTGATCCGGAGCCGGCTGCCGCGTACCGCCTCGAAGGTGATCGCCGTCGGCGCGTCGGACGCGGTGGCCCAGTCGACGGCGGCGCCCCGCACGGGCCGGTAGCGGTGGCCGTCCCAGAAGGCGACGTCCAGCCGGGAGGGCAGGGAGTGTGTGGCGTCGACCGTGAAGGAGAGCTCGATCCGGTCGGCGGTCCGGGCGCGGCCCCACTCGACGGACACCCAGTCCTCCGCGCGGGCTCCGTCGAAGGCGGGCAGCAGGGCGGTGGCCGCCTTGAAGAACGCGTTGGACCAGCCGGTGGCGGGGTCGCCGTCGAGCATCGCGGCGGGCAGGGTGTCCGGGCGGCCCGAGTAACTCGCGTCCGCCAATGGGTGGTTCGGGGCGCCCGGTCCCGGGTCCGGTGCGAAGTCCGGAGCCGGGGTGAGGACCTGCGGCCGTGCGGCGGTGGCGCGCACGGTCACGGTCGCCGTCCGCAGCCCCGCCGCGCGTGCCCGCAACCTGAGTGTCCCCTTCTCGGTGCCGGCGCGGACGATCGCCAGGGCCTTGCCGTGGAAGGCCGTGCGGGTGCTCGCCTGGTAGCGCTCGGCGCTCTCCTCGCGCCCGTTGTCGACCCCGGCCAGCGATCCGCCGTCCACGTCGAAGGCGATGGAGTGGTCGGCGCCGGGCACCACGACTCCACGGGCGTCGACCACCTCCGCGGTCACGAAGCACAGTGAACGGCCGTCGGCGGCCACGGACGTGCGGTCCGCGGTGAGCCGCAGCGCGTGCGGCTCGCCCGCGGTGCGCAGCACGACGGTGGCCACGGTCCTGCCGTCGCGCCTTGCCACCGCCTTCAACTCGCCGGGAGCGAACGGCACTTTCCAGGTGAGGTGGAGCTTGCCCGCGCTGCCGTTCGGGCTGGTGTAACTCCCGGGCCAGGGACCGCCGGTGACCGTTTTGTCGTCTCCCGTGGCTTCGGTGGTCTCCAGATACGTACGCCCGTCGATGGTCTTCTTCTCGTCGAACTTCCGTGTCCCCAGGGACTTTCCGTTGAGGAGGAGTTCGATCGTGTCGACGTTGGAGTAGGCCCAGACCTCCACGGTGTCGCCCGTTTCGTGGTCCGTCCAGTTCATGGGGAGCAGATGGACCATGGGCTCGTCGGTCCACTGGCTCTTGAAGAGGTGGTACATGTCCTTCGGGAAGCCGGCCGTGTCCACCGCGCCGAAGAAGGACGCCTTCACCGGGAACACGTCGTACGGCGTGGGTTCACCGAGGTAGTCGATGCCCGACCACAGGAACTCCCCCGTGAACCACTTCCGGTCCCGGTCCTTCTTCAGCCCGTACTCGCCGCTCATCGTCCAGGACGCGAGGTTGTTGTCGTACGAGGAGGTGTTACGGCGGCCGGGCGTGTGGTTCTCCCCGGTGTTGAGGCGCTCGGGCTCCTGGTAGGCGCCCCGGGTGGAGGTCTCGGAGGAGGACTCCGACTCGAAGAGGAACAGGTGCGGATAGCGGGCGTGCAGGGCGTCGACCGAGGCGGCGGTGTTGTAGTTGAGGCCGAGTCCGTCGATCTTGGCGAGCATGAGATCGGCCGGCGAGCCGACGGCGGGCAGGCTCCGGTACTTGTCGGAGCCGATCACGATGGGCCGCGTCGGGTCGAGTCGCCGTACGTCGTCGATGAGCCGGTCGGCCATGCGAGGCCGGCGGCCGAGGTGGAGTCGGGGATCTCGTTGCCTATGGACCACAGGATCACGGCGGGCGAGTTGCGGGCCGCCAGCACCATCTCGGCGATGTCCCGGTCGGACCACTCGTCGAAGAACCGGCCGTAGTCGTACCGGTTCTTGCCGCGCCGCCAGCAGTCGAAGGCCTCGACCATCATCACGATGCCCAGCCGTTCGCAGGCCTCGGTCACCTCGGGTGCCGGTGGGTTGTGCGAGGTGCGCAGGGCGTTGACGCCCATGCTCCGCATGATGGTCAGCTGCCGTTCCACGGCATCCGCGTCGACGGCACCGCCGAGGGCGCCGAGGTCGTGGTGGAGGTTGACGCCACGGAGTTTGACGTGGGTGCCGTTCAGGGTCATGCCGTCGTCGGCGTCGAAGACGACCTGGCGGATACCGAACGGGGTGCGGTAGGTGTCGGTGGTCCGTCCGTCGACACGGAGTTCGGTGTGCAGGATGTAGCGGTGGGGGTGCTCGCCCGACCACAACATCGGTGTGCGCACGCTCAGTTGCTGGTCCGCGGTGCCCGTGTCCGTGACGTCGATCGTGCTCGTCCGCCGGGCCACCGTGCGGCCGTCAGGGTCGACGACGGCGGATCGCACCTCGACCCGTCTCGCGGCGCCCGACGCGTTCACCACGCTCGTGCGTACCCGTACGAGCGCGTGGTCGTCGTCGATCTCCGGGGTGGTCACGTACGTACCCCAGCGCCGGACGTGCACCGGGTCGGTGACGATCAGGCGTGCCGCACGGTAGATCCCGCTCCCCGAGTACCAGCGACTGCTGGGGAGTTGGTTCCTGACCCGGACCGCGATGACGTTGGCGGTGGTGCCGTCCTTGTGCAGCAGGTCGGTGAGGTCGAGGGCGAACCCCGTATAGCCATAGGGGTGTTGGCCGACGAGTTCGCCGTTGCAGTGGACGGAGGAGTCCATGTGGACGCCGTCGAACTCGACGGAGATCCGCTTTCCCTCGTACACGGGCGGCAGGGTGAAGGCGATGCGGTACCAGCCGAGGCCGCCCGGCAGGAAGCCGGTGCCGCTGCTGGTGCCGTGGTCGGTGGTGGGGGTGAGCTCGATGCTCCAGTCGTGCGGCACGGAGATGCGCCGCCACCGCGAGTCGTCGTAGCCGGGTTCGGCGGCCCGGGCGTACTCGCCGGTGGGGTCGGTGGCGCCGACCGGGTCGACGAGCGCGAAGCGCCAGCCGTCCCTGAGCGGGATCGACCGGCCTCCCGTCCCGGTCCGGGCCAGGGACGCGGCCCCCGAGGCCCCCGAGGCGTCCGTGACCCCGGCGAGGGCCATCGGAGTCGCCGTTCCTGCGATCAGTAGAGACCTGCGCGAGACCGTCACCGGGTTTCCCTTTCGCCAAGGGCCCACATGTGCTCACAAGTAACCGTGAACAAACAGATACTGACAGTGCGACACATGTGTCCGTCAAGGCTCCGGTAAGCGCGTTCTGTCCTTCCCGGCACATCGGCCTGAATCCCTCGGGGCGGACGGGGCGGCGCCGCGCCGGGTGAGGCGGCCCCGGACGCACTACCCTGGAACACAAGTGATTCACCTGTTCACCGTGAGTGTGTGCGCAATGGAGTGGCGGCGATGTGAGGAGCCACAGCGAGACATCGGGCGACGGCCCGGGCTATCCGTTCGACGAGACCTCCACGGCAAGAGCCGTCATCGACGGTGACGGCATCGTCGTCGAGTGGAACGAGGGCGCCCGGCGTCTGCTCGGGCATGCGCCGGCCGATGTCGTGGGCCGGCCCGCCGCGACGCTGCTGGCTCCGGACGCCGGTGAGCTTCGGCGTCCGACGGCCGACAACCGCTGGATCGGCACGCTCGCGCTGCGCCACGAGGACGGCCGCGCCCTGCGCGTCTGGCTGCTCGCGCACCGGCGGCGCCCCGAGCTGGGCGCCCGCAGCGACTGGCTCGTCGTGACCCCGCTGGAGAACGGCACTCCGGTGGCGCGGGACGACTCGCTCGCCTCCACGTTCCTCGACCAGTCGCCCTGTGCGACCGCGATCTTCGACGAGCGGCTGCGGCTGCGCAGGGTCAACGCGGTGATGGCCGAGGCCATGGGCCTCCCGGAGGAGCACATCCGCGGCCTGCGGATCCCGGAGATCGGCGGCCGGCCGCAGAACGAGGAGCTGGAGGAGCACATGCTCCGGGTGCTCACGACCGGCAGACGCGAGGACGTGCAGACGTATCTGGGCAACGCTCCCAAGGACCGTGCCCAGGCCTGGCTGGCGCGGATGGCACCGCTGACCGACGCCGAGGGCCGGGTGCGCGGCATCTGTCTGTCCGCCCACGACTTCACCGAGCAGTACCTCGCCCGCGAACGCCTGCAGCTGGTGAACGAGGCGAGTATCCGGATCGGCTCCACCCTCGACGTCACCCGTACGGCGCAGGAGCTGGCCGATGTCTGCGTGCCCGCGCTCGCCGACTTCGTCAGCGTCGACCTGGTGGATCCGCCCGACCGCGGCGGCGAACCGTACTCCGGGCCGGTCTCCGCCCCGGTGACTCTGCGCCGCGCCGCCCACCGGTCGGTGAATCCCGGGGATCCGGAGTCGGTCGTCAAGCGGGGAGAGGAGGACACCTATCCGGTCGGCTCACCGCAGGCCGACTGCCTGGTGGCCGGCCGGCCCATCGTCGCCGCCGACGCCGCGACCACGCTCTCGAAATGGCTCGCCTGGGACCCGGTGCGCGCCGACCGCGTCAAGGAGCACGGCATCCACTCCACGATGTCCGTGCCCGTCCAGGCCCGCGGCGCGACCCTGGGCGTCGCGGTCTTCACCCGGTTCCGGCGGCCCGACCCGTTCACCGCCGACGACGTGCTGCTGGCCGAGGAGGTCACGGCCAGGGCGGCCGTCTGCATCGACAACGCCCGCCGGTTCTCCCGTGAACGCGAGACCGCGATCGCCCTGCAGCGCAGCCTGCTGCCCCGGTCGCTGCCCCGCACGGCCGCCGTCGAGGCGGCCTCGCGGTATCTGCCCGCGGCCCGGGCGGGGGTCGGCGGCGACTGGTTCGACGTGATCCCGCTGTCGGGGATGCGGGTCGCCATGGTCGTCGGGGACGTCGTCGGCCACGGGCTGCAGGCGTCGGCCACCATGGGCCGGCTGCGGACCGCCGTGCGCACCCTCGCCGACATCGACCTGGCACCGGACGAACTGCTCACCCACCTCGACGACCTGGTCGTACGGCTCTCCGCGGAGGCGGGCAGCGAGGGCACCACCGGAGAGGTCGGCGCCACCTGCCTGTACGCGGTCTACGACCCGGTCACCCGGCGCTGCACCTTCGCCCGGGCCGGCCATCCGCCACCCGTGATGCTCCCGCCCGGCGGACCGCCCGAGGAGATCGACGTACCGTCCGGGCCGCCCCTGGGCCTGGGCGGGCTGCCCTTCGAGTCGACCGAGCTGCGACTCGCCGAGGGCACCGTCCTCGCCCTCTACACCGACGGCCTGATCGAGAGCCGCGACCGTGACCTCGACGAGAGCCGCGCGCTGCTGTCCCGGGCGCTGGCGCGGACCTCGGGTTCCCTCGACGAGACCTGCCACGACATCCTGCAGTCGCTGCTTCCGCCCACCGGCGCCTCGGACGACGTGGCCCTGCTGCTCGCCCGGACGAAGGGCCTGCCGACCTCGCAGGTGGCGACCTGGGAGGTACCGGCCGATCCCGCGCTCGTCGGCCCGATCCGCAAGCAGGTCGTCCGGCAGCTGGAGGTCTGGGACGCGAGCGAGGCGGCGTTCACGACCGAGCTGGTGGTCAGCGAACTCGTCACCAACGCGATCCGGTACGGCGAACGCCCGATCCGGCTGCGGCTCATCCACGACGCCTCCACGCTGATCGTGGAGGTCTCGGACTCCAGCCATACGGCGCCGCATCTGCGCCGCGCCAAGACGTTCGACGAGGGTGGCCGCGGGCTGCTCCTGGTCGCCCAGCTCACGCAGCGCTGGGGCAGCCGCCACACCCCGGAGGGCAAGACGATCTGGGCGGAGCTGGTGTTCGGCGACGACAGCTAGGGGGCCACGGCCCGGAGCGACGGGGCGCGCGCCGCAGGGTCAACGGCCGCGACCGTAACCGCCGCCTCCGTGGCCACCGCCGCCTCCTCCGTAGCCGCCGCCGGACCCGCCGTCGTACCAGCAGTAGTAGCCGTAGCAGGTCCAGCCGGAGGCGGAGGCCGTGGGCCGCGGGGTCGGGGGCGGGGTCGCCTCGGAGGGGGTGGGCTTCGGCTCGGGAGACGGTGAGGCGGTGCGACCGGCCGTCGGCTCGACGGCCGGTGTCGGGACCGGCCCCTTCGTGTCGCCGTCCGTGTACGAGGTGATCCACTCCATCTGCAGCGAGTCCACCGAGGGGTCGATCTCCCAGCGCTGGGCCGGGCCGTCGTCACGTGACGTGAGGACCAGCCCCGTCGCGTCGTCCCTTGGGACGGGGGCCAGGGTGAGCGCCGGCTGCCCGAGTGGCACGAGGTTTCCCTCCGGGGTGAAGTCGTAGCGGGCGCCCGCCCGGTTCCTGTCGCCGTCGCAGTCCCCCAGGCGGACCGAGGAGGGGAGCCGGGAGTCGAGGCACAGGTCCTTGTCCGCCAGGCTCCGCAGCAGCCCGTCGCTCTCGTACGACCACTGCTGCCGCTCCGAGGCGGTACAGGTGGCGAGGACGACCTCCGCGCCCGCACGGACCTTGCCGTCGGCGATACCGGCGCAGTCGCCGCTGCCCTGGTTGCGCAGCCGTCCGCTGAGCCTGCCGGGTCCCGCGTCCCCGGCGCCGATCCGGGTCGGAACCTCGCTCGGCTCCGCCGCCGAGGTCCCGGCACCCGAGGAACGTGCGGGCTCGTCCCCGCCCCCGGCCCACAGGACCAGCGGCACGAGAACGCATGCGCTGACGACGAGCACGGCCAGGGCAAGGCCTCGCCGCCGCCACGGCAAGCGCCAACCGACGCCGGCGTGCTCGCGCGCCGCCAGCCGCAGGGCATGCCGGGGGCCGAGACGCCGGCCCGCGCCCAGGTACGAGCCGACACCCAGGTGAGCCCCGCTACCGGCCCCCACCGGCACGGTCCCCGCACCCGGTTGCGGACCTGCGCCCCCCACCCGGAAGCCGCCCGCCGAACGTGCTTCGGCCTCCCACCTGGGACTCACACCCCAGACGGAGTCGGGATCGGTGTCCAGTTCGGCGGCGAGGTCGGTACCGGCACCGGGACCGCGCCCGGAGCCGGGGCCAGGGCTGCTCCCTGAGCCGAGCCCGGGGGCGGAGCCGGAGCGGGGGGCAGGGGCGGGGGCGGGGATCGAACGGGGCTCGCCGCCCGGGCCGTACCCGGCACCCACCTGCGGGCCGGACCCGCGGTACGAACCCTCGCCCGACCCGGGACCGGACCCCGAACCCCCACCGAAAGCGGGGCCGGGGCCTGGCCCGGACCGGGAGCCAGGGATCGAACCGGGCTCACGGCCCGGGCCACGCCCGGCACCCACCTGCGGGCCGGGCCCGCGGTACGAACCCTCGCTCGGCCCGGCGCCGATTCCCGGACCTCCGCCGGAACCAGGGGTGGAACGGGGCTCGCCGCCCAGGCCGCGCCCGGCACCCGCCTGCGTGCCAGCCCCACGACAGGAACCCGCCCTCGGCCCGGGACCGGATCCCGAACCACCGCCGGAGCCGGAAACGGAAACGGAACCGAAGCCGGAGCCGGAGCCTGGGCCGGGGATTGAACCGGGCTCGCCGCCCGGGCCGCGCCCAGCGCCCGTCTGCGGGCCGGACCCCCGGTACGCACCCGCCCTCGGCCCGGGACCGGACCCCGAACCCCCACCGAAAGCGGGGCCGGGGCCTCGGCCAGGACCCGCGCCGTGGCCGAGATCTCGGCCGGGACCGGGACCTTGGCCGGGACCGGGAGCGTGGCCGGGACCGGGACCGGGACCGGGAGCGTGGCCCTGGCCTGGGCCGGGCCCGGAACCAGCCCCGGCGCCGAAGCTCTCCCCCGGCGTCGAGGCCGACTCCCATCCCGCCCCAGCCCCTGTGCCCGCAGCGGCATCCGGCCCCCGATACGAACCCCCGGTCGAGTAGGAGTCGGCCCCCGGGTGGTGGTCGGTGGGCGAGGTGGGGAGGGGGGCCGAGGTCGTGGTGAGTACGGGGCCCGCCGTTGTCTCCTCGCCTCCGGGGCGGCGGGCGGGTCTGGAGGCGAGATAGGGGTGGGCCGCCCAGCCCAGTACCCCCTCGGCCAGCAGGACGGCCAGTCGGTCTCCCGACTGGTCCAGCTGCTCGGCCGAGTACGGGCAGTGCTCGCAGTCGGTCATGTGGTGTCGCAGGTCGGGGTCGACGCTGTTGCCGCCCCGCCGGAGCGAGACGTCCAGGAGGCGGCTGTAGCGGCGGCACTCGTCGTCGGGAGCGAGTTCGCGATGCGCTTCGAGGCAGTACTGGCGCAGCAGTTCCCGTGCGCGCTCCAGCGCCTGGGAGGCGTCCGCGACGGTGAGGCCGAGCAGCCGGGCCGGTACGGCGAGTTCCTCGGCCTCGACCTCGGCGTGCCACAGAACGCAGCGGGCGGCCTCGGGCAGCCGCTGGAACGCCAGCGACACCAGCCGCCGGTCATTCGGCGGAAGCAGCCGACCCGCCGCCGAATCACCGTCGTCCGGAGCGGACCGCAACTCGGGACACAGCATCCCCCGGCGTTTGTCCGCGCCCCATTCACCCGCTGTTCGGCGCACGGCGACGAGCAACTCCGGCCGCCATGCCGCTCGGGGCCCGACCTGTCGGACGGATTCCCCGAAGAGGCGGGTGAATGCGGCGGTGGCGAGCATTCCGGCGTACTGCACACCGTTTGTGCACAGACGCGCGTACGAGAAGACGGGCGCCCAGTGCCGGCCCAGCAGTTCCCCGGCGGGATAGCGGGCGGGCGTCCTGCCCGACCCCTTCCTCAGCTCTGCCGCGAGCCGCGCGTCGGTCGTGGCGAACAGGCTGCCGATCGCGGGGGAATTCAGCGGGGTCGCGTCGTTCACGTGCACGTTCCTCCAGAGCCCCGAGCAGAATTAGTCCATACCAACGGGTACGGAAATCGTTGTCTGCACGCCGACAAGCTGCACCTTGGCACAGCGAACCCTCAGGCAACAAGAGAACGTTCTCAATTCCCTTCACCCGCACGCGATTTGTCAGAGACAAACTGTCAACAGGGGTCCGGGGCAATGAAATTCGATTGCGCGTGGAGACTGCCATTCCGTTGGAATATGCGTGCCGGAAGCGAGCAGAAGGACTGGGCGGCGACACTCGCACCCCCACCCACCTCGGCGCTCCGTCGTCTGATTCGATTGCACCGGAGCACCGAACGACCGGACGACCGAACAACCGCATGGCAGCACGACCGAATCACCGAACGAAACCGACAACCACTTTCCTAGGACGAACCCTGAGCTCGACAGTCGCGACCGCCCTTTCCGCACTTCTCCTGGTCGCGGTACTGGCCGGCGCCGTGATCCGGCCGTTCGGGCTGCCGGAGGCCACCGTGGCCGTCCCGGCCGCCGCACTGGTGATGGCCACCGGCGCCATCTCCCTCGACCACGCGCGGGCCGAGGCGGAACTGCTCGGCCCGGTCGTCGGCTTTCTCGCCGCGGTGCTCGTGCTCGCCAAGCTCTGCGACGACGAAGGACTCTTCCGGGCCTGCGGCGCCTGGCTGGCCCGTACGTCGAAGGGGCGGCCGCAACGCCTGCTGGCCGCCAACTTCCTCCTCGCGTCGGTCATCACGGCCGTACTCAGCCTGGACGCCACGGTCGTCCTGCTCACCCCGGTGGTGTTCGCCACCGTGGCCCGCCTCGGCGCCCGGCCGGGGCCCCATGTGTACGCGTGCGCCCATCTGTCGAACACCGCGTCGCTGCTGCTGCCCGTCTCCAACCTCACCAACCTGCTCGCGTTCACGGCCAGCGGACTGAGCTTCACCCGCTTCGCCCTGCTGATGGGCCCCGCGTGGGCGGTCGCCATCGCCGCCGAGTACCTGGTCTTCCGGCGTTTCTTCGCCGCCGAGCTGACCGAACCGAGCGACCCGGACGGGGGCTCACGGAAGGCGGCCGAGCACGATCCCGTGGACATGCCCGTGTTCGCGCTGGTCACGGTCGCCTGCACCCTCGCGGGCTTCGTCGTGACGTCCGCGGTCGGGATCGAACCGGCGTGGGCGGCCCTCGCGGGAGCCCTCGTCCTGGCCGGCCGCGCGCTGGCCCGTGGGCGCACCACCCCGCTCGCCGTCGTGCGGGCGACCTCGCTGCCCTTCCTCGCCTTCGTCCTGGCCCTGGGCATCGTGGTGCGCGCCGTGGTGGACAACGGCCTCTCGGACGCGCTCGGTCACCTGGTCCCCGACTCGTCCGGCCTGCTCGCGCTGTTCGGCATCGCGGTCCTCGCCGCCGTGCTGGCGAACCTCATCAACAACCTGCCCGCGGTCCTGGTCCTGCTGCCGCTGGCCGCGACGGCGGGCCCCGGACCGATCCTCGCCGTGCTGCTCGGGGTGAACATCGGCCCGAACCTCACGTACGCCGGTTCGCTGGCGACCCTGCTGTGGCGGCGGATCGTCCACCAGCACGATCACAGCGTGGATCTCGGTGAGTTCACCCGCCTCGGCCTGCTCACCGTGCCCGCCACCCTGATCCCGGCCGTGGTGGCTCTCTGGCTCTCACTGCGGGTGTTCGGGATCTGAGGCCCTTGTTCGGGATCCGAGGTCCCTTTTTCGGAGCGTGGGCGCAGGCGTTCGATGCCTGAGCGCAAGCGTTCGGGGCCTCAGTCACACGTGAGGGCGAGGTCATGCGAAGGGCATTGACGCTGTGACATGGCCATGCAATGCTCCCGTTTTGGGAGCGCTCCCACACTTCTGTCGTCCACGCCGGACGCCATCCATGGACCCCATTCCAGGCACCGGGAGACGCTCCATGCTCATGTTCCCTCACGTGCACCGCCGCCGTCCCACGAACCGTCGGACCCCGAGCGCCGGGACCGCAAGCGCCGGAAGACGCGGGGCGGCCGGACTGCTGACCGCTGTCCTGCTGACCGGCGGTCTAGCCCTCGCGCCCGGCGCGGCCGGAGCGCCGTCCGCCGCCGCCGATCCCGCCGCGGCCACCACGCCCGTACGGGTCAACCAGGCGGGCTACCTGCCGGACGGACCCAAGCGTGCCACGGTCGTCACCACGGCCACCGAGCCGCTGAACTGGCAGCTGCGCAGCGCGTCGGGCGCCACCGCCGCCTCGGGCCGGACCGTCGTACGCGGCGTGGACGCGGCCTCGGGTGAGGCGACCCACGTGGCGGACTTCTCCTTGTTCCGCAAGACGGGAGCGGGTTTCGTCCTGGTGGTCGACGGCTGGAGCAGCGCGCCCTTCGACATCCGCGCGGACCTCTACGACGGTCTGCGCTCCGACGCGCTGGCCTTCTTCTACCACCAGCGCAGCGGCACCCCGATCGAGGCCTCCCTGGTGGGCCCCGCGTACGCACGGCCGGCCGGGCATCTCGGGGTCGCCCCCAACCAGGGCGACACGAACGTCCCGTGCCAGGCCGGGGTGTGCGACCACACCCAGGACGTACGGGGCGGCTGGTACGACGCGGGCGACCACGGCAAGTACGTCGTCAACGGCGGGATCTCCGTCTGGACGCTCGTCGACTCCTTCGCGCGGGCCAAGAGGGCGGGCACCGCGTCCGCGCTGGGCGACTCGACCCAGCGGATCCCCGAGCGCGGCAACGGCGTACCGGACGTCCTGGACGAGGCCCGCTGGGAGCTCGACTTCCTGATGCGGATGCAGGTGCCCGAGGGCAAGCCCTATGCGGGGATGGCCTTCCACAAGATCCATGACGCGGCCTGGACGGGCATCCCGACCCGGCCCGAACTGGATCCCCAGCCGCGTGAGTTGCACCGTCCGTCCACCGCGGCCACGCTCAACCTCGCCGCGACGGCCGCCCAGTGCGCGCGGGTCTTCAGGCCGTACGACGCCGCGTACGCGAAGCGGTGTCTGAGTGTGGCGCGCACGGCGTGGACCGCGGCGAAGGCCAACCCCGAGCTGTACGCGCCGGATTCGGACAGCACGGGTGGCGGCCCCTACAACGACACCCAGGTCACCGACGACTTCTACTGGGCGGCGACCGAGCTGTACGCGGCGACGGGTGAGCGTGCCTACCGGGACGCGGTCACGTCCTCGCCCTGGCACACCTCGGCGGACGCGCTCACCCCGACCGGCTTCAACTGGGCCGACACCGCGGCCCTCGGCCGGCTGACCCTGGCGACCGTGCCGAACGGGCTGCCCGCCTCCGACATCAGGCGCGTACGGGCGTCCGTGACCGCCGCCGCCGACGGGCACCTCGCCACGATGGCGGGGCAGGGTTACGCGGTGCCCATCCCCGCGAACGGATATGTCTGGGGCTCCAACAGCCAGGTCACCAACAACGCGATCGTCATGGCCACCGCCTACGGGCTGACCGGGCAGCAGCGGTACCGGGCCGGGGTGCTGGAGTCGATGGACTACCTGCTGGGCCGTAACACCCTGGATCTCTCCTACGTGACGGGCTACGGCGACACGTACGCCAAGAACCAGCACCACCGGTTCTGGGCCCATCAGTACGACGCCTCACTGCCGAACCCGCCGGCCGGCTCCCTCGCGGGCGGCCCCAACAGCGGTCTGCAGGACCCGGTGGCGCAGGAGCACCTGACCGGATGCGCCCCCGCGGCCTGCTACATCGACGACATCGGCTCGTACTCCACCAACGAGGTGACCATCAACTGGAACGCCCCGCTGGCCTGGCTCGCGGCCTTCACCGCCGAACGCCCCCGCGGCTAGGGCGCGTCGTCAGCGCCGGAGCCCCGCGCGGTACGCACCGGGCGGGGCTCCGTAGCGCTGCCGGAAGACCCGGCTGAAGTGGAACGGGCTGGTGAAGCCGGCGGCCACCGCCACCCGTTCCACCGGCAGGTCGGTGGCTTCGAGGAGCCGCGCCGCGTGCAGCAGCCGGGCGGCGAGCAGTGCCCGCATCGGTGACCGGCCGAGCTGCTGGGTGAAGAGATGGGCGAAGCGGGAGGGGGAGAGCGACACTCCGGCGGCCAATGTGTCGACCGTGTGCGGCGCTGCCGGATCGGCGGCGATACGTGCCTCCGCCCGGCGGATCCGTACGTCGACCCCCGGCCGGCCGGCTTCCCCGCCTGCGGTCGCGGTCGCGGTGGCGGTCGTGAGCAGGACGATCGACTCCAGGGAGCAGAGGGCGAGTTCGCGGGCGGCGGCGCCATGGGCGACGGCGACCCGGCCGGTCCGGGGCCCTCCGCGTTCCCCAGGCTCTCCGGGCTCGTCGGGGTCCGGGGCCGGCGGGGCGCCCTCCCCCGTCCACCGCGCGTCGGCGAGCATCCGCCGGAACGTCTGCTCCAGCCGGTCCCGCACAGCGGCCGGTACCGGCGTGACGGCGTACAGCCGGTCACCGAGCAGGTGGGGTCGCAGCCGGTCCGTCCAGGCCGGGCGGGCCTGGCAGTGGGCCCACCAGAACGTCCACCGCCGGGCGCCCGGCGCGACGGCGTAGCGGTGGGGCACACCGGGGCCGAGGACGACCAGGTCGCCCGCGCCCGACAGGCTCTCGGCGGCTCCCTGGGACAGCCGTCCCGCGCCGCCCGTGGTCCAGGTGAACAGCCAGCTGTCGGCGCCGCCCGGCCGGTTGACGCTGTAGCCGGGGCGTTGATCGAAGCGGCCGACGGTCACCAGGCCCGGCGGCGGGGACGGCGCGGCAGCCTCGGGCAACTCGTCAGCACGCACAGGCATCCTCCGGGAAAGCGCTTGTCCCTAGCGTGGGGCATACCGGGCACGGAGCGAAGGGGTGGTCGCATGGCAGTCACGGACAGGGGTCTCGTTCGGCACTTCGAGGAGGACGGCTTCGCGTTGGCGCGCGGGTTGTTCGCCCCGGCGGAGATCGACGCGCTGTGCGCCGAATTCACCGCGCTGCACGCGGCCGGGCCGGTCCCGGGGCACTTCCAGCCCCGCGCGACCGGCTCGGCCGGGGCGACCGGAGGGGCCCAAGCGGCCGGGGTCGCCTCGGCCGTCGACCCGCTGGACGTCTACCCGCGGATCATGCAGCCGCATCGCATCAACGACCTGGCCCGCCGCTTCCTCCTCGACCCCCGGCTGCGCTCGGTGCTCCAACTCCTGCTCGGTGAGGAGGTGTTGGCGGCCCAGAGCATGTTCTACTTCAAGCCCCCGGGCGCCCGGGGGCAGGCCCTGCACCAGGACAACTTCTATCTGCGGACCGAGCCGGGCACATGCGTGGCCGCCTGGATCGCCTGCGACGCGATCGACCGGGTGAACGGCGGTCTGGAGGTCGTCCCGGGCACCCACCGCATGGAGGTGTTCTGTCCCGAGGAGGCCGACGAGGGGCTGTCGTTCGCCCGCGAGTACGTTCCGCCGCCGCCCGGCCTGTCCGCCGTGCCGGTGGACATGGAACCGGGCGACGTCCTCTTCTTCAACGGCAGCCTGGTGCACGGCTCCCCGCCCAACCGCAGTACCGACCGTTTCCGCCGCTCGTTCATCGGCCACTACGTCGGCCGCTCCACGGAACGCATCGGCCGCTACTACCCCACCCTGGCCATGAGCGGGGATCCCGTCCCGCTGCCGGAGAGCGAGGGCGCGGGCCCGTGCGGTACCGAGTTCGCCCCGGCGGGGCCGCATTGAGAGAGGGGGCGGGGGTCAGGACCGCAGCAACTCCGCGGCGCCCAGGTCGAGTACACCGTCGTGCCAGGTCAGCCCGCGCAGATCGCGTACGACGACCTGGGCTCCGGTGTCCAGGCCGCGCGGCCCGACGCCGATGACGTACGCGCCGGCCGCCTTCCCCGCTTCGGCGCCCGCGGCGGCGTCCTCCAGGACGACGGTCCGCGCCGGGTCCGCGCCGAGCCGCGCCGCCGCCGCGAGGTAACCGTCGGGGGCGGGCTTGCCCTGGGTGACGTCGTCCGCGGTGATGAGCACGGGCGGCAGGGGAAGGCCCGCGGCGGCGAGGCGGGCGCGGGCCAGCCCGGTGACCCCGGAGGTCACGACGGCCCAGCTGCCGTCGGGCAGGCTCGTCAGGAGGTCGAGGGCGCCGGGCAGCGCGGTCGTGGTGGCCGCCGCCTCGATCTCCAGGCGGTCGATCTCGGCGAGGGCGGCGGGCCGTTCCGCCGGGTCGGTCACCAGGAGGGCGACGGTGTCGGCGGAGCGCCGTCCGTGCACCATCGCCGTGACCCGCTCGGCGGACAGGCCGCGGGCCCGGGCCCACCGGCTCCACGCCTGGTCGACGCCGAGGTCGGAGTCGACCAGCACGCCGTCGTTGTCGAAGAGGAGGCCCTCGCAGGGGATCTTCATGTCGGGATGCCGGGCCTTTCAGAGGACGGGACGGTTGCGGTAGCGGCCGACGAGTTCACGGGCCGCCACCTGCATACGGGCGGGCGGCAACCCCCGGGCCAGCAGGGTCAGGTCGTCGACGACCATGTCGCCGATGCTCAGGAAGGCCTCCGGGATGCCGCCCGCGCGGTGGGCGGAGAGGACCAGGCCCTCCAGGTCGCGGGCCTGGTCGTCGGCGGCGACGGGTTCGTCGGGCCAGACGTCGATCCCCGCGAGGAGGCGGCCCTCGGCGACCCGGGCGAGCAGTGCGGGGAAGTCCACGACGGGGGCCCGGCTCACCAGGATCAGCCGGGCGCCGTCGGGCAGGAGTGCCAGTTCGCGTTCGCCGAGCAGATGGCGGCTGTCGTCGGTGACGGTGGCGAGTACGAAGACGAACGTGCTGCGGGCCAGGGTCTCGTCGAGGGAGGCCGGCACCAGGCCCTGTTCGCGCAAGGCTGCGGGCGGCAGCCAGGGGTCGTACACGCGCAGAGTCGGGCGGAAGGGCGCGAGGAGCGGGTGGAGGCTGCGGCCGAGGTTGCCGAATCCGATCAGGCCGACGTCCGCGCCGCGCAGCAGTACGGAGTCGGCGGTGCCGTCGGACACGTACCGCTCCCGGCCGGCACGGAAGGCGCGGTCCTCGCGGCTGATGCCGCGTGCCAGGTCGAGGGCGAGCCCGAGGGCGTACTCGGCGACGGCCTGGGCGTAGGCGGGTCCGCAGCCCAGGACGTGGATGCCGCGCCGGAAGCACTCGTCGTAGTCGACGTTCGGGAAGAAGTTGCCCTCCACGTTGAGCAGGGCCCTCAACTCCCCCGCGCGGGCCAGTCGTTCGGCGGGCAGGTCGGGCTGGCCGACGACCGCGAAGGCGTCCGGCAGCGCCCGGTCGAAGGCCTCCTCGGTGTCCGGCTCGACGACGGTGAAGCGGTCGTGAAGGCGGGTCAGCGTGTCCGGCCTGAAGATGCGTTCCCCCGGGTGCGGGTCGGGGCGCAGGATCACGAGCGGCTTGTGCGGGGTGCTCACGGCTCTCCTTGCATCCGTCACGGTCCTCCTTGCCTCCGTACGCACGGTAGCCCGCCGCCGTCGGTGCGGCAGCACGGCCGGTCGCTACCCGCGCTCAGGCCTCGGGAACCTCCCGCAGCGAGTCGGGCAGTACGTCGCGGAGCTGACCGCGGGCCGTGACGCCCAGCTTGGGGAAGATCCGGTAGAGGTGGAAGCCGACCGTGCGGGGCGACAGGAAGATGCGCTCGCCGATCTCCCGGTTGGTGAGGCCCGCCGCGGCGAGCCGGGCGATCTGCAGTTGCTGCGAGGTCAGTTCGGACAGGTCCGACTCCTGGCCGGGGGTGGAGGTGGCGTTGACGCCCGCCGCCCGCAGTTCCGCGAGGGCGCGGTCCGTCCACGGCCGGGCGTCGAGGTTCTCGAAGACCTCCAGGGCGGCGGAGAGCAGGGGCCGGGCCTCGGTGGCGCGTCGGCGGCGGCGCAGCCATTCCGCGTAGTCGAGCCGGGTCTGGGCGCGCTCGAAGGGCCACTGGTCGCCCGTCGGACGGGCGAGCGACCGCTGGAAGTGCCGTTCGGCGTCGTCCGGTTCGGCCAGCAGGGCGTGGGCCCGGTCGACGAGCGCCGCGAGGCGCGGGGACACCTCTCCCCCGGCGTGCCGTCGTCCGGCCGCGTCGAGGACCGCGCGTGCCTCCTCGGCCCGCCCGGTGCGTACGGCGACCGCCGCGAGGTCGGCGAGGTGGTAGTCGGAGGCGTGGAAGTGCAGGGGTTCGCCGTCCTGGGTGAAGACGGCACGGAACCGGTCGTACGCCGCCGCGTGATCGCCCTCGGCCTGCGCCGCCGCGCCCAGCGCGTACAGGGCGCGTACCTGAAGGCTGCGGCAGGTGGGCAGGTCCACGCCGTGGACGGCGCGCTGGACCGCCGTGCGCGCCGCCTCCGAGTCGCCGCGCAGGGCGAGCAGGGTGGCGCCGAGGAGGGGTGAGCCCACGGCCACGTTCTCCAGGCCTCCCTCGGCCGCCGTGCGGTACGCCTCGTCGAGGGAGGCGCGGGCTGCCGTCCACGCGCCGTTCTCGTACTGGGCGAGCGCGAGGGCCTGGGCCACGGTGGCGTTGGCTCCGCCGGTCGGCGATCGGCGCAGGTGTTCCAGGGCGGCGCCCAGGAGCCGGACGGCCTCGCCGGTCTCGTCGAGCACCCAGGCCGCCGCGCCCCAGGTGATGAGCTGGGAGAGGGGCCGGTCCCGTACGGGTCCGCTCTCGTCGTCGGCCGCCGGACCGTCCCGGTCGGTGCCGTCCCGGTGGGCGTGGAGCAGGGCGAGGGCCCGGGCCCGGTGGCGCAGCGGGTCCGTGCCCGCCAGGATCCACAGGCGGTCGGTGTCGTCCTCCTGCTCCGGGACGCGCTCGGCGATGCGCAGGATCTTCTCGCGGTGCGCGGCTTCCCCGGAGTTGTACGCCGGTGTGGTGGCCGTCGCCAGGGCGTCGAGGGCGAGGACGGGGTTCGTGTCGGCCGCGGCGTCCGCGAGGGGCAGCAGATAGCCGAGCGAGCCCTCGAACTGGGTGGTGACCGCGAGCGCCCAGCCCGCGCGGAGCGAGGCCTCGGCGAGCACGGCGGGGTCCTCGGTGAGCGCGGTGACCCGGGCGGTGATCTCGGCGACCCAGCGGGGGTGTCCTGCGTACATCGCCATGGTCGCGGCGCGGACCAGGCGGCGGGCCCGGTCGGCGGGGTCGGGGCTGAGCTGGGCCGCGCGTTCCAGTGCGGTGGCGGCGGCCGCGTAGCCGCCGCGGCGCCGGGCCCGGCCCGCGCCGGCCTCCAGTTCCTCGGCGACGCCCTCGTCCACGCCGTCGACGGCGGCGGCGCGGTGCCAGGCGCGGCGGTCCGGGTCACCGGTGAAGACCTCGGCGAGGGACAGATGGGCCGCGTGCCGCTGCGCGTAGGTCGCCGACTGGTAGACGGCCGAGCGGATCAGCGGGTGCCGGAAGCGGAGGTGGCCGTCGTCGATGCGGATCAGTCCGGCTCGCTCGGCGGGGTGCCAGTCGGCGGGGGTGGTGTCGGGGGCGGCGGCCGACAGGATGAGGGGCAGCTCGGCGGTCTCCGCGGCGGCGGCCAGCAGGAGCAGCTGCCGGGTGGCGGGCGGCAGCGCGGGCAGGTCCTGGGCGAAGATCGCCTCCAGGCGGTCGGTGAGGGGCAGCGAGTCCCGGGCGGCACGGGGGTCGCGGGCCACCGACCTGGCCAGCTCGACCAGGGCCAGGGGCACCCCGGCGGCCTCGTCGAGGATGCGGGAGCGGGTCCGGCCCGCCGGAGCCTCGGGCTGGAGGTCGAGGAGGCGTCCTGCGGCAGCCGGGTCCAGCGGGTCGACGCTCAGCAGCGGGAACTCACGGGCGAACTGCGCGGGTACGGCGGTGTCACGGGCCGCCACCAGCATCGCGACGGGTTCGCCCTCCAGGCGCCGGGCCACGAAGGCGAGGGTGTCGAGGGTGCCCACGTCGAGCCAGTGGGCGTCGTCCACGACCAGGAGCACCGGGCCGCGCGCCGCGAGGTCGGAGAGGAGCGTGAGCGCGCCGAGGGAGGTCAGCAGCGGATTCTGGGCGCTGTCCTGTTCCTCGCCCTCGTCCAGCCCGAACACGCCCAGCAGGGCGGTCCGTTGCCGGGCGGGAAGCTCTCGCGCGAGGTCCAGGACCGGGCGCAGCAACTGGTGGAGCCCGGCGAAGGGCAGCCCCGACTCGACCTCGCAGCCCGTGCAGCGCAGCACCCGTACGCCGGCTGCGCGGGCGGTCCGGCAGGCCTCGTCCAGGAGGACGCTCTTGCCCGAGCCCGGGGCGCCGGTGACCACCAGCACACCGGTTCCGGGGAGTTCCGTCGTCGGGTCCGCCGAGGACAGTCCCTGCACGAGCCCGGTCAGCAGAGCCAGTTCGCGGTCCCTCCCGACGATCCAGGCGCCGTCGTCCGTCCCCGCCGCGTGCTCCACCCGTTTCCTTCCGCTGCTTCCCGACGACCGGCCCACCGATCCCCGACCCGTGACCTTCACCCCTCCGAAGGAAATGCCCGATGGTCACACCATATGCACGATTATCACTCACGGAACCTCCCCGATGGCACGGGGTGCCTTGTGACGGGCCGACCCCGTCGCGCGGGCAGCCATCAGCTCGTAGGGGATGCCCAGCCGCCGGGACTCCGTGCGCTGCTCGGCGAGCAGTTCCGTGGAGGCCGCCCCGCAGAAGGACCCGGCCGGTCCGCGCCCTCACCGCCCGCATGCGGTACCGGTACGGCACCCACACCCAACCGCCGACCCGCACCCCTCCCACCCAGGGGCGCGGGGAACTGCGCACCTCACCCGCACCGGGCGCGGCCCGCGGCCGAGGCAGCCCACCGGCGGTCCGCGCCGCCCGCGAGTCAAGCCAACTTGACGCGCAACTTTTCGCACGCTTTGATCCAGACGTGCCGAGCCCCCCAGCCCGGCACCCAGAGGTGCGCCCAGCCGGTGGACGAGCTCCGCAGTCCGGCCACAGTCGCCAGGACCGTCACGGAGTCCGAGGCGGGGTCGTACTCGCGATCGATGGAGCGGACATGCCCGCCAAGCGTGGCCCCCGCACGGGATTTCTCAGGGCCGTCGGCGCCCTGGTCGCCGTCGCGGCCCTGGCCTCCTGTACCTCGGACGGGGACGGCACGACCCCCGACGAAAGCACGGACAGCACGAGGTCGAGCTCCGAGGCCGTACGACTGCCCCCCGTGCCCGACGGTTTCGACTACCAGATCGGCGGTGCCTACACCCCGCCGGCCGGCGTCCGGATCGTCGCCCGCGACCGCACCGCCGACCCCGCGCGCGGTCTCTACAACATCTGTTACGTCAACGCCTTCCAGGCCCAGCCCGACGAACAGGACGACTGGCCCGACGACCTGCTGCTGCGGGACGAGGACGGCGAGGTCGTCATCGACGCCGACTGGGACGAGGCGCTGCTCGACATCGGCACCCCCGCCAAGCGCGAGCGGGTCGCGGCCCGGGTCGACGAGTGGATCGACGGCTGCGCGGACAAGGGCTTCGACGCCGTCGAGCCGGACAACTACGACAGCTACACCCGTTCGCGCGGGCTGCTGAACGCCGACGACGCCGTGTCCTTCATCAAGCTGCTCTCGCGACGCGCGCACGCGCGGGGGCTGGCCATCGCCCAGAAGAACACCGTGGAACTGGCGGACCGCCGCTCCCGTGCCGGGCTCGACTTCGCGGTCGTGGAGGAGTGCGGCGCGTACGACGAGTGCGGTGAGTACGCCGACGCCTTCGACGACCGGGTCGTCGTGGTGGAGTACACCGACAAGGGCCTGCAGAAGGCCCGTTCGGGCTTCGGCGACCGGTTGAGCATCGTGAGACGGGACGTTCAGGTGTCGACGCCCGACAGCGACGACTACGTCCGCAGGACCCGCTGACCGGCCGGCCCGGCCCCGCCCTCGACCTCGGCCCCGGCGGGTAACCACCCCCCTCAGCCCTCCAGCAGATCCAGCGCCCGCTCCCAGTGGAACCCGCGCTGCTCCGGGCCGCCGAAGGCGTGCTCCCCGAAGCGGACCCCCATCCCGCGCAGCCTCTCCAGGCTGTCCCGGTACGCGGGGTGGGCGGTCAACGCCTCGCTCACACAGGACAGTACGGAGATCGGCACGCCCATCCCGTACGCCTCGCAGAGCGTGCCGAGGGCGAGCGTGTCGGAGACGCCGGCCGCCCACTTGTTGACGGTGTTGAAGGTCGCGGGCGCCACGGTGACGGCGTCCGGGTCGGGGAACGGGCGCGGGTCGCCGGGTGAGCGCCAGGCGGACCTGACCGGCCTGCCCGTCCGCGTCTCGACCGCCGCGGTGTCGAAGAAGCCGGTGGCGAGGGGTGTCGCGATGACACCGACCTCCCAGTTCCGCGCCTGCGCCGAGGTGATCAACTCGCCGATGCCGTCGGCGACTCCGGCGGCGCAGACGACGACGTAGAGGAAGGGCTTCCGAGCCTGTTCGGTCACCCGGGAACCCTACTCAACCGGGAACGACCGCCCCCGCTCGGCGTCCGGCCGCGGGCCGAGGATCCGGCGCTCCTTCTCCTCGATCGGTACGTCGTTGATGCTGGCCTCGCGCCGGGTCATCAGGCCGTGCTCGTCGAACTCCCAGAGTTCGTTGCCGTACGACCGCCACCACTGGCCGTCGCTGTCACGGCACTCGTACTGGAAGCGGACGGCGATGCGGTTGCCGTCGAAGGCCCAGAGGTCCTTGCGCAGCGCGTACTCCTCCTCGCGCCGCCACTTCGCGGTGAGCAGTTCGACGATCTCGTCGCGTCCGGTGACGAAGGTGTCGCGGTTGCGCCAGACCGAGTCCCGCGAGTAGGCGAGTGAGACCTTCAGCGGGTCACGGGTGTTCCAGGCGTCCTCGGCCGCCTGGACCTTCAGGGCGGCGGTCTCACGGGTGAAGGGCGGCAGGGGCGGGCGGTCGGTGTCGGTCATACGGGTCCTCTCGGATCGATGGCGGGCTTGCCGATGACGGCCTGAGAACGTGCGTTCTCCGGAGTGGCTGCTAACGTAGAGAACGATGGTTCTCACGTCAAGACAGCAAGGAGTGAGCCGGTACATGGACAGCGCGGTCGCCAGGGAGCAGGCCCTGGACGCGGCGGAGACCCTGTTCTACGGGCGCGGCATACAGTCCGTCGGCATGGACGACATCCGCGGCGCCTCCGGGGTCTCCCTCAAGCGGCTCTACCAGCTGTTCCCCGCCAAGGAACACCTGGTGGTGGCCTACCTGGAGCGGCGCGACCTCCGCTGGCGGGGGCGGCTCGCCGAGTACACGGACAGCCACGAGGACGCGCGGCAGCGGGTTCTCGCGGTCTTCGACTGGCTGGGCGAGTGGTTCCGCGAGCCCGACTTCCGCGGCTGCGCCTGGATCAACTCGTACGGGGAGCTGGGCGCCGTGTCGGAGCCGGTGGCCGAGCAGGTCCGCGCCCACAAGCGGGCCTTCCGCAAGTACCTGGAGGGCCTGGTGGACGACGCCGGGCTGCCCGCCGAACTGGCGGGCCAGCTGCATCTGCTGGCAGAGGGCGCCATGGTGACCGCCGCCGTCGAACGGAGCGCGGAACCCGCCGCGCGTGCCGGGCGGGCGGCCCGCATGCTGGTCGAGGCGTACAGCCCGTCCGACGCGAACGGCGCGCCGGCCGGCCATTGACTGACGCCCCACCCGGGTTGCAGACTCCAATTGAAGATTCAATGGACGATTGTTCACCAGACGAACGCGGGCGTTCCGTCGCGGAGCGCCTCGCGCGCGTCTCCCGACGGGAAGAGCCGCGCATGACCCTCCATCGTGACCTGCTGATCGGCGGCAAGGACCAGCCCGCGGTCTCCGGCCGCACCGCCGAGGACGTGAACCCCTACAGTTCGCAGGTGTACGCCACGGTCGCCGCGGCCGGCGTCGAGGACGTCACCCGGGCCGTGGACGCCGCCGACGCCGCGTTCGAGGGGTGGGCCGCGCTCGGTCCGGCGCAGCGGCGCAAGATCTTCCTCACCGCGGCCGACCTCCTGGAGGCCCGCACCGAGGACGCTGTACGGATCATGGCGGGCGAGGTCGGCGGCACCCGGCCGTGGGCCATGTTCAACGTCGGTCTCGCCGCGAACATCCTCCGCGAGGCCGCCGCCGCGGTGACCGCGCCGCGCGGAGAGGTCCTGAGCGCCCAGGAGGAGGGCGCGCTGGGTCTCGCCGTCCGCGAACCCGTCGGCGTCGTGGCCGCCTTCTCGCCGTGGAACGCCCCGGTCATCCTCGGGGTACGGGCCGTCGCCGCGCCGCTCGCCGCGGGCAACACCGTGGTGATGAAGCCGAGCGAGGACGCGCCGATCGCGTGCGGTCTGTTCGTCGCGGACATCCTGCGCGAGGCGGGCCTGCCCGACGGCGTCCTGAACGTGATCACGAACGCCCCCGAGGACGCGGCCGCCGTCGCCGAGGCCCTGATCGCCGACGAACGCGTACGGGCCGTCAACTTCACCGGCTCCACGAACGTCGGCCGGATCATCGGCGTGCACGCGGCCCGGCATCTGAAGCCCGCCGTCCTCGAACTCGGCGGCAAGAACTCGGTGATCGTGCTGGCGGACGCCGACGTCGACTACGCGGTCGACGCGGCCGTCTTCTCCGTCTTCATGAACTCCGGCCAGATCTGCATGTCCGCCGACCGGATCCTCGTGCACGAGAGCCTGGCCGAGGAGTTCACGGCCAAGTTCACCGCGAAGACCGAGTCGCTGCCGTCCGGCGACCCGGCCGATCCGCACACCGTGGTGGGCCCGCTCGTCACCCCGGACGCCGCCCGCCGGGTCGCGGCCCTCGTGGAGGACGCCGTCGCCAAGGGCGCGACCGTCCTCACCGGCGGAGCCGCCCCCGAGGGTGCCGTGCATCAGGCGACCGTCCTGACCGACCTTCCGGAGGACACCGAGCTGTACCGCGGGGAGGCCTTCGGCCCGCTGGCCGTGATCAGCACGTTCGCCACGGACGACGAGGCGATCTCCTTCGCCAACTCCACGGAGCACGGGCTGACCTGCGGGATCATCACCGAGAACGGCACCCATGGGCTCCGGGTCGCCCGCCGGATCCGTACCGGCATCGTGCATGTCAACGACCAGTCGGTCGCCGACGAACCGAACGCGCCCTTCGGCGGGTTCAAGGGGAGCGGGTACGGGCGCTTCGGCGGACGCTGGGGCATCGAGGCGTTCAGCAACACCCGCTGGGTGACGCTGGCGACGCAGCAGGCGCACTTCCCGTTCTAGGCCGTGTCCCGGGATCCGGGCGGCGCACCCGCGTCGAACGTGGGGTCCGGGTGACTCGTACGGCTGTACTCGGGCAGGTGTGAGGGTGAAACGTCTCGTGCGGGATGAAAAAGGCGAGGCGAGCGTGTTGAAATCCGAGTCGGCAGGAGCCGGCAGGAGCCTGCACGAGTCGTACACGACGACGATCGATGGGATGGATGTCATGCCTCTTGAGGGTGAGTACGAGCCCAGTCCCACCCAGTGGGTGCGCGATCAGGTGGAGCTGTACGAGCGCTCCGGCGGTACCGAGGGAACGACCCTGATGGATACGGGACGCCCCGTCATCGTGCTGACCACCCGGGGCGCGAAGAGCGGGAAGATCCGCAAGACGCCGCTCATGCGGGTCGAGCACGAGGGGCGCTACGCCGCCGTCGCCTCGCTGGGCGGCGCGCCCAAGCACCCCGTCTGGTACCACAACGTGGTCAGCGACCCGCATGTGGAACTCCAGGACGGGCCGACGCGCCAGGACATGACGGCGCGTGAGGTGACCGGCGAGGAGAAGGCCCAGTGGTGGGAGCGTGCGGTCGCCGCCTACCCGGACTACGCCGACTACCAGAAGAAGACCGAGCGTGAGATCCCGGTCTTCGTCCTGGAGCCGGCCACCGAAGGCTGACCCGCTCGAAAAAAAATGTGCATGACCCGGTGAACGTCGGGCACCCGACGTTCAGGTCCCGCCGCGCTCCCCCGTCGCGGCGGGGCCATTTTCCTGTGCGGCCGCGCGCCGCGCCAGGCGGGCGTCCGTCACGTCGAGGAAGATCTGGTCGACCTCCGGGACCAGGTTGGAGACCGACTGCTTGATCCGCACGGCGACGAGTTCGACCTCCTCGCTGTCCAGACCGGGCGTCAGGTCGACACGGGCGGCCACCAGCGTCGAGTCGGGGCCGAGCTGCATGGTCAGCAGGGACTCCACGGAATCGATCTCGGGCTGCGCCTCCAGCAGGGCACGGATGCGGCGGCTCGACTCCTCGTCGGTGGCCTGGCCGATCAGCTGGTCGCGCGCGTCACGGCCCAGCCGGTACGCCACGTAGACCAGCAGTCCGCCGATGGCGATGGAGGCCGAGGCCTCGTAGACGACCTGCCCGGTCACCATGTGCAGGGCCATACCGGCGATCGCGAAGAGGACACCCAGGACGGCGGTGCCGTCCTCGGCGATGACGGTACGCAGCGCCGGGTCACGGACCTCGGTGGAGAAACCGCCCTGCTTGCGCACCTGGTGGAGCGCCCGCAGCAGGGACCCTCCCTCGGCGAGGAGCGCCACGACCAGGACCACCAGCCCCGCCACATATCCGCTGTGGGACTCGGAGCCCTCGCTGCCCAGCGCCTCGAAGCCCTGGAAGAAGGAGAAGCAGCCGCCCATCAGGAAAATGCCCACGGCGGCCAGCAGTGACCAGAAGAAGCGTTCCTTTCCGTACCCGAAGGGGTGACGGTTGTCGGCGGGGCGTCGGCTGCGGCGCAGGGCGGCCAGCAGGAAGACCTCGTTCAGGCTGTCGGCCACCGAGTGCGCGGCCTCCGACAGCAGGGCGGGCGATCCGGCGAAGAGGCCGCCCACGGCCTTGGCCACGGCGATCACGAGGTTGGCGGCCAGCGCCACCAGCACGGTGACGCGGGTGCGGCGGTCCGAGGGAGAGGAAGGCTTACGGTTCACCTCCGCCGAATGCCCCACTCGCCCTGCCTCACACGAGGTGACGGCTGTTTTCGGGGAACCCCTACGGAGGCCGACGTACCGGAGGAAGGGACCGCATGAGCGACACCGAGGGCAACAGCGCGTACGGGAAGAAGTCCTTCAAGCGCTCGAAGAGCCACTTCTCGGACCGGGTGACGGCCGACGGGCGCGACGGCTGGCCGGTCGCGGCCGGACGCTACCGTCTGGTAGTCAGCCGGGCCTGCCCCTGGGCGAGCCGCGCGGTGATCTCGCGGCGGCTGCTGGGCCTTGAGGACGCGCTGCCGATGGCGGTCACCGACCCGATCCAGGACGACCGCAGCTGGCGCTTCACGCTGGACCCCGGGGGCCGCGACCCGGTGCTGGGCATCCGCTACCTCGCCGAGGCGTACGAGGCCCGGGAGCCGGGCCATCCCGGCGGCGTCAGCGTGCCGGCCGTGGTGGACGTGGACAGCGGACGCCTGGTGACCAACGACTACCAGCAGCTCACCCTGGACCTCGCCACCGAATGGCGGGACCTGCACCGCGAAGGGGCACCCGACCTCTACCCGGACAGGCTCCGCGACGAGATCGACGAGGTCATGGAAGGGGTGTACGAGGACGTCAACAACGGGGTGTACCGGGCCGGGTTCGCGACCGGCCAGGAGGAGTACGCGGCGGCCTACGAGGGCGTCTTCCACCGGCTGGAGCTGCTGTCGGAGCGGCTCGCCGACCGGCGGTACCTGGTCGGGGACACGATCACCGAGGCGGACATCCGGCTGTTCACGACCCTGGTCCGCTTCGACGCCGTCTACCACGGCCACTTCAAGTGCAACCGCCACAAGCTGACGGAGGACCGGGTGCTGTGGGCGTACGCCCGCGATCTCTACCAGACGCCCGGGTTCGGGGACACCGTCGACTTCGATCACATCAAGCGGCACTACTACCAGGTCCACGAAGGCATCAACCCGACGCGCGTCGTGCCGCTCGGCCCCGACCTGTCCGGCTGGCTGACGTCACACGGTCGCGAGGAGCTGGGCGGGCGCCCGTTCGGCGACGGGAGCCCGCCGGGTCCCGTACGCGGGGGCGAGGAGGTACCGGCGGCGGGCCGGCCCTGACGAGAGCGGGTCCGCGTATTCGCCGCTGAACTGGACACTCGCCAGATGTCCTGGAAAAACACCTACCGAAGGAGAGCCAGGTGCCGAAGAAGAAGAGCCTGCCCGTCGTCTACAAGCCCGTCGGGTTCCTGCTCGGCTGGACGAGCGGAACCCTCGCCGGGCTGGCGTTCCAGAAGGTCTGGAAGATGATCCGCCACGAGGACGACGCACCCGACGCGCTGGACAAGGACCGCGGCTGGGGAGAGGTGCTGTTCGCGGCGGCCGTCCAGGGCGCGATCTTCGCGGTCGTCCGCAGCGCGGCGGACCGCACCGGCGCGAAGGCCATCGAGCGGTCCACCGGCGTGTGGCCCGGCGACGACAAGGGGGGCCGCGACTGACGCTCCTTACCGTCCAGTACGGTGGCCTTCCTACAGGTGGCCGACAGTCAGGGAGCCAGTCGTGACGAACCAGGCAGCGGTGGGCGACACCGTCGAGGACTTCACTCTCCCGGACGAGACGGGCACGCCCCGGCAGCTCTCGGAGCTGCTGGGCGAAGGGCCCGTCGTGCTGTTCTTCTACCCTGCGGCGCTCTCCACGGGCTGCACCGCCGAGGCGTGCCACTTCCGCGACCTGGCCGCCGAGTTCACGGCCGCCGGCGCGCGGCTGGTGGGGATCAGCGGTGACACGGTCGAGCGGCAGCAGGAGTTCACCGAGAAGCACACCCTCGGGTATCCGCTGCTGTCCGACCCGGACGGGACGGTCCGCGAGCTGTTCGGGGTGAAGCGCGGCTTCTCGCTGGCACCCACCAAGCGGGTCACCTTCGTCATCGCCGAGGACCGCAAGGTGCTCGAAGTGGTGCGCAGCGAGATCCGGATGAGCGCGCACGCGGACCGCGCCCTGGCGGCCCTGCGCGCGCACCGCGCCTGAACGTCCCCTGAGGAACGTCCGTTGTTGAACGTCCGCTGTTGAACGTCCGCTGTCGCGGCCGGTGACTCAGCCCTGCTTGGGCGCGGTCGCCGCTTCCATGCGCAGGGTGAACGAGTGACCGGCCGGGTCGGCGTAGCCCCGCTCCTCGAACGGGCCGCCCCCGTCCTTGGTCTCCAGCGCTCGCCCGCCCAGACTGATGACCTTGCGCTCCGCCTCGTCGAGGTCGTCGACGTGGAAGTCCAGGTGGGCCTGGAGCGAGTTCTCGGGACGCGGCCAGCTGGGCGGAGTGGCGTTGACGTCCCGCCGGAACGCCATCCGCATGCCGTCGGCGCCCTTGATCTCCACCCGGTTCGCCGTCGCGTCCGTCTCCTCGCCGTCGAGGAACTCCTTGTAGAACGCGGCGAGTTTCTCGGGTTCCGAGCAGTCCAGAACCACGATGCCTGCCACTACCGGTGCCATATCTCCTCCGTAGACGGACCGAGCGCGAACGGCCGTCCGCCCACTGCTCGTTGACCGGGTACCCCGTCACGTGCAGAACAGTGCCCGCGACCGGTCGCGGGCGGCCCTCAGGGGGCAACCGCACACAATCGGCCTCGGAGGCCGACAAATCGCCGAGGTCACGGAGAGATGTAACGCAGGTCGCGGTGAAGTCGCCGAGGTCGCGGCATAGATCATTTACGATCAGGGCAACCTCGTAGCGCAAATCGAGTCAACTTTCGCCTCAGGAAGCGCAGTTCGAGTCAGCGGGCGGCACTTTCGCACGCCCGCGCGCAGGGGTGGGGGGCCCTGCGAATTGGTCTCAAGAGAGGACGCGAATGCCGCAGGACGTCAGGTTCGACCTCCCCTTCGCCACCCCGGTCAGCGCACATCTCGAATACGCCCAGGCCCGCCATCTGCGCTGGGTGTGGGACAAGGGCCTGGTGCGCAGCAACGCCGGCTTCGAGGAGTACCGGTCCTGGGATCTGCCCCAGGCCGCCGCCCGCACCTATCCCCACGCCTCCGCCGACGACATGGTCGTCCTGATGAACTGGTTCTCACTGGCCTTCCTCTTCGACGACCAGTTCGACTCGGGCAGGCCGGACCGCGCCGACCGCATAGCCGAGGTGGCGCGGGAACTCATCGTCACTCCCCTGCGGCCCGCGGGGATCACCCCCCGGGTGGTCTGCCCCATCACGGTGGCCTGGGCCGAGGTCTGGGCCCATCTTTCGGATGGCATGTCTCTGACATGGCGTACGCGGTTCGCGGCCTCCTGGGGCCGGTTCCTCGTGGCGCACACCGAGGAGGTCGACCTCGCCTCCCGGGGCCTGGCCGGCACGCTCGACCTTCAGGAGTACGCGGCGTTCCGTCGCCGTACCGTGGGCATCCACCACAGCATCGACGCCGGGGAGCGCAGCCGCGGCTTCGAGGTGCCCGCCGAGGTGGAGGCCCATCCGCTGATGGAGCGGATGCGGGATCTCGCCGCCGACACCATCGGCTTCATGAACGACATCCACTCCTTCGAGCGCGAGAAACGCCGGGGCGACGGGCACAACCTCATAGCCGTCCTGCACCGCGAGCGCCGTTGCAGCTGGCAGGAGGCCGCGGACGAGGCGTTCCGGATGACCTCGGACTGCCTCGCCGAGTACCTCGAACTGGAGTCGCAGGTACCGAAGATGTGCGACGAGCTCGGTCTGAACGAGGAGGAGCGTGACAGGGTCCGCATGGGCGTGGAGGCCATCCAGCACTGGATCAACGGCAACTACGAGTGGGCCTTGACCTCGGGCCGCTACGCCGCGGACAAGGAGACCCCCGCGTCCCAGGCGGAACTGGCGGGCAAGGGCTCCCTGGACGACCTCCTGGCCGTCTGACAACGTTTCCCGCGCCCCGTCGGCACCGCCGCGGAAGGACTCTTGCTTCTAGGGGCGCGGGCACCGCGCGACCGGCCGCAGCGCTCCCGCACCCGGCACACCACCCGATACAGGCCGAAGGCCCGCCGCCCGGCGAACGGGCGAACGGGCCTCCGGGCGAACGGGCCTGCGGACATACGCGCCTACGAGGCGAACTGGACCGGCAACCGGTCCAACCGTGCCTCCCACGTGGACGCGGTGGCCGTCAGCTCCTCAGGAGTCACGGCGAGCCGCAACCCCGGCAACCGGTGCAGCAGAACGTCGACTGCGGTCTCGATGATCGCCTGCCCGATGTTCTGCCCGGGGCATTCGTGCGGCCCCCCGCTGAACGCCAGATGCGACTGGTTGCCGTGCACGGACACGCCCACGTCGGGCCGGATCTCCGGATCGATGTTGCCGGCGGTCAGGCCGAGTACCAGCAGGTCGCCCTCCTGGAGCCGGTGCCCGCCGAGTTCCATGTCCGCGGTCGCGAACCGCCCCGGCAGGACGGCCAGCGGCGGAGTGTTCCACATGACCTCCTCCACGACGGCGGAGATGTTCAGCTGCCCGCTGACCAGCCCGGAGAGCCGCCCCGCGTCGGTGAGGACCAGTTGCAGCACCCGGGCCAGCAGGTTGCTGGTCGTGGTGTGCGCGGTGATCAGCACGAGCCGCAGATGGTTGACGATCTCGTCCTCGTCGAGGTCGGCATGGTGTTCCAGCAGCCCGGTGGTGAAGTCGGACCCCGGCTCCACCCGCTTGCGCTCGGTGAGTTCGCCGAGGATCTGCATGATGCGGTCGTTGTGGGCGAGCGCTTCGGCCCCGCCCTTGATGACCTGCGCGGACGACTCGGCGAGACGCCGCCCCTCGCTCTCCGCTAGCCCGAACACCCTGGTGAGTACGAGCATCGGCAGGTACTCGGCGTACTCGGACACCAGATCGGCGCTGCCCGCGTCGGCGAAGGCGTCGATCTGCTTGTTGGCGAAGTGCGTGACATGCCGGCGGATGCCGCGGCCCGAGACGGCCTGCAGATTGTCGGTGACCGCACTGCGCAGCCTGCGGTGCGGCTCGCCGTCCTGGGAGACGCAGTCGGGCCGCCAGCCCACCATCTGCATCAGCGGTGAGGTGCTTTCGACGCGGCCCTCCTTCCAGTCCCGCCAGATCCGCGAATCCCGGCTGAACTGGCGGGGGTTGTCGAGCACCCGCCGGTTCTCCCGGTAGCCGAGCACGAGCCACGCCGGCACGTCGCCCTCCAGCAGGACCGGCGCGACGGGCCCGTGTTCCTTGCGCAGCCGCCCGTAGATGCCGATCGGGTCGACGGCGGCCTCGGGCCCGTAGAGCCGGGTCGGGTCCGCTCCCCCGCCGTGCGCGACCGGGCAGCCGCGCGGGGCGTCGGTGCCGTCGTTCAAGGGCTGATCGGTCATCGGGCCTCCAGTGCGACGGCGGAGCGTTCCTTGAGGTGCCGTATCAGCGCGATGAGCACATCACGGCTGGAGGCCCGGTCGCGGGCGTCGCAGGCCACCACCGGGATGTCCGGGGAGATGTCCAGCGCGTCCCTGATCTCCTCGACCGGGTGGTCCTTGGAGTCCGGGAACACGTTCAGGGCGATCACGAACGGGACGTCCTGCCGCTCCATCTCCTCGATGGCCCGGAAGCTGGAGGCCAGCCGGCGGGTGTCCACCAGGACGACGGCTCCGAGGGCACCCTTGAAGAGGCCGTTCCACAGGAACCAGAATCGTTCCTGCCCGGGGGTGCCGAACAGGTAGAGCATCAGCTGGTCGTTGATGCCGATCTTGCCGAAGTCCAGGCTGACCGTGGTCTCCTGCTTGTCCGCCACCCCGATCAGGTTGTCGACGTCGGCGCTGGCCTGCGTCAGCGTCTCCTCGGTGGTGAGCGGCTTGATGTCGCTGACGGAGCGGACCATGGTGGTCTTCCCCGTACCGAATCCGCCGGCGATCATCACCTTCACCGAGCGGGCACCGGCCGCGCCGTCGGCCGGGTCGCGGTCGGGATGGTCAAAGCCTTTGAAGTCCACTGAGTACCTCCTCAAGGAGCGCGAGGTCGGGCCCGCGACCGGCGCCTGACGCCGGGATGGGATCACGGGCTTCAACGCGGCCTGCGTCCAGCAGATCGGCCAAGAGCACCGCGAGAATGTTGAAGGGCAGTCCGAGGTGGGCGCCGAGCTCGGCCACCGACAACGGATCACGGCAGCGCCGGAGGATCTCCTCGTGTTCGTGCTGCATGCCGGGGCCGGCCGCCGCACGGGAGGTGATGAGGGTCGCCACGTCAAGGCTCGACGACGAACCGCCCGGTCCGCTGCGACCGCCCGTGAGGACGTAGTAGCGCTCGAGACCGGACGGGTCCGTGGGTCGACGGGGACCACTCATCCAGAGTGCTCCTCCAGGCGCGGAGTGGTGCCGAGGAGCTCACCCATCCTGCGGGCCAGGTCCCTCATCTGGTGGCCGAGGAGGCCCTGGTCGAGCCCTTCCCTGGCCAGGACGCCGAGGTAGGTCTCCACACCAGCGCGCACCACGAAGAGGTGACCCCCGTCGACCTCGATCATCGCGAGGCGCAGTTGCCCGGCGTACTTGGGGAACTGCTCGGCCACCGGCTGGGCCAGCGCCTGCAGTCCCGCCACCACGGCGGCGAAGCGGTCCACGTCGTCCGGGTCGTCGGCGCCGTAGGAGGTGATGGCCTTGCCGTCGCTGGAGGCCACAAGGGCGAAGCGGATCTCCTGGATGCTCTCGACAAGATCGCGGAGCGCCCAGCTCACATCGGTTCCCTGTTGCGTCATGGGACTAGTCGCTCTCTTCCGTGCGGTGCTCTGTGGACTCGACGCCGGAGGCCGGCTCGCGGTCGGCGCTCGGCTCACGCCCCGCCGTGGCGAAGGCGGCCAGTCCGGTGAAGGACGCGTCCGGCGGTACCGCGTGCGAGGCGGTGGCGACGGAGTCGTCCTCCCGTGCGGCCGACCTGGGCCGCTCCGACTCGGCTCGCCTGCGGCGCCTGGGCAGACCGCCGGGTGTGGTGTCCCCGGACCCCTCCGGCTGGACCGCCGCGCCGCTCTCGACGGCCTCGGGGTCCGGCGCGGCCGGGACCTGGGCGGCCGGAGCCGGTGCGGTGACGGCGGCGGGCAGCTGGCTGAAGTACTTGTGAGGCACCACGATGACCACCGACGTACCGAGCCAGGGCGAGTCCGAGAAGGTGACCCTGATGCCGTAGCGGCGGGCCAGCACGCCCACCACCCGCAGACCGAGGTGCGCGTCCTCGGACACGCCGCCGATACCGGGGCCGGGGGCCACACCTTCGAGCGCCTGGAGAGCTTCCTGCTTCTTCTCCTCGCTCAGGCCCTTGCCGGAGTCCTGGATCTCGACGCCGACGCCGTTCGGGACCTCCTTGCCCGACACGATCACGGGCTCGGTGGGCGGCGAGTAGCGTGCCGCGTTGTCCAGCAGATGGGCGAAGATCAGCGTGAGGTGGTCCACCAGACCGCCGTCGACGCCGAGTTCGGGCAGGTACTGCACCTGGACGCGGTCGAAGTCCCTGATCCGGCCGATGCCGCCGCGGACCACGCTGAGCAGTCGCTGTGGTTCCTGCCACTGCCGGCCGGGCCGGTCGGTGCCGCCGAGTACGCCGATGCTCGCCGCCAGGGAGTCGGCGGGGCCGAGCTCCTGGTCCAGCTCCATCAGTCCCTGGGCGACGGACGGCAGCCTGCCGTGCTCGCCCTGCATCTCGTGCAGCCGGCCGCGCAGCTTGCTGGTCAGTACGTGGATACGGCTGCCGATGCTGATGACGGCCTGCTCGGCGGAGGTGGAGCGGTCGAGCTCCTGCTCCACACCCAGGAGCGCGGTCCTGAGCGTCTTGCGCAGTGCGGCCCGCAGCTCGGCTCCGACCTCGGAGCCCTGGTCGGCCGTGGGCAGCAGGTCGTCGATGGAGTCACCGGCCCTGAGCCGCTCCAGCGCGTCGGGCAGCAGGGCGTCGGCGAGCCGGGTGACCGCGGCGAGCTGCCGGTCCAGCTGCTCCTGCCAGGCCTGGTTCTGCTCGGCGATCCGCTGCTCGTAGACCGTGGCCTGTTCGGCGAGCTGTGTGTCGTGGGCGGCGCGCTCGGCGGCCTGCTTGCGTTCGAGGCCGGCCACGTGCTGCTGCCACTGCTGGGAGTGCTCGGCCTGCGCGTTTCTGAACTCACCTGCGCTGCTGCGCAGTTGACGCTGGGAGCGGATCAGGAGCCGTACGGTGACGGCGCTCGCGGCCGTGACGACGACGCCGGAGACGATCGCGGGTATTCGGACCTGGTCGGAGCCAACGACCGCGGTGACGACGGTACCGGCCCCTAATGCCAGTGGCAGCAGCCACCAGCTGTACCAGGGGACCGGTGCCCGCGCCGCCGGTGGCGGAGTGGCAAGTTCCATCTGCATCCTTCAAAGCAACACGATCGAACAGGGGGAGATACTCGGGGGGAGCACTCGTCACGAGAGGGTCGATCCCGTGACGGGCATGCGTGAACGGCGAGTGACAGCCGATCGCTCTCGCGTCAACTCGCCGCACCTCAGGGAACCTTATCGGGTTTGACCTGCGGACGATCACTCCGCCTGACCCCCCGCTGTGAAGCTTTCTTTACGCTCCGAGCAGGGCATACGAGTCGACAAATCCATTGACTCGCCCCCATGATCGAACAGGAGCCGGGGAGAATGGGTGCATACGCCACGGATTAGCTGGCCGAGCCGCACACGGCACAGGCCCCGCCGTGAAGAGCGGGGCCTGGTCGACTCGGGCTGTTACCGCGGGTTACTACGATTCGGTCACGCGCGGCGGGCGACTCTCTCCCTGCGCACCGGATCGGTCACACCGAGGCCGGGCGCCGGGGCCAGGGAGAGGACCCCGACCTTGCCCAGGTGGGTGTTGCTCTGGACCAGCCGGGCCGCCTCCGCCGTGTCGGTGAGGGGGTAGGTCTCGGTGAGCGCGGGGGCCAGATGGCCGAGGTCGAGGAGCCGGTGCACGGCGGCCTGCTCATGGAGGTTGGAGCCATGGCTGCCGATGACCCGCTTGAGGCGCATCCACAGATACCGGTTGTCGAACTCGTGCCGGTACCCCGTGCTGGAGCCGCAGGTCACCACCGCGCCGCCCCGGCGTACGACGAAGACGGAGACACCGAAGGTGGCCCGGCCCACATGCTCGAAGACGATGTGCGGGTCCTCCCCCGTCGCGGCCCTGATCAGCTTGCCGAGGCGTTTGCCGACGACGGAGGGGTCCGCGGGTGCCTCGCCGCCGGTGAGCCCGATCTCCTCCCGGTTGATGACCACGTGGCAGCCGAGGCGGCGGGCGTACTCGGCCTTGCGTTCGCTGCTGACCACGCCCACGGCGATCCCGCCGCCGTTGCGCACCAGTTGGACCGCGTACGCGCCGAGGCCACCGGCCGCGCCCCAGATCAGGACCACGTCGCCCTGGGTCATCCGGGCGCCCCGGTCGCTGACGAGCATGCGGTACGCCGTGCCCGCGCACAGGGGGTTCGAGGCGGCCTCCTCCCAGGTCAAGTGCGCCGGTTTGGGCAGGAGTTGGCTGGCCCGGGCGACGGCGTAGTGGGCGAGCGCGCCGTAGTTGGTCTCGAAGCCCCAGGCCAGCATGCCGTTGCCGAGCATGCCGTCGGCGTGGGTGGCCGGGTCCTCCTCGTCGACGTAGACCGGGCTCACCACGACCTGGTCGCCGACCTGCCACCGGCGGACTCCCGAACCGGCGCGGACGACGACTCCGGACGCGTCCGAGCCGATCACGTGGAACGGCCGGTCGTGCCGGGCCGCCCACCGGTCCTGGCGGCCGAAGTGCTTCAGGAAGGAGAAGGTCGGGATGGGCTCGAACATCGCCGACCAGACGGTGTTGTAGTTGATGCCGCTCGCCATGACCGCCACCAGCACCTCGTTCGGGGCGAGTTCGGGCATCGGTACGTCACCGAGGTGGATCGACTTGCGGACGTCCTTGTCGGCGGCTCCGCCGAAACCGCCCACGTCCTCCGCGCGCAGATGGGCCGCGGTGTAGTGGCCGGGGGTCGGGAGGTGTTCCAGTTCCGTGCGGTCGGCTCCCGCGACGACGGCCTGCGCCAGCGCGTCCATGGGGGTTCCTCCTTGGGTGGGGGTCGGCTCGGATCCGCTCGGGCCGGGGGTCAGCTCAGGCCGAGACCTTTCGCGAGCGTCGGCCAGGACGCCTTGAACTCCTGCCGCCAGTTCGGCCAGGCGTGCGCTCCCCCGCTGTACAAGTGCACCTGGGCCGCGATGCCCAAGCTGTCCAACCGCGCGGTGAATCGGTGTGCTTGGGCCCACAGCGTGCCTTCGAGCAGGGCGCCTTCGAGGTTGCCGAAGTCGCCGCCCGGCAGACCGCTGCCCTGCGAGATGTACAGTCCGGTGCCCTGGAGGGCGCGTGCCTGCGCGTAGGGGTTGTGCCGGTTCCAGTTGTCCCGGTTGAGCAGGTGGCTGCCCCAGAGGGTCAGCGGCAGCAGCCTTTCCCTGGCGACGATGGCGTCGAGCACGGTCGGCATCCCGAGGGCGGTGGTGTCGAGGATCCCGCTGTACGAGGCCGCCGCGCCGAAGGTGCCGGGGTGCCGTGCGGCGAAGGCGAGGGCGCCGTAGCCGCCGGTCGACACACCGGCGACGGCACGCTTGGTCCCCGCCCGGAACCGCTGCTGGAGCACCCCCATCAACTCGTCGACCTGGAAGGTCTCGTAGTCCGGGGCGTCGGCGCTGCCGTAGTTCCACCAGTCGGTGGGGATGCCGGTGGGGCCTGACGAGGGCATCACGGTGAGGACGTCCTGCCCGGCGAGGAAGTCGACGACGTCCGTCTCCCTGGTCCAGGACGTGTAGTCGTCGTGGGCGCCCTGGAGGAGATAGAGGACGGGCCAGGTCCGGTCCGGGTTCGCGGCGTACCCGGTCGGCAGGACGACGCGTACGGGCAGCGAGGCACCGACGGCCGGGGAGGCGATCATGAGGTCGACGGTCCGGGCGTCGAGCCAGGTCTCACCGACGACGGTGGCGCCCGCAGCGGCGGGTGCGGCGGCCTCCGCGGCGGATGCGGCGGCTCCGGCCGCGCCCGGCGGGGCGGTGAGTACGACGCCCGTGCCGAGGAGGGCCGTCGTCACCGCGAGAGCGGCACATCTGCGCTTACGAGTCATGGGGCAAGTCCCTTCAGGAGTCCCGCAGATCGCGTGTCAGCAACCGGGCCAGATGGTCGACGACCGGTGGGTCAAGCAGCGACAGATGGTGGCCCGGCAGCGGGACGACGGTCAGGTCGGTGCAGTGCGCGTCCCAGCCGAGCGTCGCGTCCTCGCGCTCGTAACGGGGGTCCCGGACGGTGTGCGGGGCGGGTTCGCTCGCGCGGTAGAGGAGGGTGCGGCCCGGGTACGCGCCGGGTCGGTGCCGTTCGCCGCTGCGCAGGTCCAGGTACGAGGTCCGCTGGTGTTCGAGGACGGCTTCCGGCAGCTCCACGGTGTCCCGCAGCACCTTGACGACGAGGTCGATCCTCGCCGTGTCGTCGAGCCCGGCGAGTTCGTCGTACGGCAGGTCGAGCGCCGTGCCATAGGTGCGTTCCACGTACGTGGCGAAGTCCCGGAAGTGCGTCAGGGCCAGCTCGGCCGGGGTGAGGCGGGTGGGCAGGGGCAGCACGGAGTCGAGCAGGACGAGGGCGGCGACGCGGCCGTGCGGGGTGAGGAGGCCGGCCGCCTCCTGGGCGACCAGGCCGCCGTAGGACCAACCGCCCAGTACCCAAGGGCCGTTGGGACACGTCTCGCGGATCCGTCGGGCGAACTCCGCCGCGCGCCCGGGGACGTCGTCGGGGTCCGCCTGCCGGTCGTAGCCGTATACCTGGCGGTCACCGTCGAGTCGGTGTGCCAGCCGGGCGTAGACCGCGGAGGAGCCGCCTGCGGCGTGGGCCAGGAAGAGGGGGGTGGCGGGGCCGGTGGGTGGAAAGGTGCGCAGGGGGGTTCCGCCGGGTCCGCCTGCGGATGTGGGCGGGTGCGGGTGGATCGGTGCGGGCTGCGCGGTTTCCCGCGCCCCTGAGGGGGCGGCTGGGTGCGCGGTTTCCCGCGCCGCGGGCGGGGCGCTCTGCTGCCGTTGCGGGTGTTCGGCCCGGGTCAGCAGGGCGGCTGTCGCTCTGAGTGTTCCTTGTCGCAGGAGCGTGGCCGGGTCGACGTCGGTGTCGAGTTCCTGTTGGACGGCCGCCCGTATGCGTACGGCGGTGAGGGAGTCCAGGCCGAGGTCCGTCAGCGGTGTGTCGGGGTCCAGGTGGTCGGGCGCGTAGCCCATCACCCCTGCCACGCACAGCCGGAGCCGGTCGAGCGGGGTCGCGGCGGGGCCCGGCGCCGGGGTCGCCCGCGCGGGCCGGAGCGGGTCCTCGGACGGTGTCTCCTCCCCCGCCCAGAACCTGCGGTGCCGCCAGCGGGGCGGGGGGACGTCGACGATGCGGGCCCCGGGGTGCAGGCCCTCCCTCGGCCGGGTCACCCGCACGCCGTGGACCAGCAGCCCGGCCAGTGAGGTACGGAAACTCACCGCGTCGTCGGTGCCCCGGCGCAGCGTGGACATGACGAGCGCGTCCTCGGCCCCCGCGTCGCGCAGCGTCTCGGTGAGCGGGTGCGACTGCGTGGCGTGCGGGGCTACTTCGACGAAGACCCGGTGTCCGTCCTCGGCCGCCGCCCGCACCGCCTGGGCGAAGCGGACGGGGTTGCGCAGGTTGGCCGCCCAGTACGCCGTGTCGCAGGGGACGGCGGCGCGGGCGTCGTCGAGCGCGGTGGAGTAGCGGCGGCAGCGCGGCGACGAGGGCCGGATCTCGCCCAGCTCCCAGGTGAACTCCGGCAGCAGCGGCTCGACTTCGGGTGAGTGCCCGGCCGCGGACACGCCCAGCGAGCGGGCGAAGCCGCCTGCCTCGGTCACCCGGGCCAGCAGCGCGGCGACGTCCTCGGCGGACCCCGTGACCACGCTCTGGACGGGCGACGCGTGCACGGCGACCCGCAGGGACGTGAACTCCCTTGCGGCGGAGGGAATTTCGTCGGCCGGAAGGTCCACGACCGCCATGGCTCCGCCGTCCAGGCGGGCCAGCAGCCGGGAGCGTACGGCGACGATGCGGGCGCCGGTCGCCGGGTCCAGTTCCCCGGACACGACCGCCGCCGCGATCTCGCCGAGCGAGTGGCCGATGACCGCGGCGGGTTCGAGACCGTACGACCGCCACAGTTCGGCGAGGGCGACCTGCATGCCGTACAGGACGGGCATGACGGTGGCGGGGGTCGTCAGGTCGGCGTCGGGGGAGAGTCCGGCGCGCAGGGAGAGGCCGGCGTGCTCGCGCAGGAGGGGTTCGAGGCGGTCCACGGCGGCCGCGAACACCGGTTCCGTCGCGAGGAGTCCGGACCCCATGCCGGGCCACTGGGAGCCGTAGCCGGAGAAGACCCACGCCACCGGTCCGGGGCCGCCCGGCGCTCCGTGGCCCGTGAGCAGGTGGGGCGAGGGAGCGCCTTCGGCGAGGCGGCTGAGCGCGGTGACGGTCTCCGGGCGGTCCCGCGTCACGAGGGCCGCGCGGTGCCGGCCGCGGCCGATGCGGCCCGCGAGGGTACGGGCGAGGTCGGCGTCACGTACACGCCGGCCACCGGGGGTGTCCAGCCAGGCGGCCAGCTCCCCCGCGTACGCGCGCACGCGGTCGGTGGTCGGACCGTCGAGCAGGAGCAGCGCGGGCCGCCCGGCCGGCTGGGGCGTGGTGGTCGCGGGCGGCCGGGTGACCGGACGGTGTTCGGTGAGGACGGCGTGGGCGTTCGTGCCGCCGAAGCCGAAGGCCGAGACGCCCGCGGTGGCGGTGCCCGAGTAGCGGGGCCAGGGCTCGGGCGAGGTGACCACGCGCAGACCGAGCGCGTCGAGGTCGGCGTGCGGTCCCGGCCGGGTGAAGTGCAGTTGGCCGGGGATCTCGCCGTGGTGCAGGGCGAGCACGGTCTTGACCAGGCCCGCGATACCGGCGGCGGCCTCCAGGTGGCCGAGGTTGGTCTTGGCGGAGCCGATCAGGAGGGGCTGTTCCGGGTCGCGGTCGCGGCCGAGGACTGCGCCGAGGGCGCCCGCCTCGATCGGGTCGCCGAGGGAGGTGCCCGTGCCGTGGGCCTCCACGTAGTCCACGGTCGCCGGAGCGGTGTGCGCCTCGGCGAGGAGGGCGCGCTGGGCCTCGGCGTTGGGGGCCGTGAGTCCGTTGGAACGGCCGTCGGAGTTGACGGCGGTCGCGCGGATCACCGCCAGCACGCGGTCGCCGTCGCGCTCGGCGTCCGTGAGCCGTTTCAGGACGACCACCCCGCAGCCCTCGCCGCGCACGATCCCGTCGGCGGCGGCGTCGAAGGCCTTGCAGCGGCCGTCCGGGGCGAGGGCGCCGGCCCGTTGGAAGCCCAGTGTGACGGCGGGGGTCAGGAGCAGGTTCACTCCGGCGGCCAGTGCCGTGTCGCTCTCGCCCGACACCAGGCTGCGTACGGCGTGGTGCACCGCGACCAGCGACGACGAGCACGCCGTGTCCACGGCCAGGCTGGGGCCGCGCAGGTCGAGCGCGTACGACAGGCGGCCCGCGGCGACGCCCAGGGCGGCGCCGGTGGCCGTCCAGGCGTCCACGGCCCGGGGGTCGGCGGTCGTGAGATGCGCGTACTCGTTGCCGCTGATGCCCACGAAGACACCGGTACGGGTGCCAGCGAGCGCGGCGGCGGAGAGGGACGCATGGTCGAGTGCTTCGCGGGTGACCTCCAGGAGCATGCGGTGCTGGGGGTCCATGGCGGTGGCCTCGTGCGCCGGGATCCCGAAGAACTCGGCGTCGAAGCCGGCGACGGTGTCGAGCCCGCCCAGGAAGGCGCCGTGCCGGACCACGTCGTCCGGCAACTGCGCCGGGTCCCGTACGAAGGGGTCCCAGCGGCCCGCCGGAAGCGTGCCGACGGCGTCCCGGCCCCGGGTGAGGAGCCGCCAGTACGCGTCGGCGGAGGTGACACCGCCGGGGAACCGGCACCCCACGCCGACGACGGCGACGGCGACGGCGGCACCGGGGGCGGAGACGGAGGTGGGAGCGGGGGCCGGGGCGGCGGTTGTCGTCGGGCCGTCCTCGGCCAGGCGCTCCGCGAGCGCGTCGATCGTCGGCGCGTCCCACAGCAGCGTGTCCGGCAGCCGCCGTCCCACGAGTTCGCCCAGCGCGGCCGTCAGGGCCAGCGCGTCCCGAGAGGTCAGACCGGCCTCGGCCAGCGGACGGTCGTCGGTCAGCTCGCCCGGCGGCAGGCCGTACCAGCCGTGCAGCCGTTCGGCGACCAGCGCGCGGACGGCCGTGCGCGACGCGCTCATCGCGGGCCGAACCCGGCGTCGAGGAACCGCTTCCGCGTGGCCGCGCGGGACACCTTGCCGCTGCTCGTCCGCGGGACGGAGCCGGGTGGTACGAGCAGCAGCGAGCCCAGGCGCAGCCCGTGCCGGGCCGAGACGGCGGCGCGTACGGCCCGTTCGGCGACGCGGCTGTCCTCCGCCGTCGGGTCGGCGTCCCGGCGGTGCTCCGCGACCACGACGAGTTCCTCGCCCACGGCGTCGGGCCGGGTCACCCCGAAGGCGGCGAGATGGTCCCGGCGGACCAGCGGGACGGCCGACTGCACGGTCTCCTCGATGTCCTGGGGGTAGTGGTTGCGCCCGTCCACGACGAGTACGTCCTTGAGGCGGCCGGTGACGAGCAGCCGGCCCTCGTGCAGGGCGCCGAGGTCGCCCGTCCGCAGCCAGTCCTCGCCCGCGCCGAAGCCGAAGGTCTCGGCCGTGAGTCCGGCGTGCTTCCAGTAGCCGAGGCCGATGTTGGGTCCGCGCAGCTGGATCTCTCCGACGTGCCCGGCCGGCAGTACGCCGCCGTCGGCTCCGACGATCCGCAGTTCCTGCCCGACCGGGGTGCCGCACGAGACGAGCACGGTCGGCTCCGCGGGCCCGTCGTCCGCCGTCGTCACCTCGATGCGGCCCGCCGCGAGCGCGTCGGCCCGGCAGGCGACGGCCGAGGGGGGTTCGTCCAGAGGGCTCGCGGTGACGAAGACGGTGGCCTCCGCGAGGCCGTACGCCGGGCAGTGGGTCGTGGGGTCGAGCCCCGCCGGCGCGAAGGCCTCGCGGAAGCGCTCCACCGTGCCGGCCCGGACCGGTTCGCTGCCGTTGATGAGCACCCGTACGCGTTCCAGGCGGAGTTCGTCGATGTCCTCGGGGGCGGTGCGGGCCACGCAGTAGTCGTACGCGAAGTTCGGGGCCGCGCTGATCGTGCCCTCGTACGCGCCGAGGAGACGCAGCCAGCGGGAGGGGTCGCGGAGGAAGTCGCCGGGGTCCATGAGGACGGACGGGAAGCCGCCCACCACGGGTGCGGCGATGCTGAGGACGAGTCCCATGTCGTGGAAGAGCGGCAGCCAGCCGACCGTCGTGCTCGTTCCCGGGTCGTCGACGAACGCGTCGAGTGCCTGGCGGGCGTTGGCGACGACGTTGGCGTGGCTGATCATCACGCCGGCCGGGCTGCGGGTGGAGCCGGAGGTGTACTGGAGGTACGCGATGTCGTCCGGCCCGGGTCCCGGCGCCGCCCCGGGCCACGGGTTCGCCTCCGGGCTCGATCCCGGGTTCGCCTCCGGGCTCGATCCCGGGTTCGCTTCCGGGTTCGACTCGGGGCTGCCACCCTCGCCGTCCGGGGCGAACCCGTGGCGCCGGACGGGAAGTCGGTCGACGGGTATCACGGGGACGTCCGGGAGCCGGCGTTCCCGTACGAAGTCGCGGATCGCGGGAGTGGTGCCGGAGTCGGCGAGCAGACAGGCGGGTTCGCAGTCGGCGAGCACGGCCGCCAATCTGTCTCCGTGGCCCGGGAGTTCGGGCCCGAAGAGGGGTACGGCGATGACGCCGGCGTACAGACAGCCGAGGAACCCGGCGACGTAGTCCAGGCCCTGGGGCAGGACGAGGGCGGCCCGTTCGCCGGGGGACGCGACCGTGCCGAGACGGGCCGACACCGCTCTGGCGCGGGCGTCGACGGCCCGCCAGCCGAGGGTGCGGTGCAGACCGCCGGAGGAGCCGTCGGGGAAGGCGACATGGCTGAAGGCGCGTTGCTGCGGACGGTGTTCGGCCCAGTGCCTCAGATGGTCCGTGAGGGAGGCTTCGTCGGCGGCGGGCCCGGCGGAGTTCATGGCGGCTCCGGAGGTCATGGCGGCTCCAACTGGGTCGGCGGCGGAGCTGATCGGGGGGACGGGCGGTGCCCGGTGGGGCGGGCACCGCCTTGAGCGGACACCGGGCCGGCAGGGGCACCGGCCTTGAGCGCACACCGGGCCGGCATGGGTGGGCACCGGCTCGGAGCGGTGACCCAGGTTCCGCCTGTGGGCCGCCGCCGGGTTAGAGGACGTGCTGACAGTTCGCCTCGCGCGTTCTGTCAGTTCCCTGACAAAAGCGCGGAGCCGGTTCCACGCCGTGGGCCAGAGCCCGGACGCCCCCGCCCCGCCGACAATCCGTGCGGACCAACCGTGCGAGGACGAAGGAGCGGCTTGTGGGACGTGCACGGCTGTTCGCCCTGTTCTGCCTGCTCACCTTGACCGGCTTCATCACGACGCTCGACAACACGGTCATCAACGTCGCCCTGCCGACCGTGCAGCGCGAACTGGGCCTGACGGTCCCGGATCTGGAGTGGGTCGCCGCCGGCTATGTGCTCAGTTTCGGCGCACTGCTGCTGCCCGGCGGCCGGCTGACCGATCTGTGCGGACGCAGGCCGGTGCTGGCCACCGGGATCGTCGTCTTCACCGTGTCCTCGGCCGCGTGCGCCCTCGCGGACAACGGGGGCGCGCTGATAGCCGCCCGTACGGTCCAGGGGGTCGGGGCCGCGCTGGTCATTCCGGCCTCGCTCGCCGTCATCGCGGTCGACCTGCCCGCGCGGCTGCGCTCGACGGCCGTGGGCCTGTGGACTGCGGCCCTGGCCGTGGCGCTGGCGCTCGGGCCCGTGGTGGGCGGCTTCGTCACCGAACGGTGGGGCTGGGGCTGGGTGTTCGCGCTGAACGTACCCTTCGGGCTGCTCGCCCTGCTGCTGATGCCGGCCGTGCCCGCCCGGTCCGCGCCCCGCCGCGGCGGTCTGGACGTGCCCGGCGTACTGCTGTCCGTACTCGCCCTCTATCTGCTCACGTACGGGCTCGTGCGCGGCCAGGAACACGGCTTCGGCGCCGCGCCCGTGCCGCAGTGCCTGGCCGTCTCGGCGGTCGCCGCCTGTGCGTTCGTCGTCGTGGAAGCCAGGACCGCCCGCCCGCTCGTCGAACTGCGGCTGCTGCGCGACCGGTTCCTCACCGGCGGGATCCTCGCGCAGGTGCTGTGGGGCATCGGCGTCAACGGGGTGTTCTTCTTCACCGCCCTCTACCTCCAGCGGGTGCTCGGCTTCTCCCCCACCGAGGCGGGGCTGGCCTTCCTGCCACTGGCGGGCGCGCTGCTGCTCGGGACGCCGGTGGCCGAGCCGGCGGCCCGCGCGCTGGGCGCCCATGTCTCGATCGCGGGAGGGCTCGGCCTGGTGGCGGTGGGGCTGCTGTACGTCTCGGGCGTGGGCGCGGGAGCCGGCTACTGGGATCTGCAGCCGGGGCTGCTGCTGATCGGCTGGGGCTCCGCGCTCACCACTCCCCTGACGGTGCGCTCCCTGCTCCGGGTCCCGGAGGACGGGATGGGGATGACGACGGGCCTGGTGAGCGCGGCACGCGAGGTCTCCGGGGTGTTCGGAGTGGTCCTGGTGGGGGTGGTCCTCACCCGGCGCGAACGGACCGCACTGCGGTCAGGGGCCGACCCGCGCGACGCCTTCCTCCAGGGCTACGACCTGGGGCTGCGGATCGCGGCGTGCTGCGTCCTGGCGGGCGCGCTGGTCACGTTGCCGGCGCTGCGCCGCCGTGGCCGTCACCGACGGGTCGTGGCACGTTCCAGAATCCCCCTGGTCATGAAGTGACGAGCGAGGGGGGTGTGGGGGTATCGGGCAGCACCGAACCCGGGGTTGTCGTGAAGTGAGGTTGTCGTGAAGTGACAAGTCCCGGGTGCGGCTCTGTCAGCCGGCGATGAGGCTGGGCAGAATCCGCGCGGGTAACGTCGTTGTGCCCCACTTCCCGTGTGCGGAAGGAGCCGCCGCGTGAACGGATTCCGCATACCGGCGAGCGGAGCCGGGACGACGGCCGTGACCACCGCCGTCACCGCTGCCACCGCCACTCCCGCAACCGTCACCGAAGCGGTGGACGGCCCGTTCAAGTCGTTCCCCTCGGGTCTGCACGACCAGCTCAGACCGTTCTTCGCCGACATCACCGAAGAGGTCGTACGGGCGATCCGGACCGAGATCCCGGAGTACGCGCGGCCGACCGACGACACGTACATGCAGGTGGTGCACCAGGGCGTGGAGCAGGCCCTCCAGGGGTTCCTGGAGCGGATGGCCGAGCCCGACACCGACGGGGGGCCGGTACGGGCGACCTATGAGCGCATCGGCCGGGGCGAGGCGGACGAGGGACGCAGCCTCGACGCGTTCCAGTCGGCGCTGCGCCTCGGCGCGCGGGTGGCCTGGCGCCGGATCAACGCCCTGGTCGACGCCGATCTGCTGCCGCGCCATGTGCTGGCCGCGTTCGGGGAGGCGCTGTTCCTGCACCTCGACGAGATGGCGGCCGCGACGACGACCGGGTACACGGAGGCGCGGCTGCACGCGGCCGGAGAGCTGCGGCAGCGGCGTACGCGGCTGATCGATCTGCTGATCGTGGATCCGCCCGCGTCGGTCGCGGCCATCGCGGAGCTGGCGCACACCGCGCAGTGGCCGGTGCCCCGTTCGCTGGCCGTGGTCGTCATCGACCGCGGTTCGCGGGCCGCGGGTCCGCCGCCGATCGTGCCGCCGGAGTTCCTGGCACGGTTCGACGTGCAGCCCGCAGTGCTGGTGGTGCCCGACCCGGAGGGCCCCGGGCGGGCCCGGGCCGTCGCGGGGGCGCTGCAGGGGCTGCGGGCCGCCATGGGCCCCAACGTCGCGATCCAGGAAGGCGCGAGGTCGCTGCGGTGGGCCACCGAGGCGCTGGATCTCGCCCGGCGGGGCGTGCTGCCCGACACGCAGCTGGTGCGCTGCCGGGACCACCTGGCCACGCTGCTGCTGTTCCGCGACGATGCCCTGGTGGACGCGATGGCCGACCGGCATCTGCGTCCCCTGGACAGCGTGCGGCTGCCGCAGCGGGAGCGCCTCGCGGAGACGCTGCTCAGCTGGCTCCAGTGCGGCCACAACGCGAGCGAGGTCGCCGCGCGGCTCGCCGTCCACCCGCAGACGGTCCGCTACCGCATGCGCCAACTGGACGAACTGTTCGGCGACCGCCTCCACGACCCGACAACCCAGTTCGAAATGCAACTGGCACTACGGGCACTCAACTTGCGCAGGACTGCGCCGGGGCGGTGACGCGGGGGCGCGGTGCCGCTCCGTGGGGCGGGCTCTACGGACTGCTGGACAGGTGTCCATGTATATTGGACACCTGTCCAGGAAGTTGTGAACCCCCGAAGGAGCCCTCCCCATGCAGACCCTCGCCAACGTGCTGGTCGGTCTTGTCGCCGCTCTGCACGTGTACATCCTGGTTCTGGAGATGTTCCTGTGGGAGCGGAAGCCGGGGCGTGGGCTGCACGGGTTCGACGCGGAGATGGCGCGGGCCACCGCCCCGCTCGCCGCCAACCAGGGGCTCTACAACGGGTTTCTCGCGGCCGGGCTCATCTGGGGCCTGGTCGCCGACGACCCGACGGGGTTCCGCGCCCAGGTCTTCTTCCTGGTGTGCGTGGTCGTCGCGGGCGTGTACGGCGCGGCGACCGCGAACCGGCGCATCCTGTTCGCGCAGGCCCTGCCCGGCGCACTCGCCCTCGCCGCCGTCCTCGTCGCCCGGTGACCTCCGACCCCCGGGCCGAACGCACGCGGGCCAAGCTGCGCCGGGCCCTCCTCGACGAGTGCGCCCAGCGTCCACTCAGCGAGGTGAGCGTCGCCTCGCTGGCGCGCGCGGCCGGGGTCGGGCGGGCCACGTTCTATCTGCACTACGCCGACCTGGAGGCGCTGGCGGTCGACGCCTGCGCCGATGTCGTACGCGACGCCGTGGACGCGCTGCACGCGTGGCGGGGCAGGCCCGACCTCAGATCGGCGCCGGCCGCCCTGCTCGGCTTCTTCGCGGGCCTGCCCGCGCACGCCCCGCTGTACCGCGCCCTGCTGACCCCGGGCGGCGGCGGTCCGCTGGGCCGCGTCCTCCACCAGGGCCTGCGCGCCCGCAGCCTCACCGAACGCGAACTCGCCGGTGCCCCGCAGGCCCCACTCGTCGCCTCCGCCGTCGCCGCGACCTTCGCCGGCGTCCTCGCGGACTGGCTGCACGGACTCGTGACCGGCACACCGGAGGAGATCGCCCACAAGGTATGGCGCCTACTGGTGGCGTTGCACGCGACCCCGTGGGAGAACGACAGCACGCGGTAACCACCGAGCTGGACGGGACGCGCCTGCGAGCCGGCGGACCCCCTTTGCGTAGTTCCCCGCGCCCCTGCAGGGGCGCGGGGAACTACGCAAAGGGGGTCCGGGGGCGCAGCCCCCGAATCGGTGACCGGAAGCCGGGCCGGTCGGCGCCGACGGACACCTCCAGGGGCGCGGGGAACTGCGCAAAGGGGCCCGGGGGCGGAGCCCCCGAGTCAGTGACCGGAAGCCACGCCGGTCGGCGCGAGTTTCACGGCTGGCGGCTCGCATGGAACGTGCGCCGATACACCTGCGGCGACACCCCGATCGCCGCATGCAGATGCTGCCGCAGCGAGGCCCCCGTCCCGAACCCCACCTCCCCCGCGACCTGGTCCACCGGCAGATCGCTGGATTCGAGCAACTGCCGCGCCCGGCCCACCCGTTGCTGGATGAGCCAGCGACCGGGACTCATCCCGACCTCGTCGTTGAAACGCCGCGCGAAGGTACGCAGACTCATCCGCGCGTGGTCGGCCAGCTCGGCCAGGGTCAGCGGCTCGCCGAGCCGTTCCAGCGCCCAGTCCCGCGTCGCCGCGGTGCTCGTCGCCGTGGGCCCGGGCACGGGCTGCTCGATGTACTGCGCCTGACCGCCGTCACGCCAGGGCGGCACCACACAGGAACGCGCGACCCGGTTGGCCAGCTCGCTGCCGTGGTCCTTGCGCACCAGGTGGAGGCAGACGTCCACACCGGACGCCGCCCCCGCCGAGGTGAGGAGGGAGCCCTCGTCGACGAACAGCACATCGGCGTCGAGGTCCACGTCCGGGAACATCTGCCGGAACAGCCCGGCCAGCTGCCAGTGCGTGGTCGCCCGCCGGCCGACCAGCATGCCGGCCGCCGCCAGTACGAAGGCGCCCGTACAGATGGAGACGATCCGAGCGTCGGGGCGGATCGCCCCGAGCGCGTCGGCCACCGCGTCGGGAAGGTCGGCGCGGAGGTCCGGCAGCGCGAAGGGCGGGATCACCACGGTGTCGGCCGTACGCAGCACCTCGGGCCCGTGCTCGACAGTGATCGAGAAGTCCGAGTTGCTGCGGACCGGCCCCCCGTCCACGGTGCAGGTCAGCACCTCGTACCGGCCCTCGGCGGAGCCGAACACCCGGTTCGGGATGCCGAGTTCGAAGGGGTAGACCCCGTCGAGGGCGAGTACGACGACCCGCTCGACATGTCCCTCGTATCCCTCGCGGCCGGGGCGCGCCCCGCAGTACGTCTGCGTTTCCGTCTGCGTACGCGCTTCCGTCCGCATCTGGGACCGCCTTTGCACCTGTCCCTGCGTCTGCGTCTGCTGCATGGCACGATCCTATCGAACAATGGCAATCATGCCATTTCCTGGGTCTCCGGAGCCGGGCAGGCTGAGACCCATGAGCACTGCGAACACGATGCGCGCGATCAGTCAGGACGTCCTCGGCGGTACCGAGGTCCTCAAGGAAGTGGAACGGGAAATCCCCAAGCCGGGTCCGAGCGAAGTGCTGGTCAGGGTGCACGCGGCGGGCCTGAACCCGACCGACTGGAAGCACCGGGCCAACGGCGGATTCCTCAAGAAGCCGCCGTTCGTCCTCGGCTGGGACGTCTCCGGGGTCGTCGAGGCCGTCGGTCTCGGCGTCACCGTCCACAAGCCCGGCGACGAGGTCTTCGGCATGCTGCCCTACCCGTTCGGCGTAGGGGCGCACGCCGAATACGTCATCGCTCCCGCGCGGGCCCTCGCCCGCAAGCCGGCCGAGGTCGACCACACACAGGCGGGAGCCCTGCCGCTCGCGGCGCTGACCGCCTGGCAGGCGCTGGTGGACACGGCGGACGTCCGGCCGGGACAGCGGGTGCTGATCCATGCCGCGGCCGGCGGGGTGGGCCACCTGGCCGTCCAGATCGCCAAGGAGCGGGGAGCGTATGTGATCGGTACGGCCAGCGCCGGGAAGCACGAGTTCCTGCGCGGGCTGGGCGCCGACGAACTGGTCGACTACCGGGAGACCGATTTCGCCGAGGCCGTCCGGGACGTCGATGTCGTCCTGGACACGATCGGGGGCGACTACCGCTCGCGCTCCCTGCGGACGCTGCGTCCGGGCGGGCTGCTGGTCTCGATCCTGCCGTCCGGGTCCCCGGAGCTCGCCGAGGAGGCCGAAGGCCTCGGGGTGCGGGCGGTGGAGATGCTCGTGGAGGCCGATCAGGCCGGGATGAGCGCGATCGCCGGGCTGGTCGCCGCGGGAAGTCTGCGGGCGACGATCGCGGAGACGTTCCCGTTGGCCGAGGCGGCGAAGGCGCACGCGCTGGGCGATACCGGGCGGACGGTGGGCAAGCTCGTCCTCCAAGTGCGGTAGTTCTTCCGGAAAGGTCCCGCGACATCACCGGTGATGTCGCGGGACCTTTGTGCTGCCCCGGGGCGCTCCCCAGGTACCCGGGGGCGCACCGCAGGGCGTGCTCAAGGGCGCACTGAAGAAGCGATGCCTTCCCTAAATGACAGACATATGTCAATCGAACATGCTGAAATTCCCTCTAACGAGGGTAACTTGCAGGGTGAGGGACGGTGGAGCGGTCTCAAGCTGCGCCACGTCGGCTCTATGCTCACGGAACGACGTCACCCTGGTCCCCGGTGACCCTGTTGGAGGTGATGTCGTCGTGCGCAACAACCCTGGGCCGCACTCCCCGCACCTGCGCGTGCACCAAGAGCGCGGACACACCGTGCTGGAATTCCACGGCGAGATCGACATCCTCGCCGCGCTGGACATCATTCCGGTGCTGGACGCGGCGACGGGACTCCCGAGCGCCCGGGTCGTCCTCGACCTGCGGCACATCGAGTTCTTCGACTGCTCGGGCCTGCGGCTGCTGTACCGGGCCCGCCGCCGGGTCCTCGCCCAGGGCGGACAGGTGCACCTGGTCTGCACCCATCCGCTGACGCTGCGCATCCTGCGCGTGACCGAACTCGCGAAGGTCATGCCGCCGCTGGCGAGCATGGACGAGGCTCTGGGCCGCCCCGAAACCGCCTCGGAGTACTCATAGGACCCCGGCCAGTACCGGATAGGGCCTCGGTCAGTACCGGATTGGGCCTCGGCGAGTACTCATAGCGCCTCGGCCGGTAGCTACTCCTACGGCCTCGGCTACTTCAGGATCCTGGTCACCTGGCCCGCGCCGACCGTCCGGCCGCCCTCCCGGATCGCGAACTTCAGCCCCTCCTCCATCGCGATCGGCTGGATCAGCTGGACGTGCATGGTGGTGTTGTCGCCCGGCATGACCATCTCGGTGCCCTTGGGCAGCGTCACGACTCCCGTGACGTCCGTCGTCCGGAAGTAGAACTGCGGCCGGTAGTTCTAGCGCACCTTTCTGACCTGGGCTTACGGGGACTGAATTGGCTGTGACCTGCTAGGACAGGTTGCAGAGGTAAGCAGAGCCAGTCAGAGGAAAACGCGCTGATTCGACCCCGGTTCGACCCGGGCCGTTCAGAGGCAGCCAGAGGTGATCCCTCTGCCCAAGCCTCCGCTTTATGGCCCGAGTTGACCAGGCCGGCCCGGCCGCAGCAGCCTCTGCGAGCCCTCTGTCTCGCCCGGCCGAGTTGTGATGGGGACGCCTGCCTCCACCCGGTGCCAGACGCACGAAAGCCCCCAGGACAGCAATCCTGGAGGCTTCGCCGGCACCGATTGGAGGTCGGTTCCGGACACCACGCGTGGTTTTAGCGGGCCCACGTGGTGTCCACGTCCTTGCGAGACGACTCCAGAATGCCATACCGCCATCCGGCCCCGCAGCCCTCACAGAAGACTCCACGTCCAGCAAAAACCCAACCAGAGCCAGTCACAGACACCCAAAATCCACCACTCGGCCTCGCCGCGCTCCCCCAGACCGCAGCCGATCTGGTCCTCCTCGGAGACCTCACCGGACGCTACGCAGCGGGCAGTTACAGCAGACTCGACCACGACGGACACGTCACCCGCCGCGCCGATCGACAGGGTCTCTCCGAGCACGGGCATCGGATCACCGCAGCGATCGCCTGCCACGTCGCGCGCGCCGGCGGCACCGCCGACCACCTGACGCGACTGCTGCTGCACCCCGAGCACGAAGGCGGCCGACACGCACGCCACATCGCGCTGCGCTCCGGACACTCACGAGCCCTCACCTACATCCACCGGGTATGGGCCAACGCTGCGACCGTGGTCAGCACCACCAGAGCTCTGGGCTCCCGGCACGAAGCGTATGAAGTCCTAGCCGCGCTGCGGGACCGCATCGAGACCACGCCCTGGCGCGGTGAGCGGGGACGGACCGCGCTGCGGGTCTTGCGGGCGCATCTGAACTTCGCCGAGATCGCGGGCGGTCCCCTGCACCACGCCAGCGAACGGCAGACGGCCGAGGAGGCCGGTATCTCCCGCACCACCCTGCGGGCCGTCTACGAACTGATCCTCAAACCGCGCGGCTGGCTGCGCCGCCTGCGGGCCGGACACGGCCGGGAAGGCTCGACCTGGTACCTCAACGACGGCAACAACCGCTGCAGCCGCGCCTCTTCGCCGTCTCATGTCCGGACCACTCAGTTCCCCCCCGACCCGGCACTTGAGGAGTGGCCCACCCCTGAGACAGCCACCGCAGCAGACATCGACTCCACCGTCATCGGGCGGTTGATGGGCCACGACGCCTTCACCCACCACGGACTCGGCAGCTCCGCACTGATGATCATCAGCGCCCTGCACCTGCGTTCCGGACAGACTGTCGAAGAGTTGGTCGGCTCATCCTCAGTTTCCCGTGCCACTGCCTATCGCACTCTGCGACGCATCGCCGTACACGGCCTGGTCCGACAGGACGGTCAGACGTGGGCTCTGACACCGCGCACGCTAGAAGGCATCGGGGTACCCACCCGCGCTTCGCGGTCAACGCCAGGTGGGGTGCCCGCGCTCGGCTGGGACGCTCTCGCCCATGCGTACGGCACCGCGGGCGTTGCTGCGCGGCGCAAAGCCCTTCACTCAGCTGAACGGGCGGTCTATCGCCGGGCGCTGGAACGGCTCGCGGATCACCGCGGCAAGGCAGTGGTGATCGTGCGCGACGGCCGCAAGGTCCTGGTCCCGGCACCGCGCGCCGACGAGATCCCGGCCCCTTGGTGCGCCCCGGACGGGTCCGTCCTCGACCCGGCGACCGGACGTCGCGCCGCGGACTGGCGGGTGGCCACCGACGGGCGCCTCATCCTCATCACCTCCGCCGACCAGCGCAGTTACGACGAGCTGGCAGCAGCCCATGCCCAAGCCCTCAGCGAATGGGAGTCCGCCGCATGAACCCACAACCCCAACCACCTGGCGCTGGCCAGGAAGACGAGATCACCCCTCAAGCTCTGCGGAAGCAGTACGAGGCCGGGGCCACGGTCGCCGACCTCGTCGCCACAAGCGGAATGTCCTACGGCACGGTCCTCAACCGGCTGCGGGAGGCCGGGACGGTGATGCGTACCTCCTGGCAGACCCGCCGACTGCGTGAAAACGGACAGGCCCGCCAACGCCTGGCGGCCCGGCTGCGCACCCTCTACGACAAGCACGGCGCCACCCTCACCGACCTGGCCGCAGCCGGAGCCGGAACACGGCGAGCCGCACGCCGCCTACTCATCGAAGCCGGCGGCACCCCGCGCACCACACGGCAGACGCTGCGGATGCGCACGGCCGCGGATGCTCCAGCGCGCAAGAAACTCGCCATGTCTTTGCGGGCGAGGTACGAGGTCGGAGCCTCGGTGCCGGAACTGGCCGAGGCGTGCCATTACTCCGTCGCCACCGTCTACCGGCTTCTGCACCTCGCCAATACCCGGATGCGGCCTCCACACCGACACGGACCCGCTCCCCGCCGCAGGCGGCGCTCATGAGTAGTACAGGGCTCGCCGCTGTCGCCGCCCGCGCCGGTCAGGGCACCGGCACGCACGCGCACCAACCCGGCTACGGGCGTACGGCACGAGCACCCCCGGTGCCACGCAAGCCGTCATGGGGCGACGTCGTCAACCCCACCGCAATGCAGTGCACCTTTCACTTTCAGGAGATCACGCACGTGAATGAACTGACCCGTCACAAGACCCTCACCACGGCTACAGCCACGGCCGGTGTCTGGGATGCCTTTGTCATCGTCATCGGCATGCTCAAGGGCGGCACCGGCAAGACCACCTCCGCCTGGTTCATCGCCCTCTACTACGCCATCGTCCTCGGCCTGCCCACCCTGCTGCTCGACGCGGACGCGACCAGCCAGTCCGCCTACGACTGGTACAAGGTCGCGGCGGCCGAAGGCTCCGAGATTCCCGAGAACCTGGTCATCGAGCGCTACCCGTTCGACGACATCGCCGAGTACATCCGCGACAAGCGCACCGAATTCGCAGCGATCGTCATCGACGCCGGCGGCGGCAGCGCCAAGCTGTTCCACGAAGCCGTCACCGAGGCCAACCGGCTGATCGTGCCCGTCGCCCCCACCAAAATCGAACGCCGCAAGCTCGTCGCCACCTTCGACGAGGCCGAACGCGCCGCAGCCCGCAACACCCGCGACATCACCGCCCACGTCGTCCTCGTCAAAGCCGACGACCGCACCAGCCTCCCCCGCACCGCCAAGGACAAACTGCTCCAGCCCGCCCAGGGCGAAGGCATCGGCCCCGACCGCGACGAACCGTTCCCGCTCGCCGACACCGTCATCCACGCCTGGGTCCACTACATGGAGGCCTTCGGCGAAATCCCCACCGAACTCAGCGAATACACCGCACTCATGAAGGAGCTGGACGCAGCATGAGCGAGAAGAACGAGAAGCTGAAGCCCCCGGCCCGCCCCAAGGGCCGTGTCCTTGGGGGCACGGCCAAGAGAACGGCGTCTCCGCCCCCGCCGCCTGCGGCCGAACTCACTCCCGAGCAGTTCGCCGCAGAACAGGCCGCCGAGCAGAGCGAAGACCGCCGTCCCGCGGTCGGCAATTCGCAGGATGAGTCCGCTCCTGCCCCAACTGTCGGGGACGGGTTGGCCAAGGATCGCACCGAGACAGCGCCCGGCGTGCCGCAGGCGTCCGCGGAAGCGGCCGCCCGGCCGTCCGAAGAGATCGTAGAGAGCAACCCCCTACCGCAACAGGTCTCCAGTGGCCCCCCGGGCGTGGCCGAGAGTGCTCCCCATGCTCGGCTGGAATCCCCCGTGGGACCGACGAGGTCGGAGGTGCGGGCGCAGGCGGCAGTGCCGGCTGCGGCTCCCGCCGTTCAGCCCACGCAGCAGGCCGAGCATGTGTCACAGAGCGGGCCGCCCCAGAGCATCCCCGAGGGCCCAAGTGTGGGCCAGGCCACTGAGGTTGCGGTTCGTGCGGCTGTTCTTCCTGCTGCGGGAGGTACGGCGTTCCCGGTGAGTGGGGAAGGTCCGGGCTTTCGCCAGGAGCGGGAGGTGCGATCGGAGGCGGCGCCCAACGAGAGAACGCCTTGGGCTCAGGGGACCGGCCGTCCTGCGGACATCCCCGATGCTGCCATCGTCCTCAACCAGCGCATCATCGCGCGCGAGAGCCTCGACTCGTCGGTCCCCGCGGCGTTGAAGCTGAAGAGGCGGATCAAGCGCTTCGCTCTGGACAACGAACTCGACCACCTGCCCATCGGCGACATCGTCTCCGTCGCGCTGGACGAGTGGCTCACCACCCGCGGGTTCTGACCCTGCAAACGGCGCCGGGTGGCCGCGAACACACACCTCGTTCACGGCCACCCGTCGCTCCACTATTCCAATAGTCCACTAGACCAATAGGCGGCTCACTAGTCGAATAGTGGCCCCAACCGGAGCGCCCCATGCCCGATCTCTCCCACCACGCCCGCCAACTGCGTGACCTGGCTAACGCGCTCGAAGCGCAGTCCGGACTTGAAGATCCGTACGCCACCCATCCAGAGACGATGGAGATTGTCAGCGGCCGGCATACCAGCCGTGGGCAACTTAACTACGCCGTCCCCGAAGCGCTCCAGCTCCAGCGGCGGATCCGCCGCTACAACGCCGACTCGGGCATTGCGCACGGCGACATCGTCGCCCTCGCCCTTGACGCTTTCCTTCGAGCCAAGGGGTATCCGCCCGCCCTCACTTCGCCACACGCAGAGTCGCCGTAAGTAGAGGAGACAACCAACTCTCGTTGGAAGGAACTCCTCCCCCACAGTGACTCGTGAGTGATTCTCTGGAGCAACTGCCCCTCCTTAGAGAACTGGCGATGATTCTACTTCCTGCGGGCCTTTGACGTGCTTGGCGGGATAACGAGCCAGTCGTCAAGCGCTTTAACTGGCTCTAACAAAAGCTGTTGATCATGTGACTGTCGACTTGTCTGCTCGTTGGTCTGGTTATGGGGAAACGTCAGTCGCGTCCATGGATCGTGTCGGATGAACTGTGGTCGCTCATCGAGCCCTTGCTGCCCGCACCAGGTCCGAAACTGGTCGAGGGCAGACCTCGAGTGCCGGACCGGCAGGCTCTGTGCGGGATCCTGTTCGTCCTGCACACCGGCATCCAGTGGGAGTACCTGCCCCAGGAACTGGGCTTCGGATCCGGCATGACCTGCTGGCGTCGGCTGGCCGCATGGAACAAGGCCGGCGTCTGGGACCAACTGCACCAGCTGCTGCTGAACAAACTGCGCTCGAAGAACCAGCTGGACTGGTCGCGGGCGGTGATCGACTCCTCCCACGTCCGGGCCGCACGCAGGGGCCCAAAAGCGGGCCCAGCCCAGTCGACCGCGCACGACCGGGCAGCAAACACCACATCATCACCGACGGCCAAGGGATCCCGCTCGCGGTGTCTCTTACCGGCGGAAACCGCAACGATGTCACCCAACTGCTGCCCCTGTTGGACAAGATCCCGGCAGTGGCCGGAGTCGTCGGCCGGCCGCGCAGACGGCCCGACATGCTCTTCGCCGACCGCGGCTACGACCACGACAAGTACCGACGGCTCTTGCGGCAGCGCGGCATCAGACCCGCGATCGCCGAGCGTGGCCAGCCGCACGGGACGGGACTGGGCACCTTCCGCTGGGTCGTTGAGCGGACGATCTCCTGGCTGCATGGCTTCCGCCGCTTACGGATCCGCTGGGAGCGACGCGATGACATCCACGAGGCCTTCCTCGGACTTGCCGTCTGCCTGATCACCCACCGGCACGTCCAGAAGCTTTGTTAGGGCCAGTTAGAGTGTCGCCGCTGTGGTGCCCGCGGGCCGTGCTCTTACGGATGCCTGAGATCGTGTCCTACGTGGTGAGGCGGACGAGCCGCTTGTAGCAGCAGAGGGCGGCGGCAAGTCCGAGAAACGCCAGGTAGTTGCGGGGCCGGCGCTCGTAGCGGGGACTGAGTCTGCGGTAACCGGCCAGCCGCGACATCGTGCGCTCGATCACCCACCTCCGACGCCCTGATCGCTCGCTGGATTCGATGCCTTTCCGGTACCGGCCGCGGTGAGGGTCGTGTCTTCTTACGTTGTTCCTGGGGCTGATTCCGGTCACTCGTGGGATCGGAAGGCCCAGAGATGCTGGATGTGGCTGCGTGCCTCCAGCCCAGTGGTGGCTTCAAACGATTGGCCGCCCGGCATCCCGCGACGACCCGGCCACTCATCGGGATGCGCGCCAAAGATCGCCTGGTAAGGACACGTTGGCGAGGTCGTCCTGCGACAGACAGAGGAACGACTTCGGAGGCGGCCGTGCCCCGACTGTGGGCTGGTATGGGTGCAGGGCAAGGCCGAGCACCACTGTGTGGTGCTCGGTGCTGACGGCACGGTCGACGCCTTGCTGATCCTGCCCTACGGCTGTGTCGCCCGGGCCTTGCCCGTGCCCACCGGGCAGGACCTCGACGCCACCACGCCGGTGCGTGCGCTGGGCACCTGGCTCGGCCAACCGGCCTGAGCGGCCGCATTAACGTTCGTCTCAGGTTCGCTCGGTAGGAAGTAGGCATCCGGATAAGCGACGTAACCCGTCGTGTCTCGCAGACGGATGCCGCACGGATACCACACCACACAAACACCTGAAGAGAGACTGACATGAAGCCTATGGGACGTCGCGGCTTTCTAGCCGCTTCCACGGCACTTGGCGCTGGTGCCGGCTTGTCCGCGTACGCCGCCGTTTCGGCAGCGGACGGGAACAAGACTCCGGACAAGACTCCGGACATTGCATTGCGAGACCGGGACCTGCCCTTCATCGGCACGGAGGAGACCTTTTCGACTCCCACGTTGTTGAAGCTGAACTCCATCAATCAGGATCACATAGCGTTCCTTGAGGAAATTGGTCTTTCGGATCTGGGCCAACGCCGCATTGGCGATATGGATGCGGGGGGACTCAACGTTCAAATCCTCTCTGCCCATACCCCCTCCGTGCAAAATGTCCCTGGGCAAAGGGGTATCGACCTTGCCTATCGTATTAACCGGCAACTTGTAGACGGGCCAATCGCCAAGTATCCGGGCCGCTTCAAGGCTTTCGCCACCTTGCCCTTGCGGAGCCCGGAGGCGGCGGCGGACGAACTGGAACGCTCGGTTCGGGAAGATGGCTTCTTGGGTGCACTGACCAACGGGCACATCGCGAAGAAGTATCTCGATCATCCCGATTTCGAGCCTGTGCTGGCACGTGCCGTTGCTCTCGATGTGCCGATCTACCTGCATCCCGGCTATCCGGCTGACGAGGTCTTCAAGATCTACTACAGCACCACACGGTCTAAATACAAGGAAGAGTACCAAGACTACATTTTCAGTGGTTCTGGATATGGCTGGCACCAGGAGGTGCTGACCCAATGCATTCGGATGATCACGTACGGGGTTTTCGACAGATTCCCCAAACTGAAAATCATCATAGGTCACATGGGTGAAGGCCTTCCCTTCTACTACGAGCGGATCGTCAATGACATGGGCGAGCCGACCGAAGACTCGCTGGAGAAGCCCATCGGGCAATACTTCCAGGACAACTTCTGGGTCACAACCAGCGCATTCCCCCAGACCGAACTGCTCGATCTCCTGCTGAAGTACATAAGCGTGGATCGAGTGATGTTCGCAACCGACTACCCGTTCGCGGACATAAAGGAGCAGACCGACTGGTTCCGCGGAGTCGATTTGCCACGCGAAGCCAAGGAGAAAATAGCGTTCCGAAATGCGGAAAAACTGTTCGGAATCAAAGTCTGACACGTCCCGACGGGCAGAACGATGCGCGTGAAGTGACGCGCCGGCGTCGGCAGAAGTGGAGAATGCTTTGGCTGAAGGCGACAGTGCAGCCAAAGTATGCAATGCGCGGCTGCCGCATCACGCGGTCTTCATACGACGGCAGATCACATGCTCTTCCAGAGAAGATCGAAGTGTGACGCTGGTTCGCTGTAGGCAAGCAAGCCGAGCGTACTAGCGACTCTCTTGAGATCCTCGGCGCGCTGACCCGCCCTGTGATGAACGGCGCGGTTCGCAAAGGTCTGCTGCGGGGCCCGGGAACAGCAGAGACAAGGTGTGCTCCTGAGGTCGTGCTGTTCTGCCTGGTCCACGGCCGTAACGGCCGCTCTTCGGACCATGTGGTGCCGGGTCGGCCGTACTCGTTCGTTGCCGTGCTCGCCTCGGACCGTACGTCGTGGACGCAGGTCCTGGACGCGGTCCGGCTCGGACCGGTGGACGATGCCGCGGCCGTCACCACAGGTCGGCTGCGGGCCGTGGTCGAGTGCTTGGTCGCGGCCGGCCAGTGGCAGAGAGGTGACCGGAACATCCTGGTCGTGATGGACGCGGGCTACGACGTGCGCCTGGCCTGGGTGCTGTGCGACCTGCCGGTCGAGCTGGTCGGGCGGCAGCGTTCGGAACGTGTCCTGCGACGGCCTGCGCCCTCGCTCAAGGAGTACGCCCAGTCCTGTCCCCAGGGCGGGCGGCCGCCCAGGCATGGCAAGGAGTTCAGCTCGGTCAGGCCCGCCTCCTGGCCCGATCCCTCTGTAGTCACGGTGAACGACACAGCCGCTACGGCAAGGCCAAGGCCCTCGCCTGGGACCGGATGCGTCCCAAGCTGCGGCAGCGATCCGCGTGGATCGACCACGACAGCGAACTCCCCGTCGTCGAGGGCGCGTTGATCCGGCTCAACGTCGATCACCTGTCCGGTGACCGGGACGCCCCACCGGTCTGCTTGTGGTTCTCGGCCACCGGCGCCGGCCCGGACGGCATCGACTTCGTCTGGAGGTGCTACCTGCGCAGGTTCGACCTGGAGCACACCTTCCGCTTGGTCAAGCAGTCCCTCGGCTGGACGCGGCCACGGCTTCGCGACCCGCAGGCGGCGGACCGCTGGACCTGGCTCGTCATCGCCGCGCACACTCAACTCCGCCTCGCCGCACCACTCGCGGTCGACCGGCGCAAGCCCTGGGAGAAGACCACGCGTCCCGGCGAGACACTGACACCGACTCGCGTCCGGCGCGAAGTCCGACACAACCGTCCGCACCTTGTGTGTCCGGGCCGTGCACCGAAACCCAGCCGCCCCGGCCCAGGACGACCATCCGGCACCAGAAACCGGCACCCCGCCACCCACTACGACGTAGGCAAGACCCTCAAGCGCCCCACGACCCTCACCGAACGTGACCGCCGAGGATGAGCAACAAGGTCAGCAGCTGTGCTCAATCCCCTGATCCATCACACTTGGTGACGGAGGGACTTAAAGGCGCTAACAAAGCCGCTGGACGTGGCGGTGCGTGATCAGACAGACCGCGAGTCCGAGGAAGGCTTCGTGGATGTCGTCGCGTCGTTCCCAGCGGATGCGCAGGCGGCGGAAGCCGTGCAGCCAGGCGATGGTCCGCTCGACGACGTACCGGAAAATGCCCAGGCCGGTGCCGTGTGGCTCGCCTCGTTTCGCGATCACGGGGCGGATCCCGCGTTGCCAGAGCAGGCGGCGGTACTTGTCGTGGTCGTAGCCGCGGTCGGCCAGCAGCGCGACGGGGCGGCGGCGTGGTCTGCCGACCCGGCCCGCGATGGCCGGGATCTTGTCGAGCAGAGGCAGGAGCTGGGTGACATCGTTGCGGTTGCCGCCGGTCAGCGACACCGCGAGCGGGATGCCCTGGCCGTCGACGATGAGGTGGTGCTTGCTGCCCGACCGTGCGCGGTCGACCGGGCTGGGCCCGCTTTTGGGCCCCGTCGGGCGGCCCGGACGTGCGAGGAGTCGATCACCGCCCGGTCCCAGTCCAACTGGTCCTTCGAGCGCAGCTTCTCCAGCAGGACGACGTGGAGCTGGTCCCAGACGCCGGCATCGTTCCAGGCGGCCAGCCGCCGCCAGCAGGCCATGCCCGAGCCGAAGCCCAGCTCCTGGGGCAGGTACTCCCACTGAATGCCGGTGTGCAGCACGAACAGGATCCCGCACAAGGCCTGCCGGTCCGGCACCCGCGGTCTGCCCTGCACCAGCTTCGGTGCCGGTTCGGGCAACAACGGCTCGATGAGCGACCACAGTTCATCCGACACAATCCACGGCCGCGACTGACGTTTCGCCACAACCAGACCAACGAGCGAGGACACCCACAGTCACATGATCAACAGCTTTTGTTAGAAGCAGTTAGCCTTGGCCCAGGAGCTGGCGGCCAACGCGGAGAATGCGAAGACCGCCGGTGACCTCTCCCGTGCACGAGCCCTGCTGAACAAGGCACTGAGCCTGTGGGACGGTGAGGTGCTGGCGAGTGTTCCGGGTCCGTACGCGGAGACCCAGCGCACCCGGCTGCAGGAGTGGAAGCTCCAGCTCACCGAGTCCCGCCTCGACATGGACCTCGAACAGGGCTGCCACGCCGAAGCCGTCTCAGAACTCACAACCCTCACCGCAGCCCACCCCCTGCGGGAGCGGCTGCGCGAACTGCTGATGCTGGCGCTCTACCACTCGGGCCGACAGGCGGAGGCCCTCGCGGTGTACGCGGACACCCGGCGGCTACTCGCGGACGAACTCGGGGTAGACCCGCAGCCGGGATTGCAGGAGTTGCAGGAGCGCATCATGCAGACCGCGCCCACACTCACGGAAACTTCCGCGCCCCTAACGCCTGAAGCCGTGACTCCCTGGGCACCGCCCGCCCAACTCCCCTCGACGGTCACGGACTTCACCGGCCGCACGTCCTTCGTCTCCGAACTGTGCGACGTCCTGGCGAGCGCCGAGGGCCGCGTGATGGCGGTGTCCGCGCTGGCGGGCTTCGGAGGCGTGGGCAAGACCACGCTGGCCGTCCACGTCGCCCACCAGGCCCGAGGAGCCTTCCCGGACGGGCAGCTGTACGTGGACCTGCAGGGCGCCGGCGCGCGGGCCGCGGCACCGGAAGCCGTACTGGGCGCCTTCCTGCGCGCCCTCGGCACCCCGGACTCGTCCATTCCGGACACCCTGGAGGAACGCGCCGCCCTGTACCGCTCGGTGCTGGACGGCCGCCACGTCCTGGTCCTCCTCGACAACGCGCGCGACGCGGCCCAGGTCCGACCCCTGCTGCCCGGCACCGAGGGCTGCGCCGCACTGGTCACCTCGCGGGTACGGATGGTCGACCTGGCCGGCGCCCACCTGGTCGACCTCGACGTGATGTCGCCGGAGGAGGCCCTCCAGCTCTTCACGAAGATCGTCGGCACCAAACGGGTGGAATCGGAAAACCAGTCCACGCTGGACGTCGTGGCGGCCTGCGGCTTCCTGCCGCTCGCCATCCGGATCGCCGCCTCCCGGCTGGCCTCCCACCGCACCTGGACCGTCTCGGTCCTCGCCGCGAAACTCGCCGACGAGCGGCGGCGCCTCGATCAACCGCAGGCCGGCGACCTGGCCGTGAAAGCCACCTTCGAACTGGGCTACGGACAACTGGAGGCGGCCCAGGCCCGCGCCTTCCGGCTGCTGGGCCTCGCGGACGGCCCCGACATGTCCCTGGCCGCCGCCGCCGCGGTCCTCGACCTGCCCCTCGACGACACCGAGGAACTCCTCGAATCCCTCGTCGACACCTCGCTCCTGGAATCGGCGGCGCCCGGCCGCTACCGCTACCACAACCTCGTACGGCTCTACGCGCGTGCGTGCGCCGAACGCGACGAACAGCCGCCGGGCGAACGGGCCGCCGCGATGTCGCGCCTGCTCGACTTCTACCTCGCCACGGCCGCGCGCGTGTACGCCATCGAGCGCCCCGGCGACCGCCTGGTCGACCACCTGGAGACGACGCAGTACCCGGGCCTGGCCTTCACCGGAGGCAGCGCCGCGCTGGACTGGCTCTACACGGAGGCCGCACCGCTGCTGGCCTGCGTACGGCAGTCCGCGGGGACGGAGCGCTTGCGGCGGGCGGTGGACCTGCTGTGGGCCGCCCGGGATCTTACTGAGTCGGGCGCCAACTCCCACCAATACGAGACGACGGCCAGAGCGATGTGCGACGCCACCCGGGCCGCGGGAGACGCCCACGCGGAGGGCAGAGCGCGAACCACGCTGACCCACCCGCTGCTGGTGTCGGGGCGGATCCAGCAGGCGGCCGAGCAGGCAGAGCTCGCCATGGGCCTCTCCGCGACCGCCCATGACGCCATGGCCATGAGCTGGGCGGCCAACGACCGGGGGCTCACCTTCCTCCACCAGGAGCAGTACGCGAGCGGCAAGACGTACTTCGAACTCGCGATAGAGGGGCACGAAACGATCCGCAACAAGCCGCTCAAAGCACTCAGCCTGTGCAACCTCTCGCGCGCCCACCTCGGCATGGGCAACACCGACAAGGCCGTGGAGATCGCGCAGCGCGCCCTGGCCACGTACCTGGAGATCGGCAAGACGCTGCGGCTGGCCAACGGGCACTTCACGCTGGGCATCGCGCTGGCCCGGGCCAGTCGGCATGCCGAGGCCCTCAGCCAGTTCTCCGACGCCCTGTCCGTCTTCGCCAGCCACCGCCAGCCGCTCTGGGAAGGCACCACCAACTTCCGGATGGCAGAGGTGCATCTGGCGGCCCGCAGGCCCGCACAGGCCGCCCAGCACGCCGAGCAGGCACTCGCGCTCGGCTGCATCGGCGGCGACCGGATGCAGGGCATCGCCCTGACACTCCTAGGCCGGGCGCTCACCATGCTCGGGCAGGTGGACCGCGCCAGGGCCTGCTGGCGCGAGGCGCTCAACCTCCTCGAACTGAACGACGGCGACGCACAGGCAGAGGAGGTCCGTACGCTGCTCACACCCGATAGTAGGTTCTCGAAAACGATCCGTCGATAACGAGCTGGTGCGTCAAGGGATCACTGGACGCCACCCTGGTCCGACCCGATTGGTCGTAGAAGCAGCGGTCGACGTCGCCCATGACGCCTCCGGACGGCAGCCGGGAGCCGCTCGCGCCCTGGCTGCGAGTATGGGGCTGGTCCCTGATCCTGCCCGTGCCGCTGTTGGATGGTCTCGGCCCGCTGCTCGCCGCAGTGTGTCGCGCGCGTTCAGAGAGCCTGAACGCCTCTTACGCGTAGGTCCATGGCGTACTGCTGCAGCTTCCAAAGCTCGCTTTCGACGCCTTTTTGCTGGACCGGGTCGTCACCTGCACCGAGGACTGCAAGAGCTCTCTGCAGGTAGTGGATACGGCGGTCGACACTGCGCTGGCGGACGTGGGCCAACTGGTCCCCGGCGTACGCATCGTCGACTGTCTTGCGATAGACCGTCTCTATGGCCAGCTCGGTGACCAGGGCCCGCACCGCGTCATCGGGAGCCGCCTCGCGGACCGAAACCAGATAGGCGTGTGGATCTTTGCAGCCCTGTTCGACGCCTCCGGCGTCCAGGATGGCCTGCCGTACGGCGGCATATGGCGGGGCAGTGAACTCATCGGCTCCGTACGCATCGAATGTGGGCGATACCAAGTGCGGGTACTGCAGTGCGAGTTTGAGCAATTCACGCTCGGTTGCGTATACCGGCTTACGCGAAAGAGGCGCGGAGCTGTCGGAGGCTGACGCCCGTGCCTCGCGTGCCAGTTGAGCGACGTGCCTCGCCACGAACTGAGTGTCGCGGATCTTGAGCATATCGGCGAGCTGGACGGCGATTTCGTGCTGGAAGGCGCTGCTCTTGATACGGGCTACGAGGGGGGCCGCCTCGTCAAGTGCGGCGACACGGCCGACCGGGGTCTGCAGATTGTGACGTGTAGCAATCTGTTGGAACACGAACTCAAGGAGAGGTATACGGGGCTCCGCGAGATCTGTGACAGCCTCGTTGCCCTTGGCTATGCGCAGCTCACACGGGTTAAGGCCGTCGGGGACGATGGTGATGTAAGACGCGGCGGCGAATAGCTGGTCGCTCTCGATGAAGCGCAGGGCCGCCCTCTGCCCGGCTTCGTCGCCGTCGAAGGTGAAAGTCGTCCGTCCCCTGCCGTCCTCTCCCAGCAGACGGTGCAACAGGTGGACGTGGTCGCTGCTGAAGATGGTGCCGCAGGGGGCGATGGCGGTGTTGACGCCCGCCATATGGCAGGCCATGACGTCGGTGTAGCCCTCGACCACGACGGCGCGGCTGGACGTGGCGATGCTTTTCCGGGCGAGATCGATGCCGAACAGGACCTGCGACTTGTCGTAGATCGGGGTCTTGGGGGTGGTGATGTACTTCGGCCCGTTGTCCTGGTCGTGTAGCCGGCGCGCGGCGAAGCCGACGGTATCGCCGATCATGTCGCGGATCGGCCAAACGAGACGGCCGCGGAAGCGGTCGATGGGGCCGCGGCGGCCCTCCTGGGAGAGACCGGAAAGTGTGAGTTCTTTGTGAGTGAAGCCTTTGTCGCGTAGGAAGCGGGTGAGGTTGTCCCAGCTGGCTGGGCTGTAGCCCACGCCGAAGTGGGCGGCCGCGGCCTGGTCGAAGCCGCGCTCGGCGAGAAACGTGCGCGCAACAGCGGCCTGTGGAGACTCCAGTTGGGTGCGGTAGAAGTCGACGGCGAGCCGGTGAGCCTCAAGGAGCCGATCCCGGGAGGTTGGCTGGCCGGCGCTGTCCGTTTCGGTGAGGCCAGCCTGGCGGACGAGCCAGTCGAACGCCTCCGTGGGGGAGAAATGCTCCATCGCCATGGCGAGCTGGATCACGTGACCGCCAGCATGGCAGTCGAAGCAGTAGAAGAGCTGCTTGTCACGGCTGACGCTGAAGCTCGACTCGTCGGAGTCACACAAGGGGCAGTCACCGCGCAACTCCCGTCCGCTTCCGCGGAGCCGGGTGTAGCGAGCCGCGATGTTCTCGATGCGTACATGCTTCCTCAGCGCCTTAGTGTCACCTCTTCTCACAGAGGCAGACCGGGGCGCGGGCTGGGGCGATCTCAGCGCAATGTTACGCGTGAACGGGAAGTGACTGGCTGTGTCGTAGACCTTCCGGTTGGGCAGCGGCAGACCAGCGGCGCGTACCCGGTTGCGCAGCGGCAGCCACAGATCCTCAAGGGTGAGGACGTCAGGACCGTCCGGAAGACCCGCCTGAACGAGATCACAGAACTCACGCGTGAACGAGGTGCACGCGCTCTCCTGCTGTTCCAAGGGAACCACGTGGGCGGGCCCATCGGCAGCTGTCAGAGTGTAGGTCCCGCTGACGGCAGTGATGTCGGCAAGCTCCGCACCGGACAGAGCCTGGATGGCGCGCCCCGATGAACAGCAGTCGAGAATCGCTATCTTGACCGCCGCGGGTGAACGCATCAGGGCAGCGCGTACCTCCGGATACGGCAGACCGGTCACATCAGGATGGTCGTGGTGAGCGTCCCGGGTGACCAGGCAGAGTTCGCCACGCTCGGTGGTGGTGCCGTGCCCGACGAAGTACACCAGGAAGGTCCCTGTCGTTTCCTCCGCAATCAAACGCAGTTGTAGCGCCAGGTTGGACTGGCGATCAGGATCCTTGAAGACAGTGACGTCCCCCGGATCCCAGCCGCACAACCGGCCATCGGTCAGCACGCGGTGCATGCGGCGCAGGCTGTTCGCCGCGGCTGGAACGGGGAGGTACCGGGCATCGTCGTAACTTGAGGTTCCGATCAGAACGGCATGATTCCGCGGCCGTGCGTCCTCACTGCCCATCGAGGACTTCCTTCACCAGCCTCAGGAGCTCGGCTTCGGCTACCGGACTGGACCCGTTTCGCACGATCTCCACGGAACGATCGCCCACCGACACAACGACCTTCTGCTCCGTGCGTCGGCTGTTGAGCCACGCCTGCAACGAGGTCACGAGTGCAGTCACGACGCCGCCTGAACCCACGACGACTGAGACCAGTTCGAAGGTACCGCCCAACTCTCCCTGCAATGGCGCCTGCCGCTGCAGGCGGATGCGGCCTTGCAGAGCACGTTCCGCGCGCAGCCAGTCCGCAAGCGACACCAAGCCGTCGAACTGGTCTTCGGCAACCAGTGTTACCTGAACTTCCAACGGGCCCCCTCCCCCGAGCGCTGCTCCAGCGCTGCTGCGGAACTGGCCCCGCAGCTACGTGCATCATGCCAGGGCTGAGCGGCACAGGGCGTTGATCGTCGTGGCCTTGACGTCTACCCGACACAACACCACGCCAAGACCGGCCGCCTTGGCGAGCGGTTCATGGCCACCCACAATGACTGGATCCTCCTACGGAAGGCACTAACCGGATCACCAACGTCGTGAAGGCTGTCTTTGCTCTTCACCACCCGTCAGCGTGAGGGGGGAAAACGCTCAGTGCACGCGGACTAAAGAACTGTGCGCTCACGCACAACGACAGATCCAGTCGCGGCAGGCATCCTCCCCTGAGAAGAGCCGGAGACGTCACGAAGGGAACGATGCCATGCCCCAGCAAACGCACGCCTACTCTGCCCACCGTCTTCTCCACATCAGGGTGCCCGCCAGGACCGCCAAGCGGTCGCTTCTCAGTGCCATCGGCACCGCGGTCATCATGGTCTCGGCCCTGGCAACCGGCTCGGCCCAGGCCTCACCATCGCCCTCCTCGTCCTACGCCGTTCGTCCAACAGCCGCCCTCTGGCACGGCTACTGGCTGACGAACTTCAGGACTGGCCCCAACAACTGGTTCTACGGAGACACGGGAGTGTGCACATACGTCGGCTCCACCTGGAACGACAACATCCACTCCGCCCGCACCGAGAGCATCGCCAGGGTGGAGCTATGGGAACACGCCAACTGCACCGGGACCTCGATCACCATCGACGACTCTGGCTACGGCGTCATCGGTTCATGGGTCAGCGCGTACCGCGTCACCTACCCGTAGCCGCACCGGCCCGAGCGCATCGAAGTGACCAACACCAACGATGGTGGCCGGGGCGGGGCCACGGCGGGTTCAGGGGGCGGGATTGTAGGTGATGGTGGAGTCGGGGCAGTTCTTCGCACGGGCGGCGAGCGCGTCGTGCTCGGCCTGGTCGATGGCCAGGTTCGAGCGGAGTTTAGTGGCGGTCCAGTCTTCGAGGAGCAGCTCTCGTGCCTGATCGCTCCCCCTACGCCCGCCGCCTGCGTGAAGTCGCCGATGCCCTGAACGCCGAGGTCCAGCCAGCCGACGACGCTCTTACTCCTCACCCGGACACTCTGAACGTCGTCAAGGACCGGCACAACAAACGAGGGCAGCTCAACCACGCCGTCCCTGAAGTTCTTCAGTTGCAGCGCCGGATCCGCCGCTGCAACGCCGACACCGACATCCCTCACGGTGACATCGTCGCTCTTACCCTTGATGCCTGGCTCCGCGCAAAGGGCTACCCACCGGATCTCAGGCCACCGGGGGCAGAGGTCCTCTAATCAGCCGTCTCGCGGAGCAGGAAACCCTGGGCATCGAACTTCGCGGTGAGGGTGGCTCTGCCAATCACCTCAGGTCCCGCTCTGTCCGCTGCGGAGCACCATTCGGATGCCGGTGTCAGGACGATCGGCTCAGGCTGATGTCGTGGACAGTCCAGCCGCGGGCCGTCAGTGCCTCAATGTGTGGTTCAGCTCTCGTACGGTGCACGGCGAAAGCGAGCAAGTGCGTCGGGCGGGTGGCGCCTACGAAGACGAGTTGTGCCGCACGTTGGACCGTGATCAGGGCTTCGGAGGCGTCCTGTTGCCGGCTCAGGAGTCCGAGGACCTCGTGCACGTCGTACTTCTTGCCGCTGCGTTCCAGGCATTCGAGGATGAGCGTGGCCGTATGAGTTTCGCCTTTAGCGCTCTGGATCGATCCCGCGACTGACAGACCCAGCCCTTTCCTGTTATCTGCCGGTTCCTCAAGCGTGGGGGCCGGTTGGGCAACGTGCGGGACGTGAGCAAGGGGGTCCGCGAGACGTACGACTCCTTTCAGGGGGCTCTGGGTCAAGTCGGGCAGCAACCGCACAAGCCGGGAGGTGAGAACCGTCCATTCGACGTGACTATCGAGTGGGCGCGTCAGCATGTCGTGTAGGAGCAGGCGTGCGCGGCCTCCTTCGGTGGCCGGGTCTCGCTCCAATTGTCTGAATGGGGGTAGGCCGACTGAACTCACTAGTCGGGAGAGGTCCCGGATTGCCTTCCACAGGAGTGTGACGGCTCCATGGTTGTCGCCGGATTGCCAATGGGTCTGGGCAGTGCGTGTCGTCGTGATCATGCTGCCGGTTGCCTGGCTGGGCACCGTGGTGAAGCCGGGCACGTAGCAGGAGACGGATTGAGGGAAGGCTTGCGCACCTCCGCGGGTGAGGCGGGCGCCCAGCACACGCGGTGGGCTGCCCAACAGCAGGTCTCGGGGGACCATGGCCGCTGCCATTCGCTCGAAGGCTGGAACGACGTCAGCGACGCAGTCGTCGTCGAAGAGCAGGAGGGCGATTGATCCGTCGTGTCCGGCGCCGTCGATGCGTTGACGGCGGTGGATTGTGAGTTCGCTAGCCAGTGCTGCGATCTTGCTGCCGAAGCGGCGACTGACGGGGAGTTGTGCGGCGTGCGGCAGGGGGAACGACGAGGGCTGAGTGATATCTGGTCCGTCAGTGAAAATGCGTTGGTTGATGTCCCCCACTCGCTGGACGATCGTGCTTGGGAAACCGAAGACCTTGTCGAGCAGGCGTTGTTGGAGGCCACTGGTGTCCTGCATTTCGTCCAGGAGAACGAAGGGAAAGCGGTGGGCTGCGGCTTGGGCCAGCTGCGGGTGGCGGAAAAGGTGGTGTTCCGCGAGTGCGAACATGTCGTGATAGCGGAAGATGCCTTGCTTGGTCAGCTTTTCCTTCAGGGCCGCGAACTGTTGGCCACTCGGGCTGTCCATCGTGAACGGTTGGGTGCCGTCCGGTGCTGTTGTGGTCAGTTCTCCGGCATCGCAAACGAATCGGGCTCCGGCCACGAGTGTGGGGCCGTTGCGGCGGCGTCCGAGTGAAGCGTTCAGCGTGCGGAAAGCGGGATGGTGATCCAGCAACCTCAAGGCTGCGTCCGCGTAGGTGTCGTCGTCGACAGCCTGCACGTCGATACCGCGGGACCGTAGGGCCGGCAGGGCGAAGAAGGTGTTGGCGAAGGACTGGATCGTGCCGATGAAGTGCGGGTACTGCAGCAGACGGCGTCCCCCTGGTGTGGCAGCAAGACGGTTGGTGATCTCGTCCTTGGCCGTGTTGGTGTGGGACAGAACGCAAATGCCGCGCGTGGGCGAGTTCCATCCCTGACACAGGAGGGCAAGCTTGAGTCCGATCAGGCTGGTTTTGCCCGAGCCGGGAGCTGCTTGCAGGTCCAGGGACTCCGCGCTTTGGATGAAGTCCCACTGTTCCTGGTGCGGCAGTTGGAGGCCGAGTTGCTGAGCAAGGGCCTCAACCTTGTCTTTGGAGAAGACGTCGGGTGCGTAGAGGCGTGTCATGGCTCAGACCTCGCTGCACAGAAACGTGAAGGCGGCTACCAGATAGGGCGGTAGATCGTCCTCGGTCACGGAGGTGGTCTTCAGAAGCCGGGCCGCATGATGGGCTGCAATCGGCTTGCTGCCTCGGCTCATGCGCAGCGGCTCGTAGATGTGCAGGGCGGCCTTTTCGAGGGGAAGGCTGCTCTCTTGCCATTGTGAGACTTCATCCCGTGCGGCACGGTCCAGTGCGGCGAGCTTGTCCGCGGTGGGCCAAGTCGTCTTGGAGGCCACGGCGGCGCGGACGGCCTGGTGCATCAGGGTCGCCATGGTCCAGGAGGCAGCGGCCAGGTCGTACTCCAGCGTCCAGTGATCGGAGACAAAGGTGCGCACGTGGCCGCTGTCCTCTGCTTTCAGCGCTGCGACATGCTTGTTGATCTCTTGCTTGGTCATCTCCGCCGAGCACTTCAGTTTCTTGCGCATTTCCTCCGAGGTGCCGGCGGGGACCAGGTCCCGGTCTCGGATGCAGGCCACCGCGACCGGGATTTGCTCTCCCTCGCGCTGGAAGATTCGGCTGTATCGGAAGAGGCCGACGCCACCGACGCCGACGACGCTCACGCCGCACTCGTTGAACGATTTGCCGATCGCCTGTGCGAGAGCAGGCAGGACGATGGCTTCCGCGTCGCCTTCGACGATGGCAACGCTGCGGGCGAAGAACAGGTTGGCCTTGGTGACGTCGAGGAAGCGGGTGAGGAAGGCGTAGTCGCCCTCGTCGAGGCGGGTCAGGCCTGGGGCGAGACGGAAGGTGGATCCTCGGGCGACCAGGGTGAGGTGTTCGACCGCAAGGGCCGACGCGAGGTTGGGGCTGTGGGTAGTGAGGATGACCTGGACAGGTGGTTTCCTGGCCGTCGTGGCGACGTCGGCTCGTTCCTGCAGGAGGTCCATGATGCGGGTCTGGAGCTGCGGGTGGAGGTGGGCCTCGGGTTCCTCGATCAGCAGTAGGGGCGCGAAATCGCTGTTGCCGAGCAGGAGCAGCTCGGCTGCCATGAACAGGGCGTTGTTGTAGCCCAGGCCGTGTCTGGTCCACTCCCCCGTGCCCGCGAACAGGGTCAGTTCTAGTCGTTCCAGTGCACGGGCGAGTGTGGCGTCGCCCGCGACGCCGATTTCGCCGCGCAGGACGTCGGAACCGATGGAGAACTTTTGAAGGTAACCAGTGTTGATGTCGTTCCGTGCTGCCGCCACCGCCGTGTTGTCGCTGATGTGCCGCTCTGCACGGCGCAGGATCCCGACGAGAGTGGAGGCGCTGTCGCTCTCCGCATCGAAGTCGTCTTCGCCCTGTTCTCGCATCGCTGGATAGCCGGCAAGGATCTGCGACAGCCGAGATCCTCGTCCCGAGCGCAGCTCGGCTTCAGCATCCCGCAAGGGCCGCAAATAGGTGGTCTTGAGTAGTTCGCGGGCGGCGCCATCCAGAGCCGGCCCCTGGCCATCGCGGCCGGTGCGCGTCGCCATCGACACGCGGTGGGGGCGCAGCGGATCCATCAGCTGCGCCTTGACCGTGACGTAGAGCGCAATGTTGCCGCTGTCGTCAGTGGTGAGCAGTTCCAGGAAGACAGCCTGTTCTGCAGTGGTCAGTTCCTTGAAGCCGCAGGTGATTTTGAAGGAGTCCGCTCGGCCATCAGGGCCGACATGGAAATCGTCGCGTGTGACGCGATAGTAGTCAGCCGCTGTAGTCAGAAGGCACAGGCGGATGGCATCAATGATCGCCGACTTGCCGCTGTCGTTCTCGCCGACAAGAACGTTTGTTGCGGGTCCAAACTCCAGACTGAGCCTGCCGTCCGTTCCTCCGTCATTTGTCGGCGGCGCCCCGAAGATTCTGAAGTTCTCCGCGTATACGCAAGCAAGGTACAACAATGCCCCCGTGCAAAGAGGCCCGCGCTCTCGGCGGCGCAGGCGGTAGCAACCGCCTCAAGTTCCCCACCCGTACGCGGTTCTGGCACATCATACGAGTACTTAAGTCGCTCATGCCTCTCTTCGGGAATTTCAGCACATCGCATGGATCTACCCACTCAGCGGTTCGCTGACGAGCGTTGCCGCCGCGATCCCGTAGGCGAGCAGATGGTCTTCCCGGAGTCCGCGCGAGGTGAAGGCCGCCCGCAGTTTCATGTACAGGGCGTTGAAGGTCAGCGGCTGCTCCGGGTCGCACAGCGCGCCGATGCTTCCCTTGGGCAAGCCCCACGTTCGCAGCGCGAAGGCCGGCTCGCCTTCGGCGGCGAGGTGCGCGCCGTCCGCGAGCCAGGGCTCGTTGAGCTCGCGGCCCACCTGGTCGAAGAGCTCCACGTACCACTCCCTCGGACGGCACTGGATGGCGTCGCAGACCTCGGTGGTTTTCAGATAGGCGGGACCGAGTGGAGTGTGGATGGGAGCGGAGCCGAACATCCCAGGCGTGAAAGGGACGGCTCCTGCGCCGATGGTAGATGCGGCTTCGGTCGCCGTCAGAGCCAGGTCGAGAGTTTCCTGAGCAAGTTTGCGCTCATCGGGCCGCATCTCCCGGAGCAGCGCGGCCGCTCGCTGGCGGGCAGGTGGATGGCTGACGCCCCGCCGAACGAAGAGCCCTCGTTCGGTGGCATGTACGGCGAGCATCCCGATGGCGGCCCCCACCGCTCCGAGAGCAGCTTCGCCGCCCTCTGGTGGCAGCTCGTCGAAGAGTCGTTCACACGTACGCCGAACGGCCCGCAACGCGTGCAGGTCGGCCTCTGTCTCAAGCTGGTGGCTCTCCGAACAGACGGGCACGTACTCGTCGGGCGCGAAGGCGCTCACCGCGGATGTGTGTCCTAACACGTAGTGCGCGAGTTCATGGGCCAGGACAAACTGTGCAGCCAGGTACTGGAAAAGGGCGGTCGTCTCTGCGGCCTCTGGTTCCAGTCGGATCTCCAGCTTCCCCGCGAGCCCGAACACCCGTTGCTGGACGTAGTAGTAGCGCAGCACCCCGGTCAGCACCTGTGGTTCGGGACCGCGCCGACCTGCGAGGCCGAGGGCTTGGGCGTATACACCGCACAGGCTGAGGGTCGCATCCGAGACCGCCACAAGTCCCGAGTTGTCGGTGAAGCGTGTCATCCGAGCGGAGAACGCGTCGCGCTTGAGGGCCACCGCCCACACGTCGCCTAACATCGTGTGGCTCGCCCCGAGGTCGGCCAGGGCGTCCTTCATCTCCTGGACCAGCTCGGCGAGCATCTCACCGACGGGGTCTTCTGGTGCCTGCGGACCGGTCGCGCCGAACTCGGTCATCATCGTGTCGAGTTCCTGCAGCCCGCGGTTGTCCCCCAGCTCCGTGAGCCGCACACGCATCTGGGACAACTGGCGTGCCCGGTTGACCTGCAGCTTCTTGTACTGCCGGAAGGCGAGTCTCTCGCCGCTCACGCGGAGAGCTCCGGTTCCGGAGCGTTGCGACAGAACATACCGAGCCCGACCCGTCCGACCAGTACGGCGATCAGGACAGCGGTCTTGGCATCTCCGGCAAAGTCGGCAATCAGTTCCTGCACGGTGATGGCATCGAGGAGCCGGTCCGTCGACGTCGTACCGAGAAACGGTTGCACCTTCTCGTGATGGCAGATCCGGCGCTGCAACTCGGCATGCTTGTCCGCGAACCACTCCCTGCCGAACTCCCTTTGACCCTCCTCGTCCTCCGGCGACAGGCCAAGCCCCTCGCCCAGAAGCTCCGCCCCCAGCAAGGCATACAGCTCGTCGTCGGTCTTGTCCCAGTAGCTCTCAACCGTCGCCATGGGCCCCGCCTCCCCGTACTCGCACGACTACTGACCGGCGGCATGCTACTGATCCCGGCTGCCATCCAGAGGAAGATCCACGCAATGACCTCTTTTTCGGGAAACACTCCGCGAACTGGCTGAGGAGGATGTAGTTGACGCCGAGGCCAGTGCGGATGCAGAGTCTGTCGTCGGCCGAATGAACACCGTCGACGGTTGGTAAAGACTCCAACGCCGACCGCGCGCAGACGGATGACCCTGCCGTGGGCTACTGCACGTCGACGTAGTCCGCCGCGGAGGCGACCGCCGGGGTGGTGGACGTGCCTGCGAAGGAGTAGCGGAAGTAGCCGTCCGCCGTCGCCTTCACGGCGGCGCGGTGACCGCGGCGTCGAGGTAGTGGGTGTCCCACAGCACCACGGCGTTGAGGACCAGTCCGAGCGCGGCAAGCTGATCCTCCTGGCCCTGGCGGAAGGGCTGCTGGATGCGGCCGCGCTTGCCGTAGCAGATCGCTCGCGCCATGGTGTGCCGTGGTTCCTGCACGGTGAGCTGCCGGTTCATCCGGCGGCGGTAGGTGTCGTCGATGGGGTCGAGCAGGTCCCGGCGCAGCGGATCGAGTTCGGTCCGCTACAGGGGCGAAACGAGGGCCCGTAGGAGTTCGGCATCCTGGTGATCGCCATCGATAACTGTGGCCATCACATCGGCGACGTCCGCGCGCCCGAACAGGGCGCCCTGCTCGTGGCCGAGGGCGACGAACTTGTGGAACACCTCCGTCTTTTCGATGCCGCCAGGACCGTAGATGTTGATCACTCGCCGTGTACCGCGGCCCGCCTGCAGGTCGGAGAAGCGCCTGAGTTCGTCAGCCCGGCCGACGAAGAACTTCCGGTGCGCCACCTACTCGACGGCAGCGAGTCCCGCCGTTCACGCGCGCGGGCAGGTCGCTTGTGCGCTGGATTCCCGAGCTTCACCGACATCCGTCTTTAGAAGTCATCTCATTTGGTGAGTCTGCGGTAGCAAATCAAGGTGCAGGCGATGCTGGTGAAGGCGAGGAAGTGGTCGGCTTTGCGTTCGTAGCGACGGTGCAGGCGTCGGCATCCGGCGAGCCAGGACATCGTGCGCTCCACGGTCCAGCGGTGGCAGCCCAGGCGGGCCGAGGACTCGATGCCCCTGCGGGCGATGCGGTGCCGGATTCCTCGGCTGGATAACCATCGTCGCAGGTGGTTGTAGTCGTAGCCCTTGTCGGCGTGGAGTTTGTGGGGTCTGCGTCGCCGGGGTCCCCGGCGGGAGCGGATCGGCGGTATGCCTTTCACCAGTGGGATCAGTGCCTGGCTGTCATGTGTGTTGGCGCCCGAGATGCCGATGGACAGGGGCAGTCCGGTCCGCTCTGTGATCAAGTGGATCTTTGACCCGTACTTGCCCCGGTCTACAGGATTCGGGCCTGTCAGTTCCCCCTTTTCAGGGCCCGCATGTTGACCGAGTCGATCGCGCACCGGGACCAGTCCAGCTCGCCACGGGATCCGAGCTCGTCGAGGACCAGGCGGTGGAGTTTGGCCCACACCCGGGCCTTCGTCCACTCGGTGAAGCGCCGATGGGCCGTCGCGCCGGACGGGCCGAACGACGCGGTCGGCACCTGCTGCCACGTGCAGCCCGAGGTCGCCACGAAGACGATCGCGGCCAGCACTTCACGGTCGCCGTGCCGACGCCGGCCACCACCCTGAGGCCGCGACGGCGCCTCGGGCACCACCCGTTGGAACAGCTCCCACAACTCGTCCGGCACCAGCCGCTCAACGATCTTTGACACGCCACAAGTCTAGTCACCCAAATGAGATGACGTCTACTGAGGTTTTCGTTAGTTCTGTGGTGTTTGGGAGCCTATTGTCAGTCCGGTGTGAGTGAGGAAGGACCACGGGAGTTGCTCGCTGGAGCAGACCCGAC
>NZ_BMVY01000028.1 GCF_014650955.1 Streptomyces tauricus
CATGGCGACGTATCACGACACCATGATCCATCACGGTGATCATTTGAAGACACTGCCTAGGGGCGCGGGGAACGGCGCGGCCAACCGTCACGGCCCGCACCCGCCATCCGGGCCTCGCCCTCACTCACCTAAGGGCGCGGGGAACGGCGCACTCGGCGCCCACGGCCCCACACCCGCCGCGCAACCCCAGTACCCACTTGAGCCACACGCTGGGTAATAAGTAATCTCCCCACATGGCCCTTACGTTCGAGCTCGACCCCTCCGTCGGCCCCGCCCTGAGGAACGGCATAGCCGACCTATGGGCCGACGTATCCAACGCAGGCGGCTCCGTCGGCTTCGTACCCCCCGTGTCGCCCGAGACGATACGACCGGAACTCGTGAAGCACTTCGTCGCGATGGCCGAGGGCCGCACCCGGCTCCTGATCGGCCGCGACGAGGACGGAACCGTCGCGGCGACCGCCTTCCTCACCCACAACACCCACCGCCTGATGACGCACTGGCTGTGGCTGTACACGGTGATGGTGCACCCGAGGCACCAGGGCAAGGGCTACGGCCGCGACCTGCTCACGGCCGCCGCCGACGCCGCCCGCGGTCTCGACGGCATAGAGGCGATACGCCTCACCTGCCGGGGCGGCGAGGGCCTGGAACGGTTCTACGGATCGTGCGGCTACAAGGAGGTCGGCCGCGTACCGGACGCGATCAGGGTGGCGCCGGGCGACGACCGGGACGACATCACGATGCTGCTCTCGCTCGGCCGCGTCGACTGAGAGCCCCCGCCCTCCGTCCGCCCAGGACCATCCCACGCCCCGCGCACCCCCCTACAAGATCGCGGCACGCCCGTGCTTCACTGGACGGTGCCCTTTGGGAAGTCCGGAACGGGAAGAGTGGATTGAGATGCTCCGCTACACGCTGATGCGCCTGGGGATCTTCGTGGGCTGCCTCGTGGTCGTCTGGGGCCTCGTCTACTCCGGCGTCGCTCCGCGCGGCCTCGGCGACTCGAACGGCATGTGGGTCGTCATGCTCGCCCTGGTCGTCTCGGCGCCCATCAGCTTCGTGGTCCTCCGCAAGGAGCGCGACCGCGCCTCGATCCAGGTTGTCGAGCGCGTCGACCGTATGAAGTCCAACCTGGAGGCGAACCGCAACCAGGAGGACGAGGCGGCGGACGCGGCCTCGGCCAAGACGTCCAGCAAGACGTCCGCCACGACGTCCGGCGAGGTGCCGAGCGACGTGTCCGGCGCCCAGAGCCGGACGGCCTGAATACGACGGCGGGGACTACGGCGGCGACGACGGCGGGGCCCCACCCGGGCCCCGGTCCGAACGCACCTCGCCCCGGCGTGACCGTCGGCAGAACATAGTCTTTCCTGTATGGGTGCAGTGAAGAGCAAGCGGATGCCCCGTGCCGTGCGCGAACAGCAGATGCTGGACGCCGCCGTGCGGACCTTCGGGCAGCGGGGCTACCGGGCCGCCTCGATGGACGAGATCGCCGATCTGGCGGGCGTGTCCAAGCCGTTGGTCTACCTCTACCTCAACAGCAAGGAAGACCTCTTCACCGCGTGCATCCGGCGTGAGGCCGCCGCCCTGACCGCGGCGGTACGCGCCGGAGTGCGGCCGGACCTGCCCGCCGACCGCCAACTCTGGGAAGGGCTGCGGGCGTTCTTCACGCACACCGCGCAGAACCCGGACGGCTGGGCGGTGCTGCACCGTCAGGCGCGTACGCACGGGGAGCCGTTCGCCGCCGAGATCGCGGCGATGCGCGAGGAGATCGTGGCGTTCGTCACCGAGCTGATCGTGGTCGCGGCGCGGGAGGCCCACCGGAACCCCTCGCTGCCCGAGCGCGAGGTCGCGGGCCTCGCGGAGGCCCTCGTCGGCGCCGCCGAGTCCCTCGCCGCCTGGGCCAACGCCACCCCCGGGGTCTCCGCCCGGCAGGCCGCCGCGACCCTGATGAACTTCGCCTGGGCGGGCCTGGGCGACCTGATGAAGGGGCAGCCGTGGGCGGAGACCCCGGAGCCCTCGGAGACCACCGAGGCCCCGGAAGCCACGTAAGCCGGGAAAGCCCCGGCGCTGCGGAGACCGCGCACCCCGCCCCGCAGACCGCGCGGAGTACTGCTGCCCGATCAGACGAGCGGCAGTACTTCTCCCGTCAGGTGCAGCCGGCCGCCGCCGTCGGCCCCGCGCAGCTCGAAACGGCTGCTCCTCGCCCCGTACGACACCGTTCCCGGCAGCAGTACCGGTGCCTTGAACTCCGCCCGCACCCGCGCCGCTCGGGGTGTCCCGTGTTCGGCGAGGCAGCGCGCCACGGTCCACATGCCGTGCGCGACGGTCCGGGGGAAGCCGAACATCCGGGCGGTGAGGGGGTACAGATGGATCGGGTTGCGGTCGCCGGACGCGGCGCCGTACCGCCGCCCGACATCCTCCGCGAGGTGCCACTCGGCGAGTACGGGCAGCGGCTTGAGCTCCGCCGCCGCGGCCCGCCCGCGCAGCCGCCCGGCGACGGCCTGCTCGACAGCGCTTCGGGCCCCCGCCGACTCGACCGCGTGCCGTGCCAGATACGTACTGCGTGACTCCCACACGAGTTCGCCGCGCGACCGTACCTCGGTCGTGACGACGGCCTCGGTTCCGCGCCTGTGGGGTACCAGGTCGTCGACGCTGACGGCGAGTTCGTACTCGCCGGTGGCCGTGAGCGCCCTGTGCTGGGTGATCCCGATGGACGTGTGCACCAGCCCGAGCAGAGGCAGTGGGAACGTCCGCGCGCTCATCAGCCGCATCGCCGCCGGGAAACCGAGCACATGCGGGTAGGTCGGCGGCAACTCGTCCGCCCCGACGCCGAATCCGCAGGCCCGCTCGTACGCGGCGAGCCTGCCGAGGTCCACCCGGACACCGGGGAGGACCAGCCGGGTACGGGGTGCGGTGACGCCGGGCCTGGGCCGCTTGAACGGGGAGAGCACGGCTCCCCGGGCAAGCAGGGGCCACAGGGACGGCGAACGACCGAGCGTACGCGTACGGTCCAGACCGCTCACACCATCCACGAGCTCACCCATCTCCAACTCTCCTCCTCCACAACAGGACCGCGCTCGGGGCCGATACCGGGTGCACAGTTCCCCGCACCCCAAAAGACGAAAAGATTGCGCAGTTCCCCGCGCCCCTTAAAGGGGCGCGGGGAACTGCGCACCCAGCCCTTACAGACCCGCACGGTGCAAGCCCACGCCATCCCCCACCCCCCAAGGGGCGCGGGGAACTGCGCGGCCAGCCCTCACCCACCCGCACCCGTAAACGCACCCCAAGCAATCCCACCCCCCGGGTCACCCCAGCGGAGCGCTCACGCGCCCAACATGCTCTGCCCGCACACCCGCACCACCTGCCCGTTGACCGCCCCCGACCCCGGGCTCGCGAGCCACGCCGTCGTTTCGGCGACGTCCACCGGCAGCCCGCCCTGCGCGAGCGAGTTCATGCGCCGCCCCGCCTCGCGGATGAACAGCGGCACCGCGGCCGTCATCCGCGTCTCGATGAAGCCGGGCGCGACGGCGTTCACCGTGACCCCGTACTCCGAGAGCGCCCGCGGCCCGAGCGACCGTACGAGCCCCACGATCCCCGCCTTGGACGCGGCGTAGTTGGTCTGGCCGGCGTTCCCCGCGATCCCGGCGATGGACGCGGTGGCCACGACGCGCCCGCCGGGGCGGAGCGTGCCGCCGGTCAGCAGCGCGTCGGTCGTGCGCAGCACACTGGCGAGGTTGACGTCGAGCACCGGACTCCAGCGCTCGGCGGGCATGTTGACCAGCCGCCGGTCCCGTGTGATCCCCGCGTTGTGGACGAGAACGTCCAGGCCGCCCTCCGGCAGCGCGCCGGCGATCCGCGCCCCCGCGTCGTCCGCCGTGATGTCCAGCGCGAGCGCGACCCCGCCGAGCCGTCCGGCGACCGCGGCCAGGTCGGCCTCGGCGGCGGGCACGTCGAGGCACACCACCCGCGCCCCGTCCCGCGCGAGCGTCGTGGCGACGGCCTCGCCGATCCCGCGCGCGGCCCCGGTGACCAGGGCGGTCCGCCCGGCGAGCGGCTTGCCCCAGTCCGCGGGCGCCCCCGTCCCGCCGGCACCGGTACCGGCACCGGCCCCGTCACCGACCTCGATCACCTGCCCGCTGACGTACGCCGACCGGGGCGAGAGCAGGAAGCGGAACGTCGACTCCGCCGCACGCGCGTCCGTGAGCCGTACGAGGTTGACGGTCCTGCCCCGCCCGATCTCCTTGCCGAGGGACCGTACGAACCCTTCGAGGCCCTGCTGCACGGCGGCCTGGTGGTGGTCGGCGGGGTCGGGGGGCGAGCCGAGCACCACGATCCGCCCGCTCCCGGCGACCGACCGGACGACGGGGTGGAGCGCCGCGTGGACCTCGGCGAGCGTGTCGACGTCACGGACACCGGTGGCGTCGAGGACGACGGCGACCGGGTTCTCGGTGCCCACGTCCAGTGCCGAGCCGGCCCGTACGAGGTCCAGGTCCAGCCCCGCGAAGGTGAGGACGGGCGCCAGGTCGAGGTCGGACTTGCCCGCCGTCAGGTGCAGCAACCGCCCCTGCAGGGAGGGCTGTTCGGGGCTCCACCGCCGTAGCCGGGCCGGCTGGGGCAGGCCGAGCCGCCGGGTCAGGAAGCGGCCGGGCGCGGTGCCGGTGAGGCTCAGATAGCGGTCGGCCATGGTTCAGCTCCCAGCTCGGTCGGGTGCGCTCGGGCGCAGGCTCGCGCGGGCGCCCACTCCTTGCTTACTCTGGAGTAAGGTTACCCGAGGTAATGCTACGTCACCGTGAGGGAGCAGGTCGAGATGAGCCCCGACGAACCCAGCCGCCCACCCCGGCCGCTCCGCGCCGTGGGCCCCCGCCGTGCCGCAGGACCCCTCCGCGCCGCAGGACCGGTCCGCGCCGCGGAGCCCCTCCGTGCCGCCGCCGGACTCCTCCGGCTGCCGGAGCCGCGCCGCGTCGCGGTCATCGGCGGTACGCGCATCCCCTTCGCCCGCTCCGACGGCCCGTACGCCACCGCCTCGAACCAGGAGATGCTGACCGCGGCCCTCGACGGCCTCGTGGACCGTTTCGGCCTCGAAGAGCCGGGCGCGGTCGGGGAGTTGGTGGCCGGCGCCGTTCTCAAGCACAGCCGTGACTTCAACCTCGCGCGCGAGACCGTGCTCGGTTCACGGCTCGATGCCCGCACCCCCGCCTACGACATCCAGCAGGCCTGCGGCACCGGCCTCCAGGCCGTCGTCGCGGCGGCCAACAAGATCACCCTCGGGCAGACCGAGTCCGCCGTCGCGGGCGGCGCGGACACGGCGAGCGACGCCCCGCTCGGCGTCAACGACCACCTGCGGCGCATCCTGCTGGAGGCCCGGCGCGCGAAGTCGGCGGGCGCCCGGCTGAAGGCGCTCTCCCGCGTCCGCCCCGGCCACCTCGTCCCGGAGATCCCGCGCAACGCGGAGCCGCGTACCGGCCTGTCCATGGGCGAGCACGCCGCGGTCACCGCCCGGACGTGGGCCGTCACCCGCGAGGCGCAGGACGAACTGGCCGCCGCGAGCCACCAGCGGCTGGCCGCCGCCTATGAACGCGGCTTCTTCGCGGACCTGGTCGTGCCCTTCCGCGGGCTGGAGCGGGACCAGAACCTCCGCCCCGGCTCGACGGTCGACAAACTGGCCGCCCTCAAGCCCGTGTTCGGCGTTAACGGCCCCAACCCCACTATGACCGCGGGTAATTCGACCCCGCTGACCGACGGCGCGGCCACCGTGCTCCTCGCGAGCGAGGAGTGGGCCTCCGGCCGCGGCCTGACCCCGCTCGCGTATCTGACGGCGTACGAGACGGCCGCCGTCGACTTCGTCGCGGGGGACGTGGCCGGTGGGGAGGACGGGCTGCTCATGGCACCCGCCCACGCGGTCCCGCGCATGCTGGAACGCGCCGGACTCGGCCTCGACGACTTCGACTTCGTCGAGGTGCACGAGGCGTTCGCGTCGCAGGTGCTCGCCACCCTCGCGGCCTGGGAGAAGCGGGGGCTCGGCGAGGTGGACCGGGCCCGGCTCAACGTGGCGGGCTCGTCACTGGCGACCGGCCACCCCTTCGCGGCCACCGGCGCGCGGATCGTGGCGACCCTGGCGAAACTGCTCGCGGAGCGGGAGGGCCCCGGCCGCGGCCTCATCTCGATCTGCGCGGCGGGCGGCCAGGGCGTGACGGCGATCCTCGAACGCCCGTGAGGCGCGGCCCGATGCGGGCCACCTTCTATGCCCACACCTCAGGCAAAAGATGAACAGCCGTCCGAACGCGCACCAACTTCTCACTCTTCCGCACACAAGCCCCCCGGTTTCCCGGGTGAACCTGCCCTTTCCCGGGTCCGTAATGGGAGAAGTACGAGAGTAAGGAGCCGCCCGTGTCCCGCGATCCCTCTTCCCGCCCCCAGCCCGCCCTACCGGAACCCGAGGTCAGGCGCCTGGACGGGGTCGTACGAGAGGTCTCGGTCCCCCCGCTGATCCTGCCCGTGACCCACGGCTCGCTCGCGGACATCCCGTTCGACAACGCGGACCAGGTGCCGGACGACGCGGTGCTCAGCCGCAAGGGACCCGACGGCCGCTGGCAGGACGTCACGGCGGCCGAGTTCGCCGACCAGGTGCTCGCGGTCGCCAAAGGGCTGATCGCCGAGGGCCTGATGCCCGGCGACCGGCTCGCGATCATGGCGCGTACGACATACGAGTGGACGCTGCTGGACTTCGCCGCGTGGGCCGCGGGCCTGGTGACCGTCCCCGTCTACCCGACCTCGTCCGTCTTCCAGACGCGCTGGATCCTCCAGGACTCGGGCGCGGTCGCGATCGCCGTCGAGCATGTGTCGCAGGCCGCCGCGCTCGGCCCCGAGCGCGACCGGCTGCCCGACGTCCAGCACGTGTGGATCTTCGAGAAGGGGCACACGGACCGTCTCGCCGAGCTGGGCCGGAGCGTCCCCGACCAGGAGGTCGCCGTACGCCGCGGAGTCCTCGGCCCCGACTCGCTCGCGACGATCATGTACACCTCCGGCACCACCGGGCGCCCCAAGGGCTGCGCGCTGACCCACGGCAACTTCTTCGCCGAGGTCGACAACGCCGTCGAACTGCTCCACCCCGTCTTCAAGTCCACCTTCAAGGAGCCCGCGTCCACGCTCCTCTACCTGCCCCTCTCGCACGTCTTCGGCCGGATGGTCGCCGTCGCCTGTATGCGCGCCCGGGTACGCCTGGGCCACGCGCCGAGCATCCGTACGGAGGAACTGCTGACGGACCTCGCGGGCTTCAGCCCGACCTTCCTGCTGGCCATCCCGTACGTGCTGGAGAAGGTCTACAACAGCGGCCGCGCGACCGCCGAGAGGATGGGCCGCGCCGCCTCCTTCGACCGCGCCGCCCGGGTGGCCCGCGGCTACGGGGAGGCGCTGGAGGCCCAGCAGCACGGCACGGGCTCCGGGCCGAGCGCGAAACTCAGAGCGGCCCGCGCCGTCTACGACCCCCTCGTCTACCGCCGGATCCGCGCGGCCCTCGGCGGCAAGGTCCGCCAGGTGATCTGCGGCGGCTCCCCGCTCGGCCGCCGCCTCGCCTCCTTCTACGCCGGCGCCGGCATCCAGGTGTACGAGGGCTACGGCCTCACCGAGTCGACGGCCGCGGCGACCCTCACCTACCCGCACCGGCCGCGGCTGGGCACGGTCGGCTGGCCGCTGCCCGGCACCCGGGTGCGCATAGCCCAGGACGGCGAGGTCCTGCTGAACGGCAACCAGGTCTTCCGCGGTTACTGGGACCCGCAGGCGGGCGGGGTCGTCCCGGCCGCCCAGGACGGCTGGTTCGCCACCGGCGACATCGGCGAGCTGGACGACGACGGCTACCTCACGATCACCGGCCGCAAGCGGGACATCCTGATCACCACCAGCGGCAAGAACGTCGCCCCCGCGCCGCTGGAGGACTGGCTCCGCGCGCATCCCCTCGTCAGCCAGTGCGTCGTCATCGGCGACAACCGCCCCTACGTCACCGCGCTGATCACCCTGGACGGCGAGGGGATGGCCCACTGGTGCCGGATGACCGGCAGGGCGCAGGCCCCGGCGGCCACGCTGGTCACCGACCCGGACCTGCTCACCGTCCTCCAGCGGGCGATCGACGACGCCAACCGCCTCGTCTCCCGCGCGGAATCGATCCGCCGCTTCACCGTCCTGCCCCTCAACTTCACGGAGACGGCCGGCCACCTCACCCCGACGATGAAACTCCGGCGGGCGGTGGTGACCCGGGAGTTCGCCGGCGAGATCGAGACGATGTACGACGGCGCACTCGGCGACGAGTGACGAGCGGGGGAGGGGGCCGGGGCGGGGGAAAGGGAGCGCGGGGAAAAGGCAGGAGCCCCTTCACCTGACGGTGTGGGGCTCCTTGGGTCTTGCTTCTAGGTTCCGGATCAGAGTGTCGGGCTCGGGGAGCCCGGACTCAGCCGAAGGATCAGACGGGGGTGACGTTCTCCGCCTGCGGGCCCTTCGGACCCTGGGTCACGTCGAAGGTAACCGCCTGGTTCTCTTCGAGGGAGCGGAATCCGCTCGCGTTGATCGCGGAGTAGTGGACGAAGACGTCCGGGCCGCCGCCTTCCTGGGCGATGAAACCAAAGCCCTTTTCGGCGTTGAACCACTTCACGGTTCCGGTAGCCATAAGCCCTCCTTGGGCCCAAAGGGTTGCCCTGCTCCAGAACCTGCAAGGTGTAAACAAAAGCTTGTAAACAAAACCTTGTAAACAACTGCATTCGTCTGAAAACGACGAGAGCCCGCGGTCACATGCTCCGCAGGCTCTGTACTGCAAGGGAAACCAAACTGCAACTTGCGGACGACCTTACCCAGGAGGGCAGCCGAAAGCAATAGAGGGCAAGATCACGTCACCCGGAAGTTTGGCGGGCCCGCCGGAGGGGCTGACGTAGCGGTATCACTCGGTGTCACAGGGGTTGACACGGGAGGCGGAAGCGGTTGCGTACCCCACTCGGGCACCCTGGATCCTGCACCGTACCGCATGGGGGCTAGCCTCGCGATGTGGACAATTCTCCTGAGTCTCCCGAGGGGCGTCCCGACGCCCGCCGCTCACGGCCGCGCGTCGGCCACATCCAGTTCCTGAACTGCCTGCCCCTCTACTGGGGGCTCGCGAGAACGGGCACGCTGCTCGACTTCGAGCTCACGAAGGACACCCCGGAGAAGCTGAGCGAGCAGCTGGTACGGGGTGATCTCGACATCGGGCCCATCACCCTCGTCGAGTTCCTCAAGCACGCCGACGAACTGGTCGCCTTCCCCGACATCGCGGTCGGCTGCGACGGCCCGGTGATGTCCTGCGTGATCGTCTCCCAGGTCCCGCTTGACCAGCTGGACGGCGCCCGGGTCGCCCTCGGCTCGACCTCGCGTACGTCCGTACGTCTCGCGCAGCTCCTGCTGTCGGAGCGGTTCGGCGTCGAGCCGTCCTACTACACCTGCCCGCCCGACCTCAGCCTGATGATGCAGGAGGCCGACGCGGCGGTGCTGATCGGCGACGCCGCCCTGCGCGCCAATCTGCTGGACGGCCCGCGCTACGGCCTCCAGGTGCACGACCTCGGCGCCCTGTGGAAGGAATGGACGGGCCTGCCCTTCGTCTTCGCGGTCTGGGCCGCCCGCCGCGACTACCTGGAACGCGAGCCGGTCCTCACCCGCAAGGTCCACGAGGCCTTCCTCGCCTCCCGTGACCTGTCCCTTGAGGAGGTCGGCAAGGTCGCCGAGCAGGCGGCCCGCTGGGAGGCCTTCGACGAGAAGGTCCTGGAGCGCTACTTCACGACGCTCGACTTCCGCTTCGGCGCGCCGCAGCTTGAGGCGGTCAGGGAGTTCGCCCGCCGGGTGGGTCCGACGACCGGCTTCGCGTCGGACGTGCGGGTCGACCTGCTGGAGCCCTGAGCTTCCTGGCCCCGAGCTTCCTCGCCCCGGGCCTCCCGGCACCTGAGTCCCTGGGGCGTGCGGCACTACCCTGCTGGAGTGCGTGCGGGCCGTCCGGGGGACGACCGACCCACGTACACGGGCACGGGTACGGGCATATGGGCACAAGGGCTTACGGGGGAGGTGCGGGCGCATGCGGCCACTCGATGTCGATGAACCCACGGTCGTGGGGCCCTACCGGCTGCTCGGCCGGCTCGGCTCCGGCGGGATGGGCCGCGTCTACCTGGGCCGCAGCGCGGGCGGCCGTACCGTCGCGGTCAAGATCGTGCACCCGCACTTCGCGCTCGACGAGGAGTTCCGCGCCCGGTTCCGCCGCGAGGTGGAGGCGGCGCGGCGGGTGGGCGGCGCGTACACGGCCCCGGTCCTCGACGCCGACCCGGACGCCCGGGTCCCGTGGGTGGCGACCGGCTACGCCGCCGGCCCCACGCTGACCGCGGCGGTCACCGACTCCGGCACCCTCGCGGAACACTCCGTACGCGTCCTGGGCGCCGGTCTCGCCGAGGCGCTGACCGCCGTGCACGGCCTGGGCCTGGTCCACCGGGACGTCAAGCCGTCGAACGTGCTGCTGACGCTCGACGGACCCCTGCTCATCGACTTCGGCATCGCCCGCGCGACCGACGGCACGGCGTCCCTCACCTCGACGGGTGTCTCCGTCGGCTCGCCCGGCTACATGGCGCCCGAGCAGATCCTCGGCAAGGGCGTCACCGGCGCGGCCGACGTCTTCTCGCTCGGCGCGGTACTGGCGTACGCGGCGACGGGCTCGTCCCCGTTCCCCGGTGACTCCTCGGCCGCCCTGCTCTACAAGGTGGTCCACGAGGAGCCCGAACTGGGCTCGCTCTCCGGCGGGTTGCGGGAGGTGGTGGCCGGGTGCCTCGCCAAGGACCCGTCCGCGCGCCCGTCCCCGGCGGCCCTCGCGACCGCACTGGCCCCGGAGGGCGCGGCACGGCTGGTGGCGGCGGGCTGGCTGCCGGGCCCCCTGGTGGAACAGGTCAGCCGCAGCGCCGTACGGCTGCTGAACCTGGAGGTCGCGGACGGGGCGGCGGAGGCGGCGCCGTCGGGGGTGGTGGGGTTCAGCAGCGCTTCGGTGGGAAGCGAGACGGGTCCGTCAGGTGACGGCCCCTCGGAAGGCAGCCGTTCCGGTGACAGCCTCTCGGCGGGGGGCCGTTCGGAGGGGAGCCCTGCGGGGGCGAGTCCTGCGGAGGGGAGCCCTGCGGGGACGAGTCCTGCGGAGGGGAGCCCTGCGGGCACGAGTCCTTCGGTGGGGGAGGGGGTGCCCGGGGTCTTCGGTCCGCCTGACCCCTCCTACGCGTCCTACTCCCCGTACTCGCCCTACGCTCCCGGCGCCCGCAACGGGCCGCACACGCCGTACTCCGGCGCCCCCGCGCCCGCGTACGTACCGGAACCACGGGACGCCGACGGTCCGCCCGCTCAGGGTTCGCCCTCGGACGGTCCCTCCTCCGGTGGTTCGCCTTCCGACGGTCCGCCTGCCGTGGGGAAGGTGTCCGTCAGTGTGGCCGCGACCTCCGTGCCGGGTGCCGGCGGCCGTGGCCGCAAGCTGAGCTGCACGGTCGCCCTCGCGGTGGCCGGGGCGCTGGCGGCGGTGACGTTCGGCTCGGTGTTCGTGTTCGACCTGCTGCCGGGTACCGGCTCGGACGACGACAACGACTCGGGGTCCGCAGCCCGACCGCCCGCGTCCAGCGCCGGCCCCTCGACCGGGAGCAGCGCGACCCCCAGCGCCGACCCGAGCACCGGCCCCACCGGCGGTGCGGACAGTGCGGTGCCCGCGTCGTACCTCGGCACCTGGGAGGGCGACGGCTTCGCCCTCGACGGCAAACTCCCCATGGGAACCTTCCGAGTGACGGTCGGTCAGGCGGAGGCGGGCGAGCGGCTCGGCACGTTCCGCCAGACCGACCTCATCGGCGGTACCTGCGACACCGACCTCTACCTCAAGAAGGTGACGGCCGGACAGCTGATCGCCACGAGCGTGGCCAAGCCGTCCACCACGTCCGAGTGCACGACGGGCCGTCACGAGGTCCGCCTGGTCCCGGTCGGCGACGACCTGCGCTACGAGACGGACAACGCGAAGGCGGGCGATCCGGTGGCCCGGATGTCGAAGGTCGGATAGCGCGCGGCACGGGGCCGACCGACCGCCCGTCCCCGCCTCCCCGCCCACCCCGTCGATCACTACTGTGTCTGCGATAGCGAACGTCAACGGGGAAGGCTCGACCATGCAGACACTGCGGCCCGACGACCCAAGGGAGTTGGGCAGCTACCGGCTGCTGGGGAGGCAACGGCAACAAGGATCCGGGAGAACCGTGGCAGATCACGATCTCCGCAAACCGGCTGCCGGCCACGCATGGGTATGAGGTCTATGCGCTGCCGGCGGTATGAGGGACACCAGACAGTTCGTGCCCTCCGGGCGGTCCTGGAGTACAGGCAGCCCCGGAGGACCGGCGAACCCGAGCGATTGCGATGAGCATGTCCGCAGATGCGACGTCAGCGTACGAGGTCCAGTACACCTGGACGCCTTTTCAGCTTCTCAGCGGCGCGTGGGCGAAGCGACTCGTCGCGTTCCGCGTCGATGAGAGAGGAGTGACCCTGGGGGGCGCGCCCGCCCGATACGCGAGCCAGACCGCCTTCGTCCCCTGGGGAGATGTCGAGGCGGTGGTGCTGTGGCAGCAGGAGACCTCCGCGCCGACGCCGATGCGTTACGTGGGCCTTCGGCGCCGAGCGGGCGCGCCCGCGCTGCCGGGTCCCAACTCCGCGCTGACGCGGGAGCAGACCGGCCGACTGGCGGGCCATGTCGATCACGAGGTCTTCCTGGCGAGCAGGCACATCAACCTGTGGACCCTCGACCGCGAGCGCCTGGCCCAGGCCCTGCGCACGTTCGCTCCGACGGTCGCCGTGGAGGAGAACGGGCGTCCGGGCTAGGCCTCCCCGGAATGTGCACAGGCGAAGCACCCGAACAGCTGACCGGTGCGAGCTAGGCTCTGGACTGCGTATTTTCAGATCATGACCTGAAGGATCCTAAGGGGAGGGGACACGTCCTGATGCGAGTGCGGGCGACCGTGGTCCGGGAGGGAGTCGCACCACAGGACGCGGTCATCAACGTCGACGACGGTACGACCGCGGCCGAAGTCGCTGCGGCGGTGGAACGGCTCCAGACGCGGGGCGGCCCCGCGTCGTTCGCGGCTCAAGGGGTGGTGACACCTCTCCCTGGTCAGGCCCCCTCGTGGCAGCGGGCCGCCGTCGCGGCCGGGCTGTGGGTGGACGGCAGGCTGTGTGCGCCCGAGGCGAAGATCGGCAGCGCGCTGAGGGACGGCGTGCGCCTCACCACCGACCCGTCCGTCGGACCCTTCATGGTCAACGGCGAACCCATCGGCAGGTATGAGGTCACCGTCAGCGGTGGTGCCGGGGCCGGCCGGGTGGCCCGGCTCTCCGCCGGGGTCAGCACGATCGGCTCCGCGCCCACTGCCACGCTCTCCGTCGAGGACCCCTATCTGGCGCAGACGGCGGCGAGAGTGACCGTCGACGTCAAGGGACGCGTGGAGATCGCTCCCCTCGGCGGCGCCGAACTCGTCCTGGACGACGAGCCGGTGGCCGCTCCCCGGGAATGGCAGCCCGGTGTCCTGCTGAAGTCCGGCGAATCACTGTTCAGCCTCTCCGAGGTCGGCGAGCCCGATGCCCACCTCTCACCCGCGGGAGCGGGCGGTCTCGCCTACAACCGACCGCCGCGCCTGACCTCGCCCAGAGCCAATCCACGACTTGTGGTTCCCGCGCCGCCGAAGAAGGACGAGGCACAGCGGTTCCAGCTCATCTCGGCGATCCTCCCCCTCTTCTTCGGGGTGGGCATGTACTTCGTCACCAAGATGATCTACATGCTCCTGTTCTGCCTGCTGTCGCCCCTGATGATCTTCGGCCAGTGGGTCAGCGACCGGCGTCACGGCAAGAAGAAGTACCGGGCCGCCATGAAGGAGTACCGGAAGGCCAAGGCCGAACACGAGGCCGAGGTCGAGCGGCTGAGCGAACTGGACCAGCGCCGCAGGCGTGAGGCCTACCCGGATCCGGGCCAGCTCCTGCTGTTCGCCACCGGCCCCCGGCGGCGCCTGTGGGAACGGCGGATCACCGACCCGGACGCGATGCACCTGAGGGTCGGCTTCAGCGATCTCCGTGCGGAGATCGACATCGCCAACGCCCGCAACGCCGGCTCGGACGCCGAGGATCCGGAGCCTCCGGTGGTGACCAACGTGCCGCTGACCCTGCCTTTCGCGGAGCTGGGCGTGGTCGGCATCGCGGGGGACAGGACGCGGGCGGTGGCCAGCGCGCGTTGGATGACCGCTCAGGCGGCCGTCCTGCACAGCCCCCGCGACCTCTCCCTGGTGGTGCTCTCCTCGGCGGCGGACGCGGCGCAGAACTGGAGCTGGGCGCAGTGGCTGCCGCACACGAGCCCGCAGCAGGGCCAGAACTGCGTCGCCCTGATGGGTACGGACGCGGAGTCCATCTCGCGCCGGGTCACCGAACTCCTCGCGGAACTCACCAGACGGCAGGCGGTCGCCAAGGAGAACGGCGGCCTGAACGTCCTGCGTCCCGACGCGCAGGTGCTGCTCGTTCTCGACGGCGCCCGGCTGCTGCGCAGGGTGCCCGGTGTTCCCCAGCTGCTCCAGGAGGGGCCGGCGCACGGGATCTTCGCGCTCTGCGTGGACGAGGACGAACGGCTGCTGCCGGAGGAGTGCCGCACCGCGATCTGCTGGACCCTGGAGTCGGCCACCCGGGTCCACCTCCGGGGGTACGGATACGAGGCCGCCGGTGACGTACTGGCGGATCAGGTCTCCATCGCCTGGTGCGAACGCATGGCCCGCGCTCTCGCACCCGTCGTGGACGTGAGCCGGGACGACGCCGACAGCGCACTGCCCACGGCCGCCCGGCTGCTCGACCTGCTGGAGATGCCCAACCCCACAGGCGCCGACATCGCCTCGATCTGGCAGCGCGGCGGGGCGACGACAGCGGCACCGATCGGGCTGGCCGCCGACGGACCCTTCGTCCTGGACATCCGGCGGGACGGACCGCACGCACTGATCGCCGGCACGACCGGCGCCGGTAAGTCGGAGCTGCTGCAGACCATCATCGCCTCGCTGGCCGTGGGCAACACCCCGGACGCCCTCAACTTCGTCCTCATCGACTACAAGGGCGGCAGCGCATTCCAGGACTGCGCCCGACTGCCGCACACCGTCGGCATGGTGAGCGACCTCGACGCCCATCTGACGGAGCGCGCACTCGCCTCGCTGGCGGCGGAACTCAGACGCCGTGAGGAGATCCTCTTCCACGCCGAGACCAAGGACATCGAGGACTACAACGACGCCCGCAGGCTGCGGTCCGACCTTGAACCCATGCCGCGGCTCATGCTGGTCATCGACGAGTTCGCCTCACTGGTCGCGGAGCTCCCCGACTTCATCGCGGGCCTGGTGGACATCGCGCGGCGGGGCCGGTCACTCGGCGTGCACCTCCTGCTCGCCACCCAGCGCCCGGCGGGTGTGGTCAGCCAGGACATCCGGGCCAACACCAACCTGCGTATCGCGCTGCGCGTCACCAACGGCGAGGAGTCACGCGACGTCATCGACGCCCCCGACTCGGGCAACATCTCGAAGGCCACGCCGGGCCGCTGCTACGTACGGTCCGGCGCCCAGTCGCTCATCGGTGTCCAGTCCGCGCGTATCGGCGGACGGCGGCCGGGCCACGACACGGCACCCCAGGTCACGTTGAACTTCCTGGACTGGGTGGCCTACGGGCATCCACCGCCGCGAGCCGCACAGGCGGACGGCGACGACGGCACGATGGTGACGGACCTGGCCGTGCTGGTGGAGGCCATCAGCGCGGGGGCCCGGCAACTCGGCTGCGCGCAACCCCGCAGCCCGTGGCTGCCGCCGATTCCCGCGCAGGTACTGACATCCGAGCTGCCCGCTCCGCCCGAGGCCGGCCCCGGCGCCGACACGGTCCGTCCGGTGGCCTTCGGGCTCACCGACCTGCCGGCCCAGCAGGCGCGCGAGGCACTCGCGCTCGACCTGGCCGACGGGGAGCACCTGATGATCGCGGGCGGTCCGCGCTCCGGACGGTCGACCGCCCTGCGGACCGTCGCGGGGGCACTCGCGCAGAACTGCGCGCCGAGCGACGTCCACATCTACGGAATCGACTGCGGAGCCAACGCGCTGCTCCCGCTGACCAGCCTCCCGCACTGCGGCGCGGTCGTCACCCGTGACCAGACGGCGCGGGTCGACCGGCTGCTGGGACGCCTGCTCGACGAGGTCACGCGACGACAGATGTTCCTCGCGGAGAAGGGCCAGTCGAGTGCGGCCGAGCAGCGCGCCGCCGCCGGCCCCGAGGACCGTCTGCCGTGGATGGTCGTCCTGATCGACGGGTGGGACGCCTTCCGGCTGGCGTTCGAGAACTACGACTACGGACGGCTCGTCGAAGCGGCGAAGCGGCTGTTCCGCGAGGGCGCCGCCGTCGGCGTCAAGGTGGTCCTCGCCACCGACCGGAGCGGCCTGATGGGAGAGATCTCCAGCTCCTTCGCCGAACGGCTCGTGCTGCGGCTCGCCGACCCGCAGGACTACTCGTTCGCGGGCATCACGCCGAAGGACGTACCCAAGGAGGTGCCGTCCGGCAGGGCCCTCAAGGGGACCGACGACGGGGTGCAGGAGAGCCAGATCGCGCTGCTCGCGGAGAACCCGAGCGGACAGGCGCAGGTGGCGGCACTGCAGGAGATCGCCCGGGTGGCCGCGCAGACCTGGGCGCGCCCGGCCCAGCACCAGAGGCCCATCCGGGTCGACGTACTGCCGGCGCGGCTCAAGGCGTCCGAAGCCATGGCGTTGCAGCCCGACTTCGTTCCGCCGTCGGACCTGTGGGCCCTCTTCGCGGCCGGCGGGGACGAACTCTCGCCGCTCGGGATGGACTTGGAGGAGGCGGGGCCCGGCTTCGTCATCTCGGGTCCGCCGAAGTCCGGGCGCTCCAGCACCCTGGTGGTGGCGGCGATGTCCCTGCTGAGCCGGGGCACCGAGGTCGTCCTGATCACCCCCAGGCGCTCACCCCTGCGGGACCTGGCCTCGGAGCCCGGCGTCCTCGGAACGCTCGACAGCGAGGGTTCGGCGGACGATTTGCAGGCGCTCACGGGCAGTGCGCGGGGGCCATACGTCATCCTGGTGGACGACGCCGAGTTGATCTACGACACCCCGCTCGACGAGGCCCTTGAGGAGGAACTGCGCCGCGGCATGGACGGCGGTCTCGGCCTGATCATGGCAGGCGCGGTCGACACGCTGTCCTCCCAATACCGCGGTTCCGTGGTGCAGGCACGGCGTTCGCGCAACGGCCTGCTGCTCTCTCCGCAGGGCACGGCGGACGGCGAGATGTTCAACACCCGCGTCTCGTCGAACAGCGGCGGCGGCCCGACCGGGCGTGGACTGTTCGTCCGGAGCGGGGAGGCCATGCCGGCGCAGGCGGTGCTGCCGGGCTGACGGCCGACGGTCAACGCATGCGGGCCGGGCCACCTGTGGGTGGCCCGGCCCGCATGCGTGTACTGAGCTGTGTCGCGCTGTGCTGTATTGCGCTGAGCTGTGCTGTGCTCGATGTGGGGTCGACTCCCCCTCATCAACGACTTTCGCTCAACTAGTCGTTGATGGTGTCGTTCGCCTGGGCGGCGTCGCTGGTCTCCTTGCGGGCATTCTCAAGAGACGTGACAAAGTTCTGCAGCTGCGGCTTGAGCTTGTCCCATTCCTCCCGGAATCGGTTGGCTCGGCCGCCCTTCCAGAACTCTTCACTGTGACTCGTGCCCGTCGAGATGGCACGAATCAGGTCGTCGAGGTTGCCGTGCTGAGTCTTGAAGGTGGTGGAAAGACTCCGGAGTCGTGTGGTATCTGCGCCCTTTAGCGTCATGACTGCCTCCCCGTGTATCGATAGCCAGACGAACCTTCCGTCCGCCGGACCCGATGCTATCGCAATGGGTGTAGCCGCGTCATCGGCTCAAGGCTCCTTGCTCGCGGTACCGGAAGCTCCTTATTGTTGGTTCCCTGTAGACGGCAAATATTTCCGAACTGCAACGTGATGCCGCACTGGAGGCGCAAGTGGGGGATACGAACGAGCAGCCGAAGGTCGATAACCCTTATCGAACCCAGCTCGAGGTTCTGAAGAGCAATCTCGTGGAGGAGGTCAAAGAGCTCAAAAAATGCCTGAAGTCCGCATCTCAGGACGTTGGCGACAAAAAGAAGTCCTGGGTCGGCAAGACGGCCAACAAGTGGCACGACGAAATCGAGGGCAACCGCGGCCGCATGATCAGAGAGATCGACAAGCTCATCCCGGCGGTGCAGAAGAGGATCGACTCGCTGCCCGAGAAGGTGTCGCCCGCCGAGGCGAAGATGATGCGGATGGATTTGCGCTGACGACGCGAGGCAGCGCTGACACCGAACAAGCTGACCAACCGACCACGCGGGGGACAATTTCATGGCAGGCGACGAGGGCGGTTTCTCCGGTATCGATCCGGATCAGCTGGCCAGGACGATCCAGTCACTCCAGAAGGACCAGGAGAAACTGAGGTCCAGCGCGACGTGGATCAAGTCGAGCTTCGAACGCTACGGCGTCGAAACGGACCCGCTGACCGAACTGCTCGCCATCGCCGGCTGGTCGGAGAACCAACTCCCCATGCTCAGACGCCGCCACCACCTCTCCATCGCCGAGGACGAGAAGTACGGCCACGGCTACAAGGGAATGGTACGGATCAAGGAAAGCATGGTCGGCCAGACGAAACAGTCGGTGGCGAACGGAAAGAAGCTGGGAGACGACTTCAAGAGGCGGCTTGAGAACGGAGAGGAAATCACTCCCGAAATGTTCGCGGACCTCCGTGCGAACAAGGCAGACGCCGACTATGTGAAGTCTTTCTACGACGTCCTCGGGTCGAAAAGCCTGCTGTGGATGTCCCAGGAAATGGGGGACCGCAACAGTGATGCCTACAAAGATGACGCGGATCAGAGGGAGAAGGATCGCAAAACCATCGCCGACACCTTCGGTACGTACACGAAGGTAGCTTTCGAGGGCAAGACGCCCAAGGAGAAGCAGCGAGCCTGGAACAAGTGGTTCGATGATTCTGCGATCGATGAGCATTTTGGATTCCGGCCGGACCGCCTGTCTCCGCTCCTCCGCGGTGGGTCACATGACAAAGATTTCCTTGTGGCGTTTGGTGATCGTGTCTTCAGCAAGGACACGAAGACGAACGAGAACCAGTTTCTAGGGAACAGCGGAATCGGTGAGGGCGAATGGGGGAAGGACGGCTATGAGCAGCTCTTCGACGCCATCTCGCGAAATGCGGGAGCTTCCGGCGAGTGGATGGATCACAACGCGGGCAGCGTTCAGTCGATGCTGTACACCACTGGCCCTTGGAAGGTCGATGAGCCCAAAGAGCGTGGAGTGGCCTTCCTGAACATCCTGCACGCGGGAAGTGTGACGCTGAGGAAGGACAATCCGTCCTTGGCGGAAAAGAACGCGGCACACCTGATCTATGAAAATTATAAGCACAGCAAGGGCGACATGAAGGGCGTACATCCCGTCGACGGTACGTCCGCGCTTTACACCAGCATCATGACCTCCTATTGGAACGACGTCGAACACAGTGTGACGTCTCCTGTGAGTAATGACCTGTGGAGTGGCGGCAAAGAATGGACTGACAAATCTTACTTCGCCGGTCAGGACAGGAAGCGTCCAGGGCTGGAGCTTTCCCAGGACATGTGGGGAGCGCTGACGGTGGAAGCCGGTCGCGACCCCAAGGGTGCTGGAATCATCGGAGCACTTTTCCAGGGATACAACCAGAAGATGATTGCGCAGGAGAACGATATCAATCCGGATCGTACGGGTGACTCGGTGCGATACATCTCGGCTCAGAAGGGGATGATGCAGCGCTTCTACTACGAGAATATGCGCACTGTCTCCACTCAACTGGGCGCCGAGCGTGACAAATGGGTTGCGGACACCAACGCCTTCCGTGACGGCCTCATTGATCAGGTGACGGGCGTGGCTATGGGCGCTACAGGCGGAGCAGGGATGGCGGGAGCCAAGGGTGCCGCGATCGGAGCTGCCTATGGGATGGGGTCGGGCATCCTTACGGGTTGGATCAAGCAGGGAGTCCATGTCGACGCATCGGACGCACCGGCCGAGCTTCGGCATCAGATCGAAGGAGTCAAGAAAGCAACCATCGACACGAGCTGGCAGACCTCCTATCAGGATCAGGCGAACGACCTCCTTCGCGAGAAGAACGGAGGGTTCGACGCGCGGTACATTCCGGAAGTCGAGGTGTGGAAGGTCGACGGAAGCCATGAGACGTATACCGGAAACCCAAAAGAATACATAAAGGGAGACTCGTCGCGAAACTTCCTGACGAAAGATGGAGTCGTGATGGATCCGGAAAAGATGTCGCCCACGCAGCGCACAGCCTACGGAGAATGGCTGCGTGACCCTGCCGTGGTTCAGAAGGTCTACACACCCTTCTCCGATGGCCGCAATGCCTGGGACTGGCCCGGCCAGAACGGCTGACGGCGTTCGGCAGGCGCGGGTTGCTTGTGACGTACAAAATATAGTCCGCAGTGCGGTGGCGAAGATCGGAGACAGGGTGTTCGAGGAACCTGCAGGGAAGCCCGAAGGAATGGTGCCGGCCGAGGCGCGAAGGGCTGTCGCGATGGCGTCCATTGCCGCGGTGTTGTTGGGGGTTTCGGCATGCGGCAGTGAAGAAGCCGCAGGTGAAGAACCATTGAGTATATCGCAGCTCTCCCGTGTGGTGCTGACTCAGGGAGATGCGCCGGGGTACAAGTTCTTCGACGAATCACGGGCCGAGACAGACCATTCGGCCCGAGCGGACAGGAAGGCCTGCCAGCCCATTATGGCGCTCGCCATTGCACCCGAGATCTCAGCTTATGACAAACGCTCGGCACGGCAGAGCATTATGAAAAGCAAGAAGCCGGATGCGAGTTACCAGCTCATCTTGACAAGTGTTGAGTCGGAGTCGGCAGCCGAGGACGCGTTGACAGACCTCAAGAGCGCTGTCTCGGCCTGTGGTTCGGGATTCAATGTCACATACTCCGGTCAGAAGAGTAAAGTTCGTCGGGTCACGGCCGACAAAGCCTCATACGGTCACAGTGAGGTGAACATCCTGTTCGAGTATCAGATGGGTGCGAAGATTCGATACGTCGTGATGCGGCAGGGTGCCACCCTGATCAGAATCTCCGCTGCGACTCAAAATGCGCATGAGTTCGTTGCCGTGCCGAAGCAAATCATCGACAAGCAATTTCGGAAGCTGGAAAAAGTAGCGAAATAAAGAGATCCTCGTGGCCTACGTCACTTGACTTGGAACGCGATACCTGTGGAACTCAGTGCGGTGGTGGATTTGTCGCCCTTATGGCGTGCCAGGAGTTGAATCTCTCCGCGCCACGGACCCTTGCGCAGATCTCCTGCCTCCTTGATCCGGAACTTCAGGCGCTTGCTGTCGTCACGTGACAGAGGGATGTCGGAGACGAGTGCGGCGTCGTCCTCAAGGTCCGGGGCCGCATCGGAGGTGGGGGTGGGGTCGGGGGAAGGGATGCGCAAGTCTTTCCACCCGTCCGGTGTCTTCCATTGAACAGACAGAGCAGAGGTCGATTCATCTGCCTTGCAATCGCCTTCGGCTTCTTCACACAAGAAGGCCAGGACCTGAATCTGAGGGTAGTCCACCGCAGAGCGATTGTTCACCGAGAATTCGTACTCGGCCCAGCCTCCCCTTCTCTGCACATACTCGGATCCGGATTCCGCCTTGACCTGAAAAATAGCCAATGGCGCTGATCCATGAGCGATGGCCAGCGACTTGCGTGCTCTGCTTATCTTGGCGGTGATGTCGATGGATTGGCCGCTGTTCGTGGGACGCATTCCAGGGGTCAGGCGAAGTCTCAGCGTGCTGCTGCCTGGTGGCAGTGTGGTCTGGAAGGTGCCACTGCGGCTTTCTGCACCCCCGGTATCCTTTGGTGAGAGCCGAAGATCCTTCCAGGAGGAGGCTCCGACTTCTTGATATTCGATGGAAACGTCACCCTTGGGTGCGTGTTTCAAACTGAGAGAAAGATTGACGTCGACTTCGCTTCGTTTCGATTCGCTGTTTTCCACTTCGAGAGCCAATGGTCCCGCTTCGCCGATCACGTAGTCGGACGGACTCTGGATTTTCATCCATACGGGACTTGTGGAAGAAGATTCACCCCCCTCGTGCGGCTCCTCACTCGTGCAAGAGGCAAGGGTTGCGATCGTCAGTGCCGCGACCATCGCTCGGGTATGGCGCATCTCGGTCCTATCCGTTCGACGATGTGAACGCCAAACGCGTTGGCGATCTCGGTCAGGCCTTTCGGTGCACGATACGTAGGCCCACCGCGTCCTGTTGTTCGACGTCGCTGTCCGTTGCCAGGTGGATGGGGACGAACACGACCGTCCAGTAGAAGCCGAAAAGCCAGCGGCCGGTGAGGCGGAAGAGGCCGGGGCGTCCGCCGTCGAGGGCGCGGACCACACGCAGGCCCGTGATCAGCTTTCCCAGGCTCGCTCGGGTCGCCAGCGTGAGCAGGACGTGGTTCACGAAGGAGAGGCCCAGGGCCGTGCCGAGCGCCGCACCCCACACCATGGGGGACTGTGGCCGGAGTTCGACCACTCCGTCGATCACCTTCACGCCGGCCGCGGCCCCGGCGACGAGGCCGCACACCAGGGCGGTGAGCGCGTCGATGGTCGCCGCGGTGATCCGGCGTACCTGGGTGGGGGCCGGGGCACGAGTCGGGGTGCGTTGCTGGTTGGCCACGGCGCTAGTTTCCGGTTCCTGTCTTCTTCTTGTCCGCCTCTTCCTGCTCCACGCGCTTGAGCGCCTTGTCTATCGCGGCGCGAGCGTTGGCCACGGCGTCGGTGATCTGCTTCTTGTGGCCGGACCACTCGCCGCGGAAGCGCTCAGCCTTGGGGCCCGTCCAGGTGTCGGTGCCACAGAGGTGCTGGACGTTGTCGACGGAACGCTCAAGTTCGTCCGCGTACTTCTTGAGGAGACGTACGTCCTCTCGGCAGTCGCTCTCTCTGGACATGTTTCCTTCCTCAGCCGGAGACGGGCGGGGTGATCAGCTCGGTGATCATCTTGCGCAGGGATGTCTTGCCTACGGGGCGCGCCTCGATGCCGGTCGGGGCGTTCGGCTTCTCGACGAAGACCGTCCACAGGGCCTTGTCGGTGGCGTACGTCGTCAGGAGGGGGCCCGGGGCGTCGGCGAGGAGCACCGTCTGGCCGACCACGAGCGCGTTGTTGATCGCCTCGCCGAGGGCGCGGCCGACGTTGTCGTCGCTGATCTGCTCGGGGGTGATCTCCTGGACGCGGCCGTCCTTGTCGGCGACCTCGAAGGGGTCGATGAACAGCTGCACCATGTCCGCCGCGTCCTTGGCGGAACTGGCGAGGGTGAACATGTGCAGGCCGCCGCCGGTCACCCGCTCCACGAGGTAGAGGTCCTCGGCGTGTATGTAGACCAGCATGTGCGTGACGCCGCTCGACGTGTGCTGCTCAACAGCCAGTGCGCGGGCGGCAGTTCGCCGCAGGGTCAGGGCGAGGCTCACCTCGGGGGTGATGCGCAGGTCGAGGTCCACGCCCGAAGGGACGGAACCGGGGTCCGTGCCCTCGCCGGATGCCGCGTCGCCGGACCGGGAGCTCGCGTCCGCCGCTCGCAGCACGGCGTCGAGTTCGTCGATGTTGGCGACCTCCACCGCCTCACGCGATACGAGGGACCGTAGTGCCGTGGCATAGACCCATTCGCGCTCCTGGCCGGACAGCGCACTGATCCGCGGCGTGGGGGCGACGCATTCGGTCAACGAGTCGGGATCGAGAATGGCGATCTCTTCATCGGTGAGCCTCAGGAGGGGCTGCGTTCCTCCTTCGGAAAGCGCCTCGGCCAGGATTCCGCGGAACTCCTGGAGGTCCATGTCGATTTCAGGGCTTTTCATGACTGTTAGTCCGATGCTCGCTTACCAGAAGCTGTACTTGCGGATGGCGTTGGGAACTAGGTTGGTGACGGCACTCTTGGCTCCGTCGACGATCTCGGCACCCTTGTCCTTGATGTCGTTGCCCCACTCCTTCGTGGCTTTCCAGGCCTCCTTGGCGCCGTCCTTAATGTCGTCACCCCACTTGTCCCAGGCCCAACTGCCCAGGAAGTAGGCCCCGGCCACGCCAAGAGCGACCCAGCCTACGACGGGGACCGCGGCGGCCACGGCGGCGGACGCCCCCAGCGCCGTGGCCATGCCCGCGCCACCCAGCACGGCTACGGCACCCGCGGCCTGGACGCCTCCCATGCCCCGGTCGACCCAGCCCTGAGCGCCTTCATGAGTGGGGAGGAACATCTCCTTGACGCCGCTCACCACGGCCAGCGGAAGAAAGACACGCGTGGCGAGGAAGCCGGTGCCGGGTGCCTTGCTGAAGAGCTTCGCGGCGAAGGGGATCTTCAGGCGTATGGCGGTGTTCCGGACCGCCTGCTGCCACTTCCACGGCTCCTTGTACCAGTTGCGGATCCTCTGGTCCTTGAGGAGCTCCTGCAGCAGTTCGCCACGCTTTGCCGCGGTGCGCGCTGCCGGTGATCCGAAGTATTTGTTGAGTTCCCATACGGCCCGTGCGCCGGCGACGTTCTGCCCCTGGGCCCACCTCTGGTAGAGGTGCATCGACGCTTCGATGGCCGTCGGGATCTTGAGGATCTTGAAGGGCGTCTTGATGTCCTTGAGGGTGCCCTCTTTGAACTCCTGCCACGTCTCCAGTGCGCCGGCGAGACCCGCGAAGGTGAGAACCGCCTCGGGGTCGTCCAGGGACAGCCCCAGACGTCGACGGATGTCCTTGGCCTCGTCCTGCGCCCAGGACGCCTTCTTCGGGAAGTCGGAGACGCCTTCCGCCTTCGCATCCCATTTCGCGAGGATGTTGCTGATCAGGCCGCCCTGGATGGAGAGTGTTCCTCCCAGTACGTCGACGGCGGCGGCCAGTTTCGGTGCCTGGACGTCGTCCATTCCCTTGAAGCCCACTGATTGATCCTTTTCTGTTCTGCTCTAGGACGCGATGAGTCCCTGCCGAAACCCGGTGACATGACTCTTCAGAGCACGAGTTGGCCGACTTCTGTTGCCTCGTCCGCCTAGTCCGCCTCGGCTGCCTTGTCGCCGGATTCGGCATTCCTGCCGCCGCGGGCTGTCGACGGGAGGGCCGCGGTCGCGGCGAGCGTGGCGGCAACGGGCAAGGAACGGCGCTTCACAGTGAACCCCCGTGAGACAAAGATGCAGTCAAGAGCAATGACGGTATCCGTGGGGCGATCGGTTTCGCTACAGCGAAGTTCCTTGCGCAGCCGGGTGGATCTGGATGAATCAGGGCAAGTGGTGAGTGCTCGCGGTCCGATCGTGTCCGGGTCCACAGGGTCGCGGTCCGCCGACAGAGGTGGCGGCACGGCATGGCATGTAGATGCTGTGAAGCTGTGTGGGCGAAACGCTCTTTGCATCTCTGCAGAGCAACGCGGCCTTCCAACCTGCTGTGATCGGGGGATCGCAGCTATCAGGAGTTGCTTTGCTGCACAGGAAGACGCGGTGCGCGTTGCAGTACCCGTCGCCGTACTCGCCCTTCCGCTGACCGCGTGCGGTGGCGCGTGCGGTGGCGGTGACGACACGGACGCCAAGCCGTAGCAGGCGGGGTCCCAGTCGGCGGCCGCGGCGTCCGAGTCCCCGGCCGAGGCTGCCTCCGGCGGCGCTCTCGAAGCCGACCAGAGCGCCACGGGCAAGGTCGAGGAGGGTGACATCGAGGTCACCTACGACGACGCGGCCGGCTGAGAGGACCCGTACGACATCGAGAACTGGAAGCGGGGAGAGAGTCATGTCCTGTGCGAGTCGTACCTGATCCCGGCGAACTCGAAGTCAGTGGAGGCGCGTTGGTCGGAGGAGGACGGGGAGCTGTACGTCTGGACGTTCAACGGTAAGTAGGCCAGCGGCGGGCCCCGTCCTCAGCTCGGGAGCTTGGACGGGAGGTCACACTTGGCGTCCTTGTGGGCCTGACGGGCGAAGTCGGTCGCCAGGTCGATGAGGGTTTGGCGGGCTTGCTTGTCCGAGGCTTCGAGGGGTTTGTGGACCAAGGCGAACACGGTCATGTTCCAGGGCTGCTTGCTGGATCTTTCACTGGCGTAGCAAGGGACCCAGATCGCGGCGACCTCCGTGTTGGAGATTCCCTTGACCCCGGCGTTGAAGTAGGTGCGGTCGCCGCCGGAGTTGGGTGGAATTTCGTTCGCCGCCCACTCTCGCCAGGGCCTTGCGGATCCCATTTCTGCGGACAGAATGAGGAGAATTTTGTCATCGTCTCCGTTCACATTGCAGCGGCTGTTGAAGTGCCAGTCTGCTGTCGTGTCCTGTGTTTCTTCGAAGTGATACGCAGAGGCTACAGGAAGCACGGAGTTAAAGATGCCGGTAGCTTTCTGTCTATCAGGTACGTTGCTGCAGACGTCCTCGGCCCGGATATCTCCGCGTTTCTCGAAAGCTCCGAGGGTGTAGGCGAGGAGTAGGGCGACAGCGGCAGTCGCGGCCACGCCACCATAGATGAATGACTTCCGGACGGGTCTGCGGTCGCTCGGTACCGTCAAGGCAGATCACCTATTCGTTTGCGCGTTCACTGTTCTCGGCATCGGTGTTTTGTATCATGCTGTTGGCGGATTGGAAGCCCCTGCCAGCCTCGCTGCCAGCCAGGGATTCGTAATTTTTGGAGCCGGTGGCCGAAATTACGGATTTCTGAGTGGTCAGGATGCTAGAACTCTTGATATCACTCAAACCTTTTACGTTCTGGTAGACTTGTTCTTTCTCTTTTTGGTCATTGTCGAAGCCGTCCAGGATTCCGTTGAAGACCTCGTCTGCCGCGGTGCCGGCCAATCCGCCGAGTGCGATGCCGCCCGGGCCGGTGAACGGCGCCGTTGCGATGGCTGTCGCACTGCCGACGATGGACCCTCCCCATGTACTCGCATGTTCCTTCCACGCATTGTCACGTGCAGCTACCTCGGTGTTGTCCATATTGGCTTGGAAGTACCGGCCTCTCCCGATGACACCTTGAAAGCGTCCGGTGTCGTAGGCGAGCATTTTGACAGTATCTTCGCTGCCTGGTGGGTAGGTGAAGGCACCGGGATGCTTTACCTGCCGCTCTGTCAATGCGGCTGCATACGCGTGCTGAGAGATGTTGAGGGTGTCGTATCCCTCTTTATTTCGGGCTAGTGCGTGCAGGAATCTTACTGCGTCGTGCTCCTGTACGCCGGCGGCGGTTTTTGGGTTCGCAGTTGGGTAAAGAAGGTGCCCGTTAGATTTGTCGTCAGTTAGTGCTTGATGTAGATCCGGCATGTAGTCGGCCGAGATGTTGGCGAAGCTGTCCGACATGTACTCGTGATTACGGAGTAGGTCCTGGTCTTTTGATACTGATGTCACCAAGGATCGGAACAAGTCGGCCTGGGCTTTTGTGTGTTTTGCGGTTTCTGTTGTTGCTTGTTCGCCTGGGCGGTGGCCCGTCATTGCTGCTTCTAGTGCGTGGCCCAGGCTGTTGCGGCCTGTCACGCTTTCTTCGCCCGGCTTGCTGTCGTTCGGCCACTCGCGTGATTCGAATAGGTACTTGAAGTTCGATTCCGGTTTGCCGGCCTCGTTTTTGTGCTTCGCTGTGAAGAACACCGTCGCCGCGGCCGGGCTGTTCGACAGGGCCTTCATGTAGCCCGTCAGGGGATCGTTGCCCTTGTCGTTGCCCACGTGGTTGAGCCTGCCCGTGGCTCCCCATGCAGGGCCGGGGCCGTTGAGGACCTGCTTGTCCTCCTTGATCAGTGCTGTTCCGTAGTCTTCGAGGAACTTGTCGTCGTAGTCGCCGAAGCGCATGAGATTGCTCATGACGAGGAAGCCTTTGGGGCCACCGGAGCTGCCGTACGGGGGAGGGCCCGGTTCTGCGATCGGGTTGCCGCCGAGCGCGACCATGTCCTTCTTCCACCGCACCATCGCCGGCGCGTCGGAGTTGGTCGCCGCGGCCACGGTCAGGCTCAGGTTCCTCTGCACCTCGTCGAGGGCGTCTGAGCTCTTGAAGTCCGAGGGGCGGCCGTAACCGGGAGCGCTGCCGAGATTGCTGATCCCGTACCAGAGCTGCAGCGTCTTCGCCGCTCCCAGGGCCCCTACGACCTTCTCGGCGAAAGGGTATTGGTCGTGGTTGAGAGCGAAGAGGGTGGTCAGTTCGTCGAGTTCCTCGGGAGTGAGGTCCTCGGGGTCCTTCTTCGCGAGGTTCGTGGCCCGTTTGGCATCCTTGGCCGCCGCGGCGTTGGCGGCCCGGGTCACCCGCGCCTCGTTGATCTGCACCATGCCTTTGAAGCCGGGGAAGGGGCTGTTGTCCATGTTCATGGACAGGTGGTAACGCCTCTTCAGCATGGGCAGTTCGTCCCGGGCCCAGCTCGCCACGTGCAGAATGTCCTGCAGTTCCTCGGCGCCCAGACCGTAGTAGGCGAGTTCCGTCTTGTAGTAGGACGCTCGGGTCTGGAGTGTCTCCTGGTCCCGGCTCACGGAATCGATCGTGCTCTTGAGCGCGTCCGGGTCGATGCCCGAGAAGACGATCCCGCCGCTTGCGTTGTCATCCTTGTCCATGCCCGCCGTCCCCGTTCGCAGCGCACCCGCTGCCGACCTTCAGCCGCTTTCAGTACATTCGCCTGTTGCGGTTCATAGCGCTGGCTTCCTCGGGCGTGACCTTCTCCGGCATACGGTCGATCTCGCGCTGCATGTCCGTAAGCACCTTGTCGATGCGTGCTCGTACGGTCCTCCGGTGGCCGACGACATCGCCGTGCCACTTGTCGGCCGTCTTGCCCACCCATGACTTCGTGGAGTTCGGGCCGCCCTTTCCGATGTCCCCCGCCCCCCTCTTCAGGGCGTTGACCAGGTCGGCCCGTTCCTTCTCAAGCTCTCGCCTCAGCCTCTGCAGTCGTTCCCGTTCCGGGTTGTCCTGCTTCGGTTTGGCTTCGTCGGCTGCCATTTCGCTCCCCGTCAGTCAGCGGTTGACCGACTGGATCTCCTCCACCGTGATGTTCTGCGTGGCCTCGATCGTGCCGTCGGGCATGCCTATCGCGCCCGCCTGGCCCGTGCCCGTCCAGCTGATCTCCCAGGTGAGCGCGGCCTTGAGGGGGAGGGTTTCGCCGCCGGAGGAGCGGCGGTAGATGATGCCGCAGGGCGGTGTCTCCCCGGCCTTGCCCTTGGCGTAGGGCTCGCCGATCCTGCCGTCGACTATCGGGCAACCGCCGTCCGCGGGGATCGTCGTGGCGTCCGCCGTGCCCGGGCTCAGCGTCAGGGACTTCGGCTTCGCCGTCGTGGTCGCCTGGATGTTGAAGCCGGGGACGTTGATCGCCGCCGTCGCCTGGACCTCGTCGAACACGGCCTCGTCCAGCCACGCCCACGTCGGCAGGTTCACCTTGGTGATCGCCTCGGGGGCCAGCGTCACCTTGGTGCCGGGCAGTTCCATGTGCTGGTACGCCAGCGCCGCCAGCATCTCCGGAGTGATGGCCTGCTCGTACTGCGGCGGCGGGGCCTCACCGTTGTCGACCCAGAAGGGGAGGTCGCTGCACGCGGTGCGCTTGAGGTAGTCCGGCTCGTTCGGGTTCTCGACGCCGGCCCAGAACATCCCCTCGCCGTCCTTGTCGACGTTGTAGTCCTTGTAGCCGGGGGTGTCGGTCCAGCCGTAGTCGTCCTCGTAGTGGCGTTGCATCTCGCCGATGGCTGAGCCCGCGGTTCCTGTGATGGCGGGGTCGTTCTGCCACCTGTCGATGTCGCCGGACATCTTCTTCTTGAAGTCCTTGGCGCCCATGTAGGGGGCGTACCAGCAGGGCGGGGGCGTCCAGTTGACGTCGGCGGACGCTACGTTTCCGGCTCCACCGCTTTTGGTCACGGCGCCGGAGTATTGGACGCTGGCCGCCGCGTAGATGCCCTTGCCGTCGCCGCCGCCCTTCTGGTCGGTCTTGGTGTCTCCGCTATTGCTCGGCGTCTCCGTCGCGTGAGCCGGTGCTCCGAGGGTGAGCGCACCGAGGGTCAGCGCCAGGACAACTGTGCCGCTTCTGAGGGGCGTACGCCGTGATGTGTTCACTGGCACTTCGCCGCCTTCGTCTCGACGAACACCTTGGATGCCTGCCACAGGCCGTCACCGGTGGGGAACTTGACCATGATGATCTTGAAGTAGTCGAAGCCGTCGATGCTGGGCTCGGTCTTCAGGACCTTCCCGGTCTTGACCTCTTTGCTGTAGAACTTGTTGGAATCCACGCAGAACGCGACTTCCACGGAGTTGCCGTTCGTGGTGGACCGGGTCGTAGCCTGGTAATGACGCCGGGTGCCGGTGGCTGTCCAGTCACCGTCGACCCTCCTGTCGATCTGCGTCTTCGCGTAGGTCACGCCCTCACCGGTGGCGTACGTGGTGATGGCCGCGTCCTTCGTCGTGCGCTTGTCGATACCCCGGTAGATCGCGCGAACGTAGTTCGCGGCGTCATCCATAGCCGCCGCCTCGTTCTTAGCCTTCGGCTTCTCCCAGTCGAAGACCAGGTTCATGTCCTTGGGCAGGGACACGTCCACCCCGTCGGGGCTGTCCTCGGACGCCCCCGCCGGTTCCGCCGACTTCGTCGGCTTCTTCGAGCCCTGGTCGGCGCCCGCGATCTTGTCGTTGTCGCTGGACTTGTCGTCCCCACCGCCGCACGCCGTCAGCAGCAGGGCCGCGGTCGCGGCCAGCGCGGCAGCAACGGGCAAAGATCGGCGCTTCACAGTGAACCCCCGTGAGATTTAGATGTATTCAAGAGCCACGACGGTATCCGTGGGGCGAACGCTTTCGCTACCGCGAACTTCCCTTCGCGGACGGGCGGACCCGGAGGAATCAGGGCAAGCCGATGGCGCAAGTGACCCGATCGTGTCTGAGTGCACAGCGGACCCGGACATGCCCCCGGATATGACCCACGCATGGCCCCGCCCATGCCTCGGGCCCCGGACGTCGACAGGCGTCCGGGGCCCGAGGCGCCTCAGTTCCAACGCTCTACCACTCCACCGCGCCGCGCTCCGGCGTCCGGCAGCGTGGGCACCCGCACGGCGGATACGCCGACGTCTGCGGCAGTGGCGGCGGCAGCGGGCCCGCTCCTCCGCCGGTCCGGATCTCGACCCTGCTCCGTTCCCCGGTCACGGCGCCCCGCGCGTCGACCGTGTACACCCGCAGGGTGAGGCGCGCGCCCTGACGCGGGGGTCGCGTGAGTTCCAGTACGTCCGTCATCGGCGGGTACTGGTCCGCGCACTCCGGGCACGCGTAGACGTTGAAGCCGGGGCCCGTCGCCGCGTGTACCTCGTGGACCAGTACCGGCTGGGCCGTCACGCGGTGGCAGCGCGCGCACATCCGTACCGCGGGGCGCGTCATCGGGCGGCCACCGGGACGCCGTGAATGCCGTGTTCCGCCGCGCGGCGGCCGCGGACAGAGCTGAAACGGGGCGGGGGGACCGGGATGAACCGGAGGGGTGGGAGTGACCCCAGCCGGTGACGGCCGCTCGGGCGCGGGGTGCACACGTTCAGCACCCAGGCGAGGAGGCGGAGAGTAAGGTCCAGCACGTTGACGCTCCTAAGCAAGCGTTGGCCATGCCCCGGGACGGTTCGCGCCGTCGCCGGGGTGTTTCACGTGACAAGCACGCTACAGGGTGCACATGGGAGGTGTATAGCGGTTTGCAGTGCTCCAAGGAGTCATGCAGTTCCGTGCTGTCGTACGTTGTTCGATATGACACCAGAGTCAGGGCAGTCGCCGATCGACCCGACGAAGATTGCTTACGTCTATATGCAGATGGCGGACCACATCGAGGCCCGCATCCGTTCCGGGGAACTGTCACCCGGGGCGCGCCTGCCGGGTGAGCGTGACCTGGCGGAGGAGTACGGGGTCGCGCATCTGACCGCCCGCCGGGCGACGCGCGAACTCCGCGAACGCGGACTAGTCGTCACCCTCCCCGCCAAGGGCACCTTCGTCGCGTACCCCGAGACGACAGGCGACGGTCAGGAGGAGTAGGACCGCGGAGGAGTTCGCGTTCACCACACGCGGGCACAAAACAGGCATGCCATGCTGCTTCGCCGCTCCGCACGCCCTCCTCCGAGTCCTCCACTCCGCCGCCCGTCGCGGTACGGCGCAGGTCCGTCCGCCGTACGACCCCGATCGCGACCCCGACGCCGTGTCGGCCGTCAATCTGGAACTGGTGACTCTCACCGAGGACCGGGCCGTCATCACCTGGCACACCGGTGTGGAGGGCAGCGACGACGGGCTCGGGCGGATGGTCCCCGCGTCGACCGAGGGCGAGGTCGTCTACGGCACCCACCCCGCCCACCTGAACCAGACCGCCTCCGAGGGTCGCCACACCGCCCACCACTATGTGGAGCTGACCGGCCTGGAGCCGGGGCAGACGTACTACTACCAGGCCCGTTCCCGAGGTTCGGCGGCCACACCCACCCCCCTGCACCTGGTGAGCGGCAACGCCGTCGGAACCTCTCTCCACGGGTTCGGCTCCCGCGGCGGCCCGTACTCCTTCACCACGCCCCAACCGCCGCCCGGACGCCACCTGTTGTCGATCGCCCTCTGCAACGACCTCCACCTCGGCGAGACCACCGCCGGACTGGTGACGGGCATGCCGTTGATGCGGGGCATCTCCCAGCAGCTCGGCCTCGGCCCGTACCCGGAGATCATGGGGCGGGCGCTGGTGGAGGAGGCGCACCGGCGTGGAGCCGGTCATCTGCTGGCGGCCGGGGACATATCCGCCGGCGGGGCGCCGCGGGACCTGGCGGAGGCCAGACGCCTGCTCGACGGGTTCGGCACGTACGGGCAGGACTACTTCGTCGTACGCGGAAACCATGACCGGCGCGGCCGGCCCGGCCTGCACGGACCCGGCCTGCACGAAGAGCGCGGGGACACCTTCCTGGACGCCTTCCCGGCCGGCGGTGGCCCGGGTGGTGGCGGCCCGGGTGGCGGGTCCGCGTACTTCGCGCGGGACCTCGGCGGGCTGCGGATCCTCGGGCTGGACACGTACGAGAAGAAGGGGAGCGGGGCCGGTTCAGGCGGGCTCTCCGACGAGCAACTCGCCTGGTTCCGGGCCGATGTGCGGGCCCACAAGGACCAGCCCACCCTGGTCTTCGGCCACCACCCGCTGACCGTACGCAACTCGCCGTTCCCCGTGACGAGCGGCCAACGCCTCAACCGCCGCCAGGCCCGCGCGATCCTCGGCACGTACGCCGCCGCCCCCGGCGTCTTCCTCCACCACGCGGGCCACACCCACCGCAACAAGCGCACGGTCCTCCCGCAGGCGCGGCACGTCACCTTGCAGGAGGTGGGCGCCGTGAAGGAGTACCCCGGCGGTTTCTGTCTGCTGCGGATCCACACGGGCGGCTACGCCCTCAACTACTACAAGACCGGCAGCGGTCCGGCGCGGGAGTGGAGCGAACGCAGCAGGCGGGTGGCGGCGGGCCTGTGGCCGCAGTACGCCCTCGGCCGCTCGGTCCGCGACCGCAACAGCGTCGTCGTACGCGATCTTTCGGGCATCACGCCGGCCGAGGCGGGGCTCTCCGCCGTGCACGGCCGGGGGAGCGGTCGCCGCTGATACCGACTTCCCCCCTTAGGGCAGTTCGCCGGCAGACGTGCCCCGTCGCCGCCACACCCCCGTCACCGACAGCCCCGTCACCGGCAGCCACCCGTGGCCGGAGATCTTCCCGCCGCCCCCACGCCCCCACGCCTCCCGTGAGCGTGTCGTGCAGGGATGGTGGACGCAGCGTGACCGGCACTCGACGGGTCGGCAGTGGGGGATTCGCTGGTGCACAGCAGCCATCCCGTGCGTGATTCCGTGTGCGGCAGCTTTTGTGGCGTGGAACCGGACGGCCCGCGTTGCGCGTGGATACCGTCGTGGTGGGTGGGGTTCGCGGGCGTGGTCGCGCCTTGAGGGGCTTATGTGCTGCTGATACGGTGCGGTGGCTTGACACTCGTTCCGGCCGTGGTTGTTCGGCAGCTTTGCGGCGGATGTGCGACCAGGTCGGGCGGTACGCCCGGTGAGGGCCCAGTGCCCGGAGTGCGTCAAGTGTGTCAAGTGTCCTGAATGACGAAAACTTTCTTGGGTGTACGGGGAGCGGTTGCGTGAAGATCCAAGAGCGTACGGGGGCGGGCAACAACCGTTCCTCCGCGCCGGTTCAGCCGACGATGGGGGAGCGTCTTCCCTCGCCGCCCCGCGAGCGCAAACCCGCACTGGCCGCGCTCGCGGTGCTGCTGATCCTCGTGGGTGCGCTCGGCGCGACCATGCTCGTACTGCGCGCCGGGGACCGCGTCGAGGTCGTGAAGGTGACCAGCGACGTCCAGGCCGGTGAGTCCGTCGCCGGCAAGGTCGCATCGGTGCTGGTGGCCGACGACGCCGGGGTCAACTACATCCCGTGGACCCAGGTCGACACCCTGAAGAAGCTCAAGGCCAAGTCCACGATCTACGCGGGCACCCTCGTCATCGGCGAGATGTTCGGCACCGAGGCGAGCGTCCCGGCCGGCAAGGCGATCGTCGGTCTCTCCCTCAAGGAGGGCCAGTACCCGCAGGGCATCGCGCCGGGCGACCTCGTGGCCGCCTACCAGGTCGGCAACAACGCCGGTAACAACGCTGGCGCGGACGACAAGACGGGGTCCGGAGCCACTGGTTCCACCGGCTCCGCCGACACCCCGATCGTCGACGACGCCCGCGTCACCAAGGTGCCGAACGGCAGCGACAGCACCATCAGCAGCACCAACCAGCGCGTCACCGTGATCGTCGACGAGAGCGATGCCGCCGCGCTGACCCGCGCCGCCGCGGCGAACGCGGTCGCCCTCGTCAAGGTCCCCGGCAACTAGCGGCGGAGAGTCACACACACCATGGCCCTCATCGCCCTCGCCGCGGACAAAGGCTCCCCCGGCGTCACCACGACGGCCGTCGCCCTCGCGGCGGTCTGGCCGCGCCGCGTGCTGCTCGCCGAGACCGACCCGGCCGGCGGAGACCTCGTGTACCGCAGTGCCGCGGCGCACGGCGGCCCGCTGAACCCCAACACCGGCATGCTGTCCATAGCGGCCACGGCCCGCCGCGGTCTCGTACCGGACCAGATCTGGGACCACGTACAGCCGTTGAGCGGTGGGCTCGACGTGCTCGTCGGGCTCGCGCACGCCGAGCAGGCGGCCGGGCTCGCGGGACTGTGGCCCACCCTCGGCCGTGCCTTCGCGCAGCTCGCCGACTCCGAGCACGCGCCCGCCGACGTCATAGCGGACTGCGGACGCATCAGCGGGGACTCCCCGGCCGTGGAGATGTTCGCGCAGGCCGCGCTCGTCCTGCTGGTGTCGCGCACCGAGCCGGAGGCCATCGCGCGGGTACGCGACCGGGCCGCCGCGCTCACCGCCAAGCTGCACGGCGGACCGCGTGGCGCGGCGGCGCTCGGCACGCCCCTCATAGGCGTCGTACTGATAACCGACCCGGGCGACTCCGCGAAGATCGTCCACCAGGTCAACGACATGCTGATGGCCTCGCAGACCGGCGCCCGCGTCGTCGGCACGATCGCCGAAGACCCCACGGGCGCAGACCAGTTGGCCGGCCGCAAGCGCGGCCGGCTCGACAAGTCGCTGCTCATCCGCTCGGCGCGCAAGGTGACCTCGGACCTCTACCAGCAGTTCGGCGCGGCCTGGTCCGTACCGACGGCCGGCGGTCCGGGTGGACCGGGCGGCGGTCCGGGCGGTCCGGGTGGCGGTCCGGGTGGCCGGCCGACCGCCGGAGCCGGCCGATGACCGTGGCCGACACGCAGAGGGCGACGGGGGCCGGCCGATGACCGCTGTCGACCATCAGCTCGTCAAGCGGTTCCGGCAGGAGGCCGGTGACCGTATCGCCGAGCAGCGCCGCCTCGACCAGGTCTCCGGCGTCACGCCGATGTCCAACGAGGACGAGCGCCAGTACGCCCGCGCGGTCATCGCCCAGATCCTGGAGGACTACGCGCGCACGGAGATCAACTCCGGCCGTACGCCCCTGGACGCGGAGACCGAGGAGCAGTACGCGGCAGCCGTGCACGCCGCACTCTTCGGCGTCGGACGCCTGCAGCCGCTGCTCGACAACCCCGAGGTCGAGAACATCGACATCAACGGGTACGACCAGGTCTTCGTCGGCTACGCCAACGGCGAGGAGGTCAGGGCCGATCCGGTCGCCGAGACCGACGAGGAGCTCATCGAGCTGATCCAGATCCTCGGCGCGTACTCGGGGCTCTCCTCCCGGCCCTTCGACTCCGCGAACCCGCAGCTCGACCTGCGGCTGCCGGACGGTTCGCGACTGTCGGCCGTCATGGACGTGACCCGCAGACCCGCGCTGTCCATCCGTCGCGCCCGCATGGGCAAGGTCTTCATGTCGGACCTCGTCGGCAACGGCACGCTCACCCCCGAGGTCGGCCACTTCCTGGCCTGCGCGGTCCGGGCCCGTAAGAACATCATGATCGCGGGCGCGACCAACGCCGGTAAGACGACGCTCCTGCGCGCGCTCGCCAACGAGATCCCGCCGCAGGAACGCCTCATCACCGTCGAACGCGCCCTGGAGCTGGGTCTCGACACGTTCCCCGACCTGCACCCGAACGTCGTGGCGTTCGAGGAGCGGCTGCCCAACTCCGAGGGCCAGGGCATGATCTCGATGGCCGAACTGGTCCGGCGGTCGCTGCGTATGAACCCCTCGCGCGTCATCGTCGGCGAGGTACTCGGCGACGAGATCGTGACCATGCTGAACGCGATGTCGCAGGGCAACGACGGCTCACTGTCCACGATTCACGCCAACAGCTCCCACGAGGTGTTCAACCGCATCTCCACCTACGCGCTCCAGGCCACCGAACGCCTGCCCATCGAGGCCAGCCAGATGCTCGTCGCGGGCGCGGTCAACTTCGTCGTCTTCGTCCAGCGCCGCAACAACTTCGAGTCGGGCGGCCGGCTCCAGCGCGTGGTCACCTCGATCCGCGAGGTCAACGGCGTCGACGGACGCGTCCTGTCCAGCGAGGTGTTCGCCGAGACACCGGACGGCCGGGTCCTGCCGCACGCCCCGATCTCCTGCCTCGAAGACCTGATCCAGTACGGCTATCGCCTGCCCGGCGGGAACTGGGGGTGAACTGATCATGCATGCACCGACCATGACCATGGGGCAGTCAGGCGTGACTCTGGCCGCTCTCGACTCGCTCGGCTCCATGGGCGGACTGTTCTCCACGACGGTCCTGTACGCCCTCGCGTGCGGCATCGCGGTGGGCGGCGGCCTCGCCCTGTTCGCCGTCGCGGTCCGCGGCCTGCCCGCCAAGCCCGACCACGAGAAGCAGAAGGCGAGCGAACGGGCCTCCGAGCTCGTACGGTTCGCCGGCCGCCGCGGGTCCGTCGCGGCCCTCGCCGGCATCGTCGTCCTGCTGCTCACCCGGTGGGCCGTCGCCGGTATCGCCACCGCCGTCCTCGTCTTCTTCTGGGACAAGCTCTTCGGCGGCGCCTCCGAGGAGAAGGCCGCCATGAAGCGCGTGGAGGCGCTGGCCTCCTGGACCGAGTCGCTGCGCGACACCATCGCGGGCGCGGTCGGCCTCGAACAGGCCATCCCCGCCTCCGCCCGCGCCTCCGCGCCGGTCCTGCGCCCGCACCTCGACGCCCTCGTCGACCGCCTGCGCTCCCGTACGCCGCTGCCGGAAGCCCTGCAGCAGCTCGCCGACGAGATCGACGACGCCTCCGCCGACATCATCGTGGCCGCGCTCATCCTCAACGCGCGCCTGCGCGGCCCGGGTCTGCGCCAGGTGCTCGGCGCGCTCGCCAAGTCGGCCCGCGAAGAGGTCGACATGCGCCAGCGCGTGATGGCCCAGCGCGCCTCGACCCGCCGCTCGGTGCAGATCGTGGTCGCGGTGTCGATCGCCTTCGTGCTCGGCCTGTCCATCTTCAACCGCGAGTTCGTCGAACCGTACGGAACGGCCGTCGGCCAGCTCGTACTCGCCTGTGTCTGCGGGCTGTTCGCGCTCGGCTTCTGGTGGCTGCGCAAACTGTCGACCATCGAGACGCCGGAGCGGTTCCTGGTGCGGGACGAGTCGGCGGTCCAGTTCGTCCGCCCCCGTACGTCGCCCGGGTCCCAGCCGCCGTCCTCGTCCCCGCAGCAGTCCCTGCCGCTGTCACCGGAGGAGGGGGTACGCCGATGAACTCGACCCTGACCCTGCCCGTCCTGGTCGGCGCCGTCCTCGGCCTGGGCATCTACGTCCTAGTCCGCGCCCTGATGCCGGCCAAGCGCAGCGCGGTCGCCCAGGTCGCCCGCATCGACGCGATGCGGGCACGGGGAGCGGCGTACGAGTCCGCGCACCGCACCTCCGACGCCGACGGCGGACGGCTCGGCAGCGTACGGGCCCGGGTGGGTCAGCGCGTCGCCGAGCTGTACCTGCAGCAGGGCTGGGAACAGCGCTCGCTGCGGGCCGACCTGGCGGTGCTCGACCGCAGCTGGGAGAACTTCCTCGCGACGAAGGTGCTGCTGGGCGCCGCGGGAGTGTTCTTCGGGCCGCTGATGTTCGCGGTGGTCTGGACGCTCGGCTTCGGCCGCAGCCCCGCCATCCCGGTCTGGCTGGCCCTGCTCTTCGCGATCGTCTTCTTCTTCCTGCCGGACCTCGAAGTGCGGCGGGACGCGGCCGAGAAGCGGCGCGACCTGCGGCGCGTCATCGGGGCGTACCTCGACCTGGTGTCCATGAGCCTGGCGGGCGGCCGGGGTCTGCCCGAGGCGCTGATGGCCGCCGCCGAGGTCTCCGACGGCTGGGCCACGCAGCGCATCCGCAACGCGCTCGCGGACGCCCGGATCACCGGCATCAGCCAGTGGCAGGCCCTCGGCACGCTGGGGGAGGAGATCGGCGTCGAGGAGCTGAAGGACCTGTCGGCCTCACTCGCGCTCGTCGCGGACGACGGGGCGAAGGTGCGTGAGTCGCTCGCCTCGCGCGCCGAGACGATGCGGCACCGCGAACTCGCCGAGATCGAGGGCAGCGCGGGCGAGAAGTCGCAGTCCATGCTCGTGGCGCAGCTGCTGCTCTGCGCCGGTTTCCTGGTCTTCCTGATCTTCCCGGCGGCGATGCGCGTGTTCCAGGTCTGAGCCCGACGACAACCGACAACTGCTTCTGCGAACTGCCCTGAACTGCCCTGAACTGTTTCGAGAGGACAACTCACCATGAACGGACGGAACTACAGCACCGGGATCCCGGGGGTGGACTTCCTGATCACCTTCCTCCAGGGCCGGGTGCAGCGCGCCCGCTCCGGCGAACTCGACCGCGGTGCGTCCGCGGTGGAGTGGGTCATCATCTCGGCGGTCGTCGTGGCGATCGTCGGCGTGGTCGCCGCGATCATCAACGCCGCGCTCAGCGACGGCGCCAACAAGGTCGGCGACTGCATCAAGGGCGCGGACGCGGGCAGCACCTGCTGATTCCGCGACTGTCCCTTCTCTCTCGTACACGGGGTTACTGGTGAGCGCACGACGCCTGGTCCGCTGGGTACGCCGCCGGGTGGAGGCCGCCTCCGCCCGCGGCGACTCCGGCATGACCGCGATCGAGTTCGTGCTGCTCACACCGGTCCTCTTCTTCATGATCTTCGCGACGGTGCAGTTCGCGCTGTACTTCTTCGCCGACCACGTGGCACAGGCGGCGGCCCAGGCCGGTGCGCGCAAGGCCCGTGCCACGGCCGACGAGTCCCCGGGCGCGTGGCGCGGCGAGGCGCGGGACGTCGTGGACAGCTACATCGCGCAGCTCGGGCCGCAGCTGGTCCTCGGGCCCGACGTGAATGTGCTCCAGCCGGACCAGAACACGGTCGGGGTGGAGATCACGGCGAAGGTGCCGTCGGTGTTCCCGGGACTGGATCTGACCGTGCACGCGCGGTCGGTGGGGCCGGTGGAGCGGTTCGTCGAGGATGACGGGAACTAGATGCGCCCAGTTGTGAGGCGACTGCTCTCGCGCAGCGCCGCCCTCGGTGACCGGGGGCTGTCCACCGTCGAGGTGGTGATCCTCGCCCCGGTGATGATCCTCTTCATCCTGGTGCTGGTGGCCTTCGGGCAACTGGTCGACGGACGAGGGGCGCTCGACGGGGCCGCCCGGGACGCGGCCCGCTCCGGTTCGCTGCAACGGGACGAGGGTTCCGCGATGGCGGAGGCGCAGAAGGCCGCGGACGCCGACCTCGCGGACGTCTGCGCCGGCCCGGTGACGGTGAACAAGACCAGCGCCGGTTTCGAGGACGCCGACCTCTTCACCGTGGAGGTCAGCTGCGAGGTGCGGGGTCTGGCGATGCTGGGTCTGGACGTACCGACCCGCCTGGAGGCGTCGTTCACGTCACCGCTGGACCCCTTCAAGAGGAAGGCGTGATGGCGGGCGTGAGGGCGGCTTTCAGCGGACGTACGGCGGACCGGGTGCGCGGGTGGGCGGCGGCACGCCGCGAACGCCTCGACGACCGGGGGTCGGGCGCCGGCGCGGTGATCATCTTCGCGCTCGTGTTCCTGTCCCTGTCGGCCTTCGTCATCGACGGCGGCCTGTCCATCTCCAAGCGCGAACGGGCCGCCGACATCGCGGAACAGGCCGCCCGTTACGCGGCCCAGGACGTCGACCTCGACGCCCTGTACGAGAACGAGGGCGGCGGCGCCCCGATCCTCTTCGAGAACTGCGGCGCCCGGGTCAAGGCCTTCGCCCAGGAGATGGGCATGACGGGCCCCGACATAGCCGCCACGAACTGCGTCGCCGCCAACGCCGACCAGGTGGAGGTGGAGGTCCAACTCACCTACTCACCGGTCTTCACAGGCATGTTCTACGGCGGCGACGTGACGGTGCGGGGGCGGGCCGTGGCGGAGAACGAGGTGGGTTGAGCCGGAGGGCAGCCACGAGGAGAGGCAGGAGAACTGATGCGCGGGATGCGACGGGTGGCGCTGTATGTGGCGTTGCCACTGGTGCTCGCCTGCTTGGCGGGCTTCGCGTGGTACCGCCTGAGTGACACCGCGCGGGGGTGGCGGTACGAGGACAAGCTCGCCGGCTACTGCAAGGGAGTGATCCCGTACGACGAGTCGGCGTTCTTCACCGACTTGGACACGGCCGCCCTCGATTACACCAACCCGAGCTTTGGCGCCGGTCTCGACTACGACATCTGCCGTGTCGCCAATTTCGTCCTCGCCCTTGGTCGAATCCCGGGCCGGGCCCTCGGTGCCAGCGAGAACGGCCAGAGCATCTTCACCGAGATCCAGCTGCGGGAGTGGGATGTGCCACCCACCCCCCTCGGTGGTGGCTGGCACGGTTTCACAAGTGCGGGCGTCACCTCCGTGGTGCTCCCCTGCCGCAACAAAGACGTCTCTGTGGCCGTCTCCGCGCAGGAGATCGCCGCTGATGACCCGTCTCCCGACAGAGCCCGAAAGATTGCCGAACTGGTCACCGCCACCGCGGTGAACGCAGCCCGCCGGTGGTCCTGTGAAGCGGACCCCGGCGGTCGGATCCCGGATCTTCCGGCGACGCCAAAGCCGTCGCGATCAGGCGCGGCGGAGGGGACCTGCCAGGGTGTTCCGCTGCGTGGCCGTGGTGACCTTGTCCGGCCGATCATGGAAACGAAGACGTCCGGTACGGCCCCGGTGGAAGGCTGCCTGCTGGGTGCGAGCGAGGTGCCGGACGGGGTGCGGGGTGAGCCCCGCTATAGGCTCTATGGCTCGTTCGGTCCGTTCGCCCAGAGGCTTCGTTCGGCATCGGATGAGGAGAAGGACGGCCAGCAGTACAGCCGCACGGCAGGAAGCGATTCCTTCGGCGTGTGGGCGAGTGCCAAGTGCCCCGGTTTCAGCGCTCGGGCGCTGTTCACGCTCGACGGGACAGAGAGCATTGACACTGTCGTGCGGCGGAACCTGGCCGAGGACCTGCTCACCGGTTTCGCCCGAGCCTCGGCGGAACGCCACCACTGCACGGACCTCCGGCTACCCGGCTGACGTCCCGGGCGGAGGTGCCCCGGCGGAAGCGGCGGTTGTGCGTCAGCGGTTGACCGACTGGATTTCCTGGACGTTCATTTGCTGGGTGGTCTCGAACGTGCCGTTCGGGAGGGTGCCGCCCGCGCCGGCGGTGCCTTGCCAGGTGATCTGCCAGGTGACGGAGGCCGTCAGCTCGTACGGGGCGCCGGCTGTCGCACGGCGGTAGGAGATGCCGCACGGCGGGGTCGTACCGGCGTCGCCCGTGCGGTACGGGGTGCCGATCGAGCCGTCGTCGTCGATCTCGCAGTCACCGGAGGCGGGGAAGGTGTCCGCGTCCTGGGTGCCCGGTTCCAGGTGCAGCGCGACCGGCTTCGCGGTCGTCTCCGCCCACAGGCCGGTGTGCGGCAGCTCTGCGCGGACCTTGACCTCCTGGAACGTGCCCTTGTCCAGCCACACCCAGGTCGGCGCGTTCACCGTCGACCTGGCGGCCGGCTTCAACTCGATGTCGGTACCGGGCACTTCGACCTTGTCGTAGGCGTACTCGGCGAGGGTCTCGGCCGTGGGGGCGTTCGGCACGGCGGGGATGTCACCGGCGTTCTGCCAGAACATGAGCCGGCTGCACAGTGTGGTGTCCTCGACCGCGTTGACGTCCGGAGCCACTCCGCGCCAGAAGTAGCCGTCCTCGCCGAGGTTGTAGTTCTTGTAGCCCCGCGCGGTCGAGGGCGTACCGAAGTAGTTGCGGGCGTCCTTCCCGTCCTTGAAGTGCTCGGTCCACAGGCGCGTTCCGCTCCAGCCCTGGCGGAGGGCGACATCACCGTTGCCGTCGGTCTCCGAGAAGTCCTTGAGCTGGGCGGGGGAGAAGACGGGCTCGTACCAGCACGGCGGTGGCTTCCAGTTCACGTCCGCCGGCGAGAGATTGCCCCGCTTGCCGCCGATGGGGCCGCTCACCCGGTTGACCTGGACCCGGGACCGGTCTGCCGAAGCGGCGATCGTACGGTCGTTGTCGGCCGACCCGTTGACACCGCCGTTCCCGACGGCGTGCGCCGGTGCCGATGTGAGAAGGACCGAGGTGAGCGACGTCAGTGTCAGAGCGACCCGTCCGCGAGGAGACCTCATCGCGAGCAGGCTCCCCTTTCGGAGCGGGTCGACAGGTTCTGCCAGACGCCCTGCGCGTTCCTGGCGAGGCTGACGGTGTAGAAGATCTGGGGATCCTCGCCCGTCGGATTCCCCGCGACCTCGCCGGTCTTGCGGTTTCTCGAATACGCCTTGCTCTCGTCCGTGCAGTAGGTGAGAGACGCCGCCTTCTTGCCGCCGGTGAAGGAGACCTTGGGGTCGAACGCGGGCAACGTGCCGAACACCGTGAGGTTCTCGCCTGTGTAGCTCTTGATCCACTGCCGGTCCTGGGACAGGCTCGACTCGGTGTCGTAGAAGGCGAGGGCGTCGTCGCCGTCGGCCTCGTTCGCGATGATCGCCGCGTACCCCGCGCGCAATTGCTCCTTGGCGTCGGTGAGTAGCGCCTGGGTCTCCGAGTCGCTGCTGGTCCACTTCTCGAAGGTCAACTGGAAGTCCTTCGGAAGGGTGACCGTCGGACGGTCCGCGGCGGCCGGCGCGGGCGTCGAAGGTGGCTGGCTTGCGCTCGGGGCGTTGTCCGCCCCCTTGATGGCGTCCGACGGCCCGTCGTCGGGTCCTCCGCATGCGGTGAGCAGGAGTGCCGTCGTGGTGGCGAGCGCGGCGGTGGTCACGGTGTGGCGGGCCACGGTTGTACTCCCCCGGTCAAGACGTGTGTGCAGCAGAGAACGTAGCTATCAGGGGTCCGCAAAGGACATCGGGGCAGCGCTGGAGGATTGTGTGCCGGATCATGGCGGCCGCACCCGTGGCAGTTGCGAAGCCGTACCGATTCGAGTGGCGGGGCGCAGGCGGTTGACCGGGTGAATCGGGCGTAGGGGGCGGATGGTGACGAAGTCGCCGCGGTCGAGGCGCGCTCGTTCTCCCCACCCTTCGACAGGCTCAATACGATCTAAGTAGGCTCAGCACACCCCCGCTCTCCCTCCCGCCCCACACGACTTCAGGACACCCGCCATGGCGCGACGTACCACTTCCAACTCGTCGGGAAGCTCGCCGGGCTCGCCGGGTCCGAGGAATCGGACGCCGCAGCCCCTGCCCGGGCGCAGCCGCACGGTGGGGGACTTCGTCAAGGCGTTCCTCGCCTTCGTCGCCCTGCTCGTGCTGCTCGTCGGTGTGCCCGGCGCGCTCGCCGTCCAGATCGGCTGGCCGCTGCCCTCCGGGGCGCCGGACATGGAGTGGCTGCAGCAGGAGATCACCGTCCACACGTTCATCAACGTGCTGACCGTGGTCGTCTGGCTCGCCTGGGCCCAGTTCACCGCCTGCGTGCTCGTCGAGATGAAGGCCGCGCTGTCCGGTGTCGGCCTGCCCAACCGCGTACCCGGCGCCGGCCCGAGCCAGTTGCTCGCACGGCAGCTCGTCGCCGCGCTGCTGCTGGTCGGCGCCGCCGCGGCGAGCTTCACTCCGGGGCTGTCGCAGCTGGGCCAGCAGCTGGAGGGGAACCAGCGGCCCGCCGTGGCCGCGGCGGCCCAGCAGGCCCCGGGCGGGCTGCTGGCGCAGCAGCAGGAGCAGACCGCCGCGAGCGCCGCCGCGCTGGCCGAGCAGGCCGCCGACCGCGCCGCGCACGCGGAGACCGAGGGCGCCACGAAGTTCTACCGGATCCAGCCGCCCGAGGGCCGCCACCACGACTCCCTCTGGGAGGTCGCCGAGCGCCACCTCGGTGACGGACGCCGGTACAAGGAGATCTACCAGCTCAACAAGGACCGTGCGCAGCCCGACGGTTCGAAGCTCTCCGAGGCCAGCCTCATCCGGCCCGGCTGGATCATGGAGATGCCCGGCGACGCCCGCGGCGGCGAACTCGTCGAGATGCCCGACGAGGCCCCGAAGGTCTCGAAGGACGTCCAGCGGCAGATCTCCGACTACGCCAGGACCGGCGGCGCGCACCAGCAAGGTGGCGGGCAGCAAGGGGCCGGGTCCCGCGACCGCGACACCGCGCACATCAGCCTTCCCGAGCAGCGGCCCGGCGCCGAGCAGGGGCACCAGCAGGGACAGCGGGGCGACGGGCAGGAGCATGTCGCGCCCGCCGCGGGCGAGGGCAGCGGGTTCGGGCTGCCGCAGGCCCTCCTCGGCGCGCCTCTCCTCGCCGCCGGTCTCCTCGGCGCCCTCGGCCGGCGCCGCCGCCAGGCGCTGTGGCAGTCCGCGCTCGGTGCTGTCGGCGGGCGCCGCGGCATGGAACCGCCGACGCCGACCGGCGCCGCCGCCGACGCGCAGGACGCGCTGCTGGTGGGCGCCGACCCCGAGGGCGTACGCCTGCTGGACCGGTCGTTGCGCGGGCTCGCCGCGTCGCTCGCGGGGGAGTCCCGTCCGCTGCCGACCGTGTACGCGGCCTGGATGGGCGGCAACGGCGACCTGCACCTCCAGCTCGCCCAGCCCGCAGGCCGGCCGCCCGCGCCGTGGCAGCTCGGGCAGGACCAGACGTTCTGGCTGCTGGCCCGCGCCGACGCCGAGCGGTACGAGGACGTGGACACCGCCGCCCCGTACCCCGGGCTCGTCAGCCTCGGCACGATGGACGACTCGCGGCTGCTGCTCAACCTGGAGTCGGTGCCCGGCATCGTCTCGCTGAGCGGCCGCGCGCAGGACCGGGCGGGCGTCTTCGCCTCCGTGGCCGCCGAGTTGGCCACCAACGGGTGGTCCGACCGCATGACCATCACCCTCGTCGGCTTCGGCGAGGACCTGACGCCCCTCGCCCCCAACCGGCTCCGCCACCTCGACGACGTCGAGGCGCTCGTGGAGACCATGGAGGCGGAGACGCGGCAGCGGCGCGGGGCGCTGGGAGCGGCCGGGCACGACTCCGTCCTCACCGGGCGCACGGGGCCCGCCCAGCACACCCGCTGGGCCCCGCATCTCGTACTGCTCGCCGCCGAGCCGTCCCCCGAGGACGCCGCCAAGCTCGCCGAACTGGCCGCCGACGCAAGTCGGCTGGGCATCGGATACCTCGTCGGCACGCAGTCGGGCGACCTGCCCGGCGCCGCCTGGGAGATGGAGATCACCAGCGAGGGCAAGCTCCTCGCGCCGCTCCTCGGCCTCGAACTCGACGCGCAGCTCCTGCCGGTGTCCCAGCAGCGGGCCGTCGTCGAGCTGTTCACCGCCGCCGACCCCGACCACGACGACGACCGGCCCACCCCGACCCCGCCGTTCCTCGTCGACATCAGCGAGCAGGGCCGCCCCGCGGTGTACGCGCGGCTCGTCGGCCCGTACGAGATCATCGGACTGGAGACGCCGGACGGCGAGCGCAGCCCGCTGCTCCACGAGGCGCTGGCGCTGCTGCTCCTGCACCGCGAGGGCGTGCACCCGCGCGTGCTGTCCTCCGCGCTCTGGCCGCGCGGGGTCACCGACGACGTACGGGACGCGCTCGTCGAGCGGCTGCGCGCCTGGCTCGGCGCCGACCCGGACGGCACACCGCGGCTCGCCGCCGACGCGACCGGGCGGCTCAAGCTCGCCAAGTCCGTGGTGTCCGACCTGGACGTCCTGCGCTCGCTCTACCACGAGGCCACCCAGGGCCGGGGCGCCGGCAGCCGCGCGGTACGCGGCCGTCTGCTGACCGACGCGCTGGTACTGGTACGGGGTCCGCTGCTGGCCGAGCGGCCCGAGGGGCGTTACGGCTGGCTGACCCACGAGATCATCGACGCCCAACTGCCGCTCCTCGTCGCGGACATCGGACTCGCCCTCTCCGCGTTCCATCTGGAGAAGGACCGGGCCGAGAAGGCGATCGAGGCGCTGGACGCGGCCCTCGGCTCCGCGCCCGGCGACGAGCGGCTGTGGCACGAACTGCTGCGGGCCACGCACGCGACCGGCGACAGCGACCGGCTGAAGCGGCTCGCGGCGGACCTCGTCGCTCGCAGCGGCGCGCGCGGGCTGCCGCCGCGGACCGAGGCGCTCCTCGACGAGCTGCTGCCGACCTGGCGCAGCGGCGTCGCCGCCGCGGGATGAACGGCCGATGAATGACCTTCAGCTGATCGACTGGTTGACCGTCGTCGGCGCCGTCCTGTGGGGCGGCGTCGCCGGTCTGTTCGTGCCCCGGCCCGCGTACCGCTTCTGTGTCGACCCCGACGAGCCGTGGACGGACCGGTGTCCCGAGGGGCATCCCCTAGGCGGGTGGATCGGCCTCGCCCGCTGCCGGGAGTGCGGCGGGCGGCGCGGGCGCGCGTACGGGCCGAGCACCCTCCTCGTCTCCCTCGCCACCGCTCTCGTCTGCGGTGCCCTCGCCGCGGCCACCGGCACCCGGCCCGAGCTGGCCGTCTGGCTGCTGCTCGCCCCCCTCGGCGTACTCCTCGCCGTCGTGGACTTCCGTGTCCAGCGCCTGCCGGACGTGCTGACGTTGTCCCTCGCGGGAGCCGCCCTGGTCCTGCTCGCGGGCGCCTGGGCCGCGCCCGAGCACGCCGGTTACTGGCCGACCGCGCTGTACGGATGCCTCGCCCTCGGCGGCGGCTACTTCGTCCTCTTCCTCATCAGCCCCAACGGCATGGGCTTCGGCGACGTGAAACTCGCCCTCGGCCTCGGCGCAGTCCTCGGCTGGTACGGCTGGGGGACGCTGCTGCTCGGCACGTTCGCGGGGTTCCTGTTCGGCGGCCTGTACGGGATGGGGCTGGTCGTGGCCCGCAAGGCCGGCCGCAAGACGTCCATCCCGTTCGGCCCGTTCCTGATCGCGGGCGGGTTCGTGGGTCTGCTCATCGGGGCATTCGCCGCCTGAGGCGGGGCGTGATACCGGCCGACCCGGGGCGTACGCCGCCTGACGTCGGGTGATCGAATCGCCTGGCGTACGCTGGATCAGTCCGTCCACCCGTCTCCCACCATCACCCTTATTTTGAAGCGCTGCGCGCCTTTCCTGATTCCCCCTATGAAAGGGACCGCTCCGGTGACCGAGAAGGCCGACCTCCAGTCCGTCCTCGACCGTGCCGCCGAGGGTGGGCGGATCACCCCGGAAGAGGCGCTCGACCTCTACCGCGACGCCCCGCTGCACGCGCTCGGCTCCGCCGCCGACGCCGTACGCCGCCGCCGGTACGCCGGTACGGAGCACATCGCGACGTACATCATCGAGCGGAACATCAACTACACGAACGTCTGCGTCACGGCGTGCAAGTTCTGCGCGTTCTACGCCCCGCCGAAGGCCACCGACAAGGGCTGGACGCGCGACCTCGACGACATCCTGCGCCGCTGCGCGGAGACCGTCGAGCTGGGCGGCACGCAGATCATGTTCCAGGGCGGACACCACCCGGACTTCGGCGTCGAGTACTACGAGAAGCACTTCTCCGCGATCAAGGCCGCGTACCCGCAGCTCGTCATCCACAGCCTGGGGGCGAGCGAGGTCGAGCACATGGCCCGGATCTCCAAGGTCTCCGCGGAGGAGGCGATCCGGCGCATTCACGCCGCCGGGCTCGACTCCTTCGCCGGCGCCGGTGCCGAACTGCTGCCCGCGCGGCCCCGCAAGGCCATCGCCCCGCTCAAGGAGAGCGGCGAGCGCTGGCTGGAGATCATGGAGATCGCGCACAACCTGGGCGTGGAGTCCACGTCGACCATGCTGATGGGCACCGGCGAGACCAACGCCGAGCGCATCGAGCACCTGCGGATGATCCGTGACGTACAGGACCGCACGGGCGGCTTCCGCGCGTTCATCCCGTACACGTACCAGCCCGAGAACAACCACCTCAAGGGGCGTACGCAGGCCACGCTCTTCGAGTACCTGCGGATGATCGCCATCGCGCGGCTGTTCATGGACAACGTCGCCCACATCCAGGGCTCGTGGCTCACGACCGGCAAGGAGGTCGGCCAGCTGTCGCTGCACTACGGCGCGGACGACCTCGGTTCGATCATGCTGGAGGAGAACGTCGTCTCCTCGGCCGGTGCCAAGCACCGCTCGAACCGTATGGAGATCATCGACCTGATCCGCAAGGCCGGGCGGGTGCCGGCGCAGCGGGCCACGACGTACGAGCACCTCGTCGTCCACGACGACCCGGCGAACGACCCCGTCGACGACCGGGTCCAGTCGCACATCTCGTCGACCGCGATCGAGGGCGGGACCGCTCACCCCGAGCTGAAGCTGCTCGCCTCCAACTGAGCCCGTAGGAGGACCGGTTGGAGACGATCCACGCCGCCGACGAGGTGCGCGTCGCCTGGGACGGCGGAGAGCCGGTCAAGGACGGCGCGGTCGTCGTGGGGCGGGACCGGATCGGTGCCGTCGGGACGTTCGCGGAGATCCGCGAGCGCTTTCCGGACGCCCGGGTGCGGCGGTGGCCCGGGGTGCTCGGGCCCGGCCTGGTCCACCGCGGGCCCGTGCCGGACGCGCCCACACCCCGCGAGCGCATCCACGCTCTGCTGAAGCTGGGGGCGGTGGCAGTGCTGGCGGAGTACGCCGATACGCCCGAACTGCGGGCTGCCGCCGAGCGTACGGACGTGGTCGTGCTGGCCGGTGCCGCGCCGCCCGTGATCCGGCTTACGGGCCGGGCCGATCTTGCCGTGTTCGGCGAGGACGGCGTGTGCGTGGCCACGGTGTGCGCGGGGCGGCTTGTGCATCGGCGCCGTTAGCACGGCCGGTGCGCTTGGCTCCGCCGGGCTGGTGGGGTTTCGGGTGCGGGTGCGGTGCGTCGTGGCTGGTCGCGCAGTTCCCCGCGCCCCTAAAGGGGCTTGGTCGGTGGGGTGAAGAAGTTGACCAGGTTGCCGTCGGGGTCGCGGAGCAGGAGTGAGCGGTTGCCCCAGGGCATCGTGGTGGGTTCGGATACGAAGTCGGTGACGAACCCGGTCAGGTTCTTGTGAACCGCGTCCACGTCGGCGACCAGGAACTCGGTGATCACACTGTGGTTCGCCGCCGGGCGGGCGCTGCCCGGGGCGAACAGCGGAACCGTGCGGGTGCTCGCGATCGCGAGGGTGGCGGTGGCGGTGCGCAGCTCGGCGAAGTCGTCGTTGGCCCAGGTCGCCGCCACCCCCGTCACCCGCTCGTAGAACGCGACGAGACGGGCCACATCGCCGGTGATGACGCGGATCGAGACGAAGTCCATGGTGCTCTCCTCATGCGCCGGAACTGCGGTGCCCGGCTGCTGTGCTCCGCAGACTAGGACCGATAGAGGACAGAATCGGCCCGGTATCCGTCCTAGGCTGCGCACATGCCCAAACCCGCCGGCCGCGTACTGACCCTCCTGGAACTGCTGCAGTCCGGCGGCACCCGGACCGTGGCCGAACTGGCCGAGCGGCTGGAGGTCGACGGACGGACCGTGCGGCGGTACGTGGGTCAGCTGATCGACCTCGACGTGCCCGTGGAGTCGGTGCGCGGCCGTTACGGCGGCTACCGGCTGGGCCCCGGCTACCGCCTCCCGCCGCTCATGCTCAGCGACGACGAGGCACTGGCCGTACTGCTCGGCCTGGTGGCCGGCCGCCGGACAGGGCTGGTGACGGCGGGGCACACGGCGAGCGAGACGGCGTCGGCGAAGATCCGCCGGGTACTGCCCCGGCGGGTGGCCCGCCGGCTCGACGTACTCCTGGACTCGCTGGCCTTCACGGACCGGCCGGGGGAGTCCGCCACCCCGGACGCGGACGTCCTGCTCACCATCGCCGACGCGGTGAGCCACCGCCGCCCGGTGGCGATGCGATACACCGGCGGCGACGGCCGCCGCAGCGAACGCACCCTGCACGCCTACGGGATCGTCGCCCACGCGGGCCGGTGGTACGTCACGGGCAAGGACGTGGGGGACGGTGAGGACGCAGGGAGCGGCAAGGACGTGGGGAGCGGCGAGGACCGTACGTTCCGGCTCGACCGCATCGCGGACGCGCGGACCCTGCCGGGCTCGTTCGAACCGCCCGCGGACGTGGACCCGGCCCAGCGGGTGGTGACGGGGTTCGCGACGGCCGAGTACCGGCACGAGGTGCTTCTGCGGATCCAGGGAACGACCGACCAGATCCGCGCCCACCTCCCCGCCTCCGTCGCGCTCCTGGAGGAGAGCGACGAGGAGGGCTGGCTGCGTGCCCGGATCCGAGCGGAACGACTCGACTGGCTCCCCCCGCTACTGGCCTCCCTGAACCGCCCGTTCGCCATCGAGCACCCCGACGAACTCCGCGACCTGCTCGCAGCATTCGCAGAACGCCTGACGTCCTACGCCCGCCACCCCTGAGGGGCGCGGGGAACGACAGTCTTCCGCCTCTAGGGGCGCGGGGAACGGCGCAGTCTTTTGCCTTTGGGGGCGCGGGGAACGGCGCAATCTTTTCGCTTTCAGGGGCGCGGGGAACTGCGCGACCAGCCACAGCGCACCCGCACCCGCACCCGCAGACTCACCCCGTGAACGCCTCGGCGAAGTCCCCCGCCCCCTGCTCGACCCCACTGCAGTTGGTCGCCGCGTCATCCGAATCCGCGTCGTCCCCTTCACACGGCTGGTCCCGGAACGTCGACCACATCGACACCCACGCGACCCCCTTCTCCTCCGCGAACGCCCGCACCTCCGCCGCGTCCGCCAAGGAGAACGTCTCGTTGTCCACGTCGTTGACACCGAGCATCGAGGTCAGCGCGAGCCCTTTCCACGCCCCGGCGTCGGAGAGCCCGAAGATCTCCTCCAACTGGTCGTGCGCGGCCCGCGCCGACGTCTTCGCGTAGTCGCCCATGTCCTCGTCGTACGTACTGCCGTAGTTCATGGTCATGATGTTCACCGTGGAGACCTCGACACCCTTGTCGTTGGCGGACTCCAGCAGCGCGACACTGTCGTCGTCCAGGCCGGACGGCATGACGGGCAGCGTGAAGGTGACCGACAGGTCCTCGCGCTCCTTCTGCAGCAGCGCGATCGCCTCGGAGCGCAGCGCGACCGAGGCGGAGTCGGTCAACTGCGTGCCCTCGACGTCGAAGTCGGCCTCCGTCGCCCCGGCGGCGTCGAGCGCCTTCCCGTACACGGCGGCCAGCTCCGACGCGCTGTCGCACGTCGAGGCGAGCTCCTTCCCGGACGCCCCGCCGAAGGAGACCCGCACGGTGGAACCCGACTCGGTCAGCGCCGAGATCCGGGATTTCACCGCCGAGTCGCCGATCGCCGTCGTGCCGTTCCACGCCGGAGCGCAGTCGCTGCCGTCCGCGATGACGAAGGCCAGGTTGTACGTCGACGGGGAGCCGGCCGAGTCGTTGCCGGAGGCGGTGGTGGCGCTGACGTACGGGGCGTAAGCGGTGCCCGACGAACCGTCCGACGCGTCGCCGGACGAGCTCTCGGACGGTGACGCGCTGCTCCGCGGAAGACTCGTGGACCCCGATCCGGAGGAGTCGTCCGTCCCCGAGGAACACCCCGCCGCGGCCAGGGCGATCACACAGGTGAGCCCGGCAGCAGGCCTCAGAAAAGTCCTCATCGCGCATGCTCCCACTCTCGTGATTTCTGTCTCAACCTGTCTCAGGATGGAAACAAAGTGTGTTTCCGAAGTGGAAATGTCTCACGGGTGGTCCCGCTGCACGAAGACAGCAAATGCAGAGGAAACACACGACGACAGCCCGACAAGTGGGGCCAACCGGACCTGAATATACGGACATCGGGCACTTTCTCGGCGGTCACCGGCTCGTGCGGTGATCAAGGATTCTCTCAGGGAAAAGACAGACTCGGCTGTTTCTCATGGCCGTCTCACAAGAGAATCAGAGTTTCGGACACATAAAGGCTCCCTAATATCCGGGGAATGCATTCCGAGCCTGCCATCGAATCCCACGCCGCTGTGCGCGGCCGCCGCCGCAAACGCGGCAACGGGCCTGAGGACGGTCCCGTGTTCGTTGACAACTCCGGGCGCAGGGCCAAGCTCCTGCGCCGGATCGGCACTCTCCTCGGCATCGTCTGTATCGGGTACGCGGTCGTGCTCGGCATGGCGTTCATGGGCTGGGGCACCTCGCTCACCCCGTCGTCGCTGCTGCCCTTCGGGGCCGGCGGCCCGAACGCCGGCCAGAACTCCGGGCCCGGCGGCGGTCTCCAGCCGCAGGGCGGTACCGGCAGCCCGCCCGCCCGGCCCACCGGCACACCGCCCTCGGGCGTTCCCACCGGCGCCGCGCCCACCGCCGCCCCGTCGGCGTCCGTCTCCGCCCCGTCCGCGTCCGCCTCCGCGGCCGCCAACTGACCGGAACGAACCCACACTCATGGCTACCACGACGCCCTCGCGCGGCCGCCGACGCGCGCCCTCCCGGATGACACGGGCCGCGGGCAAGGCCGCCGCGCTGCAGAAGCCGCGTGTCATCCTCGCCCTGCTGCTCCTTCTCGCGCTCACCAGCGTGATGCTGCTCGACGGCTATCTGCGCTCCGAGGTCGGCGGCGACGAGCGCGTACGCAGCAACGCCAGTTCCAGCAAGGTCCCGGACTCCGTCATCGACGGCGGCCCGATCCTCTCCTTCAGGAACGGTGAGGCGAGGAGCCGGTCCGTCCCGGAGAAGACCATCGCGCTCACCTTCGACGACGGACCCAACCCCACGTGGACGCCCCAGATCCTGAAGATCCTTGAGGAGAACGACGTCCCGGGTACGTTCTTCCTGGTCGGCTCGATGGTCTCGCGCTACCCGTCGATCGTGAACGACCTGGTCGACGACGGCAACGAGGTGGGGATCCACACCTTCACGCACGTCGACCTCTCGTACCAGAGCGATGCCCGTATCCAGCGGGAGATGGCCCAGACGCAGCTCGCCCTGGCGGGCGCGGCGGGCATCACGACGACGCTGTTCCGTGCCCCGTACTCCTCGGAGACGGACGCCATCGACAACTACAGCTGGCCCGTCTACAAGAAGCTCGGCGCCGAGGGGTACACCAGCGTCTTCGTCGACACCGACAGCGACGACTGGAAGCGGCCCGGCGTCTCGAAGATCATCAAGTGGGCCACGCCGTCGAAGAACAAGGGCGCCTCGGTGCTCTTCCACGACGCGGGCGGCGAGCGTTCGCAGACGGTCGAGGCGCTCGGCACGTACATCAAGAAGATGAAGGCGAAGGGCTACACCTTCACCACCATCAGTGGTGCCATCCAGCAGGCGGACGCCGAGGAGCAGGAGGCGAACGGCGGCCAGGCGGCCGGGCAGGAGGCCGGTCAGGCCCCCGGTGGCCAGGCTCCCGGCGGTCAGCAGGGCCAGGGGAGTCAGGGAGGTCAAGCGGGTCAGGGGGGCAGCAGTCTCCAGGCCGCCCACCGCACCGCCACCGGCACCACCCTCTACGAAGGCAAGGCGCTCGTCGCGGCGGTCGCCGTCGCCGAGTGGACCGTACCGGGGCTCGCGACCGGGCTCGCCGTCGTGGGCGTCGCCGTGATGGGCCGCTTCGGGATGATGCTGATCCTCGCCCGCAGGCACTACCGGATACGCAACAGACGCCGGTTCAGCTGGGGGCCGCCGGTCACCGGTCCCGTCAGCGTCGTCGTGCCCGCGTACAACGAGAAGGAGTGCATCGCCAACACCCTGAAGTCGCTGGCGCAGAGCACCCATCCGATCGAGATCATCGTCGTGGACGACGGTTCCACGGACGGCACCAAGGAGATCGCCGAGGCGCTCGGCATGCCGAACGTACGCGTCATCCGCCAGGAGAACGCGGGCAAACCGGCCGCCCTCAACAACGGGGTGCGCAACGCCAGTCACGACATCGTCGTGATGATGGACGGCGACACCGTCTTCGAGGCGGACACCGTACGGCAGCTGGTCCAGCCCTTCGCCGACCCGGACGTCGGCGCGGTCGCGGGCAACGCCAAGGTCGGCAACCGGAACACCATCATCGGCGCCTGGCAGCACATCGAGTACGTGATGGGCTTCAACCTCGACCGCCGTATGTACGACCTGCTGCGCTGCATGCCGACCATCCCGGGCGCGATCGGCGCGTTCCGCCGGGAGGCCGTGCTCGCGGTCGGCGGGATGAGCGAGGACACCCTCGCCGAGGACACCGACATCACCATCGCCATGCACCGGCAGGGCTGGCGGGTCGTCTATCAGGAGCACGCCAAGGCCTGGACCGAGGCACCGGCCTCCCTCAAGCAGCTGTGGTCCCAGCGCTACCGCTGGTCGTACGGGACCATGCAGGCGCTGTGGAAGCACCGCAAGTCCCTCACGGACAAGGGGCCCTCGGGCCGCTTCGGCCGGGTCGGTATGCCGCTGGTGGTGATCTTCCAGATCGTCACGCCGGTCTTCGCCCCGCTGATCGACGTGTTCACCGTCTACTCGATGATCTTCATCGACTTCAAGGCCTCGCTGCTGGCGTGGCTGGCCGTGCTGTGTGTCCAGCTCGTCTGCGCGGCGTACGCGTTCCGGCTCGACAAGGAGAAGTACCGGTATCTGCTGATGATGCCGCTGCAGCAGCTCGCGTACCGGCAGATGATGTATCTCGTCCTCATCCACTCCTGCATCACGGCCCTCACGGGCGGCCGGCTGCGCTGGCAGAAGCTGAAGCGCACGGGAGAGGTCGGCACGCCGGCGGGGGTGAGCTGATGGGCTCCCACCGCCGGGGCGGGCCCCTGCCGGTGACCGGTCCGGCGCCCACCCCGGTGGCCACCTCGCCGGGCACCCCGCCGGCCGCCGAGCCGGGCGTGCTCTCGGACACGGCCCGCCTGCCACGGGTGGAGCCGGGGCCGGGGCTGAGGCATGAGCCGGGGCCGGTGGGCGCCACGGATGCCGCGCCGCAGGCGCGCCGGGCCGGTGGCCGCGACCGGTACTTCGACACCCTCCGGGCCGTCGCCCTCGTCCGCGTCGTGACCTACCACACCTTCGGCTGGGCCTGGGCGGGCATGGTCCTCCCCTCCATGGGGATCATGTTCGCGCTCGCCGGGACCCTGATGGCGAAGTCCTTGGAGCGGCCCGCCCTCACGGTGATCAGGAGCCGGATCCGCCGGCTCCTGCCGCCCTTCTGGTTCTGGGGCTTCTTCGTCGTCGTCGCGATGCTGATCCACGGCTGGATGCCGGACTGGCGGATCGTCTACTGGATCGTGCCGCTCGGCGACCCGCCGGGCAACGCGTGGGGCGAGCAGGCCTGGGAGATCCTCTGGTACCTGCGGACGTACCTCTGGTTCGTCCTGCTGTCGCCTCTGCTGCTGAGGGTCTTCCGGCTGGCCCCGGTCGCGGTCCTGGTCCTCTCGCTCGCCCCGATCGTGGTCTTCCAGTTCTTCTGGCAGCCGCCGGACGGCCGCTTCGGCGTCGGCCTCCTCGACCTGGCCACGTACCTCTTCTGCTGGATCCTCGGCTTCGCGCACCGCGACGGCGTCCTGCAGCGGCTGAAACCGTTCGCCGTCGTCGTCCTGTCGCTCGCCGCGATCGGGTACGGCGGCTGGTACGCCTTCACGCACCAGGCCGAGTCGGGCTCGTACGACCTCGACGACATCCCGTACGCGCAGGCGTTCTGGTCGGCGGGGTTCGTGACCCTGCTGATGTACGCGAAGGCGCGCTTCGGGATCGACTTCGCGTGGCTGGCCCGGTTCAGGCGCCTCGACCGGATCGTGCGGATCTTCAACGCCCGCGCGGTGACGATCTACCTCTGGCACGAGCTGGCGCTGATCCTCGCCATCCCGCTGATCGACCAGTTCTGGAACGTCCCGGCCTTCGAGACGTATCTGCCGCTGGAGAGCCAGTGGTTCATGTTCGGCGTCGGCTGGATCCTCATCGGCGTGTTCATCCTGCTGTGCGGCTGGGTGGAGGACGTGGCGGCGAAGGCGAAACCGAGACTGCTGCCCTGAGGGACCCCTCCGGGGTTCCTGAGAGGCCCCTCGGGTTCTTTCGCAGAGACCGGCGTACGGGCCGGGCGCCGGAGAGTCGCCCGGCCCGTACTGCCACAATGGGGACCGTGACCCGCGCATCCCTGAACAAACAGCCGCACGAAGTCGCCTCGATGTTCGACGACGTCGCGGAACGCTACGACCTGACGAACGACGTGCTGTCGCTGGGCCAGGACCGGGTGTGGCGCAAGGAGGTCGCGAAGGCGGTCGACGCGCGGCCCGGGCAGAAGATCCTGGACCTCGCGGCGGGCACCGCCACCTCCTCGCTGCCCTTCGCGCGCACGGGCGCGTACGTCGTCCCCTGCGACTTCTCCCTCGGGATGCTCCGGGTCGGCAAGAAGAACCACCCCTGGCTGCCGCTCACGGCGGGCGACGCGACGAAGCTGCCGTTCAAGGACGACACCTTCGACGCGGTGACGATCTCCTTCGGCCTGCGCAACGTCCAGGACACGGACACCGCGCTGCGGGAGCTGTACCGGGTGACGAAGCCCGGCGGACGCGTGGTGATCTGCGAGTTCTCCCACCCGACCTGGGCGCCGTTCCGCACGGTCTACACCGAGTACCTGATGCGCGCGCTGCCGCCGGTGGCCCGCGCGGTCTCCTCGAACCCCGAGGCGTACGTCTATCTCGCCGAGTCGATCCGCGAGTGGCCCGACCAGCCCGCCCTCGCCGAACGCCTGATCAAGGCCGGCTGGTCGAAGGTGGCCTGGCGCAACCTCTCGGGCGGCATCGTCGCGCTGCACCGCGGCTTCAAGCAGTCCTGACCGGCGGCCCGGCACGCACAACAGGCGGCCCGGCGCTCACCTGAGAAGCGCGAAGGGGTCGTGCGGCGGGTCGAGTTCGCGCTGCAGGCCGCCCGACGGCGGCTGGGGCAGGCGCGGTTCGCGCACCCCGGCGCCCCCGCCGCCCTCACCCTCGCCGAGGTCGAACCACACCGTCACGACCGCCCCGCGCGGCACTTCGGCACCGGGCGGCGGGTACTGGCGTACGACGTAGTCCACGACCGTCAGGTCGAAGTCGGGCCGGTCGGGCGCGGCGAGGAGCACCCCACGTGCCTCGGCCGTCTCGCGCGCGTCCACGGCCATCAGACCGACGAGCCGCGGTACGCGCACTTCGGGTGTCTTGCGTGGTATGCGCACAGACGTCACCCCCAGCGGTACCCGCAGGGTAAGCCCATGCCGGGCCCCGCCGGAAGGCGTCGGAGGGCGGGCCTCCGGGGGCCCGGCCCCGTCAGAGAGCCAGTCGGTAGCAGTGCCCGAACTGATCCGTCTTCGGCGAGGTGAACGTCTCCGCCAGCTCCATGCCCAGGCGTCTGGTCACGGCGATCGAGCGTTCGTTGCGGGAGTTCACCATGGCCACCACGCGGGTGACGCCCGTCGCGCGCACCCGTTCCAGCGTGGCCCGCGCCGCCGCGGTCACGTACCCCTTGCCCCAGTACTCCCGGCCGAGCCGCCAGCCGATCTCGATCTCGCCCTTCGGGCCCCACTCGTACGGCCAGGGCTGGGCGCCGGTGAAGCCGATGACCCGGCCCTCCTCGTCGAGCATGGTCCAGAAGCAGAAACCGTGCTCGGCGTCGTGCCGGCGCTGGCGGGCGGTCAACTCCTCGTAGACGGACAGTTCGGCGGATTTCCCGCCGTGGAACTCCATCACGTCCGGGTGGGCGAAGACCCGGTGCCAGGCGAAGGCGTCCTCGTCGGTGGGGACGCGCAGGTGTACCACGGGGAGAGCTCGGTTCACGGGGCAGCCCTTCAGGCAGGTGATCGGTACCGCTGCATAGACTGCCCATGTCCCGTGCCCGTCAGCACGCGGATTTCGAGACTTCGCGCTTTGAGACTTTCGAGCCTTCGAGACTTGGGGAGACCCCGCCGTGACCGAGTCCCAGTCCCAGCCCCTCTCCGAACACGCCGCGCCCCTCTCCGAGCATTCCGCCGACGTGATCGTCGTCGGGGCGGGGCCGGCCGGTTCCACCACGGCGTACTACCTGGCCAAGGCCGGGCTTGATGTCCTGCTCCTGGAGAAGACCGCGTTCCCGCGGGAGAAGGTGTGCGGCGACGGACTCACCCCCCGCGCCACCAAACAGCTCGTCTCCATGGGGATCGACATCTCGGAAGAGGCGGGCTGGCTCCGGAACAAGGGGCTCCGCATCATCGGCGGAGGCGTCCGCCTCCAGCTGGACTGGCCGGAACTCGCCTCCTACCCGGACTACGGACTCGTCCGCAAGCGCGACGACTTCGACGAGCAACTGGCCCGGCAGGCGCAGAAGGCCGGCGCCCGCCTGTACGAGCGCTGCAACGTGGGCGCCCCGATCGTCGACGACCGCACGGGCCACATCACGGGCGTCCACGCGAAGCTCGGCGACGCCGACTCCAAGGAGAAGCGCGACGTCACCTTCCACGCGCCCTTGGTCGTCGCCGCCGACGGCAACTCGACCCGGCTGTCCCTGGCGATGGGCCTGCACCGCCGCGAGGACCGCCCGATGGGCGTCGCGGTCCGTACGTACTTCACGTCCCCGCGCCACGAGGACGACTACCTGGAGTCGTGGCTGGAGCTGTGGGACCGCCGCGGACCCGGCGAGGACCGGCTGCTGCCGGGGTACGGCTGGATCTTCGGCATGGGCGACGGCACGTCCAACGTCGGCCTGGGCGTCCTCAACACCTCGTCCTCGTTCAAGGAACTGGACTGGCGCGAGGTCCTCAAGGCGTGGTGCGCCTCGATGCCGGCGGACTGGGGCTACACCCCGGAGAACATGACGATCCCGATCCGCGGGGCCGCCCTGCCGATGGCCTTCAACCGCCAGCCCCACTACACGAAGGGCCTGCTGCTCGTCGGCGACGCGGGCGGCATGGTGAACCCGTTCAACGGCGAGGGCATCGCGTACGCCATGGAGTCCGGGCAGATCGCCGCGGACGTCATCGTCCAGGCGCAGGCCCGCGCGACCCCCGCCCAGCGCGAACTCGCCCTCCAGCGCTACCCGAAGGTCCTCAAGGACACCTACGGCGGGTACTACACGCTCGGCCGCGCCTTCGTGAAGCTCATCGGCAACCCGAAGGTCATGAAGATCGCCGCCGAGCGCGGTCTGACGCATCCCGTGCTGATGAAGTTCACGCTGAAGATGCTCGCCAACCTGACGGACCCGACGGGCGGCGACGCGATGGACCGCATCATCAACGGCCTGACGAAGGTGGCCCCCAGGGCCTGACAGGGCCGGGGGCGAGGGCCCGGGCCGGCCCCGCCCCGCCCCGGCCCGCGCGCACGCTTGTGGGCCGTTTCCCCCGCCGGGGAAACGGCCCACAAAAGCGTTCAAAAGGTGTGGCTGAAAGGCGCCACCGGAAGGCGTGTGACCGAAGGTCAGAGCACCCGGACCGCACCGTCCGCCGGGTAGCCCGACAGATCCTGGATGACGACGCCCTTCGAGGGGTTCGCCGCGTCCAGGTACTGGCCGCCGCCGATGTAGACACCCACGTGGTACGCCGAGCCCGCGCCACCCCAGTACAGGATGTCGCCGACCTGGATGTTGGACAGCGAGACCGGGGTGCCGGCCACGGACTGGTCCTGGGAGACGCGCGGCAGGTCGACGCCGACCTGCTTGAACGCCGCCTGGACCAGGCTGGAGCAGTCCCACGCGTCGGGACCGGAGGCGCCCATGACGTAGGCGTCGCCGACCTGCGCCCGCAGGAAGCTGATGACGGTGCCGACGCTGCCGCTGGCGGGAGCCACGGCGTCGCTGCTGGCGGCCGTGGAGGCCGTCGTGAGGGTGGTCCGGCTCGCGGTGCGTGTGGCGCGCTCGGCGGCCTCCTTGCGGGCCGCCTCGGCCTTCTCCTTGGCCTCGGCCTTCTTCTTCGCGTCCGCGAGGTCCGACTTGGCCTGCTTCGCGGCCTTCGCGGCGGCCGCGTCACGCTCGGCGCGCAGCTGGTAGTCGGCCGCGGCCTGCTGGGTCACCTCCGCGGACTCGGCGACCTGGGCGGTCATGTCTGCCGTGAGGGTGGGCAGCTCGATGGTCTGGGTCACCGGCTCGGCCGCGTTGGCCGTTCCGGCGGCACCGGCCACTGCCAGGGTGCCGAGGACGCCACCGGCAACTCCGGCGCGCATCGCGAGCGCCGAACTGCTGCGAGGCCGGGGTTTCCGGTGGCTTCGTATGTGAGCGGTGTGGGACATAGGGACAACCGGTATCAGGGGCTCCTCCATACCTTCAAGAAACGTGTGGTGCGCCACAATTGTTCAATGGGCGCGTGAATCGGGGTCGTGACGCCCTTTATTGACGCCGTAACGGGCATTGCGGACACAGTCCGGCGTGCCTGTGATCACGGCCTTTTCGAGTTACGTCCGAATTGCCCCCGGCCTACCACTCGTTGGGGCGGTTGGCCAAGCCCGGTTGTTTCCGGCCTGTTACCGATGTGACGCACGTCACGGAACGGTGGCCCCGTTGGCTGCGTTGCGCGTGCGGATCGCGGGGAGACTCGGCGCCGACCCGGAGGGTGCTCCGGGAGCGGTCGGCGTCGCCGGCCGCTCGTGAACGGATGCACGCGCCCGCGCCGTCCACAACGGACATCCCAACTCCCCCCGAGGTGTGAACGAGTTCCTCTATCAAGCGACCCCGTCCAACGCCAATTTGCCTTGGATCCGACTGGCTTGATAGTGCGCCAAGGCCCGGACCAGCGACGACGAGCGGGAATGTCACCTCTGGTGATCACTCGGACGCTTCTCGTACGAAGATCGGCACTCATCCGACTTCATGATCCTTCGCCGGGTGGTGGAGATCACAAAGACGTTGGCGTACCCCGTGTCGCAGATCACAGACCGGCAGGCATAGGATGCGGGGCAGTTGGGCTTGTGACCTGCTTCACATGTGCGCGATCTTCGTGTGAGCCGCACGGGGTTCCGTACGCCGCACGAGGGTCGTGGGGTTCGTGGAGCGGGGGCGACGCCTGATGCAACCGCCAGCAGTCAATGCCGACTGAGAGGAGCGAGGAGCGGTGAACGCGTATGCGCCCATCCTCGTACTGGGAGCCCTCGGGGCAGGCTTTGCGATCTTCTCCGTGGTCATGGCCACGCTTATCGGTCCAAAGCGATACAACCGGGCCAAGCTCGATGCCTACGAGTGCGGGATCGAGCCGACCCCCACGCCGGCGGGCGGCGGGCGGTTCCCCATCAAGTACTACCTGACGGCGATGCTCTTCATCATTTTCGATATCGAGATCGTCTTCCTCTATCCCTGGGCCGTCACCTTCGACGCGCTCGGGGTCTTCGGGCTCGTGGAGATGCTGCTCTTCGTGCTCACCGTCTTCGTCGCCTACGCGTACGTGTGGCGGCGCGGCGGCCTGGAATGGGACTGAACCCGTATGGGACCGAACCCCGTAGGGGCCCCGCATGGGACTGACCCCCGCAAGGGACTGAGCCCCGTATAGGGGACAGAGGAGCCATTGAGCATGGGACTCGAAGAAAAGCTGCCGAGCGGCTTCCTGCTGACCACCGTCGAGCAGGCCGCGGGGTGGGTGCGCAAGTCGTCCGTCTTTCCCGCCACCTTCGGCCTCGCCTGCTGCGCCATCGAGATGATGACGACAGGGGCGGGCCGCTACGACCTGGCGCGCTTCGGCATGGAGGTCTTCCGCGGCTCACCGCGGCAGGCCGACCTGATGATCGTCGCCGGGCGTGTCAGCCAGAAGATGGCACCGGTTCTGAGGCAGGTCTACGACCAGATGCCGAACCCCAAGTGGGTGATCTCCATGGGGGTCTGCGCCTCTTCGGGCGGCATGTTCAACAACTACGCGATCGTGCAGGGCGTCGATCACATCGTCCCCGTCGACATCTACCTCCCGGGCTGCCCGCCGCGGCCCGAGATGCTGATGGACGCGATCCTCAAGCTCCACCAGAAGATCCAGTCCTCGAAGCTCGGCGTGAACGCCGAGGAGGCGGCCCGTGAGGCGGAGGAAGCGGCGCTGAAGGCGCTCCCCACCATCGAGATGAAGGGGCTGCTGCGGTGAGCGACGCGAACGGCAACGCCAAGAGCCCGACCGGAGACGGCCAGGGCAGGAGCCCAGGAGACGGCAAGGGCACGGGCCCGACCGGCGACGGCACGAACGGCGTCAACCCCGAGAAGGACCTCGGCGCCTCCAACCTCCCGGGCCAGCGAGGCGACGGTGGCGAGGAGATCCGCGTCCAGCGCGGCATGTTCGGCGCCAACAACGGCGGGGACACCTCCGGATACGGCGGCCTGATCCGCTCGATCCGCCTCCCCGGCCCGGCCGGCCGGCCGTACGGCGGCTGGTTCGACGAGGTCGCCGACGAACTCGAAGGCGCCCTGGAGGAACAGGGCCTCGTCCCGGAGAACGCGATCGACAAGACGATCGTCGACCGCGACGAGCTCACCTTCCACATCGAGCGCGAGCATCTGCTCCAGGTCGCCCGGACCCTGCGCGACGACCCGGCCCTGCGCTTCGAGCTCTGCACCGGTGTGAGCGGGGTGCACTACCCGGCCGACAAGGGCCGCGAGCTGCACGCCGTCTACCACCTGCGCTCGCTCACCCACAACCGGCTGATCCGCCTCGAAGTCAGTGCCCCCGACAGCGACCCGCGCATCCCGTCCCTGGTCTCGGTCTATCCGACCAACGACTGGCACGAGCGCGAGACGTACGACTTCTTCGGCATCGTCTTCGAAGGTCACCCGGCGCTGACGCGGATCATGATGCCGGACGACTGGCAGGGCTTCCCGCAGCGCAAGGACTATCCCCTCGGCGGTATCGCCGTCGAGTACAAGGGCGCCCAGATCCCGGCTCCGGACCAGCGGAGGTCGTACTCATGAGCACGCAGTCAACGAGTGCACAGTCAGCGGGCGCGCAGTCGGCGTCGGCGCGGGAGACCACCGAGGGCCCCGTCTACACGGTCACCGGTGGCGACTGGGACGAGGTCGTCCAGACCGCGGTCAGGGCCGACGACGAGCGCATCGTCGTCAACATGGGCCCCCAGCACCCCTCCACCCACGGAGTGCTCCGGCTCATCCTGGAGATCGAGGGCGAGACGGTCACCGAGGCCCGCTGCGGCATCGGCTACCTGCACACCGGCATCGAGAAGAACCTCGAATACCGGACGTGGACCCAGGGCACCACCTTCGTGACGCGCATGGACTATCTGACGTCCTTCTTCAACGAGACCGCCTACTGTCTCGCCGTCGAGAAGCTCCTCGGCATCGAGGACCAGATCCCGGACCGCGCGACGATCATCCGGGTGCTCCTGATGGAGCTGAACCGGCTCTCCTCGCACCTGGTGTGCATTGCCACCGGCGGCATGGAACTCGGCGCCACCACGATCATGATCTACGGCTTCCGTGATCGTGAACTGATTCTCGACATCTACGAACTCATCACCGGCCTGCGGATGAACCACGCGTTCATCCGGCCCGGCGGCCTCGCCCAGGACCTGCCCCCGGGCGCGGTGGACCACATCCGCGAGTTCGTGAAGAAGATGCAGAAGAACCTTCCCGAGTACGACAAGCTCGCCACCGGGAACCCCATCTTCAAGGCCCGTATGCAGGACGTCGGCCACCTGGACCTGACCGGGTGCATGGCCCTCGGCGCCACCGGGCCGATCCTGCGGTCCGCCGGTCTGCCGCACGACCTGCGCAAGGCCCAGCCGTACTGCGGCTACGAGACGTACGACTTCGACGTCCCGACCACGGACACCGCCGACGCGTACGGGCGCTTCCTCATCCGGCTCGAAGAGATGCGCCAGTCGCTCGCGATCGTCGAGCAGTGCCTGGACCGGCTGCAGCCCGGCCCGGTCATGGTCACCGACAAGAAGATCGCCTGGCCCGCCCAGCTCGCGCTCGGCCCCGACGGCCTCGGCAACTCGCTCGACCACATCAAGAAGATCATGGGCACCTCCATGGAGGCCCTGATCCACCACTTCAAGCTGGTGACCGAGGGCTTCCGCGTCCCGCCGGGACAGGCGTACGCGGCCGTCGAGTCACCCAAGGGGGAACTCGGGGTGCACGCCGTGTCCGACGGAGGCACCCGCCCCTACCGGGTCCACTACCGGGACCCGTCCTTCACCAACCTGCAGGCCATGGCGGCGATGTGCGAGGGCGGCCAGGTCGCCGACGTCATCGTCGCCGTCGCGTCCATCGACCCCGTGATGGGAGGCGTCGACCGGTGACCACCACTCCCGAGGGCGTCAGCCTGGGCATGCCCCAACTGCCCCCGCCCGACTACCCGGACGACGTACGGGCCCGGCTCGAAGCGGACGCGCGCCAGGTCATCGCCCGCTACCCGGACTCCCGGTCCGCCCTCCTTCCGCTGCTGCACCTCGTGCAGTCGGAGGAGGGCCATGTCACGCGCACGGGGCAGCGGTTCTGCGCGGAGATGCTCGGCCTCACCACGGCCGAGGTGACCGCGGTCGCGACCTTCTACTCCATGTACCGCCGCAAGCCGAGCGGCGACTACCAGGTGGGCGTCTGCACCAACACGCTGTGCGCGGTCATGGGCGGCGACGCGATCTTCGAAGCGCTCCAGGAGCACCTGGGCGTCGGCAACGGAGAGACCACCGGCGACGGCAAGGTCACCCTGGAGCACATCGAGTGCAACGCGGCCTGCGACTTCGCACCGGTCGTGATGGTCAACTGGGAGTTCTTCGACAACCAGACCGTGGAGAGCGCGAAGGGCCTGGTCGACGACCTGCGTGCGGGCGCCCGGGTCGAGCCGACCCGCGGCGCCCCCCTGTGCACGTTCAAGGACACCGCCCGCATCCTGGCGGGCTTCCCCGACGAGCGCCCCGGCGCGGTCGAGGCGAGCGGCGGCGCGGGCCCCGCCTCGCTGGTCGGCCTGCGGCTGGCCAAGGGGGAGACGGGTCCCGCGCGCGTGGTGCATCCGCGCGGGTCCGAAGCCCCCGGATCCGCCGGCTCCAGCGGTCCTTCCGGGTCCTCCGGTCCTTCCGGGTCCTCCGGTCCTTCCGGGTCCTCCCGGGACGGGGCGTCGCACGACCCGGCGCCGTCCGGCCAGCCCTCGTCCAAGCACCTCAGTTCGCACGACGCACCGCAGGACACGTCGGCGTCCGACCCGGACCACCCGGCCGGGCCCGCCGCCGAGGAGGGGGAGTGATGACCTTGTCCACTCAGTACGGGGGCACCTCCCGGCCGGAGACCGGCGCGGACCCCGAGAAGGTGCTCGCACCGGTGCTGTCGGCCTTCTGGGACGAGGACAAGTCCTGGACGCTGGACACGTACCGGCGGCACGACGGGTACGAGGGCCTGCGCAAGGCACTCGCCATGTCACCGGACGACCTCATCGCCTATGTGAAGGAATCCGGTCTGCGCGGTCGTGGCGGCGCGGGATTCCCGACCGGAATGAAGTGGCAGTTCATTCCCCAGGGGGACGGAAAGCCTCACTATCTAGTTGTCAACGCCGACGAATCGGAGCCGGGCACCTGCAAGGACATCCCGCTCCTCTTCGCGAACCCGCACAGCCTCATCGAGGGCATTGTGATCGCCTGTTACGCGATCCGGTCTTCGCATGCGTTCATCTATCTGCGGGGTGAAGTCGTCCCCGTGCTGCGGCGGTTGCACGAGGCCGTACGCGAGGCCCACGAGGCGGGCTACCTGGGAGAGAACATCCTGGGCAGCGGACTCGATCTCCAGCTCACCGTGCACGCGGGCGCGGGCGCGTACATCTGTGGTGAGGAGACCGCACTCCTCGACTCGCTCGAAGGCCGCCGTGGGCAGCCGCGACTTCGTCCCCCTTTCCCTGCGGTCGCGGGTCTTTATGCCTGTCCCACTGTGGTGAACAACGTCGAGTCGATCGCGTCGGTTCCCGCGATTCTCCACAAGGGCAAAGAATGGTTCCGCTCGATGGGCAGCGAGAAGTCCCCGGGCTTCACGCTCTACTCGCTCAGCGGCCATGTCACCAGCCCAGGACAGTACGAGGCCCCGCTCGGCATCACGCTCCGCCAGCTCCTCGACATGAGCGGCGGCATCCGGGCCGGACACCGCCTCAAGTTCTGGACGCCGGGCGGCTCCTCGACCCCGATGTTCACCGACGAGCACCTCGACGTCCCCCTCGACTACGAGGGAGTGGGCGCCGCGGGTTCCATGCTCGGCACGAAGGCACTCCAGTGCTTCGACGAGACGACCTGTGTCGTGCGGGCCGTCACGCGGTGGACCGAGTTCTACGCCCACGAGTCCTGCGGCAAGTGCACCCCCTGCCGCGAAGGCACGTACTGGCTCGTGCAGTTGCTGCGTGACATCGAGGCGGGCAAGGGCGTGATGTCCGACCTCGACAAGCTGAACGACATCGCCGACAACATCAACGGCAAGTCCTTCTGCGCGCTCGGCGACGGCGCCGCCTCACCGATCTTCTCCTCCCTCAAGTACTTCCGCGCGGAGTACGAGGAGCACATCACGGGCCGCGGCTGCCCCTTCGACCCCGCCAAGTCGACGCTCTGGGCCGACAAGGACAAGCACACGGAGGTGAACGCATGACCGTGACCACCAGCGCTCCCTCCGGAGGCGGGGAAGCGGCGGTCCCGCCGGAGGATCTCGTCTCGCTGACCATCGACGGCGTCGGCATCAGCGTGCCCAAGGGCACCCTGGTCATCCGCGCCGCCGAACAGCTCGGCATCGAGATCCCCCGCTTCTGCGACCATCCCCTTCTCGACCCGGCCGGCGCCTGCCGCCAGTGCATCGTCGAGGTCGAGGGCCAGCGCAAGCCCATGGCGTCCTGCACGATCACCTGCACGGACGGGATGGTCGTCAAGACCCATCTCACCTCTCCTGTCGCCGAGAAGGCCCAGAAGGGTGTGATGGAGCTGCTGCTCATCAACCACCCGCTGGACTGCCCCGTCTGCGACAAGGGCGGCGAGTGCCCGCTGCAGAACCAGGCCATGTCGCACGGCGACTCCGAGTCCCGCTTCGAGGGCAAGAAGCGGACGTACGAGAAGCCCGTCCCGATCTCCACCCAGGTACTGCTCGACCGTGAGCGGTGCGTGCTGTGCGCCCGCTGCACCCGGTTCTCCAACCAGGTCGCGGGCGACCCGATGATCGAACTGATCGAGCGGGGCGCGCTCCAGCAGGTCGGCACCGGCGAGGGCGACCCCTTCGAGTCGTACTTCTCCGGGAACACCATCCAGATCTGCCCGGTCGGGGCGCTCACCTCGGCGGCGTACCGATTCCGCTCGCGGCCCTTCGACCTCGTCTCCTCGCCCTCGGTGTGCGAGCACTGCTCCGGCGGCTGCGCGACCCGCACCGACCACCGGCGCGGCAAGGTCATGCGGCGCATCGCGGCGAACGACCCCGAGGTCAACGAGGAGTGGATCTGCGACAAGGGGCGCTTCGGCTTCCGGTACGCGCAGCAGCGCGACCGGCTGACGACGCCCCTGGTGCGCGGCGCGTCCGGTGAGCTGGAGCCCGCCTCGTGGCCCGAGGCACTGGAGGCGGCGGCCCAGGGACTCCTGGCGGCCCGCTCCCGGGCCGGTGTCCTCACCGGCGGCCGGCTGACCGTCGAGGACGCGTACGCGTACAGCAAGTTCGCGCGCGTGGCCCTCGACACGAACGACATCGACTTCCGCGCGCGCGTGCACAGCGCCGAGGAGGCCGAGTTCCTGGCCGCCCGCGTCGCGGGCCGCGGCCGGGACCTCGACGGTACGGGCGTCACGTACACCACCCTGGAGAAGGCGCCCGCGGTCCTGCTCGCTGGATTCGAGTCCGAGGAGGAGGCCCCCGGTGTCTTCCTGAGGCTCCGCAAGGCCTGGCGCGGGCACGGTCAGAAGACCTTCTCGCTGGCCACGCACGCGACGCGCGGTCTGGAGAAGGCGGGCGGCACGCTGCTGTCGGCCGCGCCCGGCACCGAGACCGCGTGGCTGGACGCGCTGGCCTCCGGCACCGGTCTTGAGGACGACGGGGCGAAGGCCGCGGAGGCACTGCGCCTGGCGGGCGCCGTGATCGTCATCGGCGAACGGCTGGCCTCCGTGCCGGGCGGGCTCACCGCCGCCGTACGGGCCGCCGCCGCCACCGGCGCCCAGCTGGTGTGGATCCCGCGCAGGGCAGGGGAACGCGGCGCCATCGAGGCGGGGGCGATGCCCTCGCTGCTGCCCGGCGGACGCCCGGCCACCGACCCGCGCGCGCGGGACGAGGTCACCCAGGCCTGGAAGATCGGCGCGCTGCCGCACCGGCACGGCCGCGACACCGGACAGATCGTCGAGGCCGCCGCCACCGGCGAACTCTCCGCGCTCGTCGTGGCGGGCGTCGAGGTCGCCGACCTCCCCGACCCCACGCGCGCGCGTGCGGCCCTGTCCGAAGTGGGCTTCCTGGTCTCGCTCGAACTGCGGCCCAGCGAGATCACCGCGCAGGCGGACGTCGTCTTCCCGGTCGCCGCGGTCGCCGAGAAGGCGGGCACCTTCCTCAACTGGGAGGGCCGGGCACGCCTCTTCGAGGCCGCGCTCAAGCCCGACCAGATGACCCGCCAGGTGGCGCCCACCGACGCGCGCGTCCTGCAGATGCTGGCCGACGCCATGGACGTACACCTGGGACTGCCCGATCTGCGGACCGTGCGCGGGGAGCTGGACCGGCTCGGCGCCTGGGACGGGCCGCGGGCCACCGAACCGCTGGAGACCGCGGCGCAGTTGCCGCGGCCCGCCGCCGGGGAGGCCGTGCTCGCCGGACACCGGCTGCTGCTCGACCAGGGGCGTCTCCAGGAGGGCGACGAGGCGCTCGCCGGGACCCGGCACGCCGCCCACGCGCGCGTGTCGGCCGCCACGGCCGCCGAGGCGGGCGTCAAGGACGGCGACACGCTGGCCGTGACCGGGCCCTCGGGAGCGGTCGAACTCCCGCTGCGGATCACGCAGATGCCCGACCGCGTGGTCTGGCTCCCGCTGAACTCCGCCGGGGGAGGCGTCGCCTCGGACACGGGCGCGGCTCCCGGCGCACTCGTCCGCATCGGACCGGCGACGCTCGCCGCCGAGGCCCCCAAGGAGGTGGAGGCATGACCCCGAACCTCACCGCGCCGGTGTACCTGGCCGCGGAGGACCTCTCCGTGTTCGGCCGGGACGTGTGGTGGCTGGTCGTCATCAAGGCGGTCTTCTGCTTCGCCTTCCTGATGATCACCGTGCTGTTCTCCATCGTGTGGGAACGCAAGGTCGTCGCCTGGATGCAGCTGCGCATCGGCCCCAACCGGCACGGCCCCTGGGGCATGCTCCAGTCGCTCGCCGACGGCGTGAAGCTGATGCTCAAGGAAGACCTGATCGTCAAGCGCGCGGACAAGGTCGTCTACGTCCTCGCGCCGATCGTGGCGGCCATCCCGGCCTTCATGGCGATCGCCGTGATCCCCTTCGGACCGGCCGGCAACGAGATCTCGATCTTCGGCCAGCGCACCACGATGCAGCTCACCGACCTGCCGATCGCGATGCTATACATCCTCGCGGTCGCCTCGGTCGGCATCTACGGCATCGTCCTCGCGGGCTGGTCCTCCGGGTCCACGTATCCGCTGCTCGGCGGCCTGCGCTCGTGCGCGCAGATGATCTCGTACGAGATCGCCATGGGCGCCGCGTTCGCGTCGGTGTTCCTGTACTCCGGTTCGATGTCGACCTCGGAGATCGTGGCCCAGCAGGAGGACCGCTGGTACATCATCCTGCTGCCGGTGTCGTTCCTGATCTACATCGTGACGATGGTCGGCGAGACCAACCGCGCCCCCTTCGACATGCCGGAGTCCGAGGGCGACCTGGTCGGCGGCTTCAACACTGAGTACTCGTCCATCAAGTTCGCGCTGTTCATGCTCGCCGAGTACGTGAACATGGTGACCGTCTCGGCGGTCTCCGTGACGCTCTTCCTGGGCGGCTGGCGGGCCCCCTGGCCGATCAGCACCTTCTGGGAGGGCGCCAACCACGGCTGGTGGCCGATGCTGTGGTTCGTCATCAAGGTGCAGCTGCTGCTGTTCTTCTTCATCTGGCTGCGCGGCACCCTGCCCCGCGTGCGCTACGACCAGCTGATGAAGCTCGGCTGGAAGGTCCTGATCCCGGTCTCCGTGGTCTGGCTGATGCTCGTCGCGACCGTACGGACCCTGCGCAACGAGAACTACGACTTCGCCGACATCGCCCTGTACGTGGGCGGCGGCGTGCTCGTCCTGCTGCTGCTCTCGTTCGTCGTCGACATGTTCCGCGAACGCAAGGACGCCGAAGGCGCCCGCCAGGCGCCGGACGAAGCCGCCGCCTTCGACCCGATGGCGGGCGGATACCCCGTGCCGCCGCTGCCCGGACAGGAGTTGCCGCCGGTGCCCAGGCGCCGCCCGCGCCGGGAGCGCGAGTTGATTGTCAGTGGTGGCGTGAATACTGACAGTGACGGATCCGATGGACCTCGTGACGGAAAGGAGGCGTCCGATGGCTGATGAGCAGAAGGAGACCAAACCCGGTTTCCAGAATCCCGTCGCAGGCTTCGGCGTGACCTTCAAGGCCATGTTCAAGAAGCGGCTGACCGAGCAGTATCCGGAGCAGCAGAAGACCACCGCACCGCGCTTCCACGGCCGGCACCAGCTCAACCGCCATCCGGACGGCCTGGAGAAGTGCGTCGGCTGCGAGCTGTGCGCCTGGGCGTGTCCCGCCGACGCCATCTATGTGGAGGGCGCGGACAACACCGAGGAGGAGCGCTACTCCCCGGGCGAGCGGTACGGACGCGTCTACCAGATCAACTACGCCCGCTGCATCCTGTGCGGCCTGTGCATCGAGGCGTGCCCCACACGCGCGCTGACGATGACCAACGAGTTCGAGCTGGCCGACAGCAGCCGCGCCAACCTCATCTACACCAAGGAGCAGCTGCTCGCCGGTCTGGAGGAGGGCATGGTCGAGTCACCGCACTCGATCTTCCCGGGCATGGACGAGCAGGACTACTACCGGGGCCTGGTCACCGAGGCCGCACCGGGTACGGAGCCGCAGGTCGCCGTCTCCAAGGGCGAGGTGCCGCAGGAGGGCGCGTCGACCTTCGGTGAGGACGAGCCGGCGTCGGAGCGGGTGATCGGCCGATGACCGCGCAACTCGCCGCCCACTCCGGCTCCTTCGCGGTCGATGCCACCACCTCGCTGGCGGCCTACTCGACCTCCACCGGCGAGGCCTTCCAGTTCTGGATCCTCGGTACGGTCGCCGTGATCGGCGCGCTGTGCACCGTCTTCATGAAGAAGTCCGTGCACAGTGCGCTCTGCCTCGCCGGAACCATGATCATCCTGGCGGTGTTCTACCTCGCCAACGGCGCCTACTTCCTGGGCATCGTCCAGGTCGTCGTCTACACCGGCGCGATCATGATGCTGTTCCTCTTCGTGGTCATGCTCGTCGGTGTCACCGCGGCGGACTCCCTGAAGGAGACCATCAAGGGCCAGCGCTGGCTGGCCCTCCTGTGCGGCCTCGGCTTCGGCATCCTGCTGTGCGCGGGCATCGGCAACGCGTCGCTGAACGAGTTCGAGGGCCTGGCCCAGGCCAACGCAGGCGGGAACGTGGAGGGTCTGGCGGCCCTCATCTTCACGAAGTACGTCTTCGCCTTCGAGATCACCGGCGCCCTGCTCATCACGGCCGCCGTCGGCGCCATGGTGCTCACCCACCGCGAGCGCACCGAGCGGGCCAAGACCCAGCGCGAGATGGCCGAGGAGCGCGTACGGGCGAACAAGCAGCTTCCGCCGCTGCCCGCACCCGGCGTGTACGCCCGGCACAACGCGGTGGACATCGCAGGTCTCCTCCCGGACGGCACCCCGTCCGAACTGACCGTCATCAGCACGCTGCGCGAGCGCGGCCAGATCCGCGACGTGTCGGACCAGGCCATCAAGGACCTGAAGGCGATCGAGCAGCGTTCCGAGGAGCGGCTCGGCCGCGAAGGCCACGAAGAGCGTAAAGGCCGCGCAGAGGAGGCCGCGAAGTGAACCCCGTCAACTACCTCTACCTCGCCGCCCTGTTGTTCACGATCGGCGCCTCAGGTGTCCTGATCAGGCGGAACGCGATCGTGGTGTTCATGTGCATCGAGCTGATGCTCAACGCCTGCAACCTCGCGTTCGTCGCCTTCTCCCGGATGCACGGCAATCTCGACGGCCAGATCATCGCCTTCTTCACGATGGTCGTCGCCGCCGCGGAGGTCGTGGTCGGGCTCGCGATCATCGTGTCGCTGTTCCGTTCCCGCCACTCGGCCTCGGTCGACGACGCCAGCCTGATGAAGCTGTAAGGGGTCGCTGAATCGTGGAGAATCTGATTGCGCTGCTGGTGGCAGCGCCTCTGCTCGGAGCGGCCGTACTGCTGTGCGGCGGCAGACGGCTCGATCCCGTCGGCCACTGGATCGGCACGGTCCTCGCGTCCGCCTCCTTCGTGATCGGCGCGATCCTCTTCGCCGACATGCTGGGCAAGGACGAGGAGCACCGGGCCCTCGCCCAGCATCTGTTCAGCTGGATCCCCGTCGAGGGCTTCCAGGCGGACATCGCCTTCCAGCTCGACCAGCTGTCGATGACGTTCGTGCTGCTGATCACCGGCGTCGGCTCGCTCATCCACGTGTACTCGATCGGGTACATGGAGCACGACGAGCGCCGCCGCCGCTTCTTCGGCTATCTGAACCTGTTCCTCGCGGCGATGCTGCTGCTCGTCCTCGCCGACAACTACCTGCTGCTGTACGTCGGCTGGGAGGGCGTGGGCCTCGCCTCGTACCTGCTCATCGGCTTCTGGCAGCACAAGCCCAGTGCCGCGACCGCCGCGAAGAAGGCGTTCCTGGTCAACCGCGTCGGCGACATGGGCCTGTCGATCGCCATCATGCTGATGTTCACCACCTTCGGGACCTTCGCCTTCGGGCCGGTCCTGGAGGCCACCGGTGAGACGGGCGAGGGCAAGCTCACCGCCATCGGGCTGATGCTGCTGCTCGCCGCCTGCGGCAAGTCCGCCCAGGTGCCGCTGCAGTCCTGGCTCGGCGACGCGATGGAGGGCCCGACCCCGGTCTCGGCCCTCATCCACGCCGCGACCATGGTGACCGCGGGCGTCTACCTGATCGTCCGCTCCGGGGAGATCTTCAATGCCGCGCCGGACGCCCAGCTCGTCACCACCGTCGTCGGAGCGGTCACGCTGCTCTTCGGTGCGATCGTCGGTTGCGCCAAGGACGACATCAAGAAGGCGCTCGCCGGTTCGACCATGTCGCAGATCGGCTACATGATCCTCGCGGCGGGCCTCGGCCCGATCGGGTACGTCTTCGCGATCATGCACCTGGTGACGCACGGCTTCTTCAAGGCCGGGCTCTTCCTCGGCGCCGGGTCGGTCATGCACGGCATGAACGACGAGGTCGACATGCGCAAGTACGGCGGCCTGCGCAAGCACATGCCGGTCACCTTCGTGACGTTCGGCCTCGGCTACCTCGCCATCATCGGCTTCCCGGGCCTGTCCGGCTTCTTCTCCAAGGACAAGATCATCGAGGCCGCCTTCGCCAAGGGCGGCACCGAGGGCTGGATCCTCGGAGGCGTGGCCCTGCTGGGCGCGGCCATCACCGCCTTCTACATGACGCGCGTGATGCTGATGACGTTCTTCGGTGAGAAGCGCTGGCAGCCGGACGAGCACGGCCACGAGCCCCACCCGCACGAGTCGCCGAAGTCCATGACGATCCCCATGATCGTGCTGGCCTTCGGATCGGTCTTCGCGGGCGGCTTCTTCGGCATCGGCGACCGCTTCCTGCACTGGCTGGAGCCCGTCACCGAGCACACGCACGGACACCCGCCGATCGGCGCGACCACCGTCACCCTCTCCACGATGGTCGTGCTCGTCATCGGCGTCGGCCTCGCCTACCTCCAGTACGGGCGCCGTCCCGTCCCGGTCGTCGCCCCGCGCGGCTCCCTGCTCACCCGGGCCGCCCGGCGCGACCTCCTCCAGGACGACTTCAACCACGTCGTCCTGGTGCGCGGCGGCGAGCACCTCACACGCTCCCTGGTGTACGTCGACCACACCCTGGTCGACGGGGTCGTCAACGGCACGGCGGCCTCGATGGGCGGTCTCTCCGGACGGCTCCGCAAGCTGCAGAACGGCTACGCGCGCTCGTACGCCGTCTCGATGTTCGGCGGTGCGGCGATCCTCATCGCCGCGACCCTGCTGATGAGGGCGGTCTGATACCGATGTCCTTTCCTCTGCTGACAGCGACGGCGGCCCTCCCGGCGATCGGGGCGATCGCCACGGCCGCCGTGCCGGCCGCCCGCCGCACCGCCGCCAAATGGCTGGCGCTGCTCGTCTCGCTCGCCACCCTGGCCCTCGCCGTCGTCGTCCTGGTCCGCTTCGACCCCGACGGCGACCGCTACCAGCTCACCGAATCGCACGCCTGGATCAAGGACTTCGGGGTGCGGTACGAGCTGGGCGTGGACGGCATCGCGGTGGCGCTGATCGCGCTGACCGCCCTGCTCATCCCGTTCGTGATCCTCGCGGGCTGGCACGACGCCGACCCGCTGGAGACCCACAGCAGCCGCTGGCGGCCGACCCAGGGCTTCTTCGCCCTGATCCTCGGCGTCGAGGCGATGGTGATCATCTCCTTCGAGGCCACCGACGTCTTCCTCTTCTACATCTTCTTCGAAGCCATGCTCATCCCGATGTACTTCCTCATCGGCGGCTTCGGCGACCGTGCCCACGCGGGCTCGGACGAACACGCGGCGGCACAGCGTTCGTACGCCGCCGTGAAGTTCCTCCTCTACAACCTGGCCGGCGGCCTGATCATGCTGGCCGCCGTGATCGGCCTCTACGTGGTGGCGGGGAACTTCTCGCTCCAGGAGATCGCCGAGGCCCGGGCCAACGGCTCGCTGGACATGGCGACCAACACCGAACGGTGGCTGTTCCTGGGCTTCTTCTTCGCCTTCGCGGTGAAGGCGCCCCTGTGGCCGCTCCACACCTGGCTGCCCAACGCCATGGGGGAGGCCACCGCCCCGGTCGCCGTACTGATCACGGCGGTCGTCGACAAGGTCGGCACCTTCGCGATGCTCCGCTTCTGCCTCCAGCTCTTCCCGGAGGCCTCGAAGTGGGCGACGCCCGCCATCCTTGTCCTCGCCCTGATCAGCATCATCTACGGGGCGCTGCTCGCGGTCGGCCAGCGGGACATCAAGCGCCTGGTGGCGTACGCGTCGATCTCCCACTTCGGGTTCATCATCATGGGCATCTTCGCGATGACCAGCCAGGGCCAGTCGGGCGCCACGCTCTACATGGTCAACCACGGGATCTCGACCGCCGCGCTGATGCTGGTGGCCGGCTTCCTGATCACACGGCGCGGCTCGCGTCTGATCGCCGACTACGGAGGGGTGCAGAAAGTCGCCCCGGTGCTCGCGGGCACCTTCCTGATCGGCAGCCTCGCGACGCTGTCGCTGCCGGGACTCGCACCGTTCGTCAGTGAGTTCCTGGTCCTGATCGGCACGTTCGCGCGCTACCCGGTGATCGGGATCATCGCCACCTTCGGCATCGTCCTCGCCGCGCTCTACACCCTCGTCCTCTACCAGCGGACGATGACGGGCCCGGTGAAGCCCGAGGTGTCGGCCATGCCCGACCTCAAGGTGCGCGAGCTCGCGGTGGTCGCCCCGCTGATCGCCCTGCTGATCTTCCTCGGCGTCTATCCGAAGCCCCTCACCGACATCGTCAACCCGGCGGTCAAGCAGACCATGTCCGACGTACACAAGAAGGACCCCAAGCCTGAGGTGGAGGCCGCCAAGTGAGCGCAACAGCCGTCCACAGCCTGTGGACAACGGCGGCCGATCCGATCCAGAAGATCGACGCGCCGAACATCGAGTACGGGCAGCTGGCGCCCACCCTGATCGTCATCGGAGCGGCGGTCGTCGGGATCCTGGTCGAGGCCTTCGTGCCCCGCAGGTCCCGCTACTACGTGCAGATCTTCGTCTCCGTCGTCGCTCTCGCCGCCGCGTTCGCCGCGGTGGTCGCCCTCGCGGCGAGCGGCTACGGCACCACGAAGGCCGGCATCGCAGCGATGGGCGCCGTCGCGGTCGACGGGCCCGCGCTCTTCCTCCAGGGCGTCATCCTGCTCGCCGGTGTCCTGGGCGTGTTCACATTCGCCGAACGGCGCCTCGACCCCGTGGCGCACGGAAACCGCGTCGACTCGTTCGCCGCGCAGGCCGCCTCCGTACCGGGCAGCGACAGCGAGAAGGCCGCCGTCAAGGCGGGCTTCACCACCACCGAGGTGTTCCCGCTGCTGCTCTTCGCCATCGGCGGCATGCTCGTCTTCCCGGCGGCGAACGACCTGCTGACCCTCTTCATCGCGCTGGAAGTCTTCTCACTGCCGCTCTACCTGCTGTGCGCCGTGGCCCGCCGCAAGCGGATCATGTCGCAGGAGGCCGCGGTCAAGTATTTCCTGCTCGGCGCCTTCGCCTCCGCGTTCACCCTCTTCGGCATCGCCCTGCTCTACGGCTACGCCGGCTCCGTGTCGTACGCGACGATCGCCCAGGTCGTCGACGGCACGGTCGAGACGGTGAACCCGGCGCTCGCCGACACCATGGGCAACGACGCGCTGCTGCTCATCGGCGCCGCGATGATCGTCATGGGACTGCTGTTCAAGGTCGGCGCGGTGCCGTTCCACATGTGGACCCCGGACGTCTACCAGGGCGCGCCGACCCCGGTGACCGGCTTCATGGCCGCCGCGACCAAGGTGGCCGCCTTCGGCGCGCTGCTGCGCCTGCTGTACGTCGTCCTGCCGGGCCTGCGCTGGGACTGGCGGCCGGTGATGATGGGCGTCGCCGTCGTCACCATGCTGGGCGGCGCGATCGTCGCGATCACCCAGACCGACATCAAGCGGCTCCTCGCGTACTCGTCCATCGCGCACGCGGGCTTCATCCTCGCGGGCGTCATCGCGATGACACCGGACGGCGTGTCGTCGGTGCTCTTCTACCTGGCCGCCTACTCGTTCGTGACGATCGGCGCGTTCGCGGTGGTCACCCTCGTGAGGGACGCGGGCGGCGAGGCCACGCACCTGTCCAAGTGGGCCGGCCTCGGACGCAGGTCACCCCTGGTCGCGGCCGTGTTCGCGGTCTATCTGCTGGCCTTCGCGGGCATCCCGCTGACCTCCGGCTTCGCGGGCAAGTTCGCCGTGTTCAAGGCGGCGGCCGAGGGCGGCGCGAGCGCGCTGGTCGTGGTCGGTGTGATCTCGTCGGCCATCGCGGCGTTCTTCTACATCCGCGTGATCGTGCTGATGTTCTTCAGCGAGCCGCGTCCGGAAGGACCGACGGTCGCCGTGCCCTCGCCCCTGACGATGACGGCCATCGCGGTGGGCGTGGCGGTCACGCTGGTGCTCGGTGTGGCGCCGCAGTACTTCCTCGACCTGGCCGGTCAGGCGGGCGTCTTCGTCCGCTGACACCCGGTGAGTCGTGGGCCCCGGTTCCGTACGGAACCGGGGCCCACGCCGTTTACCGGTACGGTCCGGCATACGCGTTCCGCGGATACTCCGTCGCAGCCTGTGGATAACTCTGATGCTGTCGGTGCGGACCCCTATCGTGGACGCAGTGGTCGAGGCACGACGTACGGGGGACGGGACGATGGGCGGGACGGGTGTGATGACAGAGGTGGCGGAGAGCGAAGCGCTCGCAACGCTCCACCGGGTCTTCGGTTACGAGGCCTTCCGGGGTGCACAGGAAGCCGTCATCGAGCATGTGGTGAGCGGCGGGGACGCGGTCGTCCTCATGCCCACAGGCGGCGGAAAGTCACTCTGCTACCAGATTCCGGCCCTGGTCAGACCCGGTACGGGAGTGGTGATCTCGCCGCTCATCGCGCTGATGCAGGACCAGGTGGACGCGCTGCGGGCGCTCGGCGTGCGCGCCGGGTTCATGAACTCCACGCAGGACTTCGGCGAGCGGCGCGCGGTCGAGGCCGAGTTCCTCGCGGGCGAGCTCGACCTGATCTACCTCGCGCCGGAGCGGCTGCGTCTGGAGTCCACGCTCGACCTTCTCAAGCGCGGCAAGATCTCCGTCTTCGCCATCGACGAGGCGCACTGCGTCTCCTCGTGGGGCCACGACTTCCGCCCCGACTACCTCTCGCTCTCCCTGCTGGGCGAGCGCTGGCCGGACGTACCGCGCATCGCGCTGACCGCGACGGCCACGCACGCGACGCACAGAGAGATCACCGAGCGCCTGGGCATGCAGGACGCCCGCCACTTCGTCGCCAGCTTCGACCGGCCCAACATCCAGTACCGGATCGTGCCGAAGGCCGACCCCAAGAAGCAGCTGCTGGCCTTCCTCAAGGAGGAGCACGCGGGCGACGCGGGCATCGTGTACTGCCTCTCGCGCAACTCGGTGGAGAAGACGGCCGAGTTCCTCGCCCGCAACGGCATCGCGGCGGTGCCGTACCACGCGGGCCTCGACGCGGGCACCCGCGCCGCCCACCAGTCGCGGTTCCTGCGCGAGGACGGCCTGGTGGTGTGCGCGACCATCGCCTTCGGCATGGGCATCGACAAGCCGGACGTCCGGTTCGTCGCCCACCTCGACCTGCCCAAGTCCGTCGAGGGCTACTACCAGGAGACGGGCCGCGCGGGCCGCGACGGACTGCCGTCCACGGCCTGGATGGCCTACGGCCTGAACGACGTCATACAACAGCGCAAGATGATCCAGTCCAGCGAGGGCGACGAGGCGTTCCGCCGCCGGGCGGGCGCGCATCTCGAAGCGATGCTCGCGCTGTGCGAGACCGCCCAGTGCCGGCGCGCCCAGCTGCTCGCCTACTTCGGCCAGGACGACGTGGCCGAGGCGTGCGGGAACTGCGACACGTGCCTGGTCCCGCCCGAGACCTGGGACGGCACGGTCGCGGCCCAGAAGGTGCTCTCCACCGTGGTGCGGCTGCAGCGCGAGCGGGGGCAGAAGTTCGGGGCGATCCAGATCGTCGACATCCTGCTCGGGCGCAAGACGGCCAAGGTCATCCAGTTCGACCACGACCAGCTGTCCGTCTTCGGCATCGGCGAGGAACTGGACGAGGGCGCCTGGCGCGGTGTCGTCCGGCAGCTGCTGGCCCAGGGCCTCCTCGCGGTCGAGGGCGCGTACGGGACGCTGGTCCTGACCGAGGCGAGCGAGACCGTGCTGCGGCGCGAGCGGGAGGTACCGCTGCGCAAGGAGCAGCCGAAGCCGGTGTCCTCCCGGGGCTCCTCCGGCTCGTCCGGTTCCGGCCGGGCCGAGCGCAAGGCCAAGGCGGCGGCTGCCGCGGCCGAGATGCCCTCCGAACTGCTCCCCGCCTTCGAGGCGCTGCGCACCTGGCGTGCGGGCCAGGCCAAGGAACAGGGAGTCCCGGCGTACGTCATCTTCCACGACGCGACACTGCGGGAGATCGCCACACTGTGGCCGACCTCCGTCACGGAGCTGGGCGGCATCAGCGGAATCGGCGAGAAGAAGCTCGCGACGTACGGGGAGGGTGTGGTGGGGGTCCTCGCCTCCTTGGAGCGCCCCACGGTGCCGGCACAAGCTCCGCCGAGCAGCACCCCGAGCCGGGCGCAGACCCCACAGCCCGCACGCAGAAGCACCGGTGACCCCGACCTCTACTGGCCAGAAATGGAACCAGAACCGGAACCGGAACCGGAGGACTGGATGTAGGGGAGGCCCCGCCCGCCCCTAGGGGGTGCGGGGAACGGCGCGCTCAGCCCCGACGGACCCGGACCTGACACACGACCGCAACCCCCCACCCCCTCCAGGGGCGCGGGGAACGGCGCGGCCAGCCCTCGCGCGCCCGCACGTCACAGCGCCCGTGACGCGTAGGCCCTGACATCCGCGTCGGTGTCCGTCAAGGCGGTGGCGAGCGCCGAACGGGCGGCATCGGCCTCGGCGGTGGAGACCGCGGCGGACGCCGCGGCCGCGTGTCGCACGAGCGCCAGCACCGCCGCCTTCCGGACGTCCGCGTTCGGATCGCCCAACGCCTCGGCGAGCGCCGGCACGGCAACCCCGGCGTCCGCCGCGGACAGCGCGGTGGCGGCCCCGGCCCGGACCTGCCAGGCCGGATCGGCAAAGGCACGGACCGCACGTGCGGCCATCGACGCGGCGTGCCCCGTGCTGCCCAGCGAGGCGAAGGCCGCACCCCGCACCAGGGCGTCCGCGTCCCCGGTGAGCCGGTCGAGCGCGGCGAGGACGACATCGGCCCCGGCCGCCCCACCGGCCGGGCTCACCGTCGCCAGCGCCTTGGCCACGGTCACCCGCACCTCGCGGGAGGGGTCGGCCGCCGCGAGGGCCAGGGCGTCGGCCGCGTCGACCGACACCAGCGCCCGGACCGCCTCGATGCGGACGGCGGCGTCGGGGTCGTCCAGCGCGGGAGCGAAGAGGCCGGCGTCGCCCAGCCGCAGGGCGCGCAGGACGTCGAGCGCGGCGGCGCGGACGACGGGGTCGGAGTGGGCGAGGGCCCGCGTGAGCGGGTCGCGCAGGGCCGGTTCTGGCGTGAGTGTCTCGACGAGTTCGCGCAACGAGGCCGCGGCGGCGGCGCGCACGGCACGGTCGGTGTCGGCGAGCGCGCCGGCCAACGCCGGTCCCGTACCGACGGGGGCGGTCTCGGTGAGCACGGCGACGGCAGCCCGTCGGACGGCGGGCTCGGGGTCGGCCAGGTAGGGCCGGACCGCGGCGAGTTCGGGTTCCTCCTCGGCGACGGCGAGGAGTTCGAGGAGCCGCGGTGAGGCATCGGTACCGGCGTGCATGCCGGCGTGAACGTCGGTGTCGGGCGCCGCGGTGGTGCCCGGCCCGGTGGTGGCCGGTCCGGCGGCGACCGGGGCGGCGTCCCGGGCGCCCGCTGTGGCCACGCCCTCCGGATGGACCTCGCCGATGTGGCGGGAGGACCCGCCGACGGGGGTGAAGCCGTCGACGGGGACGGTGTAGGGAGCGACGGGACGAGCAGTGAACTCCATCGAACCGGAGGGGGACTTGTGCAGGTCGAGGTGGTGGAACCAGGAGGAGTCGTCGCGCGCGGGATGGTCCGTCCGGTCGTGGTAGAGACCCCAGCGGGACTCCGTGCGGGCCAGCGAGGCGCGGGCCGCCATCTCCGCGCAGTCGCGGATGAAGGTGACCTCGGCGCACCGCATCAGCTCGTGCGGGGTGCGTCCGCCCATCTCGGAGATGTCCGCGCGCATCCGCTCGAAGGACTCCAGGGCGAGCGAAAGCCGGGCACCGGACTTGGGAGGAGCCACGTAGTCGTTCACGAAACGGCGCAGCTTGTACTCGACCTGGGGCTGCGGCGGCCCGTCCGGATTGCGCAGCGGACGGTAGATCAACTCGTGCGCCTCGCGCAGCTGGTCCTGCGGCAACTCGCCCTCATGGGCGCGGTACTGCGCCGCGTCCGCCCCCGCGAGGTCCCCGAACACGAACGCGCCGATCATGTAGTTGTGCGGGACGCAGGCCAGGTCCCCGGCGGCGTACAGGCGTGGCACGGTCGTACGTGCCTGGTCGTCGACCCGTACGCCGGAGGCCGAGTGGCCGCCGCACAGGCCGATCTCGGAGATGTGCATCTCGACGTCGTGGGTGCGGTAGTCGTGGCCGCGCCCCGCGTGGAAGGTACCGCGGGTGGGCCGCTCGGTGGAGTGCAGGATCGACTCCAGGGAGGCGATCGACTCCTCGGGGAGGTGGCTGAGCTTGAGGTAGACGGGGCCCCGGTCCGAGGCGACCTCCGCGGCGAACTCCGCCATCATCTGGCCCGACCAGTAGTCCGAGTCGACGAAGCGCTCGCCGTGCCGGTTGACCTGGTAACCGCCGAAGGGGTTGGCGACGTACGCGCAGGCCGGGCCGTTGTAGTCCTTGATCAGCGGGTTGATCTGGAAGCACTCGATACCGGTGAGTTCGGCGCCGGCGTGGTAGGCCATGGCGTAGCCGTCACCGGCGTTCGTCGGGTTCTCGTACGTCCCGTAGAGGTAGCCGGAGGCGGGCAGGCCGAGCCGGCCGCAGGCACCGGTCGCCAGGATCACCGCGCCCGCGCGGACGGTGACGAACCGGCCCGTGCGGGTGTTGAAGCCCGCCGCGCCCACCGCCCGCCCCCCGTCGGTCAGTACGCGCACCGGCATGACCCGGTTCTCGATCCGGATGCGTTCGCGCATCTCGCGCCGCCGCAGCTGCCGGTAGAGGACCTTCTTCACGTCCTTGCCCTCGGGCATCGGCAGCACGTACGAGCCGGACCGGTGGACCTGGCGGACCGCGTACTCGCCGTACTCGTCCTTCTCGAACTTCACGCCGTACGACTCCAGCCGCTGGACCATCGCGAAGCCGCGGGTGGCGGTCTGGCGGACGGTGGACTGGTCGACGATGCCGTCGTTGGCGCGGGTGATCTCGGCGACGTAGTCGTCGGGCTCGGCGCGGCCGGGGATGACCGCGTTGTTGACGCCGTCCATGCCCATGGCGAGCGCGCCCGAGTGCCGGACGTGCGCCTTCTCAAGAAGCAGCACATCTGCGCCGTGCTCGGCGGCGGTCAGGGCCGCCATCGTGCCGGCCGTGCCGCCGCCGATGACGAGGACGTCGCAGGAGAGCTCCTCGGCGTCGCCGAGGGCGGGAATCTCCAGGAGGGCGCCACGCGGATCGCGGTTCTTCGAGGGGCCCAGGGTGTCCAGGGCGTCCGGGGTGTCCACCAGGGTGCCTTTCACGTGCTGAGAGAAGTGAGGACTTCGCGCCGCAGGGCCACCCACGCCGGGTCGTCGTGCGCCGTACGGTCGCGTGGGCGCGGCACCTCGCGTACGGCGGTCAGTCGGCCGGAGCCGAGGAGCGCCACGCGGTCCCCGAGGAACAGGGCCTCGTCCACGTCGTGGGTGACGAAGACGACCGTGGCGCCGGTGCCGTGCAGCACCTCCACCAGCAGGTCCTGCATGCCGGCGCGGGTCTGGGCGTCGAGGGCGCCGAACGGCTCGTCCATCAGGACGGCGCGCGGACGCGGGGCGAGCGCCCGGGCCAGTTGCGCGCGCTGGCGCTGGCCCCCGGAGACGCGGTGCGGCAACTGCCCCGACCGGTCGGCGAGTCCGACCCGCTCCAGCCAGGACTCGGCCTGCCTTCTGCGCTCGGCGCGCGCCAGGCCCTGGATGGCCAGCGGCAGTTCGACGTTGGCGCGCAGGGTGCGCCAGGGGAGCAGGGCGTCCTCCTGGAAGACCAGCGCGCGGGTGGCCGCCGGCCCCTCGATCCGCTGCCCGTCCTGTTCCACCGCTCCGGCGAGGGCGGGCAGCAGTCCGGCCAGGGTGCGCAGCAGCGTCGACTTGCCGCAGCCCGAGGAGCCGACGACGGTGAGGATCTCGCCCGGAGCGACGTCCAGGTCGACGTCGGTGAGGGCGGTGGAGTCCGGGCGGCCGAGGGTGGCCGAGCGGAGGGTGAGCCGGGTGCCGCGTACCGGCACGGGTTCGTTCCCCGTGGCCGCCGTGGCCGCCGTGGCCGCCGTGGCCGGTCCGGTGGAGGCTCGGGTGTCAGACGAGGTGCTCATCGCGGGCCTCCTCTGGCCGGACGGCGGTGGGTGCGGGCCCGGCCGGAGCGGCGCGCCCGGGTGTCCTGGGGCGGGCACGGGTCCCGGGGACGTACGACGTGCGCGGGAGCCAGCGGGTCAGGCGGCGGCCCAGGAGTTCCACGGCCGTGGAGGTGAGCCAGCCCAGGATGCCGATCGTCACCATGCCGACGAAGACGCCCGGGTAGTCGACGACGGTGTAGTCCTGCCAGGTGCGGTAGCCGACGCCGTACTGGCCGGAGATCATCTCGGCGGAGATCACACAGATCCACGAGACGCCGATGCCGACCGAGAGGCCGCCGAAGATGCCGGGCAGGGCGCCCGGCAGGACCACCGTGGCGAGGATCCGGCCGCGTCCGCCGCCCATCGTGCGCACCGCCTCCTCCCAGACGGGTGTCAGCGCGCGTACCGCGTGCCGGGTGGAGACCATGACGGGAAAGAAGGCGGCCGCGCAGGTGATGAAGACGATGCCCTGTTCGTTGCTGGGGAACAGGAGGATCGCGACGGGGACGAGGGCGATCGCGGGGATCGGCCTGACCACTTCGAGGAGCGGGCCGAGCAGGTCCTCGGCGAGACGGGAGCGGGCCACGGCCACACCGGTGGCGATGCCCATGACGGCCGCCAGGAGGAAGCCCGTGAGGATCCGGGTGAGGCTGTCGGTGAGGTCCGTCCAGTAGTCGTCCCCGCCGAGCCGTTCACCGAAGGCGCGGGCCACGTCGGCGACGGTCGGGAACTGCGAGAAGCGCAGCCACAGGTCCACGTCCAGGCTGGTCAGCAGCTGCCAGGCGACCAGGGCGGTGGTGAGGGAGGCGGCGCGCAGCGCGTAACGGGCCGCTCCGGTGCGCCCGCTCACGACGACTCCGGGGCGGCCGCGGCGCGCGCCAGCGCTTCGGCGTACGGGAGTGTGCGCGCGCCCTCGTGCTCGGCGGTGTACGCCCGCGCGCCGGACGCCGTGACGAAGGGCCGCAGCGCGTCGCCGTCGGCCACCCACACGGCCTTGTCCGCGAACCAGAGGGTCCCGGTGGTGGTGTCGGGGACGTACGCGGCACGGACGGAGTCCTTGTGTCCGGCCACGTAACGCAGGAGGGAGGAGGGCGAATTGAAGGTACGGGTCTCGGCGGCGCCCTTGGTCCACACCTCGCTCACGGCGGCGGGCGGGACCGCGGCGAACTGTTCGCCGTACGCGCTCGTGCCCAGGGCGCGTTTCACGTACCGGTCGTCCACGAAGGCGTCCACGTCGATGGCCCCGACGAGCTTCGCCGACTTCAGGACGGCGACGTCCTTCTTCAGGGCGGAGATCAGCCGGGGTTTCAGGGCCAGCCCGAAGGTGGCGATGCCATGTCCGCCGTTGTAGAGGTGGACGACCTCGGCGGGCAGTCCGGTCGCCTTCGCGACCTTCTCCGACGCGGCCACCGGGTGGTCGTGGAGGTAGTCCGTCGCCTGCGACTGCGCCGTGAGGAACGCTTCGAGCACGGCGGGGCGCTTCTTCGCGAAGTCCTGGCGGGCGGTGACACCGTGGAAGGTCGGCAGGTTCAGTTCGGCGCCGTCGTAGAGGGCTTTGGCCTTGCCCTGGAAGGCGAGCAGGCCCGGCCAGGCGACGAACTGCGAGAGCGCGTCCGCGCTGCCCGCCGTGAGCGCCGAAGCACCCACCGCGGGCTGCTGGTTGAGCTTCTCGATGTCGTCCTGCGGGTCGATCCCGGCGCGCTGCAGGGCCCGTACGAGGGTGCCGTCGGCAGCCGAGCCGATGCTCGTCGACACCTTCTTGCCGCGCAGGTCCTTCAGCGAGGCGAGCTTCGAGTCGGGTGCGGTGACGATGGTGTTGAGGCCGCCGCGCAGGTTGTAGCCGGTGACGGAGACGAGACGGGTGGGGCGGTTGAGCTGCTTGCCGCGGGCCGCGTTGATCAGCAGCGGGAAGTCGCCCATCGAACCGATGTCGATCTTCCCTGCGGTCATCTGCGCGGTGATCGGGGCGCCGGTCGCGTAGTCCTGCCAGTTCACCTTGTAGGTCCTGCCGTCGCCCAGAGCGTTCAGCTGCTTCTCGAAGTAGCCGAGGGAGCGCAGGAGGGTGCCCGCCGTGACCGTGTTGATGGTCTTGGACTGGTAGCCGACGGTGACGGTGACCGTGGAGCCGTCACCGGCCTCGGCGTCACCGCCGCAGCCGGCCAGCGGGAGGAGCAGGGCGACGGCGGTGACCGCGACGGCGGGGCGCCTCGGGACCAGGTGTTTCAGGGCTGTGTGGTGCGGCGCCATGCGTTTCTCGGAGGTCATGGGGGTTCGGGCCTCTCACCGGAGCAGATAGGGCATGTTGACCGTGACGGCTCCGGTGGGACAGCGGGCCGCGCACGGGCCGCAGTACCAGCACTCGTCGACGTGCATGTAGGCCTTGCCGTTGCTCTCGTCGATGGCGAGGGAGTCCAGCGGGCACATGTCCACACAGAGCGTGCAGCCGTCGATGCACTTCGACTCGTCGATGGTCACGGGCACGTCGGCCCGCTGGGGCGCCAAGGGCATGGCTGTCTCCAGGGAAGTCCCGCTGACGCGGGCGAGGGGGCGAAGGACTCAGAGCGAGCGGCGCAGCAGACCGCTCATCGTGATGCGGTCGCCGCGGAACCGGATGAACTCCAGGTCGACGGGGCGGCCGTCGGCGAGGTGCGTGAGACGTTCCAGCATCAGGACGGCCGAGCCGCGTGGCGCCTGCAGCACGGTCGCGGAGTGCGCGTCGGCGTTGACGGCCTCCAGGGTGATCTCGGCCTGGCCGAGCGGCTGTCCGGTGATGGCTTCCAGGAGGCGGAAGACATCGGTGTTCTCCAGGTCGGCTCCGAGCAGCGCGGTGCCGAGGTCGAGCGGGATGTAGGTGAGGTCGAGAGAGAGCGGCAGACCGTTCAGCCGCCGGAGCCGCTCGATGTAGAGGACGTCGGCGCCGACGGGCACCCGGAGCCGTTCGGCGACCGGGGCCGGTGCCGCGACGGGGCCGGCCGAGCGGACCTCGTTGCTGACGCGGCCGTGTTCGCGCAGGGTCTCCGCGAGTCCCATCAGCCGGTCGAGCCCGTGCGGGTACTTCTCGGCGACGACGACCGTGCCGACGCCGGGCAGCCTTTCCACCAGGCCCTCGGCCCGCAGCAGGCCGAGAGCCTGGCGCACGGTGTTGCGCGAGGTGCGGTAGTCGGCGCCGATCGCCGCCTCGTGCGGCAGGGTGCCGTCCGGGTAGCCGCCCGTCAGCACCTGTCGGCGCAGCAGGTCGGCGAGCTGCCTGGCCTGGTCCGCGCGCAGCCTGCGCCGGTGGGCGGCGACGGTGGTCGCGCCCTGGCCGGCGTGGTCTCGGATGCGTTCGGTGGGCATGCGACGGACCCTACCCAGGGGGTACGGAACGTGGTGTTGCCGGAGTGTTGCGCCACCGGGGGCTCCGCCGGGCGGGCGGCTGACCTGGGCTTTTCCCGAGGGCGCGGCAAGATCTGCCACTGTGCCGGCCGCTCGGGGCCGCCGGATCCCGCTGACGCGGGGCCGTTCGCCGGGTGCGGGCCGGTGGGGGCTTGGGGCGCGGTTCCCCGCGCCCCTGAAGGGCTACGCGCTCGGCGTGATGCGGCCCGTCACCTCGCCGAGGCCGACGCGTGTGCCGTGCGGGCCCGGGGCCCAGGCCGTCAGGGTGACGACGTCGCCGTCCTCCAGGAACGTCCGCTTGCCGGTGGGGAGTTCGATGGCGTCCCGGCCGTTCCAGGTCAGCTCAAGGAGCGAGCCCCGTTCGCCGTCGGCGGCCCCGCTCACGGTGCCCGACCCGTACAGATCACCCGTACGCAGCGAGGCCCCGTTCACCGTCATGTGGGCCAGCTGCTGGGCGGCCGTCCAGTACATCGTGGAGAACGGCGGCTCGGACACCACATGCCCGTTGACGGCGACGGAGATGCGCAGGTCGTAGCCGCCCGGGTCCTCCGACGCGTCCTCGGACGTGTCGTCCAGGTAGGGGAGCAGGGGGTGCGTGCGCGCCGGGGGCGCGACCCGGGCGTCCTCCAGTGCGTCGAGGGGGGTGATCCAGGCCGACACCGACGTGGCGAAGGACTTGCCGAGGAAGGGGCCGAGGGGGACGTACTCCCAGGCCTGGAGGTCGCGCGCGGACCAGTCGTTGAGGAGGCAGAGCCCGAAGACGTGGTCGCGGAAGTCGCCCAGCGGCACCGGCGTGCCCATCGGGGAGGGCGTGCCGACGACGAAGCCGACCTCCGCCTCGATGTCCAGCCGGACGGACGGGCCGAAGACCGGCGCCGGGTCCGCCGGTGCCTTGCGCTGGCCCGCGGGGCGTACGACGTCGGTCCCGGAGACCACGACGGTGCCCGACCGGCCGTGGTAACCGATGGGCAGGTGCTTCCAGTTGGGGGTGAGGGAGTCCTCGGCGTCCGGCCGGAAGATCTGGCCGACGTTACGGGCGTGGTTCTCGGAGGCGTAGAAGTCGACGTAGTCGGCCACCTCGAAGGGGAGGTGGAGGGTCACCTCGGAGAGAGGGTGGATCAGGGGCGCGACGGTCTCGCGGTGGGCGGGCACCGTCACCCACGCGGTCAGCGCCCGCCGGACGTCCGACCACGCCGTGCGGCCGGCCGCGAGCAGCGGATTGAGCGTGGGGCGGGCGAGCAGGGCGGCGTACGGGGAGCCCAGTTCCACCGCGGCGGCCCCCGCGTCCAGGACGTGGTCGCCCAGCCGGACGCCCACACTCCGGCGAGCGGAGCCACCCGAGGTACCGCCCGAAGAGCCGTCCGGAGAGCCGTTCAGGGAGAAGACGCCGTACGGAAGATTGTGCGGGCCGAAGGGATCGCCCTCGGGGACATCGAAGGGGGGCATGGGGTGCTGCCTCGCTTTCCGTGTGGGTGGAGCACACGTTACGGGGAGGCGCCCCCCGTGGGCAGTGTCTAAAGAGTTCGCAATGTCCGATTAAGGGTGGGGTCGGAGGGATTCATTCCGGCTTAGCTTCCTTCCGGGGGGCACGGACGGGGTGGGTCCGGGTCCAGAGATGTGTGGGACACGTGGGGGGACCCGTGGCCAAAAGCGCTGCCGTCGTGCCGTTGTACCTGGATAGGGAAGTACCCGGCCTGATCGTGAAGTTCGGCGACTACCCGCTGCACCACGGCGGGGTGGGCGCGATCCGCAGCCTGGGGCGGCTGGGCGTGCCGATGTACGCGATCACCGAGGACAGATACACGCCTGCCGCGGTCTCGCGCCATCTGCGGCGCGCGTTCGTCTGGCCGACCACGGGGACGGAGCAGGCGGAGCGGCTCGTCGAGGGCCTGCTGCGTGTCGGGCGCCGGATCGGCCGGCCCGCGGTCCTCATCCCGACCGACGAGGAGGCCGCGGTCCTGATCGCCGAGCACCAGGCCGAACTCACGGGAAGCTTCCTGTTCCCCAGGGTGCGGGCCGGGCTGCCCCGGCGCCTGGCCAGCAAGCAGGGGCTGCACGAGCTCTGCGTGGAGCACGGCGTCCCCAGCCCTCGGGCGGCGTTCCCGGAGTCGTACGGGGAGATCGAGGACTTCGCGGCGAAGGCGAGGTTCCCGCTCGTGGCCAAGAACCGGGAGGCGTTCGTGCGCCGCGCGCGGCCGGCCGTGCACGGGACGACACGCATCGCCACCCAGGAGGGCCTGTTACGGCTCGCCCGCGACTGGGGTGAGCGGCCCGGCGTGATCCTTCAGGAGTATCTGCCCCGGGAGGACGCCGAGGACTGGATCGTGCACGCCTACTTCGACGCGGACTCGGCGCCGCTCGCGATGTTCACCGGCGTCAAGGTCCGCTCCTGGCCCCCGCACGCGGGGATGACGGCGAACGCGTACGTCGTCGACAACCCGGAACTGGCGGACCTGGCCGCGCGGTTCATCAAACAGATCGGCTTCAGCGGCGTCATCGACCTCGACCTGCGCTTCGACCGCCGTGACGGCCGGTACAAACTGCTCGACTTCAATCCGCGGATGGGTGCCCAGTTCCGGCTGTTCGAGAACGGGTCGGGGATCGACGTCATCCGTGCCATGCATCTGGATCTGACCGGGCGCGCGGTTCCGGAGGGGGAACAGCTCGCCGGCCGGCGCTACATCGTGGAGAACATCGACCTGCCGGCCCTGCTCGCGTACCGCCGCAGCGGCTATACGACACCGCACGCTCCCGACCGCCCGAGCGGTACGGAGCTGGCGTGGCTGGCGGCGGACGACCTGCGGCCGTTCTTCACGATGCTCGCGCGCTTCGTACGGCCCGGCGCGAAGCATCTGTACCAGCTGTGGCGGGACGGCCGCCGCGTGGCCCGCGTGGCGCCGGCCCACCGATGAAGGTGACCCCGAGATCACGGCATGGCGAAGTGGCGACATGACGAAGTGGCGAAGTGACGTCCTGGGGAGGGGACTTCGTGAGTGAACCGGTGGCAGTGATCGGTGCCGGGCCTTTCGGCCTGTCCACCGCCGCGCATCTGAGGGCGCGCGGCATTCCGGTACGGGTGTTCGGTGAACCCATGGTGAGCTGGCGGGCGAACATGCCCGAGGGGATGCTCCTCAAATCGACCCCGGCCGCCTCGAACATCGACGCCCCGCAGCCGGGGTACGGCCTCGTCGACTACTGCGACGCGGCGGGCATCCCCCGCCTGGTCACGGACGAGGACATCGTCCCGGTCGAGACGTTCGTCGCCTACGGGGAGTGGTTCCGCCAGCGGCTCGTGCCGGAACTGGAGCGGGTGCGCGTCGTCTCGGTCGACCGCCGGGCCGACCTCCCGGAGGGCCGCCGCAGGAGGCGGCGCGCCGGCGGAGGGGGGCCCGGAAGCGGCTCCGGGGGCGGGCCCGGGGGCTTCGAACTCAAGCTGGACTCGGGGGAGGTGTTCACCGCGCGGGCGGTCGTCGTGGCGACCGGTCTGTCCGGTCTCGCGCACCTGCCCGGTGAACTGGCCGCGGCCGTGCCCGACGGGCCGTCACCCACCGGCCCCGTCTCGCACAGCTCGCAACTGCACGACCTGTCCCGGTTCTCCGGCCGGGAACTGATCGTCGTCGGCGCGGGCCAGTCCGCCCTGGAGACGGCGGCGCTCGCCGCCGAGAAGGGCGCACAGGTGCGCGTGGTGGCGCGCGGAAAAGGGTCTGTCGACTTCGGCGCGCCCCCATGGCAGCAGCCGTCGCTGCGCCCCGAGTCGCCCTTCGGCCGGGCCTGGTCGCTGTGGGCCCTCACCTACTACCCGCACCCGTACCGCCATCTGCCCCCGGGAGTGCGGCACTTCCTCGTCCGGAGTGTCCTCGGCCCCCTCGGAGCCTGGTGGTTGCGCGCCAGGTTCGAGGGAAAAGTGCAGGTGAGCGAGGTGTCGCGGATCATCCGCGCCACCGGGGAGGCGGCCGGGCGGCCAGCCCTCACCGTCCGGACCCTCGGCGGTGGCGTCGAGGAACTGTCCGCGGACCACATCGTCGCCGCCACCGGCTACCGCGTCGACCTCGCCGCGCTGGACTTCCTCGGCCATGAGCTGCGGACACGGCTGGCCGTCAGCCGCGGAACACCGAGGCTGGGCGCCGGATTCAGCTCCTCCGTGCCCGGTCTGTACTTCACGGGGCTGCCGGCGGCCGCCTCGTACGGGCCGGTGATGCGGTTCGTGTGCGGGACGGAGTTCGCCTCGCCGCGGCTGGTCCGGCATCTGGCCGCACGGCATCGCTGAAACCGGGGCGCGAGCGCACGCGGTGGGAGCGCGCGGGCGCACGCGGGCGGTTGGAAAAGGGGCGTGAATCGGGTCGGCCAAGTGGCCGATATGTCATGGGATCGGCCTGAACTCCAGGGGTCTGCTGGGGCCCTGAACGACGTGTGGGGTGGTCGAGGTGCCGGACGACGTCCGGTTCGCGTCGAGTCGCTGGGGGATTCGATCCGTATTCTCTGATCATGGCCCCCCCGATTGCATATTCACTCATCGCCACTGACCTGGACGGGACGCTGCTGCGAGGCGACGACACCCTCTCGGACCGGTCGCGTACCGCGCTGGCGATGGCGGTCGGGGCAGGCGCCCGGCACCTCGTGGTGACGGGGCGCCCCGCGCCCCGCGTACGCCCGCTCCTGGACGAACTGGGCAGCCAGGGACTCGCGGTGTGCGGGCAGGGCGCGCAGTTGTACGACGCCGGCGCGGACCGCATGGTGTGGTCCGTCACGCTCGAACGTGAGCTGGCCGAAGTGGCCCTCGGCAAGATCGAGGCGGAGGTCGGCGAGGTGTACGCGGCCGTCGACCAGGACGGCGTCGACGGTCTCACGCTCATCGAACCGGGGTACGAGATGCCCCACCCGACGCTCCCCGCGGTACGGGTGCTGCGGCGCGACGACCTCTGGACCCAGCCCATCAGCAAGGTGCTGCTACGCCACCCCCTGCTCTCCGACGACGAGTTGGCGTCCGCCGCCCGCGGAGCGGTCGGATCCCTCGCCACCGTGACGATGTCGGGGCCCGGGACCGTCGAACTCCAGCCATGTGGCATCACGAAGGCCACGGGCCTCGCGCTCGCCGCCGGCCGGCTGGGCCTGACGTCGACGCAGACCATCGCCTTCGGGGACATGCCGAACGACATCCCCATGTTCGACTGGGCCGCGCGCGGGGTCGCGATGGCCAACGCGCATCCCGAACTCAAGTCCGTCGCCGACGAGATCACTCTCTCGAACGAGGACGACGGCATCGCCGTGGTCCTGGAGCGCATGTTCTCCGGTGGCCGGACAGGTCCCCTGATCGGCCGGCAGGCCGGTCCGGGGACCCGTCCGGGCGCCGCTCAGGGGGCGCCGAGGACTCAGTAGGCGCCGAAGACGTTGTCGATCGAGCCGTAGCGCGCGGCGGCGTAGTTGCACGCCGCCGTGATGTTGGCGACGGGGTCGAACGGGTCCAGCGAGGTACCGGTCACGTGGTACGCGGTGAAGGTCGGGTCGATGACCTGCAGAAGCCCCTTGGACGGCGTGCCGGCGACCGCGTTGGAGTCCCAGTTGTTCATGGCCTGCGGGTTGCCCGACGACTCGCGGATGATGTTGCGGTAGATGCCGTCGTAGGTGCCCGGGATGCCCTGCTGGGCCATGACGTCCAGCGACTGCCTGATCCAGCCGTCGAGGTCGTTCGTGTAGGTCGTCGCGGAGGCCGGGGTGACGGCGGACGCCGTGGTCGCCTTGGCCGTGGTCGCCTTGGCGGTCTTCGCCGAGGTCCCGCCGTTCTTCGTGCCCACCGTGAGCTTGAGGCCCGGCCGGATGATCGCGGGGTCGTCGCCGATGACCGCGCGGTTGGCCTTGTACAGCTTCTTCCAGTCGCCCGTGGTGTGGTTCTTGGCGATCTTGGACAGGGTGTCGCCCTCGACCACCTTGTAGGTGACCAGCGAGACCTGCGGGACCGCGTTCGGGGTGGCGGCCTGGGCGCCGGTGGCCCCCACGAGGGGGAGCGCGAGCGCGGCTCCGCCCGTCCCGGCGGCGACGATGCCACGGGTGAGGGTGCTGTTTCTGGGGCGGCGGTGCTTGCCTCGTGCGGGCATGGCGAATTCCTCTCCGGCGCCTACGAGGTGAGCTGTCGGGTTCGGGCGGGAGATGCCCGGTCGCGTGGGGTGCGCGACTTGACCCCTAGCCGTTCCGATATCCGGACCGGCGGCTTACCTGGGTCCCCCGCTCCTGCCGTACGCGAGTGAATGGGTGACTGGGATATCCGGGCGGCGGCAGGATTAGGCGATCCGTCCGGAGTGACGTGAACGTATGCGAGAGCACATGCCGTGAACAAGCCCCGAATTCACACAGCGGCGGCCATGACCTGCCTTGTCGGGCGAATTTCCCTTGATCGAAACGGAAGGCAAAGTTCAACTTGCTTTCCGTGAAGGGAAGTCGGCGGACGCGACAAAACGATCACTTCGGACAGGCGTGACCCAATTCACTGGCGCGGATCGATAATGTCCATAAAAAAGGTGATACGCAATATTCTGTGGACGCCGCGTCCGGGCGGTGAGCGGCGGGGTGCGCGGGAAAGGCGTCCCGGCTCAACCCGCCGTGCGTGGAATCCGTTTCTCCCAGGTGCGGTGGAAGACCACTTCGTCGCCGTCCTTGCAGATCACTTCGTTCGAGGTGATGAAGTCCGTCTCGTCGCAGGTCATTTCGGAGTGGGTCTCGACGCTCGCGTCCCACGGCATTTCCGGCCGGTGCAGCCGGATGTACCAGTCGGACCGGGTGCGTGCCGACAACGGGTCGGACTCATTGATCGTGTACGTCTCCAGCGCGTCCTCGGTGAATTCGAGACCGTCCGGATAGACGCGGGTGCCGCCGTACCGCGGATCCACTTCGAGACGCCATTCCCCTTTGGCGACATCGCGGACCACGAGGCGTTCGGGGCGCGGTTCGTCCAGTGTGGCGGGGAAGTTCACGCCCAGCGGAGCCGACTGTTCCGGTTCCTCGAACGTGACGGCGGGGTCCGACTCCTGGGCGCGCAGCGGGAGTTCCAGGACGCTCCCCGACGGAGTGAGGGTGAAGCCCGCCTCCGAGCCCGGCTGGGGCCAGATCCACGGCCAGTACGCGGAGGAGACGGCGAGCCGGACGCGATGGCCCGGAGGGAAGGCGTGGCCGATGCCGTTCAGCTCGAAGAGCACATCCTCCGTAGAGCCCGGTTCCCAGAAAACCACCTGGTCACGGCCATGACGGGCTGTCAGGTTCAGGACGCCTCGGGTGACCAGGGTCGAGGAGCCGTCGGGCGCCACGTCGCACAGACGGGCCACTACTTGTCCACGTTCCGTCGGCGAGGTGAGCCTCAGGCGCACGCGCGGGCGGCCCAGGACCCAGATCTCCTCCGGGACCTCGAAGTCGAAGCACACCGACCGGCCGTCCTCCTCCCGCTGGTCCGGCGGCAGGTCGGCGTCGTTGCCGAAGGGGAAGAAACGGCCGGCGTCCAGCCCGGTGTGCTGGGGGGAGCGCACCAGCACGGGAGCGCCCTGGAGCGCGTACGGGACGTGGGCGACCAGCGGAGAGGGCCAGGCGGGGTCACCGACCCAGCGCCCGGGCAGTACCGGTTGGACCGTGGCGGGCGGGTGCGAGTCGCTGACGTACGAGCGCAGAAGCGGCTCGGACATCACTCCGGAGCCGGAGCCGGAGCCGGGGCCCGAGCCAGGGCCGGGGCCCGAGCCAGGGCCGGGGCCCGAGCCGGAGCCCGGGCCGAAGCCGGTGTCGGTCTCGCCTTCCGTTCCGGTTCCGGATTCGGAGTCGGTGTCCTTCAGCCAGTGGTCCCACCAGCGCAGCGTCTCCTGGAGGAAGCCGATCGCCGGTCCCGGTGGCAGCCCCCGGTCGGGGTACTGGTGCGACCAGGGCCCGATCAGACCCCGTACGCGGTCCGCCGGGAGGTGTTCCACGAGCCGCAGGACCGTGTCCCGGTACGGGTCGTGCCAGCCGCCGACCGCGAGCACGGCCGCCCGGATCGCCGAGTAGTCCTCGCACACGCTGCCGCGCCGCCACTGCTCGTCCCTCGTCTGGTGGGCGAGCCAGGTGTGCAGGAACGGATCGAGGGACTCCAGCCGTTGCACCCACAGGTCCCGCCAGGACTCGCCCACATACGCGGGATCGGGCGGGCGTGAGACGAACGCGAGCATGGTCGCCGCCCACGCGTGCATGTCGACGGCGAGCACGGAACCACCCATGTAGTGCACGTCGTTGTCGTAGCGGTCGTCCGACGAGCAGACCGTGACGACCGCCTTGAGCGGCTCGGGCGCGAGGGCCGCGATCTGGAGGGAGTTGAAGCCGCCCCAGGAGATGCCGAACATGCCGACCTTGCCGGAGCACCAGGGCTGGGCTGCGAGCCAGTCGACGACCTCGACCCCGTCGGCCAGCTCCGTCGCCGCGTACTCGTCGCCCGGCAGCCCCTCGGAGTTGCCGTGCCCGCGCACGTCCACGCGCACGGAGGCGTAGCCGTGGCCCGCGTACCAGGGGTGGCGCTGCCAGTCGCGCGGGGCGGTCCAGTCGGTCAGCCGGTACGGGAGGTATTCGAGCAGGGCCGGTACGGGTTCGTCGCCGAGCGGACGCCACACGCGCGCGTAGAGCTTGGTTCCGTCCGCGAGGGGAACGCGGATGTCCTCGTGAAACGTCTCGCAGGGGAAGGACGTACGGATGCGCATGGGTGTCACCTCAGTGGACGGGGTGCATCGTGCGGCGCAGCCAGGGCGCCGCGGCGATCACGAGCAGACCGGCGGCCACGGCGATCGCGCCGTTGACCCCGAAGTAGGCGGGCTTGGAGACGTCGTCGTAGAGCTTCACGGTCTGGGCCTGGATGCCGTTGGCGAGGGCCAGGGAGAGGAACCAGAGGGACATCGTCTGGCTGGCGAAGGCCTTAGGGGCGAGCTTCGTGGTGGCCGACATGCCGGAGGTCTCCAGGAGGATGTCGCCGAGCCCCAGCAGGAAGTACGAGCCGACGATCCACCAGACGGACATCAGGTGGTCGTCGCCGTCGTGGCCGGAGGTCGGCAGCACCATCAGCAGGAACGACAGGCCCCCGAGCACCACACCGAAGGCGATCTTGTTGGAGGCGTGCGGCTGCCTGTGCCCCATCCGCACCCACAGCGCGGCCACCACGGGGGCCAGCGCGACCTCGAAGGCGCCCAGGGCGGACGCGTACCAGCCGGCGGGGAAGTCGAAGCCCAGGATGGTGGTCTCGGCGTTCGACGCGGCCAGCAAGATCATCGTCGAGTACGCCTGGAAGAGGATGAAGTTGAAGACCGTGGACGCCAGGAACAGGACGATGTACGGGCGCAACCGGCCCCGTTCCTCGGGCGTCACCCGCGGACTCCTGAACATCACCGTGAAGTAGACGACCGGCGCGATCACCGAGATCAGGGTGAGCAGGTCCACGAAGCGGTCCATCGTCAGCACTCCGGAGAGGGCCAGCAGGACCGCGAGGGCCGCCGCCGCCAGGAGTCCCACGACGATCAGCCGGACCGCGCGGCGCATGGCGCGGGGCGGCAGCGCGAACTCGGCCGCCTGTCTACGCCCGGCCAGGTGACGGCGGCCCGCGACGTACTGGATCAGGCCGAGGGTCATGCCGACGGCCGCCGCGGAGAAACCCCAGTGCCAGCCCCGGTGGTCGCCCAGCCAGCCGGTGATCAGCGGGCCCGCGAAGGCGCCCGTGTTGATGGCCATGTAGTAGAGCGCGAAACCGGCGTCGCGGCGGTCGTCGTCGGTGCGGTAGAGCTTGCCGACCATGGTGGCGACGTTCGGCTTCAGCAGGCCCGTCCCCGCGCTGATCAGGCCGAGACCGGCCCAGGTGGCCGCCGCGGTGGGCACCGCCATCGCGTAGTGACCGCAGGCGATCAGGATCCCGCCCCACAGTACCGCCCGGTACGAGCCGAGGACCCGGTCGGCGAGCCAGCCGCCGGCCACCGAGACCAGATAGACCAGCGTTCCGTACGCGGCCGAGACGGAGGCGGCCGTTCCGGCGGACATGCCCATGCCTCCGTGGGCGACCGTGTCCGCGAAGTACAGGACGAGGATCGCCTGCATCCCCAGGAACGAGAAGCGTTCCCAGACCTCGAGGCCGGAGAGGGTGAGCAGGCCTCTGGGCTGGCCGAAGAAAGCGTGGTCGTCAGCCGGGCGCGGGGCCTCGCCCCCGGGCTCCGGATCGGGTGCGGAACCGGTTTCGATCGCGCTGTGGGCCAAGATCCACCACTTCCCGCACCACTTCCTGAAAATCAGGCCTTTTTCAGAGGTTTTCAGGAGGCATCAGTCAGTTATCGGTCATATCGACAGATCACGAACATACCTTCCGTGGTCCCGTACCGCCCGGCCTGGCCGAAGGGGCAAAAGGGATCAGCCGGAGGGTGTCCGGCAGGGTGGTGGCGGGTGACGGGCGGGCGCTCATCGTGATCGAAAGACGACCGGATACGCTGACTTGAGTGCCAGCAGCGACACATCGACAAACACCCACAGCACAGAGCACACCCAGAGCATCCAGAGACCGCCGTTGAGAGCGTCAGCAGACAGGAGACCCTCGTGACCGTCGTCGGGCCGTTCGGGCTGAGCGTGCGGGACCAGGCTCTCGAAGCCGATGTCCAGGCCGGATTGGCGGCTGTCGAGGAGGGACTGCTCGAAGCGACCAAGAGCGAGGTCCCGTTCATCACGGAAGCCGCGCAGCACCTCGTGCGCGCGGGCGGCAAGCGGTTCCGGCCGCTGCTCGTGATGCTCGCCGCCCAGTTCGGTGACCCGTACGCGCCGGGGATCGTGCCCTCGGCGGTCGTCGTCGAGCTGACCCACCTCGCCACGCTGTACCACGACGACGTGATGGACGAGGCGGACGTGCGCCGCGGGGTGCCCAGCGCCAACAGCCGCTGGGACAACTCGGTCGCGGTCCTCACCGGCGACTTCCTCTTCGCGCGCGCCTCGCACATCCTGGCCGATCTGGGCCCCGAGGCCGTACGCGTCCAGGCGGAGGCGTTCGAACGGCTGGTCACCGGCCAGATCCTGGAGACGGCCGGACCGCGCGACGGACGCGACCCGGTCGACCACTACATGGACGTGCTCGGCGGCAAGACCGGCTCCCTGATCGCCGTGGCCGGCCGGTTCGGCGCGATGATGTCGGGCGCCGACGAGACGGTCGTCGACGTGCTGACGCAGTACGGGGAGCGGCTCGGCGTGGCCTTCCAGCTCGCCGACGACGTGCTGGACATCGCGAGCGACTCGCGCGAGTCCGGCAAGACACCGGGCACCGATCTGCGTGAGGGCATCCCGACGATGCCTGTCCTGCGGCTGCGCGAGCGCGTCGAGCGGCTGGGACTCGCGGAGGACATCGCCCTCGCCGAACTGCTCGCGTCCGACCTGACGGACGACGCTCGGCACGCGGAGGCGCTCGCCAGGCTGCGCGTCCACCCCGCGCTCGACCAGGCCCGCCGCGACACCGTGCGGTACGCGGAGGACGCGCGCGCCACGCTGGCGCCGCTCCCGGAGTGCGACGCGAAGGCGGCTCTGGTGGAGCTGTGCGACGCCGTGGTGCACCGCGCGGGCTGACCTGCGCGTCTTTCCCCTGCCGCACGGCCTCCCCGGCGGCGACCCGGGCGATCCTTCCGGCGGTGTGACTCAGGTCACATACTTGGAATGAGTCCAGCCTGAGATCTGTTCCGTAATCCAGTGCAGAAGCTGACGCAGGGGGCGTCAGCGGAAGTACGGGGAGAAAAAGAATCATGGGGACGATCGTTACGTTCGCACAGCGCCGTAAGAGCCTCGTCATGACCGGTGTCGCGGTGGCCGCCGCGGCCGGGGTCGCCGCCGCCGTCATTCCCGCGGTCGCCGACAGCGGCGGCTCCGGAAAGGGTTCGGGGTCGAGCACGGGCGCGGAGCACTCAAGGCACTCGGGGCACGGCGAGGGATCCATCGGGGTACAGAGCGGCGCTCTCGTCGGCGGCAAGGGCGGCACCATCCTCGCCGCCAGCCTGAACGGCGCGAACGAGGTACCCGTCCAGGGCGGCCCCGCGGTAGGCGACAAGGACGGCGCGGCGCTGCAATTCGTCAGGGTCAAGGGCGACAAGGTGTCCGTCGCCGTCAAGTGGCGGGGCACCGGCAAGCCCGCCATGCTCCACATCCACGAGGGCGCCAAGGGGGTCAACGGCGGCGTGAAGGTCGACTTCACCGGGCTGCTGGACGACGCCCGGGGGCGCACGGTCACCGGCACGGTCAAGGTGAAGGACGCGGCCCTGCTCGGGAAGCTGAAGGCCGACCCGGGCAGTTTCTACGCCAACCTGCACACCGCCGAGTTCCCGGGCGGCGCGGTCCGCGGCCAGCTCCACAAGGTCACCACGGACTTCGACTTCCGGCACGCGCTGAACAACTTCCAGGCCTCCGTCATCAAGGGCAAGCAGATCTACGAGTGCAAGAAGTCGGCCGACGGCACCACGGCCTTCGCGCAGCGTGATGTGAGCGCCGTGCTGGGCGGTCCCATCGCCCACTCGTTCGTGAAGCCCAACTCGGGTACTCCGCAGTGGATCGCGGCCGACCGCAGCGCGGTGACCGGCGCGGTGATCTCCAAGACCCCGAACGGCGACCGGAACATCCCCGAACTGGACCTCAGGGCCACGCAGTCCGGCAAGCACCGGGGCCTGCTCGCGGGCACCGCGGAGATCCTGCGCCTGAACACCGTGGGCGGGGTGGCTCCGGCCGGCTCCTGCAAGGTGGGGGCGATCGTGGGGGTGCCGTACGGCGCGGACTACGTCTTCGTGAACCGGTAGGCGCGGAGCCGGGCCACACGGCCGGCGACGCCAGGCGACGGCGGACGGAGTCAGGCGAAGTCAGGTGAAGGGTTTCATCGCCCTTCGGCGAGTTACACGGACGGCGTCCTCCCCGTGCGACCCCTACGGGTCGGGGGAGGCGCCGTCCACCCATGTCATACCGCAGGTGTACACGGAGTTGGCTCCGAGGTCTGACGCTTTCGGCCGACCGATTTGGTCAGATGGGACACACCACTTCACAGCAGTTCGGGTGACAATGGCGGCCAGGGTGGACGAGTGCGTGGACGGTTAGCCGCCGCCGACAACGGAGGTAGGGCACACATGGCACCGTACGGATCCGACGACAGCACGACCGAGGACGAGGCGGACGACAGGGGCAGCCGACGGCAGAAGGCCGCGCGCTATGTCGTTCCCGTCGCGGTGGTGGGGGTGGCGGCGGCGACCATCGGGCTGGTCCCGGCGTTCGCGGGCTCCGGCGACCCCGACCTGCCGGACGTCAGCGCCCAGCAGCTCATCGAGAAGATCGCCGCTTCGGACGTACAGCAGCTGTCCGGCACGGTGAAGATCAGCACGGACCTCGGCCTGCCGAACCTCGGCGGCCTGGAGAGCAGCCTCGGCGGTGCCGCGAGCGGCGGGCGCGACGGCTCGGGCTCGTCCGCGGACCCGTCGTCCAAGCTGATGGAACTGGCGTCCGGTACGCACACACTGCGGGTCGCGTCCGACGGCGAGGACAAGCAGAAGCTGTCGCTCCTCGACAAGGCCGCCGAGTACAGCGTGATCCACAACGGCGACGAGGTGTGGGCGTACGACAGCGCGTCGAACGAGGCGTACCACATGAAGGACGCCTCCGACGCTTCTTCCGACTCCGCGGAGAAGGGGACGAAGGGCAGGTCGCAGGACGTGCCGGCCACGCCCAAGGAGCTGGCCGAGGAGGCGCTGAAGGCGTCGGACGACACGACGTCCGTGACCGTCGACGGTACGGCGCGCATCGCCGGGCGGGACGCCTACAAGCTGCTGATCAAGCCGAAGCAGTCCGGTTCGACGGTCGGCGCGATCTCCGTCGCCGTGGACGCGAAGACCGGTCTGCCGCTGAAGTTCACGCTCACCCCGGCGAGCGGCGGCGCGGCCGTCATCGACGCGGGCTTCACCAAGGTCGACTTCTCCAGGCCGGCCGCGTCCACCTTCGACTTCAGCCCGCCGAAGGGCGCGAAGGTCACCGAGGGCGACGAGCTGGAGTCCGACGGCCCGGCGGGCAAGGGTGACGCGCGCAAGGGGCACGTGGGCAAGGGGGACAAGGCACGTCCCGGGAGCGGCGAGGACCTGGGCAAGGAGTTCCAGGGCCTGAACGTGATAGGCGAGGGCTGGAGCTCCATCGCCCGGTTCGACACCGGCGGCGAGGGCCTGCCGTCGGAGAGCTCCGGCGGAGGCGACGCGGGCCGGTTCCTGGACTCGCTGGGCGACCAGGTGAGCGGCAAGTTCGGCTCGGGCACGGTCTTCTCGACCCGCCTGGTCAACGCGCTGATCACGGACGACGGCAAGGTCTACGCGGGCGCGGTCACCAAGGACGCGCTGGTGAAGGCGGCCAACGCCGCGAAGTAGGTCCCGTACGTGTACCGGTCGGCCCCCTGACGGCGGGGTTCCCCGAGGGCAAGGCGAAGTGAGGGAGTCGATGGCGGAACTGTCCACCGCGGACGGGGACACGACGGGCAACGGCGACACGACCGGCCGCCCGGCGGATACGGACGGCTCGTCGGGTACGGGCGACACCGTGATCGCCACCCGTGCGCTGACCAAGCGCTACCGCGGTGGACAGCTCGCCGTCGACGGCCTCGATCTGGCCGTCCCGGCGGGCAGCGTCTTCGGCTTCCTCGGACCGAACGGCTCCGGGAAGACGACCACCATCAGAATGCTGATGGGCCTGATCGAGCCGACCTCCGGCACGGCCCGCGTCCTGGGCCGGCCCATGCCGCGCGCCACGCGCACCGTGCTGCCGCACGTGGGCGCGCTCATCGAGGGCCCCGCCCTCTACGGCTTCCTCTCCGGCCGCGACAACCTCCTGCGGTACGACTCCGCCGACCCGTCCGCCGACCCGCGCACCCGGCGCACCCGCGTGGCCACGGCGCTCGACCGGGTCGGGCTGACCGCGGCCGCGGGCAAGAAGGCGAAGGCGTACTCGCTGGGGATGAAGCAGCGGCTCGGGCTCGCGGCCGCGCTGCTGCAGCCCAGGAAGCTGCTCGTGCTGGACGAGCCCACCAACGGACTCGACCCGCAGGGCATGCGGGAGATCCGCGCCCTGGTCCGTGAGCTGGCCTCGGACGGCACGACCGTGTTCCTCTCCTCGCATCTGCTCGACGAGATCGAGCAGGTCTGTACCCACGCAGCCGTGATGGCACAGGGCCGGCTGATCACCCAGGGGCCGGTGGCCGAGCTGGCGGCGGGCGCGCGCAGCCGGCTCGTCGTGACCACACCCGACCCGGGCGAGGCCGCCCGGGTGCTGAAGGAACAGGGACTGAGCGACGTCGTGGTCGCCGAGGACCGGGTGAGCGCCGATCCACCGGACCGCGACCTCGCCGAGGTGAACGCGGCACTGGTCACGGCGGGCGTCCGTGTCCGAGGCTTCGGGATCGAGCGGGCCTCGCTGGAGGACGCGTTCGTGGCGCTCACGGGGGAGGGTTTCGATGTCGCGGGCTGAGGCCGCCGAGCCGTCGGCGGCGCAGGCGGCCCCGGAAAGAGCCGCCGCCGGACGGACGCCGAGCCCCCTGTGGACTCTCGGGCTGCTGGGCAACGAACTGAGAACCACGCTCCGCCGCTGGCGGACGATCGCCCTGCTCGGGGTGCTCGCCGCGGTGCCGGTACTGGTCGGCATCGCGGTCAAGATCGAGACGAGCGACGGGTCGTCCGCCGGAGGCGGCGGGGGAGAGGGGCCCGCGTTCATCGCGCAGATCACCAACAACGGACTGTTCCTGGTGTTCACCGCGCTGGCCGCGACCCTGCCGTTCTTCCTGCCGATGGCGGTCGGCGTCATCGCGGGTGACGCGATAGCGGGCGAGGCCAACGCCGGGACGCTGCGTTATCTGCTGGTCGCGCCGGCGGGGCGTACGCGCCTGCTGATCACCAAGTACGCGACCACGCTGGCCTTCTGTGTCATCGCCACCCTCGTCGTGGCGACCTCGGCGCTCGTCGTCGGCGCGCTCCTGTTCCCGCTGGGCGAGCTGACGACGATCTCCGGCACGCGCATCAGTTTCGGCGAGGGGCTGGGCCGGGCGCTGCTGATCGCGCTGATCGTGGCCGCGTCACTGATCGGGGTCGCGGCGCTGGGGCTGTTCGTCTCGACCCTCACGAACAGCGGGATCGCGGCGATGGCGACGACCGTCGGTCTGCTCATCACCGTGCAGATCCTCGACCAGATCCCCCAACTGCACGCGATACAGCCGTACATCTTCTCGCACTACTGGCTGTCCTTCGCCGACCTCATGCGCGACCCCGTCTACTGGGACGACCTGATACGCAACCTCGAACTGCAGGCGCTGTACGCGGCGGTGTTCGGCGCGGCGGCCTGGGCGCGCTTCACGGCGAAGGACATCACGGCGTAGCGAGGACCACGGCCCCCGGAACCCGCTCAGCTCTCGTAGGCGACGTCATAGGGGGCGTCGTAGGGGAAGCGGGCGAGCGGGGGCTCCTGGGCGAAGAACGTCTTGGCGGCGGCCAGCGCGCCTGAGTCGTTCAGTACGTCTCCGGGCTTGCTGCCGTTGCCGAGGAGGACGCCGCCGAAGCGCATCCCCAGGTAGGCGGCCGAGTTGTTGAGGGTGCCGATGAGAGGAGCGGCGACCTCTTGCTCCTCGTGCGCGAGAGCGGTGACGCCCCACATGGTGCGTCCGGCCATCGTCCTCTTGAAATCGAGGCCCGGCGTGCGCAGCCAGCCCGACCAGTGGTCGAGGTAGCGCTTGGTGGACGCGGACACGGAGTACCAGTACAGCGGTGAGGCGATGACGAGGTCCGTCGCCGCGAGCGTCGCGTCGAGAAGCGTCGCCGTGTGGTCACCGGACGGCCGGACATGGTCGCTGTCGTGGCGCAGGTCCTCGAAGTCGGGCAGGGGGTGCTCGGCCAGATCGATCCAGCGCCGGGTGACATCGGCGGGCAGCTGCTCGGCGGCCTTGCGGGCCAGCAGCTCCGTATTGCCGTTGTCGCGGCTGCTGCCCAGAAGGAAGAGGAAGTGGCGGGTCATGAGGGCTCCGTCATGTAGGGCGTCCGACGACTACACGCACATGCACTAACACGCGTATGCAGTATATGCACATGCATGCAGTCGTCGGCCACCCCGAAACGGGCCGGTCCGCCGTTACTCCGACAGCTCCCACACCGCGTACGCGAGGGCGTCGCTGTTGCGGTTCAGGGCGGTGTCGTTGATGTTCGCCGTCGTGTCGCACGAGGAGTGGTAGCAGCGGTCGAACGCCACGCCCGCCGTGCCGCCCCACTTGGTCACCTGCGCCGCGGTCTTGCGGGTGCTGGCGCCGGTGAAGAGGCCGCCGACGGGGATGCCCGCGCTCTTGAAGTACGCGTGGTCCGAGCGGCCGTCACCCTCGGTCTCGATCTCGGTCGCGACGCCGAGACCGGTGAAGTAGTCCTTGAAGGTCTTCTCGATGGCCGGGTCGTCGTCGTAGACGAAGTAGCCGGGGTTCGGCGACCCGATCATGTCGAAGTTCAGATAACCGCTGATCTTCGCGCGGTTGGCGGTGGTGAGGCTGTTGACGTAGTAGCGCGAGCCGACCATGCCCAGCTCCTCGGCACCCCACCAGGCGAACCGCAGATGCTTCGTGGGCTGGTACTGCGCCCGGGACACGGCGAGCGCGGCCTCCAGGACGGCTGCCGAACCGGAGGCGTTGTCGTTGATGCCGGGCCCCGAGGAGACGCTGTCGAGGTGGGAGCCCGACATGACGACCTGGTTGGTGTCGCCGCCGGGCCAGTCGGCGATCAGGTTGTAGCCGGTGCTGCCGGAGGAGGTGAACTGCTGGATGACCGTGGTGAACCCGGCCGCGTCCAGCTTGGCCTTCACGTAGTCGAGGGAGGCCTTGTAGCCGGCGCGGCCGTGGGCGCGGTTGCCGCCGTTGGCGGTGGCTATGGACTGCAACTGGGTGAGATGGGCCTTGACGTTGGCCACGGGTATGTCCGGTGCGGCGGCCACGCGTGCGGGCGCGGCGTCGGCTATCGCGCTCGTCGTGAGCAACGCGGCGATCGCCATGGCGGCGGCACCCGTGGCGCGTCCGGGAACGGAGAGCTTCATGTGGGGGGCTCCGAATTCCTTTGGATTCCTTGGATTCCTTGCGGAAATGGGTGCCTGATGGTGAAGCTGAGGTTGACGTTCCGTCAAGAGCGCAATCCGGTCAGCCGCGTTCGCATAGCGGTCAGTGGAGGCAGAACTCGTTGCCCTCCGGGTCCGCCATCACCACCCACTCGCCCGAGGGTTCCTTCACCTCGCGGACGACCGTCGCCCCGAGCCCGGTCAGTCGCGCGACCTCCGCCTCCCGCTTCCCGCCCTCGGTGTGCAGGTCGATGTGCAGGCGGTTCTTCACGGTCTTCGGCTCCGGTACGCGCTGGAACAGCAGCCGCCGTCCGAGCCCCACCCCGGTCTCCTCCTCGTACGGGTCCTGCGGATGCCGTACGCCGGTCGCGTCCCGCCAGGCGCGGCGGCCGTGCGACTCGACGACGAGCTCGGGAGGTGCGGCGCCGACACTCAGCAGGCGCTCGATCAGCGAACTGTGGTCCTCGACCACATAGTTGAGCGCGGCGCCCCAGAAATCCGCCTGCGCGTGCGGGTCGGCGGTGTCGACGACGAGTTTCCAGTGCAGGGGTGCGGGCTCGGGGGTGGGCGCGGACTGAGGTGCGGAGGGGTGTGTCATGGTAACCACTTATAGTGGTTACGTGAGCGCGCCTGCAATGAAATCGCCCGGACTGACTCTCGTGTCGTACGGCGGGAAGCGGTACCGCTTCGACGCCGGGGCGCTGTGCACCGAGCTGCTGACGACGGGCGGACCGGGGGAGTTCGCCCGCTACGAGTCGCTGCACGAGCCCGCGGACCTGCTGCGCTGGGTGGAGCGGAGCCGGCTGCCGGGCGGCCTCGAAATGCCGGTCATGGAAAGGGAGTTGGCGGAAACGCGAGCCCTGCGGAACGCGCTGTTCCAGGTCGTCGCCGACCGCGCCCACGGCCGGCCGCTGGCGGCCCGTGAACTGGCTGCCGTCAACCTCGCCGCGGCCGGGGCGCCGCTCGCCGCGCGTATCGAGGCGGACGGTTCGCGCGGGTGGGCGCCGGGGGCCACGGTGGCGCGGTTGCTGGCCACCGTCGCCCGTGAGGCGGTCGAACTGCTCACCGGGCCGTACGCGGACCGCTTCCGCGAGTGCGGATCCGGCAACTGCGGCCTGCTGTTCGTCGACACGTCCCGGCCGGGTCGGCGCCGGTGGTGCGCGATGGAACACTGCGGCAACGTGCACAAGGTGCGCGCGCACCGGGCGCGGCGGGCCGAGGGGGACGACTGAGGGGGACGACTGAGGGGTCTCGTCCACGGGTTCGACCCGGGCTGACCCGGCCCGCAAGATCCGACCCGGCTCGACCTGGCCCGGCTCGGCCCGGCAAGACCCGACCCGGCTCGACCGGCAAGACCCGGCTCAGCCCGACCCGGCCCGGCTCAGCCCGGCTCGGCCTGGATCGGTTCGCCCGGCGGGGGCGAAAACAGCCCCTCAGACACGCCCGACGCCCTCCGCCTGCCCCTCCACCCGCCCCTCCGCCTCCGCCTCGATCCGCTCGTCATAAGCGGCCCGCGCCATCGCGATCTCGCCCTGGTGCATCTCCGTCCAGGTCACCAGGGACCGGATGGTCGCGTGCAGCGTCCCCCCGAGCGGAGTGAGCTCGTACTCCACCCTCGGCGGCACCACGGGATGAACCGTCCGCTTCACGAGCCCGTCCCGCTCCAACTGCCGCAGCGTGACCGTCAGCATCCGCTGGCTGATCCCGTCGATCTCCCGCCGCAGCTCGGTGAACCGGAGCCGCCGGGATTCGAGCAGGGCGATCACCAGGAGGGACCACTTGTCCGCCACCCGGTCGAGGATCTGCCGCACCTGGCAGTCCTCCCGGGTGTCCCACTGGAAGGGGTCCGCGTCGCCGTAATCCACGGTGCTCGCGCAGTTACTCGGTGACTTTGAAGTGCCTTCTTCCATGCCTGCCGATGCTGCCGCAGGCTGGCACCGGTTACAAGAGGGAACTGACCCTCACTCGGGTAACCACCTCTTCCCGCACGCCCTCCTGAGGAGAAGTCACGATGAAACCCGGAGAAGCAGCGACGAATCCCGGAGAAGCGGCCACGGCATCCGGAGAAGTCGCGATGGGCCCCCGCGCCTGGGCCCTGCTGTTCGTCCTCTGCGGAACGATCTTCCTGGAGGGCATCGACGTCGCCATGCTGGCCGTCGCCATCCCGTCCATCAGATCCGACCTCGGCCTGCCCACGGACACCGCGGCCTGGGTGATGAGCGCGTACGTGCTCGGTTACGCGGGCTTCACCCTGCTCGGCGGTCGCGCGGCCGACCTGCTGGGCCGCCGCCGGATGTTCCTCACCTGGCTGACGGTCTTCCTCGCCTTCTCGGGTCTCGGCGGGTTCGCCACGGAGGGCTGGACGCTGATCGTCGCCCGCTTCGTCACCGGTGTGGCGGCGGCCTTCATGACCCCGGCCGCGCTGTCCCTCATCACGACGTCGTACGCGGAGGGTCCGCAGCGCAACAAGGCTCTGCTGATCTTCGCGGGCACGGCGGCCGGCGGTTTCTCGCTCGGCCTGGTCATCGGCGGCCTGCTCACCCAACTGGGCTGGCGCTGGGTCTTCTTCGCCCCGGTACTGCTCGCCGGCGCGCTGCTGCTGGCCGCCGTCCGCCTGATCCCGGCCCAGCCGAACGACACCCGGGCGCCCCGCACCGAGCAGTCGCGCACCGGGCAGTCGCGCACCGTGGAGTCCCGCTCCGGGGAGCCGCGCTCCACGGAAGCCCGCACCGGGGAGCCCCGCGATCCCGGCAAGGGCCGCCCCCATCGGCGTACCGAAGGCTTCGATCTTCTCGGGGCCGTCACCGCCGCAGGTGCCATGCTGCTCGCCGCCTACGCCGTCATCCGGCTCGAACACGGCCTGGACGGCTGGTGGCTGACGGCCACGACGGCGGCGGCGGCCACCGCTCTGCTCGTCGTGTTCGTCGCGGTCGAACGCCGTACCGCCACCCCCCTCGTCCGCCTCGGCATCTTCCGTGAAGGGTCCGTCGTCCGCGCCGACCTGGGCGCTCTCCTCTTCGTGGGCGCCTTCTTCGGCTTCCAGTTCGTCCTCACCCTCTACCTCCAGGAACTGCGCGGCTGGTCCTCGCTCCAGACGGCGATCGCCCTGGTGGCCCTGGGCTGCGACGCGATCCTCGCCCCCACGCTGACACCCCGGCTGGTCACCCGTTTCGGCCACGGCAGGGTGATCCTCGGCGGTTTCGTCCTCGCGATCGTGGCGTACGGGCTCTTCCTGCCCGTCGGCATGGACTGGTCGTACGCGGCGATGTTCCCGACCCTGATCATCGCGGGCACCGCCTTCGCGCTGGCCTACGGTCCGCTCACGATCGCGGCGACGGACGGTGTGGCGGAGTCCGAACAGGGGCTCGCGAGCGGTCTGTTGAACACCTTCACACAGTTCGGCTCGGCGGTCGGCATCTCGGCGGTGACGGCGGTGTACGGCCTCGCCTCCCAGGGAGCCGCCGCGGGTCCGGATCCGGATCCGGAGGCCACCTTGTCCGCCTTCCGCGCGGCCCTGGTCGTCCCGGTGGTGATGGTGACGCTGGGCGCACTGCTGTCGTCCTTCGGCCTCGGAAGGCGCCCGGAGCCGAGGGCCCAGGCGGCGGCCCCCGCAGCAGCAGCTACGGGAGCGGCCCCCGGGGAGGCCCCCGAGGCAGCCGTCGTGGTCACCCCCGGCCTCTCCGCCCTCTCCGGCCTCCCCGCCAACCGCGTCCCGCAGGACCCGAGTTGACGACGACCCGGGCCGATTTCGCCATACTGTTCGTATGACCGCAGCCGCCCCCGACGCCTCTGCCTCTCCCGGTTCCTCCACCTCCTCCGACTCCGTCCAGCGCACCCGTGTCGTCGTCGTGGGCGCAGGCCCCGCCGGCCTCACCCTGGCCAACATCCTGCGGGCCGCCTCCGTGGACTGCGTGGTGCTGGAGAACGAGAGCAGGGAGTTCATCGAGCGCCGTCCGCGCGCGGGATTCCTGGAGGAGTGGGCGGTCCGTGCGCTGGACGGGCGGGGCCTCGCGGACCGGCTGCTGCGGAACACGGTGGTGCACACCGAGTGCGAGTTCCGGTTCGCGGGGGAGAGCCACCGGTTCCCGTACACGGGTGTGTCGGGCCAGCGGCACTACGTCTATCCGCAGCCGCTCCTGGTGACCGACCTGGTGCGCGAGTACGCGGACGTCCGCGGCGGCGACATCCGGTTCGGCGTCCGTGACGTCGAGCCGGCCGGGACGGACACCGACCGGCCCTCGGTGGCGTACACGGATCCGGCGACGGGTGAACGCGTGCGGCTCGACTGCGACTTCGTCGCGGGGTGCGACGGCGCGCGCGGTGTGACCCGCGACCACATGCCGCCGGAGCACGTCACGATCGCCCGGCACGACCTCGGCGTCGGCTGGCTGGCCCTCCTCGCCGAGGCGCCCCCGTCCTCCGACTGCGTGGTCTTCGGTATCCATCCGCGCGGGTTCGCCGGTCACATGGCCCGCAGTCCGCAGGTCACCCGGTACTACCTGGAATGCCCACCGGGCGACGACCCGGAGAACTGGTCGCACGAGCGCGTCTGGTCCGAGCTGCACGAACGGCTCGCGGCGGACGGGGCCCCGCCGCTCGTCGAGGGCGAGCTGATCGAGAAGCGGGTCCTGGCCATGCACAACTACGTGGTGGAGCCGATGGCGTACGGGCGGCTGTATCTGGTGGGGGACGCGGCCCATCTGCTCGCACCGATCGGCGCGAAGGGCATGAACCTGGCGATCCACGACTCCCTGCTGCTCGGCGACGCGCTCGTCGCCCACTACGGCAAGGGGGACGACAGCGGGCTGCGCGACTACTCGCGGAGGTGTCTGCGGCGGGTGTGGCAGTACCAGGAGTTCTCGCAGTGGCTGTCCGAGATGTACCACGGTGTCTCGTCCGGCGATCCGTTCCGTGCGGGGGTCGCGCGGGCGCGGCTGCGGCGGACTCTCGGCTCGCCGGCCGCCGCGGCCGGATTCGCCGAACTGTTCCTCGGCAAGGACACCGACTACTGACGACGATTACTGACGCCGGCTCGCCTGGTCCTGCTCGGCCGCCCCGCCCGCCTCGGCCGCTCCGGCCGTCACCTCCGAGACCGCCGTCTCCGGAACGGCCTCCTCCGGAACCACCGCCTCCGCGGTCGCACAGGCCGCCGTCGCCGAAGCCGCGGCGATCGCCGCGTTCCGCAGGACCGTCCGCGACCGGCGGGCCGTGCGCAGAGCGTCCCAGGTCAGCAGCGACAGCGCGGCCCACACCAGCGCGAACCCGGCCCACCGCTCCGGCGGCATCTCCTCGTGGAAGTACAGGACGCCGAGCAGGAACTGCAGCACCGGTGCCAGGTACTGCAGCAGCCCCAGCGTGGACAGCGGCACCCGGATCGCCGCCGCGCCGAAGCACACGAGCGGCAGGGCGGTGACCACACCGGTCGCGGCCAGCAGCGCCGCGTGTCCGGCGCCCTCACCGCCGAAGGTCGCGTCGCCCTGGGCCGACAGCCACACCAGGTAGCCGAGCGCGGGCAGGAACTGGACGGCGGTCTCCGCGGCCAGCGACTCCAGGCCGCCGAGGTTGAGCTTCTTCTTCACCAGCCCGTACGTGGCGAAGGAGAAGGCGAGGCAGAGGGAGATCCACGGCGGCTGGCCGTAGCCGATGGTCAGGACGAGTACCGCGGCGAAGCCGGTGCCGACCGCCGCCCACTGGGCCGGCCGCAGCCGTTCCTTCAGGAGCAGGACGCCGATCGCGATGGTGACGAGGGGATTGATGAAGTAGCCGAGTGACGCCTCCACCACATGGCCGCTGTTCACGGCCCAGATGTAGACGCCCCAGTTGACGGTGATCACGGCCGCCGCGACGGTGATCAGGCCCAGCTTGCGCGGCTGGCGCAGCAGCGGGAGCGCCCAGGACCAGCGGCGCATCACCAGGAGGGCGATCAGTACGACGCCGAGGGACCAGACCATGCGGTGGGCGAGGATCTCTCCGGCGCTCGCGGGTTCGAGGAACGGCCAGAAGAGGGGGACGAGCCCCCACATGCCGTACGCGGCGAAACCGTTCAGCAGACCGATCCGCTGTTCGCCCTTGGACTCCGGACCCGCGTCCGGCCCGATGCCCGGCCGGATGTCCGGCCCGGCGCCCGGCCCTATCTGCTGTCTGCCCTCGGACTCCACCGGCACGGCCCTTCTTTCCCTGTAGCTCCAAACTCAAAGAAGGTAGCGCCAAGCACCCCCGTACGTCATGCCCGTATCGCCATACGGTCATGACAGGCGGGGGTGCGGGTCCCGTACGGGTCCGGGGTGGGGCTCAGCCCTTGAGCGCCACCGCGACCGACTCGGCGATCGGCGTGGTCGGACGGCCGGTCAGCCGGGAGAGGTCACCCGTGCCGACGATCAGCTCGCCCTTCTCGATGGACTCGTCCACACCGGCCAGGATCTCGGCGAACGGCGCGGGCAGGCCGGCGCCGGTCAGGATGCCCTTGTACGTCTCGACGGGGACGGCGTTGTACGTGATCTCCTTGCCGGACGCCTCCGCCACGACGGCGGCGTACTCGGCGAAGCCGAAAGCGGTGTCGCCGCCCAGCTCGTACGTCGTGTTCTCGTGCCCCTCGCCGGTCAGCACGGCCACGGCGGCGGCCGCGTAGTCGGCGCGCGAGGCGGTGGAGATACGGCCCTCGCCGGCTGCCTGGACGACGGCGCCGTGTTCGAGGACGGGGGCCAGGTTCTCGGTGTAGTTCTCGTTGTACCAGCCGTTGCGCAGCAGGGTGTACGTCACACCGGACTCCAGGATCGCCGCCTCGGTGCCCCGGTGGTCGTCGGCCAGCGCGGCGGTCAGGGTGCCGGGGGCGCTGGTGTACGCGAAGAGCGCGACTCCGGCGGCCTTGGCTGCGTCGAGGACGACCTTGTGCTGGCCGACCCGGCCCTTGTCGAACTCATTGCCGGAGACGAGCAGCACCCGGTCGCCGGCGGAGAAGACGCTGTCGAACGTCTCGGGAGCGTTGTAGTCGGCGACCGCGATCCGCACGCCGCGGGCGGCGAGGTCCGCCGCCTTCTCCTCGCTGCGGACGACGGCGACGACCTGGTCGGCCGGGACCTTCTCCAGCAGACCCTCGATGACGTGACGGCCGAGGTGTCCGGTGGCTCCGGTGACGACGATGCTCATGGTGGAAACAACTCCTTGTGGGGTGGGTACGTCACTCACCATAAGAGCTGCACTAACTTCTGGAAAGTACCCACTTTGAAGTAAGGTACCTCCATGGCAGTAAGTGGCTCGGCAGTGAATCCGGTCGTGGACAAGTACTCCGTCGGCGAGGGCATGTGCCCGTACCGCCTCGTCCTGGAGCACGTCACCAGCCGATGGGGCGTCCTCGTCCTGATCGAGCTGAGGGAGCGCCCGTACCGCTTCAGCGAGCTGCGGCGGGCGATCGGCAGGGTCAGCGAGAAGATGCTCACCCAGACCCTGCAGACCCTGGAACGCGACGGCCTCGTACACCGCGACGCCAAACCGGTCATCCCGCCGCGCGTCGACTACTCGCTCACCGACCTGGGCCGGGAGGCGGCCGAACAGGTCCTGGCCCTGGCGCTGTGGACCGAGCAGCGGATGGACGCGGTGGAGAAGGCGAGGCGGGCATACGACGAGGCCCGGTCGTAATTACGCGACCGAGCCTCGCTGTGCCCAGAGGGGCGCGGGGAACCGCGCACCCAACCACAGCCCGCCCGCAGCCGAGACGCCACGCCGCAGCGGAGCGCCCCGCAACCCCGCAGACGGTCAGCCGACGACGGTCCAGGCGTCCCCACCCGTGAGCAGCGCGGACAAGTCGCCCTTGCCGTTCTGCTCGATGGCGGAGTCCAGCTGGTCGGCCATCTGCGTGTCGTAGACCGCCCGGTCGACGGCCCGCAGCACACCGATCGGCGTGTGGTGCAGCGTGTCCGGATCGGCGAGCCGGGACAGCGCGAACGCCGTGGTCGGCGACGTGGAGTGCGCGTCGTGGACCAGGATCAGCGGCTCGTTCTCCGGGGTGACGGTGACGACCCTCAGATCGCCGGTCACCGCGTCGCGCACGACGCCCTTCGAACCGAGACCGTCCTCCAGCGGGGCGCCGAAGCGGATCGGCCGCCCGTGCTCCAGGCGGATCACCGCCTCCTCGGCCTGCTGCCTGTCCTTGAGGACCTCGAAGGCGCCGTCGTTGAAGATGTTGCAGTTCTGGTAGATCTCGACGAGGGCCGTGCCCGGGTGGGCGGCGGCCTGCCGCAGGACCTCGGTGAGGTGCTTGCGGTCGGAGTCCACGGTCCGCGCCACGAAGGACGCCTCCGCGCCGATCGCGAGCGACACCGGGTTGAACGGCGCGTCGAGCGAACCCATCGGCGTGGACTTCGTGATCTTCCCGACCTCGGAGGTCGGGGAGTACTGGCCCTTGGTGAGCCCGTAGATCCGGTTGTTGAACAGCAGGATCTTCAGGTTCACGTTCCGCCGCAGCGCGTGGATCAGATGGTTGCCGCCGATGGACAGCGCGTCGCCGTCACCGGTGACGACCCACACCGACAGATCCTGCCGGGACGAGGCGAGTCCGGTCGCGATGGCGGGCGCGCGCCCGTGGATGGAGTGCATCCCGTACGTGTTCATGTAGTACGGGAAGCGGGAGGAGCACCCGATGCCCGAGACGAAGACGATGTTCTCCTTCGCCAGGCCGAGTTCGGGCATGAAGCCCTGTACGGCGGCGAGGATCGCGTAGTCGCCGCAGCCGGGGCACCAGCGCACTTCCTGATCGGACTTGAAGTCCTTCATGGACTGCTTGGCCTCGGCTTTGGGCACCAGAGTGAGCGCCTCGATCGTGCCCGAGCCTTCCGTGGTCGTCTCAGCCATCGATGGCCTCCTTGAGAGCCGTGGCGAGCTGCTCAGCCTTGAACGGCATGCCGTTCACCTGGTTGTACGAGTGGGCGTCGACCAGGTACTTCGCCCGGACCAGCGTGGCCAGCTGACCGAGGTTCATCTCGGGGATGACCACTTTGTCGTAACGCTTCAGTACGGTGCCGAGATTCCGCGGGAAGGGGTTGAGGTGCCGCAGATGGGCCTGCGCGATGTGCTCCCCGGCCGCGCGCAGCCGGCGTACCGCCGCGGTGATCGGTCCGTAGGTCGAACCCCAGCCCAGCACCAGCGTGTCCGCGTTCCCGGTGGGGTCGTCGACCTCCACGTCGGGGACGTCGATGCCGTCGATCTTCGCCTGCCGCGTACGGACCATGAAGTCGTGGTTGGCCGGGTCGTAGCTGATGTTGCCCGTGCCGTCCTGCTTCTCGATGCCGCCGATGCGGTGTTCGAGGCCGGGCGTGCCCGGGATCGCCCAGGGACGGGCCAGGGTCTTGGGATCGCGCTTGTACGGCCAGAAGACCTCGGTGCCGTCGTCCAGCGTGTGGTTGGGCCCTTGCGCGAACTGCACCCGCAGATCGGGAAGTTCGTCGGTCTCCGGGATCCTCCACGGCTCCGAGCCGTTGGCCAGGTAGCCGTCCGACAGCAGCAGCACCGGCGTGCGGTACGCGAGCGCGATCCGGGCCGCCTCGATGGCCGCGTCGAAACAGTCGGCGGGGGTGCGGGGGGCCACGATCGGGACCGGGGCCTCGCCGTTGCGCCCGTACATCGCCTGCAGCAGGTCGGCCTGCTCGGTCTTGGTGGGCAGCCCGGTCGAGGGGCCGCCGCGCTGGATGTCGATGACCAGCAGGGGCAGTTCGAGGGAGACGGCGAGCCCGATCGTCTCGCTCTTGAGTGCCACGCCGGGGCCGGAGGTCGTGGTCACGGCGAGCGACCCGCCGAAGGCCGCGCCCAGCGCCGCACCGATCCCCGCGATCTCGTCCTCGGCCTGGAAGGTGCGTACGCCGAAGTTCTTGTGCCTGCTCAGCTCGTGCAGGATGTCGGAGGCGGGCGTGATCGGGTACGAGCCCAGGTACAGCGGCAGGTCGGCCTGCCGGGAGGCGGCGATCAGCCCGTACGACAGGGCGAGGTTCCCGGAGATGTTGCGGTAGGTGCCCGTCGGGAAGGCCTGGGTGGCGGGGGCGATCTCGTACGAGACGGCGAAGTCCTCGGTCGTCTCGCCGAAGTTCCAGCCCGCGCGGAACGCGGCGATGTTGGCCGCCGCGATGCCGGGCTTCTTGGCGAACTTCGTCTTGAGGAACTTCTCGGTGCCCTCGGTCGGCCGGTGGTACATCCAGCTCAGCAGGCCCAGCGCGAACATGTTCTTGCTGCGCTCGGCCTCCTTGCGCGAGAGGTCGAAGTCCTTGAGCGCCTCGACGGTCAGCGTGGTCAGCGGCACGGGGTGGACGGAGAAACCGTCCAGCGAGCCGTCCTCCAGCGGACTGGCCGCGTAGCCGACCTTCGCCATCGCCCGTTTGGTGAACTCGTCCGTGTTGACGATGATCTCCGCGCCGCGCGGCACATCGGCGATGTTCGCCTTGAGCGCGGCCGGATTCATCGCGACGAGGACGTTGGGCGCGTCGCCCGGGGTGAGGATGTCGTGGTCGGCGAAATGCAGCTGAAAAGAAGAAACGCCCGGCAGTGTTCCTGCGGGCGCACGGATCTCGGCGGGGAAGTTCGGCAGTGTCGAAAGGTCGTTCCCGAACGATGCCGTCTCGGAGGTGAAGCGGTCTCCGGTGAGCTGCATACCGTCACCCGAGTCCCCCGCGAACCGGATGATCACCCGATCGAGCCGGCGTACGTCCTTGTCACCCGCCGGTTTGCGCTGTTCTCCTACGACGGCTCCGTCGGCCTGCTCAGCTGGACTGCTGACCTGACTGGTCACTGAAGTGAACCTCCTTCGAGGCGGCTGTCCGGGTGGGGCCCTCCCGCAGGCCTCCACCCCGGGCCCAACCCTACGTCGGCAAGGGGTGCCCGCCCCGGGAAGCGCTCATGACGGACGCCGTTTCGAGACTGTCGTACATCCTGTTTTGCCACGATTGCTCCGCCCCCCGGAGTTACCTGCCAAGACGCTCCGTGCACAACGATCGGTTCTCGCACTCGTGCGGCGCTGGATCCCTGACACGGTGTCCGCTCATCACGACTTGAGATAGGTGAGGACCGCGAGAACGCGGCGGTGGTCCCCGTCGCTCTGCGACAGGCCCAGTTTCATGAAGATGTTGCTCACGTGCTTCTCGACCGCGCCGTCGCTGACCACGAGCTGCCGGGCCACCGCGGAGTTCGTCCGTCCCTCGGCCATCAGTCCCAGGACCTCCCTCTCGCGCGGGGTGAGTCCCGCGAGGACGTCCTGCTTCCGGCTGCGCCCGAGCAGCTGCGCGACGACCTCCGGGTCGAGAGCGGTGCCGCCGCGGGCCACGCGGACGACCGCGTCCACGAACTCCCTCACTTCGGCTACCCGGTCCTTGAGGAGATAGCCGACCCCGGTGGTGGAACCGGCCAGCAGTTCGGTGGCGTACTGCTCCTCCACGTACTGCGACAGCACCAGGACACCGAGCCCCGGGTGCTGCTTGCGCAACTGCACGGCCGCCTTCACGCCTTCGTCGGTGTGGGTCGGCGGCATCCGGACGTCCGCGACCACGACGTCCGGCAGCGCGTCCTGCGCTGCGAACTCCGTGATCGTCTTGATCAGCGCGTCCCCGTCCCCGACGCCGGCGATCACCTCGTGCCCGCGGTCGGTCAGCAACCGGGTCAGGCCCTCCCGCAGCAGCACTGAATCCTCGGCGATGACCACGCGCACTCTGTCCTCCACGATTCTCGGCCCCCCAGCCCGTCCCGGACCGCGCACCGGGTCGATCCCCGCCCACGCCCCGCACATACGTCAGCCCCCAGCATCCCAGCATCGGGACCCGAACGCGGCATGTTTCCGCCCCGCGCCCCCGCCCCGTCAGGGGCGCGGGAAACGGCGCAGTCTTTCGTCTTTCCGGGGGCGCGGGGAACGGCGCAGTCTTTCGCTTTTCAGGGGCGCGGGGAACGGCGCAATCCTTCGTCTGTCAGGGGCGCGGGGGCGCGGGGGCGGAGCCCCCGTTTCGGGAAGGGGCGGGGCTGGGGAAAAACTCAGGCCGCCCGCCAGGGCAACTCCGCGGTCACCCGAGTGGGCCCCGCCACCGGCGAATCGACCACGAGAATGCCATCCACCGCATCAAGCCGCCCCGCAAGCCCCGCAAGCCCGGACCCGGCCCCCGCATCCGCCCCCCCGACCCCGTTGTCGACCACCTGAAGCATCAACCGGTTCTCGATCCGCCAGACATCGACGGTCGCCCGCGTGGCCCGAGAGTGCTTGCTGATGTTCTGCAGCAACTCGGACACCGTGAAGTACGCGATCCCCTCGATCGCGGGCGCCGGCCGAGCCGGCAGATCGACCTCGACCTGCACGGGCACGGTGCACCGGGAGGCGACCGACGACAACGCCGCGTCCAGCCCCCGGTCCGTCAGCACGGCAGGATGAATCCCGCGCGCGAGATCCCGCAGCTCCTGAAGCGCCGTCTTCACCTCGCCGTGCGCCTCGCCCACCATCCGCGCCGCCGCCTGCGGATCCTCCGCCAGCTTCTCCTTCGCCAGCCCCAGATCCATCGCCAGCGCCACCAGCCGGGCCTGCGCCCCGTCGTGCAGGTCGCGCTCGATGCGCCGCAGGTCGGCCGCCGCCGTGTCGACCACGACGCCCCGGTCCGACTCCAGTTCGACCACGCGGGTGGCCAGCTTCGAGGGGCCCAGCAGGGCGCCCACGAGGACCCGGTCCACGAGGGTCAGCGCCCGTATGATCCACGGCGTCGCCAGGGTGAGCAGCAGCCCGACGAGCGCGGTCACGGTGATCTCGAAGGGGTTGTCGAGGTAGACTTGGTGCCCCTCGTCCCCGTACAGCTGCAGGCCGTCCTGGCCGCCGTGCATGGGGAAGACCCAGAACCACAGCGGGTACGTCAGGAGCGTCCAGCCGGTCGTCCAGAGGGTGATGGCGACGGAGAAGGCGAACACGGCCCACGGGAAGTGGATGACCGTGTAGAGGAGGTGGCGCCAGGACGCGCCGCTCTTCAGCGTGGCTCCCATCCATCCCATCGGGCCCTGCTTGCGCATCCGCAGGGGTTCCGGTGCGGCGACGTCGAGCCCCAGCAGGGCGCGGGCGCGCCCGCGTTCCAGCGCGCCGAGCGCGCGGCAGCCGGCGAGGCCCGCGGCGAGTACCGGGACGCCGAGGAAGGTGATCAGCAGGCCCGCGCCGAGCGACATCATCGTCACGGCGAAGGTGAACATGAAGATGCTGAGCGGCAGGCTCAGCATCAGGTAGGCGAACTCACGCAGGCTGCGGGCCTCGACCGGCGCCCGCAGCGCGGCGGGGAGCCGGTGCCCCCGCTCCCCGGTGCCCTCCCCCCGGAATCCGGGGCCGTCGTCCCACCCGTATCCCTGTCCGTACTCCGTGGCCATGGCCGCCGTCCGTTCCTGTCCGTCAGCTGCTTCGGTTCGTTCAGCTGCTTCGTCCGCTGGTGTAACTCCACTGTGCTGTGTGCGGCGCCCACGGAACATGGAGCGCGTCGGCGTCTCGGCCCGGGGGTTTTCCCTACCCCGCCGCCCACGCGCCCCGTCGCCCGGACGCACACACGTACGCCCCCGAACGCGCCCCTGCTCGGGGACGTTCGGGGGCGTCACCCCTCCCGGAGGAAACCGGGCCGAGCCCAAGGATCAGCCCTTCCCCCCGACCCCCTCCATCCGGTCCCGGTCCCGCCAGGGCAGTTCCGCCGTGATCGTCGTCGGCCCGCCGACCGGCGAGTCGACGACGAACAGGCCGTCCACCGCGCCGAGCCGGTCCGCGAGTCCCGCCATCCCCGTACCGCCGTCGAGCGATGCGCCCCCGCGGCCGTCGTCCCAGACCTGTATGAGCAGCCGGTTCTCCGAACGCCACACGTCGACCGAGGCGGACCGCGCCCCGCTGTGCTTGCTGACGTTCTGCAGGAGCTCGGAGACGGTGAAGTACGCGATGCCCTCGATGGCCGCGGCCGGCCGGGCCGGCAGATCGGCCGTCACCTTCACCGGCACCGTGCAGCGGGCGCCTACCGAGGACAGCGCCGCGTCCAGACCACGGTCGGTGAGCACCGCGGGGTGGATGCCCCGCGCCAGGTCCCGCAGCTCCTGCAACGCCAGTTTCACCTCGCCGTGCGCCTCGTCGACCATGGCGGCGACGGTTTCGTCGGCCTGCCCCTCCAGCAGCTTCTCCTTCGCCAGACCGAGCCCCATCGCGAGGTTCACCAGCCGGGCCTGCGCCCCGTCGTGCAGGTCGCGCTCGATGCGCCGCAGGTCGGCCGCGGCCGTGTCGACGACCACCCCCCGGTCCGACTCCAGCTCGGCGATCCGCTGTTCCAGCTCGTCGGAGGGCGACAGCAGGGCGCGCACCATGGCCCGGTCGGCGTTGGCGAGGCCGCGCGCGATGAACGGCAGCACCGGCCACAGCACGAACAACGACGTCAGCGTGACGGTGAAGGTGACGATGCTCCACGGCAGCCGCATCAGCTCGTACAGCACGGTCCGCCAGCCGACCGGGTCCTTCAGCGCCATCCACAGCCACCCGAAGAACCCGCCCCGCCCGCGGAACGGCAGGGGGCTCGGCTCGTCCACCCGTACCCCGAGCAGGCCCCTGGCCCGCAGCCGCTCGAACTTCCCCAGCTGGCGCGCGCCCAGGAGCCCGAACGCCAGGACCGGCAACCCGATCACCGTCACCGTCAGCCCCGCTCCCAGGAACAGGATCGTGACGACGTAGACGAATCCGACGAGGGACGCCGGCAGGTTGGCCAGGAGATGCGAGATCTCCTTCCAGGTGTGCCGGTCGTAGGCGAAGCGCGGGGGTGGCGGCCTGTCGGTGCCGATGCCCAGGGTGTCGACGGCCGGAATGCGTTCGGTCATAGGCGCCACCTTGCCGAACCGCGGCGCGCGGCGCCATGAGGTGGGCCGCCTCCGTCTCCGGGGGAAAACCCCACCTTCGGCGGCTCCAGCCCTCTTCGACCGCGGCCCGGGAACACAACTGCACCATGCCTAACCGTGACGGGCTGCTTACGGTCTCTTTAGCAGGCCCTAGACTCCGGTGCGTACAGATCGTCGAACGCGGCGCATCGCACGGCGCGCGGGCAGGCCCACACGTGGTCCCACGGACTCGTACGGGCCCGCTGTACGAGGTCACACGAGGTCATCCAGGCCAGGGAGCGAGGGGCGGACGTGCCGGAACCGACCATGGTCGCGGCGGACTACTTCCAGTCCTATTCGGTCGTCGGGCTGCTCGCCGTGGTCGGCGTGCTGTTCGTCGCCGTCGCCTTCGGAGCGGGCCGCCTGCTGCGCCCCGTCGTCCCGACCCCCGAGAAGCTCATGACGTACGAGTGCGGGGTCGACCCCGTCGGCGAGGGCTGGGCCCACACCCAGGTCCGCTACTACGTCTACGCCTTCCTGTACGTGATCTTCGCCGTCGACTCGATCTTCCTCTTCCCCTGGGCGACGGTCTTCGCCGCGCCGGGCTACGGCGCGGCGACGCTCGTGGAGATGTTCATCTTCCTCGGCTTCCTGGCCGTCGGTCTGCTGTACGCATACAAGAAGGGCGTCCTCACATGGACGTGACCCCCACGGCCGCCTCGACCTCGTCGGCCGCCCCGACCCCGTCGGCGTCCTCGACTCCCTCGACGTCGTCGGCTCCCGAGCCGGTGCTGCTGCCGGAGCCGAAGCGGCTGGGCGCGCTCGCCCGGCTGGCCCCCGAGCCGATGAAGGTGGTCCTGAACTGGGGCCGCCGCTACTCGCTCTGGGTCTTCAACTTCGGACTCGCCTGCTGCGCGATCGAGTTCATCGCGGCGTCGATGGCCCGTCACGACTTCATCCGCCTCGGCGTCATCCCGTTCGCACCGGGCCCGCGCCAGGCCGACCTGATGGTGGTCTCCGGCACGGTCACGGACAAGATGGCCCCGGCCGTGAAGCGCCTGTACGAGCAGATGCCCGAGCCGAAGTACGTCATCTCCTTCGGCGCGTGCTCGAACTGCGGCGGCCCGTACTGGGACTCGTACTCCGTGACGAAGGGCGTCGACCAGATCATCCCCGTCGACGTGTACGTACCGGGCTGCCCGCCCCGCCCGGAGGCGCTGCTCCAGGGCATCCTCAAGCTCCAGGAGAAGATCGCCCGCGAGTCACTGGGGGAGCGGTACGCGTCCTCCGGCGCCGGCCGCCCCTCCGCGGCCGCGCTGCAGAGCGACCTCGTCCGGCCGCCCGCCACCTCGCCCGCCGTGGGGGACGCCCGATGACCGGGACGACCGGAACCGGATGGCTCCCCGCACCCGTGGAGGAACTCTTCGGCCCCGACGCCACGGCCGAGGAGTCCTACGAGGTACTGACGGTCGACGTGCCGCCGGAGTCCTGGCTCGTCTCCCTGCGGAGCGCGCGTGACGTTCTGGCCTGCACCTACTTCGACTGGCTGAGCGCCGTCGACGAACCCGGCACCGAACCGGGCGCGGGCTTCCGCGTCTCGGCCCACGTCGTGGCACTGGCCCCGGTCCGCCGCCTGCTCGTACGCACCACGGTTCCGCACTCCGCACCCGTCCTCCCCTCCGCCGTCGAGGTCTACGCGGGCGCCGCCTGGCACGAACGCGAGACCCACGAGATGTTCGGCGTCACTTTCGAGGGACACCCCGGCCTGGACCCGCTCCTCCTGCCCGAGGGCTTCGAGGGGCACCCCCTGCGCAAGGACTTCGTCCTGGCGGCCCGCGTGGCGAAGGCATGGCCGGGCGCGAAGGAGCCGGGGGAGTCGGAGCACGGCGGCCCGAAACGCCGCCAGATGCTCCCGCCGGGAGTCCCCGACCCGAACGAATGGGGCCCCCTCAAAGGCCAGCTCCCGCCGGCCCCCGCCCGCCCGGCCCGAGGCGCGGGCCGCGCGGCGGGTGCGAGGGGAGCGGCGGGCGCGCCCG
>NZ_BMVY01000029.1 GCF_014650955.1 Streptomyces tauricus
CGCCGGCCCGGCCGACCGCGCGACGTCGGCCTGCCGAGGGGGCGCGGCCTGCCGGGTGGTCGCGGGCGGCTGGGCGGGCGCGGGGAGGGTGGCCTCGGGGCGACGGGGGGACTGGGACCGGTGCGGGGTCCCGGACCGTTCGGCGGCCCCGGACTGTCGGGCTGTCTCGGACGGCGAGGGTGTCTCAGGTGGAGAGGGTGTCTCGGACGGTGGGGTGGTCTCGGATGGTGAGGCGGCCTCGGGTGGAGAAGGTGTCTCGGACGGTGACGCGGTCTCGGGGGGCGGTGGGGTCTTCGGATCGTGGGTGGGGGGTGGTTCGCCCTCGGGGGTCAGGCGGATCGAGCACGCCACCGAGAGCCCCGGCACCGGCCACCCGCGTAACCCGCTGTGCAGCGCGTGCTGGGCCGCGCCCGCGCGCCGGAGCGGATGGCGGCGCGTGATGCGGCGCGCCTCCCTGAGCAGGTGGTCCAGGAGCCGTTCGGACACGTTGGCGGTCTCGCCGTGCACGAAGGCCACCGGGTCGTCGACGTGCCAGGACAGCTCGACGGACGCGGTGAAGGCACCACCGCCCGAACTGGGCAGGGACAGCTCGTGGCTGGCCTGCCGCGTGGTGAGGTCGACCTCGTAGTACGTGAGGCGGGGCCCCGACGTGGGCGTACCGCTGAACGCGTCGGGGTCGAAGAGCGCCAGTGCGCCGTCGGGCGGCTGGAACACCACGGCGGTGCGCCCCGGCTCGGGGAGGGGGATCGACACCCGGCGGCGGGTGCTGAACGGGCCGCGTACGAGGTCGCGCTGCCCCGGGGGAGGGTCCGGAACGCGGTCCGGGATCTCCAGACGGCAGGACCAGGCGAGGGGCGGCCCGTCGTCGCCCTCGGGACGCAGGGGCCGGAAGTGGACCGGGCCCACCGGGACGTCACCGCTCGTCAGCTCCTCGTAGAGGACGGGGGAGACGACCACGGCGATGTCCGACTGCTCCAGAGAGGGGGGCAGCGGGGTGGTGAGGGGAGGGCGCGCGGTGTGCCAGAACGTCAGCCGGATCCTGGGCGGGTCCGGTACCTCCAGGAGGATGTCGGGCAGATCGCGCAGCGTCGCGGTCAGCACGTTCAGCACGGATGCCCCGGGCGAGGTGAGGACGAGGTAGCCGTTGTCGACGGCCTGCATGTCGTACTGGTCGGAGGTCAGACCGCTCAGCGAGAGCAGCCAGGCCATGGTGTGGGAGAGCGTGCTGTGGGCTCCCCGGTGGCCGCCGGGTTCCGTGAACTCCATGGTGACGGTCGGCCGGTTGTCGTCGGGGGCGGCCCGCAGTTCGCGGTACAGCTCCAGCAGCGTGGGGTCGGGCTCGCCGAACTGCCGGTCCTGCAGCTCCTCGTACGCCTCGTACGAGTCGATGGCCTCGGCGACGCGGCCCTGGCCCTTGAGGGCGAGCATGTGCAGGCGCCGGAAGTCCTCGCGGTCGGGGTGGAAGCGGAGCAGATCGCCGAGGTCGGCGGCGGCCTGCTCGAACCGGCCCAGTTCCAGGTCGAGTTCGGCGCGCGTGACGCAGAGCGTGAGCCGCAGGGCGCGCAGGCGGGTGCGGGTCGTCTCCGCGGCGGGCCCGGGAACGTCGTCGACAGGGTGGCCGTCCCACAGGTCGAGCGCGCGCTGGACGGCGTCGCGGGCCTCGGTCGGATCTCCGGCGTCCCGGCGGGACTTCGCCGCGGCGATCAGTTCCTGGCAGCGGTTCACGTCGATGGTGTGCGGGGTCGCGTACAGGGCGTAGCCGTCGGCGGTGGTGGCCACTACCCCGGGGCCGAGGGTGTCGCGCAGTCCCCCCGCGTACGTGGCCAGGAGTCGTCCGGCGCGCTGGGGAGGGCGCTGTCCCCACAGGCCGGCCGTCAGTTCGTCGTACGTCACCGTCCGGCCGTGCCAGAGGAGCAGCATGCTGAGCAGGGCCTGTTCGCGCGGGGAGTTGGCGGGCAGGGTCCGGCGCCCCCGGCTGATCCGTACGGGTCCCAGCAGCCGATAGCGGTACTCGTGTGCGGTGACGGCGTCCAGCAGCCGGGAGTAGGACGGGGTCAGGAACAGGTCCCTGCCGCGGCGCTGGGTCGCCAGGTCCGTGGCGACGAGGGGCCGGACGGCGTCGTCGAACCCCGACCGGAACTCACCCGGAACGCCGCCCAGCTCGCCGGGCGGCTCTCCCTCGGCCAGTTCGCGCAGCAGGTGTCCGAGGTCCTCCAAGTCTTTCGATTCGCCCCGCGTATCGTCCGCCGCCGACGCGTGGGGCGAGATCTGCGCGCGGGATGAGATCTGCGCGGGGGGCGAGATCTGCGCGAGGGGCGAGATCTGTACGGTGCCGTCCGGGCGCAGCAGCAGGCTGTGGGGGGTGAGTCCGCCCTGTACGACGCCGTGTGCGTGCAGCGCCTTCAGACCTTGCGCGACCTGCTGGGCCAGGGGTGCGAGCAGGGTGAAGGGGAGCTGGAAGCCGCCCTCGGCGGTGAGTTCCGCGACGGTGAGTCCTTCCATGAACTCCGTGACCAGGTACGCGGTGCCGTCCTCGAAGCCGTCATCGAAGCCGTAGTCGTGCACGGCGAGCACATTCGGGTGCTCCACGCCCGCGAGGGTCCGCGCGGTCTCCAGGAACCGCTGCCGCCGTTCCGGCGCGACGGTGTACCGGTGCACCGTGACCGTCCGGTCGAGCCGGGTGTCCCGGGCGTGGGCGTGCGTCACGTGTGTGCCCGGGCCCAGGGGGCGTTCGAGCCGGTATCTGCCGAGCACGAGTTCCGCGGTGCTCTTCGAGGGCGGGCCGCCCATCCGCCGTACGGACTCCTCCCGCACGGCGGCGAACGGTTCGCCCGCAGCCTCCTCGCCCCCGGGGCCCGTACCCCTGCCGCCCGGGGCGAGCACGCGGAACTCACCGGCCGACAGGCCGGCCCGTTCGTCGATCAACGCGCCCACGCGGGACAGGAGTTCGGAGGTGCGGCCGTACGCGGAGCGGGGCAGGGTGCGGCGCAGCAGCTCCCGTACACCGGGCCGGAAGACGTATGATCCCGTCGCCCCCGGGAGCGCGATCAGCGCGCCGCTGAGAATGACCTCGGCCAGGTGCTGGGGCCGGGGGTGCCGCTCGATCGCCGCGTGGACCAGCCGCATCACCGGCAACTCCGTTGCTCCGACGGCCAGATGACCGGCCAGCCGGAAGGCCTCCGGGGAGGCGAGGGAGCGGAAGCGCAGCAGCAGTTCCTCGGCGGAGAGCCGCTCGACGTCGCTGAGGCCGTGCTCGTCGACCGGTGCGGGTGGCGGGCCGGTCCCCAACAGGCCTACGGCGCCCGGTAGTCGGCCGCCGCCCGCGACCAGGGACGACCAGTTCGCCAGCCAGGGTGCCGAGGCCTCCAGTACGGGGAGGGGGAGGATGCCGTGTGGCAGGTCCTCCAGCGCGTACGAGTCGACGGCGTACGAGGAGTTGGGCGTCGCCGGGCCCGGTGCGGTGATCCGCGCGGTCGTGGCCGGGAGGGCGGTGGTGCGCCACAGGCGTTCCGGCAGCGGCTGGACCAGGGCGACCGGCATCCGGGCCGACCAGCGGCGCAGTGTGCCGTACCAGCGGGCGCCCGGCGGGCCGTCCCGCCACTGCGGGCCCATGCAGTCGCTGAGGAGGAGGGTGACCGTACGGCCGTCGGCGAACGACTCCTGCGAGCCGGGGCGGCGTACCGTGCCGTCGGCTTCCAGCCGGTGCAGTTCCACCGTGCGGAAGATGCCCGACTGTGCGAGTGCGGTGTGCAGTTCGCGTACGAGCGGGCGCCAGACGGGCATCGTCGGGCCGGTGTCGTGCACGAGGTGCAGGGTCAGCCAGCGCTCGGTCATCGGCCGCAGCACGGGCAGCCACCACTGGGGTGCGGCTCCGAGCCGGGCGATGCGGTGCGCTGTGGCCGCCTCGTCGAGTTCCTGGCCGACCGGGGCGGGGACGCTTCGCTTGAGGGGGCGGAGGGCTCGTTGGAGGGTGAGGGGGTGGGGGAGCATCGGGGGTGCGGGGGCGAGGAGGGAGGTGAAGGGGCCTTGCGCCTCCCGGCCGCCGGTCGGTGTGCCGGGGCCGGGGCCTGGCAGGCGGAGGGGGACGCGGGTGTCCGAAGGCTCGGGGCGGGCCGGGATCTCGGGTGCGGGTCCGCTGGGGCCGGCCGCGCGGTTCCCCGCGCCCCTCAGGTCGGTCGGGGTGGCCGCCTCGGGAGAGTGCGGCCGGTCCGTGGCGGGGGATGCCGTGGGGCGGGGCGGGGGAGCGGGTGTCTCGGGGGGCGGGATATGGGCCGCCAGCCAGAGGACTTCGGCCAACTCGACGGCGGTGGGCACCGGGCCGCTGCGCGCTTGAGCGAGCAGGCCGGCGAGGAGGGCGACGCCTGTGGCGCGAGCGGCATCCGTGCCGCCCGTGCCACCTGTGCTGCCTGCGGCACCCGTGCCGTCCGCGCTGCCCGTGCCGCCTGCGGCTCCCGTGGCGCCCAGGTCACCCGCAGCGCCCGCCCCGCCTTCGGCGCCCGTGCTGTCCGTGCCACCTGTGCCGGCCGCGCTGACCCCGCTGGCCGCAGCTCCCGTGCCCCCTGCGGCTCCCGTGCCGTCCGTGGCGCCCGGGCTGTCTGTGCCGCCCGCGCTGCCCATACCGTCCGCAGTGTCCGTACCGCCCGTGCTGCCCGCGCAGCCCGTGCCACCCGCAGCGCCCGTGCCACCCGCAGCGCCCGTGCCGCCCGCGTCGGCCGTGTCCGCCGCGCCGCCCGCAGCGTCCGTGGGGCCCGCGTTGCCTGCGGCTCCCGCAGCGGCTCCGCCCTCGCCCGTCTCAGGGTCAGAACGCATCCGGTTCTTCTCCTGGGTGGCTTAGGTAGGGCATTAGTTGGTCGGCCAGGTCGTTGCGGGATGTGGCGTCTGTGCCTGCTACGCCCGTCAGGTAGATCGCGTTGAGGAGTTGGTCCGTGGCCAGTTCGCCTTCGGTTCCGCGGGAGAGGAAGCGCTCGATCAGGGCGCGGGCGTATGCGTCGGGTTCGCCCAGGTGGGCGCGGACGATGTGTTCCAGGTGGGCGGCGCGGGGCTGGTGGAGTTCGAGGCGCACGCAGCGGCGCAGGAAGGCCGGCGGGAACTCGCGTTCGCCGTTGCTGGTCAGGACCACGAAGGGGAAGGCCCGGCAGCGGACCCGGCCGCGCGAGACCCCGACCCGTTCGTCCGTGCCGTCGATCATGACCTCGGCCGTGGGGGTGTGCCGGGCGGAGCGGACCAGCTCGGGGATCTCGTACTGGCCCTCCTCCAGGATGTTGAGGAGGTCGTTCGGCAGGTCCAGGTCGCTCTTGTCGATCTCGTCGATCAGCAGCGCCCGCGGACGGCCGTACGGGAGGAGCGCCGTGCCGAGCGGTCCGAGCCGCAGATGGTCCTGCAGCTCGCTGTCCTCCGGGAGCACGGGGCCGGCCGCGGAGTCGGGACGGGCGTCGCGTGCGGCCGCGTACAGGCGGGACAGCGGGTCGTACTGGTACAGGCCGTTGTGCAGCGTCGTGCGGCTGGTGATGTTCCAGCGGAGGACGGGGCCCAGCCGCAACTCCCTCGCCACCGCGTACGCCAGGCTCGACTTCCCGCTGCCCGGCGGGCCCGTCACCAGGAGCGGCCTGCGCAGATAGAGGGCCGCGTTGACGAGCTGCACGGCGCGGTCCGTGGCGCGGTACGTGCGAGCCCGGTGCCGGCGGTCCGGCGACGTGGCCGACGCGTCGTCATCCTCGGCGGGCGTCGCCAGCTCCGGGCCGCCGTCGAAGTCACGCCAGGGCGGCGGCGCGGGCAGCTCGGCGATGCCGTCGTGGGGCTCGCTCGCTCCCGTGTAGACGGGCCACAGGGACATGGTCTCTCCGAACGTGTTCCGATGTGCGGTTCTGGCTTCCGTTGTGCGGTTCTGGCTTCGGTGGTCTGTTCAGCAGGGCTGTGCGTCTGTTCGGCGTGGTCTAGCCGACCGGGTTGTGCAGGTAGCCGGTGGGATCAGGCAGGCATTCGGGGTCCTCCCACAGCAGGGCCAGGTCGTACGCCCAGTGCGGCTCCGGGGCGTCGGATGCGTACGCCGTCTCGCGCAACTCGTGCACGAAGCGCGGCAGTTCGCGGGGCGGCAGTTTCGCCAGGTGTTCGGCGAGGCGGTCCAGGAACTCCGCGCCCCGGCAGTCACCCGACTCCCCGCACCGGTGCTCGCCCCGGCAGCCGGTGCGCGGCCACAGCATCACCGGCACCGCCGCGTTCAGGCTCGCCTGGAACAGTCGCCGGACCCGGTCCGCGCGCGGCGGCGTGGCGAAACCCACCATGTCGGCGTCGCGGCGCAGCCCGATGGTCAGTTTCACCTGGTCCTGGCCGACCGACCAGCAGTCGATACGGTGCAGCCGGGCCGCCGGCCGCTCGTCCAGGTACTGCCACTTCTGCCGGAGCTTGTGCTGCAGACCGCCGCTGCGCCGACGCTCCAGGTCCAGCACGACGAGCGGTGCGAAGGAGCCGAGCGGGCTGTCGTCGTCCGCGCTGCGCTGCCAGTGCGCCACGTCCGTGTTGAGCCAGCGGCGCGGCAGCACGAAGGCCAGCAACTCGCGGGCTCCGACCGACAGTTCGCGGTACGCCTCGTCGATCCGCTCCAGTGTGTACGGGCGTACCCGGTCGACCGGGAGGCGGCGCGAGCCCACCACCCGCCGGTGCCCGCCGTTGTACGCGGACACCTCCACCAGGAAGGACCCGTCGCCGGAGCCGCTGGGCGCGATCTCGACGAGGATCGGCGACCAGGTGTGCGCGGCGTCGCGGGCGGCCCCGCGCGAGGGTCTTCCGGGGGCCGGGTCGGGACGGTGGGCCTGCGGCGCCGAGGGCCAGGCGCGCAGGGCGGTCCGGGTGGGGGCGTCGTCCACGAAGTCGGCGAGGCGGGCCGTGAAGCGGGTGACGGCGGCCGGGTCCGGTACCTCGGAGAGGAGGTACCAGGCCGCGTCCCAGAGGGAGGTGAAGCGGTGGGGAGGGAGCGGGGGGCCCAGGGGGCCTACGGCGTCCTGGTACAGCCGTTCGGGACCGTATTCCGGGGCGCCGGTGGGAGCGGGGGCTGCGGAGGCTGGTTGGTCCAGTTGTCGCAGTAGGTGTCTCAGGTGTTCCTTCTGCTGCTGGTCGTAGTCCGGGGTCGGGATCAGGTCCGCCAGGCGGGGCCAGTAGCGGGCCATGACCTGGGCGGGGAGCATCCGGCCGTTGCGGATCTCGGGGCTGCGGGCGGCGGCCGAGACCATGCCCACGACCCGGCCGGTGTCCGCGAGGGTCACGGCCGCGCCGCTGAACCCCGGCGCGAGCGGCTGCCCGTGCGCGGCCCACGACTCCAGCTGGACCCACTCGCCGGCGATCAACTGCCGCGCGGTGGCCCGGTATTCGGCGAGCGTCCCCTCGTCGTACCGCTTGGGGAAGCCGTAGGCGAGGAGCCTGCGCGGCGGATCCCCGTACGCGTCGGTCGGCGTCGCGAACTCCGCCGGCTTCAGCGGCACCGGCCGGTCCAGCTCCAGTACGGCCAGATCGCCCGGGTCGCTCTCGCGGCCGTCCCAGCCGCCGTGCGCGACCACCCGGGCGGGGATCTCCTCGTAGCCACCGTGCGCGAAGGACACCGCGACCGAGTCGGTGTCCCTGCGCGCCACGACATGGGCGCAGGTCAGAACGTGCCGCTCGGTGACGAGGAAACCGGCACCGGTGTCCCGCCCGCAGCTGATTCTCGCGTGCCAGGAAGCGCTGCTCATGGGCGCGGGGTGGTCTCCGGGGAAGTGGGGGCGGACTCGGGTGGGGCGAGGACGGCGGGGGTGGCGGGGGTTGCGGGGGCCGCGGAGGCGGGATCCGGGAGGTCGGCCGGGCGCTCGGGCGACCAGGCGAGCTTGACCACGAGGTGGCCCTCGACCGCGCTCTTCGCGATCAACGCGCCCGCCTCCGCCGTGAGTTTGACGCCGAACTCGATCTCCACGGAGTCGGGCTTCAGCGAACCGTCCCTGAACACGCGGAGCGCGGCGCCGGCGGCGGCCCGTACCCCCTCCAGCGAGCCCTCGAAGGTGCGGGTCGCCGCGACCGTACCGTCCGCCCGGGCCACCAGGCGGGAACCCGACTCGTCCTCGGCTCCCTCGACGACGACCACGGCCCCGTCATCGGTCTTGAACTCCACTAATCCGTCCATGGCACCGCACATCCCCCGTGTCCGTCACTGGTGAGCACCTTCATTGTCACGGACGGTACTTGGCGCTGTCGCGGTTTCCACCGGTCGTTCACCGCTCGCTCGGCGCAACCTGGCGGAAAACCGCCAGGGCAGCTTCCCGCCAGGCTCCGTCCGCGCCACCGCGACACCGGCCCCCCGACACTCTTCGCAGCACCTGGGCACCACCAGACCCGGCAAGCTCCGAGAAGGTCAGAGACGAGGGGCACGGATGAACATCAGAGGATCCGCGAGACACGGGGCGGCGCTCGCGTCGGCCGGGCTCGTACTCGCCCTCCTTCCCGCGGGCGGGGCCCACGCGCAGGACCCCGGCGCCCGGCCCCGTACCTCCACCGCGTCCGCCGCCCACACCGTCACCCTCGTCACCGGCGACCGGGTCACCGTCACCGAACTCGGCGGCGGCAGGCGGACGGTGACCGTCGAGCGGGCGAAGGGGGCGACCGGCGCGGTCCGTACGCAGACAGCGAACGGCGCCCTGACCGTCGTACCGGACGAGGCGCTGCCGTATCTGCGGGCGGGCACCCTGGACCGGCGGCTGTTCGACGTGGACGAGCTGATACGCCAGGGCCTCACCGACCGGAAGACCGACGAGCTGCCCCTGATCGTCACGTACGAGAAGGGCGCGCGGGCGGTGACTCCGCGCGGAGCCGAGCGGAGCCGCGCGCTGCCCAGCATCCGCGGGGCCGCCGTCGCGGCGGACAAGGGGCGTACGTTCTGGCAGGCCCTCACCCGGCAGGACGGGACCGGCGACGACGGGTCCGGCGACGACGGGTTCGGGGCGGACGGGTTCGGCGCGGACGGGATCGGCAAGGTCTGGCTCGACGGGCGCGTCCGTGCGGAGATGGCCGAAAGCAACGCCCAGATCGGTACGCCGGAGGCCTGGGAGGCGGGGCTGACCGGCAAGGGCGTCACCGTCGCGGTACTGGACACCGGGGCGGACGTCGGCCATCCCGATCTCGCCGGGCGGGTCTCCGTGACGAAGAGTTTCATCGAAGGGGAAGAGGTGGCCGACCGCAACGGCCACGGCACGCACGTCACGTCGACCGTCGGCGGCAGCGGCGCCGCGTCCGGCGGCAAGGAGAAGGGCGTAGCACCCGGCGCCACGCTCGCCGTCGGGAAGGTGCTCGGCGACCAGGGCTCGGGCAGCGAGTCGCAGATCATCGCGGGCATGGAATGGGCCGCGCGGGACGTCGGCGCCACGGTCGTCTCCATGAGTCTCGGGTCGACGGAGCCCAGCGACGGCACCGACCCCATGGCCCAGGCCGTCGAGACGCTCACGAAGGAGACCGGCGCGCTCTTCGTCGTCGCCGCAGGCAACACCGGCGCCCCCTCGTCCATCGGCTCGCCCGGCGCGGCCGACTCCGCGCTGACGGTCGGCGCGGTCGACTCCGCGGACCTGGCCGCGTACTTCACCAGCGCGGGCCCCCGCCACGGCGACAACGCCCTGAAGCCCGACCTGTCCGCCCCGGGCGTCGACATCCTCGCCGCCCGCTCCCAACTCTCCGCGGGCAGCGGCGACTACACCGCCATGAGCGGTACGTCGATGGCGACACCCCATGTCGCGGGTGTGGCCGCCCTCCTCGCCGAACGGCACCCCGACTGGACCGGCGCGCGGCTCAAGGACGCGCTCATGTCGACGTCCCGGCAACTCGACTCCTCCGCCTATGTCTTGGGGGCCGGACGCGTGAGTGTGCCCGACGCGGTGAAGGCGGAGGTCACGGCCACCGGGAGCGCCGATCTGGGCTACTACCGCTGGCCGTACGAGTCCAACCGGCCGGTCACCAGGACCGTCACCTACACCAACTCGGCCGACAAAGCGGTTGAGTTGAGGCTGACCGTGGCGGGCGTGCCCGACGGGGTCGCGACGCTCGCCGACTCCACCCTGACCGTCCCCGCGCACGGCACCGCCGCCACGACCGTGACGGGGGACGGCGGCAAGGCCCCGGTGGGCAACACCAGCGGGCGGATCGTGGCGTCGACTGCGGACGGCACGCCCGTCGCGCACACCGCCTTCGGGCTGGTCAAGGAGGAGGAGCGGTACACCCTCACCGTCCACGTCAAGGACCGGGACGGCGACGCCACCGCCGCCGACCTCGTGGTGCAGCGACTCGCCGAGGGCGTCGATCCGTTCCCGGAGCACGTCGGTGAGACGGGCACGGTCGAACTGCGGCTCCGGCCGGGCACGTACAGCCTGAACACCTTCCTCGACGTGCGCGGCAGCCGTGGCGCCGACTCGCTCGGGCTCGGCTTCCTCGCGGCACCCGAGATCGAACTCGACCGGGACCGTGAAGTGACGCTCGACGGAAGCCGGTTGAGGGAGATCGCGGCCCGCGTCGACCGGCGTACCGAGACCCGGCAGCTGCTCATGGAGTACGCCCGGGCGGCGAACGGCTCGGACGTGTTCGGGGCCGTCCAGGTGCCCATCAAGTACGACAGTGTCTTCGCGGCGCCCACCGCGAAGGTGACGAAGGGCAGCTTCGAGTACCGGACCGTGTGGCGGCTCGGGAAGCCGGTGCTGGAGGTCAGGGGCGTCGGGGAGGCCGTGGTGCAGCCCGGGGGCACGCTCGTCGAGGGCCGCCGCAAGCTCCCGCTCGTCGATGTCGGCACCGGCGACTACGGCGGGCGGAACGTGCGGGGCAAGGCCGTCCTCATCCGGATGAAGGAGGGCGCGGTGCCCTCCGGCATCGCCCAGGCCGCCCAGGACGCGGGCGCCGAGGCGCTGTTCGTGACGGACGACGTCCCGGGGCGGCTCAACGCCTGGTTCGGCACCGACGACAACGCGGACCGGCCGCTCCAGATCGCCACCGTCGACGCGGCGGACGCGGCGCGACTGCGGTCGGCGGGACGGGCCGAGATGAACGGGACACGCAACACGCCCTACACGTACGACCTTTCGGAAGGCCACAAGGGGAGCATCCCGGCGCGTGACCTCACCTATGAGCCGTCACGCCGCCAACTCGCCGTGCTGGACACGGATTTCCACGCGGTGAAGCCCGTCGCGGGCAGTGAGTTCCGGTACTCGCTCACCGACGACTCGTTCCCCGTCGGCATCGGCTTCCAGGAACGGGCCGACTTCCCGGCCGAGCGGACCGACTACGTGTCCACGGGCCCCGGCCAGCTCTGGCACGAGTCCGTCACCATGGGCGCCGGGGACCTGGAACAGCGCAGCGGGCTCGTCCGCTACCGAGGGGGTACGAGTGCGGACCTCGACTGGTTCCGGCCGGTCTGGCATCCCTGGCTCGGCACCGGGCTCGGCTGGGGGCAGCAGCGCTCCGGCTCGACACTGCAGTTCAACGTCCCCGGCTGGGGCGACTCCGGGCCCGACCACACCGGCTTCGGCAACGTGTGGGACGAGAGCAGCGGCATGACGCAGTTCACCGAGGTCTACCTCGACGGGGAGTCGGTCGACCGGCGGACCGGCTCCGGTGCGTACGTCTGGGACGCGCCCGCCGACGAGCACACGTACAAGGTCGTCACGGACACGACCCTGGACGCGGACCGCTGGGAGGTCGCCGTGAAGGGCCGCTCCGAGTGGACCTTCCGGTCGGCGGCCACCCCGGGGGACCGCTGGACGACCCTCCCACTGATCAACCTGGGCTTCGACATCGACACGGACCTCGCGGGCCGGGTACGGGGCGGCAGCCGCCTGCCGGTGAGCATCAGTGCCTCGCACGTGACGGACGCCGCCGCCGACTCCGCGGGGGCGCGGGGAACTGCGCGGCCGGCCCGGAGCGACCCGCGGCCGACAGCGGACGCTCCGTCCCCCGGGACCATCGGCGGGGCGAGCCTCGAAGTCTCGTACGACGAAGGCAAGTCGTGGCGGACGGTGAAGGTGTCCGGTGCCGACGCTGGCGCTGGCGTCTGGCGGGGGACTCTGCGTGTGCCGCGCGACGCCGAGTACGTGTCGCTGCGGGCCTCGGCGGCCGACGACCGGGGCGGCTCGGTGAGCCAGGAGATCATCCGGGCGGTGGGCGTGCGGTAGCCGCGAGGTGAGCGGGTGGTGGGGGGACGGGAGCGGGTGGTGGGCGGATGCTGGACGCCGCCCACCACCCCCACTACCCACCGCCCGCGCTACGAAGCTGGTGGCGCCGGTGACGCTGAGGGCTCCGGTGACCGCAGCGGCTCCACTACTCCGCGCACGACCCCCAGCTCCACCAAGTCCTGCGGCCGAATGTGGAGTTGGTCGGCCGTGGCCCGTACCTCCGCCGCCGGGCGCTTGAGGATGGCAGCCGCGAGTTCGGGGGCGATGACGGAGAAGTAACTGTCGGGCGTGGCCCATGTGTTGTCGGGGGCCGCGAGAGCCAGCGCACCACCCGAGCCGCCCTCCCCGATCAGCAGCGTGGTGACCGGGGTCTCCGCGGCTGCCACCGCTCCGAACAGCTCCGCGATCGCCGCCCCCGCGCCCTGCCGCTCCGCCTCCGCGTCGTTGGCGGCACCCGGGGTGTCCACCAAGGTCAGTACGGGGATACGGAGTTGGTCCGCGAGCCGGATCAGCCGGGTGGCGGTGCGATAGCCGGCGGGGCGCGTGGCGGTGCCGGTCTGGGCCGCGTAGGCGACCGTACGGCCGTCCTCCGCCCGGACGCCGAAACCGCAGAGCATGCCCTCGTCGCTGCCGCCGCAGCGGTCACCGCTGATCGCCGCCCGATGGATGAGGAAGGCGTCCAAGTAGGCCTCGGCGCGCGGTCGTTGAGGAGCGCGGGCGGCGCGTACCGCCTCCCAGCCGGTGGCCGGGAGACCGGCGTCGCCCAGCGCCGGGGGCGGCGGCACGGGGTCCGTCGACGGGTTGCTCAGGAGCCGGAGCCAGAGCGCCAGCGCCGCCGGCAGCTCCCGCTCGGGCACCACCGCGTCGACCGCCCCCGCCGCGCACTGCGCCTCGGCCGTGTACGCGGCCGGGTCGGCGTCGGGCGGGCGGACCCGCGAGCCCGCGAAGCCCACCTGCGCGCCGGGCAGCGCGAGGATCACATCGGCGCCCGCGCCCAGGGTGGCCCAGCCGCCGCCCGTGGTCGGGTCGCGCAGCACGGCGATCTGGGGGAGCCGGGCCGCCCGGGTGAGCGCCGACTGCCGCGCCACGCGCTGGAGTTGGACGAGTGCGCGCATGCCTTCCTGCATACGGCTGCCGCCCGTCGCGACGAGGGAGACGACCGGGAGGCGGTGTTCGCGCGCGTAGGTGTGCGCGGCCTCCAGCCGGTCGCCCGTGCGCTCGCCCAGCGAACCACCGAGGAACCCGAACTCGAAGGCGATCAGCACGGCCGTGGTCGTACCGCCGTCCTCGCCGCCGATGGCGGCGGTGCCGCAGACGACGGATTCCTCCTCGCCGGTGCGGCCCGCGGCCCGGGCACGCGAGGCGTCGTACCCCTGCCAGGCCAGGGGGCCGTCGGGCCCGTACGAGCCCGGTGAGTCGGGGGCGGGCAGTTCCGTGAAGTCGGTGAAGTCGGTGAAGTCGGTGAAGTCGGTGGCGACCAGGGCGATCGCCTCGCGGGCCGTGCACCGCCGGGAGGCCTCGGGCGCCCCGGGCGGCTCAGTCATGGGCCAGCGCACGCTTCATGATCTTGCCCATGTCGTTGCGGGGCAGGGCGTCGAGATGGTGGACGACCCGGGGACGCTTGTGCGGGGCGAGACGGTCGGCCACATGGTCCGCCAACTCTGCGGTGGAAGGCGGGTTTTGCGGGTCGGAGGGCACGATCCACGCCACGATCCGCTCGCCGAGGTCGGCGTCCGGCTCGCCCGTGACCGCGGCCTCCCGTACGCCCGGGTGCTCGATGAGCGCGTTCTCGATCTCGCCCGCCCCGATCTTGTAGCCGCCGCTCTTGATGAGGTCGGTGGCCTTGCGGCCGACGATGCGTACGTATCCGTCGGGGTCGCGCACCGCCATGTCGCCGGTGCGGAACCAGCCGTCCTCGGTGAACGCCGCCGCCGTCGCGTCGGGGCGGTTCAGGTACTCGGTGAAGAGGTTCGCACCCCTGACCTGGATCTCGCCCACGGTCTCCCCGTCGTACGCCTCCACGGCCGTCGTGCCGTCCTCCTCCGTCAGCCGCAGCTCGACGCCGGGCAGCGGTACGCCGACCGTGCCCGCGCGGGGCTCGCCGTCGGCGCGGACACTGGTGTTCATCAGGGTCTCGGTCATCCCGTACCGCTCGATGACCCGACGGCCCGTCGCCCGCGCGATCCGCTCGTGGTCGTGCATCGGGAGGGCCGCCGAACCGGACACGAGCAGCCGTGCCCCCGCCAGCGCCTTCGCGAGCGCCGGGTCGTCGGGCAGGGACTCCGCGATCCGGTGGTACATCGTCGGCACCCCGAACAACATCGTGGCCCCGCCGCTCAACTCCCGTGTCACGCCGGCCGTCTCGAAGCGGCCGAGGTGCCGTACGGAGCCGCCGCGGCGCAGCGGGCCGAGGATGCCCAGGATCAGGCCGTGCACATGGAAGAGGGGCAGGCCGTGCACGAGGACGTCGTCGCCGGTCCACCGCCAGGCGTCCGCGAGGGCGTCCAGGGTGGTGGCGACGGCCCGGCGGGGGATGACGGCACCCTTCGGGGGGCCGGTGGTGCCGGAGGTGTAGACGACGAGGGCGGGCAGCTCATCGGCGAGGTGGCGCGCGTCCGGGGCGGGGGACGTGGCCGGCCCCGTGGCGCGTACGTCGATGTCGACGCGCGCCAAGGAGGCCAGGGCGGCGGGGAGTTGGTCGTCGGGGGCGGCCAGCACCAGGCTCGGCGCGCTGTCCGCCACGATGTGCCCCAGCTCGCTCCCGCCCGACCTCGGGTTGAGCGGCACGGCGGGGACACCGGCCAGCAGCGCGGCGACCACGGCGACGGCCGTCTCCAGGGTGGGCGTGGCCCATACGGCGATCCGGCCCGCCTCCCCGATACGGGCTGCCAGCGGGGCGGCCGTCGCCGCGAGTTCGCCGTAGGTCAGGGAGCGGTCGCCGAAGCGCAGGGCCGGCCGGTGCGCGGCGGTGCCGTCCGGGTCCGCCAGAGCCTCGGTCAGGGCCGGGAAGAGAGAGGACACGCGTGCGTACTCCTTGATCGTCGGTCGTTCGTACGAGGGTGCCGGACCCGGCGGGGCGTGCCGGTGGTCACCCCCAGTCGGGTACCACCAGCGCGAGCCACACCACGGCGGGGACCACGGCCACCACAATCCCTCCATACATCATCAGCTGCCGGAAGAAACGCTCCCGGTCGACACCGGGTGCCGCGGCGAGAACCAGGGCGCCGTTCGTCGAGAACGGGCTCACGTCCACCACGGTCGCCGACACCGCGAGCGCCGCGACCATGCCGATCGCGCCGATCTCGCCCTGCGCGAGGAACGGCACCGCCAGCGGGATCAGCGCGCCCATGATGCCGACCGAGGAGGCGAACGCGGAGACCAGCGCGCCGATGTAGCAGAGCAGGACGGCCGAGAGCAGGGGTACGCCGATGTCGCTGACGCCCTCGCCCGCCCAGTCGATCGTGCCCATCTCGTCGAGGACACCGACGTACGTCAGCACACCGCAGATCAGCAGGACCGTCGGCCAGGCGATCTGACCGACGGCGTTGCGGCTGTCCTCGGGCCAGGCGGTGCTGAGCAGGACGGCGAGGGTGATGGAGGTGAGCCCGGCGTCCAGGTCGAAGGCGAGCACGGCGACGACGAGTGCGACGAGGGCGGCGAGGGTGGCGATACGGGCGGGGTTGAGCCGTGAGGTGTCGTCGTCGGGGACCAGCCTTTCCCCGTTCTCCTTCTCCTTGTCCTTGTCCTTGTCCTTGTCCTCTTCCTTCGTCTTCTTCCCGTCCTCGTCGCCGTCCCGGTCGGCTTCTGTGGCCTTCTGCCGGTCGGTCTCCTCGGCGCGGCTCAGTTTCAGCCCTCCGAACAGCACGAACACCACGGCGGCGATCACGAGGTTGACGATGAGGGAGGCGAGGAAGAGGGCGATCTCGCTGCCGGGGAGGTCCTCGCGCTCGACGATGCCGTTGACGATCGACCCGTAGATGCTGATGGGGGAGAAGCCGCCGCCCTGGGCGCCGTGCACGACCATCGCGCCCATCAGCAGCGGGCTGATGGAGTAGCGCGCGGCGAAACTCAGGGCGATCGGCGCGACGATGGCGACGGCGGCCGGACTGACCGCGCCGATCGCGGTGAGCGCGCCGGTCAGCACGAACATCACCCACGGGATCAGCACGACGCGCCCGCGCACGAGCCGGATCGAGGCGTGCACCAGCCAGTCGGTCGTGCCGTTGGCGCGGGCGATCGCGAAGAGGTACGTCACGCCGACGAGTACCACGAAGAGGTCGCCGGGGAAGCCGGCGAAGATCTTGTCGGCGTCGAGGTCGGCGACGAGTTCGCCCACTCCGAAGGCGGCGGCGAAGGCGAGGGCGCCCATGTTGATGGAGCGGGTGGTGGCGATCACGAACACCACGACGAGCACGAGGATCGATATCAGTTCGGCGGACATACGGGCTCCCGTCTTTGGGTCCCTTGTCGAGTGGGGAGGGGGGTACGGCGGCGGGGTGGGGGGCGGCGGTACGACCGGGCAAGTGGCTGAGTGGCCAAGTGGCTGAACCACATTGGGCGGCCGTGGTGGAGAGCGTCAAGAGAGATGACGTAAATTGGCTCAGCCACTCATCCACCAGATCGAGAGGTAAGGGGGAAGACCGGACATGACCGACCCGTTGCGGCCCATGGGGTCCAAGCCGCGCCTGTACGAGCAGGTCCTCGACCGGCTGCGCAGTTACGCCGCCGAGGGCGGCCTCGGTGCCGGTGACCGGCTGCCGCCCGAGCGCGATCTGGCGGCCAGGCTCGGGGTCAGCCGCGCCTCCGTGAAGCAGGCCATAGTGGTCCTGGAGGTCCAGGGGCTGGTCGAGGTCCGCCACGGCGGCGGCACGTACCTGCTCCGCGACACCCTCGACGCCGAACCGGTGGAGCAACTCGTCGACCGGCGGCGCCGGTTGCCCGACGTACTCGACGCGCGCGAGGCCCTGGAGACCAAACTCGCGGAGCTGGCCGCCGAGCGGCGCACCGACGAGGACGTGGCCGCCATGGACTCCGCGCTCGCGCACATGCGGGCCGAGATCACGGCGGGCGGACACGGGGTGGAGGGCGACCGGCTCTTCCACGCGGCGGTCACGGCCGCCGGGCACAGCACGATACTCGCCGAGTTCATGCGCTCCATCGCCGACCAGATCACCGAGAGCCGGCACGAGTCGCTGCGCCAGCCGGGGCGGCCGACGCGTTCCCTGACCCAGCACCGGGCGATCTTCGACGCGATCGTGGCCCAGCAGCCGGGGCGGGCCGCCGCGGCGATGCGGCGGCACGTACAGACGGTGGCGCGGGTGCGGTTGCTGGACTGGGACCCCGAGGACAGCGAGCGGCAGGGGACCTGAGGGCGTGGTGGTGAGCGGCGAGGCGGTGAGCGGCGAGGTCACCGACGGGCGTGATTAGGATCGGTCGTCATGACCGAGTCCACAGCAGCAGAGTCCGAACCCGCCGCATCCGCCTCAGTCTCAGCCTCCGGCTCCGGTTCGGGCTCCGGTTCGGGCTCCGGCACCAGGCCGCCGACCATCCTTGCCACCTCCGGTGGCCACCGGGGCTGGGGTGCCCGGACCATGGTGGAGTTCGACGCGCTGGTGCATCACGCGGTCGAACTGTCGGGTGCGCACGGGCGCCGTCCCCGGGTGATGTACGTCGGTACGGCGATCGGGGACGCCGAACACTTCGCGGCGCGGATGGCCGAGGCCGCGCGGGTCGCGGGGTTCGACCTCGTGCCTCTCAACCTCTTCCCGAGGCCCAACTTCGACGACGTCGAAGGCGCCGTCCTTGAGCAGGACGTCGTGTGGGTCATGGGCGGCTCGGTGGCCAACCTTCTCGCGGTGTGGCGGGTGCACGGCCTCAACGACATCCTGCGCAGGGCCTGGCGGTCCGGAGTCGTGCTGAGCGGGGTCAGCGCGGGGTCGATCTGCTGGTTCGAGGGGGGTACGACGGACTCGTTCGGGCCTGAACTGCGGCCGGTGACCGACGCGTTGGGGTTTCTGCCGTACGGCAACGGGGTGCACTACGACTCCGACGCGGGCCGCCGCCCCCTGATCCACGACCTCGTGGCGGACGGGACGCTTCCCACGACGCACTGCACGGACGACGGGGTGGGGCTGGTGTACCGGGGGACGGAGCTGGTGGAGGCGGTGGCGGAGGTTCCGGGGAAGGGGGCGTATGTGGTGACGCGGGACGGTGACCGGGCGGTCGAGGAGCGGGTTACCCCGCGGCGGTTGCCGGGGGTTGGGTAGGCCCACGGGGCCCACGGGGCCCACGGGGCCCACGAGGTCCACGGGGGTGGGGGTGCGGGGTGTTCGGCGGGTGCGGGCGGTGGGGGCTGGCCGCGCCGTTCCCCGCGCCCCTAAAAGATTGCGCCGTTCCCCGTGCCCCTTATATGGGTGGTCGGGGTGTTGTTGTTATGTGTGCGACCACGCAGCTCACGTTGTCCGGGGCGCCGGCTTTGTTTGCCTTGGTGATCAGGGTGTGGGTTGCCTCGGAGGGGGTTGTGGATGTTTTGAGGGTCTGTTTCATGACGTCCTCGGGGACTGTTGTCGAGAGGCCGTCCGAGCACAGGAGGTAGCGGTCGCCGGGGCGGGCGTCGTGGAGGCGGATGTCGGGGGGCGCTGCGCCGGTGCCCGTCAGGGCTTTCGCGAGCAGCGTGCGCTGGGGGTGGGACGTGGCCTCCTCCGGAGTCAGGCGGCCCTCGTCGAGCAGCGACTGGACCACCGTGTGGTCGTGGGTGATCCGGAAGAGTTCGCCGTCGCGGAGGAGGTAGGCGCGCGAGTCGCCGATGTGCACCAACGCCAGTTGTGAGCCCGTCCACACCATCGCGGTGAGGGTCGTGCCGGTCTCCGGGTCCGTCGGGCCCGCCACCTCCCGCACCGCGTCCGTGGCGCCCTGGACCGCGTCCTCCAGGAGGTTGAGGACGCTTCCGGCGGCCAGCGGTTCGGCGTCCAGGAACTTCAGGGCCTCCACGGCGGCGCCGCTCGCGGGCGCGCCCCCGGATCCGAAGCCGTCCGCGACCGCCAGGACGCGCGTGCCCGCGTACGCCGTGTCCTGGTTGGCGGGGCGGACCCGGCCGGTGTCGGAGAGGGCGGCGTACCGCAGTTCCAGCGAGGGGGTGGGTGCAGGGGTGTCGGGAGTGCCAGGGGGCATGGTGGTCTCCTTGCTCGGGAGAGAGGGCGTGAGGTGGGTCACCAGGAAGGACGCCAGGTCTCGGCGTGTGGCCGTCTCCCTCTCGATCCGCGACCAGAACGCTCGGATCTCCCGTGCGGCGGACGCCGGTTCCAGGGTGCTGACCTCGCGGATCTCGGCCAGCGGCATGCCGAGGCGGCGCAGCCACGCCACCAGGCGTGCCTGCTCCAGTTGCTCCGGCGCGTAGTAGCGGTAGCCCGTCTCCGGGTCCACCCGCGCGGGACGCAGCAGCTCCAGCTCGTCGTACAGCCGGAGTGCCTTCGGCGACAGTCGGCATGCCTTCGAGAAGGCCCCGATCGTCATCATGGCGTTCCTCCCTTTCGACACCGATGGTGTGGTCTCACCGAAGGTGAAGGTCAAGCGGCCCTCTAATTCCCGTGCCGCTCCGTGGGGCGGTTGTTAGCCTGCGACCGGTATTACCGGAGTCGGTCCATCTTCTGAGGAGCCCCCCCGTGGCACGCACCACACCCCGCATCGCCCTGGTCACCTGCCAGGAGGTACGGGACACCGGGTACGACCGTGATCTGCCCGTCCTCGCGGACGCGGTGCGGGAGGCCGGGGCGGACGTCGCCGTCGTGTGCTGGGACGACCCCGACGTCGAGTGGGGCGGTTTCGACCTCGTCCTGATCCGCTCCACCTGGGACTACAGCTGGCGGGCCGCCGAGTTCCTGGCGTGGGCCGACCGGTGCGGCGCCGCGACGACGCTCGCCAACCCGCCGGAGGTCGTGCGGTGGAACGCCGACAAGCGGTACCTGGGCGACCTGGCCGCCGCCGGTGTGCCCGTCGTCGACACCCGCTACCTCGCTCCCGGCGACCCGGCCGACCTGCCCGGCGACCGCGAGTACGTCGTCAAGCCGACCTCGGGGGCCGGGGCCCGGTACGCGGCCCGCTACACCCCCGACGAGCACGACACCGCCGTACGGCAGCTGGAGCGGATGCACGCCGAAGGGCTGACCGCGATCGTGCAGCCGTACGTGCGGAGCATCGACACGGCTGGTGAGAGGGCCCTGCAGTTCTTCGGGGGGCGTTTTCTCCACGCCATCCGCAAGGGGGCCGTCCTCGAATCCGGCACCGCCTTCGACGACAAGAAGGTCCCGCACCCGAACCTGCGCGCCTGGCAGCCGAGCCCCGCCGAACTCGCCGTTGCCGAGCGGGCGTTGGCCGCCGTGCCTGGTGCGCCGGAGCTGCTCTACGCCCGCGTGGACCTGGTGGACGGCGACGACGGGGCGCCCCGCGTCATGGAGCTGGAACTCGTCGAGCCCAATCTCTTCCTCTTCCTGCACGAGGACTCGGTGCCGGTCGTCGCCCGGGCCGTCGTCGAGGCCGCCGCCCGCTGACGAGCCGGAAGGCCCCGGGTCCCGCGGGTCCTCAGCGGAGCGCCACGCGCTGCAGCAGCCCCCAGGTGAACTCCGCCACGCAGTCCCGCCGTACGCCGTCCGGGCCGCCAGTGCCACCCGTGCCGTCCGTGCCGTCCGTGCCTTCCGTGCCACCAGGGCCCTCCGGTGCCGTGAACGCGAGTCCCCAGCGCGTCGGCGCCGAGCCCTCCAGCGGTCTGGCCGGGGCGAAGGCGCGGGCGGCCTCGTCGACCGTGCACGACCACGGCGTCAGGTCGGACAGCGACCGCAGCTCCGGGGCGGGGGCACCCGGCGCGCGGACCAGCCACTCGTTCCAGGCCACCCCGCCCGGCGCCACCAGCACCTCGAAGCGCAGGTCCGGCCAGAGGGGTACCGGCCACAGGTACGCCTCGCAGGACAGATCGCCGATCCGCCGGGGCGTCACCGACTCCGGGTCGCCCAGGATCGAGCGGTAGCGAGTGACCGCGCCCCGGCTTCTCGGCGCGTGCCGCATCGCCTGCCAGCGCCGGTTGGCCTCGCGCATCTCGGCGACTGAGGCGCCCAGCGTGTGGCGGGCGTCCTCCACGAGGTCCGGATTGTGGTCGGCCATACGGCGCAGCAGGACGAGCTGGAAGTCGAGCGGGGTGAACGGTCCGGCGCTAGCCGGCTTGGCGGGAGGCATGCCTCCCATCGTGGCCCACCTGCCGCGCGTGCCGCCCGCCCGGGCACCGGCCGTCGGGGAGGAAGAGCACCGAGTTCACGTACCGGACGTATCCCGGGCCCCGGAACAGCACCCGGCGCAGCAGGCCCTGCGAGACCACGTGGGAGGCGCGCGCCTGGTGGGCCTCCAGGTCGAAGGAGGACAGCGGCAGCCAGGTGTCACCGGGCAGCACCCAGCCCTCGTACCCCCGCTCGGCGAGGTGGGAGACGACCGTGTCGATGGGCTGGATGCGGGCCTCCAGCTCGATGAACAGGGCCGGGCGGTCACGGGTGAGGAGGGTGCCCGCCCCGCGCAGCACCGCGAGTTCGCTGCCGTCCACGTCGATCTTGATGAAGCCGACGTCGTGGAGGTTCAGGCTGTCCAGGGTGAGGCAGGGGACGTCCAGGGCGCGGGCGTGGATGTCCCGCCGGACCAGGGAGGAGACGCCCCGGTCGCCCTGGTCGCCGGGCGGCAGCCACAGACGGGCCGTGCCGGACCGGTCGCTCGCGGCGGCGCGGACGACCTGTACGTTCCCGGGCGTCGCGGCGGTGATCAGCCGGGCCAGATGCGGGACCGGTTCGACCGTCACCACGCGGCGGGCCCGGGCCGACAGACGGCGGGTCCAGGGGCCGTACCAGCCGCCCACGTCCACCGCGGTCCTGCAGTCGGGCGGGCAGAGCTCGCCGAGCCGGGCCAGTTCGGGCTCGAAGCGCGGATAGACGAACCGGGCGGCCGAGGCGACCAGCCGTACCGGCACGAAGGGGGCCAGACGGGCTGCCAGGGTCATGGCGTCATCGACCCCGGCTTCCGGGGCCCGCCGCTGGAGCCGCTGAGGTCGCCGCGGGAGCCGTCGAGGTCGTCGCCCCCGGTGATCCGCAGCAGCAGGTCCTCGTGCTCGTCGTCCGTCACCTGCTCGCCGGAGGACGGGAGGAGCTGCGGGATGCCGTCCACGATCGGATAGCGGCGCCGCAGCCGAGGGTTGTAGAGAGCGGCCTCGGTGCCCTCGGCGGCCTCAGGGTCCCGCGTACTCCCCGTCTCCTTTCCGAGGAGATGCAGCGGTCCCTTGTCCAGCGGGCACGCCAGTATCTTCAGCAGCGGGTCGTCCGGGTTCATGGCTGGTCAACTCCCTTGTGGGGGATAAGGGTTGTGGTGTGGGCGGTGGGTCGTGCTTGGGCATCGCGAGGAGTACGGAGACCGCCAGCGCCGTACCGCCGATCCGCAGCGCCAGCCGCAGCGGATCCTCGGGCAGCGCCTCGCCGAACGAGACCGTGCCGAGGACCGCCGTGAACAGGCAGGTCACCGTCGTGCAGACCGGCACGATCAGCGAGGCCCGGCAGCGCTGCAGCGCCGCCTGTGACATGACGAGGCCGAACACCCCGGTGAAGACCAGGAGATACGGGTACGGGGAGCGCAGCACGCCCAGCACCGCGCCGCCGAACCCGCTCCCGGTGAGGTGGTTCGACACGCCCTTGATGGCCAGCGAACTGACCCCGTACAGCAGGCCCACCGCCACGCCGTACTCGACACCCGTCGTCGGCATGCGGTGCCGGTGGCGGGCGCGGCGCTCGGCCGACGAGTACAGCCAGACACCCAGCGCCAGCGACGGTACGCAGACCAGCAGGATCAGCGGGGCGGGGGCGCTGCGGCTGACCGTGTCGGAGCCCTCCTTCAGGGACAGCACCACCATCAGGAGCGCGAGGAGGATCGCCCCGAGCGCGTACCGCTCACGGCCGGAGGTCTCCTCGCCGAGCAGGACCGAGGAGAGCAGGACGAGGATGACGAGCCCGGAGACGAAGATGCCCTGCGCGGCGGCGATCGGCAGGGTGCGGTAGACGACGAGCTGCGCGCCGAAGCCCGACGCCAGGGCGAGGGACCCGCCGATCCACAGCCAGCTGCCGAGGACCAGCCGCAGCAGCCGGGCGGGCCGGCGGACGCTCACCTCGGGCAGCGACGACAACGCCCGTTTCTCCAGGACGAATCCCGCGCTGTAGAGCACGTTCGCCAGCAGTGCAGCGGCCACCCCCCACCACATGGTCTACGTCCTTCGCGCGTGCAGGAGGAGGATCGAGGCCGTCGACGGGACACGGCACGCGAGGCGGTCCAGCGGGCGCAGCGGCCGCGGTACGCCATGGAAGGGCGCACCCCGCAGCCGTACGACCTCGAAGCCCGACGCGGTCACGAACTCCCGTAGGGCGCGGGGGGTGTAGAGCCGCAGATGGCCCACCACCTCCTTGCCGGGGCGGCCGTGGATCGCGCGCAGGCTCACCTCGGAGAAGACGGGCTGGACACCGGCGAGGAGCAGGGCCCGGTTGTACCAGGCGGCCAAGTTGGGTGTGGAGAGCATGAGATGACCTCCGGGGCGCAGGATCCGGTGGATCTCGTCGAGCGCCGCGTCCGGGTCGACGAGGTGTTCCACGACCTCGCTGAACAGGACGGCGTCGGCACTGGCGGACCTGAACGGCAGTCCGCCGTCGGTGAGTTCGCCGCGTACGGCGTACGGGAGCCGGGCGTGGGCACGTCTGAGGGCGTCCTGGGACCAGTCGACGCCGACGATACGGTGACCGGCGAGCAGCGGTGCGGCCGTCGCGGCGGCGGTGCCGTCGCCGCAGCCGATGTCCAGGACCGTACGCGGGCCGGAGGTGGCCGGGCCGAGTGCGTCCGCGAGCATCCGGGCCTGCCGCAGACTGCGGGGCGTGCCGGAGGCGACCGGGACGGCCGGGTCCTCGTAGAAGTCCCGCAGTCCGTGCGGTCCGTGCGGTCCGTGGGTCGGCCTGCGGGGTGGGGCCGTGGTCATGGGGTACTCCCCGGGTGGCGTCCTGAGTGACGATCCGTGGCGCGTTCCGTGGCGTGTTCCGTCGCGTGCAGGTAGTGCTCGAAGAGGTCTCGCAGGTGGCTGCCGTCGCCGTGGCTCAGCAGGGCGCGGGACCAGCGGAGCGCCACGTGCAGGCGGCCCGCCGTGGCGGCCGTCGTCACCGTCAGCCCGCGCGGCATCCGGGCCGGCGCCGAGAACCACACGGCGTGCGCCCGCCCGGCCTCCTCCCCGAAGTCCAGGGCGTACGGAACGCGGCCGATGTTGCTCAGCAGCGTGGTCGACGTCCACGGCCCGGCGGCTCTGCGCAGGCCCCTGGTGAACGCGGCCCGCCAGGCGACGGGCACCACCGGGGCCGTCAACAGGGAGGCGCCGCGGCCCAGTTGGGGGCGTGGCTGCGCCTTGAGGGCGCGGGTGCGGTCCGCCGTGCGGCGCAGCAGCGCGGCCATGTCCGAGGCGTCCAGCTCCTCGGGGGCGAAGGGGACCTCGACGAGCCGTGTGCCGTTGCCGATCGGCATGTCCGTGCCGCGCGGGCGGTCGTCCACCGGCATCGTGATGCGCAGCGGACGCGGCCGGGCCCCGTGCTCCCGGTTCCAGTGCGCGATCATCAGCGCGGTGGCGGCCATCAGCTGGTCGTTCACGGTGTACGGGGAGCCCTTGGGCCGCCGCGGGACGCTCAGCTCGGTGACGAGCATGCCGTTGCCGTGGTGCTGGGGAGGTTCCGGGGTGCCGTGCGCGACCCGGGCGGGCGGTGCCCAGGATGAGGGGGTGTCGGTGGCGCGCGGGGCCTCGGCCGTCGTGTCGCGGGTCGGGGGCGCGGCCGGGGAGTTGTCCCGGCCGCCGTACAGCTCCGCCGCGGTCGCCAGGACCCGCAGACAGGCCGGGCCGTCGAGAGCTGTGTGGTTGATGGTGAGGAACAGGACCGTGCCGTCGGCCGCCGGGTCCCGGACCATCTCCAGCCGGATCGGCGGCGCGGCCGAGAGCGGCGGGGCGTCGCGCAGCGCCCGGTCCCGGGCGTGCTTCAGCGCGTCCCGGTCGGGCGCCGGGAACAGGACCGCCTCCACATCGGCCGCGGGGGTCAGCTCCCACTCGTACCGCCTCCCGTACCAGGGGCGCGCCGCCTCGCGCATCAGGATGCGGGGGTGGCGGTGCAGGGCCCCGGCGAACGCGGCGCGCAGGCGGTCCGGGTCGAGGTGGCCCGGCAGGTGGACCTCGATGTGGACGGTCTCCGGTTCCTCCTCCTGGAGGCAGTGCCGGGCGACCTCGTCCACCACGGGGAACGGGATGCGGGCGGGTGGCCCCGCCGGGCCGCCGGGGCCGTCGGTGCCGTCGCGTGCGGGGTGGTCCAGCGCGGTCATGTGGGTTCACCCTCCCTGGAACTCCTACGGCTCCCGGCCTTCCCGCGGCCACCGGTCCCTCCGCGGCCACCGGTCTCCCCGCGGTCGGCGGACCGCGCGGTCCCCGTCCCGCCGAGCTCCGGCGGTCGCGGGTACCCCGGCCCCCGGGCCGAGACGGTAGGACCGGACTCGGCCCGTGGCAATCCGGACGGAGCGCCCGGCCGGGACCCGCTCCGCGCCGCTCCCACCGGTCCTGTCGGAGCCGCCGGTCCCGCCGGATCCGCTGGTCCCGCCGGTCCTGTCGGTCCCGCCGGCGTCGAGGGACCGGACCCGGTCCACAGCGCTCCCGGCGCTCCCGCCGGCCCCGTCGCTCCCGCCGGTCCCGGCGGAGTGATCGGACCGGACTCGCTTCGCGGCGGCCCCGTCGGTGTGAAGGGCGGCGGCAGTGTCCCCGGAGCCCCTGGCGACCCTGGGGCCCCCGGAGCGCCTGGCGCCCCAGGCGCCCCCGGCGCACTGGACGCCGCCGTCGCTCCCGGCCCCGCGTGCTGCCCCCGGCTCCGGTGCGGCAGGGGTGTAGTCGGGGCCTCGGAGCCCGGCGGCGGGGCCGGGAACGCGCCCCGGTCCGGCCGGTCGGGATCGCCGAAACGGTCCGGGCCCCCGGGCCCCGACCCGCCGTCGCCCCGCGTCCCGTACGACGCCTCGCCGACCGTCACCAGACCCGCGAACAGGCCGATCAGCGCCAGCAGTTGGGCGGTGCGCCCGAACGCCCCGGCGCCCTCGGCGACCGGCTCCCCGGCCCCCGTCGCGGCGGCGATCCCGGCCCCCGCGAGCGCGAGGAAGGCGAGGGGTACGAGCAGTTCGTGCCGTCGCCGGGCGAGCAGGGCCAGGACCGGCACCAGCAGCGCGAAGAACCCGGCGATCACGATCCCCACCAGGGTGAGCGCGACCGTGCCCAGGATCAGGCCGGGCGCGGGCGGTACCGGCGAGGGCGCGTCCGGATTGGGCGAGCGCCGCCGGAACAGTACGAGCCCCGCCAGGACGAGGATCCCGACGCCGCCGCCGATCAGCCCGGCCTCGTACACCGTGGACGGCTCGTACGAGAGCTTCACCGTGCCGCCCTCGCCCGCCGGGATCCGCCAGCCCTGCTGCCAGCCGTCGAGGCGGACCGGGTCGAGTTCGCGGCCGTTCAGCGTGGCCTTCCAGCCGTCGTTGAAGTTCTCGTACGTCGTCAGGTAGGAGGCCGCGCCCGAGCCGACGGTGACTTCGCGGCGGTCGCCGAGCCAGTCCCGTATGCCCAGTTCACGGCTGACCGCGGTCGGGGCGGTGACCGTGCCGCGGGTCAGCGTGACGTCGGTGACGGCCAGCGGTCCGGCGTCACCCGCCTCGACCCGGTGGGAGCCCGAGCCGAGTGACAAGTCGGCGTCCGCGCGCCCCTCCTGGCAGAGCGTCAGCTCGACCGGGCGCCGCTCCACCAGGTCACCGACCGTTCCCTTGGCGCTCGTCTCGTACAGCTCGTCGTCCACGGCGAGCGTCGGGCCCTTCCCGCAGGGCAGCTCGAAGGCGCGGGAGGAGAGGGCCTTCGGGGTGCGGTAGCGGTCGTCCAGGGCGGGGATGTACGCCTCGGTCAGGCCGACCGGAAGCTGCATGTCCTCGTCGGCGAGGGGGTTGTGGACGGTCAGCGGGGCCGTCTCGGTGACGGTGATGTCGAGCCGGTCCGTGGTGATCGGGTCGAAGCGGACGGCGCCGTTCTCGTCGACCCCGGCGACGACCGCGCCGTCCGGGGAGCTGATGTTGACCTCGGTGGGCCGGGTGGACAGCCCGCCGGCCGGGGCGAGGACGACCTCGTCCACCGGCTGCTTGCCCGTCCAGCTCAGCCGGATGGTCGGGTCGTCGCCGGCGATCCACGCGGTGGTCAGGTCGCCGTCGGTGAGGTTGCGCGGTGACAGACCGGTGCCGAGGCGGGCCGTCGAGCCGGCCGCCGCGGTGATCCGGTCGTTCTGCTCGGGCGCCACGTCGTACAGCAGCGCGTCGAGCGCGTCACCGGGTACGGGGATCGCGCTCGCCTTCACCTCGTACGTACCGGCCGCGTCCGAGTTCCAGCGGCGGTGCAGCCCGACCTCCGTGCCCGTCGGGGAGAAGCTGCCCGGGTCGGAGGTCCGGTGCAGGGAGACTGTCTCGGCCGCCGCCTCGGCGTTCTCGGCGTCCCTCGGGAGCCGCAGCATGCGGGTCACCTGGACGTCCGGAACGGTGATCTCGGAGAAGCCCGCGCCGGACAGACCGGAGTGCCGGGCGGTCGACTCGACGACGGTGATCCTCAGCCAACTCGTCGGCCCCTCCGGGGCCTTGACGGCCTGCCGCGAACCGTCGGCCCGCAGCGTGCTCGTCTCCGAGCCGCGTTCGGTCTCCACGCGCACCCGGGTCGGCGCCGAGCGCACACTCTCCTGCGGCAGCGGGGTGACCCGGATCGACGCCGGGACCTCCGTCTCGTCCGTGAAGCCGATCCGCAGCCACTGCCCGTCCGCCGAGCCCACCGCGCCCTCGGCCCACGCCGTGTCGGGGTTGCCGTCGAAGGCGTTCACCGGGTCGTACTGCGGCAGGTAGTAGAGCCAGTTGCCGCTCGACGACGCGGTCACGGTGCGCGCCCCGCGCAGCTCGGCGACCGTCTGGTGCCGCAGCCCGTCCGAGGGCAGGATCTGGTGCGGTTCCTCCCCGGCGTCCTGGTAGCTGCCGGAGTGATTGCGTTCGTTGCGGGTGTACGTGTACGAGGTGTTGGCGCCGACCAGGCCGAACCGGGTGTCGGCGCGCCGCAGCCCGTCGCCCGTCACCTGGAGGCCGGGGGCGCCGAGACCGGGATGGTTGTCGCCGGTCAGCACGCTCGCCCGGTCCCGCATCGCCGGGTCGGCGGCCAGCGGCAGCAGCGCCTCGGGCCCGCCGGACACGACGGCGGTGTCGGCGACGGCCTTCAGCCCGGCCTGGCCCGGCCGGGGCACGTCGGCGGCCGGCTCGTAGATCTCGACGGCCCGCTGCCGCGGGTACAGCCCCTCTATCTGGATGGGGGTGTTCTCCGCGATGCGCCCGCCCGTCATGAGCGGGCCGAAGCCGGTCAGGCGCCGGTAGCCCGACTGCTCCAGGGTCCGCTTCACGGTCGTGGTCGGTACGTAGCCGACCTGGTCCGGGTCGAGATCGTTGCGTACGACGATGTAGTGGACGCCCGCCCGGCCCAGGTAGTCCGCCAGACCCGGCACTTGGCCGCCGGTCTGCAGGGACTGCTCGACGGCGTCCATCGCGCGCCGGTTGCCCGCGGTGCCGAACGGCACGTAGTCCCGCTGGGCCCAGCGGGAGTCGGCGAGCACGTCCAGGGGCTGGTCGATGGTGGCGCCCCACGTGAAGATGCCGTGCGCGGTGGCGGGCACGACCAGGGCGCGGGAGTCCGGCGAGTACTTCTCCAGCCAGCTCGCCGTGGACTTCCAGTACTTGGGCAGCTCCTGGAACGAACCGGGCTGCAGGATCGACCCGTTGAGGTAGGGCCAGGCGAGGCCCGGCAGGACGAGGATCGCCGCGATCAGTGCCGCGTACCGGCGGCCCCGTACGGGACGGGCGCCCTGGGCCCGCGCGGCGACGCCCACCAGATGTGCCAGGCCGAGGACCAGCGCGAGAGCGAGTCCCGTCTGGAACTTGTAGATGTTGCGGAAGGGGGCGAGCCCGCCGTCCAGCCAGTCCTGGACCACCCCGTGGAAGGGCGCGCCGAACGAGCCGCCGTAGCCGGCCAGGGTGATGAGTGCGGCCGTCAGCACGGTCAGCACCAGCCAGCGCCGCTCGGGCATGTCACGGCGGGCCAGCCCGGCGAGGCCGAGGCCGGCCGCCAGCGCCGAGGAGACGACGGCGACCGCCGAGGCCGTCACGGTCCAGCCCGCGGGCAGCCAGGCCTCACCGAAGTGCAGATAGGCGACCCAGTTGCCGGCGCCGCGCAGGGACTCCGTCGCCGACATGGTGTCCGTCGTGGTCTGCGAACTCTCCACGTAGGGAAGGAAGTTCTCGCCGTAGATGCCGAGGACCAGCAGGGGGACGACCCACCAGGCCGTCGCCAGGAGCACCCCCGGCACCCACCAGGTGATCAGCTTGCGCTGCCGCGGACCGCGCGGGCGGGACAGGAGATACAGACCGACGGGCAGCAGGGAGGCCAGGGTGGAGGCCGCGTTGACCCCGCCCATGAAGGGGATGAGCAGCGCCGAGCGCAGGGCGGCCACCCGGGCGCTGTAGCGGTCGTTCGTCAGCGGCAGCAGCACCCACGGCAGGAAGGCGCCGGGCAGGGCCGCGGCCGAGGTCGAGCCGACGACGATCGTGAACACCGGCCACAGCGCGTACACCACCGCGCCCAGCAGCCGGGAGGCGGAACTGCCGATGTTCAGGCGCTCCGCGAGCCGCAGCGCGCCCCAGAAGGCGACCGCGACGATGAGCGACATCCACAGCCGCTCGGCCAGCCACACCGGCAGCCCGACCAGGTCGGTCAGCCAGTAGTACGGCAGCATCGGGAAGGCGTAGCCGACGTACTGGTCCGCGATACCGCCGAAGCCGCCCCGGTCGTGCCACAACTGGCCGAGGTCGGCCAGGAACTGCCCGGGGTCGAGCGCGACACCGAGCTTGGTGTCGAAGGTCTGCCGGCCCGGGTCCACGGCCAGGAACAGCACGAGGACCACGGCCCAGAAGCCCACCAGCCACCGCCGCGACCGGGGCCCCCGCTCGGGGCCGGGGTCCGGGGCGAGGGGACGGGTCGCCGCCGGGGGAGGGGCCTGGACCGTGCTGGTCATGGACACCGCCGGAGAATGAGGAGGAGGTTCCAGGTGGCGAATTCACGCAGTCCCGGCGCTCTGGCCACGGTCTGGGCGAGGAACGGCCAGTAGCGGGAGCGTGCCGAGACGACCGTGACGTCGTCCCGGGCACGCACCTGCCGCAGGGTGGATCCGATGTGCACGGCGAAGAGGTTCTCGCCGAGGGTGTGCTTGGCGGGCCTGCCCGTACGGCGCCGGTAGCGGGCGCGGGCCCGTTCGGCGCCCAGGTAGTGCCAGGGCGCCCACTCGTGACCGCCCCAGGGGGACAGCCAGTTGGTGAACGACACGTAGATCAGCCCGCCGGGGCGGGTGACGCGGACCATCTCGCTGAGGAAGGTCTGCGGGTCGGCGACGTGTTCGAGGACGTTGGAGGAGAAGCAGACGTCGGCGACGCCGTCCGCGAGAGGCAGCAGATACCCGTCGGCGACGACGGAACCCTCGGGCGGCTTCGGACCGAGTTCGCGCATGTCCGGCTCGAAGAGATAGCCGTGCGCGCCCCGCCTGCGGAACTCCTCGGTGAAGTAGCCGCCCCCGCCGCCCACGTCCACGACGGTCCGGCCCTTGACCGGACCGTCGTACGCCTCCACCTGGTCGGCGGCGTCCCGGGCGAGCAGCGAGTAGCAGCCCTCGGGGTCGTCCTGCTCGTGGCGGAAGGCACGGAAGAGGGCGAGGGAGCGGCGCAGGGAGGGGTCCCGCAGGCCCGTGCCGGGCCCGGGGCCCCCGCTCCTGCGCCGAGGAGCCCTCTGCCGTGGGTTCTTCCGCCAGGGGGTCATGGTGTCCAGCCCCTCACCGCCTCCGTCGCCACGGCTCTGAACTGGCGAACCGTGCGGTGCCACCGGTACTGGGCGGCGCGGTCGCCGGCCGCCTTGCCCATGAGGGTGCGACGGTGGGTGGACAGGGCGAGGGTGCACCAGGCCGCGGCGAACGAGGACTCGCCGCGGGCCAGCAGGCCCGTCTCGCCGTTCACGATCGAGTCGCGCAGGCCGGGTACGTCGAAGGCGATCGCGGGTGTCTCGCGGGCCGCCGCCTCCGTGACCACCAGACCCCAGCCCTCGACGGCGGAGGGGTGCAGCAGCAGCCAGGCGGCACAGAGCAGGCGGTGCTTCTCGGCCTCGGAGACATGGCCGGTGAACTCGACGCCGGGACCGGCGAGTTGCTGGAGCCGTTGCCGTTCGGGTCCGTCGCCGACGATCACCAGCCGGCCGCCGGTGACCGGGCGGACCCGTTCCCACAGGCGCAGCAGGAGATCGATCCGCTTGTACTCGACGAGCCGTCCCACGGCCACGAACAGCGGTTCCGGCGAGCGTCCGGCCGGTGCGCCCGGCTCCTCCACGCCGTTGTGGACGACCCGGATGCGTTCGCGCTCGACGCCGATCGCACGCAGCGCGTGGGCTGTCGACGGGGAGACGGCGACCAGCAGGCCGCCGCGCTGCCCGCCCGCCAGTGCCCAGTGTTCGAGTCTTCGTCCGAGCCGGGCGGCGGGGGCCAGCGGTCCGCCGAACCGCATCCGCCACAGGTCGGTGTGTACGTGGTTGACCAGGCACAGGGTCGGTCCTCGGTGCCACAGCGGCGCCAGGTACGGCATGCCGTTGCAGACCTCGACGAGCAGGTCGCAGTCGCCGACCTGTCGCTGGAACGCCGATCTGGCGCGCAGGTAGTGGCCGAGGTCGCCGCCCGCCGACACGACACGGTAGTCGCGGTACGCGGCGGGGCCGCCGCACAGCAGGGTGACCTGGTGGCCGAGGTGGGTCAGGCCCTCGGCGAGTCTGTCGACGAGGAGTTCGGAGCCGCCCGCTGCTTCGTTGCCGTAGTCACGACGGGCGAGGAAAACGATTCGGCGCGGCTGTGGGGGGAGCGCCAGTTGTCGCTGCGCGGAGCGGGGGAAGGCGGCGCGCAACGACGAAGGCACGTGCTGGGGCATGGGTGCTCCAACTCGTCTCGGGGTGCGGAACCAGCGTGGGGCGTGGGGGGTTGGTGCGTTCCGGTGCGTGTGAGGGTGTGCGTTCGGTGCGGGAATCCTGAATTTCCCGCGGTGGCTGTCCGTATGGAGGGGTGGAGCCGATCTGCCGGTACTTCGGTGGGGTCTGTGCGGGTTTCTGCGGGACTTCTGTGGGGTGTGATCCGTGGGGGTGATCGGGGACCGCTGTGACGGGGGTGTGGGTGGACTGTGTTCGGGTGGGGTGGACAGTTTTCGCCCGCTGGTTCGCTGCGGCTACTCACCGAAGTGACAATTTCGGGGCTTTGTGGAGCTGACGTCTCATCACATTGTGAGCGCTTGCTGGGAGCTCTCGGGCGTATCGGGATGCGGACGTCGTCGAGCGACCAAAACGGCACCCACCGCGGTGAGGACGAAACCGGCGATTCCCGCCCCCAGCGGCAACGTCAGTCCCACCATGCGCAGCAGACCGCTGTCCGTGTCCGCGAGATCCACCTGCTTCTTCTGGGTCTCGGGCGTGAACGCGATCCGCTTGCTGTCGAGCAGGACGACGGCGTCCTTCTTGGTGCCGGGCGCCCTGAGCGTCTTGCGGGGGCCGATCGCCGCGTAGATGATCCGGCCCGTGCGCTGGTCGGCGACCAGTTCGACGCCGTGGTTGGAGTACCACTCCTCGGCGAGCACCTGGCCGGCGTCCTCCACGCCCACGAGGGTGCCCGGCACGAGCCGGGTGCCGGTCTTGGTCGCGGGCACGGTTCCGGTGAACCGAAGTCCCTTGTACCCCTGGATCCGCTTCGTACCCCGGTACTGCAGCGTGACGGTCGAGCCGAGGGTGTTGTCCCACCAGATGTACGAGCGTTTCTGCACGTCGAAGGGGAATTTGAGGTACGCCTCGCCCTCGAAGTACGGCTTCTCCTCGCAGCAGTGGACCGGCTTGTTCGTCTTCCGGTCGGTCACCCAGCGCTCCATGGTCCACTGGAGCGAGTCGTGCGGGTCGGCCGCGGGCAGCGACTTGTCCGTGTCGACGGACGTGGACACGTCCCAGACCGCCCGGCCGCTCTTCTCGCTCTCGGCGACGTCCCCGCGGACCTGCCGGGTGATGGTGATCTTCTTGTCGCGGACGGTCTCGATCTCGTCGGTGTCGAAATAACTGCCCGTGCCGGTGAAGACGGTCGTCTGGTCGGTGTCGATGGGAGTGCGCTGCGCACGTGGTTCGACGTACCAGGCGAGCAGGGGGGCCAGGACGAGCAGGAACACGCCCAGACCCAGTATGACCAGTGAGAAGGGTGTGGCAGAACGGCGCATCCGGGCACTCCAAGGGCTCTTGGTGACGCGGCACGCACAGGTGCCGGCACGGTGGGGGAGGGTGCAGGTGCGGTATGGGCCGGGAACCGTAGGCGCACCCTTGACGAAGTGTCAATGCGTTGCCGACACTGAGGACTTGCCGGCACTGGGACGCGTCGGCGCTGCGAACTCGTCGGCCGGGGCGAGGTGGGCCCGGTGGCGAAGGGGATGTGCCGTGTCCCGAAAGGGACGCGGGGAACTGCGCGATCAGCCACTGTCGGCCCGCAGATCCCGGACGGCGCTCCCAGCGGAGCGCTTCGGTGGGAGTGACCTTTCGACAGAGAGGCTGACCCGCGATGTCCAGACTGCCCGCCGTCCTGCTGACCGTGACGGTTGCCGCCGTGCTCGCCGTGGGCGCCGCCCTCGGTGTCGTCGCGCTGCTCGACGCGACCCCGGAGCAGCCGAACACGCCACTCATCACCTATGAGACGGCCGGCCGGGAGCGCTGACCATGGCTCTCCGCCCGGCACCCGTCACCGTGCGCTCGGCCTGGCACGACGTACCGCGCCTCCAGGTGCGGCAGTTCGCCGCGCTCGCGATGGCCGAGGCGCCCGCGCTCGCCGAGGAGATCCTCCAGGAGATACAGCACGAGTATCCGCATCTGCCGGTCGTGCTCGACGACTCCGGCGAACCGATGGCGCTCGTCGGGATCCGCCGGGCCATCGAGGTGTTCGTCCAGCATCTGGAGACCGCCGAGGGCCGGCCGCGCGTCCACCCCGAGGTGTTCCAGGAGTTCGGCCGCGGCGAGGGCCTCAACGGCCGCAGCCTCGACTCGCTCCAGGCGATCTACCGGCTCGGTGTACGGCTCGCCTGGCGCCGTTTCGCCGAGATCGGGACGCGCGTGGAGATCCCGCCACCCGCGATGTACGAGCTGGTCGACGCCGGATACGAGTACCTGGACGGGCTGGTCGACCAGTCCGTTCGCGGTTACGCGGAGGCCGCCGCCCGGCAGGCCGGGGAACGGCTGCGGCTGCAGCGCCGGCTGATGGAACTGCTGCTCGCCGAGCACCACCGCGGTGATCCGGCCGAGGCGCTGACCGAACGGGCCGCGCGGATCGGCTGGCCGCTGCCCGGCAAGGTCGCGGTCGGCGTATTACTGCGGCCCGCCCGGGAGGCCGTCGCCCCCGCCGTGAGCCAGGGCGTCCTGCTGGACATGGAGTACGAGCAGCCCCGCATGGTCGTGCCCGAGCCCGACGCCGCCGGGCGCCCCGAACTGCTGCACCGGGCGCTGACCGGCTGGGCCGGCGCGATCGGCCCGCCGGTGCCCCTGCGTGACGCGGCGAAGTCGCTGCGCTGGGCGGAGGCCGCGGTACGGCTGATGGAGCGCGGGCTGCTGCCGGCGGGCGAGGTGCTGTACTGCACCGAACACACCGAGGCGCTGGTCCTGCTGCAGCCGGAGGAGCTGATCGACGACCTGGCCCTGCGGTGTCTGGAGCCGCTCGCCCACTGCGGTCCCACGCACGGGCGGCGGCTCGCCGAGACGATGCTGGCTTGGCTGGAGACGCGCGGCGGGGCTCCCGAGGTGGCCGCGCGCCTGGGGGTGCATCCGCAGACCGTACGGTATCGCCTTCGGCAGATCAGGGAGCTGTGGGGGGACGAGGTCGATGACCCCGACCGGCGCTTCGAGCTGGAGCTGGTGCTGCGGGCTCAGCGCCTCCGGGGTGAGCTGGGTGACCCCCGCGCCCGCCGCTGAGACCGAACCTTCCTTCCCGCCCACCCACCCGTTTCAAGCAGTCCACCGATGGGCCTCCGGAGCAGGGGTTCAAGCAGCCCCACCCCCACCGCTCACGCGCGCCCATTGCCCCGCCCAACCCGTGTGAGTAGCCTGTGTTCGCTATGCCGATCGGCTGTTGAAATTTCGAACATAAGGGAGGGGGCCAGTTGTGGGACGCCTCGTACCTGCCGTAACCAGGGCTCTCGACATACTTGAGCTCTTCCTCGACGGGGACGGCACACTCTCCGCCCCCGACATCGTGCGCCGGCTCCAGTTGCCGCGCACCACCGTGCACGAACTGGTGACGACACTCGCCGCACGTTCGTACATCACGCCCGTACCGGGTCAGCCCGGACGCTACCGGCTCGGTGTACGGCCGTACCAGCTCGGCAGTCGCTACTCCGAGCAGCTGGACCTCGCCGCCGAGGGCCAGCAGGTCGCCCGGTCCGTCGCGGAGACCTGCGACGAGACCGTGCACGTGGCGATCCTGGAGGGCACGGACGTCATCTACATCGCCAAGGTCGACTCCACGCACGCCGTGCGCATGGTGTCCGCCGCCGGGCGCCGCCTCCCCGCCCACTGCACCTCCGTGGGCAAGATGCTGCTCGCCTCGCTGTCCGAGCCCGAGCTGACCTCGCGGATCCCCGACGACGCCGACCTGATCCGGATGACGCCGAACAGCATCACCGACCCGGCCGCCCTGCGCGAGGCCCTCGTCGAGATCCGCGCCCGCGGTATCGCGGTGGAGAGCCGGGAGTCGAACCCCGACGTCAGCTGCATCGCCGCGCCGGTGCGCGACCGCACGGGCCAGGTAGTGGCGGCGCTCTCCATCTCGGTGCCGATGATCCGGTGGAGCGAGGACCGCAAGGTCGAGCTGGAAGGGCTCGCCGCCAAGGGCGCGGCCGAGCTGTCGGAGCGACTCGGACACCGGAGTGTGGGATGACGACGGGTCGGGCGAAGGGCCGGACGGCGCGGACGCACGCGTACGAGGTGGCGGTCCGGGCGGAGGCGGCCCTCGGGGAAGGCCCCACGTGGGACGCCGACGCCGGGCGGCTGATCTGGATCGACATCCTCGGGTCCCGGGTGTTCACGTACGACCCGGTCTCCGGCCGGCGCACGGTGCTCGCCACCGAGCAGCACGTGGGCGCCGCCAAGCCGCGGGTGGGCGGCGGCCTGGTCGTCAATCTCCGTGACGGGATCGGCCTGTACGGCCCGGACTCCGTCACGGGTTCGGGCCCGGGTTCCGGTCCGGACTCCGTCACGGGTCCGGGCGGGAGCACTGCCGGTGGCCCTCAGGAATTCCGGTGGCTGCACCGCGAGGTCGTCCCCGGCCGCCGTGCCAACGACGCGGCGGTCGCGGCCGACGGCTCCCTGTGGGCGGGCACCATGCGCTACGACGAGGCACCGGGCGGCGGCTCGCTCTCCCGGGTCGCGCCCGACGGCACGGTCACGACCGTCCTCGACGACGTGGCGGTGAGCAACGGCACGGGGTGGAGCCCCGACGGCCGCCTCATGTACTACATCGACTCGCCGACGCGACGGATCGACGTCTTCGACTTCGACGGCCGACAGGTCTCCAACAGGCGGCAGTTGGCGGTCGTCGAGGAGGGTGAGGGCTTCCCGGACGGGCTCACCGTCGACGCCGACGGCTGTGTCTGGGTCGCCCTGTGGGACGGCGGTGAGATCCGCCGCTACACCCCGTCCGGCACGCTCGACCGTGTCGTGGAGCTGCCCGTACCGCGCCCCACGGCCTGCGCGTTCGGCGGCGCCGACCTGACCGACCTGTACATCACGACGGCCCGTACGGGCCTGGAGGCACCGCACCCGCTCGCCGGCTCGGTGCTCGTCGTACCGGGCGCGGGCAGGGGCGTGCCCCAACCGGCCTTCGCGGGCTGAGAGCTGCCGACCGCCGTCTGTCGCCTGCCGACCGCCGACCACTGTCTGGCGTCTGCCGACCGTCGACAGTCGGTTGTTGGCCGGCGGCCGGCGGTTGAGGGCCCGTCCCGCCCGGGTCCCGAACAGCGCTCAGACGCCCTGACCTGAATCGTCGGTCAGGGCGGCGGCGGTCATGGTGAGGTGCTCGACCAGGACCGCCGCCGCGGTGTCCGCGTCGCGGGCCAGCGCCGCCTCCTCCAGCCTGCGGTGTTCCCTCGCGCCGTCCCGGCCGGGTGTGCGGTGCGCCGACCAGCGGCGGGCCAGTTCGCTCGCGGTCCACAGACGGTCGAAGGTCTCCAGCAGCACGGGGTTGCCGCACCCCTCCAGCAGCGTGCGGTGGAAGACCCGGTGCGCCTCGGCCCAGGCGGCGGTGTAGTACTCGCCCTCCGCCGGCTCGTACGCAGGGGTGCGGGCCAGCCGATGGTGGGCGGCCCGCACCCGGCTCTCCCAGTCGAGGTCGCCGCGCTCGACGGACATGCGCAGTACGACCGGTTCGACGGTCCTGCGTGCCTCCGCGATCTCCTGCCAGCGCCGGTCCGAGTAGGACGGGACCGTGAATCCGCGGTTCGGCAGCCGGTCGGCCAGCCCTTCCCCGACCAGTCGCAGGAGCGCCTCGCGCGTGACGGCCAGACTCACGCCCTCCTCCTTGGCGAGGTCCTGCGGCTTGAGGGCGTCGCCAGGGGCGTGGTCCCCGCGCATGATCGCGTCCCGCAGATGTGCGTAGACCTGCTCGGAGAGCATCTGCTTCCCGGCGGGGGCCGGGGAGCGGGGTGGCGTGTCAGTCATGACCTAAGCATAGACGATTTCGCAGATAATCGATTATTGGTGTTACTGTCGATTCTGTGGTCGCCGGGCCACACCCCCGAACACACAGCTCCGCGCCCCGAAAGGAACACCCATGTACGCCGACGACCCCTTCGCCCGCCTCCCCGAGGCCGCGTCCTTCACGGTCACCAGCACCACCGTCGCCGACGGAGCCGCCTGGCCGCCCGAGCAGCACGCCGCCGGGCAGCCCGGCGGCCGGGACCTCTCCCCGCAGCTGTCCTGGAGCGGCGCCCCGGCCGGCACCAGGAGCTACGCCGTCACCGTCCACGACCCCGACGCCCCCACCGGGTCCGGGTTCTGGCACTGGGCGGTCGCCGACATCCCCGCCACCGTCACGGAACTGCCCGAGGGCGCCGGTGACGACACGGGCTCGGGCCTGCCGGAGGGCGCGTACCAACTGCCCAACGACGCCCGGATGGCCCGTTACATCGGTGCCGCTCCGCCGGCCGGGCACGGCCCGCACCGCTACCTCGTCGTGGTGCACGCCCTCGACACCGCCTCCATCGGTGTCCCCGCCGACGCCACGCCCGCCGTCCTCGGCTTCACCATGGCCGGTCACATCCTCGGCCGCGCGCTCCTGACCGCCACTGCCGAGACCCCGGCCGAGACCCCGGCCGACACCTCTGCCACCACCTCTGCCGAGAGCCCGGCCGAGACCTCCGCCTGAGGTACCGCCTGAGACACCGCCCAACTCCCTGGAGGGACAACCCTGATGGACCTCAGTGCCGTCCGTGAAGTCAGCCACGCCGTCAGCGCGGCCCATCTGTTCACGTACCTCGTCCCCGAAGGGGCCCAGGAGGCGGCCGAGTTCGGTGTGACCGACCGCGGACCGGCGTACCTGGCGTTCCGGTCGGCCGCCCTGGGCGCGGTTCCGTGGCAGGTCACGCTCGCGGCCTTCTACAACTTCAGCCCCCGGGCGGTCCGGGCCATGGACGGCGTGTGGGACGCCGCCCCGCCCGAGCGGTGGCAGGCCGCCCGGTTCGTGGCCGTCGGGCGGGCCATGCGGCGGGTGGGCGTGCGTATGACGGCCGACCGGCTCGCCGAGGCGCGCTCGCTGCTCGACCCGGTCGTCGCGGGCGCCGACTACGCGGGCAGGGTGCTGGCCGCGGCGAACGCGTCGGTGGCGCTTCCGTCGGATCCCCTCGTGGCGCTGTGGCAGCAGATCACGGTGGTGCGCGAGTGGCGCGGCGACGCGCACCTCGTCGTGCTCGCCGACAACGGCGTCGGGCCGTGCGACTGCCTGGTGCTGCACACCGCGGCGGGCGGCCTCCCGACGGCTCTCGCGCGCACCACCCGCCGGTGGAACGACGAGGAGTGGGCCGCGGCGACGGCCCGCCTGGCGGCACGCGGCTGGCTCAACTCCGGTGCCCCTGTCCCCAGTTCCTCTGTCCCCGGCGCCACGGGCATCGGCGCCACGGACACCGCCGCCGCGCTCGCCGATGCCACCCTCACCGACGCCGGCCGTGCGTCGCGCGAGCGGATCGAGGCGGAGACGGACGAGTACTGCGCCGCGCTGTGGGCGCCGATCGGCGAGACCGGCGCCCGCCGCCTCGCCGCACTCATCGCGCCGATCACCGAGGCGTTCACGGCGGCGGGGACCTTCCAGGCCGTTCGTCCGGCCTGAGCCGACATCCCCGGGCGTACCCGTGCGCTCCCATGCGCTCCCGGGCGTCCCCAGGCGTCCCCGGACATCCCCGGGCGTCCCCGCCATCCATAGGTATCCACAGGTATCCACAGGGAAATTCCTGCGCAAACCATTGACGGGTAAGCGCTTCCTATCTACGGTCCGTTCGAAGTTACGAGCACCAATCGAAATCTCGAACAGAGATATCTCGGAACCTCTCGAACAGATGGGGCAGGGCATGGGACGACCTGGCCTGAATCGCAGGCAGCTCCTGGCGGGACTCGGCGGCGTGACGGTCGCGGGCAGCCTCGGATTCGCCGCGCTCGGCACCGGAGCGGACGCACTCGCCTCCGGCGCGGACACCCGCGTCCGCTACTGGAACCTCTTCAGCGGCGGCGACGGCTACAACATGATCGCGATGCTGGACTCCTTCCGGAAGGCCAATCCGGACATCGACGTGAAGGACTCCACCCTCCAGTGGGGGAGCCCCTTCTACACCAAGCTGGCCATGGCGGCGGCGGGCAACCGCGCACCCGACCTGGGCGTCATGCATCTGGGCCGGGTCACCGGGTTCTCGCCGGGCCGGCTCCTGGACCCCTGGGACGTCGACCTGCTCGCCAAGTACGGCGTGCGGGAGGCGGACTTCAACCCCGAGCTGTGGAAACGGGCCGTCATCGGCGGCAAGCTCTACGCGCTCCCGCTCGACATCCACGTCCAGCTCTGCTTCTACCGCAAGGACGTGCTGAAGAAGGCGGGCCTCCTCGGCGACGACGGCCACCTCGTGCCGGTCACCTCCGTCGACGAGTGGTTCGACGTCCTGAAGGAGGCCAAGAAAGCCACCAAGAAGGGCCTGCAGACCATCGGCATGTGGTCGAGCGACCAGAACTTCCAGTGGTGGTTCTTCGTCGCCTTCTACACCCAGCTCGGCGGCACCTGGTTCGACGACGCCGACACCGAGGTCACCTTCGACACCGACAAGGCCACGCGGGTACTGGAGTTCCTGCGCCGGCACATCACCGACGGGTACGTGAACCCGGGCTTCGCGGGCGGCGCGGGCGCCGAACAGTTCGTCAACGGCGGCCCGTTCGTCTGGGAGGGCAACTGGTCGGTGCCCGTCTTCGACGGCGCGAAGATCGAGTACGGTGCCACCCCGCTGCCCCCGGTCTTCGGCGAGCGGGCGACCCACGCCGAGTCCCACTCCTTCGTCCTGCCGCACCAGGCCGACCGGGGCGGCGCCGCCAACGAGGGCGCGCACCAACTCGCCGCGTACATCGTCCAGCACGCCCAGCAGTGGGCGGCCGGCGGCCACATCCCCGCCTACACACCCACCCTGTCCACGGCCGCGTACAAGAGGATGAACCCGCAGAGCGAGTACGTCTCGGCGATGGACCACCAGGCCACCGAGCCGAAGGTGTGGTTCGCCGGGTCCACCGGCATCCTCGCCCAGCGCGTCGGCCCGATCGTCGTCTCCTCCACGGTGGGCTCCGCCAAGCCGGACGCCGCCGCCCGCAGCATGAAGAGCACGCTCACCGAACTGCTCGCCTCGAAGAACCCCATGGACGGCAGGACCGCCGCGCAGGGAGGTGCGGTCGTATGACGACGACCAGCGCAGAGACCGTCATCGCCCCGGCGCGTACGAGGGCCGCCGCGGACACCGCCACCGTCCGCCGCAAGCAGGGCTTCCAGCACGGCGGCTGGTTCGTCGCCCCGTTCCTCGTACTGTTCGCGCTGTTCGTGATCTGGCCGCTGCTGCGCGGCCTCTACCTCAGTTTCACGGACGCCAACATCTCCGGCGACGCCACGAACTTCATCGGCCTCGACAACTACCGCGAGGCCCTGGACGATCCGCTGGTGTGGGAATCGCTGGGCCACAGCGCCTACTTCACGCTGCTGGTCGTGCCCTGCATCACCGTCCTCGCCTTCCTCCTCGCGATGCTCGCCCACCACATCGAGCGCGGCAAATGGCTGTGGCGGCTGTGCTTCTTCGCCCCGTTCCTGCTGCCGTCGACCGTCGCCGCCAACCTGTGGCAGTGGCTGTTCAACCCCGGCACCGGGATGGTCAACCACGTCCTCGGCCTGGAGACGGCGTGGCTGACCGACAAGTCGTACGCCATGCTCGCCGTCGTCATCTGCACCCTGTGGTGGACGGTCGGCTTCAGCTTCCTGCTCTACCTCGCCGCCCTCCAGGGCATCCCCGCGCACCTCTACGAGGCCGCGAAGCTGGACGGCGCGAACGCCTGGCACCGCATGGTCCACATCACCCTGCCGATGCTGCGGAACATCACCGGACTCGTCCTCGCCCTGCAGATCCTCGCCTCGCTCCAGGTCTTCGACCAGGCCGTGGTGATGATGGACTTCCTGCCGGGACCCGAGGGCTCCACGCGCACCTTCGTGCAGTACACCCTCGAAGAGGGCTTCACCAGCTACCGCGTCGGCTACGCCTCCGCGATCTCCATCATCTTCTTCGTGATCATCGCGGCCGTCGCCCTCGCCCGGATGTGGCTGCTGCGCAACCGTGAGGAGGGCGGCCGATGACCACCGCCGCAGCACAGACCCGCGACGAGGCCCGGACACCCGTAAAGACCAGCGGAACCAAGGCAGTTGGGTCCAAGGACCGCAAGCCCTGGACGCCCAGCCAGATCGTGCTCACCCTCGTCGCCACCGCCGTCTCCGTGGTGTTCCTCGCGCCTCTGGTCTGGGCGCTGTTCACCTCGCTCAAGTCCGAGACCGAGGCCGTCGAGGTGCCGACGCACTGGCTGCCGGAGGAGTGGACGACCCAGGCCTGGTCGGCGATCTTCGAGACCGGCAACATCACCAACTGGTTCGTGAACTCGGTGGTGGTCTCGGTGTGCGTGACGGCCGTGGTCCTCACGGTCAGCGCGCTCGCCGGATACGGTTTCGCCCGCACGGAGTTCCGCGGCAAGAAAGCCCTGCTGGGCCTGGTCATGACCGGCCTGATGGTCTCCCCGGCGGTCCTCGGCGTGCCCCTCTTCACCACCGTCCAGCAGATGGGGATGGTCGACACCTACTGGGGCATGATCCTGCCGCAGTGCGCGCCCGCCGCGATGGTCTACATCCTCTACAAGTTCTTCCAGGGCATCCCGCACGAGCTGGAGGAGGCGGCCTTCATCGACGGCGCGGGCCGCTGGCGGGTCTTCTTCACCATCGTGCTCCCGCTCTCCCGCCCCTCCCTCGCCGCGGTCGGCATCTTCACGTTCATCGCGTCCTGGAACAACTTCCTGTGGCCGTACATGGTGACCAACAACCCCGACCTGATGACCATGCCGAACGGCATCGCGACCGTCATGAACTCGTACGGCATCCAGTGGGCCCAGCTCATGGCCGGCGGCCTGATGGCGGGCCTGCCGCTGATCATCGTGTTCGTCTTCTTCCAGCGCCAGATCGTGGCGGGCGTCGCGCACACGGGCCTCGCGGGCCAGTAGCCCTCAGTCCTTGTCCGTCATCCCGTAACTCCCCTCAAGGAGCTACCAGTTGAAGCGGTTCAGACTCGCCGCGGTACTCGCCGCGGCCCTCCTCGCCCTGCTCCCGACGACGGCGCAGGCGGCCGAGTACCCGGACCCCCTGCCTCTCACCGGCCAGCAGATCATCCACGACCCGACCGTCATCCGCCTCAAGTCGGGTGAGTACGCGGCCTATTCGACCGGCGGGATCATCGGCGCCCGCCTGTCGAAGGACCTCAGACACTGGGACGACGCGGGCAACGCCTTCGCCGAACCGCCGTCCTGGTGGTACGAGTACAACGACACCGGCGACCCCTGGGCCCCCGACATCTCCTACCGCGCGGGCCGCTACTGGCTCTACTACGCGGTCTCGTCCTGGGGCACCAACCACTCCGCGATCGGCGTGGCCACCTCCGACTCCGGCCGGCCCGGCACCTGGACCGACCACGGCAAGGTCCTCACCTCCGGGACCACCGACACCTGGAACGCCATCGACCCGGCGATCACCAGGGCCGACGGCAAGCTGTGGATGGCGTTCGGCTCGTACTGGACCGGCATCCGCATGGTCGAACTGAACCCCGCCACCGGCAAGGCCGTCCCCGGCACGACGGTCCACCACCTGGCGACCCGCCCGGACGCCCCGTACGCGGTCGAGGGCCCGTACATCGTCAAGCACGGCCGTTTCCACTACCTGTTCGCCTCGTACGACGCGTGCTGCGCGGGCGTGAACAGCACGTACAAGATCCGGGTCGGCAGATCGGCCTCGATCACCGGCCCGTACGTGGACAGCACCGGCACCCCCCTCCTCCAGGGCGGCGGCGACCTCCTCCTGGAGGGCCACGGCAGATACATCGGCACGGGCGGCCAGTCGGTCTTCAGCGACCGGGGCAAGGACTGGCTGGCGTACCACTACTACGACGCGCAGGACGAGGGCACCCCGAAGCTGGCGCTCAACCGCCTCAGCTGGTCGAAAGAGGGCTGGCCGAAGGTCTTTTAGCTATCAGGGGCGCGGGGCCGTGACCTGTGCGGCTCCGCCGCGTGGGCGCGACCAGCCACCACGCACCCGCACCCGCCGACGAAACCCGAGCCCCCTCCCGAAAGGCGAAAAGGCACCATGCAAGAAAAGGCACGCTTCACCCTGGACCCCGCTTTCACGGTCGGCGAAGTAGACCCCCGCCTGTTCGGCTCGTTCGTAGAACACCTGGGCCGCTGCGTATACACCGGCATATACGAGCCCGGACACCCCACCGCCGACGAGGCGGGCCTCCGCCAGGACGTCCTCGACCTGGTGAGGGAACTCGGCGTCACAACGATCCGCTACCCCGGCGGCAACTTCGTCTCCGGCTACAAGTGGGAGGACTCGGTGGGCCCCGCCGAGGACCGCCCCCGCCGCCTGGACCTGGCCTGGCGCTCCACGGAGACGAACCGCTTCGGCCTGTCCGAGTACATCGCGTTCCTGAAGAAGCTCGGCCCTCACGCCGAGCCGATGATGGCGGTGAACCTCGGCACGAGAGGAGTCGCCGAGGCCCTGGAACTCCAGGAGTATGCCAACCACCCCTCGGGCACGGCGCTCTCCGACCTCCGCGTCGCGCACGGCGACAAGGATCCCTTCGCCATCCGCATGTGGTGCCTGGGCAACGAGATGGACGGCCCCTGGCAGACCGGGCACAAGACGGCCGAGGAGTACGGCCGCCTCGCCGCCGAGACGGCCCGCGCCATGCGGCAGATCGACCCGGGCGTCGAACTCGTCGCCTGCGGCTCCTCGGGCCAGTCGATGGAGACCTTCGCGGAGTGGGAGGCCACGGTCCTGGCCGAGACGTACGACCTGGTCGACCACATCTCCCTGCACGCCTACTACGAGCCCCACGACGGAGACGTCGACTCCTTCCTGGCCTCCGCCGTGGACATGGAGTCCTTCATCGAGAACGTGGTCGCCACCTGCGACCACATCGGCGCGCGGCTGAAGTCGAAGAAGCGGATCAACCTCTCCTTCGACGAGTGGAACGTCTGGTACCTGTCGCGCACCCAGGAGGAGGCCGAGCGCAACCCGCTGGACTGGCCGGAGGCACCGCGCCTCCTGGAGGACAACTACAACGTCACCGACGCGGTGGTGTTCGGCTCGCTCCTGATAGCCCTGCTGCGGCACGCGGACCGGGTGACGATCGCGTGCCTGGCCCAGCTCGTCAACGTCATCGCGCCGGTCATGACCGAGCCGGGCGGCCCGGCCTGGCGCCAGACGACGTTCTTCCCGTTCGCGCAGGCCTCGCGCTACGGGCGGGGCGAGGTCCTCGACGTACGCGTGGACTCACCGACGTACGAGACCGCGAAGTACGGCGAGACGGACCTGCTGCACGCCACCGCCGTGCGCGCGGAGGACGGCTCGGTCACGGTCTTCGCCGTCAACCGCAGCCGAACGGAGTCACTGCCGCTGGAGGTCTCACTCGACGCCCTAAGCCTGACGACGGTGACGGAACACAGCGCCCTGTCCGACGAGGACCCGGACGCCCGCAACACCCTCACGGCCCCGGACCGGGTACGCCCGCACGACGTCCCGGGCACCACACTCCAGAACGGCAAACTCACCACCACCCTGGACCCGCTGTCCTGGAACATGATCCGCCTGGTCTGAGCCGCCGCCCGCCCTCCGCGGCCCGGAAAGCCGCGGTGCCCCGGCCCTCCCCGGCCGGGGCACCGTCGGTCCGGCTCGGTCTGCCCGGCACCACCTGTGCGGCGTCCTCATCCCACGCTCAGGCAATCCTCAGCTCCGGCGCCTAGCGTCCCGTTCGTCCCTTCCGTCTCCCGAGGCGCTTTCCGGAGGGGCCTCGCGATACGACGGGACGGACACGGACACGATGCGCACGCTGGTACTGCTCGCCCTGGCGGGCCTGGGCGCCCAGCTGGTGGACGGCAGCCTCGGTATGGCCTACGGCGTGACCTCGACCACCCTGCTGCTCTCCCTGGGCACCAACCCGGCCGCCGCCTCCGCCACGGTCCACCTCGCGGAGATCGGGACGACCCTGATGTCCGGCGCCTCGCACTGGCGCTTCGGGAACGTGGACTGGAGGGTCGTCGTCCGGATCGGGGTGCCCGGAGCCGTCGGGTCGTTCCTCGGGGCGACCGTCCTGTCCGGGCTGTCCACCGGGACCGCCGAGCCGCTGATGTCCCTGATCCTGCTGGGGCTCGGGCTGTACGTCATGTCCCGGTTCACCTTTCGCGGCCTGCCCGAGGGCAATCTCGGCAAGCCGCTGCGCAGACGGTTCCTGTCGCCGCTCGGCCTCGTCGCCGGGTTCCTCGACGCGACCGGCGGAGGCGGCTGGGGGCCGGTCGGTACCCCGGCGCTGCTGGCCGGCGGCCGGATGGAGCCGCGCAAGGTCATCGGGTCCATCGACACCAGCGAGTTCCTCGTCGCCGTCGCCGCCAGCCTCGGTTTCCTCTTCTCCCTCGGCTCCCAGGGCCTGAACTGGCGCTGGGTCGCCGCGTTCCTGATCGGCGGCCTGATCGCGGCGCCCGTCGCGGCCTGGCTGGTGCGCCTGCTGCCCCCGCGCGTCCTGGGCTCGGCGGTCGGCGGCGTCATCGTCGTCACCAACGTCCGTACGCTGCTCAAGAGCGACTGGGTGGCCGCCCCGGGCGCGGTGAGTGCGGGTGTGTACGTGCTGCTGTACGCCCTGTGGGCCGGGGCGCTCGCGTACTCGATCCGCGCCCACCGCAAGGAGAGGGCGGGGGAGAGGGAGAGGCCTCTGGCTTCCCTGGACGCCTAGGGGCCCCAGGGACGCGGGGAACGGCGCGACGACCAGCCTCACCGAACCCGCACCCGACACGGCCTCGCATCCGGCACGGACCCCGCACGGACCCCGCACGGACCCACACACGCCGGTGCCCCGCGCGGGAGCGCGACCGCGGCGAATGACCTCCCCCGTGGGCCATTCGCCGCGCACTGTGGACGTTATGAGGCGACGTCCGCCGACGACCACCGTGCACGCTGGCCAGATTCGGCCGGTGGGTGTGCACGCTGTCCAGCGCCCGTCACGCGCAGGGCGTGTACCAGGTCGTGCACGCCCGAGCCGGTGGTCAGCAGATCGCGGTTGAGGAGGCGTTCGGCGGCGCGCAGATGGGCGCGGACCGTGTTGCGGCTCAGCCCCACCCGCGCGGCCGTCCGCTGCGCGTCGGTGTTGGCGTCGATCCAGGCCTCCACGGTGACGTACAGATCGCGGTGCCGGGTGTCGCGCAGAGGGCGCAGGAAGGGTTCCGCCCACGCCGTCGCGGGGGAGGTGCGCAGGAGTTCCCCGAGCGGGGGCGCGACCAGCTGGACCGTGTCGGTCTGGGCGGCGGAGTCGGCGGGGTCGCTCTGGAGCGCGGTGAGGGACAGGGCCAGATCGAGCGTGGCGCGGGTGCGGACCTCGCCGAGGTCGACGCCCAGCGCCTCCTCCGCCCGGCGGCAGTGGGCCGTGACGGTGGTGCGGCTGAGGTGCAGCAGCCGGGCCACGCCGGACCGGGAGAACGTCACCGCGAGGCGGACGACGTCCTCGGTGGGCTTGGGGACGGACTGCAGCGGTTCCAGATAGGCCCGCGCCCAGGCGAGGGCCGCCCGGCGCGGCAGTACGTGCACCAGCGAGGGCCGGCCCCGGTAGGCGGCCAGCCGGCCGGGGGAGTTGCGGGCGACGGCGAGGGCGTGCACGGCCTCGTTGTAGGCCTCGCCCGTGGCGGCGAGCGGATGGGGCCTGCTGACGCCGAGCGCGTACCCCGGGTTCTTCGCGACGAGCCGCCGCAGCACCTCGCCCTGCCGGAACCGGCCGCCCCCGGACTCCGGGTCCTCGACGGCGACGGGGCAGATCAACTGCTCCTTGAAGACCGGGCAGTTCACCATCAGACCCGGGCCGTGGTAACCCGACGGGTCCAGATAGGTCCGGGTCAACCGGTCGCGGTCGGCGGGCGGGCAGTGCAGGAGATGGACGCGTACGCGCTCCGCGTTCAGCAGCGGCGGTACGTCCCCGGTGGTCATCCGGCGTGCCATGGTGACGTCCCCGGCGAGCAGCGCGGTCAGTACCGCGAAGCGCAGTTGCGCCGCCTTCGCCTCGTACCCGCGCGTGCCGCCGTCGGCGTCCGACGCCCTGCCCAGCAGGTCGAGGATGCCGCCGGCCTGCGAGGCCAGGGCTGCGGCCTCCCGCGACAGCGCCGACGCGCTGACCGTCACCAGTACCGGGCGCGGTTCGCGTCCGCCGAAGGCCTCCAGGCGCACCTCCCGCTCGCCGACCCGTGTGGTGGCCGCGGCCAGCCGTCCGCCGGACAGCCGCTCCACCTGCTCCGTCAGCGCGTCCGCGATCCGCCGGGGGAAGCCGGCCGTGGCCGCCTCGACCGCACCCTCGCGGCCGATCCACGCGACGTGCGCCCCGGTCCGGCGCCCGAGCCAGTCCAGTACCTCCGCCGGGGTGCCCTGCCGCCGTACGAACCGCAGCAGTTCGTCGACGTCCTCCCCGTGTCCCGGCACCCCCACAGCTCTCACGCACCTTCCCTGCCCCGCGTCCACGGTCCGCCAGGGGGGCACCCTAGTGCGCTCCCCTGTGACGGTCACGCCACCGCTGTGGGTGCCAGTTCCCGGAGTTCGGCGAGGGCCGCCGCGACGGCCGGGCGCTCATGGCCCCCGGCGCGGGTGCAGGTGAGGAGTTTGCGGTGCGGGTCGCCCGCGCAGCGGACGCGGGTGATCGGCAGATGGGGAGGCAGATGGGCGAGCCGGGGGACGAGGGCGACACCGAGGCCGTGCGCGACGAGGTGGGCCATGACGTTCCAGTCCATGGCCAGGTGAACGACGTCGGGGGTGAAGCCCGCGGCGCCGCATGCGGACAGCACGTGCGGTCGGCAGGGGCTGTCGGCGACCGGCGCGATCCAGTCCTCGCGCGCGGCCTCCGCGAGGTCGATCAGCTCGCGTCCCGCCAGCCGGTGCGTGCCGGGTACGACCAGGTCGAACGGGTCGTCCAGCAGCGGCCGTTGGTCGAAGCGGGCGTCGCCGGGCGGTGGGTTGCGCGGGGTCACCTCGACGACCGCGAGGTCGGCCCTGCCCTCGAAGAGCAGGTCGAAGCCCTCCAGGACGGCCGCCTCCTGGATGCGTACGGAGAGCCGGGGATGGCGTGCGCGCAGCCGGGCCGCCATCGGGGCCAGCAGTACCGAGGCGGCCGTCGGGACACCGCTCACCCGCAGCAGTCCGGCCGGATCGTCGTGGTCGGCGCGCAGGTCCAGCTCGGCCTGGTCCCAGCGGGCCTGGATCGCGTCGGCGTGCGTGATCAGGCTGCGCGCGGCGGGGGTCAGCCGCACGCCGCGGCCCTGCGGTTCCAGCAGGTCGACTCCCAGCTCACGGGCGAGCAGGCGGACCTGCTGGGAGGCGGCGGAGGTCGTCAGATGCAGGGCGCGGGCGGCGGCGGTGACGGTGCCGTAGTGCTCGACGGCGCGCAGGACATGGAGTCGCCGCAGATCAATCATGAAGCCCAGGCTTAAGGGTCACGTCCGGAAAGTCAACGTGGACGCACACGGTCGTTCCGTTACACCCTGGGGTGTACCGAGTCCTTCCGCTTCCGGGGGCGCGGGGAACTGCGCAGTCAGCCCTCACGCACCCGCGGCCGAACCACACGTAAGGAGCCCACACATGACCAGCGCGGCGACAGCGCACCGCACGCCCGCCGGCGAGGCGTGCCCGTACTGCGGGTGGCCGGACCGTGCGGAGCCGTTCCAGGTGGTGTCCCGGCACGGCACCGCGGAGGGCCACACGGTGTGGACCCGTTGCGGGTGCGGCTCGCTCCAGGTGCGGGTCGTCGACGCGCGGGGCATGCGGGTGCTCAGCCGTAGTGGGCGGGGGTGAGTGTTCGGGGTGCGGGCCGGTGGGGGCGACCCCCACCGGCCCGCACCCCGACGAGTGGCCGATCAGGAGGTCTCGACGCCCAGCGTCAAGGAACCCGCGTACCCGGCAGTCGTCGAACTGCCCAGCGCGGTCAGGGTCAGCAGACCGGAAGCCGCACCTCCGTCGTCGTAGATGCCGTCCTGCGCGAGCGTGGTCCGCGGCACGGTGTTCGCCGCGTACACCGGCAGCGCCGCGACCCTCGTGGTGATGGCCTCGTTGAAGAACAGCTGCCCGGTGTGCAGTTCCTGACCGCCTTCGAACGAGCCGTCGGAGGTCAGCGTGACGTCGGTGTGCACCTTGATGTGGATGTGGATGCACCGCCCCCGGTACCAGCCGGGGTAGACCGTCGTGATCTTCGCGACGCCGTCGGTGCCCGTGAGGACCCCGCCGCGCAGGAACGTGCCGTTGTCGGGTTCGTCGTGCCCGTTGCCGCCGACGAACCCGGAGTACTCGCCGAGCGCGTCGCAGTGCCAGATCTCCACCAGCGCGCTGTCGAGCGGGGCGCAGGTGTCGTCGTCGACGACGGTGAGCGTGAGCTCAAGCGGAATGCCGGTCTTGTCCTCGCTGATGTCGGCGCGGACGAGTTGTCCGTCGAGGTAGTAGGGGCCTTCGGTCATCTCCTTCGTGAGGGTGCAGACGGCTGCGGCGGCGGCCGGCTGCTGGTCGGCAGCCGTAGTGGGGGCCGTGGTGGGGGCCTCGGGGAGCGTGGCACCGACGGCCAGGGTGGCCGCGGTGGCGCCTGTCGCTACGAGCACGGTTCGACGTCCGATCGATGTGTCTGTCATGAACACGGCACCGTAGAAACGGAATCTGTCGAATCGCTGTGGGTCAGGCAAAGTGACGAGGCGTCAAGTCTGTTGTGAGACAGCGGCGACGCCGAAAAACTTTCGACGCTTACCGGGGCGCGCGGGGCTGTGTGAACCGTTGACGCGCAAGGGGTTCGATTCTACGTTCCGGTCATCCCTCTCGTTCGAAGTCATGACCATTGTCCGTCATTTCGAACGAAAGCCCTTCCCGTCAGCTCCTCTCCCGTCAACTCCCCCCACTCGTAGGAGGATCCGCGTGAGCCGCACCTCCAGCACCCCCGCCCGTCGTACGCGCCGCAGGACCGCACTCCTCGCCCTCCCCGCGGCGGTCCTGCTCGCCCTCGTCCCCACCAGCGCCTCCGCGTACCCGAACCCGGGCACCGTCACCGGCTCGACCGTCGTCCACGACCCGACGATGATCCGCACCTCGTCCGGCCAGTACCTGCTGTACGCGACCGGCGGCGGCCTCAGTCACAAGACGTCGACGAACCGCATCGCCTTCAGCGCGGGCTCCGACGCCTTCGGCACCAAGCCGGGCTGGTGGTCGTCGTACGCCACCGAGGCCTGGGCGCCCGACATCTCGTACGCGGGCGGCAAGTACCTGATGTACTACGCCGTCTCGACCTTCGGCTCGAACAGGTCGGCCATCGGGCTCGCCGGTTCGACGACCGGACTGCCCGGCTCCTGGAGCGACTACGGGACGGTCTACACGTCCACCACCTCCAGCGACTACAACGCCATCGACCCGAACCTCTTCGTCGACGGCGACGGCAAGTGGTGGCTGTCCTTCGGCAGTTGGTGGACCGGGCTGAAAATGATCCAGATCAACCCGTCGACCGGCAAGCAGCTCTCGACGAACACCACGCGCTACTCGATCGCGTCCCGCCCGACCGGCACCAAGGCCGTCGAGGCGCCGTACATCGTCAAGCGGGGCGGCTACTACTACCTGTTCGCCTCGTACGACACCTGCTGCGCCGGCACCAGCTCCACGTACAAGGTCAAGGTCGGGCGGGCCACCAGTGTCACCGGGCCGTACTACGACAAGAACGGCATCTCCCTGATGAACAACGGAGGCACGCCGGTGCTGGAGTCGCACGGCCGGTACATCGGGCCCGGCGGGCAGTCGATCATGGCGGACTCGGACGGCGACCTGATCGTCTACCACTACTACGACGGCCAGGACAACGGCACTCCCAAACTCGGCATCAACCTCCTGAACTGGAGCAGCGGATGGCCCGTCGCCTACTGACCCTGCTGGCCGCGCTGCTCCTCGCCCTGTCGCTCGGACAGTCCTCGGCTAGCGCGGCCACCTTCGCCAACCCGGTCAAGTCGGTGAAGGGCGCCGACCCCTGGATCTCGTACCACGACGGCAACTACTACCTCGTGACGACGAGTTGGACCGACGTCATCACCATGCGCAAGTCGCCGACCCTGGGCGGGCTCGCCACCGCGCCCAGCGTGCAGGTGTGGAAGGGCGACGCGGCCTCGCGCTGCTGCAACATCTGGGCGCCCGAGCTCTACTACTCCGGCGGCAAGTGGTACCTGTACTTCGTGGCCGGGCAGAACATCGCCGACTACAACCCGACCCAGCGCACCCACGTCCTGGAGAGCTCCGGGTCCGACCCGATGGGGCCGTACACGTACAAGAACCAGCTCAACAGTGCCTGGATGCTGGATCCGAGCGTCATGAACGTGAACGGGCAGCTGTATCTGCTGGGCAGCGCGAGCGGCGGGACGCAGAACCTCGTCATCGCGCCGATGTCCAACCCGTACACGCTCAGCGGGTCCTTCTCGACGATCTCCACGCCCACGTACGACTGGGAGAGGTCGGGCGGGACGGTGAACGAGGGGCCCGAAGTGCTGCAGCGCGGCGGGGTCACGCGGATCATCTACTCCGCGAGCGGGTGCTGGACGCCCGACTACAAGCTCGGGCAGCTGACCCTGACCGGCTCCAACCCGCTGGCCGCGTCCTCCTGGACGAAGAAGTCCACGCCGGTCTTCCAGCGCAACGACAGCGCGGGGGTGTACGGGCCGGGCCACAACGGCTTCTTCACCTCACCCGACGGGAGTGAGAGCTGGATCGTCTACCACGCCAACGACAGCGCGAGTGACGGGTGTGACAACGGGCGGACGACGCGGGCGCAGAAGTTCACGTGGAACTCCGACGGGTCGCCGAACTTCGGTGCGCCGGTGGCGCTCGGTTCGAGTCTGGCGGGGCCGTCCGGGGAACCGTCGAGCACATCCACCACGTACACGCTGACCAACCGCAACAGCGGTAAGTGCCTTGAGGTGGCCGGTGGTTCGACTGCCGACGGGGCCAATGTGCAGCAGTACGCGTGCAACGGCGGGGCCCATCAGCGGTGGCGGGTCGAGGACCGTGGTGACGATACGAGCCGGCTCGTGAACGTGGGGTCCGGGAAGGTGCTGGACACGGCGGACTGCTCTTCCGCGGACGGGGCCGACCTGCGGCAGTGGGCGTGGCTCGACAACACGTGTCAGCGGTTTCGGTTCCTGGCCACGAGTGGGGGGTTCGTGCGGATCGTGAACCAGGCTTCCGGAAAGGTGGCGGATGTCGCGGACTGCTCCTCCGCCGACGGGGCGGACGTCCGCCAGTGGACATGGCTGAACAACAACTGCCAACAGTGGCGCCCCAACCCCGCATAACCCCGCGTCAACTGGGCCCGCGCCCCCAAAGACAAAAGATTGCGCCGTTCCCCGCGCCCCTTAAGGGGCGCGGGGAACGGCGCAATCTTTTAGCTCAGCCGCCACCCGCCCGCAGGTGGCGGCGGGTTTTTAGGGGCGCGGGGAACTGCGCAGGCTGTAAGCGCCCCCCAGGCGGTCAGCCGGCTCGGTTGGGGGCGCCGGCCGCAGGCCAGCCCGCTCCGTTGGACGCGCCCGGCGTGTTCGGCCAGCCGCCAGGCTGCTGCTGAGGCACCGGCTGCGGCTGCGGCATCGCCTGGGGCTGCGGCGGGAACCCCTGCTGCGCATACTGCGGCTGACCCTGAGCCGCCACCGCGGTCAGCCCGCCCGGCATCCCCGTCGTCCCCCGCGTCTGCGCCGCGGTCAACGGCTGCGGCTGCCCGACCATCCCGTTGGCCGCCGCCACGAGCGGCTGCGGCTGCGGCGGTTGCTGCGGAAGCTGTTGCGGCGGCTGCGGCTGCTGCACCATGCCGTTCGCCGCGCCCGCGAGTCCCGGGTAGCCCTGCCCGTTCGTCGAGCCGACGAGCCGGTCGACCGCCGCCGTCCCCGAGCTGTAGCCGGTCCCCGTCGCCAGCTCGGGCACGGGAGCGGCCGAGCGCCGGGTGGTCCCGTACAGCACCGCTTCCAGGCCGACCACCAGTCGGCGTACGTCCTCCTGCGGGCGCACCACGAGCCGTACGAAGCGGCTGGACGAGCCGATCTTGTTGCCGCACTCGCGGACCAGGATCCGGTGCTCGGTGAGCAGTCGGTCCCGGACCACGGTGCCCTCGGCGCCCACGGGGAGACGCACGAAGAGGAAGTTGCCCTGCGAGGGGTAGACCGTGAGGCCGGGCAGCATGGAGAGCTGGCGCGCCATGTCGAGCCGGTCGCGGCGCACCATGTGCAGGCTCTCCATGTACTCGGCCCCGTAGTCCTTGAGCATGAAGACCACGGTCTCCGCGAAGGCGTTCAGGTTCCACTTGGGCAGCATCGAGCGGATGCGGCCGGCGAGGCCCGGGTTGGCCACCATGTAGCCGAACCGCACGCCGTGCAGCCCGAAGTTCTTGCCGAGGCTGCGCAGCACGATGACGTTGGGGCGCATCACCGCCTCCTCGACGATGCTCGGCTCGTTCTCCGCGTCGGCGAACTCCAGGAACGACTCGTCGATGACGATCAGGTCGAGGTCGGCGAGCGCGTCGCAGAACGCCAGGATCGTCTGCTTGGGCAGGAAGCCGCCGTCGGGGTTGTTCGGGTTGCAGATGACGGCAGCCCGGGTGCCCCTGGAGCGTATGAACTGGATGTACTGCGCCGGGTCGAGGGCGAAGCCGTTGCTCTCCTGGAGCGGGAACATGTCGACGCGCTTGCCGGTCTCCAGCGGCTGGTCGGTCCAGCGGCCGAAGGTGGGGACGGGGATGGCGAGCGACTCCCGGACCAGCAAGTGGTCGATCCAGGTGATCAGTTCCGTGGACCCGTTGCCCATCGCCACGCACTGCGGGGGAAGTTGCAGCAGGTTGCACAGTTCGGCGGTGATGGTGTCCGCGCTGCTCGGGTAGTACGTGATGATGTCGCGCAGCCGGTTGGTCAGCTCGTCCATCATCCTGGGCGAGGGAAAGTACGGATTGCACGGGATACAGAAGTCCACCGGACCCGCCTCCCCGCTCTCTCGTGCCAGCGCGGCCATCGAGGGGCTGTGCGCGCCGGTGCGGAACAGCGAGGTGACATTGTCGGCCATGGACCCTCCGTCCTTGAGGGGCGGCCCGAGCGGGTACGCGGGCGGCGGCCCGAGCGGGGATACCCGGACCGCCTCTAAGTACGTGCGCCTGTGTGTCCCTGTTCAACGACTGTGAATCGATGTGGAAGTTGTGAACCACCTGTGAAGGGTGGTCACATGTTGAACGAATGGACCGTCGTCGAACGGTAGGTCTCACCCGGCCTGAGCACGGTCGAGGGGAACTCGGGGCGGTTCGGCGAGTCGGGGAAGTGCTGGGTCTCCAGGCACACCGCGTCGCCCTGCCGGTAGGTCTTGCCGCCGGTGCCGACGAGGGTGCCGTCCAGGAAGTTCCCGGTGTACAGCTGCATGCCCGGCTCGGTCGTGGCGACCTTCAGGGTGCGGCCGGAGACCGGCTCCCTCAGGTGCGCGATGTGCTCGGGCCGCTCCGTGAGTCCCTTGTCCAGGACCATGTTGTGGTCGATGCCCTTGGCGTACAGCAGTTGTGGATCGTCCTGCCGCAGGTCCGCCCCGAGCGTCTTCGGCGTACGGAAGTCGAAGGGAGTGCCCGCGACCTCGGCCAGCTCGCCGGTGGGGACGAGTCCCGCGTCGACCGGTGTGTAGCGGGACGCGGCGACCAGCAGCACATGGTCGTGGACGGAGCCGCCGTCCTCGCCGGCCAGGTTCCAGTACACGTGGTTGGTGAGGTTGACGACCGTGGCGCGGTCGGTGGTCGCCTCGTAGTCGACGCGCCAGTCGCCGCGCGCGGTGAGGGTGTAGGTGACCCGCACCGTGAGCGTGCCGGGGTAGCCCATCTCGCCGTCGGGGCTGGTGCGGCGCAGGATCAGGCCCACGTCGGAGCCGGACTCGTAACCCTCCACGTCCCAGATCCGCCGGTCGAAGCCCTCGGGTCCGCCGTGCAGGTTGTGGCCGCCGTCGTTGACGGGCAGTTCGTGGTCCTTGCCGTCGAGGCTGAACCGGCCCTTGGCGATGCGGTTGCCGTACCGGCCGATGATCGCGCCGAAGTACGGGCTGGACGTCTCGTACGCCTCGACGGTGTCGAAACCGAGCGAGACGTTGGTGTGTCCGCCGCGGCCGTCGGGGAGTTCCAGGGACTGGACGATGCCGCCGTAACTGAGGACCTTCAGCCGTGTGCCGCCGTTCTCCAGCGACCAGCGGTGGACCTTGGTTCCGTCGGAGAGTTCGCCGAAGAGTTCCTTCACCAGTTCGTTCACCGGTTCCTGTCTTCCCGAGACGTTAAGTGGTTCCTGACGCGCACAAAGCAAAATGGGGCCCCGTGGACCGTACGTCCACGGGGCCCCACCTGCACGTTACGAACCGACCTTGCGCTTGTTCCAGACGTCGAAGCCGACCGCCAGGAGCAGCACCAGGCCCTTGATGACCTGCTGCCAGTCGCTGCCGACACCGACGAGGTTCATGCCGTTGTTGAGCACACCGAGGACGACACCACCGATGATCGCGCCGAGGACCGTGCCCACGCCGCCGCTCATCGACGCGCCGCCGATGAACGAGGCGGCGATCGCCTCCAGTTCGAAGTTCACACCGGCCTTCGGCGAGGCGGCGTTGAAGCGGGCCGCGAAGACCAGACCGGCCAGCGCCGCGAGCATGCCCATGTTGAGGAAGACCAGGAAGGTGACCTTCTTGTCCCGCACACCGGACAGCTTCGCCGCGGGCAGGTTGCCGCCGATGGCGTAGATGTGGCGGCCGATGACGGCGTTGCGCATCACATAGCCGAAGCCCACGACGAGGACGCCGAGGATGAGCAGCACGACCGGCGCGCCCTTGTAGCTGGCGAGCATCATCGTCACCGTGAGCACCGCGGCGACCAGGGCCACGATCTTCAGCAGGAACAGCTTGAACGGCGGTACGTCGAGCGCGAACTCCTGCTGCCGCCTGCGGTCACGGAACTCCTGCAGCACGATGAACGCGATCACCGCGAAGCCGAGCAGCAGCGTGAGGTTGTGGTAGTTGGTGTCCGGGCCGACCTCGGGAAGGAAGCCGTTGGAGACCTTCTGCAGACCCTCGGGGAACGGGCCGAGCGTCTGGCCCTCCAGGAAGATCTCCGTCAGACCGCGGAAGGTCAGCATGCCCGCGAGGGTGACGATGAAGGATGGTATGCCCAGATACGCGATGAAGAAGCCTTGCGCGGCTCCCGCGGCGGCGCCCAGGAGCAGGCACAGCACCACGGCGATCGGCCAGTCGAGGTCGTGCTTGACCATCAGTACGGCGGCCACCGCGCCCACGAAGGCGGTGAGCGAGCCGACCGACAGGTCGATGTGGCCCGCGATGATGACGAGCATCATGCCGATCGCGAGGATCAGGATGTAGCTGTTCTGCAGCACCAGGTTGGAGACGTTGCGCGGCAGCAGCAGGTCGCCGTCCGTCCACACCGCGAACAGCACCACGATCAGGCCCAGCGCGATCAGCATGCCGTACTGCCGCATGTTGCGGCGCATGCCCTCCACCATCAGCTGCAGCAGGCCGTCGCCGCCGCCGGTCGAGCCGCCCTTGCCGGCGGGGGCCGGCGCGGGGGACTTGGCGGTCACATTCGTGCTCATCGGTCTTACCTCTTGTCCTTCGTCATCTGGCGCATCAGCACTTCCTGCGTGGCCTCGGCCCGCGGGACCTCACCGGTCAGCCGCCCGGCGGACATCGTGTAGATGCGGTCGCACATTCCGAGCAGTTCGGGCAGCTCGGAGGAGATGAAGACGACCGCCTTGCCCTCGGCGGCCAGTTTGTCGATGACCGTGTAGATCTCGAACTTGGCGCCCACGTCGATACCGCGGGTCGGCTCGTCGAGGATCAGCACGTCGGGCCCCGCGAAGATCCACTTGCTGAGGACGACCTTCTGCTGGTTGCCGCCCGACAGCTTGCCCACCGGCTCGAAGACGGTCGGCGCCTTGATGTTCATCGACTTGCGGAAACCCTCGGAGACCTGCCGCTCGGCGTGCTCGTCGACGACACCGCCCTTGGCGACCTTGCCCAGCGCGCTGAGCGTGATGTTCCGGTTGATGGTGTCGATGAGGTTGAGGCCGTAGTGCTTGCGGTCCTCGGTCACGTACGCGATGCCGTGCTTGACCGCGTCGGACACGGTCTTCGTACGGATCTCCTTGCCGTCCTTGAGGACGGTGCCGCCCGCGTACCGGCCGTAGGTGCGCCCGAAGACGCTCATCGCGAGCTCGGTGCGCCCGGCGCCCATGAGCCCGGCGATCCCGACGATCTCCCCGCGGCGCACCTGGATCGACACGTCGTCGACGACCTTGCGCTGCTGGTCGATCGGGTGGTGCACGGTCCAGTTGCGGATCTCCAGGGCCGGCGCCGCGCCCACCTCGGTGTCGTGCGGGGTGCGCTCCGGGAAGCGGTGGTCGAGGTCGCGTCCGACCATGCCGCTGATGATCCGGTCCTCGGTGGTCTCCTCGGCCTTCACGTCGAGGGTCTCGATGGACCGCCCGTCGCGCAGGATGGTCACCGAGTCCGCGACCGTCTCGATCTCGTTGAGCTTGTGCGAGATGATGATCGAGGTGATGCCCTGGTCCTTGAGACCCAGGATGAGCTCCAGGAGCTTGCCGCTGTCCTCGTCGTTCAGAGCCGCCGTCGGCTCGTCGAGGATCAGCAGCTTCACCTTCTTCGACAGCGCCTTCGCGATCTCGACGAGCTGCTGCTTGCCCACGCCGATGTCGGCGACACGGGTGTCGGGGTGCTCGTCGAGCCCGACCCGCCGCAGCAGTTCGGTCGCATGCTTCAGCGTCTCGGTCCAGCTGATGAACCCGCGCGTGGCGTGCTCGTTGCCGAGGAAGATGTTCTCCGCGATGGAGAGGTAGGGCACCAGGGCAAGCTCCTGGTGGATGATCACGATGCCGTGCTGCTCGCTCGCCCTGATGTCCTTGAACGTGCAGGGCTCACCCTCGAAGAGGATGTCGCCCTCGTACGTCCCGTGCGGGTGGACGCCGGAGAGGACCTTCATGAGGGTCGACTTCCCGGCGCCGTTCTCCCCGCAGATGGCGTGGACCTCGCCCGGCCGGACGCTCAGGGAGACGTCCGACAGCGCCTTGACGCCGGGAAAGGTCTTGACGATCGAGCGCATTTCCAGGACGGGTCCCGCCATGGTCGTGCCTTCCAATCCTTAGAAAACGGCGGTTGTTACTTGAGGTCGCTTTCCTTGATGTAGCCCGAGTCGACGACAACTTCCTTGTAGTTGGACTTGTCGACGTTGACCGGGTCCAGCAGGTAGGCGGGGACGACCTTGGCGCCGTTGTCGTACGTCTTCGTGTCGTTCGTCTCGGGCTTCTTGTCCTTCAGCACGGAGTCGACCATGTTGGCGGCGACCTCGGCGAGCTTGCGGGTGTCCTTGTAGACGGTCTGCGTCTGCTGGTCCGCGATGATCGACTTCACCGAGGCGACCTCGGCGTCCTGGCCCGTGACGATCGGCAGCGGCTTGCTCTTGGAGCCGTAGTCGTCCGACTTGAGCGCGGACAGGATGCCGATGGAGATGCCGTCGTAGGGCGAGAGCACCGCGTCGACCTTGGCGCTCTTGTACGCCGAGGTGAGCAGGTCGTCCATGCGCTTCTGGGCGGTGCCGCCGTCCCAGCGCAGGGTGGTGACCTGGTTGAGCTTGGTCTGGCCGGACTTGACGACGATCTGCTTCTTGTCGATGTACGGCTGCAGGGCGTTCATCGCGCCCTTGAAGAAGTACTGGGTGTTGTTGTCGTCGTTCGAGCCGGCGAAGAGCTCGACGTTGAACGGGCCCTTCTTCGAGCCGTCCTTCAGACCGAGCTTCTCGACGATGTAGCCGCCCTGGAGCTCGCCGACCTTCTCGTTGTCGAACGACGCGTAGTAGTCGACGTTCGGCGAGTTGAGGATCAGGCGGTCGTAGGAGATGACCGGGATGTCGGCTTCCTTGGCCTGCTGCAGAACGTTGTCGAGCGACTTGTTGTCGATCGCCGCGATGATCAGCGCGGAGACACCCTGCGTGATCATGTTCTCGATCTGCGAGACCTGGGTGTCCGGGTCGTCCTCGCCGTAGGCCAGCTTGGTCTTGTAACCGGCCGCCTTGAGGTTCTTCTCCACGTTGGCGCCGTCGGCGATCCACCGCTCGGAGGACTTGGTCGGCATGGCGATACCGACGGTGCTCCCCTTCGCGTCTCCCTTGTCGCTCTCACTGCCGCCGTCACTGTCCTGCCCGCAGGCGGAGAGGGTGAGGGCGAGAGAGGCTGCCGCGGCTATGGCGGAGAGGGCTGCCTTGCGATTGCGCATGATCATCTTCCTTGATGCTCTGACGGAGGCTCGGTCTTCAGTTGTGAAGGTGGTGGAGCTCGGAACGACCGAGAGGAGGTGTGTGGGATTGTGTTCGGCCGCGTCGTCTTTTGTGAAGGGGGTGTAGTCGGAACGTTATGAGGGAATGTCAAAACGTTGGAGTGTCCCCGGCAGCCGCGAACCGAGCGGCGCCATGTCGCCGTCCGCCCCGTGCCGCGCCAGCAGGTCCAGGGCCAGCCGGCCGCGCCGGACCCTCTCCCGTGCCGTGGACAGCGTCAGCTCCCTCATGTGGTGGCCGTACGGGTAGATCCCGGGAGCCTTGGACAGGCCGAACTTGAGGTACAGCGGTGCGCCGCGCCGGATCAGCTCGGCGACCTCGTACATGCGCACGTAGCCGCCGAGATCGTCGGGAGCCTCGATGTACATGTCCATCGGGGCCGCGCTGACCCTGCGGATCTCCGTCAGGTGGTCCAGCGTGAGATCGCTGGGCACGTTGATGGAGTCTCCGCCGAGCTGCTCGTACACGGCGTACGCGGCCGGGTTGACCGGACCGATGAGCGCCGAGACCTTGAGCGTGGTGTCGGCCGGAATGATCCCGGCGACACGGGCCCTGTGCAGAGTCCACAGCACGCCCTCGTCAGCCACGAGGAGGCACTTTACGCCCAACTCCGTTGCGCGTACGGCGTCTTCCAGACAGCCCGCCACCGCATCGTGACCACGCGCCCTGGTACCGCCGCCCCGCGAGTCCGTGCGGGTCGAGCCGCCGATGTCCCAGGTGCCGCGCGGGCCGGTGAAGAGGCACAGCTCGATGTCCCGCTCGGCGGTGGCGTCGACCATCTCGGTTATCTCGGCGTCGGTCAGCATCCAGATGCCGCTGCCCTGGCTGATCCGGTGGATCGGCACATCGAGCCGCGAGGACTCCTTGAGGACCACGGCCAGCGCCTCGGGCCCCTCGCACGAGGGGATCTCGGTACGCCATGTGCCGCCTCCCGGGAAGGAGTGCGGGGAGGCGTCGGCGGGGGACAGGGCGGGGGCGCCCAGGCCGAGCGCGGCGAGCGCCTGCTCGGCGGGTCGACGGGCCGCTCTGGGAGAAGCGTCGGTCACAAGCGTTCCTTAGCTCTGGCAAAGTAGTATGCGTTCGATATGTCGGACATGGTTCGTGTCGGTGGATGTACGCCGGTGCGGAGCGTCAGGTCTCCGCACCGGCGTACGGATCGGGGGTCGGCCGGACCGGCGCCCCTAGGGGCGCAGCAGCACCTTGCCGACCTTCGGATCGCCCGACCCCACCAGCTCGATGGCGTGGGCGAACTCGTCCAACGGAAGTTCGTGCGTCACCAGCGGCAGCGGATCGAGGAGACCCGCGCCGAAGACCCTTACCGTGTGCGCCCAGGCCTCCGGCGGCGCGCCGAAGACGGTGTGCACCTCCAGCTGCCGTACGACCAGGTCCGTGGGGTCCAGGCCCTCGGCGCCCGCCGCCGGGATGCCCGTGAGCACCAGCCGGCCACCGCGTCTGAGCAGCGAGGCGGCGGTGGTCGCGGCGGTCGCCGAACCGGCGGTCTCGATCACCACGTCGAAGTCGGCGGGCAGCTCCTGGTCCCGGGTACGGAAGTCACTGGCGCCGAAGGTCCGCGACAGCTCCTCACGGTCCGGGCGGGTGCCCACCACCAGCAGCTCCGAGGGCGAACCCGCCTTCAGGAACTGCACGGCGAACATACCGAGCGTGCCGGTGCCGACGACCGCCACCCGCTCACCGGGCCGCGCGTTCGCCTTGAGCGCCGCCGCCGCGATGCAGGCCGCGGGCTCCAGGAGCGCCGCCGCCGTCAGGTCCGCGTCGTCGGGAAGGACGTGCAGCAGCCGGGCGGGCAGCGTGAGCGTGCCGGCCATGGCGCCGGGCTGGGTGAAGCCTGTCTCCTCGTAGCCGGCCGTGCACAACGTTGTCTCGCCCTCGTGGCAGCGGTCGCAGACCTGGCAGTTGCGGAACCCCTCGCCCACCACCTTGCGGCCCACCAGGCTCTCGGGCACCCCGCCGCCGACCGCCTCGACCGTCCCTGACCACTCGTGGCCCGGGGTCAGCGGGTAACAGACGTACCCCTCGGGACGGTTGCCCTGGTACACCTCGCGGTCACTGCCGCAGATCCCGCTCGCGTGGACCCGTACCATGGCCTCGCCCGCGGCGGGTGCCGTGGGCTCGTGGGGGGCCAGCCGGTGCTCGCCCGGCCCCTCGATGACGACGGCCTGGGATGCGGCGCTCATGACAGCTCCGTGGCGGTGGGGCGGGTCGGGGTCCCGAAGAGGCGCTGCGCCCTCCGGTCCGCCACGGCACGCGACGACGGCGGTGTCCGGCGGCGGGGCACAGCCTGCCACAGACCCCTGTACAACTCGGCGCCGGGCGGCGTCACTTGGCGGCACCCTTCGGCTTGCGCTGCTCCCAGCCGTCCGCCCACAGGTCGAAGCGCGCCTGCTGCTGCGGGAACTCCGCCGCCGCGTCCGTGTCCAGCTCGACGCCGAGACCGGGCTCGTGCGACAGCTCGAAGTAGCCGTCGACGACCTGCGGGGCGCCCTTCACGATCTTCTTGATGTCCGCGTCCGCGAAGTCGTTGAAGTGTTCGAGGATCTTGAAGTTCGGCGAGCTGAAACCGACCTGGAGGGAGGCGGCCGTCAGCACCGGACCGCCCACGTTGTGGGGCGCCACGAGGACGTAGTGCGCCTCGGCGGTCGCCGCCAGCTTCCGGGTCTCCCAGATGCCGCCGAGGTGGCCGACGTCCGGCTGGATGATGTCCACGGCCTGGCTCTCGAACAGCTCACGGAACTCGATGCGATCGTGAATACGCTCACCGGTCGCGACCGGGATGTCCACCTTCGCGGCCACCTTCTCCAGCGCCTTGAGGTTCTCCGGCGGGACCGGCTCCTCCAGCCACGCGGGCTTGAACGGCGCGAGTTCACGCGCGAGCCGGATGGCGGTCGCCGGCGAGAAACGGCCGTGCATCTCCAGCATCAGCTCGGTGTCCGGACCGATCGCGTCCCGGACCGCCTCGATCAGCGAGACCGAGTACAGCGACTGCTCGTGGTCCAGCTCGAAGTGGCCCGTCCCGAACGGGTCGATCTTCAGCGCCTTGTATCCGCGCTCGACTACCGCCTGAGCCGCCTTGTGGTACGCCTCCGGAGTGCGCTCCGTGGTGTACCAGCCGTTCGCGTACGCCTTCACGCGGTCGGTGACCTTGCCGCCGAGCAGCTGCCACACGGGCACGCCCAGGGCCTTGCCCTTGATGTCCCAGCACGCCATCTCGATCACGGCGATACCGGACATGACGATCTCGCCGGCGCGCCCGTAGTCGCCGTACTTCATACGGCGGACGAGGTCCTCGACAGCGAACGGGTCCGAACCGAGAATGTGATTGGTCTGCGCCTCCCGCAGATAGCCGATCAGCGCGTCGGTGTGCCCCAGCATGCGGGTCTCACCGACCCCGGTGATGCCCTCGTCGGTGTGCACCTGGACATAGGTCAGGTTGCGCCATGGCGTCCCGACCACGTGTGTGCTGATTCCGGTGATGCGCACGGAAATTGCCCCTTGTGCTCTGCGGCTGCTTTTTCTTCTGTTCGAGATTTCGTCACACGTTCGAAATGCTGGCCAGACAGTAAGGATTGGGCGGTGGAAGTGTCAATGGGTCGAACGAAGAACGGTTTCGGCGGAGATGGCGAAGGAAGGCGCGGAATGGTCCGGGCTGTCCTCAACTGGCACACCCGAACGGGCAGTTCGGCACAGAACTTTCACAGCTTCGGCTGTGAACGTGACCTGAGCGGAGTTTAGTCTTCCGGCGTCATGGACTACTGCCTCCCGTGCCAACGGCACCTCAATGGCGCCCTCGCTTGCCCGGGGTGCGGTACATCGGCCGAAGCGTGCCGGGAGTACGCGGCCTCCCTGGACGACCGCGACGACGCCGACGGGCGGGACGACGCGACGGACGAGGACGACGGCGACGAGCCGGAGGGCGGCGGTGCGGGGCGCCGGGCCCGGCGCGGACGCGGCGGGAGCCGCGGGGTGCGCGCGAACCGGCGGGACCGGAAGGCCGCGCTGCACCGGCGGCGGCGCCGGCGGGTGCTGCTCGTGGGAGCGGGGCTGCTGCTCGCCGCGGGCGGGCTCAGTCTGGCCGAGCTGGGTATAGAGGCACCCTCCTCGGAGCCGAAGGCGTCGGCGGCGGAGGAGTCGTCGGCAGGCGCCTCGGCCGCCGCGGACGGATCGGCGTCGACCGGGGGAGGGGGCGCCGGGTCGGCGGGGGCGTCGCCCTCGGCCTCGGAGACGAAGAAGTCCGAGAAGTCGGAGAAGGACAAGGACAAGAACAAGGACAAGAAGGACGGCGAGGAGGGGGCGGACGAGGAGGACACGGAATCGGCCGGTCCGTCGTCGTCGACGTCCGGTACGACGTCCTCGGCGCCGGCCTCCGCCCCGTCCGACCCCGGGGCGTCCGACCCGGGTACGCCGGATCCCGGCCCCACGACGAGCGACCCGACCCCGGACCCGGACCCGACCCCCACGGAGCCGTGCGACCGCTTCTTGTGGTGGTGCACGTAACCGCCGGCCGCGCCGTTCCCCGCGCCCCTTCAGGGGCGCGGGGAACGGCGCAGTCTTTTAGGGGCGCGGGGAACGGCGCAGTCTTTCGCTTCTAGGGGCGCGGGGAACGGCGCAATCCTTTGCTTTGAGGGGGCGCGGGGAACTGCGCGAGTAACCCCCACCGGGCTGCACCCAGCGTCGTAGGGGGCGGGCCCCGTCAGGAGGCGTCCAGCATCCGGGACAGGAGCCCCCGCAGGGACATCCGCTCCTCCCGCGACAGCCCGGCCAAGGGCTCCCGCGCGAACCGCAGCGACAACCGCAGACTCCGGGCGACAGCCCGCCCCTCCTCCGTCACCGCCGCCAGCTTGACCCGCCGGTCGGACGGGTCCGGCCGCCGCTCCGCCAGCCCCCGCGCCTCCAGCCGGTCCACGATCCCGGTCACGTTCGACGGCTCGCACTTGAGCTTCTGGGCCAGCCGCCGCATCGGCAGCGGCTCAAGGGAGAGCAGGCTCAGCAGCCGCGCCTGCGCCCCGGTCAGCGCGTGCTCCGCCGCCGCCTCCTCGTACTCCTCGTGATAGCGGGCCACGACCGTGCCGATGAGGTCGACGACCTCAAGGGTCAGGGGGTCGAACGAGGGAGTCTTCTGTGCGGCCATGACCGACAGGCTACTCGGTTACTTGACATCATGAAATATTCAGGAGCATGGTTGTTTCACATACTGAAGCATTCTCATGTGTGGAAACCGTTGCACCAGGAAAGGCGCCCTCCATGACCGACACAGCCGAGCTCCCCACCGTCAACCGCGAATGGCATCTCGTCAGCCGTCCGGTCGGCGTCCCGAAGCCCGAGGACTTCGCCCTGGTCGAGGCCGACCTGAAGCAGCCCGGCCCGGACCAGATCGTGGTGCGCAACAAGCACCTCTCCGTGGACCCGTACATGCGCGGCCGTATGAGCGCGGCGAAGTCGTACGTCGCCCCCTTCGAGCTGGGCAAGGTCATGCAGGGCGGCGCGGTCGGCGAGGTCGTCGCGTCGAACGCCGAGGGCGTCTCCGTCGGCGACCACGTCCTGCACCACTTCGGATGGCGCGAATACGCCGTCTTCGACGCCAAGCAGGCCGTCAAGGTGGACCCGGAGGCCGCGCCCCTGACCACGTACCTCGGCGTCCTCGGCATGACCGGCCTCACCGCGTACGCGGGTCTGCTGCGCACCGCCGTCTTCAAGGAGGGCGACTCCGTCTTCGTGTCCGGCGCGGCCGGCGCCGTCGGCAGCCAGGTCGGCCAGATCGCCAAGCTCAAGGGCGCCTCGCGGGTCATCGGCTCGGCCGGTTCCGACGAGAAGGTCAAGCTGCTGGTGGAGGAGTACGGCTTCGACGCCGCCTTCAACTACAAGAGCGGCCCGGTGAGCGAGCAGCTCAGGAAGGCCGCGCCGGACGGTATCGACGTGTACTTCGACAACGTCGGCGGCGACCACCTGGAGGCCGCGATCGGCTCCCTCAACCTGCACGGCCGTATCGCCATCTGCGGAATGATCTCCGTCTACAACAACACGGAGCCGGCGCCGGGTCCGAAGAACCTCGCGCGGCTCATCGCGACGCGCGGCCGTATCGAGGGGCTTCTCGTCGGCGACCACTACGACCTGCAGCCGCAGTTCGTGCGGGAGGTCGGGCCGTGGGTGGCGTCCGGCGAGCTCAAGTACCGCGAGACGGTTGTCGAGGGCATCGAGAACAACCTTGAGGCGTTCCTCGGGGTCCTGCGAGGCGACAACACGGGCAAGATGATCGTCACGCTCTGACCTGGACGCCAGTGGGGCCCGACCTCAAAGACTGCGCCGTTCCCCGCGCCCCTTCAGGGGCGCGGGGAACGGCGCATCTTTTAGGGGCGCGGGGAACGGCGCAATCCTTTAGCTCGGCCCCCACCGGCCAGCAGCCGAGTGAACGGCCAGGACCAGCCGCTGGTTCTCCGGGGCCGCGCCGCCCGGGAACGCGATCCGCCGCCGTGTGTACCCGTACGCCAGCCCGCTCCGCGGATCGGCGAACCCCTGCGACCCGCCGGCCCCACTGTGTCCGAAGGCCCCCGCCCCCAGGAACGGATGCCACATGTCGGCGGTGGCCTGGAACCCCAGCCCGTACGACTTGTGCGCCCGCGCCACCAGGTCGTACCCCACGGAGTGGATCTGCCCCACCTCCGCGACCGTGTCCGGCTTGAGCAGCGCCGCGCGCCCGTTCACCTCCCCGATGGCCGCCGCGTACATCCCGGCGAGCCCGCGCGCGGAGGCGACCCCGCCCGCCGACGCCTGCCCGAGGGCCCGCACCGCACGGGAGTTGGGGAAGTCCACCAGCGGTACGGCCCCCGGCACGTGCTCGTTGAACGCGATCGAAGCCAGCGTGTGCGGCCCCCGGGGCGTCGCGTCCAGCAGCGCCTGCTCCGGCGGCGTCGGCGCCATCGGCTGCACCCGCAGGTACCGGTGCTCCTCCGACTCGGGCAGCCCCAGATGGAAGCCCAGCCCGTACGGCGCGCGGACCCGCTCCTCGTAGACCTCCTGGAGCGTACGGCCGGTGACCCGCCGGACGACCTCGCCCGTGAGCGCGCCGATCACCAGCGCGTGGTACCCGAAGGCCGTGCCGGGCCGCCAGAACGGCCGCTGGCCGGCGAGCCGTTCGGCGATCACCCGGTCGTCGGCGAGTTCGTCGAGGGTGAAGCCCGCGTCCGCCCCGACCACCCCCGCCCGGTGGGCCAGCAGCTCCCGCAGGGTCACCGCCGCCTTGCCCTCCGCCGCGAACTCGGGCCAGTAGTACGCCGCTTCACGATCCAGTTCCAGCGTGCCGTCCTGCACGAGCAGGGCGACCACCAGGTGGGCCGCGCCCTTCGAGGAGGAGAAGACACCGAACAGCGTGTCGCCGTCGGTGTCCGCGCCGGTCCACAGATCGACGACCCGCCGCCCCCGTACGTACGCGCTCAACTGGCCCGCGTAATCCGGCCGTTCGGCGGCGACGACGGAGGCGAACTCCTCGCGCACCGCCTCGAAGCCTTCGGCGACGGTGCCGTGGATCTCCTGTGCCATCCGTGCTCTCCTCGTAGTGCCGAAACTCTGTTCTCAGGTCCCTCTGTACTCTCCGTGCTCAGGACACCGTCAGCAAGGCCCGCGCGACCTGCGCGAACTCTCCCTTCGGATGATCGCGGAAGAGCGGCTCCGTGCCGAACAGCACGGCATGCGGCCCGCTGACCACCGACGCCCGGCCCGCGGCCTGCGCGGGCCCGCCGTCGCCGTCCTCCAGCGCACGCCAGTGCCCGGAGACGAGCGGGTTGCCACGCGCGTACGACTGCTCCACGCGCACCCCGGCGCCGAGGCCGGTGAACCACACGGGCGCGTAGACGAAGCTGTGGTCGGGAGCGCCCGCGGTCACTCCGCCGCCGGTCGAATTGACCACGCGCACCACGCCGTTGGCGTCCGGGTTGCCCTCGACCGCGTCGACGGCGAGGAGCCCGGCGGCGGCGTTGAGGGCCGCTCCGGTGGCCCCGCGGCCCACCAGTCCCGCCCGGGCCAGGAAGGTGTCCAGGGCGGTGCGCGCGGCCGGGGTGAGGTCCTCGGGATCGAGCCCCGAGGACGCGAACAGCACATCCGCCCGCGACCAGTCGAAGCCCGCGTTGAGGACGGTCGTGGACACCGGGATGACGTCGAAGTTCATCTCCCGCAGCGCGAACAGCTCACCGGGCGTGACCGCCGCGGCCACCCGGACCCGTCGCAGCGGGGCGCCGCCGGTGGCCTTCGTCGCGTCGAAGGCCACGTCGTACCTCCGCGCCGCGGCCTCTGCCTTCCCGCGCGCCGAGGCGGGCACGATCGCGCTGCCGTCGGCCGCCCGCCGCACCGCGACCCCGTCCGCGAGCAGGGAGTTGAGCGCCGCGATCTCCCGGGCGTCGTCGAGCCGCAGTCGCAGCCGCGGAGCGCCGCTGCCGCCCGGCGCCACGTACCCGACCTTCGCGGCGGCACGCACCGCCCGGTCCGGCACGGCGAGCTTCGAGGTCCGTACAGTGTCGACGGTCGCGCCCCAGAGCCGGCCCAGGCTCCAGCCGGAGATGTCGTACATCACCGACACCTTGTCGCTGATGTCCCGCCCGTCCGCCAGCATCACATTGGCCATGCCGCGCTTGGGCTGCCGCAGATCGACGACGTACGAGCCCTTCGCGTACGCCTTCCCGCCGAGCCGGAAGTCCGCCGTCGCCCTGCTGACCCGGACGTCGTTGGCGAGCAGGTGGTCGACGAGGCGGGCCGCGGCCGGTGCCGAGCGCTGGGCGTCCGCACCCGCCGGAATCACGTACGCGCGCGGGAAGTCGGTGGTGTAGACGTCCTCCGGGCCGATGCCCGGAACGCCCGGCACCGTCTCCGGCGAGACGGGTACCTGCGCCGCGCCCGTCACGCTCCGCCGGAAGACCTCGATCTGGTCGGCGACGAGTGAACTCCGGTGCGTACGCGCGTAGTCGAGGCTCGCGCGCATCGCCGCGCCCGCGATGGCCACGTTGATCGCCGAGCGGCGGCGCAGCTCTGCGACGGGCAGCTCGTCGTACTCGTCGTTGTTCACCGCCATCGGGAACTCGACCGTGTGGGCGGCGACCGTGCCGTGGAAGGGCATGTACTGCGGGGTGAAGATCGGCGGCCAGTCGTCCCAGCCCTCCTCCTGGTCCCGGAAGGGGATCTGGGCGGGCTCGACACCGTCCTTCCCGGGCGTGTAGCCGAGGCCGTTGACGGCGGCCTCCATGCCGAGGGCGTTGGCGTAGGTGTTCTTCAGGAAGAGGTCGTACTCGTAGTTCTCGCCGTGCGGGGGTGTCGTCGGCTCGATGAGGGTGCCGTTGACGTACCCGTGCAGGTCGACCATGAGCGCGGGCTGCTTGTCGATCGCGATCTGCCGCATGGCCCGTACCTCGGGCTGCGAGGCGGTCACGAAGTCCCGGTTCAGATCGAAGCCGTTGGCGTTCGCGCGGGTGCCAGCGATACGGCCGTCCGGGTTCGCGGTGATGTTGAAGTACACGCGGTGGTGGGCGAGGAGGTCGGCGGTGGACCCGTCCCGTGCCGTGGCCAGCTTCTCGATCAGCTTGAGGGAGGCGTCCGTGCCCTCCCACTCGTTGCCGTGGATGTTGTTGTTGAAGAAGACCGGCGCCTTGTAGTCGCGCTTGACGGCGGGGTCCTTGGCGGCGGCGACGGGCGCGTTCTCGATCAGCTCGCGCATACGCTCCTGGGCGCGCGTCTGCCGGGCCGACTCCGGCGCGGTGACGGTGACCAGAAACAGCCGGTGCCCGCCGGCCGAACGGCCCGCGACCTCCACACTCACCCGGTCGCCCAGCCGCTGCAGCGCGTTCAGCCTCGGGGCGATGGCGTGGTACGGGGTGAGGCCCAGCTTGACGGACTTGTCGGCCGGGTTCTCCGGGTCGGGGGCCAGGACCTGCTCACGCGGATAGCCGCGTACGGCGCCCGTGCTGTCGGGGGCGAGTCCGGTGACCGGGGAGGTCAGGGCACGCTCGGTGGCGCTCTCGGGCGCCTTGGCGGCGCCGCCGCTCGCCGGGGGGCCGGATCCCTCGCGGACCGGGGGTGCCGGGTCGGCGACGGCGCCGTTCGGGGTGAGCAGGAGCGTGGCCGCCGCGGTGGCGGTGGCCGTGGCGATCAGGACGGGTCTCGGCAGGCGCACATGTACCTCCACGGAGAGGGTCCGGCAGGGGTCACTCGGGTACCGGGAGGTCTACCTGTTCGACTCCCCTGCAACAAGGGGGCGTTGATGTCACGCGCGGCACCAATGGGGCGGAGGCCGGGTCCCCGGGCGGGCTGAAGGGGCATGCTGGAGGCCGGTAACGGACCCGAGCGGACCCGGCAGGCACCCGGCAGCACGCGTGCGTGAGGCGAGGAGAGCAGCCCATGGCAACGATTCCGTCGCTCCCCAGCAGGGATGACGTCGCGCGGATCGCGCGCAGCACGACCGACATCACCGGCCAGCTCCTGGACACCGCGGGCAACCTCACCCGTATCGCCGTCAACACCTTGGACCCGAGGGACGGTTCGGGTGCCGAGGTACTGCGGGTGCTGCGCGAGACGACCGCCGAACTCGCCGAGGCGAGCGCGTCGCCGCAGGCGCAGGAGGCGTTCTACCGGATGGTGGACACGCTGACGCGGCTGGGGACGAGCGGGGCGCCGCTCGCCGTCCACCCGGTCAGCGAACCGGCGCGGGCGCTGCTCACCGCGCTCGGGGACAGCCTGCTGCCGCTCCTCGACGCGGTGGAACCGGCGGTGGAGGAGGCGGCGGAGGCGCTGGGGGAACTGGTGGACGCCTCGTCGCCGCTGCTGCCCGCGGCGGCGGGGGTGGCGGCGGGCACGCTGCTGGTGCTCGCGCCCGTGATCCGGGCCGCGGCCGATGTGCTGCGGGAGTCGTCGCCCGAACTGCGGCGCATCGCGCACGCGTTGACGTCCGCGGTGGCTCCGCTGCTGCCGCTGCAGGTGGCGTTCGCGGAACGGGCCGCGGGGGCGGGGGCGGGGGTGGCCCGCGCGGTGGTGCCGCCGTTGGCGGACCTCACGGAGGTGGCCGCGGCCGGCTTCCGGGCGGGGCGGCCGTTGCTGATCGCGGGGGAGGAGATGGTGGTCTCCGGCCTCGAACAGCTCCAGCCGCTGCTTCTCGCTTCCGCGGGGTGGGCGGGGAGGGTGGCGCGGGCCGCGTCGGTACGAGTCGCCGCGGCGGTCTCACCGACGACACCCACGGCGGTGGTGGTAACGACCACCCCAAGGTGACGACTGATTGCGCAGTTCCCCGCGCCCCTGAAGGGCGCCCCTAGGGGCGCGGGGAACTGCGCAGTCTTTTCGGTTTTCAGGGGCGCGGGGAACGGCGCAATCTTTTGCCTTTAAGGGTGCGGGGAACTGCGTGCGCAGCCTCCGCCGCGGCGCAGCCGGGGTGGGGGTGGACCGGTAAGGTGTGGGGATGCGCGATCTTGGGGTGGGGTTCAGGTACTTGATGCGCGGCCAGCGCTGGGTCGCCACGCACGGAAAGCAGTTCGGCTTCGGACTGATCCCCGGCCTCATCACCCTCGTCCTGTACGCCGCGGCCCTCGTAGCCCTGGCCCTGTGGGGCACGGACTTCGTCACGTGGGCCACCCCCTTCGCCGACGACTGGTCGAGCCCCTGGCCCGGCCTCTTCCGCGGCTTCCTGACGGCAGTCCTCTTCGCCCTCGCCCTCCTCCTCTCCGTGATCACCTTCACGGCCGCCACCCTCGTCATCGGCCAGCCCTTCTACGAGAGCCTCTCCGAGAAGGTGGACCGGGACGTGTCCCCGGACGGCACGGCCCCCGAGTCGGGCCTCCCGCTCTGGCGCGAACTGCTGATCTCGACCCGCGACAGCCTCCGGATCGTCGCGCGGGCCGTCGTCTGGGGCGTGCTGCTCTTCGCGCTCGGGTTCATCCCGTTCGTCGGACAGACCGTCGTCCCGGTGATCGGCTTCTTCGTCACCGGCTACTTCCTCACCGAGGAACTGACGGCGGTCGCCCTGCAACGCCGCAATATCGTGCTCCGCGACCGCCTCACCATGCTCCGCTCCCGCAGGATGCTGGTCTGGGGCTTCGGCACCCCGCTGGGCCTCGCCTTCCTCGTCCCCTTCGTCGCGGTCTTCCTGATGCCCGGCGCGGTCGCGGGCGCCACCCTGATGGCCCGCGACCTGCTGGGCGAGGAGACCCGCGAGGAGAACGAGGAGAGCGAGGCGGACGACAACTCCGTCAGTCGGTGACGTCCGCCGTCGTGTCACCCGACGTGTCACCTGACGCGTCACCCGTCGCGTCCGCCGCCACCGTCAGGATCGACCGCACCTGGGCGATGATGTCCAGCCGGTTCCGCACGAACTGCGCGTCGGTGACCGTCCCGCTCGCCGGATCCGTGTTGCCCGCCCCGAACTCCAGTACCGGCGTGTGGACATGGCCGCCGGGCAGCGAGCCCGCCAGACCGAGCCGGTCCCGCAGCAGCGTCGCACGGTACGCGATCTCGTTGGACAGGTAGTTGCCCCCGCCGCCCGCACGGGCCGTCGAGCCCGCGGTCGGCCCCTCGGGGCGTACGACGGGCTCCGTCCCGCCCGCCGGGATCTCGGTCACCGACGTGTTGTCGTACACGGGGAAACGCCCCGTGCTCGCCGCGACGATGTCCTTGTACGGGAGTGTGGTCGTCGTCCATTGCGGCTGGGAGGCCGGGTCGGTCACCGGCACGGTCTCGGTGCGGGAGGCGTTCTCGTTGTCCGGGAAGCCGCCCCGCCAGGCCCCGTTGGTGCGCTCGACGTCGAAACGGCCCACCCGGCCCTGGCTGACCGTAGTGAACAGGTCGACGTGGGGGAGGTGCGGGCGCAGGGTCCGCTCCACCGTTCCCTCGGCGAAGTCCTGCCAGCGGACCGGGAAGACGGCCGTCTCGACGCGCGCCGGACCGTCCGCCGTGTCGATCACCGTGCCGTCCAGTGCGAGCGCGGTCGCCCCCGACGGATTGGAGATCCGTACGTCCCGGTCCAGCGTGAACGGGTCGAAGCCGGTCACCAGGATCCGCTTGATCTTCTTCGTGTGCGCGTACCGGATGGTGTCCTGGCCCCGTGACGTCCGCTCCAGCGCGGCCAGCAGCTTGGCGCGCCGGGCCTCGCTGAGCCCGAACTCCGGCTGCCACTGCCGTACTTCACGGGTCATGCCGAGCCGGGCCCAGTACAGCGGCCGGTCGTCGTCCCTGCTGAGGTCGCCGCCCGCGGGGCCGCGGCCCTGGGCCCGGTCCACCGCCCGCCGCCACAGCCGCGAGCCGAGCCGTTCGACCAGCCGCTCGGCCTGCGCGTACGAGCGGGTCCTGTCCAGGGCGCGGGCGAACTCCGGTGCCACCGTGTCGAATCCGGACCGGGTCAGGATCTCCTGGGGTGCCGCCCGGTCGAGGCGCTGCTCCTCCACGGTGGGCGCGGCCGCGGGGTTCTCCGCGGCGAGGGCGGGCGGTGCGGCGAGTCCTGCCATCAGGGCCAGGCCGAGGGCGCCGATCCGAACACGTATGTGCGTCAAGGCGGTTCAGGTCCTTCCGTCGCGAGTGGGGACGTCGTCGGATGGCGGCAGTATGCGCGACGCACGGGACACACGCCATGCCGCGTGACCCCCGGGGCTCCGGAGATCCCCGGGGCTCCGGAGATTCCCGGGGCTCCCGAGACGATCAGCCCTCGCCCTTGTCCCCGTCCTCGCCCAGCAGCGTGAGGAAGTCCCGGAACGCCGCCGGCATGTCCACCGACTCCGGCGCGAGCAGCCACTGGTACTGCAGCCCGTCCATCACCGCGACGAGCAGCGGAGCCGCCCGCTCCGGTGTGAGCCCGCTCGGCAGCCGCTCCCCGTACTCGGACCGCAGCACCTGCGCCATGTTGGCGCGTACGGCCTCGTACCGTTCGGTGAAGAACTCGCGCGCCGGATGCCCCTCCGTGACGCTCTCCCCGAGCAGCGCCGAGAAGGTCTGTACGATCCCGGGCCGCATGGCGTTGTACTCGACGAGCTGCCCGAGCAGTTCGAGCCGCCACCCGGTGCCGGGCACCGCGTCCCACTGGTCGCGCTCCGCCAGTACGGCGACGAGCAGCGCCTCCTTGGTGGGGAAGTGGTGCAGCAGCCCCTGCGGGGTGAGGGCGACCCGCTCGGCGACCGCCGCCAGACTCGCGCCCCGGTAGCCGCGCTCGGCGATCACCTCCAGCGCCGCCCGGAGGATCTCCGCACGCCGCTCCGTGCCCCTGGCCGATCTGGGCGCCCCGCTCGTCATGACGTCACCGTACGTCCGACACGCCCTCCACGCCGTCCCGCGTACAGCGAAGGTAACGTCGGCATAACAAAACCTACCGATCAGCAGGTGGCGAGGGCAGGATGGCACCGACGGAGCGGAACAGAACGGACTCAACGAGGAGGCACGGCCATGGCAGGAACGCGGCCCACCCCGGCCGATCAGGCCCGTGAGGCAGTGGTCGAGGCGGCTCTCGCCCGCCTCGACCTGGACGACAAGGCGCGGCTGCTCGCCGGACAGGACATGTGGTCCCTGCCCGAGCTGCCCGCGATCGGGCTGAGGTCACTGGTCATGTCGGACGGCCCGATCGGCGTCCGGGGTGTGCGCTGGACCGCCGACGACCCGTCCATCGCCCTGCCGTCCCCGACCGCGCTCGCCGCCACCTGGGACCCCGCCCTGGCCCGCCGCGCGGGCCGGCTCCTCGCCCAGGAGGCCCGCCGCAAGGGCGTCCACGTCCTGCTCGCCCCCACGGTCAACCTGCACCGCTCCCCGCTCGGCGGCCGGCACTTCGAGGCGTACGGCGAGGACCCGTACCTCACCGGACGGGTCGGCACCGGATACGTGACCGGTGTGCAGGAGGGCGGCGTCGGGACCACCGTCAAGCACTTCGTCGCCAACGACGCCGAGACCGACCGCTTCACCGTGGACAACAAGGTCTCACCGCGCGCCCTGCGTGAGCTGTACCTGGCCCCCTTCGAGGCCATCGTCGAGAACGCCCACCCGTGGGGCATCATGACCGCCTACAACTCGGTCAACGGCACGACGATGAGCGAGCACCGCTACCTGGTCAACGAGATCCTGCGCGGCGAGTGGGGCTTCGACGGCTTCAACGTCTCCGACTGGATGGCCGCCCGCTCGACCGTCGGCGCCATCGAGGGCGGCCTGGACGTCGCGATGCCCGGCCCGGTCACCGTGTACGGCGACAAGCTCGCCGCCGCCGTGCGGGCCGGCGAGACCGACGAGGCCAAGGTCGACGGGGCCGTGCGCAACGTCCTGCGCCTCGCCGCCCGCGTCGGCATCCTGGAGGGCGCCGAACCGGTCGTCACCGAACTCCCCGAGACCATCGACGGCGAGGCGCTGGCCCGCGAGATCGCCCGCCGCGCCTTCGTCCTCGTACGCAACGAAGGCGCCCTGCCCGTCCCCGCCGGACACTCCGTCGCGCTCATCGGCGCCGCCGCCCGTGACGCCCGCGTGCTCGGCGGCGGCTCCGCCACCGTCTTCCCCGCCCACGTCGTCTCCCCGCTCGACGGCCTCACCGCCGCCCTGCCCGAAGGCACGCTGACGTACGCGGTCGGCGCCGACCCGAGCCAGGAACTGGCCGCCGCCGACAAGGGGTTCGAGCTGCGCGCGGTCTGCCGCGACACCGAGGGCAACGTGCTGGGCACCCGCTCCGCGCCGAGCGGCCACATCCAGTGGATGGGCAACGACCTGCCCGACGGGGTCACCCACGACCGCCTCCACAGCGTCGAACTCACCGGCACCTTCACCCCGCGCGAGAGCGGCCCGCACACGTTCGGCATCAAGGGACTGGGTGCCTTCACGCTCACCATCGACGGCGCCGAGCACTTCGACGGGGTCCAGAGCACCGACCTGGACGACCCGTTCGTGACGTTCTTCGGCGACCCCGTGAAGCACGCCACGGTGGACCTGACGGCCGGCAGCTCGTACGAGATCTCGCTGCGCCACATCGTCGTCGTGCCCGCCGACGCGCCCATGCGGGTCATCAGCTTCACGCTCGCCCACCAGGAGCCCGCGCGCGACCCCGACGAACTGATCGCCGAAGCCGTCGAGGCGGCCCGCGCCGCCGACACGGCCATCGTCGTGGTCGCCACGACCGAACGCGTCGAGTCCGAGGGCTTCGACCGCGCGGACCTGCGACTGCCCGGCCGCCAGGACGAGTTGGTGCACGCGGTCGCCGCCGCCAACCCGAACACCGTCGTGGTCGTCAACTCCGGCTCCCCGGTGGAACTGCCGTGGCGCGAGGAGGCCGCCGCGGTGCTCCTCGGCTGGTTCCCGGGCCAGGAGGGCGGCGCTGCCCTCGCGGACGTCCTCACCGGCGCCCACGAGCCCGGCGGACGCCTCCCCACCACCTGGGGCCCGCTGGAGTCCGCCCCCGTCACCGCGGTCACCCCCACCGACGGCGAACTCCCGTACACGGAGGACGTGTTCATCGGCTACCGCGCCTGGGAGAAGGAGAACCGCACCCCGACGTACCCCTTCGGCCACGGCCTCGGCTACACCGACTGGACGTACGACGAGATCGACGTGACGGGCACGACGGTCACGGTCCGCGTCACCAACACCGGCACCCGCACCGGCCGCGAGACGGTCCAGCTCTACCTGGCCCCCGCGGACCCCACCCCCGACCGCCCCACCCGCTGGCTGGCGGGCTTCGCAGCGGTGGAGGCGGCCCCAGGAGAGTCGGCACACACCTCCATCGACCTCCCCGCCCGAGCCTTCGAGATCTGGGACGAGGACTCCGACACCTGGACGCCGGTGAAGGGCACCTACGAGATCGAGGCCTCCCACTCACTCACGGACACCCGCCTGAGGGCGCCCATCAGCATCTAGCTCCCAGGGGCGCGGGGAACGGCGCGGTCTTTTCGTTTTGAGGGGCGCGGAGAACGGCGCGGTCTTCTCCCTTCAGGAGCGCGGGGCCGAGACATCTGCGGCTCCGCCGCGTGGGCGCGACCAGCCCCCACCGGTCCCGCACCCGACAACGCGCCCCCCGTCACCGAGATGCCGTACGGGACGTGACAACCCCGTACGCCATCTCGGCCAGCCGCGCCTGACCGTTCACGCTCGGATGGAACCAGTCCCAGTGACTCAACTGCGCGGTCCCGAACCGGTATTCAAAGACCGCCCCGCCATCGAACCGGCACCGCCGATCCTTCGCACACACCTCTTCGAGAACCGAGTTGTACGACTCGACCCGGTCCTGCACCCGATCCCGTCGCGTCGTCGCCGCCGTACTCAAAGAATCGGCGTCACCCAGCATCGAAGGACAGATCCCCAGCTTCCAGATCTGCTTGCCCATCGGATTCGTCCGCCCCTGTGACCACAGCCGCTTCAGATCGGGCACGCTGGACACGTACACCTGCGTCTTCGGCAACGCCGACCGCAGGGTGCTCAGCGCGTCCTCGAACTGGGCGCGGAAGTCCTCGACCGACGTCATCGCGGACACCGACGATCGGCAGGCGTCGTTCGCGCCGGCCATCACCGTGACCAGCTGGGGCTTCTTCGCCGCGGCCTGCGCCATCTGACCGGGCAGGTCGGCCATGCGGGAGCCGGTCACCGCGTAGTTCCAGCTGCGCTGCGAGGCGCCGGTCCTCCCCAGGAGCCGTACCGCGAGACTCTTCACCTTCGCGTCGGTGCCGGTCGCCCACGAGACCTCGGGGCAGTCGGTCAGCACCGAGCAGGCGTCGAACCCGCGGGTGATCGAGTCACCGACCGCGGCCAGCGAACGCGGGCTGCGGTCCCAGTCGGGGGTGGGTTTCGGTGAGGGCTTTCTGCTCTGTCCGTCGGCTCCCGTCGGCCCGGAGGAGTTGCCGCCGACCGCGTCGCACCCGGTCAGTCCCGCGACGCCGACAAGAGCCGCCACGACGGCCGCGACCAGGCCCCGCGAACGGTGACCACGGTTCCGCATCCCCAGTTCCCCTCGTTCGTCGCGCAACGGCAGCTCACCCCCGAGCGTCCTCCCGGGTGAAACCTCCGTGTTTCCGGGCGCCTGGAGCGACGGTACGTCACACTCCTTGCGCCGCCGCACGGTAGCCTCGCCACGTGGCCGCACTGCCACTGAACGATCCGCCAAGCCGCAAAGTGCCCGCTCTGTCCGGAGGTGCCAGTGACGACACGTGGAGTTCTCTACGTGCACTCCGCGCCGCGTGCGCTGTGCCCGCACGTCGAGTGGGCGGTCGCGGGCGTGCTCGGTACGCGGGTCAGCCTCGACTGGATCCGGCAGCCCGCCTCGCCCGGCACCTGGAGATCCGAGTTCTCCTGGAAGGGCGAGGTCGGTACGGCCTCCAAGCTCGCCTCGGCGCTGCGCGGCTGGCAGATGCTGCGCTTCGAGGTCACCGCCGAGCCGTGCGCCACCGCCGAGGGCGAGCGCTACAGCTGCACCCCCGACCTCGGCATCTTCCACGCGGTGACCGGGATCCACGGCGACATCCTGATCCCCGAGGACCGCCTGCGCGCCGCCCTGGCCCGCTCCCAGCAGGGCGAGACCCACCTGGAGTCCGAGCTCACCAGACTCCTCGGCAAGCCCTGGGACGACGAGTTGGAACCTTTCCGCTACGCAGGCGAAGGCGCCCCGGTCCGCTGGCTCCACCAGGTGGTCTGACCCCAAAGGGCCGCGGCGAACTCTCAAGGGCGCGGGGAACGGCGCAGTCTTTGGCTTTTCGCCTTTAGGGGCGCGGGGAACGGCGCAATCTTTTGCCTTTCGCCCTTCAGGGGCGCGGGGAACGGCGCAACAAGCCACCAACGCCCCGCCCCCGACGCCCCGCCCGCAGCGCCCCACAAACGCAAGCGGCCCGGCCCCAAGAAGAGACCGAGCCACTCACCAACCAGGCCAAACGGCCGAACGGCCGACTCAGACCGTGCGGAACGCCAGCACCACGTTGTGCCCACCGAACCCGAACGAGTCGTTCAACGCGGCGATCCGCCCCTCGACAGGCAACTTCCGAGCCTCACCCCGGACGATGTCCGCGGTGGCCTCCGCCTCGGGGTCGAGGTTCTCGACGTTGATGGTGGGCGGCGCGATCCGGTGGTAGAGCGCCAGCACCGTGGCGACCGACTCCACTCCACCGGCTCCACCGAGCAGATGCCCGGTCATGGACTTCGTACCGGACACGGCGAAGTGGTCGGCGTCGTCGCCGAACACCTTCCGCAGTGCCTTCAGCTCGGCCACGTCACCGGCCGGCGTGGAGGTCGCGTGCGCGTTGACGTGCACGATCTCCGCCGGGTTCAGGTCGGTGCTGTCGAGCAGGTGCTGCAGAGCGGCCGCGATACCGCGGCCCTCCGGCTCCGGCTGCACGATGTCGTGGCCGTCGGAGGAGATGCCCTGACCGACCGCCTCGGCGTAGACACGGGCGCCGCGCTTGGCGGCGTGCTCGGCCGACTCCAGGACCAGGACGCCGGCGCCCTCGCCGAGGACGAAGCCGTCACGGCCGATGTCGTAGGGACGCGAGGCGCCCTGCGGGTCGTCGTTGTTCTTGGACATCGCCATCATGTTGCCGAACGCGGCGATGGGCAGCGGGTGGATGGCCGCCTCCGTGCCACCGGCGACGACGACGTCGGCGCGGCCGGTACGGATCATCTCGATGGCGTAGCCGATGGCCTCGGCGCCCGACGCGCAGGCGGAGACCGGGGTGTGTACACCGGCGCGGGCGCCGACGTACAGGCCCACGTTGGCCGAGGGGCCGTTCGGCATGAGCATGGGGACGGTGTGCGGGGAGACGCGGCGTACGCCCTTCTCCTTCAGCACGTCGTACTGGTCGAGCAGGGTGGTCACGCCACCGATGCCGGAGGCGATGACCGCGCCGAGCCGGTCGGGGTCGACGGTCGCGCCCCGCTCGGCGGTGTCCGACGTCTCGGCCGGCTGGGCGCCGGCCTTGTCGGTGAAACCTGCGTCGGCCCAGGCCTCCTTGGCCGCGATCAGCGCGAACTGCGCCGAGCGGTCGAGGCGGCGGGCCTGCGGGCGCGGAATGACCTCGCCCGGCTCCACGGCGATCTGCGCCGCGATACGGACCGCCTGGTCGGCGGCCCAGTCCTGCTCCAGAGGGCCGACGCCGGAACGTCCGGCGACCAGTCCCTCCCAGGTAGAGGCTGCGTCGCCACCCAGCGGTGTGGTTGCGCCGATACCGGTGACGACCACGGTGCGATTGGTCGGGATCACGGGAATTCTTTCTCCAACGGATACGAGGATTCAGCGGCGCCACCGCCGGGTGGCGGGGCTAGCGGCACTCGGGGTGAGGGTTGGCTCAGCCCTGGTGCTTGAGGATGTACTCGGTCGCGTCGCCGACCGTCTTGAGGTTCTTGACGTCGTCGTCGGGGATCTTGACGTCGAAGCGCTCTTCGGCGGCGACGACGACCTCGACCATGGACAGCGAGTCGACGTCGAGGTCGTCGGTGAAGGACTTCTCCAGCTGGACGTCCTCGACCGGGATGCCGGCGATCTCGTTCACGATGTCGGCGAGACCGGCGACGATCTCTTCCTGAGTGGCGGCCATGTCAGGCGCTCCTTCTTGTGTTTCCAGAGGGTGTGGCGGAACTGCCGCCCGGAAAGTTCCGGACGGTGTGACTAGGGGAGGGTAACGACCGTCGCGGCGTACACGAGACCCGCCCCGAAGCCGATGACGAGCGCGGTGTCGCCGCTCTTCGCCTCGCCGGTCGCCAGGAGCCGCTCCATAGCGAGCGGGATCGAGGCGGCCGAGGTGTTACCGGTGGTGCGCACGTCACGCGCGACCGTGACGTGTTCCGGCAGCTTGAGAGTCTTCACCATCGAGTCGATGATCCGCTCGTTGGCCTGGTGGGGAATGAAGACGTCCAAGTCGTCCGCGGTGAGTCCGGCGGCTTCCAGCGCCTCCTTGGCGACCTTGGCCATCTCGAACACGGCCCAGCGGAACACCGCCTGGCCTTCCTGCGTGATCGCGGGAAACTTGACCTCGCCCTTGGAGTCCAGGGGCAGCTGGGACACGTCCCCGCTCCTGAACTGGTCCCAGGGCACGGTCTGCTTGATGGTGTTCGACTTGTCGCCCTCGGAACCCCAGACGGTGGGGCCGATGTGCGGCTCCTCGGAGGGGCCGACGACGACCGCGCCCGCGCCGTCACCGAACAGGAAGGCCGTCGCGCGGTCCTCCAGGTCGGTCAGGTCGGACAGCCGCTCCACGCCGATGACGAGTACGTACTCCGCCGAACCCTCGACGATCATGCCCTTGGCGAGGGTCAGTCCGTAGCCGAAGCCGGCGCAGCCCGCCGAGATGTCGAAGGCCGCGGCCTTCGCCGTGCCGAGCTTGTCGGCGATCTCGGTGGCGACGGCCGGGGTCTGGCTGAAGTGGGAGACGGTCGAGACGACGACGGCGCCGATCTGCTCGGCGCTGATCCCGGCGTCGGCGATCGCCTTGCCGGACGCCTCGATCGACATCGCGGCGACGGTCTCCTCGTCGTTCGCCCAGTGCCGGGTCTCGATGCCGGAGCGCGAGCGGATCCATTCGTCGGACGAGTCGATGCGTTCGAGGATGACCTCGTTCGGGACGACACGAACCGGGCGGTAGCCGCCCACGCCGAGGATCCGCGCGTAGGGGGCGCCCTTGCGGGCCTTGATCTTCGACATGCTCTGTCGGCTCCTTACGCGCTCAGGCCGAGGCGTGCTCGGCGATGAGCTCGCGAGCCGCTTCGAGGTCGTCGGGTGTCTTCAGCGCCAGCGTCTTCACGCCGGGCAGCGCGCGCTTGGCGAGACCGGTCAGTGTGCCACCGGGGCACACCTCGACCAGCGCGGTCACGCCGAGTTCCTTGAAGGTCTCCATGCACAGGTCCCAGCGGACCGGGTTGGCGACCTGACCGACCAGACGGGAGACGACCTCGGCGCCCGTGGCGACGGCGTGGCCGTCCTTGTTCGAGACGTAGGTGACCGTCGGATCGGCCGGTGACAGCTCCTCCGCGGCCTTCGCGAGGACATCGACGGCCGGGGCCATGTGACGGGTGTGGAACGCGCCCGCCACCTTCAGGGCCACCACCCGGCGTACGCCCTCGGGCTTGTCCGCCTCCAGGGCGGCCAGCTCCTCCAGCGTGCCCGCGGCCACGATCTGGCCCGCGCCGTTCACGTTCGCCGGGGTCAGGCCCAGCTTCTCCAGGTGCGGGATCGTCACTTCGGGGTCGCCGCCGAGCAGCGCCGACATACCGGTGCGGGTGACGGCGGCGGCCTCGGCCATCGCCAGACCCCGCTTGCGCACGAGCGTCAGTGCGGCCGTTTCGTCCAGGACGCCCGCGAGGACGGCGGCCGTGATCTCGCCGACGCTGTGCCCGGCGACGGCGGCGGGCGCCGTGGCACCGAGTGCCGAGGCGGACAGGAGACCCGCGGCGACCAGCAGCGGCTGGGCGACGGCGGTGTCCCGGATGGCGTCCGCGTCGGCCTGGGTGCCGAAGTGGGCAAGGTCGAGCCCGATGGCGTCCGACCACGCGGCGACGCGGTCGGCCGCGCCAGGGAGGTCGAGCCAAGGAGTCAGGAAGCCGGGCGTCTGGGCGCCCTGGCCGGGAGCGACGAGTACGAGCACTCTCACACTCTCTCTTGTGAACGGGCACGGCCGCCCGTGGGGACAGGGACGAAGAACAGGAGGGGGAATTGTAGGTCCCCGACAAAAGCCTAGAGCTGGGGATCTCCATCGGCCAGACGCCCCAGGATCAGCGCGATCCGCAGCGTGAACGCCGAACGTACGTCGGAAGGCGACCAGCCGGTGACGTCAGTCACACGTCGAAGCCGGTAGCGCACGGTGTTGGGGTGCACGAAGAGCATCCGCGCCGCGCCTTCGAGACTGCTCGCCTGTTCGAGATAGACGCTCAGCGTCTCCAGGAGCGCGGACCCGGCCTCCTCCAGCGGTCTGTAGATCTCCTCCACCAGCTGATCGCGCGCCGCCGGGTCACCGGCGATCGAACGCTCCGGCAGCAGGTCGTCCGCCAGCACCGGCCGGGGGGCGTCCTGCCAGGCGAAACACGCCTTGAGCCCGGCTGCCGCGGCCTGCGCGGAACGGGTCGCGGCCAGCAGGTCGGGCACCACGGGGCCGGCCACCACGGCCCCCGCGGCGTACGGGCCGATCAGGGACTTGGCGACGGCCAGGGGGTTGTCGCTGCCGCCCGCGATGACGACGAGACGGTCGCCGAGGACACCGGTGAGCACCTGGAGCTTGGCGTGCCGGGCGGCCCGCCGGATGGCCTCCACGGTCAGCTCGCTGTCACCGTCGGGTGCCGTGCCCAGCACCACGCAGACGTGTTCGGGCGAGTTCCAGCCGAGGGCCGCGGCCCGGGACACCGCCCCCTCGTCGGCCTCGCCGGACAGCACCGCGTTCACCACCAGCGACTCCAGGCGGGCGTCCCAGGCACCGCGTGCCTCGGCGGCCTGCGCGTACACCTGGGCGGTGGCGAAGGCGATCTCCCGGGCGTACACGAGCAGCGCCTCGCGGAGCACGTTCTCGTCGCCCGGGGCCGCGACCTCGTCGATCGCGGACTCCATCACCTCGATCGTCGTCCGCACCATCTCCACGGTCTGGCGCAGGGTGATCGCCCTGGTGAGCTCGCGCGGGGCGGTGCCGAAGACGTCCGTGGAGATCGCCTGGGGGGCGTCCGGGTGCCGGAACCACTCGGTGAACGCGGCGATACCGGCCTGCGCGACGAGGCCGATCCACGACCGGTTCTCCGGTGGCATCGCCCGGTACCAGGACAGCGTCTCGTCCATGCGCGCGATGGCCTGGGCGGCGAGACTGCCGGACGACTTCTCCAGCCGCTTCAGGGTCGCGGTGTGCGCGTGGGCGGCGCGCGCGGCGCGTTCGGTGTTGCTGGATTCGGGTTCGGGCACGGAACCAAGACTGCCTTATCCGGACGGCAGGATGCGGCGGAGGGTCGCAGGTGGCACGCCCGGCGGGTCTACCGTGGGTCGCGTGATGGACGTACGGCGCGCAGACGACCGCTACCGGGGAGGCGATCCGGCGGCCGGGATCGAGTCCCTGCACGCCTTCTCCTTCGGCCCGCACTACGACCCGGACAACCTCCGCTTCGGCGCGGTCCTCGCCTGCAACGAGGAACGCCTCGCGCCCGGCGCCGGTTTCGACGAGCACCCGCACAGCCACACCGAGATCGTGACGTGGGTCGTCGAGGGCGAACTGACCCACCGGGACTCCGCGGGCCACGAGTCGCTCGTACGCTCCGGGGACGTCCAGCGCCTCAGCTCGGCGGGCGGGGTCCGCCACGTCGAACGCAACGACGGCGACACGCCGCTGCGCTTCGTCCAGCTGTGGCTCGCCCCGCTGGAGCCGGGCGGCGATCCCGCGTACGAGGTCGTCCACGGCATCGCGGACTCCACGCCGTACGCGGTCCCGGAGGCGGCCGCGATGCTCCACGTCCGCCGTCTCGCCCCGGGGGAGCGCACCGCCGTCCCGGACGCCCGCTTCCTGTACGCGCATGTCGTACGCGGCGAAGTGCTGCTGGACGGCGAGGTGCTGGGCGCGGGGGACGCGGCGCGCGTCACGGACGCGAAGGACCTGGAGGCGGTGGCCCGGGGGAGCGCGGAGCTGCTGCTCTGGGAGATGGCGGCAGGCTGAGCGCCCCGGCAGGCATCATCCCGCGGACAGGCGGGCCAGTGCCGACCGGCTCGCGTCGTCCGCGGGGCGGTAGATCACCACCCGCTGGTCCAGGTCCTGGACCGGCGTGAGCACCTCGAAGTCCACCGAGATCTCACCGGCCTCGGGATGCCGCATCACCTTGCGTCCGCGGCCCTTGACCTTGACGTCCCGCTCGGCCCACATACGCGCGAACTGCTCGTCGTGGGTGCTGAATTCGACGATGAGGTCGGCCAGGCCCCGGTCCTCGGGATGCGCGGCCCACGCGGCGCGCAGATGGGCCACTCCCTCCCGTACGACGCGTTCGCGGTCGACGTAGTACTCGCGGGTCCGGGGATGCATGAGGCACATCCACATGGAGTTGCGCCGCGACGGCGGCAGGGTGCCGAAGTCCACCAGCAGCTCCGCCATCTCACGGTTCCAGGACAGGATGTCGTAGCGGTGGTTCAGCACCATGGCCGGCAGGGGTGACAGGTCGGTGACCAGCCGGGCGAGGGTCGCCGCCGCGGTGGTGGCGGGTCCGTCGGTGTCACCGGGGCGGCGCTGCCTGGCCAGGTCGAAGACGTAGGTGCGTTCGTCGGGGTCCAGGCGCAGCGCCCGGGACAGTGCCTCCAGCACGTCCACCGAGGGCCGCAGCCCGCGCCCCTGCTCCAGCCGTACGACGTAGTCGACGCTGACCCCGGCCAGTTCGGCGACCTCCTCGCGGCGCAGTCCCGGGGTCCGCCGGGACCGGCGACGCGCGGGCAGACCGACCTCGTCCGGATCCAGCCGTTCGCGCCGGGTCCGCAGGAACGCGGCCAGCTCCTGTGTCGCGTCCACGGTGGGGGTCGTCATATGTGATCCAACAGCCGGGGTAGGACTCGTGTTCCCAGGAACTTCCTTCCCTTACCCCTGGCCCGGGGCGGTCACAGACTCGCTGTCGACAACGGAAGACGAGCACAGACGGATCACGAGTACATCCGGGCAACAGGAGGACACCATGTCACTCACCCTCGACAGCTACCGGCTGCTGGGCCGCTCCGGGCTGCGGGTCTCACCGCTGGCCCTGGGCACCGCGACCTTCGGCACCGAGTGGGGCTGGGGCGCCGAGCGGGACGAGGCGCGCAAACTGTTCGACCTCTACGTCGAGCGCGGCGGCAACTTCATCGACACCGCCAACACCTACACGGAGGGCAGTTCCGAGCGCCTGCTGGGCGAGTTCGCCCGCGACCACCGCGAGAGCCTGGTGCTGGCGACGAAGTACACGACGCTGCGCCGACCGGGCGACCCCAACTCCGGGGGCAGCCACCGCAAGAGCCTGTTCGCGTCGGTGGAGGCCAGTCTGCGACAGCTGGACACGGACTACATCGATGTCCTCTACCTGCACGTGTGGGACTTCACGACCCCGGTCGAGGAGATCCTGCGCGGCATGGACGACCTGGTCCGGCAGGGCAAGATCCTGTACGTGGCGATCTCCAACGCCCCGGCCTGGCAGGTGTCGCGCATGCAGACGATCGCCGATCTGCGCGGGTGGTCACCGCTGGTCGCCCTGCAGATCGAGTACAACCTGATCGAGCGCACCGGCGAACGCGACCTGATCCCGATGGCCCGCGAGATGGGGCTGGCGGTGATCCCGTACTCGCCGCTGGCCGGCGGCGTGCTCAGCGGCAAGTACGGCCGCGCCGACCTGACCCCGGCGGACGGGGCATCGGGTGGCGCGTCCGGCGCCCCGTCCGAGGACGGCACCCGCAGGAACTTCAACCTCGCCCTGGGCACGCTCACCGAACACAACCTCGCCGTCGCCGACACGGTGAAGGAGGTCGCCGCGGAACTGGGCCGCACCCCCGCGCAGGTCGCTCTGGCCTGGACCCTGCGGAAGCCGGGCGTGACGGCACCGGTCATCGGCGCCCGTACCCCCGCGCAACTGGAGGGCAACCTCGGCGCCCTGGACGTCTACCTCACCGCCGACCAGCTGGCCCGCCTCGACGAGGCGAGCAGCATCGGCCTCGGCTTCCCGCACGACATGCTCGCCGGCGACCACATCCGCAGGGTGACGAAGGGCGACCTGCGGATCGAGACCCGCCGCTGACACCCGATCCCCGACGGGTGGGGACTCAGCGACCCAGTTCGGCCAGGACCGCGTCCGTGAACGCGGGCCACGCCTCCGTCGCCCAGGGGCCGAACGCCCGGTCCGTCAGGGCCACGCAGGCGGCGCCCGCGTCCGGGTCGATCCACAGGAACGTACCCGACTGCCCGAAGTGGCCGAAGGTGCGGGGCGAGGACGAACTCCCCGTCCAGTGAGGGGACTTGGAGTCGCGGATCTCGAAGCCGAGGCCCCAGTCGTTGGGGTTCTGGTGGCCGTAGCCCGGCAGGACGCCCTTCGTGCCCGGGTACTGCACGGTCATCGCCTCCGCGACCGTGCGCGGGTCGAGCAGCCGCGGCGCCTGCACCTCGGCGGCGAACCGCACCAGGTCGTCGACGGTCGACACACCGTCCTTGGCGGGGGAGCCGTCGAGGGTCGTCGACGTCATCCCGAGCGGTTCGAGGACCGCCTGCTTCAGATACTCGCCGAAGGGGATCTCCGTCGCCTTCGCGATGTGGTCGCCCAACTGCTCGAACCCGGCGTTGGAGTACAGCCGCCGCTGTCCGGGCGGAGCCGTCACCCGGTGCTCGTCGAAGGCGAGCCCGCTGGTGTGGGCGAGCAGATGCCGCACGGTGGACCCCTCGGGCCCGGCCGGCTCGTCCAGTTCGACGGCCCCCTCCTCGTACGCCACGAGCACGGCGTAGGCGGCGAGCGGCTTGCTCACGGAGGCCAGCGCGAAGGGTCGGGCGCCGGGTCCGTGGGTCCCCGGTACGGTGCCGTCCGCCCGTACGACGGCGGCGGCAGCGGTGGGTACGGGCCACTTCTCGATCAGCGCGAGGCTCTGCAAGGACATGCCCAGAGCCTACGGTCACCGTGCGGCACCGGGTTCGGGCAGCACCCGCCTTTCAGGGGCGGCCGGTCAGAACTTCAGCCGCATCAACGGATCCGGGGTCCGGACGAAGCCCATCGACGCGTACAGCGGCGCGGCCTCCGGCGAGGCGGTCAGATCGATCTGCCCGACCCCCCGCTCCCGGAACCACACCACCAGCTCCTCCATACAGGCCCGCGCGTACCCCCGCCGCCGCACACCGGGATCCGTCGCGACGCTGAACACGTAACCGATCCGCCCGTGCGGATTCCCGGGCCGCCCGATCCGGTACTCCACGGTCCCCGCCACGAGCGCCCCCAGTGCCCCAGGCCGCTCGGGGTGGTCGACGACGAAGGCCGCGAAACCCCCGTCGGGATCGGCCAGCCGACCCCGTACGGTGGCCAGGGACTCGGCGTGCCAGCCGGTGGACGTGTCCGCCCCCGCCATCGAGTCGATCAGGACTTGACGCAGTCGGAGCAATTCCTCGGCGTCCTCGGGCACGGCCCGGCGTACAAGGCTCATGATCGGCACGCTAGCCAGCGCGGCGCCCCGTGTCGTCGGAATTTCATCTTCTTCCGCTTGCTTGGAGTGCACTCCAAGGTTTTAGCGTGGGGGCCATGACGGTGATGGAGACCACGGAGCCCGGGACCGACGTCTGCGTGCCCCCGCCGCAGGCGCTCAGGCGCCCCGACGGCCGGGACCAGTACACGATCAGCGAGGTCGTCGCCTTCACCGGCCTGACGGCGCACACGCTGCGCTGGTACGAGCGGATCGGGCTGATGCCGCACATCGACCGCTCCCACACGGGCCAGCGCCGCTACAGCAACCGCGACCTCGACTGGCTCGACCTCGTCGGCAAGCTGCGGCTGACCGGGATGCCGGTCGCCGACATGGTGCGGTACGCGGAGATGGTGCGCGCGGGCGACGAAACGTACGCGGACCGATTCGCGCTTCTCGAAGCGACGCGGCGGGATGTGCGGGCCCGGATCGCCGAGCTCCAGGACACCCTCGCCGTGCTCGACCGGAAGATCAATTTCTATGCGGACGCCGGGCAGGCCCTGGCGTCGGAGAGGTCCCGATGACGGACAGCAGGATCGCGAAGGCACCGCTCGGCACGGGCGGCCCCGAGGTCGGCGTGCAGGGCCTCGGCTGCATGGGCATGAGCTTCGCGTACGGCCCGACGGACGCCGAGGAGGCACGGGCCACCCTGGAGCGCGCGCTGGAGCTGGGCGTCACGCACTACGACACGGCCGACGCGTACGGGCAGGGGGAGAACGAGCGGTTCCTGGCGCCGTTCTTCGCGGCGCACCGCGACGAGGTGGTCATCGCGACGAAGTTCGCCATGACGATCCCGCCGGACGAGCCGACCAAGCGGATCATCCGCAACGACGGGCCGTACATCCGGCAGGCGGTCGAGGCGAGCCTCAAGCGCCTGGACGTCGACGTGATCGACCTCTACTACATGCACCGCCGTGATGTGAACGTCCCCATCGAGGAGACCGTCGGCGTGATGGCCGAGCTGGTCCGCGAGGGGAAGGTCAAGCAGCTCGGTCTCAGCGAGGTGACGGGCGGGGAGCTGCGGGCCGCGCAGAGCGTGCACCCGATCGCCGCCGTCCAGTCGGAGTGGTCGCTGTTCAGCCGGGACATCGAGGCGGGTGTCGTCCCCGCGGCCCGTGAGCTGGGCGTGACGCTGGTCCCGTACTCCCCGCTGGGGCGCGGCTTCCTCACCGGTTCCTTCGCCGACGCGGCCAAGGACCTCACCGCCGGTGACTTCCGCCGCCAGCAGCCGCGGTACACGGGGGACAACGCGGCGGTGAACGCGGGTCTGCTGGAGACGATCCGGACGGTGGCCGAGGCCCATGACGCGTCCCTGGGGCAGATCGCGCTGGCCTGGGTGCACCGGCAGGCGGACGTGCACGGGCTGCCGGTCGTGCCGATCCCGGGGACGCGTAGGCGCACGCGGGTGGAGGAGAACACGGCGGCGACGCGTATCGCTTTGACCGACTCCGACCTCGCGGTCCTGGAGCCCATCGCCGAGAAGGTCGCGGGCACGCGCTACCCGGACATGACGTTCACGTCAGCGGGCCGCGAGTAGCCCCCGGGCCGCGCAGTTCCCCGCGCCCCTAAGGATGAAAAGCAGGGGCGCGGGGAACTGCGCGGCCAGCGACAACCGCCCGCACCCGGTGTTTTTAGGGGGCGCGGGGAACTGCGCGGCCGGCTACAGCACACCCGCACCCGGTGTCTTTCAGGGACGCGGGGAACTGCGCACTCGGCAGACGCGCTCAGGCCGGCGTACCGCCGTGGGGCTCACAGCTCCGCCAGCAGCTCCGCCTTCTTCACCGTGAACTCGTCGTCCGTGACGAGCCCCGCCTCGTGCAGCTCACCGAGGTGCCGGATCCGTTCGGCGATGTCCGCCGGATCCCGCCGCGCCCGCGGGACCACCGGGACCACCCCGGCGGCCGGCGGCCCCGAGGCCACGTCGGGCAGGACCGCGGGCCCCCCGGACCGCGCCGCCGCCAGCACGGCCGCCGCGAACGGCAGCGACTCGTGCACCGGCCCGTAGCCCAGCCCGAACACGACGGCGGCCGGATCCTGATCCGCCTGCCCCGGCCGGCCGCCCGCCTCACGGCGCAGCAACCGCAGATGCCCCTCGAAGATCTCGGGCGAACGCCACTCCACCCCGCACAGGTCGGCGACGGCGAACGTCTGGTCGCCGGCCTTCCACTTCGCGGACGAGGCCCCCGTCCAGAACCACCGGAAGGCCACGGACTTCCCGTCGAAGGACGCCTTCCCGTCGTACGCCTTGAACTGGAGCGGCGTCTCGGGAGGCCGCACCAGATAGCGCTCGGCGGGACCCGCGTCCGCGGGCCCGAGCATCGCGCGCAGTTCGTCCGCGTAGTACTCGGCGAGCGTCTCGCGCTCGGCGGGCAGCACGAGGCGGTAGGGATCGCACACATCCCTCAGCTGCCCCGCGGCTGCCTCCATCAGCGGATCCGCGCCCGCCCTCGGCTCGGCACGCAGGACGACCGTCCCGCGCTTGCCGGGCGTCAGCGTCACCGACGCGATCGCGTCGAGCGGGATGCGCCGCTCACCGAGTGCCTGGAACAGCTTCGGCGTGCGGATCCCCCGTTCGAAGCGGATGAGCACGGAGTCGGACTCGAACTCCCAGGCGGCATGAAATCCGGCCAGTACGTCACCCATGCGGGCCATCGTATGCGGCATGCGCTTCCTAGTCCCCTCCCTGAGCGGCCCGCACTTTCCTCGTCCTCTACGCGCGTCCGGCTTCGGCGGTACCGGGCAGACCCTCCCGGCACACGTCGTCCTCGCGCGCGCAGCTGACCGCGCGGTACGCGCCAATACCGATTTCGGCGAAGTTCCGCAGGCTGTCGGTCCCGGGCTCGAAATACCCGGTGTGTCCCTTCGCCCCGCGCGCGGACAGCACCCGCGCGCCGAAGTCGGAGGACATCGGGTCGGCGCCGTGACCGAGCCCGCCGACCTCAAGATGCGGTACGTCCTGGATCCAGTCGTCGGAGTCCCGCACGGCCCACACCCGGGCCGCGGTGCGCAACTGCGCCGCCCGCTCGACCCGCATGCCGGGACTGCCCGCCACCGCTATGTCGGAGACGCGCGGCGGCAGTGAGTGGGCGGCCACCCCGCAGACCACGGATCCGTAGCTGTGGCAGTACAGCGCGACGCGGGAGCGGCCGGGCAGGGCCCGGACGAGGGCGGCGAGCCGGACGGCTCCCTCCTCGGCGCGGGTTCCGGTGGCGGCGTCCATGCCGAGCCCGTTCGGTGTCGTGTAGTCGGCCCACGCGATGACGGCCGTACGCGCCCGGGGGCCGGCCTCCCGCTCGGCGCGGTACAGGGCCTTGGCCATGCCGACCGGTGCCGTGTACTGGCGCTCGGTGCGCTGGAAGGTCAGCAGGTCGGTGTCGACGCCGGGCACCACGACCGAGACCCGCTCGGCCCTGCCGAGGTCTCCGAAGACCTCCGCGACCCGGCCCGAGCCCATCGGGTCGAAGGCGAGGATGCGGCGCTTGCCGGCCATCAGGGCCTCGTAGCGGTGCATCCGGCGGCCCGCGTCGCGCTGGCCGACCGCGGAGAGCCGCTTGTCGTGCATGCGGGCGATCTCGACCTTGCGTGCCTGGCCGAGGGCGATCCGGTTGGCGCGGTAGCGCAGGGCCACCGGCGCCCCGTTCATGTTGCCGACCGCGAGCGGGTAGCGGGCGGCGAGCCGGGCCCGCTGGCGGGTGTCGAGCGAGGCGAAGAACTGGGCCAGCCGGATCGGTGTCGTCCGGTCCGGGTCCGGCAGCCGGTGCCCGCCTATGTGACCGCGTTCCCAGGCGGCGAGGGAGGCCGCGATCGGTGTCGCCGCCCCCCGGTGGCCGCGCACCGCGGTCCAGCCGGTCGTCCCGAGCATCACGAACACCACGGCCAGCGCGAGCAACATGCGCCAGACGTTGAGTTGGGGTGTGGAGTCGAAGGAAGTCACTGAAAGGACACACTAGGAGAACGAGAGGGTCTCGCGTTAACCGAGTGAGGCGGATCACGTTTCTGTTGGGGTGATTGGGGCAAAGTAGTCCCTGCTCTTGAGTTACGGGGTGTCCCGGGTGTCCTCGCGGTCCTCTTTGTCGCGTGTGTGCCAGTTCTCGATCAACGCGGGCCCCATCTGGTCGAGATACGAGGCGGTCAGCTCGCGCATCGCCGCCACGCTGAAGTCCTCGCCCGCGCCCCACCGGCGGGCCGCCAGCCGCATCACACCGCCGAACAGGGCCACCGCCACGCGCGGGCGCGGATCGGCGTCCACGTCGACGCCCTCCCGCTGCGCGATCAGCCGGGCGAGCTGCTCCTCCAGTCCCTCGTGACGCCGCAGGTGGGTGGCGAGCAGTGCGGGGGTCGACTCGATCAACTGGTAGGTGCGCATGTGCAGTTCGATCGGCACGACCGCCTCGATAGCCTCCCCGATGGTGTCCCAGCTCGCCATGACGGCCCGGCGCAGCGCGTCCAAGGGGGCCTCGTGGGGCGGGCGTTGGCGTACCGCGTCGAGGAAGTGCGACTCGGTCATCTCCTGGACGGCGAAGGCCGCCTCCTCCTTGCCGGCGAAGTACCGGAAGAAGGTCCGCTGGGAGACGTCGACCGCCTCGACGATCTCGTCGACGGTCGTCCGCTCGTAGCCCTGGGCCGCGAACAGCTCCAGGGCGGACCGCACCAGCGCGTCCCGCGTGCGCTGCTTCTTGCGCTCGCGCAGGCCCGGTCGTGGCGCCGTGTCCATGAGTCCTCTTTCCTGTCCCCGGTTTCCCTGTCCCCAGTGGGCGCCCAGGTGTCCGTCCGTGGCGCGTGGCCGCCCCGCGGATGACTTGTCAGTTACCGAATTGTGAATTGGTTTGTCAATTGTCAGTGGCTGTCACTAACCTCGAACGCATGACTAGTCAGACCACCGTCGACAAGACGGGCCCGGCCGACGAGGCCCCGACCGCCTCCGGCCCGGCTCCGGCCTCGGGGCTGCGCGGCCACCCGTGGTTCACCCTCATCACCGTGGCCGTCGGCGTCATGATGGTGGCCCTCGACGGCACCATCGTGGCCATCGCGAACCCGGCGATCCAGAAGGACCTGGGTGCCACGTTCGCCGACGTCCAGTGGATCACGAACGGCTACTTCCTCGCGCTCGCCGTCACGCTGATCACGGCGGGCAAGCTCGGCGACCGGTTCGGCCACCGCCAGACCTTCCTGATAGGCGTGGTCGGCTTCGCGGCGGCCTCCGGGGCCATCGGGCTCTCCGACAGCATCGCCTTCGTGGTGACCTTCCGGGTGCTCCAGGGTCTGTTCGGCGCGCTGCTGATGCCGGCCGCGCTCGGTCTGCTGCGGGCCACCTTCCCGGCCGAGAAGCTGAACATGGCGATCGGCATCTGGGGCATGGTCATCGGTGCCTCCACCGCGGGCGGCCCGATCCTCGGCGGAGTGCTCGTCGAGCACGTCAGCTGGCAGTCCGTCTTCTTCATCAACGTGCCGGTCGGCATCCTCGCGGTCGTCCTCGGCGCGGTGATCCTGACCGACCACCGGGCCAAGAACGCGCCGCGCTCCTTCGACCTGCTCGGCATCGCGCTGCTGTCCGGCGCGATGTTCTGTCTGGTCTGGGCGCTCATCAAGGCTCCGGCGTGGGGCTGGGGAGATGTTCTGACCTGGTCGTTCCTCGGGATCTCGGTGGTCGGCTTCGCCCTGTTCGCGTTCTGGGAGAACCGGGTGCGCGAGCCGCTCATCCCGCTCGCCCTCTTCCGCTCCGTACCACTGTCGGCCGGTGTGGTCCTGATGGTGCTCATGGCGATCGCCTTCATGGGCGGCCTGTTCTTCGTCACCTTCTACCTGCAGAACGTGCACGGGATGAGCCCGATCGACGCGGGTCTGCATCTGCTGCCGCTCACCGGCATGATGATCGTCGGCTCCCCGCTGGCGGGCGCGATGATCAGCAAGACGGGGCCGCGTGTCCCGCTCGCGGGCGGTATGGCGCTCACGGCCATCGCCATGTTCGGTGTGTCGACGCTGGAGACGGACACGAGCAGCGGGCTCATGTCGATCTGGTTCGCGCTGCTGGGCCTCGGCCTCGCGCCCGTCATGGTCGGCGCCACCGAGGTCATCGTGGGCAACGCGCCGATGGAGCTGTCCGGTGTCGCGGGAGGCCTCCAGCAGGCCGCCATGCAGATCGGCGGCAGCCTCGGTACGGCCGTCCTGGGCGCCGTGATGGCCTCCAAGGTCGACAACGACCTCGCGGGCAACTGGGCCGACGCGGGGCTCCCGAAGCTCTCCCCGGCCGAGCTCGACCAGGCCGCGGAAGCGGTGCAGGTCGGCGCGCCGCCGGTGGCGCCGGGCACGCCGCCCGAGATCGCCGCGAAGATCACGGACGTCGCCCACGACACGTTCATCTCCGGCATGAGCCTGGCGAGCCTCGTCGCGGCGGGCGTCGCCGTCGTGGCCGTCTTCGTCGCCTTCCTCACCAAGAGGGGCGCCAACGCGGAGGCAGGCGCGGGAGTCGGCCACATCTAGTCCGTAGTCAGGCCGCAGTCAGCCCTCAGTCCGTAGTTCGGTTTTCGAAATCCCTTTACACCCCGCCGAGTTCACTCGGCGGGGTTTTCGCCTATCTGAGTGACACCTCTACGTATGACTTTCATACCGCCCGTCACCCGGGTCAGAGTGGTCTCAACTGATCTGTACGGAACGGGCAGTTCGGTTGAAGCCGCGGCGTGCTGCCGGAGGGGGGCAGCACGCCGCGCAACCGTCCAAAAGAAGTACGCGTCTGAATTGACATGACCGGGGTACCCGACTTCCGAGCCCGAACCGACCGGCCTTCGGTCGGCTCAGAGGTCCAGGGAGTTGATGATGGCGGGCTACAGCCACACCTCGCGCAAACACCCTCGCTCGCGTAGCCGTACGAGGTCACGGAGCGGGCCGGACAGCGCGACGCTCGGAATCATCGGAGTCATCTGCGCGGTCGCCGGATTCTTCGTGCTGGGGATCATCCTCGGTCCGGCGGCCATCGTCTGCGGCTGGCTGGCAATGGGGCGCCGCTGGAACGGTGCCCGGCCGGTAACGGCATTGATCGCCGTGGTACTCGGTGCGATCGACACCGTTCTGGCCATCGTGCTGATGATCGGAATGGCGGCCCCCGGCGGAATGATGTTCTGACCGAGCCAAGAAGCACAGATGTCCCCCGCGCTCCTCCAGAGAGAGCACGGGGGACATCTTCGTCCCGGCGGCCCCCGACGGCGACGGATTGCCGCCTGCGGGCCGCCGGGGGGCCGTCGCGGAGCCGACCGCCCCCTTCGAAGCACCTGCGGCGAGTGAGGGTGGACCGCGCAGTTCCCCGCGCCCCTAAAACCGGGGCTACGCCCCAGCTTCCCCGCTACCGCACCCGCACGAGACAACAGGCCACACCCCGATGCCCTAAGGGGCGCGGGGAACGGCGCGCTCAGCCTTCACTCACCCGCACGGATGCGAGAAGCGGCACCCCGGTGCCCTAAGGGGCGCGGGGAACGGCGCAACCAGCCCTCACGCACCCGCACCCGCACCGAACCGCCCCCCGCCCAGGGGTTACGCGTCCCCTCCCGCGGCCCCAGGATCCGCCGCAGCGACATCCAGCAGCTGATACCGATCGATCGCCTGCTTCAAAAGCGACCGATCGACCTTCCCCTCGCGCGCCAACTCCGTAAGCACCCCCACCACGATCGACTGCGCGTCGATGTGGAAGAACCGCCGAGCGGCGCCCCGCGTATCGGCGAAGCCGAACCCGTCCGCGCCCAGCGACTGGTAAGTCCCCGGCACCCACCGCGAGATCTGGTCCGGAACGGACCGCATCCAGTCGGAGACGGCCACGAACGGCCCCTCGGCACCCGACAGCTTCCGGGTCACGTACGGAACACGCTGCTCCTCCTCAGGGTGGAGCAAGTTGTGCCGCTCCACCTCCACGGCCTCGCGCCGCAACTCGTTCCAGGAGGTCGCCGACCACACATCGGCCCGTACGTCCCAGTCCTCGGCGAGCAGCCGCTGCGCCTCGACGGCCCACGGCACCGCGACACCGGACGCCATGATCTGCGCCGGGATGGACCCTGCGGTCCCCGCCGCGAAGCGGTGGATGCCCGCGAGGATGCCCTCGACGTCGACGTCCGCCGGCTCGGCCGGGTGCTGGATCGGCTCGTTGTAGACGGTGAGGTAGTAGAAGACGTCCTCGCCGTGCGGGTGCTCCTCGGAGGAGCCGTACATCCGCCGCAGCCCGTCCTTCACGATGTGCGCGATCTCGAACCCGTACGCCGGGTCGTACGCGACACAGCCCGGGTTGGTCGAGGCGAGCAGCTGCGAGTGCCCGTCCGCGTGCTGCAGACCCTCACCGGTCAGCGTCGTACGCCCCGCGGTCGCCCCCAGTACGAACCCGCGCGCCAACTGGTCGGCCATCTGCCAGAACTGGTCACCGGTGCGCTGGAAACCGAACATCGAGTAGAAGACGTACACCGGGATGAGCGGCTCGCCGTGCGTGGCGTACGCGGAACCCGCCGCGATCAGGGAGGCCGTACAGCCCGCCTCGGAGATGCCGTCGTGCAGCATCTGCCCGGTCGGCGACTCCTTGTACGCGAGGAGCAGGTCGCGGTCCACGGCCTCGTACTGCTGCCCGAGCGGGTTGTAGATCTTCGCGCTCGGGAAGAAGGAGTCCATGCCGAACGTGCGGTACTCGTCCGGCGCGATCAGCACGAACCGCTTGCCGATCTCCTTGTCCCGCATGAGGTCCTTGAGCAGCCGTACGAACGCCATGGTCGTGGCGATCGACTGCTGACCGGAGCCCTTCTTCACACTCGCGTACGTCTTGTCCTCGGGCAGCGCGAGGGGCTTCGAGCGCACGACACGCGTCGGGACGTACCCGCCGTTCTGCTTGCGGCGGTCGTGCATGTACTGGATCTCTTCGGAGTCCCGGCCCGGGTGGTAGTACGGCGGTGCGCCGGACTCCAGCTCCTTGTCGGAGATCGGCAGGTGCAGCCGGTCGCGGAAGCCCTTGAGGTCGGCGACCGTCAGCTTCTTCATCTGGTGCGTGGCGTTGCGGCCCTCGAAGTTCGGGCCGAGCGTCCAGCCCTTGACCGTCTGGGCGAGGACCACGGTCGGCTGGCCCTTGTGCGCCTTGGCCGCCGCGAAGGCCGCGTAGACCTTGCGGTGGTCGTGACCGCCGCGGCCCAGGTGCAGGATCTGGTCGTCGGTCATGTTCTCGACCATCGCCCGCAGCCGGTGGTCGTGCCCGAAGAAGTGCTCGCGGATGTACGAGCCCGTCTCGGTGGCGTACGTCTGGAACTGGCCGTCGGGCGTGGTGTTCAGCTTGTTGACGAGCACGCCGTCGCGGTCCTGCGCGAGCAGCGGGTCCCAACTGCGGTCCCAGACCAGCTTGATGACGTTCCAGCCGGCGCCCCGGAACTGCGACTCCAGCTCCTGGATGATCTTCCCGTTGCCGCGTACGGGACCGTCGAGGCGCTGCAGGTTGCAGTTGACGACGAAGGTCAGGTTGTCCAGGCCCTCGCGGGCGGCGATGGACAGCTGGCCGAGCGACTCCGGCTCGTCCATCTCGCCGTCGCCGAGGAACGCCCAGACATGGGACTTGGAGGTGTCCGCGATGGAACGCGCCTCCATGTAGCGGTTCATCCGCGCCTGGAAGATCGCACCGAGCGGACCCAGACCCATGGAGACGGTCGGGAACTCCCAGAAGTCCGGCATGGACCGCGGGTGCGGGTACGAGGACAGCGCGCGCGGGGCCTTCGACTTCTCCTGCCGGAAGGCGTCCAGCTGAGCCTCGTCGAGGCGGTCCAGCAGGAACGCGCGGGCGTAGATACCGGGGGAGGCGTGCCCCTGGAAGAAGATCTGGTCGCCGCCGTCACCCCCGTCCTTGCCGCGGAAGAAGTGGTTGAAGCCCACGTCGTAGAGCGAGGCGGAGGACGCGAACGTGGCGATGTGGCCGCCGACACCGATACCGGGCCGCTGGGCCCGGGACACCATCACGGCCGCGTTCCAGCGGGTCGCGTTGAGGATCTTCCGTTCGATCTCCTCGTTGCCGGGGAAGAACGGCTCGTCCTTGGTGGCGATGGTGTTGACGTAGTCGGTGCTGCGCATCTCGGGAACGGCCACGCGCTTCTCGCGGGCGCGTTCGATCAGCCTCAGCATGAGATAGCGGGCCCGCTCCCGGCCGCGCTGGTCCACGGCGGCGTCGAGGGAGTCGAGCCACTCCTGGGTCTCTTCGGGATCGAAGTCAGGGACCTGACTCGGAAGGCCGCCAATGATGATCGGGTTGCGATCGGGTCCGGAAGCCACGCTGTTCCTTCGCTCTCGGGGGGCCGCTTCTTCTCGGTTTCTTCAGTTTTTACTTTGCTTTTTCTCTGGTTTCCTGGGCGTCTGCACCGTTCCCCATCGTGTACCTCGGGAGCGGAAACGTCATCTCTACCGAGAGGTAACCGACACGTTCGCACCGTTCTCCCAAGGGCGGGTCCGGCAAATCGCAACGATACGCCCGACCCGTGACGCGTACCGCAAAGGCATTCGAGTCTCGTACCCTCGTAGGGTTCCGAAATTCACAAAGCGGGCAGATTGCTGTGGTGTGTGTCACCAACGGCTGTGATTCCCTGACTGGAGTTGCGGCGACACGGCCTGGATCGTCACCGTTTCGGCGGTCTTGACGGCCGGGTACTTGCGCGATCCGCCCCGCCCGTGTGGACTACGGCCAATGCTGCGCGCACGCGCGTGGCTTGAACTTCCCCAGGATCTCGGCTTCGCCCGGGCCGGGGAGGACCCCATTACCGAACATGATCAGGAGGCAACCCGTGAGCGCGACCGCGGACCACGCGGAGGAGCGGACGAGCCTGGCCGCCAGGCTGGGATTCCAGCCCGAGCAGGTGGTCCAGGAGATCGGCTTCGACGACGACGTCGACCAGGAGCTCCGCTCGGCCATTGAAGAAGTAATCGGCAGCGAGCTCATGGACGAGGAGTACGACGACGTCGCCGACGCCGTTGTGCTCTGGTTCCGAGACGACGACGGCGACCTGACGGATGCGCTGGTGGATGCCACCACGTACGTCGAAGAGGGCGGCGCCGTCCTGCTGCTGACGCCCAAGACCGGCCGAGACGGTTATGTGGAGCCCAGCGACATCGCCGAAGCTGTGACGACCGCGGGTCTGTCCCAGACCAAGGGCATCAGCGTGGGGAAGGACTGGAGCGGCACGAAGCTGGCTACGCCGAAGACGGCGGCCAAGAAGCGCTGAGGCGCAGCCGAGGCCAGGAGGCCCCCGCCGACTCCGGTCGGCGGGGGCCTCGTCCCTTTGGGGGCACGGTGGGGGCGCTGCGTAGGGTGGGTCACTCGGACGGGTCCATCTAGTGGAGGGATGCAGGACCATGGTCAGCGAGACGATCGGGGTCGGCGACAAGGCTCCGGACTTCGAGCTCAAGGACAACCACGGTGCCACCGTGAAGCTCTCCGACTTCCGGGGCGCGAAGAACGTGGTGCTGCTCTTCTACCCCTTCGCCTTCACCGGCGTGTGCACCGGCGAACTGTGCGAGCTGCGCGACAACCTGCCGCGGTTCGCCGACCGCGACACCCAGCTCCTCGCCGTCTCGAACGACTCCATCCACACCCTGCGCGTGTTCGGCGAGCAGGAGGGCCTGGAGTACCCGCTGCTGTCGGACTTCTGGCCGCACGGCGAGGTCTCGCGCGCGTACGGTGTCTTCGCCGAGGACAAGGGCTGCGCGGTGCGCGGCACCTTCGTCATCGACAAGGAGGGTGTCGTCCGCTGGACCGTCGTCAACGCCCTGCCGGACGCACGGGACCTGAACGAGTACGTACAGGCGCTCGACGCCCTGTAGAGCCCTGGATGCCGACACTTCGGGATTCTTCGCGCCCCAGGGACTGCGGTGGCGGGGAACCTCTCACTAGGATCGGCACGTTGATCCGATACCAACGCACTACGGGGCTTCCCGCCCCCGGACACCAATGGGAGTACTCGTGGGAGTCAGCCTCAGCAAGGGCGGCAACGTATCGCTGTCGAAGGAGGCCCCGGGCCTGACCGCGGTCATCATCGGTCTGGGGTGGGACATCCGCACCACCACCGGTACCGACTTCGACCTCGACGCGAGCGCGATCCTGACGAACGCGGAGGGCAAGGTCAGCAGTGACGCCAACTTCGTGTTCTTCAACAACCTGAAGAGCCCCGACGGCTCCGTCGAGCACACCGGTGACAACACCACCGGTGAGGGCGAGGGCGACGACGAGCAGATCAAGGTCAATCTCGCCGGGGTCCCCGCCGACATCGAGAAGATCGTCTTCCCGGTCTCGATCTACGACGCCGAGAACCGCCAGCAGTCGTTCGGCCAGGTACGCAACGCGTTCATCCGCGTCGTGAACCAGGCCGGCGAGGCGGAGATCGCCCGGTACGACCTCTCCGAGGACGCCTCGACGGAGACCGCGATGGTCTTCGGCGAGCTGTACCGCCACGGCGCGGAGTGGAAGTTCCGCGCCATCGGCCAGGGGTACGCCTCGGGTCTGCGCGGCATCGCGCAGGACTTCGGCGTCAACGTCTGAGCCTGAAAACCCCTGGGGTTCGGGATCCGAGCCCCGGGGCGCTCCACCACTTCCCGTCCGGCGCCGCACACTCCTAGTGCGGCGCCGGACGTGCTGGTACCACGGCACAACCAACGGCTTCACCGGGGAGGACCAAACATGGGTGTCACGCTCGCCAAGGGGGGCAATGTCTCCCTCTCCAAGGCCGCACCGAACCTCACGCAAGTGATGGTCGGGCTCGGCTGGGACGCACGCTCCACCACCGGAGCGGACTTCGACCTCGACGCCAGTGCGCTGATGTGCAACTCGGGCCGGGTGCTCGGTGACGAGTGGTTCATCTTCTACAACCAGCTCAAGAGCCCCGACGGCTCGGTCGAGCACACCGGGGACAACCTCACCGGTGAGGGCGAGGGCGACGACGAGTCCATCCTCATCGACCTCTCCAAGGTGCCCGCCAACGTGGAGAAGATCGTCTTCCCGGTCTCCATCCACGACGCCGACAACCGCGGGCAGACCTTCGGCCAGGTGAGCAACGCGTTCATCCGGGTCGTCAACCAGGCCGACGGCGTGGAGCTGGCCCGCTACGACCTCTCCGAGGACGCCTCCACGGAGACAGCGATGATCTTCGGCGAGGTCTACCGCTACGGCGGCGAGTGGAAGTTCCGCGCGGTCGGCCAGGGCTACGCGTCCGGGCTGCGAGGCATCGCCCTCGACTTCGGGGTCAACGTTTCGTAAAGCGGGTTACGCGGAAGATGGCCCCTGTGATCAACAGGTCGGCCGGGGTGTCACGAAGTGGTGCCAGCACGTGAGACGGCCCAGGTGGCAGAAGGCGCGTCACCTGGGTTCGGACCCTCTGGACCTGCGACTCTTCGAGCGGAAGGGCCCGGCCCTCTCCTTCGGGGAGTCGGCCCTCTAGACTTCGAGGTCAATGTTTCGTAAAGCCGGGTACGGCGGGGGGAAACCCCCTCCGGACTTCGTCCGGGGGTAGCCCCCCAACTCACGATTGGGTAGCCAGTGGTTCTGAAAACCTTCGGCTGGTCGTTCGCGGTCACCGCGCTCGGCCTGGTCGCAGCGGTTTTGATCGGCGGATGGACCGCGTTCGGGATCGTGCTGATCCTGTCCATCCTCGAGATCTCGCTGTCCTTCGACAACGCGGTGGTCAACGCCGGAATCCTGAAGAAGATGAGTGCCTTCTGGCAGAAGATCTTCCTCACCGTCGGCATCCTCATCGCCGTCTTCGGAATGCGGCTCATCTTCCCCGTCGTGATCGTCGCGATCAGTGCCTCCCTCGGCCCGATCGAGGCGGTCGACCTCGCGCTGAACGACGCCGACCGCTACCAGGAACTGGTGACCGACGCCCACCCGTCGATCGCCGCCTTCGGTGGCATGTTCCTGCTGATGATCTTCCTCGACTTCATCTTCGAGGACCGCGACATCAAGTGGCTGGGCTGGCTGGAGCGCCCGCTCGCCAAGCTCGGCAAGGTCGACATGCTCTCGGCCTGCATCGCCCTGATCATCCTGCTCGTCACCGCGCTGTTCCTGGCCCCGCAGGCCCATCTGCACGCCGGGTCCGCCGACAAGGCGGAGACGGTCCTGCTCTCCGGCGTCGCCGGCCTGATCACGTACCTGGTCGTCGGCGGCCTCTCCGGGTTCTTCGAGAACCGTCTCGAAGAGGCCGAGGAGCGCGAGCACGAGGCCGAGGAGGAGGCCAAGGCCAAGGGCAAGCAGATCTCCGCCGGCGCCATGGTCGGCAAGGCCGCCTTCTTCATGTTCCTCTACCTCGAAGTCCTCGACGCGTCGTTCTCCTTCGACGGCGTCATCGGCGCCTTCGCCATCACCAACGACATCATCCTGATGGCGCTGGGCCTGGGCATCGGCGCGATGTACGTGCGGTCGCTGACGGTCTACCTGGTGCGCCAGGGCACCCTGGACGACTACGTGTACCTGGAGCACGGCGCCCACTACGCGATCGGCGCCCTCGCCGCGATCCTGCTGATCACCATCCGCTTCGAGGTCAACGAGATCATCACCGGCCTCATCGGGGTCGTCCTGATCGCCTGGTCCTTCTGGTCCTCGGTACGCCGCAACAAGGCGCTGGCGGCCGCGGAGGGAAAAGCTGACCCCTCGGACGACAAGACAGAGGTCTCGTCCGGGGTGTGACACCGGTCAGGTTGAGGAACGCTCTGTGAGGGGCGGGCGCCGAGGAGTCCTCGGCGCCCGCCCCGGCGTATGAGGCCCCGATCCTTCGTCGGGGCGGGGTGAACAGCCGAGGTGGGGGCGGGAATGAGTTTCTGGGAAGGCATGTGGCGCGGGCGGTCGGCGCAGTTCGACTCGGGCAGCGCGGCGACCAACGCCATCGAACTGACCAAACGGAACCAGACGATCTCACTCAGCAAGCAGGGTGCGGCCACCGGCAATCTCCGTATCAACCTCTCGTGGCGGATGCGGACCTCCGACATAGGCGGGGCCCAGCGGGGGAGTCTGCTGCGCCACCCCTTCAAGGCCCTGAAGCCGGAAGTGGTGCAGGCGCACACCCAGTCCATGGTCAACGTCGACCTCGACCTCGGCTGCATGTACGAGCTGGCCGACGGCAGCAAGGGGGTCGTCCAGCCGCTCGGGGGCTTCCTGGGGGACCTCAACGGCGCGCCCTACGTGAAGCTCAGCGGTGACGACCGGTTCGGCTCCGGCTCGGGCGAGACGATCTTCGTCAACCTCGACCACCGCAAGGAGATCAAGCGGCTGCTGGTCTTCGTCTACATCTACGACCAGACCCCGGCGTTCGACCGTACGCACGCGATCGTGACCCTGTACCCGAGCAACGGGCCCCGGATCGAGATCGGGCTCGACGAGCGGCACTCCCAGGCCCGGTCCTGCGCGGTCGTCATGATCGAGAACGTCAAGAACGAACTCGTGGTGCGACGCGAGGTGAAGTTCGTGTACGGCTTCCAGGCAGAACTGGACCGCCTGTACGGCTGGGGCCTCCAATGGGGCCGAGGCTACAAGGCAAAGGCCGACCGTTAGCGGGCCCCGCAAGGGGCGCGGGGAACTGCGCGCCCGAGCACGCACCGAGCCTCGTCAGGGGCGCGGGGAACTGCGCGGCCAGCCACGACGCATCCGCGACCGAGCACGCACCGGCCCCCGTCAAGGGCCCGGGGAACTGTGCGCCCGAGCACGCACCGAGCCCCGTCAGGGGCGCGGGGAACTGCGCGGCCGGCACCGACCGACCCGCACCCCACGTCCTGCCGGCAGTCGCCCTGCGGACGGCGGCGCCCCAGCGCTCGGGCTCGGGGCCGGCCGCTCAGGGGCGGCTGCGGCCCCGTCGTGGCTGATCGCGCGGTTCCCCGCACCCCCAGAGGCGAAAGGCGGCCGCTTCCCGTGCCCCGGGACGACCGGGGGCTCAGCGGCCGATGAACTGCGGCCCCTGCGGCGGGAGCCGGAAGTCCGGGTCGGGACCCGGCCCCACCGGCTGCGGGTAGCCGTACCCGGACGGCGCCGCCGCGGCAGGCTGAGGCGGCGGCGGATACCCGTACGCAGGCGCACTGGTCGGCTGCGGATACCCGTACGCGGGCTGCGTGGCCGGCGGCTGCTGCCGCGTCGGCTCCGGCCCGGGAGCGGCCGGCGGATACCCGTACGCGGGCTGCACCGGCTGCTGCGGCACCTGCGTGGTCGGCTGCTCGGGCGGCAACGGCTGCGCACCGGCCCGCCCGCCGGCCGCAGACCCCTCCTCGGCGCCGGAGGCGCCAGCGGCCCCGGACGCTTCGGAGGTGTCGGACTCGTCCACCGAGATACCGAAGTCGGCCGCCAGCCCCTGCAGCCCGTTCGAATAGCCCTCACCGAGGGCCCGGAACTTCCAGCCCTCGCCACGCCGGTACAGTTCACCGCAGATCAGCGCGGTTTCCTCACCGGTCTCCGGCTTGATGTCGAAGTACGCCAGTGGCTCGGCGTCCCCGATCGTGGCGTCGAACACCACGATCCGCAGCGCGCGCACCTGGTCGAAGGTGACGCCGTCGGCGGAAGCGACAAGGAGAATCCGTCCCACACCATTGTCAACGCCCGCCAGATCCGACTGAATCGTATCGGTGAGCCCCTCGGCGAGGCCGTCGTTCACGCGCTTCTTGCCGAGTCGCCAGACCTTCCCCGACGGATGCCGGGGCTGGTTGTAGAAAACGAAGTCCTCGTCGGACCGCACACGACCGTCGGGACCGAGGAGGAGTGCGGAGGCATCCACGTCCGGGACACCCCGTCCCGGCGTCCAGCGCAGCACGGCGCGCACCGCCGTGGCGTCCAGCGGGACGTTCGACCCCTTCAGCATGGCGTGCGTCATACGGTCATCCTGCCTTCTCGGCCCTGGTCACGACAACGTGGGGGTGCGCTCCTGTCGCGCTCCCCGCGCGGCCCGCCGCGCAGACGGACGGCACAATGGTGTTTGTCTGCGTTACCTGAATTTCATGCCCGATGGGAATCCCGGACACGGATCTCTACGTACTATTACCGGCCACATATCGTCAGGCCATCTAGCCGCCCCGGGGGAGACTCATGCGTCATTTCGGGCATATTGCCCCTGAGGTGCGGGACCGCCTCTTCTTCCAGGAGCCGTGCGTCTTCACCGCGGACTCCTCGCCCCGAGTGCTGGCCGCAGCACTCGGAGCCACCCTCTACAGCCCCGCGACCAGGCAGAAGCTCGCCGACGACATCGTGAAGCAGGCCGGTCGCGGTGTCGTCTCGATGGTGGTGTGCCTGGAGGACTCGATCGGCGACGCGGACGTCGCGGACGCCGAGGAGAACCTCGTCCGGCAGTTCCGTGACCTGGCAGACCGCCCCGGGGACGAGCTGCCCCTGCTCTTCATCCGGGTCAGAGCGCCCGAGCAGATACCCGACCTCGTCCAGCGGCTCGGCGGGGCCGTGCGGCTCCTGTCCGGATTCGTACTGCCCAAGTTCACGGAGGAACGGGGCATTCCGTTCCTGGAGGCGCTCACCGAGGCCGAGGGCGCGAGCGCGCGGCGGCTCTTCGCCATGCCCGTCCTCGAATCGCCCGAACTGCTGTACCGCGAGTCCCGGGCGGAGACCCTCGCCGGAATCTTCCGGGCCGTCGACAAGTACCGCGACCGCGTACTCGCCCTGCGGCTCGGCGTCACCGACTTCTGCTCGGCGTACGGGCTGCGCAGAGCGCCCGACATGACCGCGTACGACGTGCAGATAGTCGCCTCCGTCATCGCCGACGTGGTGAACGTCCTCGGGCGGGCCGACGGCACCGGATTCACGGTGACCGGGCCCGTGTGGGAGTACTTCCGCGTCCAGGAGCGCATGTTCAAGCCGCAGCTGCGCCGCAGCCCCTTCACCCCGGAGGCCGAGGACCTGCGCGCCGCCCTGATCGAGCACGACATGGACGGCCTGCTGCGGGAGATCTCCCTCGACCGGACCAACGGGCTGCAGGGCAAGACCTGCATCCACCCCTCGCACGTCCTGCCCGTGCACGCCCTCTCCGTGGTCAGCCACGAGGAGTTCAGCGACGCCCAGGACATCCTGCGGCCCGAGCGGGGCGGCGGAGGCGTACTGCGGTCCGCGTACACGAACAAGATGAACGAGGTGAAGCCGCACCGCGCCTGGGCGGAGCGCACCCTCCAGCGCGCCGAGGTCTTCGGCGTCACCAACGAGGACATCGGCTTCGTGGAACTGCTCGCCGCCGGAATCCCGGGCTGATGCCCCGACCCGCCGACACCCCGACCTGCTGCCCCCCGACCCGCCGACACCCAAGGAATCCATGAACAAGGCTGTGAACGACGGGTCCGGCGTCTGGTCCGCGACGGGCTTCCGCCCCGGCACCGGAACCAGGTCCGGAGCGCGTGGCCCCGTCGCCGGGCCCGCAGGAGGGGCGGCCGACGGAGCCGCCGAAGGACCCGTCGGCGAGGTCTGGTCGGGGAGCTGGGTCGCCGGGCGCCTCGGCGTGGAGCTCGTCGGGGACGAGGGGCTCGGGGAGCTGCTGGGGCTCGCCCTGCGGCGCAACCCCAAGCGCGCCCATCTCCTCGTGTCGAACGTGCTCGGCAAGCACGTACCGCAGTCGCCCGCCGTCGTGTACGGCTACGGATTCGCGCTCGGGCTGCGCGTACGCGACCTGCTCGGGGAGGACGAGGCCGGCCGGGCCGTCGTCCTCGGGTACGCCGAGACGGCCACCGGGCTCGGCCACTCCGTCGCGGACGGCGTGGGTCTCGCCCCCTGCCTCCACTCGACCCGGCGCCCCGTCGAGGGCGTCGCGACGGCCGGCGGCTTCGAGGAGTCCCACTCGCACGCCACCTCGCACCTGCTGCTCCCGGAGAACCCGGACCTGCTGGCCGGCGACGGCCCGCTCGTCCTCGTCGACGACGAGTTCTCCACCGGCAACACCATCCTCAACACCATCCGTGACCTGCACGCACGCTATCCGCGCGGCCGGTACGTGATCGTCGCCCTGGTCGACATGCGCTCGGCCGCGGACCTCGGCCGCCTCGCGGACCTCGCCCAGGAGATCGACGCGACCGTGGACCTGGTGACGGCCGCCTCCGGCACCGTACGGCTGCCCGAGGGCGTACTGGAGAAGGGGCAGGCGCTGGTCGCCGAGCACGAGGCGACCGCCGTGGCCCCCGCGCCCCGCCCGGCGCCCGGCACGATCGCCCGCGTGGACCTCGGCTGGCCGCAGGGCCTCGCCGACGGCGGACGGCACGGCTTCACGCCCGAACACCGCGTCCGCCTGGAGGGCGCCCTGCCCGCCATGGCGGCCCGAATAGCCGAGGCGCTGCCGCCCCGCGCCCGCCGAGGCCGCGTCCTCGTACTCGGCTTCGAGGAGCTGATGTACGCGCCGCTGCGGCTCGGTGTCGCGCTGGAGAAGCTGACCGACGCCGAGGTGCGCTACTCCACGACCACCCGCTCACCCGTCCTCGCCGTCGACGACCCCGGCTACGCGATCCGCACCCGGCTCGCCTTCCCCGCCCACGACGGCCCGGCCGACGGGCCCGGCGAGCGGTACGCCTACAACGTCGCGGGCGCCGGCTTCGACGCCGTCGTCGCGGTGGTCGACTCCGCCGCCGACACCCCCGAACTGCACGCCCCGGACGGCCTGTTGGCGCAGCTCGCCGCCCACGCGGGCAGTGTGCTGCTGGCCGTCGTCCCCTCGTACGTCCCCGAACCCGCACGCGATTCCGGTGCGGAGTCCGTACAGGAATCCGCACCGCGATCCGCTGAAAGGCCCTTGATGCTGCCCGAGCCCCTCCGCGGTCCCGACTTCTCCTCGTACGCGGCGGACGAGGTCGGCTGGCTGCTGCAGGACCTCTCGGACACCCGCCTCGAAGCGCCCACCGAGGAGCGCGAGGAGGCCATCCAGAGCGGTGGCGCCCACTACGCGGAGTCGCTGCCGGTGGAGTACCAGCCGAGCCCCGCGTACCAGGAGCTGTTCCGCGACGCGCTCGCCGGCTCGGCCGCCCGGATCGCCCTGGCCGTCGGCGCGGTCACCGAGACCGTCCTCGCCGAACGCTCACCGCGGCCCGTGCTCGTCTCCCTGGCCCGCGCCGGCACCCCCGTCGGCGTCCTGATGCGCCGCTGGGCCCAGCACCGCCACGGCCTCGACCTGCCCCACTACGCCGTCTCCATCGTGCGTGGCCGCGGCATCGACGCCAACGCGCTGCGTTACCTGGCCGCCCACCACGCCCCGGTCGACGTCGTGTTCGTCGACGGCTGGACCGGCAAGGGCGCCATCACCCGCGAACTCGCCCAGGCCATCGAGGAGTTCGAGGCCTCCGACGGCATCACCGGCTTCGACCCGGAGATCGCGGTCCTCGCCGACCCCGGCTCCTGCGTACGCACGTACGGCACCCGCGAGGACTTCCTCATCCCCTCCGCCTGCCTCAACTCCACGGTCTCCGGGCTCATTTCACGTACGGTGCTGCGCGCCGACCTGGTCGGCGAACACGACTACCACGGGGCGAAGTTCTACCGCGAGCTCGCCGGCACGGACGTCTCCGTCGAGTTCCTCGACGCCATCTCCGCCCGCTTCGACGAGGTCGGCGACGCGGTGGACGAGCGGGTCAAGGAACTGCTCTCCGCCGACCGCGCCCCGACCTGGGAGGGCTGGGCGGCCGTCGAGCGGATCAGCGAGGAGTACGGCATCCACGACGTGAACCTCGTCAAGCCGGGCGTCGGCGAGACGACCCGGGTACTGCTGCGCCGCGTCCCCTGGAAGATCCTCGCCCGGGCCGGAGCGGGCGCCGACCTCGACCACGTACGCCTGCTCGCCGAACAGCGCGGCGTACCCGTCGAGGAGGTCGCCGAACTCCCGTACACCTGTGTCGGGTTGATCCACCCCAAGTACACGCGCGGCGCGACCGGCGCCGACGGCAGGGCGGTGACGGTCTGATGCCCGGACCCGCTCCGCGCGCCCTGGTCGCCAGCGACCTCGACCGCACGCTCATCTACTCCGCCAACGCGCTCGCGCTGACCGGACCCGACGCGGAGGCGCCCCGGCTGCTGTGCGTCGAGGTGTACCAGAGCAAGCCGCTGTCGTACGTGACCGAGACCGCGGCCGGACTGCTCACCGAACTGGGCGAGGCGGCGGACTTCGTCCCGACCACGACCCGTACCCGCGAGCAGTACCACCGCATCCGGCTCCCCGGCCCCGCCTCCAAGTACGCGATCTGCGCCAACGGCGGCCACCTCCTCGTCGACGGCGTCTCCGACCCGGCCTGGCAGGCCCGGGTGACCGAGCGCCTGGCGGACGAGTGCGCCCCGCTGGACGAGGTGCGCGCCCACATGGCGGCCACCGCCGACCCGGCCTGGGTGCTCAAGCAGCGGGTCGCCGAGGACCTCTTCGTGTACTTCGTCGTCGAGCGCGACCTGCTCCCCGCGGACTGGGCCAAGGAACTGGCCGTCTGGGCGGAGAACCGCGGCTGGACCGTCTCGGTCCAGGGCCGCAAGGTCTACGCCGTACCGAAGCCGCTCACCAAGAGCGCGGCCATGCGGGAGGTGGCCCGCCGTACGGGCGCGGCCCTGACACTCGCGGCCGGCGACTCCCTGCTCGACGCCGACCTCCTGCTGGCCGCGGACCGCGCCTGGCGCCCGGGCCACGGCGAACTGGCCGAGGCGGGCTGGACGGCACCGGGGGTCACCGCGCTTCCGGAGCGGGGTGTGGTCGCGGGGGAGCGGATCCTCGGGGAGTTCCTCAGCGCGATCCGGTAGGGGTGTCGGTGGGAGTACGGGGCGTACGGGTGCGGGAGTCCTTGTCCTCGTCCTCACGCCGTCGGCCGCCCCGCCCGGGCCTGAAGAGGCGTACGCCCACGAGGACCAGCAGCGCGAGCGCGGCGCCCGCCAGCACCACCTTCGAGTACGCCGACACGTAACCGGCGACGTCGGTCCAGTTCTCGCCGAGGAAGTACCCGGCCAGGACGAAGACGGTGTTCCAGATCGCGCTGCCGAGCGTGGTCAGGCCGAGGAAGACGGGCAGCGGCATGCGTTCGACGCCCGCCGGCACCGAGATCAGACTGCGGAAGACGGGGATCATCCGTCCGAAGAAGATGGCCTTGGTGCCGTGCCGGGAGAACCACGCCTCCGTCTTCTCGATGTCCGACACCTTGACGAGCGGCAGCCGCGCCGCGACGGCGACCGTGCGGTCGCGGCCGAGCAGCGCGCCGACGCCGTACAGCGCGAGCGCCCCGACGACCGAACCGGCCGTCGTCCACAGCAGGGCGGCGAACAGGTTCATCTGCCCGGTGCTCGCCGCGAACCCCGCGAGAGGCAGGATCACCTCGCTCGGGATGGGTGGGAACAGGTTCTCCAGGGCGATGGCGATGCCGGCGCCCGGGGCGCCGAGCGTGTCCATCAGGCCGTTGATCCACTGCGGTGCGCTGCTTTGGGTCACGCACCCGACGCTAGAGAACCGAAGCTGAAGCCAGACTGAAGCCGGGGGTGGGGACCGGCCTGGGCACGCGGGTCAGCCGCAGCAGCCCCCGCCGCAGCAACCGCCCCCGCCTCCGCCACCGCCCGGTGCGGGGGCGGGCGCCGAGGCGGAACCGCCGACCGCCACCGTCGACAGCAGCTTCACCGTGTCGTCGTGGCCGGCCGGGCAGTCCGTGGGCGCGGACGACTCGGCCATCGGACGGCTCTTCTCGAACGTGTCGCCGCAGGTCCGGCAGCGGTATTCATAGCGAGGCATGCGCACAGGTTAGCGGGCGGAACGGCCGTCTCCCAGAGGAGCCGGAGCCGCTCCGGAGCCCGTGGATGCCGTTGATCCCTTGGAGCCCGTGCCCGTGCCCGTGCCATGGTCCAGTGCCTTCGCGCGCAAGTCGGCCCCCGCCTTCACCCGCTGCTCGCGCTCGGCCTGCTCGGGGTTGCGGGACCGCCAGTACGGGTTGTCGTGGGGCAGGGCCGAGCCGACCCGTCCGTACATCCCGAAGAACATCAGCATCACGCCGACCACGAAGCTGAAGAGCACGTTCGGGATGCGGAAGGCGAGGAAGTTGTACTCCGTGTCGAGCAGGGCGAGGTTCAGGAAGCCGCTGAGGATGAAGAGGATGCCGAGGACCATGTTGATCGTCGAGGCGACGTTGCCGCCGATGACCATGCCGACGAAGAGCAGCAGCCCGGCAAGGATCGAGATCACGCTGAGCGCGCCGTTGGTGTTCAGCCCCGAGACGGTGTCCCCGTCGGTGTCGAAGAACCCGACTCTGTCGATCAGTCCCAGGATCCCGAAGGCGAGCAGCACGAGCCCCATGAGCCCCGCGCCGATCCGGTAGAACATGCTGAGCCGATGATCGACCGGCAGATGCTCGTCGAGCCTGATCCGCCGCCTGGGCGCCGTCCGCAGTACATGCGCTGCCATGTCCGCCTCCTTCTGCCACGCACGGAGGTGTCGTGACCCCCAGGATCCGCCAGGGGAGCCGGACCCGCCATCCCTGGCCCGGAGCAGCCACCGACCGCATCCATGGGGACAGGCCACACCGGGCGGGTCGACGCGGGCGGTTCCGGCCGGAGGGAACGCGGGCAAAGGCCGAGCGGACACGAACAAGGGGCGAGCGGACACGAACAAGGCCCAGGCATCCGGCTTCACACCGGTTGACCTGGGCCTTAGTCGTGTCCTGGGACTGGTGGGCGCGGACGGTTTCGAACCGCCGACATCCGCCTTGTAAGGGCGGCGCGACCATTGATCGGGACGGCGCAGTTCGGTGCCGCCGTGGCGGCTACCCAGCTCATCCGCGTGTTCCGACTGCGGCGAACCGCTGTTGACCGTGATTGACCGCACGATGTGGCACGCATGTGGCACGGGGCTGGCACGCCCTGGGCTGAGCGCGCTCGTTCCTCCTCTAATCCAAGTGAACCACTGGCCAAACAGCTACTGAGGTTGAACTCGGGTTGTCTTAGCCACTGACAGGGCTTGATCCTCGCGGTACGCCGTTGTCATGAGGTATGCGCAGGGCGGCGGTCTGTCGGACGAGCGCAGGCAGTTCCGCGAGGGGATCCGGATGAAGGCGGCCGAGCGGTTCGCCTCTGGTGAGCCGAGTTCGGCGATCGCGAAGGAGTTACGGGTCAGCGTCCGGTCGGTCCAGCGGTGGCGGCGGGCCTGGGACAAGCGTGGCCCACGGGCTCTGCGGTCCGCCGGTTCGGCCTCGCCGCCCAGGCTGAGCGAGAGCCAGTTCGCCCAGCTGGAGGCGGACTTGGCCAAGGGACCGGTCGCGCACGGCTGGCCGGATCAGCGGTGGACGCTCTCAAGGATCAAGACCGTGATCGGGCGCCGCTTCCACAAGAGCTACACACTGCAAGGGGTGCACAAGCTGCTCATCCGACACGGGTACTCCTGCCAGGTGCCGGCCAGACGGGCCGTCGAACGCAACGAAGACCAGGTCACCGGCTGGGTGAAGGAGACCTGGCCACAGGTGGAAGGACCGCGGCGGCGCTCGACGCCTGGATCGTCTTCGAGGACGAGTCCGGCTTCTCGATGACGCCGCCCATCGCCCGCACCTGGGCCCGCCGCGGACACACACCCGTCATCCGGGTCCGAGGCCGGTCCCGCCGCCGCATCTCGATCGCCGCACTGACCTGCTACAAGCCAGGCCAACGGTCCCGGCTGATCTACCGGCCCCGCCGCGACGACGGCCGGCGGGACGCTCGCAAGAGCTTCGCCTGGACCGACTACCGCGACCTGCTCGTCACCGCGCACGCCCAGCTCGGCGGGCCGATCGTGCTCGTCTGGGACAACCTGAACGTCCATCTCGCCTACGGGATGCGACAGTTCATCGCCCGGCAGGACTGGCTGACCGTCTACCAGCTGCCCTCCTACGCACCCGATCTCAACCCCGTCGAAGGCATCTGGTCGCTGCTTCGGCGCGGCTGGCTGTCCAACACTGCCTTCACCACACCGGAGCACCTCAGCCAGACCATCCGGCACGGGATGAGGAAGATCCAGTACCGGCCCTATCTCATCGACGGATGCCTCGCCGGGACCGGCCTATCCCTCACCCCAACGACTTCATGAATTCAAGCTCAGTAACGACCGACTGCAATCTCGTAGACGATCTCGCAGTGAGCGGACAGCACCACAATGTCCGCCGTCTCCACCGGCCGCTCCTGGTCGCTGTAATACGTCCGCCGAATGTGTGTGCGGCCTTCTGGATGCCGAGAATCCACGCCTCGGCGATGGTTTTCTGTCAGGTTCCGGTCAGGCCGCTCTCGAACGCAATGAGGGTCATGTCACTGGCCGAGTTGAGAAATTCTGAATATAAGCGAAGGAGACGTGGCGATGTTCGGCGCTTGAATCGACGTGGAGGACGAGTGCAGGCGGGTGTTCAGTGCCGCAGGAGTCACGTTGCCGACAGGTGCAGAGAGGGAGGCTAATAGAGCATACCCATAAAGAGGTTTGTCGATATAGTAATAGCTAGCTAGCTAGCATCTGCTATGCGGTCTTGCCTGAATCCAGTTAAGCGCCCATGCTGTAGGCGTATGACGCAACAGCTACCCGAAGAGATATTTCAGAAGGGCCTGCCTATTATGCAGATTACCGAAAGACTAGATGCGCGCGAGAGTTGCGTGCTGGACCACAACTGCCCGGCAGTTTTTGCGACCACGTCTATCGATATCGCAATCATTGGGCGCTTGGCTGACCGTGAGCTTCGAGACTCGCTCGCTGGTCACGCAAACGTGGGCCCAGGGGAGGAGCTTGTGACAATTCCGCGGATTATTCTAGCCAGTGCGTTTGGTTGCCGGTGTCGGCGTCGGTGATCATTCACTAGTGGAATGGTGCGGCCCTGTAATACGGGCCGCACCTCTGTCGTGTATGGACTAAGTATGAAGTGATGAGATGTAGGGGATTCTCATAGAGTGCGGCATGTCCGATGTCTTCAAGGCCTCCCCTCTAATTTATTCTGAAATGTCGATAGCCAAGATGGTAGGCAAGTCGACTTAGCGCCATTATTCAACGATTTGACAGCGTGCTTGCGGCGCCTATACAAAATAGCCTCCGCAAGAAACCGTGACGGGCTAAAAGAGTCCTCCCCGGTACCCTCGTCGAAAATAGCGAAAATTCTTGCGGGATGAAATGAAATCCCCGAGATAGGTATTTATATCCATGCAAATCGCGAGGCGTCTAGATGCCCCGGCGCAGAAATGCATCGCCGATCAAAATTGCCCAGCGATGTTCTCCACGTCGTCTGGCGATTTGGCGTTCATCGGTCGCACCGCTTCGTCTGAACTGCGAAATACACTGCCGGCCGACACTGGAATCGGTCAAGGAGAAGACCTCTTCGTGGTGCCGTTTGAAGTTCTCATCAGTGCTGGGTGGAATCCTCCTAGCGTTTGATTTCTAGTGGCGTGGCCAGATGGGAGATCCCCAATCAGGCCACGCCCCCATCTCCAACCTGACGCAGATAAGCAAGCTCAGCGAGGTCGTAGAACTTCCGCATTGTTCCGCCGTGCCAGGCTGTACGAGCCCGTGCCGGTCGCGTCACCTCCCAGAAGGTGCGTACAATTTCGTTTCCAAAGGTATGATAGAGCGTCTGCTCTACTTCGTCGTCAGTGAAATATCCAAGCTCATAGCACATGCAGTGGTGAGAAATGATCAGGTTGCAGTAAAGGAATTGCTTCCTGCCTTCATCGGAACTGGCTGTTCCATAGATCGGCCAGCACCTCATCAGGGCGGGGTCGTTCATGGCCATCTCTAGAAGCTGTATATGGCGAGCACGTACCGCTGCCTCGGCTGACCGTTGCACCGTTTTGTGTTGCTCCTGGCTGCTCTCGCGTTGCAAACACAGCTCAGCGGTTTGTGCTTCGAGCACTTCTCGGTGCATGCGGGCTTCATCATTTTGGCGTCGGAACGTCCGAGCTATATATATGAGAACCACGACGGATGTAGCCGCAGCAGCTGCCCCGTATGCTTGACCAGCGTTACTGGTAGCAGTGGATTGCACAGCCGGGAAGCTGGTCAGCAACATCGTGAGTCCAACCGACCCGGCACACGCAATAAGGGTTGTGATTCCCAATATGCAGACTTCCCGCACGTGACTTGACACGGCCATGACGCCCTCCGTTCCCCCGAAGCGTCCCTGCACGCCTCTCAGCAGAAACCTTCCCTTAAGCGCGTGACAAAAAAACGAGCGGTGTGGAGCACTAGGTAGGCGCAGGCCGGGGCACGTATTTCGGCGACGATCGTGCGGTCTCGGCTAAATTATCAGGAGGATTATTTAACGTCACCAGTATCAACGGTGTCAGTCAAGGCTGAACATCAACCCCTGCCGTCACAGGCTGGTATGAAGATTATGCCTAGAACGCCCCCTGGGTCATATCTTCGGAAACAACCAGCGTGCTGCAGTGCATCCGCTGTGCGCCGTTGCGCTTCCTTCAGAATTTCTGAGGATGGTCGATAGCACCGAAGTCAACATGCGGCCCGCTGGCGTGGAAACAGCCCTTGCTTCTCAGCGCACTGCAGCGAACTCACGAAGCTCGCGTGATGGCTCTTCGTCGGGTTTGTAACTACCGTGGACATCGACCCACTGCGCGAGCTCGTAGAAGGGCGGCGTGACCGCTGATTGGGATGGGTGCAGACCTATCCCTCCGTAGCACCTGCCCAGTCATCCGCTCCAATTCGGCGAAACAGCTGTTAACTACATGATGAGTCAGCTGATCCACTGGCGACGCTGCTAACGACTGATCGGAATCTCGTAGACGATCTCGCAGTGAGCCACGGGCACCACGATGTCTGCCGTCTCGACGGGCCGTCCCTGATCGCTGTAGTACGTCCGCCGGATGTTCGTGACGAGCGCGGCCTTCTGGATGCCGAGCAGCGAGGCTTCCTCGGCGGTCGCCTGTCTGGGCTCGGGCTGCTCCACTGCATGGCTCACGGTGATGCCGATAGTGGCCATGCGGTTCACAACACCCGCTCCGGCATGTGGCCCTCCCTCAGGGAGGACGATGAGCGTTCCCGCGGTGAGGTCGTACGGTTCCCAGCTCGTCGACAGCTGCACCGGCCTACCGTCGGCGAGGAACTCGTACGACGTCCGAACGCACAAGGCGCCCTCGTCGACACCTAGACGTGCCGCGATGTCGACCGGGGCCGGCACCTTGGCATCGGTCCGGCTCTCCCAATCGCCCAGCTTGCCAACGGCTTTCATGTCCGCGCGAAACGGCGCTCCGGCGGGATGCTCGCGCGCTGAGAGCTCGTAACACGATCTTGTTGAGGTGCGCTGGTTGGGCGTGACCGGTTTGACGATT
>NZ_BMVY01000030.1 GCF_014650955.1 Streptomyces tauricus
ACGCCGACCTCGGCCATCGCTTCGACCACGGCGGGTTGACGGTGTCGGCGGGGGCGGAGCCGCAGCCGAGGGCGCCCCGGGAGCTGCCGCGCCGGCCGGGACCCCGGGCGACTCCCTGCCGGGCGGCGACCCGCCCAGCGGGTCCTCGCTGGGCGCCGCCCTCGCCGCCCTGCCCGTCGGGACCCGGCTGAGCGTCAGGACCGAGCAGGGGGAGGTCCGGGAGTCCGTCGAGCGGCTGCCGGTCGGGGTGCACGAGCTGGAGGCCGCCGCCCCCGACGGACGTACCGCGCGGGCGCATCTCGTCGTCGCCCCGTCGAGGCTGCCCGCGCCTCCGGGGCGTTCGTACGGGCTGCTCGTGCAGGTCTACTCGCTGCTCTCCCGGCGCTCCTGGGGCATGGGCGACCTCGGCGACCTCGCCGAACTGACGGCCTGGGCCGGACGGGCGCTCGGCGCCGGTTTCGTCCAGGTCAACCCGATGCACGCGGCCGTGCCGGGCGCACCCACCGACCCCTCCCCGTACCGGCCCTCCTCGCGCCGCTACCCCGACCCCGTGCACCTGCGCGTCGAGGACGTCCCCGAGTTCGCGTACGTCGACGAGGGGGACAGGGAACGGCTCCTCGCGCTGCTGACGCGGGCCCGCCGGCTGCGCGAATCCGTGCTCGACAAGGGCGCGTTGATCGACCGCGACGCCGTGTGGGAGCTCAAGCGCGAGGCCCTTGAGCTGGTCCGGGAGGTACCGCTCGGGCCCGGCCGCCGGGCCGCCTACTGCGACTTCCTCGCCGAGGAGGGCGAGGCCCTTGAGGACCACGCCACCTGGTACGCCCTCGCGGAGGTGTACGGCTCCGACTGGACGCGGTGGCCGCAGGGCCTGCGCGACCCCCGCTCCGCCGAAACCGCCCGCGCCCGCGCCGAGTTGATGGACCGCGTCGACTTCCACAGCCGGCTCGCCTGGCTGACGGACGCCCAGCTCGCCGCCGCCCAGCGCAGCGCCCGCGACGCCGGTATGGACGTGGGGCTCGTGCACGACCTCGCCGTGGGGGTCCACCCGAACGGCGCCGACGCCTGGGCGCAGCAGGAGTACTTCGCGGCCGGCATGTCGGTCGGCGCGCCCCCGGACGCGTTCAGCGTCCAGGGCCAGGACTGGGGGCTGCCGCCCTGGCGCCCGGACCGGCTCGCCGAGTCCGGCTACGCTCCGTACCGCAGGCTCCTGCGCGCCCTCTTCCGGTACGCGGGCGCGCTGCGGATCGACCACGTCATGGGTCTCTTCCGCCTCTGGTGGGTCCCGCAGGGCCGCCCGGCCACCGAGGGCACCTACGTCCGCTACGACGCCGAGGCCATGCTCGCGATCCTCGTCCTGGAGGCCTCCCGCGCCGGGGCCCTGGTGATCGGCGAGGACCTCGGCACGGTGGAACCGGGGGTGCGCGAGACCTTGCAGGAGCACGGCGTGCTCGGCACCTCCGTCCTCTGGTTCGAACGCGACTGGGACGGTACGGGCCTGCCGCTGCCCCCGGAGAGCTGGCGCGCCGACTGCCTCGCCACCGCCACCACCCACGACCTGCCGCCCACCGCGTCCCGCCTCACCGGCGACCACGTCGAACTCCGCGACCGGCTGGGCCTGTTGACCCGCCCGGTGGGCGAGGAGCGGGCCGAGGCGGCCGCGGACGTGGGGGAGTGGCTGGCGCTGCTCACCCGGCTCGGGCTGCTGCAGGGGGCCGCCGGGGGTGTCTCGGAGCAGTCGGAGGAGGCGGAGATCCAGGCCGTGCACCGGTTCCTGCTGCGCACTCCCGCCCGGCTCGTCGGGGTCTGGCTCCCGGACGCCGTCGGCGACCGCCGCCCGCAGAACCTGCCGGGCACCTGGGACCAGTACCCGAACTGGCGCCTGCCCGTCGCCGACGCCGAGGGCCATCCCGTCACCCTGGAGGAACTGGCCGCCTCCCCACGGCTGCACGCCCTCGTCGAGGTGCTGCGCGAGGACGGGGCGGACCGGGTCACCGACGGCCGGGGACCCTCCGCGTGAGCCCCCGCACGCCGTCCGGCGGCCGGCACCGCAGCCGGTGCCGCACCCCGTACGGCACCCCCGGGCGCGCGGCCGCGACAGGAGTTCGCTACGTTTGCACCGTGGACAAGAAGAACGCCCTGCGCGCCGGCGCCCTGGCTGCCGGTACGACGCTGATGATGCTGCTGATGTCGGCCCCCGCGCTCGCGCTGACGCCCGACGACGGCGACGACCCCGGTCAGGGGCTGAGCGTCATCGAGACGCTGGGCCTCTATGTCGTGGCGCCGATCGGGCTGTTCGCGCTGATCGCCGGACTGGTCTGGGTGCTCGACGGTTCGTCGGACCGCGAGCCGAGGCGCAAGCCGGGAGGCAAGGGCCAGGGCAAGATGCAGGGCCCGGACCAGGTCCGCGCCTCCTGACCCCGGTTCCCCACCGAGATCTGAGAGTTCCCTCCGAGGGCACCGTCCTCGCACCCGTACGCGACCGAAGTCGTACGGGGGCGAGAACGGTGCCCTCGGCGTGTTCCGGGAAGCGCCCTAGGGTGGCGGACAGACGTCGGCCGACGCGTCCGCGCCATCTGTCAGCTGTACCTGTCACCTGCGACCCGCCGCCGGCCGGCGACCCCGACCGGAACCGCCGGCATCAGGAGGCCGCATGAACGGCACTGTCCGCAACGTCATCGTCGTCGGCGCGGGACCAACCGGGCTGCTGCTCGCGGGTGACCTCGCGAGCGCGGGTGTCCCCGTCACCCTTGTCGAGCGGCGGCCGCACGGGATCAGCAACCTCTCCCGTGCCTTCATCCTGCACGCCCGCACGCTGGAGCAGCTCGACGCGCGGGGCCTCGCCGACGAACTGGAGGCCAAGGGCCGGACCCTCGACCGGCTGCGGCTCTTCGGCCGGCTGACCGTCGACCTCACCACCCTCCCCTCCCGCTTCCGGCACCTCCTGGTCCTGCCGCAGTACGAGGTGGAGAAGGCGCTGGAGCGGCGGGCCGTGGAGGCCGGGGTGCGGTTCGTGTACGAGACCGAGGCGACGGGCCTCGTACAGGACGCGGACGGGGTGACCCTGCGGGTGCGCGGAGCCGGCGGGGAGGCCGACGAACTGCGGGCCGCGTACGTCGTCGGGACGGACGGGATGCGCAGTGCCGTGCGGGAGGCGGTGGGGCTGCCCTTCCCCGGCCGGTCGGTGATCCGGTCCGTCGTCCTCGCCGACGTGCGGCTCGCCGAGCAGCCCGAGACGCTGCTGACGGTGAACGCGGTCGGGGACGCGTTCGCGTTCCTCGCGCCGTTCGGGGACGGCTACCACCGGGTGATCGGCTGGCACCGGGGCCGCGATGTCGCCGACGGCGAGCCCCTCGGTCTCGACGAGGTCAGGGAGATCACCAGGCTCGCGCTCGGCCGTGACTTCGGTATGCACGACGCCCGTTGGATGTCCCGCTTCCACAGCGACGAGCGGCAGGCCCCGGCGTACCGGGTGGACCGCGTGTTCCTCGCCGGGGACGCCGCGCACGTGCACACCCCGGCCGGCGGCCAGGGACTGAACACCGGCCTCCAGGACGCCGCCAACCTGAGCTGGAAGCTGGCGGCGGCGATCGACGGGTACGCGGGCGAAGGCCTGCTGGACACCTACCAGGCGGAGCGCCACCCGGTCGGCAGGTCCGTGCTGCGCAGCAGCGGCGGGATCGTCCGGCTCGCGATGGCGAAACGCCCCTGGACACTCGCGTCCCGCGCGCTGCTCACCACGTTCCTCGACCACGCCCGCCCGGCCCGCACGCGCATGGTGGGCCAGGTCACCGGGATCGGCTACGCGTACCCGGCCCCGCGCGGCGCCCACCCGCTGGTCGGCAGGCGCGTCCCGGACGTGGCCCTGCGGGACGGCCGCCTGTACGAGGCCCTGCGGGACGGCAGGTTCGTCCTCGTCGCGCCCGCCACCGGGACCGGCGACCCGGCCACCCCCGCCACCCGGACCGGCACCCCCACCCGCAAGGACCGGCTCACCGTCGTGACCTGGGCGAGCGGCCGGCGTACGAGCCTGCTGGTCCGGCCGGACGGGTACGCGGCCTGGGCGGCGGAATCGGCCACCGCCGAGGAGACCGAGGCGGCGCTGGCCGAGGCCGTCGGTCGGGACTGAACGACCGTCCCCGGGCGTCGTATAACGCCGTTCGAGGGGTCGGCCGAAAGAGGAAATCGACGCGGTTAACAGGGGTGATTGAATCTGTGACTTCCTTTCGGAAACGGAACCCCGACGGGAAGTCAACCGAAAGGCAAGGAACTTGGCGCTTCGAAGCCTTGTTCTGGCTTTCCGGATGAGAGTATGGGGCCTGGGCGACCTGTGTGCGGTCGATGTGGGGGGCCATGATAAAGATTCTGATCGCCGAGGACATGGCGATGCTGCGCCGGGCGCTGGCCGAACTTCTGTCGCTGGAAGCGGACTTCGAGGTGGTGGCCGAAGTCGACCGCGGGGACGAGATCGTTCCGAGGGCGCGGGCCCTGCAGCCCGACGTGGCCGTGCTCGACATCGGCCTGCCCGGTATGGACGGCATCTCCGCCGCCGCCGCGCTCGGCACGGCCGTGCCCGCCTGCCGGATCCTCATGCTCACGGGCCTCGGCAACCCCAGCACGCTGCGGCGGGCGCTGGCCACCCGCGCCACGGGCTTTCTGCGCAAGGACGCCGATCCCACCCAACTCGTGGGCGCCATCCGCGCGGTGGCCGCGGGCAAGCGGGCCGTCGACCCCCAACTGGCGGTGGCGGCACTGGAAGACGTGACACAGCCGCTGGCCCCCCGTGAGCTGGAGGTCCTGCGGCTGGCCGCCGCGGGCGAGGGCACCGCGGCCATCGCCCGCCGGCTGTTCCTCTCGCCGGGCACCGTGCGCAACTACCTCAGCAGCGCCGTGGTCAAACTGAGCGCCCGCAACCGCATGGACGCGGTACGCATCGCCCGCGAGGGCGGCTGGATCTGACCCCTGCCGCGCGGCTCGGGGCACCGTCGCGCGGCTCAGGCCACCGTCGCCGAGTCGCGCAGTTCGCTCTCCGGCGGGTGCGCCGGGGGGCGGGCGGGTGCGGCGGCGGTGCGGAGGAAGGGGCGCTTGGACTCGTGGGCCCCGGCCGGAAGCGGAACGACCGCCGTCAGCGAGAACCACTTGTCGTCCATGATCTTGACGCTGAGCCTGCCGTCGACCGCTTCGATGCGTTCGCGAAGGTTGGTGAGTCCGCTTCCGGGCCGCGTACCGCCGGCGGGGCCGGACGGACGCGCGGGGATTCCGTCGTTGGTCACGATCAGTCCGACGGCGCCCGGTTCGCGGCTGAGCTGCACGACGCAGGTGCCGACCCTGCTGTGCCGGAGCATGTTGGTGATCCCCTCGCGCAGCACCGTCGCCAGCGTGGTCTCTATATGGGGCGGCAGCGGACCGGCCCCGCCGCGGAAGACGGCGTGTATGCCCATGTCCTTGAGGGTCGCGAAGACGGTGTCGACCTCCGCGGTCAGTGACATGGCGCGGTAGGTCTGCGAGACGGCCCGTACGTCGGCGAAGGCCCGCTGGGTGGTGTCCAGGATCTCCGTCAGCTCCTGGTGGAGCCGGGCGTGCTTGGAGGGCGGCAGCCGCCGCGCGAGTTCGCACTTGAAGGCGATGGTGGTCAGGCTGATGCCCAGCAGGTCGTGCAGATCGCGGGAGAACCGCAGCCGCTCCGCCTCCAGGGCCATCCGGGTCAGCTCGCTCCGGGAGCGGTGGGCCTCCTGGACGAGCCGGGTCAGCTCGGAGAGTCCGTACACCACCAGGCCGGTCAGCGCGGTCGCCACCGTTCCGTACCAGATCGAACCGCGGCCCATGCCGGTCTCCAGCACCAGCAGGCTGGCCGATCCCACGGCCGCCGCGTACGCGGGCCACTTCCAGCGGGCGGGCAGCACGAGCAGTGCGGAACCGGCGAGGAAGCCGGGGGCGGCGAGCCAGGCCTCGGCGTAGACGAGAAACGGAAGGTACGTCAGGAGCGCCTGGAACCCGAGGGTCCAGTACTGCCTGCGGGCCAGCCGGGGCGACAGATGGGGAAAGGAATGCGCCAGTTGGAGCCCGTAGACGAGGAGCAGGGTGGTGATGCCCGTGCCCAGCCTGAGAGGTGAGGGGTGGCCCTCCACCAGGTAGGTCACGCCGATGCCGAAGAAGGCCACGAGGACCGCGAAGGTGATGGCGATGGAGGTGCCGCGAGCGAGGTGCCTGCTTCGCGCGTCCTCATGATCGACGCGCGCACCGTCATGCAGGGCAGAACCTTGCATCTCTTCCCCCCGGACGAACCGAACGAATTAGTGAGTCAGGTTGTGCCGTGCCCACCCTCTCACGGCATACCGGGAGGATGAGAAGTCGCCATCGATAGTAATCGATCGAAACCGCTCAGAAGCGGAACTCGGTGGGGTGGAGTGTGCTTCGGGCTCCCTAATGGAAGAAGACCGTCCACGAAGTGAAAAGGTTTGCTCCAGCCTGTGAAAACAAGCGGAGGATTTCATTCCGTAAAGAGGAATGCTTCCTTCCGTCACAAGTGCAGGGGAAAGGGATTCAGTTCGGCGAAGTCCGTCGGGCGGGACAGCCGGCCGAGCGCGACCGGTACGTCGAACAGCCGGCCCGGGCCGAATCCCGCCCAGTGCGGGCGCAGACCGGGGATCAGCACCTTGGCGACGGGCAGCTCCACATCGGGACGGGTCTGGTCGAGGACGAGGACGTCGAGGCCGTGCCGGCGCAACAGTCCGACCAGCGCCACGGCCTGGGCCGCGGCGTCGGCGGGCGGGCGCGGCGCGGCGGGCGGCGGGGCGGAGCGGCGGGCGGCGGGCAGCAGATAGGGCTGACCTGCGGTCGTGGCGTGCCGGAACCAGTCGAGGGCCTCCGGGTCGTCACCGGTGTAGGCGGTTCCCCCGTCGGCCGGCTCGGCCGTCAACGGCGGCAGCATCTGGTTGAGTTCGGTCAGCGCCCGGCGCAGCGCGATCCGCGCGTCGAAGTGCGCGCCGAAGCCCAGCACGATGTCCTCGGCAGGTGTGCCGATCCGCGCCGACACGGCCGCGACCACGGGGATCCCGAGGTCGGACGTGAGGTCGAGGGCCCACACCGACCGCCCCATGGCCCTGAGTGAGGCCCGGGTCCGGGTGATCCACTCGTCCCGCCCGTCGAGGACCACACCGGGCTGCCGGGTGCGGTTGTACCACCACAGGGCGACCGCGTCCCGCTCCACCAGCTCCAGGCAGCCGTGTACGACGGCGTCCTCCAGGCTGGTGCCCGCGGCGGCCCCGTTGGAGGTGGCCCGGCAGTAACGATTCTCCGCGTCCGGGGCGTTGTAGTAGAGCAGGCTCGTGGGCGCCAGCCGCTGCCGCCGCTCGGTCAGTGACCAGACGGGCGTCCAGTCGAGCGGGGCGTCCTCGTCGAAGGGCTCGGTCACCTGGTGGAAGGGACCGTGCGCGCGGTTCCAGGCCGCCCGGTCCGCGAACTGCCGCCGGTCGAAGAGCTGGACGGTGTCCGGGTGGACGGCCCGCGGCGCCAGCTCGCGGTAACTGCCGCGCAGGCGCGGCTCGTCGCCCTGGAAGTAGCCGCTGTACCGCTCAAGGGCCTCGGCCAGCGCACTCACCTTCGCGTGGGCCTCGGTGACGCCCTTGCCCGAACCCGGGCTGCGCAGCGGTGTGTGCAGCGCGGGCGGCGGCTGGGCCGGGTCCCAGGGCGGCTGGGCGCCCGCGTGGAAGCAGTTGAGGAACTCCGGCCCCCGCGGGTCCCGGCGGATCTCGCCGACCAGACCGGTGACCGGGTCCACGAGATGGCCGTACCGGTCGAGGACCTCGTCGGGGCCGGCCGTCCGGTGGCCTCCTCCGCCGGTGTCGCGCACCGGCCGCGGGGACAGTACGACGGGGGCCGAGACCCGGTCGCGTACGAGATGGGGGTCGCCACAGCGGGCGCACTGCGGGCGGCGCCGTACGGGATGGCGGCTGCTCTGCAGGGTGCGCGTGTCCAGCCGCCACAGGGTGCCCTGCTGGGGGTCGCGGTGCCCGGCGAGCCACTTCGCGGCCTCCAGCAGGGCCAGGTGCAGGGCCGCCGCCCGGCCCGTCGGCAGATACGAGGGCCGGTGCCCGGCCGGCCCGCCGCGCCCGAGCCGGTGCTGGACGTACGCCTCGCTGCGCCGCCGCAGCCGCAGCCGGTCCGCGAGACAGCTCCAGCAGGGACCCTCGCCGGGGGAGAAGAACGGGCCCACCCACAGGTGGGTGCCGCTCGCCCGCACGGGCAGCCAACTGGTGCCCGTGGCACGGTGTTCCGCGTCCAGGGCGCTCAGCCGCGGATCGAGGTAGTCGTGGCACAGCGCCAGGGTCAGATCGGCGGGCCCGCCCACGGCGGCCGGACGCAGTCCGGCCGCCGCCACGGCCTCGCGCAGGGTCCCGCCGGTGTCCTCGGTGAGGTCGACCGGGGCCAGCCGCCCGCCCCGGCCGTCGTCGGGTCCCGCCGCGAGCCCGGTGAGGGCCCAGTAGGCGCGCTCCTCGGGCCCGGCGCGTCCGTCCGGCGGATAGGCGGACAGCAGACCCGCGTCCAGCAGCCTGGCCACGAGCCGTTCGGTGCGGTCGGGTGACAGCCGGGGCGCCGCGTCGGCGACGATCCGGGGCAGGTCGCGGCTGCCGTCGAGCAGCGGGGCGAGCAGCGCGACCTGCTCCCCGCCGAGCGTGGTCACCCGGTCCTCGGTCATCAGGAACACGGGCTCCCCCGGCGCCGATTCGACCCGCAGGTGCGGTGCGAACCCCAGCCGGGGGAGCCCGTCGTCCGGGGTCGGCAGGTTCATCGGGTCTGACGGCCGCCGTCCGCGGAGGTACCGGAGCCGGCCCCGGGCATCCAGCAGATACAGATACGACCGTCGGTGGACTCACCGGATTCGGGGCCGAATTCAGTGATCACGAGATCGTCGGCGCCCCTCGCGATCGCCGCGTCGCCGTCGAGCAGAGGCGTGATCCGTGACATGTGTGCTCCTTGTTCGCTGTCGACTTCGGTCGGCGCGCCCGACCCCGGCCGGGGCCCTGCGCGTTGCCGCCATCCTTACGGGCGTCACAGGTCGATACCAGTGCGTCACGCACAGGGCCCATATGAGAAATACACATCTTGCGCATAGGTTCCTCATATGCCTGGCCGGGCCCCTGGCACTGGTTGATACCGGAAGTAGCCAGCCAGACTCCCTGAGCAAGGAGCTCTTCGCGGTGCTCTGCGGACCACATGGGGGAGAAAAAGATGGACATATGGCTGCTTGGACCGCTGACGGCCGAGGTACGGGGCCGGTCGATCGTGCCGACAGCGGCGAAACCGCGCCAGATTCTGGCCCTGCTGGCGATCCACGCCAACCGCGTCCTGCCCGTCGGGACGCTGATGGAGGAGATCTGGGGCAGCGAGCCGCCCCAGAGCGCGCTGGCCACCCTCCACACGTACATCCTCCAGCTGCGCCGACAGCTCACCGCGGCCTACGGCGCCGACGCGGGGGTGTCCGCCAAGGACGTCCTCGTCACCCAGTACGGCGGCTACTGCTGGCAGGCGCCCACGGACGCCGTCGACGTACCGCGCTACGAGCGGCTGGTCGCCGCGGGCCGGGTCGCCTCGGGCGAGGACCGGCAGGAGAAGGCGTCGGCGTACTTCCGCGAGGCGCTCGCCCTGTGGCGCGGGTCCGCGCTCGTCGACGTGCGCATCGGGCCGGTGCTGAGCATCGAGGTGGCACGCCTGGAGGAGAGCAGGCTCGGTGTGCTGGAGCGGTGTCTGGAGGCGGACCTGAGGCTGGGCCGCCACGCGGAGCTGCTGACCGAGCTGATCGAGCTGACCGGACGCCATCCGCTGCACGAGGGGCTGCACGCCCAGTGCATGACGGCGCTGTACCGGGCGGGCCGCTCCTGGCAGGCGCTCGACGTCTACCAGCGGCTGCGCCGCCGGCTGGCGGAGGAGCTGGGGCTCTCGCCCTCCCCGCGCCTGCAGCGTCTGCAGCAGGCGGTGCTCTCGGCGGAGCCGTGGCTGGACGTGCCCGGGTGCGGGGAGGACGCGCTGCTCGACCGCATGATCGGCTGACCGCCGCCCCCGGGCCGCTCAGCCGTTCTTGGTGACGAACTCGACGATCGACTCCCGCATGTAGTCGGTCATCTCCTCGGTGATGCCCGGGTACACCCCGATCCAGAAGCTCTGCTCGGTGATGATGTCGGAGTTGCGCAGGTCGCCCGCCACCCGGTGCGGGGTGCCGAGATACGCGGGGTGCCGGGTGAGGTTGCCGCCGAACAGCCGTCGCGTGCCGATGCGCCGCTCCTCCAGGAAGGCGATCAGGTCGCGGCGGGTGTAGGTGGCGTCGGGCAGCACGGTCAGGACGAAGCCGAACCAGCTCGGGTCGCTGCCGGGGGTCGCGGTGGGCAGCAGCAGCCCGGGGACGTCCGCGAGGCCGTCGCGCAGCCGCTGCCAGTTGCGCCGCCGGGCCTCGCCGAACTCCGGGAGCTTCTTCAACTGGCTGAGCGCCAGGGCCCCTTGGAGATCGGTCGCCTTCAGGTTGTAGCCGATGTGCGAGAAGATGTACTTGTGGTCGTACCCCTTGGGGAGGTTGCCCAACTGGTAGTCGAACCGCTTGAGGCAGGTGTTGTCCTCGCCCGGCTCGCACCAGCAGTCCCGGCCCCAGTCGCGGAACGACTCTACGATCCGCGCCAGTTCGAGGTTCCGGGTCAGGACGCAGCCGCCCTCACCCGTCGTGATGTGGTGGGCGGGGTAGAAGCTGACGGTGGCCAGGTCCCCGAAGGTGCCCGTCATCCGCCCCTGGTAGGTCGAGCCCACGGCGTCGCAGTTGTCCTCGATCAGGAACAGCTCGTGATCGGTGGCCAGTTGCTGGATCTCCGCCACCTCGTAGGGGTTGCCCAGGGTGTGCGCGATCATGATCGCCCGGGTCCGGTCCGAGATCGCCGCCCGGACGCGTTCCGCCGTCGTGTTGTACGTGCCGAGTTCGAGGTCCACGAACACGGGCGTGAGGCCGTTCTGGAAGATCGGGTTCACCGTCGTGGGGAAACCGCCGGCCACCGTGATCACCTCGTCGCCCGGCAGCAGCCGCTTCTCCCCGAGCCGCGGGGAGGTCAGCGCCGACAGGGCCAACAGGTTCGCCGACGAACCGGAGTTCACCAGGTGCGCCTTGCGTACGCCGATGTGGCGGGCGAATTTGCTCTCGAAACGCCGGGAGTGCGCCCCTGCCGCGATCCGCAGATCCAGGGCCGCCTCCACCAGAGAGACCCGGTCCTCCTCGTCCAGGACCGCCCCCGAGGAGAGGATCGGTGTCACTCCCGGTACGAAGTTCCCGGGCTGCTGCTGCCGGTGGTACTCGCGAACCTGCTCCAGGACCAGGGCCTTGGTGTCCGACGTCATAGCCGTCCCTCCTGTAAGGATTGCCTCGGGAGCCATGCTTGCGCCGTGCGGTAGAGGAGCCATGGAGTCCCCGCGGAAAGGGCCTGCTCCAGCGGGCTTCCAGGTGCTTTCGACCTGTGCTGGCTAGCTTGTTCGGCGATGTATCCGACAGGTGAGGTGGCAGATGCCCGAGGACACTCCACGACCCGGACTCCGCATGGGGGTGCTGGGCTGTGCCGATATCGCGGTGCGCCGGATCCTGCCTGCGATCGTGGAGCACCAGGCGGTGCGGCTGGTGGCCGTGGCCAGCCGGGACGGGGCCAGGAGCGCCCGGCTGGCGGCCCGTTTCGGCTGCGCGGCGGTGACCGGCTACCGGGCGCTGCTGGACCGGGACGACATCGACGCCGTCTATGTGCCGCTGCCGCCGGGCATGCACCACGAATGGGTCGCCGAGGCGCTCACCGCCGGCAAGCACGTCCTGGTGGAGAAGCCGCTCAGCACCACGTACGAGCAGAGTGCCGAGCTGGTGGAGATGGCCGACCGGCTCGGTCTGGCGCTCACCGAGAACTTCATGTTCCTGCACCACTCGCAGCACGCGGCGGTACGGGACCTGGCCCGCGACGAGATCGGTGAACTGCGGGTCTTCTCCAGCTCCTTCGGAGTACCGCCGCCCCACCCGTCGTCCTTCCGGCACGACGCGCGGCTCGGCGGCGGCGCCCTGCTCGACGTCGGTGTCTATCCGCTGCGCGCCGCCCAGCTCCACCTCGCCGGGGAACTCGACGTCCTCGGCGCCTGTCTGCGCGTCGACGAGGCCACCGGGGTCGACGTCGCCGGCAGCGCGCTGCTCTCCACGCGGACAGGGGTGACCGCCCAGCTCGACTTCGGCTTCCAGCACTCCTACCGGTCGGCGTACGCCCTGTGGGGCAGCCGGGGCCGGATCAGCGTGCCGCGGGCCTTCACCCCGCCCCGGGAGCACCGCCCGGTGGTCCGCCTCGAACAGCAGGACAGGACCACCGAGGTGACGCTGGCGGCCGACCACCAGGTCGGCAACGCGCTCGACGCGTTCACGGCGGCGGCCCTGTCGGGCACCGGGCGGGCGGCGCTGGGGGAGGCGCTGCTGCGGCAGGCGCTGCTGGTCGAGCAGGTACGCAAGGCCGCGCGGGTCGTGAGCCTCTGAGGCACACACGCCCGCGCGCGACGAGAAGGGCCGGCCCCGCCGGGGCCGGCCCTTCTCGTTCGTTCGCGGCCGGGGCGGGTCAGACCCGCTCGGCCGTCGCGGGCATCCGCGTCAGCCGGTCGCGGTACCAGTCGACGACCTCGCGCAGACCGTCGTCCAGCGACCGCAGCGGCCGGTAGCCGAGTTCGTCGCGGATCTTCGAGTCGTCCACCGCGTACCGCAGGTCGTGGCCCTTGCGGTCGGGCACCTGCCGCACCCGGGACCAGTCCGCGCCGCACAACTCCAGCAGCCTGGAAGTCATCTCACGGTTCGTCAGATGCGTACCGCCGCCGATGTTGTAGATCTCGCCCGCCCGGCCGCCGGTCAGCACCGCGTGGACGGCCCGGCAGTGGTCGTCGACGTGCAGCCATTCGCGGACGTTGTCGCCGTCCCCGTACAGCGGCACGGTCCGGCCGGCCAGCAGTTCGGTGACGAACAGCGGGATGAGCTTCTCCGGATGCTGGCGCGGGCCGTAGTTGTTGGCGCACCGCGTGGTGCGTACGTCGAGACCGTGGGTGCGCCAGTAGGAGCGGGCGACGAGGTCGCTGCCCGCCTTCGACGCCGCGTAGGGCGAGTTGGGCAGCAGCGGCTCCTCCTCCGTCCAGGTGCCCTCGGCGATGGACCCGTAGACCTCGTCCGTGGAGACGTGCACGAAGGTGCCGACCCCGCAGCGCAGGCTCGCCTCCAGCAGCGTCTGCGTGCCCAGCACATTGGTGGTCACGAACTCCGCGGGCCCGGTCAGGGAGCGGTCGACATGGGTCTCGGCCGCGAAGTGCACCACCGCGTCGTGCCCGGGGAACACCTTCAGGAGCGCGTCGAGGTCACGGATGTCGGCCCGGTGGAAGTCCAGCCGCGGATCCTCCAGCGGCAGGTTGTCCGTGCTCCCGGCGTACGTGAGCAGGTCGACGACGCTCACCCGGCTCGGCGCGGGTCCGGGCAGGCCGCCGGCCAGCAGGGAGCGCACATAGTGGGATCCGATGAAACCGGCGCCGCCGGTGATCAGGACGCGCATGGGGTGGACGCACCTCCGAGAGGCCGGCGCCCGTGGGCGCGGTGCTGGGCGGTCAGCCGCTCCAGTACGGGGACGACCTCCGCCGGGGTCGGTTCGGACTCGGCCTCGGCGCGCAGCCGGGCGGCGGCCTCGGTGAACGAGGGCTCTTCCAGGAGCCGTACGAGCCTGCTCCGCAGCCCTTCCACCGTCACCTCGTGGGAGGGGAGGTGGAGTCCCGCGCCCAGTTCCTGCTGGCGGCGGGCCCGTTCGATGGCGTCCCAGATCCAGCCCATGGCTATCTGCGGAACCCCCTCGACGAGCGCCGTCGACCAGGTGCCGGCGCCACCGTGGTGCACGATGGCCGCGCAGGTCGGCAGCAGCGCGTGCAACGGTACGTGGTCCACCAGGCGCACGTTGTCCGGGACATGGGTGAGCAGCGCCCGCTCCTCGGCGTCGAGCGTGGCCACCACCTCGATGTCGAGCCCCTCGATGGCCTTGAGGACCAGGTCGACCGGGACCGCGTTCGGGAACTCGGAGGTCCTGGCTGTCAGTCCGAGGGTGACGCAGACCCGGGGACGCGTCGGCGGGACGCGGAGCCAGTCGGGTACGACGGCGGGCACCGGGCCGTTGTAGGGGATGTAGCGCATGCCCACGGTCGGCACCTCCGACGGCGGGCGGAAGCTGCGCGGCACCTGGTCCACCGACCACTGCCCCGTCACCGCCTCCTCGTCGAAGGGCAGTCCGTAGCGGCCGAGCGTCCACTGCAGCCACTGGCCGAGGGAGTCCTCGGGGTGCGCCGCCCCCTGCTCCCCGTCCTGGGCTGCGAGGCCCGTCCCGGGACCGGCGCCGAGCTGGGCGAGGAAGCCCTGCCGCATCGGCATGAACATGTCCGGGAACGACAGCACGCGCGCGTGGGCCGCGCCGGTCACCTTCGCCGCCACCGCCCCCGCGAACGTGAACGGCTCCCACAGGACGAGGTCGGGCTGCCACTCGCGGGCGAACGCGACGAGTTCGTCGACCATCGGATCGTCGTTGATCAGGGCGAAGAAGGTGGCGGTCATCATCGCGTCCCAGCCCTTGAGGAAGGCGGGGGTGAGCTGACCGGGGGCGTCGGGGTCCAGCGACTGGTTGGCGTGGTGGGACAGCACGGAGTCGCCCACCCCCTTCACCATCGCGTCGAGACCGGGGTCGGCCCCCACCGGGACGGCCGTCAGCCCGGCCGCCGTGATGCTCCCCGTCAGCCCGGGCTGACTGGCCACCCGTACCTCGTGCCCGGCGGCCCGCAGCGCCCAGGCGAGCGGCACGGACCCGTTGAAGTGCGCGTCCAGCGCGAAGGACGTCAGCAGAACCCGCATGGGCGGTTCCCTCTCTCTTCTGCCTTCTCTGCGTTCGCTGTCACGGCGGCTCCTGTCCCGGCGTCCGCCGTCACGCGGAGGTGGTCAGGGTGAAGCGCAGCACTCCGCCCAGGACGGGGGAGCGCATCCGGCGCTGGACGCCGTCCGCCGGGGCCAGCGCCGGGTGGCGCTCCCGCAGTGTGCGGATCGCGGTCTCCGCCTGGAGCCGGGCGAACGCCCCGAAGAGCGAGGTGTGCGGGCCGGACAGCGCCAACTGGCCCTGGTCCACCGGCCGGGTGAGGTCGAAGTGGTCCGGGGCCAGGAACACCTCGGGGTCCCGGTTCGCCGCGCCGACATGCGCGACGACCTGGGCGCCCGCGGGGATGTCCTGCCCGGCCAGCGTGAGGTCCTCGGCGGCGATCCGGCTCTCCAGACGCACCGGCGGCGCGTGCCGCAGCGTCTCCTCCACCGCCCCGGCCGCGAGGTCCGGGCTCTCGCCGAGCAGCGCCCACTGCCGGGGATGCGCGAGCAGCGCCTCCAGGGCGTTGTTGATGAGCCCGGCGGTGAACTCGACGCCCACCGCGGCGGTCAGCACCCCGACCGCGAGCGCGTCCTCGGCGGCGGAGGCCGTGGAGCCGCCGGAGCCCGCCCGCAGCACGGTGCTGAGCAGGTCGTCGCCCGGCTCGGTCCGCCGCGCCGCGACGAGGTCGGCGACCAGGGCGCGTACGTCCTCGACGGCCGCGGTGAGCCGGCGGGTGACGGCGAGCGGCTGCGGGCACAGCGCCGCGTCGAGCGCGACCCTGAGCGCCGCACAGGCGTGGGCGAACCGGTCGCGCTGCGCCTCAGGGACGCCGAGCAGCGCGGCGGCGGCCTCGGTGGCCGCCGGGCGGGAGTAGTCCGCCATGAGGTCGAAGGAGGCACCGAGGCGGTCGGCGGTCTCCTGGTGGACGCGTTCGGCGTGCTTGCGGTGGCCGTCCGCCGCGCCCGCGCCGAGCACCGGGGCCGCCGCCCGCTCCCAGCGCGCGTGGTCGGCGCCCGAGGCGTGCAGGAAGGCCCGGTCCAGCGGGATGATGTGGCACAGCAGCGGGTTGCTCCAGGCGTCCGAGAAGACGTGCCGCTGGAGGCCGGGCAGATCGGCGTGCCGCAGGCTCAGCCGCGGGTCGGCCAGCACCTCGGCGGCCACGCTGTGCCGGCCGGTGACCCAGGCGCCGGCGGCGCTCTGCCACAGCGGGGTCTGCGACTCCCGTATCCGGCGGCCCAGCACCACCGGGTCGTCGCTCTCCGCGCGCAGGGTGAGGGCGTACGGGTCGCCGCTGGTCCCGTAGATCCAGTGGAAGCCGCGGGCGGTCAGCAGATGGCGGCCGAGTTCGCTGTCGGTCTGCCGGACCTGCTGGACCTGCTCGGGTGCGGCGGGGGTCGTCTCGTCGGTTTCCGTGTCGGTCACGGCAGTCTCCTTCGGGGCGGGGCAGGGGTGTGGCACAGCGGGGCGTGGTTCTCAGGTGACAGCGGATGGTGTTTCAGGTGAGGGACAGACCGCCGTCGACCGCGAGCACCGCGCCGGTCGCGTAGGCGGCGCGCGGGTCGGTGAGCTGCAGTGCCCACCAGGCGATGTCGTCGGGGCGGCCGACCCGGCCGGCCGGGACGACGGTGGCCATGTGCTGGAGGAAGCCCGCGTAGGCCTCCGGCGTCATCCCGGACCGCTCACCGATACCGGTGTCGATCACACCGGGGGCGAGGCCGAGGACCCGGATGCCGCGGGGCGCCAGTTCCACCGCCCAGGTCCGGGTGAGGAAGTCGAGCCCGGCCTTGGCGGCGCCGTAGACACCGTTCTCCGGCCAGGCGCGGCGGTACAGCGCGCCGGCCGAGCCGATGTTCAGCACGGTTCCGCCGCCGTCCGCCGCGAGGGCGTCCAGACTCTGCCGGGTGAGCAGCAGCGGGGCCAGCAGGTTGGTGTCGAGCTGGTCGCGGGCCGCTTCCCGCTTGGTCTCCGCGAGGGAGGCGAAACCGCCCGAGGCCGCGTTGTTGACCAGCACGTCGATCCGGCCGAACGCGTCGAGCGCCGCGTCGGTGACGGCCCGCGGGGTGTCCGGGTCGGTGAGGTCGGCGGCGAGGACGCCGATGCCGGGGTACCCCTCGGCGGTCTCGGTGAGGGTCGCGGGCGTGCGGCCCACGACGAGCACCCGGTCGCCGCGGTCGGCGAAGGCACGGGCCACGGCCCGTCCGATCCCGGTCCCGCCGCCGGTGACGATCACGCCCCGGGGTGTTGTGGCGCCCGGTGCCGGGCCGGTGTCCTGTGCCGTCGTGCTCTCCTGTGGCGCGCTCATGTCCGCGACCGTAGGCCGGGGCGCTCGATTCGCGGTCGACTCCCGCTACGGCCGGTCGTCACGGGTCACCACCCTGTCCTTGACCAGCAGTTCGCCGGCCTCGCGCACGAGGACGTCACGGCAGACGCACACCAGGTGCAGCCGGGCGGGACCGCCCCGCGGCACGGCGACGATCGAGACCAGGCTCTCGGCGGTCAGCGAGCCGTCGTCCGCGGGGGTGACGGTGAGCATGCCGACGTAGTGGCGGTGTGTCTCACCGGCGGTCGCGAGCCCCGCGGCGGCCTGCCGGGCGCCCTCGGTCAGGGCCGGGCGACCACGTACGGGCTCCGGGAGCGAGGGCGGCTTGAAGGCGCCGTCCTCGGTGAAGGTGCCCGCCCAGGACTCGGCCTCGCCCGAGTCCAGGTCCCGCATCTGCCGCGCGTAGAAGTGCTGTACCTCGGCGTACACGTCCGCCGGGGCCGTCGGGGCCAGTGCTGCCATGCCGTGTTCCTTCCGCCGCTCCCGTTCCCGGGTTCCGGGTGAGGTCACGACGGTGGCAGCGGTCCCTCCAGGATCGGTCGAGCGCGGGGCGTGCGGGCGGGCTGGCGGCCGTTCAGCCAAGCTCCAACGCTTCTCTAGCCGCGCTGGTGAGCATGGGCTCGCTGGCGCAAGACGCCGGCGGAACGCTCGCAGGACCCATCGCCGGGAGGCTCGTGTGCGCATCATCGACCTGTCCTCGCCCGTGGACGCGGCGGGTTTCGAACCCGATCCCGTGGTGCACGACGTCCTCGGCCCGAAGGAGGCCGCCACGCACATGAGTGAGGAGATGCGCGACCACTTCGGGATCGAGTTCGATCCGGCGGTACTGCCGGAGGGCGAGTTCCTCTCGCTCGACCGGCTCCAGCTGACGACCCACACCGGGACGCACATCGACGCGCCCTCGCACTACGGGACGCGCGCCTCCTACCGGGACGGCCCGCCGCGGCACATCGACGAGATGCCGCTCGACTGGTTCTTCCGGCCCGCGGTCGTCCTCGACCTCAGCGACCAGGGCACGGGCGCGGTCGGCGCCGACGTGCTCCAGCGGGAGCTGGACCGGATCGGCCACACCCTGTCGCCCATGGACATCGTGCTGCTGCGCACCGGCGCCGACGCGTGGTCGGGGACGCAGAAGTACTTCACGGACTTCACCGGCCTCGACGGCTCGGCCGTGCACCTGCTGCTCGACCAGGGCGTGCGGGTCATCGGCACGGACGCGTTCAGTCTGGACGCGCCGTTCGGCGACATCATCAGCCGCTACCGGGAGACCGGGGACCGCTCGGTGCTCTGGCCCGCCCACATGATCGGCCGCGACCGGGAGTACTGCCAGATCGAACGGCTCGCCGGGCTGGAGCAGTTGCCCGTCTCCCGAGGCTTCCGGCTCGCCTGCTTCCCGGTGCGGATCGCCGGCGCCGGCGCGGGCTGGGCGAGGGCGGTGGCACTGCTCGACGAGGACGAGTGAGAGGTACCGCGCACAAGTACCGCGGCTGGGTGAACCACGCGCCCGCCAGGGCGACGACGGAAGGACACAGACATGTACGGCCGGGAACTCGCGGACGTGTACGAGGCCATCTACCGCAGCCGGGGCAAGGACTGGGGGGAGGAGGCCGCGGACGTCTCGCGGCTCATCGCCGAACGCCGTCCGGGAGCCGACTCGCTGCTCGACGTCGCCTGCGGCACGGGCGCCCATCTCAGCGTGTTCAGCTCGCTGTTCGAGGTCGCCGAGGGGCTGGAGATCGCGGAGCCGATGCGCCGGCTCGCCGAGCAGCGGCTGCCCGGCACCACGGTGCACGCGGGCGACATGCGCGACTTCTCGCTGGGCCGCACCTACACCGCGGTGAGCTGCATGTTCTGCGCCATCGGCTACCTGGAGACGCTGGACGACATGCGGGCCGCCGTCCGGTCGATGGCCGGGCACCTGGAGCCCGGCGGCGTCCTGGTCGTCGAACCCTGGTGGTTCCCCGAGAACTTCATCGAGGGCTATGTCGCGGGTGACCTGGCCCGTGAGGAGCACCGCACCATCGCGCGGATCTCGCACACCACCCGCAAGGGCCGGGCCACCCGCATGGAGGTCCGTTTCACCGTGGGGGACGCCACCGGTATCCAGCAGTTCACCGAGATCGACGTCCTGCACCTGTTCACCAAGGAGGAGTACGTCTCGGCGTTCACCGACGCGGGGTGCTCCGTGGAATTCCTGGAGGACGGCCCCACCGGCCGCGGTCTTTTCGTCGGTATACGCGAAGGTGTACGCGAAAAGAACTGAGAGGGCGGCCGGGTGGGAAGTCGGTGGAATCCTCAGGGTGCCATTTCGCGGGCCACCGACATCACGTACTGGCCGTAGCCCGACTGGGACATCTTCTCGCCGAGCCGGTAGCAGCTGTCCGCGTCGATGAACCCCATACGGAGGGCGACCTCCTCGACGCAGGCGATACGCACACCCTGCCGTTCTTCGAGGGTCCGCACATACTGGGCGGCCTGGAGCAGGGATTCCGGAGTTCCGGCGTCGAGCCAGGCGAAACCGCGGCCGAGGTCGACGAGACGGGCCCGGCCGCGGGCCAGGTAATTGCGGTTGACGTCGGTGATCTCCAGTTCTCCGCGCGCCGAGGGGCGGAGGTTCTTGGCGATGTCCACCACTTCGTTGTCGTACAGATAGAGCCCGGTGATGGCGAGGTCGGAGCGCGGCCGGGCCGGCTTCTCCTCCAGGGAGACCAGACGTCCCGACGCGTCGGTCTCGCCCACCCCGTAGCGCTCCGGATCCTCGACGGGATAACCGAACAGCACACAGCCCTGTACGTCCCTGACGTTGCTCTGGAGCATGTCGTAGAAGTGGTAGCCGTGGAAGATGTTGTCGCCGAGCACCAGGGCCACGTCGTCGTCGCCCACGTGGTCGGCGCCGATGACGAAGGCCTCGGCCAGTCCGGCCGGCCGGTTCTGCACGGCGTAGTCGATGTGGATGCCGAGCTGTGAGCCGTCGCCCAGGAGCCGGCGGAACTGGTCCAGGTCGCGCTCGGTGCAGATGAGCAGGATCTCCTTGATGTCCGCGAGCATCAGCACCGAAAGCGGATAGTAGATCATCGGTTTGTCGCCGACCGGGAGAAGTTGCTTCGACACGGAAACAGTTATTGGATGGAGCCTTGTTCCCGAACCGCCGGCGAGAATAATCCCCTTCATGGGTATGCCCCTGTCCTCGATTTCTGCCCATGCTAACGAGCGAATTCGTTCGGCAGCAAGCAGGAAAGTATCCGGTCCAGGGAAATTCGAGCGGTAATAGAGGGAAAACAAGGGTTGTGGACCGGCCCGGCCATGTGATGTGCTGCGAGGGGATGGTGACGCCCTGCGGCAAGGAAATGATGTCAGCAATGGGAGGGAAGCGAATTCGATGACGACTCTCGTATGGGACTACCGGCAGGAATACGAGAACGAACGCGCCGATATTCTGGACGCCGTGGAAACGGTCTTCAGCTCGGGGCAGCTCGTCCTCGGTGACAGTGTCCGCGGCTTCGAGCGGGAGTTCGCCGGCTACCACGGCGCGGCCCACTGCGTCGGTGTCGACAACGGCACCAACGCGATCAAGCTGGCGCTCCAGTCGCTCGGCGTCGGCCCCGGGGACGAGGTCGTCACGGTGTCCAACACCGCGGCCCCCACCGTGGTCGCGATCGACTCGGTGGGCGCCACCCCGGTGTTCGTCGACATCGACCCGGACAGCTACCTCATGAACACCGACCAGGTCGCCGACGTCCTCACCCCCAGGACCCGGTGCCTGCTCCCCGTCCACCTCTACGGCCAGTGCGTCGACCTCGCCCCGCTGGAGCGACTGGCCGCCGAGCACGACCTGTCCCTCGTCGAGGACTGCGCCCAGGCGCACGGCGCCCGCCGCGACGGCCGGCTGGCCGGCACCACCGGGGACGCCGCCGCCTTCTCCTTCTACCCGACGAAGGTCCTCGGCGCCTACGGCGACGGCGGCGCCGTGGTGACCTCCCGGGACGACGCCCACCGGGCCCTGCGCCGGCTGCGCTACTACGGCATGGAGGAGCGGTACTACGTCGTCGGCACCCCGGGCCACAACTCCCGGCTCGACGAGGTGCAGGCCGAGATCCTGCGGCGCAAGCTGCGCCGCCTCGACACCTACGTCCAGGGGCGCCGGGCCGTCGCCCGCCGCTACGAGGAAGGGCTCGGCGACACCGACCTGGTGCTCCCGCACACGGTCCCCGGCAACGAGCACGTGTACTACGTCTACACGGTGCGCCACCCCCGGCGCGACGACATCATCAAGGCCCTGAAGACGTACGACATCGAGCTGAACATCAGCTATCCCTGGCCGGTGCACACGATGTCCGGGTTCGCCCACCTCGGCTACCCCGCGGGCTCGCTGCCCGTCACCGAGGAACTGGCGGGCCAGATCTTCTCGCTGCCCATGTACCCGGCGCTCGCGCCGGACATCCAGGACAAGGTGATCAGCGCGGTGCGTGACGTGCTGGACAGCCTCTGAACCCGTGCGGCGGGCCCGCCCCGGCCCGCCCCGCGCACACCGAAGGCCCGGCGGAGGGATCCCGCCGGGCCTTCGGTGTGCGGAAGGGGTCAGCCGGTGGAGCCGGCCGCCTCCAGGGCACGCCAGCACGCCACCAGGCTGCGGGCCTGCACGTTGAGGTAGTGGCTGTGCCGCAGCAGCTGCGTCAGCTGGTCCATGGTCAGCCAGCGGTAGTCGGGGTGGCCGGGGTCCTCGGGGAGGTCGCTGTCCACGATCAGATAGCGGTTGCGGGCGTGGAAGAAGCGCCCGCCCTCCTCGGAGAGCACGGCCTCGTAGCGGATACGGTCCGGCCCGGCGGCCAGTACCTCGTCGAGGTGGCGGGGCCGGGCGGCGGGCGGCAGCCAGCTGTAGCTGTCCGGCACGCACTGCACGGTCGGCGCCAGTTCCACGACGTCCGCGTAGCCCGGCTCGGTGCGGGCGTGCAGCAGGACGTGCGGCACCCCGCCGATCTCCCGCGTCAGGAAGGCGATGACGCCCGTGCCGCGCGGTTCGATCATCGGCTGGCGCCAGGTGCCGACCTCGCGTCCCGCGGCTGTCACGGAGACCCCGATGACGTCGAAGAAGCCGCCGCTCTCGTGCGAGTAGCCCATCTCGCCGTGCCGCCACTCGTCGAGCGCGTTGAGGGCGATCCGCTCGGTGTGCACCGAGGCCAGCGAACGGGCGCCGGCGATCCAGCTCAGCACGTCCGTCATCCGGTGCAGGGCGCCGTCCGGCCGCGCGGCGTGCGGCAGACACGCCAGTACGGTCCGCGCGTCCATGTTGATGATGTCGTCGCGCGACAGCAGCCGGTACAGCTGCCCGAGCGTGAACCAGCGGAAGCCCTCCAGGACCTCCACCTCGGTGGTCGTCTCCACCACCATGTTGCGGTTGCGCTTGCGGTAGAACCAGGCACCCTGCTCCGACTGCCGGACGTCCGCGAGCACCCGGTGCCGTGAGGTGTCCCGGAAGTAGTCCACGTACGGCACGGGCTTGCCCTTGTGGACGCCGGTGTAGTTGCTGCGGGTCGCCTGGACGGTGGGGGAGAGCTGCAGTCCGCCCGGGTTGCCCGGTTCGGCCTTGGCCTGCATCAGGAAGTGCGGGACCCCGTCGAACTCCTTGATCAGGATGCCGAGGATGCCGACCTCGGGCTGGTCGATGATGGGCTGGTCCCACCAGGGCACCGCGTTGGCGGGGTCGTGCACCCGCAGACCGTGGACCGTGAAGAACTTGCCGCTGCGGTGCCGCAGATCACCGGTGACCGGTGTCTGGTACCACTGGTCGAGGGCCGCCAGCGGGATGCGCTCGGCGGTCGTGTAGATCTGCTCCCCGTACTCGGCGAACCAGTTGTCGAATCCGGCGAGATCGGTCGGCGGGCTCTCCAGAGCCGCGGCCGACCTGGCGATACGGGCCGTCACATCGGCCATCTGAACTCCTCGTCTTGGGTGGGGCACACGCGGCTCGTCGGGCGTGGTGGCTCAGTCGGCGGGTGTCTCCCAGGTCGCCCGCATCGCCTCGGCCAGCGGGATCCGCGGCTTCCAGCCGAGCAGTTCGCCGGCCAGCCGGATGTCGGCCAGGGTCCAGCCGCCGCCCTTGCTGGCGATGGGTCCGTCCTCGACCCGTATCGCCTGCGGCGGCAGTCCCGAGGCGGCGACCAGCAGGTCCACCAGTTCGCGCATCGCGGTGGCCTCGCCGCGGCCGATGTTGACGACCTGCCCGGTGGCCGGTGACGTCACGGTGAGGACCACGGCCTCGGCCAGGTCGCGCACGTCGATGAAGTCCCGCCGCGCATCCGCGACCCGCAGGGTCACCGGGTCGCTCGCGTCCGCGGCCCGCAGCCGCTCGACGACCGCCCCGAGGAAGCTGGCCCGGGTGGTGCGGGGCCCGCACACGTTGACCGCGCGCAGCACCAGCCCCTCCAGCCGGCCGTCCCGGGTGGCGTCGAGCACCAGCTCGGAGCCGGCCAGCTTGGTCCGCGCGTACATCGTGGTCGGCCGGGGGTCCAGGTCCTCGCCGATGGCGAGCGGCTCGGACACCGGGCCGTACTCGTGGATGGAGCCGACATGGATCAGCCGGGGGCGCTCGTCCATCAGCGTCACGGCCTTCACCAGCCGCTCGACCAGGGTGATGTGGGCGTACCGCATCTCCTCCTCGGTGGTGCCCCAGCCGCCCGTCACGTTGACCACGGTCCGCACCCGGTGCCGGGTGAACAGCCGCGCGAGCTCGGCGGGCCCGGCCGCCGCCACGTCCAGGCCGACGAAGACGTGGCCCGCGACCGCGGGTCCGCCGCGCCGGGCCACGGCGAGCACGTCGTGCCCCTCGCGGGCCAGCGCGGCGCTCACACAGCGTCCGACGCAGCCGGTGGCCCCGAGGACCGCGACCCGCTCTCCGCCGGCCGGCGGCCGGTCGCCGTTCAGGGCCGCCACAGTGCGGCCTCGATCCGACGGCACTTGTCGTACTCCGGCAGGCCGCCCTCCGCCTGCACCTGGGCGAGCAGGGGTGCGGCGGTGTCCCGCGCGGACAGCAGGGGCGCCACGTCCGTCGGGATCGGCAGGCCGAGCGCCGGGTCGAGCGGCGAAAGGGACAGCTCGTGCTGGGCCTCGTAACTCCCGGAGAGCATGTACGACATCACCGTGTCGTCCTCCAGGGCGATGAAGGCGTGTCCGACGCCGACGGGGAAGTACATGGCGCTGAAGGTCTCCTGGTCGAGCACGGAGGAGTCCCAGCGGCCGAAGGTGGGCGAGCCGACGCGGATGTCCACCACGATGTCGATGGCACGGCCGCGGGCGCAGTACACGTACTTGGCGACGCCCGGCGGGGTGACCGTGTAGTGGATGCCCCGGACGGTGCCGCGCTTGGACTTGCTGTGGTTGGACTGCGCGACGGGGAAGAGGGGATGTCCCAGGGCCTCCACGAACGCCGGTTCCTGGTACGGCGAGGTGAACAGGCCGCGGTCGTCCTCGAAGACGGGCGGGTTGAAGGCGTACGCGCCGGACACGGCGAGTTCGCGGAACTTCACGGCGGTGGTCATCTACAGCTCCCCCCGGGCGGTGCCGTCGGCGGCCGGGGCCGCGCGGTGTTCCGCCACGAGCTTCTCCAGCAGCGGGACGATGTCGTTGGGGCTCGGCGTGCCCACCATCTCGCGGCGGATCCGCGCGCAGTTGTGGGCGAACGACGGCTCGTCCAGCAGTCGCAGCACGTGGTCGCGCAAATCCTGCGCGGTGTAGTGGTCGACGTCGTGCAGGTACAGGCCCGCGCCGAACTTCTCCAGCTGCTTCGCCTTGTGGATGGTGTCCCAGACCATGTCGGGCACGATCAGCTGCGGCACGCCGTGCGCGAGCGCGGTCTGGAAGGTGCCGGAGCCGCCGTGGTGGATGACCGCGGAGCAGGTCGGCAGCAGCGCGTTGAGCGGGACGAAGTCGACGGCCCGCACGTTGTCGGGGAGTTCGAGACCGGCGAGCTGCTTCTCGTTGAGGGTCGCGACCACCTCGACGTCCAGCTCCGCGAGCGCCGAGACGAGTTCGCCGATCGAGGCGCGGTCGCCGTCCAGCACCTCGCGGTGGGCCACCCCGAGGGTCAGACAGATCCGGCGCTTCTTCGGCGGCTCGTGCAGCCAGTCCGGGATGACGGCCTGGCCGTTGTAGGGGATGTACCGCAGCGGGACGAACGGCTGCTTCACCGGGAACCGCATCGACGGCGGCACCGGGTCGATCGTCCACTGGCCGACCGCCACCTCCTCGTCGAACTCGGCGCCGTAGCGGCCGAGCGTCCAGGTCAGCCACTCGCGCAGCGGATCGTCCCGCTGCTCGGGCAGCCGCTCCGCCTGGAGGTCGAGGAAGGTCTCGCGCATCCGGCCCAGCAGGTCGAGCCCGAACAGCAGCCGGGCGTGGGCGGCGCCGGTGACCTTCGCGGCCACCGGACCGGCGAAGGACAGCGTGTCCCAGACGACCAGGTCGGGCTGCCACTCGCGGCTGAACGCGACCAGGTCGTCGATCATGCGTTCCGGGCAGGAGTTCTGGAAGGCCATCGCCGTCATCGAGGTGAACACCCCGAGGACGTGGTCCCAGGTCAGCATCTCGGGACGGGTCTCGGTCATGTCCATCCCGGCTTCCGCCTGGCTCTCCATGATCTCGGCGTCGTCGCCCAGGCCCTCGTTGACCCGCTGCATCTGCTCCTCCAGGAGCAGCGGCTCACCGACGCACACGGCGGTCAGTCCGGTACGGGTGATGTCCTCCGCCAGGTCCGGCTGGCTGGCGATCCGGACCTCGTGACCGGCGGTCTGGAGGGCCCAGGCCAGCGGGACCTGGGCATGCATATGGGACTTCGCGGCGAACGTGGTGAACAGGACCTTCATCGATCTCCCTCTTCGCAGGTGGTGGCGTGGCGCTGCTTCACTGCCCGTCGTGGCCGACGTACCGGCTTCTCACCAGCCAGCCGTCCCCGGTCCCGGTCCCGTCCCCGGTCCCGTCCTCGTCGGCGACGAGGACGTCCTGGCACGACGTGCTCAGCCGGATCTCCGGGGCCGCGCCCTCGGCGGTCGAGACGACCAGGGCGTCGTAGCCCGTGCGCACCGAACCGTCCGGGAACCGCCAGGCGGCCGGCAGGCCCAGCCAGTGCCGGCGCACCGTGCCGGCGGGCGCCGCGGGCCGGCCCCGGACCGCCGCCGCGATCGCCGCCCGGCCGCGGACCGGCTCGGCGAACGAGCTCTGGTCGAAGGTCCCGTCCTCGGTGAAGGTGTCCGCCCAGGCGTCCCCCTCGCCCTCGTCGAGGAGCCGCATCTGCCGGGCGTAGAACCGCTGGATCGAGGCGTACTCGGCGGGCGGCACCGGCTCGGCCTTCGCCCGCCCCTCCGCGTACTCCTTGGCGTGCCGCATGGTGATCGTGCTGTTGCCGCCGAGCGCGTCCCGGATGAAGGTGCGGGCGTCGGCGGTGGTGGCGTCGGCGCCGAGGACCTTGGTGACGGCCGCCGCGTTGACGACCACGGTGTGCCGGGAGACCGCCACACAGCCGGACGGGGTCTCCCGCACCGTCCACTCCCCGGTGTGCACCGACATCAGGGCCGGGGTCTGCAGCTGCTTGTACGAGATCCGCCCGTCGGGCAGGCAGATCCGCACCGAGGCCGTGGTGTGCGTCGAACCGTCGGGCGTGCGCGTGTCCATCTCCAGGTGCTGCACGTCGGGGGTGTCCTCCTTCAGCAGCACCCGGGCGACGTGCGGCAGCCGCTCCTGCCACCGGCCCGCGTCGTGCAGGAAGTCCCGCACCTCCTGGGCCGGGGCGTCGATCCGCACCGAGTCCTCGAAGGTGTACGGGGCCTCGTCGGTGCCGGTGCGCAGCGCGGCGGACTCCAGCGCGGCCAGCTCGGCGCCGCTGTTGCGCTCGATCGCCTGCAGGATCCAGCTGACGTTGCGCTCCAGGCCGTCGACCGCCTCGAAGTCGTGCAGCAGCCGCACCCGGCTGCCACCGTCGGGCAGCGCCTCGATGATCCACTCGCCGCCCATCGCGGCGACGGGGTCCTGGGAGACCTCCTGGCGGAAGCGGATCCGCAGTCCGTCGCGGTCCAGAGTCCGCCGCGAGGTCCAGGACTTGACCTCGCCGTTGGCGGTGGCCCAGATCCGCAGCCGCTCCTCGTCGTCCGAGCGCTCCAGATACTCCACGTGCAGGCTCGGCGGGAAGACGAACGGCCAGTCCTGTGCCCGCTCCACCAGGGCGAAGACGGCCTCCGGGGCGGCGGCCACCGTGATCGTGTGTTCGGTCGTGTGCACCTCGTGCGCCATGCTGATCCCCTCTGTCCGGCCGCGGCCGCGCACGGCCGGGCCCGCTGTCAGTAGTTGCCGAGCCCGCCGCAGACGTTCATCGCCTGGGCGGTGATCGACGCGGCGGTCGGGGAGAGCAGATAGCCGACGAGCCCGGCGACCTCGTCCGGCGTGGAGTAGCGGCCGAGGGGGATCTTCGCCTCGAACTTCTCCAGCACCTCGTCCTCGGTGATGTCCCAGGCGCCCGCGTAGCCCTGGCGCACCCGCTCGGCCATCGGCGTCTCGACGTAGCCGGGGCAGACGGCGTTGACGGTGATGCCCGTCTTCGCCAGCTCCAGGCCCAGGGCCTTGGTGAAGCCGACCACGCCGTGCTTCGACGCCGAGTAGGGCGCACCCAGGGCCACGCCCTGCTTGCCGCCCGTGGAGGCGATGTTGACGATCCGTCCGGTGCTCAGCTCCAGCATCCCGCCGGTCGTGAGCACCTCCCGGGTCATCCGGAAGACGCTGTTGAGGTTGGTGTCGATCACGTCGAGCCACAGCTCGTCGGGTATCTGCGCGGTGTGGCCGCCACCGCTGCGGCCGGCGTTGTTCACCAGGACGCCGACGGGGCCGAACCGGTCCCTGGCCTCCTGGACGAAGGCGCGTACCCGCGCGGTGTCTCTCACGTCGCAGGAGGCGCCGTCGACGTCGTGGCCGGCCTCGCGCAGCTCCTTGACGGTGTGGGCGACGCGGTCGCCGTCGCGGGCGCAGATGAAGACCCGCGCCCCGCCCTCGGCCAGGCTCCGGGCCACGGCGAGACCGATCCCGCTGGTGGCACCGGTGACGATGGCGACGCTTTCTGCTGCTGGCGGCATGACGGCTCCTCAGCGGTCCCTGCGGGGGTGTCTCGACGGGTGTCGGTGGTGGATGTCCGCGGTCTGCGGTGGTGTGCGTGACGCGTGTCCGTGCTGCGTGTCCGTGCTGCGTCTCCGCTCCGGATGCCGGACGAGAGCGAGGGTTTCAGCGGCCGCTCGAATCGCGCTCGACCCCCGGCCCGGCCCGGGCTCCAGCGGCCTTCCACCCGCCTGCGAGACCAGGCACGCAGCGTGGAACGACACGAGCGACCGCACGATGTCAAGCGATGCCGGGTCACACGAACGGGTCAAAAACAGACCCGGCAACACCGGGCAATACCGGGCAACACCGTTGAACGAGGAGGCCATTGATGACGGATCACGAGCCAGACGCCAAGGGGGCCGGCGCCGTGACCTTCGTGAACACCTTCACCGTGCACGCCGAACCCGAGGTGTTCGAGAAGGAGTTCGCGCGGACGTCCGAGTTCATGGCGCGGCAGCCGGGCTTCGTCCGGCACACGCTCTCCCGGCACGCGGAGCGGCCCGGCCAGTACGTCAACGTCGCCGAGTGGCGGGACGTCGCCTCGTTCCGCGCGGCCGTCTCGCACGCCGACTTCCAGCCGCACGCCGGTGCGCTGCGCGCCCTGAGCGAAAGTCGGCCGGAACTGTATCTGGCGCGGCTGCGCCGCGACGGCGGCCCGGCACCCGAGGGCCCGGCACCGGAGGGTTCGGGACTCGACGAGGCGCCCCGCGCGGGGGAGAGGATATGACGGCCCGTCGGGTGGTGATCACCGGACTCGGAGTCATCGCCCCGGGCGGCATCGGCACGAAGGCGTTCTGGGAACGCATCGTCTCCGGCGTCTCCGCGACCAGGACCATCACGGCCTTCGACCCGGCACCGTTCCGCTCCCGGATGGCCGCCGAGTGCGACTTCGACGGAGCCCGGCACGGACTGTCGGCCCGGGACACCGCCCGGCTGGACCGCGCCTCCCAGTTCGCCCTGGTCGCCGCCCGCGAGGCGATCGCCGACAGCGGCGTCGAGATCGACGCGGGCAACGCGCACCGGACCGGCGTCAGCCTCGGCTCCGCCGTCGGCTGCACGCTGAAGCTGGAGGAGGAGTACGTCGCGCGCAGCGACGGCGGCAAGCAGTGGCTGGTCGACCACGCGGCGGGCACCCCGTACCTCTACGACTACTTCGTGCCCAGCTCGATGGCGGCGGAGGTCGCCTGGGAGGCCGGCGCCGAGGGCCCGGCCGCGCTCGTCTCGGCGGGCTGCACCTCCGGCCTCGACTCCCTCGGGCACGCCGTCGAACTCATCCGTGAGGGCAGCGCCGACATCATGATCGCCGGGGGCAGCGACGCCCCCATCGCGCCGATCACCGTGGCCTGCTTCGACGCCATCAAGGCCACCTCGCCGCGCAACGACACCCCGGACCACGCCTCCCGGCCCTTCGACCGGACCCGCAGCGGATTCGTCCTGGGCGAGGGCGCCGCGGTCCTCGTACTGGAGGAGCGGGAGTCGGCCCTGCGGCGCGGCGCGCAGGTCTACGCCGAGATCGCCGGGTTCGCCGCGCGCGCCAACGCCCACCACATGACCGGGCTGCGTCCCGACGGCCTGGAGATGGCCGCCGCCATCACCGGGGCACTCGACGACGCCCGGATCGACCGCGAGGCCGTCGGCTACGTCAACGCGCACGGCACAGCCACCCGGCAGAACGACATCCACGAGACGGCCGCCATCAAGCACAGCCTGGGCGAGCACGCCCACCGGGTCCCGGTCAGCTCCATCAAGGCGGTCATCGGCCACTCGCTGGGTGCCGTCGGCTCCATCGAGGCCGCCGCCTCCGCCCTGGTGATCCGGCACGGCGTGATACCCCCCACCGCGGGCCTGCACGAGCCCGACCCCCAACTCGACCTCGACTACGTGCCGTTGACCGCCCGCGACCAGCCCACCGACACCGTACTGACGGTGGGCAGCGGCTTCGGCGGCTTCCAGAGCGCGATGGTGCTCACCGCATCGGAAGGCAGGCGTCCATGACCACCGCGCCCATGACCGCCGGGCCGCGGACCGCCGCGTCCGGGACCGCCAGAGCCGTGGTGACCGGCGTCGGCGTGCTCGCGCCCAACGGGATCGGGGCCGAGGAGTACTGGTCGGCGACCCTGCGCGGACAGAGCGGCATCGACCGCATCACCCGCTTCGACCCCTCCTCGTACCCCTCCCGGCTGGCCGGCGAGATCACCGGCTTCTCGGTGCGCGACCACGTCCCCAGCCGGCTCGTCCCGCAGACCGACCGCACCACGCAGTTCGCCCTCGCGGGCTCCGACTGGGCGCTCGCGGACGCCGGGCTGAGCGCGGAGAGCCTGCCCGCGGACGAGCGCGGAGTGGTCACCGCCAGCGCCTCCGGCGGGTTCGAGTTCGGCCAGCGCGAACTGGGCCACCTGTGGGGCAAGGACCCCAAGCACGTCAGCGCGTACATGTCCTTCGCCTGGTTCTACGCCGTCAACTCGGGCCAGGTGTCCATCCGGCACGATCTGCGCGGGCCCACCGGCGTCCTCGTCACCGACCAGGCGGGCGGCCTCGACGCGGTCGCGCAGGCCAGGCGCCGCATCCGCAAGGGCACCCCGCTGATGCTGACGGGCGGCATGGACGCCTCACTGTGTCCCTACGGGCTCGCCGCGCAGATCTCGGCGGGGATCCTCAGCGAGAGCGAGGACCCGACCCGCGCCTACCTGCCCTTCGACGCCGCCGCCAACGGGCATGTGCCCGGCGAGGGCGGCGCGATCCTCACCCTGGAGGACGCGGGACGGGCCCGGGAGCGCGGGGCGCGGGTGTACGGGGAGATCGCCGGGTACGCCGCCACCTTCGACCCCCGCCCCGGCTCGGGCCGCCCGTCCAACCTGGACGGGGCGATCCGCGGGGCGCTCACCGACGCCGGGCTGCGCCCCGAGGACATCGCCTTCGTCCTCGCGGACGGCGCCGGCGAACCGGAACCCGACCGCGTCGAGGCACAGGCCCTGACCGCGGTCTTCGGACCCGGCGGTGTACCGGTCACGGTCCCCAAGACGATGACGGGACGCCTCTACTCGGGCGCCGCACCGCTCGACCTCGTCACGGCCCTGTTCGCCCTGCGGGACGGCGTGGTCCCGCCGACGGTGCACGTCGAGGAGACGACGGGCCACGACATCGACCTGGTGACCGGGGCTCCCCGCCCCGTCACGGGGGACGCCGCGCTGGTACTGGCGCGGGGCCGCGGGGGCTTCAACAGCGCGATGGTCGTACGAGGCCCGTCGGCGCCCTGAGCCCGCCCCCACCCCGATCCCCAGCACCCCGATCACCAGCACCCCCTCACGACCACCCCGCTCACCATCACCCATCGAAGGAGAACGTCATGTCCGCTTTCACCACCGACGACCTGTTCAAGATCATGCGTGAGTGCGCAGGCGAGGAGGAGGCCGTCGACCTGTCGAGCGCCGCCGCCGACCAGGAGTTCGCCCTGCTCGGCTACGACTCGCTGGCCCTCATGGAGGCGATCAGCAGGGTGGAGCGCGGCTACGGGATCACGCTGCCCGAGGAGACGCTCGGTGACGCGCTGACCCCGGCCGCGTTCGTCGCCGCCGTGAACACCGCGATCGCCGACCGCATGCCCGCGGCGGGGGCCGCCTGATGACCGAGGCGGGCCTCGGCGCCGAGGGGGCTCCCGCCGCGGAGACCCCGGCGCCGGACATCCGGATCGCGGGGTGCGCGGTCTGGCTGCCGCCCCGCACCCCGGTCGCGGACGCCGTCGCGGCCGGACTGTGCGACGAGGCCCTGGCCACGACCACCGGCATGCTGTCGGTGGCCGTGGCGCGGGACGAGCCGGCGCCCGAGATGGCGGCCCGCGCGGCCCGGACCGCCCTGGAGCGGTCCGGCTTCGGGCGGCCCGGCTCCGACGGCGCGTCCGGCGCTGACGGTGTGTCCGGCGCTGACGGTGTGTCCAGCTCCGGTGCTGCTTCCGGGGCCGCCGGTCCCGGCTCGGGTGACGTGTCGCTGATCCTGCACGCCAGCTTCTTCTACCAGGGCCACGACCTGTGGGCGCCCGCCTCGTACGTCCAGCGCACCGCCGTCGGCAACCAGTGCCCCGCGATCGAGGTCGGCCAGGTCTCCAACGGAGGCATGGCCGGACTCGGACTCGCGGTCGACCATCTGCGGGCCGGACCGGCGGCCGGGGAGCCGGACCGGCGGGTCCTGCTGACGACCGGCGACGCCTTCCGCCCGCCCGGCTTCGACCGCTGGCGCAGCGACTCGGGCACCTTCTACGGGGACGGGGGCACCGCCCTCGTGCTGTCCTCGCGGGAGGGCTTCGCCCGGATCCGGGGCCTGGCCACCGTCTCCGTGCCGGAGCTGGAGGGGATGCACCGCGGTGACGACCCGTTCGGCCACGCCCCGTTCAGCCACCGGCCGGTCGTCGACCTGGACGCCTGCAAGAAGGACTTCCTGGCCACCCACCGGGTGCCCCAGGTGATCGCCGCGAGCGGGGCCGCGCAGGACGCCGCCGTCGAACGGGCCCTCGCCGCCGCCGGGGTCACGCTCGCCGACGTCGACCGGTTCGTCCTGCCCCACCTGGGCCGCAAACGGCTGCGGGCGGGGCACCTGGCCCGCTTCGGGATCGCGGAGGAACGCACCACCTGGGAGTGGAGCCGCGGCATCGGGCATCTCGGCGCCGGTGACCAGATCGCCGGGTTCGACCACCTGGTCGGCTCCGGGAGCCTCGGCGCCGGGGACCTCGTCGTGTGGATGAGCGTGGGCGCCGGGTTCACCTACTCCTGCGCGGTCGTCGAAATGCTGGAACGCCCTCACTGGGCGGCCACCACACCCACGGCACCACCCCCGACCTCCGCAGGAGACGCCGCATGAGCGCCGAACGTCCGCTGCCCGTGGCCCTGTTGCTGCCGGGCCAGGGTTCCCAGCATCCGCGGATGGCCGCGGGCCTCTACGGGTACGAGCCGGTGTTCACCGCGTCGATGGACGAGTTCTTCGACGCGGCGGGCCCCGAGGGCGGTCCGCTGCGCGAGGACTGGCTGGCCGAACGGCCCGCCACGGAGCTGGACCACGTCACGCGCTCGCAGCCGCTGCTCTTCGCCGTGGACCTCGCGCTGGGCCGGCTGGTGCTGAGCTGGGGCGTACGCCCGGCCGCCCTCCTCGGGCACAGCATCGGGGAACTGGCCTCGGCGGTGCTGGCCGGGGTGTTCGACCCGCGGGACGCGACGGGGCTGGTGCTCGACCGGGTGGGGCGGCTGGCGAAGGCCCCGCCGGGCGGCATGCTCGCGGTCGCCGCGTCCACGGCGGAGGTGGAGCCGTATCTGAGCGGGGACGTGGTGGTCGGCGCGGTCAACGCCCCGCGCCAGACCATCCTGGCCGGCCCCGACGGCCCGCTGGAGAAGGCCGGCCGCGCGCTGGGGGAGGCGGGGTTCGTCTGCCGCCGGGTCCCGTCGCTCAGCGCCTTCCACAGCCCCATGCTGGAACCGGCCTGCCAGGGCGCGGCCGAACGCTTCGCAGCGGTGCCCAAGCGCATGCCGTCCCCGCCGGTCCACTCGGCGTACACAGCCGCCCCGTTGACGCGGGCCGACATCGACGACCCGTCCTTCTGGGCACGGCAGCCGGTGGCGCCGGTGCTCTTCTGGCCCGCGCTGGAGGGGCTGCTGGCGACGGGCGACCACCTGCTCGTGGAGGTGGGCCCCGGGCAGGGCCTGTCCCAGGTGGCCCGCCGCCACCCGGCGGTCCGCCGGGGCACCAGCACGGTGGTGTCCCTGCTCCCACCCCGCCCGGGCCCCCCGGAGTCGGACCGCACCGCGGTGGCGACGGCGGCAACCCAGATCCGGGCGGCGGGCCATGCCATCACGGCCCACGCCGACTCGCACGGAGTGCCGACGGCCTGACGGCCCGTATCGCGCGGTGACGGTCTGACGGCCCGCGCCGCGCGCTGACGGCCGGCGCCCCGCGCCGTGTGCAGCACCCGCTACAACAGACGCCCCGCCCCCGGTCGGTACACGGGGGAGGGGCGTCGGCTTTGGGCGGCCGGGGCTGTGGCTCCGGTCCCGGCCGTGGCCCCGGCCGGGACCCGTCGTGGGGAGGGCCGGGGCTCGGGCCTCGATCAGGTGCGGGCGGTCGCCGTGACGTAGCGGACCGGGGTGTCGATCGTCAGCGGGCCGTCCCCGTCCCGCATCGCGTCGAGCGAGGTGATCAGCCGCTCCCGCAGCTGCTGCCGCTTGTCGTCCGCGAGGTGGTTCCACAGCAGGCGCATGCCCTGCGTGTGGGACCAGTCCACCCACGCGAGCCCCGACTCGGCCACCAGCTGGACGGACTCGTCGACGACCGACACGTCCTGGAAGCCCGCCTTCTCCAGGGTGCGGGCGAGGTCGGCCGGGTCCGCGAGCCAGCTGTTGAAGCGCTGCTGCAACCGCTCGGGCTGCCACTGCGGCGGCAGGTCGAGCAGCAGCTCGCGCGGGATGAGTTCGGTGAACACCGGCGGCAGGAAGGGGAAGGTGTCGTCGCTGAACACCGGGCTGGTGAAGGCGAGCCGCCCGCCGGGGGAGAGCAGCGGCGCGTAACGGGCCAGCGCCGCGGGCGCGTCGGGCAGGAAGATGACGCTGTAGCTGCCCAGCACGACGTCGAAGGAGCGCGGTTCGAAGTCGGGGTGCTCCCCGTCCATCACCCGCAGTTCGACCGTGTCGGCGTTGCGCAGCGCGGCCTCCTTCGCGGCCTCCTCGATCATCGCCTCGGCGACGTCGATGCCCACGACGCGGCCCGTCGGCCCCACCCGCTCGGCCGCGGGGAAGACACAGGCCCCCCGGCCGCAGCCGACGTCGAGGACCCGTGCGCCCTCGCCGGGGGCCGCGCGTTCCACCAGGCGCCGGCCCATCGGAGTGAAGAACTCCACGCCGAGCCGGTCGTAGGACGCCGCGGCGCTGTTGAAGGCCGCCGCCACTTCGGATTTGTACGTGGACGTGTCCACTGAATCTCCCGCTCTCTCGGTGGATACACCACTTTTCCCTCCTGGTCTCGGGCACGGATGGAGAGGCCTTGGAGCGCCACTGGACTGCGGCTGGACAAAACGCAAAGAAGTCCCCGGGAGGCCGATCCGCTCTTGTTCCGGACGACGCCGTCTCCTAAGAATTGATTCCAGAACGTACTGCCGCACCGGTTCACGACCGGCGGCGGCCGATTCAGGGCCGATTTCGTGTCGATTCGAGACCGATTACTGAGGAGTAAACGTGAGCGATCAGATAGCGAGCGTCCGGCGCCTGGTGGAGGCGTACAACACCGGGAAAACGGACGATGTGGCCGACTACATCCACCCGGAATACATGAATCCGGGAACTCTGGAATTCACCTCGCTGCGTGGCCCCGAGCTTTTCGCGATCAACGTCGCGTGGGTCAAGAGGACGTTCTCCGAGGACGCGCGCCTGGAGGAGGTGGCCATCGAGGAGAACGGCGACTGGGTGCGCGCCCGCCTGGTGCTCTACGGGCGGCACGTCGGCGAGATGGTCGGCATGGCGCCCACCGGCCGGCTGTTCTCCGGCGAGCAGATCCACCTCCTCCACTTCGTCGACGGAAAGATCCACCACCACCGCGACTGGCCCGACTACCAGGGCACCTACCGCCAGCTCGGTGAGCCGTGGCCGGAGAAGGAGCACCGCCGTCCGTGACGGCGGAGTCCTCGAAGCGGCGCGGCGAGCAGGCGGAGAGTAGGGGGAAGCACGATGGAATTCGGTGTGCTGGGACCGCTGTATGTCCGGGTGGACGGGGAGACGACCGCCCCGAGCGCCCCGAAGCTGCGGAACGTACTGGCGATGCTGCTCGTCCACACGGGACAGGTGGTGCCCGTGCCCTCACTGGTACGGGACCTGTGGGACGACGATCCACCCGTCAGCGGTCTGACCACGCTGCAGACGTACATCCTGAACCTGCGCAAGATGTTCTCCGCGGTCACCGGGCTGACCACCGACGAGGTGGCCCGCGACATCCTGGTGACCCGCGCGGGCGGATACGTGCTGGCCGCCGAGGCGGGCGTGCTCGACCTGCACCGCTACCGCCGGCTGGTGACCTCCGGCCGGGAGGCGCTGGCACGCGGCGACGACGCGGCCGGGGTACGGGACCTGAACGAGGCGCTGCTGATGTGGCGGGGCCCCGCGCTGGTCGACGTACCGGCCGGGCGGGTGCTGGAGAGCCGGCGCAGGCAGCTGGAGGAGTCCCGGCTCGCCGCCTTCGAGTACCTGGTCGACGTGGAGCTGCGGCTCGGCATGTACCGCGAGGTGCTGGCCGAGCTGGCGGCCCTCACGGTGGAGAACCCGCTGCACGAGGGTCTGCACGGCCAGTACATGTGGGCCCTGCACCTCAGTGGCCGCAGGGCCCAGGCGCTGCAGGTCTTCCACCGGCTGAGGGGTGCGCTGGTCGCGGCCCTCGGCCTGGAGCCGGGGCCCCAGGTGCAGCGGCTGCACCGGGCGGTGCTGAACGCGGACACCGAGTTCGAGCCCCGCTTCGCGGTGGGCCGGGTCCCGGTCGCCGTACCGGCCAGCGCCTTCGGTGGCGCGCGCCCCTACTGACGTACCAGTACTCAAATTTGATTGCGCCTCTGGGCCTGGCGTGACTAGGGTGCAGCTAGACAAATTTGATTAGTTGGAGGGGAAATGCCGGAACAGCCGGAGGAGGCGCCCGTCGACAGTCCGACGGGCTGGGTCGCGGCGCACATCCGCCGCTACGACCGCAGCGGTGGAAAGGAGGGGGCGAAGTGGTACGGGCTCGACACCCTGCTCCTGACCACCCGCGGCCGGAAATCGGGAAAACTGCGCCGCACCGCGGTGATCTACGGCCGGGACGGCGACAACGTCATCGTGGTCGGTTCGAACGGCGGAAAGCCCGAGCATCCGCTCTGGTATCTCAATCTCGTCGCCTCGCCCGAGGCTCATGTCCAGATCGGTGAGGACCATCTCGATGTGCGGGCCCGTACGGCGACGGCCGAGGAGAAGCCGGATCTCTGGAAGCTCATGACGGGGCTTTTCCCGCAGTACAAGAGTTACCAGAAGAAGACCACCAGGGAAATTCCCGTGGTGATTCTGGAGCCCGTCGAGTCGTAACCGCCGACGGGCCCCATCAGAAATCTCATGGCACGGAAAATCTCATGGCACGGAAAGGAAAGGTGTCTGTGGTGAACGAATTCACGCGCCGTGGATTCCTCGGCAGCGCGGCGGCGGTCGGCGGGGCCACTGTGGTGACCACGGCCGTCCCCGGTGCGGGGACCGCCGAGGCCGCCGTCCCGGAAGCGGCGGAAGGCGGCGCGTGCGGCGCCCGGACCGGGCTCGTCCAGGTGGACCGGACGGACCGGCGCTACCAGGACCTGGTCAGCCGCGGGTTCAACGGACGGTTCCGCGGCAAGCCCGACGCCGTGTACGTGGTGCACACCGCGGACCAGGTCGTCGACGCGGTGAACCGGGCCCTGGACGCGGGCCAGCGGATCGCCGTACGCAGCGGCGGTCACTGCTTCGAGGGCTTCGTGGACGACCCCGCCGTACGGGCCGTCATCGACATGTCCGAGATGCGGCAGGTCTTCTACGACTCCGCCAAGCGGGCGTTCGCCGTGGAACCCGGCGCCACCCTCGGGGAGGCGTACCGCACCCTGTATCTCGACTGGGGTGTGACCATCCCGGCGGGCGTCTGCCCCCAGGTGGGTGTCGGCGGCCATGTCCTCGGCGGCGGGTACGGCCCGCTCTCCCGCCGCGACGGTGTGGTGGCCGACCACCTGTACGCGGTCGAGGTCGTCGTCGTGGACGCCTCGGGCCGGGCCCGCAAGGTCGTGGCCACCAGTGCGGCCGGCGACCCCAACCGCGAACTGTGGTGGGCCCACACAGGCGGTGGCGGCGGCAACTTCGGCATCGTCACCCGGTACTGGTTCCGGACGCCCGGCGCCACCGGCAACGACCCGTCCGGGCTGCTGCCCAAGGCGCCGAAGTCCACGCTGCGGCACATCGTGACCTGGGAGTGGTCCGCCCTCACCGAGAAGGCGTTCACACGGATCATCGACAACCACGGGGCCTGGCACCAGCGCAACAGCGCCGCCGACACCCCGTACGCCAGTCTGCACAGCGTCTTCTACCTCAACAGCAAGGCGGCCGGACAGATCCTGCTGGACATCCAGATCGACGGCGGACTGGACGGCGCCGAGGGACTGCTGAACGACTTCGTGGCCGCGATCAACGAGGGCACGGGTGTGGAGCCCGCCGTGCAGCGGAGCACGGAACCATGGCTGCGCGCCACACTGGCCAACAAGTTCGACACCGGTGGCTTCGACCGGACCAAGTCCAAGGGCGCGTATCTGCGCAAGCCGTGGACCGCCGCCCAGGCCGCCACCCTCTACCGGTATCTGAGCGCCGACACCCAGGTGTGGGGCGAGGTCTCGCTCTACTCGTACGGGGCGAAGGTCAACTCCGTGCCGGAGACGGCCACCGCGACCGCTCAGCGCGACTCCATCATCAAGGTGTGGATGTCCGCCACATGGATGGATCCCACACAGGACGACGCCAACCTCGCCTGGATCCGGGAGATCTACCGCGACGTCTTCGCCACCACGGGCGGCGTCCCGGTGCCCGACGACCGTACCGAGGGCACCTTCATCAACTACCCCGACATCGATCTGGCCGACCCGGCGTGGAACACCTCCGGAGTGCCCTGGCACACCCTCTACTACAAGGGGAACTACCCGCGCCTGCAGAAGGTCAAGGCCCGCTGGGACCCCAAGAACGTCTTCCGGCACGCGCTGTCGGTACGCCTGCCCGACTGACCGCGACGGCGACGGCGACGGCAGGACGAGACACGACGAGGCATGACGAGAGGGGGGGGCGGTGGCCGCGATCCGCGGCCACCGCCCCCCTCTCGTTCGCGTCGTTCCCGTTCCCGTCGCCGTTCAGCCGCGGTCCGCGAGGAACAGGCCGCGGCCCGACTGGATCCCCTCGACGTAGGCGACCTTCAGCCCCGCCCGGGTGAACGCCTCCTCGTACTCGGCCCGCGTGAAGAGCGTCAGCGTGTGGCTCTCCGCGAAGTGCTGCACGCCGCTGCCGGGTTCGGCCACCACGTAGTGCACGTCCATGTGCGACGTGTGCCCCTGGCGCTCCGTGTGGGAGACACGGGTCAGCGTCCGCCGTCCCACGGTCACGGTGTCGCCGCTCACATGGTGGTCGAGGGCCGTCTCCAGGAACCACCAGGGGTCCACCGCCACCACACCGCCCGGTGTCAGGTGTCCGGCGAACGAGCGCAGGGTCGCGGTGAGTTCGGCGGTGTCCTTCAGATAGGCGATCGACCCGAACATGCAGGTGATCGCGTCGTAGGAGCGCCCCAGGGAGAGGTCGCGCATGTCGCCGCCGTGCAGGACGGCGGCGGGCACCGCGGCGCGGGCCATCGACAGCATCGCGTCGGACAGTTCGAGCCCCTCGACCTTGTCGAAGAGCTCGGCGAAGTGCCGCAGGTGCGCGCCGGTGCCGCAGGCGACGTCCAGGAGTGAGGCCGCCGCGGGGTTGCGGGCCCGTACGAGCCCCGCGACGGTGGCGGCCTCCACCCGGTAGTCCTTGCCGCGCGACTCGTGCAGCAGCTCGTAGATCTCGGCCATCCCGGGTCCGTACATGGCGGACTCCCCTCCTCAGCTGGAACTGCTGGAACCGGCGGCGGCACCGGCGGTGTCGCCGGCACCGCTGAAACCGCCGACGTGCTCCGCCGCCCAGCTCGCGAAGGTGCGCGCCGGGCGGCCGGTGACCTGGCGCACCGCGTCGGACACCGGGCCCGGGGTGACGGCCGACTCGGCGAGGTAGTCGAGCAGCATCTCGACGACCGGCGGCGGCATATGGGCGCTCATGGCCTCCCGCCCGGCCTCCCGGCTCAGCTCCTCGAAGCGGATGTCCCGGCCGATCGCCTCCGCCAGCACGCCGACCTGCTCGATCTGCGTCAGTGCCTGCGGTCCCGTGACCAGGTACTGCGCACCCGCGTGGCCGTCCTCCAGGAGTGCGGTCGCCACCACCGCCGCGATGTCGGCCTCGTGGACGATCGCGCGGGCGGCCTTGCCGTAGGGGGCGCGCACCACGCTCTCCGTGCGGATCGAGTCGCCCCACTTCCAGAGGGTGTTGCCGGCGAACTCGTCGGGGCGTACGAAGGTCCAGTCCGCCCCGCTGTCCTCGACGGCCCGCTCCACCGCGCGGTGGTGCTGGTGGCTGGGGTTGCTCTCGTCCTCCAGGACCGAGCTGGACGACAGGACGACGATGTGCCGGACCCCCGCCTTCCGGGCGAGCGCCGCGACCTCGTGGGCGGTCTCGGGCACCGGGAAGAGGTACATCCGGTCGATGCCCTCCAGCGCGGCGGGCAGGGTCCGCGGCTGCTCCAGATCGCCCTCGACGACCTCGACGCCGGCCGGCAGCGCGGCGGCTCCGGGAGTCCGGGTGAGCGCCCGCACATGGTGTCCCGACGCCACCAGGCTCTCCGTGACATGGCGTCCGACCTTGCCCGTGGCACCGGTCAGCAGGATGTTCAAGGCCCCTCCTCGGCGTACGAAACGATGCTCCCCGGCCCGGCCCGCGCTGGTGCGCCGGGCTGTGCCGGGGAGGCGGTTCCAGGCGCCCAGGCTGTCGCGCCGGCCTAGAGGACTCCGTGAGCCCCGATGGATCCCGGACGGCCCCGCGCAGCCGCGGGACGGGCTCCAGGGAGACTGGAGCGGTCCTGCAGCCGTTCTCAGGCGGGGGAGGGGCAGTCTGGCGTGACATCGTCCGCGAGACTGTGAGGAATCGCCATGTCAATGGCCGAGCGCAAGGCCCTGTGTCTGGAAATGGTCGCCGCCTGGAACCGGTGGGACCTGAGCGGGATCATCAAGCACTGGTCGCCGGACATCGTGCACTACTCCGAGGACACCGAGGTGAGTTCCGCCGACATGATCAAACTCATGGAGGGCGGGCTGCAGGCGTTCCCCGATCTCCAGCTCGAAGTGAAGAGCATCATGGCCGAGGAGGACCGGGTCACCCTGCGCATCACCGTGACCGCCACCCACTCGCGCGAGTTCATGGGCGTGCCGCCGACCGGTGAGCGCGTCAGCTGGCACCTGGTGGAGGAACTGCGCTTCGAGGACGCCAAGGTCGTCGAGCACTGGGACGTCATCAACATGCGCCCGCTCCTGGTCAAACTGGGCAAGCTGCCGGACGTCCCGAAGGTGGAACTGGAGACGAGCGCCTGACCTGCGCGGACGCTCGGCCGCCGGCTCATGGGCCGGCGGCAGCGGTCCGGGGGCGCGGGCGCGTCCCGTGCCCCCGGCCGCGACTCCGCCGCCGTGTCCGGAGCGGCTGTCTAAGCTGACGCCCAGGCGGGGCGGCGGACCGGAAAGCGCCGCACCAGACGGAACGGGGTGACGATGTCGGCGACGCGGTTGCTGGTCCTCGGGGTGGTACGCGGGTTCGGCAGGACGCACGGATACCGGGTGCGGGCCGAGCTGCTGTCCTGGGGGATCGACGACTGGGCCAACGTCAAACCCGGTTCGATCTACCACGCGCTGCGGCAGCTCGCGAAGATCGGCCTCCTGGAGGCGAGCGAGATCGCGCACTGGCCGGGGCGGGTGGACTACAGCGTGACCCGCGCGGGGGACGAGGAGTTCTTCCGGCTGCTGGTCGACGCCCTGGAACGGCCCGAGCACCGCGCCGACATGCTCAGCGCCGGCCTCGCCCTGATGCCGGCCCTCTCCCGCGAGCGCGCCGTGGCGGCCCTCTCCACCCGCCTGGCCGTCCTGGAGGCGCAGCGGGCCGTGCTGCGCAAGGAATCCGCCCCGGTCCACGCCGAGGGCCTGCCGGCGCATCTGGGCGAGCTGTGGACGATGCGTACGCGCTACGCCGACCTCGGCGTCGAGTGGACCCAGGACCTGCTGGAACGGGTCAGGTCGGGCGAGTACGAGATGGCCGGCGAGCACGGGCACTCCTTCGGGACGCCGGGGTCGTGGCGCACGCTGGTCGGGCCCGGCTCGGCGGGCGGTTGACGCACCGTCGTCTCCGCATGACCTACTAATCAAACTTGCATAGTGGGCCGCCCGTGCTCTAGCTTGGAGCAGTAATCAAATTTGATTACTGCTCGGAGTGCCGTTCGTTCCCTGCCATGGCGCACAGCCTCTCGTGGCGCATCAGGACCAAGGAGTCACAGATTGAGTTCGCAATCCACACTTGCCATCGAGACGTCGGGACTCGTCAAGACATTCGGTGAGACCCGGGCCGTCGACGGTGTCGACCTGGCCATCCCGCAGGGTGTCGTCTACGGCGTGCTGGGACCCAACGGCGCGGGCAAGACGACGACGATCCGGATGCTGTCCACCCTGCTCACCCCCGACGGCGGCACCGCCCGCGTCCTCGGGCACGACGTGGTCAAGGAGGCCGGGGCGGTACGCAGCCGGGTCAGCCTCACCGGCCAGTTCGCCTCGATCGACGAGGACCTCACCGCCACCGAGAACCTCACCCTGCTCGCCCGGCTGCTGGGCTTCTCCCGCACCCAGGCCGCCGCCCGGGCCGAGGAACTGCTCGCCGCCTTCGACCTGACAGAAGCCGCCGGACGGCAGTCCAAGACCTTCTCCGGAGGCATGCGGCGCCGCCTCGACATCGCCGCCAGCCTCGTCATCACCCCCGACCTGCTCTTCCTGGACGAGCCGACCACCGGGCTCGACCCGCGCAGCCGCAACCAGGTGTGGGACAGCGTGCGGGCCATGGTGGCGCTGGGCACCACGATCCTGCTGACCACGCAGTACCTCGACGAGGCCGACCAGCTCGCCGACCGGATCGCCGTCATCGACCACGGCCGGGTCATCGCCGAGGGCACCACGGGCGAGCTCAAGTCGTCCGTCGGCACCGGAGCGCTGCACGTACGGCTCGTCAACGCCGAGAGCCGCCCCGAGGCCGCCCAGTTGCTCACCCGGGCCCTCGCCTCGCCGGTCTTCCAGGAGTCCGACCCGTTCGCGCTCTCCGTGCGGACCGACGACCACGAGCGGGTCGCCGGAGCCCTGGCGGAACTCGCCCGCTCCGAGATCGCCGTCTCGGACTTCGCGTTCGGCCGGCCCAGCCTCGACGAGGTCTTCCTCGCCCTGACCGGGCGCCCCGCGGAAGACGGCACCACTGACCAGGAGGTAGCGGCATGACCCTCACATCCGAGACGACGGCCGCCCCGGGCGTGCCCGCCGACGCCCTGCGCAAGGCCCTCACCAGTCAGATCCGCCCCTCCCGCCCCAACCCGCTGACCGCCGTACGGGTCTCGGCCTGGCGGACGATGCGGAAGATGAAGCACTACGGCGTGGCCGTGCTCTTCGACGTCACGCTGATGCCGATCGTCTTCCTGCTGACCTTCACCTACCTCTTCGGCGGCGCGTTCGCCGGCTCGACCAAGGAGTACCTGCAGTACTTCCTGCCGGGCGTCCTCGTGCAGACCGTCATCATGCCGACCGTCTACACCGGTACCGCGCTCAACATGGACATCACCCGGGGCATCTACGACCGGTTCCGGACCCTGCCGTTCTGGCAGCCGGCCACCATCGTGGGCAGCCTCCTCGGTGACATCGTCCGCTATGTGCTGGCGCTGACCACCACGATGGGGGTCGGGCTCGCGCTCGGCTTCCGGCCCGACGGGGGAGTGGGCGGCGTACTGGCCGCGATGCTGCTCCTGCTGGTCTTCGCGGTGAGCGTCAGCTGGATCTTCGCCGCGCTGGGGGTGGTCGCCAAGGCGCCCGAGACCGTGTCCGGGTCCAGCATGCTGGTGATGTTCCCGCTGGTCTTCACGAGCAACATCTTCGTGGAGCCCGACACGATGCCGGGGTGGATGGAGGCGATCGTCAACGCGAACCCGGTCAGCAACGCGGCCACGGCTGTTCGTGGGCTGGTCCACGGGGACGCGAGCGGGGCGGACATCGGGTGGGTGCTGCTGGCCAGCGGGGTCATTACGTTGATCTTCGCGCCGCTGACGATGCATCTGTACCGGGCGAAGAGTCGGCAGTAGGCGGGTGGGGGCGCGCGGGGGCGTCGTGGCTGGTTGCGCCGTTCCCCGCGCCCCTGAAGGCGAAAGACTGCGCCGTTCCCCGCGCCCCTAGGGGCTGCGCCCCTGAAGGCGAAAGACTGCGCCGTTCCCCGCGCCCCTTCGGTTGTCCGGGGCGTCCATGAACGAGCCACGGCAGGCGGGCTGGTTGTCTCCCCCGTCGGCCGGTGCCGTACTGCCGTGGCTCCCCTTCCCCCACACGGAAGCGGCGCCTCCCGGGCCGAAGGCCTTGAGGAGGCGCCGCTTTCGGGTGCGGGGCCTGTTACTCCCCGGTCGGTGTCGAGGCCGACGCCGCCGTGTCCGCCGCCTGGGCCTTCAGGGCGCGTTCGACGCCCGAGCGGGACTCCGAGATCAGCCGGCGCAGCGCCGCGCTCGGCTCCGCCGAGGCCAGCCACTCGTCCGTCTTCGCCAGGGTGTCCGCGGAGACCTGGAGCGACGGGTAGAGGCCGACCGCGATCTGCTGGGCCATCTCGTGCGAACGCGAGTCCCAGACGCCCTTGACCGCCTCGAAGTACTTGTCCGTGTACGGGGCGAGGAGTTCGCGCTGCCCGTACTGCACGAAGCCGCCGATGACGGCCTCCTGGACGGCGTTCGGCAGCTTGTCGGACTCGACGACCGACGCCCAGGCCTCCGCCTTGGCCTCGTCCGTCGGGCGGGCGGCCCGCGCGGTCGCCGCGTGGCGCTCACCGGCGGCGGTCTTGTCGCGCTCGTACTCGCTGGTGATCTCGGCGTCGTCGAAGCGCCCCACCGCCGCGAGCCGCTGCACGAACGACCAGCGCAGCTCGGTGTCGACGGCCAGGCCCTCGATGCTCTCCCGGCCGTCCAGCAGGCCCTCCAGGAGGTCCAGCTGCTCCGGCGTACGGGCGGTCGCCGCGAACGCGCGCGCCCAGGCCAGCTGGTGGTCGCCGCCCGCCTCCGAAGAGCGCAGGTGGGCCAGCGTGGCGTCCGTCCAGCGGGTCAGCAGCGCCTCGCGGGCGTTCGGGTCGGCGTACAGCTCGACGGCCGTCAGCACCTGGCGGTGCAGCGACTGCACGACGCCGATGTCCGACTCCTTGCCGATGCCGGACAGCACGAGCGAGAGGTAGTCGCGGGTCGCCAGCTCGGCGTCGCGGGTCATGTCCCAGGCCGAGGCCCAGCACAGGGCGCGCGGCAGGGAGGCCTCGAAGTCGCCGAGGTGCTCGGTGACGAACGCGAGGGACTGCTCGTCGAGGCGGACCTTCGCGTAGCTGAGGTCGTCGTCGTTGAGGAGGACCACGGCAGCGCGCCGCTTGCCCACCAGCTCGGGCACCTCGGTCAGTTCGCCGTCCACGTCCAGCTCGATACGCTCACCGCGCACCAGCTTGCCGCTGTCGTCGTCCAGGTCGTACAGGCCGACCGCGATGCGGTGCGGGCGCAGCGTCGGCTCGCCCTTCGCGCCGGCGGGCAGCGCCGGGGCCTCCTGGCGGATAGCGAAGGCGGTGATGACCCCGTTCGCGTCCGTCTCGATCTCCGGGCGCAGGATGTTGATGCCGGCCGTCTGCAGCCATTTCTGCGACCACGTGCCCAGATCACGTCCGCTGGTCTCCTCCAGCGCGCCGAGCAGGTCGGACAGCTGGGTGTTGCCGTACGCGTGCGCCTTGAAGTACGCCTGCACACCCCGGAAGAACTCGTCCTCGCCGACGTACGCCACGAGCTGCTTCAGGACGCTGGCGCCCTTGGCGTACGTGATGCCGTCGAAGTTGACGAGGACGTCGTCGAGGTCGTTGATCGTGGCCATGATCGGGTGCGTGGAGGGCAGCTGGTCCTGCCGGTACGCCCACGTCTTCATGGAGTTGGCGAACGTCGTCCACGAGTGCGGCCAGCGGGAGTCCGGCGCGTACGCCTGGCAGGCGATCGAGGTGTAGGTCGCGAAGGACTCATTGAGCCACAGGTCGTTCCACCACTCCATCGTCACGAGGTCGCCGAACCACATGTGGGCCAGCTCGTGCAGGATGGTCTCCGCCCGCACCTCGTACGCGGCGTCCGTCACCTTCGACCGGAAGACGTACTGGTCGCGGATGGTCACCGCGCCCGCGTTCTCCATCGCGCCCGCGTTGAACTCCGGCACGAACAGCTGGTCGTACTTCTTGAACGGGTACGCGTAGTCGAACTTCTCCTGGAACCACGCGAAGCCCTGCCGCGTGACCTCGAAGATCGCGTCCGAGTCGAGGTACTGGGCCAGCGAGGGCCGGCAGTAGATGCCCAGCGGGACACTCTGCCCGTCCTTCTCGTACACGCTGTGCACCGAGTGGTACGGGCCGAGGATCAGCGCCGTGATGTACGTCGAGATCCGCGGCGTCGGCTCGAACTCCCAGACGTCGTCCTTGGGCTCCGGCGTCGGCGAGTTGGAGATGACGGTCCATCCGGAGGGCGCCTTCACGGTGAACTGGAAGGTGGCCTTCAGGTCGGGCTGCTCGAAGCTCGCGAAGACCCGGCGGGCGTCCGGCACCTCGAACTGGGTGTAGAGGTAGGCCTGCTGGTCGACCGGGTCGACGAACCGGTGCAGCCCTTCGCCGGTGTTCGTGTACGCGCAGTCGGCCACGACCCGCAGGACGTTGCGGCCCTCCAGGATGCCCGACAGCGCGATCCGCGAGTCCGTGAAGACCTCGGCGGGATCGAGGGAGTCACCGTTGAGGACGACCTCCTGGACGGCCGGGGCCACCAGGTCGATGAAGGAGGCGCCGTTCTCGGCCGCGTCGAAGCGCACCGTGGTCACGGACCGGTAGGTGCCGCCCTCCACCGCGCCGGAGAGATCGAGATCGATCTCGTACGAGTCAACGGTGAGCAGCTTCGCCCGCTGCTGCGCCTCTTCGCGGGTCAGGTTTGTGCCAGGCACGCGGTCATCTCCTCGTGATGGGTCAGTTGCGTCATCCTTCCACGGCGGCTGCGGGAGTGCGATGTCCGTTTCCCGCCGGTGTGCGCGGCGTGCGCCGGGCCACCCTGGAGCCATGACCAGCCATCACGCACGTCCCATCGAACCCCAGGTGTTGGGGGAACTCCGGGCGACGGATGACGCCGGGCGTCCGTGCGTCCCCGTACAGGACACGGAGGGCGGGGCTCCGCTCCGCTGCTGTCTTCGGCCGAGCGAACCGGGGGAGCGCATCGCCCTCGTCTCCTACGCGCCCCTGCGCCGCTGGGCGGCCCGGACGGGCGCGACGCCGGGCGCGTACGACGAACAGGGCCCCGTCTTCGTCCACGCCGAGGCGTGCCCGGGCCCCGGCCCCGCCGGGCCCGGGTACCCCTTCGTCCGGCCGGGCGTCCTGCGCACCCTGCGCCGCTACTCCGCCCAGGGGCACATCCTCGGCGGCCGCCTCCTGGAGGTACCGGAGCCGGCCGGCCGGGACGCGCCCGACGAGGCCATGGACGCGGCGCTCACGGAGGCGTTCGCCGACAGCGAGGTGGCCCTCGTGCATGTCAGGGCCGTCGAGTACGGCTGCTTCCTCTACGAGGTCCGCCGCTCCTGACGCCGGATATGGGCAAGGAGGAGTGGTACGTAAAGGACTGGGAACTCGGGTTCGAGTCAAGTAACCCAACTTTGACCCGAGTTGAGGGGGAACATTCTCATGGCAGTAAAGCGCGTCCTAGGAATCGCTACCGTGCTGGTACTCACCGCCGGGGTGTCCGCCTGTTCCGGCGGCGACGACAGTGCCGACGGGAAGAAGGACGGGGCGAAGGGGGCGTCCTCGACCAAGGGCGCGTCCGAGTCCCAGGTCGTGCGGGCGGCCCACCAGAAGACCACCGCGGCGGACTCGGCGAAGATGACCCTCGTCTCCGAGGCGGCCGCGGCCGGCAAGACGGTGACCGTCCGCGGCGCGGGCGTGATGGACCTCGAAGACGGCGCGAGCACCATGACGATGACGTCCCAGGGGCAGAAGATCGAGCAGCGCGTCCTCGACGGAGTCGTCTACCAGAAGGCGCCGGCCGAGCAGCGCGCCCAGCTGAAGCTGCCCGAGGACAAGACCTGGATGAAGATCGACCCGGCCAAGCTGGACGGCGCGGGCGGCCAGGTCAACGACCCGGCGGAGTCCTTCGGGTTCACCAAGGGCGTGACCGACAAGGACGTCGAGAAGGTCGGCACGGAGACGATCGACGGGACCAGCACCACGCACTACCGCGTCAAGGTCGCCGTGAAGGACCTGGCCCAGGGCGACCAGGCGAAGGCCGACCAGCTGGAGAAGCAGCTGGGCACCTCCACGCTGCCGCTGGAGCTGTGGCTCGACGACGAGGGCCGGCTGCGGCAGGAGACCATCAAGCTCACGCTGAAGCCGCAGGCGGGTGAGGGCCAGAAGGACCAGGCGGTCACCAGCACCACGACGCTGAAGTTCACCGACTTCGGTACGGAGGCCGATGTCGAGGCGCCGGCCGCGGCCGACACGGTCGACGTGACGAAGAAGCTCGCGGACGCCTCGAAGGCACAGGGCACCGCCTGAAGACAAAAAGATCGCGCTGTTCCCCGCGCCCCTCTTCAGGGGCGCGGGGAACAGCGCGATCTTTTGCCTTGCAGGGGCGCGCCCGGCACTCAGCCGAGTTCGGCGGCGACCAGTTCCGCGATCTGGACGGCGTTCAACGCCGCCCCCTTGCGGAGGTTGTCGTTGGAGACGAAGAGCGCGAGCCCGTGCTCGACGGTCTCGTCCGCGCGGATCCGCCCCACGAAGGACGGGTCCTGCCCGGCGGCCTGCAGCGGAGTCGGGATCTCCGAGAGCGCGACCCCCGGCGCCCCGGCCAGCAGCTCCGTGGCGCGCTCCACACTCAGCGGGCGCGCGAACCGGGCGTTGACCTGGAGCGAGTGCCCCGAGAAGACCGGCACCCGGACACAGGTCCCGGAGACCTTCAGGCCCGGGATCTCCAGGATCTTGCGGGACTCGTGGCGGAGCTTCTGCTCCTCGTCGGTCTCGTACGAGCCGTCGTCCACGACGGAACCGGCCAGCGGGAGGACGTTGAAGGCGATGGGCCGCTGGTAGACCTGCGGCTCGGGGAAGTCGACCGCCGAACCGTCGTGGGTCAGCTTGTCCGCGTCGGCGACGACCTTCTGCGCCTGGCCGTGCAGCTCGGCGACACCGGAGAGACCGGAGCCGGACACTGCCTGGTACGTGGCGACGACGAGGGCTTCCAGGCCCGCCTCCGCGTGCAGCGGCTTCAGCACGGGCATCGCGGCCATGGTCGTGCAGTTCGGGTTGGCGATGATCCCCTTGGGGCGGTCCGCCACGGCGTGCGGGTTGACCTCGGAGACCACCAGCGGAACCTCGGGGTCCCTGCGCCACGCGGAGGAGTTGTCGATCACGACGGCACCCTGCGAGGCGACCTTCTCGGCGAGCGCCCTGGACGTGGCGCCGCCCGCGGAGAACAGCACGATGTCGAGGCCGGAGTAGTCGGCCGTGGAGGCGTCCTCCACCGTCACGGTCTTGTCCTTGTAGGCGATCGTCGAACCGGCCGAACGGGCCGAGGCGAACAGACGCAGCGTCTCCACCGGGAACTCGCGCTCGGCGAGGATCCTCAGCATGACAGTGCCGACCTGACCGGTGGCTCCGACGATTCCTACCTTCACGGCGACTCCCTTTTTTGCCCGTACGTTACTGACCAGCGCTTCCATCATGCGTCTCACCCCGGCCCACCTGTCCAATCCTTTGCCCGCGAAGTGGGACGGTCCTCTCCCCCGCGAAGCGGGACGGCCCGGTGAGGATCATCTCGGTTTCGTATCCGGTGTGACGTACGCCTCCCGCTCCCTGGCCCGCCCGGCCCACCGGCCCGCATATTCGTCCCGAGCCGGTCGAACGTTTTCCGCGCCACCGGCGTCGTAGAGGAAACGCGGGGAGGGGAGGGGTGCTGTGCTGCGCAGAAAAGCCCGCCGCGTCCAGGGGGCCGAGGAGTCGGCCGGGGGAGCACTCGACGACCCCCTGGACGCGGCACAGGAGCGCCGGGTGCGCGCGGTGCTCGCGCTCGGCGGGGTGCCGCAGACGGACCTGCCGGACGGGGTACAGCAGGTACGTCTGCGGCTCCTGGAGCGGGCGGCGAGCGGGGCCGAGGCACCGCGTGACGTGTCGGCGTGGGCGGCGGTCGTCGCCTCGAACCTGGCCATGGACTGGCACCGGGCCAGACGCCGGCAGGAACGGATCGGCGAACGGCTGGCCTCGCTGCGGCCCCCGGAGCACACCGCGGACGACTCCGGCGAGGAGACGAAGGTGCTGTCGCTCGCCGTGGCCCAGGGACTGGACGAGCTGCCCGACGCCCAGCGGCAGATCCTCGTGCTGCGCTTCTACGCCGACCTGCCCGTCCGGGGGATCGCCGAGGAGCTCGGCATCCCGGAGGGCACGGTCAAGAGCAGGCTGCACTCGGCGGTCCGCGCGCTGCGCACCCGCCTGCACGAGGACGAGGTGGTGTGACATGCCCGAGTACGAAGGAGCCGGGCACGAAGAAGCCGGGCACGAAGAAGCCGGGTACGAGGGAATCGACGCGCTGCTGGCCGCGATCACGGACGAACCGCTGCCCGAGGGAGCGCGGCACGACACGGTGTTCATGGCGGAGCACCGGTCGGCGGTCGCGGACGTGGCCCTGCTCAGGGAACAGCTGCGGATCATGGGCGACACCCTGGCCGGGGAGGCACCCGCCGGGCAGGCCTCGCCCCCCGGCCGGCCTGCGGCCGGCCGGGGACTGGAGCAGCCCCGGGCGTCCGCGCCGCGCAGGCCGCCGAAGGAGGCGAGGCCACGGCGGCCGCGCCGCTACCGGCGTCACGCGGGAGCGGCCATGGGGACCCTCGTGGTCGTGGCGGGCACGGCCCTGCTCGGCGGACTGGTGTGGCTCGGCGTGCGGGGAGGCGCCGACAGCACGGGCTCCGCCGACTCGTCGGCCGCGAAGCAGGAGGACAGCGGGGGCGACTCGTCGGCGTACTCGCCCGAGATGCACCTCGCGTGCTCCAAGGTCCTCGTCGAGGGGACGGTACGGAGCATCACGCCCACGGGCGACGGCACCGTACGCGTCGTACTGGAGGCGAAGCGCTACTACCGGCCCGAGCAGTCGGCGACGGCCCACCCGACGATCACCGTCACGCTGCTGGACAGTGCGCGGAAGGACCTGAAGGTCGGCACGTACACCCTGGTGCGGCTGCCGGTGGACCCGCGGGACCGGCAGGACTGGGAGACCGGCCGGGGGGTCGGCGACGCCCGCAAGGAGATCCTGGAGGCTCTGCCGGGAGCGCGCGGCATGGAGTGCGCGAAGGGGGAGGGCGGCAAGCGCTGAGCGCGACGGCGGGGGAACGCGAAGGGCGGGCGCCCGGTGGAACCGGACGCCCACCCCTGTCGTACGCGACTGCCGAAGGCTACGGCGTGACCTTCTCGATCAGGACGCTGCCCGTTCCGGCCGCGGTGCCCCGCGCGTTCACGAGCTGCACCTGCCCGAAGAACGTACGGCCGGCCGGCGGCGCCGCGTTCGCGACGACCTGCGCGGTGACCGACGTCGAAGCGCCGGTGGCGAGCTTCACGGGGGCCGGGGAGACCTCCACCTGTCCGAGCGAGGGCGCGAAGTACACGTCCAGGTAGTCGTACGCGGTGGTGCCCGCCGGGACCGAGTAGCCGTCGACCAGCACGGTGTACGTGCCGGCCGCGGGCGTCGGCACGGAGACGGCCTCCTCGGAGTCGCCGTCCGCGGACGAGCCGACCAGGTTGCCCTGCCCGTCGTAGACGGACAGGTCGAGGTCGGCGGCGGCGTCCGAGACGTTGCCGATGCTCACGTCGAGCGACTCGGCGCCCGTGGGCACGTCCACCGTGACGGTGTCCGTGGCGCCCTGGGCGATGGTCGGCCGCGTGCTCTTGGAGGAGCCGAGCGGGCCGCCCTTGAGCGAACCGTCGACCGGGGCCAGCTTGTTCGTGACCTTCCAGGAGGCCGGGGTCGGCGTACCGACCTTGGCGTCGGGGACGGTCACGACGGCCGGGTCGAAGTCGGCGCCCAGCACCTCGACGCCCAGCTTGTACGGGTTGTCGAGCAGCGGTGACGTGCGGCGCGACTCGACCTCGATCTCCCAGACGCCCGGCTGCGGGTCGCTGTAGGACCGCAGGTCGGGACGGCAGCCGTTGCCGTCGAGGTAGTTGTTGTAGCAGTACGGCGTCGACGTGTTGTCGACCGGGACGCCGTACGGGTGGATGGCGATGAACCGGGTCTGGCTGCCGGTCTTCAGGCCGCCGATCGCGACCTCCAGGTTCTTCGCGCCCTCGGGGACGGTCACGAAGTACGAGGTGGAGGAGTTGCGCTGGACCGTGCCGGACGCCGAGTAGGTGTACTTCAGCGGGGCGGCGGCCACCACGGTGGTGAGGACCTGCTTGTCGACGCCCTCGGTGCGCGGGTCGTCGACCTCCAGGATCGCGCTGCTCAGCCCGGCGCTGCCCGGCTTGGCCTCGACCTTCACCGTCACCGGCTTGAACAGCGGGAGCAGGACCTTGTCCCCGCCGACGATCCGGAACGTGCTGCCCTGGTTGTTCTTCAGGTGCAGCTCGTGCTTGACGGCACGGTTCGCGCCGGTCGTACGGGTCAGCGTGACGTCGTACGTCTTCTTCTGGCCGACCTCGATGCCACCCTCGCGGTCGTAGAGGCCCGTGCCGAAGCCCGGGGTCTTGAGCGCGAAGTCGATCGCGGTGTCGACCGGGGCCTTCACCAGGTAGTCGTGGGCGGTGGCGCCGTCACGGATCGAGTCCCAGGCGTCCTCGATGTCGATGAGGCCCGCGCCCTCCGCGTACGCCTGCGTGCCGCTGATGTGGTCGGCGGTGGAGGTCAGCGCGGTGCGCAGCTTCGCGGGCGTCAGGTCGAGGCCCTTCTGCTTCGCGGCGCTCAGCAGCAGCGCGGACGCGCCCGCGGCCTGCGGGGACGCCATCGAGGTGCCCTGGAGCATCGAGTAGCCGGGCGGCAGGGAGTAGCCCGCCTCGGCGACCGGGCCGCCGGGGAACCAGGTCTGCGTGGTGTTGATGGCCGCGCCGGGCGCGGTCAGCGTCGGCGTGAAGCCGCCGTCCTCACGCGGGCCGCGCGAGGAGAAGGGCAGCATCGCGTACTTCTTCGACACCTGCGAGCCGTAGTTGGCGGCCCAGGTCTCCTTGGAGATGGACGCGCCGACCGAGATGACCTTGTCGGCCAGGCCGGGGTCGCCGATGGTGTTGGCGCCGGGCCCCGAGTTGCCGGCCGAGATGACCAGCTGCACGCCGTAGGTGTCGATGAGGCGCGTGTACAGCTCGGCGCGCGCGTTGTTGCCGTCGTTCAGCGCGGGCAGGCCGCCGATCGACATGTTCACGATGTCGACGCCGCGGTTGGCGACGAGGTCGATCATGCCCTCGGTGAGCGCGACGTTCGTGCAGCCGCCGCTCCAGGTGCAGGCGCGCGAGGAGACCAGCTTGGCGCCGGGCGCCGCGCCGTTCATCTTGCCGCCGAACAGCTTGTTGGCGGCGGTGATGCCCGCGACGTGCGTGCCGTGCTCGGACTCGATGATGCCGATGTTGACGAAGTCGGACTTCTTGCCGACCCAGTCGCCGCCCAGCGGGTCCATCGGGACGTCCTTGCGGATCTCCACGACGAACGGCACCCGCTCGGCGATCTCCGTCGCCGGGTCGTCGGTACCGAAGTAGCCGATCTGGTAGCCGTCCTTGTACGGCTTCATCGCGGCGTCGTCGGTGAAGTCGTTGTTGTCGTTCAGGTCGACGCGGACCGTCTTCGCGGCGGCGTCGTAGAGGACGCCCCAGCTGTCGGTCGTGTCGCCGTCCCGGTTCAGGTCGCCGTTGGCGTCGCCGCCGACGGAGGCGGACTCGCGGAAGCGGCTGACCGCGTAGTCGCCGGCCGGGGCCTTCCAGCTCTCGCCGTCGTAGGTGAAGACCGGGCCGGAGCGGGCGTTGGTCATCGCGCGCCAGGTCGCGTCGCCGTCGACCAGCGGGTCGGTCGCCGTCACCCAGTCGACGATCTTGCGCTCACCGGTCGTCGTCTTCTGCAGCGCGGGGTGCGCCACGTCGACACCGGAGTCGAGGATGCCGATGGTGATGCCCCGGCCGTCCGCCTTCGGGTTCTTCTTCACGAAGTCGACGGCACCCGTCTCGAAGGACGGGTTGTACGGGTTCACGGCTGGCGTGTTCTTGCCCGGCGCCGGGTACGCGGCGGCGGTGGCGCTCTTCTCGGCGCCCTTGGCCGTGTCCGCGGACGGGGTCGGGTCGTCCAGCACGATCTCCTGGCGCAGGTCGATGCCGTGCACGGAGGAGAGCTTGGAGGCCGCCGCGATGGCCGCTTCGGCCTTGGCGGTCGGGACGGTCGCGCGGACGTAGCCGAGCTTGTCGTAGGTGCGGCCGACCGAGCCGCCCTTCACCGCGTCGAGCTGCCCCGCGACCTGCTCGGTCTGCCCGGGGGCGGTGGCGATCATCATCGTGACGTTCTTGTCGCCGCCCGCCTGCGCCTGCGCGAGGAGGTCGGCGTCGGCCGAACCGAGCTTCCCGCTCGCGGACTTGACGGGCGTGTCGGCGGCCGGGACCGGGTCGTCCGCGGAGAAGGCCATGGGTATCGGCCCGGCCGCGGAGAGAGCGGCCACGAGACCGGCGGCGACGGCTATGCGTGCCGCGCGTCTCGCCCCGCTGATCGGAGCGCGCTGAGAGTGGAGGGTCATCAGCATCCTTGTGAGTAAAGGAAAAGTCCGTTCACGATCGGATCGACATCGGACCGATCGCATCAGTCCGGAATGTGAACCCGGATGACCGCTCAGCTTTACGTAAGAAACGGAAGTTTGGGGAGAGCTGACCGAGACGTGAACTGTTCATGGCGTAATTCCGCCATGCGTCATGGCGCCGATCTCCGGCCAAACCGGGACGTGCGGGTGTCCCTGACGTAACGTCTGCCCATGCGCGAGGAGTTGAGGGTGGCGGCCTACGCCGTGTGTGTGCGGGACGGGCGAATACTTCTCGCGCGCTTGGTGGAGAAGGGTGGCGGCAAGCGCTGGACGCTGCCGGGTGGCGGCATGGACCACGGCGAGGACCCCTACGACACCGTCGTCCGGGAGGCCGAGGAGGAGACCGGATACAGGGTCGAACCCCTCTCCCTGCTCGGTGTCGACTCGATCAAGCGGACCTACCCGCGCCGCCTCGGCGCCGATGTCGACTTCCACGCCCTGCGGATCGTCTACGAGACCCGCGTCACCGGCGGCGAACTGCGCCACGAGGCCGACGGCTCGACCGACCTGGCGGCCTGGCACCCCCTCGACGAGGTACCCGCGCTGCAGCGGGTGGGACTGGTCGACGTGGGACTCGCCCTGTGGCGGGAGCGCCCCGGGACCGGCCGTGTGACAGGCATCCCGGACGACCCCGCCGGCGCCTGAGACCTGGCGGCGGAACCTACCCCCTACCCCGTCAGATGAACATGGAGTGACCGGCTGGCCTCCGTTCGAGGAGGGCTCGGTGGACGCGGAGGGTAGTCCAAGATCGACGTACGGTGATCGGCGCTGCCCGTTGCCGCCCAGTTAACGCGCAGGTCACCCCCGGTGCCAACCATCAAGTACGAGCGGGAAGTTCGCGTCGATGGACCACCCGCGACCACTGCTGACGCGTCCGCACCAGGGGAGACCGCGCCATGTCGCGCATACGCTCTGTCGCCACCGCCGCCCGTGACCGCCGCGCCTTCCTGGCCGCCACCGGGGCGGTGTCCCTCTCCGCGGGCATCGGCTTCGCGCTGCGCCCGGGAACCAGCGAGGCCGCCACCCACACCGCCGCCCCCCAGGGGCAGCCCATCGCCGTCTCCCGCCGGGCGCCGGCCGCACCCCTGGCCCCGTACACCCGGGGCACCACCCTCTCGACCATCGCGACCGCCCGCCCGGGCTCCGGCTACCGGCGGCTCGGCGACGGGCCCGCCTGGTCCCGGGTCGTCCGCGGCGACCTGGCCGCCGCCAAGTCCGGCCGGGCCGAGCGGCGCACCGCGCTCGCCGCGTTCGTACAGTTCACCGACCTGCACCTGGTCGACGTACAGCACCCGCTGCGGTACGAGTACCTGCGCGCCCAGACCGCCAGCGCCTGGCGCCCCCAGGAGTCCCTGTCGGTGCCCGGCGCGATCTCGCTGGTCGAGCGGGTCAACGCGCTGCGCGGCGCCCCCGTCACCGGCTCCCCGCTGCACTTCGTGATGACCACCGGCGACAACACCGACAACAACGCCAAGACGGAACTGGACTGGTTCCTCAAGGTGATGAGCGGCGGCCGCATCACCCCCAACTCCGGTGACCCGGCCCGCTACGAAGGCGTCCAGAACAGCGACCTCAAGCTGTACTGGCAGCCCGACGCGGCCCTGCGCGACGCCGACAAGCAGCTCGGCTTCCCGCGCATCGAGGGCTTCCTCGCCGCGGCGATCCGCGAGGTGCGCAGCCCCGGCCTCAACCTGCCCTGGTACTCCACGGTCGGCAACCACGACTCGCTGCCCGGCGGCTGCTACGCGCCCGGCGACTCCTTCTTCGCCGAGTTCGCGGTCGGCTCCAAGAAGCTGCTGACGCTCGACGAGTCGGAGGGCGTCGCCATCTGGAAGAACGTCAAGAAGGGCGGCGACCCCAAGGGCGCCGGCTTCAAGGCGATGCTCAAGTCCCAGGCGCGCAGGATGCGTTCGGTCACACCGGACGAGGGCCGCGCCCCCTTCACGCCGACCGAGTACCTCCAGGCCCACCTCGACCCGGCGCACGCCGGGGTCGGCCCCGTCGGACACGGCTACTCGCAGGCCAACCTCGCGGCGAAGACCCAGTACTACACGTTCCGGATCGCGGACGACGTGCTCGGTGTCAGCCTCGACACCACGGACCCGGGCGGGCACTACGAGGGCTCGCTCGGCACGTCCCAACTGCGCTGGCTGGAGCGCACGCTGAAGGCGGCGGAGAAGAACAAGGAACACGTCATCGTCTTCAGCCACCACACCAGCAAGTCGATGCGCAACCTCCGCGAGGACCCGGCGCACCCGGGCGAGCGGCGGCACGGCGGCGACGAGGTCCTCGCGGTACTCGCCGCCCACCGCCCGGTCCTGGCCTGGGTGAACGGCCACAGCCACAAGAACAACATCACCCCGCACTCCGCCCCGGACGGCCGCTCCTTCTGGGAGATCTCCACCGCCTCCCACGTCGACTTCCCGCAACTGGCCCGCGTGATCGAGATCGCCGACAACAACGACGGCACGATCTCCCTGTTCACCACGCTGATCGAGTCCGCGGCCCCCCACGACACGGACTTCACGGACCTCTCCCAGACAGGCCTGGCCGCCCTGTACCGAGAACTCTCCTTCAACGCCCCCGGCGCCCGAACGGACCTGAGCGGCACCCCGGAGGACCGCAACACGGAACTGGTCCTGAAGAAGGCCTGACACCTCCAGAAGGGGCCGCCGGACGCCCGGCGACCCCTCCCTCCCCCCCCCGGGGGGTGCTGCCCCGCCCCCTACCGGGGCAGCACCACGACGTACGCCGCCGGATCGCGGTCACCGGACGCCATCAGAGCCGTACGCACGACGGTCGCCTGCTGCTCCATCGAGTCCCGCAGCTTCTTCGGCGTGACGTGCACGACCGTGATGCCGAGCCGCTCCAGGTGCTCGCGCTTGCGGGCGTACTCGGACCACATCGCGTCGTCGTCCTGGCGCGGGGCCCGGGTGTCGAGTTCGAGGGCGACGGCGTGGTCGGGCCAGTACGCGTCGAGTCCGCCGAGGAGCGGGCCGCCGGGCAGCCGGAGGTCCACGTTCCAGACCGGGTCGGGCAGTCCGTGTTCCCTGACCAGGCGGTAGAGCCGGTCCTCGGCGATGGCCCGGCCCTCGGCGAGGAGCGAGTCGACGGCGTCCACCACATGCGGCCGGCTCAGCAGCCGGGCATGGGTCAACTCCCGTACGACCGCCGCGGGTTCGCAGTGGTTACCGCGCACCGCCTCGGTGAGCAGCCGGCGTACGACTCCCGCGTCCGTGATGTCGGCGACCGCGTCGGCCAGCGCACGCGGCACCGGCGCCACAGGGACACCGCCGATCCGCACGGGCTCCGGCATACCCGGTGTACGGACGATACGCACGCAGCCCGTCGACCGCAGCCGGCGCAGCCGCGGGACGAGGACGTCGACGCGGTCCAGGGAGAGCAGCGGGGGAGCGGACGCGAAGCGGTGCAGGGCGAGCGCGGCGAGACCGGTGATCATCGCGTCGTCGTACCCCTGCGGGGCGGCCGCTTCACCGGCACCGGCACCGGCACCGGCACCGGCACCGGCGCCCGGCTGGGTGGGGACGGCCGGTTCCGTGACGGGGGAGCGGGCCGCGTACATGAGGACCGCGTGCAGCCGCTCCTCGATGGTGGCGGGCCCGGGGCGGAGCAGGAAGACACCCGGCAGGAGCTGCTGCCAGGAACCGCCAGGCCGGCACTGCGTGTTGATGTCGGCGGTGCTCACGCCCCGCGCCCGCAGGTGCGCGGTGGTCATGACGCGCTGCTGGACGTCGGACAGATGGCGGAGAGGCCGGGGGGAGAGCGGGGTGTTGTGGTTCATGACCTCGAATCTGCCGCGTCCGATCCGCCACCTAACCGCTGTTACAAGCCCGTCGTCGAACCCGGACAACCCCGCCCTAAAGTCCACCCCCGCACCTGCCGAAACCCCCAGGTCCGCCGGGGGTCACGGCCCCACCCACCCAAATTAGGTAACTGTTATGAACGCCCCCCAAGTCAACCCAACGGACACACATCCCCCGTTAGGGAACCCCCCAGGGGCGCGGGGAACGGCGCAGTCTTTCGCCTTCAGGGGCGCGGGGAACTGCGCACTCCGCCACGGCACACCCGCACCCGCACCCACCCCCGAGAACTCACCCCGCACCCCCATCACACGCCTGCCCACGAAGCGCCCGCCCCAGATCGTCCCGAGCCTCAAGCACCAACCGCCGAAGCGCAGGCGCAGCCTCCCCATGGGAGGCAAGCCACGCGTCAGCCGCGGCCAACGTCTCGCCGGAGTCCTGCAGCGACGGGAACAACCCCCGCACCACATCCATCCCGATCTGGATCGACCGCTCGGCCCACACCCGCTCGATGACGTCGAAGTACTTCGACGCGTAAGGAGCGGTCAGCTCCCGGTGGGACGCCTGCGCGAACCCCCCGATCGTCGCCTCCACCAGCGCGTTGGACAGCGAGTCGGACTCCACCACGGCGGCCCACGCCTGCGCCTTGACCGCCGCGGACGGCCGGGCGGCCAGACACCGCACCTGGTGCCGCTTGCCGGACGCGGTGTCGTCGCGGGCGAGTTCCGCGGCGAGCACGGACTCGTCCGCCACCCCGTGCGCGGCGAGCGGTTCCAGGAACGCCCAACGCAGCTCCTGGTCCACCTCCAGGCCGTCGATCTTCGCCGACCCCTCCAGCAACTCCTGGAGCAGCCGCAGATCGTCCTCGTCGGAGGCGACCGCCGCGAAGAACCGCGCCCACGTCAGCTGGTGCTGGCTGCCGGGCCCGGCGGACCGCAGCTCGCGCAGCGCGCCCTCGGCGAGCAGCCGCCCGCCGGTGGCCCGCCACTCGGGCGCCACATAGTGGGTGAGCGCGGAGTTCGCCCACGCGTGGAGCGTCTGGAGCACGCCGATGTCGGACTCGCGGCCCGCGAAGCGCAGCACGAGGTCGACGAAGTCCCGCGCGGGCATGAGCGCGTCGCGGGTCAGGTTCCACAGCGCCGACCAGCACAGGGCGCGGGCGAGCGGGTCGGTGAGGTCGCCGAGGTGGGCCCGCAGGGTCTCCAGCGACCCGTCGTCGAAGCGGATCTTGCAGTACGTGAGGTCGTCGTCGTTGACGAGGACCAGTTCGGGGGCGTCGGCCCCGGCCAGCTCACCGACGATCGTGCGCGGCCCGTCGACGTCGACCTCGGCCCGCGCGTACCGCACGAGCGAGCCGTCCGCGCCCTCTTGCCGGTAGAGGCCGACCGCCACCCGGTGCGGCCGCAGTTCGGGATGCGACTCGGCGGCCTCCTGGAGCACCGTCAGCTCACTGACCCGCCCGTCCGCGTCGAGGAGCACCTGCGGTGTGAGGGAGTTGACGCCGGCGGTCTGCAGCCAGGACCGCGACCAGGCCGCCATGTCGCGCCCGCTCGTCTCCTCCAGGACCGACAGCAGGTCACCGAGGCGCGTGTTCCCGTACGCGTGCCGCTTGAAGTAGCGGCGGGCGCCCTCCAGGAACGCGTCCCGCCCCGCGTACGCCACCAGCTGCTTGAGCACGGACGCGCCCTTGGCGTACGTGATCCCGTCGAAGTTGAGCTTGGCGTCCTCCAGGTCGCGGATGTCGGCCGTGACCGGGTGCGTGGAGGGCAGCTGGTCGGCGCGGTACGCCCATGCCTTGCGGTTGTTGGCGAAGGTCACCCAGCCGTTGGTGAAGCGGGTCGCCTCGACCATCGAGAACGTGCCCATGAAGTCGGCGAAGGACTCCTTGAGCCACAGGTCGTCCCACCACACCATGGTCACCAGGTCGCCGAACCACATGTGGGCCATCTCGTGCAGGATCACGTTCGCCCGGCGCTCGTACGACGCCTGCGTCACGTTGCCGCGGAAGATGAACTCCTCACGGAAGGTCACACAGCCCGGGTTCTCCATCGCGCCGAGGTTGTACTCGGGCACGAACGCCTGGTCGTACTTCCCGAACGGGTACGGGTAGTCGAAGTGGTCGTGGAAGAAGTCCAGGCCCTGCTTGGTGACGAGGAAGACGTCATCGGCGTCGAAGTGCCTGGCCAGGCCCTTGCGGCAGAGCGCGCCGAGGGGGATCTCCAGCCGCGTGCCGTCGTCGAGGACCCGCTCGTAGGAGTCGGTCACATAGTGGTACGGGCCGGCGACGAAGGCCGTGATGTATGTCGAGATGGGCTTCGTCCCGGCGAACTTCCACACCCCGTCGGACAGTTCGCCGACGCCGTTGCTCCACACCACCCAGTCCTCGGGGGCCCGCACCTCGAAGCGGAAGGGTGCCTTGAGGTCGGGCTGCTCGAAGTTGGCGAAGACGCGGCGGGAGTCGGCCGGCTCGTACTGCGTGTAGAGGTAGACCTCGCCGTCCTCGGGGTCGACGAAGCGGTGCATGCCCTCACCCGTGCGGCTGTACGCGCACTGGGCGTCGACCACCAGCTCGTTGTCCTCGGCCAGGTCCTCCAGGAGGATGCGCGAGCCGTCGAAGACCGCGCCCGGGTCGAGGTCCCTGCCGTTCAGCGAGACCGCTGTGACGCTCGGCGCGATCAGGTCCGCGAAGCTGCTCGCGCCCGGCTCCGCGCTGCGGAACCGGATGGTCGTCACCGACCGGAACGTACGCGGCTCGGTGTCCGTCCCGCCCACCGCGGAGCGCAGGTCCAGGGACACCTCGTACTCCTCGACGGACAGCAGTGCTGCCCGCTCGCGGGCCTCGTCGCGGGACAGATTCTCACCGGGCACGGGCGGCACTCCCTCGTGGCGTCATGGGTACGTGTGAACAGGACCGATCCTGCCATGTGCCCCTGACAGCGGGTACCTGGGAATGGCGCGAGCGACCGATCGCGTTGAACATGAGTCCGGCGACCCAGGGTGCCGGGCACCGGCGTCCCCCAACGAGGAGAACCATGTCTGAGCAGACTGCCGCCAAGACGCCCGTCGACTTCTGGTTCGACCCGCTGTGCCCGTGGGCCTGGATGACCTCGCGCTGGGTCCTGGAGGTGGAGAAGGTCCGGGACATCGAGGTCCGCTGGCACATCATGAGCCTCGCGGTGCTGAACGAGCCGAAGCTGGACGAGCTGGACGACCACTACCGCGAGATGATGTCCACGTCGGCGTGGGAGCCCGTCCGCGTGGTCACCGCGGCCTGGCAGAAGCACGGCGCCGACATCCTCGGCCCGCTCTACACCGCGCTCGGCAACCGCATCCACAACGACGGCCAGGGCCCGACGCGCGAGGCCATCGCCGGAGCGCTCGACGAGGTCGGCCTCCCCGCCGATCTGATCGACTACGCGGACCAGAAGGACTTCGAGTTCGACGCCGAGCTGCGCGCCTCCCACAAGGAGGGCATCGACAAGGTCGGCCAGGACGTCGGCACACCCGTCATCGCGGTCCCCGGCGCCGACGGCGGGCAGATCGCCTTCTTCGGCCCGGTCGTCACCCCGGCCCCCAAGGGCGAGGACGCCGCCAGGCTGTGGGACGGCACCCTCCTCGTCGCCTCGGTCGAGGGCTTCTACGAGCTCAAGCGCACCCGCACGAAGGGCCCGGACTTCAGCAACCTGTAGTCCTCACCGGCCGGTGAGCGTCATTCCGGCTCGGGCAGGCGCAGGGGTTTCCTGAAGGGCTTCTCCTGCCAGTACGTCCGGAGGTTGCGGCACTGCTTGGCTCCGCCGCCCACCCAGGCCAGGCAGACCATGAAGGTGTCCACGTTGTTCGTGTCCAGTTCCTTCTTGAGCCAGTCCGCTTCATCGGGCTCCAGGAAGCGGTGCTCCTCCTCCTGGCTCCGCCAGGTGCTGCAGCTCCTCATCGGCATTCCGTAACCATCACCCGGAGCCCCTCATACCGGAAGGCCCCCGCGAGTCACATCCTCGCGGGGGCCTTCCGTTCATCCGCCTGCCGCCGTGAAGGGTGAGAAGACGATCACGAGGCAGGACGCTCCGGCGTTCCCCGGAGGGCTTATTGCAAGTCTCTTGCAAATGCAGGCTAACAGCAAGAGGGTGGAGCCGCGTGGTCGAGCACGCGGAAGGGCCCTCGCACGAACCGTCCTCCGTGCGAAGGCCCTTCGGTGCCGAAGCCGCCGTCAGCTCCCGGTGCTCCCGGCGCTCCCGGTGCTCCCGGCGCGCGTCCGCTGCCGGGCGTAGCCGACCGCCGCCAGGAACAGCGTCATCCCGCCCGTCGAGTACAGCTGCACCCGGGTGTCCGGCTCCCGTGCCATCAGGACGAAGACCGCCACCATGCCCGCCAGCGCCACCCACGTCAGCACCGGGAACGCCCACATCCGCACGGCGAGCCTCTCCGGGGACTCCCGCTCCAGCCGCCGCCGCAGCCGCAGCTGCGAGACCGCGATGAAGATCCAGACGACCAGGATCACCGCGCCGATCATGTTCAGCAGCCAGGGGAAGACGTCCTCGGGCCGCCAGTAGCTGAGCAGCACGCAGCCGAAGCCGAACACCGAGGAGGCGAGCACGGCGACCCGCGGCACCCCGCCGGAGACCCGTCCGAGAGCCCGCGGCCCCTGGCCCCGCTCCACCAGGGAGTAGGCGATGCGCGAGGCCCCGTACACATTGGCGTTCATCGCGCTCAGCAGGGCGACGAGGACGACGACGTTCATGAGCGGCCCGGCGCCAGGGATGCCCAGGTGGTCGAGGGTCGCGACGTACGGGCCCTTGTCGACGACCGTCTTCGAGTCCCACGGGACGAGCGTCACGATGACGGCCATCGAGCCGACGTAGAAGAGCGCGATGCGCCACATCGCCGTGCGCACGGCGCTCGCGACACCCCGTACCGGGTCCTGCGACTCGGCCGCCGCGATCGGCACCGTCTCCAGGCCGCCGTACGCGAAGACCGAGGCGAGCAGGCCGACGACGAGCCCCTCACCGCCGTTCGGCAGGAAGCCGCCCTCGCCGGTGAGGTGGGTGAGGCCGGGGGAGTCCGTGCCGGGCAGCAGGCCGGTGATCGCCAGCACGCCGAGGACCAGGAACAGGGCGATCGCGCCCACCTTCAGCGCGGCGAACCAGAACTCGAACTCGCCGAAGTTCTTGACGGCGGCGAGGTTCGCGGCGCAGAAGACGACCATGAACAGGGCCACCCACGCCCACTCCGGCGTGCCGGGCAGCCAGCCGGTCATGATCTTCGCCGCGGCGATGCCCTCCAGGCCGACGGCCGTGCACAGCAGCACCCAGAACGACCAGCCCGCGGTGAAACCGGCCCACGGCCCGACGGCCCGCTCGGCGTGCGCGGAGAAGGAACCCGACGACGGATACGCGGCCGACATCTCGCCCAGCATCCGCATCACCAGCATGACGAGCAGACCGGACACGGCGTACGCGACGACGATCGACGGGCCCGCCGCGGCGATACCCGCGCCGGAGCCGACGAACAGACCCGCGCCGATCACCCCGCCGAGGGCGATCATCGACAGATGGCGCTGCTTGAGCCCGTGGGTGAGGGAGGGCGAGGGCTCGACGTCTTGAGTGGTACGGGACATGCGTGGGGGTGGTCCCTTACGTGCGACTGCGGCTGGGCAAAAACGCCCACAGTCTGGGCGGCCCCTCCGCACACGCGAAGGAGCCGTCCATCATCCGGACACGCCCGCCACCAGGGGTGATGCCCCGACTACGCGACCGAGGTGTAGTGCGAGGCGTCGCCCGCGATCGAGTAGCTCTCCTTGCCCTCGACGCCCACCGGCACGTCACCGGCGACCGTCACCCGGTTCAGCCGGCGCGGCAGACCGTCGTAGTTGTCGATGGCGTAGTGCTGGGTGATCCGGTTGTCGAACAGCACCAGCTGGTTCGGCGACCAGCGGTGGCGCAGGACGTTCTCGGGCCGTACGACATAGGCCTGGAGCAGATCGAGGACCTTGCGGGACTCGTTCACCGACAGCCCCACGATCCGCTGGGCGAAACCGCCGATGAAAAGACCGCGTTCACCGGTCAGCGGGTGGACCCGGACCACGGGGTGGGCGGTGCGGTACGTGATGGACGTGAACTGGGCACGCTGGGCGGCCTGCGCCTCGTCGATCTCCTCGTCCGGCACCGCGTAGTCGTAGTCGTTGGTGTGCTCGGCCCACAGCGTGTCCGCGAGCCGGCGCAGGGGCTCGGGCAGATCGCGGTAGGCGGCGGCCGAACTGGCGATCAGCGTCTCACCCCCGTACGGCGGGAGCGTGATGCTGCGCAGGGTGCTGGCCTGCGGCGGATTGAGCACGAACGTGACATCGGTGTGCCAGTGGTTGGCGGCCCGGCCGCGCTCGCTGTCGACGGGCAGCACGTTCGGGGCGCCCGCCACGGCGGGCACGGTCGGATGGGCGGTGGTGAGGTCGCCGAAGTGCCGGGCGAAGGCCTGCTGGCCCTCGTCGTCCAGGTCGACGTCGTCGAAGACCAGCGCCTTGTGCTCGTCGAGGGCGCCGCGCAGGGCGGTGACGGTCTCCTCGTCGAGCGGCTTGGCGATGTCGACGCCGGACACCCGCGCGCCGATCCTCGCGGTGACCTTCTGGATCTCGATGTCGGTCATGGGGTTCCTCTCGGGTGTGCGGAGCGGGTGGTCAGACGCGGGCGAGCGCCGGGGAGCCGGGCGCCGGGGTGACGTACTGGTTGGCGGGGCGGGGGAGGCCGTACCTCTCGCGCAGGGTCTGCCGGGGCCGGCCGGTGCCCCCGGCGCCTTCGAGTTCGGTGCCCTCGGACCCGGTGCCGTCGTACGCCGTGCGGAGCAGGCCGCGGGTGCGCAGGATCGGCACGACGTGGTCGACGAACGCGTCGAGGCCGGACGGCAGGACCGCGGGCATGATGTTGAAGCCGTCGGCGGCGCCGAGCGTGAACCACTCCTCGATGGCGTCGGCGACCTGCTCGGGCGTCCCGGTGAAGGTGAGGTGCCCGCGTCCGCCGCCGAGCCGGCCGATCAGCTGCCGCACGGTGAGGCGTTCGCGCCGGGCGAGTTCCACGACGAGCGTGTACCGGCTCCTGGCGCCCTCGATGGAACTCTCGGGCGGCAGATCGGCGGGCAGAGGACCATCCAACTCCAGTGTCCCCGCGGGCAGTTGCAACAGGCTCTCCAGCCGGGCCACGCCGTGCGTGTACACGATGTGGTCCTCCAGCACCTGCTCGTTCGCGCGTGCCTCCGCCTGCGTGGAGCCGATCACCGGGACGATCCCGGGCAGCACCTTGATGTGGTCGGGGTTCCGGCCGGCCGCCGCCGTCAGGGACTTGAGGTCGGCGTAGAAGTCCTGCGCGTCCTTCAGGGTCTGCTGGGCGGTGAACACCGCCTCCGCGTAACGGGCCGCGAACGCCTTGCCGTCCTTCGACGAACCGGCCTGCACCAGCAGCGGATAACCCTGCGGGGAACGCGGCACGTTCAGGGCGCCCTCGACGCCGAAGTACTTCCCCCGGTGCCGGGGCGGATGGATCTTCGTGTCGTCGCCCCAGACACCGGCCGCCTTGTCGGCGACGATCGCGTCGTCCTCCCAGCTGTCCCACAGCTTGAGCGCCACATCGAGGAACTCGGCGGCCCGCGCGTACCGCTCGGCGTGCGCGGGCTCCGCGTCGAGCCCGAAGTTGCGGGCGGCCTCGGCACCGGCCGTGGTGACGATGTTCCAGCCCGCCCGGCCCCCGCTGATGATGTCCAGCGAGGCGAACTTGCGGGCCAGGTTGTACGGCGAGTTGTACGACGTGGACGCGGTGGCGATCAGTCCGATGTGCTCGGTGGCCGTCGCCAGCGCGGTGAGCAGCGTGAGCGGTTCCAGGGCGCCGGCCGGCCGCTGCGCGAGATTGCTCCACAGCTGCGGTCCGTCGGCGAGGAAGAGCGAGTCGAAGGTGCCGCGCTCGGCGATACGCGCCAGCCGGACGTAGTGGCCCAGCTCCACGTGGGCGTAGGGATCACTCTCCGGGAGTCGCCAGGACGCCTCGTGGTGGCCGGTGTTCATGAGGAAGGCGTTGAGGTGCAGCCGTCGCCGGGTCACTGGTGGTCCTCCTGGTCCGGGTGGGCCTCGGAGCCCGTGTGGTCCTCGGTCACGCCGAGTGCGGCGAGCAGCCGTTCGCGGTACTCGCCGAGCAGCGGATCGCGGTACGAACGCGGATGCGCGCGGTCGATGGTCAGGTCGAGGCCGATCCGGCCCTGGTCGAGTACGAGCACCCGGTCGGCCAGCACGATCGCCTCGTCCACGTCGTGGGTGACGAGGAGGACGGAGGGCCGGTGGCGCTCCCACAGCTCGCGCAGCAGACCGTGCATCTTGATCCGGGTGAGCGCGTCCAGGGCGCCGAACGGCTCGTCAGCCAGGAGGAGTTCGGGCTCCCGCACCAGGGAACGGGCCAGCGCGGCACGCTGGGCCTCGCCGCCGGACAGCTCGTTGGGCCAGGCCCTTTCGCGTCCCGCGAGCCCCACCTCGGCGAGCGCGGCGCGGCCCCGCTCCGCCGCCTCCTTGCCGTCCGTGCCGAGCAGGACGTTGTCGAGGACGCGGCGCCAGGGCAGCAGCCGGGAGTCCTGGAAGACGACGGACACCCGGTCCGGTGCGCTCAGTTCGCCGCTGCCGACGACCTCGTGGTCGAGACCGGCGATGGCGCGGAGCAGGGTGCTCTTGCCGGAGCCGCTGTGCCCGAGCAGGGCCGTGAGCTGCCCGGCCGGCAGGTCCAGGTCCACGTGGTCGAGGACGGTCCGCCCGTCGAAGGACCGGGTCAGCCCCCTGAGCCGCACGGCCGGGGCGGCCGGAGCCGTAGTGGCCGACGGGGCCGGCCGGGACGTCAGCTGTTCAGTGTGCGTCGCCATGACAGCACCCTCCGTTCGATGAGGCGGACCGCGCTGTCGGAGACCAGGCCGAAGATCCCGTAGATGAGCAGGCCGACGAGGATCACGTCCGTCTGGCCGTAGTTCTGGGCCTGGAACATCATGTAACCGAGGCCGCTGGTGGCGTTGATCTGCTCCAGCACCACCAGGCCGAGCCAGGAGCCGGTGACGCCGAGCCGGAGTCCCACGAAGAACCCGGGCAGCGCGCCGGGAATGACGATCTCCCGGATGAAGCGGAGCTTGGACAGCCCCTGCACCTCGGCGAGTTCGACGAACCGGTGGTCGATGCCGGACAGCGCGGAGTACAGGTTCAGATAGATCGGGATGTAGACGACGATGGCGATGATCGCGATCTTGAAGGTCTCGCCGATGCCCAGCCAGAGGATGAACAGCGGGATCAGACCGAGGGTCGGGATCGCCCGGTTGAGCTGGACCGTCCCGTCGATCAGCGCCTCGCCGACCCGGCTGAGCCCGGCCGTCAGCGCGAGGACCACCCCGGCGGTCAGCCCGAGGGCGAACCCGGATCCGGCGCGCCGCAGCGAGGTGAGGATGTCGGTGGACAGCGTGCCGTCGCTCCACAGCTGACCCGCGGTCCGCAGGACCGTCCAGGGCGCGGGGATCGCGTTCGTGTCCAGCTGCCCGGCGGCGGAGGCGCCGGCCCAGAGCGCGAAGAACAGCACGGGACCGATCAGCCGGGAGGCGGGCAGCCGCTTGCCGGGGGAGAGGCCGCCGCGCCGGCGCCGCCCGGTCCGCCGTGCCGGGGCGGCGGTCTCGGCGGCGCCGGAGGTCTCGGCGGCCCCGGCGGTCTCGGCGGCGCCGGAGGTCTGGGAGATCTCGCCGGTCTCGCCGGTCTCGTCGCTCCGGCCGTTCTCGCCGTCCTCGGACACAGCGGTCGCGGCGGCGGTGGAGGTGGCGGCGGTGGCGGAGGGGATGGAGGTGGTCATCGCGCTCACTTCCGGTACTCGGCGGAGACGGCTTTCGCCGCGATGCCCTCGAAGCGGCGGTCGAAGAGCGGGTCGACCTCGAACTCCTTCACGAAGCCGCCCTCGGCCAGCAGGTCCGCGGTCTCCTGCTCCCACTTCACGGCCTCGTCCCAGCTCGGCGGGAACAGCGGCTTGTTGGCCAGCTCGGTGATCGCCTCCGCCTGCGCGAGGCTCAGGTTCTGCGTCTTGACGTAGAACTCTCTGTTCCATTCGTCGGGGTGCTCGTACGCCCACACCTGGCCCTTGGCCCACAGCGGGATGTACGCGGCCACGGCGGCGGCCTTCGCCTTGTCGGCCAGCACGGAGACGGGCGCCCACAACAGGCTGAGGAGGTCCACGACATCGGTGGGGATGGTGTGGGCGCCCTTGGACCCGTACTGCTTGAGGTAGGCGGGCGACTGGCTGTTGGCGAGCGGGGCGATGTCCACCTGGCCCGCCTGGAGCGCGGTGAGGAACTGGTTGCTGGTCAACGGCACCAGCTCCACGTCGTCGTACGCCAGCCCGGCCTGCTTGAGCGCCCGCAGCAGGACGACCCCCTGGGCCTGGCCCTGCGAGAAGGCCAGCTTCCTGCCCTTGAAGTCGTCGACGGACCGGATGTCGCTGCCGGGCTTGGTGGCGAAGAGGTAGTTCGGCTTGCGGGTGATGTTGATCGCGACGATCTTCGCGTCGTAACCCTGGTAGTGCGCCTGGATGGGCGGGATGCCCGCGTTGTTGGCGACGTCCAGGGACTTGGAGCGGAAGGCGTTGATGACGTCGGGACCGGCCCCGATGTTCGCCCAGGAGGACACCTTGAACGGCAGGTCGGTCAGCCCCGCGAGCTTGAACTGCAACTGCTGGACGCCCTGGTAGGAGGAGATCTTGAGGCTCGTACCCGAGGGGACCTTGTCGGCCAGCGGGGCGGACGTCGACCCCTTGGCCCCGGTGTCGGCGGCGCTGCTGCCCGCGCAACCGCTGAGCCCGGCAGCGGCGGCGGCGCCGAGCAGGGAGGAGAGGAAGAGCCGCCGGTCGACTCCGGACGCGGACAGAGGTGGCATGGGAGGACTCCCTGAGGTCATGGATGGTGCACGGGGCCGCGCTGCGGACAGCGAGGGGAGGGGTGCGCGCGACGGGCAGGCGGCCACACGGCAGCGCGGCAGAGCGGCAGCGCGGCGGGAACAGCCGGAGGATGAGGAACCGGAGCGAACCGGAGCGTGAGGAGCGGCAGACGACGGACGGACGCGGACGGAACGTCAGCGCGTCAACGTGTCAGTGCGTCAACGTCTCAACGTGTCAACAACAGAGGGTGCGGCAGCTCTTGGACTCGGTGCTCATGGACACGATGCTCCTGGCCTGGTGCGACGCCTGTCAACATTCGGATTTTCTGAATTAAATCGATCCCGGTGAAGAGCCCGACGAGGCGCGGAGCCGGCCCGGGGACACGCCGAGCGGGTCCCGGTAGAGCACGTCCAGGGCCACCGAGCCGCCAGCTACGGCCAGTACCGAATCCGGGAAACTGGTCGGCGCGACGGCCGCCGCCCGGTCGGGCCCGACCTCCTCGCGCAGCGCGGCGAGGCAGTCCTCCCGGTGGATGGCGCCCACCTCGGTGACGACGACCGTGTCCGGGTTGAGCACGTCGAGCAGCAGCCCCACGGCCCGCCCGGTCATCCGCGAGCGGTGCAGCAGCAGCCGTACGGCGTCCGCGTCGCCGCCGGCCGCGGCGGCCAGCACGTGCATGGGGTTCGCGGTACGGATGACCCCCGCCTCGCGCGCCCGCCGGCACAGGGTCCGCTCGCTCAACTCGGCCTGCAGGCAGCCCGTCCGGCCGCAGTCGCACCGCTCCGTGCCGCCCGCGAGCGGCAGATGGGCGATCGAGCCGGCCTGGGAACGGGGACCGTGGTGGACCCCCTCATGGGTGGCGAACGCGGCGTCCACGACGTTGCCCGCGAAGAGGTGCAGCACGCTCAGACCCTCGCGTGCCACCGCTCCGAACAGCCGCTCCCCGTTGACCAGCGCCCGTGCGTGGCCGTCCACATGGACCGGCAGACCGGTGTACGCGTGCAGCACCTCGCGCACCGGCACGTCCCGCCAGCCGAGCAGCGGATGCTCCACGACGGTCCCGGAGTCCCGGTCCACCCAGCCGCCGGCCGCGAAACCCACGGCGAGGGGGATACGGCCCCGGGCGTCCGTCAGCAGGGCCCGCAGCCCGGCGGCGGCGTTCGCGAGGACCCGGGCAGGTTCGGGGGCGGCCTCGTCATGACGCAGCCGGCGCTCGGCGACGACCCGGCCGCGCAGGTCCAGAAGGGCGACCGTGGTGTACGGCACCGCCACGTGCACGCCGCCCACGACGAACCGGGAGCCGTCCAGGTCGACCGGTACGTGGGGGCGGCCGACCCCGTTCGACCGGCGCGGTCCCGGCGCCTCCCGGATCAGACCGAGTGAGGTGAGCCGGGCGCAGTGGTCGGTGACCGAGGCCGGGGAGAGGCCGGTCAGCCGGGCGACGGTGCTGCGGGCCACCGGGCCGTGGTCAAGGACCGACCGCAGGACGGCGCTGGCACTGGTCCTGCGCCGGTCGCTGTCCACGGCGCCGCGGGGATGGGGGGAGAGGGGGCGTACGGGGGCGAGGGAGGAACTGGGCATGGAGAACTTCCTCGGGGAGGGTCCGACACTGCGCCGACGTCTGACGTCTTACGTCTGTCTCGTCCGGCGAGCGGGTGCCTCCGCGCTCGCCTCAGCGCAGGCGACAGGTGGCCGTGCCCTGGCGCCGCAGGTCGACGTAGCGACGCGACGCGAAGTTCTCAGCTTGCGGAACCATGCGCCGAGCGTAGGCGCTACGGCCCACTCCGGCCAGGGGGGTTGTTCGTCCTCGAACGCCGGACGGGCTAGGGATAGCCCCTCCGGCGTTTGAGGAGCGGGGGTTCGGGGGCGGAGCCCCCGAGACGTGGACGGGAACGGGTAGGGGCGGCGGGGGCGAGGAACCCCCCGGCGGGATCACACCCCCTCCGTGACCAGCATCACGCCCCCACGGGTGTACGGCCCACCCTTTGTCGGAGGTGCACCAACCCCCACCGACCCCCTTTGTCGACCACTGACGGAGATCGACACAACCCCCCTGGGATAGCGTCACAACGTCCCCCGCCCTCACCAACGCCGGAGCCCCGATGACCACCGCCGTCGCCCAGACAACCCCGCGCCAGGTCCTCGCCGACCTCCTCCCCGCCTCCCGCGTCAGGGACATCGCACTCGTGGCCGGCGGCGCCGCGCTCACGGGCCTCGCCGCCCAGCTCGCGGTGCCCGTCCCGGGCTCCCCGGTCCCGGTGACCGGCCAGACCTTCGCCGCCCTCCTCGTCGGCACCGCGCTCGGCGCCGGCCGCGGCCTCGCGGCCCTCGCGCTGTACGCGCTGGTCGGCCTGGCCGGCATGCCGTGGTTCGCCGGGGGCGGTTCAGGCGCCACCGCGTCGTTCGGCTACATCCTCGGCATGCTGCTCGCCGCGACCGTCGTGGGCGCCCTCGCCCGCCGCGGCGCGGACCGCTCGGTGGTCCGCATGGCGGGCGCGATGCTGCTGGGCGAGGCGATCATCTACGCGGTCGGCGTTCCGTACCTGGCTTGGGCGGCCGACATGACGACGGCCCAGGCCGTGGCGGCGGGCCTCACCCCGTTCCTCATCGGCGACGCCCTCAAGGCCGCCCTGGCGATGGGCGTGCTCCCGGCCGCGTGGAAGCTCGTCAGCCGCGAGAGCTGACAGCCGCCACGCCGCCGTAGTTCCTGCGGAAGAGGTTCGCCGGGTCGTACTGAGACTTCAGCCCGGCGAGCCTTTTTCGCGTCCCCGGGTCGTACAGCCCGTCCGCCGCACGGCCATTGCCCCCGGCCGCCCCGTACGCGAAGTTCAGGGCCCGCCCGATCGTCCACGGCTCCACCGTCGCGAGGGCGCGGCGCAGCAGTTCCCGGGCCGGGCCGTCGACGCCCCCGAGGACCCGTACGAGGAAGCGGCCCTCGCGGTGCGGTACGGAGTTCGGCCGCGACCGGGCCAGCGCGCCGCCCAGGTGGTTGACCTGGACGACGTACATCGAGGGTGCGCCGGGGCCGGTCAGGGCGAGGAGTTCGCCCACGGCGTCCACGTCCAGCGCGCTGAGCACCGCGCTGTCCCCGTGGTACGCGTGCGGGAAGTCCGGGTCGGAGTGGATCGTGCGGCTCTCGGCGTACGGCATCTCGCGCAGCGAGTCGGACAGCACCGGACCGATCCCGCGCAGCGGGGCGACGAGCCGTTCGCCGTCGGCGGCGGTGCCGGTGTGGGCGACGCGCACGGAGACCACGTACCGCCCGCGCAGGTGCGGCGGCAGCGCGGGCACGTCCGGGTAGGGCACGGCCGCGAACGACGAGGTCAGAGCGTCCGGAACGGTCGCCGTCCAGTGCTCGTACGCACGCAGCGCCGCCACCGGGTCCACCGCGCGCCCGTCGAAGGCGAGCGCCCCGCCGTACAGCCGCTTCACCGGTACGAGGCCGATCTCCAGCTCCGTGACCACCCCGAGGTTCGCCCCGCCGCCGAGCAGCCCCCAGAAGAGCTCGCCGCCGTCGGAGAGTTCGGCACCGTCGGCGGTCACATGGCGGAGCCGTCCGTCCGCCGTGACGACGTCCAGGGAACGGACGTGGTCGGCCGCGTACCCGAACTCCCGGGCCAGGATGCCGAGTCCGCCGCCCAGCGTGTATGCGACGGCGCCGACGCCGGGCGCGGAGCCGTTCAGCGGCGCCAGCCCGTACGGTTCGGCCGCCTCGACCACCTGCCGCCAGGTGACCCCCGCCCGCACGCGGACCGTGCGCGCCCGCGCGTCGACCGTCACCGAGTCCATCCGGCGCGTCGTGATCAGCACCCCGCCCTCGGAGTCGCCCGGCAGCCCGTGCCCGGTCGCCTGGACGCCGACCGGCAGCCCCGCCGCGCCCGCGTACGCCACCGCGGCGGCCACGTCCTCGGCGGACCGGGCGGCGAACACGGCGTCGGGCCGCTGGGTGAAGCCGGTCTGGAACCCGGCCAGTTCGTCCTCGTACCCGGGGTCACCGGGCACGAGGACGATACGGCCGGGGCTGATGAAGTCCTGCAGACTCACGGGGGACGTCCTTCGCGGTCGAAGCGCGGTCGAGGCGCTGCCGGTTCGCTGTCGGACGTCATGCTGACGGGATTACCTGACACCCGCCGTCAACATTTCCCCGTGATCAACATTTCCCCGTGAGCATGTCCCGTGAGTACGACCGTGGGAAGGGCAACGACTCCGTCAGGACTCGCTCCGCACGCCGCGCCGCTGCGTCCACCACAGACCCGCCACTCCCGCGGAGATGAGCGCGGCGCCCGCCGCGCCGAGCGGCAGCACCTGGTCGGCCGGACCGGTCCTGGGCAGCTCCTCGCCACCGGACTTGTCCCCCGACTTGTCACCCGACGTGTCGCCCGAGGAGTCACCGGGGGTGTCGCCGCCCGGGGTGACGGGGCTGTTGTCGGTGCCGAGCAGGAGAGGCGTCGCCGGAGCGTTCGGCGAGGGGTTGTTGGCGCCGAACGGGACCGGGCCCTGCTGCCAGAACGTCTTCGTGCCGTCGGCGTCCTGGACGGGCAGACAGATCTTGCCCTCCTTCTTCAGATCGAACGTCGCGTCCACGGCGTACGACTTCGACTTGCCCGCGGCCAGACTGTCGATGGCGCAGGCGAAGCCGCTGTTCGATCCCTCGGGGAGGTCCTTCTCGGCGATTTGCGAACATCCCTTGACGCTCTTGACCGAGAGGCCGTCAAAACCGACCACGAGCAGTCGGATTGCGCCGCTCTCCTTTGTTCCTCCGTTTTTCACCGTGGCGGTGATCGCCGTCTCCTGCGAGCCGTTGTCGACGCTGATCTTCTCGGGCAGCGACGTCGTCAGCTTGACGCCCGCGGGCGCTTCGTCAACGACCTTTCCCCCTTGGTCACTCATCGGTCCCGGATCGTCCGCCCCGGCGGAGAAGGAAAAGATCATCACCGCCGAGAAAGATGCGGTGAGCAGCGATCCCGTGGCGATCGTCCTACGACGAGAACTCATGTTCGTCCCCCTTGTAACCCCGTGACTGCGCCTGAATTCGCAGTACTTGAAGAGGTACCACAAGATTTCTCCGCACTATGCTGGTGCGGCACAAAGTTGTGGCCATTGTGCTTCTTTGCGATTCTTCTGTGGCTGGTGTTGAAGGGGGGAATGGGGGTGCCGGAAATAACGAGGGGCGGTATTCCGGGATTGCTGGTTACAGGTCGGTACCGATTGGTCGAGAGTATTGGACAAGGGGGAATGGGGCGGGTGTGGCGGGCCGCCGACGAAACGCTCGACCGGCGGGTCGCCGTCAAGGAGATGCGCATAGACGGCATGGACCAGGAGGACGCCAGGACCCGCCGCGAACGGACCCTGCGCGAGGCGAGGGCCACCGCCCGGATCGACCACCCCAATGTGGTGCGCGTGTACGACGTCGTCGACGAGGGCGAGCGCCTGTGGATCGTGATGGAGCTGGTCGACGGCCGCTCCCTGGAACGGGTCGTGGCGGAGGACGGGCCGCTGAGCCCGCGCGCCACGGCCCGGATCGGGCTCGAACTGGTGGCGGCGCTCGACCAGGTGCACGCGGGCGGTGTCCTGCACCGGGACATCAAACCGGGCAACGTCCTGATCGAGCGGCGGGCCGGCCGGGTCGTCCTCACCGACTTCGGCATCGCCGCCATCCAGAACGCGGAAGCCCTCACGATGGCCGGCATGCTGGTCGGCTCCCCCGACTACATGGCACCCGAGCGCGTCTCGGGCCGCCCGCAGGGCCCGCCGTCCGACCTCTGGTCCCTGGGCGCCACCCTCTGCGCGGCGCTGGGCGGCAGGTCCCCGTTCTCCCGAGCGACGACCCTCGCGACGCTGCACGCGGTGCTGTACGAGGAGCCCGAGATCCCGTCCGCTGCGGGGGAGTTGCGGGACGCGCTCACGGCCCTGCTCCAGAAGGACCCCGCGGACCGCCCCGCGCTGGAGGAACTGGCCGCACTCCTCGGCCCGACGGCGGACGGCACCACGGGAACGGCGGCGCTCACGACCACGACCACGCCCCCGGAAGCGACACCGGAAGAGACGCCGGAGCCGGAACCCCTCCCGGAACCGGAACCGGAGCCGGAGCCGGAGCCCGAAGAACCGGCCGCCACCGATCCGGAGCCCCCACCGGCCGAGCGCCCGACACCCCTGTACGTACGCATCCCGCCCCCGGAGCCGGAGTCGGAGCCGGTGGAGGACGCCGTACCGGCCAGGCCCACCCCGACACCCCCGCCGACCCCGACACCGGAGTCGCCCGCCCCCGAACCACTCCCCGACGTGGAGAACACGTCCTCGGAAGCCCCTGCCGAGGGCACCCCCGAACTCCCCTCCGAGGGCGCGCCCCCCGGGCAGGAGTCACCACCGGAGCCACAGCCACAGCCGCAGCCGGAGCCGCAGTCGGAGCCGCAAAGGAATGCCGAACTGCCCACGAGGCCGCGGTCCGCCCCGACTCCGACTCCGGCCCCGTCACCGCCCCCGTCACCGATGCCACCGGGTGAACTGCCCGGCCCCGCCGTCCCGTCAGCACCGCGCCGCACGGGGGACCGGAACCGCGGCCTCCTCGGCCGGAAGGGGCTGATCGCCGCTGTCGGCGTGGTCGTCGCCGGCGCGCTCGCCGCTCTGCTCGTCCCGATGCTCGGCGGCTCGCCCGACGACAAGGACAAGGGGTCCTCGTCCCCGTCCCCCACCGTCGCGGGCACCGTCCGCCCGCCGAGCCTCCCGGCGGGCTCCCGCACGGAAGCGGGCATGTACGCGTGGGCGCCGCCCGACGGCTGGGAACGGGTCGTACAGAGCGGCGCCGAGGTCCACTACACGTCACCCGACCGCAAGCAGGAAATCCTGGCCAACGCCTCACCGGCCCGCGGCGATCTGCTGGAGCAGTGGCGGAAGACGGAGGAGACCACCAGCAAGGGCCTCGACTACCAGCGGATCCGGCTGGAGGAGACCACGTTCCGGGGGGAGCCCGCGGTCGTCTGGGAGTACACGGTCACGGCCAAGGGACTGCCCTGGCACGCCCGGCTGCTCGGTTTCGACGCCGACGGCAAGTCGTACGAGATCACGACCTGGTACCACCCGGACGTCGAGGAGCGGGCCCTGCGCGTCTACGACAACGTCAAGAAGAGCTTCACTCCGCTGTGAGCACCCCGCTCCCGCACACGACGACGCCCCCACGGAAAGGCCCGCGGGGGCGTCGTACGGAATAGGGGCCGTACGGGCAGCAGTCAGACCTGCTCGGTTCAGACCCGCTCGGTGTCGGACGCACCGGAAGCGAGCCGGTCGTTCTTCCCGCGCCGGACCTTCTCCAGTACCAGCGAGACGCCCACGACCAGGGCCGCCACCAGCAGCGACAGGAGCACGGTCTGGCGGCCGTCGTGCTCGGTGTCGGTGAGCATGTAGCCGAGGACGAAGACGATCAGCGCGATCGTCGCCCAGGTCAGATACGGGTACAGCCACATCCGGACGACCAGCTTCTCCGGCGTCTCACGCTCGATGATCTTCCGCATGCGCAGCTGCGAGAGACAGATGACGAGCCAGACGAACAGGGCGACCGCGCCGGAGGAGTTGACAAGGAAGAGGAAGACCGAGTCGGGGAACTCGTAGTTGAAGAACACGGCGACGAAGCCGAAGGCGACCGACGCGAGGATCGCGGCCATCGGGACGCCACGGCTCGTGGTGCGGGCGAAGACCTTGGGCGCGTCACCGCGCCGGCCGAGCGAGAACGCCATGCGGGAGGCCGTGTAGAGGCCGGAGTTGAGACAGGACAGGACGGACGTCAGCACGATGAACTTCATGATCTCGCCGGCGTTGGCGATGCCGAGCGAGTTCAGGGCGGCGACGTACGAACCGTCCTTCTGGATGGACTCGGAGTCCCAGGGCAGCAGCGTGACGACGACGAAGATCGAGCCGAGGTAGAAGACGCCGATCCGCCAGATGACGCTGTTGGTGGACTTGGTGACGGCGCGCTGCGGGTTCTCGGACTCGCCGGCCGCGAGGGTGGCGATCTCGCTGCCCATGAAGGAGAAGACGACGAGCAGGATGCCGGTGAGGATCGAGCCGGGTCCGTGCGGCAGGAAGCCGCCGTGGTCGGTGAGGTTCCCGAGCCCCGCGCTGTCGGTGTCGACACCCGGCAGTACGCCGAAGACGGCGAGCCCGCCGATGACGATGAAGGCGCCGATGGCGACGACCTTGATCCCGGCGAACCAGAACTCGAACTCGCCGTACGAGCCGACGGAGCCGAGGTTCGTCGCGGTCAGCACGAGCATGACGATGAGCGCCCAGCCCCACTGCGGTACGGCCGGGACCCAGCTCTCCAGGATCACCGCGCCCGCGGTGGCCTCGATCGCGAGCACGACGACCCAGAAGAACCAGTACAGCCAGCCGATCGAGAAGCCCGCCCAGCGGCCGAGCGCACGGTCGGCGTGCGCGGAGAACGAGCCCGAGGTCGGGTTCGCGGCGGACATCTCGCCGAGCATCCGCATCACGAGGACGACCATGGTCCCGACGAGGGCGTACGAGAGCAGGATGCCGGGGCCCGCGGTGGCGATACCGGTGCTGGAGCCGACGAAGAGGCCGGCGCCGATGACCCCGCCGATCGCGATCATCGACAGGTGCCGGTTCTTGAGCCCGGCGTGCAGTCCGCCGTCGGGCTCTGCGGGGCTTCCTGGGCCGTCGGGGCCGTCTGGGCCGTTACCGGCCTTCGTCATGGTCGGCTGCGAGGTCATGTGGGGATTCCTTTACGCCGGGGATGCGCCGGGATGCGCCGGGACACGCCGGGGGCCGTGGGGGTCGGCCCGTCGAGCCGGTCCAGTGAATCCCAGGTGAATAGATTCGTGAACCTTTGAATCCAGATCGTTACTTGAGGTTTCTCTGAGGTTCTATAGTGTTGCCCGCTGTTTTCCGGCACTCGCCCCGGAGCGTTTCCTGCGCCTGCCCCGACGGGGCCGATGCGAAACAGCCGTGTCACACTCGGACCATGCGCGTGTACCTCGGCTCCGACCATGCCGGTTTCGAACTCAAGAACCACCTCGTCGAGTGGCTCAAGTCCGCCGGGCACGAGCCCGTCGACTGCGGGCCCCTCATCTACGACGCCCAGGACGACTACCCGCCGTTCTGCCTGCGCGCCGCTGAACGTGCCGCGGCCGACCCCGAGGGTCTGGGCATCGTGATCGGCGGGTCCGGGAACGGTGAGCAGATCGCCGCGAACAAGGTCGCGGGGGTGCGGGCGGCTCTCGCGTGGAGCGTGGAGACGGCGGCGCTGGGGCGTCAGCACAATGACGCCAACGTCGTGGCGGTCGGGGCGCGGATGCACTCCGAGGAGGAGGCGACGAAGTTCGTCGAGACCTTCCTGAACACGCCGTTCTCGGGGGACGAGCGGCACGTCCGCCGCATCGACATGCTGTCGTCCTACGAGACGACCCACGCCCTCCCCCCGATCCCGCCCCACCACCCGCAGGCATAGAAGCTTCCCGTCACGTACTCGGGGGCTGCGCCCCCGAACCCCCGGTTCTCAAACGCCGGACGGGCTGAAAGATTCGCGGACCGTCGGCGACGTCTTCAGCCCGTCCGGCGTTTGAGGACGAAGGGGGTCTGGGGCGCAGCCCCGGTTTCGGGAAGGGGCGGGGCTGGGGAAAAAAGAAACCCGTAGGAGGACCCGTGCCGGAGGGGCACACCATCCACCGGCTGGCCGAGGACTACCTCGGCGGATTCGGCGGCCGCAAGGCGCACGTCACCAGCCCCCAGGGCAAGCTCACCGACGCCGCCGCCCTCCTGACCGGCACCACCCTCACCACCACCGAGGCCCACGGAAAACACCTCTTCCTCCGCTTCGAGACGGACACCTGGATCCACATCCACCTCGGCCTCTTCGGCAAGGTGAACTTCGGCGCGACCCCCGCGCCCCCACCCACCGACACGGTCCGCCTGAGACTCAGGAACGACACCGCGTACGTGGACCTCCGCGGCCCCACCACCTGCACCCTGATCACGGACACGGAGAAGCAGGCGATACACGACCGCCTGGGCCCCGACCCGCTGCGCGAGGACGCCGAGCCGGCCCGCGCGTACGAGCGCGTCTCCCGCAGCCGTACGACGATCGCCGCCCTGCTCATGGACCAGAAGGTCGTCGCGGGCGTCGGGAACGTCTACCGCGCGGAGGTCCTCTTCCGGCACGGCATCGACCCGTACCGGCCCGGCAGGGACATCACGCGCGCCGAGTGGGACGCGATGTGGGCGGATCTGGTGGCGCTCATGCGCGAGGGGGTCCGCAACAACCGCATCGACACGGTCCGCCCGGAGCACGAACCTGAGGCGATGGGCCGCCCGCCGCGCAAGGACGACCACGGCGGCGAGGTCTACGTGTACCGCAGGGCCACCCTGCCCTGCCACATCTGTGGCGGCGAGATCCGCACCGCCGGTCTCGCCGCCCGCAACCTCTTCTGGTGCCCCACCTGCCAGAAGACCTGAGGTCCCCCGAGAGACCCGGGGGAGGGCTCCTCAGAAGCCGTGCGGCAGCCAGGGTGCCACGACGGAGGCGAAGCCGAGCGAGGCCTCCGCGAGGGCGCCCTGGCGCAGTTCCCGCACCCGTCCCGCCGCGGCCAGCGAGGCGAGGGACACCCCGCCGAGATAGGCCGCCCCCAAGTCCCGTACGGACAGGCCGATATCGGCCGGGTCGGAGGTCCGCGCGCAGGACGCGCCCTTCGCGTCGCCGGAGAGCCGCCAACGCCCCTCGTTCCAGGGGCAGAAGGAGTCCTCGACCTCGAACACCACGTCCACCGGCGCCTGGTACGTCCGCGCCTCCAGTGCCGCGCCGACCTCGACGAGCCGCACATGGAGCGAGTCACGCGGGGCCAGGTCGCAGCGCCGGCTGTCGGAGACGAGGTGCTGCCAGGCGTCGTCCAGCGGCCTGTTCCACACCTTCACCTTCGACGTCAGGTCGATGTCGAAGAGGTGCCGCCACAGCGCCGCGTACGCCGCCGGGTCGAGCGCCTCCAGATCACGCAGCTCGACCGTGCCCTTCGGCCCGGCCGGATCCCAGTCCGGCTTGTTGAAGTAGCGCGCGTAGCCCACGACTTCGCCGTCCCGCTCCGCGAGTACGCACTGCAGCGGCGAGGTGCCCTTGCGGTCGCTCTCCGGGTCGAGCAGCGCCAGCCGCTCCCAGCCGGGCCGCCGCGCGAGCATCCCGGGCCGCACCGCCACGTGCCGCGCGTACACCGCCTCGCAGGCCTCGGGCACCCCTGGCGCGTCGGGCTTCACGAGCCGCAGCCGTACGTCGTCCGTGCCGTCCGGCACCGACAGCCGCACCCGGTCCGTGTCGATCTCGGCCCGCAGTTGCTGGGTCGCGATGCCGTAGCCGAAGCGGCCGTAGATGGCCGGTTCCGACGCCGTGAGGGCGGCCAACGGCTCCCCCCAGGACCGTACGTCGTCCAGTTGGCGCCGCATCATCGAGGTGAGCACCCCGCGCCTGCGGTGGGTCGAGGCGACGCTCACCATCGTGACGCCCGCGGTCGGTACGGACGCGCCGCCCGGCACCGTGAGCCGGAAGGTGAAGGCGCCGGCCGTGCCCACGCACTCGTCACCGTCCCAGACCCCGAGGGAACGGTCGTGCTCCGTGAGGTCGCTCCACAGGGCGCGTTCCTCGGCCGATTCGGCGACCCCGCCGAACGCGAGCTCCAGTTTCCCGTACCACGCGTCCCAGTCGGCCGGGCGCAGCACGCGCAAGTCTGTCGTCATGTCCCCATGCCTACCAGGGCAATCCGGGATGAGCGACCGGATTTCTCCTGGGCGGGCGGTGCCGGGTCCCCATCCGGCCGTACGCTCTGCGATGACCGGGCTTCCCTGTGACTTCCGTCCCCGGACGGGGGACAAGTGGGACCTCCCGTGCCAAGCACCTGGTCCGATGGATAGGGTCCCGAACTAATGGCAGCAGGACGAGAGCGGCGCGCAGAAGCCGATACGTTCACGGCCCGGTTGAAGAAGCAGGTACACCGGGTCCGCACAGGGCTGCGCAGATCCGCCGTCGACTACTTCCGGGGCGACGGTTCGGACTGGGTCGCGCTCGCCCTTCTCCTGATGACCATTCCCGTGATCGCCTTCGTCACACTCATGAACTCCGTCTGGTGCTCACCGGCGATGCTCGTCCTGCCGATCGTCGCCGGCGGCCTGCTGCTGCGACCCTCCAGCCTGCTCAGCCTGTACGCGGCGGCCGCCACGGCGCTGATCGTGGAGTCGGTGAGACTGGGCCCGTACACGGAGGGCCCCTCCCGTGTGACGCCCGGAATCGTGCTGGTCGTGGCGGCCTGCGGGTTCTTCGGCCTGCTGATCGCCCAGTTCCGCAGCCGGGTCGGGGTGCCGTGGCGGCGAGGCGGAACGATGCTGTTCGACCTGCGCGAGCGGATCCGGGTGCAGAGCAAGCTGCCGAAGCTGCCGATGGGCTGGCACCGGGAGATGGCGCTGCGGCCGGCCGGCGGTCAGTCGTTCTCCGGTGACTTCGTCGTCGCGGCCCGTACGAACGGCGGGCGCACCCTGGAGGTCGTCCTCACCGACGTCTCCGGCAAGGGCATGGACGCGGGGTCGCGTGCGCTGCTCCTGTCCGGCGCGTTCGGCGGCCTGCTGGGCTCTCTGCCGCCGCACGCCTTCCTGCCCGCGGCGAACGGATACCTGCTCCGCCAGGACTGGGACGAGGGTTTCGCCACGTCCATCCACCTGGTCCTGGACCTCGACTCCGGGGACTACGAGCTGTTCTCCGCCGGACATCCGCCGGGCCTTCAGCTCAGCGCGGGCAACGGCCGCTGGGAGGAGAAGGTCGCGGAGGGACCGCTGCTGGGCGTGTACGGCGGCGCGCAGTTCGACTCGGTGAAGGGCTCGCTGCGCCCGGGCGACGTACTGATGCTGTTCACGGACGGCCTCGTGGAGACGTCCGAGCGGGACATCGTCGAGGGCATCGACCGCCTGACCGGGGAAGCCGACCGCTATGTGGCGGGCGGCTTCCACGGGGCGGCCTGGCACCTGATCGAAGCGGTGGCGAAGGACGTGAACGACGACCGCGCCCTCCTGCTGATCTGCCGAGAGGGCGCGACAACGGGCCCGGCCACGCTGTGAGCTCCGCTCGGGGCAGGGTTCGTCGACTGCGGCCCGGCGGGGGCGGGCCGCGCAGTTCCCCGCGCCCCTGAGGGGGCGGTTCTCAGGGGCGCGGGGAACTGCGCAACCGGGGGCGAGGGGGCGGAGCCCCCATGCGGGACGGGTAGGGGCGGCGGGGGCGAGGGAAAGGTCCGCTAGCCGACCGGTGTGGGCTTCCGTGGCTCAGAGGCCCGCTCAGCCCCGCCGCCAGGCAAAGCCCGGGCTAGCCACTCCGCCCGGCCCGCCGCCAACGGCCCCAGCACGGCCAGCACCAGCACATACCCCGCGATGAACGGCGACAGCCGGGCGTCGAGCCCCGCCACCGCGGCCATCGTGGCAAGAATCAGCGCGAACTCCCCCCGGGCCAACAGCGTCGTGGAGATATTGGCCGCGGGCCCGGGCCCGAATCCGTAGATCCGCGCGGCCCCCAACCCCGCCAGCACATTCATCACCAGCGTCACAGCCACCGCGGCCAGCACCGGCCACAGCACACTCGGCAGATCCCCCGGATCGATGGACAGCCCGAACGCGAAGAAGAACATCGCGCCGAAGGCGTCCCGCAGCGGATGCACCAGCTTGAGGATCCGCGGCCCCGACGTCGTGCTGCCGAGCATCAGTCCGACCATGAACGCCCCGATCGCGTCCGCCACCCCGAACCACTCCGAGACCCCGGCCATGAACACGGCCGCGCCGAGGAAGGAGATGACGAGCAACTCGTCGTCCCTGGTGTCGAAGAGCCGTCCCACGATCCGCGTACCGAAGCGCGCGGCGAGGGCGAGCAGCAGCAGGAAGGCGAAGGCCTTGCCGCCGTCCAGGACCGCCGAGCCGAGCGAGTCGGCGCCGGACAGGATCGGCTGGAGGGCCGCCAGGTAGAGGGCGAGGAAGATGTCCTCGACGACGATGATGCCGAGGATCGGCTTGGTCTCGGGGTTGCCGAGCCGCCCCGTGTCGACCAGCACCTTCGTGACGATCGCCGACGAGGAGATGCCGAGCACACCGGCGAGCACCAGCGCCTCGGACGTACCCCAGCCGAGGGCGAAGCCGAATCCGAGGCCGGCGCCGACGTTCAGGGCGAGGTAGGTCCCGCCGGCGAGTGCCATGCGGCGTCCGCCCGCCTTGAGGTCGTCCATGTGGAATTCGAGGCCGAGGTAGAAGAGCAGCAGCACCAGGCCGAGTGCGGAGAGCATCTCCATGTCGTGCGGGTCGGAGACGAGCACGAAGCCGGGTGTGTGGGGGCCGAGGAGTATCCCGGCCAGGATGAAGAGGGGGATGGTGGGGAGCCCGATGCGGGCACCCACGCGGGCGAGAACGGCGGCGGCCAGAAAGGCGCCGCCCATGGCTATCAGAAGCTCTGCGTGTCCGATGGGCCCGTTCCTCCTTGGTCGAGTAGGTCAAGAGAACGTCAAGAAAGCGTCAGTAGTTAGTTTACCAAACGATTAGGAGGGTGATCGGGATGGGGTTCTCCCCACCCGGACCGGGCGGCCGCCCCGGCCGCCCGTATCGCCGCCCGCATGACCGCCCTGACGGCCCCCTCCTGCGCTTCGCGGGCGGCGGCGCGGGCCGGCCTCCCCAGGAGGGCGAAGTCGTCCTCACCCAGGGCGCCGTAGGCAGGGAGGGTACCGACGGTACGGTGGGCGACCGCGTCACCCTCACCCTCGTCCCGCTGATGAAGGGCTTGACGGGCCGGGCACCGTACATACCGCCGCTGGTGCACGGATCCTTCGCGGCGGCCGTGGTGATCCTCGGGCTGACGGCGGTGACCGTACCGGTCAGGGCGGCGCTACGGGGCACACTCGACGCATGACCGACAACGAGCGCCGCCCGCTGCTGACCCTCACCGAGGTCGAGGCCCTGGCGCGCAACGCGCACGCCGCCCAGACGGACAAGGCGGGCCGCCCGTACGCCGAGCATCTGCGGGCGGTGGCCGAGGGGGTACGCGCCCGCGGCGGCGACGAGGACCAGATCGCCGCCGCCTGGCTGCACGACTCCGTGGAGGACGACGCGCTCTCCGAGGACTGGCTGCGCGAGGCCGCGCTCTCCACCCGTACGAAGGACCTCGTGCTGGCCGTCACCAAGCGGCCGGGCGAGTCCCCGCAGGCGTACGCCGCCCGCATCCTGGCCACCCCGGGAGCCCTCCTGCTGAAGGAGTCGGACCTGGCCCACAACGCGAACCCGGAGAGGCTGGCGGCCCTGGACCCCGCGACCCGCACCCGCCTGACCGAGAAGTACAGGAAGATGCGCGAACTCCTGGACCTGCCCCAGAACCCGCGCCCCTGAGGAGCGCCCCTGAGATGCGTCTCAGGGGCGCTCCTCAGGGGCGCGGGGAACTGCGCAACCCAGCCGCATCGAACCCGCGGGTTACGGGCTACGCCGATATCCCGATCCCGGGTCCGACGGGGCGGGCCAAGTCCTGACAGGCCGACCCGTCAGGACTTGGCCCGCTCGCGCGCGAGCTCCGTAGCGTCCCGCTTGAACGCCCACTCCATCTTCGGCTCCATCGCGAAGCGGAACATCCGCTGCACCACAGGCGTGCACAGCGCGGTGATGACCGCCGCCGCGAAGACGGACACGAGGACTTCCCCGACCGGATGGTTCAGCCAGGCGTACTCGTCGTACCAGCCCCAGAAACGGGAACCCTTGGCGAGGAAGCCGTGCAGCAGGTAGCCGTACAGCGTGCCCGCGCCGAGGACCGTGAACCACATCTTGCGGCGCGGCACCCACGCGAAGAAGCACGAGGTCAGCACCATCGAGCAGCCGAACATCGCGAGCGTCATCACGACACCGGCCCACCAGGGCGCACCCAGCTCCTGGGCGCTGTCACGGTGGTAGAACCAGGCCGAGTTCATCCGCGGCCCCGCCCAGTACGCGAAGGCCAGCGTGACCGCGAGGACCGGTACCGACAGGATCCGTACCTCGCGGCGCCGCATCAGCTGGAAGTGCTCGGGCTTCATGAACAGGCCCACGACGAAGAACGGCAGGAACTGCAGGACGCGTTGGAGGTCCAGGTCGTCGCCGATGTCGGGGGAGACGGAGGCGAGGACGGCGATGGCGAGCGCGAGCGGTACGGGCCAGCGCACCGCCTTCCACAGCGGGACGGTCATCCGCCACACGAACAGCGCGACCAGGAACCACGTGAGGTACCAGGGGTCCAGCAGACTGATCGGATGGCTCGGATCGTCGTCGGCCCACCTCTTGAAGAGGGAGTACGCCACCTCGAAGAGGACGTACGGCACGACGACGCCCGTGATCAGGCGGCGCAGCCGGTCGGGGCGCATGTCGAAACTGCGGGAGAAGTAGCCGGAGATGATGATGAAGGCCGGCATGTGGAAGGTGTAGACGACCATGTAGAGCGCTTCGGCGGCGCGGCTGTGGTCGGTCAGCGGTTCCCAGGCGTGGCCCATCGCGACGAAGACGATCGCGAGGTACTTGGCGTTGTCGAAGAACGCGTCACGCTGCTTGACGGGTCTGACGTCCGGCGCGGCGGCGGGGCTCGCGTGCGGTGTTCCTGGTGGTCGCGGGCTCGGTACTCCCGGCGCCGGTGACTGTGCCGGCGGGAGCGGAGCCCTCTGTTGGCCGTGCGGACGGAGCGAGTTCGTCACAGACCCTCCCACCAGGAGCCGGGGGAGACGATCCGCGACCTCGCCGCACATGCGGGGGACGAGGCGGCGTAGGACATCTGAAGCACCCTAGCGTTGTCTGTGGGATTCCGTGAAACCCCTGAGTCGATTCCTGCTTATCGTCCCTCGGGTACCCAGGATTTCGTGAAGTTGACATGGCAACGGCTATGGCGAGCGCCACATTTGGTGTGGACGTTACGTCCTGATTCGTCATGACTAAACATCGCATACCACCCGCGGGCGACTCTGGTGGAATGTCCGATCGAGTCGGCTTTAGTGCCCTGTTAGTGCCCCGCCCGACGAGGTGCGGGTGTGCCTGTGCCAACAATTCGAATTACCTGCGAACAGGTTGTGTGCACAGGTGTGTGGACATGGAAACGATCTCTATGAATTCCCCGTGCGGGGGATACCTCGAATTGCCGTGCGGGGCCTGGCCGTTCACGTCGGTGACCGATGGATGCCTCACCCGCCGCATACGGCGGCCCTGTTGGTGGCACGATGGTTCTGGCGGGGGTGTGCGGGGTTGCACCTCCGGGCCGGGAGAGCGGACCGACCGTAGGGTGTGATCAGTTGTGGCCATTTCGCTGTCAGTGGTGCTGCTGTTGGCGATCGTCCTGGTGGTGTTGATACGGGGTGGTTCGATCAAGGCGGGGCCGGCGGTAGTCGCCGTGCTCTTCGGCTTCTTCCTTGCCTCCACGGGCATGGCGGACGACATCCAGCGCTTCCTCAACTCGATAGCGGAGACCATCAACTCGATCCAGTTCTGAGCGGGTGCACGGGCCCGGCGATCCATGGGCGCGCGGCGCGGGAGCGGACGGGACGGGGCTGCCCGGACCCGTTGCCCGGCGTACTCCGCGCACGGCCGGCCCGCCGACGACCCCGGAACGGGCCCTTCGTCTTCGCTACTGCCACCGCTTCTGCCGCCGTCGCTCCTGCCGCTGCCGCTGCCGCCGCGGTCGCGGTCCTGTCCGGGCTCGCGTCCCGCACCGGACGCCCGGCGTGCGACGCGCGAACGTCCGTCCCTCGTACGCCCCTTACGCGCCCCTGGCAGGCCGCGGACGCGCGGTGAGGGCTCACCGGAATCCAGCGAAGGAGAGCGCCGACGTGGACGGAACGACCGCCTGGCGGCTGCGTGAGAGCTGGGAGAGCCCGACCGGGACCGTCCGCTGGGACCGCCTCGGACCGGACGACGGCCCGCCGGTGGTGCTGCTGCACGGCACCCCGTTCTCGTCGTACGTGTGGCACGAGATCGCCCCTGCGCTGGCGGCCGAGGGGCACCGGGTCCACGTCTGGGACATGCCGGGCTACGGCGCCTCCGCGAAGAGCGACGGCCAGGACGTCTCACTGAAGGCGCAGGGAGAGGTGTTCGCCGGGCTCCTCGGCGTCTGGGGACTCACGCGTCCCTCGGTGATCGCCCACGACTTCGGCGGCTGCGTCTCCCTTCGCGCGCACCTGCTGCACGGGGCCGGCTACCGGCGCCTCGCCCTGGTCGACCCGGTCGCGCTGGCGCCCTGGGGCTCGCCCTTCTTCCGCCTGGTCGCCGAGCACGCCGACGTCTTCGGGCAACTGCCGCCCCCGCTGCACGAGGCCCTGGTCCGCGAGTACGTCAGTTCGGCAAGTTACCGCGGGCTGCGGTCCGACGTCCTGGCCGCCCTGGTCGCCCCCTGGACGGGAGAGGCGGGACAGCCTGCCTTCTACCGTCAGATCGCCCAGGCCGACCAGACCCACACCGACGAGATCCAGGGCCTGTACCCCTCGATGGACCTGCCCGTCACCGTCTGCTGGGGCGAACGGGACACCTGGATCCCGCCCGCCAAGGGAGAGGAACTGGCCTCCCTGATCCCCGGCGCCCGCCTGCGCACGATCCCGGACGCCGGCCATCTCGTACCCCTGGACGCCCCGGCCCGCCTCCTGGCGGCCCTGCTCACGTTCCTCACCGACTGACCCACACGGCGCGAGAACCTGACCGGAACCCCGGAAACGACCGAGGGCCAGGCGGAGGAATGACCTCCGACCTGGCCCTACGTCATCTGGAGCGGGCGACGGGAATCGAACCCGCGTAGCTAGTTTGGAAGACTAGTGCTCTACCATTGAGCTACGCCCGCACAGCATGCGCCGCAGGTCAGTGACGCGCGGCACTGGAGCATCGTAGCGGGTCGTACGCCCTCGTCGCACACCGCGTTCCGGTGGACGGCGACGCCCCGGGAAATGCGGACGTGGCACGGTCCGCGGGCATGTACCCTACGTGTCGCACCAGACGGGGTGTGGCGCAGCTTGGTAGCGCGTCCGCTTTGGGAGCGGAAGGCCGTGGGTTCAAATCCCGCCACCCCGACCACCGTGCCGGACCACCGGCGAGATCACCTTTTTGGGGCGTGTACCGGCTGCGGCTAGTATGCAAACTGCGCGCCCGTGTGTCTGCATTTTTACGTCCCTCAAGGGCCGCCAGTCCGCTGAGGTTCCGCCGTATCCGGCGGAGACCGTCAGTAGAACCCAAAGAAGTCAGCCCCCAAGGAGACCGAACCGTGAAGAGCGCCGTGGAGACCCTGAACCCGACCCGGGTTCGGCTCAGCATCGAGGTGCCCTTCGAGGAGCTCAAGGACAGCCTCGACGCGGCGTACAAGAAGATCAACCAGCAGGTCACGGTGAAGGGGTTCCGGAAGGGCAAGATTCCGGCTCGTGTCATCGACCAGCGGTTCGGCCGCGGTGCGGTTCTTGAGGAAGCGGTCAACGACGCGCTTCCCAAGTTCTACACCGACGCGGTCAACGAGGCCGAGCTGAACGTCCTCGGCCAGCCCGAGGTCGACATCACGGAGCTGAAGGACGGCGAGACGCTGAACTTCACCGCCGAGGTCGACGTCCGTCCGACGATCGAGATCCCGGACTACTCCGGTATCGAGGTCGAGGTCGACGCCGTCGAGGTCGGCGAGGAGGACATCGACAAGGCCGTCGAGGAGCTGCGTGAGCGCTTCGCCTCGACCGCTCCCGTCGAGCGTGCCGCCGAGGAGGGTGACGTCGTCACCCTCGACCTGGAGGCCAAGGTCGACGGCGAGGTCCTGGAGGACGGCGTCGCGAGCGGCGTCTCCTACACCATTGGCTCCGGTGAGCTGCTGGAGGGCATCGACGAGGCCGTGAAGGGCCTGGAGGCCGGTGGCGAGGCCACCTTCTCCTCCGAGCTCAAGGGCGGCTCGGCGGCCGGCAAGGAGTCCGAGGTCACCGTCAAGGTCAGCCAGGTCGCCAAGCGCGAGCTGCCCGAGCTGGACGACGACTTCGCACAGCTCGCGTCGGAGTTCGACACCCTCGAAGAGCTGCGCGCCGACAGCCGCAAGCGCCTCGAGAACATGAAGCAGTACGACCAGGCCACGCAGGCCCAGGAGCGCGTCCTGGAGAAGCTGCTTGAGCTCGTCGAGGTGCCCGTCCCCGAGAAGCTCCTCGAGGACGAGATCAACACCCGCAAGCACAACCTGGAGCACCACCAGCTCGGCCAGATGGGCCTCGACCTCGAGAAGTACCTGGAGATCCAGGGCAAGACGGCCGAGGAGTTCGACGCCGAGACCAAGGAAGCGGCGGTCAAGGGCATCAAGACGCAGTTCGTCCTGGACGAGCTCGTCAACAAGGAGAAGCTGAACGTCAACCAGGAGGAGCTCACCGAGCACCTCATGCGGCGTGCCGCCTCTTCGAACATGTCTCCCGACCAGTTCGCCCAGGCGGTCGTCGAGGGTGGCCAGGTTCCGATGCTGGTCGGCGAGGTCGCCCGCGGCAAGGCGCTCGCCGTGGTCGTCGAGGCCGCCACCGTCAAGGACACGAACGGCGAGATCGTGGACCTGGACGACGAGGACGAGGACGAGACCCCCGCGGAGACCTCTGCCGAGGCCCCGGCGGAGGACGCCCCCGAGGACAAGCCGGAGGCCTGACGCCCCCGCAGTCCCCCAGCACGCCGGTACGGGCCCCCAGGACACCCCCTGGGGGCCCGTACCCCCTTCCGACCCGTGCGCGCCAGCCGCGCCTGCGGCCCGACCCAGGACACCCCGCACCCGCCGACGCGCCTTGCGTGCCAGACGCGTCTGCGGCCCGCCGGCGGTCGCGCCTGCGCAGTTCCCCGCGCCCCTAAAGGCCCCTTGCGGGCCGACAGGCCCCCTCAGGGGCGCGGGGAACGGCGCACCCGGCCCAAGACGGGCCGCACCCGCCGACGTGCCCTGCGTGGCGGACGCGACCGCGGGCCGTGGCAGGGCGCACTCGACGACGTGCATGCGCGGCAGTCGCGACCGCGGGCCCGCGGGCCCGCGAGGGCCGGGCGCGGCGGCCGAGGGCCGTGAAATGCCTGCTCGACCCAGCGGAGCGCATGCGCTCACAGCGAACAGTTCCTTCTGCGGGATTCCCCGGAGGGACCCGCGCGTTAGGGTCCATGAGTACGAGGGCAGGGGAGTCCCCGGAGCCGTCCGACACGGCACGCACACGGGGTCCCACGCCCCCAGCAGAAGACGTGTAGACGGCCCGGCGCCGTCGTAAGACGAGCAGGTGGATACGTGACGAATCTGATGCCCACAGCCGCCGGCGACCCCATCGGTGGTGGCCTCGGCGACCAGGTCTACAACCGGCTGCTCGGCGAGCGGATCATCTTCCTCGGCCAGGCGGTCGACGACGACATCGCCAATAAGATCACCGCACAGTTGCTGCTCCTTGCCTCCGACCCGGAGAAGGACATCTACCTCTACATCAACAGCCCCGGCGGCTCGATCACCGCCGGCATGGCGATCTACGACACCATGCAGTACATCAAGAACGACGTGGTGACGATCGCGATGGGCATGGCGGCCTCCATGGGCCAGTTCCTGCTGAGCGCGGGCACTCCGGGCAAGCGCTTCGCGCTGCCAAACGCGGAGATCCTGATCCACCAGCCCTCGGCCGGTCTCGCCGGTTCCGCTTCGGACATCAAGATCCACGCCGAGCGGCTGCTGCACACCAAGAAGCGGATGGCGGAGCTGACCTCGTTCCACACCGGCCAGACGGTGGAGCAGGTCACCCGCGACTCGGACCGGGACCGCTGGTTCGACCCGGTCGAGGCCAAGGAGTACGGCCTCATCGACGACATCATGCCCACCGCGTCCGCGATGCCGGGCGGCGGCGGCACCGGAGCGGCATAGGGCGGCCCAGCGCCACCGGGCGTCGGCGCAGGCCGACGCCACCCGCTCCGAGACCTCAGCCGACCGCCCCAGCCCTTACCAGGCTCTTCAGGAGACACAGTGAACGACTTCCCCGGCAGCGGGATCTACGCCCGCGCGCAGGCCGAGTACACGGGTCCTCGCGCGGAGTCCCGCTACGTCATCCCGCGCTTCGTCGAGCGCACTTCGCAGGGCGTGCGCGAGTACGACCCGTACGCGAAGCTGTTCGAGGAGCGCGTGATCTTCCTCGGCGTGCAGATCGACGACGCCTCCGCCAACGACGTCATGGCGCAGCTGCTGTGCCTGGAGTCGATGGACCCCGACCGTGACATCTCGGTCTACATCAACAGCCCCGGCGGCTCCTTCACGGCGCTGACCGCGATCTACGACACGATGCAGTTCGTGAAGCCGGACGTCCAGACTGTTTGCATGGGTCAGGCCGCCTCGGCCGCCGCGATCCTCCTGGCGGCCGGTACGCCGGGCAAGCGCATGGCACTTCCGAACGCGCGTGTGCTGATCCACCAGCCCTACAGCGAGACCGGCCGCGGCCAGGTGTCGGACCTCGAGATCGCCGCGAACGAAATCCTCCGGATGCGCGGTCAGCTGGAAGACATGCTGGCCAAGCACTCGACGACGCCGATCGAGAAGATCCGCGAGGACATCGAGCGCGACAAGATCCTCACGGCCGAGGACGCCCTCGCGTACGGTCTGATCGACCAGATCATCTCGACCCGGAAGATGAACAACGCCGCGGTCGCGTGACGCATCGCTGTATCGTCTGCCGCTCCTTGACGCGGTTCACGACAAAGTGAACCGCGCCAAGGGGGGCCCGGACGGGGGCCTCGGCAAGGTACCGTCGGACATAAGGCAGCACCAGGAGCCGCTGGACCTAGGCGTCTCCCAGGCGAAGGGGAAGCACACCGTGGCACGCATCGGTGACGGCGGCGATCTGCTCAAGTGCTCGTTCTGTGGCAAGAGCCAGAAGCAGGTCAAGAAGCTCATCGCAGGCCCTGGTGTGTACATCTGCGACGAGTGCATCGATCTCTGCAACGAGATCATCGAGGAAGAGCTCGCGGAGACGAGCGAGGTGCGCTGGGAGGAACTTCCCAAACCTCGCGAGATCTACGAGTTCCTCGAGGGTTACGTCGTAGGCCAGGAGTCAGCCAAGAAGGCCCTCTCGGTCGCGGTGTACAACCACTACAAGCGGGTCCAGGCCGGCGAGAACAGCGCGGGTCAGAACCGCGAGGACGCCATCGAGTTGGCGAAGTCCAACATCCTCCTGCTCGGCCCCACGGGCTCGGGCAAGACACTCCTCGCCCAGACGCTGGCCCGCATGCTGAACGTCCCGTTCGCCATCGCGGACGCGACGGCGCTCACGGAGGCGGGATATGTCGGCGAGGACGTCGAGAACATCCTGCTGAAGCTGATCCAGGCGGCGGACTACGACGTCAAGAAGGCCGAGACCGGCATCATCTACATCGACGAGATCGACAAGGTGGCTCGCAAGAGCGAGAACCCGTCGATCACGCGCGATGTGTCGGGCGAGGGCGTCCAGCAGGCACTGCTCAAGATCCTGGAGGGCACCACGGCCTCCGTGCCTCCGCAGGGCGGACGCAAGCACCCCCACCAGGAGTTCATCCAGATCGACACGACGAACGTCCTGTTCATCGTGGGCGGCGCCTTCGCGGGCCTGGAGAAGCTCGTCGAGTCCCGTGCGGGTGCCAAGGGCATCGGCTTCGGCGCGACGATCCGCTCCAAGAAGGAACTTGAGGCGAAGGACCGCTTCGAGGACGTCATGCCCGAGGACCTGGTGAAGTTCGGGATGATCCCCGAGTTCATCGGCCGCCTCCCCGTCATCACGTCGGTCCACAACCTCGACCGCGAGGCCCTCCTCCAGATCCTGGTGGAGCCGCGCAACGCGCTCGTGAAGCAGTACCAGCGCCTGTTCGAACTGGACGGTGTGGAGCTGGACTTCGAGCGCGAGGCCCTCGAAGCCATCGCGGACCAGGCCATCCTGCGCCAGACCGGCGCGCGCGGCCTGCGCGCCATCATGGAAGAGGTCCTCCAGGCGGTGATGTACGAGGTCCCGTCCCGCAAGGACGTGGCCCGAGTCGTCATCACGTCGGAGGTGGTCCGCTCGAACGTGAACCCGACCCTCATCCCGCGCGACGCGCGCGGCCGGGGCCCGGGCGAGCAGAAGACCGCGTAAGCGGCACGCACGCACGCGAGTTACGGCGAAGGGCCCCGGTCGATGACCGGGGCCCTTCGCCGTCGTACGCGCCACTCAGAGCTTGACGCGGACCTCCTTGCGGACCTTGGCGGTGATGTCGGCCACCTCCGTGGGGTCCGAGCTCTTGCCGGCCGCCACGTCGGAGTACTCCATCGGCATCACGAAGCCGAGCGTGCTGTGGTCGCCCCAGACGCAGTACGTCACGTTCATCGACTTCGGCACACCCGCGCCGGCGTCGGAGTTGTCGAACTTGGCCTCCTGGCACTTCAGGACGGCGCCGTCCAACGAGCTGGGCTCGTACGCCTTCGGGCTGCCGACGAAGGTGACGTCCTCGTCCTTGGCGTCCTTCTTCATGAAGCCGAAGAATCCGTCCACGGCCTTCTCCGGGTCCTCGATGTCGCCGTAGACACCGCCGAAGGTGAGCAGCTTCCCGGCCAGCGGGTTGTCCGCGTCCTCGCCCGCCTGGTAGGAGGCGCTGACGTCCTTGGGGTTCTTCACACCCCAGGACTCGGCGTCCTGCAGATCGGACTTGGTCATGCCGTCCTCGGAGTCCTTGCCCTTCTTGTACTCGGTGAGCAAGGTCGCCGGAGTCGTCAGCTTGTGGGGGCCGTCGTCCGCCACGTCCGCGGAGCCGCCGTTGCCGCCGCCGATGATGAAGTACGCGCCCACCGCGATCGCGGCGACGACCGCCACCGCGCCGACGATGAGGCCCGTCTTCTTCTTGCCGCCGCCGGGGGGCGGCACCGGGGCGCCGTAGGGGGCGCCGGGCGGCTGCTGGCCGTAGCCGGGCTGCTGCGGCGGGACGCCGGGAGGGGCCTGCTGGGGGTACCCGTAGCCGGGCTGCGGCGGGGGAGCCTGCTGCGGGTAGCCGTAACCGGGCTGGGGGGCCTGCGGCTGCTGGCCGTAAGGACCCGGCTGACCGTACGGTCCGGGCTGCTGCGGCTGCCCGCCGTACGGGCCCGGCTGGTTGTAGCTCATCCTGGGTTCCCCTCCAGATACTTATGTGTTCCGAACATCCTCACCCAGGGCGGGGACGGCCGAAGCGCCGGGGGCCGCACCGTTACCAATTAATCGAGTTTCGGAGCAAGCCTGTGACACCTCTAAACTGGGTGGGTGACCGACAACGCTCAGCAGCAGCCGCCAGCCAACGCCCCCGAACTGCCGACCCAGTACGCGCCGGCCGAGGTAGAGGGGAAGCTGTACGAGCGCTGGGTCGAACGGGGTTACTTCGCCGCCGACGCGAACAGTGACAAGCCGCCGTACACCATCGTCATCCCGCCGCCGAACGTCACCGGGTCCCTGCACCTGGGGCACGCCTTCCAGCACACGCTCATGGACGCCCTGACCCGCCGCAAGCGCATGCAGGGGTACGAGGCGCTGTGGCTGCCCGGCATGGACCACGCCGGTATCGCCACGCAGAACAAGGTCGAGCAGCAGCTCGCCGAGGAGGGCAAGTCCCGGCACGACCTCGGGCGCGAGGAGTTCGTCGAGCGCGTCTGGCAGTGGAAGGAGGAGTACGGCGGCAAGATCCTCGGGCAGATGCGCCGGCTCGGGGACGGCGTCGACTGGGACCGCGAGCGGTTCACCATGGACGAGGGCCTGTCCAAGGCCGTCCAGACCATCTTCAAGAAGCTGTACGACGACGAGCTGATCTACCGCGCCGAGCGGATCATCAACTGGTGTCCCCGCTGTCTGACGGCCATCTCCGACATCGAGGTCAACTACCAGGAGGACGACGGCGAGCTCGTCTCCATCAAGTACGGCGAGGGCGACGAGACCCTCGTCGTCGCCACCACGCGCGCCGAGACGATGCTCGGTGACACCGCCGTCGCCGTTCACCCCGACGACGAGCGCTACCGCCACCTCGTCGGCAAGCGCATCAAGCTCCCGCTGACCGACCGCACCATCCCGGTCGTCGCGGACACGCACGTCGACCCCGAGTTCGGCACGGGTGCCGTCAAGGTCACCCCCGCCCACGACCCGAACGACTTCGCCATCGGCCAGCGCCACGGCCTGGAGTCGATCACGATCATGGACGAGCGGGCGGTCATCACCGTCCACGGCCCGTTCGAGGGACTCGACCGCTACGAGGCGCGTTCCGCGGTCGTCGGCGCACTGCGCTCGCAGGGCCGGATCGTCGCCGAGAAGCGTCCGTACGTCCACAGCGTCGGGCACTGCTCGCGCTGCAGCACCACCATCGAGCCGCGGCAGTCCCTGCAGTGGTGGGTCAAGGTCGGTCCCCTCGCGCGGGCCGCCGGTGACGCGGTCCGCGACGGCCGGGTGAAGATCCACCCCGAGGACATGTCGAAGCGGTACTTCGACTGGGTCGACAACCTCAACGACTGGAACATCTCGCGTCAGTTGTGGTGGGGCCACCGCATCCCGATCTGGTACGGCCCGAACGGCGAGACGGTCTGCGTCGGCCCCGACGAGCAGCCGCCCGGCACGGAGGCCGAGGGGTGGAAGCAGGACACGGATGTCCTCGACACCTGGTTCTCGTCCGGCCTGTGGCCGTTCTCCACGCTCGGCTGGCCCGAACAGACCCCGGACCTCGAGAAGTTCTATCCGACCGACGTCCTGCTCACCGGCCACGACATCATCTTCTTCTGGGTCGCCCGGATGATGATGTTCGGTCTGTACGCGATGGACGGCGAGGCACCCTTCAAGACGATCGCCCTGACCGGTCTGGTCCGTGACGAGCGCGGCAAGAAGATGTCGAAGTCGTTCGGCAACGTCGTCGACCCGCTCGACTGGATGGACAAGTACGGCTCGGACGCCGTCCGCTTCACCCTGGCCAAGGGCGCCAACCCCGGTACGGACGTGCCGATCGGCGAGGACTGGGTCCAGGCGGCCCGTAACTTCGCCAACAAGATCTGGAACGCGACGCGGTTCGCGCTGATGAACGGCGCGACGGTCGAGGGGCCGCTGCCGGACGCGTCCGCGATGTCGGCGACGGACCGGTGGATCCTGTCCCGCCTCAACGAGACCGTCGCGGAAGCCGACGCGTTCTACGAGGACTTCCAGTTCGCGAAGCTCTCCGACGCGCTGTACCACTTCGCGTGGGACGAGGTCTTCGACTGGTACGTCGAGCTGTCGAAGACGACGTTCATGGCGGGCGGGCCCGCGGCCGACGTCAGCAAGCGGGTCCTCGGTGAGGTCCTGGACGTCACGCTGCGGCTGCTGCACCCGGTCGTTCCGTTCGTCACGGAGACGCTGTGGACGACCCTCACAGGTGGTGAGTCGGTCGTGATCGCCGACTGGCCCGTCGACAGCGGGTTCCGGGACGCGGGTGCGGAGCGGGAGATCGAGGCGTTGCAGCAGGTCATCACGGAGGTTCGCCGCTTCCGTGCCGATCAGGGGCTGCAGCCGGGGCAGCGGGTTCCGGCGCGGCTGTCCCTGGAGGGGACCGCGTTCGCTCCGCACGAGGCGGCCATCCGGCAGCTGCTGCGGCTGCAGCCGGAGGGGGACGACTTCTCGGCGACGGCGACGCTGCCGGTCGCGGGGGCGTCCGTCGCGCTCGACCTGTCCGGGACGATCGATGTGGCGGCGGAGCGGAAGCGGCTTGCCAAGGACTTGGCCGCCGCGGAGAAGGAGAAGGTCGCGGCCAACGCCAAGCTGGGCAATGAGGCGTTCCTCGCCAAGGCGCCGGATCAGGTCGTGGACAAGATCCGCGGGCGGCTCGCGAAGGCCGACGAGGACATCGCGCGGTTGCGGGCGCAGCTGGACGGGTTGCCGCAGGCGTAGGTGTCGCTCTGGGGGCCCCGGGACCGTGATGGTTCCGGGGCCCTCGGTGCGTTCGTCGTCGGGCGCGGGTGGGTGGGGGCCGTTCGCGCAGTTCCCCGCGTCCCTGAAGGCGAAAGATTGCGCCGTTCCCCGCGCCCCTAAAAGCCAAAGATCGCGCCGTTCCCCGCGCCCCCAAAGGCGAAAGATTGCGCCGTTCCCCGCGCCCCTAGAAGACAAAAGACTGCGCCGTTCCCCGCGCCCCTGAAGGCGAAAGACCGCGGCCCTGGGCGGGTCGCGCCCTGGCACGGGGGGCGGGGTGGGGCTCCGTAGACTGGGTGTGTGAGTGAGCTTCCGCAGGACAGCAGTGGGTCCGATCCGTTCGATGCGATCGTCGAGGCCGAGACGGAGCGTGATCCCGACCTCGCCGTGATCGAGGCCGGCAGCCGCACCCTGCGTACGCAGGGCCCGGCACCTCAGTCCGACATTCCCGCGCGCCCGGACGACCCGGAGGCCGACAAGGCGCTGCGCCAGGTCGAGACCGAGCTGGCCACGCGGTGGGGCGAGACCAAGCTGGAGCCGTCCGTGAGCCGGATCGCCGCGCTCATGGACCTGCTCGGCGAGCCCCAGCGCGCGTACCCCTCGATCCACATCACGGGAACGAACGGCAAGACGTCCACCGCCCGCATGATCGAGGCCCTGCTCGGCGCCTTCGAACTGCGCACCGGCCGGTACACCTCGCCGCACGTCCAGTCGATCACCGAGCGGATCAGCCTGGACGGGGCCGCGATCCCGGCCGAGCGGTTCGTGGAGACGTACCAGGACATCCAGCCGTACGTCGAGATGGTCGACGCGGCCCAGGAGTTCCGCCTCTCCTTCTTCGAGGTGCTCACGGGCATGGCGTACGCGGCCTTCGCGGACACGCCCGTCGACGTGGCCGTCGTGGAGGTCGGCATGGGCGGCAGCTGGGACGCCACGAACGTGATCGACGGGGACGTCGCCGTGGTGACCCCCATCGATCTGGACCACACGGACCGGCTCGGCGAGACGCCGGGGGAGATCGCCAAGGAGAAGGCCGGCATCGTCAAGCAGGGCGCGACGGTCATCCTGGCCCAGCAGCCCGTCGACGCCGCGCAGGTGCTGCTCAAGAAGGCCGTCGAGGTCGACGCGACCGTGGCCCGCGAAGGGCTTGAGTTCGGCGTGCTGAGCCGGCAGGTCGCGGTCGGCGGGCAGCTGCTGACGCTCCGCGGTCTCGGCGGCGAGTACGAGGCGGTGTACATCCCGCTGCACGGGGCGTACCAGGCGCACAACGCGGCCGTGGCGCTCGCCGCCGTGGAGGCGTTCTTCGGCGTCGGGTCCCAGCGGTCCGAGGCACTCGACATCGACACGGTCCGCAAGGCCTTCGCGTCGGTCACCTCGCCCGGGCGGCTGGAGGTCGTGCGCAAGTCGCCGACCGTCGTACTGGACGCCGCGCACAACCCGGCGGGCGCGCGTGCCACCGCCGAGGCGGTGCGGGAGGTCTTCGACTTCAGCCGGCTGATCGGTGTGGTCGGGGCGAGCGGCGACAAGAACGTACGGGGGCTGCTCGAAGCGTTCGAGCCGATCTTCACCGAGGTCGTGGTGACACAGAACTCCAGTCATCGCGCGATGGACGTGGACGAGCTGGCGGGTATCGCCGTCGAGGTGTTCGGGGACGACCGCGTGCAGGTCGAGCCCCGGCTGGACGACGCGCTGGAGGCCGCGATCACGCTGGCCGAGGAAGAGGCCGAGTACGCGGGCGGCGGCGTCCTCGTGACCGGTTCCGTCATCACGGTCGGCGAGGCCCGGCTGCTGCTGGGAAGGGGCTGAGCCGTGCGGACGCTCTGTGCTTCGACGCTGATCGGTGAGTTCTTCGTGATCGGGTTCGCCGGACTGGTGGCGATGAAGGATCCCGATCTGTCCATGGCCACGGTCTGGACGGTGAGCGGGACCGCGATGGTGCTGTGTCTGCTCCTGTGCGGGATGATCACGCGCCCGGGTGGTGTCCAGCTGGGCTGGGCCCTGCAGATCCTGCTGATCGCGAGCGGGTTCGTGGTGCCGGTGATGTTCTTCCTCGGCGCGGTCTTCGCCGCGCTGTGGTGGGCCTCGGTGCACTACGGAAGGAAGGTCGAGGAGGCGAAGGCACGGTTCGCCGCGCAGGCGGAGGCGGGTGGGTAGCCGGCCGCGCGGTTCCCCGCGCCCCTGAAAGTGGGGCTGCGCCCCTACTTCCAGACCGTCCGGTGTTTGAGGACGAGTGCGCAAGCGCGTAAGGGGGCCAGGGGGCGCAAGCCCCTGGGAACACGCCCTGTAGCCTCGTCATCCGCACATCTGTGACCCTGAAGGAGCCACCACCGTGAGCCAGCGCACCCTCGTCCTTCTCAAGCCCGACGCGGTCCGTCGCGGCCTGACCGGCGAGATCATCAGCCGTATCGAGCGCAAGGCCGGCTGGCAGATCATCGCGCTGGAGCTGCGCACGCTCGACCAGGAGACGCTGGAGCAGCACTACGGCGAGCACAAGGGCAAGCCCTTCTACGAGCCGCTGGTCGGCTTCATGGCCTCCGGCCCGGTCGTGGCGCTGGTCGTCGAGGGCGAGCGCGTCATCGAGGGCGTACGGGCGCTCGCGGGTCCGACCGACCCGATCGCCGCCGCCCCGGGCTCCATCCGCGGTGACTTCGGTGTGATCGTGCGCGAGAACCTGATCCACGCCTCGGACTCCGAGGAGTCCTCCGCGCGCGAGCTGAAGATCTTCTTCCCCGGTCTGGCGTAACCGCCGGACAGGCCGGCGCGGGCAGGGGCCGCCCCCCTCGGAGGCGGCCCCGCGGCCCGGGGACTCCGCCGGGCCGGGCCCCGGTGAAAATCTTGTGAAACGAAAATCCCCTGAAGCTTTGTCAGGCAGGTAGCGTCTGACCTGCGGCCCGCACACAATGGGACGCACATGAGGGCCGTCTGCGGGCATATGCGTGCCGATCGGGGGAACGCATGCCCCCGATGGCCCGTCTCCAGAAGCGAGGCGGCACGTCATCTGCTGACAATGGCGAAGACCCTCGCGCAGTGTTCGTGCAGGCGAGACTACGATGGAAGTCTTCACGTCACAGCGCTCACCCTCGCCATCCTGAAAAGCCATCAAAAGCTCCACTTGGGAAGGCCAGACGAATCCTGATGGGGAACTCAATGTCGTTCATCGGCCGTGACATGGCTGTCGACCTCGGGACCGCCAACACGCTGGTGTACGTCAGGGGTCGCGGGATCGTACTCAACGAGCCGTCCGTCGTCGCGATCAACACCAACACCGGTGGCATCCTCGCGGTCGGCGCGGAAGCGAAGAAGATGATCGGGCGGACGCCGGGCAACATCGTTGCCGTGCGGCCGCTGAAGGACGGTGTCATCGCCGACTTCGAGATCACCGAGCGCATGCTCCGCTACTTCATCCTGAAGATCCACAAGCGGCGCTACCTTGCCCGTCCTCGCGTCGTCGTCTGCGTGCCCTCGGGCATCACGGGCGTCGAGCGCCGTGCCGTCATCGAGGCGTCGTCCCAGGCCGGCGCCCGCCAGGTGCACATCATCGAGGAGCCCATGGCCGCGGCCATCGGCTCCGGCCTGCCGGTCCACGAGGCCACGGGCAACATGGTGGTGGACATCGGCGGCGGCACCACCGAGGTCGCGGTCATCTCGCTCGGCGGAATCGTCACGGCACAGTCCATCCGGGTGGCCGGCGACGAGCTGGACAACGCGATCATCCAGCACATCAAGAAGGAGTACTCGCTTCTTCTCGGTGAGCGGACGGCAGAGCAGATCAAGATCACGATCGGTTCCGCGTACGACCTCGACAATGACGAACACACCGAAATCCGCGGCCGGGACCTGGTCTCCGGCCTTCCGAAGACCGTCGTGATCTCGGCGGCCGAAGTCCGCAAGGCGATCGAGGAACCGGTCAACTCGATCGTCGACGCCGTCAAGACCACCCTCGACAAGTGCCCGCCGGAGCTGTCCGGCGACGTCATGGACCGCGGGATCGTGCTCACCGGCGGCGGCGCCCTGCTGCGCGGCCTCGACGAGCGGCTGCGGCGCGAGACGGGCATGCCGATCCATATCGCCGAGGACCCGCTGGACAGCGTGGCGCTCGGGGCCGGCAAGTGCGTGGAGGAATTCGAGGCGCTCCAGCAGGTACTGGACGCCCAGCCGCGCAGATGACGTAACTCTTCGATTCCGCCGTACGAGATGATCCCCTCTCGTACGGCGGATCGTTGATATCGAGGCATAAGCTCCCCCATAACACCTGCTGGTTCCGCCCGGTCCGGGCGCCGACCGGGCGCTCTGGGGTTCTTTGGGGTTTCCGGGGTTCGGCAGGACCCATACATGAATTCCGACGAGGAAGGCACGGCCGTCGCACGTGAGGGACACACGAGAGAGCCGGCTGCTCCTGGTGCTGCTGATCGCCATCGCGTTCGCCTTGATCACGGTGGACATCCGCGGGGGTGAGGACTCCCCGGTCGACGGTGCCCGCCGTGGCGCCGCCACGGTCTTCGGCCCGATCGAGGACGGGGTGTCGACCGCCGTCGATCCCGTCGGCAACGCGATCCAGGCAGTGAAGGACTCCGGTGACCGCCACGACCGCGTCACCCGACTGGAGCGCGACAACGCCGAGTTGAAGGCGAAGCTCGGCAGTGACGACCGCAACCGCAGCCGTGGCGCGCAGCTCGACAAGATGCTCAAGACGGCGGGCGCCGGGCAGTACGGCATCAAGGGCGCCGAGGTCATCGCGATAGGAGCGGCCCAGGGCTTCTCCTGGACCGTCACCATCGACGCCGGCGCGAACGACGGCATCAAGCGCGACATGACCGTCCTCAACGGGGACGGACTGGTCGGCCGCGTCACCACGGTCGGCCCCGGCACCGCCACGGTGCTGCTCGCCAACGACCCCGACTTCACCGTCGGTACGCGCATGGAGTCCACCGACGAACTCGGCTTCGCGTCCGGCCAGGGCGACCGCCCGCTGCGCGTGGAACTGCTCAACGGCAAGGCCAAGATCAAGAAGGGCGACCGGCTGGTCACCTTCGGCTCCCAGGCCGACAAGCCCTTCGTACCCGGCGTGCCCGTCGGCCTGGTCTCCCGCGTCGACCCGTCCGGCGGCGACCTGACCCGCACGATCTACGTCACGCCGTTCGTGTCCTTCTCCAAGCTCGACATCGTCGGTGTCGTCGTCCAGGCCCCGCGCAAGGACCCGCGCGACGAGGTGCTGCCCGCCAAACCCAAGCCAACGCCCACGCCGACCGTGACCGTGACGGTCACACCGTCCGCGAACGCGCCCGCCGACGGCCTGCAGCAAGAGCAGTAGGAGCTGACTTCCCCATGCGCTTCAACCGAATGCTGCTCTCCGCCACGCTGGTGATCGTCGCCCTGGTGATCCAGGTCAGCGTCCTGGCCCGGCTGCACCTGCCGGGTGCCGTACCGGACCTCCTGCTGCTCACCGTCCTCGGCCTCGCCCTCGTCTACGGCCACGTCGGAGGCGCCCTCGTCGGCTTCGGCGCGGGCCTGCTCGCCGACCTGGCCCCGCCCGCCGACCACGCCGCCGGCCGCTACGCCCTCGTGCTGTGCGTCATCGGCTACCTCGCCGGACTCGCCAAGCCCGAGAACGGCCAGCTCAAGTCCGCCACGGGCCCCATGGCCGTGGTCGTGGCCGCCTCGATCGGCTCCACCCTCCTGTACGCGGGAGTGGGTGCCCTCGTCGGCGACACCGCCGCCCGCCATGTGGGCCTCGGCGGCCTGCTGTTCACCGCCGCCCTGTACGACCTGCTGCTCGCGCCGTTCGTGGTCCCCGGCATCATGGCCCTGGCCCGGCGCGCGGAGAACGATCCGCTCGCCGACACCGGCGGTTCGGGCAAGTCGACCGACGTCGCCGCGGGCTGGATCTCCTCCGGCACGGGCCTGCGCATCGGCAGCCAGCGCGGCGGACTGAGAGTGAAGGCCGCGAAGGCCCGGATGGCCAGGGCGGGACGCATCAAGGGGGTCAAGCGACTGTGACCAACATTCCCGAGACCGGCCGGACCCCGCGGGTCCAGATCCGGCTCATCGTCATCCAGATCCTCGTCCTGTCCCTCCTCGGCACCCTCGGCGGGCGCCTGTGGTACCTCCAGATCCGCAACGGAGACGAGTACGCCAAGGAGGCGTCCGGCAACCACGTCCAGCAGGTCGTCAGCCCTGCCGTGCGCGGCTCGATCCTGGACGCCCGGGGCGTGCCGATCGCCGACAACGAGACCCGGCTCGTGGTCTCCGCCTCCCGCACCGACCTGCTGAAGATGAAGGACGACGGCGACGCCGTCCTCGCCAAGCTCGCGGACGTCCTCGGCCTGAAGGCCGCGGACGTACGGGACAAGGTCCGGCTGTGCGACGCGAAGACCCCGCAGCCCTGCTGGAACGGCTCGCCCTACCAGCCGATCCCCATCACCGACGAGGCCACGCCCAAGCAGGCCCTGCAGATCCGCGAGCGCGCCGAGGACTTCCCCGGCATCACCGCGGAGCCGCAGGCCGTGCGCCGCTACGCGGCCCCCGGCAAGGCCAACACCGCCCAGGTCCTCGGCTATCTCTCGCCCGTCACCGACGAGGAGATCACCAAGGCCGAGAACACCGACTCGCCGTATCTGCGCTCCGACCAGGTCGGCCGCTCCGGCCTGGAGCGCCAGTACGACAAGCAGCTGCGCGGCAAGGCCGGTGTCACCCGCTACGAGGTCGACAACCTCGGCCGGGTCATCGGCCAGGCCGAGAGCGACGAGGCCCAGCCCGGCGCGAACGTCGTCACCAGCATCGACTCCCGCGTCCAGCGCGTCGCCGAGTACGAGCTGAACGAGGCCATGAAGACCGCCCGCAAGGAGATCGACCGGAACACCGGTGTGAACTACAAGGCCGACTCCGGCGCCGTGGTCGTCATGGAGACCAAGACCGGCCGCGTCGTGTCGATGGCGTCCAACCCCTCGTACGACCCGAACGCCTGGGTCGGCGGCATCTCCGGCAAGGACTACACCCGGCTCACCGGCAAGGAGTCCAACTACCCCCTGCTGAACCGCGCCATCCAGGGCCAGTCGGCCCCCGGCTCGGTCTTCAAGGTCATCTCGACGGCCGCCGCCATAAAGGCCGGCTACTCCTTCAACGGCCCCTACCAGTGCGGTGCCTCGTACTCCATCGGCGGCCAGGTCTTCAAGAACTTCGAGTCCAAGGGGTACGGCCCGATCAGCCTCGGCCGCGCCCTGGAGGTCTCCTGCGACACCGTCTTCTACAGCCTCTCCCACGAGCAGTGGAAGAAGGACGGCGGCATCAAGCCGAAGAAGAACGCCAAGGACTGGTTCTACAAGACCGCCCACCAGTTCGGCCTCGGCAAGGAGACCGGCATCGACCTCCCGAACGAGGTCACCGGCCGCGTACCCGACCGCAAGTGGAAGTCGGACTACTGGAAGGCCAACAAGGACGCCTGGTGCAAGTACGGCAAGAAGGGCGGCTCGTACGCCCAGCAGATCGCGTACGAGAACTGCCTCGAAGGCAACCGCATGCGCGCCGGTGACTCCGTCAACTACTCGATCGGCCAGGGCGACACCCTCGTCACACCGATCCAGATGGCGACGATCTACGGGGCCATCGCCAACGGCGGCACGCTGTACGACCCGACCGTCGGCAAGGCGATCATCAGCGCGGACGGCAAGAGCGTCCAGGAGATCAAGCCGAGGTCGCACGGCAAGCTGCCGATGACGAAGAAGACCCGCGACGAGATAGACGGTGCTCTCGAAGGCGTCGCGACCCGGGGATCGGCCGCCTGGCGGTTCACCGGCTGGCCGCAGGACGAGATCCCGATGCACGCCAAGACGGGAACGGCCGAGGTCTACGGCAAGCAGACGACCTCGTGGTTCACCACGTACACCGAGGACTACACGGTCGTCATGACCATCTCCCAGGGTGGTACCGGTTCCGGCGCCTCGGCCCCGGCCGTGCGCAAGATCTACAACGCGCTGTACGGAGTCTCCGAGGACGGCAAGATCGACAAGAAGAAGGCGCTGCTCCCCACGCCGCAGAAGAACCTGCCGAAGATCCAGAAGGACGGGTCGATCGACGCCCCGAAGAACGAGGTCTACCCGCCGAAGGCCGAGGAGACGGCCGTCGAGGAGGGGCAGCAGCAGGTGGCGTACGAGGTTCCGGCCGCGACCGTTCCGAACACCGGCACCGGCAGCAACCGGGATGCCCGAAGGCGCTCGGCCCGGCCGAGGAAGAGGCGGAGGGCGCTCGTATGACCGGCGCGAACGGCTTCTCCGTCTCCGGGTACGGACCCGAACGCGCGGGCTGGACGCGGGTGTTCGCCCGTGACTCGCTGGCCCGCAGGCTCGACTGGCCGATACTGTTCGCGGCCCTCGCGCTCTCCTTCATCGGCGCGGCCCTCGTCTACTCGGCGACCCGCAACCGTACCGAGCTGAACCAGGGCGACCCGTACTACTTCCTGTTCCGGCATCTGCTCAACACGGGCATCGGCTTCGGCCTGATGATCGGCACGGTCTGGCTCGGCCACCGCACCCTGCGCACGGCCGTACCGATCCTGTACGGGCTCTCCGTCTTCCTGGTCCTGCTGGTGCTGACCCCGCTCGGCGCGACCATCAACGGCGCCCACGCGTGGATCGTCATCGGCGGCGGCTTCTCGCTGCAGCCCTCCGAGTTCGTGAAGATCACGATCATCCTGGGCATGGCGATGCTGCTCGCGGCCCGGGTCGACGCGGGCGACAAACCGCACCCCGACCACCGCACGGTCGTCCAGGCGCTCGGCCTGGCCGTCGTACCGATACTGATCGTCCTGCTCATGCCCGACCTCGGCTCGGTCATGGTCATGGTCATCATCGTGCTCGGTGTGCTGCTCGCCTCCGGCGCCTCCAACCGCTGGATCTTCGGCCTCATCGGGGCCGGCGCGCTCGGGGCGATCGCGGTCTGGCAGCTCAAGATCCTCGACGAGTACCAGATCGCCCGCTTCGCCGCGTTCGCCAACCCCGCGCTCGACCCGGCGGGCGTCGGCTACAACACCAACCAGGCACGGATCGCGATCGGCTCCGGCGGACTGTTCGGCACCGGACTCGGCAAGGGCTCGCAGACCACCGGCCAGTTCGTGCCCGAGCAGCAGACCGACTTCGTCTTCACGGTCGCGGGCGAGGAACTGGGCTTCGTCGGCGCCGGCCTCATCCTGGTCCTGCTGGGCGTCGTCATGTGGCGGGCCTGCCGGATCGCCCGCGAGACGACGGAGCTGTACGGGACGATCGTCGCCGCCGGGATCATCGCGTGGTTCGCGTTCCAGTCCTTCGAGAACGTCGGGATGACGCTCGGGATCATGCCGGTGGCGGGGCTGCCGCTGCCCTTCGTCTCGTACGGAGGGTCGTCGATGTTCGCGGTGTGGGTGGCGGTGGGACTGCTGCAGTCGATCAGGGTGCAACGGCCCATGTCGGCGTAGCCGTTCCACGGGGCGTTCCACTGGGTTCGGCCGGAGGGGTGCGGTGGTTCATTTGGGTGCCGGCCGGTCGTGGCTGAGCGCGCAGTTCCCCGCGCCCCTTTCGGGGCGCGGGCCTGCGGCCCTCTTACAGGGCTCGGGGTACTGCCTCTAAATTCAGGTCATGGCGGACACCAAGCGTGAGATCGAGCGTAAGTACGAAGCCGATGAGAATGCCGGACTGTCGGATCTGCCGGACCTGACGCGTGTGCCGGGCGTCTCGGCCGTCATCGACAAGGGCGTCGCCGAACTCGACGCCACCTACTACGACACGGCCGACCAGCGCCTCGCCGCCGCGTCCCTCACCCTGCGCCGCCGCACCGGTGGCGACGACGCGGGCTGGCATCTGAAACTCCCCGTCTCCGACGGCGTACGGGACGAGATCCACGCCCCGCTGTCCGACACCGTGCCCCGCGCCCTCGCCGGACTGGTCCGCTCCCGGGTGCGCGACGCCGAACTGCTCCCCGTCGTACGGCTGCTGTCGGCCCGCGACGTCCGCCACCTCGTCGACGAGTCCGGGGGCCTGCTCGCCGAGGTCAGCGTCGACCGCGTACGGGCCGAGCGGCTCAGCGGCGGCGACGGCACCGCGCAGTGGACCGAGATCGAGGTCGAGCTGGCGGACGACGGCGACCCCGCCTTCCTCGACAAGGTCGAGAAGAAACTGCGTAAAGCCGGCGTCTCCCGCTCCAGCTCGGCGTCCAAGCTGGTCAGGGCGCTGGGGGAGACGGGGCGCAAGGCACGCAAGGAGGCCGTCGTGGCGGCGGCGCCCGTCACCGCGGGCGACCACGTCCTCGCGTACGTCCGCGCCCAGCGCGACGCGCTCGTCGAGCTCGACCCCGCCGTCCGCCGGGACGTCTTCGACGCCGTGCACAGCATGCGGGTCGCCACCCGCCGACTGCGCAGCACGTTCCGCTCGTACGGCAACGTCCTGGACCGGGGCGTCACCGATCCACTCCGCGACGAGCTGAAGTGGCTGGCGGGGGAGCTGGGCGTCGACCGCGACCAGGAGGTCCTGACCGAGCGGCTGACGACCGCCCTCGGCGGACTGCCGCGCCCCCTGCTCGCCGGCCCCGTCCGCGGCCGGCTGCGCACCTGGGCGCACGCCCGCCGGTCCGGCTCCCGGCGCCGCCTGATCGCGGTCCTCGACGGCGGCCGCTATCTGAACCTCCTCGTCTCCCTCGACGCGCTGCTCGCCACCCCGCCGCTGCGCGGGGCCGCCGCGGACACCACGGGGAAGGCGGTCACGAAGGCGGTGCGCAAGGACTTCGACAAGCTGTCCGGCCTGGTCGGGCATGCCGTCGAGCTGCCGCCGGGGGAGGGCCGCGACCTCGCGATCCACGAGGCCCGCAAGAAGACCAAGCGCACGCGCTACGCGGCCGAACTGGCCGCGCCCGTCCTCGGAAAACCCGCGAAGAGCCTGGTGAGCGACATGAAGTCGCTCCAGGGCCTGCTCGGCGAACACCAGGACAGCGTGATGGCCAGACTGGCCCTGAGAGACCTCTCGACCCAGGCCCACGCGGCGGCCGAGAACGCCTTCACCTACGGGGTCCTGTACGGCAGAGAGGAACGCATCGCGGCATCGGTGGAGACAGACCTGCCGGGGACATGGCAGACGATCAACAACGGGAGGGGCACCTTCTAGGGTCACGGGAACGGCGCACCCAGCCACGACGGCCCGCCAGCCGCGCGACGACCGATCGCCCCCGAAGGGGCGCGGGGAACGGCGCACCCGACCACGACGGGCCTGCAGCCGCACGACGCCGGTCGCCCCCGGAAGGGGCGCGGGGAACTGCGCACCCCAGCCACGACGGGCCCGCACCCGTGCGACGCCGGTCGCCCCCGGAAGGGGCGCGGGGAACAGCGCACCCCAGCCACGACGGGCCCGCACCCGTGCGACGCCGGGTGACGCCGGAAGGGGCGCGGGGAACGGCGCGGACGGCCACGACGGCCCCGCAGCCGCAAGAGGGCGGGTCGCGGTACGTCCGGGGGCGCCAAGCCCGCCCGGACGGGACGTACCCGCAGGCACGTTAGGCTGGAAAGCCCTCCCCATCGGCTCGCAAAGGTTCGTGAGATGTCTGCCGAAACCGCTGTGTCGGTCTTTCCACAGCTCGAAGCTCTGCTCCCGCATGTGCAGAAGCCGATCCAGTACGTCGGCGGAGAGCTCAACTCCACGGTCAAGCCCTGGGAGGACTGCGACGTCCGCTGGGCGCTGATGTACCCGGACGCGTACGAGGTCGGACTCCCCAACCAAGGCGTCATGATCCTCTACGAGGTCCTGAACGAGCGCGAGGGCGTGCTCGCCGAGCGCACCTACAGCGTGTGGCCGGACATGGAGGAGCTGATGCGCAAGCACCAGGTCCCCCAGTTCACGGTCGACGGCCACCGCCCGGTCAAGGCCTTCGACGTGTTCGGGCTGAGCTTCTCCACGGAGCTGGGCTACACGAACATGCTGACCGCGCTCGACCTCGCCGGCATCCCCCTGGAGTCGAAGGACCGCGGTCTCGACGACCCGATCGTGCTGGCCGGCGGCCACGCCGCCTTCAACCCCGAGCCGATCGCCGACTTCATCGACGCGGCGATCATCGGCGACGGCGAGCAGGCCGTGCTCGACATGACGCAGATCATCCGCGCCTGGAAGGCGGAGGGCAGGCCCGGTGGCCGCGAGGAGGTCCTGTTCCGCCTCGCGAAGACCGGCGGCGTGTACATCCCGGCGTTCTACGACGTCGAGTACCTCCCCGACGGCCGTATCGGCCGCATGGTCCCGAACAAGTCGGGCGTCCCGTGGCGCGTGTCCAAGCACACGGTCATGGACCTGGACGAGTGGCCGTACCCGAAGCAGCCCCTCGTGCCGCTCGCCGAGACCGTCCACGAGCGCATGTCGGTGGAGATCTTCCGCGGCTGCACCCGCGGCTGCCGCTTCTGCCAGGCGGGCATGATCACCCGCCCCGTCCGTGAGCGCTCCATCACGGGCATCGGCGAGATGGTCGACAAGGGCCTCAAGGCGACGGGCTTCGAGGAAGTGGGCCTGCTCTCCCTGTCCTCGGCGGACCACTCGGAGATCGCCGACATCGCCAAGGGCCTCGCGGACCGGTACGAGGAGGACAAGGTCGGCCTGTCCCTGCCCTCCACCCGCGTCGACGCGTTCAACGTCGACCTGGCGAACGAGCTGACCCGCAACGGCCGCCGCTCCGGTCTGACCTTCGCCCCCGAGGGCGGTTCCGAGCGCATGCGCAAGGTCATCAACAAGATGGTCTCGGAGGAGGACCTGATCCGCACGGTCTCCACCGCGTACGGCAACGGCTGGCGCCAGGTGAAGCTGTACTTCATGTGCGGCCTGCCCACCGAGACCGACGAGGACGTCCTGCAGATCGCGGACATGGCGATGAACGTGATCGCCGAGGGCCGCAAGGTCTCCGGTCAGAACGACATCCGCTGCACGGTCTCCATCGGCGGTTTCGTCCCCAAGCCCCACACCCCGTTCCAGTGGGCCCCGCAGCTCTCGGCGGAGGAGACGGACGCCCGCCTCGGCAAGCTCCGCGACAAGATCCGCGGCGACAAGAAGTACGGCCGCTCCATCGGTTTCCGCTACCACGACGGCAAGCCCGGCATCGTGGAGGGCCTGCTCTCCCGCGGCGACCGCCGCATCGGCTCCGTCATCCGCGCGGTCTACGAGGACGGCGGCCGCTTCGACGGCTGGCGCGAGTACTTCTCGTACGAGCGCTGGATGCGCTGCGCCGACAAGACGCTCCCCGCCTTCGGCCTGGACGTCGACTGGTACACGACCCGCGAGCGCACCTACGAGGAGGTCCTGCCCTGGGACCACCTCGACTCGGGCCTCGACAAGGAATGGCTCTGGCAGGACTGGCAGGACGCGCTCGACGAGACGGAGGTCGACGACTGCCGCTGGACGCCGTGCTTCGACTGCGGAGTGTGCCCCCAACTCGACCTGGACATCCAGGTAGGCCCGACCGGCAAGAAACTCCTCCCCCTGACGGTCAAGAACGCCGCAACCGCCTCGGCGGGCGGGCACAGCCACTGAGGTTGGTTCGGGGACGGGCGTCATCCCGGGCGCTGCGGTCCTGAACGGTGTGATCCGGGGGCGGACCTGGGGGAAAGTTCCGTTCCCGGATTGTTTGTGCATCCATACGGGCAGTTGGCGCGTCCGTGTAGGTATGGACCTTGAGAAGTCGCCGCAGTCCGCGCCGCCCGTGATGCCCGCGCGGCAGCGGGACGTCGCTCCTGAGGGATGTCTCGCCGTCGCCATCCGTATCCCGGTGCGGATCGTGGTGTTCGTGCTGATCGTGCCCGTACGGATGGTCTGGGACGCGCTCGTCGTCTGCGGCCGGCTTCTCAACGACTCGCTGTTCCGGCCGCTCGGCCGGGCGCTCATGTGGGTGCTCGCGCCGGTCGGACGGGCCCTCGTGTGGCTTCTCGACGGTGTCGCGACCGTCATCGCGTGGCTGTTCACCGGCCTCGGCTACGCGCTGAAGTGGCTGTTCATGCTGCTGTTCGTCTGGCCGTGGGTGGGCCTGTGGCGTTACGTGGCCGTGCCGGTGGGCCGGGCGCTGGCCTGGCTCGGGTACGTGCTGCTGGTCGTCCCCGCCCGCTGGCTGTACGAGCGGCTTCTCACGCCCCTCGGCCACGGCATCGTGTGGACGCTGCGAGGGCTCGGGGCCGCGTGCGCCTGGCTGTGGCGGGTGTCGGTGCTCACTCCGGCGAGCTGGCTGTACCGGGCCCTGCTCACACCGGCCGGGCACGGCATCGCCTGGGCCGCCCGAGGACTGTGGGCCTCCGTCGTGTGGGTCTCGCGCGGACTGTGGGCGGGAGTCGTGTGGGTGGCCCGCGGGTTGTGGGCGGGCATCACATGGGTCGTCGGGGGACTGTGGGCCGCGATGACATGGGTGGGACGCGGGCTGTGGGCCGGCATCACATGGGTCGGTCGAGGGCTGTGGGCCGGGGTGGTCTGGCTCGGGATGGTCGTCGGGACTCTTCTGCGGTGGACCCTCGTCGTACCCGTCGTCGCCCTGTGGCGCTGGGTCCTCGCGCCGATCGGCCGGGGCATCGCCGTCGTCGCGCGGGAGATCGGCGAGGCACTGGGACACGCCTGGCGTGTCGCCGGATACGTGTCCCTCGCCGTCGGGCGCTTCCTCGGGCGACTCTTCCGGTGGATCTTCGTGGAGCCGGTGCGATGGGTGTACAGGAGTGTGTTCACTCCGATGGGGCACTTCGTGCGGGACGTCTTCTGGAAGCCCGCGGCGGAGGCCGTGCGGAGCGTGGGCCGCGTCACCCGGCAGGCCCTGGCGAGCGCCCGCCAGACGGCACGGCAGACCAGGGCCGACATCCGGCGCGCGCTGTTCGGCGCACCGCGCGAGCCCGAGCCCGTGCCCCTGCCCGAACCCCGCGGCGAACCGGAGCCGGTACGCCTGGTCAAGCCCGGCGGGCCCCTGTGGAGCGCGCCAGAACCCTCCCGAGGGGAACGCGCGGGCGCCGACACACGTACTCTAGGTAGTAGTACGACCGCACTCACGAAGGACTGAACGACACTGGGCAAGCGACAGCCCGAAGGCCCGCCGCCCGCACCCGCGGTGCAGCGCATCCGACTGCGCTACACCAAGCGCGGCCGCCTCCGGTTCACCAGCCACCGTGACTTCCAGCGTGCCTTCGAGCGCGCGTTGCGCCGAGCCGAGGTGCCCATGGCGTACTCGGCGGGGTTCACGCCGCACCCGAAGGTGTCGTACGCCAATGCCGCACCCACCGGCACGGGCAGTGAGGCGGAGTACCTGGAGATCGCGCTCACCGACGCGCGCGATCCCGGGAAGCTGCGCGCACTCCTCGACGAGTCGATGCCCGCCGGGCTCGACATCATCGACGCCGTGGAGGCCCGTACGTCGGGTCTCGCCGACCGGCTCACCGCGTCCGTGTGGGAGATGCGCCTCGACGGCGTGTCGCCCGAGGACGCGCGACGCGCGGTCGACGCCTTCACGGCGGCCGAGACCGTCGAGGTACAGCGCAAGGCGAAGAACGGTATGCGCACCTTCGACGCCCGCGGCGCCGTCGCGAGTCTGGAGGCGCACAGCGCACAGTCGGCGGCACACGGTCCACAGGCTGATAGGCCGACCGACCAGGCCTGTGCGATACTGCGGCTGGTTGTTCGGCACGTGACGCCTGCCGTTCGACCTGACGACGTCCTGTCCGGTCTCCGAGCTGTGGCCGACCTGGCGCCGCCGGTCCCCGCAGCGGTGACCAGGCTGGCGCAGGGGCTTTTCGATGAAGAGACCGGCACGGTGACCGACCCGCTCGCGCCCGACCGCGAGGCAGCAGCACCTTCTCCGGAGATCTCCGGGGACAGCGCAACTGCCGCCGCGAAGGCACTGGCGTAAGGAAGGTCCCGCGTAGGGACGTACGTCGAAGCGCCGCCCTCGTATCCGGGAGCCACCTGGTTCGGGCAGCGCACCGACCAGAAGACTTTCGCCAGGCCGTACGCACACATGGCATACGGAACCGGCGAGACAGGACACAGAGAGCTCCCGTGCGGCGCCCGCGCCCCGGACGGCGGCACCGCGCAACGCGCGAGCCGCGGACGTCACCGGATCCGCGGCGCCCGGGAGCCTGACGGGAGATCCACCCGCATGCTTGAGCCGACCGACCCCACCGAGCCTTCCACCGGCTCCGACAACAGCACCCCGAGCGACACGCTGCCGCCACGCCGGCGCCGTCGTGCCGCCTCGCGCCCCGCCGGCCCGCCGTCGGCGAACGCCGAGGGCACGGCCGTGGCGGAGACCACGGCGCCGGCCATACCGGCTGGGACCTCCGCGGACCTCAGTACAGAAGAGGCGCTGGAGAGCGAAGAGGCGGCTGCGACCGCCGCCCCCAGGAAGAGGGCCGCCGAGAAGGCGCCCCAGGCCGCCGCGGACGACGCGACGGAAGCACCGGCCGAGGAGGCCGCCCCCGCTCCCCGTGCGCGCCGTCGTGCCACCCGCCGGGCATCCGCACCCGCCGGAGCCCCGCAGGCCGCCGAGACGGCGGACGCCACCACGGCACCGGGCGACGAGCCCGCCGAGGCCACGACCGCCGCGCCGGCCGTGGCGGCGGAGCCCGAGGCGCCCGCCGAG
>NZ_BMVY01000031.1 GCF_014650955.1 Streptomyces tauricus
CGGTCGGGTGGCCGTTCGGCGCCCGCGCTCGGACCACGTCCGCAGGCTCGGACCCGGCTGCGGGCCTCAGGCGTACGTACTCATACCGTCCGCGGCGGCAGTGGGTGTACGGCCGGGCCCTGGAGGACCTTGCCGTCGACGCCGAACCGGGAACCGTGGCACGGGCACTCCCACGCGGTCTCGGCCTCGTTGAACGCGACCAGGCAACCGAGATGCGTGCAGCGCGCCGACACCGCGTGGGCCGTGCCGGTCTCGTCGCGGTAGACGGCACAACGCCGCCCCTCGACCCGTACGACCGCACCCGAGCCGGGGGCGATCTCGTCCACGGAGTCGACGTGGGTGCTCTTCAGCCGGTCGCCCACGAAGTGCTTGGCCACCTCCGCCTGCTGTTTCAGCAGCGCCGAGCCCTCCCGGACGGTGCTCCACAGCCGACGCGGGTCGTACAGCCCCGCCCACTCCGGTTCCGTGCCGGTGAGCGTCGACGCCAGCAGCTGGCCGGCCATGGCGCCCCCGCTCATGCCCCAGCCGCCGAAGCCGGTCGCCACGTACACATGGCGTGCGCCCGGATGGTACGGGCCGACCAGCGGCACGCCGTCGCTCACGTCGTTGTCCTGGGCCGCCCACCGGTACGCCGTGTCGCCGACCGGGAAGTGCTCGTGCATCCACGCGTCGAGGCGCAGGAAGCGCTCGTTGGTGTCGCCCGTGCCGGGGGTGAAGCTCTCGCCGGTGACGATGAGCAGCCGTCGGCCCTCGTCGAAAGGAGCGGTGCGTACGGAACGTTTGCCCAGGTCGTCCGTGATGTACATGTGCTCCGGTGCCGCCGAGGCGGGCAGGGGAGCCGCTACGACCAGTTCGCGGCGCGGTGACAGGCGCGCGAAGTGCAGGGCGCGGTCGAAGACCGGGTAGTGCGTGGCGACGACGACGTCGTTCGCCGTGACCGTCGCTCCCCGCTCGGTCGTCAGTTCGCACGGGGTGCCCTCGGAGAGGCCGGTCACCCGGGTCCGTTCGTGGATGACACCGCCTCGCGCGGTGATGTCGTCCGCCAGGGCCAGCAGGTACTTGCGCGGATGGAAGCGCGCCTGGTGCGCGACGCGTACCGCGGCCGCCACGGGGAACGGCAGATCCGTCTCCGTCACGAGGTCGGCGGCCAGCCCCGCTTCGGCGGCGGCCTCCGCCTCGGCCGCGAACGTGGCCCGTTGTCCCGGGTCGACCGTGAAGGTCAGGGCCGACGAGCGCTCGAGGTCGCAGTCGACGCCCAGCTCCGCCGCCACGGACGCGACCCGCTCCACCGCGGCCTGCTGGGAGTGGGCGTACTGGCGGGCGCCCTCCTTCCCGCGGGTGCGGCGCAGGCGTTCGTACACGAGCGAGTGCGCCGCGGTGAGCTTCGCCGTCGTATAGCCGCTCACCCCGGCGGCGACGCGGTCCGCGTCCAGCACGAGGACGCCGCGTCCGGCCCGGGTCAGTTCCCAGGCGATGGACAGGCCGGCCATGCCCGCGCCGATCACGACGACGTCCGCCGTCACGTCGGTCTCCAGCGCCGGCCACCGGCCGCCCGGTGCGGTGGCCATCCAGTACGACTCGGCGGTGCCCGGCAGTTCAGTTGGCGTGGTCATGCACCACGGGTTCCCGCACCGGCCGAAAGGAGACGTGGGGGAGCGATTCTTCCCCTGAGTGGACCTCCCGCCGCCGCCGCTTCGGGAGCGTCCGGGCCAGGGGAGCCGGGCCAGGCGCTCCCGGTACCCCTGGCGCTCGGTAGTCCCGGCGGCCCAGGCGGCCCAGGCGGCACCGGTAATCCTGCCGACCCCGATGGTCCTGCCCCGTCCCGGTGGTCTCGGCGGGCCGGGAGGTCCCGGCGGTTCCGGTGGCCCCGGGGAGTCAGGCGGTCCCGGTGATCCCGGCGGCCCGGTGGTCCTCGGAAGCGTGTCCGATCGTGGGGCCGTGGCACGCCCCGCCGCCCCGGCCGGTGGCGTGCCACCCCTCCGGCCGGCCAGGAAGCATGCGGCGGCGCGGGCCCGCCCTCGCCCGGACGGTCGTGTCCGGCATGCTCCGAACCGTCCGGCGGGGGACCGTGGGGTACGCAGAGACGCGATGCCCCAGGCGGCCACGGGCGTCCCCGAAGCGACCGGCGTCCCCGGTGTGACCGAAGTGACCAGCGTCTCCGACGTGACCGGTGTGACCGACGGACCGGCCAGGACCCGGCGTGACCGGCGTGACCGAGCAAGGAGACACCCGTGCCTGAACCGGCCACCCGCCACCACTCCGCGACGCCCGATCCCGCGCCCGATCCCGCGCCCGGTCCGGGCGCCGGGACCGGTGGTGTCATCCGTGTCGCCTCGGTTCCCGCCGGGCATGTGTACGTGCGCCATCTGTCCCCGCCGGGCGGCGACCGTGTGATCCGTCTGGCCGACCCCCGCCCCGGCGGAGTCCCCAGCGGGTCCGGCCAGTGGTGGCCGCCGGTCATGCTCGACCCGGACTGGGTCGACGAGCACGCCGACACGTTCGACGTCCTCCACCTCCACTTCGGCTTCGACGCGCAGACCCCGCAGACGCTCGCGGCCCTCGTCGAAGCCCTGCGCCGGAACGGCAAACCGCTCGTCCACACCGTCCACGACCTCGTCAACCCCCACCACCGGGACGAGGCCGAGCACCGGGCGCAGCTGGACGTGCTCGTCCCCGCGGCGGACCGGGTCATCACGCTCACCCCGGGCGCCGCGCGGGAGATCGCCGCACGCTGGGGCCGTACCGCGCTGGTCCTGCCGCATCCGCACGTCGTCGGAGCGGCCGGACTCGTACGCCCCCGGCCCGTGCGCGACACGTTCACCGTCGGTCTGCACGCCAAGAGCATCCGCGCCAACATGGACCCGCTGCCGGTGGCCAGGGTGCTCGCGGACGCGTTGTCGGAACTGCCCGACGCGGTGCTGCGCGTCGACTGCCACCCGGACATCGGCGATCCGACGAGTCACTGGTACGCGCCCGAAGTGCTCGACGAGTTGCGCGAGATGGACCGCAAGGAGCGGCTGCGGCTGTACGTGCACGACTACTTCGACGACGACGCGCTCTACGACTATCTGATCAACCTCGACGTGTCCGTGCTGCCCTACCGCTTCGGCACCCACTCCGGGTGGCTGGAGGCGTGCCACGACCTGGGGACGACCGTCGTCGCGCCGTCCTGCGGGTTCTACGCGGAGCAACGGCCCTGCCTCGGCTACGGCCACGACCGGGACGGGCTCGACGAGGCCTCGCTGCGGGAGGCGGTGCGCACCGCCTACGAGGAGCGGCCCCTCTGGCGGGCCGACCCGGCCGACCGCCGGGCCGAACGTCTCATGCTCGCCCGCGAGCACGAAGCGCTCTACGCGGCCCTGTTGTGACGGCGTCCGCCGTACGGCCCCCACCGCGGCCCGCCCCCGTCGCGCCGCTGCGGATCGCCCTGATCGCCTCCGCCCGGCATCCCATCCGCGACCCGTTCGCCGGCGGTCTCGAAGCGCACACCTGGACGCTGTCCAAGGCCCTGCGCGCCCGCGGCCACGAGGTCACCATCTTCGCGGGGCCCGGCTCCGACCCCGGTCTCGGGGTGGTGGAGATACCGTTCAGGCCGCCCCGGATCAGTGCGGCCGCCTGCCGGGACACGAGCATGGTGGCCGCGCACTGGCTGGCGGAGCACCACGCCTATCTGCAGCTGATGCTCGACCTCTCCCGTCCGCCGACGCGGTACGACATCGTGCACAACAACAGCCTGCACTACCTGCCGGTGGCGATGGCCGCCGTGCTCTCCGTGCCGGTCGTCACCACTCTGCACACCCCGCCCACCCCGTGGCTGGAGTCGGCCATCCAGGCGCCGCCGTACTGTCCCATGCGGTTCAGCGCGGTCAGCGACCACACCGCCGCGGCCTGGCGGCACGTGGTGCCCGCCGCCACCGTGGTGCGCAACGGCATCGACACCGAGCGCTGGCACCCGGGGCCCGGCGGCGAGGAACTCGTCTGGTCGGGGCGGATCGTGCCCGAGAAGGGCGCGCACTACGCGATCGAGGCCGCGCGTCTCGCGGGGCGGGGACTGCGGCTGGCGGGGCCCGTCGGGGACACGGAGTACTTCGAGGCGTGCGTCCGCCCCCACCTCGACCGCACGATCACCTACGTGGGCCACCTCTCCCAGCCGGAACTGTGCGAGCTGGTCGGCTCCTCGGCCGCCGCCGTCGTCTCGCCCTGCTGGGACGAACCGTACGGACTGGTGATCGCGGAGGCGCTGGCCTGCGGCACACCGGTGTGCGGGTTCGCCCGCGGCGCGCTGCCGGAGATCGTCACGGACGACTGCGCCCGGCTCGTACCGCCCGGCGACCGCGCGGCGCTCGCGGCGGCCGTCGAGCCGACGATCGGCCTGTCCCGGGCCGCCGCGCGGCGCCACGCGGAGGCCTTCTGCTCCATGGAGGTCATGACCCGCAGGTACGAGCGCTTCTACCGCTCGGTGTCGGCGTGATCGGCTACTACGTCCATCACCAGGGCAGCGGTCATCTGAACCGCGCCAGGACCGTCGCCGCGCACTGCCCCGTCCCGGTGACGGGTCTGTCCACCCTTCCCGAGCCGCAGGACTGGCCCTGGCCGGGCCTGTGGGTGCGGCTGCCCAGGGACGACGACGGCGACAGCAGCGGTTTCGGCGACGTGACGGCGGGCGGACGGCTGCACTGGGCGCCCGTCGGACACGCCGGGCTCCGGGGTCGCATGGCACTGATCGCACGGTGGATCGAGGAGGCCTCGCCCCGGCTCCTGATGTCCGACGTCTCCGTCGAAGTGGCCCTGCTGGCCCGGCTGCTGGGCACACCCGTCGCGGTGGCGGCGATGCGCGGCGAACGCACCGACCCGCCGCACCGGATGGCGTACGACCTGGCCGGACTCCTCATCGCCCCCTGGCCGGCCGCGCTGCCCGAACCGGGCTGGCCCGCGCACTGGACGGCCAAGACCGTCCACACCGGCGCCTTCTCCCGCTTCGACGGCCGCCCGCGCCCCGCACGCGCCCCGGGGCGTACGGACCGGTCGAGTACGCCCCGCAGGGTGCTGCTCCTGATGGGTTCGGGCGGGACCGACGTCTCACCCGGTGAGGTGAAGGCGGCGCGGGCGGCCACCCCCGGCTGGGAGTGGACGACGCTCGGCGGTGCGGACGGCGGCTGGTCGGCCGACCCCTGGCCCGCCCTGTGCGCGGCGGACGTCGTGGTCACCCACGCGGGCCAGAACGCGCTCGCCGAGTGCGCCGCCGCGCGCCGCCCCGCGGTGGTCGTCCCCCAGGAACGCCCCTTCGGCGAACAGGCCGCCACGGCCCGCGCCCTGACACGCGGTCGCCTCGCGGTCGTCGTCCCGCACTGGCCCCCGGCCGAGTCCTGGCCCGCCCTGCTGGAACAAGCCCATGACCGGGGCGGCGACCGCTGGTCCCTCTGGGCACCGGGCGACGGCGCCACCCGGGCGGCGACGGCCCTGACCGACGCGGCGGGGGAGGCGACCGGGGCAGGCCCGCCCCCCACCGGACGGGCCGCGGGCGCGGGCGCAGCGGAGGATGCCGGTGCGGTACGGGATACCGGCGCGGCAGGCGATGCCAGCGAGGTACGCGGTACCGGTGCGGTACGGGACCCCGGCGCCGTGGGAAACTCCGGGGCCGTTCGAGACACCGGCGCCCCCTGATGCGTACCGCCGTGATCACCCTCGCCGCCGGCCGGCACCGGCATCTCGCTCTGCAGCAGGCCGGGCTCGGCGCCGGGTCGTGTGTGCCGGAGCAGTACGTCGTCGTCGCCATGGGGGACCCCGGGGTGGGCGCCGTTCTCGACGGGCGGCGGCCCCACGCGGCGGTCGTCGACTGCCCGGTGCGGGACGGGAGGCTGCCGCTGGCCCGCGCCCGGAACCTCGGCGCCGCGCACGCCCTCGCCCACGGCGCCGAGCTGCTGGTCTTCCTCGACGTCGACTGCGTGCCCGGTGACCGGCTGCTGGAGCGGTACGCCGAGGTGGCCCGGCCCCACCCCCGCTCCCTGCTCTGCGGCACGGTCGCGTACCTCCCGCCGCCGGACCCGGCCGGCGGCTACCGGCTCGCCGACCTCCCCGCGCTCGCCGCACCGCACCCCGCCCGCCCCGCTCCCGGACCCGGCGAGACCCAGGACGGTACCGACCACACCCTGTTCTGGTCGCTGTCCTTCGCGCTGACCGCCGACACCTGGCACGCGGTCGGCGGCTTCTGCGAGGAGTACGAGGGGTACGGCGGCGAGGACACCGACTACGGCCAGCGGGCCCGCTCGGCCGGTGTCCGGCTCACCTGGGTGGGCGGCGCACCGGCCTTCCACCAGTACCACCCGACCTCCAGCCCGCCGCTGGAGCATCTGTGCGACATCCTGCGCAACAGCGAGATCTTCCACCGCCGTTGGGGCTGGTGGCCGATGAGCGGCTGGCTCGACGCGTTCGCCGAGCGTGGACTGATCCGCTGGAACGGCACCACCCTCCGCTGGGAGCACACCCGTTGAGCCAAGCGCTGTTACGCAGGGTGTGAGTGTCGCTACGCTGGGAGGCGCGGCCGACCCCGCACAGAAAGCGTTCAGGAAGGCGGTGCGCGGCGACGTGGGAGCCACTGTCAGAGGGTTGCTGGACAGCCTGCATCCGGCGGCGGACGAGGAGGAGCGCCGTGCGTGGGCCGCCGCCTGCGCACACGCCCTGGGCCTCGGCGGAATAGCGGTCTCTCTGGGACGGGAGCTGGTGTGGTTCAGCGACAGCACCAGCGCACGGCTGGAGGACCTGCAGTTCGTCCTGGGCCAGGGCCCGGGACTGCTGATCGAGGACGAGACGGAGGTACGGCAGGTGCCCGACCTCGGACGGCTGCTGGCACGGCAGTGGCCGCAGTTCGCCGCCGAGGCGGAGGAACTCGACATCGCGGCACTTTTCGTCTGGCCTGTGCACATCGGCGCCGTCCGCACCGGGACGATGACCGGCTACCGGCGTACGCCGGGCCCGCTCACCCGGCAGCAGCTGACCGAGGGCTGGCTGGTCGCCGACGCGCTCGCCGAGCAGGTGCTGCAGAACTGGCCGGCCAGTTCTGCCGGACACAACGGCCCCGGCCACATGGGCACGGTGGACCTGCACCGCGCCGAGGTGCACCAGGCCACCGGCGTCCTCAGCGCACGACTCGGAGTGTCGCTGGCCGAGGCCCTGGACCGGCTGCGGAGCCAGGCCTACACGTCCGGGCGGTCCCTCACGGAAACCGCCCAGGACATCATCCAGCAGCAGCTACCGCGATGACACCACCGGACCCGGTCGACCACACCGAGGAAACGCTGTGTGGGGGACAAGGAGCTTACCCATGAGCAGGGAGCAACACATCGCTCGCACTTTCGTGGAACTCGCCGACACACTGGTGGAGGATTTCGACGTCATCGGGTTCCTGCAGCAGATGACCGTCCGCTGCCAGGAACTCCTCGACGTCACGGACGCCGCGGTCTTCCTGTCGCACTCGGGCCACCGGCTGTACAGCCCCGCCCCGTGCGACCCCAGCCCGGCCCTGGAACGCGTACTGGAATCCGCCTGCGCTGAGGGACCGGCGGTGGACGCCCACCGGACCGCCCGGGCGGTCGACACCGCCCGGGCCGTCGAGGCGCACGGGCCGGACGACGAGGCCTCCCGCTGGCCACAGTTCACCGCGCACCTGCGGCGGGCCGGCTACTCCCTCGCCACCGCCCTGCCGATGCGGCTGCGCCAGGAGACCATCGGAAGCCTGCTGCTCCTGCGCTCCGCCGACCGGCCCCTGGACGCCGAGGACCTGGCCCTCGCCCAGGCCCTCGCCGACGCCGCCACCATCGGACTGCTGCACGCCCGCACCATCCGGCAGCAGGACACCGTGAACGAACAACTCCACACCGCCCTGCAGAGCCGCATCATCATCGAACAGGCCAAGGGACTGCTCGCCGTCCGCCGCGACATCAACCTGAACGAGGCCTTCGAGATCATGCGCCGCCACGCCCGCCGGCACCGGCTCCTGCTCAGCAATGTCGCCCGGGACGTCATCGACACCGGCTCCACGCTGCGCAGCTCAGCCGTACTGCCCCGGCCGAGCCCGGCCGACGCCGACTGACGCCGAGCGAAGCCGAGTGACCGCAAGCGACCCGAGTGAACCCGGGTGAAGACGACCGCGGTGGCCGGGTGAGGTCGGGCGGGGCCGCGTAACCATGTCCCGGCGCGCGGCGTGTGCCGCGTACCGCCCGTGCTGTCGTGCGCTTTGATCTGCGGAGGAAAGCGTCGCGCCGCGCAGGGCGCCGACGAGGCGACGACTCGTCGACGGAGCGCTCGGCATGACGAAGAACGTGGCAGAGCCCGGCACCCACCACTGGCTCTTCGGCGACCAGCTCGGCCCCCACTTCATCGATCCCGCGCGCGGCGGCCCGCGCCGGGACGCCCCGCTGCTGATGATCGAGGCCCGCAGTGTGCTGCGCCGACGACGGTTCCACCGCGCCAAGGCCCACCTGATCCTGTCGGCGATGCGCCACCGGGCCGCCGAACTGGGCGACCGCGTGCGGTACGTCAAGGCGGACACCTACCGCGAGGGGCTGCGCGAGGCGGTGGGGGACGCCCCGGTGACGGTCCACCACCCCACCTCCCACGCGGCCCTCGCCTTCGTACGCTCCCTGCCCTCCGTACGCGTCCTGCCCGCGCGCGGTTTCCTCGTGACGCACGACGAGTTCAAGCTCTGGGCGGACGGCCGCGGCTCGAAACACCTCCGCCAGGAGGACTTCTACCGCTGGGTCCGCCAGACGCACGACCTGCTGATGGACGGCGACCAGCCGGCCGGCGGCCGCTGGAACCTGGACCACGACAACCGCCGGCCCCCGCCGCGCGGCGCCGCCGACCTGGGCGTTCCGGGCCCGTACCGGCCCCGTGAGAGCGAGATCGACGACGAGGTGCGGGCCGACCTCGACCGCTGGTCGCGCGACGGGGACGTCGAGTTCGTCGGCGAGGACGGGCCGCGCGGGTTCCCCGCCACCCGCCGGGAGGCACTGGCCGCGCTCGACCGCTTCGTCGAGCACCGGCTGCCGACCTTCGGCGCGTACGAGGACGCGGTGCTCGCCGGGGACGCGACGATGAGCCACAGCCTGCTGTCCTCCTCGCTCAACCTCGGCCTGCTGGACCCCGCCGAATGCGCCGAGCGCGCGGAGGCACGCTGGCGGTCGGGCGACGTGCCGCTCAACAGCGCCGAGGGGTTCGTACGGCAGATCACCGGCTGGCGCGAGTACGTCTGGCACGTGTACTGGCGCTTCGGCGCGCGGTACCGGGAGAGCAACGCCCTGGGCCACCACGAGCCGCTGCCGGCCTGGTTCACGGACCTGTCCCCGGACGCGACGGACGCCAACTGCCTCAGCCATGTCCTCCGGCAGGTCGGGGCGACCGGCTGGACGCATCACATCCCGCGCCTGATGATCCTCGGCAGTCTCGCCCTGCAGCGGGGGTGGGAGCCCGGCGCCGTCACCGACTGGTTCCACCGCAGCTTCGTGGACGGCTACGACTGGGTGATGGTCCCGAACGTGGTCGGCATGTCCCAGTACGCGGACGGGGGCCGTATGACCACCAAGCCGTACACGTCCGGTGGCGCGTACATCAACCGCATGACCGACTTCTGCGGCCCCTGCCGCTACAAGCCGACCGTGCGGGTGGGCGAGGACGCGTGCCCCTTCACCGCCGGGTACTGGAACCTCCTGCACCGCCACCGCGGCCGGTTCGAACACAACCCGCGGATGACGCAGGCTGTACGGGGGCTGGACCGCCTCGCCGATCTCGAAGAGCTGCTGGAGCAGGAGCGCGACCGCAAGGACTGAGCTCCGTGTACGCCCCCGTACGCCCCCGCCCGTACGCCCCGCCCGGAGAGGAACAGCACGTGGAGCCCGAGCAGCAGGCGCTTTTCGACTGGTCGGACGCGGCGCCGGCGCACCCCGCGAAGACCGCCGACGGGGCGTTCCGGGACAGCCCGCAGGCCCGCCGGATGCTCGACGTACGGGAGGTGTACGCCGAACCGGCGGCCCTCGACTCGCCGCGCGGGCAGCAGATCATGGCCCGGCTGCCGGGCGTACGGGTGACCGAGGTCGACGGCCACTGGCGCATCCCCTCCCTGCACGGCAACGACGGCAACATCGCCCGCTGGGTCCGCATCAAGACCGACACGCTCGTCCTCGGCGTCAAGCACAGCCTCAGCACGCGCCCCAACGGCAGGTCGGCCGACTGGATCGCCCCAGGGCCCTCCAACGGCTGCGCGATGGCCTGCGCGTACTGCTACGTCCCCCGCCGCAAGGGGTTCGCCAACCCCATCACCCTGTTCACCAACATCGAGGCGATCGTGGCCCACGTACAGCGGCACGTACGGGCCCAGGGCCCCAAGCCGGAACCCAACCAGTGCGATCCGGCGGCCTGGGTCTACGACATCGGCGAGAACGGCGACTGCTCCGTCGACGCCCTGGTCTGCGACAACACCGCGGACCTCGTCGCCGCGTTCCGCCGCCTGCCCACGGCCAAGGCCTCCTTCGCGACCAAGTTCGTCAACCCCGACCTGCTCGCACTCGACCCGCAGGGCCGTACCCGCGTGCGCTTCTCCGTCATGCCGACCGACGACGCCCGGCTCCTCGACATCCGCACCAGCCCGGTCCCCGAGCGGATCGCGGCGGCGGCCGACTTCCTCGACGCCGGGTACGAGGTCCACTTCAACCTCTCGCCCGTGGTGCTGCGCCCGGGGTGGGAGCGGGACTGGGCCGGTCTGCTCACCCACCTCGACGACGTCCTGCCCGCCCGGGTGAAGGAGCAGGCGGCGGCCGAGGTCATCATGCTGACCCACAACCAGCAGCTCCACGAGGTCAACCTCGGCTGGCACCCGCGCGCCGAGGACGTGCTGTGGCAGCCGGAGATCCAGGAGACCAAGCGCTCCCAGAACGGGGCGCTCAACGTCCGCTACGACCTGGAGACCAAGCAGCGGGCCCTCGCGCGGCTGCGGGAACTGCTGGCAGCGCATGCGCCGTGGCTGCGTATCAGGTACGCCTTCTGAAGAAGGAAGGAAGGTGCGGCTTCAGCGGTGCGGCGGTGCAGCGGTTCTGCGGTTCTGGGGTTCAGCTGTTCAGTGGTTCAGAAGGTTCCTGGTGACAGAGGGAGCAGCGTGATGCGGTTCCGGACGAGTGACCTCACGGGCCCCGGTTACGGCCGGCGCCGGCACGGCGGCGGCTTCCGCTACCTCGACACCGAGGGCCGGGCCCTGCCCGCCGGCCCGGAGGCGCGGCGCGTACGCGATCTCGTCATCCCGCCGGCCTGGCAGGACGTCTGGATCTCCCCGCACCCGAACGGCCACATCCAGGCGGTCGGCACGGACGAGGCCGGTCGCCGCCAGTACCTCTACCACCCGCTCTTCCGCGAGCGGCAGGAAGCCGCCAAGCACACCCGCGTCCTGGAGGTCGGCGCCGCCCTGCCCGAGGTGCGCCGGCAGGTCGGCAAGGGCCTGGAAGGCAGGGGCCTGAGCCGGGAAAGGGTGCTCTCGCTCGGAGTCCGGCTCCTCGACCTCGGCTTCTTCCGCGTGGGCGACGACCGGTACCAGAAGACGAACGAGTCCTACGGGTTGACGACCGTACGGCGTCACCAGGTGACCTGCGACAAGGGCGCGGTCGGCTTCGACTACGCGGCCAAGAGCGGGCGCCGCTACTGCCGGGAGATCGTCGACGAACAGGTCTACAGCGGCGTCCGGGCCCTGCTCCGCCGCCGCGACGACAACGACCACCTCTTCGCGTACTGGCAGTCGCGCCGCTGGCACATGATCGACGCGACCGATCTGAACGGGCACCTGCGCGACCTCGCGGGCCTGGACATCACCAGCAAGGACTTCAGGACCTGGCACGCCACGGTGCTCGCCGCGGTCGCGCTGGCGGTGTCCGCCGAGGTGGCGGACACCTCGCCGACCGCCCGCAAACGGGCCGCGGCACGGGCGGTCCGCGAGGTCGCCGGCTATCTCGGCAACACGCCGTCCGTCTGCCGGGCCTCCTACATCAACCCGCGCCTGTTCGAACTCTTCGACGAGGGGAAGACGATCGCCCCCGCCCTCGCGTCCCTGGGCTCCGTCCCGGTGGCGGGCGCACTCGCCACCCAGCCGGTGGAGGAGGCGGTACTGCGACTGCTCAGCCCCTAGGACCTGTCTGACAATTCCCGTCTGCCTGGCCCTAGGACCTGTCCGGTCGCCGTGCCGCCGAAGTGCGCCGTGCCGTGCGGGGCCGGAAAGTGGGAGACGCCGTTCATCGCGGGGGCCGGAGCAGAGGGAGCGTACGGATCGTGGCGAAGGACAAGGACAAGAAGCTCAGCAAGGGAGACAAGGTCTCCTGGAGCAGTCACGGGCAGACCGTCCCCGGCAAGGTGAAGAAGAAGATCACGTCAGACGCCGAGGTGGCGGGCCGTACGGTCAAGGCCTCGAAGGACGAACCGCAGTACGAGGTCGAGAGCGACAAGTCCGGCCGCAACGCCGTCCACAAGCCCAAGTCGCTGCGCAAGAAGAGCAGCGGTTCATGAGCGGCGGCGGGACCGACACGGATCGGGCGGACACGGTCAAGGAGTTCGGCGAGGCCGTCAACATGACGCCCGGTGCGCTCAAGAAGTGGCTGGACACGGACGACTCGAAGAGCGTGGGCCAGTCGGACGGCGACGGCGAGAGCGTGGGGCACGCGTCCGGGCGCCGTATCGTCCGCCTGCTGGAGAAGAAGAAGGCCGACCTGACGGACGACGACGTCGCCCATATGCGCAAGGTCGTCGGCTACGTCCACCGCCACCTCAAGCAGCGCCCCTCGGGCGACGTCACGGACACGCGGTGGCGCTACTCGCTGATGAACTGGGGCCACGACCCGAAGTCGTAGGCGCCGACGTAGCCGTGGGGGTGGTGGGACGACGATGCCCGGGCCGGTCCAGGTGGACCGGCCCGGGCATCAGCCCTCACCCCTCAGCCTGAGCGGACTTCGGGGATCAGACCAGGTCGAAGCGGTCCGCGTTCGAGACCTTGACCCATGCCTGGACGAAGTCCTTCACGAACTTCTCCTTCGCGTCGTCGCTCGCGTAGACCTCGGCGAGCGCGCGCAGCTCGGAGTTCGAGCCGAAGACCAGGTCGGCACGGGTGCCGGTCCACTTGACCTCGCCGGTGGAGGCGTCGCGGCCCTCGAAGGCGGTCTGGTCGGCGGAGGTGGAGCTCCACGTCGTACCGAGGTCCAGGAGGTTGACGAAGAAGTCGTTCGTCAGGGTGCCCGGCCTGTCGGTGAAGACGCCGTGCGTGGACTGGCCGTGGTTGGCGCCCAGGACCCGCAGACCGCCGACGAGGACGGTCATCTCGGGAGCGCTCAGCTTGAGCAGGTTCGCCTTGTCGAGCAGCAGGAACTCGGCCGGCAGGCGGTTGCCCTTGCCGAGGTAGTTGCGGAACCCGTCGGCGGTCGGCTCCAGCGCGGCGAACGACTCGACGTCCGTCTGCTCCTGCGTCGCGTCGGTGCGGCCCGGCGTGAAGGGCACCTCGATGTCGACGCCGCCGTCCTTGGCGGCCTTCTCGACGCCCGCCGCACCGGCGAGGACGATCAGGTCGGCGAGGGAGATCTGCTTGCCACCGGTCCGCGCGGAGTTGAAGGACTCCTGGACGCCTTCCAGGGTGCGCAGCACCGAGGCGAGCTGGTCGGGGTTGTTGACCTCCCAGCCGCTCTGCGGCTGAAGGCGGATGCGCGCGCCGTTGGCGCCGCCGCGCTTGTCGCTGCCGCGGAAGGTCGAGGCCGACGCCCACGCGGTGGACACCAGCTCGGAGACCGTGAGGCCCGAGGCGAGGATCTGGCTCTTGAGCTCGGCGATGTCGGCCGCGTCGACCAGCTCGTGGGTGACCGGCGGGAGCGGGTCCTGCCACAGCAGGGTCTCCTCCGGGACCTCCGGGCCGAGGTAGAGGGACTTCGGGCCCAGGTCACGGTGGGTGAGCTTGTACCAGGCACGGGCGAAGGCGTCCGCGAACTGGTCGGGGTTCTCGTAGAAGCGACGCGAGATCTGCTCGTACGCCGGGTCGAACCGGAGCGCGAGGTCGGCCGTCAGCATCTTCGGGGCGTGGCTCTTCGACGGGTCGTGCGCGTCCGGGATCGTACCGGCGCCGGCGCCGTCCTTCGCCACCCACTGGTGGGCGCCCGCGGGGCTCTGCGTCAGCTCCCAGTCGTACTCGAACAGGTTCTTGAAGAAGCCGTTGCTCCACTGGGTGGGCGTGCTCGTCCAGGTGACCTCGAGGCCACTGGTGATGGTGTCGCCGCCCTTGCCGGAGCCGTAGGTGCTCTTCCAGCCGAGGCCCTGCTCCTCGAACGAGGCGGCCTCGGGGTCGTCGCCGACGCTCTCGGACGGGCCCGCGCCGTGGGTCTTGCCGAAGGTGTGACCGCCCGCGATCAGGGCGACCGTCTCCTCGTCGTTCATCGCCATCCGGCGGAACGTCTCACGGATGTCGCGGGCCGAGGCCAGCGGGTCCGGGTTGCCGTTCGGGCCCTCGGGGTTGACGTAGATGAGGCCCATCTGGACGGCGCCGAGCGGGTTCTCCAGCTCGCGGTCGCCCGTGTAGCGCTGGTCGTCGAGCCAGGTGGTCTCGGGACCCCAGTAGACGTCCTCGTCGGGCTCCCACACGTCGGCGCGGCCACCGGCGAAGCCGAAGGTCTCGAAGCCCATCGTCTCCAGGGCGACGTTGCCGGTGAGGATCATCAGGTCGGCCCAGGACAGGCTCTGGCCGTACTTCTTCTTGACGGGCCACAGCAGTCGGCGGGCCTTGTCGAGGTTGACGTTGTCCGGCCAGCTGTTCAGCGGCGCGAAACGCTGCTGACCGGCGCCGCCGCCACCGCGGCCGTCGCTGATGCGGTACGTGCCCGCGCTGTGCCAGGCCATCCGGATCATGAGCGGCCCGTAGTTGCCGAAGTCGGCCGGCCACCAGTCCTGCGAGGTGGTCAGCACCTCGGCGATGTCCCGTTTGACCGCGGGGAGGTCGAGGCTCTGGAACGCCTCGGCGTAGTCGAACTCCTCACCGAGGGGGTTCGACACGGCGGGGTTCTTGGCAAGGATCTTCAGGTTGAGGCGCTCGGGCCACCACTGACGGTTGCCACCGCCCTGGGTCGGGTGCGGGGCGCGGTCGTGCGCGACGGGGCAGCCGCCCGACTCCTGCGGCTCGGGGTCCGTGACGATCGCGTCATGGTTGTCGGTCATGGGGAATCCTTCCGAACGGGTGGTTCGCATGCTCAGGAACCGAGGGGGGTGGAAGCGGTGACACAGGCGGGGCACAGGCCCCAGTAGATGACCTCGGCCTCGTCGACCGAGAAGCCGTGGTCCTGGGACGCGGTGAGGCAGGGGGCGTGACCGGTCGCGCAGTCGACGTCGGCCACGACGCCGCACGACCGGCACACGAGATGGTGGTGGTTGTCCCCGACGCGTCCCTCGAAGAGGGCCGGACTGCCGGGCGGCTCGATGCGCCGGACGAGCTTCGCCGTGGTCAGCGCGTGCAGCGCCTCGTACACGGCTTGCAGCGAGATGTGGCCCACGCGGGCCCGTACCTCGGTGGCGATCGCCTCCACACCCAGATGATCACCGGCCCGGACGGTTTCGAGCAGCGCGACACGGGCGGCCGTCACCCGCAGGCCGGCACCGCGCAGATCCTCGGCGGTCGTCGGAGTCCCGGGTGCGGTCATGGAACCAACCTACTGACATAAACACGAACAGTTCAAGTAAATGAACGGTACAGGTTTAGACGCGTGGGCGTGGGGTGCCGTTCACCTTCCGGTGGGGGTATCGGCGCAGGTCAGTGGAGGCCTTGTCCCGCAAGGGGTGTGGCTCGGGACCGAGGCGATCCGGCCGCGGGCCCGGTGGGAGCAGGCCGCGCAGTTCCCCGCTCCCTTGAAGGGCGCGGTACGGGCCGGTCTCGGCACACCTCAGTACACGTCGCGGACGTACCGCTTCTCCGCCGCGAGCTGCTTCACGTACGCCGCGGCCTCCGCCTCGCCCAGCCCGCCGTGGGCGACCGCGATGTCCCGCAGGGCCCGGTCGACGTCCTTGGCCATGCGGGAGGCGTCGCCGCAGACGTAGAAGCGGGCGCCGTCCTGGAGCCACGACCAGACTTCCGGCCCGTGCTCGCGCAGCCGGTCCTGGACGTAGACCTTGGCGCGCTGGTCGCGGGAGAAGGCCGTGTCCAGCCGGGTGAGGGTGCCGTCGGCCAGGAAGCCGGCCAGCTCCTCCTCGTAGTAGAAGTCGGTCGCCCGGTGCTGCTCGCCGAAGAACAGCCAGTTCGGCGCCCGGTGCCCGAGGGCCCGCCGCTCCTCAAGGAAGCCGACGAAGGGGGCGACGCCGGTGCCGGGCCCGACCATCACCATCGGGGTCGCAGGATCGGCCGGGGGCCGGAAATGCGGAGAACGCTGTACGAACACGGGTACCGGCGTACCCAGCTGGATGCCGGCATCGGCATCGGCGAGGAAGGACGAGCAGACGCCGCCCCGGACCCGTCCGCCGAGGTTCTCGTACCGCACGACGGAGACCGTCAGGGACACGTGGTGCGGGTCGGTGAGCGGGCTGGACGATATGGAGTACAGACGGGGCTGGAGCCGCTTCAGGACGCCGGCCCATTCCTGGGCGCTCGCCCGCACCGGGTGCTCGGTGATGACGTCGACGGCCTGCCGCCCCCAACTCCACTGGGCCAGCCCGTCCTTGTTGTCGGGCCGCAGCAGCCGCTTCAACTCATGATTGTCACCCGTCCGTTCGGCGACGAAGCGCAGCAGGTCCGCGGAGATCCGGGTGATGTCCAGATGCCGTAGAAGAGCATCGGCGACGGTGGTGCGCCCAACCCCCGCCACATCGACCGTCGTTGTGGGATCGAGCCCGGCCACCGCCACCCATTCGGTGACCAGGGCGGGTGAGTTGAGCGGCCGTACGCCGAGCGCGTCCCCGGCCTGGTACGTCAGCGGGATGTCGCTGTCCCGGGTGTCGAAGGTGAACCGGCGCACCTCCTTGCCCGCACCGGGCAGGCTGAGCAGCCGGTTCCCGACGAGCCGCGCGGTGACGGCTGCGGGCTTCCCGGACACGGGGGCCGCCGCGGCCACCGCTGCCGGGGCGGACTCCTGGCCGGGCGCGAGCGCGCCGACCACCTGGTCGAGCCAGGCCCGCGCGCTGGGCTCGTAGTCCGGTTCGCAGTCGGCACGCGGAGCGAGGCGCACCCCGCCCAGCTCGTCCAGCCGCCGGTCGAGCCGCCGCCCGTGCCCGCAGAAGTCGTCGTACGAGGAGTCGCCGAAGGCCAGCACGGCATAGCGCACACCGTCCATGCGGGGCGGCTCGGGCATCTCCAGGGCCGCCCAGAAACCGGAGCCGTTGTCGGGCGCGTCCCCGTCGCCGAACGTACTGGTGATGAGCAGCAGGTCCGCGCCCGGCGGCAGGGCACGCGGGTCGGCGTCGTCCATGCCGAGGAGCGTGGCCTTGTGACCGGTGGCGTTGAGCTGCTCGGCGGTCGCGGCGGCGAACTCCTCGGCGTTCCCGGTCTGCGAGGCCCACAGGACGACGACCTCACGCAGGGGAGCGGCGGGGACCGCTTCCCGTGGGGTCTCAGCGGCCCGCGAGTACATCCCGGCGAGCACGCCGTTCACCCAGAGCGCGTGCTCAGCCGCGAAGGGCGCGTCCGAAGGAAGCACGGGCACACCGGCCACACCCGCGGGCAGCCCGGCGAGAAACCCGGTGAGGTACTGCCGCTCGGAGGCGGAGAGAACGGGCGGGGGACTGGACTCAAGCCCGAAGACGCTTCCGGCGTCCCCGGCAACTTCAGCCCTTCCGGCGCGGCCACCCTCAGCCCTCCCGGCGCTGGCAATCTCAGCCCCTCCGGCGCGGATGCCCTCAGCTCCTCCCGCGGGGAGACTCCCAGCCCTCCTGGCGCCGGCGATCTCAGCCCCTCCGGCGTTTGAGGAGCGGGGGTCCGGGGGCGGAGCCCCCAGCGGGGTCCGGGGCAGCGCCCCGGTTACGGGAAGGGGCGGGGTGGGGGAGGAAACCCGGCCCACAGCCACCGCACACACCTTCAACTCCGGCTGAAAGGACACAGGATCAACGGCGTCACTGGTGACGGCATTGACACTCAGATACTCCCCGAACAGATCGTTCCAGTGGAACGGCGCGAACAGACACCCCACCTGCACCCGATCCGTCACGACGGCCGGCAGCACGGCCCGCCCCCGCCGGGAAGCGACCTCGACCCGGTCCCCGTCGACCACGCCGAGCTCGGCCGCATCCTCCGGGTGCACCTCCACGAACGGCCCGGGATCGAGCTTGTTGAGCTTGGCGACCCTCCCCGTCTTGGTCAGCGTGTGCCACTGATGCTGCAGCCGCCCGGTGTTCAGTACGAACGGGAAGTCCTCGTCGGGCAGTTCGGCGGCGGGCATGTGCGGCCGGGCATGGAACACGGCCCGCCCACTGGCCGTGGGAAACACAGGACCCCCGCCCCCGGAGGGCGAGCCGGAGGATGGGCCGGAGGACGAGCCGACGTACCGGATCGGATTCCGGTCGGGCCCGTCCTCGTCCGAGGCCGGCCACTGCACGGACGTACCCCGCAGCCGCTCGTACGTGACACCCCGCAGATCCCACCCCGTCCTCGGGTTCCACGCGCGCTTGATCTCCTCGAAGACGTCCTCCGCGCTCTCGTAAGAGAACCCCTTCTCGTAACCCATCTCGCAGGCCACGCGCGCGATGAGCCGCCAGTCCGCGAGCGCCTCGCCGGGCGGGTCGACGGCGGGCCGGGCGAGCGTGAGGTTGCGCTCGCTGTTGATGAGGACGCCCTCGGTCTCGGTCCACATCGCGGCGGGGAGCACGACATCGGCGTACGCGTTGGTCTCGGTCTCGGCGAACACGTCCTGGGTGACGACGAACTCGGCGGCCTCAAGGCCCTCGATGACGGTCCGGCGGTTGGCCATCGAGGCGACCGGATTGGTGCAGATGATCCAGCAGGCCCTGATCTCGCCGTCGGCCATCTTCCGGAACATCTCGACGGTGCCCTTGCCGACCCCGTCGCCCCGGAGGGTGTCGGGCGGCAGCTCCCACAGCTCCTCGACGAAGGCACGTTCCTCGTCGACCAGCACGGAACGCTGCCCCGGCAGACCGGGCCCCATGTACCCCATCTCGCGCCCGCCCATGGCATTGGGCTGCCCGGTGAGCGAGAAGGGGCCGGAACCCGGACGGCAGATCGCGCCGGTGGCGAGATGCAGGTTGACCAGGGCGTTCGTGTTCCAGGTGCCGTGTGTGGACTGGTTGAGGCCCATGGTCCACAGGCTCATCCACTCGCCCGCCTCGCCGATCAGCCGCGCGGCCTCGCGGATGTCGTCCTCCGGGATGCCGGTGATCCCGGCGACGGCGGCGGGCGGGTAGTCGGCGAGGAAGCCGGGCATGGCGTCCCAGCCCTCCGTGTGGGCCGCGATGAAGCCGGGGTCGGTGTGCCCGTTCTCGTGGAGCAGGTACAACAGCCCGTTCAGCAGGGCGAGATCCGTACCCGGCTTGATCCGCAGATACAGATCGGCCTTGTCGGCGGTGGCGGTGCGGCGCGGGTCGACGACGATCACCTTCGCGCCCGCCGACTTCACCCGGTCCATCATCCGCAGGAACAGGACCGGATGGCAGTCGGCCATGTTCGAGCCGATGACGAGGAAGACGTCCGCCGACTCGAAGTCCTGGTACGAGCCGGGCGGCCCGTCGGCCCCCAGCGACAGCTTGTAGCCGGCGCCCGCGCTCGCCATGCACAGCCGGGAGTTGGACTCGATCTGATTCGTCCTTACGAAGCCCTTGGCCAGCTTGTTCGCCAGGTACTGGGCCTCCAGGCTCAGCTGGCCCGAGACGTAGAAGGCGAAGGCGTCGGGGCCGTGCTCGTCGATGACCGCGCGCAGCCGCCGCGCGGTCTCGGCGATCGCCGCGTCCACCGGCGCCGCCGCCGGCTCGGCCCCGCGGTCCGCCCGTACGAGCGCGGTGGAGAGCCGGCCGGGCGCCGCGAGCATGTCGGCGGTGGTCGCCCCCTTGGTGCACAGCCGGCCGTGGTTCGCCGGGTGCGCCTTGTCCCCGGACGCCTTCAGGACCGTACGCCGCCCGTCGGGACCCATGCCGATGTCGAGGACCAGGCCGCAGCCGACGCCGCAGTACGAGCAGACCGTGCGCACCTGGGACGTGGGGGAGGTCGTGCTCACACGCTGCCTTTCTCCGGCTCTTCTCGGGCCTGTGCCTGTACGGCGCTCCGACTGTACGAATTGCCCGTTACGCCTGTGTCACGTGGCGCGATCATGAAGGGTTACGCCTGTCACACAACGGCGGCCGACCCGGTGTGAGGGGGCGGTACGGGTGCCGTGCGGGGGCGGGTACGCGGGCCGGTTCGAAGGTCGGTGCGCGGGCTTCGAAGCCTACGGCGGTCGGCTGCGGACCGTGTCGCATTCGGCCGAACGGGTGACCATGCGCAACAATGGGCCGACAGTGACCGGTGCAGGCAATCAGCACGATTCCGGGCACTGCTCAGGACGGTATTCAAGGCACGACAGGGCGGGGGGAGCCGGTGAACAGCCACGACGTCACCGATGAACAGTGGGAAGGGCTCGCCCAGGTAGTTCCTCTGCGCGGCCGCGATGCCTGGCCGTCGGCGGTCGGCCATCGGGCGCTTCCCGAGGCGGAGACCGAGACGCGGCGCCGTTTCGTGGTGCTGCGCATCAACATCTTCGCGGACGCCCGCGAGGTCGCCGAGACCCTGATGGCCGGTATCCCGGTCCTCCTGGATCTCACCAGCGCGGAGACGGACGTCGCCAAGCGCGTACTCGACTTCAGTACGGGTGTGGTCTTCGGCCTGGCGAGCGGGATGCACCGGGTCGACAAGAACGTCTTCCTGCTGACGCCGCCGGGCACCGAGGTGGCGGGACTGATGCAGGGGGCCGGGATTCCCGGCGTGTGACGTTCCCGGCAACCGCGGACACCTGATCCCCCGATCGTAGGAAGGTCCGCGGACGAAACGGTTCCGCCTCGCGGCGGAGTCCTACGGTCCGGTCATGACCGTGTCTCCCCGCCCTCCTGAGGGCGAACAGACTGCGCCGTCCCCCGCGCCCCTGACGGGGCATCCCTGATGGGGCCGGGGACATCGCGCCCCGCGGAGGGCGTGGGGGGCGTAAGTGGCGCGGGGAACGGCGCGGCCGGCCCCGACGAAGCCGCAGCACCTGGCGGGCCCCACGCGGAGGCGCACCGGCCGCATGCGGACCGGCCGCGCGTCACCGAACTGAGGCTGTCCGCGTTCGCCGCACACCGCGGCGCGGGATTCCCGCTCGGCCCTCTCAGCCTCCTCGTCGGGCCCAGCGGCAGCGGCAAGTCCAGCGCTCTGCGGGCCTACGAGGCACTGGCCCGGCTCGGCGGCGGCGCCGAACTCGGCGAGGTGTTCCCGGACCCGGCCGCCTGTGTGCCCGAGCGGGCCAGGCCCGACGCCCAGCGGCGCCGCGGGTTCCGTATCGGCTGCACGGCGGACGGCCCCGAGGGTCCCGTGCGGCTCGATGTGGCCGTACAGGTCGAGCCGCACCTTCGAATCGTGGGCGAGCGGCTGACCGCCGGCGGGCGCACCCTGCTGGAGACGGCCCTGCGGGATCCGGACCGCCGGGCGGTACAGGCGGCCTGGCACACCGCGGGCTCGTCCCTCGTGACGAGGGCGCCGCTGCCCGACGACCGGCTCGGCACCGCGCTCCTGCCGCTGCGGGTCGCGGGCAGGACGGACGGCCAGCGCCAAGTCCTGGCCGCCGCCGAGCAGATGGTGGTGGCGCTGCGCTCGGTCTTCGTGTGCGACCCGCTGCCCCACGCCATACGCCCCGATGTACCGCTCGGCGCGGGACGGCTGCTGCGCGGCTGCGGCAACCTCGCCGAAGTGCTGCGGCGTACGCGCTCCGAGTGCGGGCGGCGGCACGGGCTGCTGGTCGACGCGGTGCGGGCGGGGTGCGCGGGGCCGGTGCGCGACGTCCTGGCGGAGACCGTGATCGCCGGGGCGGACGGCACGGTCCGGGCGCTGCTCGACCGGGGTGACGGACTGCGGACACCGCTCGGCCGCCTGGGGAACGGGGAACTGCGCTATCTCGCGCTGGCGCTGGTGCTGCTCACCGGGCCCGGTGTACTGGAGGTCGACCTGGCGGGGGAGGTGCCCGCGGCGCTGCAGACGCTGACCGTGCTCGTCGACGGGTTCGACCGCGATCTGGACGCCCGGCAGCGGGAAGGGCTCGTACGGCTGGCGGCCCGGATGTGCGAACGGGGGCACATCCGGCTGGTGGGGGCCGTGAGCGACGCCTCCTGGGCGGCGGGGGTGGACGGTGTGACGGTGGTAGACCTTGGACCGTGACCGAACTTGATGTGGCGACCCTGCAACGCCGACTGGCCGCGTTCGCCGCGGCGCGGAACTGGGAGCGCTACCACACGCCCAAGAACCTCGTCGCCGCGCTCAGCGTGGAGGCGTCCGAACTCGTCGAGATCTTCCAGTGGTTGACGCCCGAGGAGTCGGCCCGGGTGATGGACGACCCGAAGAGGGCGCCTCGCGTACGGGACGAAGTCGCGGACGTGCTCGCGTACTTGCTCCAGCTGTGTGACGTGCTGGGGATCGACCTCCTCGCGGCGCTCGACGCGAAGATCGACCGGAACGAGGGGAGGTTTCCGGTGGAGGGGTGACCCCGGACGGCCAACGACGGCCAACGACCGTTAACGATGACCGACGACTGCCGACGACTGCCGACGACCGTCGATGACTGGCGTTGGCCGCGTGGCACTGCCAACTCGACCAACCGTGCCAACTCCCCGGCTGTGGACGGAAAAGCGGACCAACAATTCCGATTGTCACTCTCCGGAGTTGTTGATCTGCTTTTATTCGATTCCGTGTCCGCAGATTTCAGACTTCCTCTGGCTTTTCGTCCCGAGGCAGCTCACTCTGGGTAGTGGCAGGCGGAGTTCGGGCAGGCGTGTGCACAACGCGTCGGGACAGACGGGGACAGTGGATGGATGCGGTGCGGCTCATCGGTGCGAGCAGGCGTGCCCTGATGAGGAGCGGCGACGCCTCCGAGACCATGGCCGAGGCCTGGCAGGCCCAGGCCCTCGCCCAGGCGATAGGCAGTCGGCTGGCGGTGTCCGGACCTCCCGAACTACGGGGCGAGGCGCTGGGGTTGACGGAGCTGGCAGGTCGCGGGTGCGGGGTTCTCGGCGCTCCGGCGCTCGATGTCAGCAGCTTACGGGCGGCGCAGCTGACCGAGCTGGGTGATGCGCGGCTGGCGCTTCTCGAACTCGGGGGGTTGCTGGGGGAGGTCGGGATCACGCTGGTCGGCATAGCGTGTGCGGCTGCGGACGAGGGGACGTACTGGCAGTGCATGGAGGCGATCGACGCGGCGGACGAGTCGCGGGACCGGGTCCTCGAGATGCTGCGAAGACTTGCGGTGCGGGATCAGGGGGCGGCGACGGGGTAGTGGGCGGATCGTTTCCTCGCCCCCGCCGCCCCTACCTCGGGGGCGCTGCCCCCGAACCCCCGCTCCTCAAACGCCGGAGGGGCTGAGATGTCGCCGGACGGGCGTTTGTCTTTCAGCCCGTCCGGCGTTTGAGGACAACGGGGGCGAGCGGGCGCAGCCCCCATGCGTGGACGATGGGGGTCCCCCCGCTCGAGCGAAGCCGAGAGTGGGGGAGGGTAGGGGCGGCGGGGGCGGAGAGAAGCGGGGGCCGGCCCCGGGGGCGCGGGCGGTCGGTGGTGCCGATGGGGTCGCCCGGCCCCCGACCGTGCAGGATGGAGGCATGGATCTTCGAATCTTCACCGAGCCCCAGCAAGGGGCGACCTACGACACCCTGCTCGCCGTGGCGAAGGCCACCGAAGACCTCGGCTTCGACGCCTTCTTCCGCTCCGACCACTACCTGCGCATGGGCTCCGCGGACGGCCTCCCCGGCCCGACGGACGCCTGGATCACCCTCGCGGGACTCGCCCGCGAGACCAAGCGGATCCGTCTCGGCACGCTGATGACCGCCGGCACCTTCCGCCTCCCCGGCGTCCTGGCGATCCAGGTCGCCCAGGTCGACCAGATGTCCGGCGGCCGGGTCGAACTGGGCCTGGGCGCGGGCTGGTTCGAGGAGGAGCACAAGGCGTACGGCATCCCGTTCCCGAAGGAGAAGTTCGCCCGCCTGGAGGAGCAGCTGGCGATCGTCACCGGGCTGTGGGAGACCAAGCTCGGCGAGACCTTCAGCTACGACGGGACCTATTACCAGCTCACCGACTCACCCGCGCTGCCCAAGCCCGCGCAGTCCAGGGTGCCGGTGCTCATCGGCGGCCACGGAGCGTCCCGTACGCCTCGCCTCGCGGGCCGGTACGCCGACGAGTTCAACATGCCGTTCGCGTCCGTCGAGGACAGCGAGCGCCAGTTCGGCCGGGTGCGGGCCGCCGCGGAGCAGGCCGGCCGCAAGGGCTCCGACCTCGTGTACTCGAACGCGCTCGTCGCCTGTGTCGGCAAGGACGACGCCGAGGTGGCCCGCCGGGCGGCGGCCATCGGCCGTGAGGTGGAGGAGCTGAAGGCCAACGGCCTCGCGGGCTCCCCGGCCGAGGTCGTCGACAGGATCGGCCGTTTCGCGGAGATCGGTTCCCAGCGGATCTACCTCCAGATCCTCGACCTCGACGACCTGGACCACCTGGACCTCATCTCCTCCCAGGTCCAGTCCCAGCTCTGAGCGGCGCTGCCCCACAGAGGCGCGGGCGCGGGGCTGTGCAGGCGGCCCCGCGCCCTCGAAAATGCCTGCGTGCGTCAGGAGTGTTCGCTGTACGTTGGGCGGGCGCGCGGAGACGGTAGGTTTCCGCAGTTCAGATGACGTTTCGAGGCAGAACAGTGTTCCTTTCGATCAGTACCACCGGCACGCCGGAGCGCCCCGCCACCGACCTCGGTCATCTGCTGCACAAGCATCCCGACAACGCACAGGCCTTCAGCACCTCCTACGGCACGGCGCACGTCTTCTACCCCGAGGCGAGCGCGGAGCGCTGCACGGCGGCGCTGCTCCTGGAGCTGGACGCGGTGGCACTGGTCCGGCGCGGCAAGGGCAAGGGCCGCGGCGGAGCACCGGACGCGGCTCTCGCGCAGTACGTCAACGACCGCCCGTACGCCGCCTCCTCGCTGCTCGCCGTGGCGCTGAGCAGTGTGTTCTCCAGCGCGATGAAGGGCGACTGCCGGGCGAAGCCGGAGCTGCCCGCACGCCCGCTGCCGCTGCGCGTCGAGGTGCCCGCACTGCCGGCCAGCGGCGGCCCGGGTCTCGTACGCGCGCTCTTCGAACCGCTCGGGTGGGCGGTGGGCGCGGCGCCGGTGGCGCTGGACACGGAGTTCCCCGAGTGGGGCGACTCCCGGTACGTGAGCCTCGTACTCGAAGGTGAGCAGCGCCTCGCCGACGCGTTGCGGCACCTGTACGTCCTCCTGCCGGTGCTCGACGACGCCAAGCACTACTGGGTCTCCTCCGACGAGGTGGACAAGCTGCTGCGGGCCGGGGAGGGCTGGCTGCCGGACCACCCGGAGCAGGAGCTGATCACCAGCCGCTATCTGGCGCGCCGTTCGACGCTCACCCGGCAGGCCATGGAGCGGCTGGAACTCGTACGGCTCGCCGAGACGGACGACAGCGCGGTCGAGGAGATCGACAACGCCGTCGACGAGCGGACGGACACCGAGGAGGCGCCCGTACCGCTCGCCGTCCGGCGGCGGGACGCGATCGTCGCCGCGCTGCGGGCGACCGACGCGGCCAGGGTGCTCGACCTCGGCTGCGGACAGGGCCAGTTGGTCCAGGAGCTGCTGAAGGACACGCGGTACACCGAGATCGTCGGGGTCGACGTGTCGATGCGGGCGCTCACCGTCGCCGCGCGGCGGCTCGGCCTGGACCGGATGGGGGAGCGGCAGTCCGAGCGCGTCAACCTCGTCCAGGGCTCGCTCGCGTACACCGACAAGCGGCTCAAGGGCTACGACGCCGCCGTGCTCAGTGAGGTGATCGAACACCTCGACCTGCCGCGGCTGCCCGCCCTGGAGTACGCGGTGTTCGGCTCCGCGCGCCCCAGGACGGTGATCGTGACGACACCGAACGTCGAGTACAACGTCCGCTGGGACACTCTCCCGGCCGGCCATGTACGGCACGGCGACCACCGCTTCGAGTGGACGCGCGCCGAGTTCAGGGGCTGGGCGGGCGCGGTGGCCGAACGGCACGGTTACGCAGTGGAGTTCCGCCCGGTCGGGCCCGACGACCCCGAGGTCGGACCACCGACCCAGATGGCCGTCTTCACGGCGGGCGCCCAGGACACACGCGGCCAGAAGACGCACGCTCAGAACTCGCGCGCCCAGCACACCCCCGTCCAGAACGCGAAGGAGGAGAAGGTCGCATGACCGGTACCGACAACAAGGTGCGTACTCTGCCCGTCACCGACCTCTCCCTCGTCGTGCTGATCGGGGCGTCCGGCTCGGGCAAGTCCACGTTCGCGCGGCGGCACTTCAAGCCGACCGAGGTGATCTCGTCGGACTTCTGCCGGGGCCTCGTCGCCGACGACGAGAACGACCAGAGCGCCAGCAAGGACGCCTTCGACGTCCTCAACTACATCGCGGGCAAGCGCCTCGCGGCGGGCCGGCGCACCGTCGTGGACGCGACCAGCGTGCAGTCGGACAGCCGCAAGCAGCTGATCGAGCTCGCCAGGAAGTACGACGTGCTGCCCATCGCCATCGTGCTGGACGTGCCCGAGGAGGTGTGCGCCGAGCGCAACGCCTCGCGCACCGACCGCGCGGGTATGCCGCGCCGCGTCGTCCAGCGGCACGTCCGCGAACTGCGGCGCTCGCTGCGGAGCCTGGAGCGCGAGGGCTTCAGGAAGGTGCACGTCCTGCGGGGCGTGGAGGAGGTCGAGAGCGCCGAGGTCCGCACCGAGAAGCGCTACAACGACCTGACCCACCTCACCGGCCCCTTCGACATCATCGGCGACATCCACGGCTGCGCGTCCGAACTGGAGTCGCTGCTCGGCAAGTTGGGCTACGCGGACGGCGTGCACCCCGAGGGGCGTACGGCCGTGTTCGTCGGCGACCTCGTCGACCGCGGCCCGGACTCCCCGGGCGTCCTGCGCCGGGTGATGTCCATGGTCGGCTCCGGCAACGCCCTGTGCGTACCGGGCAACCACGAGAACAAGTACGGCCGTCACCTCAAGGGCCGCAAGGTCCAGCCCACCCACGGCCTCGCCGAGACCATCGCGCAGATGGAGCACGAGAGCGACGAGTTCAGGCAGCAGGTAAGGGAGTTCGTCGACGGGCTCGTCAGCCACTACGTCCTCGACGGCGGCGGCCTCGTCGTCTGCCACGCGGGACTTCCGGAGAAGTACCACGGCCGTACGTCGGGCCGGGTGCGCTCGCACGCGCTGTACGGCGAGACCACCGGCGAGACCGACGAGTTCGGGCTGCCCGTGCGCTATCCGTGGGCCGAGGACTACCGGGGCCGGGCGGCGGTCGTCTACGGCCACACCCCCGTCCCGGAGGCCACCTGGCTCAACAACACCATCTGCCTGGACACCGGGGCCGTGTTCGGCGGCAAGCTCACCGCGCTGCGCTGGCCGGAGCGCGAACTCGTCGACGTACCGGCCGAGCGGGTCTGGTACGAGCCGGTCAGGCCGCTGGCCTCCGAGGCGCCGGGCGGCCACGAGGGACGGCCGCTCGACCTCGCGGACGTCCACGGCCGCCGGGTCGTCGAGACCCGGCACGCCGGTCGCGTCTCCGTACGCGAGGAGAACGCGGCCGCGGCCCTGGAGGTCATGAGCCGCTTCGCCGTGGACCCCCGTCTGCTGCCGTACCTGCCGCCGACGATGGCACCCACCCCGACCTCCCGCGCGGACGGCTATCTCGAACACCCGGCCGAGGCCTTCGAGCAGTACCGGGTCGACGGGGTCACGCGGGTCGTGTGCGAGGAGAAGCACATGGGGTCGCGGGCGGTGGCGCTGGTGTGCCGGACCGCGGAGACCGCCCGCGAACGGTTCGGGGCGACGACCGGGGTCACCGGCGCGCTGTACACCCGTACGGGCCGCCCCTTCTTCCCGGAGCCGGCCGCCGGTGTCTCCCTCACCGAGGAGATCCTCGGGCGGGTGCGGGACGCCGCCGCGGAGGCCGGTCTGTGGGAGGAACTGGAGACGGACTGGCTCCTGCTCGACGCCGAACTGCTGCCCTGGTCGCTCAAGGCATCCGGACTGCTGCGCGCGCAGTACGCGGCCGTCGGCGCCGCGGCCGGGGCGGTGTTCCCGGGGGCGATCGCCGCGCTGGAGGGAGCGGCGGCCCGTGGCGTCGAGGTCGGCGACCTGCTGGCCAAGCAGCGGGAACGGGCCGCCGACGCGGCCTCCTTCACCGACGCGTACCGGCGCTACTGCTGGCCCACGTCCGGCCTGGAAGGAGTGCGGCTCGCCCCCTTCCAGATCCTCGCCACCCAGGGGCGGAGCCTGGCGGCCGTACCGCACGACGAGCAGCTCGCCCTGATCGACCGGCTGGTGACGGCCGACCCGTCCGGGCTCCTGGCGACCACCCGGCGCCTGTTCGTCGACACGGACGACCCGGCGTCGGTCCGGGCCGGGGTCGACTGGTGGCTGGAGATGACCGGCCGCGGCGGCGAGGGCATGGTCGTCAAGCCCGTCCGGGCCGCGGCACGCGCCGCGAACGGCCGACTGGTCCAGCCCGGAATCAAGTGCCGGGGCCGGGAGTACCTGCGGATCATCTACGGGCCGGAGTACACACGTCCCGAGAACCTCGACCGCCTGCGCGGACGCTCCCTGAACCACAAGCGCTCGCTGGCCCTGCGCGAGTACGCCCTGGGCCTGGAGGCCCTGGACCGCCTCGCGGACGGCGAGCCGCTGTGGCGGGTGCACGAGGCGGTGTTCGGGGTGCTGGCGCTGGAGTCGGAGCCGGTGGATCCTCGGTTGTAGGTGTCGGAATCCGGTCAGCTCGCCCCCACAGTGACGCTCGTCCGGACATCGCGCCCCGGGGTTCCAAATGTCCCTGGATAAGGCCCACTTGGCGTGCTAGCTTCGCAGGTCGGTCAGGCAGGCATACCGGCTCATGGGGGACGGTCGGTGGAGGCAGGGGTGGGTTTCGGTGAGCCCGGTGGCGAGTCCGGGCGTGTGCCGGGCCTCCAGCTGCTGTTTCAGCTGACCGAGGCCTTGTGCGAGTTGAGCTGCCTGGAGGACCCGCAGGGGCGTGTGCAGTTCGCCGTGGTCCTCGGCGAGCAGCTGACCCAGCAGGTCGACGTGCGGGGCGGCAAGCTGCGCGAGGACGCCGTGACGATGGTGCGCATGGCCTTGAGTGTCACGGGCGGAGAGCACGTATTGGTAGGGGTGGTGCGGGTCTTCGAGGGGGAGGAAGCGGCTGCCGGGTTCGAGCGGCTGCTTGTCCCGGTCGTTCCGGCCGCCGCCTCCGTGGCGCTGCCCGGCCCGCTGTCCGAGTACGAGAAGAACAAGGCGCGCGCCCTTCTGGACGCGGCCAAGGGGGAGGTCTCCGCGATCCGTCTGCGTGACGAGCTGGTCGAGGAACTGCACGGGGTGGATCTGCCCATCGGGCTGGCCCCCGAGCAACTCCTGACCTATGTGGCCGAGTTGAACGTCCAGCCCGACGGCCTGCCGCCGGCCGTGCTCCTGGTCGACCTGGCCGCGCGGCTCGCCGGGGTGCCGGGGCACCGCGCCGAACTGTCCGCCTGGGCCGACGGATGGGCCCAACGTGCCGACCTGACCGAGGCGTTGGAGGCACGCCGGAACCGGCACGCCGCGGCGGAGTACGACCCGGAGATCCCGCGCTGTCTGATCGTGGCGGCCGAACCGGCCCGGGACGGCTCCGACGAGATCGTCGTACGCGCCTGGCTCAACACCGCGCCGGGCCGCTGGGACCCGCAGCCGGGTGAACCCGCCACGACGGACCTCGACGGTCTGGGGGCGGCCGTCGAGGACGCCCTGCGCCAGGGTGCCCGGCTGTGGCCGGCGCAGCGGGACGCCGAGCCGGGTGGACGCGAGCAGCCGCCGCCGTACATAGAGTTCGTCCTTCCGTACGACCTCCTCAACCATGATGTGGCCGGTCTGAGGCTCAGTTCGGGCGACGGAAGGCCGATGCCGCTCGGGCTGAAGTACGGGATTCACTTACGCAGCCTGGAACGGATGCGTACCGACGACGTGCTGGTCAGGCTGCAGTGGCTGGAGCGTTGGCGGACCCTGCGCCGGCAAGGGGTCGCCGTCTACGGCTGGAGCGAGCCGGACGCCCACCGGCTCGACGAGTGGCAGACCTCCCTCGCCGGGGAAAGCAGACATACGGCCGTGGTTCTCGACGCTCCGGCCGGTGCCTCCGCCATGGAGGCGCTCAAAGCCGCCATCGCCGAGGGGATCGGCCTGGCGATCTGGGACCGCAGGGGGGTCTTCATCGAGGAGCGGCGGGAGGTCGTCACCGCCGTCTTCGCGTCGGTTCCGACGCCCGCACAGATTCCCCTGGCCGTTCACCGCCTCCGCCGGAAAGCCGAACTCAACACCCAGGGACCCCTGTTGCTCGGGCGGCACATTGCCTTCCTCTGGGACGACCCCACTCGACTCGTCGACATCCAGAGCACTGATCCCGGCGATCTCGCCAGCGAGGAGGCACCCGCGTGAGCGCGCACGAGCAGCAGGAGCACCAGGATCTGGGCGCGTCGGGAGAGCCGGGCCGCCCGGACACGGGTGTGCCGGACGAACAGGAGCAGTCGGATCCGCACGGCTGGCGGGTGTTCCACGCCACCGGCCGCGTCCCCGGCGAACCGCGGCCGGGGCTGCCCGAGGCCCCGCCGTGGCGGCGCTTCCGGGGTGCCCCGCCCCAGCCGTCGCCGCCGGACGACGAGGAGGCCGCGTTGCGGCGCCTCGGCTCGGGCGACGCCATGCCCCAGCTGGGCGAGGACGAGATCGACGCGGTGAACGCCGCCCTGCTGCTGCGCCGGCCGCTCCTGGTGACCGGGCCGCCCGGTATCGGCAAGTCCACGCTCGCGTATCTGATCTCCCGCGAACTGGGTCTCGGCCGTGTTCTGGAGTGGAACATCGTCAGCCGTACGACCTTGCGCGACGGCCTGCACATCCACGACGCCATGGGCCGGGCCCAGGCCATCGCGGCCTGGCAGGCCGGCCTGCGGGAGGCGGCGTCGGCGGGCACGGCCGCGGCGGTGCCCGCCGACCGGGGCGCGGGAGGGGCGCAGACGGCGGAGACGGACACCGGCACCACCGAAATCATGTGCGAGAACAGAGAGGTGATGGCACATCAGAGTGCCCCTGTTCTCGGGGACTTCATCACGTTGGGGCCTCTGGGGACGGCCCTTCTGCCCTACGATCGACCCCGGGTCCTCCTGATCGACGAGCTCGACAAGAGCGACATCGACCTGCCCAACGATCTTTTGCACGTCCTGGAGAACGGCAGTTATGACATCCCGGAGCTGGTGCGCGACGCCGCCGACAGCGCGCTCGTGCACACCAGCGACCCGGGAGGACGTGCCGTCGTGGCCGGTGGCCGTGTCGAGTGCAGTGAGTTCCCGGTCGTAGTGATCACGAGCAACGGGGAACGGGAGTTCCCGGCCGCCTTTCGCCGGCGCTGTCTGCCGCTGGACATGCCCACCCCGACCCGAGAGCAGCTTCTGGCCATTGTGGAAGGGCATCTGGGGGCCTCTCCGCGGGACACGGAAGGGCTCGTGGACCTGTTCGTACAACGGGTGCAGGCGGGTGGGACGCACTCACTCGATCAGTTGCTCAACGCTGTCCAGTTGACTACTGCGGGTGGTTTCCAGGCCGAGGGTGGCGGGCGTAAGCTCTTGGAAATGCTCCTACGCGACCTCGCGAAGGGCCGCTGAATGACCGGGTTTCCCAGGGAGCGCGCATCCGGACCCGGCGACGGTGAGCCCATCTCGGGGCCGTCGTCCCCTTCGGTGTATCCCGAGTCCGTCGAGTACACGAGTCGGCACGGAGCGCGGCCCGGCCACGCCCCCGACGCGCACTACGCCTCCCGAGGGGACACGGAGACCGGGGAGCGGCACCCGGACGCCGCGCAGGCCGCCTCACCGCACTGGCAGACGGTCGCCGACGCGGTCTTTCTGGCGGCTCACTGGATGAGGCACGGCCGCCCCCTGGCGGGCCGGAAGGCCCCGGTGACCGATGACGGCGTAACCGAGCACCGGCCGGACGGCCTGCCCCCGGCTTCCGACACCGTCGGACGCGAGACCGGCGAGGACGGAGAGGCGCCGGACGGGCCGTCGGACGGGCCCGCGGGGCCGCTCTCCGGTGAGGCGCGGGACGACCCACCGCCGCCGGGCGGGGCCCTCGTCGGCGAAGCCCTCCCGTACGGACAGCTGTCGCACGGCGATCCCCTGACGCGGCCCTGGCAGACGGGCGACCGGGTGCCGGACCCGTCGGCGTTCTCCCGCCTGTTACCGGTCCCCGATCCGGAGGGACCCGAAAGGGCGCACCCGGGCCGGCCTCTGCTGCCCGTGTCCGGGCCGGGGACCGCCGTGCAGAGCCCGGGCGGGGGCACGGCCCTGCTCGCCCGCGCCATGCACCGGCTGGCACGCCGCGTGCCCTCCCGGACCACGATGGAACTCGACGAGGAGACGACCGCGGAACGCGGAGTCGTGGACGGCATGTGGATGCCCTTTCTGCGGCCCGCCCGCACCTCGGCGTTCGATCTGGTCCTCCTCGTCGACGACGCTCCCACGATGAAGATCTGGGAGGACGCCACGGCCGGGCTCGCCGAGGCCGCCGAACAGAGCGGCGCCTTCCGGGTCGTACGCACCGTCAAGGTCGACCTGCCGCGATCGGGCGGTCCCCTCCTCCGCTGGTCCACCGGACGGACCTTGGCGTCCCCCGCGGAACTGCTCGACGGAGGCGGGAGCCGGGTCTTCCTGGTCGTCACCGACGGACTGGGCCACGGCTGGATCTCCGCCGCCGCGGACGCGCTGCTCTGCCGCCTCGCGGGCGCCGGGCCCACCGCTCTGGTGCACCTGCTTCCGCCCCATCTGCGCCATCGCTCCTCCCTCTACCCGTATCCGGCCGTGCTGGAGGCCGGCGGCTTCGGCGCGGCCAATGTGAGCCTGGCGGACTGGGCGTCGCCAGGCGGCTCCGATCCCATGCGTCCACTGCCGGAGGCGGGCGACGGGTCCGTTCCCGTGCCGGTGCTCTCCCTGAAACCCGGTTCGATCGCCGCCTGGGCCGACCTCGTCACGGGCAAGCGCGGAGTGCGCCGCGCCCTGCCCGTCGTGCTGGCCGGCGCCCTCACCAAGGGGGCGCCCGCACCGGGACTGCGCCCCCCACGACTTCCGCGCGCCGCGACGGCCGCCGTGCGCCGGTTCTTCACGCTGGCCACACCGGCGGCCCGTCGTCTCGCCACCCAGCTGGCCGCGGTCCCCTTCGAGTTCGACCTGGTCGAGCAGCTGCGCAAACGGATCATGCCGGAGACCGGCCCCGCCCATGTGGCCGAGATCCTCATGGGCGGTCTGATCGACTGGGACGGCGGCGACGGCCGTCCGGAGTTCGCGGACGGCGTCCGGGAAGCCCTCCTCGCGGCCACCACCAGAACCCAACTCGCGCTCACCGTCAGCATGCTGGGGGACCTCCCGGCCGCAGGGGAGCGCGGCGTCGCACTGCGCGCCGCGTTACGGGATCCGGCGGGGGCCACGCTCCCCGACCCCACCGCGCGGGGCTGGCTGCGGACCGAGCTCGCCGTGATGCGGGCGCTGGCCGGCCCCTACTCCGAACGTGCGAAACGCATCGACGCGGACTCCGCCGGATTCGGGCCCCCTGGCGGGCCCGGGCCCGCAGCTGTTCCTCCCGTGACCCCAAACCACCCGGAAAGTGGCGGGTCGGCCGGTGGCGGGGAGGGGAGTGATCCAGGGTTGGACGTCCTCGATCCACCTGGAGAACCTGTGCCGCTGGTTACCGACATGTCCCGAACAGAAGCCCCGGAGGCTGAGCCACCCATGCAGAGCACCACGACCGGAACGTCGGCCCTATTGGTGAGCGTTCCCCTGCGGAACACCTCGTTCGTGGGCCGCACGGCGTTGCTCCGTGCCGTGGAGGACCAACTCGGAGCCCAGGACACGGCAGCCGTGCTGCCGCACACCCTGCAGGGCATGGGGGGCGTGGGGAAGTCGCAGCTCGCGCTCGAGTACGTCTACCGGCACCAGCTCGACTACAAGGTGATCTGCTGGATCCCGGCCGAGCGCGAGAGCCTCATCCTGGCGGCCCTCGCGGGTCTTGCCGCGCGCCTGCGGATCACCCCGTCGGGGCCGGAGGGCGGTCTCCCGGCGGCCAACACGGCGGTGCCCGCCGTCCTGGAGGCGCTGCGTACCGGAGTGCCCTACGACAACTGGCTGCTTGTCTTCGACAACGCCGAGAACGTCGAGGCGGTCCGGTCGTACTTTCCCGCCAACGGACCGGGGAAGATCATCGTGACCTCCCGGAACCGCGACTGGGAGAGGGTCGCGACGCCGCTGCCGGTCAACGTCTTCGAGCGCGAGGAGTCGATCCAGCTGCTGCAGAAGCGCTCCCCCGACCTGTCGGAGCGTGACGCGGACCGGCTGGCCGAGGCCCTGGGCGATCTGCCGCTCGCCGTCGAGCAGGCCGGAGCCTGGCGCGCCGTCACGGGCATGCTCGTGGACGACTACCTCGCGCTGCTGCGCGAGCGAAGCCCCGAGATCCTGCATCTGGACCCGGCTCCCGACTATCCGGTCTCGGTCGCCGCCGCCTGGGACATCTCACTGGAACGGATCAAGGAGAACAACCCGGGTGCGCGGGAGCTCCTCGACATCTGCGCCTGCATGGCCCCCGAACCCGTACCGCTGTCCATGCTCCGCGGCAAACGCGGCGTCGACATCACACCCGACGTCGATCCGCTCCTGCGCGAGTCCATCAAGCTGAGCCGGGCCATCCGGGACCTCAACCAGTTCTCCCTGGTGAAGCTGGACCTGCGCTCGGACACCCTGCAGATGCACCGCCTCCTGCAGAACGTACTTCTCGCCAAACTGAGCACCGAGGAGCGCGACCGTATGCGGGACGCCGCCCACCAGCTGCTGTCGGCGGCCAAGCCCGGGCACTACGCCTCGTCCAACGAGTGGCCCGCCTACCAGGCGCTGCTGCCGCATGTGCAGGCCTCCGAGGCCATCACCAGCACGGACACCTGGGCACGCGAACTGGTCTACGACACCGTGCTGTTCCTCTATTACTGGGGCGACCACGAGAACGCGGTCGAACTGGCCCGGCAGGCCTGGCGCACCTGGCTCGCCGCCTCGGGCGAGGAGGACATCCACGTCATCAGGATCGCGAAGATCTTCGCCTTCGTGCTGCGCGTCGTCGGTGAGGTCGAGGAGTCCATCCTGCTCAACGAGCGCGCCCTGGAAGTCTCGCGCCGGGGGAACGTCGACGCCGAGGACCTCATCGACTCCATGACGCAGCTCGCCGCCGCACGGCGTCACCAGGGCCGGTTCACGGAGGCGGAGGTGCTGGACCGGGAGGCCACCGAGCGGGCCCGCACCCTGTTCGGGCCGGAGGACCCCAGCACCCTGAACGCCGCGCACGGCTGGACCGTCTCGCTGCGCCTGTGCGGCGAGTACGCCCAGGCGGTTCCGCTGGACCAGGAGACGGCCCGGCTGCGTGACCGGCTCTTCGGGCCCAACAGCGGCCTGACCCTGAACACCCTCAACGGCCTCGCGATCGACATGCGCGAGGCGGGCGACTACCCGGGAGCCCGCGACTTCCAGGAGGACGTCTACCGCAGGGTGCGCGAGCTGTTCGGCGACGAGAACATCACCACCCTGCGGGTCGCGCGGAACCTGGCCGTCTGCAGGCGCCGTGACGGAGCCGTCGCCGAGGCGGCCAAGCTCTCCGAGGAGACACTGCGCCGTCTCGTGCCGGGCTACGGGCGCGACCACTACGACACGCTGTCGACGGCGATCAACGTGGTCGTCGACCGCCGCCTCACGAACGACCTCGACCGCTCGCGCGAACTGGGCGAGGCCACGGTGCGCAGCTACGAGCACCGCCTGGGCGAGAACCACGCCTACACCCTGATCACGAAGGCCAACCTGGCCGCCACCATGCGGGCCCTCGGCGCCCTGGAAGCGGCGCGGGAACTCGACGACGACACGGCCCGCCGGCTCCGTGACACCCTGGGACCCCGCCATGTGACGACCCTGACGGTCGCACTCGGCCAGGCCAACACGGCGTACGCGGGACTGGACTTCGACCTGGCCCGGGAGATCGACGAGGCCACCCTGCCCCTGCTGGCCGAGATCGCCGGTGAGGAGCATCCGCTGACCCTGTCGTGCACCGCGAACCTCGCCGTCGATCTTCGAGGTCTGGGGCGCAGGGCCGAGGCCGACGAACTGGAGCGCAAGGCGGTGGAGGGCTTCACCCGGGTGGTCCGGAGCGACCACCCGTGGCTGCTGTCGGCCCGTCAGCGCCGCCGCATCGAGTGCGACCTGGCGCCGGTGCCGATGTAGTACCGGAGCCGACGCGGCGCCGGGCCGCCCCGGCAGGTCCGACGACGGCCCGGCGGGGGTGGCACCCGGTGCCGCCCCCGGTCGCGTCAGCCCGCTTCCGGGACGGGACTCGGGCTGTCACCCGGTGGATGCCACAGATCCTGTTCCCCGGCCGGGGACGGCACATCGGCGTGCGCCGCCTCACCGACGACCGCGCGGCGGTCCGTGAGCCAGTCCGTGGGGCGAGCCGCGTGACGGTCTGTTCGGCGGGCCGTGCGGCGGTCCGTGGGACCCCTCCGCGGCCGTCGTACCAGGAGCAGGAGCGGCTGCGTGAACAGCGTGGTGGCCAGCGCCATGAACACGAGGACCGTGTACAGCTGAGTGCTGAGCAGCCCGGCCTGGAGGCCCGCGTTCAGGGCGATGAGTTCGGTCAGGCCCCGAGCGCTCAGCAGCACGCCGACCGTCCACGCGTCCTGCCGACCGAGACCACCGAACCGGGCCGCGGCCGTCCCGCTGCCGATCTTCGTGACGACGGCCAGCGCCGTCACCACCAGCAACGCCAGCCAGCCCGTCGCGTCCATGCTGTTCAGCGCCACGGACTGGCCCGACACCACGAAGAAGAACGGCAGCAGCAGCGAACTGACGCCGTGCAGGGGCCGCAGCAGGTCCGGATCCAGCCGCCCGCCCTCCTCGCGCGGGACGACGCTTCCCGCCAGCAGCGCTCCGAAGATCACATGCAGACCGATGGCGTGCGTCAGCCAGGCCGACCCCAGGGCGAAGCCGATCAGCAGCGCGAGGCGGAGTGAAGGCTCCATTCGGGTGCGCCACAGCAGCAGCCGCAGCGCGGGCCGGGCCCCCAGAAGCATCGCGGCCACGAAGACGACGGCGACGGCGAGCCGCACCGGCCAGCCGAGCGCCTGGCCGTGTCCGTTCTCCAGCAGGGTGCCGGCCAGGACCGTCCAGCCGATCACATCGAGCAGTCCGGCGGCCGAGACGGCGACCACCCCGGGCACCGTGCGGGCCAGCCCGTTCTCCCGCACGATCGCCGTCAGTACCGGCACCGCCGTTATCGACAGGGCGACACCGATGAAAACGATCATCGAGGGGGAGAGATGGCGTGGCATGCCGAGACTCCGCAACTGTTCGCCGAACAGCAGGGCGCAGCCGCTGCCGACGGCCATCGGCACCACGAACGCGGTCAGCGCGACGGTCACCGAGGTGCGGGCCCTGGCCCCGAGGATCTTCAGATCCAGTTCGTACCCGACGGCGAACAGGAACACCACGAGGGCGAACTGCGCGAAACCGGTCAGCGCGGGCCCGATGCCCGGCGGGAACAGGGTTGCGTACGCGCCCGGTGCCACCGCACCGAGAAGTGAGGGGCCGAGAGCGATCCCCGCGGTCAACTGACCCACGATGTAGGGCTGTTTGAGCTTGCGCGCCAGCCAGCCCGCGGCGTGCGCGGCCACCAGGACGAGAGCCGAGGCTCCTACGAAATGCGTGATCATCGCGTCAGGGCTCACGGCGTCCCCCCGATAGAGCAGAAGTCGGACAGCCTGGCCGGCCCCGAACGCTGTACGCAGGTTCCGGGCAGAACCAACTTTTCTGCAATATCGTGGAGTTGACGCCGCGACGGCAGTCGTAACGGCAGTCGTACGGGGACTCGGCCCCGTGTCATGGGGGGCGCATGTCGACGGTCGTCTTCGTCCATGGGACAGGTGTACGCGAACCGCACATCTCGATATTGACGGACCGGGTGGCCGCCGGTCTGAACGCCCTGCGCGCGGGACTCCGTTTCGTGCCGTATTCCTGGGGAGACACGCACGGCGCGGCACTCGCCGCGGGCGGGGCGAGCCTGCCACCCGAAGGGAGTACCTCCCGAGGACTCGCGGAGCTGCCGTCCGTACCCGGCGCCGGTCCGGACGAGCCGGACGACGCGCAGGCCTGGGCGGTCCTGTACGCGGACCCCGACGCCGAACTCGCACTCGCCGCGGCCGGGGCGCGACCCGACGCCGAACGGCCGCCCGGCTCCCCGGTCCCGGAGCAGGGGCTTCGCACGTGTCTGCTCGAACTGGCCGCCCAAGGGGATGTACCGGCAGCGGAGTTGGGCCCCGGACTGGGGCGTGCCGCCGCGGAACTGGCCGGCCACCCGCTGCTCGGCCCGGCCGCGGCCGCCCTCGCACCCGACGACCTCGCGGTTCTCGCGGCCCGGTGGCTCGCCGCCCGCCTCATCGCCGAAGCACTCGCCGCCGACAGCCCCCTCGTCCCGGCCGGTGACACCCGCGACGCCGTCGTCGGCCGGCTGGCCAGGGCGCTCGGAGCGCCACCACGGGGCACGGAACGCGGGCTGCGCGCCGTGCTGTTGAGGATGGGGACCTCGGCCGCCTCCCGCGCCGTCGTGCGCCGACGGCGCGCCCTGACCGAGGCCGCACATCCCGCCGCAGGGGACGTCCTGCGCTACCTCAGCCGCGGCGAGGCGCTCCGCGCCGGCCTGCGCGCGCTGCTCGCCGACCTCGACCCGCCCGTCACCCTGGTCTGCCACAGCCTCGGCGGCATCATCGCCCTGGACACGCTGATCACGACCCCGCTCCCACAGGTACAGCTCCTGGTGACAGCCGGCTCCCAAGGCCCGTTCCTGTACGAGTCCGGGGCGCTGCCCTCCCTCGAACACCCCGCCCCGCTGCCGCCGCACATGCCGGACTGGCTGAACTTCTACGACCCGCGCGACCTGCTCGGCTACCTCGGCGGCGGACTCTTCCCCGGCCGGGTCACCGACGTCCGCGTCGACAGCCGTCAGCCGTTCCCGGCAGCCCACAGCGCCTACTGGACCAACCCCGTCGTGTACCGGCACATCGTGGATCGCCTGCCATGACCACGCCGGAGCCGCGGACCGCACGGAAGGTGGATCCGGCCCGGGTCCACGCCCTGATCGTGGGGATCGAGACGTACGACGCGGGCCATGCCTGGGACCTGCCGGGCCCGGCCCGTGACGCCCTCGCGTTCCACCGGTTGCTGCGCGCGGCGGGGGTTCCCGACGTCAACCTGCGGCTGCATCTGGCCCCGCTGCCCCCGTTCGTGCCCGACACCGGGCACGCCCCCGCCGACCACTCCACCCTGCGCCGTGTTCTCGTACGCGAACTGCCCGCGCACCCCGGCGACGTGCTGTGGGTGTGGTGGGGCGGCCACGGTGTGCTCGACCGGGCCGGGCACACCCGGCTGTTCTGCGCGGACGCCACCACCGCCGACAAGGTGGCCGTCGACCTGGAGTCCGCGCTGACCCGCTACGCCAGCGACGCCGTGCCCGGCTTCGCCGAACAGCTGTGGATCGTGGACGCCTGCGAGACCTTCGAGGAAGTGCTCGCCTTCCGCGACCCGCTGCCGCCCGACGTGCTGCCCGCGGGGCATCGCACCCTCGTGCACCGGCAGACCCTGCTCCGGGCGGCGGGCCGCGGCCGGGAGGCGGCCAACGACCCCGCACGCGCCACGGGGCTCTTTTCGGAGATCCTTCTCGATCTGCTCGCCGGGCGTTCGGGCACGCTGCCCGCGCCGCCCGATCCGGAGGAGCTGTTTCCGGCCGTAAGGGCCCGGATCTCGGCTCTCAGAAAGGCGGGCCGCACGGCGCAGTATCCCGAGATCCGGCTGCAGAGTCCCGAGCGGACCGAGATCGTCGCACCGCCACCGAAGGCACGTCCCGCCACTCCACTGCTGCGCGCCGTGGACGCGTTGGTGGCCTATCCGTTGATGAACGACCCCACCGAGCGGCAGGCCGTGGTCGCCGCGCTGAACCCCCGGGTCACGGGAACGCTCGCCCGTCACCCCAAGGCCCGCACGGACGCCACTGTCATCCTCACCGGGCTCGCCCGCCGTCACCCCGGGGCGCTGTGGGAGCTCTACGACGCCGTCGTGGCCCTGGACGACGATCCCGACCTGGGGAGGGAACTGGCCGAAGCCCTGAGGGAACTGGGCGGAGCGGACGAACACGGACACGGCCGCCGGTGATCAACTGGCGTGATCGTACGGGTTTCCCATACGGGCAGGGTTCGCCATGATGGACAGGACACGGGGCATCGCGTGCCACCGTGCGAGAAGGGGGACGCATCTTGGACCAGTCGCTCGCTCCGCACGAAGCCGAAGCCGCAGCCCTGGGGACGGCCCCCGCCGCGGGCGCCCCCGTCTGGGAGTCGGATCTGGCGGATCTTGAGACGGTGCCGCTCGTCGCCGTGGAGAGCCTCTCCCCGCTCCGGCCCACCGCACGCGTCCTCGCGGAGGTGCTGCGTTCCCGCGACCGCATCTGGGGAGACGGCGAACCGCAGGGCAGGGCGGAGTAGCCGAGCCGCATCGGTGCTTCCTACGAGGCCGGACCGGACGGAAGGACGAACGCACTCACCATCGGAGGTCACCTGGCATGACGAGCCAGCAGCACGCTGGGCGGCCCCTCCGGATGCCGGACCGCCTCTTCGCCGAGTTCGCCGTCGGGGGCGGCTCGGCCGAGGCGCTCGCCTTCCTGGAACGGGGCGAACGGGCCCGTCGACTGCTGCTCCTGCGCACCCTCCTCGCCAGCGTCGACGGGATCTCCACCCCGCTGAACCCGCCGGCCGAGGCCTGGCGCACCCTCAAGGAGGCAGCCGGCCGGGCCCCCGAGCAGGTCGAACAACTGCTGCTCGCACCGGCCACCGGCGGCTGGCTGGCCCATATGCTGCGCCGTCTGCACGGCACCGCGGTGGGTCCGCCCCTGTGGGTGGAGGCCGGACACCTGAGTGCTCTGGCCGTCGCCGCGGCGCTACGGGCGCGCACGGAGGCGGAACTCCTCGTCCCCCTCACCGACGGCGCGCTGAACCTGCCCGGCCTCGGCCTGGTCCGCCTGCCCGCCGCGGAACCCGGTCCGACCGTCGGCCGGGCCCGTACGAGAGCGGGCGAACTGACCCTGACCGGGACGGAATCCGACGGGCGGGCCGACTCCGTCCGCTGCCGGCCCGCCACTGTGCCCGTGCGCGTCCTGGACGCACCGCCCCCCTCGACGGCAGCCGCCGAGGGAGTGTCGACCCCCGTGCGGGCCCCCGCGCCGGCCGAGGCGCACTGGATTCCGCTGCGTACCCTCACCCACGTCACGGCCTCGGGTTCCGTCTCCATCCCCCTCGACGACCTGGATCCCTACCGGGACCTCGACGAGCCGATACCCCCGGCCAGGCTCGACGCGGACGAGGCCTCCGCGTGGCAGGAACTGTTCGACGACGCCGTCGGCATCCTCGCCAACCCGGACGGCGGGCACGGCCCCGGGCGGCTCGACCCCGCCGTGATCCGGTCCGTCGTACCGTGGGGCCGCACCAGCACCATGCCCCCGGTGCGGCCGGGAGTGCGGGGATCAGCGTCTAGCGGTGACGCCTTCGGCGCCATGAACATCTCACGCCCCGCCACCGCGCCGGTCCTCGCCGAGATCCTCGTCCACGAGTTCCAGCACAGCAAACTCGCCGCCCTCCTCCACCTCTTCCCGCTGGTGGAGGACGACCGGGAGGAGCGTTACTACGCGCCCTGGCGGCCCGACCCGCGCCACCTCACCGGTCTGCTGCACGGCGTCTACGCGTTCACCGGCGTCAGCGGGTTCTGGCGGGACCGCATGGCGGACGCCGAGCACGAGGAGCAGGCAGCGGTCGCCGCCTACCACTTCGCCCTGCGGCGCACGCAGACCCGCCTGGTCGTGCGCACGCTGCAGCTGAGCGGCCGGCTCACCGCTCCCGGCCGCAGGATCGTCACGGGTCTCGCCCGGACCCTCGACGGCTGGCTGCGCGAACCCGTGGACCCGGCGGCCCGGGCGCGCGCCCGTACCGCGGCCATGCTGCACCGCACCGAATGGCGGCTGCGCAACGTCGTGCCGCCCCGCGAGGGATCGCCCCCCGAGGCACCGTCCCCCGAGGGCGGGGAGGCGCAGGAGGGTGGGGCCGCGTGGCGCAGGGGGAGCGGGGCGGAGACGTCCCGCTTCCGTACGGACCGTGATCCCTGGCCCGACCTGCGCACCCACGCCTTCGCCGCCCGGCCGCGCGTGCCCCGCACCGCCGACGAGCACCTCGCCGCCGGGGACCCGGCTGCCGCGATGGCCGCGTACGCCCAGGCCCTGGCCCTTGACCCGGCCGACCCGCACGTTCTCGCCGGCTGGATCGTCGCCCGCGCCGCCCTCGAACCGGGCCGCTCCGGGCGCCGGATGCTGGCCCGCCCGGAACTCCTCCAGCCGCTGCCCAGCGGCTGAGCGGTGCGGTGCGGGGAGCGGCCGGGTGAGGTGCGCGGCCGAGTGGGGCGAGTCGTGCTCAGCCCACCAACCGCAGCCGTCGCCCGCACACCCCCACCCGCACCGACTGCCCCCACGTCAGTTCCAGTGCGTCCCCCTCCATCCCGTCCCCGAACGCGATCAGGCGTTCGGATTCGGCGGTGAGGGTGAGGTGGGAGGTGGCCGACAGCTGGCCCGCCACCTGTGATGTGCCGGTCGTCGGGGACGGCCAGGCCTCGCGGACGCACCACACCAGGCGGTCCTCCGTGGGGCGGGGGAGGGGCAGGGGGTTGCCCCTCTCCTGCCACACCGACCTGATCCACCCCGTCGCCCCCGTCCCCGTGCCCACCAGCACCCCGGAGGAGGCCTGCGCCTCGACGACACCTGCGCCACTCGTGAGGGCCCCGCCTCCCTCGACGACACCTGCGCCACCCGTGGAAGCCCCGCCTCCCTCCATGACGCCCCCGTCACCCGTGGAGGCACCGCCTCCCTCGACGCCCAGGCGGTACCGGGCCGTCTGGTGGCCGGCCGCGCCCAGGTAGATCTCGTTCAGGGCGAGCAGTCGCTGCGTGTCGTCGGCCACCGCCTCCACCATGGTGAGTTCGTCCACCCCCGTTCCGGTGGCCAGCGCCGCGGGCAGCAGCCTGGCCGCGTCCCCCGGGCGGTGGCGCACCAGGACGCCGGGGTTGCGGCCGGGGTCCGCGTCGATGCCCACCACGGGCTGCCCGGTCAGGTACTTGGCGGCGTTCGCCACCAGGCCGTCCTGGCCGACCACGACCACCACGTCCTCCGGTGCGAACAGGAAGCGGTCCAGATCGCCCCGCTCCACCCGGCTCTGACGCCATGTCAGGGGGATCGCGGAGGTCACGTCCGTCAGCGCGCGCCGGGTGCGGCGGTGGCGTTCGGCGACCTCCTCGATGTCCCGGCCCCGGGAGGACAGGAAGAAGGCGGCCTGTCCGTGCGTGCCGTGGTGGGCCACCAACTCCTCGTACTCCGTGGTGCGGTGGACCAGCACGATCCGTGGGGCGAGGCTCATGTCCCGTCCCGGACACCCAGTTTGGTCAGCAGGCCGGTCAGCACGTCAGGCGAGATGGTCACGCTGTCGATGCTCGGCAGGTTCTCCGCGAGCCGCGACCCGGTCAGGGCGTGCAACGTGCTGACGTCGACGTCGGCGTGCACCCGCAGCCAGGCGGCCTGGGCCTGCGCCCGCGCCTCCCCGACCTCGCGCGCGGCCTCCGCCTCCGCCCGTGCGAGCCGCACGGCACGGTTCGCCTCGGCGTCCGCGAGCCGTACCGTCCGCTCGGCCTCCGCCTTGGCGAGCCGCTCGGTCCGCCTGGCCTCGGCGTCCGCCAGCTGCACGGACCGTTCGGCCTCCGCCCCGGCCAGCTTCACCGTGCGGGCCGCCTCGGCCTCGGCGCGTACCCCGTCCGCCGCCGCGTTCTCCTCCGCCTCGCGGCGCGTGTTCGTACCGCGCTGCTCTACCAACTGCTCCTCGCGCCGCGCGAGTTCGATCTGGCTCGCCAGTTCGTTCTCGGCGATCGCCCGCTCCCGCTCGACGGCCACGGCCCGCCGCTGGTACGTCGCCCGGTCCGCCTCCTCCTGGATCTGCTCGCGGGCCGGTGTGCGCAGGGCCCGCTCCACCTCCGGCTCCGGACGCAGCGCCACCACGCGTACGGCGACCACCTCGATGCCGGTCGCCGGCAGCCGCTGCTCCGCGCCCAGTCCCGCCGCGACCCGCTCCCGTACCGCCGCCACGCCGTCGACCAGCGCCGACGCCAGGGTCGTACGGGCCAGTACGTCCAGTGCGTGCTGCTGGGCCGACTCGGTCAGCAGGGTGCCCAGCTGCTCCAAGGGCGCGCCCCGCCAGACCCCGGTGTCGGGGTCGATGGAGAAGTCCAGGCGCGCGGAGGCCAGCGCCGGGTCGCTGACCCGGTAGGTGACGGTCGCCTGCACCGCGACGTCCTGGAAGTCGGACGTACGGGCGTGGAACGTCATCGCCAACTCGCGGTCGTCCACCGGTACTTCGGACAGCGCGGCGCTCAGCGCGCGGTACCAGAAGCTGAGTCCGGGGCCGTCGTGCAGCAGTTCTGTGCCGCGGTGGTGCCGGATGTGCGCCGTCGGCGCGCCGCGCAGGTGGCGCCAGCCCAGGCGCCGGGTGATGTCGGCCATCGGATTCCCTCGTTCCCCCTCGTTTGTCGTCTGTTCGACGATAACCAGTTCGCCTCTTTATAGTCAAGAGGACTATTAAAGAAGGGGTGGGGGTGGTGAGGGCGTGAAAGCGAACGAGTGGGCGAAGAAACCGCCGAGCGGTGGGTCAAGCGGCCCCGGGGTGGTCAGGATGGAGTCATGGGATTCCACGTCGACTCCGAAGCCGGGCGGCTGCGCCGCGTCATCCTCCACCGGCCGGATCTTGAGCTCAAAAGGCTCACCCCCAGCAACAAGGACGCCCTCCTCTTCGACGACGTGCTGTGGGTGCGCAGGGCGCGCGCGGAGCACGACGGGTTCGCGGACGTCCTGCGCGACCGCGGCGTCACCGTCCACCTCTTCGGAGACCTGCTGACCGAGGCCATGGCCATCCCGGAGGCCCGGTCGCTCGTACTGGACAGGGTCTTCGACGAGAAGGAGTACGGGCCGCTCGCCACGGACCACCTACGGGCCGCGTTCGAGGGTCTGCCCGCGGGCGAGCTGGCCGAGGCGCTGGTCGGCGGGATGACCAAGCGGGAGTTCCTGGAGGCGCACCCCGAGCCGACGTCCGTGCGCTTCCACGTCATGGACCTCGACGACTTCCTCCTCGGGCCGCTGCCCAACCACCTCTTCACCCGCGACACCTCCGCCTGGATCTACGACGGCGTCTCCATCAACGCCATGCGCTGGCCCGCGCGCAGACGCGAGACCGTGCACTTCGAGGCGATCTACCGGCACCATCCGCTGTTCCGTGCGGAGACCTTCCATGTGTGGTCCGAGGGGCAGGCCGACTACCCGTCCACCATCGAGGGCGGCGACGTACTGGTCATCGGCAACGGCGCCGTGCTCATCGGCATGAGCGAACGGACGACACCCCAGGCCGTGGAGATGCTCGCGCACAAGCTCTTCGCCACCGGCTCGGCGCAGTCCATCGTGGCGCTCGACATGCCCAAGAGGCGGGCCCTGATGCACCTCGACACGGTGATGACGATGGTCGACGGCGACACCTTCACCCAGTACGGGGGGCTCGGCATGCTCCGCTCGTACACCATCGAACCGGGCGTCGGCGACAAGGAGCTGAAGGTCACCGACCATCCGCCGGAGCACATGCACCGCGCGATCGCCGCCGCGCTCGGGCTGAGCCGGATCCGGGTGCTGACCGCCACCCAGGACGTGCACGCCGCCGAGCGCGAGCAGTGGGACGACGGCTGCAACGTCCTCGCGGTCGAGCCGGGCGTCGTCGTCGCCTACGAGCGCAACCAGACCACCAACACCCATCTGCGCAAGCAGGGCATCGAGGTGATCGAGATCCCGGGCAGCGAACTGGGACGGGGGAGGGGCGGCCCGCGCTGTATGAGCTGCCCGGTCCAGCGGGACGCCGTGCCCGCGGGCTGACCGGCCCGGACGGAAGCGGGGGGCGGACGGAAGCGGGGTCGGACGGAGGGGGGCGGACGGAACGGGGGCACATGGAAGCGGGAGTCGTGCGGAAAAGGGGGCCGTATAGAAATGTGGGGCGTCGTATAGAATTCCAAGAGTCCCTGTTTACGTAACCCTGGAGCGCCCTCATGGCGACAGTTTCGTACGCCCTCGCCGGCCGACACTTCCTGAAGGAGCTGGACTTCACTCAGGAGGAGTTCCGAGGCCTGATCGAGCTCGCCGCCGAGCTGAAGGCGGCGAAGAAGGCCGGGACGGAGACCCAGCACCTGCGGGGCCGGAACATCGCGCTGATCTTCGAGAAGACGTCGACACGCACGCGCTGCGCCTTCGAGGTCGCCGCCGCGGACCAGGGCGCGTCGACCACGTATCTCGACCCGTCCGGTTCACAGATAGGGCACAAGGAGTCCGTGAAGGACACCGCGCGGGTACTCGGCCGGATGTTCCACGCGATCGAGTACCGGGGGGACAGCCAGGAGGGCGTCGAGGAGCTGGCGGCCCACGCCGGGGTGCCCGTCTACAACGGCCTCACCGACGTCTGGCACCCGACCCAGATGCTGGCCGACGTGCTCACGATGGTCGAGCACTGCGACAAGCCGCTGAACGAGATCGCCTTCGCCTACCTGGGCGACGCCCGCCTCAACATGGGCAACTCCTACCTGGTCACCGCCGCCCTGCTCGGCATGGACGTACGGATCGTCGCGCCCAGGGACTACTGGCCGGCCGAGGAGGTCCTGGCGCAGGCACGGGAGCTCGCCGTGGGCAGCGGGGCGCGGATCACGCTCACCGAGGAGGTCGCCGAGGGGGTCCTGGGCGTCGATTTCGTCGCCACGGACGTGTGGGTGTCGATGGGCGAGCCCAAGGAGGTCTGGGACGAGCGCATCGCCGACCTCGGCCCGTACGCCGTGACGATGGACGTCCTGCGGGCCACCGGCAACGCGGACGTCAAGTTCCTGCACTGCCTGCCCGCCTTTCACGACCTGGGCACCAAGGTCGGCCGTGAGATCCACGAGCGGCACGGGCTGGACTGCCTGGAGGTCACCGACGAGGTCTTCGAGTCGGCCCACTCGGTCGTCTTCGACGAGGCGGAGAACCGGCTGCACACGATCAAGGCGGTCCTGGTGGCGACGCTGTCCTGAACCCCGTACCGGGCCCTGCCGTGAGCCTTGGGGCCTGGTCCCTGAGCTGTGAGTCCTGTGCCCTGTCAGGCGGGCCTGCGCTGGTGGGGTACGACCGGCAGCCGGAACCAGACCGCCTTGCCGGACTCCGTCGGGCGGTGGCCGCAGGATGAGCTGAGGGTGCGGATCAGCAGCAGCCCGCGGCCGTGCTCCTGCCAGGGGTCGGGCTCGCACGACGGATCGGGGATCGTGAGGTCGCCCGGCGGGGACGGGTCGGGGTCGTGCACCTCGACCTGGCATCCGGTGGGCAGCAGCTCCACGACCAGCTCTATGGGGGCGTCGCCTCTGGTGTGCTCCACGGCGTTGGCCACCAGTTCGGCGGTGAGCAGTTCCGCCGTGTCGCAGTCTGCGGTCAGCTCGATCTCCGCCAGCGCGGTACGGACCAGTGCGCGGGCGACGGGCACCGCCGCGACGGTGTGCGGCAGGGCGATGCGCCAGGAGGCTGGGGCGTGGGGCTCGTGCAAGGCGGATCCGTTCATGGAGCAGGATGTCCTGCTTTCAACTTTAGGAATGGTACGTCGCATCCCGACAGAGGCGCTCGGTGGGCTTTTTTCAGGACGTTCGGCCCGGTTTCGGGCTGTCCATCCGGATGGGCCGTCCACCCGGATGGGCTGTCTGCCCGGATGAGCTGTCTACCCAGGGGAACGGTTCGGCCCCCGCGGACTGCTCCCGCCGTTACCGAGCTATCGAAGAGTCGTGACTCGGTGACCGGTGCGGGTGACCGGTCTCCTGCCCCCGGGCAGCCTCTTGCGCCCCCGCAGCCCCTTGCTCCCGGGACAGCGCGAGGCCGGGCACCTTGTCGCTCGGTGCCCGGCCTCGTACGGCTCTGCTCGGATCGTGGTCAGACCGTGGCGGCGTCCGCCCCGCCCAGGTCGACCATCCCGGCCGTCAGCGTCGCCCCGTCCGCCGGGTCGATCAGGATGAACGCGCCGGTGCGGCGGCAGTCGGCGTAGTCGTCGAGCGGGAGCGGCTCGGCGGTGCGCAGGGTGATCCGGCCCAGATCGTTCGCGGTCAGCCCGGCCTCACCCGCGGTCAGCTCCCGCACGATCGCCTTCACCGTGCGGGTCGTGTGCCTGACCAGGACACGGTCGCCGACACGCAGCGGACGGTCGGCCAGATGACAGACGGCGGCCCGGACGTCCCGGGTGAGCGCGGGCGCGTCCGGCCCACTGGTGATCATGTCGCCGCGGGAGACGTCGAGGTGGTCCGCCAGGCGCAGGGTCAGCGACTGCGGCGCGTACGCCTCGCGGACCTCTTCACCGAGTACGTCGATGCCCTCGATCGCGGACGTTCCGCCGGAGGGGTGGACGGTCACGCGGTCGCCCACGCGCAGTGAGCCGGAGGCCAACTGACCCGCGTAGTGACGGGCCTCCCCGTGCCGGATCACGTACTGGACGGGGAAACGGGCGGGTGCGCCGGTCGGATCGCCGCCGACCGGGACGGACTCCAGATGGGCGAGCAGCGCGGGGCCCTCGTACCAGTCCGTGCGCGCGGAACGCTCCACCACGTTGTCCCCGGTCAGCGCGGACACGGGGATCGGGGTGAAGCCCGGCAGGTCCAGCTCGGCGGCGTGGCCCGCGAAGTCCTCGACGATCCGGTCGAACTCCTTCGCCTCGTACCCGACGAGGTCCATCTTGTTGACGGCGAGCACGATGTGCGGGACGCGCAGGAGGGCGGCGATCGCGGCGTGGCGGCGGGTCTGCTCGACGACTCCGTTGCGGGCGTCGACGAGGATGATCGTCAGTTCGGCGGTGGAGGCGCCGGTGACCATGTTGCGGGTGTACTGCACATGGCCGGGGGTGTCGGCGAGGATGAAGCGCCTTTTCGCGGTGGCGAAGTAGCGGTAGGCGACGTCGATGGTGATGCCCTGTTCGCGTTCGGCGCGCAGGCCGTCGGTGAGCAGGGCGAGGTCGGGGGTGTCCTGGCCGCGGTTGCGCGAGGCGTGCTCGACGGCTTCGAGCTGGTCGGTGAGGACCGACTTGGAGTCGTGGAGGAGGCGTCCGACGAGGGTTGACTTTCCGTCGTCGACGGAACCGGCCGTCGCGAACCGGAGCAGCGTCGTCTCGGACAGCTGCTCGACCGACAGCGGCTCGATGGGCTCGGTGGGCTCGATGGTGCTCGTCATGGCTAGAAGTACCCCTCGCGCTTGCGGTCTTCCATCGCGGCCTCGGACATCTTGTCGTCGGCACGGGTGGCACCCCGCTCGGTGAGCCGGGAGGCGGCGATCTCGGTGATCACGGCCTCCAGGGTGGTGGCGTCGGAGTCGACCGCACCCGTGCAGGACATGTCACCGACCGTGCGGTAGCGCACCAGGCGCCTCTCCACCGTCTCGCCGTCCTTGGGTCCTCCCCAGTCGCCGGCGGTGAGCCACATGCCGGCGCGCTGGAAGACGTCCCGTTCGTGCGCGAAGTAGATCTCGGGCAGGTCGATGCCCTCCCGGGCGATGTACTGCCACACGTCCAGCTCGGTCCAGTTGGACAGCGGGAAGACCCGGACATGCTCGCCGGGGGCGTGGCGGCCGTTGTAGAGGTTCCACAGCTCGGGACGCTGGCGGCGCGGGTCCCACTGGGAGAACTCGTCCCGCAGGGAGAACACGCGCTCCTTGGCGCGGGCCTTCTCCTCGTCGCGGCGCCCGCCGCCGAACACGGCGTCGAAGCGCTCGGCCTGGATCTTCTCCGTCAGCGGCAGCGTCTGCAGCGGGTTGCGGGTCCCGTCGGAACGTTCTTTCAACACACCACGGTCGATGTACTCCTGTACGGAGGCCACATGGAGCCGCAACCCATGCTTCTTGACGGTGCGGTCCCGGTAGTCCAGGACTTCCGGAAAGTTGTGTCCGGTGTCCACATGGAGAAGGGAGAAGGGCACCGCGGCGGGCGCGAACGCCTTCAGCGCGAGGTGCAGCATGACGATGGAGTCCTTGCCGCCGGAGAAGAGGACCACCGGCCGCTCGAACTCGCCCGCCACCTCACGGAAGATGTGCACCGCCTCGGACTCCAGCGCGTCCAGGTGGCTCAGGGCGTACGGGCGCACGGCCTCCGCTGCCGCCGGCACAGTCGTCGTCGCCGGCACTGTCGTCGTGGTACTCACACCAACCCCCTGGCCGCCAGCACCGCGTGCACCGAGTCGGCCGACTCCTCGGGCGTCTGCGACCGCGTGTCCAGCGCGAGCGCCGGGTCGAGCGGGGGCTCGTAGGGGTCGTCGACCCCGGTGAGCCCGGTCAGCCGGCCGGCGGCCTGCCGCGCGTACAGGCCCTTCACATCGCGCTCGCTGCACAGCTCGACGGGTGTGGCGACATGCACCTCGATGTAGGGCGTCCCGCTCGCCTCGTGGCGCTTGCGCACCGCCTCGCGGCTGTCGGCGTACGGGGCGATGACGGGGACGACGGCGAGGACGCCGTTGCGGGCCAGCACCTCGGCGACCAGGCCGATCCGCTGCACGTTGGTGTTGCGGTCCTCGCGGGAGAAACCGAGTCCCGCGGAGAGGAAGCGGCGGATCTCGTCGCCGTCGAGGACCTCCACGCGATGGCCCTCGGCGCGCAGCCGGCCGGCGAGGAAGCGGGCGATCGTCGTCTTGCCCGCGCTCGGCAGCCCGGTGAGCCAGACCGTGGCCCCCTGGGCGGTGGGAGGCTTCTGACGGCCCCTTGCCGTGGTGGTCATGCGTGGTGTCCTTTCGCGGCGTCCGCGGTGCGGTGCCGTGGTTCGGGGAGGTCGGAGTCGGGGGAGATCCCGGGAGCGAGGCCGTGACCGTGGCCGTTGCCGGGCTTGCCGCCGAGTTCGCTGAACAGGGCCTCCCAGCGCGGGTGCACCGCGTCCGGCCCGTACGAGGCCGCCGTCAGCACGGCCGCGACGCCCATGTCGGCGCGCAGCGCCCGGTCGCCCATCAACTTGGCCATGGACGCGGCGAGCGCCTCGGGGTCCTCGGGCGGTACCAGCAGGCCGTCGACGCCGTGGGTGAGTACGTCCGAAGGTCCGGTCGGACAGTCGAAGGCCACCACCGGCAGCGAGTGGCTCATCGCCTCGATCATCACCATCGGCAGTCCCTCGAAGCGTGAACTGAGTACGTAGAAGGAGGCCTTGGCGAGTTCGTCGTCCAGGCGGTCCGTGTGACCCATCAGGAGCACATGGTTGTAGAGGTGGTGCTCCTCGATGAGCGCCCGCAGCTCGGTCTTCTTCTCGCCGCTGCCGTAGATCCTCAACTGCCAGTCGGGGTAGGCCTCGACGAGCTTCGCCCACGCGGGGATCAGCAGGTCGAAGCCCTTCTGCGGGAACAGCCGCCCGGCCGCCACCGCGATCTTCGACCGGTGGTCCGAGGGGATCTGGTCGAGGGAGTGCACGGCGTTGGGGATGCGGACCACCCGGGTTCCGGGCAGCAGTTGCTCGTACTCCTCGCGGTCCCGTTCCGTCAGGACGGCGACCGCGTCGAAGCGCGAGTAGGTCTCCCGGATGCGTCGCTGCACATCACGCTTGTGCGTGCCGTGGTTCATGTGTTCCTGCGCCACCCGCACCACGCCGCCCGTCGCGTGCTCCGCGGCGAGGAAGTTGAGCGCGGGCCGGGTGGTCACGAGGATGCCGTCGCACAGCGAGGAGAGGTACGCGATCAGCCGCTGCTCCACGTACCGGTTGAAGTACCGGTAGCCGAACTCGCCCGACGGGATGTGCCGTGCGGGCCGCTCGGTCAGCCGCCCGCGGCGCCAGTCCCGCCAGCGGCCGGTCACGCCCTGGCCGGGGGAGTGGGCGCTCTCGCGCAGGTCGACGACCGTGCTGACGCGGACGCGCGGGTCGAGCGGGAACTGGATGTCGTCCCGGCGGCGCAGCGCGCTCACCAGCTCGACCTCCCAGCCCGCCTGCACCAGGGAGTTGGCCTGGTTCATCACCGTACGGATGGTGCCGCCGCGGCCGTAGGCGTGCAGCAGGAGATAGCGGACCTTCGGCCGTCCGGTCGCGTCCGTCCGGTGTCCGGCGGTCTGATGGCCGGTCATGAGGCGGCTCCGGTACGGCACTCCAGGGAGAGGTTGTCCTTCACCGTGTAGTACGGGCGCACGCGCAGACCGCGTACGTGCTGCTCGGGAAAGACCATGATCTTCTTCTTGCCGTGGATGTCGTCGAGTTGCCGTCCGGCCCTCAACCGGGCTTCGCCGTCGGTGAGATGGATGTCCCACTCCTCGATCCCGACGGGGTCCGGCGTCATCAGGTCGGCGATGGGCAGTTCACCCTCGAAGCGGTCGCCCTTCACATGCGCGGGGTAGTCGAGGGGGCGGCCGGTGTGGCCGCGGCGGGTGAGCAGCAGCCGCCAGTCGCCCTCGGCGGACCGTCCGTGGATGCGGCCGACGAGCCGCACGCGCCCGTCGCGCGGCCACACCTCCGCTATCTCGGCGTGCGGCTTCACGAGCTGTATCCCCAGGCCGCGCACATGGGCCGCAGCAGCTCCGGGATCTCGTCCTCGGCGGGCAGCGCGCGTCCGCTCTGCACCTGGCCGGTACGGATCTTGTCCCGCCAGTCGCCGAGGCCCTTCACGACCTGGGTGTCGTCGCGGCGGCCGTAGTCGAGCATCGACGGTTCGAAGCCGACGTCGAGGAACGCGCAGAGGCCGCGCATCTCCTTCTCGGCGTCGGCGGTGAGGTCCTCGTAGCGCAGGGTGTAGTGGCCCCCGTGACTCTCGTTGCCTCCGTGGCTGTCAGTGTCCTCGTGGTCCTCGTGGTCCTCGTGGTCCCCGTGGCCGGCGGTGGCCGCGTTGCGGGCGTTGTCGACGGCCTTCATGTAGCGCAGGGCGTCGGCCGCGGCCTCGTCGAAGGTCCGCTTGTCGGGGTCGCCCTCGTGCCAGGACCGGGCGATGGACACCGGGTGGCGGAGCAGGAAGACGAAGCGGGCGTCGGGCCAGCAGTCCCGGATGCGCCGGTGGACGAAAGCGTTGCTGGGCGTCTTCTCGACCAGGACGTCCTTGCCCGACCTGACCAGCTCGCGGTGCATGACCCGGTCCCAGAGCAGATGCTCCAGGTCGCCGCGCTCCAGGTCGAGGGCGCTCATGGCGCGCCGCGAGAGCCTGCTGCCGAAGTCGACCTCGAGGCGGCGGATGTGCAGCTCGTGGGGGGAGTGCAGCCGGGGGTGCGCGTTCAGGAGCATCCGCAGCAGCGTCGAGCCGGAGCGTACGGGAGACATGATGAAGACCGGCCGCCGCAGCAACCGGTCCGTGGCGAGATCTCCGGGGGCCGGACATCGGTACACGGGCGTGGGCCGCTTGCCGGGTTTCGCCCCGGCCTTGTTCGGCTGCGGCGGCGCGGCGGGGGTGGCCCGGCGCACCTGAAGGCCGGTGGTGGCGGAGAGCGCCCGGTTCAGATTGCCCATCAGACTCATGCGTCCCGACGCTAAGTAAGGATTATGAGAAGAGGGACTGAGCGACCTGAGCGTTGCCTTAGCGACTGGGTTTGTGTCGCACGTCACATGGGTTCGGGTTTGGGGGCGTCCCCGGGCGCACCCGCGAAGACCGCCCCGGCATCGCGCAGCCGCTCGTGCAGAGCGCGGAAGACGGCGGCGGAGCGGGCGCCGGGCCAGTCCGGGGGCAGCAGTGAGGGGGGCAGTCCCGGATCGGTGTACGGGAGGTGGCGCCAGGAGTCGAGGGCGAGCAGGTAGTCGCGGTAGGCCTCCTCCTCGGGGGTGTCGGCCCTGCTCTCCCACTCGTGCAGCACGCGCGCGTGCCGGTCGAGGAACGCCTCGTGCTGTTTGGCGATCCCGGCGAGGTCCCACCAGCGCGCGACCGCCTCGGCGGTCGGCGCGTACCCCAGGTGCGCGCCGCGGAACAGGTCCACATACGCGTCCAGGCGCAGCCGTTCCAGGGTGTGACGGGTCTCTTCGTAGAGGCGGGCCGGGGCGATCCACACGCCGGGGGCGGCCGTTCCGAAACCGAGGCCGGCCAGGCGTGAGCGCAGTACGTGACGTTTCTGCCGCTCGGACTCCGGCACGGAGAACACGGCGAGGACCCAGGTGTCGTCCTCGGGCGGCGAGGCCGCGTAGACCCGGCGGTCGCCGTCGTCGAGGAGTTGTCGCGCGTCCGGCGACAGGACGTACCCGGCGGCGCCGGCCGCTGTACGGGCCGGCAGGAGCAGTCCGCGGCGTTTGAGTCTGGACACCGACGACCGTACGGAGGGGGCGTCCACGCCGGCCGCGGCGAGAAGCCGGATCAGCTCGGCGACGGGTACGGGGCCGGGGGCGAAGCGGCCGTAGGCGCCGTAGAAGGTGACGATGAGGGACCGGGGGGCGTGCTGCTCGGACACGTCGATCACTCTAGATCGTCACCGTCACGCGAGATCACCATCCGGTCTCAGCGGGGGTCGCATCGGGAGCGTATCGACTGTATGACGACAGTCAACACTCCGCGATAGCCCGTGACGGTCCGTGGTAGCCCGCGGTGGTCCTTGACGGTCCGCGACGGTCAGGCGGTAGGCGTCCGAACGATCAGGCGGTGGGTGTCCGAACGGTCAGGCGGTGGAGGTGTCCGAACGGTCATGCGGTGGGGGCGTCCGAACGGTCAGGCGGCGATGGCCAGTTGCTCGACCGGCACCCGGTGCGGAGCGACGACCCGTCCGTCGGGCAGGAGCGCGCCGGTGTCGTCGAAGACGATCGCGCCGTCGCACAGCAGGTACCAGCCCTGCTCGGGGTGCGCGGAGACGATGTGCGCGTCGGAGCGGTGCGCACCGTCCGAGCGGTCGGAGCGGGCGGCGGACGGGCACGAAGACTGGTGAGAACACATGGTGGGCCTCCACGTGCGAGGAGTCGGGCGGCGTTTTCGTCGCCCGTATGGATAGACCATGCGCCCGCCGCGAACTCATCGGAACAGCCGGAAGGGAAACGTGACAACACGCGGACAACACTCGGACGAGTCCAGGACGGACGGTGCGGACTCGCCACGGACGGACGGTGCGGACTCGCCACCAAAGGAGTGAGGATCACGCCTGCGGACGCGCCGGGCCGGTACCTGTGGAGGCCCCACTCCAGGAGGTATTCCGATGCGATTGCACCAGGTCATGGGCACAGCCGCCGGTGCGGCGCTGTTGCTGGCCGCCGCTCCGTCCGCGGGCGCGCTGCCCCAACAGGCCGCGTCCGCCGAGCCGGTGGGCCTTGCGGAGACGGTGACCGTCGACCCGACGGCCCGTCTCGCCGCGGACGGCACCGTCACCCTGTCCGGTACGTACCGCTGCAAGGGCGGTACGGGCCCGGTCTTCGTCAGCTCCTCCCTGAGCCAGGACAAACCCTCCCTCAGCCAGGGCGACTCGTCCCTGGGCCACGGCGGGAACGGTGTGCGCAAGGGCATCGGCAGCACCACCGCGGTCTGCGACGGCGCCGAGCACCGCTGGACGAACACCGAACACACCGACCGGGGCCGCTTCGCGCCGGGCGCGGCGAAGGTGGAGGCGTCGCTCATGGAGCTGCGCTCCTCGGGTCTGCCGCTGCCGATGTTCCGTGCGGCACGGGAACAGGACGTCACGCTCGTCAGCTGACGTCGGTCCACGAAGCCGTCGAGGGGCCGACGTCGGCTGACGTCGGCTCAGGTCGGCCGGCGTCGTGCCCCGGCCGCCTCGTGATCCGGTCCGCGTCACGAGTTGGCCGCTCCTCCGGGCCCCGCGAGAGGTCCGGAGGAGCGGGGCCGGTTCAGTGGCCCCGCCGCTCCTCGTCCCGGCCCGGCGCGCAGCCCGCTCCACCCATGGACCTGGCCGTATAGCTGGAGTCCAGCCGGTAGAGGCCCGCCCGTGGCACGGTCAGCCGGGTCCAGGGCCCGTCCGGGCGCACGCAGCCCCCGTCGGCGCGCAGCCAAGGCGAGTACCGCACCCGTACGGTGACCGACCCGGCGCGCGGCACCCTCAGCACCACGGCCGCCTCGCCCGCCCGCACCACGTCGGCCGGCGGCGAGACGAGCGGTTCGGCGTCCCGGACGCGGTAGATCCGCCAGTGGGAGTCCCGCCAGACCGGCGTCAGCCAGTCCTGTCCGGCGGCGACCAGAGCCGCCTCGTGCTCGGCGGGACCGTCGGGTCTCCCGTCCGCCACGACCACGTGCCCGACGGCCCAGTGACGCAACCAGGCGTGGTAGCGCGGCGCGTCGAGGGCGCCCTCGTAGAACAGCCGCCCCCGCTCGACGTCCAACTGCCGGTTCCAGCCCCGTATCAACTGCGCGTGCGGAGCGAACAGGGCGGCCTCGCGATGGTTGCGGGCGGGCACCACCTCGACCCGGTCGCGGTGCGCGCCGAGGCGGTCGAGTTCCTTGAGGACGCCGTGGGTGTGGGTGGCCCAGGCCGGTACGGACGTCGAGACCCGCAGGTCGTTGACGGTCGACATGGTGGTCCAGACGACCGACACGACGAGCGCGAGGGTATGCGCGACGCCCCCGCCACCGGACCGGAACCCGAACCCGCACCCGGGCTTACGGGGGGCGGTGCCGCTCAAGAGGCAGGCGAGCAGCACGGCCGGTGCGAAGAGTGCCGCGAGCCGTTCCACGTTGGTGCCGATGGGCGAGGGGACGAGCCAGGTCAGCACCACGCCGACGGCGTGGACGACCGCCCCGGCCCGCAGCGCCCGCCACGCGCGGGGGGCCGCCCACACCACGGCGGCCGACAGGAGTACGGGCATCAGCACGCGGCCCCCCGCCATGGGCTGTTCGCCCTCGAAGGGGAACAGCAGAGCCGTCAGCGCGACGACGGCGACGGTCGGCACGGACAGGACGAGGCACTTGGCGTACCGCCGGTCCGACAGCCATCCGGCGCCGGCCACCAGCAGGAACAGCCCGGCCACGGGGCTCGCGAGGGTGGCGAGCAGCGCACCCAGCGCACCCGCGGCCAGCCGCTTACGCCGCGCAGGCCGACCGGCCAGGGCGAGCAGACCTCCGAGCCCGAAGGCCAGTCCGAGGGCGAACGTCGTACGCCCCGAGGCGACGTTGGCCCACAGCCCGAACGCGCCGAGCAGCGCGGGCCACAGGGGCGCCCTGGCCACGGTCCGTGCCAGCAGCGCGCCCAGCAGCCAGGTGGCGGCCACCCCGGCGAGGACGGAGACGGTACGCACTCCCAGCACCGCCATCAAAGGAGGCGACAGCACGCTGTAGTTGACGGTGTGCGTGCCCCCGTACCAGAAGAGCCCGTACACGGTGCCGGGGTTGCGCGCGACGAATCCCGCCCAGGCGTACTGGGCCGCGAGATCACCGCCCCCCGTCGCGAGGAGGACGCCCCACACCGCGTACAGCGGAAGCACGGCGAGCACCGCGAGCGCGGGGACGCGCCACGACGTCGGCGGGAAGGGCCGGCGCGGCCGGTGCGCGGAGGGCGCCCGGCGCGCTTCGGGAACGCGCCCCGGCGCGGGCACGGGCGGGGAGAGCGACTGTACGGACACGGGGCTGTTCCAGGGGCAGTACGGCGACGGACGACCGGAGACGACCCGGCGACGCCCCCAACGACCCGCCGCCGGACACCGTCACGCTGGATGGGGCACTCGGGCGGCCCCCCGCGATCGGACGCCCCGAGGAACGGGCCCGAGTACGCGTAAAGGTCCCTCAGACAGTCCCACGGGGTGCGTCACACCCCGCCTCGCCTCACGTTTAGGCAGGTCAGGTGGGGTGTGACGGTGCTTGTTCGGCAGACCCTCAGATGTCCCGGAAGATCTCGATCTGTGCGCCCACCGAGTTGAGGCGTTCCGCCAGGTCCTCGTAGCCTCGGTTGATCACGTAGACGTTCCGTAGGACCGAGGTGCCTTCCGCCGCCATCATGGCGAGGAGGACGACCACCGCGGGGCGCAGGGCCGGAGGGCACATCATTTCCGCGGCTCGCCAGCGCGTGGGGCCCTCGACCAGGACGCGGTGCGGGTCGAGGAGCTGGAGGCGGCCGCCGAGGCGGTTCAGGTCCGTGAGGTAGATCGCGCGGTTGTCGTAGACCCAGTCGTGGATCAGTGTCTGGCCCTGCGCGGAGGCCGCGATCGCCGCGAAGAACGGGACGTTGTCGATGTTCAGGCCCGGGAAGGGCATGGGGTGGATCTTGTCGATCGGGGCTTCGAGCTTCGAGGGGCGCACGGTGAGGTCCACCAGGCGCGTACGGCCGTTGTCGGCGAAGTACTCCGCCGTGCGGTCGTGGTCGAGGCCCATCTCCTCCAGGACCGCCAGCTCGATCTCCAGGAACTCGATGGGGACGCGGCGCACGGTCAGCTCGGACTCCGTCACCACCGCCGCGGCCAGCAGGCTCATCGCCTCGACCGGGTCCTCGGACGGCGAGTAGTCCACGTCCACGTCGATGGTCGGCACACCGTGCACGGTGAGCGTCGTGGTGCCGATGCCCTCCACCCGCACACCCAGCGCCTCCAGGAAGAAGCACAGGTCCTGGACCATGTAGTTCGAGGAGGCGTTGCGGATGACGGTCGTGCCCTCGTGGCGGGCGGCGGCCAGCAGCGCGTTCTCCGTCACGGTGTCGCCGCGCTCGGTCAGCACGATGGGTCGGCCGGGCGTCACCTTGCGGTCCACCCGCGCGTGGTACATGCCCTCGGTGGCCGCGATGTCCAGACCGAACCGGCGCAGCGCGATCATGTGCGGCTCGATGGTCCGCGTACCGAGGTCGCAGCCGCCCGCGTACGGCAGCTTGAAGCCGTCCATGCGGTGCAGCAGCGGGCCGAGGAACATGATGATCGAGCGGGTGCGGCGGGCCGCCGCCTCGTCGATGGACGCCATGTCCAGCTCGGCGGGCGGCACGATCTCCAGGTCCACGCCACCGTTGATCCACCGGGTGCGTACGCCGATGGAGCCCAGCACCTCCAGAAGGCGGTACACCTCCTCGATGCGCGCGACGCGGCGCAGCACCGTGCGGCCCTTGTTCAGGAGCGTCGCACAGAGCAGCGCCACGCACGCGTTCTTGCTGGTCTTCACGTCGATCGAGCCGGAGAGCCGGCGTCCGCCGACCACGCGCAGATGCATCGGGCCCGCGTAGCCGAGCGAGACGATCTCACTGTCCAGTGCTTCACCGATTCGGGCGATCATCTCAAGGCTGATGTTTTGATTGCCACGCTCGATGCGGTTCACCGCGCTCTGACTGGTACTGAGCGCCTCGGCCAGCTGCGTCTGTGTCCAGCCCCGGTGCTGACGGGCGTCACGGATGAGCTTGCCGATGCGTACGAGGTAGTCGTCTGCCATGACGGCAGGCTATCTCACATATGAGATGCCGCATCCGGAGGGGTCCGTTGGGGTGACGGTGCCTCAGTGGCGCTTGGCGCGGGTGGTGCGCCGCCAGCCGAAGGGGCCGGGGAGGTCCATGGAGGTGGTCCGGCGGCCCGTGCTGCTGTGCGTGTGCTTGGGGCCGTTCTTGCCGCCCGTGGTGATGGACCACGACTTCTTGTTGATGTTCAGCCGTACGCCGGGCAGGATCCGGAAGCTTTTGCGGAATGTGAGCGGCATGGTTGCCCCCTTCGTCGTCGTCCGCTGCCAGGTACCCCGAATGCGGGTCGGTACGCCGAACGCCCGTGCGTCCGGGCCTGGTTCGGCGCCGGGCGAGGGCCGACCCCTGGCGGAGGGCGGGTGACGGGCGGGCGGGCGCGGGCGCCGCGGTACGGCCGCCCGGCGGGCTCGCCGGGGAGCGACTCGGCCGGACGAGAGGGGGCACTCGCCCTCCGGGCATGACCGTCCCGCGGTCATGTACTAGAGTTATCTCGACATCGAGATATCTGCCGAGGCGTGCCGCAGCCGCCCGGGACCGGTAAGGGTTACCTAACTTAGCCTGACCTTAGCGGATCGGCCAAGAGGGCGTGGCGGCAGGATGCGGTGGTACGCGCACATGAATGAAGGAGACTGTCGTGTCGGCGAACAGCTTCGACGCCCGTAGCACGCTCAGCGTGGGCGACGAGTCCTACGAGATCTTCCGGCTGGACAAGGTGGAAGGCTCGGCCCGCCTTCCGTACAGCCTCAAGGTCCTGCTGGAGAACCTGCTCCGTACCGAGGACGGCGCGAACATCACCGCCGACCACATCCGTGCTGTCGGCGGATGGGACTCGCAGGCCCAGCCCAGCCAGGAGATCCAGTTCACGCCGGCCCGCGTGATCATGCAGGACTTCACCGGTGTGCCCTGCATCGTGGACCTCGCCACCATGCGCGAGGCCGTGAAGGAGCTCGGCGGCGACCCGGCGCGGATCAACCCGCTCTCGCCGGCCGAGATGGTCATCGACCACTCCGTGATCGCCGACAAGTTCGGCACGAACGACGCCTTCAAGCAGAACGTCGACCTGGAGTACGGCCGCAACAAGGAGCGCTACCAGTTCCTGCGCTGGGGCCAGACCGCCTTCGACGACTTCAAGGTCGTCCCGCCGGGCACCGGCATCGTCCACCAGGTCAACATCGAGCACCTGGCGCGGACGGTCATGGTCCGCAACGGTCAGGCGTACCCCGACACCCTCGTCGGCACCGACTCCCACACCACCATGGTCAACGGCCTCGGTGTGCTCGGCTGGGGCGTCGGCGGCATCGAGGCCGAGGCCGCGATGCTCGGCCAGCCGGTCTCCATGCTCATCCCGCGCGTCGTCGGCTTCAAGCTGACCGGTGAGCTCAAGCCCGGCACCACCGCCACCGACCTCGTGCTCACGATCACCGAGATGCTCCGCAAGCACGGTGTCGTCGGCAAGTTCGTCGAGTTCTACGGCGAGGGTGTGGCGGCCACGAGCCTCGCCAACCGCGCCACCATCGGCAACATGTCGCCGGAGTTCGGCTCCACCGCCGCGATCTTCCCGATCGACGGCGAGACCCTGAACTACCTCAAGCTCACCGGCCGCACCGAGCAGCAGGTCGCGCTCGTCGAGGCGTACGCCAAGGAGCAGGGCCTCTGGCTCGACCCGGCCGCCGAGCCCGACTTCTCCGAGAAGCTGGAGCTGGACCTGGCGACGGTCGTCCCGTCGATCGCCGGACCGAAGCGCCCGCAGGACCGCATCGTCCTGGCGAACGCCGCGCAGAAGTTCGCGCAGGACGTCCGCAACTACGTCGAGGACGACGACGAGGCGGGCAAGGAGTCCTTCCCGGCCTCCGACGCCCCGGCCACCACCAACGGCGTACCGACCCGCCCGACGACGGTCACGGCCGCCGACGGCTCGACGTACGAGATCGACCACGGCGCCGTCACCGTCGCCGCGATCACCTCCTGCACCAACACCTCGAACCCGTACGTCATGGTCGCCGCCGCGCTCGTCGCGAAGAAGGCCGTGGAGAAGGGCCTGACCCGCAAGCCCTGGGTCAAGACCACCCTCGCGCCCGGCTCCAAGGTCGTCACCGACTACTTCGACAAGGCGGGGCTCACCCCCTACCTCGACAAGATCGGCTTCAACCTCGTCGGCTACGGCTGCACCACCTGCATCGGCAACTCCGGCCCGCTGCCGGAGGAGGTCTCCAAGGCCGTCAACGAGCACGACCTCGCGGTCACCTCGGTCCTCTCCGGCAACCGGAACTTCGAGGGCCGCATCAACCCCGACGTCAAGATGAACTACCTGGCCTCCCCGCCGCTGGTCGTCGCGTACGCCATCGCGGGCTCCATGAAGGTGGACATCACCAAGGACGCGCTGGGCGTCGACCAGGACGGCAAGCCGGTCTTCCTCGAAGACATCTGGCCGACCGAGGCCGAGGTCAACGACGTGGTGGCGAACACCATCGGCGAGGACATGTTCAACAAGTCCTACCAGGACGTCTTCGCGGGCGACGCCCAGTGGCAGGCGCTCTCCATCCCCACCGGCAACACCTTCGAGTGGGACGCCGAGTCCACCTACGTGCGCAAGCCCCCGTACTTCGAGGGCATGACGATGGAGACCACCCCGGTCTCCGACATCACCGGCGCGCGCGTGCTCGCCAAGCTGGGCGACTCGGTCACCACCGACCACATCTCCCCGGCCGGTGCCATCAAGGCCGACACCCCGGCCGGCAAGTACCTCACCGAGCACGGCGTCGAGCGTCGTGACTTCAACAGCTACGGCGCCCGCCGCGGCAACCACGAGGTCATGATCCGCGGCACGTTCGCCAACATCCGCCTGCGCAACCAGATCGCGCCGGGCACCGAGGGCGGCTACACCCGCGACTTCACGAAGGAGGACGCGCCCGTCTCCTTCATCTACGACGCCTCGCGCAACTACATCGAGCAGGGCACCCCGCTGGTCGTCCTGGCCGGCAAGGAGTACGGCTCCGGCTCGTCCCGCGACTGGGCCGCCAAGGGCACCAAGCTCCTCGGCGTCAAGGCCGTCATCGCCGAGTCGTACGAGCGCATCCACCGCTCGAACCTCATCGGCATGGGCGTCATCCCGCTCCAGTACCCGGAGGGCCAGTCCGCCGAGGCCCTCGGTCTGACCGGCGAGGAGACCTTCTCCTTCACCGGCATCACCGAGCTGAACGAGGGCACCACCCCGCGTACGGTCAAGGTCACCACCGACACGGGTGTGGAGTTCGACGCGGTCGTCCGCATCGACACCCCCGGTGAGGCCGACTACTACCGCAACGGCGGCATCCTGCAGTACGTACTGCGCAGCCTGATCGCCAAGTAGCCGATCCGGCACGGCAGTCGAGGGCCGCACTCCCGGAAGCCCGGGGGTGCGGCCCTCCGCCGTGGGCGGGGCCCGCGCCGTTCCCCGCGCCCCTGAGAGCAGGAGATTGCGCGGTTCCCCGCCCCCCAAGGCAAAAGATTGCGCCGTTCCCCGCGCCCCCAAAGGCAAAGGACTGCGCCGTTCCCCGCGCCCCTGAGGGGGCGACGGCGCAGCCGAGCCTTCAGGGGCGCGGGGAACGGCGCGGCCAGCTACAGCGGACCCGCACCTTCCGGAGGGCCGCCCACGGTGGGACCGCACCTTCGGCGGGGCGGACACACGGGTGTGGCTCAGGTGGAACACAGGGTTCCCTCAGGCGATCCGGACAGGATCACTACATGTCTGGCACCCGAAGCGCACCCGTCCGCGTGCTGATCGTCGACGACGAACCCGCTCTGACCGAGCTGCTCTCCGCGGCCGTCACGGACGCCGGCTGGCAGCCCTACCCGGCCGCGGACGGACGGACCGCGCTGCGCGTCGCCCGCACCCGCGCCCCGCACGCCGTCGTCCTCGACGGAATGCTGCCCGACCTGGACGGCGTCCAGGTCCTGCGCCGGCTGCGGCAGGAGACCCCGCGGCTGCCCGTCCTGATGCTCACCGCGCGCGACGCGCTGGAACACCGCATCGACGGCCTCGCCGCCGGCGCCGACGACTACGTGACGAAGCCCTTCTCCCTGGAGGAGGTCGTGCTGCGGCTGCGCGGGCTGCTGCGGCGGGCCGGCGCCGAGGAGGCCAGGTCAGGCGGTTCGGTACTGGCCCTCGGGGACCTGGTACTGACCGAGGAGACCCGTGAGGTGCACCGCGATGGTACGCGGGTCCAGCTCACCGCCAAGGAGTTCGACCTGCTCAGCCTGCTGCTGAGCCACCCGCGCCAGGTGCTGAGCAAGACACAGATCCTCGACCATGTGTGGAGCAACTGCTTCGACGGCGGAGGGAACCTCGTCGAGGTCTACATCTCCAGTCTCCGCCGCAAGCTCGACAAGGGGCGGACACCGATGATCCACACCGTGCGTGGCGTCGGATACGCCATCAGACCGCCGGGGGACGGCGGATGAGGCCGCGCCTGCCGGAGCGGCGTTCCCTGCGCACCCGCCTCCTGCTCTTCATCGGCGTCATCCTGGTCGTCGTCTGCGCGGCGATGGCGCTCACCACCGTCCTCGCCCAGCGCGCCTATCTGATGGGCAACCTCGACCAGCGCGTCACCGACGCCGCCGAGCGCAGCCAGGGCGGGCTGCAGCGCCGCACGGGCGACGACACGGACCTCGGCTTCCTGAACGAGCGCGGCCAGGCAGTCGGCACGCTGGCCGCCCGCTTCGACGCCGATACCGGTGCCGACGCCGACGGGACCGGGCAGGTCATCGCGGCCCAGGTGGTCACCGACGACGGTACGCGGCAGACCCTCACCGCCGCCCAGCGCGCCGCCCTGGACGGCATCGACACCGACGGCTCCCTGCACACCCGTACGATCCCCGGCCTCGGCACCTACCGCGTGACCGCCATCGCCGGCGACGGCGTCCCCGTACTCACCGGGCTCCCGATGGACGACGTACAGGACATGATCGGCCGCCTGGTCCTGATCGAGGCAGTGGCGGGAGGCCTCGGCCTGGCCGCCGCCGGGGTGGTCTGCGCCGTGGTGATACGCCGTCAGCTGCGACCGCTGGGCCGGGTGGCCGCCACCGCCGTCGAGGTCTCACGGGTCCCGCTGGGCCGGGGCGCGGTCACCGGGCTCACCCGGGTACGCGAACGGGACACCTACCCCGGCAGCGAGGCCGGACAGGTCGGCGCCGCGCTCAACCGCATGATCGACCATGTGGAGTCCTCGCTCGCCGAACGCCAGCGCGGCGAGGAACGCATGCGGCGCTTCCTCGCGGACGCCAGCCATGAACTGCGTACGCCGCTCGCGTCCATCGCCGGGTACGCGGAGCTGATGAACCGCGGCACCCAGCGGATCGAGCCCACGCTGGCCTGGAGGCGGGTCTCCGCCGAGTCGGCGCGTATGACGGGCCTCGTGGAGGACCTGCTGCTGCTCGCCAGGCTCGACGAGGGGCGTCCGCTCCAGTCGTCCGAGGTCGACCTCGCGGCGCTGGTCGCCGAGGCGGTGTGGGACGCACGGGCGGCGGGCGGTGGCCACGACTGGCAACTGGCGCTGCTCCTCGACGCTCCGGCGCTCGTGCTCGGCGACGAGGCGCGGCTTCACCAGGTGGTGGCGAACCTGTTGGCGAACGCGCGGGTGCACACGCCTGTGGGGACGACTGTCGTCGCGTCGGTGGAGGCGACGGAGGCGCATTGCGTGATCCGTGTCCGCGACGACGGGCCCGGTATCGCGCCGCATCTGCTGCCCGCGGTCTTCGAGCGCTTCACACGGGGTGACGTGTCCCGCTCCCGGAACGGCCCGGCCGACGGCGGCTCCGGGCTCGGGCTCGCGATCGTGGCGGCGATCGCGGCCGCGCACGGGGGCCACATCGTCGTGGACAGCGAACCGGGCCGTACGGAGTTCACGCTGACCCTGCCGCCGTCCCACGTGCCCTTGGAGGCGCCTCCGGGAGCGTCGGCCGCCCCACACGCCGGCCTGGCCCTCGAAGCCCCGACTTCCGACCCACGCTGACCACCGAGCACGGGGCCTCACCCCGGCCCACCCAGGGCGAGGGCGGCGCCCGCAGGCCGAAAGTCCCGCCTGGCCCGCGCGGTGGCTGGCCGCGCAGTTCCCCGCGCCCCTCAAGGCGGTGCTGCGCCCCGGCCTTTGCCGCGCGGGTACGTGGAGGCTGGGCGCGCAGTTCCCCGCGCCCTAACGGCTCGGCTGCGCCTTCGTGCCCTCAGGGGCGCGGGGAACGGCGCAGTCTTTTGTCTTTAGGGGCGCGGGGAACTGCGCAATCTTGTTGCTACCAGCCGCAACGCGGACCGTACCCACCCCCACCCCCAACCCTTCAGCCAGCACTCAGGTTGGCCCCCCACAGTCGTCTCGCGCGGCCGGCCGCAAGGGATCGGCCCATGGCGATGAGGGAGTAGCCGCGATGACCGGACTCGACAGCGGCGCGGAACCCGTGGCGCAGGAGCCGCAGACGGGCCGTCAGGCACACGCAGGTCGGCGGAACTTCATGCGCAAGGTCTTCTTCGCCGGCGGCGCAACCGCCGTCGCGACGATGGGCGGCGCCGGCGCCTGGGCCGCCCTCGCCGCCGACGAACCCGGCGCGACCGCCTCGGCCGACCCGAGCGGAACGCCCACCGGCACCCCGAGCGGCGCCCCGACCGGAGGTCCGGGTGCCGGCGGCCCCGGCAACCAGTCCATCACCGAGGACTTCTTCGGTCTCACCACCGACGGCAAGAAGATCGACGACCTCTTCACGGTCCACTCCGAGGGCGTCGCCACCGCCCCGGTGATCGCCGCCGCGAACGCCTTCCTCGCCGGACTGAGCGCCACGCAGAAGTCGTCGACGCAGTTCACCGTCCACTCCACCGAGTGGCGGCTGTGGAGCAACGTCGACGCGTACGACCGTCAGGGCGTCTCGATCGCCGACCTCTCCGACGAGCAGCAGGCGCTCGGCAAAGCCCTGCTGAAGTCGGCCCTCAGCGCCGACGGGCTGGAGACCACGGAGAGGATCCGCCGGATCAACCAGGCAGCCGGAGAGGCGATCGACAACACGGACTCCTTCAACGAGGAGGCCTTCTACTACACGGTGCTGGGCACGCCGTCCGCCACCGAACCCTGGGGCTTCCAGTTCGACGGGCACCACCTGGTCATCAACTACTTCGTGCTCGGCGGCCAGGTCGTCATGAGCCCCTGCTTCTGGGGCTCGGAACCGACCGAGATCGACATCGACGGCACGACCGTCTCCGTGTGCAAGGAGGAGGTGAAGGCGAGCCTCGCCTTCATCAACTCCCTCACCGAGGCCCAGCGGACGGTCGCGATCGAGTCCACGACCAAGTCGAACGAGTCCATGAAGGCGGGCGCCTTCGCTGACAACACGGTCCAGGAGTACACCGGCCTGCGCGGCAACGCCCTCACCGGCTCCCAGAAGCTGAAACTGCTCGGCATCGTGGAGGCCTTCACCGGCCGCGCCAAGGCCGATGTCGCCAAGGCCAGGCTGGCCGAGGTCAGGGCCCACCTGGACGACACGTACGTCACCTGGACGGGCGGCATCGCGGACGACTCCGCCTTCTACGTCCGGGTGCACAGCCCGGTCGTCTGGGTCGAGGTCGACTGCCAGGCCCCAGGACCGCTCGCGGGCGCGTACGGCGCCTCGCAGGGCAGCGGTGCGACCCAGATGCACGTGCACTCCGTCATCCGCACCCCGAACGGCAACGACTACGGAAAGGAGCTTCTGCGACAGCACTACCTGACGTCCCCTCACCACCGGTGAGCCAAGGCGTACTTGGAGTCTCCCGTCATCCGAGTCTCCCGTCATCGCGAGGGCCGCACCCGTCCGGGTGCGGCCCTCGCGCGTCAGCCGTTTACATGTGCATCGCACCGCGCTAGCTTCGACAGCACGTGGGGTGGGAGCGCTCCCATTCCGGGTGGACCGGAACCCGCCCCGGGGCCGCCCCCACCCCACACATCCCGCACGTACACCACCCGCACCTCACACGGCCTGTGAACGAAGGGATGGATTGTGCTGTCATGGTCCTGACAATCGAACCGACCCCGCCGCCCCGGCGCCCTCCACGGCACTCACCGCTGCGCCACCTTCCCCTCCCCGCCCGCGGCAGAGCCTTCCTCCTCATCCTGCTGGCCCTGGTCGTCACGGTCCCGGCCCTCGGCCTGGTCGTCTCGGCGGGCGGTGAGGCCGAGGCGCACGGCACCCCGATGAAGCCCGCCAGCCGCACCTTCCTGTGCTGGCAGGACGGGCTCACCGACACCGGTGAGATCAAGCCGGTCAACCCCGCCTGCAAGGCGGCCCAGCAGGTCAGCGGCACGACGCCGTTCTACAACTGGTTCTCGGTCCTGCGCTCCGACGGAGCGGGCCGCACCCGCGGCTTCGTGCCCGACGGCGAACTGTGCAGCGGCGGCAACACCAACTTCACCGGCTTCAACACCCCGAGCGCCGACTGGCCGCTCACCCACCTCACCTCGGGTGCGACCGTCGACTTCTCGTACAACGCCTGGGCCGCGCACCCGGGTTGGTTCTACGTCTACCTCACCAAGGACGGCTACGACCCCACCAAGGCGCTCACCTGGAACGACATCGAGGAACAGCCGTTCCTGAGCGTCGACCACCCGCCGCTCAACGGCTCCCCGGGCACGGTCGAGGCCAACTACTCCTGGTCCGGCAAGCTCCCCGCGGGCAAGTCGGGCCGCCATCTCATCTACGTGGTCTGGCAGCGCTCGGACAGCGCGGAGACCTTCTACTCCTGCTCCGACATCGTCTTCGACGGCGGCAACGGCGAGGTGACGGGCATCCACGATCCGGGCGACCCGACCGACCCCCCGGCCGGCGCCTGCTCCGCCACCCGCCGTACGACGGGCAGTTGGTCGGGCGGCCACCAGTCAGAGGTGACCGTCACCAACAGCGGGAACGTGCCGCTGCTCGGCTGGATGGTCGACTGGTCGCTGCCGGGCGGACAGTCCGTCGCCAGTCTCTGGAGCGGCAACGCCACGTACAGCGGTCAGAACGTGATGGTCCACAACGCCGACTGGAACGGGTCGCTCGATCCGGGCGAGAGCACCACGTTCGGATACGTCGTCCAGGGCTCCGGAGGTGATACGGCGACCGCCGCGGCGTGCCGGCCGGGCTGAGCCGGTTCGAACGGGGGCCGGAGCCGGGCCCGGGGCATCGACCGCCCGGGCTGCTCTGGGCGGACCCGGTGGCCGTAATCCACCGGGTCCGCGAGCCGGGCAGGTCGGGGGAATGCCTGGCCGGAGGGGATGAGGTCGTGTCGACCCCGGACGCGACAACGTTGTCCAGCGGTCTGAATTCGACTCTACCTCCCCAACGGGCCGCTCAGCCAACGCAGTTGGAATCTTGAGCCACTTCTGAGGTTGATACGGTCTCCGGGGAGGGGCCATGATCGAACGACACGGGGTACGGCGGCCCGCGGCCGTCTGCCTGGCACTGGTCGTGCTGCTGTCGCTGGGCGGACTCACCGGGTGCGGCGCGCTCCTCGACTCCGGGGAGAAGTCGTCCCTCTCGGTGCCGGACCTGTTCTATCTCCGGCCGCACGGGGACGACTCCGGCCCGGAGAAGAAGACGCCCTTCCACGTCCGGGCCGAGGACGTGACGGCCGAGAGCCGTGCGGGCACGCAGGATCACCGGCTCACCGTGGACGTCACCGGGTCCGGGCGGGCCGTACGGCTCAAGATCTCGAAGATCCGCAAGAAGAACCCCAGGTGCGCCGGGACCGCCACCCGGGTCGTCTGCAAGGTCAGCGGCGCCTACGACAGCTGGTCCGACCTGGACCGGGTGTACCCGTACGCCGCCCCGGGCGGCAGGCCCGGCGACAGTGCGACGGTCCGGTTCCGCTTCAGTACGCGGAAAGGGAAGACGCTCAGCGCGAACACCCGCGTCGTCGTCGGCGAACCCGTCGTCACGGTCCGTACGACGAAGGTCTTCGAGGACGTCGGGCCCGGCTCCGTCCTGCGTACGCCCGTCGTGGTCCGCAACACGGGGGAGGTGCCCGTGCGGGGCGTGGGCCTGCGGATCGCCGTCGGCAGCGGGCTGGCCTTCGAGGAGCGGTACGGCAACTGCCGTTATCCGCAGGCCCAGAAGGGCCACCTCGCGGTGTGCGAGTTCCCCCGCCTGCGCATAGCGCCCGGGAAGGCGGTCGTCCTGCGCCCGGCTCTGGCGCTGGACGTCTCCACCACCGACATGTACACCTCCTTCCACCAGGAGGCATGGGCCCTGGACATGGGCCCCGCGCGGCACGGCGTCGTACCTGAGGGCGGCGATCCCGGCGACGGCCCGCGGCTGACGACCGGGGCCGCGCGGGGGCCCGACCTGAAGGGGACGTTCGCCGGCGGTGACGCGTGGAGCGAGGTCCGGGTGGACACGTACGCGGACTTCGAGGTCTTCGGCGTCGAGGTGAGCGGCCGGCGCGGCTCCGAGCACACCGTGCGTCTGAAGGTCCGCAACAAGGGGCCCGCCACCCCCGGGAGCACCACCCTGCTGTTCACCCCGCCGGAGAGCGCCACCGTGGTGGAGCAGCCCATGGAGGCCATCGACGAGGACGTGTACGAGCTCTACTGCGACCTCGACAAGGGCACGTACTCCTGCCTCGTGCAGGGCGGACTCCAGCCGGGGGAGTCGCGGACCTTCGAGTTCGGGATCCGGCTCGGCGGACCGTCCGAGGGCAGTGTGCGGGTGACGGACACCGACGGGCCGGGCCGCCGCGATCCCGACCCCGCCAACGACACGGCACCGGTTACCGTCCTGCCGTAACCGGTGCCGTGCCCGCCGTACCGTGCGCGTCGTGCGCGCTGGTGGTCAGCTGTGCGTCAGCGCAGCAGTTCCACCTCCGCCAGCGTCGCCTCACCGTCGAGGACCAGGCGGTACTTCGCGTACGTGCCGGGTGCCGCGACCGAGAAGGCCCGCGTCTGCCGGTCCCAGGCGAAGGACTGCCCGGAACGCTTGTCGAGGTCCTTCCACGTGGTCCCGTCGGACGAGCCCTGGAGGACCCAGCCCTTGGGGGCCTTGGTGCCGTCGGCCGAGGTCAGCGTGTACTGCACGGCCTTGACCGGGTCGGCGGTCGGCAGGTCCGCGGACGTGACGACGGCGTTCGTGCCCGACGTGTTGTCGAACAGCGGGCCCTCGCCCTCGACGGCGTCGGTCCGGGGGGCCGGCACCTTGTCGTCCTGGGTGACCGACACGGGCGCCGCGTTCTTGCCGGTGCCCCACGAGGACGGCTTCGGCCCCATGTCGAACTCGATGACCGCGCCGCGCGAGATGACCGAGTGCGGGAGCGCGGTCGACGTCCACTTCTTGCCGTTGACCTTCAGACCCTGCACGTAGACGTTCTTGGCGCTGTTCTTCGGGGCCTTCACGACCAGGTCCCGGCCGTTCTCCAGGTGCACGGTCGCCTTGGTGAACAGCGGTGAGCCGACCGCGTATTCGCCGCTGCCCATGACCAGCGGGTAGAAGCCGAGCGAGGAGAAGAGGTACCAGGCCGACTGCTCGCCGTTGTCCTCGTCGCCGTGGTAGCCCTGGCCGATCTCGCTGCCCGTGTAGAGCCGCGAGAGGACCTCACGCACGTTCTTCTGCGTCTTCCAGGGCTGGCCGGCCGCGTCGTACATGTAGTTCACGTGGTGGGCCACCTGGTTGGAGTGCCCGTACATGCCCATGCGGACGTCGCGGGCCTCGGTCATCTCGTGGATGACGCCCCCGTACGAGCCGACGAACTCGGGCCCGGCGGTCTCCGGGGTGCCGAAGTACGTGTCCAGCTTCTCCGCGAGCCCCGACCGGCCGCCGTACAGGTTGGCCAGACCGCGCGAGTCCTGGGGTGCGGTGAAGGCGTAGCCCCAGCCGTTGGTCTCCGTGTAGTCGTATCCCCACACGCGCGGGTCGTACTTCTCGGAGTCCACCCGCCAGTCGCCCCCGGCGTCCCGGCCCTGGAAGAAGCCGGCCTTCGAGTCGAAGAGGTTGACGTAGTCCTGGGCGCGGTTGAGGAAGTACGCGGACTCCTCCTTGTACTTCTTCTTGCCGGTCTTCTTGTAGAGCGCCTCGCCCATCTTCGAGATGCCGTAGTCGTTGAGGTAGCCCTCAAGCGCCCACGACAGGCCCTCGTGGGTGTCGGTGCTCGTGTAGCCGATGAAGGGCGAGGTGGCCATGCCCTTGCGGCCCACGCCCGATGAGGGCGGCACGACGGTCGCGTTCTTCACGGCCGCGTCGTACGCAGACTCCGCGTCGAAGTCGACGCCCTTGACGTACGCGTCCGCGAACGCCACGTCGGAGGAGGTGCCGGTCATCAGGTCCGCGTAGCCGGGCGAGGACCAGCGCGAGGTCCAGCCGCCGTCCTTGTACTGCTGTACGAAGCCGTCGACCATCTCTCCCGCCTGGCCGGGCGTGAGGAGCGAGTAGGCGGGCCACGTCGTCCGGTAGGTGTCCCAGAAGCCGTTGTTGACGTACACCTTGCCGTCGACGATCTTCGCGCCGGTGTGCGTCGGGGTGTCCGGGCCGGGCATCGGCGAGAACGGCGAGGCGTACTGGTCCTTGCCGCCGACCTTCTCGAAGCCGGAGTTCGGGTACAGGTACAGCCGGTAGAGGCTGGAGTACAGCGTCGTCAGCTGGTCCGGCGTCGCGCCCTCGACCTCGACCTTGCCCAGGATCTTGTCCCACGCCTTCTGCGCGCGCGACTTGACCTTGTCGAAGGACGTGCCGTCCGGGATCTCCTGGCGGAGGTTGTCCTTGGCCTGGTCGATGCTGATGAGCGAGGTGGCGATGCGCAGGGTGACCGTGCGGTCCTCACCGGCCTCGAACTTGAGATAGCCCTTGACCCCCGCGGAGCTGCCCTCCTTCACCGGCGCGTCGAAGGTCCCGTACACGAAGAGGCGGGTGGCGCCCGTCGACAGACCGGACTTCACGTCCGAGTAGCCGGTGAAGGTGCCGCTCTCCTTGTCGAGGGTCAGGCCCGCCTGGTCCGTGACGTTGTCGAAGAGGACGTTCGCGTCGTCACCGGGGAAGGTGAAGCGCATGGCCGCCGCGTGGTCCGTCGGCGTGATCTCCGTCCTCAGCCCGTTCTCGAACGTCACCCCGTAGTAGTGCGGGCGTGCCGTCTCGTTCTCGTGCTTGAAGGGCAGCGCGCGGGCGGTGCGGCCCGTCTCCGGGGTGCCGGAGGCGGCCGACGGCATCACCTGGAAGGTCTGCCGGTCGCCCATCCAGGGGCTGGGCTCATGGCTCGCGCTGAACGCCTGGACGGTCGGCAGGTTGTCCGCGTTGTTGGCGCGCGCGTAGTCGTACAGCCAGCTCAGCGAACCCGCGTTCGTCACCGGGGTCCAGAAGTTGAAGCCGTGCGGCACGGCCGTGGCCGGGAAGTTGTTGCCGCGCGAGAAGCCGCCGCTGGAGTTGGTGCCCCGGATGGTCGAGGCGTAGTCCGAGAGATGCGCCTTGGGCTTCTCGGGCTTCTTGACGCTCAGCTTCACGTCGTCCAGCCAGCCGCGGAACTTGGCGGGCCCCTTCGGGGAGTCGTACGCGACCAGGATCCGGTCGACCGTCCGGCCGGCCGCGACCGAGCCGATCCGCGAGGTGACGTTGTTCCACTGGTTGACGTACAGCACCTTCGAGGCGCCCTGGCCCTGCGGTGTCAGCGCGAACCCGTGCTGGTCCTGGGCGCGCAGGTCACTGAGGTAGGTGCCGTCCGTGAAGGCCAGGTCCACCGACACGTTCGTGGCGTCGTAGTCCCGGTCGCCGTCCGCCATCGACGGGAAGATCCGGTACGCCAGCTCGGTGTCACGGCCGACGGCCACGTTCACGTCGAAGACCTTGTTGTACGAGTAGGCGCGGCCCTCCGCCTTGTGGGTGCCCGCGTACCGCAGGGCCCGCTTGCCGGTGAAGCCCGCGCCCGCCTTGGCCGTCGGGGAGCCGCTCGGACCGCGGTCCACGAGGGAGAGCATGTCCTTGGGCGTGGGGTCTTCCTCGTCGCCCGTCGAGAACTGGACGTCGGCGAGCTGCAGGGCGTCGGACGCGCCGTTGTTCTTGGTGATGTCGAGCCGGAAGTGCTGGTACTCGGCCGGTTCGCCGAGCTTGTACGACTTCGTCTGGAACCGCTCGCCGAAGGACTCACCGGCCCGGGTGTCGAGGGTCTTCCAGTCCTTGCCGTCCGTGGAGCCCTGGAAGGTCCAGTCGACGGGGTCGCGCTCGTCGTGGTCGTTGGCCGACGTGAGCGCGTACGAGAGCAGCTTGACGGGGGCGTCCAGCTCGAACTCCACCCAGCCGGTGGGCGCGAAGGTCAGCCACTTGGTGCTGGGCTCGACATCGGCGAGGTTCTCCTTCACCTCGCCCCCGCCGGTGTTCTCGGCGCTCGCGCGGACGTCCGTGACGTGGTCCGTCACATTGCCGGGGATGCCGGTGCTGTAACCGCCGTCGACCCCCGCGGCGCGCTTGGTGCCGTCCGCCGAGGTGTCGACCGTGTTGAGCCAGTCGGGTGCGGGTTCACCCGACTCGAAGGAGGAACCGAACTCCCGCTCCGCCTTGGCCGCTTCACCGGGACGGGCTACGGCGGCGCCCTGCGAGGCCACCACCAGTGCGAAGGCGGCCGCTCCGAGGACCGCCGTGGAACCCCACCCGTGCCGTGTGCCGAGCCTGGATCTGTACGGAGACCCTTGCCGAGATCTGTGGTGCATGCGCCAGCACCCTCCCTGTCACGTGCGCCTGGACAACGTTGTCAAAATCGCTGCGCAGGTCCAGTAGGGAGTCAAGTGGCCAGTGCTGTCAAGGGTGTTGGTTGTGGCGTCCGGGGGTAATGCCGACAGCCGACTCGACCGCCCCCTCGTGGGCCCGTCTGTCGGCTTCCTGTTCGGGCACTGATCGTTGCCTGATCACCCGCTGTGTGACAAGCCTCCGGGCAGCTCATATTTCCGCGAGGTCTCACTTCGGGAAAGAGTGTCGGCCAACTGTGCATTCGATCTTGCTCCGTTGGCGGGAAGTGGACTATACCTGTCGGCGTCCGCCCGATCGTTCGACCGGTCGCGGACAGGCGGTTGCCGAAAGACGAAGGGGCGCGGCGAGCAGCGACGTGCCGCGCATTCCTGAGGCTCCCGGTATTCCAGGCACGATCCAGCTCTACTGAAGTCCCCTCGCTCAAGCGCCGGGCAGCGCGTCCGACCTGTTTTTCCTGCCGGGGGACCGGGGGTTTCCCCCGGGTAATGCAGTACCGACCGCGGTGCCGGGGAGGGTCCGGTTCACCGCCTGAGTCCTGATGAAGGCGAGGACTTGAGCATGGGATCCACTTCCGCACACAACGACCGCGAGGGTGTCGGCCGGCGCGACCTGATCAAGCGGTCCGCCGCGCTCGGTCTGATCACCGTACCCACGATGGGCTTTCTGTCCGCGTGTGCCAGCGGTGACAGCGGCAGCGAGGAAAAGGTCGACAAGGGCAAGAAGACCAAGGAGAACCCGCTCGCCGTCAACGAGAGCGCGCCGCTGGAGATCGTGATCTTCGACGGCGGTTTCGGCACGCAGTACGCCGAGGACGCCAAGGCGGTCTACGAGAAGAACTTCCCCAAGGCGAAGGTCAAGTTCTCCTCGACCCAGAAGATCCAGTCGGTCCTGCAGCCGCGCTTCAACCAGGGCACCCCGCCTGACCTGATCGACAACTCGGGTGCCGAGCAGATGGACATGGGCGTCCTGGTCGGCAAGAAGCAGCTCTCGGACCTCACCCCGCTGCTGGACGCGCCGTCCATCGACGACCCGGCCAAGAAGGTCCGCGACACCCTGCGCCCCGGCATCGTCGAGATGGGCCAGTTCGACGGCGACCCGGTCTGGATCATGTACTACGCGTACACCGTCTACGGCGTGTGGTACTCGCAGAAGGCGCTGGAATCGCTCGACGCGACGTACCCGGAGACCTGGGACGACATGCTCGCGGTCTGCGCCAAGGCGAAGAAGAAGGGCATCGCGGGCTGGACGTACGCGGGCAAGCACCCGTACTACATCCCCTTCTCGCTCTACCCGATGATCGCCAAGGTCGGCGGCCGCGAGGTCCTGGACGCCATCGACAACCTGGAGCCGAACGCCTGGAAGCACCCGGCGGTCAAGACCTGCTTCGAGGCGTACTACGAGCTCTACAAGAAGGGCTACATCCTCAAGGGCACCCCGGGCCTGGACCACATCCAGTCCCAGACCGCCTGGACCGAGGGCAAGGCACTCTTCATCCCCAACGGCTCCTGGGTGGAGAACGAGGCGGCGAAGACCATGCCGAAGGACTTCAACCTCGCGGTGAACGCGCCCAGCGGCATCGACAGCTCGGACAAGATGCCCTTCGGCACCATCTGGGCCTCCGGCGGCGAGCCCTTCATCGTGCCCGCCAAGGCCAAGAACACCGACGGCGGTATGGAGCAGCTGCGCATCATGCTCAGCGAGGCCTCGTCGAAGAACTTCACCTCGTCGGTCAAGTCGCTGACCGCCTTCAACGGCGGCACCGACGGAATCGAGCTGACGCCGGGTCTGAAGTCCGGTGTGGCGGCCCTGGAGAAGGCCGGCGACAACGTGGTCAACCCGCGTATCCAGGACTGGTACGTGGCGCTCCAGAAGGAGAAGATCGGCGTCGGCGGCCTCGGCGAGATGATGGCGGGCCGGCTCACCCCCGTCGAGGCCATCAAGAAGATCCAGGGCTACGCCGACGAGGCGGCCAAGGACGACAACATCCAGCACTACAAGCACCAGTGAGCGCGGCCGGGGCCCCGGGCGGTGTCCGGGGCCCCGGATCTCGGTGTGCGGCGTCGACGGCAGCCCCCGCGGGAAGATCGGGTCGGTAGGAATGCAACACGGTAAATACCGTTTCATCGTGGGGTTCTTGACGGCCCCCCTGGCCATTTACGGCCTGTTCGTCATCTGGCCCTTCATCCAGTCCATCTACTACTCGTTCACGGACTGGAGCGGTCTCAGCCCCGAGTTCAAGATGGTGGGCTTCAAGAATTACACGAGACTGCTGGACGACGAGGTCTTCTGGAAGTCGATGCAGCACAGCGTGATGCTCGTCGTGCTGCTGCCGTTGGTGACCCTCACCATGGCGTTGTTCTTCGCCTTCATGCTCAATGTCGGCGGACGGCGCCGAAAGAATGCCGCGATCGCCGGTGTACGCGGCTCCGCCTTCTACAAGGTGGTCTATTTCTTTCCGCAGGTGCTGTCGATCGCGATCGTCGCGCTGCTGTTCCAGTTCGCCTACAACCCCAACAGCGGTGCGATCAACTCCGCGCTGAAGGCGGTCGGTCTCGACAGCGTCCAGCCCGACTGGCTGGGTGACCCGGATCTCGCCCTCTGGTGCGTCTTCGCGGTACTCGTCTGGTGCACGGTCGGTTTCTTCGTGGTGCTCTTCTCCGCGGGAATGGCCTCCATTCCCAAGGACTACTACGAGGCGGCGCTCCTGGACGGCGCGAACCGCATCACGACCTTCTTCAAGATCACCCTGCCGCTGCTCTGGGACACCGTGCAGTCGGGCTGGGCCTACGTGGGGATCCTGGCGCTCGGCGCCGAGTCCTTCGCGGTCGTGCAGATCATGACCGTGGGCCCGAACGGCGGCGGCCCCGACTACTCGACGACCGTCCTGCCGCTGTACGTCTACCAGAAGGCGTTCCGCGACGGCCAGGCCGCCTACGCGACGACGATCGGTGTCGCCCTGCTCGTCGTGACGCTGCTGTTCGTGGCGGTCGTCATGAAGCTGGGCCGGCGCGAGCGGCTGGAGTACTGATGCGAACCGAGCTGACCTACCCGCGAGGAGGCCACGAGTGAAGACGACCGACACGCCTCCCGCCGACACCGCAGGCGAGAAGCCGCCGCCCGTCACCAAGACGGCGTCCGCGCCCCCGGCCGAGGAGAAGGCCACCGGCAGGACCCTCAACGTCTTCTCGCACGGCTTCCTGATCCTCTGGGCGATCATGGTGGTGATGCCGCTGCTCTGGGCGGTGATGACCTCCTTCAAGACGGACAAGGAGATCTTTAGCTCGCCCTGGGCGCTGCCCGACTCGCTGCACTTCGACAACTGGTCGCGCGCCTGGACCGAGGCGAACATGAGCGACTACTTCCTCAACACGATCATCGTGGTGGGGTTCTCGCTCCTCGGCACCATGCTGCTGGGCTCCATGGCGGCGTACGTCCTCGCGCGCTTCGAGTTCCCCGGGAACCGCTTCATCTACTTCCTCTTCATCGGAGGAATGAGCTTCCCGATCATCCTGGCGCTGGTCCCGCTGTTCTACGTCATGCAGAACCTCGCGCTGCTGAACACGCTGCCCGGCCTGATCCTGGTCTACATCGGCTACTCGCTGCCGTTCACCGTGTTCTTCATGACGTCCTTCTTCCGCACCCTGCCGACCTCGGTGGCCGAGGCGGCCTTCGTGGACGGCGCCTCGCACACCAGGACGTTCTTCCAGGTGATGCTGCCGATGGCCAAGCCCGGCCTGATCAGCATCACCATCTTCAACTTCCTGGGGCAGTGGAACCAGTACATGCTGCCGACGGTGCTCAACACCGAGCCGGAGAACAAGGTGCTCACCCAGGGCCTCGTCCAGCTGGCCGTCAGCCAGGGGTACAAGGGTGACTGGTCCGGGCTGTTCGCGGGCCTCGTGATGGCGATGCTGCCGGTGCTCGCCGCGTACATCGTCTTCCAGCGCCAGGTCGTCCAGGGGCTGACCGCGGGGGCGCTCAAGTAACGGAACGGTCGTCGGTGCGGTTTGCGAGGGTGGTCCCGGATTGAAGCCGGGGCCACTCCCGCGTTACGGGCGCCTGTACGCCCCTCTCTTGCTCAACCTCTTGACGGGAGGCGACCCCAACGGCTCAGCTTAGAGTTCACTAGTTGGACATAGACGGGGTCTCACCGAGGCGACCCCGTACGCAGGAGGTCGTCGTGGAGACTCCGGGGTCGCAGTCGTCGCTGCACCGAGCCAATCTCGAACGGGTCGTACGCGCGGTGCGCCTGGCCGGGTCGCTCACGCAGGCGGAGATCGCGAGGACGACGGGCCTGTCCGCGGCCACGGTCTCCAACATCGTGCGGGAGCTGAAGGACGGCGGGACGGTCGAGGTCACACCCACCTCGGCGGGCGGCCGAAGGGCCCGCAGCGTCAGCCTCAGCGGCGACGCCGGCATCGTCATCGGTGTCGACTTCGGCCATACGCATCTGCGGGTCGCGGTCGGCAACCTCGCGCACCAGGTACTGGCCGAGGAGTCCGAGCCGCTCGATGTGGACGCCTCCGCCGCGCAGGGCTTCGACCGGGCGGAACAGCTGGTCAACCGCCTGATCGCGGCCACCGGCGTGGACCGTTCGAAGGTCGCCGGGGTGGGTCTCGGCGTGCCCGGACCGATCGACGTGGAGTCCGGGACGCTCGGCTCCACCGCGATCCTGCCGGGCTGGACCGGCACGAAGCCCGCGGAGGAGCTCCAGGGGCGTCTGGGCGTCCCCGTGCACGTCGACAACGACGCCAACCTCGGAGCCCTCGGGGAACTCGTCTGGGGGAGCGGCAGGGGCGTCAGGGACCTCGCGTACATCAAGGTGGCCAGCGGTGTCGGCGCCGGACTCGTGATCAACAGCAAGATCTACCGCGGCCCGGGTGGCACAGCGGGAGAAATCGGGCATATTACTCTTGATGAGTCCGGCCCCGTCTGCCGCTGCGGCAACCGGGGCTGCCTGGAGACCTTCGCGGCGGCGCGCTATGTGCTGCCGCTCCTCCAGTCCAGCCACGGCACGGATCTGACCATGGAAGGTGTCGTACGGCTGGCACGGGACGGAGACCCTGGCTGCCGTCGGGTGATCGCCGACGTCGGCCGACATATCGGCAGTGGAGTGGCGAATCTGTGCAACCTGCTCAATCCGAGCCGGGTGGTGCTCGGCGGTGATCTCGCCGAGGCCGGAGAGCTCGTACTAGGACCCATCAGGGAGTCCGTCGGCCGCTATGCGATCCCCAGTGCGGCACGCCAACTATCCGTTCTGCCAGGGGCACTTGGCGGTCGGGCGGAGGTCCTCGGGGCACTCGCCCTCGCGCTCGGCGAGATGGGCGATTCAACCCTTTTGGATGGGTCGCTCACCGCTGTCACGCCTGCCTTCACTTAGAGAACGGATGGCAGCGTTGCCATTCCGTTAAGGATTTACTTCTTGACGTCGCACGTGCGGCCGAGTTGACTTCCAGCCACCTCGGCCGCAACGTCGCGGCCTCGTCAGGGAGGTTTCTGAAGTGAATACGCGTATGCGTCGCGCCGCCTTTGCCGTTGCCGCTGGAGCGATGGCCGTCTCGCTGGCTGCCTGTGGCAGCGCCGAGGAGTCCGGCGACAAGAGCGACTCCACGAAGTCCGCCGCCAAGGGCGACAACATCAAGGTCGGCCTCCTCCTTCCGGAGAACCAGACCGCGCGGTACGAGAAGTTCGACAAGCCCTTGATCGAGAAGAAGGTCAAGGAGCTCACGAACGACAAGGGCGAGGTCGTCTACGCCAACGCCAAGCAGGACGCCACCACGCAGTCCCAGCAGGTCGACACGATGATCACCAACAAGGTGGACGTGCTGATCGTGGACGCGGTGGACTCCAAGGCCATCGCCAACGGCGTGAAGAAGGCCAAGGACGCCGGCATCCCCGTCGTCGCGTACGACCGCCTCGCCGAGGGCCCGATCGACGCCTACACCTCCTTCGACAACGAAGAGGTCGGCCGCGTCCAGGGCAAGGCGCTCCTGGAGGCCCTGGGCGACAAGGCCAAGCCCTCCGCGAAGATCGTCATGATGAACGGCGCGGTCACCGACCCGAACGCCGCCCTCTTCAAGAAGGGCGCGCTCTCCGAGCTCGACGGCAAGGTGGACATCGCCAAGTCGTACGACACCAAGGAGTGGAAGCCGGAGAACGCCAACGCCAACATGGAAGGCGCCATCTCGGCGATCGGCAAGGACAAGATCGTCGGCGTCTACTCCGCCAACGACGGCATGGCCGGCGGTATCATCACCGCCCTCAAGGCCGCGGGCGTCTCCCCGCTGCCGCCCGTGACCGGCCAGGACGCCGAGCTGGCGGGCGTGCAGCGCATCGTCTCCGGCGAGCAGTTCATGAGCGTCTACAAGTCCTACCCGCAGGAGGCGGACGTCGCCGCGCAGATGGCCGTCGCGCTCGCCAAGGGTGAGAAGCTCGACTCCATCGCCAAGGACTCGGTCGACAGCCCCACCACCAAGGGTGTCCCGTCGGTGCTCGTCCCGGTCGTCTCGCTGACCAAGGACAACATCAACGACACGGTCATCAAGGACGGCATCTACACCGTCGACGAGATCTGCACCGCCAAGTTCAAGTCCGCCTGCAGCAAGGCCGGCGTCAACTAGGTAATGGCACGTCCCTTACCGCGTACGGGAATTCGCGTCACTGAATTCCCGTACGGGCCTGTGGTCCACGAAACCGTGGCCATGAGGGGCGGTCGTACCAGAAGCCCCTCCGGCGCCCCGCAATCACCAGCCCCGCAGCTAGGGCGGGGCGCCGGACGGAACACTTCACTCCCCCCAATTCTTCTGCACAACCTCCCGCCGGGTCAGGCGGCGAAGGAGATGGTCAACGTGTCCGCTACGCCTGTTCTGGCGTTGCGCGGGGTCTCGAAGCGATTCGGTGCCGTTCAGGCGCTCACCGACGTAGAGCTCGAGGTCCACGCCGGTGAGGTGGTCGCCCTGGTCGGCGACAACGGCGCCGGAAAGTCCACGCTGGTGAAAACAATTGCCGGCGTGCACCCGATCGACGAGGGTGTCATCGAATGGGACGGCAAGGCCGTCCAGATCAACAAGCCGCACGACGCCCAGCACCTGGGAGTCGCGACGGTCTACCAGGACCTCGCGCTGTGCGACAACATCGACGTCGTCGGCAACCTCTACCTGGGTCGTGAGCTGAAGAAGCGCGGCATCCTGGACGAGGTCGAGATGGAGCGCCGCTCACGCGAACTGCTCCAGACGCTGTCGATCCGCATCCCCAGCGTGCGCATCCCGATCGCCTCGCTCTCCGGCGGTCAGCGCCAGACCGTGGCCATCGCCCGCTCCATGCTCGGCGAGCCCAAGCTGGTCATCCTCGACGAGCCCACCGCGGCCCTCGGTGTCGAGCAGACCGCCCAGGTCCTCGACCTGGTCGAGCGGCTGCGCGAGCGCGGCCACGCCGTCCTCCTCATCAGCCACAACATGGCCGATGTGAAGGCCGTCGCCGACAAGGTGGCCGTGCTCAGGCTCGGCCGCAACAACGGAGTCTTCGAGGTCAAGGCGACCTCGCAGGAAGAGATCATCTCCGCCATCACCGGTGCCACGGACAACGCCGTGACCCGCCGTGCGGCGCGCAGCAACGGGGAGGCTCAGAAGTGAGCATCGACAAGACCTCCGCCAGCACGGACGAGCACGCCGTCGCGAACCCCGAGGCCGCCGCCGACGCGGTGACCGTGGTCGACCCCAGGCTGCTCGTGCGCGAGCAGGGCCTGGCCGGCTACATCGGCGAGTTCAAGCGCAAGATGAAGGGCGGTGACCTGGGCTCCGTCCCGGTCGTCATCGGCCTGATCGTCATCTGCATCATCTTCCAGAGCCTGAACTCGGCCTTCCTCTCCGCCGAGAACCTCAACAACATCGCCGTCGCGATGGTCGCCACCGGCATGATGTCGGTCGGCATCATCTTCGTGCTGCTGCTCGGCGAGATCGACCTGTCGGTCGGCTCGGTCAGCGGTGTGGCGGGTGCCATCACCGCCGTACTGAGCGTCACGCACGGTGTGAACGAGTGGCTGGCCGTCCTCATCGCCCTCGTCAGCGGTGCGGCCATCGGCGCGCTCCACGGCTTCTTCTTCGCCCGGATCGGCGCCCCCGCGTTCGCGGTCACCCTGGCCGGCCTGCTGTTCTGGCTCGGCTTCATGCTCCAGATCCTGGGCGAGAACGGCACCATCAACATCGACGGTGACGGCGTGGTCGGCAAGCTGACCACGTACTACTTCTCGGACGTCGCGGCCGCCTACGGCCTCGCGCTCGTCGCCGTGGTGCTCTTCTTCGTCACCAGCTTCCTGGACAGCCGCCGCCGCGAGGCCGCGGGCATCCCGTCCCGGCCGCTGGGCGACCTGATCCTGCGTACGGCCCTGCTCGCGATCGTGGCGTTCGCAGCCGCGATCATGTTCAACCAGTACAAGGGTCTGCCGCTGGCGCTGCTGCTGTTCATCGTGGTCCTGGTCGTCAGCGACTTCGTCCTGCGCCGCACCGGCTACGGGCGCAAGATCTTCGCGCTCGGCGGCAGCGTCGAGGCGTCGCGCCGTGCCGGTATCAACGTCACGGCGGTCCGCGTCTCGGTCTTCGCCCTGGCGGGCTTCTTCGCCGCCGTCGGCGGTCTGTTCTGGGCCTCGAAGATCGCCGCGGCCAACCAGAGCGCCGGTGCCGGTGACCTCCTGATGAACGTCATCGCGGCGGCCGTCATCGGTGGCACCAGCCTCTTCGGTGGCCGGGGCCGCACGTGGAACGCGCTGCTCGGTGTCATGGTGATCACCTCGATCCAGTACGGCCTCGCCCTGGAGGGCATCGCCACGCCGGTCCAGTACATGATCACTGGTGGTGTGCTTCTGGCCACGGTCGTCATCGACTCGATCACGCGCAAGACGCAGAAGACGGCGGGCCGCGCATAACGGTTCAGCGGTCGCACGGCTGAGCCGGGACTGCCCGTCGGTGGGTAGACGCGGGTAAGTCGTGGCTGGTCGCGCAGTTCCCCGCGGCCCCTTACGGGGCCCGACAGCGGGGCTTGAGTGCCCGGCACCCTCGTGGTGCCGGGCACTTTTGTGTGGTCTGGGGCGTTTGGCGGGGGAGCCGGATGGCGAGATGATGTACGGCCGAACGCGTGATGTATGACGCACAGCCCGGGCGTCGTCGGGGGAGACGGAACATTAGACTCGACAGGCCCGGCAATCGCTCTACTGCAAGGAGGCACGGGGTGCCGCTGCTGACCCGCATCAAGGGACCGCGCGATCTGGACCGGCTCAGCCTGGAGCAGCTGGATCAGCTCGCCGACGAGATCAGGACCTTCCTCGTCGACGCGGTGTCCAAGACCGGCGGCCACCTCGGCCCCAACCTCGGTGTCGTCGAGCTGACGATCGCCCTGCACCGGGTCTTCGAGTCCCCCAAGGACCGGATCCTGTGGGACACCGGACACCAGTCCTACGTCCACAAGCTGCTCACGGGCCGCCAGGACTTCTCGAAGCTGAAGATGAAGGGCGGCCTGTCCGGCTACCCCTCGCAGGCCGAGTCCGAGCACGACGTCATCGAGAACAGCCACGCCTCCACGGTCCTCGGCTGGGCCGACGGCCTCGCCAAGGCCAACGAGGTGCTGCGCAAGGACGACCACCACGTCGTCGCCGTCATCGGCGACGGGGCGCTCACCGGCGGCATGGCCTGGGAGGCGCTGAACAACATCGCCGACGCCAAGGACCGCCCGCTCGTCATCGTCGTCAACGACAACGAGCGGTCGTACGCGCCCACCATCGGCGGCCTCGCGAACCACCTGGCGACCCTGCGCACCACCGACGGCTACGAGCGCTTCCTGGCCCGCGGCAAGGACCTCCTGGAGCGCACCCCGGTCGTCGGCAGGCCCCTCTACGAGACCCTGCACGGCGCCAAGAAGGGCCTCAAGGACTTCATCGCCCCGCAGGGCATGTTCGAGGACCTCGGCCTGAAGTACGTCGGGCCCATCGACGGGCACGACATGGAGGCCCTGGAGTCCGCGCTCGCCCGCGCCAAGCGCTTCGGCGGCCCCGTCATCGTGCACTGCCTCACCGAGAAGGGCCGCGGCTACCAGCCCGCCCTGCGCGACGAGGCGGACCGCTTCCACGGCATCGGCCCCATCCACCCCGACACGGGCCTGCCCATCAAGGCCTCGGGCGCCGACTGGACGTCCGTCTTCGGCGACGAGATGGTCGCGCTCGGCAAGGAGCGCGAGGACGTCGTCGCGATCACGGCGGCCATGCTCCAGCCGGTCGGCCTGAAGAAGTTCGCGGACGCCTTCCCGCACCGCATCTACGACGTCGGCATCGCCGAGCAGCACGGCGCCGTCTCCGCCGCGGGCCTCGCCACCGGCGGACTGCACCCCGTCTTCGCGGTCTACGCGACCTTCCTCAACCGCGCCTTCGACCAGGTCCTGATGGACGTGGCCCTGCACAAGTGCGGCGTCACCTTCGTGCTCGACCGGGCCGGCGTCACCGGCACCGACGGCGCCTCCCACAACGGCATGTGGGACATGTCGATCCTCCAGGTCGTCCCGGGCCTGAGGCTCGCCGCGCCCCGGGACGCCGACCAGGTCCGCGCCCAGCTGCGCGAGGCCGTCCAGGTCACGGACGCGCCGACCGTGGTCCGCTTCTCCAAGGGCGCGGTCGGCCCGGCCGTCCCCGCCGTGGGCCGCGTCGGCGGCATGGACGTCCTGCGCGAGCCCGGCACCGACACCCCGGACGTGCTCCTCGTCTCGGTCGGCGCGCTGGCGCCCATGTGCCTGGAGATCGCAGGCCTCCTGGACCAGCAGGGCATCTCCACCACCGTCGTCGACCCCCGCTGGGTCAAACCCGTCGACGAGGCCATGGCCCCGCTCGCCGAGCGGCACCGCGTGGTCGTCACCGTCGAGGACAACTCCCGCGTCGGCGGCGTCGGCTCGTCGATCGCCCAGGCCCTGCGCGACGCCGGTGTGGACGTGCCCCTGCGCGACTTCGGCATCCCGCCGCGCTTCCTCGACCACGCCTCCCGCAAGGAGGTCATGGCCGAGATCGGACTGACCGCACCGGACATCGCCCGGCAGGTCACCGGCCTCGTCTCCAAGCTCGACGGGCGGTACGACCAGGCCCACGCCACACCGGAGCCCGCCCGCGACTGACACGGCGGCCCCGGCCGACACACCCGACTGGGCCGGTTCCAGCACCCTTTACGGTGGCTGAACCGGCCCATTCGCGTGAATGCCCACGCGCCGGGGCATACGGACCACGCACCCTCTCGATCATGTCGAGGACGACAAGCGTGGGAGGTACGCCGTGAGCAACACCCTCTTCAGGACGAAGAAGATCGAGCAATCCATCCAGGACACCGAGGAACCGGAGCACGCGCTCAAGAAATCCCTGTCCGCCCTGGATCTGACCGTCTTCGGGGTCGGTGTCATCATCGGCACCGGCATCTTCGTCCTCACCGGCACGGTCGCCAAGAACAACGCCGGTCCCGCCGTCGCCCTGGCCTTCGTCGTGGCCGGGGTCGTCTGCGCGCTCGCCGCGCTCTGCTACGCCGAGTTCGCGTCCACCGTCCCGGTGGCCGGCTCCGCGTACACGTTCTCGTACGCCTCCCTCGGTGAACTGCCCGCCTGGATCATCGGCTGGGACCTCGTGCTGGAGTTCGCGCTCGGCACCGCGGTGGTCGCGGTCGGCTGGTCCGGCTACATCGCCTCGCTGCTCGACAACGCGGGCTGGCACCTGCCCGCGGCGCTCAGCGGCCGGGAGGGGGCGGACGGTTTCGGCTTCGACATCCTCGCCGCCGCCCTCGTGCTGGTGCTCACCGCCATCCTCGTGGTCGGTACGAAGCTCTCGGCGCGGGTCACCGCCGTCGTGGTGGCCATCAAGGTGACCGTCGTCCTCGTCGTGATCATCGCCGGTGCCTTCTTCATCAAGGGCGACAACTACGACCCGTTCGTCCCCAAGGCGAAGCCGGTGGAGGCGGGCAGCGGCCTCGACTCGCCGCTCATCCAGCTGATGTTCGGCTGGGCACCCTCCAACTTCGGCGTGATGGGCATCTTCACCGCCGCCTCCGTCGTCTTCTTCGCCTTCATCGGCTTCGACGTCGTCGCCACGGCCGCCGAGGAGACCAACAACCCCCAGCGGGACATGCCCCGCGGCATCCTCGGCTCCCTGCTCATCTGTACGACGCTGTACGTGGCGGTGTCGGTCGTCGTGACCGGCATGCAGCACTACACCAAGCTGTCCGTGGACGCCCCGCTCGCCGACGCCTTCAAGGCCACCGGGCACCCCTGGTACGCGGGCTTCATCAGCTTCGGCGCCGCCGTCGGCCTCACCACCGTCTGCATGATCCTGCTGCTCGGCCAGACCCGGGTCTTCTTCGCGATGAGCCGCGACGGACTGCTGCCCCGCTTCTTCTCGCGCGTCCACCCGCGCTTCAGGACCCCGCACCGGCCGACCATCCTGCTCGGCGTGATCATCGCGATCGTCGCCGGCTTCACCAGCCTCAGCGAGCTGGCCGAACTGGTCAACATCGGCACGCTGTTCGCGTTCGTCGTCGTCGCGATCGGCGTGATCATCCTGCGCCGCACCCGCCCGGACCTGCCGCGCGCCTTCCGCACCCCGCTGGTACCGCTCCTGCCGATCGTCTCGGTCCTCGCCTCGCTGTGGCTGATGCTGAACCTGCCCGCCGAGACCTGGCTGCGGTTCGCCATCTGGATGGCGCTCGGCTTCCTCGTGTACTTCGTCTACGGCCGCTCGCACAGCCGCCTGGGCCGCGACGAGAAGGCGGCCGAAGCCCGCTAGATCGTGGTGCGGAGCGGGGTCACGGGCGGACGGTCCGCGGGCCCGTGACCTCGGCGCCCAACTCCGTCACCCTGCGCCGCAGTTCACGGTCCGCCGTGACCACCAGCCGCACGCGGTCCGGGTGTTCGGCGACCAGCTCCACGATCCGGTCGTCCCCGCTGCCGGGCGCCGCCACGACCCGCACCCCGGGCACGGACGTCACCCCGCGGGCGCCCCCCTCGACCACGAGGACCAGCTCCAGGGGCACCGGAAGGTCCGGGAGACCCGGGAGGCCTTCGTCGGCGTACGGGACGAGCAGGTCCCGTACGCGCTCCGCGGCGCCCCGGCGGTCGCGCCACCAGCCGTCGGGGACGGACCCCACCACGTTGGCGGCGTCGACGATCACGAGCGGGGCGGTGTCCATACGGCCAGGGTCGCACGGAGGGCGATCACACGACCCGATTAGAGTGGGGGAGTGTCAATGGTCCACACACTCAACGGTGCCTGGCTCATACGCGGCCGGGACGGCAAGCTCAGCGCCTACGCTCCACTGGAGGAAGCGGTGTGGTGCTGGGCCGAGCAGCGTCCCGGCGGCCCCTGGACGGCCCCCCGCGCGGTCGGCGGCGACCAGCGCGTCCACCCGGTGCTCGCCGTGGGCCAGGGCTCCGACGCCTACGCCCACCTGGTCTCCTGGCGGCCCACCATCGCCGGGGAGGCGGGACTCGTCCACTCGACCCACTTCAGGCCGCACCTCGCCGCACTCGACTGGAACCCGCTCGGGCACCCGAACGCCAAGGGGGGCCGGACCGGCGTACCGGCCGTCACCGTGGACGCCGAGGGCCGCGCGCACGTCTTCGTACGCAACAAGGGCGGCGGGGTCAGCATGCGCGGCCAGAAGGAGCGCGGGGGCTGGGGCCCCTGGCGCGACCTCAAGGGCCGCGAGGTCACCGGCGAACTCGCCGCCGTCACCCGCGCGTCCGGACTTGTCGAGCTGTACGCGGCCACACCGGCCGGCATCCTGCGCTGGACGCAGGCCGGTCCCGGACACATCCCCGCCCTCGACGAGGAGATCCTGAAGGTCGCGGTCCGGCCGGGGACCCTGCGGGCGCTGACCACGTCCGACGAGCACGTGACGCTGTTCTACACGGACGACAACGACACGGTGTGCGCGTGGCGGGCCGGGGCGGAGCCGGTGGAACTCCTCGGCCGCGCGGGGCCCGGGGCGGTGTCCGCGATCCGCTGCACGCTCGACGAGGTCGACTGCACGTTGCTCGCGCAGCGGTCCGCGAGTGGGCGGGTCGCGTTCGCGGCGTATCCGACGGAGCAGGAGTCCGCGGGGGCGTGGTGGACGGACTCCGGGCCGCAGCTTCCCGGCGACGCGGTGGTGTCGCTGGCGGAGGACGCGGAGGGGCGGGTGGTCGCGGCGACTCTCGCCCCGTCCACCGGCGCCCTGCTCCTCACCCACCGCAAACCGGAACCGGGCCTGGCCCTGGAGGCCTGGCAGAGCATCTGATCACGCCCCCGCCGCCCCTACCCGTTCCCGTCCACGTCTCGGGGGCCAGCCCCCGAACCCCCGCTCCTCAAACGCCGGAGGGGCTAATCCCTTAGCCCGTCCGGCGTTTGAGGACGAGCGCCGGAGCGCGATTTCGGGGGCGAGGGGGCGCAGCCCCCATGTAGTGACGGGACGGGTAGGGGCGGCGGGGGCGAAAGAAAACTACGCCGGGACCGACGCCACCCCCGGGGCCAGGAACGGCTTGCCGTTGACGCGCTGGGAGACACCCTCACGGTCCAGGTACGGCGTGATCCCACCGAGGTGGAACGGCCACCCCGCACCCGTGATCAGGCACAGGTCGACATCCTGAGCCTCAGCCACGACACCCTCGTCGAGCATGAGCCCGATCTCCTGCGCGACGGCGTCGAGCACCCGCGCCCGCACCTGCTCCTCGCTCAGGACGACATCGCCCTGCCGCAGCAGCGCCGCCACCTCCGGGTCCAGCTCCGGCTTCCCGGAGTCGTACACGTAGAAGCCACGCTTGCCGGCCTTGACGACCGCCGCCAGGTTCGGCGAGACGGTGAAGCGGTCGGGGAAGGCCCGGTTGAGCGTCTCGGAGACGTGCAGACCGATGGCCGGACCGACCAGTTCCAGGAGCACCAGCGGAGACATCGGCAGGCCCAGCGGCTCGACCGCCTTCTCGGCGACCGCGACCGGCGTGCCCTCGTCGATGACGTTCTGGATCTCGCCCATGAAACGGGTGAGGATGCGGTTCACGACGAACGCCGGGGCGTCCTTCACGAGCACCGCGGTCTTCTTGAGCTTCTTGGCGACACCGAACGCCGTGGCCAGCGCGGCGTCGTCCGTCGCCTCGCCCCGCACGATCTCGAGGAGCGGCAGGATCGCGACCGGGTTGAAGAAGTGGAAGCCCACGACCCGCTCGGGGTTCTTGAGCTTCGACGCCATCTCGGTCACCGACAGCGAGGAGGTGTTGGTGGCGAGGATCGCGTGCGCCGGGGCGACCGCCTCGACCTCCGCGAACACCTGCTGCTTGACGCCGATCTCCTCGAAGACGGCCTCGATGATGAAGTCGGCGTCGGAGAAGCCCTCGGCCTTGTCCAGGACACCGGACACCAGGGCCTTCAGACGGTTGGCCTTGTCCTGGTTGATCCGGCCCTTGCCGAGCAGCTTGTCGATCTCGGCGTGGACGTAGCCCACACCCTTGTCGACGCGCTCCTGGTCGATGTCGGTCAGGACGACCGGCACCTCCAGGCGGCGCAGGAACAGCAGGGCGAGCTGCGAGGCCATCAGACCGGCGCCGACGACACCGACCTTGGTGACCGGGCGGGCCAGCGACTTGTCCGGCGCACCCGCCGGGCGCTTGCCGCGCTTCTGGACGAGGTTGAACGCGTAGATACCGGCGCGCAGTTCGCCACCCATGATCAGGTCGGCGAGCGCCTTGTCCTCGGCGTCGAAGCCCTGCTGGAGGTCGCCGTTCTTCGCGGCCGCGATGATGTCGAGGGCGCGGTACGCGGCCGGGGCCGCCCCGTGCACCTTGCTGTCCGCGATGAAGCGGCCCTTGGCGACGGCCTGGTCCCAGGCCTCGCCGCGGTCGATGACCGGGCGGTCGACGACGATCTCGCCCTTGAGGACGGACGCCGTCCAGATCAGCGACTGCTCCAGGAAGTCCGCGCCTTCGAAGAGCGCGTCGGCGATCCCCAGCTCGTAGACCTGCACGCCCTTGAGCTGCTTGTTCTGGTTGAGCGAGTTCTCGATGATCACCGAGACGGCCTTGTCGGCGCCGATCAGGTTCGGCAGCAGGGCGCAGCCGCCCCAGCCGGGCACCAGACCGAGGAAGACCTCGGGGAGCGAGAAGGCGGGCAGGGACGCGGAGACCGTGCGGTAGCTGCAGTGCAGACCGACCTCGACACCGCCGCCCATGGCCGCGCCGTTGTAGTACGCGAAGGTCGGGACCGCGAGGGCGGAGAGCCGCTTGAAGACCTCGTGGCCGCCCTTGCCGATGGCGAGCGCGTCCTTGTGCTCCTTCAGGAGCTCGACGCCCTTGAGGTCCGCGCCGACGGCGAAGATGAACGGCTTGCCGGTGACGCCGACGCCGATGATCTCGCCGGCCGCCGCCTCCTTCTCGACCTGGTCGATCGCGGCGTTCAGGTTCGCCAGCGAGGCCGGGCCGAAGGTGGTCGGCTTGGTGTGGTCGAAGCCGTTGTCCAGCGTGATGAGCGCGAAGCGCCCGGCGTTGAACGGCAGGTCGAGGTGGCGTACGTGCGCCGACGTCACGACCTCGTCGGGGAACAGCTCCGCTGCGCCCTTCAGGAGTTCAGTGGTGCTCACTTGTCGCCTCCGGCGTCCTTGTGGTGCGGGTTCTCCCAGATCACCGTGGCGCCCATGCCGAAGCCGACGCACATGGTGGTGAGGCCGTAACGGACCTCCGGCTGCTCCTCGAACTGGCGGGCCAGCTGAGTCATCAGCCGCACGCCCGAGGAGGCCAGCGGGTGGCCGTACGCGATGGCGCCGCCGTACTGGTTGACGCGCGCGTCGTCGTCGGCGATGCCGTAGTGCTCCAGGAACGCGAGGACCTGGACGGCGAAGGCCTCGTTGATCTCGAACAGGTTGATGTCCTCGATCGACAGGCCCGCCTTGGCGAGGGCCTTCTCGGTGGCCGGGATCGGGCCGTAACCCATCACCTCGGGCTCGACGCCCGCGAAGGCGTACGAGACGAGGCGCATCCGCACCGGCAGGTCGTGCTCGCGGGCGAACTCCTCGGACGCGATGATCGAGGCGGTGGCGCCGTCGTTCAGACCGGCCGCGTTACCGGCGGTGACCCGGCCGTGGACGCGGAACGGGGTCTTGAGGCCGGCCAGGTTCTCCAGGGTGGTCCCCGGGCGCATCGGCTCGTCGGCGGTGACCAGGCCCCAGCCCGTCTCGCCGACCTCCGCGTTGGTGTTGCGTACCGAGATCGGCACCAGGTCCTGCTGGATCTTGCCGTTGGCGTACGCCTTGGCGGCCTTCTCCTGCGAACGCACCGCGTACTCGTCCGCGCGCTGCTTGGTGATCGTGGGGTAGCGGTCGTGCAGGTTCTCCGCGGTCATACCCATGAAGAGGGCCGACTCGTCGACGAGCTTGTCGCTGACGAAACGGGGGTTGGGGTCCACGCCCTCGCCCATGGGGTGGCGGCCCATGTGCTCGACACCGCCCGCGATGACGGCGTCGTACGCGCCGAACGCGACGGAGCCGGCGGCGGTCGTGACCGCGGTCAGCGCGCTGGCGCACATGCGGTCGATCGAGTAGCCGGGGACGGACTGGGGCAGCCCGGCCAGGATGCCGGCCGTGCGGCCCAGCGTCAGACCCTGGTCGCCGATCTGCGTGGTCGCGGCGATGGCGACCTCGTCGATCTTCTTCGGGTCGAGTCCGGGGTTGCGGCGCAGCAGCTCCCGGATCGCCTTCACGACGAGGTCGTCGGCGCGGGTCTCGTGGTAGATGCCCTTCGGGCCCGCCTTGCCGAACGGGGTGCGGACGCCGTCGACGAAGACGACGTCCCTGACGGTACGAGGCACGATGGCTCTCCTCCAGATGCGGATTGCACTACTGCGATGCGCTGAGCGCGCGCTCAGGACCCATGCTACTTACGGGTAACGTAGCTGCCCAGTCCCGGGGCCCGGAGCGGCGAAGGTCACACGCTCCATTGTGGGTTCGTCGCAGCGGCCGCGCCGTTCCCCGCGCCCCTTAGGGGGTGAGGGTGAGGGTTGTATGACGGGTGCGGGTCCGTCGGGGCTGGGTGCGCAGTTCCCCGCGCCCCATCGGGGCGGGGGTGGCCGTTGTGTGATGGTTGATCGCATCGTTCCTCGTGGGCCTGGTGGATAGAAGCTGGGGCGCAGCCCCGTTTTCAGGGGCGCGGGGAACTGCGCGGCCAGCCACGGCACACCCGCACTCCTCCCGTACCGGCCAGCACGTCCCACCCCGAAGGGCACCCCTCAGCGAGGCGGCGCCGTAGACCCCCGAGGGGTCAGCACGGGCGTGGGCACCGGATGCGACCCCCCACCCCCACCCGTGATCACGCCGAACAACGTTCGAGCGACCTCCGCCCCGAACCCGTGCACGTCATGACTCATCGCCGACAACGTCGGATGAGTGAGCCGGCACAGCTGCGAGTCGTCCCACGCCAGCAGCGACACATCCCCCGGCACGGACAGCCCCATCTCGGACGCCACCGACAGCCCGGCCACCGCCATGATGTCGTTGTCGTACACGATCGCGGTCGGCCGGTCCGAGGCGGACGCGGTCAGCAGCGACCGGGTGGCCCGCGCCCCCGCCTCCCCCGAGAAGTCGGTCGCCACCTGCCACGCCCCGCTCAGCTCAAGCCCCCGCGCCGCCGCGTCGAACGCGGCCGTACGGATCGCCGTGTGCCCGAGCCCCGCCGCCCCGCCGACCCGCGCGACCCTCCGGTGTCCGAGCGCCGCGAGATACCGCACGGCCTCCGTGACGGCACTCGCGTCGTCGGTCCACACGGAGGTGAGCCCGCCGGTCAGCGAGGGGTGCCCGACGGCCACGACGGGCATCCCGAGCCGTTCGACGGCGGCCACCCGCGGATCGTCCGCCCGGAAGTCCACCAGGATCGACCCGCTGACGTGCTTGCCCCGCCACCAGGAGTCCTGGAGCCCGACCTCCTCCTCCACCGTCCGCAGTAGCCGCAGCAGCAGCGAGCACGAGTGCTCGGTCAGCACGCTCTCCACCCCTGAGATGAACTCCATGTAGAACGGTTCGAGCCCGAGCAGCCGCGCCGGCCGGCAGATCGCGAGGCCCACCACGTCCACCCGCCGCCCGGCCAGCGACCGCGCGGCGAGGTTCGGCGCCCAGCCCAGTTGGCGGGCCGCCTCGAAGATCCGGTCCCGGGTCACCTCGGACAGCCCGGGTTTGTGGTTGAAGGCGAGCGACACGGCGCCCTTGGACACCCCGGCGCGGGCCGCGACGTCCTTGATCGTGACGCGGGGTGATGTCGTCATCGTGCGGGCTCCACGCAGTACAGGGCGGAGCGTAGGGTCTCCGCGTCCGGATCCCCCAGAGTCTCCCAGCCCCGCACGCCGATGGTCACCTGTTCTCCCGGGAGCAGCGTGACGAGCCCCCGGTCGGCCGAGGCGGCGGGGGACAGCCGGTCGGCCTGCAGCAGCAGATCCCGTACGAGCGTGTGGGCGGTGACCGTGACCTCTCCCGGAGCCGCGACCGAGACGTCGAACCGAGGCCGCGGGTACGGGATCTCGCGGTCGGCGAGAGGAAAGTACAGCGCCCGCACCCCACCCGAGCCCTCACGCACGCCCCCGCCTGAGTCCCCGCCTCCGCACCCGTCCGCCACCAGGAACTCCTTCGGTCCCACCGGCTCAAGGTCCTTGGGGACGCGCAGATCGGCCACCGCCCGTGCCCCCGCCGCCAGCTCCACGCCCGCCTCCGCCACCACCCCGCCCTCCACCGACATCCGACGCAGCGCCACCCGGCACGCCCAGGGCTCCGCCGACTGGTTGACCGCCGCCAGTACGAGCCCCCCAGGCCCTGGCCGGAGCGTCAGCAGCCGGTCCGCGTACAGCCGTTTCAGCTCGTGGTAGAGCGGCTTCTCGCGCCCGTCTCCGTCGATCGCGGCCCAACTGGTCACCGGCCAGCAGTCGTTGAGCTGCCAGAGGATCGTGCCCGCGCACACCGGCCAGTTCGCCCGCCAGTGCTCGATGCCCGCCGCGACGGCCCGTGCCTGGTTCACCTGGGTGAGGTAGTGCCATCGGTCGAAGCCGTCCTCGCCGAAGCCCTGTTCGGGCACGGTGAAGTGCCGGGCGAGCCCGCGTGCCAGCTTCCCGTTGCCGTCGTCGGCCTTCTGGTGGTGCAGCATGCCGGGGGAGTCGGGCGCGAGCACCTCGCCGGGCAGGGCGCGCCGCAGGGTGGCGTACGCGGGCGGCGCCTGCCAGCCGAACTCGGCGACGAACCGCGGGACTTCACGCCGGTACTCCGCGTAGTCCTCCCGGTTCCACACCTCCCACGAGTGATGGGTGCCGTGCGCCGGGTCGTTGGGGTGGTGGTCCCAGGAGCCCGACCAGGGGCTGCCCGCCGCGTACGGGCGGGTCGGGTCCAACTCGGCGACCACGCGCGGCAGCAGGCCCAGGTAGTAGCCCTCACCCCACGAGTCCCCGGCCAGCCGCCGCTCCCAGTCCCAGTCCCGGAAGCCCCACAGGTTCTCGTTGTTGCCGTTCCACAGCACGAGCGAGGGATGCGGCATCAGCCGTACGACGTTCTCGCGGGCCTCGGCCTCCACCTCGCCGCGCAGGGGCTGCTCCTCCGGGTAGGCGGCGCAGGCGAAGGGGAAGTCCTGCCAGACCAGCAGGCCCAGTTCGTCGCAGGCGTCGTAGAAGTCCTCACTCTCGTAGAGGCCGCCGCCCCAGACGCGTACGAGGTCCACGCCGGCGTCGGCCGCCTGGGTCAGCCGGGTGCGGTAGCGCTCGCGGGTGACCCGCGAGGGGAGGACGTCGTCCGGGATCCAGTTGACCCCCCGGGCGAAGATCCGCTCGCCGTTGACGACGAAGGTGAAGCCGGAGCCGTGCTCGTCGTCCCGGCGGTCGAGCCCGACGGTCCTGAAGCCGACGCGCCGATGCCAGGAGTCCAGCGGCCCGCCCACGTCCGAGAGCAGCAACTCGACCTCGTACAGCGGCTGTTCGCCGTAGCCGCGTGGCCACCACAGGGCGGCGTCCGGTACCTCGACGCGTACCACCGCGCTCGTGCCGACGACGTCCACGGCCGTCTCGACCCCGCCCACGCGGGCCCTCAGGGTCAGTCCGGCCTCCACTCGTGACCGCTCGACCTCCACCCGCAACTCGACCCGCCCGAGGCCCTGCTCGACCGTCACGAGAGGACGTACCCGGGCTATGCGCGCGGTCGTCCAGTGTTCGAGGCGGACCGGTTTCCAGATGCCGGCCGTCACCAGGGTCGGACCCCAGTCCCAGCCGAAGGAGCAGGCCATCTTCCGGAGGTACTGAAACGGCTCGGGGTATTCGTTCGGCCGTTCACCGAGCCGTCCGCGCACCGCCTCCGCCTCGCCGTACGCGGACCGGAAGCGGACCGAGAGGCGTCCGCCGAGCCCTGTGACGTCGAAGCGGTACGAGCGGTGCATGTTCCGTACGGCGCCGAGGAGTTGGCCGTCGAGCCGGACCTCGGCGACCGTGTCGAGGCCGTCGAACACGAGGTCCGTCTGCTCGTGCCCGCCCGGCGCCGGAGCGAGCGTCGTCTCGTACAGCCAGTCGCGCCGCCCGACCCACGCCACCTCGGTCTCGCCGCGCCCGAGGAACGGGTCCTGGATGACCCCCGCCGCCAGCAGATCCGTATGCACGCAGCCCGGCACCGCGGCCGGCAGAGCGGCCCCCTCGTGCCGCAGGATCCATCCCTCGTGGATCGGCGTGACCTCCAGCATGCGCACTCCTAAACCGGTATAGGCCAATGCTGACCGGACGGTAGTAAACGCCTCTCGATCCTTGGCGAAATAAGGACTTTACCGGTTTAGCGCCTACTGCCAGAGTGCGGAACCAGCCATCCCACTCGTGCTCATCCGTCCCCGAACGGAGCTGGTGCAGATGAACCACCGCACGAAGATCGCCGGAAGCCTCCTCGCCGCCGCGCTGCTGGCCGCGGGCTGTACCGGAAGCGGAGGCACGTCGAAGGGCGCGGACGCCGAGGCCCCCGACGACCCGAAGAAGGTGTCCGGCACGATCACGGTCCTCACCCACCGGACCGACCTCGTGCAGGACGGGACGATGAAAAAGTACGCGGCCGAATTCAACAAGACCTATCCGAAGGTCGAGGTCGAGTTCGACGCCCTCACGGACTACGAGGGCGAGGTCAAGATCCGGATGAACACCGAGAACTACGGCGATGTGCTGATGATCCCCGCCGTGATCAAGAAGAACGACTACCCGAAGTTCTTCGCGTCCCTCGGCACCGAGACGGAACGCGCGAAGAAGTACCTGTTCACCGACTTCACCACGGTCGACGGCAAGGTCTACGGGCAGAGCCCGATGGGAGCCCTCCCCGGCTTCCTCTACAACAAGCGGGTCTGGAAGGAGGCGGGGATCACCGACTGGCCCACCACACCGGCCGAGTTCGTCGCCGGTCTCAGGGCCGTCAAGTCGAAGACCGACGCGATCCCGTACTACACGAACTTCAAGGACATGTGGCCGCTGACGCAGTGGACGTACATGGACGGCGCGGTCAGCTGCGACCCGCGGGCCACGTCCCGTCTCGCCGAGGGCGACCCGTGGGCGAAGGGCGAGGACCTGCGCGTCGCCGACACCCTGCTGTACGACATCGTGCGCGGCGGGCTGATCGAGAAGGACCCGACGACCACCAACTGGGAAGCCTCGAAGCCCAAGTTGGCCAAGGGTGACATCGCCACGATGTGGCTCGGCTCCTGGGCGATCACCCAGTTCCGGGCGGCGGCGAAGCAGGCCGGCGCGAACCCGGACGACATCGGCTTCATGCCCTTCCCGGCCCAGCGGGACGGGAAGTTCTGCGCGACCATGTCGCCCGACTACAACCAGGCCGTCAACATCAACTCCGACCACAAGGCGGCGGCCCGCGCCTGGATCGACTGGTTCACCGACACGTCCGGTTACGCGGCCGACAACCTGACCCTCTCCCCGGTCAAGGGCGACCCGCTGCCCGAGGTGCTGCGGCCGTACGAGGACGCCGGCGTGAAGCTCATCGAACTCGACGACGCCAAGGGCGCGGAGGTCAAGGAGATCGACAACGAGTCGGAGGTCGGCATCTACAAGCCCGACTACCGCCAGGACCTGGTCGATCTCGCCCGCGGCGCCAGGAAGGGCAGCCTCGACGACTTCCTCGGCGACCTCGGCGAGCGCTGGGAAGAGGCGCGGAAGTCCACGGGGTCCTGATGGCGGACACGACCGAGACCGGTGTGACCGGGAAGGCGGCGCGGCGCGTGGAGGCCGCGCCCGCCGCCCGCACGGCACAAGCCCGGGCCCCGCGCGGGTCACGGCTGCGGCGGGGCCTCACTCCGTGGCTCTTCCTCGCCGCCCCGCTGGTCCTGCTGATCACGTTCACGTACGCGCCGGTCGCCAACATGGTCGCGTACAGCTTCACCGACTGGGACGGCGTCAGCCCCGAGCTGAGCTACACGGGCGGCGAGAACTACGTCGAACTCTTCACCCGCCCCGAGCTGTTCGAGGTCTTCTTCGTCAGCGGCTACTACCTGGCCGCCTCCGTCGTGCAGATCGTCGTCGCGCTCTACTTCGCGACGGTCCTCAGCTTCAACGTGCGCTTCCGGAACTTCTTCAAGGGTGTGCTCTTCTTCCCGTACCTGATCAACGGGGTGGCGATCGGTTTCGTCTTCCTCTACTTCTTCCAGGACGGCGGCACCCTCGACTCGATCCTGGGCCTCCTCGGTGTCCACTCCGACCGCGCCTGGCTGGGCACCCCGGTCTCCGCGAACGTCTCCCTGGCGGGGGTCTCCGTCTGGCGCTACCTGGGCCTGAACTTCGTCCTGTTCCTCGGCGCGATCCAGTCCATCCCGGGCGAACTGTACGAGGCCGCCGAACTGGACGGGGCGAACCGCTGGCACCAGTTCCGGTACATCATCGCGCCCGGCATCAGGCCCGTACTCAGCCTGACCGTCATCCTCTCCGTCTCCGGCTCGCTGTCCGCCTTCGAGGTGCCGTTCATCATGACCGGCGGCGCGACCGGCACGGAGACCTTCGTGATCCAGACGGTGAAGCTGGCCTTCCAGTTCAACAAGACGGGGCTGGCCTCGGCGGCCGCGGTCGTCCTGCTCCTGATCATCCTGGCGGTGACCTGGGTCCAGCGACGCCTCGTCCCGGACGACAAGGTGGACCTCGTATGACTCGCCTCTCGCGCCACCGGGCCGCCCGGACTCTCACCTATCTGTCCCTGGTCGTCGCGAGCGTGGTCGTCCTGCTGCCGCTCCTCGTGGTCCTCCTGACCTCCCTCAAGTCGGAACAGGAGATGGCGAACGACAGCGGGGCGCTCCAACTCCCCGACGACCCGCTGAACTTCGACAACTACGTGACGGCCTTTCAGGACGGCCGGATGCTCTCGGCGTTCGGGAACACGGCGATCATCCTGCTCTTCTCCGTCACCGGCACGGTGATCATCGGATCGATGGCGGCGTACGCGATCGACCGCTACACCTTCCGGGCCAGAAAGCTGGTCGTCGCCCTCTTCCTCGTCGCCACGCTCGTACCCGGCGTGACCACCCAGGTGGCGACCTTCCAGATCGTCGACAGCTTCGGCATGTTCGACACCCGCTGGGCGCCGATCGTCCTCTACATGGGCACCGACATCGTCTCGATCTACATCTTCCTGCAGTTCGTCCGGTCGATCCCGATCTCGCTCGACGAGTCCGCCCGGCTCGACGGGGCGAACGCCTTCACGATCTACCGGAAGATCATCCTGCCGCTGCTGAAGCCCGCGATCGCGACGGTGGTCATCGTGAAGGGGATCACCGTCTACAACGACTTCTACATCCCGTTCCTCTACATGCCGTCCGAGGATCTTGGCGTGATCTCAACGTCCCTGTTCCGCTTCAAGGGCCCGTTCGGAGCGCACTGGGAGAACATCTCGGCGGGAGCGGTCCTGGTCATCCTCCCCACCCTCCTGGTCTTCCTGTTCCTCCAGCGCTACATCTACAACGGCTTCACCAGGGGCGCCACGAAGTGAGGGCGCCCCTGAGGGCGCCCTTTCAGGGGCCGAAGCCCTACTCCTTGGCCTTGGCCTTCACAGCCAGCGCGGCGACCAGCACGGGCGTGACCTGTTCGACCTGCCAGGCCCGGGCCCCGTACCCCGCGAGGGCACTGGCCACGGACGCCGCGTCCGGAGCGGCCGGCGGCTCCCAGCACACCCGCCGCACCGTATCCGGAGTGATCAGGTTCTCCTGCGGCATGTTGAGCGTCTCCGCCAGCGCGGACACAGCGGCCCGCGCCGCCGACAGCCGCGCCGCGGCGGCCGGATCCTTCTCGGCCCAGGCGCGCGGCGGAGGCGGCCCGTTGAGCGGCTGACCCGGCTGCGGCAGCTCCGCGTCCGGCAGCTCCTTCGCCCGGTCCACGGCCGCCTGCCACTGCTCCAGCTGGCGCTGGCCCATGCGGTGCCCGAAGCCGTTCAGCGCGGCGAGCGCGTGCACGTTGGCCGGTACGGCGAGCGCGGCCTCGACGATCGCCCCGTCGCCGAGGATCTTGCCCGGCGAGATGTCCCGCCGCCGCGCCGCCCGGTCCCGGGTCTCCCACAGCTCCCGTACGACGGCCATCTGCCGGCGGCGGCGCACCTTGTGCATGCCCGACGTACGGCGCCACGGGTCCTTGCGGGGCTCCGGCGGGGGCGCCGAGGCGATCGCGTCGAACTCCTCGCGGGCCCACTCCAGCTTGCCCTGCCGGTCGAGCTCCTTCTCCAGCGCGTCCCGCAGGTCGACGAGCAGCTCCACGTCGAGCGCGGCGTAGCGCAGCCACGGTTCGGGCAGCGGGCGGGTCGACCAGTCGACCGCCGAGTGCCCCTTCTCCAGTACGAAGCCCAGGACGCCCTCGACCATCGCGCCGAGCCCGACCCGCGGGAACCCGGCGAGCCGGCCGGCCAGCTCGGTGTCGAAGAGGCGGCTGGGGACCATACCTATCTCCCGCAGACACGGCAGATCCTGGGTGGCCGCGTGCAGGACCCACTCCACTCCGGAGAGCGCCTCGCCGAGGCCCGACAGGTCGGGACAGGCGACGGGGTCGATGAGCGCGGTGCCCGCGCCCTCGCGGCGCAGCTGCACCAGATACGCGCGCTGGCCGTAGCGGTAGCCGGACGCCCGCTCGGCGTCGACGGCGACGGGGCCGGTGCCTGCCGCGAACGCGGCGATCATCTCCGCGAGGGCGTCCTCGTCGGTGATCACCGGCGGAATTCCGTCGCGGGGCTCCAGCAGGGGGATCGGCGCCGGTTCGACGTCGTCCGGAGGAGCGCCTCCGGTGGTTCGCAGTGAACTGTCTGCTGCGGTCTCTTGGGCGTCGGTCACCTGTCAAGGGTATCTGTGTATGACAGACGCCCGTCGACGGAACGTTCCGTCGACGGGCGTCCGAGGGTCGTAAACCAGTCAGGTCGGTGAATCCTGCATCAGTCGAGCGTCCTGGTTCGTGCGAAGGGGATGATCCGGTTCAGGCGGCGGGGATGAATTCGGTGGGGGTCAGTGGATGATTCCCGTGCGCAGGGCCACCGCCACCATCCCGGCGCGGTCACCCGTGCCGAGCTTGCGGGCGATGCGGGCGAGGTGGCTCTTGACGGTCAGCGCGGACAGGCCCATCGAGACGCCGATGGCCTTGTTCGACTGGCCCTCCGCCACCAGCCGGAGCACCTCGACCTCACGGCCGGACAGCTCGCGGTAGCCACCCGGGTGGCTCGGGGAACCCGGGGGGCGGCGGTGCATACGGGCGGCGGCCGAGCCGATGGGGGCGACGCCCGGCCGGGTGGGAAGCCCGACGTTCGTACGGGTGCCGGTGACTACGTAGCCCTTGACGCCGCCCGCGAGGGCGTTGCGTACGGCGCCGATGTCGTCGGCGGCGGACAGGGCCAGGCCGTTCGGCCAGCCCGCGGCGCGGGTTTCGGACAGGAGGGTGAGGCCGGAGCCGTCGGGGAGATGGACGTCTGCGACACAGATGTCGCGGGGGTTGCCGATGCGGGGACGAGCCTCCGCGACGGACGAAGCCTCGATCACGTCGCGAACACCGAGCGCCCACAGATGGCGGGTGACGGTGGACCGCACGCGGGGGTCGGCCACGACCACCATCGCGGTCGGCTTGTTCGGGCGGTAGGCGACCAGGCTTGCGGGCTGCTCAAGGAGAACGGACACCAGGCCTCCTGGGGGTGCGGGACGGGGGACCGGCTGTGGGGATGAAGCCGGGACGAACCGTGCTTTCAAGGTCACAGAGGTCTTCGGCATCAAACCCGTCCGCCTTTAGAGAATGATCACGATTTGGTGAGTAATAATGCGTGCAATTCGGACGCACGATCGATCATCCGAAGATCGAAACGAGTCCGCTCCGCTTCGATACGAGGCCGAAAGTGGTCGTATCGATAAAAGGGCAAACGTGTTTTCGTGCAGGCCGCGGGTGGTTCGGGGTCGCGTGAGGGGGCGCGGGGGCGCCATCGGGGCGCGGGCGCGGCAGGCCACCCTCCGGAGGCGCCTCGGAAGGGGGAGGTCTGACGGAGGGTTGACGGCGCTCGTGCGGACACAACTGAAGCCGCACCTCGCAAGAGGCACGGCTTCAGGTAGGCGCCCTCAAGGGGCGCGGGGAACTGCGCGACCGGCCACGACGCACCCGCAGACAAAAAGCGGACCTGCGGCGCGGCGGCCAGAGGCCAGCGCCTAGCGGCTCTGTGGACCCCGCCGCTGCGGCAGCGTGACGACGGAGGCGTCACCGGGCGCCGCAGGCGGCAGACCGGCGATCTGGGCGAGCAGGTCGCACCAGGAGGCCAGGTGCGACGCGGTGTCGGGCACCCCGCCCAGACCCTCACGCGGAGTCCAGGACGCCCGGATCTCGATCTGCGACGCCGGGGGCCGCTCCGACAGGCCGCCGAAATAGTGCGAGCTTGCCCGGGTGACCGTGCCGCTGGGCTCGCCGTACGACAGACCGCGGGCCTGCAGCGCACCCGTCAGCCAGGACCAGCAGACGTCGGGGAGCAGCGGATCGGAGGCCATCTCCGGCTCCAGCTCCGCACGGACCAGCGTCACCATGCGGAACGAGCCCTGCCAGGCGTCGTGCCCGGCCGGGTCGTGCAGCAGGATCAGCCGGCCGTCCGCCAGATCCTCCTCACCGTCGACGACGGTGGCCTCCAGCGCGTACGCGAACGGCGCGAGCCGTCGCGGTGCCTTCGTCGGATCGATCTCGATCTGCGGCCGCAGCCGCGCGGCCCTCAACGCATCGACGGCGGCTCGAAAAGGCAGCGGAGCCGCCTCCATCGCATCCCGCTCCCCCTCCTTCGGGTCGTCCATTCCAGCGCCGTCCGACAGTCGTCCCTGAGCCGCAGCCATGCGGGGAAGATTAAGGGGAACAGAGCCTTTGCGCAGGGAGAGACACCCGTGCGCCGGACCACTGTCCGGATCACGTTGCCGAAAAGCGCCCCTGCACGCGCCGTTTCGCGACGGTACGGGCCGGAGTACGGGGCGCGGTGGGGGCCGGGTGCGGGTCTGGGCGCGAGTCGGGCGCGGGCCGGGTGCGGGTCGGGTGGCCCCGCGTCGGGGCCGGGCTTTCGGTGCCTCCGGGCCGTGCGAGACTTTTCGTCGTGAGCGTCATTGACCGCCCCAAGGGCCAGCAGCCGACCGCGACATACGACTCCGCCTTCCTCAAGGCGTGCAGGCGCGAACCCGTGCCGCACACGCCCGTGTGGTTCATGCGGCAGGCCGGACGCTCACTGCCCGAGTACCTGAAGGTGCGCGAGGGCATCCCCATGCTGGAGTCCTGCATGCGGCCCGAGCTGGTCGCCGAGATCACCCTCCAGCCGGTCCGCCGGCACAAGGTGGACGCGGCCATCTACTTCAGCGACATCGTCGTACCGCTGAAGGCCATCGGGATCGACCTCGACATCAAGCCCGGCGTGGGCCCCGTCGTCGCGAACCCGATCCGCACCCGCGCCGACCTCGACCAGCTGCGCGATCTGACGCCGGACGACGTCTGGTACGTCACCGAGGCGATCGGACTGCTCACCCGCGAGCTGGGCCCGACCCCCCTCATCGGTTTCGCGGGCGCGCCCTTCACCCTCGCGAGCTACCTCGTGGAGGGCGGCCCGTCCCGCAACCACGAGCACACCAAGTCGCTCATGTACGGCGACCCGCAGCTCTGGGCCGACCTGCTCGACCGGCTCGCCGACATCACCGCCGCGTTCCTGAAGGTGCAGATCGAGGCGGGCGCCTCCGCCGTCCAGCTCTTCGACTCCTGGGTCGGCGCGCTCGCCCCCGCCGACTACCGGCGCTCCGTGATGCCCGCCTCCTCGAAGGTCTTCCAGGCCGTCGAGTCGTACGGCGTGCCGCGCATCCACTTCGGTGTGGGTACGGGGGAGCTGCTGGGGCTCATGGGTGAGGCCGGCGCGGATGTCGTCGGCGTCGACTGGCGTGTGCCGCTGGACGAGGCGGCGCGGCGGGTGGGCCCCGGTCGGGCGCTCCAGGGGAACCTGGACCCGGCTGTCCTCTTCGCTCCCACCTCGGTCGTGGAGCAGAAGGCCCAGGAGGTGCTTGACGCCGCCGCGGGGCTGGAGGGGCATGTGTTCAACCTCGGGCACGGGGTTCTGCCGTCGATGAGCCCGGACGCGTTGACGGGGCTCGTGGAGTACGTGCACCGGAGTTCGCAGCGCTGAGGTCTCGGCGGGGCGCCCCGGCGCCCCTGGCCAGGCGGGCTCACCAGCCGTGGTGGGCTCTTCTGCCCCACAGGAGGCCGCGTGGCTGGGGCGGCGGTGTGGTGCCCCGGCGCAGGGGCCAGGCCAGGAGCATGCCCGTCAGGAAGCCGACCACGTGGGCCACGTACGCGACCGTGCCGGCCTCGGAGATGCCCCTGCCGGACGAGTACACCGCCTGGAGGCCGAACCAGAAGCCCAGCACGATCCAGGCGGGCAGCCGCAGCGGCAGGAAGATCAGGAACGGGACCAGGACCCACACCCTGGCCCGTGGGTAGAGGACCAGATACGCGCCCAGCACTCCGGCGATCGCGCCCGACGCACCGATCAGCGGGTCGCCCGAGTCGGCGTTGACCAGCGCGAAGCCGTAGGCCGCCGCGCCGCCGCACGCCACGTAGAAGAGCGCGTAGCGGATATGGCCGAGACGGTCCTCGATGTTGTTGCCGAAGATCAGCAGGAAGAGCATGTTGCCGAGCAGGTGCACCCAGCCGCCGTGCAGGAACATCGCCGTGAGGACCGACAGCTGCGGTGACTTGTCGTAGCCGGGCGGGCCGACGGCACAGCCGCGACCGGTGGCGCCCACGGCCACGTCGCCCGTGGGGACCGTGGCCGGGAGCTGTCCGTGGATCAGCTCCCGCGGGACCACGGCCCAGTGGTCGAGGAACGCCTGCAGATGGCACAGCTGGGCCAACTGGGACGGACCGCTCCCGCCGGTGAGCGAACTCGCCACGCCCGGAGTGGCCAGGAACACCACGAAGTTGGCGATGATCAGCGCGTACGTCACATAGGGCGTGCGGCGTGCGGGGTTCACGTCATGGACGGGTATGACCACGGGGGAATCCTGCCCCGGTTCGGGGAGTCTGAACGGGGGCGGGGTCGCGTGCGTATGTTTCGGCAACCGCCCGTGATCCCTGCAATACGTGAGGAACAGGTCATGAACGACCGAGTCGCTCAGCCGTTGATCGCCACGCCGGACGGCGAGGCGGAACTCGCCGTGGTCCTCAGGCTGTCCTGGGAGGACGTGGCCGCGCTCGGCCAGGAGGCGGGGAGGCTGGCCGCGAGCATGCAGCGGCCCGTGACGCTGGACGAGGCGGCGAGCCATCGGCTGCGGGGGCGGCAGGCGGGGTCGCATGCGCGGCCCGCGGCGGCTTCGGCGTCCGCCATGCCGGCGGCTGCGCCGGCGGTGGGCGGGGCCCAGGTGTCCGCGGTCTCCGCGTTGTCGCGGACGCCGGGGGAGCAGGCTCGGCAGGCCATCGAGAAGATCAATGGCAATGCGCAGGGGGCTTGAGGGGGCGCTGTTCGGCTGACCGCCGGTGGGGGGGGGGTTGCGCAGTTCCCCGCGCCCCTGGGGGGTGGGGGGTGCGGTCGTCTGTCGGCCGTCTGCCCGGGGGGTGGTGCGCCGTTCCCCGCGCCCCTAGGGCCTGTCGTCAAATGTCACGCCCACATCAGGAGTGAGGCGAGGGTGATGGCCGCTTCGTAGGACTGGGCGGTTTTGTCGTAGCGGGTGGCGATGCCGCGCCACTGCTTGAGGCGATTGAAGCAGCGTTCCACGACGTTGCGGTGCTTGTAGACCTCGCGGTCGAAGGCCAGCGGGCGGCCACCGCGGCTGCCTCGCCGGGCCCGGTTGCCGACCTGGTCGGCCCGCTCGGGA
>NZ_BMVY01000032.1 GCF_014650955.1 Streptomyces tauricus
GCCCCCGGGCCCCCGGGCCCCCGGGCCCCCGGGCCCCCGGGCCCCCGGGCCCCCGGGGTCAGCCGCGTGCCGCCGGGGTGGCCTGCGCGGCCCGGTACAGCGACTCGGTGTCCGTGAACTTGACGCGCGGCCTGCCCTGGGCCGCGCCCGCCGCCCGTTCCGCGCGGTCGATCGCGTGCCAGGCGTCCACGCCCAGCGTGTCCGTCGTCGTGCCGACGCCGCTGCCGCCGTCGCGTATGGGCCGCGTGAGGCGACCGGCGGCGAAGTCGTTCAGGAGGGACTCGACCGTCTCGTGGGCGCAGGTCTTGTTCGTCCCGATGAACCCGGTGGGCCCGCGCTTGATCCAGCCCGCGACATACACGCCGGGCGCGACCCTGCCGCCCTCATGGGGGACGGTCGCGCTGTCCTCGTCGAAGGGCAGGCCGGGCACGGGCCGGGCTCGGTAGCCGACCGAGCGCAGCACGAGCCCGGTGTCCAGGGTCCCGGTCTCGCCGGTGGGCCGGGCGCGTACGGTGCCGTCCTCGTCGGTGTGCAGCGCGGTGGCGGTGATCTCCAGACCTCGCACGGAGGTGTCTCCGGTGAGCCGCACCGGACTGGTCAGAAAGCGCAGCACGATACGGCGGCGGCCCTCGACCGGCGTCCGGGCGGCCAGCCGCGCCAGGAGCCGGGTCTTCTCGGTGGCGGCCGGGTCCAGGCCGTCCGGCCAGCCCTCGACGCGGACGTCCACGTCCTCGATGGCGGCGAGCGCGAGGAGTTCGGGCAGGGTGAACGCCGCCTGGGCGGGCCCGCGCCGGCCCAGCAGGACGACTTCGCGGATCCTGCTGTCGCGCAGCGCGGCGAGCGCGCGGTCGGAGATGTCGGTACGGGCCAGCGCCTCGGGGTCGGCGGTGAGGATGCGGGCCACATCGAGGGCGACGTTGCCGTTGCCGATGACGACGGCCCGCTCGGTGTCCAGGACGTGGTCGTCATGGGCGTGGTCGGGATGGCCGTTGTACCAGGCGACGAAGTCCGTCGCGGAGACACTGCCCCGCAGGTCCTCGCCCTCGATGCCGAGGCGCTTGTCGGTCGCGGCGCCGACGGCGTAGAGCACCGCGTGGTGCTCGCGCAGCAGATCCGCGTGGGTGAGGTGCGTGCCGACCTCGACGCCGAGGCGGTAGCTGAAGCCGGGCTGCGACTCGATCGTCCGGAAGAGCTGGGTGACCTGCTTGGTGTCCTGGTGGTCCGGTGCGACGCCGACGCGCGCGAGGCCGTACGGCGTCGGGAGCCGGTCGTACACGGTGACCCGCACGCCGGGGTGGCGCAGCAACTCGTCGGCGGCGAAGAGACCCGCGGGGCCGGCGCCGACGACGGCGACGGACAACTCGCCCGCCGGGAGGGCGCGTCGCCTGGGCACGACGTACATGGGCGTGCGGTCGGCGTGCGGATTGTCCTTGTAGTAGGTGGCGTTCAGTTCCAGGAACGGCAACTCGGCGCCACCGAGGGCCGTATGGGGCTTGAGCGCGTCGACCGGGCAGGCGGTCGTGCAGGCGCCGCAGTCCACACAGGTGAGCGGATCGACGTACAGCATCTCGGCCGTCGCGAAGCCCGGTTCGCCCGGTGCGGGGTGGATGCAGTTGACCGGGCACGCCAGCACGCAGGAGGCGTCGGCGCAGCAGGATCGGGTGACGACGTACGGCACGGCGGGCTGGTCTCCGTTCGGGGAATGGCGAGGCGGAGCCGGTGACGGCTCAGTCGGTGTGCAGGGCGGGCTCGCCGCGGAAGCGCGCCGGGCGGCCGTCGATGCGCAGGGCCCGCCACAGCGGGCGGGACACCTTGTTCATCAGGCCGATGTCCTGGGCGAGCATCCGCACGTCGGAGAAGAGGTCGTGCAGCATCCTCCGGCCGGCCTCGGACTTCCAGAACACGTCCTTGATCACCCAGGCCGGGATGCCGACCTGCGCGGCCGACTTCCGGTCGGGGATCATGATGACGTCGCACAGGGACCGCATGATCAGCGGGAAAAGGACGGACAGGGCGCCGCGGCGGACCTTGCCGAAGCGCGGCACGCGCAGCCGCAGGAACTCATGCGCGAAGGAGATGTGGCGGGCCTCCTCGGCGATGTGGATCTGCATGATCCGCTGCGGGAGGGGATGCACCGGCTCGCCGCTGCGCAGGGCGCCCTTCTGCAGATGGTCGATGGGCTCCTCGCCGGCCAGGATGCCGGTGAAGAACGCCTCCGGGTAGAGGGACCCGGCCAGCGGCAGGACCCGGCTGAGCTGCCGGAACCAGCGCTTGCCGCCCGCGGTGTCCACACCGGTGCGGTTCACCAGCTCCTGGAACATCTGGGTGTGGTGGGTCTCCTCGGTGATCTCGTGCGTGAGATACCTGAACTCCTCGTTCTGGTTGCCCAGTTGGTAGATGTAGTCGAGGGCTCCGCGCATGAGGAGGTTCTCGAACTGCATCCCGACCTTGGCGATGACCGCCCAGCGCCAGATGCCGATCCGGATCCGGGCTTCGAGGGGCTGCTCCTGGTACCAGGGGTGGGCACCCAGGGCGTCCGCGCTGGTGAGCACCCAGCGCGGGTCGTCGAGGTCCACGGCGAACTCGGGGTCGTCCCACTTGATGTCGGTGAAGGCGTTGAAGTTGACGTTCACGGAGCCCTCGGACAGAGTCCGCAGGCGCTCGTCGTAGAGCTTCCTGGTCAGGTTCGCGGTCATCTTCGTCCTCGGTTGTCTGCTCGGCCGCCGGGGGGAGGCGGGTGCGCGGGCCGGTGCGGTGGTGCGGTGGTGCGGTCGCGGGGTTGCTTTTCCGGGCTGTTCGGGCTGGTCGTACGGGCCGGACGGTCAGGCGACGCGGGGCGTTTCCTGGGGGTCGGCCGCGTCGGCCGTGGTGTCCCTGGTGTCCTTGGCGGGCGGGCTCGTGGCGGACGTGCGTGCCGAGGCCGGCGTGCCCGCCTTCTCGAAGCGCAGGGGGCCGTCTTCGATGGGGGCGTCCTGGAGCATGGCGCGGTCGCGGTAGTAGTTGTTCCACAGCCGCCACGGGGCGCGGGTGCCCTGGCGTGGCATGACCTGGTCGGCCCGGGTGATGTAGCCGGAGGTCAGCGCCTCGCCCATGACGGAGGCCGCCGAGCGGTCGCTGTCGGACGCCAGTGGGGTGGCGACGTCATGTCCGTGGCGCCGCATGTACGCGATGAGCCGGGCGGTGTAGTCGGCCGCCAGATCCGCCTTCAGGGTCCAGGAGGCGTTGGTGTAGCCGATGACGAGGGACAGGTTGGGCACGCCCTCCAGCAGGACCGCCTTGTAGAGGACGCGGTTCCTGATGTCCACCGGGCGGCCGTCGACGGTCAGCGCCATACCGCCCAGGAGGCGGACGTTCAGGCCCGTGGCGGTGACGACGATGTCGGCCTTCAGCTCCTCGCCCGACTTGAGGCGGATGCCGTCGGCGGTGAAGGTGTCGATGTGATCGGTGGCGATCGACGCCTTCTTGCCCTTGAGCACCTTGAACAGGTCGCCGCCGGGCACGATGCACAGCCGCTGGTCCCAGGGCTTGTAGTGCGGGCTGAAGTGGCGCATGTCCACGTCCTTGCCGGCCCGGGCCCGTACGAGGCCGAGGAGTATCCGGCGGGCGAGGCGCGGGTACTTGCGGCAGAAGAGGTAACTCCCGCGCTGCAAGGCGATGTTGCGGGTACGGGCGATCCTGTGCGTCAGCCGGGCCGGGGCGCGCAGCAGCTGCAGGACGCGGGTGAGCGGGTCGATCTCGGGCAGCCCGAGGATGTAGGTGGGGGAGCGCTGCAGCATGGTGACGTGCGCGGCCTTGTCGGCCATCGCGGGCAGCAGGGTGATGGCGGTGGCACCCGAGCCGATGACGACCACGCGCCGCCCGGTGTGGTCGAGGTCCTCGGGCCACTGCTGCGGATGGACCAGCGTGCCCCGGAAGTCCGCCTCACCGGGAAACCGCGGGCGGTAAGGGGTGTCGTAGTCGTAGTACCCGGTCGATCCGATGACGTGGCCGGCGCTGTACGACTCGCGTGCGCCGCTGCTCTCGTCCTCGACCTCGACGGTCCACCGGCCGGTGGCGTGCGAGAAGTCCGCGCTGATCGCCCGGCGGCCGAAGCGGATGCGCTCCAGTACGCCGTCCTCGGCCGCGGTGTCCTCTACGTACCGCCGGATCTGCGCGCCGTCGGCGAGGATGCGCGCGTCGTGCCAGGGGCGGAACCCGAATCCGAAGGTGTGCATGTCGGAGTCGGAGCGGACGCCGGGGTACCGGAAGAGGTCCCAGGTGCCGCCGACGCGGGCCCGGCGTTCGAGTACGACGAGCGAGGCGCCGGGGATGGCACGCAGGACGTGGCAGGCGGCACTGACGCCGGAGATTCCGGCGCCGATGACCAGGACGTCGACGTGCTGCTGCTCCATCGCGAAGGTTCCTCACTGACGACTGACGGTTGCTCAGAACGGGTTCGACTTCAGCGCGCTACCCGCAATTTACCTGCGACACCATGTTTCAGATACCCCCGGTAACGTGTCGTAAGTCACATCAGGGTCCCCTTTGAGGGCATGGGCTGCGCCGACCGTGCCCCGCCGGCGGCGCGGGTAACTGCGCACCCGGCCATGACGCACCCGCACCCGAAAAGACACCTCGCTCATGGGGCTCACGCCGCGCAGCGCCCCCTCTTTGTCCACTGAGTGGAAAAAGTCGTAGGTAATTCCTGCGCAACTTCTTCCCACCTCCGGCAGCCACTGCTACGTTCCCCTCGAAAGACAACAACGGCGGTGCCGATGAGGCGGGGAGGGGCTCGTGAGACGTATGACAGCGCGACCCGGGAACGCCCACCAGGCGCGCCTGCTCAGACTGCTGCGTGACGGCGGCCCCAACTCACGGGCGCAGCTGGGAGACCAGGTCGATCTCTCCCGGTCGAAACTGGCCGTGGAGGTCGAACGGCTCCTGGAGACCGGCCTCGTGGTGGCCGACGGACTCGCCGCCTCCCGCGGCGGCCGCAGGTCCCACAACATCCGGCTCGCCCCGGCACTGCGCTTCCTGGGCGTCGACATCGGGGCCACCTCGATAGACGTGGCCGTCACCAACGCGGAGCTGGAGGTGCTGGGACACATCAACCAGCCCATGGACGTACGCGAGGGCCCGGTCGCGGTCTTCGAGCAGGTCCTGTCCATGGCAGCGAAGTTGAAGGCATCGGGACTCGCCGAGGGGTTCGACGGCGCAGGCATCGGGGTACCCGGTCCTGTTCGCTTCCCCGAGGGTGTCCCGGTCGCCCCGCCGATCATGCCGGGCTGGGACGGATTCCCCGTCCGCGAGGCGCTGAGCCAGGACCTCGGCTGCCCCGTCATGGTCGACAACGACGTGAACCTGATGGCGATGGGGGAGCAGCACGCGGGCGTGGCCCGCTCCGTGGGCGACTTCCTCTGCGTCAAGATCGGTACCGGTATCGGCTGCGGGATCGTCGTAGGCGGTGAGGTCTACCGCGGTACGACGGGCAGCGCGGGCGACATCGGCCACATCCAGGCCGTGCCGGACGGCCGCCCGTGCGCGTGCGGCAACCGGGGCTGCCTGGAAGCCCACTTCAGCGGCGCGGCCCTGGCCCGCGACGCCACGGACGCCGCCCACCAGGGGCTGTCCCAGGAACTCGCGGCACGACTGGAGGCGGCGGGCGCCCTGAGCGCCATCGACGTCGCCGCCGCCGCTGCCGCGGGGGACGCCACCGCACTCGATCTGATCCGCGAGGGCGGTACCCGCACCGGCCAGGTCATCGCCGGACTCGTCAGCTTCTTCAACCCGGGCCTGGTGGTCATCGGCGGTGGAGTGACCGGCCTCGGCCACACCCTGCTCGCCGCGATCCGCACCCAGGTCTACCGCCAGTCACTGCCTCTCGCGACCGGCAACCTACCCATCGTCCTGGGGGAGTTGGGCCCCACCGCCGGAGTCATCGGCGCGGCCCGCCTCATCAGCGACCACCTGTTCTCACCCGCGTAACACCCGCTTCCGCAGCCGCACACACGCCACTTCTCCCTGAGCCGACCCTTCCCGAGCCGCCACCACCCGGCCTCGCCCTGCCTCACTCCGCCCTGCCCTGAAACCGGCCCACATGCCGAGGGGAACCGTCATGGCACCAGAACCACCCCTTCTCACGATGTCCGGCATCACCAAGTCGTTCCCCGGTGTCCGGGCCCTCGACGGCGTCGACCTCGACGTCCTGACCGGTGAAGTGCACTGCCTGCTCGGCCAGAACGGCGCCGGGAAGTCCACGCTCATCAAGGTCCTGGCCGGCGCCCACCAGCCGGACGACGGCACGATCGGCTGGCGCGGGGAGCAGGTCACCCTGCGCTCGCCCATCGCCGCCATGCGCCTGGGCATCGCCACCATCTACCAGGAACTCGACCTGGTGGAGGGACTGTCGGTGGCCGAGAACGTCTACCTCGGCCATGAACCGACCTCGGCCGGTTTCGTCGTGCGCGGCAAGGACGCCCGAGCGTCAACGGCCGCGCTGCTCAAGCGACTCGGCCATCCGGAGATCGATCCGGCGCGACTCGTCGGTGAGCTGTCCGCCGCCCATCAGCAGATCGTCTCCATGGCCCGGGCTCTCTCCCACGACGTGCGCCTCATCGTCATGGACGAACCGTCCGCGGCCCTGGACCCGGACGAGGTCGACAACCTCTTCCGCATCGTCGGGGACCTCACCGCGGACGGCGTCGCCGTCGTCTACATCTCCCACCGACTTGAGGAGATCCGCCGCATCGGCGACCGGGTCACCGTCCTCAAGGACGGCCGGGCGGTGGCCGGCGGACTGCCCGCGAAGTCGACGCCGACCAGCGAGGTCGTCGCGCTGATGACCGGCCGGAACGTCGAGTACGTCTTCCCGCCGCGACCCACGCACCAGGACCTGCCGGAACCGGTCCTGGAGGTCCAAGGGCTGTCGCGAGACGGCGAGTTCGAATCCCTCGACCTCACTCTGCGCCCCGGCGAGATCGTCGGACTCGCGGGACTCGTCGGCTCCGGCCGCTCCGAGATCCTGGAGACCATCTACGGCGCCCGTAAACCCAGTACCGGACAAGTGCTTGTCGGCGGGAAGCAGTTGAAGGCGGGCAGTGTCCGGGCCGCCGTCGCCGCCGGCCTCGGTCTCGCTCCCGAGGAGCGCAAGGCGCAGGCCCTGCTCCTGCTGGAGTCCGTCACCAGAAACGTTTCGGTGTCCTCCATGTCCCGCTTCTCCTACGGGGGTTGGCTGGACCGGACCGCCGAACGGGACGCGGCGCGCAAGGCGACCCGCGAACTGTCGCTGCGCCCCGACAACCCCTCCGCCCTCATCCGCACGCTCTCCGGCGGCAACCAGCAGAAGGCGGTCCTCGCCCGCTGGCTGCTGCGCGGCTGCCGGGTCCTGCTGCTCGACGAACCCACCCGCGGCGTCGACGTCGGCGCCCGCGCCGAGCTGTACGCCGTCATCCGCCGCCTCGCCGACGAAGGCCTGGCCGTGCTCATGGTCTCCAGTGAAGTACCCGAGGTCCTGGGCCTCGCCGACCGCGTCCTGGTGCTCCGAGAGGGCCGGGTCGTCCACCGGGCGCCCGCCCAGGAGCTCGACGAACACCGCGTACTCGACCTCGTCATGGAAGGAAGCCCGGCGTCATGACGCAGCCCGTGTCCCCGCCCCGGGACGACACCCCGAAGCTGTCATCGAAGGCGGAACCCGCTCCGTGGCGGGCGGTCGTGGCCCGCGCCGACGTCCGCACCCTGTCACTGCTCGGTGTGCTCGCCGTCCTGATCCTCATCGGAGGCATCACCAAGCCCGACGAGTTCCTCGACACCCGCAACCTCCAACTCGTCCTCACCCAGGCCTCGGTGATCGGTGTCGTCACCGTCGGGATGACCTTCGTCATCATCTCCGGCGGCATCGATCTGTCCGTCGGCGCGATCGTGGCCCTCGCCTCCGTGTGGGCCACCACCGTCGCCACCCAGGACTACGGCTTCGTGGGGGTCCTCTTCACGGCGGTGCTCGTCGGGGTCGGCTGCGGTCTGGTGAACGGGGTGCTGATCGCGTACGGCGCCATGGTCCCGTTCATCGCGACCCTCGCCATGCTCGCCTCGGCCCGCGGCCTCGCCCTGCAGATCACCGACGGCAACACGCAGGTCGTCACCATCGACGGCATCCTCGACCTCGGCGAGCGGGACTCCTACATCCTCGGTGTCCCGCCCCTGGTCCTGATGTTCGCGGTCGTGACGATCATCGGCTGGCTCGTGCTCAACCGCACCACCTTCGGCCGGCGCACGGTCGCCGTCGGCGGCAACGCGGAGGCCACCCGGCTCGCCGGTATCGACGTACGCCGCCAGCGCCTGTACCTCTACCTGCTCTCCGGACTGTGCTGCGGCATCGCGGCCTTCATGCTGATCATCCTGTCCGGGTCGGGCCAGAACACCAACGGCAACCTGTACGAGCTGGACGCGATCGCCGCGGCCATCATCGGCGGCACCCTGCTCAGCGGGGGGCGCGGCACCATCGTCGGCTCGGTGCTCGGGGTGCTGATCTTCACCACGATCACCAACATCTTCGCTCTCAACAACCTGCAGAGCGACGTCCAGCAGATCGCCAAGGGCGCGATCATCGTCGCCGCCGTGCTCGTCCAGCGCCGCACGGCGAACACCACGTAGAGCCGTATGCGGAACACCCCGCAGAGCCGCATGTGAAGCAGTACACGCAGCAGTACACCAAGCAGCACACGCAGCAGTACGTGAAGCACCCCGCACAGCACCGCCCTGCACGACCCGAGGGACTCGCCTTGAGGAAAGGGACCACCGCCATGCCAGAGCTCACGAGCCGCAGAGGACTGCTCTTCGGCACCGCCGCCGTCTCGGCCGGTGTCCTCCTCGCCGGTTGCACCAGCAACGAGTCCGACGACGAGCCGGCCTCCAACGACCAGCCCGCCGCCGACGACAAGAAGGGCAAGCAGGTCACCATCGGCTTCGCCGGCCCGCAGGCCGACCACGGCTGGCTCAACGCGATCAACGACAACGCCAAGAGCCGCGCCAAGAAGTACGAGGACGTGACGCTGGAGATCACCGAGGGCTCCAACGACACCGCGGCCCAGATCGGCCAGATAGAGACGCTGATCAACAAGAAGGTCGACGTCCTGGTCATCCTGCCCGCCGACGGCAAGGCCCTCACCCAGGTCGGCCTCAAGGCCATGCGGGCCGGTATCCCGGTGGTCAACCTCGACCGCATCTTCAACTCCCCGCAGGCGTACCGCTGCTACATCGGCGGCGACAACTTCGGCATGGGCCTCAACGCCGGTCACTACATCGGCGAGCAGCTCAAGGACAAGAAGAACGCCAAGGTCATCGAGCTGGCCGGACTCGACAACCTGGAACTCACCAAGCAGCGCACGGCCGGCTTCGACGCGGCCCTCAAGAACTACCCGAACATCAAGAAGGTGGCCCGCCAGGCCGCCGAGTTCACCGTCGAGTCGGGACAGGCCAAGATGTCCCAGCTGCTGCAGGCCCAGTCGAGCTTCGACGCCTTGTGGAACCACGACGACGACCAGGGCGTCGGCGCCCTGCGCGCCATCGAACAGGCCGGCCGGGACGACTTCATCATGGTCGGCGGGGCGGGCGCGCTGTCCGCCATGCAGGCCATCGAGTCGGACAACAGCGTCCTCAAGGCCACCGTCCTGTACCCGCCCACCATGGCCGCGTCGGCGATCGACCTCGCCCGCGCGCTCGGTCAGGGCAAGGGCGTCAGCGGCCTCGCGGAGTTCGAGATCCCCTCGTCCCTGACGCTCTACTCGGCGGTCGTGGACAAGGAGAACGTCAAGACGTACCTGCCCACCGGCTTCAAGTAGGCCGTGCTCCGCCACGGGTGCCCGTCGTAGGCGCCCGCCAGGAGCGCCCGTCAGGGGTGCGGGGAAGTGCGCGGCCGGCCACACCGGACCCGCGGTCTCCGATCCACCGCACCCCGGCGGGGCGCCACCCCCCGAGCCACGACGAAGAGGAGGACCTCCGCATGGCACAGCCGCAGCAGCCCGACGAGGCACAAGCCGGGGCACAGGCAGGGGCACAGTCCGGTGCACAGGCCGGCAGACCCCCGCTGGGCGTGGGCATGGTCGGATACGCGTTCATGGGCGCCGCCCACTCCCAGGGCTGGCGCACCGCGGACCGCGTCTTCGACCTCCCGCTCCGCCCCGTCCTCGCCGCCGTCTGCGGCCGTGACGCGCAGGCCGTGGGAGCGGCGGCCGACCGGCTCGGCTGGGCCTCCGCCGAAACCGACTGGCGGGCCCTGATCGCCCGCGACGACGTCGACCTCGTCGATGTCTGCACCCCCGGTGACAGCCATGCCGAGATCGCCATCGCCGCGCTCGCCGCGGGCAAGCACGTGCTGTGCGAGAAGCCCCTCGCCAACACGGTCGAGGAGGCCGAGGCGATGACCGCGGCCGCCGAGGCCGCCGCGGCGCGCGGCCAGGTGGCGATGGTCGGCTTCAACTACCGCCGCGTGCCCGCGACGGCGCTGGCCAGGAAGATGGTCGCCGAGGGCCGCATCGGCGCACTGCGGCACGTGCGGGTGACGTACCTTCAGGACTGGCTGGTGGACCGGGAGTTCCCGCTGACCTGGCGGCTGCGCAAGGAGACGGCGGGCTCGGGCGCGCTCGGCGACCTGGGCGCCCACATCGTCGACCTCGCGCAGTACCTGGCGGGCGAGCCGGTCATCGGGGTGTCCGCGATCACCGAGACCTTCGTACGGGAGCGGCCGCTGCTCTCCGGGGCGTCCAGCGGCCTCTCGGCGGCCGGCGGCGGCGAACCTCCCGTCGAGGCACGCGGGCCCGTCACGGTCGACGACGCCGCCCTGTTCACCGGACGGTTCGCCTCCGGAGCCCTCGCCTCCTTCGAGGCCACCCGGTTCGCGACCGGCCGCAAGAACTCCCTGCGCATCGAACTCAACGGCGAGAAGGGCTCGTTGGCCTTCGACCTGGAGCGCCTGAACGAACTCTCGTACCACGACGGCACGGAACCGGCCGCGCACGCGGGCTTCCGCCGCATCCTCGTCACCGAACCCGACCACCCGTACCTGGAGGCCTGGTGGCCGCCGGGCCACGGCCTGGGCTACGAGCACACCTTCGTGCACCAGGTCCGCGACCTGGTCCACGCGATCGCGGACGGCGGGCGGCCACTGCCCTCCTTCGCCGACGGGCTGCAGGTGCAGCGCGTCCTGGCGGCGGTCGAGGAGAGCGCCGAGAAGAACTCCGTCTTCACCCCCATAGCCAGCTGAGGAGGGCCAGTCCCATGCCGCGCACCTTCACGCTCTTCACCGGCCAGTGGGCCGACCTGCCGCTCGAAGAGGTCTGCCGCCTCGCCCGCGACTTCGGCTACGACGGCCTCGAACTCGCCTGCTGGGGCGACCACTTCGAGGTCGACAAGGCCCTCGCGGACCCCGGATACCTGGACTCCCGGCGCGAACTGCTCGACAAGTACGGCCTCAAGTGCTGGGCCATCTCCAACCACCTGGTCGGCCAGGCCGTCTGCGACGCCATCATCGACGAACGCCACCAGGCGATCCTGCCCGCCCGCATCTGGGGCGACGGCGAGGCCGAGGGCGTACGGCAGCGGGCGGCGGCCGAGATCGCCGACACCGCGCGGGCCGCCGCGGCCTTCGGTGTCGACACCGTCATCGGCTTCACCGGCTCCGCGATCTGGCACCTGGTCGCGATGTTCCCGCCGGCGCCCGAGTCGATGATCGAGCGCGGCTACGAGGACTTCGCCACCCGCTGGAACCCCATCCTCGACGTCTTCGACCACGAGGGCGTGCGGTTCGCCCACGAGGTCCACCCCAGCGAGATCGCGTACGACTACTGGACGACCCAGGCGGCGCTCAAGGCGGTCGACCACCGGCCGGCCTTCGGGCTGAACTTCGACCCGTCCCATTTCGTCTGGCAGGACCTCGACCCGGTCGGCTTCCTCTACGACTTCCGCGACCGGATCTACCACGTCGACTGCAAGGAGGCGCGCAAGCGCCTCGACGGCCGCAACGGCCGCCTCGGCTCCCACCTTCCGTGGGGCGACCCGCGCCGCGGCTGGGACTTCGTGTCCGCGGGCCACGGCGACGTGCCCTGGGAGGACGTGTTCCGGATGCTGCGCTCCATCGACTACCAGGGTCCCATCTCGGTCGAGTGGGAGGACGCGGGCATGGACCGCCTCCAGGGCGCACCCGAGGCACTCACCCGCCTCAAGGCCTTCGACTTCGAACCGCCCACCGCGTCCTTCGACGCGGCGTTCGGCGGCAACGACTAGCCACCCCCCGCGCAGAGTTCTCTCCGGGGTGACGGCGCACCCCGGCGTATCGCACCCGCATGTACCACCAGCCCCATTCTGGAGGCACCCGTGCACGCGAACGACCCCACCAGCACCGACAGAACCGACAGTCACAGAGCAGACAGCCACGAAACCGACAGCCACGGAAGCGACCGTCACAGAGGCCGCCCGAAGATACGGTTCCGCAAGGCGGTCGCCCTGCTCACCGGCGCGCTCCTCGCCGGTGCCTCACTCACCCTCGCCACGCCCCCGGCGGGCGCGGCCACCGCGGACCCCGGTGCCGCTCCCGCCGCGCCGGCCACGTCCGCGTCCGCCGCGGAGGACTTCCAGCAGGTCACCCTCGCCAAGGGCGAGCCCGAGACCGGCGAGCCCATGTCGCTGGCCGTCCTCCCGGACCGCTCGGTGCTGCACACCTCCCGCGACGGCGAGCTGCGGATCACCGACAGCGCGGGCAACACCCGCCTGGCCGGCAAGCTCGACGTCTACTCGCACGACGAGGAAGGCCTCCAGGGCGTCGGCATCGACCCCGGCTTCGCCGACAACCGCTTCATCTACCTCTACTACGCCCCGCCGCTGGACACCCCGGCGGGCGACGCCCCCGAGACGGGCACCGCGGCCGACTTCGCGCCCTTCGACGGCGTCAACCGCCTCTCGCGGTTCGTCCTGAACGCGGACGGCACCCTCGACAACGCCAGCGAGAAGAAGATCCTCGACGTCCCCGCGACCCGCGGCATCTGCTGCCACGTCGGCGGCGACATCGACTTCGACGCGGACGGCAACCTGTACCTGTCGACCGGCGACGACTCCAACCCGTTCCAGTCGGACGGCTACACCCCCATCGACGAGCGGGCGAACCGCAACCCCGTCTTCGACGCCCAGCGCACCTCCGGCAACACCAACGACCTGCGCGGCAAGATCCTGCGCGTCAAGGTGAACGCCGACGGCTCGTACTCGATCCCGGACGGCAACCTCTTCGCGCCCGGCACGGACAAGACGCGGCCCGAGATCTACGCGATGGGCTTCCGCAACCCGTTCCGCTTCAGCGTCGACAAGAAGACCGGCATCCTCTACGTCGGCGACTACGGCCCGGACGCCGGTGCGGCCGACCCCGCGCGCGGCCCCGCCGGACAGGTCGAGTTCGCCCGCGTGACCGAGCCCGGCAACTTCGGCTGGCCGTACTGCACCGGCGACAACGACGCCTACGTGGACTACGACTTCGCCACGAAGACCTCGGGCGCCGCCTTCGACTGCGCCGCGCCCAAGAACACCTCGCCGAACAACACCGGTCTCACCGACCTGCCCCCGGCGCAGGCAGCCTGGATCCCCTACGACGGCGGATCGGTGCCCGAGTTCGGCACCGGCTCCGAGTCCCCGATGGGCGGACCGGTCTACCACTTCGACCCCTCCCTCGACTCGCCGGTCAAGTTCCCCGAGGCGTACGACGGCGACTTCTTCGCAGGTGAGTTCGGCCGCCGCTGGATCAAGCGGATCTCCTCGGACGGCGACGGCACCGTGCAGTCCATCAACGACGTGCCGTGGACCGGTACCCAGGTCATGGACATGGCCTTCGGCCCGGACGGCGCGCTGTACGTCCTCGACTACGGCGTGTCCTGGTTCGGCGGCGACGAGAACTCCGCCCTCTACCGCATCGAGAACGCCACCGACGGCCACTCGCCCGTCGCCCAGGCCGCGGCCGACAAGCAGTCCGGTCAGGCGCCGCTGAAGGTCAAGTTCTCCTCGGCCGGCTCCACGGACGCCGACGGCGACACCCTCACGTACAGCTGGGACTTCGGCGACGGCGGCACGTCGACGTCCGCCAACCCGACGCACACGTACAAGGCGAACGGCACGTACACCGCGACCCTGACGGCGAAGGACCCCGACGGCCGCACCGGCAGCTCCAGCGTGCAGATCGTCGTCGGCAACACCGCCCCCAAGGTGACGCTCCAACTCCCCGAGGACGGCCAGCTGTTCGCCTTCGGTGACGCGGTGCCCTTCAAGGTGAGGGTGACCGACCCGGAGGACGGCACCATCGACTGCGCCAAGGTGAAGGTCACCTTCGTCCTCGGCCACGACAGCCACGGCCACCCGGTGACCTCGGCGAACGGCTGCTCCGGCACCATCCAGACCAGCGCCGACGGCGGCCACGACGAGGACGCGAACATCTTCGGTGTCTTCGACGCCGAGTACACCGACGGCGGAGGCGGCGGCCAGCAGGCCCTCACCACGCACGACCAGTCCGTCGTCCAGCCCAAGCACCGGCAGGCCGAGCACTTCGGCAAGTCCCAGGGCGTGACGATCACGGAGCGGGCCGGCGCCCACGGCGGAAAGACCGTCGGTGACATCAACAACAGGGACTGGATCTCCTTCGAGCCGTACGTCCTGAGCAACGCCACGAAGCTCACGGCACGCGTCTCCTCCGCGGGCACGGGCGGCAAGCTCGAAGTCCGCGCCGGATCGCCCACCGGACGCCTGCTGGGCAGCGCGACCGTCCCGGTGACCGGTGGCTGGGAGACCTTCCAGGACGTCACCGCCTCCCTGTCCAAGGCGCCGCGCGGCACGACCACGCTCTACCTCGTCTTCAAGGGACGCGGCACCGGGGTCCTGTACGACGTGGACGACTTCACCTTCACCACCCGCTGACCCGTCGATCCGCTGAAGGAGGTCTTTCATGCGAGCAACTGGCCGTACCGTGACCGCGGTCGTCGGCGCCGCCCTGCTCATCGGGTGTGTGTCGGGACCGGCCGCGTCGAACGGGTCGAAGGGGCACGCGGCCGGTGAACGGGTCCTCGTGTTCTCGGAGACCGCCGGGTTCCGGCACGACTCCATCCCCGAGGGGATCGCCGCCGTGCGGGCCCTCGGGGCCGAACACGCCTTCACGGTGGACGCCACCGAGGACTCGCGCGCCTTCTCCGCGCGGAACCTCGCCCGGTACGACGCCGTGGTGTTCCTCTCCACGACCGGTGACGTCCTCACCGCCGGGCAGCAGAAGGCGTTCGAGAAGTACATCGGGCAGGGCGGCGGTTACGTGGGCATCCACGCCGCCGCCGACACCGAGTACGACTGGGAGTTCTACGGTGGCCTGGCCGGCGCCTACTTCCAGTCGCACCCGGCGATCCAGCCCGCCCGCGTCGAGGTCGAGGACCGGGGCCACCCGGCCACCTCGCACCTCGGGGAGTCCTGGAACCGCACGGACGAGTGGTACAACTACCGCTCCAACCCGCGCGACCGGGCCCATGTGCTGGCCTCGCTCGACGAGTCGTCGTACACCGGCGGCACGATGAGCGGCGACCACCCGATCGCCTGGTGCCAGGAGTACCGGGGCGGCCGCTCCTTCTACACGGGCAGCGGCCACACCAAGGAGTCGTACGCCGATCCCGCCTTCCGGCAGCACCTGCTGGGCGGCATCCGCTGGGCCGCCGGTGACGCCCAGGCCGACTGCCGTCCGGAGAAGGGCTACACGCCCCTCTTCGACGGGAGTGCCGAGTCACTGGCGGACTGGCAGCAGGCGGGGCCGGGTTCGTTCTCGCTCTCGGACGACGGAACGCTCACGTCGTCCGGCGGCCTGGGCATGCTCTGGTACGGCGCCTCGGAGTTCGGCTCGTACTCGCTGAAGCTCGACTGGCGGATGGCGAGCGCCTCCGGAGACGACAACTCCGGTGTGTTCGTGGGCTTCCCGGCCTCCGACGACCCGTGGTCGGCCGTCGACAACGGGTACGAGATCCAGATCGACGCGACCGACGCCCCCGACCGCACCACCGGGGCCGTGTACAGCTTCCAGTCCGCCGACATCAAGAAGCGCGACCGTGCGCTGAACCCGCCGGGGGAGTGGAACACGTACGAGATCCGCGTGGAGGGCGAACGACTCCGCGTCTGGCTCAACGGCGTGAAGATCAACGACTACACCAACACCGATCCGGCGCGGAGCCTGCGGGACGGTCATGTCGGCATCCAGAACCACGGTGCCGAGGACCGGGTGTCCTTCCGCGACGTCCGGATCAAGCAACTGCCGGTACGGCCGGTGCGAACCGCCGTACAGGGCGATTGAGCGACGGCGGGCGAGGGACGCCGGACCCCCGCCCGCCGTCTTGTCTTCTCCACCTCCACCCTCCGGCACCGGCTTTTCCGCGTTGCGTTCGCGCTGAGTTCGCGTTTGAGAGGGAGGCTGCCCATGTCCGCCGAACCGTCTGTTTCCCCTTCTCGGGTCGGAGTGTGGCTGATCGGAGCACGAGGCTCCGTCGCCACGACCGCCGTCGCGGGCTGCGCGGCCGTCACGGCCGGGCTCCATCCACCGACCGGCATGGTGACCGAGACCGGCGCCTTCCACCGGGCGGGCCTGCCCTCCTTGCCCTCGCTCGTCTTCGGCGGCCACGACGTCGTCGACTGCCCACTGCCGAAACGGGCCGAGTCGCTGGCCGCGGGAGGTGTCCTGCCCCACGACCTGCCGTCCGCCGTCGCCGCCGAACTGGCCGCCGCCGACCGGGAGATCAGCATCGGCGGGCCCCTGCCGGGCGACACCCGGACCGAGGACGAACTGATCGAGGCCCTCGCCCAGGACATCCGCGACTTCACCCGCCGGGGCGGCCTCGCCCGGACCGTCGTGGTGAACGTGGCCTCCACGGAACCCGTCCCCGAGGGCGACGCCCTCCCCGCCAGCTCCCTGTACGCGGCTGCCGCGCTGCGGGCCGGCTGCCCGTACGTCAACTTCACCCCGTCCGCGGGTCTGCACCACCCCCGGCTCGCACCGGCGGCGGCCTCCTCCGGACTGCCGTACGCCGGCCGGGACGGCAAGACGGGCCAGACCCTCCTGCGGTCGGTCCTCGGCCCGATGTTCGCGCAGCGCGCCCTTGCGGTCCGCGCCTGGTCCGGTACGAACCTGCTGGGCGGCGGTGACGGCGCGGCCCTCGCCGACCCGGCAGCCGCCGCGGCCAAGAACGCGGGCAAGGAACGCGTCCTCGCCGACACCCTCGGCACGGTCCCCGAGGGTGAGACCCACATCGACGACGTACCGTCCCTCGGCGACTGGAAGACCGCCTGGGACCACATCGCCTTCGACGGCTTCCTCGGCACCCGGATGGTCCTCCAGACGACCTGGCAGGGCTGCGACTCCTCCCTCGCCGCCCCGCTGATCCTGGACCTGGCCCGCATGGTCGCCCGCGCCCACGAACTCGGCCTCTCGGGCCCGCTCGCCGAACTCGGCTTCTACTTCAAGGACCCGGTGGGGGAGGGGCCCGCGGCCCTGGGCGAGCAGTACGCCCACCTGATCGGCTTCGCCGAACGGCTGCGGCAACTCGCGCCCCCGCCGGGGCCGGGAACGGGCCCCGCGGTCCCGGAAGGCGTCGCGGGTGAGCACCGGTGAACGCGCTGCTCGGCTTGCTACGCCCCGGTAGGAGCCGTGCCCCCGGGCGGGGCGGGCGCGGTACGACACCCGTTCGCACCTGGCCGAAAGAGCCGAAAGGCAGGGAACAGGTGCAAAAGCCGCGGCCGGCGCCGCGCGCGGCGGGTGCGGGACTGCGCGCGTGGGTGGAGCTCCTGCGCCTGCCCGCCCTGTTCACGGTCCCCGGCGACGCCCTCGCGGGCGCCGCGGCCGCCGGGGCCCGTCCGAACCCCCGGACCCTGCTGGCCATCGGTTCCTCCCTCTGCCTGTACGAGGCCGGTATGGCCCTCAACGACTGGGCCGACCGCGCCGAGGACACCGTCGACCGCCCGCACCGCCCCCTGCCCTCCGGCCGCGTCAAGCCGGCCGCCGCCCTCGCGGCGGCCGGGGGCCTGACGCTGGCGGGCCTGGCCCTCGCGTCCCGCGCGGGCCGCCGCCCGCTCGCGGTCGCCGGCGCCCTGGCGGCCACGGTCTGGTCGTACGACCTGGTCCTCAAGCGCACGCCCGCCGGTCCCGTGGCGATGGCCGCGGCCCGGGGCCTGGACCTCCTCCTCGGCGGGGTGACCTCGGGCGGCGACACCCGCAAGGCGGTGCCGTCCGCCCTGACGCTGGCCACGCACACCCTGGCCGTCACCACGGTCTCCCGCCACGAGACCCAGGGCGGCTCCCCGTGGGCCCCGCTGACCGCCCTGGCCACCACGACAGCCCTGACCTGGTCCCTGACACACGACCCCGCCGACCGCGCGGGCGCCCCCCGCGCGAGTGGCCCGCCACCGCAGAACGCATCGACCGCCACCGCTCCCACCTTCAGGGACCCCCCTCCCCGGCCCAGGGGACTCACCCTGGACATCGCCACCCTGAGCGGGGCACTCACCACCCTCTATGCCGTGACCTCGGCCCGCCCTCTCCTCCACGCCGCCCTCAACCCGTCACCCCCACTGACGCAGAGAGCCGTCGGCGGCGGAATCCGGGCCATGATCCCGCTCCAGGCGGCCCTCGCCGCCCGCTCCGGAGCCCCCGTCACGGCCCTGCTGACAGCAGCCCTCGCCCCGGCCGCCCGCAGGTTCAGCCGAAAGGTGAGCGTGACATGAACCCTCAGCCGAGCCCTCAGTCGCGCCCTCACCCCGACGCCCTGCCGACCCCCCACCCCCTCCGCTTCTCCTACGGCACCAACGGTCTGACCGACCTGCGCCTGGACGACGCCCTCTCCCTGCTCGCCGACCTCGGCTACGACGGCGTGGGTCTGACCCTCGACCACATGCACCTCGACCCGTTCGCCCCCGACCTCGCCGCCCGCACGCGCGGCATCGCCCGCAGGCTCGACGAACTCGGCCTGGGTGTCACCCTTGAGACCGGCGCCCGCTATGTGCTCGACCCGAGGCGCAAGCACGGCCCGTCCCTGCTCGACCCGGACCCGGCGCAACGAGCCCGGCGCGTCGACCTCCTCGTCCGTGCCGTCGGGATCGCACGCGACCTGGGCGCCCACGCCGTGCACTGCTTCAGCGGCGTCCTCCCGGAGGAGGAGTCCGGAACGGTCGCCGAGGACACCGCCTGGAAACGCCTCGCCGAAGCACTCACCCCCGTCCTCGACGCCGCCACCGACGCCGCGATCCCCCTGGCCGTCGAACCCGAACCCGGTCACCTCCTCGCCACACTCGACGACTTCCACCGTCTGCGCACCACACTCGGCAGCCCGGACGCCCTCGGACTCACCCTCGACATCGGCCACTGCCAGTGCCTCGAACCGCGGTCACCCGCCGACTGCGTACGCGCCGCCGCGCCCTGGCTGAAGCACGTCCAGATCGAGGACATGCGCCGCGGCGTCCACGAACACCTCCCTTTCGGCGACGGCGAGATCGACTTCCCGCCCGTACTCGAAGCCCTCGCCGCCGTGGGCTACCAGGGCCTGGTCTCCGTCGAACTGCCCCGCCACTCCCACGCCGGCCCCCATTTCGCCCAGCAGTCCCTCCCGTTCCTCCAGCACGCGGCCTCGTCCTCCGCCCCTCGGGGCGTCACCCTGCCGACCGTCCCCGGTGAGGGCCCCACCGCCTTCGAAGGCGCCGCCGAGACCGCCTTCGAAGGTGCCTTTGAAGGGAGAACCCCGTGAACGACCTTCACGACGCTCCAGGCACCGCCGACACCACCCTCCCGGCGGAGACCCCGCCCGCCCTCACCACCCTGCACGCCCGTCTGAACTCCCTCCTCGGCGGCGCCGCCCGGGCCTGGCTCGACCAGGCCCTCGACGAGGCGGCCGCCCACCCGGGCAGCCACGGCCCCATCTCCGTGTGGGAGCTGCGGATCGCCGAGGCGGGCCGCCGGTGCGGACCCGAGTACGCGGAGGCGGCCCGCGTACTGCTCCTCCACGCGGCCCGGGCCGACGCCCCGACCCTCGCCCGCGTCTACCGCCAGGGCACCGCCGACGAACGCCGCGCCGTCCTGGAGGCCCTGCCCCACCTGGTGACCGGACCCGAGGCCCTGCCGATCGTCGAGGACGCCCTGCGCACCAACGACACCCGGCTGGTGGCCGTGGCCGTCGGCCCGTACGCAGCCCGGCACCTGGACGCCCACAACTGGCGGCACGCCGTCCTGAAGTGCCTGTTCACCGGGGTGCCCGTGGACGCCGTGGCCGACCTTCCCCGCCGGGCCCGCGGCGACGCCGAACTCGCCCGCATGCTCGGCGACTACGCCGCCGAACGCACCGCCGCCGACCGCCCCGTCCCCCACGACCTGCACCGCGTCCTCGCCCTCACCGGGCACCCGGCCACCCCCACCGGAACCGACGCGCCGGGGGCCCCGACCACCCCCGACGGCGTGCGCGGCACCGAAGGCAAGGAGTCCTGATGCGCATCTTCGACCCCCACATCCACATGACGTCACGGACCACCGACGACTACGAGGCCATGTACGCCGCCGGCGTCCGGGCCGTCGTCGAACCCGCCTTCTGGCTGGGGCAGCCCCGCACCTCACCCGCCTCCTTCTTCGACTACTTCGACGCCCTCCTCGGCTGGGAGCCCTTCCGCGCGGCCCAGTACGGCATCGCCCACCACTGCACCATTGCCCTGAACCCCAAGGAGGCGAACGACCCGCGCTGCGTGCCCGTCCTCGACGAACTGCCCCGGTATCTCGTCAAGGACCACGTGGTGGCCGTCGGCGAGATCGGCTACGACTCGATGACGCCCGCCGAGGACACCGCGCTGGCCGCACAGCTCCAGCTCGCCGCCGACTACGCGCTGCCCGCGATGGTCCACACGCCCCACCGCGACAAGCTGGCGGGCCTGCGCCGCACTCTCGACGTGGTCCGGGAGTCCGCACTGCCCCCGGACCACGTCCTGATCGACCACCTCAACGAGACGACGGTCAAGGAGGCCAAGGACGGCGGTTGCTGGCTCGGCTTCTCCGTCTATCCGGACACCAAGATGGACGAGGAACGGATGGTCGCGGTCCTTCAGGAGTACGGACCGGAGAAGGTGTTGGTCAACTCCGCGGCCGACTGGGGCAAGAGCGATCCGCTGAAGACCCGCAAGGTCGCCGACGCCCTGCTGAAGGCCGGGTTCACCGAGGACGACGTCGACCAGGTGCTGTGGCGCAACCCCGTCGCCTTCTACGGCCTCAGCGGGCGCCTCGACCTCGACATCGCGGACACGGACGCCACCCACGAGGGCAACTCCATCCTCCGGGGAGTCCCGAAAACCTCCCCGGTGACCGCGACCGCGACCACGGAGGCGTGAGCGATGCGCTTCCGCCACCCCGACGGCTCCACCGTCCACCTCGCCTACTGCACCAACGTCCACCCCGCCGAAACCCTCGCCGGGGTCCGCGCCCAGCTCCGCGACCACTGCGAACCCGTGCGCAGGCGGCTCGGCCGCGACCGGCTCGGCATCGGCCTGTGGCTCGCCAAGGACGCCGCCCGCGCCCTCGTCACCGACCCCTCCGCCCTGCGCGGCCTGCGCGCGGAACTCGACAGCCGAGGCCTCGAAGTCGTCACCCTCAACGGCTTCCCCTATGAGGGATTCGGCGCCGAGGAGGTCAAGTACCGCGTCTACAAGCCGGACTGGGCCGACCCCGAACGCCTCGACCACACGACGGCCCTCGCCCGCCTGCTCGCCGGACTCCTCCCCGACGACGTCACCGAGGGCACCATCTCCACGCTGCCGCTCGCCTGGCGCACCGTGTACGACGACGACCGCGCCGCCCTGGCCCACACGGCCCTGCGCACGCTCGCCGAACGCCTCGACGCGCTGGAGGAGCTGACCGGACGCTCCATCCGCATCGGCCTGGAACCGGAACCCGGCTGCACCGTCGAGACCACGGCCGACGCCATCGCCCCGCTCGCCGCCATCGGCCGCGACCGCATCGGCATCTGCGTCGACACCTGCCACCTCGCCACCTCCTTCGAAGATCCGCACACCGCCCTCGACCGGCTGGCCGCCGCCGGCGTCCCGGTCGTCAAGTCCCAGCTGTCGGCCGCCCTGCACGCCGAACACCCCCACCTCCCCGAAGTCCGCGAGGCCCTCGCCGCCTTCGACGAACCCCGCTTCCTGCACCAGACCCGCACCCTCACCGCCGCCGGGCTCCGCGGCACCGACGACCTGGGCGAGGCCATCAAGGAGGACGCACTGCCCGACGCCTCCCCGTGGCGCGCCCACTTCCATGTGCCGCTGCACGCGGCCCCCGCCGCACCCCTCACCTCCACGCTGCCCGTACTCAAGGACACGCTGACCCGGCTGGTCGGCGGCCCACAGCCGCTCACCCACCACCTCGAGGTCGAGACCTACACCTGGCAGGCACTCCCGCCGGAACTGCGCCCGCGTGCCCGGGCCCAGCTCGCCGACGGCATCGCCGCCGAACTCACCCTCGCCCGCGACCTGTTGACGGACCTCGGCCTGAAGGAGCTGCCGTGAGCACCCCCGAAACCCCGGCCGAGCCCCTGGTGGCCGAGCCGGCCACCGCCGCCGGCGCCTCTTCCCCCACTCCTCTCCTCGTCCTGGACGTCGTCGGCCTCACCCCCCGGCTCCTCGATCACATGCCGCACCTCAAGTCCCTGGCCCAGTCCGGCTCGAAGGCCCACCTCGGGACCGTCCTGCCCGCCGTCACCTGCGCCGCCCAGTCCACGTTCCTGACCGGCACCCACCCCTCCGAGCACGGCATCGTCGGCAACGGCTGGTACTTCCGCGACCTCGGCGACGTCCTCCTGTGGCGCCAGCACAACGGCCTGGTGTCCGGGGACAAGATCTGGGACGCCGCCCGGCGCGTCCACCCCGGCTACACCGTCGCCAACATCTGCTGGTGGTACGCCATGGGCGCCGACACCGACATCACCATCACCCCCCGTCCGGTCTACTACGCCGACGGCCGCAAGGAACCCGACTGCTACACCCGGCCCCCGGCTCTGCACGACGAACTCACCGAGAAATTCGGCACGTTCCCGCTCTTCCACTTCTGGGGCCCGGGCGCCGACCTCGTCTCCAGCCAGTGGATCATCGACGCCACCCGTCACGTCATCGCCACCCGCTGGCCGGACCTGACCCTCTGCTACCTCCCCCATCTCGACTACGACCTGCAGCGCTTCGGCCCCGACGACCCGCGCTCCCTGAAAGCGGCCGCGGACCTCGACGCGGCCATGGCCCCCCTGCTCGACGACGCCCGCGCCGAAGGCCGTACCGTCGTCGCCCTGTCCGAGTACGGCATCACCCGCGCGGACCGCCCCGTCGACATCAACCGCGCACTGCGCCGCGCCGGACTCCTGGAGGTGCACACCCAGGACGGCATGGAGTACCTCGACCCGATGACCTCACGGGCCTTCGCCGTCGCCGACCACCAGATCGCCCATGTCTACGTCCGCCGCCCCGAGGACATGGAAGCCACCAGGGCGGCACTCGCCGACCTGCCCGGCATCGAGCAACTCCTCGACGACGAGGGCAAGAAGACCCATCACCTCGACCATCCCCGCTCCGGCGAGCTGGTCGCCGTGGCGGAGCCGGACGCCTGGTTCACGTACTACTACTGGCTCGACGACGCCCGCGCGCCCGACTTCGCGCAGCTCGTCGAGATCCATCGCAAACCCGGCTACGACCCGGTCGAGCTCTTCATGGATCCGCTCGACCCGTACGTCAAGGTCAAGGCCGCGGGCGCGCTGGCCCGCAAGAAGCTCGGCATGCGCTACCGCATGGCGGTCGTGCCCCTCGACCCCTCACCTATTCGAGGCAGCCACGGCCGCCTCCCCCTGAGCGACGACGAAGGTCCGCTCATCATCTGCTCCACCCCCCGCGCTGTCGGGGACCGCGTCGCGGCCACCGATGTGAAATCCCTGCTGCTCGACCTGGCCGGCCTCGGGTGACATCACCCGGGAGCGACCGGACGGGCGAACACGAAAATTGAAACACACGGCACCGACAGTGTGCTCGGCCTGTGGACAACTCACGTACGCCTCTGTATTCACCCTGGTCAGAGGCCTGCGACCGCAGCTGAGCACGACCCCGCACCTGGCTGGACATCCAACCGAAAGAGAGACACCGTGACCGCGTTCAACGACGAATCCGGATCCGGCGACGCCCTGCGTCGCTCGCTCGGCGTCAACCGCCGCCGCTTCCTCAGCACCTGCACCGCCGTCGCCGCCGGGGCGGTCGCCGCCCCGGTGCTGGGAGCCTCACCCGCCCTGGCCCAGGACCGGGGCAGAGGCCACGGCCATGACCACGGTCACGGCCGCGGTCACGTCCTCGTCCCGCCCGGCAGGCGCGGCATCATCCTCTACACCGTCCGCGACGCCACGGCCCGCGACCCGCTCGCCTCGGACCTGCCCTCCGGCTTCCGCGAGGTGTTCAAGCAGCTGGCCCGCCACGGCTACCGCCAGGTGGAGTTCGCGGGTTACAACCAGCACGCGAACGCGCCCGGCGGCGCCAGCCTGGAGTCCGTCGCGGGCGCCAGGCTGCTGCGCTCCTGGCTCGACGACTACGGCCTGCGCGCCCAGGGCAACCACGGCTTCATACCGCCCTCCTGGCCGCTCACCAGCGCAGACGTGGACAGGTTCAAGCAGCACCTGGAGATCGCCAACATCCTGGGCATGGACCACATGGGCACCGGTGGCGACCCCACCGGCAGCTCCTACCGGGCCGACTGGGACGTGGCGGCCGACAAGTGGAACGCGCTGGGCGCCATCGCCCGCCGCGAGGGCATCAAGCTGTACACGCACAACCACGACGCGGCCTACGGCTTCCTGCTCGACGGCGGTCCGCTCGACGACCAGGGGCGGCCCACCCGCAGCTCCGGCATCCGCAAGCTGGAGTACTTCCTGAAGGTCACCGACCCGAAGCTGGTCTGGCTGGAGATGGACATCTTCTGGGCGCACGTGGCCCAGTACAAGTTCCACACCTACACCGCCCACGACGGCTCCACCCGCAAGAAGGTCTTCGACCCGGCGGGGCTCGTCGCCCGCCACAACAAGCGCTACCCGCTGTTCCACGCCAAGGACGGTGTCGTGAGCACCACCAACGGCATGGGCTACGACATGGTGCCCTTCGGAACCGGTGTCATCGACTACACGACGTTCTTCTCGCGGGTCGGGGACCGGAACTACCACAACCCGATGGTCGAGGACGACAACTCGCCCAGCGCCACCGACCCCGCGCAGTCGCTGCGCGAGGCCAAGATCAGTTACGACAACCTCGCGGCCCTGCGCGCCAGGCGCCACTGAGGCGGGACACACCCCGGACGTACAACAGGCGGTCCTTCCCACGCACTGTCGTGGGGAGGACCGCCGTCGTTCTCAAGGACCGAAGCGGATCTTGGGGTTCCAGGAGGTCGGGGACGGATGCGGCGTGGGGAGCACCGGTCAGGCCATCTCCTCACCGATGGGGTGCGGGTTGGGTACGACCCGCTTGGCGTTGGGCCGGCCGGGAGCCCGGAGGAAGAGCGCCAGGACCGCGGACCCGAGACCGATGCTGCCGGCCAGCGCGAAGGCGCCGCCGTAGCCCCAGGCGCTCACGACGATGGCTCCCACGCCGGAGCCGACGAGACCCGAGATGAGCTTGGAGCTGTAGACCATGCCGTAGTTGGAGGCGTTGTTGTTCTCACCGAAGTAGTCGGCCGTCATCGCCGCGAACAGCGGGAAGATCGCGCCGCCGCCGAAGCCGGAGACCATCGAGCAGACCAGGAAGAACGGCATCGAGCCGAGGTTCCCGGAGAAGAACACGCCGAACTGAGAGCAGCCGAGCACGATACAGACGATGACGAGGGTGTTCCGGCGGCCGTAGCGGTCCGAGATCCAGCCGATGACACCTCGTCCGGTGCCGTTCACGATGGCCTTGAGCGACATGGCGGTGGCCACGATGCCGCCCGCGAATCCCATCTCCTTCCCGAAGGGGACCTGCATGGCGATACCGAAGATGTTGATGCCGGCCGTGCACAGCAGGCAGAACCACATCATCCACAGCACGGGCGTCCTGGCCGCCTCGCGCGGGGTGTACTGCTTGACCGCCGGCGGGTTCTTCGCCAGCGCCCGGACGACCCGGGGGTCGGTCGAGGTCTTCAGCGGGTCCACGTGCGCGGGCCACCAGTTCTTCGGCGGGTCCTTGAAGAACCAGCCGGCGAACGCGACGACCGTGCAGCAGATCACGCCTACGAAGACCAGCACCGTCTCGTAGTTGGACAGGTCCATGTACGAGGTGAACAGGAACACGAAGGGCACGGAGCCGTAGGCGAAACCGCCGTTGACCATGCCGGTCTTGCCGCCCTTGCGCTCCGGATACCACTTGCCGACCATGTTCACGCAGGTCGCGTAGACAAGGCCGGCGCCGATGCCGCTGAACATGCCGAAGCCTATGTAGGCGACGATCACATGTGGTGCGTACGCCAGCGAGAGATAGCCCAGCAGCGTGCCGCACGCGCCGAGCATCATGGCGTACCGCGCGGGGAGCCGTCCGCTCTCGCGCAGCTGGCCTGCCGGGAAGGCCACGGCCGCCTGGAAGAACACCCAGACGCCCATCAGCCAGAAGATGTGCCCACTGTTCCAGAGGTGGGCCTCGTGCAGGGTGTCCTCGGCGGAGGTGAACGCGTACTCCGAGGAGCTGATGCCGAGCATGCCCATCCAGGGGAAGAGCACCATGGTCCAGCGGGGTCGCCCCATGATGTCCCGGTCGGTCTCGCCGATCCGGTAGAGGCGACCGTTGCGGTCCGTCACCTCCCTGTAGGGGACGGGTGTCGTGATGTCGGTGGTTGTCATGTCTCGTAGCACCCCTTGCGTCGAAAGATCTGGCCAGCGCCCCCTGTCCAATGCCTTTCGTGTGCGCACGGGTCCCGGGGCGGGCCGACGCGCACCGTCGGCCCGCCCCTTCGCCGGATCAGGTCATGAACCGCCCCCCAACAGCCCCGCGGCCCCGCCGCCGCGTCACAACAGCCCCGCGGCCCGCGCCCAGCGGGCTGCGGCACGCCCGGGGGACAACCCCCGGACCCCCGGCCGGCCGGTTCGCCGCCCGCCGCCGCGTCACAACAGCCCCGCGGCCCGCGCCCAGCGGTACTTCGCGCCGAGCACCGCCACCGGCTTCTCGGTCGTGTACGGGTAGGCCACGACCCCGTGCTCGAAGAGGTACTGGCAGGCCTCCTCGACCTCGACGTCGCCCGCGAGCGACGCCACGACGGGCTTCTCGATCCCGCGCTCCCTGAATTCGGCCACCACGCGCGCGGTGAGCTCGGCGAAGACCATGGGAGGGGTCACGATGGTGTGCCAGTAGCCGAGGACCAGCGAGTGGATCCGCGGGTCCTCCAGACCGAGCCTGATCGTCGCCTCGTACGTCGACGGGGGTTCGCCGCCCGTGATGTCCACCGGGTTGCCGGCGGCCCCGAACGGCGGGATGAACGTCCGGAAGGACGCGTCCAGGTCCGGCGGGATCTCCATCAGGGAGAGGCCGTTGTCGGTCACCGCGTCGGACAGCAGTACGCCGCTGCCGCCGGCGCCCGTGATGATCACGATGTTGTCGCCCTGGGGAGTGGGCAGCACCGGCAACGCGCGCGCGTACTCCAGCATCTCGTTCAGGCCGGGCGCCCGGATGACACCGGCCTGTTTGAGGATGTCCTCGTACACGGCGTCGTCGCCCGCGAGGGCGCCCGTGTGCGAGCCCGCAGCCTTCGCCCCGGCCGCCGTACGGCCCGCCTTGAGGACGACCACCGGCTTCTTGGGGACGGTCGCCCGCGCGGCCTCCACGAAGGCACGCCCATCCTTGAGGTCCTCCAAGTGCATGGCGATGCACTTGGTGTTGGGGTCCTCGCCGAACCAGGTCAGCAGGTCGTCCTCGTCCAGGTCCGACTTGTTGCCGAGCCCCACGATCGCGGAAACACCCGTCTTCGTAGTGCGCGCGAAGCCCAGGATGGCCATCCCTATGCCACCGGACTGCGAGGTGAGCGCGACCCCGCCCTTCACGTCGTACGGCGTGCAGAACGTGGCGCACAGGTCCTGCCACGTCGAGTAGTAGCCGTAGATGTTCGGTCCGAGCAGCCGGACGCCGTACCGCTCGCCGATGGCCACGATCTCGTCCTGGAGCTCGTGCTCGCCCGTCTCCGCGAACCCGGAGGGGATCAGCACGGCGTTGGCGATCCCCTTGCGCCCCACCTCCTCCAGGGCCGAGGCCACGAACTTGGCCGGGATGGCGAAGACCGCCACATCCACCTCACCGGGAACGTCGGTGACACTCTTGTACGCCTTGCGGCCGAGAATGTCATCGGCCTTGGGGTTCACCGGATGGATCTCTCCGGAGAAACCGCCGTCGATGAGGTTGCGCATGACCGAATTGCCGATCTTGCCCTGTTCGTTGGAGGCGCCGATCACGGCCACCGACGACGGCTGCATCAGCCGGCGCATCGAGGTGAGGATCTCGTCGCGGCCGTACGTGCGGCGGGGCTTCGGCACCGACTCGGCGAGGATGACGCGGATGTCCGCCGCCACCGCGCCCTCCGGGGTGGCGATCACCGGGTTCAGGTCCACCTCGGCGATCTCGGGGAAGTCCGAGACCAGTTCGGAGACCCGGCGGATCTGCTCGGCGATAGCCCACCGGTCCACCGCCGGAGCGCCCCGCACCCCGCGCAGGATCTCCGCGGCCCGGATCGAGTCCAGCATCGACAGCGCCTCGTCCGGATCGACGGGCGCCAGCCGGAACGTGACGTCCTTCAGGACCTCGACGAGTACACCGCCGAGCCCGAACGCCACGACCTTCCCGAACGTCGGATCGGTCACCGCGCCGACGATCACCTCCTGCCCCTGGGGCAGCAGTTCCTGCACCTGCACGCCCTCGATACGAGCCGTGGCGTCGTACGCCCGGGCGTTCTCGATGATCTTGTGGAAGGCGGTGCGTACGTCCGCCGCGCCCTCCACGCCCACGATCACGCCGCCCGCGTCGGTCTTGTGCAGGATGTCCGGAGAGACGATCTTCATCACGACGGGACCACCGAACCGCGCCGCGTACGCGACCGCCTCGTCGACGTCGGTCGCCAGTTCCTCACCCGGGACGGCGATCGCGTACGCGTCGGCGACCACCTTGCCCTCCGGGGCGGTCAGCGCCGTCCGTCCTGAAGCCCGCACGGCGTCGAGGAGCTTGCGTACCCTCAGCACCCGGTCCTCGGCCATCAATCAGATCACTCCGTTCGACTTGAGCAGGCGCAGCTCCTCGTCGCCGAGCCCCAGCTCGCCGACGTACACCTCTTCGTTGTGCTCGCCGAGCAGCGGCGAACTGGTCACGTCCACGGGGGAGTCGGAGAGCTTCAGGGGGCTGCCCACGGTCACGAAGTCGCCCCGCTCGGGGTGCGGCACCGTCACGACCATCTCGTTGGCGACCAGCGACTCGTCCTCGATGATCTCCTTGGTGGAGAGGATCGGGCCGCACGGGATGTTGTGGGCGTTGAGCTGCTCCAGCACCTGCCACTTGGGGAGCGTGGCCGACCACTCCTCGATCAGCTGGAACATCTTGGTGAGCTGGGGCAGGCGTGCCTCCGGGGTCGCCCACTCGGGGTCGTCCGCCAGCTCGGGCCGGCCGATCAGCTCGGAGAGCGGCTTCCAGCCGACGGGCTGCACGATGACGTACACGTAGTCGTTGGGGCCGCCCGGCGCGCACTTGACGGCCCAGCCGGGCTGGCCGCCGCCGGACGCGTTTCCGGACCTGGGAACTTCGTCGCCGAAGTCGTCGTTGGGATATTCAGCCAGCGGCCCATGCCCGAGGCGCTGCTGGTCCCGCAGTTTCACCCGGCACAGATTCAGTACCGCGTGCTGCATCGCCACGTTCACGCGCTGCCCGCGCCCCGTGTTCTCCCGCTGGAACAGGGCGGCGAGGATCGCGGCCACCGCGTGGACGCCCGTGCCCGAGTCACCGATCTGGGCTCCCGTCGCCAGCGGCGGCCCGTCCTCGAAGCCGGTGGTCGACATCGACCCGCCCATGGCCTGAGCGACGACCTCGTACGCCTTGAACTTGGTGTACGGGCCGTCCCCGAACCCCTTGATGGAGGCATAGACGATCCGCGGATTGATCTCCTGGATGCGGTCCCAGGTGAAGCCCATGCGGTCGACCGCGCCCGGCCCGAAGTTCTCGACCATGACGTCGGAGCGCCGGATCAGCTCGGTGAGGATCTCCTTGCCGCGTTCGGTCTTGGTGTTCAGGGTGATGCTCCGCTTGTTGCAGTTGAGCATCGTGAAGTAGAGGGAGTCGACGTCCGGGAGGTCGCGCAGCTGCTTGCGCGTGATGTCCCCGGTCGGCGCCTCCAGTTTGACGACGTCCGCGCCGAGCCAGGCGAGCAGCTGGGTGGCGGAGGGACCGGACTGGACGTGTGTCATGTCGAGGACGCGGACGCCTTCGAGCGCCTTGGCCGAGGCCGCCGAGGTCACCGGCGGGGTTGCCGTTTCCGGCGTGGCAGTCGTTGCTGTCGCTTTCGTCAACGGTTCCACCTCACTTGTACATCGTCTGGTTCATGGTTCCGGGGGCGAACGCGTCCGGGTCGACCCAGACGTTGATGAGCGACGGCTTGCCCGACTCGCGGGCGCGCTGGAGGGCCGGGCCGATGTCGGCGGGGTCGCGGACCTCCTCGCCGTAACCGCCCAGCATCTGCGCGAACTTGTCGTAGTGGACGTCGCCGAGGGTGTTGCCGACGCGCTCGCGTTCCAGGCCGTACTTGGCGGCCTGGCCGTAGCGGATCTGGTTCATGGAGGAGTTGTTGCCGACGATGCCGACGAAGGGGAGGTCGTAGCGGACGAGGGTCTCGAAGTCCCAGCCGGTGAGGGAGAAGGCGCCGTCCCCGAAGAGGGCGACGACCTCCTTGTCGGGCCGTGCCTTCTTGGCGGCCAGCACGAAGGGGACGCCGACGCCGAGCGTGCCGAGCGGGCCCGGGTCCATCCAGTGCCCGGGTGACTTGGGCTGCACGACCTGCCCGGAGAAGGTGACGATGTCGCCGCCGTCGCCGATGTAGATGGAGTCCTCGGTCAGGAAGTCGTTGATCTCGCTGACCAGCCGGTACGGGTGGATCGGCGAGGCGTCGGACTTCAGGCTCGGCAGCCGCTTCTCGATGGCGGTCTGCTCGGCGGCGCGCAGCTCGTCGAGCCACTCCTTGCGCTTGGACGCGCCCCCGTTGAGGCGCCCGGAGGCGGCCTCCGCGACCGACTTGAGGACGAGCCCCGGGTCCCCGACGATGCCGAGGTCGATGTCCCGGTTCTTGCCGACGGTCCGGTAGTCGAGGTCGATCTGCACGACGGTCGCGCTCTGCGACAGCCGCTTGCCGTAGCCCATGCGGAAGTCGAAGGGCGTACCGACGATGACGATGACGTCGGCGTTGGAGAAGGCGTACCGGCGCGAGAGCTGGAAGTGGTGCGGGTCGCCGGGCGGCAGCGTGCCGCGTCCGGCGCCGTTCATGTAGGCGGGGATGTTGAGGGTGCGGACGAGGTCGATGGCGGACTCGGTGCCCCGGGTCGTCCACACCTGGCTGCCCAGCAGGATCGCCGGCTTCTCGGCGTGCACGAGGAGGTCGGCGAGCTTCTCGACGGCCTCGGGGTCACCGGCCGAGCGGGTCGAAGCCCGGTACTGGCCGGCGGCGGGCACCCGCGCCTTCTCCACCGGCACCTTGGCGTCCAGGACATCGCGTGGGATCTCCAGGAAGGACGGTCCGGGCGCCCCGTGGTAGCACTCGCGGAACGCCATGGACACCATGTCGGCGGCCCGCGCGGTGTCCGGCACGGTCGCCGCGAACTTGGTGATCGGCGTCATCATGTCGACGTGCGGCAGGTCCTGAAGGGATCCCATCTTGTGCTGCGTATGGGCGCCCTGGCCGCCGATCAGCAGCATCGGGGACTCCGCGCGGAAGGCGTTGGCGACCCCCGTCACGGCGTCGGTCGTGCCGGGGCCGGCGGTGACGACGGCGCAGCCGGGCTTGCCGGTGATGCGTGCGTAACCGTCGGCGGCGTGGGCGGCGACCTGCTCGTGGCGTACGTCGACGACCTCGATGCCCTCGTCGACGCAGCCGTCGTAGATGTCGATGATGTGGCCGCCGCAGAGCGTGTAGATGACCTCCACACCCTCCGCTTTGAGTGCCTTGGCGACCAGGTGCCCACCGGAGATGAGGTTCTGGCTGTTGTCGTCGGGCATGGCGAAGTCCTGTCCCTTCGTAGGGGATTGGGCGCGCGGAAGCGCAGCTCATACGTGCAGCTCATACGGGGTGCGCGCACTGTTCGTGGATGCCGTCGCGGTACATTGCATACAGTCGACGAATACTGTATGAAGCTTGTTATCCCGCATCCGGTGGGTGGTGTCCAGGGGGCGTGCGGCACTTTTAAGAGGGAGCCGAGATGGACCTGTTCGAGCACCAGGCAAGGGAACTCTTCGAGGAACACGGCATCTTGGTGCCGAGGGCGGAGGTCACCGACTCGCCCAAGCAAGCCCGCGAGATCGCCCGCGGGCTGGGCGGCCGCGTCGTCGTCAAGGCGCAGGTGAAGACCGGCGGACGGGGCAAGGCGGGCGGCGTGAAACTCGCCGCCGACCCGGCCGCCGCCGAACTGACGGCGCGCCAGATCCTCGGCATGGACATCAAGGGCCACACGGTCGGCAAGGTGATGCTGGCCCAACCGGTCGACATCGACAGCGAGTTCTACGTCAGTTACGTACTCGACCGCGCCGTCGGCCGGTTCCTCGCCATCGCCTCCGCCGAGGGTGGCATGGACATCGAGGAGGTCGCCGCCACCCGTCCGGACGCGGTGGCGCGGATCCACATCGACCCGGCCGAGGGTGTCACCTCGGCGAAGGCCGCCGAGATCGCCGGGGCCGCGGGCCTGCCCCCGCAGACCGTCGACGTCCTGGTCAGGCTCTGGGACGTACTCATCCGCGAGGACGCCGTCCTCGTCGAGGTCAACCCCCTCGTCCGTACCGCGCAGGGGCAGATCCTCGCCCTCGACGGCAAGGTCACCCTCGACGACAACGCCCGCTTCCGGCAAGCACGTTGGGGCGGTCAGGAAGCGGCACACGACGACCCGCTGGAGGCTGCCGCCGCGGCCAAGGGCCTCAACTACGTGAAGCTGGACGGCGAGGTCGGCATCATCGGCAACGGCGCCGGCCTCGTCATGTCGACCCTCGACGTGGTCGCCGGCTGCGGCGCGCGCCCCGCCAACTTCCTCGACATCGGCGGCGGCGCCTCCGCCCAGATCATGGCCGACGGCCTCTCCGTCATCCTCTCCGACCCGGCCGTCAAGTCGGTCTTCGTCAACGTCTTCGGCGGCATCACCGCCTGCGACGCGGTCGCCGACGGCATCGTGCAGGCCCTGGACGCCGTCCAGTTGAGCAAACCGCTGGTCGTCCGCCTCGACGGCAACAACGCCGTACGGGGCCGCGCGATTCTCGACGACCGGGCGCACCCGCTGGTCCAGCAGTCCACCACCATGGACGGTGCGGCGCGCCGCGCCGCCCAACTCGCCCACGCCGGCTGAAGGAGTAGGACATGGCCATCTACCTCACCAAGGAGAGCAAGGTCCTCGTCCAGGGCATGACCGGCGGCGAAGGCATGAAGCACACCCGGCGCATGCTCGCCGCGGGCACCGACGTCGTCGGCGGCGTCAACCCGCGCAAGGCGGGCCACAGCGTCGACTTCGACGACCGCGCCGTCCCCGTCTTCGGCTCCGTACGCGAAGGCATCGAGGCGACCGGCGCCGACGTCAGCGTCGTCTTCGTGCCACCGGCCTTCGCCAAGGCGGCGGTCGTCGAAGCCGCCGACGCCGGTATCGGCCTCGCCGTCGTCATCACCGAGGGCATCCCGGTGCACGACTCGGTCGCCTTCACGACGTACGCGCGGGCCAAGGGCACCCGGATCGTCGGCCCCAACTGCCCCGGTCTGATCACCCCCGGGCAGTCCAACGCGGGCATCATCCCCGCCGACATCACCAAGCCCGGCCGTATCGGCCTGGTCTCCAAGTCCGGCACGCTCACCTACCAACTCATGTACGAGCTGCGGGACATCGGCTTCTCCACCTGTGTCGGCATCGGCGGCGACCCCGTCGTGGGCACCACCCACATCGACTGCCTGGCCGCCTTCCAGGACGACCCCGACACCGAACTCATCGTCCTCATCGGGGAGATCGGCGGCGACGCCGAGGAACGCGCGGCCGCGTACGTCCGCGACCACGTCACCAAACCCGTGATCGGCTACATCGCGGGATTCACCGCTCCCGAGGGCAAGACCATGGGCCACGCGGGTGCCATCGTCTCCGGCTCGTCCGGCACCGCCCAGGCCAAGAAGGAGGCCCTGGAGGCGGCCGGCGTTCAGGTGGGCGGCACCCCGACCGAGACGGCCCGGCTGGTACTGGCCCGCCTCGAAGCGGAACGTGATGTCACTCATAGTTGACCTGACGTCACTTACGGACGCCGCGGCGCGTCGCTAGCGTCGCCGGTACGACGTCCCGTTGCCGGGCGCGCACCCTCAGCGCCCGCGTACGCGGGACCAGCCATGAACGACCGCCCCCGACTGTGCACCGAGAGCGGAGCAACCGAATGGCACCCACCCTCACACCCATCCACACGCCACCCCTCACCCTCAAGGCCCACACCTCGTGGGCCGACGCCTGGCAGCGGTGTCTCGCCGTGGCGCCCGAGGCCTTCCAGGACGACCGCGTCCGCAACCTCTGGGGCGCCGCCTGGCAGGCGGACGGCCGGGCACTGCCCGCCACCAGCCCCGTCGACGGCAGCCCCATCGCCGGACCCCCGCGACTGGACGGCGCCACGGCCCACCAGGCCGTCCGCGCCGCCCTCGACCACCACCGCGCCTGGCGCCACGTACCCCTCGAAGAACGCCGGGCCCGCGTCGCGGCCACCCTCGACGCGCTCACCCAGCACCGGGAACTGCTCGCCCTCCTCCTCGTCTGGGAGATCGGCAAACCCTGGCGGCTCGCGCAGGCCGACGTCGACCGCGCCATCGACGGCGTGCGCTGGTACGTCGACGGCATCGAACCGATGCTCGCGGACCGGACCCCGCTGGACGGACCCGTGTCCAACATCGCGAGCTGGAACTACCCGATGAGCGTGCTCGTTCACGCGATGCTGGTACAGGCACTGGCAGGCAACGCGGTCATCGCCAAGACCCCGACCGACGGCGGCGTCGCATGCCTCACCCTGGCCAGCGCGCTCGCCGCCCGTGAGGGGATACCCGTCACCCTCGTCAGCGGCAGCGGAGGCGAACTGTCCCAGGCGCTCGTGCGCGCGCCCGAGATCGGCTGCGTCTCCTTCGTCGGCGGCCGGGACACGGGCGCCGCGGTGGCCACGGCAGTCGCCGACCTGGGCAAACGACACGTACTCGAACAGGAGGGGCTGAACACCTGGGGCATCTGGAACCACACCGACTGGGACGCGCTGACGGCCGTCATCCCGAAGCTCTTCGACTACGGCAAACAGCGCTGCACGGCCTACCCGCGCTTCGTCGTCCAGCGTGAGCTGTTCGACGAGTTCCTCGCGGCGTACCTCCCGGCGGTCGGCACCCTCCGCGTCGGCCACCCCCTGGCCGTCGAGCACCCCCACGACCCGTACCCGCAGTTGGACTTCGGGCCGGTGATCAACGCGGCCAAGGCGAAGGAGCTGCACGACCAGGTCGCCGAGGCCATCGACCGCGGCGCCGTACCCCTGCACCGCGGCAAGCTCACCGACGCCCGCTTCCTTCCCGGCCAGGACACCTCCGCGTACGTCCAGCCGGTCACGATCCTGAACCCGCCCCCCTCCTCCCCGCTCCACCACGCGGAACCCTTCGGCCCGGTCGACACGATCGTCCTGGTCGACACGGAGGCGGAACTGCTGGCCGCGATGAACGCGTCGAACGGCGCACTGGTCGCGACCCTGTCCACCGACGACGAGGCCACGTACAAGCGGCTGGCCCCGCAGATCCGCGCCTTCAAGGTCGGCCACGGGAAGCCCCGCTCGCGGGGCGACCGCGACGAACTGTTCGGCGGCTTCGGCGCGTCCTGGCGCGGCGCGTTCGTGGGCGGCGAACTGCTGGTGCGCGCGGTCACGCACGGGCCGGCGGGGGAGCGGCTGCCGGGGAACTTCCCGGAGTACCACCTGATGCCGTGACCGGCTCCACCGCCGCGTAGTTCTCCGGTCACCTCGCGTGACGCCGCAGAGCGTCGTCCGCGCCCCGTGCGGTACCCCGCCGGGGCGCGGAAACGCAGGTGAAAGCCACTCCGAAAGCTTGGTATTGTTGTCCATGTCGCCGCGGGGAACACCCCCGTCCAGGCGGCAGACACCTAGTCCGGGTGGCGGAATGGCAGACGCGCTAGCTTGAGGTGCTAGTGCCCTTTATCGGGCGTGGGGGTTCAAGTCCCCCCTCGGACACAGAACAGAACAGAAGACAGAAGCTGAGCAAGACGAAGTACCTCACACCTGTGCGGGTCGGGCGTAGCCCCGGCCCGCACAAGCTGTTTTTCAGGGCGGCGGCGAACCCCGCCGTCCTGTTTGCGAGGCGGCTCGAACACCGTCGTCGGCTCGGTGGCCCGGGCCCTCCGTCAGCGGAGGCCGCGTGCCGCCAGCAGACCGCACGCGCCCGTCGGGCTCTCGCAGGCGGCGTTGCCCGCGGCCAGTACGGCTCGGGTGCCGGGAACGCCCTCGATGTCGAAGACCGTGCTGCCCTCACTGGTCGAGGTGAGTTCCCCGGGCAGCTCCTCCTCGGTCCAGGTGGCGCCGTCCCAGCGGGAGAACACCGTGTGGGCGCTGCCCCGCGGGCGCCAGCCCGCGACCCATACACCGCCCGAACCGTCCGAGCCGGACGCGTTGACCTCGTCGACCCCGGGCACCGGCAGCTCCTTCCAGGTACGCCCGTCCCAGCGCATGGCGAGCAGCCCGCTCGGCACCTGCGGATCGTTGGTCTTGCCGAACACGTGGACCGTTCCGCGCCTGGCCGACACGGCGTGGTTGGCCACCCAGCCGGGGTCGTACGCGAAGGGGACGGGGACGGTGCGCACCGTCCAGCGCCGGCCGTCGAAGTGGTAGAGCAGAGGTGTGGCGACGGCGCCCGTCTCGGTCAGGGCGCTGACCCAGACGCCGTCGGGGCCGGTGCCGGTGATGCTGAAGGGCTGGACCGGCCTGCCGTCCGGCGCCTCGGGGAGTGCCGTACGGCTCCACTTACGGCCGTCCCAGTGCTCCAGCTGCCCGGAGTACGCCTTGTCCGGGTCGGCGGGGTCCGCCGTCGGGTTCCAGTCCATGGTGGTCAGCCATACGGAGTCGGCGCTCACCGACTCCAGTTCCAGGACGAAGCGGAGCGAACCCTCGACGGGCGCCGGACGTGCGACCGACGTCCAGCGGGTGCCGTCCCAGTGCTGGAGCACGATCGGGTCGGCGGCCTCGGGGAGCGCGGTGCCCGCGCGGAGCCGGTCCGCCTGGGCGGCCGGCAGACGCTTCAGAAGCGCGTCCGGCAGTCGGTCCGCCGTGCGGCCCTCCGGCAGCGGGCCGGGGGTGGAGGAGGCGGCGCCGATCTCGATGTCGGTGTACGTTCCCGCCGCCCAGACGTCGTCCGGACCCGAGGCGGCCACCGCCTCCCATCGCGCGGCTCGGCCGCCGATACCCGCGGTCGGGACATCGGTCCAACGGGTGCCGTCCCAGTGCTTGGCCACCGGAGTCATGGCCCAGGACTCGTCCGACTTTCCGCCGACCGCCCACGCGTCGCTCCGGCCCGTCGCGGTGACGTCGTAGAAGTCGGTCGACTCCGCCCCGGACAGCGGCAACGCCAGCTTCCAGGGCGTTCTCGCGGCGAGAGAGGCCTGCTGGACGGCCCGTACGCCCGCTGGCGGCTGCGCCTGTGCCTGCGGCTGTGGTTGTGCCTGTGCCTGCGCGGCGTACGGCGTGAGCACTATCGCGCAGGCCACGAGTGCGGTGGCCACGCGGGCGGCGGGCAGAGACAGCCGCCGTACGGGGTGTCGGGCGGGGCGCCCCACGGGCAGGCGTGCAGGTCGTCGTGCCGGTGTCGTCATCTTCTCGCGTGCTCCTACTGGATCCAGTGCCCTCAGTGATCTGTGCTGCGGTGGTCTGTGCTGCGCCGCGTCGCTCGCGCTCACCGCTGGGCGTTCTTCGGCACCGTGATCTGGTGTTCGCCCCAGCTCATCCGGGTCGTCGCCGAGTAGTTGACCGTCGTGCCCGCGTCGAGACCGGCCTTCTCGGCCCTGGCGGACGGTTCGACCAGCACGCTCAGCTCAGCGAGCATCTCGCCGCTGGAGGGGTCCACGACCAGCCGCTGCTCCACCGTCCCCAGCGGGGTCGACGGTGTGCCGGGGAAGGTGAAGCCGACGCCCTCGCGCCCCAGCGGATCGGTGACACGGCCGAGGCCGCGGACGCCGGGCAGTTCCGCCATCACCCGGTACGCGGCCGCCCGGACGGCGGGTTCGACGGGCATCGTGATGAGGTTGGCCGCCTGCCGCAGCACGTACCCCGTGCGGCCGACGCCGGTGTCGGCGCCGCTGTCCTGCGCGTACAGCCTCTCCAGCTCTCGGTGCAACTTGCCGCTGTCGGACGGTAGTTCACGCAGGTCCTGGTAGGTGATGTTCTGCGGGCCGAGGGCGTAGATCTTGTCGTCGGCGTCCGTGCGCATGACCATCGGCCGCCGGGTCCCCATCGTGTAACCCAGCGTGCCGCCCTGCTCGTTGCCGGACACTTCGGCCTGCAGCGTCCCGGGTGAGCCGGCGGCCCGCCAGCGTGCCTCGTCCGCCGCGGTACGGGGCTCGGTCACGCCGTCCAGACCCGAGACCATCAGACTCCGGGTTCCCGGGCGCACGCCCACCGACCACTTGTCGGTCGACGTGGTCCGCACGGCGAGGAGTTGGTCCTTGTCTCCCGCCGGGGCGACGACGTTCACGTCCTCCGAGCGCGTGGTGGTCTGCCAGTACGTGCCTTCGCCGGCCGGCGTCTCCGCCTTCTTCGCCACGCTGAGCAGTTCGAGGCGGCCGTCGACGCGTACGTCACCATCTGCGCCCGGTCCCGTGGCGCCCGGGTCCGCGGCGGCGGACGAGGACTGCGGGGCCGCTCCCGCGCGGGTGCCCGAAGAGTCCCGGTCGAGCGTGGTCACCACCACCGCGGACGCCGCGACCGCGGTGAGGGCCGCGACTGCCCCGAGCGGTCGGATCCCGCTCCACAGAGGGCCGCGTACCCCGGAGCGTGCCGTGCGAGTGTCCGTCGTCCGGGCCAGGATGCGGGCCAGGTCCTCGTGCTGACGTGGGGAGCCGGCCAGCCGGGACGGGTCCAGTTCGTCGGGCCGGGCGTCCGCGAGCACCTTCATGACGTCGGGCCGTCCGGCCCGTTCGCGGGTGTTCTTCATGTGAGTGCTCCTCTGCGGTCAGTGCGGTCAGTGCGGTCAGCGCGATCGGTGCGATCAGCGCGGTGAGTGCGGTCAGTGCGGGTCGGGTGTTGCGTGTGGTGCAGGTGTTGCGGGGTTCGTTCCTGGGGTGCGGAGTCCGGTCTTCGCGCCGGGGCCGTGTCTGCCAGGTACGCCGGTTCCAGGGCCTTCTCCAGACGGCGGCGGGCCCGGTGCAGCCGGACCGTCAGCGTCGCGGTGGTGCAGCCCAGCACCCGGGCGGCCTGCTTGGTGCTCAGGCCGTGCCAGGCGATGAGCGTCAGCAGTTCCCGGTCGGCGTCCGACAGCCCCGCCAGGGCCTGCAACGCGGCTTCCCGGTCGGTCACGTCCGCCGCGACATCGCCGACCTCGGCCGGACCGCCGCTGCCGCCGTTGCCGAGGCCGATGCGCCGTGCCTCCTCGGCGGCGAGCAGGTACTGGTGGCTGTCCCGGCGACGCATCTCGCGCACCAGGTTGCGGGCCACTCCCAGCAGCCAGGGCAGCGCGGGCTGCGGCAGGTCCCGCACCCGACGCCAGGCCACCGTGAACGTCTCGCTGGTGATGTCCTCTCCTACCTGCCGTCCCACCAGGCTGGTGGTGTAGGCGAGGACGCGCGGATAGCACTCCTCATAGATGTCCCGGAAGCGTTGGGCATGGGTCACGCGCCGTCCCCTCTTGTCGGCTCTCTCACCAAGCAATGCGCGCAGCGGCCCACTTCTTACAGGTGGAGCAGAAATTCATGTGATGCGGTCCCGAGCCGTATGAGATGGGGCCGCACATGGCGAAGCGGGGCCCGGCGTACCGGGCCCCGCTCACGTGACACTTCGTGCCTGACACCGTCCGGGCCGGTCCAGCCCTGCCCGGACACTCCCCAGTGATGCCCGGACAGGGCTGATCGGTTCCGGCGTACCCCTGGCAGACGGGCCGGTGTCCACCACCAGAGGCCGCCGCGACGCTTCTAGCTTGGTGCGCGGTGCGGCGTACGGGCAACCGTTTCAACGCAGACTGAAAACCGCAGGTCGTGACGGTCGACAGGAGGCGTCGCGCGCGTTCCTGCGCGAAGCGCCGAAAGCGGCCCGCCGCTGCCCCCGCTGCCGGGCCCGCGACCGGCCCGCTGCTGCGCCCGGGCTTCTTCGCCGAGCTGTCGTTCCGACGTCAGTTCCCACCGCTATGCTCGCCGGTGTTCGAGTGATACATGGGGCCGGTGGCGAGGAAGCCATCGGGAGGGGCGTGAGGCGGGCATGTTGTCCGGCAGTGATGATCAGCAGGGTGCGGCGCACGCGGCACGGGGTGCCGGGCGTCTGATCGCGGGTCGGTACCGGCTGATCGACCAGCTCGGCAGGGGCGGCATGGGCACCGTCTGGCGCGCCCACGACCAGCTGCTCGCGCGGGATGTCGCCGCCAAGGAGCTGCACGTCTTCACCCAGGGCGACGAGGACCACCGCGTGTGGCTGCGCCGTGCCGTACGGGAGGCACGGGTGGTGGCCCGGGTACCGCACCCGCATGTGGTCGGCGTCCACGACCTCGTCGAGTACGAGGACCGGCTGTGGATCGTCATGGAACTCATCGACGGCCCCTCGCTCGCCCAACTCCTCGCCCGGAACGGCCCGTTGGAGCCGACACGGGTCGCCGCACTGGGGGCGCAACTGCTCGGCGCGCTCGACGCCGTGCACGCCGCCGGAGCCCTGCACCGGGACGTCAAGCCGGCCAACATCCTGCTCCGCCGCGACGGCAGCGCGGTTCTGACGGACTTCGGCATCGCCGTCCTCGACGACGGCGAGGCACTCACCAACTCCGGTGAATTCGCGGGCTCCGTCGAGTACATGGCGCCCGAACGCGTCAACGGCGGTGAGGTCGGGCCCGCTTCGGACCTGTGGTCACTGGCCGCGACACTCGTCACCGCCGCCACCGGGGCGTCCCCCTTCCGCCGTCCCGCACACGCGGCCACCCTGCACGCCGTCGCGTACGAACAGCCCAATCTCCCGGCGCAGTTGGGTCCGCTGCTCCCGGCCGTGGAGGCACTGCTGCGCAAGGCGCCCGAGGAGCGGCCCTCCATCCCCGACGCGACGACCGCCCTGCGGCACGCCGCCGAGGGGCTCGCGGCCGACCCGAGGTCGCTGCCGTCGGCCACCGTCCGGATAGCGATCCCGGCCGGCGCCTCCCTCGCGGACGCGGAGACCCGGACCCGGCAGCACGTTCCGTGGACGGACCACACGGCACCCACCGCCGCACCCACGTCGCGGTACGACGCCGCGACCGCGGCGGCGCTGCTGCGCAGGGAGGAGAGCCGGCGTGACAGACGGGTCCTGGGGCTGGTGGTCTCCTCGGTCGCCCTCGTCTTCGCGGGGACCGGCCTCGGCCTCTTCCTCGCCGGGGTGCCGCCCTTCGAACGGGCCGCCCAGGCCGACGCGTCGGACAGCGAGGACACGGGAAGCGAAGCCGGGATCTCCCTGCCGGCCGGTACGCCCCTGCCGGCGACGCCCGTCGTCAACGAGTCGGTGGTCCATGGCGCCGAGGGCTGGCAGCGCGTCACCGACACGCTCATCCAGTCCGGCGACACGGTCACCGTCCGCTTCACCTCTGGGCAGTGGACCGTGGACAGCCCCGAGATGCCGCTGACAGGACCGGACGGTTACGACGCCGAGACCGACAAGTCGCTCGACTTCGCCGCGGCGGACTGCAAGGTCAACGAGTCGGCTCCCTTCGGCGCGCTCCTCGGGCGTTTCACCGAGAGCGGGGAGGGCGAGGAGAGCCACGTCGTGGGGAAGGAGTGGACCTTCGAGGCGGCGGCCGGGGGCACGCTCGAACTGCGCATCAACGACGCCGACGGCGGCTGCGTCGCCGACAACTCGGGTGACCTGTCCGTGACGGTGACCGTCGCCAAGGGCGCCTAGATGAATGGCACTTCGGCTCCGTACGGCGTCGTACCCGGCGGCCCCGCCTCACCGGTGGTCCTGCACGTACCGCACTCCTCACGGACCGTCCCCGCGGACGTTCGGAAGGACATCCTGCTCAACGACACCGCGCTGGAACGGGAGTTGGACCACATCACCGACTCGCACACCGAGCGGATCGCGGCGGAGGCCGCCGCCCGGTGCGCGGTGACGCCCTGGCAGTTCGTCAACCACTTGTCCCGACTGGTCGTCGACCCCGAACGCTTCCCCGACGAACGGGAGGAGATGCGGGCCGTCGGCATGGGAGCCGTCTACACCCGCACCACGCACCGCAAGCCACTCCGGCGGGGCGGCCACCTGGGCCACCTGGACGCGGCGGCCGAACAGCCGCTCCTGGAACGCTACTTCGACCCGTACGCCGCCGCCATGACCGAGGCGGTGACCCGGCGCCTGGAGACTGTCGGGCGAGCCGTGATCATCGACGTGCACTCCTACCCCACCGAGCGGCTGCCGTACGAACTCCACGGCGACGGCCCCCGGCCGCCCGTCTGCCTCGGGACCGACGCCTTCCACACCCCGCCCGACCTCCGCACCCGCGCCGAGGAGGCGTTCACCGGCTTCGGCGGTACGGGCATCAACAGCCCCTTCGCCGGAACGTACGTACCGCTGACGTACTACGGCACCGACCGCCGGGTCAGCGCCCTGATGATCGAGATCCGACGCGATGTCTACATGACCGAGCCCGGCGGCCCTGCGGGCCCGGGCCTCGACCGGCTGGCGGCCGCACTGGCGGAACTGGTCGACGCGGTCACCGCGCCCGGGACCGGACCACGCCCGGGACCGGGACCGGCTGAGCCTCCCGGTCACCGCCGGACCCCGCCCTCTGATACCACCGACGTATGGGAATCGAGCGGTTCATCGGCATCGATCTGGCCTGGGCGCACGGCGGAACCCGCAGGCCCAACGAGACGGGTGTGGCCGCCGTCGACGCCTCCGGCACGGTCGTCGACTGCGGCTGGACCCGCGGCCTCGACGAGACGACGGAATGGCTGACCGGGACAGCCGTCGACGGATCGACCCTGGTCTTCGTCGACGCGCCGCTGGTCGTCGACAATCCGGCGGGCCAGCGGACGTGCGAGCGGGAGGTGGGACAGCGGTACGGCCGTTGGAAGGTGAGCGCGAACAGCACCAACCTGGGCTCCGCCCGCCTGGCCGGTGTGCTCCTGCTCGAACGGCTCCGGAAGGCGGGCTGGTCCTACGACGACGGCAGGGAAGGTCCGCCGGCCAGCGGCCTGGTCCTGTCCGAGTGCTACCCGTACACCACGCTCGTCGGAGCGCCCGAGCTGGGTTACGGCCAGGAGCGCCCCACCTACAAACGCCGGCCGGCGCGCGTGCCGGCGGCCGACTGGCGAGCGGTGCGGGCGCAGGCGTGCGACCGGCTGATCGGCCGGATGGCGGGCCTCGCCACCGCCGACCCGCCCCTGCTGCTCGCCTCGCACCCGGTCTCCCGTCGGCTGACCGAGGAGCCCTCACCTCAGCGGGCGGCCGACTACAAGCACCGGGAGGACCTCATCGACGCGCTGCTCTGCGCGTGGACGGCCGCGTTGTGGTCACGGCACGGGCTCACACGCTGTCAGGTACTCGGGGCGGGCGGCCCCGCCCCGCGGGGGTACGCGCCCACGATCATCGCCCCGGCCCGCGCCGAGCAGCGCCGGGACAGGGAGCCCGGACGCGAATAACCCCATGCGTCGGGCTGGTCTCGTTCCCTACACTCGCCTCACCACGCGCACCGCACACCAACGCGGCGCGTCCCGTGACCATGTGAGAGGAGCCCGGCCATGCGGTACCGCACCGCTGTCGTCGTTCCTCTGTCGCGGTACGAGGTGATCCTCGTGTCTTCGTGGCACCGGTGCGGGCTGCGCGGCTCGCATCGGATGCCCGTCACGAATGTCTGACATCTGACATCTGACGTGTCCGGACCTCTGATACGTCCGATGCGTCCGGACCTCCGACACGTCCGACGACACGTCCGACACGTCCGACACGTACGGGAATCGCGCCGACCCCATCCGGATCAGTCAGTCCTGGAAGGCCTTGGGCCGTGCGTACCGAACTCCACCTTCATCACCTCGATCACCTCGATCCCCTTCATGACAGCGGCTCCGCGCCTCGCGTCGCCCCGCTGGATGCCGTCCGCAATCTGGGCATCCTCGCCCACGTCGACGCGGGCAAGACCACCGTCACCGAGCGGATCCTGTATGTCACCGGGACCACGCACAAGCGTGGTGAGGTCCATGAGGGTACGACCGTCACCGACTTCGACTCCCAGGAGCGCGACCGCGGGATCACCATCTTCGCCGCCGCCGTCAGTTGTGACTGGGACGGGCATCGGATCAACCTGATCGACACTCCGGGGCACGTCGACTTCTCCGACGAGGTCGTACGTTCGCTGCGCGTGCTGGACGGGGCGGTCGCGGTGTTCGACGCCGTCGCGGGGGTCGAACCGCAGAGCGAGTCGGTGTGGCGGCAGGCCGACCGGTTCGGCGTACCGCGGATCGCGTTCGTCAACAAGCTGGACCGGGCCGGGGCCGACCTCGACTCGGCGGTCGCGTCCATCCGGGAACGGCTGCATCCGGCGCCGCTGGTCGTGCAGTTGCCCATCGGCTCGGAGGACGGGTTCCGCGGAGTCGTCGACCTGCTGCGTATGCGGGCGCTGGTCTGGGCCGACGGCCAGGGCGAAGGAGGGTTCCAGGACGGGCCCGTACCCGAGGAGCTGCGCGAGGAGGCGGGTCGGCGACGGCGACTGCTGGAGGAGGCCGTCGCGGAGCTGCATCCCGGCGCCCTGGAGGAGTTCTGTACGCCGGCCGGCCTCTCCGCGCGGACGCTCGCGGGCGCGCTGCGCGACCTGACCCGTACCGGTGACGGTGTGGTCGTGCTGTGCGGCTCGGCCTACCGCAACCGGGGCATCGAACCGCTGCTGGACGCCGTGGTCGCGTATCTGCCCGCGCCGTCGGACGTGCCCGCCGTACGCGGCACGCTGGACGATGCCGAGCAGGTGCGGGCCGCCGATGCGGACGCGCCGTTCGCGGCCCTGGCGTTCAAGGTGAACGCCACCGCCACCGGGCGGCTGACGTATCTGCGGGTGTACTCGGGGACGATCCGGAAGGGAGAGGTGGTGGCCGTGCGGGACGCGAGTGCGACGCGCACCGAACGGATCGGCCGGATCCTGCGGGTCCAGGCCGACCGGCACGCCCAGCTGGACCGGGCCGTGGCCGGGGACATCGTCGCCGTGGTCGGACTGAAGTCCGCCCGCGCGGGATCGACCCTGTGCGCACCCGGCGCTCCGCTGGTCCTCGAACCGCCGGCCACCCCCGACCCCGTCGTCTCGGTCGCGGTCGAGGCCCGGACGAGCACGGACACGGATCGTCTGGTGACCGCGCTGGCACGGCTCGTCGAGGAGGATCCCTCCCTGGCGGTCCGGACCGACGACGAGACCGGTCAGACGGTCCTGTCGGGCATGGGTGAACTGCATCTGGAGGTGGCGGTCGAGAAGATCCGCCGCGCCCAGGGGCTGGACATCCGGGTCGGCCGGCCGAGGGTGGCCTACCGGGAGACCGTCGTACGCGGGGTCGCCGGGCTGGTCTACCGGCATGTCAAACAGGACGGCGGAGCGGGTCAGTTCGCCCATGTCGTGCTCGACGTCGAGCCGTTGGAGGGTGCCGCCGACCGCGAGGACGGTACCGGTGCGACCGGGTTCGAGTTCCGGTCGACCGTCGTCGGGGGCCGGGTGCCGCAGGAGTACGTACGGGCCGTGGAGGCCGGTTGCCGGGACGCGCTGGGCGAAGGTCCGCTCGGCGGGCATCCCGTGACCGGGCTGCGGGTCGTCCTGCGGGACGGTGCGACCCATGCGAAGGACTCCTCGGAGATGGCGTTCCGTACGGCCGGACGGCTCGCGCTCCGTGAGGCGTTGCGGGCGAGCGCGATGGCGGTGCTGGAACCGGTGGTCGAGGTCACGGTCACCGCTCCGGACGAGGCCGTGGGCGGGGTCCTCGGCGACCTCGCGGCGCGGCGCGGCCGGGTCACCGGGTCGACCACGCGGGCGGGCGCGGCGGTCGTCACCGCCACCGTGCCGCTCGCCGAACTGTTCGGCTACGCGACACGGTTGCGCAGCCGCACGCAGGGTCGGGGGGTTTTCACCACCCGACCCACGGGGTACGCCCCGGCACCGGGGTCGGCACCGGGGCCGGGGCCGGGGCCGGGCGAAGGGACTCCGGCGCCCCGGTAGTCCGGACGGCCCCGGGGGCCCCGAGCTCAGGGCTCTGGGGTCCGGGCTCCAGCCCCGGGTTTCGGGCTCAGGGCTCAGGGTTCCGGGCTCAGATTCCGGCCCCGGGTTTCGGGCTCCGGCCCCGCCGCTCACGTCTCCGGCTCCGGCCCCGGGCTCCGGGGTGGGGCGAGGGGACACGGGCGCCCCGCCGGACGGGCTCGCCCCGGATTCCGGGGCGGGCCCAGGTTCTCCAGGTTCTGGGGTGGGGCGAGAGGACACCGGAGCCCCGGTAGTCCGGACGGTCTCCGGGTCGGGCTTCGAGCTCCGAGGCGGGCACCGGTCGGGCTCCGGGCGGGGATCGTGCTTCGAGGTGGGGTCCGGGCTCCGAGGGGGGCCGGAGGGAGGCCGGGTTCCAGTGTGGAGCCCGGCCGGTCGGCCTCGCCCTCCCCTGCGGCAAGGGCGCCGGGGACAGCGCGGACGACGACGGCGCCTTCGCCGGTCCCGGCGGGGTCTGGGCAGGTTCAGGGGCGAGGTCCGACGGCCTCGCCCCGACGGTCCCTGCCCAGGCGGCTCAGTTCCGGCGGACCCAAGCGGCAGCCCCAAGCGCCGGCCCTGAACGTCGGCCCCGCCCACGCAAGGGCGGGACCGCCGCTCCCCGAGTGGGCCTCAGCGCAACGCGTCCCGCACCGACTCCCCAGCCCCCGCGACATGACGTTCCGCCAGGTCCAGCGCGCACCCCCGTAAGCCCAAGTCCCCCTGTCCGAAGGCGACGGACAGGTCGGCGAGTAATCTGTCCGCGCGCGCCGGATGCCGCTGGATCGCGCGGTCCAGCCAAGCCAGTTGCGTGCGCACCAGCTTTCTCTCCGGGCGGAGCAGGAGCCGTTCGCATGCCTCGGTGAGTGCGTCGGGCTCCAGCACTCCCGACTCGTCCAGGCCGGCCAGGACCTCCTGGGCGTGCGCGGCCACCGGCAACGACCGGTCGAGCAGCGCCAGATGGTCCCGTACCAGGAGCGCGTTCTCGGCCGGTGTGGAGCGCAGGGCCCGCAGGAACGCCAGGAACGGCGCGGGCTCCGTGTGCGTGCCGTCGTCCCGCAGGCGCCCGAGCAGGCGGGCGGCCAGCGCGGCCCGTGCGGGGGCCACCCGGGCGTGTTCGGCCGGGGTGAGCGCCACCGCCTCCAGCATGGCCGCCGCCTCGGCCCCTCCCGGCGGATCGCCGGCCATGTCCCGGAAGAGGTTGTCGACCAGCTCGGCACGGTCGGCGAAGCCCTCGGCGGTGAGGGCGACGACGGCCTCCAGCAGCCACCCCGGACGGCCGAAGACGACACGCCCGGGTCTCGCCACCGCCAAGGGGACGAGTGTCGGGGTGAAGGGGTCCGCGCGCAGCCGCTCCAGGAGGTCGGCACCCGGTACCCCGCCCCGTACCCGCGCGGGCCGCTCCCGGTTGTTCGCGCGGTTGTACAGCCAGGCCAGGACGAACTTCCGGGAGGCCGGCGGCGGGCAGCCGGTGTCGTGGACGAGGTGTTCGGTGATCGTGTACACCGTGTCCGAGGCCGTCGCCCGCTCCCCGAGCCGTGCCGCCAGCTCGGCGCGCCAGGCGACGGGCTGCAGGTCAAGGACGTCCACGGTCCAGGTGTCCACCTTGAAGTACCGGTACGTCAGGAGCCAGGACGCCGCGGCGTCGGGGGTGACCTGGCAGCCCAGTTCGGCGGCGAACAGGGCTGTTTTCACCTCGGCGGTGTTGGCCCGCCGGGAGACCGCCTCGCGGTGGGCCCTCAGCCCGGCCGCGCACGCCCCACGCTGCTCCGGTGACAGCGCGCCCAGCTCCCGGACCACTCCGGCGAGGTCGCCGGCCTCCACAAGTTCGACCAGCTTCATCGTGCCGCCTTCGTCATTTACGTATCGGTAAGTAGGCCCGGGGGGTGGTGAGTTGGGCCATGCATGCGGACACGCTAGGGCCGGGGGCCGGCAGGACGAAGAAAACGTTCAGAGGGCAGCGATCGAGGGCGGGGGCCCCGGGGCCGCTTCCGGCGGACCGTACGAAGATGAGACCCGCCGTCTCGATTTCTGAGACGCATGTTTGACATTAGGTGACCTTATGAACGATAAAGGACATGCTTTGACCATCTATTCACGATCCGTGTTCGCCCCATCGGTGATCCGGCGATCCGGGATCGCCGCCACCCCCTAGCCGAATGAGTCCGCCGTGTCCCAGTCCACCGCCTCCGCGGCTTCCGTCGACCCGGGGGAGGAGTGGGAGGCCTGGCGTGCCGAGCGCCACCGCTCGCTCACCTCGCCGACCGGGAACCTCGCCCTCGTCGAGACCCGCTGGCTGCCGGCCGGCGAGGAGCCCGACGTCGAGGCGGCCCGTGCGGAGCAGCCGGACCGTGTGACGGTCACCACGCTCCGGCGCACCGACCTCGTCACCGGCGCACCCGAGCACGGTCTGCGCCTGTGGGACGCGGACTCGCCCGCCATCCGGCACTTCGAGGGCGTCTCCGCCTTCCCGTACGACCCGGCGTGGGTCCTGGAAGCGGCCTACACCCCGGTGCCCGGCGCCCGCCGCGTCGCGTTCGAGCACCTCCGGGACAACGGCGGCACCCGTGAGCTGGTCGTCCCGGGTGACATCACGCTCACCGTCGACGGCCGCGCGTACACGCTCAGCGCCTTCGACGACGACGGCACCCTGCTCCTCGTCTTCGGCGACCCCACGAACGGGGACACCACCTACGGCGCAGGCCGCTTCCTGTTCGTACGGCGGACCGAGGACGACAACCGGGTGATCCTCGACTTCAACCGGGCCTTCGTGCCGCCCTGCGGGTTCTCCGATCAGTACAACTGTCCGATGCCGCCGCGGCAGAACCGCTTCCACCTGGCCGTCGAGGCCGGCGAGAAGCTTCCCCTCTTCCGCGACGGCTTCCCGGCCCAGCACTGATCGCCCCCTCCGCACCGAATCCCGCAGCACCGGGCGGCTCCCGGCAGCACCCCGCGGCTCCTCGTACCGAAGGCACCTGACACCCATGAGCAAGAACAGCAGGACCAGAGCGTCCCTCTACGGCACCGCCACCGTCGCCACCCTCGCCCTCGGCCTCACCGCCTGCGGCGGCGGCTCCGGCGGCAGCGGCGCCTCGTCCGGCACCTGGGACAAGAGCGCGACCGTGAACATCGGCTCCCTCTACGAGCCGCAGAACCTCGACAACACCGCGGGCGGCGGCCAGGGCGTCACCGAGGCCCTGAACGGCAACGTCTACGAAGGCCTGTTCAGGCTCACCGACGACGGCAAGGTCGAGAGCCTCCTCGCCCAGGACCACGAGGTGAGCAAGGACGGCCTCACCTACACCTTCACCCTGCGCGACGGCGTGAAGTTCCACAGCGGCAAGGAACTGACCAGCGCGGACGTCAAGTACAGCCTGGAGAAGGTCCTCGCGAAGGACTCGCAGTCCGCCCGCAAGAGCAACCTCGAAGTCGTCAAGGACATCGCCACCCCCGACACGAAGACCGTCAAGGTCACCCTGTCGAAGAAGTCGATCTCCTTCGTCTACAACCTCTCCTACGTCTGGATCATCAACTCCGAGGCGAAGGACCTCAAGACGACCGAGGACGGCACCGGCCCCTACAAGCTCGCCAAGTGGACCCGCGGCTCCGCGCTGAGCCTGGACCGCTTCGCCGGCTACTGGGGTGACGCGGCGGCCAACAAGAAGGTCGTCTTCCACTACTACAAGGACGCCTCCGCGCTGAACAACGCGCTGCTGACCAACGCCGTCGACGTGGTCACCAGCGAGCAGTCGCCCGACGCCCTGGAGCAGTTCAAGAGCAACCAGAACTACAAGGTCAACGACGGCGACTCCACCACCAAGCTGCTCCTCGCCTTCAACGACAAGGCCAAGCCGTTCACCGACGTCAAGGTCCGCCAGGCCGTCTCCGCCGCCATCGACGACAAGAAGCTCCTGGAGTCCGTCTGGGGCGGCTACGGCAAGCTCATCGGCTCGATGGTGCCGCCCACCGACCCCTGGTACGAGGACCTCACCGACGTCAACGCGTACGACGTCACCAAGGCGAAGAAGCTGCTCGCCGAGGCCGGTTACGCCAAGGGCCTCAGCTTCACCCTCGACACCCCGAACTACGACCCGCACCCCACCGCCGCGACCTTCATCAAGTCGCAGCTCGCCAAGGTCGGCATCACCGTCAAGATCAACACGATCACGCCGGACGAGTGGTACACGAAGGTCTACAAGAACCACGACTTCACGGCCACGCTCCAGGAGCACGTCAACGACCGCGACCTGGTCTGGTACGGCAACCCCGACTTCTACTGGGGCTACGACAACAAGCAGGTCACCCAGTGGGTCGAGCAGGCCGAGGAGGCCGCCACGACCGACGAGCAGACCGACCTGCTGAAGAAGGTCAACCGCAGGACCGCCGAGGACGCGGCCAGCGACTGGCTCTACCTCTACCCGCAGATCGTGGTCGCGAGCAGCAAGCTCTCCGGCTACCCGCTCAACGGCCTGAACTCCCAGTTCTACGCCTACGACATCAAGAAGAAGGGCTGATGGGGCGCTATCTCCTGCGCCGCCTCGCGTTCCTCCTGGTGTCGCTGGCCCTGGCGAGCGTGGTGCTCTTCGTACTGCTGCGCCTGCTCCCCGGCGACCCGGCCAACGCGCTCACCTCGGTGGGCGCCAGTCCGGAGCAGATCGCCGCGGCCCGCCACTCCATCGGCTCCGACCGTCCGCTGCCCGAACAGTTCACCCACTGGCTCGGGCAGCTGGCGAGCGGCGACCTCGGCACGTCGTTCGTCAGCTCGCTGCCGGTCGGCCCCGAGGTCAGCGCCCGCCTGAACGTCACCGTCCCGCTGACCCTGGCCGCGTTCGTGCTGGCCGTCGTCGTCGCCGTACCCGTCGGCTTCGTCGCCGCGTACAAGCGTCACACCTGGTACGGGGCGGTCCTCAGCGGGATCTCCCAACTGGGCATCGCCGTACCGGTGTTCTGGCTCGGCATGATCCTCATCGCCGTGTTCGCGCTGAACGCGGGCTGGCTCCCGTCCGGCGGCTTCCCGCAGGACGGCTGGGCCGAGCCCGCCGAGGCGATCCGTTCCCTGGTCCTGCCGGTGGTCACCATCGCGCTGGTGATGGGCGCCTCCCTGATCCGGTACGTGCGCTCCGCCACCCTCGACGTCCTCGGCAGCGACTATCTGCGTACCGCCCGGGCCCTCGGCGCGTCCTTCCCGCGGGCCATGTGGCGGCACGGGCTGCGCAACGCCTCCGTACCCGTCATCTCCATCCTCGGGATCGAACTCGCCTCGACCCTGCTCGGCGCGGTCGTCGTGGAGTCGGTGTTCGCGCTGCCGGGCCTCGGCTCGCTGCTCGCCACCGGTATCGCCCAGCACGACTACCCGGTCGTCCAGGGCGTCCTGTTCGTCTCGACCCTCGCCGTGCTCCTGATCGGCTTCGCCGCCGACCTGGTCCAGCGGCTCATCGACCCGCGCCTGCGCGGACGGCTCTCCGGAGGTGCCCGATGACCCTGCCGGCCGCCCCGCTCAAGGAGACGGAACCCACGGAGTCGAACGCGCCGGTCTCACGTCGCCGTCGTTCCGCCACCCTGTGGGCCGGCTGCTCGCTGACCGCCCTGATCGTGCTGCTCGCCCTGCTCTCGCTCGTCTGGCTGCCCTTCGACACCGACGACACCTCCGGCGGCCGGCTCGCCGGACCCGGCGACGGACATCTGCTCGGCACCGACAAGCTGGGCCGGGACCTGTTCACCCAGCTGATGACCGGCGCCCGTATCGCCGTCCAGGCGGGTCTTGGCTCGGTCGCCGTCGCCGCGCTCGTCGGGGTGACCCTCGGGGTGCTCGCCGCGTTCGCGCAGGGCTGGCTCGACGACACCCTCGCCGCGTTCCTCGACATCCTCATCGCCTTCCCGACGCTGCTGCTCGCGATGCTCGTCGTCGCCGCCCGCTCGGCCACCCTCAGCTCCGCGATCCTCGCCATCGGCCTGGCGCAGAGCGCGGTGGTCGCCCGGCTCGTGCGGATCCTCGTCAAGCGGGTCCTGGCCAGGGACTACGTGACCGCCGCCCGGACCTCGGGCACCTCCTGGCCGCGTACGGTCGCCGGGCACGTCCTGCCGAACATCTGGCCCACCCTCGTGGTCAACCTGGCCCTCCAATTCGGTCTCGCCGTGCTCGCCGAGGCCGGACTGTCCTACCTCGGCCTCGGCGCCCCGCCGCCCAACGCCTCCTGGGGCCGCATGCTCCAGGAAGCCCAGGCCACCTTCACCACCGCGCCCGCGGGCGCGCTGGCCCCCGGCATCCTGCTGGTCGTGCTCGTCGTCGGCGTCAACCTCATCGCCGACGGACTGCGCGACACCCTCGACCCGGCCACGAGAAGGAGGCGCACATGAGCCCCCGCGACACGTCCTTCCACACCTCCGGCGACACTCTTCTCGACGTACGCGGCCTGACCGTGCGCACCGACGACGGGCGCGTCCTCGTCGACGACCTCTCCTTCACCGTCGCGAGCGGCGAACGGCTCGGTCTGATCGGCGAGTCCGGCTCCGGCAAGTCCCTGACCACCCTCGCCCTGCTGGGCCTGCTGCCCGACGGCATGACCGCCACCGGGAGTGTCGAACTGGCCGGTACGCAGGTCGTCGGCGCCCCCGAGAAACGCCTCACCGCCGTACGCGGCCGGGACGCGGCCGTGGTCTTCCAGGAGCCCCTGACCGCCCTCGACCCGCTGATGCGGATGGGCCGCCAGATCGCCGAACCCCTCGCCCGCAGGACCGGCCTCAGGGGCCGGGAACTGAACAGCGCGGTCACCGAAGCACTCGTACGGGTCCGGCTGTCCGAACCCGACCGGATCGCCCGTGCCTTCCCGCACGAGATCTCCGGCGGCCAGCGCCAGCGTGTCGCCCTCGCCATGGCGCTGGCCTGCGACCCGGGACTGCTCATCGCCGACGAACCCACCACCGCGCTCGACGTGTCCGTCCAGGCCGAGATGCTGGACCTGCTCGACACCCTCGTCCGCGAACGCGAGATGGCCGTGCTCTTCGTCAGCCACGACCTCGCCGTGGTCGCCAAGGTCACCGACCGGGTGCTGGTGCTGAAGGACGGCCGGGCCGTCGAGGAGGGCCCCGTCCTGGACGTCGTCACCGCGCCGCGGGCCGAGTACACCAGGGCGCTCGTCGCCGGCGCCCGGAAACTGGAGTCCGCCCTGGACCTGAGGAGCCCGCGATGACACCCGAGCCGAAGCCGGCGCCCGTGCTGGAACTGACGGACGTGGCCGTACGCTACCGGGGCGCCGCCGCCGACGTCGTACAGGATGTGTCCCTGGCCGTCGAGCCGGGGCAGTCGCTGGCCCTGGTGGGGGAGTCAGGCGCCGGCAAGACCACCCTGCTGCGGATCCTGCTGGGACTCGCCCGCCCCACCGCCGGTACCGTCCGCTTCGACGGCGAACCGCTCGCCCCGCGCGACAGGCGGCAGATGCGGCGCTTCCGGCGAGGCGTCCAGTGCGTGTTCCAGGACCCGTACTCCTCCCTCGACCCCAGCCGCCGCGTCGCCGCGATCGTCGCGGAACCGCTGCGCTCCCTGGGCATCGACTCCCGGACGAGTGCCGCGCCGAAGGTGGCCGCCGCGCTGGAACGGGTCGGGCTCCCGGCGGACACCGCCTCCCGCTACCCGCACGAGTTCTCCGGCGGCCAGCGCCAGCGCATCGCGATCGCCCGCGCCATCGTGTGCGACCCGCGTGTACTGCTCGCCGACGAACCCGTGAGCGCGCTCGACGTGACCACCCGGGTCAAGGTCGTCGACCTGCTGGCCGAGCTGAAGGAGGAGCGGGACCTGACCCTCGTCATGGTCTCCCACGACCTGTCGGTCGTCGCCTCCCTGTGCGAGCGCACGGCGGTGCTGGAGCGCGGCCGGCTGGTCGAACAGGGCGACACCGCACAGGTGTTGGGCGAGCCGGCCCACCCGTACACCCGGCGGCTGATCGACAGCGTGCCGCGGCTGCCGGTCTGAACGGCGGTCCGCAGCGGGGCACTTGAGCGGGACGCGCCCCTACCTGTGAAGCCTTCCTGTGAGGCTCGGAGTTGACCCCGTGCGAGCGCGGAGCTGTGGCTAGACTCGCGCCCCATGCGTAACTCCGGCCCCGCCAGCCAGTGGCAGCAGACTTCTTCCCGCGCATCGGCCACCGACGCCGGGGAGGGGAGAAGAGCGGCCGGGGGGAGGGGCGGCGCTTGGTGAGGGCCCGGCACAAACAGTCCCGCGACCCGCGAGGGCACTGGCTGCTCCTGATACTCGTCCTGCCCGCGATGTTCGCGGCGCTCCTCTTCGAGGGCTGGACCAACCACGAGGTCGACGCCGCCGACACGCGGTCCGCCTGCACCTCGCCCGCACCCGACGCCGTCACCCGCGGCGGTCCCGTCATCGGCATCAACCGCAACGGCGTACAGACCGCCTCGATGCCCGCCCGTACCGTCGCGCTCACCTTCGACGGCGGCCCCGACCCCCTCTGGACCCCGCGCCTCCTCGACCTGCTGAAGAAGCACCGGGCCCGCGCGACCTTCTTCCTCCTGGGCTCCCAGGCAGCCCGTCACCCGGACCTCGTACGGCGGATCCGCGCCGAGGGCCACGAGATCGGCTCCCTCACCTACACCGGAGCCGTCCTGGGCGAGACGTCCGCACTCCGCTTCTCCGCCGAACTGGAGCTGACGCAGAGCGTGTTGGCGGGCGCCACGGCCCTGCACACCAACCTGCTGCGGATGCCGAGGACCACCTCGCCCGACACCCTGTGCGGCCGCGAGTGGACGGCGGCCCGGCGCGCCACCGCCCAGGGCTATGTCCTGGTCGCCGCCGACAAGGCGTCCCGCACGCCCGCACAGGGCCTGGTCCGTCAGCTCGGCCAGACGGCGACCGCGTACCGGGAGACGGAGAAACTGCTTAGCGATCCGGATGTCGACCGCTTCACCACCGTCTCGGCCGGGACCCTGCTCACCCCGTACGCGCCGGTGTCGGCCGTCGAGCGCTGGAGCGGCACCGCGCTGATCCGGGCCGCCTGGCTGGGGCGCCAGTTCTCGCACGCGATGACCTGGACACTCGGCATCGCCGGGGCGCTCGGCGTGCTGCGGCTGATCCTGCTCGTCCACTTCGCCCGCGCCCATGTGCGCCGCCTGGAACGCTCCCGGCCCGGCGCGCCCTGGCTGCGGGAGGTGACGGAACCGGTCACCGTGCTCGTCCCCGCCTACAACGAGGAGGCCGGGATCGAGGCCACCCTCCGCTCGCTGCTCGCCTCCGACTACCCCCGGCTGCAGATCATCGTGATCGACGACGGCTCCACGGACCGCACGGCCGAACTCGCCGAAAACGTCGGCGACCCGCGGGTGCTGGTGATCCGCAAGGCCAACGCGGGCAAGGCCGCCGCCCTCAACACCGGCCTGGAGCACGCCCGTCACGACCTCCTCGTCATGGTGGACGCCGACACCGTCTTCGAACCGGACGCCGTCCACCACCTCGTCCAGCCGCTCGCGCACCCGGCCGTCGGCGCGGTCAGCGGCAACACCAAGGTCGGCAACCGGCGGGGCCTGCTCGCCAAGTGGCAGCACCTGGAGTACTGCTTCGGCTTCAACCTCGACCGCCGGATGTTCGAGGTGCTGGAGTGCATGACCACCGTGCCCGGCGCCATCGGGGCCTTCCGCAGGGACGCATTGACCGGGGTCGGCGGAGTCAGCGACGACACCCTCGCCGAGGACACCGACCTCACGATGGCCCTGTGGCGGGCGGGCTGGCGCGTCCTCTACGAGGAGTCCGCCGTCGCCTGGACCGAAGTACCCACCTCGCTGCGGCAGTTGTGGCGGCAGCGCTACCGCTGGTGCTTCGGCACGATCCAGGCCATGTGGAAGCACCGCGGCGCCGTCCTGGAGACGGGCGTCGCCGGACGCTTCGGCCGGCGCGGACTCACCTACCTCGCGATCTTCCAGGTCGCGCTGCCGCTCCTCGCCCCCGTCATCGACGTGTTCGCCCTGTACGGCGTGCTGTTCCTCGACCCGTTCAGCTCGGCCGCGGTGTGGTTCGCCTTCATGGCCGTCCAACTGCTGTGCGCCGGTTACGCGTTGCGGCTCGACGGGGAACGTGTACGGACCCTGTGGTGGATGCCGTTCCAACTCGTCGTCTACCGGCAGCTGATGTATCTCGTCGTCATCCAGTCCGTGGTCGCCGCCCTGCTCGGCAGCCGGCTGCAGTGGCAGATCATGAAGCGTTCCGGCACCGCCGCTGAACAGATCGGCGGCCCCGCCCCGTATAAGAGTCTGCCCACGAGATGACCCCGTGACGGGGTGACCCCAGGTGCCGAAGGACTGGACAGGCGGATGAACGACGGGACCGACCACGGGACGGGCCACGGCTCGTGGTCGGGGCGCGGAACCGGCGCCCCGGCCTCCACACGTACGGCACCCCTGCCGGGCATGCCCTCACCGGCCACCCCGGGCCGTACGCACGAGGGCCGTACGGACGACGGGAGCCGGCCCCACCGGGGCGCGGGCGGCGGCAGATCCCCGAAGCCCCGCCCCACCCGGCGCCGCAGGGTCGTGCGGCTGGGAGTCCTGCTGCTCGCCGCGCTGCTCGCGTCCTCCGCCGGCACCTATGTGTGGGCCGACACCGAGCTGGACCAGGAGGTCGACCTCGGCGCGCTCCCGGACCGCGCGCCGGCCGGCAAGGGCACCAACTACCTGATCGTGGGCTCCGACAGCCGGGCGGGACTGTCCGAGCAGGCCAGGAAGGACCTGCGGACCGGCTCCGCCGAGGGCCGCCGCACCGACTCGATGATCCTGCTGCACACCGGCGCGAACGGCACCACCATGCTGAGCCTGCCGCGCGACTCCTGGGTGACCGTCCCGTCGTACGTCCGCCCCGAGACCGGGCGCAGCTACCGCGCCGAGCCGGACAAGCTCAACGCCGCGTTCTCCCTCGGCGGCCCCGACCTGCTCGTACGGGCCGTCGAGAGCAACACCGGGCTGCACGTCGACCACTACGCGGAGATCGGCTTCGCGGGCTTCGTCGGCGTGGTCGACGCGGTCGGCGGCGTCGACATGTGCCTGGACCGGGACGTCAGGGACAAGAACTCGGGCGCCGACCTGCGCAAGGGCTGCCAGACCCTCGACGGCGCCGAGGCGCTGGCGTTCGTCCGGCAGCGCAAACAGGAGGCCCAGGGCGACCTGGGCCGTACCCGCAACCAGCAGAAGTTCCTGGCCGCCCTCGCCGAGAAGGCGGTCACCCCCGGCACCCTCCTCAACCCCGCCAGGTCCTTCCCGACCCTCAGCGCGGGCCTGGACACGCTGGTGGTCGACAAGGACACGGGCCTGCGGGACCTCATGACACTGTTCCGGGCGATGCGGGGCGTCACCGCGGGCGGCGGCCGGCAGCTCAACGTGCCGGTCTCCGACCCCGCTCTCGCCACCTCCAAGGGCAGCGCCGTCAAATGGGACGACCGCCGCGCACGGACCCTCTTCACACAGTTGCGGAACGACCGCCCGGTGACGCTCCCGCAGGGGAAGTGACCATGCTCTCCGACGCCGGGGAAAGTGCCGGAGCCGTGGGAAGCAGCGGAGCCGGCGGCAGCGCGGCGGCCGGGACCTCGACGGCGTGCGGGTAGGCGGCCGACCGTTTCTGGAAGGAGAGGATCTTCGGATTCAGCACGACACCGTCGCGGATCTCGATGGCGTTCCTGATCGTGGCGTCCTCGTCCCAGGCCGCCGGGCCGCTCAGCACCTTGCGCAGATACGGCAGGAGCGCCTCGCTGATCTCCCAGGTGGCCGAGTTCCACAGGTGCGACGGGCTGTGGTCCACGCCGTAGTAGTGGCAACCGGAACCCACCTGGGGCATCGGGTCCTCGAAGGTGGTCGGACGGGCCCACTCGAAGCCCATGCCCTCGTCGCAGGAGACGTCGACGAAGAAGGTCCCCGGCTTGAACAGGGCGAGCTCCTCCTCGGCGACGAACGTCAGCGGCGCGTCGGTGTCCTGCCTTATGCAGTTGACGATCACGTCGAACCCGGCCAGGTACTCCGCGAGCGGCACGGGGCCGAGCCCGGTGAGCGCCTCAAGACGGGACGGATCGTCCTCGCGCTCCGCGAAGTGACCCATCACGACCGACGGCATCGGCGAGGCGACCGCCGCGGCGGCACGCTGGGTCAGCACCGTGACGTCGGAGATCCCCATGGCACCCAGACCCGTGACCGCGCCGCGTGCGGTGGCCCCGAAACTGATGACCACCGCGCGCATCCGGCGACCGTAGCTGCCGGTCAGACCGCCGAGCTGCAGGGCGTGCAGCACCGAGCAGTAGCCGGCCAGTTCGTTGTTCTTGTGGAACACATGGACGCTGAAGGCGCCCGTGGAGGTCCAGTGGTTCATGGCCTCCCAGGCGATGAGGCTGAGCTGCCGGTCGATGGCGAGCTGCGTCATCCGCTCGTCCTGGACGCAGTGCGGCCAGCCCCACAGCACCTGGCCCTGCCGCAACCGGGTGACGTCCTCGTGCATGGGCTTGGGCAGGAGGAGCACATCGCACTCGTCGAGGAGCTGGTCGCGGGAGCGCAGTCCGCCGACCAGCGGGCGCAGCGCGTCGTCGCCGACGCCGAACCGGCCGCCGTAGCCCTCTTCCAGGAAGATCTTCGCGCGTACGTCGGGAGCGATCCGGTCGAGGTGACCGGGATGCAGCGGCAGCCGGAACTCGTTCTCCTTGTGGGAGGAGGCGAGTACTCCGAGACTCAACAGACTCATGCGCGTCCTTCTATTTCGTTGTCGTCGTGCGGGCGTTCGTCGTGCTGGTTCGTTCGTTGTTCCGGTTCGTGCGCCGTGCTGGGTCGGGGTGTTCCCCGCCGGACCGGCCGCATCGGTCGGACCGGCCGGATCAGGGTCGGTCTCCCCGGTGCCTGCGCACGCGTTCGTCCAGGGGGAGGGCCGTCTCGCCGAGGCCGTTGACGGATCCGCACGCCATGCGCGCGCAGGTCCCGTGGCAGGCGAGGATCTGGCCGCCGTCGTGGTGGGAGACCACCACGGCCTCGGGGTCGGGTGCGTTGCGGTAGTCGGTGCCGCACATCAGGCAGACCAGTCCGGAGAGCATCTCGGCGGTCGGTTCGGGGCGCCCGCGGCGGTGGCCGGAGATCGCGTCCTGTGAGTACATGTGTCCCGCATCCTCTGTGTTCGGGTCTGGTCGGACCGTGCACGAGGCTCCCGAAGGCCCCGGAAGGGCGTCCGAAGAGCTGGGAGGGTCGCTATCGCCTGGTGCGGAAGGGACTGCGGGAGACGGCGTGACGGTACGAGCCAGAAGGCATCGCGCGGCTCATTTCCGGCCGGATTCGATCTGCGTCGGCCATTGCCGTTCTCCGAGTGCGACGCCGAAACGGATGACGGCGTACGAGGTGCGCCCGGTGACGTAACCGTACTCCCTTCCGCATTCGGCGCCGACCCGGCGGGAAGGGATGGAAGCCTGGCCGCGGACCTTTTTCCCCCATCGGGAACGTATCCGGCACACCGGACGTTGGAATGAGTGGTTGTAGTTGAAGTTTGCGAACGTGGAAGCGCCCGCGGAGTTCTGGCAGCGGGCGTTATGTCGTTTTCGGGGGTTTTCTTCGACGGCCTGGCGACCAGCAACCCGGAGTCGCGCGACGCGCGCTCTCCGCTCAGCTCGTCATCTCGACTCGAAGGAGACATCACATGAGTCTTGGAACTGTGAAGTGGTTCAACGCGGAGAAGGGCTTCGGCTTCATCGCCCCTGACGAGGGCGGCGCCGACATCTTCGTGCACCACTCGGCCATCGACACCGAAGGTTTCCGCTCCCTGGAGGAGAACCAGAAGGTGGAGTTCACGGCAAGCCAGGGTCCCAAGGGAATGCAGGCGGACCAGGTCCGCGCGCTCTGAGGAGCCCCCTTCCTGAGCCTTCTCTTCCCAGGCAGGCCCTTTCCGAGGCAGGCCCGTACGCGGGCCTGCCTCGGGGTGTCTACGGCGCGAGGCCGCCAGGACCGGGCCCCCACGGCCCGGACGCCTGCCCCGCACGGCCGGCCCGCCCGCACCCCGAGAGGAAACACGTGACCACCACCGAGACCGTCGCCCGGAGCACCGACCCGGCCGATCCCGCCCGGATGACCAAGCCGCCCCCCGCCCGCCGCGGCAGCGACTACGCCGCCCTGTCCCGCGAGGTCAAACAGAGCGGACTGCTGAAGCGGCGCCCGGTCTACTACTCGGTCAAGGTCGGGGCGAACCTCCTCCTGCTGGCCGCCGGATGGACCGCGTTCGCGCTGATCGGACAGTCGTGGTGGCAGCTGGTGACCGCCGCGTTCCTCGCGGTGATGTTCACCCAGACCGCGTTCATCGGACACGACGCCGGACACCACCAGATCGCCGCCTCCAAGCGGGTCAACAACGTGCTCGGCCGCGTCCACGCCGACCTGCTGGTCGGCCTCAGCTACGGCTGGTGGATCAACAAGCACACCCGGCACCACGCACACCCCAACCACGTCGACCGCGATCCCGACATCGCCGACGGCGCGATCGCCTTCACCGAGGACCAGGCCCGCGTCCGCAGCGGCGCCTACGCCTGGCTGGGCCGCCACCAGGCCTGGCTGTTCTTCCCCATGCTGCTCCTTGAGGGACTGGCCCTGAAGGTCGCCGGCGTACAGGCCACCATCGAGCGCGGCCGTACGCGTACCGGGCGCGCGACCAGGCTCACCGAGGCGGCCATGCTGACGACGCACATCGGCGGCTATCTCGCCGCCGTGTTCCTGGTCCTGACCCCGCTCCAGGCCCTGGCCTTCATCGCGGTGCACCAGGGACTGTTCGGGCTGTACATGGGGTGCTCGTTCGCCCCCAACCACAAGGGCATGGCCCTGTTCGGCAAGGACGACAAGGTCGACTTCCTGCGCCGGCAGGTCCTGACGTCACGCAACATCCGCGGCCACCGGCTCACCGACCTGGCGCTCGGCGGACTGAACTACCAGATCGAGCACCACCTGTTCCCGTCCATGCCGCGGCCCAGCCTGCGCCACGCCCAGGAACTCGTCCGCGGCTTCTGCGCCCGGCACGGCGTCGCGTACCACGAGACGACCCTCCTCGACTCGTACGCCCAGGTGCTGAGGCATCTGCACACCGTCGGCGGCCCGCTGCGTCTGCGGCCGGAGCTGGAGTACTGAGCCCTCCGGCTCACCCCCGGCCGTCCGTCACCGGGGACTGCGCGGCACCACCAGCCCGCAGTCGTACGCCAGGATGACGGCCTGCACCCTGTCGCGGAGCCCGTACTTCTCCAGGATGTGCGCGATGTGCGTCTTGACCGTCGTCTCTCCCACGCCCAGCTCCAGTGCGATCTCCGCGTTGGACAGTCCACGGGTCAGGGCCCGCAGGACGTCCAGTTCACGGCCGGTGAGCGCGCCGAGGCGGGACGGCACGTCCGGGGACGCGGGCGCGCCCAGATGGGCGAAGCGGTCGAGCAGCCGGTGGGTGACCCGGGGCGAGAGCACGGCGTCACCGGCCGCCACGGTACGGATGGCGCCGACGAGCGAGTCGGCCGGTCCGTCCTTGACGAGGAAGGCGCTGGCCCCCGCGCGCAGGGCGTCCACCACGTGAGCGTCCAGGTCGAAGGTGGTCAGGATGACGACGCGGCTCGACGACCCCGTCTCCGCGATACGGCGTGTGGCCTCGACGCCGTCCATGGTCGGCATCCGGATGTCCATCAGGACGATGTCCGGGCTCAGGGACCGGGTGCTCTCGACGGCGGCGACGCCGTCCGCCGCCTCACCGACGACCGTGATGTCCGGCTCCGCTTCGAGGATGAGCCGGAATCCCGTCCGGATCATGGGCTGGTCATCGACCAGCAGGACGCGGATCGCTTGCATGCGGGGAATGCCCTTCGTAGTGCCCTGCGAGGTCGAATGAGGGATCGTCCGGTGCCGGTGGTGGCGTCGGTGAGTGGGCCGGCGTCGACGCCGGCAGCGGTACGACCGCGTGCACGCAGTACCCGCCGCCCGGCCGCGGGCCGGTGTGCAGCACACCGCCCACGGCGCCGATGCGTTCGCGCATGCCGAGCAGTCCGTGACCGGGCCCGTCGGGCAGGTCGGCCGGGCGCGCCACCGCCCCCTCGCCCGGCCGCGGTCCGTCGTCGCACAGCCGGACGGTGAGCCGCCGGTGCCTGCGTTCCCACGCGATGGTCAGTTCGGCGTGGGTGTGGCCGGCGTGCTTGAGCGTGTTGGTGAGGCCCTCCTGCACGATGCGGTAGACGGTCAGATGCGAGCCCGCCGGCAGCTCGGCGGGGACCCCGGTCGTCGTGAAGTCCACGGTGAGGCCCGCCGCGCGCACCGCGTCCACCAGCGCGGGCAGCGCCTCCACGGTGGGCTGCGGCGGCTCCTTGCTCGGATCGGCGGCCGCCTCGTCCTCCGTACGCAGCACGTCGAGGAGTCTGCGCAGTTCGGTGACGGTCGCCCGGCCGGTCTCCTCGATCGTGCCGTGCAGCTCGTGGGCCTTGGCGCCGTCGCGGTCCTGGATCCGGTCGGCGGCGATCGTCTGGACGACCATGAGGCTGACGTTGTGCGCGACGATGTCGTGCAGTTCGCGGGCGATCCGGGTCCGCTCCTCCATGACGGCGGCGCGCGCGTTGGCCTCCTGCGCGCGTTCCAGCGCGGCGGCCCGTTCCAGCGCCTGGTCGCGGATGGCGGCGCGGGCCCGGGTCAGCCGGCCGAGCGCCCAGGCCCCGACCAGCAGGACGGCCTCCGCGAGGAGGGTGGCGATGCGGTGCCCGGCCGGGGCGAGGACCGCCTCGGTGACGGCCGCCGCCGGGATGACCGCGGCGACGACCAGGGTGGCCGTCCTGGGCGCGCCCCGCCGGGCGGTCAGGAGGACGGCCGTGGCCACCCCCATGTAGGAGGGTCCGATGGAGGTGCCCTGCGGACCCGACAGGTGCGGGATGTAGTGCCGTGCCTGGAGCGCGGCAACCGCCACCGTCATGATCAGCAGAACCGGCAGGGGGAACCGCCGGTGGACGGCCAGCGGCAGAGCGGACAGCAGGGCGAGTACGACGAACAGGGCGTCCGGGGTGCGCAGCGCGGGCACGGTGGCGGGCATCGGCACGAGCGGGACCAGCGCGCCCGCGGTGAAGAGCAGGGCCAGACCCGCGTCCGTGACGGCCGGGGGCACGCGCCGTCCGGCGAACGAGTCCATCAGGGTCATGGCCCCAACGGTAGACGGACCGCGGGGCTCGGCCCTCTGACCGGGGGAGGAACGGTTTCTGGCCGCCTCCTCCGTGAAGGCATCCTCCGCAGGGAGGAGGCCGCCGGAACCCCTGGGGCGGACCGGCTTCCGTCGGGTCAGTGGCTGACGCGTACACCGTCCAGGGCGATGGACATGACCCGCTCGCGCTGGGTGTCGTCGTCGAAGTTCGTCGCGGTGATGCCCGCGACCATGCGCAGCAGATCGCCGAAGGTCATGTCCGTACGCGCCTCGCCGGCCCGCTGGGCCCGCTCGAACAGCGGGGTGCCTGCCGCGTACATCGACTCGCGGCAGGCGGCGAAGATCGCCGACTCGTCGTTCAGGGCCTCGCGCACGGCCCGCTTGGTCACCATGTAGCCGGCGAACCGGTCGAGCCAGGTCGTCAGCGCCTCCCACGGTTCGAGCTCCGCGACCTCGTCGGCCACCTCGCACAGCGAGTTGACCTCGTCCGCGTACAGGCTCTCGAAGAGGTGCCTGCGGGTGGGGAAGTTGCGGTACAGCGTGCCGATGCCGACGCCCGCGCGACGGGCGATGTCCTCCAGGGAGGCGTCCGCGCCCTGCTCGGCGAAGGCCTCACGGGCGGCGGCGAGCAGCGCGTCGTAGTTGCGCGCCGCGTCCTTCCGGTGCGGCCGCCGGGTCGCGACGATCTCGCTGACGGGGAACGACTGGGCGGTCACTGCTGCCTCCCGGGCGGGACGAGGTCGAGGCGAAGGGATCGGGACGAGTTCGAGGCGAGGGTATCGGGACGAGGTTGAAGCGGAGGTATGCCTCCGCTACAGTGGAGGGGTGCCTCCACTTTAACAGTGCGGGGTGCGTCCACCGGGGACACGTGCGGCCGCACGCGCCGTCGGCGCGACGCCACCCCCCTGTCGTCCGGGCCCCGCGCCGAGCGCGCCGCCCGACTCCCTGACACTCCCTGACACCTTCCGCGACCTCCCCTGCTCCCGGCTGCCGCTCACGGCCGCACACGGACAGGAACCAGTTCGGAGAGGCTTTCCATGCCCCGCAAGTCCACCCGCCTCACCTTCGCGGTCCTCGCGACCGGTGCGGGCGTCTTCTCCATGCTCCAGTCGCTGATCGCGCCGGCCCTGCCGACCGTCCAGCACGAACTGCACACCTCCCAGGCCACCGCGACCTGGGTGATGACGGCCTACCTGCTGTCCGCCTCGGTCTTCACCCCGATCCTCGGCCGCGTCGGCGACCTGATCGGCAAGAAGCGCACCCTCGTCGCCGTCCTGGTGACCGTGATGATCGGCTGTCTGATCGCCGCGCTCGCCCCGACCATCGGCGTACTGATCGTCGCCCGCGTCGTCCAGGGCATAGGCGGCGCGCTGTTCCCGCTCTCCTTCGGCATCATCCGGGACGAGTTCGCCCCGACCCGGGTGAGCCCCAGCATCAGCAACCTGTCCGCCGTGATCGCCGCGGGCGGCGGTGTCGGCATGGTCGCGGCCGGCCCCATCGTGTCCGCGCTCGACTACCGGTGGCTGTTCTGGCTGCCCGTCGGAGTCGTCGCGGTGACCGTCCTCATCGCCCTGCGCTACGTCCCCGAGTCGCCCCGGCGCGCCGAGGGCCGCGTGAACTGGCTCGGCGCGGTCCTGCTGTCGGCCTGGCTGGTGGCGCTGCTCCTGCCGCTCAGCCAGGCGACCCAGTGGGGCTGGGGCTCGGGCCGGGTGATCGGGCTCTTCGCCGCCGCGGTCGTCCTCTTCGTCCTGTGGCTGCTCGCCGAGGCGCGCTCCCGCTCGCCGCTGATCGACCTGAAGGTCATGCGGCTGCCCGCCGTGTGGACCACGAACACCGCCGCGCTGCTGTTCGGCGCGGGCATGTACTCGATCTGGTCCTTCCTGCCCGCCTTCGTCCAGACCCCCAGCTCCGCCGGGTACGGCTTCGGCGCGAGCGTCACCGCGTCCGGACTGCTCATGCTGCCGATGCTGGTCGCCATGTTCTTCTCGGGCATCCTGAGCGGCCGGCTGGAACCCGTCGTGGGAGCCAAGAAGCTGCTCACGACCGGCGCCGCGCTCGGTGCGGTCGCCTGCGGATTCCTCGCCCTGTGGCACGACGAGCAGTGGCAGGTGGCCTTCGTATCAGGTGTGTTCGGGCTCGGCATCGGCCTCGCGTTCGCCTCGATGGCCAACCTGATCGTCGGCAGCGTCCCGGCCGAGCAGACCGGCGCCGCGACCGGTATGAACGCCAACATCCGCACCATCGGCGGGTCCATCGGCGCCGCGGTCACCAGCGTCCTGGTCACCGGCCACCTGCAGTCCTCGGGCCTGCCGGAGGCCTCCGGCTACACCCACGGGTTCACGCTGCTGGCCCTGCTCTGCCTGGCCGCGGCGCTGGCCGCGCTGCTCGTCCCCGTCCAGCACGTACGCCGTCTCGCCGGCGCGCCCCGCGCCTCCGGCGACCCGGACCAGGGCTCGGCCCCGGCGCGTGCGGACACGGAGAGCGTCACCCCCGCCGCACGCGGCTGACGCGACTGTTCCTCGATGTCACTGCTCCTGCTCCTCGACGGCCCGGCGGCTCTCCGGGCCTGCCGGGTCGCGGTCCGCGTCGCCGGACGCCGTCAGACTCCCCAATATGGCGAGGAGTTCGGCGTCCCGGCTGCCCGGTGCGGCCTGGAAGACCTTCAGGATCAGACCGTCCGATCCGACGATGCCCAGCTTGCTGGCGTGCAGCTCGAAATCGCCGACCTTCGGATGGCGCAGCCGCAGAAGACGTGACTGCTTGGGCCGCACGTCGTGGCGGCCCCACAGATACCGGAAACGCTCACTGCGTACGGACAGCTCGCCCACGAGTTCCACCAGGCGGGGATCGTCGACGTCGGGCCCGACATTGGCCCGCAGCGCGGCGACCCCCGCCTCGGTCAGCTCGTCCCAGTCCCGGCGCAGCTCCCGTTCGCTCTCGTCGAGGAGGACGGCCCGCATGATGTTGCTGCCGGGGGCGTGGTTCGGGGACAGGGCCCTGGCCAGCGCGTTGGAGGCCAGCACGTCGGTGAACTTGTTCTCGACGTGGGCGGGGTTGTTCGGCCAGGCCTCCAGGAGCTGGAGGATGTCGGGCGGCACGGTCTCGGGCCTGCGGGCGGCCCCGCGTCCGCGACCGGTGGCGGGAGCGGCCCGGTGGGCCTGGGAGGGCCGGGCCTGGGCCAGGCCGATCAGATGCTCCGTGGCGTTGGCGTCCAGATTCAGGACGTCGGCCAGGGCTTCGAGGACCTGCAGCGACGGGTTGCGGTCGCGGCCCTGCTCCAGGCGCAGGTAGTAGTCGGCGCTGATGCCGGAGAGCATCGCCACCTCCTCGCGGCGCAGGCCCGGGACGCGCCGCAGGCCGCCGCCGCGGATACCGGCGTCCTGTGGCCGGACCAGGGCCCGGCGGGCGCGCAGGAACTCTCCGAGGACGTTCGTGCCGTTCATGTCTCCACCGTAGTTCCGTCCCGGCGCGGGTGACTGTCCCTGCCACTCCCAGGAACAGCGGGGTACTGCCGTCCGCGTCCGGCCCGGCGCAGAGTCGAGGAGCAAGGACTCGAGAAGTACAGCGAGAGGCAACACCATGACGGACGTGACCGGCACGCTCTCCGGCGGCACCCTCACCCTGGCCGACGACCTGACCCTGACCCGCATGGGGTACGGGGCCATGCAGCTGGCGGGCCCCAACGCGTTCGGGCCGCCCAAGGACCGGGACGAGGCGGTCGCGGTGCTGCGGGAGGCCGTCGAGCGGGGCATCACGCACATCGACACGAGCGACTTCTACGGACCGTTCGTGGTCAACGAGATCATCAAGGAGGCCCTGCACCCCTACCCCGACGACCTGCGCATCGTGACCAAGGTCGGCGCCCGCCGCGGTGACGACGGCGCCTGGATCTTCGCGCGGGAGCCCGAGGACCTCAAGGCCCAGGTCCACGAGAACCTCCGGCGCCTCGGCGTGGAGGCGCTCGACGTGGTGAACCTGCGGGTCGGTTCCGTCGTGGGCACGGACGAGGAGCCGCTGAGCGACCAGTTCGGGGCGCTGGCCGAGCTGCGGGAGCAGGGGCTGATCCGGCACCTCGGTGTCAGCTCGGTCTCGGCCGCGCAGCTGACCGAGGCGCAGGCCATCGCGCCGGTCGTCACCGTGCAGAACCTCTACAACCTGGCCAACCGCCAGGACGACGCCCTCGTCGAGCGGTGCGCGGCGGAGGGGATCGCGTTCGCGCCGTTCTTCCCGCTCGGCGGCTTCTCCCCGCTGCAGTCGCAGATCCTGACCGACGTCGCCGCCCGGCTGGGCGCCTCGCCCCAGCAGGTCGCCCTGGCCTGGCTGTTGCAGCGCTCACCGTCGATCGTCCTGATCCCGGGCACGTCCTCACGGGCGCACCTGCGAGAGAACATCGCGGCGACGACCCTGGCGCTTCCGCCGGAGGAGATCACCGAACTGGACAAGATCGCCTCCTGACCCCCACGCGAGGGCCCGCTACGCGGCGCACGGATTGACACGGGGCAACCCTCACCACCTAAGGCGCGCGCGGCGCACGGATCGGCGCCGGTCAACCCTTCCCGCCTAAGGGGCGCGGGGAACGGCGCGTCCAGCGACGTGCGACCTGCACCTGACGTCGTGTGTCGGGTGCGGGTCAGTGGAGGCTGAGTGCGCAGTTCCCCGCGCCCCTTACGGGGCGCGGGGAACTCTGGCCGCCTAAGGGGCGCGGGGAACGGCGCGTCCAGCCACGAGCGACCTGCACCTGACGACAAGCGTCGGCTGCGGGTCAGTGGAGGCTGAGCGCGCCGTTCCCCGCGCCCCTTACGGGGCTGCGGTTACGGCGCGCCGACCGTCGCCGTCTCGCGGAGCAGCGGGGTCTCGGTCACGGCCGGCTCGCGCACGGCCGGCTCGCGCACGGCGGTGGCGCGCGTGCGCCACAGCCAGCCGATGTCCCGGCCGAACGACCAGGTCAGCAGGGCCAGCGCGAGGGCGACGACGCCGAACGTCAGGGCGTACGGGAGGATCCCCGAGCCCGCGAGCAGCAGCAGGACCCCCTGGAGCGCCGCCACCGTCTTACGGGCGGTACTCGGCGGCAGCGCGTTGTTCAGCCAGGGCAGGAACTTCGCGGCGGCCACGAACGCGTACCGCATCCCGCCGATGACGAGGGCCCACGCCCCCACCGTCGTGGCCACGTACACACTGAGCACCAGGATGAGGAACGCGTCGACCTCCATGTCGAAGCGCGCCCCCAGCGCCGTGGAGGAACCGGTGCGGCGGGCGACCTTCCCGTCGACCGCGTCGAGGATCAGGGCGACCGCGGTGAGCGCCACCAGGACCGTGACCGGCGGCGGGCTCTGGAACGAGTCGGCGACCAGCGCGGTCACCCCGCCGACCAGGGTCGCCCGGCCGAGCGTCACGCGGTTGGCGGCTCCGAAGGAGCGGGGCCGCGTGCGGTGCAGGGCGCGTGAGAGCACCGCCCAGGTCGCGAGTCCGAACGCCAGCCCGGTGAGCCAGCCCGCGGGGCCCAGGCCGATCGCCGTGCCGAGCACGGTCAGCAACAGCAGTTGCACGCCCGCTCCCACGGCCGTCTCCTGCTGCAAGAGCCTCGCGTCATACGTGTTGTTCAGGGCCACCGCACATCCTCCGGCCAGGTGACAGAGTCGATCATTGCCGCGTACCTTGTGCGCGGCTTCGCAAAGGTCGGTACGTGGCTCGCCGCCCGATCGTTCAGCCCGTTCGCTCAGCCGATTCACATGAACCACTCAGGAGGATGCCGAATGGACCGCTCCGCCCGCGCCTTCTGGCTCAGCTCTCCCGGCTGTGGCGAACTCCGGGACACCCACCTGCCGGAACCCGCAGAGGGCGAGGTCGTGGTGCGCACACTCTTCTCCGGGGTGAGCCGCGGCACGGAGACGCTCGTCTTCCGCGGCGGGGTCCCGGAGAGCCAGTACGCCGTCATGCGGGCGCCCTTCCAGGAGGGCGACTTCCCCGGGCCCGTCAAGTACGGCTACCTGAACGTCGGGACCGTCGAGGAGGGGCCCGCCGAACTCGTCGGCCGGACCGTCTTCTGTCTCTACCCGCACCAGAGCCGGTACGTCGTCCCCGCGAGCGCCGTCACCCCCGTGCCCGAGAACGTGCCCGCCTCGCGCGCCGTGCTCGCCGGCACCGTGGAGACCGCCGTCAACGCCCTCTGGGACGCGGCGCCCCTGCTCGGCGACCGGGTCTCGGTGATCGGCGCGGGCATGGTCGGCGCGAGCGTCGCCGCGCTGCTGGCCCGCTTCCCCGCCGCAGACGTCCAGTTGGTCGACGCCAACCCGGCGCGCGCGGAGATCGCCCGCGCCCTGGGCATCGGGTTCGCGCTCCCGGAGGACGCCGCAGGGGACCGCGATCTGGTGGTCCACGCGAGCGCCACCGAGGCCGGGCTCTCCCGCGCGCTCGAACTCCTCGCCCCGGAGGGCACCGTCCTCGAACTGAGCTGGTACGGCGACCGGAAGGTCACCCTGCCGCTCGGCGAGGCGTTCCACTCCCGCCGTCTCACCGTCCGCAGCAGCCAGGTCGGGTCCGTCTCACCCGCCCGCAGCTCCCGCCGTACGTACGCCGACCGCCTCGCGCTCGCCCTCGAACTCCTCGCCGATCCCGCCTTCGACACCCTGATCACGGGGGAGTGCGCCTTCGAGGACCTGCCCGAGGCGCTGGCCGGGCTCACGACGGGCGAGACGACCGCGATGTGTCATCTCGTGCGCTACGACGCGGACCCCCGTACGACGTAGACCCGGACCGGGACGGACGGTCGACTCCGCTCACAAGCGGTCACGTCCGCACACCGAGTAGCCAAGAACCAACGCCGGTAACCAAGTTCGCACCACGCGCCCACCTGGCAACCCTGTCTCGGCACCCGCGTCCGAAACTCCGACCCGAACCCCCTGAACACGGAGAACGGACCGGCCGTACTACACGGCACGCCCCGGCAGAGGGGTCAGACGCACCGCACCTGGAGGGTCGTCCGTTGTTCAGCATCACCGTCCGCGATCACCTGATGATCGCCCACAGCTTCCGCGGAGAGGTCTTCGGACCCGCGCAGCGACTGCACGGAGCGACGTTCCTCGTGGACGCCACGTTCCGCCGCGCCGAGCTGGACGACGACAACATCGTCGTCGACATCGGACTGGCCACCAGGGAACTGGGGGAGGTGGTGGCCGAGATGAACTACCGGAACCTCGACAACGAGCCGGTGTTCGCCGACACCAACACCTCCACGGAGTTCCTGGCGAAGGTCGTCGCCGACCGCCTCGCCGAGCGAGTGGAAAAGGGAGCACTGGGCGAAGGAGCCCGCGGACTGGCCGGCATCACGGTCACCCTGCACGAGTCGCACATCGCCTGGGCGAGTTACGAGCGTGCCCTGTGAGCCACAATGCCGACATCATCCCCATGTCCCTGCGCGCCATGCACTTCGTGATGCCCGGCGGAGTGGACGACTCGACCATGCCGAGCGGCGGCAACGTCTACGACGCCCGCGTCAGCCTCGACCTGCCCGGCTTCGGCTGGCAGGTGCACAAGCACGCCATCGGCGGAAGCTGGCCCCGGCCCGAGGCCGCGGCCCGTGACGAACTGGCCCGCACCCTCGCGGAACTGGCCGACGGCACCGTCGTCCTGCTCGACGGCATCGTCGCCTGCGCGGTCCCCGAGATCATCATCCCGGAGGCCGAACGGCTGCGGCTCGTCGTCCTCGTACACCTGCCGCTCGGCGACGAGACCGGGCTCACGCCCGAGGTGGCCGCGGACCTCGACGCCCGGGAACGCCACACCCTGCGTGCCGTGCCGGCCGTCGTGGCCACCAGCGAGTGGGCGGCCCGCAGGCTCGTCGCCCACCACGGCCTCGCGCCCGACCGCGTCCATGTCGCCACCCCCGGCGCCGACATCGCGCCGCTGGCCCCCGGCACCGACGGCGTCTCGCGGCTCCTGTGCGTCGCCTCGGTCACCCCGCGCAAGGGGCAGCACCGGCTCGTCGAGGCCCTCGCCTCCGTCGTCGACCTGCCCTGGACCTGCGTCCTGGTCGGCGGCCTCGACCACGACCCCGAGTACGTGGCCGGTCTGCGGGACCTGATCGAGCAGCACGGGCTCGGCGACCGGCTGCAACTGGCCGGACCCAGGTCCGGTGCCGCACTCGACGCCAGCTACGCCTCCGCCGACCTGATGGTCCTCACCTCGTACGCCGAGACGTACGGCATGGCCGTCACCGAGGCGCTCGCCCGCGGAATCCCCGTCCTGGCCACGGACGTCGGCGGTCTCCCCGAGGCGGTCGGCCGCGCGCCCGACGGCGGCGTGCCCGGTCTGCTCGTCCCGCCGGAGAACCCCGCGGCCCTCGCCGCGGAACTGCGCGGCTGGTTCGGCGAGCCCGACGTACGCCGGCGCCTCAAGGCCGCCGCGCGGGCCCGCCGGGCATCCCTGGGCGGCTGGGCCGCCACGGCCCGGAGTCTGTCGGGTGTCATGGGGCGACTGAAGAGCGAGGCAAGGAGGGGGGCGGCATGAGCGGCATCAGCACGAGCACGAGCACCAGCACGAGTACGGGCGTCAGTACCGGCACGGCGTCGGTGGAGGGCCCGGGGGCGGGGGAGCACGGACGGGACACAGGAACGATTCGGCTGGGTGACCGCACCCGCGGCGAAGCCACCGACGACACCACCCGCTACGCCCCCGAGTGGCTGCAGCTGCGGGAGGGCGTCGACGCCTCGGCCCGGGCGACCGAACTGCTCGACCCGCTGCGGATCCGGCTCGCGAACCTGCCCGGACGCTCGGGCGGGTTCGTCATCCACGACCTCGGCTGCGGCACCGGCTCCATGGGCCGCTGGCTCGCGCCCCGGCTCGACGGCCCCCAGCACTGGGTGCTGCACGACCGCGACCCGTATCTGCTGCACTTCGCGGCCGTCGGCTCGCCCCGCTCGGCCGCCGACGGCAGCCGGGTGACGGTGGAGACACAGCGCGGCGACATCGGCCGGCTGACCGCCGACGCCCTGGCCGGGGCCTCGCTGGTGACGGCCTCCGCGCTCCTCGACGTCCTCACCGCCGCCGAGATCGAGGCACTGGCCGCCGCCTGCGCCGGGGCCGGCTGCCCCGCCCTCCTCACCCTCTCGGTGGCGGGCCGGGTCGAACTCACCCCGGCCGACCCGCTGGACGCCGAGATCACCGAGGCGTTCAACGACCACCAGCGGCGCGGGGACCTGCTCGGCCCGGAGGCGGTCAGCGCGGCCTGCGACGCCTTCTCCGGGCACGGCGCGACCGTACGGGTGCACCCCAGCGCCTGGCACCTCGGCCCGGACGAGTCCGCGCTGACCGCGGAGTGGCTGCGCGGCTGGGTCGGCGCGGCCGTGGAGCAGCGCCCCGAACTGGCCGCCCGGGCAGAGACCTATCTGCGTGAGCGTCTCGCGGCCTGCGAGGCGGGGGAGCTGACCGTGGTGGTCCACCACAGCGATCTGCTCGCGCTGGCCCGACCGGCCGGGGGATCGTGATGAGCGCGGGAACCGTGGCGCGGGAGGAGCGGGCCCTGGCCGCCCTCGACGAAGAGCTGTCGGCGGCGGTCCGCGACGGCGACCCGGACGGGGCGACGGAGCGGACCCGTGCCGACGCGGACCCCGGCGAAGCCGCCGTGCGTCCGCGCGGCGGCCGGACGGGCGGCGCCCGCTCCGGCGTCCGGTTCCTGCGCACCCACTTCGGCACGATCGCCGGTGTCGTCATCCTCACGGTGCTGACCTGGCGGCTGGGCACCGGAGTCTTCCTGGACGGCCTGCGCCGCATCGACGGGCTCACCCTCCTCGCGGCGCTCGGCATCGGTGTGCTCACCACGGTGTTCAGCGCCTGGCGCTGGTGCGTGGTGGCCCGGGGCATGCGCCTCGAACTGCCGCTGGGCGCGGCCGTCGCCGACTACTACCGCGCGCTGTTCCTCAACGCGGCGCTGCCCGGCGGCGTCCTCGGCGACGTGCACCGGGCGGTGCGGCACGGGCAGAGCGCCGGCGATGTCGGCCGCGGCGTACGCGCGGTCGTCCTCGAACGGGTCGCGGGCCAGGCCGTCCTGGCCGCTGTCGGGGTGGCCGTCCTGCTCACGCAGCCCTCGCCCGTCCTGTCGGAGACCCGGCACCTGGTCGCGCTGCTCGCGGTCGTCTCGGTGTGCGGGGCCGTCACCGTGGGCGCCGTCCGCGGCAGGGGCAGGGCGCCGCGCGCCTCCCGCCGCTACCGGGCCGTGCGGGGCGCGCTCACCGAGGCCCGCGGGGCGCTGCTGGCGCGCGGGAGCTGGCCGGGCGTGGTGCTCTCGTCCGTCGTGGTCCTCGCCGGACACGTCCTGATGTTCCTGCTCGCGGCCCGGGCCGCCGGATCGGCCGCCCCCGCCGCCGCGTTGGTGCCCCTGGCACTGCTGGCCCTGATCGCCATGGGACTGCCGCTGAACGTCGGAGGCTGGGGACCCCGCGAGGGCGTCACCGCCTGGGCGTTCGGCGCCGCGGGCCTGGGCGCCACCCAGGGCCTGACCGTCGCGGTCGTCTACGGCGTCCTCAGCTTCGCCGCGAGCCTGCCCGGCGTCGCCGTCCTGCTGGCGCGCTGGTACGTGGGACTGCGCGGCCCGCGCGAGAGGACGGGCGCGGCGGCCGGGGTCGACGCGGCGGCCGGCCTGGACGCGGCGGCCGGGGTGGACGTGGCCGTGCGGCGACGGTCACCGCAGGAAACGCTCCCGGCCCGCGCCGAAGGGGGCGGGGACGCTCAGTGCGGATCCGCGACCGGCGGTACGCGCGGTACGCCGGAGGCGTCGGGGTCGGATGTCAGTAGGGAGAAGTACGCTCCGAAGGAGTCGGCGAGCGAGGCCAGAAGTTCCTTCCCCTTCTCGGCGGACGCCCTCGAAGGACGCCCGATGACACCGGACTTGGTATAGGCCGACATACCGAGGGAGAGCAGATGCCGACGGTCGTCGGCGACGAAGTCGGAGGTCTCGTAACCGGGCCTGAGGTATTCGGGATTGGTGTGCAGCAGAATGGAGGTCTCGATTTCCCCCGCATGCATATCGGTGAGCAGCGAGGTCTCCACCCCGGCCGCCTCCCGTGCCGTTTCCCAGTCCTCGACCGCCGGGAACAGAGCCATTCGAGCACCGGCGGCGGAGGATTCCTGAACGACATTGCCCAACACGTAATTGCCGCCATGACCATTGATCAGAACGAGTGTGTCGACACCCGACCGACGCAGTGAATCAGCTATGTCCCGCACCACCGCATGGAGTGTCACGGAGGAAATGCTCACCGTTCCCGGCCAGGCCGCGTGTTCGTGGGAGCAGGAGATCGTCACCGGAGGAAGGAGATGAACGGGGAATGCGGCAGCGACCTCCCGGGCGATCGCACACGCTACGAGCGTGTCGGTCGACAGCGGAAGATACCGGCCGTGCTGCTCGAAGCTGCCGATGGGAAGCACGGCGACCTGCCGGGCGACACCGGCGCCTCGTGTGCGCACGTCCTCCGTGGTGTCCGTCGGCAAGGGCCCTGACACCGTGAGCCGTATTTCCGAACCGTCCGAATTGACCATGTTCTCGCGACCTTTCGTCTCTGCTTAGGAACCAGAATCATGACAGAAATAGATGGCGTACTCGCCGGGAAAGCCCAGCCCTCAGGTGCCGAGCGGGTCGTCACTTCCCCGCTGCCCACCGTGTACGGCGATTTCCAGGCCGTCGGCTACCTGGACCGTACTCGCGGAGACGAACAAGTGGCCCTGGTTTACGGCGACATCCGGGCCGCCCGGGGCGAGGGAATACTCACCCGGCTGCACTCCGAATGCCTGACCGGCGACGCCTTCGGGTCCCGGCACTGCGAGTGCGGACCCCAACTCACCACCGCGCTGCGGGAGATAGCGGCGGAGGGCCGCGGTGTCCTGATCTACCTCCGGGGGCACGAGGGCCGCGGCATCGGTCTGCTGGCCAAGCTCCAGGCGATGAAGCTCCAGGCGGAGGGCCTCGACACGGTGGAGGCGAACCTCGCGCTCGGCCTGCCCGTGGACGCCCGCGACTACGGCGTCGGCGCGGACATCCTGCACGACCTCGGTGTCCGCTCGGTGAGACTGCTGTCCAACAACCCGCGCAAGCGGGAGGCGTTGGTCCGCAACGGCATCAGGGTCGACGCGCAGGTACCCCTGCTGATCCCGCCCTGCGACGACAACATCACCTACCTGCGCACCAAGCGGGAGCGCCTGGACCACGACCTGCCGCACCTGGACGCGGTGGTGGGCCACCGGGTCTGACCGCCCGGCCGCCCTTCCGGACCCCCGTCCCCGCCGGAGGTGGTGACACCGGTGCGGGACGGGGGAAGGGATGAGGAATGACCTCAGACCTTCACCTCAGGACGGGCCGCGCGAGGCCGAGCCTCCTCGAACTGAGCCGCTTGGGACCGTGCCGCCTCGGGCCGTGCCGTCCATGACCGCCGTGCCGGGGCGCGCCGGAGTCGTCGTGATCGGCGGCGGGGTGATGGGGACGAGCATCGCCTACCACCTGGCGCGGGCGGGTGTGCCCGACGTGGTGCTGGTCGAGCGGGACGAACTGGCCTCCGGATCCACCGCGCGCGCCGCGGGAGGCGTCCGCGCGCAGTTCTCCGACGAACTGAACATCCAGCTCGGCGCCCGCAGCCTGGAGGCGTTCGCCCGCTTCGAGGAGGAGACGGGCCACGACATCGCACTGCACCGCGTCGGCTACCTCTTCCTGCTGTCGACGCCCGAGGACGTCGAGGCGTTCGAGGCCGGGGTCCGGCTGCAGAACGGCCTCGGTGTGCCCAGCCGGATGACCGACCCGGCCGAAGCACACCGGCTCGCACCGCTGATCACCACCGACGGACTGCTGGCCGCCGCCTTCTCCCCGGACGACGGCCACTGCACACCCGAGGCCGTGGTGCACGGCTACGCGGCCGCCGCCCGCCGCCACGGCGCGACGATCGTCCGGCACTGCGAGGTCACCGGCATCGAGACCCGCGGCGACGACATCGCGGCCGTCGTCACCCGCCACGGCCGGATCGCCACGTCCACCGTCGTCTGCGCGGCCGGCGCCTGGTCGCGGGCCGTGGGCGCGATGGCCGGCGTGGACCTGCCGGTGGAGCCGCTGCGCCGCCAGATCGCCGTCACCGAACCGGTCCCGGGGCTCCCGCCGGACCTCCCCATGACCATCGACTTCACCAGCAGCCTGTACTTCCACACCGAGGGCCCCGGCCTCCTCCTCGGCATGTCCGACCCCGACGAGAGACCGGGCTTCGCCACCGGGACGCACGACCGCTGGATCCCCCGCCTCTACGAGGCCATGGAGCGCCGCGCCCCCACCCTGCTCGACGTACGCAGGACGGGCGGCTGGGCGGGCCTGTACGAGATCACCCCGGACCACAACGCACTGATCGGCGAGGCCCGCCAGGTCTCCCGCTTCCTGTACGCGACCGGGTTCTCCGGGCACGGTTTCCTCCAGGGACCCGCCGTCGGAGAGGTGGTCCGCGATCTGTACCTGGGGCAGGATCCGTTCGTCGACGTCACCCCGCTGCGTGCCGAACGGTTCGCGGCCGACTCCCCGAGACCGGAGGTCAACCTCGTATGACCGAGCTGCACCTGTGGCTGCGCCACGAGACCCGTACGACCGAGCGGCGCACCCCGGTCGTGCCGTCCGACGCCCGGCGGCTCGTCGGGGCCGGCGTGACGCTCACCGTCGAGGAGTCCCCGCAGCGGGTCTTCCCCTCCGAGGCGTACGAGGCGGCCGGCTGCCGGGCCGTCGAGGCGGGCTCCTGGACCGGGGCACCGGCGGACGCGGTGATCGTCGGCCTCAAGGAACTCCCGGACGGACCCGACGGGCCGGAGGAACTGCGGCACCGGCACATCTTCTTCGGGCACGCGTACAAGGCGCAGCCGGGCGCAGGCGCGCTGCTGCGCCGGTTCGCCGCGGGCGGCGGGAGCCTGTTCGACCTGGAGTACCTGGTGGACGACGACGGGCGCAGGCTCGCCGCCTTCGGCTACTGGGCGGGCTATGTGGGCGCCGCCCTCGCGGTCCTGCACCACCGGGGCAGGCTGACGGCTCCACTGCGGCCGACGTCGAAGAAGGAACTGGACGACGGCCTCCACCCGGCCCCCGGCGACGAACGGTTCACCTCGCTGGTGATCGGGGCGCTGGGCCGCTCCGGACGCGGGGCGCGGGCGGCGCTCGCCGAGGCGGGCCTCGAACCCACCTGCTGGGACCTGGCCGAGACCCGCGCCCTGGACCGGCCGGCGCTGCTGGCCCACGAGCTGATGGTGAACACGGTGCTGACCACCGGCCCCTCCACACCGTTCCTCACCGACGACGACCTGGCCGTGCCGGACCGCCGCCTGCGCACGGTGTGCGATGTGACCTGCGACGTCGGCTCCCCGTACAACGTCCTGCCCGTCTACGACACCGTCACCGACTGGGCGGACCCCGTACGGCGCCTGCACGGACGGCCCGCCCTCGATCTCATCGCCATCGACAACCTGCCGTCCCTGCTGCCCGAGGAGGCGAGTACGGACTTCTCGGCGGCGCTGACGCCCCTGCTCCTGGAGTTCGGGGTGGGCGGGGAGTGGGGCCGCTGCCTGGACCGGTTCACGCAGGCGTGCCGCGCGCTCGGCGTACGGGACGGAGGGCCGGGCGATGTCTGAGACCGCCGCACCCGGGCCCGCCCCCGTGCCGTCCTCCCGGACCGTCCACTGGATCGGCGCGGGCCTGTCCACCGGCGGCGGGCTCGCCGCGCTCTGCGCGGCGGCCGACCGCGTACGGCTGTGGCACCGCACCGAGGAGCGGGCCGGGCGGGCCCTGGCGGGGCTCGGCCTCACCGGCCGCGCCGAGCCCCGCGCGTACACCCCGCGGGCCCTCGCCGCCGAACTGGCCCCCGGGGACGTGGTGGTCTCCATGCTGCCCGCCCCCGAGCACGCGGAACTGCTCGCCGCCTGTGTGCGGGGCCGCGCGCACTTCGCCTGCTCCAGCTATGTCTCCGACGCGGTGCTCGACCAGCTTCCAGCGGCCACGGCGGCCGGTGTCGTCGTCCTCACCGAGGCGGGTCTCGACCCCGGCATCGACCACCTCTTCGCGCACGGCCTCATCGCCCGCGCCCGTGCGGAGATCGGCGCGGACACCGCGGCCGAGGTGAGCCTCACCTCGTACTGCGGAGGCGTCCCCGCCGTCCCGAACGACTTCAGGTACCGCTTCAGCTGGGCCCCGGCGGGCGTCCTCAACGCCCTGCGCTCGCCCGCCCGTTACATCGAGGCCGGCGCCGAGACGACGGCCCCGCGCCCCTGGGAGGTCACCCGGCCCCATGTGGTGGACGGGGAGCCCTTCGAGGTCTACCCGAACCGCGACAGCGTCCCGTTCGTCGCCCAGTACGGGCTGCCGCCGGCCTGGAAGCCGCAGACGTTCGTGCGCGGCACCCTCCGCCTTTCCGGCTGGCTCGACGCGTGGCAGCCGGTCTTCGCGGAACTCCGCGAGGGCGACGACCGACGGATCGCCGAACTGGCCCAGGAGCTGGCGACCCGCTACCCCACCACGGACGCCGACCGGGACCGGGTGATCCTCGCGGTGACTCTCGACGTACAGGCCGCCGGGGGACGCACCTGGTCGGGGCGCTACCTCCTGGACATGGAGGGGGACGCGGAGGAGAGCGCGATGGCGCGCTGCGTCTCACGGACGCTGGCGGTCGGCGTGCGCGGGATCCTGCGGGACGCCCTGCGGCCGGGCCTCCACCGCGCGGCGGAGACACCGGAGCGCTCCGAGGAGTGGCTCGCCGAACTGGATGGCGAGGGAATCGACTTCACGCTCCGGACCGACGGTTGAGCCCTCTGCCAGGGTGCCGCCTGCCGGGGAGCCTCCTGGCAGGCGGCGCGGGCGCTGCCCCGGGGCACAGGCTGCCCGGGTGGCGCCCGCCCGCGGCACGGGCGCTCAGTCCCCGAGGGCCTCGTGCACGAAGGTCTTCAGTTCGTGGAAGGACAGCATTCCCGCGGGCCGTACCTGGGTCATGAACTGCACGGTCAGGTCGTTGCGGGGGTCGACCCAGAAGGTCGTGCCGCCCGCGCCGCTCCAGCCGTAGGACCCCTCGCTCTCGGGGGACGGTGTGCGGTCCGCGTCCACCACGACCGAGACGCCGAGGCCGAAGCCCAGGCCCGCGTTGCCCGGCTGCCCGTGCAGGGGTTTGGTGCCGAAGGCGTGCAGGTCGGCGGGGAGATGGTTCGCCGCCATCGTGTCCACGGTCCCGGGGGACAGCAGCCGGACGCCGTCGAGTTCGCCGCGCCGGCGCAGGAACTCCATGAAGCGGTGGTAGTCGCCCGCGGTCCCCACCAGGCCGCCGTGGCACGAGAGCAGGCGCGGGCGCTCGTGCACCGGCGGGCCCGCGAACGGGATGATCCCGCCGTCCTTGTCCTCCGGGTCCTCCTCGTAGAGGACCGCCAGCCGGTCGGCCCGCTCGCCGGAGACCCAGAAGCTCGTGTCCGTCATGCCCAGCGGCGCGAAGACCCGTTCGGCGAGGAACTCGTCCAGCGGACGGCCCGTCACCACCTCGATGAGGCGGCCGACCACATTGGTCGCGATCGAGTAGTTCCACTCGGTGCCCGGCTCGAACTGCAGGGGCAGGCTCGCGTACACCTCGCACGCCTCGGCGAGATCCGCGCCCTCCGGTGCCTGCGTCTCGACGCCCGCGGCCCGGTACAGGGCGTCCACGGGGTGGGTGCGGTAGGCGCCGATGGTCAGGCCCGCGGTGTGGGTCAGCAGATGCCTGACCAGCAGGGGGTGCTCGGCCGGGCGGGTTTTGAGGCCGTCGCCCGTGCCGCTCTCGTAGACCTGGAGGTCCGCGAAGGCCGGCAGATGGCGGGAGACGGGATCGTCGAGGCCGAGCAGGCCCTCCTCGTGGAGCATCAGCGCGGCGACGGACGCGACCGGCTTGGTCATCGAGTAGAGCCGCCACACGGTGTCCGCGGTGACCGCGGCGCCGGCCTCCCGGTCGCGCAGGCCGTATGACGTGAGATGTGCGACACGTCCGTGACGGGCCACGGAAACGAGGTACCCGGGAAGGAGGCCGTCGTTCACGCGACGGGCGAAGAACCGGTCGAGACGGTCGAGGGCCGCCGGGTCCAGACCGACCTCCGCCGGCTCCACTTCTTGCTGCAACTGAGCCATGTCTGCCTCCGGTTGACGGTCTGAAAGCGGCGGAAAAGGGATGTCGGCAAGCGGTCGGCGATGAGGCGTGGAGATCGGGAAGCGCTACGAGAGTAGCTGTGTGGGGGGTGTCCTCCGAATGAAATTCTCGGCGGCGGCCGAACGTGTACGAGGGCTCGTGGACCGGTGTGCTCACGTACCACCGGTACCGGGACACCACACCGGCGCGCGGGGCGCGCGACGCGGGAACGTGTGCGTCAGTGCGCTGAACTGCGGCTCCACCTCGGATCCGTAACTCTCGGACCTGCGTCTCCAGAGGCGAATGGCTGTCCTGTGCACGGATGATCGGCGCGGCGGGATCACGTCACGGACCGTACCCGTCCGATGACTACGCTGCGTGAGGCAACCATTCTCCAGTTCGATTCGTATATCTCCGTGGAAGCCCTGTGGACCGGGCGGGTAACGTGACGCCGGAGCGTCACGATCCGACTGGCCGGGTCCGCACCGAGCAAGGAGAACCGATGCGACCGTTCGCGCTCAACTACGCCCGTCCGGCCCAGCAGTTGGAGGTCAGCGTTCCGTATGCCTATGACTCCAGACTGCAATTGAATGTCCTCCCGGACGGACGGCTGGCCGCGCATGACTACGCCGTGTTGCGGGAGTTGGGGTCCACGACTTCCACAGCGGGCTCAAAGACCCACTTCGACGACTGATTCCGGACCCCCGACGATGACGGTTCTGATCCTGACGTGCGAACAGGATGTGACCGCGGACATGGTGGTGGCGGAGCTCGACGGGAACGGAGTTCCGGTCGTCCGCCTCGATCCCGCGGACCTGCCCGGCCCGGTGGCCCTGTCGGGCGAGTACGTGCGCGGCGGCTTTCACGGGCATCTGTCCGCCGGCGGCCGGCTGGTGAGCATGAGCGGGCTGCGGTCCGTCTGGGTCCGCAGGCCCGGCGCGCCGGCGAGCAACGCCGCCGAACCCTCCGACTGGCTGACCGAGGAGTCCGCGCAGGCGCTCTACGGCATGCTGCGGTCCACCGACGCGCGCTGGATGAACCACCCCGACGCGGCCCGCCGGGCCCGCCACAAGCCCTGGCAGCTGTCCCTGGCCCAGCGCTGCGGCCTGCCCGTACCCGCCACTTTGATCACCACGTTCCCCCAGGCCGCCCGCGACTTCGCGGACCGGTTCCCGGATCTCGTGGTCAAGCCCGTGTCCGGCGCGCACCCGCAGGAACCGCCCAGGGCGGTGCCCACCAGCCGGGTCGCGCCCGACACGGACTTCGCGGCCGTCGCCTTCGGCCCCACCCTGCTCCAGCGACGGGTGGTCAAGCGGGCGGACATCAGGCTGACCTGCGTCGGCGACCAGTTGTTCGCCGCGCGCAAGCCGGTCGCCCCGGACGCCGACCCCGACGAGGTGGACGTCCGTTTCGCGACCTCGGACGCCCTGTGGCAGCCGGTGGACACGCCGTCGTCCGTCGCCGCCGGGGTCCGCAGCTACCTCCGGGAGGCCCGACTGGCCTTCGGCGCCTTCGACTTCGCCGAGGACGCCGAGGGGATGTGGTGGTTCCTGGAGTGCAACCAGTCGGGCCAGTTCGGATTCGTACAGATCGAGTCGGGCCAGCGGATCGCGGCGGCGGTGGCCGACTGGCTGGCCGCGCCCGTCGCGCCCACCGCGCCCGGGGCGCTGCCCAACGGGGGCCGGGCGTGGGCCATGGAGGGCCACTGAGCCCGCGTCGCGGGGAGCGTGTCTCTTGGCTGCGGGCCGATGGGGGTTCGGTTGCGCAGTTCCCCGCGCCCCTCAGCAGGGGCTACTGCCCGCCGAAGACGTCAGGCCGGGGCACAGCCCCGCCTTTCAAGGGCGCGGGGAGCAGCACGCGTTGGTCCACCGTGAGCGCCGGCGCCCCGTCACCCGCGAGCGTCACCTCCAGCGTCGTACCGGCCTCCTGGGCGTACGGGCCCCGCACCCGGAGCGGCGAAGTCACCCGCACGGAGCCGCCCTTGACGTGTACGTCGCCGCGACCGAGCGCGGACGCCGAGGCGGTGGCGAGGACGCCCTCCTCCAGCGTGGTGCCGCCGGTGTACGCGTTGGCTCCGGTGAGCGACAGCGTTCCGCTGCCGCGCTTGACGAGCGCGCCCCGGCCGCCGATGTCGTTGCGCCAGGTGTCGGCGCCGCCGAAACCCCCGGCGGCGTCTAGCGTGACATGTGCGTCCGCGTCGAAGGTGCCGTACCCGTCGGCGGCGGCGAAGAGGTTCAGGCGCCCCCACTTCTCGAAGCCGTCCAGCAGGACGTAGCCGGCGGGCAGCGCGGTCGTCCGCAGCACCTCGCGCCGCTGGGCGGCGGAGAGATAGGGCAGCCGCGTCTCCAGCAGCACCTCGGCGCCCTTGGGCACGCTCATCCGGTCGTGCGCGGACCGCTTGGGCAGCACGTACGTCAACCGGGGTTCGACCGCTGCCCGGTTGGCGGCACGGTCCGCGTGCGGGTCGGTGTCGGGGCCCGCCGCGTGCGCGTAGACGCGGGGGTGGTCCAGGGCCCGGGCCGACCACCGCCTCCGCGCGTACGTGCGTCTTGGTGCCGCCCACGTCGATGCCGACGGCGACGGGCGTGAAGTCCGGCACGGGGTCATCTTTCGTCGGAGCGCGACGCCGCGTACGCGGTGCGCGCAGGCGAAGCGGACGGCGGGCGAACCGTGCCTGCGAACAACGGCTAGGGAAGCCCCGGGACGGGCTTCGGGGGAGTGCGGCAGGCGAGTACCGCACGAGTTCGTTAGGAAGTTAACTAACGAAGTAGGGTGCGTCAAGGGTTGCGGAACCCATGCCGTACAACGGTTGCGACGAGGGCCGGACGGACCCGAGCGGCGGACCGCCGCGGCATGACCTGAGGGAGAGCATGAACCTGAGCGAGAGCGCCCGCGCGGTGTTCGCCGTACTGGCCGCGTCGGGCACCGCCACCCGCCCCCAACTGGCGGCCGGAGCGGGTCTGTCCAAACCGACCGTCTCCACCGCCGTGGCCGAACTGGAGGGCGCCGGACTCGCCGCCTGCTCGGGCACGGTCTCCGGCAGCACCGGCCGGTCCGCCGCCGTCTACGCCCTCGGCCCCGCCGCGGGCGCCGTGCTGGCCGTCGATCTCGGCCCGACCGACACACAGGTACGCGGCTGCGCCCTGGACGGCACCCTGCTGGCCCGGGGGACCGGGCCCCGGGCGGACTCCGCCGACACGGTCCGGGCGGCCCTCGACGCCCTGCCCGCCGGAGCCCCGCTGCGCGCCGTGGTCGTCGCCGTCGGGGACGTCACCGCGCGGGACCGGGAGGGCACCGGAATGCGCCCCGCGACCGAGAAGGCGGGCCCCGCCTTCGACGCCATGGCGGTCGCGCTGCCGCCGGACGTCCCCGTCCACCTGGAGAACAACGTCAACTGCGCCGCGCTCGCCGAACTGCACCAGGGCGCCGCCCGCGACCGGGACTCGTTCGGCTATCTGCGGATCGGCGTGGGGATCGGCCTCGGCATCGTCATCGGCGGCCGGGTGCTGCGCGGCGCGAACGGCGCCGCGGGCGAGCTGGCCCGGCTGCCCTATCCGTGGGACGACGGCCGCGAACCGCGCCGGGAGGCCCTGGAGGAGCGCATGGGTTCCCGTTCGCTCCTGCGCCGGGCCGCGGAGGCATGGCAGGGCGCCGACGGCCCCTGCCCCCGGGCTCCCGAGCGGCTCTTCGCCCTCGCCGAGGAGGGGCACCCCACAGCCCGTGCCGTGGTCGGCCACCACGCCGCCGACATCGGCCGGCTGGCCGCCGCGGTGGTCGCGGTGCTGGACCCGGGACTGATCGTGCTGGGTGGCGCCATCGGCGCGTTCCCGCAGCTCCTGCCCGGTGTACGGAATGAACTGGCGCGGCTCAGCTGGCCCACCGAGGTGGTCAGCAGCATGGTCGGCGACAGCGGCACCGTGGCCGGTGCGAGCCGCCTCGCCGTGGCCCACGGAATCGAAACCGTGACCGGTGGGGTGCGAGTCAGGCATTGACGGGTCAGCCACGGGTCTGCCAATGTCCGGACAAGCGCTTTCCATGGCCGGCGGGACCCGGCCCTGGGTGAGGCGTCCCGCCGTACACGACGTACGGCAGCCGTGCGAGGGCGCGCTCGAACGGCTGAGGCCCACACGGCCTGTCGTCACCTTCCCGTCCGCCGGGCGACGCCCGGCACGCTTCCCCGGCCCCGGCCGGGGGACCCCCCTTCGCCGCACCGGGCGAGAGGCCGAGTACGTCACCGTACGAAGCCCTCTGCCCGGCACGGCGAGAGGGCGCACCGGACACCGTCCGGCCCGCCCTCCGGGCGGACGACACGAAGGCGACGACAGACCCCGGGCCGGGGACACCCACTCGCGGAGCGATGCGGCCGGGCGAGGCCGCACGCCGGAAGGCCTCACCCCAGGGACAAAGACCCGAGCCGCTCGACGGCCAGGGATCCGTTACGCACATCCAGGAGGACCCGGTGGGTCACCAGATCTCGCGCAGAACCCTGTTCCGCTCCGCGAGCGGCATCGCAGTCGCCGGCGCGCTCGGCACCTCGCTGAGCGCCTGCAGCGGAGGCACCGGCGCCGGCAGCACCAGCAGCGACCTGACCATGATCTGGTGGGGCAGCGACGACCGGCACGCGGCCTACAAGAAGGTGCTGGCCGCCTTCCAGAAGAAGAACCCGAAGATCAAGATAAGGCCGACCTACTCCGGCTACGACGGGTACTTCGACAAGTTCAACACCAACATCGCCGGCGGCAGCGCCCCCGACCTGCTGCAGATGGACACCGCGCTGGTCGCCCAGTACGCCCGCAAGGGTGTCCTCGCCCCGATCGACTCGTACGTCGGCAAGAGCCTGGACCTCACCGGCTTCTCCAAGACGCTCCTCGCCGCCGGCACCGTCGACGGCAAGCTGTACGGAGTCCCGTCCGGCATCGGCGTCAACCAGCTCACCGTCAACCGCAGCGGTCTGGAGAAGCTCGGCCTCGAACTGCCCGACCGCGAGTGGACCTGGGCCGACCTGAAGAAGATCTCGACGGACGTCCACAAGAAGAGCGGCGGCAAGATCTACGGCGTCGACGACGGGGGCGGCTCCACCCTCCAGTGTTTCGAGGTCTTCGCGCGGGAGAAGGGCGAGACCTTCTTCACCGAGGACGGCAAGAAGCTCGGCTTCACCGCCGACACCCTCCAGGAGTGGTGGGAGTACTGGGCAGGGATGCGCAAGGCCAACGCCTCTCCGCCGCCGGCGATCACCTCCGCCGCGCACAACGACCTCACCAAGAACGCGGTCGTCATCGGCAAGGCGCTGTTCACCTTCGACTCCGGCGTCTACGGGGCGGGCGGCTCCATCACCGACGCGCAGCTCGACTTCCTGCCCACGCCGCGGGGCGACTTCTCCGGAGCCCGCGAGGGCAACTTCGTCAACGGCGGTGTGCTGCTGAGTGCGACGAAGGCGAGCAAGAAGGTCGCCGACTCGGTGAAGATCATGTCGTACTTCGCCCAGGACGCCACCGCGATCAAGGACATGCAGCTGCTGCGGGGGATCCCGCCGACGGAGAAGGCGCGCGAGCTGATCGCCTCGGGGCTGACCGAGACGGACAAGCTGAACATGGCCAACGCGGACTACATCGCGCAGCGGGTCGGCAAGGCGAGCGACGCGCTGGCGGCGCCCGCGCCTCCGCCGCAGGGGGCCGACCAGGTGTGGGACCTGTTGTTCCAGTCGAACCTGGCGGTGGCCTTCGGCAAGAAGTCGATCAAGGCGCAACTCGGCGCGTTCTTCGACCAGTCGGCCGGGATTCTCGAAGGGTGACGCTCCGCTGGGGGTGGCGGCGCTTTTGGTGCGGGTCCGCTGTGGCTGGCCGCGCAGTTCCCCGCGCCCCTAAAAGACTGCGCAGTTCCCCGCGCCCCTAGAGACTGCGCAGTTCCCCGCGCCCCTGAGGTGCTGTGCCCGTGCCCCCTAAAGGCGCTGGTGCCCGCGCCCCTGTGAGCGCTGAGGCCCGCCCCTCGAAGGCGCTGGAGCCGGGGCGGGCTTGGTGAGGTGCGGCTCAGCCTTCGCCGTACGACAGCATGATGCGAGAGGGTCAGGGAGAAATGAGCATGACCGTTGCGAAGAGTGACGCGGGTGCCGGGGAGCAGGCTGCTTCCGTCACCCCGTCCGACCAGCGGGAGCGTGACCGGATGCGCCGCCGCCTCGCCAGACGGCGGGGCGGGGGCTGGTGGCCGTACGCCTTCCTGGCCCCCTGGTTCATCGGCCTGTTCGGGCTGACGATCTATCCGATGCTGGACTCGCTGTATCTGTCCTTCACCGACTTCGACCTGCTGACGCCCGCGCAGTGGGTCGGAGTGGACAACTACGACAAGATGTTCACCGAGGACCCGGTCTTCTGGGACTCGGTGCACGCCACGCTGCTGTACGTCGTCGTCTCCGTACCGCTGAAGCTGGCACTCGCCCTCGGTGTGGCCATGCTCCTCAACCGCGACCTGCGGGGCATCGGCCTGTACCGGGCCGCCTTCTATCTGCCGTCCCTGCTCGGCGGCGCGGTGGCCATCGCCATCGTGTGGCGGCAGGTCTTCGGCGGCGACGGCCTCTTCAACGACTTCCTCGGCTGGTTCGGCATCGCGGGCCAGGACTGGATCTCCAGCCCCGACACCGCGATCTACACGCTGATCCTGCTGGCCGTCTGGCAGTTCGGCACCCCGATGGTCATCTTCCTCGCCGGCCTCAAGCAACTGCCCAAGGACGTGTACGAGGCCGCCGCCATCGACGGCGTCACACCCGTCACCCGGTTCTTCAGAATCACCCTGCCACTGCTGACACCGATCGTCTTCTTCAACGTCGTCCTGCAGATCATCGACGCGTTCAAGACGTTCACCCCCGCCTTCGTCATCAGCAACGGCTCCGGCGGACCGCTCAACTCGACCATGCTGTACTCCCTCTATCTGTACAAGAAGGGCTTCACAGACCTCCAGATGGGATACGCCTCGGCCCTCGCCTGGGTGCTGTTCCTCGTCATCGCGGGGTTCACGGCGGTCAACTTCATCGCCAGCCGCTACTGGGTCCACTACGACGACTGACGACCGGCCGACGTCCGACGACGACCGGCCGATGTCCGAGCGAGGAGTCCTTCATCCCATGTCCGCCATCACCCCGACCCGGCCCTCGAAGGCGCCGCCGCACAACGCGAAGCGTCCGCTGCGGAAGCTGCGTTCGGCCACCGGATCGCGCCGCATCTTCATCCACACCGTGCTCGTCGGCGTGGCGATCGTCATGCTCTACCCGCTGCTGTGGATGCTGAGCAGCTCGCTCAAGCCCGACACCGAGATCTTCACCCAGCCGGGGCTCATCCCCAGCTCGCTGCGCCCCGAGAACTACTCCGAGGGGTGGAGCGGTTCCGGCAACTCCTTCTCCCTCTACATCACCAACTCGCTGATCGTCACGATCGGCGCGGTGATCGGGAACGTCATCTCCTGCTCGCTGGCCGCCTACGCCTTCGCGCGCTTCGAGTTCCGCGGCAAGAAGATCTGGTTCGGCCTGATGCTCGGCACGCTCATGCTGCCGACCCAGGCCGTCCTGATCCCGCAGTACACGATCTTCTACAACCTGACCTGGATCAACACGTTCCTGCCGCTGATCGTGCCCAAGTTCCTCGCGGTGGACGCCTTCTTCATCTTCCTGATGGTTCAGTTCATCCGGTCCATCCCCCGCGAGCTGGACCAGGCGGCCATGATGGACGGCGCCAACCCCTTCCAGATCTACTGGAAGATCATCCTGCCCCTGATGAAACCGGCGCTCATCACCACCACGATCTTCACCTTCATCTGGACCTACGACGACTTCCTCCACCAGCTCGTCTACCTCCAGCAGAACGACAAGTTCACCGTCCCCCTCGGCCTGACCCTGTTCCTGGACCAGACGAGCGGCTCCTCGTACGGCGCGATGTTCGCCATGTCGACGCTCGCTCTGCTGCCCACCCTCATCTGCTTCCTGATCTTCCAGAAGCGGCTCGTGGAAGGCCTGGCCACCTCCGGTATGAAGGGCTAGTACGTGCACCTCCTCCATCAGCGCGGCCCGCTGCACGACCTCGCGGACGACCCGGCCGCGTACGACGCCGCCCTGGCCGGCGTCGCCGAGACGGCACTGGCCCGTCTCACACCCGAGGGCAACCTGGAGAACCCGTCCGCCGGCGACGACATCGGCGACACCTCGCTCGGCATCACGTCCCTGCTCGCGCTCGCCTGGCACCGCACCAAGGACCCGCGCCTGCCGGAGGCCGTCCGCCGCAGCCTCCGCTTCCATCTGCGCGAGCGCGTCTTCACCGAGGACAACCCCGGCTACCCGAACCTGACGGCACGCGACTCCGGTCTCCCGTACGCCCGTTACGTGCTGGCGCCCGGCGCGCACCCCATCGGCGACTGGCCGAGCACCGTGTGGGCGCTGCTCCAGGCGGTCAACGTCCTCGACGCATCGGACGGGCTCGTCGACGACGAGCAGTACCGCGAACTCCTGGGCGTGGCGGGCGGATACTGGCGCTGGCTGACCGAGGCCACGGTCTTCAACCCGCAGGACGCCGCGAACCAGGCCATCGGCTGTGTGGTCGGCGGGCTGATGCTCGCCCGCCATCTCCCGTCCGAGGAGGGTGGGGTGCTCCGCGCGCGGGCCATGCGGTTGTACCTCGACGAGATCCGGGACCGGCGCGTACGGGACCGGGGGGCGCTGTTGCCTCCCGAGCACGGTGGCGCGTACGACAACAACTACGGGCCCATCTCCCTGTCCTTCCTCGCCCAGGCCCACCGGGTCAGCGGCGAGGAGGTCTTCGCCCAGGACGGCGACACGCTCGCCCGCTACATCGACGCGCGGGTCTGCGGAAGCGGCTTCGACATCGGCGGCCCGCGCTACAGCGAACAGCACTCAGCCTTCGAATCCGTCCTCGGACTGCGGTACTTCGGCCGCCGGATCGGCGCCGACATCGGCCGGTACGCCGGGGACTCGCGCTGGGGCCGGCACGCGGTCGGCGCCGACGGGGGCGTGGACGGGCACTTCGCGTTCATGCTCGTCTGGCAGATCCAGGACACCCCCGGCTGGCACCGCGCCCCGAGCTCGGTTCCCGCCTGCCACCAACTGCGCTCCGGCACGGTCACGGTGTCGTTCGACGACCGGATGACCCCCTCGGTGATCGAGGCGGGCGGTACGGCGCTCATCGCGGCCGCCGTCAACCGGCAGCACGGCTTCGGGCCCGTCGTCGGCCCGGCCGCGGACGGTTTCCTGCTGTGCCGTCCGATGGGTGCGGTGCGGGTCGCCGACCATCGTGTCGGCGGGCTCGCGGCCAAGCTCGTGACCAAGCCCGTCGTCGGGCGGGACCATGTGCTGCGGCACGTGCGGTCGTTGTACGTCACGGACGGGACGCGGCTGTGGATGACCGTGATCGTCGAACGGCTGCCCGGGGAGCGGTACTTGCTCGCGGGAATGCCGTATGTCGCCGCCGACGGCGACCGGTTCCGGCGGGTGGCCGACTTCCCGCTCGTCGTGGCGGACGGTGAGCTGCGGTTGACGCATCCCGCGGCGGGGAGTCCGGACTCCTTCGACGCGCGCGGTGAACTCACCCAGCAGGAGGCCGCGTTCGCGCTGGCCGCGGATCCTCGGGGGTATGGGGATCCTGATGCCGGGTGGCGGCATGTGCGGACCACCAGTGCGCTGGAGGTCGGGCCTTCGACGGGGGCGCCCGAGGGGCTCGATGTGTTCGCCGTGCGGTACGGAGCTGTGGCTGCCGAGCCGTTCGATGTGGTGTGTGAGTGGGGGGAGTCGGAGGGGGAGGGGCTTGTTGTGCGGGCGGGGGGTTTCACCGCGGTGTTGGGGGGCGCGGGTGCGGATGGGGAGCCGGGGCTCACGGTGTCCGTCGGGGGGAGCTGACCCCGGGGGCCGGGTGGGGGCGGAGGGGGTTTCGCCCCCTCCGCCCCCACCCGGCCCCGTCAACGAATCGGGGGCTCTGCCCCCGGGCCCCCGCTCCTCAAACGCCGGAGGGGCTGGATTAACCCCCCGCGGCGCTGAGTTGGACGTCGTAGGGGAGGGGCTGAGTTAGACGCCCGTCGGGCTCAGTACGTCCGGGGACTTCTGGGGGGTTCGGTCGCCCAGGTGTTCCGTCGGGGTCTTGTGTGTTTCGCGGGCCGTCAGGGCCGCGATCACCGGGGGGACGCACAGTGCGGCTGTGAACAAGGCCACGGACAGCCAGTCGTCGCCGTCCGGGCCCGCGATCTGCGCGGCGAACGTCACCGCGAAACCGGCGATCGCGAAGCCGATCTGCGTGCCGATGGCCATGCCCGACAGCCGGACCCTGGTGGAGAACATCTCTCCGTAGAAGGACGGCCAGACACCGTTCGCGGCGCTGTAGACGACACCGAACGTGAGGATGCCGAGGACCAGGACCAGCGGGTAGGAGCCCGTGGAGATGGCCCACAGGTAGAGGAACATCAGTACGCCGCTGCCCGCGGCGCCGATCAGGAAGACCGGGCGGCGGCCGATGCGGTCGGACAGGGTGGCCCACAGCGGGATCGCGCCCAGTGCGACGAGGTTGGCCAGCGCGCCCACCCACAGCATCGACGTGCGGTCCATACCGACCGAGTCGCTGGTCGCGTACGCCAGCGCCCACACCGTGAAGATCGTGCTGACCGAGGCGACGAGAGCGGCCGCGACCACCCGCAGGACGTCCGCCCAGTGCTCGCGCATCAGCACGGCCAGCGGCATCTTCGCGACGCCCTCGGTGGCGGCCTGCTGGGTGAAGGTCGGCGTCTCCTGGAGGGTGCGGCGGATCACGTAACCGACGACCGCCACCGCGATGCTCATCCAGAACGGGATGCGCCAGCCCCAGGCGAGCAACTGGTCCTCGGGCATCGCGGCGACCGGGATGAACACCAGCGTGGCGAGCAGCTGGCCGCCCTGGGTGCCGCTGAGCGTGAAGCTCGTGAAGAAGCCGCGCCTGTCCGGTGGCGCGTGTTCCAGGGACATGGAGTTGGCGCTCGCCTGCTCGCCGGCCGCCGAGATGCCTTGCAGGATCCGGCACAGGACCAGCAGCACGGGGGCCAGGGTGCCGACCTGGTCGCGCGTCGGCAGGCAGCCGATGAGGAACGTCGAGACACCCATCAGGATCAGCGTGAAGACCATGATCTTCTTGCGGCCGACCTTGTCGCCGAAGTGTCCGAGGAACAGCGCCCCGACCGGGCGGGCCGCGTACGCGACCCCGAACGTGGCCAGTGACAGCAGGGTCGCCGTGGCCGGGTCGGACTCGTCGAAGAAGACATCCGGGAAGATCAGCGCTGCCGCGCTCCCGTAGATGAAGAAGTCGTAGTACTCCAGCGCGCTGCCGATCCAGGCGGCTGTCGCGGCCTTCCTCGGCTGGCCGGGCGGCGCGTCGTGGGGTGCTGCGGGGACGGACACGGCGGTGCTCCTTCGGGGGAACTCCAACGTAGGCGGAGTGAGCGGGAGGAGGGCGATGAGCGGAACGAGCGGATGAGCTGAGCAGAGGGGAGAAGCGGCGGATCCCCGGGGTGGTGGGACGGCCGCGCCGGGATGCTGCCCGGTTAATTAACCCACTGGGTAGTTAGTAGTGGCTGGCTACGGATGTTGCGCTCACGTTTCCCGGGTGTCAAGAGGTCGTGCCGAAGGATCTTGGGGCTGCCGGGGCTGCCGGGGCTGCTCAGCCGGTCGCGCGGTCCGCCGTCAGGTAGGCGATGACCATGTCGCCGAGCATGCTCCGGTAGTGCTCGCGCTGCGCGGGGTCGACCAGGTCGCGGCCGAACAGGGCGCCGAAGGTGTGCCGGTTGGCGACCCGGAAGAAACAGTACGAACTGATCATCGCGTGCAGGTCCACGGCGTCGACGTCGGCCGTGAACAGGCCCGACTCCCGCCCCGACTCCAGGATGCGGCGGATCACGTCGAGCGCGGGCGAGCCGATCCTGCCGAGCTTCTCGGAGCCGGCGATGTGCTCGGCCCCGTGGATGTTCTCGATGCTGACCAGCCGGATGAAGTCCGGGTGCGCCTCGTGGTGGTCGAAGGTCAGCTCGGCCAGCCGCCTGATGGCCGCGACCGGGTCGAGATGCTCGACGTCCAGCCCCTGCTCCGCCTCCCGGATGACGCCGTACGACCGCTCCAGCACGGCGGTGAACAGCTGCTCCTTGCCGCCGAAGTAGTAATAGATCATCCGCTTAGTGGTCCGGGTGCGGGCGGCGATCTCGTCGACCCTGGCCCCGTCGTAGCCGGCCCGGGCGAACTCCTGGGTCGCCACGTCGAGGATCTCGGCCCTCGTGCGGGCGGCGTCACGGATGCGTCCGTTCGGCCTTGCCGGTTCTTCGACGCTGGTCATCGGGTTCCTTCGGTTCCTTCCGGCTCTTTCGGGTTCTCCCGGGCGAAGCCGGTGCCCGCGATTGTAGAAGCAGGGGCCGTCGTGTCGCTCAGGAGTCCGCCGGGCCTTCCCGTGGCTACGCGATGCTGGTATAGCTAACGTACTGGTTCGTACATTAGTGAGCTGCTCGGGAGGTCCGTCGTGGTCGCCGTGGTCAAGGACTCGTATCTCGTCGGACTGATCGGCGCGGGCATCGGCCCCTCGCTCAGCCCGGCCCTGCACGAGCGGGAGGCCGACCGGCAGGGCCTGCGGTATCTGTACCGGCTCATCGACATCGACGCGCTCGGTGTCGCGCCGGAGGCGGTGGGGGACCTGGTACGGGCCGCCCGCGACCTGGGCTTCGACGGGCTGAACATCACCCACCCCTGCAAGCAGCTCGTCATCGAGCACCTGGACGGGCTCGCCCCGCAGGCCGAGGCGCTCGGCGCGGTGAACACCGTCGTCTTCGACGGCGGCGGGCGCGCGATCGGACACAACACGGACGTCACCGGCTTCGCCGCGTCCTTTGCGCGCGGGCTGCCCGACGCCCGGCTGGAGCGGGTGGTGCAGCTGGGCGCGGGAGGAGCGGGGGCGGCCGTCGCGCACGCCCTGCTGACGCTCGGGGCGGGGTCCGTCACCGTGGTGGACGCGCTGCCGGACCGGGCCGCTTCGCTGGCCGCCGGGCTGAACCGGCAGTTCGGGGCGGGGCGGGCGGACGCGGGTGGTCCGGAGCGGTTGGCCGCGCTGCTCGCCGGGGCCGACGGTGTCGTGCACGCCACGCCCACGGGGATGGCCGCGCATCCCGGGCTGCCGTTCGCGGTGGAGTTGCTGCGGCCGTCGTTGTGGGTGGCCGAGGTGGTCTACCGGCCGCTGGAGACGGAGTTGCTGCGGGTCGCGCGGGGGGTGGGGTGTGCGGTGCTCGACGGCGGGGGGATGGCTGTTTTCCAGGCCGCGGACGCGTTCCGGCTGTTCACGGGGAGGGAGGCGGACGCTTCGCGGATGCTGGTGGACATCTCCGAACTGGCCGGATCCCTCCGGGCGGGCACGTGAGGGGGAGCTGGGCGCACAGTTCCCCGCGCCCCTCAAGGCGAGAGACTGCGCCGTTCCCCGCACCCCTGAAAGCACAAGATCGCGCCGTTCCCCGCGCCCCTGAAAGCACAAGACTGCGCCGTTCCCCGCGCCCCTAGGTGCAGGCGGACCATGTCGAGACCGAGGAGTTGCACTGTGCGTACGTCCATTGCCACCGTTTCTCTCAGTGGGGCTCTCACCGAGAAGCTCACCGCTGCCGCTCGGGCCGGGTTCGACGGGGTCGAGGTTTTTGAGAACGATCTGCTGGCCAGTCCTCTCGCGCCGGAGGAGATCCGCGCCCGGTGTGCCGATCTCGGGCTGAGCATCGACCTCTATCAGCCGATGCGTGACATCGAGGCCGTGCCGCAGGACGAGTTCCAGCGCAATCTGCGCCGGGCCGAGCACAAGTTCCGGCTCATGGAGCGGCTCGGCGCGGACACCGTCCTGGTGTGCTCCAGCGTCTCCCCCCTCGCCGTCGACGACGACGCGCTCGCCGCCTTCCACCTGCGCCGCCTCGCCGAACTCGCCGACGGCTTCGGCATCCGCGTCGCCTACGAGGCGCTGGCGTGGGGCCGGCACGTCAGCACGTACGACCACGCCTGGCGCATCGTCGAAGCCGCCGACCACCCGGCGCTCGGCACCTGTCTGGACAGTTTCCACATCCTCGCCCGCAGCTCCGATCCCAAGGACGTCGAGGGCATCGCGGACATCCCCGGCGAGAAGATCTTCTTCCTCCAACTGGCCGACGCCCCGCTGATGGCGATGGACGTCCTGCAGTGGAGCCGCCACTACCGCTGCTTCCCCGGACAGGGCGGCTTCGACATCGCCGGGCTCGTCCGGCAGGTGATCAAGGCCGGATATCAGGGGCCGCTCTCCCTCGAAGTCTTCAACGACGTGTTCCGGCAGGCGGAGGCCGGGCCGACCGCCGTCGACGCGCAGCGCTCGCTCCTCGTCCTCCAGGAGAGCGTCGGCCTCACCGCGCCGCCCGCGCCCGTCGTACCGACCGGCATCGCCTTCGCCGAACTGGTCAGCCCCGACGTCGAACCGGTCTCGGAACTCCTCGAAGCACTCGGCTTCGCCCGGACCGCCCGGCACCGCGGCAAGCCCGTCGACCTGTGGCAGCAGGGCGAGGCCCGGGTGCTGCTCAACACCGGTCCGGGCGCCCGCCGTGACGGTACGCAACTCGCCGCCGTAGGGCTGGAATCACCGGACCCGGCGGGCGCGGCCCGGCGTGCCGAATCACTGCTCGCCCCCGTGCTGCCGCGCCGCCGCACCCCCGAGGACGTGCCCCTGGACGCCGTTGCCGCGCCCGACGGCACGGAACTCTTCTTCTGCGCCACCGGCCGCCCCGGACTGCCCGACTGGACAAGGGACTTCGAGCCCGTCGGACAGCCGGCGCCCGCCGACGGCGGCATCCGGCGCATCGACCACCTGGCCCTGACCCAGCCCTGGCACCAGTTCGACGAGGCCGCGCTCTTCCACCGCAGCGTTCTGGGGCTCGGCGCCCTGGAGAGCGTGGACGTCGCCGACCCGTACGGGCTGCTGCGCAGCCGTGCCGTCACCAACGCCGACGGCAGTGTCCGTATCGCCCTCGGTGTCGGCCCGGCCCCCAGCGCCGACGACGGTGACCGCGCCCAGCACATCGCGCTCGCCACCGACGACCTCGTGGCGGCGGCCCGCCGCTTCCGTGCCGCGGGCGGCCGGCTGCTGACCATCCCCGCCAACTACTACGACGACCTCGCGGCCAAGTACGAGTTCGAGGAAGGGGAGTTGGAGACCTACCGCGAACTCGGCATCCTCTACGACCGGGACGCGGACGGCGCCTTCCGCCACTGCTACACGGAGACGATCGGCCGGGTCTTCTTCGAACTGGTCCAGCGCGACGCGGGCTACCGCGGTTACGGCGCGCAGAACGCCCCGGTGCGGCTGGCGGCGCAGCACGTACGGAGGCCCGTGCGCTGAGCCGGCGGCACGGCCCTTCGCGGGTCCGGATGTCCGGAATTTTGGCTGACGCCCCGTTCCGAACCTGGTGAGACTGGCAGGCGCACACCCCCGACAGGCACGAGCAGCGGAGGCGGACCGCCATGCCGAACGGAGCGCAGACCCTGGTGGAAGGCCTCGTGGACGCGGGCGTCGACGTGTGCTTCGCCAACCCCGGTACCTCCGAGATGCACTTCGTGGCCGCCCTGGACGAGGTGCCGCGTCTGCGCGGAGTGCTCTGCCTCTTCGAAGGCGTGGCCACGGGAGCCGCCGACGGCTACGGGCGCATGGCCGGCAAACCCGCCTCCACACTGCTGCACCTGGGCCCCGGACTCGCCAACGGCCTGGCCAACCTGCACAACGCCCGCCGCGCCGGCACCCCCGTCGTGAACGTCGTCGGTGACCACGCCCTGCACCACAAACGGCTGGACGCGCCCCTGGAGTCCGACATCGGGTCCCTCGCGCGCACCGTCTCCGGCTGGACCCGGCGTACGTATCGCGCCACCGACCTCGCGAGCGACGTGACCGAGGCCGTCGCCGCCGCGTACGGGCCGCCCGGCTCGGTGGCGACCCTGCTGGTGCCCGCCGACGTGTCCTGGTCGGAGGCGGGCAAGTCAGGTCAGCCGCAGGTCAGGACCGGGCCGCGCCCCGGGGCCGTGTCCGCGGCGGCCGTCGAGGAGGCGGCCGGGGCGCTGCGCTCCACCGAGCCCGCCGTGCTGCTCCTCGGCGGCGCGGCGACACACGGGCGCGGGCTGCGCGCCGCCGCCCGGATCGCCGCCGCGACCGGCGCCCGGCTGCTGTGCGAGACCTTCCCGGCCCGGCTGGAACGCGGCGCGGGACTGCCCGCGGTCAGCAGGCTCGCCTACCGGGAGGCGGACGCCTCCGCCCAACTGGCGGGCACACGACTGCTGTTGCTCGCCGGGACGGCCGAGCCGGTGACGTTCTTCGCCTACCCGGGGCAGAGCGGCCGGATCGTCCCGGACGGCTGCCGGGTACTGTCGGCGGCCACCGGGACAGAGGACGTCACGGCCGCGCTGGAGGCACTCGCGGACCTCCTGAAAAGTGCCGTGACCCCGATACCGCAGGCGCCCCTCCGGCCCGAGCGGCCCACCGGGGCGCTGACCGGGGAGAGCGCCGCCGCGGCGATCGGCGCGCTGCTCCCGGAACACGCGATCGTCGTCGACGAGGCGAACACCTCGGGCATCTGGCTGCCCGCAGCGACGGCGGGTGCCCCGCCCCACGACTGGCTCAGCCTCACCGGCGGAGCCATCGGACAGGGACTGCCCGCGGCCGTCGGCGCCGCACTCGCCGCGCCCGACCGGCCCGTGCTGGCCCTGGAGGCGGACGGCAGCGCCATGTACACCCTTCAGGCCCTGTGGACCATGGCCCGCGAGCAGCTCGACGTCACCACCGTGCTCTTCGACAACCGCTCGTACTCGGTCCTCAACCTGGAGCTCCGGTCCGTCGGCGCGACCGCCGCGGGTCCCCGGGCCACCGATCTGCTCGACCTGTCCCGTCCCGACCTGGACTTCGTGTCCCTGGCCCGCGGTATGGGCGTACCCGCCGAACGGGCCGTCACCGCCGAGCAGTTCGCCGTACTGCTGGACCGGGCCCTGGAGGAGCCCGGTCCCTGTCTCATCGAATGCGTCGTACCACCGCTGGCGTGACCCTGCGACGCGGGAGGGCTCAACCGTCCCAGACGCCGGGGTGGTCGCGGTGCGCCGACGTCAGACCGTTCACGAAGAAGCGGTCGTAGTACTCCTCCTCGACGTGATGCGCCTGCAGCCAGACCCCCGGCACATGGATGGCGTCCGTGTGCGCCGGGAACCGCCGGTGCGTCTCGATGACGTACTCGCACACGTCCCGGGCGCAGTCGACGACCCGTGTCTCGTACTCACTGGCCTCGGCGAGATAGCGCTGGCCGTAGTCCTCCTTGTAGATCCGGGTGAAGACGTCCTTGTCCGTGTAGGTGCCGCCGGGCCCGAACTTCGCCTGGATGATCGCGTCCACGGCCGCCGACATCGACGGGTACGCGGGCGGGCAGGCCGCCTCGATCAGCGGCTCGCCCTCGGGGGAGGTGAGCCCCACCGGGTGCGAGCGCAGGTTCGCGTACTTGGGCAGCGGTACGTGCCAGCGCCACACGTCGGCGAGCCGCCAGCGCGGGGTGACGAAGGTGAAGCCGAGCATCCTGCCGTACGCCCGCGAGTACTTCGGGTCGCCCAGGGCGATCAGCGGGTTGATCGAGGCGTGGATCCAGGCGCCCAGCCCCATCCCCTCGGCCGTGAGCATCAGGTTCTGCAGGAGCAGGTCCGCCTCGATCTGGGTGCGCATCGGGCCGAGCGCGCCCAGCGGCAGCTTCAGGTCGCCGTTCAGGAATCCGTTGCGCACCCACTTCCGTACCCCGGCGGGGCGGTAGAAGTTGCGGTCGTCGACGAAGGTCGGGCGGGCCCCGTCCGGCTGCGTGAGCAGGTACATCAGCGCGTTGACGTACTGGTGGGACAGGTCGACCACCGGCAGGAACAGCGTCGTGCCGGGCAGGTTGGACAGGAACCGGTTCGAGTCGAGGTACGCCGGGAAGTCGCGCATCCCCTCGGCGACGTCGAGCCGGTGGTCCAGGACCCGCACCTTGGCCTGCTGGGCCCTGGCGACCAGCGTGGCGGCGTCGAAGGGCTCGTGCGGTGCGGGCTCCAGTTTGCGCAGATAGTACGTACCCGAGTCGTTGATCATGAAGAAGTGGGTGCCCTGCGCGTTGTCCGGGCTGCCCGCGGTCCGGCCCGCCATCGTGAGGTTGGGCTTGGCCATGATGGGCTTGCCGTCGCGCGGATCGTCGAAGGGCCGGTCCGGCATGGTCAGCCCGGTGGCACCCGTCAGCGCGATCAGTACCGCCTCCTCCAGCTCCGACAGCGGCTGCGGCGGGTGCTCGGAGCGGTGGCTCATGGACCCGGCCGGCACCGACGCGCCCCGGCTGACCCGGTGGGTGCGGCGGCGCCAGAGGGTCTCCAGGAGAGGCCGCGCCAGCAGGTCGTCGAGCCCCGGGTGTCCGGAGCGCCGCTCAGCCCGGCTCACCGTTGCCTCCGCTGTCGTGGTCGTTGCCGTCGTCCGTCGGGCGGACCGCCCGCCAGGGCGCGAAGGCGCTCGCGTCGCGGGGCAGCAGCGCGGCCAGCTCCGGGCAGTGCCGCAGGATGACGGAGTCCATACCGCCCTTCTCGACCCAGTCGATGCCGAGCGGTGTGTAGACCTCGGGCCGGTAGTCGACGGTCAGGAAGCGGTCGCTCTGCAGACGCCGCGTCGCCATCAGGATGAAGATGCGGAAGGCCGTGTCGCTGAAGCCGAAGCCCGTCGGCGGGTTCTCGGCGAACAGGCCCACCACCGTGTCGATCTCGTCGACCGAGCGGTACACCTCCTTGAGCCGCGCCAGCGACTCGGTGCTCTGCGTCAGCTCCTCGAAGGAGCGGATCCGCTGCTTGTGCAGCCCCTCGCGGAAGTCGTTGTAGCGCGGCACACCACGCCGCCGGGTCCGTACGAGGTCCACCACCGACAGGTCGATGATCTCGCCGTCCCGCTCGAACTGCTGCAGCGCGCGCGGGTAGTTGTGCAGGGTGATCGCGCCGGGATGCGCGATCCCGAACGAGTACAGGGCGTTCACGAGTCCCGTCTTGCGGATCTGCGACTCGGCCGCGCCGCCCTGGATGTCCATGAAGCCGACCGTTTCGAGACGCTGCCCGAAGTGGTGCTCGCGCAGTTCGAAGTCGTCGGGGACCAGCGGGTGCATCCGGTACACCGTGACGAAGTCCTCGGTCAGCGAGTACGGCGTCCCGTGGTGGTCCGGCACGGTCCGGGGAATGCCCTGGAGCGAGTGCGCCTCCAGCAGCCACAGGCCCAGCTGGTTCAGCCAGTTCCTCGGCGGGCCCTGCCAGTTGGTCTTCAGACCGATGTCGATCGCCTTCGTCGCGAGGATCGCCGGGGTCCACTCCACCGTGTGTATCTTCGCGATGAGCGCGGAGACCACGAGGCGGGCCGTGTGGTAGATCCGCTCCTCACGCATCGACGGGTACTCGGCGCGCAGCGCGTCACAGACCGCGTTGTGCTCCCGTGCGAACAGGGTGTGCATCGCGCTGAGGCCCATCCACCAGCTCTCGTTGAACCCGGTGAGCGGGACGCCGTTCTGCGCGCCCGGCAAGTGGCCGTCCTCCAGGCGGAGTTTGGCGCCGCCGTCGGGCTCCCGCAGGAAGCGGGCGGTCTCCTCGTCGCCGCCGTACACCTCGGAGCCGTCCCACCAGTGCGAGGCCATGTTCCCGAACAGGATCGGCGGCCGGTTGCCGGGCTGTTCCAGCCCCTCGTTGTCGGTGAACCGCATCACGTTCTCCGCCGACCCGCCCGGCGTGTTGTACCAGGGGTCGCTGCCGGGCGGCAGGGGCACCTCGACCGACGGGCCGCCCGCCGGGTACCGCCGGTGGTTGACCCAGTCGTGCACCTGGAACTGGATCCAGGCCGCCGCCAGCACATTGAGCGAGGTCGCGGGCAGGAAGCTGTCCCGCCGCAGCAGCTGACGGCTGACCGTGACCGGGTTGGGCGTGTCGAACTGGTCGGGCCGGTAGTCCGGTTTCAGGTTCCGTCCGAAGGCCGCGCCCACGGCCCCCATCCTCGGCTCGGACAGATCGTTGTACGAGCCGTCGTACGAGCGCTCGGTGCGCAGCCGCTCCTCGATCGGCCGCGGTACGGGCTGCGCCTTGGGCGGGGCCTCGCGCACCTCGGTGTCGATCAGGTTGAACCGGCGCAGCACCTTCCGCAGGAACACCAGGTTCAGCAGGCTCAGCTGCAACGGCAGCCGGTGCCAGGGCACATACCGGTTCAGCCGCGTCAGCACGGCGCCGACGGGTCGGCCGATGATCCGGTTGCGCAGCGGCTCCTCGGTGACGAAGCGCAGCCCGAGCCGGTGCGCGCCGCTCGCCTGATAGGCGGCCTTGCGGGCCCGGTTGAGATTGCCCAGGGGACGGAAGTCGTCGGTGGTGTACCAGGGGTTGAACACCAGGTCTTCCACCCGCCGGGCCGCCGCCCGCGCCTCGGCCTCGTCCACGTCCTGGCTCGGTACGGTGAGCCGGGCCACCGCGATCGGCGGCGAGACGGCGTCCTTCCACTCCACCGAGGTGTCCTCGACCGGGGTGCGCAACTCGTCCACGTACCGCTGCACACACAGCTCGAAGGACACGTCGGCCGAAGCGAGCCGACGGGCCAGCTCATGGTGCAGGAAGTCGGGGTCGCGCCGGTCGGGCGGCGGGGCCGGAGGTGTGCCGGCCGCGGGGCGCAGCAGATAGCGCACCGGTCCCGCCTCGCCCCAGAGCATCGCCCCGCGGCTCCAGTACGTCTGCGTGGCGAGGGAGGTGACGGTCTGGCGGGTGGCCGCCTGGACATTGCGCCGCATCCGCGTGGCGGTCTCGAACCCGACCGCCAGCGGGAGCTTCACGAGGAGCCCGAACGCCTTCTGGAGCGGGTTGCGGGCGCCCGCCATGGCCTTGGCGAAGGCCACGAACTCGCGGGCGTCACGGGCGTGGGACACCGGGTAGCTCGTGGCGAGCAGGTCGTGGCTCTCCTCGTCCGACACCCGTACGCGCAGGGCCGCGCCCCGCAGGTCGGGGGCGCCGTCGCCCTGCCGGATGCCGCTCGCGTTCGACAGCCGCAGCGTCACCGGATAGTCGGCGCCGGGACGGGCGAAGCCGACGCGCAGGGCGGCGGGCAGATCGTCGTGGAAGCGCAGGCGCGCGTTCTCCACACCGAGTGGGGCCTTGGCGTGGATGGCGCGGGCCGTTCCGCCGCCCCCGGCCCGGCGGTTCTTCACCTGTACTTCCATCAGCTCCCGGGCCAGCCGGTCGAAAACCAGCCGTTCCGCCTCGGGGCTTCCGCCTTCGTAGTGTTCGTACCGCTGCTCGTGCTGCCCGGTCTCGGCCATCGGTCGTTTCCTTCGTACGGAATGAGTACGGATGCGTACGGATGTGTACGGGACAGGGGCCAGCACGCTACCGGTGGGGCGGGGTCGCCGCAGCGGTGGTTCCCGCCGATGCGCGGGGGCTGTCGGTGGGCGGGCGCGTGGCGCGTCCGCGCACGTCGGGGCGTCCGCGGGGCCCTCCGGGACGTCCGCCCGATGTCCCGCGAGGCCCGCGGTCCCACAGCAGCCACAGCCGGTGGGGGCGGGGGTGGCCGGGAGTTTCGCCCCGCCCGCCGGGGGCCGACCGCTGTGCGGACCGGCTGCGGGTGGCGGGGGTTGCCTGCGCAGTTCCCCGCGCCCCTGAAAGCCCCGGGGAGTCTGGGCCGGCCGGATGTGTTGTGCGGCCCGGTGAGGGCTGGCCGCGCAGTTCCCCGCGCCCCTGGCGGTGTCGGGGTTGGGCGGGGTGTGTCGTGCGGCTCGGTGGGGGCTGGCCGCGCAGTTCCCCGCGCCCCTGGCGGTGTCGGGGTTGGGCGGGGTGTGTTGTGCGGGTCGGTGGGGGCTGGCCGCGCAGTTCCCCGTGCCCCTGGCGGTGTCGGGGTTGGGCGGGGTGTGTTGTGCGGCTCGGTGGGGGCTGGCCGCGCAGTTCCCCGCGCCCCTTAGGGCGTAGGGGGTTGGGCGGGGCGGTGGAGGCTGGCTGCGCTGCTTGAGGGCGCGGGGGCCTGTTGCGTTGGTTCTTGTCGGGGCGCAGCCCCTTTTTTAGGGGCGCGGGGAACTGCGCGCTCAGCCCTCACCAACGTGCACAACACATCCCGCCCCAGACCCGTGGCCGCCCGCAGGGCTGACGCGGCGGCCCGGGCGCTACGTCGACGGCCTCGCTCCGCCAGGGGGGAGCGAGGCCGTCGACGTGTTGGGGTCCGGGACGCGGTGGTCTACGGCTTGGCGTTCCATTCCGCGAGGACCGGGCGCCCGTGCTCCAGGGAGAGCCGGCTCACCGTGGCCGTGTCCAGCCGGAACAGCCGCCCGTCCGAGGCGGGCAGCCCGAGCCGGCGGGCGGTCAGGACGCGCAGGAAGTGAGAGTGGGCCACCAGGACCACGTCACCCTCGTCGAGCGCCTTCGCCGCGTGGGCGAGCACCCGGTCGGCACGTTCGCCCACCTCGACGGGCGACTCACCGGTGTGCCCGTCCGGGCCGGGCGGCACCCCGTCGTTCCACAGGTACCAGTCGGGACGGGTGCGGTGGATGTCGACGGTCTTGATGCCTTCGTAGGCCCCGTAGTTCCACTCGTGCAGATCGGGGTCGACGACGGCCCCGGTCAGCCCCGCCAGTTCCGCCGTGCGTATCGCGCGCTGGAGCGGACTGGTGAGCACGAGGGCACAGGACCGCCCGGCGAAGAGCGGGACGAGGGACCTCGCCTGCTCCTCGCCGTGCGGGGTGAGGGGCAGGTCGGTCCAGCTGGTGTGCTGTCCCGACCGGCTCCACTCGGTCTCGCCGTGCCGGACGAGGAGGAGATCGCCCATGATGTCTGCTTCTCCTACTTCGCGGATTCGACGGCGTGGCCGCCGAACTGGTTGCGCAGTGCCGCGATCATCTTCATCTGCGGCGAGTCGTC
>NZ_BMVY01000033.1 GCF_014650955.1 Streptomyces tauricus
TCCCCTACCTCCTCACCCTCGCCGGCCACGGCTTCTACTGGTTCCGCCTCCGCAAGGACGCCACTCCGCTCACCAGTCGCCGATTGACGGTGTGCTCCTGAAAGGACGGGTCGACATGTGCAAGGTCGTAGCACCCCGCCCCAGCGGCCACAGTCCGGCCCACCTGCTGACATCGCTCGCCGACCTGCTTCAGGCATGGCTGCCCGAGCAACGGTGGTTCGCGGGCAAGGGCCGGCGGGTCACGGACCTTTCCCTGCTCTCGGTGACCGAACTGCATCCGGCGTGTCTGCACCTCCTGGTCAGCACCGGGGACGGCTCCTCCCCGTCCCGGCCCGGGGACTGCTACCAGTTGCTCCTCGGCTTCGGGGAGACCCTGCCGCCGCGGCTGGCCCACGCCCGCATCGGGCGCGCGAGCCAAGGGCCGCTGGCCGGCCTGACGGTGTACGACGCCCTTCAGGAGCCGCGGTCGGCCGACCTGCTCCTGGAGCGGCTGCGCACCCCGGGAACGGCGGGCCCGCTGCGGTTCGAGCGCGACGCGAAGGTGTCCGTCCCCGCCGGACTGACACCGCGTCTCCTCGACGCCGAGCAGTCCAACACCAGCCTGGTGTACGGCAACGCGTACATCCTCAAGATCTTCCGGCGGGTCCGGCCCGGCATCAATCCGGACCTGGAGGTGCCCTGGGCCCTGGCCCGCCAGGGATGCACCCGGGTACCGGCCCCCGTGGCGTGGTTCCGTACCTCGGAGCCGCTGCCGGCGACGCTCGGTGTGCTCCAGCCCTTCCTGCCGGACGCCGTCGACGGCTGGACCCTGGCCCTCCAATCGCTCACCGAGGGACGGGACTTCCGGGAGGAGGCGTACGAACTGGGGCGCGCGACCGCCGAGGTGCATCTCGCGCTGGCCGCCGCGTTCGCCCTCGGCGCACCGACCGGGGACGGGAGCAGACGGCTCGCGGCCGCGATGATCGAACGCCTCGACACGACGAGCCGGTCGGTGCCGGAACTGCTGCCCTACGTGGCCGGGCTGCGGGGCGCCTTCGACGAGCTGGCCGCCCTCGACTCGGGCCGTCCGGTGCAGCGGATCCACGGCGATCTGCACCTCGGTCAGGTGCTGTGGGCCGGGGAACGCTGGTCCGTCATCGACTTCGAGGGCGAACCGGCCCGCCCCATCGCCGAACGCCGGCAGCCGCAGTCCCCCGTACGCGATGTCGCGGGCATGCTGCGGTCCTTCGACTACGCGGCCCACAGCCGCCACCCGTGGCGTCCGGAGTGGGCCCGCCGCTGCCGTGACGCCTACTGCGCGGGATACGCCGTACAGGCACGGTGGGACCCGCGCGCCCAGCGCGAGTTGCTGCGGGCGCACGAGACCGACCGGGCCGTGTACGAGGCCCTGTACGAGGCACGGCACCGGCCCGACTGGCTGCCCGTGCCGATGGCGGCGATCGCCCGGCTAGCCGAGCACGCCCCGACCCCGTCCGGCGGTCCGCACACGCCGGTCCCTTCCTTCCACTCTTTCCACAGCGCTCAAGGAGGCTGAAAACCGTGGCAGCCCGCGATATCTCCGTACCCCTGACCCCGCCGCCGTCCGAGGAGGCCCGGCCCGTCGAGGCCGCTCCCGCCGAACCGGGGCCGGGGGGACCCGGCGGGCGACCGCCGGTGTCCTCGATGGAGGTGGCGGACCGCGAGCGGCTGCTGTCGGGGACCCATCACGATCCGCACTCACTGCTCGGGGCGCATCCGGTGCCGGAGGGTGTCGTCGTCCGTGCGCTGCGGCCGTTCGCCGAGTCCGTGGCGGTGGCGCTGCCGGACGGGCTGCGGATGCTGCTGGACAGCGAGGGCGGCGGACTCTTCTCCGGGGTGCTGCCGCTGGACGCGGTTCCCGAGTACACGCTGCTGGTCAGATACGCGGGCGGGGTCGAGCTGGAGGTGGAGGATCCGTACCGCTTCCTGCCCGCGCTCGGCGAGCTGGATCTGCACCTCGTCCGCGAGGGCAGGCACGAGCAGCTGTGGCGGGCGCTCGGCGCCGAGCCGATGGAGCACCAGGGTGTGACGGGCACCCGCTTCACGGTGTGGGCGCCGAACGCCCAGGGGGTACGGGTCGCCGGGGACTTCACGTTCTGGGACGGCACGCAGTTCCCGATGCGCTCGCTGGGCGCGGCCGGGGTGTGGGAGCTGTTCCTGCCCGGTGTCGGCGAGGGCGCGCGGTACAAGTTCGAGATCACGTCACGGCACGGCGACCGGTTCCTCAAGGCGGACCCGATGGCCCGCCGTGCCGAGGTGCCGCCCGACACGGCGTCCGTCGTCACGGCCTCGCACTACGAGTGGGGCGACGCGCAGTGGCTGGCCCACCGGGGTGACACACCGGTGCACGAGGCGCCGTTCTCCGTGTACGAGGTCCATCTGCCCTCCTGGCGACCGGGGCTGACGTACCGTCAGCTGGCGGACGAACTCCCCGCGTACGTCAACGACCTGGGCTTCACGCACGTCGAGCTGATGCCGGTCGCCGAGCACCCCTTCGGCGGCTCGTGGGGCTACCAGGTCACCGGCTTCTACGCCCCCACCTCACGACTCGGCACCCCGGACGACTTCAAGTACCTGGTCGACGCGCTCCACCGGGCGGGCATCGGCGTGATCATGGACTGGGTGCCCGCGCACTTCCCGAAGGACGACTGGGCGCTGGGCCGCTTCGACGGGGAGCCGCTGTACGAGCCGGGGGACGACCGGCGGGCCGAGCACCCGGACTGGGGCACGTACGAGTTCGACTACGGCCGCGTGGAGGTGCGCAACTTCCTCGTCGCCAACGCCGTGTACTGGTGCGAGGAGTTCCACATCGACGGACTGCGCGTCGACGCGGTCGCCTCCATGCTCTACCTCGACTACTCGCGGGACTCCGGCCAGTGGACCCCGAACGTCTTCGGCGGCCGGGAGGACCTCGACGCGAAGGCGTTCCTCCAGGAGATGAACGCGACGCTGTACCGGCGGGTGCCGGGGATCGTGACCATCGCGGAGGAGTCGACCGCCTGGACCGGGGTGACCCGGCCGACCACCGACGGCGGTCTCGGCTTCGGGCTGAAGTGGAACATGGGGTGGATGCACGACTCGCTGGAGTACATCAAGCACGAGCCCGTGCACCGCAAGTACCACCACGACGAGATGACGTTCTCGATGGTGTACGCGTACAGCGAGAACTACGTCCTGCCGATCTCGCACGACGAGGTCGTGCACGGCAAGCAGGCGCTGGTGTCGAAGATGCCCGGCGACTGGTGGCAGCGGCGCGCCAACCATCGCGCCTATCTGGGTTTCATGTGGGCGCACCCCGGCAAGCAACTCCTGTTCATGGGGCAGGAGTTCGCGCAGGGCGCGGAGTGGTCGGAGGCGCAGGGGCCCGACTGGTGGCTGCTGGATCCGCAGTACGGCGCGGAGGCGGACCACCGGGGGGTGCGGGATCTCGTCCGCGACCTCAACGCCGTGTACCGGGAGGTGCCGGCGCTCTGGGAGCTGGACACCGATCCCGCCGGGTTCAGGTGGGTCGCCGGGGGCGCCGCCGAGGACAATGTGTTCGCCTTCCTGCGCTTCGGGGTGGACGGGGTGCCGCTGCTCGCCGTGTCCAACTTCTCGCCGGTGGTGCGGCACGAGTACCGGCTGGGGGTGCCGGATGATGTGCCTGCGTGGCGCGAGGTGCTCAATACGGACGCGGGGCGGTACGGCGGGAGTGAGGTGGGGAACGCCGGGGCGGTGAAGCGGGACGACCTGCCCTGGCACGACCGCCCGGCCTCCCTCTGCCTGACCCTGCCACCCCTGTCGACGGTGTGGCTCCGCCCGGCATAGGGCCTTTTTCCCTCGCCCCCGCCGCCCCTACCCGTTCCCGTCACGTACTCGGGGGCTCCGCCCCCGAACCCCCGCTCCTCAAACGCCGGAGGGGCTAACTGTTAGCCCGTCCGGCGTTTGAGGACGAGCGCGAAGCGCGATACGGGGGGCGAGGGGGCGCAGCCCCCATGACAGGGACGGGACGGGTAGGGGCGGCGGGGGCGAGGGAGCCCCGGGCACGTACCGCCGGGGCCGTTCGTTGCACGGTCGCCGCTCCCGGCAGTGATCCCGTAACCCAGATTGGACTCCCGTGGCCGACACCACCTCCCCCTGGCCCCACTCCCCCGTCAAGGTCGGCCTGGTCGGCGCCGGCCCCTGGGCCCGCGGAGTACACGCCCCCGTACTCGCCACCGGCCCCGAGACCGAACTGACCGCGGTCTGGGCCCGCCGCCCCGCAGCGGCACAGGAGACCGCCGCCCCGCACGGAGCCGTCGCGGTGGCACGTTTCGAGGACCTGCTCGACCAGTGCGAGGCCGTGGCCTTCGCGGTGCCGCCGGACATCCAGGCGGACCTCGCCGGGCGAGCGGCCAAGGCGGGCAAGGCCCTGCTGCTGGAGAAGCCGATCGGCCTGGACGTACCGTCCGCGCGGCGGCTCGTCGACGCCATCGACGAGGCCGGGGTCGTCTCGCAGGTGGTCCTGACCAACCGCTATCACCCCGTCGCGCAGGAGTTCCTGCGGGCAGCGCGGGACATCGAGGTGGCGGGCGCCCGTTCGGCCTGTCTGAGCGGCGCCTTCCTCGGCGGCGACTTCGCGACCCCCTGGCGTCTTGAGCACGGCGCGCTGCTGGATCTCGGGCCTCACATCCTGGACCTGCTGGACGCCGCCATGGGGCCGATCGTGCGGGTCCGCGCCACCGGAGATCCGCGCAAGTGGGTGGAGTTGACCTGCGAGCACGAGAGCGGCGCGGTCAGCCAGGCCTCGCTGTCCGGGTCGGTCGCCGTGGAGCCCGGGATCATGCGGGTCGAACTCTTCGGCCCCCGACCGGGGCTCGTGTACGACAACGCGGACCTCGACCACGACGAGTGCTGGCCGGTACTGCGCCAGGCCTTCGCCTCGGCGGTGCGCACCGGGGTGTCCGGCGAACTGGACGCCCGCCGCGGCCTGTACCTCCAGGAGCTGATCGCCCAGGCCGCGGAGAGCGTCAAGGTCTGAGGCCGAGAGCGGCGAGAGCGGTGTAAGCGGAGGGACACGGGGCCGGGACGCCGGCCGCCCGTGCCCGTCAGCCCCGCAACCGCTCCTCCAACTCCCCCGCATCGGCGACGAACCACGTCTGCCGCCCCCGGTTGCACTCCCGCACGAAGTCGCGCAGCGCGGAACTGTCGGCCGTGTGACGGGAGATGTCCCCGAGGATCACCAGCCCGAGGCGGTAGTTCGCGAACTTACCGACGATGTCCCCGGCCACGCGCGTGCTGAGCCGGAAGAACGTCTCGTCCAGCCGCTCGGCGGGGACGACGACCCACCGCGCGCCCTGGTAGGAGGCATCGCCGATGAGGTCCAGGGCTTCCCGTTCGCCGGCGATCGGCTCGCCCTCGGCGGCGCACAGGAAGACGGGCACGTCGTGGATCGTCCGCAAGGTGTTCATGGACGGCGAGGCTAGTTCGCCGCGCGCCGAGGAGTCGACGTAATTCCCTGGGGGCTCAGGCGCTCGCGCTGTAGCGGCGCAGCGCCGGCATCGTCGCCGCCAGTACCAGCATGGAGACGACGACCAGCAGGCCGCCGCCCGCGACCGCCGTACGGGCGCCCAGCGCCGACCCGGCCGTGCCGTGCAGCACGTCGGCCAGGCGCGGGCCGCCCGCCACGACGACCGTGAAGACGCCCTGCATCCGGCCGCGGAGTTCGTCGGTGACCGCGGAGAGGAGGATGGCGCCGCGGAAGACCATGGAGACCATGTCGGCGACTCCCGCGGCGGCGAGGAACGCCACGGCCACCCACAGGTTGGCGCTCAGTCCGAACCCGGTGATCGCCACTCCCCAGGCGACCACCGCGACGATGACCATGCGGCCGTGCCGGCGCGCCCGCGAGAAGGTGCCCGACATGAGTCCGCCGAGCACCGCGCCGATGGGGACCGCCGCGAAGAGCAGTCCGAGCGCCAGGCCCTCGCCGTACGGGGCGTACGTCTGTGAGGCGAGCTGGGGGAAGAGCGCGCGGGGCATGCCGAAGACCATCGCGATGATGTCGGCGAGGAAGGACAGCAGCAGCACCTGGTTGAGCGAGATGTAGCGGAAGCCTTCCGCGATGCCCTTCAGCCCGGCCCGGCCCGCCCGGCCGGCCGCCGCCGTGGCGGTGGCCAGGGGCGGCAGCGCGGGCAGCCGGTAGACGGCCCAGACCGTGGCGCACAGGGCCACGGCGTCGATCAGGTAGAGCTCGGCGAGGCCGACGACGGGTATGAGCGCTCCGGCGAGCAGCGGCCCGGCGACCAGGCCGGTCTGCATGACGGTCGAGCCGAGCGCGTTCGCGGCGGCCAGTTCCTCCTTGGGTACGAGCCGGGCGATGGAGGCCTGGCGGGCCGGGGAGTTGAGCCCGAAGAACGCCTGCTGGACGGCGAGCAGCACCATCAGGACGGCCACCGAGCCGAGCCCTGTGACGGCCTGGATCCAGAAGAGGAGGGACGTGACGGCGATGCCGATGTTGGTGACGAGGAGGAGCTTGCGCCGGTCCACGGTGTCCGCGATCGCGCCGCCCCAGAGCGCGAAGACGACCAGCGGCAGCAGTCCCGCGAAGCTCGCGTAGCCGACCCAGGCGGAGGAGCCGGTGATGTCGTAGATCTGCTTGGGTACGGCGACCGCGGTGAGCTGGCTGCCCACGGCGGTGACGATGGTCGAGGACCACAGGCGGCGGTACGCGGGCCGGCGCAGCGGCCGGGTGTCCATGGCGAAGCGGCGCCACCCGCTCCGCGGCCCGTCGCCCGTGTCGGCCGTGGGCGGCGGCTCCACCGTCCCGGCGTCCTCGACGTGCCGCTCCGCGCCGCTGTCCGGCCTGCTGTCCGCACTGCCCTTGCTGGTGTCCACACCCGTCCCGCTTGCTCTGCGCGCTCTGATTGCTAGATACATCTTTCGATCAGAGATTCACTATCGCCGATGCGGAGCGATCTCCGCGAGGAGGGGTCGGTCCGTGGACGGGCCGACCGGTCAGCGGGTGAGGAGGGCCGCCGCCTGTTCGCGGGCGTGCTCCAGTGCCCCGAGAAAGATACGCAGGCCGAAAGCGACGAGGGCGCCCTCGTGGAGCAGCATCAGGCTCCGGCCCAGCGAGTCGGCCGAGTCGGGCGCCAGCGGGCGTACGAGGTCGGTGAAGAGGGTGAGCATCCACTGCTTCTGGCCGGTGATGATCCCGTACGCCGGGTGCGACGGGTCGTCGATCTCCGCATGGGCGTTGACCATGCTGCAGCCCCTGGGGCTGTTCGCGTCCATCCACTCGCGCGACACGTCGAAGACGGTCAGGACGCTGTCCAGCGGCGACTCGCAGACGTCGAGGCGGGCGGCGAGGCAGGCGCGCCAGCGCTCGTCGCGGTCGGCGAGGTACTCGACGACGATCTGCTCCTTGGAGCCGAACCGGTCGTAGAGCGTCTTCTTCGTGACGCCGGCCTCGGCGGCGATGAGGTCGACGCCGACGGCGTGGATCCCCCGCTCGTAGAACAGTCGCCCGGCCGCGACCAGGGCGCGGCGGGCAGCGGGGGTCAGCGGTACTCGGCGGGGCGTCTCCGTGCTGCTCATCCGCCCATTGTAGACCGATCTGTATACTCGGCGAAGTCAGGTATACAGATCGGTCTAGTTCTGGAGGTGTGCGGTGCTGTGAACATCCTTCTGTCGATCGCGTTCGTGGGGGCCTGGAGCTCCGGCTTCATCGGGGCCAAGCTCGGGTCGGGCAGTGCCTCGACGGTCACGCTCCTCATGTGGCGCTTCCTGCCGCTGGCCCTCGTCCTCGGCGTCGTCGCCCTGACCACCGCCCGGTCCTCCTGGCGCGGACTGGGAGCCCGCGACCTGTTCCGGCAGGCCTGCGTCGGACTGCTGTCGCAGAGCGGCTACCTGCTGACCGTCTACTACGCCATCGAACTGGGCGTCTCCAGCGGGACGACGGCCCTCATCGACGGTACGCAGCCGCTGGTGGCCGGCGCGCTGGCCGGACCGCTGCTCGGCGTGGCGGTGTCGCGTACGCAGTGGCTCGGGCTGGGGCTGGGTGTGGCCGGTGTCGCCGTCGTCACCACGGCCGACGCGGGCGCCGCGACGGGCGTCGCGTGGTGGGCGTACCTCGTGCCGTTCCTCGGCATGCTCAGCATGGTCGCGGCGACGTTCCTGGACCGCAGGTCGCGCACGGACGTCCGCCCGATGGTGTCGATGACGGTGCACGCCCTCACCAGTGCCGTCGTGTTCACGGTGCTCGCCGCCCTCGGCGGAGGCCTGACGCCCCCGGCGGACGGTTCCTTCTGGACCGCGGTGGTGTGGCTCGTGACGCTCTCCACGTTCGGCGGGTACGGGCTGTACTGGCTGATCCTCAGGCGCTCCGGGGTGACCAAGGTCAACACGCTCATGTTCCTGATGGCCCCCGTCACCGCCGTGTGGGGCGCGCTGATGTTCGGCGAACACTTCGGGACGCAGACGGCGGCGGGACTCGGACTCGGGCTGCTGGCCGTCGCGGTCGTGCACCGGGGCGACCGCGGCGACCGTGGCGGCCGAGGTGACCGTGGCGAGCGGCACGACAGGGGCGGTCCGCTCACACCCCGGCGATCAGCGTGGCCCCGAGCACGATCATCGTCACGGCGATCAGGGCGTCCAGTACCCGCCACGCCGAGGGCCGGGCCAGGAGAGGGCTGAGCAGCCGGGCGCCGAAGCCGAGGGCCGCGAACCAGACCAGGCTGGCGAGCATCGCGCCGAGGCCGAAGGTCCAGCGCCAGGGGCCGCGGTCGGCCGCGATGGAGCCGAGCAGGAACACGGTGTCCAGGTAGACGTGCGGGTTCAGCCAGGTCATCGCCAGACACGTGAGCACGGCCCGGCGCCGCGAGCCCGCCCTCCCCGCCACGCCCGCCACCCCCGACGGCCCCGGCACCCCCGGCGCCCCGGCCGCTCCCACCACACTCGGCACCCCAGCCGACCCCGCCGACCCCGCCGATCCGGCCGATCCCGGCGCCCCGACCGACACCGACGATCCCGCCGGCACCGCGGATCCCGTCGCCCCCGCCGCCCCCGCCGCCCCCGGCTCCACGGTCAGCGCCGACGGTTTCAGGACCCGGCGCGCGGCCAGGCAGCCGTAGCCGATCAGGAAGAGGCCGCCGATCAGTCCGACCGCGGTGAGCACCGCGGGCCAGGCCACCACCACCGCGCCGACACCGCCGACGCCCAGCGCGATGAGCGCCGCGTCCGAGAGGGCGCAGATGGCCACCACGGCCAGTACCGCGTCCCGGCGGACGCCCTGGCGCAGGACGAAGGCGTTCTGGGCGCCGATGGCGACGATCAGGGAGAGGCCGGTGCCGAACCCGGCGGCCGCGGCGGTCAGAGCGCTGTTCACGGAGTCCACGCTAGGAAGCAGGACACGGAAAAGTACAGCTAAAGATTCTTACGTATCCTTAGCGATTGTGATGACAGACCTTCCCCTGGACCAGGTGCGGACCCTGCTGACCGTGGTGGACGAGGGCACGTTCGACGCCGCGGCCGCCGTGCTCCATGTGACACCGTCCGCGGTGAGCCAGCGGGTCAAGGCCCTCGAACAGCGCACGGGGCGTGTGCTGTTGATGCGTACGAAGCCGGTCCGGCCGACCGAGTCCGGTGAGGCCGTCGTGCGCTTCGCACGCCAGTTGGCCCGGCTGGAGCGCGACACACGGGCCGAACTGGGCATGTCCGGCACGGATGAACCGGCCCGGCTGTCGATCGCGGTGAACGCCGACTCGCTGGCGACCTGGTTCCTGCCCGCGCTCTCCCGCGTGCCCGAGGGGCTGCCCGTCTGCTACGAACTGCGCCGCGAGGACCAGGACCACACGGCGGCGCTGCTCCGCGAGGGGCTCGTGATGGCGGCCGTCACCTCGTCGCCGGACGCGGTGACGGGCTGCTCCGTGCGCGCTCTGGGACGTATGCGGTACGTCCCGGTGGCGAGCCCTGCCTTCGCCGCGCGGTGGTTCGAGGGCCCGCCGGGCGCGGCGCTGTGGGAGGTCTTCGCCGACGCGCCCGTGGTGACCTTCGACCGGCGGGACGACATCCAGGACGCGTTCGTCCGGGAGCTCGTACGCGGCTCGCGCGGGTCACGGGGTGCGCACGGGCCTCGGGGCGCGAGTGCGGTACGGCATCTCGTGCCGACCTCCGAGGGCTTCGTCGAGGCCGTCGCCGCCGGGATGGGCTGGGGCATGGTCCCCGAAGTACAGACGGCGCCCCTGCTCGGCGCGGGGCGGCTCGTCCGGCTCTCGGCGGACCGGCAGATCGACGTCCCCCTGTTCTGGCAGCAGTGGAAACTCGACTTCCCGGCTCTCGCGGCCGTCGCCGAGGCCGTCTCGGCGGAGGCGGCCGAGGCCCTGGACGGCGGCTTGGGCGGCTGAGCCCGAGCGGTCGGCTCCGCCGGGGCCGTCGGATCGGGGCCGGGCTCCCCCGGGGCCGTCTTCGGCGCCAAGCTCCGGCGGGCGGGAGGGAGGGGCGGCCGGTCGCGTCGCCCGCCCCTCCCGGTCTGGGCTCAGGCCGCCGAACCCGGCCCCGTCTCCCGCTCCAGGTAGCTGATCACCTGGGCGGCGAGGCTGTCCTGCGCGGAGTCGGTTCGGGCGCCGACTCCCACGGCCGGCTCCTGCGGGCCGATGCCGCCCGACCACAGGTACCGCTCCGTCCATTCGTCGTCGACCTTCAACTGCACCTGGATGTCGACCAATGACAGGCAGCTCTCCGGCGCGGCGGCGTACAGGACGGAGGTGACGCGGCGCAGCGGATAGACGTCGAAGCCCTCGATGAACTGGGAGTTGCGCCAGTCCAGGAACGCGCTCTCGCCGTCGGTCCCGACCCGGACGTCGAGTTGGCCGTCCTCCAGATGAATGCCGAAGTGCACGGTCGTACGGTTCTCGACGGTCACGCGGAACCGGAAGTAGACGAGGCCCTCGGCCGCGTCGTCACGCCCCCGTGGCGGCTCGGCCTTCTCCAGACCATGAACGCGAACGCGCAGGCCGGCATGCCCGTCGTCGTACTCCTGCCAGTCACCGACCACATTCGGCTCGTACACAGTCCACCTCTCGACCTCAGAGGGCTGCTTCCTATCTGGGCGGAAGACGGGGTGTCAAATGAGCGGAATGGGCGTTGGCCAGGGATTTCGACCCACTTGATCACCGATCAAGCCGTGCGCAGCCAGAACCCTCGCCCCAGGGGTCCCGGGCACCCTGCCGACGTGCTGCACATCACGTCCCGCGCCCCGGGCCCGGAGCCTGTCGGCGGCCCGGGCTGCGGGAGTGCCGGGCCCCTCCCACCTGCTGACAAATCGGACTGTCGTGTTGACGAAGGGGCCGTCCAGGTGCGGAGATGCTCCTGCGACATGACGGCCGAACGTGAGGCAGGGCGAGCGAGCGATGGCATTGCGGATCAGCGCCACCAACCCGGAGCATCCCGCGCTCCTGCTCGACCTGCCGTGGCAGCTGCCTCTGGAGGAGTGGCCGGAGCACTATCTGGTGCCGTTGCCGCGCGGCATCTCGCGGCACGTGGTGCGGTACGCGCGCGCCGGTACGGAGGTCGTGGCGGTCAAGGAGCTGGCCGAACGGCCCGCGCTGCGCGAGTACGAACTGCTGCGCGGACTCGACCGGCTGAACATCCCCTCGGTGGACCCTCTCGCCGTGGTGACCGGCCGCACCGACGAGGCCGGTGATCCGCTGGAGTCCGTGCTCATCACCCGGCATCTGGGCGGCTCGATGCCCTACCGGTCGATGTTCGAGACGACCATGCGGCCCGCCACCATGCACCGCCTCATGGACGCGCTGGCCGTGCTGCTGGTCCGGCTGCATCTCGCGGGGTTCGCGTGGGGCGACTGCTCGCTGTCCAACACGCTGTTCCGCCGGGACGCCGGGGCGTACGCCGCGTATCTCGTCGACGCGGAGACCGGCGAGGTGCATCCGCAACTGAGCCCGGGGCAGCGGGAGTACGACCTCGATCTGGCACGTGTCAACATCAGCGGGGAGCTGCTGGACCTGGAGGCCTCGGGCGCGCTGCACCCTTCGGTGGACCCCATCGAGTTCGGCATGGAGATCTGCAAGCGCTACAACGGGCTGTGGCAGGAGCTGACCCGCACGTCCGTGTACCCGGCGGGCAAACACCACTACATCGACCGGCGGATCCGGCGCCTGAACGAACTCGGCTTCGACGTCGCCGAGATGCAGATCGCGCACTCCTCGAACGGCGACACCGTCACGTTCGTGCCGAAGGTCGTCGACGCCGGCCACCACCAGCGCCAACTGCTGCGCCTGACCGGCCTCGACACCGAGGAGAACCAGGCCCGGCGGCTGCTGAACGACCTGGAGAGCTGGATGGCCACCCAGGACGACTACGCGCCGGGCGACCCTCCCCCGGGCTCTCAACTTCGTTCGAGCAGGGGGGACCCCCACGCCGCCCGGCCCGAGGTACTGGCCCACCGGTGGGTCCGGGACGTCTTCCGGCCCACCGTGCGGGCCATACCGCTGGACCTGCGCGGCTCCATGGATCCCGCCGAGCTCTACCACGAGTTGCTCGAACACCGCTGGTACCTGTCCGAGCGGGCGCAGCACGACATCGACCTGGACACGGTCGTCCGGGACTACGTCACGAACATCCTGCCCGGGATGCGGGACGGGCTGTCGCCCCCGGCGGGCGGCGCGGCGGACGCTCAGGCCGGCGGGACGACCGCCACCGGGGAGGGCGCGTGATGGACGACCGCGTGGGCGACCGAACCGATCCGTGAGCCCACGGCCGAGCGGTGCGCCCGCCGGCCGACCACCACGAGCTGGGCGCGGGCCGCCGCGGAGAGCAGTACCTCGCCCGCGCTGCCCATCTCGACGTGCTGGGTCACCTTCACGTCGGGGAAGCGTTCCAGCCACGGCCGCAGCGCTTCGGCGAGCGCCTTCTTCTCGTACTGCTCCAGACCGCCGGCCTCGTCGGCGAGTGCGAGGGAGGCGGGGCTGTAGGTGAAGACGGTGGGCAGCGCCCAGGCCCGTACGACGCGCAGGTCGGCGCCGCGTGCCGCCGCCGCCTCGAAGGCGTACCCCAGGGCGCCCGCGCTGTCGTCGGGGCCGCCCTGCTGACCGGCGACGATCTCGCGGCCGGCGGCCTCCGGCTCGGCCTGGTCCGTGGCGCGTACGAGGACGACGGGCCGCGTCGACTCGGCGATGACCTGCTGGCCGACCGAGCCGAGCAGGAAGCCGACGATCGCGCCGTGGCCGCGCGAGCCGAGGACCAGTGTCTCGGCCTCGGCGGCGGCGACGAGGAGCGCCTGGACCGGCACGCCGTCGACGAGGTCGGTGGCCACCGCCAGACCGGGGTGGTGTCCGGTGACCTCGCCCGCGGTCCGCGTCAGTGCCTCCCGGACGTCCGCCTCCTGGGCATCCGTCGTCCGCTCGTCGCTTTCGGCCTTCGGCCGGGCGTGCACGATGCGCAGCGGAAGGTCCCGGCGTACCGCTTCCCTGGCCGCCCAGTGGACGGCGGCCAGGGATTCGGCGGTACCGTCTGCTCCCACGGTGATCGGGCGGGTCATGTGATGGCCTCCGTAGCGTCGGTCGAGGGGCCCACGCTACCCAGCGCCTCGGCCCGCCCGCGCGGCGGTGCCGTCAGCCTGCCAGGAGGGCGAGTTCGGTGCCGCCCAGCAGGAAGGCTCCGACGCCGAAGTCGGACGTCGTGTCGTAGGTGACGGGCTGGCTGGACTCCGGGCGGTCGCCCACGTTCTGGACGTAGCCGAGGAATCCGTCGGGGTGGACGGCCGTGGTGACCAGGCCCTGCCAGGCCCGCGCCACCACCGGCAGGTACGCGGCCCGGTCCACGAGGCGGGAACGGATCGCGTAGGCCGTGCCGTGGACGAAGAAGGAGGTGCCGCTCGTCTCGGGTCCCGGCAGATGCGCGGCGTCGGCGAGGTTGACGTTCCAGAAGCCGTCCGCGCGCTGGACGCCGGCCAGGGCCGTGACCAGCTTCGTCAGGGTCTCCTTGTACTCGCCGGTGTGCCGCTCGCTGCCCGGCAGGGCCTTGAGGGTCTTGACGTGTCCGCCCGCCACCCAGCCGTTGCCGCGCGACCAGACCACGGGCTTGCCGGACGGGGACAGGATCCCGCCGGGCAGGAACCGCTTGTCGCGGTACCAGAGGCCGGTGGCGGTGTCGTACAGCCCTGGTCCGCCCTCGACGCGTTTGGTGTGGTGGTAGAGGGCGTACACCTTCTCCCAGCACTGGGGGTCCTTGCGCAGGACGCCGATGCGGGCGAAGGGCGGCATGGCCATGTGCAGGGCGTCGTCCCACCACCAGTCGTCGTTCTTCGCCGGCTGGTCCGTGTACACCATGCGGTGCAGGGACTCCTCGATCGCGGCGAGTTTCTGCGCCTCCGGCTCGATCTCGTAGAGGTCGAGGTAGGCCTGTCCGGCGTTGTGGTTGTCGGCGTGCCGGGTCGTCACACCGCCACGCAGCCCGTACGCGTGCTTCTCGGCCCAGCCGCGTGCGTACGCGAGGTAGCGGGCGCTGCCGGTCAGGCGGTGCAGGGCGAGCAGCCCGCTGAAGAACGTGGCGTTGGCCCAGCCGTTGTCGCCGGGGTCCGTGTGGGCGCCGATCCAGTGGTCGGCGACCCGGCGCAGGTCCCTGATGATCGCGGCTCTGGACGGGAGGGTCGGCGCGAGGCGGGCGGGAAGCGAGGGGTGTGCGGGGTGGGCGGGAGCTTCGGCGGCGGACGCGGACGTGGGGAGCAGAGCGGCGGAGGCCGAGAGAGCGGCACCACCGACCAGCAGCTGGCGTCTATCCATATGAACGACTCCTCCATATGAAATCCATGTGAAGCACATCCTGAACTCCCGCCCCACCGGTGTCCACGGTCCGGACTCGACTTGGTCAACTTGGCCTGAACCAAATCGAGTTCACCACACCGGCCGAAGTTCACATCAGGGGACGTCCGCCGTGGACGTCCGGTCGCAGCGCAGGCTGTCGAGGTCGACCGAGTCGGCCATCGCCTGCATGCCCTTGTCGTTGGGGTGCAGCCGGTCACCGCCGTCGAAGACGGGCAGGATGCGCTCGTGGTCGTAGGGGCTGCGGAGGATGCGGTCGAAGTCGGTGACCGCGTCGAACTCCCCGCTGCTCCTGATGAATTCGTTGACCTCCTGGCGTACGGACTCGGCCGCCGCGTCCCACTCGGACCAGCCCTTGAAGGGCGCGACGGTGGCACCGACGACACATTTGCCCGCCCGGTGGGCGCGGGCGATGATCTCCCGGTAGCCCGCGATCATGTCGGCGCCCGTGACGCCCGTGTGCGCCTTGATGTCGTTGACGCCCTCGAAGAGGAAGACCGTACGGACGCCCGGGTGGGACAGGACGTCACGGTCCAGCCGGTTGAGGGCGCTCTGCCCGGCACCGTCCGCGAGGACCTTGTTCCCGGAGATCCCCTCGTTGGCGACTCCCCTGATCGGACCGCTGGTTGCTCCCAGTCGACGGGCGAGATAGTCGGGCCAGCGGCGGTTCAGGTCGCCGCTGGACTGCCAGCCGTCCGTGATGGAGTCCCCGAGCGCGACGACCGCGCCGACGGCGGTGCTCGTCCGCACGGTGACCGCGTCGAGGTAGAACCAGGAGCCGACGCGTTCGGTCCAGTTGACCGCCCCGTCCTCACCCGTGTGGTCGCCGTCGGCCGCGTACGACGTCTGCATCGCCATGCCGTGGCCGGTCGCCGGGCCGCCCGCCGCCTGCGTGTGCACGCTGACGACCAGATCGGCCGCGGCGGCCAGCTTGCCGGGCAGTGGGTCGCTGTACGCGGTGGCGCCCGCCGGGACGGTGACCGAACGGGTGCCGCCGAAGGTCAGCCGCCTGTTGGTGCCCGGGACCAGTTCCGCACCGGACTTCCTGAGGCCGGCGTAGGCGCTGTCGAAGGTCAGCGGCCGGTCGCCGAGGGCGTTGGAGAGCCGGACGCGCAGGTTGTCCCCCGCCACGCTGGTGCGCACGATCAGGCGGTAGCTGCGGTCGGCGACCGCGTCTCCCACCCGGTCCGCGCTCGCACCCCAGGTGACCACGTCGTGCCGGCCCGCGGCGGCAGCCGGGGCGGCGGTCGCACTCCCACCGGCGTTGGCGGTCGCGGGCGTGGTCTGGACGGCGGCGGCGCTCACCAGGACCGCCAACAGGCAGCTCGCTCGGAAGAGACCGGCCCTCATCGGGCGAAGTCCCGCAGCGTGACGGAACCACCGGACTTCAGCGTCACCGTGCGGGACGAGCGGCCGTACGCGACCGTGGTCGTCCGCCCTCCGACACTGCGGATACGGGCCTCGGTCGGTCTGCCGTCGCGCCAGCGCAGGTCGACGACGAAGCCGCCCCGCGCGCCGACTCCCGTGACGGAACCCGACTTCGCCCAGGCGTCGGGCAGGGCCGGGAGCAGTTCCAGGTGACCGGGACGCGAGTACACCAGCATCTCGATCATCGCCGCGGGGGTGCCGAAGTTGGCGTCGATCTGGAAGATGCCGCGGCCCTTCTCGACCTCGTAGATGTCGAAGAGGTTCGGCGCGGAGCCGTTGCCGCCGTCGAAGGACGGGCGGAGGTTGTTGATGATGAGCTGGTAGGCGTTCTCCGCGTTCTTGAGCCGGGCCCAGCACAGGCTGCGCCAGGCGTTCGCCCACCCGAAGCTCTCCATGCCGCGCGCGGTGAGAAGGGCGGTCGCGCCCTTGACGATCTCCGGCGGGGTGGAGTCGTCGGGGCGGATGCGGTCGCCGGGGAAGAGCCCGATGAGCGGGGAGAGGTGCCGGTGGGTGGTCTCGCCGAGGCTGTCGGGCGACATCCACTCCTCCAGCCAGCCCGTCTTCTCACTCACCTTCGGCAGGTAGAGCCGCTCCTGGAGGCCGCCGATGGTCTCCGCGTAGGCGGAGTCCTTCTTCAACTCCCTCGCCGCCGTGCGGTAGTTGTCGAAGAGCGCCCACACCAGTTCCTGCGCGTAGGTGATGCCCTGGGCGTCCTGCGGGCCGTGCTCGGGCGACCAGTCGCGGTCGTCGATGAGCACTTCCCGCGAGGTGCCGGGGAGGGTCGTGGTGATCAGCCGCGCCTCCCAGAACTCGCAGGCGCTCTTCAGGAGCGGGTAGATCCTCACCAGATGCGAGCGCGACCTGGTGAACTCGTAGTGCTCCCAAAGGCTCGCGCACAGCCAGGCGTTGCCCGCCGGATGCCACCACCAGCCGCTGCCGCCATGGATGTTGGTGGAGAACGCGACGGCCCAGCCGGCGACCTTCCCGGTGGAGTTGCGGTAGCGGTTGCGCGGATCGTTGAAGAGGTCCTGGGTGAGCTTCTTCCAGGACGGGAACTGCGCGAGGCAGTAGTCGGTGAGCGCGTCGAAGCTCTGGGACAGGCCCGCCCGGTCGGCCATCCAGTAGTTCATCTGGATGTTGATGTCGGTGTGGTAATCACCCATCCAGTCCGGGTCGTTGCCGTCCAGCCACAGCCCCTGGAGGTTCAGCGGGAGGCTGCCACGGGACCCGGAGATCATCAGATAGCGACCGAACTGCAGGTAGGACGCCTCCAGTTCGGGATCGGGCGTGTCGTCCAGGGCCCGTGCCCTGATCCGCTCCCAGGTGTCCAGGGAGCGCTGTTCGTCGGACGAGGTGCCGAGCGACAGCTCCATCTGCTCGAACAGCGCCCGGTGGTCGGCCACATGGGTGCGCAGGAGCGTGCCCGCCGAGTGGGCCGCCGCCGCGGCGACCTTCGTGCGGGCCAGCTTCTCCGGGTCGAGGGAGGGGTCGCGGTAGTGGGCCGAGGCGTCCGGCGCGTAGTTGGTGCCGCCGCTCACCACCACGGTGAGGTCCTTGCACTCGCTGAACTCGATCAGCGCGTCCTTCACCCGGACACTGCCACCGGTCCCGTACGCCTTCACGGCCGCCCCGTAACGCAGCCCGTTCGGGAAGGCGGCGCCGAAGGAGGTGCCCCGGACGGTCTCTCCGTGCGTCCCGTCCAGGGTCACACTGCCGGTGTAGCGGCCACCGCCGCTCTGGGTGAAGTGCAGGACGATCGCGTCGTCGGGGCGGCTGGCGAAGACCTGACGCTCGTACGTGACTCCGGAGCGGACGTACGACGTGCTGACCACGCCCTGCGCGAGGTCCAGGGTGCGCCGGTAGCCGGAGACGGCGGACAGGTCGTGGTCCGGGATGTCGACGGTGAGACGGCCGAGCAGGGTGAAGGAGCCGAAGTCGTCGCGGCCGTAGGGGAACTGGCCGTCGGAGTCGAGGGTGTCGTTGAGTCCGCCGGTCCACATCGTGGCGTCGGTGATGAGCAGCAGTTCACGGCCGGGGTCGTTGCTCGCGAGGGCTCCGAGGCGGCCGTTGCCGATGGGCAGGCCCTGCTCGATCATCGAGTGCTCGTCGGCGGGCGCCTGCCACCACAACTGATCGCGCGAACTGCCCTTCGGGAGCGGCGCGTCGGTGGGCCGTCGCGGCGCGGCGGACGCGGTGAAGGCGGGCAGGCCGCCGAGGGCGGTGGCGACGCCGGTCGTGGCGGCGAGGGAGAGGAGTCTTCGTCGGCTGGGCTCGGCGGGGCGGCTCTTGTCCATGGTGCGGCTCCAGGAGGAAGAGGGGTGACGAGAGGTGAGGAGAGGGTCGGGGAGCGGCGGTCAGGAGGACTTCGGTACGTCGATGCGGTCGATGTCCGGGGCGTAGCCGGAGCCGCTGTCGAAGGTGATCGTGTTGGTGCCCGCCTTCAGCGAGACGGGCACGCTGACGGTCTCGGCGGTCCCCCAGTCCCCGGTGGAGGGCATCTTGTGGCTCGTCGAGCCGTTGCCGTTCGCGGAGACCTCGACGGAGCGGGGGTCACCGCTGACGTAGGCGACCTTCACCTGGTACGTGCCGGCCTTGGCGACGACGACGTCGTTGAAGCGGAGCTTGCCCCCGACGTAGAGGTTGCCGACCTTCTTGCCGCCCGAGCAGGCGGAGCAGTCGGCCACGGAGGCGTTCCCGCTGAGGGTGTTGGCGGCGGCCTCGGCCTCGTAACCGGTCGTGGCGAGCGCGGCGCCGCGCGGGGTCACGGTGAACAGCCGGGAGCCGTGCGCGGGCAGTGCCTGACTCACCTTGTCCTTGTAGGTGCCGAGGTTCTCGCGGTTCCACAGGTCCCGTACGGCTGCCTTGCCGGTGAAGCCGAGGGCGGCCCAGTCGGCGGAGACGGCGGCGGGCTTGTCGGCGAGGTTGAACAGGGCCACGGTGTAGCTGCCGTCGGCGTTCTTCGCGGCCCACACCTGCTGCGGGTTCGACGGTGTGATCGGCCGCGCGGGCGGCATGCTGCCCTGGTTGAGGGCGATGACCTCGCGGTTGGTCAGCAGCGACACCCCGTAGGAGTCGAGCTTGGTCAGGTCGTCACCGGTGTACAGCGGGGACTTGGCGATGGCCCACAGGGTGGCGTAGCTCTGGCGTTCCGCCTTGGTGAGGCCGTCCATCTCGCCGTTGCCGACATCCAGGGAGTCCAGGTCGTTCCAGCCGCCGGGGCCCGCGTGGCGGGTCCAGCCGGGGAGGTCGTCCCAGCGGTCGTCGACCGAGTTCTCCCAGCTGACGAGGGTGTTGCAGTAGCACTCGACGTCGGTGTCGATGCGCCAGCCGTTGGAGTACTTCTTCCAGTCGGCGATCCGGCCTATGTCCAGCGACCAGGAGACCTCCAGGTGGATGGGCCTGCCGGTGGCGGCGATGGCCTTGTTCCAGGCGGCGACGTCGGCAACGTTGTCGTACTGGTCGCCGTTCTTGCCGGAACCCGGCCCGACGCCGTCCAGTTTCAGGAAGTCGTAGCCCCAGTCGGCGAACAGCCGCGCCTGCGAGTCGACGTACTTCTGCGCGCAGGGGTTGGCGAAGTCGAGCTTGTAGGCGCTGTCCCAGCCGTTGGTGGTGCGCAGGTCGCCGTACACGATGTCGGCGGTCGTACAGTCACCGGCGTTCCAGATCGGCACCTTGCCCTCGCCGTACGCCTCCTTCTGCAGACCGACGGGCAGGTAGATGCCCGCCTTGAGACCCCTGCCGTGGATGTGGTCGGCGACGGGTTTCATCCCGCGCGGGAAGCGCCCCGGGTCCGCCTTCTGGCGGCCGTACTCGTCGAAGCCGGGCTTCCAGGCCTGGTCCATCCACCAGCCGGCGTCGAGGTTGACGTACTCGTAGCCGAACGGCTTGAGCTTGGCCGCCAGCGCGTCCGCCTGCTTGAGGACGTTCTTCTCGGTGAGGTAGCTGTAGTCGCCGTCGGGGTTGAGCCCCGGGTACTTCGAGGACTGCATGCTCCAACTCGACCAGCCCATGTACGGCTTGGCCGCGAGGGCCGACGTACCGGCGGCCGACGTGGAGGTGGGGGCGGGGGTCGGCGTGGCAGCCTGCGCCGACGGGAGGGCGGCGGCCGTCGCGGCGGTGAGCGCCAGGACGAGAAGGGCTCTCAGCGAACGGCGGGCGGGGGCTGTGGGCGCGTACGAGGATGACCGCATGGGTCGGAACCTCCTGTGAGGGGTCGGGCTGTGCGGGGGTGTGGTGGTCGGGGGACGGCGGTTCAACCCGTGCCGTGGGGCGGGCCGCCGATGAAGGACTGGATCGCGGTGGCCGCGGCGCCGCGGGCCCACTCGTCGAAGAGCAACGGCCGGGTCAGCAGGTCGCAGCGGGCGGCGGTGCCGAAGGCGGAGGCGGCGAAGGCGTCGCGGATCTGCTCGGCGAACAGGTCGTACGCGGCCAGGCCCTCGCCGGAGATGATCACGCGTTCGGGTCCCATGAGGTTGGCCACGGTCGCGATGGCCCGGCCGATCGCGTCCCCGGCCCGTGCGTAGACCTCGCGCGCGCCGGGGTCGCCCCGGCGGGCCAGTTCGAGGGCCTGCGCCGCGTCGGCCACCGGGAGACCCGTCGCGTCGCGTACCGCGGCGACGATCGCGGGGTCGGCGGCGATCGCCTCCGCGCAGCCCCGGTTTCCGCAGTGGCAGAGGGGGCCCGTGGGGTCGATGACCACGTGCCCGATCTCACCGGCGACGCCGTGGGCCCCCGAGACGACCTTGCCGTGCACGACCAGCCCGCAGCCGATGCCCGCTCCGACCGTGACCACGGCGAAGTCGGACAGGCCCACGCCCGCGCCGAACCACTGCTCGGCGACGGTCAGGGCCCGCACGTCGTTGTCGACGGTGACCGGCAGTCCGGTCGTCATCTCCACCAGTTCGGCGAGGGGCAGATCGCGCCACTCCAGGAAGGGCGACAGCCGCACCTCGCCCGCGGCGCGGTCCACGTCACCGGAGACGGCGACGCCGATCCCCTGGACCTGGACACCGAACCCGTCGGCCTCCGCGAGGAGTTCGTGGACGAGGTCGGCGACGGCGGTCAGTACGGGCTGCGGTTCACGGGCCGGCAGGGGCACATGGCGGGCGACCCTGATCCGGCAGCACAGGTCCGTCAGTACGGCGATGATCTCGTCGCCGGTCACCTTGACACCGATGAACAGGGCCCGGCCGCCGTCCACCCGGACGGAGTTGGCGGGCCGTCCCAGCGCGGGACGCGCCTCGTCACCGGCCTCCTCCACCAGGTATCCGGCCTCGATCAGCGGCCGGACCGCCTTGGTGACGGCGGCCGCCGACAGCCCCGCCCGGGCGGCCATGTCGGACCGGGTGAGCGGGCCGTGGGACAGCACGGTGGTGAAGATCTGGGCAGCGGCCGGCGTGTGGGCCGGGAACGCCTCGGTGCGAGGAGTCGAGCGCATGCCCGGAACCTAGGTTGATTCTTTTCCGCCGTCAATGAAAGAAACAAAGATCGTTTTTAGTGAGGCACTTTGACCTTCACGGCTTGCAAGTAGGCATACGAACTGCCGAGTTGCCGATAGAACGAAGGCTTTGCTGGCCCGACTTCCGAATGCGGGAATACGGGTCCGCCGTCGGCGTCCCCCTGGCATGCTGCCCTCATGCCGACGACATCGACAGGACTGCGTATCGAGGCTCGTCGGCTCACCCAGCGGGTGCGCGGCGCGGGGCGCGTACTGCACGACGTGTCGGTCGACATCGCCCCCGGACGGATCGTCGTGATCGCGGGCCGCAGTGGGGCGGGCAAGACGGTACTGCTGGAATCACTGGCGGGACTACGCGCGGCCGACGAAGGTGCGGTACTGCACGACGGCGCCCGACCGGGCGCGCCGGGACCGGAGTTCGGGTTCGTCCCGCAGGAGGACATCCTCCACCGGGACCTCCCGCTGCGCCGGACCCTGGTGTACGCCGCCGGTCTGCGGATGCCCGCGGGGACCTCCGCCGCGTCGGTCACCGCGGCCGTGGACCGGGTCCTGGTCACCCTGGGACTGTCCCACCGGGCCGGCACCCCGGTGCGCGCGCTCAGCGGCGGGGAGCGCAAACGGGCCGGTATCGCCGCCGAGTTGCTCACCGGCCCGCGGGCGCTCTTCCTCGACGAACCGACCTCCGGGCTCGATCCGGTCACCGGCGCCGCCCTGCTGCGGACCCTGCGTTCGCTGGCCGAGGACGGCACCACCGTCGTACTGACCACCCACACCCTCGCCGATCTGCTCCGCGGCGACCATGTCGTGTTCCTCTCCCCCGGCGGGCAGGTCGCGTACGCGGGTGAACCGGGCGGCCTGTGCGGGGCGTTCGGGGTGGACACGGTGGAGGACGTGTACGGCGTGGTGGCCGAGGGTGCCGTACCCGTCGGGGCCCGGCCCGCCGGTGGCGTGACCGCCGGCGGCACGCCCGACGGCCCGGTCTCCGGTGGGGTACGGGTCGGACCGGCGCCGGACGGGCCGGGCGTCCCCCGCACCGGCCCGGCGGCGCGGCCCGTCCCACGGCGGCGTGTCGGTGCCGTACGGCAGTGGTCCCTGCTCACGCGCCGCGGCACCGCCCTGCTGGTGCACAACCGGCTCTCGGTCGCCGTGCTGGCGGGCTCGCCCGTGATGATCGTGGCGATGTTCGCGGTGCTGTTCCGCCCGGGGGCGTTCGACCCGGCGGACCCGGATCCGGGGTCGACCGCGATGATCGTGTTCTGGACGGCCTTCGGCGCCTTCTTCTTCGGGCTGACGTACGGACTGCTGCAGATCTGCACGGAACTGCCCGTGCTGCGCCGCGAATGGCTGGCGGGCCTGCGCATCGGCCCGTACGTCGCCTCGAAGCTCACGATCATGCTGCCGGTGCTCGCCGCCGCGGACGCCCTGCTGCTCGCCGTACTGCGCGCCCTTGACCGGCTGCCCGCGGCGGGCTGGGACACCTACCTCTCCCTGTTCGTGTCGAGCGTGCTGGCCTCGGCGGCGGCGCTCGCCCTGGGCCTGCTCGCCTCGGCCGCGGTGACCGATCCCGGGCAGGCGACGCTGATGCTGCCGCTGCTGTGCTTCCCGCAGGTGCTCTTCTCGGGGGCCTTCGTGCCGGTTCCCCGGATGACGGCGGCCGGGGAGGCGATCAGCTGGGCGATGACGAACCGCTGGGCGTTCGAGGCACTCGGCGCCGGAGCCGGCCTCGAAGCGCTGTGGCGCGACGGGGCCTCCCGGCTGGGCCCGCCCCTGCTCGACTCGTACGACGACTCGTTCGCCGGCCCCGCCGCCCACGACTGGCTGATCCTCACGGGCTTCACGCTGGTGTTCCTGGCCGCGACATGGGCGGTACTGGCGCGCAAATGCCGGGACGGCGCGGCGCGCGCCCGGACGGGAGGCTGAGGCCTCTGGCTTCTGGGCTCTGGCCCCTGGGCCGGGCCCTGGGCCCAGGCCCCTGAGCCCGGAGCCCCGGGACCGGGGACCGGGGACCGGGGACCGGGGACCGGGGACCGGGGACCGGAGCAGAGAGCGCAGGGCCCGGAGCGCGAGGCCCAAAACCCGGGGCACGGGGCGCGGGGCGCGGGCCCCGCGTCAGCAGCCCGCTCTCGCCTTCAGGCCGGATGCGCCCGGCACCCGGTCCCGGTAGGTCTCGCGTACGAAGTTCAGGAACGTGTCGATGTCCCTGGGCTGTGACGACAGCCCGAGCGAGACACGGACCGCGCCCGCCGACGGCAGGTGCAGCAGCTCCAGGTACTCCTCCAGGGAGGTGAGCCGACGGCGCGCTGCCGAGCGCAGCAGGCGGAGCGGCAGCGCGAAGGCCGCCTCGCCCGCGCCCGGATTGCAGAAGCAGCCCGTGCGCAGCGAGATGCCCCGCGAGGCGCTGTCGCGGGTGACGACCCGTTCGTCGACGACCCGGCCGTCGGCGTCCAGCAGATTGAGCGCGACGGTTCCGCCGCGGGCCACGAGGTCGCGCGGGCCGTACACCCTGACCAGCGGGGAACCGTCACTGTGCCGCAACGCGCCGAGCCCCGCTAGGAGTTGGGCGGTCAACGCGGTCACATGGGCGTGCACCCGGTCCATGCCGACGGCGTCGATCCACTCCAGCCCGGCCGTCACGTCGGGAATGGAGAGGAAGTTGACCGTGCCGTCCTCGAAGGCCGCCTCGTCGTCGGCGAGGACGTGCCACTGCGCCTGTGCGCTGACCGCGTAGATCGTGCCGCCGGAGAACCAGGGCCGGCGCAGCCGGGCGAGCGCGTCCCGGCGGGCGATCAGACTGCCGACTCCGGTGGGGTGGCCGAAGACCTTGTACCAGCTGACGACGGTGAAGTCGGGGTGGTACCGGCTCAGATCGAGGGAGTTGGCGGGGACGAACGCGGCCGCGTCGAGCAGGACGTCGTAACCGCGCGCCTGGGCCGTCGCGATCCAGTCGAGCGGATGCTGGACGCCGGTGAAGTTGCTCTGCGCCGGGTACGCGAGCAGCCCCTGCCCGCGCTCGCCCGCTCGTGGTGGCCGTCGGCCGACGCCGCGTCCCCGCTCGGGCAGAGCGGCCCGCAGCCGCTGCTCGTCCACTCGGAGACCGGGGCCGCCCACGGGTACGTACGTCGTGCGCGCACCGCCTGAACGCGCGTACTCCCGGAGGCCGTTGACCGAGTTGTGGTTGTCGAGCGGCATGACCAGCCTGCTCCGGCGGCCGAAGGGGTACGCCTCGCCGACCAGGCGCAGCGCACCCGTCGCGTTCGGGGTGAAGATCACGGCGTACTCGGCCGGGTCGGCGTGGAAGTGGCGGAGCACGGCCCGGCGCGCCCGGGCCAGCAGCAGTCCCGAGGCGCGGGAGGCGGGGCTCTCGGAGTGCGGGTTCCCGAAGACACCGCCGGTGATCCGTGCGGCGCTCCCCCGGACGAGTGAGGCCGGTGCGAGGCCGGCTCCCGTGTGGTCGAGGTACGTGTGGCCGTCGGCGTCGAGATAGCCGAACTCCCGGCGCCGCAGCTCCGCGAGATCCGCGGGATCCGTACGCTTCGTGAGATCTGCCGGATCCGCGTCGCCGTCGGGTATGTGGCCGGTGGTCCCTGTCCTGTCCACGGATCCTCCCCCATCAGGCCGGGCCCTCCCCGCGTGCCGGGGCGGGGCACGGTTCTCCTCACATGATGCTGAGATCCGTCCGGACAGGAAGGGGTTGCCGGTGATCGGCGCGTCCCCCGGCGCCCGGGCTCACCGGCGCGACCGCCCGGTCGCGGGGCCCCTGGGCCTGCGGGACGATGCGTAGAGGGCAGGGGAAGGGGGCGGACGAAGGAGCGAGCGGCGATGACCGACCTTCTGGGCTCCCTGCCCGAGGACCAGGCGCGGCTGCTCCGTGACGCGGTTCCCGGCGTGGAGCTGGCCTCCCGGCCGATGCTCGCCACTCTCAGCGATCGGCGCGACTTCCCCGGCGACTGGGTCTTCGAGCGGAAGCTCGACGGCGTCCGGGTGCTGGCGGTCCGCGAGGGCGGACGGGTCCGGCTGCTCTCGCGGACCGGCAACCGCCTCGACGACACGTACCCGGAGATCGTGGCCGCGCTCGCCGCCCAGTCGTGCGCGGATTTCACCGTGGACGGGGAGATCGTGGCGTTCACGCACGGCCGTACCGACTTCGGCCGTCTTCAGCAGCGCATGGGACTGACCCGTCACCGGGACGTCGAGGCGAGCGCGGTCGACGTGACGTACTGCCTCTTCGATCTGCTCAGGCTGGAGGGCGCGGACACGACACGGCTGCCGCTGCGCGCACGCAAGTCCCTGCTGCGTCGCGCCCTGACGTACCGGGCGCCGCTGCGCCTGACGACACACCGCAACGAGGGAGGCGCCGAGCTGCTGGCCGACGCCTGCGCCCGGGGCTGGGAGGGGCTCATCGCGAAGCGGGCCGACAGCCCCTATGCGCCCCGCCGTTCACCGGACTGGCTCAAGCTGAAGTGCTCCCTGGAGCAGGAGTTCGTGATCGGCGGCTACACCGAACCGGGCGGCAGCCGCGCCGGGTTCGGCGCGCTGCTGCTGGGCCACTTCGAGAACGACGGACTGCGCTACGCGGGCAAGGTGGGGACGGGATTCGACCGCCGTACGCTTCTCGCGCTGCGCGGCGCCCTCGACGAACTCGCCCTGCCCGCCTCGCCGTTCACCGACCGCGTACGGGAGGCGGGCGCCCACTGGGCCGAGCCGGTGCTGGTCGCGCAGATCGCGTTCACGGAGTGGACCCGGGACGGCATGCTCCGCCACCCGCGCTTTCTCGGCCTGCGCTACGACAAGCCGGCCCGGGAGGTCGTCCGCGAGAGGCCGCTGTAGGGCGGCGCAGCCTTGGACCCCTGGGCCGTCAGGAGGTCCGCTCGGCCCGGATGATCACCAGTTCCTCGTTCTCCTCGCGAGCCGCGATCCGGCCCGTGTCCCTGAGCCACCGCAGCCGCGAGCGGAGTACGGGCCCGAACGGGATGTACGCCCGGTCGCCGACCGTGGCCCGCAGTCCCGATTCGGCCAGCCGGTCCAGGGTCTCGTCGGTGCCGCTCAGCCCCGACTGGGCGATGAGCAGGACACCGCCGGGCCGCAGGACGCGTGGCACATCGGCACAGATGCGGTCCAGGATCGTGCGTCCGTGGAGCCCGGCGTTCCAGGCCCGCGCCCGGCCCCGGCCGACCGACGGCTCCGACGGCGGCGTGGGAACGTACGGCGGGTTGCTGATGACCAGGTCGAACGACCGCCCCCGTACCGGTTCGAGGAGGTCACCGCGGTGGACCGTGAGGCGCTGCCGCGACCGCAGGGCGTTGAGCCGGGCGGTGAGCACGGCCCGCCAGGCGATGTCGACCGCCGTGACGCGGGCACCCTTGCGGGCGGCACAGATCGCGAGGGTTCCGGTGCCGGTCCCGAGGTCGAGGACGTCCATGCCGGGGGCGGGGCCCTCGCGGTAGAGGGCCCGGGCCAGAAGGAAGGTGTCGGCCTGCGGCGCGTAGACGCCCGGGGGTGCCAGTACGGGGCCGGGTGGGCGTGTCGGGTCGACGAGAAAGGCCATGAGGGAGGTCCTCCGTCCGGGCGCCCCTGTCGGGGTGCGGGAGGTGAGTGCACACGGCCGCGGAACGCCTGGTCGGGCACGTCTTTTCAGCAGCCGAGTGCCCATGGATCACTTCTCCACACCTCTTCCGCCACGGGTGCCCCGCAGGTGGCGCGTGGTGACGCCCCGCCATGCGGACGCACGGCACCCCGCCATGCGGACACGTGGCACCCCGCCACGCGGACACGTGGCACCTCGCCATGCGGACACGGGAACGCCCCCGGCGGTCGCGGTGGGAACCGGTGACCGTTCGGGGGCGTACGCGCGAGACCGGCGCTCTAGCGGCCGGACTTCTTCATGTGGCCGGCCGCTCTGTCCTTCAGCTCCTCGGCCTTGCCCGTCATCTGCTCACCCCGGCCCTGACCCTCCATGGACTGGTCGTCCATGGCCTTGCCGGCGGCCTCCTTCATCTTGCCCTTCATCTGCTTGGCCTTGCTCTTCGCCTTGCTCATGGTGTTCCGCCTTCGTACGAGGGTTGGACTGCCGTCTTCACCCTGCGCCCGACGGACGACCTTCGCAATCCGTGAGGTATCGTCACCCTGAGTGAGGGAGGTTTGTCGGGAACGATCACCGTGCCCTTCGGCAGCCGACCGGGGCCGCGGTCCGCCCGAGGAGGAGAGGGGTCCGCCGCGCGGCCGGGATGTGACCCACACCACGACAAGGGTGTTTTGTTCAGGCCTTGTTGGTTACTTCGGTGAGTGGCAGTCCACTGGCAAACCGCTCCCGGGAGGGTTCGGCAGTGAGCTCGCCACGCAGCCGCCCGGCTCGGGAGCATCCCGCGACGGGCGGCTGTGTGCGTGGGGTCCGGCGGCCCCGCCGTGACCGCCCTCGTCCTCGTGCTCCTGGTCGGCCAGCGCCTCGTCGCGCACCTTGGCGCAGCAGCCGCTGAGCAGCCGCGAGACATGCATCTGCGAGATCCCCAGGTGCTCCGCGATGCGCCCCTGGGTCATGCCCTTGAAGAAGCGCAGATAGAGGATGGTCCGCTCGCGCTCGGGGAGCGCGGCGATACAGGGCTTCACGGCCTCGCGGTCGATGACCAGGTCGAACCCGGTGTCGGACGCGCCGAGGGCGTCCCCGAGGGCGTACCCGTCGTCACTGCCGGGCAGTTCGGCGTCGAGGGACAGGGCGGTGAAGCTGTCGAGTGCCTCGAATCCGGCCCGTACGTCGTCCTCGGTCATCTGGGCGTGCGCGGCGATCTCGGCGATGGTCGGCCGGCGGCCCGGAATGGTCTGCGACAGGTCCTTCGCGGCGGCGCGGACCCGGTTGCGCAGGTCCTGGACGCGACGCGGCACGTGCAGGACCCACATGTGGTCGCGGAAGTGGCGCTTGATCTCACCGGTGATGGTCGGGATGGCGTAGCTCTCGAAGGCGTTCCCGCGCTCGGGGTCGTAACGGTCGACGGCCTTGACGAGGCCGAGCGCCGCCACCTGGGTCAGATCCTCCGTGGACTCGCCCCTCCCCCGGTACCGCAGGGCGATCCTGTTCGCCATGGGCAGCCAGTCCCGCACCAGTTCGTCGCGCAGGGCTTGCCGGTCGGCCCCTTCCGGCAGGGCGGCGAGCCGTTCGAAGGCCGCGGCCGTGTCGGGGGCGTCGTCATGGGGATGCTGCTTCGTCCTGACGGTGATTGGCATGCTGCGTCGCATCTCCCTCAGAGGGTGCTCACGGGGTGCTCACGGAAACAGTCACCGTGGGAGGGCGCACAAACGGGCCCGGCCGGGACACAACCGAGGTCTGGCTCACCAGCTCCCGCGGACGTGCCTCCAGTCCGAAGCACTATGGATGAATTCCCCCGAAAGGGACATCTCCAAACTATTCATTCCATAACATGACTCTACCCGATCGGCCGGTCATGCGGAGTGACGAGCCGCGCCGACCCCCGGGGCGCGGAAGTGGGCCGCAGCGGCGCGGCCCCGCAGCTCGGTAGCGATGCTGGAATCGGGGAACTCAGCCTCCAGGAGGTGGAGGCCATGGTTCCGATTCTCTTGGTCCTGCTACTGGTCCTGATTCTCTTCGGGGCCGGATTCGCCGTGAAGGTGCTCTGGTGGATCGCGCTCGTGGTGCTCATCATCTGGTTGCTCGGCTTCCTGATGCGGGGCACGACGGGCTCGGGAGCCAGGTCACGCTGGTACAGATGGTGAGGGAGAGCCTCATCGAGCCGGCTCCTGGGCACACCCCGTCCAGGAGCCGCCGCTCGCCCCGGTCAGGGGCAGCGTGCGGGCCGCGGCGGCAAGAGCATTGTTTCGGCTGGTGGGACGGGGTACTCGTGCGCAATGGACTTCAACGCGACACCCCTGGCCGCTTCCGGCGCCGCCGTGGGCGGGATCGTGCCGTTCCTGATCGGCGTCGTTCTCGTCGGCGGCCTGATCTGGGCCGTGGTGTGGGGCCGTAGGCAGCGCGCCCACCAGCCCGCGCCGCCCCGCCCCGAGGAGCAGCCCCGTCTTCCCGACTCCGGTCCGGTGGGCCCGGTGACCGAACGGCGCGAGCCCGACGGGATCACCAAGGACCAGGACCGGCTGACCCCGCACCAGATGGGCGGCGACACCTCGCACCGCGCGGCCGACCAGGAACGCCCGACCTGGAGCGACAACGACAGCGGCGGTTTCGGCAGCGGAGGCCCCGGGCGCACCTGACCCGCGCGCTCGCCCCCGCCCCTGCTGCTGCTCCTGATCCTGCTTCCGTTCCTGCTTCCGTTCCTGCTTTCGTTCCTGCTTTCGTTCCTGCTGACGCCCCCAGTGCCGCAGCAGGAACGCCGCGGTTGGCAGCGCCAGGACGACGAAGCCGTGCGCCGGACGAAAAAGGCCACCCGCACGCCACGGACATCTGCTTCACTCGGCCCATGCTGAAGATCGGATCCGTTGTACTGGGTGTGTCCGACGTCCGGCGCGCCGCCGCGTTCTGGACGCGGGCGCTCGGCTACGAGCCGCGCGAGGCGATCGAGGACGACTGGGTGGTACTGGTCCCCGTCGACGGCACCGGACCCCAGCTCTCCCTCGGCCTGAGCGAGACGCCCGTACAGGAGCACCCCCGGGTCCACCTGGACCTGTACGCCGACGACGCGGGCGACCAGGCCGCCGAGGTCGAGCGGCTGGTGTCCCTCGGCGCACAGCGGGTCGACTGGGACCTGTATCCCGAGGATCCGGACTTCGTCGTCCTCGCGGACCCCGACGGCAACCGCTTCTGCGTCATCGACACAGCGCGCGAATGATCGGCCGGCCGCCTCCATGACGCGACGCCCGGAGTCTCTGAGACATCCCTCGGAAGCGAAAAGATCCCGGAGCGCGTCAGGAGTGCGTCCGCGCAGGTGAGGGGTCCTCGATCACGGGTACCCGGGACGCATGGAACCAGCAGTCAAGCGCCCGTACGCGGAACCGGAACTCCCGCCGAGCCGAGGAGCGATCTCCGCGGCGCTCATCGAGTATCTGCGCGGCACCGGCCCGCTGCCCGACGATGCCGTTCTCGCCGGTGCCGAGCCGCTCGGCGACGACCTCCAGCTGGCCCTCTACCTCTGCTACGAACTGCACTACCGCGGCTTCGCGGGTGTCGACGGCGCCCGCGAGTGGGACCCCGAGCTGCTGCGGGTCCGCGCGGCCCTGGAGAAGCCGTTCCTGGCGGCACTGCGCGCCGGGGCGACCCGGCACACGCGCGCGGACGAGGCGCTGGACGAGTTGCTGGTGGAACCCGTCGACGGCGAGGGCGTCTCCCATTTCCTCCAGGACAAGGGCGAGTTGTGGCAACTGCGTGAGTACGCCGCCCAGCGCTCGGTCTACCACCTCAAGGAAGCCGATCCGCATGCCTGGGTCCTGCCGCGTCTGTGGGGGCGCGCCAAGGCCGGTATGGCTGCGATCGAGTTCGACGAATGGGGGGCGGGGCGCGCCGAGCGCGTGCACGCCCAACTGTTCGCCGACCTCATGACCGACCTCGGCCTGGACCCGTCGTACGGGCGCTATCTCGACGCGAGCGGCGCCGAGGCACTGGCCGTCGTCAATCTGATGTCCCTCTTCGGTCTGCACCGCGAAATGCGGGGTGCGCTGGTGGGCCATTTCGCCGCGGTGGAGACCACCTCCTCCCCCGGCTCCAGGCGGCTCGCGAGCGCGATGCGGCGTACCGAGGCGGGTCCGGCGGCCGAGCACTTCTACGCCGAGCACGTCGAGGCGGACGCGGTGCACGAGCAGGTCGTCCGCCGTGAGGTCGTCGCCGGGCTGCTGGAGGAGGAGCCCCATCTCGACGCAGACATCGCGTTCGGTGTCGACGCGACCGGATGGGTCGAGGACCGGCTCGCGGACCGGCTGCTGGAGGCCTGGCGGTCGGGCCGGTCCTCGTTGCGCACCGCCGTATGACCGCCGTGGAACGGCGCCGTCGGAACATGTCGTCGAGAGAGAGGCGGTGATCGGCCGTGCCGGACAGCCCCGCCGAACGCCCGCGCCGGATCGTCGCCCGCCGCGAGGGCCCCATGCTCGTCGAAGGACCCGTCGAGATCGTCCTGGAGGACGGCACGACGGTGTCCTCCGACCGCTTCTGCGTCGCCCTGTGCACGTGTCGGCGCAGCCGGATCTTCCCCTGGTGCGACACCAGCCACCGCCGCCACTCCCCGGCCCCGCGTCCCGCCGCCGATCACTGAGCGGGACGCGTCCGGCCATCCCCGGAACTCCCGGCCGACTGCCCCTCCCAAGCGATTAGTACACACATTCGAATAAGCAGGTAGCCTGGAGGCATGTCCACGCACCTTCAGGGATCACTGTTCGACCAGAGCGACGCCGTCCGGCTCGGCCCGCTCACCGGGCTGCGCCGGACCGTGCTCGGCGACGGGGCGTGGATCGACCTGCTGCCCGGCTGGCTGCACGGCGCGGACTCGCTCTTCACCCGGCTCGCCGAGGAGGTCCCCTGGCGGGCCGAACGACGACAGATGTACGAGCAGGTGGTGGACGTACCGCGCCTGCTGGCGTTCTACCGCGCGGAGCACCCGCTGCCGCATCCCGTGCTGGACGAGGCGCGCGACGCCCTGTCCGACCACTACGCGGACGAGCTGGGGGAACCGTTCACCACGGCCGGGCTCTGCTACTACCGCGACGGCCGGGACAGTGTGGCCTGGCACGGCGACCGGACCGGGCGCGGCGCACACCGGGACACGATGGTCGCGATCGTCTCCGTGGGCGCCCCGCGCGATCTGCTTCTACGGCCCCGGCGCGGCGGCAGCACGGTACGGCGTCCGCTCGGGCACGGCGACCTGATCGTGATGGGCGGTTCCTGCCAGCGCACCTGGGAGCACGCGATTCCCAAGAGCACGCGGGCGGCGGGCCCTCGCGTGAGCATCCAGTTCCGGCCGCACGGCGTGCAGTGAACACACGCGCGCAAGGTGCGGCACATACCAAGTGCGGTGAGCGCGGGATGCCGCGGCCGTGGGGGCGCCGTTCCGGTGGCGCCCCGTGACGCGTCAGGGGTGGCCCAGCGGCTCCATCGGCCGGACCGACTTCGCCGGCTCCCGACGGCGGCGGAACCACTTGCGGGGGCGGCGCGGCTCCTGGTCCGGCAGCCAGCCGAAGGCGAGGCAGCTGCCGACGACACCGAGGAGGAGGCCGATGAGGAAGCCACCCAGGTTCGAGGTGATCCAGGAGCCCAGGGAGAACAGGACGCCCAGGATCGAGTAGAAGAGTCGCTGCGCGGGGTTGAAGAGGATGAGCAGTCCGCAGATCACCATGAGGACCGGCAGGAGATAGCCGGCCAGGCCCTGCATGCCGATGTGCATGACGACCTTCAGCGACGCCTTCTGCGTGAGGAGGATCTCCGCCCCTCCCAGGGTGAGCAGCAGCCCGCCCAGGAACGGGCGGTCCGCGCGCCAGCGCCGGAAGGCTGCCATCAGCAGCCCTTGTCGCTGAAGCTCAGCTTCAGACCGGGAAGCTTGAACACCGCCGCCGTGGTGGCGTAGTTGGTCTGCCGCAGGTTGCCGATGTGGACGGTGTCGGCCTGCTGACTGAAGACGCCCTTCGGGCCCCGGGTGTGGGACTTGTCGAGTGTGCTGGCGTCGTTGCCGATCTCGATGTTGTCGAAGGACGCGTTGCCCGACAGCTCGGTGGAGTCGGTGGTGAGGTTGACCGCGGACACCTTGTCCTTGCCCTCGCCGGCCCTGATGAGCAGGTTGGTGCCGCCGAGGTCGACGCTCTGGCAGAGCTTCTCCAGGGTGGCCTTCTTGATCGCGGAGACCACCACCAGGACCTGGCCGCCGGTGTCGCCCTCGTTCGGGCTGCCCTCGGCCATCTGGTCGAGGCCGCCGAACTGTGCGAAGCCCTCGCCGTCGAGATTGGTGGCGGTGACCGTGAAGGGCATACCGGAGATCGCGAACTGCACGCCCAGGGCCCCCTGGGCGGTGAGGATCATGAGGCCCGCGGCGATCACGGTGGCGGGGACCGCCATCACCGCGGCGCGGCGCGGACGGACCCGCCCCCGTCTGGCGGGGCTCGCGGGTGTCTCTCCCGTGGAACCGCTTTCCGGCACTCCGGAGGGCTCGGGGGTGGAATCGGCGGACGAGCTGACGTCCGAGGACGAGGCCATTTTCTGCTCCCAGGGGCATGGTCAACGCTAGGCAGGGCTCGGGGCGGCACGTTGTCCTGGCGCGGACAGCGGATGCGGCGCACGTCTCCCCACAACTCCCGGCGGGTGCAAGGGCTTTCACGTTACGCAGCAGTAGCCGCGACGGAAGTTACCCGCGGTAAGTGGCGAGGGTCAAGCATCCTGTGCAAAAAGGGAGTCGGAGATGTGACGACGGGATGGAGGCCCGCCACAGTCGACTGATTGAGCGTCAACTTGCGTACTGTGTCTTGACGTTGAACAACAGTCAGGTCTACAACTCTCCCTGGCTGCGCATGGATCCGTGGCGCCGGATCCGATCGACGGCGTATGTCGTTCCCGGGCTTCATCCCGTTGCACGGCGCTCAGGACCGCCACTGCACGGCGCTTCGGACCGCACTCGGTCGCAAGCGCTTCACTCGCGGACCGACCACTCGCGCGCTCCGCGTCCGCTCCTCCACGGCACCGGCACGGCCGCTTCCCCCCTGGGCCGCCGCCGGTCGCCCTGACCGCCGGTCATGTGCCGGAGGTCGTCCTTCGACGCCTCCGGCCGACCTCCCGGCAGCCGTCGTCGGCCCGTCGCGTTCGGAGAAGGCGTGACGGGCCGGCGGCGGCCACCTCACCCACCCCCACTTGGAAAACGAGGCACCCGCATGCGTACTCGGACTTCCCTCACCCTGGCCGCCGCCGTCACGACCCTCGCCCTGTCGGCGGCCGGCCCGGCCTCCGCGGCCGACGGCTCGGTCCTCACCACCGGCGGCGCCGGCGGAACGGCGGTCGCCGCCGGCGACGTGCTCAGCGCCTCCCTGGCCGCCGGTACGAACGCCACGCTCTACTCCAGCGCCACCGGTACGAGCGGCATCTCCTGCTCGTCGTCCGCCTTCGTCGCCACGGTCGTCGACAACCCGGCCGCGCCGGGCACGGCCACCGAGTCGGTCACCAGCCACACCTTCGACAGTGCCAGTTGCACCAGCAATGTGGTCGGCGTCCTCGGCGTCACCAGCATCAAGGTCGACAACCTGCCCTACAGCACGGCCGTGACCTCCGAGGGGTCGCTCACCATCACACCGGCCGCCGGATCGTTCATCCAGACAACGGCCGTACTGCGTACGCTCCTCGGCAGCATCACCTGTGTCTACCGGGCGCCCAGCCTGTCGGGCACGGCCGACAACGCCGACAACAGCATCTCGTTCACCAAGCAGCAGTTCACGAAGTTCTCGGGCTCATCCCTGTGCTTCAGCAACGGTTACTTCACCGCCAAGTACGCCCCGGTCACCGACACCACGCAGACAGGCGGCCCGGCGGTCTTCGTCAACTGACACCGGCCGGCGCACCCCACACGCACGGGTGCGGGGCAGGGAGATCCGTCTCCCTGCCCCGCACCCGTGCGGACTTCGCTCGCACGGCCTACTTGAGGTCGCTCTTCTTGATGTAGCCCGAATCCACCAGCACCTGCTGGTAGTTGGCCTTGTCCACACCCACCGGCTCCAGGAGGTACGCCGGCACGACCTTCTTGCCGTTGTTGTACGTCCTGGTGTCGTTGAGCGCCGGCTTCTTGCCGTGGACCACGGAGTTGACCATGTACGCGGTGACCAGCGCCAGCTCACGGGTGTCCTTGTAGACGGTCTGCGACTGCTCGCCGTCCATCATCGACTTGATCGAGGGCACCTCGGCGTCCTGGCCCGTGACGAGGGGCAGCGGCTTGGCGGCGGTGCCGTAGCCGTGCGCCTTGAGCGCCTTGATGATGCCGAGCGACATACCGTCGTACGGGGAGAGGACCGCGTCGATGCTCTGGTCGGAGTACTCGGCGTCGAGCAGCTTGTTCATGCGCTTCTCCGCCGTGGGGCCGTCCCAGCGCAGGGTGGTGACCTCCTTGAGCTCGGTCTCCCCGGATCTCACGATCAGGTCACCGCTCTGGATGTACGGCTCCAGGACCTCCATGGCGGCCTCGTAGAAGTACTTGGTGTTGTTGTCGTCGGGGGAGCCCGCGAAGAGCTCGACGGTGAACGGGCCCTTGCCGCTGCCGTTGACGAGCCCGAGGCCCTCCGTGATGTAGTCGGCCTGGAGGGTGCCGACCTTCACGTTGTCGAAGGTCGCGTAGTAGTCGACGTTCGGGCTGCCGAGGATCAGCCGGTCGTAGGAGATCACCGGCACGTTGGCCGAGTTCGCCTTCTCCAGGACGTCGGTGAACACCTTGCCGTCGACCGAGGCTATGACCAGCGCGTCGACCCCGCTGTCGATCATTGCCTCGACCTGCGCGACCTGGTTCTTCGGGTCGTTGTCGGCGTACTTGAGGGTGGTGGTGTAGCCGAACCCCTTGAGCTCGTCGACCATGTTCTGGCCGTCGTTGATCCACCGCTGGGACGTCTTCGTGGGCATGGCGATACCCACGGACGCGGCCTTTCCGTCGCTCCCGGTGTCGGATCCCTCACCACAGGCGGCGAGGGAAAGGGACAGGACCGTCGAAATGGCCGCAGCTACGGTGGTGCGGGCGCGCATGCTCATTGTTCCTCACTGGATGAAAGGCAGTCGGCGGAACTCGGCGGCCGGCTGTGCACCTGGAGGGCGTCCGATCCCGGCCGGACCGGCAGGCCCTGATGGAGTCGTCCGCGGCGCACGGTTCCTGGCGGAGTCCGTGGTGCGTTCTTTTCGGTGCCGAGTTCGAGCCGAGGCTGCCCTGACGGGGGTTCGGGACGCCCTGCCTGAGGGACCGCACTGCGTGTACGGACCAACGGCGGACGCCAAGGTTGATCGGTGCCCGGCTGCGTGGAGCCTTCCGGGTTGGACGTGGTTCTCACCGGGTTGCGGTGAGGGGGTGGAGCGTCAGACCGGACGGTATGTCTCTCGCGTTGGGGCTCTGCTGAACCCGCACACGAGCAGGCCGGGATGACCGGCCCCCCACGTGCGCGGACTCGAACGTGGGGTGCGCGGGGCAGCGTATCCCGACGTGGGGTCACTGTGGCGCTCTTTCGTCACTTTAGTTGCGCCGGCGCACGATCGGTGCTGTCAAGGCGGGAGACGCTTGGTGCGTTTTGCGGACGATCCCGTTCCAACCGCCTTGCCGCACCTCCGCGCTGTGTGACCACTGATCACCCGGACGCCATGGCCGGACCTCGCCGCGGGGGCGCACGCGTATGCGGGGGCGCGCACCCGACCCGGGCTCCCCGGGGGGGGCGGGCATCACAACTCGTTCGAACGCCACGGCCGGCCGTTCGACACAGAACCGGGCAGCCGGATCGATGGCGGGCATTCACGTCAGTCTTCGGACGTGAGCGACACCACGGACATCTCCGGGAACCCGGAAGATCGTCGCCGCGAAGGCCCTCGCGCGGCGAACTTCCGCCGGGACGCACTCCGGAGACCCTCCCGCAGCAAGATCACGCTTGTTCAACCTTGCATGACATGTGGGCAATTGTCCTGATCGTAGCCAACCGGACGGTCCCGGCTTCCCCGTGCCCGCAAAGGGTCGATAGGCATACGAAACACCAACGGCCCCTTTCCCGGCGGCATATGCGACCCGTATGCCGCCGGACCGAGCACAAGGACGTCTCCGTATGCCGCATCCCACCCGCCGCCGAGCCCTGCGCGACGCCACCGGACTGGCCGTCGCCGCGGGCACCCTGGCCGTCGCCGCCCCGTCGCCCGGCTCCGCCGCGGACCGCCAGGACGGGCCCGCGCCCTTCGACGAGGTCTACAAGGGCCGCCGCATAGAGGGCCGGCCGACCGGCGGCCACCATCACCACGGCGCCGGATACACGGTGCTGGTGGACGGCGTCGAGCTGCACGTGATGCGCAACGCCGACGGCACCTGGATCAGCGTCGTGAGCCACTACGACCCGGTGCCGAGCCCTCGGGCGGCGGCCCGTGCCGCCGTGGAGGAACTGCGCGGCGCCCGGCTCGTTCCGTTCAACTGACCGCCCCAGCAACGGAGTTCACCTATCATGACCGTACGCAAGAACCAGGCCGACCTGACCGCGGACGAGAAGCGCCGGTTCGTCGCCGCACTCCTCGAACTCAAGCGGGCGGGCCGCTACGACACCTTCGTCAGGACCCACAACGCTTTCATCCTCAGTGACACCGACACCGCCGAGCGGGTGGGCCACCGATCGCCCTCGTTCCTTCCCTGGCACCGCAGATTCCTGCTCGAGTTCGAGCGTGCGCTGCAGTCCGTGGACGCCTCCGTGGCACTGCCGTACTGGGACTGGAGCACCGACCGCACGACCCGCGCCGCGCTGTGGGCGCCGGACTTCCTGGGCGGCACGGGGCGCGCGGTCGACGGGCGGGTGATGGAGGGGCCGTTCGCCGCGTCCACCGGCGACTGGCCGATAACCGTGCGGGTCGACGCCCGCGCCTATCTGCGCCGCTCGCTCGGCGGCAACGGCCGGCCACTGCCCACCGCCGCCGAGGTCGACTCCGTACTCGCCATGTCCGCCTATGACATGGCTCCCTGGAACAGCCTGTCCGACGGCTTCCGCAACCACCTGGAGGGGTGGCGCGGGGTCAACCTGCACAATCGCGTCCATGTGTGGGTGGGCGGGCAGATGGCCACGGGGGTCTCCCCCAACGACCCCGTCTTCTGGCTGCACCACGCCTACGTCGACAAACTGTGGGCCGAGTGGCAGCGCCGGCACCCGGGCTCCGGCTACCTTCCGCTCGCGGGCACACCGGACGTCGTCGACCGCGACGAACCCATGAAGCCGTGGAACGACTCCGCGCCCGCGGATCTGCTGGACCACACGGCCCACTACACGTTCGACACGGCCTGACAACGCGTCCGCCGCGGCCCTGAGCGCGCGGGGCGGTCCCAGAAGCCCCTGACTCAGAAGCCGTGACTCAGAAACCCGCGTCGCAGCATCCCTCCAGCCGCATCAGCCGACCGGCCTCCAGCCAGTCCACCTCGCCCGCCGCACGACGGGCGGCGGGCGAGGACACGGACACCGGCTCGTACGCGGCCACGAGGTCGTCGGTCGTGTACGGGACCCCGCCCCGGAGCACGCCGACCGTACGCACCAGTGCGTCGAAGTCGGTGAAGGGGTCGCCGTCCACCACGGTCAGGTCGGCGAGCCGGCCGGGCCTGACCGTGCCGAGGTCGTCTTCGAGGCCGAAGAGCCGGGCGGGCAGCACGGTCACCGTACGCAGGGCCTCGGCCGGGGACAGGCCGCCCCGGTGCAGGGCGCGCAGCCCGAGATGGAGGGAGAGGCCGACCGGGACGAGCGGCTGGTCGGTGCCGAGGGCGACGAGTCCGCCCGCGGCCAGGATCCGCCGGTAGATGTCGGTCTCCGTGCGCAGGGTGGCGAGTTGGGCCGCGGTCGGCGGCACGGTCGCCCCCTGGCGGACAAGGGCGCTGTCCCAGGGCGGCATCACCGCGGTCACCCTGGGATCGTCCGCGAGCCCCGGATCCGCACCTAGCAGGGGCGCGGAGGTGAAGGGGGTGGCGATCAGACCGAAGTCGACGCCCCGCGCGGTGTAGATCTCCAGCAGATCCTGGTAGGCACGCCCCGTCGACGTGGTCGCGTGCCCGACCTCGTAGCGCTGGGTGGCCTGCAGATGGGTCGTCAGGTCCTGGCCCAGTTGCACGCCGGGCGAGAGCAGATGACTGCCCGAGCGCACGCCGAGCCGTTCGTGCGCGAAGCGTGCCGCTTCCTCCATCACCCAACTCGGCGCCCGCACATAGGTCTTGACGAAGTCCCAGTCCAGCGCGGCGCCCCGCTCCAGCGAGCGCCGCAGCCCGTCCCTCGTCCGATGGGCGCGTCCCATGCTGTAGGCGACCCGGGACCCGTCGAGGAGTTCGCCGGTGGTCAGCAACCGTGGACCGGCGAGCTGACCGGCCGTCACCGCCTCGCGGATGCGGGCCTGTTCATGGGCGAATCCGCCGAGGGACACGGCGGTGGTGATGCCGTAGGTGAGCTGGCCGACCGTCTGACGGCCTCCGTAGGTGACCTGCCACGGGTGGGTGTGCGTGTCCCACAGTCCGGGGACGACCGTCTTGTCCGAGGCGTCGACGCCGGTCGTCGCGGCGCGTCTGCGGTGCGGTTCGACGGCGGTGACGCGTCCGCCGCGTACGACGATGTCGACGTCCTCGCGTACGGAGTCGCCGGTGCCGTCCCAGAGCCGCCCCGCGTGCACCACGGTGTCGGCGGGTTCGGGTCGGCGCAGGTCCAGCGGCACCCGGACGGTACGGGCCGGTCCGCCGTCGACGCCGATCAGCCGCAGCCTGGCTCCGGAGAGGTACAACAGGGTCCGTGAGTCGCCTGACCAGGAGGGGTGGTCGGCCGGTTCGGTGGTGAGGGTGCGCGGGGCGCCGCGGGGGGTCCCGTCGGGCGTGACGGGCAGCAGGCACAGCGCGGATTCGACGACGACCGCCATCCAGCGGCCGTCCGGCGACCAGACGGGGCCCGAGTCGTACCGGTCGGCGATCGACACATGAGGGGCCACCGCGTGCAGCCGGTCCCGCCCGGTCGTGGTGTCGACGACGCGGACGAGGTTGTAGCCCTCCCGGAAACGGAGGTTGAGGCGGTTGCGGTCGCAGAACGCCAGGTACCGGCCGTCGGGTGACCAACTGGGCCGCCCGGGCAGCCCTCCCGCGCCGAGCGGGTTCGCCAACACCCGCTCGGTGTCGTCCGCGAGATCACGGACGACGAGCCGTCCGGTCAGGTCCAGGCAGGCGAGGCGTGTCCCGTCGGGCGAGAGCGCGGGATGGACCCGCCCGCCGGTCGCGAGCGCGCTCTCCTCGCCGGTGGCCGGATCCAGCCGGTACACACCGAGCAGGCCGTCACGGTCGTCCGCGTACAGCAGCGCGTGTCCGTCGCGCGACCACGAGGGCCCGAGCAGATACTCCGTGGCCGCCGCCCGGCGCAGCCGCTTCGGTGCTTTGCCTCCCGAACTGTCGGCCAGCCAGAGCGAGTTGAGGGCGGCGAAGGCGATGTGCCGGCCGTCGGGCGACAGCGCGGGCAGATGGATCCCCCGTACCGGACGGGCTCGCCCCTCCCCCAGGTCGTACTCCTTGACCTCGTAGCGCGGCCGGTCCACGGGCAGCACACCCTCGAAGGGGATGGTGTCCCTCTCCGCGGGCTTCTCCGGTCGTACGAGGGTGAAGTCGCCGTCGACGGTGAGCAGCAGCTCGCCCGCGGGTGTCCAGCGGGGCGGTACCGGTGCGACGTCCCCGGCGAGCGCGACGGGTTCGCCGTCGACGACGAGCGTGCAGGAACCGTTGGGGGCGGCGGTGGTCCGCAGATAGGCCAGCCGGCGGCCGTCCGGTGCGAGTGCGGGGGTCATGAGCTGGGCGGTCGTGGTGTCGGTGTGCTCCACGACGACCGGGCCCTCGCCCGAGGCGGGGACGGCGGCGACGGTCCGGGCGTCGAGCCCCGCGCCGTTCGCGGTGGTGACGCCCTTCGCGCGCACGAACAGGATGCGCTCCCCGTCCGGCGACCAGGTGGGGTCGAAGTCCTCCCAGGCCCCGTCCTGCACCGGGCCGGTCTGCCCGGGCAGACCCGTCACCCGGCGGATGCCGCCGGTGCGCAGGTCCAGTACGTGGATGCGGTACGGGCTGCCGGCCACCGGGTCGCCGCCGCGCTCGGAGGCGAAGGCGATACGGGTGCCGTCGGGCGACCAGGCCGGGCCGCGGTCGTCGAAGGGCCCGTCGGTGCGCCTGCGGACGTCGGATCCGTCGGGCCGCATCGTCCAGAGGTGGAAGCCGCCGCCCCGGTAGGCGCAGAAGGCGATGAGGCCGCCGTCCGGCGCGTACACGGGCCGGTTCGGTTCGAGGCCCGCCGGGGTGAGCGGGACGGCTTCGCCGCCGGTGCGCGGGATCGACCACAGCACGTTCTGGATCTCGGCGATCAGCCGGTCCCCGCCGGGCGCGAGGGTCGCCGAGCCGTTCGTGGCTCCGGAGAAGGACAGGGAGAGCCCGGTACGCGGCCGTGCGGCGGCGGGTGCGAGGCCGATGGCGGTGACGGCACCGGCGGCGCCCGCGGCCGCGAGGAGCCGGCGGCGGGAGAGGGAGAGGGAGAGGGAGAGGGCGGCGTCGCCCGGGTCTCGGTCCATGACTCAGCACGCTCGCGCATCACCCGGCCCGTGGGCAACACCGCCATTCCCGCCACCGGGCCGCGTGTTGACGAGGCGTCAGCCTTTGCCGGTACTACTGCCGTGCAGGGTCCGGGCCAGCTTCGGGCCCAGCCAGCGCTTGAGCCTGCGCAGGGATTCGAGCCGCCCGGCCGCCCGGTCGAGCCGGTAGTAGAGCTGCGGCGGCACGTACGGCAGCAGCGGTGAGTGCCGCTGGCCGAGGAGCGCGAACATCTGCGCCGGCGGCAGGTCGATGTAACGCGGCAGGCTCTCGTACCACTGGGCGCTGTGGCGGGCCGCGCTCTGCACGGACAGCAGCTCGGCCTTGCGCACCTTCTCGTACGCGGCGAGGGCCGGGGCGAGCGCGGTCCGCCCGGACCCGGACTCGGTGCCGGACCAGGACTCGGACCCGGACCCGGTGCCGGTTCGCGTGCCGAGCGCGGCGGCCAGGGCGATGGCGTCCTCCAGGGCGAGGGTGGTGCCCGCGCCGATGGAGTAGTGCGTGGTGTGGGCCGCGTCGCCGAGCAGGACGACGTTCCCGTGGGACCAGGTGCGGTTGGTGAGGGTGCGGAAGTTCAGCCACTGCGCGCTGCCGCCCGCGGTCGCCCGTCCGATGAGGCGGTGGCCGTCCAGCAGCTTGACGAAGAGCCCTTCGAGGCGGGCGAGCCCCTCGGCCTCGTCGGCCCGGTCGAGGCCGAGACCCGTCCACGTCTCGGGCGAGCACTCGACGACACAGGTGCTGCGGTCGTCGCCGAAACCGTAGGCGTAGCACCAGATCCAGCCGTGCGGTGTCTCCACGAAGGCGAAGGTGAACGCGTCGAAGACCTTCGTGGTGCCCAGCCAGATGTACCGGTTGCGGCCGAGCGCGACCTCGGTGCCGAAGTGGGCGGCGTGGCGCCCGCGCACCCCGCTGTGTACGCCGTCGCAGGCGACGACCAGGTCGGCGTCGGGCAGGGCGGCCGTGTCGGCGACCTCGTCCTCGAACTCGACGCGTACGCCCAGGGAGCGGGCCCGCTCGGCGAGGAGGTCGAGCAGTCGTCCGCGTCCGATGCCGAACCCCTCGTCGCCGTGGTGCGTGGTCGTACGGTCGCCGATGTGTGCGACACCGTCGCTCCAGCGGACCGAGTTCTCCCGCACGGCCCGCGCCGACTCGGGGTCTCCCGCCTCCAGTTTGTCGAGCAGGCTCCCCCAGTACGTCACCCCCCATCCGTAGGTCGATCCGGCCGGGTTCCTTTCATGGACGGTGATCTCGTGGTCCGGGTCCTGCCGTTTCATCAGGATCGAGAAGTACAAGCCGGCGGGCCCGCCGCCGACGCAGGCGATCTTCACGCGCACATCCCCCATTCATCAGTCGAGAGTCACTGAAAGTCGTCGATCGACAGCAAAGAGTAGGGGTGCGGCGGGCGGCCCTCCGACGCACCGCGCCGCGTGTCGGACCGGCCCTGCTGTGATGACAGGGTGAACCTGGGCATCCGGACAGCAGCACCGGACGCGTCAGGGAAGGGCTCATGGACACCAACTTGTGGATTCTGGTCATCGTCGCCGCGGTCGTACTGGCGGCGGCACTCGCGGCGGCGGTCGTGCTGACCGTCCGCCTCGTCCGCACCCGGCGGAACCTGCGCCGCGCCGGGCTGCCGACCGGCCCCCGCTGGGTCTTCTGGGGAGCGATCGCCTATGTCGTGCTGCCGACCGACCTGATGCCCGACCCGGCCTATTTCGACGACATCGCCGTACTGCTGCTGGCGCTGAGGTCGATGCGCGCTTCGTCCGCCCCGCTGCGCCGGGGCACCCGCGAGTCTGCTTGGCTGGCTCCGTCAGACAAGGACCTCTAGGTTCGGGACGATCATGCAGGCAGACATCCGTCAGGTCGCCGACGGCATCCATCTCGTGCACGGCAGCAACACCAACTGGGTGATCCTCACCGAGGGGGACGCCGTCACCCTCGTGGACACCGGCTATCCCGGTGACCGCGAGAAGGTGCTCGCGTCCCTCTCCGCCGTGGGCAGTTCACCCGAGGCCGTCACGGCCGTTCTCGTGACGCACGCCCACAACGACCATCTCGGGTCGGCGGAATACCTGAGCAGCACCTACGGCACACCCGTCTACACCCACGAGGCCGAAGTCCCGCACGCACGCCGGGACTTCCTCCACCAGGTGACCGTCGGACAGGTCCTGAAGAACGCCTGGCGGCCCGGTGTGGTGCCGTGGGCCGTGCACGCGCTGCGATCCGGCGGCACCGCTCACGTACCGGTCGCCCGGCCGCGGGCCTTCCCCGCCGAAGGCGCGCTCGACCTGCCCGGCCGTCCCGTTCCCGTGCACACCCCGGGGCACACGGCCGGACACTGCGCCTTCCATCTGCCGGAGGCGGGCGTGGTGATATCGGGCGACGGGCTGGTCAACGGCCACCCCACCTCGCGCGTGGCGGGGCCGCAGCTGCTGCCTGTCATGTTCCATCACGACCGGGGCGGGGCGCTGGCCTCGCTCGACGCGTTCGAGGCACTGTCGGGCGATGTCCTGCTGCCCGGGCACGGGCCCGTGCACCGCGGACCGGTACGGGAGGCGGCGCGGCGGGCGCGGGAACGGGCGTCCTGACGGGGCCCGTCCTGACGCGGCCCATCTGCCGCCGCCCACCGTGACGGCCGAGCCCCGAAGTGCCGTTCGTAGAAGTCCTGTTGGGCTCAGTCCTGTTGGGCCGGGTCCTGTTCGGCGCTGCTCGGCTCCGCAACCGTGACGCCATCGCCGCGTACCGTCGCGAGGTACGCGGCGATGGCATCACGGTTACGGGCGAGACAGTCGATGCGCCGTGTCATACGGTCGAGTTCGCATTCGAGGGTGGCCAGCATCTCCGGGGTCGGGTCGGGGAAATGGATGGTGCTGGGCTTGTCGAGGCAGGGCAGGATCTGCTTGATGATGCGGGTCGGCAGTCCGGCGTCGAGCAGGCCCCGGATCTGCTGGACCCGGTCCACGAGGCGTTCGTCGTAGGAGCGGTAGCCGTTCGCACAGCGTTCGGGGATGATCAGCCCCTGCTCCTCGTAGTAGCGCAGCAGCCGAGGGGGCGTGCCCGTGCGCTCCGACAGCTCTCCGATCCGCATGCGACCGACCTCGCACTTCGCCACTTGACCTTCACACCGATGTGAGGGTTCGAGCATACGCGGCATGACTACTAGGACTCCCCTGGCCGCTCTACTGGCCCTGGCCACCGCTGTGTTCGTCACCAGTCTCACCGAGACCCTGCCCGCGGGTGTGCTGCCCGCGATGAGCGCCGACCTCGGGGTCGGCGAGTCCGCGATGGGGCAGTCGGTGACCGTCTACGCGGCCGGGACCGCGCTCACCGCGATCCCGCTGTCCGCGGCCACCGCGGGGTGGCGGCGCAAGCGGCTGCTGGTGACGGCGATGGCGGGCTTCGCCGCCGCCAACACGGTGACCGCGATGTCGGCCCACTATCCGCTCACCATGGTGGCGCGGTTCGTCGCCGGGGTGGCCGCGGGGCTGGCCTGGGCGCTGCTCGCGGGGTACGCGCGGCGGCTGGTCCCGGTGGCTCAGCAGGGGCGGGCCGTCGCCGTGGTGATGACCGGGATTCCCGTCGCGCTGTCGTTGGGGGTGCCCGCGGGGACCTTTCTCGGTGAGGTGCTCGGCTGGCGGGTGACGTTCTCGCTCATGACCGTGCTCGCCGTCGTCCTGATCGGGTGGATCGCCGTGGCGGTGCCGGATCTGCCGGGCCGGCGGGGGCAGGGGCGGGAGCCGATGCTGGGGGCGTTGCGGGTGCCCGGTGTCGCACCGGTGCTGTTCGTGACGCTGGTCTTCGTGCTGGCCCACACGATCCTGTACACGTACATCGCCACGTTCCTGGACCGGCTGGGCATGGGCGGGTCGACGGATGTGGTGCTGCTGGTGTTCGGTGCGGCGTCCTTGGTGAGCATCTGGTTCGTGGGGGCGCGGATCGACCGGTGGCTGCGGGCTCTGACACTGGCGAGCGCTCTGCTGGTCGCGGTGGCGGCGGGCCTGCTGGCGGTACCGGTCGGCAGCTCGGCGCTCGTCTACGCGGCGGCGGCGCTGTGGGGGCTCGGCTGGGGCGGCGCGCCCACGCTGTTGCAGACGGCGGTGGCGGACGCGGGCGGGGAGTCCGCGGATGCGGCCCAGGCGATGCTGGTCACGTTGTGGAACGCGGCGATGGCGGGGGGCGGGGTGGTGGGGGGCGTCCTCCTGGACCACTTCGGCGCGGGGGCGTTCCCTTGGAGCGCGGGGGTGTTGCTGGTGCCGGCGCTCGTGGTGGTGGGCCTGGCCCGCGCCCACGCTTTCCCCACCCGAAAGGGCTACGCACACGACCCCGCCGGGACCCGCGCCCCTTAGGGGCGCGGGGAACTGCGCGGCCAGCACCCACCGCCCGCAGCCAAGTACGAGCCCACCGTTCCCCACCCCTGAGGGGCGCGGGGAACGGCGCAATCAGCCCCCACCGGCCCGCAGCCGTGTACGAGGCCGGCGGCCCCCGCCCAGGGCGGCGCGGGGTGTGGTGGTGGGACTACCAGCGCGGTTCGACCTGGGGGGCGATGCGGCGGTCGTACAGCGCCGAGATCTCCGCCAACGTAGCCGCCGGCAGCGGCGCGAGCCGCCCCGCCGCCGCGTTCGCCCGCGCTTGCTCCGGCGTGCGCGCGCCGGGAATGACCGAGGTCACGCCCGGCTGCTGGACGATCCACGCCAGCGCGAGCTGCGCCGGGGTGACCCCCTCCGGGGCGAGCGCGGAGAACTCCGCCGCCGCCTCCACACCGGTGGCGTAGTCGACGCCCGAGAACGTCTCCCCCTGGTCGAACGCCTCACCGTGACGGTTGAACGTCCGGTGGTCGTTCGCCGCGAAGACCGTGTCCTTCGTGTACTTGCCGGACAGCAGCCCGGAGGCCAGCGGCACCCGGGCGATGATCCCGACCCCGGCCTCCCGCGCCGCCGGGAGCACCCGCTGCAGCGGCTTCATCCGGAACGGGTTGAGGATGATCTGGACGCTGGCCACGCCCGGCCGGGCGATCGCCGTCAGCGCCTCGTCGCAGGTCTCCACGCTCACGCCGTACGCCGCGATGCGCTCCTCCTCGACCAGCGTGTCGAGCGCGTCGAACACCTCGTCCGACGAGTACACCGGGGTCGGCGGGCAGTGCAGCTGCACCAGGTCGATCCGGTCGACGCCGAGGTTGCGCCGCGAACGGTCGTTCCACGCACGGAAGTTGTCGAGGACGTAGTTCTCCGGCACCTGGTCGACCCGGCGGCCCATCTTCGTGGCGACCAGCACATGGAGATCGGGGCGGCCGCTGAGGAACGCGGCGATGGTCTCCTCGCTGCGCCCGTCGCCGTACACGTCCGCCGTGTCGAAGAACGTCACCCCCGACTCCGCGGCGGCCTCCAGGACCGCCAGGGCGTCCTTGTCGTCCACGTCGCCCCAGTCGGCACCGAGTTGCCAGGTGCCGAGTCCGACGACCGATGCGTGCTGTCCTGACCTGCTGAATTCGCGCTCGTCCATGGGGTCAGTCTGGCACCCGGCCGGCGCTGTGCCGGACGCCGCCCCCGGGCGAGGGGGCCGTTCAGGCGACGGCGGCGGGCAGGGCCACGCCGGTCAGCCGCTCGGACACGGTCCACAGCCTGCGCTTCACGTCGGCGTCGAGGGCGCGCCGGGTGACGCGGGTGGTGGCGGCCGGGCCGACCAGGCCGAACCTGCCGCCGGGGCCGTAGTAGCCGCCGGCCGTCACCTCGGGGCTGGTGGCCGCGTACAGGAGCGGTTCGGTGCCCTCCTCGACCTGCTGCCGGGGCAGGAGGAAGCCGAGCTGGTTGATGAACGTGCGCGCGGGCTTGTCGCGGCCGAGGGCGGCCCCCGCGGTCTGGAGGTTGGTCATGGTGTAGCCGGGATGGGCGGCCGTGCTGAGGAGGTTCCAGCCCCGCTCGGCGGAGAGGTCGGCCAGGTGCACGGCCAACACCAGATCGGCGAGTTTGGACTGGGCGTACGACAGGTTGGGGCTGTAGCGGCGGCGCTCCCACTGGAGGTCGTCGAAGTGGATGCGGCCGAAGTTGGCCATACCACTGCTCATGGTCGTCACGCGGGGCGCCGGTGCGGCGAGCAGGGCCGGCAGCAGGCGCAGGGTGAGGGCGAACGGGCCGAGGTAGTTGCTGCCCAGCTGGAGTTCGAAGCCGTCCGCGGTGGTCAGCCGGGTGGGCGGGGCCATCACTCCGGCGTTGTTCACCAGCAGGTCGAGCGGGGCGCCGTCGGCGAGGATCCCGTCGGCGAACGCCTCGACGGACGCCAGGTCGGCGAGGTCGACGCGCCGCACCTCCAGCTGTGCGCGCGGATGCCGGGCGAGGATCTCGGTGCGGGCCTGTTCCCCCTTGGCGACGGTGCGGACGGCGAGCACCACGCGCGCTCCGGCTTCCGCGAGGCGTCGTGCGGCCTCCTTGCCCGTGCCGCTGTTGGCACCGGTGACGACGACGGACTTGCCCGTCAGATCAGGGACGACGTACGAGGTGGGCACGGTGACTCCTTCGGTGGGCACGGCACTCCCAGACACAGGAGACCGGTGGTCTGTTGTCATTCGACGCTAGCAGACCGCCAGTCTTATAACAACAGACCGGGGGTCTGCTGCAACGTGTCCACAGGTCACCGCTCTGTACACTGCGGCCATGGCAGACACCTTCCAACGCGCCCGCAGCGAGGAGCAGCGCGCCGTTCGCCGCAGGGCGATCCTCGACACCACGGCCGCGATGCTCGGCGAGATGCCGGTGGCACAGGTGAGCCTGAACGAACTGAGCCGCCGGGTGGGGCTCGCGAAGTCGAACGTGCTGCGCTACTTCGAGTCCCGCGAGGCCGTCCTGCTGGAGCTGCTCGCCACCGCCTCGCAGGAGCTGCTCGATCACCTCGACACCGCGCTCGCCGAGGCCGTCGACGCCGACGCCCCCGTCGTCGAGCGCGGGGACCGGGTCGCCGCGGCCCTGGCGGACGCCCTCGCCGCGCGCCCGGTGCTGTGCGACCTGGTCAGCGCCCAGGCCGCGGTCCTGGAGCGGAACGTGTCGACGCAGGTCGCCGCCGAGCACAAACGCGCCTCCGTCGGCCACGCGTTCGCCCTGGCGCACCGGGTCCGCCTGTACGTGCCGGAACTGGACGAGCGGGACGCCGTACGGTTCGTCGCCGGGGGGCTCATGGTGGTCACGGCGGCCTGGCCGCACGCGCATCCGTCGCCCGCCGTGCTCGCGGTCTACGAGTCCGAGCCCGAACTGGCGGTCCTGCGCATCGACTTCACCACGGCCCTGCGCGAGTCGCTCGAAGTCCTGATGTCCGGCCTGCTGGCCCGAGCGGCACACTGAACCGGCACACCGACCGGCGGAAATTCACTCCCGCCGATGCAACCCGCGGGTGAGTCCTGCGCGTAGAGATGATGACGGCACCGTGATCCGCGGTGCCGCTCGCACGTGTTCCGCACTGCGGACGACTACGGGGAGAACCACACAGATGGTCTCAAGAATGATGGGCAGGGGTACGGCGAGGAGCACGGCGGCGCTGGGGGCGGTCCTGCTGTCCGTGCTGGCGCTTCCGGCGCACGACGCGATCGCGGCACCCGCCGGCGCCGACGACCGTGCCGTGAGCGGCAGTTCGACGGCGACCCAGGACCTGGCGGCGCCCGACGTGGAAGGGCTGCGCGAGGTGCTGCGGACGGCGCTGACGCAGGGAGCGCCCGGCGCCATGGCGCGGATCGACGACAACGGCACGGTCCACAAGGTCGCCGAGGGCGTCGCGGACCGGGGCACCGGACGGGCGATCGACAACGCCGACCGCTTCCGCGTCGGCAGCGTCACCAAGAGCTTCACGGCCGTGGTCCTGCTGCAGCTGGTCGACGAGGGCGTGCTCGCGCTGGACACCTCGGTCAACACCTATCTCCCGGGCCTGCTGCCCGACGACCGGATCACGGTGCGCCATGTGCTGAGCCACCGCAGCGGTCTGTACGACTACACCAACGACATGTTCGCGAACACGGTCCCGGGCTTCGAGGCCGTACGCAACAAGGTCTTCAGCTACCAGGAGTTGGTGGACCTGTCCCTGAAGCAGCCCCTCGGCAACGCGCCGGGCGCCGCCTACTCGTACTCCAACACCAACTTCGTCGTCGGGGGCATGCTCATCGAGAAGCTCACCGGGAAGTCCGTGCGCTCGGCGTACAAGAGCCGCATCATCAAGCCGCTCGGGTTGAAGGATACCTCCTACGTGCACCCGACCACGGCGATCGCCGGCCGGCACACCAAGGGCTACCTGCCGCCCGACGTGGCCGACGGGACGCTCGTCGACTCGACCGAGCAGACCGTCTCGTGGGCGCAGAGCGCGGGCGCGGTCATCTCCAGCACCCGGGACCTGGACACCTTCTTCTCGGCCCTGCTGCGCGGCAGGCTGACCTCGGCCGCACAGCTTGAGCAGATGCAGCAGTGGACGCCCGTCAACAGCACGCAGGGGTACGGACTCGGTCTGCGCCGGCGCGATCTGTCGTGCGGGGTCTCGGTGTACGGCCACACGGGCACCGTGCAGGGCTACTACACGTACTCCTTCACGTCGAAGGACGGCTCGCGCAGTGTCACGGCGCTCGCCAACACCTCGAACAACGGGACCGTGCTCAACACCATGGCCCGCACCCTGGAGTCCGCCTTCTGCGGCAAGCCGGCCAAGGCCGCGGCGGCCCGCGGCCAGGCGCCCGTGGAGCGGTACGAGGACATCGCTCCCGAGGTCGCCCTCGACTGACCGGCGCCGGGACCCCTGGTACCGGCCGTCCGGTACCAGGGGTCCCGCGACAGCAGGTGTCAGGAACCCGCGCACACCCGTGGGGCGTTGTCCTTTCGACGCCCCACGGGGCGCGCACAGTGATCCGGCACCCGGACAGGCGGCACGATGAACGAGTTGGTACCCGGCGGCAATCTGCCCCTGCCCGGCGGCGCCCTGACCCTCGAGGTACCCGGCCCGTTCGACGTGTCGGCGCTCGTCACCGACGACAGCGGCACGGTGCGCGGGGACGGCGACTTCGTGTTCTACAACCAGCCGGCCGCCCCCGGCGCGCGCCTGAGCGGGCAGACCCTCACGGTCGATCCGAACGCGCTGCGGGCCGGGGCGAGCCGCGTCACCGTCGTCGTCAGTCCCGCCGAGCCCGGCACCCCGCTGGGACGGCTGCCCGCCCCGACCCTGCGGGTCACCGGACCCGGCGGTCGCCTCCTCGCCCGGTTCACACCGTCGCGTCCGCAGCGGGAGACCGTACTGCTGCTCGCGGAGATCTACCGCCGCGGGACCACCTGGAAGCTGCGCGCCCTGGGCCAGGGGTACGCCGACGGACTGGCCGGGATCGCCCGGGACTTCGGCGTGGAGGTGGCCGAGGACACCGACACGGGCCCCGCCCATGGGTCGGCCCTCAGCAGCCTCAGCCTGGGGGCCGACGCACGTTCCGGAGGCACCCACGGCCTCCCCTCCGCGTACCGCCCCCATGGCACCGGCGGGTCTGCCGACGGCCCTGGGGGCGGACCCCTCGCGGACGGCTTCCTCGCGCTCGTCAACTCCGCCCGCGCCGCCGTCGGCTCCCCCGCCGTCGTCCTCGACAGGCGGCTGACCGCCGCCGCGCGGGCCCACGCCGCGGACATGGCGGCGCGCGGTCGCCTCGGTTCGGAAGGGGCGGACGGGCTCTCCGTGCACCAGCGCGTGACCGCCGCCGGCTACGCGTACCTGACGGTCGGCGAGCACCTCGTCTCCGGGCCCCGGGACGCGGCGGAGTTCGTGGAGTACTGCCTCTCGGGCGAGCGGACCCGGCGGACGGTCCGGGACCCCGCTTTCACCGGGACCGGTGTGGCCTGCGTGCCCGACAGCCGGTCCGGCACGCTCTACTGGACGGCGTTGTGGGCAAGCCCCCTGACCCCCGGGGCACTGGCGCGGACCGCCGCCGGGGTCCTCGCGCTCACCAACGCCGAGCGGCGTGCGGCCGGTCTGCTCCCGCTGGCCGAGGACCCCCCGCTCACCCGGGCGGCGCAGGCGCACAGCGCGGACATGGTGGCGCGCGCGTTCTACTCCCACACCTCCCCCGACGGCAGCGAGCCCTGGCACCGGGCAGCCGCCGCGGGCAGCGCCCGCCGCACCATCGGCGAGAACATCGCCTGCGGCCAGCGCTCCGCCGCCGAGGTCGTACAGGGCTGGATGGACAGTCCAGGACATCGCGCCAACATCCTCAAGCCCGCCTTCACCCACCTGGGCGTCGGTTTCGCGGGCGGCGGCCCGGCGGGCACGTACTGGACGCAGCTCTTCGGCGCCTGACGCCGATCCCCCGCCACAGCCCCGCCGCCGCTGTACATCGTCGCAGGTCAGAGGCATGTTAACGATGATGACAACGGTCACCGGTGCAGCCTTTGCCGATCTCCGCGAGGTGCGCTTCACTGCGGGTGTCGGACACCCGTCGGACATCGCAACGAGGGGGACTCTCATGAGCGCGGACCACGGCCACGAGCACGGGCCGGGCGGGCACGCGGGGCACTCGCACGGTGTCACCGCGGACGCGGACCGCCGCTGGCTCGCGATCGCGCTGACGCTGATCGCGACGTTCATGGCGATCGAGGTCGTCATCGGCGTCATCGCCCAGTCGCTCGCCCTGATCTCCGACGCCGCGCACATGCTCACCGACGCCGTCTCCATCGTGCTGGCCCTCATCGCGATGCGGCTCGCCGAGCGTCCGGCGCGCGGCGGCTTCACGTACGGCCTGAAGCGGGCCGAGATCCTCTCCGCCCAGGCGAACGGGCTGACGCTGCTGCTGCTCGGTGCCTGGCTGGCGTACGAGGCGGTGCGGCGGCTGTTCGATCCGCCCGCGGTGGAGGGCGGGCTGATGTTCTACACGGCGCTCGCGGGCATCGCGGTGAACGTGGCGGCGGCCTGGTGCATCTCGAAGGCCAACCGCACCTCGCTCAATGTGGAGGGCGCCTACCAGCACATACTCAACGACCTGTTCGCGTTCATCGGTACCGCGATCGCCGGCCTCGTGGTCCTGCTGACCGGCTTCGCCCGCGCCGACGCCATCGCCACCCTGGTCGTGGTGGCCCTCATGTTCAAGGCGGGCTACGCGCTCGTACGGGAGTCGGGGCGGATCTTCCTGGAGGCGGCGCCCGCGCATCTCGACCCGGATGCCATCGGGGACCGGCTGGCCGCGCACTCCTCGGTCGCCGAGGTGCACGACCTGCACGTGTGGACCATCACGTCGGGGACGCCCGCCCTGTCCGCGCACGTCCTGGTCGAACCCGTCGCGGACTGCCACACCGTGCGCCGGGACCTGGAGAAGATCCTGCAGTGCGACTACGGCGTCAGCCACACCACCCTCCAGGTCGACCACGCCCCGGAGGACGTCCTGGACGTGCGCACCGGCGGCGGCCCCGCCGACGACTCGCACTGCGAGGCGGCGCACGGTCCGGTGCACCGGGACGAACCGCACCTGCACTGAGCCCGGCTCCGGGGCGGGAGCCGTGATTCGCCGAGGGCAGAACGTCACGGGCTCCCCGAACCGGGCCGCGTTTCCTAGGGTGGTGGCGTGAGCAGCCACGCGTCGAACCGAGCCCGCGTCATTCCCCTGCGACCCGTCCCGGCCGAGCCGGCGGCGCCTTCGGAGCCGGCCGCACCGGTGGATCCGGAGCCCAGGGAGCCGTTGTGGCGGGACGTCGTGGGTGAGGTCCTGCGGCGGGAGCGGCTCGCGCAGGAGCGGACGCTCAAGGAGGTCGCCGAGGCGGCCCGGATCTCGATGCCGTACCTCTCCGAGCTGGAGCGCGGCCGCAAGGAGGCCTCCTCCGAGGTCCTCGCGGCCGCCGCGCACGCGCTCGGGCTCGGTCTCGCCGATCTGCTCGCCCTGTCACACCGCCGCCTCGTGCACCGGGCGCAGCCCCGGCCCCTCAGGTCCCGCACCGCGCCGCGGCGCACGGAGGCGAGCAGCAGGTACGGCGAGGTCCGGCTCGCCGCCTGAGACGGACTCCCGGGCCCGTCAGCCTCTTCAGGCGCAGGCGCGTCAGGCGGCGGCAGCGGCCAGGCGCCGGCTCAGCACCTCGTCGGCGAGTCCGTACGCCACCGCCTCCTGTGCCGTGAAGACCTTGTCGCGGTCCATGTCGGCGCGCAGGGTCTCGACGGAGTGGTGGGTGTGGTGGGACAGGACCTCTTCGACCTGGGAGCGGATCCGGATCATCTCCTTGGCCTGGAGGCCCAGGTCGGAGACGGTTCCCCGCGCACCGCCGCTCGCGGGCTGGCCGAGCAGCACCCGCGCGTGTTCCAGGATGAAGCGCCGGCCCGGGTCTCCGCCCGCCAGGAGCACCGCCGCGGTCGAGGCGGCCTGTCCGACGCAGAACGTCGAGATGGGCGCGCTGACGAAGCTCATCGTGTCGTAGATCGCCATGAGCGAGGTGAACGAGCCTCCCGGTGAGTTGAGGTAGACCGCGATCTCCTGCTCGGGGGCCGCCGACTCCAGGTGGAGCAGCTGCGCGATGACGACGTTGGCCACGCCGTCGTCGATCTCGGTGCCGAGGAAGATGATCCGCTCGGCGAGCAGCTTGCTGTAGATGTCGTACGCGCGCTCGCCCTGCGGGGTGCGCTCGACGACGTTCGGGATCGTGTAGGAGCTCATGCTCGGCGTGTACCGGTCCATGTCAGAGTCCCATCCGTCGCTTCGAGGAGGCCGGGCGGACGTCGTCGAGCGATTCGACGACCCGGTCGACCATGCCGTACTCCCTGGCCTGTTCGGCGGTGAACCAGCGGTCGCGGTCGCCGTCGCGGGAGATCGTCTCCGCGCTCTGGCCGGTGTGTTCGGCGGTGATGCGCTCGATGGTCTCCTTGGTGAACTGGAGGTTCTCGGCCTGGATGGCGATGTCGGCGGTGGTGCCGCCGATGCCCGCCGAGGGCTGGTGCATCATGATCCGCGCGTTCGGGAGCGAGTAGCGCTTGCCGGGGGTGCCCACGGTGAGCAGGAACTGCCCCATGCTCGCGGCGAATCCCATGGCCAGGGTCGACACGTCGTTCGGGATGAGCCGCATGGTGTCGTAGATCGCGAGGCCCGCGTGGACGGAGCCGCCCGGGCTGTTGACGTAGAGGCCGATGTCGGTGCGGGGGTCCTCGGCGGAGAGCAGGAGCAGCTGTGCGCAGACGCGGTTCGCGGAGACCTCGTCGACCTGGGTGCCGAGGAAGATGATGCGCTGGTTGAGGAGCTGTGCGGCGAGGTGGTCGTCGAACCGTGACGGAGGGGTGTCCCCCTCCTCGGCCCGGGGGCCCGGGTGGAATCCGGTGCTGCTGAGTGCCATCGCTCCTCCTGGTGGTGGCGCGGCCCGGTGTGCCGCGGTGTCCCCACCCTCGGTCCGCCGGTGGCGGCACGGAAGGAATCTCGGCCCTCAGCAGATTCGCCGACGGCAGAGCGGGCGCGGGGCCGTCACTTGGTGACCACCAGCGAGAACTCGTACAGGTCGCCGCGGCACAGCGATTCGCCGTACTCGACGACGTGGCCCGTCTCGTCGAACGCCGTGCGGCGGACCAGCAGGGCGGCGGAGCCCTCCTTGACGCCGAGCAGCCCGGCCTGGCGGCCGGTCACGTTGACCGCGCGGATCTGCTGGGTGGCCCGTACGACCCGCACGCCCTGGGTGATCTGCAGGGCTTCCGAGAGGGAGCCCCTGAGCAGCGACTCGTCCAGGTCGGGGAAGCGCTCGGCGGAGAGGTAGACGGTCTCCAGGCAGATGGGGAAGCCGTCGCCGAGGCGCAGCCGTTCGATGCGGTGGAGGGTGGTGCCGGGGTCGACGCCCAGGGCGGTGGAGTGGTGCAGGTCGGCCTCGACGAGTTCCGCGGCGAGGAGTTCGGCGCTGGGCCGGTAGCCGCGTGAGCGCAGGTCCTCGGAGAACGAGGTGAGCGTCGACGTCTTGGTGACGTGGGGATGGGAGACGAACGTTCCCACGCCGCGCACGCTGCGGATGAGGCCGTCCTCGCGGAGGGCCTGGAGTGCGCGCCGGGCGGTGGCCCGGCTGACGTCGTACCGCTCGGCGAGCCGGCGTTCGGTGGGCAGCGCCTCGTCGGGCCGCATCCGGGCGATGTCGGCCTGGAGACGCCGCCGCAGCGCCTCATGCTTGAAGGAGTCCGTCGTCTGGCCGTCGTTCGTGAGCCTGTCCTCGACCGTCACATTCACCCCGCGGTTCGCACCTGTCCGCTGTCTGCGCTATCTCCGCCGCCCCCGAAGGACGCGGTAGCGGGGCATCAGAGTACGCACCACGTCCAGGGTCGTTCCGGCGGTGTCCGCTTCCGGTGCCGCCGTGCCGTTCCGGCCGGCCACCCACCGCTCCTCCTGGGCGAGCAGCGACGCCTCGAACTCCTCGGCCCGGTAGGGGGTTCCGGTCGCGAGCGCTCCGGCGATGTGCTCGTACCAGGAGCGCCAGCGGGGCAGGTGGAACGTGCCGACCAGGCCGGCCCAGTGGCGGCCCGAGTAGTCGTGCAGCTTGCTGTGGGTGTGGCCCCAGAGGGTGAGCAGGCGGCGCGCGTCCCTCTCGTACAGGTCGGCCTCCGCCGGGGTGGTGGCCCAGCCGCGCGCGTCGGCCAGCCAGGCGTCCAGTCGTTGTTCGGCCCGGGTGGCCAGCAGCGTGTCCAGGTCCTCGATGGTGGCGAGCAGTTCGCGGGCGGCCCGGTGGAAGCCGTCGGCGTCCCGGGCCAGGGCCGCGTCCGCCGCCCGCCACTGCCGTTCGCACGCCACATGGGTGAGCACCTGCGCGGTGACGTCGCACAGGTCACGGCCGAGCGGTCCCGCGCTGTCCTCCTGGGTCGTCTCGTCGGCGAGCAGCGCCCAGGCCTCGGCCAGGGCCGGTGGTACGTCGGGCGACGGGGGGTCGGCGAGGTGGACGGGGAGCTCGTGCCGCAGATCGCCGTCCAGGGTGGGCCTGCCGATGACCACCGAGCCGGGCGGTCCCGGCCCCTCCGAAGCGTAGACGCTGTCGTGCAGCAGGTCCCAGGCCCGCAGCAGCCCCGGCGTCGCCCGGCCGTACCGGGCCCGCGTCCAGGTCTCCAGCCAGGCCCGTACGTCGTGGACGGCGCCCTGCCAGGCGACGTCGGCCAGTAGCTCGTACAGGACCGGATCGGCGCCGAAGGCCTCCATGCTCGCGCCGATCCCGGCCAGCGAGCCGCCGCGTGCGTCGGCGTGCGCGCGGGCGGGTCCTGTGGCGATCTCGTCCAGTTTTCCGTAGAGCCCGGGCCGTCCGCCGAGGCTGTGGAGCATGCACCACACCCAGGGCTTCTTGCGGTAGCCGTCGGTGCGCTGCCAGACGGGCCGGTGCTCGGCCCACAGGTCGAGGATCAGCATGCCGTCGTCGGGGATGGCGTCGAGGAAGGCCGCGGTCCGTTCCGGTGTCCAGTAGCGGGCGCGGTAGGAGAAGGGCCAGGCCTGGAGCACCCAGGTGGCCCGCTCGTCGACCGCCGTCATCACGCCGTGCACCGCCCGCGCGACCTGGGCGAGGCCGGCGGGGTCGGTCACCGGCGGGGTCGTCTCGATGAACGGGTCGGCGGCGTAGAGGTGGTCGGTGCCGAACAGCCGGGTCTGCTCGGTGAGCAGGGTGGTGCCGAACTCCTCGAAGAGCGGGTCGCGCGGGTCCAGCATGCCGACCTCGAAGTCCCACCAGGGAAGGGTCGTCGACCGGGCGCCCCGGTCCGCGATCAGCTCCTGCGGCACGTGCCCGGAGAAGCCCTGGAGGACCGGGCGCATGCCCAGGGCGCGTTCCCGGTCGAGGATGCGCCGGCCGAGGACGGCGTGCTGGTCGATCCAGCTCTGTGGCAGCGGACCGGACCAGCCGTCGAGCGAGGCGAGCCAGTTCCACGGCAGGTAGGCCGGGCCGCCGAGGAAGCTCCGGGCGGTCCCGTCGTCGAGGCCGGCGCTCAGCAGGGCCCGCTGCCAGGCCGCTTCCAGGCCGGTCATCGCCAGCGGGGTGGTCACGCCGTGCAGCGCCATCCAGTCGATGTGGCGTTCCCAGCGCGCCCAGTCCCAGTACGCGGTGGTGTACCCGAAGGTGCACACGTTGAAGTGGTAGCGGTGCGGGTGGGGCGAGGTCGTGCGGGGTGTCGTGCCGGTGCGCGGCAGCCGGTCGGGCAGCCGGGGGACGGGCGCGTCCCAGGTGATCTGCGTCCCGCAGGCGCTCCGCAGGTACCGGCGCAGCGCCGAGGCGACCGCGACCCCGCTGGACCCGCGCAGGGCAACTCCGCCGGGCCCGGCGTCGATCTCGTACCAGTCGGGGCCACTCCCCCCGGGGACCACCTCGGCGGTGAACTCCGCGGCACGGTCGCCCAGCAGACGCCGCAGCAGCTGCCGGGCGGCCGGGGTTCCTGTGTCCGCTGCTCCGGGGTGTCCTTCGGGAGGTGTCATCGTCCGGACCGCTCCTGACCAGATCGGCGACTGGCTCGGCGCCACGACCGACGACGGAGCCGGTCGTGGTACGTACCACAGAACTCTCGAAGCTAGCCGTGCCACTCGGGGCGGTCAAGGAAGTCGACCGGAAAGGAGGCGGGTCGGCCGCAGGGCTGGGCACGCTCATCTCCCTCTGGTACGGTCCACAGCCACATCAGCGGCTCCGTTCGACACCTCGGGTGGCCTCGACACGATGAACGCCGATCTCGTCTATTTCGCCGCACTCCAGGAGAACCTCACCGCGATGGCCACCGCCGAGCGGCCGGCGATCGAGCGTGCCGCCCGGGCCGTCGCGGACAGCATCGCGGCCGGGGGTGTCGTCCACTACTTCGGCAGCGGTCACTCCCAACTGGTCGCCGTCGAACCGCTGCAGCGCGCCGGCGGACTCGCGCCGGTGAACGTCATCGCCGACCCGGCGCTCTCCCCCGCCGCCCCGCGCCACGCCGGGGTGGCCGAGCGCGTCAGCGGCTACGCGGCGGCGATCCTCCGTACGGCGGACATCAGGGCGGGCGAGGTGGTGATCGTCGTGTCCAATTCGGGGATCAACGCCGTGCCCGTCGAATTCGCTCTCGGCGCCCGCGAGTCGGGGGCGACGGTCGTCGCGGTCACCAGCCGGGCGCACTCCCTGGCCGCCGAGTCGCGGCATACCGGCGGACAGCGGCTGCTGGACGTCGCCGACATCGTCATCGACACCCACGGCAGCCCCGGTGACACGGTGGTGCCGCTGGGCGAGCTGGCCGTGGGCGCCCTGTCGACCGTGCTGGGGGCGGCTCTCGTCAACGCGCTGACCTGCCGTGCGGCCCAGCTGCTCGTCGAACACCACCACCAGGAACCGCCGTTGATCGTCAGCCAGAACACCGACGCCGACGCCGAGCACCGCAACAACGCGCTGCTGGAGCGGTTCAAGGACCGCTGCCCGAGAGGCTGACGCCACCGATCCGACCGACGAGGCCATGCCAGGAGGCCGATGATGGACAGCACACACCGGGTGCGCCGCCGCATCGCCGCGACGGTCTGCGCCGTCGCCCTCGTGTTCCCGCTCGCGGCGTGCGACGCGCTCACCCCGGGCAGCGCCACGACGGTGCCGGGACCCACCAGCGTGCCGTCCTCGACCGCCGTGCCGGACGGGGACGTCACCTTGCGACTCCAGTTCGCCGACGCCCCGTTGATGGTCGACGCGCTGATCGCCGCGTTCGAGAAGGACCACCCCGGCATCGACGTGGAGCCGCAGTACAAGACGTTCTCGGACTACGTGCAGAACCTCAAGCTGACCATGACCTCGGACACCGCCCCCGACATCGCCCAGTACGCGGTCGGCATGACCGATCTCGCGGCGGACGGCCACATCCTCGACCTGGCGCCCTACCGGGAGGCGTACGGCTGGGACGAGGCCATTCCGCCGGTCAGTCTCGACCAGCTCACGGCGGGGCAGACCAGCGAGGCGACCGGCGGGCGGGCCCTGTTCGGAGTGCCGGCCGGGTTGTCGATGACGGGCATCTACTACAACAAGGAACTCGCCGCGAAGGCCGGGATAGAGACTCCGCCGAGGACGCTGGCGGAGTTCGAGCGGCAACTCGCCGCCGCCAAGGACGCGGACCTCACCCCGCTCGGCGTCGGCGCGCTCGACTCCGGCGGCCTGCACCTGTGGGCCGCCCTGCTCAACCAGTTGATGCCCACGGACGAGTACTGGGACTGGGTGAACGGCAAGAAGGGCGCCACGATAGAGAATCCGGCCGCGGTCGAGGCCAGCGAGGACATGATCGAGTGGGGCCGCAAGGGCTACTACAACGAGTCCGCGAACGGCACCGCGCAGGTCGACTCGACCGCCCAGTTCGCCAAGGGCGACAGCGTCTTCCTGATCAACGGCAACTGGGCGGCCGGACAGCTCGCCACCGTCATGGGGGACAACGTCGGCTTCTTCCCGATGCCCGGCGAACTGGCCGGCTCCCCCACGGTGGCCTCGGGGTTCAGCGTGTCGTACGCCGTGTCGGCCAAGACCGAACACCCCCAGGCGGCGGGCGCGTTCCTCGACTTCCTGACCTCCCCCGAGGCGGGCCAGATCATCAGCGACAACGGCTTCATGCCGCCCAACCCTGATGCCGTGAAGAAACCGACGGGCGTGCTCGCGGACATCGCGGAGGGGCACCGGCGGGCCGTCGCCGACGACGGCATCACGACGTTCCCCGACTTCGCGGCGCCCGCGATGCTCGACAGGCTGCGCTCCGGCGTCCAGAAGCTCATCGCGGACCGCGTCGAGCCCGCGGACTACCTCGACTCTCTTCAGGACGAGTGGGAGGACCATCATGGGGAGTAGGCCGCCGGTCCGCAGCCGGGAGGCACGCAAGCGGTGGCGCGGGTACGTGTACGTGCTGCCCGCGTTCGCCGTCTACGTCGCCTTCGCGGTGCTGCCCGCCCTGCACACGGCGTATCTCTCGCTGTTCGAGTGGGACGGCGTCACGCTCGGCGAATGGGTCGGGCTCGGCAACTACGCGGAGATCTTCCAGGACTCGATCCTGCGCCGGTCGGTGTTCAACGCCCTGGTGCTGGTGGTGTTCTTCTCCTTCGTGCCGATCGTGCTGGGGCTGCTGTCGGCGGGCCTGCTGGCCCGCTACCGGCGGCCCGGCATGGGCGCGTACCGCTTCCTGTTCATGCTGCCGCAGGTCGTCCCGCTCGTCGCGGTCGGCGTGACCTGGCGCTGGCTGTACGGGGACGACGGGGTGGTCAACCAGGCGCTGCGCGCGGTGGGCCTCGACGGGGTGGCGCGGGCGTGGCTGGGCGACTTCGACTTCGCGCTGGTCGCCGTGGGGCTCGTCGGCACCTGGGTGCTGAGCGGGCTGTGCATGATGCTCTTCCTCAGCGGTGTGCAGAAGGTGGACCCCAGCCTGTACGAGGCGGCCCGGATCGACGGGGCGGGCCCGGTCCGCGAGTTCGTGTCCGTGACCCTGCCGCATCTGCGCGGTGAGCTGGCCGTCGCCATGACCGTCACGACGGTGGCCGCGCTGGCCAGCTTCGACATCGTGTACGTGACGACGAACGGCGGTCCGGGCGAGCAGACCACGGTCCCCGGCCTCCTCGTGTACCGACTGGCGTTCTCCGAGGGCAAGGTGGGGCTCGCCGCGGCCCTGGCCGTCGTCCTGGGCATCCTGATACTCGCGATCGTCTACCTCATCAACCGACTGTCGAGGGATCGGACATGAACACCGTCGCGCGCTCGGAACGCTGGTCCGGCTACGCGCTGCTGACCGTCATGGCGATCGTCGTCGTCATCCCGTTCCTCAGTGTCTTCCTCGCCTCGCTGCAGCCCGCGGGCACGCCGGTGGTGGGTCTGACCTGGCCGGAGCGGTGGAGCTGGGACAACTACGAGACGGCGTGGTCGGTGGCCGGGTTCTCCGACCTCATCCGGCACAGCCTGATCATCGCGGTCGGTGTCGTGCCCGCCTGTCTGGTCCTCGCGGCGCTTGCGGGGTACGCGCTGGGCACCATGAAACTGCCCGGCGGCAACGCGATGGCGGCGTTCTTCATCGCCGGGCTCACGATCCCGGTCGAACTGATCGTGGTGCCCCTCTACTTCGACCTGCGCGGCCTCGGGCTGACCAACTCCTACCTGGGCGTGATCCTGGTGGAGATCGCGCTGTTCATGCCGTTCAGCGTGTTCTGGATGCGTACGCACTTCCTGTCGACGCCCACGTCACTGGTGGAGGCGGCGCGGATGGACGGGGCCTCGTCGGCGACGATCCTGGTACGCATCCTGCTGCCGCTGGCCCGGCCGTCGCTGATGACGCTCGGGCTGCTGGTCTTCATGTGGTCGTGGAACCAGTTCCTGCTGGTGCTGGTCCTCATCCAGGACACCACGAAGCACACGGCGCCCGCGGGTCTCGGGTTCTTCGTCGGTCAGAACAGCACGGACATCCCCACGCTCGCGGCGGGGACGATCATCGTGATGCTGCCGATCCTGATCCTCTTCGTCGTCTTCCAGCGCAGCTTCATCGCGGGACTGCTGCAGGGGGCGATGAAGGGCTGAACGAGAGGGGGCTGAGCGGTGGGGCGGTGTCGGCGGGGCTCGGCGGTCGACCGAGGCCTCCGGACCAGGCGGGCCGGCGCCCGGAGGCAGGCGGGCCGCGGCTCGGGGACACGCGGGCCGGGGCCCGACCGGACGGTCAGGCCGCCTGCGTGGAGTCCGCGTGCGCGTCGGGCCGGGGGGCGGCGGCCGCCCACTCCAGGACCAGTCGTTGATAGTCCCGCCGCTGCTCACCGCTCAGTGTTCCGCCGGCCCGGAGCCACAGGGCCCGGATCTCGTCATTGACCTCGGCGGCTGATCTTTGCGTGGCTCCCGGCGCACGACGGTGAGTGGTGGACATACCGTGAATCATACGGGGCTCAGCGTGAAGACCATGTGAGTGGAGACTGTGATCCTTACCGCCTTCCGGCGGCTGTGACAAGGGCCACGGTGTCTCAACCTGACATACGTCCACGGCGTCAGACAGGGCCGGGCCCGGCGCCCAGGACCAGCGTCTGGATGGCCAGTACGGCGCCGCCGCGCGCCCAGTCGTGGAAGTCGGACACCTTGGTCTCCAGGTTGACGGGGTCGGCCTGCGGATGCCGGTTGGCCAGGATCGCCTGCTCGACCACCGGACCGGCGACGTCGACCAGGCCCACGCCCTCCCCGGCGAGGAGGATCTTCTCGGGCATCGCGAAGTTGGCGATCTGCGCGACGAGCGTGCCCAGGGCGCGCGCCGCCTCGTCGACGACCCGGGCGGCCATGGGTTCACCGTCGGCGGCCAGCGCGAGGACCTCGTCGTACGAGACGTCCCGGCCGGTGGCGGCCCGGACCTGGTAGCGGATGCTCGGGATGGTCAGCAGGGAGATGGCGCTGCCGCGCTCGCCTTCCGGGGTGAGCGGGCCGTTCGGGTTCACCATCCAGAAGCGGCCGACGCCCCGCCCGTCCTCGGCGGTCACCACCCGCTTGCCGCCGCTGACCAGGCCGTAGCCGAGGCCCGCGCCGATGGTGAGCACCGCGAACCGGTCGAGGCCGCGGCCCGCGCCGAACCAGCTCTCGGCCTCGACGAGCGCGTTCACGTCGTTCTCGACGACGACGGGCAGTCCGGTGCGCTCCCGCAGGAGCCGTGCCAGGGGGACGTCGTGCCAGCCGAGGAAGGCGGACTCGTCGACGACGGAGCGGTCCGAGGCGCGTCCGCCCAGTCCGATGCCGATTCCGGCGAGGCCCGGGAAGTCCCGGGCGAACTCCTCGGTGACCGCACCCAGCACCTCCACGACATGCTGCGGATCGTGGCCGGCCAGGGGCAGGTCGTGGCGGGCGACGATATCGCTGCGGAGGGTCGTGACGACGCCGTAGACCATGTCCTCGGTGATCTTGAAGCCGACGAAGGTACGGGATTCGGCGACGATGTCGAGGGGCTGGGAGGGCCGGCCCTGGCGCACCTCGGCCTCGACGAGCGCGCTGCCCTCGGGGACCTCGACCAGCAGGCCCGACTCGATGAGCGGCTTGGTGAGCCGGGTCAGGCTGCCCGCGGACAGGTCGAGCCGCCGGGCGATGTCGCTGCGCGACAGGGGGCCGTGGGTGAGGACCTCGATCGCCACGGAGCGTTCACCGGGACTGAGCGGCAGCCAGCTGGCGGCGCGTGCGGTCATGACCGACCCCCTCGTCGTTTCTTTCGGCGCAGAACTAATCATGCCATCCCGAGTCACTCAAGCCCATGCATGCCTGGAAGGAAAAGTTATGCGCAGACCTCTTGACGGCTGGATTCTTTCGGCCCAAAAGTAAGTGGGGCCCGAGGACGAGCCGCAGACGAGGGAGTCTCCCGATGACCGTCGCCTCAAGCAGCCCACCGTCGCGTCTGCCATCGCGCGGCGTCGAGGGGACAGCTCCGAAGCCGAGGAGCGGCAGGAAGCGAGAACGCGACGGCGGCAGCCGCGGTGACGGGGCCCTCGCGGCCCTGTTCATCGCCCCGGCCATGCTGGGGTTCCTGGTCTTCCTGCTCTGGCCGACCCTGCGCGGCATCTATCTCAGCTTCACCCGCTTCAACCTGCTGACCCCGGCCGAGTGGGTCGGTCTCGACAACTACCGGCGCATGGTCAACGACCCCATCTTCTGGGACTCGCTGAAGGTCACCGTCGAGTACGTGTTCATCAACATCGGCGTCCAGACGGTCTCCGCGCTGGCCATCGCCGTCCTCCTGCAGCGCCTCACCCAGTCCGCGGTGCTGCGGGGCGTCGTACTGACGCCGTATCTGATGTCGAACGTCGTCGCGGGCATCGTCTGGCTGTGGATGCTCGACACCCAGCTCGGCATCGGCAACGAGATCATCGCGGGCCTCGGGTTCGACCGCATCCCGTTCCTCGCGGACGAGACGTGGGCGATCCCGACGATCGCGCTGATCAACGTGTGGCGGCACGTCGGCTACACCGCGCTGCTGCTCTTCGCCGGGCTGCAGGCCATCCCGAACGACATGTACGAGGCCGCGAAGGTCGACGGCGCGAGCGAGTGGCGGATGTTCTGGCGCATCACCATGCCGCTGCTGCGGCCGGTGCTGGCCGTGGTGCTGATCATGACCGTGATCGGCTCGTTCCAGGTCTTCGACACCGTGGCGGTGACCACCAACGGCGGTCCGGCGAACGCCACCAACGTGCTGCAGTTCTACATCTACGGCTCGGCGTTCGGCCGCTTCCAGTTCGGCTACGCCTCGGCGATGTCCGTGGCGCTCCTGGTCGTGCTCAGCGCGATCACCATCCTCCAGTACCGGCTCACGCGGGCCGGCCGGACCGACCTCGGCTGACGAAGGGAGCGACCGACATGACCGCCGTGACGGCAACGACGACGAAGGTACGGCCCGAGCGCCGAAGGCTCTCCCCCGGGAAGGTCCTGGCCTGGACGGTGATGGCCGCGATGGTCCTCATCACCCTGCTGCCCTTCTACTGGATCCTGCGCACCGCGCTGTCCTCGAACACGGCGCTCGCCGCCCACCCCGGTGACGTGCTGCCCGTGGACCCGACGACCGGCGGCTTCGAACGCGCGCTGGGCCTGCAGTCCACCGAGGAGGCGATCGCCCAGGGCGGTTCGGGCGGCGGGCTGAAGTTCTGGCGCTACCTGCTCAACTCGGTGATCGTGTCCACCCTGATCACCGTCTGCCAGATCCTCTTCTCCGCCATGGCCGCCTACGCCTTCGCCCGGCTGCGGTGGCGCGGCCGGGACACGGTGTTCGGGCTGTTCCTGGCCGGGCTGATGGTGCCGACCATCTTCACGCTGCTGCCGAACTTCGTCCTGATCAAGCAACTCGGCCTGGTCGACAGCCTGCTGGGCATCTCCCTGCCGACGATGTTCATGACCCCGTTCGCGGTGTTCTTCATGCGGCAGTTCTTCATGAACGTGCCCCGGGAGGTCGAGGAGGCGGCCCTGCTCGACGGGGCCGGGAAGATCCGCATCTTCTTCCGCGTCATGCTGCCGATGGCGTCCTCCCCCGTCCTCACCCTGGGCGTGCTGACGTACATCACCTCCTGGAACGACTACTTCTGGCCGCTGATGGTCTCCTACAGCGACAGCTCGCGCGTGCTCACCGTGGCCCTGGCCATCTTCCGGGCGCAGACACCGCAGACCGGTTACGACTGGTCCGGCCTGATGGCGGCGACGCTCATCGCCGCCCTGCCGATGCTCGTGCTCTTCGGCTTCTTCGCGCGCCGCATCGTCAGCACCATCAGCTTCACCGGCATCAAGTAAGGGGACGGGCATGCGCATTCGTACACGTACGGTCGTGGCACTGACCGGGGCGCTGGCGCTGTCCCTGGTGACGGGCTGCGCGCAGGGCGGAGCCGCCGGGGCGGGCGCCGGCACGGTGACGTACTGGCTCTGGGACGCCAACCAGCTGCCCGCCTACCAGGCCTGCGCCAAGGACTTCGAGAAGCAGAACCCCGGCCTGGACGTGAGGATCACCCAGATGGGCTGGGCCGACTACTGGACCAAGCTCACCGCGAGCTTCATCGCGGGCACCGAGCCCGACGTGTTCACCGACCACATCCAGAAGTTCGGGCAGTTCGCCGACCTGAACGTGCTCGAACCGCTGGACGACCTGGACATCGACGAAGCCGCCTACCAGCCGGGCCTCGCCGCCAACTGGACCGGCCAGGACGGGCACCGCTACGGCGCCCCGAAGGACTGGGACACCGTCGCCCTCTTCTACAACAGGAAGTTGACGAAGGCGGCCGGGCTGGCGGCGGACGAGCTGAACGGTCTCGCCTGGAACCCCGAGGACGGCGGCACCTTCGAGAAGGCCATCGCGCACCTGACCGTCGACAGGAACGGCAGGCGCGGCGACGAGGAGGGCTTCGACAAGAACAACGTCGAGGTGTACGGCCTCGCCACCGGCGGCGCCGGCGACAGCGACGGGCAGACCACCTGGAGCCCGTTCGCCGCCTCGGCGGGCTGGAGGTACACGGACAAGGCGCGCTGGGGCACCGAGTACCAGTACGACAGCAAGACCTTCCAGTCGGTGATCGACTGGTACTTCGGCCTCGCGGAGAAGGGCTATCTCGCGCCGTTCACCGACTACACCGACGGCGCCAACCCGCCCAACGCCCAGGTCGCCTCCGGCAGGGCGGCCACCGCCTTCGACGGCGCCTGGATGATCTCCACGTACTACGGCACCAAGGGCCTCGACGTCGGGACGGCCGTCACCCCGGCCGGTCCGACCGGCAAGCGGGCCACCATGATGAACGGCCTCGCCGACTCCGTCACCAAGAACGCCCACAACAAGGCGGGCGCGAAGAAGTGGGTGCGGTACCTGGCCTCCGACGAGTGCCAGAAGACCGTCGGCGGCTACGGCATCGTCTTCCCCGCGACGCCGGGCGGCACCGAGGCCGCCGTCGCCGCGTACCGGAAGAAGGACATCGACGTGTCCGCCTTCACCGGGCCGGTCGCGGACAAGAAGGACTTCACCACCTTCTCCTTCCCGGTCACCGACTACGCGGCGGACGTCTACGCCCTGATGCGCCCCGCGATGCAGGACGTCTTCGCCAACAACGCCCCGGTGAAGGGCCTGACCAAGACCAACGACCAGATCAACTTCATCCTCGGCCAGTGAAAGGCACACACTCCATGACGTTCTCCCTCGGCATCGTCGGCGCCGGCCAGTTCTCCGGCCAGTTCGCGAAGCTGTTCCTCGCCCACCCGGGTGTCGGCGACGTGTACGTCACCGATCTGCTGCCGGAGCGCGCCGAGCAACTGGCCGCCGCCGAAGGGCTGGCGGGCACCTTCCCCTCGTACCAGGCGATGCTGGAGTCGGAGGCGGTGGACGCCGTCGCGATCTTCACCCAGCGCTGGACCCACGGCCCGCTGGTCATCCAGGGCCTGAACGCCGGCAAGCACGTCTACTCGGCGGTGCCGATGGCGATCACCCATGAGGAGATCGCCGCGATCATCGACACGGTACGGGCCACCGGGCTCACGTACATGATGGGTGAGACCAGCCAGTACAACCCGGCGACCGTCCACGCCCGCAACCAGATCGCGGAGGGCTCCTTCGGACGGCTCTTCTACGCCGAGGGCGACTACGTGCACGACATGGACCTCGGGTTCTACGAGGCCTACCAGTACAGCGGCGGCGAGAACTGGAAGGCGACCGCCAGCTATCCTCCGCTGCTCTACCCCACGCACTCGGTGGGCGGGGTCCTCGGGGCCTGGCAGACGCACGCGGTGAGCGTGTCCGCGATCGGGGTGCGGGACGACCGCGGGGACGGGGTCTTCGACGAGGAGATCAGCCAGTTCGGCAACGACTTCTCGAACGCCACCGCGCTGTTCGAGGTCGCGGGCGGCGGCTCGTTCCGTACGAACGAGTTCCGGCGGGTGGGCTATCCCTCGCACATCCGGGAGTCGCGTTTCCGGTTCTTCGGGACGGACGCCAGCATGGAGCAGCTCGCCACGGTGGCCTTCTGGCAGGACAAGAAGGGGGTCAAGGACATCAGCGAACTCCTGGAGCCCAAGCCCACCATGTCCCCCGACGACCCCTCCCTGCAGCACATCGCGCCGGAGCTGCGGGCGGCCTTCACCTCCGGGTCGGCCCCGGTGCACGACCGGTCGCGGCTGCCGAGGGAGTTCGACCACCTGCACAACGGGCACGAGGGCAGCCACCACTTCCTGGTGGACGACTTCGTGACCGCCGTCAACACCCGGACCCTGCCGTCGGTGAACGCGTGGGTCGCCGCCCGCTACACCCTGCCGGGCATCGTCGCCCACGAGTCGGCGCGGCAGGGCGGGGCACGGCTGGAGATCCCGGACTTCGGGGACGCGCCGCAGATGTGAGCGAGTTTCCCGTGAAGGGGGGCGGTGCCGTCACGGCACCGCCCCCCTTCGCGCGCCCCCGCCCATCCCGGCGTCCCGGGCCCGGGCGACGGCCGCGGCGCGGTCGGAGACCTGGAGCTTGAACAGGATGGCGGAGACATGGTTGCGGACCGTCTTCTCCGACAGGACCAGCCGTCCGGCGATCTGGTGGTTGCCGTGCCCGAGGGCGACCAGGTCCAGCACCTCCCGTTCGCGCTCGGTCAGTTCGGGGAAGACCTGGGCGGCGTACTCGCGGTGGGCCCCGGTGAAGAAGGCGATGATGCGGTGGGCCACCGCCCTGCCGTAGACCGCATCCCCGGCGGCGACGGTGAGGACGGCCCGGACGATCTCCGCGCTGTCGGCGTCCTTGAGGAGATATCCCCGGGCTCCGGCGCGCAGCGCCCCGAACAGGGCCTGGTCGTCCTCGTGCATGGTCAGCACCAGGACGCCGAGGGAGGGGCGGCGGGCCAGCAGGGCACGCGTGGCCGCCGTGCCGTCGAGGCCGGGCATGGCCAGGTCGGTCACCACGACGTCGGGCGCGGTGCGTTCGACGGCGGCCAGGAGGTCGTCGCCGTCACCGGCCTCGGCCACGACGTCCACGGCCCCGCTGGTGGCGAGCGCGGCGGCCAGACCGTAGCGGAACATGGGATGGTCGTCGGCGATGACCACGCGGACGGCCCGGGATGCCTCGCTCATCGCTCCTCCAACTCGCCGGCCGCCCGGCCCGGTCGGCGCCCCGGCTCCCGGCCGCACGTCACTTTTTCCCGTGCGGCCGATCCCGCACACCCGCCGTCCCACGGCACCGTGCCTCCGGTCCCCGTCCCGGTCCCGATCCCCGTCCCGGTGGTCCCGGTCCCGCCGGGTGGTCCGCCCGGTGACGACAGGACGTACGCCTCAGGCCGTCCCGGCGGCTGTGCACGACCATGGCGCATACCCCGCACCAGCCCCTGCCCGCGGCGCATCGGCGTCCGCCCCGGTGGCACGTCCGCGGGGAGTCGTCCTGTCGTTCCAGTCCAGGGAGTTCCATGTCGTCGCCCCCCTCGTCCGCCGGGTTCTCCCGGCTGTCCACCCTGATCGCCTCGGTGCCGCCGCTCCTCGCCGCGTCCGTCGGACTGCTGCTGCACACGCGCAACGCCGAGCAGGTCGCCCAGATCGCCGCCGGGGTGACCGCGCTGCTCATGGCCGGTCTGCCCCTGCTGCAACGCTCCACCACCGCGGACTGCCGGCGGGCCGCCGGCCCCGCGGCCGAAGTGGTTCCCGTCCACGGTCCGCGGCCCCGGATCATGCCGAGTCCCAGGACCGTGGTCCTGACCACGGCGCTCGGTGTCGCGGCGTTCTGGCTGCTCTATCTGCTGACCACCTGGCTGGGTCTCGGCAGCCTGGGCTACTGGAGCGGCGAGTACCCCGACGATCCGTCGGCGGTGCACCGCGCTGTCGCGCTGCGCAGCCTCCCGGTCCTGCTGCCCGGCGTCTTCGTCGTCGCCGTCGCCATGGCGCACCGGCTGCGCGAGGCTGCGAAGCCGGTCCTGCTGACGACCGGCGTGCTGTACACGGTGGCCGTGCTCGTCACCAACGCGGTGCTGGTCCACCACTGGGGCAGCGAGCCGCTGCCGGAGAACGTGTATGTGCCGCTCCTGCTGGGAGCCCTCGCCTGGCTGGTGTCTCTGACGGCCCACTGGTACGCCGCGCGCACGCAGGAGGTCTTCGACGTCCTGCAGGCGGTGCGGGTGGAGTTGCGGCGTGCTGCGACCGACTCCGCGGGCCGGGACGAGGAGTCGGCCGGGGTGGAGTGAAGGACCCGGCCGACGCGTACACGTCACATACGTCACCGCACCCGTCGCACCCGTCGCGCCTTCCACGCCGCGTACCGGCGTGGAAGGCGCGAGCCGCGTCACCGGGGCGTTCCTCCTTGCCCGCTCTGAGGAGCTACCCCTTGCCCTTGCCTGCGTTGCCGGGCGAGCCGCACCGCCGCGTCGGCGTCGACCAGCCCGTATCCCGTGGCGTTGTCCCGGTTCGGGCGGGCGATGCCGCCGGTGTCCTTGTTGCTCGCTCCCCGGGTGACGTCGACGGCACTGGCCTCCAGGAGCCGCCGGACCTCACGCGGCTCCAGAGCGGGGTCCGTCTGCAGCAGCAGCGCGCAGACTCCGGCCACTTGTGGAGCGGCGGCCGAGGTGCCGCTCAGCACCACCCAGCCGTCGCCCGCCGTCGTCCCGTCCCCGAAGGGATAGGGCTCCTTGGCGTGCGACTGGTCGATGTCCGAACCCGGCGGGGCGGGCAGCAGGATGTAGGTCGCCCCGGGCAGCATCCCGACCAGTCCGGACACATCGGGGACGAGCCGGTCGGTGTAGAGCGCGCTGGTGAACCCGCTGGCGTAGTCGGACGCCTCAAGGCCGCCGTGCTGGTCCCTGTGCACGCCGCCGACGGCGATGACCTCGGGATGCTGGGCCGGATACCCGTGGTGGCCGTTGCCGGCCGCACACACCACGACGATGCCGTCGGCGATCGCGAGGGACACCGACACCGCGAGGATCAAGCTGTCGGCGCTCAGGGGCGGGTACTTCTCCTCGGCCACCACGCTCATGCTGATGATGTGGGGCCTGGGGTGCTGAGAGGCCGCGGTGTCGAAGGCGTCCACCAGCAGGGGATCCCTGAACTTCACCATGGTGAAGTCGACCTCGGGAGCCACCGCGAACGCGTTGGCCGATTCGCAGGTGCCGTGCCCGTCCTCGTCGACGCCCGGATCAGCGGCTTCCGGTCCCAGCACGACGGTGCCCTTGCTGCCCCGCTCGGCGAAGTAGGGCACGGGTTCCCAGCCGGTGTCCACCATGGTGAGACGGACCCCGGCCCCCTTGATCCCCTGCTCGTGCACCGTCCGCGCGCCCAGGTGCTCGGCCACGTCGTCGAGGGTGAGGTGCCAGTAGTCGGGCCGCGGTGGGGCGACGGCGCCGGCGACCCTGGAGGCAGGTGCGTCCAGCGCCACGCCCTCCAGGAAGCGGGCCCACCGTCCGCCGGGTGCGATCAGTCCGGGAAGGTCCGCCCCGGCGCTGTCGAGGAACGTCCGCGTCGTGCGCAACTGCGGTGCGCCTCGCTGGATGACCTCCCGTTCCACGGTGACCAGGGACGTGCCGAACTGTTCCTCGTACAGGGCGGGCGGACCGGCGATGCTGATGGTCGCCGGCGCCCGGGCGAGCACCCTGAACCCGGCGCCCTCGAGTTCCTCCGCTGCCCTTCGGGTCGCCGAGTCCTCCGAGACGAAGTCCCGGGCGGTGTCCGACGTGATGTCACGTCCGTCGAAGAGGGAGACGCCGCCGCGGGACGGGGGTGACGCGTGCGCGTACACCACGTGGGGCAGACGGTCGTCGATCTTGTAGGCCAAGGTGATCAACCCCCGATGTGTCAGAACCGGGACGCGGGTACGGCCAGCGCCACGTTGCGCGGACCGTCCTGGAACACGAGCCCGGCTTCCGTGAATTCGTCGAGAACGGACTGCACCTCTTGCGCGGATCCCGGCAGCCCCAGCCGCTCGTGCACCGCGTCCGCCGTGACCGGGCGGTCACAGCAGGCGAGGTAGAGGTCGGCCGCCGGCCCTTCGAAGAGGTACGTGCCTTCGTCCTCCTTTCGCCTCCCGTCGTGGATCTGTACGTAGTGCGGTGCCCGCCGGTATTCCAGGACGGGCCGGTGGTCCTCGTCCCGCCAGGCCCGCTGCCAGTCCGCGACCGCCCGCCGCAGCGGCGTGTACGCGTCGTCGGGCAGCGCTCCTTCGATGTCGCAGCTGAAGAAGTAGGCGATCCTGTCGAGGTCGGTGTCCGGCGGATAGATGTAGGAGTAGGCGGCCTCGGGGCGCAGTTCACGCAGGATCTTCTCCCGGTCGGTGAAGAGCGGGCTGAAGCGTTCCATCGTGATGCGTGCGGCGCTGTCCGGGGGCTTGAGGTGCCACAGATCGCGGACGGCCGCGGCCTGTTCGGAACAGTCCTGGGATGTCTCTCCCGGAAAGCCCCACAGCAAGTTCCAGTTGACGTCGATTCCGTAATGCTGTGCCCAGCGGAGGAGATTGACGTTCTGTCCGGCGGTCACTCCCTTGCGCATGAGACGCAGCACACGCGAACTGAGTGACTCCACTCCGGGCTGGATCTGGCGCACCCCCGCGTCCGCCAGGAGTTTCAACTGCGCCCGGGAAAGGTTGGATTTGACCTCGTAGAAGATTTCGTAGTGTGCGTCGCTCTCGATCAGAGCGGGAAACAGGGTCCGGAAATAGCGCATGTCGACGATGTTGTCGACCGCCTCGAAACGGAAACTGCGGTATCTGCGCGCCTGGTGCGCGAACTCCTCCAGGACCCGCCCGGCCGATTTGGACCTGAAGTGCATGGTCTCGCCGTTGAGACCGCAGAAAGTGCAGTGGTGTTTCATCCCCCACCAGCAGCCGCGAGCGGTCTCCAGCGGGATGTGCACCGGTCGGGAGGCGGTGCGGGGCAGGAGCTCCAGATTCTCGGCTCGCTGGAAGTACTCGTCGTAGTCCGGCATGGGCAGGTCGTCCAGGTGCCGGATGAGCGGCGCCGGCGGCCCGGTCACCACCTGTTCGCCGACCCTGCGCGCCAGACCGGGTACGTCGTCGAGTGCGCGTTCCTCGGCCAGCGCGGCCAGCAGTGCGGGGAATGCGGTGTCCGCCTCCCCGATCACGGCCATGTCGATGCTCTCGACGGTGCGTACCAGTTCCTCGCCCATCGGGGAGTCGAAGTTGGCGCCGCCGAACAGGGTCAGCAGGCGGGGATGCCGCTCCTTGAGCCGTCGGGCCAGGGCGACGGAGGCCGCGGTCTGCTGGAACGTCGAGGTGAAGCCCACGAGGCCGAACGTGTCCCACGGGTGGGCGTCGACGAGCGCGTCGAGGTAGGCGGGAACCTCACGGTGCCTGATACGCAGCAGCCGTTCGCGCAGTTGTGCCGGGGAGGTGCCGTGCGCCTCGGCGATGTCCTGCGCGCACAGGTCGAGGAACCGGTCGCCGGGGTCGGGCACGGCGGAGCCGAAGGCTTCGAGCGAGAACAGCCACTCCCCGACCAGGTGGTCCGTCCGGTCGGCGAGTGCCCGGTACGCCTCCACGCCGAGGCCCGCGGCGAAGTCCAGGTTGGCGTGGAGGGTGCGCACCGGGAATCCGTGATCCCGCGCGATGGCGGCCAGCAGGCCCGCCTGCAAGGAGGGACGGCGGTCGTCCATGAACGGCATACAGACGAGGACCACCGGCCGGTCCCGGCGACGTGGATCCCGCGCACCCGGCATCGAAGGCCCCCTCCCCCGCGTCGACGCGTCGACCCCGATGAATGCCTCGCGCTACTCGGCGGGGCCGGATTCGGGCAGTTTCGCTTCGGTGGGATCGCCTTTGCTCTCCCTGGCGGGTCCCTTGAAGCGTCCGTCCACCTTGAAGACCTGGTAGGTCTTCTCCGTATCGGGTCCGGGAATGAACTTGGCCCCCGCGAGGATCGGGCGGCGGTCCTTCAGTTTCAGATATTCGGCCGCGGCCCTGAATACCAGTTTCAGTGCCCGCCTGTCGTCGGAGGTGAACTCTCTCCCCAGCTCTCCCAGCAGATTCGCGACGCGCTCGACATCCTGCCAGTGAACCTCTTCCTGCCTCATCTCTCCCCCTGGTCTTCAACTCGCCCACGGATCCGGCACGGGCGCATCGGCCTGTCGCGACATTGCATGCCGTGTTCCGGATGCAGCGGTGGCAGAGTGTTGAATGCCGGGGAGTCTGGCGAGGGGGTGCTCCTCCGTCAAGTGGCCGCGTTTTCCTGACTGCCGGCTTCCGGATCGCCGGACAGCCGGGCACGCACCTCGGCCGCCTCGCGGTGGCCGAGTTCCTCCAGCAGGACCGCCGCGCGCCGCCACTTCGCCCGGGCCGCGCGGGGATCACCGGCGGCCTGGTGCAGGTCGCCGAGGGAGCAGAGGGTGTCGGCCTGGTTGTAGCGGTCGCCGGTCTCCCGGTAGATGGCGAGCGCCCGCTCGTAGCCCGCGGCGGCCTGCTCGTAGTGGTGGAGCCGATGGTGCGCGTGGCCGAGGGTGTCCCAGGTGTCCGCCTGGTCGAACCGGTCCCCCGCCTCTTCGTGCAGCCGCAGGGCCCGCTCGCAGTGGCCCAGCGCCTCCTCGTGCCGGCCCAGCCGGGAGCAGAACCAGCCGACCGAGTTGAGCGCCCGCGCCTGGCCCGACGGATGCCCCGCCGCCTCGAACAGGGCCAGTGCCCGCCAGGCGTGGTCGAGCGCCTCCTCGTACCGTCCCTGCAGATCACCCAGCCAGGTCAGCGTCCTGTGCGCATGCGCCTGACCGAGCGGATCGCCGAGCGCCTCGTACAGGTCGAGAGCCTGCCGAATGTGGGTGGCGGCCTCCTCATACTGGCTGAGCCGCAGATACGCATAGGCGAGGCAGCCGTGGCTGACCGCCCGCCCCTGGGTACTGCCCGCACCCAGGGCGCCCTGGAGCGCACGCCGGTAGACCCGCACCGAGTCGTGCCAGTGTCCGCCCCGGTCCAGATAGGGCCTCAGCGTCCACGCCAACTGCCATGCGTGGGCGTGCAGTTCGCTGCTCAGGGCCTGCTGCTGCAGGGCCAGCAGCACCGCGTGCTCGGCGAGGAACCAGCTCAGCGCCTCGTCGTGGTCCGCGAACTCCTCGACGGCCACCGTCTCCTCGGCGGAGATCAGGGTGATGGGTTCGTCCCGGTGGGGGCTGAGGCACCGGCTGGCCCGGTAGGCGCTGAGCAGGCAGTGGTCGAGCATCCTGCCGATCGCCGCCGCCCGGTCGTCGGGGGTGTCGTGGGCCAGGGCCAGTTCACCGGCGTAGATGCGCAGCAGGTCGTGGAAGGCGTAACGGCCCGCCGTGGTCTCGGTCAGCAGATGGCTGTCGGTCAGCTCCCTGAGCAGTGGCCTGACCCGGCCCACCGGCAGTCCCGCGAGACCGGCCACGGCGAAGAGACTGATGTCGGGCCCCGGGTGCAGCCCCAGCAGCCGGAACAGCCGGGCCGCCGGCCGCGTCAGGCGCTGGTAGGACCAGGAGAACACCCTGCGGACGTCGGTGGACTCGTCGTCGCCGCCGAGCAGGTCCAGCGTTCCGCCCGCGGCGTGCAGTTCCTTGGCCACCGCCGCCAGGGGCAGTTGGGGATGGGTGGCGGCGCGTGCGCCGACGATGGCCAGGGCGAGCGGGAGGCGCGCGCAGGAGGCGATGATGTCCCGCATCGCGTCGGGTTCGGCGGCGAGGCGCCGCGTCCCGATACGGCGGGCCAGTACGTTGCCCGCCTCGGTGCCCGACATCAGGCCGAGGCCGACCGGCTGGGCCCCCTCGGTGACGACCAGACCGGTGAGCAGGCTGCGGCTGGTGATGACGCTGAAGCAGTCCGGCGAGCCGGGCAGCAGCGGGCGTACCTGATCGGCGTCCTGGGCGTTGTCCAGCACGACCAGCATGCGGCGGTTCGCCAGCAGGCTCCGGTAGAGGCCGATCTGTCCCTGTGGATCGACCGGGATGCGTTTCGCCGGCACACCGAGCGCGTCCAGGAATCCCCGGATCGCCTCGGCGGGGTGCATGGCAGTGCCGCTCGGGTCGAAGCCGCGCAAATTGACGTAGAGCTGTCCGTCGGGGAACCGGTCGCGGACCCGGTGGGCCCAGTGCACGGCCAGGGTGGTCTTGCCGACCCCTGCCGTGCCGCCGATCGCCGTGATGACGACCGTCCCGCCGTCGCCACCCGGTCCCGCTCCCTCGCCCGCGCCGGGCAGGAAGGAGTCGAGCCGGGCGATCGCCTCCTCCCGGCCGACGAAACCGGCGACGGGATGCGGGAGTTGGGCGGGGGCGACGGTCGTCGGCAGGCCGGTGCCGGCCGTGCCGCGGGGCGCGTGGCCCTCCGGTGCCGCGGTCGGCCCGCGGTGGCTGTCCGCACCTGTGTCGAGCCCCGGGTCGTCGGCCAGGATCCTCGCGTGCAGACGGCGCAGCCGCTGTCCCGGCTCGATGCCGAGTTCGTCGCGCAGCAGGCGGCGGGCGCGGCGGAAGGCCTCCAGCGCCTCCGCCTGCCGTCCGGCACGGTGCAGGGCCAGCATGAGCAGACCGTGGAAGCCCTCCCGCAGCGGATGCTCGACGGTGAGCCGGTGTATCTCGCCCACGAGGTCGAAGTCGTCGCCGAGGGACAGGTCGACCTCGATGCGTTCCTCCAGGACGCTCAGGCGGCGCTCCGCGAGCCGGTCGCGCTCGGCGTCGACCAACGGTCCTGTCAGGCCCTCGCAGAGCCGGCCGTGCCACAGGTCCAGGGCCGCGTGCAGGGCCTCGGAGGTCTTGGCGCGGTCGCCCTCGGCACGGGCCGTGTGCGCCTGTTCGATGAGGCCGTCGAAGGTACGCACGTCCAGTTGTGCCGGTCCCGGCGTCAGCAGATAGCCGGCCTCGGTCCACGCGAGCAGTCCCGACGGCGCCCGGGGCGGACGGTCGGGCTCCAGGACGCGGCGCAGTCCGGAGACGTGCCGTTGCAGCAGGTTGGCCGCGCGCGCCGGTACCGCCCACCCCCACACGGCGTCGACGAGCTGGTCCCGGCCGACCGGGCTGTCGGCGTGCAGCAGCAGCACCGCGAGCACCACACGCTGCTGCATCTGTCCCAGGTCCAGCTCGGTCGTGCCCCGCCACGCCCGCAGCGGTCCGAGCAGTTGGAAACGCAGTCCGGTGAACGGCTCCGGCCCAGTCATCACGGGCTCCCACCTCAGGCGGCACCTGTCGTCCACGCTAGCGCCAAACCGGTGGGAACACCGCCGCCCGACTGCAACGGCTCCTGCAGCGGGGGCTGCAACCCCGGCCCGCAGTCTGGTGTCCGGGGGTCGGGCGGGAAGTGACACACCCCCTCCCGCCCGGCCTCTCCACACCGACACCGACACCGAGATCGACACTGAGATCGGTGCAGACACCGACTTCGACATCCACGAGCACGGGGGCACCCATGACCGACCTACTGACCGCGGCCCGGGCCGAGGCGCTGTTCAGCAGCGACCTGGTCACCGGATCCGAACCGACGCGGACCGAGATCACCGAGGCGATCCGTCGGGCGATCCGGCGCAACGGCGGCAGCCGCGGCTGCGCGGGCGCACTAGCGTGCGCCTACGGCGAGCGCCCGGAGACCGCCGTGCCCCGGATGCGCTGGGCCCTGCGCCAGGTACTGGCCGCCCACCCGCGGACGGCCGGGCCCACGGTGAGGACGCCCCGGGCGTGAGCAGCAGGACGCGGGCCGTCCCGGTGTGCCTGGCCGCGGTACCGATCTGTCTGGCCCTGCACCTCGCCGCCGTCGGCCTCTTCTCGGCACGGGCCGACGTGGCGCTCGCCCTCTGCGGCATCGGGGCCCTGTGTGCGGCGCTCACCGCCATGGCCCCCGCCCTGCTGCGCCGCGGCCCGTGCGACGCGCACGTCCGGCGGGCCGTCGACGTGGAGCGCACCCGGATCCGCCACGACCTCCATGACGGGCTCGGTCCCCTGCTCGCCGGCATGGCGCTGTGTGCGGGGGCCCTGTCGGACCGGCTGGAAGAGCGCGGTCTCGAGGTCGAGCGCGCTCTGGTGGACCGGATCCGCACCGAGGTGTCCAACGCCGTGGTGGAGGTGCGCGGGCTGGTGGACGCCCTGCCTCCCGCCGCGGTCGCCTCGCTCGGGCTCGTCGGGGCGCTGCGCGACCACGCGCGGTTCGTTCCGCCGCCGACGGCCGTCGAGATCGTGACGTGTGCGCTGCCCGCGCTGCCCTCGGCCGTGGAGAGCGCGGTGTACCGGATCGTCACGGAGGCGATGACCAATGTCGTGCGGCACGCCGACGCCCGGCACGCGCGGGTCACCCTGGCCGGCGGGCCCCGCTCGCTGCTGGTGACGATCGCCGACGACGGACGCGGTATCGCCTGTGCGACGGCCGGGGTGGGTCTGACGTCGATACGGGACCGCGCCGAGGCCGCGGGCGGGACCCTCTCCATCCGTACGGTCCGGGGCAGCGGCACCGAAGTACGCGTACACCTCCCGCTGCCCCGCGCGGCCTAGGCGGAGGTGCCGGGGCGCACGTCCCACGCTCCCCGAGCGCGTCCCACGCTCCCCGAGCACGTCCCACGCCCCCCCGAGCGCGTCCCACGCCTTCCGGGACGTCGTCCCGACCCGGACAGGACGCCTGCCTCTGCTCCGGACGGACCCGGCGCCGCACCATGAGAGGTGTCGTGAACGTGCTGTTCTGACGCTCCGGCCATTTCCAAGGGGGGAGTCCGCGTCCCGCCCCGCCGCACCGGTGGGGCGGGACGCGGGCGTTCACCCGTGTCGCGCGGGCGGTGCTTCTCAGGTGCCGGGCTTGCGGCCGTACACGTAGACGTCGTCGTTCTTCTTCAGGAGCGACCAGTACTTCTTGGCGGTCGTCTTCGTCATGTTGACGCAGCCGTGCGAGCCGGGCGGGTTCCACATGCTCACGCCGACCGAGTGGAAGGCCTGGCCGCCGTCGAAGAACTGGCTGTAGGGCATGGGCACGTCGTAGATGGACGAGACGTGGTCGATGTTCCGCCAGTAGATCTTCTTGAGGCCCGTACGGGTCTCGTACCCGTTGCGGCCCGTGCGCACCGGCACCGGCCCGTACACGAGGGTCTTGCCGTCCTGGATCCAGCTGAGCTGGAGCGTCAGGTTCACACAGGCGATACGGCCCTTGTTGACCGGGCATTTGCCGTCTTTGTTGGGGTTCGTCCCGACGGCCTTCTGCTTGGTCATCAGGTTCATCACGCCCCAGGTGACGGAGCCGGCGTAGCCGATGTTCGGGGTGATGCCGTGCTTGGTCTGGAAGGCCTTGATCGCCTTGCAGTCGGCGGTGGACTGCTTGCCGTCGACCGGCCGGCCGAGGAACTTCTCCACCTGCTTCTGATACGGGCCGCTCGACGTGGTGCAGCTCGCCGCCTGCGCGGGCCCCGCGCCCAGTGCGACGGTGAGCGGCACCACCATTGCGGTGATTCCCAGTGCGACGGCTGCCCGTCTGCGCATGTCCCCCATGATCAGGCCTTTCCTCTTCGATCCGGTCGATCCCTGTTAGCTGGACACGCGCCGGGGGGAATCGGTTGTGGTGCCGGACCGGCTGGAACGAAACGGTGACATGATCTTGAACCAGGTCATTCGGCACACGAGCGGTTCCCCCGTCCCGGGGTGGGGCCGGTTTCCCGGTTCCGGGGTGGGGCCGGTTTCCCGTGAGGGGGCCAGTTCTCCGCGATTGGCCCCTGCTCGACCCTCGGCTGCCCGCCTACGCTGCCGCCATGCATCCCGCACTCGCCGACGATCTCTCCCGGCTCCCCGAACTGCTCCGGTCCGCTCGTGACTTCGCCGCCCGCGAGGTGTCGGAGATCGAGGCACGGCCCGTCGTCCAGCAGGGGAAGGCGCCGGATCCGCGGCCGCTGCCGGCCGAGGGCGCGGGCGCGGAGGGCGCCCTCGCCCGGTTCGCCGAGCGGTGGGCGCCCGGCTTCGCCGCCACCGCGGGCCCCCGCTATCTCGGCTTCGTCACTGGTGGCGCCACTCCGGCCGCGGTCACCGGGGACTGGCTGACCAGCGCCTACGACCAGAACGCCGCCGGCGGGGACGGTTCCTCGGCGGCGGCGCTGGAGCGGGAGACGCTGGGCTGGCTGCGGGAGCTGTTCGGCCTGGGCGACGCGCACAGCGGCGCCTTCGTGACGGGCGCGACCATGTCGAACACGGTCGGGCTGGCCCTGGCCCGCGAATGGCTGGGCGACCGGCTGGGGGTCCGCGTCTCCGAGGCGGGCGCCGCCGCGCTCGGCCCGGTCGACGTGCTCTCCGGCAGCCCGCACTCCAGCATCCCCAAGGCCCTCTCCGTCCTGGGCATCGGCCGCGACCGGCTGCGTACGGTGCCGGTGCTGCCCGGCGGCCGGGAGGCCGTCGACGTGGCACGGCTGGCGGAGGCGCTCGAAGCGCTGGACGGGCGCCCGGCCGTGGTCGTGGCCAACGCGGGCACGGTGAACACGGTCGACTTCGACGATCTGCGGGCGATCGCGGAGCTCAAGGAGCGGTACGGCTTCTGGCTGCACGTGGACGCCGCCTTCGGCGGGTTCGCGGCGCTGTCCCCCGAACACGCGCACCTCACCGCCGGCATCGACGCCGCCGACTCGGTCTGCGTCGATCTGCACAAGTGGCTCAACGTCCCGTACGACGCGGCCGTGCAGTTCACCCGCCACCAGGAACTGCAGGTGCGGGTCTTCCACAACGCGTCGCCGTACCTCGGACTGCCCACCGGCGAAACCGACTTCGTGCATCTCACGCCCGAGAACTCACGCCGGCTGCGCGCGCTTCCGGCCTGGTTCTCGCTCACCGCGTACGGCCGTGCGGGGCATCGCGAGATCGTCGAGCGGAACGTGGCCGAGGCCCGGCGGCTCGGCGAGGGGATCGCGGCCGTACCGGGGCTGCGGCTGCTCGCACCGGTCCGGCTGAACGTCGTCTGCTTCACCCTCACCGGGTCCACCACCAGGGAGCGCGTGCACGCGCTGGGCCGGGCGGTAGCCGAGTCGGGCGAGGCGTTCCTGACACCGACCTTCCTGGACGGGACGCACGCGCTGCGGGCCGCGTTCAGCAACTGGCGGACGTCCGGAGCCGATACGGACCGGGTACTCGCGGCCGTGACCCGGGCGGCGGCTCAACTGGCTTCCTGAACAACCGAGTTACGAACCCCGCCACGAGCCGAGTCGCGGCAGGTTTCGGCTCGGCCTGTTGCCTGCCGGGCCTCTTCCCCCTTGCGGGCCACTGTGCTTGTCTGGGGGCCGTTTTCGGTGGCTGGGGCGGGAGTTGCCGCATGAGCAGGCCGTGGATCGCGGGAGTGCTGACGGGGTTGCTGCTGCTCACCGCGTGCGGGGATCCCTCGTCGGGACCCGAGACCGCGTCCACGCCCTCGTCGCCCGCGACCACCTCGACCACGCATCAGCGCCCCGCCGCCACACCCGGGGTCAGCGGCACGCCGGGGGCGAGTGCCACGCCCGGGGCGAGCGCCGGAGCTAGGACGGACGCGTCCGCCGGGCGTTCCGGGCCCCGCCCCACCGTCCTCTACCTCGGCGACTCCCTCGCCATGGAGAACCAGAAGGTCCTCGGCGGACTCCTGCGGGACGAGGAGAGGGCGCGCTACACCAGCGCCCCCTACTCCGGCACCACTCTGTGCGACTACCTGGAGGGCACCGGCGAGGATTCCCTCGTCCCGCCGAAGGACAAGGCCGCCGCCCTGGTACGCCGGCTGCGGCCGGACTTCGTGGTGCTCCAGTTCTGGGGCAACGCCTGGGGTTACACGCCCTGTATGGACGGCATCACGTACGACAAGCAGCGGGACAAGTACTTCGCGCGCTACACCGCCGACGCCGGGCGGCTGACGGACCAGATCGCGGGCGCCTCGGCCGGGGCGAGGATCGTCTGGGTGCTGCAGGGACCCGACCCGATCACTCCCGACCGGGTCCGGCGCGTCAACGCGGTGTACGAACGGCAGGCGCGGGCTTCCGGCGATCTGCTCGCGGACGCCGGGAAAACCGTGAGCGCGGCCTCGGCGCGCTACACCTGGACCCAGTACCTGCCGTGCACCGCGTACGAGCGCGAGCACGGCCCGTACTGCACACAGCCGGGCAGTGGCCGCACCGCGCTGCACCGCGACGACGACTACCTGCACTTCTGCCTGGCACCCACCACCTCGACGCCCAAGCCCTGTCCCGTCCGCTCCCCCGGCATCCTGCGCATCACCCGCGCGATCAGCCGGACGATCGGCCGGGCCGTGGCACCGGCGGCGGACTGAACTCAGCGTCCGCCGGTCGCCAGCTCCGTCTCCACCAGCCGGTACATGTGCCGACGCGCGTCCTCCGTGCTCAGCGGCGGCGCCTGCCGCAGCCGTTGCAGGGCGAGGCCGTCCGAGAGCGCGGCGAAGCGGACGGTGAACCCGGCCGGGTCGGCGCAGACGAACTCGCCGTCGGCGACGCCCCGTTCGACCAGTGCGCGGATCTGGCCGTGCCAGTCCTCGTACCGTTTGGCCTGGCCGCCGGCGAAGGCCTGTTCGGGGTCCTGGTCGCGGTCGCCGGCGCTCCAGTAGTCGAACCACATCCGCCAGTGCCGGTCGGTGTCCTCCGTGAAGAGCGCGTCGATGAGCAGGCGCAGCGCCTCGGCGCCGCCGGCCGCTTCCTCCGCGGCCTCGTTCAGTGCCGCGTAGTAGCGCTCGATGTTCAGCACCATGGCCTCGGAGAGGATCTCCTGGACGCTGCCGAAGTGGTAGGTGACCGTGCCGACGGACACCCCGGCCGCGGCGGCGACATCACGCACGCCCACGGACGCGTAGCCGCGCTCGGCGATGAGCGGGACGGCCGCCTCCACGATGAGCCGGCGGCGGACCTCGGTGGGCTGGCGCGTGCGGTCGGCCGCGGCGACCGCACGGCGGGGCGTCTTCGCGGCCGTCACGCGGACGTCCTCGGGGTGGTGCGGTGCCATACGCGCTTGACCACTGTCTCTCCGTCCGCCCGTGCTTCCAACCGGCTGTCCATGATGAACTCCGTGGCCGTGGCCCGCAGCTCCGTACGCGTGATGATCTCAGCGTCCCAGTCGTCGCCGCGCCGCAGCCGGATCGCCCACTCGGAGACCGCCCGCGCGGACAGCGGGTCATCGGAGCGGATCCGGTACGTCTCGCGGGCGCTCTCGTCGTAGCGCAGCCCGTCGGGGTAGACCCGTGAGCCGCCGTAGTTGGGGTCGACCTCCAGAGTCCACTCCCCCTTGGCCACATCGTGCGTGACGAGCCGCTCCGGTCCCGGATCAGCGGCCGCCTCGTGCTCGACGGCCAGCGGCACGGCCTGCTCGGGCTCCTCGAACCGGATGGGCGCGCGGCCCTCGTCGGACGCGGGGTCCCGCACGGGCAGGAGTACGGCACTCTCGGCGGGCAGCACGGTCAGCCCGCCGCGCTCGCCGTGCGGCCACACCCAGGGCCAGTAGGTGTCGGAGACGGCGACCCGGACGCGGTGTCCTGGCGGAAAGGCGTACCCGACCCCATTGAGCTCGAACTCCACCGTCTCGTACGTCCCCGGGTTCCACTCCACGGCCCGGTCGCGCCCGTGCCGGCTGAGCAGATTGAGCACCCCGCGGCTGACGAGCGTGGACGAGCCGTCGGGGGCGACGTCGCAGATCCGGGCGATGACGTGGGCGCGGGGCGTGGCACTGTCGAGTCGTATCCGGACGCGAGGCCGCCCCAGGATCTCCACCCTCGCCTGCAGCGGCTCGGAGTCGAAGAGAGTTGAACGGCCGTCCTCCTCGCGCTGGTCGGGCGGCAGGTCGCTCGCGTTGCCGAAGGGGAAGAAGCGGCCGGCGTCGAGACCGGTGTGGTGGGGCGAGCGTACGAGGACGGGGGCGGCGCCGTTCCGACCGAGGGGCCGCTCGTCCCAACTGGTCGCTGCGGACGGCCAGTCGGCCTCACCCACCCACCGGCCTGGCATCACATCGTACGAAGTGGCGGGCGGGACGGGGTCGTTGAGCCAGGCGCGCAGCAGCGGCTCGCGCATGATGCCGGTGTCCTCGTCCTTGAGGTGCTGGTCCCACCAGCGGAGGGTCTCCTGGAGGAACCCGATCGCGGGCCCCGGCGGCAGCCCACGGTCCGGGTACTGGTGCGACCAGGGCCCGACGATCCCCCGTACGCGGTCCTCGGGGAGGTGTTCCACGAGTCGCAGCACGGTGTCGCGGTAGGGGTCGTTCCAGCCGCCGACGGCGAGGACCGCCGCGTCGATCGCCGAGTGGTCCTCGCAGACGCTGCCGTGCTTCCAGTAGTCGTCGCGCCGCTGGTGGGCCAGCCAGGTGTGCAGGAAGGGTTCGAGGGATTCGAGGCGCTCGCGCCACATCGACAGCCAGCGGTCCTCGCCCACGCTCGTCGGGTCCGGCGGGCGGGAGGCGAACGCGAGCATCGTGCCCGCCCAGGCGAGCATGTCGACGCCGAGGACGGCACCGCCCATGTAGTGCACGTCGTTGTCGTAGCGGTCGTCCGTCGAGCAGACGGTGACGATCGCCTTCAGCGGGGCGGGGGCGAGGGCGGCGATCTGGAGGGCGTTGAAACCGCCCCAGGAGATGCCGAACATGCCCACCTTGCCGGTGCACCACGGCTGCTCGGCCAGCCAGTTGACGACGTCGACGCCGTCCGCGAGTTCCTGGGCGTCGTACTCGTCGCCGGGGATGCCCTCGCTGTCTCCGTGGCCTCGGATGTCGACGCGGACGGAGGCGTAGCCGTGGCCGGCGTACCAGGGGTGGCGCTGGGCGTCCCGGGGGGCCGTCCAGTCGGTCTTGCGGTAGGGGAGGTATTCGAGGAGGGCGGGGACGGGGGTGGTGTCCGCGTCCGTGGGGCGCCAGATGCGGGCGTGGAGGTGGGTGCGGCCGTCGCGGGTGGGGATCCAGACGTCCTGGACCATGACCTGCCGGTCGAAGTGCGTACGGTATTGCAACTGCTCGGCTCCTTGCTGCTCGGGCGGGGGTGGGGGTGAGTGGGGGCGAGGAAGGGCTCCTCAGCCCGCCGCCCGCCACCTCCGTACGCGATGCCCCCCGCCGGGGGCGACCCACAGGTCACCGCCCTCCGCCGCGTCCACCCACCCCGGCGCCGGCGCCACCACGATCCGCGCCCCCGGATCGGGCTCAAGCACCGCAGCCATCAGCTGACGCGTGTACGGATGCCCCGGCGCCGAGAACACCGCGTCCGTCGGCCCCTCCTCCACCACCACCCCCCGCCACAGCACGACCACCCGATCCGCGATCCCCCGCACCACGGCGAGGTCGTGGCTGATGAACAAGCAGGCGAGTTCCCGTTCGCGGCGCAGGTCGTCGAGCAGGCGCAGGACGTCGGCCTGTACGGACACGTCGAGGGCCGTCGTGATCTCGTCCGCGACGAGTACGTCCGGCTCGCCGGCGAGCGCCCGCGCGATCCCGATCCGCTGCCGCTGCCCGCCGGACAGCTGCGCGGGAAGCCGTTCGGCGAGCGCGGGGTCGAGGCGCACGTCGGAGATGAGCTGCCGGGCCCGCGCGGCGGTCGCGGCCCGCGAGTCGGTCGTGCCGAAGAACCGCAGCGGCCGCCGCACGGCGTCGCCGACGGACCGGCGCGGGTTGAGGGACGTGTCGGCGTTCTGGAAGACGAGCTGGACCCGCCGCCGCAACGCCGACGGCCGCTTCCCGGCGGGCCGGGCGAGGTCACCCGCCCCGGGATCCCCGTCGTGGCCCGGCCCGTGGGTCATGGTCCCGCCGGACGGCGTACGCAGCCCCGCCAGCGCCCAGGCGAGCGTCGACTTCCCGCTGCCCGACTCCCCCACGAGCGCGAGGACTTCACCGCGCCGGACATCGAAGGAGACTCCGTCCACGGCACGGCTGGACCCGTAGTCGATGGTGACGTCCCGCACGGACACGGCGACGGGGGCCTCCTCGGGGATCACGGCCTTCGGCCGCACCTCCCGCCCGCCCGTTTCGCCGACCCGCGCGAGCCCTTCGTCGTCGAGGCGCGGCACGCTCGCCAACAGGCGTCCGGTGTACGGGTCCTGGGGCGCCGCGAAGAGCCGGCCCGTCGGCGCCGCCTCCACGATCCGGCCGGACCGGAGCACGGCCACCTCGTCGGCCATGTGCGCGACGACTCCGAGGTCGTGGCTCACCAGAACTGCGGACAGGCCGAGTTCGTCGCGCAGCGCGCCGATCAGGTCGAGGACACCGCGCTGGGTGACGACGTCGAGTCCGGTCGTCGGTTCGTCGAGGACGAGGACCTTGGGGCGGGCGGCGATGGCCATGGCGATGGCGACGCGCTGCTGCTGGCCGCCGGAGAGTTCGTGCGGGTAGCGGCGGGCGAGTTCGGCGGGGCGGGGCAGCCGGACCTGTTCGAGGAGGTCCACGACCGGTATGTCACCGCCCGCCTCCTTGATCTGGCGTCCGATGCGCATGGAGGGCGTCAGGGCGTGGCCGGCGTTCTGCGCGACCATGGCGACCGTGCCGCCCCGAAGACGTCGCAACTCCCGTGCGGGCAGGGCGAAGACGTCGGCCCCGTCCACCCGTACCGAGCCGCCCGTCACCCGCGAGCCGTGCCGCAGATGTCCGAGCAGTGTCGCGGCCACGGTCGACTTGCCGCTGCCCGACTCGCCGACCAGGGCGAGGGTCTGGCCCGGCAGCACCTCCAGGGACACCTCACGCACCACGGGCACGTCACGGCCGCCCGAACGGTAGGCCACGCAGAGGGAGTCCACGGACACGGGCGATGTCACCGATACGACGGCGGCGGTCATCAGGACCCCTCCCTGATGCGGTCGACGCCCCATGCCTTGGAGAGGCCGTCGGCCGCGAGGTTGAGCCCGACCACGAGTGTGGCCAGGGCGATGATCGGTGCGAGGCTCGCCATCGGGACGACGGTGATGGCGGTGCGGTTCTCGGCCACCATCAGGCCCCAGTCGGGCGTCGGCGGGTCGGCGCCGAAGCCGAGGAAGGACAGTGAGGAGATCAGCAGTACGACCCAGGAGGCCCGCATGGCGAACTCGACGCACACCACGTCGGTGATGTTCGGCAGGATCTCGCGGCGCAGGATCGCCCAGGTGCCCTCGCCCCTGGCCCGCGCCGCGGTCACGTAGTCGGCGGGCGCCACGGCCAGCGCGGCGCCGCGGACGACTCGTACGACCTGGGGCACGTACACGACCGCGATGGCGAGGACGATGACCGACGGGCCCGTGCCCAGTGCGGTGACGACGACCAGCAGGGCGAGCACCGACGGGATGGAGAGCACCGCGTCGAGCACCCGGCCCAGCACGTCGTCGAACCAGCCGCCCCGCAGGGCCGCCGCGCAGCCGACGACCGTGCCGATCAGCAGGGTGATCAGGGTCGCGGCGACGGAGACGCCGATCGCGTACCGGCCGCCGTACAGGACACGGGCCAGGACGTCACGGCCGTACTGGTCCGTGCCCGCCCAGTGGCTCCAGCTGGGGCCGAGCAGCGCCTGGTCGGCGTTGTTGGCGATCGGGTCGTAGGTGGTGAGGAGCGGGGCGAGCAGGGCGATCAGGACGTGGACCGCGACGATCGCGAGGCCGACGGCCGCCGCTCGGGAGGAGCGCACGGTGCGCCAGGCGCGGGCCGTCGCGGACGGGGGTGCGGCGGGGGCCTCGGGTGCGTCCCCCGGGGTGCCCGGTGGGGTGTCGAGCGTGGTCATCGGGTCCTCCCGCGCGTACGGAGCTTGGGGTTGAGGGCCATGGCGCCGAGGTCGGCGGCCAGGTTGCAGACGACGTACACGACCGCGCTGATCAGGGCGATGGCCTGGATGACGGGCAGGTCCCGGTTCTGGACGGAGGCGAGCATCAGCTTTCCGATGCCGGGGTAGTTGAAGACGTTCTCGACGACGGCGACCCCGCCCGCGAGCCAGGCCACGTTCAGGGCGATGACGTGCAGGGTCGGCAGGAGGGCGCTCGGCAGTGCGTGCCGGGTGACGACCCGCCAGCCCGACAGGCCCTTGAGGCGGGCCGTGGTGACGTACTCGCTCGCCATGACGTCGATGACGGAGGTACGGGCCATCCGGACGATGTACGCGGCCATCACGATCGCGAGGGCGAGGGCGGGCAGCCATACGGCGGGCATGAGCCGGCCGACGCTCGCCTCGGGGCCGTACAGGACGACCGCGGGGAACCAGGGCAGGGCGACCGAGAAGACGAGTACGAGCACGGTGGCGACGACGAACTCGGGGACGCTCATCCCGACCAGGCTGACCGTGGAGATGAGGTGGTCGGGCCAGCGGTCGCGGTACAGGCCGGCGAGGATACCGAGGACGATCGAGCCGGTGACGGCGAACAGGACCGTCACCAGGGCGATGAGCGCGGAGTTGCCGAGGTACATGCCCACCTCGCCGCCGACCGCCTTGCCGGAGACGAGGGAGGACCCGAAGTCGCCCTGCACGGCGCCGCCGATCCAGTCGGCGTACCGCTCCCAGGCCGGCTGGTCGAGTCGCAGTTTCTCGCGGAGCGCGGCGACCGCGTCCGGGGTGGCGTCCTTGCCGAGGACCTGGGTGGCGACGTCGCCGGGCAGGGCCTGGACGGCGAGGAAGACCAGGACGGAGGACAGGACGAGGGTGCCGAGGGCGGCGAGGACGCGGCGGGCGATGAAGGAGAGCATGGTCAGGCTCCCTTCAGGCCGATGCCGAGGTAGTCGAACTCGAAGCCGTGCTCGGCGTAGCCGCGTACCTTCCGCGAGATGCCGACGAGCCGGTCGGCGAACATCGGGGTCATCGCGCCGCCCTTCTCGACGACGAACGTCTGCGCCTCGCCGTACAGTTCGCGCCGCCGCTCGTCGTCGGTCTCCTGCCGGGCCCGGTCGAGCAGGGCGTCGAACGCCTTGTCCGACCACGCGGTCTCGTTGTAGGAGGAGCCGCCGCGGAAGACCTGCGTGAACAGCTGGTCGACGGGTCTGCCGGTGTACCAGTAGGTGGCCATGAGCGGCTTCTTCATCCAGATCTGCGTGTAGTACGAGTCCGCCGACGCCGTCTTCACCCGGACGCGGATCCCGGCCCGCCTGGCCGAGTCCTGGTAGGCGAGGGCCATGGGCGTGAAGACCGGGTCGTAGGAGGAGGTGTAGAGGTCGACCGTCAGGCCCTCGTGGCCCGCCTTCTTCAGGAGGTGCCTGGCCTGTTCCGGGTCGTGCTCCGGGTGGGCGGCGAGGTGGGCGGGGTCGCTCGGCGGGACGGGGTTGTCCCAGCCGGGTGTGCCCGCGCCCTGGAGGGCGACCTTCACGACGTGCTCGGGGTCGTAGGCCAGTTTCATGGCCTGCCGGACGCGTACGTCGGTGAAGGGTCTCTCCGTGGTGAGCATCGGCAGCACGTACCACTGGGCGTTCTCGACGCGGGCGATCGTCGCGCGGTCGGAGGCGGCGACGACCCGGGCGGTCGCGAAGTCCAGGTTGGTCTGCGAGAGGAGGTCGACCTGGCCCGCGAGCAGCGCGTTCGAGCGGGCCGACATGTCGGCGACGGAGTAGAAGTCGATGGCGTCCAGGACCGGGCGGCCCGCCCAGTGGTCCGTGAACGCGGTGATCCGGCCGGGTCCGGCGGGTGCGAAGGACTCCAGTCTGAAGGGGCCTGTGCCGATGCCGGTGCGGCCGATGCCACGGGCGCTGCCGTCGGGGATGACGTAACAGTTGTAGTGCGTCAGCAGGCTCGGGAACTCGGCGTTCGGGGTCTTGAGCGGCACGACCAGCGTGTGGGCGTCGGGAGTGCGCAGCTTCGCCGGGTCGATGAGCGGGGCGAGGACGGCGGCCTGCGGGGACGCCGTGTCCTTGGCGAGGATGTGGCGCAGGGTGTACGCGGCGTCGGCGGAGGTGAGTTCACGGCCGTCGTGGAAGCTGACGCCCTTGCGGATGCGGAAGGTCCAGGTACGGGCCTTGGCGTCCGGTTCCCACGACTCGGCGAGGTCGGGCGCCAGATCGCCGTCCGCGCCGATACGGACCAGCCGGTTGTAGAGGGCGCCCAGGTATTCGTACGCGGACAGGGCGCTCGCCGGGTCCAACGTCTCGGCCTCGGAGGCGGGCGGCCTGGCTATGCGGAGCGTTCCGCCGCGATCGGGGGTGCCCTGCTTCGCCCCCTCGGGCAGAGCGGGGGCGGCCGAGGCGCCCGTGCAGCCGGTGAGCAGCCAGGACGCACCGAGCGACGCGCTGCCCGCGGCTGCCGCGGCAAGGACGGAGCGCCGTCCGGGGCGATGGATGTCGGGCATGGACCGACCGTCCCTCTCGCTAGGCGTTCGCTATTCGTTCAGCGGAACGATTGAGTGAAGTGCGTGAACGATAACCAGCCGGCAGGGGTCCGCCAACCCTCGGAGCGCGGAAATTTACGTCGGAAACCGAGCCGTTACGTGGCGCGGGAGGACCGGAGGGGGCCGTGTCCCGACGAGGACAGGTGATCGGGGAGCGGCGGGTGTAGGTGATCGAGGGATGGGGAGAAAGCGCTTGCCCCATCGCTTGCATCATCTGTTCACGACTGGCATCTGTTCACGACTGGCACCTGTTCACGACTCCCTGGGAGGGACGGCCGGTATGGCCTCGTGGGAGAAACCGCTCGACCACCGCTACCGCGGCGAGCACCCGATCCGCACCCTCGTCTATCTGTTCCGGGCCGACCGGTGGAAGCTCGCCGCCGCCTTCGTCGTCTTCACCGTCAAGCACAGCCCGGTCTGGCTGCTGCCCCTGATCACCGCGACCATCATCGACACGGTCGTACGGCACGGGCCGATCGGTGACCTCTGGCTCAGCGCCGGGGTCATCCTCGCGATCCTGGTCGTCAACATGCCGCTGCACCTGCTGTACGTGCGGCTGCTGTACGGCAGCGTGCGCCGCATGGGCACGGCACTGCGGTCGGCGCTGTGCACGCGCATGCAGCACCTCTCCATCGGCTATCACTCACGCGTCAGCGCGGGCGTTCTCCAGGCGAAGGTCGTCCGCGATGTGGAGACGGTCGAGCAGATGGTGCAGCAGACCGCCGAGACCGGGCTCGGCGCGGTCACCGTACTCACCGGCGGGCTGGTCATCATCGCCGTGCGCACACCCGAGTTCGTCCCCGTGTTCCTGTGCGTGGTGCCCGTCGCGGCGCTGCTGGTGGCGCGGCTGCGGGGCCGACTGCGTGTCCACAACGAGGACTTCCGGCACGAGGTCGAGCAACTGTCCTCGCGGGTGACCGAAATGACACGGCTCATCTCCGTCACACGGGCGCACGGCCTGGAGGGCAAGGCCCTGCGGCGGATGGACGGCACGCTGCACAAGGTCCTCACCTCGGGGCTGCGGCTCGACCTCCTCAACGGCCGCTTCGCCTCGCTGGCCTGGGTGTTCCTCAACATGATCGGGGTCGTCTTCCTCACCGCGGCGGCGCTGGTCGCGTACTACGGTGTGTGGGCCGTCTCCCCCGGTGACGTCGTCATGCTCAGCGCGTTCCTCACCACGCTCACCAACTCCACGACCACGCTGGCCGGGCTGACTCCGGTCATCACCAAGGGCCTGGAGTCCGTACGGTCCGTCGGCGAGGTCCTGCAAGCCCCCGAACTGGAGGACAACGAGGGCAGGGCGCGGCTCGAATCGCTGCGCGGGGCGGTCGAGTTCGACGGCGTGGGATACGCGTACGAGGACGCCGACCGGCCCGCCGTACGGGACTTCAGCCTCTCCGTCGCACCGGGCGAGACGATCGCGCTCGTCGGTGCGTCGGGCGCGGGCAAGTCCACGGTGCTCAGTCTCGTCATCGGGTTCATCCGGCCGACCTCGGGCCGGGTCCTGCTCGACGGGGCCGACATGAACACCCTGGACCTGCGGACCTACCGGCGCTTCGTGTCGGTGGTGCCGCAGGAGTCGATCCTCTTCGACGGAACCGTGCGGGAGAACGTCGCGTACGGCATGGACGACGCGGACGCCGACGAGGCGACCGTGCGCGCGGCGCTGCGGGACGCCAACGCGCTGGAGTTCGTGGACCGGCTGCCGCGCGGGCTCGACACCGTGGTGGGCGAGCACGGGGCGCGGCTGTCGGGCGGTCAGCGGCAGCGGCTCGCCATCGCGCGGGCCCTGATCCGCAATCCGCGCGTACTGATCCTCGACGAGGCGACGTCCGCGCTGGACACGCAGTCCGAGGCCTTGGTCCAGCAGGCTCTGGCGCGCCTGGTGCGCGGGCGCACCACCTTCGTGGTGGCGCACCGGCTGTCGACGATCCGGGGCGCCGACCGGATCGTGGTGATGGGGGACGGCGCGGTCCGGGAGATCGGCTCGCACGAGGAGCTGATGTCCCTGGCGGGCGCCTACACGGCACTGCACGGCGGCCTGCCGGCCTGAACGCGGGATGAGGCCGGCGAGGGGCCCGGCCATGGGGCGGCGACCGGTCCGCCCCATGACCGGGCCCGCAAGGGCCGCCCATGTCGGGCGGCCGCCGTCACGCCGGACGCACCGGACTGTGACCGCCACGCCGCACCCGCAGGACGACCACCTGGCCGAACGTGCCGAAAGCGGCCACCGCGCCGCACCCGTCGAAAGGCGGCCGTCGCGCCGGACGGCGGCCGTCGTGCCGGACGGCGGCCGTCGTGCGGTGGCGGGCTTCGCATACCTTGGCGGGCGCCGCCCCGCGGGCGGTCGGCTCACTCGCCGGCGTACGCCTTCTCCAGGGCGGCGAGGTCGAGCTTGTGCATCGTGAGCATCGCCGCCGTGGCGCGGGCCGCCTTCTCCTGGTCCGGGTCACTGATCATCTCGATCAGCCTGGTCGGCACCACCTGCCAGGAGAGGCCGAACCTGTCCTTCACCCAGCCGCAGGGGCCCTGCTCGCCGCCGCCCTCGGTGATCGCCTCCGAGTAGAAGTCGACCTCGGCCTGGTCCGCGCAGTCGATCTGGAAGGAGACGGCCTCGCTGAACTTGAACTCCGGTCCGCCGTTCAGGCCGACGAACTTCTGGCCGTTGGCCACGAAGTCGACCGTGACGACGGAACCGGCGGGCCCGGGACCGGCCTCCGTGGCACGGACGACCTTCCCGAGCTCGGAGTTCTTGAAGACCGAGACGTAGAAGTTCGCGGCCTCCTCGGCCTGGCCGTCGAACCAGAGACACGTGGTGAATCCGTCGGTGCTCATCGGTACCTCCAGGAGCGGGAACGCTGTCATCTGTATCGACCGGTCCTCGACGGGAAACTCATCGGTGGCGCGGGCGGAGATTCAGGACGGGTGACGCGGACGTAGTACGACAGGGCGGTGACCTCGGCTTTTATTCACCTGCCCCGGTCCGGCCACGGAACTAGCATGGCCCGCCATGACCTCCCCGCACGGTGACACCGTCCAGCCCTTCCGTATCGACGTCCCGCAGGCCGACCTCGACGATCTGCACACGCGCCTGGACCTCACGCGCTGGCCGGACGAGCTGCCGGGAGTGGGCTGGGCCTACGGGGTCCCGCGGACCTACCTCAAGGAGCTCGCGGAGTACTGGCGGCACTCCTACGACTGGCGCGCGGCGGAGGCCCGGCTCAACGAGTGGCCGCAGTTCACGACGGTCGTCGACGGGGCGGACCTGCACTTCGCCCACATCCGCTCGCCGGAACCCGGCGCCACCCCGCTGATCATCACCCACGGCTGGCCCGGCTCGATCGCCGAGTTCCTGGATGTGGTGGGCCCGTTGACCGATCCACGCGCCCATGGCGGCGATCCCGCCGACGCCTTCCATGTGGTGGTGCCGAGCATCCCCGGGTTCGGCCTGTCGGGGCCCACCCGCGACACCGGCTGGGAGTACCGCCGTATCGCCGCCGCGTTCGCCGTGCTCATGGACCGGCTCGGGTATCGGCGGTTCGGCGCGCAGGGCGGCGACTGGGGCGCGGCGATCTCCCGCGAGCTGGGCCGCGCCCACCCCGACCGGGTGATCGGCGTCCATCTGAACCTGCTGCCCGGCGCCCACACCACCACCGAGCCGACCTCCCAGGAGCTGGCGGAGCTGAGCCCCGGGGAACGCGAACGCGCCCTCGCCTCCTGGCGGCGCCACCAGGAGTGGACCCGCGAACGACAGGGTTACGCCGACATCCAGTCGACCCGGCCGCAGACCCTCGCCTACGGGCTGACGGACTCGCCCGTCGGCCAACTCGCGTGGATCGTCGAGAAGTTCAAGGAGTGGACGGACTCGGACACCTGCCCCGAGGACGCGGTCGACCGGGACCAGCTGCTCACGAACGTGATGCTGTACTGGCTCACGGGCACGGCCGGTTCGTCCGCGCGGGTCTACTACGAGCGCGCGCACGCCGCCGGCGAGAACGCGCTCGCCCAGCCGTCCAGCGCGCCGACCGCGCTCGCCGTCTTCCCCCGGGACAACTTCATTCCGCTGCGGCACCACGCGGAGCGCACGAACTCCCTCGTGCGCTGGACGGAGTTCGACCGGGGCGGGCATTTCGCGGCGATGGAGCAGCCGGACCTGCTCGTCGGGGACGTGCGGGCGTTCTTCCGCCAACTGCGGGGCGCCGGCGGCAGCGCGGCCTGATGTGCCGGGCGGACTCACCCCGCCCTCCGAGCGACGCGGTCGTGAACGGCGTCGGAATTCCCGTACAACCCTTTGGCCCCATGCGATGTCAAACAGGGCGCCGGACAAGGAACGGGCCCTTTCCGGACACCCCCGCGCTGCCCAGCCGTTCTTCCTGACAGGAGCCGACTCATGCGCAAGAACCGTTCCACAGCACTCGCCGCGGCATCATTTCTTCTGCTGGCGGGACTGGGCATCGCATCCGCGCCCTCCGCGTACGCGGGCACTCCCGGCGGTACGCGGGCCGCCGACCGCAACAGCGACTTCAACGGCGACGGGTACGAGGACGTGCTGGTGGGCGCCCCCGGCGCGACCGTCAGCGGCAAGAAGGGCGCGGGACTCGTGACCGTCCAGTACGGCTCGTCGAGGGGCATCGGGACGACCGGCGCCGCCCGCTTCAGCCAGTCCACCGCGGGCGTCGCGGGAGCGGCCGAGACGGGCGACGGCTTCGGCAAGGCGGTCGGCACGGGCGACCTGGACGGCGACGGGTACGACGACGCGGTCGTCGGCATCCCCGGCGAGGACCTCGGTACGGTCGCGGACGCGGGCGGGATCGCGATCCTCTGGGGCTCGAAGGCAGGCCTCTCGGGCGCGGCCAGCGACTGGCTGGAGACGCAGGAGCCCACCGCGGGCGAGCGGTTCGGCGCGGGCCTCGCCGCGGGGCACTTCACGAACGAGACGCCGGGCGACCTGCTGGCCGTCATCGACCACAACGGCCTGGAACTGTTCGCCTACGACGCCGCCGCGACCGGTTCGCTGGAGCGCCGCTCGTCCGCGCGGCTCTCCGCCCGGGCACAGGAGCGCCACATCCTGCCCACGTCACTGACCACGGGCGACTACGACAGGAACGGGTTCGCGGACCTCGTCGTCTCGGGCGTGACGGCCGGGGACGAGCCCGGGCACGGCTGGTCGACGTACCTGTCAGGGAACGCGGACGGGCTGACGTACGAGCGGGATGTGCGCGGCGGCCCGGTCTCCGCGTCCGGTGACATCGACAACGACGGCTACGACGACCTGGTGACCGGCGAGCCGAACTCCCCCGACGACGGCGGCGAGACCATGACGGGCGGTCTGGTCGGCGTGCGCTACGGCGGCGAGAACGGCCCCGGCGACGAGGTCCAGTGGTGGACGCAGGACTCCCCCGGCGTCCCCGGCACCGCCGAGCAAGGTGACGGCTGGGGCACGGACCTGTCCGTGGCGGACACGGACGGCGACGGGTACGCGGACGTGGCGATCGGTGCCGCGGGCGAGGACATCGGCACGGTCGCCGACGCGGGCGCGGTCTGGGTGCTGCGCGGCGCGTCCGACGGTCTGCGCGCGACGGGCGCACGCTCCTGGGACCAGAACTCCGCCGACGTGCCCGGTGTCCCCGAGAAGGGCGACAAGTGGGGCGGCCAGGTCCGGCTCACCGACCCGAACAAGGACGGCCGTTTCGGGCTGCTGGCCTCGGCGCCGGGCGAGAACGCGGGCGACGGATTCGTCTGGGTGCTGTCGGCCGGGACGGGTGGCATCACGGCCTCGGGTGCGTGGACGTACGGGGCCGAAACCCTCGGCGCGCCCCACGTGGGCGCCGCGATCGACGAGTAGCCCTCCCGGGGTTCCTCACAGTCCCGGAGAGGTCGCGGCCGACTCCGGGACGCTGTGACTCGCGGCCGACTCCGTCGTCGTACCGGACGTGTCGTCGGGCGACGGCTCGGAGGACTCCGGCGCCGGCGGTTCGGACGAGGGCGACTCGGACTCCTCGGCGGGCGACGAGGGCGTGGCCGGGGAGGTCGAGGGGGACGGGGAGTCCGACGAGGGCGACGGGGAACTCATGGACGGGGACGGCTGGTTCGCCGGCGGATCGGTCTTGCGGTCCTTGCCGCCGGTGTCGCCCTTGTGCCGGGTGAACCAGTCGCCGCTGTCCGGGTCGTAGATCACGAAGATGTCGACGACCTGGGTCGCGGGCGAGACGACCACGACGTCCGACGGCCGGTACGACGGCCAGGAGTCCCCGGTCCTCTTCGGTGTCGTCTTCAGCGCGACGGGCGGCAGCAGCGGGTTGCCGCAGGCGCAGCGCACCCGGGGAACACCGCGGTCGTCGACGAGGACCGCCGTGCCGGACTGAAGGACCGCCTGATAGCTCGTGGCCTTGCCGTCGCGGTAGCCGTGATTGGTGACGCGGGTGTCCATCCGGAGCTGTACGGGGGTGAGCGCGCGCAGGTACGCGGGCACCTCGGAGGGCTGGAGGTCCAGCACCGAGGCGAAGGCCCGCTTCTTGTCGGGAGCCCGGTCCAGGGCCGTGATCTGCTTCTCGACGTCGCAGCCGGCCACGTCACGGGTCCCGCCGTAGAGGCCGGGCGCCGCACCGTCCACACTCCGCGTGACGTTGGCCGACCCGGAGGTGTCCGAGGGCGAGGGCGTCACGGGTGCGGCGGAGCTGTCCCGGGCCGTCGACGCGGTGAACGGGTCGGGTCCCGGCTTGCCCGCCGCCTGGAGGAAGACCTCGCCGTCCGAGTCCGTGGCGGTGGTCGTGCCGTCGGGCCGGGTGAGGACCACGGCCAGGACGACGGCGACGACGACCGCGGCGGCGATGAGGGCGACCCGCGGCACCGACTTCCACCAGGGCTGTTCGGGCCCCTTGCCCGCGCCCGGTCCGGAGGATCCGGAGGGTCCGGAGGGTCCGGAGGGTCCGGACGGGCCGCTGCCCGACCCACCGCCCGCACCGCCTCCCGCGCCGGTTCCGGCGCCCCCGCCCGGTCCGCCGATCGACGAGCCCGTGGGGCGAGGTCCGTCGGACGGGGGTACGGGGTTCGGCCGGGTAGGCCCCGACAAGGGGCCGGAGGGCGGTCCTGTGGGGCGACCGGAGGACGGCGGTTCGACGCTCACGAAGCTCCTCTTCCCGGCGTGGCGGCACTGCGGCGCAGCGACCTAGCGGCGCCCTTGCGGCCCTGGGGCACCCCACAGGCTTTGCGCCGCTTTGTGGCCTTTGGTTCACCAACGAGCCCATTGTGTGCTCCGGTCCCGTACCGCCCGCAAGCCGACGCGGTCGGCCCTCCCGGCAGGCGCGCCGCCACCGGCCTGCTTAGCGTGGCAGCGTGAGCCTCCCTACAATCCCTGACCAGGCAGTCTCCCGGCACGGCTGGGTCCAGGCCCTGGTGACGGTCCTCGCCGGGCTGATCGCCATGCTCGTGGTCGCCGCGCTCGGACTGTGGGCGGCGGGGGCCGCCGACCTGCCCGACGGCGCGTTCCCGCGTGTCGTCGCCGCGACGGTGGTCACGGCGGTCGGCGGCTCGGTCAAGTTCGCCGGGAACGCCGGAGCGATCGCCGAGACCCGGGCGGGCCTGACCGTGCTCCCGCTCTCGGTGACGCTGACCGGAGCCCTGGTCGTCGCCGCCGGTTTCCTTCGGCCGCTGCGCCACAGGGCCGTCACGGGCGCGCCCGAACTGGCGGGCTGGGCCGGCCGCGTCGCCGTCCTGTGGCTGCTCGCCCTGACCGCACTCGCGCTGGCGGCCCGCCGGACCTTCGCGGTCTCCCTCGGCGAGGGCGGGCTCTCCGAACTCGGCGATCTGTTCGGCGCCTCGTCGCCACGGGTCGGGTTCGAGACCGATGTGCCGGTGACCCTGGCCTTCGGCCTCCTCTGGCTGGCCGGTGTCCTGGTCCTCGCGCTGCTCGTCTCGCCCGGGGCGCCGCTCCCGCCCCGGCTGCTGCGCTTCCAGGAGTCGGTGCGGCCGGCCGCGTACGCCATGGTCGTGCTGCTGCTCGCGTACGTCGCTCTGGGGGTTGTCGTCGCGCTGGTGGTGGCGGTGACCCGGGGGCATGCCGCCCAGACGCTCGCCGTGGTGCTCCTGGGGCTGCCGAACCTCGTCTGGCCCGTCTTCACGATCGGTCTGGGGGCGACCTGGGACGGCAGGGTCGAGGGACCGTTCGGGCTGCCGGTGCCGCAGGTGCTGGACCGTGTGCTGCGTACGCCGGATGTCTCGACCCTGAATCTGGGCACGCTGGCGGAGCAGGACAGCCGGGTGTGGTGGCTCGTGGTCGTCGACGCTGTGCTCCTGCTGGCCGTCGCCTTCCTGATGGCCTCGCGTTCACCGGCTCACATGCGGGCCTGGCGGCATGCCCTGCACATGGCCGTCGCCCTCGCGCTCACGGTCCTCGCCGTCTGTCTGCTCGGCCGGATCGACGCGCACTACGGGCTGTCGCTGTTCGGCATCGGGGACCTCGGCGGCCTGTCGGGCGAGCTCTTCCTCCGGCCGCGACTGTGGGCCGCGCTCGGTATCGCACTGCTCTGGGGCCTGGTCACCGGTTTCCTGGGCGCGCTGCTCGCCTCCCGGACGCGCCATCACGGCGAGTTGGAGAATCCGAAGGACTGAGGCCCGCGGGCCGTACTACCGTACGCGTCCATGATCGAGCCGGACTTCCTGCGCACCACCCGAACGGCCTACGACGCGATGGCCGCCCGTTACGCCGAGCTTTTCGCCGACGGTCTGGAGGACTTCCCGCTGGACCGGGCGATGCTCGGCGCGTTCGCCGCCTTCGTGCGCGCGGACGGCGGCGGTCCGGTGGCCGACCTCGGCTGCGGCCCGGGGCATGTGACCGCTCTGCTGGACTCGCTGGGCCTGGACGCGTCCGGCGTCGACCTGTCTCCGGAGATGATCGCCATCGCCCGTGCGGCCCGGCCGGACCTGCGGTTCGAGGTGGGCTCGATGACCGCGCTGGACCTCGCGGACGGCACGCTGTCCGGTGCGATGGCCCGTTACTCGATCATCCACACCCCGCCGGAGCAACTGCCGCGGATATGCGCGGAGTTCCACCGCGTACTGGCGCCGGGCGGTCATCTGCTGATCGCGTTCCAGGCCCATGACGACCCGTCGGAGCTCGCGGAGTCCTTCGACCACAAGGTGGCCCTCGCCTACCGCTGGTCCCCCGACGGCGTGGTCGCCCTGCTGACGGAAGCGGGCTTCACGGAGAAGGCCCGTCTCGTCAGGGCCCCCATGGCGGACGAACGCCCGTTCCCGCACGCCCACGTGCTGCTCACCAGGACCTGACAGCCCCGAAAGGGGCGCGGGGAACTGCGCGACCAGCCACGACGGACCCGCACCCGCCGAACCCCCTACAGTCTCCCGGCCTCGGGAAACACGGGCCGCGCCCACCCCGGCGGCGAGGGCGGAGCCCAGGGCGACTCGGGCTGGCCCACTGCCGCCGCCCGCAACGCGGCCACGAACGCGAGACACGACCCGTACCGGTCGTCGGGACTCTTGGCGAGAGCCTTCGCCAGGACGCCGTCGACGCCACGGGCGAGATCGGGCCGCTTCCCTGACACCGCCGGCGGCACGTCGTACTGGTGCGCCCACAGCAGCGCCATGTCGTCGTCGCGCTGGAAGGGCGGCCCGCCCGCCAGGGTCTCGTACACCACGCAGGCGAGGCTGTAGACGTCGCAGCGGCCGTCGACGGGGCGTCCGGAGATCTGCTCGGGCGCCACGTAGTCGAGCGTGCCGACGAACTGGCCGACGGTCGTGAAGCCGGTCAGGGACAGCGACTTCTTCGTGAGGCCGAAGTCGGTGAGGTAGACGTGCTCGGGGTGGTCGCTGTCCGTGCCCGCCGCGACCAGGATGTTGCCGGGCTTGACGTCCCGGTGGACCAGACCGTGGTCGTGGGCGGCGTCGAGCGCGGACGCCACCTGGACCGCGATGCGGGTGGCCACCGTGGCGGCCAACGGCCCCTCCTTGTCGAGGAGATGACGCAGATCGCGGCCCGCCACGTACCGCATGGCGATGTAGAGGACGCCGTCCGTCTCGCCCGCCTCGAAGACCGGCACGATGTGCGGGTGGTCGATCGCGGCGGCCACCCGCGACTCGTAGGTGAACCGCCTGCGGAACGTGTCGTTGCGGGCGAGTTCCGGGGCGAGCAGTTTCAGGGCGACCGTGCGGTCGAGGCGCAGGTCTTTGGCCCGGTAGACGACGGCCATGCCGCCCCGGCCGACCTCGCGCTCGATCCGGTAACCCGCGATCTGCTTGCCGATCAGCTCGGAGGGCCGTCCCGAGTGCGGACCCGTGTCGGGCGGCATCACCGGTCACCGGGACCGGGACTGTCATCGTCGCCGTCGCCGTCGCCGTCGCCGCCGCCGTCGCCATCGCCGTCGCCGTCGCCCGTGACGAGCCGGGTCGGGGCGTGCCGGACGTCTTCCCGCTCCTCCGGCGGCTCCGGTCCCACGCCCGGCACCACCTGCGTGGGCGCGTGGTCCCCCGCTGCGGGGACGAGAGGGGGAGGGGACGCGGCACCGGACGGGCCGTGGCGGGCCCCGCCGGTCACCTCGGGCGGGACGCCGGCGCCCGCCGGGCCCGAGGCCGCCGGGCCCGAGGCCGCC
>NZ_BMVY01000034.1 GCF_014650955.1 Streptomyces tauricus
GGTGGAGCTGACCGGTACTAATAGGCCGAGGGCTTGTCCTCAGTTGCTCGCGTCCACTGTGTAGTTCCCAGACAACGAACGGTTGTGCTGGCTGAACAGTTCCACTAGTCAATTAAATAGTGTGCTTGTTCGCTGCCCGTTCACAGCTCTGCCTCTGGCGGAGTGTCTGAAAGGGTTTCGGTGGTCATAGCGTGAGGGAAACGCCCGGTTACATTCCGAACCCGGAAGCTAAGCCTTACAGCGCCGATGGTACTGCAGGGGGGACCCTGTGGGAGAGTAGGACGCCGCCGAACAATCTTTGAGGACCTCTGGTCCCAGCGACTCGCTGGGACCAGAGGTCCTTTTTTGTTTTCCCGAAGCGCGCCGGGTACCCGGCTGCGCGAGAATGACTTGCGGTACCGATGACAGGAGTCACCCATGTCCACCAACTCTCCCGACGAGCGACCGGAGCGCGATCAGCGACGCCGGGACAGTGGTGACCGCGGCGGCTACCGCGGAGGCCCGAGCCGCGACAACGACCGCGGTGGGGCCGGCAGGCGTGACGACAACCGCGGAGGTGGCGCCCGCCCGCCGTTCCGTCGTGACGATGAGCGTGGTGCCCCGCGCCGCGACAACGACCGCCCGCCCTTCCGCCGCGACGACCGTCGTGACGACAATCGCGGCGGCGGTGACCGTGGCGGCTTCCGTCGCGACGACAACCGTGGCGGTAGCAGCGGTGGCGGCGACCGTGGTGGCTTCCGTCGCGACGACAACCGCAGTGGTGGCAGTCGTCCCCCCTTCCGTCGCGACGACCGGCCCAGTGGGCCGAGCCGTGACGACCGTGACCGTGGTGCCCCGAGGCGTGACGGTGACCGTCCGGCGTTCCGGCGCGACGACCGTCGTGATGACAATCGCGGTGGCGGTGACCGTGGCGGTTTCCGTCGCGATGACAGCCGTGGTGGCAGCGACCGCCCGGCGTTCCGTCGTGACGATGAGCGTGGTGCCCCGCGCCGCGACAACGACCGCCCGCCCTTCCGCCGTGACGATCGCCGTGATGACAATCGCGGTGGCGGTGACCGTGGCGGCTTCCGTCGCGACGACAACCGTGGCGGTGGCGACCGCGGTGGATTCCGTGGCCGCGACGACCGCAGCGGTGGCGGTGACCGCGGCGGTTTCCGTCGTGACGATCGTCGTGACGACAACCGTGGTGGTGGCGAGCGTCCGGCTTTCCGTCGTGACGACGACCGTGGTGCCCCGCGCCGCGACAACGATCGCCCGGCCTTCCGCCGTGACGATCGTCGTGATGACAACCGGGGCGGCGGCGACCGCCCGCCCTTCCGTCGCGACGACGACCGCGGTGGATTCCGTGGGCGCGACGACCGCAGTGGTGGCGGTGACCGCGGTGGTTTCCGTCGCGATGACAACCGTGGTGGCGGTGACCGTCCGGCCTTCCGTCGTGACGATCGCCGGGATGACCGCCGTGACGACAACCGCAGTGGCGGTGACCGTGGCGGTTTCCGTCGCGATGACAGCCGTGGTGGCAGCGACCGCCCGGCGTTCCGTCGTGACGATGACCGCGGTGCTCCGCGCCGCGACAACGACCGTCCGGCCTTCCGCCGTGACGACCGTCGAGACGACAACCGTGGTGGCGGCGACCGCCCGCCCTTCCGTCGAGACGACAACCGTGGCGGTGGCGACCGTGGCGGCTTCAACCGCGACGACAACCGTGGTGGCGGTGACCGCGGTGGGTTCCGTGGTCGTGACGACCGAGCCGGGCGTGACGACCGTGGCCGTGGCGGACCCCGTCGCGACGACAGCCGTGGCCGCCCCAGCGGTGGATTCCGTGGGCGCGACGACCGGGGTGGCGACCGTAATGGCGGCGGCGGTGGCCGCTTCCGCGACGAGCGGGACCGCGATCGCGAGCCGATCAAGCGGCTGCCGATCCCGGACGACGTCACCGGCGAGGAGATCGACAAGGACGTGCGGCAGGAGCTCATGAGCCTGCCGAAGGGACTCGCCGACGACGTGTCGAGGAACCTGGTCATGGTGGCCCGGCTCATCGACGAGGACCCCGAGGGCGCGTACGGCTACTCCAGGGTCGCGCTCCGGCTCGCTTCGCGCGTCGCCGCCGTGCGGGAGGCGGCCGGCTTCGCCGCGTACGCGAACCAGAAGTACAGCGAGGCGCTCGCCGAGTTCAGGGCCGCGCGGCGCATGACCGGCAACGTGGACCTGTGGCCCGTCATGGCGGACTGCGAGCGCGGCCTGGGGCGCCCGGAGAAGGCGCTCGACATGGCCGGGGCCCCCGAGGTGCAGAAGCTCGACAAGGCCGGTCAGGTCGAGATGCGGCTCGTGGCGGCCGGCGCGCGGCGGGACATGGACCAGCTCGACGCGGCCATCGTCACGCTGCAGAGCCCCGAGCTGGCCTCGAACTCCGTCCAACCCTGGACCGCGCGGCTGCGTTACGCGTACGCCGACGCGCTCCTCGCGGCCGGGCGTGAGGGCGAGGCCCGTGAGTGGTTCGCCAAGGCCGTCGAGTCCGACAAGGACGGCAGCACGGACGCCTCGGACCGCCTCGCGGAACTCGACGGCGTCGAATTCGTGGACGCCCTCGTCGAGGACGGGAACGAGGCAGAGGTCGTGGTCGACGACGTGGACGTGAACGTGGACGTAGACGTGGACGTGGAAGACCAGGACCTCGACAGCGACCGCGTCATCGACGACGGCATCGATGACGAGGGCGTTGACGAGGACGATGACGACAGTGCTCCGGAGGTCGTGGCCTCCGAGGCGGCGACGGACGAAGTCGTCGAGATCGTCGAGATCGTCGAGGTGGACGACAGCCCGCAGACGGGCGACAAGGCCAAGGGCGACCAGACGGACTGAGGTCGGCACGTAGGAACGCGCGGGCGGGATTCCCTGAGGGGAGTCCCGCCCGTTCGTGTTTCCGAGGGGCGTGGGGCCGTGTCAGAGCAGTGCGCGCAGTACCAGGCCCGACGCCGGCTTCGGGCCGAAGGACGTCGACTTGCGGGGCATTGTGACGCCCTGGCTCGCAAGGTCGCGTACGACCTCCTCGCGGACCGGGTGCATCAGGACGGCCGTGCCGCCGTCGCGCTCCGCCTTGGCGACCGTGGCGGCCGTGTCGTGGATGTACGCGATGTGCTCGGGGACGTCCGGGATCTTCCAGACGTGGTCCAGGAGCGTGGCGTGCAGGACCGTCGCGTCCAGGGTGCGCCAGGCCTCCGGCGGGTCCGGCGGGATCGTACGGGCGAGGAGGTCGGGGGAGGGGCGGTCGACCAGGTGGAAGGTGCCGTCGCCCGCAAGGAGGAAGGCATTTCCCTCGGCGGTCGCTACGGAGAGGGCCGACAGGGCCGAGGAGAGGATGCCGTCGAGGTGGCGTACGCGGAAGGAGCCGTCCAGGGCCGCGAGGGCCTCGGGCACCGGGAGCTGGTGCAGGAGACGGTGGATCGCGCGGACGCGCAGCGGATGGCGCGCGGTGTCCACCAGGAGTACCAGGCCGTAGTCCCAAGGGCTGGGGGAAGGGTGCTCCCCGCGTACCCGCAGATAGGTCGCCCAGCGGTGGTGGCCGTCCGCGATGAGCGCCTGGCGGTGGGCCAGGTCCGCGCGGATCTCGGCAAGGTCGGCCGGGTCCGTGACGGCCCACAGACGGTGGCTGAAGCCGTCCTCCGTGGTGGTGGACAACAGGGGCGGGTGTTTCGCGGTGCGTTCGATGACGGCCGTCGTACCGGAGGTGCCGTCGCCCCGGTAGGTCAGCAGCAGGGGTTCGAGGTTCGCGGAGGTGGCCCGCATGAGGGCCGCGCGGTCCGCGACGACGTGCGGCATGACGTCCTCGTGCGGCAGCACCACGCCCTCCGACGGCTCCGACAGGCGCAGGGCGCCGATGACGCCCCGTTGGAACATGCCTTCGTCGTCATGCTGCTCGTAGACGTACAGGCCCGGCTGGGCGTCGGTTCTCAGGACGCCCTCGGACACCCAGCGGTGCAGGGTGTCGGCGGCCTGTTCGTTGCGGATGCCGGGCGTAGGGGCCTGCGGCAGGATCAGGCGGACGATGTTGTGCGGGTCCGCCGACTCCAGATGCTGCAGGCCGTCGGGCCGTACGACCACGTCGTACGGCGGTGATGTGACGGCGGACAGGCTGCCGACCCGGTCGGGGTCGTAGCGCAGGCCCCGGAACGGGGTGAGATCAAGGCCCATGCGTGCCGGTACGTCCGCGGTACCTGCCGTGTTCATTGATGCATCGTAAGTGTGTCAGTGCCATGAGCGATGATCGGGGAAAGAGACCGAACGAGGAGCGATGCGTAATGAGCCAGACCGCGAGGACGCGGCCCGAGGGCAGCGAGCAGGCCCTGAGCGAGGCGTACGACACGGCGCTGCTCGACCTGGACGGCGTGGTGTACGCGGGCGGCCACGCGATCGCGCACGCGGTCGAGTCGCTGGGCACGGCCCACACGGGCGGGATGCGCCTCGCGTACGTCACGAACAACGCGCTGCGCACGCCCGACCATGTCGCGGAGCACCTCACGGAGCTGGGTATCGCGACGGAGGCGTCGGACGTCATCACCTCCGCCCAGGCAGTGGCGCGGCTGATGAGTGAGCAACTGCCCAAGGGCGCGCGCGTGCTGGTGATCGGCGGGGAGGGACTGCGGGTCGCGCTGCGCGAGCGCGGTCTTGAGCCGGTCGAGTCGGCCGACGACGACCCGGCGGCCGTCGTGCAGGGGTTCGGCGGCCCCGACCTGCCGTGGGGGCGCTTCGCGGAGGCCTGTTACGCCATCGCGCGCGGGGTGCCGTGGTTCGCGTCCAACACGGACCTGACGATCCCCGGCGCGCGCGGCATCGCTCCGGGCAACGGGGCGGCCGTGGAGGTCGTACGGATCGCGACGGGTGCCGAACCGCAGGTGGCGGGCAAGCCGCTGCCCCCGATGCACCGCGAGACGATCCTGCGGACCGGGGCGAAGCGGCCGCTGGTCGTCGGGGACCGGCTCGACACGGACATCGAGGGCGCGTTCAACGGCGAGGTGGACTCCTTGCTCGTACTCACCGGAGTGACCGACGGCGCGCAGCTCCTCGCCGCGCCGCCGCAGCACCGGCCGACCTATGTCGACGCCGATCTGCGGGGGATGCTGACCGGGCAGCCCGAGGTGGTCGAGGCGGGAGACGGCTTCCGGTGCGGGGGTTACACGGCCACGGCCGGCGGCGAGAGGCTGGAACTGGACGGTGAGGGCGAGCCCATGGACGGGCTGAGGGCGCTGTGTGCCGCGGCCTGGACGGCGGGCGGCGACGCGGCCTGCGAGCTGGACGGAGGCAAGGCGCTGGCGCGGCTGGGCCTCTGAGACCCGCTCACGGCCTCGCCAGGCCTCGTGGGCCGCTCATGGTCCCGCCCGGTCCGGTCGGCCGCCCTGGGCCTCACCTGGCCTGGTCACCGTGTGCGCCGATCGAAGCACTGGGCAAGTTAGGTTAACCTAACTGCCGTGTTGGTCGACAGTCCCACCGAACCGAGCGCGGAGACCGCCCCCGCGCCCCCCAGGCGACGGGCGGTCCGAGCCGCCGGGCTCGTCCTGTCCCTCGCCGTGCTGGTGCTCGTCGCCCTGGCGAGCATCGCCGTCGGCGCGAAAGAGCTGTCCCTGGAACAGGTCTGGCACGGCCTGTTCCAGGACTCCGGTACGTACGGCGACGTCGTGGTGGGGGAGCGGCTGTCGCGTACGGTCCTCGGGCTGCTCGTCGGTGCCGCGCTCGGCCTCGCCGGGGCCGTGCTCCAGGCGCTCACCCGCAACCCGCTCGCCGACCCCGGGCTGCTCGGCATCAACGCGGGCGCGTCCGCCGCGGTCGTCACGGCGATCACCTTCTTCGGCGTCACCTCGCTGAACGGCTATGTGTGGTTCGCCTTCGCGGGCGCCGCCGTGGTCGGAGTGCTCGTGTTCCTCCTCGGCGGCAGCCGGGGCGCGACGCCGGTGCGGCTCGCCCTCGCCGGTACCGCGATCAGCGCCGCGCTCTACGGCTATCTGCAGGCCGTGATGATCACGGACGAGGCGGCGCTCGGCACGATGCGCTTCTGGACGGTCGGTTCGCTGGCCTCGGCGACCAGCGACATCATCTGGCAGGTGCTGCCGTTCCTCGTGGCCGGTACGGTCCTGGCGCTGGCCCTCGCCCGGCCGCTGAACGCCATGGCCATGGGCGACGACACGGCGCGTGCGCTGGGCGCGCATCTGAACCGCACCCGCGCGCTCTCCATGGCCGCCGCCACCGTGCTGTGCGGGGCCGCGACCGCCGCCTGCGGGCCGATCGTCTTCGTGGGGCTGATGGTCCCGCACGTCGTGCGGTCCTTCACCGGGCCCGACCTGCGCTGGATCCTGCCGTACGCCACCGTGCTGTCCCCGGTGCTGCTGCTCGGCGCCGACGTCGTCGGCCGCATGGTGGCGCGGCCCGCGGAACTCCAGGTCGGTATCGTCACCGCGATCCTCGGCGGCCCGGTCTTCATCTTTCTCGTACGACGGCGGAGGACGGCACAGCTGTGAAGGTCCCACGCACCCAGGCCGAGCCCGCTCAGGCGGCTCCTACTCCAGCGGCTCCCACCTCAGCGGCTTCCGCCTCAGCGGCTCCCACTCCGGGGACTGCCGCCCCGGCAGCTCCCGCCCGGGCCTTTCGCGGACGCACGGTCCGTGCCGTCGGCGGGCTGTCGGTCCGTGTCGACGTCCGCGCGTTCACGGTCGTCGTCCTGCTGCTGGTGGCCGCGCTCGCCGCGAGTGTCGTCCTCATCGGCACCGGCGACTTCCCGATCTCCGCCGGCGATGTCCTCAAGACGCTGTTCGGCACGGGGAGCGCGAGCCAGGAGTTCATCGTCGAGCAACTGCGGCTGCCGCGGGTCCTGGTGGGGCTCCTGGTCGGCGCCGCACTCGGAGTCGGCGGCGCCCTCTTCCAGACCATCTCCCGCAATCCGCTGGGCAGTCCGGACGTACTCGGCCTCGGACAGGGCTCGACGGCCGGCGCGCTCGTGATGATCGTGCTGTTCTCCGGAAGCCCCGAACAGGTCACCGTCGGAGCGCTGGTCGGCGGGCTGGTGACCGGGCTCGCCATCTATCTGCTCGCCTGGAAGCGGGGCGTGCACGGATACCGGCTGGTCCTGGTCGGTATCGGTGTCTCCGCGATCGTCACCGCCGTCAACGGCTATCTGATCACCAAGGCCGACCTGGTCGACGCGACCCGCGCGATCGTCTGGATGACCGGTTCCCTCAACGGCCGTGACTGGGAGCAGGTCTGGCCCCTGCTCTGGCTGTGCGCCGTACTCGTACCGCTGGTCCTCGGCAACGCGCGCGCCCTGCGGATGCTGGAGATGGGCGACGACGTGGCGTACGCGCTCGGCGTGCGCGTGGAGCGGACGCGACTGCTGCTCATGGTGGCCGCCGTACTGCTCACCGCGTCGGCGACCGCCGCCGCGGGCCCGGTCGGTTTCGTCGCGCTCACCGCGCCACAGCTCGCACGGCGCCTGACGCGCTCGCCGGGACCCAATCTGGTGCCGTCGATGTGCATGGGCGCCACCCTCCTGGTCGTCGCGGACTGGGCCTCGCAGAAGGTCTTCGGTGCCGACCAGGTGCCCGTCGGCGTGGTCACCGGAGTCCTCGGCGGCGTCTACCTGCTGTGGCTCCTGGTCACCGAGCGCAAGGCGGGCCGGATATGAACCCCGACCCCGGCACGACCCGTACGAGGCCGAACCACCCGAGGAGCACTGTGAACCGCCTGTCTGCCGAGGACGTCACCCTCGCCTATGACCAGCGCGTCATCGCCGAGCGGTTGTCGGTCGGGATACCGGACAACTCGTTCACGGTGATCGTCGGCCCCAACGCCTGCGGCAAGTCCACCCTGCTGCGCGCGCTGTCCCGTATGCTGAAGCCCCGCCAGGGCCGGGTCCTCCTCGACGGCCAGGCCATCCAGTCGCTGCCCGCCAAGAAGGTGGCGAGGACGCTCGGACTGCTCCCGCAGTCGTCGATCGCGCCCGACGGGATCACCGTCGGCGACCTCGTGGGGCGCGGTCGCTACCCGCACCAGGGGCTGCTGCGCCAGTGGTCGACCGACGACGAGCGGATCGTCCGCGAGTCCATGGCCTCGACCGGGGTCGCCGAACTCGCCGACCGGTACGTCGACGAGCTCTCCGGAGGCCAGCGCCAGCGCGTGTGGATCGCCATGGCGCTCGCCCAGCAGACCCCGCTGCTGCTGCTCGACGAGCCGACCACCTTCCTCGACATCCAGCACCAGATCGACGTACTCGACCTCTGTGCCGAACTGCACGAGGAGCAGGGGCGCACGCTGGTCGCCGTACTGCACGACCTCAACCACGCCGCCCGCTACGCCACCCATCTGATCGCCCTGCGCGACGGCGCGGTGATCGCGGAGGGCGCCCCGGCGGACATCGTCACGGCCGAACTGGTCGAGGAGGTCTTCGGGCTGCGCTGCCAGGTCATCGACGACCCGGAGACGGGCACGCCGCTGGTGGTGCCGGCGGCGCGGAAGGCCCGTACGAACGTCGAAGCAGCTTTCTGACGAACGTCAAAGCAGCTTTCTGAGCCGCATCAGGTCGCGCAGGCCCGCTTCGAGCTTGACGCGGCCCGAGCCCCAGGCCTTCGCGAAATGGAGCTCGCCGTCGACCATCGCGACCAGGTCGTCGCCGGTCATCGCGAGCCGGATCTCGGCCTTCTCGGGCGGCGGGCCCTCGACGGTGTCGAGCACCACGATCCGGCCGTCCCGCAGGCGGCCCACGAAGGTGATGTCCAGGTCGGTGATACGGCAGCTCAGGGAGCGGTCCAACGCGGCCGCGCTCTGTACGTCGCCGTTCGCGCCGGCCATGTTGTCCGAGAGTTTGTCGAGTGCGCTGCGGCACTCCTCGATCGTCGCCATCGTGATCGACGGTACCTCAGCCCTTCGCGGTAGCGTCGGGGCATGAGCGAGTCCATGACCGGCCCGGAGGCCGAAAGCCCCGGTACGGATCCTTTCGGTACGCAGCCTCCGGGTACGCAGCCTCCGGGTATGGAGCCGGAGACGGAGCCGCACGCCGGGTCCGACGCCCCGCCCGGCCCCGACACCCGGCCCGAGTACGACCCCGCCGCCCCCGCCCCGCTGTACGTGCCGCGTACGCCGACCGGTGACGCCGAGGTCGACGCCCTGCTCGACCGGCTGGCCGACGCGGACCACCTCGACACGGACGGGCACGTGGAGGTGTACGAGGATGTACACCGGGGGCTGCGCGACGCGCTCACCGCGCTCGACGCCCGCCCGGGACCTCCGGCGCCCCCCGCGCCGAACAGCAGCAGTCATCACAGCGCTGGCTACAGCTACAGCAACAGGAGCTGAACCGAACGTGGCAGGAGTGGCACGACGCCGCCTCGACGCCGAGCTGGTCCGACGCAAGCTCGCCCGCTCGCGCGAGCACGCCGGACAGCTGATCGCCGCCGGGCGGGTCACCGTCGGCAAGAACCTCGCGACCAAACCCGCCACCCAGGTGGAGACCGCGGCCCCCATCCTGGTCAGCCAGGACGACAACGACCCCGACTACGTCTCGCGCGGCGGCCACAAGCTGGCGGGGGCCCTGGAGGCCTTCGTACCGCTGGGCCTGGAGGTCCAGGGGCGGCGGGCCCTGGACGCCGGAGCCTCGACCGGCGGGTTCACCGATGTGCTGCTGCGCGCGGGCGTCTCCCACGTCCTCGCCGTGGACGTCGGCTACGGGCAGTTGGCGTGGTCTCTCCAAAGCGATGAACGCGTCACCGTCAAGGACCGTACGAACGTACGCGAGTTGACGTTGGAGGCGATCGATGGGGAGCCGGTGGATCTTGTAGTCGGTGATTTGTCCTTCATCCCGCTCGGCCTGGTGCTGCCCGCCCTTGTGCGGTGCGCGGCGCCCGACGCCGACCTGGTGATGATGGTCAAGCCGCAGTTCGAGGTGGGCAGGGAACGGCTCGGGAGCGGCGGAGTGGTCCGCAGCCCCGAGCTGCGGGCGGACGCCGTACGCGGTGTGGCCCGCCAGGCGGGGGAACTGGGGCTCGGGGTGAAGGGTGTGACGGCCAGTCCGCTGCCCGGGCCCTCGGGGAATGTCGAGTACTTTCTGTGGCTGCGTGCCGGGGCACCCGCACTGGACCCGGCCGACGTTGACCGTGCAGTGGCGGAGGGGCCGCGTTGACCGACACCCGATCTCGTACCGTTTTCCTGCTCGCGCACACCGGGCGGCCCGCGGCCATCCGCAGTGCCGAGCTCGTCGTCGAGGGGCTGCTGCGCTCCGGACTCGGCGTACGTGTCCTGGAGGCGGAGGCGGCCGATCTGCCGCTGCCGCCGACCGTGGAGCTCGTCAAGGAGGCGACTCCGGAGTGCCTCGACGGATGTGAGCTGCTGATCGTCCTCGGCGGTGACGGCACGCTGCTGCGCGGCGCCGAGTTCGCGCGCGCCTCCGGGGTGCCGATGCTCGGCGTCAACCTGGGGCGCGTCGGCTTCCTCGCGGAGGCCGAGCGCGACGACCTCGACAAGGTCGTCGACCGGGTGGTGACGAGGGCGTACGAGGTCGAGGAGCGCATGACCGTCGACGTCGTCGTGCACAGCAACGGCGATGTCGTGCACACGGACTGGGCGCTCAACGAGGCGGCCGTGCAGAAGGCGGGCGCCGAGAAGCTTCTTGAGGTCGTCCTGGAGATCGACGGGCGGCCGGTGACCGGGTTCGGCTGCGACGGGATCGTGCTGTCCACGCCGACCGGGTCCACGGCGTACGCGTTCTCCGCGGGCGGGCCCGTGGTGTGGCCGGAGGTGGAGGCGCTGCTCATGGTGCCGATCAGTGCGCACGCGCTGTTCGCGAAGCCGTTGGTGACCTCGCCGAACTCCGTGCTGGCTGTGGAGATCCTGCCGCACATTCCGCCGGGGGTGCTGTGGTGTGACGGGCGGCGCACGATCGAGCTGCCGCCGGGGGCGCGGGTGGAGGTCCGTCGCGGGGCCGTTCCGGTGCGGCTGGCGCGGCTGCACCATGCCTCGTTCACCGACCGGCTGGTGGCCAAGTTCGCGTTGCCCGTCGCGGGGTGGCGGGGGGCGCCGCACTAGGGGTGCGGCTGGGGTGCGGTCGCCTCGGGCGCGGTGATGACTCTGCGGGTCCGTACGGGCTGGAGTGCGCAGTTCCCCGCGCCCCTTGGCCCCTGGGGGGGCTTGGGGTGGTGTGGGGATGACTGTGCGGGTCGGTGGGGGCTCGGGTGCGCAGTTCCCCGCGCCCCTTGGGGGGCTTTCGGCGGCGCGGTGATGACTCTGCGGGTCCGTGAGGGTTGGAGTGCGCGGTTCCCCGCGCCCCTTGGGGGGCTTGGGGTGGTCGGTGTGGGGATGGGGCTGTGGGGTGGTGGGGGCGGTTTTCCCGGGGTCTTGCGGGGGGCGGGGGTGCCTGGACGTTTGTGCAGGGAATGGGGCGGCGTCGCGCCGGGTGGGGGAAACCTCGTATGGTCATGTCCGTGTTGGAGGAGATGCGGATACGGTCGCTCGGAGTCATCGACGACGCGGTGGTCGAGCTGTCGCCCGGCTTCACCGCGGTCACCGGTGAGACCGGCGCGGGCAAGACGATGGTGGTCACCAGCCTGGGCCTGCTGATGGGCGGACGCGCCGACGCCGCCCTCGTGCGGATCGGGGCCAAGAACGCGGTGGTGGAGGGACGGATCTCCGTCCTCAAGGGCTCCGCGGCGAACCTGCGGGCCGAGGAGGCCGGCGCGGAACTCGACGACGGCACCCTGCTCATCAGCCGTACCGTTTCCGCCGAGGGGCGCTCCCGCGCGCATCTCGGCGGGCGTTCCGTGCCGGTGGGGCTGCTCGCCGAACTCGCCGACGACCTGGTGGCCGTGCACGGGCAGACCGATCAGCAGGGGCTGCTCAAGCTGTCCCGGCAACGGCAGGCCCTCGACCGGTACGCGGGCGACGCGGTCGCCGTGCCGCTCGCGAAGTACGCGGGCGCCTACCGCCGGCTGCGCGCAGTCACCACCGAGCTGGACCAGATCACCACGCGCGCCCGTGAACGCGCCCAGGAAGCCGACATGCTGCGCTTCGGGCTTGACGAGATCGCCGGGGTGGAGCCCAGGGCGGGCGAGGACGTGGAGCTGGCGGCCGAGGCCGAGCGGCTGGGCCACGCGGAGGCGCTGGCGTCGGCCGCCACGGTCGCGCACGCCGCCCTCGCGGGCAACCCCGAGGACCCGGAGGGCATCGACGCCACGACACTCGTGGCGGGCGCGCACCGGGCCCTGGAGGCCGTACGGTCCCACGACGCGGCCCTGGGCGCGCTGGCGGGCCGCATCGGGGAGATCGGCATCCTGCTGGGCGACGTGGCGGGGGAGCTGGCGGGCTACGCCGACGACCTCGACGCGGATCCGCTGCGGCTCGCGGCGGTGGAGGAGCGGCGTGCCGCGCTGACCGCGCTGACCCGTAAGTACGGCGCGGACGTGGACGCGGTGCTGACCTACGCCGAGCAGAGCGCCGCCCGGCTCCTGGAACTGGACGGGGACGACGACCGGATCGGCGAGCTCACCGCCGAGCGCGACGCGCTGCGGGCCGAGCTGGGCGGACTGGCGCAGGCCCTCACCGACGCCCGTACGGAGGCCGCCGAACGGTTCGCCGCCGCCGTGACCGCCGAACTGGCCTCGCTCGCCATGCCGCACGCGCGCGTGTCGTTCGACATCCGGCAGACCGAGGACCCGGAGGGTGTGGAGGTCGGCGGACGCCCCGTCTCGTACGGGCCCGCGGGCTGCGACGAGGTCGAACTGCTCCTCGCCCCGCACCCGGGGGCGCCGCCGCGGCCCATCGCCAAGGGCGCGTCCGGCGGCGAACTGTCGCGGGTCATGCTCGCGGTCGAGGTCGTCTTCGCGGGTACGGACCCGGTGCCCACGTACCTCTTCGACGAGGTCGACGCCGGTGTCGGCGGCAAGGCGGCCGTCGAGATCGGCCGGCGGCTCGCGAAGCTCGCCAAGAGCGCGCAGGTCGTCGTCGTCACCCACCTGCCGCAGGTGGCCGCGTTCGCCGACCGGCAGCTGCTGGTCGAGAAGACCAACGACGGCTCGGTGACCCGTTCCGGCGTGAAGGTCCTGGAGGGCGAGGAGCGCATCCGTGAGCTCTCCCGGATGCTGGCGGGCCAGGAGGACTCGCAGACGGCACGGGCCCACGCGGAGGAACTGCTGGCGACGGCCCGCGCGGACGGATAGGGGCGCGAAAGGGGCGCGGGCAGGAGCTCGTCAGGGACGATGCCCGCCCCTGACTGTCTTCGCACCTCGCCCGGCGCTCACTCGTGTGAGTGAGCGCCCGCATCCCGTCCGCACCCCCGGCGTCCCAGTGATCACGCGGTGGTCGGCAACTGGCCCCCGTCCTGGCATCCTTGGAAGGAGGACGAGCGGTACACCCCCACCGCCCGTTCCTTCGGTACTTTTCTTCGTGACCGCCCGCCGCCGAACCAGGAGCCACGGCCACGTGAGCCACGTGAGCAGCCACTCACCGCACGGACAGTCGCCGCTGCGTACCGTCCAGGTGCTCGGCGGCGGCAGCGCGGGCAGCTGCGCCCATGTGCGGTCGCTGACCTCGGGACTCGTCGCCCGGGGCGTGCGGGTGACCGTGTGCGCCCCGACCGAGGCCGATCACGCGTACGACTTCACCGGCGTCGGTGCCGACCATGTCCCTGTGTCCCGGCGCAACGACCCGACCTCCGTGGCCGCGCTGCGGGCGGTCTGCGGGGACGCCGACCTCGTCCACGCGCACGGCCTGCACGCCGCGCTGCGGGCCGCGCTCGCGCTCAGCGGACGGCGCGTCCCGCTCGTCGTCACCTGGCACACCCGCCCGTACGCCGAGGGCGCGCGGGCTCATCTGCTGCGCGCCCTGGAGCGGCGGGTGGCGAAGGCCGCGTCGGTGGTCCTCGGCTCCTCGTCCGACCTGGTGGACCGCGCCCGCAGCAGGGGCGCGCGGGACGCACGGCTCGCCGCGGTCGCCCTGCCGGGCGGGCGGCGGCCCGGCGCCGCGCACGAGGACGCGGAAGCAGATGGACTGCGGCCCAAGACGCGCGCGGAACTCGGTACCACCGACCGGCCGTTGCTGCTGGCCGTCGGCTCCCTCGACCGGTACCGGGGCTACGACACGCTGCTGGACGCCGCGCGCGCGTGGCGTCGGCTCGACCCGGTGCCGCTGCTCGTGATCGCCGGTGAGGGACCGCTGCGCGGCGCGCTCCAGCGGCGCATCGAGAACGAAGGGCTGCCCGTACGTCTCATCGGCCGGCGGGACGACATCGGGGAGTTGCTCGCCGCCGCCGACCTCGCCCTGCTGCCCGGCTGCCCGGAGTCGCGCTCCCTGCTCGCCCAGGAGGCCCTGCACGCGCGCGTGCCGCTGGTCGCGGCCGCCACCGCGGGGATGCCCGAACTCGTGGGCGACGCGGCCGAGCTGGTCCCGCACGGCGACGCGCGGGCGCTCGCCGAGGCCGTCGCCGGTCTGCTCGCCGACCCCGAGCGGTGCGAGCGGCTGAAGGACAGGGGCACGCTCCAGGCGGCCACCTGGCCGACCGAGGACGAGACGGTGGCGCAGGTCCTCAGCGTGTACGACGAGCTGACCCGGCCCCTGCCGCTTCCGTAGCCCGGAGGGCCGGTCGGGCCGTCACAGCCGTCACAGCCGTCAAAGCGGCCACGGCCGTCACGGGACGAGTCTGCGGGCCCGCAGTGCCAGGCTCAGGGCCAGTACCGTCTGCGGATCGTCCAGGTCCGTCCCGAGCAGCTCCCCGATCCGGGCGAGCCGGTTGTAGAGCGTCTGCCGGTTGAGGTGCAGTTCGCGCGCGGTCTCCGCCTTGCGGCCCGCGTGCGCGAGATACGTCTCCAGGGTGGGCAGCAGCGGCGGCTTCGAGCGGTGGTCGTGATCGCGCAGAGGGCCGATCGCGCGGTCCACGAAGGCCGCCAGGTCCTGATGGTCCCGCAGCCGCCACAGCAGCAGGTCGATGTCCAGGCGCCGGGCGTCGTACCAGGGCCGGTCGGACAGCCCCTGGGCGGCCGTCGCCGTCTCGGCCGCGTGCCGCAGGCCCGCCGACGCGGCAGCCCAGCCGCCCGCCACGCCCACCACCACGACCGGCGGCTGCGCTCCCGGCCGCTGCGTCCCCGCCCGCTCCACACCCGCCCGCAGCGCCGCGGCGACCCGGTCCGCGACCGCCGGCCGCTCGGACTCCGCGCGCAGCCCCACCAGCAGCGGTACCCGGCCCTCCACGGGCCGTACGCCGAGCAGGACCGGTACGCCCACCGAGGCCAGCTCCTCGGCGACCGCCCGTGCGAGGACGGCCCAGCCGCCGCCGGGCGACAGCCCGTCGGCGAGACGCATGACGACCGGCAGCAGGGGGCTCGCGCCGGGCTTGAAACCGAGGACCCGGGCCTGCGCCGGGGCGTCCTCGGCGGCGATGCGGCCCTCGGCGAGGTCGGTGAGGAAGTCGCCGCGCCCGCGGGCCGCCAGCTCCTCCTCCTGGCGGGCCTGCATCAGGACCACCGCGAGGACGCCCGCCGCCCGCTCCGTCGCGATCCGGTGCACGGGCGCGAGCGGGGTGTTCACGGGCAGGAGGACCAGCCGGGCCCGGGCCGCCCCGGCGCCGCCGCCCTGTCCGCCGCCGGGCACGTCCACGAGGACCGTACCGGCGGGCGGCCCGGCTCGGTGCTGACCTGTTCCGTGCTGACCCGCTCCGTGCTGATCGGCCTTGTGCGGGCCGCGCAGCCCCTCCCACACCTGGAGCGGGTCGGCGTTCGCGGGGCCGGCCCCGGCGGCGTACAGGAGCTGGCCGTCCGGGGTCTCCAGGAAGACCGGGTTGCCAGCGAAGTCGGCGAGGATGCCGAGGACCTGCGGGATGCCGCCACCGCCGAGCAGGGCCTCGGTGCAGCGCCGGTGGACCTCCTCGGCGCGCTGGAGCAGTGCGTAGTGGCCGTTGACGATCTCGGTGTGGATCTCCTCCGTGACCGTCACGAACGGCACCTCGCGGTGCAGCTGCACCAGCGGCAGCCCGGCCGTGCGTGCCGTCTCCACGAGCGCGGCGGGCAGTCGCGTGAAGCGCGGCCCCAACTCCACGACCAGGGCCGCGATGCCGCGCTCGGCGAGGGTACGGACGAACGCCCGCTGCTCGGCGGGGCGGGTGCCGAATCCGTAACCGGTGGTCAGGAGCAGTTCGCCGCCCTTGAGCAGCGACGCGATGTTCGGTACCTCGCCCGCGTGCACCCAGCGCACGGTGCGGCCCAGCCGCTCGGCGCCCGCCAGGATCTCCGGCAGGCCGCCGCGCAGTGCGGGCAACTCCAGGGCCCGCCGCACGGTGATCCCGCCACTGTGCTGTGTGTCCGGCGTGTCGTTACGGCTGTCCATGACCGGACGCTACCCCGTCCGCCACCTGCTGTGACGCGCCGGACAGGGCTCACGGGGGCGCCTCGGCGCCGCCGTGAGCCGCCGCACTCAGCCTCCGTACGCCCCGGAGGCCGTCAGCCGCAGGGCCGTGTCGATCAGCGGAACATGGCTGAACGCCTGCGGGAAGTTGCCCACCTGGCGCTTGAGACGCGGGTCCCACTCCTCGGCGAGGAGCCCCAGGTCGTTGCGCAGGGCCAGCAGCTTCTCGAAGAGCTTGCGGGCCTCGTCCACGCGGCCGATCATCGCGAGGTCGTCCGCCATCCAGAACGAGCAGGCCAGGAACGCGCCCTCGTCGCCCTCCAGGCCGTCCACGCCCGCGTCGTCGCCCGAGGTGGGGTAGCGCAGGATGAAGCCGTCCGAGGTGGACAGCTCGCGCTGGATGGCCTCGATCGTGCCGATCACGCGCTTGTCGTCCGGGGGCAGGAAGCCCATCTGCGGGATCAGCAGCAGGGAGGCGTCCAGCTCCTTGGAGCCGTACGACTGCGTGAACGTGTTGCGTTCCTTGTCGTAGCCCTTCTCGCACACGTCCCGGTGGATGTCGTCGCGCAGCTCGCGCCACTTCTCCAGCGGGCCGTCCGCGTCCCCGGACTCGATGAGCTTGATCGTGCGGTCGACGGCGACCCAGGCCATCACCTTCGAGTGGACGAAGTGGCGGCGCGGCCCGCGGACCTCCCAGATGCCCTCGTCGGGCTCGTCCCAGTGGTCCTCCAGGTAGCGGATCAGCTTGAGCTGGAGGAGCGAGGCGTAGTCGTTGCGGGCCAGGCCGGTCATGTGCGCCAGGTGCAGGGCTTCCGTCACCTCGCCGTACACGTCGAGCTGGAGCTGGTTGGCCGCGCCGTTCCCGACGCGTACGGGGCCGGAGTTCTCGTATCCCGGCAGCCAGTCGAGTTCCGCCTCGCCCAGTTCCCGCTCGCCCGCGATGCCGTACATGATCTGCAGGTTCTCGGGGTCGCCCGCCACCGCGCGCAGGAGCCACTCGCGCCAGGCGCGGGCCTCCTCGCGGTAGCCGGTGCGCAGCAGCGACGACAGGGTGATCGCCGCGTCGCGCAGCCAGGTGTAGCGGTAGTCCCAGTTGCGGACCCCGCCGATCTCCTCAGGGAGGGAGGTCGTGGGGGCGGCGACGATGCCGCCCGTCGGCGCGTACGTCAGCGCCTTCAGGGTGATCAGCGAGCGGACCACGGCCTCGCGGTAGGGCCCGTGGTACGTGCACTGGGCCACCCAGTCGTGCCAGAAGTCCTCGGTGGCCTCCAGGGCCTGCTCCGGCTCGGGCAGCGCGGGCGGCTGCTTGTGCGAGGGCTCCCAGGAGATGGTGAACGCGATCCGCTCACCCGGCGCGACCGTGAAGTCCGAGTACGTCGTCAGCGCCTTGCCGTACGTCTCGCACTCCGTGTCGAACCACACGGAGTCGGGGCCGGCGACGGCCACCGTCCGCCCCTCGTGCTTGTGCACCCACGGCACCACACGCCCGTACGAGAAGCGCATCCGCAGGGCGGAGCGCATCGGGACGCGGCCCGTGACGCCCTCGACGATCCGGATCAGCTGGGGGGCGCCGTCACGCGGGGGCATGAAATCGGTCACCCGGACCGTGCCGCGTGAGGTGTCCCACTCGGATTCGAGGATCAGCGAGTCGCCGCGGTAGCGGCGGCGGACCGCTCTCGGCGGTTCGGCGTCGGCGGCGTGCGCGGGGCCCAGCCGCCAGAAGCCGTGCTCCTCCGTGCCGAGCAGTCCCGCGAAGACGGCGTGGGAGTCGAAGCGGGGGAGGCACAGCCAGTCCACCGTGCCGTCCCTGCAGACCAGCGCGGCCGTCTGCATGTCTCCGATAAGTGCGTAGTCTTCGATGCGCCCGGCCACGTGCAACTCCAGTCGAACGGCCACGTCGCCCCGAGGGGGCGGTGTTCTTGCGGTCAGAGGATCATTGGTAAAGCGTCGTTGCGGAACGTCAGTTGTCGCGTGTCACGCATGTCAATGGTTGCAGCGATTGTCTTCGCGAGGCGAACCGACGAGCTCTTGGCCCAGGAATACCGGCGGGGTGGTGCCGTTTGCCGGCCTGGCTCGGCAGCGAGTGTCCGAGCAGGATACGACGCACGATGATGTTCCGCGCGCCCCTCCCGACAACCCGCCTGGTCCGAACGAGTGAGCACAGGTGTGGCGCGTGTCGGCCTGTGCGCGGAGCGTGGCCGGAAGCGACCTCCTCGCGTCGCTGATACCCTGGTAGCCCGTGGACCGGTGGACGCCCGAGCAGGAAAAGGGACCCCCGAACCGCAGCGACGGCACCGCCGGAAACCTCCGGGCCGGGCAGCCGTACCGCAACCGAAACCGCGACCACGGGAGCCCCCTCTTGGCCATGCCGCCCGCTGCTTTCCGAAGCAGCACAGCCACGACGACCAAGCACATCTTCGTCACCGGGGGTGTCGCCTCCTCCCTCGGCAAGGGCCTGACCGCCTCCAGCCTGGGCGCGCTGCTCAAGGCACGGGGTCTGCGGGTCACCATGCAGAAGCTCGACCCGTATCTGAACGTCGACCCCGGCACGATGAACCCCTTCCAGCACGGTGAGGTGTTCGTCACCAACGACGGGGCCGAGACCGACCTCGACATCGGGCACTACGAGCGGTTCCTCGACGTCGACCTCGACGGCTCCGCCAACGTCACGACCGGGCAGGTGTACTCCACGGTCATCGCCAAGGAGCGGCGCGGCGAGTACCTCGGTGACACCGTGCAGGTCATCCCGCACATCACGAACGAGATCAAGCACCGCATCCGCCGGATGGCCACCGACGACGTCGACGTCGTCATCACGGAGGTCGGCGGCACGGTCGGCGACATCGAGTCCCTGCCGTTCCTGGAGACGGTCCGCCAGGTCCGTCACGAGGTCGGCCGCGACAACGTGTTCGTGGTCCACATCTCGCTCCTCCCGTACATCGGCCCCTCCGGGGAGCTGAAGACGAAGCCGACCCAGCACTCGGTTGCGGCCCTGCGCAACATCGGTATCCAGCCGGACGCGATCGTCCTGCGCGCCGACCGCGAGGTGCCCACCGCGATCAAGCGCAAGATCTCGCTGATGTGCGACGTCGACGAGGCGGCCGTCGTGGCCTGTCCCGACGCCCGCTCGATCTACGACATCCCGAAGGTCCTGCACACCGAGGGCCTGGACGCGTACGTCGTGCGCAAGCTGGACCTGCCCTTCCGTGACGTGGACTGGTCGACCTGGGGCGATCTGCTCGACCGCGTCCACAATCCGCTGCACGAGATCCACATGGCGCTCGTCGGCAAGTACATCGACCTGCCCGACGCCTACCTCTCGGTCACCGAGGCGCTGCGCGCGGGCGGTTTCGCCAACAAGGCCCGGGTGAAGATCAAGTGGGTCGCCTCGGACGACTGCAAGACCCCGGCGGGCGCCGCCAAGCAGCTCGGTGACGTCGACGCGATCTGCATCCCCGGCGGCTTCGGCGACCGCGGTGTGGCCGGCAAGGTCGGCGCGATCCAGTACGCCCGCGAGAACAAGATCCCGCTGCTGGGCCTGTGCCTGGGTCTGCAGTGCGTCGTGATCGAGGCCGCGCGCAACCTCGCCGACATCGCGGACGCCAACTCCACCGAGTTCGACTCCGCGACCGGCCACCCCGTCATCTCCACGATGGCCGAGCAGCTGGACATCGTCGCGGGCGACGGTGACATGGGCGGCACGATGCGCCTGGGCATGTACCCCGCCAAGCTCGCCGAGGGCTCGATCGTGCGCGAGGTGTACGACGGCAAGGAGTACGTCGAGGAGCGGCACCGCCACCGCTACGAGGTGAACAACTCCTACCGCGCCGAGCTGGAGAAGAAGGCCGGTCTGCAGTTCTCCGGCACCTCCCCGGACGGCAAGCTGGTGGAGTTCCTGGAGTACCCGCGCGAGATCCACCCCTACCTGGTCGCGACCCAGGCGCACCCCGAGTTGCGCTCGCGTCCCACCCGGCCGCACCCGCTGTTCGCGGGCCTGGTCAAGGCCGCGGTGGAGCGCAAGACGGCCAAGTAGGACGAGGGTTGTACGGTTGCCGGGGTACGTGTCTTTTGGGGCGCGTGCCCCGGTTTTCGCCGTGTGGGATTTCCGGTGCGGCACAGGTTCCGTGTGTGTGGGAGGGCAAGTCGACATGACCATCAAGGACACCGCCGAGGAGTGGGAGGTCAGGGCGACCGCGACCCCGTTCACCGGCAACAAGACCTCCGTGCGCACCGACGACGTGGTCATGCCCGACGGATCGGTCGCCCGGCGCGACTACCAGGTGCACCCCGGCTCGGTGGCCGTCCTCGCCCTCGACGACGAGGGCCGCGCCCTGGTCATCCGCCAGTACCGGCACCCCGTGCGGCACAAGCTCTGGGAGATCCCGGCCGGTCTGCTCGACATCCCGGGCGAGAACCCCCTCCATGCCGCACAGCGCGAGCTGTACGAGGAGGCGCACGTCAAGGCCGAGGACTGGCGGGTGCTCACCGACGTGTACACCACGCCCGGCGGCTGCGACGAGGCCGTCCGGATCTTCCTGGCCCGCGATCTCTCCGAGGCTGAGGGGCAGCGCTTCGAGGTCGAGGACGAGGAGGCCGACATGGAGCTCTCCCGAGTCCCGGTCGACGAGCTCGTACGCGGTGTCCTCGCCGGCGAGCTGCACAACAACTGCCTCGTCGTGGGTGTCCTCGCGCTGACCGCCGCCCGCAGCGGTGACGGCCTGGACGCCCTGCGCCCCGCCGAGGCCCCGTGGCCCGCACGCCCGTTCGAGGCGTGATCCACTTCTGAGCCCTTTCTGATCCACTTCTGAGCGCGCAATCGGCCCACCGATGTGAACATCGCCTGATCCGATCGGGGGATCCGCCCGCCGCGCTCCGCACGGATCGTCGCAGAGCGTGAACTAGGCTCTGAAAACGCCCCGTCCGGAGTCCCGGCGGGCTTGCGCGCGCAGTGGGACGGGAGTGTGGCCCGTGACGGATCAGGCGGTGGATGCCGGCGGCACGACGGTGTCGGAGAAGGGGCGGCGCCCGGCTGCCGCGTCCGCCCTCACGGGGAGTCAGTTCCTCGGCCGTACAAGAGAGTTGAAGGAACTGCGGGCCGACATCGACCGCGCGGGGCTGGACACCCTCGCCGGCCGCAAGGCGCCCCGCGCGCGAGTGCTGCTGATCGCCGGCAGACCCGGATCCGGCCGCACCGCGCTCGCCGAGGAGCTCGTACGGCAGGTCGCGGACAGTTACCCGGACGGTGTCCTGCGGGCCCGGCTCACCGAGCCGGACGGCACCCCCGTACCGACCGAACGAACCGCCCGTGACCTGCTCACCGCACTCGAACTGCGGGCCCCGGCCGGAGCGGACGAGGACGACCTCTCCGAGCGGCTGCGTGAGGCGCTGGCGACCCGCAGGACCGTGCTCCTGCTCGACGACGCGGCCGACGCGGAACAGGTCGACGCGCTCCTCCCGGAGACCCCCGACTGCCTCGTCGTCGCCGTCTCCGGCGGGCCCCTGACCGGGATCGCGGACGTCCGCCCCTGCACCCTCGGCGGCATGGACACCAAGTCCGCCCTCGAACTCCTGGAGCGGTACACCGGCTCCGTACGCATCACCGTGGACCCGCGCGCCGCCGAAGGACTCGTGGAGATCTGCGCGGCCCAGCCCGCCGCGCTCGTCCTCGCCGGGGCCTGGCTCGCCCACCGGCCCAAGTCGGCCGTCGCGGATCTCGCCAAGCAGTTGCACACCGACGGTGACGACGGCCCGATCCTGGAACGCGTCTTCCGGCTCACGTACACCGCCCTGCCCTCGACCGCCGCGCGGATACTGCGACTGCTCTCGCTCGCCCCCGCCGGGCTCGTCGACCCGCACACCGCGTCCGCGCTCGCCGGCTGCTCGGTCGGCGCCGCCCGCACCACCCTGGACGACTTCACCGCACTCGGCCTCGTCCGGGCCGTCGAGTCGCCGCTGCCGCAGTACGAGGTGCCCGGCTGCCTGTTGCCGCTGCTGCGCTCGCTCACCGAGACCGAGGACCGCGCCGCCGAACTGCAGCTGGCCCGCGCCCGCATGCTGGAGCGGACCGTACGGCTCCTGGTGTCGTGCCGGGCGATCACCGAGACCGACAGCTCGCCCGCCCGCGAGAAACTCGCCGGGATGCCCCGCGCGCTGCGCTTTCCCAACCCCCGCGCCGCCGCCGACTGGCTGCGCATCCGGCAGCCCGCGCTGCTGGCCGCCGCCCGCCTCGCGGTCTCGGACGGCGAGCTGGACACCCTGGCCCGCCGTCTGATGGCCGCCCTGGTCAGAGCACTGGTCGCGCATGTCGGTACGCAGGCCGCGGCGCCCGAGCTGTACGGCATCCACCGGCTCGTGCTGGACGTCGCCGAACGCCGGAACCTGCCCCGCGAGAAGGCCGCGGCACTGCTGAACCTCGCCGACCTGGACGCCCAGACGGGCCGTACGACGGACGCGCTGGCCCGCTACCGGGCCGCTCTGGACGCCGGACGCGAGGCAAACGACCCGTACGCGACCGGCCGCGCGATGGAATCCGTAGGCGGCGCCCACCAGGAGCTCGGCGACTACGACCGGGCCGCCGACTGGTACGGCCGCGCGCTCGCCCAGCGGCTCGCCCGCGACGAGCGCGCGGACGCGGCCAGACTGCACGGCCGGATCGCCACCGTGCACACCTACGCGGGCCGCTACGGCGAGGCGCTGCGCAACTGGCGCTCCGCGGTCACCGGGTACCGCAGGACCGGCGATGTGGCGGGCCAGGCACGGGCGTTGAGCGAGATGGCGCGGGTGCAGGAGTACGCGGGCCGGCCCGAGGAATCCCTCGCCACCTGCCAGGAGGCGGCCAACTGGGCGCGCCGCGCCGACGACGTCCGGCTGCAGGCCGCGCTGCAGCTGCGGCTGGCCGACACCCTCGACCGGCTGGGGGACCCCGCGGCCGCCCGGCTGCACCGCACCGCCGCCGAACGAATGCTGGGCGATGAGCTCCCGGAGAGCGCATCAACCAGGGAACAAGACCGCAACGCCTGCGAAATCCGTAGCACAGCCGAAAAAGATTGATGCATTGAAAGGCTAGACAGAGAGAATCCCTTCATTAGACTGGCTCCGCCGCGTCTTTTCGTGGTGTTCCCCGGTGTGCTCCCGTGCATCCGGGTATGTCAGGCATCGTCACGGTGTGCGCTGCCTGCCCCAGGTCTCTCCTGAATCCCTTCTGAGCCAAGGAACCGTGATCGACGTGAAGGTCGGCATCCCCCGCGAGGTCAAGAACAACGAGTTCCGGGTGGCCATCACCCCCGCCGGTGTGCACGAGCTGGTGCGCCACGGTCACCAGGTCCTCATCGAGCGGCACGCCGGTGTCGGCTCCTCGATCACGGACGAGGAGTTCGTCGCCGCCGGCGCGCGGATCGTCGCCACCGCGGACGAGGTCTGGGCCGCCGCCGACCTGCTGCTCAAGGTCAAGGAGCCCATCGCCGAGGAGTACCACCGCCTCCGCAAGGACCAGACGCTCTTCACCTACCTGCACCTGGCCGCGTCCAAGGAGTGCACGGACGCGCTCCTGGAGTCCGGCACCACGGCGATCGCATACGAAACGGTCGAGCTGCCCAGCCGCGCGCTGCCGCTGCTCGCCCCGATGTCCGAGGTCGCGGGCCGGCTCGCCCCGCAGGTCGGCGCCTACCACCTGATGCGCGCCAACGGCGGCCGGGGTGTCCTGCCCGGCGGTGTCCCGGGTGTGCTGGCCGCCCGCGCCGTGGTCATCGGCGGCGGGGTCTCCGGCTGGAACGCCGCGCAGATCGCCATCGGCATGGGCTTCCACGTGACCCTGCTCGACCGCGACATCAACAAGCTCAAGGAAGCCGACAAGATCTTCGGCACGAAGATCCAGACCGTCGTCTCGAACGCCTTCGAGCTGGAGAAGGCCTGCCTGGAGGCGGACCTCGTCATCGGCGCCGTGCTCATCCCCGGCGCCAAGGCCCCGAAGCTGGTCACCAACGAGCTCGTGTCGCGCATGAAGCCCGGAAGTGTCCTTGTCGACATCGCGATCGACCAGGGCGGCTGCTTCGAGGACTCGCGTCCGACCACCCACGCCGAGCCGACCTTCCCGGTCCACAACTCGGTCTTCTACTGCGTCGCCAACATGCCGGGCGCGGTGCCCAACACCTCGACGTACGCGCTCACCAACGCCACGCTGCCGTACATCGTGGAACTCGCGAACCGCGGCTGGGTCGAGGCGCTGCGCCGTGATCCCGCGCTCGCCCGGGGTCTCAACACGCATGACGGCAAGGTCGTCTACCGTGAGGTCGCGGAGGCCCACGGCCTGGAGCACGCCGAGCTGGAGACCCTGCTCGGCTGAGGTCCCGGCCGGATTCGTCCCGCTTCGGCGGCAGGCTTCTCCACCGACAAAAGGCGATACGTCAACACGACTCGTCAACATCGCACGTACGGCCGGACCTTGTCCCACAGGGCCCGGCCGGATGTGTGTCGAGTCACTTTGCGAGACTCGTTCAACTCGCCTCGAACGTAACCCTTCAACCGTTTCGCACACCCCTGAAACCTGCCGTGCGACGCCCTTACGCCCTTGACAGAGGGGTGTTCCGTTGCCGACACATCGGGCCGGGTCCGGCGGATTGTGTTGCTGCGGAGCGGTGACACGCCATAGAGTCGCCAACCGTCGGCATGGTGCCACGCTGACCTATCGAGAAGTTTCCTGGTCACCAAGGAGGTAAGACGACTTGTGAATGAGTCGACATTTACTCCCGGGGGTGGTCAACCAGGAATGCCTGCGCAGGGCTCAAGGCCAACGGGGCTCGAAGCTGTCGGCTCCGTCGCTGTGCGCACCTTCGCAGCCCACCAGAGTCCGAAGATGACTCAGACAGCACACCAGAGCATGGATGGCCATCACGTGAACGCCATGGCCGGCAACGGAAGTGGCGAGAACCGCACCCACTTCGCCGACTACGACGACCTGCCCGAGGGGCATTTCTACGACCCCGACGCCGAGTACGAGCCCGATCCGGAGTACGCGGCCACGCTCGCGCCCGACGCGGCGCGCCAGCGCCGTGAGCGCATCGGCCCGACCGGGCGCCCGCTGCCGTACTTCCCGATCCCGGGCCCGCTGACCGACCACGGCCCCGCGAAGATCATCGCGATGTGCAACCAGAAGGGCGGCGTCGGCAAGACGACGTCGACCATCAACCTGGGTGCGGCACTCGCGGAGTACGGACGCCGGGTCCTGCTCGTCGACTTCGACCCGCAGGGCGCGCTGTCCGTGGGCCTCGGAGTCAACCCGATGGAGCTCGACCTCACGGTCTACAACCTGCTCATGGAGCGGGGCATGGCGGCCGACGAGGTGCTCCTGAAGACCGCGGTTCCGAACATGGACCTGCTGCCCAGCAACATCGACCTGTCCGCCGCCGAGGTTCAGCTGGTGAGCGAGGTCGCCCGCGAGTCCACACTGCAGCGCGCCCTGAAGCCGCTGATGGCCGACTACGACTACATCGTGATCGACTGTCAGCCCTCGCTGGGCCTGCTCACCGTGAACGCGCTGACGGCCGCTCACAAGGTGATAGTGCCACTGGAGTGCGAGTTCTTCGCGTTGCGCGGGGTCGCGCTGCTCACCGAGACCATCGAGAAGGTCCAGGAGCGGCTCAACCCCGAGCTGGAGCTCGACGGCATCCTCGCCACGATGTACGACTCGCGGACCGTGCACAGCCGTGAGGTGCTCGCGCGCGTGGTCGAGGCGTTCGACGATCACGTCTACCACACGGTGATCGGCCGGACCGTCCGCTTCCCGGAGACCACGGTCGCCGGTGAGCCGATCACGACGTACGCTTCCAACTCCGTCGGCGCCGCCGCCTACCGTCAGCTCGCCAGGGAGGTGCTCGCCCGGTGTCACGCCGAGTGAGTCTGCCGGGGGCCGACGAACTGTTCCGTACGACCGGGGGGATGGCACTTCAGTCCTCCAGCCCGCGGCGTCCGGCCAACGGCGAGGCGCGGGTGCCCGCTCCGGCGGGCGAGAGCGACGCCGCGGCCGGGGAGGACGGGCCGCAGTCGGTGCCCGTGCGGGGTGGCGACGGCGAGGGCGACGAACATGTCGCGGCCGACGCCGACTCCGCCGACGGGGAGTCCCGGAGCCGTGGCGCCGCCACGGCGGACCGTTCCGGGCGACGTCCGGGTCCGCAGGAAGGTTCTGCCGGGGCCCAGCCCCAGTCCCAGTCCCGCAAGCGCGGGCGGGGCTCAGGGCGGCGGCCCAGCGGGCGCGAGCGGCACGACGAGAAGATCACGGTGTACGTGTCCGCCGAGGAGCTCATGGACCTCGAACACGCGCGGCTGGTGCTGCGCGGGGAGCACGGGCTCGCGGTCGACCGCGGGCGGATCGTGCGGGAGGCCGTCGCCGTCGTTCTCGCGGATCTTGAATCGCGCGGCGACGCGAGCATTCTCGTACGACGGTTGCGTGGGCGGTAGGGGTAGCCTTCGACGGTTATGACCCCGTCCGATGTCCCTCCGCCCACTGCCCCCGCCTCCGGTGGGTCCGGTGGGCGGCGGCGTGCGTTGGGGCGGGGGCCCGGGGGTGGGCCGCCCGAGCCTCCGGCTGAGGGCTTGCCGCCTGCGGCGGAGGGGCCGCCCGTGCCCGCGGGAGGCACCTCGGCCGCGGACCGTGGGCACAACGACGAAGCGGACGGGGTTTTCAAGGTTCGGCTTGTGAACTTCGAGGGGCCCTTCGACCTGCTGCTTCAGTTGATCTCCAAGCACAAGATGGATGTCACCGAAGTGGCGCTCTCCAAGGTCACCGACGAGTTCATGGCGCACATCCGGGCGATGGGGCCGGACTGGGACCTCGACCAGACCACCGAGTTCCTGGTCGTCGCGGCGACGCTGCTCGATCTGAAGGCCGCCCGGCTGCTGCCCTCCGCCGAGGTCGAGGACGAGGCGGACCTGGCCCTGCTGGAGGCCCGCGACCTGCTCTTCGCCCGACTGCTGCAGTACCGCGCGTACAAACAGATCGCCGACATCTTCAACCGCCGCCTCGACGAGGAGGCGCGCCGCTATCCCCGTACCGTCGGCCTCGAGGCGCACCACGCCGAGCTGCTGCCCGAAGTGGTCATCAGCATCGGGGCGGAAGGATTCGCCGCGCTCGCCGTGAAGGCGATGCAGCCCAGGCCGAAGCCCCAGGTGTACGTCGACCACATCCACGCGCCGCTCGTGAGCGTGCAGGAGCAGGCCGCGATCGTGGTCGCACGGCTGCGGGAGCTCGGCGAGGCCAGTTTCCGCTCGCTCGTCGAGGACGTCGACGACACCCTCACCGTCGTGGCGCGTTTCCTGGCCCTTCTGGAGCTCTATCGGGAGAAGGCGGTCTCCCTGGACCAGGAGGAGGCTCTGGGGGACCTGGTGGTGCGCTGGACGGGCGGGGAGGGGGATGCGCAGCCGACGGTGACGGACGAGTTCGACCGGCCGCCGGATCCTGTCCCGGATCCGGTCAGGGAGAAGAAAGTGTGAAGGTGTGAGCGAGGACACCACCGGAGCCCCCGCGGGGGCCCGAAGCGTCGCGGATCTCGACCTCCGGCCCGCGCTGGAGGCCGTCCTCATGGTCGTGGACGAGCCCGCCACCGAGGAGCACCTGGCGAAGATCCTGGAGCGGCCCAGGCGGCAGATCGCGGACGCGCTGCGCGCGCTGGCCGACGAGTACGCCCTCCAACGACGCGGCTTCGAGCTGCGGATCGTCGCCGGCGGCTGGCGGTTCTACAGCCGTCCGGAGTACGCGGCGGCCGTCGAGCGCTTCGTCCTGGACGGGCAGCACGCCCGGCTCACCCAGGCGGCGCTGGAGACCCTCGCCGTGGTCGCGTACCGGCAGCCGGTCAGCCGATCGAGGGTCTCGGCGGTCCGCGGAGTGAACTGTGACGGCGTGATGCGCACCCTCCTTCAGAGGGGTCTGGTCCAGGAGGCGGGCGCGGAACCCGAAACAGGTGCGATCCTGTACAGGACGACGAACTACTTCCTGGAGCGAATGGGCCTGCGCGGCCTGTACGAGCTCCCGGAGCTCGCGCCCTTCCTTCCGGAGGCGGACGCGATCGAAGCAGAGACGCTGGAAGGGGTCCCGTCGTTCGATCCGGATGCGCCGGACGCAGATGCAGACGACACGACGACGACGGAACTTTGATGCGAAGCAGTGGCAGTGGCAGCGGCAGGAACAGCGGCGGGCGCGGCAACCCCCGCGGGACCGGCGGGAGCGGTAATTCCCGCGGCTCCGGCGGCGGAGGCGGCAACCCCCGTGGCTCCGGCGGCGGGGGCGGGGGTCCGCGCGGCTCCGGCGGCGGGGGCTCCCGTGGCTCCGGCGGCGGTGGCCCCCGTACGTCCGGCAGCGGATACAACTCACGCGGGACCGGTGCGTCCGGCGGGAGCGGCTACCAGCAGGGCGGCGCGGGAGGGCCCGACGACAGGCCGAAGCGCCCCAGCAAGCCCCGCCCCGAGGAGCGCCGCTACGACGTAGGCCCGGGCGCCACCCACGAGGGTGCGAAGTCGGGTCGCGGCAGCTCCGCGCGCGGCGGTGCCAAGGGCGGCCCCAAGCAGGGCCAGCAGCGCGGCGGCCGCACGGAGAACGCGCGCTCCCGTGAGTTGGAGACGCGGACCGAGGAGCGCAACAGGGACCGGTACGCGGGCAAGCCCGACGTCAGGACGGTCAAGACCTTCCCGGGTTCCGAGCAGGAGGGCGAGCGCCTGCAGAAGGTGCTCGCGCGCGCGGGCTACGGTTCGCGCCGCTCCTGCGAGGAGCTGGTCGAGCAGGCCCGCGTCGAGGTCAACGGCGAGATCGTCCTCGAGCAGGGCATGCGTGTCGACCCCGAGAACGACGAGATCAAGGTCGACGGGCTGACGGTCGCCACGCAGTCGTACCAGTTCTTCGTGCTCAACAAGCCCGCCGGTGTCGTGTCCACCATGGAGGACAACGAGGGCCGGCAGTGCCTCGGCGACTACGTGACGAACCGCGAGACGCGGCTCTTCCACGTGGGACGGCTCGACACCGAGACCGAGGGCGTCATCCTGCTCACCAACCACGGTGAGCTGGCGCACCGCCTGACCCACCCCAAGTACGGCGTGAAGAAGGTCTACCTCGCGCACATCGTGGGCCCGATCCCGCGCGACCTGGGCAAGCAGCTCAAGGACGGCATCCAGCTGGAGGACGGGTACGCGAAGGCGGACCACTTCAGGGTCGTCGAGCAGACCGGCAAGAACTACCTCGTCGAGGTGACGCTGCACGAGGGCCGCAAGCACATCGTGCGGCGCATGCTCGCCGAGGCCGGCTTCCCGGTCGAGAAGCTCGTGCGTGTGTCCTTCGGGCCGATCGCCCTGGGCGACCAGAAGTCCGGCTGGCTGCGACGGCTGTCCAACACCGAGGTCGGGATGCTGATGCAGGAAGTCGGCCTCTAGGCACTTTTTCGCCCCTCGTGGTAGGGCCCTCGTAGTACGGCGGCGGCCGGTTCCGGGATCTCCCGGGGCCGGCCGTTTCGCGTTGGGGGGCTTGTGGTCATACGATCCGCGATTTATAGTCTTCCTGACCATTAAGGAGCCGCCCTCGCCGGGCGGCGGCCGGCGGAGCAGGGCCCACGGGGGTGGTCCCGGTCCGCGGGCTGTCGCCCGGCGAGGTGCGCCGACGGCCGTCGAGGCCACATGAGGAGGGGGCATGGAGGGCTACGACAAGCACGCCTTCGAGCCCTTCGCCGTCACCGTCGACCTCGCGGTGTTCACGGTCCGGGCGGGCGCGCTCCACGTACTGCTGATCGAGCGCGGACAGGAGCCGTACGCGGGGTGCCGGGCGCTGCCCGGGGGATTCGTGCTGCCCGAGGAGTCCGCCGAGACGGCCGCCCGGCGTGAACTCGCCGAGGAGACCGGTCTGTCGGACGTCTCCGGGCTGCACCTGGAGCAACTGCGCACGTACAGCGAGCCGGACCGCGATCCCCGGATGCGGGTGGTCTCCGTGGCGTACGCCGCGCTGCTCCCCGACGCTCCCGAGCCGCGCGGCGGTGGTGACGCGGCACGCGCGCACTGGCTGCCGTACGACGGACTCGGGCCGCTCGCCTTCGACCACGACCGGATCCTCGCCGACGCCCGTGAACGGATCGGCGCGAAGCTGGAGTACACCTGCCTCGCCACCGCGTTCTGCCCGCCGGAGTTCACCCTCGGGGAGCTCCAGCAGGTCTACGAGACGGTGTGGGGGTCCCCGCTCGACCGCCCGAACTTCCGGCGCAAGGTCCTCGCCACGCCCGGGTTCGTCGAGCCGGTCCCGGGTGCGGCTCGGCTGACCGGTGGCCGGGGCAAACCCGCCGCGCTGTACCGGGCGGGGGCCGCGACGGGGTTGCATCCACCGCTGCTGCGGTCCGCGCCCGCATCCGCGCCCGTGCCGGACGCGGCCACCCATTCTGCCTCGCCCTCGCCCTCGTCTTCGCCTTCGCGTTCGCGTTCGCGTTCGTCTTCGAAAGGACGATCCTCATGACCACGACCGTCAGGAAGCAGGCCGCCACCGGGGCGTTGGTGGGGCTCGCACTCGGGGACGCGCTCGGCCGCCCGACCGAGTTCAAGGACGTGCCGTCGATCCTTGCCGCGTTCGGGCCCTGGCGGGAACTGGAGCTGCCGGATCCCGCGTACATCACCGACGACACGCAGATGACGCTGGCGCTGGCGCGCGGCCTGCGGACGGCCATGGACCGGGGGCTGCTCGGCCCCAAGCGGCTGGAGCGGCCCGTGCGCGAGGAGTTCGTGAACTGGTACCAGTCACCGGAGAACAACCGTGCGCCCGGCCGCACCTGCCTCGTCGCCTGCGAGAAGCTGAAGCACGAGGACCGGCTCTGGCAGGACGCCAGCCAGGTGGGGTCCAAGGGCTGTGGCGCCAACATGCGGGTGACGCCCCTCGGCCTGGCTCCCGGCCTCAGTGACGAACAGCGCGCGGGCGCCGCCCAGTTGCAGGCCGCTCTCACGCACGGCCACCCGACGGCGCTGGCCGCCTCCGACCTCACCGCGCACGCCGTACGGCTCCTCGCGCAGGGCGCCGAGCCCACGGGCCTGGTCGGGCTGCTGCGGTCGTACGCGTACGAGAACCGGACCAACTACCACGAGCGCTGGCTCGGTGATCTGTGGACCCGCGCCCAGGATCCGACGCCCACGCACTTCATCTCGCGGGGCTGGGACGAGTGCCTGGAGGCCCTGGAGCGGGTGCGGCAGGCCCTGCGGTCGCCGTCGCCCGAGACGGACCCGTGTCTGGCCACCGGCGCCGGGTGGGTCGCCGAGGAAGCCCTCGCCACCGGCCTGCTGTGCTTTCTGCTCTTCGTGGACGAGCCGGTGACGGCTCTGCGCCGGGCCGCCTGCACGTCCGGGGACTCGGATTCGATCGCGTGTCTGGCCGGCGCCTTCTCGGGGGCGTACCTCGGCGCCGACGCATGGCCGACGGAGTGGGCCGACAGGATCGAGCACCAGGGCGACCTGATGGCGCTGGGCGCGCTCTGGGACGCCTGACCGGCCCGGCCCCGCCTGATCCGCCGCGCCTGATCTTCCCCGTCTGATCCTCCGCGCGGCGGATCAGGCGAGGCTGATCGAGTCCCCGGTGACCGTGATCTGCTGCGCGGGCAGCGGCTTCGGTGCCGGTCCGCCGGCCACCGAGCCGTCGGCGACGCGGAACTTGCTGCCGTGGCAGGTGCAGTTGATCGTGCCGTCCGAGACGTCGGCGACGAGGCAGCCCTGGTGGGTGCAGACCGCCGAGAAGGCTTTGAAGCCGCCCTTCTCCGGCTGGGTGACGACGACCTTCTCGTCCTTGAAGATCTTTCCGCCGCCGACCGGGACATCGGCGGTCTTGGTGAGTTCCTTGCCGCCGGGGGCCGTCTCGCCCCCGCTCGCACTGCCCGAAGGGGCCGCGGAGGGGGCCTCCTCCGTGTCGCTCCCGCTGTTCTCGTCGCCGTACTTACTGCAGCCAAGGAGCAGCGCGCTCGCCGCGCCCGTCGCGAGCACCGTGCGCCGCGTCGAGGGATTCGTCATGTCGTCACTCCGAAGGTGCGGAAGAACCAGAGGGCGGAGGTCAGCCAGATCACCGTCAGGGCGGAGAAGACGAGCCCGCCGACGATCGGGAGCACCCAGCCGGGCAGTCGCTCTGAGCGGAGCAGCAGCATTTTCGCACTGAAAGCACCGAAAAAGAAGCAACCCAGGAGTGAGTGCCACAAGACGCGCGGTTCGTATGTTTGATAGCCCAATGCGTACAGACAGTGCACCGCGACGGGCACCGCGACCAGGAACGCGATCCGGCCCGACCAGCGGTGCAGTACGCCCGACCAGCTCGGGCCCGGCAGTCGCCCGTACACCATGAGTGCCGAGACGAGCTGGACGACGGCGAAGCCCATCGCGGCCGTGGCCAGCCAGGATTTCACCGCGCTCGTGCTGCTGAAGCCCGCCAGGTTGAAGGCGGTGCCCTCCGGGTCGTGCACGTTTCCGTAGACGCCGAGGCCGACCGCGACGGCGCTCGCGACCAGGGCGGGTACGAGATAGCGGGCGGCTCCCGGGCTCCGGCGGGCCGGGTTGGGGGCGGGGAAACCCTGGGTCGCGGCGTTCGGGTCCACTGTCATGGTCGGCTCCCGGCGGTCAGCTGAGGGCGGGGCGAAGGGTGGAGCCAGGGGGCACGGGTCAAGGGGTCACGGGCCGGGCGGTGAGCCGCTCCCCGTCCACCGTCACGGCGCCGGTCTCCGGGTCGATACGGGGCGCGGGCGAGGCCCTGCCGTCCCGCTTGAGGATGCCGACCTGGCTGTCGTCCTGCAGCAGGACCCAGCCGCCGTCGATCTCGGTGTCGGCCACGGTGTCGGTGGCGCGGTACAGCGCGTTGGGCTTCAGGGACCTGTCGGCCGTGAAGCCGTAGTTCCGCTGCCCCATGTCGACGGTGCCGCGGATCCGTTTGCCGGCCAGGGTGCCGGTGAGGACCTGGCCCTTCTTGTTCGTGAGGCGCATGCCGCCGTCGGACTCGACGTCGCCCTTGAGCCACGACTCCTGGTCCCGGCCGTCGCAGAAGTACGCGACCGCCTTGCCGTCGCGCAGGGTCACCGCGACCGCGGAGGAGTCGTCGTCGGTGCGGCCCGCGTAGTCGCCGTCCGGCACGGCGGACCTCGACGGGGCGGGCGACGACGGCGCCGGCTCGCTCGGGGTGACCGTGGCCGTCACCGCGGGTGCCGGGCTCGCCGAGACGGCGTCGGCGGCCGAGTCGCTCCCGGTCGTCGTGCTGCGCGTCCCCGTCGTCGCGTTGAGCGACAACATGAACACGGCGAGCAGCAGTCCCGCGAGGAGCGTGAGAAGTGGTCCGGAACGCTTCATCGTGCCTCCCCCGAGGCGTGGCGCGGACAGCCTCACCATGCAAGCGGACCGTGGCTCCCGCGTCCAGAGGCGCACAGGAGCCACTTGGCGGAGATTGGGAGAGCGGGAAGCGAAAAGGGGCGGGCGTCTCGGCAGGCGGGCGCCGCGTATCGGGCGACCGGGGGCTGACTAGGCTGGACGCACCACAACCGAGCCGTACAGAACGAGGAGCATCACCGTGGCGGTACGAGCGGTCCGGGGCGCCGTCCAGCTGGAGCGGGACGAAGCCGGTCACATGGACGAGCAGGTCAGCGAGCTGCTCACCGCCATCCTGGAGCGGAACGGGCTGACCGCCGACGAGCTGATCAGCATCTGGTTCACGGCGACCCCCGATCTGCGCAGCGACTTCCCGGCGGCCGCGGCGCGCAAGCTCGGCATCGTCGACGTGCCGCTGATCTGCGCGCAGGAGCTGGACATCGAAGGGGCGATGCCCCGGGTCGTACGGGTCCTCGCGCACATCGAGTCCGACCTGCCGCGTGCCGAGATCGCGCACGTCTACCTGGGCGCCGCGGGCGCGCTGCGCAAGGACATCGCCCAGTGAGAACCGCACTCGTCATCGGCACCGGCCTCATCGGGACGTCGGCCGCGCTGGCCCTGACCGGGCGGGGCGTCGTCGTGCACCTCGCCGACCACGACCCGGGACAGGCCCGTACCGCGGCGGCGCTCGGCGCCGGCACGGACGAGGAGCCCGCGGGCCCCGTCGACCTCGCGATCGTCGCGGCGCCGCCCGCGCACGTGGCCGCGGCGCTCGCCGACGCGATGCGGGGCGGTGTCGCGCGCGCCTATCTCGACGTGGCCAGTGTCAAGGGCGGGCCGCGCCGCGAGCTGGAGGCGCTGGGCCTCGACCTGTCCGCCTACATCGGGTCGCACCCCATGTCGGGCCGTGAGAAGTCGGGCCCCCTGGCCGCCACGGCCGACCTCTTCGAGGGGCGGCCCTGGGTGCTGACGCCGACCCGGGACACCGACACCGAGGTGCTCAACCTCGCCCTGGAGCTCGTCTCGTTCTGCCGGGCGGTCCCGGTGGTGATGGACGCGGACGCCCACGACCGTGCGGTCGCGCTCGTCTCGCACATGCCCCACCTGGTGTCCAGCATGGTCGCCGCACGGCTGGAGAACGCCGAGGAGGCCGCCGTACGGCTGTGCGGGCAGGGCATCCGTGACGTGACCCGGATCGCCGCGTCCGACCCTCGGATGTGGATCGACATCCTCTCCGCGAATCCGGGCCCGGTCGCCGACCTCCTCGCGGACGTCTCCGCCGACCTGGACGAGACCGTGCAGGCCCTGCGCGCCCTGCAGTCCTCCGACGAGGCCAAGCGCCGCGCCGGCACCGACGGCATCGAGGACGTCCTGCGCCGCGGCAACGCGGGCCAGATCCGCGTCCCCGGCAAGCACGGCACCGCTCCCGCGACGTACGAGAGCGTCGTCGTCCTCATCGACGACCAGCCGGGCCAGCTGGCCCGCATCTTCGCCGACGCGGGCCGCGCGGGCGTCAACATCGAGGACGTACGTATCGAGCACGCGACCGGTCAGCAGGTGGGCCTCATCGAGTTGTCGGTAAAGCCGTCGGCGGCGGCGGTACTGACGGCGGCGCTGCGGGAGCGGGGCTGGGCGATCCGGCAGTAGGGCGGCCGCGGGCGGCCGTGGGGTGGATCGTCCGGGCCGGGGTCGGTGGAGTGTGTGATTCGGCCGTAGATGTGGGTCCGTGAGGCTTCCCGGTGGGGTGGTTCGGGGCAGACTCGGTATCTCCGCGTATCTCCGCGCGAATGAGGTGGGCCGAGTGCGGACGCCGGTCAGCGATCCCCTGCGGGTGGGGGCCTATCGCATAGTGGGGCGGCTCGGGTCGGGCGGCATGGGGTGGGTGTATCTCGCCCGGTCGCCCGGCGGGCGGGCCGTCGCCGTCAAGGTGGTGCGGCCGGAGTACGCGGCCGACCCCGAGTTCCGGCAGCGGTTCGCGCGGGAGGTGACGGCCGCGCGGGCCGTCGGCGGCGCGTTCACCGCGGCCGTCGTGGACGCGGACCCCGAGGGCGACCCGCCCTGGCTGGCCACCGTGTACGTACCCGGCCCCGCCCTCTCGGAGGCCGTCCGCGCCGCGGGCCCCTTCACCGAGGCGCAGGTACGCGTCCTGGGCGCGGGCCTCGTCGAGGCGCTCCAGGCCATCCACGCGGGCCGGGTCGTGCACCGTGACCTCAAGCCCGCCAACGTCCTGCTGGCCGCCGACGGACCCCGCGTCATCGACTTCGGGATCTCCCTGCTGTCCGGAGCGCCCAAGCTCACCAAACCCGGTATCGCCATGGGCACCCCCCACTACATGTCGCCCGAGCAGCTGCGGGCCCGGCCGGTCGGCCCGCCGAGCGACGTCTTCTCGCTGGCAGGCGTACTCGTCTACGCGGCGACCGGCCGCCCGCCCTTCGGGGACGCCGCCGATGTGATCTACCGGGTCGTCGACGGCTCGCCCGAACTGGACGGCGTACCGGACGCGCTGCGCGCCACCCTCACCCGCTGCTTCGCCCGGCCGCCCGAGGAGCGGCCCGGACTCGACGTCCTGCTGGGCGAGTTCCTCACCGGCGTGGGGGACGCCGCGGACTGGCCGCCGCCCGCCGTCGCCGAGGCCGTCCGGGACCGCGTCAAGGACCTCGCCGCCCGCGTCGGCCCGGGACCGGACCGGGACCGCGGCCTCACCCCGAGCGTCCCCTCCTGCCTGCTGCTGCACGCACAGGCACTCCTGGACGCCGGGCTGACCGGCGCCATGGTCAGGGAGGCGGCACGCCGTGGCGCACGCTGACAGCGCCTTCGGACCCCTCCCCGAAGTGGGCGCCCACTGGCGGCGCCTGGTGGAGAACTGGGCCGGCCGCGGCCACGCCGGATCGGCCACCTCGGATTCCACTTCCGTCACTCTGGAATTCGCCGTTCCCGAAACGGGTGGCGTGGTCACCATTCGTTTCATGACCACCAGAAAACTGCTCGTCGCCTTCATGACGGACGGTCATGTCCTGCGGGAGGATCAGCTGGCTCCGGCCGCCGCCGCGGCGAATGCTTGGAATACCGAACAGCTGATCCCCATGCTCTCCGTCTGGGACGTCCGCGGCCCCCGCCCCTGCCTCGCCGGAGTCTGCGTCCTGCCGCTCACCAGCCGTATGACACCCCACGACTTCGAGCAGCTGGCCAGTGACTGGGCGGAACACGCGCGGCAGATGTTCACCAGGTGCCAGGAGGTGTTCCGCCTCTAGAGCAACGGGTTCATAAGACGGACACGAAATGTCCCGACGGCTATCCGGCGGGCCGATATTCGCCTCTAATATGCGATGTGCTTTCCGCGCCGAACGGGGTGTTCAAGAGGGGTACCGAACGGCGGTGCCGAACGGGGGTGTCATGGGTCGCGGAATCATGCTGCCGATATCTGCCGGCGTGGCCGCCGTGACCGCCGCGGCCACCGAGAGGCGCACGCTGGTCTGGCTCGCCGTCGGCGCGGCCACCGCCCTCGCCCTGCTGCTCGCCCTGCTGCTCGCCCTGCTCGTCCTCGCCGTACGCCGCACCCGGGTGAGCCCCGTCCCCGCCACGGGCGGACCCGACCCCGCCGAGAGCTCCCGCCGGCGCGGCGCACCCCGGCCCCTGCCGCTCCCGCGCCGCGACCGCAGAGCCGACCCACCGCGCCGGACGGCCACCGTGCGCACCGGCCTGCACCCGCAGGGGTACGTCGAGCTGGACCACTGCCTCCACCGGGCCGAGTGGACCGACTCCGGCACCCCGCCGCCCGCCCCCGGAGCCCCGGTCGACGTGACGGACCGCGCGGGCGCGGACCCCGCGAGGACGGCTCCCGCGGGGGCCTCCGGACACGCCGACGTCCTGTTCGCCGTCCCGTGCCGTCCCCGGCCGCCGGCCGGGGACGAGCACACCTGACCGCCCGAACCGCCCGCCCCACTGCCCCGCGGAGAGACCATGCGCAACGAACGGCAGCCCCGGACGCTCCCGGCGTCGTACGCGGACATCGAGTTCGAGAACAACGCACAGCGCCTTCCGCTGGTGCTCTGCCTCGACACCTCCAGCTCCATGGCGGGCCCGCCCATCCAGACCCTCAACGACGCGCTGCGCTCCTGGACCCGCGAACTCCACGACGACGTCAGCCTCAGCTACAGCGTCGAGGTCGCCGTCGTCACCTTCGGCGGGCAGGGCGTGTGCGCGTGGAGAGGGGCGCAGCCGCTGCCCCCGGAAACACCCGCGAGCCCCTTCGTACCGGCGCACGCGTTCCAGGCCCCGGTCCTGGCCGCCGCCGGGGTCACCCTCCTCACCGAGGCACTGGAACTGGCCGTGCGGATCGTCGCCGACCGCAAGAGCGAGCTGCGCGCGGGCGGGCTGCAGTACTACCGGCCGCAGATCTGCCTGGTCACGGACGGCCTGCCCACCGACGGCACCGGCCGCTGGACCACCGCGTGGCAGCGTCTCGTACCGACGCTCACGGACGACCAGCGGGCCCGGAAGTACCGGCTGTACGCGATCGGTGTCGGCGACATCTCCGACATGGGCGAGCAGGTGCTCAAGGCCCTCGCGCCGGCCTTCAACGCACGGCTGCACGGATTCCCGTTCCGCGAACTGCTCCAGATGATGTCGGCGAGCGCCAACGCCGAGCAGCGCGGCGCCGGGGACGAGGTCTTCGAGAAGATCTTCGCCCAGTTCAGGACCCAGCGCCCGGCCTGGGAGACATGACATGAGCGGGATGGGCGGCACGAGCGGGGTGGCGGTGTGAGCGGGCGCTGGCGGGTGCACGGGCTGAGTGTCGAGGGGTACCGGCACCGGCAGAGCGGGCTGCCGTGCCAGGACGCCTGGGGGCATGCCGACGCCGGTACCGCCACCGTTCTCGCGGTCGCGGACGGCGCGGGCAGCCGCAGCCGGTCCGACGAGGGGGCCCGGCTGGCGGTCGACCTGGCCACCGACCGCTTCGCCCGCCGGGCCGCCCGGCGCTGTCCGCCCGGCGAGGCCGTCCACAAACTGCTGACGGAGGCGTTCCGCGAGGTCTGCGAGGAGTTCCTGCACCGCACGGGCGAGGCGGCGGACGACTTCGCCACCACCCTCACCGTGGTGGTCCTCACCCCCGCCTGGCTCGGCCATCTCTCCGTCGGCGACGGCTTCGTCGTCCTGCGGGCGGGCCGCACCAGCGACGGGGAGCGGCAGTTCCATCTGCTGCCTCGGCCCGCGGCCGTCAGCGAGTACAGCAACGAGACCGTCTTCCTCACCTCGCCCGGGGCCGAGGACCGGCTGAGCACCGCCTGCGTCCTCGACGAGGGTGTCGACGGGGTCCTCCTGTCCACCGACGGGCTCGCCCAGGCCGCGCTCGGCGGCCGGCCGCCGGTGCCCAACGCCTCCTTCACCTCGGCCGTCCTGCGGTCCCTGGACACGCCGGGTGCCGACCCCGAGGGGGACGAGGACGACCTGGCGGCGCTGCTGCGCTCCGACCGGCTGACCGCCCTCAACGCCGACGACAAGACACTGCTCAGGGCGGTCAGGACCGACAGGACCGACAGGACGGACAGGCCGGATGAGGTGGACAGGACGGTCGGGGCATGAGCCGGGTCGGCGGGCGGGACGCGACGGGGGCCGGGCCGTGACGGCCCCGACGGGACAGCGCGTCCTCCTCGACGGGCGGCGGGTGACGCTCGGCCCGCAGCCCCTCAAGGGAGGCGGACAGGCGGCCGTCTACCCCGTCGCGGACCACGGGCAGATCGTGGTCAAGCTCTACCGCGAGCCGCCCGGCGCGGAACAGGAGCGCCGCCTGCAGCGCATGCTGACCCTGACCCCGCTGGGCGGCCGCCCCATCGGTCCCGGCCAGCCGCCCGAACTGGCCTGGCCCACGGCGCTGGCCCGGGGCACCGAGGGGGAGTTCCTCGGCTACGCGATGCGCCGTTTCGGCGAGCCGGGACACGTCCAGCTCGTCGGGCTCTTCACCCGCGCCCAGCGGCTGCGGCTGTTCCCGGAGCGCACCGACTGGCGGTTCATGCTCGGCGTCGGCTGGAACCTCGCCTTCATGACCGCCCGGATGCACTACGAGGGCCTGGTCGTCGGCGACTTCTCCAGCAACAACGTGGTGGTCGACGCCAACGGCTTCGTCACCTTCCTCGACTGCGACTCCATCGCCTTCACCGACCCGGCGACGCACGAGGAGTTCCCCTGCCTGATGCAGACCGCCGACTACGCCGCCCCGGAACGGCTGGCTGGCGGCCCCGCGACCCGGCAGAGCGACGACTTCGCCCTCGCCGTGCTAATCTACCAGCTCCTGACCGCCGGGAACCACCCCTTCGGAGGCGTGCCGCGCGACAGCGAGTCGGAGACGACGGTCAAGGACAACATCGCGGCCAGCCGCTCCTACGTCGCCGAACCCGGCTGTGTGATCGTCCCGCGCGGAGTCGTCGACCCGACGATCCTGCCGCCCGCACTGCTCGCCCTCGCCCGCCGCGCCTTCGGACCCGGTGTCACCGACCCGGCCGCCCGGCCCCAGGCGCAGGACTGGCTGCGCGCCCTCGACGAGGAACGCCGGCTGGCCCGGGTCTGTCCGGACCGGCCCCGGCACAGCCACGGTTCGCATCTGACCGCCTGCCCCTGGTGCGCGCGGGCCGCGGTCACGGGGCACGACGTGTTCAACGACACCCCGTCGGCCGTGCCCGGCTCCTCGACTCCGACGGGCACCCGGCAGCTGCCGCTGCTTCCCCAGCTGCCCCCGCCGCCCCGGCAGGGCAAGCACCAAAAGCAGCGGAAGGCGGTTCGGCAGCCGGGGCCGCCGTCCCAGCAGGGGCCGACGTGGCTGCCGGACACCGCGCGGCCTCTCGCCGTGGGGCTGACGATCCTGGTGGCGGTCCTGGTTCTGGTGATCGTCGTGAACCTGGCGCAGGGAGGGTGACGCAGGCGCCGACGGGGCCGTCGGCCGGGGCGCCGCGGGGGCCGTAAGACGGGGCCCGGGGAGCCAGTAACCTTGTTCGGGGCGCGCTCGTGCCCGAATCAGCCAGTACCCCGTACCAGGAAGGTGTCCGCACCCGTGGAATCCACCGACGCCCGGACCGCCCCGGCCGTGATTGTCGCCATCGACGGTCCCTCCGGCACCGGCAAGTCGAGCACCTCGAAGGCCGTCGCGGCACAGCTCGGCCTGAGCTACCTGGACACGGGTGCCCAGTACCGGGCGATCACCTGGTGGATGGTGAACAACGGCATCGACATCGCCGACCCCTCCTCCATCGCGGACGCGGCCGGCAAGCCCGACATCGTGTCCGGTACGGACCCCGCGGCGCCCGCCATCACGGTCGACGGCACGGATGTCGCGGGCCCCATCCGCACCCAGGAGGTCACCTCGAAGGTCAGCGCGGTCAGCGCCGTCCCCGAGGTCCGCGCCCGGATCACCGAGCTGCAGCGTTCGATCGCCTCCGCGGCCGTGCAGGGCATCGTCGTCGAGGGCCGGGACATCGGTACGACCGTGCTGCCCGACGCCGACCTCAAGATCTTCCTCACCGCCTCGCCCGAGGCCCGCGCCGCCCGCCGCAGCGGTGAGCTCAAGGGCGCCGACGTCGCCGCCACCCGCGAGGCGCTCATCAAGCGGGACACCGCCGACTCCACCCGCAAGACCTCTCCGCTCGCGAAGGCGGCCGACGCGGTCGAGGTGGACACCTCCGACCTCACGCTCCAGCAGGTCATCGAGTGCGTCGTCACCCTCGTCGAGGAGAAGCGGGCCGCGAAGTGACCGAAGCACCGTCCGCGGCCCCCTCCGCCCGGCGGGCCGACATCGGCCGCCGTATCGGCGTCGGCCTGATGTACGGACTGTGGAAGCCACGCGTCCTGGGCGCCTGGCGGGTCCCGGCGACCGGTCCCGCGATCCTCGCCGTCAACCACTCCCACAACATCGACGGCCCGATGGTCATGGGCGTGGCACCCCGGCCCACGCACTTCCTGATCAAGAAAGAGGCGTTCGTCGGTCCGCTGGACCCCTTCCTGCTCGCCATCGGGCAGGTGAAGGTGGACCGCACGGTCGCCGACCGCACCGCCATCACCCAGGCGCTGGGCGTCCTGGACGACGGCGGCGTCCTCGGGATCTTCCCCGAGGGCACCCGGGGCGAGGGGGACTTCGCGTCCCTGCGCGCCGGGCTCTCCTACTTCGCGGTCCGCAGCGGGGCCCCGATCGTGCCGGTCGCCGTCCTGGGAAGCACCGAGCGGCGCGGACGGCTGATAAAGGAGCTGCCTCCGCTGCGGAGCCGGGTCGACGTCGTCTTCGGCGACCCCTTCGAGGCGGGCGACGGCAGCGGACGGCGTACGCGCAAGGCGCTCGACGAGGCGACCGTGCGCATCCAGAAGCAGCTCTCCACGCACCTGGAAAACGCCAGGCGTCTTACGGGACGCTGAGCGACACTTGAGTAGTGGATCTCCCGATACGGGCGGTTCCACCGATCACCACGATGAACGAGGTACGGACTTCATGAACGACCAGATCCAGCCCGACGGCTCGGAACACGAGCACGGGGCGCTTGGCGATGCCGAGTACGCGGAGTTCATGGAGCTCGCCGCGGAAGAGGGCTTCGAGGCCGAGGACATCGAGGGCGCGATCGAGGCGGCCGGCCACGGCCCGCTCCCGGTCCTCGCCGTCGTCGGCCGGCCGAACGTCGGCAAGTCGACCCTGGTGAACCGCATCATCGGCCGCCGCGAGGCCGTCGTCGAGGACAAGCCGGGCGTCACCCGCGACCGCGTCACCTACGACGCCGAATGGGCGGGCCGCCGCTTCAAGCTCGTCGACACCGGTGGCTGGGAGCAGGACGTCCTCGGCATCGACGCGTCCGTGGCCGCGCAGGCCGAGTTCGCCATCGAGGCGGCCGACGCGGTCGTCTTCGTCGTCGACGCCAAGGTCGGCGCCACCGACACCGACGAGGCGGTCGTCCGGCTGCTGCGCAAGGCCGGCAAGCCCGTCGTCCTGTGCGCCAACAAGGTCGACGGCCTGAGCGGCGAGGCCGACGCCTCGTACCTCTGGTCGCTCGGCCTCGGCGAGCCGCACCCCGTCTCCGCACTGCACGGCCGCGGTACGGGCGACATGCTGGACGCCGTCCTGGAGGCACTGCCCGAGGCCCCGGCGCAGACCTTCGGCGTCGCGGTCGGCGGCCCCCGCCGCATCGCGCTCATCGGCCGCCCGAACGTCGGCAAGTCGTCGCTGCTGAACAAGGTGGCCGGCGAGGACCGCGTGGTCGTCAACGAGGTGGCGGGCACCACCCGTGACCCGGTCGACGAGCTGATCGAGCTGGGCGGTGTCACCTGGAAGTTCGTCGACACGGCCGGTATCCGCAAGCGCGTCCACCTCCAGCAGGGCGCCGACTACTACGCCTCGCTGCGCACCGCCGCCGCCGTCGAGAAGGCGGAGGTCGCGGTCATCCTGCTGGACGCCAGCGAGAACATCAGCGTCCAGGACCAGCGCATCGTGACGATGGCCGTCGAGGCGGGCCGCGCGATCGTCCTGGCCTTCAACAAGTGGGACACCCTCGACGAGGAGCGCCGCTACTACCTGGAGCGGGAGATCGAGACCGAGCTGCTCCAGGTGGCGTGGGCGCCGCGGGTCAACGTCTCGGCGCGTACGGGCCGCCACATGGAGAAGCTGGTCCCGGCGATCGAGGCGGCGCTGGCGGGCTGGGAGGCGCGTGTCCCGACGGGCCGTCTGAACGCCTTCCTGGGTGAGCTGGTCGCCGCCCACCCGCACCCGATCCGGGGCGGCAAGCAGCCGCGCATCCTCTTCGGCACGCAGGCGGGCACCAAGCCGCCGCGCTTCGTGCTCTTCTCCTCGGGCTTCATCGAGCACGGCTACCGCCGCTTCGTGGAGCGCCGGCTGCGCGAGGAGTTCGGCTTCGAGGGCACGCCGATCCACATCTCGGTGCGGGTGCGCGAGAAGCGCGGCAAGAAGAAGTAGCCGCGCGAGCGGTGCACACGGACACGGGAGAGGGCCCCTGCGCGATGCAGGGGCCCTCTCCCGTGTCACGTCAGCTCACGTCAGTGTTCCCTGCGCGGGCCGGGCGGCAGCGCCGCGGGCGTCAGGCCCGTGGCGTGCTGCCGTGCCGCGGGCTGCCAGACGGAGGTGGCCGGCTGGCTCTGGTGCGGCGATGCGTACCCCGTCTGGTGCTGCCCGGCGACCTGCCGCATGCCGTACACGGTCGGTGTGTAGGAACCCGGGTGGTGCGGGCCGATCCCGAAAGCCGTGAAGCCCATCTCCTCCTCGCCGATGCGGTCACCCGGCAGGGCCCGGAAGGTCCTGAGGTACTCCGCGTAGAGCGCGTCGTAGATCGGGGTGGCCGAGGAGCTGCCCGAGCCGTCCCGGGCCGGCCGCATGGCCGGGATCGGTGACGAGTAGGGCAGGCGGCGGGGGGTGTCGTAGGTGTACACGTACGTGCCAACGACCCCGCCGCTCTTCGGATGCGGCCGACGCCCCGCTTTAGCAGGTCACAGCGCTGCCACTCGGGCGCCCGGCCGCTCGGGTGCCGGGTTGCTCGGGTGTCGGGCCGCTCGGGTCTCCGGCCGGTCAGGTGCCGGGCTGCCCGGGTGTCCGGCTGCCCGGGGGCCGGGTGTCCGGCCGCTCGGATGTCGGCTGCCCGGGTGTCCAGGCGCTAAGGCAGCCGGGCTGCCCGGGTGCTCAGGTGCCGGCCAGGGGCATCGCGCTCGCCACCAGCCGGCCGCCCACCGCGGCCTTGTCGAGGGCGTCGCGCAGCAGGTCCTCGCGCGGCTGACGGCCGATCGAGCCGACCGGGGCGGCGAACAGCAGCACCTGCTGGTGCTTGTTGGCGGCCGCCCGCCAGCTGTCGGTGACCTGGAGCGGCTGATGGGCCTGCCACCAGGCGACGGGCGAACCACCGCTGCTGCTGGGCTGCAGAACCGCGTGCAGCTGGCCCATCGCGAGCAGCACGGACCAGCCGTGCAGCACGGGCGGCACCTCGGTGAGCCGGGTGACCGGCATGAAGCCCTGCTCGATGAGGAGCGGCAGGAAGTCGTCGCCGCCCCCTCCCGTCGTGCCCGGCCGGGCGATGCGCCCGGTCGGTTCGACGACGAGCGCGGGGTGCAGCTCGCCGCCGAGCAGGATGAGTCCGCTGGTGACGCCGAGGACGGCCTGCTCGGGCAGGGCCTCGGAGGGGCGCTCGTCCCCGGTGATGGACCGGACGGCGCCCTGCAGCTGCTCCTCGGTCACCTGGACGACCTGCGAGGGCAGGCAGGTGGCGTGGGCGAACGCGAGCACGGCCGTCTCGTCGCCGATGAACAGGACGGTGCTGGTGCGCTCCTGTTCGGAGTCGCCCTGGGTGCGGCAGGACGTGCAGTCGTAACTGCCCGGGGCGTTCTCTCCGGCGAGCAGCCGGTCGGCTTCTTCGTCGCCGATCTCGGCGCGTACGTCGTCGCTGACGTCGAGCATGCGCGGCACGGGGGGCTCCTCGGTGCGGTGCGTGTTGTGGCCGGGGGCTCCCGGTCCGTGAACCGGATGGGTTCCCGGCTCATGAAGAAGACAACGGAGGATCTGTGGCGGGGGTCACGCCCCAGAGCGAACGGAATCGAACCATCCTGCGCACAGGGTGAACCCGGCGGCGGAATCCATCACTCCACGCCAACTCCCGTGATCAGCGGGGGAGTTGTCTCGGTGACGTGAGTCACAGATCACCGGGGTCAGGGGTCGACAAATCAGGAAATCCACGAATGAAGTGGGTGGCTCAAAATCGACGATACCTGCGGTAACGGCGAACTGGCCTGGAATGACAAGGAGTTGGTTGATATCGGGCCTCTTCCCTCTCTACATTGCTCCGCCGTGTGCAGCGAGCACCGCTCGGGTACGTCCGCCGGCCACACGGTCATCCCGTGAAAAGAGCTACTGGGCACCACCCGCACCAACGGCACCACTCCGCACCACCTCCGGCGGACGGGGCGGGTCGGGGCGACCGCGTCGAGACGCGGCAGTCCCGTACCGCCTCGGGGGACCCCGGGTCCTTCGAGAGGGAAATACATGTCCGAATGTGCCGACAACACCCGTAAGGCTCGTACGACCGCGGTTCTCGCGGGGGCGGCCCTGCTCGCCCCGCTCGGACTGCTCGCCGCGAACGGCGACGCCGCCGCTGCGGACAGCGGGGTGTGGGACCGTATCGCCCAGTGCGAGAGCGGCGGCAACTGGCACATCAACACCGGGAACGGCTACTACGGAGGGCTCCAGTTCTCCGCCGGCTCCTGGCGCGCGTACGGCGGTACGGCCTACGCGTCCACGGCCGACAAGGCCTCCAAGGCGCAGCAGATCGCCGTCGCCACCAAGCTGCAGCGTGCGCAGGGGTGGGGTGCCTGGCCCACCTGCGCGGCCCGCGCGGGCGCGTCCGGCAGCGCGCCGGCGGGGGCCACGTCCGGCTCGACCACCAAGGCGGCTCCTTCGAAGCCGGCGAAGTCGTCGAAGGCGTCGAAGTCTTCGAAGGGGGTGGAGCGTTCGACGGGGCACACCGGTCGTGGCTCGTCCCGGGGCGACTACACCGTCCGCAGCGGTGACACGCTGAGCGGTATCGCGGCGCGTCACGGGACGACGTGGCAGCGGCTGTACGCGGCGAACCGGGCCGTCATCGGCGGGGATCCCGATGTCATCGTCCCCGGGCAGCGGCTGAAGGTCTGAGCCGGGTCGGTAGTCCGGCCGCGGTCCGGTGGGGGTGGCCCGCGCAGTTCCCCGCGACCTCAGAAGCGGGGCTGCGCCCCGGCCTCTGCCTCTCCAGGGGGCGGGGACCTGCGCGACGGGTCCCCCACCGGCCCGCAGCCGACCGAGTGGGCCCCCTCGAACCGCCCGCGCGGCTCGTCCAGGTCCGCGGGGGCTCCGCCTAGCGTGGCCCGATGTCGATCAAGCGCATGCGGTACGCGGCCGTCGTCGTCGCGGTCCTGGCCCTGCCGGCCCCCGCGGAGGCGGCGGCGGCCCCACCGACCCAGGCGTCCGGCTCCGCGACGGCGGACCGGGCGCCGTACGCCTGTGCGAAGGACCGGTGGCCGTGGGGCTGCGTCGCGAAGTGCGAGAGCTCCGGCCGCTGGAACGCGAACACCGGGAACGGCTTCTACGGAGGACTGCAGTTCTGGCAGCCCACCTGGCGGGCGTTCGGCGGCCTGGCCTACGCGCGGCGCGCCGACCTGGCCACCCGCGACGAGCAGATCAGGGTCGCCGAGGAAGTGCTGCGCGTCCAGGGCTGGAAGGCGTGGCCCGTCTGCTCCAAGAGGTACGGGCTCGCGGGCCGCGCGCATGTGGTGAGGCCGGGGCAGAGCCTTTCGTCGATCGCCCGGTCGTACCGCCTCAAGGGTGGATGGAAGGCGCTCTACAAGCTCAACCGGCAGTTGGTCGGGGCGAGTCCGGACCGCCTGAACGTCGGCACGATGCTGCGGCTGCCGAAGGACGCGGGCCCGGGGCGGCGGGACACCTCGCAGGCAGGAGGAGTCACTTCCCAGGCCAAGGGAGGAAGTGCGTCCACGCCCACCCCGAGCCGCCCGAGCCGCCCGAACCGTCCGAGCAGCCCGAACAGCCCGAGCGGCGCGAGTACGCCGACTCCGTCCGCCGCCCCGTCGGCCGCACCGGCTCCCTCGTCCCCACCGGCCCCCTCGGCCCCACCGGTCCTGCCCGTCCCCTCGGCCTCCCCCTCCGCGCCGGTCACGTCGGCTTCGCCGGGCCTGGTGGATCTGGTGCCACTGCCGTTGCTGTGGACCTCGCCGTCTCCGTCGCCTCGCCGCTGAACACGACCGCGCCGCGCCGGAGTTCGTACACGATCGTCGTTCCGGCGCACAGGCCGGGCGGCAGCCGCTGTTCGGCGACGACCACGCAGGCGTCGAGGCCGCGCAACAGTCCGTAGGTGCGGGCCGCGACCGCCGGGGACATGCCCTGCGCGGGTTCGTCGACGAGGACCACGTGCGCGCGTGCCAGCAGGGCGCGGGAGAGGGCCAGCATGCGCTGCTCGCCGCCGGAGAGCGTGCCCGCTCTCCGGGGGAGCAGGGCGCCGAGCTGCGGGTACGCGTCGAGGGCGGGCGCGAAGGGCCTGCCGGAGGCGGCCAGTTCCAGGTTCTCGCGGACGGTGAGCGAGCCGAAGACGGCACGGCGGTCCGGGACGAGGCACAGACCCCGGCGGGCCCGTTCGTACGCGGGCAGACGCGTGACGTCGGTCCCGTCCCAGACCACGGCGCCGTGGGACAGGGGCAGGGTGCCGGCCAGGGCGCGGAGCGCGGTCGTACGGCCCGAGCCGTTGCGGCCCAGCAGGACGGTGACGCCGGGGGCGGGCGCGTGGAGGGTGACACCGTGCAGCGCCTCCAGCGGGCCGTAGCGCACGCGCGCGTGGCGCAGCGAGACCCCGGCCGCGCTCATCCGTCGCGCCCTTCGAGCCGGTCGAGCCCGTCGAACTCGGTGTGCTCGGTGTAGACGTCGAGTCCATCGAGTACGTGGCCGACGGGGCCGGAGGCGACGACGCGGCCCGCCGTCATGACGTGCACGGTGTCGGCGAGGTCGGCCACCAGGTCGAGATCGTGCTCGACGACGAGCAGGGTCGTTCCGTCGGCGGCGAGCGCGCGCAGCACGCGGGCCAGTGCCGTCACCTCGCCCGTGTCGAGCCCGGCCGCGGGTTCGTCGAGCAACAGGACCCGTGGGCTTCCCGCGAGGGCCCGGGCGAGTTCGACCCGGCGCAGGGTTCCGGTGGGCAGGTCCGCGGCCGGCAGCGTCCGTACGGCTCCGTCGAGCCCGAGCAGCCGCAGCGCCCGCTCCACCGCCCCCGGGTCCACGACACGCCCCTGTTCGGCGCCCACATGGACGTTCTCGGCCACGGTCAGGGTCGGGAAGACGGCCAGTTGCTGGAACGTACGGGCCACGCCGAGCCGCGTCCGTGTGTGGGCGGGCAGCCGGGTGACGTCCCGTTCCCCGAGCACGACCCTGCCCGACACCGGTCGGACGGTTCCGGCGAGACAGTGGAACAGCGTGCTCTTCCCGGCCCCGTTGGGCCCGACGACCGCGGTGATCCGGCCGCGCGGTAGATCGAGGTCCACCCCGTCCAGCGCGGTGAACCCGTCGTAGGCGACGCGCAGGGCACGGGCCCGCAGGACGGGGAGCCCGGGCGCCACGCGTCCGCCCCGGGGCCGGAGGGGCCGCCGCGCCCGCCCGCCACGGGCAGGACCGCGCCCACCCGCACCCGTACCGGCGACCTCCGTCCCCACCGGGACACGACCACCGCCTCCGCCCCCGCTGCCGCCAGGCGCCGAGGGCGCGTCCCCGCCACCGCCACGGTCCGGACCGGCCCGTGGCGCCGCGCCGGACAGCCACCGCGCTCCGAATCCGACAGCACCGGGCCCGTCGGAACCGGGCCCGTCGGAACCGGGCCCGTCGGAACCGGGTCCATCGGGACCGGGCCTGATGGAACCGGTCCCGTCGGAACCGCTCCCGGCCGGTGGCACCGGCCGTCGCACCACCGGCCGCTCGCCGGCGCGAAACCGCAGCGTGTCCGGGCCGGCGGACGCCCCGAGCGCGGACGCCCCGAGCACAGGCGCCCCAAGCGCAGGTGTCCCCACCGCAGCCGCCCCCGTCCCCGCCCGGAGCAGGCCGACGCCCCCCACCCGTGCCCGCAGTCGTCGGCGGGCGGCGGTGCCCAGTGGGGTCAGTGTCGGCTTTCGGCGTGGGGTCAGGCGTTCGGCCGTCGAGCGCAGTGCCTCGTACGGGCCGCCGGGGAAGCGGCCCACGAGGACCGCCAGGAGGCCGATCGTCGCCGCCGCCACCCCGCCCCGGGTGCCCGCGTCGAGGCCGACCAGGAGGGCCCCCGCGAGGAGCGCGCCCAGGACGCTGTCGGCGCCGAGCACCACGATCGCGGCGAACCACAGCAGCCCGCGGACCGGGTCGTACGCCGCCGGGTCGAAGGCGCGCACGCCCATGCCGAGCATGCCGCCGCCCAGCGCGGCCAGCGCGGCGCCCGCGACGAAGGCCGTCAGTTTGAGGCGCGGGACGCGGACGCCCGCCGCGGAAGCACCCGCCTCGTGGTCCCGCATCGCCGCCAGGGCCCGGCCGGTACGGCCCCGGCGCAGCGCGTGCGCGGCCAGCAGGGCGCCGCCGAGCAGCACCAGTTCGAGTACGTAGTACGCGCGGTCGCCGTCGAAGCCCGCCGGGCGGCCCAGGTCCAGGCCCGCGGTCGCGTACGGCTGGGCGAAGACGAAGCGGCTGACGCCGACGCCCACCGCGAAGGTGGCCAGGGCGAGGGCCAGACCGTGGCGGCCGATGGCGGGCCACCCGGTCAGCAGGCCCAGCGGGGCGACGAGCAGTACGGCGGTCAGGAGCGCGGCCAGTTCCGGGAGTTCGGGCAGGCCGGGGAAGCGGCCCGCCGCCAGCAGCGCCGTGAAGAGGGCGCCCAGACCCGCGTACGCGGCCTGGCCGAGCGAGAGCTGGCCGCCGCGGCCCGTGACGACGACCAGGGACAGCAGGACGACGCCCAGGGCCGGAACCTGGACGGCCGTGTGCAGGTCCGAGCCCGCGAAGCCCAGGGGGAGGAGGAACAGGACCACGGCGACGATCCACGCGCCCGGCGGGGTCGGCACGCGGGCCGTCGCCGTGCGCGGGAGGGCGTCCCGGGTGCCGATTCCCGGCAGCACGAGGGCGGCGACCAGCAGGGCGACGACGAAGAGGTTGGCGCCCACCGCCTGGAGGAGGGGTTCGAGGCGGCCCGTCGGGTGCAGCCGGGTCAGCTGGCTCTGGGCGACCCCGATGCCGAGTGCCACCACCACGGCCACCGGCAGACTGCGCATCCGGGCGGCCACCGCGACCGCCACCACCTCCATCACCAGCAACGGCATGCCGTACGGGTCCAGGCGCACGTAAGGAGCCAGCAGCACTCCCGTCAGGCCCGCGGTGAACGAGCCGAACGCCCAGCCCGCCGCGGCCACCCGGTCCGCGTCGACGCCGGTCAGCGCGGCGAGCGGGCGGTCGTCGACGACGGCCCGCAGTTCCCGGCCGAAGCGGGTCCAGCGGATCACCGCGCCCACGCCGGCGGCCAGGGCGAGCGTCACGGTCAACTGGCCCCAGGGGCCCGCGGAGACGAGCGTCGGCGCGTCCGAGCGCGCGCCGGGGCCCCACACGAGCGCCGCCCCGCCGACGAGCAGGACGAACACGCCGATGGACGCGACGAGGGTCTGCGCGGGGTCGCCGCCGAGGACGGCCAGGGGGCGGAAGACGAATCGTTCCAGCGCCACGCCGATCGCCGGGGCCACCACGAGCAGGACGAGCGGTGCGGTGAGCGCGAGCGGCCAGTCCCACTCGACGGTGAGGTGGCGCAGCAGGTAGGCGCAGACCATCGCGACGGCACCGTGGGCGAAGTTGAGGACTCCGGTGGCCCGGTGGGTGACGACCAGTCCGATCCCGGTGAGCGCGGCGGCGCTGCCCACGGAGAGCCCGGCGAGCGTGAGGTCGTACGTCAGCGACGCCATCAGCCGGCCGCCCCGGACGACGGGCCGTCCGAGGGGGCCGCGGCGGGGGCGTCCGGAGCCGTGGGGCCGGCCGGGGTCGTGGATTCGTCCGAGGCCGTGGGTTCGCAGATCGGGCAGGGGGCGAGGTCGCCGCCCGCGAGGACGCGTGAGTCGACCGGCAGGGCCTCGGGCTTCCCGGCGACGAGCGGGCAGTCCGCGCGGTGCCACAGCGTGCCGCCCGGCACCATCAGCAGGTCCCCGCTGACCGCCACGGGCGCGGCGGCCGTCCCCTCGGCGGAGGTGGCGTCCTCGGGGTCGGCCGCCACCAGGAGCCCGTACAGCTCCTCCACGCGGGTCGCCGCGAGCGCGTTCCTGCCATGGGTGAGGAGGACGGCCGCGGCGATGATCAGGGCCGCTCCGGGCACCGTGCAGGACGCGAGGTACGGCAACTGCCGTTCCGCGTACCGCTCGCCGGAGATCCCGTACCAGCCGAGGACGCACAGCACGGCGCCCGTGGCCAGCGCGGCCCACCCGGTCCACAGGACGGGACGCACATTGCGCAGTCGAGCTGTCCGCATGGGGGCTCCACGTGAGGTGTCCGGCTGTACGCGTGCGGCTGCCTTCCGAGTCCGCCGATGTCTTCCAAGTCCGCCGACGGACTTGCACTATGCCTTCTGGAAGCTGACCCGAAAAGCTCCGGGCGCGCATGGCCCGGACCGACACCCGGTGGTGAGCCAGATGGTTCTCGGGAGTGATCTCAGGCGGGGGACGGGCCGGGGGCTGGCGGTGGCGGTGCTCCTTCTCGCCCCGGCCCTCACGGCGTGCGGCGACGACAGCGGCGGTGACGACACGAATCCGCCCTCGCCCTCCGCGGAGCGGACCTCGAAGGCCGAACCGACGCCGAGCGCGAGCGGACCGGACGACCCGGCGGCGGCCGAGGAGGAGATCGAGGAGAACTGGAAGAAGTTCTTCGACCCGGCGGTCCCCACGAAGGAGAAACAGGCCGTCCTGGAGAACGGCGACGCGATGGGCCAGGTCCTCAAGAGCTTCAGCGGCGACGAGCGGGGCGGGCAGGTCGAGGCGACGGTCGGCAAGGTCGCCTTCACCTCGCCGACCGACGCGGACGTCACGTACACGCTCACCCTGAAGGGCGCGACGGTCATGCCGGACGCCTCCGGGACCTCCGTCGAGCAGGACGGCACCTGGAAGGTCTCGGTCAAGACGCTGTGCGGCCTGGTCGGTCTGAGCGGCAATGCCTCGCCGGGCCCGGGCTGCTGAATCCGCTGTCGTGGGCCTGCTGCTCCTGGTGGGCACGGCCTGCGGCAGCCGCCTGCCGGAGAGCGACTTCGAGAACCGGCCCGACCGCACGCCCACCCGCACCACCGCCGAACCGATCCGGGTGGGCATCGTCACGAGCGCCACCAGTCCGGTCGGCGGCGACGCCTTCACCGGTCCGCGCGACGGCGCGAAGGCCTACTTCGACGCCCTGAACGCGCGCGGCGGCGTCGCGGGACGCCGGGTCGAGGTCCGTACGTGCGACGACGGCGGCAGCGGTGTCGGCAACAACGAGTGCGTGCACGAACTCGTCGACGAGGAGAAGGTGGTGGCCCTCGTCGCCACCACCGCCCTCGACTACGCGGGCGCCTCCCGGGTGTCCCGCGCGCGCGTGCCCGACATCGGCGGGCAGCCCGTCGGCGCGGCCTACGACACCTACCCGCACCTCTACGGGATCTACGGCAGCCTCGCGCCACGGAACGGGACACCCGGCTGGGACGGCGAGCTGTACGGCGGCACCGAGATCTACCGCTGGTTCAAGGAGCGGCAGGGCGCGCGCACGGCGGCCGTCGTCTCGTACAACCAGTCCGCGTCGGCGGCGTACGCGCGGCTCGTCACCCGGGGTCTGAAGGCCGAGGGGTACGAGGTCGTCACCGAGCAGGTCGACTTCGCGCTGCCCAACTTCCGTGCCGCGGCGGCCGATCTGAAGGAGCAGGGCGCCGACCTGGTCTTCGACGCCATCGACACCTACGGCAACGCGCAGTTGTGCGAGGCGATGGACGAGGTCGGCGCCGAGGTCCTCGCCAAGGTCACCAACGTGCAGAACTGGACATCCACCGTCCGCGAGGACTACAAGGACGCCCCGCGCTGCCGCAACACCCTGTGGGCGACGGGCGCGAGCCGCAACTACGAGGACACCGGCCACAAGGCGGTACGGGAGTTCCGGGCCGGCACGAAGGCGCTGAAGAAGCGCTCCCAGTGGCAGGTGGAGGGCTGGGCCGCCGCGATGTGGTTCACGGACGCGGCCCGCTCCTGTGCCGCGACGGGCGTCACGCGCGCGTGCGTCGACCGGTACATGGCCGCCGGGAAGCCGTACACCGCGAAAGGGCTGCTGCTGCCGGTCCGCTTCGAGCAGTTGTCCGAACCGCCCAGGACGCGCAGGACCTGTCTGTCGGTGGCCCGCTGGAAGGACGCCCGGGGATGGGTGAGCCAGGGGGACATGGACAGCGCGTGCTACGACGTCCCGCAGCTCTCCTACAAGCCCTGATGCGTACGGGCGCCAGAAGGTTCCCCCATTTGGTTACCGATGGCGCAACTGTTCGGGAACAGAGTGATAAGTAAGCCCAACCATCACGTCCGTACCCAGGTCTAACCCTCTGGTAGCTGGATGAGCCGGAGATACGGGGACGCATGCAGATTTCCTTCCTTATACACAACGCCTACGGAATCGGTGGGACGATCCGGACGACCTACAACCTTGCGAACACCCTTGCCGAGCAGCACGACGTGGAGATCGTCTCCGTCCTCCGCCACCGCGAGGAGCCGGTCTTCGCACGCAACCCGCGCGTGCGCCTGCGCCACCTCGTCGACCTGCGCAAGGGCAGTCCCGGATACGAGGGCGACGACCCCGAACATCTGAAACCGGCCCGGGTCTTCCCGAAGGGAGAGATCCGCTACGAGCAGTACAGCGCCCTGACCGACCGCCGTATCGCCGGGCATCTCTCCACCGTCGACGCCGATGTCGTGGTCGGCACCCGCCCCGGCCTGAACGTGCACCTGGCCCGCGAGACCAGGCGCGGCCCGGCCCGCGTCGGCCAGGAGCACCTCACCCTCGACAGCCACTCCGTCGGGCTGCGCACCGAACTGCGCGGCGCCTACCCCCGCCTCGACGCGGTCACCACGACCACGGAGGCGGACGCCACCGCGTACCGCACGAAGATGCGGCTCCCCGGGGTGCGGGTCGAGGCCGTGCCCAACTCGGTGCCCGCGCCCGGCATCGAACCCGCGGACGGCACCGGCAAATGGGTCGTCGCGGCCGGCCGGCTCGCCCCGGTCAAGCGGTACGACCTGCTGATCAGGGCCTTCGACCTGGTGCGCGCCGAGCGGCCCGACTGGCGCCTGCGGATCTACGGCAGCGGGAAGCAGAAGGACAAACTGCGCCACCTCATCGACGAACTGGGCCTCTACAACCACGTATTACTGATGGGAGCGGCCAACCCCATCGAGCCTGAGTGGGCCAAGGGCTCCATCGCCGCCGTCACCTCCAGCCTCGAATCGTTCGGCATGACCATCGTCGAGGCCATGCGCTGCGGCCTGCCCGTCGTCTCCACCGACTGCCCGCACGGCCCGGGGGAGATCATCGACAACGGTGTCGACGGACGCCTCGTGCCGGTCGGGAACGTCCAGGCCATCGCCGGTGGCCTGCTCGAACTCATCAACGACGACGCGCTGCGCCGGCAGATGGCGGACGCCGCGCTCAAGGACTCCGAGCGCTTCGACCCGTCCCGGATCGCCGAACGCTACGAATCGATCTTCAACGGCCTCGTCTCACGCGGCGGCACCTCGAAGATCGGCCGGGTGCGCGGCTCACTGCACCGCACCAGGGGAGCCCTGCTCGGCAGCGCGTACGCCGTGCGGGACGCCGGACTGACCGTATTCGGGAAGGAGCGTTCCGCATGATGACGCTGGCTCCGCAGACCGCGCAGACACCCACCGACGAGGACGCCGCCATGCCGCCGCGCGCCGACTGCCTCGCCGACTCCGCCGGCGGCCTCACCTTCGACGTGGCCGAGACCGGCGAGAGCGGCGACACCCACCTCGTACTGGTCCACCGCGACGGACTCCAGGAGGTCCGGCTGCCGCTCGCCCCGGCCGCCGACGGCCGGCTGCGCGCCGCGCTCCCGAGCGGTGTCGCACTGCCCGAGGGCCGCTGGGACGCCTTCGCGCAGACCGGCGACGGCGAACCGCGGCGCCTGACCCCCGGCCTCAACGACCTGCGCTCACTGGTCGACCGGGTGCCGAGCGGGGCGCGCGGCCATGTCGCCGTCCGTATCCCGTACGCGACCAAGCACGGCAACCTCTCCATCCGCAGCTGGCTGCGCGCCCCGCACGCGGAGGCCGGCGAACTGCACATAGGAGAGGGCACACTGGGCGTCCACGGCCAGGTGTACGGGGTGGCGCTCACCCCGGACGCGTACGTCGAACCGGCCGGCCGCGAGGAGACGCGGCCCGCGCCGAGGTTCGAGATCCACCGGGACCAGGCACTGTTCCGCTTCACCGTGGACTACACCGCACTGCCCGAGGGCGTGTGGGACCTGTGGCTGCGGCCGGCGGGGGAGAGCGGGCCGCGGGTGCGGATCGCGCGGCTGCTCGACGACATCGCCGACAAGAAGCCGATCTTCACGTACCCCAAGGTCACGGTGGACACGGCGCACGGCCCGGTGACGGCCGGTCCGTACTACACGGGCGACAACGACCTCTCGATCACCGTCACCCCGACGACACCCTGAACGGTCAGTACTCCTCGGGGCCGGCCCCCGGACGCTCCTGGCCGAAGCGGATCTGCGGGCTGTCCTCCTGGCCGGAGCGGGTCTGGGGCGGGGTGATCGCCGCGAACCGCGGATGGTGCAGGTCGAACGCCGGCGACTCGGAGCGGATCCGCGGCAGCGTAATGAAGTTGTGCCGCGGGGGCGGGCACGAGGTCGCCCACTCCAGGGAGCGGCCGAAGCCCCAGGGGTCGTCCGCGTCGACCTGCACGCCGTATTTGGAGGTCTTCCAGACGTTGTAGAGGAACGGCAGCGTCGACATGCCCAGCAGGAACGCGCCGATCGACGAGATGGTGTTGAGCGCCGTGAAACCGTCGGCCGCCAGATAGTCGGCGTAGCGGCGCGGCATGCCCTCCGCGCCCAGCCAGTGCTGCACCAGGAACGTGACGTGGAAGCCCACGAACAGCGTCCAGAAGTGCAGCTTGCCGAGGCGTTCGTCGAGCATCTTGCCGGTGAACTTGGGCCACCAGAAGTAGAAGCCGCCGAAGGTCGCGAAGACGACCGTGCCGAACACCACGTAGTGGAAGTGCGCCACCACGAAGTACGTGTCCGTGACGTGGAAGTCCAGCGGCGGCGAGGCCAGGATCACCCCGGTGAGACCGCCGAACAGGAACGACACCAGGAACCCCGTCGCCCACAGCATGGGGGTCTCGAAGGACAGCGACCCCTTGAGCATGGTGCCGGTCCAGTTGAAGAACTTCACCCCCGTGGGCACCGCGATCAGGAACGACACGAACGAGAAGAACGGCAGCAGCACCGCGCCCGTCGCGAACATGTGATGGGCCCACACGACCACGGACAGACCGGTGATGGCCATGGTGGCGCCGACCAGCGTCAGATAGCCGAAGATCGGCTTCCTGCTGAAGACCGGGATGATCTCCGTGATGATCCCGAAGAACGGCAGCGCGATGATGTAGACCTCGGGATGCCCGAAGAACCAGAACAGGTGCTGCCACAGCAGCGCCCCGCCGTTGGCCGAGGCGAAGACCTGCGAGCCGAACCGCCGGTCCGCCTCCAGGACCAGCAGCGCCGCCGCGAGCACCGGGAACGCCAGCAGGATCAGGATCGACGTGAACAGCGTGTTCCACGTGAAGATCGGCATCCGGAACATCGTCATGCCGGGGGCGCGCATCCCGATGATCGTCGTCAGGAAGTTCACCGCGCCGAGGATCGTGCCGAAGCCGGCCAGCGCGAGCCCCATGATCCACATGTCGGCGCCGATACCGGGTGACCGTTCCATGCTGTTCAGCGGCGCGTACGCGAACCAGCCGAAGTTCGCCGGGCCCTGAGGCACCAGCAGGGATCCCAGCACGATCAGCCCGCCGAACAGGAACAGCCAGTACGACAGCATGTTCAGCCGGGGGAAGGCGACGTCGGGCGCGCCGATCTGCAGCGGCATGATCTCGTTGGCGAAACCGGCGAAGGTCGGCGTCGCGAAGAGCAGCAGCATGATCGTGCCGTGCATCGTGAACATCTGGTTGAACGTGTTGTTGTCGATGATCTGCGTACCCGGCCGCGCCAGCTCGGCCCGCATCAGCAGCGCCATCAGCCCGCCGACCAGGAAGAACGCGAACGACGTGATCAGGTAGAGGTGCCCGATCTTCTTGTGGTCGGTGGTCGTCAGCCAGTCCACGATCAGCCGTCCCGGCCGCTTCACCGGTACGGGCGGCCGTACCGCCGCCTGTGCGGTGTCCGTCCCCATCGCTGCCCCCTCGCTCGTCGCGTCCCGGGCCTCCTGAAGCTCACGCCATGATGCTCGCGGGGCACCGCGCTCCGACAGGGGGCGTACGTGGGCTCTGTGCTTGAACCATGTATTTCCTGTGGCGGACCAACTTCCTTGTGGCGCCGTGGAATCGGAAAGGGAAGGGAGGGAAACCGGTCCGGATACCCGCTTTTGGGCGGGGTATTCGAGGCCGCTTCGGAGATAGTGCCGTGCGATGCGGAATTACGTTCGGTGGCGGGCGGAAAAGGTGTGGAACCGCCCGTTCGTGTGATGGTTCGATGCGCGGAACGGGTGTCGTTGTCCTGTGACAGAAGCGTGACCGGAGAGGGACCGGTGACGGATGGTGGCGGGCCCGGGGTTCCCCGTCCGCACCGCGGCGCCTAACGTGGCGGCATGGCACCGATTCCCACTCCGTCCGCGGAGCCCTCCGACAGTCCGGACGCGTACGTCGGCCTCGACGCCGGGGGTGCGGAGCGGCAGGCTCGTGCGCGTGGCTGGTCGACCGTGCGGTCGTTGCCGCCGGGTTCCATCATCACGATGGAGTACCTGTCGGGGCGGCTCAACTTCGAGGTCACGGATGGCCGGGTGACACGCTGCTGGAAGGGCTGACGCCCGGCTCGCACCGGTTTGCGCAGTTCCCCGCGCCCCTCGAAGATCGCACCTGACCGTGTGTCTGTACCCGCGGCCCGGTGAGGGCGGGCGTGCGCAGTTCCCCGCGCCCCTGGAGGGGCCGCCCGGCCCGGTGAGGGCCGGTTGCGCAGTTCCCCGCGCCCCTGGAGGGGGCGGGTGGTCCGGTGGGGGCTTGGCGCGCCGGTCCTCGCGTCCCTGAAACTCTGCGGGTGAGTGGGGGCTGGCCGCGCAGTTCCCCGCGCCCCTGAAAGCGGGGCTGCGCCCCTGCTTTTGTCCGCCCCCACCGGGCCGCAGGTGTGAACGGTTTGTAGGGGCGCGAGGAACCGCGCACGCCAGCCCCCACCGGGCCGCAGGTGTGAACGGGCGGCGGGTCGGGGTGTTTTTAGGGGCGCGGGGAACTGCGCAGCCCGGTCCCGCCGGGGTGAGGGGGGTGGGGGTCAGCCTCCTGCGAGGGGGCGGGCCGGGGTGGTGCCACGTGTCACTCGGTCCGACTGCGGAGGGCGCCGGCTGCCGAGCGGTGTCACCGGCGTCCGCTCCGAGCGGTTCAGATGCGGCCCGGGGGCCAGATAACCCGGCGCGCGAGGCGGCCGGGACGCGGCCACCGGCTCACGTACCACCGGCTCCTGCTCGCCGACCGGGCTGCCGAGAGGGGAGAGCGCGACCGGCACCTCGACCGGAGCCGCACCGCGGCGACGGGCACGCCACGCGTCCCGCAGATCGAAGATCGCGGACTCGGCCCGCGCGATCAGCGGCTCGAACCACGGCAGCGCCAGCAGGATCAGCAGCCCCGCGGCCCAGCCCAGCACCACATCGCTCAGCCAGTGCGTACCGAGGTACACCGTGGTCAGGCCGACCCCGAGGGAGACCACGGCGGAGAGGGCGGACAGCCAGCGGCGGGCCCGCGGCGTCGAGGCCAGATAGGCGAGGATGCCCCAGGTCACGACGGCGTTGGCGGTGTGACCCGAAGGGAATATGTCGCCGCCCAGCCACATCTCGTTCGAGCCGACGCTGGTCGCGTAGTGCGGACCGAGGCGGCCCATGCTGATCTTGGCCGCGCCGACCGTGAGGTTCAGGAGCAGCAGCGAGGCGCCCAGCGTGAGCAGCGGGCGCAGTGTGTGCTGCCGCCAGGAGCGCCAGCCCAGCCAGGCCGCGATCATCACGGCGGTGGGGCCACGCTGCCCCAGGACCACGTAGTAGTCGAGGAACGCGTGGATCTCGGGCCACTGCTGGTACGGCCGGAAGAACATGACCTGCCAGTCGAGCCGGACCAGCCATGAGGTGATCACGACGGCCCACACGATGGCCGCGTAGAAGGCGAGCGTGGACGCGAAGAGGACCACCCGGTGCCGGCTCATCCTGGGCACGTCGATGTGGGCCGGTCGTTCCGGCTCACGGTCCAGCCGGGCGAAGACCCGGTCCAGACGAGTCAGCTTTCGTTCGGTACGCACTCAATCGACGTTACAGCGAGTGAGCTGTGTTCCAGGCCGAAGCACCGTCTTTGTGATGACGATGTGATGTGGGATTGCTCTCAGAAGGGGGTTTATCGCCGTGGATTATGGAATCCCCCGTCCGCTCTTCCTTCAATTCGATTGATCATTCCGGAGCGGAGTTATATGGCGCTTTCGAATTCGTTCACCGAATGCTTGCGTGCACTTCTCCGGGCGCTCACCGGCCACCCTGAGTGATCACGGCGGACCGGACCCGTTCAGCCAGAACGCCCCGTACGCGGCCGACGCCACCGCCACACCCCCCAGCACCCACGCCGACCTGGCCGTTCGCAGTCGTGCGAGGGCCGGTGCGAGGGGCAGGAGGAGGGGGAAGGCGGGCAGCAGAAGACGTGGTTTCGAGCCGAAATAGCTCGACGCGCACAGGGCGAGGGCGGTGACGACCCCCGCGTACACCAGGAGCGGCAACGGCTGCCGCTGCCGTACGCAGATCACGTACAGCCAGACGAGGAGGCCGACTCCGGCGATCAGGCCGAGCCCGGCCAGGGCGGAGGGGAACGAGGTGAACTTGTCGGCGACGAAGCGGGCGAACGCGTGACCGCCGTCGAAGCCGTTGCGCCAGCCCGCCTGGACGTCGAGATAGCCCAGCGGGCCGCCGCCCGTGCGATGGCCGACCCACAGGACGTAGCCCGCCGCGCCGAGGGGCGCGATCAGCATCGCCAGGGCGCGCCGCCACACGGATGCGCCGTCCGCGGACGGAGCGCTCCGCTCCCCCGCGAAAGAGGCGATGGCCGTCACCCACACGGCCGCAACGACCGCCGCGCCCACCGGTCGGGTCAGACCGGCCAGCGAGGCGAGCAGGCCCGCGGTCAGCCAGTGGCCGGTCAGGACCGCGTACAGCGACCAGGCCGCGAGCGCCGTGAACAGCGACTCGCTGTACGCCATCGACTGCACGATCCCCACCGGCAGGACGGCCCACACGAGTACGGCGCAGACCCCGGCCCGCCGCCCGTACACGTGGTCCGCGACCGCGAAGATCCCCCAGGCCGCCGCGAGCGAGGCGACCCAGCTCACCAGCAGGCCCGCGTGCGCGGCGGAGAGGGGGGACACCGCCGACACCCCCCGCTCCAGCCACGGCAGCAGCGGGAAGAAGGCCAGGTTCGAGTGCACGTCGCCGTTGGGCAGGCGCACCTCGTAGCCGTAACCCAGCTCGGCGACCCTGGAGTACCAGAGGGAGTCCCAGCGGGCCGAGAGCAGCGTCAGCGCGCTCTTGTCCCGGGTGGCGCTCCACACCGCGAGCACCGCGAGGCCGAGCGCGCGCACCGCCGCGTACCCGAGGAGCGCGGGCGCGGCGCGGCGCCAGGACGGTCCCGGACGGGGCGGCGCGGCGGGCGTCTCAAGATCGGTCACGGGCTCGATTATCGAGGGGGCCCGGAACCGCGGACCCCGGCGGGGGCGTGCTCGGACACGGGGCCGGACACAGGCCGGGCGCAGGGCCGGACGCCCGGGAGCGTGGCGCACGCCACACGTGTCCCGGGAGAACGTGAGAGGTCCGCCACCCGGCACCGGGAGGAACTCGCGTACTCTGACGTCTCACTCGCCTTTGTTGCGTGGGCCGGGACACCGCTCCTCCCGAGCCGCAGCCGCAGGGAGTCCCCACCCAGCGGATCGCCGAACGCGAGGGAACATCTGGGAGGTACGTACATGTCCGGGACGACCACGGCCGCCGCGCGTCGCCGTCGGGAGACCGGGGCCGGTGCAAACCGCTGGGTCGTCCTTGTGGTGCTGTGTGTCAGCCTGCTCCTGGTCGCCGTCGACGCCACCGTGCTCCACGTCGCCGTGCCCGCCGTCAGCGAGGACCTCACGCCCGGCGCGATAGAGCTGCTGTGGATCGTCGACATCTACCCGCTCGTCTGCGCCTCGCTCCTCATCCTCTTCGGCACCCTGGGTGACCGGGTCGGCCGCAGACGCGTCCTCCTCCTCGGGTACGCACTCTTCGGCGTGGCCTCCGCGATCGCGGCCCTCGCCGACAGCGCGCAGGTGCTGATCGCGGCGCGTGCCCTGCTCGGCGTCGGCGGCGCGATGATCATGCCCGCGACGCTGTCCATCCTGCGGCAGGTCTTCCCCGCCCGGCGCGAACGGGCGCTCGCCATCGGCGTCTGGAGCGCCGTCGCCGCGGTGGGCGCGGCCGTCGGACCCCTCCTCGGCGGGTTCCTCCTGGAGCACTTCTGGTGGGGCTCCGTCTTTCTCATCAACATCCCGCTGATGCTCGTCAGCCTGCCCGTCGGACGGCTCCTGCTGCCCGAGTCGAAGGGCGAGCGCGACGGGCCGTGGGACGTCGTCGGCGCGCTGATGGCCGCGGCCGGCCTCTTCGGCGTCGTGCTCGGCGTGAAGCGGCTCGGCGGCGGAGAGGACCCGCTGAGCGTTTTCACGGTGGTGCCGCTCTTGGCGGGGGCCGGCCTGCTCGTCGCCTTCGTACGGCGGCAGCGGCGGCGCCGGCATCCGCTGGTCGACCTGACGATGTTCTCCCGGCCCGCCTTCAGCACCTCGGTGGGCTGCATCGTGCTGGCGATGCTCGCGCTGGTCGGGCTCGAACTGATCGCCGCGCAGTATCTCCAGCTCGTACTGGGGCTCTCCCCGCTGGAGACGGGGCTGCGGCTGGTGCCGCTCACCGTCGCCGCGATGGCCGCGGGACTGGCTGGGGCGAAGATGCTGCAGCGCTTCGGGCCCCGGACCATGGTGTGCTCCGGCTTCTGCCTCACCGCCGCCGCGGTCGTCACGCTGACGGCGATGGGCGCCGAGGACAACGCCCCCCTGCTGCTGACCGGCTTCGTGATGCTCGGCTTCGGCCTTGAGGTCACCCTCTTCGGGGCGTACGAGTCGATGCTGAGCGAGGCTCCGCCGGAACAGGCCGGCGGGGCGGCGGCGATCGGCGAGACGTCGTACCAGCTCGGGGCGGGGATCGGGATCGCGCTCCTCGGAAGCGTGATGAACGCGGCGTACGCGCCCGGGCTCGCCTCCGTTCATGGGGTGCCGCCGGGGGATGTCGCCGCTGCGGGGCATTCGCTGGGGGAGGCGTACGAGGTCGCCGCGCGGCTCGGCGGGGGGTCGGGGGAGGCGCTCCGGGTGGCGGCTCGGCATGCTTTCGTGCACGGGCTGCATGTGACGTTGCTGGTGAGTGCGGGGTTGTTGTTGCTGGGCGCGGTGATGGCGCTGCGGTTGCCGCGGGTGATGGAGTGCGCGGAGCCTTCGCCCTCCCGGGCGGGGGTGCCGGGGCCTCGGGAGGCGTCCGGAGCGCCCGTGCGGGTCGGTGGCGGCTGAGGCCGGGTGCTTTCCCGCCCACACCGCCCGTGCGGGTCGGTGGCGGCCGAGGCCCGGGCTTTTCCCGCCCGCACCGCCCGTGCGGGGGCTCTCCCGTGCGGGTTTCCCGTGGCGCGTCCCGCCCGTCGGCGGCTGGGGGTCCGTGCCTCGGGAGATGAGCCTGGACGTGCGTCATGCTGCGTCGTAACGTCAAGGACCGTCAGTAGTTACCACTGCTAGTTTTATGCGCCGGAGGTCCCCATGTCCTCTTCACCTTCCCCTTCCTCGAAGTTGCCGCCGTTCGATGCCGGGGATCCGCTCGGGGTCGATGATCTGCTGAGTGTGGAGGATCTGGCGGTCAGGGACACCGTGCGGGCCTGGGCCGCGGACCGGGTGCTGCCGTATGTCGCCGAGTGGTACGAGCAGGGCGAGCTGCCCGGGATCCGGGAGCTCGCGCGGGAGTTGGGCGGCCTCGGCGCCCTCGGGATGTCGCTCGACGGCTACGGGTGCGCCGGCGCCTCCGCCGTGCAGTACGGCCTCGCCTGTCTGGAACTGGAGGCCGCCGACTCCGGTATCCGCTCGCTCGTCTCCGTGCAGGGCTCACTCGCGATGTACGCGATCCACCGGTTCGGCAGCGAGGAGCAGAAGCAGACCTGGCTGCCGCGGATGGCGTCCGGCGAGGTGATCGGCTGCTTCGGGCTGACCGAGCCCGACCACGGGTCCGACCCCGCGGGCATGCGTACGTACGCCAAGCGCGACGGCGGCGACTGGGTGCTCACCGGACGCAAGATGTGGATCACCAACGGGTCCGTGGCGGGCGTCGCCGTCGTGTGGGCGCAGACCGACGACGGCATCCGCGGGTTCGTCGTGCCGACCGACCGCCCCGGCTTCTCCGCGCCGGAGATCAAGCACAAGTGGTCACTGCGGGCGTCGGTCACGAGCGAGCTGGTGCTCGACGAGGTGCGGCTGCCCGCCGACGCCGTACTGCCCGAGGTCACCGGGCTCAAGGGTCCGCTCAGCTGTCTGTCCCACGCCCGGTACGGGATCGTGTGGGGCGCGATGGGCGCCGCGCGGGCGAGTTTCGAGGCGGCGGTGGAGTACGCGAAGACGCGTGAGCAGTTCGGACGGCCCATCGGCGGGTTCCAGCTCACCCAGGCCAAGCTCGCCGACATGGCGGTCGAACTGCACAAGGGGATTCTGCTGGCCCACCACCTGGGCCGGCGGATGGACGCGGGACGGCTCCGTCCCGAGCAGGTCAGCTTCGGCAAGCTCAACAACGTACGAGAAGCGATCGAGATCTGCCGTACGGCACGGACGATCCTCGGCGCAAACGGGATCTCGCTCGAATACCCCGTGATGCGCCACGCGACGAACCTCGAATCGGTGCTGACCTACGAAGGCACCGTCGAGATGCATCAACTGGTGCTGGGCAAGGCGCTCACCGGTCTCGACGCGTTCCGGTAGGACCCCGTAGGACCCCGGGTACGAATCCGGTGAGCGTGCCTTGCCTCAGCTCTGGTTGAAGAAGCCGTCCACACGACGGGCGGCGGGTTCCCCGCTGACGATCTCGGTGTCGGCGGGGGTCAGCAGGAAAACCCGGTTCGACACACGCTCGATCGAGCCGCGCAGGCCGAAGATCAGGCCGGCCGCGAAGTCGACGACGCGCTTGGCGTCGGCGGCCTCCATGGCCGTGAGGTTCATGATGACGGGCACGCCGTCGCGGAAGAGCTCACCGATGCCACGGGCGTCCCGGAAGCTGTCCGGGGTGACCGTGCCGATCCGTCGGCCCTTTTCCTCGGCGGCTTCCGATGCCACCTTGACCCGAGGATCCGTGACCCAGACCTCCCGGCTCCCGGTCTCGGATCCTTCGGCGTAGTCGTCGTCGTAGTAACGCTCGTCATCGTTGTCGTCGACGAGGCCAAGCCAGGCACTCGCCTTGCGCACCGATCCCATGGACGCCTCCTCTCACAGCGGTCTTATCTCTTTCCGCATCCCCATGGTCGTGCATGATGCGGATGTCGCGCCAAGGGGATAGACGCCGCGCTGGGGTTTCGTGACGGTACTGGTGCACAGCGAATTCGTCGAGAGGCCGCGTACCCCAAGGGTCGTGCGGTACACCGCTGCTGACTGTGAGTGAAATATGATTCTTCACGGCGGACGGGTGACGGCTGGAGCGTACGGGTGAACGAACCGCCGTCACGACGCCGCAGCTCAACGTCGTACACACCACGGGGGATCGTCATGTTCGGAATCGTCAGACCCTGCCGTCATCGGCTGGGAGAGAACCTCAAAACCCAATGGATGGCGCATTTGTGCGGGCTTTGTCTCGCGCTGCGCGGGGATCACGGACAGTTCGCACGGGTCGTCACGAACTACGACGGCTTGCTGATATCGGTTCTGACGGAGGCTCAGGCCGCGCCCGGAGGGGAGTGGCGGCGTATCGCGGGGCCGTGTCCGCTGCGTGGAATGCGAAGCGCGTCGGTAGCTCAGGGTGAGGGAGCGCGGCTCGCCGCCGCCGTTTCGCTGGTGCTCGCCTCGGCGAAGATGCGCGATCACCTGGCCGACGGGGACGGGCTGCTGGCGCGTCGGCCGGTGGCGCTCGCGGCGCGCCGCGTTGCCACGAACTGGGGGCGGGCGGGGGCCAGGACCGGCTCGGCCGTCGGGTTCGACACGGCGGTCCTGGTCGACGCGGTGGACCGGCAGGTCGGCATCGAGACGCTCGCCGGGCCCGGTACGCCGCTGCTGACCGTCACCGAGCCGACCGAGTCCGCGACCGCGGCGGCGTTCGCGCACACCGCGGTCCTCGCCGGACGGCCCGCCAACGCGGCGCCGCTCGCCGAGGCCGGCCGGCTCTTCGGCCGGCTCGCCCATCTGCTGGACGCCGTGGAGGACCGGGCGGCCGACGCCGCGGCGGGGGCGTGGAATCCGCTGACCGCCACGGGGGCGTCCGTGGCGGAGGCGCGGCGGCTCGCCGACGACGCGCTGCACGGGATACGGCTCGCGCTGCGTGACGTGGAGTTCACGGACGCGCGGCTCGCGCATGTGCTGCTTGTGCACGAGCTGCGGAACTCGGTGGACCGGGCGTTCGGGTCCGCCTCCTGCTCGCACGTCGGCCCGCACGTCGGCTCGCACGGCAACCCGTACGCGCCGGTAGGGCCCGGTGGGCCGCCTTCGCCGCCGCCGCCGCCCGAGCCGCCGCGGCGGGGGCTTCTTGCGGGGTGCGCGGTGTGGGTGGGGCTGGGATGTACGTGTCAGATGTGCTGCGGGGAGTACGACGATCCGTGGTCGGGGGAACGTAAGCCGGGGTTTTGTCAGCGGTGCGACAACTGTGACGGGTGTTGCGACTGCTGCGAGGGGTGCAACTGCTGTTGCGACGGGTGCGGATGCGACTGCAACTGCTGACGGGGCCCTGCCGGGGTGGGGTGGGCCTAAACGATTGCGCAGTTCCCCGCGCCCCCAAAGACCAAAGAGACTGCGCAGTTCCCCGCGCCCCCAAAGGCAAAGGCAAACGATTGCGCAGTTCCCCGCGCCCCCAGGTACCTGGGGGCGCGGGGAACTGCGCAGCGGGGGCGAGGTCCCGGTCTGTCAGTCCTTGATTTCAGGTGGGGAGATCTGCGATTTCTTGATCGCTGAGCCTGTCGTGCCCCACTTCGCGAGAATCTCCGCATACGTCCCGTCCGCGATGAGCGAGTCCACCGCAGCCCGCACGGCGGGCGCCAACTCCGTGCCCTTCTTGAAGGCGAACCCCACATCCAGCCGATGGAACTCGTTGAGGAACTTCAGCCCCTCCTGCTGCGAGACGGCATAGCGCAGCCCGTTGATCGTGCTCATCACCACATCGCTGCGCCCTTGCTGGAGCGAGGACCACAGCGCACCCTGCTCGCTGTACGTCTGCACCTTGTACGCCTTCTCGCCCGCGTCGGAGCACACATGCTTCTGCTCCTCAAGGGTGGCCTCGAAGGTGGTGCCCGCCCCGGTCGCCACGTTCAGCCCGCACAGCTGAGCGAGGTCGGTGACCTTGTCCAGGTCGCTGTCCTTGCGGGTCGCGAATCCCTGGCCGTCGTTGATGTAGGTGACGAAGTCGATGGTCTTGCGGCGCTCGTCGGTGACACCGAAGTTGCCGACCCCGACGTCGTACTTGCCGCTGTCCAGGGCCGGGAGGATCGCCTCGAAGCTCGCGGCCTCGCGCTTGAGCCGCACGCCGAGTGTCTTGGCCACGGCGTCCGCGAAGTCGACGTCCTGGCCCGCGAGAGTCTTGCCGTCCTCCAGGTAGCTGGTGCCGGGCGGTGAGCCGCCGACGCTGACGGCCAGGGTGAGCGAGCCGGTGCCGGCGGGCAGCAGTTTCGCGGCGGCCGCGTTCTTCTCCACGGCGGAGACGACGTCCTTGGTGGGGATGGCGTTGCTCTTGCCGGCGGCTGCCTGGGCGGCACCGCCCGCCGCGGTGTCGTCGCCGCCCGAACCGCACGCGGTGAGCAACAGGGTCGCGGAGGTGATCAGGGCGAACGGCAGCAGGAACGGATTGCGGGCACGGCGATTGCGGGCACGCGTGAACGTACGCATGGAGCGGTCTCCTGGGAGCAGAGCGCGAGAGGAAGGAGCGCGCGATGAGGAAACGCGAAAGGGAGAGCACGAAAGGGAGAGCACGAAAGGCGAGAGCGCGAGGGGAGGGGTGCGCGTGTGAAGGCCTGGTGACAGGTCGAGAAATGAGGAAGGCGCCCGCCCACGAAGGGCCCGGGCGCGCAGGGGGTCAGCTCAACAGGATGAGGACCACACTCGACCGAAGTCGATGTGGGAGCGCGTGACCAGCCACTGCTGCGAATGCATGCGCACAAGTGGAACAGGCATTCGGTTGCACGTCAACCGACGTGAGACGTACCGCTCACAGTGTGGACAACCTTGACAGCCCGGGGAAACGCACCCGTACTCTCAACGGACGGTCCTGCTGAGGGGCTTGGCCGTGATCCGTGTGAAGGCACCACCCGTGTTCGACTCGACGCATCACGGAGCCTTCGCATGTCCTCGCACACCCTCACCAAGGTGGCCGCGCCGGAAGACGCGGTGCCCTCGCGCATCGTCCCCCGGCGCCGGACCGGCCAGTGGACCGCCGCGGGCCTCGTCCTGATCCTGCTCGGGCTCGCCGTCAACTCCGTCGCACGCAACGAGGCGTTCCAGTGGGACGTGGTCGGCGACTACTTCACCTCGGCCTCGGTCCTGCGCGGCCTCGGCCTCACCCTGTGGCTGACCGCCCTCGTCATGGCGCTCGGCTTCGCCCTCGGCGCCCTGCTCGCCGCGGGCCGGCTGTCCGGCAACCCCGTTCTGCGCGCGGTGAGTTGGGGGTACGTCTGGCTCTTCCGGTCGATGCCGATCCTGGTGCAGTTGCTGTTCTGGTTCAACATCGGGGCGCTCTACCCGACCCTCTTCGGCGTCAAGACGGTGGATCTGCTCGGCCCGGTCACGGTCGCGATCATCGGCCTCACCCTGCACGAGGCCGCGTACGCCGCCGAGGTCGTACGCGGCGGCATCCTGTCCGTGGACCGCGGCCAGATCGAGGCCGCCGAGGCGCTCGGGCTGAGCAGATGGCGCCGCTGGTGGAAGATCGTGCTGCCGCAGGCCATGCGCTCCATCGTGCCGCCGGCCGGGAACATGCTGATCGGGACGCTCAAGGGCACTTCGATCATCAGTGTGATCGCCGTGCAGGACCTGCTCTACTCCGTGCAGCTCGTCTACCACCGCACCTACCAGGTCATCCCGCTCCTGATGGTGGCCACGCTCTGGTACGTCATCGTCACCTCCGTGCTCAGCGTCGGCCAGTACTACGTCGAGCGGCACTACGGACGCGGCTCGGAGCGCACCCGATGAGCGGCGCGGGCGGAGCAGGCGGCACGGGCGGGGTGCGGCCGTCGCTGGTGATCGTGGGTGCCGGGCCGCGAGGCACCGGGCTCCTGGAGCGGATCGCCGCCAACTCGGCCGAGCTGTACGCCGATTCGGGGCTCGACGTGCATCTCGTCGACCCGTATCCGCCGGGCGGCGGACGCATCTGGCGCGAGGAGCAGCCGCCGCTGCTGTGGATGAACTCGCAGGCCCAGGACGTCACCATGTTCACCGACGACACCGTGGACATGGCCGGACCCGTACGGGAGGGCCCCACCCTGCACGAGTGGGCCGAGCTCGACGGGCGCCACTTCGCGGACCGGCAGCGGCAGGGCGCCTATATGCGCTGGGTGTACGAGCGGACTCTTGCCGCACTCCCGCCGGGCATCCGGGTCCGTCACCACCCCCACCGTGCCGTACGGGTCGGGGGCCCGCGCGAGGGCCGTCAGCAGGTGTGGCTGGAAGGCCGGCCGCGCCCGCTCCTCGCCGACCTCGTCGTCCTCGCCCTCGGCCACCTCGACGCGGAACTTGACACAGAGCAGAAGGAGTTGGCCGCGTACGCGCGCGCCCATGACCTCGTCCATCTGCCGCCCGACTTCACCGCCGACAGCGACCTGTCCGCCCTCCCACCCGGTGAACCGGTGCTCGTGCGCGGTTTCGGGCTCGCCTTCGTCGACCTGATGGTCCTGCTCACGGAAGGGCGCGGGGGCCGCTACGAGACCGGCGCGGACGGGCAGTTGACGTACCGGGCGTCCGGGCGCGAACCCGTGCTGCACGTCGGGTCGCGGCGCGGGGTCCCGTACCACTCGAAGATCGGCTACGACTGGACCGGTGAACGCCCGCCGCTGCCCCGGTTCTTCGGACCCGGCGACGTCGATGAACTGCTGGCGCGCCCCGGCGGCTTCGACTTCCGGCGGGACGTGTGGCCGCTGGTCGAGAAGGAGTTGGGCTTCGCCCACTACCACCGGCTGTTCGCGGCGCACCCCGAGCGCACGGCCATGACCTGGGCCGACTTCGAGCGGCGGTACGAGAAGTACACCGCCGTCGACAGCGCGGGCGGAGCCGGCGGCGCCGAGATCCGGGCGCTGGTCGCCGCCGCCGTGCCCGATCCCGCCGACCGGCTGGACCTGTCGGCGCTCGACCATCCCCTGGACGGCGTACGCCATCCCTCGTACGACGCGCTCCAGGACGGTCTGCGCACATACATCGAAGGGGACCTCGGACGGCGGCACGATCCCGCGCACAGCCCTGACCTGGCGGTCTTCCTCGGACTCCTGTCCGTCTACGGGCAGTTGGTGCGGCTCGGCGACATCGGGCCCTGGTGGCACGGCTTCTTCAGCTATCTCGCCTCGGGGCCGCCCGGACCGCGACTGCGGCAACTGCTCGCCCTGTCACGGGCCGGGGTGCTGAACTTCCTGGGCGCCGGAATGACCGTGTCGGCCGAGGACGGAGTCTTCCGGGCCACCAGCGCCACCGTGCCCGGCGCGTACGTCGAGGCCCGCGCGCTCGTCGAGGCGCGGCTGCCGCACCCCACGGTGGAGCGCACCCGGGACACCCTGCTGCGCGAGCTGTACGCCGAAGGGGCCGCCGCGACGCCCGAGGGTCTGCTCGCCGTGGACCCCGCCGACGGGCGCGTCCTCGACCGGTCGGGCGCCCCGCACCCACGGCGCTTCGCGCTCGGACCGCACACCGACGCCCGGGGTTCCGGCGCGTTCACCCGGCCCCGTACCGGAGGGCCCGCCTTCCGGCAGAACGACGCCACCGCGCGCGCCGCGCTGGCCTTCCTGCGCGACCTCTCCTGTCGCGCCACCGCCGCGTAACCAGCGCCCCGCAGCAACGGGCGCGTCATCGCATCCGCATCCGCGCCCACGGCGCACCTCGCGCCCGCACCGCGCACCCCGTTCCCTCCTTCCGCCCCGAGGACCCCATGTCGCTGACCAGTGATCCACCCATCGTCAAGGCGCCGGCCGAGCCCGAGGACTACGGCGCGCTCAAGGTCGTGCCCGTGCGGCACCCCTGGCGCTGGGCCGCCGTGATCGTGACCGCCGTGCTGCTCGCGCAGTTCGCCCACGGGCTCGCCACCAACCCCGGCTGGGAGTGGGAGGTGTTCGCCGAGTTCTTCACCGCCGAGGTGATCCTCAAAGCGGTCTGGGTCACCCTTCAACTCACTGCCTACGGTACGGCGTTGGGCTTCGCGCTCGGGATCGTCCTCGCCTTCATGCGGCTGTCCGACAGCCCGTTCCTGAAGGCCGTCTCCTTCGCGTACATCTGGGCGTTCCGGTCCATCCCGCTGATCGTGCAGCTGCTCTTCTGGTTCAACCTCGCCTATCTCTACAAGGAGTTGAAGTTCGGCATCCCCTTCGGGCCGGGCTTCTTCACCTTCGACACGATGGGTCTGGTCGGCGCGATGAGCGCGGCCGTCCTCGGACTCGCCCTGCACCAGGCCGCGTACGCCGCCGAGATCGTGCGCGGGGGCGTACTGGCCGTCGACAGCGGCCAGTTGGAGGCCGCCGCCGCCCTCGGCATCCCGCGGCTGCGGCAGATCCGCCGGATCGTGCTGCCGCAGGCGATGCGCTCCATCCTGCCGAACGCGGCCAACGAGGTGATCTCCCTCTTCAAGGGCACCTCGATCGTCTCCGTCATGGCGATCGGCGAACTCTTCTACCAGGTCCAGGTCATCTACGGACGCAACGGCCGGGTCGTACCGCTGCTCATGGTCGCGACGGCCTGGTACATCCTCCTGACCACCGCGCTCTCCATCCTCCAGCACTACGTGGAACGACACTTCGCGAAGGGAAGCACCCGATGAGCGCGCCCACCAGCCCCGCGACCGACGACGGGATGACGGACGACGGGACGGTGGAGCGGACGGCCGCCCCGATGGTCGACGTCCGGGCCGTCCACAAGAGCTTCGGTTCGCTGGAGGTGCTCAAGGGCGTCGACCTGGAGGTGCGTACCGGCGAGGTCACCGTCATCCTCGGCCCCTCCGGCTCCGGCAAGTCCACCCTGCTGCGCACCATCAACCACCTGGAGAAGGTCGACCAGGGCTGGATCAGCGTGGACGGCTCCCTGGTCGGCTACCGGCGCTCCGGCGACAAGCTCTACGAGCTGCGCGAGCGCGAGATCCTCAAGCAGCGCACCCGGATCGGGTTCGTCTTCCAGAACTTCAACCTGTTCCCGCACCTCACCGTGCTGGACAACGTCGTCGAGGCCCCGGTCTCCGCGCTGAAGCGGCCCCGCAAGGACGTCACCGAGGCGGCGCGCAGGCTGCTCGACCGGGTCGGGCTCGCCGACAAGGCCGACGCCTACCCGAAGCAGCTGTCCGGCGGGCAGCAGCAACGCGTGGCCATCGCCCGCGCGCTCGCCCTGGAGCCCCGGCTGCTCCTCTTCGACGAGCCGACGTCCGCGCTCGACCCCGAGCTGGTCGGTGAGGTCCTCGACGTCATCAAGGTCCTGGCCCACCAGGGCACCACGATGATCGTCGTCACGCACGAGATCGGCTTCGCCCGTGAGGTCGCGGACACCGTCGTCTTCATGGACGACGGCCGCATCGTCGAACAGGGCGCCCCCGGCGACGTACTCGACGCGCCGAAGCACGAGCGCACCCGCGCCTTTCTCTCCAAGGTCCTCTGAACCGTTCCTCTGAACCGGCTCTCTGAACCGTTTCTCGGATCCGGTTCTCCGAACCGACCGCTGTCCCTTCGGTTCGTTTCAACCGCCTTTCCCACAGCAGGAGTTCACCGTGATATCTCGACGCACCCTCGCCGTCTCCATCGCAGCCCTCGTCGTCGCCCCGCTGCTCAGCGCCTGCGGCGGTGACAGCGACGCGGCGACCGGGACCGGCTCGTCCGGCACCAAGAAGGTCGGCGACATCAACATCGGCCCCGACCAGAACCGGATCCGCGGCAAGAAGGTCGACGAGATCGCCGCGCTCGTCCCGGCGGCGATCCGCGAGCGCGGCACGCTGAAGCTCGGCCAGAGCGCCGACGCCTCGCCGCCACTCGGTTTCTACGCGACCGACGACAAGACGAGAATCGGCTCCGAGATCGACCTCGCGACCCTGGTCGCCGACACCCTCGGCCTGAAGCTCGACAACGACGAGGTCTCCTGGGAGAACCTCTTCGTCGGCCTGGACAGCGGCAAGTTCGACGCCGTCTTCTCGAACGTCACCGTCACCGAGGAGCGCAAGGAGAAGTACGACTTCGCCACCTACCGTCTCGACAACATCGCGTTCGAGGCGAAGAAGGGCAGCGGCTGGAAGGTCGACGGGCCCGAGGACGTGGCGGGCAGGACGATCGCGGTCTCCTCCGGGACCAACCAGGAGAAGATCCTCGTCGACTGGAGCAAGCAGAACGAGAAGGCCGGTCGCAAGGCCGTGACCATCAAGTACTTCCAGAAGGACACCGACTACTACCTCGCCCTCCAGTCGGGCCGCATCGACGCCTACCTCGGCCCGAGCCCGTCCGCCGCGTACCACGTGGCCAGCGCCGGGCAGTCGGAGATCGTCGGCACGCTCTCGGGCGCCGGGGACGACCTCCAGGGCAAGATCGCCGCGACCACGAAGAAGGGCAGCGGGCTCGTCGACGCGTACGCGGCGGCCGTCAACCACGTGATCGAGGACGGCAGTTACGCGAAGGTGCTCAAGCGCTGGGGCCTGTCGAGCGAGGCCGTCCCGAAGTCGGAGATCAACCCGCCCGGCCTGCCCAAGATCTGACCTCGGGCAGCCGGCCCCGATCGCGGCTGACTCATCTCGTTCAGCTCACCGGTGATCCCGTGCCGCCGCGGCCACTCGCCGCGGCGGCGACCAGAAAGGTTCCCTTCCCATGACGCCACCGAACGGCCGGGGGCTTCTGCACCTGGCCGCAGCCGTCGACCAGACGGCGGCCCCCGACGACGTGTCGGTCCACGTCGAACTGACGCGGCTCGCGGAGAGCGGCGGGTTCGACTTCGTGACCCTGGGCGACACGTTCGCGCGGCCGGGGTTCGACGCGCTCGCCGTGCTGGCGCGGGTCGCGCCCGCCACGACCCGCATCGGCCTGGTGCCGACCGTCACCACCACCCACACCGAGTCGTCCCGGATCCAGGCCGCCGTGGCGACCCTCGACTGGGTGAGCCGCGGCCGGGCGGGCTGGTGTATCGACGTGTCGACCACCGAGGGCGAGGCCCGCCTCTTCGGTCGTCGGCACGCGGCGCCCGTCGACGCGCTGTGGCACGAGGCGGGCCAGGTCGCCGACGCGGCCGCCCGCCTGTGGGACAGCGCCGACGGTGCGCACCCGCACCCCGTCCACCACCCGGTACGGGTCGTCGACGCCACGGACCGGCACGCCCGTGCGACCGCGGCCCGGTACGCGGACGTGGCACTGGTCCAGGGCACGAACCCGGCCCAAGTGGGCGCGATACGGGCCGAGTTGCAGGCCGCCGCGCTCGCCCACGGCCGGGACCCGGACGAGCTGCGCGTCCTCGCCGCTCTCACCGTCGACCTCGGTGACGGCGAACGCGCGGCCGAGCCGGGCCACGGCGGGGGAGGCCCCCGGCAGACCGCGCAGGGCCCGCTGTACCGCGGCGGGCCCGTCGACCTCGCCGAACTGATCGCCGCCTGGCACGAGACCGGTGCCGCCGACGGCTTCCACCTCACCCCTGCCGAGCCCCGCCGGGACCTGGAACGCCTGGTCAACGGCACGGCCGCGCTGCTTCAGCACCGCGGGCTCCTCCGCACCTTCTACCCGGGCAGCACGCTCCGCGAGCACCTGGGGCTGGACCGGCCCGCCCACCGCTACGCCGTGACAGGGGGAACGTCATGACCGTACGGACACAGGTGCACCTCGCCGCGTACCTTCCTGGGGGCGCCCACGCCTCCGCCGGGGCCGACTTCGCGTCCTTCGAGCGTCTCGCGCGTACCGCCGAGCGCGGTCTGTTCGACTTCCTCCTCCTCACCGGGCAGCCGCGGCCGGCCGGGCACGGGGGACGGCCCGAGCCGGTCACCGTGCTGAACGCGCTCGTCGCCGGCACCGAGCGGATCGGGCTCGCCGCCACCGTCGACACGGCCTCCACCGAGCCGTACGAACTCGCCCGCAGACTCGCCACGTTGGACCACCTCAGCGCGGGACGCGCCGCCTGGAACGTGGCGGCCTCCGCCGACCCGCTCACCCGGGCCGCCGAATTCGTGTACGTATCAAGGGAGTTGTGGGACTCCTGGACGCCGGACGGTGTCGTGCGCCCCTTCGCGTACCGCGGCCGGCACTTCGACATCGCGGGCGAGTTCACCGTGCCGCGTTCCCCGCAGGGCCACCCCGTCGTCATCCGTCCCTCCGACGCCCCGCCGGAGGGGAGCGAGTTCGCCGCGTCCACCGCCGATGTGCTCCTCACGCGGTACGGGACCCCGGAGGCGGGCCGTGCGCGCTACGCCGAGATGAAGGGCCGCCTCGCCGCGTACGGCCGTGACCGTGCGGACCTGAAGATCATCGCCGAGGCCACCGTCGTGCTCGGTGACACGGCCGCCGAGGCGCGGGAGAGAGCCACCGCGATCGGGGCGTCGGACGGCGGGCGGTCCTTCGTCGGCACCCCGGAGTCGGTCGCCGCCGAGATCGACGACTCCGTACGGACCGGCGCGGCCGACGGTTTCGTCCTCGTACCGCATCCGGCGCCGGGCGGCCTGGCGGAGTTCGTGGACCGGGTCGTGCCGCTGCTCCAGGAGCGTGGCGCGTTCCGGACGGAATACACCGGTACGACGCTGCGCTCACACCTCGGGTTGCCGGATCTCGTGTGGAAGGGCTGATCACATGACGACGGACGCGGCCGAGGACTGGAAGCGCTGGCACGAGCAGCGCATCGAGGCGGTGTCCGCGCCCCACGGCCCGCTCGCGCTCACCGGGACGCACTGGATCGAAGATCATCCGGAGGGGCGACTTCCGGACATGCCCGGCCGCTGGACCGTCGACGGGGACGCGGTGCTGCTGGCGGCCGGGGGATCCGACGGCATTCAGGTGGCCGGACGGCCCCTGTCCGGCCAGGTCAGACTGGTGGCCGACGCCGGTCCGGCGGCCGAGGCCCGGGTCGCGTACGGCGAGCGCCGGTTCGTCGTCCTCGTACGCGAGGGCGTCTGGGGTGTACGCGACTTCGACCCGGCCTCACCTGCGCGGCAGGCGTTCCGCGGCATCGAGGCCACCCCGTACGACCCGCGCTGGTCGGTGCCGGGGCGCTTCACGCCGTACGGGGAGCGGCGGACCGTGTGGGTGGGGAACGCCGACGGGCGTGAGCGGGGGCTCGGGCTCGGCGGTGAACTGGCCTTCACGCTGGCAGGACAGGAGTTGACGCTGCAGGTGACGGTCCAGGAGGACGGCTCGCTGTGGGCCGTCTTCGGCGATTCCACCAGCGGGCGCGGCAGTTACCGCTTCCGGTTCCTGCGCCCTGCGGCGCCCGACGCGCGGGGGCGCACGACGGTGGACTTCAACCGGGCCCTGCTCCCGCCGTGCGCATTCGCGGACCACTTCATCTGCCCATTCCCGCCGCCGGGGAATACCCTGGGCGCGGAGATTGCGGCCGGAGAGCGCAATCTGCTCCGGTGACACGCACCGCCCGATCCGCAGGTAACCCACATATCGGCGCAGCAGAGATCAACTCCCGTGGGAAGAACGTCTGTTGAACGCCGTACGGCCGAAAGGCGCCCTTGCGTCCTTCGGGTGCGCGGCCAAATACTCCCCCCAGCGCCTTGTCAGGGGCACGGCGTATCCGGAATCCGGACACTCTGCCTCTGGCGTGCGCCTCACGGGCCCCGACCCCACGCGGGCCCCCGACTTCCCTTTGGAGGGAACGAACAGTGAGGACCAAGCGCACCACCCCCCGTAGCGGCATAGCGAGACGGACCCGGCTGATCGCCGTGACCACCGGACTCGTGGCCGCGGCCGCGTTCACCGTCCCCGCGGCGAACGCGAGCGACGCATCGACGTTCAGCACGACCCAGCTGAAGAGCGCCAACTCCGCGGTGCTCAAGGCCGATGTGCCGGGTACCGCCTGGGCGACCGACGCCAAGACCGGCAAGGTCGTCGTCACGGTCGACAGCACTGTCTCCAAGGCGGAGATCGCGAAGATCAAGCAGGCCGCGGGCTCCAACGCCGGCGCCCTGCAGATCAAGAGCACCCCGGGCAAGATCAACAAGCTGATCAAGGGTGGCGACGCCATCTACGCGACCAGCTGGCGTTGTTCTCTCGGCTTCAACGTCCGCAGTGGCAGCACGAACTACTTCGTGACCGCCGGCCACTGCACCGACGGTGCGGGCACCTGGTACTCCAACTCCGGTCGCACCACGGTCCTCGGGCCGACGGCCGGCTCCAGCTTCCCGACCAACGACTACGGGCTGGTGCGCTACTCCAACACCACGATCGCCAAGGAAGGCACCGCCGGCAGCGTCGACATCACCAGCGCGGCCACCCCGAGCGTGGGCACCAACGTCATCCGTACCGGTTCCACCACCGGTACGCGTACCGGACGGGTCACCGCCCTCAACGCGACCGTCAACTACGGTGGCGGCGACGTCGTCTACGGCATGATCCAGACCACGGTCTGCGCCGAGCCCGGCGACTCCGGCGGTCCGCTCTACGGCAGCAACGGTGTCGCCTACGGTCTGACCTCCGGCGGCAGCGGCAACTGCACCTCCGGCGGCACCACGTTCTTCCAGCCGGTCACCGAGGCCCTGAGCGCCTACGGCGTCAGCGTCTTCTGACCGGCACGCGCCCAGGAGAGACGCACAACGCCTGACCTGCAGCCAGCAGCAGACGAGCCCCCGCACACCGTTCGCGGTGCGGGGGCTCGTCCTCGCGGCGGTGCCGGCACGCCTGCCGTGCCGGCCACGCGTACCGCGTCGGCTCAGCCGTCGCTCCTCGGTGTGGCGCACAGCCAGTCCAGTACGTCGGGCAGGGCCTCCAGCGCCGAGAAGTGGCCCCCCTTCGGGTCCAGGACGGGGCGGGCGCGCGGGATGTTCCGGGCCAGCCACTCGAAGTGGCCCACCGGGGAGAAGGTGTCCTCGGCGCCGTGCCACAGCAGCACGGGCCGGGTGATGCGCGCCGGGTCGAAGCCCCAGTGGCTCAGCAGTGCGAGATTGTCGTCGAGCCAGCCGTACGCCGACGTGCGCAGCGCCTCACGGTAGCCGCGCAACAGCATGTCGCTCACGGCCGGGGCTGAGACGATCCGCCGGTCCGATTCGGTGAGGCCGTCCCGGATCGACGCGAGGAACTGCGCCGGGTCCGTCCGGATCCCGGCGGCCCGCGAGGCGAGCCGTTCCGCGAAGTCCACGGGGTCGGTCAGCGCCCCGGTGTACTCCTCGACGTGGGACTCCGCCATCCCCTCGAACCAGTTCAGCCCCTCGCTGGAGGGTGGCGCGAGGCTCGCGAGCGCGGCGGCCCGCCGTACCCGGGTGGGCAGCAGCGCCGCACAGGCCAGCGCGTGCGGGGCGCCGCCCGACCGGCCGAGGACGGCGAACGGGCCGAGGTCGAGCGCGTCGGCCAGCGCCGCCACGTCCCGCGCCGCCTGCGCCACCCGGCGGCCGGGGCCACGGTCGGAATCCCCGTACCCGGGGCGGTCGTACGCGATGAACCGCACCTCGGGGCGCGCGTCGATCATGTCCTGCGGCACCACCCCGGTCCGGCAGCCCGGTGTGCCGTGCAGCAGCACCACCGGCGTGCCCTCCGGGTCGCCCCACTCCTGGAACGCCAGCCGCCGTCCGTCCCGCATCCGTATCCCGCTCGGCACCTCTGTCCTCCGTCTCCCCTTCGTCCGCGCGCCGGAGTTACCGTCGAAGTACACACCTTTTGCGCCCGTTACGGACCCTGGGGGGTCGTCATGGTCGAGGAGCTGGTGACGGCGGGAGTGGCACTCGCGTCCGTCGGAACGGTGTACGTGATGGCGGCGGCCCGAATCGTCAAACAATACGAGCGCGGAGTGGTGCTCCGGCTCGGAAAACTGCGATCCGGTGTACGCGGTCCGGGCTTCACCATGATCATGCCCTTCGTGGACCGGCTCCAGAAGGTCAATATGCAGATCGTGACGATGCCGGTGCCCGCGCAGGAGGGGATCACCCGGGACAACGTCACGGTCAGGGTGGACGCCGTCGTCTACTTCAAGGTGGTGTCCGCCGCCGACGCGGTCATCAAGGTCGAGGACTACCGGTTCGCGGTCTCGCAGATGGCGCAGACCTCGCTGCGTTCGATCATCGGCAAGAGCGAGCTGGACGATCTGCTCTCCAACCGCGAGAAGCTGAACCAGGGCCTGGAGCTGATGATCGACAGTCCCGCCGTGGAGTGGGGCGTCTCCATCGACCGGGTCGAGATCAAGGACGTGTCGTTGCCGGAGACGATGAAGCGGTCCATGGCGCGCCAGGCGGAGGCCGACCGTGAGCGGCGGGCCCGCGTCATCAACGCGGACGCCGAACTGCAGGCCTCCAAGAAGCTGGCGGAGGCCGCCGGGGTGATGTCGGAGCAGCCCGCCGCGCTCCAGCTGCGGCTGCTGCAGACCGTGGTGGCGGTCGCGGCGGAGAAGAACTCCACGCTCGTGCTGCCCTTCCCGGTCGAGCTGCTGCGATTCCTGGAGCGGGCCCAGCCGCATCCGGCGCATGCGGCCCCTCCCGGGGTGGCCCATGTCCAGTCGCAGCAGGCGCCGGCTGAATCGCGGCAGGTCCCGGACGGGGTTGCGGACCAGGCTTCGGACCAGGTTCCGGATCGGGGTGGGGACCGGCCCCTGGAGCTGGCGGCGCAGGCGCAACAGCTGTTGACGCAGTGGCAGCAGTCGATGCAGGAGCAACTCCCGCCCGTCGAGGCACCGCTGGATCCGGACTTCCGAGGGTCGAAATCCGGACAGGACTAGACCTCACAGAGGGGCGTTAGTTACTCGCTCGTAGTGTTTGCAATGGGGATCGACATGATGTGACGGCGTTCTTGTCAACGCGCGTCAACCGTGCGGGGGCGTACGTCGGTTGTGGCACGCGCGTCCTGAAGTCGACCTTGTGTGCTCCGGTGGGGCCTCGGAATAGTGGGCGGTGTCCGTTGACATGGACGCGGCTTTTTTTATGAGTCGTCACCCTTGTCGCACACCTTTCGGCCGCGCCGGTCCCCACTACCGCCGCGTCCGACCCCCCACAGGAGGACACGAGTTGAAGCACCGACGCATACCCGGGCGACGGGCCGTCGCGGCCGGCGCGGGCATCGCCGCACTCGTCGCGGGTGGAGTCACCTTGCAGAGTGCGAACGCGAGTGAGAACACGCCCGCCCCCGAGCCGAAGGTTCTCTCGGTCACGGCGGCCGGAAAGCTCGCCTCGACGCTCGGCAAGGACCTCGGCGGCGACGCGGCGGGAACGTACTACGACGCGAAGGCCAAGAGCCTCGTCGTGAACGTGCTCGACGAGGCTGCGGCCGACACCGTCGAGTCGGCGGGCGCGAGGGCGAGAGTCGTCGAGAACTCCCTCGCCGACCTGAGGAGCGCCCGTACGACGCTGAAGCAGGACGCGACCATCCCCGGCACCTCGTGGGCGCTCGACCCCGCGACCAACAAGGTCGTCGTCACCGCGGACCGCACGGTCACCGGTGCCGAGCTGGCCGAACTGACGAAGGTCGTCGACGGGCTCGGCGGCACGACCGAACTCAAGCGGACGAAGGGGGAGTTCAGGACCTTCGTGGCCGGCGGTGACGCCATCACCGGTGGAGGTGGCCGCTGCTCGCTCGGCTTCAACGTGGTCAAGGGCGGCGAGCCGTTCTTCCTCACCGCCGGGCACTGCACGGAGGGGATCACCACCTGGTCGGACTCCTCCGGTACCGAGATCGGCGAGAACGCGGACTCCAGCTTCCCCGACAACGACTACGGCCTGGTGAAGTACACCGCGGACGTGGACCACCCGAGCGAGGTGAACCTCTACAACGGGTCCGCGCAGCAGATATCCGGGGCGGCGGAGGCCACCGTCGGGATGCAGGTCACCCGGAGCGGGTCCACGACCCAGGTGCACGACGGGTCGGTGACCGGTCTGGACGCGACCGTGAACTACGGCAACGGCGACATCGTCAACGGGCTCATCCAGACCGATGTCTGCGCGGAGCCGGGGGACAGCGGTGGGTCGCTGTTCTCGGGGAGCAGCGCGATCGGACTCACGTCCGGTGGCAGCGGTGACTGCACCTCCGGTGGGGAGACGTTCTTCCAGCCGGTGACCGAGGCACTGTCCGCGACCGGTACGCAGATCGGCTGACGGCTTCGCCGTCCCGCGTGCCTGCCGCTACGGGCCGGCCCCGTTCCCACCTGCCCGGTGGGGGCGGGGCCGGCCCGTTGTCCGGAGAACGCCGGAGGGCGCGGGTCCGCTGCGGCCGGCCGCGCCGTTCCCCGCGCCCCTGACGGCGCCGCTTCGCGTGCGCCTTGGCCGACTGGCCGACTGGAGGGTGCGGGTTCGGTGGGGGCGTGCCCTAAAGACTGCGCCGTTCCCCGCGCCCCTGAAAGCCCTGGGGCGGAGCCTGTCTGTTACGTGAGCCCACAGCCAGGGTGATCGCTGTGCCCAGGGCCGCCCATGCCGCCAGGACCAGCATGGGCGTGGTGATGGCGTTGGACTCGAAGTAGGCGATCGAGCGGGTCGCCCAGGTGCCGGCGCCGGGGGGCAGGGCCGGGCCGATGGCCTTCCAGAACGGGGGGAGCATCGGTGGCGGGAGGGCGCCGCCCGCGCTCGGGTTGCCCAGGATCACCACCAGCAGGACCGCCACTCCGATGCCGACGATCCCGAAGACGCACTGGAGCGCGAGCGTGGCGGCCCCCACCGCGAAGGTGATCAGCGCGCCGAGTCCCCAGAGGGCGGCCACGCTGCCGGGCAGGGCGCCAAGGACCGGTCCGACGATGACCGCCCCGCCGAGTCCGCCGACGATCGAGACCAGGGCCATCGAGGCGAGCCTGATCACCGCGCGCCGGGTGTTGGCCGGCCGGGCGCCCGTGCTGATCGCCAGCGCCGACGCGCACAGATAGCCGCCCACGCACCAGCCGACGACCAGGTAGAAGGGGGTCAGCCCGTTGGCGTCCTGGGCGTCGGCCGGGACCACGTCGACGGTCCGTACCGTGCGCCCCTGGTTCTTCTCCAGCTCGGTGGTGAGCGCGATCAGGGCGTTGGACAGGGTCTTGCCGCCGCCGGAGGCGACCAGCAGGGTGTCGGTCGTGCCGCCCGGGTCGACCAGCAGGGCGCCGTCGATGTCACGGTGCGCGATCTGCTCGCGTGCCGTCGCCTCGTCGGTGAGCGTCCGGGGATCCAGGGGGGTGCCGGGCAGCCGCTTGAGCCGGGTCACCGTCTGCTCGGCGGCGGCGCCCGGCGCGACCACCCCGAACGCCACGTCCTTCGGCCTCGGATGGTGCAGCGCCCCCACGTAGGAGGCGATGAAGAGCAGCTGCAGGGCGACCACGCCGATGACGAGCAGCGTGGCCCGCGGGGTGACCGCGTCCCTGACCTCGTCGAGGAAGGACTTGGGCGGGGCCTCTGCTGTCCGTGCCATGCCCCTACGGTCCGGGTCCCGCGGTGTTTGCGCAGGTGGGACGGGGCCGAACGGATGTCGTACAGACGTTCGAGAGATGGTCTATGGTGGAGGTGAGGAACTTGGGAACTAATGTTCGAGGGCTGTGTGAAAGCCCCTGGTGGTGGAGGTGCGCGTGTCCGGCTTCACGCATCTGCACACCGCTTCCGGGTACTCCCTGCGGTACGGGGCCTCCCACCCGGAGCGTCTCGCCGAGCGTGCCTTCGAGCGGGGCATGGACGCGCTGGCGCTCACCGACCGGGACACCGTCGCGGGCGCGGTCCGCTTCGCGAAGGCCTGTGCCGCGCAGGGTGTGGGAGTGCGCCCCCTGTTCGGGGTCGACCTCGCGGTCGAAGAGCCCTCCCGAGGGCCCGCCGCGCGGTCCGCCGGAAGAGCCGCCGCGGAGTCCGTACGGGGTGAGCGGCGGCGGACTCCCGTGCGGGGCGGTGCCTTCATCGACGAGTCGACACCGCGCGTGACCTTTCTCGCCCGGGACGGCGGGAAGGGCTGGGCCGATCTCTGCAGGATCGTTACTGCGGCGCATGCGGGGGAGGGGCGACCGCTGCTGCCCTGGGTGGAGAACCATGCCGAGGGGCTGACCGTGCTGCTCGGCCCGGCCTCCGACGTCGGCCGCGCGCTCACCGCCGGACGGCCCGACCTGGCCGCGAACCTGCTCGCACCCTGGCGGGAGGTGTACGGCGACGCGCTGCGTCTCGAAGCGGTCTGGCACGGACGCGAGGGCACCGGGCCCGGCTCCCTGCGGCTGGCCGCCCGTACCGTCGGCTTCGCCGCCGAGCAGCGGGTGCGCCCGGTGCTCACCAACGCCGTCCGGTACGCCGACCCCGGCATGGGCCCGGTCGCCGACGTGCTGGACGCCGCCCGCTGGCTGGTCCCCGTCGACCCCCGCAAGGAACTGGACAGCGGCGAGGCCTGGCTCAAGGACGAAGGGGCCATGCTCGCCGCCGCCGAACGGGTCGTGGAGGCCGCCGGCTACCGCCGTGACACCGCCCACCGCCTGCTCGAACAGACCCGGGCCACCGCCGACGAGTGCCGGGTCGACCCGGAGGGCGACCTCGGGATCGGCGCCGTGCACTTCCCCGAGGCGCACCTCGTCGGCGCCGGGCGCCGCACCGCGCAGCGCGTACTGGCCTCACGGGCGGCGGCGGGAATGGTGCGGCTCGGCTACGACCGCTCCTCCCGGGCGCGTGAGTACTGGGAGCGGATGCACCGCGAGCTGGACATCGTCGCCCACCACCACTTCGCCTCCTACTTCCTGACGGTCTCTCAGGTCGTGGACGACGTGAAGGGAATGGGCATCCGGGTCGCCGCGCGCGGCTCCGGGGCGGGCTCGCTCGTCAACCACCTCATCGGCATCGCGCACGCCGACCCCGTCGAGCACGGACTGCTGATGGAACGCTTCCTGTCCAAGCGCCGCGCGGTCCTGCCCGACATCGACATCGACGTGGAGTCCGCGCGCCGCATCGAGGTCTACCGCGCGATCATCGGCCGGTTCGGCACCGAGCGGGTCGCGACGGTGTCGATGCCGGAGACGTACCGGGTGCGTCACGCGATACGGGACGTCGGCGCGGCCCTGTCCATGGACCCGGCCGACATCGACCGCATCGCCAAGGCATTCCCGCACATCCGCGCCCGCGACGTCCGCGCGGCGCTGGCGGAGCTGCCCGAACTGCGTTCCCTGGCAGCGGAGTTCCAGCAGAAAGGGGCGAAGTACGGGCGGTTGTGGGAACTGGTGGAGTCACTGGACGCCCTGCCGCGCGGAGTCGCCATGCACCCGTGCGGGGTCCTCCTCTCCGACGCCTCGCTCCTCGCCCGTACGCCGGTCGTGCCGACCAGTGGCGAAGGGCTCCCCATGTCGCAGTTCGACAAGGAGGACGTAGAGGACCTCGGGCTGCTCAAGCTCGACGTGCTGGGGGTGCGGATGCAGTCCGCGATGGCGCACGCGGTCGCCGAGGTGGAACGGGCGACGGGGGACCATGTCGACCTGGACGCCGTCGCCGTCGAGGAGGGCGACCCGGAGACGTACCGGCTCATCCGGTCCACGGAGACGCTGGGCTGCTTCCAGATCGAGTCGCCGGGGCAGCGGGACCTGGTCGGCAGGCTCCAGCCCACGACCTTCCACGACCTCGTCGTCGACATCTCCCTCTTCCGCCCCGGGCCGGTCGCGGCCGACATGGTGCGGCCGTTCATCGAGGCGCGGCACGGCCGGGCGCCGGTCCGCTATCCGCACCCGGATCTGGAGAAGCCGCTGAAGGGCACGTACGGGGTCGTCGTCTTCCACGAGCAGATCATCGACATCGTCGACATCATGACCGGCTGCGGCCGGGGCGAGGCGGACCGGGTGCGGCGCGGGCTGTCCGACCCCGAGTCGCAGGGACGGATCCGCTTCTGGTTCGCGCAGCACGCGGCCTCGCGGGGGTACGACGCGCAGACGATCGCCCGTACCTGGGAGATCGTCGAGGCCTTCGGGGCGTACGGCTTCTGCAAGGCGCACGCGGTCGCGTTCGCCGTACCCACCTACCAGTCGGCGTGGCTGAAGGCGCACCACCCGGCCGCCTTCTACGCGGGGCTGCTCACGCACGATCCCGGGATGTACCCGAAGCGGCTGCTGCTCGCGGACGCGCGGCGGCGGGGGGTGCCGATCCTGCCGTTGGACGTGAACAGGTCTTCGGTCGCACACAGTATCGAACTGGTGTCTGAACCTCCTGGGAAGGCGGGCGGGAAGGCCGGCGGGGAGGTGGGCGGGAAGGTCTGGGGTGTCCGGCTCGCGCTCTCCGATGTGCACGGGATCAGCGAGGCCGAGGCGGCCCGGATCGAGCAGGGGCAGCCGTACGCCTCGCTGCTCGACTTCTGGGAACGGGCCCGGCCGAGCCGCCCACTGGCCGGACGGCTCGCGCAGGTCGGCGCGTTGGACACCTTCGGCGCCAACCGCCGTGACCTGCAACTGCACCTGACCGAGCTGCACCGGGGCGCACGCGGCGCCGGCGGCTCCCAACTCCCGCTGGGCGGCGGGCAGGAGACCGCGCCGGCCGGGCTGCCCGACCTCTCCTCGGCGGAACGGCTCAGCGCCGAACTGGGCGTGCTCTCCATGGACGCCTCACGCAATCTGATGGACGATCACCGAACGTTCCTGGACGAGCTGGGCGTCGTCACGGCCCGCCGGCTGCGGGCGGCCGAGCACGGCGAGACGGTGCTGGTCGCGGGCGCCAAGGCGGCCACCCAGACACCGCCGATCCGCTCCGGCAAGCGGGTCATCTTCACCACCCTGGACGACGGTACGGGCCTGCTCGACCTCGCCTTCTTCGACGACTCGCACGACACGTGCGCGCACACCGTCTTCCACTCCTGGCTCCTGCTGGTGCGCGGAGTGGTGCAGCGGCGCGGCCCGCGCAGCCTCAGCGTGGTCGGGGCGGCCGCCTGGAACCTCGCCGACCTGGCGGAACTGCGGCGCGCGGAAGGACTGGAGGGGGTGGCGGCAAGACTGGCCGCCCCGCAGGGGGAGCCCGGGGCCGAGGGCGGTTCCCGTGGTTCGGGAGATCCGACGGGCGGCCGTCGAATCCAGTTGCCCACGGGATACGAAATGCATCCGTGGGCGGATGTGCGCCCGGCGGGCGAGGGGTCCGCGAGCGGAAAGAAACTGTGGCACCAGAGCCCGGGGAGTGCGGGATGACCATCCTCTGCGTACGTTTCCAGCTGCCGCCGATGTACGAGGCCGCCCTGCCCGGGCTCCTCGGCACGTTGGAGGAGTTCACCCCTGTCGTCGAGGCGCTGCCGCCCGACGGGGCGCTCGCCGATCTGCGGGGCGCCGAGCGGTACTTCCGGCGGGACGTCGTGGAACTGGCCTCCCTGATCCGGGTACGGGCGCTCGCCTGGCACGGCGTCGACTGCGCGATCGGGGCGGGACCCGGCCCGATGTTCGCGCGGATGGCCCTGCGGGAGGCCGCCCCCGGGGAGATCCGGGTGGTCCCCGAAGGACCCCGCGCCCTCACGGAGTTCCTGGCGGAGCGGTCCGTACGGGCGCTGCCCGGAGTCGGTGCGGCCACCGCCCGCACCCTGTGCGAGTACGGCCTGGACAGCATCGGCAAGGTGGCCGCCGCGCCGCTGTCCACACTGCAACGGCTCACCAGCGCCCGTACCGGCCGCGAACTGCACGAGATGGCACAGGGCATCGACCGCGGCCGGGTCGTACCGAACGCCGTCTCCCGGTCGCTCGCCGCCGAACGGCCGTTCCCGCGCGACGAGTTGGACCCCGCGCAGCACCGGCGCGCGCTGCTCTCCGCCGCGGGGGAGCTGGGCTCGCGGCTGCGGGCCCTGGAGAAGGTGTGCCGCACGCTCACCCTCACCGTCCGCTACGCCGACCGCTCCACGACGACCCGCAGCCGTACGCTCCCCGAACCGACCGCCCACTCCTCCGCGCTCACCGATGCCGCGTACCGCATGTACGAGGCGCTCGGGCTGCAGCGGGCCCGGGTGCGCGGGGTGGCTCTGCGGGCCGAGGGGCTCGACCCCGCCGAACAGGCCTCCCACCAGCTCACGTTCGACCCGGTGGACGAGAAGGTGCGGCGCCTTGAGGAGGTGGCGGACCGGGTGCGGAAGAAGTTCGGGGCGGGGGCGGTGATCCCGGGCGCGCTGGCGGCGTAACGCTCCGCGTGGTGCTCCGCGGGGATGGGGCGAGGGGCGGAGAGGGTGTCCGTTGCCTGGACGTGCGGGGCCGTGGGGGCTGGACGCGCAGTTCCCCGCGCCCCTTGCGGGGCCCGCGTACGGGTTCGCCTGTGTTCGGATCGCGTCCGGTGGGACGACGGTCACCGCCGCGAGTCAACTTGTCGACGAGATCGTCCGTAAGGGGTACGCGGAGCGGCAACCGCACCCCGACGACGCGCGCCCGGCTAGTCGTGCTCACCGGGCGGGGCCGGGAGTGAACCCGGGCGGCGGAGGAGTCGGCCGCGGAGGCCGTTCGGCCGTGGGTCGAACTAATCGGTGAGGGTGAAGTCCGGGCGTTGCGCGACCATTTGCTGCGCATTGCCCCCTACGGTCCCATCAGGCCCGCCTGGTGACGGTTCAACGGCACGTGTCAGTTCTCCCAGCTACCACTGGAAGTTTTTACTGACGCGTAACTTCACACTTTTCCTACTCGCTCGTAACTTGAAAACAGAACAGCATCCTCGTGATCCGGATCACAGGGCGTATGGCCTCGTCACTCCCTTGAGCCGCAAGGAGATCACCCGATGCTGCCCTGGAAACACCTGCTCAGACCCCTGTCGGCGCTGCTGCTGACCGCAGTGGTCACGATCGTCCCCGCCACCGCGGCCACTGCCGCCGACTCCACCGACCGGGCCGCCGGCACGACGAGCAGGGGCTGGAACGACTACTCCTGCAAACCGTCCGCCGCCCACCCGCGCCCCGTCGTCCTCGTGCACGGCACCTTCGCCAACTCCGTCGACAACTGGCTGGGCCTCGCGCCCTATCTGGTCAACCGCGACTACTGCGTCTACGCCCTCGACTACGGGCAGCTCCCCGGCGTACCGCTCGTCCACGGGCTGGGCCCCATCGACAAGTCGGCGGAGCAGCTGAAGACCTTCGTCGACAAGGTGCTCGCCGCGACCGGGGCGGCGAAGGCGGACCTCGTCGGCCACTCGCAGGGCGGCATGATGCCACGCCACTACCTGAAATTCCTCGGCGGCGCCGCCAAGGTGAACGCCCTCGTCGGCATCGCCCCCGACAACCACGGCACCACCCTGAACGGACTGGCGAAGCTGGTCACGTACTTCCCCGGCGCGGGCGAAGTGCTCTCGGCCGCCACTCCGGCCCTCGCCGACCAGATCGCCGGCTCCGCCTTCCTCACCCGGCTCAACGCGGGCGGCGACACCGTGCCTGGCGTCCGCTACACGGTCATCGCCACCCGGTACGACGAGGTCGTCACGCCCTACCGCTCGCAGTTCCTCGACGGCCCGAACGTCCGCAACATCCTGATCCAGGACCTGTGCGCGCTCGACCTCTCCGAGCACGCGTCGATCGGACTCTTCGACCGCATCGCCTTCCACGAGGTGGCGAACGCCCTGGACCCGTCCCGCGCCACCCCGACCACCTGCCTGTCGGCGATCGGCTGATCGTTTTTTGGGGCGCAGCCCCTTCAGCGGCGCGGGGGACTGCGCGACCGGTTGAGGCCGGACCCGCAGTCCCCGTACCCACCCCATCCACTACGGCCCCATAGGGCCCTTGTCCTGGCCCTCCGCCTACCGGCGGACGCCACCCGCCCGACGGCGGACGGACGCGAACATCGCCCCCGCGCCGATCGCCAGCGCCGCCGCCCCGCCCACCGCGATGTACGCGGTCGAGTCGGACCCACCGGTCTCGGCGAGGTCCGCCGACCCTCCGGCGGGTTCGGCGTCGCTAGCGGACCCGTCCGAGGCCGCGGCGGCTCCGGCCGTCTCCTCGGCCTCGGCCGCGGCCCCGGAGTCGTCCCCGGAGTCGGTTCCGGAGGCCGGGTCCGACTTCGTGCCCGCCGCGGCCGTGACCGTGGCCTGGGTCTTCGGGTCGTCGTCGCCGTGCCCCCCGTGCTCCACGGACGACTCGTCCGCGCCGTCCGCGATCTCCTCGTCGGACGGCGCCGACGCGGCCGGGGCAGCGGAGGCCTCCGCACCCGCGCCGCCCTCGCCGAAGACGACGTCCGAGCAGGTGTAGAAGGCCTCGGGGGAATCCGAGCGCTGCCAGATCGAGTAGATGAGGTGGCGGCCCGACTTGACCGGCACGACCCCGTTGAAGACGTAGTCGCCGTTCTCCAGCTTCGGGTCGGTGACCTTGAGGAAGGGCTTCGACTCCAGGTCGGACCACTTCAGCGGCTTCGTCGGGTCGTACCCGTCCTTGGTGACATACAGCTCGAACGAACCCTTGTGCGGGGCGGTCCCCTTGTAGCGGAAGGTGCGGTTGCCCGAGGTCAGCTGGGTGGCCGGCCAGTCGGCGCGGGCCAGGTCGAGACCCTTGTACTTGTCGTTGGCGGCGCTGCACAGCTTCCCGTCGGGGATGATCTGCTTCGACTTCCCGGCGGCGTTGGCGATGTTGACGCCGTTCCAGTCATAGAGGGCCTGGGTGCCACTGGCCGCCACCGCCGCCTTGCAGGCGGCGGACTTCGGGTTCTCCGGGCCCTCCGCGAAGCAGGCCGCGACCCGGCTCACCGGGTCCGTCATCGAACCGTGTGCGACGGCGGGCGCGGCGGCGAGCGCGGTCAGGGCGAGCGGGGCGACGCCGACCGCGACGACGGTGGCGATGCGGGCGGCGGCCTGGTGGCGAGCGGGCATGGGGGTACTCCTCGAAACGGATCTTGGGGGGTGCCTGTGATGCCTGGGGGCGATCAGCAAGCTAGCCCCTCGAAACCGCGGAATCGCCTGCTGGGAGCGGGTGGAGGCGATCCTTATGGTGCCGTTAAGGGAGGGCTGAGACTGGGCTCAGGTAGATACCGTTCCGGTCATGACCGACAGCCCGTGGTCGGGCTCGTGGTGGTCGAGGCGTGTGAGGGCCAGCTGTTCCTCGACAGTGTCGCCGTCCGCCCCGACGCCCGCGGTCAGGGCGTGGGGCGGCTGCTCGCCTTCGTGGACGCGCACGCGCGGGCGCTGGGACTGCCCGAGGTCAGGCCGTACACGAACGCGCTGATGTGGGAGAACCGGCGGCTCTACCCCCGGCACGGGTACGAACTCGTGGAGCGCCGGGTGGACGGCCCTACGACCGGCTCCACCACCGCAAGCGGCTTGCATCCTGACCGGCCCTCTGCCAACCCCGGGCGCCGTCACCCGTCCGGCCACCAGGTGCGATGGATGTCCTTGCGGACCTCCGGACGCTCGGCCGGGCGCTGGTCGGCCTCTTCCCGTACCCGACGGGAATCCGACTTCTTCAGGGGCTTCTGCATGGTCATGCGGCGCATAGGGGCCTCCCTTGCGGCTGGTCTGCCGAGTACCGCGTTCTCACGGAGACAGACCATTTCCGGGAGGGTGACTCATCGGTGGCCGCTTGTCAGTGGCGGCTGTCACGTTTCATCAATGAGTCCACATGTCGGACATCTTGTCGGTTTGTACGAAGGATGCGGCCGAGTGGGGCCCTGACCGGGGACCGGGGCGTTGTCAGTGGCGGGTGCCACTCTGGGTGCATGACGAGTAACAGCACTGGTGAGCAGCGGTCCGACGTCGACTGGGACACGGCGGCCGACACCTTCGACGACGAGCCGGACCACGGCCTGCGGGACCCCGCCGTGCGGGAGGCATGGGCGGCCAGGCTGCGTGGCTGGCTGCCCCGCGGCCCCTCGGACGTGCTCGATCTGGGCTGCGGCACGGGCAGCCTCTCGCTCCTCGCGTCCGAGGCGCGGCACCGAGTCACCGGCGTCGACCTCTCGTCCCGCATGGTCGATCTGGCCCGCGCCAAACTGGCCGGACGCGACGCGGCGTTCCTGGTCGGTGACGCGGCGGCCCCGCCCGTCGGGGAGCAGCGCTTCGACGTCGTCCTCGTCCGCCATGTGCTGTGGACGCTGCCCGAGCCCGGCCGCGTCCTGCGGCACTGGCGCGGGCTGCTGCGCCCCGGCGGACGGCTCGTCCTCATCGAGGGCGTCTGGGGCACGGTGAGCCCGGTCGGCATGTCCGCCGACCGGCTGACGGCTCTGCTCGCGCCCCTCGCCGAGGACGTGCGCGTGGAGTGGCTGTCGGACGACTCCTCGCTGTGGGGAAGGGAGGTGGCGGACGAGCGGTACGCGGTGATCGCTGTGCCGTGAGGGGGGCAGTGGCCAGGTCACTGGTGGCTGGGTCGGCAGTGGCTGTCAGGTCAGCAGCGCTTCGAAGTCGCCTTCGGTTGCGCGGCGTTCGAGTTCGTCCAGCGCGGCCCGGGCGGCGGACGCGGCCCGTGGATCGGTGGTCTCCAGGCCGCTCGCCGCGAACTCGTCCTCGTCCAGCCGCAGTACGGTCCTGCCGTCGGCCGAGCGCCACAGGTCCAGGTCGAGATCCTCGCAGACCACCTCGCCCGGGTCTCCCAGGCCGCCCTGGGTGACGTCGGCCGGGCGGGCGATGTCGCAGTACCAGCCCTTGAGCGTGCCCTCGGCGTTCCTGACCTCCTTCACCGCGTACCAGCGGTCGCGCCAGTAGTGCTCGGTGAAGACGTCGCCCGGCTCGAAGCGTACGAAGCCGAAGTCGCGGACGCCGGCTCCCGCCCAGGCCGCGCGGACGACGACGTGCGTCCCGTCGTCGTGGAGCAGGTCGGCCGGATACCGGATCTTCGTACGGCCCGCCTTGACCAGGACGATGTCCACGGTGGCCGGGGCGGCGCCCCGGGTGCCCGGGGTGGCGTCCGCGGTGTCCGGGGCGGTGGGTCGGGGTGCGGGGTCAGCCGAGTTCGCGGACATGCTGTACCTCCGTGGCGCAGATCTCGTAACCGAACCATTTGTTGATCGCGAGCATCGGGCCGTTGCCCGAGTCGTTGCCCGTGAACGCCTCCGTGAAGCCGGCGGCGCGGGCGCGGTGCAGGGAGTCGGCCTTGGCCAGCTTGGCGAGACCGCGTCCGCGGTGGGCGCGGGCCGTGCCCGTCATCACCGTGCCGTAGCGGGTGCCGCCGTCGGTGCGGGCGGCGCTGAACGCGGCGGGCCTGCCGTCGACGACCGCCACGGAGGTCAGCTCATGGCTGAGCAGCGGGTGGTGCCAGGTCTCCTTCAGCCACGCCTCGTAGTCGGTGAACTCATGGGCGATGTCGCTCGGTTCGTCCGCGAGCGTCTCAGCGTCCAGCTCGAAGAGGGGGCGCGGGTCGTCGGCGAAGTCCGCCGCCGTGCGCAACTCCACGCCCGCGGGCGGCTCCCGGCGCGGCGGCAGAGGGTTGTTCGCCAGGTCGAGACGGAGGAAGTGCGCGGAGCGGCTCGCGCCGTAGCCGCGCCGCTCGGCGAAGGAACGGTTCGCGGGCTCGTCGAGGACCCAGGCGAAGAGCTTCTTCGCGGACACCTCGGCGAGATGCTCCTCCGCGGTCCGTACGAGCAGCGAGCCGGCGCCGCGGCCCCGGCGCTGCGGGTGCACGTACACGTTCAGATAGCCCTGGCCCGGCTGCGGGCTGTCGTACACGATGCCCGTGTGGGCTGTGCCGATGAGTTCGCCGTCCTCCTCGGCGACCAGCGGCCGGAAGTGCGCGTCGGGGTGGGCGTGCGTGACGTCGTGGAGGACGGACTCCGGGGTGGAGAGCATGTAGGGCAGTGCCAGGCGCCGGATGTGCGAGAAGCCTTCGGCGTCCTCGGGATCCTCGGTGCGGAGGTCGCGGACGATCACAGTCATGGAATCGCACGCTACGCGCGGGGTGCGGCAGGCCGCCTCTCATTTTCCGGCCGGTGCGGGACAATCACGGGGTGACGTTGAAGATCGACATCGATGACGGTACGGGGGTCGCGCCCTACGAGCAGGTGCGCGCCCAGATCTCCGAGCAGGCGAGGGCCGGGGTGCTGCCGGTGGGGTACCGGCTGCCCACCGTGCGGGGGTTGGCCGAGGAGCTCGGTCTCGCCGCCAACACGGTCGCCAAGGCCTACCGGGCACTCGAGTCGGACGGGGTCATCGAGACGCGGGGCCGCAACGGCACGCTGGTCGCCGCGGCGGGCTCGGCGGCCGACCGTACGGCCGCGTCCGACGCGCAGGCCTACGCCGAGCGCGTACGGCGGCTCGGGCTGTCCGAGGCCGCGGCACTCGACGCGGTCCGGGATGCGCTGCGCGCGGCTTACGGGGAGTCCGGCTGAGGGGGGGGCGGCGGAGGGGGCCCTCTCGCCGTGCCCGGCCACCACGGTCGCGCGCCACGGCCGGGCCGCGCCGCGG
>NZ_BMVY01000035.1 GCF_014650955.1 Streptomyces tauricus
GGCCGGGGGCGAGGTGGCCGTGGCCCGCGCGGGCGACGACGCCGGACCGGCCGCCGCCGGGGCGGGCGGCGAGGTCCCCTTCCACGGCAGCCATCAGGCGGGTATCGCCACCCCCGTGCAGGACCGGCTGCACTTCGCCGCCTTCGACGTGAAGACCGACGACCGGGCCGCGTTCGTCCAGCTGCTGAAGGACTGGACCGAGGCGGCCCAGCGGATGACCGCCGGACGGGCGGTCGGCGAGGGCGCGTACGGCGGTCTCGCCGAGGCGCCGCCCGACGACACCGGGGAGGCGCTGGGCCTCACACCGTCACGGCTGACCCTCACCCTCGGCTTCGGCCCCTCCCTCTTCGAGAGGTTCGACCTCGCCGGCCGGCGGCCCGAAGCCCTCGTCGACCTGCCGAAGTTCGCCGGCGACAACCTCGACAGGACCCGCAGCGGCGGCGACCTGTGCGTCCAGGCGTGCGCCGACGACCCGCAGATAGCCGTCCACGCCATCCGCAACCTCGCCAGGATCGGCTTCGGCAAGGTCGTCATCCGCTGGTCGCAGCTGGGCTTCGGCAAGACCTCCTCGACGACCCCGGACGCCCAGACCCCACGTAACCTCATGGGGTTCAAGGACGGCACCCGCAACATCGCCGGGACCGAGACGGACCGGCTGAAGAAGTTCGTGTGGGTGGAGGAGAAGGACACCGACGCGGACTCGGCCTGGATGGCCGGGGGTTCGTACCTGGTGGCCCGGCGCATCCGGATGAACATCGAGACCTGGGACCGCACCTCGCTGCAGGAGCAGGAGGACATCTTCGGCCGGGACAAGGGCGAGGGCGCGCCCGTCGGCAAGGCCAAGGAGCGCGACGAGCCGTTCCTGAAGGCGATGCTGCCCGACGCGCACGTGCGGCTCGCGCACCCCGACACGAACGCCGGGGCCACGCTCCTGCGCCGCGGCTACTCCTTCACCGACGGCACGGACGGGCTGGGCCGCCTGGACGCGGGCCTGTTCTTCCTCGCCTACCAGCGTGATGTGCGCCAGGGCTTCATCCCGGTACAGCGGAGCCTCGCGGCGGACGCCCTCAACGAGTACATCCAGCACGTGGGTTCAGCGGTGTTCGCGATCCCGCCCGGCGTCCGCGACGAGGACGACTGGTGGGGCCGCGCGCTGTTCTCGAAGAACCCCAAGGAGGCGTAGGCCGTGTTCGGCAACTATCTGATCGGCCTGCGCGAAGGCCTTGAGGCCAGCCTCGTGGTCTGCATCCTCATCGCCTATCTGGTGAAGACGGACCGCAGGGACGCCCTGAAGCCCATCTGGATCGGCATCGCGGTCGCCGTCGTCCTCGCCCTCGGCTTCGGTTTCGCGCTCGAATTCGGCTCCCAGGAGCTGACGTTCGAGGCGCAGGAGGCACTCGGCGGCTCCCTGTCGATCATCGCGGTCTGCCTGGTGACCTGGATGGTCTTCTGGATGCGGCGCACCGCCCGCCACCTGAAGGCCGAACTGCACGGCAAACTCGACACGGCCCTGCAGATGGGCACGGCCGCGCTGGTCGCCACCGCGTTCCTGGCCGTCGGGCGCGAGGGCCTGGAGACGGCCCTGTTCGTCTGGGCGTCCGTGCGCGCGTCGAACGACGGCACCCAGGGCCCGCTGATCGGTGTACTGCTGGGCATCCTGACCGCGGTCGTGCTCGGTTACCTCTTCTACCGGGGCGCGGTCCGCATCAACCTCGCCAAGTTCTTCACCTGGACCGGCGGCATGCTGGTCGTCGTCGCCGCGGGCGTCCTCGCCTACGGCGTGCACGACCTCCAGGAGGCCGACTTCCTGCCGGGCCTGACGAACAAGGCCTTCGACATCAGCGGGACCGTCCCCCCGGACAGCTGGTACGGGACCCTGCTGAAGGGCGTCTTCAACTTCCAGCCCGACCCGACCGTCGTCCAGGTCGTCGTGTGGGTCCTGTACCTGGTGCCGACGCTGGCGTTCTTCCTGGCGCCTTCACGCTCGGGCGGGAGCGGGGCCAAGTCGCCCGCCCCGGTGCGCGAAGAGGCGTGAGACCGGCTCGCGGCGGGCGCGGTACGTCGGCCCGCCGCTCGGGCGCCTTCCGGCCCCGGTAGGGTTCGCCTCCGGGAAACCGTCGAGCGGGAACCGGGATCGGGACGGGGAAGGTGAAGGGACTCGATGAGCAGGGATCGCAGCCCTCGTAAGTCTTCTGGGCCGCGCAGGCCTCGCGGACTCGGCCGGAGCGCGCTGACGGCGGCCTCCGTGACCGTGCTGTCGGTGACGGCGAGCGGGTGCGTGGTCGTGCACGGGGAACGCGAGGTTCTCCCCGGGGCCACGAAGAGCGAGGCCGCACGTGCCCTGCGGGACTTCACGGCCGCCTACAACAAGGCGAACGGCGCCAACGACCCGTCCCTGGACGCGGACCGGGTCACCGGCGCGCTCGGGGACATCGACGGGGCGAAGCTGAAGGCCGGCGGCAGGAACCAGCCGGGCGGCAACCCGAACTATGTGCCCCTCAAGCTGACCGACACCGAGTTCACGATCCCGCGGAAGGCCGGCTGGCCGCGCTGGTTCGTCACCGACTCGAAGGCCAACAAGGGCCGTGCCGAGGACCGTTGGCTGATGGTGTTCACGCGGAGCGACGCGGACGAGGTGTGGCAGGTCTCGTATCTGACGATCTCCTCCGCCGAGGAGATACCGGCGTTCAAGAAGAACGCGGACGGCTGGGCGGAGCCGGTCACGGCGAACGCGGCGGATCTGGCGGTCGCGCCCGGGAAACTCCCCCAGCAGTACGCGACCTACCTCAAGGACGGCGGCAGCACCTTCGCCGACGGCGCCCACACCACGAAGTGGCGTGCCGACCGGGCGAAGAGCGCGGCGCGTCCGGGGCTCGCCCAGCAGTACATCGACGAGCCGCTGACGTCCGGGGACTACGCCCCGGTCGGCCTGCGTACGGCGGACGGCGGCGCCCTCGTCTTCTTCACCACCCGCCACTACCAGAAGCAGACCGCGGCCCAGGGCGTCCCGATCAACATCAGCAACGCCGACGTCGAAGCGCTGATGACCGGCGACCCGAAACAGTCCCTGACCCTGGAGTCCGTCTCGAACCAGGCGGTCCTGGACCCCCCGAAGTCAGCATCGGACCAACGCATAAAGTTCCTGAGCAGAATCCAGGGCCTGACAGCCGCAAAGGGCGAGTAAGCCTTTTCGCTTTTAGGGGCGCGGGGAACGGCGCAACCAGCCCCCACTCACCCGCAGACAAAACCCGCCGTCACCCCCGGAGGGGCCACGCAGCAACCTGCTCCCGCTCGACCCCCGCATACCGCGCGCATTCATCCGTCAGCACTTCCAGCAAGGACAACGGATCCGGCAACGGATGCTCGGGCCCACGCACCCACTCCACCACCAGCTCCCCCGGCAACCGCGCCGGAGGCACCAGCACATACGACCCACGGCAGTGCCACCGCAGCCCCGGATGCTCGTCCATCGTCTCGGGATGGCAGTCCAGCTCGCACGGCCACCACTCGTCCTCGTCCTCGGGCGTCCCGCGCGTGGCCGTGAAGAAGAGCATCCGGTCGTCCCCGGACAGCGCGACCGGCCCGACCTCGATCCCGGCGCCGAGCAGCCGCTCCAGCGCCTCCTGCCCGGCCTCCACCGGCACGTCCAGCACGTCGTGCACCATGCCGGTCGCGGTGATGAAGTTGGCGAGCGGCTGATGCCGGGCCCACCGTTCGATCTGCGCCCGGTCGGTCGTGGACTGCGTCTGCCAGGCGAACGAGACGGGATGGCGCGCGGGGGTCGGACACCCGACACGGTCACAGGAACACCGGTACGCGGAGGGATGGGCGGCGGGCGCGAGCGGCAGCCCGGCTCCGGCGGCGGCCAGCAGCAGTTCCTCACGGCTCGCGGAGTCGTCCGCGGCGTCCGTTCGTGGGCGCCGACCGCGCAACCACTGGGAGATCCTGCCCTGCCCGCCGGAGCGGCGGCCCGTCTCTGCGCTCATATATGCCCTCGCCTGGCTGTTGTGCGGACAGCATGCCTCATCGTCCCATCATCCTGCGCTCCGGGGGGCCGGAGCCCACATCCGGGGTAGGTGGGGCGATGCCCGCCCGGGGCAGTGATCGAGTGTCATTGCGTACTTTGACACGATATGCCCGCCTACGGTGTCGGCATGGTCACACGGACTGCGCTGACGGGTATCGCCGGTCTCACGTCCCTGGCTCTGGTGGGACAGAGCGGGGCGATCACCCCGCTGGAATGGGACGCGGGCCCCCTGACGGTGGCGGCGCTGCCCCGCGTCGTCTACACGGCACACCGCGGCGGCGCCCGCGAGGTCCCGGAGAACAGCATGACGGGCCTGATGGCGGCGTACGAGCGCGGGACGGCCCAGGTGCTGGACCTGGACACCCGGATGCTGCGCGACGGGACGATGGTGGTCATGCACGACGCCACCCTGAACCGCACGACCTACATGGGCGGTCCCGTGCACGCGCTCGACCTGCGGGACTGGCAGGGGGTGCGGCTGCGCCCCAGGGACGCGCTGCCGGGGAGCTGGCGTTCGGAGCGGCCGCCGACGCTCGCCGAGGTGCTGGACCGTTTCGGCGGGCGGGTGGTGCTGATGCTGGAGGCCAAGGACCCGCGGAGCCTGACGGCCATCGCCGCCATGATCAGGGAACGCGGTCTGACCCGTTCGGTGCTGGTCAACTCCAACCGTCCCGCGGTGGCCCTGCGCACCCACCGCCTGGGGCTGCTCTCGCAGCTGTGGCGTTCGGCGCACCAGATGCGTACGGACCGGCCCCGGCGGTGGCGGCCGTTCGTGGACGTCCTGGACGTGGACCACAAGGCCCGCGACCGCGATCTCGTACGGGCCGTGCGGTCCGGCATCCCGCGGGTGTGGGCGCACACGGTGGTGACCCCGGCGCAGCGCGACCGCGCGCTGGCGCTCGGCTGCGACGGGATCATCACGGACGCGCCGGGACGGCTGGCCCGGGTACGGGTCCGGGCGTGGGCGGGGCCGGAGTCGGGGGCGGGGGGTCAGCGGGGGGCGATGCCGTAGAGGGCGTACTCGACGAGTCTGTTCGCGAAGGCGTGGTCGAGGGGGCCGGTGCCCTGGAGCCAGCGCTGGGCGAGGGGGGAGACGAACAGGTCGCGTGCGATGTACGGGTCCACGTCCGCGCGTACCTGGCCGGCGTCCTGGGCCGCGCGCAGGCGTCGTACGTACAGTTCCAGCGAGGGCAGGAGCAGGGTGGCGACGAACTCCTTCGCGAAGGCGGGGTTGGCCACGCCCTCCGCGGCGAGCGCGCGGGCCGGGGCCTCGTAGCGCGGGTCGTTCAGCTCGTCGACGGTGGCGCGCAGGACCGTCTTGAGGTCGGCCTCCAGGTCCCCGGTGTCGGGGATGCCGTCCTCCTCCGCCCAGTCCCCGTTGCCGGCCGCCTCCGCCGCCTGGGCGCCGAGGTCGACGAAGGCCTCCATGAGGACCTCGGCCTTCGACGACCACCAGCGGTAGATGGTCTGCTTGCCCACGCCCGCGCGGGCGGCGATGGCCTCGATGGTGGTTTTGGGGTAGCCGACCTCTGCGACGAGGGTGAGGGCGGCGGCGTAGATCGCGCGGCGGGACTTCTCGCTGCGGCGGCTGGAGTCGGGAGGCATACACCCGAAACTACCAGCACCACAAGACGCCCCGTCTCGCCAAGAACTTCCCTCGCCCCCGCCGCCCCTACCCTTCCCGTCACTGACTCGGGGGCCAGCCCCCGAACCCCCGCTCCTCAAACGCCGGAGGGGCTGAGATGTCGCCGGACCGGCGTATACCTCCAGCCCGTCCGGCGTTTGAGGACAAAGGGGGCGAGGGGGCGCAGCCCCCATGCGGGACGGGAACGGGTAGGGGCGGCGGGGGCGGAGAAAAAAGCCCTACCCCGCCGGCGGCCACCCGTCGCCCCATTCCGCGTCGCGCGCGGCCTTGTAGAGCAGGCCCTGCCGCTTCGTCACAGTGGAGCGGCGCAACCCACCCCCCACCTCGCACAGGTCCAGCAACACCTGCCCCTTCCGGATCTGCGGCCTCCGCACCACCCGAGAAGCCACCGGAGCGACCGGCTCCCGCGTCACGGCGACATAGCTGAACTTCTCGTCCTCGTACGCCAACGAACCCCCCTTGACCTGCCGGTGCAACGAGGACCGGCTCACCCGGGCGGAGAAGTGGCACCAGTCCTCCCCCGGCACGATCGGACAGGTGGCGCTGTGCGGACAGGGCGCCGCGACGGAGAACCCGGCGCCGATCAACCGGTCCCGCGCCGCGATGACGCGCGCGTACCCGTCCGGCGTCCCGGGCTCGATGATCACGACGGCCCGCCCGGCGGCCACCGCGGCGTCCACGACCGCGGCGCGGCCGTCCTCGGTCAGCTCGCCCAGGACGTACGACACCGTGACGAGGTCGGCCGCCGGCAGGGCGAGCTGCGCCCCGATCCGGGCGCGGCGCCATTCGGCGGACCGCAACTGCGGGCTGGCGGCGGCGAGTTCGCGGCCGAGGACGAGCGCGGGCTCGGCCCAGTCGAGCACGGTCACCGGCCGCTCCCCGGGCCAGGTGGCGTTCACGGCCCAGGTCGCCGCGCCCGTGCCACCGCCCACGTCCACATGGCTGCCCGGCGCCCACTCGGGCACGACGTCCGCGAAGGCGTCCAGCGCGGCCCGTACGGCCTCGAAGGTCGCGGGCATCCGGTACGCGGCGTACGCGGCCACGTCCGCGCGGTCGCGCAGGATCGGGGTGTCGGTCGGGGTGGTGCCCCGGTAGTTCGCGATCAGCCGGTCGACGGCCTGGGCGGCAGCCTTGGGCGGCAGTCCGTCGAGCAGGCCCGCGAGGGCCGCGCGCAGGGTCTCGGCTGGGGAAACGGGGGCGTTCACGAGCGAAGTCTACGAGCAGCGCTCAGGCCCCCCGGACCGCCCGGGCCAGCCGGGTGGCCGCCGTCGCGCGGGGCCCGTGGTCCGGTGGTCTGCGGCGCGGGTGGACCGTGTTCGCCAGGAGCACCAGGAACGTGTCCGTGGACGGGTCCATCACCAGCGACGTACCCGTGAAGCCCGTGTGGCCCGCCGCGCCGTGGCCGGCGAGGGCGCCCATGAACGACGGCTGGTCGAGGGCGAAGCCGAGGCCGGGCGGTGAGAGGAGCAGTTCGACGTAGTCGGGGCCGAGGATGCGGGCGGTGCCGTAGGAGCCGCCCGCGAGGAGGGTGCGGCAGAAGACGGCGAGGTCGGCCGCCGTCGAGAAGAGGCCGGCGTGGCCGGCGACCCCGCCGAGCGCCCAGGCGTTCTCGTCGTGGACCGCGCCCCGCAGCATGCCCCGGTCGGCCTTGGCCCAGGGCCGCCGCTGGTCCTCCGTGGCGGCCGCGGCCGGGCAGGGGCCGAAGGCGGTGTCGGTCATACCGAGCGGCCGGGTGATCCCGTCCCGGACGAGGGCGTCCAGCGGGCGCCGGGTGATCCGTTCCAGGACCTGCTGGAGGAGCAGCATGTTGAGGTCCGAGTAGCAGTACGCGGCGCCGGGCGCCGTCACCGGTTTCTCGGACCGCAGCAGGGCGAACCGTGCCCTGTCGTCCGGGCAGTCGTACAGCGGGAGTTCGGGCCGCAGCCCGGAGGTGTGGGTGAGCAGGTGCCGCACGGTGATGCCGTACTCGGCGGCGGCGGTGAAGCCCGGCAGGTACGCCCCGACGCGCGCGTCGATGCCCAGCGTGCCGCGCTCCAGCTGCTGCACGGCGGCGACGCTCGTGAAGAGCTTCGTGAGGGACGCCAGGTCGAAGGGGGTGCGGACGGTCATCGGCACGCGGTCGCCGCACGGCAGTTCCACGCCCGCGTCCGCGTCCTCGTCGTACCCGCGGTAACGCACCGCCCAGCCCGCCGCCTCCTCGACGGCGATCACGGGCCCGCGTCCGGCGACCAGTACGGCGCCCGCGGCCCAGGGCCGGTCCCCCGCGGTGATCGCGCGGAACTCCCGTACCAGGGCGTCGAGTTCCCCGGGGTCGAGCCCGGCACGTTCCGCCGTGCCGGGGCGCAGTCTCGGTGCGCTCAGTTCCCCGCTCCCTTCACGTTCGGCTGTGCGGTGGGCGGTGCGGTGGTCGGTGTGTTCGGCGGTACGTTCGGTTGTTTCCGCCAGGGACGGCACAGTGCCATGAAGCAGCCGACGGCCACCAGTGAACACGCGAGCTGGACGACGGCCATCGGGACGGCCGTGTGCTCGCCGGCGACGCCCACGAGAGGGGTCGCGACCGCGCCGACCAGGAACGAGGACGTGCCGAGCAGGGCGGACGCGGAGCCCGCGGAGTGCCGGGTGCGCATGAGGGCGAGCGCGTTGGTGTTGGGCATGCACAGGCTCATCGCCGACATGAGCACGAAGAGGCCGACGGCGATCGGGACCAGTCCCACCTCGCCGAACGCCCCGGCGGACATCAGGAGCAGCGCGGCCGAGGCGACGGTGACGACCGCGAGGCCGACCGCGAGCACCTTGTCGAGGCTGACCCGGCCGACGAGGACCTTGCCGTTGATCTGGCCGACGATCACGAGGCCGACGGAGTTCACGCCGAAGAGGATGCTGTACGTCTGCGGGGAGGCGCCGTAGATCTCCTGGATCACGAACGGCGACGCGGAGATGTACGCGAAGAGCGCCGCGAACGCGAAGCCGCCGGTGAGCATGTACCCGGTGAAGACGCGGTCGGCGAGCAGTCCGCGCATGGTGCGCAGGGCTTCGACGGTGCCGCCGTCATGGCGCTCGGCGGGCGGGAGCGTCTCGGGCAGCAGCCGCCAGACGACGACGGTGAGCCCGATCCCGATGGCGGTCAGGATGTAGAAGACGCCCCGCCAGTCGGTGATCCGCAGCACCTGGCCGCCGATGAGCGGCGCGATGATCGGCGCGACCCCGGAGATCAGCATCAGCGTGGAGAAGAACCGCGCCATGTCCACGCCGTCGTACAGGTCGCGTACGACGGCCCGGGCGATCACGATCCCGGCGGCGCCCGCGAGGCCCTGGAGCAGCCGGAAGGCGATGAGGAGTTCGATGGTGGGGGCGATCGCGCAGACGGCGGTGGCGAGGATGTACACGACGAGTCCGGTGATCAGCGGCCGTCTGCGGCCCCACTTGTCGCTCATCGGCCCGACGACCAGCTGCCCGAGCGCCATACCGGCGAGGCACGCGGTGAGCGTCAGCTGCACGGTGGCGGCGGAGGCGTGCAGCGCGTCGGTGACGTCCGGCAGGGCCGGGAGGTACATGTCCATGGACAGCGGCGGTACGGCCGTGAGTCCGCCGAGGATCAGCGTGACCAGGAGTCCCACGGAACGGCGGGCGACCGGTGGCGGTACCGGCGACGCCGAGGCGGCGAGCACGCTCTCCTCGGTCACCGCCGCGCTGGGTATGCGGGTCTCCGGGCTCTCCGGGTCCCGCGTCGTACGGCCGCGCTCGGGCATGCGCCCCTCCCTCTCCGTGTGATCCGCCACCTATGCTCTCAGCTCGTACAGGTGGTCTCGTACAGATGGTCGAAGCGGTCGAGGCCGTCGCGGTCGTCGACGGCACAAAGCGAGAGGTCGGGCATGACGGAGGAACGCGTGCGGTGGGGTGTGCTGGCGACCGGTGGGATCGCGGCGGCGTTCACCGCGGATCTGATCGATCTGCCCGACGCCGAGGTGGTGGCGGTGGCGTCGCGCACCGAGGAGTCGGCGAAGGGGTTCGCGGAGCGGTTCGGGATACCCCGGGCGTACGGCGACTGGGAGTCCCTCGCGGCGGACGAGGACGTCGACGTCGTGTACGTGGCGACTCCCCACTCGGCGCACCGGGCGGCGGCCGGGCTGTGTCTGGAGGCTGGGCGCAACGTGCTGTGCGAGAAGGCGTTCACGCTGAACGCGCGCGAGGCCGAGGAACTGGTCGGCCTGGCGAAGCAGCACGACAGCTTCCTGATGGAGGCCATGTGGATGTACTGCAACCCGCTGGTCCGGCAGCTGAAGGCGCTGGTCGACGACGGGGCGATCGGTGAGGTCCGCACGGTGCAGGCCGACTTCGGCCTCTCGGGCCCGTTCCCTCCCACCCACCGGCTGCGCGACCCGGCGCAGGGCGGCGGCGCGCTCCTCGACCTGGGCGTCTATCCGGTGTCGTTCGCACATCTGCTGCTCGGTGAGCCCTCCGGAGTGACGGCGAGAGCGGTGCTCTCGGAGGAGCGCGTCGATCTCCAGACGGGCATGCTGCTCTCGTACGACAGCGGCGCGCTCGCCTCGCTGCACTGCTCCCTGACCGGTGGCACGTCGACCTCCGCGTCGGTCACCGGCTCCGAGGGCCGCATCGACATCCCGTACGGCTTCTTCCACTCGGACCGCTTCGTCCTGCACCGCGACGGCCGTGACCCGCAGGAGTACACGGCGAACGCGGCGGACGGCACCCGCGCGAGCCTCAAGCACGAGGCGACAGAGGTGATGCGCTGCCTCCGAGCCGGCGAGAAGGAGTCCCCCCTGGTCCCCCTCGACGGCACCCTCGCGGTCATGCGCACCCTGGACACGGTCCGAGCAGAGGTAGGGGTCACCTACCCGGGCGAGGCCGCGTAGCGCCCCTAGGGGCGCGGGGAACGGCGCAATCTTTCGGTTCTTAAGGGCGCGGGGAACTGCGCGGCCAGCCACGTCCGGCCCGCAGCCGACGACCGACCGCCAGTCCCCCGCCCCACCTCCGCGGAGCTACACCGGCCGGAGCCCTTGGTCCCCGACCTCCGTCACGAACGACGCAGCGGTCGAGATCGCCGCCCCCGGCACGGTAACCGCCGGCACCGTCTTGAAGTCGGCCCGGGCGGACTCCCGCCCGAGCCGCACGGTCGTATAGCCCCGCCGCCCGTCGTAGAACTTCAGATGCGGATTCGCCGCCATGTACGTCTCCCAGTTGGCGGGCCGCTCCGCCCCGTCGCGCCCACTGCTGATCGAGGTCGTCACGATCTCCGTACCGAGCGTCCGCGACGAGGGATCGTCGAAGTCGTCCTTGATGTCGAAGGCGTACGCGACATGGACGTCCCCGGTGAGCACCATCAGGTTGTCGACCCCGGCGGACTTCGCTCCGGCCAGCACCCGCCCCCGCGAGGCCCGGTAGCCGTCCCACGCGTCCATGGAGACCCGGGACGGCGCGGTCAGGTCGAAGTTCCGCTGGGAGAAGATGACCTGCTGCGGGACGACGTTCCACAGCGCCTGCGAGGCCCGCCACCCGTCCAGCAGCCACCGCTCCTGCGCCGCGCCGGTGATCGTGCGCGCCGGATCGTCCGTCTCGGGCCCGGGCACGTCCGCCCCGTCCCCGTACGCCTGGTCGGAGCGGTACTGCCGGGTGTCGAGGATGTCGAACTGCGCGAGCCGGCCCCAGTTCATCCGGCGGTACAGCCGCATGTCGGGGCCCTCGGGCCGCTGCGGGCGGCGCAGCGGCAGGTTCTCCCAGTAGGCGCGGTACCCGGCGGCGCGCCGCAGCAGGAACTCCTCCGGCGGTACGGCGTTCTCGGGTATGTCGTCCGCGTAGTTGTTCTCTACCTCGTGGTCGTCCCAGGTGACCACGAAGGGGTGGGCGGCGTGCGCGGCCCGCAGATCGGGGTCGGTCTTGTAGAGGGCGTACCGCAGGCGGTAGTCCTCCAGCGTGATGGTCTCGCGGTTGAACAGGTCGGGCAGCACGCGGTCGGTGTAGTTGCGGGCGCCGCCCACGGAGCTGACCGCGTACTCGTAGAGGTAGTCGCCGACGTGGAAGACCACGTCGACGTCGTCCTCGGCGAGATGGCCGTACGCGGTGAAGTACCCGTCGTGGTACGCCTGGCAGGAGACCGCGGCCAGCCGCAGTTCGTCGACGCGCGCACGGGACGAGGGCGCGGTGCGGGTACGCCCGGTCTCGCTGATCCAGCTGCCGGTCCTGAAGCGGTAGTAGAAGACCCGGTCGGAGTCGAGGTGGCCGACCTCGACGTGCACGGAGTGGTGGAACTCGGGGTGGGCGAAGGTCGCCCCGCGTCTGACGACGTGGCGGAACCGTTCGTCGCGGGCCAGTTCCCAGTGCACGGTGACGCGTTCCGCGGGCAGTCCGGAGTCCGCCTGGTACGGGGTGGGGGCGAGCCGGGTCCACAGCAGCACGGAGGTGGCCTGCGGGTCGCCGGAGGCGACGCCGAGGGTGAAGGGGTTGTCGGTGATCTTCGCCGCGTCGAACTCGGCGGCGCCCGCCACGCCCGCGGTCGGCAGGTTGGTGGCGAACGCCAGCACGGCGGCCGCGCCGGTGACGGTGAAGAGCCGGCGGCGCCCGAGGTGACGGGCGGCGGCGCGGAGTTCGGGGGCGTGCTGCGACGGTTGCTGGTGGCCGGTGGATGTCATCTGGCCCTCCCCTGACGGTTGTTGTACAAGGCATTGGAGTGGCCAGAGTCAACGGTGGACTGTCACGTACACAACACTCAGATGTCGGACGCATGAGTTCCACATGGCGGATATGGCGGACCGTCGACCCTCCTCCCGTACGCTGCGGGGCCATGGACGACCATCGAACGAAGATCGCGATCGTGACAGGCGCGGGCTCGGGAATCGGCCGGGCCGTGGCCGTCGAGCTGCTGCGCACCGGCTGGTCGGTGACGCTCGCGGGCCGCCGCGCGGAGCGCCTGGAGGAGACGGCGGCGCTCGCGCGGGCGGCCCTCGCGGACGCGTCACCCGGTGCCGTCGAGGAGCCGGCCGGGAAAGAGCGCACGTCGTTGTGCGTGCGCACCGATGTCTCGCGGCCCGAGGAGGTGGCCGCGCTCTTCGCCGCCACGCGGAACCACTTCGGCCGCTTGGACCTGCTCTTCAACAACGCCGGTACGTTCGGACCCGGCGGCGTGCCGTTCGAGGAACTCCCGTACGAGGCCTGGCGGCACGTGGTCGGCACGAACCTCGACGGGGCGTTCCTGTGCGCGCAGGCGGCCTACCGGCAGATGAAGGAGCAGGATCCGCAGGGCGGCAGGATCATCAACAATGGCTCGATCTCGGCGCACACGCCCCGGCCGCGGTCGGCGGCGTACACGGCCACGAAGCACGCGCTGACCGGCCTCACGAAGTCGCTGTCGCTGGACGGGCGGCCGTACCGGATCGTCTGCGGGCAGATCGACATCGGGAACGCGGCCACCGACATGACCTCACCGATGACGACCGGGGCGTTGCAGGCGAACGGGGAGGTGGCCGCGGAGCCGGTGATGGATGTGGAGGACGTGGCGCGGACGGTCCGGCACATGGCCGAACTGCCGTTGGAGGCCAACGTGCAGTTCGCGACGGTGCTTGCCAGCGGCATGCCGTATGTGGGGCGGGGGTAGCTTCATCGGCGGGGCTCGCCAGGGGACCCTAGCGGGCGAAGCTGGGAAGTGGCCCTCAATCGGCCCGGAACCAGCTGTCTTACGGGATTCTGATTTCCCAGGGCACATTCTCAGGTCTCACACATTCCTTACTCAGGGTGTCTCAAAGGTTCGTCCATAGCTTGTGGCAGCGCCCACAGCGGGCGCCAAGAACCTTAGGGACAGGGATGTTTGGCATCTATCTCAAGCGTGAGCTGAGCCGGCGCAAGAAGTCGGCTCTGGTCATCGCCATGGGTCTGGCGCTCGGAATCGCGCTGGTCATCACCGTCAACTCGGTGTCGGCCGGCATGTCACAGGCACAGGACAAGGTCCTTCAGTCGCTCTACGGACTCGGCACCGACATGACGGTGACCAAGGCCAGGGAGGCCCCTTCCGCCGGCAACAACCAGTCGGGCAGACCGAATTTCGAATTCGACGCCGGTTCCGACGACGACGAGGAGCAGAGTTCCGACCGGGTGATGACTCAGGGCGGTCAGACGCTCAAGTCCTCGCTCGTCGAAAAGGTCGCCGCGCAGAAGAACGTGGCGAGTGCGGTGGGCGCCCTGACCCTGAACGTGACGAAGGTCGACGGCAGTTTCACCCAGGGCAAGGCCCGGACCGACACCTCCTCGCAGGGCTCCCAGGGCCAGGGTGGCGGCCCCGGCGGTGCGGGCGGCGGCGGTTCGACCGGCCAGCCGCAGGTGCAGGGCGGCGGCGCCTCCTTCGACGTGAACTCGTACTCCGTCTCGGGTGTCGACGTCACGAACCAGGATCTTGGCCCGCTCGCCACCACGAAGATCAGCAAGGGCAAGACGTTCACGGCGGCGCAGACCGACGCGAAGGTCGCGGTGCTCAGTACGTCGTACGCCAAGGAGAACAAGTACACCGTCGGCGAGAGCATCAAGATCTCCGGCACGAAGTACGAGGTCATCGGGATCGCGACCCCGGACAGCAGCGAGTCGACGACCGACGTCTATCTGCCGCTCAAGCAGGCCCAGACGCTCGGTGACTCCAAGGACAAGGTCTCCACGATCTATGTGAAGGCGTCCGACTCGCAGCGGATCGACGCGGTCAAGGCGGCCATCCAGAAGAACATCGACGGTACGACGGTCACGACCTCCGCCGATCTCGCGGACACCGTCTCCGGCTCGCTGTCGACGGCCTCCGACCTCGCGACCAGCGTGGGCAAGTGGCTCTCCGTCGCGGTGCTGGCGGCCGCGTTCCTCGTCGCCGCGCTGCTCACCTCGTCGGCGGTCAGCCGCCGGGTGCGGGAGTTCGGCACGCTGAAGGCGCTCGGCTGGCCGAGCCGCAAGGTCACCCGGCAGGTCGTCGGCGAGTCGGTCGTGAACGGCCTGCTCGGCGGAGCCCTCGGTATCGCCCTCGGCCTGGCGGCGGCGTACGCGGTCACGGCCGTCAGCCCCACCCTCACCGCCGAACTCGGTGCCACGGGCGGCGGCCAGGGCGGCCCCGGCGGCGGCGGACCGGGCGGCGGGGGCGGCCCCGGCGGGCAGAGCGCGTCGAGCACCCTCGACATCGCGCTGTCCGCGCCGGTCTCCGTCACCACCATCGCGCTCGCCGTGGGCCTCGCGGTCGCGGGCGGCCTGATCGCCGGTGCGATGGGCGGCTGGCGCGCCTCCCGGATGCGCCCGGCGGACGCGCTGCGCAGCGTGTCGTAACCCGCGCCACCCACATGACGGCACGCCCACACCACGGCACGGTACGGAGAAGACGTATGTACAAGCTCACCGGCGTCACCAAGAACTACACGAGAGGCAAGGAGACGGTGGAGGCGCTGCGCGGCGTCGACCTCACCATCGAGGACGGCGACCAGCTCGTCATCCAGGGCCCCACCGGCGGCGGCAAGTCGACCCTGCTGCAGATGATCGGCGGCCTGGACCGCCCGTCCGCCGGCAGCGTCGAACTGGACGGCGTGGACCTCGCGTCCATCAGCGAGGCCCGGCTGACCCGGGTGCGCGCCGAAAAGATCGGCATCATCTTCCAGTCGTTCAACCTCATCCCCACGCTCACCGCGCAGGAGAACGTCGAGACCGCGCTCGTACCGCTCGGGGTCAAGCCGGCCGAGCGGCGCGCGAAGGCCGCCGAGGCGCTGGACTCGGTCGGCCTCGGCGACCGCCTCAGCCATGCGCCCAGCGAGTTGTCCGGCGGTCAGCAGCAGCGGGTCGCGATCGCCCGCGCGCTGGTCAAGAACCCGAAGGTGTTGCTCGCCGACGAGCCCACGGGCAACCTCGACGAGGGCACCCGCGACGACATCATGGCCCTGCTGGAGGGGCTGTGGCGCGAGCACGGGCTGACGTTCGTCATGGTCACGCACGACTCGTCGATCGCCCGGCGCGCGCCGCGGCTCGCGACGATCAGAAAGGGCCTCATCACCCTGACCGAGCAGCAGCCACAGCCCGCGCTCTGACCGGTCGTCCACCCGTACGGTGCCGTCGAGGCCGCTCACCCACCGGTGAGCGGCCTCTCACGGTCACGGCGGCCCCGACGGTCGCGTCGGTCCGGCGGTCGCGTCGGTCCGGCGGTCGCGTCGGTCCGGCGGTCGCGTCGGTCCGGCGATCACCCGAACGGCGGCGCGAACCGGGGCCGGACCACGGTTCGGTGCGACGGTGGGCGTGCGCGTCCGCATACGCGCACGTCAGAAGAACCGTTCGAGCGTGACATACGAGGAGTGACGGGAACCGTGACCTGTTTCGACCGACGCGATCTGGGACTGCTGCTGCTCCGCCTCGGTACGGGCGGGGTGCTGGCGGCGCACGGGGCGCAGAAGCTCTTCGGCTGGTTCGGCGGGGGCGGCCTCTCCGGGACCGGCGCGTTCATGGAGTCCGTGGGGTACGCGCCCGGCAGGGCGAGCGCCGCCGCGGCGGGCCTGGCGGAGACGGGCGGCGGCACGCTGCTCGCGCTGGGCCTCGCCACCCCGGCGGCTGGAGCGGCCGCGGCCGGGGCGATGGCGGGCGCCTCCGCGGTGCACGCGCCGAACGGCTTCTTCGCGCAGAGCGGCGGCTACGAGTACGCGGCGTACCTGGGATTCGCGGCGGCGGGGCTCGCCGTCACCGGCCCCGGCCGGATCTCCCTCGACCACGCCATGGGCCACACGGCCGACCGGAACTGGATGGTGCCGGTCGCCCTCGCGGGGACGGCCGCGGCGACCCTGGCGGTGATCGGAGCGCGGTACGCGCGGGTGCGGCGCCAGGAGGAGGGCGAGCAGGGCGAGTTGTTCGACGAGGAGGGCGTGGCAGTCTGAGCGTCATGAGCGATGAGCGCGACGCGAGCGCCGACGACGATCTCTGGGAGTCCGTCGAGCACCTCCAGGACTGGCTGGCTCGGACCCAACCGGAGCGTCCTGCCCAGGAGACCCTGCTCCTGCGGATGCTGAAGCTCTCGGAGGAGGTCGGCGAGGTCGCCGAGGCGGTCATCGGCGCCACCGGCCAGAACCCCCGCAAGGGCGTGTCACACACCTGGGACGACGTGCGGTCGGAACTCTGCGACGTGATCATCACCGCCGCGGTGGCCCTGCGAACGCTCACCCCGGAAGCCCGCGAGGTCTTCACCACACACCTGACCCACGTAACAACCCGCACCCGCCAGGGACACAAGGACCCGCGCACCCAGCCCTCACCAACCCCGCAACCGAAACCCCGCAGCCCCCAAGCCCCCTAAGGGGCGCGGGGAACTGCGCACCCAGCCCCCACCGCCCCGCAGCCAAAACCCCGCCACCCCCAAGCCCCCTCAGGGGCGCGGGGAACTGCGCACTCCGCCTCTATCGGCCCGCAGCCAAAACCCCGCAGCCCCCAGACCCCCCAAGGGGCGCGGGGAACGGCGCAACAGCCCCCACCGACCCGCAGCCGAAATCCCGCAGCCCTCAGCCCCCAAGGGGCGCGGGGAACGGCGCAACAGCCCCCACCGCCCCGCAGCCGAAACTACACACCCTCGCCGGAGGCGCTCCGCGTGAACCGGAGCGTAGACGTCACAGTCGTCAGCCCCCGGATCATGCCCAACTGGTTCCACCCCAGATTGAACTGCTCCCGATCCACCGTGAACTCAGCGGCGAGCGTAACCGCGTCGGCACTCGACTCGGTGACCGTGGCGGTCACGGCCTGCGGCCGGCTGACCCCACGCACGGTCAGCTCCCCGTCGATCACGACGCTGTCGTCCGCACGGACCACCGCGTCCCGGACGGCGAAGACGAGCGTCGGATGCCGCTCGGCATCGAAGAAGTCGGCCCCGCGCAGATGCTCGTCCCGCTTGCCGTTCTTCGTGTCGAGCGACCCCGCGTCCACCGTGACGGTGCCGCGCGCGGTCCCGTCGGGCAGGACCTCGCCCTCACCGACGACCCCACCGAAGGTGCCCTTCACGGTGACCAGTCCCCACATCGTCTTGTGCTTGATGGCGACGGCGGAGCGAACGGCGTCGAGCTGCCACAGGCCGGTTTCCACAGCGACGGTCATGGGTCTTCTCCTGAGTGATCGGTTATCCAAATTTGGATGACTCCACGCTAGCGGGTCATCCAAAAATGGACAACCAGTAGACTGTGACACCATGGCCGACTCCCCCGCCCCCGCCAACCAGCCCGCATCCGTCCCGCCGGGCGACGAAGACGCCGACGGCATACCGGCGGACGGCCTGCTGCCGGCCGAACTCCGTTCCTGGATGCGCCTGCTGGCGGCGGCCGGGGCCATCGAGCAACAGCTGCGTTCGCGCGTGAAGGACGCCATGGGGGTCTCGCACGACGAGTTCCTGGTGCTGTGCCTGCTGGCCGACCAGCCGGGCTCCAGCCTGCGGATGACCCGTATCGCGGAGCTGCTGGGCCGCCCGAAGACCCGGCTGACCTACCAGGTCGCCTGTCTGCAGCACGCGGGACTGATCACCAAGAGCTCCGCGTGCGGCGACCGGCGCGGTATCGAGGTGGCCCTCACGGACAAGGCCCGCCGGCTGCTGAGCGAGTCCACGGGCCCGCTGGCCGACGCCGTCTCGCAGGCCATCGCCCGGACGGCCTGCGCCCAGCGGTACACACAGCTCCACGACCTGCTGCCCCTGCCCGCCGACCCCACGGAGAAGACGGCCTGACCCGGCCGGAGAGTCAGCCGGTCATCAGTCGGGTCGGCGGGCAGGTCGGTCAGCGGGCAGCTCAGCCGACCCGGACCCGGAACAGCCGCAGAGGCACCGCGGCGGCCAGCGTCCGGTACCCCTCCGGGTTGAGGTGCAGCCAGTCCCCGTCGTGCAGCGCGGACCGCAGCCGCCGCGGGTCCTCCGGGTCACGGACTGCCCGGTCGAAATCGACGACCGCGTCGAACCGTCCACTCGTACGGATCCAGGAGTTGACCTCCTGCCTGGCCGCCTCCCGGTGCCCGCCGGGGTCGTCGTACAGCGCGTTGCCGCCGAACGGCGTCAGCGTGGCCCCGTACACGCGGATGCCCTGCGCGTGCGCCCGGACGACGATCTGCTCGTACGCGGCGAGCAGTTCGGTCGTGACGCCTCGCTGGGCGGCGGGTGTGGCGGCGGCGGTTCCGAGGTCGTTGACCCCCTCGAAGACGACCAGCCAGGAGACTCCGCTGCGGGACAGGACGTCCCGGTCCAGGCGGGCGAGGACGTTGGGGCCCAGCCCGTCGTTGAGGACGCGGTTGCCGCCGGCGGCCTGGTTGAGCACCGCGACCCCGCCGGTCGCGGGGTGCGCGCGGAGCCGCTCCAGCAGGCGGTCGGTCCAGCGGTCGTTGCCGTTGGTGGTGGAGCCGCGCCCGTCGGTCAGCGAGTCACCGACGACGGCGACCGCCGCCGCGCCGGGACCGGAGAGCACCTCGACGTCACTGAGCAGATACCAGTGGTTGACGGCGGTCGCCTCCGATAGATCCTCGTCCAGGGTGTGATCGGCCTTCTGGAGGTACGAGGTGGTGCGCGACCCGGGGTGCGAGGTGAGCGCGGTGGACGGCTGGCCCTCGGCGAGGTAGGCGGTCACGGACAGGTTGGAGCCGGGTGTCAGCCGGAAGTCGAGTGGGTCGGAGACCAGTTGGGCCCCGACGGGCACGGTCGCCGAGGCGCGTCCGGCGAAGGTCACCCGCCGCTGCGAGCCCGGTTGGACGGCACTGACCCCGGCCCGTCCACCGAGCGGAAGCGCCACGCTCACGGCGGTGAGAGGCAACGCCGTGTCGCCGAACGCGTTGGAGAACCGCAGCCGGACGCGCTCGCCGCCGGTCGAGACCCGTACGGTCTGCCGCAGGGTGGTGTCGACCAGGACGGCACGCTCCTCGGTGAACGGCGGGGGCGGCATGTTGCCCGGCTCGGTGAGCTGCGGCATCGCGGTCCAGGTGTTGACCCACTGCCGGGCGGAGGACCCGGCGGGTGCGGCGGCGGCCTCTCTGCCGTCGGCGTCCCGGGGCCCCTCGGCCAGGGCCACCACGGCGGACGCGGTCACGGCGAGGCCCAGCAGGAGGGCCCGTACGACCTTCAAGGCCCCGACGACGTCGACCGTCCTGACGGCTTTCACGAGCCGCACGCCGTCCCGTTGAGCGTGAAGGCGGCCGGCGCCGAACTGTTCCCCGTATGACTCGCCTGATAGCCGATGCTGACGCTCGCGTTCGGCGCGAGCGTGCCGTTGTACGTGGCGTTCGTGGCCGTCACCGCGCCGCTCGCCGGGGCGTACGCGGCACCCCAGCCGTTGGTGATGCTCTGCCCGGACGGCAGGGTGAAGCCCAGCCGCCAGCCCTCGATACGGGAGGTGCCGGTGTTGGTGATCGTCACGGAGCCGGTCAGCCCCGTACTCCAGGCGCTGGTCGTGGCGGTCACCTCGCAGGCGCCCGGCTGGGGCTGGGGGCCGGGTCCCGAGCTGTCCAGGCCGAAGAACGTGAGGACGCGGGCCGCCATGCCCCAGGCGTACAGGTTGTGGCCCACTCCCTGGAGGCTGATGGCCTCGACGGGGGCCTGGTCACCGGTGGCGCCGTAGCGGGTACGGGTCCAGCCGGACTGCGGCGAGTCGGTGGCGGCCGGGGTCTGGCTGACGCCCAGGACGTTCGTCCACTGCTTGATCTCCTCCCCGAAGTTGGGGTAGCGCAGCACGTCGTCCTCGGTGCCGTGCCACACCTGCATACGCGGCCGCGGGCCGGTGTAGCCGGGGTAGGCGTTGCGGACCTGGTTGCCCCACTCCTGCGGAGTGCGGATCACGGTGCCGCCGGAGCAGGCGCTGTTCCACTCGGAGCCGTCGGTGGTGGCGAAGCAGCCGAACGGTACGCCCGCGAACGCGGCGCCCGCCGCGAACACGTCCGGGTAGTCGCCGAGCAGGACGTTCGTCATCATCGCGCCGGAGGAGATACCGGTGGCGAAGATGCGGTCGGTGTCGGCGGAGTAGGTGCGCGTCACCCAGTCGACCATCGACTTGATGCCGACCGGGTCACTGCCCCCGCCGCGCGTCAGCGCCTGCGGCGAGGAGACGTCGAAGCACTTGCTGGCGCGGGTGACCGACGGGTACACGACGATGAACCCGTACTGGTCGGCGAGGGAGGCGTATTCGGTGCCGGAGTACATCGCCGGGCCTGAACCCGTGCAGTAGTGGACGGCCACCACCACGGCGGGGTTCGCGGTGACGCTGTCCGGCACGTAGAGGTACATCTGGAGGTTGCTGGGGTTGCTGCCGAAGCCGGTGACCTCGGTGAGGGCCGCGGTGGGCGCGGCGGCGCCCTTCGCGACGGTCCCCTGCTCGACCGGCTCGCGGGCGACGGCCCCGGGTGCGCTCAGAAGCGTCGTCGCGAGCAGGGAGACCAGCGCGGCGAGGAGCAGCGCGAGCCGTGAACGCGGGCGTCTGCGCGCGGTGTTGCCGGGCACGGCGTGATGGCCGGCAGTACACCTGTGAGTGCGTACGGTGCGGCTGCGCGCGGTGCGACTGTGTGCGGGACGGCTGCGCGTGGTGCGGCTGTGTGCGGTGTTGCGTCCAGTGGCGGACATGTCCGTCCCTTCCGGAGCACGACTGTGAGGATTGCGGGGCATGCGGGCATGGGGGCATGCAGGGATGGCGCGACGGAGCGATGAAGCGGTGGCGCGATGGAGCAATGGAGCGACACCAGGAGACGGGGCCAGCCGCATGGCATGCGCATGACTGCGCTGTCGTCGCCCTGCCATGGAAGCGCTCCCACAGGGGCGGGGTGGAGACCGAAACCGGCCACTGGGGACGAATGATTTCGACGGGACGATCGGCGATGGACGATCGGCCGTATCCATTGCACGACCCACACGTCACGGATTAAGTTACTCGCAAGTAGCTACCGGTGAGGAGTCACCATGCCGACGCTCGACCGCCAGGACGACGTTTTCGTTCTCGACCTCGGAGACGGCGAGAACCGTTTCCATCCCGACTGGCTCGCCTCCGTCAACGCCGCGCTGGACGAGGTCGAGAAGGCGGAGGGGCCGCGCGCCCTGGTGACCGCCGCCACCGGCAAGTTCTACTCCAACGGCCTCGACCTGGACTGGCTGTTCGCCCACGCCGACCAGCAGGAGGACTACGTCTCCGGTGTCCAGGAACTGCTCGCGCGGACGCTGTCCCTGCCCGTGATCACCGTGGCCGCACTGCAGGGGCACACCTTCGCGGCCGGCGCGATGCTCTCCCTGGCCCACGACTTCCGCGTGATGCGGGCCGACCGTGGTTACTGGTGTCTGCCCGAGGCCGAGATCAACATCCCCTTCACCCCGGGCATGTCCGCGCTGATCCAGGCCCGGCTGCACCCGCGTACCGCCCACGAGGCCATGCTCACCGCCCGCCGCTACGGAGGCGGCGACGCCCTCGACGCCGGGCTCGTCGACCACGCGGTGGCCGAGGACTCCGTACGCGCGAAGGCCGTGGAACTCGCCGGGGCGCAGACGGGCAAGGCCGGACCGACCCTCGGCACGATCAAGTCCCGTATGTACGCGCCCGTCCTGGACACCCTGCGCACCAAGGGCAACCCCCTCGGCTGACCCGGCACGGCGGCTCGCGGGGCCCGAGGGTTCGCGGTCCCGGGGCCCGCAGGTCCCGGGGCTCGCAGTCCCAGGGCTCGCAGTCCCGGGGCTCTCGGTCCCGGGGCTCTCGGTCCCGGCGTCTCAGACGGCGGACCAGCCGTTGTCCACCGGGAGGAGGACCCCGTTGATGTTGCTCGCGGCGTCGGAGGCCAGGAAGACGATGGCGGCGGCCTGTTCGTCCGCGGTCGCCGTACGGCCGATGTTGCCCATGTAGCCCATCAGCACGGACGGCCCGTGCGCGTCCGCGTCCACGTCGACCCGGATGCCCGTCACCGTGCCGCCGGGGGCGATCGCGTTCGTACGCACCCCCTTGTCGCGGTACATGACGGCGAGGGACTTGGCGAGGCCGGCCACGCCGTGCTTGGAGACCGTGTACGCGGTACCGGCGGCGCTCCCCCGCAGGGACGCCTCGGAGGCGGTGAACACGATCGCCGCGTTGCCGCTCGCGAGGAGGTGGGGCAGCGCGGCCCGGCTGAGCAGGAACGGCGCGGTCAGGTTGATCCGCAGGACGCGTTCCCACTCCTCGTCGGCGGTGTCGGCCGCGGCCGACATCCTGTCCATGACGCCCGCGTTATTGACCAGTACATCGATGCCTCCGAAGGCGTCCACGGCGGTGGCGACGACCCGGTCGACGACCTGCTGGTCGCCGAGATCCCCGGTCACGGCGACGGCGGCGCCCCCGGCCTCGGAGATCTTCTCGGCGACCGCCTTCGTGGCGTCGGCGTCGATGTCGGCGAGGACGACGCGGGCGCCCTCCGCCGCGAAACGCAGAGCGGCGGCGCGGCCGATCCCGGAGCCGGCCCCGGTGACGACGACCGACCTGCCGGACAGTCCTGTGGTGGAGCTCATCGCTGGTCCTCCCTGGAGGTCCGCACGGGCGCGGCGTCGGCCCGTGCTCGGCTGATCCTGCTGTCCTCGGTGCGGTCCGGAGACGAGGCCACGCCCACTATCCAGCACATGTCGGTTATCCGACAAGTGCTGGAAAGGATAGGCTCGGACCATGCCCGCGCGCTCCATGGACCCCCGCACCCGCCGCTCCCGCTCCGCCCTGGAGACGGCTCTGCGGGAGCTCATCGCCGAGCGCGACCTCAGCCAGATCTCGGTCTCCGACATCACCAAGCGCGCGGGCGTCAACCGGTCGACGTTCTACGAGCACTACGCCGACGTGCACGATCTGGCCGCCGCCGCGTGCACGACGGTCTTCGACGAGCTGGTGGCGGCCAGCCCGACGGCGGTTCCGCCGCTCAACGCCGAGGGCAGTCCCACGGTCGACCTGCTGCCGGAACTGTTCGCGCACGTCGCCGAACACGCCCCGCTCTACCGGGCCCTGCTCGGCGACGACGGCAGCGCCCGCGTCATCAACCACTTGCTGCACCGCATGGCGATCGCGGCACACGTGCGCCGCGTCCCGGCCGAGACGGCTGAGGCGACCGAGGCGACCGAGCCGACCGAGGCGACCGAGACCGCTGGGGCGACTGGCGCGACCGAGGTGGCCGAGACCCTCGTACGGCCCGCCGCCGGGTCTTCACCCGTCCCCGCCGGCGGGGACCCGGCGGACATCCCGCACGACCCGGCTGCCACGTTCGTGGCGGGCGCGGTGCTCGGCACGGTCATCGACTGGCTCCGCCGCGGGTGCCCCGGTACACCCGAGACGATGGCCGCAGCGCTCTGGCCACTGCTCACGGGCACGGCGAGGGCGGCGGGGTGGGGAACGGAAGGGCCAGAGACCCCGACCCCAACCCCGACTCCGGCCGCAACCTCGACCTCGACCTCGACGCCGCCTCCGTCCGCCGGATAAAGCCAAGGGCTCCATTCCGTTCATTCCGTAAGTGCTTCGAAACATTCGAAGGTCCGACCTCTCTCATCTGATCTCCTCCGGACGCACATCACGCAAGCGAGGCCGCAAGGCCGCTCCATGGCACTCTCCACCAGGCAATAAGTCGCCCCACCACACCCCACGTCACGCGAATGTTTCGTAATCATGGGCGAAACTGTTGACGCTTGACGGGTCCAGGTCAACACTGTTCGACCAAACCCGCCCCGTGGAAGACGGAGGGAACCCGCACATGAACCTCACACCCGCACAGCCGAGCCGCAGGCAGGCCTGCGCCCTGCTGCTGGGCGCCGCGACCGCGCTCACGCTCCCCGGCACGGCCCACGCCGACACGGTCGTGACCACGAACCAGACCGGCACCAACAACGGCTACTACTACTCGTTCTGGACCGATGCGCAGGGCACGGTCTCCATGAACCTGGGCTCCGGCGGCAGTTACGGCACCACCTGGAGGAACACCGGCAACTTCGTCGCGGGCAAGGGCTGGAGCAACGGCAGCCGCAGGACCGTGACCTACTCCGGCGCCTTCAACCCGTCCGGCAACGCCTACCTGTGCCTCTACGGGTGGACGGCCAACCCGCTCGTCGAGTACTACATCGTCGACAACTGGGGCACGTACCGGCCCACGGGCACGTACAAGGGCACGGTCACCAGCGACGGCGGCACGTACGACATCTACCAGACGACGCGGTACAACGCCCCGTCCGTCGAAGGCACGAAGACCTTCAACCAGTACTGGAGCGTCCGGCAGTCGAAGAGGACCGGCGGCAGCATCACCACCGGCAACCACTTCGACGCCTGGGCGCGAGCCGGGATGCCCCTCGGCAGCTTCAGGTACTACATGATCCTGGCGACCGAGGGCTACCAGAGCAGCGGCAGCTCAAGCATCACGGTGGCGCCGTGAGCACCGGCGTCCGGACGCGTCCCCTGACGACAGCGCTGACCACGCTGACGGCGGTCGCGCTGACGGCCGCGGGCACTCTGACCGTCAACGCGGCCCCGGCGCAGGCCGACGCCGGTGCTGCCGACGCCGGTGCCGCCGCCTGCAACGGCTACGTCGGGCTGACCTTCGACGACGGCCCGTCCAACAGCACTCCGGCCCTGCTCAACGCGCTCACGCAGAACGGGCTGCGGGCCACGATGTTCAACCAGGGCCAGTACGCCGCCGCCAACCCGTCCCGCGTACAGGCCCAGGTCAACGCCGGTATGTGGGTCGGCAACCACAGCTACACCCACCCGCATCTGACCCAGCTCGGCCAGTCGCAGATCGACTCGGAGATCTCGCGGACCCAGCAGGCGATCGCGGCGGCGGGCGGTGGTACGCCGAAACTGTTCCGGCCGCCGTACGGCGAGACCAACTCGACGGTCCGGGCGGTCGAGGCCAAGTACGGGCTGACCGAGATCCTCTGGAACGTGGACTCGCAGGACTGGAACGGGGCGAGTACGGACGCCATCGTGCAGGCCGCTGCCCGGCTCGGCAACGGGCAGGTCATCCTCATGCACGACTGGTCCGCCAACTCGCTCGCCGCGATCCCGCGTATCGCACAGGGCCTGACGGCACGCGGCCTGTGCGCGGGCCGGATCTCCCCGCAGACCGGCCAGGCGGTGGCTCCCTGACACACCGCCAGACGCGGTGCACCACCTGTAGGACCTGCTCACGGCGACGGCCGACCAAGCGTCGGCCGTCGCCTGTGCTGCATCGTCTCGTACAGCCGTCGCCCCAGCAGATGGACGTCGACCTCTCGGATCTCATCGATCCAGGAGCGAAAGACCTCCTCGTCGGGCCCCGGCCAGTCGAGACCGCCGTCCGGCCCGACGATGCAACCGTCGAGCGAGACGTTCATCGAACAGGTCACGCTGCGCATCAGGACTTCTCCTCGGCAACAGGCAACTATTCGCCCCTCGTTGAAAGCTTTGCAGCACATCTCTCCGGAGACAGAAACTGTTCTCAGCTCGCAGAGCACAGATCTCGGACCAGAGATCTCAGACCACACGGGGGAAACATGAGATTCAACCGTTCCGTCCTGACCGCTGCCGCGTTCGCCGCCCTGGCGGTGGGGACCACGACCGCGCTGGCGGCGCCCGCCTCGGCCGCGCCCAACACCACACCGCAGAAGGTCTGCGGAAGCGCCTACAAGACCGTGAACTCGGCGGCCGTCGGCACCCTTGGCACCGTCTACCTGACGTACAACGCCTCGAACGGCCAGAACTGCGTGGCGACCATCCGCACCAACCCGGGCACCGCGGTGAACATGTCCGCGTACGTCTACGTCCCGGAAACCCAGGAAGGCGCCGGCGACGACGGCGCGTACACGTCGTACGCGGGCCCGGCATACGTGTACGGCAAGGGCCACTGCATCGACTGGGGCGGCAGCATCAACAACGTCTACGTACAGATCACGGGCTCGAACTGCGCGGCCTTGAAGGAACACAGGGCCACTTCCACCCGCTGACCGACCGCTCCTGTCCGCTCCTGTCCGCAGAGCCGTCCAGCTGACCTGCGGACACTTGGAGCGGCAGACGAGTCGGGCTGTACGCCGGGTTCTGTCGCCCGGCTGCCTCGCGGCGGCCGGGGAGACGGCCATCCATCTAGGGCCGGCGTTGCCGCCGGCCTCGTGCGGTCTACCCGCGGACTCGGGCGGGCAGCCCTCGGACGTCCGCGCAGAGCGCCTTTTACAGCGCTCCTTTTGACCTTGCTCCGGGTGGGGTTTACCTAGCCGCCTGAGTCACCTCAGGCGCTGGTGGTCTCTTACACCACCGTTTCACCCTTACCCGGGACCGAGGTCCCGGGCGGTTTGTTTTCTGTGGCACTGTCCCGCGGGTCACCCCGGGTGGCCGTTAGCCACCACCCTGCCCTGTGGAGCCCGGACGTTCCTCGGGAAGCGCCCCCGAAGGGGACTCCACGCGGCCGTCCGCCCGGCTCGTCTGCCGTGTCGACCATGCTACCGGGCGTTCGCCCCGCCGCCGTCCCGAGGCCGTCGCCAGGAACGAACCCAGCAGGATCAGGGTGAAGGCCGCCACCACGCCCGCCGTCAGTTTCTCGTCCAGGAACAGGACGCCCGCCGTCACCGCCACCGCCGGGTTGACGTAGGTGAAGACCAGCGCCCGGGTGGGGCCCGCCTCTCTGATCAGTTCCAGGAAGGCTACGAAGGCGAGCGCCGTGCAGATCACGCCCAGGCCCGCGAGGGAGGCCAGGACCGGGAGGGAGGGCGGGGTGGAGGGCCATTGCAGGGCCGCCGCCGGGGCGTACACCAGGGCTGACAGGAGCAGGCAGGGGGCTATCAGTTGCAGGGTCGGGACCTGGCGGAGGTAGCGGGCCATGATCAAGGGGGCCGTCGCATAGCCCACCACCGTGATCAGCATCTCCGTGAGTGAGCGGGCGTCGCCGCCCGTCAGGTGCGGGATCGTGAGGGTCGCGACGCCCGCCAGGCCCAGTCCCAGGCCTGCCGTGCGGCGGGCGCCGAGGCGTTCCGTGTCGCCGAAGAACCGGGCCAGGAGGACGCCGACTATCGGTACGCCCGCGATCAGCAGGCCCGCCGTCGAGCTGGAGAGGTGGCGTTCCGCGTCGGTCAGGGTCCACCAGGGGCCGATGATCTCTATGCACGCGAAGGCCAGCATGGGGCGCCAGTGTGCTCGTACGACGTGGGTCAGGTTTCCCTGGCGGACGGCGAACGGGAGGAGCAGCGCCGCGCCCAGCGCACAGCGCGCGAACACCACCATGGACGCGGACAACCCGCCGTCCACCGCCACTTTGATCATCAGATAGGGGATGCCCCAGAGCACTCCCATGAGGGAGAAGAGAAACCAGCCGCGTGCAGTCATGCGCGCAGTCTCGGCCGGGTCAGCGGCGGGCGTCTTGAACGCTGTTGCGGTACGCGGACGACGCGACGCTGTTGCGGTACGCCGCCGGCGTCACCCCCAGCACCCGTCTGAACCAGCGCGTCAGGTGCGCCTGGTCCGCGAAGCCCACCAGCGCGGCCGTCTCTGCGGGGCGGTGGCCCGACTCCAGCAGGCACCGGGCGCGGTTCACCCGGTACTGCGCCAGCCACGCGTACGGCGGCATCCCCATGCTCGTACGGAAGGCTCGCAGGAGTTGGTAGCGGGAGAGGCCCAGGTCCGCGGCGAGGGCCGCGAGGGAGGGTGGGGACAGGAGTTCGTCGGCCAGGCGGTCGCGTACCGCCTCGGCGATGTGGCCCGCGCCGGGGATCGTGTCGCACACGTGGCGGGCCGTGGAATGGCGGCGGGCCAGGGCCGTGAGCAGCCACGGTATGCGGGACTCCGTCTCCAGGGCGTCCGGGCACGCGCTGAGTTCGGCGTGCGTACGGCGCAGGGCCGCGGCCAGTTCGGGGTCGTCGAGGAGCGGTTCGCGGAAGTCGGGGATGCCCAGGGTGCCCTCGGTGAGGAGGGGGACCTCCGCGTACAGGGCGCGGTAGGCGTAGCCGTCGTCGGTCGCGGCCGGGCCGCCCGTGTGCGCCTCGCCGGGGCCCAGCACCACGATCGAGCCGGGGCCCGGCCGGATCCGGCCGCCGCGGTAGTCGATGACCTCCGCGCCGGCGACGCAGACGCCGATGGTGAACTCGTCGTGCGCGTGAGGCGCGTACCGGTGGCGGTCGAACCTGGCCGTCAGCAGGTCGAGCGGCCTGTCGGTGCCGCCGAGGGTCGCCCTCGTCCAGACGGCCTGCTCACGCCCGCCCGCGCGTCCCGGGCCGCCACCCCCGACCCCCTGGTCCCACGTGTCCGCGCCGGCCCACTTGTCCGCCCCGTCCCACGCGTCGCCCGTGCCCGCACGTCGTCCGTCCGGCTCCCTCATGGGCCCACCCCCTCGGACCTGCAACATCCGCGGGCTCCGTTTCCATGCCCGGATTCGTGCCCCCGCGCCGTCGCTCGGTCTCCCGGCGGCGCGTCGCGGTGCGGCTCGCTTGACCTTGCCGCAACGTCAACGTTTCTACTGAGGGCATGCGGATCGGAGAACTCGCCGCGGCCGTCGGCGTCACGACGCGGACCGTGCGGCACTACCACCAGCTCGGGCTGCTGCCCGAGCCCGAGCGGCGGCCCAACGGCTACCGCGACTACGGACTGCGGCACGCCGTCGCCCTCGCCCGGATCAGGCGGCTGACCGAGCTGGGGCTCGGTCTCCCCGAGGTACGGGACGTCCTCGCGGACGACGCCGGCCGCGACCTCGCCGAGGTGCTCGCCGAACTCGACGACGACCTGGCGCGCCAGGAGGCGGCGATCCGGGCCAGGCGGCTGCGGCTGCGCGCCCTGCTCGACGGGGGCCGGATGCCCGTCGAAGGTCCTGTGTCCCCCGAACTCGCCGCCATCTTCGGCGAGTTGACCCGGCACCCGGAACCGGCCATCGCCGCCAAGGACCGCGAGATGATCGCCCTCCTCGAAACGGTCGCGGCCCCGAAGGACCGGGAGCGTCTGCTGTCCGCGCTGCGCGCCACCGCCGATGTGCCGGGCGCCGCGGAACGGACGCACGCGGCGTACGCGCTGCTCGACGCGCTCGCGGACGCCGACCCGGCCGACCCGCGCGTCGAGGAGGCCGCCCACGCCCTCGCCGAGTGCCTCCCGGACGAGGCGCTGGCCGACATGGGCCTGGCCGACCTCGACCCGGCCGACTTCGGCCCGGACGGGCCCGAGGCGAACGGCGGCGGCGGCTTCCTGAGTGCCTTCCTCGACGACTTCCCGCCCGCGCAGTCCGCCGCGGTCCTGCACACGATCCGGCTGCTGGTGCGGCGGGCGCGGCGAGCGCCCGGACACGTAGGGCCGGGACACGTAGACCCCGGACACGTAGGGCCGGGACACGTAGGGCCGGGACACGTAGAGCCCGCACATGGGGAGTCCGCACATGGGGAGCGTGGGCTATGAGGGTCGTACGGCGGCTCGTCGTGCACGAGGTGCGGCTGCTGACGAGCATCGTCCGGTGGGTGGCCCGGCGCCCGCACGGCCTCGGGCCGGGGCCGGGGGCGGGATCTGCGCGGGGGCGGGCCTTCGGGTACGCCCGGGGGCAGGGCGCGATGATGTTCGGGTTCGGGTTCGTGTGCGTCCTGGAGAGCGCCTGTATGGCGGTGCTGCTGCGCAACCATCCCGCCGTGCACCGCGTCGTGTTCGCCCTAGACATCTACACGCTGCTGCTCGTCGTCGGTATGTACGCGGCGTCCGTGACCCGTCCGCACGTCCTCGGAGACACGGTCCTGCGGGTGCGCCGCGCCGCCCATGTCGATCTGCGCGTCCCGCTCTCCGCGATCGCCTCCGTACGGCGGGAGTTGGTCACCACGCACGAGCGGACCGAGGGCCGGCTGGATCTGGCGGTGGCCGCGCAGACCACGATCACCCTCGAACTGGCCACCCCGGTACGGCACTTCACCTTCCTTGGCCGCCCCCGGGACGTACGGCTGATCCGTTTCCACGCCGACGAGTCCGACGTGCTGGTCCGCGCGATACGCGACCTCACGCCCACGCCCACGCCCACGCCCACGCTCACGCGGGAGCGAACAGCACCTTCGCCGTCCCCGGGTCGGCCCGGGTGAGCCGCACCCGCAGCCGCTCCCCCAGCGGCAGCGGCGTCCCGTTGCCGTCCCCGTCCCGGCTCTCGATGCGGGCGACGACCGCGGGGTTCTCCAACTGGACCGTTCCGACGCCGGGTTCGCGTTCCTGTACGTCCACAACGGTGCCGTCGAAGAGTTCGCCGACGCGGTCCCTGAGCAGGGCCGCCTCCACGATGTCCACGCAGCCGCGCTCGGCCTGGCCCGCCCTGCGGGTGCCCTCGGCCATCCGCGCGGGCAGTTCGTCGAGAGCGGCGAGCACCCACTCGGGCGGGGCGGCGCCCGCGTCGGCGGCCAGGGCCAGTTCGCAGGCGTACCGGTCGACGAGGCGGCGCAGCGGGGCCGTGCAGTGGGTGTAGGGCGCGGCGACGGCGGCGTGCGTGGTGAGGGCGGGGACGGCTCCGTCCCGGAAGACCGTGTAGCCGGCGCCCCGCAGCAACGTCGTGCACTCCTGGAGGAAGGCCGCGTGGTGCGGGCGGTGCGGGTCGAGGGAGCGGATGAGGCTCGCGTACGAGACGTGGTGCGGCCAGTCGATGCGCAGCGCGTACGCGGTACGCCGCAGTCGGCCGACCGCGCCGTCGGGGGCGGCGGGGAGGGTCCGGAGGATGCCGGCGCCCACTCCGGTTCCGGTGCCCGTGCCCGTGCCGGTGCCGGTGCCGACTCCGGTCCCGGATCCCGTTCCGGTGGCGTGCGCGAGCATCAGCTCGGCGGCGGCCATGCCCGTGAGGAGGGAGATCTGCGCGTTCCAGCCTTCGGCGGGGAGGGGAGCGCGGTAGACGAGTTCGTACGTGCCGTCGCGTTCGACGATCTCCTGTTCGGGGACGTTGAGGGAGATGCCGCCGCGGTCCACCTCCCGCTGCTCGCGCAGCAGCCCGATCTCCTTGAGGAGGGCGAGGGGTTCCTCGGCCGTACCCGCGTCGATCTGCCTCTGTACGCCCTCGTAGTCGAGCTTGGCCCGGCTGCGGACCAGGGCACGGCGTACGTCGGTCGCGGTGGGATTGCCGTCCGCGTCCAGGTCGATCGTCCACAGGACGGCCGGGCGGGTCCCGTCCGGGAGCAGGCTCGCGGCGCCCTCGCTCAGCACCGGCGGGTGCAGCGGGATCTTCTCGTCGGGGAAGTAGAGCGTGGTGACCCGCCGGTGGGCCTCGGCGTCCAGGGCGGAGCCGGGTACGACGAACGCGGCGACGTCGGCGATCGCGTACCGCACCCGGTAGCCGTGCGGGCGGCGCGAGAGGTGCATCGCCTGGTCGAGGTCGGTGGATGTGGGCGGGTCGACCGTGAAGAAGGGGATGTCCGTGGCGTCGTGGGGCGGGCCGCCCGCACGCCTCGGTTCGCGGGCGGCGCGCTCCGCCTCGGCGAGCACCTCCGGCGGGAACTCCTCGGGTACGCCGAGCTCGTTGCGCAATGTGCGCAGCGCGGCCCGCAGCAGGGCCGGGGTCGGGGTCCGCGGCGCGGTCAGGGGTGGGGTCCGCAGCGGGGGCTCGGCTGCGCCGGTCACGCGTATCTGGCGGCGGGGCACACGACGAGCGTAGGACGGGGTGGGGCGGGCGGCACCCCGTAGGCTGGCGGATGCTCTACGTACGTACCGAAAGCCCCAGGGAGATCCGCCGTGCTCGTGTTGTTGCCGCCGTCCGAAGGAAAGGCTCCCTCCGGGCGGGGCGCGCCGTTGAAGCCGGAGTCGCTGTCGCTGCCGGGGCTCGCCGAGGCGCGGCAGGCGGTACTCGACGAACTGGTCGAGCTGTGCGCGGCCGACGAGGAGAAGGCGCGCGAGGTGCTCGGGCTGAGCGAGGGTCTGCGCGGTGAGGTCGCCAAGAACACGGAGCTGCCGACCTCGGGCGCCCGGCCGGCCGGGGAGATCTACACGGGTGTGCTGTACGACGCCCTGGACCTGGCGTCGCTCGACACGGCGGGCAAGCGGCGGGCGGCGCGTTCGCTGCTCGTCTTCTCGGGGCTGTGGGGTGCGGTCCGGGTGACGGACAGGATTCCCTCGTACCGCTGCTCGATGGGGGTCAAGCTGCCCGGCCTCGGGGCGCTGGGCGCGCACTGGCGTGCGCCGATGGCCGCCGTGCTGCCCGAGGCCGCCGGGAGTGGACTGGTACTGGACCTGCGGTCGGCGGCGTACGCGGCGGCGTGGAAGCCGAAGGGGGAGGTCGCGGCGCGTACGGCGAGCGTACGGGTGCTGCACGCGCCGACCCGGAAGGTGGTCAGCCACTTCAACAAGGCGACCAAGGGGCGGATCGTGCGGAGCCTCATGGAGACGGGGGCCGTGCCGTCGGGTCCGGCGGAGCTGGTGGAGGCGTTGCGGGACCTCGGGTACGTGGTGGAGGTGGCGGGGGCGAGCGGTACGGCCGGGGCAAGCGGTACGGCGGGGGCGGTCGGCGCGGGCAAGCCGTGGATGCTGGATGTGTTGGTGGACGAGGTCCACTGAGCACTGAAGGGACGGCTCCGGCAGCCCGGCACGTGCTGCCGGAGTGAGTGGCATTGCAGCATGTGCAATGACCTTTGCGCATGCTGCGTACTGAGGGCAGGATGACGGGCATGTCGCCCTCGTCGCTGCCCTCCTCTCCGTCGCCCTCTTCCGTGCTCGAACTCGCGCCCGTCGTGCCCGTGGTCGTCGTCGAGGACGTCTCGGACGCCGTTCCGCTGGCGCGGGCGCTCGTCGCGGGCGGGCTGCCCGCGATCGAGGTGACCCTGCGGACGCCCGTCGCGCTCGACGCGATACGGGCGATCGCGGACGGGGTACCGGGCGCGGTGGTCGGTGCGGGAACGGTCATCTCCCCCGCCCAGGTGACGGACTCCGTGGCCGCCGGGGCGCGCTTCCTCGTCAGCCCCGGCTGGACGGACGCGCTGCTCGACGCGATGAAGGCGTCCGGGGTGCCGTTCCTGCCGGGGGTGTCGACGACGTCGGAGGTCGTGGCGCTGCTGGAGCGCGGGGTGCGCGAGATGAAGTTCTTCCCGGCTCAGGCGGCCGGCGGCACGGCGTACCTCAAGTCGCTGGCCGGGCCGCTTCCGCAGGCCCGCTTCTGCCCGACGGGCGGCATCGGCCCGGCCGTCGCACCGGAGTACCTGGCGCTACCGAACGTCCTCTGCGTGGGCGGAAGCTGGATGCTTCCTCCTGACGCGATCGCCGCCGGCGACTGGGCCCGGGTGGAAGGTCTGGCGCGGGAGGCGGCGGGGTTGCGGGGGTAGGGGGCGCGGCGAGGGAGGGGGTGGGGGGTGCGGGGACCGCGCGCCCGGCCCCCACAGGCCCCGTAAGGGGCGCGGGGAACTGCGCGGCCAGCCCCCACCGGCCCGCAGCTGACAAACGCCGGTCCCCATTAAGGGGCGCGGGGAACTGCGCGAACGGCCCGCGGACGACCGCTCAGCGCGACGCGGACCCGTTCAGCAACCGCACACTCGCGTTCCCGTCCGCGTAGTACGCCACCTCCGACAACGACGCCGCCGCCAGTTCCATCCGGAACAGCGACTCCGGCGGGGCGCCCAGCGCCAGCCGGACCAGCGTCTTGATGGGCGTCACGTGCGAGACGACCAGCACGGTGCGCCCCGCGTACGCCGCGAGCAGTCTGTCGCGCGCAGCCGTCACCCGCCGGGCGACCGCCTCGAAACTCTCGCCGCCGCCGGTCGGTGCGGCGTCCGGTGACGCCAGCCAGGCGTTCATGTCGGCCGGGTGACGCTCCCGTACCTCCGCGAAGGTCAGGCCTTCCCAGGCGCCGAAGTCCGTCTCGCGAAGGCCGTCCTCGATCCGCACGTCCAGGTCCAGCCGGGTGGCTGCGAACTCTGCGGTCTCGCGGCAGCGGGTCAGAGGGGAGGACACGATGGCCTCGACGGCCTGGATGGCCTGTACGGTGCCGCGCGCGGCGAGGGCGGTGGCGACGCGCTCCGCCTGGTGCCGGCCGGTGTCCGACAGGGGCGGGTCGCTCGCGGCGGCGCCGCCGCTTCCGCTGCCGCTTCCGGAGAAGCGCTTCTGCGGGGTGAGGGGGGTTTCGCCGTGGCGGAGGAGTACGAAGGTGGTGGGGGTGCCTAGGTCTGGGGGGCGGGTCATGGGGCCTTCGCTTCGGCGGCGGGGTCGGTGCGGGGGGTGTCGTTCGGCTGACGGCCCGTTGTGGCTGGGTGCGCCGTTCCCCGCGCCCCTTACGGGGCCCTGCCTGGGCCGCGATCGTCTGCGGCCCGAGACGCTGGGCCGACCCCAGCGCCGCGGAAGCGCGGGGTGTCGATCAGCTGACCGCCCGCCGTGGCTGGGCGCGCCGTTCCCCGCGCCCCTCACGGGGCCGGGGTGCGGTCGGCGGTCCTTGCGCGGACGGGGTGCGTCGGACTTCGGGGGCGGCCTATGTCGGCGTCCAGGTACCTACAGGCCCGACTCCGACGTGCGGATCAGGATGCGGCGGCAGTTCTCGCAGCGGAGGACCGTGTCCGGGGCCGCCGCCTTCACCTCGTTGACCTCGGTGATGTTGAGCTCCAGGCGGCAGCCCTCGCAGCGGCGCTGGTAGAGGCGGGCCGCGCCGACGCCGCCCTGCTGCTCGCGGAGCTTCTCGTAGAGCTTGAGGAGGTCGGCCGGGACGGAGCCCGCGACGACCTCGCGCTCCTTCGTCAGCGTCGCGCTCTCGGCGTCGAAGGACTCGTAGGACGCGTCCCGGCGGCTCGTCGCGTCGTCGATCTTCGACTGGACGGACGAGACCCGCCCGGTCAGCTCGGCGACCCGCTCCTGCGCGGACTCGCGGCGTTCCATGATCTCCAGGACGACGTCCTCGAGATCACCCTGCCGCTTGGCCAGCGAGGTGATCTCGCGCTGGAGGTTCTCCAGGTCCTTCGGGGACGTGACGGCACCGGAGTCCAGCCGCTGCTGGTCGCGCGAGGCACGCTGGCGCACCTGGTCGACGTCCTGCTCCGCCTTGGTCTGCTCGCGCGAGCAGTCGCTCTCCTCGGTCTGGGCGGCGACGAGCAGGTCGCGCAGCTGCGTGAGGTCCTTGGTCAGCGACTCGATCTCGTCGTGCTCCGGCAGCGAACGCCGCTTGTGGGCGAGCTGCTGGAGGCGGGCGTCGAGGGACTGGACGTCGAGAAGTCGGATCTGGTCGGCGGGCGCGGCGTTCAGTTGGGGGCTCCAGGTGAAGGGGAGTGGGAGTTCCACGGGTCGGTGACCGTCTTCGAGACATGGACCCGCAGGTCCCAGCCGTGACGGTCGGAAATCTCGTCGAGCTGGGCTGCGGCCAGCTCGCACCAGGGCCACTCGGTGGCCCAGTGCGCCGCGTCGAGCAGCGCGAGAGGACTGTGGGCGCGGGCCTCCGACGCCGGGTGGTGGCGCAGGTCCGCGGTGAGGAAGGCGTCCACGCCGGCGGCGCGTACGTCCTCGAAGAGGCTGTCGCCGGAGCCGCCGCTGACCGCGACGGTCCGCACGAGCGCGTCCGGGTCGCCCGCCACCCGGATGCCCTGCGCGGTGGCGGGCAGCCGCTCCGCCGCACGCGCGGCGAACTCGCGGACGGTGACGGGGTGGTCCAGCTCGCAGACGCGCCCGAGGCCGCGGCGGCCCTCCGGGTCGGCGGGGTCCGGCACCAGGGGACGTACGACCCGCAGGTCCAGCGCGCCCGCGAGGGCGTCGCTCACCCCCGGGTCGGCGCGGTCGGCGTTCGTGTGGGCGACGTGCAGCGCGATGTCGTTCTTGATGAGCGTGTGCACGACCCGGCCCTTGAAGGTCGAGGCCGCGACCGTCGTCGTACCGCGCAGATAGAGCGGGTGGTGGGTGACCAGCAGGTCCGCGCCCAGCTTCACCGCCTCGTCCACGATCTCCTGGACCGGGTCGACGGCGAACAGGACACGGGAGACCTCCTGGTCGGGGTCTCCGCAGACCGTCCCGACGGCGTCCCATGCCTCCGCGCTCCCGGGGGGCCAGAGGGCGTCGAGCGCGGCGATTGCTTCAGACAGACGGGGCACGAACAAAAGGCTACCTGCCTTGTGTCCGTGCCCTACCGGTCGCGGGTTACTTGACCAGCCGCGACCGCGGGACACCGTGCCGCCCGCCGGTACCACGGCCTGCTCGGCGAGTGGTCCCGGACTACTCGCCGAGCAGGCCGTGGTACCAGGTCTCGTCCGGTACGTCCTCGGCCCGTCCCCTCCCGACCGCGCCGAGCTTCTTGCGGAGCGGGTTGTCCTCATCAGCCACACTCCGGTGATCACTCAGTGGGGGCGCAGGCCGTACTCAGGCGGCCCTCACCACAAGCACCTCTCCTCCCGTCGAGCACACCCGCCCTCGTTCCCTCAGGTGAATCGGAAGGTGGCCACTCTTATGTGTGAAGGGGCTGCCCGCAGGTCCCACGTCTGTGCGTGCGAAAACTAAGTTTCGTGGCCGGAGGTGACCGAACGATGGCGGCCTGTGCGATCGAGTCCGCGGCGTCCGACAACGAAAGGGCCACGCGGGCGGGGTGCGTGATCACCGTCGACGGGGCGTACGCGGCCCGGCTGGCCCGCAGCGGCGAGTCCTGGTTCCCTGAGCGCTGGACGCTGGACGGCCCTGAGCCCTATGCCGTGCCACTGCCGGGCAACCAGCCGGAGGAGCCCGGTACGGAGGTGCTGCCGATGGCGGACGGGCGGGTGCTCATCCATCGGTTCACCGACGGGCGGCACGCGTTCTCCCTGCTGTACCCGACGGGCCCCGGGACGGGCGAGGTGCCCCTCGGCGCGGTGGAGTGCCCCGAACCGGGCACGCGGCTACGGCTGCTGCCACCCGCTCCGGGCGGCACACGGGCGTACGCCCTTGCCGTGGGCCCGGGTTCGACCGCCGTGTGGCTGGTGGCGGGCGGCGCCTTCGGGCCCGAGCATCTCGCGGAGGTGCCGGGCCGCTGCTCGGGCGGGGTGTGGCTGGGCGGCGGGGACCGGCTGCTCGCGCTGGACCGGGAGTCGCAGGGCAGGACCAAGACGGTGGTGGTCGATCTGGAGCGCGGGGGTGAGGTGTCGCCGCTGCTGCAGATCTCCGAGGAGAGCAATGACCGGCTGCTGCTCGCGGACGCGGACAGCGGGCTGCTCCTGATCCGCTCGGACGCGCCCTCTCCCGGGCAGGAGCGGCTCGGCTGGGGTGTGCTGGGGAGCACGCTGCCGGTCCGCTTCCCGGAGTGCCTCCAGCCGGCCGGCTGCACGGTCACGCCGTTCGCGATCCAGCCGGGTCTGGTGCTGACGCCGGAGAGCTGCGGGGTCGCGCTGCGGATCGACGGCGATGGCAACAGGGGTGGCGGTAGTGGTGGCGACGGTTCCGGCAGCTGGCTCGGAGTGTGGCGCCCGACGGAACGCCACCTCCACCAGCTCCCGCCCCCGGAGGGGTGGCTGACCGGCGCCGGCCGGTGGACCAGGGACGGGGTGCTGCAACTGCCGTACGCGACGGGGTCGGTGCCGTGCGGGGTGGCACGGGTCGTGCCTCCCCCGTGCGGGACGGAGGACCCGTCCCGCACGGGGGAGGCACCGCAGGGACTGTCGACTCCACAGCCTCAGCCGGAATCAGAGCCGGAGCCGGGGGTGGCCCGCCCGGTCCCCCTCCAACAGGCACCCCTGACAGCCCGAATGGTCGCCAACGCCTTCGCAGGCCGCCGAGCGGCGCAGGCGGCGGGGAGGGGGCGGGAGCCGGACGGGGGGCCACACCGGGCGCCGGACCCGGTTCCGGACCGGCCGTTGCACGGGGCGCCGAGTGGGTCTCCGGTCCGGACGCCGGATCGGCCGTTGGACCGGCCAGTTGACGGAGCACCGGATCGGGCTCCGGACCAGACGTCCGACCGGGGCCCGTCGAGCACTCGGGGCAGGGCTCCGGATGCGGTCCCGGGGGGAGGTCGGGGCGCGGCTGCGGGCGTCGCTCCCGGCTGGACGCCGGACGAAGCTGCGGGCAGGGCTCCCGACTGGGAGCCACAGGAAAGCCGGGGTGGGCCGCCGCACGCAGCTCGCGGTGCGGCGTCAGGCGTAGCTCGCAGCGCGGCTCCGGAGGGTAATGCGGGCGGCGCGGCGCGCTCGGCCCGCGGCAGGACACCGTACGAGACCTTGAGCGGGATTCCGAGCGGGACGCCCGAAGGGAGTCTGGGCGGGGCGACGGGCCGAGTCCCTGCCAGGACTCCCCACTGGGCGCCTGACGGAGGCCGAGGCGCGGCTCCGGGGCCCGCCCGCGGCGAGGCAGCTGATGCCGTCCCGAGCAGAACTCCCAGCGGGACGCCGGAGGGAAGTCGGGGCGGCTGGACGCTCGACGGGGCCCAGGGCGGAGCTCTCGATTGGGCATCGGCGGGAGCGAGCGTGACTCCCGACGGAACTCTCGGTGCGACTCCGGGCCCAGCCCGCGGCGAGACGCCGGACGAGGCTCCGGACGGAACCTACGGCAGGGCTCCCGAGGGAGGCCGGGGCGTGACTCCTGACATGGCTCGCGGCCCGGCTCCGGGCCTGGCCACCGACAGGACACCGGACGAGCCCCCAGGCGGAACCCCTGGCGGGACGCCGGAGGGAAGTCGGGGTGGGGCGTCGGGCGAGGCCCAGGGCGGGACGCCCGGAGGGAATCCGGGCAGGATGGCGGGCGTAGCCCACGGCAGGACGCCGGGCGAGCCCCCAGGCGGAACTCCGGACTGGACGCCAGACGGAGCCCCCGGCGGGACTCCCGACTGGACGCCGGAGGGTGGACGGTCCGTGGTGACGGGCGTCGCCCGCAGCGGGGTAGCGGACGAGGCCCCGGGCAGGGGCGCCGGTTCCGGCTTTGCGTCCGGCTCCGGGGCCGGGCCAGGCCCCGCGCCCAGCTTCGGGCCTCACCCCTCCCCCTCCCCCAGCCCGGGCCCCGGCCCCGCAGGCACACCCCGTGCACCCAGCGCGCCCAGCGCACCCCGTACGCAACCCAGCCCCCCTCCCCCCTTCTCCGAACGCGTCCGGCAGCACGCCGCCCCCGGGGCCGTGCAGCCGTTGTGTGTGGAGCGGGTCAGTTGTGAGGCGCCGGCGGACTTGCGTGCGCTTCGGGTGGGTGCCGGGGGTGCCCCGTCTCTCGGGCCCCGCGAAGTGACCAGCGAGTAGGCCCGACCACCCCTCGGGTCGGTCACAAGCGACCGTTAGAATCTCCGGCGCTGTACCGAAGGATCTTGCTGACGGGGTGAATTCCAGATGAGCGAAACGAACACCATGGAGACGGCGGCCGCCGACCTGCGGGGGACGTCGGCGCAGGCCGGCGACGACGGTGGCCAGGGCCGGCACCGGGGGCCCGTCTCCGCGCAGGAGGACGGGGCGATCCCCCGTGGCCGGCATCGCAGGCCGGCCGAGCAGCACGACACAGGGGCCTGACCACACCACGGGCCGCGACACGACACGGCCCCGTCCGACACTCGTCGGGCGGGGCCGTTCCGCATGGGGGATCAGGATCGGAATCGGGATCGGGTCCGTGTCTCACTCGTGCTGCAACGCCAGTACCTCCGCCGCCGCGAACGTCTCCCTCCGTGGCCGGTCCGCGTAGTGCGGAGTGAGCAGCGCGTCCAGTTCGTCGTAGGTGAAGGCGTCCTGCTTGGTGTCGAACTTCGCCGCCACCCGCGGCCGTTCGACCACGGCGACCATCCCGCCGTGCACGACGAGCAACTGGCCGTTGACGTGCGCCGCGGCCGGCGAGGCCAAGTAGCCGACCAGCGGTGCGACATGCTCGGGGGCGAGCGGGTCGAGCCGCCCCTCGGCCTCCTGGCCCTCACCCCGGTCCTCTCCCTGACCCGGTTCCTGGAAGCCCGCGAACACGTCCGCCGTCATACGCGTACGGGCCCGCGGGCAGATCACGTTCGCCGTGACGCCGTACTTGGCCAGTGCCAGTGCCGTCGAGGTCGTCAGCCCGACGATCCCGCCCTTCGCGGCGGCGTAGTTGGGCTGTCCCGCGGAACCCGCGAGGAACGCCTCCGAGGACGTGTTCACGATCCGCCCGTACACCGGCGCGTCCGCCGCCTTGGACCGTGCCCGCCAGTGCGCGGAGGCGAAGTGGGTCGTGTTGAAGTGGCCCTTCAGATGGACGCGGATCACCGAGTCCCACTCGTCCTCGGACATGGAGAAGACCATCCGGTCCCGCAGGATGCCCGCGTTGTTGACGAGGATGTCCAACTGTCCGAACTCCGTGATCGCCAACTCCACGAGTTCCCGGGCCTGTTCGTGGTCGGACACGTCGCCGGTGTGCGCGAGCGCGCGGCCGCCCGCAGCTCGGATCTCCGCGGCGACCTCCTCGGCGGGTCCGGCCGACGCCTCGCCTGAGCCGTCCCGGCCGGGCTGTCCGTAGTCGTTGACGACGACGGCGGCCCCGAGCCGGGCGAGTTCCAGCGCCTCCGCCCGGCCGAGCCCGCGCCCGGCGCCCGTGACGACCGCGGCCCGTCCCTCAAGTGGCAGTGACATCGAAGTCCCTTCAGATCTCGATGCACGTACGCAGCGAAACACCCGTACGCATCTGGTCGAGCGCCTCGTTGATGTCGCCGAGAGGCACCCGGTGCGTGATCAGGCCCTCCAGGTCGATGCGCCCGGCGCGCCACAGCGCGATGGTCCGCTCGTAGGACCGCAGGACGTCCCCTCCGCCGTACATGGACGGCAGGATCCGCTTCTCGTCGAAGAACAGCTCGAACATGTTGAGCTGGAGGAAGTCGTCCATGGCGCCCGCGCCCACGACGACCAGGGTGCCGCCGCGGCGGGTGTTCTCGTACGCCGTGCGGGCGGTGGCGGAGCGGCCGACGACCTCGAAGACGTAGTCGAAGCCCTCGCCCGCGGTCACCGACTGCTTGGCGTCGGGGAGTTCGTCGGGCGAGACGGCCTTGGTGGCGCCGAACCGCAGCGCGGCCTCGCGGCGCGAGAGCACGGGGTCGACGGCGACGATCTCCGCGGCGCCACGGAGCCTGGCGCCCTGGATCGCGGAGACCCCGACGCCTCCGCAGCCGATGACGGCGACCGACGAACCGGCCTCCACATCGGCGGTGTTGAGGGCGGCGCCGAGTCCCGTGGTGACCCCGCAGCCGATGAGGGCGGCGATGTCGAAGGGCACGTCGTCCGGGATCGGCACGGCGCAGCCCGCGTCGACGACGACCTCTTCCGTGAAGGTCCCGGTGCCCGCGAAGCCGAACACATCGCCGCCGGGGCGCTTGAAGTTGGCGGTGCCGGCGTTCATGAACCCGGCGAGACACAGCTCGGTCTGGCCGCGTTTGCAGGCGGGACACGCGCCGCACGCGGGCAGCCAGCAGACGACGACCCGGTCCCCGGCCTTGGCGTTGGTGACGCCCTCGCCGACCTCCAGGACCTCGCCCGCTCCCTCGTGCCCGGGGATGAACGGCGCGGGCTGCGGCAGCACCCCGGCCATCGCCGAGAGGTCCGAGTGGCACAGGCCGGTGGCCCGCACCCGGATCCGTACCCGGCCCGGTCCGAAGCCCGTCGCCTCGACGTCGTCGAATACCTCCAGCTTGTCCTGGCCGATCTCCTGCAGTACGGCTGCGCGCATGGTGCGGCTCCCCTCGGAAACGTACGTACGACACTCAGGTGTGCTCGGCACCCAGGCGTGTTCGGCACTCAGGTGTGTTCGACGACGGTGTCGGTGAGGACCGGCGCGTCGTCGCGTTCGGCCGCGACCGCCGTCACCCGGACCCGGCCGTCCTCCTCCCACATGCGGATGCGCAGGGTCTCGCCCGGGTACACCACCCCGGCGAAGCGCGTGGCGAAGGAGCGGACCCGGGCGACATCGCCGCCGAGCACGGTGTCCACGACCGCCTTCAGCGTCATCCCGTACGTGCACAGCCCGTGCAGGATCGGCCGGTCGAAGCCGGCCAGCTTGGCGAACTCGGGGTCGGCGTGCAGCGGGTTCCAGTCGCCGGAGAGCCGGTACAGGAGCGCCTGGTCCTCGCGGATCGGGCGTTCGACCGTCCGGTCCGGCGCGCCTGTCGGCGGTTCGGGGCGGGTGGAGGGGCCCCGGTCGCCGCCGAAACCGCCTTCGCCGCGTACGAAGATCTGGGCGTCGTTGGTCCACAGCGGCCCGGCCGCGTCGACGACCTCGGTGCGTACGACGAGGACGGCGGCCTTGCCCTTGTCGTACACGGCGGCGATCCGGGCGGTGGCGACCGCCTCGCCCGCGACCGGGATCGGCCGGTGCAGCGTGACGGTCTGGCCGCCGTGCAGGACGTGGGCGAGGTTGACGTCGACGCCCGGCATGGAGAGTCCGCTGATCACGCCCGGGGAGCCCGCGCCCGCGACGGTCGCGAAGCTCGGCAGGACGTGCAGTCTGGACTCCAGGGTGTAGCGCAGTTCGTCGGGGTCGGTCGCGGGGGTGTCCCGGTCGGGGTTCGCACCGGCGCCGAGGCCGAGGTGGTAGAGCTGGACGTCCTTGTGATCCCAGGCGATCCCGGCGGACCGGGGCTCGGCCGCGAGTGCCTGGGCAACGTCGATGGGCATGGGGCTCCTGACTGCCGCACGGAAAACACCGGAGGACAAGGACGAGGGGAGGGCGAGGGCGGGTACGGACGGGTATGAGCGGGTACGGACGGGTACGGGAAGACCCCGGCGCGGCCGTCCGCACCGTCGGCCGCACCGAGGTCGACTCTGGGCCGGGAACCCGGAACCCGCCTGTTCTAGAACGCGTTCCAGTACCGGCGATCCCCTGTATAGCCGAGCCCCGGGCACATGTGAAGACTCCTGACGCCATGTCAGATGATGGCGGGGTGCGCGCCCACCCTGGCCCCGGCGGTGACATTTGTCCTGCCCGAGTCCGTACACGCACATCTGCCGCGCCCCGCCGCCGCTCGTAGCGTCGTACCCATGACGAAGACAGGGACGGGTGCAGTACGGACATGGGTGCGGGGGCGGCTGTCTCCCTCGCCGGGGTGGTGAAAGCCTTCGGCGCGGTGCGGGCCGTGGACGGTGTCCGCGCGGGCCGAGGCGTTGCTGGGGTGGGTCGTGCGGGAGGCCGTCACCAATGCCGTGCGGCACAGTGGCGCTCGCCGCTGTTCGATCACGGTGGACGGGGGTCGGAACGGGTTCGGGTGCGGGTCTCGGACGACGGCGCGGGGGTGTCCGGCGGGCGGTCGTCGGTCGTGCGGCCGTCGTCCGTTCTGCCGGGTGTCGGTGGGACCGGGGTGAGTTGAAGGGGCTGACCGAGCGGCTCGCGGCGGCGGGAGGTTCGTTGGAGGCGGGGCCGGGGGCGCGGGGTGGGTTCGTGGTGACGGCAGAGCTTCCGGGGGAGGTGGTGGGGGTGGGGGTGGCTGCGGTGTGAGGGGGTGGGGGTGTGTGCGCCGTTCCCCGCGTCCCTTAAGACGGGTGGGTCGTCGTGGACAGGTGTGTCGTTTCGGGGCGGCCTAGAGTTGGGGTGTGAACGAGATGCCTCAGGATCATCGGCCTGCCAAGTCCATTCGTGTGCTGCTCGCCGAGGATCAGGGGATGATGCGGGGCGCGTTGGCCCTGCTCCTCGGTCTTGAGGCGGACATCGAGGTGGTGGCGCAGGTCGGGACGGGCGACGCCATCGTGGGGGCGGCCCTGGAGTCCCGGCCCGATGTCGCCCTGCTGGACATCGAACTGCCCGGCATCAGCGGTCTCGACGCCGCCACGCTGCTGCGGGACGAGGCGCCCGACTGCCGGGTGCTGATCCTCACCACCTTCGGCCGGCCCGGTTATCTGCGGCGGGCCATGGAGGCGGGCGCGGCGGGGTTTCTCGTCAAGGACGGGCCCGTGGAGGAGTTGGCGCGGGCGATCCGTCGAGTGCTGACCGGGGAGACTGTGATCGATCCGGCGCTCGCGGCGGCCGCGTTGGGGGCCGGGCCCAATCCGCTCACTGCTCGTGAGTGCGATGTGCTGAAGGCGTCTGTGGATGGTGCGACGGTTGCGGACATCGCGTCCAAGCTGAGTCTTTCCGAGTCGACTGTTCGCAACTACCTCAGCTCGGCGATCGGTAAGACGGCGACCCGTAATCGCATGGAGGCCATGCGGGAGGCTCGGCACCAGGGGTGGTTGTAGGCCTTTCGCGGGCCCGCGTGGGCGCGGCGGGGCGTCAGGCGTTGTCGGCTGCGGTCCGTCGGTGCTGGTCGCGCCGATCCCCGCGCCCCTTAGAGCGGCGGGTGGGTCTACGGCTGCGGGCCCGTCGTGGCGGAGTGCGCAGTTCCCCGCGCCCCTAAAGACGGGCCGGTCTACGGTTGCGGGCCCGTCGTAGCTGACTGCGCAGTTCCCCGCGCCCCCCCAAAAGCGGGCCGGTTGACGGCTGCACGCCCGTCGCCGCGGAGTGCGCCGTTCCCCGCGCCCCCAAGAAGCGGCGCTGCCGCAGGGGTGCCCCTTTGGGGGCGTGGTCAATGTCGCGCCCCAACCCCCCGCGGCAGCCACACCCACATCAGCACCGCCCCGCCGAGCAGCACCCCGCACCCCGTGCGGAAGACCAGCGCGTACCCCTCGGTGAGCGCCACAGGCGATCCCTCTCCCCCGTTCCCACTTCCGGTCCGCGCCGCGGCGATCGTGGCCATCACGGAGAGACCGAGCGAACCCCCCATCGTGCGCGAGGTGTTCACCAGCCCGGAGACCAGCCCCGCGTCCCCCGGCCCCGTCCCCGACGTGGCCAGCGCGGCGAGCGGCGTCGTGGCGAGCCCGGCCCCGAGCATCATGAGGACGCCGGGGAACATGACGTCGGTGAGGTACGCCCCCTCGGCGCCCATCCGGGACTGCCACCCGAACCCCACCGCCGCCACCAGTACCCCGAGCACCGCGACCTTGCGCGCCCCGATCACCGGCATGAACCTGGGCGCCGCCTTCGAGCCCAGGATCACCGCGAGCGAGCTGGGCACGAGCGCGAGTCCGGCTTCCAGGGGCGAGTAGCCGAGCACGTTCTGCGCGTACAGCGTCATGAAGAACCACATGCAGAACATCGCCGAACCGCACAGGAACATCGACACGTTCGCCGAGGAGACCGACCTCAGCCGGAACAGCTTCAGCGGCATCAGCGGCGCCTTCGTGCGTGCCTCGACGAGCAGGAAGAGTCCGATCAGTGCGGCCCCGGCGGCCAGCGGGACCAGTGTCGCGGCCGACGCCCACCCCTCGGCCTCGGTCTGCACGATCCCGTACGCGAGGGTCGCGAGGCCCGATGTCACCAGTACGGCACCCGGCAGGTCGAGCCGCCTGCTGCCGCCGACCCGGCTCTCGGCGAGCCAGAACAGTGCGCCGGCCAGCACCACCGCACCGACCGGCACGTTGATCAGCAGGACCCAGCGCCAGTTCAGCGCGTCGACGAGGAGTCCGCCGACGAGCCCGCCCGCCGCGCCGCCGCCTCCGCCGACCGCGGTCCAGGTCGCTATGGCACGGGCGCGCGGGGGCCCTTCCGGGACGGCCGAGGTCAGGATCGTCAGTGTGGAGGGGGCGAGTACGGCCGCGCCAAGACCCTGTACAGCCCGCGCCGCCAGCAACTGCCACTCCGCCTGCGCGAGTCCGCCCGCCAGCGAGGCCAGCGTGAACAGGGCCAGCCCGACCAGGAACATCCGCTTGCGCCCGAACAAGTCGCCCGCCCGGCCGCCGAGCAGCATGAAGCCGGCAAAGGCGATCGTGTACGCGTTGACGACCCATTGGAGTCCCGGCGCGCTCAGTCCCAGGTCGGCCCGCATCGACGGCAGCGCCACGTTGACGACCGACACGTCGAGGACGACGAGGAACTGGCCCGCGCAGGCCAGCGCTACCACCACCCAGGTGGGCGGCGCGGGACGACGGGACGCGGGTATCCCCTCGGACGCGGACGCGGACGCAGGTGCAGGCACGGCCGCGGCTTCGGCTGCGGAGGCGGATTCGGAGGCGGAGGCGGATTCGGAGGCGGATTCGGAGGCTCTGGGCGGAGGCATAGGAGTCATGGTCGCAGCGGCCCACTGCCCCGTACATCAGAATTTCGCCGCACGGCCGATCCACCGCAGGACCTAGGTCGGTCGTGTCCGCGAAGTCCCGCCGCAGGTCCGGGTGCCCAGTCAGGCGGCGGCGTGCCTGAGGAGTGTCACCACCGCCGCTCCCCCGAGCCCGATGTTGTGCGCGAGCCCCACCCGGGCGCCGGCCACCTGCCGTGCCCCCGCCTCACCCCGCAGCTGCCAGGTCAGCTCGGCGATCTGCGCGATACCGGTGGCCCCCAGCGGATGCCCCTTCGAGATGAGCCCTCCCGAGGGGTTCACGACCCACCGGCCGCCGTACGTCGTGGCGCCCGACTCGACGAGTTCGCCGGACTCCCCGGGCTCGCACATGCCGAGCGCCTCGTAGGTCAGCAGTTCGTTGACGGAGAAGCAGTCGTGCAGTTCCACGACGTCGACGTCCTCGATGCCGAGCCCGGCGCTGTCGTACACCTGCCGGGCGGCGGCCCGTGACATCGGCTGCCCGACGACGTCGACGCACGACCCGGAGGCGAACGACTCCTCCGTGTCCGTGGTCATCGCCTGCGCGACGATCTCCACGGCCCGCTCCCCCAGCCCGTGCCGCTCGACGAAACGCTCCGACACGACGACGGCGGCCGCCGCCCCGTCCGAGGTGGGCGAGCACTGGAGTTTGGTCAGCGGGGAGTGCACGGTCCGCGCGGCGAGGATCTCGTCGAGCGAGTACTCGTCCTGGAACTGGGCGTACGGATTGTTCACCGAGTGCCGGTGGTTCTTGGCGCCCACGGCCGCGAGCTGCGCCTGCGTGGTGCCGTACTTCTCCATGTGCTCGCGCGCCGCGTTCCCGAAGATCTGGGCGGTGGGCGGTGTCATCTCGAAGCCGTGCCGGGCCGCCATGACGGCGTAATGGCGAGCGACCGGTGACGTCTTGAAGTCACCGCCGTCGGACCCGCCGCCCAAAGCCCCGCGCGTCATCTTCTCGAAGCCCAGCGCCAGTACGCAGTCGCTCGCGCCGCCCTCGACGAACTGCCGCGCGAGCATCAGCGCGGTGGCGCCGGTCGCGCAGTTGTTGTTGACGTTGTAGACGGGCACACCGCTGAGGCCGAGTTCGTACGCGGCCCGCTGTCCGGCCGTGGAGGCCTGGAAGCAGTACCCGACGGGGACCTGCTCCACCGCGTCGTACGGGATCCCGGCGTCGGTGAGGGCGCCGGTGCCCGCCTCCCGTGCCATGTCCCAGTACTGCCAGTCGCGCGTCTCCGGCTTCTCGAACCTGGTCATGCCCACACCGACGACGTACGCCTTCGTGTTCGTCGCAGGTCTCGCCCTCGTGCTCGCCTTCGTGCTCGCCTTTGCCTTCGTGCTCATGGCTCGCTCTCCCACGGTCCACGGTCCACGGTCCGGTAGGGCGGGAGACTAGAACACGTTCCATTCCTAGGGAAGGTCCGGGACGTCCGGGAGGAGGCGGACGTAGGGGTGGATGCAATGAGAAGGTCAAGAATTCGTTAGCGGCCCGAAGCAACGGAATAGTTGCCTGGGCGCACGGGGTTCACCCTGCGCCTACCCCTCTCATGCCTCTGGAGGCCGCACGAATGACCCGGACAACGACGGACCCGCGCACCCGAAGGCCGAGCGGCAGCGGAATCGTCCCGGTACTGGCCTTCGCGGGCATCGTTGTCGCGGTGATGCAGACCCTGCTCGTGCCGGTCATCAAGGACCTGCCGGAGCTGCTGGGCACCTCCCCCGGCAACGCCACCTGGGTCATGACCTCGACCCTGCTCGCGGGCGCCGTGTCCACGCCGATCATGGGCCGCCTCGGTGACCTCTACGGCAAGCGGCGCATGCTGATAGCCAGCCTCGCTGTCATGGTCGTGGGCTCGCTCGTCGCCGGGTTCACCAGCGAACTGCTCGTGATGATCGTCGGCCGCGCCCTCCAGGGCTTCGCGATGGGCGCCATCCCGCTCGGCATCGGTCTGATGCGCGACGGGCTGCCGCGGGAGAAGCTCGGCTCGGCGATGGCCCTGATGAGCTCCTCGATCGGCGTCGGCGGCGGACTCGCGCTGCCGGTCGCGGCGCTGGTGGCGCAGCACGCCGACTGGCACGCGCTGTTCTTCGGCTCGGCGGGCCTCGGCGTCCTCTCGATCGTGCTCACCCTGGTCTTCGTACCCGAGTCGCCGATGCGTGCCGTGGGCACCTTCGACATCCTGGGCGCACTCGGACTCTCCGCCGGTCTTGTCCTCTTCCTCCTGCCGATCACCAAGGGCAGCGACTGGGGCTGGACGTCCGGCACGACGCTCGGCCTGTTCGGCGCGGCGGTGGCCGTCCTCCTGCTGTGGGGTGTGATGGAGCTGCGCGTGAAGGCTCCGCTGGTCGACCTGCGCACCACGGCCCGCCCGGCCGTCCTCTTCACGAACCTCGCCTCGATCATGGTCGGGGTCGCCTTCTACGCCGTCTCCCTCGTCCTGCCACAGCTGCTCCAGCTGCCCGCGTCGACCGGTTACGGCCTCGGCCAGTCCATGGTCGTGGCGGGTCTGTGCGTGGCGCCCCTCGGGCTGACGATGATGTTCACGGCGCCGGTGTACGCCCGTATCTCCGCCAAGTACGGCCCCAAGGTCACCCTGATGATCGGCATGCTGATCATCGCGGTCGGGTACGGTGCCGGGCTCGGCCTGATGAGTGCCGCCTGGCAGACCATCGTGATCGCGGTGGTGCTGGGCGCGGGTATCGGACTCGCTTACTCCTCGCTGCCCGCGCTGATCATCGGCGCGGTGCCGGCGTCGGAGACGGGTGCGGCGAACGGGCTCAACACGTTGATGCGTTCGATCGGTACGTCCGTGTCGAGCGCCGTGATCGGGATGGTGCTGGCGAACACCGCGGACCAGGTGGGTGGGGTCGCCGTTCCCACGATGCACGGGTTCCGAGTGTCGTTCATGATCGCTACGGGTGCGGTGCTGCTGGGGCTGGTGTTCGCGGCGTTCCTGCCGGGGCGGCGGGCGGCGGCCGATCCGGCGAAGCCGCATCTCGTCGCTTCCAGCGAGGACCCGATACCGATGCCGATGTCTGCGCTCGACACGAACCCGGGCGGGTTCCGTGGGCGTGTCCTCACCTCCGACGGTGCGCCGGTCGCGCGGGCCAAGGTCACGCTGATCGACCGGCGAGGGCGGCAGGCGGGGGCGACGCTGTCCTCCGCGGACGGCGGGTACGCGCTCGCCGTGCCGGCGGAGGGGGCGTACGTCCTTGCCGTCACGGCGGGTGGGCATGGGCCGCTGGCCTCCGGGGCGAGTCACCCCGGTGGGGAGCGGTCGGTCGAGGTGGACCTCGCGCTTCCGGGCGCGACGGTATTGGCGTAGCGCGCCGCCGCCCGGGCACGCGCCCGGCCACGACGCCCCGGCGGGCAGCCCGAAGGGCGCCCGTCAGGGGCGCGGGGAACTGCGCGGCCAGCCACAGCAGACCCGCACCCGTATGCCCCGGCTGGGCAGCCCGAAGGGCGCCCTTAAGGGGCGCGGGGAACTGCGCGCTCAGCAACGACTGACCCGCAGAAGGATCCGACGCTCGCCCGCAGGGGGCAGACGGCCGGCTGCGGGCCCGTCGTGGTTGGCCGCGCAGTTCCCCGCGCCCCTAGGGGCCGGGAGCTGACGTACGTCGTCAGGTGCGGGCACCTCAGGGCTGGGCGCGCCGTTCCCCGCGCCCCTGGAAGCCGGGGGCTGGCGTGCGTCGTCAGGTGCGGGCACCTCGGGGCTGGGCGCGTGGTTCCCCGCGTCCCTGTACGTGGGGCCCCGTGGGGCGCCCGCGGTCGGGTGGGGGAGCATGGCCGGACACGTACGTCCGACCTGGAGGGACTCCATGGCACCCGCGTCCGAAGTGCTCGCCGCGTTCGAGGGGGCGAAGGGGTTCATGCCCGTGGGGGAAGGGCTCGCCCTGTACGAGGCCGCCGTCGAGGCGGGACGGCTCGGGCTGCCGCTGCTGGAGGTCGGCACGTACTGCGGGCGGTCGACGATCCTGCTCGCCGACGCCGCGCGCACGGCCGGTGTCACGGCGATCACCGTCGACCACCACCGCGGCAGCGAGGAGCAGCAGCCCGGCTGGGAGTACCACGACCCCGCCACGGTCGACCCGGAGCTGGGCCGCATGGACACCCTGCCGACCTTCCGCCGTACGCTCCACCGGGCCGGCCTGGAGGACCACGTGGTCGCGGTCGTCGGCCGATCCCCGCAGATCGCCGCCTTCTGGAACTCCCCCCTCGGACTCGTCTTCATCGACGGCGGCCACACCGACGAGCACGCGAGCGGCGACTACGAGGGCTGGGCGCCCCATGTGGCCGAGGGCGGACTGCTGCTCATCCATGACGTGTTCCCGGATCCGGTGGACGAGTTCACGGGGCAGGCGCCGTACCGCGTGTACCTGCGGGCGCTGGAGTCCGGCGCGTTCACGGAGGTCTCGGCGACGGACTCGCTGCGGGTGCTGCGGCGCACCGGCGAGGGGATCTGAGGGAGCCACCTGGCCCCCTCCTGCCCCGCACACCGACCGGCCGACCCGTAAGGTGTTGGCCGTGTCATACGTAGGCCCGGACTTCGAACCCCCACGCCCCCCGCGCCACCCCCTGCGCGGACCCCTGATCGTCGCCGTCGGTGCGCTCGTACCGGGAGCCCTGGTCGGCTGGCTGGTGTGGCAGGCGGTGGGCGACTCCGACGAGGGCAGGGACGGATCGGCGGCCGCACAGACCTCGGCGTCGGCGTCCGCGCCCTCGTCCGTATTGCCCGCCCCTTCCGACGACGGCAAGGAGCAGACCGGCGGCGGCGCCGGCCAGTCGGGCGGCGGCGAAGAGCCCGGCTCCTCCGCCCCCGCCGGGTCCGGGTCCCTCCAGGGCAAGGTCGTCGTCATCGACCCCGGGCACAACCCCGGCAACTTCCGGCACCCGTCCGACATCAACCGCAAGGTGAACATCGGTACGAACTGGAAGGAGTGCGACACGACGGGTACGTCGACCAACGCCGGTTACACGGAAGCCGAGTTCACCCTCGACGTCTCGCACCGGCTGCGCACGATCCTCAAGAAGGCGGGCGCCACGGTGAAGTTCACCCAGGACGGCGACCGGGCGTGGGGCCCCTGCGTGGACGAGCGGGCCGAGATCGGCAACAAGGCCGAGGCGGACGCCGTCGTGTCGATCCACGCGGACGGCTCGGCGGCCGGCAACCGCGGCTTCCATGTGATCCTGCCCGGCTCGGTGCACTCCGGCGCCGCCGACACCCGCCCCATCGTGGCCTCGTCCCGCGACCTCGGCGAACGCGTCGCCGGCGGTTTCCTGCGCACCACCGGCGGCCCGCCCTCCAACTACATCGGTGACGGCACCGGCCTCGATGTGCGCACGGACCTCGGCGGTCTCAATCTGTCAACGGTTCCGAAGGTGTTCATCGAGTGCGGCAACATGCGCGACACCAAGGACGTCTCGCGGCTGACCAGCGGGGCCTGGCGGCAGAAGGCGGCGCAGGGAATCTCTGAGGGAATCGTGAGTTTCCTGCGCGGGTAGCGATCAGAGGGGACATCCGGGCGGACACCCTTGTAGGGCGGGCGATAGTGTCGTCCCTACGATAAGGGGCCACCCCTGCGCCTCGCACCACGGCCCGACGACGACGTGGTGCCGGCGACGCCTCTACCGATGACGAGACGACCGACGAAGGACCTGAAGTGAATATCCGCTCCCTCACTAGGGGCGACGGCGTGGTGATCGGAGCAGCGGTTCTGCTGCTGATCGCGTCGTTCCTCGACATCTACTCGATCGACGGGGCCCCCGACAGCGCCGACATCCCGAACGCCTGGGGCAGTGGCCCGGTCCTCCTGAGCGTCACCCTGGCCGGCATCATCGGCGCCGCGCTGATCGTCGTCGCCCGCGGTCTGCCGCAGGCGCCGAAGGTCGCCGGTCTCGACCTCGGCCCGTTCGGTGTCGCCTTCACCGTGTTCGCCGCGTGGAGCGCCCTCGGGAACATCTTCGACCCGGCCGGCGGCTTCGACAACAACGGCGGAAGCGACGCCATCGGCAGTGGCACCGGCCTCATCCTCAGCTTCATCGCCACCCTGGTACTCGCCGGTGCCGCGATCGCCACCCCACTGGTCCCCGCGCTCAAGGGCGCGCTCCTGCCGCCGCCGAAGCCGGCCGCGCCGCAGCCCTACGGCGGTCAGCCGCAGGGTGGTTACGGCTACCCGGGCGCCCAGCAGCCCGGCCCGTCCTTCGGCGGTCAGCCCGGTCAGCCGCAGCAGGGCCAGCCGTTCGGCGGCCAGCCCGGCCAGCCGCAGCCGCAGCAGCCCCAGCAGGCGCACGCTCCGCAGGCGCAGCAGCCCGCCGGGGACTTCGCCCCGTTCTGGTTCGCGGTGCCGGTGGCCCGTCCGCTGTTCGCGGAGGACGGTTCGCCCACGCCGATCGCCGAACTGGCGCCGGGTACGTGGTACTTGGCCGTCGAGCAGCGCGGTCCGAGCCTGGTGGCCCAGACGCAGGACGGCCGCCGCGGTGTACTGCAGGACACGTCCGGGATCCAGCGCGGCTGACCCCGTCGCCGCCGGTCCGTCACGGCCCCCCGCCCAGGGTGCTCCTCGGAGCCCTTCCGGGCGGGGGGCCGTTCCCGTACAGTCGGCCCGGCCCGGATGGCATCTGACGTACCGTCAGGAGTGGTGTATGCGGCTCGGACTCGCCCTCGGTTACTGGGGCCGCGGCCCCTCGGCGGACCATGTGCCCCTCGCGCGGGAGGCGGAACGGCTCGGCTACGACTCGGTGTGGACCGCCGAGTCCTGGGGCTCCGACGCCTTCACCCCGCTGACCTGGATCGCTGCGCAGACCTCAAGGATCAAGCTGGGTACGGCGGTTGCCCAGATGGCGGCCCGCTCCCCCACCACGACGGCGATGCACGCGCTGACGCTCGACCATCTCTCGGGCGGGCGCGTGATGCTCGGCCTCGGGCTGTCCGGGCCGCAGGTCGTCGAGGGGTGGTACGGGCGCCCGTTCCCGAAGTCACCGCTGACGGCCACCCGGGAGTACGTCGACGTCGTACGGCAGGTGCTGCGGCGCGAGGGTCCGGTCGAACTGGACGGCCGCTTCCACCCGCACCCGTACCGGGGCGACGACGGCACGGGACTCGGCAAGGCCCTCAAGCCCATCACGCACCCGCTCCGGCCCGAACTGCCCGTCCTCCTGGGGGCCGAGGGGCCGAAGAACATCGCCCAGACCACGCGGATCGCCGACGGCTGGCTGCCGTTGTACTGGTCGCCCATGCGGACCGAGGTGTACGAGGCTTCCCTCGGCGCGGCTCCCGAGGGGTTCCTCGTCGCTCCGATGGCCCGGGCGAAGGTCTGCGACGACGTCGCCGAGGGGTTGTTGCCCGTGAAGGCGATGCTCGGCTTCTACATCGGCGGGATGGGGCACGCGGCGCGCAACTTCCATGCCGATCTGATGGGGCGGATGGGGTTCGGGGAGGAGGCCCGGCGGATTCAGGAGCTGTTTCTGGCGGGGCGGCGGGAGGAGGCGGTGCGGGCCGTGCCGGATGCGTTCGCGGATGAGATCTCCTTGGTCGGGCCGCGTGAACGGATCGCCGAGCGGCTGGAGTTGTGGCGCAAGGGTCCGGTGACGGACCTGCTGCTCCTGTCCCCGGACCGACACACGCTCCGCACACTGGCCGCCCTGAACGGACAGCTGCGCTGAGCTGGTCGGGGCGGGCAGTCGAGGTCACCCGCGCAGTTCCCCGCGCCCCTGGAAGCCGAGGGCTGACGTGCGTTATCAGGTGCGGGCACGCCGAGGTTGCCCGCGCCGTTCCCCGCGCCCCTAAAGACCCGGAGTCGACGTACATCGTCAGGTGCGGGCACGCCGAGGCTGGCCGCGCAGTTCCCCGCGCCCCTGGAAGGCGGGGGCCTGCCCCTTAGGGGCGCGGGGAACGGCGCGGGCAACCACGACTCACCCGCACCTGGCCTCCGAGCGGTACCCCCAACTCCCTAGGGGCGCGGGGAACTGCGCAGCCAACCACAGCTCACGCCCACCCGACCCCCGAGCGCAACCCCCACCCCCCAGGGGCGCGGGGAACTGCGCAGCCGGCCCCCGCTCGCCCGCACGGGCAATGCATCGGTCAGCGGAAAATCGCTATCGCTTCCAGCGTGACCTCTCGGGTGTCGGGGTGCCAGCCTGTCATCTTGCCCAGGCAGCGCGCCTGGAACGAGACGTTGTTGAAGCGTTCGTTGCGCAGACCGCCCGCCGCGCACGTGACGCGGACGTGCGCGGGCCGCTCGGGGTCGTCGCCGTAGGGAGCGCGCAGCACGATCTCCTGCGCCGACCCGGCGTCCGTCTCCGGCTCCACCAGGAAGCGCCCCCTCAGCGAGACGAACTCCTCGATGTCGCTGAGCGCGACCCCGCCGAGGCCGGCCCCCGGGCCGAGGGACTCGGCGAGGGCGCGGTTCGGGATCACGTCCCCGGTGCGCAGGTCCGCGTGGACGATGACATCGGCCCGCTCGAACGCGTCCAGCAGCATCCCGATGACGGAGATCGGCTCACTCTTGGCCACGTAGCTGCTGAACTTCTCCTGCGTGACATCCCGGTTGGCCTTGACGGTCCACGGCAACAGCCTGCCCCACAGCCCCACGCTGGTGTTGACGTTGGTGCGGTGTTCGACGGCCTGTTCCAGCGCCGCGCTGTAGTTGCCGATCCGGTAGAGGTCCATCACCGCCTTCTCGTCGAGGTAGAAGCAGACGCTGTACGCGGACCGCTGCCCCACGCTCCGCCGCCCGCGCCGGCGTTCGCGCACGTGCCGCACCAGTACGGCGCCGAGCGTCACCAGGCCGGCGGCGGTGACGAGCCACACCGTCATCCACGGCCACCACACACCCCACCACTGCGCGTCAACGACAGCCACGGATCTCCTTGAATGCCTCGGAAAGGGAAGAGCCCCGCGCGTCCGCGTCCACCATGCGCCCGCCCGTCCTCGCGGCGGCGCGACGAAGGGCCACGGCGTCCGCCTCCCCGAAGTGCACGGGGTAGGTGTGGACCGCGGTCCGGGTCCCGGCGGACCGCGCCTCGTAACGGCGTACGAACTCCTCGTACGCGATGCCCGCGTTGTTCTCGCCGTCGGTCATCAGCACGATGGACACGGACCGTTCGGGTTCGGCGGCCACCGCGGCGGACGCCGTGCGGTAGCCGTGGTCGAGCGCGGTCCAGACGGCGGTCGCGTCGCCGTAGCCGCCGCGCGCGACGACGTCGGCGAGGGTGCGGAGGTCCCGCCGCCCCCGGACGGTGACGGTCCGCTCCTCCAGGACGTGCCCGCCGAACCGTACGACGGTCAGCCGCTCACCCTGGTAGAAGCGGGCGAAGGCGCCCGTCGCCGAGGCGTCCGCGCCGCTGAGGTCGGCGAAGGCCTTGCGCAGCTCCGCCATGCGTGCGCCGCGCATCGAGCCGGAGAAGTCGAGCAGGAAGACGACCTGGTCGGCGACGCGGCGCCGGGGGTCGCCGTAGTCGTCGAGGAGGCGTTCCAGGACGCCCGGCCGGTCGGGGAAGAAGAGCGCGTTGCCGAGGGGTGCGCGCAGCGGCCCCTCGCGCGCGACCGACGGGTTCACCGGGCGCCGCTGTGCCGTCCGCATGATCTTCCGCTGTACGGAGTCCTGCCGGAGCCACGCCACGACCTTGTCGTAGGCGGCCCGCCGGTCCGGGTCGAGGAGGAGCAGCGGGAAGTCGGCGAGGACCGTGCCGTCCTTGGGGCGCACGATCTCCAGTTTCTCCTTGAGCCGGCCGCCGGAGTTGAGGGCGAGGAGGTCGGACTCGTAGGTGATGAGCGCGTTCGCGGTGCCGGGACGGTCGGTGAAGTCGTCGAGCAGGTCGCGGGTGGAGGCGGCGGTGATCCGCTGCCCGGAGCGGAAGCCTCGCAGCCGGTCGCAGGAGACGTCGGCCTCGCGCAGGGCCCCGCCGGTGCCGGCCGCCGCGGTGGCGACGCCGACGAGTGCGGCGAGGCCGGTCCCGGTCTGCCGGGGGTCGGCCATGCCGAAGCGTACGGTCCCGGTGGCGGCGGCGTCGGCGAGGTCGGCCCAACTCAACTCGTCGCCGGGGGACTTGGCGTGGAGTGCGCGTGCCGCGTCCGGGCGCAGGCCCACCACGACCGGCGAGAGCATGGTCGGGGTGCGCAGCAGCCCCCGGGCGGCGTCCTTGTGGCGCAGTTGGAAGGAGCGGTCGGTGGAGAGCCAGGCGGCCTCGTGGCGGCCACCGTCCTTTCCGGCGGCGGCCAGCGCCTCGCCGGTGTCGGCGTCGGCCTGGTAGTCCATCTCCAGCTCGACCCCGGTCTCGGACCGCAACTCGTCGAGCAGTGGCTCCAGTACGGCGAGGTCGGGACCGGCGAGGACGCGCAGGGTGGTCGGGTCCTCGTCGTCGCCCGAGCAGGCGGCGGTGGTCATGGCCAGGGTGAGGCACAGGGTCAGCGCGCCGAGGCGGCCCCTCACTTGGCGCCCTTCTGCGGGGGCGGGCACTCGCCGACGGCCTGGATCATGCGTTCCAGGAGGGACAGGCGCGGCAGGACGGCCTTGGTGTCGTCGGCCGAGGTGACCGGCACCTGGATGTCGCGCTCCGTCAGGAAGGCCGCCAGCTGGTCACTGGTGGAGCCACTGGTGGCGTCCCGGACGCGGAAGCCCAACTCCATGGCCTTGTGCTGGAGTTCGGGGTTCTTCGTGACCAGTTCGCCGAGCCGTTCGCCGTCCTTGGTGAGGGCGACGAGCTGGGGTTCGGTGACGAACCGGGTCGAGGGGTAGAGCAGGACGCGGCCGTGGTCCGGCGTGCCGTGCGTGGCCTCGTAGCGGATCTGGTGGGCCAGGAACTGGTGCTCGTAGATCACCGAGATCGGCGCGATGCTCTTGCCGTCCACGGACAGATAGGTCTCGGCTCGTTCGGAGCCCGGCAGGCCCTGTTCGATGAGCAGTTCCTTGATGTCCCGGGCGTATCTGTCGGCGTCCTTGGCGTTGCCGGGGGCATCGTTGCCGTGCCAGACGAAGGAGACGAGGCCGAGGTAGGTGCCGCCGGAGTTGGAGTCGCAGACGTCGGAGGTCTGGGCGAGGATTTTGTTGCCGTTGTGGACGCCGTGCTTCTTGATGCCGAGGTCGTCCCAGCGTTTGCCCTGCTTGGTCTGCTGCAGGAACTTGCCCATGTCGAGCCTGTAGTACAGCGGCTCGGAGGAGTCACCGGCGGTACCGGCCGACTGCGGCTCGGCGATGCCCGCTTCGTCCAGCGTCTCGGCGTACTCACGGTAGGTGGCGAGGACGATGGGGCTGACGAAGGGCCGGTAGGTGAGTGCCGGGTCTCCGGCCTTCGCGCGTTCGCGGGTGATCAGGTCCGCGGCGGGCTGTCCGGAGGGGAACACGACGTCGTACCCAGCGGCGTCCTGTGTCGCGATGTCCCGGGAGCCCATGCTCGTGATGTGCACCCGGAAGCCGTGCTTCATGAGGATGCGCCGGACCTCGGGATTCTCGAAGAAGTCCCGCTTGGAGGCCATCTTCGCCTCGATGGTGACGATCCGGTCGAGCGGCAGCGTCAGCCGGCCCGAGGCCAGGAGCAGGACGAGGCCGACGACGGGGACGGGCAGTGCGAGGGCCAGCGTGCGGCGCAGCCGGCTCCGGACGGGTCCGCCGACCGCGAGCCGGGGCTCCTCCCCGGGGGCGCCGGCGGGGGGATCGGGCCGGGCGGCTCCGGCACCTCCCGTTGCCCCCGCAGGTCTCGCCGGCCTCGCGGATCTCATGGACCTGACGGATCTGGCGGACCTGGCGGGTCTTTCGGCTCTGTTCGCGGGCACCGGCGTCTCCCCCTACTGTGGGGCTGGATCGTCGGCGACCGTACTTACCTCCGAACCACCACACGGCGAACGGCAGTTGAGATCCAGAGTAAGGGCTGACGAACCATCACGCCGAAAACCCGAGGTTTCATACGGGATTCAAGGGCTACCCGCATGACATGTCCTCTCGATATCGCAACGGTTCCCATTCAGCCGGCCGCGTAGTCGCCATCGTTGCCGACATCATGGCCTTCATCCTCGGCCTGTGGATCCTGATGTACCTACTGGACGCCAACCAGGGCAACTCGTTCGTCCAGTTCATCCACGACTGCGCACGCTGGCTCGCCGGCTGGTCGCACGACCTGTTCACGTTCGACGAGCAGTGGGCACGGGTCGTCGCGGGCTACGGTCTCGCAGCCGTCGTCTACCTCTTCGTCGGGCACGCGATCGCCAACCGCGTACGCAGCTGACCCACCCCTGGTCGCTTCGCGGCCCTCGCCCCTACTGACAGCAGTCGGGGTCCAGTCCGAACGGCAGGCGGTCGCCGCCGAAGACCGCGCAGGTCGCCTCGTCACCGCCCAGTGCGGCCACGGCGAGGAGCAGGGAGCCCGCCGTCCACGAGGTGAGTTCCTCCGGCCAGATCGCCCGTGAGTCGAAGACGTACCCCGTCCAGTACAGGCCCGTCGCCGGGTCGCGCAGGTGCTGGATGGACTGCAGTATCTCCAGGGCACGGTCGGACTCGCCCACGGCCCACAGGGCCAGGGCGAGTTCGGCCGATTCGCCGCCCGTCACCCACGGGTTGGGCACCACGCAGCGCACGCCGAGATCCGGGACCACGAACCGGTCCCAGTCCCGCTCGATGCGCTCCTTCGCCTCGTCGCCCGTCAGCGCGCCGCCCAGCACCGGGTAGTACCAGTCCATCGAGTAGCGGTCCTTGTCGAGGAACCGCTCGGGGTGCCTGCGGATCGCGTGGCGCAGCGCGCCCACCGCCAACTCCCAGTCGGGCTGCGGCTCTTCGCGCTCCTCGGCGATGGCGAGCGCGCAGCGCAGCGCGTGGTGGACGGACGAACTCCCGGTCAGCAGCGCGTCCTCGACGGCCGTGCCGTCGTCCTCGCGCTTCCAGCCGATCTGGCCGCCCGGCCGCTGCAGTGCCAGCACGAACTCCACCGCGGCGAACACGGTGGGCCACATGCGGTCCAGGAAGGTGTCGTCGCCGGTCGCCTGGTAGTGGTGCCACACACCGACGGCGATGTACGCGCAGAAGTTGGTCTCGCGCCCGCGGTCGGTGACGTCGGCCGCGTCCCCGTCCGCGTAGGCCGCGTACCAGGAGCCGTCCTCGTTCTGGTGGCGGGCCAGCCACTCGTACGCGTGGGCGGCGGCCTCGTGCTCGCCGGCCGCGTCCAGGGCCATGGCGGCCTCGGTGTGGTCCCACGGGTCGAGGTGGTGACCGCGGAACCAGGGGATGGCACCGTCCGCGCGCTGCACGGCCAGGATGCCCCGGACGGTCTGCGCGGCCTCTTCCGCGGTGAGCACTCCTGTCAGGACGAGGTGCTCGGTGCGCGGAGTCGTCACGAAGCGTCCGCGGGCGCCGTGCCGGCCGTCGCCGCGGCGACGGCACCTGCGGGCAGGTGCGGCTTGGTCGCGTACGCCACGAAGCTCTTGCCGATCAGCGGGTTGAGCGCCTGCTCGGCGACCCGGGTCGCGAGCGGCTTCTTCATGATGTCCCAGACGAGGAGCTTGTGGTACGCCCGGACCGGCAGCGCCTTGTCGTTGTCGACGCCGAACGCGCACTTGAGCCACCAGTAGGGGCTGTGCAGCGCGTGGGCGTGGTGCGTGCCGTACGGCCGCAGGCCCGCCTCACGGATCTTGCCGAGCAGTTCGTCCGCCTTGTAGATGCGGATGTGGCCGCCCTCGACCTCGTGGTAGGCGTCCGACAGCGACCAGCAGACCTTCTCGGGCCCGTAGCGCGGAACGGTGATCGCTATCCGGCCGCCGGGCCTGAGCACGCGGACCATCTCGGCGAGTACGCCCTTGTCGTCCGGGATGTGCTCCATCACCTCGGAGATGATGACGACGTCGAAGGACTCGTCGGGGAAGGGCAGCCGCAGCGCGTCGCCCTCCATCGCGGTGGCGGTGGCGCCCTCCGGTGCCTCGCCCGCCTCCTTCATCGCGGCGAACCACTTGGCGACCTCGCGGATCTCCTCGCCGTTCTGGTCCAGCGCGACGACCTGGGCGCCGCGCCGGTAGCACTCGAAGGCGTGGCGTCCGGCCCCGCATCCGAGATCCAGCACTCGGTCCCCCGGGGCGAGCGGGAACCGGGAGAAGTCGACGGTCAGCACGTGGTCCTGCTTTCGCGGTGAGGGGTGTCCACGGGGGCGGCGGGGGCCGCCGTGTTCATGGGGGTGGTGGGCGCCGCGGGCCCGGGGGTGACGGAGGCCGGGTCCGTCTCCCGGGTGGGGGTGGAGCGGCCGGGACGCGGGGAGGCGGGGCGGGCCGCGGCACGGCGCCTGGCCTTGTCCGTGGCGCGGCCGGCGTCGGCGATCGCCTCGCGGTAGCGGGCCACCGTGCCCTCGGCGGCGCGGGCCCAGGTGAACTTCTCCAGGACGCGCGCGCGTCCGGCCGCGCCGAGGCGTTCACGCAGGCCGGGGTCGCCCAGCAGCCTGCTCAGGCCGGCGGCCAGCGCTCCCGCGTCGCCGGGCGGGACGGCCAGGCAGGTCTCGCCGTCGGGGCCCGCGACCTCGGGGATGGCTCCGCCGGTGGTGGCCACCAGGGGCGTACCGGTGGCCATCGCCTCGGCGGCGGGCAGCGAGAACCCCTCGTACAGGGAGGGCACGCAGGCGACCTCGGCGGACCGGACCAGGTCGACGAGTTCCGCGTCCGAGATGCCCTTCACGAACTGGACGGCGTCCTCCAGCCCGTACCGCTCGATGAGCTGGGCGACCGGCCCGTCCTCGGCGCGCCTGCCGACGACCACGAGGTGGGCGGCGGGGTGCTCGGTACGGACCTTGGCGAGCGCCTCGACGAGGAAGACGAGGCCCTTGAGGGGGACGTCCGCGCTGGAGGTGGTGACGATCCGGCCCGGCACCTTCGGCACGGACGGATCGGGCGAGAAGAGATCGGCGTCGGCGCCGATGTGCACCACGTGGATGCGCTCGTCGCGTACGCCGAGGTGGTCGACGATCTCCTGGCGGGACGTGCCGGAGACGGTGAGCACCGACTGCAGGCGGCGCGCGACACGCTTCTGCATGCGCGTGAACGCGTACCAGCGGCGGACGGACATCCGTTTGCGGCGGCTCCCGGCGGCGTCCAGCTCCAACTGCCGGTCCACGGTGATGGGATGGTGGATGGTGGTGACCAGCGGCGCGCCCACATCCCCCAACAGCCCGTACCCCAGCGTCTGGTTGTCGTGCACGACGTCGAAGTCGCCGCGCCGGGCCCGCAGATGGCGGCGGGCACGCAGCGAGAACGTCAGCGGCTCAGGGAAGCCCCCGGTCCACATCGTGCCGACCTCGACGGCGTCGATCCAGTCACGGAACTCGTCACGCTTCGGGGTGCGGAAGGGGTCGGGCGAGCGGTACAGGTCGAGACTGGGCAGCTCGGTGAGGGAGAGCCCGTCCAGGTCCTCGCCCTCGTCGAGCACCGGGTAGGGCTGCGAGCCGATCACCTCGACGTGGTGGCCCAGCCGGGCCAGCTCGCGCGAGAGGTGACGTACGTAGACACCCTGACCGCCGCAGAACGGGTTCCCCTTATAGGTGAGGAGCGCGATGCGCAGCGGTCGGTCGGCGTCGGCGGCCGAGCCCTCGTGGAGGCCTGCCTCCATGGCCTCATGGGTCACTCTCGGCCCCCTTCTTCCAGCACGTTCCCGCGAGATTACTTCGGGACGGTAATCTAGAACAAGTTTCAGACTTGATCGTTCAGGGAGCACTGAATCTACCGGCAGGTAGCCCTCCTGTGAGCGGTGGATCGGGTGATTCACGCCACGGCGGGACCTCTACTCTGCTGTCACCCGACCCGCCCCCGCCAGCACCACCGCCCTCTGTTGTACGAACGTCACGGAACGGGATCCATGCCTGCGGAAGCCAAGACTGCGGCGAAGGCCGCGCAGCCGCCCGTACGGGCGGCGCAGCCGGTCACTCCCCCGCTCACCGAGCGCCAGGAGGCGCGACGACGGCGGATCCTGCACGCGAGCGCGCAGCTGGCGAGCCGGGGCGGCTTCGACGCGGTGCAGATGCGCGAGGTCGCGGAGTCGTCCCAGGTGGCCCTGGGCACGCTCTACCGCTACTTCCCGTCGAAGGTGCATCTGCTGGTCGCGACCATGCAGGACCAGCTGGCCCATATGCACGGCACGCTCCGCAAGAAACCGCCGTCGGGCGACACGGCGGCGGAGCGGGTCGCGGAGACGCTGATGCGCGCCTTCCGCGCGCTGCAGCGCGAGCCGCATCTCGCGGACGCGATGGTGCGGGCGCTCACGTTCGCCGACCGCAGCGTCAGTCCGGAGGTCGACCAGGTCTCCCGCCAGACGACGGTGATCATCCTCGACGCGATGGGCCTCGACGACCCGACCCCCGCCCAGCTCTCCGCCGTCCGCGTGATCGAGCACACCTGGCACTCGGCCCTGATCACCTGGCTCTCGGGCCGAGCGTCGATCGCGCAAGTCAAAATCGACATAGAAACGGTCTGCCGCCTGATCGACCTGACGACAAACCCCGAGTAGCCCTCGGTCTTCCGGCTTTCAGACCCACGGGGGAAGGCGCGACCAACCCCCGTCTTCAAGGGGCGCGGGGAACGGCGCGAGCAACCCCGACGCGCCCGCACCCGACACCCCGCCTCCGCACCGGGCTTTCGCCCTTCAGGGGCGCGGGGAACGGCGCGACCAACCCTCACTCCTCCGGAGGAAACACCACCTCCCCGCTCCCCACCAGCGCGATCATGATCGCCTCCACAGGACACCCCTCCGCCGCCTCAAGAATCTCCTCCCCGGCGTCCATCTCAGGCTCCGTCGGATGGGACTGCATCGCGGAGTCGAGCCGAAAGCCCGCCGGGGCGACATGCGTGCACTGCGCGGACCCGATGCACAGCGACCGGTCCACCTCGACCCGCCAGCGGTCGCCCACCTCAGCCCTCCCACCCGGCCGGCAGGTGGATCATCTTGTGCTCCAGGTACTCCCCGTACCCCTCGGGCCCGAACTCCCGCCCCAGCCCGGAGTTCTTGTAGCCGCCGAACGGACCGAGCATGTCGAGACTGAACGTGTTCACGGAGTACGTACCGGTACGCACCTGCCGGGCCACCTCCACACCCCGCGCCACGTCCCCCGTCCACACGCTCCCGCTCAGCCCGTACTCGGAGTCGTTCGCGATCTTCACCGCCTCCGCCTCGTCCCCGTAGGGGAGCAGGCAGATCACCGGCCCGAAGATCTCCTCGCGGGCGATCCGCATGGAGTTGTCGACGTCACCGAAGAGCGTCGGCTCGACGTACCAGCCGCGGTCGAGCCCGGCCGGCCGCCCCCCACCGGTGAGGATCTTGGCGCCCTCCTCCTGCCCGATGCGGATGTAGTCGAGGTTGCGCTGCTGCTGTCGCCGCGCGACCAGCGGGCCGACCTGGGTCGCGGGATCCAGCGGGTCGCCGACCACCAGCGCGTTCGCCGCCGCCGCGAACGCCTCCGCGAACTCGTCGTAGCGCGAGCGCGGCAGCAGGATGCGGGTCTGGGCGACACACGCCTGGCCGTTGTTCATCCACGCCGCCGAGACGATGCCCGGCACGGAGGTGTCGATGTCCGCGTCCGGCAGGACCACGGCCGCCGACTTCCCGCCCAGTTCCAGGGTCACACGGGTGAGGTTGCGCGAGGCGACCTCCATGACACGGCGGCCCGCCCCGACCGACCCCGTGAAGGAGACCTTGTCGATCCGGGGATGCCCGACGAGGTACTCGCTCACCTCGCGGTCCGCCGGCAGGATCGACAGGACCCCCTCCGGCAGCCCGGCCTCCTTCGTGATCTCGCCGAGTATGTACGCGTCCAGCGGCGACTCGGGCGACGGCTTGAGGACGACCGTGCAGCCGGTCAGCAGGGCGGGCGCGAGCTTGGCCGCCGCCACGAACTGCGGCACGTTCCACGGGACGACGGCGGCGACGACCCCGACCGGCTCACGCCGTACGAGGATCCTCCCGAGCACTCCGTCGCGCGTCTCCTCGTACGTGAAGTCCCGGGCGACCGTGATCGCCGCGTCCCACACCATCATCGCGCCCAGCGCCTGCGCGAGGACGCTCCAGGAGTACGGGGAGCCGTTCTCGGAGGAGATGACCCGGGCGATCTCCTCGTGCCGTACGGCGATCGCGTCCTTGATCCGGGTGACCACCTCGATGCGCTCGTCGAGGGACATCCGCGGCCAGGGCCCCTCGTCGAAGGCGGTGCGCGCCGCCGCGACGGCCCGGTCGACGTCCTCACGCGAGGCGTGCGGCACCCGGCCGATGACCTCCTCGGTGTGCGGGGAGACCACCTCGATGACGTCCCTGCCGCTGGGAGCGGTCAGCTCGCCGCCGATGAACAGCTGTGCGTGTTCCACGAGTTCGGTCATGACCGACTGCCTCTCCGGGGACGTTTCCTGACGGTGTATCAGAACTGCGCCACTGAAACTGATACCAGTTCCACTTGGCGGAGTCCACGGACCGCACACCACTCCCATTGGAACCGGTTCTAGTTATAGTTGGCCGGGAGTCGGGAGTCGGCGACAGGGGAGCCCATGCCACAGGTGACCGATCACGGCGGCGGCGTACGGTCCGTCGAGGTCCCCATCCCGGACAACCCCCTCGGGAACACCCTCGTGTACGTCGTGGACACCGACCGCGGACCGGTGCTGATCGACACGGGCTGGGACGATCCGGCCTCCTGGGACGCGCTCACCGAGGGCCTGACCGCCTGCGGGACGGGCGTCGGGGAGGTCCACGGTGTGGTGATCACCCACCACCACCCGGACCACCACGGACTGTCGGCCAAGGTGCGCGAGGCGTCGGGCGCGTGGGTGGCCATGCACGCCGCCGACATCGCCATCGTGCGGCGGACCCGCGAGACCAGGCCCGGCCGCTGGTTCACGTACATGGCGGACAAGCTGACCGCCGCGGGCGCGCCCGAGGAGCACGTGGCACCGCTGCGCACCGCCCGCTCGCGCCTCCCCGGCCTCTCCCCCGCGCTCCCCGACCGCGAGATCGTCCCCGGCGAACTCCTGGACCTCGCCGGCCGGCGGCTGCGCGCGGTCTGGACCCCGGGCCACACACCGGGCCATGTCTGCCTCCACCTGGAGGAGAACCATCCCGCCCGACTGCCGGGCAACGGGAGGCTGTTCTCCGGCGACCATCTCCTGCCGCGGATCACCCCGCACATCGGGCTGTACGAGGACCCGGACGACGACAGCGAGCCCGACCCGCTCGGCGACTACCTCGACTCCCTGGAGCGGATCGGGAGCCTCGAACCGGCCGAGGTGCTCCCGGCCCATCTGCACGCCTTCACCGACGCCCCGTCCCGCGTACGGGAGTTGCTCGACCACCACGAGGAACGCCTCACGGGTCTCCTCACCCTTCTCTCCACCCCGCTCACCGTGTGGCAGGTCGCCCGGCGGATGGAGTGGAACCGCCCCTGGGCCGACATCCCGTACCGCTCCAGGAACATCGCGGTCTCGGAGGCGGAGGCCCATCTGCGCCGCCTGGTGAAACTGGGCCGCGCGGAGGCGGTGCCGGGCAGCGACCCGGTGACGTACACCGCGGTCTGACCGCTGCCTGACCGCTGTCTGACGGGACGCCGGGTGTCAGGGGCCGGGGGTGCCCTCCGCCGCGTAGGCGATGCCCCGCTCGTACGACATGGCCAGCCCCTCCTCGTACGCCCGCGTGTACGCCTCGGTGCCGAGCTTCTCGTGGACCAGGTCCTCACAGGCGCGGCGGGCGGACATCAGGTCCGGTGACTGCAGCTGGGCGCTGCCGAGGCGTTCCCAGACGCGCTGGCCGACCGCGAGGAGCCGGGCCGCGCGGTGCCCGTCACCGGTCGCCACGACCGCCGAGGCCAGGATGTCGAGGGTGTGGGCGACACCGAGGGTGCTGTTCAGCAGGGAGTGCGCCACGATGGCCGTACGGGCGTTGCGGGCCGCCGCGGCCAGGTCGCCCTCGGCCAGGTCGATCTGGGCGAGGAAGCAGTCGGCGAAGGCGCCCGCCCAGCGTTCGCCGCGCCGCGCGCTCTCCGCGCGGACCTCGTCGGCGACCGCCCTGGCGCCGGTCAGGTTCCCGCGCAGCAGGTGGGTCATCGAGAGCGCGAGCCGCACCTGGAGCTGCGCGGAGCCAAGCCAGTCGTCGCGGACCGGAAGCGGTTCGGTGCCGGTCAGGACCACCAGCGCCTCGCCGAGCCGCCCGCGCAGGAGCAGATGCCCGCCGGTGACGTACGAGGCGCCGACGACCGCCACCGCGTCGCCCTGTTCCAGGGCCGCCGCCATGCACACCGCCGCCCAGCGTTCGGCGCCGTCCAGGTCGCCCTGGAGCAGCGCCACCGCGGCCCTCGCCCACAGGGCCCGTACGAGGTCGGGGCCGGGGGCGGGATCGGCGGTGAGCACCTGGTCGAGACAGTGCCGCGCGTCCCGCAGATAGCCGCAGTGGCGCCACAGGAAACCTATGTCGGCCGCCGTGCGCAGGGCGGTGGGGCCGTCGCGCTCGGACAGCGCGCAGTCCATGGCGGTACGGAGATTGGCGTGCTCGGTGATCACACGCTCGCACCACAGCAGTTGGCGGCCGGTGTTCCACTCCGTGCAGCCGCCGCGCGCGAGACTGCGGTAGTGGCCGAGGTGGCGCAGGCGCAGGGTGCGCTCCTCACCGAGTGCGCGCAGCCAGTCGGCGCCGAAGTCCCGGACGCTGTCGAGGAGTTGGAAGCGCCGTGCGTCCGTGCGGTGGCGCAGCACGATCGACTGCTCGACGAGGCGTTCCAGCAGGGCCGGGATCCGTCCGGCGGGCAGGGGGCCGCCCGAGCAGACGTCCTCGGCGGCGGCCAGGTCGAAGCCGCCCGCGAACACGGACAGCCTCGCCCACAGCAGCCGCTCCACGGGGGCGCACAGTTCATGGCTCCAGCCGATGGCCGTCCGCAGGGTGCGGTGCCGCAGCGGCCCCTCGTCGACGCCCACCGCGAGGAGGTCGAGCGGGGACGGCAGCCGCTCGCCGAGCCGTTCGTCGAGTTCGCGGAGGGTGAGTTCGCCGAGGCGGGCGGCGGCCAGTTCGATGGCCAGCGGAATGCCCTCCAGCCGGCGGCAGACCGCGGCGGCCGGACCGGCCGAGTCCTCGTCGAGCACGAAGCCGGGACGCGCCTCGGCGGCCCGCTGGGCGAACAGGTCGAGCGCGTCACCGGGCCGCCCTCCCCGGCCACGGAAGTCCCCCGCCTCTCCCTCTTCCTCCCCCTCTTCCAGCGGCAGTGGATCGACCTCCACGCGGAGTTCGGACGGATGGCCGAGGTGTTCCCGGCTGGTGGCCAGGAACCGCACGCCGGGCGCGGCGGACAGGAGGGCGCGGACCAGGTCGGCGCAGTCGGGGAGTACGTGTTCGCAGGAGTCGAGGACGATCAGCGCCTCCTTGTCCGCCAGCCAGTCGGCGAGCACGTCGGTCACCGGGGACGTCGACCGGTCGGCGAGCCGCAGCGCCTCCACGACGGCGAAGCCCACCAGGCCCTGGGCGCGCAGCGGCGAGAGTTCCACGAACCAGACGCCGTCCGGGTACCGGGACGCGGCGCGGCGGGCGGCGTTCAGGGCCAGCCGGGTCTTGCCGACACCGCCGGTCCCGACGAGCGTCACCAGGCGTCCGTGCCCTTCGTCCGCCGGGTCCAACAGCCCGTCGAGCCGGGCGAGTTCCCGCCGTCGGCCGACGAAGCTCCGGGCCTCCGGCGGCAGATTCCCCGGCCGCTCCTCGGCCGTCGTGTTCTCCGGCACGGCAACGCCCCTCCCCGCACGGTTCCTGCACGGCATACGAGCGAGCCCCGCGGAATCGCGCAACCCGGCCAGTGTGACGCGGTAGGCGAGCCACTTCGAACCGGGCCCCGAGCCGCAGACGAACTCGGTCTCCCGCCGTCACTTCCGGGCACATTGCGCCGAGATCCGATCAACTCCCTGTCGGTGCGGGAGCGGAAGGGGATATTCGGAGACCGTCGCCCGAGGACCGTGGTGCGGGGCGGAGAAAGGGTCGTGAGTGGCGGAGAGAGGGCGGAACGAGGGGATGACCCGCGACAGCGAGGAGACGCGACGCGCCGGCGAGAAGACACGGCCCGGCCGATGGCGACGCCTGCGCGACCCCGGCCGCTCTCGCCGGGCCGGCCGGTCCAGCCGCTCTCGCCGATCCGACGCATCCGGTGTATTCGGCGTATCCGGCGTATCCGGCGTATCCGGTGACCTCCGCAAGCTCTCCGAGGCGCGGCTCCTCGCTCCTTCGGCGATCTGCGTGCTCATCGCCGCCCCCGCGCTCCTGCTGGACCGGATCCCGTCCGCCGTCACCCTCACGCAACTGCTGCTCGGCTGCGGGCTCACCGTGCACGCCGTGCGGCAGCGGGACCGGCTCCTCGATCAGCTCGCCGAGGTGCGCGAGGTCGCGCGGATCACCCAGGAGGCCATCGTGCGGCCGTTCTCCCGGAACCTCGCCGGCACGCACGTCTCCACGCGCTACCACTGCGCCGTGCGCGAGTCGGCGCTCGGCGGAGACCTGTACGACGTCGCCGTGACACCCTTCGGCCTGCGGGTCCTCGTCGGCGATGTGCGCGGACACGGCCTGGAGGCCATCCGGCTGACCGCCGAGACGGTGGCGGGCTTCCGCGAACTCGCCCACACGGCCTGCGACTTGACGGATCTGGCGACCGGTCTGGACGAACGTCTCGCGCCGGACCTGGGCCCGGAGGACTTCGTCACCGCGCTCCTCGCGGAGTTCGCACCGGGTGAGGTCCGGCTCGTCAACTGCGGCCATCCCGCGCCCCTGCGTTCCGGCCGGCGCGTCGAACTCCTCGAACCGGCCGTCACCGCACTGCCGTTGGGGCTGCGGCCCGACCCGCTCCAGTACCGCGTACGCCTCCAGCCGGGTGACCGCCTCCTCCTCTACACCGACGGCCTCACCGAGGCACGCGCTCCCGACGGCACGCTCTTCCCCTTCCTCACCGAGGCGGCCCACGCCCTGGGCGACCCCCTCCCCGACGAGGCCCTGGACACCCTGTACACCCGCCTCCTGGCCCACACGGGCACGGCCCTCACGGACGACCTGGCCCTGATCCTCTGCCAGCCCACCCACATCACAACCCCTTCACCGAACCCAGCCCACCAAAGCACCCCGTAAGGGGCGCGGGTAACTGCGCGGCCAGCACCCACCGGGGTCCGCAACCCAACACCCCACTCGCGGCAGACCCCTCACCCCGTGTCGAGCAGCCCACGGATCAACCGCTCGGCATCGCCCAGAAGCGCGGCCTCCGCAGGACCCGTCGCCGGATCGGCGGCCCGGCGTTGTCGCGCTTGGACGAGCTGCCCGTGGTGACCCGTCAGGACGGCCGGATCCGGGCACCCCGCCAGCAGCGCCGCGAGCACGTCGCGCGCGGGCCCGGCCCGCGGGTCGTCCTCCGCCACCGCGACCTGTGCGAGCAGCACCGCGGACATGCCCCAGTCGAGCCCCGGCGGCCCCTCCTCCGTGTTGTCCCAGTCGATGACCATTGGACCGGCCGGGGTCAGAACGACGTTGTCCGGGTGCAGATCCAGATGCAGGACGCGTACGCCGGGGTCGGCCGAGAGCCGGGCCGGGATCGTGTGCAGCTCGTCCAGCAGCCGGACGAGCACCGCCGCGCCCTCGGCGGCCGTGAGCGCGCCCGCCTCCATCGCCGCGAGCACCGTCGGCCCGGTCAGCCGCTCCAGCACGAGGTCGGTCCGCGAGCCGGCCGTCCGCACCCGTGGCACGGGATAGCCGTAACCGCGTACGTACTCCATGACGGCCGCCGCGTCAGAGACATCGCCGCGCCCGTCCCGGTACCGGCGGAGAACCCACGCCCCGCCGCCCCCGCCCGACCCGTCCGGCGCCCCGTCCTCCCCGGCCGCCTCCCCGTCCTCGTACGCGTAGACGTCCGCCCTGCGCCCCGACCCGACGAGGTCGCCGATCCGTGCCCGATTCCTCATGATCCCCCCTTAAGTCCCCTAAATTCCCCCGGAAAGCGACGGTATCGGACCACACGGCCGGGCCCCAGGGGCATTCCTACGGGCCGGTACAGTGAGCAGGTCGTCATCACACTCGTACGGGGGGAAGCCGGTGCAAATCCGGCGCTGACCCGCAGCCGTGTGCCGCCCCGCCCCCAGCGGGCGGCAAGCCGGATTGCCCCGTACGGAACGTGACCGGCTCGTGTCACCGGCACCGCCGGTGACCGGCACCGTCGAGGCATACGGAGCCGAGCCGCCCGGGGCTCCGGGCTGCCCGGCTCCTCCCGCACCGGGAGAGCCGAAGGGGCACCCCCGTTCGGCGAACCGCTGAGTACAGAGAGGCACCCGCCGATCATGTTTGTCCGCCGCAGCGCCGCGGTACTGGCCGCCACCGCCGTGATCGGCACGGCGTTCGCGCCGGCCGCCCTCGCCGACGAGTCACCCTCAGCGTCCCCGTCCCTGACGCTTCCCTCCGGTCTGTACGGCAGCACCGACCCCACGTACGACGGTGTCTGGCGGCAGTCGCTGGCGCTGCTCGCCCAGCACACCGTGGGTGTGAAGCCCGCGGCGAAGGCCGTCGACTGGCTCACCGGACAGCAGTGCGCGAACGGCGGTTTCGCGGCCTACCGCGCGGACCCGGCCACGAAGTGCGACGCCAGGACGCAGATCGACACGAACAGCACCGGCGCGGCGCTCCAGGCCCTGACCGCGCTCGGCACCGGCGGCGCCGGGGCCGAGGCGGCGGACGCGGCCGTGAAGTGGCTGAAGTCCGTGCAGAACGAGGACGGCGGCTGGGGCTACCTCCCCGGCGGGGCCAGCGACACGAACTCGACTGCCGTCGTGATCGGGGCCCTGGAGGCCGCGGACACCGACACGCGGGACCTGCGGTCCAAGGACGACCGGACGCCGTACGACGCCCTGCTCGGCCTCGCCCTCCCCTGCGGCAAGGGCGCCGGGGCCGGCGCGGACGACGGCGGCGCCTTCGCCTTCCAGCCCGACAAGAAGGGCAAGCTCGCGGCGAACCCCGACGCCACGGCCGCGGGTGTGCTCGGCGCGCTCGGCGAGGGCCTGGTGGCGGACCCCGAGGACGACGGGCGGTCCGCCGCGCCCTCCGGCTCCGCCGAGTGCGCGGGCGGCGACTCGCCCACCCCGGCGGAGGCGGCGGCCAACGGCGCCGCGTACCTCGTCGGCGCGGTCGCCGGAACCGGCCACCTGGAGTCCGCCCTCGCGGGCGCCGACGACCAGCCCGACTACGGCAACACCGCCGACACGGTCGTCGCGCTCGCGGCGGCGGGCCGGACGGCCGACGCCGGGAAGCCGCTGGCCTGGCTGGAGAAGAACTCCGCCTCCTGGGCGGCGGCGAGCGGCCCGGCCGCGTACGCGCAGCTGATCTTCGCGGCGCATGCCACGGGTGCGGACCCGCGCGACTTCGGCGGCGCCGACCTCGTGAAGCAGCTCGGCGCGACCGGCCCGGCGGCCGCGTCCTCCGACCCGTCGGCCGAGAGCGGGCAGGACACGAAGGACCAGGACGACAACGACAAGAGCGAGGACGACGGCGGGGTCAGCGTCTGGTGGATCGTCGGGGTCGGCCTGGTCGGCGGCATCGGCGTCGGCTTCCTCCTCAGCAGCCGTACCAAGAAGCAGCGGCAGCCGTGACCCCCAACCGCCCGGCCCTGTCCGCCCTGCTGGTCCTGGGCGCCCTGCTCGCCGTACTCGGCACGGCGGGGCAGGCCCAGGCGGTCGGCTACCGCTACTGGTCGTTCTGGGACCGCGACGCCGCCGGCGGTACGTGGGTGTACGCGACCCAGGGCCCGTCGACCGCGCGGCCGTCCGACGGAGACGTCCAGGGCTTCCGTTTCTCGGTGAGCGAGGACTCGAAGCACTCGGCGAAGCCCCGCGGGGAGAGCGGTTTCGCGGCGATCTGCGCGAAGACGCCCGCACGTGAGGGTGCCAAGCGGGTCGCGCTCGTCCTCGACTTCGGTACGGCCGACGACGCGCCGGACGGTTCGACACCGCCGGACCCGAGCCCGCGTACGGCCTGCGCCCGCGTCGGCGAGGACGCGACGACCGCGGACGCCCTCGCCGCCGTCGCCAAGCCGCTGCGCTACGACACGAACGCCCTGCTGTGCGCCATCGCGGGCTACCCCCGCACGGGCTGCGGCGAGGCCGTGTCGGACGGCGCCGGTTCGGGCGACCGCTCCACGGCCTCCCCCGACACGGCCTCCCCGGCGCCTCGCCGGGCGAGCGAGCCCGGGGACGGCGAGCCCGGAGGCGGCGGACCGTCGGTGGGCCTGGTGGCCGGGATCGCCGCCGTGGCCGTGCTGGGCGCGGCCGCGATCCTGCGGGCCCGCCGTCGCCGCGGCTGACGGGACACGACCGATGCCCACCATCGACAAGCACCCCAGGAGCACCGGCCGGGCCGGCCAGACCGAGGGGACCGAGCGGACCGGACGGACCGAGCGGGCCGGGAGCCGCGTGCGCGCCGTCGCGGCCCGCGATCGCGTCGACGGGGCCCCGGCGGCGCGCACCGCCACGCCCTGGCCGCGCCTCCGCGCCCCCCGCGCGACCCGTACCAACGCCCTCCACCCCGGCGCCTGGTGGATCTGGGCCCTGGGCCTCGGCACCGCCGCGTCCCGCACCACCAACCCGCTCCTCCTCGCCCTCCTCGTCGGCGTCGCCGGTTACGTGGTGGCGGCGCGCCGGACAGAGGCCCCCTGGGCCCGTTCCTACGGCGCGTTCGTCAAGCTGGCGCTCGCCGTGCTCGGCATCCGGCTGGCCTTCGCCGTCCTCCTCGGCTCGCCCATCCCAGGCACGCACACCCTTGTCACCCTCCCGGAACTCCCCCTCCCCGACTGGGCGCAGGGCATCCGAGTCGGCGGCCGGGTCACCGCGGAGGGCCTGGTCTTCGCCCTCTACGACGGCCTGAAACTCGCCGGGCTCCTCATCTGCGTGGGCGCCGCGAACGCCCTCGCGAACCCGGCCCGCCTCCTCAAATCACTCCCGGGCGCCCTGTACGAGGCGGGGGTCGCCGTCGTGGTCGCCCTCACCTTCGCCCCGAACCTGATCGCGGACGTCCAGCGGCTGCGCGCGGCCCGGCGGCTGCGCGGCCGTCCCGACCGCGGTCTGCGCGGGCTGCTCCAGGTCGGGCTGCCGGTCCTGGAGGGCGCGCTGGAGCGCTCGGTGGCCCTCGCGGCGGCGATGGACGCACGGGGGTACGGCCGTGCCGCCGAGGTGCCCCCGGGTGTACGCCGTACCACCGCCGCCCTCACCCTCGGCGGTCTGGTCGTGGTCTGCGCGGGCGCGTACGGCCTGCTCACCGCGGAGGGCGGCAGCTACGGTCTGCCCGTGCTGCTCGCCGGACTGGCCGCCGCCCTCGGCGGACTGTGGCTCGGCGGGCGCCGCTCGCTGCGCACCCGGTACCGGCCGGACACCTGGGGCGTGCGCGCGTGGCTCGTCGCCACGTCCGGTGCGGCCGTGGCGGCACTCCTCGCCCTGTACGCCTCGTCCGGCGCGTACGCCTACGCGGCCCTGCACCCCGGCGTCGTCCCCCTCACCGCGCCGACCCTTCCGCTGTGGCCCGCGGCGGCGATCCTCCTCGGCCTGCTCCCCGCCTTCGTCGCCCCATCCCCAGCCCCACCCCTCTCCCCCGCCCCCGCTCTCCAGGACCCCGGCAAGGAGCCCTCATGATCCGCTTCGAGGATGTCTCCGTGACGTACGACGGGGCGCCGGAGCCCACCGTCCGCGACATCGAACTCACGGTCCCCGAGGGTGAGTTGGTGTTGCTGGTCGGCCCCTCCGGAGTCGGCAAGTCGACGCTCCTCAACGCCGTGAGCGGACTGGTCCCGCACTTCACGGGCGGCACCCTGCGCGGCCGCGTGACGGTCGCGGGCCGTGACACGCGCACGCACCGGCCCCGCGAACTCGCCGACGTGGTCGGCACGGTGGGCCAGGACCCGCTCTCGCACTTCGTCACGGACACGGTCGAGGACGAACTCGCCTACGGGATGGAGTCGTTGGGCATCCCGACGGATGTGATGCGGCGCCGCGTCGAGGAGACCCTGGACCTGCTGGGCCTCGCCGACCTGCGCGACCGCCCCCTCTCCACGCTCTCGGGCGGACAGCGGCAGCGGGTCGCGATCGGCTCGGTCCTCACCCCGCACCCCGAGGTCCTGGTCCTCGACGAGCCGACCTCGGCGCTCGACCCGGCCGCCGCGGAAGAGGTCCTCGCCGTCCTCCAGCGCCTCGTCCACGACCTCGGCACGACGGTCCTCATGGCCGAACACCGCCTGGAACGCGTCGTGCAGTACGCCGACCGGGTCGCCCTCCTCCCCTCCCCCGGCGCTCCCCTGCTACTGGGCACACCGGCCGAGATCATGGCCGTGTCGCCGGTGTACCCGCCGGTGGTGGCCCTGGGCCGGCTCGGCGGATGGTCACCCCTGCCCCTCACGGTCCGGGACGCCCGCCGGAAGGCGGAGCCCCTGCGGACCCGCCTCCAGGGACTCCCGTACGAGGGCACGCGCGCCCCGGACCCAGCTCCAGACTCTGGTTCCGGGCCCAGCTCCGGCTCCAGCTCCAGCTCCGGCTCCAGCTCCAGCTCCAGCTCCAGCTCCAGCTCCAGCTCCAGCTCCAGCTCCAGCTCCGGCTCCGGCTCCGGCTCCGGCTCCGGCTCCGGCTCCGGCTCCGGCCCAGCGTCTCCGCCCGTCGCCGAGAGCGGTACGCCACCCGCCCGCCGCCCCCGGCTCTTCCGCAGGCGCCCGCCGGGGACACCCCCCGCCTCCCGGGCCGCGGCCCCCGCAGTGGTCACCGGCCTCGCCGTCCGCCACGGCCGCACCGAGGTGCTGCACGACGTCACCCTGTCCGTCACCCCTGGCGAGACCGTGGCGCTCATGGGCCGCAACGGCGCGGGCAAGTCGACGCTTCTCTCCGCCCTCGTCGGCCTCGTCCCCCCGGCGTCGGGTTCGGTCCGCGTGGGCGGCCTCCAGCCCCATCGCACCCCGCCCGCCGACCTCGTCCGGCACGTCGGCCTCGTACCGCAGGAGCCGCGGGACCTGCTGTACGCGGACACGGTGGCCGGGGAGTGCGCGGCGGCGGACTCCGACGCGGGGGCCGATCCGGGCACCTGCCGGGCCCTGGTGTCCGAGCTGCTTCCGGGCATCGAGGACGACACGCACCCGCGCGACCTGTCCGAGGGGCAGCGGCTCACCCTGGCCCTGGCGGTCGTGCTGACGGCCCGGCCGCCGCTGATCCTCCTCGACGAGCCGACCCGCGGCCTCGACTACGCGGCCAAGTCCCGTCTGGTCGTCCTGTTGCGGGCCCTGGCGGCCGAGGGACACGCCATCGTCCTCGCCACCCACGACGTGGAACTGGCCGCCGAACTCTCCCACCGGGTCGTGATCCTCGCGGACGGCGAACCGGTCGCCGACGGTCCGACGGCCGAGGTCGTCGTCGCCTCGCCGTCCTTCGCCCCGCAGGTCACCAAGGTGCTCTCCCCGCAGAAGTGGCTGACCGTCTCCCAGGTGCGCGAGGCGCTGAGCGCGTCCGAGCCGACGGGGGGCACGCAGTGACGAGCAGCCGCGCCCGACCGGCGTCCCGCCCCCAGCCCCAGGCCCGGCCCATCCGGCTCGGCCCTCGTTCCGTCGCCGCCCTCGTCCTGGTCGGCGCCCTCGGGCTCGCCGCCCTGACCTGGCCCTTCTTCAGCGGGCCGACCTCGCAGGTGGGCGCCCACGCGAAGGACGCGCCCTGGCTGTTCGCGGGGCTGCTCGTGCTGCTGGTCGGGGTCGTCGCGGCGACGATCTCCGAGTCGGGGCTCGGCCCCAAGGCCGTGGCCATGCTGGGGGTGCTGGCCGCGACCGGGGCCGCGCTGCGGCCGATCGGGGCCGGTACGGCGGGCATCGAGCCGATGTTCTTCCTGATGGTGCTCAGCGGGCGGGTACTGGGGCCGGGGTTCGGCTTCGTGCTCGGGTCGGTCACGATGTTCGCATCCGCGCTGCTCACTGGCGGGGTGGGGCCGTGGATGCCGTTCCAGATGCTGTCCATGGGCTGGTTCACGATGGGCGCGGGGCTGCTCCCGGGCCCCGACAGGCTGCGCGGGCGGGGCGAGCTGGCGATGCTGGCCGCGTACGGCTTCGTGGCGGCCTTCGCGTACGGCACGTTCATGAATCTGGCGGGCTGGCCCTTCATGGACGCGCTGTCGTCGAACGTGGCCTTCGACGCGCACGACGCCGTGCACACCAATCTGGCCCGGTTCATCGCGTACTGCCTGGCCACCTCGCTCGGCTGGGACCTCGGCCGGGCGACGGTGACGGTCGTACTGACCCTCACCCTGGGCGCGACGGTCCTCAAGGCGCTCCGCCGGGCCACGCGCAGGGCGGCCTTCGAGACGCCGGTCACGTTCGAGGGTTCTGAGGGCGACCACGCGGGTGCGGCGCCCGTCACATCGCCCGGCCGCACTCTGTAGAAGCCGCAACTACTTGCTGTCACGCGCACCGGCCGCACCTCGTGAAGCGGCCCACAGGACCTTGGTCCTCTACTACGCGCGACCGTAGACCGCGGCTCCTGTCATGCCCACGGCGCAAGGGCCTCTGACCTGCGGATTGAGAGCCACGTCACAGAAGGACCTTTCGCGGCGGATACGACCACAACTAGCAAAAGGGGGCATTGCGGACGGGTCGGCGGCCTGGTTCATTGGTGGAGTCGCAAGGCGCCGACGTGCCCCGCAGGGCCTCGGCGCCGCCGCATGCCAGGGCTGACGTCAGGGCGTACGAGCGACCGTCCCGTCCCCGAAGAAAAGGTTCTCCGTGTCCTTCTCCACCCGCATTCGTCTCCTCGCCACCCCGAAGAAGGCCCTCACCGGTGCCGCCGTCGCGGCCGCCACCACCGGCATGGTCCTCGCGGCGGGTCCCGCCCAGGCGGCGGCCCCCACGGTGGCCTCCTCCGCGTCGGCCAAGACGATCGCGCAGAAGATGATCCACGACGACGCCCAGTACAAGGCGTTCTCGAAGATCGTCGAGCACGAGAGCGGCTGGGACGTGGACGCCACGAACTCCTCCTCCGGCGCCTACGGCCTCGTCCAGGCCCTGCCCGCCTCGAAGATGTCCTCGGCGGGCTCCGACTGGAAGACGAGCGCGAAGACCCAGATCAAGTGGGGCCTCGACTACATGAACGACCGCTACGGCAGCCCGGTCGGCGCGTGGAACTTCTGGCAGGCCAACGGCTGGTACTGAGCCGACCCGCAGGAATCCCCGCCCCGTAAGGGCGCGGGGAACCGCCCGACCGGCCAGGACGCACCCGCGGCCACATCACCGACCCCCAGCGGGGCCGGCACCCCCGTACGCGAAGGCGGCGGCCCCGATCCCCGGGCCGCCGCCTTCGCCATGCGCCGCGCGCCGCCGCGGCGCGGGAGGGCGGCTCCGGGACCGGGAGCACGACTCCGCAGCGCAGAAGCACGCCTCCCCGACCAGGAGCGCGACTCCGCGACCAGGAACGCGACCCCGCAGCGCAGGAGCAAGCCTCCCCGACCAGGAGCGCGACTCCGCGACGCACGCACGCGACTCCCCGACCGGTAGCGGCCCCAGGACATGGGCGCCGCGTACAGCCAGCCCCCGGCCCCTCAGCCCCAGGCGCCGGCCCTCAGTCGGGTGACGGCCGTGCTGAGGAGGCGGACGCCTCTGGTGGAACCGGGGTCCACGCCGGTCAGGGCCCGGACCCGGCGCAGCCGGTAGTCCAGGGTGCGGGGGTGGACGTGCAGCGCGGTGGCGGCCCGCAGCCGGTTCATGTCTGCGCGGTAGTAGGCGTCCAGCGTCGCCACCAGGTCGGGGCCCTCCGCCAGGCGTCTGGTGAGGTCGCGTAACCAGTCGTCGAGCTGGGGCAGTTGCACCAGCCCCATCTCGACGAAGACGTCGGCGGCCGTGCAGGCGCGGTCGGGGGGACTCGCGGCGGGCGCGGCCCTGCTGACCAGCCTGGCGGTCTGCGCGGTCTCGGCGAGCGACGAGACCGCTCCGGTGGCCGTGCCGACGGCGCACGGCAGTCCGACGGCCGCCGAGAAGTCCCGGGCGAGGGAGAGGACCCGCCGGTCCACCGCGGCCGGGTCCGTGTCGTCGGCCGGGACCAGCGCGACGCATTCCTCCGGCCGCCGCCAGAGCATGGGCACCCGATGGGACATGAGGAACGGTTCGAGCAGCGCGGCACGCGTCCCGCTGTCCGGGAGGGAGCGTGACGCCGGGAACCGCAGCACGGTGACGGCGTAACGGCCCGGCGCGGGCAGGCCCAGGTCGCGGGCGATGTCGGGGGCGGCGGGATCGTCGGCCAGCAGCATCCTCGCGCACGCCTGGACCCGCGCCGCCGCCGACAGCGCACGGGAGCGCCCCTTCTCGAAGCCGAGCACATAGGCGCCCCGCGCCGTTCCGGCCTGCGCGGAGAACCAGGTGACCATGCGCAGCAGGCCGTCCATGTCCTGCGTGGCGGGCGCCTCGCTGATCTCCCGCAGCATGGAGCTGGTGTGCAGCGTGAGGGCGTTCCGCTGGGACGACTCGGAGAACCCCTTCGCCCCGCGGTCCTGTCCGATCGACGAGATGAAGGCAAGGTCCTCGTCCGAGAGCGGAACCCCTTCCCGGGCGAGGGAGATCGTGCGGCGGCGGATGGACACCGCGAATTCCATGATCGCGTCGTAGAGTCTCGCGTCGTTCCGCGCCCGGTGGTATTCGGGGAGTTCTTTCGCGTACGTCTCGACGGCGTTCTTGGCGTTCGCCGTGACCTGGCTCTCCAGGACATCGAAAATATCCCGCATGATCGCTCCTCCGTAGGCTGCCGAAAGGGGCGGCGCCCCGCATGCGGAGGCGCCTGCCATGGCTCATTCCGTGGCTCGTTCCGTGATTCCTGCGGTGACACCGCGGCAGCAAGTCATGCGCATGTCAGCCTTGTGCTGCGCGCGCACTCCTCGCTGCCGCCCTAGGCGTTCGCAGGAACGCGCCCGTTGGATTTCGCGGCACCGCAAGAGAAATGGGCCGGGAGCACGGGCGCCGGGAGCCACCGACCGGCCGTCCCCGCCGGCAGCAATGCCGGGCGACGTGCGGCCGACATCCAGGTGAACACGAAACCCGTACAAATCGACCCCCTGCCACAGCCCTGTAACGGGCACCGCACAGGTACAACTCCCGTTCCGCCCGGCCGGTCGAACCCGGTGCGTCGCACACCTGCGCCGTGGCGGAACCGGTGCCGCCCGGCGCGACTCCCGCAGTCCCGACCGAACTTGGAGCTGACCTGTGTCCAGGAAGTCCCTGCCGACGCGCCTCGCCGCCGTCGCCGCGCTCCTGCTCACCACCGGAGCCCTGTCCACACCCGCCGCCTCCGCGAAGTCCGCGGACGCCGCTCCCGGCGACGCCTACGTACTGACCGTGAGCACCGACCCGGCGACCACCGACCACGACAACCGCCGGGTCGACGTCACCGGCACCGTCACGAAAGCCGACGGCACCCCGGCGCCCAACATCCCCGTCACCGTCGAGGAAGTCGTCCGCTTCACGACCTGGAATCCGTGGGGCGACCCGATCGACCCCACGTACTACGAGCCGCGCGAGCTGGGCAGGCCGGTCAGCGACGCCGGCGGCAGGTTCACCATCCCGGACGTGGACATCGACCACGTGGGCGACAGCAGCCTGCTCAACGTCCAGCGGGGGGTGCAGATCACGGCCTTCTACGACGAGGACGGCGACCTCAACACCCCGCAGGACGGCTACTTCGCGGACACCACCGTGACCGCCGACGCCCGGCCCAGCTCCGTCGCCTACACGGTCATCAACAGGAGAAAGGTGAAGGCGGGCGACGTCCTCGTCGTCCAGGGCAAGGTCACGCTCCCCAAGGGGGTCGACCCCGGGGACACCGAGGTCTTCCTGCAGACCTACTGGGAGAGCCAGTACCGCGCGAAGACGACCACCGAGGACGACGGCTTCTTCGTGCTGTCCGTGCGGGTCCGCGACTACGACGACACGTTCACGCTGCGCACGGCCCCGAGGGACATGTACGTGTCCGGTGCGAGCCGGTCGCTCCCGATCACCAACACCTCGCTCCCGCGCGCATAGCCAGCATCGGCCGCCGCCCGGCGGGTCGTCGTCGCCCGGCGGGTCGTCCTCGCGAGCGGGGGTGACCCGCCGTACGGCGTCATCCGAGCCAGGTCCCGTCGCGCATGATGACTCTGCCGCGCAGCTCCGGCTCACCGCGCCAGGCCCGCACGGTCTTCGGCACCACGCGTACATACAGGAAGGACCCCTCCTCGGCGCGCGGGTCCCAGCCGAACTTGCCGGCGAACGCCTCCGCCGCGTCCGGTGGCACCTCCCGGTCGGGGAAGCACTCCGCCTCACCCTGGAGGAGCACCACGTCGAAGGTGTCCGGCAGCGCCAGGCGCACGCGCGGCTCCGCACGGACGTTCCGCGCGGTCACGGAGGTCGCGCCGGTGCACATCCAGACCGCTGCGCCGTCCCACAGGAACCACAGCGGCACCTGGTGCGGCCCGCGCTCCGGATGAGCCGTCGACACCCAGACGTCCCGCTCCGCACCGAGGCGTTCCAGCGTGTCGCGCCTGCGCTCCGGCGTCCGGCGATGTTCCGTTCCCGTGCTTTGCATGGCTGCCGACCCTAGTCAGCACGCCCGCGCCCCGCATGGGGCGCGGGACCTAGGCCGCACGGCCGACGCCCCCTCGGCCCACACCTCGGGAGGCCGGTCTGCCGACACCCGTCGGCCGGTCCGGCCGCCGTTCCGGCCCGGCCCGGCCCCACCGCTCAGAGCCGCTGGATGATGGTCCCGGTCGACAACGCCCCGCCCGCGCACATCACGATGAGCGCGAACTCCTTGTCCCTGCGCTCCAGTTCATGGAGCGCCGTGGTGATCAGCCGTACTCCGGTCGCGCCCACCGGGTGCCCGAGCGCGATCGCGCCGCCGTTCACGTTCACCTTCGCCAGGTCCTGTGCGAAGACCTGGGTCCAGCTCAGCACCACGGACGCGAAGGCCTCGTTGATCTCGACGATGTCGATGTCCTTCAGGGACATCCCGGCCTTGCCCAGGACGGCCTTCGTCGCGTCGATCGGTCCGTCGAGGTGGAAGTGCGGGTCGGCGCCGACCAGCGCCTGGGCCACGATCCGGGCGCGCGGGCGCAGCTTCAGCGCCCTCGCCATCCGCTTCGACGCCCACATGATCGCGCCGGCGCCGTCGGAGATCTGGGAGGAGTTGCCGGCCGTGTGGACGGCCGTGGGCATCACCGGCTTCAGCTTCGCCAGGGCCTCCATGGACGTGTCGCGCAGGCCCTCGTCGCGGTCGACGAGCCGCCACATGCCCTGCCCGGCGCGCTGCTCGTCCTCCGTGGTGGGCACCTGCACGGCGAACGTCTCGCGCTTGAAGCGCTCCTCGGCCCAGGCGGTCGCGGCCCGTTCCTGCGAGATGAGCCCCAGTGAGTCCACGTTCTCGCGCGTCAGCCCACGGTGGCGCGCGATCCGCTCCGCCGCCTCGAACTGGTTCGGCAGGTCCACGTTCGCCTCGTCGGGGAACGGCTTTCCCGGTCCGTGCTTGGACCCGGAGCCCAGCGGCACCCGCGACATGGCCTCGACGCCGCACGAGATACCGACGTCGATCACGCCGGCCGCGACCATGTTGGCGACCATGTGGGAGGCCTGCTGCGAGGAGCCGCACTGGCAGTCGACCGTGGTCGCCGCCGTCTCGTAGGGCAGTCCCATCGTCAGCCAGGCCGTGCGGGCGGGGTTCATGGACTGCTCACCGGCGTGCGTCACCGTGCCGCCGACGATCTGCTCGACGCAGTCCGCCTGGATGCCGGTGCGGCCGAGGAGTTCACGGTAGGTCTCGCCCAGCAGATAGGCGGGATGCAGATTGGCGAGCGCGCCACCGCGCTTGCCGATGGGGGTGCGTACGGCTTCGACGATCACGGGTTCCGCGGCCATGGGGAGTTCCTCTCCTCGGGTCACCCGCGCGGCGCGGGCGTCCCGGCCCACCCGCCACGCTGAACTAGTACGCGTTCTAGTTCTGTGTGCAGTCTGCTGACCCGGCGTCCGCCACCGCAAGGGTCGTGCAGCTCCCGAAGTCGCGATCCGCGCGGACCTCGCGGAGAAGTGGGCCCCGCACGGAAACGGAGGACGCGTCGAGATTCGGGGTGCCGTGCCTCTTGCACCTTGTAGAACCCGTTACTACCTTCACGGCAATTCCCGGTGCCTGATGGACCGTCAGAACCCGACCGTCGTACGACCTGGACTTCATGACCTGGAGTTGCCGATGCCCTGTCCAGCGCTGCCCGACGGGTTCGATTTCACCGACCCCGATCTGCTGCACCACCGCGTGCCCCTCCCGGAGTTCGCCGAGCTGCGTCAGGCCGAACCGGTCCGCTGGATCCCGCAGCCGGCCAACGTCGCCGGCTTCCAGGACGAGGGCTACTGGGCCGTCACCCGGCACGCCGACGTCAAGTACGTGTCCACGCACCCGGAGTTGTTCTCCTCCACCCTCAACACCGCGATCATCCGCTTCGGCCCGCACATGGAGCGGGACGCGATCGACGCCCAGCGGCTGATCCTGCTCAACATGGACCCGCCCGAGCACACCCGGGTCCGCCAGATCGTCCAGCGCGGCTTCACCCCCCGCGCCATCCGCGCCCTGGAGAAGAACCTGCACGACCGCGCGGGCCGGATCGTCGAGACCGCTCTCGCGAACGCGGGCCCCGGCGGCTCCTTCGACTTCGTCACCGAGGTCGCCAGCGAACTGCCCCTCCAGGCGATCGCGGAACTCATCGGCATCCCGCAGGACGACCGCGCCAAGATCTTCGACTGGTCCAACAAGATGATCGCGTACGACGACCCGGAGTACGCGATCACCGAGGAGATCGGCCAGGAGGCCGCCACCGAGATCCTCGCCTACGCGATGAACATGTCGGCCGACCGCAAACAGTGCCCCGCCAAGGACATCGTCACCACGCTGGTGGCCGCCGAGGACGAGGGCAACCTCGCCTCCGACGAGTTCGGCTTCTTCGTCCTGATGCTGGCCGTCGCCGGCAACGAGACGACCCGTAACGCCATCACGCACGGCATGCACGCCTTCCTCACTCACCCCGACCAGTGGGACCTCTACAAGCGGGAGCGCCCGGCGACCGCCGCGGAGGAGATCGTCCGCTGGGCCACCCCCATCGTCGCCTTCCAGCGCACGGCCACCCAGGACACCGAACTGGGCGGCAAGCAGATCAGGAAGGGCGACCGCGTCGGCCTCTTCTACTCGTCCGCCAACAACGACCCGGAGGTCTTCGACACACCGGAGGTCTTCGACGTCGACCGCGACCCGAACCCGCACCTCGGCTTCGGGGGCGGCGGCCCGCACTTCTGCCTCGGCAAATCCCTGGCCACCCTGGAGATCGACCTGATCTTCAACGCGATCGCCGACGCGATGCCCGGTGTGCGTCTGGCCGGCGACCCGCGCCGGCTGCGCTCCGCCTGGATCAACGGCGTGAAGGAGCTCCAGGTCGGCGTCGACTGAAGGACCGGCCGGAGGATTTCTCCGCGCGGTGAACGATTTTGCCCCGTTACGCGTCTTCACAGGTGGCACAGCCAACCCACACCTTCGAAGACTTCGAACGGAAACGCCGAGCCGTGGCCCCAGCCGAACTGTCCCCCGTCAGACAGGAGGGCGCGCGGACCGGCCGGAAGCGGGACCTCCGACCGGTTTGGCGGCGGCACCGTGTGCCGCTCCTCGCCACCCTTCCCACCGTCCCGCTGTACGTGGTGTGGTGGCTGTTCCTCGCCACCGGCGGCGGCGATCTGGCCGCGCAGGAGGCCTGGGCCGACTTCGCGTCCCGGCACGGCGGATCGGCGTACAGCCTGTTCTGGTACGGCGGGATGCACACCGCCAACTACAGCCTGATCTCGCCCTATCTGATGGCCGCCTTCGGCGTGCGGACGGTCACCGTGGCGGCCGGACTGCTGGCCGCCTGGCTGGCCTCCGCCCTCATCGTCCGTACGGGGATCAACCGCCCCCTGGGCCCGGCGCTGCTCGCGTCGCTCGCCCTGTGGTGCAACGTCGCGTCGGGGCGTACGACGTTCGCGCTCGGCGTCGCGCTCGGACTCGCCGCCTGCGTGCTGCTGACCCGGGAGCGGCGGCTCCCCCTCGCCGTGGCGTACGCGGCCCTCGCGACCATGGCCAGCCCGGTCGCGGGCCTGTTCCTGGTCGTCGCGGGGGCGGGTCACGCTCTCGTACGGGACCGGGCGCGGGCCGCCGCGCTGATCGTGCCACCGGTCGTGGTGGTGGGCGCGACCACCCTGCTCTTCCCTTTCACCGGCGAGCAGTTGATGCCGGCCGCCCGGATCTGGCCGCCGGTGCTGATCGGTGTCGTCGTGCTGACGCTGGCCCCGCGCGGCTGGCGGGTGCTGCGCCGGTGCGCGGTGGTGTACGCGGCCGGGACGGTCCTCACGTATCTGGTGCCCTCGCCGGTCGGCACGAACGTGGAGCGGCTGGCGGAGCTGTTCGCCCCGGCGGCGCTGCTGGCCGCGCTGCTCGCGGTGCCGAGGTCGGGGCCCGCCCACGCGAGACGGCGTGTCGCGCTGACCATGGCGCTGGTGTTCTCCGTGTGCTGGGTCGGCAAGAAGACGGTCGACGACCTGGAGGTGTCGACGGTGGTGCCCGCCTGGGCCCATGACACGACCAGCGTCGTGGCGGCCCTGGACCGGCTGGGCGCGGACCGTACGCGCGTCGAGGTGGTCCCGGCCCGCAACCACCGCGAGGCCACCGCGCTGGCCCCGCACGTGAACCTGGCGCGCGGCTGGAACCGGCAGCTGGACATGGAGCGCGGCCGGCTCTTCTACGACGGCACGTTCTCGGAGAAGACGTACCGGGCCTGGCTCGACCGGTGGGCCGTCGGCTTCGTGGTGCTGCCCTCGGGGAAGCCGGACGGCTTCGCGGAGGACGAGGCGCGCCTGGTCAGGAACGGCACGCCGTGGCTTGAGCCGGTGTGGCGCGACGCGAACTGGCGGATCTACCGCGTGCGCGGGGCGGTACCGCTGGTGTCGGCGCCCGCCTCGGTCGTACGGGCCGACAGCGCGGCGGTCGTGGTGCGGGTCCCGCGCCCCGGCCCGGTGACCGTGCGGGTCGCGTTCTCGCCGTGGCTGTACGCCGAGGGCGGCTGCCTCACGAAGGAGGGCGAGTTCACGCGGCTGACGGTGACCGAGCCGGGCGAGTACCGGATCAGCTCGGGGTACGGCCCTTCGCCGGGCCCGTCCCCGCGGTGCTGACCGCGCCGGACGAACGGGTCCCACCGGCCTCACCTGTCTTCCCGGCCGCCCCGCTCTCACCGGCTTCCGTGGCCCTCCCGGTTTCCGCGGCCCTCCCGGCGTCCGCGGTCCCGCCGGCTTTCCCGGCCTTCCCGGAAGGTCCTGTCGCCGCCTTCACGAGTGTGTGCGGGCGGGGCCTGGGGCCCTGGAGCAGGTAGGTCAGCCCGAAGCCGGCGCCGACGACGGCCGCGCCGCCCACCGCGTCCAGCACCCAGTGGTTGCCGGTCGCCACGATCGCGGAGACCGTGAACAGCGGGTGCAGCAGACCGAGGGCCTTCATCCACCACCTGGGGGCGATGATCGCGATGACGAGCCCGCACCACAGCGACCAGCCGAAGTGCAGCGAGGGCATCGCCGCGTACTGGTTGGTGAGCGCGGTCAGCGTCCCGTAGTCCGGCTGGGAGAAGTCCTGCACGCCGTGCACGGTGTCGATGAAACCGAGGCCGGGCATCAGCCGCGGCGGGGCCAGCGGGTAGAGCCAGAACCCGACGAGCGCGAACAGCGTGGCGAAGCCGAGCGCCGAGCGGGCCCAGCGGTACTCGGCGGGCCTGCGGGCGTACAGAACGCCGAGCACGGTCAGCGGGACCACGAAGTGGAACGACGTGTAGTAGAAGTTGAAGAAGTCCTCCAGCCAGCCGATCCCGACGACCGTGTGGTTCACCCAGTGCTCGATGTCGATGAAGAGGAACTTCTCGATCGAGTGGATCTGCTCGCCGTGCTGTTCGGCGGTGGCCCGGCCCCCGGTGTTGGTACCGCCCGTCGCCGCAAGCCTGACCTGCTGGTACGCGGAGTAGCCGACGCGGATCAGCAGCAGCTCCAGCAGGAGGTTCGGCCGGGTGAGGACCCGGCGCAGGAACGGCAGCAGGGGGACGCGCCTCCACCGGGTGGGCACCGGCCGCGCGTACTCGGTCGGGACGGGCGAGCGGTAGTACTCCGACGTACGGGACAGAAACGGAACCACCGTCGCGGCGGCGAGGGCGGCGATCAGGACGACGTTGTCGCGCAGCGGGTAGAGGGACGCCATGTTCGGCAGCATCATCTTGGCCGGCAGGGTCATCACCAGGACGACAGCGACCGGCCACACGTACCGGTCGCCCGCCTTCTTACCGACGCGGCCGACCAGCGCGAGCAGCACCCACAGCAGCTGGTGCTGCCAGGTGGTCGGCGAGACGGCGACGGCGACGCAGCCGGTGACCGCGACGGCGAGCAGCAACTGCCCGTCGCGGGCGTAGCGCACGGCGCGGCGCAGTCCGACGACAGCGACGGCGGTGCCGAGCACCAGGAAGAGGCCGATCTCCAGCGGCCCCTCGACGCCGAGCCGCAGCAGCGCCCCGTGCAGCGACTGGTTGGCGAGATCGTCGGCGGGCCGCCCGAGCCCGACCCCGGCCAGGTGATGCACCCAGTACGTGTACGAGTCGTGCGGCATCGCCGCCCACGCGAGGGCGGTCAGCGCGGCGAAGGTGAGCGCGGAGGAGACGGCGGCCCGGCGGCGGCCGGTGAACCACAGGAGCGGCGCGAACAGCAGGACGGTGGGCTGCAGGGCCGCGGCGAGGCCGATGAGTACCCCGCTCGTCCGTTCCCCGCGCACGGCGAAGCAGCCGAGGAGTACGAGCAGCACCGGGATGATGCTGGTCTGGCCGAGATACAGGGTGTTGCGCACGGGCAGGGAGAGCATCAGCAGGCTGATCGCGACCGGCGCGGCCAGCAGCGCCGTACGGCGGCTCACGGGCTGCGGGAGGGCGCGGGCGGCGACCAGGCCGAGGGCGACCACCAGCAGCAGCGTGCCGAAGGTCCAGCCCCAGCCGAGGGCCTGCTCGGCCGCCTTGGTGAGGGGCTTGAGGACGAGTCCGCCGAAGGGCGTGCCCGTGAAGCGCGTCGAGTCGTACAGCGAACCGTTCACATGCAGCACGCCGTCGGGCCCGACCCAGGTCTCCAGATCCGTCAGGCGCTCACCCCGGGGGGTACTCAGGACGACGGCCACCTGTCGTACCGCCAGGACGGCGGCGACCAGCCACAGGCCCGCGCGGACCAGGCCCAGCCGCGCTCTGGCCGTGTCGGGTGCCGCCGCTCCGAAAGGATCACCTGGTCGTCCGCCGTGCTCCACATCTGCCACGTGCCGTCGGCCCTCCCGCCCCGTTCGTCCTCTACGCCCCATGAGCCCCATGAGTCCCGGGGGTCCCGTGCGTCTGTTTCCTCTTCGAACTCTAAGAGGCTCGCACCACCCCCGATGTGAGACGCGAGCAACCCCCTCTTCACCTGAGGTCCCCCATTCTTTTGTCCAGATGGAGGTGTTGTAAGGCTGAAGAGAGCCCTCGACGCGCCGCCACGCGAGGCCGTGACGGGAATACAACCACCCAACCTGCCGGTAACCGGCTATATTCGGCTACGGAACTAGTTAGCACATCTAACTAGACAGACGAAAGGTTTACCGCATGACCGACCCGCAGCTCTGGCACGACGTGGACGACTACTTCACCGAGCTCCTCGCCCCGCCGGACGCCGCCCTGACCGAAGCGCTGCGCGACAGCGACGCCGCCGGACTTCCGCAGATCAACGTCGCCCCGAACCAGGGCAAGCTGCTGCATCTCCTCGCCTCGGTCCAGGGCGCGACCCGCATCCTGGAGATCGGCACGCTCGGCGGCTACAGCACCATCTGGCTGGCCCGCGCCCTCCCCGAGGACGGCCAGCTGATCACCCTGGAGTACAGCGAACAACACGCCGAGGTGGCCCGGCACAACCTCGCCCGCGCCGGCCTGGACAAGATCACCGAGGTCCGGGTGGGTCCCGCCCTGCTCGGCCTGCAGACGCTGGCCGACGAGCACCCCGCGCCGTTCGACGTGGTCTTCATCGACGCGGACAAGGTGAACAACCCGCGCTATGTGGAGTGGGCGCTGAAGCTCACCCGGCCGGGCAGCCTGATCATCCTCGACAACGTGGTCCGCGGGGGCGCCGTCACCGACGCCACCACCGACGACCCGAGCGTACGGGGCACCCGCGAGGCACTCGCCCTGTTCGCGGCGCACCCCAAGGTGGCCGCCACGGCGATCCAGACGGTGGGCGTGAAGGGCTACGACGGGTTCGCATTGGCGCGTGTGCTGCCGTAGGCGGGGGGTGGCTCGGGCGGGGGCCGACTGGGGCGCAGGCTGCCGTGGGCGCGGCCCGACGTAGGCGCAGCCCGGCTTGGGCGCGACCCGGCGTAGGCGCGGCCTGGCGTGGGCACAGCCCGGCCCGGGCGCGGCTTG
>NZ_BMVY01000036.1 GCF_014650955.1 Streptomyces tauricus
CGGACCGGCGGCCCACGGTCTGCCGTACGGCGTCGCGGGCCGCCGCCGTGTCCGCGGCGCTGGGTCGCGGCGCGGCGGACCCGGCGGCGGGGGAAGCGGCGGCCGTGCCCGAGGGGAGAGGCACGGACACCGCGCTCGGGGAAGTGGCCCGCTCCGGCTCACCGCGTCCGGCGGGACGCCGCACGGAGTCGGGAGCCGGCCGCAGTGCCGGGAGCGCCTCGGCGGCGGGCCGCAGCAACGGCGCCTCGGGCAGGTCTCTCGGTACGGGCCGGGGCGTCGGCTCTTCGGACACCGGCCGTCCGGCCCGTACGACGGTCCGCTCGCGCTCCGTACGGAGCTGGACCTCGCGCACGGTCGCGCCCGTCAAGTCCGTGTCCCGCGAACTCTGTTGGGGTGCGGTCGGCCACAGTGGCCCCGCCGTGTCCGGCTCGGGCGCGGTGGCCCGTACCGCTTCGGCCCGTTCGAAGGGGCCGGCCAGTCGCGGGCGCAGCCGCACCACGTCCGTGGGCGACTCGGCGGCCGGGGTGTGCCGGGCGAGCAGCCGGTCGAAGAAGTCGGGCGCCCGTGGCGTCCGCTCCTGCTCGGGGCGTCCTCCCAGAGGGTCAGACATCGGCACACAGCTCCAGGTAGTAGCGGCGCCGCAGCGGGCTCAGCGCCAGGATCTCCGGCTCGCTCCAGCCGTAGGCGGTGGCGAGGAGATGGACGTCGAGGAGCACCTCGCGCGCCCAGGCGTCCAGTTCGGTCCACAGGTAGGAGGCGATGTCGAGTCCGGCGCGGGTGGCCGCGCCGCACTCGGGGCAGTTGACGTTGAGGGTGAGGTCCGCGCCCGGGTCGGCCTCCTGGGCCGCCTCGGCGAGCCGGCGCCGCACCGCCTCGGGCAGCGCGTCGGCGGGGACGTCCGCTCCGTGGTGCACGGCCGAGACGACGCACCGTTCCAGCAGGGCCAGGCGGGGTTCCGGGTGCCGGGCCGCCGCCGTCAGGTCGGCGGCACTCGGCACCCGGAGTTCGATCTCCCAGCCGTCCTCGGCGACCCGCACCGAGGACGCGGCGGGAGTACCCGTCGACCGGGCCAACTGCCCGGCGTCGAGGTCGAATTCCATGTCCTCGCCGCAGGCGGAGCAGCCGAGGCGGACCTGCATCCGTTCGCCGAACAGGGTCCGGCGCAGCGCGAACAGGTCCGCCTCCCGCTCGCCCACCGGCAGCGCGGCCAGGGCCTCGCCCCCGGTGTCCGGGCGGGCCGCGCGGTGCAGCAGGAGGGCGCGGCCGGACGGGGCCTGGGCCAGCCCGGTCTCCCAGGTGGTGAGGAGTTCTGCCGCCCGAGTGATCGTCATGCCCGCCCCCGTTCCTTACTGGCCGTACTGACCCCTGCCGCCCTTGCTGCCCCTGCTGCCCCCGCAGCCTTGCTGTCCCAGCCGTCGTGGCCGTCGTGCAACCCCGCTCCGGTCAGGCGGGGTTCAGGAACGAGGGCTCCTCCGGCTCGGGCACCTCGTAGTCCCGCTCCCAGCCCTCGCATTCGAGCTTCAGCGACTGGATGGCCACCGCGTTGGCGTTGGCGTCCAGCTCGCCGAGGACCTGGTACTCGCTGGGCCAGGTCCGGTAGAGCTTGTGCGAGACGGCCACCTGCCCGGCCTCGTTGAGGACCTGGATCACGATGTCCTTGCGGAAGTCGGCGAGGGACACCTCGGAGCCGAGGCCCGCGCCGACCTGCCAGACCTTGTTGGCCCAGCGGTCGAACTCGGGGTCGTGGGTGACCCCGCGCTCCAGCGTGATGCCCTCGAACTCGGAGCGGCCGGGCGACTTGCGCGGCGAGCTGGGGTCGCCGCCGTGCCGGTGCTTGACGACCTCGGTGGTCCGCTTCAGTGGACTGATCTTGCTGATGCCCGCGACCGTCCGACCGTCCCACAGCACGAGGAACTTGAAGTTCTTGTAGGGGTCGAAACGCTGGGCGTTGACAGTGAACTCAGCCATCGGTTTCCTTCACGTTCTCCTCGTCGGGCCTGGAGCCCGAAGGGTCTGGGCCCTGCCGGCCTAGAGCTCGAACTGCCCGGACGTCTGCTGGATCCTGACGACGACGAACTCGGCCGGCCTGACCGGTGCGATACCGACCAGGACGTTGACGACGCCGTTCGCGACGTCCTCGTCCGTCGTGGTGTCGCGGTCGCACTTGACGAAGTACGCCTCGCGCGGCGTGCCGCCCTTGAAGGCGCCCTGCCGGAAGAGCGTGTGCAGATACGAGGAGGCGGCGAGGCGGATCTGCTGCCACAGGTTCTCGTCGTTGGGCTCGAACACGACCCACTGCAGGCCGCGTTGGAGGCTCTCCTCGACATGCAGGGCGAGCCGCCGCACGGGCACGTACTTCCACTCGCTGTCGAGCGCGTCGGAGCCCTCCAGGGTGCGCGCCCCCCACACGAGCGGGCCCACCATCGGCAGGGTGCGCAGGCAGTTGACGCCGAGCGGGTTGAGCAGTCCGCTCTCGCGGTCGGTGAGGTCGACGGTGAGCGAGTGGACCCCCGCGAGCCGTGCCTCGGTGCCGGCCGGCGCCTTCCACACACCGCGTTCGGCGTCCGTGCGGGCGTACACCCCCGCGACCGCGCCCGACGGCGGGAAGGCACGCAGCCGTCCGGTGAGCGGGTCGGTGAGCTGCAGGTGCGGGAAGTACAGGCCGGCGTGGTTGCCGCGGACGGCGTCGAAGGCGGCGAGTCCGGCGCGGGCGGTGTCCACGCTGCCCCAGGTGCCGGGCGCGTCGACGAGCAGGAAGATCCGCCGCTCCTCGCAGAGCCGCTGGGCCGCGGAGACGACCGTGACCGCGTCGGCGGTCGACTCGTACGCCGCGAGTTCCGGCAGGACGAGCAGGTTGACGTCCGCGACCCCGCGCAGCGCCTGGATACCGGTCTTGCCGGCCTCGCTGCCGATGAGGTCGCTCGGGCCGGGGGCCTCGCCGTCCTCGCCGCCGTCCAGCGGGAAGACGGGCGGGTTGACGGAGGCCTCGAGACCCAGGTCGTTGGCGCACTCGCCGACGAACCGGACGATGTCGTCGGGGTCGGTGGAGCCCGCGACGACCTGGAGGCGCCTGCCGAAGGCGGTGACCTCGGCGCCCGCGAAGGCGTGCCGTCCCGGCGCGTCGGGCAGCGCCCGCAGCTTGCGTTCGAGCAGCAGCGCCAACTCGGCCACCCCGGAAGGGGATTCGCCGTCGCAGTCGGGGTCGTACAGCGTGAACTCGCGTTCGACGTCACCGATCTTCACGGTCAGATCGACGGCGAGGTCGGGCAGTTCGTGCCCGAACGGCTTGGAGACGGTGCCGGACGGGTCGGGCCGGCCCTCGCCCACGGCCTCGACGCGGACGAGCCGCGAGCCGCCGTTGATCACGGTCGGCGCGTACCGGCCGTGCGAGGTGTCCATCGACAGCCCGGTGAAGCTCTCCCGGGCCCGGCCCCTGGCGTCGTACACCCGCAGGTTGAAGGTCTCGTCGGGGCGGGGCGTGTCGTGGTCGACGGCGAGGCGCAGGCCGTTGCCCCATCCACCGGATTCCTTGGCGTGTACGTCGAGGACGGCGCTCTCGCTGTGGCCCTCGGTGGACTCCAGGGTGACGCGGGCGGCCTTCCCGCTGTTCGCTTTGGCGACGCGGACGATCACGGCGACCGTGCCGCCGTTGCCGAAGAACTGGTGCACCGCGTAGCCGACGGCGCCGCGCGAGCTCAGGCCCCCGAAGCGGCGCTCGAACTCGGTGAAGCTCGTGACGCGCACCGGCTCGTTCAGCGGGCCGCGCCGGGTGTGCCCCACGAAGGCGGTCACCGAGGTGGTGACGGTCGAGACGGTCCGTGCGCTGCTGGGAAGTTCTTCGACGTAGACGCCGGGATACGTCGGCCTGGCAGTGTTCACCGCGTTCATCGGCATTCCCCCTCCTAATCCGATCTCGGGCACCGGATGACATGCACCAAGAGGCGGCAGAGGGGGCGGTCGCGTCCGGCGCACGCGGAGGTCTCCGGACGCGCGGAAAGCACGCCGGTCCACGACACCGCATCAGTCCCCCGTCAGTGCCCCGGCCGGACGGCCGTCCGGGGTCAAGCAGCACGCTTGTGACTCCTGATGCTCAAGTGCTCAATCCACCGTGGTGGGTGGGTAGTTGCGTATGCAAGGCGTGTTCACGCCACCCCTGAAGGAGATTCGATGGAGGGCACTGCGCACAGCTCGCACACGATGTACTCGTGTCGGGGCGCCTGCTTCACGGATCCGCCACAGGCCGTGTTGCAGCAGAATGGAGCGCATGTCCCGACGCACCCCGCAGTCTCGCAACCAGCGCCGTTCCGCTCCGGCACGCAACCCCTCATGCCCTTGCGGTCTTGCGGAGACGTACGAGGCGTGCTGTGGCCGATTCCATCGGGGTGAGGCTTCGGCGCCGACCGCCGAGGCACTGATGCGCTCGCGCTACTGCGCGTTCGTCAAGGGCGACGAGGCGTACCTGCTGCGGACCTGGCACCCGCGCACCCGCCCGCCCCGCCTGGACCTCGACCCGGCGATGCGCTGGACGGGCCTGGAGATCCTCGCCACGACGGAGGGCACGCCGTTCCACACAACGGGCACGGTGACATTCCGAGCGTCCTACGAGGGCGGCTTCCTCCAAGAACACAGCCACTTCGAACGATCGGCCGGCGCGTGGACGTACACGGACGGCGACGTCACTGCTTAACCCCCAAGGGGCGCGGCGAACGGCCCAGCCTTCCGCCCTGAGGGGGCGCAGCCCCCAAGGGGCGCGGGGAACGGCGCAGTCTTTTGTCTTTCGCCTTTCAGGGGCGCGGGGCACTGCGCAACCCGGGCACGGCGTACCCGCACCCGACGGCAAGTCGGGACATGTCAGCCCTCCGGGCTGAGAATGTCCAACTCCTGCAGCGCTCCCAGCACAACCTCCCGAGTCAAAGACTCGGCAAGCCCCGCGTCTCCCGCCCGAACCGCCTCAGCGACCTGCACATGCAGGGTGACCGCCGCGGGATCTGGATCCTCGAACATCACCTGATGGTGCGTACGCCCGGCCAGCACCTCGGCGACCACATCCCCGAGCCGCGCGAACATCTCGTTGCCGGAGGCGTTCAGCACGATCCGGTGGAACGCGATGTCGTGGACGAGGTACCCCTCCAGCTTGTGGCCGCGTGAGTGCGCCACCATGCCGAGCGCGCACTCGGTCAGCTCGGCGCACTGCTCGGCCGTGGCGTGCTTCGCGGCCAGCCCCGCCGCGACGGGTTCCACGGCACACCGCAGCACGGTCAGCGAGCGCAGCTGGCGCGGCCGGTCGGCGCCCGCCAGTCGCCACCGGATGACCTGCGGGTCGTAGACGTTCCACTCGTTCGTGGGACGGACGGTCACGCCGACCCGGCGCCGGGACTCCACCAGGTGCATCGATTCCAGGACGCGAACCGCCTCGCGCATCACCGAGCGTGACACCTCGAAACGCTGCGCCAGCTCGTCCGTGCGCAGAACACTGCCCGGGGGGTACTCGCCCGCGGTGATCGACGGACCGAGGCGTTCCAGTACATGGCCGTGCAGCCCCCGGCCCGATGTGCTCATGAGTTCAGGGTACGAGGAAGAGAGCGCGAACAAAAAGTCAGACTTATACGTCACAGACTCTTGAATTCATCTGACCTATGGGTTTCAGTGTCGTGACGGATGCGGCACCCGACATTCATCCGACATCCGATGTCGAAGAAGACAGCGAGGCAGCTATGACTACCCCCCACGTCGTCGTGGTGATGGGCGTGGCAGGCACGGGCAAGACCACCATCGGGCCCCTGCTTGCGGACCGGCTCGGCGTTCCCTACGCCGAGGCCGACGACTTCCACCCCGAGGCCAACATCGCCAAGATGTCGGCCGGCACTCCGCTCACCGACGAGGACCGCCGCCCCTGGCTGGACGCCATCGGCGCCTGGGCCCACGGGCGGGCCGGACTCGGCGGCGTGGTCAGCTGCTCCGCGCTGAAGCGGGCCTACCGGGACCGGCTCAGGGCAGCCGCTCCCGACGTCGTCTTCGTCCACCTCACCGGTGACCGCAAGCTCATCGAGGACCGGATGGCGCACCGCCAGGGCCACTTCATGCCCACGGCGCTCCTCGACTCCCAGTTCGCCACCCTCCAGCCGCTCCAGGCGGACGAGACGGGTGTCGCCGTGGACGTCGTCGGCACCCCCGAAGAGATCACCGAGCGGGCCGTGACCGCGCTGGACGGCCTCGCCCGCTAGAGCCCTCGCCTCGCCCCGCCCCCGCAGGGCCCTCCCCTCTCCCCCTCCCCATGCAAGGAAAAGCACCGTGACCAGACTCAGCGTCGAGATGCTGGCAGCGGATCCCGTCGAGCCGATCACCTCGGCGGGCCACGCTCAGCTGGGCATAGCCGTACTGGCGGGCATCGCCGTCATCGTCCTGCTCATCACCAAGTTCAAGCTCCACGCCTTTCTCGCGCTGACCATCGGGTCGCTGGCGCTCGGCGCGTTCGCCGGGGCGCCGCTCGACAAGGCGATCACCAGCTTCTCGGCCGGTCTCGGCTCGACCGTCGCCGGCGTGGGTGTGCTGATCGCGCTCGGCGCGATCCTCGGCAAGCTGCTCGCGGACTCCGGCGGCGCCGACCAGATCGTCGACACGATCCTCGCCAAGGCGGGTGGCCGCTCGATGCCCTGGGCGATGGTGCTGATCGCCTCGGTGATCGGGCTGCCGCTCTTCTTCGAGGTCGGCATCGTGCTGCTCATCCCGGTCGTCCTGATGGTGGCCAAGCGCGGCAACTACTCGCTGATGCGCATCGGCATCCCGGCGCTCGCGGGCCTGTCCGTGATGCACGGGCTGATCCCGCCGCACCCCGGCCCGCTGGTCGCGATCGACGCGGTCAAGGCGAACCTCGGTGTCACCCTCGCCCTCGGCATCCTCGTCGCCATCCCGACCGTGATCATCGCGGGGCCGCTCTTCTCGAAGTACGCGGCCCGCTGGGTGGACGTCCCGGCGCCGGAGAAGATGATCCCCCAGCGCGCCTCCGAGGACCTGGAGAAGCGCCCCGGGTTCGGCGTCACCATCGCCACCGTGATGCTGCCGGTGGTGCTGATGCTGGCCAAGGCGCTGGTGGACATCGTCGTCGACGACCCGACGCACATGGTCCAGCGTGTCTTCGACGTGATCGGCTCACCGCTGATCGCGCTGCTCGCGGCCGTGCTCGTCGCCATGTTCACGCTCGGCCGGGCGGCCGGGTTCACCAAGGGCCGGATGTCCTCGACCGTCGAGAAGTCGCTCGCCCCCATCGCGGGCATCCTGCTGATCGTCGGCGCGGGCGGCGGCTTCAAGCAGACGCTGATCGACTGCGGGGTGGGCCAGATGATCCTGGACATCTCCAAGGACTGGTCGATCCCCGCGCTGCTGCTGGCCTGGCTGATCGCGGTGGCGATCCGGCTCGCGACCGGTTCCGCGACCGTCGCCACCATCTCGGCGGCCGGTCTGGTGGCCCCGCTCGCGGCCGACATGTCGACCACGCACACCGCGCTGCTGGTCCTCGCGATCGGCGCCGGCTCGCTGTTCTTCAGCCATGTGAACGACGCCGGGTTCTGGCTGGTCAAGGAGTACTTCGGACTGAGCGTCGGCCAGACCATCAAGACCTGGTCGGTCATGGAGACCATCATCTCGGTGGTCGCCGGAGGCCTGGTGCTGCTGCTGTCACTTGTGATCTAGCTCCGGATCCAGCTCCCACTCCGGATCCAGGTCAGAAAGGCCGGGAAGGTACGGCGATGGCCCACCCCCTCTTCGACATCGGCGGCCGTACGGCGCTGGTCACCGGGTCCAGCCGGGGCATCGGCCTCGCGCTGGCCCGGGGCCTGGCGGAGGCCGGCTGCACGGTCGTGCTGAACGGCCGCGATCCGGACCGGCTCGCCGAGGCCGCGGCGCGGCTGCCCGGCGAGATCCACACGGTCGCCTTCGACGTGACCGACGGCCCCTCGGTGGCCGCCGGGATCGCGGACGTCGAGGAGCGGGTGGGCCCGCTGGACATCCTCGTCAACAACGCCGGAATGCAACTGCGGGCCCCGCTCCTGGAGTTCGCCGACACCGACTGGCACCGCATCCTCGACACCAACCTGACCAGCGCGTTCCTGGTGGGCCGCGAGGCCGCCCGGGGGATGACCGCGCGCGGCCACGGCAAGATCGTCAACATCTGCTCCCTGCAGAGCGAGGTGGCACGGCCCGGCATCGCCCCGTACGCGGCCACCAAGGGCGCGCTGAAGATGCTCACCAAGGGCATGTTGCGCCGACTGGGGCCCGCGCGGGGTGCAGGTGAACGGGCTCGGCCCCGGCTACATCGAGACCGAACTGACCCAACCCCTCGTCGACGACCCGGAGTTCAGCGCGTGGGTCCGCCGCCGGACCCCGGCGGGCCGCTGGGGGCGTACGGAGGACCTGGTCGGCGGTGTGCTGTTCCTCGCCTCTCCGGCGGCGGACTTCGTCAGCGGCCAGGTGCTGTACGTCGACGGCGGCATGACCAGCGTCCTCTGAGTGCCGCGAGAAGGGACCGTCCCCATGTCCATGCTCGGTTGCGTGATCCACGGCCGGGGCGACCTCCGGGTGGACGAACTCCCCACCCCCTCCCCCGGCCCCGGCGAGGCACTCGTCGCCGTGCGCTACGGCGGGGTGTGCGGTTCCGATCTCCACTACTGGCGCCACGGCGGAGTGGGTGACTTCACGCTCCGCGAGCCGATGATCCTCGGCCACGAGATCGTGGGCACGGTCCTGGCGTACGGAGCCGGCGCCGATGCCGATGCCGACGGAACTCCCGCCCCGGGTACGGAAGTCGCGGTGCACCCAGCCACCCCGTGCGGGGCGTGCCCGGAGTGCACGGCCGGCCGCCGGAACGTGTGCCGGGACACCCGCTACCTCGGCAGCGCGGCCCGCACCCCACACGTACAGGGCGGCTTCGCGACCCAAGTCGTCGTGCCCGCAGCCCAGTTGAGACCACTGCCGCCGAACCTCCCCCTGCGACGGGCCGCGCTGGCCGAACCGCTGTCCGTCGCCCTGCACGCGGTGCGCCGGGCCGGCGACGTACGCGGGAAGCACGTCCTGGTGACCGGTGCCGGCCCCATCGGCTGTCTGGTCGTCGCGGCGGCGAAGGCGGCGGGGGCCGCGCACGTGACGGCGACGGACCTGCTGCCGCGGGCACTGGAGTACGCGGTGGCCGCGGGCGCCGACTCGACCGTACGCGCGGACGAGCCGTCCTCCTCCGGCCGGCCGTCCGAGGTGGACGCGGCGGTCGAGGCGTCCGGGGTCGCGGCCGGCCTGGACACCTGCCTGCGTCTCGTGCGGCGCGGCGGGGTCGTGGTCCAGCTCGGCATGCTGCCTCCCGGGCAGAGCGCCTTCCCCGGCAACCTGGTGGTCAGCCGGGAGATCGACCTCCGGGGAGCCTTCCGCTTCGACGAGGAGTTCGACGACGCACTCCAACTCCTGGCCACCGCGCCCCACTTCGACCAACTGATCAGCGCGACGATCCCCCTCGCAGAAGCCGAATCCGCCTTCACCCTGGCCGCAGACAGAACAAAGTCCTGCAAAATACTCCTGGACTTCACCCCCCACTAGGGCCGCCCCCTCCAGGAGCGCGGGGACCGACTTCTGGGGGCGCGGGGAACGGCGCAATCTTTTGCTCTTGGGGGCGCGGGGAACGGCGCAGTCCTTTGCTCTTGGGGGCGCGGGGAACGGCGCAGTCTTGTCGCTTTCAGGGGCGCGGGGAACGGCGCAGGCCTGTGTCTCCAAAGGCGCCGGGAGCCGCGCGGCCACCCCCCACAACCAGCCACATCCCCCCGCACCAGGAACCACACGCGCCCCACAGAAGTCTCCTCCCACGCAAGTGATCACCGCCCTCAGCGGAAGAGAGAGCCACCGTGGACAGCTCACCCCACCCCACCCGCCGAACAGCCACCGCACTGACCCTGGGCGCAGGCGCCGCGCTGATCACCGGCGCGGCCCCGTCGGCCCACGCGGCGGCGAAGCCGAAGGCGAACCCGTCGGACCCGGCGAACACGGCGGACCACGACATCGTCAAGGCGCTCGCCGAGCTGGAGCACGCCCACCACGCCCGCCTCGGCGTCTATGCCCGCAACACCGCCACCGGCACCACCGTGCGGTACCGCGCGGACGAGACCTTCCCGATGTGCTCGGTCTTCAAGACCCTCGCGGCCGCGGCCGTCCTGCGCGACCTCGACCGGCACGGCGAGTACCTGGGCCTGCTGATCCGGTACACCGAGCAGGACCTCGAAAGGGCCGACGGCTCTCCCGTCACGGGCCGCCCGGAGAACCTCGCCAACGGCATGACCGTCGCCGCCCTGTGCCACGCGGCCATCGCCCACAGCGACAACGCAGCGGCGAACCTGCTCCTGCGCGAACTGGGCGGCCCGACCACCATCACCCGCTTCTGCCGCTCGATCGGGGACCCCACGACCCGCCTCGACCGGTGGGAGCCCGAGCTGAACAGTGCCGAGCCGTGGCGTACGACGGACCTCACCAGCCCGGCCGCCGTCGGACGGACGTACGCGAGGCTCGCCCTCGGTGACGCCCTCGTGCCCCGGGACAGGCGGCAGCTGACCGAGTGGCTGCTGGCCAACACCACCAGCACGAACCGTTTCCGCGCGGGCCTGCCCACCGACTGGGCGCTCGGCGACAAGACGGGCACGGGCAAGTACGGCACCAGCAACGACGTGGGCATCGCGTGGACGCCGGACGGCACACCCGTCGTACTGGCCGTGCTGTCCACCAAGCCCGACCCCGACGCCCCCAAGGACGACGAACTCGTCGCCGACGCCGCCGAACTCCTCGCGGCGGCCCTGGTCTAGAAGCCGGGGCCGGGGCCCCCTCGCTACGGCCTCACTACGGTCTCTACGGCCGCCAGAGCGGATGTTCCCGCTCGGCCCACTCCCGGCTGACCGAGCCCGTCCGCAGTCCTCGCCGGGACTCCGGGCGGGCGAGGGCCATCCCGATGTGTCCCGCGAGGACGAGTCCGATGGTCAGCGCGAGCCAGTCGTGGACGAAGGTCGCACTCGTGCGCCAGACCAGCGGGGCGAGGTGCGTGAACCACATCAGCAGCCCCGTGGCGACCATGACCAGGACGGCTCCGGCGATCCACGCCGCGTACGTCTTCTGTCCGGCGTTGAACTTCCCGGCCGGCCGGGACTCGGGCCGGGCGTCCCGGCGCAGCGCGGACCGCAGCCAGACCCGGTCGTGCGGCCCGAAGCGGTTGAGGAGCCGCAGGTCCGCGCGGAAGGCGCGTGAGGCGAGCCCGGCGAGGACGGGCACGGGAAGCAGCAGCCCGGACCACTCGTGCACCCGCACGACCAGCTCGCGGCGGCCGACGAGTTCGGCGAGCTGCGGCAGGTAGAGGCAGCCCGCGGTCAGTACGCACACACCCATCAGGATCGCCGTGGTCCGGTGGACCCAGCGTTCGGCGGGCGTGAAGCGGCGGACCCGCAGCGCACCCGCGAGGCGCTCCCCGGCTTCCGGTGCGGCGTCCGGTGTCTTCGAGGCGTCGGTCTCAGGTGGTCTCATCGTCACGTCCGTTCGACCGGCCGACCCAGGCGTCCACGTCGTAGCCCCGCTCTTCCCAGTAGCCGGGGCGGACGTCCGAGGTGACGGTGATGCCGGAGAGCCACTTCGCCGACTTGTAGAAGTACATGGGGGCCACGTAGAGGCGGACGGGGCCGCCGTGGGCGTGGTTGATGTCCTTGTCCTGCATACGCAGCGCGACCAGGACGTCGGCGCGGCGGGCCTGGTCCAGGGTCAGGCTCTCCGAGTACGCCCCGTCGAAGCAGGTGAAGCGGACCGCCCCGGCCGAAGGGCGCACCCCCGCGGCGTCCAGCAGCCGGGACAGGCGTACCCCTTCGAAGGGGGTGTCGGGCACCCGCCAGCCGGTGACGCACTGGACGTCCCGGACCATCCGCGTCTGCGGCAGGGCGCGCAGGTCGGCCAGGGTGTACGTGCCGGGGTGGTCGACCAGGCCGTCGATCTTCAGACGGTAGGAGTCCTCGTCCTTGTGCGGGACGGAGGAGGTGACCGAGTAGTAGCGGAAGCCGCCGCCGTTGGGGAGCAGGCCGGTCAGACCGGTGGGGTCCTTGTCGGCGGCACTGCCGAGGAAGGATTCGAGGCCGCGCTGGAGGGTGGGCGCGGTAGCCACGCCGAGGGCGCCGAGTCCGAGCATCCCGAGCATGAGCCGTCGCCCGACCGGGGCGCCGCCCGCTTCGGGGTCGCCCGCGGCCGCTGGCGAAGGTTCTGGGTTCACACACTGATTCGAGCACCCCCGGGCCCTCCGAAGCCAGGGTCCAAGGGTGCTCGTCAGCGTTCCGTAATGACTTCTTACGCGTTTCTCAGGAGCCGAGGTCAGGAGCCGGGAGTCAAGCCGCGAGTCAGGAGCGGGAGGTCAGCCCGGGAGCCCGGGGGGTCAGGAGTCGGACCCCGCCGCCTTGTCCAGCTGGAACGCCTCGTTGCCGAGCCCGATGCCGGCGTAGGCAGCGGGCTTGCGGGCGCGCAGGAACAGGCCCTGAGCGACGCCCGCGGCGGCGGCCAGCACGATGATGCCGGGCAGCAGCCAGCTCAGCGAGGAGCCGGGTCCCGCGCCCACCAGGACGTCGAAGTCCTTGATCGTGTAGACGGCGATGACGAGGAGCGCGAGCCCCGCGATCACCGAGCAGGCCAGCCGCCGGGCCTGGGCGCTCGCGGCACCCCGGCGGACGAAGAACACCACCACGGACAGCGAGGCCGCGGCCATCAGCACGATGACGCCGAGCGCGCCGACGTTGCCCATCCAGGTGAAGAGATGCAGTACGGGCGCGGTCGGGTCGCCGACCGGCTTGTCGTCGGCGACGGCGAACGCCACGACGACGACCACGGCGACGGCCGACTGGAGCAGTGAGCCCGTGCCGGGGGCGCCGCTCGTGCCCGTGGTCCGGCCGAAGGCGGCGGGCAGCAGTCCTTCGCGGCCCATGGCGAAGGCGTACCGGGCGACGACGTTGTGGAAGCTGAGCATCGCGGCGAACATGCCGGTCACGAACAGCACATGGAGTACATCGGTGAACGTGCCGCCGAGCCGTGACTCGGTGAGGAAGAACAGCAGGCCCGCGCTCTGCTTCTGGGAGGCGCCCACGATCCCGGAGGGGCCCGCGGCGACGGTCAGCGCCCAGGAGCTGAGCGCGAAGAACACGGCGACGAAGCCGATGGCGAGGAACATCACGCGCGGGACCAGGATGTGCGGGCGGCTGGTCTCCTCCGCGTACACGGGGGCCTGTTCGAAGCCGAGGAACGCGGCGATGCAGAAGCACAGGGCGGTGCCGAGGCCCACTCCGGTGAGGGTGTCCGGGTTGAAGGCGTGCAGGGAGAGGCCTTCCCTGGCGGGGTCGGCGACGGCCGCGATGTCGAAGATCACGACGAGGGCGACCTCGATGAGCAGCAGCACCCCGAGCACACGCGCGTTGACGTCGATCTTCAGCCAGCCGAGGGCGCCGACGAGGAGGGCGGCCACCAACGCCGGTATCCACCAAGCGAGTTCGATGTCGAGGTAGGTGGCGAAGAGGCCGGACACCTCGAAGCCGAAGATGCCGTAGATGCCGACCTGGAGCGCGTTGTAGGCGACGAGCGCGACCGCCGCGGCGCCCGAGCCGGCCAGGCCGCCGAGCCCTCGGGAGATGTACGCGTAGAAGGCGCCCGCGTTGTGGACGTGGCGGCTCATCTCGGCGTAGCCGACGCTGAAGAGGACGAGCACGACGCCGAGCAGGACGAAGAGCAGCGGCTGTCCGACGATGCCCATCACCGCGAATGTCGTGGGCATGACACCCGCGACCACCATGAGAGGGGCGGTCGCCGCGAGGACGGAGAGCAGCAGGCCCCCCGTACCGAGCCGATCGGACCGCAGGGCCCGGTCCTGGCCCTTGAAGGTGCTGATGCCACTGCCGGCGGCGGCCGGTCCGCCCGCGCCCGTACTCGGGCCCGCGCTCGCGCTCGACGCACTCGTGGTGTGTGAACTGCCCGTCGTCATGGCGGGGTCGTCCTCTCTGCTGGCAGGTCGCCGGCGTTCGGCCGGCGGGCTGTGGCGGGCGGGGGTGTCGTTCAGACCGTGCCGAGCACGCTGTCGCGTGCGGCACGGAAGGCCTGGTGCGGGTCCCGGTCGGGGTACGACCAGGGCACCGCGGTCGCGTGCGGTCCGATGCGGTGGAACAGGGCGGCGGCCTCGGCGCCCCGGCCCTCGCAGTACTTGGCGTGGACGAGGAAGTTGAGGTCGAGGCGGCTGCGCGGATGGTCGTCGCGCTCCCATTCCAGCCACCAGTCGAAGGCCGACTTCATCACCTGGCGGGCCCGGCGTCCCACCCAGTGCCCGGAGGCCACCGGGTCGGGCGGTTCACCGCCGGCCGTGGCCAGGACGCGATAGCGCTCGGCGTGCGCGACGACGGGCAGGATCGCGAGCGGCGAGTCGGCGGGTGCCTGTTCCGCCGACCAGGTCGCGAAGTCGTAGACCTCGTGCAGCGGGTCCTGCCCGGACTCGGGTCGCCGCTCGGCGAGCCGGGCCACCATCAGATGGTGGGCGTGGTGGTGGTCGGGGTAGCGGTGGCGGACCTCGTCGAAGAGCTGCACCACGTCCTGGTCGGCGCCGAGGACGCGCTCCAGCATCAGCAGTCCGAGCCAGGGCGTGGGGTCGGCGGGCAGCGCCTCGGCCGCGGTACGGCACGCCTCCCGCGCCCTGGTCGGCTTCTCCTTGCCGTGCAGGGCGCGTTGGACGGTGGCGACGGCGAGCAGCACGGCGGCGTCCGCCGACTCCGGTTCGGCGAGCTGCCAGTCGCGGGCCCAGGCGAGCGTGCCGCTCTCCTGGGCGAGGGTCGTGACGCGGTGGCCCCGGCGGTCCCAGTCGTCACCGGTCGCGGCCAGCAGGGCGCGTACGGCGGTCCACCGCCCCTGGGCCAACGCGGCCCGGGCGGCGACGAGTTCGGTGTCGTCGAGTGCGGCGTCGAAGGGCTGGACCGCGCGCTTGCGGGCGCGGCCGAGGGGCGGCGGAGGTGGGGACACCGCGGAACTCCCTCGCATGACGCGGACGCGGATATGACGGATGTTCAGTGTCGGTTTTGTGTGACCGGTTGACATTCACCGTCGACTGGTTCCGTCAGCGGCCGGTCACGCACAGACAACCCTTCGTTACGGGTTCACGTCAAGGCCCACTGACGACTGACACGCGTCAACACAGCTCCCCACAGCGTGAGTTGAGCCTCATCGACTGGACCTCACCCTCAGTCCACGGCCTTCGCCGCGGCCCGCCCGGCCGTGCGGCCGGAGAACAGGCAGCCGCCCAGGAACGTCCCTTCGAGGGCCCGGTATCCATGCACTCCGCCGCCCCCGAATCCGGCCGCCTCCCCCGCCGCGTACACCCCGGACAGCGGGTCGCCGCCCTCGGTCAGCACCTGCGACGAGAGGTCGGTCTCCAGGCCGCCGAGGGTCTTGCGAGTGAGGATGTTGAGGCGGACGGCGACGAGCGGGCCGGCCTTGGGGTCGAGGATGCGGTGCGGGGTCGCCGTACGGGTCAGCCGGTCGCCGAGGTAGGCGCGGGAGCCACGCACGGCCATCACCTGGAGGTCCTTGGTGAAGGGGTTGGCGATCTCGCGGTCGCGCGCGGTGATCACGCGGCGCAGTTCCGCCTCGTCGATGAGCGGCTCCTTGGTGAGCGCGTTCATCCCGCGGACGAGCGCGCCGAGGTCCTTCTCGACGACGAAGTCGGCGCCCTTGTCCATGAACGCCTGTACGGGACCCGGCACTTCGGCCCGGGCCCGCTGGAAGACGCCCTTGACGGACTTGCCGGTGAAGTCGGGGTTCTGCTCGGAGCCGGAGAGCGCGAACTCCTTGCCGATGATCTTCTGGTCGAGCACGAACCACGTGTAGTCGTACCCCGTGCCCATGATGTGCTCCAGCGTGCCGAGCGTGTCGAAGCCCGGGAACAGCGGGACGGGCAGCCGGTTGCCGCGGGCGTCCAGCCAGAGCGAGGACGGGCCGGGGAGGATACGGATGCCGTGCTTGTCCCAGACGGGGTTCCAGTTCTGGATGCCCTCGGTGTAGTGCCACATGCGGTCGCGGTTGATGAAGTGCGCGCCCGCGGCCTCCGCGACACCGAGCATCCGGCCGTCCACGTGCGCGGGCACACCGGAGATCATCCGCTCGGGCGGGGCGCCGAGGCGCGCGGGCCAGTTGGCGCGGACGAGTTCGTGGTTGCCGCCGATGCCGCCCGAAGTGACGATCACCGCCTGGGCGCGCAGCTCGAAGGCGCCGGTGACCGTACGGCCGCTGGCCCGGCCGCGCTCGACGCCCGACGGCTCCAGGACCTCGCCGCTCACCGTGTCGACCGCGCCCGCGCTGCGCGACAGACCCGTCACGCGGTGGCGGAACTTCAGCTGTACGAGGCCTCGCGCCACGCCCTCGCGGACCCGCCGCTCGAAGGGGGCGACGACACCGGGGCCCGTACCCCAGGTGATGTGGAAACGCGGCACGGAGTTGCCGTGGCCGTTCGCGTCGTAGCCGCCGCGCTCGGCCCAGCTGACCACCGGGAACCAGCGCATGCCCTGCTTGTGCAGCCAGCTGCGCTTCTCACCGGCCGCGAAGTCGACGTACGCCTCGGCCCACTTGCGGGGCCAGTGGTCCTCCGGGCGGTCGAAGGCCGCGGTGCCCAGCCAGTCCTGGAGGGCCAGCGCGCGGCCGTCCTTGATACGCATCCGGCGCTGTTCGGGCGAGTCCACGAAGAAGAGGCCGCCGAACGACCAGTGCGCCTGGCCGCCGATCGATTGCTCCGGCTCCTGGTCGAGAAGGATCACCTTGCGCCCCGCGTCGACGAGTTCCGCGGTCGCCGCGAGCCCGGCGAGCCCCGCTCCGATCACGATCACATCTGCGTCGTACGCCATGAGCAGGTCCTCCTGGGCCTTGTTACCGACCGGTCGTTACCGTCGGTCAGATCCTTGGGCAACGGAGTGACCCAGTCAACTGCCGGGTCATGGGCACTCGGGCTACAGTCGATCGCAACCACACCTCGCCCCGTCACCGTCCGAAGTCTTGAGGTACGCAGCGTGTCGGTTCTGGTTCTCCTCCTCGCCGTCGGCGCGGCCTGTTGTCTGGGCGTCGGTTTCGTCCTCCAGCAGAACGCGGCGGCCCATGCCCCGCTGGGTGACTTCCTCTCCCCCCGACTGCTCCTCGACCTCGTGAAGGTGCCGCGCTGGCTGGGCGGCATCGGGTTCATGGTCGTGGGCATGGTGCTCGGCGCGATCGCGCTGGCGCACGGCGAGCTGTCCCTCGTCGAACCGCTCCTCGCGACCAATCTGCTCTTCGCCCTCGTACTCTCCCGGCGCCAGACCCGCCAGCCGCTCGGCCGGCAGGGCTGGGGCGGGCTGCTGCTCCTCGCGGGCGGGGTGACGGCCTTCATCGTGGCCGGGCAGCCGGAGGGCGGCGACGCGATCTCCGATCCGGTACGGCACTGGCTGATCATCGGGGCGATGGTGGGCCTCGCGCTGCTGCTCACCGGGTACGCCAAGCGGTCCCGGCTGAGTTCGGGGCCGGCGCTCGGGGTGGCGGCCGGTCTGCTGTACGGGGTGCAGGACGCGCTCACGCGGGTGAGCGGACAGCGCTTCTCCGACGGCGGCTGGATGGCGCTGGTCACCGGCTGGCAGCTGTACGCCGTCGTCGCCCTCGGGATCACCGGGCTCGTGCTCGTCCAGAGCGCCTTCGAGACGGCGCCCCTGCGGATGTCGCTGCCCGCGCTCACCGCCGCGCAGCCGCTCGCCGGGATCGTGTGCGGGGTGGGTTTCCTCGGGGACCGGTTGCGGGCCGACACCGGGGCGATGGCCTGGGAGGCCGCCGGACTCGCCGGGATCGTGGTGGGCGTCGTCCTGCTGGGGCTGCATCCCGCGATGCCGAACGGGGTGGCGCTCAAGGAACGGCTGCGGGACCTGCAACCGCGTTGACCTCGGCCTCCCGCGGGGCCGGACGGGCTGGTGGCGGGCTGCCGTTCGGCTGGGGTGGGCTGCCGGCGGGCTGCTTTGATGGGCGGATGAGTTCCGCTGACGAGATTCTCGACGTCGTCGACGAGCACGACGAGGTGATCGGCCAGGCCAGGCGCGGGGACGTGTACGCGCGCGGGCTGCGGCACCGATGCGCGTTCATCCAGGTCAGAGACGCGGAGGGGCGCCTGTTCGTGCACCGGCGCACGTCCACCAAGCTCGTGTTCCCGTCGCTGTACGACATGTTCGTCGGCGGGGTCGTGGGCGCGGGCGAGAGCTACGACGAGGCGGCGTTGCGGGAGGCCGAGGAGGAACTGGGGGTGTCCGGGCTGGCCCGGCCGTCCTTCCTGTTCAAGTTCCTGTACGAGGACGGGGCCGGGCTGAGCTGGTGGTCGGCGGTGTACGAGGTGCGGTGCGAGGTGGCGGTTTCTCCGCAGGTGGAGGAGGTCGACTGGTACGCGTTCCTGCCGGAGGCGGAGGTGGTGGAGCGGTTGGACGAGTGGGAGTGGGTGCCGGACGGGGTGGCGGCGTATTCGCGGCTGCGGGCGTTTCGGGGGGCGGGGTGAGGCCCCCCGAAACGAAGATTGCGCCGTTCCCCGCGCCCCTGACAGACCAAGGACTGCGCCGTTCCCCGCGCCCCTGAAAAGCGACAAGCCTGCGCCGTTCCCCGCGCCCCTACAGGTACGCACCTGTAGGTGTGCGGCTGGGGAGTGAGGGGGGCCGGTAGTGTCGGTGGGGTGATCGAGTTTGTGCGGAACGTCCGGTTGTGGTTCGCGCCTGCGCGGATCGAGGAAGAAGGGGTCACCCCCGACTACCGGTTCTCGTTGGCGAACGAGCGGACGTTTCTGGCGTGGCTGCGGACCTCCCTCGCCCTGATCGGCGGCGGTTTCGCCGTGGACCAGTTCCTGCCGGACCTGCGGTGGGAGTGGCGGGCCGGGCTGGCGCTCGGGCTGCTGGCCGCGGGAGTGCTGTGCGCGCTGCGGTCGGTGAACCACTGGGTCCGCTGCGAGCGCGCGATGCGCAGGGGCGAGGACCTGCCGGTGTCCCGTTTCCCGGCGCTGCTGAGCATCGGTGTGGCCCTGGTCGCCCTCGCCATGGTGGTGGTCGTGCTGGCCGGGTGGGAGTCGTGACGGTACGCGACCCGGGACTGCAGCCGGAGCGCACCCGGCTCGCCTGGCGGCGTACGACCCTGGCGGCGACCGTGGCCGCCGTACTCGCGGGGAAGTCGGCGCTGCGCGAGGGACCCGGCGTGACCGCGCTGGTGGTGTGCGCGCTGTGCTGCGGGCTGTGGCTGGGGTTCCTCGCCGTGGCACACCGGCGGATCCGCGCCCTGTCCGGGAGCGTGCCCCCGCAGGCGTTCACGCCGAGGCACGCGAGCACCGCCGCCCTGTGCACGATCGCGTTGGCCGTCTGCGCGGCGGCGCTGGTCTTCTGAGCATGCGGAGTCGGCCGGCGGACTCGCCGAGGTGCCGCACGGCGACCACGTCGACTACGTTCATGCCGGTCACCACCACGCCCGCCACGAAGGGCGCCGGGGCGAAGCATCAGGCAGCACGGGGCCCGGCACGACAGGCCCCACCGAGGTTCCGGAGCCCCCGAGCCGCAGGTGACGGCCCGGGGGTTTTCCGTGGTCCTGCGTGGCCGAGACGCCGGTCACGTTTCGTTTGCCCACTGGACGGCATACCGACCGGTCGGCATCATGTGGGGGAGCCCTGATCCCCGCCTACGGAGGAAACACGATGAGTCCAGACCACCCGCCAGGTCTCGATCTCGACCGGCTGCGCGGCCTGCTCGACAGCGAGCGGCCCGGGCTGGTCGACGGCCCGCTGACCGGCCGGCTGATCGAGGGCGGACGGTCGAACCTCACGTACGCGGTGACGGACGGCACCTCGAAGTGGGTCGTCCGCAGGCCGCCGCTCGGGCACGTCCTGGCCACCGCGCACGACATGAAGCGCGAGCACCGGGTGATCAGCGCGCTGCACCCGACCGCCGTACCCGTGCCGCGGACGCTGCTGCTGTGCGAGGACGTGGACGTGCTGGGCGCGCCCTTCTACGTCATGGACTTCGTCGAGGGCACGCCCTACCGGACCGCCGAGCAACTCGCTCCGCTCGGCCCGGAGCGCACCCGTGGCGCGGTGCTCGGTCTCGTCGACACCCTGGTCGAACTGCACGCCGTGGACCCCGCCGAGGTGGGCCTCGCCGACTTCGGCCGGCCCGAGGGCTTCCTCGACCGTCAACTGCGGCGCTGGGGCAAACAGTTGGACGCCTCCCGCAACCGCGAGCTGGCCGGCATCGACGAGTTGCACGCCGCGCTCGGGCGCGAGCTGCCGCACTCCCCCACCGCCACGGTCGTGCACGGCGACTACCGCCTCGACAACGTGCTGATCGGCGAGGACGACCGGATCAGGGCGATCCTCGACTGGGAGATGTCCACGCTGGGCGACCCGCTCACCGACCTGGGCCTGCTGGTCATGTACAGCATGCCGCTGGGGCTGCCCGACTCCCCCGTCTCCACGACCGCGACGGCCGCCGGACACCCGTCACCGGCCGAGCTGATCGAGCGGTACGCCGCGCGGTCGGGGCGTGACGTGTCCGCCGTCGCCTGGTACACGGCGTTCGCGTGGTTCAAGCTCGCCGTGATCCTGGAGGGCATCCACTACCGCTACACGCTCGGCCAGACCGTCGGCGCGGGCTTCGACCGTATCGGCGACCTGGTGCCCGTGTTCATCGAGCACGGCCTGACCACCCTTCAGGAAGGCTGACCGCATCATGGACTTCGCGTTCGACGCACGCACCGAGGAACTGCGCGCCAAGCTGCTCGCCTTCATGGACGAGTACGTCTATCCGGCCGAGGCCGTCGCGCACGAGCAGCGGCAGCGGCTGGACTCGCCGTGGGACACCCCGGCCGTGGTCGAGGAGTTGAAGGCCGAGGCCCGCCGCCAGGGGCTGTGGAACCTCTTCCTGCCGGACTCCGAGTACGGGGCCGGGCTGACGAACCTGCAGTACGCGCCGCTCGCCGAGATCACCGGCCGGTCCCCGCAGTTGGCGCCCACCGCGCTGAACTGCGCGGCGCCCGACACCGGCAACATGGAGGTGCTCAGCCAGTTCGGCGACGAGCAGCAGCGCAAGCAGTGGCTGGAGCCGCTGCTCGCCGGTGAGATCCGGTCGGCGTTCGCGATGACCGAGCCGGAGGTGGCCTCCTCCGACGCCACGAACATCACCACGCTGATCGAGCGGACCTCCGGCGGGGCGGACGGCACCGACGAGTACGTCGTCACCGGCCGCAAGTGGTACATCTCCGGGGCGATGAACCCCGACTGCAAGATCTTCATCGTGATGGGCAAGACGGACCCCGGCGGCTCCGACATCCGCCGTCAGCAGTCGATGATCCTGGTGCCGCGCGACACCCCGGGCGTCGAGGTCAAGCGCGCGATGCAGGTGTACGGCTACGAGGACCACTCCCACGGCGGCCACGCGGAGGTCGTCTTCCACGGGGCGCGGGTGCCGGTCGCCAACCTCATCGGCGAGGAGGGCGGCGGCTTCGCCATCGCGCAGGCGCGGCTCGGCCCCGGCCGCATCCACCACTGCATGCGGCTGATCGGCATGGCCGAGCGGGCGATCGAGCTGATGTGCCGGCGGGCGGTCTCGCGTGAGGCGTTCGGCAAGTCGCTGGCCCAGCAGGGGGTCGTCCACAACTGGATCGCGGACGCGCGGGTCGCCGTCGAGCAGCTTCGGCTGCTGGTGCTGAAGACCGCCTGGATGATGGACACGGTGGGCAACAAGGGGGCGCACACGGAGATCCAGGCGATCAAGATCGCCACGCCTCGTACGGTCGTCGACATCATCGACAAGGCGATCCAGCTGCACGGTGCGGGGGGTGTGAGTCAGGACTTCCCGCTGGCCGAGCTGTGGGCGGGTGCGCGCACGCTGAAGCTGGCCGACGGGCCGGACGAGGTGCATCAGCGGTCGCTGGCGCGGCACGAGCTGAAGAAGTACGTCTGATCCCGCCGAACTCCTGATTGCGCGGTTCCCCGCGCCCCCATGTGGGGGCGCGGGGAACCGCGCAATTTTCGGCATCGGCCCCCGATCGGGGGCGGGCGGCTCGTTGTTCGGCTTCGCGGTACTGGTGTCGTGCAAACAACCCGTGAAAAACGCTGGGCGACCGTGCGCCTGCGACAGGTCGTGCCCCGGCTGCGGGACGGCGCGACGGTGGTGGTGTGCACGCCGGGTCCGCGGCCGCTGGAGGGAGTGTTCGGTGCGGCTGGGCGGGCTCGCGGGCGTCACGGCCTCGTGGCCTTCGGTCCCGGCGGACGTCTCCTGGCCACGGCGGGCGACGACCGCCCCGCCCGGCTGTGGAACGTCACCGACCCGCGCAGGCCCCGCGAACTGGCCACCCTCGGCGGGCACAGGGACGCCGTGTGCGGGCCGGCGCCGAGCCCGGACGGGCGGACACTGGCCACCGGCAGCTGGGACCGCACCGCCCGTCCATGGGACATCGCCGACCCGCGCAGGACCCGCGAACTGGGCACCGTCAGCGGACACGGGGACCATGTGAACACGGTGACGTTCGGTCCGGGCGGCCGGACGCCGGCCAGCGGGAGCGCGGCCCGCACCGCCCGGCTGTGGCCGGACGGCCCCGGAACGCGTCGCGGACCGCGTGTGCCGGACCGACCGTCCCACGATCACCTCCGCCCAGTGGGCCGAGTACTTCGGCGACCTGGCCTACCGGCCCCCGTGCCGGTGACGGCGCGGCCTACGGCCGCAGCGCCCGCAGCAGGAGGTCGGCGAGGTGGTCGGCGACCTCCTGCTGGCTGAGCGGGCCGTCGGGCCGGTACCACGTGGACAGGTGGTGCACGGACCCGAAGTGGTAGTCGACGACGAGGTCCGCGGGGGTCTTCTTCGAGAAGACCCCCGCCTCCTGGCCCTCCTCGATCAGCGCGCGGAACCGCTCGTGGTACCGCCGCCGCTCGGCCCGCACCTGCTTGTTCTTCTCCGGACTCAGGTGGTGCATCGAGCGGAAGAAGATCGACGCGTCGTCGAGGTTGTCGATCGTCGTGACGACGACGTCGGCGGCGGCCCCCCGCAGCCGCTCCTCCACCGGCGCGTCGGCGTCCGCGAAGGAGTCGAGCCGCTCCTGCTGGACCCGCAGCACCCGCGCGTACACCTCGTGGAGCAGATCGTCCTTCGAGCCGAAGTAGTGGTACAGCGCACCCTTGGTGACACCGGCCGCCTCGACGATCTCCTGGACCGAGGTGCGGTCGTAGCCGCGCTCGGCGAAGAGCCGGGTGGCGGCGGCCAGCAGCCGCCTCGGAACGGGCGTGCCGTCCCCGTCCGTCGTCCTGGGCACTGCCGCCACCTGCCTTCCAGTGTTCTTCGTGTTGTTCACGTTGTAGAGGCCGTTCAGGGCGTTCCGGTTGCGCGCCGCCCTGTTCGTCCGCGTTGCTCCCCCGGGCCGTGGCCGGTCAGGGGCCGTCGTCGGCTAGGGGGCGTCGTGCGGACGGGAACGCAGTTCCCTCCGGAGGATCTTGCCACTGGCCGTCTTCGGCAGGTCGGGCAGGATCTCCACCTGGCGCGGGTACTTGTAGGCGGCCAGTCTCTCCTTGCAGTACGCGGCGAGTGCGGCCGGGTCCTCCGCCGCGCCGGGCCGCAGGCTGATGTACGCCTTGACGGTCTCGCCGCGATACCCGTCGGGCACCCCGACGACGGCCGCCTCCCGCACGGCCGGGTGGGTGTAGAGCACGTCCTCGACCTCGCGCGGCCACACCTTGAACCCGGACGCGTTGATCATGTCCTTCTTGCGGTCGACGACATAGAGCCAGCCGTCCGTGTCCATGAATCCGATGTCCCCGGTGCGCAGTTCCCCGTCCGGGAAGGTCTCCGCGGTGGCCTCGGGGCGCCGCCAGTAGCCGGGCACGACCTGCGGGCCGCGTACGAGGATCTCGCCCTGTTCCCCGAGCGGCACCTCCTGGCCGTGGTCGTCGACGATGCGTACGACGCCGTCGGGTCCGGGCAGGCCGACGGCGAGCGTCCCGGAGACCGGGTCGACCGGCGCTTCCAGGTGGGGCGGCACCGAGGCGCAGGGCGCGGAGCACTCGGTGAGTCCGTAGCCGTTGCGGATGTACGGACCGAAGCCCGCGCGGAACTTCTCGACGAGCGCGGGCGGCAGCGGCGCGCCGCCGGACGAGATGTTCACGAAGGAGGAGAAGTGGTCGGGCGTCACGGCCGGGTGCGCGGCCAGCGCCATGAAGGCGGTGGACGGGCCGACGGTGTAGTGCGGCCGGTGCTCGGCGAACGCGTCGAGCACGACCCCCGACTCGAAGCGGTACGCGAGGACGAGCGTGCCCCCGCTGTTGAGGCAGGCGAGGAACTGGCAGACCATCCCGGTGATGTGGAACAGCGGGGCCATCGCGAAGTACACGGGCGCCTCGGGCAGCGCCAGGCCCGTGCGCTGGCGCTCGGCGTTGTACATGACGTTGCCGTGCGTGTTGGTGGCCCCCTTGGGAGCGCCGCTCGTCCCCGAGGTGTAGCTGATCAGCGCGATGTCCGACGGGCCGGGGTCGCGGTCGGCGGGGGCCTTGTGGCCGGCCTTCGCGACGGTCGTCAGGTCGTCCGCGTCCGGTGCCTGCGGCAGCCGCTCGAAGGTCAGCACGCGTGCGTCGTCCCGCGTCTGGAAGTCCAGTTCGCAGCCGGTGAGCACGATGCGTACGGGCGAGTCGGCGGCCGTGTCGCGCAGATACGACTCCCAGGCGCGGTCGGCGCAGATCAGCGCCGCGACCTCGCCGTCGCGCAGGACGTGGGTCACCTCGCCGGACTTGTACATGGGGTTGACGGGCAGGACGGTCGCGCCGGCCTTCCAGGCGCCGAGGACGGCGAGCACGAAGAGCGGGCTGTTCTGCAGCAGGACGGCGACGCGGTCACCGCGCTCCAGACCGCGTTCGGCGAGGTGCCCGGCGACGGAGTCGCTCAGCTCGTCCACCTCTCGGTAGCTGAGCCGCCCGTCGAAGTAGGCGAGGAAGGCGCGGTCGGGGGTCTCGGCGACGGCCCGGCGCAGGGCGTGCACGGGCGAGTCGTCGGGGCTGACGGGGCCGCGCTGGGCCTCGTTCAGCAGAGCGACCCAGGGCCGGGCCGCGTACACGGAGGTGCTGGTCATCGCCCGTCCGCCTCCCACTTCTGCTGGATGTGGTTCATGTTCGTCAGCCAGCGCTCGGGATCGGCGGCGCGCGCCCGGTAGTACTCGGCGACCTCGGGGTGCGGAAGGATCAGGAAGCGGTCCTCCTCGATCCCCGCGAAGAGTGCGTCCGCGACGTCCTCGGGCTCGATGGCCGTGGGCTTGAGGACGAGGTCCCCGGCGCTGCCGGTGCCGGCGAGCATGTCGGTGCGCACTCCCTGCGGACAGATCGCGTGCACCTTCAGACCGCGGTGGCGGTACGTGAGGGAGAGCCACTCGGCGAAGGCGTACGCGCCGTGCTTGCTGACGCTGTACGGGGCCGCGCCGATCATGGTGAGCAGTCCGGCCGCCGAGACGGTGGACACGAAACGGCCGCTGCCGCGCTCCAGCCAGGCGGGGAGCAGCTCGTCGGCCGCCCGGACGTGCGCCATCACGTTCACGTCCCAGGCGAGCTCCCAGACCCGCGCGGGGGCCGCCTCGGAGCCACCGGAGGGCAGCCCCGCGTTGGCGCAGTAGACGTCGACGGTGCCGCCGAGGGCGTCCCGGGCGTCGGCCACGATCGCGGAGGCGTCGCCGGGCACCGCGATCCCGCCGATCTCCTCGGCGACGGCCGCGGCCTTCACCGCGTCCAGGTCGTTGACCACGACCCGGGCCCCCGCGGCGGCGAACCGCCGGGCCAGCGCGGCCCCGATCCCCCCGCCCGCCCCGGTGACGACGACTCCGGCATCCTGCATGGCTTCCACCATCGGTCTCCTTCGACACGACGACATCTCTGCACAGCTCCCATCAGACTAACCGGTCGGTATGCCCCCCGAAAGAGCCCCGCAAGAGGCGCGGGGAACGGCGCAGCCCTCGCCCGTCAGGGGCGCGGGGAACGGCGCAGTCTTTTCGCTTTCAGGGGCGCGGGGAACGGCGCGACCAGCCACAGCGGCGCCGCGGCTTACGAACAACCGGCGGAAGCCATACCGTGCCAGTCCCAGCCTTCCGAGTTCACGGAGGTCACATGCGCCGCCTGTCCAGACGAAGTCTCCTCGCCGCCACCACGACGGCAGCCGCGGTCTCGGCGACCCCGCCCGCCACCGCCACGGCCGCCGCGGCCACCCCCGCCCCGGAGGGGACCCGCCGCCTCCGCACCGGCTTCGAACGCCTCGCCGCGAACGGCTACTCCCTCCTGGAAGGTGAGCGCGTCGGCATTGTCACCAACCCGACGGGCGTCACCAGGGACGCCCGCCACATCGTGGACGTGACGCACGCCGACGACCGCGTGAACCTGGTGGCCGTCTTCGGCCCGGAGCACGGCTTCCGCGGCACCGCCCAGGCCGGCGGCTCCGAGGGCCGCTACGACGACCCGGCGACCGGCCTCCCCGTCTACGACACCTATCTCAAGAGCGGGCAGCCCCTGGCCGACATCTTCACGGCCTCCGGCGTGGACACGGTCGTCTTCGACATCCAGGACGCGGGCGCCCGCTTCTACACGTACATCTGGACGCTGTACGACTGCATGGACGCGGCCAGGATCGCGGGCAAGCGGTTCGTGGTGCTCGACCGGCCGAACCCGGTGACGGGCCGCGGTGCGTACGGGCCCGTGCTGCACAAGGAGTTCGCGACGTTCGTCGGGCGGGAGCCGATCTCGCAGGCGCACGGGATGACCGTCGCGGAGCTGGCGCGGCTGTTCAACGGGGAGTTCCTCGCGGAGCCGGTGCCCTTGGACACCGTGCTGATGTCGGGCTGGCGGCGGTCGGACTTCTACGACGCCTCGGGGCTGCCGTGGGTGCCCCCGAGCCCGAACATGCCGACGCCCGACACCGCTCTCGTCTACTCGGGCACCTGCCTCTTCGAGGGGACGAACCTGTCGGAGGGGCGCGGCACGACCCGCCCGTTCGAGCTGCTCGGCGCGGAGGGCATCGACCGGCGGTGGGCCGCCGAGGCCGGACAGCTCGGCCTGCCCGGAGTGCACTTCAGGGAGGCGTACTTCGCCCCCACCTTCTCCAAGTTCCAGGGCAGGACGGTCGGCGGGGTGCAGCTCCACGTCCACGACCGCGTCGCGTACGACCCCGTACGGACCGGGATCGCGCTGCTGGTGACCGCCAAGCAGGTCTGGAGCGGGTTCGCCTGGCGGCCGGACAACTGGATCGACAAGCTGACGGGCTCCACGCTGGTGCGCACGATGATCGACGCGGGCGCGACGGCCGACGAGGTCGTGGCGGGCTGGCAGGACGAACTGGCCGCGTTCCGGCGCGTACGCAAGGAGTACCTCCTGTACCGCTGAGACACCCCGGGCACCGCTGAGACGTGCCCCGGGACACCTCCGGAACGCCTCCGGGGTATCGGCCGAAAGCCCGCACCCCGGCCGCCCCCGGCCGCCCCCGGCCGTCCGCGGCATCCCACCCGCATCGGATCCCCTATCCTGGACCACCCGTTCTGGATCAACTGCTGAGACATGAGTTCGGGCTGGTCAGACTGGACGTGGCCCCTGGCCAACTCCCCCGGTCGGCGGGACGATTACGTGCACATCGCACGGGTTGCGGAGGCCTAAGGGGGCTTGTCATGGCGGATCCTGAAGTGGGCGTGACTCCCTACTGGGAGCTGACGTTCGACGCGGACGGCGATGTGGACGCACGGCAGCGCGACCGGCTGCTGCGAGAGGTGGTGGACCGGGGCGTCAAGGACCTGATCGTGTTCGCGCACGGCTGGAACAACGACCGCCCCACGGCGACCCGGCTCTACAGCCGCTTCTTCGATCCCCTGCCCGCCCTCGCGCCGAACGCCCGGCTCGGGTACGTGGGCGTGGTGTGGCCGTCGATGCGCTTCGCCGACGAGCCGATCCCCGACCTCGGGCGGAGTGTCACCGCGGTGTCCGTGGGCCCGGCGCTGGACAAGGACACACGTGCCGCCCTGCTGACGGCCTTTCCCGGCCGGGCCACCCTGATCGACCAGATCGCCCGGATGCTCGACCAACAGCCCGAGGGCGACGCCGCGTTGGAGGAGTACGGGCGACTGGTGCGGCTGCTCGTCGAGTTGCGGCCCGAGGCGCCGGGCGCCGCGTTCACCGCGGACACCCTGCCGGATGCCCCGCTCGCCGCGAACACCCTCACGGATTCCGCGTCCCCGCCCGGCGCTCCGAGCGAGCCGCGGATGTTCCTCGGGGACACCGCGCGGACCTGCCGGGAGTTCGCGCGGGCCCTGGCGGAGGACGCCGACGCCGAACTCACGGCGGACAGGGCGCAGGCCGCGCCCCGTCTCGCGCGTGTCTGGGGCGGGGCACACGAACTGCTGCGCCAGGCGACGTACTTCGCGATGAAGCGACGCGCGGGCGCGGTCGGCGAGCGCGGCCTCGGGCGGATGATCGGGCGGCTCGCCCAGGCGGCGCCCGGGGTGCGGGTGCATCTCGTGGGGCACAGCTTCGGCGGGCGTCTGGTGTCGTTCGCGCTGCGCGGGCTGCCCAAGGGAGTGCGGACCGTGAAGTCCGTGACGCTCCTCCAGGCGGCCTTCTCGCACTACGCGTTCGCGGCGCGGCTCCCGCACGACGTACGGGACAACGGGGTGCTGCACGGGCAACAGGACCGTATCGACGGGCCGTTGGTCTGCTGCTTCTCCCGTTTCGACTCGGCGCTCGGCACGATCTACCCGCTGGCCTCCCGGACGGCGGGCGACGACCGCACCGCCGCCGAAATCGCCCTTCCCCGTCTTCTCGGGCCCAGGTGGGGCGCGTTGGGGCACGGCGGGGTGCGGGCGGTGTCCGGCACGAAGACGTTCACGCTCGCCGAAGCGCTGCGGACGAGACTGCCCGCCTCGGGGTGCGTGAACATCGACGCGTCCGCGGTGGTGCGGCGGGGCGGCGCCCCGGCGGGCGCCCACAGCGACATCTGCCACCGGGAACTGGCCCAGGTGGTACTGGCGGCGGGCCGCATCCGCTGACCCGCCGCCGTACGCACCTCAAGGTGTCACCGGCGCGGACTCACCGATGTGAGGTGAACTCCACGACCTGCTGGTAGGTCGGCCGGTTCTGCCAGCTGATCCTGCCGTGCTTGATACCGCCCAGCGTCCGCTGGTTGATCGAGTCGGCGCACCACTGGTCGCCCGCCGAGCAGAGGTCGTCGCCCGGGTAGACCTGGGCGGCGGTCCGGCCTGCCGCGGTCTTGAGCGTGCTGATCAGGATGTCCCGGCAGGCGCCGAGGCTGCCGCCGCCGCAGTACGGCTTGGCGAGAGGGCCCTGCACCGGTTCACCGAGCACCGCCCGGATGTCCTTGTGGACATAGCTCCACCAGCCGTACTGGAAGGAGCTGCCGGCATGCGATCCGGTGGGCCCGTGTCCCGCCGAAGGGGCCTCGTCCACGGGGAGGTTGGCGGTCATGGCGGTGTAGAGGTCGCTGCCGAGACCGGGTTCGAACTCGGCCTTCACCAGCAGCGGCCACCAGGCGTCGAGGAGGCGGATCGCGTCGGCGTTGGCGTACGCCTTCGAACCGGCCGAGGTCTCCTTGCGTTTGGCGCCCGCCGTGACCCAGTCGGACAGCTTCGTCACCGCCGCCGCGGCCGTCGTGTCGGTGACCGGCGAGCTCTTGACGACCTGGAGCAGCTTCGGCAGTACGTCCTCGGCGCGCAGGTCGGCCAGCGCCGCGTCGGCCATCGCCCTGGTGAGGGACGCCCTGGTCACCCCGCCCGCGGTCACCAGCCTCTTCACCCGGTCCTCCAGGAGGTTGCCGCGGTGGACGGAGCCGTTGCCCCAGGAGGCCGTGGTGTAGTCCTTGGCCTGCTTGTTGTTCCAGGAGATGTAGTAGTCCTGGTCGATCGAGTTCGGGTGCGCGGACGGCGGGGTGTAGTCGGCGGTGTTCGTCGTCGGCGTCCAGTTCCGCCACTCGTACGCCGGCTGCGCCCAGACGGGGAACTCGGCGTCGACGCCGCCCGCGCGTACGGGATTGTCGCCGCTGTTGTAGTAGGCGGTGTGCTGCGCGTCGGCGTAGAACCAGTTGAAGGTGAAGTTGATGTGCTGCACCGCCGTCTGGAAGGTCTGCGGACTCTTCACGTGGTCGGGGTCGTTGAGCATCTGGAAGCCGATGATCGAGTCGGCCTCGTGCATGAAGGAGGAGCGCAGCGTGGTGTACGCGACCTTCTTGCCGTCGACCGTGGCCCGGTGGGTGACGGGCCCGTACTTGGTGCGCCAGACCTGCATCCGGTAGGAGCCCGCGGGGGTGCTGTCGGCGGTGGTGGGCTTCCAGGCGTTGGTCTGCTCGATCTTCTCCATGGCCGTGCAGGTGCCGCGGTACAGGTAGTGGGTGTCGTCCTGGCACAGCTCGACCGCGTAGGTGTCGATGATGTCCTGGCCGGAGGTGGTGGCGCTCCACGCGTAGTCCTGGCCGCGGCCGAGTTCGACGTACATGCTCAGGCCCGCGAAGGAGGCGCCGCGGGCGCTGAGTCCCGGACCCTGGATCTCCTGGAGCATGAGCAGCTGTGGCGCGAAATAGCCGGTCTGCGGTCCGAAGACGGCGATGGGGTGGCCGCTCGCGGTGGACCTGCCGCTCACCACGAGGGCGTTGGACATCCCGCGCTTCGCGGAGCTGAGGGCGCTCGCCGTCGCCGAGGCGGTCGTTCCGGTGGCGGTGGAGGTGGCCGCGCTGCCGGTGCGGTCGTAGACCAAGGGTTCCTCGGTCACCGTGCCCGCGGTGGGCAGTGCGGCGCCCTGCGGGGTGGCCGGCTTGGTGGCGTACGGGAAGCTCTCGCCGTTGTGGACGGTGAGCACGGCCTCGGGGTCGTTGCGCTCGCGGAAGGACTCCCAGACCTTGGTGCCCTCCTCCACGCCGTACTTGGACTGGGCGGCGAGCAGGGAGATGGCGTTGTTGACCTCGCCGCCGCCCCCGGAGCCGAAGAGCGCGCCGATGACGGAGGCCAGCGCGACCAGGTCGGTCTCCTTGAAGTGCTCGATGGTCCCGGCGTTGGTGATGGAGTCCTTGTGGCCGGTCAGGACGTACTCGCCGGGGAAGTAGCGGCCGCTGTCGGAGGCGTCTATGTAGGCGTTGATGCCGGCGAGGTAGGCCCTGACGTCGGCGAGGGCCTGCTGGCCGCGGGCGCCGTTGGTGGCGACGGCACTGTCGATCTGGGCCTGCAGATCCGCCTCGGTGTACGGGGCGTGGCGCCAGAACTCCTGTTCCAGGCCCTGGTTGGAGGGGGCGCCGCCCGCGAAGGGGGTCAGTTTGCCGCGCCCGACGTGCCGGAAGACGTCCATCAGCCAGAGCCGGTCCTGGGCGGCGGCGTAACCGGCGCCGAACTCGGTTCCGTACCGGGTGGTGCCTGTGATGTGCGGCACACCGGTCTTCTTGTCGCGGACGATCGTCACGTCGGTACGTCCGGCGGGCTTGAGCGTGGACTCGACCTGGTCCGCCGCCACCCCGAACGAGGCGTCCCTGAAGAAATCATTAATTTTGGCGTCGGTGAGCGCGGGGTAACCGGACGCCAGATTCGCGTAGGGCGCCAACTGGTCGTCCGCGTGGGCGGGCTGCGTGCCGAAGGCCTGGTTGAGAAGGATCTCGGCGAGGGTCGCGTTGCCGTTCTGACCTGCCGGAAGAATGTCCGAGCACTGGCTGCCGCAGTAGTCGTTCGGCGCTGCGGCGGGGGTGTCGGCGGCGACCGCCTGGGAAAGCGGTGACAAAAGACCGGCAATGAGAACGCATACCGAGGCGCCCATGAGGAACTTGGGGAATCTACGGGGAGTTCTCAGTCTGTCGAGGATGGTGCGTGGGATACGCCGAGGCATGGCTGACTCCTCACGACGGGGGTGGGCCGGACGTTACCGCCGGTATCCCCGTGTTTGAAGATGAACATGCGTCACTTTTGGCGCCGGAGGGGCCCAGGGAATGTGACGACAGACCCTGGGAGCCCCGCCGGGGCCGCCGTCCGTCACCGGACGACGGCCGGGAATGAGCCGACAGACGGCCGACAACCGTCTTGCGGATGGCCGATTACCGGCTGATTGGCGGTTTTATGGCGGTCGCCGAAAAACAGATGGAGCCGAATCGCGTGTCGATACGTCTATTCGGCGACGTCCTTACGACGACGCCGAAGTGACCGAAGTACAGGTGCAGGTGTGACGGAGGTGCAGGGCGATGGCGGGATTCCGCAGTCTGGCGAGACAGGTGCGCGACCCGAGGAGCGATCTGGCACTGCGGCGCTATTCACTGCGCAAGTGCCTTGAGAGGTTCGCTCCTTACGGTCACCGGGCGACCTGGGACCATCTGTGCTCCCGGGCCGGGTTCGACCCCGAGGACCGGTCCCCCGATCCGGTGCGGCTCGTGGCCGCACTGGACGAACTGGAGGCGGCCCGCTCCGTCTGGCTCACCTACGAGGCCGGGTTCGCCCAGCGCCGCAAGAAGGAGAAGCACGACGGTCTGCGCTCCCCCGGCAGCGTGGACGACTGGCACCGGCTCACCTGGGGCGGCTTCGGGGTCGCCTGGTGCGACGACCCCACGGTCCATCCCCATGAGCCGCTGGCCGAGGTGCTGCGCCGGCTGATCGCCGCCCTGGAGCGGGAACCAGGCGCCGTCTGCCCCGTCTGCTCGGGCGAGCGCCTCGTCTGGAAGTACGACCTGGCCCACGAACCGTCCTCCGGCCCGGTCTGCACGGCCTGCGGAATCGTGGTCCCCCGACCGGTCCTCACCGCCGAGGCGCTGGCGGAATGCCGCCGGGGACGCCTCCTCATGGCGGTCGCGGGGTAGCGGCACCGGGGGTGCGCCGGAGGAGCCGCACCCCCGGGTACACGCTTACGGAACCTTGACGTCGGTGTGGATGGCCAGCTTGAACTCGACGCACATCAGCGGCGTGGAGATCTTCGCGTCCCCCGCGCCGCGCACGGACACCTTCAGGCCGACCGGTGTGCCCGGGTGGACGAACATCTGCCACATGTAGGTCCGGTACTGACCGCCCCGGGTGGGCGCGTAGTCGGTGGTGGCGGTCGAGTCGTAGCGTGCCGCCGTGAGGTTCAGCGGGTCGCGCACGAAGCGCGCCCGGTATTCGAGACCCGCGGCGTCCGGCTCCCAGAACACGAGCGCCGACAGGACGCCCCAGCCGTCGTGACTCGGCCAGATCAGCCCCGAGCGGACGTCGGGGAACGCCGAGGTGACGCCGTCCTTCTCCGGGTCGTGCATGTTCCAGCGGTCGTACTGCTCCTCGCCCGTGACGTACGGGAAGCGCACGAGGTGGTACCCGTCACTGTCGTACGTGATCCGCTGGGCCCCCGTGCGCGCGGCTTCCCACTTGAGCGAGCAAATGGCCAGGCTCATCGCCTGTTCCCCTTTCGATCTCCGGATTGTCGGTGCCGCCTGGCACCATCGGGGGCATGGTCCAGGTCTGTGTGAACGGGGGGCGCGGGTCCGGCGACGGGGCACTCGTGCCGTTGTCGCCGAAAGCGATGGCCGGCTCCGCGGCGGAAGCCGTCGCGGCCGGGGCGTCGGACATCCATGTGCATCCCAAGTCCCCTTGTGGAGAAGACACGCTGTCGGCGAAGGCGGTTGCGGCCACCCTGGACGAAATCCGTTCACAGGTGGACGTTCCCGTCGGAGTGACCACCGGCGCCTGGGCCGAGCCCGACCCCGCGGCCCGCGTCGCACGCGTCCGTGAGTGGAGCGTCCTGCCCGACCACGCGTCGGTCAACTGGCACGAGCCGGGCGCCGAGGAAGTGGCCGCGGCGCTCCTGGAGCGGGGCATGGGCGTCGAGGCGGGCATCTGGTCCGGCACGGACGGGGCGGCGCGGTTCGCGGCGTCACCGCTGGGGCCGCGGGTACTGCGCGTCCTGGCGGAGGTGACGGACCCGGATCCGGAGACGGCCGAAGACACGGCCCGCGAACTCCTGGCCGCTCTCGGCACCACGCACGGCCGCCCCGCCCTGCTGCACGGCGAGGAGGGCGGCACCTGGCCCGTACTGGACCTCGCCGCGCGCCTCGGGCTTGCGACCCGGATCGGCCTGGAGGACACGCTGACCCTGCCGGACGGCCGACGGGCCACGTCCAACGCGCAGTTGGTGACGGAGGCGCTGGCCCGGTACGGGTCCGGGTACAGGTCCGGGTCCGGGTCCGGGTCCGCATACAGATTCGGGTCCGGGTCCGGGGCAGGACCGTCCAGCCGACGGCCATAGCAGCCCCAAAACCCGTCGCTCCACCCCTTTCCCGTACGGACAGTTGGAGGCGATGAGACCAGGCTGAGCACCGTGTGAGACCCCGAGGAGCCCCACCATGTCGACGCTGCGCGTCACCGCCGAAGTGCTGACCGTCCACGAGCACCCGAACGCCGACGCGCTCGAACTGGCCCAGGTCGGCCTGTACCGGGCGGTGGTCGCCAAGGGCGCGTACCGCACCGGCGAGAGCGCCGTCTACATCCCGGAGCAGTCCGTGCTGCCGCGGGAACTGATCGAGGAGCTGGGACTGACCGGGCGGCTCGCGGGCAGCGGCTCGGACCGGGTGAAGGCGGTCCGGCTGCGCGGCGAGCTGTCACAGGGGATCGTCTGCCGGCCCCGCGCACTGGCCGACATGGACCTGACGCGGGCCGCGGCGGAGGGCACGGACTTCGCTGAGCTGCTGGGCGTCACCAAGTGGGTGCCTCCGATACCCCCCACCATGGACGGCGAGATCGAGTCGGCCCCCGACCTGCTGCCCTGGGTCGACATCGAGAACGTCCAGCGGTATCCCGGCATCTTCGCCCCCGGCGAGGAAGTGGTCCTGACCGAGAAGCTGCACGGCACGGCCTGCCTGCTCACGTACTTCGCCGGGGACGGCCGCGTCCAGGTCTCCTCGAAGGGCTTCGGCGCCAAACGCCTGGCCCTGAAGGAGGACCCGCGCAACCTGTACTGGCGCGCGGTCCACGGCCACGGGGTCGCGGCGGTCGCCGCCCGGCTGGCCGAGCGGCTCGGGGCCCGCCGCGTCGGCGTCTTCGGCGAGGTGTACGGGGCGGGCGTACAGGACCTGACGTACGGCGCCGACGGCCGCCGCGAGACGATCGGTTACGCGGTGTTCGACGTGTCCGCGGAGATCGACGGTGAGGTCCGCTGGCTGGACGCGGCGGACCTGCTCACCGGCGAACTGCCGCTCGTGCCACGGCTGTACACGGGCCCGTACGACATCCGGCGGGTACTGGAACTCGCCTCCGGCCGCGAGACCGTCTCGGGGCAGGGGATCCATCTGCGCGAGGGCGTCGTCATCCGGCCCGCCACCGAGCGGTACAGCCCGGTGACCGGCGGCCGGGCCGTGGCGAAGGCGGTCAGCCCGGCGTATCTGACGCGCAAGGGCGGCACGGAGTACGAGTGACGGGGCGCCCGGGGCGCCGGCCGCCCGAGGGCCCGGGGATTGCCTCAGCGGCAGTTCCCGGCCTCCGGCCGCTCGTCGGGCTGCTGCTCCGCGGCCCGGCGTCCGCGCTGTCCGCCGCGCTCCACCATGAGGCGGGAACCGCTCTGCCGTTCGCCGAAGACGTCGTCGGGGTTGGACAGGACGCAGTTCTCCAGGGAGAGGCAGCCGCAGCCGATGCAGTCCGTGAGGTGGTCCCGCAGGCGGCCCAGCTGTTTGATGCGCTCGTCGAGTTCGGAACGCCAGGCCTCCGAGAGCCGGGCCCAGTCCTCCCTGGTGGGGGTGCGCTCCTCGGGGAGTTCGGCGAGAGCGTCGCGGATCGTGGCCAGCGGGATACCGACGCGCTGCGCGGCCCGTACGAAGGCGACCCGGCGCAGGGCGTCACGGTGGTAGCGGCGCTGGTTGCCCGCGGTGCGACGGCTGCTGATCAGGCCCTTGGACTCGTAGAAGTGCAGGGCCGAGACGGCGGCTCCACTGCGGGCCGACAGCTGGCCGACCGTGAGTTCATGGATCTTCTCGGGAATCTGGGGCACCCCTCGAACCCTACCCAGCCCGTCACCCCTCCGGTCCGTTGACAGGGAACCTCGCTGCGACCATGCTAAGCAGTTGCTTAGGGGTAGTGCCCGGAAACGCAGCGACGCGAAAGGCCAGGGACATGGCAGAGCCGAGGATCTTCACGTCCGCCGACGAACTGAAGGCGGCGGTGGGTGAGCAGTTGGGGTACAGCGACTGGGTGGAGGTCGACCAGAAGCGGATCGATCTGTTCGCCGAGGCCACGGGTGACCACCAGTGGATCCATGTGGACCCGGAGAAGGCGGCGAGCGGTCCCTTCAGGACGACCATCGCGCACGGGTATCTGACGTTGTCGCTGCTGCCGCTGTTCGGACCTCAGCTGATCGCGGTCGAGGGCGTGAAGATGGGCGTCAACTACGGGACGAACAAGGTCCGTTTCCCGGCTCCGGTGCCGGTGGGTTCGCGGCTGCGCGCCACGGCGAAGATCACGGCGGTCGACGAGGTGACGGGTGGGCTGCAGGTGGCTGTCGCCTTCACGGTGGAACGCGAGGGCGGAGAGAAGCCGGTCTGTGTGGCGGAGTCGGTGTCTCGCTACTACTTCTGACGGGACGGCTCCCCTGCCGCCAGGTGGGGGCCAATCGCGCAGTTCCCCGCGCCCCTAGGGGACTGCGGGACCGCCCAGCCACAATGGCACCGCAGCGGCCCCCGCATTCAAGGGGCGCGGGGAACTGCGCACCCAGCCACGACCGGCCCGCAGACGACACTCGGCCAGCGGCAGCCGCCTCCAAGGGGCGCGGGGAACTGCGCAGCCCAGCCACGACGGACCCGCAGACCACACCCGGCCAGCGGCAACCGCCTCCAAGAGGCGCGGGGAACTGCGCGGTCAGGCATAACGGGGCGTGGAGGGCGTCGTCCTACGCGTGGGGGTGGGAGCCGACCATTCTCAGGACCAGGTCCGCGTACAGGGCGCCGACCATTTCCGGCGTACGGGGACCGTCCACGTTGAACCACCGGGCCACATCGATGCACAAGGACAGCACCGCGAGCGTGGTACCAGGCACGTCCGGGACGTCGAAGTCCCCCGAGGCAACCCCGTCCTCGATGATCGCCCGCACCTCCGCATCGACCTGCCGACGCAGACCGATGATCTCCGCACGGGCATCGGCCCCGAGCGAGTCCAGCTCGTACTGCACGACCCGCGCGGTCGTACGCCCCCCGGCGTGCCACCGCACGAAAGAGCTGACCGCGTCGGCGAGCCGCTCGGTCGGGCTCCCCTCGCGGGCGCCCGCTGTCCGCAGGATGTCGAGCGCCTTCTCATGCCCGATCCTGCTGATCCGGTGGAGCAGCTCTTCCTTCGTCTTGTAGTGGATGTAGAGCGCGGCCGGACTCATCCCCGCCCGCCCCGCGATGTCACGGGTGGTCGTCGCGTGGTACCCGCGCTCGGCGAAGGCCTCCACCGCGGCGACGAGCAGCCGCCTGGCCGCGTCAGGGGTGACCTCGGCCCACGGCTGCAGTTCGCCGCCGGCCGTCTCCTCCGCCGTACTCATCGCTCGTTCGCCCCTTCCAGTGACAGAACGAACACCATACCTCCGAAACTGAGCGAGCGCTTAGCGCGCCCGTTCGGGGCAGCCCGCACTCACATCTTGTCGAAGGGGTCGTGCTCGGCGAGGAGCTTCTCCAGGCGGGCCTGGTCGACCCGGCTGACGATCTGCCCGGCCTCCTGCCGGTCCCGGATCACCTTGGCGAGGGTGAACGCCGAGGTCACGAGGTACAGCACGGCGATCCCCAGGAAGGCCCGTACCCAGGCGTCCGCCTCCAGCCGGAAGATGCCGATGGCGGTGGCGACGATGGCGACCGCGAAGGAAAGGACAGCCTGCCCGTAGAAGGCCGCGGTGGACTGCTGCTTGACCTGTGTCTCACTCATGCGACCAGCGTCGGCGGAGGCGGCCGGAACCACATCCGCTCACCTACTCACGTCACGTACTCAGAAGCCGGAAGCCGGAAGCCAGAAGCCGGAAGTCGGAAGTCGGAAGCCGGACGGAAGTCAGAAAGCCGAGACCCCGGTCAGCGCGCGGCCGATGACCAGCTTCTGTATCTGGCTGGTGCCCTCGTAGAGCGTCATGACCCGGGCGTCACGCAGCAGCTTCCCGACGGGGTACTCGTCGATGTAGCCGTAGCCGCCGAAGACCTGGAGCGCGTTGTTCGCGGCGCGCACCGCGGCCTCCGAGGCGAAGAGCTTGGCCTTCGAGGACTCGGTGGCGAACGGCTCCCCGCGGTCGACGAGGTCCGCGACGCGCCAGGTGAGCAGCCGGGCCGCGTCCACGTCCACGGCGATGTCGCTGAGCAGTTCCTGGACGAGCTGGTGGCGGGCGATGACCTTGCCGAACTGCTCGCGCTCGGTCGCGTACGCCACGGCGGCGTCCAGCGCGGCCTGGGCGATGCCCACGCAGCCCGCCGCCACCGACATCCGGCCCTTGGCCAGCGCGGACATGGCGACGGCGAAGCCCTTGCCCTCGGGGCCGAGCATCGCCGAGGCGGGTACGCGGACGTCCTCAAGGGTCAGTTCGGCGGTGGCCTGGCCGCGCAGTCCGAGCTTGCCGTGGACGGTGCGGCGGGTCAGCCCGGGGCTGTCGGTGGGCATGAGGAAGGCGGAGACGCCCTTGTGACCGGGGGCGTCGGTCGAGCGGGCGAAGAGCAGGACCACGTCCGCCCAGGTGCCGTTGGTGATGAACATCTTGCTGCCGTTGATGACGTAGTCGCCGCCGTCGCGGACCGCCTTCGTGGACAGGTTGCCCGCGTCGGAGCCGGTGCCCGGTTCCGTGAGGCCGAAGCAGCCCACGTAATCGCCGGAGGTGAGCCCCGGCAGCCACCGGCGCTTCTGCTCCTCGGTCCCCCAGGACGCGATGGTCTTGGCGACGAGTCCGAGCGAGACGGAGACGATGCCGCGGACCGAGGAGTCACCCCGGCCCAGTTCCTCCGTCACCAGGCAGTACGCGAGGTGGTCGCCGCCGGAGCCGCCGTACTCCTCGTCGACGGTCAGGCCGAGGAAACCGACCTCGCCGAGCTTCTTGACGATGGATCGGTCGACGTCCTCCGCGCGGTCCCAGGCGATCACGTTCGGGGTGATCTCGCGCGCGACGAAGTCCCTGGCCAGCCGTCGGACGGCGGTCTGCTCCTCGCTGAGTTCCAGGTTCACTGTGATCAACCCCTGCTTTTAATTAGCACTGCTAGTTTCTGGTCCGCAGCCCTACTATGTGGGCCATGGCCCGACCGCGCAAGCCCCTCCTCAGCACCGACCGCATCGTCGCGGCGGCCCGGACCCTGGTGGACGCGGAGGGGCTCGCCGCGGTCTCCACGCGGCGGCTGGCGGCGGAGCTGGGGGTGAGCGGGCCGTCCCTCTACAACCACTTCCGTACGAAGGACCAGATCCTGGAGGCGGTCGCGGACTCCGTGAGCGCGCAGGTCGACCTGTCGATGTTCGAGGACGGGCGGGACTGGCGGACCGCGCTGCACGACTGGGCCGTGTCCTACCGGGCGGCCCTGCGCGACCACCCGAACATCGTCCCGGTCCTCGCCCGCGGCCCCGGACGGCGGCCGGCCGGGCTCCGGCTCGCCGACGCGGTCTTCGGGGGGATGGTCGCGGCGGGGTGGCCCGCGGCGCAGGCGACGTCCATCGGGGCGCTGATGCGGTACTTCGTGATGGGGTCCGCGTTGTCGTCGTTCGCCGGGGGGTTCGTGGACGACGAGACGGCGTACGATCCCGCGGACTATCCGCATCTCGGGCAGGCGCATCTGCTGGCCGAGCAGCAGGAGAAGATCGACGAGCGGGCGTTCGAGACGGGGCTCACCGCGTTGCTGGACGGATTGGCGTTGCAGTACGGGGCGCTGCGGGGGTAGTCGCTTCGCGGGCGGGTTGGTTCGGGGGGCGGGTGGGGCTGGTCGCGCAGTTCCCCGCGCCCCTGCACCCCTGCGCCCCTGGAAAGCAGAAGACTGCGCCGTTCCCCGCGCCCCTTGCAGGGGCGCCCATCGTTCGGCGGTGGCCGAAGTGTGGGTCGCTCATGCTGGGTGCATGACCACCTCACTCAGCGGGGCGCGTACCGGGGCCGCCCGGCTCGCCGCCCTCGCCTCTCTGGCCGCCGACGAGACCCGGGCCGGGTTTCTGCTGGCATTGCTCGACGGGCGGGCCTGGACCGCCGGGGAACTGGCCCGGCACGCCGGGGTCGCCGCCTCGACGGCCAGCGAGCACCTGGGCAAGCTGGTCGCGGGCGGGCTCCTCGCGGAGGAGCGGCAGGGGCGGCACCGGTACGTACGGCTGGCCGACGCCCGGGTCGCCCAGCTCGTCGAGGACCTCGCCGCCCAGGTCTCCCCCACGGCGGCCGCACGGCCGCGCACGCTGCGCGAGGCCGGTGCCGGCAGCGCGATGGCCCGGGGCCGCACCTGCTACGACCATCTGGCCGGCCGCCTCGGCATCGCGGTCACCGACGCGCTCACCGGCCTCGGGCTGCTCCGCCAGGACACCGGTTTCGCGCTCACGGACGAGGGCGTGAACTGGTTCGAGGGTGTCGGCATTCCCCTCGTACGCACCGGCCAGCGCCCGCTCGCCCGCGCCTGCCTGGACTGGACGGAACGCCGCCCCCACCTCGCCGGCATCGCAGGCGCCGCCCTGTGCCAACACGCCCTGAACGCCAACTGGTGCACCCGAATCGGCTCGGAACGAGCCGTCAAGGTAACGGAAAAGGGAGAGCAAGCGCTCTCCCAACTCCTGGGAATCCAGGCAGACACGCTGCGATGAGCCCGCAGGCTTCCAGGGACGCGGGGGCGACGGCCCGGGGCACACCCTCGTCCTTCACGCGCGCAAGGACGAGGGCCCGAGGCGCACTCCGCTTCAGGGGCGCGAGGACGACGGCCCGCGGCACACCCCGGCCTTCACGCGCGCGAGGGCGAAGGACCGGAGCGCGCCCTCGTCCTTCATCGTCCCTCGCCCGCGCGACGATGAAGGACCGGGGCGCAGCCCCGTTCTTCAGGGGCGCGGGGAACTGCGCGCCCAGCCTCCACCGGCCCGCAGGCACCACACCGGCCCCCGGAGACAGGGGCGTCCGGTCCGAAATCCGCGAGCCCTTTCACCCCACCCCGCCTAACCTCTGGAACGTGATGACTTCCCTCCCCGCCGGCCGCAGGACCGACCTACTCGCAGCCACAGCGGCCGGCGTCACCGTGTTGCTGTGGGCCTCCGCCTTCGTCTCCATCCGCAGCGCCGGCGAGGCCTACTCCCCCGGCGCGCTGGCGCTCGGCCGGCTGCTCGCCGGAGCGCTGGTCCTGGGAGCGATCTGCCTGGTACGCCGGGAAGGGCTCCCCGCGCGAGGGGCCTGGCCGGGGATCGTCGTGTCCGGGCTGCTCTGGTTCGGCCTGTACATGGTGGTCCTCAACTGGGGCGAGCAGAAGGTCGACGCGGGCACCGCCGCCCTCGTGGTGAACATCGGGCCGCTGATCATGGCCCTGCTCGCCGGCTGGCTGCTCAAGGAGGGCCTGCCGTCGCGCCTGCTCGCCGGAATGGCCGTCTCCTTCGTCGGCGCGGCGGTCGTCGGCCTGTCGATGTCGGGCGAGGGCAGCGCCTCCGTGCTCGGCGTACTGCTCTGCCTGCTCGCCGCGGTCGCGTACGCGGGCGGTGTGGTCGCCCAGAAGCCGGCCCTGCGGCACGGTTCCGCGCTCCAGGTGACGACGTACGGGTGTGTGATCGGCGCGGTGGCCTGTCTGCCGTTCGCCGGGCAGCTGGTCTCCGACGCCCGGGACGCCCCGCTGTCGGCGACCCTCAACATGGTGTACCTGGGCGTCTTCCCGACCGCGCTCGCCTTCACCACCTGGGCGTTCGCACTGGCGCGTACGACGGCCGGGCGGATGGGAGCCACGACGTACGCGGTGCCCGCGTTGGTGGTGCTGATGTCGTGGGTGGCGCTCGACGAGGTGCCGGGCTGGATCACGCTCGTCGGGGGCCTCGTGTGTCTCGCGGGCGTGGCGGTGTCGCGGTCCGGGCCCCGGGCCGGGACGACAGCCGCGTCCTCAACGGAAGCTCCCGTGACGGAGGCTCCAGTAACGGAAGCCCCGGTCACGGAAGCTTCCGCCACAGCCGTCGCCGCCGCGCCCGAGCCCCGGTCGGACAAGGCTTAGCCGAGGCGGGGCCGATCCTCCGGCCCCCCTAGAACATCACCAGCGCGCGACCGCCCTTGCCCGCCAGCATGTTGTCGAACGCCGCCGGGATGCCGTCCAGGGCGATCCGTTCCGTGACGAGGGCGCTCAGGTCCAGCCGTCCGGCCCGGACGTGTTCGGCGAGGATCGGCAGATCGCGGGCGGGGTCGGAGTTGCCGTACACGCAGCCGGCGAGGGTGCGGCCCCAGTGGAAGATCTCCAGGGCGTTGAAGGTGACCTGCTGGTCCTTGCCGCCGATGCCGACGACCGTCGTACGGCCGCCCCTGCGGGTGGACTCCCACGCGGTACGGATCGTGACGGCGCGGCCCGCGCACTCCACGGCCACGTCCACGCCCTGCTTGCCGGTGAGTCCCCGGATCTCGCGGGCCGTGTTGTCCGAGGCGATCACGTACTCGGTGGCTCCGGCGGCGCGGGCCAGGGCCTCCTTCTCCGGTGACACGTCGACCGCCACGACGGTGGAGGCGCCGGCGATCCGGGCGGCCTGGAGCGCCGCGAGTCCCACCCCGCCGACCCCGAAGACGGCCACGGTCTCGCCGGGCCGGACCTGGGCCGAGTAGTGCACGGCCCCGTAGCCGGTGAGGACGGCGCAGCCGAGCAGGGCGGCGTCCGCGAGCGGGATACCGGCCGGCGCGGGCAGTACGCAGTCGGCGGCCACCACGGTCTCCTCGGCGAACGCGGCGACGTTCAGGCCGGGGTGGAGGTCCGTTCCGTCGGAGGAACGGTGTGCGTAGACGTTCGCGGCCCCGGCCAGCGCGTTGGCGCAGAGCCACACCTCGCCGAGCGAGCAGGCGTGGCAACTCCCGCAGGAGGGCGCCCAGTTGAGGACCACCTCGTCGCCGGGTGCGACATGCCCGACCCCGGGGCCGACGGAGACGACCGTCCCCGCTCCCTCGTGGCCGAGGACGGCGGGCACCGGCAGCCGCATGGTGCCGTTGGTCAGTGAGAGGTCGGAGTGACAGACCCCGGCGGCGGCGAGGCGGATCCTCACCTGTCCGGGGCCGGGTTCCGGCAGGTCGATCTCGGTGATCTCCAGGGGAGCCCCGACGGCGGGCAGCACAGCGGCGCGGGTCATGACGTACAACGCTCCTAGGACTCTGGAACTGCAGAACTGGAGGGACTCGGTCAGAACTGACGGGGATCGGTCAGAACAGGATGGACTCGGTCAGAACTGGAGGGACTTGGTCTGGAGGTACTCGGACAGGCCGTGCGAGCCGAGTTCGCGGCCGACGCCCGACTGCTTGTAACCGCCGAAGGGGGCCCGGGGGTTGAAGCGTCCGCCGTTGATGTCCACCTGTCCGGTGTCGAGGCGGCGCGCGAAGGCCACCGCCTCCGACTCCTCTCCGGCCCAGACGGCTCCCGCGAGCCCGTACACCGTGCCGTTGGCGATGCGGAGCGCGTCCGCCTCGTCCTCGTACCGAATGATCGACAGGACCGGGCCGAAGATCTCCTCCTGGGCGATCGCCATCTCGGGGGTGACGTCCGCGAAGACGGTGGGGCTGACGAAGTAGCCCTGCGGCTGCGGGGATTCGGGGCCGCCGGCGACGAGCCGCGCGCCGTCGCTGACGCCCTTCTCGATGTAGCCGCGCACGCGTTCCTGCTGCTTGGCGTTGACGACCGGGCCGATGCGCTCGCCGTACTTCGCGGCGGCGTCGGCGGCCAGGGTCACGGCCTCTTCGTACTGCGAGTCGTGCACCAGCATGCGGGTCCAGGCGCTGCATGTCTGGCCGGAGTTGGACATCACGTTGGCGACGCCGACGTTCACGGCCTTGGCGAGGTCCGCGCTCGGCAGGATGACGTTGGCGGACTTGCCGCCCAGTTCGAGGGCGACGCGCTTGACGGCCGCGCCCGCCGTCGCGCCGATCTGCCGGCCGACGGCGGTGGAGCCCGTGAAGGAGACCAGGTCCACACCCTCGTGCTCGGCGAGTGCCTGGCCGGCGACCGGGCCCAGGCCGGTGACGAGGTTGAAGACACCGGCCGGTACGCCCGCTTCGTGGACCGCCTCCGCGAAGAGCTGCGCGGTCAGCGGGGTGTCCTCGGCGGGCTTGAGCACGACCGTGCAGCCGGCCGCGAGGGCGGGGGCGACCTTGGCGACGATCTGGTGCAGGGGGTAGTTCCAGGGGGTGATGGCGCCGACGACGCCGACGGGTTCGAGGTAGACGGTCGAGTTGCCGACCTTCTCCTCGAAGGCGTACGAGGCGGCGAGGTCGGCGTACGAGCCGGCGACCGCGATGGGGGCGCCGACGTGTACGGCCTGGGAGAACTTCAGCGGTGAGCCGAGTTCGGCGGTGACCGTCTCGGCGATCTCGTCCTTGCGGGCGACGAGGACGTCGCGGAGGGCGCCGATGCGGGCGGCGCGTTCTTCGGGCGGGGTGGTGGCCCAGGCCGGGAAGGCGGTGCGGGCGGCGCGTACGGCCGCGTCCACGTCCTCGATCGTGCCGGCCGGGACGTGGGCGATGACCTGTTCGTCGGCCGGGTTCACGACGGCGATCGTGTCCGTCCCGGCTGCGGGGCGCCAGGCGCCGTCGATGTACATGCCGTCGTGTGCCTTCATGGAGTCCTCCCGGGGTGGGGCGTCATCGTCCTTGCCCCCAACCTAACTGTCGCCCGCGCTACAAACTAGCGCTGTTAGTTTTCACCCACCAGGGGTGGGGCTGCGGCGGGGTTGTTGGCCCTCGGGGGGTGCGGGTCCATCGTGCTTACCCGCGCCGTTCCCCGCGCCCCTGGGTGGGTGGGGGCTGGCCCCAAATGACGGGTGCGGGTACCTCGCGGTCACCCGCGCCGTTCCCCGCGCCCCGGGTGAGTGGAGGCTGACCCGAAACGACGGGTGCGGGTACCTCGCGGTCACCCGCGCCGTTCCCCGCGCCCCGGGTGAGTGGAGGCTGACCCGAAACGATGGGTGCGGGTCCATCGTCGTTGCCCGCGCCGTTCCCCGCGCCCCTTAGGGGGTGGGGGTGCGTCGGGATTGCTCGTCTCTCTGGGAGCGCGGGTTCATCTTTTAGGGGCGCGGGGAACTGCGCAGCCAGCCACAGCCCACCCGCACCTGCCGACATGCGCCAAGCCCCACCCACCTCAGGGGCGCGGGGAACTGCGCAGCCAGCCGCAGCGCGCCCGCGCCCGGTAGCGCACGCCCAGCCCCACTCACCCCCAGGGGCGCGGGGAACTGCGCAGGTGGTGGCTCGCGGGAGGGGGCAGCCGTTCACGAGGGGTCAGGACTGTAAGTCCGGGAGGTGGGTCGGGGTGGGGGAGATGCGTATGCCGTCGTGGTCGAAGACGAACAGGTGGGCGAGGTCCACCAGGAGCGGCACCTGCATGCCCGGCCGAAGCGCGTGATCCGGCGTCGTACGCACGATGAGGTCCCCCGGCAACCGCGCCTCCCCCGACAACGGCTCCGCCGGCCGCGCAGGCCCCGCGTCCCCGGGATGCTCCAGCACCACGACGGGCCCCGCCCGCAGCGCCCCCGCCGCCCGCCCCCGCAACCGGTCGAGAACCCCGCCCTCCCGCCGGCGCCGCCCACCCGGCCGGGACACCGGACGTGGCGCCTCCAGATCCGGTACGAGCGCCGGCTGCGAACCGGTGTCGAGATGGACCAGCACCTCGTGCCCCTGGAACTCCACATGCTCGACGAGCCCGCTCATCGCCACCTCCCCGGGCCGGGCCCGCGTGGGCCGGGCGAGGCGTACGGCCTCCGAGCGCAGCCCGACGATGACCTCACGCCCCTGCTGCACCCGGAGCAGCCGGTGGTCCGGGGAGAGGGGTTCGGGGAGGACCAGTGCCTGGCGGCCCAGACCGATCGACATGGCCCCGTCGAGCGGGGCGAGGACGACACCGCGGAGCAGGTTGATCCGGGGAGTGCCGATGAACGCGGCTACGAAGACGTTCTCCGGCAGCGCGTACACCGTCCGCGGGGTGTCGACCTGCTGGAGCACGCCACCGCGCAGGACGGCCACCCGGTCGCCGAGCGACATCGCCTCCGCCTGGTCGTGGGTGACGTACAGCGTCGTGACGTCCAGATCCCGGGTGAGCCGGGCTATCTCGGCCCGCAGATGGCTGCGCAGCTTGGCGTCCAGGTTGGCCAGCGGCTCGTCCATCAGGAAGGCGGACGGGTGCCGGGCGATGGCCCGGCCCATGGCCACGCGCTGGCGTTCCCCGCCGGAGAGCTGGTGGGGGAACCGGTCCAGCAGGTCCTCGATGCCGAGCATCCGTGCCGTGGCCTGCACCCGCGGCCCCGGATCCCGGCCGGGATCCTCGATCCGCAGGGGGAAGCCGATGTTCGCGCGGCTGTTCATGGTCGGGTAGAGCGCGTAGTTCTGGAAGACCATCGCCATGTCCCGCTCGGCGGGCGCGAGATGGTTGGCGTACTCCCCGTCGAGCCGCACCTCTCCCTCGGTGGGCTCCTCAAGTCCGGCGATCATCCTCAGCACGGTCGACTTGCCGCAGCCGGAGGGGCCGAGCAGCACCAGGAACTCGCCGGGCTCGATGTCGAGCGACAGCCGCTGCACCACACGGACGCCTTGCGTGTAGGACTTGCTCACCTGGTCGAGAGAGACGGCACGTGGCATGAGACGTGACCCCCGGGGGCTCACGGGGCGCTGGTGCTCCGCGGTCGGACGGCTCGTTCGGATACGGCGGATACGCCGGATACGTACGAGACCCATGAGTCACGGAAGCTAACGGACCGCGCAGGCCCCGGGGAACCCCTTGAACACCTCGAATCGCCGCAACTCAGGCGCCACCGCGGCCCGTTCGGCGTTTCTCCAGTTCAGGCGAGGGCGAGGGCGGCGGCGGGGGCGCGTCCCGGCCCGCGACCGTTTCGGATCCGGCGAGTCCTGCCGGTCCGGCCGATCCGGCGGGCCCCGTGAGTCCGGCCGGTCCGGCGGGGCCTACGGGTCCGGCGGGTCCGTTCGGTTCCACGGATCCCGCGGCCGGGCGGCCCTGCCGCAGGCCCAGCCCCGAGGCGATCAGCAGCAGCGCCCCGAGCATCACGAACGGCGCGGCCACGCCCGCGACTCCGGCGATCAGGCCCGCGGTGGCGGGCGCCGCGACCTGGCCGAGCCGGTTGCCCGTCAGCCGCAGGGCGAGGGCGGTGGAGCGGGCGCCGTCCGGGGCGGCCTGGACGACCGTCGTCATGGACAGGGGCTGGCCGACGCCCAGGCAGAAGCCGAGCGCGGCGAGGATCACGGCGAGCGCCCAGACCGGCACGGGCAACGCGATCCCGGCGCACAGCAGGGCCGCCAGCAGACAGGTCGTGGTGAGCAGCGCGGCCCGGCCCAGCAGCCGCAGCATCGGCGTCATCACCAGCCGGCAGGCGATGGTGGCCGCCGCGCGCAGGCTGAGCAGCAGGCCGATGACGGAGGGCGCGATGCCCCGGTGTTCGCCGACCACCGGCAGGTACGCGGTGAGGATGTCCGTCGCGGACAGCACGGCGAGGCTGATGAAGATGCCCGCGGGCACGCCCCGGGTGCGCAGGATGCGGTGCACGGGCACGCGCGGGCCCTGTCCACCGCGGGACATGGACGGCGTACGGTGCTCGATGCGCCACAGGGAGACGAACGAGAACGCCGCGACGCCGCCCGCGACCAGCAGGGCGAGGGCGCTGGTGCCCGCCATGTCGGGGCCGCCGATCAGGACGCCCGCGGCGATCGGTCCGACGAACTGGCCGAGCGAGGCGCCGATGGTGAAGTGGCCGAAGTTGCGGTCCTGTTCGTGCGGCGCGGACTGACGGGCCACGAGCGACTGGGCGCCGATCACGAAGGACAGGTGCCCGAGGCCCATCACCCCGCTCCAGGCCGCCATCGCGGTGAGGGAGTCCGCCGTACCACTGAGGGCGCAACCCCCGGCTATCAGGACGACGCCGACCGGGAGCAGCGGGGCGCACCGGCCGTGGTCGGTGCGGCGTCCGAGGGGTACGGCGGCGAACAGCGGCAGCAGGGCGTACACCCCGGCGATCACGCCGATGGCCCGCTCGTCGGCGCCCAGCGCGAGGGCCCGGTAGGAGACGGCGGGCCGTGCCATGGACACCGCCCCCTGCGCGAAGCTGAAGGCGATGACCAGGCGGAGCAGCCAGCCGCGGTTCCTGCCGGGCCTCATGGTGTCGTTCTCCATCGGTTGCGATCGGCCTGGGGGCGGGTCAGATGATGCCGAACAGGATTCCGGATCCGAGCACCACGAGTGAGGTGAGGGCGGCCCACTTGACCACGAACTTGGTGTGGTCGCCGAAGTCGACCTTGGCCATGCCGACCAGCACGTACACGGCCGGGACCAGCGGGCTCGACATGTGCAGCGGCTGGCCGACGAGGGAGGCGCGGGCGATCTCCAGCGGTGAGACACCGTGCGCGGCACCGGCCTCGGCGAGGACCGGCAGGACACCGAAGTAGAAGCCGTCGTTCGACATGAAGTAGGTGAGCGGCAGGCTCAGGGCTCCGGTGACGACGGCCATGTGCGGGCCCATGCCGTCGGGGATGCCGTCGACGAGCCACTTGGCCATGGAGTCGACCATGCCGGTGCCCTGGAGGACGCCGGTGAAGACGGCGGCGGCGAAGACCATGCCGGAGACGTTGAGGACGTTGTCGGCGTGCGCGGCGAGCCGCTCGCGCTGGTCCGGGATGTTCGGGAAGTTGACCGTCAGGGCGAGCGCGGCGGCGAGCAGGAACAGGACCGGGATCGGCAGCAGTTCCATGATCATGGCGGTGAGCAGGACCGCCGTGAGCAGCGCGTTGAACCAGTACAGCTTGGGACGCAGGGTCGCGCGGTTGGGGTCGAGGCCCTGGAGGCGTACGTCGTCGTCCTCTTCGGCCTCACCCTCGGACTCGTCCTCGGACGGGGCGTCGGTGCCTGAGCCGGGCGCGCCCGTGCTCTTGGCGAACCGCACCTTGCCGCCACCGACACCACCCGAGCCGCCGGAGGCACCGGCACCCGCACCCGCACCCGCACCGACCAGCACCGTCTCGGTCTCGGTCGCGATCTCGGTCTCGGTCCCGTCAGCCGTCCCCTTCTCCCTCTCCCTCTCCTTCTCCGTCTCCAGGACGTCGGCCAGGCTCAGCACGCCGAGGCGCTTGCGCTCGCGCAGGCCGAGAACGTACGAGAGGGCGATGACGGCGACCAGGCCGACGGCGAGCGCCGGGATCATCGGGACGAAGATGTCGCCGGCGTCGAGCTTGAGCGCGGTGGCGGCGCGGGCCGTCGGACCGCCCCAGGGCAGGGTGTTCATCACGCCGTTGGCGGTGGCGGCGACACCGGTCATCACCACGAGGCTCATCTTGAGGCGCTTGTACAAGGGGTACATCGCCGAGACCGTGATCATGAAGGTGGTCGAGCCGTCGCCGTCCAGGGAGACGATCGCGGCGAGCAGGGCCGTACCGACGACGATGCGCATCGGGTCGGCCTTGCAGAACTTGAGGATGCCCCGGACGACCGGATCGAAGAGGCCGACGTCGATCATGACGCCGAAGTACACGATGGCGAACATCAGCATCGCGGCGGTGGGCGCGAGGGTGCCCACCCCTTCGATGACGTAGTCGCCGAGGTGGGCGCCTTTTCCGACGAACACACAGAAGAGTGCCGGGATCAGCACCAGCGCCGCGATCGGCGACATCTTCTTCATCATGATCAGGACCAGGAAGGTCGCGATCATGGTGAAGCCGAGGATGGTCAGCATGAGTGGATACCTAACGTTCGCCCTTGAACTCCCACCAGGGACGGCGGTTCGAGTGACGTTAGGTCGGCTCGACAAGTCTTAACAAGATGTTGACACGAGAGCAATAAGCGCAAAACTCCTGGTCACAGGGTTCGTGTCAGTCATGGCCTGCTGCCTGCCGGGGTGATCTCGACGGGTACGCCGTTGAGGACGGCCGTGCCGGACAGCGGGTCGAGCAGGCTGCCGTCCAGGAGCTGGTTGACGTTGACGCCGGGGTCCGCGGTGGCGTGGCGCAGCCGGGTGCCGGGCCGGTCGTGTCCCCAGCCGTGCGGCAGGCTCACCACCCCGCGCCGTACGGAGTCGGTGATCTCGGCGGGGGCGACGACCTCTCCCCCGGCGCCCTTCACGCGTACGGGTGCCCCGTCGACGGCGCCGAGGCGTTCGGCGTCGTCGGGGTGGATGTGCAGGGTGCAGCGGTTGGTGCCGCCGGTGAGGGCGGGGATGTTGTGCATCCAGCTGTTGTTGGAGCGCAGGTGACGGCGGCCGACCAGGACGAGGCCGTCGGGACGCTCCCGGAGGGCGTCGCGCAGGCGCGGGAGGTCGTCGGCGAGGGGGTGCGGGAGCAGTTCGACGAGACCGCTGCGGGTCTTGAGGGGGCCCGGCAGGCGCGACTGGAGCGGCCCGAGGTCGATGCCGTGGGGCGCGGCCAGCAGTCTCTGCAGGTTCAGGCCGTCGGGGCGGGCGCCGAATCCGTCGCCGTACGGGCCGAGGCGCAGCATCATGTCGAGGCGGCGCTCGGGGCCGGTGTCGCCGGTGAGGGCGGCGGCGAGTTCGCGGGGGTCGCGGCCGTGCGCCGGGGAGTGCGGTTCCCTGACGGCCTTGCCGAGGGTCTGGTCGATGACCAGGGTGTCGACGGCGGAGGGGTCGGCGCCGTGCATACCGGTCGCGGCGAGGACGAGCCGGGCGAGGATCTCCGTCTCGGCCATCCTGCCGGGTTCCAGAGGGACGGCGGCGCGGGTGTAGCGGACCTGGTTGCGTACGGCGAGGGTGTTGAAGGCGAAGTCGTGGTGCGGGCTCTGCGAGGGCGGGGGCGGCGGCAGCACGACGTGGGCGTGGCGGGAGGTCTCGTTGAGGTACGGGTCGACGCTGACCATGAAGTCGAGCGAGTCGAGGGCCTTGTCGAGGCGGTCGCCGTCGGGGGCGGACAGGACGGGGTTGGCGGCGATGACGACGAGGGCGCGGATCGGCTCGCCCTCCTGGGTGGCGGTGTCGATCTCCTCGGCGAGCGCGGCGAGGGGCAGCTCGCCCTTGGCCTCCGGGTGACTGCTCACGCGGCTGTGCCAGCGGCCGAGTGCGAAGCCGCGGCCGGGTCCCGCGGGGCGGGGCGTGCGGTCGGTGGCGGCCTGCGGGAAGAGGGCGCCGCCGGGCCGGTCGAGGTTGCCGGTGAGGATGTTGAGGACGTCGACCAGCCAGCTGGCGAGGGTGCCGTGCGGGACGGTGCAGCTGCCGATGCGGCCGTATACGGCGGCGGTGGGCGCGGCGGCCAGCTCACGGGCGAGCGCGCGGATGGTGTCGGCGTCCACGTCACACGCTTCGGCGGCGGCCTCGGGGGTGAAGTCCCGTACGGCGTGCCGCAGTTCACCGAGGCCCTGGACCAGTCCGTCCAGATGCCCGAGGTCGGTGAGCCCTTCCTCGAAAAGGACGTACGCCATGGCGGCGAGGAGGAGGGCGTCGGTCCCGGGGCGGACGGCGACGTGCCGGTCGGCGAGCTTGGCGGTGCGGGTGCGGCGCGGGTCGATGACGGTGAGGGTGCCGCCGCGCGCTTTGAGGGCCTTGAGCTTGCCGGGGAAGTCGGGTGCGGTGCACAGGCTCCCGTTGGACTCCAGGGGGTTGGCGCCGATCAGCAGCAGGTGGTCGGTGTGGTCCAGATCGGGTACGGGGATCGCGTTCGCGTCGCCGTAGAGGAGACCGCTGGAGACGTGCTTGGGCATCTGGTCGAGCGTGGACGCGGTGAAGACGCTGTGCGTACCGAGGCCGGAGAGCAGGACGGCCGGGTAGAGGGCGCCGGCCATGGTGTGCACGTTCGGGTTGCCGAGGACGGCTCCGACGGAGTGCGGGCCGTGCCGCTCGACGACCGGGCGCAGTCCGGCGGCGACGGCGTCGAATGCCTCCTCCCAGGTGGCCTCGCGCAACTCGCCGTCCTTGCGGACGAGGGGGGTGCGCAGGCGGTCCGGATCACCGTCGGCGGCCCCGAACGACGCGCCCTTCGGGCAGATGAACCCCTGGCTGAACACATCGTCACGGTCCCCGCGCGCGCTCGTCACCCGGGTCCCCTCGATGGTGAGCGTCAGCCCGCAGGTGGCCTCGCAGAGCGGGCAGATACGCAGGGCTGTGCGTGAGCTGGAGTGGGAGCGGGAGTCGGCGGTGGTGGACACGGGTCCTCCCGGAGGGGATGGCGACAACGGTGGCGCTCTGACCGGGCCGAGCATACCGACCGGTATGGACGGTGGGGAGGGGGTACGGGGGTCGGGTCGCAAATTCGCGACACCGGGGGCGCGGGGTGGCAGGGTTCTGGGCTGGGGGCGGAAGCGGGGCGCGGCGCTCCCGGCTCCGGGTGCGGGACCCGGCCGCGCGGGACGGATGAGGGCAGCGAGGCTCCGGGCTCGGGACCGGGCTTCGGGCGGGGGCCCGTTTCCGGGGGCCGGTGACTGCAGCGGGGCTCCTAGCTCCGGATACGGACCCGGGCTGCGGACCCGGGCTGCGGACCCGGGCTGCGGACCCGGGCTGCGGGCTGCGGATGTTCGCGTAGCCCGGGGTTGGCGGGCTGAACGCGCTCGCGCCGTGCGGCGGATGCGCGGCCGAGCGGGTTCGCGATCGGCCGTACACGCGCACGGCCGGCGCGCGTCGATCAGTCGAGTGAGCGTGAGAGGTACGCCCGCAGCAGCTCTCGTGTCTCCTCGATGACCCGTTCGTCGCCCGCCGGGTCAAGGCGGAAGGCGAGTTGGACGAGGGTGTCGGCGGCCTCGACGGCGATGAGGAAGATGCGCCGGAGGTCGTCGTCGGGGGCGCGGTCGAGATAGGCCGAGAGCATGTCGGTCAGCCGGTCGGCGACGCGGGTGTTGGGCTCGGCGTCACGCGTGCCGACGGGTATCTGGTTGCCGAAGTCGACGAGGGAGAAGCCGGGCGCGGTGCGCTTCATGCCGAGGTACTCGTCGAGGACCGCGTCCATGGCCACCCGCCAGCCCGCTCCGCTGCCGGTCTCCTGGAGGCGGCGGGTGACACGCTCGGTGTAGATGTCCAGGTTGCGCTGGGCGAGCGCGTCGACCATGGCCCGCTTGTTGCCGAAGAACCGGTAGACGGACCCGATGGGCACTCCGGCGCGCAGGGCGACCGCGCGGGTGCTCAGGGCGTCGTAGCCGACCTCGTCCAGGAGGTCGGCGCAGGCGTCGAGGATACGGGTGAGTCGTTCGGCGCTACGGCGCTGGACGGGCGCGCGGCGCAGCGAGGTCGCATGGGGCACGGGCTTCATGATGCCTTTCCGCCTGGGTCCGGTGAACCTTGCCCTTGGGTACGAAGTCGGTGCCCGTACCACTCATCCAACCCCGCGTGCGACTTGCCACGGGACGCGGCACCGGGACCGAGCCGGGCCGGGCCGCGTACGGCGCTGGTCACGGTCGTGTGATGCCCAGCGGGCGGCAGAGGCCGCGGGCCGCGCCGCCGCCCGCGAAGGGATCAAGCCGTCCCCCGCCACTCCCTGAGACCGCCGGGACGCGCCACCACCCGCGAAAGCCGCAAGCCGCACACCGCAGGCAGTGTTGGTCACGCACCGCCGCTCACGGACGCAGGAGGCGGGAGCGGGAGGCGGGACGCCGGGGGCCCGAGTCACCCGCTGGGCGCTGCCCCCAAGGCCACCTCGCCGAACGGCAACCCCATGGGCACCCCGCCCCCAACCATCGGCGCCGAGCCACGCGAACCGACCGCCAGGGCCGCCGGGGCCACCGGAGCCGCCGCAAGCGCCAAGCCGTCGGTCGCGGACCCGGCATCGGACCCGGCGTCGGACCCGGACCCGGACGCCGACTCGGTCGCAGGCTCGGACGCGGGCGGTGCCCCACTCGTCCGCGGGCCGGTCGGTGTCGGACCCGGGTCCGACACCGTGATGTCCGCCGTGCTGGCGACCGGCTCTCCGTCGACGGCCCAGACCGTGTCGTCGTCGGCGTGCAGGCGCACCGTCACCTGATGGGTGCCGCGCGAGACGACGTCGGCCGCGAGGTGGTGGTCCGGGCCCCGGAGCACGGACAGGGGGCGGCCGTCCAGCCGGAGCAGCGCGTAACCGCGACCCGGTTCGGCCTTCTTCGCCGTGCCGGCCGGCGAGAAGCGGAAGTCGCGGACGGTCAGCCGGACGTCCCAGCCGTCGTCGGCATCGCCGGCCTCGCCGCCATCACCGGCGTCCCCGTCCACGGCCGGCTGTATCTCGATCTCGACCTCGGGTGCGCTCTTCTCGTCGATCTCACGGTAGTGCCGCCCCTCCTCGTCCGTGTCCTTCAGCACCTTGCCCACCGGTGACGGTCTGACGTTGTCGTCCTCGCGCGCGCCGTCGGACCCGCAGCCCGTCGCTCCGACGAGCAGAGCACCGAACAGGGCACAGACCGCGAGCGCGGTGAGGAATACGCGCGTCCACGACATGCCGGGAGATTAGAACACCGCTCCGACAGCCGGATCCCCCTGGAGTCGGGTTCTTGGGCCGAGTCGGGCTCCCGGGCACCACTCCCGGCCACCCCGGCGGATCTGGCGCGATTCAGCCCTCTCCCGCCAGGGCCCGACCCCCTCCCCCTTGCGCACCGATTCACCGAATCCTACGGTGATGCATAGGAATCAGAACGAGGGAGCGATCAGTCATGAGCGGGGACGCGCGCAACGGCGCCACGGCACTGCGGAAGACCGCCGAGGCGCTGACGTATCTCTCGGGGTTCGGCAACGAACACAGTTCGGAGGCGGTCCCGGGCGCACTCCCGCACGGCCGCAACTCACCGCAGCGGGTCCCGCTCGGGCTGTACGCGGAACAGCTGAGCGGATCGGCGTTCACCGAGCCGCGGGCGCACAACCGCCGCTCGTGGCTGTACCGCATCCGCCCGTCGGCCGCGCACCCCGCCTTCACCCGCACGGACAACGGCACCCTGCGCTCGGCCCCCTTCACGGAGTCGGTGCCCGACCCGAACCGGCTGCGCTGGAACCCGCTGCCGGAGCCGGCGCCGGGCACGGACTTCCTGGCGGGCCTGTGGACCCTCGGCGGCAACGGCGACGTCGCTCAGCGCACCGGCATGGCCGTGCACCTCTATCACGCCAACTCCTCGATGCGGCGCGTGTTCAGCGACGCCGACGGCGAGCTGCTGATCGTGCCCGAACACGGGGGGCTGCTGCTGCGCACCGAGTTCGGGCTGCTGCATGTGGAGCCGGGACATGTGGCGCTGATCCCCCGTGGGGTGCGCTTCCGTGTGGAGTTGCTGGGCAGCGCCTCCGACGACGCGGCGGACCCGGCCGGCCCGACCGCCCGCGGGTACGTGTGCGAGAACTACGGCGCGCCCTTCCAGCTCCCCGACCTCGGCCCGATCGGCGCCAACGGTCTCGCCAACCCCCGGGACTTCCGGGCCCCGGTCGCCGCGTACGAGGACGACGAGGGCGACGGGAGCACGGCGGCGCCCGTGGAGGTGGTCAACAAGTTCTGCGGCAACCTGTGGACCGCGATGTACGACCACTCGCCGCTGGATGTAGTGGCCTGGCACGGCAACCATGTGCCGTACACCTACGATCTGCGCCTCTTCAATGTGATCGGCACCATCAGCTACGACCATCCCGACCCGTCGATCTTCACCGTGCTGACGTCGCCGTCCGACACCCCGGGTCTCGCCGGGGTCGACTTCGTGGTCTTCGCGCCGCGCTGGCTGGTGGGCGAGGACACCTTCCGGCCGCCCTACTTCCACCGGAACGTGATGAGCGAGTACATGGGGCTCATCGAAGGCGCGTACGACGCGAAGGCGGAGGGGTTCGTGCCGGGCGGTGGCTCGCTGCACAACATGATGTCCGCGCACGGCCCCGACCGGGAGACCTTCGAGCGGGCCAGCGCCGCCGAGCTGCGACCGCAGAAGGTCGACGACGGTCTGGCCTTCATGTTCGAGACGCGCTGGCCGGTCACCGCCACCGCGCAGGCCGCCCGCGCGGAGCATCTGCAGACGGCGTACGACGACGTGTGGCAAGGCCTCCAGCGGCACTTCAGGCCCGTCGACGGGCGGCTCGACGGGCGGCTCGACCGGCACCCCGACGGCCCGCCCGGCGGACCGCTCGACCGACCGTGAGGGCCCCGAGGTCCCCGGGGCCCTCCACCACCACCCGTTGCACCGAACGCCCGCGACCGGTACGGATACCCTCGTGACCTCCTTCGCGCCCGACTCGATCGTCCTGAACCGCAAGCTGCCGCTCTGGTATCAGGTGTCTCAGTCCCTGCGCGCCTCGATACTCGGGCGGTCCGCGCAGGACCCGCTGCGCCTGCCCACCGAGGAACGGCTGGCGGAGCACTACGGGGTGAGCGTGCTGACCATGCGGCAGGCGCTCAAGGAGCTGGAGGACGAGGGGCTCATCACCCGGCACCGCAGACGCGGCACGTTCATCGAGCCGAGCGCCCTGCGGGGCGCGCCGGTCCGCCTCCTCGGCTCGGTGGACGCCATCGTGGCCCAGCAGTCGGGCATGACGACGGAGCTGCTGGACCACGGCAGCGAGCCCGTGTCCGGCGAACTCTCCGCGTACTTCCCGGATCTGACGGAGGTGGCGACGTACCACCGGCTGCGCAGCGACGAGAAGACCGGCGAACCGACCAACCACGCCCGCAACTACGTGCGGCCGGAGCTGGCGGCCCTGTTCGCTCCGGAGGACCTGGTCCGCTGGCCCATGACCAAGGTCCTGCGGGATGTGGCGGGGGCGCGCATCGGCCAGATCACCGACACCGTCGAGGCGCGGCTCGCCGACCCGGAGACCGCCCGGCTGCTGCAGGTGCCGCTGCTGAGCCCGATCCTGCACTACACGGGCATCGTGCACGGCGCGGACGGCCAGGCGCTCGACGTGGTCCGTATCCACTACCGGGGCGACCGTTTCTCGTTCACGGTCACCCTCGACGCCCACTGACCGTGCGGGACCCGGACGCCGGCCGAGGGCCACGTCGTACGATGCCGGGCGTGACGCCCGACGACGCTCCGCTGCTCGCGGACCTCATGCCGTGGTCCGTCGCACCTCCCCGGCTGGGCCGGGCGTGGCCGGCGGCGCCCGACGCGGCATCCCTGAAAGCGCGGTGGGACGCCCTGGTGAAGGCCGAGGGGCCCGACCGGGAGGCGTTGTTCGGCGCCACCCGCGCACGGACCCTGCACTCGGCCGTGGCGCAGCTGCCCGGCCAGTCCTCCGGTACGGGCCGGCTGGCGCGCGCCTCGGGCCCCTGCGCGGAGCCGGTCCGGGTGCAGACCGGCCCGTTCGACGAGCAGTGGCTGATCCCCGACCACCGGCTGATCGACGCGGCGCGTCCTGAGCTGTGGCGGGTGGCCGACGAGCACCAGGTGTTCGCGGTCGAGCAGCCCTCGCCCGACGGACCGGCGCTCCTCGTCGCGTCGGTGCTGCCGATGGTCCCGCCGCAGCCGAGGACGCCCGGGACGAAGGCGGCCCCCGTCGCCCGCCCCGGCCGCGTCCATCCCCTGTACCGGCGCCCCGGCGGCCTCGAACCGAACCTGACGCCGGGCCTGCTGGACCTCCTGGCCGTGCGCCTCGGCCACTCCCCCGCCCCGCTCGACGTCCTCGCCTGGACGGTCGCGGTCGCCGAGCGAGGACCACGCGGGGTGGCCGTCCCGCTCACGGCCGATCCCGAACTGTGGGCGCACGGAACCGAGTTGGGCCATGGCATGCTGCGGCTGATGCGCCGCGACGGTGAGCGCCCCAAGCTCCCCGGCGGACGCCGCCCGTATGTACGGGCTCCGCTCCCGCCCCTCCCGCTCGAACCGCGCTACGACCGCGAGGAGGAGACCCTGCACCTCGACGAGGGCCGTATCTCCCCCGTCCCGCCCGCGGCCTGGGACTTCGAGGTCGGCGGCGTCCGCGTCCTGGACCAGTGGTTCGGCAACCGGATCACCCGCCCCGAGCCCGGCACGCTGGAGGCCGTCCGGCCCTCGACCTGGCCCCAGACCTGGACCTCCGACCTCCTGGAACTGGTGACGGTCCTCACGCTGCTCTCCGAACTGCGGTCGCAGCGAGCGGAGTTGCCGGTGCGGACGGCTCCCGTCACCACGGCGGACCTGCACAAGGCGGGCGTACTCCCACCCCCCACCCCCACGCAGGCCCCAGCCTCGGTCCTGACCCACGAGGAAGAGGGCCCAGAGGGCCAGTTCACCCTGCTGTAACCCCTTCAGAGGGCGCAGCCCCGCCCCAAAGGGGCGCGGGGAACGGCGCAGTCTTTTGCTTTTAAGGGGCACCGGAAACTGCGCGACCGGCCCCCACGGGCCCGCAGCCGCCCAACCGACCGCCGCCCCGACCCCTCGGCCCACGCAGGACAAAGCCGCCGCCCGCGGGTCATGATCCCCCGCATGCAGCCGCTTCCCCTGCCCCTGGAGGGCATCACCGTCGTCGCCGTCGAGCAGGCCGTCGCCGCGCCCTTCGCCACCCGGCAGCTCGCCGATCTCGGGGCGCGGGTCATCAAGGTCGAGCGCCTCGACGGCGGCGACTTCGCGCGCGGCTACGACACCGCGGCGGGCGGGCTCGCCTCGCACTTCGTGTGGTGCAACCGCGGCAAGGAGTCCGTCGCCCTCGATCTGAAGGACCCGCGCGGACTCGACGTGGTGCGCCGCCTGGTGGCCGGTGCCGATGTCTTCGTACAGAACCTCGCGCAGGGTGCCGCCGCCCGCCTCGGCCTCGACGCGGCCACCCTGTGCGCCGCGCACCCGCGGCTGATCGCCGTGGACATCTCGGGGTACGGGTCCTCGGGGCCGTACGCCGACAAGCGCGCCTACGACATGCTCGTGCAGTGCGAGGCCGGGCTCGTGTCCGTGACCGGGACCGCGGAGCGGCCGGTCAAGGCCGGCATTCCGGCGGCCGACATCGCTGCGGCGATGTACGCGTTCTCGGGGGTGCTCGCGGCGCTGGTGCGGCGCGGGACGACCGGGCGCGGCGGGCCGGTGGAGGTGGCGATGCTGGACGCCCTGGCCGAGTGGATGGGGCATCCCCTGCACCACGCGATGCACGGAGGCACCGCCCCGGCGCGCACCGGGCTCGCGCACGCCGTCATCGCCCCGTACGACGGCTATCCGACGGGTGACGGCGGGCGCGTGCTGTTGTCGGTGCAGAACGACCGGGAGTGGTGCCGTCTCGCCGAACAGGTGCTGGAGCGTCCGGAGCTGGCCCGTGATCCGGCGTACGGGACGAACGCGGCCCGGGTCGAGCACCGGGACCGTACCGACGCGCTGGTCGCCGCGGCGCTCGCGGCGCTCACCGCGGAGGAGGCGATGGCGCGTCTTGAGGCGGCCGGGATCGCCTGCGCGCTGCTGAGGGACGTGTCGGACGTGGCGGAGCATCCGCAGCTGGCGGCCAGGGACCGGTGGCGAGAGGTGTCGTCACCGGTCGGGCCGCTCAGGGCTCTGCTGCCGCCCATCACGCTGCCGGGCGGGGAGGCGGCGCGGATGGGGCCCGTACCCGCACTCGGGGAACACACCGAGGCGGTGCTGCGTGCCGTGGGGATGACGGACGATGAGATCGCAGCACTGCGCCGGGACGGTGTGTCCGCCTGAGCGCGGGTCGGGGTTCTGCTGGTCCTGCCGATTCTGCTGGTCCTGCTCGGATTCGGCCGCCTGTCAGCGACCGGGGTCGCCTGTCAGCGGCCGCCGAACAGGGAACGGCGCAGCCGGCGCAGCGGTGCGAAGAGCGAGACCCGCCTCACTCGCGCACTCCTGCCGGTGCGGTCGTGCGCGGTGTCACGTGCGGTCAGTTCGCGCATCAGAGACGTCGCCTCGGCCGCCTCACGCTGAGGGATGGCAGGGCCACCCATCACCGAAAGATGGCGGTCGAGGCGCGAACTGGTCGCGCTGCTCCCACACGTGATCGCAGGGACTCGCGCCCTGCCACGCACTGTTATCTGTTCCATGTCACTCCCCACCCATACGAGGGCACCCGGCCCGGGCAGGTTAACCCTATCGCTCCCTCATCACACTCGTGTATCCCGGGCACGGGATTCACCTACCCGCAAAGGGGGTTGACGATTACTCTCCGAATCCAAGCGATTTCAGGGCGAGTTGGACAACCGGTGCGGTGGTGGGCTGCGGAGAGCCGCCGTCCGGCTCGACGGTGACAGCGAGTGAGGTCGCGTCCGTGTTGAGTCCGGTGGCAATCAAGGGCGTGTCGCCGTCCAGGAGCCCCAGGGAGCGCGGTTTCCCCTCCGGCCGCATGAGCCACAGCTGGTGGACCCGCTTGCCCGGCGGTGCTCCGAGACCGGCCGAGGTGACGACGGCGGTCTTCTGGGAGGCGGACGCGACGACGCCGATGCCCTGGCCGTTCGCGTCCCGTCTGGTGCCGGCCCGTGCGTCCGGCGCCGCCAGAACGTGGGCGATCTCACGTGCCTGTGCCCGCTGTTCGCTCAGCTCGTCCTGCGTCCGGGACGCCTGCATGCCGAAGAGCGCGGCGACGACGAGGGCGGCGGCGGCCGTGGTGGAGGCGAGCGGGATGAGGAAGGCCGAGAAGGGTGAGCGGCGGGCCCGGGAGGGCGGACGCTCCACGCGCGCGCGGGCCGGGGGTTCCGCGGCGGCCGGCTCCTGAGGGGTCGTCCGGATGGCCGTCAGGACCCGGTCGCGCATCGCGGCGGGGGCCGGGGCGGCCGTGGACCAGGCGAGGCGCACCGCGTCCTCGCGCAGGGCGCGCACTTCGGCGGCGCAGTGGTCGCAGCGCTTCAGGTGCTTCTCGAATCGCTTGTGCTCATGGGGTTCCAGGGCGTCGAGGGCGTACGGGGCGGCCAGCGAGTGCAGTTCGCCGCGGCGGAGGACGCTCATGCCACACCTCCGAGGCAGTCGCGCAGCCGGGTGAGTCCGTCGCGCATGCGGGTCTTGACCGTGCCGAGCGGCAGGGAGAGCCGTTCGGCCACTTCACGGTAGGTGTAGCCGTCGTAGTAGGCGAGGGTGACGGACTGTCGTTGCAGGGCGGTGAGCCGATCCAGGCAGCGGCGTACCCACTCCCGTTCGAGGCCGGCCTCGACCTCCTCGGCGACATGGTCGAAGGCGGGGCCGTTCGCGCGCCGGGCCATACGCAGTTCGCGTTCCGTGGCGGAGCGGGCGCTGCGGACCCGGTCGACGGCCCTGCGGTGCGCGAGGGTCAGCACCCAGGCGAGCGCGCTGCCGCGGCCGGGGTCGTAGCGCGCAGCGGACCGCCACAGTTCGAGAAGCACCTCCTGCGCCACCTCCTCGGACTGGGCCGGGTCCCGCACCACCCGTCGTACCAGCCCGAAGACCGGCCCGGACACCACGGCGTACAGCTCCTCGAAGGCCTTCTGGTCGCCTGTGGCCACGAGCACCAGAAGTTCGTCCGCCTCCACCCGTTTCCCCCTTCGCCGGTCTGAACGGCTCGTCCCGTCCTTGCGTATTCGGCGCAGGAACGCCGTCGGATGGGGTTACGGATCAGCCGCTCGAAAACGCGGGTGAAACCCGAACCAATCCTTATTCCACCCGGCTCCGAATGGCGTGCATCAGGCATCACCCACCGACGCGGTACGGGCGTGGGAGCGGACCACTCGACAGGCCGCTTCCGCCGCATCACCGCCGGAACACAGCTTTGGGACAGAGGACGGACGGCATGACACCTTTCACCAGCGGGTTCGTGGGACGCAGGAGCCTCGCGACCCTTGTCTGCGGTGCGCTGGCCACCGGCGGGCTCGCGGCCGTCGGCGCGACCGCGCTCGAACCGGGGGCGGCGAGCGCCTCCAGCCACCGCGAGGCGCCGCTCATCTCGGGGCAGCCGCAGTACGACAACACGGATGTGTACGCGTTCGCGAGCCCCGACAAACCGGATACGACGACCATCATCGCCAACTGGATCCCGTTCGAGGAGCCGGCCGGCGGACCGAACTTCTTCCCGTTCGCCGAGGACGCCCAGTACGACCTGCACATCGACAACAACGGTGACGCGCAGGGCGAACTCGTCTTCCGCTACACGTTCAAGACGCACGTCAAGAACGACAAGACCTTCCTGTACAACACCGGCCCGGTCGAGAGCCTCGACGACCCGGACCTCAACATCACGCAGACCTACGACATAGACCTGCTGCAGCTCAAGGACCAGCACCTGGTCAAGAAGACGAAGTACGCGGACGACGTGGCGGTCGCGCCGTCGAACGTCGGCAAGGCGTCCATGCCGGACTACGCCAAGCTCCGTTCCCAGGCCGTGCACGAACTGCCGGGCGGGGCGACCACGTTCGCCGGCCAGGCGGACGACCCGTTCTTCCTCGACCTGCGGGTCTTCGACCTGCTGTACGGCGGGAACCTGTCCGAGGTCGGCAACGACACCCTCAAGGGCTACAACGTCAACTCCGTCGCCCTGCAGCTGCCGAACGACGTGATCCAGGAGTCGGCCGACCAGCCGATCGTCGGCATCTGGTCGACGACGCAGCGCAAGAACGCGAGCGGTCACTTCCGCCAGGTCTCGCGTCTCGGCATGCCGCTGGTGAACGAGGTCGTCAACCCGATCAAGGACAAGGACAAGTTCAACGCGTCCGCGCCCTGGAACGACGGTGACTTCCTCAAGAACGTCACCGAGCCCGAGCTGCCGAAGCTCATCGAGGCGATCTACAAGATCAAGGCACCCGACGAGCCCCGCAACGACCTGGTCGACGTGTTCCTGAAGGGCGTCGAGGGCCTCAACCAGCCGCCGAACGTCCGTCCTTCGGAGATGCTGCGCCTCAACACCTCCACCAAGCCCGCCGCCGAGGAGAAGCGTCTCGGTGTGCTGGACGGCGACAACGCGGGCTTCCCGAACGGCCGCCGCCTCGGCGACGACGTGCTGGACATCGCGCTGCAGGTCGTCGAGGGCGAGCTGGTCGGCGCCAAGAACGACCTGGGTGACGCGGTCGACAAGAACGACGTGAAGTTCGAGAAGACGTTCCCGTACGTCGGTCAGCCGACCTCGGGTTCGCGCGGGCCGCTGGCCAAGGGCACGACCGGCACGAACGACGTCCGCAACCAGCTCGGTGACGCGCTGCAGCCCGCCGGCGCGGCCGGTACGGGCGGTATGGACGACACCACGCTGATCGCCGTCTCGGCGGCCTCGGGCGCGGCCGGGTTCCTGCTCGTCGGCACGGGTCTGCTCTGGTGGCGCGGACGCCGCCGGGCGTACTGACCCGCGGCTGACCGGGGTTCCCGACCGGCATCCCTGACTGGCGCGGTCCGTGCGTAACCGTCCCCCACGGCGCACGGGCCGCGCCACCCCTCGCATTCACCGCACCCCCTACGTGTACGTGAACCACTTGTCCAGCATGGCGATTGAGGAGAGCGCAATGTCCCCGCGTAGCAACGACGACGCGCAGGAGAGGGACCTCGTCGACGAGGCTGCCGACCCGGCCGAGACGGCAGGGGCGGTTGCCGACCCGGCTGGGACGGCAGAAACGGCCGAGACCGCAGGGGCGCCCGGGACGGCAGAGACTGCGGGGGCGGCGGCCGGTCCCGGGGAGCGCCGGGGAGCCGGGCGGGCGCGGGTGCTGCAGCTCGCCGCCTGCGCCGTCGCTCTCGCCGTCGCGATGACCGCGGGGGCCGTGGTGCTGGGCAACAGGGACGGCGGCGCCCCGAGCACGGTGTCGTCGGCGCCCGGCCTCAACCCCGAACTGCTGGCGGGCGGCAGTCTGGCGTCGGGCATCTCCGCACTGCAGTCCCATCTCAAGGCGCAGCCCAAGGACTCCGGCGGATGGGCCACGCTCGGCATGGCCTATGTCGAACAGGCCCGTACCAACGGCGACCCGTCCCGCTATCCGCAGGCGCAGCGCGCGCTGGAACGGTCGCTGAAGCTGAGCCCCGGCAACGACCCGGCGCTCGCGGGCCGGGCGGCGCTCGCCGCGGCCCGCCACGAGTTCCCCGAGGCCCTGGCCTACGCGGAGAAGGCACTGGACGAGAACGCGTTCAACGAGCGCGCGCTGTCGGTCCGCATCGACGCCCTCGTCGAACTCGGCCGCTACAAGGACGCGGCGAAGGCCGCCGACGAGGCCGACTCCCGCCGCCCCGGCGTCCCGGTCTTCACCCGGTACGCCTACGTGCGTGAGCTGCGCGGCGACATCAAGACGGCGCGCCGCGTCCTGAAGCAGGCGCTGTCCGGTGCCACCGCGCCCGGGGACATCGCGTACGTGGCCGGTTCGCTCGGCCAGCTCTCCTGGCGCGAGGGCGAGTACGCGGAGGCGCTGACGTACTACGAGCGGGCGCTGCGGGCCGACGGGACCTATCTGCCGGCGCTGGAGGGCAGGGCCCGCGCGCAGGCCGCGGACGGTGACCGGGCGGCCGCGATCCGCGGGATGGAGGAGGTCGTGGCGCGCTTCCCGCTGCCAGGACCGCTGGTCGTACTCGGCGAACTGTACGAGGCACGCGACGGCGAGCAGGACCGGGCGAAGGCCCGCGACCAGTACGCGCTGGTCGACGCCTGGACCTCGCTGGCCCGTGCGAACGGCGTCAACGCCGATCTGGACACCGCCCTCGCGGCGGCGGACCACGGTGACCGCGAGGCCGCCCTGCGCGCCGCCCGTGCCGAGTGGGAGCGGCGGCACACCGTGCACACCGCGGACGCGCTCGCCTGGGCCCTGCACGTCAACGGCCGCGACGACGAGGCCCTGGCCTATGCCCGGCGCGCCACGGCGACCGGTTACCGCGACGCCATGTTCCTCTTCCACCGCGGCATGATCGAATGCGCCACGGGCCATGAGAAGGAGGCCCGCGGCAGCCTGTCGTCGGCGCTGAAGCTCAATCCGGGCTTCTCACCGGTGGGCGCGCGGCAGGCCGAGAAGGCTCTGACCGCCCTGGGCGGTGCCCGGTGAGCGCCGCCACCCTCCGCGGACTGCGCTCCCGGCTCACCCGGGCGATTCAGACGTCGAGGACGACCGTGCGCCGCCGCGCGTACGGGTCCGTGCGCCGCCGCGCGTACGGGTCCTGCGTGGCCGTGCTCGTGGCCGTCTGCGCGCTCGTGCTGATCCCCTCCGGGACGGCCTCGGCGCACCCGCTGGGAAACTTCACCGTCAACCGGTACGACGGTCTCGTCGTCGCCCCCGGGGAGCTGCGGGTCCTGCATGTGGAGGACCTCGCGGAGATACCGGCGACCCAGGCGCAGCCCGCCATCGACAAGGCGGGCATGGGCAGTTGGGCGCGGGAACGGTGCGAGACGGCGGTCGGGAGGAGCCGGGTGACCGTGGACGGCGAGCCCGTCGCGCTGACCGCCGGGGAGAGCCGTGCCCGGGTACGGCCGGGGCAGGCCGGCCTCAAGACGCTCCGTGTGGAGTGCCGTTGGACGGCCCCGCTGCCCGACGGGAACGTGGCGCTGCGCTTCCGCGCCTCCGTGGACGACGGTCCTGGCTGGCGCGAGGTCACGGCGCGCGGCGACCGGATGACGCTCGCCTCCTCCGACGTACCCGAGAAGTCCGTATCGGGTGAACTGACCAAGTACCCGGCGAAGTTGCTGTCGTCCCCGGCGGACACGGCGTCCGCCTCGCTGCGCGTACGCCCCGGTGGCCCCGCGCTCGTCGAGGAGGACGCCGACGCGCCCGCCTCGTCCGTGCTGCCGCGCGGCGCCGACCGCTTCACGCGCGCCTTGGACGACCTGGTGTCCCGCCACGATCTGACGCTGGGCTTCGCCGCGCTCGCCCTGGGCATCGCCGTGCTGCTCGGCGCGCTGCACGCCCTGGCCCCGGGGCACGGCAAGACCATCATGGCCGCCACGGCCGCCGCCCGCGGCAACGCGACGATGCGTGACGTGTTGCCGCTCGCCGCCTCCGTGACCGTCACCCACACCCTCGGCGTGGTCGCCCTGGGCATCCTGGTCACCGCCGGTTCGGCGGCGGCGCCCTCGGTGATCGCCTGGCTGGGCGTGCTGAGCGGCGTCATCGTCACGGTGGCCGGCGCGACCCTCGTACGCCGGGCGTGGCGCCAGCGCGAACACGGCCACGGCCATTCCCATGGACACGGTCACAGCCACGGGCACTCGCACAGTCACGGTCACAGCCATGGCCATACGCACAGCCATGGTCCGGCGCCCACGCACGACCACGGCGAGGACCACAAGCACGACCACGGGGACGAGCACAAGCACAGCCACGGGGACGAGCACGAGCACGGTCATGGGCACGGGCATGCGCACCCCCACCCGCACACGCATACGCACGCCCCCGCCCTCAAGGTCAAGGACACGCTCCTCCTCGGCTTCGCGGGAGGTCTCGTCCCCAGCCCCTCCGCGGTCGTCGTGCTCGTCGGCGCGGCGGCGCTCGGCAAGGCCTGGTTCGGGCTGCTGCTCGTCCTGGCGTACGGAGCCGGGCTCGCGCTCACCCTCACGGCGGCCGGGTTCGCCGTGGTCAGGGTCGGCAGCCAGGTCGCGAAGGCCATCGAGAACGGCGCCCGCTGGTCGGGCGGGAAGACCGCGGCGCTGGTCCGCCGGGCCACGCCCCTCGGATCCGCGTTCGTCGTAGTGGCCCTTGGGGCCGGTTTGGTGTTCAAGGGGGCGGCAACCGCACTCGGTTGAGCTACTTTTGTTCAGAATCGTGCGGATGCGAATGGGGGACGCCCGTGTCCGAAGAGCCGGGCAGTGAACGTGTGATCGCGGGCCGCTACCGTCTTCTCTCGCCGCTGGGCGAGGGCGGGATGGGGACGGTGTGGCGGGCCCGCGACGAGGTGCTGCACCGCGAGGTCGCCGTCAAGGAGGTACGGGCGCCGGGCGGGCTGCCGGGCCCGGACGCCGAGCGGATGTACGCCCGCCTGGAGCGTGAGGCATGGGCCGCCGCCCGGGTCTCGAACCGCAATGTGGTGACGGTCTACGACGTGGCGATGGAGGACGGCCGCCCGTGGATCGTGATGGAGCTGATCCGCGGGATCGCGCTGTCCGACGCGCTGGACGCCGAGGGTCCCATGTCCCCGCAGCGCGCCGCCCACATCGGCGCGGAGGTGCTCGCCGCGCTGCGGGCCGCCCACGCGGCGGGGGTCCTGCACCGGGACGTGAAGCCGGGCAACGTCCTGCTGTCGAACGACGGCCGTGTCGTGCTCACCGACTTCGGCATCGCCACGGTCGAGGGCAGTTCGGCGCTCACGATGACCGGCGAGGTGATCGGCTCGCCCGAGTTCCTCGCCCCGGAGCGGGCGCTCGGCCGTACGCCGGGGCCCGAGTCCGACCTGTGGTCGCTCGGTGTGCTCCTGTACGCGGCCGTCGAGGGCAACTCGCCGTTCCGCCAGAACACCCCGCTCAGCACCCTGCGCGCGGTCGTCGACGAGGAGTTGCCGCCGCCGCTCCGGGCGGGCCCGCTCGCGCCGGTCATCGAGGGGCTGCTGCGCAAGGACCCGGCGGAGCGCGTGTCCGCCGAGGACGCCGAGCGGGATCTGAGGCTCGTCGCGGCCGGCGGCACTCCCCGTGCGGGCGGTGCGCCCTACTCGCCGACGGTCGCGGCGTTCCCCCAGCCGGACCGGGGGGAGGCGACGCAGCCCTCGCCGGTACCGGCGTACTCGTCCGGCCCGCAGCGGACTCCGACCGCCACGACGACGACCTCGCGGCCCGACCACCCCCGGCGCGCCATGATCGTGATGATCGCGGGCCTGGCCGCTCTCGCCCTGGCCATCGCGGGCCTGAGCTACGCGCTGATCAACCGCGATAACGACGGCGGCGACGGAGGGAACGGGGCCAACAGTTCGGACGGCGCGACCACCGGCGGCGGCACGACGGGCGGGAACGGCGACGCGGGGAACGGCGGGGGCGGCACCGACGGCGGCTCGACCACGGGCGGCTCCGGTACGAGCGGGTCGACCGACGGCGGCTCGACCACGGGTGGCGGCGGCGGGGGTACGACACCGGCGCCCAGCCAGTCCGTGCGGGTGACGGTCTCTGGCTCGCACACCGACTACACCGGCGTCTGCCCGCCGCCCCAGGCGGGGGCGCCGACCTTCACGGCGACGTTCACCGTGGGTGTCGTACCGGTCGATGTGGAGTACCGCTGGGTGACGGAGACCGGTGAGGTGTCCGACCCGGGGTGGAAGACCCTCTTGTTCCCGGCGGGCAGTGGGAGGACGAAACAGAACACGGTCGTCCTGACGACGTACGACGCGTCAGGAAAGTACGAGAACGAGATCGGTGTGGAGGTCCGCTCCCCGAAGGAGACGAAGTCGAACCAGGTGCCGTTCTCGGTCACCTGCGAGACGGAGGCCCCGACGGGCGGGACCTCCGACTCCGGTTCTCCTCAGGCACTGGCCCCGAACGGGGCGCTCAGGCCGCGGAGTTGAAGACGTCGTGGGACTGATCAGGCCGTGGGGTCGACCAGGCCATGGGGTTGATCAGTCCGTGGGGGGATGGGGTCGCGGGGTCGATCAGGCCGCGGCGGTGAAGACGGGCAGGTAGCCGCCCGACTGGCCGGCTGCGGTCGGGTGGTAGGACTCGCCGATGTTCAACCAGTTGACGCTGTGCAGCCAGGCGCTGCCGGAGCAGATCTCGTGGTTCGTGAAGGTGGGGCGTACGTCGCCGAACGTGAAGCCGTGGTCGGCGGCGCGCTTGGCGATGGCGCTGTCCAGGTAGTCGGCGGCGCCGTTGATGGCGGCCCGTTCCGTCTCGGAGAGACCGGTCACACAGCTGCCGTTCAGCTTGTAGAAGCGGGGGTAACCCAGGACGACCACCTGGGCCGCCGGGGCCCTGGAGCTGATCGCCGAGTAGACCGAGTCGAGTTTGCCGGGGAGTGTCGAGTCGACGTACGCCTTCGCCGTGTTGACGCGGGACAGGCAGGTGCTCTCGGACTGCAGGACACAGGTCGTCATGACGTCCGCGAAACCGGCGTCGTTGCCGCCGACGGAGATCGAGACGAGGCCGGTGCCGGAGTTGAGCGGGCTCAGTTGGTTCGCCAGAACATCACCCGTACGAGCGCCTGAGCATGCCGCGAAGTCGAAGGACGAGGGTGAATGCGCGGCCGCCCAGAGGTAGGGGTAGGCCTTCGTGCTGCGCTTGCAGTCGCCGCTCGAGCTGATGTAGCTGCCCGCGCCGACGCCGGAGGAGTAGGAGTCGCCGAGGGCCACATAGCCCGTGGCGGCGGCTTGTTGGGACGCCTGGGCCGTCGCCGCGCCGGTGAGGGCGAAGGCGGCGGCGAGGAGAAGTGAGGTCACGTATGCCGTAAGTCGGGAACGTCTCATGGAACCTCCCTTTAGCAGGATCTCTGCCGTGACTTTGGTACCAGCTACGCGTGTCGCCAGGAAGTGTTCATGCCAAGACTTTTCTGGACAGGCAGGTAGTTCTCCCGGGCGTTCACGACACGTTCGATTGCGTGCTCATGACAGACATGTGACATACCCTCAACTCCCTTGAGCTACGCCCGTAGATCGATCACGCTGATGTCTCAACCGGTAGCGGAACGCGACGCTCCTGGCTGTGCGCGCAATCACGTGCGCACCCCCCACAGACGCGCGCCCCATCCCAGGCGCGCGCCGCCTATGAGGAGGAATCCCTCGTAATGGCACAGCTGCGTAGCAAGAAGATCCGGATCGCCGCGGCGACCTCCGTGGTGACCGCCGCCCTGCTCGGCGCCGTCACCGCCCTCCCCGCCCAGGCCGCGCCGGCCGAGGGCCGGGTCCTGGCGGCGGACTCCCCCACCGCCGTCAAGGACAGCTACATCGTCACGCTCAAGAAGGGCGCCGGCTTCAAGGCCTCGTCGGCCCAGGGCAAGAGCCTCATCAAGGAGTACGGCGGCACCGTCGCGAAGACGTTCGGCGCGGCGCTGAACGGCTACTCGGCGAACCTCTCCGCGGCCGAGGCCCGCAGACTCGCCGCGGACCCGTCGGTGGCGGCGGTCGAGCAGAACCAGGTCGTGCGGGCGAGCGACACCACCCAGTCCAACGCGCCCTGGGGGCTTGACCGTTCCGACCAGACGTCGCTGCCGCTGTCCGGCACGTACACCTACCCGGACTCCGCGGGCAGCGGGGTGACGGCGTACGTCATCGACACCGGCGTACGCATCACGCACTCCCAGATCAGCGGGCGGGCCAGCTACGGCTACGACGCCGTGGACGGCGACACCGTCGCCTCCGACGGCAACGGTCACGGCACGCATGTCGCCACGACCATCGCGGGCTCGACCTACGGCATCGCCAAGAAGGCGAAGATCGTGGCGGTCCGCGTGCTCGACAACGCCGGGTCCGGCACCACGGCGGGTGTCATCGCCGGCATCAACTGGGTGACCGCGAACCACAGCGGTCCCTCGGTGGCCAACCTGTCGCTCGGCGGCGGCGCGTCCTCCACGCTGGACGCGGCGGTGTCCAACTCCATCGCGAGCGGGGTGACCTACGCGGTGGCGGCGGGCAACAGCAGCGCCAACGCCTCGTCGTACTCGCCGGCCCGTGTCGCCGCGGCGATCACGGTGGGCGCGACCACCAGCACGGACGCCAAGGCCAGCTACTCGAACTACGGCTCGGTCCTGGACATCTTCGCTCCGGGCTCGTCGATCACGGCGGGCTGGTACACCAGCGACACCGCGACGAACACGATCTCGGGTACGTCGATGGCCACGCCGCATGTCGCGGGCGCGGCGGCGGTGTACCTGGCCGGGCACACGTCGGCGACGCCGGCGCAGGTGGCGACGGCGCTGGTGAACGGCGCGACCACTGGCAAGGTCACGTCCCCGGGCACAGGCTCCCCCAACCGCCTCCTGAAGATAGTCCCGTAACCCCACCCCCCACCCCGAACCAGCTCCCCGCCCCCATACACCAGGGGGGCGGGGAGCTGCGGCACTCCACCCCCACACCTGCGAGCGGCGAAAGCCAAAAGACTGCGCAGTTCCCCGCGCCCCTAAGGGCAGGACCACCCGACCCGTTCACACGCGCGGCCCGGCGAGGGCCGGTCGCACAGTCCCCCGCGCCCCTGAAAGACGAGGCTGCGGGGGGCTCCCCCTAGGGGCGCGGGGAACGGCGCAATCTTTGGCCTTTCGCCCCTCAGGGGCGCGGGGAACGGCGCAGTCCTTTGGGTGTTGGGGCGTCGGGAGCCGCGCGGGGGCGGTCGGGCGTCGCCGCGCCGCACCCCCGGCGGTAGCCGAAGGGGTTGACTGCCCCCCGACCGCTGCGCCACATTGAAGCCCGGCATCCGGCGCTTCAGGGGGCAAGTCGCCCATGCAGACCATAGGTACCAAGTCATCATCCTCAGACCCGCCCGAACCGGCCGCCGACGACCGGTTACGGCAGGCGCGGGCCCCGCAAAGGGACCTGCTCCCCCTGCTCGCGGGCGCGGCCACCACGATCGCCGGCGTAGGCGCCGTCCTGGCCCTCGCCGACATCGACTCCCCCCTGCGCGCCCCGTTCACCCTCTTCTTCCTGCTCGCCGCCCCCACCGCAGCCGTGGCGATCGCCCTGCGGAACCTGGAACCGGTGGGCCGCGTCCTGGCGTCCCTGTCGGCAGCGGTAGCTGTCAATCTTCTGGTGGCCCAGGGCATGATCGCCGTGCACCGCTGGTCGGTCCCGGGCGGAATCGCGGCAGTGGCCGCACTCAGTTCCCTCATTCTCCTGCTGGTCCTGGTACGGCGGCTGCGCGGCCGTACGGTGAGAAGACGGGTCTCCTGACGTGGACATCAGCGTGTACCGCCCCGGTGAACTGACCTCCGCCGACCGGTCGGCGTGGACGGCCTTCCAGTCGAAGGCCCATTTGCACGACACACCGGAACTGGCGAACCCGTTCCTGTCACCGGAGTTCACGCTGGCCGTGGGCCGCTGCCGGCGCGGTGTACGGATCGCGGTCATCCGGGAGGACGGCGAGCCCGCAGCGTTCTTCCCGTTCCAGACGAGCACCGCGGGCGTCGGCCGGGCGATCGGCCTGGGCATCTCGGACTGCCAGGGGCTGGTCCACCGCCCCGGATTCACCTGGGACGCCCGTGAGCTGCTGCGGGCCTGCGGGCTCTCCGTGTGGGAGTTCGACCATCTGGCGCAAGGCCAGGCGCCGTTCGAGGCGGGAGCCTCCGGCACCTTCCCGTCCCCGGTCATCGACGTGGACCGCGGATACGAGGCGTACCTCACGCAACTGCGCGCCCAGTCACCCAAGTTCACGAGGACCACGCTCGCCAAGGAGCGCAAGCTGGGCCGCGACCACGCGGACGTGCGGTACGTGCACGACGAGCGCGACCCCGAGGTGCTGGGCACGCTGATGCGCTGGAAGTCGGCCCAGTACCGCAGGACAGGACGCAGCGACCGCTTCGCGCAGGACTGGATCACCCGGCTGGCACAGCAGCTCTTCCACAGTCGTTCCGAGTCGTTCGCCGGACTCCTGTCGGTGCTCTACGCGGACGGCCGGCCGATCGCCGCACACTTCGGACTGCGCTCCGAGCGGGTGCTGGCGTGCTGGTTCCCCGCGTACGACCCGGCGTTCTCGAAATACTCCCCCGGGCTGATCCTGCATCTGCGCATGGCCGAGTCGGCCGCCGCCGACGGCATCGCCTATCTGGATCTCGGCCGGGGCCAGAAGGAATACAAGGACTCCCTGAAGACACGGGAACTCTCCGTGTCCGAAGGGTGGGTTGCGCGCCGCCATCCCGTGGCGTTCGGACACCGGGCGCGCCGCGCCCCCGTCCGCGCTCTGCGCAATGCGGTGCTGGGGAGGCCGGAGTTGTTCGAGCCGGCCGACAAGATGCTCAAACGGATGGGGAAGATCCGTTCGGGCGGTTGAGTAACGGCCAAAACAACAAAAACGTGAGGCCATGTTCCAGGTCTTGCCATAGCGTCTCAATCATCAATACCGTCGTACATCTCACCCGCATCGGTCCATCAGCACATATGCGATCTAGGGGAGGGCTCAAGATCGCGACGAGGGCCCGGGGCGGGGCGCGGTAGGGGGGTGCCGTGCTCGGTGACCGCAAGGGTGCCGAGCCGTGCCGCGAGACCGACCCAGACAGTCGGCCAGTTATGCCAGCTCACCCGGCGTGGACGGAGATCTATTTCGGCATGCCGTGAGTGAGAAACCCCCCTTTCGAACCGGACAAAGAACCGGACCGCCCAGGGGCGGGCGGTCCACCGGACGAGAGGGACCGACTCAATGACTTCTTTTGTGCGCCCGGCGGTGCCGGGACAAGACCGGACCGAAGATCGGATTCAGGATCAGGCACAGGGCCGGATTCAAGGCCATATGCAAGGTCCGATTCAAGGTCATGTTCAAGGAAAGATCGCAGCCAGCACGTACCGGCCCATATCAACTCACCTGGCCATAGCGCCTCCGGTGAGCGTCGTCATTCCCGCCATGAACGAGGCGGAGAATCTTCCGTACGTCTTCAAGACACTTCCGCGGTGGATTCACGAAGTGGTGCTCGTCGACGGGAATTCCACCGACGACACCGTGGCGGTCGCCCGTGAGCTGTGGCCCGACGTCAAGGTCGTCGAGCAGCAGGGGAAGGGCAAGGGCGACGCCCTGATCACCGGCTTCGAGGCGTGCACCGGCGACATCATCGTGATGGTCGACGCGGACGGCTCGGCCGACGGTCACGAGATCGTCAGTTATGTCTCCGCGCTGGTCTCCGGGGCCGACTTCGCGAAGGGTTCGCGGTTCGCCAACGGCGGCGGCACGGACGACATGACACCGATCCGCAAGCTCGGCAACTGGGCGCTGTGCACGGTCGTCAACCGCAAGTTCGGCGCGCGCTACACCGATCTCTGCTATGGATACAACGCGTTCTGGCGGCACTGCCTGGACAAGATCGACCTCGACTGCACGGGTTTCGAGGTGGAGACCCTGATGAACATCCGGGTGGTCAAGGCGGGGCTGAAGGTCCAGGAGATACCGAGTCACGAGTACGTGCGCATCCACGGCGCGAGTAATCTGCGGGCCGTGCGCGACGGGCTGCGGGTGCTCAAGGTGATCCTCAAGGAGCGCTCCAACCGGCGGTCGCTGCGCCGCCGCCCGCGCGCCGTGGCGCTCAACTCCGGTCCGGGAGAGGTGTCTTGAACGCTCCGGACATCTCAGTGGTGATCTGTGTCTACACCGAGGACCGCTGGGAGGACATCCTCGCGGCGGTCGCCTCGGTGCGGACGCAGTCCCGGCCCGCACGGGAGACGCTGCTGGTCGTGGACCACAACCAGGCGCTCCTGGACCGGCTGTCGAAGGAGTACAAGGAGACCGAGGAGGTGCGGGTGCTCGCCAACGCGGGCCCCCGCGGCCTGTCCGCGGGCCGCAACACCGGCATCGCCGCCTCCGGCGGTGAGGTCATCGCCTTCCTCGACGACGACGCGGTCGCCGAGCGCGACTGGCTCCGCCACTTCGCCGAGGGGTACGAGGATCCGCGGGTGATGGCGGTCGGCGGCCGGACGATGCCGATCTGGGCGTCGGGCCGCCGGCCCGCCTGGTTTCCCGCGGAGTTCGACTGGGTGGTGGGCTGCACGTACAAGGGGCTGCCGCCCGGCCGGGTCCGGGTGCGCAACGTGCTCGGCGGCAACGCCTCGTTCCGCCGTACGGCCTTCGACGCGGCGGGCGGTTTCGCGACCGGTATCGGACGCGACGGCGACAGGCGGCCGCTGGGCTGCGAGGAGACGGAGCTGTGCATCCGGCTCACCCGTGCCCGGCCGGACGCCGTCCTGCTGATCGACGACCGTGCGGTGATCCACCACCGGGTGCCGGAGGTCCGCGAGCACTTCGCGTACTTCCGTACCCGCACGTACGCCGAAGGTCTGTCCAAGGCCCTGGTCGCCCGAAGTGTCGGCGCCGACAGGGGACTTGAGTCGGAGCGCCGGTACACCACACGCGTCCTGCCCGCCGGGGTCGCGCGCGGACTGCGCGACGCCCTGCTCGCCCGCCCCGGCGGCGCGGGCCGGGCCGCCGCCATCGTCGCCGGAGTGGTGACGGCGGCGGGCGGGTACGCACTCGGGAGCGTCCGGGCGCGCAGGAGCGGGGCCGCGTTCTCGGTGCCCCCGGTCGACCGGACAGCGGGGATCGAGGGGGGCGAACCATGAGCGGACCACCCGAGCCACGCGTGCCGATCCTCATGTACCACGCGGTGTCGAAGGTGCCGAACGACGCCACCCGCACGCTGTCCGTGACACCCGAGGCGTTCGCCGAGCAGATGGCCCTGTTGCGCGCCTCGGGCTTCACGCCCGTCAACACCGCCGCGCTGGCGCGGAGTTGGCGTGATGCGACTCCCCTGCCCGGCCGCCCCGTGCTGATCACGTTCGACGACGGCTACGAGGGCGTGCACCGGCATGCGCTGCCCGTGCTGGCCCGGCACGGATTCGCGGCCACGCTGTTCGTGTCGACCGGCTGGCTGCGCGGGGAGTACGACACCGGGGGCGGCCTCGACGTCATGCTCGACTGGGACCAGGTGCGCGAACTGGCGTCCGCGGACGTCGAGATCGGCGGCCACAGCCATACGCATCCGCAGCTGGACCAGCTGGCCGACGACGCCCTGCGTTCCGAACTGCGGCACTGCCGGGAGATCATCGCCGCCGAACTGGGCGTGCTCCCGGCCTCGTTCGCGTACCCGTACGGCTACTCCAGCCGCCGGGTGCGCCGGGCCGTGCGCGAGGCGGGCTTCACCCAGTCGCTCGCCGTGGGCAACGCGCTCGCGCGCCGCCGCCAGGGACCGTACGCGCTGCGGCGGGTCACCGTGCGCCGCAGCACCGGGATCGAGGAGTTCGAGCGGCTCGTCGAGGGCCGCGCGATCGCCCGCACCTTCGCCAGGGACCGTGCCCTCACCAAGGGGTACTCCATGGTCCGCAGAGCACGACAGGTTCGCCGGAAGGCCATCCGTTCCCGTGTCTGACACGACCACGGCCCAGGCCGACACCCCCGCGCCCGATCCACCCGAGCAGTCCGGGCGGCGCCTGCGCCTGCCCCGGCTGGGTCCGTCGTCCGGAGGCAGCCCGCTGTTCCGGAACGCCTACGCCCTGATGCTGAACACCGGTATCTCGGCCGTCCTCGGGCTCGGCTTCTGGCTGGCCGCCGCCCGGTACTACTCCGAGTCGGCGGTCGGCCAGGGCTCCGCCGCCATCGCCGCGATGAAGCTCCTCGCCGGGCTGACCGCGGTGACGCTGACCGGTGCCCTCGCCCGGTTCATCCCGGTGGCCGGACGCGGCACCGGCCGGCTCATCTTCCGTACCTATGCGGGCAGTTCGGTGGTCGTGGCGCTGGCCGCGGGCGTCTTCCTGCTCACGCTGGGGTTCTGGGGATCCTCGTACCGCTTCCTGCACGACCCGCTCGTCGGGCTCTGTTTCGTCCTGTCGGTCGTCGCCTGGTCGGTGCTGACCCTCCAGGACGGGGTGCTGACCGGGCTGCGCAGCGCGCTGTGGGTGCCCGTCGGCAACACCGTGTTCTCGGCGGTGAAGCTGGCGCTGCTCGTGGCGTTCGCCTCGGCCATCCCGACCATGGGTGTCTTCGTGTCGTGGGTCGCGGCCATCGCGGTGTCCGTGCTGCCGCTGGGCTGGCTGGTGTTCCGGCGGCTGGTCCCCCGGCATGTGAAGGCGACCGCGGAGGGCGCCGAGCCGCCCTCCATGAGGGAGATCGGGCGGTTCCTGGCCGGCGACTACACGGGTTCGCTGTTCTCGCTCGCCGTCGTCTACCTCGTCCCGGTGATCGTCGCCGCGCAGGTCAGCTCCGCCGACAACGCGTACTTCTACATCACCACCACGATCGGCGGCACGGTCAACCTGCTCGCCATCAACATGGGCGCCTCGCTGACCGTCGAGGGCTCGCACGACCCGGCACGGCTCGCCGCGAACACCCGGGCGGCGCTGCGCAGGATGGCACGCATCATGCTGCCGGTGGCCGGGGTACTGTTCTTCGGGGCGCCCTGGATCCTCGGCGTGTTCGGCCAGGGATACGCGGACGCGGCGACGCCACTGCTGCGCTGGTTCGCGGTCGGAGCGGTGCTGCGGGTCGTCATGGAGACGTACTTCGCGGTGCTGCGCGCCCAGAGCCGCACCGCCGGACTCGCCTGGCTGCAGGGCCTGTTGTGCGTACTGGTCCTCGGCCTCACGGTGATCCTGCTGCCCCGCATGGGGCTGACCGGCGCGGGCGTCGCGGAGATCTCCAGCCTCGCGGTGATCGTGCTGCTCGCCGCTCCCCGGCTGTACCGGATCGTCATGACCGCGCCGTCCGAGGACACATCCCGGGACACGGCGCCGGACGGGGACCTGGCGGACCTGGGCGCCCACGAGGTGCCCGGACCGAGGCAGGACGGACCGAAGCGGGACGGGGCTGCGAACGACGGGGCGGGGACGGACGGGGCTGGGAAGGACGCGCCGAGGAAGAGGCGCGGCCCGGCCTGGGCGCAGCGCCTGGACACGGACACCCTCGCCCTCGGTGTCCAGCTCGACTTCGACCACCTGGAGCGACGGCCGGACGTACGGCCCGGTCCCGGGACACCGCCCGCCGGCATCCCCGCGGTCGACCGGCCGAGCCGCCCCTCGGGGCCCCGACCGGACCACCACCCGGACCACCGGCCGACCTGGGCGCTGAGGACTCCGCACACTCCCCCGCGGCTGCCCTCGTCACGGCTGGATCTGGGCCTGCCCGTCGAGAAGCGGGAGCCGGGCTCGGAGACCTCCGTCAGCCCGTCCGAGATCGAGGTGGACGCCCCCTTCGACCCACCGGTCGGCGGCGTCGCCGAGGAAGCCGAGGAACCGGAGGGCGTACGCGAGACAGCAGCGGCCGGTACGAGCGGCGCGTCCGCAGCCGTACGGGCGGACGGACCCGGACCGTCGCAGGCACCGGCCTCCGGGTGGGAGCGGCTGCGGCCGACCCGCCTCGGGGTGCTGCTCGGCTGTCTGCTGACGGCCGCGCTCGTCCTGTACTGGGTGCCGGCGTCCGGGCTCGGGGAGCGCGATCTCGACCGGATGGGCGGGCTCGGCCTGGTCTCCGTCCTGCCGACACCGACCCTGGTCGGGGCCGGACTGCTGATCCTGGTGTTCGCCTCGCTGCTCTGGCTCGGCCGTGAACACAAGACACTGCTCATGGTCACGCTGCTGGCCACCGTGGTGTCGCTGCACGCGCTGCCCGCCGTGATCGAGACCGAACCGCGGTTCGCGACGGCCTGGCAGCACCTGGGGTTCATCGACCACATCGACCGGACCGGCTCGGCCGTACCCGACCTGGACGCCCGCTGGAGCTGGCCCGGCTTCTTCGCCGCGGCCGCGTTCATCTCCAAGGCCTGCGGGGTCGACGACCTCACCGAGGTCATCCGCTGGTGGCCCACGGCCATGCAACTCCTGTACCTGGCGCCGCTGTTCCTGCTCGTGCGCCATATGCGGGCGAGCTGGCGGGCCCAGTGGACCGGCATCTGGATCTTCGTACTCAGCGGCTGGGTGGGCCAGGACTACTTCTCCCCGCAGGGCTTCACCTACCTCCTCTACCTCGTGTTCGTGGCGATCCTCCTGGTGTGGTTCCGGGCCCCACGGGTGCTGTGGACGAAGATGCGGCCCGGCGAGCTGGAGGTCGAGCCGACCGACCGGCGCGAACGGGCCGTGCTGCTCATGGTGCTGATCGGGCTGTTCATGGCGACCGTGCCGGCGCACCAGCTGACGCCGTTCGTGATGCTGGGCGTCCTCGCGGTCCTCGTCCTGGTCGGCCGCTCCGAACTGCGGGGACTGCCGATCCTGTTCGCGGTCGTGGTCAGCGTGTGGATCGGCTTCCTCGCCGAGCCGTACTGGTCGGGTCACTTCGGCGAACTGTTCGGCGGCGTCGGCGGAGTCGGCGACAACGTCTCGTCCTCGGTCTCCGGCCGGATCGGCGAGGGCAGTTCGTCCCACAAGCTCGTCCTCTACGCCCGGGTGGCGCTGGCCGGCGGCGTGCTGGCACTGGCCTGCTGGGGCTGGTGGCGCCGCCGCGACCACAAGTACCGGGAGCGGTCGCTGCTCGTCCTCACCTTCGTCCCGTTCCTCGGCTTCGGCATGCAGTCGTACGGCGGCGAGATGGCGCTGCGCGTCTTCATGTTCGCCCTGCCGGGCGCGGCCCTGCTCGCCGGTCTCGCGCTCTTCCCGCGGACCGGAGTCACCGCGAAGGAACGGGACCAGGACCGGGTGAGCCTCGCACCGCTCGCCGCCCTGCTGGTCGGCCTCGTCCTGGTGGGCGGCTTCCTGGTGGCCCGCTGGGGCAACGAGCCGTTCGAGCGGATCAGGCCGGGCGAGGTCGCCGCCATGGAGTACGTGTACGCCCACGACAAGCCCACGGCACGGGTGCTGTGGCTGAGCGACGACACGGTCAACAACGTGACACCCGCGATGCCGTGGGGCGCGCGGGACATGGAGAGGGTGACCTACGTACCGACGCTCGCGCCCGCCGATCCCGTGCTGGTGTCGAGCCTGGTCAAGTCACTGAAGGACGCGGGCCCGAACTCGTACCTCATGATCAACCGCAGCCAGGTGACCTACCTGCAGCTGGACATCGGCTACTCCAGGACGTACGAGTACCGGCTCATCCGCAACCTCGACGCCCGGCAGGAGCTGCGCAAGGTCTTCGTGAACGAGGACGTGTCCCTGTACGCGCTGCGGCAGCAGCCGAGCGGCAAGGTCGCCAAGGCCGACCCCGGGCCGATCGGGCCGCAGGTGACCTGGACGCCCTGGTCGGTGGTGGGGGCGCTCGCGGCGGTCGCGCTGATCGTCCTGCTCACGACCCGCGAGGTGGTCCGCGTGGCGACGCGTCCGAGCGTCCGCCAACTCCAGTGGCTGCAGGCGACGTTCTGGTTCTCCCTGCCCCTGCTGACCCTGCTCCTGGCGTCCTTGATCCAAAGATTCCTGACGATGGCGT
>NZ_BMVY01000037.1 GCF_014650955.1 Streptomyces tauricus
ACTCTCACGAGAAGATCGACAGTCACACTGCGTACGCGACCACACGAAGTGGACCAGAGCCTGAGTTGGGGAGTCGCTTCGCGATGAGTGCGGGAGTCGCGTTCTGACCGAGTTTGCGATGTCGGTGAGTGGGCTAGCTGCACCAGCGTGGGTGCCGATCCCTATCCGGCGATCGCGAATGCGTGCGCCCTGCGCGTTGATGGTTGCAGTGCAGCACCGCACGCGTTTCTGCTTCAGGTGCTGGTTGTGATCTGGTCCGGGGCGGGCTGGGGCAGTGGCCAGTAGGAGCGGTCACGGCCGCCGCCGAGGCATGCGAGAAGGACGTCTTCGGGCATCTGCAGCGCCGGGGCGCAGCGGACGAGCTGGGTCGGTGAGATGGCGCTCGTGCCGTCGAGCCATGCGGTGATCAGTGTCTCGGGCAGGATGGCTGCGTCGGCCAGGTCGGCGCAGGTCATGTTGTGTGACGTCAGTTGGTGGCGCAGGGTGCGGCGTGAGGTGTCCGGCTCGGCGAGTTCGTTGAGCCGCGCGGTGATCTTGCGGGGCAGCTGTGGGTCGGGCACGGGGCGTGCGGGATTGTGGTGCGCCAGGTAGGACGGGACCGGGGCCGCGAGGGCTCGCAGTGCGTAGGCGGAGCAGTCGTCGAGGAGCTTCAGGGCCCAGGTGCGGGCGTGACGCTCATTCTGGTCCGCTTGCAGCCTCCAGACGTGGGAGCGGGCAGCTAGGCAGAAGTCGCGGTCGACCAGGAGCGGTCCGGCCTGCTCGGCCTGAGCCCGGTCGCGGCGCGGCCCCTGCCCTCCCGCCGGGCCCGCTGAAGGCGCGGGGACGGGTGCGCTGACCGACGCGGTGTGAGCGGCCCGTCGGTCGCGGTGCCACCCGCGTGCGCCGCGCCGAACCGGCTCCCCCCCGTCGGCGCGGGCTACATCGTGATGGCCGATCCGGAGGGAATCGAGTTCCGCTGGGGCCGGACGACGGGGAACTGCACCCCGGTGAGGTCTTCGGAGACGGACCACAGCCGTTGCTGGACGGCTGCCTCGTACGACTCCGGGCTGGAGGTGACCAGCCGGGGGTGGCCCATGACCTCGTAGCGTCCACCGGGACCGTAGTACTGGCCGCCGAGCACGGCCGGGTCGGTGGCGGCGCGCAGGGTCGGCAGCGCGCCCATCGCCGGGGTCTGGGTGATCAGCGGCGAGAGCCAGGTGAGGGGAAGCCGGAGGGCCGCGGGGGTGTTGCGGGCGAGCTCGGTGCCGGACAGGCCGGGGTGCGCGGCCACCGCCACAGTGGTGCCGTGCGCGGCGAGCCGGCGCTGCAGCTCGTACGTGAACATCAGGTTGGCCAGCTTGGACTGGCCGTAGGCGCCGACCCGGCTGTACGACCGCTCCCACTGGAGGTCGTCGAAGTGGATCGCGGCCCGGATGCGGTGGCCGGTGCTGCTGACCGTCACCACGCGCGAGCCGGGGACCGGCAGCATCAGGTCCAGCAGCAGCCCGGTGAGCGCGAAGTGCCCGAGGTGGTTGGTGCCGAACTGCATCTCGAAGCCGTCCCGGGTGGTCTGCTTCGGGGTGTACATCACGCCGGCGTTGTTGATCAGCAGGTCGATCCGGTCGAACCGGGACCGCAGCGCCGCCGCCGCGGTCCGGACGGAGTCGAGCGAGGTCAGGTCCAGCGCCTGCACCCTCACGTCGCCGGTGATGCGGGCCGCGGCCTGCTCGCCCTTCTCGACGTTGCGCACGGCGAGCACCACGGACGCCCCGCGCTCGGCGAGCGCCTTGGCGGTCTCGTACCCCAGTCCGGTGTTGGCGCCGGTCACCACGGCCACCCGCCCGCGCTGGTCCGAGATGTCCGCCGTCGTCCACTTGTCGCTCATGTCAGGCCCCTGCCTTGTTAAGTACCGGAGGTATCTTGCGCTCCAGACATTAAAGTACCCCAGGTACGTTGTCAACGTACCGCTGGTACCTAAGCTAGGCTGGTGATCGTGACGTTCCAGCGGGCGCGAACCGAAGAGCAGCGGGAGATCCGCCGACGGGCGATCCTCGACATGGCGTCGGCGATGCTCGACGAGATGCCGGTGGCCGCGGTCACGTTGAACGAGCTGAGCCGCCGGGTGGGCCTGGCGAAGCCGAACGTGCTGCGCTACTTCGAGTCCCGCGAGGCGGTGCTGCTGGAAGTGCTGGACCACTTCCTGCGGGAGTGGCTGGCGGAACTGGCGGGCGAGTTGGCGGCCGGTGTCGACGAGGATCTGCCCATGGCCGAGCGGGCGACGGCGGTGGCCGAGATCCTCAGCCGCTCACTCTCCGGCCGAGCGGTGCTGTGCGACCTCTTCGGCGCACAGGGCAGCGTCCTGGAACACAACGTCTCGGTCGAGGTCGTCGCACGCTACAAGCGCGCCTCCCTGGACCGCCTGACGACCATGACCGACCTGATCCGGAAGTACCTGCCGGAGCTGGGCGAGAGTGCGACGCTGTTCAGCCTGCAGACCATGGTCCTGGCCGGCGCGCTGTCGGCGTACAGCACGCCTCCGCCCAGCCTGCGGGCGGCCTACGAGGCCGAGCCCGAACTGGCCCGCTTCCACCTGGAGTTGAAGGACTCCCTGAAGCTGTCCCTGAACGCCACGCTCCTGGGTGTGCTGCCCCGCCACTGACCTGCGTCGCTCCGGACAGGCCGGAACCTCTGCGTTTCTCGCGCTCGGACGGTGTCGGGCTCGGTCGATGCCGGCGGCACGGGTAGCGGCCTCGGGCCCGGTTCCCCCGACGTCGTGCGGCCTCCGCCGTCGGCCGGTGCTACCCGTCCAAGGGTTCTCCCTCGCGCACCCCTCTTGTATCGACTGTTTGACACAACACTCCGGCTGGGGCCATCTTGTACGCATCGATTGGTACAAGCTCGCTCGGGGGATCTCCAGATGCTCGACACCGTCCCACTGCAGTCCCGGATCCTCGATCACGCCGACCACTACGCCCGTTGGTCCGGTCTGGCCATCGGGATCGTGGTCGCGCGGCATCTGGTCACGATGGCCAGCGGTGACATCGCGCTGCCCCTGGTGTTCGCCATCACCGCCTTCGGGCTGTGCGCGGTGGGCGGTGTGCTGCTCGGCGACGCCCTCACCCTGCCTCCTCAGGAGGCGGTGCGCACCGCGAGCCTCGCCCCGCGTCTGATCCGGGACCAGGTGCCGCCGCGTATGGCGCCCCTGCTTCTCGTGCAGGCCATGTTCCTGGTGGGCCTGTTGGTGGTCGGCGCGGTCACGGCCTCCTCAGTCGTCGACCGGCCCGACAGGGCGGGGAGCGTCGTCAACGTCACCTGCGAAGGGATGCGCACATCCCTCGGCCCCTGGCCCGGCCTGTACTACAGCGGCCCGATGTTCGCCGCGCTCGCGGTGGCGACCCCGGTCTGCGTCTGGGCCCTGCGCCGCATCGCCGACGGCACAGGCGACGAACAGCAGCGCCGCGACCGCGCGTGGGCCATCACCGGAGCCTGGGGGCTGCTGGTGTCCAGTCAGGTGCTGCTCGTCGTGCTGATGCTGTTCGTCGCGCTCACGGACAAGGCCTGCGCCGGCCCGCTGGGCGCTGCCACCATCGTGGCGATCTGCCCCCTGGGCCTGCTGGGCATGTTCTGCTTCGGATGGTCCCTGGCCACCGTGGTGGCACCCAGGGCGGTCGACGACGAGGCAGCCCACGAGGGGACTTCCGGCGATGAGTGACCCCGTCATCCGCGTCGACACCACCAGCCAGGTGCCGCCGTACGAGCAGATCCGCGCCCAGCTGGCCGCACTGATCCGCACCGGCCGGCTGGCCGAGGGGGAGCGGCTGCCGACCGTGCGCCAACTCGCCACCGACCTCGGGCTGGCGCCGGGCACGGTGGCCCGCTCCTACCGCGAACTGGAGGCCGTCGAGCTGATCCGCACCCGCCGTGGCGCGGGCACCAGGGTCGCCCCGCTCCCGCCGGACACACCCGCGCACGACTCCGGTCAACTCACCACGTTGGCGCGGGACTTCACCTCCGCCGCCCGAGCGATCGGCGCGGACACCGAGGACATCCTGACCGCCGTCCGCGACGCCCTGGAGCCCGGATCCCCTGCCTCCGCACCCGCACCTGGAAGCGGAACGCGCGGGCACAGGACCGCGGGCGTCACCACGGCGGTCCAGCGGCTGCCCCGGGGAGCGGGGCGCTGAAGGGGGTCGACTCCCCGGTCGTCGTACCAGGCCCCGCACGGGCGGTTACCCGTCCCCGCCCAGATACCGAGTGATCATGGCCGCCAGCTCCCTCTCCAGCCGCTCGACCTGGATGGGGTGCGGGCTCGCCATGAGCTTGTGGGTGTTCATCTCCACCGTCCCGACGACGAGTTCCGCGGCCATGTCGAGATCCTCCACCCGGACGTCCGGATGCCGGGCGAGCACATCGCGTATCTGCTGCACCCGTGCCTTGCCGTGCCGGTCCATCGCTTCGATCAGTTCGCCGGACACCGGCGCCTCCTCGATCATCATCCGCAGCAGTTGCGGGTCGTCGCGATGGTGGTCGATCGCGTCGCGGACCAGGGCCAGCACCGTCTCCTTCAGGCTGCCGGGGGTCAGGTCCAGCCCCTCGGCCCCCGTCCAGCCCCCGCGGTCGATGTGACGGACCAGCAGTTTGGCGAGGATGGCGTCCTTGTTCGGGAAGTACTGGTACAGCGAGCCGATGGACACGCGGGCGTGTTCGGCGATGCGGTTGGTGGTGCCGGCGGCGTAGCCGTACTCGGCGAAAACGTGAGCAGCGGCGCTGAGGATGCGCTCACGGGTGAGTTCGGCGCGCACCTGCCGAGGCGTACGACGTGGGGTGAGACGGCGTTCGTCGGAGGGCATCCGTCGATCCTTCCGGGCGGCGAAAAGCGAGTAGCCAAGAGCTGAGCTTTTACTCAGAATAGTGCCATGACCTGCGCAAACAAGCTAAGTCAAGCAAGCGGAGCGCGTCCGTGATCCCCCAGCCGAGCGTTCCCCGGGAGCGCAGGACGATCACCTTGGAAGTGCGGCGGCGCGAGCTGCTCACCCCCGGCTTCGCCCGCGTCACCCTCGGCGGCCCCGGCGTGCTGGACCTCGTCCCGGGAGGCGGCGACAGGGCTGTCCGTCTCTTCTTCCCGAGGGAGGGGCAGAGCGGACTGAGGATGTCGAGCGCCTCGAACGAGGCGGCGTGGATGGTCCAGGTGATGGTCATGCCCAAGGCGGTCCGCCCCTGGGTGCGCAACCTGACCGTACGGCGGCTGCGCCCCGCGGAGCAGGAGATCGACATCGAGTTCGCCCTGCACGGCGACTCGCCCATGAGTGCGTGGGTGCGCCGCGTCCGGCCGGGCGATGCGGCCGGGATCTTCGACCTGGGGACCAGGTACCGGCCGCCCGCACAGGCCCGGGGGCGGCTCCTGGCGGGTGACGAGACCGCGCTGCCGGCCATCCTGTCGATCCTGGAGGGCGACCCGGACCCGGTACCCACCGAGGTGTTCGTGGAAGTGGCGACCGCGGCCGACGTCCGGCCCGTGCCCGTGCCGGCCGGGGTGCGCGTCCACTGGCTCAGCCGCGACGACGAACGCCTGCGGCCCGGCGTCCGCGTACTGGAGGCGATCCGCGACGCCGAACTGCCCGACGGCCCCCTCCACGCGTGGGTGGCCGGCGAGTCCCGGCTGGCCACCGGCGTCCGGCGGCATCTGGTCGATGACCGCGGCGTACCCAGGCGGGACATCTCGTTCCACGGCTACTGGCGACTGGGCCGGTCCACCCCCGGCTGAAAAGGACTCCCATGCAGCAGCACACCTTCCGGCCGGACGCCTTGCACCGGCTCTCCTCCGCGGCCGAGGTCGAGGCCGTCGTCGGCCGCCCCGCCGCGATCGTCATGCGCAAACAGATCAGCGTCCTCGACGCGGGCTGCCGTGACGTCCTGGCCCACAGCCCGGTCGCGGCCTTCGGCCACCGGGACGCCGACGGCACCCCCCGGACCACCTTCGTCGGCGGGGCGCCCGGGTTCGCGCGCGTCCACTCCCCGAAGCGGTTCTCCTTCCGCGCTCCCGGCCCGGCCGTCGCGCACGGTCCCGTCTCGCTGTTCTTCCTGCTGCCCGGTGTGGGCGAGGTGCTGCGCGTCAACGGCATCGGGTCCGCCCTCAGGGGCGGGGAGACGGCCGTGGACATCACCGAGGCGTACGTGCACTGCGCGCAGGCCGTGATCCGTTCCGGCCTGTGGGAACCGCCCGCCCTGTCCCGGGCGGCCGAACCGGTGCAGGGCGAGGGCCCGTTGACCGGCCCCGGCGTGAGCGACTTCCTGGCCGCCTCACCGTTTCTGGCCCTCTCCACCTGGGACACGGACAACGGCAGCGACACCAGCCCGCGCGGGGACCGGCAGACGGTCGCCCGCGTCCTGGACGGCCGCACCCTGGTCCTCGCCGACCGCAGGGGGAACAAGCGCGCGGACAGTCTGCACAACCTGCTGCGGGACGACCGGCTCTCACTGGCCGCGCTCGTCCCCGGCCGCAGCGGCGTCCTGCATGTCCATGGGCGGGGCGCGATCACCGACGACACCGCGCTGCTGGAGACGATGGCCCTGCGCGGGGCGCCACCGCATCTCGCGCTCGTCATCGATGTGGAGTACGCCGAGGTGAGCGGCAACGACGCGGTGTCCGGCGCGCGGCTGTGGACGCCCGACGGACGGACAGGTGACGGACGGACAGGTGACGGCCGGGCACCCGACATGATGGCCCTGGGCGGCGCCCACCTGGCCGCCAACTCAGCCGAGTCCGGGGGCAGATCGGCATGGCTGATCAAACTCGTCACCTCCCTCCCCGGGGTGAGCCGCCTCCTGCGGAAGGCCGCCGACCGCGCCTACGTCTCCGGCCTGCGCAAGGAGGGGTACGACGACGTTCGGGCCCCCGCCGCCACGCACCGCGGCGACACCCCCCGAGCAGAGGCGGTGGAGAGCCCGCTGCGGTCCGTGCGTGTCCGCGAGATACGCCAGGAGACACCCACCGCGCGGACCCTCGTCCTGGAGGACGCGGCCGGTGGGGCGGAGCGGTTCGACTTCCACCCCGGCCAATTCTTCACCCTGGTAACGGACTTGGAGGGCCAGCCGCTGCGGCGTGCCTACTCGGCCTCCTCGGTCCCCGGTGCGACCCGACTGGAACTCACCGTCAAGCACGTGGAGGGCGGACGCTTCTCCACGCACGCCCACCACGGGCTGCGTCCAGGAGACCGGCTCGCGGTACGCGGCCCCTCCGGCACCTTCCACGCCCCGGCGCGGGCGCCCGACGATCTGGTGCTCATCGCGGCGGGCAGCGGCATCACCCCCATGATGAGCATGATCCGAACCCGCCTGTCCGACCCCGCGGCGGCGGGCAGGATCCATCTGCTCTACAGCAGCCGGAGCCCCGAGGACATCATCTTCGGCGACGAGTTGACCCGTATGGAGAAGGACCGTCCGGACCTGCTGGCCGTCACTCACGTCCTCACCTCCCGTGACGGCCGGCTCGACGCCGAGCGCGTCCGCGGCTGGGTGACGGGCCTGTCCCTGTCCGACGGGTCCGACGGCGCACATCACTACGTCTGCGGCCCCGACGCGCTGATGGACACCGTCCAGGACGTCCTGCGGCAGCTCGGCGTGCCGGACGAACGCACGCACCAGGAACGCTTCACCGGTGGTGTGGCCGCCCCCGCCGCCGTGGCACCCCAGGAGCTGACAGTCGAGAGGGACGGGAGCCTCGTCGGAGCCACCGTGGTCGAGCCAGGCCAGACGTTGCTCGACGCCGCTCTCGCCGCGGGACTGCCCATGCCGTACTCCTGCACGGTCGGCAACTGCGGTGAGTGCATGGCACGGATCCGCGGCGGGGAGGTCACGCAACCCGAGCACACCTGCCTCACGCCCGGACAGAGGGCCGAGGGCTACGTGCTGACCTGCGTCGGTTGTCCCCTCTCGAAGGTGACGCTCGACATCGCCGATCCGGCGGTCCCCGAACGGCCTTGAGGTCCGGGAGCGGCACCGCCGGGGGAGCGCAGGGCTCCCGAGGAGCGCCCTGCGCCGGTCAGTTGGGGGCGGGAAGGGTCGGGTAGTCGGTGTAGCCGGTGGCTCCGCCGGTGTACATCGCGTACTCGGCACGTACGGGGTTGACGGGGGCACCCGTACGGATCCGCTCGACCAGGTCGGGGTTGGCGAGGAAGGGACGGCCCAGGGCGATGAGGTCGGCGCCGGCGGCCAGGAGGCGTTCGGCGGCGCGGCGGCCGCCGTCGGCGGGGATCCGGTCCGGTGGCAGGACGGGGTTGGCGATGAGGGTGCCGGTCCAGATCTCGCGCAGCCGGGCGAAGAGCGGCCGGCCGGGGTCGGCGAACGCGATGTGCAGATAGGCCAGGCCCTTGTCCGCGTTGGCCGTGAGCAGGGCCGGGTACAGGTCGTCCGCGTCGGTGTCGGTGATGCCGTTGACGGTGTTGCCGGGTGAGACGCGCAGACCGGTGCGCTCGGCACCGATGGCGTCGGCGACGGCGTCGACGACCTCGGTGGTGAACCGGATGCGGTGGCCGACGCCGCCGCCGTACGCGTCGGTGCGGTGGTTGGTGTTGGGGGCGAGGAACTGGTGGAGCAGATAGCCGTTGGCGCTGTGCACCTCGACTCCGGCGAAACCCGCGTCGACGGCTCGGCGGGCGGCGTCGGCGAAGTCGCGGACGGTCCGGCGGATGTCGTCGGCGGTCATCTCGCGCGGAACGACCGCTTCCTGGCGCCCGGTGGGGGTGTGGATGGTCTCGGGGAGCGGGATCGGCGAGGGGGCCAGGGGAGTGAGGCCGCTGTTGTCGGGGTGGCCGACGCGGCCGCCGTGCTGGAGTTGGAGGAACATCGGACCGCCCCCGGCGGCCTGTACGGCCTTGGTGACCTGGCGCCAGCCCGCGGTGTGGGCGTCGGTGTGCAGGGCGGTGATGTTCGGATAGGTCTGGCCGACCGCGTTCGGGGTGGACGCCTCGGCGATGATCGCTCCGGCCGTGGCGCGCTGGGCGTAGTACTCGGCCATCAGCGGGGTGGGGGTGCCGTCGCTCTCCGCACGGTTGCGGGTCATGGGGGCGATGACCAAGCGGTTCGCCACCTCGTGGGTACCGAGGCGGGCCGGGGCCAGGAGGGGGGAGGCCGTCGTCAGGAGAGGGGAGGTCGTCGATTCGTACGTCATGTGGGTACCGTAGAACTTGACGTCAATGTGAGAATCAAGCGGAAATGATGTGATCTGCGTCATGCGAATCGGTGAGCTGGCCCGGCGCACGGGCGTCAGTGAACGGTCGCTGCGGTATTACGAGCAGGAGGGCCTGCTGACCGCGGAGCGGACGCCGGGCGGGCACCGGGACTACACGGAGCCCGCGGTGGCCCGGGTGCGGCGGATCCAGGAGCTCTACGCGGCCGGCCTGTGCAGCTCGAAGATCGTGCGACTGCTCCCCTGTATGCGCGACAGCGACGGCGGACCCGCGGAGACGGCCGACGCGTTCCTGGTGAGCGAGCTGACGGTGGAGCGGGCCCGCATCGACCGCATGATCGAGGACCTGCGGCGCTCCCGCTCCCTGCTGGACGCCATCATCGACACCGCCGCCGCGCCCCCGGACCGGGGGAGCCCTACGCCCTGACCAGGGTGTGCGAGCCCCGGCGGGGAACGCCGGGGACACCGTGCCCCGGGCGCCGCGAAAAACCGTTGGCGGGCCACGGCGGCCACTGCTACTTTTCCGGAGGCCGTGCGACAGAACGAGGAGGTGGTACCCGTGAACGCAGTATCGACATGGGTGCTCCCCTCCGGGGTCACGGTCGGGCGATAGATCGTCCGGGAGCGCCGTTCAGCAGCACTCCCGAAAGGCCCGACCATGCGAGACACGACCAGGCGCGACACGAGCATGCACGACACGCCCCTGCGCTTCACTTCCGAGCAGCGCCACGACGACGGCGTCCTCGAACGCGAATTCACCCTCGGCGAGATCCCCGGCACCCTGTGGACGCCCGGATCCGCCGCATCAGCCGCACCCGCCCCGCTGATCCTGATGGCCCACAACAACGGCCTGCCCCAGCGGGAACCCCGGCTGGGGGCCCGGGCCCGGTACTCCGCGGCACGCGGCTACGCGGTGGCCTCCATCGACGCCGCCGGGTGCGGTGACCGGCCCCGTTCCGCCGCCGACGAAGAGGCCCGCGCCGAACTCCGCCGGACGCTGCGGGCCGGCGAGCCGGCCGACGAGATCTTCGAGTCCCTCGTCGGCCCGATGGTCGAGAAGGCGGCCCCGGACTGGCGGACCACCCTGGACGCCCTCCTTGCGCTCCCCGGGATCGACGGCCCGGTCGGCTACTCGGGGTGGACCGCCCTCGGCATCCGGCTGGCGGTGACCGAGCCGCGCATCACCGCCGCCGGGTTCTTCGCCGGGGGATACGTGCCCCGTGCCCAGCGCGCGGAGGCCCGGCAGGTCACCGTCCCGCTGCTGCTCCTGCTGCAGTGGGACGACGAGGGGAACCCCCGGCAGCGGGCCCTGGACCTGTTCGACGCCTTCGGCGGCAAGGAGAAGACGCTGCACGCCAACATGGGAGGGCACACCGGGACCCCGTGGTTCGAGACGGACGACGGCGTCCGGTTCTTCGACCGCCACCTGAAGTGAGCCCGCGGGGCCGCCGTGGGCGGTCGGGCCGCTAGAAGGCGCCGACGGGTTCCGTACGGCGGGTCAGCAGGCGCAGGCACGCCACCGGACGGTCGCGTACGGGGCGGCGGGTGACCGTGGCGCCCCGGTCCGTCACCGATTCCAGCCGCTGATGGTGCAGGTCCAGGACGAAGCGCATCAGCCGCCGGTGTTCCTCCGAGCAGTGGTCAAGCAGCACCCCGGCCTCCCGGAGCGTGGCGCGCGCGGTGCGGGCGGTGGCCGCGACCAGCGCGCGTACTCCGGGCAGGTCGCGGCCCCGCTCCAGGTCCTCGCGCGTGATGTCGTACCGGTCGAGATCGCTGACGGGCAGGTACAGGCGCCCGGCGCGCAGGTCCTCGTGCAGGTCGGTCAGGATGTCCGTCCGCTGGGCCGCGTCGGCGAACAGCCGGCAGGCGGCGGCGAACTCGGCGCTGCCGCCGCCCTGATGGGCCAGCCCCGAGGTGATCATCAGGAACGGCCAGGTGAGCCGCTCCACGTACCGCTGGTAGTCGGCCTCGGTGGCGAAGCCGGGGAAGTCGAGGTCGATCCGCGCGCCGTCCAGGTACGAGTCCACCCACCGGCGCGGCAGCTCGCGGGTGGCCGCGGTGTGCAGGAACGCGCGCAGCAGCGGGTGTTCGGCGCTTCCCGAGTCCAGCGCCGTCCGCACCCGCTGCGCCCACGCGTCGTAACGCCGGGTGCGTTCCTCGACCGTGCCCCGGTCGCAGACGTCGTCGGTGTAGGAGGCGAACGCGTAACCGGCGAGGACATGGGGCTGATGGTCGGCGGGCACCATCAGGCGCACCGCCAGATAGCCGGCCGGCTCCCGCCTGCGCATGAACCGCGCGACCTTCGTGTAGTCGTCACGCAGCACGCCCTGGCTCACCTCGGCCGCTTCCAGACTCCTCCGCCAGGTCCGCACGTTCCGCTCTCCTGAAGCTGCCAGTCGTCAACCGCCGAAGCGACGCACGCTATCAGCCACGTGATCTTCGACAGACGGCAGGTCCGCACGGCAGGTCCGGGCGGCAGGCCGGGGCCTGGGTTCCGGGCGGTGGGCCCGGGTGCCGGCTCCGGGTGGCAGGTCCGTGCGGTCAGCGGCGCCTGCGCAGGGTGTACGCGGCGCCCGCCGTGATCAGGAGCCCCGCCGCGCCGCCCGCGACGAGGGGCAGGGCGGGGGCCCGGTCGTCCTTGCCGGAGGTGGCGGAGGAGACCGCCTCGCCGGAATCGCTGGTCACGGTCTCCGACGGCTGCGGGGGTGCGCTGCTCACGTCGGCCGCGGACTTCGACGGGGAGGGGGTCCCGCCGCTCCCGGCCGCGGACTTCGTCGGCGACGCGGCGGGCTCGCGCGTACCGGAACCGCCTGAACCGGCCGAACCCGTCGAACCGGCTGAACCGGCGGATCCCGCGGACCCGGCCGTGTCCTTCGCACCGGGGAAGACCACGTCCGAGCACGAGTAGTACGTGTCCGGCGTGCTCGTGTTCTGCCAGATCGTGTACAGCAGATGGCGTCCGGTGCGGTCGGCCGGCAGCTCGGCCTTGATCCGGTAGGCGCCGTTCACCAGCTCCGGGTCGGTGGCCGTCGCGAAGGGCCGGGTCGGCAGGTCGGACCACGTGAGCGGCTTCGTCGGGTCGTAGCCGTCCTTCGTCAGGAACAGCTTGAACGTTCCCGTGTGCGGGATCGTCGACTTGTAGGTGAGCGTCATGCTCGCCCCGGCGGTGAGCCGGGTCGAGGGCCAGTCGGCGCGGGCCAGGTCCAGGCCCCGGTAGGCGGGGAGGCCCCCGCTGCACAGCTTGCCGTCGGGGACGACCTGCCGGTCCCGGCCGCCGACGCCCGCCAGCCGCAGGTTGTCGAAGACGGCGACACCGGAGGCGGTGGCGGCCCGGCAGGCCGCCGACCGGGCCTGCTGCCCGCCCTCGGGGGAGCAGGCCACCACCCGGCTGACCGGATCCGTCGGCGCTCCGTGCGCGGCGGCGGGCCCGGCGGCCCCCACCGCGAGCAGGAGCGTGGCCGTCCCGGTGAGGACGACGAGGGCGGCGGTGCGGGGTGCGGTCGTCATGGGCGGGATTCCTCCTGGGACGGCGGGCAGGGGCAGCCCGCTGTCCCTGAAGTACGGGAGAGGCGCAAGGGACGTTCAACTCCCCCTGCGTTCACCTCCCCTGCGCCCTGCGCGCAATTTCCTCCACGGGTGTCTCCCGCTACGGGTGACTCCCCGTACGGGCCATCAAGACGCGCCCTCCGCCGCCCGCCCCGCTGGAATGGGAGCGTGACCGGACTGGACCCCGTGACCGGAAGGGACCCGTGACCGCGCCCCCGGACGACTGCCTCGCACGCAACGAGTGGATCTGCGGTGAGTATCTGAGCACCCGCCGCGACATCCTCCTCGACGCCGTCGGCCAGCACCTCCAGCTGACGGTGCTCTCCGTCCTCATCGGCCTGGCGATCGCGCTGCCCCTGGCCGTGGTGGCCCGCCGCTGGGGCTGGGCCGCGGGCCCGGTGCTCGCCGTCACGACCGTCCTCTACACGATCCCGTCGCTGGCGATGTTCTCCCTGCTCCTGCCGGTGTACGGGCTGTCGGCGGCCCTGGTCGTCGCCGGCCTCGTCCTCTACTCACTGACCCTGCTCGTACGGAACATCCTGGCCGGGCTCCGGGCCGTCCCCGAGGACACCCGGCAGGCGGCCCGCGGCATGGGATACGGGCCCGTCCGGCTGCTGCTCACCGTCGAGCTGCCGCTGGCCCTGCCCGCCGCCATGGCGGGACTCAGGATCGCGACCGTCTCGGCGGTCTCGCTCGCCACGGTCGGCGCGATCGTCGGCTTCGGCGGGCTCGGCAACCTCATCTACGCGGGGATGAACACCTACTTCAAGGCCCAGGTCCTCACCGCGTCCGTGCTGTGCGTGGTCATCGCGGTCGCCGCCGATCTGCTGCTGCTCGGGATCCAGTGGCTGATCACCCCGTGGACGAGAGCGAGGCGCGGATGAACACCCTCACCGACGCCTGGAACTGGCTCACCGACTCCGCGCACTGGGCCGGCGACGACGGCGTCTGGCACCGGCTCGGCCAGCATCTCGTCCTGACCGTCGTCTGCCTGGTGATCAGCTGCCTGATCGCGCTGCCGGTCGCCCTCGTCCTCGGCCACCTCGGCAGGGGCGGCGCGCTCGCCGTCAACATCTCGAACGTCGGCCGGGCCGTCCCCACCTTCGCGGTGCTGGTCCTGCTGCTGCTCACCCCGATCGGCGACTGGGGCGAGGGTCCCACCGTCGTCGCGCTCGTCCTGTTCGCCGTACCGCCGCTGCTCACCAACGCGTACGTCGGGATGCGCGAGGTCGACCGTGACGTCGTACGGGCGGCCCGCGGCATGGGAATGACGGGCCGGCAGCTGCTGTGGCGGGTCGAGGCGCCGCTCGCGATGCCGATGATCCTGGGCGGGGTGCGGCTCGCGGCCGTCCAGCTCGTGGCCACCGCCACGATCGCCGCGCTGGCGGGTGGCGGCGGACTCGGACGGATCATCACCGCCGGGTTCAACCTGGCGAGTACGCCGCAGGTCGTCGCGGGGGCCGTTCTCGTGGCCGTCTTCGCCCTGCTCGTCGAAGCGGTCTTCGAGGCGGCCGAGCGGCTGCTGCCCCGGCGGGGCACACGATGAGGGCGGGGTGCGCGACGGGGACCGGGTGCGCGACGAGGACCGGGTGCGGGAGAGGGGCGGCGTACGCGGTGAGCCGGCGCGGGCCGCTCGCCCACCTGTTCCTCCTTCTCCTGCTGCTCCTGCCGACGGGCTGCGCCTCCGGCCCCTCCCTGGAGAACCAGGACCAGGTCACCGCACCGCCCGGCGACAGCAAGAGCCTGATCATCGGCTCGGCCGGCTTCACCGAGAGCGACCTGCTGGCCACCCTGTACGGACTGCTGCTGGAGCAGGCCGGGTACAAGACGTCGACGATCACCGTCGCCAACCGCGAACTGTACGAACCCGCCCTGGAGTCGGGGCAGATCGACGTCGTCGCCGAGTACGCGGCGACCTTCGCGGACTGGCTGAACGCCAAGACCAACGGGGCGGACGCCCCCGCCGTCGGCTCACCCGACCTGGCCGCCACGATGGCCGCGCTGCGGAAGCTGGCCACGCCCCGCGGACTCACCGTCCTCGACCCCGGCGAGGCCGTCGACCAGAACGCCTTCGCCGTGACCCGGGACTTCGCCCGCGAGCACGACCTGAAGACACTCAGCGACCTGGGGGCGTCCGGGGTGCGCGTGCGACTCGCGGCGGGTGACGAGTGCGTGCAACGGCCCTACTGCGAACCGGGATTGAAGAAGACGTACGGCATCGACATCACCGGTGTGGACCCCAAGGGCGTCGGCACTACGCAGGCGAAACGGGCCGTGCAGAACGGCCAGGACCAGATGGTGCTGACCACCACGACGGACGCGACCCTCGACGACTTCGGCCTGGTCCTGCTCACGGACGACAGACACCTCCAGAACGCCGACTACATCGTGCCGGTGGTCAATCGCTCGCGGGCGGGCGGCAAGGGGGTGGCGACGGCTCTCGGCAAGCTCAACGGGGTGCTGACGACACGGGACTTGGCGTCCATGAACCAACAGGTGGACAGCTGGCGCCGACTGCCCGAGGACGTGGCCCGGACGTATCTGCGGGAGAACGGATTGCTCCCGTAGCAAGGCCGTGACGACTGTGGCCGTACTGGTGCGACACAACGCCTTCCCGCACGACCTCCGCGTCGGTACACGTCTTACATGGAAAACGGGGGATACCGCCCGACGAGGCGGGAGAGATTATCCGAAATGATGGTGGGAGCGGCCACGCTCGAAAAGCCCAGGCTGCTGAGCGAACTGGATTCCCTGCCCTGCGACGGCTACCAGAAGCTGTGCAGGACGTTCCCGAAGCAGCACCTGGAACTGCAGCGGCTGTACGGGGTCTCCCAGCGGGCCTTCGAGAGGGAGACCAGGGTCTCGCTGATGGCCACCGTGGAGTACGCGCTCCGCAGTGCGCTCGCCTCTCCGCAACTCGACGAGAAGCAGTACAGCGCCGGCCTGGAGGACTACCTCGACAAGGAGATCGCCGGCATCCGGGCCAGGGTCCGCCAGGACAGAGCGGTCGCCGTCAGCCGCGGGCTCAACGTCGGGCTCTCCAGCGGACTGCTGCTCAGTCTCGTGCTGCTCAGCCTCCCGCTGATGGCGGGCGCGTGGGGGTGGCTCGGGCACCTGGGCATCACCTTGAACTGCAGCGACCGCTGGACGCTCATGGGTGTCTTCCTCAGCGGCGGCGCCGGGGCGTTCGGCGCGGTGTTCAGCGTGCTGGCGCGGCTGCGCAACAGCGGGGACGAACTGACCCGCCGCAAGACCAACGGCCACAGCGCGGCGGTCGTGCCGGGTCAGATGGCACGGAGCATGCGGCACGAGGGCGTCTACCGGGTGGTCATCGGATGGGTCCTCGGCATCGCCGTGTTCCTGTTGCTGAGCGCCGAGTTCGCCCAGGTGATCGAGATCCCGGCCGCGACGGACGACATCTGCGGGGGGCGCGAGGAGGCAAGCACCTCGTTCTGGGTCTTCTGGTGCGCCATCGGCTTCCTGTCGGGCTTCAACGAACGATGGACGTTCGGCCTGCTGAACCGCTCGTCCCGTTCCTACGGCGCGGACGGCCGCGACGACCGGGACAGCAGGGACGACAGGGACAGCCGGGACGGCAGGGACGACGAGGACAGCACGGGCAGGGGCAGGAGGACGAGGGCTCAGGCGTCCGCCACCGAGTCGAAGTCCACCTGACCCCGCGGCACACCGAGCGCGTCCGCGTCCACCGAGCGGCGCAGCGCCTCGTGCAGTTTCGCCGGGGTCAGTACGCCGAGGAAGCGCGCCCCGTCGAGCACGGCCACCCAGCCGGCGTCGTGCTGGAGCATCACGCCGAAGGCCTGCTTGAGCGGGGCGCCCACCGGGACCCAGGACTTCATCCGGTGGACGAGGGCGGCCACCGTGCCGCCCCCGGCCAGTTCCTCGACACCCACCCAGCCGTGCAGATCGTCCTCCGCGTCCAGGACGACCGCCCAGCGAGCGCCCTCCGCGCGCAGCCGGCCGGCGGCCCGGTCGGCGGGCTCGTCGAGGCGGACGACCGGCGGCTGCTCCAGGTCGTCGGGCTCGATCTCGGTGACCGACAGCCGCTTCAGGCCCCGGTCGGCGCCCACGAACTCCGCCACGTACGGGGTCGCCGGGGTGCCCAGTACCGCCCCGGGCGTGTCGTACTGCTCGATGCGGCCCTGCCCGTACACGGCGATGCGGTCGCCGAGCCGTACGGCCTCCTCGATGTCGTGCGTGACCAGCAGCACCGTCTTGCGCACGGCCGCCTGCATACGCAGGAACTCGTCCTGCAACTGCTCGCGCACCACCGGGTCGACCGCCCCGAAGGGCTCGTCCATCAGCAGGACGGGCGGGTCGGCGGCCAGGGCCCGCGCCACGCCGACCCGCTGGCGCTGGCCGCCGGAGAGCTGGTCCGGATAGCGCGGGCCGAACGTCTTCGGGTCCAGCCCCACGAGGTCGAGCAGTTCGGCGGCCCGTGCCCGCGCCTTCGTCTTCTTCCAGCCGACGAGGGTGGGTACGGTCGCCGTGTTGTCGAGGACCGTGCGGTGCGGGAACAGGCCCACCTGCTGGATCACGTAACCGATCCGGCGGCGCAGCAGCACCGGGTCGACCGTCGCGATGTCCTCGCCGTCGACGAGGATCCGGCCCGAGGTCGGCTCGATGAGACGGTTGACCATCATCATGGTCGTCGTCTTGCCGCAGCCGGACGGGCCCACGAGCGTGACGAGTTCGCCCTCGGACACCTCGAAGGAGAGCCCGTCCACAGCGGTCGTACCGTCCGGATAGCGCTTGGTGACCTGTTCGAACCGGATCATGCCTTCACGCTAACCGCGTCCGTCACTCCCCGCTCATTCTCCGCTCACCAGCACCACCTCAAGGGTGCGCGGACCGTGCACCCCCTCGACCCGGTCGAGTTCGATGTCACTGGTGGCGGACGGGCCCGAGATCCAGGTCAGCGGGCGGGCCGGATCGAGGCGCTCCAGGCCCTGGGGCACGGAGGTCACCACCTGGTCGGGCACGCGGACGACACAGATGTGGTGGTCCGGGACCAGCGTGATCCGGCGGCGGCCCTGATCCGGGCTCCCGTCCAGCACGATGGTGCCGGTCTCGGCGATGGCGACGGCACACGCCGTGACCACACTGTCGACGCGGTCCAGTTCGTCCGGGGTGTTCGCGGCCGAGTCGGGCACCTGGGCGACCTCGGTGGCCGCGAGCCACCCGGGGTCCAGGCCCGTCGGTACGGAGACTGCCGTCGAACCCCGCTCGTCGAGGAGCCGGGCGATCGTCGCCGCCAGTTCGCCGGCCGCGCAGCGGTGCACGAGGGCCCGGTAGTCCGCCAGGTTCTCCGCCAGCAGATCCACCGTCCCGGCGACACTCCGGTGACCGTGCTCGCGCAGATACGGGCGCGCGAAGGCCTGGTCGTACGGCGTGTCGTCCGGCGGCACATCGGCCAGCGCACGCCGTACCCGGGCCAGGATCAGATCCCTGCTGCCACTCACTTCGAGGTGTCCTTTCCGCCCGGAAGTCCGCCCGGAGGTCCGCCCTGAGGTCCACCCTGCGGTCCGTCCTGGGGCCGCTGTCCGCTCCGCGTCCGCTGCCACCAGTCGCGGAACGGCTCCGCGGGCACCGCCGGCAGCGACCGGGTCTCGCTCCACGCCTTGCCGGGGCCCGGCAGCGTCCGCGGGTGGAAGCGACGCGTGCGGGACGCCACCCGCTGGCCGGTGCGCAGCGCGCCCGGATGACTGAACGCCCACCGGGCGGCACGCATCGCCGCACGCTCGGCGGCATGCCCCTTCGCGGGCTTGAGCACGACCTTGGCGCCCTCGCGGGTCACGGTGCCGCCCTGCACGACCCGTTCCCGCAAGTGCACCAGCACCTCCGGGATGTCGATCGCCACCGGGCACACGTCGTAGCAGGCGCCGCACAGCGAGGACGCGTACGGGAGTGAGGCGTCGATCTCGCTCTGGGTGCCCCGCAGTTGAGGGCTGAGGATCGCGCCGATCGGGCCCGGGTAGACCGAGCCGTACGCGTGCCCGCCCGCCCGCTCGTACACCGGGCAGACATTGAGACACGCCGAGCAGCGGATGCAGCGCAGCGCCTGGCGTCCGACCTCGTCGGCCAGCGTGTCGGTGCGTCCGTTGTCGATGAGCACCAGATGAAAGTCCTGCGGCCCGTCCTCGTCGGTGGTGCCCGTCCACGTCGAGGTGTACGGGTTCATGCGCTCGGCCGTCGAGGAGCGGGGGAGGGTCTGCAGGAAGACCTCCAGGTCCTGCCAGGTCGGCACGATCTTCTCGATGCCGACGACCGAGATCAGTGTCTCGGGCAGGGTCAGGCACATCCGGCCGTTGCCCTCGGACTCCACCACGACCAGCGTGCCCGTCTCGGCGACCATGAAGTTGGCGCCGGACACACCGACCTTGGCGCGCAGGAACTTCTCCCGCAGGTGCAGGCGGGCCGCGTCCGCGAGTTCGGCGGGTGTGTCGGTCAGGCCCTCCGGCGCCGGGCGGCCCCACTCGCTCATCTCGCGCGCGAAGATGTCCCGGATCTCGCCGCGGTTGCGGTGGATGGCCGGGACGAGGATGTGCGAGGGCCGGTCCTTGCCCAACTGCACGATCAGCTCGGCGAGATCGGTCTCGTAGGCGTGGATGCCCTCGGCTTCGAGCGCTTCGTTGAGGCCGATCTCCTGCGTGGCCATCGACTTGACCTTGACGACCTCGCTCTCACCGGTCGCCTTGACGAGGTACGTCACGATCCGGTTGGCCTCGTCCGCGTCGGCGGCCCAGTGCACGGTGCCGCCCGCCGCCGTGACCGACTCCTCCAACTGCACGAGATAACGGTCGAGATGACGGAGGGTGTGGTCCTTGATCTGCTTGCCGGCCTCGCGCAGCTCGGCCCAGTCGGAGACCTCCGCGACCGCCTTCGCGCGCTTGGCGCGGATGGTGTGCGTCGCGTGCCGCAGATTGCCGCGCAGCGTCTGGTTGTGGACGGCCTCGTGCGCGGCCTTCGGAAAGGCCGGCATCCCGAGATACGTGCCACCGCTCATGCCCGCTCCTCCTCCGTGCTCGCCAGGATCTCCGCGATGTGTACCGGGCGCATGCCCGTCCTGAGCCGGGTCATGGTGCCGCCGATGTGCATGAGACAGGAGTTGTCGGCGGCGCACAGCACGTCGGCGCCCGTCGACTCGGCGTTGCGGACCTTGTCGGCCCCCATCGCCGCCGAGACATCGGAGTTCTTGAGCGCGAAGGTGCCACCGAAGCCGCAGCACTCGTCGGCGCCCGGCAGCTCTTTCAGCTCAAGTCCCTTGACGGACTGGAGCAGTCGGCGCGGCCGGTCGCCGAGCCCCAGGCTGCGCAGTCCGTGGCAGGTCGGGTGGTAGGTGACGGTGTGCGGGTAGTACGCGCCCACGTCGGTCACCTCGAGCACGTCCACCAGGAACTCGGTCAGCTCGTAGGTCTTCGGCACGACCGGTGCGAGGGTCGTGGCGAGACCGTCGCCCCGGCCCTCCGCGCGGGCCCGCTCACCCATCCGGGGATACAGCTCGCGCACCATCGCGCCGCACGACCCGGAGGGCGTCACGATCGCGTCGTACTCGCCGAACACATCGGAGAAGTGCCGGGCCAGTGGTTCGGCCTCGTGGCGGTATCCGGTGTTGTAGTGCGCCTGCCCGCAGCAGGTCTGCGCCATCGGGAAGTCGACGTCGACGCCCAGCCTGGTCAGCAGCTTCACGACGGCTCGGCCTGTGTCCGGGTACAGCGTGTCGTTGACACAGGTCAGGAACAGGGCGACACGCATCGCGGCTCCTATAGATCATTCATCGGATGGGTACACGGTACGCGGCGCGGGGTCCTGCCGGAATGAGCGGTGACCCCACTGTGGGTCTTCGGTTGCCGGCAGACCGTGGCTGGGCGCGCAGTTCCCCGCGCCCCTTGCGGGGCGCCTGTGCTGGGCGGAATCTCATGTCATCGGCCCGGGAGTCGGGCCTCGGCCGTCTGCCAGGCCGCCGTGGTGCCCTGGGGCTCGTAGCGGGTCAATTGCTGCGTACGGACCAGTAGTTGGCGCATCTCGGTGCGGTCGCCCGTCTGGCCGTTGGCGCGGGCCTGGACCAGGACGTTGCCCAGGGCCGCCGCCTCGGGTGGGCCCGCCACGACCGGGAGGCCGCAGGCGTCGGCGGTGAGGCGGCACAGCAGGGCGTTGCGGGCGCCGCCGCCGACGATGTGCACGACGTCGACCGGGTGGTCGGCCAGCTCCTGCGCCTGGCGGACGGCCCGGCGGTGGGCGAGCGCGAGCGAGTCGAGGATGCACCGGGTGATCTCGGCGCGCGACCCGGGCACGGGCTGCCCCGACGCGCGGCAGGCGTCGGCGATCCGGGACGGCATCCGGCCGGGCGCCAGGAACTCCGCGTCCCCCGCGTCCACGACGGACCGCAGCGCCGGCACCTCGGCCGCGGCGGCCAGCAGCTCCCCGAGGTCGGGGTTGCCCCACTCCCGCAGGCACTCCTGGAGCAGCCACAGGCCCATGATGTTCCGCAGATAGCGGACCGTGCCGTCCAGGCCCAGCTCGTTGGTGAAGTTCGCGGCACGGCTCGCCTCGGTGAGGACGGGCGCCGTCAGCTCCAGGCCCACCAGCGACCAGGTGCCGGTGCAGATGTACGCGAACCGCTCGTTCACGGCCGGTACGGCGGCCACCGCGGAGGCGGTGTCGTGCGAACCGACGGTCGTCACCGGGACCGGACCCGTCAGCCCGGTCTCCTCCAGGACGTCCGGCCGCAGCAGTCCGGCCGGGTCGCCGGGCCGCCGCAGCGGCGCGAACAGCTCCAGGTCGATGCCGAGGCGGGCCGCGACGTCGTACGACCAGTCGCCCGTACGCGGATCGATCAGCTGGGTGGTGGAGGCGTTGGTCAGCTCCGTGCCCGCCTCACCCGTCAGCCAGTACGTCAGCAGGTCCGGGATGAGCAACAGGCGCTTGGCGTGCGCGAGTTGGGTGGAGGAGCCGGCCGCCACCAGCTGGTACAGGGTGTTGAAGGGCGCGTACTGGAGTCCGGTGGCCGCGTACAGCTCGGCGGCGGGCACGGTGGCCCACACCTTCTCCGCGACGCCCTGGGTACGGGTGTCGCGGTAGTGCACCGGGTTGCCGAGCAGCGCCCCGTCGGCGTCGAGCAGGCCGTAGTCGACGGCCCAGCTGTCGATGCCGACCGAGTCGACGTGCCCCGCCGCGCGCAGCCCGTCGAGGACCCCCGCGTACAGGGAGAGGATGTCCCAGCGCAGGCCCTCGGGCGTACGCACGGGCCGGTTCGGGAAGCGGTGGGCCTCCGTCAGCTCCAGCGAGTCGGGGCCGACGCGGCCGACCATGACACGTCCGCTGGACGCGCCGAGGTCGACCGCGGCGTACGACTTCACAGCCGTCTCCCGGGTGGGACCGGTCATCGGAGGAACGCGGCGGCGACGCCGGCGTCGACCGGGACGTGCAGACCGGTGGTGTGTGTGAGGTCGCCGCCCGTCAGCGCGAACACGGCGTTGGCGACGTGCTCGGGCAGGACCTCGCGCTTGAGGATGGTCCGCTGGGCGTAGAACTCGCCGAGCTTCTCCTCCTCGATGCCGTAGGTGGCGGCGCGCTGGGCACCCCAGCCGCCCGCGAAGATCCCGGAGCCGCGGACGACGCCGTCGGGGTTGACGCCGTTGACGCGGATGCCGTGCTCGCCCAGCTCTGCGGCGAGCAGGCGGACCTGGTGGGCCTGGTCGGCCTTGGTCGCCGAGTAGGCGATGTTGTTCGGGCCCGCGAAGACGGCGTTCTTGGACGCGATGTAGATGACATCCCCGCCGAGCCCCTGCGCGATCATCACCCGGGCCGCCTCGCGCGAGACGAGGAAGGAACCGCGGGCCATGATGTCGTGCTGGAGGTCCCAGTCCTTCGCCGTGGTCTCCAGGAGCGGCTTGGAGATGGAGATACCGGCGTTGTTCACGACGAGGTCGACACCGCCGAAGGCGAGGACCGCCGCCTTGAAGGCCTCGGCGATCTGCTCCTCGGAGGTCACGTCCACGGCGACGGCGACGGCCTTGTCGGGGCCGCCGAGCGCGGTGGCGACCTCGGCGGCGTTCTCCGCGTTGAGGTCCGCGATCACGACACAGGCGCCCTCGGCGACGAGCCGCTCGGCGATCGCCTTGCCGATACCGCTGCCGGCGCCGGTCACGAGCGCGACCCGCGTGGCGAGCGGCTTGGCCTTCGGCATGCGCTGGAGCTTGGCTTCCTCAAGGGCCCAGTACTCGATGCGGAACTTCTCGGACTCCTCGATCGGCGCGTACGTCGAGACGGCCTCGGCGCCGCGCATCACGTTGATGGCGTTGACGTAGAACTCGCCGGCGACGCGCGCGGTCTGCTTGTCCTTGCCGAAGGAGAACATGCCGACACCGGGGATCAGCACGATCGCCGGGTCCGCGCCGCGCATGGCGGGGGAGTCGGCGTCGGCGTGCCGCTGGTAGTAGGCCGCGTACTCGTCGCGGTACTCGGCGTGCAGCTCCTTCAGCCGCGCGATCGCCTCGTTGAGGTCGGCGGTCGGCGGCAGGTCGAGGACGAGCGGCCTGACCTTCGTCCGCAGGAAGTGGTCGGGGCAGGAGGTGCCGAGGGCGGCGAGGCGCGGGTGCTCGGCGCTCGCCAGGAAGTCGAGGACGACCTCGGAGTCGGTGAAGTGCCCGACCTGGGGCCGGTCCTGCGAGGCGATCGACCGGATGACGGGCGCGAGGGCGGCGGCCCGCTCCCGCCGCTCGGCGTCACCGAGAGCCGCGTACCCGTCGATCGCCGGACCGAAGGGCTGGGCCTTGCCGCGCTCGACGAGGAACTCCTCGGCCCTGCGGATGATGTGCAGCGAGTTGCGCTCGCACTCCTCGGCGGTGGCGCCCCAGGCGGTGATGCCGTGCCCGCCGAGGACACAGCCGATCGCCTGCGGGTTGGCCTCCTTCACGGCGGCGATGTCCAGCCCCAGCTGGAAACCGGGCCGCCGCCACGGCACCCACACCACACTGTCCCCGAAGCACTCGGCGGTCAGCTTCTCCCCGTCGGCCGCGCAGGCGAGCGCGATCCCGGAGTCGGGATGCAGATGATCGACATGGGCGGCGTCCACGAGCCCGTGCATGGCGGTGTCGATGGAAGGCGCGGCCCCGCCCTTCCCGTGCAGGCAGTAGTCGAAGGCGGCGACCATCTCGTCCTCGCGCTCGACGCCCGGGTACACGTCCTTCAGCGCCAGCAGCCGGTCGAGCCGCAGCACGGCTAGCCCGCCCTCGGTGAGGGTCCCCAGGTCGCCCCCGGACCCCTTGACCCACATCAGCTCGACGTCCCCGCCGGTCACGGGATCGGCCCCGGTCCCCTTGGCGGACGTGTTCCCACCCGCGTAGTTGGTGTTACGAGGATCAGCACCGAGCCGATTGGACCGCCCGAGCAGAGCGGCAGCTTCAGGATGGGTAGCCATGTTCCAGTTCCTTAAAGAAGAGAGAGGAGAAAGCCCCGCGAGGGGTTCGGGGCTGTATCAGTTCGTGGCTCCGCCGCGGGACGCGCGACCGGCACCGGACCGCCGCCGGCCGGGCCCCGTCAGGGGCACGGGGCCGTATCGATGTGCGGCTCCGCCGCGGGGCACGGCCGGCCACAGCCGACCCGCGGTCGGCTCCCGGCCTCAGCCCCCACGGCGAGTGGACCGCCGAGACCGGAACAGAGGGCTACGCCCCCCAACCGGCCTGCTCCCCGCCCACCCGCTCAGCAGCGATCTTCTCCGCCCACCCGGACCGGTGATACGCCGCGATCGGGTCGGGGTCGAGCCCCAGCTCCTCCCGGACCTCGGCGACCAGCGGCCGCACATCCGTGTTGTACGCGTCCATCAGCACGGCGTTCGACGCGAGCACGTCCCCGCTCCGCTGCGCCGCGGCCAGCGCGTCCTGGTCGACGAGCAGCGCCTTCGCGGTCGCCTCCTGCACGTTCATCACGGAACGGATGATCGCCGGGATCTTCGCCTCGATGTTGTGGCACTGGTCGAGCATGAACGCCACGTCCGCCGTGAACCCCCCGCCCCGGATGACCTCGTACATGATCCGGAACAGCTGGAAGGGGTCGGCGGCGCCCACCATCAGGTCGTCGTCCGCGTAGAACCGCGAGTTGAAGTCGAACGCGCCGAGCTTCCCCTCCCGCAGCAGCGTGGCGACGATGAACTCGATGTTGGTGCCCGGCGCGTGGTGCCCGGTGTCGACGACGACCTGCGCCTTGGGGCCGAGCTTCAGGCAGTGGGCGTACGCCGTGCCCCAGTCCGGTACGTCGGTCGCGTAGAAGGCCGGCTCGAAGAACTTGTACTCAAGGAGCATCCGCTGGTCGTCGCCGAGACGCTCGTACACCTGGGCGAGGGCCTCGGAGAGGCGGTCCTGGCGGTCCCGGAGGTCGTCCTGGCCGGGATAGTTCGTACCGTCCGCGAACCACAGCTTCAGGTCCTTCGAACCCGTGGCGTCCATGATGTCGACGCATTCCAGCAGATGGCCCACGGCCTTCCTGCGCACCGCGGCGTCCGGGTGGCAGACGCTGCCCAGCTTGTAGTCGTCGTCCTGGAAGGTGTTGGAGTTGATCGCGCCGAGGGTCAGCCCGCGCTCCTCGGCGTGCTTCGCGAGCGCCGCGTAGTCCTCGACCCGGTCCCAGGGGATGTGCATCGCCACGGTGGGCGCGGCCCCCGTGAACTCGTGCACCTTCGCCGCGTCGTCCAGCTTTTCGAAAGGATTGCGGGGAACCCCGGGCTGCGCGAACACCTTGAAGCGGGTTCCCGAGTTCCCGTACGCCCACGACGGCGTCTCTACTGCCTGGGTCTTGAGGGCGGCCTTCACCGCGGCGAGCTCGGTCACTTCGGGGCTCCTGTGACTTCCGTTGTGGCATCGGGTCCGAATTGCTTCCGAACCACTTCTGAACAGCGCGGCTCTGAAACGATTCAGAAGGCAGAAGTTATGAGCCCCCCGAAGGGCTGTCAACCCCTCCGGCGCGTACGCCTTGCCGTGACTCGGTTGTGACCTTTGGCTATCGAAAATTTCGGCCGGTACCCATTGACGTGACCTGGGCTACATGTCTAACGTCCCGGCAACCTAGTTGAAACCTTTCACGACGTCGTGAGGCCGCATCGCCCGCGTCGTTGAGGAGCCCTCATGACCCACCGGTCCGACGCGGATCCGGCCCCCGTGCTGGCACTCAAGGACATCTCGAAGTCCTTCGGCGCCGTACGCGCCCTGCGGGACGTGTCCCTGGAACTCTTCCCCGGCGAGGTGCACGCACTCGCCGGAGAGAACGGCGCGGGCAAGTCGACCCTCATCAAGACGCTCGCCGGCGTGCACCGACCGGACGCCGGTCAGGTGCTCCTGGACGGCGAGCCCACCCTCTTCCACGGTCCCGCCGACGCCCGCGACGCGGGTATCGCGGTGATCTACCAGGAGCCGACCCTCTTTCCCGACCTGTCGATCGCCGAGAACATCTTCATGGGGCGCCAGCCCCGGCGCGCTCTCGGCCGCATCGACCACAAGGCCACGCACGCCGCGACCCTGGCCCTCATGAAGCGCCTCGGGGTCGAGCTCGACCCCGACCGCCCCGCGCGCGGCCTGTCCATCGCGGACCAGCAGATCGTCGAGATCGCCAAGGCGCTCTCCTTCGACGCCCGCGTCCTGATCATGGACGAGCCGACCGCCGCCCTCACCGGCAGCGAGGTGGCCCGCCTCTTCGGAGTGGTCCGCACGCTGCGTGAGCAGGGCTCGGCCGTGCTGTTCATCTCGCACCGGCTGGAAGAGATCTTCCAGATCTGCCAGCAGGTCACCACCCTGCGCGACGGCGCCCTGATCTCCAGTGAACCGCTCGACGGCATGACCGAGGAGGACCTCGTCCGCCGTATGGTCGGCCGCGACCTCGACGAGCTCTACCCCAAGCAGGACGTCCGGGCGGGCGAGGTCGCGCTGAGCGTCCGCCGTCTGACCCGCGAGGGCGTCTTCACCGACGTCTCCTTCGACGTCCGCCGCGGTGAGATCGTCGGCCTCGCCGGACTCGTCGGCGCCGGGCGCACGGAGGTCGCCCGGGCCGTCTTCGGCGTCGACCGCTGGGACGCCGGAGAGGTCGAGCTCGACGGGAAGAAGCTGACGAACGGCGCGCCCTCCATGGCCATGGCCGCGGGTCTCGCCCTCGTCCCCGAGGACCGCCGCGCCCAGGGCCTGGTGATGGACATGTCCATCGAGCGCAACATCGGCCTCACCGGACTGCGCAAGACCGTCAGGGCAGGGCTGATGGACCGGGGCGCCGAGCGCAGCCGCTCCCTCGACTGGGCCGTCAAGCTCCAGGTCAAGTACGCCCGCATCGCCGACACCGTCAACACCCTGTCCGGCGGCAACCAGCAGAAGGTCGTCCTCGCCAAGTGGCTCGCCACCGGCCCCAAGGTGCTGATCGTCGACGAGCCGACCCGAGGCATCGACGTCGGTACGAAGGCCGAGGTGCACCGCCTCCTCAGCCAGCTGGCCGCCGACGGGGTCGCCGTCCTGATGATCTCCTCCGACCTGCCCGAGATCCTCGGCATGGCCGACCGGGTCCTCGTCATGCACGAGGGCCGGCTCACCGCCGAGATCGCACGTACCGACGCCACCGAGGAAACCGTGATGGCCGCAGCCACCGGGAGGGCAGCCGCGTGACGGTCACCGCTCCCAACCCCGCCCCCGCCGCGGAGGTGCCCAAGTCCAGCGGCACCCGGCTGGTGGACCGCGTCTTCAAGATGCGCGAACTCGCCATCCTGCTGGTCTTCCTGGTGATGATCGTCATCACCCAGATCGGCAACAGCGACTTCCTGTCCGAGCAGGGCATCAAGGACCTCCTGCTGAACGCGACCATCCTCGTGCTGGTCGCCACCGGCCAGTCGCTGGTCGTCATCACCCGCAACGTCGACCTGTCCGTCGGCTCCACGCTCGGTATCAGCGCCTTCGCCGCCGGCACCTACCTGGAAGGCGGCGGCAACTCCGTCGTCGCCGTGATCCTGGCGGTCCTCCTCGGCATCGGTTGCGGCCTGGTCAACGGACTGCTCGTCAGCCTCGGCCAGGTACCCGCGCTCGTCGTCACCCTCGGCACGCTCTACATCATCCGGGGCATCGACTCCATCTGGGTCGGCTCCCGGCAGATCACCGCGGCGGGCCTGCCCGACGGCTTCATCGACTTCGGCTCCGGCGGCATCTCCGCCGTGCCGTACCTGGCCCTGATCGCCCTGCTGGTGCTGGTCGCGACCGCGTACTACCTCAAGCACTTCGGCAGCGGCCGCGAGCTGTACGCGCTCGGCTCCAACCCGGAGGCCGCCCGTCTCGCCGGTATCCCCGTGCGCAAGCGGATCCTCGCCGCGTACACCTTCTGCGGAGCCCTCGCGGGCCTCGCGGGCGCCCTGTACCTCGCCCGGTTCGGCAACGTCGACTCCGGCACCGGCAACGGCTACGAACTCACCGTCGTCAGCGCGGTCGTGGTCGGCGGTGTCGTCTTCACCGGCGGCTCCGGCAGCGTCTACGGAGCGGCCCTCGGCGCGCTGCTCCTCACCTCCATCAACAGCGTGCTGCCCGCCCTCGGCGTCAGCTCCGTCTGGGTGCTCGCCATCAACGGCATCCTGCTCATCCTCGCCATCGCGGTCGACCGGATCGTCGCCCTGCGCGTGGCGACCGCACTGAAGAAGAGGAACGCCCGCCATGGCTGACTCCGCTCTCACGCGCGCCGTCCGCTGGGACACGGTCGTCGGCGCCCTCCTGATCGTCGTCCTGCTGCTGTCCTTCACCACCGTGGACGGCTTCGGCAACGCGCTCAACCTGTCGTTCCTCATCGGCAACACGCTGCCCATCGCGCTGATCGCCCTGCCGATGACCATGCTCGTGGTGTCCGGCGAGATCGACCTCTCGGTGGCCTCCACGGCCGGCCTGTCCGGCGCCGTGATGGGCGCCCTGTGGAACCAGGGCATGACCATCGAGACGATCATCCCGATCTGTCTGCTCCTCGGAGTGGTGTGCGGGCTGATCAACGGGCTGCTGGTGACCCGCCTGGGACTGCCGTCCCTCGCCGTCACCATCGGCACCCTCGCCGCCTACCGGGGCATCGCGCAGATCGTGCTCGGCTCCGACGCGGTGACCGACTTCCCCTCCCAGTACCTGGACTTCGCGGCCGGCCGCCTCGGGGACACCTTCATCCCGTACGCGTTCCTGCCCTTCCTGGTGCTGCTCGCGATCGCCGTGGTCGCGCTGCACGCCACCCCGTTCGGGCGATCCCTGTTCGCGGTCGGCGCCAACGAGGAGGCCGCGCGGTTCGCCGGCATCCGCGTCAAGCGGCAGAAGCTGATCCTGTTCACCGTGACCGGCCTGATGGCCTCGCTGACGGGCATCTTCTGGGCACTGCACTACGCGAGCGCCCGCTACGACAACGCCACGGGACTCGAACTCTCCGTCGTGGCGGCCGTCCTGCTCGGCGGGATCGACTTCGACGGCGGCAAGGGGACGCTCGGCGGCGCGATCGCGGGTGTCTTCCTGCTCGGGGCCCTGCAGAACGTGATGAGCCTTCAGGACGTCTCCGCGCAGTCGCAGATCGTCGTCACCGGCATCCTGCTGGTGCTGTCCGTGCTCGGGCCGCGGGTCGCCCGGCAGATCTCCGTCGCACGGGCCGGGCGCCGGGCCGCGCAGAGTTCCACTGGTTAAGCGGTAACGCTCCGCTGGTCCGCGCCCCTTCGGGGCACCCCGCCGTACTCAACCCTCCTTGTAAAGGACCCACCATGCGTAAGTCATCCCTCCGTCGAGCCTGTGCGGTTCTCGCCGCGACCACCTCCCTGGCCCTGGCCCTCACCGCGTGCGGTGGCGGTACCTCCAAGGACGACGTCAAGGACGAGGGCGGCTCCAACGCGGCGGCCGGCAAGGCCGACCCGAACGCGGCCACCAAGAAGGGCCTGACCGTCGGCTTCCTGCCCAAGCAGGTCAACAACCCGTACTTCACCTCCTCCGACAAGGGCGGCGAGAAGGCCCTCACCGAGCTGGGCTCGAAGTACAAGGAGGTCGGCACCAACAGCGGTACCGACACCGCCGGACAGGTCTCCTACGTCAACACGCTCACCCAGCAGCAGGTCGACGCGATCGCCGTGTCCGCGCAGGACCCGGGCGCGCTGTGCACCTCGCTCAAGCAGGCCATGAAGAACGACATCAAGGTCGTCACCTACGACTCGGACACCAAGACCGACTGCCGCAACGCCTTCGTGTCGCAGGCCAGCGCCGAGGACCTGGGCCGTACCGAGGTGCAGCTCCTCGCCGAGCAGATCGACTACAAGGGCGAGATCGCGATCCTGTCCGCCGCGCAGACCGCGACGAACCAGAACACGTGGATCGACTTCATGAAGGACGAGCTGAAGGACCCGAAGTACAAGGACATCAAGCTCGTCAAGACCGCCTACGGCAACGACGACGCCCAGCAGTCCTTCCAGCAGACCCAGGGCCTGCTCCAGGAGTACCCGAAGCTGAAGGGGATCATCTCCCCGACCACGGTCGGCATCAAGGCCGCCGCCCAGTACCTGTCGGGCTCCAAGTACAAGGGCAAGGTCAAGCTGACCGGCCTCGGCACCCCGAACGACATGCGCAAGTACGTCAAGAACGGCACCGTCGAGGCGTTCGAGCTGTGGGACCCGGCGAAGCTCGGCGAGCTGGCCGCCCGCACCTCCGTCGCGCTGGTCTCCGGCCAGATCACCGGCAAGGAGGGCGAGACCTTCAAGGCCGGCGACATGGGCGAGTACACCATCGGCAAGGACGGCGTGATCAACCTCGGCAAGCCGACCGTGTTCAACGCCGAGAACATCGACCAGTTCGACTTCTGATCCCGGCGCCGGCAGCGGGGCCGCCCTGCGCGTCGCGGGCGGCCCGGCCGACGGCACAACACCCCCCCCACGACCCCGGAGTGGTACTTCATGCAGCGTGTCTGTTTCCTGCTCAAGGTCCGCGAGGACCGGCTCGACGAGTACCGCGAGAGACACACGACCGTGTGGCCCGAGATGCGGGAGGCGCTCTCGGCCACCGGCTGGCACAACTACTCGCTCTTCCTCCGCGAGGACGGCCTGCTGGTCGGCTACCTGGAGACCGAGGACTTCGCCGCCGCGCAGGCGGGCATGGAGGCCACCGGGGTCAACGCCCGCTGGCAGGCCGAGATGGCGCCGTTCTTCGAAGCACTGGACGGCGCCAGACCGGACGAGGCCATGAAACCGCTCACCGAGGTGTTCCACCTCGCCTGATGACCCGCCGACCCACTGACCCGAACACCGTGCTCTTCCCCAGCTCGTTCCCCTCCTCGTCCCCACACGCCAAGGAGCCCCGGACATGAAGAGACGCACCCTGCTCGCGACCGCCCTGCTCGGCACCGCGGCGGCCCCCGCCCTCGCCGGGACGGCCAGGGCGGCGGCCCCCGGCCCCTCGGTCACCCGGGCCGGGACCACCACACTCGACAGCCGGGCCATCTTCTTCGTCTCCTACGACGGCCTGGTCAACAACAACTCGTTCCAGAAGAACGCCCTGCTCACCCACAAGGGCTACCAGTACGCGGCCTGGTACACCGCCGACCGCAACGCCGTCGTCGGCCGCCGGGCGCTCGGCGCGAGCACCTGGTCGACCGTGAAGGCCGGACACACCCTGCGCTACGACGACTCCCACAACGTCATCTCCATGGGTGTGTCCAAGACCGACGGCCGCCTCCACCTCCACATGGACTCGCACAGCGACGGCTTCACCTACGTCAAGTCGGTGGCCGGGCTGATGGACAACCCCGCGGGCCTGACCTGGACCGCGAGCCGCTTCGGCGCGCCCCGGTCCACCCTCGACGGGCTCGCGCTCACCTCGCAGTTCACGTACCCGCAGTTCGTGTCCACGCCCGAGGGGAGACTCCAGCTCAGCTACCGCGCCGGGGTGTCCGGCAACGGCCGCAACGCCCTCGCCGAGTACGACGGCACGTCCTGGACCGCCCTCGGCGAGTGGAGCGCCTCCACCGGCACGTACACCAGCGAGCACGGCTCCAGCACCGTCCGCAACATGTACCTGCACGGCATCGACTACGACCGCGACGGCCGGCTGCACTCCTTCTTCACCTGGCGCGAGCAGAACAACGCGGTGATGTGCAACAGCGGGGGACTGACCAACCACGACACGGGTTACGTCTACTCCGACGACCGCGGCCGCACCTGGCGCAACGACGCGGGCACGGTCGTCGGCGCCACCGGCACCTCGAACACGGTCGCCGTCACCGACGGCGGTCTGGTGGTCGACGCGCTCAACCCGGACCACTCCCTGATGAACCAGGAGAGCCAGGCCACCGACTCCGCGGGCCGGCCGCACGCGATCATCAGCTACGTCCCCGGCCGCTTCGGCCAGTGCACCACGAACTACGTCGCCGACCGGACGGCCCACGGCCGCGCCTTCCACGTACGCAAGACCGCCACCGGCACCTGGCGCAAGACCGAGATACCCCTCGCCCTGAACTCCAGCCAGCGCACCCGGCTGGTTCTCGACAAGTACGACAACGCGTACGCGATCCTGCCGTACGGACGCATCGCCGCCGCGTCCGCCGCCTCCGGACACACCGACTGGACGACCCTGTTCGACGGCGCCGGGCTCGACGCCTTCGGCGAGGTGCTCGTCGACGAGACGCGGATCGCCCAGGACGGCGTACTGTCCGTCCTTTACCAGGTCAGGTCCAGCGGTACGACGCCCTCGGCACTGCGTGTCATCGACTTCGGACTGCCCGCGTGACGCAGTCCGTTCCGGGTGGGCACGCGGGTAATGTGACTGCGTGCCCACCACTCCCCGTTCTCCCGGAGGTAACCGCCTGATGGCCCAGTCGGTGGGTATCAAGGACGTCGCCCGAGTCGCCGGAGTCTCCGTCGGCACGGTCTCGAACGTCATCAACCGCCCTGACACGGTCGCCTCCGAGACCCGCGCCCGCGTGCTCTCCGCGATCGACCGGCTCGGCTACGTCCGCAGCGAGTCGGCGCGGCAGCTGCGCGCCGGACGCAGCCGGATCATGGGCCTGCTCGTCCTCGACATGGGCAACCCCTTCTTCGTGGACGTGGCGCGCGGCGCCGAGCGGGCGGCCCGCGAGGCCGGGCTCGGCGTGATGGTCTGCAACAGCGCGCAGAGCGCCGGCGAGGAGGCCGACTATCTGTCGCTCTTCGCCGAACAGCGCGTCCGGGGCGTCCTGTTGACCCCGGCCGACGCGACCGGACGCAACATAGAGGCGTTCCGCCGGCACGGCATCCCCTTCGTCCTCGTCGACCGCGTGGCCGAGGGCACCACCGAGTGCTCGGTGTCCGTCGACGACGTCGCGGGCGGCGCGCTCGCCGTACGGCACCTCATCGACGCGGGCCACCGCTCCATCGCGTACGTGAGCGGGCCGCCCGGACTCACCCAGGTCACCGACCGCCGCACGGGCGCCATGAACGCCCTCGGGGAGGCGGGACTCGGGCCTGAGTGCCTGCGCGAGCTGCCCACCGAGCGCCTCGACGTGGCCGCGGGCCGCGACGCGGGAGCCCGTCTCCTCGGGCTCGCCGACCGTCCGACCGCCGTCTTCTGCGCCAACGACCTGCTCGCCCTCGGTGTGCTGCAGGCGATGTTCGCGGCCGGGGTGAGCGTCCCGGACGACCTCGCGATCGTCGGCTACGACGACATCGAGTTCGCCGCGGCGGCGGCCGTCCCGCTGACCTCGGTGCGCCAGCCCGCCGTGACCATGGGCGCGCTCGCCGCGGAACTCCTCCTGGAGGAGACCGAGGCCGACGCGGCCCCCGGCGCGCACCAGCACCGGCGCGTGGTCCTCCAGCCGGAACTGGTGGTCCGGCGCTCCAGCCTCCCGCCGCGCTGAGGGGCGTTCCGGGCCGGGCGGCGGTGCTGAGCGGTTGTTCAGTACGTTCCAGTTCCCCGGCCTGATCGACCGGTCAGTACGCTTTTCTTGATCCCCGCCCTCGGCTCACCGAAGAACTTGTGCTGAACTGGTTCGCGGTCAGGAATCCGTCCGTCTCGGGAGCCCCTTTTGAGCACCAGTTACCGTCAGCCCGGTGTCGTCCTCAGCGACCGCCGGTTCACCGTGCCCCTCGATCACGACGCCCCCAGCGGCGAGACGATCGAGCTGTACGCCCGTGAAGTGGTCGCGAGCGACCAGGCGGACCAGGACCTGCCCTGGCTGGTGTACCTCCAGGGAGGACCCGGGTTCGGCGCCAACCGCTTCGTCGGCAAACAGGCCTGGCTGGGGCGCGCCCTGGAGGAGTACCGCGTCCTGCTCCTCGACCAGCGCGGCACCGGCAGCTCCACGCCCGCCAACCGGCAGACGCTCCCGCTGCGCGGCGGACCCCGCGAACAGGCCGACTACCTCGCCCTGTTCCGCGCCGACTCCATCGTTCGCGACTGCGAGGCGATCCGCCCGGCCGTCACCGGCGGCGCCCCCTGGGCCGTCCTCGGCCAGAGCTTCGGCGGCTTCTGCACGACCCACTACCTCTCCACCGCGCCCGAGGGCCTCAGCACGGCCCTGATCACGGGCGGGCTCCCGACCCTCGACGGCCACGCCGACGACGTCTACCGGGCCGCGTACCCGCGTATCGAGCGCAAGGTCGCCGCGCACTACGCGCGTTACCCCCAGGACATCGAGCGGGCCCGCCGGATCGCCGAGTACGTCCTGCTCAACGAGCCCGTCCTGAACGGCGGTTACCGGCTCACCGTCGAGGCCTTCCAGTCGCTCGGCATCATGCTCGGGGGGAGCGAGGGCAGCCACCGGCTGCACTACCTCCTGGAGAACGCCTTCGTCCGCACCGCCCAGGGCACGGCCCTCTCCGACGCCTTCCAGGAAGAGGCCCACTCCTTCCTCTCCTACGCCGGACATCCCCTGTACGCGCTGGTCCACGAGGCCTGCTACGCCCAGGGGGAGCGCCCCACCGCCTGGTCCGCCGAGCGGGTCCGCGCCGACTTCCCCCAGTTCGACGCCGCCAAGACCCTCGCGGGCGACGGCCCCGTCCTGTTCACCGGCGAGTCCGTCCATCCCTGGACCTTCGACTGCGACCCCGCCCTGCGCCCTCTGCGCGAGACCGCGGACCTGCTGGCGGAGCGCACCGACTGGCCCGTCCTGTACGACCCCGCCCGCCTCGCGGCCAACGAGGTCCCCGTCGCCGCGGCCGTCTACCACGACGACATGTACGTCGACACGGAGCACGCCCTGCGCACGGCCCGCACGATCCGCGGCCTGCGTACCTACGTCACGGACGAGTTCGAGCACGACGGCGTGCGCGCGGGCGGCCCCAGAGTCCTGGACCGCCTCCTGGCCCTGGCGAGGGACGAGGCATGAAGGCGCCGCGAGGGACGCGGGGAACGGCGCGCCCGGCCACATCGCACCCGCCGACGAACGCGCGTCCCTAGGCTGATCACATGAAGAGATTCGACGGCTACGGAGTACTGATCACGGGCGCGGGCCAGGGCATCGGCGAGGCGACAGCACGCCGCTTCGCCGCGGAAGGCGCGGGCGTGCTGGTCACGGACCGCGACGCGACCCGCGCCGAGCGGGTCGCCGACGCGATCGAGGCGGCAGGCGGCACGGCGGTCCCGTACGAGTGCGACGTCGCCGACCCCGCCGCCGTCGACGCGGCGGTCACCACGGCGATGGACTCCTTCGGCCGCCTGGACGTGCTGGTCAACAACGCCTACGCGTGCCACCCCGACCCCGCCTCCTTCGAGGAGCACGAGGACGGCCCCTGGTACGAGGACTTCGAGATCACCCTGCACGGCGCGTACCGCTGCATCCGCGCGGCGCTGCCGCACCTGGTGGCCGCGGGCGGGCGAGGGGCCGTCGTCAACATCGGCTCGGTCAACGCCGAGCAGCACTTCGGCTCCCACGCGTACAGCGCGGCGAAAGCCGCACTGGCCTCGCTCACCCGTACCGTCGCCGTCGAATCGGCCCCGCGGGGTGTCCGGGTGAACCTCGTCGAGCCAGGCACCATCCGTACCAACGCCTGGGACGGCCGGGGCGAGAACCTCGAACGGGCCACCGTCCACTACCCGTTGGGACGCGTCGGCGAGCCCGCCGACATCGCGTCCACCGTCGCCTTCCTGGCCTCGGCGGACGCGTCCTGGATCACCGGAGTGACACTGCCGGTCGACGGCGGCCTGCTGGTGAGCAACCTCGCGATGATCCGCGACATGTCGTAGGCCGGGCCCGGGCGGGTCGGCCGGACAGCGGGCACACCGCCTGACCAGGGCGGGCGCGCGCTGCGTACGCTGGCAGACATGCAAGACGAAACCGGTGGCACGGCCCCCGCCCGCACCGACCTGACGGCGGACTGCGGCCGGTGCTTCGGGCTGTGCTGTGTCGCGCTGCCCTTCGCCGCCTCGGCGGACTTCGCGATCGACAAGGCGGCCGGCAGCCCCTGCCGCAATCTGCGCGCCGACTTCGGCTGCGGCATCCACACGGAGCTGCGGCAGCGGGGCTTCAACGGCTGCACGGTCTACGACTGCTTCGGCGCCGGCCAGAAGGTCTCCCAGCTCACCTTCGGCGGCGAGGACTGGCGCTCGGGAAGCGGGGAGCACGCCCGGCAGATGTTCGACGTGTTCCATGCCGTACGGCAACTGCAGGAACTGCTCTGGTACCTCACCCAGGCGCTGGAGCTGCCCGCGGCCCGCCCGGTCCGTCCGGAGCTGCGCCGCGCGCTCGACCGCGTCGAGGCGCTCACCCGCCGCGAGCGGACGGAACTGGCCGGACTCGACGTGACGGCGGTCCGCCAGGACGTCAACGTCCTGCTGCTGCGCACCAGCGAACTGGCCCGCGCCGGACTCGGCCGGGGCAGGAAGAAGGAGCGCAGGGGCGCCGACCTGATGGGGGCCCGGCTCAAGGGCGCCGATCTGCGGGGCGCCAACCTCCGCGGCGCGTACCTCATCGCCGCCGACCTGACGGGCGCCGATCTGCGCTCGGCGGATCTGATCGGAGCCGACCTGCGCGACGCCGATCTCACGGACGCCGACCTGACCGGCGTCCTCTTCCTCACCCAGCCGCAGCTCAACGCCGCCAAGGGCAGCGCCGGCACCAGACTGCCGGCGTCATTCACCCGCCCCGCTCACTGGACACCGTGACGCCGACGGCACCGACGGCACCCCACTGGTCCTGACCCCGGAGGCCTCCGGCCCGGCGGCCGGGGCGGGAGCCGGTGCGGGGGAGCGGCGGTCCAGGCGCAGTGTCAGGCCCTGCGGCATCAGCGTGAGCCGTTCCGCCACCCGCAGCCGGTAGGCGGGGTCCGGCAGCAGCTCGTACCGGCGCAGCAGCAGCCCCAGCACGAGGGTCGCCTCGTGCAGCGCGAACTGCCGTCCGATGCAGGCCCGCGCGCCGGTGCCGAACGGCTTGAAGGTGTGGGCGGGCCGGGCCCGTACGGCTCCCGGCTCGAAGCGGTCCGGGTCGAACCTCTCCGTGTCGGGGCCCCAGGTGCCGGGATCGCGGTGCAGCAGCGGCATCAGGACCAGGGCCCACGCGCCCCGGCGCATCGGATGGACACCGCCCAGGACCGTGTCCTCACGGGCCTCGCGCGCGAACGCGGGCGCCGTCGGCCACAGCCGCAGCGCCTCGTCGAGTACGCGCCGTACGTACCGGAGCCTGGCGACCTGGTCGTAGGCCGGTTCCGTCGTGTCTCCCCACACGCGGTCCACCTCGGCACGGGCGCGGGCGGCGATCTCGGGGTGCCGCGCCAGATAGTGCAGGGCGAAGGAGAGCGCGCCCGAGGTCGTCTCGTGTCCGGCGATCAGGAAGGTGATGACCTGCCGGCGGACGTTCTCGGGGGTGAGACGCTCGCCGGTCTCCGGATGGGCGGTCCCCAGCATCCGGTCCAGCAGGTCGCCGTCACCGGCCGGCCCGTGCAGGCGCGTCTCGACGACGGCGTCGACCGTGCGGTTGAGGTACGCCACGTCGGCCCGGTTGCGGCGCGTCGCCCCGCGCATCAGCACCGGCGCCACCGGCGCGGGGACGACATTGAGGCGCTGCGCGTACGACAGGGCGCCCACCATGGCCGTGACGAAGGGGTGCGGCCGGGCGCGCTCGAAGGAGCCGAAGTCATGGCCGAAGCCGGTGCGGGCGATCGTCTCCAGCGTCAGCTTCGTCATGTCGCCGGGCACGTCGACGGCCCGTCCCGCGGCCTGTGCCGCGTCCCAGCGGTCGGTCAGCCGGGCGGCCACCCCCAGCATCATCGCGTGGTAGCCCTCCATGGCCTCACGGCTGAAGCCGGGCGCCAGCACGTCGTGCGCCAGCTGCCAGTTGGGCTCGTGGTTGTACGCCGTGAAGAGGCCGTCCCCGGCGACGGGACGGAGGTTGGCGACCCCCAGCCCCACATGCTTGGCGAACCGTGACTCGTCCGCCAGCTCGCCGGTGAGCCCCGCGCCCCAGACGAAGACGATCTCCTTGCCGAACCCCTTGCGCCGGAAGATCGGCCCGAGCCTCCGTCCGATGCGCAGCGAATCCTGCAGCGGCGTACGGAGGTTGGTCCCGACGGCGTCGCCGATCAGCGGCAGGCGGTAGGGCGGGTGCGGGATGCGGTGCAGCTCGGGCCAGCCCAGCTCCGCGCTGCGGAACCCCTTCGGCAACGCCGTCTCCCTGGTGCCCGCCATCGCGCCATCTCCTCTGTACCGACCGCCGGTTGCGCCTGTTGTACGCGGATTCAATAGTGTCCGCCAGTCTGGTCCCGCTGTTGAACCGACGTCAAGTAAGCCGTCACGCTCGGCTTCGGACAGGTCGCCGGGCCGAGTACAGTGCGGGCATGGCCGCCAAGGAGGGGGAGCGCACGCGTCGTCGGCTCAGCACCGAGGAGCGCCGGGAGGAACTGCTCACCGCCGGGGCGCGGTTGTTCTCGGAGAGCCCGTACGACGACGTCTGGATCGAGCAGGTGGCCGAACTCGCGGGCGTCTCACGCGGGTTGCTCTACCACTACTTCCCGACCAAGCGGGACTTCTTCGCGGCCGTCGTGGAGCGCGAGAGCAGACGCATGCTGCGGGTCACCGCCGCCGTGCCCGGTGTGCCCGTGCGGACGCAGATCGACGCCGGGCTCGACACCTTCCTGGAGTACGTCCAGAAGCACGCGCACGGCTTCCGCGCCTTCCATCGCGCCGAGGCGGCGGGGGACCAGGCCGTCCGGAAGGTGTACCGGGAGACGCTCGCCGCACAGCAGCGGCAGATCCTGGAGGCGCTGGCCGCCGACCCGGAGACCGCCTGGACCGAGGACGACCTGCCGGTCCTGCGGATCGCCGTGCGGGGCTGGCTGGCCTTCATGGCGGCCGCCTGTCTGGAGTGGCTCAAGGAGCCGGACCTCTCCCGGGAACAGGTGCGCGATGTCTGCGCGAGAGCCCTGCTCGGAGCCGTACGTCCGTGAACTCGGCGTCACAAAGGTGCCGCGAGCGGCGCCGCGTGGTTGGCGTACACCCCGATCTTCGGTAGGTTAGGCAAGGCTTACCTAAGGGAGGTTTTGGGATGGGTGACCGTCACAGCTGGACGGCCGCACCGGCCACGGCACAACGTGCCCGCTCGGTGCTCGCCGCGGCGTGGTCCTGCGCGGTGACCGCGGAAGGCGGTCGGGAGGAGTTCATCGGCGTACACACCGTCGCGGAGGACGGCCGGGTGCTGCTGCACCTGCCCGACGACAGCGCGCTCACCACGGCCGCGATCTGCGCGCCGCGCGGAGAGCCGTCCGCCGTACTGGAGTTCGCCGACGTGGCGCCCGTCCCGGTCCGCAACCGCATCCGCTCGCGCCTGTGGATGGCGGGCTGGTTCGCGCCCGAGGACGACCACCTGACGTTCCGCCCGACCCGCGCCGTGCTGCGCGAGGCCGGCGGAGCGGTCGTCGTCGACCTCGACGAGTACGCCGCCGCCGAGCCCGACCCGCTGGCCCTCGCCGAGGCGCAACTGCTCACCCACCTCGCCGACTCGCACCCGGACGCCGTCGAGCGGCTGACCCGTCTCGTCGAGCCGGACTGCCTGCACGGCGCCGTCCGGGTGCAGCCGCTCGCCGTCGACCGCCACGGGCTGACGCTGCGCATCGAGCGCCTTCGCGGCCACGGCGACGTACGACTGCCGTTCCACCGGCCCGCGGACGACGTCGGACAGCTCACCGAGCGCATGCACATCCTGCTCACGCAGGCGAGCGGCGCGAACTGCCCGCGCGCACTGCAGCGGCAGCGTACGGAGGGCGACGGCTAGAGGGGTTGGAAGGGCTGGCGGGAGGGTCATGGCTGACGCGAACGCGCCCGCCGCGTGCCCAGGCCGCCGACGGGGCCGGGGCCGGGCTCACCAGTCCCCGTCGCCGACCGGTTTGCCCGGTGCGTCTCCCAGCGGCTTCACCTGACCCGGCGACGGCGGCTGCCACGGTGTGTGGTCGTCGCCGAGCCAGTCACCGACCGGCTTGACCGCGCCGAGTTCGTCCGTGGGGTCGAGATCCGCGGCGTCCTGGTCGTAGTAGTCGAACCAGGGCAGCCCGGCGCGCGTGTAGGCCGCGCGGTCGACGGGGGACGGCGGGGGAGCCTCACCCGTGATGCGCCGCCACTCCGGCGGCGTCACGAGATGGACGAAGACCCGTCCGGACGCGGTGGCCGACCAGTCCGACAACGGGCGTTCGTCCCGGTAGACCTCCTGGCGCATCGAACCGCCGACGCCCAGACCCATCGCCCCCGAGGCGCGGGGCGGAGCGGCGGCGGGAGCGGCCGGCATCGCGCCGCCCGGCTGCGGCATGCCACCGGGCACGGCCATGGGCGCTGCCATGGGCGCCGGGGCGCCGTAGCCGCCCGACGCCATCCATGTCCGGCGGCGTGCCTCCTCCTCCGCCTGCCGGCGCTGCTCCTCACGCCACGCCCGCAGCGCGGTGTCGGTCAGCGGGAACGACTGGAGCTGTACGCCGCCCCACACCTCCTCGCCGGTCACCTGGCCCTCGACCGTCGCGCCCAGCCCGAGCGGCACCGCCACGAACTGACGGACCGTGCCCTTGCCGGAGTTGATGCCGTCGAGCCACGGCTGGCGGGGCAGCACCACGTAGTTCTGCGGATTCCGGGCCGGCCGGGGGCTCCACGGCTTGCCGGACACCGCGCACACCTTCCCGGCGCCCACCTGGAGGGCCGCCGGTTCCGTCGTACCGCCGAAGCTCAGCCACATCGCCTCGCGCAGATAGACCGGCAGCATCACTCCGCCGCGGGCCAGCCACTCGGCGGGCACCGTCTCCGGGTGGTCCTCCACGCGCCGCAACGGGAACTCGCCGAGCCCCGGAGGCAGCGCGTGCGTACCCGTCTCGGGCAGCCGCAGGGTACGGATGAACCGGACCCGCACACCGCCCGCCAGCAGCAGTGAGTTCCCGTCGATCCGCACGCCGCCGTCGGCCATCCGCACTCCCTTGTCGCGTCTTTCGTGTCTGTCGCGTCTGTCGCAGGTATCGCCACCCGGGCAGGCCGCCCCGCCGCCGTGAAGGTACGTCACGTAGCACGACGTGCGGGGGCCTTGCGGTTCCGTCGTGCGCGGCGCAGGCGCCTGCCGAGGCGGTCCAGCCGGGGCATGCGCTCGCGCTGTTCGCGCGTACAGCGGTCCAGCTCCTCCAGCAGGCGGTGGGAGCGGTGCTCCATGTCGAGTTCGTCGAGCATCCGGGTGACCTCGGTGACCACGGCGCCGTACAGCTGCCATTCGTGCGCGTCGCGCTGCACCTCCTCCAGGAGGAGCTGCGCCAGCTTGTCGCGGGTGGCCGTCGCAGCGGTGAGTTCGTGGGCGAGCCGGGACTCCGCCGACTCGGCGCTGCGGCTGACGTCGGTGGTGACCAGCACGGCGAAACTGACGACGGCGTCCCCGACCTCCGACAGGAGCTGCTCGAAGACCTCCCCGATCCGTGACTCGAACAGCGGCTCGGGGTCGCGTTCCTTGGCGAGGTCGGTGAGGGTGCGGGTGAGCACCCGCAGCACCACCGTGCAGATCTCCAGCGTGTCGAGGCCGGTGCGCAGGACGACCCGGTGCAACAGGCCCTCCCGTACGCGCGGGTTGAGCCGCAGGCTGTCCTCGGCCTGTTTGAGGGCCGCGTCCACCTCGACGATGTCGTGGTCGAGCCGTCGTGCCTCGTGGAGACTCTCCGCCGCGACGGCCACCTCTGTGCGGCCGGCCGCCTCGTCGCCGACGCGCCGCATCAACCGCCGCATCCGGCGTGCCAGATCCTCGATGGACTCACCGGCGGCGCCGACCCACACCGGGGGAGCGAACAGCAGATTGCAGCCGAGGCCGACCACGGCGCCGATCACCGTCTCCAGGATCCGGGCCCACGCCGTGTCGCCGATCCGCGTGACGCCGAGGACCAGCATGGCGCTGATCGCCACCTCAGGCACGAACTCGCTGACCCGCACCAGGTGCCCGACGGCCAGCGCGGCCAGGATGAGCAGTCCGAGGCTCCACCAGGTCAGCCCCACCAGGGCGCTGAAACCGATGGCGACGAGGACACCGGCCACCACGGCGTTCACACGCCGGATGCCGGTGGTGAGGGTCGCGTAGAGCGTGACCTGGACGACGAGGAGCGCGGTCAGGGGAGCGGTGAGCGGCGCCGCCTCGGGGCTGAAGTGCAGAGCGACCACGTACGCCACCGTCGCGGCCGCCGCCGACCTGACGGACTGGACGATCACGGGTTGTTGCCGCCACTTCGTCACCTGGGCGGTACCGGCGGCCCACACTTCACGTACATCTCGCATCCTTGGCCACTTCCCGTTCGACGACCGCATCGAACGCGAACGGAGTGATCAGCTCCGCCGAGGGTGCCGACCGTCCGGTCGGTCAGGAGTGCAGCCGGTCCAGGAAGGCCGACAGATGGCCGTTCATACGGGCGATCTGCTCCTCCACGGTGAGGCTCTCCTCGAAGCGCGCTCCGGGTCCGGGCAGCTTCTTGCCGCGTACGTAGAGGGAACAGGCGAGGTCGGCGCAGATGTAGACGCCGACCGAGTTGCCCTCGCGGCCGGCCGGGCCGACCTTGCGGGCGGTCATCAGGTTGACGCCGTTTCCCGGGTGAGTGGTCAGGCACAGCGAACACATGCTGCGGTGCATGAAGCCTCGCTGCTGCGAGGGGAAGCGCAGGGTCACGCCGACCGGGCCGCCCGACCGCTCGGTCACCAGGTAACTGCGGTCGGGCGCTCCGGGGTCGCGCCAGCCCAGGAAGTCCAGAACGTCCCACGGCCGGTCCGCCAGGTCGTGCGGTACGAACAGGCGCTTGGCCTCTCCCTTGGAGCAGTTGACGAACGAACTGCGGATGTCCTGCTCGGTGAGCGGCTTCATGGCGGGGGTCTCCTGGCGGGTCGTGGGGCGGCGCGAAGGCCGAACCTAGGGTCACTAGGTTATGGCCTAGGCTACGTAGCCGATCCGGGGAGAGCCAATGTGTTTTTGTGGAGGGCGTTCGGAAGGGGTTACGCGTCGCCGCCGAGGTCCGGGTCGGGGCCGGCGGCCGAGTCCGTGTTGGACAGGCGGAGTGCGAGGGCGCGCAGGAGATCGGTGCTCTTGATCTCGGTGCGTTCCGTGTCATGGATGTCGGCGAGTTCCGAGAACAGGAAGGCGAAGGCGCCGACCAGGGAGATGGCGGCGGGCATCAGCGCGTCGACGACTGCCTGGCCGGCCTCGGCGGGGGTCGCGTCGCCGGGGACCTCCACCGACGGGAAGACCTCCGTCACGAGGCGGCCCAGTTGGGCCTCGCCGGCGTCTATGTCGACCTCGGTGTCCGCGTTGAGCCTGCGCACCATTTCCTGGGTCTCGGTCAGGACGCCGATCGCTCGGAGGATGATCTCGCTCTGTTCCATGCGGGGAGCTTATGCGGTGCGCATCTTCGGGCGTGGGGGTGTGCGGGTTCGTTGTTGCTGGTTGCGCCGTTCCCCGCGCCCCTCAAAGACTGCGCCGTTCCCCGCGCCCCTGACAGACCAAATATTGCGCCGTTCCCCGCGCCCCCGGGGAGCGGCCCTCGTGGGGCGTGGTGTGCGTACGCTGGGTGGTGTGGTGGAGGAGCGGGTGGGGCGGGTTTTGGGGGCGGCCGGGATTTCCTCGGGGCGCCTCGATCGGTGTCGGGTGCTCAGTGGTGGGACGTACAACACCGTTGAGGAGGTGCTGCTCACCGACGGCAGCCGGTACGTGTTGAAGACCCCACCGCCGCCAGACGTTCCCGGGTTGAGCCACGAGCGTGAGCTCCTCGTCTCCGAGGCGGAGTTCTACCGCGCGGCCGCCACCGTCGGTGTGCCCGCACCCCGCGTCGTGGGTACGCCGACCAGCCGCCATCTGCTGATGACGGCCTGTCCAGGCGACATGTGGGACGACCGTTTCACGGCGGTCGAACAGGCGTCCCTGCGCGCGGAGTCGGGGGTCCTCGTGGCCCGGCTCCACCAGGTGACCGGTCCCGGCTTCGGGTATCCGTCCGGTGCCCTCGGCCCCCTCTCCGCCGACTGGCGCACCGCCTTCACCACCATGTACGCGGCCGTCCTGGACGACGCCCGGCGGTACGGAGCCTGGCTGCCCCGCCCGCCGGACGACATCGCCCGTACGGCCGCGTCCGCGTACGGGGCCCTCGACGAGGTGACCGTCCCGCGGCTGGTCCACTTCGACCTCTGGCGCGGGAACATCCTCGTCGAACGCCCGGCCGGTCGCGGTGAGCCCAGGATCGGCGGGCTGATCGACGGCGAGCGCATGCTCTGGGGCGACCCCCTGGCGGACTTCGTGTCCCTGGCGCTGCTCGACGACATCGAGAAGGACAGGGACTTCCTGGCGGGGTATCAGGAGGGTGGCGGACGGGCCGAGTTCACCGACCCGGCCCGCCGCCGTCTCGCCCTCTACCGCAGCTACCTCTACCTGATCATGCTCACCGAGACGGTCCCCCGGGCCATGGGGGCCGAGCGCGACGCCTGGCTCCGGGACGCGGTGGCCCCGGAACTGGTCGCGGCACTCGACGAGTTGGCCCGGTAGGCGTCAGGCGTCAGGCGGCCTTGCGCTGCCCCCCGCCGTGCTCCCGGACGATCTCGGCGTACCGGCGCCCGCTGCCCTTCACCGTGCGCCGCTGCGTCCGGTAGTCGACGTGGACGAGGCCGAACCGCTTGTCGTAGCCGTACGCCCACTCGAAGTTGTCCAGCAGCGACCACGCGAAGTAGCCCGCCAGCGGAGCCCCCTTGCGGGCCGCGGAGGCGCAGGCCGCCAGGTGCTGTTCGAGATACAGGGTGCGCTCGGGATCGTGGACGGTGCCGTCGGGGCGTACGACGTCCGGGTAGGCGGAGCCGTTCTCGGTGACGTACAGCTTCCGGGCGCCGTACTCGTCCGTGAGGCGCAGCAGCAGGTTCTCGATGCCGGCCGCGTCGATCTCCCAGTCCATGGCCGTGCGCGGCACCCCGTGCCGGCGGACGGCGTCGGCGTACGGGGCCGGGCCAGTCGGGTCGTCCGCGATGGCCGACGGGAAGTAGTAGTTGAGCCCCAGCCAGTCCAGCGGCTGGGCCATCGTCTCCAAGTCACCCGCCTGCTCGGGAAGTTCGACTCCGTACACCTCGCGCATGTCCGCCGGGAAGCCGCGGCCGTGGACCGGGTCGAGCCACCAGCGGTTCGTGTGGCCGTCCATGCGCCGGGCCGCCGCGATGTCCTCGGGGCGCTCGGTGGCGGCCTCGATGTAGGACAGGTTGTTGACGATGCCGACCTGGGCGCCGGGGGCCGCGGCGCGGATCGCCTGGGTGGCGAGGCCGTGGCCGAGGAGCAGGTGGTAGGAGGCGCGGACCGCCGCCGTGAGGTCGGTCAGGCCCGGTGCCATCCGGCCCTCCAGGTGGCCGATCCAGGCAGAGCACAGCGGCTCGTTGAGGGTCGTCCAGTGCTGGACGCGGTCGCCGAGGCGCTCGGCCACGACCGTCGCGTACGCCGCCAGGTGGTGGGCCGTGTCGCGTTCGGTCCAGCCGCCCCGGTCCTGGAGCACCTGCGGAAGGTCCCAGTGGTACAGGGTGACCGACGGGGTGATGCCGGCCTCCAGCAGACCGTCGATCAACGCGTCGTAGAAGTCCAGCCCCTTGGCGTTCGCGGGGCCGTCGCCGCCCGGCACGACCCGAGGCCAGGCGATCGACAGCCGGTACGCGTTGGTGCCCAGTTCCTTCATGAGGGCGATGTCCTCGCGCCACCGGTGGTAGTGGTCGCAGGCCACATCCCCGTGGTCGTCGCCGTCCACCTTCCCCGGTGTGTGCGAGAAGGTGTCCCAGATGGAGGGTGAACGGCCGTCCTCGGCGACGGCACCTTCGATCTGGTATGCCGAGGTGGCCGTGCCCCACACGAAGTCCTGGGGGAGTGCGGCGAGATCGATGGTCACAGAAGTCCTCTCGGGACGGTCGGAACGGGGGGAGTCGACTGGCGGCTGGGCGATGGTCACTTGACGGCCCCGGCGGTGAGTCCGGCGACCAGATAGCGCTGGAGCAGCAGGAACCCGGCGACCACCGGCACGCTCACCACGAGGGAGGCGGCCATGACCTGGTTCCAGTACACGTCGTTCTGGGTGGCGTAGCCCTGGAGGCCGACGGCGAGTGTGCGGGTGGTGTCGTTGGTCATCACCGACGCGAACAGCACCTCGCCCCACGCCGTCATGAACGCGTACACCGCGACGGCGACGATCCCGGGCACGGCCGCGGGCACGACGACCCGGAAGAGCGCGCCGAGCGGCCCGTTGCCGTCCACCATCGCCGCCTCGTCGAGGTCACGCGGCACGGACTCGAAGTACCCGATGAGCATCCAGATCGAGAACGGCAGCGAGAACGTCAGGTAGGTGAGGATGAGACCGATCCGCGAACCGAAGAGCGCGATGCCGGTGGCGTTGCCGATGTTCACGTAGATCAGGAACAGCGGGAGCAGGAACAGGATCCCGGGGAACATCTGGGTGGACAGCACGGTCACGGTGAACAGGCGTTTTCCGCGGAAGCGGTAACGGCTCACCCCGTACGCGGCGAAGATCGCGATCACCACCGACAGGACCGTCGCCGCGCCCGCCACGATCAGCGAGTTGACGAAGTACTTCGCCAGCGGAACGGTCGACCAGATGTCGATGTAGGGGCGGATCGTCAGCCCGCTGGGCACCCAGCGGAACTCGCCCGACACATCCTCCAGCGGCTTCAGCGAGCTGGACAGCATCACGTACACCGGCAGCAGCACGAAGCCGGTGAGCAGGGTGAGGAAGATCCGGCGCGACCAGACGAACGAACGGGGCGCGGCCATCGGCGAGCGCCGCGCCCTCACCGGCTTGGCGGTCAGCTCCGCCGTGGTGGTCCTAGGCATCGGCCGCCCTCCGTCCACGCGAGGTCAGGACGAGATAGACACCCGTCACGACCAGCAGGAACAGCAGAAGCAGCACGGACATCGCGGATCCCGTCCCGAAGTTCCACGTCACGAACGACGACTGGTAGATATGGATCGAGATCAGGTCGGCCGCCTCCGGCGCCGCCTTGCCGAACAGCACGTACGGCGTGTTGAAGTCGTTGAACGTCCACAGGAAGAGCACGAGGACCAGCACCTGGTTGACCGGGCGCAGCGACGGCAGCGTGATGCGGCGCAGTTGCTGGATCATCCCGGCCCCGTCGATCGAGGCCGCCTCGTACAGCTCCTTGGGGATGTTCTGCAGGCCCGCCATCACGATGAGGAAGGCGAACGGCCAGCCCTTCCACACCGACACGACGAGCAGCGCGACGAAGCTGTTGTCGCCGATCAGCCAGAAGGACGGGCTGTCGGTGAGGCCCAGCTGGTCGTGCAGCACATGGTTCACCAGGCCGTTGTCCCGCTGGAACATGAACGCCCAGGTGATGACGGCCGCGTACACGGGAAGCGCGTACGGGACGAGGAACACGGCCCGCAGGAAGCCCCGGCCGCGGAAGTTCTCCTGCATGTACACCGCGGCCGTCGTACCGAGCAGCCAGCACAGGCCGACGGACAGCACGGTGAACGCGCAGGTGACGAAGAACGAGTGGAGCAGCGCCTTGCCGATGGGCGCGTCGAAGTCCACGGACAGGCTGTAGTTGTCGAAGGCCGCCCAGGGCGCGGCGCCCCAGTCGCGGATGTAGAACTGCGTGAGCTCCTTGAAGCTCATGACGATGCCGATCACCATCGGCACCAGATGGACGAGGAGTTCGAGCAGCAGGGCGGGCAGCAGGAGCAGATACGGCAGGGCGATCCGGCGTACCCGCCCGGTGCGGCGGCGCGGGGCAGGCGCCGTCGCACCGGGCGGTGCTTCCTTCCCGACCGCGGGTTCAGCGGTCACGGTCATCGAACGCTCACTTCTTCGGCATCTGCTGCTGGGCCTCGTCGAGCTTCTCCTTGACGGAGGCCGTGGTCACCGGTCGGCCGGCCGCGGCCTCGGCGAAGAGCTCCTTCACGGCCGTGCCGACCGCCGTCTCGAACTGCGACTCGTTCGCCACCTGCGGCAGCGGGGCCGCGCTCTTGGCGAGGGTGTCCCGGATGACCTTCAGGGCGGGCGTGTTGAAGGCGGGGTCCTGCTGGGCCGCCTTGACCGGCGGGATGGACCCGTAGGTCTTGTTGAGGATCGTCTGCTCGTCCACGCTGGTCATGAAGTTCACGAACTTCATGGCGCCGTCGACGTTGTCGGTGTTCTTGAAGACGGCCATGTTGATGCCCGCCACCATCGAGTTGACGGCCGTGTCGGCGCCCGGAGCGCCGGACTGGACCGGCACCGGCGCGACACCCCACTCGTCGTCGCTCATGCCGTGGGCCTTGAGCGTGGCCGCCGCGGTCTGCCACATCACCATCGCCGTCTTGTCCTTGGCGAAGTCCTGGAGGGACTGGTTCTGCGCGTACTCGGCGTTGCCGGGCGCGATGACCTTGTCCTTGCCCATCAGGTCGACGTACTGCTTGACCGCCGCCACGGCCCCGTCGGACGTGAAGTCGGGCTTGCCGTCGGCGTCGAAGAAGTCGGCGCCGTGCTGCTTGGCGAGGACGAAGACGTGGTGGATGTTCTCCGACAGGTTCGCACCCTCGGCGCCGAGCGCCCACTTGTCGTCCTTGGAGATCTTCTTCCCGTCGGCGACCAGCTCGTCCCAGGTGGCGGGCGGCCCGGCTATCCCCGCGTCCTCGAACATCTTCTTGTTGTAGTAGAGCGCATACGCCATCGAGTACAGCGGGACCGCCGCCGGGTCGGAGCCGGTCTCGCCCGCCGAGCCGAGTGCCGACTCGACGAACCGGTCCTTGCCGCCGATCTTGCCGAAGTTCTTGGCGTCCCAGGGCAGCAGGGCCCCGGTCGCCTGGAGCGAGGCGGACCAGGTGTTGCCGATGTTCAGGACGTCCGGGCCCTGCCCCGACGTGGCCGCGGCGAGGATGCGGTTGAGGAGGTCCGACCAGGGGATGACCTCCAGCTTCACCTTGATGCCGGTCTGCTTCTCGAACTTCTTCAGCTCGGGAGTGAGGATCTTCTTGTCGGCCTCGATGCTCGGGCCCTGGTTGGATGCCCAGTAGGTGAGCGTCTTCGGCGAGTCGTTGGACCCGCCGTCCGTCGACGAGCCACCGCCGCACGCGGTCACGGCGGCCAGCAAGGAGACAGTGACCGCGCTCGCGGCCGCGGCTCGGGTTCTGCGCATGACGTCAGGCGTCCCTTCCGGAGGGAAAACAGAGGATCGTCCCGTGTTCACTTCCCGAACGACCCTCACGGCTTAATTTAGGACGTGAGTTAAGACCCGGAAGAAAGTCGCGTCAAGGGATCGCGCAGCGGTATCTTGCAGGTCGGGGGTACGGCGGGAAGGGAACACATGGCGGGGCGGAACGGGCGAACGGTACGTGACCTGCGACGAGGCAATCGCACGGCCGTGCTGAGAAGGCTCTACTTCGACGGACCGATGAGCCGGTTCGAACTCGGACCTGCCACCGGGCTCAGCTCCGGCTCCATCAGCAACGTCGTCGCCGAACTCGTCGCCGACGGCCTGGTGGAGGAGGCGGGCAGCGTCGACTCCGACGGCGGCAGGCCCCGCACCCTGCTCCGGGTCGCCCCCGCCAGCGGCCACATGATCGGCGTGGACGTCGGCGAGACCCGCGTCCGCGTCGAGCTCTTCGACCTGTCACTCGCCGAACTCGCCCGCACGGAAAGGCCGTTGGAGCACCAGGGTTACGACGTCGACGTCATCGTCGGCCACATCCGCGACGGCGTCGCCGAGGTCCTGGCCACCGCCGGCATCGCCCCCGAGCGGCTGCTGGGTGTCGGCATCGGCGTACCCGGCATCGTGGAACGCACCGCGGCCGAGGGCGCCGTCGTGCACGGCCAGACCATCGGCTGGCCCGCCGTCCCGCTGGAGTCCCTGCTCCGCGCCGCCTGCGGGCTCCCGGACTCCGTCCCGTACTTCACCGACAACGGCGCCAAGACCCTGGGCCAGGCCGAGATGTGGTTCGGCGCGGGACGCGGCGCGCGCAACGCGGTCGTGGTCCTCTTCGGCTCCGGCGTCGGCGCCAGCCTCGTCTCCGACGACGTGGAACTGGGCCGGGCCGTGGAATGGGGCCACCTCACGGTACGGGTCAGGGGGCGCCGCTGCCGCTGCGGCGCACTCGGCTGCCTGGAGGCGTACGCCGGGGCCGAGGCCCTGCTGGAACGCTGGGAGGAGGCCGGGGGACGGCCCCCGAAGGGGGTCGACGAGGAGACCGCGCTCACCGCCATGCTCGCGGCCGCGTACCCGGCTGACGGGGCGGGGGGCGATGGCACGGGGGCCGACGGCCCAGGGGTCGGTGGCGCTTCGACCGGTGGGGCGGTGACCGTTGGCGCCTCGACGGGTGGTGCTTCGACAGCCGGCACGGCTACGGGTGGCACGGCCGGCGCCGGCACGGCGACCGGTGCAACGGCGACCGCCGGCGCGGTGACCGGTGGCGGGGCCGCCGGTGGCACGGCCGCCGACCCGGTGGCGCTGGCCGTGCTGGAGGAGACGGCCGAGTACCTGGGCGCGGGCCTCTCCGACCTGATCAACCTCTTCCAGCCCGAACGCATCCTCATCGGCGGCTGGGCCGGACTCCAGCTGGGCTCACGCTTCCTGCCCGCCGTCCGCGCCCACGCCGTCTCGTACGCGCTGCGCCACCCGGCCGAACGGGTCACCATCGAGCTGGGCGCCCTCGGACCCGACGCGGTCACGGTCGGCGCGGCGATCCTGCCGCTGGCCGACTTCTTCGCACGCGGCGGACGCCGCGCGGGCACGGGACCGGGCTCGGGGGACACGCCGCCGCCCGCTTGGCGCGCGGCCCTGGAGGAACGCGCTCCGCACTGACGCGCGGAGCGCGCGAAGATCGTGCGGCGAGAGCGAGGCCGTGCGCCCCGCGCCCTGCCCGGACGCCCCGCGCCCTGCCCGGCGAGCGCTCCGCACCGGCGTCCGGGGGTTTGCCGATCCGTTCCGGCAGGTACCCGCACCCTGGCCGACAAGGGATTTCCGCCCCACGAGGCCCGACGAGGAGGGGAGCGCACCGTGAGCGAATACGGGACCAGGACGCCCGAGGAGAACGACGGCCCCGTGCCGCGGGACCTGCCGGACCAGCAGGTGCAGGAGGGCGAGGACCCCTGGGACGTCGTCACACCGCCCGAGTCCGGGCCGAGCGAGGACTCCGACGGGGCAGTCGAGGCCGCCGGTGGCGAGAAGGCCGGGACCGGTGTCCCCGACACCGACGAGGCGGGCACCGGCCGGCAGGGTGAATCCAGCACGAGCACCGTCCACCCCGAGGACCCGGAGCCGGAGGAGTCGCCCGCCTGAGCCGATCGGGCCCTGGACAGGGTGAGGGCGCGGTCGCGCGGACGCCCTGTCCAGGAAGGACGCCCTGTCCGGGAACGGACGGGAAGGAACGTCGGCTCAGGCGAAGGCGTTCACGCCGGTGAGTTCCGCCGACAGGTCCCACAGACGGGCCGCGGACGCCGGGTCGATCGCGTACTCGCGTACGCCGACCCGCGTACCGTCGGCCGGGGCGAGCTCGGCGATGTCGCAGTCCTCGCAGTAGACGCCGCCCATGCCGGACAGCTGCGGGGAGGTCGCCGCCCACACCTGGGTGGCCGCGCCCTGCTCGGGGCTCTTGAAGCCCTCGGGGTTCAGCGGGGTGCCGTTCTCGTCGATCCAGCCGCGCTCGACCATCTCCTGCTTGGGCAGGTGCCGCTGGAGAGGCGTGAGGATGCCGCCCGGGTGCAGCGCGAAGGCCCGTACACCGGAGTCCTTGCCGAGGGCGTCGAGCCGCACGGCGAACAGGACGTTGGCCGTCTTCGCCTGTCCGTACGCCTCCCACTTGTCGTAGGTGCCGTGGTTCCAGTGCGGGTCGTCCCAGCGGATGTCCGAGGTGTGGTGGCCCGTCGAGGAGACGGAGACGATCCGGGCACCGCCCGGCGCGATCGCCGGCCAGAGTCGGTTGACCAGGGCGAAGTGGCCCAGGTGGTTGGTCGCGAACTGGGCCTCCCAGCCGGGGCCGACGCGGGTCTCGGGGCAGGCCATGATCCCGGCGTTGTCGATGACGAGGTCGACGGTGCGGCCGGAGGCGAGGAACCGGTCGGCGAACGCGCGAACGCTCTCCAGGTCGCCGAGGTCCAGCTCGTCCACCTCGACGCCGTCGATACCGGCGACCGCCTCCTCGGCGACCGCCGGGCGTCGCGCGGGAACGACGACCCGGGCACCCGCCTTGCTGAGCGCCCGCGTCGTCTCCAGGCCGAGACCGGAGTACCCGCCGGTGACGATCGCCAGCTTGCCCGTGAGGTCGATGCCGGCGAGTACGTCGTCCGCGGTGCTGTGCCGGTCGAAGCCCGAGCCGATCTTGTGCTGTGCAGTGGTCATACGCACGACGCTACGGATTGGAGCGCTCTCGAAGTCAAACGACGCCCCCCAAGGAACAGAAAAGGCGCGGGGAACGGGAAAGGCCCCGACCGGACGGGGGAATCGCGGTCGGGGCCGTCTGTGGGTGGCCACGGATGGCGGTCGCCTCTCGGCGGTGTGCTCCACAGGGCTTCAGCCGAACGATCTTCCCTGTGGGCGATAGGTGAGGCCCGGGGACACTGTCCCATCCGCACCCACAGCTGATTTAACGGGAAACTACCGACGGGTGTTCCCAGGTCGGGGCGGTGCCGATCGTGATCTGCGTCACGACCCGCTCAGCCTTCCGCCACCAGCGGGCTCTTGGACAGTGACGCCAGGAGATGGGCCGGGTCCCGGTAGACGGAGCTGGCCCCGGCCTTCTCCAGATCGCCGCGCGGGATGCCGCCGCACAGCACTCCCACGCACAGGACACCCGCCCGGGTGCCCGCGCGCATGTCCCAGACCGTGTCACCGACGAAGAACGAGTGCTCGGCCGAGGCTCCGGCGAGTTCCAGGGCGTGCTCCACCGGATCGGGTGCGGGCTTCCCGGAGTCCACGTCGTCGGAGCTCGCCGTCGCCCTGATGACGTCGTCGGCGTCGATGGCCCGCCGGAGCGCCGCCAGCTCCGCCCCGCCGGCCGAGGTGGCGAGCACGACGGTCCAGCCCTCGCTGTCGAGGCGTCGCAGCAGGTCACCGGTGCCGGGGAACGGGCGCAGCCGCTCGAAGTACGTGCCGTAGAGGGTCTTGTGGGCGGCGCTGATCGCGTCGTCCTGCCCGGTGTCCCGCTCCTCGCCCAGCAGATGCCCGATCAGGTCGTCGGAACCGAGGCCCACGGCCCGGTGGACGTCGTGCATCGACACGTCGTGCCCGGCCTGTCTGAACGCCTCCCACCAGGCCGTCACATGCAGATGGTTGGTGTCGACAAGAGTGCCGTCCACATCGAATACGGCCGCCCGCTCCATACATCGTCCCTTCGCCGCGGTGTCGCGTTGTCCAGGTATCCCAGTACCGCGTCACAGGGCCCGTACGCCCGCGGGAGTCACCCGATCCCGCGTCCAGGCCAGCAGTTCCTCCGCGGACCAGGTGGTCACCACGCGCTCCGGGGGCACCCCGCACTCCTCGGCCCGCGCGCATCCGTACACCTGCCACCCGAGCTGTCCGGGGGCGTGCGCGTCGGTGTCGACGGAGAAGAGCACGCCCGCCGCGACCGCCCGGCGCAGCAGCCGCCGCGGTGGATCGAGGCGTTCGGGGCGGCTGTTGATCTCGACCGCCGTGCCCGTCTCGGCGCAGGCGGCGAACACGGCGTCCGCGTCGAACTCCGACTCCGGCCGCCCCCGGCCGGTGACCAGCCGCCCCGTGCAGTGCCCCAGCACGTCCGAGTGCGGATTCCGTACGGCGGCGATCATCCGGCGGGTCATCGCGGTCGCGTTCATCCGCAGCTTGGAGTGCACCGACACCACGACGACGTCGAGCCGCTCCAGCAGCTCAGGCTCCTGGTCGAGCGACCCGTCGTCGAAGATGTCGCACTCGATACCGGTGAGCAGCCGGAAGGGCGCCCAGCGCTCGTTCAGCTCCGCCACCACGTCCAGCTGCTCCCGCAGCCGCTCGGGGGACAGCCCGCGGGCCACCGTCAGGCGCGGCGAGTGATCCGTGAGGACCGCCCACTCGTGCCCGAGCCGTGCCGCGGCGCGGCCCATCTCCTCGATGGGGCTGCCGCCGTCCGACCAGTCCGAGTGCAGATGGCAGTCGCCGCGCAGCAGGGCCGCCAGCTCCTCGCCGCCCAGGACGAGGGGGTGTGCGGCGTCCTGCTCCAGTTTCTCCAGATAGCCGGGCAGCTGTCCGGCCAGCACCTCGCGCACCACCTGCGCGGTCTTCGGCCCGATGCCCTTCAGCGACTCCAGCGACCCCTCGGCCGCCCTGCGGGCCACCTCGTCGGCGGACAGCTCCGTGACGACGTCCGCCGCGGTGCGGAACGCCCGTACGCGATAGGTGGGGGCCTGGGACCGCTCCAGCAGGAAGGCGATACGGTCCAGCGCCTCGGCCGGGTCCATGGCTCCAGCGTGGCCCAGCCGGGCCCGGTCCGCACGGCAGCCGACCGACCTGCCCTGTGCCACCATGAAGGAACCTCATAACGACAGGTAAGGCCACGGCCACGCCGGCGCCGCCGAGCGCCACGACGACCGACAGCGCCGCCCGGGCAGGCTTATCGGCGGCACGCGTGTGGAACCGGTGGGATCATGACTGAAATCGCCAGCCCTCACATCTCGTACCCGCGGATCACGGTCCTGGGCGTGCAGCCCGGCGATCCGCCCTTCCGGATCGTGGAGATCGACGGCGCCGTCATCGGTGAGGCCAAGAGCTTCACGGATGTCCTGGTGGCCGCCGCGGCGTACGGCATCCCGGTGCACGACGCCGACGACCCGGCCGTGGTCCGCTGGGTCGGCGGGGACAAGCTCACCTGGCATCTGCGATAGCCGTGCGGCGGGCGGCGGGGCGTCCGGGTGAATCCCGACGGACCTGACGGCCCCCGACGGGTTCGAAAAGGGCCCGAAAAGGGTTCGGTGGGTTCGAGGGGCCCGACGGGGGCGCGTCGAGCAGTGCCTTTCGCGCCGTGGTGAGCCGGTCGCGGGTGGCGTGACCCCGCGCATCGGCACACCCCGCGGGCGGACACCGCCGTGCATGGACTCATTCCGGCCAGGGCATTTTGATCTCGCGGTGCGCGTGGCCCGAGGAGGGGAGTGGCACGCTCGACCGGGGCGGACGTGCCTCATGGCACCCGGGCCACGCGCGGGCTTCGTACCTACGGGCTGGGCCCGGGCCGGGGATCACCCGGCCCGGGCCCAGCCCGTAGCTTGTTCTCCGTTTCTCCGTTTCTCCGTTTCTCCGCTTCTCAGCCGACCGTCCACTTCTGGTTGGCCGCCCCCGTGCAGGTCCACAGCTGCAGCCGGGTGTTGTTGGCCGAGTTGTTGCCCGTGACGTCCAGGCACTTGTTCGCCTGCGGATTCACGATGTCGCGGGCCCCGGAGACCACCCACTGCTGTGCGGGTACGCCCGCGCAGTCCCAGAGCTGGACCGGCGTACCGTCCGCCGTGCCACCGCCGGCGGCGTCCAGGCACTTGCCCAGCGCCCGGATCGTGCCGTCGGAGCCCACGGTCCACTGCTGGGCCGCGGTGCCGTTGCAGTCGTAGAGCTGAACGGGCGTGCCGTTGGCGGGATTCGCCCCCGCCACGTCCACGCACTTGCCCGCGAGGCCCCTGATGGCCGAGCCGCCGCCCGCGCCCTCGCCCGTCGTCACCTTCACCTCGTCCACGACGAGCTGCGAGGGGAACGGGGTCGAGCCGTCCGGGTCGCCCGGCCAGTAGCCGCCCACCGCGAGGTTCAGGATCAGGAAGAACGGCTTGTTGAACACCCACTGCCTGCCGCCCAGGTCGGCGGGGGTGCGGGTCTGGTAGACGGTGCCGTCCACGGACCAGGTGATCCGCTCGGGCGACCAGTCGACGGCGAAGGTGTGGAAGGCGTCCGCGAAGGCTTGTCCGCCGGGCAGCGAGTAGCCGGCGCCTATGCCGCCGGAGCCGGAGTAACCGGGGCCGTGCAGTGTGCCGTGCACCGTTCCGGGCTCGAAGCCGACGTTCTCCATGATGTCGATCTCGCCCGAGTTGGGCCAGCCGACCTGTCCGATGTCGTTGCCCAGCATCCAGAACGCGGGCCACATGCCCTGCCCGCGCGGCACCTTCAGCCGGGCCTCGACCCGTCCGTAGGTGGTGGTGAACTTCCCCGAGGTGTTGAGGCGGGCCGAGGTGTACTCGCAACGCCCGTACCAGCACTGGTAGTTGTTCGGGTTCTCGCGGCGGGCCTCGATGACCAGGTGGCCCTGGCCGTCGAGCTTCGCGTTGTTGTTGCCGGCCGTGTAGTACTGCCGCTCATGGTTGTTGACGTTGTCGCCGGTCTCGATCTGCCACTTCGAGGAGTTGGGGGCCGAACCGGCGGCACCGTCGAAGGTGTCCTGGAACGTCACCGCCGCGGCGGCGCGCGGAGCGGGGTCCGCCTGTGCGTGTGCGGCCCGTGCCGGATCCGCTTGCGCGGGGCCGACCGCGACGGACCCGAGGAGTACGGCGGACAGGGCGGCGAGAAGGTATCTGCGGAGCAGGCGTGGGGAGTCCACGACTTCTCCCTTCCGTACGGCGATCCCCGTGGGGGAGGAGCCGACTGAGGTGGGGGGTACGCGCTTCGACTCTTGATTTAAGAAGTGAAGTAAGGGGTGCGTCAAGACTCTGGTACAGACCAGCTGTTCACACCCCGCGGACCCCCCGCCCCGGCCGCCCGGACGGCCTCAGGCCGTGGCGGCCTTGCGGTCGCGTCGCCGCGGATGCACGGCGCGGCTCATCCGCCGGCCGAGGAGCAGATACCCGATCAGGGCGCCGGAGGTGTTGAGGATGACGTCGTCGATGTCGAAGGCACGGCCGGTGATGAACGTCCCCTGCACCACCTCGACGAGCAGCATGGCCAGGGCGGTCAGCAGGGTCACGCGCAGGATGCCGCGCGCCTTGGGCACCAGCAGCGGCAGCAGCACACCGAAGGGGATGCCGAGGACGATGTTGCCGCCGATCTGCTTGACCGCGTCCCGCAGCTCGGGCTGGTCGAGGTAGGCGCGCAGTGAGCGCCCCGGGTGGATGTTGTTGTGCGTCAGCGCCTCGGAGGCCGGCGACGGCTGCAGCGTGAGCTTGGCCAGTACGGCGGCGAAGGCCACCATCGCGGCGAAGGCCAGCAGGACGACGAGTATGCGGACGACCAGGGGAGGCCGGCGCCGCTCGCGGGCCACCTTCGAGGAGGGCGAGCGCGGCGGCTTGGACGACGGTTTGTGGGGCGCTTTCGACGACGGCCGGCCGGCCTTCGCGCCGAGGCGGAAGCGCGGCTTGGGGGCGTCGGAAGCCGTCTTCTCGGGGCCCGAGCGTGACGCGGAGCGGAAAGAAAAGGCGGTGCGGGGGCGTAGCGCTTCGCGGGCCATGCAACCCTCCAGTTTGGGACTGCGGTGTAGTGGAACCCGCATACCCTTTGATCGGTCGAAGATGCCGCTGCGACAGGCCGGTTGGAAGCATTCGGGCCGGGACGCGCCCGCGCCCGCGAGCTGCGCTTGGCTGCTCGCGGGCGCGGTCTTGCGCACTGTCTCGTGCATTGTCTCGTGCATTGTCTTGCGCACTGCCTTGTGCGCGGTCTTGTGCGTGGTCGTGCGGGTGGTCTTGTGCGGAGTGCCGACCAGGTGGACGGCACCCGACCGAGGGCTCAGGTCCCGTAGGTCACGCGCACCTCCTTGAACCCGAGCGAGCCCAGCAGACCCTTGAGCATGCCGGTGGTGTTCTCCTCGGCGCGGGCGGTCAGCTCGCTGTCCTTCGCGGCGTCACCGATGTGCCGGGCGGCGAGCCGCTGCACGGCCCGCTCGTCGTTCGGGTTGTCCGAGAAGACATCGCCGAGCCGGTCGAGGAGACCGCGCTGCTTGGAGACGGCGTACGAGTGGTCGGGGTCCAGTGCCGGCTTGCCCAGGGCTGCGTGCGGGAGCCTGAGCGTGGCCGCTGTGCGGTCCTTGTTGACCTGCACATCCTTGTCGCGGATCTTTCCGAGGTCGACATAGGAGTCGACGGTGCCCGCGCCCACGTACAGCGTGCGGGTGCCCCGGACCGCGTCCGGCAGGTACTTGGTGTCCTTCTCCAGATCCACCACCACCTGGAAGTTGCCCGAGGCGGCGTCGTAACGGCTGATGTCCTGGATGGACTTGAGCAGCGTGGGGCCCGTCCGGTCGTGGGTCTCCTCGCGGAACACGTCGCCCAGTCCGGGCAGCAGGCTCCACCGCAGACCGGCGAAGAGCACCACCAGAACCAGCACGACGGCACTCACGACCTTCGCCCATCCGGGCATGCGCTTAAGAGACGTCGTCATGTGGACCGTCCTCCTTCCTCCTTCCTTCTGCCCCTCAAATGCCCAGCCAGACAGCCACGTTGGTGTGCTCCTCCGCCCGCGTGTGCCGCGCGGGCCGCGCGATCCGCCCCTCCCGCCGGTCACCGGAGGGGGCGGTCCCCCGAGGGCCGTGACCACCAGACGCCCTCGCCGTGCGTCAGACCGGGCAGCCGCAGCTCGATGTCACGTACGTGCCGGGCGGGCAACCGGCCCGTGACCAGCCACGAGGTGCTACCGCCCGTCGTCTCCCCGAACTCCGTCCCGCAGGACGCGAGTCGGGTCGTGACGGGGGCGAGCGCGTCGAGGGGCAGGTCGGCCTCGAAGGAGTGGTACGGCTCGTACACCCGTGTATGCGCGTGCTCCAGAGCGCGGTGCAACACCACCGGCGTGAGCCCGCGGAAGTCACCCGCCGTGCCGAGCGGCGGGGCGTAGCCGGACCGGCCGAGCGGATGGTGATGCCGCGCTGCCGTTCGATCGCGCCGTCGTCCGTGCGGGTGTCGCCGGAGTCGACGCTGCCGAGCCGGTGGATGACACCGGCGTCGAAGAGCAGCCGCTCGGTGAGGCTGGTCCTACCGGCGTCGACGTGGGCCAGGATGCCGATGTTCAGGGTGCGCGAGGGGCGCGCGGGGTGCCAGGAGTTCATGCGTGGTCGGGTCCTCAAGAACGATCGTCCGGTGGGGGCGAGGGGTTCCGAAAAATCGGCGCATGCGCGCTCCTGAGGTCGGTGAGTGGTCCATGGGCATGATGGCCCGTTCGCATGGGTCGGCCGCTACCTGTTTTCCGTTGCGTGGACAGGGCGTCCGAACGGCAGTACCGAATAAGTACCGAACAGGCGAGGAGAGCGGACCGAGCAGAGCGGACCGAGCGGAGCGGACCGGGCGGAGCACGCTCGTGTCACCCGGCGATCAGGAGGGCTTGCAGTGGTGAAGGCCAAGTTCGAGCGGACCAAGCCGCACGTCAACATCGGCACCATCGGTCACATCGACCACGGCAAGACGACCCTCACGGCGGCCGTGACGAAGGTCTTGCACGACAGGTTCCCCGACCTCAACCCGTACACGCCGTTCGAGCAGATCGACAAGGCGCCCGAGGAGCGGCAGCGCGGGATCACGATCTCCATCGCGCATGTCGAGTACCAGACGGAGCGGCGGCACTACGCGCACGTCGACTGCCCGGGACACGCCGACTACATCAAGAACATGATCACGGGAGCGGCGCAGATGGACGGCGCGATCCTCGTGGTCGCTGCGACCGACGGGCCGATGCCGCAGACCAAGGAACACGTCCTGCTGGCACGGCAGGTCGGCGTCCCGTACATCGTCGTCGCGCTGAACAAGACGGACATGGTCGACGACGAGGAGATCCTCGAACTGGTCGAGCTGGAGGTGCGCGAGCTGCTCACCGAGTACGAGTTCCCGGGCGACGACGTCCCCGTCGTACGGGTCTCCGCGCTCAAGGCGCTGGAGGGCGACGAGCGGTGGACCGCGTCCGTCCTCGAACTCCTCGCCGCCGTCGACGAGTTCGTGCCCGAGCCGGTGCGTGACGTGGACCGGCCCTTCCTGATGCCGATCGAGGACGTCTTCACCATCACGGGCCGCGGCACGGTCGTCACCGGCCGCATCGAACGCGGGGTGCTGAAGATCAACCAGGAGGTGGAGATCATCGGCATCCACGAGGAGAAGACGAAGACGACGGTCACGGGCGTCGAGATGTTCCGCAAGCTGCTCGACGAGGGCCGGGCCGGGGAGAACGTCGGGCTGCTCCTGCGGGGTGTGAAGCGCGAGGAGGTCGAGCGCGGGCAGGTCGTCATCAGGCCGGGTTCGGTCACGCCGCACGCCGAGTTCGAGGCGAGGGCGTACATCCTGTCGAAGGACGAGGGCGGCCGGCACACGCCCTTCTTCCACAACTACCGGCCGTAAAGGGGATCGATCCCCCTGCAGCGTATTTGTGCAGGTCAGAACCTTGATCGTGTGCGCTTCGGGGCGCGGGGTCGAATCGGGGTCGATTATGGATTATTTCAATAATTGGTGATCGGGGTGGCCTCGACGATCCTGATACATCGTGCCGCGTTGTTGGCGCGCCGCGGTGGGTCGCCTGATCTGGAGGTGAGAACTGGTGTTGCTTCACCCGCCCGGAGCGCTGGAGCCCTGCTGCACTGGCCCAACGCCCGGGACGTTGATCAAGAACTCGCCGGCCGCGGTATCCCGCCCGGCGCCGTACGGGTGGACGCGACTGCCGACGCCAGATCACGACGCTCCTGGCCTTCACTGGGACGCCTTCCGCTGCGTCGGCCCGGGCCGCGGTCGGCTGGTGTTGCAGGACGACACCGGTTGGGCCCACGGCCTGCAACACCCCGACGGCGTTCACACGATCACGTATAGCCGGATACGGCAGCACCCGACCGCCCAAGATCACCAACAGGGTCACGGCATTGCCTCTAGATTCCAGTGGGGTCAGTTCGGCGCAGAAGCCGGGTACGGCTCGCAATCGCAGTTGGGCTGTCGCGGTTGAGTATCCGCCGTTCGGCAGCCCGTTGATGATCCACACGGTGACGTGGCTGTCGACGTCGTTGGACAGTGACCATGGAAGCGGCGAAGCATTCAGCGAGGTGTGGCCGTCCATCTTGAGAGCCTCAGCCTAGTCGGATCGAATCCGAGCAGGTCGGTAAGCCCTCCGGAGCAGGCGGCGTTCAGCACCTGGTGGATGGTTGCCATACTCGGCGAGACCCGTGCACTGAGCAGGGCTACCGCCTCCAGAGATGCAGCCTCACACGCTGAGACGGCCGATCATTTTCGGTCGCTGCTGGAACGGCATCTGGAGTCCCGGTGTTAGGAGCTGGCCCCCACAGCCGCCGTCTGCCTGCAGGTTCTTTCGCGATGACCGTCGGATCAACAGGCGTGGCCAAACATCAAGTCCGTAAGAGGCCAGTGTGAGATGCGACACCATTGACCGGTGTGATCGATGGACACATGATCTTCACGGCTCTCATAAGGAAAATTTAAGAGAACGGGTGGGGCGTGTTCACGCACATAGGGCGGCACGGCTGGCGTCAAGCGGCGCGAAGTGGGGTAATAGCCGTCGCACTCCTGGGGGGTGCGGTTCCGATGGGCGAAGCCGGGGCGACGCCCCGGCTCGCCGATGATGGGCCGGCTGCGGTGGCGGCTGACAGAACTCCGGAGTCGAAAGCAAGCGAGCTCGCAGCGAAGACCGGCGAGAAGGTGACCGTGGATGCGGCCACCACCGACTCATCTCAGGTCGTCGCAAATCCGGACGGTACTTTCACCCAGGAGATGAACGCCGCTCCCGTTCGCGCTCGACAGGACGACGGCAGTTGGGCCCCCATTGACACCACCTTGGTGCGTGAGGCGGACGGCTTTGTCCGGGCCAAGAACACCACGGCCGGTGTCACTTTTTCGGACGGCGGCAGCGGTGAGGGACTGGTCACGCTCAAGGGCCAGGGGCACAAGCTGCAGCTCGGCTGGCCCGCTGCGCTGCCCAAACCCCAGCTGGACGACGCCACCGCCACCTACGCTGATGTGCTCCCGGGCGTGGATCTGGAACTGACTGCGCTGAGCACCGGCTACACCTCGGTGCTCGTGGTCAAGACTGCGCAGGCAGCGGAGAATCCGGCGCTCGCCACCATCAGGATGACCGTTTCCGGTGGCAGCCTGGACATCGCCCCGACGGCCGACGGCGGTTTCATCGCACGCGACGGGAACGGAACACCGGTCTTCGAGAGCCCGGCCGGGCGGATGTGGGACTCGGCCGGTGACACTCCGGCTACTGCTGGTGGCAGCCCACTGCTTGGCCGCTCCGCTTCTTCCGCAGAAGCAACGGCTGAGGATGTGCAGGAGATAACTCCGCTGCCCGCCGCCAAGGGTGAGCCCGCTCCGTCGGAGGGGCCCAGCAGCGGTGACGCGAAAGCCGAGCTCCCGCTCGACATCGCCGGCACCACTTTGAAGATCACGCCTGATCCGGCTCTGCTCCATGGCAAAGACACTGTTTTCCCTCTCTACATCGACCCGCCGACCAAGGGCATCTCGCTGGGGGACTGGACGGCTCTGGCCTCCAACGGCTCCAAGTACTGGGAGTTCGACGGGGACAAGGGTGTGGGGCGCTGCTCCAACTATGCGGGCTACCTCTGCTCTAACAGCCCGTACACCCAGCGCATGTACTTCGAGTACCCGCTGTCGTCGATCCACGGCAAGAAGGTCCTGGACGCGACGATGGAGGTGTACCAGGAGTGGACGTTCACCTGTGAGCCGCACTGGTACGACCTGAGTCGTGTGGACAAGGGCATTGCCTCCAGCACCACCTGGTCCTCTCGTCCCGCCGAGGTGGATTTGATGGGGGACCGGTATGTGGCCTATGGGCGGGGTGGCCTGTGCACGCCTCCACAGCCAGCCAACTGGGTGCGCTTCAGCGACAACGTGGACGAGGAGACGAACGAGAATCTGACGACGACGCTGGCGTCCTATGCCGCGGACAAGAAGTCGCAGATCACCTTCTCGCTGACCGCGCACGACGAGTCCGACGGAGGCGCCTGGGCGCGGTTCCGCAAGGATGCGAAACTGTCGGTGACGTACGTGTCCTATCCGGGCAAGCCGACTTCCTACGGTGTCCAGCAGGGCACGACCGGACGGGCCTGCAACGCGTCTTCGCTGCCCTTCGCCACTGGTGACAGTACGCCGAAGATGCTTGCCACGGTGCAGTCGGCCGACGGCTCCAACGCTCAGTTGCGCGCCATGTTCGAGGTGTGGAAGGCCGACGGCTCCAGCCGCACCTGGTCTGCGACCTCCCCGGACGGCGCCTGGGTGGCTGACAACGCCGCACGCACCGCGACTTCAAGCACACTTCCGGCGCAGACGGACTACCGGATGCGGGCCAAGACCCAGGCGTACTACAAGACGGACCGGGGCGCCACGGGTGTGCTGGACTCGTCGTGGTCGTCCTGGTGCTACTTCCGGGTCGACACCGACTCGCCGCCGCCTCCGGTGGTATCCAGCGCGGACGGCGTGTACAAGCCTGCCGAGACCGAGCCGGCCGCGGGCGGGGTGGGCACGGCGGGTAAGTTCACGTTCACGCCTGCGGACACCAACTCCACTACAGACGGCATTCAGTCCGACGTGGTCAGCTACAGGTGGAAGTTGAACAGCGGCGCCGTCTCTGCCCCGATCAATGTCCCCAAGGGCACGGCCACCACCCAGACGATCACGCCGAATCAGGCCGGTGAGAACACCATTCAGGTCTGGGGCTACGACGCGGCCGGGCACAGCTCGCTCACCGGCTACTACAGCTTCCTGGTCAAGGGCGCCGAGAAGCCCTCAGGGATCTGGCACCTGGACAACGGGCTCACCGATTCCACCACCGCCACCGCGCACCCGCTGACCTCCTCGGGAGGTACCTGGGACACCCTGTCCCGCAACGGGGCCGGCGCGGCGAAGCTCAACGGCACCAGCGCCTACCTCTCGACCTCCGGTGCGGTCCTGGACACCACCAAGTCCTTCACCGTCTCGGCCTGGGCACGTCTGGAGAAGAAGGACGTCAACTACACGGTCCTGTCGCAGGCGGGAGCGAACGCTTCCGGGTTCCAGCTGTACTACTCGACCACCTACAACGCCTGGATCTTCAACCGGCATCAGACCGATGTCGCCGACCCTGTGATCATCCGCTCGATCGGTGCCAAGCCGCCGGTACTGAAGGCATGGACCCACCTGGCGGGCGTCTACGATGCGGCCGCGCAGACCCTCCAGCTCTACGTCAACGGCGTCGCGCAGGGCAATCCGGTGGCGTTCACAGCCACCCCGTGGAAGGCGTCCGGCGGCCTGCAGGTCGGGCGGTTGTGGCATGCCGCGACCGGCAAGGAGAACTTCGCCGGAACCATCGACGAGGTGACCGTCTGGTCACGCGCGCTGGCGGACACCGAGGTGACCCACGATGCCTGGCTGGAGGACGAAGACCTCACCGACGGCACCGCCGGCGACCCGGTCCCGTCGCTCGTCGCCAAGTGGGACGCCACCGACATGGCCAACGCGACCGGCACCACCGTCAAGGACACCAGCGGCTTCGGCCGCAACCTCACCCTCAGCGGAGCCGCACTCACCCAGTTCACCACCGGCGACCCCGACATCGGCGAAGAGGTGACAACCAGGCAGACGATGACCGTGAACGGCACCAGCGGATACGCCACCGCCACCGGACCCATCGTCGACGATGCTGGGTCTTTCACCACGACCGCCTGGGTGTCACTGGACCCTGCCAAGCTCGCCGACACCACCAAGTCGTACGCGGTGCAGGTATTCGGCCAGTCGGGGACAAGCCAGTCCTCCTGGGGCGTCTGGTACGAGCAGCCGGCCGGCAGCACCCAAGGGCGGTGGACGTTCGGCCGTCCCGACAAGGACGGTACCGGGGCAGCCTGGACCAGGAGTGACTCCACGGCCCTCACCACGGCCCAGCTGGGCACCCCGGTCATGCTGACGGTCGTCTACGACGCCCAAGCGGCAGCCGACCCCGACGACACCTCCAAGCTCGGCGGGCTCAAGCTCTACGTCGACAGCGCCCTGATGGGTGATGAAGACGGCGTGCCGTACTCGGCCCCCTGGCAGGGGAGCGGAGCGTTCGAGATCGGCCGGGCGAAGATCAACGGCGCTGCCGCGCGCTACTTCCCCGGAACGATCGACAGTGTCCGCGTCTGGGCCGGAGCCACGTCCACCGACACCATCGCCAACCGGCGCAACACCGAGCAGCAGTAGGAGCAGGGCGGGGCGGGCCAGAGATCCCTGGCTCGCCCCGCCCTGCCCTCTTCCGCTGTGCTCACGACGTGTCTGTGCGCTGCACGGACGCGCCGTTGAGGAAGCCGGTGTGCTCGGGCGCCGACGCCGCCGTCCGAGTGCTGTCTGCCCATTCCTTCCTTCGAGAATCGGGACATCACTGTGTCTTCATCCCTTTTCCGCAGACGCGTGCCAGGGGCGGTCATACGCCGCTGGCTCGGTCGTGGCGGACTCGTCCTCTCCCTGAGCCTCCTGCCGCAAGTCGTGATTCCCGTCGGCTACGACTTCGCCGCCCAGGCCCAGTCGGCGGCAGGCCGCAAGCCGCTGGAGGACCGGCCCGACGCGAAGACCGACAAGGTGGGCGTGCTCAAGCCCGGCACGTCCAAGGCTCCCAAGGACAAAGCGGTCTCCGCCTCCCGGGAAACGCGTGAGCGGTTGCAGAAGGCCTCCTGGCCGAAGGCCGGCAGAGCCGCCGTCGATGTCCCGGCCGCCGGCAAAGCCTCCGTCACCGTCGGTGGGCTGAGGGTGAAGCTGGGCCAGGAGCCCACGGACCCGGCAGGCAAGAAGGCGAAGAAGAAGGAGGCAAAGGCCACCGGCCCGGCCGAGAAGCTGAAGCTCAGCCTCCACTCCCAGACCGACGCGAAGAAGGCGGGCGTCAACGGCGTCCTGCTCACCGTCGACCCGGCCGCAGCCGCATCCGCGCGCACACCTGGCGACACCGACAGGCTCCGCATCTCGCTGGACTACTCCTCCTTCAACGATGTCTACGGCGGAAACTTCGGGCCCCGCCTGCGTCTGGTGACCCTCCCGGCGTGTGCGCTGACCACCCCGCAGAAGAAGTCCTGCCGCACCCAGACCGCCGTAACGGGCGGACGCAACGACGCCACGTCACAGACACTGACAGCCGCCGTCCCCGCGCGCACGCTCGCAGCCGGCGCCCCCATGGTGATGGCGGCGGCCGCCGACAGCTCGGGCGGCGGTGGCGACTACGGCGCCACCCCGCTGTCGCCGACCGCGACTTGGGAGGCTGGCGGCAGCACGGGCGACTTCACATGGAACTACCCGCTGCGGGTTCCCCCCGCGACCGCTGGCCCCTCCCCGAACCTGTCGATCTCCTACAACTCCGCCTCCGTGGACGGCCGCACGGCCGGGGAGAACAACCAGACCTCCGTGATCGGTGAAGGCTTCTCGATCACTGAGTCCTACATCGAGCGCAAGTATGCCTCCTGCAAGGACGACGGCCAGTCCGGCAAGGGCGACCAGTGCTGGAAGTACGCCAACGCCACTCTGGTCCTCAACGGCAAGGCAGTGGAGCTGGTCAACGCCTGCGCCGACAAGACGGCCTGTGACTCCGCCGCCCTGTCTGAGGGTTCCGGTGGATCGTGGAAGGCCAAGAACGAGGACGGCACCCGCGTCGAGCACCTGACCGGCGCCACTGGCAACGGCGACAACAACACCGAGTACTGGAAGGTCACGGACGCCTCCGGCATCCAGTATTTCTTCGGCAAGCACCGCCTGCCCGGCTGGAGCGACAACGGCACCGCCGACGACGACCCAGTCACCAACTCTGTCTGGACCGCTCCGGTCTTCGGCGACGACTCCGGCGAGCCCTGCTACAAGTCCACCGGCTTCGCCGACTCCTCCTGCAACCAGGCCTGGCGCTGGAACCTGGACTACGTCGTGGACACCCACGACAACGCCTCCGCCTACTGGTACACCCAGGAGACGAACTACTACTCCAAGAACGCCGACACCACCGTCAACGGCACCGCTTACACCCGCGGCGGATACCTCAACCGCATCGACTACGGCCTGCGCAGCAACCTGCTCTACTCCAAGCCCGCCGCCCAGCAGGTCCGCTTTACCTACGCCGAGCGCTGCGTCGTCTCCGGCGGCTGCTCCAGCCTAACCAAGGACACCAAGGCCAACTGGCCCGACGTGCCCTTCGACATGATCTGCGCGTCTGGCACCAAGTGCACCACCCAGATCGGACCATCCTTCTTCACCCGCAAGCGCCTGACCGATATCACCACCTCCGTGTGGACCGGCACCGGCACCACCCAGCGCGACGTCGACAGCTGGCACCTCGAACAGAGCTTCCCCGACACCGGCGACGCCTCCTCCGCCAGCCTGTGGCTGAAGTCCATCCAGAACATCGGCAAGGCCAACACCACCACGGCGCAGATGCCGCCAGTTGTCTTCGGCGGCATCCAGATGCCCAACCACGTCGAAGGCAGCACCCCGGACACCCTGCGTTATATCAAGTGGCGCGTACGCACCATCAAGTCCGAGACCGGCTCGACCCTCACCGCCAACTACTCCGACCCCGACTGCATCTGGGGCACCAGCGTGCCGGCGGACATCGACAAGAACACCCGCCGCTGCTTCCCCGTCAAGTGGTCCCAGTCCGGCGCAACCCCGGTCACCGACTGGTTCCACAAGTACGTCGTCACCTCCGTCTTCCAAGACGACCCCTACGGCCACGGCGACACAGGCGAGAAGTACTACGACTACCAGGGCGGCGCCGGCTGGGCCTACGCCGACGACGAAGGCTTGACCAAGGCCTCCAACCGCACCTGGTCGCAGTGGCGCGGCTACGGCAAGGTCGTGGAAACCTCCGGTGACTCCGAAGGTCCGCGGAGCAAGAAGTCCACGCTCTACATGCGCGGCCTGAACGGCGAGAAGGAACTCGACGGCACCACCCGCGTGGAGAAGGTCACCGACTCCACCGGCACCGCCATTGACGACTCCCGCCAGTACGCTGGCTTCGTCCGCGAGACCGTCGTCTACAACGGCTCCGAAGAACTCAGCGGCACCATCAACACTCCCTGGTCCCACAAGACCGGCAACCACACCTACAACTGGGGCACCACCGACTCCTGGATCGTCCAAGCAAGCGAAACCGAAACCCGCAACAAGATCTCCACCGGCACCCGCACCGTCAAGCAGAAGACCACGTACGACTCCACGTATGGCATGCCGCTCACCGTGGAGGACAGCGGCGACACCGCCAAGACCGGTGACGAGATCTGCACGCGAACCTCGTACGCCCGCAACACCTCAGCCTGGATTGTGAACAAGGTCAGCCGCGTCGAGTCCTATTCCGTCGCCTGCGCCACCACTCCGGCGGTTCCTGCAGACGTCCTCTCCGACGTCACCACGGCCTATGACAGCCAAGCAGTCGGGGTGGCACCCACTCAGGGGAACACCACCGCCTCCTACCGGGTCTCCAGCTACGACCCGGTCAACAAGACGCCCGTCTACCAGAAGGTCACCGGCTCCACTTACGACGCCCTGGGCCGCCCGCTCAGCGACACCGACGCTCTTAACAACACGGTCAAGACCACCTACGTTCCCGACGACACCGGCTACGGCCCGCTGACGTCCAAGATCACCATCGACCCCAAGCTGTACACCCTCACAACTGTGGTGGACCCGGCCTGGGGTACGGCTACCAAGGCCACAAACGCCAACAACAACGTCAGCGAGTGGGCTTTCGACGCGCTCGGCCGCCTGGTCTCGACCTGGGGTCCGGACCGATCCCGCACCCTCGGCGACGTCGCGAGCACCGTCTACGCCTACAGCATCAACAACGACAAAGAGACCTGGGTCCGCACCAACACGCTCAAGGCCGACGGACAGACCTACACCAGCTCCTACGAAATTTTCGACGGGCTGCTGCGCTCCCGCCAGAAGCAGGCCCCCGCGCCCAACGGCGGCCGGGTAATCTCCGAAACCCTCTACGACGACCGCGGCCTGGCCTACATCACCAACAGCCAGGTCCACGACAACCTCGCTCCCTCCGGCACCCTGGCCAACACCTTCCCCGGCTCCGTCCCCGCCTCCACCGAGGCGGTGTTCGACGGCGCTGGCCGCGCCACCGAATCAATCTTCCGGGTCTACGACCAGGAGAAGTGGCGCACCAGGACCGACAATCAGGGCGACCGGACGGCCGTCACCGCCGCAGCGGGTGGCACTGGCACTCTCACGGTCGTCGACGTCCGTGGTCGGGTCACGGAGCGCCGTGAGTACGGCGGCCCCGCGCCGACCGGCACCGACTACACCCGCACCCAGTACGAGTACACTCCCGGCGGCAAGCTCCAGAAGATGACCGGCCCGGACAACGCGGTCTGGACATACGGCTATGACTTGCGCGGTCGCCAGACCACCTTCACCGACCCCGACAAAGGCACGGTCACAACCGGCTACAACGACTTCGACCAGCCCGTCAGTGTGACGTCAACGCTGAACAAGGTTCCACGCACTCTGATCACGGACTACGACGAGTTGGGTCGTAAGATCGGCACGTGGGACGGGGTGAAGGACGACGCTCACCGCCTGACCAAATTCACCTTCGACACCCTGGCCAAGGGCCTCCCGACGGCCTCGATCCGATATGTCGGCGGCACCACCGGCAAGATCTACTCCCAGGTCGTCACAGGCTACGACGCACTCGGCCGCCCCCAGGGCACCAAAACCGTCATCGCCGCCAGCGACGCCCTGGTCATCGCCGGCGCGCCGCAGACGTTCACCACCTCCATCGCCTACAATATCGACGGCACCGTCCAGTCCACCTCGATGCCCGCGGTGGCTGGCCTGCCCGCCGAGACCGTGACCAACAGCTACAACAGCCTCGGCATGCTCACCGGCACCGACGGCATGACCGACTACGTCCAGAACATCGGCTATTCCCCCTACGGCGAGATCGAAGAGACCCGCCTGGGCACCTCCACCGGCGCCAAGCAGCTCCAGGTCCTCAACCGCTACGAGGACGGCACCCGCCGTCTGGCCAACACCCACACCGTCGACCAGACCAACACCGGCTACACCAGCGACGTCGACTACGGCTACGACGTCACCGGCAACGTCAAGTCGATCACAGACAAGGCGAACGGCAAAGACACCCAGTGCTTCGCCCACGACGGCTACCGCCGCCTGGCAGAGGCATGGACCCCGTCCTCCAACGACTGTGCTACCGCCCGATCGGCGTCCGCCCTCGGCGGCCCGGCGCCGTACTGGACCAGCTGGACGTACAAGCCCGGCGGCCTCCGCGACACCCAGGTCGAGCACAAGTCGACCGGTGACACGACGACCGCCTACCGCTACCCCGTCGTCGACGCCAATGGCGCGGGCCAGCCCCACACCCTGACCTCGCTGGCCGTCAACGGCGGTACCGCCAAGACGCACACCTACGACGAGCAGGGCAACACCACCAAGCGCTACGGCCCCACCGGCACCGCACAGGACCTCGTCTGGGACATTGAAGGCGAACTAAGCCGCCTCACCGAAGGCAGCAAGACCACCGACTACCTCTACGACGCCAACGGCGACCTCCTGATCCGCCGCAGCCCGGGCAAGACCGTCCTCTACCTGACCGGCCAGGAACTCCACTACGACACCGCCGCCAGCAAGTTCACCGCCCAGCGTTACTACGCGGCCGGCGACGCCACGGCCATCCGCAAGGAGACCGGCCTGTCCTGGATGGTCGACGACCACCACGGCACCGCCTCGATGACCGTCGACGCCACCACCCAGGCCATCACCCGCCGCTACACCAAGCCCTTCGGCGAGGCCCGCGGAACGACACCGCCGACCTGGCCCGACGACAAGGGCTTCCTCGGCAAACCCGCCGACGCCGACACCGGACTCACACACGTCGGCGCCCGCGAGTACGATCCGGCCACCGGACGATTCCTCTCCGTCGACCCCGTGCTCGCCCCCGAGGACCACGAATCCCTCAACGGCTACGCCTACGCCAATAACACCCCCGTCACCAAGTCCGACCCCACCGGCCTAAGGCCGATAACGGACTGCGAACGCGGATGCAGCGACGGTAAGGGCGGCACCTACCGCGATTACATGACCATGGGCCCCAACGGGACCTACGTCTACCACTCGACGAAGACCTACACCCAGTCATTCCAGTACACGACGGCGGGCGGCGTCGCCGGAACTGGCACGATGACCACCACCGTCAGCACCGGCGGAGGACGCACCTCAGCGACGGTTGTATTCAAGACGGGGCCAAGCCCGGCGCCTGTGCTGAGGGGAGGGGTAGGCGGCGCTGCGACTGAACTCCTCAAGTGGGGCGTTAAGGTAGGAGCTAAGCGGAATCCGGTTGGTGCGGGAATTGGCCTAGCGTCGCAAATTCTCGGATTCGAAGATCCCATCGACTCGGCAATTGATCAGCTTTTCGGTGACGGGCCCGAAGCGAGACTCGTTCCCATACAACCCAAGACTGATCAGGACGATGACGAGGAGATCTTCTATCTATATCGCGCTCCACATAAGGGGAATAAAGAGGCGGAACGTCATGGGCCGCGACCAGAGAATCACTCACCCACCAAGACAAAATACCGCACCGAGCCAGGACTAGCCTTCCTTGGAGAATCAGAGGGTGTGGCCCAACAGTACGCTAAGCAAGGCATCTTCGAAGACGGATACTGGGAGTACAAAATGAGGCCCGGATTCAAGAAGGCGTTTCCTCCAGAGGCGTACCGCACCCCTCACGAGAACACCAGAGGCGCCATCGAATTTGAATGGATAATCCCGCAAGCGGAAATTCCTAGGTTCAATTCATTCATTGATGAATCAAGTTGGACAAACTACCACAGTGGCTACAGTTGGCGAGACTGAGAGCCTGGCTGGTGTAGCGAGCGTGGGTGGACGTATGTGAAATACGGAGCACGTCCACCCACGCTCGCGAGGCGTTCTCAAGGTGTACCGAGATTGAATTGTGAGGCGTACATGGCAAACTGGCCGACGGGGCAGAGGTTCAAGAAGGGCGATGTCTGTAAGGGGGTCGTCTCCGATGTCGCAGACTTCGGCGTTTTCGTAGATCTTGGGGGTTGTACGGGATTTGTGAATCCTTCCGAGATTACGTGGACGAGATACGCGAAAATCTCGGAAGTGATGCGCGAGGGGCAAGAGGTGAATGCCCTAGTTATCGGCCATAGCCCTACGCAAGATCAAGTACTCCTTTCCGTCAAGGGTCTAGAGGAAGATCCTCTTAAAAACTTTGCACACGAAAATTTTGGAAAACTTGTCGTTGGGAGCGTAGCAATGTTGACACCCGTTGGAGTGCATGTATCACTGCCGGAAGGGATGGATGGGCTGATCCCGCAGTCCGCGATAGTCGCCAGTCGCGCGGAATATCGGGTTGGGGATGAAGTCTCTGTCGAAGTTGCCGGGATTAATCTTTACGCGCGGCAAATCACTCTATCGCCAAGAATTGGCGCCGTGTAAATCTCGTATTGATCAGAAAATCTGGACGACGGGTTGGTGATCCGGTTACTGAGCTTGAACTCATGATGTGGTCGAGGTGAGTGACAGTCCGGTGCCGACGAGGCATCCGTCGATGAGGTGAGGGCGGTACTGGATCTTCCTCATCCCGTGGCGGATGGTCTGGATGAGGTGCTCGGGGGTGGTGAAGGCGGTGTTGGACAGCCAGCCGCGCCGCAGCAGTGACCAGATGCCCTCGACGGGGTTGAGGTCGGGTGCGTAGGAGGGCAGCTGGTAGACGGTGAGCCAGTCCTGCCGGGCGATGAACTGCCGCATTCCGTAGGCGAGATGGACGTTGAGGTTGTCCCAGATGAGCACGATCGGCCCGCCGAGCTGCTGATGCGCGGTGATGAGCAGGTCGCGGTAGTCGGTCCAGGCGAAGCTCTTGCGTCCGTCGCGCCGGCCGTCGTCACGGCGCGGTCGATAGATCAGCCGAGAGCGTTCACCAGGCTTGTAGCAGGTCAGGGCAGCGATGGAGATGCGGCGGCGGGAGCGGCCGCGGACCCGGATGACTGGCGTGTGGCCACGCCTGGCCCAGGTGCGGGCGGTCGGCGGCGTCATCGAGAAGCCGGACTCGTCCTCGAAGACGATCCATGCGTCGAGCGCCGCCGCGGGCCTTCCACCTGCGGCCAGGTCTCCTTCACCCAGCCCCAGATCGCCTCCTCGTCGCGTTCGACGGCTCTCCTTGCCGGGATCTGACAGGAGAAGCCGTGCCGGATCAGCAGCTTGCGCACCCCTTGCAGGGTGTAGCTCTGGTGGAACCGACGGCCGATCACCGTCTTGATCCTCGACAGCGTCCACCGCTGGTCCGGCCAGCCGTGCGCGACAGGCCCCTTGGCCAACTCCGCCTCCAGCTGCACGAACTGGGCCTCACTCAGCCGCGGTGGCGAGGCTGAACCCGCCGACCGAAGCGACCTCGGGCCGCCCCTGTCCCAGGCCCGCCGCCACCGCTGCACCGACCGGACGCTGACCCGCAACTCCTTCGCGATCACCGAACTCGGCTCACCAGATGTGAACCGCCCGGCCGCCCTCAACCGGATCCCCTCACGGAACTGCCGACGCTCATCCGACAGACCGCCGCCCTGCGCATACCTCATGACAACGGCGTACCGCGAGGATCAAGCCCTGTCAGCGGCTACGACAACCCGAGTTCAACCTCAGTAGAGGAGCTGGTCTGTCGGGGGCAAGGCTCGCAGGTGCGGATTTGTCCTGGGCGGACCTCGCGGAAGCCAACCTGCGCAAGGTGACGCTCCCGGACGTCGATCTGGCCGAAGCGACGTTGTCGCAGGCGCGTTTGGAGGGCGCTGATCTGTCGGGTGCCAAAGGCTTGATCTCACAGCAGCTCAGATCAGCCTTCACGGACCAGACGACCAAGAGGCCCGCAGGCTTCCACTGCACGCAAGGGACACCAGCGCAGAGGGCCGAAGAGGTCGATCACGACGATCCGGAGAGGCCGCAGTGACGCGGGGTGAGCCTGCCCAGAACCTCCCGCAAAGTCGGCCCGCCTGGGCCTGGCCGGTGCTGCCGCTGCTCTCATCGGCTCCTGCCTCATGCATCGATCTGCAACTGGCTACTCGCAGGCGCGCGGGGTGCTCGCGAGCGACCGATTGTGACGGGCAGCGCAGTGAACTCAATGCCCACGACAAGCCGTATCATCCGCTGATGGCTCTGCCGCCGGGCAGAGCCCGCTGCGCACTATGACCCGAGCGGGCATCTGTTGTGACCTTTTTTGTCGGAATTAATGAAACTGCTCGGAATCCGAGCGGAGCGACGGTAAAGTTCCAGGTCACGCAGTCTGCTCCCCGCGCACGCGGGGATGGACCCGCGGGAATGGATCTGCCCTGCCTGTTGATCGTCTGCTCTCCGCGCACGCGGGGATGGACCCGCTGATGAGCTGGACGGTGGCGCTCACCACGGCTGCTCCCCGCGCACGCGGGTATGGACCCTCTTCCTCGCCGGGTACGGCAAGGCGTCGAAGCTGCTCCCCGCGTGCACGGGGATGGACCCCCGAGGCCAGGAGTACCTGGACGGCCCGGAGGCTGGTCCCCGCACATGCCGGGGATGAACCCTCGGCAGGCGTCCTGGGCGTCATCACTGACGTCTGTTCCCTGCGCATGCAGAGATGCCCCCATGCCTGGGAAGTTGAGCACGAACACCTCGCCTTGCCCCCGCGCATGTGGTGGCTGTACGGAGCCTGCTCCTGGTGCACCGCCTACGCCCTCTGACCCCTCGGCCGGACCTCGCCGACGAACTAACGGGGGAACTTGCCCGCTGACAGGATTGCGGGGCACCTCCGTTCATCATGAACTCACGATGGTGGAGATGAGGGGACAGTTCCACCCTGTGAGCGAGAGGTGCTTCGGCGTCGACCGGGATGCGCTGCTCCTGGAGGACCGGACCCTTGCGACAGTTGGTCTGGCTGCCTCGTCATGGTGCCGTTGTTTCTGGCTGCGTGAGGTGAGGCGGATAGCCCTTAGAGCTCGTAACACGATCTTGTTGAGGTGCGCTGGTTGGGCGTGACCGGTTTGACGATTCGG
>NZ_BMVY01000038.1 GCF_014650955.1 Streptomyces tauricus
AAGCGGCCATCACCCTCGCCTCACTCCTGATGTGGGCGTGACATTTGACGACAGGCCCTAGGTGAGTGAGGGCAAGGCCCGGATGGCGGGTGCGGGCCGTGACGGTTGGCCGCGCCGTTCCCCGCGCCCCCGGTACGCACCGCAGAAGCCGAGCCGGTGGGCGGCGGGGCAGGGGCGGGTCACGAATCGGCGTGGTTGCGGTTCAGGCGGAGGGCTGAGGTGAGGAAGAAGAGGCCGCCGAGGAAGGCGTAACCCGCGAGGTTCTTGAGTGAGGCGTCGTCGCCGGCGGCCGAGGCGAAGAACGACGTGCCGGCGAGCGTGGAGATGGCACCGCTGATGATCATCGGCCACTGACCGCCCAGCTTCCGGCGGACCGCGCCCGCGACGAGCTGGACGACTCCCGACAGGACGGCCCACGCCCCCCAGACCCGCAGAACGGCCGGGATGCCGGACGTCGCGGCGACGGCCAGGCCGATGACCGTCAGCGAGCTGACCACGATGTTCACGAGCAGCGCCGGGGCCTTGACGCCCTCGGCCCGGGCCGCCCGGAGGTCGACGACCGCCGCCGCCACGTCGAACAGCGGGTAGATCACCAGCAGCGTCACACTCACCGGCCCCAGCGTGTCGGCGGTCGCGAACAGCAGGGCCGCCCACACCGCGGCGAAGGCGAAGCGCACGAAGTACAGCTTGCGCAGGGCCGCGGGAACGCCACCGGGGGCGGTTCCGACGAAGGGGTCCACGGGCGAGTTCACGGACGAATTCATGGAGGTGTTCACAGGAGTGCCTTTCAGCGGTCCGGTCCGGACGAGAGGGAGAACGTTCGGTCACATCACAGCTAAGAGGTAGCCGGGTACGACTGTCAAGACCGAACGTTCTGCCTCTTCACTTTGGTACGCTGACGCCATGAGCAGGAACCCAGAAGGCGCCAGCACCTCCGAAGCGCGTGCGCGGCTGCTGAACACCGCGACCCGGATCTTCTACGCGGAAGGGATCCACTCGGTCGGCATCGACCGGATCACCACGGAGGCCCAGGTGACCCGGGCCACGCTCTACCGGCACTTCGCGGGCAAGGAAGAACTCGTCCTCGCGTACCTCGACCAGGCGGACCAGGGCATCCGGGGCCAGATCGCCGCGGCCCGGGCGAGCAGTGAGTCACCGGTCGAACAGGTCCTGGCCGTCGGCAGGTCCATCACGGAGGGCATCCGCTCCCCCGGGTTCCGCGGCTGCGCCTTCCTGAACGCGGCGGCCGAGTATCCCGACGCGACCCAGCCGATCCACCAGGCCGTACTGGCCCACCGGCAGTGGTTCCTGAACACGGTCACGGAACTGCTGGCCCGGACCGGCGACGAACCCGCCGAGGCGGGCGCCCGTCACCTCGTCATGCTCAGGGACGGCGCGATGGCAGCCGGCTGCCTCTTCGACCCGAACCTGATCTCGGAAACCTTCATGCAGGGCGTAGAAGGAATCCTCAGAGTCCGCCGCGAAGCCACCCGGACAGCAACAACCTGACCCCCACAGAGCCAGGGGCGCGGGGAACGGCGCAATCTTTTCCGCCTTCAGGGGCGCGGGGAACGGCGCAATCCTTTCGCCCCTCAGGGACGCGGGGAACGGCGCAATCCTTTGCGCCCTTCAGGGGCGCGGGGAACGGCGCAATCCTTTGCGCCCTTCAGGGGCGCGGGGGCCCCGGGGGCGGCAGCCCCCGAGGTGAACCCCGACTCAGAACCGCATGGGCTGCGGAACCTCCCGCCGCCCCGCGGGCGCGGCCTCGTACTCGCGAATGATCTCGTACCGGGTGTTCCGCTCCACCGGCCGGAACCCCGCGTCCCGGATCAGTTCGAGCAGATCCTCACGGGTCAGCTTGTTCGGCGTGCCGTAGTTGTCGGCGTCGTGCGTGATCTTGTACTCGACGACCGAGCCGTCCATGTCGTCCGCCCCGTGCTGCAGCGCGAGCTGCGCGGTCTGGACGCCGTGCATGACCCAGAAGACCTTGACGTGCGGCACGTTGTCGAACAGCAGCCGCGACACCGCGAAGGTCTTCAGCGCCTCCGCGCCGGTCGCCATCTGCGTACGCGCCTGCAGCCGGTTGCGTACCTTGCCGTCCTTCATGTCGACGAAGTCGTGCTGGTAGCGCAGCGGGATGAAGACCTGGAAACCGCCGGTCTCGTCCTGCAGTTCACGCAGCCGCAGCACGTGGTCCACCCGGTGGCGGGGCTCCTCGATGTGCCCGTACAGCATCGTGCACGGGGTCTTGAGGCCCTTCTCGTGCGCGAGGCGGTGGATGCGCGACCAGTCCTCCCAGTGGGTGCGGTGGTCGACGATGTGCTGCCGGACCTCCCAGTCGAAGATCTCCGCGCCGCCGCCGGTGAGGGATTCGAGACCCGCGTCGATCAGCTCGTCGAGGATCTCGGAGGCGCTGAGCCCGGAGATCGTCTCGAAGTGGTGGATCTCGGTGGCGGTGAAGGCCTTCAGGGAGACGTTCGGGAGGGCCTTCTTCAGTTCGCTGAGCGAGCGCGGGTAGTAGCGCCACGGCAGGTTCGGGTGGAGCCCGTTGACGATGTGCAGCTCGGTGAGGTTCTCGCCCTCCATCGCCTTGGCGAGCTTCACCGCCTCCTCGATGCGCATCGTGTACGCGTCCTTCTCGCCCGGCTTGCGCTGGAACGAGCAGTAGGCGCACGACGCGGTGCACACGTTCGTCATGTTGAGGTGGCGGTTGACGTTGAAGTGGACGACGTCACCGTTCTTGCGGGTACGCACCTCGTGGGCGAGCCCGCCCAGCCAGGCCAGGTCGTCCGACTCGTAGAGCGCGATGCCGTCCTCGCGGGTCAGCCGCTCACCGGCCCGGACCTTGTCCTCCAGCTCGCGCTTGAGCCCGACGTCCATGCGTGTACCTCTCCCTGTGACCTGCGCGTATTCGTGTGGATCGTGCAACGTCCAACCGTACTCCCGCGCCCGTCCTACTCCTCCTCGGGCAGCTCGCCCACCCTGTTCTCCCACTTCGTGGAGAGCACGATGGTCGTACGGGTCCTGGAGACGCCCTTGGTCCCCGACAGCCGGCGGATGGTCCGCTCCAGGCCGTCCACGTCGGACGCCCGGACCTTGAGCATGTACGAGTCGTCACCGGCGATGAACCAGCAGTCCTCGATCTCGCTGAGGTCCTTCATCCGGCGTGCCACGTCCTCGTGGTCGGCGGCGTCGGAGAGCGAGATGCCGATGAGGGCGATGACGCCGAGTCCGAGCGAGGCCGAGTCGACCGTCGCGCGGTAGCCGGTGATGACACCGGCCGCCTCCAGGCGGTTGATGCGGTCGGTGACGCTGGGCCCCGACAGTCCGACGAGGCGACCCAGCTCCGCGTAGGAGGCCCGGCCGTTCTCCCTGAGAGCCTGGATGAGCTGCCTGTCCACCGCGTCCATGCGATCGATAGCCTTCCGCTGAAAAGTTCCTGAAGTATGAGTGGGTAGCGCTGTGTTCAGGTGGTGCGGGAGCCGCCGCCGAGTTCGCCCTCCCAGCGGCGGTAGAGCGTGTGCCCGACGCCCGCCGCGTCCAGCACCCGCCCGGCGACGAAGTCCACCAGGTCCTGGATGTGCGTGGCCCCCGCGTAGAACGCCGGGGAGGCCGGCAGTACGGTCGCGCCGGCGTCGTCGAGCGTGACCAGGTGGCGCAGGGTCTGCCCGTTCAGCGGGGTCTCCCGGACGGCGACGACGAGCCTGCGCCGCTCCTTGAGGACGACGCTCGCGGCGCGCTGCAACAGGTCCTTGGACAACCCCAGCGCCACCCCGGCGACACACGCCGTGGACGCGGGCACGATGAGCATGCCCTTGGAGGGGTACGAGCCCGAGGACGGCCCCGCCGCCAGGTCCCCCGCGCTCCAGTGCCGTACGTCGTCGACGTCCACCGCGAACGTGCCGGGCTTGCCGTCGGCCCCCCGGCCGAGCCACTCCCGCAGGTCCTCCTGCCAGTGGGCGTCCCGGAAACTGATCCCGGTCTCGTCGAGCAGGGTGAGCCGCGAGGCCCGCGAGACGACGAGGTCGACGCTCTCACCGGCCGCGAGGAGAGCGCGCAGCACAGCAGCGGCATACGGCGTTCCGGACGCGCCGGAGACCCCCACGATCCAAGGCCGACGCTCTGTTTCTCCTGCGTTCACACCTTGAGCCTACCGGCGCGGGACCACTGACTCAGGACTGGAGCCGCGCCTTCGGGCCGACGGGCAGCCGGGCTGTGCCGAGCGTCAGCACGCCGAGCGGCGAGTCGGTGGTCAGGGCGGTGCCGTACGGGACGACATCGCGGCCGCGGTAACCGTCGGAGCCCGGGTTCCACATCGTCACGCAGTGCCCCCGCTGGTACACCTCTCGCGGTATCGCCAACTACCTGGTGGTCGACCCGCTCCAGTCCGTCACCCGACCGGGAGACGGGTCCGCCAGTCCGCTGAGCCGCACATACGGACGGTCGGCGTCCGGGACGGTCACGGTGGCCTCCCTGGGGTCCTGCTCTCGATGGTAGGCCGCACGGTAGCGGGACGGAGAGGCCCGGCGTCGCGGCGATACGCAGGGTGTCGTTCGGCATGGGCTCCTTCGTCTCCGCCGACGCCCCCGCCCTCATCAAGAAAGCCCGCGCCGAGGCGGACGCCACCGGCTGAGGCGCTCCGGCCGAGCCACTCCCACCGTATACGCCGGCTGAAGGTATTCAGCCCGTCCGGCGTTCGAGGACCGGGGGTTCGGGGGCCGCGCCCCCGGGTCAGTGACGGATCTCAGGCTCACCGTCTCTCAGACGGTGAGCCCCCGCACCAGCAGGTCCAGCAGCGCGCACACGAACAGTGCGATACCGATGAAGCCGTTGACCTGGAAGAACGCCCGGTTCAGACGGGACAGGTCGGTCGGGCGGACGATCGTGTGCTCGTACAGGAACGCGGCCGCCACGATCAGCAGGCCCAGCCAGAAGAAGACTTCCGCGTCGGTGGCGAGCGCGTACCAGACCAGGAGGCCGGTCGTGATCGCGTGGCAGCCCCGCGCGCCCCAGATCGCAGCAGGGACACCGAAGCGCGCCGGGACCGACTTCACGCCGACCTCGCGGTCCGTCCGGACGTCCTGGCAGGCGTAGATCAGGTCGAAGCCGCCGATCCAGATGCCGACCGCGAGGCCGAGGATCACGGCGTCCCACGACCACTCGCCGGTGATCGCCAGCCAGCCGCCGATCGGGCCCATCGCCTGGGCGAGACCCAGGATGGCCTGCGGGAAGTTCGTGAACCGCTTGCCGTACGGGTAGACCACCATCGGGATCACCGCGATGGGCGCCAGCGCCAGGCAGAGGGGGTTCAGAAGGGCCGCCGCGCCGAGGAAGAAGACCAGGGCCACCAGCGCGCCCGTCCAGGCGTGCTTCACCGACATCGCGCCGGTGACCAGCTCGCGGTGGGCCGTACGCGGATTGCGGGCGTCGATCTCCCGGTCGATGATCCGGTTCACGGCCATCGCGAAGGTGCGCAGCCCGACCATCGCGACGGTCACGAGGAGCAGCCGGCCCCACTGGATGTTGCCGTCCGTCAGGAACATCGCCGTCAGCGCCGCGATGTACGCGAACGGCAGCGCGAAGACGGAGTGCTCGATCATGACGAGGCGCAGGAACGCCTTGGTGCGCCCGGGCTGCGGGATCGCCGCTGATGCGCTGCTCACGAGAGTCCGTACTCCTTCCAGCGGCGGTCGACCTTCGCCGCCGTATCCGGGTCCGAGAGGACCATCTCGGGCCAGCCGCCGTCCCGTGTGTAGCCCTCCTCGGGCCATTTGCGGGTGGCGTCGATGCCCGCCTTGCCACCCCAGAACTGCTGGTAGGAGGCGTGGTCGAGATGGTCGACCGGCCCTTCGACGACGGTGAGGTCACGGGAGTAGTCCGTGTTGCCCAGCGCGCGCCACGCGACCTCGTGCAGGTCGTGGACGTCGCAGTCGGAGTCGACGATCACGATCAGTTTGGTCAGCGACATCATGTGGGCGCCCCAGACGGCGTGCATCACCTTCTGGGCGTGCTTGGGATACTTCTTGTCGATCGCGACGATCGCGCAGTTGTGGAAGCCGCCCGCCTCGGGGAGGTGGTAGTCCACGATGTCCGGCACGATGATCTTGAGGAGGGGGAGGAAGAACCTCTCCGTCGCGCGGCCCAGCGGTCCGTCCTCCGTCGGCGGCCGGCCGACCACGATCGACTGGATCAGCGGGCGCCTGCGCATCGTGACGCAGTCGATGGTCAGGGCCGGGAAGGGCTCCTGCGGGGTGTAGAAGCCCGTGTGGTCGCCGAAGGGGCCCTCGGGAAGCATCTCGCCCGGCTCCAGCCAGCCCTCGATGACGACCTCGGCCTGCGCCGGCACCTGGAGCGGCACCGTCTTGCAGTCGACCATCTCGATCCGCTTGCCCTGGAGGAACCCGGCGAAGAGGTACTCGTCGATGTCGCCGGGCAGCGGCGCGGTGGAGGCGTACGTCACGGCGGGCGGGCAGCCGAAGGCGATCGCGACCGGCAGCCGCTCGCCGCGGCGCGCGGCCACCGCGTAGTGGTTGCGGCTGTCCTTGTGGATCTGCCAGTGCATGCCGATGGTGCGCTTGTCGTGGCGCTGGAGGCGGTACAGCCCGAGGTTGCGGATACCGGACTCGGGGTCCTTGGTGTGGGTGAGGCCGAGGTTGAAGAAGGACCCGCCGTCCTGCGGCCAGGTGAAGAGCGCCGGCAGCTGGTCCAGGTCGACGTCGTCGCCGGTGAGCACGACCTCCTGGACGGGGGCGTTGTCCGACTTCACCTTCTTCGGCGGTACGTGCGTCATGGCGCCGAGCTTCCCGAAGGCCTCGCGCACCCCCATGAAGCCCTGCGGCAGCTCGGGTTTCAGCAGTCCGCCGATCTTCTCGCTGATCTCGGCGTACGACTTCAGGCCGAGCGCCTTGAGCAGGCGGCGGTCCGTCCCGAAGACGTTCATCGCGAGCGGCATCGCCGATCCGCGTACGTTCTCGAAGAGCAGCGCGGGGCCGCCCGCCTTCTGGACGCGGTCGACGATCTCCCCGACCTCCAGGTACGGGTCCACCTCGGCCTTGATGCGCTGGAGGTCGCCCTCGCGCTCCAGCGCCCGGAGCAGGGAGCGAAGATCGTCGTAAGCCATGCGTTCCAGTATCGGCTACTCGCTACGCTGGCTCTGTAAGGGGGGCGGCTCAGCCGGCCCCCGGCTCCGCACGTACTCCACAGCAGGGGGAACCACCGCATGCTTCGGGTGCTGATGATCCTGGTGCCGCTGGCACTCAGCATCTACGCCTTCATCGACTGCATCACCACCGATGAGAAGGACGTCCGCTACATCCCGAAGCCTCTTTGGGCCATCCTCGTGCTGCTGTTCCCGCTCGTCGGCTCCATCTCCTGGCTGATCGTTGGCCGGGTCCGCACCCCGCGCGACGTCTCCCCGTCCCGCCGGGGCGGCTGGGTCGCGCCCGACGACAACCCCGACTTCCTCAAGTCCCTCAGGGACGAGAGCAAGGGCGGCGCGGACGGCACGGAGGACGGAAAGAGCGACGGCAACGGCCACGGCAAGGGCAAGGACGACACGGGCGGCGAGGGTCCTGAGGACACCGCCCCGCCCAAGCCCTGACGGACGGCGCCGAGCCCGGGCTCGGGCCCTGACGCTCGGCGCCGGGTCAGCTCCCGGCGGACGCGGCCAGCCGGTTGAACGCCTGCGTGGTGCGTGGATGGGCCATCTCGTCCAGCAGGTGCCGCCATTCGAGATCGTCCGAGGCGCCGGAGTGCGTGTCGTCCCAGGCGGCGAGCAGCGAGGTCAGCTCGTTCTCGGGGGTCGCGACGGTGGTGGCGGTCGTGGAGATGTTCATGGCGCTTCCTTCCTGGCGGCGGGGCGGCTTCTGCTGATACTCGGTACCCGGGTCGTACTCGGTACTTCGGGCTGAACTTCCTTCTGGACTTTCCGAGTTCAACCTTGCCGCCCTCCGCCCGCCGCCGCCATGAAGGGACCTACCAGACCCGCGGTGGGGCCAGCCCCACCGCGGGAGTACGGCTGACGCCTGGCACTCCGTCACCACGGGCTCTTGGAGGGGGACTTCGCGGACGGCGTCGGTGTCGCCGCCGGTTTCCCGGTCGGCGCCTCGGTGGGTGCCGACGAGTCCGCGGGCGGCTTGCTGGGGGCGGCCGCGGAGGGGCCGGTCGACGCGCCGGGGCTCACGGCCGGGGGCTTCTCACCCGCCTCGGTGGCCTCGGTGGGCCCGGTCGTCCTGCCGCCGTTCGACTCGCCGGTCTCCGGTGACGGCGGTGGGGTGGGTGAGGCCGGAGGGCTGCTCGTGGACGGCGGGGCGAGGGGGACCGTCGGGGTCACGGGCCGGTCGGGCGCGGCCAGGCGGACCGGCAGCGCGACGAGAGCCGTGACGGCGCACAGCAGGCCCGCCCCGGCCGCGGCACGGAGCAGCTTGCGGCGGGCCGCGCCGCGGCGGATCGCCTCGTACCGGCCGGGGGGCGGGCCGAGGTAGTCGGACGCGGGCCGCAGGATGACGGCGAGGGGGTCGTCGGGTTCGAAGTCCGGGCCGTCGTCAGAGTGTGTGATCAACGCTTCTCCTCAGATGGGCGCGGAGCAGTTCGCGGGCCGCGTGGAGATCGGCCTTGACGGTTCCTTCCTTGCGCCCGGTCAGCACGGACACCTCCCGGATCGGCATGTCAGCGTAGTAGTGCAGCAGGATCGGGACGCGCAGCCGCTCCGGCAGCGACTGCACGAGCAGGCGCACCGAGGGGTCCGCCTGTTCGGTCTCGGGGCGGACGGCGGCCTCGGCCGTCGCACGGCGCACCGCCCTGCGTTCGCGCTCCAGTTTGCGCCAGTGGTCCCGGACGATATTGGCCGCGGTCACGTAGAGGAAGCCGCGGGGCTCGGCCACGGAGGTCCAGCGGGCCCAGAGCCGGGTGAACGCCTCCGAGGCGATCTCGTGGGCCGTCTCGTCGTCGTCGACCAGCCGGCGGCACCAGCCGGCCAGACGCGGGTAGAGCGCGGCGAACAGCTCGGACGCTGCCTCCTCGCGGGACCGTTTCAACGCTCTCCTGGTCGTGACGACATGGGGTGGGGCTCGGGGGGCTTGTCGGACTTGTGGGCTCACCCGGAAGGATCCCGGACCGACGGTTTACGGTTCCGTCGGCCCGGGCTCCGGCGTGCGGATAGGGCGGGTCAGGAGCTTCCTGGGCTGCTCGAACTCAGCTCCGCGAAGACGATCACGCTGTCGCGGTAGCCGTCGCCGCTGCGGGGGCCGCCGCACGTGATGAGCCGCAGCTCCGGCCGGCCCACGTCCCCGTACACGTCCTCCGTCGGGAACCGGGCCTGCGCGACCGTCCGTACGCCGCTGACGGTGAACTCCGCCGCCGTGCCGTTCTCCAGGCGCGCCTCGATCCGGTCGCCGCGCCGCAACCGCCTGAGGTCACGGAAGACGCCCTCCCCGTACGTGCCGACCGTGACATGGCCGAGGATCACCGACGGACCCACCTGGCCGGGCGTCGGCGAGTGGCGGTACCAGCCCGCCCGGTCGTCGGCCTCGACCGGCGGCACCTCCACGCTGCCGTCCGGGGCCAGCCCCAGCCGCATGACCGGGGTGTCGACCCCGATGGCCGGGATACGCAGCCCGACGGGCACCGAGCGGGCGAGGGCGCGCACGTTCTTCCCGGCCGGCCGCGAGGCCTCCCCGGCGGATCCCGGAGACGGTGACGCGCTCCCGCCGCGGTCGGCGTCCGACCCGCCGGCCTCGCCGCCCCCTCCCCCGCCGCAGCCCACGAGCAGGGTGGCCATCGCCGCGGTGACGAAGGCGCGCCTGGACGGCAGGGTCACGCCCCGGTCGCCCGTCGGCGGCGTACGACATAGACGGCCGCGCCGCCCAGCGCGAACGCCGCGGCGGCGCCCGTGCCGATCAGGGCGCCCTCGCCACCGGAGTCCGACCCGGTCGTCACCTCACCGGTGTCGGGCGCACCGCTCGGTACGACGGAGACCTCGCTCTCGGCGGGCGCCTTGGTCGGGTCGCCCGGCGCGACGCTCGGTTCGGTGGTCGGGGCCTCGGTGCCGGTGGTGGGCTCGGTCGGTTCGGCGGTCGGCTTCACCGAGGCGGGGGCGGGGGTCGGGGACGTTCCGTCGGCGAACGCGGGCACCGTGCTCGCCAGCACGGCGGTGCACGCGAGTGCCAGGGCGCTGAGGACAGTTCGGCGCATGGGGGCTCTCTCTCGTCGGTCCGTCCGCACGGTGGTACGGCGGACGGCTGGGTTACGGATGGCGAGCGGAGAGACGAGGCAGCGGCGGACCGGGTTGTAAAGAGAAGGCAAAGTCCTCGAACGGGTACGACGACACCGCCACCGCCCCCGTCGCCTGCCGCCTCCCCCTGGTACCTGTCCGGTCGGTCACGGCGAGGACGCGGGGTGTGGCACGCACGTCTGTGCTCACAAGGCACCGCGGCTTTCCCGCGCCGTGACCGACCGGACAGGTCCTAGGCTTGGCCGGCGTCCGGCGGGCCGGGTCGGGGGCGCCCCGGGGGCAGCGCGGCCGGACGGGGAGGAGCGGGACGCGCGTGATCCGGGTGCGGGCAGCAGGGGGCGACGAGGTACCGGTCCGGGGCCCCGTGAGAGCCGTACCGGCCGACGTGGTGCTCGTCGCCCTCGCGGCCGTGGACGTGGGGCTCCAGCTCGACCACTACACCCCGCTGGAGTCGGCCCTGTCGGCCGCCGCCTGTGCGGCGCTGGTGGTGCGGCGGCGCTTCCCCCTGGCGGTGTTCCTGCTGTCGCTGCCCGCCGCGCTGTTCTCGTCGGTCGTGGTGGTGCCCCTGGCCGCCCTCTACACCCTGGCCGAACGCGGCCGGGACCGGCGGTTGCTCGTCGTCTGCGCCATCGCGTCGGCGCTGGCGTCCGCGCTGCCGTGGCCGCTGTCGGAGTACACGGAGGACGACCGCTTCTGGACGTTCGTGGACTTCGTCTATCTGCTGGCGACGGCCGCCGCTCCGGTGTTCCTGGGCCAACTGGTGCAGGCCAGACGCGATGCCGCCGACCGGCTGGCCGAGGTGGAGGAGGCGCGCGAGCACGAGCGCCGGCTGCACGCCCAGGGCGTCCTGGCCCGCGAACGGGCCCAGCTGGCACGGGAGATGCACGATGTCGTCTCCCACCAGGTGAGCCTCATCGCCGTCCGGGCCGGGGCCCTCCAGGTCGGCGCGAAGGACACCGAGACACGCGAGGCGGCCCGCGCGATCCGCGGGCTCAGCGTGACCACCCTCGACGAACTGCGGCACATGGTCGCGCTGTTGCGTGCCTCCGGCGGCCGTACGGCCGAACCGGCGGCGCAGCCGACCCTGGCCGACCTGCGGCAGCTGATCGACACCAGCGGTATCGAGGTGACGCTGAAGGGCGAACTGCCGTCCGGCATCGGGGCACCGGCCGAGCGCGCGGTCTACCGGACCGTGCAGGAGGCCCTGACGAACGTGCGCAAGCACGCGCCCGGCGCCACCGCGACGGTGTGTCTGTGGCACGAGGGCGACGCGCTGGGCGTGACGGTCGTCAACACCCCGCCGACCCGTCCCGTACTCGAACTGCCAGGCTCCCGCGTCGGGTTGATAGGGCTGGGCGAACGGGCAGAGAACCTCGCGGGCTCCTTCGAGGCCGGCCCCACGCCCGCCGGCGGCTACGGAGTACGCCTGCACCTGCCCTCACCGACCACCGACAGCGGTACGACCGGATGAGAACGGATGCATGAGAGCGGACATATGAGGGCGGACGACCTCGTCCCACTGGGCCGCACCGCCCTGCGCGTCAGCCGGCTCGGGCTGGGACTCGCCTCCCTCGGCGGACTGTTCGAGCCCGTCCCGGACGAGGACGCGGCCGACGTCCTCGCCACCGCCTGGGAGCTGGGCATACGGCTGTACGACACGGCCCCCGTGTACGGCTACGGCCGCTCGGAGACCCGTACCGGAGCCGCTCTCGGCGTACGGCCGCGGGACGCGTTCGTGCTGTGCACCAAGGTGGGGCGGATCATCGAACCGGGTGGCCCCGACACCCAGCCGATCTGGGCGGACCCACCGCCGGGCGTCGGGCCGCGGCTCGACTACTCCTACGCCGGGGTGCTGCGCTCGGTCGAACAGAGCCTGGAGCGGCTGGGGCTCGACCGGATCGACGTCCTGCATGTGCACGACCCCGACGAGGACTTCCCCGCCGCGGTATCGGAGGCGTACCGCGCGCTGGCCGAACTGCGTGCCGCGGGGGTCGTCGGCGCCGTCTCGATCGGGGTCAACCACGCGCCGGTGGCGGCCCGTTTCCTGCGGGAGGCCGCGTCGCCGGGGCCCGACTGCGTGCTGCTGGCCGGGCGGTACACCCTGCTCGACCGTTCCGGGCTCGACGAGTTGCTGCCGCTGTGCGCGGAACGCGGGGTCGCCGTCCTGGCCGCGGGCGTCTACCAGTCCGGCCTGCTGGCGGATCCGCGCCCGGGGGCACCCCACGGATACACCTCCGTGCCCGCCGAACTGGCCGCGCGGATAAGGGCGTTGCGCAGGGTGTGCGCGGACTTCGACGTGCCGCCGCTCGCCGCCGCCGTGCAGTTCCCGCTCGGACACCCCGCGGTCACGAGCGTGGTCGTCGGTGCCCGGTCGGCCGACGAGGTCGCACAGAACGTGCGGCTCTTCGACCACCCCGTACCGGCGGACTTCTGGACCGCCCTCAGGACGACGGGCCTGCTCGACGAGGAAACCCCGAGCCCCGGCCCTCACCCCTGAAACTCCCGGTGAGCGACCGGACGGGGCCTCAGCGGACAGCGCCTCAGCGGCCGGACGGGTCCCCATCGACGAACCCGGCGACGGTCGCCGCGAAGAAGTCCGGGTCGTCCACCCACGGGAAGTGTCCGGCACCCGGCTGGACCACCACCTCACCGCGGGGGAACAGCCCGGCGATCCCGTCGGCGACAAGCGGCAGCGGGCCGCCGTCCAGCTCCCCCGCGAGGACGAGCACGCGCGCGGGCAGCCCGGCGACGGCGGCCCGCACCCCGGCGGGATCGGCGAACGCCCCCGCGGACGCGTACACGTCCGCCGCCACCTCGTTGGTCTGCGCGGCCTCGGCCGCGGCGTGCGCCCGGGCGGCGGCGGTCCACCTCCCGTAGAAGAACGGGGTCGCGGCGTCGAAGTCGGCGTCGGTGGCGGACCCGTCCCAGATCCTCAGGTACGCCGCGTGGGCGCCCTCGAACCACGGCTCGCCCGCGCGCAGGGCCGCCGCCTCCCGCCGCTGCTCCGGGGTGAAGCCGACGCCGAGCGCACGGGCCCGCGCGGCGACGAGCGTGAGCGTGCGGACGCGCCGGGGATACCGGGCCGCGTACAGGATCGCGAGGTCACCGGCCGCCGAGTGCGCGAGCAGGTCGATCCGGTCGAGGCCGAGGTGTTCGCGCAGGGCCTCGACGTCGTCGACCTGCCGGTCGCAGCGGTACGTCGCCGGGTCCGCGGGCACCTGGGACCCGCCGGTGCCCCGCAGATCGGGCAGCACCAGCCGCCGGTACGCCGACAGCCCGCCCAGGTCCCCGAGATAGGCCGACGCCCGCATCGCCCCACCCGGCAGACAGAGCAGCGGCTCACCCGCACCCTCCTCACGGTGGACGAGCCAAGTGCCGTCGGGAGCACGGAAGTGAGCCATGCCCTCATCCTCGTCGCACCCCCGCACGAGGGACAACGCGTCAACGGCGTTTACCCGGTTGACGACCCGCCCGCCCCACGATTGCCTGCTGCGATGACTGATCTCCGTATCGAGCGGGTCCGTGACGACGGGACGGCGTCCAAGGGGCTCCTGGAGGACTGGCGGCACGTCCACAACGTGATCGTGCCGCCGGCCGCGCTGTCCCTGGACGAGGTCCGCGACCGGGCCGGGCGGTACCACCTGGAGGTGGCGTACCTCGACGACGTGCTGGTCGGCTGCACGACGGTACGGCCGCCGCAGAACGGGCGGGCGACGGCCACCGTGATCGTTCGCGTGCTCCCCGGCCACCGCCGACGGGGGTTCGGCGGGCGGCTCCACGAGCGGGGCCTGGCGCTGGCCCGCGCGCTCAGCGCCACGACGTTCGAGACCGTCGTGCTGGCCACCAACGAGGAGGGACTGCGGTTCGCGCAAGCGCACGGCTACGCCGAGTCCGACCGCTACACCCTGCCGGGCGAAAGCACCCTCTGGATCGACCTGAGGTCAGACAAGGGCTGAGCGCACAGTTCCAAGGGGCTGCACCCCGCCCCACCCAGGGGCGCGGGGAACGGCGCAATCTTTTACGCCTCAGGGGCGCGGGGAACGGCGCAATCTTTTGGTCTTTGGCCTTCAGGGGCGCGGGGAACGGCGCAGGGGACTGACCCGGGGGCCGACCGGGGAGAGTGGACCCCATGAGCGACCACGTGCGCATCGACAGAACGCGCGACCGCGAACGGCTCGCGACCGCCGTCGAGGAGGCCAGAGCCGGCCTGGCGGAGGGCGGCATCCCCATCGGCGCCGCCCTGTACGCGCCGGACGGCACCCCGCTCGGCCGGGGCCGCAACCGCCGCGTCCAGGACGGCGACCCGTCCACGCACGCCGAGACGGCCGCCTTCCGCAACGCGGGACGGCAGCGCTCCTACCGCGGTACGACGATGGTGACCACACTCTCCCCGTGCTGGTACTGCAGCGGCCTGGTCCGGCAGTTCGGGATCTCCCGGGTGGTCATCGGGGAGGCCCGGACCTTCCACGGCGGACACGACTGGCTGGCCGAGCACGGCGTGGAGATCGTGCTCCTGGACGACGCTGAGTGCGTCGCCATGATGCGCGACTTCATCGAGAAGAACCCCGCACTGTGGAATGAGGACATCGGTGAGTGACACCGCCCCCCGCACCGGCCCCCGCGTGCCGACCGTCGATCTCGGGCCGTGGCTGTCCGGCGACCCCGAAGCCCGTGCCCGGACCGCCCGCACGGTCGACAGCGCGCTCCAGAGCGCCGGCTTCCTGCTGGTGACCGGTCACGGCGTCGACCCGGACCTGCGGGTACGCGTCCGCGAGGCGGCCCGCGCCTTCTTCGTACTGCCCGCCGAGGCCAAGGAGCCGTACGCGGTGAAGGTCGGCGGCCGGGGCTGGCTCGGCCCGGGTGCCGAGGCCAACGGCTACGCGGAGGGCACACCGACCCCGCCCGACCTGAAGGAATCCCTGAGCTTCGCGACGCACGAGCCCTTCGACGACCCGAGAATCAACGCGGAGTGGTGCGCGCCGAACGTCTGGCCGGCCGAGGCCCCCGGGCTCCGGGCCCTGTGCGAGGAGTACCTGGCCCGGATGGGCGAACTGGAGAACCATCTGCTCGCCCTGCTCGGCGAGGCACTGGGCGTGGAGCCCGACTTCTTCACCCGGCACATGGACCACCCGACCTACGGCTTCAACATCAACTGGTACCCGGGCAGGGAGGTCGTCGGCGAGCCCGAGGAGGGGCAGTTCCGCATCGGGCCGCACACCGACTTCGGCACGGTCACCATCCTCGACCGGCAGGCGGGCAAGGGCGGACTGCAGGTCTGGACGGACGCCGGCGGCTGGGAGGACGCGCCCTTCGACCCGGCGGCGCTCACCGTCAACATCGGTGACCTGATGGCCCGCTGGACCGGCGACCGCTGGCGCTCGGGCCGCCACCGCGTCCTGCCCCCGCCGGCCGACGAGCCCACCGAGGAGCTGATGTCCCTCGTCTACTTCGGTGAGTGCACCCCGGGAACCCGCGTCGAGTCGGTTCCGGCCCCGGTCGGCCGGGTGGCGTACGAACCCGTCGACTCCCATGTGTACCTGCGGTCGAAACTCGACTCGATCACCGTGAACTGAACCGGGCCCGGTCGGACCCCGTCGGCGGCGCCGACATTTCCGTAAGCCCGCGGACATCATCCGGTCCACTCCGAAGCAACGCCCCCTGGCCGTCCCACGGTTGATACACCTCACCTCTACGAGAACCGGACCCACGGGTCCCAGGGGGAGATGCGGTGCGCAGAGGGCTCCACGGCCAGGGGGCGCTGTTCGACACGGAACCGCCCGGCCTCGCCGCACGGCTCGTCGGCCTGCGCCCGTTCCAGCACGGGTCCAGTCCCTGCGAACACCCGAAGGAGATCCCCTTCGTGGTGTTCGCCGGGCCCCGCGGGATCGGCAGGAGCGCGGTGCTGGCGGAGCTGCGGGCCGCGTACGAGGGCCGGACGCCCCTCGCGCTGATCGACTGCGAGGCGGAGAGGTTCGCGCACCCTCCGGCGGGTCGGCCGCACGAGGTCTGGTCGCCCCTGTCCCAGGCGCTGGTGACGATCGCCGAGCAGCTCGCGGAGCCGGTGGCCGACGCGGGCCGGATTCGGTTCCCGCGGCTCGCGGCGGGCCTGCTGGCCGTGGCGGCGGGCGGCTGGAACGACCGTGACGTGCCCCGCATCCGCCGGGAGGCCGAACGGATCCTGCTGCTGAACGACACGGGTTCCTGGGTCGGCGGACAGACGAGCCGCTGGGTCGGCCGGGTCTCGGCCCGCCTCACCGACCCGCTCACCGGCCCACTGCCGGGTACGGGTCCGGTGGTCGAGCCGGTCGTCGAGGCCGTCCTGGAAACGTTCTCCGAGGGGGTCTCGCCCACGCACCGCCGGCTGCGCAAGGCCGCCGCCTGGTACCGCGACCACCCGAACGCCGACGGCAACCCCAAGCTCGGACTCCTCCTGCTGTCGGGGCACTTCAGGGCGGGCGGCGACCCCCGCACCCACGCCGAGGGCCATCTCGTACGGGCCCTGCTGGCCGATCTCGACGACGCGTACGGCGGCTCGTTGCCGCGCGGGCACCGGCCGGGGCGGCCGGTGGTCCTCGTCGACAACGCGCAGACCGCGCCGGGAATCGGGCTGATCGGAGCGGTCCTGCGGGACCGGGCCGAAGGCATCGCCGACCGGGTGGCGTTCTTCGCCGGTCTGCGCGGGCACGGCCATCCGGCCCTGCGCAACGCGACCCGCGGCGCCCTGTCCGAGCTGGCCCGCACGAGCGGCTGGGAGCCCGGCGGTACGGCCTCGTCGCGGGCGCTGCTCGTACGGCTGTCACCGCTGTCCCCCGACGACACGCCACGCGTCGTGGAGGCGGCCTGCCGGGGTCTGGCCGTGCCGTCCCGGCTCCCGGGCGCCGCCCACCGGCTGACCGGCGGCAGCCCGCTCGGTACGACGCTGTTCGCCGAGTCGGCCCGGCAGAACCTGCCCCGGGGCGCGGGCGCACCCGGTGAACTGCTCACCGCGGACCTCGTACCACCGGAGAAGTACGACGGGCGCGAGGCGTGCGAGGCGCACAAGGGACACGGGGTGCACAAGGGGCACAAGGGCCACGAGGGGCACGGCGGCCGTCCCGCCTACCGTGAGCTTCTCGACCGGCTGGTGCCGGACGGCCGCCGGGACGAGCTGGCGCTGCTGGCCGTGGCCCACGACCGCGAGTCGGCGTGCGCGCTGGCCGCGGCCCGGCTCCCCGGCGACTTCGGCGCGGTGGGGGTACTGGCCCTGGAGGCGCGGCTCGCCGAGGAGGGCCTGCCCCCGGTCCCCGGCCAGTTCGTCGGCGACCCGTTCCTGCGGGCACTGCTGCTGCTGGAACTGCACCGCAGGGAGCCGGACCACCGCACCTGGAAGGCCGCCCACCGCACACTCGTCGCCCACTACACGGACATCCCGGGAGCGCCCGACGGGCCGGGGTCGGCGGAGCAGCGCGTCCTCTACCGGCTGCACCACGAACTCGCCCTCGGCGCCGCCGAACCGGCCGTCACGTATCTGCGCGACACCTTCCCCCGTAAGGACACGAAGGCGTGGCTGCGGGCGCTGGTGTTCCTCGCGTCGGCGCCGTACCACCCCGCGCCCGTCCCGGACGGCTACGGCGGCGCCGCGTCCGACGCCCGCACCGGGGTCGCGCTCGGCCGCGTCGGCACCGGCCCGCCACCGCCGGAGGGCGCGGACACCGCCCTGCACCTGCGGATACGCCGACTCCTGTACGGGGTCTGGCAGGTGACCGACCCGCTGGCGCTGCCCGACCCGGTGGTCGCCGAGCGGCTGCGGTCCGAGCTGGAGCATCTGTCGCGGCTGCGGTCCACGGACGTGGAGCCGCTGCTGCGGGCCTCCGTGCACTGGCCCGAGGACGCCCTGTCCGGCCGCCCGCTGCGGCTCGGCCGGACCGCGTCCCGGCCCTGACTAGACCCCGGCGTAGGAGTGCTTGCCGGTGACGAAGATGTTGACCCCGTAGTAGTTGAACAGCCAGCAGGCGAAGGCGGCGAGCGCGATGTACGCGGCCTTGCGGCCCTTCCAGCCGGCCGTGGCACGGGCGTGCAGATAGCAGGCGTAGGCGACCCAGGTGATGAACGACCAGGTCTCCTTGGGGTCCCAGCCCCAGTAGCGGCCCCACGCGTCGCCCGCCCAGATCGCGCCGGCGATGATCGTGAACGTCCACAGCGGGAAGACGGCGGCGTTCACGCGGTACGAGAACTTGTCGAGCGACGCCGAGGCGGGCAGCCGCTCCAGCACGGAGGTCGCGAACCGGCCGGGCTTGCCGCCGGTCGCGAGCTTGTTCTCGTAGCTGTCCTTGAAGAGGTAGAGGATCGTGCCGACCGCGCCCACGTAGAAGACCGCGCCGCAGAAGATCGCCGTGGAGACGTGGATGTACAGCCAGTACGAGTGGAGCGCGGGCACCAGCTGGTCGCTCGCCGTGTACAGGACGGTGACGGCGAGGCCGAGGTCCAGCAGGACCGTGGTGACCAGGAAGAGGCCCATCCAGCGGACGTTCTTCTTCATCGCGAGCAGCGCGAGGTACACACCGACGGCGACGGTGGAGAAGGTGATGTTGAACTCGTACATGTTGCCCCACGGCGCCCGCTGCACCGACAGGGCGCGGGCGAGCACACCGCCGAACGCGATGAGGAACGCGAGCACGGTGAGGGAGATGGCGATCCGGCCGTACAGGTCGCCCTGTACGTCCCCGCCGTGCGCGCCGGGCCCGTCCGGTACGTCCCGGGCGCCGGCCGCGGCCCGTGTGACGACCTTGGGCCGCTCCAGCACGGCGGTGCCGCCCGCGTTCTGCACGGTGACCGCCGGGGCGGCCGTCTTCTTGCCCTCCTTGTCGGCGGTCAGCGCGGCGGCCGTACGGCCGACCTTGCTGCGGCTGCCGAGGAGCCATTCGGCGATGTACGCGAAGAAGGCCAGCGTGTAGACGGCCATCGCGGAGTAGATCAGCGTGTTGCTGACGTTCGCGAGGTGCTCGTTGGTCGCGGCGGCCAGATCGGTCGCGGCGGAGAGGTCGGTCGCGGCGGCGAGCGTCACTTCGTCTCAGCCCCTTCGGCAGGTACGGCGGGAGGTTCGGGGGTGGGGGGCTCGTTCTGGGGCTGGTCCGGGGTGTCGGGTACGCCCGGCGCCATGTCGTACAGCCGGCCGGCCAGGACGCCCAGTTCCTCGGGGACCTTGGCGGACTCGCTGCGGCCGAGGCCCGCCATCTCGACGACCGTGACACCGTCGGGGCCGGTCACGGCCCGCACCCAGACGCGGCGGCGCTGGATGAAGAGGGAGGCGGCGAGGCCGAAGATGGCGCCGAAGGCACCGGCGAGGGCCCAGCCCGCGCCGGGCTGACGGGTGACCTGGAAGTTCGCCCACTCCTTGACGCCCTTCTCGAAGGTGATCGAGCCGGCGCCGTTCGGGAGCCGCATGGTCTCGCCGGGCTTCAGGTTCTCCCGCAGCTGCTCGCCCTTGGAGTTCTTGAACTCTTTCATGTTCTTCTTCTCAAGCTGGTACACGCTCTGCGGCAGGCCCGCGTCGACCCCGAGGTCGCCGTGGTACGCCGCCAGGTTCAGCACCGGGTTCAGCAGGGCGGGGAACTGCGAGACCACCGCGGTGCCGTCGCCGCCGTACGCCGGGAGGAAGAACGCCTGGAAGCCGAGCTGCTCCTGCTTGCCCTTGGCGTCCTGGTAGCCGTCCATGACCTTGATCGCGCCGGTCGAGGTGACGTTCGAGTCGAGCGGCAGCAGCGGCACGGCCTGCTGGTAGACGATGTCGCCCTTGCCGTCCCGGACGGTGACGACGGGCGCGTAGCCGTGGGCGGTGAGGTAGACCTTCGAGTCGTCGATGTCCAGCGGCTCGTTGACCTTGACGGTCTTCTTCTGTTCCGCGCCGTCCGCGCCCACGCTGTAGTCGACCTTCGCCTGGTACGTGCGGGGCGTGCCCTTGTTGGGGCCCGTCTCCTCGTACGTGCCCTCGAAGTCCTCCAGGACGAAACTGAACGGCTCCAGGTCGTCGGTGTCGAAGAGGCTGCCGGACTTGAAGTCGTCGTACTGCGTGAGGGTGTTGGCGAAGCCGTCGCCCTCGACGATCAGCTTGTTGCCCTCGGACTTGAAGAGCTGGCCCCAGGCGAAGGCGACCAGCATCACGATCAGCGCGATGTGGAAGGCGAGGTTGCCGACCTCGCGGAGGTAGCCCTTCTCGGCGGCGACCGCGTCCCCGTCGAGGTGGGCACGGAAGCGCCGCTTCTTGAGGAGCTTGAGCGCTTCTTCGCGGACCTCCTCGGGCCCGGCCTCGGTCCGCCAGGTCGTGTACGCGGGCAGCCGGGTCAGCAGGCGCGGCGCGCGCGGCGGCCGGCCGCGCAGTTGGCCGACGAACTGCCAGGTGCGGGGCACGATGCAGCCGATGAGCGAGATGAAAAGCAGGATGTAGATCGCGGAGAACCAGGCGGAGCTGTAGACGTGGAACAGCCCGAGCTTCTCGTAGATCGGCCCGATCGTGGTGTGCCGGGCCTGGAAGTCGGCCACCTTCGTCTCGTCGGTCCCGGACTGCGGGATCAGCGAGCCGGGAATCGCGCCGAGGGACAGCAGGAAGAGCAGGATCAGCGCGACCCGCATCGAGGTCAGCTGCCGCCAGATCCAGCGGGCCCAGCCGATGACCTCGCGGCCGGTCCACGCGAGCCATCCCGTGGCGCCCGGGGTGCGCGCGCCGCCGAAGGAGCCGGGCATGAACGTCTCGCGGGGCGCGGTGGACAACTGGGCCCCGGCGGCGCCGAGATCGCCGGCGTCCCGCACGGCGGTGTCACCCGTGCCGTTCCTGTCGCCCCGGTCGCCGTTCCCGCCCTCGGTCCGCACGTCGGTGTCCCGTTTCGTGCTCATGAATCAGATCCCTACCGTGAAGCCGTCGGACCAGCCCTGCATCTCCTGCACGATGCCGTCCCACGCGCCGGTCAGCAGGAGCAGACCGGTCGCGATCATCATTCCGCCGCCGATCCGCATCACCCACACATAGTGGCGCTTGACCCAGCCGAAGGCGCCGAGCGCCTTGCGGAAGGCGACGGCGGCGACGACGAAGGGCACGCCCAGACCGACGCAGTACGCGACCGTCAGTATGGCCCCGCGGCCGGCACTCGCCTGGTCGGAGGAGAGCGCGAGCACGGAGGCGAGCGTCGGTCCGATGCAGGGCGTCCAGCCGATCCCGAAGAGCGCGCCGAGCAGCGGGGCCCCGACCAGACCGGCGACCGGCCGCCTGTGGAAGCGGAACTCGCGCTGGGTCAGCCAGGGCATCATCCCCAGGAAGAACACCCCCATGAGGACCATGAGGACGCCGAGCACCTTGGACATCGTGTCCTTGTGCTCCTGGAGGGTGTAGCCGAAGTAGCCGAAGAGCGCCCCGCCGGAGACGAACACGGCGGTGAAGCCCAGGACGAACAGCGAGGCCCCGGCGACCATCCGCCCGCGCCGCGCCTCGGCGAGGTCGGTGCCGCTCACTCCCGTGACGTACGAGAGGTAGCCGGGCACGAGGGGCAGTACGCAGGGGGAGAAGAAGGAGACGAGTCCGCCGAGGAGCGCGATCGGGATGGCCAGTACCAGCGCCCCGGTGAGGACGGTCTGGTTGGGGTCGGTGCCCGCGGCCACGAGAAGAGACACGAGCGGTCACTTCTCCGCGAGGATCGGCTTGAGCATCTTGCGCAGATTGTCCTCGCTGAGCGCGGACAGCGACCGCGAGGCGACCTTCCCGTCCCGGTCGAGGACGAGCGTGGAGGGGATCGTCTGCGGGTTGAGCGTGCCCTTCTCGAAGCGGAGCATCAGCTTGCCCGTCGGGTCGTACAGACTCGGGTACTCGACGCCGTGCGCCTTCTCGAAGGCGATCGCCGGAGTGGTGCTCGTGTCCCGGGTGTTGATGCCGACGAACTGCACGCCCTGGTCCTTGAGGTCCTCGGAGACCTTGACGAAGTTCTTGGCCTCCAGGCGGCACGGGCCGCACCAGGAGCCCCAGACGTTCAGGACGACGATCTTGCCCTTGTAGTCGGCGACGTCGAGCTGCTTGCCGTCGATGGTCCTGCCCGACAGCTCGGGCGCCTGCGCGCGGCTGCCCTTGTCGACCGTGGCGATGCCGTCGGAGCCGGTGACGAAACCGGTGTCACCCGACCCGCCGGACTTGCCCCCTGATCCGCACGCGGACAGGAGCAGCGCCGCGGCGACGGCCGCTCCGGTAGTTGCGGCGGCGCGGCTACGGGTCCGGTCGGTGCGCTGGACGGCACGGCTGGCGGCACTCATGTGAAAAGTTTCGCATGTCCGTTCCGGGGATCTTGCGCACCCCCCTCACGCCGCTCAGGCGGCCTGGTGCCGCCCGAGAAACGCGTTCCAGCCACCGGCCGGCTCCTCCCCCACACCCAGGGTCCGCAGCTTCTCCAGGACGGCCGTGTCCTGCACGTCGAGCCAGTCCACGAACTGGCGGAACGACACCATGCGGACGTCCTTCTTGCCCGCGATGTGCTTCAGCGCGTTCTCGACGGCGTCCATGTAGATGCCGCCGTTCCACTCCTCGAAGTGGTTGCCGATGAAGAAGGGGGCGCGGTTCGTCTCGTAGGTACGCGTGAAGCCCGCTATGTACGAGTCGGTCGCCTGCCTGCGCCAGGCCGGGTAGTTGGCGGGCGGGGCCTGGGTGGAGTTGACCGACTGGTTCGCGAGGATGTTGTAGTCCATGGAGAGGACCTCGAAGGTGTGCCCGGGGAAGGGCATCGCCTGGAGCGGCAGGTCCCAGACGCCTTCCTTCTTGCCCGGCCAGACCTGGGTGCCGCCGGGCGAGGAGGCGTCGTAGCGCCAGCCCAGCCCGCGGGCGGTGGGCAGCAGGTTGTCCTGGCCCTTGAGGCAGGGGGTGCGGCCGCCGACGAGTTCCTTCTCGTAGTCGAAGGGCAACGAGGGCACCTCCTTCTCGCTCCAGCCCGTGTTCGTACGCCACTCCTTGACGAAGCTCTTCGCCTGGTCGATCTCGCTGCGCCACTGGGCCGGCGTCCAGTTCTCGACCGTGCCGGTGCCGCCGCAGAAGTGGCCGTTGAAGTGGGTGCCTATCTCGTGCCCGTCGAGCCAGGCCCGGCGCAGGTTCTTCAGCGTCGACTTGATGTGGCTGTCCGTCAGATAACCGATGTCGGACGCGCCCGGCGCGTTGTTCGGCGGAAGGTACTTCCGCTTTTTCGACTCGGGGAGGAGATAGAGCCCGGAGAGAAAGAACGTCATTCGCGCGTCATGCTCTTCCGAGAGCTTCAGAAATCGCTCGAAGAGTCCGTTGCCTACGTCTCCCGCGCCGTCCCAGGAAAAGACGACGAACTGCGGCGGGGTTTCGCCGGGTTCAAGGGGCACGGGCTTCTCGGGCTGCTTCGGCTGCTTGCCGGTGAAGGTGGTGGAGCCGTCACCGAGGGGACGGGCGGGACGGCCGGCACTGCTGTCACCAGGCTTTCCGGAACCACCGACGCCGGTGGAGCCGCCTCCCAGAGCGGTGCCGCAGCCGGCGATCCCCATGGCGGCCGCGGCTCCGGCCCCGGCTCCCAGGCCCAGCATTCCCCTTCGACTGATGTCGCGCATTTCCGTCCCCATTCGTCGTGCTCGGCGCCCAAGCAATCTGGACACGTGGTTAGAGGGCACGACGAAGAGGGGGGTTCCCCGACACACTCAGATATTTCGGTGACGCTCGGATGGCGAACTTGTGACGAACGCGAGGGAACCGCTCCGCGGTAAGGAACGGGACCACCCGCTGTTCGACTGCGGGCCGTAGGGGGCGAGCCGCGCCCCTAAAGCGGCGGGGCCCGGGGGTACGCCGTTTGACTGCGGGCCCCGTGGAGGTGAACCGCGCAGTTCCCCGCGCCCCTGAAGGGGCGGGGCCCGGGGGGTCTCGCCTAGGCCCCCCGCCCCCACTTTTGGGCTTTTAGGGGCGCGGGGAACTGCGCAACCCCACCCCCGCTCACCCGCACCATGCGAACAAGCCCAGCCAGCGCAGCGCCTACGCGCCGAACGCCTTCGACTTGCCCCGTACCGGCTTGGCGCCGGCCAGCAGGTGCGCGGGTACCAGGTCCCGTGCCGGCTCCGTGTAGCCCACCGACACGATCTTGTCCCCCCGGTACGTGAACGTCGTCAACGACGCCAACGTGCACTGCCGCTTCCGCGGGTCGTGCCACAGCCGCCGCCGCTCCACGAAGGACCGCACGATCCAGATCGGCAACTGATGGCTGACGCACACGGCCTCGTGCCCACGCGCCGCGTCCCGCGCCGCGTCCAGCGCTCCCATCATCCGTACGACCTGCTCCAGATACGGCTCGCCCCAGGACGGCTTGAAGGGGTTGACCAGGTGTTTCCAGTTCTCGGGGTTGCGCAGTGCCCCGTCCCCGACCCCGAAGGTCTTGCCCTGGAAGACGTTCTCCGCCTCGATCAGCCGCGCGTCGGTCGCGAGGTCGAGACCGTGCGTCTCGGCGACCGGCGTGGCCGTCTCGCGGGCCCGCTCCAGCGGGGAGGAGACGACGTGCGTGATGTCACGCGGCGCGAGGTGCTCGGCGACCCGCTCGGCCATCCGCTGTCCGAGCTCGGACAGGTGGTAGCCGGGCAGCCGCCCGTAGAGCAGCCCGTCCGGGTTCTCGACCTCGCCGTGCCGCATCACGTGTACGACGGTGATGTCACTCATACTGCCGTGGCCTCCGCTGCTGCCCGTGCCGCCGCCGGAAGGGCGTCGGCGATCCGCTGTACCGCCCGGTCGTCGTGCGCCGTCGACACGAACCAGGATTCGAACGAGGACGGCGGCAGGTAGACGCCCTGCGCCAGCATCGAGTGGAAGAAGGCGTTGAAGCGGTACGACTCCTGCGTCTTCGCGTCCTCGTAATGACGTACGTCCTCCCCCGTGAAGAAGACGGAGAACATGTTGGACGCGTTCTGCAGGGTGTGCACCACACCTTCCTTGGTGAGGGCGTCCGTGACGAGCGTACGGATCTGCTCGGAGACCGCGTCGAGCCGGGTGTACGCGGCGTCGTCGAGCAGCCGCAGCTGGGCGAGGCCCGCGGCGGTCGCGACGGGGTTCCCGGACAGCGTGCCGGCCTGGTAGACGGGACCGACGGGCGCGAGGTGCCCCATCACGTCCGCCCGCCCGCCGAAGGCCGCGGCCGGGAAGCCGCCGCCCATGACCTTGCCGAAGGTCATGAGGTCGGGCGCGACACCGTCGACCCCGTACCAGCCGGCCCGGCTCGTACGGAAGCCGGTCATGACCTCGTCGGAGATGTACAGGGCGCCGTCCGCCGCGCAGGCGTCCTTGAGTCCCTGGTTGAAGCCGGGCAGCGGCGGCACGACACCCATGTTGCCGGGCGAGGCCTCGGTGATCACACAGGCGATCTCGCCGGGGTGCGCCCGGAAGGCCGCCCGCACGGCTTCGAGGTCGTTGTACGGCAGGACGATGGTGTCCCCGGCCTGGGCACCGGTGACGCCGGGGGTGTCGGGCAGCGCGAAGGTGGCGAGCCCACTGCCCGCGGCGGCCAGCAGGGCGTCCACGTGCCCGTGGTAGCAGCCGGCGAACTTCACGACCTTGGCGCGCCCGGTGAACCCGCGCGCGAGTCGGATGGCGGACATGGTCGCCTCGGTGCCGCTGGACACCAGCCGGACCTGCTCGACGGGCGCGACGCGAGCGACGATCTCCTCGGCGAGCGCGACCTCGCCCTCCCCCGGCGTACCGAAGGAGGTGCCGCGGGAGACGGCGGCCTGGACGGCCTCGATGACCTCGGGGTGGGAGTGGCCGAGGATCATCGGCCCCCAGGAACAAACGAGGTCCACATACTCCCTCCCGTCGGCATCGGTCAGGTATGGACCGTTACCGGACACCATGAACCGGGGCGTACCGCCCACGGCGCGGAACGCGCGGACGGGAGAGTTCACGCCGCCGGGCGTCACGGCCGCCGCACGGTCGAAAAGAGTCTGCGAAACTGGGGCTTCGTACGGATAGCTCACACGGACCATGGTGTCAGAGGCTGCGAAGATCCTGCGGACAGGTGTTTCAACGCACGTTTCGGCGTGCGGCCGTGGGGGAGGTCACTGTCACGATGATCGGGTTGCGTGGCGGGGGTCGCGCACCCTAGAAAAGCAGTCGGGTGGAGATATGCATCGCGGTGGCGGACTGGGCGAGGGGACCGATGACCTCGGTCCTCGGCGTGCCCGGCGGGGGAAGCACCGGCGCGAGGCGGAGGCGGCCGAGGCACGGCAGGCACAGGGATCGCAGGGCGAACCTGAGCGGATCGACCCGTCCGCGCGTATGGACGGTATGGACTACACGGACCGCGGGGCAGACCAGCTCAGGCCAGGAAGCAGCGGGAATGGTGGCCGGGTGGGGGTGACCTACAAATACTTCGGGGCACCGGACGGCGCGACCGCCGCCCGCGTCCCCATCTCCATGCGCCCGGAGGAGCTCGGCGGTGACGAGCTCGGTATGAACGGCATGTTCACGAAGATCAAGCCGGAGACGATGGCCGCGATGGTCCTCACCGGCATCGAGGGCATACCCCTGCACAAGGTGCCCCCGCTCGAACTGGTCGTCCTGCACCCCGACTACGCCGTCGTCAGGCTCCCCATGACGGTCGTCGACCCGCTCCGCGGCATAGGCGAGGAGGCCGTGGGCGCGGCAGCCTTCATCTGGTCGACGGTCCCGGACCGCGGCGGCCCGCGTGACGCGTACAACGTCTATCAACTCCTCCACGAGTGGCAGGACTTCAGCCACCGTCTGCACGAGGCGGGGCATCAGCCGTACTGCCTGGTCTGGCCCTGAGCCGACGCTGACCGGATCGTGCCGCGGCGCCTCACGCGGGGACTCGGCGCGGCGCGGTGTTCCGTATGATCGCCCGCTTTGTCGTTCGAGCCGCGCATTCGGGTGAATCAGGTGCACTGACCGGTTTTGGGCTCCTTAATATCTCGTCCCGTGACAGACGGGAAGAGCCGCCCGGAGCCGGTCGGCCGCACGACTGATGTGGCCGTCCTAGGGGCCGGTCCCGCCGGACTCGTGCTCGGCAACATCCTGGTGGACCGGGGCATCGGCTGCGTGGTCCTGGAGCGGGCCGAGCGCGCGCACCTGCGGACCCGGGCGCGTGCCGGGTTCCTGGCCGCCGGCACCGTACGGACCCTGGAACGGCACGGTCTCGCCGAGGGGCTGCGCCGGCACGGGCAGGTCCACGGCGTCTGCGAGTTCCGTACCGGGGACGGCCGGTTCCGGCTGGACTACGGCGGGCTCGGGCAGCGGGAACGGCACACCGTCTACCCCCAACAGGACCTGGTGTCCGACCTGTTGACGCGGTTCCTGGCCCGCGGCGGACAGATCAGGTTCGGCACCGAGGCCGTGGCCGTGCACCACGCCGACAGCGAGCGGCCCGAGGTGTCCGCCCGCGAGGCCGACGGGCGGCCCCTGCGGTGGCGGGCGCGGTACGTGGCCGGCTGCGACGGACGGCACGGCGCGGCCCGGCGTTCACTGCCGGCCGGCACGGTCCGCCACCACCGCGATCACGGCGTGACCTGGCTCGGTCTGCTCGCCGAGGCACCGCCCAGCCTGGACGCCGTCGGATACGCGGTCCACGAGCGCGGGTTCGCCGGACACATGGCCCGTACCAGCGAGATCACCCGCTACTACCTGCAGTGCGAGCGGGGCACCCCGGCCGGCTCCTGGTCCGAGGAGCGGATCTGGGAGGAGCTGGAACTGCGGATGCGGGCACGGGAGTACGGCCCGCTGCGCCGCGGGCGCGTGGTGCAGCGTTCCGTGGTCGACCTGGAGTCCGACGTGCTCGAACCGCTGCGCCACGGCGCGCTGTTCCTCGCCGGTGACGCCGCCGGACTGATCAGCCCGTCCGCCGCCAAGGGCGCCAATCTCGCCGTCCTCGAAGCGGCGGCCCTGGCCGACGCCCTGACCGACGCCCTCACCCTCGGCGACCCCGCGGGCCTCGACGCCTACTCCGCGCGCTGTCTGACCCACATCTGGCGTGCGCAGGAGTTCTCGCACTGGATGATCGGGCTGCTGCACGGCCCGTCCGGCACGGACGGCGAGTCGCTGTTCCACAACTCCCTGCGCCGCTCCCGCCTCACCTCGCTGCGCACCTCCCGCAGCCAGCAGGACTGGTTCGCCGAGCACTACGTCGGCATCTAGCCCGCCCCACCCCACCCGCCCGTACGCAGTCATCCGAACCCCGGAATGAGGATCCACCCGCAGTGATCACGGCATTGTCGGGCGATACGTCCCGTCTGCGCGAGACGGTCGAGTTCGTCAAGGAACAGGACACCGCCACGCTCCTCCCGCTCCTGCTCCCGGGGCTCGACGGCCCGGAGCTGCGGGCCCTGGTGGAGCGCTGCGCCTTCTCGCACGCGGCCCTGCTCGTCTTCCCGCCGGACGAGGCCGCGCTGTACACCGCACTCGCCGACTGCGGACTCGTCGTGGACGCGCCACCCCGGCCGAGCGTCGTCGTACGCGAGCGGCTCGCCGTACGCCACGAGCGCCCCGCGGCGGAACTCGACGTGGGCATCCTGCGGCCCGTGGTGCGGTGCCCGGACGGGACGCGGCGCATGGTCGAGGTGTTCGCGCTGACCGTGCCGCCGGGGTCGGACCTCGACACGGTCGCCGCGCAGGAGCGGGAGGGGCAGCGCGAGACCCATGTCGCCTTCGAGGTCGAGGCACCGGACCCGCTGGTGCTGCGCGGCCTGTGCGCGGTCTTCGCACGGTACGGCGCCACCCCCGACGGCGGCGGCTACAACCCGCACGAGAACGGCACGGTGTTCTACTTCACCGCGCCGGCCGAGGCCAAGGCCGGCCACCGGCGCGTGGAGCTGTACGTCCCCGGCGACCACCGTGACGTCCTCGCCGCCCACCTCGACGACACCCACCGTGGGGCGCAGCACGCCGAGACCCTGCTGCGCCTGCTGACCGGCGCGTGGACGACCCAGGCCCTGGCCGCGTTCGCACGGCTGGAGGTGGCCGACGCGATGGACCGGCAGCGCGGCGTCGGCCTGGCGGACCTGGCACGGGAGGTCGGCGCCCTCGCACCGAACCTGGCCACCCTGCTGCGCTACCTCACCATGCTCGGCGTGGTGAGCGAGGGCCGCGACGGGTTCCGGCTCACGGACACCGGCGCGCTGCTGCGCGCGGACGCCGAAGGCTCGATGCGACCGCTGGCGCTGATGTACGGGGGACCGTTCTACGAGTCCTTCGCCGGGCTCGGGCACACCGTGCGCACCGGCCAGGTCGCCTTCGAGCGGCACTTCGGCGAGAACCACTTCGACCATTTCGCCCGCGACCCCGAACTCGCCGAACTCTTCGACCTGTCGATGGCCGCCGGGGCGCGGATGTTCGACCCGCTGCCCGCGCACCCGGTCCTCGCCTCGGCGCCCGAAGGCGCCACCGTGGTCGACATCGCGGGTGGCAACGGGGAACTGCTCGGCCGGATCCTGTCCGCGCACCCCCGGCTGCGCGGCTGTCTGCTGGAGCGGCCGCGGACCGTCGAGAACGCCCGGCGCCTCCTCGGCTCGGCCGGGCACGCGGAGCGGTGCACGTTTGTGGGCGGCGACTTCGCGGACGTGCCCGCGGGGTGTGACGTCTATGTCCTGTCCCGGGTTCTGCACGACTGGGACGACGACCGCTGCCGGGAGATTCTGCGGCACTGCGCCCGTGCGATGTCCGACGCGGCCGAGCTGCTCGTCGTCGAGCGCGTGCTGCCTGTCGACGGGGCGGCCTCGCTGGCCACTGCGTGGGATCTGCACATGATGTGCAACGTCGGGGGGCGGGAGCGGACCGCCGACCACTACGCCCGCCTGTTCGCGGACGCGGGCCTCAGCCTCCTGAGCCGTGCGCCCCTGCCCTTGGACGCCCACGTCCTGCACGCCCGCAAAGCCCCGCGCAGTTCCCCGCGCCCCTAAAGACAAAAGACTGCGCCGTTCCCCGCGCCCCCATAAGGGGCGCGGGGAACGGCGCAATCTTTGAACGGCACCCTAAGCGGCCAGCGCTACCGTGGTGATGGGTGGGGTTCGTAGTACCCGCCACGCCGTGAGCAGGCTCGTTCCCATCGTCGCCGCCGCGCCCACCGCCACGACCCCGAGCCAGATCCCGAGACCTTCGTCCGGCAGGACCGCGTCCGTGCGAACCGTCGTGAAGGAGACGATCCCGGCCAGCGCGGCCCCCGTACCGAAGAGCACCCCCGTCACCGTGAGGATCAGCGACTCGATGCCCACCGTCCCGAGGACCTGCCCCGGAGTCGCCCCCGCGAGCCGCTGCTGCCCGAACTCCTTGCGCCGGTAGGTCGTCGCCGCGTACAGGGAGTTGACCAGCATGATGCAGGAGAAGACCACGATGATGCCGACGACCGTCAGGTTGAGCGTTTCGAGGTTCTTCGCGTCGACCGACTTGGGGACACCCGCGGCGTCGATCGCGTCGTTCTCGACGGCCTGCATCTGGAGCGTCGCCGTGGCCATGCCGATGAAGAGGGTCAACGGCACCAGGACACCGGACAGTTGGGCGACCCGCACGCGCAGGCCGCGTACGGCGAGGTAGCCGCTCGGCCCCGTCAGCGGCAGCCGGCCGAGCAGCGCCCGCAGCAGCCTCGGCGACAGGAGCGCCAGGCCGACCGAGAGCAGGATCGCCCCGTACGCGGGCGGTGCCATCAGCGCGGCGTCCGTCGAGGACAGCACGAAGGTGGCGCAGATCGACAGGCCGCCGAGGGCCAGGGACCCACGGAGGAGGAACGTGCGCCCCCTCTCCCGGGACCGGCGCCGGCCGGTGGTGACCCGGCGCACCGCGAGGAACGCCGCCCCCGCCGCCGCGAGCACCGTGATGTCGAGACCGGAGTACAGGGCGATGGGCCCGAAGGTGTGGTCGACGGACTCGGCGACCTGCCCGCTGTCCTGGAAGACGTCGAGCAGGACCCTCCCGCCGAGCATCGCGGGGCCGATGGCGAGCAGCGCGCCCACCAGCGCGACGGCCACTGCCTCCCCGACGACCATCCGCTTGATCTGCGCGGGCGTGGCCCCGGAGCAGCGCAGCAGCTCGATCTCGGCGGAGCGCTGGCGCACGTTCACGGTGAGGGTGGAGGCGACGGCGAAGAACACCAGCAGGGTGCCGTAGCCGCCGACGACGCCCGCCGCGGTGGACAGGGTCTCCGCGCTCACGGAGTCGACCCCGGGCGCACCGGCCGTGTCGTGCATCGAGTTGAACGTCATGATGATCGCCGCGCCCAGGAACGCGGACAGCAGGGTCGCGGCGAAGCGCCCGGGGCGCTGCCGGACGGAACGCATGGCCAGCACGAACATCATGGTCACGCCCCCGCCATCACGTCGTCGCCGACGTGCGCGAGGCGCTCGGCCACCGCGTCCACGGTCGGCCGGCGCATCTCGCCCACGAGCCGGCCGTCGGCGAGGAACAGCACCGAGTCGGCGTACGAGGCGGCAACCGGGTCGTGGGTCACCATGACGACCGTACGGCCGTGGACGCGTACCGCGTCCTGGAGGAGCCGCAGGACGTCCCGCGCGCTGCGGGTGTCCAGGGCGCCGGTCGGCTCGTCGGCGAAGATCACGCTCGGTTCGGTCACCAGGGCGCGGGCGATGGCGACGCGCTGGCGCTGGCCGCCGGAGAGCTGGTCGGGCCGGTGGCCGAGGCGGTCGCCGAGACCGACGGCGGTCAGGGTCTCCCGCACCCGGCCCCGGTGCACGCGGCGCCGGGCGAGCTTCAGCGGCAGGACCGTGTTCTGCGCCACGGTGAGCGTGTCGAGCAGGTTGTACTGCTGGAAGACGAAGCCGATCCGGTTGCGCCGGAACTTCGTCAGTTCGGCCTCGGTGCCGCCGGTCATCTCCGCGCCGTCGACCATCACGATGCCGCTGTCGGGCCGGTCGAGCCCCGCCGCGCACTGCAGCAGCGTGGACTTGCCGGAGCCCGAGGGGCCCATCACCGCGGTGAAGGTGCCGCTCGCCAGGCTGAGCGTCACCTCGTCCAGCGCGGTCACGGCGCTGTCGTCGCTCCCGTACGTCTTGCTGACCTTGACCAGCCGCAGGGCCGGCTCGGCGGCGCCCGTGCCGTGGTCCTGAACACGTCGATCGGTTCGATCCGTTCGCCCGGTTCGCTCGGTTCCGGTTCGGCGAAACATGTCATCAGCCTCCGTCGGGCACGGTCCGCGCCCCCTGTCGGGCACTGCCTGTGCCCCGCGAAAGACGCTACGGAGAAGGGGCGGCGGGCACATGGGGCGCAGAACCCGTATCGGGGGGTGTACTCAGCGACACCCCCGCCCCCGGGAGACCCCCGAACGGCCGTCGGTCGGCTCCCGGTCGGCCCTCTGACGGCCCCGTCGGCCCCGGTCGGACCCGGGTGCGGCGGGCTTCCGTTCGGCGCCGCCCTTGCCACACGCTTGCAGGCCCTTTGCCTGGACGTCGCCGTCCGTATGCCTCCGCTTGCTTCCATCGCACCCATGGACCACATCACGTTCCTCGTGGCTGTCGTCATCGTCACGGCCCTCGCCTTCGACTTCACCAACGGCTTCCACGACACGGCGAACGCGATGGCCACCTCCATCGCCACCGGTGCCCTGCGGCCCAGAACGGCCGTCCTGATCAGCGGCGTCCTGAACGTCGTCGGCGCGTTCCTGTCCACCGAGGTCGCCAAGACGATCTCCGGCGGCATCGTGGACGACACCCTCGTGACCCCGGGCATGATCTTCGCCGGGCTGGTCGGCGCGATCCTGTGGAACCTGACGACCTGGCTGCTGGGCCTGCCGTCGAGCTCGTCGCACGCGCTGTTCGGCGGGCTGATCGGGGCTGTGTGGGTGGGCGCCGGCGCACACGGCGTGCACTTCGACAAGGTCGTCGAGAAGATACTGGTCCCGGCGGTCGCCTCACCGCTGGTGGCGGGCGTGGCCGCGCTGATCGCCACGTACCTGGCGTACCGGATCACCGCGAGGTCCCGGGAGAAGTCGGTGACGAAGGGGTTCCGGCTCGGCCAGATCGCCTCGGCGTCGCTGGTCTCGCTCGCGCACGGCACCAACGACGCGCAGAAGACGATGGGCGTCATCACGCTCACCCTGATCTCGGCCGGGGCGCTCGGGCACGACGCCGGGCCGCCGCTGTGGGTGATCGCGTCGGCGGGGCTCGCGATCGGCCTGGGTACATATCTGGGCGGCTGGCGGATCATCCGGACGATGGGCAAGGGGCTCACCGACATCCGGTCGCCGCAGGGCTTCGCGGCGGAGGCGTCCTCCACGGCGGTGATCCTGACCTCCGCGCACCTCGGTTTCGCGCTGTCGACCACGCAGGTGTGTTCCGGCGGCATCCTCGGCGCGGGTCTGGGCAGGCGTCTTGCCGAGGTGCGGTGGGGCACGGCAGGACGGATGGTGTTGGCGTGGCTGGTGACACTCCCGGCCGCCGCGCTGGTCGGCGGCCTGTCCGCGAGCGTGGTGACGCACGGCGGGAACTTCGGCATCGTGGTCATCGCCCTCGTGGCACTCGCCGTGGCCGCCTTCATCGTCCTCGTGTCGCGCCGCGACCCGGTGCACGCGTCCAACGTCAACGAGACCCACGAGGTGGGCCTCCGCGGTCCGGCCCCGGCCTCCGCCTGAACCGGTTCACGTCACGCAGTGAGGGGAGTACCGAACGATGCAGCTGGACTGGACCGGCCTCGCAGAGGTCGCCGCGGTGAGTACGGGAGTCACGGTCGCGACGGTCGTCGTCTTCGCCCTCGGTGTGCTGGGCCTGGCACGCGCGGAGGCGGCGCGGGAGGGCGACGGCGCCACCGACGCGGTGGGCCTGGGCGTGGCCGGGCTCTGCTTCCTGGCGTGCGCGGCCGTCGTGGCGTACGGGATCTACTTGATCGTGCCGCAGTTCCACTGACACCTGGCGGTTGCGCCGACAGTCCGCACTGACACTCCTGGGAGAGACATGACCGAGCTGCTGAGTGGCATGAGCGTCGACTACAGCGACCACGACGACCCGGTGCTGATCCGGCCGGACGGCACCCCGGTGGACACCTGGCGCGAGAACTACCCGTACGAGCGGCGCATGGAGCGCGCGGAGTACGACCTCCACAAGCGGCTGCAGCAGATCGAGCTGCTGAAGCTGCAGGGCTGGATCAAGGAGACGGGGCGCCGGCTCGTCGTCGTCTTCGAGGGGCGGGACGCGGCCGGCAAGGGCGGCACGATCAAGCGCTTCACCGAGCATCTGAACCCGCGCGGCGCCCGGGTGGTGGCCCTGGAGAAGCCGACCGAGCGCGAGCGCGGGCAGTGGTACTTCCAGCGCTATGTGGAGCACCTGCCGACCGCCGGGGAGATCGTGCTCTTCGACCGTTCCTGGTACAACCGCGCGGGTGTCGAGCGGGTCATGGGCTTCTGCTCGGACGACGAGTACCGCCGTTTCATGCGGCAGGCGCCCGGTTTCGAGCGGATGCTCGTCGACGACGGCGTGGATCTGGTGAAGTTCTGGTTCTCGGTGTCGCAGGGCGAGCAGCGCACCCGTTTCACGATCCGCCAGGTGGATCCCGTACGGCAGTGGAAGCTCAGCCCGATGGACCTCGCCTCGCTGGACCTGTGGGACGACTACACGGCCGCGAAGGTCGCCATGTTCCGCGAGACGGACACCGAGCAGGCCCCGTGGACCGTGGTGAAGAGCAACGACAAGAAGCGGGCCCGCGTCGAGGCCATGCGCAGTGTGCTGGCCCGCTTCGACTACACGGACAAGGACCACGAGGTGGTCGGCGAACCGGACCCGAGAGTGGTGGGCGAGGCGGCAACCCTCCTGGAGGAGGGCGAGGACGACGACCTGAGGGAGGGCTGGTAACCGACGCCGCTCCTCGGTCGGTCCCGCGGCCTCGCGGGCTCCGCAGGCGTCACCGGCCCACGGGCCTCATTGGCCGTGCTGGCCCCGCTGGCCTCGCATGCCTCATGGGCCTTGCCGGCCCCGACGACCCCGCCCACCCCGGTCAGCCGGCGACCGTGAAGCCCGTTGCCGAGCCGCCGCCCTTCCTGCGGCCGGCGAACGGTTCTCCCCCGTGCGCCGCCGCCACCTCCCGGACGATCGAGAGGCCGAGCCCGGAACCGGGCAGGCTCCGTGCGTCCGGTGCGCGGTAGAAGCGGTCGAAGACGCGGTCGAGATCCTCCTGGGCGATGCCGGGCCCCCGGTCCAGGACCTCGACCCGGACGGTGTCACGGTCGGCGCGCGTCACGACGAGCTCGATCGGCCCGCTCCCGCCGCGGTCGAACTTCGCCGCGTTGTCCACCAGGTTGGACATCGCCCGCTGCAGTGCCGCGGGCCGCCCGTCGACCACCGTGTCCCCGGCGACCCGTACCGTCACGGTCCGCCCCGTGCGCCGGCGTGCCGCCACCGCCACGTCGTCCGCGAGGTCGCCGAGGGTCACCCGCCGCGGCGGCTCGGTGTCGGACTGGCCGGCCGCCAGCGCGACCAGCTCGTTGACCAGGTCGGTCAGCTCGCGGGACTCCTGGGCGAGGTCGTCGACCAGCTCCTCGCGCACGGCGGGCGGCAGTTCGTCGATCCGGCGCAGGATCGAGATGTTCGTACGCAGCGAGGTCAGGGGCGTACGCAGCTCGTGTCCGGCGTCCTGGACGAGACGCCGCTGGTCGTCCTCGGACTGGGCGAGCCGGCCCAGCATGCGGTCGAAGGAACGGCCGAGTCTGGCCACCTCGTCGTACCCGGCGAACGGCACCTGGATCCCGAGCCGCCCGGTGCGCGCCACGTCTTCGGCGGCCCCCGCGAGCCGCACCAGCCGCGAGGTGATGCGCCGGGCCAGCCACCAGCCGAAGAGCCCCGCGGCGGTCACCACGGCGCCCACCAGCAGCACGGTCCGCTGCTGGAGGTCGCGCAGCAGGTCCTCCGTACCGCTGAATTCCTGCGCCACCTGTACGGCGCCCCGTCCGCCGCCGAGCGAGACGGTCGCGACGCGGTAGACGTCGTCGCCGACGTCGACGTCCCGGTGCTCCACCAGCCGCCCGGCGGATTGCGCGGCCGCGATCGGGCGGTCGGCGGCGTCCACGGGCAGCGGCGTGCGGCCCCGGTCGACGACCGACCCGTCCGGCCCGAGGACCTGGACGACCGTGCCGCTGGGCCGGACGAGTTCGCCGCGCGGACCGCCGTCGGCGCCGGCGGTGGCGAAGTCCGCGGGCTCCAGCGGGTTGCGGCGCACCTCGTCGAGCAGGTCCTGTACGACGCCCTCGAACACGGTCTGCTGGTCCACGCGTACGAGCCGGGCGGCGGCGTCGTACGACAGGAAGCCGACGAGGACGGTGACGGCCGCGGCGACGGCCGCGAACGACACGGTGAAGGTGGTCCGCAGCGACGACAGCCGGGCCCGCGCCACCCACCGCCCGACCCGGCCGACCCGCCCGGTCCGCACCCCCGTGGGCCGCACTCAGTCCTCCCTCAGCACGTACCCCACGCCCCGCACGGTGTGGATCAGTGAGGGCGCGGCGGGCACACCGGCCGTACCGGGCCCGTCGAGCTTGCGCCGCAGGTAGCCGACGTACACGGCGAGGTTCTTGGACCCCGGTCCGAAGTCGTAGCCCCAGATGCGGTCGTAGATGGTGGTGTGGTCCAGGACGATGCCCGCGTTGCGGACGAGCAGCTCCAGCAGGTCGAACTCGGTACGCGTCAGCTCGATCTCCCGCGCGCCCCGCCAGACCCGCCGGGCCTGCGGATCGATACGCAGACCCGCGGCGGCGATCTGGCCATCGGGCGCGCGCTGCGGTTCGCTGGGTACGTCGTCGGAGGCGCCCGTGCGCCGCAGCAGGGCCCGGAGCCGGGCGAAGACCTCCTCGACGTCGAAGGGCTTGACCACGTAGTCGTCGGCGCCGGCATCCAGGCCCGCGATGCGGTCCGCGGTCTCGACGAGCGCGGTGAGCATCAGGATGGGGGTGCGGTTGCCCTCGGCGCGCAGCACCCGACAGACCTGGAGGCCGTCGATGCCGGGCATCATCACATCGAGAACGAGCACGTCAGGAGGGGTGCGGTGGGCCTGTGCGAGCGCCTGGACACCGTCGGCGACGGCGGTGACCTCGTATCCCTCCAGGCTCAGGGCCCGTTCCAGGGCGTGGCGGATCGCGCGGTCGTCCTCGGCGAGCAGCAGATTGTGGGGCACGGGACCAGTCTGCCAAGCCCTTCTCTACGTACTACCTGATGAAGGGGCGTTACGGCCGGGCCTCTTACCCGGCTCTCACCCCGCCGGGACCGGTGGCTTACCTCGCCCCGCCACTGTGTCCCCTGTGCCGGGGGCGAGCGCCGCGACGGGGAGGGCCACGCACCGATGAAGCGCACTGGACGCACGGAGCGTACGGAACGCACGGAGCGTACGGCGGGCGAGGAGACCGCGAAGCCAATGAGCCGTACGAGGCACGGCCGTAACCGCCGCACGGGCCGCACGAAGATCGTGTTCCTGCTGCACAACGCGTACGCCATCGGGGGGACCGTCCGTACGACGCTCAACCTCGCGGCGGCGCTCGCCGACCACCACGACGTGGAGATCGTGTCGATGCGGCGGCACCGGGACGAGCCGCGGTTCACCGTCGACCCGCGGATCACGGTCGTACCGCTGGTCGACGAACGGGACGGCAGCGCGGACCTCACGGACCCCGACTACGCCCGGCCCGCCACGGACTTCCCGGCCTCCGAGAAGCGGTACGAGCAGTACACCCGGCTGACCGACCTGCGGGCCGCCGCCTACCTCACGGACTGCGACGCCGACGTGATCATCGGCACCCGGCCCGGTATCAACGTCTACGTCGCCCTCTTCGCGCCGCGCCGGGCCCTGCGCATCGCCCAGGAACACCTGCGGCACGACCAGCACAGCAAGCGGCTGCGCGGTGTACTGGCACGGCACTACCGGCGGCTGGACGCGGTGGTGACGACGACGGAGGCGGACGCGGAGGTGTACCGGCGGCGGATGACCCTGCCGGGCGTCCGGGTCGCGGCGGTGCCGAACATCGTGCCGGCGCCCGAGGGCATCACCCGCGACGAGACGACGAAGGTGGTGGCCGCGGCGGGCCGGCTGGTCACCGGCAAACGCTTCGACCTGCTCATCGAGGCCTTCTCGGCGGTCGCCTCGAAGGAACCGGACTGGCGGCTGCGGATCTACGGCGGCGGCGCGCAGCGCGACCACCTCCAGGACCTGGTGACCGGCCTCGGCCTGTCGGAGCACGTACGCCTCATGGGTCCGCGCACCCCCATCGAGGCGGAGTTCGCGAAGTCGGCGATGGTGGTGTCGGCCTCGGACGCGGAGTCGTTCGGGATGACGCTGGTCGAGGCGATGCGGTGCGGGGTGCCGGTGATCAGCACGGACTGTCCGCTGGGGCCGGCGGAGATCATCACCGAGGGCGTCGACGGGCGGCTGGTCCCGGTGGGCGACTCCCGCGCGCTGGCCGAGGCGATGCTCGACCTGATCACGGACGAGCCGCTGCGCCGGGCGATGGGGGCGGCGGCCCTGGCCGGCTCCCACCGCTACGACGCCGAGCCGATCGTGGCGCGCTACGAGGCGCTGTTCACCGAGCTCAGGTCGACCCGCCCGCGTCGCTCCTGGGCCCGCACCCGCGCCCGCACGGCCGGCTGGGCGCGCCGCCGGATCCGCAGGCTGCGCCGGGTACTCCCGGGCCGCCCCCAGCCGCAGCTCAACAGCGACGGCACGAGGACGGCGGGGCCCTGAACGGGCCCCGCCTGTCGGGGCCACGATCCCTGCCGCCCCTGAGAGGCAGCTGACGCGTCCCGGATCCACCGCCGAGGCGAGTGACGGCTGAGCGCGCGGTTCCCCGCGCCCCCAAAGCCCCCCGCGAGGGGCGCGGGAAACTGCGCGCCCCACCGACCCGCACCCGCACCCGCACCCGACAACCAACCCCCAGGCCACTCGGCCCGGCCAGACGCGACGAGCCCTCTCCTACTCGGACCGCACCGCGGCAAGCTGTTCCGCGAACGGGACCACATCGAACCCACCGACCCGCACGGACTCACTCCCCCGCGCCGCGGGCAGGGGCACGGGGGCGGGCCCGGGGACGGGAGCAGAGGCAGAGGCGAAGGCAGGCCCACCGATCCCCAGCAGCGCGGCCAACTCCCCCGCGGCCCGCTCGATCCGTTCGGCCAGCCCCTCCGCACCCCAGTCCTCCGAAGCCGCGTAGACCCCGGTGGGCACCACCACCGCCCGCAGATACGCGAACAACGGCCGCATCGCGTGCTCCAGCACCAGCGAGTGCCGAGCCGACCCCCCGGTCGCCGCGACCAACACCGGCTTACCCGCCAGCGCGTCCCGGTCCAGGACGTCGAAGAACGACTTGAACAGCCCGCTGTACGAGGCGGAGAAGACCGGCGTCACCACGATCAGCCCGTCCGCGGCAGCCACCGCGTCGAGAGCGGCTCGAAGCGCCGGCCCCGGAAACCCGGTGGTGAGGTTGTGCGCGATCTCGACCGCGAGATCCCGCAACTCGACCACCTCGACCTCGGCCGGGGCCCCCGCAGGGGCCCGCCCCACCACCGCCGCGGCAAGCCGGTCCCCCAGCAACCGCGTGGACGACGGAACACTCAGCCCCGCCGAGACGACGACCAGCTTCATGACGCGGCCACCTCCTGCCCGGCCTCGGCCGCGGCGGCGGCAGCGACCCGGGCCGCGTGCGTGGGCGCCTCCGGCACCCCCGCCGCCCGCCCCTTCGCGAACTCCTCGCGCAACACCGGCACGACCTCCTCACCCAGCATGTCGATCTGCTCCAGCACGGTCTTGAGCGGCAGACCCGCATGGTCGACGAGGAACAACTGCCGCTGGTAGTCACCCGCGTAGTCCCGGAAGGCCAGCGTCTTCTCGATGACCTGCTCCGGCGAACCGACCGTGAGCGGCGTCTGCTCGGTGAACTCCTCCAGCGTCGGCCCGTGCCCGTACACCGGCGCGTTGTCGAAGTACGGCCTGAACTCCCGTACCGCGTCCTGCGAGTTGCGCCGCATGAAGATCTGCCCGCCGAGTCCGACGATCGCCTGCTCCGGTGTGCCGTGCCCGTAGTGCGCGTACCTGGACCGGTACAGCTCGACCATCTGCTTGGTGTGGTCGGCCGGCCAGAAGATGTTGTTGTGGAAGAACCCGTCCCCGTAGTACGCGGCCTGCTCGGCGATCTCGGGCGAGCGGATGGAGCCGTGCCAGACGAACGGCGGTACGCCGTCCAGCGGCCGCGGCGTCGAGGTGAACGACTGCAGCGGCGTACGGAACTTGCCCTCCCAGGTCACCGTCTCCTCGCGCCACAGCCGGTACAGCAGGGCGTAGTTCTCGACGGCGAGGTTGATGCCCTGGCGGATGTCCTTGCCGAACCAGGGGTAGACCGGGCCGGTGTTGCCGCGCCCCATCATCAGGTCCACGCGCCCGTCCGCGAGGTGCTGGAGCATCGCGAAGTCCTCGGCGATCTTCACCGGGTCGTTGGTGGTGATGAGGGTGGTGGAGGTGGAGAGGATGAGGTTCTCGGTGCGGGCGGCGACCCAGCCGAGCATGGTGGTCGGCGACGACGGCACGAACGGCGGGTTGTGGTGCTCGCCGGTGGCGAAGACGTCGAGCCCGACCTCCTCGGCCTTCTGCGCGATGGCGACCATGGCCTTGATCCGCTCATGCTCGGTCGGGGTCCGGCCCGTGGTGGGGTCCGGCGTGACATCGCCGACGGTGAAGATCCCGAACTGCATGGCTACCTCATCCTCCAGGTTGTTGACGATTCAACTATACCCACAAACGCCCCCTCACCCGGGACTATTCCCCACCCCCCCCACTCCCACCTGCGGCCCGGTTGAGGCTGGCCGCGCCGTTCCCCGCGCCCCCCCCGGGGCCCCGGGGGACCTTTCAGGGGCGCGGGGAACGGCGCAATCTTTTGGGCCTTTCACCCCAGAGGGGCGCGGGGAACGGCGCAATCTTTCGCCTTTCGCCCCAAAGGGGCGCGGGGAACGGCGCACCCCCACGTCCTGGACGCTAGAAGACGTAGCTGTCCCCCGTGTCCAGCACCAGCACCTCCTGCCGGTCATTCCGGTGGTTGCGGTCCACCGCCCCGCCACCCCACACCGTGTCGATGCCGAGCACCACCTCCGACGGCTCACCCCTCAGCCGTACCGCCATGGTGAGCGTCCGCCCCCAGCCGTCCGCGGGCAGCGCACCCGTCCGGCACAGCACGGTCCGCGCGCCCGACCGTGCGCAGCCAGCCGGCAGCCGCTGCTCGTCCGCGAGCGGCGCCGACCAGCGCAGCCGGACCGTCGCGTCGGCGACCCCGAAGGGGCCGTGGTTCTGCGGCGTCATCCGCAGCTCGACCTGCCCGCCGTCCATCCACAGCCGCCCGTGAAAGGCAAGATCGGCCTCGGGCGCACCCGCCACGCGCGCACCCACCGACCCCGCCGCCCCCAGACCGGCCGCAACAGCCGCTGCGGGCGCCAGAGTTGCTCCACCCACCACAGCCGCAACAACCACAAAGGCGGCCGTGACGGCCGCAGTGGCCCCCACCCGCCCACAAAGATTGCGCATCTCTCATGTCCTCCGCGTCGGCCCGCCGTGTGTCACGTCCCTGACCCCGTGGGTCACCGCATGTATGCCACCCCGGCCGCCCGACGAGCGCCGCCCATCAGGTGAGACGTCCGCGGCGCCGCACGTCGCCGACGGCCGTGACCCCCGCCCGTCCGCCCGCCCCACCGGTCCCGCCCGCCTATCCTGGCCGGGAGAGCAATCGACCGTACGAGCGAGCGGCGGCCCCAGTGCGCCCCGCCCGCCCCCCCTCCGCCGAGGAGCACCCCATGACCGCCCCCGCATCCGCCGCGTCCACCGCGCCCGCCGCCGCGTCCCGTATCGCCGTCGTCACCGGCGCGAGCAGCGGAATCGGTGCCGCGACGGCCCGGCAGCTGGCGGCGGCGGGTTACCGGGTGGTCCTCACGGCCCGCCGCAAGGACCGTATCGAGGCGCTCGCGGAGGAGATCAGCGCGGCGGGCGGCGAGGCGATGGCCTACGCGCTGGACGTCACCGACCGTGCGGCGGTCGACGAGTTCGCGACGGCGTTCAAGAAGATCGGCGTCCTGATCAACAACGCGGGCGGCGCGCTCGGCGCGGACCCGGTCGCGTCCGGCGACCCCGCGGAGTGGCGCCAGATGTACGAGACGAACGTCATCGGCACGCTGAACGTCACCCAGGCCCTCCTCCCGGCGCTGACCGCGTCCGGTGACGGCACGGTGGTCGTCGTCTCCTCGACCGCGGGCCACGGCACCTACGAGGGCGGTGCCGGCTATGTGGCCGCCAAGCACGCCGAGCACGTTCTCGCCGAGACCCTGCGCCTGGAGATCGTCGGCACTCCGGTCCGGGTCATCGAGATCGCCCCCGGCATGGTGAGGACCGACGAGTTCGCCCTGACCCGCTTCGGCGGCGACACCGAGAAGGCGGCGAAGGTCTACGCGGGGGTGGCCGAGCCCCTCACCGCCGAGGACGTCGCCGAGACGATCACCTGGACGGTCACGCGCCCCTCGCACGTCAACATCGACCTGCTGGTCGTACGCCCCCGGGCCCAGGCCTCCAACACGAAGGTCCACAGGGAGCTGTAGTGCCGGGCCTCCGGCCCCGCCCGGGACGAACGCCGTAAGACGACGTCCATGCCGCATGAATTCACATGAGTTCATGCGGCATGGATGTCACGCCACGTGAATTCACACAGCGTGGATGCGTCAACCCTTCACACACACGACCTGCTTCAGCTTCGCCACCACCTCGACCAGATCCCGCTGCTGGTCGATGACCTGATCGATCGGCTTGTACGCGGCCGGGATCTCGTCCACGACACCGGAGTCCTTACGGCACTCCACGCCCCGCGTCTGCTCCTCCAGGTCCTTGACCGTGAACCGGCGCTTGGCCGCGTTACGGCTCATCCGCCGACCCGCGCCGTGCGACGCGGAGTTGAACGCCTTCGCGTTTCCGAGACCCTTCACAATGTACGAACCCGCGCCCATCGAGCCCGGGATGATGCCGTACTCGCCGGAGCCCGCGCGAATGGCGCCCTTACGGGTGACCAGCAGGTCCATGCCCTCGTACCGCTCCTCGCTCACGTAGTTGTGATGGCACGAGATCTCCGGCTCGAAGGTCACCTTCGCCTTCTTGAACTCCCGGCGGACGACGTCCTTGGAGATCGCCATCATGATCGCGCGATTGTGCTTCGCGTACTCCTGCGCCCAGAAGAGATCGTGCCGGTACGCCGCCATCTGCGGGGTGTCCGCGATGAATACGGCGAGGTCGCGGTCGATCAGCCCCTGGTTGTGCGAGAGCTTCTGCGCGATACCGATGTGATGCTCCGCGAGTTCCTTGCCGATGTTCCGGGAACCGGAATGCAGCATTATCCAGACGGAGTCGTCCGAGTCGAGGCAGAGCTCCCAGAAGTGGTTTCCGCCGCCCAGGGTGCCCATCTGCTTGGTGGCCCGCCCCTGACGGAACTTCACCGCTTCCGCGACCCCGTCGAACCGCCCCCAGAAGTCGTCCCATCCCCGGGTGGCGAGGCCGTGGAAGCCGCCGGGATCGACCGGGCTGTCATGCATCCCCCGGCCGACCGGAATCGCCTCCTCCACCTTCGACCGCAGCCGGGACAGGTCGCCCGGCAGGTCGTTGGCCGTCAGGGACGTCCTGACCGCGGACATACCGCAGCCGATGTCCACCCCGACCGCCGCCGGACACACCGCACCCCGCATCGCGATGACCGATCCGACCGTCGCGCCCTTCCCGTAGTGCACGTCCGGCATGACGGCCAGGCCCTTGATCCAGGGGAGCGTGGCGACGTTGCGAAGCTGCTGCATCGCCACGTCCTCCACCGACGCCGGGTCCGCCCACATACGGATCGGAACCTTCGCCCCCGGCATCTCCACGTACGACATATCGTCCTCATTCCCCCGGAAAACCAACAGAAGTCTTAAATCGCAAAACCGGCGCCAAGGCCAACGTTTGGGACAACGGACCGGCGTCCACGGCAGTGCGTGCGATACACATTGTCTCCAGGGCCCACCCCCGTGCGGCAACCGAATAACCACAGGACACCCTGGTCGTGAGCACAGTCGAGCGACCCGTCGAGAGGAGCCCCACCGTGCAGCGGAAGGCGTACGTACCCGGCGTCGCCGCGCTCCTCGCGGCGCTGCTGGCCGGCTGCACCGGCGGTTCGTCGGACGGCGGCGGCCAGGACGACCCGAAGCCGGGCGGCACGACGTCGACGGCCGCCGCGGCACAGCCCGGCAAGTACCGCACACTCCCTGAGCCCTGCGGCGCGGTGTCGCACAGCACCCTGGACTCGCTGCTGCCGGGCATCGAGCAGCTGACGGACGAGGAGCAGCGCGAGAGGGCCTACGAGGGCACGGCGACGGTCACGTACGACACGGACCGGAAGGTCGGGTGCCGCTGGAAGGCGGAGTCGGCGACCGCGACGGACCATCTGCTGGTCGATTTCGAGCGGGTGGTCTCGTACGACAACACGGTGAGCGACGACGACCGCGCGGAGGAGATCTACCTGAAGAAGGAGGTGGCGGCGGACCTTCCGGCACCGGCCGCGTCACCCTCCGACTCACCTGAGACACCCGACTCCTCCAAGTCGTCCGAGTCGTCCGGGTCCGGGTCGACCCCCGACGCCGGCGACAGCAGTTCCTCCGCGGACGCCGACCCCTCCACGGACCCTTCCACGGACCCCTCGACGAACCCCTCCGGCGGCGCCCCCGGCTCCACGCCGAGCGCCCTCCAGCCCCGCACGCTCGAGGATCTGGGCAACACGGCGTTCCTCGACGACGCGCTGAACGACTCCAAGCAGCGGACGGTGACTGTGGTGTTCCGCACGTCCAACGTGGTCGTGACGATCCAGTACGACGAGCAGCCGGCGACCACGACGGACGTCCCGAGCAGCCAGGACATGCAGGACAGGGCGCGGAAACTGGCGGGTCAGCTCGCCGAGTCGTTCAGCGATTAGGGACGTTCGGCGGGGGTTTCGGCCTCGGCGGAACCTGAGCCACACATGTCCCGTTCGGGCTACCGTGGCTCCTCGGACCCGACCGAGTGCGGTCCGGCACAGAACGCGGCCGTCCGCACGTACACCCGAGCGTCTTGAGTGAAGGAACCATGCACCGATCCGTACAGCGACCCCGTCAGCGACTCACCCGCATCCTGGTCGGGGCGGCCGCCGTCCCGGTGATGCTCGTCGCCTCCGGCTGCTCCTCGGACTCCGGCGACGGCTCCGGCGACGACGCGAAGAAGGACTCCGCCTCCTCGGCGTCGTCCTCCGCCACGGAGGCGGCCGCGGTGGTGAAGGAGGCGACGTACGCGAAGCTTCCCGAGCCGTGCAAGGTGTTCTCGTCGAAGACACTGAAGGACCTCGTCCCGGAAGGCACCAAGTCCGGCAAAGAGGGCAAGTCCGAAGACATCGACACACGCGGCAACTGCTCCTGGGACAGCCTGGACAACAAGGGCGTGAACGGTTCGCAGTTCCGCTGGCTGAACGTGTCGCTGCTGCGGTTCGAGTCGGACCAGACCCGGGGCACGGGCGAGAAGCTCGCCTCGGAGTACTACACGAAGCACGCCGAGGACGCGCGTGCGGTGGAGGACGCGAAGAACATCAAGTCGCAGCCGGTGTCCGGCACGGGCAACGAGGCGACGCTGGTGACGTACGACCTGAAGAAGAAGGAAGGCACCTTCAAGCAGCAGACGCTCGTGACGCGCGTGGAGAACGTCGTCGTGACGGTCGACTACAACGGCGCGGGCCTCGCGGGCGACGACTCCCCGAAGGCGGCCGACCTGGCGAAGTCGGCGGAGAAGGCCGCGAAGGAAGCCGTACGGGCCGTCGTGACCGCCAACGGCGGCGGCGACGGAGCCGGGGCCGGTGCGGACTCCGACGCGTCCCCGAGCAAGAACGCCGGTGCGAGCGCGTCCCCGAGCGGTGCCGCGAGCAAGAGTTCCGGCAAGGGTTCGGACCTCGGCGCCGGCTCGGACGACTCCGACGACAGCGCGGGCCCCAGCAAGTCCGCCACCAAGAAGAACTGACACAGGGCCCGATTCGGGAACCGGCGCGTCCATTTCGACCGCCGTCCGACTCGCAGCCCGACCAGGACATTTGGTGGAGCCCGGCCCCGACGGAGGCCGGGCTCCACCCGTACCGGGCATCCGCACCCCGTACACATGTGCCACTCTGTTGCGCGCAACAGGTCGTAAGGGGAGGGGAGTACGGGTGGCCGCGCCTATGCAGCTCACCAAGACGCACAAGATCCTCATCGGAGTGGTCGTCTTCGGGGCGGTCGTCATCGCCGCGATCGGCTTCGCCGGTTCGTACGCGGCGGTCCGCGAACTCGCCCTGGAGAAGGGTTTCGGGAACTTCAGCTACGTGTTCCCGATCGGCATCGACGCGGGCATATGCGTCCTGCTCTCGCTCGACCTGCTCCTCACCTGGATCAGGATTCCGTTCCCGCTGCTGCGCCAGACGGCGTGGCTGCTGACGGCCGCGACGATCGCCTTCAACGGCGCCGCCGCCTGGCCCGACCCGCTCGGCGTGGGCATGCACGCGGTCATCCCGATCCTGTTCGTGGTCTCCGTGGAGGCGGCCCGGCACGCGATCGGCCGGATCGCCGACATCACCGCCGACAAACACATGGAGGGCGTACGCCTCACCCGCTGGCTGCTCTCCCCGCTCCCCACGTTCCTGCTGTGGCGCAGGATGAAGCTGTGGGAGCTGCGCTCCTACGAGCAGGTCATCAAGCTGGAGCAGGAACGTCTCGTCTACCAGGCGCGGCTGCGCTCCCGCTTCGGCCGTTCCTGGCGCCGCAAGGCCCCGGTGGAGTCCCTGATGCCCCTGCGGCTCGCCCGCTACGGCGTCCCGCTCGCCGAGACCGCGCCCTCCGGCCTGGCGGCGGCGGGCATCGAGCCCGCGCTGCTGCCCCCGGCACCGCAGCCCGCACTGGAGCTGGCAGAGGCACCCGCGGCCGACCGCACCCCCGCGGCGGCACCCGCCGTACGGGACGACGCGGCTCCCGACCGGGCGCGGCGCCCCGCTCCTGAGGACGACGAGTTCCCCGAACCTCCCGAGCAGCCGGAGCAGGCCGAGCCGCAGAACCCGTGGCTGCACGCCCGGGACCCCCAGTCCGTCGCGTACCAGGGCGGCTACGACCCGACGTACGACCCGGAGGACGCGTACGGCCAGTGGTACGCGGAGCAGCAGCGGGCCGAGGAGTTCGAGGAGCAGCAACGGCTCCAGGACGAGCGGCGCTTCCAGGACCGGCGTCGGTTCGAACAGGAGGCGTTCCCGCAGCAGGAGACCTTCCCGCCCCAGCAGGAGGCCTTCCCGCAGCAGCAGTACGCGCAGCAGGAGCCGCAGGCCCCGGCCCCCGAGCCGTCTCCGGAGGACACCGGTACCTTCCCGATCCCGACCGGCGCCGGCGGTACCCGTGAGCTGGGTACGGGCGGCGGCACGGAGCCGACCGAGGAGGACTACTACCTGGTCTTCAAGAAGTCGATAGACGGCAGCTATCCGACCTCGGGCCAGTTCCGGGGCAACGTGGAGGACACGTACGGCACCACGCTCCCGCAGCGCGAGGCCGACCGGATGGTGGCCCGCTTCACCAACCGCCACACGGCGGAGCTCCAGGAGGACCACATCGCCTAGGAGCAGGCCTTTACGTGTGAGGGGCGCCCGGAGATCTCCGGGCGCCCCTCACACGTGAAGGCAACGTCGATAAGCCGGCTCAGTAAGTGGCTCAGTAAGTACTGCCGCCGCCTACCCCACCCACCCCGTCTACTCCCCGAGCAGCTTCCTGACCCGCTCCTGGCCGACGGCGAGGAGCAGGGTGGGCAGGCGCGGGCCGGTGTCACGGCCCACCAGCAGGTGGTAGAGCAGCGCGAAGAACGTGCGCTGGGCGACCTTGATCTCCGCCGGGAGTTCCTTGGGCGTGGCGTCGGCGGAGAAGCCGGCCTGGACCTTCGGAACGCCGTAGACGAGGTGGGTGAGCCCGTCCAGCGACCAGTGCGTGTCGAGGCCGTCGAGCAGCAGGCGCAGCGAGGCGCGCCCCTGGTCGTCGAGGGACTCGATGAGCTTGGTGTCGGCCTCGTCGCGGACGACGGTGCGCTGGTCGGCGGGGACCTGGGTGTTGATCCAGGCCTCCGCCTTGTCGAGCCGCGGCCGGACCTCGTCGAGCGAGGTGATCGGGTCCGAGGGGTCGAGTTCGCCGAGGATGCGCAGGGTCTGGTCCTCGGCGCCGGCGGTGATGTCGGCGACGGAGGCGAGCGTGCGGTAGGCCATCGGCCGGGGTGTCCTCGGCAGTTCGCCGGCCGCGGTGCCGACGGCGCGCGCGTAGGCGGCGACGTCACCGGGCAGGGCGGAACCGTCGGCGACCTTGCCGCCGAGCTTGTCCCACTCGTCGTAGAGCCGCTGGATCTCCTGGTCGAAGGCGATCTTGAACGACTGGTTGGGCCTGCGGCGGGCGTAGAGCCAGCGCAGCAGCTGCGGCTCCATGATCTTCAGCGCGTCACCAGGAGTGGGAACGCCCCCCTTCGAGGACGACATCTTCGCCATCCCGGAGATCCCCACGAAGGCGTACATGGGCCCGATGGGCTGCTTGCCGCCGAAGATACTGCCGACGATCTGCCCGCCGACCTGGAAGCTGGACCCGGGAGACGAGTGATCGACACCGCTGGGCTCGAAGACGACACCTTCGTACGCCCAGCGCATCGGCCAGTCGACCTTCCAGACCAGCTTGCCGCGGTTGAACTCGCTGAGCCGGACGGTCTCCGAGTAGGCGCACTCCGTGCAGCTGTACGTCAGCTCGGTGGTGTCGTCGTCGTAGGCCGTGACGGTGGTGAGGTCCTTGCCGCAGCCGCCGCAGTAGGGCTTGTACGGGAAGTACCCGGCGGACCCGGTGCCGTCGTCCTCGGCGGCGGCGCCGGACCCCTCGGCGGCTTCGAGCTCGGCCTCGTCGACGGGCTTCTGGCCCTGCTTCTTGGCGGGGGCCTTCTTGGTCCGGTACTGATCGAGGATCGCGTCGATGTCGCCCCGGTGCTTCATCGCGTGCAGAATCTGCTCGCGATAGACACCGGAGGTGTACTGCTCGGTCTGGCTGATCCCGTCGAACTCGACGCCCATCTCGGCGAGCGCCTCGACCATGGCGGCCTTGAAGTGCTCGGCCCAGTTCGGGTACGCGGACCCGGCCGGGGCGGGTACGGAGGTCAGGGGCCTGCCGATGTGCTCGGCCCAGGACGCGTCGGTCCCGGGAACGCCGTTCGGCACCTTCCGGTAGCGGTCGTAGTCGTCCCAGGAGATCAGGTGCCTGACCTCGTGGCCGCGCCGCCTGATCTCGTCGGCGACCAGGTGCGGGGTCATGACCTCGCGGAGGTTGCCGAGGTGGATGGGGCCGGAGGGGGACAGTCCGGACGCGACGACGACGGGTTTGCCCGGGGCTCGGCGCTCCGACTCCTCGATGACCTCATCCGCGAAACGGGAGACCCAGTCGGTGGTCTCGGTGCTCTGAGCCACGATCGGCACGTCCTTCTTTCCTACGATGCACACGGCTGACGACGCCATTGTCCCAGCTAGCCCCCCAACCACGAAAACGCCTTTACTCGCCCCCGCCGCCCCTACCCGTTCCCGTCACGTACTCGGGGGCTCCGCCCCCGAACCCCCGCTCCTCAAACGCCGGAGGGGCTTGTCCTTCAGCCCGTCCGGCGTTTGAGGACAAGGGGGCGAGGGGCCGCAGCCCCCATGCGTGGCGGGAACGGGTAGGGGCGGCGGGGGCGAAAAAGGCCTTTACCACCGTGGGATACTGGGCTGATCCATGCCCACGAGGAGAACGGCTCCCACCCCATGGCCTCGGTCACGTCCCTCACCGCCCACGTCCACCAGCGCCTCACGGACGCCCTCACGGCAGCCCTGCCGGAGACCGCGCCCGCGGACCCGCTGCTGCGACGCAGCGACAGGGCGGACTTCCAGGCCAACGGAATCCTCGCCCTGGCGAAGAAGGCGAAGGCCAACCCCAGGGACCTCGCGACCCAGGTCGTCGACCGGATCGTCACCGGTGACCTGATCAAGGACGTCGAGGTCTCGGGCCCCGGCTTCCTGAACATCACGATCACGGACCGCGCGATTACGGAAACGCTGGCGGCCCGCGCCACGGACCCCGCGGACCGTCTCGGCGTACCGCTCGCCGACCACCCCGGCACGACGGTCATCGACTACGCCCAGCCGAACGTGGCGAAGGAGATGCACGTAGGCCACCTCCGCTCCGCGGTGATCGGCGACGCGGTCGTACGGATCCTGGAGTTCGTCGGCGAGAGCGTCGTGCGGCGGCACCACATCGGCGACTGGGGCACCCAGTTCGGCATGCTCATCCAGTACCTGGACGAGCACCCGCACGAGCTGGACCGCTCGGCGGACGCCGCGGAGACGGGCGAGGAGGCGATGTCGAACCTCAACCGCCTCTACAAGGCAGCGCGCACGCACTTCGACTCCGACGAGGAGTTCAAGACGCGGGCGCGCCGCAGGGTGGTCGACCTCCAGGCGGGCGACCCGCACACCCTCGCCATCTGGCAGCGGTTCGTGGACGAGTCGAAGGTCTACTTCTTCTCGGTCTTCGAGAAGCTGGACATGGAGATCCGGGACGCGGACATCGTCGGCGAGTCGGGCTACAACGACATGCTGGACGAGACGTGCCGCCTCCTGGAGGAGTCGGGCGTGGCGGTCCGCTCCGAGGGCGCCCTGTGCGTGTTCTTCGACGACGTGAAGGGCCCGGACGGCAATCCGGTCCCGCTGATCGTGAAGAAGTCGGACGGCGGCTACGGCTACGCGGCGACCGACCTCTCCGCGATCAGGAACCGCGTCTTCGACCTGAAGGCGGACACGCTCCTGTACGTGGTCGACGCGCGGCAGTCCCTGCACTTCAAGATGGTCTTCGAGACGGCACGCAGGGCGGGCTGGCTGAACGAGGAGACGACGGCGCGGCAGCTGGCCTTCGGCACGGTCCTCGGCAAGGACGGCAAGCCGTTCAAGACGCGTGAGGGCGAGACGGTCCGGCTGGTGGACCTCCTCGACGAGGCGATCGACCGTGCCACGACGGTGGTCCGCGAGAAGGCCGCGAAGATGGGCCTGTCCGAGGAGGAGATCGTCGAGAACGGCCGGTTTGTCGGGGTCGGCGCCGTGAAGTACGCGGACCTCTCCACGTCGGCCGTGCGGGACTACAAGTTCGACCTGGACCAGATGGTGTCGCTGAACGGCGACACGAGCGTGTACCTCCAGTACGCGTACGCACGTATCCAGTCGATCCTCCGCAAGGCCGGGGACGCGCGTCCGGTGGCGCACCCGGAGCTGGCGCTGGCTCCGGCGGAGCGTGCGCTGGGGCTGCACCTGGACCAGTTCGGCGAGCTGCTCATGGACGTGGCCGCGGGGTACGAGCCGCACAAGCTGGCCGCGTACCTCTACCAGCTGGCGTCGCACCTGACGACGTTCTACGACCAGTGCCAGGTGCTGAGCGACGCGAACTCCAAGGAGGTCGTCGAGAACAGGTTGTTCCTCGTCGACCTGACGGCCCGCACGCTCCACCGGGGCATGGCGCTGCTCGGCATCAGGACCCCCGAACGCCTCTGACGCCGTTCACCCATTCGGGTGAGCGGCCGGTGAGGACGCGTACGCTCCTGTCCCTCTCCCCGCTCCGCTGTCTCCCCGGCCTCGCTCTGACCTGCGCCGCCCTGCCTTTCCGTGCAAGCAAGGGCCAAAGGTTGAGCTGTCCGGGTGCACCCCGGAGTATGCGATGCTGCGGGCCGCCGACCCCGACTCCGGGGTACGTGAGCCTCGCCGAACCGCACGCTGGGAGCGCGATGAGCACTGCACTGCCCTTCTCCACCCCTCCGGCCGGCCGGAGGGTGTGCGCCAGTCATGCTGCCACTTGTTGAGACCGGCGAGGAGCTGTACGCGGTCGTCCGGGACGAGGCCCTGCTGCGGCCGGCCGTGGCGGACCTGTGCGAGCGCCTCGGCCTGGTCCCCAAGCAGATGGTCCGCTACATCGAGGGCTCGCTCCCGGTGTACTCCATCGGCGCCGCGCACGTACTGAAGCTCTTCCCCGCCTTCGAGAAGCTGGACGCCCGGCGCGAGGAGCGGGTGCTCAGCCATGTGTACGGCAAGCTGCCGGTCCCGACACCGCAGTTGTACTCGGCCGGCGCGTACAAGAACGGCTGGTCCTTCGTCCTGATGTCCCGGCTGCCCGGCGAGAGCCTCGCGGACGCGTGGCCGCGGATCCCGGCGGCGGACCAGGACCGGATCGTCACGGAGGCCGGTGAGACGCTCGCGGCCCTGCACGCGCTGAGCCCCGCGCCGCTCTCGGGTGTCGTCGGCCCGTCCGACTGGGGCCTGTTCGTCGACGCGCAGCGCGCGAACGCGGTGGAGCACCAGCGCGAGGCGGGACTGGCGGAGGTCTGGCTCGAACAGATCCCGTGGTTCCTGAACTCGGTCCCGCTGCCCGCCCCTTCGCGACGGGTGCTGCTGCACACCGAGTTCATGCGCGAGCACCTCACGGTGGACCCGGACGGCTGGCGGCTGACGGGCCTCTTCGACTTCGAGCCGGTACTGGCCGGCCACCCCGCCTACGACTTCGTGAGCGTCGGCCTGTTCCTCTCCTGCGGCCGGCCCCGGCTCCTGAAGCGCTTCTACGAGGCCTACGGGCGCCCGCCGTTCGACCCGCACACGGTCATGGCGTACACACTGCTGCACGTCTACAGCGACCTGTCCTCGTATCTGCGCATGCTGCCGAAACCGCCGGAGCCGACGCTGGACTCGCTCGCGCGGACCTGGTTCGGCACCGACTGACGGACCGTCACGGAGAGGCGCGGAGAGTCGAGGTGAGTCGCGGCCGGCGCGGCCCCGGCCGCTGCGCCCCCTGGGGCCGTTGTCAGTGGCGGGCTCTAAAGTCACGGGCATGGCGACTCTTCCGAACCAGCTGCCGACGCTCGCGGCCGACCCGGCCGGCCGCTCGCTCGGTCTCGACCTCCCGCCCGGTGCCCTGCTCGACACGACGGTCGACGGCCCCTGGGACGAACCGCTGCTGTGGCGCGCCGACGCCCCGGCGGCGCCGGGCGACTGGCTGCGGCTGGCGTCCGCGCGCCGCGCGGCGGGCCTGTGCCCGGTCCTGGTCGGCGGGCGGCCGGACAGCGAACCGCACCCGGACAAGTGGGAGTTGGATCCGGATCTCGCGTCCTACCCGGGCGACCACGACGCCGAAGAGGTCCTCGCGGAGCTCTGGGGGGAGTACGCGGCCGAGGCGCAGGACGCCGACTGGCCCGGCCTCGCCGCGGCGGGCGTCCCGGACGTCGACCCGGACGGCTGGGCCGCGGAGGTGGCGGACGCGCTCGTCGGCGGCGCGAGCCGGCTGATGGAGCCGCGCCTCGCGCTCGTCCCGGCCCGCCGCAGCGCGGACATCCCGGCCGCCATCGGCTGGTGCGGTCCGGTCAGTCTCACCGAGGACGTGGCGGAGCTGTGCGCGGTCCTGCGTTCCTGGGAGGACCGCTTCGGCGTCCGGGTCGTGGCCCTCACCTTCGACCAGCTGATCGTCTCCGTCGCGGCCCCGCCCAGGACCCTGGCCGAGGCGGAGGCGATAGCCGCCGAGCACTACGCGTTCTGCCCGGCCGACATCACCCAGGGCGGCCACGCCTCGCTGCGGGCGTACGCCGAGCGCGAGGTGCTCGGCGCACGCTCCTGGACCTTCTGGTGGGACTGACCCGGCCGGTCCCGCCGCCGCGGACTCAGGGCTTGCGGCCGGTGACCGCGTATACGTTGATGTCCGCGTCCGTCACGTCGTTGATGTCGCGGTAGCGGACCTTCTCGATGTCGTCGAGGCCTTCGAGGTAGCCCGCCTCGGGCTGCTCGGGCACCGGCGCCGCGTTGTCGGGCCGCCAGTGGTGGGCGGGGACCACACCGGGCTCGTCCACCTCAAGACCGTTCTCGGTGAGGAACCGCTCGACCTCCGCCTTCGTACGCAGCACGAAGGTGAAGCCCCGCTCGGTGTACGTCCGCTGGACCGCGCGGACGTTCTCGGCGTTGAGGTCCTCGGTGAGATGGCTGAGCACGAGCCGGCTGCCCGGGGGCAGCGCGTCGATCAGTTCGCGGACGATCGGATAGGCCCGCTCGTCCTCGACGAAGTGCAGGATCGCCACGAGCGCCAGCGCGATCGGCCGGTCGAAGTCCAGGGTCTTGGCGGCGGCTTCGAGGATCTGGGCCGGGTTCTGCAGGTCGGCGTCGATGTAGTCGGTAAGCCCCTCGGGCCCGCTGGTGAGCAGGGCGCGCGCGTGCGCGAGCACGACCGGGTCGTTGTCGACGTACACGACCCGCGCGTCCGGGGCGAGCCGCTGGGCGATCTGGTGCACGTTCTCCTGGGTCGGCAGCCCGGTGCCGATGTCCAGGTACTGCCGGATGCCCTCCTCGCCCGTCAGCGTGTTCACGGCCCGGCGCAGGAAGTCACGGTTGTGCCGGACGTCGAGATAGCCGCGCGGGTTGGCGGCGAGCGCGGCGGCCGCCGCGGCCCGGTCCACCGGGTAGTTGTCCTTGCCCCCGAGAAAGACGTCATAGACACGAGCCGGGTGTGCCTTGGTGGTGTCGATCCTCCTTCTCAGCTCGGCGGGGTCCTGGCTGAGAGCATCACCGGGCATAGAGCCTCTCCCTGGAGAGTCGCGTCAATCAATGGGCAACAACCTAACTCCCACGGGGACTTGATGGTGCCCCGACGCCACGATCCGTGTTTCGCCCGCCCCCGATCCGGGCAGGAACAGAGGCTCTTGCGGTGACTCAGCCCGGCACATCGGGCTCGTACTCGTTGCGCCCCCAGGCGGAGTCACCGAGCGGATAGTCGTACGCGGGCCGCCCGACGTTCCCGCTCGTCCTGAACGGCTTGCCGTTGTCGTCGACGCGTACGGTCCCCTTCTTGTCCCCGCTCGACCACTCCAGCTCCAGATACCAGCTCACGTCGTACGTCCGGGCGTCCGCGAAGATGTAGAACACCTCGGGGTCGGACTCGCTCACCTTGTACGGGAAGTCGCGCTGCCCGGCCCTGGGCGAGGTCTCGGGCCGCCCGGCGTCGAGATTCACACCGAACGACGTGGTCTCCACACCGCCACCGCAGCCGACGCCCATCGCGAAGTCGTTCCAGGCGAGCGGGGCGCCCTTCTCCACCACCCGCACATGCAGATCGTCCAGGACGACGGTGGCCTTCCCGGTGCCCTGGACGGTCAGCGCGAGCATCTGCTGCCCGGCGGCGACCCCGCCGAGGGCGCTGACCCATCCGCGCGCGTCGGGCTCACTCGGCGGCGGGGGCACCTTCTCGGGCTCGCGGTCGAAGAGGTAGTGCTGACTGCACGGGCTGTCCCACTTGTACGGGTTGACGGCGACGACGGGAGCGGTGGCTCCCTCGACGGCCCCAGTGCCTCCCGCCGACCCCGCTGACGCACCCGGCCCGCCGCTCCGTGAGGCGGAGGGACCGGCGGACGCCGAGGGACTTCCCGACGGGGAGGCGGACGGCGAGGCCGACGGCCCCTTCGCGTCGGCGGCCCCGCCGGTTCCCCGATCACCGTCGGCGGACCGGGCGGCGGCCCCCACGGGCTGCTTGCCGCCCCCGCCTCCGCCCGCCACGAGATTCACCACGAGTGCCGCGGCCACGACGGCGGCGGCCACGGCGGCACCGGCGAGGACGACGGTACGCCGCCGCCGCACGACCGGAGCGTCGGAGGAATCCGGAACGGCGTCCTCGACGGAAACAGAGGCGACCGCCCCCGCGCTCTCCCCTTCGGAGGCAGCGGTGTCAGCCGCGGCGACCTCCGCCACCACGGGCTTCTGCCCCCGCTGCGCATCCGCGAGAACCCACCGCCGATGGAGCTCGACCAGTTCCTCGGGGGTCGCTCTGCACACCCGCGCGAACCGCTCCACGGGCGCGTAGTCCGTGGGTACGGCATCTCCGTTGACGTACCGGTGAAGCGTGGACGCACTCGTGTGCAACCGCTTTCCCAGCACCCCGTAACTGAGCCCGGACCTCTCCTTCAGCTGCCCCAACAGCTCCGTGAACTCGTCCCCCGCCACCGCCCGCACCTCTCTCCACGTACCGGATCCGCCTGCCGGGGGCAGGTCATTTCCCCAGCTCGACCATCCAAGCACGCCCCCCTAGGGCACCCGGCTCAGCAGGCGCGTCGCCTCAACGCAGCTTCTGCGCAACCTCGGTGGCCCAGTACGTGAGGATGTTGCGAGCGCCGGCCCGCCTGATCCCGGTCAGCGCCTCCAGGATCGCCGCGTCGCGATCGATCCACCCCTTCTCGGCGGCGGCCTCGATCATCGAGTACTCCCCCGAGATCTGATAGGCGACGACGGGCACATCGACGGCGTCCGCGACCCTCGCGAGGATGTCCAGATAGGGCCCCGCGGGCTTCACCATCACCATGTCGGCGCCCTCTTCGAGGTCGAGCGCCAGCTCCTTCAGCGATTCCCGGGCATTGGCGGGGTCCTGCTGATAGGTCTTCCGGTCCCCCTTCAGCGAGGACCCGACGGCCTCCCGGAACGGCCCGAAGAAGGCGGACGCGTACTTGACCGTGTAGGCGAGCACCGCCACGTCCTCGCGCCCGATCTGGTCGAGGGCGTCACGGACGACGCCGATCTGGCCGTCCATCATCCCGCTGGGCCCCACGACGTGCGCCCCCGCGTCGGCCTGCACCTGAGCCATCTCGGCGTACCGCTCCAGGGTGGCGTCGTTGTCGACGCGCCCGTGCTCGTCCAGCACACCGCAGTGCCCATGATCGGTGGTCTCGTCGAGACAGAGATCGGACATCACCAGCAGCTCGTCCCCGACCTCGCTGCGCACGTCCCGGAGAGCGACCTGCAGAATCCCGTCGGGGTCGGTCCCGGCCGTCCCCAAGGCGTCCTTCTTCGCTTCCTCCGGCACTCCGAACAGCATGATCCCGGAGATCCCCGCGGCCACGGCCTCGGCGGCGGCCTTCTTCAGACTGTCCCGGGTGTGCTGCACGACGCCCGGCATCGCGGTGATGGGCACGGGCTCGGAAATACCCTCGCGCACAAAAGCGGGGAGGATGAGATCAGCGGGATGCAGCCGGGTCTCGGCAACCATGCGCCGCATCACAGGACTGGTCCGCAGCCGCCGCGGCCGGCTGCCGGGAAAGGATCCGTACGTCGTCATACGACCACGCTACGCCCGCCCCACCCGTGCCTTTGCCGACGACCAGTCGGAGCGGTCCGGGAGCCCGCGGCCGCCCACGAACCGGAGCGGGCCGTGCCGGTACTCGACGTACCGGCACGGCCTCTACCCCAGGACAGCACCCGCGAGTCCCACACCTACGTAGTGGTACGCCTCCGCCGGGACCCCGGCCGCCGCTCGCTGGGCCGGGTGACAGGATCCCCGGCCTCAAGGGCGGAAGCCCGACGCCGGAGCCCGAACTCGGCCAGCGCCTCGGCCAGCCGGTGCACGGAAGGCTCGGGCGACATGACGTCGACGCGCAGCCCGTGCTCCTCAGCGGTCTTGGCAGTGGCGGGCCCGATACAAGCGATCACGGTCACGTTGTGCGGCTTCCCGGCGATACCCACCAGGTTCCGCACAGTGGAGGACGAGGTGAACAGCACAGCGTCGAACCCCCCGCCCTTGATCGCCTCACGAGTATCCGCGGGCGGCGGCGAGGCACGCACGGTCCGATAGGCGGTGACGTCGTCGACCTCCCAGCCCAACTCGATCAGCCCGGCAACCAACGTCTCGGTCGCGATGTCGGCCCGAGGCAGGAACACCCGGTCGATCGGATCGAAAACCGGATCGTACGGAGGCCAGTCCTCCAACAACCCCGCAGCGGACTGCTCACCACTGGGCACCAGATCAGGCTTGACCCCAAAAGCGATCAGCGCCTTGGCGGTCTGCTCACCCACGGCGGCGACCTTGATCCCCGCGAAGGCACGCGCGTCGAGCCCGTACTCCTCGAACTTCTCCCGCACGGCCTTGACGGCGTTCACCGACGTGAAGGCGATCCACTCGTACCGCCCGGTGACGAGTCCCTTCACCGCCCGCTCCATCTGCTGGGGCGTCCGCGGCGGCTCGACGGCGATCGTCGGCACCTCGTGCGGCACGGCCCCGTACGACCGCAGCTGGTCGGAGAGCGACGCCGCCTGCTCCTTCGTACGCGGCACGAGCACCTTCCAGCCGAACAGCGGCTTGGACTCGAACCACGAGAGCTGCTCACGCTGGGCGGCGGAGGAACGCTCACCGACCACGGCTATCACCGGCCGGCCGCCCTCGGGCGAGGGCAGCACCTTGGCCTGCTTCAGCGTCTGCGCGATGGTGCCGAGCGTGGCGCACCAGGTCCGCTGCCGCGTGGTGGTGCCGGCGACGGTGACGGTCATGGGCGTATCGGGCTTACGCCCGGCGGCCACGAGCTCACCCGCGGCAGCCCCCACGGAATCAAGGGCGGCGGAGACGACGACGGTCCCGTCGGACGCACCGACCTCGGTCCAGCACCGCGCGGAAGCCGTACGGGCGTCGACGAACCGCACGTCCGCACCCTCGGCGTCCCGCAACGGCACACCCGCGTAAGCGGGCACACCCACAGCGGCGGCGACACCGGGCACGACCTCGAACGGCACACCCGCGGCGGCGCAGGCGAGCATCTCTCCGGCGGCGTACGCGTCGAGTCCGGGGTCACCCGAGACCGCACGGACGACCCGCCTGCCGCCCCTCGCGGCCTCCATGACAATATTGGCCGCGTCCTTCGACGCGGGGACGCCAGAGGTGGCTGACGTGCCGTCAACTACCTTCAGCTGAGGCGTGTCCGGGCTCGCGCCCGTATCGGTGTCGAGCACGGTGACGTTTCGTCTGGCGTGCGTGCGGACGACGTCGAGCACTTCGGGTTCGGCGACCAGGACATCAGCGTTCCCCAGCGCCTCCACGGCGCGCAGAGTCAGCAGTCCCGGATCACCGGGTCCGGCACCGAGGAAGGTGACGTGCCCGTGTTCGAGGCCGATGGGAAGGGTGGTGGGGCTCAATGTACTCGCTCCCCCATCAGACCGGCCGCGCCCTTGGCAAGCATCTCGGCAGCGAGTTCACGGCCGAGCGCCATTGCTTGGTCATGTGTCTCGGGCACGGGACCGGTGGTGGACAACTGCACCAGCGTCGAGCCGTCGGTCGTGCCGACGACGCCGCGCAGGCGCAATTCCTTGACAACCTGCCCGTCGGCCAGCAAGTCGGCGAAGGCACCCACAGGTGCGCTGCAACCGGCTTCCAGGGCGGCGAGCAGGGATCGCTCGGCGGTCACGGCGGCCCGGGTGTACGGGTCGTCGAGCTCGGCGAGCGCGGCGACGAGGTCCGCGTTGTCCGCGGCGCACTCGATCGCGAGGGCCCCCTGGCCGGGGGCGGGCAAAATGATGTCGACCGGCAGGAAGTCGGTCACTTCGCCGGTCCGTCCGACGCGCTGCAGTCCGGCGGCGGCCAGGACGACCCCGTCCAGCTCACCACCGCGCACGAACCCGATCCGCGTGTCGATGTTCCCGCGGATCGGCACGGTCTCGATCGTCAGCCCGAGATCACGCGCGTACGCGTTCAGCTGGGCCATGCGACGCGGCGAGCCGGTACCGATCCTCGCCCCGTCCGGAAGCTCGGCGAACGTCAGACCGTCCCGTGCGATGAGCACGTCACGGGCGTCCGCGCGGACGGGTACGGCGGCCAGCGCGAGCTCGTCGGGCTGCCCGGTCGGCAGGTCCTTGAGGGAGTGCACGGCGAAGTCGACCTCCCCGCGCAGCAGCGCCTCGCGCAGGGCGGTCACGAAGACGCCCGTGCCGCCGATCTGCGCGAGGTGCTCACGGGACGTGTCCCCGTAGGTCGTGATCTCCACGAGCTCGACGGGCCGTCCGGTCACCTGGCTCACGGCGTCCGCCACCTGCCCGGACTGGGCCATGGCGAGTCTGCTCCGCCTGGTCCCGAGCCTCAGTGCCTGCTCAGTCATGCTCGCCCTCGGTTTTCGGCGCTCTCGAAGTTGTTGCTGTCGGCGTCACGGCCCTCGGCCCGCGAAACGGCGGCGACCGTCTCCTGGTCCAGGTCGAACAGGGTCCGCAGTGCGTCCGCGTACCCGGCACCGCCGGGCTCGGCGGCCAGCTGCTTGACCCGTACGGTCGGCGCGTGGAGCAGTTTGTCCACGACGCGTCGCACGGTCTGGGTGATCTCGCTGCGCTGCTTGTCGTCGAGGCCGGGCAGCCGTCCGTCGAGCCGGGCGATCTCGCCCGCGACGACGTCGGCCGCCATCGTGCGCAGCGCCACGACGGTCGGAGTGATGTGGGCGGCCCGCAGCGCGGCGCCGAAGGCGGCGACCTCGTCGGAGACGATCCGTCGCACCTGGTCCACGTCGGCGGCCATGGGCGCGTCGGCGGACGCCTCGGCGAGGGACTCGATGTCCACCAGCCGCACCCCGGGCAGCCGGTGCGCGGCGGCGTCGATGTCACGGGGCATGGCGAGGTCGAGCAGCGAGAGCACGGGGGTGGGCCTGGGTACCTCGGCGACGGGCTCGGGCCGGCGCCGCTCGGGCACCCGTCCGAGAACGGCCGCGGCGGCGGCGAGGGCGGTGATGGCTTCGGCCTCGGCGGCCGGGTCGAGCAGCGCCACGGAGCCGCTCTGGCCCTCGGTGGCCGTCGCGGCGGCGCCCTTGTCCACCCAGGCGGCGTGCTGTTCCAGTTCGGCCGCGGCCATCCCGGCCACGGCGGCCTCGCCGAGCACGGAGAACCCCGCGGTGCCCTGCACGGTCTGCACGCTCTGCGCCGTCTGCGCGGCGGTGGGGTCGAGGGGACAGTTCTCGTCGGTGCCGACGCTGGTGGGCGGCAGTTCGCCGCGTACGACGGACGCACCGGCCGGAGCGGAACCACCACTTCCGCCGCGCGGACCGGCAACCGGGGCCGGCACCCGGACGGCGCGCCCCTCCATGGCGGTGGCGACGACCTCGGCGGTGAGCACGAGACCGGTCGCCCCCGTGCACGACACGACGACATCGGCACGTGTCAGTTCATCCGCGACGGCGTCGATCGGCACGGCACGGGCGAGTACGGCGGTGCCGTCCTGCCTGACCGAACTCTGCGCGTACTGCTCCACGAGCAGCGTGGCGAGCCGCTCGGCCCGGTCGAACGTCCGGTTGGCGACGACCACCTCGGCCACGCCCGCGCGCGCGAGGGTGGCGGCGGCCAGCGAGGACATCGAGCCGGCCCCGATCACGAGGACCCGCTTGTCCCGGGCCCAGGCGTCGACCGTCGCGCCCTCGGCGAACTGCTCAAGGCCGAAGGTCACCAGGGACTGCCCGGCCCGGTCGATGCCGGTCTCGGAGTGGGCGCGCTTGCCGACCCGCAGCGCCTGCTGGAACAGGTCGTTCAGCAGCCGGCCCGCGGAGTGCAGCTCCTGCGCGGTGGCGAGCGCGTCCTTGATCTGGCCGAGGATCTGTCCCTCGCCGACCACCATCGAGTCGAGCCCGCACGCCACCGAGAACAGATGGTGGACGGCCCGGTCCTCGTAATGCACGTACAGGTAAGGGGTGAGCTCTTCCAGTCCGACGCCGCTGTGCTGCGCGAGCAGCGTGGAGAGCTCGGCGACACCGGCGTGGAACTTGTCCACGTCGGCGTACAGCTCGATCCGGTTGCAGGTGGCGAGGACCGCGGCCTCGGTGGCCGGTTCGGCGGCGACCGTGTCCTGGAGCAGCTTGACCTGGGCGTCCGCGGACAGCGCGGCGCGCTCCAGGACGCTGACCGGAGCGCTGCGGTGGCTCAGCCCGACGACGAGGAGACTCATGCCGGCATCACGGCGGGGACGTCCCCGTCGGGCCCTTTCCCGGCCCCCTTGGCCGCGGCGGCCTCGGCCTCGGCGGCGAGCACGGCGTCGGCCTGCGCCTCGGCCTCCTCACCGGCCTTGCGCTGCTCGTGGAAGGCGAGGATCTGCAGCTCGATGGAGAGGTCGACCTTGCGCACGTCGACGCCGTCCGGCACGGACAGCACGGTCGGCGCGAAGTTCAGGATGGAGGTCACACCGGCGGCGACGAGCCGCTCGCAGACCTGCTGGGCGGCCCCGGCGGGGGTCGCGATGACACCGATCGACACACCGTTGTCGTCGATGATCTTTTCCAGCTCGTCGGTGTGCTGCACGGGGATCCCGGCGACGGGCTTCCCGGCCATCGCGGGATCGGCGTCGATCAGCGCCGCGACCCGGAAACCGCGTGAGGCGAACCCGCCGTAGTTGGCGAGGGCGGCGCCGAGGTTTCCTATACCGACGATCACTACCGGCCAGTCCTGGGTCAGGCCCAGCTCGCGGGAGATCTGGTAGACGAGGTATTCGACGTCGTAGCCGACACCGCGCGTCCCGTACGACCCGAGGTACGAGAAGTCCTTGCGCAGCTTGGCGGAGTTGACCCCCGCCGCGGCCGCGAGTTCCTCGGAGGAGACCGTGGGTACCGAGCGCTCCGACAGAGCGGTGAGGGCTCGGAGATACAGGGGAAGCCTGGCGACGGTGGCCTCGGGAATCCCTCGGCTGCGGGTCGCCGTTCGGTGAGTTCGGCCAGTTGCCACGGTGCTCCTGCGGGTAGCGCGGGGCTTCAGGCGGTCACACGTTCCTGGACCGCCCCGTCGAATGCAGGCTATGTCTTTGTGAACGCGTGCACAAAGATGGTGTCCGATTTGCCCGGCCAACGTGACCGGGGTCACGCACCCCCGGCGCACCCGTACGGAACCGGCGCACACGCACCTTCGTTCCTCACATCTTGGGGGCAAAACCGCACACTCTCCTCTACGATCCCCGCCCCCGAGTCCGAATCGCCCTCGATCCTAAGTGACATTCCGGCCCCTCCGGACTGCTCAGTCAGGCCACGGTCCGATTACTCCTGCGCCCCACCGGCCCCTACTTCGCCGTGAGTGCCCGCCGCAGACGCCCCTCGTCCACCCGCCAGAACGTGTGCTGCGCCCCGTCCACCAGCACCACCGGGATCTGCTCCCAGTACTCCCGGTGCAGCTCCGCGTCCTCGGTGATGTCCTTCTTCTCCCAGCGCACACCGAGCTCACCGCAGACCTTCTCCACAACTCCCTGTGCGTCTTCACACAAATGACAGTCGGGCTTCCCGATCAAAGTAACGACCCGCTCCCGCGACACCCCACGCCCAAAAAGAGACCTCATCCCCCCATCCTCCCGCGCCCCGCACCCCTTCAGGGGCACGGGCAACGGCGCAGAAGCCCCGCAGGGGCTCCTCAGGGGCGCGGGGAACAGCGCAATCTTCTAGGGGCGCGGGGAACTGCGCACGTCCACACCAGTTGGGCCGCACCTTCAAGCCCACGGCGACCGCAGGCTCCCAGGGGCGCGGGGAACGGCGCAACAAGCCCCCACCGACCCGCACCCGACGCACAGCCTCCGGCGAAGCCACAAGAGCGGCCCCCAAGGCCAAGCTCTGCAACAACACCGCCGCAAAGAGTTCACCGCATCCAAACCTCCCGACTCCAGCCGCACCGAACAAACTGGCTATGCTCACGCCATGGCCGCTCTCGGATGGCTCACCCCCCGTAGGCGCTCCGCCACAGCGCGCAGCGTGCTGGCAGGCGAGGCCTCTGCTGAGGCAGCGCGCAAAACCTCCCAGGAGCTGGAAGAGCTCGCCCACGTAGCCGCCCCCGGCACCGCCGAGCCGGACTTCCCGGTCTACGGCGACGACCAGGCCGCCGCGTTCTTCGACCTGGACAACACCGTCATGCAGGGCGCCGCGATCTTCCACTTCGGCCGCGGCCTGTACAAGCGCAAGTTCTTCGAGTCCCGCGACCTGTACCGGTTCGCCTGGCAGCAGGCCTGGTTCCGGCTGGCCGGCGTCGAGGACCCCGAGCACATGCAGGACGCCCGCGACTCCGCGCTGTCCATCGTCAAGGGCCACCGCGTCGCCGAGCTGATGTCGATCGGCGAGGAGATCTACGACGAGTACATGGCCGAGCGCATCTGGCCCGGCACCCGCGCCCTCGCCCAGGCCCACCTCGACGCGGGCCAGAAGGTGTGGCTCGTCACGGCCGCCCCCGTCGAGATCGCCACGGTGATCGCCCGCCGCCTCGGCCTGACCGGCGCCCTCGGCACGGTCGCGGAATCGGTGGACGGCGTATACACCGGCAAGCTCGTCGGCGAACCCCTGCACGGCCCCGCGAAGGCGGAGGCGGTCCGCGCCCTGGCCGCCGCCGAGGGCCTGGACCTCGGCCGCTGCGCCGCGTACAGCGACTCCCACAACGACATCCCGATGCTGTCGCTGGTGGGGCACCCCTACGCGATCAACCCGGACGCCAAGCTCCGCAAGCACGCCCGCACCCTCGACTGGCGGCTGCGCGACTACCGCACGGGCCGCAAGGCCGCGAAGGTCGGCATCCCCGCGGCCGCCGGGGTCGGCGCGGTCGCCGGCGGCACCGCTGCGGCCATCGCCCTGCACCGCCGCCGCCGCTAGCGCGCCCCTGCACCCCGACGCCCCGACACCCTGGCGCCTTGGCGCCCTTCGAGGCACGTCCGTCCCGTTGACGGCACCCGGCCACAACACGCCCTGGACTCAGACGGAACGCGAACCGAATCGATCAACAACCGGTCACTATCCGGCACTTGATCAGGCGTCATTCGGTTACAGAAGCGACGTAATCGATGATTTGAGCAACTGGGTGTAGCACTGCCTGTACGAAGCGTTATTCTCCTCAGACGCATAACGGACCCCACTCTTCGCTACGACGAGTGAATGGTCCGGTACTGCACGTGATGGAAGCTCTGCCTCTGGGAGTCCCGTGTACCCACACGTCGGGGTTGACGCCTCGGGCCTGGCTACGCTGCGCGCAACGGTCCTCGACCGCTTGCGCGGCTTCGTCCCCACCGCGTACGCCGTCCCCGCCCTCGCTGTCTCCGTCGCGCCCGTCGGCCCGTGCTACGCACTGGCCGAAGGCAGCGCGGCGGTCGGCAGACGAGGACGTTCGAGCGCGCCAGCCACCCCCGCACGCCGCCCGGCCGCAGACAGTGACAGCGCCCGGATGATGGAACTAGTGGAGCGCGCACAGGCCGGTGAGGCCGAGGCCTTCGGCCGGCTCTACGACCAGTACAGCGACACTGTGTACCGCTACATCTACTACCGCGTCGGCGGAAAGGCGACCGCGGAAGACCTGACGAGCGAGACGTTCCTGCGCGCACTGCGCCGCATCGGGACGTTCACCTGGCAGGGCCGTGACTTCGGCGCCTGGCTGGTCACCATCGCCCGCAACCTCGTCGCGGACCACTTCAAGTCGAGCCGTTTCCGGCTCGAAGTGACCACCGGCGAGATGCTCGACGCCAACGAGGTCGAGCGCTCCCCCGAGGACTCCGTCCTGGAGTCCCTCTCGAACGCGGCACTGCTGGACGCCGTTCGCCGCCTCAACCCCCAGCAGCAGGAGTGCGTGACCCTGCGATTCCTCCAGGGCCTCTCGGTCGCCGAGACCGCCCGCGTCATGGGCAAGAACGAGGGCGCGATCAAGACCCTCCAGTACCGGGCGGTGCGCACCCTGGCCCGGCTCCTCCCGGAAGACGCCCGCTGAGACCCCGTACCCCACCGGCTCGACGCCACGCGGCCGGCCCGCCGGACCGACCTCCGGTACGACCCCGTATGGATCTCCTCATGGATCCATACGCTCAGCGACGCCCAACTCACCCTCCGTGAAAGTCCGTTGACTTCGCGGTCCGATCATCCGTCGTCCGTAACCCAAGTGCCGAGCCGCTCGTTGTGCGGGATACAGGCTCCCTGTGGTCACACCCTGGCCGTCTTCGATCACTCGATCGAGTTGTCGTGGTCAGGGGGTGTGACCCCCAGGACCCCCTGGGGAGCCGACCGTCATGACGAGAGGAGGTGCCGCCAGTGATCGCGAACGTATCGGCGCACCGGCGGACGAACGCCTTCGCCCAGGCCCTGGAGGAGCAGTCCGACAGGGGCACGGCGGCCGAGCAGTCCGAAGGACCTGCTCCGGCTGTCGCGGACCGGTCCGAGCAGAGCCGGATGCTGTCCCTGGCGACCGGCCTCGGCGAGCTGCCCAAACCCACGATGGACCCCGAGGTCAAGGTCGTCCAGAGGGCCCAGCTGGTGGCCGCCATGGAGGCCATGCTGCTGGAGGGCACGGCCGCGGGAGGCGATGCGACGGGCCTGCCGGTCCCGGAGCAACGGTCCCACCGGGGCAGGGGCGCACACAGGGCGACCGGACTGGGGAAACTGCGGCCCCGTTCCCGGCTGTCGAAGGGGCTCGCCGCGGGCGGACTCACCGTGGGTGTGGCCGCCGGAGCCTTCAGCGGGGTAGCCGCTGCCAGCTCCGACGCCCTGCCCGGTGACTCGCTCTACGGGCTCAAGCGCGGAATGGAGGACCTCAAGCTGGGCATGGCCGACGGCAGCAGCGACCGCGGCGAGCTCTATCTCGACCAGGCCTCCACCCGGCTGAGCGAGGCGCGCCGCCTGATGGAGCGCGGCCGCTCGGGCCCCCTGGACCACGAGTCGCTGGGCGAGATCAGGCGCGCGCTGTTCGGTATGCAGCACGACGCCGCCGAAGGCCACCGCCTGCTGCACGAGGCGTACGAGCGGAACCCGGACTCCCTGGGCCCCATCCAGAAGCTCTCCGCCTTCTCGCAGTCGCACCGCGACGCCTGGGGTGCCCTGCGCGACCGGCTGCCCGTCCAGCTCGGCGACGTGAGCCGCCAGGTCAGCTCGGTCTTCGACGCCATAGACGAAGAGGTCGAGCCGCTGCGCTCGCTGCTCCCGCAGCCGCCCGCCCCGGAGGGCACCGGCCGCCACCGCGGCCCGAGTTCCGACTCCCCCGGCTCCTCGGGGTCGGACCGCTCGGTCCCGCCCAGCGCCACGGGCGGCGACTCGTCCGACGGCAACGGCACCGGGACGGGCAGCGGCAAGCCGAAGCCGTCCACGTCCAAGACGGAGGACGACGGGCTGCTCGGCGGCAACACCGGTGGCCTCCTCGACCCGCCCGAGGACGACACCAGCGCCTCCCCGTCAGGCAAGGACACACCGTCCCCCGAGCCGGATGTGACCCTGCCGCCCCTGCTTCCGGGCCTGCTCCCGGGCCTGGGCATCGACAGCGAGGACGCGGACTAGCGTCCGCCGGTACGTGAGTGGGGGCGCCCTTTTCGTAAAGGGCGCCCCCACTCGCGTACGCAGTCGCCGTCGGTCAGAAGAACACGGAGCGCCGCTGCACCAGCAGCTTGTAGAGCGTGTGCTGGATCTGCTCCCTGACCTGGTCCGTCAGGTTGAACATCAGCATCGGGTCCTCGGCCGCCTCCGGCGGATAGCCGTCCGTGCGGATCGGCTCGCCGAACTGGATCGTCCACTTCGTCGGCAGCGGCACCGCGCCCAGCGGACCGAGCCACGGGAACGTCGGAGTGATCGGGAAGTACGGGAACCCGAGCAGCCGCGCGAGGGTCTTCGCGTTGCCGATCATCGGGTAGATCTCCTCCGCGCCCACGATCGAGCACGGGATGATCGGCGTGCCCTGGCGCAGCGCCGTCGACACGAACCCGCCGCGGCCGAAGCGCTGCAGCTTGTAGCGCTCACTGAACGGCTTGCCGATGCCCTTGAAGCCCTCCGGCATCACCCCGACCAGCTCGCCGCGCTCCAGCAGCCGTTCGGCGTCCTCCGCGCACGCGAGGGTGTGGCCGGCCTTGCGGGCCAGCTCGTTGATCACGGGCAGCATGAAGACGAGGTCGGCCGCGAGCAGCCGCAGATGCCGGTTGTCGGGATGGTTGTCGTGGACGGCGACCTGCATCATCAGGCCGTCCAGCGGCAGCGTCCCGGAGTGGTTGGCGACGATCAGCGCCCCGCCCTCCGACGGGATGTTCTCGATGCCCTTCACCTCGACGCGGAAGTACTTCTCGTAGAGGGGGCGCACCATCGAGATCAGGACCTGCTCGGTGAGCTCCTGGTCGTAACCGAAGTCGTCGACCTCGTAGTCACCGGTCAGGCGCCGCCGCAGGAACGACAGGCCGCCGGCGATCCGCCGCTCCCAGCCGTCGTCCCGCGGCTTGTCCACGGCGGCCGAATCCGCGGCCGGCGCGGCAGCCGGTTCCTCATGCGTCACAGGAACATCATCCTGCTGAATCGTTCGTGCGGGCAGGGGCTGGACCTCGTGAACCGCCGCGGGCTCGCCCTTGCGCCTGCTCCCCGCGCCCCGGCGCCGCGCGGGCCGCTGTACGGCACTCCCGCGGGACCGGTCGTCGTCGAACGGAATGACCTTGGCGTCCGCCATCGTTGATGCGCTCCTCGGTTGGCGCTCAGTTGGCGCTCTGCGTCGGGGGGTGGCCACCGCCCAGTGCGGGCAGTGCGGCGATCCGGTCGACGGCCCCCGCAAGGGCCTCGGGCGGCAGCAGTCCGGGGCCCCGGCTGCGGGCGAAGTCCGCGAACGTCTCCGCCGTCGTGAACTTCGGCCGGTATCCGAGCGTCTCGCGCATCTGGTTCGTCGCCACGACCCGGCCGTGGGTGAGCAGCCTCAGCTGCTCGGGCGAGAAGTCCGTCATGCCCACCGTACGCAGTGCCGAGCCCACCCAGCTGATCGCGGGCATCAGCAGCGAGACCGTGGGCCGGCCCAGCCTGCGCGCGCACTGCGAGAGCAACAGGACGCCGTCGCCGGTGATGTTGAACGTGCCGCTGTTGAGCGTGCCGCGCCGCGGCTCGTGCGAGGCGATCCGCAGGACGTCGATCACGTCGTCCTCGTGCACGAACTGCAGCCGCGGGTCGTAGCCGAGGACGGTCGGCAGCACCGGCAGCGAGAAGTACGCGGCGAGCGGGGTGTCCGCGCCCGGGCCGAGGATGTTGGCGAACCGCAGCACGCACACGGCGACGTCGGGCCGCCGCCGCGCGAACCCTCGTACGTACCCCTCGACCTCGACCGTGTCCTTCGCGAAGCCGCCGCTGGGCAGCGACTTGGGCGGGGTCGTCTCGGTGAAGACGGCCGGGTCGCGGGGCGCCGACCCGTAGACGTTGGTACTGGACTTCACCACGAGCCGCTTGACCGTCGGCGACTTCTGACAGGCACCCAGCAGCTGCATGGTGCCGATGACGTTGGTCTCCTTGACCGTGGCCCGGCTGCCGCTGCCCAGCGGGGTGCCCGTCACGTCCATGTGCACCACCGTGTCCACGGAGTGCTCGGCCAGCAGCCTGGCGATGGTGGGCTGCCTTATGTCGGCGCGTACGAAATCCGCTCCGCCCAGGTGGTGCTCGGGTGCGACCGCGTCCACGGCGACCACCCGGTCCACCTCGGGGTCACGCTGGATCCGTCGTACGAACCGGCCCCCCAGCTGACGGGCCACTCCGGTCACGAGCACGACCTTCCCCAAGATCAGCGCCTTCCTTCCAGCCGTCGACGACATGCTGCTCGTACTCTGCCGTGTTCCCCGTGTCGGTCACGTTAGCGGGTCGGTGTTGCGCTGTGATGACTGCCCGATGCACGAAGTGACCGCACCCTCGGACATACGATCAGACCAAGCCATTCGCCGCAGTGGACGTACGCCCAGACATGCGCACGGCGTTCGTTCCACCGGACATTCGACGCCGCTCGGACAGCCGCCGGGCGCCCTTCGGACCGCCGTCGGACGCCGTCCGGCGCATACGACTGTGGCCCCCCACCGACCGGTGAGGGGCCACAGAGCGCACTGTCGCGGCGTCGCCCACGCCCCGCTTTCGCGTGGTGGGCGACCGCCGCAGGTCGCGACTACTTCTTGTTGCGTCGCTGAACGCGAGTGCGCTTGAGCAGCTTGCGGTGCTTCTTCTTGGCCATCCGCTTACGCCGCTTCTTGATAACAGAGCCCACGACTACCCTCGCTCACTTCTCTTTACTCGTTGCTGGGCTGCATGGGCCCACACGACTTATGAGGGGCCAGCCTACCCGCCTGAGCGCCAGAGGTTGTAATCGAGGGGTTCCGGAGGAAATCCCGGGGACGCGATCAAGCACCCCCGGCCCTCCCCCGGACCGCCGTCAGGCTGTCTCCACCCCCACGTAGGACTCGCGAAGGTACTCGTGAACCGCTTGCTCCGGGACGCGGAACGACCTCCCCACCCGGATAGCGGGCAGATGACCGCTGTGCACCAAGCGGTACACGGTCATCTTCGACACTCGCATCACCGAGGCGACTTCCGCCACGGTAAGGAACTGAACCTCGTTCAGAGGCCTCTCGCCAGCAGCCATGAAACACACCTGAACCTTCCGCACTCGACGGTCGCCGGCTTCCCCTTCCGGTGACACTTCGTCGTTGCGTGCTCACTCCCCAGAGTAGGGGCGGGTGATGCGAGTGGGGAAGAGGAGCCCCCATCGGCGGCCTACTGTGACAGACACGCTCGATTGAGTACATAGCGAGTAAGCGGTCGGTAGTAATCAGACCGCACAGCGTCATCAAGTGGAACGACGACGGACACCCGCCCCTCTGCCTCGCCGACGAACAGCGCCGGATCATCGGTGTCACCCAGGCCGATGGCCTCGAACCCCAGCTGACCTGCCCCGCAGACCCATCCGTGGTCTCCCACCACGAGTTCCGGGAGAGGCCCGCCGGCGTCCACCGCGGCGGCCAGAGCGACTCGTACCGGGAGAGGTGAGTGTGTGTGCGCGCCGGTCGCACGGGCGGCGCCTCGCGCCCCCGGTTCCCGCACCAGCGCGACTCCTCGTACGTAGTCAAGGTTGTACGTGCGTAGACCGAACCGGGTCGTTATGTCGACACAGCTACCATGCGCGGGGGTGAGGACGGTACACCCGGCCGCCGACAGAGCGTCCGCGATGGCGGCGTAGAAGCCGAGCAGGCGGTGCGGATGCCCGGTGCCGAGCAGCACCGGGGAACGGTTCCGCACGGCTTCCGCAAGCCGCTCCGCGAAGGCGTCGAGAGCCGCGAGGGTCCGATCGGGATCGATCACATCGGGCCCGGAGGTATGCCGCAGATCGCCCGATACACCACACTTCTCCGCCATCAAAGCGATCAGATCGGACTGATTCCAGGCCCATTCGGGATCGAGTCCGATCGTCACCCGCGGATCCCGGGCGGCGAACAGCCGATAACTCCTGAGGCTCACCTCCCGCGAGGTGGCCACGGCCCCGGCCAGCCCCACCGCCAGCAGATGCGCCCGCAACGCCCCGGTACTCACCACCCCCCGATGCTGCCGCACGCGCCACGCGCCCGCGCCCAAAACAGCCCAAGAACCCCACAGTTGGCGTAACTGCCACGCCGAATTTCGTCCACGGCCCGGTGGGGGCCGACCGCGCAGTTCCCCGCGCCCCTGAAAAGCGGGGCTGCGCCCCAACCTTTCCTCCCAGCCCGTCCAGCGACGTGCCTTCAGCCGTCCGGCGACGTGTCTTCAGCCCGTCCGGCGTTTGAGGACGTCTTTCCAGCCGTCCGACGCATGAGGACGTCTTTCCAGCCCGTCCGGCGTTTGAGGACAAGGGGGGCGAGGGGGCGCAGCCCCCATGCAGTGACGGGAAGGGTAGGGGCGGCGGGGGCGAAAAAAGCCCTAGGCCAACAACCCCCGCAGGGGAAACGCCGCCCGCCGAGCGGCCAACACGGCCTGATCCAACCGATCGGCGGGGTCATATCCCGCATCCCACCCCACGAACGACACGGGCCACCGCCCATCAGTCATCCGCACAGGCCCCAACTGCCGCGTACGAGCAAACACTTCCTGCCGCCAACTCTCAGGAATGACGGACGAGGGCGCCACCTCCCGCCCCGCGGCGATCGCCACCAGATGCGTCCACGACCGCGGCACCACATCCACCACGGCATACCCGCCCCCACCGAGAGCGACCCACCGCCCCTCGGCGTACTCGTGCGCAAGCTCATGACAGGCAACCTGCACAGCCCGCTGCGCATCCAGCGACACGGCGAGATGAGCGAGCGGATCCTCGAAGTGCGTATCGGCCCCGTGCTGAGTGACCAGCACCTGCGGCCGGAAGTCGGCGATCAGCTCGGGAACGACGGAGTGGAAGGCCCGCAGCCACCCCGCGTCCCCGGTCCCGGCCGGCAGCGCCACGTTCACGGCGGAGCCCTCCGCTCCCGCGGCCCCGGTCTCCTCGGGCCACCCCGTCTGCGGGAACAGCGTCCGCGGATGCTCGTGCAGCGACACCGTCAGCACCCGCGGGTCCTCCCAGAACGCCGCCTGCACACCGTCCCCGTGATGCACGTCGACATCCACGTACGCGACCCGCTCCGCCCCGAGCTCCAGCAGCCGGGCGATGGCCAGGGAAGCATCGTTGTAGATGCAGAACCCCGACGCGCCGCCGGGCATCGCGTGGTGCAGCCCGCCCGCGAAGTTCACCGCGTGCAGCGCGTCGCCCCGCCACACCGCCTCGGCGGCGCCCACCGACTGCCCGGCGATCAGCGCGGACACCTCGTGCATACCGGCGAAGGCGGGATCGTCCATGGTCCCGAGTCCGTACGCCGCGTCGGCCGCCCGGGGATCCACGGAGGCGGCCTTGACCGCCTCGACGTAGTCCTCTCTGTGCACCAGCCGCAGGGTGGAGTCGCCGGCGGGCTTGGCCGCGACGACATCCACCTCCCGGTCGAGCCCGAAGGCGTCGACCAGGCGCCGGGTCAGCGCCAACCGGACCGGATCCATCGGATGATCCGGACCGAAGTCATAGCCCGTTACTGCCTCGTCCCACATCAGCTGTGCGCGGCCGCTCATGCCCGTCACCGTATCGGGAAGGTCCAGAAGCGAACGACCGGGCGTAGAACAGTGTCACGAGCACCAACGCCATCGGTACGAGCATCGCGCCCCGATAGCTCCACGCATCGCCCAGAGCTCCCACCAGGGGCGAACCGATCAGGAACCCGACATAGTTGAAGATATTCAGCCGCGCGACAGCCGCGTCCGCAGACCCGGGGAAGAGCCGGCCCGCCGCCGCGAAGGTCTGCGGCACGATCACGCACAGTCCGAACCCGACAAGAGTGAAGCCGAGCATCCCGACCCACGCGCCCGGCGCCGCCGCCACGACCGCGAAGCCGACGGCCGCGACCACCGCTCCGACCCGCACGACCGCCACCGCCCCGAACCGCCGTACCCCGAAGTCCCCCACGGCCCGCCCGAGCAGGGTGGTGACCATATAGACGTTGTACGGAACGGTCGCCAGCTGCTCCGAACTGCCGAGCACGTCCTGCAGATACTTGGCACTCCAGTTGGAGACGGTCGAGTCGCCGATGTACGCGATGGTCATCACCAGACACAGCGGCAGCAGCAGCTTGAACGCCACCCCGGTCCCGCCGGCGCCACCCGGCGCAGGCGCCACCGCCTGGGCCCCCTTCTGCCCGCTCGCGTCGACGTACCACCGGCTCCCCACGAGCGCGGCGGGCAGCAGCACCAGCACGGCGGGCAGATACGAGACGAACAGCGCCAGATCCCAGTGCGCCCCCACCCACGCGAGCGAGGCCCCGACGATCCCGCCGAGACTGAACGCGGCGTGGAAGCCGAGCATGATGCTGCGCCCGTAGGTGTGCTGAAGGCTCACGCCCAGCATGTTCATGGACGCGTCGAGGGCTCCGACGGCCAGTCCGAACGCGCCGAGAGCGAGCCCCAGCTCCCAGAGCCCGTCACCGGCCCCGACCCCCAGCAGCGCGAGCAGCACGACCGGCTGGGCCCAGCGCAGTACGTGACTCGGCGGCACCCGCTTCACCAGGTGCTCGGTGCAGACGCTCCCGACGCCGGCGAGGATCGGTACGGCGGCGAGGAAGGCGGGCAGCAGCCCGTCGGACACGTCGTACCGGTCCTGGATCGCCGGGATACGTGTCACGAGCAGCGCGAAGGCGACGCCCTGGGCGAAGAAGCTGAACGCCAAGGAAGCCCGGCCACGCCGCAGCACATCTGTCATGGCGGCTCAGCGTAGGGCTCAGGCTTACTCGTGGGTAGACGGTTCAGAAGATGAATTTCGCTCAGCTTCAGCCGTCTCCTACCGGCTCTACGGCTCCGGGTCAGCCCTGGAGGAGTCCCAGCAGCTCGCCCATGTCCCCGAAGAGCCGGTCGGCCCCGGCCTCTGCCAGCCGCTCGGCCGGCGTCATCGCCGTGAAGCCGTACACGTCCATCCCCGCCGCGCGCGCCGCCTGCACCCCGAGCGGACTGTCCTCCACGACGAGGCACTTCTCCGGAGGTACTCCCATCCGCTCGGCCGCGTGCAGGAAGAGATCCGGTGCCGGCTTGCCTCGACCCACGTCCTGCGAACTGAAGATGCGCTGGTCGTCGAACCACCGGTCGAGCCCGGTCTTCCGGTGCCCCACCCGGATCCGCTCATGGCTCCCGGACGACGCCACACAGTACGGAACTCCGTCCGCGTCCAGCTTCTCCAGGACCTCGACGGCCCCCGGAACCGGCTCCAGCTCCCGCTCGAAGGCGGCGAACACCCGCCCGTGAAAGACATCGTCGAAATCGGCGGGCAACCGCTCCCCGGTCCGCTCCTCGACCGTGTCGTGTACGCGGTGCATGGCGGCGCCCATGTAGTCGCGCAGGGAGTCCTCGTACGAGGTGGGGTGCCCGAGTTCGGTGAGATAGGCGGCGAGGAGGGTGTTGGAGATCGGCTCGCTGTCCACGAGGACACCGTCGTTGTCGAAGATCACCAGGTCATAGCGCATACCGAAGACCCTAGACGTCTCTCATTCTTGAAAAGGTTCCGAACGCGAAAAAGCCCCCGCACCGAAGTGCGGGGGCTTTCCCATTAAAATTTGTTCGGC
>NZ_BMVY01000039.1 GCF_014650955.1 Streptomyces tauricus
GGTCCGGGCGCGGCGGCGACCAGGTGGTCCAGGTGCAGATCGGGCGCCTCGAAGTGACGGCGGCGGGCGCGGCCCCGGCCGGCGCCGGACGCCGGCCCGCCGCCCCCGGGCGACAGGCGGCGACCGTGAGTCTGGCGGACTACCTGGCGAGGGGGCGCGAGTGAAACACACGGAGACACGACGGCCGGACGGGACGGACGACCGATCGAGGGAGCGGCGGACCAGTGGGGCCAACGGGGTCGGCAGGACCAGTGGGGTCAGCAGGACCAGTGGGGTCGGCAGGACCAGCGGGGTCGGCAGGACCAGTGGGATCAGCGGGGCCAGTGAGATCAACAGGACCAGTGGGACCAGCAGGACTAGTGGGACTGGGGAACTGACGTCATGAGCAACGCACTCGCCATCGCCCACGTCACCCAGGCCCTCGCCCTGCTGATCGAGGCCAACCTGCAGCCCGAGATCGACATGGCCGTCAAGGTCGAGCCGCGCAAGCCCTCGGCCGACCCGCCCCCCGAACCCACGATCACCGTCTTCCTCTACCAGGTCACCCCCAACACCTCGCAGCGCGGCACCGACCTGCCGACGCGCGCCTCCGACGGCACGCTGCTCAAGCGGGCCGCGACGGCGCTCGACCTGCACTTCCTCATCAGCGCGTACGGCGACGAGACGGAACTGGTCGGCCAGCGGCTGATCGGCTCCGTCGTACGCACGCTGCACGAGATCCCCGTCCTGCCGCTGGACATCATCGAACTGGCGGGGGAGAAGCCGTATCTGGCGGAAAGCGACCTCGCAGAAGCGGCGCAGCGGGTGCGGTTCACGCCCACGGTGATGGACATCGACGAGACGTCGAAGCTCTGGGGGATGCTCCACCAGACCCCGTACACGCTCTCGGTGGTCTACCAGGCGGCGCTCGTCCTGATCGAGGGCCGCGAGACCCCGGTGGCGGCCAAGCCGGTGGAGCGGTCGACGGTACAGGTGCTGCCGTTCGGGGCGCCGGGAGCGCCCGAGGGGCGGAGGGTTCCGTCGGGGGCGGGCGACGCGTCCGGCGCACCGAACGGCGGCGCGCCCGCGGAGGCCACCGCAGGGAAGGAACCGGCCGGGGCGGCGGCCCAGGCGGCAGCCAGAGCATCGGCCGGGGCCGCGACCGGGAGAGCCGGGACAGCGGCCGGGGCCGCGGACGGGACCGCGACCGGGACGCCGGTCAGGATGACCTCCGGGAAGGCGCCGGTGAAGGGCGTGGCCAAGACGGCGGCCAAGGCGGCGGCCCGTACCCGCAAGGGGACACAGCCCAACAAGGTCACCCAGGCGGGCAAGTCCCCGCGCGGCGCGGCCAAGGGCACGGCGCCCGCGACCCCGACGGACTCCCGGACGGACTCCCGGACGGAGTCCCCGACGAACTCCACGACAGCCGACGGCGGTCCCGACCGCACGGAGCGGTGAGGCGGTATGCGGACGACGGGGGCAGGTGAGGGCATGAGCGGGCACGGGCAGGGCGAGGCGGGCGCAACGGGCGGCGGCCCGACGCTGACCTCGGAGATCAGGCGCGTCCTCGCTCGCGTCGACGCGCACGCGTCCCGCGCGACCCGTGCGAACGGGTCGACGGGCACGTCGACCGGCACCGGCACCGGCACGGGCACCAGCGCGGACGCCGGTCAGGGCGGCGCCGACGGTTCCGTACGGCATCCGCCCGGTTCGGCGAGTCCGGATCCAGGTCCAGATCCAGGTCCAGGTCCAGGGACGGGACCCCTCGACGCGCTGGTCGGCTGCTTCGGGCTCAGCCCGTTCGAGCGGGACCTCGTGCTCCTCACCGCCGCCTGTGAGCTGGACGCCACGACCGCCGCCCGCTGTGCCGCGGCGAGCGGGGACCCGGAGCGCGCGTACCCCACCTTCTCGCTCGCCCTCGCCGCGCTCGCCGAACCGCACTGGAGTGCGCTGACGCCGGTCGCGCCGCTGCGGCGCTGGCGGATCGTCGAGCCGGCCGACGACGCGCGTGCGTCCCTGACCCTGTCCCGGCTGCGGCTCGACGAGCGCGTCCTGCACTTCCTGCTCGGCTCGCCCTATCTGGACGCGCGCCTGCACGGCCAGTTGCGCCGCGCGCCCGTCCCCGAGGACCTTCCGCCGTCGTACGACCTGGCCGCGAGCCGTATCGCCGCGGGCTGGACGACGGGCGCGCGGCCCGACGCGCCGCTGCTCGTCGAGGTGGTCGGCGGTGACCTGCGCAGCCGGGCCGACATCGCCGCAGCGGCGGCCGCCCGCTCGGGGCTCGCCCTGTACGCGATGAACGCCGAGGACATCCCGACCGCCCCCGGCGACCGTGACCTACTGGCCCGGCTGTGGCAGCGCGAGGCGATCCTGCTGCCCGCCGCCCTGCTCGTGGAGGCGGGCGAACTCGACCGCGACCAGCACGCGGCGACCGACGCTTTCCTCGCCGGGGCGGCCGTTCCCGTCGTCGTGTCGAGTCCCGACGCGCGTACGTCGGACCGGGCGCGGGGCGAGCGGGTGGCGGTGCCGCGCCTGGACGACGAGGAGCAACTGGGCCTGTGGACGGACGCGTTCGAGGACGTCGCCGACCTCGGGGAGGGCGAACTGCGTTCGCTGGTGGCCCAGTTCCAGCTGCCGCCCCATGTCGTACGCTCCGCCGCGGCCACCGTACGCCGTGAACTGCCCGCCGAGGACGAGCCGGACCCCGCGCGCCTCGCCTGGCGGGCCGGGCTGGACGAGGCCCGGATCGGCATGGACGAGCTGGGCCGCCGTATCGAGCCGGACGCCGGCTGGGACGACCTCGTACTGCACGAACGGCAGACGAGCGTGCTGCGGGAGATCGTCGCGCACGTACGGCAGCGGGCGACGGTCCACCAGGAGTGGGGATTTGCCGCCACCCTGCGGCGGGGCCTCGGCGTCACCGCGCTCTTCGCGGGCGGCTCCGGCACCGGCAAGACCCTCGCGGCCGAGGTCATGGCCAAGGAACTGGGCCTGGACCTGTTCGTCATCGACCTGTCCCAGGTGGTCAGCAAGTACATCGGCGAGACCGAGAAGAACCTGCGCCGCGTCTTCGACGCCGCCGAACGCGGCGGCGCGCTCCTCCTCTTCGACGAGGCCGACGCCCTCTTCGGCAAACGCAGCGAGGTCAAGGACAGCCACGACCGGTACGCCAACCTCGAAGTCAGCTATCTGCTCATGCGCATGGAGGCGTACCGGGGTCTCGCGATCCTCACCACCAACATGAAGAAGGCGCTGGACACGGCGTTCCTGCGACGGATCCGTTTTGTCGTCGACTTCCCGTTCCCGGCCGAGCACGAGCGTGCCGAGATCTGGCGCCGGGTGCTGCCGCCGCAGACCCCGGTGAAGGGCATCGAACCGGAACTGCTGGCCCAGCTGACCGTCGCGGGCGGCTCGATCCGCAACATCGCGCTCTCCGGCGCCTTCCTCGCCGCCGAGGAGGGCGACCGCCTGCAGATGCGCCACATGCTCGCGGCGGCCCGCACCGAATACCTCAAGCTGGAACGCTCGCTCACACCGGGGGAGGTCCGCGGATGGGTGTGAACAGGCCTCACCGGGAGAGCGCGGCAGACCGTCCCGAGTCGCGGGGCCGTCCCGAGCCGCGGGAGATCCGCGTCGACATCGGCGAACTGGTCCTGGACGGCTTCGGCCCCTCCGTGGACCCGTCGCGCGTATCGGCGTCGTTCGAGCGGGAGCTGACCCGTCTCGTACGGGACCACGGGGTGCCGTTGGCCGCGGACGGCACCGTGGCGATGGACGGGGTGTCCGGACTGCCCCCGCTGCCCGCCGGGTTGTCCGCGCGCCGCCTCGGCCAGGAACTGGCCCGCGCGGTGCACGCGGGTCTCTCGGGCCGTGGGGAGGTGACGCGGTGACGGCCTCCGCCGCTCAGGACGCGCAGGCAGCCGAGCAGGCCGCCGCCGAGCGCCGCCGCAAGCGCAAGGAGCGCGCGGCGAAGAACCGCGCGCCCGAGCCGAAGAACATCGTCGGCGGGGCCGGGCAGCCGCTGGATCCCGGTGTGCGCCGGGAACTGGAGGAGCAGCTCGGCCACGACCTGGGCTCCGTACGCCTGCACACCGACCGCGACGCGGGTGCGCTCACCGGTTTGCTGGGCGCGGACGCGGTGGCGGTGGGCCAGGACATCTTCTTCGGTGAGGGCCGGTACCAGCCGGGCACGGAGCAGGGCCGCGCCCTGCTCGCGCATGAACTGCTGCACACGATCCAACACCCTTACGCCAACGGCGCGTTGACGGTGGGCCGCGACCTCGGACAGGTCAGCGCGCCGCACGAGACCGCCGAACGTGCCGCGGAGGACACCGCACAGGCCGTGGCGCGCGGCGAACAAGCGCCCGACATCGCCCCGGAGGCCGGTACACCGGCGTGGATGCGCTACACCACCGTCGACGCCGACCGCAATCGGCTGGAGCGCCTCGACCCCGCCACGCTGGTCGACCGCCTCGCCAACACGGTCGTCCGGTCGCTGCGGAACGACCCGACGGACAGCGCGCAGCGCGTCCGCGCCTCCCTGGCCCCGCTCTCGGAGGAGCTTCAGGAGCGCGTACTGGATCGCCTGGAGCACCGGCTGCTCACCTTCGAGCACGACTTCGTGGTGGACCTGGTCACGGAGATCGACGAGGCCGGCCGGGCGGAGAGCGAGGTCACGGCCCGCCTGCGCGGCCTCCTCGCCCCGGAGGTCGAGGAGGACACGGCCGACGACGTACGGGCGGAGCGGGAGAAGGAGCGGGAAGCCGCGGAGGAGGAGCAGCGGCGTACTGAGCGGATGGGTCCCGCTCCCGGCCCGGAGAAGGAGGACGCGGACACGGAGGGCGCGGACGCGGAGGGCGTGGACGCGGAACCGGTCTCCGCCGCGGGCAGTACGCCGGAGAACGCGGGCCGCGTGATCCCGCAGGGCGGTACTCCGGGCACGGACACCGGGAAGTACGAGGACGAGCGGACGCCCGATCCGCGGACGGGCGGGGACGCGTCCAGCCCCAGGGGGGACGGCGAGCAGCCCGCTTCGCCTGCTGGACGGGCGGAGCAGAAGCCGGGGCGGCAGGAGGGCGCGGCCGGCGGGTCGTCCGGGGCGCAGGCCGCCGGGAAACAGGGCGGGAAGTCCGGCGCGGAGCAGTCCGGCGGGCAGAAGAGCGGCGCGCAGAAGAGCGGACAGCGGGGGTCGCAGGGGCAGCGGCAGGACAAGGGGAAGCAGGGCGGCGACCGGGCCGAGGCGAAGCAGGCCGAGGAGAAGGCCAAGAAGGAAGCCGGCCAGGAGGAGGCGCAGGGCCCGCGAGCCGGCGCCGGGGACGAGGCGGCGGCCAGGGCGCGCGAGAGCGCCGCCGCGACCGAGGCGGCCAGGAAGGACGAGCCGGCCCGCGACGAGGGCACTCCCACGGCCGCGGGCAGGGACGAGGGGTTCCCCGCCCGCTCCGGCACGCTGGACGGAATCCGCGCCCAGGACCAGGAGGACGAGGAGGAGCGGGAGGAGTCCGTCGGTCAGGGCGGCGACTCCGAGGTGGAGGTCGGTGGCGGGGAGGCGAGTGCCTGGGACATCAAGCTCAGGCCGGAGGACTTCCTGCCGGAGCAGGACCTCGACGTGTCGAACGTGCCGACCTCGGACCAGGTCGATGAGCTGGCCGCGAACTCCGCCCCGCCCACCCCCACCTTTCCCGCCCCGCCGCCGACCAGGGCCGACCTGGTCCATGCCCGCCGCGAGCAGGAGGACCAGGAGGACGCCGAGCGCGAGGCGGCGGCGGAGCGGGACGACCCGGGCACCGAGGACTCACCGCCCGTGCCGGGCGCCGAGGAGGAGGCCGCGGAGCAGGACCGCCGTACGGAGAGCGAACTCGACCCCGAGGAGAGGTCCGAGCCGCGGCCCGCGCCGGGCGTCGCCTCCAAGGACCCCAAGCAGGGTGACGATCCCAAGGCCGGTCCGGTCGCCGCCGAGGTCACCGCGCAGGAGGCAAAGGACCGTTCGAAGGAGACCGGCGGCAACACGGCCGAGCAGGCAGCCAAGGAGGAGAAGGGCACTCCGACCGCGGGCGGACCGGGTGACAGGACGTCGGGCGGCGGAAAGGACTCCGCGCAGGCCCGCTCCGACACCTCGGCCACCGCGTCCCCGTCGGACTCGGCGCAGAAGGGCGCCGAAGGTGCCACAGGAGCGGCGAAGGCCGAGGAGTCCCCCGGCCCGCAGGAGTCGAAGGGCCCCAAGGATCAGGGCGGGACCGGTACTTCGGACGGTTCGGCGTCGGACGGCGGAACAACCGACTCCGACAGCCAGGCCGACACGGCGACGCCCCCGTCACCGGGCCCGGCGACCGGTCAGCCCTCCTCGGACGCGAACAACTTGCCTGCGTCGCGGCGCAGTTCGAGCCCGCGTACGGAGGAGCCGAAGGAGCCGGCCTCGCAGCAGGAGAGCAGGTCGGACAGCGGGGTGGACAGCGGGGCCGGATCCGGGGGCGGGGGCGACTCCGGATCACGGTCCGCTCCCACGGCGACGCGCGGTGGAGGCGGTGGCGGTGGCGGGTCGACGGGCGGAGGCAAGGGGAGTACGCCCAAGGGGAAGAAGGCGTCCAAGGCGGCGCCGAACCTCTCCGGTGTCTCCCCCGAGGAGGGCCTTGCCGCCGCGTTGAACCTCAAGCCGCACCAGGCCGTGGAGGCCATGGACAGCGTCGGCGGCGCCGTGGACAAGGACGTCGGCAAGGAGCACAGGCAACTGGCGGCCAGGCCGCCCGCCATGGAGCGCCCCTCCGGCGCCCCGAGGACTCTGCACGGCGCCCCGGAATCCGACGAGGCGGCGCGGTACAACGAGGACAAGGCCACTCGCGCCGAGGACGCGAAGGACGAGAAGGCCGAGGTCAAGGGCGAGAAGAAGCCGGAAGGCAAGATCGACGCCGAGGAGATGGAGGAACCGGACTTCTTCGACCAGGTCGGGATGATGGCCGGTTACGTCATCGGCGGGATCGGCGACTGGCTCGGGTTCGACGTGACGGCGGAGGACCTGGCCGCGCAGTTCGCCGGGATGCCCACCAAGGACGAGGCCATGAAGGAGGCGCAGAACGGCACCGCGCCGGGCGTCGACATGAAGGGCCAGGCCGAGGACAAGACCCAGGAGCAGGGCGGCAACACCGACGACAAGAGCCAGGAGGCCGCCGAGACCGGCGCCGACGACGCCGGTCGCCGGATGGGTGAGGACCAGATCTACCCGGACGCGCCGAAGGAACGGCTCGAAGGGAAGGTACCCGCCGAGCAGGGCGGCAGGTCGCAGGTCGGCGGCGGTGGTGCGAGTACCGGTGCGGTGCCTCCCGAGGCGGCCTCGGAAGTGGCCGAGCACGAGCGCAGGCCGCAGTTCAAGCAGGCCCTGAGCGACGGCCGCCAGGACATGGGCAGGAGCCGGGAGAAGAAGGCTCAGGACACCCGCACCTCGCAGGACAGGCACAAGCGGCAGGTCGACAAGGAGGTCCTGTCCAACACCAGGGAACAGACGGGCAAGCGCGCGGGCGTCCTGACGGACGTGGACAAGCAGCGCTCCGACTGGACCAAGGAGCAGGACGAGGAGCTGAAGAAGCTCGGCACGAAGAAGTCCGACCGCGAGAAGAAGATCCGTGACGACGTCGAGAAGGAGGAGGAGGACACCGACAAGGACGTCGGCAAGGAGAAGGAGACCAGCGACAAGGACATCGAGGACACGGGGAGCAAGGCCGAGGAGGAGGCGGAGAGGAAGAAGGACGAGAACGTCGACGACTCCAAGGGCTGGCTCTCCAAGACGCTCGACTGGATCAAAGAGAAGTTCATCGAGCTGCGGAACAAGGTCGTCCAGATCATCAAGGACGCCCGCGCGGCGATCGTCGAGGCGCTGAAGAACTTCAAGGAGACGGTCGAGGGCTGGATCAACGCGGCCCGCGAGGGCATCGTCGAGATGATCAGGAAGTTCATCGAGGACCTGATCGAGTTCGTCACGTCCCTGGTGGAAGCGGTCATCGAGATCGCCCGCCGGATACGCAAGTTCATAGCGGACCTGATCAAGGCGGCGATCGCGCTCGTCAACCGGCTCGCCGCGACGCTGAGGCAGATCATGAACGATCTGCTGGAGTCCATCGCGAAACTTCTCAGCGACATCCTGAACGTCCTGAAGAAGATGCTCCTGGACGTCCTGAAGGCGTGCAAGGAAGCGCTCAAGGCGGTTCTCGACTTCGCGACGAAGTTCATCGCCGCGTTCGGCGAGTTCATGATGATCCTGGTCGACATCCTCTCGGACCCGGGCGGCTGGCTGAGCGGGGCGAAGAACTCCGCGTACGACGGTGCGAAGAACCACCTCTTCAACGAGGTGAAGAGCGCGGTCAAGCAGTGGTTCAACGACAAGGTCAAGGAGATCACCGGCCTGACCGAGGCCGTCTGGAACAAGCTCATGAAGGGCGGCTGGACCCTAGAGAAGATCGCCAAGGAGGTGTGGGACGCGATCGTCCCCCAACTCCCCTTCATCATCGGCGAGATCGTCATCACGAAGGTCCTCGTGAAGCTGATCCCGGGCGCGGGCTGGGGCGCGGCGATCCTGGAGGCCATCCAGGCCGCGATCGGCTCCCTGGGCGAGATCCTCAAGGCGATCGGCGCGGTCATCACCTGGCTGAAGTCCGTACGCCAGGGAGGCGCGGGCGTCCTCTTCGCCAAGGCGATAGCGGCGGGAATAGTCGTCCTGCTGGAAATGGCGTACGAACTGCTCCTCAGCGGCATAGGCAAGTACGTCTCGAAGGTGGGCCGGCGGCTGAAGGGCGTGGCCGCCAAGATCGGCACGGACAAGGGCCCGGGCGGGGACAAGGGCAAGGACGGCCAGGGCGGGGGCGGCGACGGCAAGGGCGGCGACAAGGACGCGCCCGCGACGTCGACAACGGCACCGAGTCCGCGCCAGTCCGCGACACCGACACCTGCCAGGACCCCGGACCTGAGGAAACCCCAGCCAGGCCCGGGCAAGCCGAAGGACCAGGCCGCGCCGGCCAAGCCGAAGGACAAGGAAACCCCGACCCCGTCGTCCAAGCCCGCGAAACCCAAGAGCCCCACAAGCAAGACCGACAAGACCGATACGACTGACACGACGAACAAGCCCGAGGGCAAGAACAACACCCCGAGCAACAACTCGACCAAGCCGACGCCCCCCACGTCCAAGGACAAGAACGGCAATCCCAAGAACGCCTCCAAGGACAGCAGCAAGGAAACCCGCCCGACTCCATCGCCGAAGGCCTCCACCGCCAAACCCGTTACGCCCAAGCCCACAACGCACGAGCCGAGCAGGACGGATCGTTCGGACACCACCAAGAAGGACGCCACTCCGGACGACAAGGGCAAGGACCAAGGGGTCGACAGCACCAAGGACAGGGCTGACGCCGACAGCCAGAAGGAGTCGCCCGACTCCGGCCGGAGCGGCAAGACGGACAGGACCGACTCGGACGGCAGTAATAAGAAAGACACGGGCGGCGACAGCAAGGGCAAGGACGAGCCCGGAAGGCCTAAGAGCGAGACCGCGAAAGATGAGAAAAAGAAGGAGGAGAGGGAGAACAAGGAAGACAGCCTCGCGTTGAAACTGCGGAAAATCCACCGTCAGCTCAAGCCGAAGCTGGATCGAAGCATTCCGGAACCCAGCTGGCCGATGGTGCTGGACAGCTATCGCCGGCTCTACCGGCTGACCAGGCTGTGGGAGCAGGGCGGAGAGTCGTTCAGGCTCTGGGGGAAGGGCAGCCCGCAACAACCTGGACCGACAACTGGTGTGCACACGATACAAAAGAAAGTGAGCACCACACCCTTGGGGTACCCGGACCCTGAACCGCATGCGCCCCCATTCGTGAACGGTGCGGAGATCGAACCGAAGTCGTTCACTCAGCGCTTCGTGAATCAGCGATGGGCGGACGCTCACGGAGAAAAGCCGAGTGGCCCCATGTGGAAGGTCGAAAATTCAGTCGGCTTCCAGTACATCGCTCAGCACAACCTTTGGAAGAGCGCACGAGGAAAACCTGCACAGTTTGACCTGATGCATTTGCTGCCAAGGGAGGTCGGCGGACCCGCGCAGTCTACCAACTTTGTTCCGGCTCCCAACGCGATCAATGCGGGCTTCTATCGCTCATTTGAAAGTAAGGCCGCCAGTAAATTCGGCCACACCAAGGGCGGTACGTTCGATACCAAGAATCCTGGCGACTACCACGTGGGGCTGGATTTGTTCAAGGGCTCCGCAGCCGGATATCCCAAAGGTGAGTATCCGAAGTGGTTCCCAAAAACGATGTATGCCATGTATCGCTCCCATGAGCGTAAACCTGGGCAATCCGGGGACAGTAAATCCGACTGGAAACTCGGATCGTGGATACGGTCAGGGACTCTCAAGTTCGATCCGCCGCCACTCCCGGGGTCTCCTGCCGCACTCAATATGAACACTGTCAACCTGAGTGGAAAGGGGCAGGTGGCGGCTCGAATCCAGGTGCTTCTCGGGCGCAATAAGGATGTCGTCAAGGCGGTGAGCAAACTCCGTCCGTTCAGTGATATTCACGACATGGAGGCAAAGCTCAAGGCTCCGCCCACGGGAGGAGCGGTCGCAGGAATCGCGAGAATATGGCCAGAGATCAAGGGCAACTACGACAACGGTTTGTTCACATTGTGACGAGGAAGGGAAGTCGGCGTGTTCAACCATATTGAGAAGAGTCACCTGGCCTCGTTGGATGAGTTGTCCCAGCAGCCGTCCATTGTGATCATTGACGAGCTGCGTGGTGAGGTGAATCAGCCGTTCTCCGAGCTGCTGCCGCTTGCTGATTTCGAGCGCCAATGGGAAGATGTAACTCTGGATTCCGATATCCTCGAAGACTCTTTGAGGCTAGACGAGGTCGGAGTGTGCTGGGAAACGGTGGACCCGCTTCCACACTTCTTTGGAGAATACAGAATTCCCAGCCCCTATGAGATCCTTACGGAGGGGGACCCGGATTCCCACGGAATGCAGCGCAGTGAGCGTGTGTTCATGAGGCAGCTCAGATATATCGATCACGCTTGGCAATCCGGTTCGGGGTCCACGACGTGGATGCGAATGTCACCGAACACCTCTCCTCTTGAGATCTGGCATTACGATTCGACTATGGTCGGTGGTGACCCCTACCCGCACGGATTCGTGAAGCTCGACCTCACATACCGCAAGTACATCGAGACCCTGGTCGTGACCAAGGGGGCTCGGGGCTGGCAATATCTGTTCACGGACGTCCCTTTCCGTAACAGTCCCATCGAAGACATCGTAAGAAGCGTCCCTGACATGTTGCGGGTTTTCCCCGATCTCTTTCCTCGACATGATTATTCCGAATTGCAGGCCCGTTGGGAGGAACGAAGGTGACCCGCTACGTCGACATCCCCAAACCCATCCGTTCCGGAATAGTCATCATCGACCCCGACCGCGGCACCCCCCAGCGCATCATCGTGCTGCAGTTCAACCCCGACACCCTGGAGCGCAGCATCTCGCCCCAGTCCGCCGGAGGCAGTGGGGATTCCGGGGGCGGGGGGAGTGGGTCCGGGGATCGGAATGAGGCTCTGCGGCTCAAAGGGCCCGCCCAGGAGACCTGGAAGTTCACCGCCGAGATCGACGCGACCGACCAGTTCGAGGTCGCCGCCCCCAACGGCATCCACCCCCAACTCGCCACGCTCGAAATGCTGGTGCAGCCCACCACCCAGCAGATCCGCGACGCCACCCGCCTCTCGCAGAAGGGGGCCATCGAAATCAGCCCGATCGAGATGCCGTTGACCCTCTTCACCTGGGGCAGCAAACGCGTCATGCCCGTGCGCATCACCGAACTGTCCATCAACGAATCCGCCTTCGACGTCGATCTCAATCCGATCCGCGCCTCCCTCTCCCTCGGGCTGAAGGTCCTCACCGTCAGCGACCTGCCCGCCGGGCACCTGGGCGCCGACTTCTACATGGCCCATCTCGCCCAGAAGGAACGCCTCGCCGCAGCCGCGCGCCGCGGCAGCATCGGCGGACTCGGCCTCACGGGCTTCGGCACGGGCGCCGGCCCGGGCGTCACCCTGACCGGAAGGGGCTGAGACAGCGGCCATGGCAGCAGACACCGAGCCCTACGAGAACGCCCTCGACACCATCCCGGGCGCCCACCCCTACCCCCGTTCCAGCCGCTACCACGACGCCGAGATCGGCATCCACCGCGGCCCCGACGGCACCGAGGTCCGTTACACCAAGCGCCGGTTGCTGCCCCCGCTCGATCAGCCCGATCAACTCGATCAGTCCGAGCAGCTCGACGACGAGAGCGCGCGCCACACCGTCGGCGCCGGCGACCGCCCCGACCTCCTCGGTTGGCGCTACTTCGGCGACCCCGCCCAGTGGTGGCAGATCGCCGACGCCAACCCGGTACTGGACCCCCGGGAGCTGACCGACGAGGCCGGCCAGGTCATCGAGATCCCGCCCCCCGGCGGCACCGGCGGCCCCGGCGGCGGGGGAGCGCGCCGTGTTTGACGTCCCCGTGGGCCAGGGCCCCGTCCACCTCACCCTCCGCATGGGGCCGAAACTCACCCGCCCCGTCCCCGCCGAGGTCACCGAAGCGCTGCTGTCCGCGCAGATCACCGCCACCGCGGGCGAACGCAGCGGCTTCCAGCTCGCCTTCGACCTCACCAAGAACGGGATCATCAACCGCGCCCTGCTCCCGGAGGGCTTCTTCGACCCGAAGACCCGGATCATCGTCACGGTCACCGTCAAGGGCACCTCCGACGTGCTCCTCGACGGCCTGATCGTGCGCCAGGAGGTCGGCGCCAGCAACCAGCCGGGCCACTCCACGCTCACCGTCACCGGCGAGGACCTGTCGCTGCTGATGGATCTGGAGGAGCGGACCGACCGCTATCCCAACCTCCCGCCCTCCGACCGGGTCCTGGCCATCCTGCGCCGCTACTCCGACTACGGCATCCGCCCCGACGTCTACAAGGAGAAGGTGAGCCAGCCCCCGCACCAGGACCTCCGCGTCCACTACCAGACCGGCACCGACCTCCAGTACGTCACCGAGCTGGCCCGCGCAAACGGCTACACCTTCTATCTGGAGCCCGGCCCCACCCCGGGGCAGTCGTCCGCCCGCTGGGGACCCGAGATCCGCCTCGGCATCCGCCAGCACGCCCTGAACGTCAACATGGACAACAACTCCACCGTCGACCAGCTGACGTTCTCGTACGACGGAACGGCCCGGGAAGAGCCGCAGGCGCGCTGGCAGGACCCGGGGACCCGGCAGTCCACACTCCTCCCGCAGCCGCCGATCAGCCCGCTGCGCCCACCGCTCGGCAGACGCCCCACACCCGCGCTCAAACGCCGAACGCTCACCGGCACCGCCAAGCAGCAGCGCGAACAGGCCGAGGCCGAACTGCTCGCCCGGGCCGCCGTGTCCGCCGACGTCATCTCCGGCTCCGGCTCGCTCGACGTCAACCGGCACGGCTACATCCTCCAGCCCCGCCAACTGGTCGGCGTCCGCGGCGCCGGACGGGCGTACGACGGCGACTACTACGTCAAGTCCGTCACGCACAACCTGCGCCCGGGCTCGTACCAGCAGAACTTCACCGTCTCGCGAGAGGGGCTCGAGGCGCGCAGCGCCTACGTCAGGCCCTGACCCATGGCGACGGCCACCAGCGACACCCCACAGAGCAGGAGCAGCACAGCATGGCGGCAACCGGCAATCGCCACCTCGGCAAGTTCCGCGGCCGGGTGGTGGACAACGACGACCCGTTGCGGATCGGGCGCGTCAGGGCCGAGGTCCCTGACGTCCTGGGCGACGAGCCGTCGACCTGGGCGCTGCCCTGCCTGCCCTTCACCGGGCCGGAGTCGGGACAGTTCGTGGTGCCGCCGCCCGGCGCGGGCGTCTGGGTGGAGTTCGAGCAGGGCGATCCGAGCTTCCCCATCTGGACGGGGTGCTGGTACGGGGCCGCCGAGGAGCTGCCGCCCGACGCGCGCCGCGAGCTGGCGGCGTCCTCGGCCAACAAACCGGTCGTCGTGCAGACGCCGCTGGCGCACAAGCTCGTGATGAGCGACACCACCGGCGCCGGGCAGGGGATTCTGCTCCAGGCCCAGGACGGCGCGTACATCCGCATCACCAAGGACGCCGTGGTCATCGCGACCGGAGCGGGCGCCGAAGTCGTCCTGCGCGGCAAGGAAGTGACCATCAACGAGGGCCAGTTGACCGTGCACTCGAAGCGATAGCGACAGCAAGCCACGGAGACAGCAAGCCACAGCGACAGCAAGCCACGGAGACAGCGAGCCACAGAGACAGCGAGCGACAACGGCAGCAAGCCCACAGCGGCAGCGAACGATGGCGACAGCGATGGCGCCGGCGACAGCGGTGGAGAGACGACAGTGACAGGAAGACGGGGGAACCATCAAGTGTCCAGAGCGACAGGGGCGTCCGGGGGCTTGCTCGGCGCAGGCGCCGTGGTCAGCTGCCCGCACGGCGGCCGCGCCACCACCGCCACCACATCCGACTCCACCGTGCTGATGGACGGCCATCCCGTCGCCACGGCCGATGACGCGTACGTCGTCACCGGCTGCCCGCACACCGTCGACGGGGTGCCCGAGCCGTGTGTCCTCGTCCGCTGGACGGCCGGCAGCACCGGTGTGACGGCCGGCGGCTCGCCCGTCCTGCTCGACATCTCCGCGGCCGAGTGCTTCACGGCCGCGTTCGTGCCGCAGGGGCCGCCCGTCGTCCGGACCGACCGGCGAAAGGTGACCGTCCGATGAGCCCACGCACCCGCCCCTGTACCGACATCGCGTTCCCCTTCAGGGCGGATCGCCGGGGCCGCACCGCGCACGCGCGCCACGACGAGCACGTCCGCGACCTGATCGAACAGGTGCTGTTCACCAGCCCCGGCGAACGGGTGATGCGCCCCGACTTCGGCTGCGGACTGCTCGACCTGGTGTTCGCGCCCAGCAGCCCCGAACTCACCAGCACCCTCGAACTGTCCGTGCAGGCCTCCCTGCAGCGCTGGCTCGGCGAACTCGTCGAGATCGAGGCCCTGGACGTGGTGCCCGAGGACGACACGGTCCGGGTCCACCTCTCCTACGCCGTGCGCTCCACCGGGACGCGCCGCGACGACGTCTTCGAAGGGAGGGCCGCGACATGACGGCCCCGACCTCAAACACGCCCCCGCCCCCGGCCTCGACCGCCTCCCGACGTGCCAGGGCAAGAGCCGCCCAGCTCAACGGAGTCGACGCGGTCGAGGTGAGCGACGACGGGCTCACCCTCACCGTCACCTTCCTCGGCAAGGCCCCGCACGGCCTGTGCGCCGAGAACGTACGCATCGACGGCGGCCGGCGCGTCGACGGCCTGACCGGCATCACCGTCGTGGACATCGGCGTCGAGCGCGAGGAGGACCCCGAACTCGACGACCGGCTGTACGTCACCCTCGACCGGACCGGCGACTCCTCCCGCTACCGGCTCTCCCTGGTGGAGACCGACCCGTACGGGCGCCCCGGGACCGAGCCGTACCGCGGCTTCGACCAGCGCTATCACAGCGCCTCCTTCACCTTCCGGCCCGACTGCCCGACCCCCTTCGACTGCAAGCCCGCCCACGAACACGGCCACGAACACGGGCATGAACACGAACACGGGCACGAGCCCTCTGCGGGACCGTCGTTCCCCCAAGCGCCCGTCGTCGACTACACCGCCCGCGACTACGACACCATCCGCAAGCTGCTCCTCGACCGGCTCGCGCTCACCACCCCCGACTGGATCGAGCGCAACCCCGCCGACCTGGGCACGACCCTCGTCGAGATGCTCGCGTACACCGGCGACCAGATCAGCTACCAGCAGGACGCCGTGGCCACGGAGGCGTACCTCGACACCGCGCGCCGCCGGATCTCGGTCCGCCGCCATGTGCGGCTGATCGACCACGCGATGCACGACGGCTGCAACGCGCGCGCCTACGTCACCGTGGAGAGCGCGGGCGACCACACGCTGCCCCCGGGCACGTACCGCTTCGCCTCCGTCGACGTACGCTCCCTCGACCCGCACGACCGGCCGGCGCCCGGCACGGTCATCGGCGACGGGGACCTCGCCGACCTCGACGAGCGCGGTTCCGTGGAGGTCTTCGAACCGGTCGTGGCCGCCGACCCGTTGGAGCTGCGGTCCGCCCACAACACGATCCGGCTGTGGACCTGGGGCGGCGAGGTCCGCTCCCTGCCCAGGGGCGCGACGGCCGCGACCCTGCGCGACGAGTGGCGCGACACGGAGACCCGCGAGGAACGCCGACTCGAACTGCGGGCCGGTGACCTGCTGGTCCTTGAGGAGGTGAAGGGGCCGCGCACCGGCACCCCTGGCGACGCCGACCCTGCCCACCGGCAGGTGGTGCGGCTGACCTCCGTCACCCCCGCCGTCGACCGGATCGAGGACCAGCCGGTCCTGGAGGTCACCTGGGCCGCCGAGGACGCGCTGCGCTTCCCGCTGTGCCTCATTACCCGTGGCGGACGCGGTTGCGAGCGAAGCGAGATGGGGTCCCTGGCCGGAGGCTGGGGGACAGTCGAGGACGTGTCGATCGCCCGCGGCAACGTCGTCCTGGTCGACCACGGCCGCTCTCTGAACCGGCCTGGCGAAGGCCTCCCGGAGACGGTGACCGTACCGCCCGGGCCCGCCGTCGTCGGCTCCTGCGGCGCACCCGCCTTCGGCTGCGCAGACCGCGACGAGGGCAACGCCCCCGCCCGGCTCGTCAACTCCCTCACGGACAAGGCGGGGTGCGGCGATCCGCTGACCCCCGACGACATCCACGAGCTGTTCGCGGTCGTGGGCGAGGACGCGACCGTACGCGCCGGACTCGGCCTGGAACTCACCGGGCGGCGGCCCGGCCGCACCGGAACGGCGGGGGCCGAGGAGGCCGGAGCGCGGGGACGGGTCGTGCCGGGCACGGCGTACGCGCAGGCCGCCGCGCTGCGGACCCTGCTCGCCCAGTCCGTGTACCCGGGCATCGCACCCCGCTTCCGGCCCGTGCTCGGCCGCTCACCCGTGACCCAGGCCGTGCCGTTCCCCGACCCCCGGGCCGTCGCCACCGGCCAGGCCGAGCGGATCGCCGCCGTCCCGGGCCGGGTCGAGCAGCGGCTCACCGAACTGTGGCGCAGCGCCCGCGACCGCGACGGGCTCGGCGAACAGGAGATCGCCGAACTCACCGTGCTCTACGGCCTGAAGGTCCTGGAGCGTCTCGAACTGCGCCGCCACCCGGTCCGTGCACTGCGCGAACTCCTCTTCCGCAGCGACCGGTTGCTGCACGCCAAGCTCCAGCGCGTCGAGGTGCTCACGGCACGGGCCCGCGCGGGCACGGTCCTCGACGGACACATCGCCTGGGAGATCGCACAGAGCTGGGGACCCGCGTACGCGGACGGACTGCACCCGGGCGAACAGGTCCTGCGCGGCCCGGCCTCGGCGGCACTCCGGCACGACCCACGCCAGGCCCTGCCCGCGGTCCGACTGCACGAGCTGCACCAAAACCACCACGGTCACCACAGCGGCCACAGCGGCGGCCACCCCCACGGCGACACGATCTGGGAGCCGCGCCGCGACCTGCTCGACAGCACCCCCCGCGACCGGCACTTCGTCGGCGAACTGCGCGACGACGGACGCCTCGCCCTGCGCTTCGGCGACGGCCGCCACGCCGCCCGGCCGACCCCCGGCACTCGGCTCGCGCTGCGCTACCGGCTCGGCGGCGGCACCGCGGGCAACGTGGGCCCGGAGGCCATCAACCACCTCGTCCTGACCGCCGACTGCGAGCGGCCGCCCGTGGCCGGCGTTCGCAACCCGCTGCCCGCCGTCGGCGGCACCGAACCCGAACCGGTCGAGCAGGTACGCCAGTCGGCCCCGCTCGACCTGCGCCGCACCCGGTTGCGCGCCGTCACCGCGGACGACTACGCGGCCCTCGCCGCCGCCCTGCCCGGTGTCCAGCGGGCCGCCGCCACGCTCCGCTGGACCGGCAGCGGCCAGGAGGCCCACATCGCCGTGGACGCGTACGGCACCGGGGAACCCTCTCCGGGGCTCCTCGCCGAGGTGACCCAGGCCCTGGAGGCGTACCGCCGTATCGGCCACGACCTCGTCGTCGGCGCCGCCCGGCCGGTACCGCTCGACATCGCGCTGCGGGTCTGCGCGCTCCCGGGCCACCAGCACGGGCAGATCCTGGCCGAGCTGTACCGCGTACTCGGCCGGGGCCGCCTCCCCGGCGGGCGGCTCGGGTTCTTCCACCCGGACGCGCTCACCTTCGGCGAACCGGTCCGGCTCAGCCGTCTGGTCGCCGTCGCGGCGGCGGTGCCGGGAGTGGAGAGCGTCCAGGTCACCCGGTTGCGAAGGCAGTTCCACGAGGACCGAGGAGAGAGGGAGGACGGCGTGCTGCGGCTCGGCCCGCTGGAGATCGCCACCTGCGACAACGACCCCGACCGGCCGGAGAACGGTCGGCTGACGATATCCCTCGGAGGTGCCCGATGAGCGACGACTGCACCTGCGGCGGAGCGTGCGGCGACGGAAACGGCCCCGGTGGAGGCGCCGGTTGCGATTGCGGTGGCGGCGCCCGCGGCGGCCACGACGAACGCCTCGCCCCCGCCCCGCCGCACAACCCCCCGGGCCGTACCGCCCTCGACTACCGCGTCGGCGACCACGCCTCCTTCCTGGCCGCCCTGCTCGACCGGCTCGCCTCACCCGCGTACCCGGCGCTCCGGGGTCTGACGGTCCGCACCCCGGACGACCCGGCGATCGGCCTGCTCGACGCCACCGCCGTCCTCGGCGACCTCCTCACCTTCCACTCCGAGCGGATCGCCGACGAGGCCTATCTGCGCACAGCCGACGAACACCGCTCCCTGGTGCTGCTGGGCCGGCTGGTCGGCCACCGGCCCCGTCCGGGCGTCGCCGCCGCGACCCATCTCGCGTACAGCCTCGAACGGGATCCGCGCGCCGAGACCCTGCCCGTGGTCATCCCGCGGGGCGCGCGCAGCCACAGCGTGCCCGCGTCCGCCGACGAGGAGTCGCAGACCTTCGAGACGAGCCGAGACCTGACGGCCCGCTGGGACTGGAACGAGCTGAAGGTCCGGCGTCGGCGCCCCTCCCTCATCACCCCGCAGGACCTGGAGCGCCGGTCCGTGCTCTTCGTCGACGGCACCGCCAACTCCCTCGCCGTGGGCGACCCGTTGCTCTTCGTCTTCGGCGAGAAGGCGGGCGCGCAACGGCTGCTGCTGCCCGTGGCGAGTGTCCGCGTCGACCGGGACGACGAGATCACCGCGATCGGGCTGCCCCGGTCGGCCCCGCCCACCTTCCAGGAACTCGTCGACGAGGTACGGCGCTGGATCAGCGAGCCCGGGGCGCCCGGCGAGCCCGGCGACGAACCGCCCACACCGGAGGTGCCCAACCCGCGGCCGGTCAGCCGTCTGATCGACGAGCTCGACGACCAGGTCCTCGCACCGCTGCGCGCGGACCTGGACGGCATCGGCACACCGGAGGGCCTCGCGGCCCGGCTCGCCGAGCCCGTCGCCCGCCTCGACGAGGCCCAGGTCCTCGCGACACCGTACGAGGACGTGGCGGCCTGGTTCGAGCAGCTGGAAGGGGTACTGGCCGAACTGGCGGAGCGAGCGCTGGAGTTGGCGCCCAGCCAGCCGGTACCTCCCGGGGAGGGGGAGGACCCGGCGGTGATCGGCGCCGCCCGCACCCGGGCAGCCACCGCGACCGCCGACCGGCCCGCCACCACGGCCCCGGAAGCCACCCCGGCATCCCCGGGGTCCAGCACGGAGTCCGCATCGGAGGCCCCCGCCGCCCCGGAACCCCCCGGCCGTCACGAGGCCGCCTTCCAGGCACTCGGCGCCGTCCTGCCCGCCCTCCGCGGCAGGCAACCGGCACCGTCCTCCACCGCCGGACGCGGGCCCCGCCGCCCCGGCGCGGACACGGCCCGCCTGCTCTCGGTCCTCGACCCGAGCCTGACCGGCCTCTACCCGGCCTGGCGTACGGCCGCCGCCCCCGCCTCCGCCGCTCCCGGCACCCGGCGACTCCTGCGGGAACTCCTCGCCCTGCGCGTGACGACGGCCCCCTTCGGCGCGATGGCCCCGCTCAAGCCCGTCCAGGACGACCGGGGCCGGGTCATCCGGACCGCGGACTGGCCTCTCACCGGTGCCTCGCTGGTCAGCACGCGCGTCGTGTTCGACACGGGGGGCAGGACCCCGGTGCGGGCGGAGTTCCAGTACGTCGAGGGAAGCAGCTCCGACCAGCGCGCCGAGAACCTCCCCCTCACCGTGCCGGTCACCTTCCGTCTCGGTACGGGCGAGGTGCGCCTGTCCACCCACGCGGGCGTGGGCCAGGACGGCGAGCGGAGCGGGCCCGACAGGCGCCCCGGCGACTCCCGGTCCGCCGACTCCCCGCCCGCCGAATCCCCGCCCTCCGCCGCTCAGGAACCCGGCGTCACCGCGGTGTTCAGCGCGGGTCTGCCCGAGCGCACCCTCCACGTGTCGCGCCCCGACGCCGACGGCCTGGTCCACGTGGACGTCCGCAACGGCACCGCCGAACAGGTCACCCTCCGGCCCGGCGTCCCGGAGCAGTTCACGCACGGCGAGTACGAGGTGAGTCTCGCCTACACCGTGGGCAGCGCCGCCCCGAACGTCGAGGTGGTCGTCGCCTCGAAACCGGAGCCCGCCAACCGCCGCGTGCTCCAGCTGGACTCGGTGCGCGACGGCATCACGGTCGGCAGCTGGGTGGCGGTCCAGCGCCCCACCAAGGGGGCCGAGGGAGGCATCCCGGGCGACCCGGCCCTCGCGTACGTCACGACGAAGGTGGTGGCGGCGCGGACGGCTGCGTACACCAACTACGGCATCACCGGCCGGGGCACCGAACTCGTGCTGGCCGACCCGTGGCTGGACGAGTTCGACGTCCTGCTCTCGCACATCCGCGACACCACCGTGCACGCGCAGGGCGAACCACTGCGCCTCGCCGACGAACCGCTCGGCGAGGACGTGCATGGCAACGAGATCGAACTCGCCGAGCTGTACGACGGGTTGAGGCCGGGCCGCACCCTGATCGTCGACGGCGAGCGCGGTGACCTCCCCGGCGCCACCGCGCTACGGGCCACCGAGGTCGTCACCGTCGCCGCGGCCGAGCCCGTGGTCGACCCGCGGCTCCCGGGCGACCACGTCCACACCGAGCTGACGCTCACCACGGACCTCGCGTACCGCTACCGCCGCGACACCGTGCGGATCCTCGGCAACGTGGTCGAGGCGACGCACGGCGAGTCCCGCGACGAGGCGATCGGCAGCGGCGACCCGGGCCGGGTGAACCAGACGTTCGCGCTCTGGCAGTCGCCCCTCACCTGGCTCGCCGACGACAACCCGCTCGGCGCCACACCCGTCCTGGAGATCAGGGCCGACGGCATCCTCTGGCACGAGGTCGACAGCCTCGCCGGACGCGGCCCGCGCGACCGTGTCTACATCACGGGCACCACCGCCGACGGCCGCACCACCGTGACCTTCGGCGACGGCGTCCACGGCGCCCGGCTGCCCGGCGGCCACGAGAACATCCACGCCCGCTACCGCTTCGGCACCGGCCGGGCCGCGAACGTCGCCGCGGGCCGCGTCACCCAGGCCCTCACTCGGCCCCTGGGCGTCACCGCGGTCACCAACCCGCGACCCGCCAACGGCGGCGCGGACGCCGACGGGCCCGCCCTGACGCGCCGCACGATCCCGCTCGCCGTCTCCGCGCTCGACCGCCTGGTGTCGGAGGCCGACTACGAGGACTTCGCCCGCTCCCGGGCCGGCGTCGGACGGGCCGCCGCGCGCGAACTCTTCGACGGACGGCGGCGCGTGCTGCACGTGACGGTCGCGGGCACGGACGACGTGCCGATCGTGGGCGACGGCGGTGACTCGCCCCTGCTGCGGTCCCTGCGCGCGGCGCTCACCGAGTACGGCGACCCGAACCTCCCGGTCCGGGTCGACGCCCGCGAACTCGTCGCACTCCTCGTGTCGGCGAAGGTGAAGGTGTCACCGGACCACTCCTGGCAGCTGGTCGAACCCCGTCTGCGCCAGGCGCTCCTGCGCAAACTCGGCTTCGACGGCCGGGAGTTGGGGCAGCCGGCCCGCCTCTCCGACATCCTGGCCACGGCCCACCGCGTCCCCGGCGTCGACTACGTGGACGTCGACGTCTTCACCGGCGTACCCGCATCCATGTCCGCCGGAGAGCTGACGAAGCTCCTCGCGAACCCCGGGCTGCCGAAGGCGACGGTCCCGGCGCGCGGAGCCACGTACGACGAGAAGACCCACACCGTCCGGAGGAAGGACGGCGAGACGCTGTCGGAGATCTGCGCCCGGTACGGCGTCCCGCTCGCCGAACTCCTGCGCCTCAACCCCGACATCACCGACACCCGCCGCCTGGCGAAGGGCCGCTCGGTGTACGTCTTCCGCGGTATCCGCCCCGCCCAGCTCGCCCTGCTGTCGCCGAGGGCCGCGGACACCCTGATTCTGACGGAGGTCAACTGATGTCCAGGGAACCGGACGGACTCGCCGAGCTGCTTCCCCAGTGGCACCGGCTGCGCGACGCCCAGGAGGGCGAACCCCTGCGCGCCCTGCTCGCCGTCATGGCCGAGCAGCTGGACCTCGTACGCGAAGGGGTCGAGCAGGGCTACGAGGACCTGTTCGTCGAGACGGCGGCCCCCTGGGTGCTGCCGTACCTCGGCGACCTCGTCGGCTACCGCACGCTGCCCGGCTACGAGCGTGTGCTCACCACCGGTCTGCGCGGCGGGAGTTCGGCCGCGCTCACGGAGGCCGTCGCCCCGCGCGCCGACGTCGCCGCCACCGTCGCGAACCGCCGCCGCAAGGGCACCCTCCACCTCCTCGAAGAACTCTCCGCGAACGTGGCCGGCTGGCCCGCCCGCGCCGTCGAACTCTCCCGCCACCTCTCGCATCAACAGCCCGTGAAGCTGTACGGCACCAGGGGAGCCGCAGCCACCGGGGGAGCCGGCGCCCACGAGCGCGGTACGCGCGGGCGGCTCGCCGACCTCCGCAACGGCTCCGCGCTCGACCTCGCCGGCGGCCCCTTCGGCGAGGTGGCCCGCTCGGCCGACATACGCAGGGCCGACTCCCGCCGCAGGCAAGGGGGTTGGACCCCGGCAGGCGTCGGCCTGTACGTCTGGCGACTGAAGGCGCACTCGCTGACGTCGTCACCCGCGTACTGCGTCGACCGGGCCCGCAACCTCTACACCTTCTCCATCCTCGGCAACGACACCCCACTCGTCACCAGGCCGGTCCCCGAACCCTCGCCCCACCACATCGCGGAGATCGACAACGTCCCCGCGTTCATCCGCCGCCGCCGTCTCCACGACCGCCTCGCCGACCTCTACGGCCCCGGCAAGAGCTTCGTCATCCGGCGCGACGGCGAGGACCGGCCCGTACCACCCGCCGACCTCGTCGTCGCGGACCTGTCGGACTGGCGCTACCGCCCCAAGCGCGGCCAGGTCGCGGTCGACCCGGAGCTGGGCCGCATCGCCTTCGGCGCACGGACCGCGCCCCGCAAGGGCGTCTGGGTCGACTACCACTACGCGTCCGGCGCCGACCTGGGCGGCGGCGAGTACGTACGCGACCGCGAGCCCCGCCCGGACGCCACCGTGTTCCGGGTCGGCCCGGGCGAGAGGCACCGGCAGATCATGGACGCCTACCGGGCCTGGCAGCACGACCGTCGGGCGGGCGACTGCGGCCCCGAGGGCATCATCGAGATCACCCACAGCGGTGCCTACCAGGAGCAGCTGGACTTCGACCTCGACCCGGGCGACCGGCTGGAGCTGCGCGCGGCCGAGGGCACCCGCCCGGTGATCCGCCTCCTCGACTGGTACAGCAACCGCCCCGACGCCCTCAACATCCGCGCCGTATCCGACGACTGCGCGCCAGGCGAGCGGCCCCGGATCGTGCTCGACGGGCTGCTCGTCACCGGCCGAGGCATCAACGTCACCGGCCCGATGGGCGCCGTCGTCGTACGCCACTGCACCCTCGTGCCCGGCTGGTCCCTGGAACCCGAGTGCGACCCGCGTTCGCCCGACGAGCCGAGCATCGTCCTGGAACGCACCACCGCGTGCCTCCAGATCGAGCACAGCGTCCTCGGCACCATCGAGGTCATCGGTGACGAGGTCTCCGAGGAACCCCTCGACATCCACCTGCGCGACAGCGTCCTGGACGCCACCGCCGACGACCGGGAGGCACTGTCGGCCCCCGACTGCCGGCACGCCCACGCGGTCCTGCACCTGCACCGCACGACCGTGATCGGCGAGATCCACACGCACGCGGTCCGCATCGCCGAGAACTCGCTCTTCACCGGCCGCCTCCACGTGGCCCGCCGAGGCATCGGCTGCCTGCGCTTCTCGTACGTCCCCACGGGCTCCCGTACGCCCCGCAGGTACCGCTGCCAGCCGGACCTGGCAGGCCCGGGCCAGGCCTCCCGCGTCCGCCCCCGCTTCACGTCCACGCGCTACGGGACGCCCTGGTACGCGCTGTCGGCCGACCGGAGCGCCGAGGAGATCCGGCGCGGCGCGGAGGACGGGGCCGAACTCGGCGCCTTCCACGACCTGTACCGGCCCCAGCGCGAGGACAACCTGCGGGCACGGCTCGCGGAGTACACACCCGCCGGAACGGACGCCGGGATCTTCTTCGTGACGTAGCCCGCTTCTCCGTGACGCAGCTCGCTTCTCCGTGACGTAGCCCGACGGGCGTTGCCCGCCCGCCCCACGACTCTCCGACCTCGCACCTCGCACTTTCCCAATCTGGGGGACACCCTTCATGCACGCAGACCTCTCCCGCTCCACCTTCCGCCCGGAGCGGCACTACTCAGCGGTGATAGTCCAGCAGGGCCGCGTCCAGCTCGACGCGGACGCCAACGAACAGACCGCGATCCAGCTCCATCAGGCCCGCGCGCTCACCACCGACCTGATCGGCCCGCACGGCGGCCCGCGCGACGCGGCCGGCTTCCGGATCGAGTACGTCGGCGGCAAGCACGACATCGACACCCTCCACATCCACGGCGGCCGCTACTACGTCGACGGCATCCTGTGCGACGCGACCCGCCCGGCAGCCGGAGCCCCGGTACCGGACGAGGACGACGAGGACGGCAAGGACGCCAAGGACACCGAAGGGCAGGACACGGCACAGCCGACCCCAAGCCCCCACTGGACGTACTGGGACCAGCCGGACGGCTTCCGCGACCCGGAGAAGCCCGGCGACCGCCTGCCCTCGCCCGCCCAGGCGCCCTTCGTCGCCTACCTCCACGTCTGGGAGCGGGCGGTCACGGCGGCCGAGGACCCGGCGCTGCGCGAGGTGGCGCTCGGCGCGGCGATGCCGGACACCGCCGCCCGCGCCAAGGTGGTCTGGCAGGTCCTGCCACTGGCACTCGCCGACCTGGGCATAGAGACCCCGGAACCGTCGAAGGACACGGTCCGTGACGCCTTCACCCGCTGGGCGGCCGGGCAGACCGTCTCCTCGGCCCGCCTCGCGGCCCGCGCCGAACGCCCCGGCCACGCCGACGAGGACCCCTGCCTGGTCAAGCCGGACGCCCGCTACCGGGGCCCGGAGAACCAGCTGTACCGCGTGGAGGTCCACGAGGGCGGCGCGGCGAAGGACGCCACGTTCAAGTGGTCCCGCGAGAACGGTTCCGTGGTCTTCCCGGTGGACGAACTGGACGGCACCTGGGTCCAGTTGGCGACCCTGGGCCACGACGACAAACTGGACCTCGACGTGGGCGACCGCGTGGAGTTCACGGACACCGCGTACGCCTCCCGCCTCGAACCCCTGCCCCTGCTGAGGGTCGAGGAGCTGGACCTCCCCGGCCGCCGCGTCCGCCTGTCGGCGGAGCCCGAGCCGGGTGTCGGCCGCCTGCCGCACCTGAACCCGTTCCTGCGCCGCTGGGACCACCACGAGGGGCCACGGCGCAAGGGCCGTACGACCACCCTGCGGGGCGGCGCCGTCCCGGTCAGGGAGGGGGAGTGGCTGCCCCTGGAGGACGGCATCGAGGTGTACTTCGCCAAGGGCGGCGCCTACCGCACGGGCGACCACTGGACGGTCCCGGCCCGGACCGCCACCGGTGGCGTCGAATGGCCGACGGACCGGTCCCGCAGGCCGCTGCTCCAGTCCCCGGCCGGCATCACCCGCCACTTCGCGCCGCTGGCCCTGGTCAAGGGCGAGTCGGGCGCCGTGGACCTGCGCCTCGGCTTCGCGCCCCTCGGCACCGACATCCCGGCGGCGGACGAGGCGACGCTGGCGGCGGAGGCGAGGGCCCGCGAGGAGGAACAGCGGGCGGAGACAGCCGAAGCGGAGAATACCGGGGCCCCGGAAGGAGACAAGTAGCCCATGGCAACACCACTGACCGCGTCCAAACTGGTGCAGATCCTGCGTGCGGAGGGCCTGACGGTCCACGAGGTACGCAACTGGCGTACCCACAACCGCAACAGCAAAGGCGCCTGGGGCCCGTTGAACGGCGTGATGATCCACCACACCGTCACCTCCGGCACCGACGCCTCGGTCGACATCTGCTACGACGGCTACTCGGGCCTCCCCGGCCCCCTGTGCCACGGAGTCATCGACAAGAAGGGCCATGTCCACCTGGTCGGCAACGGCCGCGCCAACCACGCGGGCCTGGGCGACGGAGACGTCCTGAGAGCCGTCGTCAACGAGACGCAGCTCCCCTCCGACAACGAGGCGGACACCGACGGCAACCGCCACTTCTACGGCTTCGAGTGCATCAACCTCGGCGACGGCAAGGACCCGTGGCCCGAGGCCCAGAAGGAGGCGATCGAGAAGGTCTCGGCGGCGATCTGCCGCGCCCACGGCTGGAGCGAGCGGTCCGTGATCGGCCACAAGGAGTGGCAGCCCGGCAAGATCGACCCGCGCGGCTTCACGATGGACAGCATGCGCACCCGCATAGCGAACCGCCTGAAGGGCAAGCCCCCCACGACGCCCCCCAAACCGTCCTACGTCCCCTTCCCGGGCAGCGCCTTCTTCCACGTGGGCCAGAAGTCCGCCGTGATCACGGCGATGGGCCGCCGCCTGGTCGCCGAGGGCTGCGGCCGCTACGAATCCGGCCCGGGCCCCGCCTGGACAGAAGCAGACCGCAAGTCCTACGCGGCCTGGCAACAAAAACAAGGCTACAAAGGCAAAGACGCAGACGGAATCCCAGGCAAAAAAACCTGGGACGCCCTAAAGGTCCCCCGCTAGCCCCGCAGGGAACGGCGCACTCACCCCCAACACACCCGCACGGCACTGACGCCGCCCACCCCCACTCCCTAAGGGGCGCGGGGAACGGCGCACTCAGCCTCAACGCACCCGCACGGCACGGACCCCGCGCACCCCCACTCCCTAAGGGGCGCGGGGAACGGCGCACTCAGCCTCAACGCACCCGCACGGCACTGACCCCGCTCACCCCCATTCCCTAAGGGGCGCGGGGAACGGCGCACTCAGCTCCAACGCACCCGCACGGCACTGACCCCGCTCACCCCCATTCCCTAAGGGGCGCGGGGAACGGCGCACTCAGCCTCAACGCACCCGCACGGCACTGACCCCGCTCACCCCCATTCCCTAAGGGGCGCGGGGAACGGCGCAACCAGCCACGAAGGGCCCGCACCCTACAGACAGGCGGCGGGCCCTTAGCCCGCGGCAAGCGGCCCGTCACCCCCGGTGAGGCGGATAAGACGGCCGTTCAGGAATGCCCACCCCCGGCGAGGGCAACGCCGGCAGCGCCCCCTCGAAAACCCACGCGGCGAACAGCTCGTCCAACGGCTCCGCCGCGTACCGAGCCACGTGCGCCACGAACGCCGCGGTCGTCACCGCCCCACCCCGATGCACGGTCACCCACCCCCGCAGCATCCGGAAGAACGCCTCGTCCCCCAAAGCGCACCGCACGGCGTGCAGCACCAACCCGCCCCGCTCGTACAGCCGGTCGTCGAACATCAGCTTCCGCCCGGGATCGGCCAGCCGAAGATCCTGCGGCTTCCCGGCCAGCCCCCGATGGGCCAGCCCGGCCAGAGTCTGCGCGCTGCGCCCACCCGACCGCTCGGACCACAACCACTCCGCGTACTTCGCGAACCCCTCGTTCAGCCAGATGTGCCGCCAGTCGGCGATGCTCACACTGTTCCCGAACCACTGGTGCGCCAACTCGTGCGCGACCAGCCGCTCGGACCCCCGCCCCCCGTCCACATGGTTGGCGCCGAACAGCGAAAGCCCCTGCGCCTCCACCGGGACATCGAGCTCCTCCTCGGTGACCACGACCGCGTACTCACCGAACGGATACGGCCCGAACAGCTCCTCGAAGAGCGTCATCATCGCCGGCTGCCGCGCGAAGTCCCGCGAGAACTCGGTGAGCAGCCGCGCCGGAATGTGCCCCGACTGCGGCACCCCGCCGAGCCCGGGGTCACCGAGCAGCACGGTCTGGTACTTGCCGATGGACAGCCCGACCAGATAACTGGACGTCGGCGCCGCCTGCTCGTACACCCACGTCGTCGTGGACGCCTTGGGCGTACGCGTCAGCAGCCGCCCGCCCGCCACCACCGAGTACGCCGACGGCGTCGTCACGGCGATCTGGTACGAGGCCTTGTCCGCGGGCCGGTCGTTGCACGGGTACCAGGACGGCGCGCCCACCGGCTGGCTCGCCACCAGCGCCCCGTCCTCCAGTTCCTCCCAGCCGATGCCGCCCCACGGGCTTCGTACCGGCTTGGGGTTGCCCGACCAGTGGATCTCCACGGTGAACGCGGCCCCCGCCCGGATCGGCTTCGCCGGGCGGATCCGCAGCCGGCCGCCCCGGTGCGTGTAGTGCTGTGCCCGCCCGTCGACCCGGACCCGCCCGATCCGGAAGTCGGCGAGGTTCAGCTGGAACTCGGCGAGCGGCGACCGGCCCGCTATGGCGTTCAGGCGCGCGGTGCCGGACAGCCGGTTGGGTCCCGGACGGTAGTCCAGGGCGAGTTCGTACCGATGCACCCGGTAACGGGGGTCACCGTTCGCCGGGAAGTACGGATCCGCTCCCACTGTCTGCTGAACCACTGAAGTATCTGCTCCCTGCGCTGTGCTCGTACGGCGTGCCGACATCGCCTCCCGGGCGCCGTACGAGTGCGCCGTACGAGTGCGCCGCACGAGTCGCGCTCTTGGACGCCACACCCGAAGACGCCGCGCCTAGGAACGCCACGCCTCGATCGGGTTGCCCAGCCAACGGGTGTCGTCGGGAACGGATTCCGCCGCCATGACGAGGGACGCGGGTCCCAGTGTGCTGCGCGCCCCGACGGTGCTGCCGGGCAGAACGATTCCGCCCGGGCCCAGGGTGGCGCCCTCACGGAGGACCACAGTATCCGTCCTCAAGATCCGGTCGTGGAAGAGGTGGGTCTGCAGCACACAGCCACGGTTGACCGTCGCCGCGTCCTCCAGTGTCACCAGATCGGTCTCGGGCAGCCAGTAGCTCTCCACCCAGACACCCTTGCCGATATGGGCGCCGAGGCCGCGGAGCCACAGGTTCATGACCGGAGTACCCGGCACGGACCCGGCCAACCACGGCACGGCGACGACCTCGACGAAGGTGTCGGCCAGCTCGTTGCGCCACACGAAACCGCTCCACAGCGGGTGCTCACCGGCCCGGTGACGCCCCACGAGCAGCCACTTCGCGACGACGGACAGCAGCCCGGCCGCCGCGCCCGCGCCCAGCAGCACCAGCCCGGCGAACGCCCAGGCCCACGTCCCGAGCGCGCTCAGCGCCGCGACCGTCAGCACGGCGAGCGCCGCCGAGCAGAAGACGGGCACGATCCGGCACAGCTCTACGAGCCCGCGGGCCCACAGCAGCCGCACGGGCGGGTCGTACGTCAGGCTCTGGTCGCCGTCCTGCGTGGAGCGCGGCAGCCTGACCGGCGGCAGCCCCAGGTAGGAGCTGCCCTTCTTGGCCTTCTTCGGCGTCGCGGACAGCACCCCGACCAGCCCGCCGTCCGGCACCGAGCGGCCCGGAGCGGTCATCCCGGAGTTCCCGAGGAAGGCCCGGCGCCCGATCTCGGCCCGCCCGATCCGCATCCAGCCGCCGCCCAGCTCGTACGGGGCGGTGAGGGTGTCGTCGGCCAGGAACGCGCCCTCGCCGACCGTCGTCAGGCTCGGCAGCGCGAGGACGGTCGACACCTCGGCGCCCCGCCCGATCCGCATGCCGAGCAGCCGCAGCCACACGGGCGTGATCAGTCCCGCGTACAACGGGAACAGCGTCTCGCGGGAGCGGTCCATGAGCTGGGTGACGGTCCAGGCCTGCCAGCCGATCCTGCTGTGCGTGGGATGCGTACCGGGCCGCAGCCCGAGGCTGAGCAGCCGCACGCCGACCAGCAGAAGCAGCGCGAACGCGAGACCGAAGGCGAGGGTCGCCGGCACCAGCGCCACGGCGGCACCCCGCAGCGCGTCGCCGAGCCCGGCGTCCGGTGAGACGAAGACACCCACGACGAGCAGCGCGGCGAGTCCCGACACGACCGGCAGCATGGTCAGCGCGAACCCGGTGGCCCCGTACATCACCCGCCAGTACGTGCCCTTCTGGGGCCGCTCCTTGGGCCAGTCCCGCTTGGCCTTGCCGAGCTTGGTGGCGGGCGCGCCGGCCCACCGCTGCCCGGTCGGTACGTGTCCGGCGACGGCGGAACCGGGCGCCACCTCGGCCCGCTTGCCCACCCGGGCGCCGGGGAAGAGGATGCTGCGGGTGCCGACCACGGCGTGCGCGCCGACCTTGACGGGGCCGATCTCCAGCCGGTCGCCGTCCAGCCAGTGCCCCGACAGGTCCACCTCGGACTCCACGGCGGCGCCGCGCCCGAGCTTGAGCATGCCGGTGACCGGCGGCAGGGAGTGCAGATCGACGTCGGGGCCGATCTTGGCGCCGAGCGCCCGCGCGTACCGCTCCAGCCAGGACCCGGTCAGCGAGGTCGCCCCGCTGAACTCGGCGAGCCGCTCGGCCGTCCACAGCCGCAGATGCACGCTCCCGCCGCGTGGATACCGGCCGGCCTGTACCCCGCGCAGCAGCAGCCGTGCGCCGCCCGCCCCGATCGCGAGCCGCCCGGGCGGACTGAAGAGCAGCACGGCCAGCGGTCCGACCAGCCACCAGGAGGCGGCCGGCGCCCACGGGTACGCGCCGAACCAGTGCAGCGCGTTGCCGAGCGCCGCCAGCGCCACGGTCCAGCGCAGCCCGAGCAGCGCGAACAGGGGGAGGAGTACCAGTAGCTGCACGACCTTCGCCCGCAACGGCACCGGCGCGATCATCCGCTCGGCGCCGTCACCCTGGGCCGACTTCTCCAGATGCCGGGCGAGCTTGCGCAGCACGGGCTGCTGATAGATGTCGAGCACGGCGGCGCTCGGATAACGGGTGCGCAGCCGCGTGGTGAGCAGCGCGGCGGCGAGACTCCCGCCGCCGATCGCGAAGAAGTCGTCCCGGGCGGAACCCACCGGGATGCCCAGCACCTCGCTCCACTGCTCGGCGAGCCACGCCTCGGTCCCGTACAGCTGCTCGGTGGGTCCGCCGGTCTCCAGGTTCTCCAGCGGCCACGGCAGCGCGTCCCGGTCGACCTTGCCGGACGTACGGGTCGGCAGCTCGGGCACGAGCGCGATCAGCGGTACGAGGGCGGCGGGCAGCTCGGCCCGCAGCCGTGCGACGGCCGCCGAGTGATCCCAGCCGCCGCCTTCGCCCCCGTCCTCCTGGAGCTCGTCCTGGAGCACGACATAGCCGACGAGCAGCTGATTCCCACCGCGCGCCGTCCGCACGGCGGCAGCGGCTCCGGCCACCCCGGGCAGCCCCTGCAGCGCGGTGTCGACTTCCCCCAGCTCGATCCGGCGCCCACCGAGCTTGATCTGCTCGTCGGCCCGCCCGAGGAAGATCAGCCCTTCGGGCTCGGCCTTGACCAGGTCACCGCTGCGGTACGCGCGCTCCCAGCCGAGCGATTCCAGCGGCGCGTACTTCTCGGCGTCCTTCTCGGGATCGAGATAGCGGGCGAGCCCCACCCCGCCGATGACGAGCTGTCCGCTGCCGCCCATGGCCACGGGCTCCCCGGCCTCGTCGACGACGGCCAGCTCCCACCCGTCGAGCGGCAGCCCGATCCGGATGGGCTCCTCGCCGGTCATCAGCGAGGCGCACGCCACGACGGTCGCCTCGGTGGGCCCGTAGGTGTTCCACACCTCGCGTCCCTCGGTGACCAGGCGCTGCACCAGCTCGGGCGGGCAGGCCTCACCGCCGAAGATCAGCAGCCGTACCTCGTTGAGCGCCTCCGGCTCCCACAGGGCGGCCAGCGTCGGCACGGTGGAGACGACGGTGATCTCCTGCTCGACCAGCCAGGGCCCGAGGTCGGCGCCGCTGCGCACCTGGGAGCGCGGTACGGGCACCAGACAGGCCCCGTAGCGCCAGGCCAGCCACATCTCCTCGCAGGAGGCGTCGAAGGCCACGGAGAGCCCGGCCATGACACGGTCACCGGGCCCGATGGGGTCCTCGGTGAGAAAGAGATGGGCTTCGGCGTCCACGAAGGCGGCGGCACTGCGGTGCGTCACGGCCACGCCCTTGGGCTTGCCGGTCGACCCGGAGGTGAAGATGATCCAGGCGTCGTGCCCGACCCCGGGCCGCGCGGCGGCCACTTCGCTCCGCCCCTCGACGGTCAGCTCGTGCCCGGCCCCGACGACGGCGCGTACGCCCGCCTCCCCGAACACCAGCTCGGCCCGCTCGTCCGGGTCCTCGGCGTCCACGGGCACGTAGGCGGCCCCGGCGGCCAGTACGGCGAGCACGGCCACGTACAGCTCATTGGTCCCGGACGGCACACGCACGCCGACACGGTCCCCAAGTCCCACCCCCGCGTCACCGAGCCGCCGCCGCAGCGCCTCGACCTCTATGGCCAGCGCGCGGTAGGTCAGGGCCCGACGCCCGTCGTCGAGGGCGGGCTCGTCGGGATACGCGCGCACGGAGGCGTCGAGGATGTCGACGAGCGTGCGCGGTGAAGGTGCGGAGGATGCGGAAAACCGCGCCCGGTCGCCGAACTCGGCCCGTACTTCGTCGTCGGACAACTGGAACGCGGGGCCATGCTGGAGGGCTGCCATCGGGTCCTCACATGTCGTACCCGGATGCACCGGGGGAGCCGGCGGGCCCGCAGGTATGCCTGGGGATATTCCACTCAGCTCCGAACAAGCGTGGAATTTTAGTACGACGCTAGCCCCGGCCTCGCGCCTCAGCGACGCGAACGGGTCTGTGCGGGGCCCTCGGACCGGCCTCCGCACCTCTCTGACATGGAGTTATGTCACCTTGACGAGATCTGCCCCACACCTACCGGAAACACGCTGATGAACGCCGTCCAGGCGGCGGGGGAGAGGGTGGGCGACTGCTGAGCGTGTCCACTTCCTCCGCTGCTCGAACTCGGCGACGTACGCGGTCGAGTACCGCACGAGCGGGGCGAACTGCGCCTGCTTGAAACGGGGTTCCCTACGCAAAACCTTGAGCACCGTCCGAACGTCTTGAAGCCGTCGGAGAGTTCCGGTTCACAGCTCCCGCCCCGCGCTGCCGGCCGGGCCCCTCTGCCCCCGCCGTGAGGGCGGGGGCATACTCCGGCTGAGCAGAGCGCGTCAGTGCTGGTGACGCGGGCGGACATGGAGATGGACCCACGGCAGAACGGCCGCCACCATCAGGCATGCGACCTCGAAGTGCCAGGGTGACGTCGTCGCGAGAAGCGACAGCGCCTTCGCCATCAGGTAGGGACCGATGACCGATCCGGCAACTCCGGAGAAGGCGTTGAGCGTCCGAAGCGCGTGTCCGGACTCCCTTTCCGGCACGGAGGCCGTCAAGGCCGGGCCGTCCGGGGTCGTCGTGATCGACACGTAGGCGGAACCGGTGGGTTCCGCGGCGTCGAGTACGAGGACTTCGTCGCCTTCTTCATCGTTGCTGTGGGTCGGCGGGTCGTTGACGGGCATGGCCGGACCTTTCCGGCCGGTTCAGAGAGGGGTGTTGTGTCAGGTGGGAACCGGCCTGATCGGCTGCACGGCGCCACCTCCATCCCGGGTTCAGGGCCGACACGGACATCCCGGCGGCCGACGCGCCGCCCAAGCCCCCGGTGGGGCGGCGGCGTCCGCCAGGGCCGCAGCTCTCGCTGCGATTTCCCCCGATCGCCTCCTGGCGAGCGCGCCGCCGCAGCCCCGTGTCTGCGGAGTGCGCGCTCGTCGGTGAGGCAGGATCCACCCTAGCAAGGGTGGTGCGTAAACGCACCGGTCTGGTGGTGTTCTGATGCGTTCCATGGCAGACTTGCAGATCAGAACGCCAATACGGCCACGACGAGAAGAGAAGGAGGGGCTGCGCATGGGAGGACAGCCAGTTCGTTCGTTGAGTCATCCCGCGAGTGAGCGGTACTCCGTGACGCTCGTTCCGCCGGCCGTGCAGGCGGTCGCCGAGCTCACCGAGGCGACCGGACTCAGCAAGGCGGACGTCATCAACCGTGCGGTGCAGATCTACGCCTATCTGGAGGCGCAGCGGGCGCAGGGGCGAGAGATCCTGCTGCGGGATCCGCAGGGCGTCCTGGAGCGGGTGCACATCGTCTGACGGCGGCCCTGCCCGGGGAGTGTGGTCCGCGCGCACGCCCTGACTCCGGAAAACAGAAAAACCCCAGCTGAGCTGGGGTTTTTTCTGGTTCTTCCGCTGGTGTCCGAGGGGGGACTTGAACCCCCACGCCCGATAAAGGGCACTAGCACCTCAAGCTAGCGCGTCTGCCATTCCGCCACCCGGACAAGGTGTCTGTCGCGCGGGGTTCCCCTCGCGGCGACGAAGGAAACATTACCAGGCTTTGGAGAGCCCCCGATCACGGGGCGGTGCCGGGCGGCGGGGCGTGAACGGCGTGTGACGGGCGTGGTCCGGCCTTGGGCGGGGAGGACCGGAGAGAGAGGATGAGGGGGAAGGACGTGGGGGACCACCAGCAGTGACAGTGGGAGGAAGCACGTGAGCGAGCAGGACACGACCAAGGGCATCAAGGGTGAGGACGAGGTCGTCGACCTCTGCCGCGAGCTGATCCGGATCGACACCAGCAACTACGGCGACCACTCGGGCCCGGGTGAGCGCAAGGCCGCCGAGTACGTCGCGGAGAAGCTCGCCGAGGTGGGTCTCGAACCGCAGATCTTCGAGTCGCACACGGGCCGCGCCTCCACGGTGGTCAGGATCGAGGGCGAGGACCGTTCGCGGCCCGGCCTGCTCATCCACGGCCACACCGACGTCGTACCGGCGAACGCCCAGGACTGGACGCACCACCCGTTCTCCGGCGAGATCGCCGACGGCTGTGTCTGGGGCCGCGGCGCGGTCGACATGAAGGACATGGACGCGATGACCCTCGCGGTCGTACGCGAGCGGATGCGCGCCGGTCGCAAGCCTCCCCGCGACCTCGTGCTGGCCTTCCTGGCCGACGAGGAGGCGGGCGGCACGTTCGGCGCCAAGCACCTCGTCACCAAGCACCCCGACCTCTTCGAGGGTGTGACGGAGGCGATCGGCGAGGTCGGCGGTTTCTCGTTCACGGTCAACGAGAACCTGAGGCTGTACCTGGTGGAGACCGCCCAGAAGGGCATGCACTGGATGAAGCTGACCGTGGACGGCACCGCCGGACACGGTTCGATGATCCACAAGGACAACGCGATCACCGAGCTGTCGGAGGCCGTGGGGCGGCTCGGGCGGCACAAGTTCCCGGTGCGTGTGACGAAGACGCTGCGGCACTTCCTGGACGAGCTGGGCGACGCCCTCGGCACCGAGCTGGACCCGGAGAACATGGACGCGACGCTGGCCAAGCTCGGCGGTATCGCCAAGCTCATCGGCGCCTCGCTCCAGAACACCGCCAACCCGACCCAGCTGGGCGCGGGCTACAAGGTGAACGTCATCCCGGGGCAGGCGACCGCGCACGTCGACGCCCGTTACCTGCCGGGGTACGAGGAGGAGTTCCTCGCCGATCTGGACCGCGTCCTCGGCCCGAACGTGAAGCGCGAGGACGTGCACGCCGACAAGGCCCTGGAGACCACCTTCGACGGGGCCCTCGTGGACGCCATGCAGACCGCGCTGGTCGCCGAGGACCCGATCGCGCGGGCCGTCCCGTACATGCTCTCCGCCGGCACCGACGCCAAGTCCTTCGACGACCTCGGCATCCGCTGCTTCGGCTTCGCCCCGCTGAAGCTGCCGCCGGAGCTGGACTTCGCCGGGATGTTCCACGGGGTCGACGAGCGGGTGCCGGTCGACGCCCTGAAGTTCGGCGTGCGGGTGCTCGACCGCTTCATCGAGGCGTCCTGAACCGTGCGGACGGGGTTGAGCCGGACGGGTGTGTCCGGCATTAACCCGCTGAAACGACACTCCAATAATCGCCAGCGCGTACGGAGCCGACTGAGAAGAGTGAATGCGCTCATAAGCTCGTAGCCCTATTACTCCCTCCTCGTTACTGCTGATGTGATCCGCGGCTGGGATCACATGTGACTACTAGGAGGAACAATGATCAAGAAGATCGTCGCCGCTGCGGCTGCCACGGGTGGCCTCGTTCTCGCCGGTGCGGGTCTTGCGGTTGCCGACGCCGGTGCGCAGGGTGCTGCCGTCGGTTCCCCGGGCGTGCTCTCGGGCAACGTCGTCCAGGCGCCCATCCACATCCCGGTGAACGTCTGCGGCAACACGGTCTCCGTGATCGGGCTGCTGAACCCCGCCTTCGGTAACACCTGCACCAACGTCTGACATCGAGCACAACGTCGGATGCCGTGCTCGACGTCCGGCGTCGAGCACACCTCATGAGGGCCTGCATCCCATGAAGGTCTGAATCCATGAGGGTCTGAGTCCGCGGCCCCGGAGTGCGTGCCATGCGCTCCGGGGCCGCCGACATTCCGTATACCGCGATACCGCGCACCACACGGTTCACAAGGGGCAGGGAATAGCTATGCGACAGGTCACCCGCAAAGGCCTGATGACGGTGGCGGCGGCAACCGGTGTCCTCGCGGCCACCGGCGGTTACGCGCACGCCGACTCGGGGGCGCACGGCACCGCTTCGGGCTCCCCGGGCGTACTCTCCGGCAACTCGGTACAGGCGCCGGTGCACGCGCCGGTCAACGTCTGCGGCAACACCGTGAACGTGGTCGGTGTGCTCAACCCGGCGGTCGGCAACAAATGCGCCAACAAGGGGGCGGGCAAGGGCACCGGCTCCGGCCACCACGGGAACGGCGGCTCGGGTGGCGGAGCCGGATCGCACGCCGGGGGGCACACCAGTGACTCGCCAGGAGTGGGCTCCGGGAACCAGGTACGGATTCCGGTGCACGCGCCGGTGAACGTCTGCGGCAACAACGTCTCCGTCGCCGGCGTCGGCAACACCACCACGGGCAACGCCTGCGGGAACACCGGCGGCGGCGGGCACGGGACCACGTCTCCCGGCCACGGGGGACCCCACTCCCCGGGCAAGCCGGGACAGCCCGGTGACTCGGAGCACCCGGGTACGCCGGGTGGGCCGGGGGAGGCGGACGGCTCGGACGGCTCCGAGGGGTCGGGGCGGCCCGGTTCGGCGGGACACGGGAACCAGGGCGGCTCGAACGCGCATGCCTCGGACGCGAACGGCCCGGGCGCCCTGGCGGCCGGCCGCACCGACGGCTCCGACGTCTCCGCGCACCTCGCGGAGACCGGCGCGGGTGTGCCGCTCGGCCTCGCGCTGCCCGTGGGCGCGGGCGCGCTGCTGGCGGGCGCCGTGCTCTACCGCAAGGCCCGCGCGTCCGCGTAAGCCCTGATCACGAGGCATGGGCCATCGGGCCCGCGGCCTGAGCCACCGGTCCCGAGCAGGTCGAACGGAGTGGGCCCCGCACGTGCGGGGCCCACTCCGTTTCAGCCTTCCCGCGTCACCAGGTGGCGCGCACCTGGCGAATGATCCGTCGGCGCAACCGCACCCTGCGGCTGCCGTCGGTATGCAGGCTGAGGCGGTCCAACTCCCAGTGTCCGTACTCCGCATGGTCCGTCAGCAGGCGTGCCGCTTCCTTGCGGGAGACCCCGCGCGGCACATACACGTTGACAAATTCGTATTCCGGCATCGCATCTATTGTGCGTGCGGAGGCCCGGTACGGATAGCGTCTGCACTATGTCTGATGCTGCGCAGCCCACCGCTGCCGAGGTACGCGCCGCCGCCGAGGCGGTCAAGACCGCGCTCGACCGCCACCTGGCGGCGGTCGAGCGCAGGTCGGGTGAGGACGACCCGGCCGTCTACGAGGCGTTCAACGAGTTGGCGGCGGCCGCCGAGGAGTACGACGAACTCCTCTACGACCGCTACGACGAGGTCACCCCCTTCGAGATCCCCGGCTCGGACGACGCACTGCCGCCGTACACCGGGCCGGAGGAGCCGAACGCGCTGAGCGTGCTGATCCGCCGGGACTACGTGGTGGTGGAGCCGCAGCGGCTGCTGGCGCAGGCGCAGCGGGTCGAGGCGGTGGAGGAGTCCGGGGCCGTGACGGCGGGCTTCGACGCCGCGTCCGGGACCGTGCACGGTGCGCTCGGCGTCCTCTTCGGCGAGTTCGAGGCCGACGAGATCGCCTCCCGGCACAAGGAGTTCGGCCTGGAGGAGGGCGACTCGACGCTGTGGGTGACCGCCTCGGACGAACCGGCGGAGCCGGGCGAGTGGCTGGAGGCCCCGTTCGAACAGGCCGACACCCACCAGGTGGTGTGCCGCTTCGACGTCAGCGCGGTCTTCGACGACGACGCGGATGACGACCTCGACGAGATCGACGACATCGAGGACGAGGTGGTGGACGCCGTCGGCCCGGAACTGGAAGACCCCCTCGACGAGGCGGAGCCCGAAAACCTGCGCGCACGCAACGCGGACCGCTGACAGCGCAGCCGCACTTCGACGGTGGCGGTCACCGCCCTCAGGGGCCCGGTGACCGCCACAGCCATGTCCGGGCGGCCGGGCTCCCGCCGGGGCCCGCCGCGGCAGCGGCACGTGGGCGCGGACGAGGCACTGCCCGACCCGGGTCGCCCTCCGGTGCCGGCCCCGCGTCGGCACGGGACTGAGCCCGACGCGGAGCCCGGTGGCCGTCGCCGATACGTTCGGGCCGACGCGGGCCCGCCCCTCGGGGGCCGGCTCCGCCAGGCGGGGACTGAGCCCGACGCGGAGCCGGGCGACCGCCCGCCGCCGTGTCCGGGGCGACGGGCTCCCGCCGGGGCCCGCCTCGGCGGCGGCACGTCGGGGCGGACGAGGTACGGCCGACCCGGGCTGGCCCCGTGTCCGCCTGACGGGGAGCCTGATGACTGCCCGTCTCCGTGTCCGGGGCGACGGGCTCCCGCCGGGGGACCGACCGCCCCGGAGGCGGCACGTCTGGCCCGACGACGGACGCCGACCCGGGTCGGCGTACCTCGTCGGAGCCTTGTCGGCACGGGACTGTGCCCGGCGCGGCCCCCGGTGACCGCCGTCGATACGTTCGGGCCGACGAGGGCCCGCCCCCCGGAGGGCTCCGCCAGGCGCCGGACCGAGCCCGGCGCGGACGTCGGAGCAGCTCGGTGCCGGACCCGGAGCGGGCACCGGTCCCCGCCCCGGACCTGGCACCTGACCCGGCACCGGACCCAGCGCGGGAACCGGCCCCGGCCCCGGGGGCCGGCTCAGGCCGGCGTCGGGGGGATCTGGGCTGTGATCAGGGACGGCAGTCTTGTTGTGCGGGGCTTGGCCGGGATCTCTGCCACCGCGTGCGGCAGGGCCTGTTCCACTCCGTGGACCACGGAGAGGTGGCGGTCGGCGCGGCCGAAGGCGGTGTAGACCCAGGGCCTGGAGAGCGCCTGCGCCGCGTCGCCGGGCAGCACCACGACCGCGGCGGGCCAGCGGACCCCGACGGCCTGGTGGGCGGTCAGTGCCCAGCCGTGCCGCACGGTCTGCTCCACGCGCTCCTTCGGTACGACGACGGGCGCGCCCGCGCACTCCAGGTGCAGTCCGGCGGCGTCGGCCTTCACCACCTGGCCCAGGACCGAACGGCCCGGCGCGGCGGAGTACGCGATCCGGTCGCCCGGGTCGAAACCGCCGAAGCGGCCGGGGCCCGGGTTGAGCCGCTCCTTCAGCGCCGCGTTGAGCACGCGCGTGCCCGCCGCGCCGCCGTGGCCCGGAGTGATCACCTGGGTCTGCTCGGCCGGGATACCGATCGCGCGCGGCACCGAGTCGGCGACCAACTGCACCGTGCGGTGGATCGCCTCCCCGGCGTCACGCACCGGGATGATCACCACTTCCTTGCCGGGGGCCTCGACCTGGTTCAGCTCCCCGATGCCGATGCCCGAGACCAGTTCGCCGACGGGACCCGGATCCGGGGTCCGCGAGGCGATCTGCGGGCACACCCGCGCGGCGAGCAGATCCGCGAACACCCGTCCGGGGCCCGCCGACCACAGCACGCCGGGGTCCCCGCTCAGTACGAGCCGGGCTCCGTCGGGCAGCGACTCGGCGAGCATCGCCGCGTTCTCGATGTCGAGCTGCGGTGCGTCCAGCACGACCAGGAGGTCGGTCCGGAGCATGCCGTCGCGGTCCCGCCCCGGGCCCTCCTCGCCGGAGAGCAGACCGGCGACGGTGACCACGACCGCGTCGGGGTGACCGCCCTCGGACGCCTCCCGTGCCTCCTGCCCGCCCGCGCCCGCGAGCAGCTCGGCGAAGCGGCGGCGGCCGTCCGGGTGGTGGGCGGCGGCGCACACCCTCAGGCCGAGGGACCGGGCCGCCGCCACCAGGGCGGCGGGCTCCGCGCGGGACGCCTCGCCGCCGGTGTGCAGGACCAGGCCGTGGCCCGCGACCGCCCGGATCAGCCCGGCGGCCGAGCCGGTCGCGGCCGGCTCCCAGGCCGCGGCGGCGCCGTCCTCCTTGGGCAGCGAGTTGACCACCCGGGCCAGCCCGTCGGCGAGGCTCTCCTCGGCGAGCGCGTACCGCTCCAGACCGATGAGGACCCGCACCGGACGCGCTTCCTCGACCTCTTCACCATCCTCGCCGCCCGCGCCGCCCTGGGTGTCGTCCTCCTCGGACCGCCGGGGAGCCGGTGGCGTGCTGCCGGGCTCGTCCAGCGCGTCCTGGAAGACCAGGGCGTCGCCCTCGGCCAGCGCGCTCTGCACGGCCGCGTCGGGGTCGGGCACCGAGCGCTGCGCGAGGGCGGCGTGCAGAGCCGCCGCCTCCAGAGCGGTGTGTCCCGCCACCGCGGCCTGTTCGAGGAGCCACACGGTGACCGCGCGGCCCCGCCGTTCGTCGTCCGGACCGCATTCCGCGCCGAGCAGGGCCCGGGCGAACCCGTCGGCCTGCTCGGGACGCACACCCGCCACGCGCAGCAGCTGCCAGGGGTCCTCGCGCAGCTGTCCGTCCGCCCCTTCGCCGAGGGTGGCGGCGGTCTGCGGTGCCAACGCCTCCGGGGCACCGCCCCGGACGAGCACGGCGCGCACCGCCTCGACGGACTCGGAGGCCATCGACGCCGGGGCGCCGGAGGGAACGGGCTGCGGGCGGCGCACCGGCTCCTGCGCGACCCTGCGCGGTGTGGGCTCCGGCCCGCTGAAGACGCTCGCCGAGGGCTTCTCGCCGCTCTCCACCGCCCGGACGGCCGCGAGCAGATCGGCGGCCTTTCCGCTCAGTGCCGTCCCGGCCAGGACCGGCCCTTCCTTCTCCGCCTTCCGGCGCTCGATCCGCTCCCGCAGTTCCCGCTGCGCGGCCAGCTCGGCTTCGGCCTCGGACAACTGGACCGCACCCTCGGCAACGCCCTCATCGGGACTCCCGGTGGCCTCCGCCGCGGTCTCGGTGCCCTCCGCGGCGGTCTCCGTGGCCTCGCCCCCCGGGGAGCCGGAGGAGCCAGAGCCCTCAGCCGCGTCCGCCGCATCCCCCTCAGCCGCGTGACCCTCGCCCGCATCCCTCTCGCCCGGCGAGGCGCCCCCGCCGGCCTCGGTGCCCGGCTGATCCCCTGCGCCGGGCGTCCCGGACTCGGGACCGGCGTCCGGCGTCCCCGGCTCTGCTTCCTCCGCGGCGGCGGACGGCTCCGTGGTCACAGCGTGCTCCAGTCGTGATCGGGATAGTGGTGCACGGGCGCCGACACGTCGTCGAGCGCTCGGCAGATCTCGTCAGGAAGACTAAGGGTCTCCACTGACAACGCGGCCGTGAGCTGCAGCGCGTTGCGCGCGCCGATGATCGGGGCGGCCACCCCTGGCCGGTCGCGTACCCAGGCGAGAGCCACCTGGAGCGGTGTCACCGCCAGGCCGTCCGCCGCCGTCGCCACCGCGTCCACGATGCGGCTCGCCGCGTCGTCGAGATACGGCGCGACGAACGGCGCCAGCTGCTCCGAGGCGCCCCGCGAGTCCGCGGGCGTCGCATGCCGGTACTTGCCCGTCAGGACACCCCGGCCCAGCGGGGAGGACGGCAGGAGCCCGATGCCCAGGTCCAGTGCGGCGGGCAGCACCTCGCGCTCGACACCGCGCTGCAGCAGCGAGTACTCCATCTGCGTACTGGCCAGCCGGGTGCGGGTCCCGGGGGCCGCGAGCTGCCAGGTCGCCGCCTTCGCGAGCTGCCAGCCGCAGAAGTTGGAGACCCCCGCGTACCGGGCCCGGCCGCTGCTGACAGCGATGTCGAGGGCCTGCAGGGTCTCCTCCAGCGGCGCGTCCGGGTCGAAGGCGTGGACCTGCCACAGGTCCACGTGGTCCGTGCCGAGCCGGGCCAGCGAGGCGTCGAGGGCGGAGAGCAGATGTCCCCGTGAGCCGTCGAAGCGCCGGTCGGGGTCGGGCACACTGCCCGCCTTGGTGGATATGACGAGGTCCCGCCGGGGGACCAGGCCGTCCATGAGCTGTCCGAGCAGATACTCGGCCTCCCCGTCCCCGTACACGTCGGCCGTGTCGACGAGGGTCCCGCCCGCCTCCCAGAACCCCTTCAACAGGTCCGCGGCGTCGTGTTCGTCGGTGTCCCTGCCCCAGGTGAGGGTGCCGAGTCCGATGCGGGACACGCGCAGGCCGGTACGGCCGAGATGCCTCTGCTCCATGGGGGCTGAGATTACTGGCCACGAGTCGACACGTGGGAAGCCTGTGGACAACCTTCGTCACATGATCCGCAACGCTGTCCCTGCCGCTCGGCCCGGCGGCGCGCTAGGGTGCCGGACAAGGGACGTTACTGATCAGTAAGGGGAATCGGCCATGCAGCTCGGGATCAACCTCGGCTACTGGGGCGCCGGAATGGACGCGGACAACCTCGCCGTGGCCAAGGAGGCCGACCGCCTCGGCTACGCGGTCTGCTGGGCCGCCGAGGCCTACGGATCGGACGCGGCCACCGTGCTGAGCTGGGTCGCCGCCCAGACCGAGCGCATGGACGTCGGGTCGGCCATCTTCCAGATCCCGGCCCGCCAGCCCACGATGACCGCGATGACCGCGGCCACCCTGGACTCGCTCTCCGGCGGCCGTTTCCGCCTCGGCCTCGGCGTCTCGGGACCGCAGGTCTCCGAGGGCTGGTACGGCGTCAAGTTCGACAAGCCGCTGGCCCGCACCCGCGAGTACGTCGAGATCGTCCGCAAGGCGATGACCCGCGAGCGCCTGTCGTACGAGGGCGCGCACTGGACGCTGCCGCTGCCGGGCGGCCCGGGCAAGCCGCTCAAGCTGACCGTGCACCCGGAGCGCGAGCACATCCCGCTCTACATCGCCGCGATCGGTCCGAAGAACCTGGAGCAGACCGGCGAGATCGCCGACGGCGCCCTGCTGATCTTCCCCTCCGCGGACCACCTGGAGGACACCGCGATCAGGCATCTGCGGGCGGGCCGCGAGAGGGCCGGTCTGACCATGGACGGCTTCGACGTCTGTCCGACGGTGCCGCTCGCGCTCGGCGAGGACAAGGACGTGACGGCGCTGGCCGACATGTTCCGCCCGTACACCGCGCTCTACGTGGGCGGCATGGGCAGTCGCAAGCAGAACTTCTACAACCAGCTCGCCCAGCGCATGGGTTACGAGCAGGAGGCCGCCGAGATCCAGGACAAGTACCTGGCCGGCGACAAGGAGGGCGCGGCGGCCGCCATTCCGCACCAGCTCATCGACCAGACCACGCTGCTCGGTTCCGTGGACCGCATCGCCGACCGGATGAAGGCCTACGCGGCCGCCGGCGTCACCACACTCACGCTGGCCCCGGCGGGCTTCACCCTGGACGAGCGGATCGCCGCGCTCCGGGCCGGCACGGAGGCCGCGGAGCGAGCCGGAGTGGCGTAACCGCGCCGAGCGGCGCGGGTCCTGCCGGTGCGGGCCGGGCGGTGCGGAAAGTTCTGCGGCCGTGGTGGGGGCTCGGGGGTCTTCCCCGCCACGGCCGTCAGGGAGAACAACGCGCGACGGCCCGCTCGGTTACGCGCCGGGCAGACCCTTCGCGTCCACCGTTCGGCGGATTTGTCCGACACAGGTGTTGCCGCACCCCTGACTGCCCATTTGACTCGTTCTTTGCGGAGTCCCGCACGGAGACGAGGCTCCCGCGTGGAGGTGGCAGTCATGCTTTCGGCCAAGAGTCTTTTCCAGGAGATCATCGACAACGACGAGTCCTTCCGGCTCTTCTGCTCCATCGCCGCCAGCGGCGAGACCCAGGGAGGCTGGGAGAACGCGCGTATCGCGGCCCTCGTACCGGAGGCCGAGCGAGCGCTCGCGCCCAAGATCACCCGGCACGGCGCGGACGAGGACAAGCACGGCCGGATCTTCAACGCCCTCATGAAGAAGCGGGGCCTCACACCCGTCGAGGTCCCGCCCGACACGGATTACACGATGCTCCTGGAGAAGAACGGCATCGGCCTCACGCACGACAAGCTCAAGCGTGACGAACCGCTCACCGTGCAGGACATCGTCACCTACCTGTCCCACAGCAGGGTCACGGAGCAGCGTGCCGCGGACCAGATGGTGATGCTCCGCAAGGACTTCGGGGACCACCCGGAGATCGGCAAGGCCGTCCGGATGATCTCCGACGACGAGGACAACCACCTCGCCTACTGCCACGAGGAACTGCTGCGCTTCGCCCGGGCGGGCCACGGCCGGACCATTCAGCGGACACTGCGCGAGTGCGCACTGGCCGAGGTCGGCGTCTACCGCGACGTCAGCCTCGCCGTGATGGCCCACATGACACCCATCCTCGGCTGGTCCCGGCCCAAGGCGGAGCTGCTCGCCACGGGCATCCGCGCCATGTACGCCTGGGAGCGGACGGTCGGCTGGCGGCGGATGGTCTCCCTGAAGATGCCGGAGCGGCGCGACGCCCTGGGCGGACCGGCGACGGCGGCACCCGGCTACGCCTGACCGCCCGGCGCACACCGCCCCCGCTCGCGACCGGCCGTCACACGCGTGGCGCGACCTCCACGCGCGCGTGGCGCCTCGTACGCGTCACGCGCGCGTGGGCCCGTCGTGGCCCGGACGCACCCCCGGGCCACGACCGGCTACAGCCACCCCCGCCGCTTGAAGAGCCGGAACAGCAGCACCTCAAGGAACACCATGATCACGACGACCGCCGGATAGCCCCAGGTCCAGCGCAGCTCCGGCATGTGCTCGAAGTTCATGCCGTAGATCCCCGCGATCATCGTGGGGACCGCGGCCATGGCCGCCCACGAGGAGATCTTCCGCATGTCGTCGTTCTGCCGCACGCTCATCTGCGCCAGGTGCGCCGACAGGACGTCCGAGACCAGCCGGTCCAGGGACTCCACCGACTCGTTGACGCGGGTCAGGTGGTCGTTGACGTCCCGGAAGAACGGGTGCGCCTTGTCGTCGACGAACGGCACCGCGGGACCGACCACACCCGCGCCCGCGAGCCGGTTCAACGGCACGGACAGCGGCCCGGTGGCCCTGCGGAACTCCTGGATCTGCCGCTTGAAGGTGTAGATCCGGGACGCGGTGTGCCGGGAGCCGCCGTCGTCCGGCGAGAACACCTCCGCCTCCAGCTCCTCCAGGTCGGTCTGCAGTTCGGTCGCCACCTCCAGGTAGTGGTCGACGGTGGCGTCGGCGATCGCGTAGAGCACCGCCGTCGGACCCAGCCGCATCATGTCCGGGTCCTTCTCCAGCCGGGCGCGCACGGACTTCAGGGGCGAGCCCTCGCCGTGCCGCACGGTCACCACGAAACAGTCGCCCAGGAAGATCATGAGCTCCCCGGACGAGACGGTGTCGCTGTCCGGCTCGTACGTCACCGGCTTGAGGACCGCGAACAGCGAGTCGTCGTACACCTCCAGCTTGGGGCGCTGATGCGCCTTCAGGGCGTCCTCGACGGCCAGTTCGTGCAGCCCGAACTCGTCCGTGACGAGATCGAACTCCCGCTCCGTCGGCTCGTGCAGCCCTATCCACACGAAGGCGTTCCCGTAGGCGCGTGCCGCGGCCAGCGCGTCGGACATGTCCTCCGGGCCCTCGGTCCGGTGCCCGTCCCGGTAGATGGCACAGTCCACGATCACAGAGCGAATTCTCCTGTCACTGATTCTCCGGCGCACTCGGTAGGGCGCCTACGCTGGGCCGCATGCCCACCTTGATCCTCGTCCGGCACGGACGCTCCACCGCCAACACCGCGGGACTCCTCGCCGGATGGACACCCGGCGTCGCCCTCGACGAGCGCGGCAGCGCGCAGGCGGCGGCGCTGCCCGGGCGCCTCGCGCAGCTGCCGATCGCCGAGATAGTCAGCAGCCCCCTCCAGCGCTGCCAGGAAACGATCCAGCCGCTGCTGGACGCCCGTCCCGCCCTGACGGCCCACTCCGACGAACGCATCGGGGAGTGCCACTACGGGGACTGGTCCGGCCGCAAGCTCGCCGAACTGTCCGGCGAGCCGCTGATGGAGGTCGTGCAGTCGCACCCCTCCGCCGCGGCCTTCCCGGGCGGTGAGTCCATGCGCGCCATGCAGACCCGCGCCGCCGAGGCGGTACGGGAGTGGAACGCGCGCGTGGAGCGCGATCACGGCAGCGACGCCGTCTATCTCATGTGCTCGCACGGCGACATCATCAAGTCGCTCGTCGCCGACGCACTCGGTCTTCATCTGGACCTCTTCCAGCGGATCTCCGTAGAACCGTGTTCCATCACCGCGATCCGTTACACACGACTGCGGCCATTTCTCGTACGCCTCGGGGACACCGGTGATCTCGCCTCCCTCGCGCCGCACGAGGAGCCGTCCGGCGGCGATGCCGCGGTCGGGGGCGGTGCGGGCGCACCGTGATCGTCGGCCGCAGTAGGGTGATGCGGTCGAAGCAGGGCAGCAGTTGTCAGCAGCAGACGCAAGTGACGGCATAAGCAGTCGATCGATCCAATGGAGACAGGACGTGTCCCGTCAGGTGTTCCTCTACGACCCGCCGGACCGTTTCGTAGCCGGTACGGTCGGGCTGCCAGGGCGCCGTACCTTCTTCCTCCAGGCCTCCTCCGGCCCCCGGGTGACCAGTGTCGCCCTGGAGAAGACGCAGGTCGCGGCCCTCGCCGAACGAATGGACGAGCTTCTCGACGAGGTCGTACGACGCACCGGGGGCATCGCCCCCGTCCCCGTGCTGCCCCCGACGGAGGTCTCCGACACCGCCCCGCTCGAAACGCCCGTCGAGGAGGAGTTCCGGGTCGGCACCATGGCCCTCGCCTGGGACGGCGACGAGCAGCGCATGATCGTCGAGGCGCAGGCGCTCGTGGAGCTGGACGCCGACTCCGAGGAGGACCTCGCCGCCGCCGAGGAGGAGCTCCTCCAGGACGAGGAGAACGGGCCACCGATGCTGCGCGTCCGGCTCACCGGCGCACAGGCCCGGGCCTTCGCCAAGCGCGCCCTCGAAGTCGTCAACGCCGGCCGGCCGCCGTGCCCGCTGTGCAGTCTCCCGCTCGACCCGGAAGGACACGTATGTCCGCGCCAGAACGGATACCGCCGCGAGGCGTGACCACGGCCGAACTGCTCACCGAGGGCGAGCTGACCGTCCGCGGCCGCATCCGTGAGGCCTCGAACGCGGTACTGCTGTGCGACGTGTCGTACGAGGGGCGCGAGGCGTCCTGCGTCTACAAGCCGGTCGCCGGCGAGCGGCCCCTGTGGGACTTCCCCGACGGCACCCTCGCCCAGCGGGAGGTCGCGGCCTACGAGGTGTCCGAGGCCACCGGCTGGGGGCTCGTCCCGACCACCGTGCTGCGCGACGGCCCGTACGGGCAGGGCATGTGCCAGCTGTGGATCGACCCGCCGGGCGACGACCCGGGTGACCACCCGGACGGCGGCGAAGGCGGCGGCGGTGACGAGGGCATCGGCGGAGGTGCCGGGCTGCTCGCGCTCGTCGACGCCGAGGAGCCGGGCGAGGGCTGGAAGGCCGTCGGTCTCGCCGAGGTCGGCGAGGGGCGCACCGCCCTGCTCGTGCACGCCGACGACGAACGGCTGCGCAGGCTCGCCGTCCTCGACGCGGTGATCAACAACGCGGACCGCAAGGGCGGGCACCTGCTGCCCGCCTCCGGGGGACGGCTGTACGGAATCGATCACGGCGTCACCTTCAACGCCGAGAACAAACTGCGGACGCTCCTGTGGGGCTGGGCGGGCGAGAAGCTCACCGCCGAGGCCGTCGAGGCCCTGGAACGGCTCAGGGAGGCCCTGGGAGGGCCGCTGGGCGTACGGCTGGCGGAACTGATCACCGAGGCGGAACTGGACGCCACACGCGCCCGTGTGGCCGGTCTGCTCGCCTCCGGACGGCATCCGGAGCCCTCGGGGGAGTGGCCAGCGATCCCGTGGCCACCCGTGTAGCCCGGACGCACACTCCGGGGCCGCGCGCAAGAACGCCTCTCAGGCCATCTGCCCTGGTCCGGTTCGTATACGGAACATCCGTCCGGTTAGGCTCAAGGTATGCATGCCTGGCCCGCTTCCGAGGTCCCCGCCCTGCCCGGCACGGGCCGCGACCTCAAGATCCACGACACCGCGACCGGTGGTCCTGTGACCCTCGACCCCGGTCCCGTCGCCCGCATCTACGTCTGCGGCATCACTCCGTACGACGCGACCCACATCGGTCACGCGGCGACCTACAACGCGTTCGACCTCGTACAGCGCGTGTGGCTCGACACCAAGCGGCAGGTGCACTACGTCCAGAACGTGACGGACGTCGACGACCCCCTGCTGGAGCGCGCCGCGCGGGACAACGTCGACTGGGTCTCCCTCGCCGAGCAGGAGACCGCCCTCTTCCGCGAGGACATGACCGCCCTGCGGATGCTGCCGCCGAGGCACTACATCGGCGCGGTCGAGGCCATACCCGGGATCGTCCCGCTGGTCGAACGGCTGCGGGACTCCGGTGCCGCCTACGAACTGGAAGGTGACGTCTACTTCTCCGTGGAGGCGGATCCGCACTTCGGCGGGGTGGCCAACCTCGACGCGGCGGCCATGCGGCTGCTGTCCGCCGAGCGCGGCGGCGACCCGGACCGGCCCGGCAAGAAGAACCCCCTCGACCCGATGCTGTGGATGGCGGCCCGCGAGGGCGAGCCCAGCTGGGACGGCGCCTCGCTCGGCCAGGGACGGCCGGGCTGGCACATCGAGTGCGTCGCGATCGCGCTCGACCACCTGGGCATGGGCTTCGACGTCCAGGGCGGCGGCTCGGACCTCGCCTTCCCGCACCACGAGATGGGCGCCTCCCACGCCCAGGCGCTGACCGGCGAGTTCCCCATGGCCAAGGCGTACGTGCACGCCGGCATGGTCGCGCTCGACGGGCACAAGATGTCCAAGTCCCGGGGCAACCTCGTCTTCGTGTCGGCGCTCCGCCGCGACGGAGTCGACCCGGCGGCCATCCGGCTCGCCCTGCTCTCGCACCACTACCGGGCCGACTGGGAGTGGACCGACCAGGTGCTGCAGGACGCCCTCGCGCGCCTGGAGCGCTGGCGGGCCGCCGTCTCACGGCCCGACGGACCGCCGGCGGAGGCGCTCGTCGACGAGATCCGCGAGGCCCTGGCGAACGACCTGGACGCGCCGGCCGCCCTGCTGGCCGTCGACCGCTGGGCCGCGCTCCAGGAGGAGCGGGGCGGTACGGACGAGGGCGCCCCCGGTGTCGTCTCCCGTGCCGTGGACGCCCTGATGGGCGTGGCCCTCTAGGGCCTGTCTGACAATTCCCGTCGTCGCCCGGCAGACGGGAACTGTCAGACAGGCCCTAGGGACGGCTCAGGGACAGTCCAGGGACTGTCCGGGGCGGACCGCACAACGTCGGGCGCCGGACGGGCCGTTGCCCGTCCGGCGCCCTCTGTGCGATCCACCGCGCGTCACGCGTGCGGCGGTCTGTTCGAGGCCGCTACTTGTTCACGATCACGGCCTGGATGGTGTTCGTCGAGGAGTCGTAGATCCCGATGACCTGCTGACCGAAGGCGAAGGCCTCCTGGACCTCGTCGTGCGTCACCTGGTTCGGGTTGACCAGCGGACGCCAGGCCTGGTTGATGTACAGGTAGAGGATCGACGGCTGGCCCGGCAGCGGGGTGACGACGTCCCAGAAGTGCTCGGCGACACCGCTCGTCAGCGCGGCGGCCTCGACGGCGCTGCGCATGACCAGCGGCTGGCCCTGCTGTTGCTGCTGCTGCCCGCCGAGTTGCTGGAGCAGCTGCTGGAACGGCTGCTGCTGGCCCAGTTGCTGGAGCTGCTGCTGCAGATGCTGGGGTACCTGCTGCCCGATCCCCTGCTGCTGACCCATGCCCTGCTGGCCGAAGGGCTGCTGTTGCTGCTGCCCGAACGGCTGCTGCTGCCCGGAGCCCTGCTGCTGGCCGATTCCCTGCTGCTGGCCGTAGCCCTGCTGCTGACCCTGCTGCGGGGGAGCCGTGCTCGGGCCCTGCTGCTGACCCTGCTGGCCGAACCCCTGCTGGCCGAACCCCTGCTGGCCGAACCCCTGCTGGCCGAAGCCCTGTTGGCCCTGCTGCCCTTGCTGGCTCATCTGCGGGGTGGTGCTCATGCGGGTGCCACCTTCCCTCAATGGTTGGGTGATGGTTGATCGTTGGGCGATGGATGGTCGTGGACCGCTCACCTGAGGTGGACCGGTGACCGGTCGGGTCAGCCCGTGACGACCAGGCCGACGATCTCGTCGTCCGAGAACCAGACCCGTACGTCGGGCCGGCCACCGGCGAAGGCGGCCTGCACCGACTGGCGGATCTCGGCGGACGGGTTGTTCAGACTCCGCCAGCCGCCGGCCACGTACAGCCGGAGCCTGGGCGGGAGTTCACGCGGATAGGGCACCAGCTCGTCCCAGAACCGTTCGGCCTGGCCCGAGCCGACCGCCCCCGGCAGCAGATGGGCGACCGCCGCCTTGATGTCCGGCCGGTTGCCGATCCGCTGCGACGCGGGCCGGCCCGGCGCGTCCTGCTGCGGGGACCCGGTGGCCCGCAGCACCTTGCGTGCCTTCTCCGGGGTCATCGACTCCTGGCCGGCCGCCTTGAGCATGCCCTGCAGCGCGGCCAGGGCGCCGACCACCACCGGGGAGGCGGAGGACGTCCCGGAGAACGTGTCCGTGAACCAGGCGATCTCCTCGGCACCGCCCTGCAGATCACCGGGCCGGTCCCAGAAGCCGCCGGTCGTGGTGACCTCGCGGCCCCAGCCCTGCGCGTCCACGCGTGCCCCGTAGTTGGAGAACGCCAGCCGCGAGCGGTCCGGGCCGTGGTCGCGGCCGTGGGTGCCGGGCGGCGGGGCGCCCGCGCCGACCAGGATCGCGCCGGAGGACTGGTGGGACGGGTTGAAGGGGTTGCGCCACCACTCGGGGAACTCGTCGGGGCGGCGCTCGTACACGGCGTCGTCCAGCGACTCGCCGCCGTTGCCCGCGGCCTCCACCACGATGATGCCCCGGGCGGTCGCGTACCGGATGGCCACGAAGTCGTCGGGCCACCACTCGATGGGGATGTAGCCGCGCTGGTCGTCGCGCTGCTGGTAGTCGAACCGCGTTCCCGGGCGGTGCAGTTCGATCAGGATGATGTCGCCGGGGCCGAGCCGGTCGGCCGCCGCGTGGATCGCCGCCGCCGTGCCGATGCCGTGGAAGGACGCGGCAGCGGTCACGCTGTCCGGCGCGATCCCGGTGATCCCGTACTGGTTGCGGTCGCCGCCGATCACACCGATCACGGCGGTGCCGTGGTTGCGCCAGGCCAGATCCTGGATCGGGGTGCCCACGACAACCCCCGCCAGCTTCGCGGCCAGGTCCTCGTGGCCCAGCTGCCAGGCCCCCTCCACGTCGATCACGGTGACGCCCTGGCCGGAACCGCCGGGCCGCTGCCAGGCCCAGTACGCGTCCACACCCTCGGGGGCGGGGCGCAGATAGCCCTGGCGGCTGGTGAAGTCGGGGGTGACGGGGGCGCCCTCCTTGTGGCGCCTGGTCTCGTCGGCGCTCTGGCCGACGGACCCCACGGACGCCGGTACGGCCGCCGGCTTCACGTACGCCGTGGCGATCTCCGGCAGCGCGGCGATCCGTGAACGCAGTTCCTCGGCCCGTTCCTCGCCGCCCCTGACCCGGTAGAACAGGCCCAGGTCGGGCAGTGTCTCGGCGCCGGTGGCCGGCGGCTGGGCCGCCGACCGGAGCCGTTCCTCGCTGCCGAACAGCGATTCCAGATCGAGCTGTTCGTCACTGAGGAACATGCTGAGTGCCGACACATCGGCGCCGGCCGCCGAACGGACCCCCTGGGCCCCGGCGCGCAGTTGGGGCTCTGGCCGAGCGACGACGATCAGTTCCTGCTCGGCTCCCCGGTAGTTGAATCCCGCTCCGTCGGGCCCCGGTCCGGACGCTCCCGGGCCCCGCTCCGGCTGTACCTGGTCGGTCATCGCGTGCCGCTCCCTTCGGTCCGTGCAGGTGCTCAAGTCATGGGTTTCGCTGCGCACTTGGCTTTCGTCGAGTTGCTCGTCGTGTCGTTCGTCGTGTCGTTCGTCGGCGAATCGTTTCGGTGCTGTTTCCTCCGGTTGTGTCCTCCGGGCACACCCTGCTCCTCCCGGGCCGACTCGTCCACCCCCGAGTTCGCCAACTGCGTTTGACAACAAGTTGAATTGGGTAACGTGTGCAATTCGTCCGGAAACCGATGTCACGTCACAATCCGGCCAAAGGCTGCGGAGACGGATGTCATGTGATGGGGTGACAGCGTCTGTTGACCGTTGGGCCGACAGGGCGTCGGCCCCCTTGTGGAAGGACGCACCGTGGCACTCGCAGACCGTTCCTTCGCACGTCGAAGACTCCTCACCACGGCCGCCGCCGTCGGCGGTGCGACACTCCTGGGCGGCACGGCGCACGCGGCCGGAACGCGGGAGAAGGCCTGGCCCGATCGTTTCCCGCTGCCGGCCGGCTTCCAGCCGGAGGGCATAGCCATCGGCTCGGCCCCGTACGCGTACTTCGGATCGCTGGCCGACGGTTCCGTCTACCGCGCGAGCCTCGCCACCGGGCGGGGCTCCGTCATCAGCCAGGGCCCCGGCGCCGGACACCCCAGTGTGGGCCTGAAGATCGACGGACACGGCCGGCTGTTCGTCAGCGGCGGGGTCGGCGGTGATCTGCGGACCGTCGACGTCCGCACGGGGAGGGTCGAGAAGACGTACGCGGTCGGCGGGTCGTTCGTGAACGACGTGATCCTCACTCCGCGCGCGGCCTGGTTCACCGACTCGTTCGCGCCCCGGCTCTACCGGCTGGCGCTCGACCGGCACGGGCGGCCCGGCGCCGTCACCACCGTCCCGCTGGGCGGCGACTGGCAGCAGGGCCCGGACTTCACCGCCAACGGCATCGAGCGCACCCCGGACGGCAGCGCGCTCCTCGTGGTGAACGTCTTCGTCGGCGGCGGCACGCTGATGCGGGTGGAACCGGCCACCGGGGCCGCGAGCGCCGTCGACCTCGGCGGAGCCCTGCTGCCCAACGGGGACGGCCTGTTGCTCCTCGGCAGGACTCTCTACGTCGTTCAGCAGCAGCAGAACGCCATCGACGTGTTCCGGCTGAACGCCGCCGGGACGAGGGGGCGGGCGATCACCCGGATCACCGACCCGCGCTTCCGTATCCCGACGACGGCCGCCGCGTGGGGCGACCGCCTGTACCTCCCGAACGCGCGCTTCGACGTCGAACCGACACCGGACACGGAGTACGACGCGGTGGCGGTTCCCCAGGTCTGACGCGCCCCGTACGGTGTGCGGCCCGCGTGACGTGCGGCGTGTGCGACGTGCGAGAGGGCGGTGCGCCCGCGGCGCACCGCCCTCTCGTCGGTTCGGTCAGTCCTCCGAGGACTCCGACGACTCCGGCGGCTCCTTGGAGTCCGCCTTGCCCGGCGCATCCTCGGCGGAGCCGGAGCCGGAGCCGGCGTCGGCCCCGGCGTCACCCTTCGCGTCCGTGGCGTCCCCGGCGGTGCCGTCGGTCGTCTCCGGCCGCTGCGGACGCAACGGCTTCGGACGGCCGCCCGGACCGTCACGGAGATACGTGGCGGGGTCGCCGCTCTCCGTGGCATGGCCACCCGGTGCCGCCGCCGGCCCGCTCCCGTCCCGTCTGCGCAGATAGCGCTCGAACTCCCGCGCGATCGCCTCGCCCGACGCCTCCGGCAGCTCGGCGGTGTCCCGGGCCTCCTCCAGCGTCTGTACGTACTCGGCGACCTCGCTGTCCTCCGCGGCCAGCTGGTCCACGCCCACCTGCCAGGCCCGGGCGTCCTCGGGCAGCTCGCCCAGCGGGATCCGCAGGTCGATCAGGTCCTCCAGACGGTTCAGGAGGGCCAGCGTCGCCTTCGGGTTCGGGGGCTGCGACACGTAGTGCGGCACGGCCGCCCACAGCGACACCGCCGGTACGCCCGCGTGCGTGCACGCCTCCTGGAGGATGCCGACGATGCCCGTGGGGCCCTCGTACTTGGTCTCCTCCAGGTCCATCGTGCGCGCCAGGTCCGGGTCGGAGGTGACTCCGCTGACCGGTACCGGACGGGTGTGCGGGGTGTCGCCGAGCAGCGCGCCCAGGATCACCACCAGCTCCACGCCCAGCTCGTGGGCGAAGCCGAGCAGCTCGTTGCAGAAGGAGCGCCAGCGCATCGAGGGCTCGATGCCCCGCACCAGCACCAGGTCACGCGGTTTGTCGCCGCCGACCCGCACCACTGACAACCTTGTCGTCGGCCACGTGATCTTGCGCACACCGCCGTCCAGCCACACCGTCGGCCGGTTCACCTGGAAGTCGTAGTAGTCCTCGGCGTCGAGCGCCGCGAACACCTCGCCCTTCCACTCGCTGTCCAGATGCGCGACCGCGGTGGAGGCGGCGTCGCCGGCGTCGTTCCAGCCCTCGAACGCGGCCACCATGACCGGGTCGACCAGCTCGGGAACCCCGTCGAGCTCGATCACTCAGCGCCTCCTTCCGACGTACCCTCACGTACGCCCCAACCTTACGGCTTGCGCACAGGGCGTCCGCAGCCCCCTCGCATGGGGGAGTGCCGGGATCACTGCCCCGTTCAACGCCTCCGAACACCCCGCGATCATCCGATCTGTCGGGTTCTCTCACAGCGTCGAGCGCAGCCACTGCTCCACGCTCGCGATGTGCACGGTCGCCCAGGAGCGGGCCGCCTCCGCGTCCCGGTCGCGCAGGGCGCCGAGGATCGCGCGGTGTTCGTGCAGGGTGCGGCTGACCGCGTCCTCCTGGGTCAGGCCCCGCCAGATCCGGGCCCGGGTGGTGGGTCCCGAGAGGCCGTCGAGGAGGGAACAGAGCACCGAGTTGCCCGAACTCCGCACGATGCCCCGGTGGAACTCCAGGTCGCAGGCGACCAGTTCCTCCACCGAGGGCCCGGCGCCCAGGGCGTCCAGCTGTGCGGTCAGCGCGTCCAGCTGCTGTTCGCTGATCCGCTGCGCCGCCATCGCCGTGGCGGCCGGCTCCAGGATGCGGCGTACCGCGAGGAACTCCAGGACCGTGTCGTCGCGGTGGAAGTCCACGACGAAACTCAGCGCCTCCAGGAGGAGTTGCGGGTCCAGGCTCGTGACGTACGTGCCGTCGCCCTGCCGTACGTCCAGGATGCGGATCAGGGAGAGCGCGCGCACCGCCTCGCGCAGGGAGTTCCTGGACAGGCCCAGTTCGGCGGCGAGCTCGCTCTCCTTGGGGAGCCGGTCGCCGGGACGCAGTGCGCCGGAGACGATCATTCCCTTGATCTTCTCGATCGCCTCGTCGGTGACTGCCATGGCAGGCCTCCCCGTCAGTCAGGCTGTCACGCGGACACCCGATGACTTGCCTCTGTCTTGCATCCGTCTTACATCCGATGTCTCATTATGCGGCTCACACGAGGTCGGCCCGTGACACGAGAGCGGCCAGGTCCGTGAGCGCCGCGCCCTCGTCGAGCGTGGTGAGCGTACGGCCGCGCATCAGGACCCGGCCGTCGACGAGCGTGTCCCGTACGTCCTCGGCGCGGGCCGCGTACGCGAGCGTCGACCAGGGGTCGTGGCGGGGCGCCAGATGCGGGCCGCCCAGGTCCAGGACGATCAGGTCGGCGCGCTTGCCGGCCTCCAGCGAACCCAGATGGTCGTCGAGTCCCAGCGCGCGGGCGCCCTCGATCGTGGCCATCCGGACGGCCTGTTCGGCGCCGACGGCCGTGGGGTCCCCGTCGGCCTTGTGCACCAGGGCGGCGAGGCCCAGCGACCGCAGTACGTCCAGGCTGTTGGAGCTGACCGCGCCGTCCGTGCCGAGGCCGACCGTCACGCCCGCGCTCAGCATCCGCGGCACGGGGGCGATACCGCAGCCCAGCTTGAGATTGGAGACCGGACAGTGGGCGACCGACGTGCCGGTACGGGCCAGGGCCGCGATCTCGGCCCCGGTGAGGTCCACGGTGTGGGCCAGCAGCAGATCGGGGCCGAGCAGTCCGAGCGAGTCGAGCAGTTCGATGGGCCGCTTCCCGTACCGCACCTCGACGGTGGCGACCTCGGTGGCGTTCTCGGCGGCGTGGATGTGCAGCAGCGCGCCGAACTCCCGTGCCAGCGCGGCGATCTCGGTCAGCTGCTCGGGGGAGAGGGTGTAGGCGGAGTGCGCGAACAGCACGGGGCGCGTACCGGGCCGCGGCGTACGGCTCGCCAGGTCGCGCCGGGCCCACGCCAGCCGGTCCTCGTACGCGATCCCGTCGGCCGGGTCCGGTACGTCCATGAAGGTCGGCCCGGTGTGCAGCCGCCAGCCCGCCTCGCGCGCGACCCGCTCGGCGGCCTCGTGGAACCAGTACATGTCGAGCGCCGAGGTCACCCCGGCCCGTACGCTCTCCGCGATCGCGACCCGGATCGCCGTGGCGACGTTCTCCGCGGACAGCAGCTCGCTCTCCCAGCGGATCACCCGCTCCAGGAACCCCTGCAGCGTCACGTCGTCGGCCCGGCCGCGCAGCAGCGTCATCGCCAGATGGGTGTGCGCGTTGACCAGGCCGGGGAGCACGAGACAGCCGGTCGCGTCGAGGGTCTCGGCGCCGGCGTACCGCGTGCGCAGTTCCTCGGCCGGGCCCACCTCGACGATCTCGCCGTCGCGCACGGCGACGGCTCCGTCGGGCACGATCGTGCCGGCCTCGTCGACCGTGAGGACGTCACCGCCGTGGATCAACAGGTCGGCGCTCGCCGGGCGTTGGGAGGGGACGGTGACGGTCACAGCGCGCGCTCCTCCGCCTCGGCCAGCAGACGCAGGGCCTCAAGGGCGACCACCGAGCCGCGCTCCACGCCCGTCGCGACGATCTCACGGTGCGGGTTGTAGCCGCCGGTACCGGCCTCGTCGACCAGCTCGTCCGCGTTCGCGCCGTCGATCACGAGCACCCCGCCCGCGGTCAGCCCGCGCAGCGAGGCCGTCACGTACAGCGCGGACAGCTCCATCTCGATCGCCGCGAGCCCGGCCCCCTCGTACGAGAACAGGGGTATCAGTCCCGGCTGGAACGCGGCCCGCGTCCACACGAGGCCGCGGTGGTGCGGAGCGCCCTGCTCACGGGCCGCCAGCTGGAGCGCGAGCACCGCCTCCGGGGTGGCCACCGCCGGATACTCGGGCGGCAGCAACTGCTGGGTCACACCGTCGTCGCGTACCGCCGCCTCCGCGATGACCAGGTCGCCGTCCTGGATCCCGGGCCGCATCGCACCCGCCGTGCCGAACCGCACGAAGGTGCTCACGCCCGCGTCCGCCAGCTCCTGGAAGAGCAGGATCGCACCCGGCGCGCCGACCCCGTGGGAGGCGACGACGACCGGTACACCCTTCCACGTGCCCGTGAACGCACGGTATTCGCGGTGGTACGAGACCTCCTCGGCCCCGTCGAGCAGCGCGGCGACGATCGCCGCGCGCGCGGGATCGCCGACGACGACGGCGCGCGCGGGCAGCCCGGTGCGGGGTATGCGGGTGATGGGGGCCAGATCCTGCGGGCCCTGGTCCTGCGTCATGAGGTGACTCCAGTCGTACGCGTTCGGGTACGGGCGGCGGCGCGGCGGCGGCGCTGCGCCGTGCTGAGGAAGAGGGCGACGAGCGTGACGACGTACGGGGCGGCGTCGGTCGCCTGTTGCGGCATACCCAGGCCCTGCAGCCGGAAGCCCGCGGCCTCCGCCAGACCGAAGAGCAGCGCCGCGAGCAGCACACCGAGCGGCAGGGCGCGGCCGAGCATGACGGCCACGACCGCGATCCAGCCACGGCCGGCCGTCATGTTCTCGGAGAACAACGTGACGTTGCCCAGGGCGAGTTGAGCCCCGGCAAGGCCGCACAGCACACCGGACACCAGCACGGCCGCGTACTTGTAGCGCGTCGGGCTCACCCCGAGCGTGGCGGCGGCGTCCGGCGCCTCGCCGACCCCGCGCAGTCGCAGCCCCCACACATGGCGGGACAGCAGCAGCGCCGCCACCCCGACCGCCGCCCACGCCAGATACGCGAGCGGCGAGAAACCGCCGACCAGCGGCAGTCCGGCCAGTGACGGGTCGTCGAAGGTGCCCTGCACGCCGAAGACCGTACGCAGCAGGAAACCGGTCAGGCCCACGGCCAGCAGGTTCATGGCGATGCCCAGCACGACCGCGTCACCGCGCAGGGTGACCGCGCCGACGGCGAGGATCAGCGAGTACGCGGCGGCGGCCAGCGCGGCGGCCAGCACACCGAGCCAGGGGCTGCCGGTGAACCAGCTGGTGGTGACGGCCGTGAAGCAGCCCATCAGCATCATGCCCTCAAGGCCGATGTTGAAGACGCCCGCCCGCTCGCACAGCGCGCCGCCGAGCGCGGCCAGCAGGATCGGTGTCAGCGCGCGCAGCGCCGACATGAGGAGATCGGAGTCGAAGAACATCAGGCGAACTCCCCCTGGGAGGCGGGTTCCCGCGCGGTGGGCGCCGGATCGGCGGGCTCCTGGGGCTGCTGCGGCTTGCGGCGCCGCAGCCGCGGGAAGCGCAGCCGCGCCGCGAGGAACACGATGACGATGGCCTGGAGCACCTGGGTCAGCTCGCGCGGCACCTCGGTCGTACGCTCCATGGACAGTCCGCCGACCTGGAGGACGGCGAAGAAGAACGCCGCCACCACCGTGCCCAGCGGGGCCGCCGCGGCGAGCAGCGCCGCCGTGAGGCCCGTCCAGGTGTAGCCGGGGGCGGTCAGCGACCCGTCGAGGAAGCGGTAGGGGAAGCTCAGCACCCCGATCGCGCCGACCAGTCCGGCCAGCGCGCCCGAGGTCGCCACCAGCCGGAGCGTGAGCCCCTTGCGTTCCACGCCCGCGTACGCGGCGAAGCGCGCGTTGAGGCCGGTCATCCGGATCTCGTACCCGATGGCCGTGCGCCGGTCGGCGAACCAGTACGCGGCAGCCGCGAGGACGACCAGCACCAGTCCGGCCGTCACGGTCGACGTGCCGAACGCGGGCAGCGCCACGCCCTCCGGGAGCCGCCGCGTCTGGGGCAGGCTGGAGCCGGGCTCCTTGAGTGGATAGCGCACGAGATAGGAGGCGAGCGAGGTCGCCGGGTAGCTGAGCAGCAGGCTGCTGACCAGCAGCGGCACCCCGAACCGGTTCTCGCACAGCGCGGCCAGCGCGGCGTACGCGGCGCCCGCCGACACCCCGGCGAGCAGCGCCAGCACGACGGTGAGCGGCGCGGGCAGCGGCGAGTACAGGCCGGTGACGGCGGCGGCGATACCGCCGAGCACCATCTGCCCGTCCCCGCCGAGGTTGATGAGCCCGGCGCGCAGCGGGATCGCCAGCGCGAGGGCCATGCCCAGCACGCTCGTGCCGGTGGTGAGCGTCGACCCGATCCCGTCGGCCCCGAGCGAGCCGGAGACGACCGCCCCGTACGCGGCGAGCGGATCGGCGCCGGTACCGACCAGGAACAGGGCGCCGATGACGAGCCCGGCGACGACCGAGAAGGTGACGGGGGAGCGCAGTGCCCCCTTGATGCGGGCCGCTCCCCTGCTACGGGCCGCCCCCTTGATACGGGCCAGGTCCAGGGCCGAGGCCATGTCAGTCTCCGTCCGGCGCGGGGGTGTCATTTGCGGCAGAGGTGTCCGGCGCGCCGCCCGCCATGGCGAGGCCCAGCGTCGCCTCGTCCGCGTCCGACCTGTCGTACGAAGCCGTCACCCGGCCCTCGTACATCACCAGGATCCGGTCGGCGAGGCCGCGGATCTCGCTCAGTTCGGCGGAGACGAGGAGGACGGCGTGGCCCGCGTCGCGGTAGGCGACCAACTCGTCGTGGATGGCCTGGATCGCGCCTATGTCCACCCCGCGCGTGGGCTGCTCGACCAGCAACAGCGGGGCGCCGTGGGCCAGTTCGCGGCCGATCAGCAGCTTCTGCAGGTTGCCGCCGGACAGCGCGGAGGCCGGTACGTCGGGGGTGGACGCCTTGATGCCGAAGCGCTCGACGAGGTCGCGCGCGTGGGAGCGTACCGCCGAGGGCGGCAGCAGGCCGTGCCGCGAGGACAGCGAGGTGCGGTGGTGGCCCATGGCGAGGTTGTCCGCGACGGAGGCCGCAGGCGCGGTGCCGACCGCGTGCCGGTCCTCCGGAACGTAGGCGAGGCCCTTCGCGCGCCGCTCGGTCGCCGAGGCGTGCGTGATGTCCTCGCCCCGCAGCCCGACCCGCCCGGCGCTGACCGGCCGCAGACCGGCGAGCGTCTCGACCAGCTCGCTCTGCCCGTTGCCCGCGACCCCCGCGATCCCGACGATCTCCCCGGCCCGCACGGACAGCCCGACGTCGTGCACGCCCGCCGTGCTCAGCCCCTCGACGTCCAGCACCACGTCACCGGGTGTGCCCGGCGGGTGGACGCGGTCCAGTTCGACCTCGCGGCCGGTCATCGCCGCCGCGATCCCGGCGCCGCTCGTGTCCGCGGTGCGCAGCCGGGCGACGACCCTGCCGTCCCGCAGCACCGTGACGTTGTCGCTGCCCTCCAGCACCTCACGCAGCTTGTGGGTGACAAGGATCACCGTGCGACCGCGTGCGGTCAGCGACCTGAGCACCACGAACAGCGCGTCGGCCTCGGCGGGCGTCAGCACCGCCGTCGGCTCGTCGAGGATGAGCGTACGGGCGCCGCGGTGCAGCAGCTTCAGGATCTCCACGCGCTGGCGCAGCCCCACCGGCAGGTCGCCGACCCGGGCGTCCGGATCGACGACGAGGCCGTGCTCGGCGCCCAGTTCACGCACCCGGCGCCGGGCCGCGGCCCGGTCCAGCAGGCCGAAGCGGCGCGGCTCGGCCCGGTAGACGACGTTCTCGGCGACCGTCAGCGAGTCGAACAGCTTGAAACTCTGGTGGACCATGCCGAGCCCGGCGGCCATCGCGGCGCTCGGGCTCCCGAAGGACACCTCGGTGCCGTCGACGCGTATCGAGCCCGCGTCCGGCCGCTCCATCCCGTACAGGACGGACATCAGGGTCGACTTGCCCGCGCCGTTCTCACCCATCAGCGCGTGGATCTCACCGCGCCGGACGGTCAGATCGACCGCGTCGTTGGCGAGGGTGCCGGGGAAGCGCTTGGTGATCCCGCGCAGTTCGACGGCGGGGGACAGCCCGGCGGCGTGGGGCGGCCGGGCGGCGGGCGTCAGCGCTTCTTCTTGTCCGTCGACTTCGCCGACGCCCGCCGCCGGTATGTCACTTGGCGGCCGGGTCATCGACCGTCAGCTCTCCGGACACGATCTGGTCGCGCAGCGCCTCGACCTTCTTCAGCACGTCCTTGTGGTCGGCGATCACGCACTTCGACGAGTCGACTCCGTCCTCCAGGCCGGTCAGGCTGATGCCGCCCTCCTTGAGGCCGTACGAGACGGTCTTGCCGGCGTCGCCCTTGAGGACCTGCTCGATGCCCTCCTGCACGGCGACATCGGTCTTCTTGATCACGTTGTCGACGACGGTGCCGGGAGCGGCGGTGCACTGGTTGACGTCCACGCCGTACGCGTACGCCTTCTTCGCCTTGGCCGCCTCGAAGACGCCGTAGTTGCCGGCCGCTGCCGCCGCCATGATCTGGTCGGTGCCCTTGGCGAGCAGCGAGTTCGCCTGCTCCTTGGCGCGCGCCGAGTCGTCGAACGGTGACTGCCCGCCGACGAAACGGGTGCTCGCGGACGCCTTCGGGGCGACCTTCTCGGCGCCGGCCGCGAACGGGTCGCTGTAGCGCCGGAACTGGCCGGTGTCGAGCACGACGACCGCGCCGACCTTGCCGCTCTCGCTGAGCAGCCCGGCCTCCGCGCCCGCCAGATAGACACCCTCGTGCTCACGGAAGACCGCGCAGCTCACGTTCTTGAACGTCTTCTCCGTGCACGCGTCGACCATCAGGAACTGCTGCTTCGGGTGCGCCTCGGCCTGCTGCGCGACCGCGTCGGCGAACTCGAAACCGACCAGCACGACGACGTCGGGCGCGGCGTCGACCGCGGCCTGCACGTTCTGCTGCTGCGAGGCGCTGTCGGAGGACTGGTAGACCTTCTGCGTCCCGTCGTGCGCCTCGGCCGCGGCCTTCACCCCGTCGACCGCCAGCTTCAGGAACTCGTTCTGGCCGACCGAGTCCGGCGTCACCAAGGTGAAGGACTTGCTGTCGCCCTTGGCGCCGGCCGAGGAACCGTCGTCCTTCGCGGCGGCGTTGCAGCCGGTGGCGGCCACGGCCAGCAGCACACTGCCGGAAGCGACGGCGGCGAGGCGCAGAGAGCGGGATCTAGGGGTACGGGGCATGGGACCGGCCTTCCGTGAAGGTGCGTGCGGCGGTGCGCGCTCAAGCGGAAACGCTGAGAGGGGGTGGAGCGGGGGCGGTGCGAGGGGTGGCACGGTGGACACCGGAACGGGAGCCGGTGCCTCGGCGGTCAGCGTCGACAGCCGTCGCTTGCACAGCGGCCGTGGTCGAGGAAGCGGCGCGTCGTCAGCAGCACACGTCCTCCAACACATCGGCCTTCAGGGCTGCGGGTGCTGGACTGTAACACCGGTTTCCGGACATGCGCGCGGTTGTCTCGAACTGTGGTTCTTCGAGGTCATGTACGGTGTCGCGCATCTTCGGAACTTCAGGAGTGCCCCGCTATGCCCCAGGAACTGCGCGCTGTCGACTGGACCGGAAACAGCCTCGCGCTCATCGACCAGACCGTGCTCCCGCAGCGCACCGAGACCCGTCACATCCGTGACGTGGACGACCTGGTGGACGCGATCCGGCGGCTCGTCGTCCGCGGGGCACCCGCGATCGGAGCGGCCGGGGCGTACGGGGTGGCGCTCGCGATGCTCCAGGGCGAGCGCGAGGGCTGGTCGCGCGAGCAGGTCCTCGCGGCCGTCGCGCGGATCCGCGAGGCCCGGCCCACCGCGGTCAACCTGATGGTGTGCGTCGACCGGGTGCTGAGCCGCTTCGACGACGGCCTCGACGCGGTGCTCGGGGAGGCGGTGGCGGTCCAGCGCGAGGACGTGGCGGCCAACCGGGCGATGGGCGCGTTCGGCGCGGACTGGCTGCTGAAGCGGGTCGGCGTGGACCGGCCGCTGCGGGTGCTGACCCACTGCAACACCGGGGCGCTCGCCACCGCCGGGTGGGGCACGGCGCTCGGCGTCATCCGCGAACTGCACGCCAGGGGACGGCTTGAGGTGGTGTACGCCGACGAGACGCGTCCTCTGCTGCAGGGCTCGCGTCTCACCGCCTGGGAGCTGGTGCAGGAGGGGATCCCGCACTTCGTCCAGGCGGACGGGGCGGCGGCCGGGACGATCCTGCGCGGCGAGGTGGACGCGGCGATCGTGGGGGCCGACCGGATCGCGGCGAACGGGGACACGGCGAACAAGGTCGGCACGGTGGGGGTCGCACTGGCGTGCGCCGACGCGGGGGTGCCGTTCCTGGTGGCCGCGCCCACGACGACGGTCGATGTGGCGACGGCCACGGGGGCCGACATCCACATCGAACTGCGGGACGAGTCGGAGGTGCTGGAGTGGGCGGGCGTCCGCACGGCCCCGGCCGGGTCCCGCGGCCACAACCCCGCGTTCGACGTGACCCCGGGCCGCTTGGTGACGGGCCTGGTCACGGAGAGGGGCGTACTGGAGGTCTCCACGGGCGAACTCCCGGGCGACCGCCTGCGGTAGCGCGGGGCCCGGGCCACACTCCTGCCTGCGGGCCTGCGGGCCTGCGGGCCTGCGGGCCTGCGGGCCTGCGGGCCTGCGGGCCTGCGGGCCTGCGGGGCTGAGCCGCGCAGTTCCCCGCGCCCCTGAGGGGGTGTTGCCGGGCCGGGGTCAGTTTCGCCTGCGGGGCGGTGGGTGTGGGCCGCGCAGTTCCCCGCGCCCCTGAAAGCCGGGGCTGCGCCCCTGGCTTTTTATCCGCCCAGGCCGCGAGGGCCCACACCCGACGACCAACCCGCGCCCCAAAGGGGCGCGGGGAACGGCGCGGTTCACCCCTACGGACCCGCACCTGACGAACAGCCGGTTCCTACTCAGGGGCGCGGGGAACGGCGCTCCCAGCGCCCACGCGCCCGACGTACAACGGGCCCCGTTCAGGGGCGCGGGGAACTGCGCGGCTCACCCCCACGGACCCGCACCCGACGTCCAACCGTTCCCTCCCCAGGGGCGCGGGGAACTGCGCGAAGGGCCCGCGCCCGCCCGCCGCGCAACGCCTAGTGACCCGTCAGTTCCAGTTCCAGGAGCCACTCCACGACCTCCGTGTGGTGGCGGGCCTGGCGAGGCGTGGCCCCCCACACGTACAGACCGTGGCCCGCCACGACGACCGCCGGCATGCGAGGATCCCGCGCAGCCTCCAGCCGGTCCCCGAGCACCGTCATGTCCTGGCTGTTGACGATGACCGGAAGGGTGACCTCCACGTCATGGGCCGGCACACCCACACCCTTCAGCATCTCCAGATCCTTGAGCACGATCCCGCCCGGCGAACGCCGCCCCAGCGCCACGGACGCCACCGTGTGCACGTGCACCACCGCACCCGCACCGGTGAGCGCCGCCACGCGCGCGTGCAACGCGGCCTCGGCGGACGGCTTGCCCCCGTTCACCGCCGCGCCCTCTCCGTCCACCAGCACGACGTCCGCCGGCGTCAGCTCACCCTTGTCGTGGCCGCTCGCGGTGACAGCGAGCCACAGCGGATCGCGCGAGAGCACCACGGAGAGGTTCCCGGAGGTACCGCGCATCCAGCCGAAGGAGGCGAACCGCGCGGACTCGGCGGCGAGGACGGCCCCGGCCTCCTCCAGATCGAGCGTGCTGACGTCGGTGGTCACGTGGTGCTCCCTGAAATGCTGATGCCGGTACTGATGATGTCGATCTCGTCGAACGAACCCGCCTGCGCGTGGTCCCCGACGCCCTGCTCGTAGTACGGCTCCCCGGCCCGTCTGATCCCGACGGCATGCCAGCCCGCGGCCCGCGCCGCGTCCAGCTCTCCCGGCCGGTCGGAGAGGAAGAGGAGGCGCCCCGCCTCCGTACCCGCCGCCGCGGCGATACGCCGGTACGACTCGGGCTCCTGCTTGGGCCCCGCGTTCTCGGTGTCGTACAGCCCGTCGACGAGCGGCAGCAGATCCCCGTCGGGGCTGCTCGCGAACCACGCGCGCTGCGCGGCCACGGACCCGGACGAGTACACGTGCAGCCGTACGCCGTCGCCGTGCCACCGGCGCAGCACCGGCACCACGTCGTCGTAGAAGTGCGAGACCAGGTCGCCCCGCGCGAATCCCTCGGACCAGATGAGGCCCTGAAGGGTCTTCAGCGGGGTGGCCTTCACGTCCCCGTCGAGCCACTCGTCGAGCGCCTTCTCGATCCGTACGGCGTCGGCGTCCGGCTCGTCCAGCAGTTCCCGCACCTGGGTGACGGCCCGCCGCACCTCCGGATCGTCGGCACGCTCCGCGAGCAGCGCCCCGAAACGGGAGCGCGAGTACGGATAGAGCACGTCGACGACGAAGCCCGTGGCGCTCGTGGTGCCCTCGATGTCGAGCACCACGGCGTCCACGTCGAACGTCAACCGCAGGCTCACGCCGCGGCCCGGTCCTGCTCGTACCCCGCCGCGATGGTGTCGTAGTCGGGGAAGCGGCCGGCGATGGTGGAACCGGTGAAGCTGCCGATCCAGCCGTCCTCCTCGTGGAAGAACCGGATCGCGGTGAACGCCGGCGAGGTCCCCATGTCGAACCAGTGCGTCGTCCCGCGCGGCACGCCCAGCAGGTCGCCCTTCTCGCAGAACACGGCGTGCACCTCGCCGTTCACGTGCAGATAGAAGATGCCGGAGCCCGAGACGAAGAACCGCACCTCGTCATCGTCGTCGTGCGTGTGCTCCTGGAGGAACTTCTCCCGCGCGGCCTTCGCCTTCGCCGGGAACTCCGGGTCGTCGCTCGGGTGCAGCCCGAGGACGTCGACCGTGGTGAAGCCCTCCTCGGCGTTCAGCTTGTCGATCTCGCGGCCGTACGCGGCGAAGACGGTCTCGGTGTCGGCGTCCGCGGGAACGTCCTCGCGGACCGGCCACTGCTCGTAACGCACTCCGAGCGGCGCGAGCGCGGCGGCGATCTCGGCGGGGTCGGAGGTGCGGCGCACCGTCGTCTCGGGTCCGGACTCGGGCCACGTGGTCAGCAGTGTCATGAGAGCAACTCCAGGAGTGGGGAGGGTGGGCGGGGTGGACGGTGGACGCCCGTCCGGATGGTGGACAGGCGCCGGACCGGTCTGACGGAGGTCGAAGCGTGGGTGATCCGCTGCCGCGCGGCGGGCGGCGGCTCGGAACGGGGATCTCGAAGCAGAGGTCCGGACCCGTGATTCAGCCGCGGCACGCCGCGCCGGTACAGCGGTGTGTCGCTGTCGCGCCTGGTGTCGCCATCGGAGACCTCACTGTCCCGGGTCGGGTGCCGGTCCCGAGATCGTAACTCCCGACCGGCGGTCGGCCGAGTGTGACGAAGTTGTTGTCTCAACCACTGAGAATGCGGTCCCAATACTTTGACGACTGGCTGGAAACGTTCTCATGATCTGCGTATGAAGACGCTGCTGCTCGTGCGGCGGCTGTACGTGGACTTGCTCCGGTCGACCACAGCCCGCTGTCGCTGACCTGCCCGTGGCCATGGCCTGATTCGGCCCCCGCCCGGCGCTCCGGACCGGCACCCCCCGCACTCCGCACGCCCTCTTCATTCCTCCCGCGCACCGCCCCTGGAGCCGTCATGCCTCGTACCCGTACCCGTACCCCCCGTTCCCGTACCCGTACGCACGCCCGTACCGGTCTGCCCTTCGCCGCGCTGTCGATGGCCTCCGCCTCCGCGCTGCTCCTCGCCGGCTGCTCGCAGTCGTCGGACGCCTCGCAGAAGACCGCCGACAGCGCCGCGCCCGCCGCCACCGCCACCGGGAAGAAGCCCGCGCCTTTCAGCGAGGGCAAGGTCAAGGTCGCGCTGGTCCGGCAGAGCGGCGCGGGCGACTACTTCGAGCAGTGGGGCAACGGAGCCAAGGCCCAGGCCAAGGCCCTCGGTATCGACCTGACGGTGTACGACGCCCAGGCGGACAACGCCAAGCAGGCCACCGACCTCTCCTCGGCCATCAACTCCGGGGCGAAGACGATCATCGTCGACCACGGCTTCCCCGCCACGATCCAGCCGGAGATCGACAAGGCGGTGAAGAAGGGCATCAAGGTCGTCGTCTACGACGTGGAGACCACGAACAAGTCGGTCGTCAGCACCAAGCAGGACGACGCCAGCATGGCCCAGGCCGTCCTCGACGTGATGGCCGACGAACTCGGCAAGGACGCGAAGGTCGGTTACGTCAACGTCGCCGGGTACGCGGCCCTCGACAAGCGCGACAGCGTCTGGAAGAAGACGGCCGACACCAACGGCTGGCAGCAGGCGTTCAAGGTCGGCAAGGTCACCGACTCCACGGCCACCGACAACGTGCCCCTGGTCAGCGCCGCGCTCACCCAGCACTCGGACGTGGCGGGCGTCTTCGCCCCCTACGACGAACTCGCCAAGGGCACCGTCCTCGCCGTCCAGAACAAGAAGCTCCAGAGCAAGGTGAAGGTCTTCGGCGCGGACGTCTCCAACGCCGACATCCAGAACATGACCGCGAAGGACAGCCCCTGGGTGGCGACCGCGGGCACGGACCCCTCGGCGGTCGGCGCGGCCGTCGTACGGACCGCGGCCCTGGAACTGGCCGGACAGCTCAACAAGACCTCGGTCGAGTTCCCCGCCGTCGCGATCACCCAGGACTTCCTGAAGAGCAAGAAGATCGAGAACATGGACCAGCTGCGCGAGGCGCTGCCCGCGCTGAACCTCGCCAAGGTCAGCACGGCCGACTGGATCCCCAATGTCGCCCACTGACACCTCCGCCGGTCCGCCGGCGGTGAGCCTGCGCGGCATCGGCATGGCCTTCGGCGGCAAGACGGTCCTGGAGTCCGTCTCGCTGGACATCGCGCCCGGCAGCGTCGTCGCGCTGCTCGGCGCCAACGGCGCGGGCAAGTCCACCCTGATCAAGATCCTGTCCGGGGTGCACACCGACCACAGCGGACAGGTCGAGGTGAACGGCGACCCCGCCGCTCTCCAGTCCCCGCTCGCCGCACGCCAGTTGGGCATCCAGACCGTGCACCAGCGGATCGGCGAGGGAATCGTCCCGGGCCTCACGGCCGCCGAGAACCTCGTCTTCGAGGAACTGGCCCAGCGGCGCGGCAACCCGTTCCTCGACGGGCGCAGGCTGCTGGCCCGCGCCCGGGAGATCCAGTCGGCGCTCGACCTCGGCTGGAGCGACCAGGTCCTCAAGCGGGACGTCACCGAACTCGGCATCTCCGACCGGCAGTTGCTCATCCTGGCCCGCGCCCTCGCCACCAGCCCCCGCCTCCTCGTCCTCGACGAACCGACCTCCGCGCTCTCCGCCGCCGAGGCCGAGCGTCTGTTCGCGCTCGTCGAGCGGATGCGGGACGACGGCATCGCCGTCCTGTACGTCTCCCACCGCCTCGGTGAGATCGACGCACTCGCCGACCGGCTGGTCGTCCTGCGGGACGGCCGTCTCACCGAGGACCAGGCCAAGCCCTTCGACTGGGACCGCGCGCTGCGCGCCATGCTCGCGCAGGCTCAGGGAGCGCAGGCTCAGGGCACACGGACCCGGGGCGCGGGGACGGCCCGCCCCACGGACGCCAAGCAGGGCCCCGGCCCCGGTACCGGCTCCCACGCCGGGGCCACCTCCGCTTCCGGGTCCGCCTCCGCTCCCGCCTCCGGTGAGATCGCTGTCTCACTCAGGGGCGTACCGCTGCTCCCCGGCCGCACCCCCCAGGACCTCGATCTGCGGGCGGGCGAAGTCACCGGCGTGGTCGGGCTGCTGGGCGCGGGCAAGACCGAGCTGGCCCGCGGCCTCTTCGGCGCCGAGCCGTTCCCGACCGGGACCGTGGAGCTGGACGGCAGGCCGTACGCGCCCCGCCGCCCCGCCGACGCGATCCGCCGGGGCGTTCACCTCGTCCCCGAGGACCGGCACGCCGACGCCCTGGTCCCCGGCTGGTCCCTCGCCCAGAACGTCTCGCTGCCGTTCCTCCGGTCCCTCTCCACGGCCGGGCTCGTGAACCGGCGCAGGGAGAACGCCCTCGGCCGCGACACCATCGAACAGCTCGGCGTCGTCGCCCGCGACGAGCACAGCTCGGTGGAGGAGCTGTCCGGCGGCAACCAGCAGAAGGTCGTCGTCGGCCGCTGGCTCGCCGAGAAACCCCGTGTCCTCATCCTGGACGAGCCGTTCCGAGGCGTGGACATCGGCGCCCGCCGGGACATCGGCCGCCGCGCCCGCGCCCTGGCCGCCGAGGGAGCCGCGGTCCTCGTCCTGTCCGCCGACGTCGACGAGGTCCTGGAGGTCGCCGACCGGGTCGTCGTCCTCGCCGCGGGCGAGATCCACCTGGACGCGTACGGCGAGGACGCGGAGCGCGACCGCGTCATCCGGACCATCTCGGCGTCCGTCTGATGCCGGCCACCGCGAAGCCCCACACGAAGTCACACACGAAGCCACAGATGAAGTCACAGACGAAGCCCCAGACAAAGCCACTCCGGGAAGTACGGGGAAGTACGCCATGACCACCACCCAGAGCACCGAGGTGCCGACCAAGGTGGCGCCGCCGGCCGCGACCTCCCCGGCCCTGCGGGTCCAGAGCGCCGTCATCAAGTACGGCTTCATCTTCGTCACCGTCACGCTCTTCGCGTACTTCGCGCTCAGCGAGCCGTCCTTCCGCGACTCCGCGACGCTCCTGGACACCCTCCGGTACGTGTCCGTAGCCGCGATCCTCGGCCTGGGCGTCACCCTCACCATGGCGGTGGGCGGCATCGACATGTCCGTCGGAGCCGTGGCGGGCCTCGGCGTGACGGTCGCCGCGAAGACGATGGTCTCGTACAACCAGGTCGGTCTCGTCGCCATCCTCGCCGTGATCGCGGCGGGCGCGCTGGCCGGGCTGCTCAACGCCCTGCTGATCGTGGTCCTCAAGATCCCCGACATGCTGGCCACGCTCGGCACCATGTTCGTGATCCAGGGCACCAAACTCGTCCTGGTCGACGGCCAGTCCATCACCCCCGGCATGACCCAGTCCGACGGCTCCACCGCGCCGGGCAGGTTCACCGAGGGGTTCCTGCGCATCGACCGCGGCACGGTCCTCGGCATCCCGGTGTCGGTACTCATCTTCGGCGCGCTCACGGTCGTCGCCTGGGTGTTCCTCGCCCGTACCCGCTGGGGCCGGGTCCTGTACGCGATCGGCGCGAACCCGGAGGCCTCCCGGCTGGCCGGCATCCGCGTCGGCGCCTACCGGGCCCTGGCGTACGTCCTGTCCGGCGTCCTCGCCTCGATCGGCGGCCTCATCCTGGCCTCCCGCATCGGCCAGGGCGATGTCTCGGCCGGCACCTCCCAGCTCCTGGAGGCGGTGGCGGTCGCCCTGGTCGGCACCTCCGTCCTCGGCCGGGGCCGCCCGAACGTCTGGGGCACCGCCCTGGGCGCCGTCCTGATCGGCATCATCACGACCGGCCTCACCATCAAGGGGCTGCCGTACTACACACAGGACGTCGTCGAGGGCGCGGTCCTCATCCTCGCCCTGATCTTCAGTTTCACCCTGTCCAAGCGCCGCACCGCATAAGGGAGTTCATATGGGCTACCGCATCCTGGAGCCGGCGGACGTGCCCGCGTACCTGCACGCGCGCGGCCACTGGGACGACCTCGACGACATCCGGGTCCGCGAGGTCTCCGACGGCAACATGAACCGCGTCTTCCTCGCCTCGAACGCCGCCGGCACCCGCGGCCTCGCCGTCAAGCAGGCCCTGCCCTGGGTCCGGATCGCGGGCCCCTCCTGGCCGATGAGCCCCGAGCGCGCCGACGCCGAGGCGCGCGCCTACGAGCAGGTCGCCGGGGTCGCCCCGGACAAGATCCCCGCGATCCACGGCTACGACGCCGACAACTACGCCCTCGTCATGGAGGACATGTCCGACCTGGAGGTCCTGCGCACGGTCCTCAACGAGGGCGCCCCCTACGGCCCGGACACCTCCCGCAGGATCGGCGAGTTCGTCGCGCAACTCACCTTCGCCACGAGCGACTTCGGTATGCCGTCCGCCGAGCGCAAGGCCCTCGTCGCGGCCTCCGTCAGCCCCGAGCTGTGCAAGATCACCGAGGACGTCGTCCTCTCCGAGCCGTACATCGAGCACGAGCACAACCACTGGCACCCCGAACTGGACGACCTCGCCGCCGAGTTCCGCGCCGACACCCGGCTGCGTACCGAGGTCGCCGACCTCCGCCACACCTTCATGACGTCCGCGCAGGCCCTGCTCCACGGTGACCTGCACACCGGCAGCGTCATGGTCGGCGCACGCGACGGCGCCCCCGTCATCCGGGTCTTCGACCCCGAGTTCTCCTTCGTCGGCCCGATCGGCTACGACATCGGTCTGTACTGGGCCAACGTCCTCGTCGCCACGGCCCGGGCGCGCGCCCTCGGCACCGTCACCGACCACGCCGCTCAACTCCGCCTGTCCTGGGAGGGGTTCGAGTCGGAGTTCCGCCGTCTGTGGCCGACCCGCGTCGACACCTTCTTCGACGACGCCTACCTCGACCGCTTCCTGCGCCGCGTATGGACCGACGCGGTCGGTTTCGCCGGTACCGAGATCGTGCGCCGCATCATCGGCTTCGCCCATCTCACCGACCTGACGACCCTGCCCGACCCGGTCCCCGCCTCCCGCGCCACACTCCGGCTCGGACGGCAGCTCATCCTCCGCAGGACGGAGTTGCACCACCCCGAGGACATCGAGAACCTCGACGCCGCCGACACCGCGGACGGCATCAGGGCATCGCAGGTGTGAACGAGCCAACCGGTGTGCCGATGCTGTGAGTTCGCGTGACGGGCAGGGTGCGCACGGTGACAATCTGCTCATGGACACGCTACGGGGCGGGCGGGACGGCTGGGACGGCCGGGGCGGGGGGCACGGCCGGGACGAGTGGCGACCACCGTCCGAGGTACGCAACATCGTGCGCGACAGCACGATCGAATACCTCGTCCAGGCCGGCTGGATCCAGGGCGACCTGGTCGTCAACCTGCCGCCCGCGCGCGAGCCCGTCGACACCGCGGCCGAGGAACTGGCCCGGTCCGTACGCGCCCAGTGGTCGGCCGAGGTCGCCGCCTGGGAACTCGGCGACCTCGAGGGCCCGCTCGCGGTGCGCTGGCTGGCCCGCTGGGGAGCCATGGCCCCGGCCGCCGGCACCGCCGAGCCCCCCGTACGGGCCGCGCGCAGCGACCGGCTCGGCGACATCGCGGACACCCTGCTCGGCCTGGAAGCCCGACGCCTCCTCGTGCTCGGCGGCCCAGGCTCCGGCAAGTCGACCCTGCTCGCCATGACCGTGGTCCTGCTCGCCGCACGCCATCTGGGCGATGTGACCCGCCGGGTGCCGGGGGACCGGGGCGTACCCGTTCCGCTGCTCCTGTCCCTGGAGTCGTGGGACGCGGAGAGCGTGGGGCTCCGCGACTGGCTGGTCGCCCGGCTCACCGAGGACCACCCCGGACTGCCCCGGGTGGCCGGCGCGCATCCGGCCCGCCGCCTCGTGCGCGACGGCCGCGTCCTGCCCGTGCTCGACGGCCTGGACGAACTGCCCGACCACCGCCGGGCTGCCGTGGTCCGCGAACTGAACGCCGCACCGCGGGAGTTGGGCTTCGTCCTGGCCTCCCGGACCCAGGAGTACCGGACCCTCGACGTCCGGGTCGTCGGCGCCTCGGACATCGAGGCCCTGCCGGTGGGGCCGCGCGACGCCGCGGTCCATCTGCTGCGCACGGCCGACCGGGCCCGGCACGAACAGTGGGGCCCGGTCTTCGACGAACTCGCCGAACACCCCGAAGGACCCCTCGGCCAGGCACTCTCCACCCCGCTGATGATCTGGCTCGCCCGGCGCGCCCACCGGCCGGCCCACACCGACCCGGCCCGCCTCGCCGACCGCACGCTGCTGCCCACCCGGGAGGCGGTCGAGAGCCACCTGATGGACACGGTGATCCCGGCCGCCTTCGCACCCCGCCCCCACGACAGCGAACGGCTGCACGCGCCGGGCCAGTGGAACCCCGCCCGCGCCCGGGGCTGGCTCGCGTTCCTCGCCCGCGAACTGCAACGCCACCGCACCGGGGAGTTCGCCTGGTGGCGGCTGAACCGGGCCAGGGCGGCACGGTTCCTCGCGATACCGACGCTGGTCGCCCTCTGTATCGTGCTCGCCGAGTCGATGATGACCGTGGTGACCCGCGTGGAGGACACCTACAGCGACTCGCCCCAGCTGAACATCGACCTGTTCGACCGCAACTACCTGTTCGGCGCCGCCGTCATGGCCACCGGCATCCAGCTGACCACGCTCCAGTGGTACGGCGACCGCTTCTGGGAACCGCGCCGCAGGGCAAACCCCCTCAAGGCCGGTGCCGCGCTGCGCTCCGCGACCCGGGCGGCCTCCGTACGCCGCGCCCTGACCTCGCTCGCCATCCTGGTGGTGCCCGGCGCGTTCTTCCTGCTCACGGCCCAGGGCATGTACCACAGCGAGGCGTTCACGGCGCAGGCCGTCCTCGGCTTCATCCTTCCCGCGCTCGTGATGCTCGTGATCGCCGCGCCCGCCGACACGGTCGACGCGGCGACCCCGGACGAACTCCTCGCGGGCGAGCGCCGCGCCGGCCTGCTCACCCTCGGCGTGGTCGCCCCGCTGCTGGGCCTCGGCTCCGGGGCGCACAGTCTGCTGACCGAGCACGGCACGGTCGACTTCTGGGTCGCCTTCGCCAAGGGCATGACGGGCGCGGTGATCGTCCTGGTCGCCGTCAGCCCCTGGTGCCTGTGGGTGGTCTCCAAGGCATGGCTCGCCGTACTCGGCCGGGTGCCGTGGTCCCTCATGGAGTTCCTGCGGGACGCGCACGGCGGGGGACTGCTCCAGCGGTACGGCGGCACGTACCGCTTCCGGCATCTGAGGCTGCAGGAACATCTGGCGGGCCGTCGCACCGCCGTACCCGCGGCACCGCTTCCGGCCGCTCCCGCCCCGGCCGGCCCGCGGCAGCCGCTCACGGTGACCGACCCGCAGCCGGCCGGTCCCCGGCAGCCGTTCACGGTGACCGGCCCCCAGCCGCACCGGCCGGGGCGGTGGCAACCGCCTCCCGCCGCGCCGCCTCCCGCCGC
>NZ_BMVY01000040.1 GCF_014650955.1 Streptomyces tauricus
ATCACCACCATCATCTGCATGCGCGCCCCCGGCATGACGATGTTCCGTATGCCGATCTTCGTGTGGAACGTGCTGCTCACCGCGGTCCTGGTGCTGCTCGCCTTCCCCGTGCTCGCCGCCGCGCTGTTCGCGCTGGAGGCGGATCGGAAGTTCGGCGCACACATCTTCGACTCGGCCAACGGCGGAGCGTTGCTGTGGCAACACCTCTTCTGGTTCTTCGGCCATCCAGAGGTGTACATCATCGCGTTGCCGTTCTTCGGCATCATCAGTGAGGTCATCCCGGTCTTCTCCCGCAAGCCGATGTTCGGCTACATGGGCCTGATCGGCGCGACCATCGCCATCGCGGGTCTGTCCGTGACGGTGTGGGCGCACCATATGTACGTCACCGGCGGTGTGCTGCTTCCGTTCTTCTCCTTCATGACGTTCCTGATCGCCGTGCCGACCGGTGTGAAGTTCTTCAACTGGATCGGCACCATGTGGAAGGGGTCACTGAGTTTCGAGACCCCGATGCTGTGGGCCACCGGCTTCCTGATCACCTTCACCTTCGGTGGTCTGACCGGTGTCATCCTGGCCTCGCCGCCGATGGACTTCCACGTCTCGGACTCGTACTTCGTGGTGGCGCACTTCCACTACGTGGTCTTCGGCACGGTCGTCTTCGCGATGTTCTCCGGCTTCCACTTCTGGTGGCCGAAGTTCACCGGCAAGATGCTCGACGAACGCCTCGGCAAGATCACCTTCTGGACGCTGTTCATCGGCTTCCACGGGACGTTCCTCGTCCAGCACTGGCTGGGCGCCGAGGGCATGCCGCGTCGTTACGCGGACTACCTCGCGGCCGACGGCTTCACCGCGCTGAACACCATCTCGACGATCAGCTCGTTCGTCCTCGGCCTGTCGATCCTGCCCTTCTTCTACAACGTGTGGAAGACGGCCAAGTACGGCAAGAAGATCGAGGTCGACGACCCGTGGGGTTACGGCCGTTCGCTGGAGTGGGCCACGTCCTGCCCGCCGCCGCGGCACAACTTCCTCACGCTGCCGCGGATCCGTTCCGAATCCCCGGCGTTCGACCTGCACCACCCCGAGATCGCCGCTCTCGACCAGCTCGAGAACGCCGGTCACGGTGAGAAGGCCCTCGCCGGCGGCAAGGAGGCGGGCAAGTGAAGGTCCAGGGCAAGATGTTCATCTGGCTCGCCGTCTTCATCCTCGTCATGGCGGTCGTCTATGGCGTGTGGTCGAAGGAGCCGGCCGGTACCACGGCGCTCTTCCTGGGCTTCGGCCTGAGCGTCATGATCGGCTACTACCTGTGGTTCACGGCCCGGCGGGTCGACACGGGCGCACAGGACAACAAGGAGGCCGACGTCGCGGACGACGCCGGTGAGGTCGGTTTCTTCAGCCCGCACAGCTGGCAGCCGCTCTCGCTCGGTATCGGCGGCGCGCTCGCCTTCATGGGCGTCGTCTTCGGCTGGTGGCTGCTCTTCTTCTCGGCCCCGATCATCATGATCGGCCTGTGGGGCTGGGTCTTCGAGTACTACCGCGGAGAGAACCAGAATCAGTAACACGCGCTGAGCGCACGGAAGCCCGGACACTCCGTCAGGAGGTCCGGGCTTCCCCCTTTCGCCACGTGTCCCGTCCCTCGCTCGGCCCAATAGGCGCGCCGCGACCGACCGCGGTTCCTACGCTCGGGACATGAGCCACTCAGCTTCCTCCAGGAGCGCCGACGCCGGCCCGGCGCGCCCGCGGAACCGTACCGCCGTCGGCTGCACGGCGCTCATGGTCGCCATAGGCGCGGGCGTCACGGCCTGCGGCTCCGGCGGCCATCCGCTCTCGGCCGAGCCCTACGACGCGGCCAAGGACCTCTCCTTCAGCGCCGCCGTGAGCGACGGGAAGAAGGCCGACCCGGACAAGCCCCTGGAGATCACCGCCAAGGACTCCGGAGGACGGATCACCGACGTCACGGCCACGGATGCCGCAGGACGGTACGTGGCGGGCGAACTGACGGCCGACGGAGGCCGGTGGCACAGCACCTCGCCGCTGGCCGCAGGCGCCCACTACACGGTGCGGGTGAGCACCGAGGACGACGACGGCGCGCCCGGTCGCAAGGTCGTCGACTTCGAGACCAGCGTCCCGAGGACCAAGAAGCGCCTCGACGTGACGTTCGGCCCCGACAAGGGCACGTACGGCGTGGGCCAGCCCGTCACCGCCGAACTCAGCACCCCGGTCAAGGACAGGGCGGCGCGCGCCGTCGTCGAGCGGGCCCTCAAGGTGCAGTCGCAGCCCGCGGTCGAGGGCGCCTGGCACTGGGTGGACGACAAGGAACTGCACTACCGCCCCAAGGAGTACTGGCCCGCACACGCCACTCTCCGGGCCCACAGCAACCTCGCGGGCATCAAGGTGGCCGAGCGCCTCTGGGGCGGCGTGGCCAAGCCCCTGACGCTCACCACGGGCGATCGCCTGGAGGCCGTGACGGACGCCGCGGCGCACTCGATGACGGTCTACCGCAACGGCGAGGCGATCAAGACGATCCCGGTCACCACCGGCAAGCCGGGCTTCGACACCCGAAACGGTGTCAAGGTGGTGCTGGGCAAGGAGTACTTCGTACGGATGCGCGGCACCAGCATCGGCATCGCCGAGGGCACCGCGGACTCCTACGACCTGCCCGTCTACTACGCCACGCGGGTGACCTGGAGCGGCGAGTACGTGCACGCCGCGCCGTGGTCGGCGGGCTCCCAGGGGGCCGCCAACGTCAGCCACGGCTGCACCGGCATGAGCACCGCCAACGCCGAATGGTTCTTCGAGACCGTCCGCGCCGGGGACATCGTCAAGGTCGTCAACTCGTACGGCGACATGATGGACCCGTTCGGCAACGGCTTCGGCGACTGGAACCTCACCTGGAAGAACTGGCGCAAGGGCAGCGCCCTGACAGCCGACACCCCGGAGGGCCCACCCCCGGCAGACCGCCTGAAACTACGCCCGGAGCTGGCCTAGGCCGGCCCCACAGGGGCCCGCCGCCTTCAGGGGCGCGGGGAACGGCGCAGTCTTTCGCTTTTAGGGGCGCGGGGAACGGTGCAGTCTTTCGCTTTTAGGGGCGCGGGGAACGGTGCAGACCCAGCCACAACGGACCCGCAGCCGCCCCGCGACACCATCCGCGAAGGCGACTACGCGCTCAGCGCACGCTTACTGCGAAGCAGCCCCGCCAGGGCAGAGGCGAACTCCACAGGCTCGACCGGCAAGGTCACAGCCGCCTCGGCCCGGCTCCACGTGGCAAGCCACGCATCCTGCGGCCGCCCGATCAGCAACAGCACCGGAGGACAGTTGAAGATCTCGTCCTTGATCTGCCGGCAGATCCCCATCCCGCCCGCGGGAACGGCCTCACCGTCCAGCACGCACACATCGATCCCGCCGCGGTCCAGCTCCTTGATCACCGCCGCCGGGGTGGCGCACTCGATGAACTCCACCTGGGGGACGTCGGTCGCGGGCCTGCGCCCCGTCGCGAGCCGCACCTGTTCGCGGGTGTTGGAGTCGTCGCTGTAGACCAGCACCGTTGCGGTCGGCTGCATTCTTCCTCCGGGACGTCAGCGTCGTAGAGCACAGAGCAGAGACAGGGACGGACACAGTCCGATGCGCGGATGCTACTCCCTCGATCACGTCGTCAACACCGGTTCGGACAGGGCTTCGATGGGCCATATGGGCTGGACACACCCCACAGACACCCCGAACGGCACCCCCCGAGGTGAGGGCGGGATAAGCGACCGACATAATGTCGGTCGTGGCGACAGCAACGACAGTAGATACCGGGCACGCGCACCCGTCGGTCAATCGGCCGAACCTCACCAGCGTCGGAACCATCATCTGGCTGAGTTCCGAGCTGATGTTCTTCGCGGCCCTCTTCGCGATGTACTTCACCCTCCGATCGGTGACCGGTCCCGACCACTGGAAGGAAATGGCGTCCGCCCTGAACTTCCCGTTCTCGGCGACCAACACCACGATCCTGGTGCTCTCCTCCCTCACTTGCCAGCTCGGCGTGTTCGCGGCCGAGCGTGGGGACGTGAAGAAGCTCCGGATGTGGTTCATCGTCACCTTCGTGATGGGTGCGATCTTCATCGGCGGCCAGGTGTACGAGTACACCGAGCTGGTCAAGCACGAGGGCCTGTCGCTCTCGTCCGACCCGTACGGCTCGGTGTTCTACCTGACCACCGGCTTCCACGGCCTGCACGTGACGGGTGGTCTCATCGCCTTCCTGCTGGTCCTCGGGCGCACTTACGCGGCCCGCAGGTTCACGCACGAGCAGGCGACCGCCGCCATCGTCGTGTCCTACTACTGGCACTTCGTCGATGTCGTCTGGATCGGCCTTTTCGCCACGATCTACATGATCAAGTAGCCGGGCCCGTTCCCGCGCACATTCCAGAAGCATCGACGCAGAAGATCCTGACACCGGGGTAATCCGTGAAAAAGCTCTCCGCACGACGACGCCATCCGTTGGCGGCGGTCGTCGTCCTACTCCTCGCGCTGGCGGCCACCGGGGGGCTGTACACCGCGTTCGCGCCCGCGGACAAGGCGCAGGCCGATACATCCGCCCAGTCCCTCGCCATCGACGAGGGCAAGAAGCTCTACGCCGTCGGCTGCGCCAGCTGCCACGGCACCGGCGGTGAGGGCTCGACCGACGGTCCCAGCCTGGTCGGCGTGGGTGCCGCGGCCGTGGACTTCCAGGTCGGCACCGGCCGCATGCCCGCCCAGCAGCCGGGCGCGCAGGTTCCGAAGAAGAAGGTCATCTACTCGCAGGCGGAGATCGACCAGCTCGCGGCGTTCGTCGCCTCGCTGGGCGCCGGTCCGAACGTGCCGACCGAGGAGCAGTACAACCCCGAGGGCGCGGACATCGCCGAGGGCGGGGAGCTGTTCCGTACCAACTGCGCGCAGTGCCACAACTTCACCGGAAAGGGCGGCGCGCTGACCAACGGCAAGTACGCCCCGACGCTGGAGGATGTCGACCCGAAGCACATCTACGAGGCCATGCAGACCGGCCCGCAGAACATGCCGTCCTTCCCCGACACCACGCTGACGGAGAAGAACAAGAAGGACATCATCGCGTACCTCGACGCGGTCAACAGCGACGACTCGGAGAGCCCCGGCGGTCTGGAGCTGGGCGGCCTCGGGCCGGTCAGTGAAGGCCTCTTCGGCTGGATCTTCGGTCTCGGCGGTCTGATCGCCGTAGCCGTGTGGGTCGCCGCCCGGACCGCAAAGGCCAAGAAGTCATGAGTAGCCAAGACATTCCAGAAGAGAACCTGCCCGCCGAGCGGGCCGCCGACGAGCACGCTCACGCGCACGGTGACGTGAGCGTGGCGGCGAACGAGAAGGATCCCTTCGCGGATCCCGGTCTGCCGCCGCACGAGCACCGCATCCAGGACATCGACGAGCGGGCCGCCAAGCGGTCCGAGCGCACGGTCGCCCTGCTGTTCACGCTCTCGATGCTGGCCACGGTCGGTTTCATCGCGTCCTTCGTGACGATCCCGGCCGACCGAATCGTCTACATCTTCCCGCTCGGTCACATCAGCGGTCTGAACTTCGCCCTGGGCATGACGCTCGGCCTGGCGCTGTTCTGCATCGGCGCGGGCGCGGTCCACTGGGCCCGCACCCTGATGTCCGACGAGGAGATGGCCGACGAGCGCCACGCCATCGCGGCGGAGCCCGAGGTCAAGGCCAAGGTACTGGCCGACTTCAAGCAGGGCGCCAAGGAATCCGCGCTCGGCCGCCGCAAGCTCATCCGCAACACGATGTTCGGCGCGCTGACCCTGTTCCCGCTGTCCGGCATCGTCCTGCTGCGCGACCTCGGTCCGCTGCCGGAGGACAAGCTGCGGCACACGCTGTGGTCCAAGGGCAAGCTGCTCGTCAACATGAACACCGACGAGCCGCTGCGTCCCTCCGACGTCGCCGTGGGCTCGCTCACCTTCGCCAAGCCCGAGGGCCTGGAGGAGCACGACCACGACTTCCAGACCGAGATCGCCAAGGCCGCCCTGATGATCGTCCGGCTCCAGCCGGAGAACATCAAGGACAAGCAGGAACTTGAGTGGTCCCACGAGGGCATCGTGGCGTACTCGAAGATCTGCACCCACGTCGGTTGCCCGATCTCCCTGTACGAGCAGCAGACGCACCACGTCCTCTGCCCGTGCCACCAGTCCACCTTCGACCTCTCCGACGGTGCCCGAGTGATCTTCGGCCCGGCCGGTCACGCCCTTCCGCAGCTGCGTATCGGTGTGAACGACGAGGGCTATCTCGAGGCGCACGGCGACTTCGAAGAGCCCGTCGGTCCTGCCTTCTGGGAGCGCGGATGAGCACTACGACCACCCCGAACCCCTCGGGCGCAGGCGCGCCGGGACGTTCGCGAGAGAAGGCGCCGGCCGGCGAGCGGGTCGCCGACTGGGCCGACGGCCGGCTGGGGATCTACTCCCTGGCCAAGGCCAACATGCGCAAGATCTTCCCGGACCACTGGTCCTTCATGCTGGGCGAGATCTGCCTCTACAGCTTCCTGATCATCATCCTCACGGGTGTGTATCTGACGCTGTTCTTCCACCCCTCGATGAACGAGATCGAGTACCACGGAAGCTATGTCCCGCTCCAGGGGCAGCTGATGTCGGAGGCGTTCGCCTCCACGGTGGACATCAGCTTCGACGTCCGCGGCGGTCTGCTCATCCGGCAGATCCACCACTGGGCGGCGATCGTCTTCCTGGCCGGCATGTTCGTGCACATGATGCGCGTCTTCTTCACCGGTGCGTTCCGCAAGCCGCGTGAGGTCAACTGGCTGTTCGGCTTCCTGCTGTTCGTCCTGGGCATGTTCACCGGGTTCACCGGTTACTCGCTCCCGGACGACCTGCTCTCCGGAACCGGTGTCCGCTTCACCCAGGGCGCGATCCTGTCGATGCCGATCGTCGGCACGTACATCTCGATGTTCCTGTTCGGCGGGGAGTTCCCGGGCGGCGACTTCGTCGCGCGGTTCTACTCGATCCACATCCTGCTGCTGCCCGGCATCATGCTGGGGCTCGTGGTCGGCCACCTGATCCTGGTCTTCTACCACAAGCACACGCAGTTCGCGGGTCCCGGGAAGACCAACAAGAACGTCGTCGGCATGCCGCTGCTGCCGGTCTACATGGCCAAGGCCGGAGGCTTCTTCTTCCTGGTCTTCGGGTTCATCGCCATGCTGGCCGCGGTCGCGTCCATCAACCCGATCTGGGTACTGGGGCCGTACCGTCCGGACCAGGTGTCCACGGGCGCCCAGCCCGACTGGTACATGGGCTTCGCCGAGGGTCTGATCCGCGCGATGCCCGGCTGGGAGATCAACATCTGGGGCCACACGCTGGTCCTCGGTGTGCTCATCCCACTGGTGATCTTCGGTGTCTTCCTGGCGCTCATCGCGCTCTACCCGTTCATCGAGTCCTGGGTCACCGGGGACAAGCGCGAGCACCACATCCTGGACCGCCCGCGCAACGCCCCGACCCGTACGGCCTTCGGTGTCGCCTGGGTCACCGCGTACATGATCATGCTGATCGGTGGTGGCAACGACATCGTCGCGACCCACTTCCATCTGTCGATCAACACGGTCACCTGGTTCGTCCGGATCGGGTTCTTCCTCGGACCGGTACTCGCGTTCATCGCCACCAAGCGGATCTGCCTCGGCCTGCAGCGCCGGGACAGGGACAAGGTGCTGCACGGCCGCGAGTCGGGCATCATCAAGCGCCTGCCGCACGGTGAGTTCGTCGAGGTGCACGAGCCGCTCAGCCAGGAGGCCATGCACACCCTCACGGCGCACGAGCAGTACCAGCCGGCCGAGATCGGCCCGACGGTCGACGAGAACGGTGTCGAGCGCAAGGTGAAGGGCCCGCAGAAGCTCCGCGCGAAGCTCAGCACCGCCTACTTCGGTGAGGACGGCCAGATCCCCAAGCCGACCGCCGAGGAGTACAAGGAGATCACGAGCGGCCACGGCCACCACTGATCACCACCTGTCCGCCACGGCAGGAGCCCCGTCCATTGCATGGACGGGGCTCTTTGCCGTCCCGGGGCCTGGATAGGGTGGACCCGTCCCTTGGAACCCTCACGTCCACGAACACGAACCCAGGAGCGGCAGATGAGTGCTGTGACCCCCGCTGGAGGCGACTTCGCGGCGGGCCGTTCCTGGCCCGCCCTGCTGAACGGCCTGCTGGACGGGCGCGACCTGAGCGCCGACGACACGGCCTGGGCGATGGACCTGATCATGCGGGGCGAGGCGACCGACGCGCAGATCGCCGGGTTCGCGGTGGCCCTGCGGGCCAAGGGCGAGACCGTCGAGGAGATCTCCGGCATGGTGCGCACGATGTACGCGCACGCCAACGTGATCGAGGTGCCGGGTGACACCGTCGACATCGTCGGCACCGGCGGGGACGGGGCGAAGACCGTCAACATCTCGACGATGTCCGCCGTCGTCATCGCCGGTACGGGCGCCAAGGTCGTCAAGCACGGCAACCGCGCCGCGTCCTCCGCGTCCGGCGCCTCTGACGTCCTCGAGAAGCTCGGCGTCAATCTGGAGCTGACGCCGCGGCGGGTGGCCGAGGTCGCCGAGGAGGCCGGGATCACCTTCTGCTTCGCGGTGAAGTTCCATCCGGCGCTGCGGCACGTGGCGGCGGCGCGCGGGCAGCTGGGCATCCGCACCACCTTCAACTTCCTCGGCCCGCTCACCAACCCGGCCCGGGTCAGGGCCCAGGCGGTCGGGGTCGCGCACGCGCCCATGGCGCCCATCGTGGCCGGGGTCCTCGCCGAGCGCGGCAACTCCGCGCTCGTCTTCCGCGGCGACGACGGCCTCGACGAGCTGACCACCACGGCCACGTCCCGAGTGTGGGTCGTGCGGGACGGCAAGGTGCGCGAGGAGGCGTTCGACCCGCGGGACGTGGGGCTCGATCTGGTGCCCGTGGAGGCGCTGCGGGGGGCTGACGCGTCGTACAACGCGGATGTCGCGCGGCGGCTGCTGGGGGGTGAGCGGGGGCCCGTGCGGGACGCGGTGCTGCTGAACTCGGCCGCGGCGCTGGTGGCTCTGGCGCCCGGCTCCGGGTCGCTCGCGGACCAGATCCGTACGCAGATGGCTCGCGCCGCGGAGGCGATCGACTCCGGCGCGGCGCTGCGGACGCTGGAGCGGTGGGTGACCGCGACCAACGCGTAGTCGCTGGCGCTGGCGGGGCGGGGCGCGGGGTTGGCGGGGCGGGCGTAAAGGATTGCGCCGTTCCCCGCGCCCCTGAGCTGCCCGGTTGGGGCGGGCGTAAAAGATTGCGCCGTTCCCCGCGCCCCTGAGCTGCCGGGTGGGGGCGGGCTTAAAGGATTGCGCCGTTCCCCGCGCCCCTGTGGAGGCCCCTGGGGGCCCTGGGGGCGCGGGGAACTGCGCAGCGGGGGTTCGGGGGCGGAGCCCCTGAGGTGGGGGCGGCGAGGGAAGGGCGGGCGTCCCGGTATGCGGACAGGGGGGTTGCGGTCGGATCATCGTGTGGCAAGATGCTGGCAGGTCATGAGTGACAGTCAACAGGCCCCGGCCGACTGTCCGGCAACCCTCCGTCCGTGGCGGGGTGCCCCGGGTGAAGACCAGGTCGTAGGCAGTGAGGTCTACGGCAAGCGCGGACCCCTCGCCGCTCTCTGAGCGGGGACACCAGGGGTCCTGGTCGTTCGAGGGAGCCTTTCATGAGCAAGCGAATGCGATAGGGCGCCGAGCCCCACTTCCGCGTACCCCTTCCCCATCACCTTCCCGCGCCGAGCCCTGCCCGCTCGCGCGGTGATTCCGCCTGCCTCATGGGAGCTTCGCCATGTCTGTCTCCACCGCTGCCGCCGACCGGTCCGCCCACTGTGACACCGAGGGATCCCTGCCCGTTCTGGGCCGGGACGTCACCGTTCCGCTCGTGACGGGCGGCGAGGTCACCTACGCCGCCCTCGACTACGCTGCCAGCGCCCCCGCCCTCCAGCGCGTGTGGGACGACGTGGCCGCGTACGCCCCGTACTACGGCAGTGTGCACCGCGGGGCCGGATACCTGTCCCAGCTCTCCACGGACCTCTTCGAGAACGCCCGCAGGACCGTCGGCGAGTTCCTCGACTGCCGCGCCGACGACGAGGTCGTCTTCACCCGGTCCACCACCGACTCGCTCAACCTCCTCGCCGCCGCCCTGCCCGCCGACTGCCAGGTCTTCGTCTTCGAGACCGAGCACCACGCGTCGCTGCTGCCGTGGCAGGACGCCCGGGTCACCTACCTCAACGCCCCGCGCACCCCGGCCGAGGCCGTCGCGACGCTGGAGCGGGCCCTTGCCGAGCGTGACCCGTACGGTCCGGCGCTGGTGTGCGTCACGGGCGCCTCGAACGTCACCGGCGAGCTGTGGCCCGTACGGGAACTGGCCGCCGCCGCCCACGCGCACGGCGCCCGCATCGTGCTCGACGCCGCCCAGCTCGCGCCCCACCACCCGGTGTCCGTACGGGAGTTGGACGTGGACTGGGTCGCGTTCTCCGGCCACAAGCTGTACGCGCCGTTCGGCTCGGGTGTGCTCGCGGGACGCTTCGACTGGCTGCGAGAGGCCGACCCCTACCTCGCCGGCGGCGGTGCCTCGAAGAAGGTGTCGCGGCGCGTGGACGGCGGCGTCGACGTCGAGTGGCACGAGAGCGCCGCACGGCACGAGGCCGGCTCGCCCAACGTCATCGGCGCCTACTCCATCGCCTCCGCCTGCAAGGCCCTCACCGAGGCCGGCTTCGACACCCTGGTCGCCCGTGAGCAGCGGCTCGTCGCCACCGTCCGCCAGGGCCTCGCCGAGGTGCCCGAGGTCCGGGTGCTCTCGCTCTTCGGCGACGACGCCCCGCGCGTCGGCGTCATCTCGTTCGTCGTCGACGGCTGGAACAGCTCACACTTCGCCGCCGCGCTCTCCGCCGAGTACGGCATCGGCGTCCGCGACGGCCTCTTCTGCGCCCACCCGCTGGTCCGTACGCTCCTCGGCAGCGACCCGCAGTCCCAGGGCGAGTGCGGTGCCCCCGAAGCCGCGCCCGGCGAGAAGTCCCTGAACGCCATCCGCGTCAGCTTCGGCGCGGGCACCCCCGACGAGCACGTGGAGCGTTTCGTGGGAGCGGTGAAGGAGCTCGTCAAGAACGGCGCGAGCTGGAACTACCGCACGGAGAACGGCCGCTGCGTCCCGGCCTAGGGCCGGGCCCCGCAGGGGTCCCCGCCCCGCTTCCGGAGGAGCCCCGTCCCGCCCCCGCGGGGGCTAGTTGTCGCCCCCGATGGCGAACGCGGCCTCCAGGTCGTGCTGCGAGTACGTCCGGAACGCCACATGCGTGTCCGTCCCCTCGACCCCCGGAATCTTGCTGATCATGCCGGGGATGACGTCCGCCAGATCGTCATGGGCCTTCACCCGGACCATGGCGATCAAGTCGTACGTCCCCGTCACGGAGAACACCTCGCTGACGCTGTCCAGCGCCGCGATCGACTCGGCGATCTCGGGAATCCGGTCCACGCTGGTCTTGATGAGCACGATCGCGGTGATCACGGCTGGTTTTCTCCCTCGGTGGCCGTCGCTGGGGATTTCACTCTAGCCGGACGCCCGTACCGCACCCACGCGTAGAGGAACCCGGCGGAGAAGCCCAGCAGGTGCGCCAGATAGGCGACCCCGGGCCCCTGCGACGCGCGCCCCGCGGCCAGCCACTGCAGGGACACCCAGAACGGCAGCACCACCCACGCGGGGAACCGCAGCGGAAGGAAGAAGAGGAACGGGAAGAGACTGGTCACCCGGGCTTTGGGGAACAGGTACAGAAACGCGCCGAGGACGGCGGAGATCGCCCCCGACGCGCCGACGAGGGTCTGCGCCGAGTCGGCGTGGGCGCCCGCGTAGCCCAGCAGGGCGAGGTAGCCGCAGCCCACGTAGAAGAGGGCGAACTCGACGTGGCCCATCCTCTCCTCGGCCATCGCCCCGAAGACGTAGAGGAAGAGCATGTTCCCCAGAAGATGCAGCCAGCTTCCGTGCACGAACAGGGCGGTGGCGGGGGTGCCGAGGGCCCGCGGTGTCCCCTGGAACAGTTCGACGGGCACCACGCCCCACCGTTCGAAATAGGCCCGCTGCGCGGAAAGAAGCTCGTCACCGGTGCCGTACGACGGGCTGAGTCCGGAAGCCGGGCCGATCACGAAGATCGCGCAGCACAGGGCCATCAGTCCGTAGGTCACCGGAGCGGGGTGGCTCCGGATCGCCCTGACCGTTCTGACCGTCCTGTTGCCGGGTGCACCCCAGTTGCCGAGCATGAACAGAGCATGACGTAACGGGACCGAACCGCACAGAGCGCCTCGCCGCTCGCGGTGGACGGGCGTCGAGTACCCGCCAGGCCGTAGGGTTACGAGCCACACGCCCCGGGGAATCCGGTGCGGCACGAAGACTTACGGAAAGAGAGCGACTGCCACGATGACGGTTCCCCTCCCGACGGCCGAGACCCGGTGGCGCTGCACGCTCTGCGGCAACCTCACGCGCTTCGATGTGACCCGTTCGTCGAAGGTCGTCGAGTACGTACATCTGGACCTGGCCGGGGAACCCAAGGTCGAGGAACGCGACGTGGTCAGTGAGACCATCGACTCCGTGCGCTGCCGGTGGTGCAACGCGGTGGATCAGGTGGAACTGGTGGACAGGCCGGGCGCCCGCTCCTGACAGGAGCCGGCCCCGCACGGACGATGGGGTGAAGGATGGTGGAGACCACAGGCGGTGAGCCGGACGACGGCGACGCCGAGGTGCTCGACCGTCCGCTGCCCGACGGGGTGCGCCGCAGGGTCGTACAGATCGTGTCGGACGGGTTCGGCGGGCTGACCGTGGCCGAACTGCCCACTCAACTGAGGCAGTACGCCCGGTTCGCCCCCAATCGTCGTGCCAAGTTCGCCGGGACCGCGATGGCGGCGGCCATGGAGACCGATCCGCTTTTCAGACAGCGCATCGCCGAGAAACTCAGAGACGCCCAGCCCGAGCTGGCCGGTGCTCTCGACTCGGGCTCACCGCCCCCGGCCGCGGACCCGCTGGACGTGGCGGCCGCGGCCTATGTGCTGCGCCCCACGGGGTGGGTCAAGCTGGTGACCGCCGCCGGCGAGGAGGCCCTGCGGGCGGACGCCGAGCGCGCCGACGAGGAGAGCCGCGTCGAGCTGGAGCGGCTGCGCGAGGAGCTGGCCGAGGCCCGGGGGCAGACCCGGGCCGAGACGGAGCGGCTGCGCGCCGAACTCGACGCGGCGAAGAAGGAAGCGGAATCGCTTCACCGCAAGCTGCGCGGAGCCTTCAGCGACGTCAAACGGGGTGAGGCGGCCCTGCGCAAGCTGCGCGGCGAGATGGAGGCCGTGCGGGGCGAGGGGCAGGCCCAGGTGTCCGCCGCCGAGAGCGAGAGCCGGCGGCTGAAGCAGCGCCTCGGCGAGGTCGAGGGCTCCCTTGAGGCCACCCGCCGCGCGGCGCGCGAGGGGCGCAGCGTCGAGGACATGCGGGTGCGGCTGCTCCTCGACACCGTGCTCGAAGCCACCCAGGGGCTGCGGCGCGAACTCGCCCTGCCACCGGTGTCGGTGCGGCCGGCGGAGACCGTGGACGCGGTCGAGCCGGGGCGGATGACACCGAAGGACATCGCGGCCCGGGCGCTGTCCGACAGCGATCCCGCCGTCCTGGACCAGTTGCTCGCGCTGCCGCAGGCGCATCTGGTCGTCGACGGGTACAACGTCACCAAGACCGGCTATCCGCAGATGCCGCTGGAGAAGCAGCGGCTGCGGCTGCTCGGTCAGCTCTCGCAGCTCGCCGCCCAGACCGGCGCCGAGGTCACCTGTGTCTTCGACGGGGCCGAGCTGGCCGCCCCGGTGCTGCTCGCTCCGCCGCGCGGGGTGCGGGTGCTGTTCTCCAAGCCGGGTGTCACCGCGGACGAGTTGATCCGCCAGCTGGTGCGCGCCGAACCGCCGGGGCGGCCCGTCATCGTCGTCTCCACGGACCGCGAGGTGGCCGACGGGGTGGCGAGCGCGGGCGCCCGTCCGGTGGCCTCCGTGGTGCTGCTGAAGCGTCTTTCGAGGGGTTGAGAACCGCTCTTCGCGGGCACCCTCACCCCTTCGCGGACCGCGGTCGCCGTTCTGTCCCGTACGCCCCATAGGTGTCGGACGCACCAAGAGCAACACATGGTCGTCTTGCCCGACTTGGCGAAACCTTCACGCAACGTAGGGTCAAGAGAGCGTTACTGCACGTGAGTTGATTGTAAAGAATGCGATCGGTGACCGAGATTTTTCCGGGGAGGATTTGAACTGATCACAGGTGGTCACTAGGGTCAGGCGTCGAACCTCCACTCGGGTGATCACTCATTGGGAGTGACGGTGGAGGGGCACCGCCAACCGGCGTCTTCGGTGGGCGGCTGAGGTAATGAAGGAGCTCGCCTCCGTGGCGTCCCACCGTCGACCGAAGCAGCCGAGCCGCACCCGTGTGACCGTGCTCACCACCGCCGCCGCTGCCGCCGTTGCCCTCAGCTCACAGGCTGCCAACGCCGCGCCCAGTGAGAAGCCCAGCAAGGACGAGGTCAAGGCCAAGGTCGACGCGCTCTACGAGGAGTCGGCGCTCGCCACGGACAGGGCCAACGGCGCCGAGGAGAAGCAGGAGAAGCTGGAGAAGGAGATCGACACCCTCCAGGACCAGGTCGCCCGCGGCCAGGACGATCTCAACTCCATGCGTGACGGCCTCGGTCTGATGGCCAGCTCCCAGTACCGCACGGGCGCCGTCGACCCCTCCGTGCAGCTGTTCCTCTCCTCGGACCCGGACGACTACCTCGACAAGGCGTCCGCCATCGACCAGTTGAGCGCCCAGCAGGTCGAGGCACTCAAGAAGGTCCAGGACAAGCAGCGGGTCCTCGCCCAGCAGCGTCAGGAAGCGGCCGGCAAGCTCAAGGAGCTCTCCGACACCCGCAAGACCCTGGGCCAGAAGAAGAAGGAAGTCCAGGAGAAGCTCGCCAAGGCGCGCACGCTCCTCAACACCCTCACGGCCGCGGAGCAGGCGGCCATCAAGACCGCGGACACGCGCGCCAGCCGCGACGCCGGGGACCGCGTCGAACTCGGCAACGAGGCGCCCGCCTCCGAGCGCGGTGCCGCCGCCCTCGCCGCCGCGAAGACCCAGATGGGCAAGCCGTACGTGTCCGGTGGCAGCGGCCCCAACTCGTACGACTGCTCCGGGCTGACGCAGTGGGCGTACAACCAGGCCGGCCAGTCCATATCCCGGACCACCTACACGCAGCAGAACGACGGTGTGAAGATCGGCCGCAGCGCCCTCAAGCCCGGCGACCTGGTCTTCTTCAACAGCCTCGCGCACGTCGGCCTGTACGCCGGCAACGGCGTGGTCCTGCACGCGCCGAAGCCCGGCGCCGTCGTCCGCCTCGAGTCGATGAGCACGATCGGCTCCTTCCAGTTCGGTGTCCGCGTCTGATCCGAGCGCCTCGGGATTTTCCTGAAGGCCGGTCGCCACGCCGCCCGAACGGGCGAATTCCGGTGACTGACGCTGACCCCACGCCCCGCCCATGACCTGCGTCTAGGGCGGGGCGTCGCGTTGTGTACACGGATGGCTCTTTGGTCACCGCGTAGTCACACGACTACTGTCTGGCGCGTTTCCCCCAACTCCGGGGGTCCGTCAGCGGAAGGGAGTGCGGCTTCCTGTGGGGTCCCATCGCCGTCTTGCACCGTCCGGCTTCGACCGGGGCGCCCGAGGCGCCCGAGGCGCCACCCTGTGCGTACTGACCGTCGCGGCCGCGGCCCTCGGCGTCCTGCCCGCCGGCGCCGCACCGCGGGACGACAACCGCGCGGAGGTGGACCGCCTGTACGAGGAGGCGGAGCACGCCACCGAGTCGTACAACAAGGCCGACGAGCGCGCCGACCTCCTGCACGACGAGGTGGACAAGGCGCAGGACCGCATCGCCCGGCAGCAGGACCGCATCAACACCATGCGGGACGCCCTCGGTTCGCTCGCCGGGGCCCAGTACCGCTCCGGCGGCCTCGATCCCTCGCTGGCGCTGATGTTCTCCGACGACCCCGACGAGTACCTGGACAAGGCCGCCGCGATCGACCGGATCAGCGCCCGCCAGGCCGGGGAGCTGAGGAAGCTCCAGGGAGCCATGCGCGACCTCGCCCAGGAACGCGCGGAGACGACCAGCAAGCTCGCCGAACTCGACAAGAGCCGCGAGGCCGTCGCCCGGCACAAACGCACCGTCGAGCGGAAACTGTCCAAGGCGCGGCAACTGCTCAACTCGATGCCCGACGCCGACCGCGCCGCCTACGACCGGACCTCCCGCTCCGGCCGGACCCCCGACCTCACCGGCGCCGTCCCGTCCTCCGGGCGTGCGGCCGCCGCCGTCGCCGCGGCCCGCTCCGCCGTCGGCCGCCCCTACATCTGGGGGGCCAACGGGCCCTCCGGCTTCGACTGTTCGGGCCTCACCCAGTGGTCGTACGCGCAGGCCGGTGTCGGTCTGCCGCGCACCTCGCAGGCCCAGGCGCACGCCGGCCGGCAGGTGCCGCTCTCGCAGGCGCAGCCCGGCGACATCGTCACCTACCGGGACGACGCCAGCCATGTCGGGATGTACGTGGGCAACGGCCAGGTGGTCCACGCGCCCTACCCGGGCGCCCCCGTGCGTTACGACCCGGTGGGCATGATGCCCGTCTCGGCCGTGACGCGCCCCTGACCCGTCGCACCCCGCGCCGTACGATCAGGATCGTGGCTGGTCGTGGACGTGCGCCGAAAAGGGTCTTGGGGCTGTTGCTGGCGGGCCTGACGGGTCTGGCGGGGCTGACGGGACTGGTCGGCTGTGCCGGCTCCGCCGGGACCGACGCCGCGTCCGCCGATGTGAAGCAGGTACTGGACCGGCGGGCGGCGGCGGTGCGCGACGGCAGCGAGCGGGCCTTCGTGGCGACGGCGCCGCCCGGCTCCGTCGCCGCCGCCGAACGGGCCGAGGCGCGCACCGGGTTCAGGAACCTGCGGGCGGTCCCGCTGACCGACTGGTCGTACCGCGTGACCGGCTTCCACCGCACCGGCGAGCGCGCCACCGCCGACGCGGAGCTGCGCTACCGCATAGAGGGCTACGACAGGGCGCCCGTTGTCACCGCCCGCACGCTGAGCCTCGTCCGCGCCGAGGGGCGCTGGTACGTGAGCGACGACCGGCCCGCGGGTGACGCGAGCCGGCAACTGTGGGAGCAGGGGGCCGTGGTGGCCGTACGCGGCGAGCACAGCCTCGTCCTGGGGGTCGGGCAGTCCCGCGGCACGCTGCGCGGTTACGCGGACCTGGCCGACCGCGCGGTGCCCGTCGTACGGGAGGCGTGGGGCGCGGAGTGGCCGGGGCGGGTCGTCGTCCTCGTACCGAAGTCGCTGGAGGGCATGGCGGAGCTGCTGGGGGCGCCCGCGTCCGGGTACCGGGGGATCGCGGCGGTCACCACGGGCGTGGTGAGCGAGGCGGATCGGGGGTCCCCGCGGCCGGAGGCCGGGGGAGGTTCCGGCAAGGCGCCCGCCGACCGGATCATCGTGAACCCGGACGCGTACGGGGTGCTGGGTTCCTTGGGCCGGCAGGTCGTGCTCACGCACGAGACGACCCATGTCGCGACCCGCGCCGCGACCTCGGCGGCGACCCCGCTGTGGCTGTCGGAGGGGTACGCGGACTGGGTCGGCTACCTGGGCACCGGCCGCACGGCGGCACAGGCCGCGCCCGAGCTGACGCGCGCGGTGCTGGACGGGCGCGTGCCGGACGCGCTGCCAGAGGACGGGGACTTCGGCTTCGGCGGGGACGCGGGGAAGCTGGCGCGGGCGTACGAGAGCGGGTGGCTGGCCTGCCGGATGATCGCCGAGCGGTGGGGCGAGGTGCGGCTCAGGGAGTTCTACCGGGCCGTGGGGGCGCACGAGAAGCGCGCGGGCGCGGTGGAGGCGGGGCTGCGGGAGGTCCTGGACACGTCATCGGGGGAATTCACGCGGCTGTGGCAGGCGTATCTGCGGGATCGGCTCGTGTGACGGCCGACGGTCGACCGTCGATGGCCGTCGGTCGACGGCCGAGGGGTGAGGGTCGAGGGGCCGGCTGTCGGGCGGGCCGCCCGGTCGCGATGGCCGTGCGGAGCGGCCGGTGCGACCCTGGCGGAGTGACGGACAGCGAACGGCGGGCCGACCTGCGTCTGGAGCGGGCCATCCTGGACCTGCTGGAGCGCCGGGCCCCGACCGCGACGATCTGCCCCTCCGACGCCGCGCGGGCGGTGTACACGGGCGACGACGACGGCTGGCGCGCCCTCATGGAACCCGCCCGCCGCGCGGCCCGGCGGCTGGTCGAGGCCGGCGAGGTGGAGATCACCCAGGGCGGCCGGGTCGTCGAACCGGCGAAGGCCCGCGGCCCGATCAGGATCCGCCGCGTCCGCTGAGGCGGGGAGTCACCTCGTCGGTGGCGGCGCACGCGTGGTGCAGGGCGGCACGCGCGTGCCGGCGCAGCCACATGTGGGCGGGGTCGTTGTCGTAGCGCTGGTGCCAGGCCAGGTGGACGGGGACGTCGGGCATGGGCAGGGGCAGCGGCCGGACGCACAGGCCCAGGCCGTCCAGCAGCGGGCGGCTGGTGAGGCGGGGCACCGCGACGACCAGGTCGTCGTGGCGCACGAGCTGCAGGGCCGTGGCCGCGGTGGGAGCGGCCGCCACGACCCGACGGCTCAGGCCCCGGGCCTCCAGCACGTCGTCCATGGGGTCACGCAGGCGTCCCCGGCGGGAGACGGTGATGTGCTCGGCGGTCACGTACTCCTCCAGCCCGAGCGGGCCGTCACCGCCCTCTTCGCCGCCGCTGGCGCCGTCGCACAGGGGGTGGGTGGGGCGCAGGGCCAGGACCAGCCGGTCGTGGCCCACGACCTCGTGACGGATCTCGGACGAGGAGGGTGCGCCAGCGCCGGCTTCGAGGTCGATGTCCCCCCGGCGCGGGTCGTGGGCGTCCGTACTGGCCTCCGCCAGGAAACGCAGCCGCACGCCGGGTGCCTCGGCGCGCAGCGAGCGGAGCAGGTGCGGGCCGGCCGCCGCGGCCAGGGCGTCGTGCCATTTCAGGATGAACGTCCGCTCCAGGGCCGTCAGGTCGACCTCGGTGTCGGGGGACAGGACCGTCCGCGCCTGCTGGACCAGTTCGTGCACGGTCGCGCGCAGGGCGAGGGCGCGGGGCGTGGGCGTCATGGTGCGGCCGGTGCGCACCAGGATCTCGTCGCCCGTGGCCCGGCGGATACGGCTCAGGGTGCGGCTCATCGCGGGAGCGGAGACGTGCAGGCGGGCGGCGGCGTCCGTCACGCTGCCCTCTTCCAGCAGGGCGTCGAGCGCGGTCAGCAGATTCAGATCCAGTTGCATGCGAGTAAATCTAGCCGTGACTAGATTGCATTTAAAGTTAATGACGCCGGGTTCAGACGTCGGCAGCGCGGCCCGGACGGGGCCGCTAGGCGGGCGGGACCACCGTTCGCGCCGCGCATGATCCCGTCCAGGGCGCCGCGCGCGGGGATCGCCGCCCTCATGGTCGCGGAGGCGGAGCACCGCGCTTCGCCGACGCGGCAGGCATCGCGCTGTTCGAGAACCGCTGAGCGGCGTGCGTCGGCCCGAACTTGGTGCCCTTGTTGCGCCCGTACTCGCGTCCGTGGCGTCAGGAGGCGAGTGATTCCTCGTCGGCGTCGGCGGGGGTTGCCCGGCCGGGCGCCGGGGCCGGGTCCGCGTACGAGACGGTGTCGCGCCACAGGAGCACACCCGCGGTGACGGTCGCGGCGACCAGCAGGCCGTTGCGGATCACGAGCAGTTCGATGCCGAGGTCGGTGCTGGCGACGACGTCCGCGAAGAAGATCGGGAACTCCAGGACGGTGAAGAGGCACGCCACCAGCACCATCACCGCGGGCCACCCCATCCGGCTGCCGCGGAAGATCAGGCACACGGCGGCCAGACCGACCAGCCACACCAGGTACTGCGGGCTGATGACCCGGCTCGTCGTGGTGAACAGCAGTACCGCCATGAACGCGGCGTCGGCGGCCGTGTGCACCAGGAACCGGGTCGCGCACAGCCGCCACAGGAGCAGCCAGCCGAAGGCGAGCCCGGTCAGCATCAGCGCCACCGTGCTCACCACGTCGACGTACGGGCCGAGGAACTCCACCGAGCCGTAGTTGAGCAGGACCTGGCCCTCCCAGCCGTGGTGCCGGGCGACGTGGAAGACCAGCGAGCCCAGGGACTCGACCTCGGTGCCGCGGTCGCGCTGGAAGGTCAGGAACGCGAACGCGCCCGGCATCGACACGACGAACACCGACGCGAGGGCCGCGGCCGCGGCGGCCGCGGCGGCCCAGGCCTTGCGCCCGGTGGTGCCCACGAGCAGCAGCAGCGGCCACACCTTCAGCATCGCGCCGAGCGCGGCGAGGACGCCCATCACCTTCGGGTGCCGGACGCCCGCGAGGAGCGCGGCCACGGCGACGGCGGTCACCATCACGTCGTAGCGCGAGTACACCGTCGGCCCGAGCAGGGGTACGCCGATCACCCACACCCAGACGCCGCGCACCGACACCGGCATCGGCCCGTCCTCACCGGCGGCGGGGCGCAGGGCCGCGTACAGGAGCAGTCCGAAGGCGATCAGGTCGGCGGCGAAGGCGAGGACGAAGAACGCCTCGGTGTAGGCGAGGAAGGGCAGCAGCGCGGGGGAGAGGATCGCGAGCGCGGCGGCCGGCGGGTACTGCCAGGTGACGTCGTCCAGCGGGAAGGTGCCGGTGCGCAGGACCTCGTACCAGTTCTGGTAGGTCACCGAGACGTCGCTCGTGACGTCCGGTCCTGGGAAGACGAACACCTTGAAGACGAAGAGCAGGAGCAGCAGTCTCGTCAGGCCCCAGGTCGCCAGCAGTACGTACGGGAACCTCGGCCCCTTGGCTCCCGCCATGCCCACCTGCCCCTTGTTCGTACGCATCCGCCGTGCGGCCCCGCCGTACCGCCGCCCTGTGGGGTCATGATCCCCCGCGCGGCTGTGCGAGAGCCGTGAAGCGCGGCCGGGCCGAGCGGTGGGGTACGGGTTCGGTACTGTCGACGGCGATGCGCGAGACCATGCACAAGACCCTGATCGTGACCAACGACTTTCCGCCGAGACCGGGCGGTATCCAGGCCTTCCTGCACAACATGGCGTTGCGCCTGGACCCCGAACGGCTCGTCGTCTACGCCTCCACGTGGAAGCGGGGCCGGGAAGGAGCCGAGGCCACAGCCGCCTTCGACGCCGAACAACCCTTCGTCATCGTACGCGACCGAACAACCATGCTGCTGCCCACTCCTGGGGTCTCCCGGCGGGCCGTCGGGCTGCTGAAGGAGCACGGCTGCACCTCGGTGTGGTTCGGTGCGGCGGCGCCGCTCGGAATGCTCGCGCCCGCGCTGCGGAAGGCCGGCGCGGAGCGGCTCGTGGCCACCACGCACGGCCATGAGGCGGGGTGGGCGCAGTTGCCCGCGGCGCGCCGGCTCCTGCGGGGGATCGGGGAGTCGACGGACACGATCACGTACCTGGGGGAGTACACGCGGTCGAGGATCGCCGCCGCGCTGACGCCCGAGGCGGCGGGGCGGATGGTGCAACTCCCGCCCGGGGTCGACGAGAAGACGTTCCACCCCGGGTCCGGCGGGGACGCCGTGCGGGTGCGGCTCGGTCTCACCGAGCGGCCGGTGGTGGTCTGCGTGTCGCGGCTGGTCCCACGCAAGGGCCAGGACACGCTCATCCTCGCCATGCCGCGCATTCTGGCGAGTGAGCCGGAGACCGTGCTGCTGATCGTGGGCGGGGGGCCGTACGAGAAGGATCTGCGGCGGCTCGCGTACGAGACCGGGGTGAGCGAGTCCGTCCGCTTCACCGGGGCGGTGCCGTGGTCCGAGCTGCCGGCCCACTACGGCGCGGGGGATGTGTTCGCCATGCCGTGCCGGACGCGGCGCGGGGGGCTGGATGTGGAGGGGCTCGGCATCGTCTACCTGGAGGCTTCCGCGACGGGGCTGCCCGTGGTCGCGGGGGACTCGGGGGGTGCGCCGGACGCGGTGCTCGACGGGGAGACGGGGTGGGTGGTCCGGGGTGGCTCGGCGGAGGACGCCGCGGACCGGATCGTCACGCTCCTCGCGGATCCGGAGCTGCGGCGGCGGATGGGGGAGCGGGGGCGGGAGTGGGTGGAGGAGAAATGGCGCTGGGACCTGTTGGCGGAGGGGTTGCGGGGGCTGCTTTAGCGCCGCGCCCCGGCGAGGGCTGTTCGCGCAGTTCCCCGCGCCCCCAAGGGCAAAAGACTGCGCAGTCCCCGCGCCCCTGAAAGCAAAAGACTGCGCCGTTCCCCGCGCCCCTGAAGGCGAGGGGCGCGAGGAACGGCGCGAACGGGCCTTACCGGGCCGCCGGTGCAGGACGGAGTCAGGTCCGCTCAGGCCTGGTACAGCGCTTCGATTTCTGTGGCGTAGTCCTTCGCCACCACGTTCCGCTTCAGCTTCAGCGACGGCGTCAGGTGCCCCGAGTCCTCCGTGAACTGGTGCGACAGCACGCGGAACTTCCGTACGGACTCCGCCTTCGACACCGCCGCGTTCCCGTCGTCCACCGCACTCTGCACCGCCGCGAGCAGATCCGGGTCGAGGAGCAGGGACGCCGCCGTGGAGCCGGCCGGCTTGCCGTGGTCCTCGGCCCACCGCCCCAGGAACTCCTCGTCGATGGTGACGAGCGCGCCCACGAACGGCCGCCCGTCGCCGACGACCATGCACTCCGCGACCAGCGCGTGCGCCCGGATGCGGTCCTCGATCACCGCGGGAGCGACGTTCTTGCCGCCCGCCGTGACGATGATCTCCTTCTTGCGGCCGGTGATGCGCAGGTACCCGTCCTCGTCGAGCGTGCCGATGTCACCGGTGTGGAACCAGCCGTCGGCCAGCGCCTCCTCGGTCGCGCCCTCGTTGTTCCAGTACCCCTTGAACAGGTGCTCGCCGTGCAGCAGCACCTCGCCGTCGTCGGCGATGCGGATCACCGAGCCGGGCAGCGGCTGACCGACCGTGCCGATCTTCTGCCGGTCCCACGGGTTGAACGCGGTGGCGGCGCACGACTCGGTCAGCCCGTAGCCCTCAAGGACGGTGAAGCCGATGCCGCGGAAGAAGTGGCCGAGGCGTTCGCCCAGCGGGGCGCCGCCCGAGATCGCGTACTCGCCCTTGCCGCCGAGCACCGCGCGCAGCTTGCTGAAGACGAGTTTGTCGAACGCCTTGTGTTTGATCTTCAGCCCGATGGACGGCCCCGCCGACGTGTCCAGCGCGCGGCTGTACGCGATCGCCGTGTCCGCCGCCTTGTCGAAGATCTTGCCCTTGCCGTCCGCCTGCGCCTTGGCCCGCGCCGAGTTGTAGACCTTCTCGAAGACGCGCGGCACACCGAGGATCAGCGTCGGCCGGAACGAGGCCAGTTCGTCGGTGAGGTTCTTGATGTCCGGGACCATGCCCAGCTTGATCGGCGCCATCATCGGCGCGACCTGCACGAGCCGCCCGAAGACGTGCGCGAGCGGCAGGAAGAGGAGCACCGAGCACTCACCGGTACGGAACAGCGGCCGCAGCCGCTCCACGATGTTGCCGCACTCCGCGAAGAAACTGCGGTGGGTCAGCACACAGCCCTTGGGGCGTCCGGTCGTACCGCTGGTGTAGACGATCGTCGCCGCGTCGTCGGCCTTGGCGAGCGAGCTGCGCTCCTCGACGGCGGCGTCCGAGACGTCCTTGCCGGCGCGGTCGAGCTCGTCGACGCCGCCGCCCTCGATCTGCCAGACGTGCTTGAGGTGCGGCAGCCGGTCGCGCACCGACTCCACGGTGGCCGCGTGCGCGTCGAGCTCCACGACGATCGCGGTCGCTCCCGAGTCGCCGAGGATCCACTGCACCTGCTCGGGGGAGCTGGTCTCGTACACGGGTACGGTGACGGCGCCCGCGCTCCAGATGGCGAAGTCGAGCAGCGTCCACTCGTACCGCGTGCGGGACATCAGGGCGACGCGGTCGCCGGGCTGCACGCCCGAGGCGATCAGGCCCTTCGCGGCGGCCTGCACCTCGGCGAGGAAGACGGTGGCCGTGACATCCGTCCAGGTACCGCCGACCTTGCGGGCGATGACCGCGACATCGGGATGCTGCGCGGCGTTTCTGCGGACGATGTCGGTCAGATTGCCGTCCGCAGGGACCTCGTACAAAGCCGGAAGGCTGAACTCGCGCAAGACTGCTGCTCCTCATAGGGCGCCGGCGCCACGACTTCGTGTGATGCGACGGAGCGGTCCAAGGCTCGGGCAGGTGCTCCGGGAGTCGGTTGTTGAAACCCTGAGCACGACTGGACTGCCCGGACGTTACCCGCCGGTAGTGCCTCTACGACAGGGGGGTCCGGTGAGATGTTCCCCGCGTCACACGTGTTGGCGTTCCTTGGCGCAGAGTAGTCCAAGCCGTTACGGACTGGGTAGTAACCGCAGGTCCGCCCGCGTCTACACACCTTTGCTCCACAGGCTTACTCTTGATCGCCATGGCAGGTACACAAGGCGGCGGCGACGGCGGCGGGCGAGAGACCGCGAGGACACTCGCGGGGACTTCCCCGGGAACATCCCCAAGGACACGGATCCACGTCGTGAGCGACGTGCACGGCAACGTCCGTGACCTGCTCAGGGCCGGAGAGGGCGCGGACGCCCTGATCTGTCTGGGCGACCTCGTGCTCTTCATCGACTACGCCGACCACTCCCGCGGCATCTTCCCGGACCTCTTCGGCACCGAGAACACGGACCGCATCGTCGAACTGCGCACCGCCCGCAAGTACGAGGAGGCACGGGCCCTCGGCGCCCGGCTGTGGGCGGGCGTCGACCGCGGCCCCGCCATCGAGAAGGCCGTACGCAAGCAGTACGCCGAACTCTTCGCGGCGTTCCCCACCCCGACGTACGCCACCTACGGCAACGTCGACATCCCGTCCCTCTGGTCGGAGTACGCCGGACCCGGCACCACCGTGCTCGACGGACAGCGCGTGGAGATCGGCGGCCGGGTCTTCGGCTTCGTCGGCGGCGGACTGCGTACGCCCATGCGGACCCCGTACGAGATCAGCGACGAGGAGTACGCGGCGAAGATCGAGGCCGTCGGCGAGGTCGACGTGCTCTGCACCCACATCCCGCCCGAGGTGCCCGAGCTGGTCTACGACACGGTGGCGCGGCGCTTCGAGCGGGGCAGCCGGGCGCTGCTGGCCGCGATCCGGCGCACCCGGCCGCGGTACTCCCTCTTCGGGCACGTCCATCAGCCGCTCGCCCGGCGGATGCGGATCGGCGCCACGGAGTGCGTGAACGTGGGTCACTTCGCCGGGACGGGGAAGCCGTGGGCACTGGAGTGGTGAGGGCCGCCGGGGCCACCGGCGGTCGCGGGGCCGGGGGCGGCGGCCCCTCCACAGCGCGGTAGCGTTCACGCTGCGCACACAGGTAGAAAGCGTTCGTACCCCGCAGAACCCCCCTGTCCGGACCGCATCTGGAGGAGCCACAGCGATGGCGGAACACACCAGTTCGAGTATCACGATCGAGGCGGCACCGGCCGATGTCATGGCGGTCATCGCCGACTTCGCCCGCTACCCCGACTGGACGGGCGAGGTGAAGGAGGCGCAGGTGCTCGCGACGGACGAGAAGGGCCGCGCGGAGCAGGTGCGCCTCGTCATGGACGCCGGCGCCATCAAGGACGACCAGACCCTGGGCTACACCTGGACCGGCGACCACGAGGTCTCCTGGACCCTGGTCAAGTCGCAGATGCTGCGCTCCCTGGACGGCTCGTACGTCCTCAGGCCCGCCGGTCTGAGCGCCACCGAGGTCACCTACCGGCTCACCGTCGACGTCAAGATCCCGATGCTCGGCATGATCAAGCGCAAGGCCGAGAAGGTCATCATCGACCGCGCGCTCGCGGGCCTGAAGAAGCGCGTGGAGTCGGGCGACGCCGGCAAGGGGGACACGGACGCGGGGGACAAGGACGCGGGCGGCAAGGGAGCGTAGTCGGGGACGCCGGCAAGGAGACGGGGCCGGGCGACGAGCAGCGGCCCGCCGCCACCGCCCGCGCACCCCGTACCGTTCACCTCCATGCGCACGATCCTGATCACCGGCCCCGGCGGCTCCGGCCGCACCACCGTCGCCGCGGCCACCGCTCTGGAGGCCGCCCGCCGGGGCACCCGCACCCTGGTGCTCTCCGCGGACCGCACCGACACCCTCGGTGCCGCCCTCGGCGCCCCCACCGGTTCCGCACCCGCCGAGACCGCCCCCGGGCTCACCGCCTGGCGGCCGGACGCGGGCGAGCGCTTCCGGGCGGACCTCCTGGCCCTCCAGGAACAGGCCTCCACCGCCCTCGACCTGCTGGGCTCGGCCCGTCTGGACGCCGAGGAGCTCACCCCGCTGCCCGGCGCGGAGGAACTCACCCTGCTCCGCGCCCTGCGCGACGCGGCCGCCGCGGACACCTTCGACCTGCTGGTCGTCGACCTGCCGCCGGCCCCCCAGGCACTCGCCCTGCTGGCCCTCCCCGAACAACTGCGCCGCTACCTGCGCCGCCTGCTGCCCGCGGAACGCCAGGCGGCCCGCGCCCTGCGCCCCGTACTCGGCCGCCTGGCCGGCGTCCCCATGCCCACGGACCGGCTGTACGAGACGGCCGCCCGCTGGGACGTCGAACTCGCCGCGGTCCAGCGGGCCGTCGAGGACCCGGCCACGACGGTACGGCTGGTCGCCGAGCCGGGACCCGCGGGCGCCGACGCCGTACGTTCCGCCGTCACCGGTCTCGCCCTGCGCGGTCTGCGCACCGACGCCCTGATCGGCAACCGCGTCCTGCCCGACGCGTCCCCCGACACCTGGCTGGCCGCCCTCGCCGCCCAGCAGCGCAAGTCCCTCGACGAGTGGCGTGACGAGTGGGGCAGGACGTGCGATGTGCACGAGGTCGCCCACCTCGGCCGCGACCCGCGCGGCGCCGAGGACCTGGCCCTGCTGCCCGTGCCCCTCCCGGGGACCGCCGCCGGCGACGACTCCGGTCCGCCCGCCTGGCCCGTCGTCGACCGGCTCGCCGACGACGGCGTACTGGTCTGGCACATCCCGCTGCCCGGCGCGATACGCGAGGAGCTGGACCTCGTACGCCGCGGGGACGAACTCGTCGTCACCGTCGGGCAGTTCCGCCGGATCGTCGCGCTGCCGTCCGCCCTGCGCCGCTGCGCGGTGGACGGCGCCTCCCTGCGCGAGGGCGAACTGCGTGTCCGGTTCGCGCCCGACCCGGATCTGTGGCCACGGACACGGTGAACGGCCTACCCCGTTCGGGTAACGTCGACAGACACAGAGCCGATGCTTGGAGTCCGCCATGAGCGATGAGCGCCCCATGTCCGACGCGGGGGAGGACGCGCTCGACCCGGTGCACGACGACGGCACGGTGCACGGCGGGGAGCGCGACGAGGTCCGCACGACCGACGACGACGCCTGGGCGAAGGCGTGCGCCGAGGACCTGGCCGCCGAGAAGGCCCGCCGCCGCACCCGGTCCGGCCCGCCGCCCGGCTCGGCCGCCGAGGAACTGCGCAAACTCGTCGACGCCGTCGCCGACAAGCTGTCCGGACTGCAGCCACCCCTGCTCGGCGCCGTCGCGGGCGGCGCCGCACAGCAGATGGTGAACCAGGTCGTGCAGCAGGCCAAGGCCGCCGTCGAGCCCGTCATCGAGCGCAACCCCGACGTGTTCGACCACCTGGCGAGCGCCGGTTCCGAGCTGCTCGCCGCGTACCGCTCCGCCGTCGAGGCACAGGAACGGCGCTGGACCGCCCGCGACACCGCCGCGCGCCCCCGGGACGAGGGCACCGGTAGCGGTGAACACATCGACCTCGACTGAAGTCGCTCGGGTACGGTTGGCCATAGCGGGGCTCGACCGAAACTGAGGGATTCATGGGACTCACCATCGGCGTCGACATCGGCGGCACGAAGATCGCGGCCGGGGTGGTCGACGAGGAAGGCAACATCCTCTCGACCTTCAAGGTGCCGACTCCCACGACGCCGCAGGCGATCGTGGACGCGATCGCCGCGGCCGTCGAAGGTGCCAGGGCCGGGCACGAGATCGTCGGCGTGGGCATCGGTGCCGCCGGATACGTCAACCGGCAGCGGTCGACGGTCTATTTCGCGCCGAACATCGACTGGCGGCAGGAGCCCCTGAAGGAAGCGGTGGAGGCCCGGGTGGGCCTGCCGGTCGTGGTCGAGAACGACGCGAACGCCGCGGCCTGGGGCGAGTACAAGTTCGGCGCGGGCAAGGGCCACCGCAACGTCATCTGCATCACGCTGGGCACCGGGCTCGGCGGTGGCATCATCATCGGCAACAAGCTGCGGCGCGGGCACTTCGGGGTTGCCGCCGAGTTCGGGCACATCCGGATGGTCCCGGACGGGCTGCTGTGCGGCTGCGGCTCCCAGGGCTGCTGGGAGCAGTACGCGTCCGGGCGCGCGCTCGTCCGGTACGCGAAGCAGCGAGCCAACGCGACCCCCGAGAACGCGGACATCCTGCTGTCGCTGGGTGACGGGTCGCCCGACGGCATCGAGGGCAAGCACATCTCGATGGCGGCGCGGCAGGGGGACCCGGTGGCCGTGGACTCCTACCGTGAGCTGGCCCGCTGGGCCGGTGCCGGGCTCGCCGACCTGGCCTCGCTCTTCGACCCCTCCGCGTTCATCGTCGGCGGGGGGCTGTCGGACGAGGGCGAGCTGGTGCTCGACCCGATCCGCAAGTCGTACAAGCGGTGGCTGGTGGGCGGGAACTGGCGTCCCGTCGCCGACGTGATCGCCGCGCAACTGGGCAACGAGGCGGGCCTGGTAGGAGCGGCCGACCTGGCCCGGGAGCCCGACCCGATCATGTAATGACCGTACCCCCTCCACCGACGCCCGCCGAGCCCTCCGGGGCGGGCGGGCGTCTGTGGTCGGTGCCTGAGGCCCGGCGAGAGCCGCCGCCACGCCGTCTGCGCCCCGGCGGGCGCCACCCCAAAAGACTGCGCAGTTCCCCGCGCCCCTAAAAACGGAAAACAGCGCTTGCCCCCGGCCCATCGATGGCGGCCCGGTGGGTGCGTGCCGCGCAGTTCCCCGCGCCCCTGAAAGCCAGCGGCTCGCCTGGAAGCAGGGGCGTAGCCCCGTTCCCAGGGCGCGGGGAACGGCGCGGGCAACCGTCACTGGGGCGCGGTCGATGGGTAGGCGGGAGGCCGGGTTTTCAGGGGCGCGGGGAACGGCGCGATCACGTGCCGCTCGGGTGCGGTCAAAGAACTTGGCTCGGCCCCCGGGCCGATATCTTGATGCGCATGCCGACCAGCCCCACCGCCAGTCCGCTGCTGCCCCCCTCCCGGACAGAGGGAGACGGCTCGGCCGTCATCCGGGTCCTCAGCTACAACATCCGCTCCATGCGGGACGACACCACCGCACTCGCCCGAGTGATCGCCGCCTGCGAACCGGACCTGGTCCTCCTCCAGGAAGCCCCCCGCTTCTTCCGCTGGCGCAAGAAGCTGGCCCGCCTGGCAGCCGCCTCAGGACAGGTCGTCCTCTCCGGCGGAGCCACCGCGTCCGGCCCCGCCCTCCTCTGCTCCCTGCGCGCCACGGTCGAACACACCGAGGACGTACTGCTCCCCCTCACCCCCGGCCTGCACCGCCGCGGCTTCGCGACCGCCGTCGTACGGTTCGGAGGGGCGAACGGCCCCCGCGTCGGCGTACTGAGCTGCCACCTCTCCCTCCAGAAGGACGAGCGGCAGAAGCAGGGCGACATGCTCCTGGACAACCTCGCCGCCCTGGACACCCCGCACGCCGTCGCGGGCGGCGACCTCAACGAGCGCCCCAACGGCCGGACGTTCAAACGCCTCGCCGCAGCGCTCCAGGACGGCTGGGCGGTGGCCCCCTGGGGCGGGGAACACACCTCCACCCCCGGCGATCCCCATCAGCGCATCGACGCGCTCTTCGCCACCGCGGGGGTCGAGGTCCTGGGCTGTGGCGTGCCACTCGACCAGCCCGGAGTGACCGAGGCGGACCTGAGGGCCGCCACGGACCACCTCCCGGTCCTGGCCGCCCTCAGAATCCCGGCCACCCGATAACGCCGTCAGCCGTCAGCCGTCAGCCGTCAGTCAGTCAGTAGGAGTCAGACGACCGCGCCGCGCCCCGGATCGTCCTCGTCCTCCTCGTCGCTGCGCATCCGCCCCACCAGCGTGGCGAACCCGCCGAGGAAGCCGCCGATGCCCAGCGTGGCGAGGTACCACGTCATCTCCCACCCGAGCAGTACCGCGAGAAGCAGCAGCACGGGGCCGCCGATCACGCCCAGCCAGGCGAACTTGGCCGTGGCGTCCGCGGCGGGCAGCGGGGGCGGCTCCGGCGGCACGAAGTGGCCCTCGTCGTCCTCGTCGAAGTCCTCCTCGGCCGGTTCGGGCGCCGTGAAGTCACGCGGCCCGGCGACACCGGGCGCGAACGCCACCGAACTGCCGAGCGGCTTCCCGGCGCCGGGCTCGTCCTTCGAGCCGGCCTTCGCATCGGCCTCGGAGTCACCCTCCGAACCCGTACCGTCCGTACCGCTCTGCTTGCCCTTGGCGCCCTTGGGCGTCGCCGAGCTGCCGCCGGAGCCGCCCGGGCCGCCGCCGGCGTCGTTCGTCTCGGGCTCCAGGAGCGCCAGGTCCTCCACCGACTTGAAGGGCTTGGCGCCGGGCGGGTCCGGCGGCTCGTCGCCGTACCCGGCCACGATCGCCTCCCACGCCGCCGTCTCGTCGAACGACGGGCCCTGTTCCCCGCCGGGCGGTGCGTCCTTCTCGTCGGGCTCGCGGTCCGCGTCGTGCTCAGCCACCAGTGGCCGTCCCTTCCTGCTGACTCGCCTGACCCGCGCCGGCCTCCTTGCCGGCACCGGGTGCGAGCCGGGAGACGAAGGCGAAGCTCTCCTCGAAGATCCGGTCCGCGTCGTGGTCCAACGTCGCGACGTGGTAGCTCTGTTCCAGAAGTATCTCCGTGACATCCACGGACGACACCCGGCTGAGGACGCGGGCCGAGTCGGCGGGCGGCACGACATGGTCCTGCGGGCTGTGCAGGAGCAGCATCGGCTGGGTCACCTGCGGAAGCTCGCCGTCGAGCAGCCGGTAGAAGTTACGCATCGAGTGGGCCGCGTGCAGGGGCACCTTGTCGTAGCCGATCTCGATCCCGCCGTCCTTGGCGATGTCGCTGGTGATGCCCGGCACCGTCCTGACGAAGTGGCGGAGCAACGGCAGCGCGTACGCCGCGAGACCGTGCACCTTGTTCGCCGGGTTGACGACCACTATGCCGCTGACCTCGTCGCCGTGCTTGGCGGCGAGCCGCAGGGTGAGCGCGCCTCCCATGGAGAGGCCGAAGACGAAGACGTGGGAGCAGCGCTCGCGCAGGGCGCGCAGTTCGCGGTCCACCTCCGCGTACCAGTCCTGCCAGCCCGTGAGCTGCATGTCCTCCCAGCGTGTGCCGTGTCCGGGCAGCAGCGGCAGCGAGACGGTGAGACCGCGCTCGGCGAGGTACTCCGCCCACGGGCGCAGCGACTGCGGGGAACCGGTGAAGCCGTGGCAGAGGAGGACCCCGACCTCTCCCCCCTCGTGGTGGAACGGCTCAGCTCCGGGAAGGACCGGCACCTTCGGTCTCCTGTTCGTTCAAGGGCGACGCGACGATCACCCCGAAGCTTCGAGGCGTACTTCACCGTACGCGACGGCACTGACACCGACCAGGGCCGTCGGGCCCATTGACGGTGCTCCGGGTTAAGGTCTGATCGACATACACAGGAGGCACTCGGGTGATCTACGGCGCAATGAAGTTTTCCATCGGAGGGCCCCTGAAGCTCGCCTTCAGGCCCTGGGTGGAAGGCCTCAGGAACATTCCCGCCGAGGGCCCGGCCATCCTGGCGAGCAACCACCTGTCGTTCTCGGACTCGTTCTTCCTCCCCGCGGTCCTCGACCGCAAGGTCACCTTCATCGCGAAGGCGGAGTACTTCACCACGCCCGGCGTCAAGGGCAGGATGACGGCCGCCTTCTTCAAGGGCGTCGGCCAGCTCCCGGTGGACCGTTCCGGTGGCAGGGGCGCGGGCGAGGCGGCGATCAAGAGCGGTGTCGACGTCCTTGAGCGCGGCGAGCTGTTCGGCATCTACCCGGAGGGCACCCGGTCGCCCGACGGCCGCCTCTACCGGGGCAAGCCCGGCGGACTCGCGCGCGTGGCGCTGGCCACCGGGGCGCCCGTGATCCCGGTCGCCATGATCGACACCGAGAAGATCCAGCCGCCCGGCAAGGTGATGCCCAAGCTGATGCGCCCGGGCATCCGTATCGGCGAACCGCTGGACTTCAGCCGCTACGCCGGCATGGAGCACGACCGTTTCGTCCTGCGCGCGGTGACCGACGAGGTCATGTACGAAATCATGAGGCTCTCCGGACAGGAGTACGTCGACATCTACGCGACGGCCGCCAAGCGGCAGATCGCGGAGGCGGCGAAGGCGCAGAAGCAGGCGCACAAGGAAGCCCAGAAGGAAGCGGACCGGGTGCGCCAGGCGGCGGACCAGGAGCGGGCCGAGAAGGAGCGGGCCGAGAAGGAACGGGCCGAGAAGGAGCAGACCGGCTCGTAGACCTGGACGCGGCCACGGGGGATGGGGTACTGGGGGACATGGCCAAGCGCGAAAGAGTCATGAGGATGTCGGTCGAGCAGCCGCTGTGGCGCGCGCTCACGGCGTACCGCGTCCTGACGCTGTTCTACGCGATCGGTCTCTTCGTGGCGAAGAACGACGAGTTCATCCGCCCCGAGGTGGCCATCGGCTACTACGTGCTGCTCTTCGCCTGGACCTTCGCCACCCTGCCCAAGGTCGCGAACGCGCAGAGCTGCACCAAGCCCTTTCTCGCGGCTGATCTGACCGTCGCCCTCACCGGCATCCTGCTCACCCCGGTCGCGGACGCCCACGACCGGATCGTGGCGGGCGGCCCGACCCTGCCGTCCATCTGGACCGCGGGCGCGGTGCTGGCGTTCGCCATCAAGGGCGGCTGGCGCTGGGCGGCCTTCGCCTCGGCGCTCGTCGGCGTCGCCAACGTCGTACAGCGCGGCGCACTCAGCGAGGACACCCTCCACAACGTGCTGCTGGTCTGGGTCGCCTCGATCGCCATCGGATACGTCGTCGAGGTCGCCCGGGCCTCCGAGCGCACCCTCGCCCGCGCCCTGGAGATCGAGGCGGCGACCCGCGAACGCGAGCGGCTCGCCCGTGACATCCACGACGGAGTCCTCCAGGTGCTCGCCATGGTGCAGCGGCGCGGCTCCGCGGTCGGCGGGGAGGCCGCGGAGCTGGGCCGTCTCGCCGGCGAGCAGGAGGTCGCGCTGCGCACCCTGGTCTCCGGCGGGCTCGTACCCGTCTCACGGGTGTCGGAGGACGAGGCCGAGGGCGCCGTCGTGCGCGCGGTGGAGGAGCCGGACCCGCAGGACGACTCGGCACCCCGCGACCTGCGCCCGCTGCTCGCGCCCTACGCCACCGCGAAGGTGACGTTCTCCGAGCCGGGCACCCCGGTGCCGCTGGCGGGCGGGGCCGCGCGGGAGCTGGCCGCGGCGGTCGGTGCCGCCCTGGACAATGTCCATCGTCACGCGGGCGAGGACGCCCGGGCGTGGATCCTGGTCGAGGACGAGCCGGACGAGGTGATCGTGACCGTACGGGACGACGGCCCCGGCATCCCCGAGGGGCGGCTCGCCCAGGCCGAGGGGGAGGGGCGCCTCGGAGTGGCCCTGTCGATCCGGGGACGGCTGCGCGAGATCGGGGGCACCGCCGAGCTGATCTCGGTGCCGGGGCAGGGCACGGAAGTGGAACTGAAGGTACCGAAGCAGGCACCCAAGGCCTCAAAGGGGCCGAAGGAGCCGAAGGGCACACGGGGGAAGGCGGAGAAGGCATGACCGAGGGACAGGCACAGGCGCAGGAACGGCCACAGCCACAGGAGCAGGCACAGGTTTCGGGGCAGGCCGCGATCAGGGTCATGGTGGTCGACGACCACCCCATGTGGCGCGACGCGGTCGCCCGCGACCTGGCGGAGTCGGGGTTCGACGTGGTCGCGACCGCGGGCGACGGCGAGCAGGCGGTGCGCCGGGCCCAGGCCGTCGGGCCCGACGTCCTGGTGCTGGACCTGAACCTGCCGGCCAAGCCCGGGGTGCAGGTCTGCAAGGAACTCGTCGGCCTCAACCCCGCCCTGCGCGTCCTGGTCCTCTCCGCGAGCGGCGAGCACGCCGACGTCCTGGAGGCGGTCAAGTCGGGCGCCACCGGCTACCTCCTCAAGTCGGCCTCCACGGAGGAGCTGATCGACGCGGTGCGCCGCACGGCCGTAGGCGACCCGGTCTTCACGCCGGGCCTCGCGGGACTGGTCCTCGGCGAGTACCGCAGACTCGCCTCCGACCCCGGCCCGGCCTCGGGCGGCGACGAACCCCGGGCCCCGCAGCTCACCGACCGGGAGACCGAGGTACTGCGCCTGGTGGCCAAGGGCCTGAGCTACAAGCAGATCGCCGAACGCCTCGTGATCTCCCACCGCACCGTGCAGAACCACGTCCAGAACACCCTGGGCAAGCTCCAGTTGCACAACCGCGTGGAGTTGGTGCGCTATGCCATAGAGCGGGGCCTCGACGACGTGTAAACCCACCGATACACACCAACGAGTGATGCCAGGTGATCAACTCCCGCACATTGCACCGGAATTGACCTTCCGCCCTCTCCTGGAGTGACCTGGATCACTATTAGCGTGAGTTCCGTCAGCCAACCGTGGCGAAGGGACTTTCCATGCGGGTCGGAGTACTGACCGGAGGCGGCGACTGCCCCGGGCTCAACGCCGTCATCCGGGGCATCGTCCGCAAGGGCGTGCAGGAGTACGGCTATGACTTCACCGGCTTCCGGGACGGCTGGAGGGGTCCGCTGGAAGGCGACTTCGTCCGGCTCGACATTCCCGCCGTGCGGGGCATCCTGCCTCGCGGCGGCACCATCCTCGGCTCCTCGCGCACCAACCCCCTCAAGGCCGAGAACGGCATCCGCAGGATCAAGGAGAACCTCGCCAAGTGCGAGGTGGACGCCCTGATCGCGATCGGCGGCGAGGACACGTTGGGGGTCGCGGCGCGGCTCACCGACGAGTACGGGGTGCCGGTCGTCGGCGTCCCGAAGACCATCGACAACGACCTGTCCGCCACCGACTACACCTTCGGCTTCGACACCGCCGTCGGGATCGCGACCGAGGCGATCGACCGGCTGCACACCACCGCCGAGTCGCACATGCGCGTACTGGTGTGCGAGGTGATGGGGCGGCACGCGGGCTGGATCGCGCTCCACTCGGGCCTCGCGGGCGGCGCGAACGTCATCCTCATCCCGGAACAGCGCTTCGACGTCGACCAGGTCTGTGCCTGGGTGACCTCGCGTTTCAAGGCCTCGTACGCGCCGATCGTGGTCGTGGCGGAGGGGGCGATGCCCAAGGACGGCGACATGGTTCTGAAGGACGGGTCGCTGGACTCCTTCGGGCATGTGCGGTTGTCGGGTGTGGGGGAGTGGTTGTCGAAGGAGATCGAGCGGCGTACGGGTAAGGAGGCGCGGACGACCGTGCTCGGGCATGTGCAGCGGGGTGGCACGCCGAGTGCGTTCGACCGGTGGCTGGCGACTCGGTTCGGGTTGCACGCGATCGAGGCGGTGCGGGACGGGGACTTCGGCAAGATGGTCGCGCTCCAGGGGACGGACATCGTGCGCGTCCCGATCGCGGAGGCCACGGCCCGCCTGAAGACGGTGGATCCCCGCCTGTACGCGGAGGTCGGAGTCTTCTTCGGCTGACTTCTCCTCGCCCCCGCCGCCCCTACCCTTCCCGTCACCGACTCGGGGGCGCTGCCGCCGAACCCCCGCTCCTCAAACGCCGGAGAGGCTAATCCTTCAGCCCGTCCGGCGTTTGAGGACAAGGGGGCGAGGGGGCGCAGCCCCCATGCGGGACGGGAACGGGTAGGGGCGGCGGGGGCGGGAATCGTCCAGGGTTCGTATATTCGGCGGGGTAAGCGGCAGACACCCCCAAACCCCCGGAGGGCCCCGTGGAGATCCTCGCCTTCGGCGTCCAGGCCGACGAGAAGCCCCTCCTCGAAGAGGCCTTCCGGGCAGAGGGACACCACGACGTCCGCTGCCTGGACGTCTTCCTCAACGAGGACACCGCCCCCATCGCCGCCGGCTACGAGACCGTCTCCACCAGCGTCAACTGCGAACTGAGCACGAGGGTCCTGCAAAAACTCACCACCGGCGGCACCCACCTGGTGGCCCAACGCTCCACCGGCTTCAACAACATCGACCTCCAGGTCGCCGAACGCCTCGGCATGACGGTCGCGCGGGTCTTGTCCTACTCGCCGCACTCCGTCGCCGAGTTCGCCTGGACCCTCGCCATGGCCGTCAACCGCCGCATCGTCCGCGCCTCCAACCGCACGCGCGACTTCGACTTCCGCCTCGACGGGCTGATGGGCCGCGACCTGCACGGGCGTACCGCCGGCGTCCTCGGCACCGGCAGGATCGGCGAGGCGTTCACCCGGATCGCCCATGGCTTCGGCATGGATCTCCTCGGCTGGGACGCCGCCGAGAACCCCGCCTGCGTGGAACTGGGCATGAAGTACGTCACGAAGGAGCGGCTCCTCGCCGAGTCCGACCTCGTCAGCCTGCACGTACCGCTGCTGCCGGAGACCCAGCACCTGATCGACGCCGACGCCCTGCGCACGATGAAGGACGACGCGGTCCTGGTGAACTCCAGCCGCGGCGGCCTCATCGACAGCCGGGCCCTCGTCGCGGAACTGCGCGCCGGCCGCTTCACCGGCGTCGGCCTCGACGTGTACGAGGCCGAGGCAGGGCTCTTCTTCCTCGACAAGTCCCTCGAAGTGGTGGACGACGACACCCTGGCCCGCCTCGTCACGTTCCCGAACGTCGTCGTCACCTCCCATCAGGCGTACTACACCGTGGACGCGGTCGGCCAGATCATCGAGACCACGGTGCGCAACGTCCTCGACTACCTGGCGGGCCGCCGCTCCGAGAACGTGCTGGTGCCCGCGCCGGCGCGCACCTGAACCAGTAGGTCCCGTACGACGTCCGTGCCGCGCAGGGTCAGCACCGACTCGGGGTGGAACTGCACACCGGCGAAGCCCGGCCCGCGCAGCGCGTGCACCTCCTGGCCCTGGCTCCGGGCGACCTCCAGGCCGTGGGCCGCCAGCTCCAGCGCGGCCTCGTCGTCGCAGCGCGCCACGAAGCTGTTGTAGAAACCGACGGTCTCGGTCCGCCCGAACAGATCGATGTCCGTCTGAGCGCCCTGGTACGGGATCTCCTTGCGCACGATCTCCAGGCCCAGCTCCGCCGCGATCAGTTCGTGGCCCAGGCACACACCCAGGACGCCGTACCGGTGCCCGCGCAGCACCTCGGCGGTGAGGCCGCGCAGGAACGCCATCTTCGGGTCCGTCAGGTCGGACGGGTCGCCGGGGCCGGGGCCCAGCACCAGCGGGCCGTCGTGTGCGAGCACCGCTTCCCGCAGCCCCGCCTCGTCGTACCGCCGTACGGTCACCGCGAGACCGGACGAGCGCAGCAGATGCGCGAGCATCGCCGTGAAGGTGTCCTCCCCGTCCACGACGAGCGCGTGGCCCGACAGCTCGGTGGACGGCTCCTGCATCCGCAGCCAGAACGGCGCCAGCGAGGCCCGCCGCCCGTCGAGCGCGGCCCGTACCCGCGGATCGTCCGCGAGGTTCGCTCGCGCCTCGTCCCCGCCCGGCCGCCCGGGGCGTACGCCGAGAGCGGCCAGTACGCCCGCGGCCTTCGCGTGGGTCTCCGCGACCTCGCCCGCCGGGTCCGACCCGCGGACGAGCGTCGCGCCCACCGGTACCCGCAGCCGTCCGCCGCCGTCGATGTCGGCGGTCCGGATGAGGATGGGGGAGTCGAGGGTCTGGGCGCCGCCGGAGTCGCGCCCGATGAGGGCGAGGGCTCCCGCGTAGTAGCCGCGTCCGCCGACCTCGTGCCGTTCGATCACCCGGCAGGCGTTCTGCACCGGCGACCCGGTGACGGTCGCGGCGAACATGGTCTCCTTGAGCACCTCGCGCACGTCCAGCGACGACCTGCCCCGCAGCTCGTACTCGGTGTGTGCGAGATGCGCCATCTCCTTGAGCCGCGGCCCGATCACGACGCCGCCCATGTCGCCGACCGTGCACATCATCTTGAGTTCCTCGTCGACGACCATGGAGAGCTCCTCGATCTCCTTGCCGTCGGACAGGAACTCCAGCAGGTTCTCCGGGGTCGGCCCCTCGGCGGGATAGCGGTACGTCCCGCTGATCGGGTTCATCACGACGGTCCCGCCGGACATCCGCACATGCACCTCGGGGCTCGCCCCGACCAGCGTCCGCTCCCCGGTGTGGACCACGAACGTCCAGTACGCGCCCCGCTCGCCCACCAGCAGCCGCCGGAAGAGCGCCAGCGCGTCGGCCCGGCCGAACCCGGGGATCTCACCCTCGTACGTCCGCCGGATGACGAAGTTCGCGCCCTCGCCCCGCCCGATCTCCTCGCGCAGCACCCGCCCGACGATCCGCGCGTACTCCTCGTCCGCGACGTCGAAGCCGCCGTCCTCGACGCGTACGTCGTGCGCGGGCAGCTCCGCCAGCACCTGCTCCAGCGAGAACGCGTACGACTCCTCGGGGGTCAGTACCGACAGGGGAGTGCCGTCGTCGTGGACGTCGAAGCCGCGCTCGCGGATCTGGCGGTACGGGACGAGGGCGAGCCCCTCGGGGATGTCGGCCAGCCGCTCGTACCCGGTGACCGGGCCGAGCAGCAGCTCGACCGTGTCGTGATCGTGGCCCGGAGTGCGGCGGCGCAGCAGGGCGAACGGTCGGGGATCGTCCAGCAGATCGAGCAGGTTCATGGGTCCGTGTTCCTTCTCGGCGTCTCTAGGGAGAGAGGTGGAGAGGGACGGGCCCGGTCGCGAAAACACCGAAGGCCGCCCCTCGGGCGGCCTTCGCGAAGTCTTGCGTACGCGCAGTCAGTGGGCCGCCGGATGAGCGGTCCACCACCAGTTCTGGTTCTGGGTCGAGTGCGCGAACATGCGCCGCACCCTACCCCACACCGCCCCCGCGGCGGATGCCGCGCACGGTGGCCGGTTCGCGGCGCTTCGATCGAGCGCGATCCGTCTCAATTGATGAGCATGTGGCGGGATGCCCGACACGACCCCGTAATGTTGACGCCGTGACCGTGAACGCTAAGTCCAGCGCGAGCGCTGGCAACACCTGGCGAGACCTTCCCGCGGCGCAGCAGCCCGAGTACCCCGATGCCAAGGCTCTGCGCGAAGTGATCGCGGACCTCGAGTCGTATCCGCCGCTCGTCTTCGCCGGCGAGTGCGACCAGCTGCGCGCCCGGCTGGGAGCAGTCGCCAAGGGCGAGGCGTTCCTTCTCCAGGGCGGCGACTGCGCCGAGGCCTTCGACGCCGTGTCAGCCGACCACATCCGCAACAAGCTCAAGACCCTGCTCCAGATGGGTGCCGTTCTCACGTACGCGGCGTCCGTGCCGGTCGTGAAGGTCGGCCGGATCGCCGGCCAGTACTCGAAGCCGCGCTCCAAGAACACCGAGACCCGCGACGGCGTGACCCTGCCGACGTACCGCGGCGACTCGGTCAACGGCTTCGACTTCAACGAGAAGGCCCGGATCCCGGACCCCGAGCGCCTGAAGCGGATGTACAACGCCTCCGCCTCCACGCTCAACCTGGTCCGCGCCTTCACCACCGGCGGGTACGCCGACCTGCGCCAGGTGCACGCCTGGAACCAGGACTTCGTACGGACCTCGCCGTCCGGCCAGCGCTACGAGCAGCTGGCGCGCGAGATCGACCAGGCGCTGCACTTCATGAACGCCTGCGGGGCCGACCCCGAGGAGTTCAAGACCGTCGAGTTCTACGCCTCCCACGAGGCGCTGCTCCTCGACTACGAGTCGGCGCTGACCAGGGTCGACTCCCGCACCGGGCACCTGTACGACGTCTCCGGGCACATGGTGTGGATCGGTGAGCGCACCCGGCAGCTGGACGGCGCGCACATCGAGTTCGCCTCGAAGATCCGCAACCCGATCGGGATCAAGCTGGGCCCGACGACCACGGCCGAGGACGCGCTGCAGTACATCGAGCGGCTCGACCCGGACCGCGAGCCGGGCCGGCTGACCTTCATCGTCCGGATGGGCGCCGACAAGGTCCGCGACAAACTGCCCGAGCTGGTCGAGAAGGTCACCGCCTCGGGCGCGACCGTCGCCTGGATCACCGACCCGATGCACGGCAACACCTACGAGGCGGCCTCCGGCCACAAGACCCGCCGCTTCGACGACGTGCTCGACGAGGTCAAGGGCTTCTTCGAGGTCCACAAGGGCCTCGGCACCCATCCGGGCGGTATCCACGTGGAGCTCACCGGTGACGACGTCACCGAGTGCGTGGGCGGCGGCGACGAGATCTTCGTCGACGACCTGCACCAGCGCTACGAGACAGCCTGTGACCCCCGGCTGAACCGCAGCCAGTCGCTTGACCTGGCGTTTCTGGTGGCGGAGATGTACCGGGACCAGTAGTGGGCCGGTAGCGGTTCCGGTGGTCACCGGGGCGCGGGAGGCACGTGAGCGGCATGTGCGGTGGGGCGCGGATCACATACGATCCGCGCCCCACCGCACTTTTGCGGCTCAGACTCGACGGGTAAGGTTAGGTTAGCCTCACCGATCTTCGGGACGGCACGACCTATCGAATCCCGTCGGGAGGTGGAACCGCGTGTTCGTCTGCAACTGCTTCGGAGTGACCGAGGCACAGGTGAAGAAGCACGCGGCGGACGGTGCCTGCACCCCCCGGCAGATAGCGTCCGCCTGCAAGGCGGGCACCGACTGCGGATCCTGCGTCCGGCGCATCCAGGCGCTGCTGGGCCGGGGCGCCGTCCCCGGCCGTGCGTCGGCGGATCAGGGCATCCCCGCCCTCGCGGAGGCGCGGCGCCGGGAGGAGCGGCTGGACGAGGCGGCCTGAGGCCTGCCTGGCCTGCCTGCCCTAGCTCTCCGGCTGCTCGATGAGCTGCGCGATGTAGAGCGCCTCGCCGAGCTTCTCCACCAGCTCCAGCTGGGTGTCCAGATAGTCGATGTGGTGCTCCTCGTCCGCGAGGATCGACTCGAAGATGTTCGCGGACGTGACGTCGCCCTTGGCCCGCATCACGTCGATACCGCGCCGGAGGCGGTCGATCGCCTCGACCTCGACCTGGCGGTCTGCCTGGAACATCTCGGTGACCGTCTGTCCGACCCGGACGTGGAAGAGCCGCTGATAGTTCGGCAGGCCGTCAAGGAAGAGGATGCGGTCGGTCAGCAGTTCGGCGTGCTTCATCTCGTCGAACGACTCGGAGCGCGTGTACTTCGCCAGCTTCGTCCAGCCGAAGTTCTCCTGCATCTTCGCGTGCAGGAAGTACTGGTTGATCGCGGTGAGCTCGGCGGTCAGCTGCTCGTTGAGGAATTCGAGAACCTCGGGGTCGCCCTGCATCGCGAAGGCTCCTTCCAGGCGGGGGAACTGGTGGGTTGCGCCGCATGATTGCACCGGTGTTGAAGATCGTCCAGTAAGTGCATGCTTAGTAAGTAAGTACAGGCTTAGTCCGACTTGTCGTGGTTGGCCGGGAGGGTACGGACCTGGTCATGTCCACCTTCCCCGGTCTGTCAGGATGGAGTCATGGGTCAGCCGGTGGGTCGTGAATCTGGAGAAGCAGGGCAGTCGGAGCTTCCGCCGGGGCAGCGACTGCAGCGGGGCTGGCCGGTCACGCACTACGGGCCCGTACCCAAGTTCCGCCCCGAGCGCTGGGAATTCAGGATCTTCGGCGCCACCGCCGACGGCGAGAAGTACCGCTGGACCCACGACGAGTTCACCGCACTGCCGTACGCGACGGTCGTGGCCGATCTGCACTGCGTCACCAAGTTCAGCATGGTCGGTGCGGAGTGGGGTGGTGTGCCGACCCGGACGATCCTGGAGATCGCCCCGCCGGCGCCCGCCGTCACCCATGTCATGGTCTGGGCGGAGTACGGCTTCAGTTCGAATCTGCGCCTGGAGGACTTCGCGTCCGAGCGCTCGATCTTCGCCACCCACAAGGACGGTGAACTGCTCACCGCCGAGCACGGTTTCCCGCTGCGTCTCGTCGTCCCGCAGCTGTACGCCTGGAAGGGCCCCAAGTGGGTCCGCGGCGTGGAGTACATGACCGCCGACCGCCGCGGCTTCTGGGAGGAGCGCGGCTACCACAACGTGGGCGATCCCTGGCGTGAGCAGCGCTACTCCTACCAGGAGGAGCCCGGGGACGGCCCCGAGCTCTGACGGTCCCCGGTCCCGCCGTCTCTCCTGGTCGGTGGTGGTACTGCCTGGTCAGTGGTGGTACTGGTGCACCACGGCGTGGCCCTTGCCGCGACCGATCATCCACTTGTTGACCGGCGTCGTGACCACGAACGCGGCGGCCAGCGCGATCGCCAGCACCCACCAGAACAGCGGATCCCCGAGCCCGGTGTCCATCGCGCCCGGCCAGAGGGCGATCACGCCGTTGTCGATCAGCTCCATCACGGCGATGGAGAGCGTGTCCGCGGCGAGCGCGACCCGGATCGCGGACCTGAGGTCGACGCCCGCCTTCAGGACGCCGCGCAGGGTGAGCGCGTAACCGAAGAAGAAGGCCAGGGCGATCGCCAGGAGAAGCGTCGGCACGGAGTCCCAGCCGAGCGCGGTGCCGATCACCATGCCGAGCACCTCGCCGATGGCGCACCCGGTGAGGCAGTGCAGGGTGGCGCGGACGGCCGTGGACCAGCTCGCGTGCGGGTGTCCGTCGTGCTGCATCAGAACCTCCGGCATCGGTGAACGACGGTTCCTGTCTCAGGGTTCGAACAGTCCGACCATATACCCCCTGGGGGTATCCATTCAAGGCGCTCGACCCGCTGTGGGTGCCGGGTGTCGGGTGCCGGGTGCCAGGTGTCGCGTACCGGGTGCAGTCGTGCAGTCGTGCCGGGCGGCTTGTGTCTTCTCAGCCGTCCCTGAGCTTCTTCAGGCGCTCCACGTCCGCCGCGTGCCCCTCCTTGCCGCCGGGCGTCTCGATGACCAGCGGTACGCCCTCGGTGGCGGGGTGGGTCATCAGGGCGCGGAACGGGTCCTCGCCGATGTGACCGGCGCCGATGTTCGCGTGGCGGTCCTTGTGGGCGCCGGCCACGTCCTTGGAGTCGTTGGCGTGGATCAGCTTCAGGCGGCCCTCGCCGACCGTGTCCACCAGCAGATCGAGGGTCTGGTGCATCCCGCTGGGCCCGGTGAGGTCGTGGCCCGCGGCGAAGATGTGGCACGTGTCCAGGCAGACGCCGAGCTTGGGGTGGGCGTCGAGCGCCTCGAAGTACGGCCCGAAGTCCCAGGTCCGCGAGCAGAGCGAGGAGCCCTGGCCGGCGGTCGACTCAAGGAGCAGGAACGGGTCGTCGTCGTGGGTCAGCTCGTCGAGCAGCGGCAGCATGTGCTCGCGCACCTGCCGCAGCGCGACCGAGCGCTCCCGGCCACCGGTCGCCGAGCCCGTGTGCACGACCACGCCCAGTGCCCCGATCGCCCGCGCCCGGCGCAGTGAGTGCCGCAGCGACTCCACGGACTTCTCCACGGTCGCCTCGGTGTGCGAGCCGAAGTTGATCAGGTAGGGCGCGTGGACGTACGCGGGGATGGACTCCGCGGCGCAGGCGGCGCGGAACTGCTCGTCCTGGGCCGGGTTCCCGGGCGGTGTCGCCCAGCCGCGCGGGTTGGCGACGAAGACCTGGACGGTCTCGGCGACCAGGTCACGCGCGTACGAGAGGCCTACGGAGGCAAGGCCTCCGGCGACGGGGACATGGCCGCCGACGGGGTTGCGGGACTGCTGAGTGCTCACCCGCCAAGGGTGTCACGCGGTCCCGGCGGTCCCGTCGTCGGCCATGTCCGTACAAGCCTGACGAACCTCGCTCAGCGGCTCAGCGGCTCAGCGGCTAGGTGACTCAGCGGATCTCGATGGTGATCTTCGAGCCCTTGGGTGCCGTCTCGCCGCCCTCGGTCGACTGGCTCTCGACCGTGTCGCCGAAGAGTCCGAGCAGCCCGCGGTCCACCTCGACCTCGAAACCGGCGTCCTCCAGCGTCTGCTTGGCGTCGTCGACGCTGTCGCCCACGACGTCCGGGACCTCGACCAGCGGCGGACCCTTGGAGACCGTCAGCTTGACGGTGTCGCCCTGGGCCACCTGCTTGTCGGCCTCGGGCGACTGCTCGGCGACCTGGCCGGCCTCGTAGTCGGAGGTGATCCGCCCGGAGGCGACCTCGACGGTCAGACCCGCGTCCTCCAGCTCCTGCCTGGCGTCCTCCAGGTCGTTGCCGAGCACGTCGGGCACGTCCACCGGGCTGCCCTTGCTGACGACGAGCGCGATCGCCGAACCGCCGCGGCGCTCGGTGCCCGCCCCCGGCTTGGTGCCGATCACATAGCCCGCGGTGACGTCCTCGCTGAAGGACTTGGTGACCATGCCCGCGGCGAGGCCTTCCTTCTTCAGCCGCTGCTTGGCCTTGTCGAGCGTGTAGCCCTTGAGGTCCGGGACCCGCACGGTGTTGGGGCCCTTGGAGATCGTCAGGGTCACGGAGCCGTTGTCGCGGATGCGGGAGGTGGGCTTCGGGTCGGTGCTGATGACCCGGCCGAGCTTGACCGTGTCGCTGTACGCCTTGTTCGTCCGCACGTCGAGGCCGGCGTCCTCGATGGTCTTCCTGGCTTGCGCCTCGGTCTTGTCGAGCACCGCGGGGACCTCGGTGAACTGGCCGGAGTTGATGTACCAGACCCCGGCGCCGACGCCGAGGACCAGCAGCACCGCGGCGACGATCGCGAGGACGCCCCGGCGAGGTGCCATGGTGCGCACGCGCCGCGGGGGCTCGGGCGGCGGGGACGGCAGGAAGCTGGTGCGGTGCAGCTCCGCGTCGTCGTCCTCGTTCACCGGGAGCATCCGGGGCACCGACAGCGAGCGCGGGATCACGCTCGTACGGTTCTCGGCGCCGCCCGGGCGGTCCGTGGTGAGGGCCCCCGGGGGTACGGCGTCCAGCTGGTCGTCGCTCAGGGCACTGCGCGCGTCCAGGGTCTGGGCGAGCAGCGCCACCGCGTCGTACGGGCGGACGCCGGGGTTGCGCGCGGTCGCCGCGGTGACCAGCTCGTCGAGTTCGTAGGCGAGGCCCGGCACGAGCGCCGACGGCGGGGGCACGTCCTCGTGGAGGTGCTTGTAGAGCACCGCGGCGGGTGAGTCGCCCGAGTGGGGACGGTCGCCGGTCAGCATCTCGAAGAGGAGGATGCCGCACGCGTACACGTCCACGCGGGGGTCGGCCGTGCCGTGTTCTATCTGCTCCGGCGCGAGATACGACACCGTGCCGAGGACGGCGCCCGTCGTGTGGGTGACCGTGTCCACGGCCCGCACGAGACCGAAGTCCGCCACCTTCACCCGGCCGTCGTCCCCTATGAGGACGTTCTCCGGCTTCATGTCGCGGTGCACGAACCCGGCGCGGTGCGCGGCGCCGAGCGCGGCGAGGACCGGCTCCAGGATGTCCAGCGCGGCCCGCGGCTGGAGCGCCCCGCGCTCGCGCAGTACGTCACGAAGGGTGCATCCGGCCACGTACTCCATCGCCAGATAGACGTACGGGCCGTCGGTGCCCTGGTCGAAGACCTGCACCACGTTCGGGTGGGCGAGCCTGGCCACCGACTTGGCCTCGCGGATGAAGCGGTCGACGAACGAGGCGTCGGCCGCCAGGGTCGGATGCATCACCTTGAGCGCGAGCACCCGGTCGAGGCGGGTGTCCACGGCCCGGTAGACCGTGGCCATCCCGCCGACCGCGATGCGCGCGTCGACGCGATACCGACCGTCGAGCACATGCCCGACCAAGGGGTCTTGAAGGGTCGTATCCACGCAGGTGAGTGTACGAGCCACCACTGACGGAGCCGCCCGTGCGGGCGATACCGGGGCGGTACTGAAGCCGAGCTGTGACGGACCTCGCACCGGAAAACCGCGACGGGGTGTGCGGATCCGGACGGATGTTCAGGCCAAAGGTCAGAAAGCGGGGCGTTCCGGGTCGAGTCGCGCGATTCCGTCCACCGGTGACGAGGCCTCGGCGAAGTGGCGGCGCGGGATGCGCCCGGCCCGGTACGCGAGCCGCCCGGCCTCGACCGCGTGCCGCATGCCCTCGGCCATGAGGACCGGCTCCTGCGCCCGGGTCACCGCCGAGGCGAGCATCACACCGGCGCACCCCAGCTCCATGGCGAGCGCCGCGTCCGACGCCGTGCCCGCTCCGGCGTCCAGGATGACCGGTACGCGCGCGTGCTCCACGATCAGCTGGAAGTTGTGCGGGTTGCGGATCCCGAGCCCCGACCCGATGGGCGACCCGAGCGGCATGATCGCGGCGCAGCCCACGTCCTCCAGCTTCCTCGCGAGGACCGGGTCGTCGTTCGTGTACGGCAGGACCGTGAAGCCGTCGTCGACCAGGGTCTCGGCGGCGTCGAGCAGCTCGATCGGGTCGGGCAGCAGCGTGCGCTCGTCGGCGATGACCTCCAGCTTGACGACGTCCGTGCCGAGCGCCTCACGCGCGAGGCGGGCCGTCAGGACGGCCTCCCCGGCGGTGAAACAGCCCGCGGTGTTGGGCAGCACGCGGATACCGAGCCGGTCCAGCACGGAGAGCACCGAGCCGTGCGATCCGGGACTCACGCGCCGCATCGCGACCGTCGTCAGCTCCGTGCCGGACGCGACGAGCGAGCGCTCCAGGACGTCGAGGCTGGGGGCACCGCCGGTGCCCATGATCAGACGGGACGTGTAGGACGTACCGCCGAGGACGAACGGGTCGTCGGCCATGGGTCAGCCTCCTTGGACGGCGGTGAGTACTTCGACGCGGTCTCCCTCGCGCAGGAGGGTCGTCGGCCACTGCGTGCGCGGGACGACGGTCTCGTTGAGCGCGGCGGCGACCCCGGAGGGGGCCGCGCAGAGCGTCGTGACGAGGGTGTCGAGGGCGGTGTCGGCGGCCAGTTGGCGCCGCTCCCCGTTGACGAGGACGGTCACGCTCATGCGGGCTGCTCCGTGAGTGCGGCGGCGTCGAACCGGCCGGGGGCGAACGGGCGGGCCTCTTCGGGGAGTTCACCGGTGGTCAGGGCGTGCGCCAGGGCGTCGCCGGTCACCGGGGTGAGCAGCACGCCGTTGCGGTGGTGGCCGGTCGCCAGGAGCAGCCCGGGAAGCTCGGTCGGGCCGAGCAGCGGCGCGTTGTCGGGGGAGCCCGGGCGCAGTCCCGCGCGCGTCTCGACGAGCGGCAGTTCGGTGATGCCGGGGACGAGTTCGTGGGCGTCCCGCAGCAGCTCGTACACCCCGCCCGCGGTCACCGTGGTGTCCCAGCCCAGTTCCTCGCTGGTCGCGCCGACGACCAGCTCGCCGTTCTCGCGCGGCACCAGGTAGACGTGGCTGCCGCGGACGACGGCGCGCACCGTCCGGCTCAGGAAGGGCGCGCTCGGGCCGGTGAGCGCCGGGGGCGGCTCCGGCATGGCCAGCCGCAGCACCTGCCCCTTCACGGGCCGCACCGGCGGCAGTACGTACTCGGGCACACCCGCGAGACGTCCGCTGAGGCTGCCCGCGGCGAGGACCACCTGCCCCGCGGACAGCTCGGTGCCGTCCGAGGCGACGACTCCGCGGGCGCGGTCCCGTACGACGGTCAGACGCTCGGCCCACATCCGGTGGAAGACCACTCCGGCCCGCTCACAGGCCGTGACCAGCGCCGAAGTGAGCCGTCGCGGGTCGATCTGGTGGTCGCCGTCCACCCGCAGCCCGCCGCGCACCCCGGGCGCGAGCATCGGCTCCAGGCGACGGCACTCGCGGCCGCTCAGCCACTCCGACTCCAGGCCCGACCGGCTCTGCAGGGCGTGCAGTTCCCGCAGATGGGCGCGGTCGTCGGCGTCGAGCGCGACGGTCAGCGTGCCGCACCTGCGGTAGCCGAGGTCCTGGCCGGTCGCCCCGGTCAGCTCCGTGACGAAGTCCGGATAACGGCGCGCGGAGGCCAGGTTGAGGCCGAGCAGGGTCTCCTCGCCGTAGTGCAGCTCGGTGACGGCGGCCAGCATCCCGGCCGCGACCTGCGCGGCGCCGCCGCCGGGCTCGGGGTCCACCAGCGCGGTCGTCAACCCGCGCTGCGCGGCCCGCCAGGCGGTGACCAAGCCGATGATCCCGCCCCCGACGACCAGGACGTCGACGGCCGGGACGTGGGATGAAGGTGCTTGCGGTGTACGCGACATGGGCGTCCAGCCCCTCCCTTCGCCGGCATGACCCGGATCAGGTTCGTACGGTCGGAGGCCGTCCCAGCCTCCCTCTCAGCCCGGTACGCCCGGGCTCCCGCGAGTGCTTTACGTTGGCCACCCTAGCTCTTCGCCTCGCACCTCAGTAAGGGAGCCTCACGGCATGGCCCGCTCGCTCGACGGACTCGTTCTCGCCCCCGTGGCCGACCAGGCGCCAGGTCAGGTGGGTACGCGCACCCGGTTCTCGTACCACGAGCGGGGCGGTGTGATCTGGGCCGACTACGCGGGCGGCGATGTCGTGCGCGGCCACCTCGTGGGCACCCGCGAGGGCGACCGGCTCGACTTCCGGTACGTACAGCTGAAGACGGACGGGACCACCTCCTCCGGGCACTGTGTGTCCCAGGTCGCCGAGACGTCCGACGGCCGGGTGCGGCTGGCGGAGACCTGGGAGTGGGAGTCCCAGGAGGGCAGCGGGACGAGTGTGGTCGAAGAGGTCACCGGGAGCTGACGCCGAGCCCGAGGACGCGTACCTGGAGGGCGTGCCGTGAGGGTGTGCAGCAGGTCACCGACCGCGCCCCTGACCGACGATTTCACCGACTGTCTATGGTGATCGGGTGAGCGACCTGACACAGGAGACGGGCCCGGCGGCGCGCGTACGCGTCGTGATCGTCGGCGCGGGCATGGCGGGGGTGCAGACCGCCGTCGCCCTGCGGGAACAGGGCTTCCCCGGCAGCGTGACCCTGATCGGCGCGGAGCCCCACCAGCCGTACGACCGCCCGCCGTTGTCCAAGGCCGTACTGCTCGGCAAGGCCGAGGGCTCCGCCTTCGACGTCGACTTCGAGGCGCTCGACGTGGAACTGCGCCTGGGCCTGGAAGTGACCGGCGTGCACCCGGCCCGGCGCGAACTCGACACCGCCGAGGGACCCGTCCCGTACGACGTCCTGGTCGTCGCCACGGGCGCGGAACCCGTCCGGCTGCCGGGCGCCGAGGGCGTACCCGGTGTCCATCTGCTGCGCACCCTCGACGACGCCGAGCGGCTGCGCCCCGTCCTCGCCCGGCAGCACGACATCGTGGTGGTGGGCGCCGGGTGGATCGGCGCGGAGTTCGCCACGGCGGCACGTGAGGCGGGGTGCTCGGTGACCGTCGTCGAGGCCGCTGGCCGGCCGCTCGTGGGCGCGCTGCCCGCGGAGGTGGCCGCGCCGATGGCCGCCTGGTACGCGGACAGCGGGGCGTCGCTGCGCACCCACGCGCGCGTGGTGCGCGTCGAGCCCGGCGCGGTGGTGCTGGACGACGGCTCGCGGCTGCCCGCGGGTGCCGTCGTCGTCGGGATCGGGGCGCGGCCGGCCACCGCGTGGCTGGCCGGTTCGGGGATCGAACTCGGCGCCCACCGGGAGATCGTCGCGGACGACCATCTGCGGACCTCCCTCCCGGGCGTGTACGCGGTCGGCGACTGCGCGTCGTTCCCGTCGGGCCGCTACGGGGAGCGTCTGCTGGTCCACCACTGGGACAACGCGCTGCAGGGCCCGCGCACGGTCGCCGCGAACATCGTGGGGGAGACGCCCGCGCCGTACGACCCGGTGCCGTACTTCTGGTCCGAGCAGTTCGGCCGCTTCGTCCAGTACGCGGGGCACCACGGGGCCGCCGACGCGCTGCTCTGGCGGGGGGATCCGGCGGGGCCGTCCTGGTCGGTGTGCTGGCTGCGGGAGGGCCGCCTGGTCGCGGTCCTCGCGGTGGGGCGGCCGCGGGACCTGGCGCAGGGCCGCCGCCTGATCGAGTCGGGCACCCGAATGGACCCAGCCCTGCTGACGGACCCGTCCCGCCCCCTGAAGGGGGCCGCGCTCTAGAGCTCCGCGGGGGAGGGCGTGCGTCGTTCGCGGCCCGGTGGGGGCCGTTCGCGCAGTTCCCCGCGCCCCCAACTGGGCGCCCCGTCAGGGGCGCGGGGAACGGCGCGGCCGGCGACGAACGACCCGCACCCGACGAACGACCCGGTGGCGGACGCCGCTCGTAGGGAGCGCGACCGGCCGGAAGCCGCCCGCACCCCACGGACGACCCGGCGCACCCCCGATCCGCGCGGAGCGCACCGCCCGGGTACCGGGTGTCAGTGGGAGATGGCAGGCTTGTCCTCGTGACCGAGATTGACGCAAAGATCGATGCTCTCGTCCCCGCCTGGCTCACCCTCCCCGACATCGCCGAAAAGTTCGGCGTCGAGGTGACGCGCGTCCGGCAGCTGGTCAGGGAAGGCCAGCTGATCGCCGTACGCCGTGGTGAGAACCGCGCGCTGCACGTCCCCGCCGCTTTCATCGACGTGGACGAACAGAAGGTCGTCAAGGGCCTCGCAGGCACCCTGACGCTCCTGCGGGACGACGGCTACAACGACGAAGAGATGCTGGAGTGGCTCTTCACCCCCGACGAGAGCCTGCCCGGCACCCCCGCACAGGCTCTGAGTGAGAATCGCGGCACGGAGGTGAAGCGCCGCGCCCAGGCGCTCGCCGTCTGACCTGAGCACACAGCACCACCGCAGCACCGCACCGCCGCACGGCGTACGGGCCACGGGCAACGGGCCGCGAGGCAGGACCCGGCCCGCGGCCCGTACGCCACCGACACCACACGGGGGACCCACGCATGCCCGAATCCACCGCACGCGCGCAGCTCGCCGACGCCCGGGTCTACCTCTGCACGGACGCCCGCAGGCGCCAGGGCGACCTCGCCGCCTTCCTGGACGCGGTCCTCGCGGGCGGCGTGGACATCGTGCAGCTGCGGGACAAGGGCATGGAGGCGGCCGAGGAACTCGACCACCTCGCGGTGTTCGCGGACGCCTGCCGCCGGCACGGCAAGCTCCTCGCGGTGAATGACCGGGCCGACGTCGCGCACGCCGCCGGGGCCGACGTCCTGCACCTCGGGCAGGGAGACCTCCCCGTCCCCGCGGCCCGCGCGATCCTCGGCGACGAGGTCCTGATAGGCCGCTCCACGCACGCCGGACCGGAGGCCTCGGCCGCCGCCGTCCAGGACGGCGTGGACTACTTCTGCACGGGCCCCTGCTGGCCGACCCCCACCAAGCCGGGCCGCCACGCGCCGGGCCTCGACCTGGTCCGGCACACGGCCGCGCTCGCCACGGACCGCCCCTGGTTCGCCATCGGCGGCATCGACCTCGGCAACCTCGACGAGGTGCTGGAAGCGGGCGCCCGCCGGGTCGTCGTCGTCCGGGCGATCACCGAGGCCGACGACCCGGGCGCGGCGGCGGCGGAGTTCACCAAGCGGCTCCGGGCGGCCTGAACCGCGGGATCCGTACGCGCCGATCCAGGATCGGTCGAGCGCCGGTTGTCCGAGGAGTGGACAACAAGTCGACAAATCGGGCAAATTCCCCACATCCGGTTGGGGGACCGTCTCCCCCTGGCTAACCTGCGGGTATGGCCCTCGGATCTGCTTCCACCAGGACTGACCGCGCGCGCACCGTGCGCGACATGCTCGCGACCGGCAAGACGACCTTCTCGTTCGAGTTCTGGGCGCCGAAGACCGAAAAAGGCGAGCGGAACCTGTGGAACGCGCTGCGCAGGGTCGAGGCGGTCGCCCCCAGCTTCGTCTCGGTGACCTACGGCGCCGGCGGCACCACCCGCGCCGGCACGGTCAAGGCCACCGAGCAGATCGTCGCCGACACGACGCTCACCCCGGTCGCCCACCTCACCGCGGTCGACCACTCCATCGCGGAACTGCGCAACATCATCGGCCAGTACGCGGACGCCGGGATCCGGAACATGCTCGCCGTGCGCGGAGACCCGCCCGGCGACCCCATGGCCGACTGGGTGGCGCACCCCCAGGGCCTCACCTACGCGGCCGAACTGGTCCAGCTCATCAAGGAGTCCGGCGACTTCTGCGTGGGTGTCGCGGCCTTCCCGGAGATGCATCCGAGGTCCGCGGACTGGGACACGGACGTGGCGAACTTCGTCGACAAGTGCCGGGCCGGCGCCGACTACGCGATCACGCAGATGTTCTTCCGCCCGGACGCCTACCTGAGGCTGCGCGACCGGGTCGACGCCGCGGGCTGCGACACCCCGGTCATCCCCGAGGTCATGCCGGTGACCAGCGTCAAGATGCTGGAGCGGCTGCCGAAACTGAGCAACGCCTCGTTCCCGGAGGCCCTGAAAGAGCGGATCCTCACAGCCAAAGACGATCCGGCGGCTGTACGCTCCATTGGCATCGAGTTCGCCACGGAGTTCTGCGCGGGGCTGCTGGCCGAGGGAGTCCCCGGACTGCATTTCATTACGTTGAACAACTCCACCGCGACGCTGGAAATCTACGAGAACCTGGGCCTGCATCACCCACAGCAGGCCTAGACCGGTCGCATCGTGATACGACACACTGCGTAGCGGCCATCTGGGAGAGGGGCGTACATGGGCTGGACGGTCCTCTACATCGCATTCGGCATCGTCGCGCTGTGGCTGCTGGGCGAGGTCCTGCTGCAGTACAAGGCGCGGCTGCGCTGGCGGCTGCTGGCCTTCGGCGGCTTCCTCGGGGTGGTCATCGGTGTCCTGATCCCGTCGGTGGTGGTCATCGGTCTGGGCGCCGCCGCCTTCGCCGTCGGGCAGACGTACGTCACGCTGTCGTTCCGCAGTGGTTTCGCGGCGGGCTGGGCCGTCGCCGGACGGCCGGGCATCACCAAGCGCCGCCGCGGCGAACCCGACCGCCAGGAACCGACCTTGGAGGTCACGGACCTCCAGGCCGCACAGAGCGGAACGTATCCTCAGGACGACTTCGGCCGCAGCGAGAGCTTCGGCGGGGACGACGCCTTCGCACGCGAGGACTCGGTCTTCGGGCACCGCCCCGCGAACGCCGCCGAGTCCACCGCGGTCTACGAGCCGCAGCCGCTGCCCGACGACACCGGCCAGTACGGCGTCTACAGCGAAGCCGCCTACGCGGCGGCCGCCGACGCCGCGTACGCCGCCTCAGCCCAGGCACAGGCGCAGGGCGGCCAGGCGGATCAGGGCCAGTCCCAGGACCAGTTCGCCCAGAACTACGGGTACGACGGCTACTCGGGCTACGACCAGCAGCAGTACGGCTACGACACCGGACAGCAGCAGCAGTACGCCCCCTACTCCGACCCGTACGTCGGCGCGCAGTCCTACGACGCCGGCTCCTACGGCCAGTCCTACGACACCTCGCAGCAGCAGTACGGGCAGCAGGGACAGCAGGGTTACGAACAGGACCAGTACGCCGCGGGTGCCTACAACGCCGGCGACAGCACTCCGCCCGGCGGCGTCTGGGTGCCGCAGCAGCGGACCACCGAGGACCCGTACGGAGGCGAACTCCCGCCGGAGCAGCCGTATCCGTACGAGGGCAACGGTCAGCAGCAGGGCGGGTACGACGAGCAGCAGTACCGGTACTGACACGGGTGCCCGCGTGGTGTCACGCGGGCAGCCACCGTCACTGCGAACCCCTGAAGTCCGGCCCCTCCACGATCAGTCCGGCGACCAGTGACCCCGACATACCGGCGTGCGGAAGTCCGCCGCCGGGGTGCGCCCAGCCGCCGACCGCGAACAGGCCCGGTACACGGGTGGCGTTGCCCGGCCGCAGGCGGGTGCCGTCGGCGCCGGCCAGCGCGGGAGCGGGCACACCGCCGCCCCGGGTCCCGGTCTCCCGCTCCGTGTGCAGGGGCGTCCGTACCTCGCGCCACAGCACCCGAGCGCGCAGATCCGGCACGGCCCGCTCCGCCGCCGCGACCATCCGGTCCGCCAAGGCGTCGGCGGCACCGGCCGCCGCCCAGTCGTGGCGCGCGAGGGACGGCACCGTCGCCGTGAGCACCACGGACTCGTGGGCGTCGTCCGGGCGCAGCCGCGGATCGTCCGGACGGTCCACCCACACCGTGGGCCGCGGCGCCGCCGCACCCGCCCCGAAGGTGTGGTCCAGCTCCTCGGCCCGGTCCACCGTGTGCACGACCGTGCGGTGTACGGCGCCCGCCTCGCGCGGGCCGCGCAGGGCGAGGCAGACCACGGCCTTGCCGCAGGACGGAGGTTCGGGACGCTGCCCCGGTGCCTCGCCCGCGTACAGCTCGTCGTGGCCCGTCAGGCTCCTCAGCAGCTCCGGCGGGCCGCCCACCACGAAGTCCGCCTCGGTGACGGTCCCGTCGCGCAGCTCCACGCCACTCGCCCGGCCGTCCTTCTCGGTGACCGAGACGACCTCCGCCCCGAACGCGAACTCCACCCGGCGGGCCACGCACCGCTCGTACACGGCCCGCGCCAGCTCGCGGATCCCACCGCGCACGTACCACGCGCCGAAGGCGTGCTCCATGTACGGCAGGACGGCCGCGCTCGCCGGGACCGCGCGGGGGTCGAGGCCGTACGCCAGCGCGTAGCTCTCCAGGAGGGCGGTGAGGCGGGGGTCGCCCAGCTCCCAGGCGCCGACCTCGGCGAGCCGGCCCGCCGTACGCGTGCGCAGCAGACGCCGCTGCCGCAGCGCGGGGTAGGGCTCGCGCTCGCCCAGCACCTGCCAGTCGGACCACAGCGGCTCCTCCAGGAGCGGTCTGCGCGTCCGGTCCCAGGCCTCACGCGCCCGGACCAGGAAGTCGCCCCAGCGCTCACCCGCGCCCGCGCCCAGTGCCCCGTCCAGGGCCGAGACGACCCCCGCGCGCGAGGCGTTGGGCAGCGGGACCTCCGTGCCGTCGGCGAAGACGTGGCGCGCCGCCGGGTCGACCTGGACGAGGTCGACGCACGCCTCCAGCGGCTCCTTGCCGGTCTTCACGAACAGATCGCGGTAGACCGCGGGCAGTTGCAGCAGTCCGGGGCCCGTGTCGAAGGCGAACCCGTCGCGCTCGAAGCGGCCCACCGCTCCGCCGTACGTCGCCGCCCGCTCGTACACCGTCACCCGGTGGCCCGCGACGGCCAGCCGGGCAGCGGCCGCCATCGCGCCCATCCCGGCGCCGATCACCACAATCCGTGCCATGCCAGGGACCTTATCGGCCGCCACCGACAACGGGCCCGCGGGCCCGGGCGCCCGCCGGGGTCAGCCGGGCGGTGGCGGCCCGTGCCGGCCCACGAGCCGTCTCTCCTCGCGGCGCTGGGCCCGGCGCCGCAGGAACCGTCTGATCCGCGAGACCAGGAAGTAGAGCGTCAGCAGACCGGCCAGCAGCAGGACGCCCGCGATGATCGCGGCGGCCTCGGGGTGGAACATCGCGAAGGTCAGGATCCCGGCTACCCCGAGATCCTCCGCCGTGCTCATCAGGACGTTGCTGAACGGCTCGGGCGAGGTGTTGATCGCCATCCGCGTCCCGGCCTTGACGGTGTGGCTGGCCAGGGCGGAGGAGCCGCCGATCGCCCCGGCCGCCAGCTCGGACAGCGAACCGCTCTGCCCGGCGAGCAGCGCCGCGACGACGGCTCCCGACACCGGGCGGATCACGGTGTGCACGGTGTCCCACACCGAGTCCACGTACGGGATCTTGTCGGCGACGGCCTCGCAGACGAACAGGACGCCGGCCACCACGAGGACGTCGGGGCGCTGCAGCGACTCGGGGACCTCGTCGGTCAGTCCGGTCGCGCCGAACAGGCCGAGGAGCAGCACCACCGCGTACGCGTTGACACCGCTGGCCCAGCCACTGGTGAACACCAGGGGGAGTACGGACACGGACGCGATCGTAACCAGTCGGCAACGGCGTGTCCTGGGCATGAGTGCGCAGGGCTGAGTACGCGTACCTAGGGAGTGAGTTGAGTATGCGCGCGGATGGGTTCCCACCTGCGCGAACGAGAGAGTAGGGGCACGGAAAGGGGCGCGGCTCCGGTACCGCCGACACGGGGCGGCGGAACGGGCGGCGCCCTCTACCGCTCCTTCCGCCGATCACTCGGCGGGAGCGAGGCACGGGGGGCCCGAGGGAGACCGGAACGGGGGGAACCGTCGGGGACCACCGGGGGATGTACGGGGGGATGCAGGGGGGAGCACAGGAGGGGCGCCGGTCCGGCGTGGCCCGCGGGGGACGCGGCCACTTCGGACCGGCGCTCACCTGTGTCCGCCGTGCCCCCGTGTCATCCGGTTCACCTGGGTCACTTGCGCCCGAGGCCGTCGCCGCCGACCCTCCCCTGCAGCAGCAGGGACAGCGCCGCGTGGACGTCGTCCAGGGAGCGCTGCGGCTGGAACGCCTGCCAGTCCAGGGCCGCCACCAGCACCATGCCGACCAGCGCCGCCGCCGTCAGCGGGGTGTCGATCTCGTCGCTCAGCTCGCCGTTCGCGATCCCGTCGCGCAGGACGTCCTCGACGACGGCGACGGCCTGCTGCCTGACCACCATCAGCGTGGACTGCCAGGCCCGGTTGGTGCGCCACAGCTCCGCCACGTAGAGCTGGGTGAAGGACGGGTAGCGGCCGATGAAGACGAGGCCCGCCCGCATCATCGCGTCGAGCGCGTCGACCCTGCTGCCGCCCTCCTCGTCGGTCTTGTCGACCGCCTCCCGCAGAGAGGCGGTGAGCAGTCCCACCCCGTGCCGGAGCAGCTCCTCGAAGAGGACGGACTTGCTCGCGAAGTTGTAGTAGACCGTGCCCTTCGCCACTCCGGCACGCTCGGCGATCTCGTCCACGGTGGTGGCGGAGAAGCCCTGCTCGGCGATGAGGGTCACCGCCGCCTCGTAGAGCTTCTGCCGGGTCGCCTGCCGCCGGCCGCCGCCGCTGTCCACCGTCCTGCTGCTTTCCATGGCCCCGATTGTCACAGGCTCAGCTCCGGGTGAAGGCGGTCCAGGGTCCACACCTGCCGTCGTCGCGCGGACACCGCGGTGAGCGCGAGGGCGCCCAGGGTGAAGGCGGTGAGGACGGCGCACGCCTGCCAGACCGGCCCCAGACCGCCGCCCGTGATGAGCCTCCTCAGGGCGTCGACGACGTAACTCATCGGCATGAAGGGGTGGATCGCGTTGAAGAAGCCCGGGCTGGTCTGCACGGGGTACGTGCCGCCGGCCGAGGTCAGCTGGAGCATCAGGAGCGCGAGGACGAGGATCCGGCCGGCCGCTCCGAAGCGTGCGTTGAGCCACTGCACGATCGCCGCGAAACAGGCCGTCACCAGGAACAGGAAGGCCACCGTCCCGGCCGCGCGCACCGCCTCCAGACCGATCGCCCAGTGCAGTACGGACACCAGCGCGACCGTCTGCAGCACTCCCAGGGCGGCCACCGGCAGCCAGCCCGCCAGCGCGATCCGCCAGGCGGGGGCGCCCGCGGCGAGCGCGCGCCGGTTGAGCGGCGGGATCAGCATGTAGGCGACCATCGCACCCACCCACAGGGAGAGCGGAATGAAGTACGGCGCGAAACCGGTCCCGTAGTTGGGCGCCTTGTGCAGGTCCTTCGAGGCGAGCTGTACGGGGTCGGCCATGACCCCGGTGCGCTGATCGCGGTCCTTCTTGTCGTAGTCCGGGATCTTTCCCGCGCCGTCGTGGAGTCCGCCGGCGAGCTTCTGCGACCCGTCGGCGAGTTTGTACATGCCGCCTTCCAGGTCGTCGGCGCCCGTGCCGAGCTTGCCGATCCCGCTGTCGAGGTCGGTGGCGCCTGTCCTGGCCGTGCCGAGACCCGTGTGCAGGGTCCTGGCGCCCTTGGCGACCTTCCCGGCCCCCTTGTTGAGCTCGTTGATCTTCGAGACGGCCGTGGCGAGGTCCTCGGACAGACGCGGTGAGCGCTCGGCCAGCGCCCGCGCCTGCTTCTCCAGGGTGGCCAGGTGCTTGTCCAGCGACTTCAGGTCGCCGTTCTGGCCGGCCACCAGGGTCTCGACGTCGTCGGCGACCTTCGCCACGTCCGCCGCCGCGTCCTTCGCCTTCTTCAGGTCCGGGCAGGCGGTGTCGGGCAGCGGCAGGTCCTGGTCCTCGCACCGCGCTTTGTAGACACCGTTCAGCGTGTCGGAGGCGGTGTGCGCGCTCCTGGCGGCGGCCGGGGCCGTCCTCGCCAGCGTGTCGAGGTTGCCGCGGATGACCGAGGCGGAGTCCGCGACGAGCCGTGCGGTGTCGCCGATCTCCTTCTCGTTGCCCTTCAGGAAGGGCCCCACCGTGTCCGCGACGCCGTTGACCTTGTCCGCGAGGGTCTGCGTGCCCTCCGAGACCTGCCGCGAGCCGTCCTCCAGATCGCCCGCTCCCGTGTCGAGCTTCCTCAGCCCGGCGGAGAGCTTTCCGCTGCCCCTCTCGGCGTCCGCGAGACCGTCCGCGAGGTCCTTCGAACCCTTCTTCGCCTTCCCGATGCCACCGGAGAGGCTGTCGGCCCCCTCGGCGGCCTTCTCGGTCTTCCCGTGGATGTCCGAGAACGAGACGTAGATCTTGTCGAGGAACGACCGCGACGCCTTGGTCGAGGCGGCCGTGCGCACCTCGCTGAAGACCGTCCGCGAGATCTGCCCGACGATGTAGTTGTTCGCGTCGTTCGTACGCACCTGGAGGGCGCCCGTCTCAGGGGAGTCGCCCGAGCTGGAGGCGATCCTCTTACTGAAGTCGGTCGGCATGGTCAGCGACAGGTAGTAGTCGCCGTCCTCGACCCCCTCGCGGGCCTCGGCGGCGCTCACCTCGTGCCACTCGAAGGTGTCGCTCTTGCGCAGCCCTTTGGTGATCTCGTCGCCCAGCACGACCTTCTTGTCGGCGGCGGTGGCTCCCCGGTCGTCGTTCACCAGCGCCACGGGGATGCGGTCGAGACGGCCGTACGGGTCCCAGAACGACCACAGGTAGAGGGCGCCGTACAGCAGGGGCAGCAGCAGGAGCGCGGCCAGCGCCGCGCGCGGGAGCCTTCCCCTGCCGAAGCGCCTGAGCTCAAGCGCGGCCAGTTTCGGCGAGCGCATCCACCGTCTCCTTGTCGTGGTCGTCGGACTGGTCCTGGTGCCGGTCGTGGGCCGGTGTGCGGGCGGCTCCCGTGGACACCACGACCGCGCCCTCGGGGGCCTTGCTGCACACCGCCACGACCGTGGTCCCGGCCTCGGTCAGGGAGCGCAGCAGCGCCCACACCTCGGTGCGTTCGTCGTCCGAGAGCTTCAGGTCGGTGTCGTCGATCCCGAGCAGCCGGGGGCGGCCGATCAGGGCGAGGGCCACGGACAGCCGCAGCGCCTCCAGGCGTTCCAGGTCGCGTACGGCGGTCCTGGATCCCTTGGGCAGCGCCTCCCGGTCGAGCCCGGCGGCGGCCAGCGCGCTGTCGACCCGCAGCCGGGCCTCCGTCAGCCGCTCCTGACGAGGTCGCAGCAGCCCGCGTACGGGGCCGCCGAACCGCCGCTGGAGCAGCGCGCGTTCCCGGAGGTGCTCGGCGACGGACAGGGCGGGCTCCAGGTCGGTGACGCCGGGCACATGGGCCAGCGCGCTGAACCGGCGGACCGCCGCCATCTGCTTCGGCAGCTCGCGGTGCCCCACCCGCGCGTGTCCCTCGGTGGGCTTCATCCGACCGGTGAGGGCCAGCAGCAGACACGTACGGCCCGAGCCCGAGGGGCCCTCGACCGCGATCAGCGAGCCGGGCTCCGCGTCGATGTCCACGCCGCGGAACGCCCAGCCGCGGGGTCCCTCGAGCCCGAAGTCCTCGGCCGTGACGCCGAGTCCGTGCGGACCGTCCACAACTTCCCCCACCTTCCGGGCCCTTCAACCGGTGGCACCGGTTGAACCGCGAAGTTTTTGCACTGACTGGTCAGTGCAAAAACTACTCCGAACCTATGAGCGAAGCAAAAGCGCAGGTCAGAACGGATTGTCAGTGGCATACCGCACGATAGGCACATACGGCATCTCCCGTCGGGGTGTGCCGTCACACGACGACAGGAGGTTCGTCATGGCCAGCTCTTCCGCAGCCGCCGCCCGCCGGCGCCGCACGACCGGCCCTGCCCCCTCACTGACCGGACCGGCGAGCGACGTGCACCCCGTCCTCCGCCGTGCCACGGCCCCGCCCGCCGCCCTCGATCTGCTCGCCCAGGCCCGCGCCGGACTCGACGAGGCCGCCCTGCTGGAAATGCCCAACGACCGGTACGCGACGGCACATCTGGCCGCCCTGCGCACCGCCGCGGCCGTGCTCGCCGCTCGCGGCCGGCCCGAGACCACCGAGAGGCGCCGGGCCAGGATCCGGAGCGCTTGGGAAGTGCTGCCCGAGATAGCGCCCGAACTCGCGGAGTGGAGCGTGCTGTTCGCCTCGGGGGCCCGCCGCCGTGCCCGCGCCGAGGCCGGCATCCAGGGCGCCGCCAGCATCCGGGACGCCGACGACCTGCTGCGCGACGTGGCGATGTTCCTCCGTCTCGTCGAACGGATGCTGGTGCTCCAGCCGGTCCTGCCCCAGCCGCGGCACGAGGGTGATCGGGCCGGCCAGGAGACCCGGCTCCCACCGGACGCCCTGGACACCGGCCGGATACAGGACGTGCCGGACGTGGGGTGACGGCGCCCGGGCCCCGACACCGTCGGGCGTCCGGCGCGCGAGACGGGGGGCCGGGCAGCGGGCGTGAGGCAATAGGGTTGGGACGCCTGAATCTCCCCGGCGCCGGACACGGCGGGGGAGGTATGCCCATCGCTCCGCCGTACCGAGGCGGTGCCGCGCCGAGGAGTCAACTGCCGTGTCGGACCCGATGCGCCCGCCCGTCTCCCAACGCCGCCCTCAACCGGCGTCGCCGCGCTCCGGCCCCTCCAGTCCCCGCGCCTCGCTGCGTACCGCCGTCGTCTGGGACGTTCTCAAGGACGCCCTCGACCGCCGGGTCAAGGCCACCGGCCGGGAGTCGCTGGACGTGCTCGACACCGGGGGCGGCAGCGGCAACTTCGCGGTGCCCGTGGCCCGGCTCGGCCACCGCGTCACCGTCGTGGACCCCAGCCCGAACGCGCTGTTCGCGCTGGAGCGCCGGGCCGCCGAGGCCGACGTCGCCGACCGCGTCCAGGGTGTCCAGGGCGACGCGCACGGCCTCTTCGACGTCGTCGACCGCGGCGGCTACGACGCGGTGCTGTGCCACGGCGTCCTGGAGTACATGGACGACCCCGCCGAGGGCCTGCGCAACGCCGTCGGCGCGCTGCGCCCCCAGGGCGTCCTCAGCCTGCTCGCCGCCGGACTGGGCGGCGCCGTGCTCGCACGGGCCCTCGCCGGACACTTCACGGAAGCCCGCCACGCCCTGAGTGACCCGGACGGCCGCTGGGGCGCGGGTGATCCCGTTCCGCACCGCTTCACGGCCGATCAGCTCACCGCTCTGGTCGAGGGCGCGGGCCTGGCCGTCGGCGCGGTGCACGGCGTACGGGTCTTCGCGGACCTGGTCCCCGGGGTCCTCGTGGACACCGAGCCGGGCGCCCTGGACGCCCTGCTGAAACTGGAGACCGCGGCCGCCGAACTCGCCGCCTTCCACTCTGTTGCCACGCAGCTTCATGTGCTTGGTGAGACGCGGGAGCCGGCCGAGGGGTGAGCCGCCACCCGCGTCGCACCGCTGATCAGGGGCGCGGCAGCAGATGGAGTACGCCACAGGCCCCCCGATCGGGCGCTCGGAGCCGTATGATCGGGGGAGACCGTCCGGCATGACGGGCCGGTCGCTGGGGAATCTACGCCTCAGTGGATCGGAAAGCCATGGCGGGTTCCGGTTGGCGAATTGGCGCAGAGGGGCGGGTTTCACGGGGGCGATTCCCTGCCTATCCTGAAGGGGACCCCCGGTCGCCCCGGCGACTGCACGATGAGGAGGACGCCGTGCCGCTCTCGGAGCACGAGCAGCGAATGCTCGAGCAGATGGAGCGAGCGCTGTACGCCGAAGATCCCAAGTTCGCGACAGCGCTTGAGGGAAGCGGGCTGCGTACGTACACCCGGCGACGGGTCTACCAGGCGGTCGCCGGCTTCCTCGTAGGTATCGCGCTCCTCATGGCCGGAATGGTCGCACAGCAGATCTGGGTCAGCGTGGTGGGTTTTCTCGTCATGCTGGGCTGCGCGGTGCTCGCCGTCACCGGTTGGCGCAAGGCCCCCAAGCCGGGTGAACAGCCCGCGGCGGGTGCGCCGGGTGCTCCGCAGGCCCGTCGTCAGGGTCGGCAGCGGCGCTCCATGATGGACCGCATCGAACAGCGCTGGCAGCGGCGCCGTGACGAGCAGGGCGGCCAGTAGCCCACGGGGTTCCGGCCGGACAGACGCACGCACGAAGGGGCGACCACCATCGAGGTGGCCGCCCCTTCGCCGCGCCCGGCCGCCGCGAGCGGCGCCCGACGTGAGCCGCGCCCACCGTGCGCGCGACCCGGCGCGAAGCCGTACAGGTGACGGCTGCCCCACCTGAAGTCGTGCAGCGGCCGCGTCGCCCGCGTGAAGCCGTACAGCGAAGAGGGGGGCGCCGGCCCGGACAGGGTCGGCGCCCCCCTCTCTGATTCCTCGGTTCGGTGGGTCGGTCAGCCTCCGGTGCCGCCCTGGCTCGACGGGCGGCGCAGCAGGGCCGTCCAGCGGGCCGCGGCGCGGTACTTCAGCGCGTGCCACCTGTCGGATGCCGCCCACACCACCCGGACGGCCGAGCGCGGGGCGAGCAGTGCGCGCAGGCGCGTACCGCGGCTTGCGGTGGCCCGCAGGCCCTGGGTCATCCGGCGGACATCGGCACCCAGCCCCGGGGCCGGCCGAGGGCTCGGCGCGTACAGGACCTGCTCCACCGCGTCGGCGATCCGGTGGACGGAGGCCGCGGCCTCCGGCTCCAGATGCCCGACACGCACGATCCGTGCCGCCGCCTTCCGCGGTGTCTGCGACTCGTCGGGCGGGATGCCGAAGTCCCACGCCGTGTCACTGACCTCCTGCCAGGCCTCCAGCGCGACGGCCGCCGCGCGCGCCTCGGTCGCCCGGCCCTGCCCGTCGAGCCGGAGGTCCATCGCCGTGTCACCCCCGGCGTCCTGACCCGCTGCCCCCGCGACACCCCCGGCGTTCGCCACGGTCCAGTGGTGCGAACCGAGCCGCACCGACCGGGCCCGCAACCGCCACAGCATCGGCAGCAGCGGCAGCGTGCCCACGGCGAGTCCGCCCGCGAGCCACAGGAGCAGGGACAGCCACCACGGCGGATCGTCGTTCGTCGCGCCGAACGCCGCCTGCGGGGACTCGCTGGCGCAGGGCTGCTCCAGCTTCTTCTCGGCCGCCGTGCAGTCCTCGCTGCCCGACGGCGCCGCGGAGGGCTCCGAGGACGAGGAACGCGACGGCGCGTCCGGGTCGGGGACGGCCGCGCCGGGCGTGTCCGTGCGGGTGTAGTCGGGAACCGAGCCCCGGTTCGGAGTCGGCTCGAAGCGGGTCCAGCCCACGCCCTCGAAGTACAGCTCGGGCCAGGCGTGCGCGTCCCGCAGCCCCACCGACATCGTGCCGTCCGACTTGGGCGAACCGGGCGTGAAGCCCACCGCGACCCGGGCCGGTATGCCCAGCGTGCGGGCCATGGAGGCCATCGCGAAGGAGAAGTGGACGCAGAAGCCCTCCTTGTCCCTGAGGAAGCGCGCTATGGCCTGGGACCCGCTGCCGACCTTGACCTCCGTGTCGTACGTGAAGCCGCCCTCCAGGGCGAACCAGTCCTGCAGCTTCACCGCGCGCTCGTAGTCGTTGGCCGAGTCCGCCGTGATCCGCCGTGCCGTCGCGGCCACCACCGGCGGCAGCGAGTTCGGCACCTTGGTGAACTCGCGCTTCAGTACCTCCGGCGCCTCGGGCGCGTTCGCGAGCTGGTCCGCGGTCGGCTGCACGATCAGGCTCTTGACCGTGTACTCCTGGCCGCGGGTCGTCTGGCCGTGGTCGCCGACGAGCGTGCGGCCCACCGGCTCGAACCGCCACTTGCCGTTGATGCCCACCTGGCTGGCCGGGTAGGGCAGCGGCAGCCAGTCCTGCGCGTACCAGTCGGCCGCCGAGATCCTCGTCTGCACCTCGGTGCGCCGGACGTCGTCACTCAGGCCGGGCGGCGTCGGGAAGGATCCCGGCACGTCCTCGACATGGCGCTTGGCCGGCTTCCACGCCGTGCCGTCGAACTCGTCGAGCGAGACGATCCGCAGATACAGGTTCTGCGTCTCCTCGGAGTTGGTGCGGTAGGACATGACCTCGCGGTCCTCGTCCACGTTCAGGCTGTCGCTGAGCGAGACCAGGGGGTTCACCGCGGAGATCGTGTTGCCCCCGCCGGAACCCCCGGCGACGCCCGTGCGAGCGGCGTCCAGCAGCCCGCCGTCGAGTGCGGGCAGGGCGAGCGGGACGACCAGTGCGACGCCCAGTGCGACGGCGCCGATGCGCCGTCCCGTACGGACCGGCGCGGTCGGGCTCCCCGAGGGATCTCCGCCCGGTGCGCGCGGCCCGCCGCCGAAGACGCGTCCCCACTGCGAGAGCCGGTCGCGTCCCTCGGCCAGCAGCAGCACCAGATAACCGGTGGCCGCCAGCAGGAACCAGATCCAACCGGCGCCGCCGTCCGCGAGACCCGCGGCGACGGAGTACAGCGCGAGCAGGGGCAGCCCGGCGGGGGCGGCGCTGCGGAACGTCACCGCGAGCGCGTCCACCGCCAGTCCGATCACCACGACCCCGCCGACCATCATCAGACGGATGCCGTCGGAGAGCGGCGCGGGAATCGAGTACCGGCTGACGTCGTCCGCGCCCGCCTGCAACAGCTCACCGAAATAACGGAAGACATCGGGGCCGGGCAGCAGCCCGGCGACGGCCTGCTCCCGGGCGAACGACAGCGTCAGCAGCATCAGGGTCACCAGCGCCTGCACCGCGATCGTCAGCGGCCGTGCGAGCGGCACCCGCCGGGCCGCCGCGCCCACCCCGGTCTGCACCGCGAGCAGGAACGCCGCCTGGAGGAACCAGGTCGCCGGATCGACCAGCGGCAGCAGGGCGCAGGACGCCATCAAGGTCGCCGCCGCGGCGCACAGCGCCAGTCGCGCGCGCCCGCTCATGAGCCACCGCCTCCCGCCGTGCCGCCCGTCGACGCCACCCCGTTGCGCTGTCGGTCCGCCTCCCGCCACAGGTCGGCCAGGCCGACGCCCGGTGGGACGGCCACAGCGGTCCAGCCCGCCTCACGCAGCATCCGAAGCCGCTCCTCGCCCTGTTCGTCGGGGGCGCCCCGCACCCATGCCCCGCTGTCCAGCAGGAAGGCGATCGCCCCGCCGCTGCGCTGGCGCATCTTGGCGAGCACCGACGCCTGCTCCTCGTCCAGGTCGCCCAGGAAGGCCACCAGCAGTCCTTCGTTGCCACCGCGCAGCACCTCGTAGGCCCGGGACAGGCCCGTACCGTCGGAGTGGTCGATCACCGCGAGGGTGTCCATCATCAGCCCCGCCGCGTCCGCCGACTCCTGGTTCGCCCCGGCGAACCCGTCGGCGCCCTCGCCCGGCACCGAGGTGCCGGTATCGGTCAACAGGCGGACGGAGAAGCCCCGTTCGAGCATGTGCACCAGCGTCGACGCGGTGCCCGAGACGGCCCACTCGAAGGCCGAGTCGGGGCCCGCGCCGTCGAAGGCGATGCCCCGGGTGTCGAGGAGCACCGTGCAGCGGGACCGCTGCGGCTGCTCCTCGCGGCGCACCATCAGCTCGCCGTACCGGGCGGTCAGCCGCCAGTGGACCCTGCGCAGGTCGTCGCCGTACCGGTACCCGCGCGGGATCACGTCGTCCTCGCCCGCCAGCGCGAGCGAGCGCTGCCGCCCGTCGCCGTACCCCTTCGCCTCACCGGTCAGCCGGACCGGGGGCAGGGGCTCCACGCGCGGGACGACGGTGAGGGTGTCGTACGTCGAGAAGGAACGGGTCAGCTCGCACATGCCGAAGGGGTCGCTGAGCCGCAGTTGCAGCGGGCCCAGCGGGTAGCGCCCGCGCAGGTCCGAACGTACGCGGTACGACACCTCGCGCCGGCCGACCGCCTCGACCCGGTCCAGTACGAACCGGGGCCGCGGCCCCAGCACGTACGGCACCCGGTCCTGGAGCATCAGCAGGCCGGTGGGCAGCCGCGAGACGTTGTCCATCCGCAGATGGACACGTGCCTCGGCGCCCGCGGGCACGCGCGCGGGGGAGAGCCGGCGGCTGCCGGCGACCCGGTAGCGCGTGCGGTACAGCACGGCCGTGCAGACCAGCGGCAGCACGGCGAGCAGGAGTCCGACCCGGAGCAGATCGCTCTGCCCCAGGACGTACGCACAGATGGCGGCCGCGATGCCGGCGGCCAGGAACGACCGCCCGCGCGTGGTGAGCCCGCCGAGGGCCGTGCGCAGCCCGCCCCGGTCCTCCTCGGCCGACGCCGCGGGCATCCCCCCGCCCGCCATCACAGCCTCCGGGGCGGCTGCTGGCCGAAGGCGGACGTACCCCGGCCCATCGCCGGGCCGCCCGGCGCCTGGGGCGCCGCGGGCACGGCCGTGCGCTGGAGGATCTCCAGGACGACCTGCTCGGCCGTACGACGGTTCAACTGGGCCTGGGCGGTGGGCAGCAGCCGGTGTGCCAGGACCGCCACGGCGAGCGCCTGCACGTCGTCCGGCAGCGCGTAGTCCCGGCCGCTGAGAGCGGCGGACGCCTTCGCGGCGCGCAGCAGATGCAGCGTTGCGCGCGGCGAGGCGCCGAGTCTCAGGTCCGGGTGGCTGCGCGTGGCGCCGACCAGGTCGACCGCGTACCGGCGCACCGGCTCGGCGACGTGGACCGTGCGGACCGCGTCGATGAGCTTGAGGATCTCGTGCGCGTGCGCCACCGGCTGCAGGTCGTCCAGCGGGGAGGCCCCGCCGTGGATGTCGAGCATCTGCAACTCGGCCTCCGCGCTGGGATAGCCGATGGAGACCCGGGCCATGAAACGGTCCCGCTGCGCCTCCGGCAGCGGATAGGTGCCCTCCATCTCGACCGGGTTCTGCGTGGCCACCACCATGAAGGGGCTGGGCAGCTCGTAGGTGTGCCCGTCGATGGTGACCTGGCGCTCCTCCATGGACTCCAGGAGCGCCGACTGCGTCTTGGGCGACGCGCGGTTGATCTCGTCGCCGATCACGATCTGCGCGAAGATCGCCCCCGGTTTGAATTCGAACTCCCTGTTCTGCTGGTCCCAGATGGACACCCCTGTGATGTCCGAGGGCAGCAGGTCGGGCGTGAACTGAATACGTCGCACCGAGCAGTCGATGGACCGCGCCAATGCCTTGGCCAGCATGGTCTTGCCGACGCCGGGGACATCCTCGATGAGTAGATGCCCCTCGGCGAGCAGTACGGTCAGCGAAAGCCGTACGACCTCAGGCTTGCCCTCGATCACTTCCTCCACCGAACTGCGGACTCTCTCCACAGTGGCGGTCAGATCTGTAAGGCTCGCTCGATCGTCATAGGTCGTCACCCGGCCCTCCTCGGCCCGTTCTTTCTCCGGGCCGACACGCTGCGATGCGGACCGGCCCACCCCGAACACGGACGCCACGCGTAAAAAGTTCCGCGCGACGCCACACACGCATTCTTGTTGCCGTTACCGGTTCGTGTCATCCGCCTGTGGATAACTGGCCGTGATATGTCGGGTCTTGCGCTGTATGGCCGGGTCCAACTGGCGTCAGGTGGGGTCTATCTCACTCAGGAGACCCGTCTTCACGTCGAACACGAAACCACGTACGTCGTCGGAGTGCAGAAGGAACGGGGAGGTCCGCACGCGCTGCATGGACTGCCGTACGTCCTGTTCGACGTCGCGGAACGCCTCGACCGCCCACGCCGGGCGCTGGCCGACCTCCATCTCCAGGTCGTGGCGGAACTCCTCGGTGAGGGACTCCAGGCCGCAGCCGGTGTGATGGATGAGCACGACGCTGCGGGTGCCGAGCGCGCGCTGGCTGATGGTCAGGGAACGGATCACGTCGTCCGTCACGACACCGCCCGCGTTGCGGATGGTGTGACAGTCGCCGAGTTCGAGGCCGAGCGCGTCGTGCAGGTCGAGGCGGGCGTCCATGCAGGCCACGACCGCGACGCGCAGGACCGGCCGGGCGTCCATGCCCGGGTCGGTGAACGCGGCGGCGTACCGCTCGTTGGCCTCGACCAGGCGGTCCGTGACGGTGCCGGGGCGGGCCGTGGCGTCCTCGGGCTCGGTGGGAACGGATGCGGAAGTCGTCATGCTTATGACGGTAAGGGGCACGTGCCGTTCGGGCCCGCTGTGAGAGGGGACAAAGAACATCAATGAGCGTTGTTGTGAGGTAACCCACAAGGGTGGACAGAGTGCGCCCGTTCGGGTGGAAAATACCGGGTTTTCGCTTGATCGCGGGCGAGAGTCGCGACGCGCAGGCCGGTTCATTGACCGCGAGACACCGTGGACTAAAGTGACGCGAAGCGGGAGGCGAGCAGTCCTCCCTGCTGGACTGCTGTCCCCCGGAGGCCCGGCGACATGCCGGGATCTCCCCGCGTGCGCGGCGCGTACGTACGGCTCGGCCTCCTCCCGCTCCCGGTCGGCTGACCCTTCCGGCGCCGGCGGGGACCCGGCGGTGCGTACGGCCGGGCCGGACCTGAGAGGGCCCAGATTCAATGGGGCGCGAAGCGCATTCGAGTAAGGGCGGTGGCGGGCGAGGGGAGGGACAGAGTCGACATGTCCCGGTGATGCTCCAGCGGTGTCTGGACATGCTGGCCCCCGCACTGGAGGCACCGGGAGCCGTGGTCGTCGACTGCACCCTCGGTCTCGGCGGTCACAGTGAGGCCCTGCTCAGCCGCTTCCCCGAGGCCCGCCTGATCGGCCTCGACCGCGACAAGGAGGCACTGCGCCTCTCCGGGGAACGGCTCGCGCCCTTCGGCGACCGGGCCGAGCTGGTGCACGCGGTCTACGACGAACTCCCCGACGTGCTCGACCGGCTGGGTCTCGCGAGCGTCCAGGGCGTCCTCTTCGACCTGGGCGTCTCCTCCATGCAGCTCGACGAGGCGGACCGCGGCTTCGCCTACGCCCAGGACGCGCCGCTCGACATGCGCATGGACCAGACGACCGGCATCAGCGCGGCCGAGGTGCTCAACACCTACCCGCCCGGCGAGCTCGTGCGGATCCTGCGGGCGTACGGCGAGGAGAAGCAGGCCAAGCGGATCGTGTCCGCGGTCGTCCGCGAGCGGGACAAGGAGCCGTTCACCAACAGCGCGCGCCTCGTCGAACTGATCCGCGACTCCCTGCCGCAGGCGGCCAAGCGCACCGGCGGCAACCCCGCCAAGCGGACCTTCCAGGCGCTGCGCATCGAGGTCAACGGCGAACTCACCGTCCTGGAGAGGGCGATCCCCGCCGCCGTGAAGGCGCTCGCCGTCGGCGGCCGGATCGCCGTGCTGGCGTACCACTCCCTGGAGGACCGGCTGGTGAAGCAGGTCTTCGCGGCGGGCGCCGCCAACACCGCGCCCGCCGGACTGCCGGTCGTCCCCGAGCGCTACCAGCCCCGGCTCAAGCTCCTCACGCGCGGTGCCGAACTCCCCACCGAGGAAGAGGTCGCGGAGAACCGGCGGGCCGCTCCCGCGCGGCTGCGCGGGGCGGAGCGCATCAGGGAGGACACCGAGTGACGGACAGGGTGCGTGAGGTGGACGACCGGACTCACCGGGCACAGGGGCCGCACACCCGGACCCACCGGCCAGGAACCCGAACTCACCTGGAGGGTAGGTGAATAGGAAACCCGAACTGAGGGGCAGAGCGGCCCGGCTCGCGCGGCTCTTCCCGACCGGCTCAGGACAGGCGGCCCGTACCCCCTTCGTCCTCCTGGTCGTGCTGCTGCTCGGAGGCGGTCTCATCGGGCTCCTGGTGCTGAACTCGGCCCTCAGCGAAGGGTCGTTCCAGCTCGACGACCTGCAGAAGGACACCAAGAGCCTCACCGACGAGGAGCAGGCGCTCCAGCGCGACGTGGACGCCTACTCCGCCCCCGACGCCCTCCAGCGCCGCGCCCGCGAGCTCGGCATGGTGCCCGGCGGCGACCCGGCCTTCCTGAATCCCGACGGCACCGTCCTCGGCGTCCCCAGCGCGGCCGCCGAGCAGTCGTCCGTGTACGCGCCCGTGATCAGGCCGCCCGAGGCGCTCGTCCCCGAACCGGCCGAGACCTCCCCGGAGCCGGCCCCGACGTCCGCCGAGCCGCAGCCGTCCACCGGGCAGCCCGCGCCCACCGGGGCGCCGGAGCCGGCCACGGAGAGCGCCGCGCAGCCCACGCCGACCTCTACGATCCCCGGCAGGTGACGGAAGTGTCCGACAGGGAACCCCCGCGCCGCAGGGTGCCCGCGCCCGCCCGGTCCTCGAAGCCCGGCGGGTCCGCGAAGCCCGCCCGCCCCGCGAAGCCCGGCACCCAGCGGCGCCCCGGGCCCGGCGCCC
>NZ_BMVY01000041.1 GCF_014650955.1 Streptomyces tauricus
CCTGAGCCGCGGGGCGGGCCGGCCACCCCGCCCCGCGCCGCCCTGCCCCGTGCCGTCCCGCTCTGCCTTGTGCCACCCTAGTTGACGTGACAACCAAATCATGTGGGAGGTGCTCTCGATGAGCAACGCGGAAAACGATGTCGTGGCCCTGCTCGGCGGTGCGCCCGTCGAAGGCGGCCGGCCGGACGGAGCCCCCGGGGTCGACGTCCTGTCCGCGCGTGAAGTCCCTCTCGGGGGCCCACGTGCGATGCGCGTACGGCGGACGCTGCCCCAGCGGCAGCGCACACTCATCGGCGCCTGGTGCTTCGTCGACCACTACGGCCCCCACCAGGTCGCCGTCTCGGGGGGTATGAACATGCCCCCGCATCCGCACACCGGACTGCAGACGGTGAGCTGGCTGTTCAGCGGAGAGCTCGAACACCGCGACACCCTCGGCACCCACGCCTTGATCCGGCCCGGCGAGATGAACCTCATGACCGGCGGACACGGCATCGCCCACTCCGAGGTCTCCACCCCGGACACCGCCGTCCTCCACGGCGTCCAGTTGTGGGTCGCGCTGCCCGAGGAACACCGCCGCGCCGCCCGGGACTTCCAGCACTACGTGCCCGAACCCGTGCGGGTCGACGGCGCCGAGATCAGGGTCTTCCTGGGCTCGCTCGCCGGCCGGACCTCCTCGGCCCGGACCTTCACACCGCTGCTCGGCGCCGAGATCGTCATCGAACCCCATGGGGTACTCACTCTCGCCGTGGAGCCGGCCTTCGAGCACGGCCTCCTCGTGGACAGCGGAGACATCCGCGTGGCCGACACCGTGCTGCGGCCCGCCGAACTCGGCTACGTCCCTCGCGGCGCGGACACCCTGACGTTGGTGAACGAAGCCGACGCCCCGGCGCGGGCCGTCCTCATCGGCGGACCTCCCTTCGAAGAGGAGATCGTCATGTGGTGGAACTTCGTGGGCCGCAGCCACGAGGACATCGTGCGAGCCCGTGAGGACTGGGAGGCCTCCTCCGACCGCTTCGGCGTCATCGAGGACTTCCCCGGCGGCCCCCTGCCCGCACCGGCCCTCCCGAACGCCGTCATCACACCGCGCCGGAACCCGCCGGCCCGGTGACGCCCGGCCGCCTGTGAGCGCGGTGCGCGCGGTCAACTGCCCGCATTCCTGCCGTAGTTGAGGCCCGGGACGACTCCATGCATCTGGTTGACACGTCAACCAGCACTGCTAATGTGGTTGATGTATTAACCGCTCGGCCGGCGGGCAGCGAGCCGTCACCGAGGCCGCGGGCCGTCCTCCCGTCGAAGCTGAGTGCGAGGCCGAGCCCGAGCCCGCTCGTGACGCGATGTCAGCCGACACGCGATATCAGCCGACGCGGCGTGGTGGTCGGTCGAGCCGACCCCAGGGTGACCGCGCACACGCCCCCGGCGCCACGAAGACCCGGAGAGGGACCCCATGAGCAACGAGACGAAGTCCGGACTGCAGGCGCTGCTGACGCCCGAGGAGAGCGTCGTCGTCCTCATCGACCACCAGCCGTTCCAGTTCGCCAACCTGCACAGCCACGAACCCACGATGATCGTGAACAACGCCGTCGGCCTGGCCAAGGCCGCCAAGGCGTTCGACGTGCCGACCATTCTGACGACCGTGCTGGAGGAGCGCGGCGGCTACCTCATCCAGGGGCTGCAGGACGTGTTTCCGGAGCAGAAGCCGATCAACCGCACGCTCATCAACACCTGGGAGGACGCGAACGTCGTCGACGCCGTCAAGGCGACCGGCCGCAAGAAGCTGATCATCGCCGGCCTGTGGACGGAGATCTGTGTCGCGATGCCGGCGATCCAGGCGGCGGGCGAGGGTTTCGAGGTCTTCGTCGTCACCGACGCCTCGGGCAGTGCCTCGAAGGAAGCGCATGACATGGCCGTGCGCCGCATGATCCAGGCGGGCGTGGTGCCGATCACCTGGACGGCCGTGGCGAGTGAGTGGCAGCGCGACTGGGCGCGCGAGGAGACCATCCCGGCCGTGACCGACATTCTGCTTCAGCACGGGGGCGCCACCGGCGTCGCCTTCGCCTGGGAGACGCAGTTGCTCGCCACGGGCCGCACCGTGAGCGCCGGCTGACATGTCGCAAGGCCGTGGCGCCGTCACTCCCGACGGCGCCGCGGCCCCGGTACGTGCACCCCGGCGATCCATGAGCACCACCGGTTACGCTCAAGTCGCCGTCACCCGTGCGCCTGGGCCGCAGGCCGTCCCTACGGCCCGACCGGCCCCGTACCCGCACTCACCACACCCGTAGCCACGAGGAGCATCCATGAGCGAGATCACCATCCGCGACGACCGGGCCGGCGGCCTCCTGGAGGCGTACGCCGGTGACGAAGTGGCGGGTCGCATCGCGTACTTCGTCCTCGAAAGCCCCGGTCGCGCCCTCGTCCCGGTGCACACCACCGTGGAGCCCGCCCATGAGGGCAAGGGCATCGCGGGCTCCCTGGCCCGTGAGCTGTACGCGATCTCCGGGCGCGAGGGTGTGCCGGTCGCGCCGCTCTGCCCGTACGTCGTGAAGTGGGCCGAGCGGCACCCGGACGAGGCGCCGGTGGCGGACCCGGCGCTGCTGAGTGCGGCGAAGGAGTGGCTCGCGGCGCACCCCGGCCGCTTCTGAGCGGCGCAACCGCCGGGTCCGGTGCTCGCGGCGCGGGCCGGTGGGCGCCGGTCGCGCGGTTCCCCGCGCCCTCACGGGGCCACATGGGCCCCGTTCGTCCCGCCAGGGGGTGAGTGGGTGCGCGGGGTCCGGGTACGCGTGGGAGAAGTCCAGAGCCGACGTTCCCTCTGGCTGGAGGACATGATGACGCAACCGTTCCCCGATCCCGTACACCCGGATCCCACACCCGGCCCGGGCCCGGACCGACCGCAGCCCTTCCCCGACCCGGACCCGGTGCCGCCGACCCCGAAGCCGCGTCCGGTCCCGGGACCGCCGCCGCGCCCCGCGCCCGGCCCGGACCCGACCCCACCGCCGGAGCCCCAGCCGGGCCCCTTGGGCTGACAACGCCCTGACAACGCCCGAAGCCGGTGGCCCGGCGTGGAGACATCCACGCCGGGCCACCGGCTTTGCCTTGAGGGGCGCGGGGAACCGCGCGATCAGCCTCCACCGGGCCCGCACCCTGCAACGAACCCTCAGTTCCCCCAGCCCTCAACCCTCGGTCGTCAGCCGGAGACCTCGGACCGGTCCCCGCCCCACAGCGTGTGGAACGACCCCTCCCGGTCGGTCCGCCGGTACGTGTGCGCCCCGAAGAAGTCCCGCTGCCCCTGCGTGAGCGCCGCGGGCAACCGCTCCGCGCGCAGCGCGTCGTAGTACGCCAGCGCCGCCGCGAACCCGGGCGTCGGCACCCCCTGCTGCACGGCGGAGACGAGCACCGCGCGCCAGTCGTCCTGCGCCGCCGCGATCTCCTGCGCGAACGTGTCGTCGGAGAGCAGGCTCGGCAGCTCCGCCTGCGCGTCGTACGCCTCCCGGATCCGGTCCAGGAACGCCGCCCGGATGATGCAGCCCCCGCGCCAGATCGACGCGACCGCGCCCAGGTCGATGTTCCAGTCGTACTCGGCGCTGCCGGCCGCGACCTCGTGGAAGCCCTGCGTGTAGGACACGATCTTCGACGCGTACAGCGCCTGCTCCACCTGGTCGGCGAACGCCGACGCCTCGGACTCGCTCAGCGCCGTCGCCGACGGCCCGGCGAGACCGCGCGAGGCCTCGCGCAGCGCGCTGTGGCCCGACAGCGACCGGGCGAAGACCGCCTCGGCGATGCCCGACACCGGTACGCCCAGGTCAAGGGCGATCTGCACGGTCCAGCGGCCCGTGCCCTTCTGCTCGGCCTGGTCCTGCACCACGTCCACGAACGGCTTGCCCGTCGCCTCGTCCACGTGGGAGAGGACCTCGGCGGTGATCTCGATCAGGTACGAGTCGAGGCGCCCGGTGTTCCAGGTGCGGAAGATGTCGGCGATCTGCGCGGGGGAGTACCCGGCCACATCGCGCAGCAGCTGGTACGCCTCGCCGATCAGCTGCATGTCGGCGTACTCGATGCCGTTGTGCACCATCTTCACGAAGTGCCCGGCGCCGTCGGGACCGACGTGCGTGACACACGGCGCGCCGTCCTCGGCCTTCGCGGAGATCTTCTCCAGCATCGGGCCCAGCGACTCGTACGACTCGACCGGACCGCCCGGCATGATGCTCGGGCCGTTGAGCGCGCCCTCCTCACCGCCGGAGATGCCCGCGCCGACGAAGTGGATGCCCTGCTCGCGCAGCTCGCGCTCCCGGCGCCGGGTGTCCGCGAAGTGCGCGTTGCCGCCGTCGATGATCATGTCGCCCGGCTCCAGGAGCGGGGCGAACTCCTGGATCACCGCGTCGGTCGGTTCACCGGCCTTCACCATGATCACCAGGCGGCGGGGCCGCTCCAGCGCGGCCACGAACTCCTTGGCCGTCTCCGTCGCGATGAAGTCGCCCTCACTGCCGAACTCCTCCACCAGCGCGTGCGTGCGCGCCGCCGTCCGGTTGTGCAGGGCGACGGCGTATCCGTTCCGCGCGAAGTTACGGGCGAGATTGCGCCCCATCACCGCGAGTCCCGTGACACCGATCTGCGCTGAGTTGCTCATACGGTTTGGCTCCTAAGATCCTGAATCAGTGGTGCCGGTCCTGCCCGCCAGTATTGACCCACCGACCATCCTGACTTGCCGGTTCTCCGACCGCACATCCTGCCGTGCCGACGATGTGTACGCAGAAGAGGCGCCCTCGCCTCAGCCTCCGGGCGAACTTCACCCTCGTACCTGCCACCGGCATCTGCACCAACCATCGCGAACGAAGGCGCATTCCTGGTCACTTGGCGGGATAGGGAGGCTGATTGCCCTCTTGTCATGGCCTGTTAGCAGCGTTTACTTTTGCCGCTCCTGACGCTTGTTTAGGGGGCACCTTCATGGCCGTACGCGGCCGGCACCGCCGGTATCAGCCCAACAGGATCAATCGAGCGTCACTCACGGTCACGGTCGGCGGTGCCGGAATGGCGATACCGCTCATCGGGACCGGCGTCGCGAACGCGGCCGATGTGGACACCTGGAACAAGGTCGCCGCCTGCGAGTCCACGAACAACTGGCACATCAACACGGGCAACGGCTACTACGGCGGGCTCCAGTTCAGCCAGTCCACCTGGGAGGCCTACGGCGGCAGGGCCTACGCGGCCCGCGCCGACCTCGCCACCAAGGACCAGCAGATAGCCGTCGCCGAGAAGGTCCTGGACGGGCAGGGGCCGGGCGCCTGGCCCACCTGCTCGCAGCGGGCGGGGCTCACCCGCGGTGGCGACAGCCCCGACATCAGCCCCTCGGGCACCTCCACGCAGACCGCCAAGCGCAAGGTCGACGTACAGCCGCAGACCACGCCCCAGTCCCGGGCCGGGACCGCCGAGATGTACACGGTCGTCCACGGCGACACGCTCTCGGAGATCGCGGGCACCCGCAAGATACCCGGCGGTTGGCGCCAGCTGTACGACGCCAACCGCAGGACCGTCGGCTCCGACCCCGATCTGATCGTCCCCGGCCAGCGGCTGAGCCTGCACGGCAAGGCGCAGACGAAGGCGCCGACGAAGGAGAAGACGGACAACAAGGGCACGAAGGAGAAGAAGAAGGAAGAGAAGGCCGAGGAGAAGTCGCAGAAGAAGACCCACTCGGTCACCCACACCCTCACCGCGCCGGTGAGCGCCGGCACCGGCACCCCGTACCACGCCGCCGGTTCCTCCTGGTCGAAGGGCTATCACACGGGTGTCGACTTCCCCGTGCCGACCGGTACGTCCGTCAAGTCGGTCGGGGCGGGCAGCGTGGTGACCGCGGGGTGGGGCGGGTCCTTCGGCTACCAGGTGGTGATCCGGCACGGCGACGGCCGCTACACCCAGTACGCCCATCTGTCCGCGATCTCCGTGAAGGCCGGGCAGAACGTGGGGGCCGGCCAGCGCATCGGCCGGTCCGGCTCCACGGGCAACAGCTCGGGCCCGCATCTGCACTTCGAGGTGCGGACGGGGCCCGGTTTCGGCAGCGACGTCGATCCGGTCGCCTACCTGCGCGCCGGCGGGGTCCGGATCTGACCGGCGGCGTCAGGATTTGACGCAGGCGCGCAGCAGCATCGGGGCGGGCAGCAGGGGCAGGCACGGAACGCCGTAGTAGAGGCTTTCCGGCCATGCCACCTCGTCCGGGCCGTCCGGCAGGTCGCCGGGCGGCGGGGGCCCGTTGGACCCGGGCGGCGGCACCAGGGCCTCCTCGCTCACGGCGGCGAGCATCCCGGTCGGCGCGGGCGACTCCTGCCGACCGCCCGGTACTCCGGCGCCGGACACGCGCGCCTGCTCAGGTACGCCCTCGTGTACGCCACGGACCGTGCGCGGGGCCTGCCTGGCCGGTCCGGCGGCCGCGAGCCGTTTGCGCCGCCCCGCAGCCCCCGTGAACGATTCTTCTCGTACAGCCGCCGGCGTGTACGCCTTGTCCCGCACCCCCGAGGAGACCCGCCGCCCGGCGGAGACCGAGGCGGAGGCCGCGGGGGAGACCGAGGCGGAGGCGGGAGCGGATACCGCCGGCCGCTCGGGAGGAAAAACCGCCGCGGCCTGCTCGAAGCGGCTCGGCGTGCTGTCCGGGACCGCGCCCTGTGACGCCTCCTGAAGCACGGTGTCCGCGGCCGAGGGCGCCGCTCCGGCAGCCGGGGCGACCGCCTGCGTACGCTCCGAGCCGCTGATCCGCTCCGTGGTGAGCAGGATCAGACCGCCCGCGGCGACGACCCCGCAGCCGAGGGCGAGCATGGTGCCCGTCTCGCCGTGGCGGAACGTCTCGCCGAACATCGTCAGTCCCACCGCGGCGGCCACGATCGGGTTCACGACGGTCAGCGTGGCCAGCGGGGCCGCGAGTCCGGCGCCCCGGTACGAGGCCTGCGACAGCAGCATTCCGGCGGTCGCCAGCACGCCGATCACGGCGAGGCTCGGCAGGTCGGCGAGTGCCACGCCGCCCGTCCAGTCCACCGCGACGGTCTTCGTGAACACCGACGACATACCGAAGGCGACACCCGCCGCGATCGCCAGCAGGATGCTGCGCACGGCCGGGTGCCGGTGCGCGGCGCGGGCCGCCGTCATCAGCGCCACCACCGCACCGCCGGTGACCAGGGCCACCACGACGCGCTGGGCGCTGTTCAGGGACTGCGAGTCGGCGGTGCCGACCAGTGCCAGGATCCCGGCCAGACCGATCGTCGCCATGATCGCGCCCCGCCAGGCGGTCGCCCCGGCCCTGCGGCGGACGAAGACGGCCGCCATGGGCAGCGCGAACACGATGGTCAGCGCGCCCAGCGGCTGGACCAGGCTGAGCGGCCCGTAGGCCAGCGCCACGACGTGCAGCAGTCCGCCGAGCGCGTTGAGACCGACCGCCGCCCACCAGGCGAGCTGGCGCATGGGGGCGTACGTACGCTCGGGCGTGGTCGCCGCGACACGTTCCTGCACGATGGCCCCGCCCGCGTAGGCGACGGCGGAGACGAGGGAGAGCACCACAGAAAGCACTAGTGCGCTCATGTGTCTCTCCTCTGCGTGTGGCGGACGCGCTCCGGCGGGTGCAGAGTCCGGTGCGGCGAACGGTCGGCTTCCATGGTTATGACGATCCCTTGTGAAAGGTCCGGTGTCGTCGTACCTGAGCAGTCATTGGGTCCTACTGCCGATGGAGTACGTCTTGGACCGAGTCCTCCCCAGGTCGGGTGACACGAAGTACAACCCGCCCTCCGGCGCCGTTATGCCCCCTTGGTGTACTTGGTCTTCGTGAATCTCGATCCGGACCTCAATCGGCTCGCCGCTCTCGAAGGTTTCTTCGCCCTGCGCACGGGACGGCCGCGCCCGCGCACAGGACGGCCGCCGCTGCCGACGCTCGCCGAGGTCTACGCGACACGAGGCGCCCCCGACGCGCCGGAGTGCGCCGGGCGGCGGGATCACGAGGAGGTCGATCACGAGGGAGTCGATCCGCTCGCCTTCCGTGTCCGCAAGGTCGTCCGGCTGCTGGCCGCGCCGGAGGTTCGCGTCGGGGTGTCCGTGGCACAGCAGGGGCTCGCCGCCCGGCTGTGGTCCGTGGCCCTGGGTGCCGCCGTGCTCTACGGCCAGGTACCGGACCTCGACCCCCGTCTGCTGCACTGGGACGCCGACGGCAGCGCTCCCGACGACCTGTGGCTGTCGCGGGTGCGCGCGCTGCCCGGCGACGCGGCGACGATCCGGCGGCTCGTGCAAAACGGCCACCTCGCACCCCTCTCGGCAGCGCTGAGAGAGCGGCACCCGGTGGCCGCGGGGCTGCTGTGGGGCAACGCGGCCTCCGCCCTCGCGAGCACCGCGCGCCTGCTCGACGGCTGGGCCGTCGCCCACGGCCGTACGGACGTCCGTGATCGCGTACGCGCGCTCACCGCCGAACTCCTCGGCCACCCCGACCTGCGGGACACCGGCGACTGGGACGGAACCGCCTTCAGACGGCGCAGTTGCTGCCTCTATTACCGGGTACCCGGTGGCGGGTTGTGCGGCGACTGCTGCTTCACTCGGGCACCGCGCTCTTCCCCAACCGACCCATCTGGGTGACCATGTGGGAACCAGCCACAGAGACAGGGGGTTCCGGGTGCGAGTGGGACTGCTGACCCGCGAGTATCCGCCGGACGTGTACGGCGGCGCGGGAGTCCATGTCGAGTTCCTCGCCCGGGAGCTGAGGCCGCTCACCGACCTGGGCGTGCACTGCTGGGGCGAGGGCGCCGGCGGCGGGGTGGTCAGGCACCGGCCCTGGTCCGTGCTCGACGGCGCCAACGACGCGTTGCGCACGTTCTCCGTGGACCTCTCCATGGCGGCCGCGCTGGAGGACCGCGACCTCGTCCATTCGCACACCTGGTACGCCAACCTCGCCGGCCACCTCGCGAAGCTCCAGTACGGCATCCCGCATGTCATGACCGCGCACTCGCTGGAGCCGCTGCGCCCCTGGAAGGCCGAGCAACTGGGCGGCGGTTACGCCCTGTCCAGCTGGGCCGAGCGCACCGCGGTCGAGTCGGCCGACGGCGTGATCGCCGTCTCCGGGGCCATGCGCGAGGACATCCTCGGCTGCTACCCGTCCCTGGACCCGGCCAAGGTGCACATCGTCCACAACGGCATCGACACCAGCCTCTACCGCCCGGACCACGGCACGGACGTCCTGGAGCGGCTCGGTCTCGACACCTCCCGGCCGTACGTGCTCTTCGTGGGCCGCATCACGCGCCAGAAGGGCGTGCCCCATCTCCTGCGGGCGGTGCGCGACATCGACCCCGCGGCGCAGGTCGTGCTCTGCGCGGGCGCGCCGGACACCCCCGAGATCGACCAGGAGTTCCGCGTCCTCTTCGAGGAGCTGAGCCGGGTCCGTGCGGGAGTGCACTGGATCCCGCAGATGCTGCCCCGCCCCGAGGTCATCCAACTCCTCACCCACGCGGCCGTGTTCGTCTGCCCCTCGGTCTACGAGCCGCTCGGCATCGTCAACCTGGAGGCGATGGCCTGCGGAACCCCGGTGGTCGCCTCCCGGGTCGGCGGTATCCCGGAGGTCGTTGAGGACGGTGAAACCGGGGTACTGGTGTCCGTGGACGAGGACTTCGAGACAGGACTCGCGCAGGCGCTGGACTCGGTCCTCGGGGATGCCGGGGCCGCCCGGCGGATGGGCGAGGCCGGACGGCGGCGCGCGGTGGGGGAGTTCGGCTGGGACGCCGTCGCCCGGCGTACGGTCCGGCTGTACGAGGAGATCCTCAAACAGGCGTAGTCCGGTCTGCTCGAAGGCAGGCCTGGATCAATGAGGGTTAGGGGAGCGGCCATGCGTCGTGGTGGACCTTCGGTGCTCGGGATCGTGCTGGCGGGCGGGGAAGGCAAACGCCTGATGCCCCTCACCGCGGACCGCGCCAAACCAGCGGTCACGTTCGGCGGCACGTACCGCCTCGTCGACTTCGTACTGTCCAACCTCGTCAATGCCGACATTCTGCGCATCTGTGTCCTGACGCAGTACAAGTCGCACTCGCTCGACCGGCACGTCACCACGACGTGGCGGATGTCCAGCCTGCTGGGCAACTATGTGACGCCGGTCCCGGCGCAGCAGCGCCTCGGCCCGCGCTGGTACCTGGGCAGCGCCGACGCGATCCTGCAGTCCCTGAACCTCGTGTACGACGAACAGCCCGAGTACGTGGCGGTGTTCGGCGCCGACCACGTGTACCGCATGGACCCGCGCCAGATGCTCGCCCAGCACATCGACAGCGGGGCGGGGGTGACCGTGGCCGGTATCCGCGTGCCGCGGACCGAGTCGTCGTCCTTCGGGGTGATCACGCCGGGCACGGACGGGCAGACGGTGGAGCGCTTCCTGGAGAAGCCGGCGGACCCGCCCGGTCTGCACGACGACCCCGAGTGCGTCTTCGCCTCCATGGGCAACTACATCTTCACCACCAAGGCCCTGATAGAGGCGCTGCAGCGGGACGCCGAGGACGCGAACTCCGTGCACGACATGGGCGGTTCGATCCTTCCCCAGCTCACCGAGCGCGGCGAGGCCGGGCTCTACGACTTCAGCGACAACCACGTGCCCGGCGAGACCACCCGCGACCAGGGCTACTGGCGTGACGTGGGCACCCTGGACGCGTACTACGACGCCCATATGGACCTGATCGCCGAGCGGCCCGCCTTCAACCTCTTCAACCGCAGCTGGCCCATCTACACCAGCTCCGGGCAGCTGTCGCCGGCGCGGTTCAACGCGGGCGGCATCGCGAGCGAGTCGATCATCAGCGCGGGCTGCCTCATCCGGGGGCAGGTCACGCGCTCGGTGCTCTCCCCGGGTGTCCTAGTCGACCCGGGAGCCGTAGTCCAGGGGTCGATCCTCCACGACAACGTGCACATCGGGCGGGGCGCCGTCGTACGCGGCGCGGTCCTCGACAAGAACGTGCAGGTACCCCCGGGCGCGACCATAGGCGTCAACCCGGAACGGGACCGGGAGCTGTACACCGTCTCCAAGGACGGCGTGATAGCCCTCGGCAAGGGCCAGCAGGTGCCGTAGGGCCGCGCGAGCCCGTCCGGGCAGGGTCGGCGGGTGATGTCGCCCACTCCCGGATGCGCCCAGATGACCCCAGATGCCTCGTGCGCCACATGGGTCCCGCTCCTGTCACCGGGAGCGGGACTTAATCTGCTGTTAACTGAGCGTAGCTTGATCGTACTTGACCGTAATCGTCCGGCCGGGATTGACTGCTGGCTCACCCGTCGTCGACGCGAGAGCCAAGCCATTGAAAGTACGGCCCGCTGACTCCGACCTTCTCGCACCACTCGACCTGGCGTTCTGGAGCATCGAATCCCCCGAGCACCCCATGCATCTCGGGGCACTGGGCATCTTCGCGGCCCACTCGCCCGCCGCGGGCCGGCACGCGGCCGATCTGCTCGCCGCCCGCGCGGCCGGTGTACCCGGGCTGCGCATGCGGATCCGCGACATCTGGCAGCCCCTCGACTTCGGCGGCGCGGCCCGCGAGGCCGCCCCCGACTTCGAACCGCTCGACCACGTCCGCCTGCACGCCCCCGCCGCCGACTTCCACGCCGCGGCCGGCGCGCTCATGCAGCGGCCCCTGGAGCGCGGCAGGCCCCCCTGGGAGGCCCACGTCGTGCCCGGCGTGGACGGCACCTCCTTCGCCGTCCTGTTCAAGTTCCACCACGCCCTGGCCGACGGCCTGCGGGCCCTGACGCTCGCGGCGGCCGTCCTCGACCCCATGGACATGCCGGCACCCCGCCCACGCCCCGCGGAGCCGGAGCGAGGCTTCCTCGCCGGCCTCGTCCCCGACGTGACGAAGCTGCCGGGACTGGTCCGCGGCGCGCTCTCCGACGCGGGTCGCGCTCTGGACATCGGCGCCTCCGTGGCCCGCGCCACCTGGGACGTACGGTCCTGTGCCGCCCTGGTCTCGAAGCCCACCGGCACCCGCCGGGTCGCGGGCGTGGCCGTGGAGCTCGACGAGATCCACACGATCCGCAAGAGCGTGGGCGGCACCGTCAACGACGTCCTCATCGCCGTCGTCGCGGGCGCCCTGCGCCGCTGGCTCGACGAGCGCGGCGACGGCAGCGACGGGGTCTCGCCCCGGGCCCTGATCCCCGTCTCCCGGCGGCGCCCGCGCACCGCGCACCCGCAGGGGAACCGGCTCTCCGGGTACTTGATAAGGCTCCCCGTCGACGACCCGGACCCGCTCGCGCGGCTCGCCGCCGTACGCGCGGACATGAACCGCAACAAGGACGCGGGACCCCACCGGGGAGCGGGAGCCGTCGCCCTGCTCGCCGACCACGTCCCGGCGATCGGCCACCGGCTCGGCATGCCCGTCGTCGGCCAGGCCGCCCGGCTGCTCTTCGACATCCTGGTCACCAGCGTGCCGCTGCCCAGCCTCGGCATGACGCTCGGCGGCTGCCCGCTGACCGAGGTGTACCCGCTCGCCCCGCTGGCCCGCGGCCAGGCCCTCGCTGTGGCGGTGTCGACGTTCCGCGGGCGCGTCCACTACGGGCTCGTCGCCGACGCGGAGGCCGTACCCGACCTCGACCTGCTGGCCAAGTCGCTGATCGTGGAGGTGGCGGAACTGAACGCCGCCTGTGTGTCCTAAAGACACCTCCTTCGGGCCCGCAGGACGCCCGGAGGGCCGCCTTCCACGGGCCCGGGGGAGAACGGTGATCATCGCGGGTTTGGTGCCTTTGCCCTGTGCTCCGTAAAATTCCGCCTTCGTGAGCGAGCGCGGTTCGAGCGCCGCGCGAGAACCCTAGGAACGGCAGCGGCGATGACGGTGACAGAGGACAGCCAGGCGGCCCCCGCCGTGGACACGGGACAGGACCCGGACGGTTCGTACGGTCCCGGTATCGACCCGGAGCGGCTGGCCGTCTGCCTCGCCGTGCTCGACGAGCTGGAGAAGATCGACGTCGACCACCCCGACGCGATCGCCGTGCGCCGCGCCACCGCGGGGATCTACCGCTCGGTCAAGCAGCGCCGCCGCCAGGAGCGCAGGGCCGCCAAGACCGCCCACGACAAGGCCGTCACCGAGGCCACCGCCACCGGGTCCGCCCAGCGCATCGACGACGAGACCGAGGGCGTCCTGCCGTCGTCCGTCACCGAGGCCGGCGCCATCGCGGGGATACTCCAGCGCCCGCGCTCCTGCTACACCTGCAAGACCCGGTACACCGAGGTCGACTACTTCTACCACCAGCTCTGCCAGAAGTGCGCCGCCGAGAACCGCGCCCGCCGGGACGCCCGCACCGACCTCACCGGCAAGCGCGCGCTGCTCACCGGCGGCCGGGCCAAGATCGGTATGTACATCGCGCTGCGGCTCCTGCGGGACGGCGCGCACACCACGATCACCACACGCTTCCCGAACGACGCGATCCGCCGCTTCAAGGCCATGCCCGACAGCGACGAGTGGATCGGCCGGCTGAAGATCGTCGGCATCGACCTGCGGGACCCCGCCCAGGTCGTGGCGCTCGCCGACTCGGTCGCCGCCGCGGGACCGCTCGACATCCTGATCAACAACGCCGCGCAGACCGTACGCCGTTCTCCGGGCGCCTACAGCGAGCTGCTCGCCGCCGAGTCGGGGCCGCTGCCCGCCGGCGAACTGCCGCCCGCCGAGGTCATCGGCACCTTCGGCTCCGGCGCGGTGTCCGCGCTCCCGGTGGCCGGGGGCGGCGCCCTGACCGCGCAGGACGTGACCGACCTCGCGCTCATCTCCGGCTCCGCCTCCCTGGAGCGGATCGCCGCCGGTACGGCCATCGACGCGGGCGGGCTCGTACCCGATCTGCACGACACCAACAGCTGGATCCAGGCCGTCGAGGAGGTCACGCCGATCGAGCTTCTCGAGGTCCAGCTCTGCAACTCCACGGCGCCGTTCATCCTCATCAGCCGGTTGCGGGGGGCGATGGCGGCGGCCGAGGCCGGGCGGACGTACATCGTCAACGTGTCCGCCATGGAGGGCGTCTTCAACCGCGGTTACAAGGGCGCCGGGCATCCGCACACCAACATGGCCAAGGCCGCGCTCAACATGCTCACGCGCACCAGCGCGCAGGAGATGTTCGAGAAGGACGGCATCCTGATGACCGCCGTCGACACCGGGTGGATCACGGACGAGCGGCCGCACCCGGACAAGATGCGGCTCGCCGACGCGGGCTTCCACGCGCCGCTCGACCTCATCGACGGGGCGGCGCGGGTGTACGACCCGATCGTGCGGGGGGAGCAGGGGGAGGACCTGTTCGGGGTATTCCTGAAGGACTACGCGCCCGGCAAGTGGTAGTTCCCGTCCTGGAGGGGCGCGCTCTTCGGGGCGTGTGCCGCTCGGACCCTTGTCCCGCCGTCCACCAGTAGGTCTGTGCCTGTGATCCACTTCGCCGCGTCCGAGGTGAGCCACAGGACAGCTCCGGCTATGTCCTCCGGCTCGCCCATGCGGCCGAGGGGCAGGCCGGTGGCCGACTCGTGGTCCGCCCGGTCCCAGACGAAGCGGGCCATCTCGGTGCGTACGAGGCCGGGGGAGACCGCGTTGACCCGGACCCCGGGGGCCAGCTCGCCCGCCAGTTGCCGGGTCAGGTGCAGCAGGGCGGCTTTGCTGGTGCCGTAAGCGCCCAGGTGGGGGCCGACGTGCGTCGCTCCCTCGGTGCAGATGTTGACCACCGAGCCGCCGTGCGCGCGCATCCAGGCCCGCCACGCGTGCTGCACCAGCCGCAGCGGGGCCTCGACGTTGACCGTGAACGCCTCGCGCCACCGGTCCGGGTCCGCGTCCATGAGCGGCCCGTACGGCTGGTTCGTCGCCGCGTTGTTCACCACCACGTCGATGCGGCCGTACTCGTCCATCGCCAGCTCGGTCAGCCGGCGCAGGTGGGCCGGGTCGGCGACGGTGCCCGCCAGGCCCACGGCGTCGCCCAGCCGCGCGGTGGCCCGGGCCAGCCCGTCGGCGTCCCGTGCCGTGACGCACACCCGCGCGCCCGCCGCCACGAACCCCTCGGCGACGGCCAGCCCGATCCCGCGCGAGGCCCCGGTGACGACGGCGACCTTGCCCCCGAACGCGTACGGCGACGTCATCCGCGTACCGTCTCATGACGGTCCGTCAGCCGACAGGGCTTGGGAGGGGAACGGTCCGGGAGGGGCGGGGTGCGGGAGGGGCCGGGCGTGGGCGGCGCAGGGTGGGGGCAGGGTGTGGGGGTCGAGCTGTCAGTCGACCGCGCCCAGGCGGGCGTGCCGGGTCGACACCAGTTCCAGTACCGTGCGCCAGTCCTCCAGCACTCCCGCGTCCAGGCCCGCCGTCCTGGCGGACTCGTCGGCCTGGCGCAGGATCAGTACGTCCTCCGTGAGCTGATCGTCCAGGGGCGGACCGACAGGGGGCGCCTCGTGCAGGCGTACCAGGCAGGCGACCCGCTCGCCCAGCAGTGGCCGGACCGCGTCGGCCGCGAGGTCGGCGTGACCCCGGGCATCGCCCGGCCGCAGCAGCTGCCCGACGCCATGCACCAACCCGGCCACCTGGAGTTCCTTGTCGGCCGGGCGACTTCGGCGCAGCAGCGCGGCGGTCTGCAGGGCGTGGTCGTGCAGATCGACCGGGGCGCCGCCGAGGCAGGCGGTGCCCCGGGCTCCTCGGCAGGCGTGCAGCAGATCCATCAGCTCTTCGACTCTGCGCAGCTCCATGCGCCAGTCCTCCCTGCGGGCGAGAAAGGCCGTCGTCTCGCGCCAGCAGATCATGGCCAGATTTCAATCGGGCCAACGGGAACTGAACTGCACACCTGCCCGACAGCTCGTTCAGTGCCCCCGGTCGATCCACTCCTGGAGGTTCGGGGCCTCGGCGCCGACCGTCGTCGTGTCGCCGTGGCCGGTGCGGACCACCGTCCCGGCGGGCAGGTCGAGCAGGCGGGTCCTGATCGACTCCACGATCGTCGGGAAGTGGGAGAACGACCGGCCCGTCGCGCCGGGACCGCCCTGGAAGAGGGTGTCGCCGGTGAAGACGGTGTCCAGCTCCGGGGCGTACAGGCAGACGGCCCCCGGCGCGTGACCCGGCGTGTGCAGGACGGTCAGCTCCACGCCCGCCACGGTGAGCTTCTCGCCGTCGGACAGCTCGCCGTCCGGGAGGCGGTCCGGGTGCGTCTGCTTCCAGAGCGGGAGGTCGTCCGGGTGGAGCAGGATCGGTGCGCCGGTGCGCGCCGCGAGCGCCGGGGCCGCGTCGATGTGGTCGTTGTGCGCGTGGGTGCAGATGATCGCGCGCAGGGTGCGGGTGCCGAGGGCCTTTGCGATGGCGTCCGCGTCGTGCGCCGCGTCGATGACGACCGCCTCGGTGTCGTCGCCCACGATCCATACGTTGTTGTCGACGTCCCAGGTGCCGCCGTCCAGGCTGAACGTGCCGGAGGTGACCAGGTGCTCGATGCGGGCGGTCGTCACAGCTCCACCACCGATCGCAGGACGTCGCCGCCGTGCATGCGGTCGAAGGCCTGCTCGACGTCGTCGAGCGTGATGGTCTCCGTCACGAAGGCCGCCAGGTCCAGCCTTCCCTGCTGATGGAGGTCGATCAGCATCGGGAAGTCGCGTGAGGGCAGGCAGTCGCCGTACCAGGACGACTTCAGGCTGCCGCCGCGGCCGAAGACGTCCAGCAGGGGCAGTTCGAGCTTCATCTCAGGGGTGGGGACACCGACCAGGACCACCGTGCCCGCCAGGTCGCGGGCGTAGAACGCCTGCTTGTACGTCTCCGGGCGGCCGACCGCCTCGATCACGACGTCGGCGCCGAAGCCGCCGGTCAGCTCGCGGATCGCCTCGACGGGGTCCGTCTCCTTGGAGTTGACCGTGTGGGTGGCGCCCATCGTGCGGGCCTTCTCCAGCTTCCGGTCGTCGATGTCGACGGCGATGATCTTCGCGGCGCCGGCGAGGTTCGCCCCGGCGATCGCGGCGTCGCCCACGCCGCCGCAGCCGATGACGGCGACGGAGTCGCCGCGGCCCACTCCGCCGGTGTTGATGGCCGCTCCGATGCCGGCCATCACGCCGCAGCCGAGCAGGCCCGCGACCGCCGGGGACACGGACGGGTCGACCTTGGTGCACTGGCCGGCCGCGACCAGGGTCTTCTCGGCGAAGGCGCCGATGCCCAGGGCGGGGGAGAGCTCGGTGCCGTCCTCCAAGGTCATCTTCTGCTTCGCGTTGTGCGTGTCGAAGCAGTACCAGGGGCGGCCGCGGAGGCAGGCGCGACACTGGCCGCACACCGCTCGCCAGTTGAGGACCACGAAGTCGCCGGGGGCGACGTCGGTGACGCCCTCGCCGACCGACTCGACGACGCCCGCCGCCTCGTGGCCGAGCAGGAAGGGGTACTCGTCGCTGATGCCGCCCTGCTTGTAGTGCAGGTCGGTGTGGCAGACCCCGCAGGCCTGGATCTTCACCACGGCCTCGCCGGGACCCGGGTCGGGGATGAGGATCGTCCGGATCTGCACCGGCTCGTTCTTGCCGGGGGCGATGACACCGCGTACCTGCTGGGCGGCCATGTCGGGCTCCTTCACATGGACAGTGGGGCGCTGATCATGTTGGCACAGGGCCGGACGGGTGGCTCCCTGCCTGTGGACAACCGAGGTGGACAACGAGTGGCGGATGTCGAACGGACGGCCGAACGTTGGCTGGATGACTTCAGATGGTTACACCTTGTTTTCAGCCCCATCGAGCGGCGGCCCGCTCATTTGGTTACTCTGTGCGGGACGGACAGCTCATTTGGGTCCCACCCACACCCACGGTCCGTCCCGGGACAAGCCAGTCACCACGGCCTGCTCTCATGCGAGTTGACCGGCGCCACCGCGTCCGAAGTGCCTTTGTTCAGACCCGCGCGGACGCCGGCGACCGACAGCAGAGTGGTCCTGTGCGCCCCGAGGGTGACCCGACACATAAGGAGTGCGCGGTGACACCGGAGACGACGAATCTCGATCAAGGCCTCAAGGAACGGACAGAGGTCACGGACCGGGCGGAGAAGCTCGGCAGCCTGGACGTGTGGGCCAGGTCCGCGCCCATCCGGCTGGCGGGCTACGAGGACGACCTGGCCGAGCCCCACATCCTGCCCAGCGTGGACTGACCGGCCCGGGGCGGCTGCCCTTATCGCCCGGGACCGTCCGGAGCCGCCAGGCGACCCCTTCGAGGGCGTCTGGCGGTGATGGGTGGGGGCGAGTGAGTGGGTGGGTCGGGGCCGTGCCGGTACGTCGAGCCCGTCGCCTTCCGGGTGTACGGCCCCAAGGACGGATGGGGACGGTCGATCGCAGGAGCCGTACGCGACGGGCTGCGACGTACCGGCACGGCCCGCTCCCGTGGCTCTGACCGCGCGGGTCGGTATGGGGCGACGGAGTGGCGCACAGGCGGTCGTGCCAGACTCGGGTCCATGTTGATCAGAGAAGCCGTGGCCGGCGACTGGCCGAGGATCTGGCCTTTCTGGCATCGCATCGTGGCCGCCGCCGAGTCCTACGCCTGGGACCCGGACACCTCCGACGAGGATGCCCGCGCGCTGTGGATGGCGCCGGGCAAGCGTGTGTTCGTCGCCGAGGACGAGGGGTCGGGTGCCGTCGTGGGCTCCGCCTACGTCACCCCCAACTACGGCGGTCCCGCGGCCGATGTCGCCAACGCCGGCTTCATGGTCGACCCTGACCGCACCGGCCAGGGCATCGGCCGGGCTCTGGCGGAACACATCCTGCGGACGGCCAAGGCCGACGGCTACCGGGCGATGGTCTTCAACGCCGTCGTGGAGACCAACCCCGCCGTGAAACTGTGGACGTCACTGGGTTTCGAGGTGGTGGGTACGATCCCCGAGGCTTTCACCCACCCGACCCACGGCAGAGTCGCCCTGTACGTCATGCACCGAACACTCTGACCGCCGGCCCCCTTGCCTTTAGGGGCGCGGGGAACTGCGCGGCCAGCAACGACCCACCCGCACCCCGCCAGCTGAGCCGCACACACCCGACCCCACACCCCGCACCCCCGGCGGAGCTACCCCGCTCCTCCCAGCGGAGCGGTCCGTGTCCAAGGCCGCAGCACCTCCAACTGCTCCGCCAGCGCCAGCAGAACCCCCTCGCTCCCTGGCCGCCCCACCAGCTGCACAGCCCCCGGCCCGCCCGACGGCAGCACCCCGAACGGCACCACCATCGCCGGCCACCCCGTCAGATTCCACGGCGGAGTCAGCGGCGAGTAGTTCGTGTTGACCAGAACATTCCGCAGCCACCCCCGCTTGTGCCACTCGGCCGCGGCAGGCCCCCGCCGCGCCAACGCGGGCGTGAGCAGCACATCGTGCTCCTCGAAGAAGGGCGTGAGCCGCTCCCGCAGCTGCTGCCGGCGCACACCGGTCCGTACCGAGTCCACGAACCGGCGCCCCAGCCCCGTGTGCACCCGCGTCCGCGGTGCCAGCCGCCGCGGGTCGAGCCCTTCCGCGTCCACCGCCGTCCCGGCCGTCCAGTGCGCCAGCGAGGTCGTACCCAGCCACACCGGATACGGCGGGTCCGCGCGCCGCACCCGATGCCCCTCCCCGGCGAGCAGCCCGGCCGCCTCACGGGCCGCGGTCACGTACGGCCGGGTGACGGCGACCCCCACCAGCGGACTGCGCACGGACACGGCGACCGAGAGAACCGAAGGAGGCGCGGGTTCCGCGGCGCGTACGGCATCCGTGGCGGCCAGTACCGAGAACATCAGCCGGGCGTCCTCGACCGTCGTCGCCAGCGGCCCGTTCTCGGACATGCCGAACCAGTCACCGTGCCCGATGCCCGCCGGAATCACGCCATGGCCCGGCTTGAGGCCTATCAGGCCGCAGTTGGCGGCGGGTATCCGCAGCGACCCCATGCCGTCGTTGCCGAGCGCCAGGGGAACCATCGCGGCGGCGACCGCCGCCGCGCTGCCGCCGGAGGAGCCGCCCGCCGTACGGGTGGTGTCCCACGGGTTGCGGGCCGTGCCGTACACGCCCTCAGTGGTGCCGAAGACGCACAGTTCGGGGACGTTCGTCAGGCCCACCACGACGGCCCCCGCCGCACGCAGCCTGGCCACCGTTTCGTGGTCCTCCGCCGCCGCGGTGTCCGGGCTCGCGGCGCTGCCGTTGCGGGTGGACTCGCCGCGTACGGCCAGGTTGTCCTTGACCGCCACGGGTACGCCCGCCAGGGGGAGGTCGGCCAGGTCCGCCCGGGATCCCACCTCGTCCGCCTCGACGAGCGCGGCCGACGCGCGTACGTGGCGGAAGGCGCCCACGCGCGCGTCGAGCAACTCGATCCGCGCCAGGTGCTCGGCCACCACCTCGCGCGGCGTGACCCGCTTCTCACGGACGGCGGCGGCGATCTCGGCGGCGGTCCGGCCGACCCAGCTGGTCACGGTGGCTCCTCGGGGATGTGGTCCTATCTGATCAGCATGGTGAGTACTGGTGAGTACGCACGCATACGAGAAGTACTGTGCCCCGGCGCCGGCCGTCCCGTCGAGAGTTGATCGGCCGAGAGCCGTCGTGCCGGGACGCGCTTGGACATTCGCTGCGCTCCTCTTGGACTTTTGGCGACCCCGCTCGCTGATTCCTCGCGCGGAGTGGCAGGTCATCCGACCACTGGCTCAACTCGGCGCAGTACGGACCCCATTGACATGTCCTGAAGGCGGCCCAATCATCACACCTCCGATGTATGGGAGGTGCCCGTGAGTACGGACGTCAAGAGTGCGTCTTCAGGACGGTCCTGGCTGGTCGGCGCCCTGACGGCGCTCCTGATGCTCGCGGTGCCGGTCCCGCCGGCTGGGGCGGCAGAGGCGAGAAAGACGGCAGGGACGGCAGCGGCGGCCGTCCCCGCGGTCCCTGTCACCGTTCCCGCCCTGACCGACTGGACGCCGGGAACCGGCCATTACGCGTACGAGCGCGGCACCCGTCTCGTCGCCGACGGCCGTGCGGAACGCCGCGTCGCCGACACCCTCGCCGACGACCTGCGCGCGGCGGGCCACGGCACCGTTCCGGTCGTGAGCGGGGGAGCGCGCAAGGGTGACATCGTTGTCGACGTCTCGCCCGGCAGGGCCGCGCTGGGCAAGGAGGGGTACGAACTCCGCGCGGGCGCGCGTCTGTCGGTGACGGCCGCCACGGAGACGGGTGCCTTCTACGGCACCCGGACCGTCCTCCAACTCCTCGCCCAGGGCGACCGGCTGCCCGCCGGCCGCACCGTCGACGTGCCGCGGTACGAGGAGCGGGGCGTCGGAGTGTGCGCCTGCTACGTCCACATCACCACACAGTGGCTGGAGAACCTCGTACGCGACATGGCGTACCACAAGCTCAACCAGCTGCTGCTGGAACTGAAGGTGAAGAGCGACGCACATCCCGAGGCCAACACCTGGGGCTACTACACCAAGGACGAGATACGGCGGCTCGTCGCCCTGGGGGAGAAGTACCACGTCACCATCGTGCCGGAGATCAACTCCCCGGGGCACATGGACCCCTGGATCGAGAACCGGCCGGATCTCCAGCTCACCGACTCCGACGGCGACAAGCAGCCCTCCCGGCTCGACATCACACGCCCGGAGGCCTTCGCCTACTACACGAGCCTGATGGACGAGTACGCGCAGGTGTTCACGGCCGACTCCTGGCACATGGGCGCCGACGAGTACATGCTCGGCTCCGACTTCGCCAAGTATCCGCAGGTCCTGGAGTACGCCAGGGCCAGGTACGGCGAGGACGCCACCCCGCAGGACGCCTTCATCGACTTCGTCAACCGGGTCCACGCCTACGCGGCGGACAGGGGGAAGGAGCTGCGGATCTGGAACGACGGGCTCACCGGCGCCAACACCGTGCCCGTCACGGCCGGTACGACGGTCGAGCACTGGCTGAACGTGGCGACGAAGCCCAGCGAACTGCGGGCGCGGGGTTACCCGTTGATGAACGCGGCCTACGCCCTCTATCTCGTACGCGGCGGCTTCCACTCGGACACGAAGGGCCTGTACGAGCAGAGTTGGGACCCGCGCAGCTTCGAGGGCGAGAAGCTCGCCTCCCGTGAGGGCATCACCGGGGCGAAGATCAGCCTCTGGCCCGACAACGGCCGCGGCGAGACCGAGAACGAGGTCGCGGAGGACACCGACCCGGCTCTGCGCCATGTCGCCCAGGCCACCTGGGGCGACCCTCACCCGGACGCCACGTACGCCCGGTTCACCGCTCGCGCGGCGGCCGTGGGCCACGCACCCGGGTGGCGGGACCTCACCCGCGTACCGGTCGCGAACGGCACGTACACCTTCCGCTCGGGGGCCGCACGCGTCACGGCCGAGGTCGGGCGCACCCCGGACGGCTACGTGACCTTGAAGACCGCGGACGGCTGTCTGGAGGTGCGTGGCGGCAAGCTCACGCTCAACGTGCCGCTCCAGCCCGGTATCGAGGTCTCCGAGCAGGCGTGCGACGCGGCGAACACCGTGCAGCGCTGGCAGTTGGCGCCGGCGCGGGGTGGCTACCGGCTCATCAACGCGATCACCCAGATGGCCGTAAGCGTGAGCGACGACGGCCGGCTGGTGCAGTACCCGCCGGACCAGCGGCCGTCTGCCGTATGGCAGTTGACCACGGCGTGACTCGGAATCCCGCTGATCTCCACCCCTGCCCCCTGATGTCCTGATGTGAGGAGTCCGACCCCATGGCAGTCTCCAGACGTCTCTTCGTCACGGCCGCCGCGGCACTCGTGGCGTCCAGTGGTACGTCCGTGGCGCTCGCGTCCGCCGCGTCCGCCTCTTCCGGGGAGCCGTGGTACCGGATCCCCGTCAGCCCCGACGACTCCCCGGACGAGCTGGTCCGCAAGGCCTCCCGAGTCCGGCCCACGGAACGGCAGATCGCCTGGCAGGCCCTCGAACGGACCGCCTTCCTGCACTTCGGCGTGAACACCTTCACCGGTCTCGAATGGGGCACCGGGGACGAGGATCCGGATGTCTTCCAGCCGGTCGGGCTCGACACCGACCAGTGGGCCCGCGCCCTGCGCGACGGCGGCTTCAAGCTGGCCATCCTCACCGTCAAGCACCACGACGGCTTCGTCCTCTACCCGTCCCGCTACACCAAGCACTCGGTGGCATCGAGCAGTTGGCAGGGCGGGCAGGGGGATGTCCTGCGTTCGTTCGCGGACTCCATGCGGCGCCACGGGCTCAAGGTCGGCGTCTACATCTCACCGGCCGACGAGAACCAGTACCTGCACGGTGTGTATGCCAACGGCAGCGCCCGCTCCGAGCGCACGATCCCCACTCCGGTACCGGGGGACGACCGCCCGGACGGGCCCACCTTCACGCTCCCGGCCACCGATTACGGGGCCCACATGCTCGACCAGCTCTACGAGGTCCTCACCGAGTACGGGCCGGTCGACGAGGTCTGGTTCGACGGCGCGCAGGGCCGTATCCCGCCGGACAAGGTCGAGACGTACGACTGGGACAGCTGGTACACGCTCATCAGGACCCTCGCGCCGGACGCCACGGTCGCCGTGTCCGGACCCGATGTGCGCTGGGTCGGCAACGAGGGCGGGCTGGCCCGCGAGAACGAGTGGAGCGTCGTACCCGTCCAGGAGAAGGCCAACGGGCGCATGGACTTCGCGCTCTCGTACGACGCGCCGGACATGGGCGGCCGGGACGCCCTCGTCGCCGCCCAGCCTGTGGCCGACCATCTCCAGTGGTGGCCGGCGGAGGCAGATGTGTCCATCCGGGACGGCTGGTTCTACCACGCCGACCAACAGCCGAAGTCGGTGCAGCAGTTGACGGACATCTACTTCGGCTCGGTGGGCCGCAACGCGGTCCTGCTGCTCAACGTACCCCCGGATGACCGGGGCCTCCTCCCGGCCGCCGACGTCACCCGCCTGCGGGAGTTCCGCGAGCGCGTAGACCGCGAACTCCCGGAGGACCTGGCACGCGGGGCGCACATCACCAGATCCACCGGCACGATCACGGTCGACCTCGGTACGCCCCGCGAGGTGAACCGCATCCGACTGGCGGAGGACATCCGCCACGGCCAGCAGGTGGAGACCTTCGTGATCGAGACCCACACGGGCGGAGCCTGGCGGCAGGTCACATCGGCAGGCACGATCGGCGCCAGCCGAATCCTGCTCCTACCGACCCCGGTAAGCTCCCAGCGTTGGCGCCTACGAGTGACAACCGCCCGTCGCCCTCCACGGCTGTCAGTTTTCACCCTGCACCGCTCACACCCCGAGATCTTCTAGGGGCGCGGCAAACGGCGCACCCAGCCCCAGCCCACCCGCACAAAACACAGACGCACACCCCCACCCCCTAGGGGCGCGGGGAACTGCGCGCTCAGCCCCAGCCCACCCGCACAAAACACAGACGCACACCCCCGGCAGGGGCCAAGTGGGGGCACCCGTCGCAAGCGACAACCGCCCCCACCCCCCCACCCCGCTCAAGCCCCGCAGGGCCCGCAGGGCCCCGTGCTGTCCCGTTCGATCAACCCCGGCACAGGCACCCCCACAGCCCGCGCGGGCCCCCCGTCCAGCAGCGACGTCAACTCCACCGCCGCCGTGCGCCCGAAAGCGACCGTGTCCCGCGACAGCGCCGACAGCCACGGCTTCACCATGCGGCACAGCGCCGAGTCCTCCCAGGCCACGACGGACACGTCACCCGGTACCGAGAAGCCCAGCTCCGTCGCGGCGGCGACCCCGGCGACGGCCATCACGTCGTTGTCGTAGACCAGTGCCGTCGGCGGCGAGCCACCCCCCAGCACGCCACCCTCCAGGACGCGGCGCGTGACAGCAGCCCCCTCCGCGTCGGAGTAGTCCGTGGTCACGGAGCACACCTCCGCGAGCCCGCGCCGCTCCGCCTCGGCCCGCAGCGTACGGATCCGCCGCTCCGTGTGCGCGAGCCCGGGCAGCCCCGCGATGTGCACGATCCGCCGGTGCCCCAGCTCGTACAGCCGCCCCACGACGGACGCCATCGCGCCCGCGTCGTCCGCCCAGACCGTGGACAGACCGGGATGCCGGGCGTCCGGCGCCCCGCCGATGACCACCGCCGGCAGCCCCAGCTCGTCGAGCAGGTCGGGGCGCGCGTCGTCGGTCCGCGGATCGACGACCAGTACTCCGTCCACGCGGTGCTCGGCCCACCAGCGCCGGTACACCGCGCACTCGTCGTCGACGTCCTCGACCACCTGGAAGAGCAGCCCGAGGTGACGTTCCGCCAGCACCTCCTGTATGCCCGAGATGAGCTGCAGGAAGAACGAGTCCACCCCGAGGGTGTCCGCGGGCCTCGCCAGGACGAGACCGACCGTCGCCGTGCCCTCGCCGGACAGCTGGCGGGCCGCGGTGCTGGGCCGCCAGCCCAGCTGTTCGGCGACCCGCCGCACCCGGTCCCGGGTGATCTCGGAGACCCCGGGCCGGTCGTTGAGCGCGAACGAGACCGCGCTCTCGGAGACCCCGGCGCGCTGCGCGATGTCCTTCATCGTCGGCCGGCGCGCGGGAGACCGCTTGGCTGGCAACCTTGCTCCCCACTTCATTGCGGCACTGCTCAAAGCCGCTGTGCACTAAAGCGCTTGAGTCAGGTCACTCTAAAGCGCATTAGTGATCCGCTGCAAGTAGTGCCGCATGGCCTCTCTCACCTGGGCTTATGTCCAACTAATGAATTTAGCGAGGCGGAATCCATTGACTTCTCCGCCGCGCAGGATGCAAGGTCTGCCCGTCACCCCTGACCCACACCGTCGCAAAGGAGCCCGGTCACCGTGCGCATGCCTCGCAGAGCACTCGCCGCCGCTGTCGTCGCCCTGGTCCTGCCGCTCAGCGCCTGCGGCTCCGGGGGTGACGACAGCGGTTCCACGGACGCCTCCGGCAAGGTCGAGGGCGACATCACCTTCCAGACCTGGAACCTGAGGGCGAACTTCAAGCCCTACTTCGAGGGCCTGGTCGCGGACTTCGAGAAGAAGTACCCCGGTACGAACGTGAAGTGGGTCGACCAGCCCGCCGAGGGCTACGCCGACAAGATCAGCGCCGACGCGGCCGGCGGCACCCTGCCCGATGTCGTGAACGTCTCCCCCGACCTCGTCGCCCCGCTCGCCAAGGCGGGCCTCGCGCTCGACCTCGACAAGGCCGCCGCGAAGTACAAGAAGGAGTACCTGCCGGGTGCGTGGGCCAGCCACGAGATACCGGGCACGGAGGGCACGTACGCCTTCCCGTGGTACCTGAACACCGGCCCGCTCTTCTACAACAAGTCGCTGTTCAAGGAGGCCGGCCTGGACGCCTCGAAGCCGCCGAAGACGTACGACGAACTCTTCGACAACGCCCTTGAGCTGGCCGACAAGAGCGACGGCAAGGTCGCCACCCTGGCGAACGTGCCCACCATCGAGGACTTCGGCCGCTACGGCGTCGAGCTGATGAACAAGGAGGGCACGGGCTTCGCCTTCAACGACGCCAAGGGTGTGGAACTCCTCACCAGGTACAAGGAGTTGTACGACGCCAAGGCTCTGGACTCGCAGGCGCTGACCGCCACCCCCGAGTCGTCCGGCAAGAAGTTCCTCACCGGGGCCGTCGCCATGAACCCGGGCAGCGCCCTGGACCTCGGCAACTTCAAGAAGCAGGCGCCGAACCTCTACAAGAACATCGGCATCACCGACCAGATCACCAGCACCGGCAAGGTCAACATGTACGTCATGGGCGTGATGGTGAACGCGCAGACCAAGCGGAAGCCCGCCGCCGTCGCCTTCGCGCACTTCGTCACCGACGCGCAGAACCAGATGTCGTTCGCCAAGAAGGTCGCGATCTTCCCGAGCACGGCCGGTTCGCTCGACGACCCGTACTTCACCAAGGAGGACGGGACCGACGAGACCCGCGTGCGGATTGCCGCCGCCAAGTCCCTGAAGAACGCCGTCAACTACACGCCGGTGCTGTTCAGCGAGCAGATGAAGACCGAACTGCGCAACTCCGTCGCCAAGGCGCTGCAGGGCAAGGTGAGCCCCGAGGAAGCTCTCGACAACGCTGTCAAGGCGTGTGACCGCCTGCTCCAGCAGCAGGGCTGACCGACATGACGAGTCCTTCCAGTACCACTGCCGCCCGCGTCCGGCGCCAACTGCCGACCAGCCCTTGGCTGTTCGCCGCCCCCGGACTGCTGGTCGTGGGGATCTTCATCCTCTATCCGTTCGTCTCGACCGTGGTCAACGCCTTCACCGACCGCCGGACCCTGATCCCCGGCGAGTTCGTGGGCCTGGCCAACTTCCGGGAGCTGCTGCACGACGAGATGTTCTGGATCGGCCTGCGCAACAGCACGCTGTACGTCGTCGGGGTCGTCCCCGCGCTCGTCCTGCTGCCCCTGCTGCTCGCGCTCCTCGTCCAGAAGAACATCCCCGGCATCGCCTTCTTCCGGTCGGCCTTCTACACCCCGGTCGTCGCCTCCATCGTCGTGGTGGGCCTCATCTGGGTGTGGCTGCTCGACGAACGCGGCCTGGTGAACTCGCTGCTGGAGGCGATCGGCGTCGGCAGGGTCGGCTTCCTGAGCGACCAGTGGCTGCTCCTGGGGAGCGCCATGGCCGTCACGGTCTGGAAGGGCCTCGGCTACTACATGATCATTTACCTGGCCGCGCTCGCCAACGTGCCGCGCGAGCTGCACGAGGCCGCGGCCGTGGACGGCGCGGGCGCGGTCCGCCGCTTCCTCACCGTCACCGTGCCCGCCGTCCGCTCCACGATGGTGCTGGTCGGCGCGCTCTCCTCGGTCGCCGCCTTCAAGGTGTTCTCCGAGGTGTACCTGATGGCAGGGCCCGACGGCGGCCCCGCGGGCGAGGACACCACGCTCGTGATGCTCGTCCAGCGCACCGGCACCGGTCTCACGGGCCGGGTCGGTTACGCCTCCGCCATCTCCGTCGTCGTCTTCGTCGTCACCGTCGCGCTGATGCTGCTCGTGCTCCGCGCCGACCGGAAGGAGGACGCGTGAGTATCGCCGAGAAGAGCCGCGAGACAGTGCCGGCCGCCGTGGACGTGCCCCGCCGCCGGCGCGGGAAGCGCGTCACCGACGAGCACGGCAAGCACGTACGGGTCTGGGAACTCGCCCTGCGCTACCTGCTGTTGCTGGCCGTCCTGGCCCTCACCGTCGGGCCGTTCCTGTGGCAGCTGTCCACCTCGCTGAAGGGGCCGACCGAGGACATCTTCAGCTCGCCGCCCAAGTTCCTGCCCGGCGAACCGACCCTGCACAACTACGACCGGGTCGCCCAGACCATTCCGGTCTGGGACTACGCCTTCAACTCCCTCAAGGTCGCCACCGCCAACGTCGTCACGAACTGCGTCGGCGCGGCGCTCGCGGGCTACGCGCTGGCCCGGCTGCGCTACCGCGGCCGCAAGGTGGCCACGCTCGTGTTCATCCTGGCGATGCTCGTGCCCGTGGAGGGCATCATCATCGCCCAGTTCACGACCATGCGTGAGCTGGGCCTGAACAACACGCTCATCGGGGTGGTGCTCCCCGGGTGCATCGGCGCGATGAACGTGCTGCTGATGAGGAACGCGTTCCTCAATCTGCCGTACGAGATCGAGGAGGCGGCCTTCGTCGACGGCGCGAACACCTGGCAGCGGTTCCTGCGGATCGCGCTGCCCTCGGTGAAGGGCACCCTCGCCGTCGTCGCGATCTTCGCCTTCATGGGCGCCTGGGACGACTTCCTGTGGCCGCTGATCGTGCTCAGCGACCCGGACAAGTTCACCCTGACCATCGGTCTCAACTATCTGCACGGCACCTTCGCCAACGACGAACGGCTCGTCGCGGCGGGCACGATCATCGCGGTGGCGCCGCTGATCGCCCTCTTCGCCTGCCTCCAGCGGTACTTCTTCCGCGGGGTCGGCGAGGGAGCGGTGAAGGGGTGAGGTCCGCGGCCACCGACCGCGAGCTGTGCGAACCACGCGCGGTGACCGGTCGCCTGCCCCTGAAGGGCGGCGGCCGTGTCGCGGGGTGGCCGCCGGCAAGGGGCGCCCTGCGCCGATAGCAGCCCGTTGTCAGGGGCTGTTCGCCGTCGAGGGCACCCCCGATGGCGAACAGCCCGCACACCCCCCCCACGTACGCACCACAGAAACAGGACTAGGACTCCCGGATGTCTTCTGCCGTGCGCTTCGGCGTCAACTACACCCCGAGTGAAGGGTGGTTCCATCACTGGCTCGACTTCGATCTCGACTCCGTGCGCGCCGACCTCGACTCGATCGCCGCACTCGGCCTCGACCACATACGGGTCTTTCCGATCTGGCCCTATTTCCAGCCGAACCGCTCGCTGATCCGCCCGCGTGCCGTGGAACAGCTCGTCGCTCTCGCGGACGCCGCCGCCGAACGGGGTATGGACGTCAACGTGGACGGACTGCAAGGTCACTTGTCGAGCTTCGACTTCCTGCCCGCCTGGACGCAGACCTGGCACCGGCGCAACCTCTTCACCGACCCCGAGGTCGTCGAAGGGCAGGCCGAGTATCTGCGGACCCTCGCCGCCGCCCTCGCCGACCGGCCCAACTTCATCGGCATGACCGTCGGCAACGAGATCAACCAGTTCTCGGCGGGCCCCCACCCGGACCCCGACCGCACGACGGCCGGCCTGATCGACACCTGGCTGGAGCGGATGCTCACCGCCTGCGAGAAGGGCGCGCCCGGCAAGCTGCACCTGCACGCGGAGTACGACGCGGCCTGGTACCAGGACGACATGCCGTTCACCCCGGCCCAGGCCGCACGGCGCGGTGCGGTCACCGCCGTCCACTCGTGGGTCTTCAACGGCACGGCCCAGCGGCACGGCCGTACCGGCGTCGCGACCGAACACCACGCCGCCTACCTGATCGAGCTGAGCAAGGCCTGGGCCGACGACCCGGCGCGCCCGGTCTGGCTCCAGGAGGTCGGCGCGCCCGCGCCGCTGGTCCCCGCCGAGCACGCCGCCGCCTTCACCGAGGCGACCGTCGCGAACGCCCTGGACTGCCCGGACCTCTGGGGCATCACCTGGTGGTGCTCCCACGACGTGTCCCGGGATCTCGTCGACTTCCCCGAACTCGAATACGGGCTCGGGCTGTTGAGCAACGACCGCCGCCCCAAGGCCAGCGCGCGGGCGCTGGCCCGGGCGGCCGGGGCGGCCCGCGAGCACCCCTCCGCGCCCAAGGTCCGTACCACCGCGCTCGTCGTCCCCGACGACCCCGCCGGCCGCTCCGTCTGCGCGCCGGGCGGACCGGTGTTCGAGGCGTTCTTCCGGCTCACCGCCGACGGCGCCCGACCGACCACCGTCCTCGCGTCCCGCGCGAGCGACGGGGAGCACCTCACGGCACGAGGCATCACCGAAGTCGTCACCCCGGATCAGCTTCCGTAGTCCCGCGGATTCGGTGGTTCCCGGATTCGGTGGTCCCTCAGGTTCCGTGACCCCCACAGGAAACAAGAACTCCCACAAGGAGGCACTTGCTCGTGAACCCCACCAGACGCACCGTCCTGCTCGTCGCCGGCACCGGGGCGGCCGCCGCCCTGCTCCCGGCAGGACCGGCCGCCGCCGGTCAGGAGGCCGCGGCCGGTCCCACCGCCGCCTCGGCGCTCCAGCCGTACGCCTCCTACTGGTACCCGGACTCCTTCCCCTCGGGCTCTCCGGGCGCGGGCATCACCTGGCGCAGCCTGAAGGCGTGGAGCGCCGCCACCGACGCCGACCTGGCCTTCAACACGGCGTCCGTGCGGCTCGCCGAGCGGTTCACCCCGACCCCGGTGAACACGACGGCCCGCGCGGGACAGGCCCGTATCCAGTCGCTGGTCTCCTTCGGGCCCACCGCGAGCAACCCCTCGCAGGGCGCGGCCACCGCCGACTACTACGCGCTCACCCACTGGAGTTACGTCGACGAACTGGTCTTCTGGGGAGGTTCCTCCGGCGAGGGCCTGATCCTCGCGCCGAACGCGCCGATCGTGGACGCCGCCCACCGGCACGGCGTACCCGTCCTCGGCAATGTGTTCCTGCCGCCCGCCGCGTACGGCGGCCAGCTGCAGTGGACCCGCGACCTGGTGCAGAAGGACGCGGCGGGGCACTATCCGCTGGCGGCCCAGCTCGTCGCGGTCGCCGAGGCGTACGGCTTCGACGGCTGGTTCGTCAACGCCGAGACGGGCGGCGGGAACGCGGCGCTCGCCACCGACATGCTCGGCTTCCTCACTGAGCTGAAGGCGCTCAGCAAGGCCAAGGGGCAGCGCGTCACCTGGTACGACTCCATGACCGTGAACGGCTCGGTGAGCTGGCAGGGCGCCCTCAACAACCAGAACAGGGTGTTCTTCCAGGCCGCGGACACGATGTTCATCGACTTCCGCTGGTCGGCGAGCAGCCTGGCCTCCTCCGGCACGAACGCCCAGCAGATCGGCCGCAGCCGTTACGAGCTGTGGGCGGGCGTCGACGTCGAGGCCAACGGCTGGAACCGCTCCGTGAACTGGGACGCCATGGTGCCCAGCGGCTCGGCGCACGTCGTCTCGGTGGGCTTCTACCGGCCCGAGTGGACCCGCAACCACCTGCCCGCCACCCGCACACCCGGCGACTTCCACGCCGCCGACGACCGCTTCTGGAGCGGGCGTTCACTAGATCCGGCCCGCCCCGACAGCACGGACACCTGGCGGGCGCCCGCCGTCGCCGTCGCCGACCGCTCGACCGTCACCGGGCTGCCCTTCGCGAGCACCTTCAACACCGGGCACGGACTGCGCTGGTACGAGGACGGCGAGGTCACGTCGACGGCCCAGTGGAACCACCTCGGTCTCCAGGACCGGCTGCCGTCCCGCCGCTGGGTCACGCGGACGACGGGCCGGCGTCCCGCCGTCACCTTCGACTTCGCGGACGCGTGGCGCGGCGGCAGCAGCGTCCTGGTCGACGGCACCCTGACCGCGCCCACCACCCTTGACCTCTACTCGACCCGCCTCCCGGCCGGCGAGGACACGGTCGTCGAACTGACCCACCGGGTCGATGCGGGGACCGTCACCGTCGAACTGGCCGTCGCCACCGCCGAGCCGTCCGGCCCCGGGCAGCCGTACACGTACACGTACTTCCCGGTGACCGCCGGTGACGGCTGGGAGACCTCGACCGTACGGCTGACCGGTCTGCCGGCCGGCGGCGCGGTGCACGCCCTCGGGGTCAGGCTCACCGGGACCGGGGGCGCCGTGAAATGGAGGCTCGGCGCGGTGGCCGTACGCGATCAGGACGCCCAGGCCCCGGCCACGCCCGCCGACGCGCGTATCACTGCCGCCTCCGGAGGCGATCTGCGTCTCGCCTGGCGCGCGGGCACCGGCGGCGGCGTACGCCACTACACGCTGCACCGGGTGCTGCCCGACGGCACCCGGCGCTTCCTCGGCGGAACCGCTCAGCAGGCCTTCTTCGTTGGAGGACTGACACCCGAAGGAGGCGAGGCGGCGACGAGGTTCGAATTGCGGGCCGTTGGGGAGCTTTACACCGCGTCGGCCCCCGCGACCCTGACCCACACCTGGTGACCGCCGACCACCGGTACCACCGGTAACAGCAACAACCCGCACAACGGAGTTACGGAGCACCCCACATGCATGACGACCGCGGCCTGGTCGAAGCCCGCCTCAAGCGCGTGCTCGACGAGCGCATACGACCCGCCGTGTACCCCGAGTCCCTGCCGCTGGAAGTGGCGGTGTGGAACGCGCCCGGCGAGCCGGTGCCTGTCGAGGAGGGGCTGGCGGCCACGCCGTCTCCGGTGGCGGTCGGCGACAGGTGGGGTGCTCCCTGGGGCACCAGCTGGTTCCGGGTCACGGGGACCGTGCCCGAGGAGTGGGCCGGGAAGACCGTCGAGGCGCTCCTCGACCTCGGCTTCGACGAGAACATGCCCGGCTTCCAGTGCGAGGGCCTCGTCTACCGCCCCGACGGGACCCCCGTGAAGGGCCTGAACCCGCGCAACCAGTGGGTACGGATCGGTGCGCCCGTCGCCGGCGGCGAGGAGGTGCGCCTGCACATCGAGGCCGCCTCGAACCCCGTCATCCTCGACTACCACCCCTTCCTGCCGACCCAGCTGGGCGACAAGGAGACGGCCGGCAGCGAGCCGCAGTACAAGCTGGCGCGGATGGATCTCGCCGTCCTCGACGAGACGGTGTGGCAGCTCGTCATCGACCTGGAGGTCCTCGGCGAGCTGATGGCCGAGCTGCCGGTCGAGTCCGCGCGCCGCTGGGACATCCTGCGGGCGGTGGAGAAGGCGCTCGACGCCGTCGACCTGCAGAACGTCGGCGCCACGGCTGCCGCCGCCCGCGCCCAGCTGGAAGCGGTGCTGGCGGCTCCCGCCGTCCCCTCCGCCCACCGCATCAGCGCGGTCGGCCACGCGCACATCGACTCGGCGTGGCTGTGGCCGCTGCGCGAGACCGTCCGCAAGGTCGCCAGGACCACCTCCAACATGACCGCACTCCTGGAGGACGAGCCGGACTTCGTCTTCGCCATGTCGCAGGCCCAGCAGTGGGCCTGGGTGAAGGAGCACCGGCCCGAGGTGTGGACCCGGGTGAAGAAGGCGGTCGCCGACGGACGGTTCGTGCCCACCGGGGGCATGTGGGTCGAGTCGGACACCAACATGCCCGGTTCGGAGGCCATGGCCCGGCAGTTCGTGCACGGCAAGCGGTTCTTCATCGACGAGTTCGGTGTCGACAACGACGAGGCCTGGCTGCCCGACACCTTCGGCTTCGCCGCCGGACTGCCGCAGATCATCAAGGCGGCCGGTTCCAAATGGCTGCTCACCCAGAAGATCTCCTGGTCGCAGACCAACAAGTTCCCGCACCACACCTTCCAGTGGGAGGGCATCGACGGCACGCGGATCTTCACGCACTTCCCGCCCGTCGACACGTACAACTGCTCGATGAAGGGGAGCGAGATCGCCCACGCGGCGAACAACTTCAAGGACAAGGGCGTCGCCCGGCACTCCCTCGCCCCGACCGGCTGGGGCGACGGAGGCGGCGGCACGACCCGCGAGATGGTCGCCAAGGCGGCCCGGCTGCGGGACCTCGAAGGCTCGGCGACCGTGGTCTGGGAGGCGCCGGAGAAGTTCTTCGAGAAGGCGGAGGCCGAGTACCCGAACGCGCCGGTCTGGGTCGGTGAGCTGTACCTGGAGCTGCACCGCGCCACCCTCACCAGCCAGGCCAAGACCAAGCAGGGCAACCGCCGCAGCGAACACCTGCTGCGCGAGGCGGAACTGTGGGCGGCGACCGCGGCGGTCAGGACGAAGTTCGCCTACCCGCACGAGGAGTTGGACCGGCTCTGGAAGACGGTGTTGCTCCACCAGTTCCACGACATCCTGCCCGGCTCGTCGATCGCCTGGGTGCACCGCGAGGCCCGTAAGACCTACGAGGCGGTCGCCGAAGAACTGAACGGCATCATCGACGCCGCGCAGCGCGCCCTTGTCGGTGAGGGCACGACCACCCTCGCCTTCAACTCCGCGCCGCACACCCGCGACGGGGTTCCCGCCGGTGGTGCGCGGACCCCGGCCGTCGGCGGCGAGTGCACGCTCGTGCCGCGCACGGACGGCGGCTTCGTGCTCGACAACGGCTGTCTGCGGATCGAGATCGACGAGCGCGGGCTCGTGGTCAGCGCGTTCGACCTCGCCGCGGACCGGGAGACGCTCGCGCCCGGCGAGGCGGCGAACCTGCTGCAGATCCACCCCGACTTCCCGAACATGTGGGACGCGTGGGACGTCGACGAGTTCTACCGCAACACGGTCACCGACCTGGTCGAGGCCGACGAGGTGGCCCCCGGCGACGACGGGGTCTCGGTCCGGATCGTACGGAGCTTCGGGGCGTCCAAGGTCACGCAGGTGCTGTCGCTCGCGCCGGGGGAGTGGCGGCTCGACATCGCCACCGAGGTCGACTGGCACGAGACGGAGAAGTTCCTGAAGATGGCGTTCCCGCTCGACGTGCACGCCGAGCGGTACGCGTCCGAGACGCAGTTCGGGCACTTCTTCCGGCCGACGCACACCAACACGTCGTGGGAGGCGGCCAAGTTCGAGGCGTGCAACCACCGGTTCGTCCACATGGAGGAGCCGGGGTGGGGTGTCGCCGTGGTGAACGACTCCACTTACGGCCACGACGTGACGCGTACGGTGCGTGAGGACGGCGGTACGACCACGACGGTCCGGGTCTCGCTGCTGCGTGCCCCGCGCTTCCCCGACCCGGAGACGGACCAGGGTGTGCACCGGTTCCGGCACGCGCTGGTGCCGGGGGCCGCGATCGGGGACGCGGTGCGGGAGGGGTGGCGGATCAATCTGCCCCAGCGGAAGGTGGCCGGCGGGGCGTCGGAGGTCGCGCCGCTGGTGACGGTCGCGCAGGACGCGGTGGTGGTCACCGCGCTGAAACTGGCCGACGACGGTAGCGGTGACGTGGTCGTCCGCTTCCACGAGTCCCGTGGTGGGCGCAGCCAGGCGACTCTGACGGCGGGCTTCGACGTCGAGTCGGTGACGGTGACGGACCTGCTGGAGCGCCCGCTTCCGGCTGCCGCCGGTCCGGAGCGGGACGGCAACCGCCTCACGCTGAAGCTCCGCCCGTTCGAACTCGTGACGCTGCGGCTGAAGCGCGCGTAAGTTTTCGAGGGGCGCGGACACACTGCGGTGACCCGCGCCCCTCACACCACGACTGCACGCGCGGGCGCGCCGTGGTTGCCCGCGCAGTTCCCCGCGCCCCCGCGAAGCCCGATTTCGTCTGCGGGCGGATCGTGGGCACCCGCGCAGTTCCCCGCGCCCCCAAGAAGGCCGGTTTCGTGTGCGGGCGCGCCGTGGTTGCCCGCGCCAGGAAGCGTGCGCCCCGGCTTGCGTGTCTTTAGGGGCGCGGGGAACTGCGCGGGTGACCACGGCAGGCCCGCAGATGTGGACTGGGGCCCAGGCCTCGTCTTTTAGGGGCGCGGGGAACTGCGCGGGCAACCACGGCGGACCCGCAGATGTGAACTGGGGCCCAGTCTTCGTCCTCAGGGGCGCGGGGAACTGCGCGACAAGGCCCACCGGGCCCGCCGCTGTGCGGCGGATTACCATGAGGTGATGGCCGCCACGATCAATGTGCGTACCGAGATCCAGGAGTTCCTGCGATCACGCCGCTCCCGCATCACACCCGACAAGGCAGGCCTCCCCACCTACGGAGGCAACCGCCGCGTCAAGGGCCTGCGCCGCGAGGAAGTAGCCCTCCTCGCAGGAGTGTCGGTCGACTACTACGTGCGTATGGAGCGCGGCGCCCTGGCCGGTACCTCCGAGGGCGTGCTCGACGCGCTCGCCTCGGTCCTGCAACTGGACGACGCGGAGCGCGACCACCTGTTCCACCTCGCGCGCCAGTCCGGGGCGCCCACCGGTCGACGCCGCCCCAGGCCCACGGCGACAGTGCGCCCGGCCCTGCAACAAGTACTCGACGCCATGACCGACGCACCGGCATGGATCCGCAACGGCCGCCACGACGTCCTCGCCATGAACCGACTCGGCCGAGCCCTGTACTCACCGGTGCTGGCAGACCCCCGACGCCCCGCCAACACCGTGCGGTTCGTGTACCTGAATCCCGACGCCGCCAAGGCGTTCTTCGTCGACTACGACCAGATCACCCGCAATGCGGCCGCGACACTGCGCATGGAAATCGGGCGCGATCCGCACGACGAGGAACTCGTCGACCTGGTCGGCGAATTGTCGGCGGGCAGTGAGCTCTTCCGGCAGCAGTGGGCATCGCAGGACGTGCGCCTGCACGGACACGGGAGCAAGCGGGTGAACCATCCGGTGGCCGGCCGGCTCGACCTGGACTTCGAGTCCATGGATCTGCCCACCGACCCCGGCCTGCAGCTGAACGTCTACACCGCACCCGCGGACGGGCCGACCGCCGGCAATCTGGCCCTGTTGGCGTCGTGGGCGTCCGGGTCCTGAGGGAGGCCCTCGCAGTACCTGTATCACCAGGGACTCACGGGCGTCCCGGAAGGCTGCCTAATCTCGTACCGGCTCCCGGCCGAACACGAATTCAGCGAGAGCCGGACGACCGATAGCCCGGAGCATCTCTGATGCGGCGAGAAAGACGGCAAGTGGCAGACAACCAATTCACCACGCACACAGAACTCTTCGATCTGCGGGGAAAGCGCGCGCTCGTCACCGGTGGCACCAGAGGAATCGGCATGATGATCGCGCGTGGCCTTCTCCAGGCGGGCGCCCACGTGGTCATCAGCTCACGCAACGCGGACGCGTGCGCTCAGGCGCAGGAACAGCTGTCCGCGTTCGGTGAGGTGCGGGCCGTCCCCGCCGACCTGTCCCGCCACGACGAGTGCCGGCGACTGTCCGACCTCGTCACGGCCGACTCGGAGCGTCTCGACATCCTCGTCAACAACGCGGGCGCCCTGTGGGACGAGCCGCTGGAGACGTTCCCGGACGAGGCCTGGGACACGGTCGTCGACCTCAACCTGAAGTCGCCGTTCTGGCTGGTCCAGGCGCTGCTGCCGGCACTTCGCAAGGCGGGCACCGCCGACGACCCCGCGCGGATCATCAACATCGGCAGCATCGCCGCCATCCACATCCCCCAGCGGCCCAACTACTCGTACTCCAGCAGCAAGGCCGCACTGCATCAACTCACCAGGGTGCTCGCCAAGGAGCTGGGACCGCAGCACGTCACGGTGAACGCCGTGGCGCCGGGACCGTTCCCGTCGGCGATGATGGCCGCGACCCTCGACGAGTTCGGCGAGGTGATCGCGGCGTCGGCCCCACTGCGCCGGATCGGCCGCGACGACGACATGGCGGGCGTCGCCGTGTTCCTCGCAAGCCGGGCGGGCGCATATCTGACGGGCACCGTGATCCCCGTCGACGGCGGCATCGCCACCACCGCGTAGCCGCGCGGGCCGCCCGAGTCGCCCCAGCCGCCCGGGCCACCCAGGCCTCCTGGGTCAGGCCCAGTCGGCCCAGTGGCGTCGGCGCAGTGGGGTCAGCGCAGTGGCATCAGCCCAGCGGTGAAGCCGGTCGGCTGAGGCGACCTCTACGGCTGGATCTGGCTCCGGAGCCATTCCTCCACCTCGCCCACATGCGCCGCCGCGGCCGCCCGAGCCGCCTCCGGATCGTGCGCGACCAGCGCCCGGTGGATGGCGGCGTGTTCCCGCCGCGTCCGCTCGAACGCCCCCTCCTCCTGATACCCCCGCCACACCCGCGCCCGGAACGTCCGTGAGGACAGCCCGTCCAGGATCGCCGCCATCGTCTCGTTGCCCGCGGCGCCCGCGATGACCCGGTGGAACGCCAGGTCGTGGGAGAGGATCTCCTCCGGGTCGTCCGTGGCGTTCATGGCCGTCAGGTGCTTCTCCACCTCGGCCAGCTGGTCCGCGGTGATCCGCGCGGCGGCCAGCGCCGTCGCCGTCGACTCCAGGATCCGGCGGACTTCGAGCAGTTCGACCAGACGCGGGCCGCGGGACAGATCCGCGACCACCCCGAAGGTCTCCAGCAGGTCCCCGGCCTCCAGCTGCGTGACGTAGATCCCGGACCCGTGCCGGGCCTCGAGCACGCCCAGCACCGTGAGCGCCCGGATCGCCTCGCGCATGGAACTGCGCGAGATACCGAGCTGCGCGGCCAGATCGCGCTCGGTCGGCAGCCGCGCGCCCGGCTCCAGACGGCCCTCGCCGATCATCGCCTTGATCCGGTCGATGGCGCGCTGTGTCACGGTCCCCTTCTGGGGGGCCGGAGCCGGTGCAGCAGCCGGGGCCGTCGTCGCCGCCTCGGGCAGGCTCTCGTCCACGCCATGTCCTCCTGTCGCCGGGTGCGCCGCAGTCTAACCACTCAGGTGGTCGGACCACTACGCGCAAAAACAGCGAAAATCACGGCCGAGGGGTGTTGTCGGAGCGAAGTGGTCTGATAAATATGCGTGGCACCTGCTCGATCACGCTTGATCACGCTCAATGAGGAGCCGATAGATGGCCGGCAGAACTGTGCGGTACAGGAACGGGCGAAACGCCTCGCGAGCGATGGGTGCGACGGCCGCGGCCGTCTGCGCCGCCCTCGCGCTCACGGCGTGCGGCAGCACCAAGGACACCGTCGACTCCGGTGGTGGCAAAGGCGACGGGAGCGGCAAGGTCGGGGTCATCCTGCCCCTGCTGACCTCGCCGTTCTGGCAGTCGTACAACGACTACGTGCCCAAGATGGCGAAGTCCGAGGACGTCGACGCGCTCAAGACCGTCAACTCCAACAGTGACCCCTCGCAGCAGATCACGGACATCAACAACCAGCTCAACCAGGGTGTGAAGGGCCTCGTCGTGGCCCCCCTGGACAGCGCCGCGATCTCCGCGGGCCTCGACCAGGCCGAACGCAAGGGCGTGCCCGTGGTCGCCGTCGACGTGGCGCCCGAGAAGGGCAAGGTCGCGATGGTCGTCCGCGCCGACAACGTCGCGTACGGGCAGAAGGCCTGTGAGTACCTCGGCGAGCAGATCCCCTCCGGCAAGGTCGTGCAGATCATGGGCGACCTCGCCTCGGTCAACGGCCGGGACCGCTCCGAGGCCTTCCGCACCTGCGTGAAGGAGAAGTTCCCGAAGCTGAAGGTCCTGGAGATCCCCGCCAAGTGGGAGTCCGACACCGCGGCCTCCAAGCTGGACACCCTCCTGAACGCCAACCCCGACATCAAGGGCATCTACATGCAGGCGGGCGGCGTCTACCTCGCGCCCACCCTGCAGACCCTCAAGTCCAAGGGGCTGCTGAAGAAGGCCGGCGAGAAGGGCCACATCTCGATCGTCTCGAACGACGGCATCCCGCAGGAGTACGACGCGATCCGCAAGGGCCAGATCGACGCCACCGTCTCGCAGCCGGCCGACCTCTACGCCAAGTACGGCATGTACTACATCAAGGCGGCGATGGCGGGGAAGACGTTCAAGCCGGGTCCGACCGACCACGACTCGGAGATCGTCAAGCTGCCCAGCGGCATCCTCGAGGACCAGCTGACCGCGCCGCTGGTGACCAAGGAGAACGTCGACGACCCCGAGCTGTGGGGCAACACGGTCAAATGAGCACACCACCACTCGTTGAGGCGCGGGGCATCGCCAAGCGGTACGGCCCCACCGTCGCGCTCGCCGACGGTCGACTCACCGTGCACGCGGGCGAGTCCCACGCCCTCGTCGGCCGCAACGGCGCGGGCAAGTCCACCCTCGTCACCGTCCTGACCGGACTCCAGGCACCCGACGAGGGCACGGTCCGCTTCGACGGCGCGCCCGCGCCCGCGCTGACCGACCGGGACGCCTGGCGCCGCAAGGTGGCCTGCGTCTACCAGAAGCCCACCGTGGTACCGGAGTTGACGGTCGCCGAGAACCTCTTCATCAACCGGCAGCCGCAGGGCCGCGGCGGCTTCATCAGCTGGCGCCGGCTGCGGAGCGAGGCCGCCGAGGTGCTGGACACCTGGGACGTGCGGGTCGACCCCGAGGCGCGGACCGCCGACCTCAAGGTCGAGGACCGCCAAATGGTGGAGATCGCACGGGCGTTGAGCTTCGGCGCGCGGTTCATCGTCCTCGACGAGCCGACCGCCCAGCTCGACAACCGGGAGATCGAGCGACTCTTCACGAGGATGCGCGCACTGCAGGAATCCGGCGTCACCTTCCTCTTCATCTCGCACCACCTCCAGGAGGTGTACGAGGTCTGCCAGACCGTGACGGTCCTGCGCGACGCCCGCTGGATCACCACGGCGCCGGTGGCGGACCTGCCGCGGGCCGCCCTCGTCGAGGCCATGGCGGGGGAGTCCATCGCCGCCGTGGAGGAGAAGGCCGCCCGCGGGGAGGTGGCCGCCGGAGCGCCCGTCGTCCTCGAAGCGCACGGGCTGACGTCGGACGCGTACGAGAGTGTCGATCTGACCGTGCGCGGCGGAGAGGTCGTCGGGCTCGCCGGGTCCAGCGGCAGCGGCAAGATCGAGCTGGCCGAGTCCTTCACGGGACTGCACTCACCGACCGGCGGAAAAGCCCAACTGGACGGCAGGACACTGCCGTTCGGCGATGTGACGGCGGCGCTGCGGGCCGGTGTCGGCTGCGTACCGCGTGACCGGCACGGCCAGGGGCTGGTCTTCGGGATGACCGTCGGCGACAACGCCACCATGAGCGTCCTGGACCGCCTCGGCCGGTACGGATTCGTCGGCACCGACCGCAAGCGGGGCGTCGCCGACGAGCTGATCGACCGCCTCGACATCCACACCGAGGGGCCCGACCAGCCCGTGTCCGACCTCTCCGGCGGCAACGCCCAGAAGGTCGTCATGGCCCGGGCCCTCGCCTCCGACCCCCGGCTGCTGGTCCTGATCAACCCCACCGCGGGCGTCGACGTGAAGTCCAAGGAGTCCCTGCTCTCGCGCATGGACTCGGCCCGCGACGACGGCACCGCCGTCCTCGTCGTCTCCGACGAACTCGACGACCTGCGCCGCTGCGACCGGGTCCTCGTCCTCTTCCACGGCCGTGTCGTCGCCGAGCACCCGGCGGGCTGGCGTGACCACGAGCTGATCGCCTCCATCGAAGGAGTGGACCACCATGGCTGACACGAAGGCCCCGTCGGCCTCGGCCCCCACCCCCCTGCGACCACTGCGGAGCAAGGCCGACGCCAAGGCCGTACTCCTGCGCAGGGCGCGCGAACTCGCCCTCGTACCTGCCCTGTTGCTGCTGCTGGTGCTCGGCGCGTTCGTCAACGACGCCTTCCTCACCGAGCAGAACATCATCTCCATCCTGGGCGCCTCGGCGGCCCTCGCGATGGTGGTGCTCGCCGAGTCGCTGGTGCTCATCACCGGCAAGTTCGACCTGTCCCTGGAGTCGGTCGTCGGGATCGCGCCCGCCGTCGGCGCGCTGTTGCTGCTGCCCGCCGCGCAGTCCGGCTGGGGTACGGAGCTGCCCGCCGGAGTCGCGCTGCTCGCGATCCTCGTCGTCGGCGCGATCATCGGCGGGTTCAACGGCTTCCTCGTCGTGAAGCTCAAGCTCAACGCGTTCATCGTGACGCTGGCGATGCTGATCATCCTGCGCGGTCTGCTCGTCGGCGCGACCGAGGGCAAGACGCTCTTCGGGATGCCCGACGCCTTCTACACCCTGGCCACCACCACCTTCCTGACCGTGCCGATCTCGGTGTGGCTGGCGGCGGCGGCGTTCGGAGTCGCCGGATTCGTCCTCAAGTACCACCGCTGGGGACGGGCCCTGTACGCGATCGGCGGCAACCCGGACGCGGCGCGCGCGGCCGGTATCCGGGTCGAGCGCGTCATGCTCGGCGTGTTCGTCGTCGCGGGGACGCTGGCCGCGGTCGGCGGGCTGATGCAGACCGGCTATGTCGGCGCGATCAACGCCAACCAGGGCCAGAACATGATCTTCACGGTGTTCGCCGCCGCGGTGATCGGGGGGATCAGCCTCGACGGGGGCAAGGGCACGATGTTCGGGGCCCTCACGGGAGTTCTCCTTCTTGGAGTGGTCCAGAACCTGCTGACCCTCGCGCAGGTGCCGTCCTTCTGGATCCAGGCCATCTACGGGGGGATCATCCTCGTCGCTCTGATGATCGCCCGGGTGACCACCGGCCGGGCGCAGGACTGAGCGTGGTGTGCACCTGCGGGTGCGTTGTGGTTGGCCGCGCCCACGCGGAGCCGCACATCGTTACAGCCCCGCGCCCCTGACGGGGCGCCCTGGTGCGCCGGATCTCGACAGTCCGCCCCTTGTCCCTGACTGAAAGGCACCTCTGTGTCCTCATCCGCCGCCTCCCGCATCACCGCGGTCGACACCTACGACATCCGTTTTCCCACCTCGCGGGAGCTCGACGGGTCCGACGCCATGAACCCGGATCCCGACTACTCGGCCGCGTACGTCGTCCTGCGTACGGACGGGGACGATTCGGCCGCCGACCCGGACGGGCACGGATTCACCTTCACCATCGGGCGGGGCAACGATGTCCAGGTCGCCGCGATCGAGGCGCTGCGCCCGCACATCCTCGGGCGGTCGGTCGACGAGCTGTGCGCGGACCCGGGATCGCTCGCCCGCGACCTCACGGGCGACAGCCAACTGCGCTGGCTCGGGCCCGAGAAGGGCGTGATGCACATGGCGATCGGTGCCGTCGTCAACGCCGTCTGGGACCTCGCCGCCAAGCGCGCAGGCAAGCCCCTGTGGCAGCTCCTCGCCGACGCCACCCCCGAATGGCTCGTCGCCCAGGTGGACTTCCGGTACATCGCGGACGTCCTCACCCCCGAGGACGCGCTCCGGCTGCTGCGCAAGGGCAGGGAGGGCGCGGCGGAACGTACCGCCCTGCTGAAGGAGCGCGGCTTCCCCGGCTACACCACCTCGCCCGGCTGGCTGGGCTACTCCGACGAGAAGCTGACCCGGCTGGCCCGCCAGGCCGTCGCCGACGGCTTCACCCAGATCAAGCTGAAGGTCGGCGCGGACCTCGCGGACGACGTCCGGCGCTGCCGGGTGGCCAGAGCCGTCGTCGGGCCCGGCATCCGGATCGCGATCGACGCCAACCAGCGGTGGAACGTCGACGAGGCGATCGAGTGGACCAAGGCGCTGACCGAGTTCGACCCGTACTGGATCGAGGAGCCCACCAGCCCCGACGACATCCTCGGCCACGCCGCGATCCGCGAGGCCGTCGCACCGGTCAAGGTCGCCACCGGAGAGCACGTGCAGAACCGGATCGTCTTCAAACAGCTGCTCCAGGCGGGCGCGATCGACGTCCTGCAGATCGACGCGGCCCGGGTCGGCGGCGTCAACGAGAACCTGGCGATCCTGCTCCTCGCGGCCAAGTTCGGCGTCCCCGTCTGCCCGCACGCCGGCGGTGTCGGACTGTGCGAACTCGTCCAGCACCTCTCGATGTTCGACTACGTGGCACTCTCCGGCACGACCGAGAACCGGGTGATCGAGTACGTCGACCATCTGCACGACCACTTCCTCGATCCGGTGGTGATCGGAGAGGGTCGGTACAGGGCACCCACCCTGCCGGGTTTCTCGGCGACCATGCGGCCGGAGTCCATCGCCGAGTTCACCTTCCCCGGCGGCACGTTCTGGGCCGCCGACCTCGACCGGCAGCAGACCGAGCAGAATCAGAAGGAGCAGGCGGCATGAGTGACTTCGAGGGACTCAAGGCGCTGGTGACGGGCGGCGCCTCCGGCATCGGCCGGGCCACGGCGGAACTCCTCGCCGCCCGCGGCGCCCAGGTCGCCGTGCTCGACCTGGACCCGGAGGGCGTACAGAAACCCCTGCTCGGCTATCAGGCCGACGTCGGCGACGACGAGTCCGTGCGCCGGGCCGTCGCCGCGGCGGTCGCCGACCTCGGCGGTCTGGACGTGCTGGTCAACAACGCGGGCATCGGCGCCCAGGGCACCGTCGAGGACAACGACGACGAGGACTGGCACCGCGTCATGAACGTCAACGTCGTCGGCATGGTGCGTACGTCCAGGGCGGCCCTGCCGCACCTGCGGAAGTCCTCGCACGCCGCCGTCGTGAACACCTGCTCCATCGCGGCCACCGCGGGCCTCCCGCAGCGCGCCCTGTACTCCGCGTCCAAGGGCGCCGTCCTGTCGCTGACCCTCGCCATGGCCGCCGACCACATCCGTGAGGGCATCCGCGTCAACTGCGTGAACCCCGGCACGGCCGACACCCCGTGGGTCGGCCGCCTCCTGGACGCCGCGCCCGACCCGGCCGCCGAACGGGCCGCGCTGGAGGCCCGCCAGCCCACCGGACGCCTCGTCTCCGCCGACGAAGTCGCGGGCGCCATCGCCTACTTGGCGAGCCCGCTGTCGGGCGCCACCACCGGCACGGCCCTCGCGGTCGACGGCGGCATGCAGGGGCTGCGGCTGCGCCCGGCGGGGCGGTGACCGGCATGCGGACCCGGACACTCGGCCACGGTTCCGTCGGCGTCACCGCGCTCGCCCTCGGCGCCGCCGGGATCGGCAGCCTCTACAGCGAGGTCCCCGAGGAGCAGGCGTACGAGACGGTGAACGCCGCCTGGGACGCGGGCATCCGCTACTTCGACACCGCGCCCCACTACGGCATAGGCCACTCCGAACGACGCCTCGGCGCGGCCCTGCGCGGGCGCCCCCGGTCGGCGTACACCGTCTCCACCAAGGTGGGCCGCCGTCTGGAGCCCACCGACGCGGGCGGCACGGACCTGGCCAACGGTTTCGCGGTGCCCGCCACGCACCGCCGGGTGTGGGACTTCAGCGCCGACGGGATACGCCGGACCCTGGACGCCAGCCTGGAGCGGCTGGGCCTCGACCGGGTGGACGTCGTCTACCTCCACGACCCGGACGACCACGGCGAGGAGGCCTTCCGGGAGGGGTATCCGGCGCTGGAGAAACTGCGGTCGGAGGGCGTGGTGGGCGCGATAGGCGCGGGCATGAACCAGGCCGAGATGCTCACCCGGTTCGTCCGCGACACGGACGTCGACGTGGTGCTCTGCGCCGGCCGCTACACGCTGCTCGACCAGCGGGCGCTCACCGACCTGCTGCCGGCCGCCCAGGAGCGCGGCACGTCCGTCGTCATCGGCGGCGCCTTCAACTCCGGTCTGCTGGCCGACCCGAGGCCCGGAGCGCGCTACAACTACGCCGCCGCCCCGGCGGAGTTGCTGGACAGGGCGCTGGCCCTCAAGGCGGCGGCGGACCGGCACGGCACCACCCTGCGGGCGGCGGCCCTCGCCTTCTGCGCGGCCCACCCGGCGGTCGCGGCCGTACTCGTCGGCGCCCGCTCGCCCCACGAAGTCCGTGACTGCGCCGCCCAGTTCACGGCGGACGTGCCCGCGAGCCTGTGGCAGGAGCTGCGGGAGACGGGCCTCCTGCCCGCCGAAGCTCCCGTCCCGTCCGAGGAGCCGTCATGAGAGTCGCCCTGCACACCAAGGTCCGCGAGGACCGCATCGCCGCGTACGAGGCCGCCCACCGCGAGGTCCCGGAGGAACTCACGGACGCGATCCGCGCGGCCGGCGCGACCTCCTGGACGATCTGGCGCAGCGGCCCCGACCTCTTCCACCTCCTGGAGTGCGAGGACTACGCGCGCCTGCTCGCCGAACTCGAGAAGCTGCCCGTGAACATCGCCTGGCAGTCCCGGATGGCCGAGCTGCTGGACGTGGTCCACGACTACTCGGCCGAGGGCTCGCGGGCAGGGCTGCCGGTCGTCTGGGAGCTGCCGTGACGGTCCACACGGGCACCGTCGACGCCCACCACCACGTCTGGGACCTGTCCGTACGGGACCAGGACTGGATCGTCGGCCCCGAACTCGCACCGCTGAGACGGAACTTCACCGTCCAGGACCTGGAGGCGGAGGCGCGTGCCGCGGGGGTCCACCGGACCGTCCTCGTACAGACGGTCACGGTGGCGGAGGAGACCCCGGAGTTCCTGACCCTCGCGGACGAGCACGACCTGATCGGCGGGGTCGTGGGCTGGACGGACCTCACCCGCCCTGACGTGGCGGACGAGCTGGCCCGACTGCGCGAGCTGCCGGGCGGCCGGTGTCTGAGGGGCATCCGCCACCAGGTCCAGGGCGAACCCGACCCGGAGTGGCTGCTGCGCCCGGACGTCCGCCGGGGACTGGGCGCGGTGGCGGCGGCCGGGCTCGTGTACGACCTGGTGGTGCTTCCCCACCAGCTTCCGGCCTGTGTCCGGGCGGCCGCCGCACTGCCCGGTCTCACCTTCGTCCTCGACCACTTGGGGAAACCGCCCATCGCCTCGGGCGAACTGGAGCCGTGGGCCACCCACTTCAGGGCGCTCGCCGCGCTGCCGAACACGGTGTGCAAGCTGTCGGGCATGGTGACGGAGACGGACCTGACGCGGCGGCGCTCGCCGCAGGCACGGCGGCGGGAGATGCTGCCCTACGCGGACACCGCGCTGGACGCCTTCGGCCCGGGGCGCCTCATGTTCGGCTCCGACTGGCCGGTGTGCACGCTCGCGACGACGTACGGCGGAGTCGCGTTCATGGCCGACGGTCTCACCCTGGGCCTGAGCGGCGACGAACGCGCCCAGGTCTTCGAGGGCACGGCCACGCGCGTCTACCGACTCTGAGCCCAGGGCTCCAGGAGTCCGGGGACCCAGGCGTCCAGGGCTCCAGGGCACCAGAGTCCTGGGCTCCAGAGCCCCGGGCTCTAGGAGTCCAGCCGCGTCGGCGGCAGGAACTCCCGTACATACGTCCGCTCCCAGCACGCGCCCGTCCTGCGCAGCTCCCGCCAGGTCGTGTACCGGTAGCGGTAGAGGCGGGCCCGGACGTAGTGGGGCGGGGCGTCCGGTGGGAACGGTGAGCGGCGCAGGAGGCGCAGCGTGTCGCGGTCGTTCGCCAGGAGCCGTTCCACGAGACCGCCGAACCACGGCTCGGCGTACGCGGGGGAGAGCGCGGCGAACCACATCATCCAGTCGAGCCGCAGATGGTAGGGCGCGAACTGCCGGGGCCACCGCCGAGGATCGCCCGGCTTGCCCCGGAACTCGTACTCCAGCCAGTCTCCGTCCTCCCGAGGTGCCGGGTCGGCCGTCCCCTCGACCACCACCTCGTACCGGATCCGGCTGACGCTGCCGAACGCCCCGTACGTGTTCACCAGGTGCAGCGGGTCGAAGGAGCGGTTCATGGTCTGGCGGCGGGAGAGCATGTTGCGGACCGGCCCGTGGCTGAGGAAGACGATCAGTGCCGCGGCCGACAGGACCACGATCTCGTACCAGAGCGGGGTGCCGGGGACCTCCGGGGCCGTGCCGGGCAGGGCCAGGGCCGGCACGGCGAGCACGATCGTGATCCAGTTCAGCCAGGAGAAGTTGCCGGACAGGACCAGCCACAGCTGGGTGACGATCATCAGGGCCGCGGCGGCCGTGGCGACCGGCTGCGGGGCGAACAGCAGGAACGGCACGACGAGTTGGGTGACGTGGTTGGCGGCCACCTCGGCCCGGTGGATCGGCTTCGGGAGGCGGTGGAAGAACCAGCTCAGCGGACCCGGCATCGGCTGGGTCTCGTGGTGGTGGTCGAGGCAGGTGAGCTTGCGCCAGCAGGCGTCGCCGCGCATCTTGATCAGGCCGGCGCCGAACTCCACGCGGAACAGGAGCCAGCGCAGCAGGAAGAGCACCACGACGGGTGGCGCGATCTCGTCGTTGCCGAGGAACACCGCGACGAAGCCGGTCTCCAGGAGCAGGGACTCCCAGCCGAAGCCGTACCAGGTCTGGCCGACGTTCACGATCGACAGGTACATGACCCAGGGGACCAGCCAGAGCAGCATGGCGCCCCACAGCGGCAGCCGGTTGTCCAGGCCCAGGACGAGTGCCAGCGACACCGCGCAGCCCGTCCAGGCCCAGGCCGCGAAGAAGCGGTCGGAGCAGTGGAGGTGGAACACGCTCGGCGCCCGGCGGAACGGCACCCGGGCCACGAACCGGGACACCGGCAGCATGCCGCGCTCGCCGATCAGCGCGCGGAACTGGAGAGCCGCGCCCAGGAACGCGACGAGATAGACCACCGCCAGCGCCCGCTGGAAGACCAGCCGGCCGGTCCAGTACTCAGGGGCGGTGGACCACTCCACGCCGACCGCTCCCTTCCCTCTTGTTCCCCTCGCCCTTCGTATGCGTTCCTCGTGCGCCCTCTCATGGTCACGCGGGGCGGCTCCGTCCGCGGGGCGACCAGGTTATGTCCTACGAGTCGAGGATTCGGGTAAACCCTGACAAGGTGGGCTCATGGTTGATCGGGGTGAGAGCGCTCTGTCACTCCCGGACGACTGGCCCGCCCAACCGGATCCGATTCTGACGCTCAACCGCATGGGCAGCTTCGACTGGGACCTGGACACCGGTCTCATGCGGATGGACGCGCTGGCCCACGAGATCTTCGACGTGCTCCCCGAGGAGTACGCCGACCGTCCGGAGAACCTGGCCTCGCGCGTGCCGCCGGACGAGGGCCACCGCCTGGACACGCACGTCTCCCAGTCCCTCAAGGACGGCAGCGAGAACTACGGGGCGTACTTCCGCATCCGCCGCCGGGACGGCACCCTGCGCTGGACCCACACCCAGGGCTACATCCAGCGCGACGCGACCGGCCGGCCGCGCCGCATCATCGGCATCGTCCGTGACGCCACCCGGGAACTGAGCGAGGCCCAGGACCGCCGCGAGAAGGCCGCCCTGGACATCGAGGCCCGCCGCCGGCAGACGAACGTCGTACAGATCACCACGGCGGCCCTCGCCCACGCCCGCACGGTCCAGGACGTCATCGACGTCCTGAAGAACAACCAGGGCGTCACCCACCTGGGCGCGACCAGCCTCGTCATGGGCCTCGTCGAGGCCGGCCGCATCCGGCTGGTCGCGGAGGGCCCCAAGGGCAGCTTCGTGCCCGGCACCCTGGTCACCGGCATCGACGAGCAGTACCCGATGAGCGAGGTCGTGCGCACCCTCACCCCGCGCTTCATCGAGTCGCCGGAGGAGTTCGCCCGGCGCTATCCGCTGCTGTGGCCGCACATCACCGAACTCGACATCACCTCGGCGGCCTATCTGCCCCTCATCGCGCAGGCCAGGCCCATCGGGGCCATGGGGCTGCTCTACAACGACCGGCGCGGCTTCTCCGCACAGGATCGCAACGTCCTCGTCGCCCTCGGCAGCAGCATCGCGCAGAGCCTGCAGCGCGCCATGTTCTACGAGCAGGAGAAGGACCTCGCCCAGGGGCTCCAGCAGGCCATGCTGCCGCGCACGATCCCCCGCGTCCCCGGCGCCGACGTCGCCGTGCGCTACCGCTCCGGCTCCCTGGGCCGCGAGATCGGCGGCGACTGGTACGACGTGATCCCGCTGCCCGGCGGCCGGGTCGGAGCGGTCATCGGGGACGTCCAGGGACACGACACGCACGCCGCCGCCGTCATGGGCCAGCTGCGGATCGTCCTGCGCGCCTACGCGGCCGAGGGCCACACCCCGGCGACCGTCATGGCCCGCGCCTCCCTCTTCCTGCACGAACTCGACACCGACCGCTTCGCGACCTGTCTGTACGCGGAGGCCGACCTGGCCACCGGAGTCGTCCAGGTCGTCCGGGCCGGCCACATCGACCCGCTGGTCCGCCACACGGACGGCAGCTGCCACCGGCTCGCCGTCGCGGGTGGCCTGCCGCTCGGCCTGTCCGCCGAGTTCGGGCGCCTCGAATACCCGGTCGACACCCTGGAGCTCGACCCCGGGCAGACGCTGCTCCTGTGCACCGACGGCCTGGTCGAACAGCCGGGGATCGACCTCGACGACGGCATGCGGACCCTGCGCGCACTCGTCGCCGCGGGGCCCGACGACGTCCGCGACCTGGCCGACCGGCTCATCGACGTCGCGGAGGAACGCGGCGGCGAGGACGACGTGGCGCTGCTCCTGCTCCGCCGGGTGGCGAAGGACGCGCGGCGCCCCGGCGGGCGGGTCCAGCAGCACGTGGGGCCCGGGGACCCCGAGGCGCTCACCGAGGCCCGGCACATGGTCCGGGCCGCCGTACGGGCCTGGGGCGCCCGGGAACGCGCCGACGAGATCGAGCTGATCGCCGACGAGCTGATCACCAACGCCCTCATGCACACGGAGGGCGCCGCCGTAGTGACCTTGAGGGCGCTCACCGGGCCGGACCGCCGGATCCGCGTCGAGGTCGAGGACGCGTCCAGCGCGCTGCCCCGGCGCCGCGAGGCGGGGGAGTCCGGCGTCTCGGGCCGGGGTCTCCTGCTGGTGGACAGGCTGGCGGACGTGTGGGGCGTGGAGGCCCGGGGCGGCGGCAAGTGCGTGTGGTGCGAGTTCCTGGTGCCGGAACGGGAGTGAAGGGGCCGGGGCCCGTGGGTGTGCAATGCGGCGGGACCCCTGCGAGGGCAGTTCCCCGCGCCCCTTTCGGGGCGTCGGTGGCACCCTGGGAGCTATGCCGGAACTGCCCGAGGTCGAAGCGTTGAAGGACTTCCTGGCCGAACACCTGGTCGGCCACGAGATCATCCGCGTGCTGCCCGTCGCGATCAGTGTGCTCAAGACGTACGATCCGCCGCTCGGCGCCCTGGAGGGCCGCGAGGTCACGGCCGTGCACCGGCACGGCAAGTTCCTGGACCTGGAGACCGCGGGCGGCCCGCACTTCGTCACGCATCTGGCCCGGGCGGGCTGGCTCCACTGGAAGGACCGGCTGCCCGACGGCCCGCCCCGCCCCGGCAAGGGCCCGCTGGCGATGCGCGTCGCCCTGGAGACCGGTGAGGGCTTCGACCTCACCGAGGCGGGCACGCAGAAGCGGCTGGCCGTGTACGTCGTACAGGATCCCGGGGAGGTTCCCGGTGTGGCCCGCCTCGGTCCGGACCCGCTGGCCGACGACTTCGACGAGGCCCGTTTCGCCGCGCTCCTGGAAGGCGAGCGCAGACAGCTGAAGGGCGCCCTGCGTGACCAGAGCCTGATCGCGGGGGTGGGGAACGCCTACAGCGACGAGATCCTGCACGCCGCGAAGATGTCGCCCTTCAAACTGGCCTCCGCGCTGACGCCGCAGGAGACCCGACGGCTGTACGAGGCGCTGCGCGCCACCCTCATGGAGGCCGTCGAGCGTTCCCGCGGAGTCGCCGCGGGCCGCCTCAAGGCCGAGAAGAAGAGCGGTCTGCGTGTCCACGGACGGACGGGCGAGCCCTGTCCGGTCTGCGGAGACACCGTCCGCGAGGTCTCCTTCAGCGACTCGTCGCTCCAGTACTGCCCCACGTGCCAGACGGGCGGCAAGCCCCTCGCGGACCGCAGGATGTCCAAGTTCCTGAAGTGACGGACACGGACAGCCCGCGGGGCGGGACGGGGGAACTGGGCGCTCAGGGTGCCTCGATCGTCACGAGACGTTTCCCGTCCGCCGTACGCACCTCGTACCGGGCGATGTCCGCGAGATGCATCGCGGCGGCGCCCTGCATGCCGTCGGAGGGCGACGAGGCCCCCTTGGGCACGGTCCAGCTCAGGATCACCTGTTCCGAGTCGTCGCGGCCGATGGCCACGAGTTCGCAGGACTGGTCGGCGGACGCGTGCTTGACCTCGGCGTCCACCTCGCTGCCGTAGGCCCGGTCGCGGGTGGTGACCTCGGCCCACACGCCGGTTCCCGGATCGGTCGCGGCGACCGTCCTGGCGCCGGAGGCCTCGTCGCCGGTGAAGGCCGCGACCGCGGGTCCGCCGACGGCGAAGACCACGGCGGCGGCGACCGCGAACAGCCAGCGCCTGCGCCCGCTCCTGCGGGCCGTGACGACATCGTCCAGGAGCCGGTCCAACAAGCCGGGACCCGCCTGGGTCATGGGGTTCACCGAGCGTGGCGTCGCCTCGGCGTACGCCCGCAACGACCGTGTCGTCGCGGCCAGTTCATGTATCTGAACCGCACACTGGGGACACTCCATGAGGTGGTCCTCGAAGCGGAAGGCGTCCGCCTCGTCCAGCACGCCTAGCGCGTATGCGCCGACGTCGCGGTGGCGTTCCAGCGACCTCATACCAAATCCTCATGCCGTGCCGATGGGTGGGGGTGTGCGGGGAGTAGCTGCTTGCCCACCGGTACGCAGGGGACCGCCGAATCACTCAAGTCCCGATCGGAATGCAACCTGGAGATTCGGAGCGGTCGGGCCCGCGGATTGGTCGAGGTTCGGAAAAAAACTGGTCAGGGGAGCCGACCGGTGGCTCCGTCGGGGGATCGGCCGGAAGAATCAGAAAAGATGGATCGCCAGATGCCCGAGCGGCAGCCCCAGCTGCCAGGCCGGGGTCCACACCTTGGGGCCGTCGTCCTCGCCGATGACGGGGCCACCGCCCGGCACCGCGTCCAGGTCGGGCGCGAGCAGTTCGGTCTCCTCCAGCCAGCGCCAGGCCGCCGCCGCCAGGTCGAGATCCGGCGCGGGGCCACCCGCGTCGGCGGCCTCGGCCGCGAGCTTGGCCATGCGTCCGCTCACCCAGTCCTGCCACGGCTGGTCGTACGCCGTCAGCGACAACCAGGTCTCCAGCTGCGTCACCACCCGGATGCCGGAGAGCTCGCCGCCGGTGTCCGACAGGAAGATGGTGAGGGCCAGGGCGTCGCGCCCGGCGCGGAACTCGAAGGACGTGGGCGGCATCAGGTCGCCGGTCCGCAGCAGTTCGTCGGCGATGTACTCCGCGTACAACCACGCCATGGGGACGGTGAGTTCTCCACCGCCGGTGCCGTCCGTGCTCTCTTGACCTCTGTGCAGCATCCCTTCCTGCCTTCCTCCGGTGCGTGCGCGTCGCCCGAACCCGGGCCCCGTCGGGGAACACGGATGAGGACAGCTGATTGCTCAACCATGATCCTCAGCAAGGCGCTTTACGGAGGCTTGACCTAACCCGCGGTTTCACCGCAGGTCGGCCGCGTATCCCGGAAGAACCCGGCGCAGGGCGCGCAGCGCGTAGTACGCGCGGGACTTCACGGTACCGGCCGGAATACCCAGGGCGGCGGCGGCCTCCGCCACGCTGGCCCCGCGGAAATACACCTGCACCAGGACTTCACGGTGTTCCGGAGTGAGAGTCTTCACAGCCTCCCGTACGTCGAGGGTCGCGACGGAGCGTTCGGCGTGGTCCGCCGAGACGCGCGCGCTCTCCAGCACGGCGTCCCCGACCTCGGCGGGCCGCGCCTGCCGGGCCCGCCGCGCGTCGATGGCCAGGCGCCGCCCCACGGTCAGCAGCCAGGGCCGTACGGAATCGAAGTCGTCGGCGCGCAGGGCCTCGGGATGCTGCCAGGCGCGTACGAATGTCTCCTGCACCAGATCCTCGGCGCGCTGGCGGTCCCCGTCGGAGAGCCTCAGCATCAGGGCGAAGAGCGGTGCCCCGTGCTCCCGCTGCAATTCGGCCAGCTCGTGCTCGGCGGTCGTCCTGCTGGTCATGGTGATGGCGGCCGTCATGGCCGTATGCCAGCGCAGGGCGTCCCGCCGGGACAGGGCCAGGACACGGCTCGTCGGCAGACGGTCGAACCCGTCGGCGAACGGTACGACGAACGGTCATCCGGGACGGAAGGCTCCGCCTCCGCATATGTCCCGTCCTCGCCGGTTCGGCCCGCCGCCCACCGTCACCGGCCTGCCGCGCCACCGTCCACGGGGCCACGGCACCGCCGTCCACAGGGCCGCCGCACCACGGTCACCGCACCGCGGTTACGGCACCACCGTCACCGGCCAGCGGCCCGCCTTCACCAGCCGGATCGCGACGGAACCGACGATCCGGTGCCCCGCCTGCTCCGACGCGCCCACCACGACGGCGTCCGCCTTCAGCTGCTCGGCCGCCGAGACCAGCCCGTTGTACGGGTCGCCGCGGAAGGTGTGGAACTCCCAGCGCACATCGAATATGCCCTTGACCTGCTCGGCCGCCTCCTGGATGTCCCGGACCAGCTCCTCGGCGATCTGGTCGGTCGTGTCGGCGACCGGGACCCCGAGCGCCGCACCCGCCGCCATCACCGGCTGTACGTACACCAGCGTGAGCAGCGCCCGCTGCCGCCTGGCCAGCCCGGCGGCGTAGGACGCCGCCCGCAGCGAGGACTCGGAGCCGTCGACGCCGGCCATGATGACCTTGGGCCCGTCAGTGCCACGTTCGAACTGGTGGGAGTGCTGTTCCGTCACGGCCCGAGGCTATCGGAAGCGGCGCGTCGAGCCGCCGCCCGGGACCCCGCCGGCCGCAGCGGGGACACACCCAGATGCTCCCAACGGGTGTTTTCATACGACCGCACCGGTGGCGAGGTGCTGCGGCACACCACCGCCGGGCGAGTGATCAGTCATGAATAAGGATCAGTTCCTCTCGCGGCGCCGGGCATTGCTCGCCGGTGCCGCCGCCCTGGGAGCGGCGGGTGCGGCCGGCGCGGTACAGCTGCTCGGCGCCGAACCGGGCCCTCCGGTCCGGTCCTCCGCCGCTCCCGCCGCCGGGGCCCAGGCGAACGGAGCGGTCCGCAGGCCCTCCGCCTACCGCCTCCAGCCCATCGCCGGATACGGCCCGGCCCGCGGCACACCCGCCCGCACCCTCGTACGGCGCGAGCCGTTCCTGCGGCTTTCGGACCGGGAGCGCAGCATGGTGCTGAGCTTCGACGACGGTCCCGACCCCCGCTACACCCCCGGCATCCTGCGGACCCTCAAGGCCCACGACGTGCGCGCCATGTTCTTCGTGTGCGGCGAGATGGCCGCCGACCACAAGGACCTGCTGCGCCGCATGTCGGACGAGGGGCACGTCGTCGGCAACCACACCTGGTCCCACCCGCTCATGACCAAGCTGAGCAGGTCCGCGATCCGCTCCCAGATGGAACGCACCTGCGACGTCATCGAGGAGGCCTACGGCGAGCGGCCCGGCTGGTTCCGCGCGCCGTACGGGGCCTGGAACCGGGCCGTCTTCGAGGTCGGTGCCGACCTCGGCATGGAACCCCTCGCCTGGACCGTCGACACCCTGGACTGGAAGACACCGGGCGCCGGATACATCGAGCGCCGGGTCGTCAAGGGGGCGGGTCCGGGTGTCGTGGTCCTCGCGCACGACGCGGGCGGCAACCGCTCACAGAGCGTGCGGGCGCTGCGCGACTACCTGCCGCGCCTGCTGGACTCGGGCTACCACATCACCGTGCCCCGGCGGCAGATCAGCTAGGGCCCGAGGCGCGCTCCGGCCGGGCGGGCTCGTGCCCACCCGGCCGGGCACTGCTCAGCGGACCTCGACCAGGCGGGCGAACGCGACGACATTCCCGTCGTAGCCGTTCTGCTTGGAGAAACCGCCTCCGCAGGTGATGACACGCAATTCGGGCTGACCGGTGTTCCCGTAGACACGGTCTCCGGGGAAGTTGTTCTTCTCGAACACCTCGATGCCGTAGATCTCGAACACGGCGGTCTTTCCGTCCCGCCGTCCGACCTCCACGCGATTTCCCTTTTTCAGGGCGCCGAGTCCGTAGAAGACCGCGGGCCCCTGCTGGTTGTCGACATGGCCCACGACGACGGCCGTGCCCTTCTCACCGGGGGAGACCGCGCCCGAGAACCACCCCGCGAGATTCGGGTCCTCCGGCGGTGGCGCGTCCACCCAGCCCTCCATGTCGAGGCCCACCGGGACGGCCGGGGCGTCGACCTGGATCGCCGGGATCCTGATGCGGTCCGCCACGGAGAACGACAGCGGCGCCGGTGAGCCGGGCCGCGACCCGTCCGCGGAGGCACTGTCCGCGGCGGCGGCCGTCGCGGGCTGCGGGGGCCCCACGTCGAATTCTCCCGAACCATTGCGAATAAGGGCGAGGCCGGTCAGCAGAACAAGCGCTATGACACCCCAGGGAGCGCGCTTCCTGGGGCGCTCCTCCTCTTCGGCCAGCTCGGAAACCGACATTCGCAAACCCCTCTCGACGCGGCCGTCGCCAACGTCCGTCGCGCATACGAGAACGCTAAGCGCAGCCCGCGTGCGGGGCGACGGGAGAAAGGCGAACGGGTGGTGGACAGGGCCGCCGTGCGCCATCCGAGTCGCGACCGCGAGGAAATTTCTGACGGTGCGTGACCTGCGGCAATATCCGATTGTGTTCCTTTTCGTCGGCGTGTCCTCTCACCAGGACGGACCATTCCCGAAATGCGGCCCTGTGCACGACAACTGAGTGTCTGTCTGGGAGGCGTTCTCTCGCCGACCGACCCGGGGACGTTCCCCGGGGCGCCTTCCGCGGAGGAACACATGCGTACTCGTGCCCTGGCGGTCTCTGCGACAGCGATCGCCGCCCTCGGACTCACCGCCTCCCAGGCCGTCGCCTGGGACACCTCTAGCAACATCGTCGCCATGCCCAGCGCCATCGCCCGGGGCGGACAGCTCACCGTGACCGTCGACGGGTGCCCGCACGGCGGCAGCATGACGTCCAGGGCGTTCCCCCGGGCCGATCTCTCGCCGATCAACAACCACAGCGAGACGTCCAAGGGGACCGCGACCATCAACAGGTCGGCCTCGCCCGGCGCGTACGACATCAGGGTCCACTGCCAGGGCAAGCCCGCGCTGACGAAGTCCGCCGCCTTCACCGTCATCGGCGGTGTCCGCGGTGGTCTCGGCGGCAGCAGCTCGGACGGGGCCACGCCGACCGACATGGCGATCGGCGGCACCCTGGTCGGCCTCGCGCTCGTCGGCGGCGGGGTGTTCTGGATGCGCCGCCGCGCCGAGAGCAGGATCTGAGCCCTCTCGCAGGACGGGCTCCGCCCCTCGGAGACCGGAACGCACGTGAACGGCCCTTCGCCCCGGACCCGTGAGGGTTCCCGGGGCGAAGGGCCGTCCGGCGTGTCAGCCGCCGTGTTCCCCGGCGCGCTTGCGCGACCAGTGGTACGCCGCGCCGACCGAGCCGGCGATGAGCGCCGCCCCGAGGCCGATCTGGCCCAGGTCGAAGCCGCCCGCGGTGCCGCCGACGCCCGCCTTGACGCCCCGGTGGGCGGAGGGATGCGTCGGGTCGTCCGGGCGGCCACCGGCGATGGTGAGGTCCGTGTGGCCGGATTCGTGCCCGCACTGGAACGTCACCTCGTACACCGCGCCCGGTTTGGCGTCCCAGTCGACGGTGGCCGAGGCGTTGGACTGGCCCTTGTGGATCGTCACCGTGTCGAAGACACCGGAGCTGACCTTCGTCTCCTTCTTGCAGCCGTTGACCGACAGCGAGACACGGCCGCCCGCGGCGATCGTCGACGGCGAGACGTTGAAGCCGAACGAGGTGATGTTGCGGTCCGGCTCGTGTTCCCCCTCGCCCTCGGCGACGGCGACGGGCGTGGCGAGGGTCAGTGCGGTCATGCCCAGCAGTGCGGCCGAGGCGACGCGTATCGCGCGCATGGTGAGTCCTCCGGGTCCCGAGGAGCAGCCCGCGGACCGTTTCCGCTGCGCCGTACATGCACCTCGATGTCCGAAACGCTAGGAAGGTACGGGCGCGGGCGCGATCGCAGTAGCGCGAATGGGGCAATCGTGTGGGCCGAACCGGGTAACCCGTACCCGCGCCCGGGGGACGGGCACGGCGTGGCGCCCGCCCCCTGGCACGGGTACGGGCGCCTGGTGCGGGCCGTCAGCCGCCGGTGCCGGGGAAGGTCATTTCCCGGCGTCCGGGAAGTGCGTCAGGAACGGGTCGGCGGTCGCCGTGATCCCGCGGCTGTAGGGCGCGTCGAAGTCCCAGATCAGGAAGAGCAGGAAGGCGATCAGGGCGGCGAACAGGCCCGCCAGGATCACTTCGCGCGCGGTGCGGCGGATCTGCAGGGCGAAGATCAGCCCGACGGTCACGACGGCCCCGGTGATCAGACCGAACCACACGACACCCGGCATGGTCGGCGCCGTCGAGTCGGCGCGGGCGGTGCGCGCGGTGTCCGCCGCGGTCACCTGGTCGAGGAGCGGCTGGTAGGCCTGGGCCTCGAAGTCCGTCTTCGGCTCGTAGTCGGTGACGTCCTGGCGGACCCGGTTCAGCAGTTCCGTACCCCGCCCGGTGACGTGGCCGTGGTCGGCCATGGTCTTCCACTCGGTGGTGACGACGTGATCGACATAGGCCGCGACGTCCTCACGGACGCGGTCGCGGACGTCGGGCGGATAGACGCGTACCCGCTCGTCGATCTCGTGCAGCGCCTGCGCCTCCGTCTGGACGTGGTCCTCGGCGATGCCCCGCGCCTCCCAGACTCCGGCGATGGCGAGGCCGAGCACGATGGCGTACACCACGCCGATCATCATCGTCATGTACTCGATGACGTCCGGGGTGTCGGACGGATCGTCGTCCTCGGAGACGGTGCGGTGCCGCACGAAGGTGACGACGAGGACGACGACGGCCGCGGCGGCCATCGCGAGGGCGAGAACAAGCCATTCCGACAAGGATTCCTCCTGGGGTCAGTGCGTGCGCGGGGTCAGCGCGGGCGCAGAGCGGCGGCGGCGAGCACGGCGGGCGCGGTGATGAGCAGGGTGAGCGAGACCAGCGACGGGCCGCCGCGGGGCTGGGCCTTGTGCGCCCTGACGCGGTACGGCGGATAGCTCACCGGGGTCGGCGACGGGCCGGGCCGCGCGCTGGGGGGCGGTGCCGGGCGGGGCGGGGGAGGCGTCGGACGTGGCGTGGTGGGGGTCGGCCGCGGGGTCACGGGAGCGGGCGGTACGACGACCGGAGCGGCCGGCGCGGGTCGCGGCGGGGGAGACGGTTTCGGCGGGGGTTTCGGAGCGGGCGTCGGGGTGGGGGCCGGCTTCGGCGGCGGTTTCGGTGGGGGAGGGGGCTTCGGCGGCGGACTGGGCGGAGGGGTCGGCGGACACGGGGTCGAGGGCGGGGGCGGGGGCGGGGGTGGAGTCGGGGTCGGGCAGGTGCCCGCGACCGACACCGCCGAGACTCCGCCCGGTCCCGAGGAGGCGTACGCGCACGCGTCGGCCTTCGCGGGGGCCGGCGCGCCGCCCGCGATCCAGGTCAGCGTGAGCAGCGCCAGCAGCCGTATGCCGAGAGCGAGTCGGAGCGGCCGCTTAATTCTTTTTGGTCCAGGCACGATCGCGATCATCGGTCCCTTAACGCCCGCGCACGCGGGAGTGACGGGGTAATTGCCCCGAAGGAGGGACAAGAGGGCCCAAGCCGTTGCCGAACGGCTCCGCGGACGTTCGGCGGGCGGGTCCCGGCCGGGCACTCGGACCCCTTCCCGACCAGGCCTCCCGGGCGTTACCAGAAAGAAATGTGTGCTCACTTTGAACACTCACCGCACCCCCGCCCGTACCTAGGGCCATACGCGGTGCTGAGGAGTGCCGCAACACCTATGCAAACAGCGGGAGTTACCAATGAAGACCTCCTGGCGGAGCGCCTCACTCGTAGCGTCAGCTGCGGCAGTGCTGGTGCTGACGACGGCGTGCGGTCAGGAAAAGGCGGCCGATTCGACCGGCAGCCAGAACGTGGGCGCGGCGCCCGCGGCGGGTGGCTACGGTTCGGCGGACGCGGGGGCCACCGAGACGGGCGCCGCCGCCGCGGACGGACAGGGCGCTGTCGCCCAGAGCGCCGGCCAGCTTGCCGTGTCGGACACCGAGAAGCTCGGTGAGGTGGTCACGGACAGCGCGGGCATGACGCTGTACCGCTTCGACAAGGACACGGCCGAGCCGCCGAAGTCGACCTGTGACGGCGACTGCGCCACGGCGTGGCCCCCGGTTCCGTCCTCGGGTGCCGCGGCCCCGGTGGGCATTGACAAGTCCCTGCTCGGCGAGGTCACCCGGTCCGACGGTACGAAGCAGCTGACCATCGACGGCTGGCCGCAGTACCGGTTCGCGAAGGACACCAAGGCTGGTGACGTCAAGGGCCAGGGCGTGGGCGGCACTTGGTACGCCTCGGCCCCCACGGGCAAGAAGGCGTCCGCGGGCGGCGGGGGCGGCACGGCGGAAGCCGCCGACCTGCCCGGCCTGTCGACCCGTAACGACCCGGAGCTCGGCGAGGTCGTCGTCGACAAGAACGGCATGACGGTCTACCGGTTCGAGAAGGACGTCCCGTGGCCGATGAAGTCGAACTGCATCGGCGCGTGCCTGGAGAAGTGGCCGGTCGTCGAGCCGGTCGACGCCGCCGACACCAAGGGCATCGACAACAAGAACGACGGCAAGCGCGGATACGTCGTCAACAACCGTCCGGACGGCCTCAAGCAGCAGAGCATCGACTGCTGGCCGCTCTACACCTTCGCGGGTGACAAGAAGCCCGGCGACACCAACGGGCAGGGCGTCGGCGGCACCTGGTACGCCATCTCCCCCGAGGGCAAGCCGCTCGGCAAGCCGAAGTAGCCGTATCGCGTCCCGCGGAATCGCACCGGCGGGAATCGAGACCGCAGGAATCGCGACTGCAGGAATCGCACCAAGTGGGCACAATCACCGTTTCGCCCCCTCCGCACACGTGGAGGGGGCGGAGCGGCTTTTTCACATCCGAACGCGCACGTAGCGGCTCCTCGTGACCCCGCTCGTGACGCCGCGCGGTTTCCGGCGGATCTCTTTGGAATGCTTCGGGGCGATTTCGCTCGGCCTTCCATCCGGCACGTGCCCCAGGCAGTGGCCTTGAACGGACGGTCAATTTCCGTTTCCACTCGCTCCATTGGCGGGCGATCAGTAGCCTCAGCTCGAACACCGGATCGTCTACGCCTTGGAGACATAGATGGAGCGTCCCGCCTGGGCCCCACGCGGCATCGACATCTCGGTACCCAGTGTGAGCCGCATCTACGACTACTACCTGGGCGGATCGCACAACTTCGAGGTCGACAGGGAAGCCGCGCGCAGGGCCATGGAGTTCATGCCGGGACTCCCCAAGATCATGCAGGCGAACCGGGCGTTCCTGCGCCGCGCGGTGCGCTTCGCGGCCGCCGAGGGCATCGACCAGTTCCTGGACATCGGCTCGGGCATCCCCACCTTCGGCAACGTCCATGACGTGGCCCAGAGCGCCCGTCCCGGCGCCCGCGTCGTCTACGTGGACCACGACCCGGTGGCCGTCGCGCACAGCGAGGCCGTCCTGGCCGGCAACGAGAACGCGGACGTCGTCACCGCCGACCTCCGCAAGCCCCGGGAGATCCTGGCGAGTCCGCGTCTGCGGCGCCTGATAGACCTGAATCAGCCAGTCGCCCTCCTCCTCGTTGCCATACTGCACTTCGTGGAGGACGAGGACGACCCGTACGATGCCGTGGCCGAGCTGAGGGACTCCCTGGCGCCCGGCAGTCTGCTCGTCGTCACCCACGCCTCGTACGAGGGGATCCCACTCCCCCCGGAGCGGGCCGGGGGCGCCGTCGACGTCTACAAGGACATCCGAAACCCGCTGATCATGCGCTCGCGCGAGGACATCGCGCGGTTCTTCGAGGGGTACGACATGGTGGAACCCGGACTGGTGCCGATGCCGAACTGGCGGCCCGACCCGGCGTCCGAGGACGAGGATCCTTATTCCTACTCGGGTTTCGCGGGCGTGGGGCGCACGGCGTGACCGCGGAACCGGACGGGCCGGAAGGCAGACTGCGCAGGTTCGCGACGATCTGGAGCCGGGCCGTCTTCCCGGTGACCGCCACGTCGCTGACCCGGCCGGAGTTCGAGGAGCGCCTCGTGCCCCTCGCCCGGCGGCTCAGCGAGGCGCTGCGGGCCAGGACGTTCGAGGCGGCCGAGGGACAGGCCGTCGGCGCCGCGCTCATCGGGGCGCACTGCACGGAGCCCGAAGCCCTCAGCGCCAGTCTCGACTGCGTCGACGCCTACCTGGTGCTCTACTGCGGCGGGGACGGAGCCCAGGACGCCCTGCGCGCCCGCTCCGCGCGGCTGCAGCACGCCATGGCCGCCGGGTTCGCGAAGGCGCTGCGGGAGCGGACGCTCGCCGAGCAGGAGGCCATCGCGCGCGCCGCCCTCCAGGCCCAGGGCATCGTCGCGGACGCGCTGCACGCGACCGAGGCACGCTTCCGCGCGGTCTTCGAGGGCGCGGCCATAGGCATCGGCGTCGCGGACCTCGACGGCAACATCCTCCAGGTGAACAACGCCCTGCTGCGGATGTTCGGCGGCACCGAGCAGCTGATGCGCGGGCGCAACGTCACCGAGTGGACCCACCCCGAGGACGCCCCGCAGGTCTGGCGGCTCTACGAGGAGCTGGTGCGCGGCGACCGCGAGCACTACCACGTCGAGAAGGCCTTCTACCGGCCCGACGGAACGGTTCTGTGGACCAACCTCACGGTCTCGCTGCTGCGTGACGCGGACGGCGAGCCGCAGTTCCAGCTCGCCCTCATGGAGGACACCACCGAGCGCAGGCTGCTCAACCTCCGGCTCCGGTACGAGGCCACGCACGACGCGCTCACCGGGCTGCCCAACCGCACGCTGTTCTTCGAGCGGCTCGACAAGGCGCTCGCGGCGGGCGACGGGCAGCGGTTCGGTCTCTGCTACCTCGACCTCGACGGGTTCAAGACCATCAACGACAGCCTCGGGCACGCGGCGGGCGACCGGCTGCTCGTCGAGGTCGCCGACCGTCTGCAGTCCTGCGCGACCGCGCCCGGCGAGATGGTGGCCCGGCTCGGCGGCGACGAGTTCGTGGCGCTGACCACCGGGCCCGACACCGAGAGCGAGGTCGACGCGCTCGCCGACCGCATCATGAACGCGCTGATCACCCCGGTGCGCATCGACGGCCGTGAACTCACGGTGCGGGGCAGCATCGGCATCGTCGAGGGGCCCGCGGGCGAGCGCGGCCCGGCTGAGGTGCTGCGCAGCGCCGACATCACGATGTACCGGGCCAAGTCGGCGGGCGGCAACCGTTACGAGCTGGCCGACGCCGAGGCCGACGCCCGCGCGATCACCCGGCACGGGCTCACCACGGCGCTGCCGGCGGCGCTGGACCGGGGCGAGTTCTTCATCGAGTACCAGCCGCTCGTGCATCTCGGCGACGGCAGTGTGCACGGCGCGGAGGCCCTCGTCCGCTGGCTGCATCCGCAGCACGGGGTGCTCGGGCCCGACCGGTTCATCCCGCTCGCCGAACACACCGGGCTGATCGTGCCGCTGGGGCGGTGGGTCCTGGAGCAGTCGGTCCGGCAGGCCATGGTGTGGCAGGAACGTCACTCCGACGCGGGTCCGCTACGGATCAACGTGAACCTGTCGCCGTGCCAGCTGACCCATCCCGGGCTCGTCTCCGACACGGTGGACATCCTGGAGCGGGTCGGGCTCGAACCGAACTCGCTCTGCCTGGAGGTCACCGAGTCGGCGCTGATCGGCGCCGACGACGACCTCCTGAAGCCGTTGCGCCGGCTCGCCGAGATGGGGGTCGACATCGCGCTCGACGACTTCGGTACGGGGTACTCGAACCTCGCCAATCTGCGGCGGCTGCCGGTGAGCATCCTGAAGCTCGACCGGTCGTTCACGCAGGGGATGCAGCAGTTCCCCGCCGATCCTGTCGACCTGAAGATCGTCGAGGGGATCGTGTCCCTGGCCCACAGCCTGGACCTCGCGGTCACGGTGGAGGGGGTGGAGACGGGGGCGCAGGCCGAGCAGCTGCGGCTGCTGGGCTGCGACACGGCGCAGGGCTGGTACTACGCCCGCCCGGGTCCTCCGGACCGGCTGCACGATTTGGCGTTGGTGGACGCGACGGGCTGACGTGGGTCGCCGCGCCGTTCCCCGCGGCCCTGTGGGGGTGAGCGTGGTCCCCAGGGCGCGGGTACGCCGTAGCTGAGCGCGCAGTTCCCCGCGCCCCTGAAAGACGGGGCTGCGCCCCTGTCTTTCATCAGCGGGGGGGGCGCGGCCCCCGCTTTTCAGGGGCGCGGGGAACTGCGCAGTCTTTTAGGGGCGCGGGAACGGCTCAGCGTTCCAAGAGCATTCGCTGCAGTTCGCGTGCGGCCCGCGGTGGCGCCACGTCACTGCGGTGCGCCAGCGCGATGGTCCGGGCAAGACCGGGCCGGGCCAGCGGCGTCACCCGCAACCCCCGCCCCGACCGAGCAGCCACCATCCGTGGCACCACGGCCACCCCCAACCCCGCCCGCACGAACCCCAGCACCGCGTCCATCTCCCCGCCCTCCACCGCGAAATCCGGCTCGAACCCCGCGGAGCGACACGCCGCGACGGTCAGCTCCCGCAGGTCGTACCCGTGCCGGAACATCACCAGCCGTTCCCCCTCCAGGTCCGGGATGTCGACGGTCCGCCGGCCGCCCCCCGGCGCCGGCGCCTCCGGCGAGGACACCACCACCAGGTCCTCCCGCAGCACCTCCACCGTGGTCAGCGCGGGCGACGGCGTGGGCAGCGGAAGGACGACCAGCGCGAGGTCGAGCGCCCCGCGCGCCAGCTCCCGTACGAGGTCGTGGGAGCCCCCCTCCTCGATCAGCAGCCTGATCCCCGGATAGCGGTCGTGGAAGGCGCGCAGCACATCCGGCAGGAGCCCCGTGCACAGACTCGGCGTCGCGCCGAGCCGCACCCGCCCGCTGCGCAGCTGAGCCAGCTCCTGCACTTCCTGCCGCGCCGTGTCCGCGTCCGCCAGGATGCGCCGGGCCAGCGGCAGCAGCGCCTCCCCAGCGTCCGTGAGCGTGATGTTGCCCCGCGCCCGCAGGAAGAGGTCGGCCCCCAACTCCCGCTCCAGCGCCTTGATCTGCTGGGAGAGCGACGGCTGGGCCACATGGACCACCTCGGCGGCCCGGGTGAAGTGCCGGGTCTCGGCGACCGCCACGAAGTACTGGAGCTGCTGGAACTGCATCGCCCCATCGTACGCTCACGATAGGCGCAGGCTATGGAAACGAGCCGGACCATGTCTTGGACCGATCGCCCTGCCCGGCCGTACCGTCCCTCACATGGCTCTGGCAACGCGGACGGAACGAAAACCGTCCATGACGCGCACCATGTGGGACTCGTCCGTCGGCAAGAAGACCGTGATGGCCGTCAGCGGCCTGATCATGCTGGGGTACCTGGTCGTCCACATGATGGGCAACCTGAAGATCTTCTTCGGGTCGGACGACTTCAACCACTACGCGCACTGGCTGCGCACCCTCGGCGAGCCCTTCCTGCACTACGAGTGGGCGCTGTGGATCGTCCGCGTGGTCCTGGTCGTCGCCGTCGTCGCGCACGCCGTCTCCGCGTGTCAGCTCAGCCGCCGTGACATCGGGGCGCGCCCCACCAAGTACGTGCACAAGAAGCCCCGGGCCAGTTACGCCACCCGCACCATGCGCTGGGGCGGCATCATCCTCGGCCTGTTCATCGTCTGGCACATCCTGGACCTGACGACCGGCACCGTGCACGCCAACGGCTTCCAGTCCGGTCACCCGTACCAGAACGTGATCGACACCTTCTCCACCTGGTACGGCAACGTCATCTACATCGTCGCCATGCTCGCGCTCGGCCTGCACGTGCGGCACGGCTTCTGGAGCGCGGCCCAGACCCTCGGCGTCGGCAGCCGTACCCGCGACCGGGCCCTCAAGACCATCGCCAACGTGCTCGCCGTGGTGCTCACGGCGGGCTTCATCGCCGTACCCGTGGGCGTGATGACCGGAGTGGTGAGCTGACATGAGCGCTGAATTCGCCGGACACGGCACCTTCGCCGAGTACACGACCGGGGAGCCGGTCGTCGACACCAAGGCCCCGAAAGGGCCAGTGAACGAGCGCTGGGACACCCGCCGCTTCGAGGCCAAGCTGGTCAACCCCGCCAATCGCCGCAAGCACACCGTGATCGTCGTCGGTACCGGGCTGGCAGGCGGCGCGGCGGGGGCCACGCTCGCCGAACAGGGCTACCACGTCGTGCAGTTCTGCTATCAGGACTCGCCGCGCCGGGCCCACTCCATCGCCGCGCAGGGCGGGATCAACGCGGCGAAGAACTACCGCAACGACGGCGACTCGGTGCACCGGCTCTTCTACGACACCGTCAAGGGCGGCGACTTCCGGGCCCGGGAGTCGAACGTGCACCGCCTCGCGCAGATCTCGGTGGAGATCATCGACCAGTGCGTCGCGCAGGGCGTACCGTTCGCCCGCGAGTACGGCGGTCTGCTCGACACCCGGTCGTTCGGCGGGGTGCAGGTGTCGCGGACGTTCTACGCCCGTGGGCAGACGGGGCAGCAGTTGCTCTTGGGCGCGTATCAGGCGCTGTCATGGCAGATCGCGGCCGGCGCGGTGGAGATGCACGCCCGGACCGAGATGCTCGACCTCATCGTGATCGACGGGCGGGCGCGGGGGATCGTGGCCCGGGATCTGATCACCGGGAAGATCGACACGTACTACGCGGACGCCGTCGTGCTGGCGAGCGGCGGGTACGGCAACGTCTTCTACCTGTCGACCAACGCAATGAACTCCAACGCCACCGCGATCTGGCGGGCCCACCGGCGCGGCGCGTACTTCGCCAACCCGTGCTTCACGCAGATCCACCCCACCTGCATCCCGCGCACCGGTGAGCATCAGTCGAAGCTGACCCTGATGAGTGAGTCGTTGCGCAACGACGGGCGGATCTGGGTGCCCAAGGCCAAGGGCGACGACCGTCCGGCGGACCGGATCCCGGAGGACGAGCGCGACTACTACCTGGAGCGCATCTACCCGGCGTTCGGCAATCTCGTACCGCGTGACATCGCCTCCCGGGCCGCGAAGAACGTCTGCGACGAGGGACGCGGGGTCGGGCCCGGCGGGCAGGGCGTCTACCTGGACTTCGCCGACGCCATCGCCCGGATGGGGCGCAAGGCGGTGGAGGCCAAGTACGGGAACCTCTTCGACATGTACGCGCGGATCACCGCCGAGGACCCGTACACGGTGCCGATGCGGATCTATCCGGCCGTGCACTACACGATGGGCGGCCTGTGGGTCGACTACGACCTGCAGACCACCGTGCCCGGACTGTTCGCCATCGGCGAGGCCAACTTCTCCGACCACGGGGCGAACCGGCTCGGCGCCTCCGCTCTGATGCAGGGACTCGCCGACGGGTACTTCGTACTGCCGTCGACCATCAACGACTACCTCGCCCGCAACCCGCACCACGAGGCGGTGACGGATGAACACCCGGTCGTCCAAGAGGTGTTGGCCGACACCGAGGACCGGCTGCGGCTGCTGCTGGCCGTCGACGGCGACCGCACCCCCGACTCCTTCCACCGTGAACTCGGCGAGCTGATGTGGGAGTTCTGCGGCATGGCGCGTACGGAGACGGGGCTGCGCAAGGCCCTGGAGCGCATCCCGCAGATCCGGGAGGAGTTCTGGCGGCGCATCAAGGTGCCCGGTACGGGCGAGGAGTTCAACCAGTCGCTGGAGAAGGCCAACCGGATCGTCGACTACCTGGAACTCGCCGAGCTGATGTGCCTGGACGCGCTGCACCGCGAGGAGTCCTGCGGCGGTCACTTCCGTGAGGAGTCCCAGACCCCGGACGGCGAGGCGGCCCGCCGCGACGAGGAGTTCTCCTACGCGGCCGCCTGGGAGTTCACCGAGACCGGTGACGCGCCCGTCCTGCACAAGGAAGACCTCGTCTTCGAGTACGTCCACCCCACCCAGCGGAGCTACGCATGAAGCTCACCCTGCGCGTCTGGCGGCAACAGAACGCCGACGCCGACGGAGCGATGTCCACGTACGAAGTGGACGGCATCTCGGCCGACATGTCCTTCCTGGAGATGCTCGACACCCTCAACGAGGAACTCATCCTCGCCGGGGACGATCCGGTCGCCTTCGACCACGACTGCCGCGAGGGCATCTGCGGGGCGTGTTCGCTGGTCATCAACGGTGACGCGCACGGGCCGGAGCGTACGACCACCTGTCAGCTGCACATGCGGTCCTTCCGCGACGGGGACACGATCGACATCGAGCCGTGGCGGGCTTCCGCCTTCCCGGTGGTGAAGGACCTCGTCGTCGACCGGTCCGCGTTCGACCGGATCATCCAGGCCGGGGGGTACGTCAGCGTGCCGACCGGGGCCGCGCCGGAGGCGCACGCCACGCCCGTGCCGAAGCCGGACGCGGACTTCGCGTTCGAGCACGCCGAGTGCATCGGGTGCGGGGCGTGTGTGGCGGCCTGTCCCAACGGGGCCGCGATGCTGTTCACCTCGGCGAAGGTGAACCATCTGAACGTGCTGCCGCAGGGGGCTCCCGAGCGGGAGACGCGGGTGCTGGACATGGTCGCGCAGATGGATGAGGAGGGGTTCGGGGGGTGCACGCTCGCGGGTGAGTGTGCGACTGCCTGTCCCAAGGGGATTCCGTTGTTCTCCATCACCGGGATGAACAAGGAGTGGCTGCGGGCGAGCCGGAAGTCCGCGAAGCGGTGAGGCTCCGCCGGGGTGCGTTGTCTGGTGCGGGTGGGTGGGGGTGGTTGCGCCGTTCCCCGCGCCCCTGAAGGCGACAGGATTGCGCCGTTCCCCGCGCCCCTGACAGACCAAAGACTGCGCCGTTCCCCGCGCCCCTGAAGGCGACAAGACTGCGCCGTTCCCCGCGCCCCTAGAAGCGGCAAGACTGCGCCGTTCCTCGCGCCCCTGAAGGCGAAAAGCGAAAGGATTGCGCCGTTCCCCGTGCCCCTTCAATGGGGCTTGGCCCCTGGGGTTCAGCAAGCTCACACTCGGGCTCTCCGTGTGGGTTACTCGGCGGTCAGCCGGCGTCGGAAGAACAGGAGCGCACGGACCGATACACCACGGTCCGCCGCGCCGCTCCGCCGCATCCGGCCTGTGACCAGGAGAGAGCCATGACCGGCGTTTCCACCCTCGACAGCCCCCCACTGTCGACCGCACCCACCCGTTACACCGTCACCCTCGCCCGCGACGAGTCCGACGTCCGGGACGCACAGCGACTGCGCCACGACGTCTTCGCCGGGGAGATGGGCGCCCTGCTGGCCACGTCCCAGCCGGGTCTGGACGTCGACGCCTTCGACGCGTACTGCGACCACCTGCTCGTGCGCGACACCACGACCGGCCAGGTCGTCGGAACGTACCGGCTGCTGCCGCCCGAGCGTGCGGCGGTCGCCGGACGGCTCTACTCGGAGAGCGAGTTCGACCTCGGCCCCCTCGCCGCGATCCGCTCCGGCCTCGTCGAGGTCGGCCGCTCCTGCGTCCACCCCGACCACCGCGACGGCGCCGTGATCGGCCTGATCTGGGCCGGTATCGCCCGCTACATGGTCGACGGCGGCCACGAGTGGCTGGCGGGCTGCTGCTCCATCCCGCTCGCCGACGGCGGCGCTCTCGCCGCGGGCACCTGGGACCGGGTGCGGGACAAGCACCTCGCGCCCGAGGAGTACCGCGTACGGCCGCTGCTGCCCTGGAACTCCGAGGGCGTCGCCCGGGGCGCCGGCCGCGCCGAACTCCCCCCGCTCCTGCGCGGCTATCTGCGCCTGGGCGCCTGGGTCTGCGCGGAGCCGGCCCACGACCCGGACTTCGGCGTCGCCGACCTGTACGTGCTGCTGTCGATGCGCCGGGTCAACCCGCGCTATCTGCGGCACTTCCTCTCCCTCGTGCCCGCGTGATGAGCGCGTCCCGCATGGGTGTGCTCCTGCGTCCCCGCCGGGGCTCGGCGACCTCCGCCGACCCGGGCGCGGGCGGCGCCCTCTTCCTGGGCCCGGCGGGTTCCGGAAAGATGCCGAGCCCGCGCCGAGGCGGCTCACCGGCCACCCCCGGCCCGGGCGCCGCCGGTTCGGTCGCTCCTGGTGCGGTCG
>NZ_BMVY01000042.1 GCF_014650955.1 Streptomyces tauricus
CGGTCGCCGCGCCGGCCGTCCCCGCGCCGGCCGCCCCCGCAGGGGCGACCCCGCGGCCCGCGCCGCCGAAGGACCCCGAGAGCCCGGCCTACGGCGCCTACCTGGACTACGGGCCCCGCGGGGTGGCCCGGATCGCCGAGCTGAGCCGCTGGCTGGGCGGGGCCGAGCTGCGCGTGGCGCACACGTATCTGCCGGGCGACCGCTGGAGCAACATCGAGGGCCTGCCCGGCTTCCTCGACGCCTGGGCCCACTGGCGGCGGGCGGAGGCCGACCGGCTCTTCGTCCTCAACGTGCCCATGCTGGAGCGCAACGAGGAGGGCGTCTCCGACCGGGAGGTCCGGGCTCTGCTGCGGCGCGGCGCGGCCGGGGAGTACGACCACCACTTCCGCAAGCTGGCCGAGCGGCTCGTCGAGCTGGAGGTGCCCGACACCGTCATCGTGCTCGGCTGGGAGATGAACGGCATCACGTACACCCATCGCTGCGGGCCGGACCCGGAGGCCTGGAAGAAGTACTGGGACAGGATCGTCACCGCCATGAGAGCGGTGCCGGGGCAGAAATTCCGCTTCGACTTCACTCCGAACCGCGGCCGGGACGCCATTCCCTGGACCCAGTGCTATCCGGGCGACGAGACGGTCGACATCATCGGCATGGATTCGTACGACCAGCCGCACGGACAGTCATTCGACGAGGCGGTTTCGGAGCCCTACGGGCTTCAGGCGCACGTCGACTTCGCGAAAGCGCACGGAAAGCCGATTTCCTATCCTGAATGGGGGCTCTTCCGAAACGGCGACAACGCGACCTACATGAAGCGCATGCTCGCCTGGCTGGACGAGCACAAGCCGCTGTACAACACGCTCACCGACTACTGCCCGCACGGTGTGTGGCAGTGCGACGACAACCCCGAGGCCTCGGAGATCTACCGGTCCGTGCTCTTCGGCCGCAAGGATCCGACCCCGAAGCCCACCGATCCGACTCCGAAGCCGACGGACCCGACCCCGAAGCCGACCGATCCGCCGAAGCCCACCGACCCGACACCGGTGCAGCCGCCGAACTGTTCGCCGGTGGCCCTGGGCGACTGGGTGGAGTACTGGCTCGGCGGGAAGCTCTGTCTGCGCTTCGACTGGTGGTCGCGCAACCGCTGACCCGGAGACGGGAACGGCGACGGAGACGGAGGTGGCGGCGGGTCGGTCACGGCCTGCCGCCACCGCGTGCCTTCCAGCCGAGGAACCGGTCGAGCAGCTTCTTGCCCCGGCTGCGGGCGGCCACGTCACAGACGGCGGCGGACATCAGCGGCGCCGTCCGCCGCCGGGCCAGCAGGAAACGCTGGTTGACCACGGGCTGCGGGCGCCAGTGGTGCTTGTAGGGCTCGTTGCCGCGCAGCAGGCTGAGCACCCGGCGCCCGCCCGCTCCACCGCTCGTGCCGGTGCCCGTGTCCGTGCCGGTGTGCTGGGCGCAGGAGTTCAGCAGCATCGTCGCCACGTCCGCCTTGCGCTCCCGCAGCTCGGGATGCGCGCCGTACAGGTAGCCGCCCGCCAGCCGCTCCGACAGGAGCGTCAGGTCGACCGCCACCACGGTGCCGTCCACCCGGAACTCGGTCACCACCGCGTCCCCGGCGCGGACCATCGGCCCCACCGAACGGATCAGATGTTCGGCGAAGCGATCCTGCAGATGCTCGGTGGTCACCTTCCGGCCCTGCCACTGCAGCCGGTGCAGCTCCAGCAGTCTGCGCAGGGCCGTGTCGACCTCGTCGGGGCGTACGGCCCGCCGTTCGACCCCCAGCGCGGACAGCTTGCGCAGCTTGGCGCGGACCCGCTGCTGGGCCTTGGCCGTCGCCAGCCGTCCGATCAGGTCGTCCATCGGCAGGGCGGGCAGCTCCAGGCACAGCGAGTCGGGCACCTGCCGCCGGGGCCCGCGCCAGCTCGCGTACACCCGCTCCACCGCGCCGCCGGGCCGTACCTCACGGAAGTCGATCAGCGCGGTGCGCGCGGCCGCGGCCAGCCCGTCGGCCAGGGCGGAGGCCGCACGGTCGGCGCGCTCGCCGTCCTCGATCAGCACGTCCCCGAAGTCGGAGATCGACCCGCCCAGCGGTACGAGGGCCGGCCACGGCTGCCGTACGAGCATCAGCGGCGCGGCGGCCACCAGGTCGGCGCCGTCGCGCACGAGCACGAGCCGGAGCCAGCCGGGCGTGCCGTACGAGAGCCACCACGAGTGCAGCCACGCGTGGCTCTGGAACGGGGTGGCCGTGCCGCAGTTCCGGTACAGCCTTCCCCACTCCTCGGCCAGCCGGCCGAACTCCCGCTCGTCCGTGCACAGTTCCGTACGCAGTTCGGTGCGCGGCTGGGTCCGCAGCGCGGCGGCTCTCACAGCTGTCCGTGGACGTCGGCGGCGGTGGCGGGGCCCGGCACCGAGGCCGTGGGCGCGGCCCCCGGGGCGCGGCGCGGGCGGACCAGCAGCGCGAGTCCGCCGAGCAGTCCGCCGGCGCTCGCGCCGACGAGAGCGGTCACCGACGCGGACGCCGAGGACGCCTCGGTGGGCCGGATCGCCCGCGAGAACTGCAGCAGCTCCACATGCGTGCTGTTCTCGGCGTCGTTCGCGTGCCGGGTCAGCGAGCGGGACACGGCGTTGGCGATGTCCGCGGCGAGGTCCGGCTGCGTGGAGGTGGCGGTCACGGCGACCATCGGCGCGTCCGGCGAGGTCGCCGTCCGCACGCTCTCGCGCAGGGTCGACACCGGTACGCCCGCCCACACCTGGGCGTCCCCGAGCACCGCGAGCTGGGTGGCGACCCGCCCGTACGCCTGCGCGAAGCCGAGCGCCGCCGCCGGGTCCGACTGCTCGGTGGGGACGGCGATGACGTAACTCGTGGCGGTGTACTGCGGAGTCTTCAGGCTGCCGTACGCGCCGCCGAGCACCCCGCCGAGGAGGGCGCCCGCGGCGAGCAGGGACCACGGCGGCAGCGCCCTGGCCCGCGCGAGGGCCGTTCCCGGCCGCCCGGTGATACGGATGGGGTTGTCGGTCATGTGGAACTCACTCCCAGAGTTGCGGCCGTGTAGATGTCCATGAGCCGGTCGGCACTGCGGGCGATGCTGTAGTGATGGGCGGCCTGTGGCGCGGAGCGCGGCCCGGGGCCCTGCGCACGGGCCTGCCGCACGGCCCGTACGAAGGAGTCCGCGCCGCCCTGCACCCGGCGGGCGAACGGGGCCGCGTCCCGGGGCAGGTCGTCGACGGCCGGGCAGGAGACGTAGAGCACGGGCAGGCCGGCCGCCAGGGCCTCCACGACGGCGAGCCCGAAGGCCTCCTCGGCGGACGGCGAGGCGAGGAGGTCCATGGCGTCGGTGAGGGCCGGCAGATCGAGACCGTCCGCGACGCCGCGCTGTGCCGGTCCCAGCGGTGCGGGTCCGTGCGGTGCGGCCGTCTGCGGTGCTGGTCCGTTCGGGCGCTCGCCCGTGAACAGCACCCGGTCGGCGACCCCCGTGCGCTGCGCCGCCCGCCGCAGCACGCTCTCCTCCGGGCCCCCGCCGACCAGCAGCAGCCAGACGTCGTCGGGGAGTTCGGCCAGTGCCCGCACCAGCACCTCGAACCGCTTGCCGGCCGTCAGCCGCCCGACACCCCCGACGACGTACGCCCCCTGCGGCAGCCCCAGCCGCCGCCGGGTGCTCTCGCGGCGGGCCGCGTCGAAGCGGAAGCGGTCCACGTCGATGCCGTTCGGTACGACCTCGATGCGCGGTCCCGGCACGCCCCAGCGGCGCAGCCGTTCGGCGACCGTGGGCGAGACCGCGACGGTGGAGCGGCCGAGCCGTTCGCTGGCCAGGTACAGCGCGCGAACGCCGGGGGTGAGCCTGCGGCCCTCCATCTGCGAGTCGCCGAGCGAGTGTTCGGTGGCCACGACGGCCCTCACCCCGGCGAGCCGCGCGGCGGCCCTGCCGTACACACAGGCCCGGTAGAGGTGGGTGTGGACGACGTCGTAGCGGCCGCGGCGGATCAGCCGGGCCAGGCGCGGGAGCGCCGCGAGGTCACGGTTGCCCTGTATGCCGAGGTGGGTGACGCGCACGCCGTCCGCGACGAGGCCCTCCGCGACCGCGCCCGGGTTGGTGAGGGTCACCACGTCGCAGTCGACGGGCAGGTTCCGCACCAGCAGCCGCAGTTGCTGCTCGGCCCCGCCGACGCCGAGCCCGGTGATGACGTGCAGGGCCCTCACCGGGCCTCCTCCGTCACCGCGTCGGCCGCCGCCAGGGGCACCGGGCGCCTGCGCAGCCGGTTGAGCCCGTACTTCAGCCGCAGCCGCCAGAAGGTGTCGTTCTCCCCGATGTGCACCCGGGGCAGGGCGAAGACACCGGTGAGCGGACCGGGGTCGATCGCGCACGCGTAGCCGTACCCGGCGGCCCGCACGGCGTCGGCGACCCGCTGGTCGACGGTCCCGTACGGGTAGCACAGGCCCGCCACCTCACGGCCCGTCAGCTCGGAGAGCAGAGCCCGGCTGCCACCGACCTCGGCGCCCAGCAGCGCGTCGTCCGCCAGGGTGAGGTCGACATGGGTGAGGCCGTGCGAGGCGATCTCCAGGCCCTCGGTGTCCGCGAGCCGGCGGATGCCGTCGGCGCTCAGGAGGGGTTTGCGGGGGCCGAGCGGGTCCCACTCGTTCGTGCCGCCGAGCCTGCCCGGCAGGACGAACACGGTGGCGCCGAAGCCCCAGCGTTGGAGTACGGGCAGGGCGTGGTCGGCGAAGTCCGCGTAGCCGTCGTCGAAGGTGAGGCCGACCAGGCCCTTTCCCTCGCCCCGGGCGTGGGCCGCGAGGAGGTCCGCCATGCCCACCCCGTGCAGGCCCCGGCGGTGCAGCCAGCCCAGCTGCCGGTCGAGGCGGTCGGGCGAGACCGTGATGCGGTACGGGTCGTCGGAGCAGTCGCCCACCGAGTGGTACATCGCCACCCACAGGGGCGCGACGCGGGGGACGACCGGGGGCGTATCTGTACGCGGGGCCGGGTCGGTGGAGTCGGTCGGGTCGGTCGGGTCAGCGGCAACGGGCATGGGGGAGCCTTCGGGTGACGGAGCGGAGGGCGGTTCGGAAGGCGGGTGCGACGGCCTGGACGCCGAGCAACCGGAGCAGCAGGACGTAGACGAGGGTGACGGTCAGACCCCCGGCGAACAGGGCGGGCGCGGACGAGTCGAAGCGACTGGCGACCAGGGCCCCCGCGACCGCCGCGCACACGGCCGCGCGCAGCGGCTTGCTGAGTTCGTGGACGACCCGGCGGGTACGGATCGGCACGCTGCGCCGCTCGTTCATGCCGGACAGCAGCAGCGCCGCGGTGAGGGTGATCCCCACCGCGTTCGCGGCGGCGATCCCGGACACCCCCCAGGCGCCGACGGTCGCGGCGCCGATCCACGAGGTGGCCACGATGCCCGCGGCCATCGCAGCGAGCGGGTACCAGGTGGGGCGGCCGGCCGAGAAGTACGTCCGTACGAGCGCGCCCACGAGGGTGTGGCCGAGCAGCCCCACCGAGTAGACCCGCATGACGGTCGCCGTCGCCGCCGTGTCCCGCGCGGTGAACGCGCCGCGCTGGAAGAGGAGTTCGATGATCTGCGGCGCGCACGCGAAGACCGCCGCCGCGCCCAGCAGGACTATGCACGCGGCGACCGAGACGTCGTGCTCGACCCGGTGGCGGGCCCGCTCGGTGTCGCCCTCGGCGAGCGCCTGCGCCAGCACCGGGAAGGTGACCGTGCACAGCATCAGCGAGAGGGTCATCGGGATCTGGGCCACCTTCTGCGCGTAGTTCAGGTGCGAGATGGCTCCGGAGGGGAGGTGCGAGGCGAGATAGCGCTCGATGAGGACCTGGGACTGACGGCAGAGGGCGAAGAGCAGGACGGGGGTGACGAGGGCGAGATTCACCGAGTGCGTCACAGGGTGTGCCACCGGGTGCGTCTGCGGGTGCGTCCCCGATCGCTCCCCGGGCTGCCCGGCCACGGGGCTTTCGGCACCGGCCGCGGTTGAGACCGTCGCCGCCGTCGAGGTCGAGGTCGAGGTCGAGGTCGAGGTCGAGGTCGTGGTCTCGGTCCGGTGGCGGCCGAAGAGCTGTCGTACGAGGGCGGGAAGCTGCGCCGCCACCATCAGGCAGCCGCCCAGCGCGACGCCGATGGCCGCCGACCGCACGCCCCAGTGGCCGCCGAGGACGAACATCGCGGTGATGATGCCGGTGTTGTAGGCGACGTAGATGGCGGCCGGAGCCAGGAAGCGGCGGTGCGCGCGCAGCGCCGCGCTGCAGTAGCCGGCGAGTCCGAAACTCAGGACGCAGGTCGCCGTCAGCCGCGTGCAGTCGACCGCGAGCCCGGGGTCGGGCAGTCCCGGCGCGAGCCCCGCGACCAGGTAGGGCGCCCCGGCGATCAGCAGCGCGGAGACCCCCACGAGGACCAGCGTGATCCGGGGCAGGGTGGAGGCGACCAGCGCCCGGACGGGGTCGCCGCCGGTTCCGCGGGCCCGGCGTGCCACGGCCAGGCTGAACGCCGGGACCAGCACGAAGGCCATCCCGTCCTCGATCAGCAGCGTCGCCGCGACCTCCGGCACGGTCCACGCGACCAGGAAGGCGTCCGTCTCGGTCCCGGCCCCGAAGAGATGCGCGAGCGCCTGGTCCCGGCCGAGGCCGAGCAGCGCGCCCGCGATGGAGAGGACGGCGGTGACGAGCGTGGCCTTGGCGAGGAACCCACGGGTGGGCGGGGTGACTTCGGCGGGCGCGGCCCCGGTGCCGGTGGGGGCGGCCCCGCCTGGTGCGGCGTCGGCCGTCGCCACACGGGCGCCGGGCAACTGGACGTCGTCCGCGCACCCGGTCGCGGTGTCGCCGTGCGTCGCGGTCCCGGCGGCCGTGCCGTGCTTCTCGCCCGCTGTCCCGGTGCCGGTCCCGCCTCGTGTGCCGGTGCCGATGCCGGCTTCGGTCCCGGTGGCGGTCACGGCTCCGGTCCGGCGGCGGCGACCCTTTCGCGCCGCCGTTCCCTCCGCCACTCCCTCCGTCGTTCCTCCCACCGTTCCCTCGTCCTCGGCCCGGGAGGGCGTCACCGTCATCGTTCCCCAGCCCTCTCGTGGGCACCTTCGTGGGCGGTTTCGTCGCCGCCCTCGTCGGCCAGTGCCCACCAGGCGGCGAAGCCGATGACCAGCGCGGTCAGCACGGTCGAGGGGCCGCCGATGTCGGCGTACACGAAGTCGACCAGCTGCCAGACCAGCAGTCCGCAGGCGACGAGCGCGCAGTCGAGGCCGCTCGCGGAACGCCGTGCGCGGATGAGCCGCCGCAGTGCGAGGACCAGCAGGGCCAGCCAGCTGCCGGCCAGCGCGAGCAGCCCCAGCAGCCCCTGCTCGCTGAGGATCAGCAGATACATGTTGTGCGGTGACAACAGCGGCTGGCGCTGGAAACCGGCGCCCGCCCCGTCCGTGTCACTGCCCGAGGACAGCGCGAGCGAGGCGTGCCCGTCGCGGTGGTCGGGGAAGCCCTTCAGCCCCACCCCGGTCAGCGGCTGATCGCGCCACATGTCGACGGCGGCCGTCCACATCGTGTACCGGTCGGTCACCGACTGGTCCGGCGCGTCCGCGACCTGCGTGATGCTGCTGATCCGCTCCTGGAGCATCGCGGAGCCCACCCCGAGCCCGCCCACCAGGACCACCGCGGCCGCCGCCACCGCCGCGAAGACCTGCACGGCCCGCCGCATCCCCGCGAGCACGAGCTGCGCCCCGCACGTCACGGCGGTCGCGATCCACGCGCCCCGGCTGAACGACAGCGCGAGCGGCAGCAGCAGGGCCAGCGCGCACACCGCCGCCGCGGTCCGCTGCCGCGCGGGCCCCGACCCGAGCGCGAGACCGAGCGCGCACACCAGCCCGAACGCCACCACGGCCGCCATGCCCATGATGTCCGTCGCTCCGAAGGTGCCCACCGCCCGGATCATCTCGCCCTGGTACGAGGCCCCGGTCCCGGTCACGAACTGGTGGACCCCGAGCGCTCCTTGCCACAGCGCCAGCCCGACGAGGGACCAGGCGACCAGGCGGGCGTCACGGCGGTCGCGTACCAGCAGCATCACCGCCGCGGGTACCAGAACGAAGACCTGCAGATAGCGCACGAGCCCTTCGGCCCCCACCCCGGCCGAGGCCGCGCCGGCCGTCGCGACCGCGACCCCTACGACGGGCAGCCCGAGCACGACGGCGGCGGTACGGGACAGGGGGCGCCGGCGGCCGCGTACGAGACGCAGTGCGCAGCCGACCACGACCAGCCCGGACACCGCGTCGGCGAGGGTGCCGCCGCCGTCCCCGGAGACCGGCAGCGCGAGCGTCAGGACCAGCGCGATCACGGGCAGCACGGGGAGGAAGCGGCGGGGCGCCGCGGCCACGACGGCGACCAGGGGCGGGGCGGGCAGGACCTGGGTCACCGGTTCAGCTCCCTGTCGGGCGCACGAGCGAGACCGCGGTGCGCGCCAGGATGCAGATGTCCTGCCAGAGCGACCAGTTGTCGATGTACGCGTTGTCGAAGCGGCAGCGGTCCTCGATCGAGGTGTCGCCGCGCAGTCCGTGGATCTGCGCGAGTCCGGTGATCCCGGTGCGCATCCGGTGGCGGGCCGCGTAACCGGGGTACGTCTGGCTGAACTGGCCCACGAAGAAGGGCCGTTCGGGGCGGGGTCCGACCAGGCTCATGTCGCCCCAGAAGACGTTCCACAGCTGGAGCAGTTCGTCCAGCGACGTCCGGCGCAGGAAGCGGCAGAACCAGACCATCTCGTGGTCGTTCGCCACGCTCCAGCGGGTCGCGGCCTCGTGCGCGTCGACCGGCCGGTGCGTACGGAACTTGAGCAGGGTGAACGGCCGCCCGTCCTTGCCGATGCGCTCCTGCCGGAACACCACCCCGGGCCCGTCGACGATCCGCAGCACGACCGCGCACAGCAGCAGCACCGGACTGACCAGCAGGAGCAGCACCCCGGAGACCAGCACGTCGAGCAGCCGCTTCCCGGCGCTCCCGTACCGCCGTCCCATGGGCAGCCGACGGCAGGCGAACCCGGCGAGCCGGTCGGCCCGCCCGTACGCCGAGGAGTCCGCGCGCACCTCCCACACGGCGCAGCCCGACTCGCCCAACGCCCTCAGCAGCGAAGCCTGTTCGGACCATCCGGACGGGCTCACGGCGAGCACGTCCTGCACGCCGTTCTGGATGAGGGCCCGCTGGACCTCCTCGCCGGTGGTCAGCACCGGCAGTCCCTCGCCGTCGCCCGCCTCGTCGGCGACGACGCCCACCGGCCGCACCCCGCAGCCCGGGTGCCGCAGGAAGGCGGCCGCCACCCGCTGCGCGTCGACGGTACGGCCGACCACCAGGGCCGCCCGCGGGCGCCGCAGGAGCGCCCGGCGCCGGTGCCCGTGCACGACACCCCGGCCCACGCAGCTCACCAGCGACTGCACCGCGCACCCGAGGACCAGGGCGCGGGCGGACAACGCGTGCTCCGGGGAGTACGCGGCGAGCAGGGCCGCGAGCGCGCACCAGCCCACCGCGATCCGGGCGCAGACGGCGGGCAGTTCGTCCAGTGCGGCCGGTACGGCGGGTGTGGACGTGCCGCGGTACAGCGACGCGTGCGCGTTCAGCCGGAGCACCGCGAGCACCAGCACGGCGAGCGGGAGCGGATGCGGCCAGGGCAGTGCCAGGGCACCGCCGGCCAGCGCCGCGCCGATGTCCACGGCGGGCAGGGGCAGCCGTGAGGGCCGCCGTACGTGCCGTACCCGGTGTACGGCACGTACGCGGTGCACGAAGGGCCGTCTGCCGCTGGGGAACGCGAAGCCGCCGACGGCCTCGCGCGGCGGCATGACCGAGACGGGCGAGCCCGACGAGGCCGATGAGACGGATGAGACGGGCGTGAATCCATGGTCCGCCGCCCGCGGCCGGCCGCCGGGGGAGGGAACGGTACTTTCCGCAGTCACGTGTGGATGGACTCCCTGTACTCGGTGTGGTCCACGCCCGTGTTCCGCCCGGTCGGCCAGGTGCCGACCAGGTCGCGGTACACGTCGGCGACGGCCGCGGCCGTGCGCCGCACGTCGTGCGTGGTCGTTACGTACCGGCGTCCCTGATGACCGAGCGACTCGCGCACCAGCGGGTCGAGAAGTAGCTCGGCGACGGCCCCGGCCAGCGCGTCCGGCCGCTCGGACGGCACCAGGCAGCGCGGCCCCTGGCCCGGCGGCAGGCTCTCGCGCGCCCCGTCCACATCGGTGATCACGACGGGCCGCCCGCAGGCCATGGCCTCCAGCGGTGCCAGTGCCATGCCCTCCCAACGGGACGGCAGGACGACCAGATCGGCGGCCTGGTACCAGGGCGTGGCGTCGGTGACGGCCCCGGCGAACAGCACGGACGGGGGAGCCGAGGCCCGCAGCGCCTGCGCGTCGGGCCCGTCGCCGACCAGTACGAGCCGTGCGGCCGGCACCCGCCGGGTCACCTCGTGCCATGCCTCCAGAAGGACGTCCTGCCCCTTCTGCCGGCACAGCCGCCCGACGCACACCACGAGGGGTGCCGCCGCGTCGACGCCTTCGAGCAGCGGAATCCCGGCCCGTACGGTGTCCACCGGCGCCGGGTGGAAGCTCTCGGTGTCGATGCCGTTGGGGATGACGCTCCACCGGCCCCTGATCCCCGACCGCTGCCCGGTGAGCCGCTCGGCCTCGCTGACGCACACCACCCGCGACGCCCAACGGGCACCCAGCCGCTCCCAGTTGAGGGCGAGGAGACCGGTGGGCCCGCCGACCGCCTCGAAGGACCAGGCGTGCGGCTGGAACACGGTCGGCACCCGCCCGCGTACGGCGAGCCGTGCCGCGAGCCCGGCCTTGGCGCTGTGCGCGTGCACGACGTCGGGCCGCACCTCCCGTACGACCTGACGCAGACTCCGTACCTCCTGGGCGAGCCACGGACCCGGTGAGCGGGTCGCGTGCCAGTGCCGTACGTCCGCGCCCAGGAGTTCGGCCGTCCTGGCGAGGCCGCCGTCCGGCGGGCAGGCGACGGTGACCTCGGCGCCGGTGGCCAGTTGTGCGCGCACCAGGTCGGTGACCACGCGGCCCACCCCGCCGTCGACGGGCTGGGAGACGTGCAGGACCCGTGGCCGCGGTCCTGGGCCGGTCGGTGACAGTCGCATGCGGGCTTTCCTCACTCACGGGGGACGGATCGGGAGAAGGTCCCGGAGAGGGGTCCGGCGAGAGGCCGGGGGAGACGTCGGAGGAGAGGTCGGAGGAGAGGTCGGTCGAGAGGTCGGGAGAAGAAGGGAAGGGCATCAGCGCTTCGCGTCGACGGCGACGAACAGCGCCCCGGCCCAGGCGGCGTCCCGCAGCGACTCCAGCCGGAAGTCCAGCCGGTCCCCGCCGCGCCGCAGCCCCTCGCGGAGATCGAGGACGTCGGAGTCGTACCCGAGCGTGTTCGGATACGCGGGCGTCCGCGGGGCAGCCGTCCCGCCGGACTCGCCGATCGTCGAATTCAGTACGTCGTCCCGGGGGTTGGCGCTGTCGCCGAGGGGGACCGCCGCGCCCCACCCGTCCGACACGGTGAGCGAGTCGCCGGTCCGCCCGCGGTCGCCGTTGTAGGCGACGAGCCCCACGCGACCGGTGGCCCCCTCGGGGAACGGCATGTCGTCCACCCGGACCACCTGGTCGTCATCCGGCCCCAACGGGCCGAAGCCGTCCCAGATCGCCAGATGCCGCAGCGGCTCCGACTCCTTCTCGTACGCCACCATCAGCGTCCAGCCGCCCCACGCGCCGGCCGCCGAGTGCCCCATCGCCACATTGACCTGCGCCACGGTGTACGCGCCCGCGCCGCTCGACCGCACCAGCCGCGTGACGTCCGCCGAGGCCTGGAAGGCGTCCGCGCCACGGGCGACCCGGTGCCCCACGAGGGTGTCCGCGAGCACCTCCTTGTACTGGCCGCCGGGCTCGGAGACCAGCACCCGGCCGTTGTCCTTCGGCGGCTTCTGCTCGCCGACCCGCAGATTGCCGCCCCAGTACAGCCGCGCGTACGAGACGCGGGCGCCCGACGGCAGACGGACCTCGGCGCTGCTGGAGTTGTAGGTGTTCGGGTCCTTGTCGATGTCCGTGTAGAACATGTCGAAGCCGTCGTTCGCGACCGCCCGGCCCGCGCGGGCGGCGGGGCACGACACCGCTGTCGGCGCGACAGGCGTACGGCAGGTGATCGACGCGTTGGCGGCCCGGACGATCCCGCCGTGCCCGAGCGCACGGTACCGCTGGGTGAAGGCCACGCTCTCCGCCTCGGCGGCGGGTTGCGCGGCCGTGGCGTCCGGCGGGACAGGGGCGGCCGCCGCCGGCCCGCCCGGCACCCACAGCGAGGCGAGGGAAAAAGCACCCACCATCCCACGGCGCAGCAGAAGACCCAGGGAATTGCGCATGACCGGCGTCGCCCTTTCGGGGGGAATTTCGGCGGCAGAGGTTCTGGCCCTTGCGGGCGGACGAGACGAGGACATCGGCGGACGGGACGTGGACATCACACGAGTGCCGACATGACTCTCCGTCTGTTTCAAACGATCAGAGGTGATCTGGGGCGGTCTGTGATGATCTGAGGAGGAACGCAACTGTAGCCGCTATCCGTATTTATCGGTGAAACCCATCAAGTGTGTCGGAATCGTGTGCATGCCTCCGGATAACCCCCTGACGCGCTTCTGGTAACGGCTCGGAGCGTCACTCTTTTGGAGGCACAACCCGCGTCCGTGCCGCGCGTTGATTCCAGAGCCGGGCATCCCGCCCGGTTGTTGTTTCAATCCCAAGGAGCACCTCTCCATGTCGCGTATCGCGAAGGGCCTGGTCTTTACCTCCGTTGCCGCAGCCGCCATGGCGGGCACCGCCGGCATCGCCGCCGCCGACAGTGACGCGCACGGCGCAGCCGCCAACTCCCCGGGTGTCCTGTCGGGCAACCTGGTGCAGGTCCCCGTCCACGTGCCGATCAACCTGTGCGGCAACACCGTGAACGTCATCGCGCTGCTGAACCCGGCGTTCGGCAACGAGTGCGCCAACGACTGACGTCGAAGCCCGGCCCCTGATCGGCCGTCCTCCCCCAGGGAGGGCGGCCGATCCGCGTTGCCCCGAATGGAGGGAGGGGCGACAAGTGCCGTCGGCGGGCCCGGGCATGGCGGCTCATCAGGGAGAACGGTCACGGCGGTGGACGCGGGCCGCCGCGGTGCGCGGGCGATCGGTTGCAGGCGGCGGTCACCGATTCCACGGTGGGCACAGGACCTGACGCACCGAACGCACCACCGAAAGGACCCTCCATGCGTGCTCTGCCCGCGCGGCGTATCGCGACCTCCGCACTCTGCGCCACGTTCCTGCTGGGGATCGCCGCACCCGTCGCCGTGGCCGCCGACCACGACCCGGCACCCGGCGCCCGCGCCGCGGCTGTCCCTGCTGCGGTTGTGCCTGCGGCAGCTGTTCCTGCCGCGGCGGTCCAGGCGCCGGTGCCCGAGGCCGACGCCCTGCTGGCTCAGACCGCGGCCCTCGCCGATGTCGCCGGAGTGCTGAAGCCGGTCACCGACCTCCTCACCGCCGCGCTCAAGGCCGACAGCGGGAAGCTGCCCGCCGCCGACGCCACGAAGCTCGGCGACGCGGTGAAGGAGGCCATCACCAAGGCGACCGCGTCGGCTCCGGCCGCTCCGCAGACGCCTGCCGCTCCGCAGACCCCGCCGGCGAAGGCCCCGACCGAGCCGAAGGCGCCGGCGGAGGTGAACTCACCGGCCGAGCCGAAGATCCCGGCCGATCCGCCGTCGATCCTCCCGGCGCTTCCCGGTGCCCCCGCGCTCCCCGCGCCGGCCGCGGCCGGCCGTGTGGCCGCGCCCGACCTCAGGGCCGACGCGCTCAAGGCCCTGCAGGGCTCGGTCGAGTCCCTCGTCGGGGCGGCGGTCGCCGGTGACGCCACCGCTCTGGGGACGGCCGCGAAACAGGTCGTGACCGGCCTGGTCGACTTCGTCGCCGCGGTGGCGGTGGGCGGCGCCCTGCCCGCACCGAACCTGCCGGGACTGCCCGAGCAGCCCTCGGACGTGCCCGCACAGTCGGGGAGCGGTGGCTGAGGCGAAGCAGCCACCGTCCCGGCCGTCGGGCCGGCCCGTCACCCGGGCCGGCCCGACGGCTGTTTCCCCCCTGTTTGCACAATATTTCTGGGTTCTCATATGAGGGATCCCATTTGGTGATGAAAGACAGCCTTCAATCGGGTGGGTTCCAGGAATTTTGAGTGTTCGGGGTTTCCGTCCGGACGAGGGGTCGTTGGGCAGGAAGCCGTGCGAGAGCAGGCATGCACGGTGCCTGAACACCGAGAATTCCCTCTGGTGACGCGAGTCACCGATGAAAGGAACACGATGAAGTCCCTGAAGGCCGCCGCTGTCGTTGCCGGTTCCATGGTCGTCGCTGGTGTCGCCGCGCCCGCCTTTGGCGCCGACCTGACGCCCCCCTCCAGCCTCAACGGCGGCCTCGACTCGGCCCTCACCCAGCTCACCACCCAGCCGGTGGACGCGATGCCCCTGCAGTCGCAGTCGAGGGCGCTCGACACGGAGAACCAGGACTCCGCGCTCAGCACCATCAGCGACGCGACGGACGCCCTGAACTCGGCGGGCGGGGCCACGGCCCTCCTGGGCGGTCTTCCCCTCCAGAAGTGACGCGGGGCCGTACGAAGGCGACGCGGGGTCTGTCCGGAAGCGACGCGGGGCCGGTTGCGCATCAGCGCGGACCGGCCCTTCGCGTCGGTGCCGCCCATTCGCCGTGTTCGGGCTGTTCCTTTTCCGTGTTCGGGCTGTTTCCCTCTTCCCGTCCGTTCGACCCCGTCCCCCGTTCGTGTGGAGACCTTCATGGAAATCCCCCGGGCGGGTGAGAAAGGGAGCGGACGCATTCCGACACGCCGATACGGTTCCGCGGTGACCTCAATCTCCAGCGAAACGCGTCCTTTCCCCACCGCGGACCTCGGCACCCTCGTCGTCATGGCGTGGAGCGGTGAACAGCCCGACGGCGACATGCCCTATCTCCTGGCCTACTCCCTCGGCGACGGCGCGGGCGGCCCCGAGGGCTCCGCGGCCGCCGTCGAGCAGTTGCTGAAGGCCAACGGACTGTCCCTCGGCGACGAGGTCGTGGACGCCACCCGGCAGCCGAGCTTCCCGGTCCGCCTCCTCGTCGAGTCGGGTCAGGCCGTCGTCAGCATGACCCAGCTCAACGCCCAGTGCCCCGTACCGCCGGAGTGGCTGGCCGCGGTCGGCGAACGCGGCTACGCCTACTTCCTGTTCACCACCCGCCCGTGGCCCGAGGCCGAGCCGGGCAAGCCCGTCGAGCCGGAGGCCCTGGCCGCCTTCGCCGGTGACGAGGACACCTTGAACAGCGCGGCGCACGCCCTCGTCCCGGCACGCAGCCTGCGCGCCTGACCCCACGCGCCGCGTCATCGGGGTGCGGCGTATCGAGAGGTTCGCGTCGCGTATCGAGAGGCTCGCTCCGACGCCGCGGTGGGACTTATGGACGAACTGAAGATTGCACCGACCGGGGGAATTTTGACCGGATCCCGTGCGCCGGGTCGTTACCCGTTTCGGACGCACCCTCCCGAATCCCGAAAGGCCCGTGCCTGAGATGAAGTCGACCACCCGAGGAACCCTTGCCGCCGTCGTCACCTGTGTGGCGGCCGCCGTCGCGACGCCCGCTGTCGCGGCCGACGGGGTTCCGGTCGCCGTGCCCCTGGAAGGTGTGGAGCACTCCCTGAACATGGAGATGCCCAGGATCAGCGGCACCGTGCCGCTGATCACGCCGGGCAGCCCCGAAGGGCCGCGGTACGTCGAGGGCCGGCTGCTGCCGGAGCGGGCCCTCCCGCAGCTGCCGGTCACCAGCGACCTGCCCTCGCTCGACCTGCGTACGCCGCTGCCGCGCGTGCTCGGGGACACCTTCGACCACCTCGCCGCCAGCACGCCCGACTCCGACCTGCGCGCCCTGACGCCCGGCGCCTCGCTGGACGCCCCGCTGACCGCGCCGCGTGCGGACATGCTCGGCCTCCCCGCCGTGAAGCTGCCCCAGGTGGCCCTGCTGGCCCCGGTCCTGCAAGCGGCGCCGGGGGCGACCCTGGGCCTCGCTCCGGGCCTGTAGGCACCGAGAGCGCGGACAGGACGTATCCAAGGGGGGTGGGGAGTGCGGATGAGAGTGGGGAACGGCACGCGGCGTGACGTCCTGAGAGGGGTGCTCGCCGCGGCCGTGGCGGTCGCGGTGGCCCCGTTCGTCGCGGCGTCGGCACCGACGCGCGCGCGGCCGTACGTGCCGGGCGGCCCTGCCGGTGGGCCGTCCGGCGAACTGGCCGAGTTCGAGGCGCGGTTCGCCGCCGGGTTCGACGAGATGTACGGCGGGTGCCGGATCCGTGGATGCAAGGAGGCGGCGGCCGGCGTACGTCCGGCCGGGGACGCGCGTACGGCTCCCGCCGGGTCCTGGCGGGTGACCGTGGACGACCGCCCGCTGCACCTCATGCGGCGGGCCGACGGCGGCTATCTGACGATGGTCGACCACTACCGGTCGTACCCGACTCCGCTGGCCGCCGCCCGCGCCGCCGTGGACGAACTGGGTGGCACCCTGCGGCTGCGCGCCGCCGCCGGGGAGGCGGAGCCGGAGCGGGTTCCGGAACGGGACCTTGAGCAGGTTCCGGAGCGGCGGGAGGGGCACGGGCATGGCGTACACGCGTAAGAACGTGAGCGCGCTGACGCGTTCGGAGAAGCGCAGGCTCGTCGGCGCGTTCCTGGAGATCAAACGCACCGGCGAGTACGACGAATTCGTCCGCGTGCACATCGACCACTATGTGTCGGACGGTGAGGACGGGCTGCGTACGGCCCATATGACCCCCTCCTTCCTGCCCTGGCACCGGCGGTTCCTGCTGGACCTGGAGCGGGCGCTGCGCAGGGTGGACTCCGGGGTGTCCGTGCCGTACTGGGACTGGACGAAGGACCGCACTCCCGCCGCCTCCCTGTGGCAGGAGGACCTCCTCGGGGGCAACGGACGCCGCTCCGACCACCAGGTGATGACCGGCCCGTTCGCCCGCCGGCACAAGAAGTGGGTCGTCAAGGAGTCGATGACCGACGGTGACTACCTCACGCGTGACTTCGGCAGGCCCCGCGATCCGCTGGACCTGCCCACCGCGGGGGAGCTCGCCAAGGCCCTCGACGATCCCGTGTACGACGCGCACCCCTGGGACTCCACCTCCGGCCGCGGTTTCCGCAACAGGCTGGAGGGCTGGGGGACCGGTCGGGGCAACGACGCCTGGCGCAACCACAACCGCGTCCACCGCTGGGTCGGCGGGCACATGCTGGGCGGGGCCTCCGTCAACGACCCCGTCTTCTGGCTGCACCACTCCTTCGTGGACCTGCTCTGGACGCGCTGGCAGAAGCGGCACCGGGGCGCGCGGTATCTGCCCGAGTCGCCGCCGCAACTCGGGGAGCGGCAGTACGGGCGGATCGTCGCACGGCACGAGGAGATGCCGCCGTGGGGCGTGACGCCGGACCAGTTGGAGGACCACAGCCGGATCTACCGGTACGTGTGAGGCACCCGCGCGCGGGATGCGTGAGGTCGCGAGGTACGGAGAAGCCCCCGGCGGTGGTACCGCCGGGGGCTTTCGCTTCGGTGGGGCGGCGGCTCAGTGGCCGTAACCCTCGTGCTTGTCGTCGATGTTGGCGCACTGGTTGCCGAACGCCGGGTTCAGCAGGGCGATGACGTTGACGGTGTTGCCGCAGAGGTTGACCGGGATGTGGATCGGAACCTGGACGACGTTGCCCGACGCCACGCCGGGCGAGCCGACGGCCGTGCCCGCGGCGTCCGCGTCCGCCATGGCCAGACCGGCACCACTGAGCACAACGGCACCCGTGCCGAGAGCGACACCGGCTGCCTTCGCGATGCGAGACATCACGTTTCTCCTTCGAATCGGTGAGCGCGGAGGCATGAACGCGACCGCACTGCCCGTTCAACGCCAGGACTCACGGTGGGTAACGGCACGCAACGTGACACATTCACCAAGTCGTGTCATACCGGGTCATAGATCATATGAGCTGCCTGGTTCGGTGAGGCCCACGCGCGCGTGCGATTCAGGGGCGGGAGCGGTTCAGGGGCGTGTGCAGCGGCCTGTCGGGTTGGCGGCCGGGGGACGGCACTGGAGGTTGTAGTCGTCCGCGCTCGTGCTCGCGTACCGGCCGACACAGTCGGTCGGCGTGGTCCTGCCGCGATCCTCGCAGAAGGCCAGGGCGTCGCGGCCGTCGGTGAAGGGCCCCGGCGCGTAGACGACCCAGTAGCCCGGGCGCAGGGACGCGTAGTCGTCGCTGCGGAGGTAGACGGCCTCGGGGACGGACTTCCGGACGGCGGCGAGCCGCCGGTCCCGGGCGGCGGTGCCGGAGCCGACCGGTTCGGAGAAGAGCTGGGCGATCCACTGGCCTCCCGCGGCGGGGGAGGAGCCGGGGGCGGACGGCTCGGCCGTGGGCTTCGACGTGGGTGTCGGAGCCGACGACCGCTTCGAGGACGGCGCGGACGGTGAGGGCGTCGAGTTCGACGAGGACGACGAGGCGGCGGGGTCGGCGCCGCTCTTGGCACCGTCCTCCTTGCCGCCGCTGCCACCCTGGTCGCCCAGGGTGAGGACCAGGGCGGTCGCGGCCGTAGCGAGGGCGACCACGACGACGGCGACGGTGGCGACGAGCGCCGCACGCCCGCCGCGCCCGGAGGGGCGGTCGTCCCCGACGCGCGTCGGCTCCTCACCCGGTGTGGCGCCCGATGCTCTGCCCGGCGCTTCGGTGGGTGCTTCGGCGGGCGCGGGCGTGGGCGTGGGGCCGGCGGGCGCGGACGGGACGCCGAGGGCGCGGGTCGGGGGCGTGGTGGGTCCGGGCGGCAGCGGGGCGGTCGTCGTCGGCAGCGCCCAGTCCGGCGTCGTGCCCGTCTCGACCTGCGCCAGCATCGCGTCCAGCCGCGCCGCGTCGGGCCTGGCCGCCGGATCCCGTACGAGCAGGGTCTGGAGTACGGGTGCCAGCGGGCCGGAGCGCACCGGCGGGGGCACGGCCTCGTCGAGTACGGCGGCCAGGGTGGCCAGGGTCGTCCCGCGGCGCAGCGGACTGACGCCCTCGACGCACACGTACAGGACGAGCCCCAGGGACCAGAGGTCGGACGCCGGGTCGTCGTCGTTGCCGCGGATCCGCTCGGGGGCGATGTACTCGGGTGAGCCGATGAGTTCGCCGGTCGCCGTCAGCGCGGTGGACCCCTGGAGTGCCGCGATGCCGAAGTCGGTGAGGACGGCGGAGCCGTCGGTGCGCAGCAGGATGTTGGCGGGTTTGACGTCCCGGTGCTGGACCCCGGCCGCGTCGGCGGCGCGCAGGGCGCCGAGCACCTGGCGGCCCAGCCGGGCGGCCTCCGTGGGCGGCAAGGGGCCGTCGGCGAGCCGCTCCTGGAGCGAGACGCCTTCGACCAGTTCCATCACGAGCCAGGGGTGCGGGTCGTCGTCCACGATGTGATGGATCATCACCACGTTCGGGTGGCTGACCCGGGCCAGCGCCCGCGCCTCGCGCAGCACCCGCGCGCGGACGGCTTCGGAGGCCGCAGCGTCGTGCCGTACGGCCTTGAGGGCGACCTCCCGGTGCAGCACGTTGTCCCGTGCCCGCCAGACGGTGCCCATACCGCCGCTGCCGAGCCGCGCGACCAGCTCGAAGCGACCGTCGATCATGTCCCCCGGTGCGTTCATGGCGGACAGATTAGTGGGGGCGGGCAGCGGCGCCGACGGAGCGGGCGGGCAGCGGCGCGGGGCGTGCGGGCGGGGAGGGATCCTCAGTCGATGCAGAACTCGTTGCCCTCGATGTCCCGCATGGGGATGCACGCGTCGGTGCCGTCGTACAGCGTCCGCACGTGCACCGCGCCGAGCGGGACCAGTCGCGCGCGTTCGGCCTCCAGGGCGGCGAGGCGCTCCTCACCCACGAGTCCGGTGCCGACCCGTACGTCGAGATGCAGCCGGTTCTTGGCGGCCTTCCCTTCGGGGACGCGCTGGAAGTACAGACGCGGACCGACACCGGAGGGATCGACGCAGGCGAACCACGCGTCCCGCTGCTCGGGTGGCTGCGAGCCCTTGTACTCGTCCCAAGTGGCGAACCCCTCCGGCGGCGGCGGTACGACGTATCCCAGCACCTCGCACCAGAAACGGGCGAGGCGCTCGGGTTCCGCGCAGTCGAAGGTGACTTGGAACTTCTTGGCCGACGTCATCCGGTCACCGTAGGGGCGCGTGTCGCCCCATGTCACGAACATGTCCTGAAGACGATCAAGAAGCGACCCGGACAACCGTACGGCCCATCTGGGAGGACGGAAAGCAGAGCCGCGGGGCAGCAGTCGCCCGGCTCGTTCACCCGCTCCCTGAAAGAGTGAGTGCCGGGGTCGGCGACGGCTGTCGGAATCAAGCCGTCGGCTGCCCTGCCCTGACACGGTGCAGCCCCGTAAGAGGCTGCCTGTAAGGAGCTGTGCGCGCCCCCGGCAGGACTCGAACCTGCGGCCAAGCGCTTAGAAGGCGCCTGCTCTATCCACTGAGCTACGGGGGCCGGGTGTGGTGGCCTGTGGTGCTGGTGCCCGGGTATGGGCGGGGCTGTGACCTTGCCGGGGACAAGGATAGAGCTCCTGGGTCCCTGCGCTTCGCGCTTCACCTCCGTGGCTCGATGTGGAGGTTCAGTGAAGCGGTCCTGATAATCGCAGGCAGGTACGAATCGTGCATCGCTTTTGGCGTCTCACGCCCCGGGTGTTGTGCACTCGTTATGCCTGCGCCCCAGTCGTCCCTTAGGCCCCGTGTGTCCAATCGGCGCGCAGACATGCCCATATGCTTTAGAAAGCCTGCAAAATTGGGCATTCTTCGCATGTGGTGACCTTGGACGTACGGCCCCAGCTGCTCGACGCACTCTCCGCCCTGCGCGACCGTGTCGCCGCCTCACGCTTCCCGCTGCCCCTGGCGGGGGCTCCACGCGCGCGTGCCAACCGCGACGAACTGCTCGCGCAACTCGACGACTATCTCGTGCCCCGGTTGAGAGAACCCGAAGCACCCCTGCTCGCCGTGATCGGAGGATCGACGGGGGCGGGCAAGTCGACGCTGGTCAACTCCCTTGTGGGGCGGCGGGTCAGTGAGGCCGGGGTGCTCCGGCCCACGACGCGTACTCCGGTGCTCGTGTGCCACCCCGAGGACCATCACTGGTTCAGCGGGATGCGCGTACTGCCCGACCTCACGCGTGTGTGGATGCCGCAACAGGACGTCGACGACGATCCGCTGCTGCCCGGAGAGGAGGACATGCGTGTCCTGCGCATCGAGACCGCCGACACCCTGCCCCGGGGGCTCGCGCTCCTCGACGCGCCCGACATCGACTCCCTGGTGGCCGGAAACCGGGTGCTCGCCGCGGAACTCATGTGCGCGGCGGACATCTGGGTGATGGTCACCACGGCGGCACGGTACGCCGACGCGGTGCCCTGGCATCTGCTGCGTACCGCGAAGGACCATGACGCCACCCTCGTCACCGTGCTCGACCGGGTGCCCCACCAGGTGGTGTCCGAGGTCTCGCGGCAGTTCGGCGCGCTCCTCGCCAAGGCGGGACTGGGCGACGTGCCCCGCTTCACCGTGCCCGAGCTGCCCGAGTCGGCCTGGGGCGGGGGACTGCTTCCGGCCACCGCCGTGGCGCCCCTGCGCGCCTGGCTGGCCCAGCAGGCGCAGGATCCGGCCGCCCGCCATCAGTCGATGGCACGCACCGCGTACGGGGCGCTGAACTCGCTCAAGTCGCGGATGCCCGAGCTGGCCTCCGCCGCCGCGGCCCAGTACGCCGCCGCGCTGCGGCTCACCGCGGCCGTCGACGGGGCGTACGACAGCGAGTACACCCGTCTGCGGGGCCGACTGCAGGCCGGGGCGGTCCTCGCCGGGGGTGCGCTCAAACGGTGGCGAAGTTACCCGCTGGACTCCAGCGCCGGTGAACTGCTGGACGCGCTCGTCGAGAGCCTGGCCGCACTCCTGCTGTGCGCCGTCACCGCGGCCGACGAGCGCATCGACGAGGCGTGGCGGCGCGAACCCGCCGCGGGCGCGCCGGGGCTGACGGACCGCGATCCGACGCTGGAGAGCGCCGAGCACCGTATCGGGATGGCGGCACGACGCTGGCGCCGCGTCCTGGAGGAGTACGCGGAGGAAGAAGTACGCGCACTGGAGAAGAGCGTCGCGCCGGATCCCGAGGTGGTGGCCGCGCTGGTCGCCACCGCGCTCCTGGGCGGCAGGCGGGCACGTTCCGCGGGCGAGGGGCTCGCCGAGCGGATCGGCGCGCACGGGGCGCTGCGGCTGCGCGACAAGGGCGGGCGGCTGCTCACCGAGTACCTCGACAAGGCGCTGCACAACGAACGGGAGCGGCGGCTCGCGCCGCTCGACGCACTCGACGTACATCCGGAACCCCAGGCCGAACTCATCGCCGCGCTGTCGGTACTGCAGAAGGAGAGGTGACCGCGGTGACCGCCGTCACGGACCACACGGATCACGCCGACCAGCCGGGAGACGACGACGCCCGCAAGAAGGGCGCTGACGGGGACATCGTGCGCAAGGAGAGGCCCGGCAGGGACATCGTGCGCAAGGAGAAGGGTGATTCCGCCCGTGGGCGGGGGCGCGGGTCCACCGAGGCGGGCGCCGGCTCCGGTCGTGCGGAGGGCACCGCCGTGGCGGGCGGAGGAGTCGCCGAGGGCGTCGACGGAGCCGGGGACGCGGTCTCCGCGGACGCGGCGGGTGGCTGGGACGACGGGCTGATCGCGCGGCGCGTGTCCGCCACGGCCGAGGGCCATGCCAGGCCCGTACAGGAGGTCGTCGTGGACCACAGGCCGCCCGCGGTGGCACCCCTCGCGTACGACGGGCCGTTGCGGTCCCGTCTCGACGCGCTGCGCGAACTGGTGGGGCTCTCCAGGACGCGGCTGGACAGCCGGACCCTCGCCGAGGCGGGACAGGTCCTGGACGAGGCCGCGGCGCGGCGCAGGCTCTCGGGGCAGCACACGGTCGTCGCGATCGCGGGCGCCACCGGAAGCGGGAAGTCGCAGCTCTTCAACGCGCTCGCCGGAGTGGCCATCTCGGAGACCGGGGTCCGCAGGCCGACCACCGCCGCCCCCATCGCGTGCAGTTGGAGCGACGGCGCGGCGGGCCTCATCGACCGGCTCGGCATCCCCGGACGGTTGCGCCGCAGGCCGCTGCAGAGCGCCGAGGCCGAGGCGCAGCTGCGCGGGCTCGTCCTGGTGGACCTGCCCGACCACGACTCGGCGGCCGTCCAGCACCGGGAGCACGTGGACCGGATCCTCGCCCTCGTGGACGCCGTCATCTGGGTCGTCGACCCGGAGAAGTACGCCGACGCGGTACTTCATGAGCGCTATCTGCGGCCCATGGCGGGCCACGCGGAAGTCACCTTCGTGGTCCTCAATCAGGTCGACCGGCTACCCGGAGAGGCCGCCGACCAGGTGCTCGACGACCTGCGGCGGCTGCTCGACGACGACGGGATCGCGCTCGGCGAGTACGGCGAGCCGGGCGCGACCGTTCTCGCGCTGTCCGCGCTCACCGGTGAGGGCATCGGGGAACTGCGCGAGGTACTCGGTCACTTCGTGGCCGAGCGGGGCGCCGCGGCCCGCCGGATCTCGGCCGACGTGGACGCGGCCGCGGTGCGTCTGTGGCCCGTCTACGCCAACCGGCGGCAGGCCGGGCTCAGCGAGGAGGCACGCGACGAGTTCGCCGACCGGCTCGCCGACGCGGTCGGTGCCACGGCGGCGGGCGAGGCCGCCGAGCGCGCGTGGCGCCGCAACGCCAACCGCGCGTGCGGCACGCCCTGGCTGCGGCTGTGGCGCTGGTACCAGGACCGGCGCGAGCCCGCGACGGGGCGGCTGTCCGTGCGGGCGTACGACGACGAGGAGGCCACGGCGCGGCAACGCGTCGAGCAGGCGGTGCGCACGGTGGCCGAGCAGGCGACCGACGGACTGCCCGCGCCCTGGGCCCAGGCGGTCCGTGAGGCGGCCGTACGGGGGTCGCAGGGGCTGTGCGAGGCCCTGGACGAACTGGCGGTACGGGCCGGGACACCGATGGGCCGGCCCCCGCGTCCGGGCTGGTGGCCGGCCGCCGTACTCGCGCAGGCGTCCATGACCGTCCTTCAGGTCGTCGGGGGACTGTGGCTGTTGGGCCAGGTCATCGGCTTCATGTCGCCGAACCTCGGGGTGCCGGCGCTGCTGATGGTCATCGGCATCGTGGGCGGCCCGGCTGTCGAGTGGGCCTGCAGACTCGCGGCGAACGGGCCCGCGCGGCGGTACGGGTCCGAGGCGGAACGGAGACTGCGGGAGGCGGCGTCGGGATGCGGGCGGGCCCGGGTTCTCGATCCGGTGGCGGCGGAGTTGCTGCGGTACCGGGAGGTGCGGGAGCAGTTCCTGCGGGTGTCGGGGATCGCGGGGGTCACCGGGGTCTCGGGGGTCACGGGGGTCGGGGCCTCGGCCGGGTGAGGGCCGGGACCGGGACCGAGGTCGGGACCGAGGCTGCGGCCGGGGCCAGGGGCGGGGTGGAAGGTCTCGTTCGGGTGGGCGAGTTGTCCACAACCGGGGGCCGGCCCACAGGGCTCAGCGCGTTCGGGCCGACGGAGGCAGTCTGAGGTTCGCGGCGAACACGACGTGATCGCGATGTCGTGGCCGCCGCGACGAACAGACGCAGCCGTACGGGACGGTCCCGTACGTGTGGGCAGGGAGGCTTTCCGCGATGAACGAGACGACGGTGTGTGTGGTGGGGAACGTGGCGACGCAGCCCGTGTTCCGGGAGACGGCGGCGGGCCCGTCGGCGAGGTTCCGGCTCGCGGTCACGCAGCGGTTCTGGGACCGCGAGAAGAACGCGTGGCGGGACGGGCACACCAACTTCTTCACGGTGTGGGCCAATCGGGCGCTGGCGGCGAACGTTCAGGCGTCCGTGTCGCTCGGGGAGCCGCTGATGGTGCGAGGCAGGCTGAAGGTCCGCTCCGAGCAGCGCGACGGGCAGTCGTGGACGGGCGCGGAGATCGAGGCCACGGCGATCGGGCACGATCTGGCGCGCGGTACCGCGGCGTTCCGCAGGACGCTCAGGGGCGATCAGGCAACGGACCGGACAGCGGACCGGACAGCGGATCAGGTGTCCGGCCGGTCGTCGGGCGCGCTGGCCCGTCCGGAGCCGAACTGGGAGACGGAGCCGGCCGCGCCGACCGCTGAGGCCGGTGAAGCCGCTGAGGCCGGGCAGGCCCATGAGGCGGCTCTGCAGGGGCAGGAACCGGCCTTGGCGATGTGAACGCGGTGACCGCGGTGCCAGCGGTGACTGCGATGCCAGCGGTGGAACTGCGGCGACTGTGTGGCTGCGGTGACTGTGAGTGACGCGGCCTCGGTCTGACCGAAGTGCGGCTTATCGGGGACTGCGTTGCGAACGGTCCCGTGGATTTGTCGACAAGTCCGGCCCGCAACCGGCTCTGGCGATAACGATTCCGATTCGGATCACTGATCGGATGACATGACCGGGGAGACAGCTGCGCCCCGTCCTTAGGATGCCGGGCATAGCTCTCGGGGCTGCTGATTCCGCTGGTGGGACCGTAACCCTCCAGTTCAACGGGTCCCGCTCGAAAGGGAATTCTGTGCTTTCTTCGTTCTCTGCGCCGTCCGTGCACGGGCGAGGTGCCGCCGCCGCCCGCCTGGCCGCGGTGGTGCTCGTGTCCGGCCTCGTCGCCGTGAGCGCCGTGACTACCGCCGGTGCGGCCGTCGCGGACGAACTCCCCCTGAGCCAGGGTGGCGCGACCGCCACGATAGGCGGCCTCAAGACCTCCGGGCCCGCGGTCATCCACGAGGAGGGCGGGGACAAGCAGGTCTCCGCCGGACTCTTCGAGATGTCCGTCGACAACGGCGGCACCCTGCAGACCTACTGCGTCGACATCTACAGCCCGACGCAGAAGGACGCCAAGTACCAGGAGACCCCCTGGAGCGGCACGTCGCTGAACGGGAACCCCGACGCGGGCCGGATCCGCTGGATCCTGCAGAACTCCTACCCGCAGGTCAACGACCTCGCCGCGCTGGCCGCGAAGGCGGGCGCGAAGGGCCTCACGCAGCAGGACGCGGCGGTCGGCACACAGGTGGCGATCTGGCGGTACTCGGACGGCGCCGACGTGGACGCCGTGGACCCGCGGGCAGAGAAGCTCGCCGACTATCTGCAGCGCAGCGCACGCGACCTGGCGGAGCCCGCCGCCTCCCTGGAGCTGGATCCGCCCGCGGTCTCCGGCCGCCCGGGTGAGCTGCTCGGCCCGGTCACCGTGCGCACCAACGCGGCCGGGGTGACCGTGACGCCGCTCGCCGACGCCACGAGCGGAGTGAAGGTCGTCGGCCGGGACGGCAAGGAGATCACGTCCGCGACCGACGGCAGCGAGCTGTTCTTCGACGTGGCCGAGGACGCCGCGGACGGTTCGGCCGCGCTGACGGTGCAGGCCTCGACCACCGTGCCGGTCGGTCGGGCCTTCGCCTCGGAGACCAGGAGCCAGACGCAGATCCTGGCCGGTTCCAGCGAGTCGACGGTCTCCGCGGCGGCGACCGCGAACTGGGCCGCCGCGGGCGCGATACCCGCGCTGTCGGCGGAGAAGAACTGCGCGGAGGGCGGCCTCGACGTCACTGCGGTGAACGAGGGCGACGAGGCGTTCACCTTCGAGCTGATGGGCACCGAGCACACCGTCGAGGCGGGCTCGTCGCAGACCGTGACGGTTCCGCTGCGGGAGGACCAGGCGTACGACTTCACGGTCGAGGGGCCGGGTGGCTACGAGAAGCGGTTCCAGGGCGTGCTCGACTGCCGGACGCAGAGCGGCGCCGCCGCCGACGAGACTGTCCAGACGCTGAACGAGCCCAGCCCCGCCACGGTCGGCGGCACGTCCGCCACGACCGCCGACCTCGCCGAGACCGGCGCGTCGAGCGCCACCCCGGTGATAGCCGGAATCGCGATCGGCCTGGTCCTGATCGGCGGCGCGGCGATCCTCTTCATCCGCAAGAAGAAGACACCTACGCAGGACTGAGCGCCGGAGGGGCTGAGCACCGCCGCCGGCCCGAGCCGCTCAAGGGTGCGACCGGGACCGGCGCGGCCGGCGCTCACGGCTGCCCTTCGCCCAGCAGCGGGGCGAGGGGGTCCTCGGTGAGGGGGACAAGCGCGGCCAGTGCCTTGTCATAGGCCGGACGCGGGAAGACGTAGGGCCCCAGAGGCAGCCGGCCCCACTCCGACCGGTGGGCGGCGCCCGCCCGGCCGAATCCACCGAGTATCGCCGGGGGGCCTGACGGCGGGGGCGCGGCTATCTGCGGCGTCGGGCGTACCAGGTCACGGTCAGGATGATCAGGAATGCGATCACGAACGCCCAGACGGTCGTCGCGGTGTCGTAGGACGAGTACACGATGGCGAGCATGCGTGGCGGATACCCGGCATGCGGCGCGACAGCCGTCATACCGCCGAGCGCACCGGGAACATGTGCGGTCGGCAGTGAAACGCCAGGTCAGGTGCTCGCAACCGAACGCGTTTCCCCCGGGGGGTAGCCGTGCGGCAAGATGGGGTGTATCTGCCCACTGCCGATTTCAAGCGTCCGGACGGTTTCTCTTGGCTGAGTTCATTTACACCATGCGCAAGACGCGCAAAGCGCACGGCGACAAGGTGATTCTTGATGACGTCACCCTGAACTTCCTGCCGGGGGCGAAGATCGGCGTCGTCGGGCCGAACGGTGCCGGTAAGTCGACCGTGCTGAAGATCATGGCGGGCCTTGAGCAGCCGTCGAACGGTGACGCGTTCCTGTCACCCGGATACAGCGTCGGCATCCTCATGCAGGAGCCGGAGCTGGACGAGAGCAAGACCGTCCTGGAGAACGTCCAGGACGGCGCCGTCGAGCTCATGGGCAAGCTCAAGCGCTTCAACGAGGTCGCCGAGCTGATGGCGACCGACTACTCGGACGCGCTCATGGAGGAGATGGGCAAGCTCCAGGACGACCTGGACCACTCCAACGCCTGGGACCTCGACGCGCAGCTGGAGCAGGCCATGGACGCGCTGGGCTGCCCGCCCGGCGACTGGCCCGTCACCACCCTCTCCGGTGGTGAGAAGCGCCGCGTCGCGCTCTGCAAGCTCCTCATCGAGGCGCCCGACCTGCTGCTCCTCGACGAGCCCACCAACCATCTCGACGCCGAGTCGGTGAACTGGCTGGAGCAGCACCTGCAGAAGTACTCGGGCGCCGTCGTCGCCGTCACTCACGACCGGTACTTCCTGAACAACGTCGCCGAGTGGATCCTCGAACTGGACCGCGGCCGCGCGATCCCCTACGAGGGCAACTACTCCACGTACCTCGACAAGAAGTCCACCCGCCTCAAGGTCGAGGGCCGCAAGGACGAGAAGCGCCAGAAGCGGCTCAAGGAAGAGCTGGAGTGGGTCCGGTCCAACGCCAAGGGCCGCCAGACCAAGTCCAAGGCTCGCCTCGCCCGGTACGAGGAGATGGCGGCCGAGGCCGACAAGATGCGGAAGCTGGACTTCGAGGAGATCCAGATCCCGCCGGGCCCGCGGCTCGGCTCCATCGTCGTCGAGGTCAACAACCTCTCCAAGGCCTTCGGCGACAAGGTTCTGATCGATGACCTGAGCTTCACGCTGCCGCGTAACGGGATCGTCGGGGTCATCGGCCCCAACGGCGCCGGCAAGACCACGCTGTTCAAGATGATCCAGGGCCTGGAGACCCCGGACTCCGGCGCCATCAAGGTCGGCGACACCGTCAAGATCAGCTACGTCGACCAGAGTCGCGCCAACATCGACCCCAAGAAGTCGCTGTGGGCCGTCGTCTCCGACGAACTGGACTACATCAACGTCGGCCAGGTCGAGATGCCGTCGCGGGCGTACGTCTCCGCCTTCGGCTTCAAGGGCCCGGACCAGCAGAAGCCGGCCGGTGTCCTCTCCGGTGGTGAGCGCAACCGGCTGAACCTCGCGCTGACGCTCAAGGAGGGCGGCAACCTGCTGCTCCTCGACGAGCCCACCAACGACCTCGACGTGGAGACCCTCTCGTCGCTGGAGAACGCGCTGCTCGAGTTCCCCGGCGCGGCCGTGGTCATCTCCCACGACCGGTGGTTCCTGGACCGGGTCGCGACGCACATCCTCGCCTACGAGGGTGAGTCGAAGTGGTACTGGTTCGAGGGCAACTTCGAGTCGTACGAGAAGAACAAGGTCGAGCGGCTCGGAGCGGACGCCGCGCGCCCGCACCGCGCCACCTACAAGAAGCTGACCCGGGGCTGATCTCCTTGCGGCACATCTACCGCTGCCCGCTGCGCTGGGCGGACATGGACGCGTACGGCCACATCAACAACGTGGTCTTCCTCCGCTATCTGGAGGAGGCGCGTATCGACTTCCTGTTCCGCCCGGACAAGGATTTCCAGCAGGGGTCCGTGGTGGCACGCCATGAGATCGACTACAAGCAGCAGTTGGTGCACCGCCACACACCGGTGGACATCGAGCTGTGGGTCACGCAGATCAGGGCGGCGTCCTTCACCATCGCCTACGAGGTCAAGGACCCGGACCAGGTGTATGTCCGGGCCCAGACGGTGATAGTGCCGTTCGACTTCGAGGCGCAGCGGCCGCGTCGCATCACCGCGGAGGAGCGCGAGTTCCTTCAGGAGTACACGGACGACCAGGCCGGTTCCGCGGGCGCGGAGGCCGTCGCCGCATGACGGCCCTGCACCTCGTCGACGAGGGGGAGGCGGCGGATCTCGCCGCCTTCCTGGCCCGGCTGATCCACTACGACCGGGCCGCCGCCGTGCGGCTGCAGGCGTCGGGGACGACGCTCGCGGTGTTCGGCCGGCCGCCGTCGTTCGAGGTGCTTGCCATCCGCACGGCACGGCTCGCCAAGCCGTACGAGAACGGTCTCGACGTCACCCTCGACGTGACGGTCTCGGCCGGTGAACTCCTGGAGTCCCTCGACGAGGCGGCGGCCACGGCTGCCGTGCCCGCCGCCGTCACCGGGCCGCCCTGGGCCGGAGTACTGCCGCCGCGCGGCGGCTGGCGGCCGGAGCCGGGGCTGCCCGCGCTCGACGCCGTACGCACGATGGTGGCCGCGGCCGTCGCCGAATTCCGGTCACGGATCGACGAGTTGGCGCCCGAGGCCCGTACGCGGTCCGCGCTCGACGACATCGGGCGGGAGATCTGGTCCCGGCCGGTCGGGGACACCGAACTCCCGGTACGGGCCGCCCACGCGGCCCAGTCGCTGGGATTCCTCAGGCCCGCCCGTACCGCCGCGCCCGGCACCTCCGCCGCGCCCGGCGCATCCTCCGCACAGGGCACCTCCGCCGGTTCCGGTGAGGCCGCACTGCGGCTGCTGTCCTCCGGCGCGTGGCTCAGGCTGCGGACGCCGTACGGGACGATCGCCGTACGCAAGGCGGGACTCGGGGCGCTGGACGTCAGCGTCCGCTGAGCGTCCCGACGCCAACTCGGCCTCCGCGTCAGTGGTGTTCGCTGTCGTCCGGCCATACGCCGATGTGGTCCGGTTCGAGTTCCAGGGCGACGCGGTCGCGCATCCCGAGGGCCTCGGTGTACTCGGCGGGCAGCTGGAGCCGGCCGGCCCGGTCGAGCATCGCGTACTCACGGGCCACCACCGTCTCGTGGCCGGTCGTGGCGTCCACCTCGGTGCGGCGCAGGACCTCCGTGGACGTACGGCCGTCCCTGATCGCGACCGTCCGGCGGACCTCACCGGCGACCGCCTGGTCGTGCGTGACGATCACGATGGTCGTGCCCAGGCGTTCGTTCGCCGTGCGGAAGGCGGCGAAGATCTGCTCGGCGGTGTGCGAGTCGAGTTCACCGGTCGGTTCGTCGGCGAGGAGGACGGCGGGGTCGTTGGCCAGCGCCACGGCGATGGCGACGCGCTGCTGCTGACCGCCGGACATCTGGAACGGGCGCCGGCCCCGGCACTCCGCGACCTCCAGCAACTCCAGCAACTCCAGGGCGCGTTGGGCCTGCGCGCGACGGCCCTTGCGGGAGCCGCCGAGCTGCATCGGCAGGGTGACGTTCTGGGCGGCCGTCAGATAGGGCAGGAGATTGCGGGCCGTCTGCTGCCAGACGAAGCCGACGGTTTCGCGCCGGTAGCCGAGCCGGTCCTTCGCCCCCATGGTCAGCAGGTCGTGCCCCGCGACCCGGGCGGCGCCCGCGGTGGGGGTGTCCAGACCGGCCAGGATGTTCATCAGGGTCGACTTGCCACTGCCGGACGCGCCGACCAGCGCCATCAACTCGCCCTCGCGCACGAGGAGATCGAGGCCCTGGAGCGCCTGGACCTCCACGCCGTCCGTGGAGAAGATCCGCACCAGCCGGTCACAGGTGATCAGGGCGTCATGGCCGTAGGCGGGGCGGTCGCGGCGGTCGGCGGCACGCTGGGCGAGGTCGGCGAAGGAGGGACCTGCCGGACCGGTCGGACCGGGGCCGGCGGGGCCGACGGAGTCGGTGGTCGTCATCGGGCGTCTCCGGTCGTGGTCGTCATCCGGTGGCTCCGGCTGGTGATGGTCGTCAACGGGCGGCTTCCCATGGTTGCGGCAGGTCTCATCGGGCGTCCCCCGCCCGTAGCTCCCTGACCGAACCCCGTCGCCCGGTCCACCACGCCTGGGCCGCGGCGACCCCCGTGGCGACGAGGAGCACGGCGAGCGCGGGCAGGAGCAGGGACGCCGGGTCGGTGTGCAGCGCGGCGGTGCCGGGGGGAGGGGTGTCACCGGGGGTGGCGAGGGCCACGGCGGTCAGGTCGACGCCTGGCGCCAGCAGACGGACCGCTGCCCAGCCCGTCAGCGCCCCGCCCACCGCGGCGAGCAGGGCCTGCGGCAGCGCTTCCAGCACGAGCAGCCGGCGGCCCTGGCTGCGGGTGAGGCCCATGGTGCGCAGCCGGGCCAGCAGGGCCGAGCGTTCGGGTGCGGCGCGTACGAGGGCGAGCAGCAGGGCGAGTACGGCGTATCCGGAGCCGGCGGCCACCGCGACCGCGTAGACGCGTTCGGCGCCGGACTGGAGAGGGGAGTCTACGTAACGCGCGCGTTCGTCGGCCCGCAGGCGTACGTCCGCGGCGGGGCCCGCGGCCTTGCGCAGGGCGCCCTTGTCGAGGTGGTCGCCGGTCAGCAGGAGCGCCGTCGGACGGGCGGGGACGGCGCCCAGGCCGGCGCGGTCCACGACGAGGAACTCGGTGCCCGACACGGCCGGGGTCAGCTCGCGTACGACGGTGATGCGGACGGTGATCTCGCTGCCGTCCTCCAGGCGTACCGGGACGGGCCCCGTGCCGTAGCGGTCGGCGACCGTGGGGGAGGCGAGGGCGGGCAGCGGGGCCCCGGACCCACCCGCCGCCTTCGACCCACCCGTCGCCTTCGACCCGCCGGCAGTCTTCGACGCGCCGGAAGCCTTCGACCCGCCCGCCGCCTTCAACTCGTCCGCCGCGAAGGCCCCGAGGTGCGTGCCGCGTGCCAGCCGGGCGTATCCCTCGGGGTCCACGCCGGCGAGGGGTACCGTCTCCACGCCGGTCCCGGGCCTGGCCTGGTAGCCGATGCTCAGAGGGGTGACCTCGCGTACGCCGGATGCCGAGCGCAGCTGTTGCGGGAGGCCGGCGGGCAGCGCGCCCATCACCTCGACGCGGGCGTCGGCCCCGAGGTTCAGCAGGGCCGCCCGGTCCCGTGCGTCCGCGACGCCCGCCAGGACCGACCCGCCGAACGCGGCCGTGGTGAGGGCCGTCAGCAGGGCGAGCAGGGGCAGCACCGCGGAGACGGAGGTACGGCCGGCGCGGGCCAGTGAGAGATGCCCGACCGCACCGCGCAGCCGTCCTGCGGGGCGGGCCAGCCAGCGCAGCGGCAGCGGATGGAGCCGGACCAGCACGAGCGCGGCGATCACACCGATCAGCACCGGTGCCAGCGCGACGAGTTGGTCACCGGAGCCGGAACCGGCGGCGTCCAGGTCCGCCGCGTCACCGGAGCCCGAGGCGGAGCCGGAGCCGCCCGAGGTCCCCCGGCTCCGCAGCGCGTACACCGCCGCCGACGCCAGTACCAGCAGGGTGAGTTCGGCGACGGTACGGCGGCGCGAGGGGCGTACGTCCGCGAGGTCCTCGCGGGCGCCGTGGACGCGTACGGCACGGTGGGTGAGCCAGGCGCGTACGGGCAGCATGGCGCAGGCGAGGAGCGCGACCGCGGCGGCGGTCCAGACGGCGTACGACAGGCGGCCGTACGGGACGGCGAGCAGGGCGGCCGCGAGGCCGAGCGCGGCGGCCGGTACCGCGACCACCGCCGTCTCGGCGAACAGCCGGGCCGTCAGACCGCGCAGGGAGACGCCCCGGGCGCGCAGCAGGGTGAGTTCGCCGCGGCGGCGGTCGGCGGCGAGACCGCCGGCCATGAGCAGGACCACGGCCGCGACCGTGGCGCTGCCGAACGCGGCGACGGCGATCAGCGGGCGGATGCCGGAGCGCAGTTCGGCGTACGAGGCGAGGACGTCGTCGAGGTCGGTGCTCGCGTCGGCCTCCGGGTCCGTGAGCGCGCGCACCTTCAGCAGACCGGGGCCCGACTCCAGCGCGGCGATCGCGCTCGCCAGGCGGGGCAGTTCGCGCGCGGTCAGGGCGGAGGGGGCCGGGGCCAGCTGCCAGTAGCGGGCGGGGGCACCGGGCGTGCCGAGGAGCGCGGGTGCCGCGTCCGGGGCCAGCAGGAGCGTGCCGACCCAGTACGTGCTCGGTTCGGCGCCCTGGGCGGGGAGCCGCACGAGCGACGGGGTGCGCAGGATGGGCTGGGTCGCCCAGTACGCGCCCTCCCGGTCGCGCGGGGCGACGATGCCGGTGACGCGTACGGCGAGCGGGGCGCGTTCGACGGCGGGAACGTGGATCACCGAACCCACCTCGATGTGCAGGCGTTCGGCGGTCTCCGTGGTGACCGCGGCCTCCAGTTCCGCGGTCGTGGCGGTGACCGGGCCGTCGGCGCGCGGGAGACGGCCCGCGCGCAGCCGGGCGTGTTCGGCGAGGCCGTTCTGCGCGGCGAGGGTCATGTGCGCGGGCAGCCCGGTCGGCCTCGGCAGCCACTTCTCCGCCGCTTCGAGGGTTTTCGTGGTGCGCACCCCGTACGCGGACTGTCCGGGCTCGGCGACCAGCGGCCGCTCGATCACCTTCAGGATGCGCTCGTACCGCTCGCGCACCGCGGCCGGGCGCAGGACCGACTCGCGTTCCCCCTGCGTGGCGCCGAGGGAGGGCGGCGGGGCCGACATCTGTACGGAGGTCCGCAGGGCCGTGGCGTCGGTGACCGCCCGGCGCAGGCCCGCGTCCTCGTAGCGGTCGACGGCACGCGGGAAGGACGCGGCCAGGCAGACGGTCGCCAGCACCAGCAGGGCGAGGGCGACGGCGGCACCGGGCGCGGCGCGCAGCCGGGTGCGGATCCACGGGGCGACGGGGGGTTCGGTATCCCGACGCGTGAAGGTCCACCGGCGGCCCACCTCACTCACCCCCCTGCTCGTGCAGCGAACGCAACGACCGGAGCGACGAGGCCGAGTCGCCCCGCCGCAGCACCAGCACAACGGTGACGATCAGCGGCGCGACCACCAGGCCCGCCAGCAGGAACGCGACGCGGCCGAGGGGCAGTTCCACCAGTACCTCCGGGACCGGCCGGGTGGCCCGGGACGTCAGCACGATCAACGGGACGACCGCCCGGGTCAGTACCGCTCCCAGCGCCACCCCGACCACCAGGGCCAGCGCCACCAGTACCCCCTGCTCGGCCGCGACCAGCCGGGCCAGTTGGCGGCGGGGCGCCCCCAGCGCGCGCAGCAGCGCGAACTCGGCGCCCCGCTCCCGCAGCGAGCCCGCCGTGCTCACCGCGAAGCCGACCGCGGCCAGCGCGGCGGCGACCACGGAGGCCGCGGCGAACGCCGCCTCGGGTCCCGCCCCGAACGGATCGTCCCGCAGGCGTTCCGCGATCTCGTCGCGCACGACGACCTGCGACGGTTCGACGTCGGGCCGTTCGCGCAACTGGGCCGCCACGCGCGCCGCGGCGCCCGGCTCGGTCCGCAGCCACCACTCGGTGGGCGCGACGCTCTCCCCGTACCGCTCCTCCAGGACCCGGTTCACGGAGCGCAGATCCACCAGCAGCGCCCCGCCGGAACTCCGTGTGGCGTCCGAGCCCTCCGTGGTCGGCAGCGCGCGGACGCTCTCCACGATCCGGACCGGTACGGCCGAGCCGCCGAAGGGGACGTCGAGCCGTTCTCCCTCGCGCGCGCCCGCGGCCTTCAGGAAGTCGTCGGTCGCGACCGCCTCGACCTCGGGTGCGGCGGGCCGTTCCGCCTGCAGCCGGATCGTCACCGACGAGGTCTCCCAGGGGGTCTCCCGGGGGATGTAACCGGTTCCGTAGGTCACGGTCAGCGGGCGCTCGGACTCCACGTCCGGGCCCGTCGGGGTGTTGCCCGCCTTGGGGTCCGCGGTGGTCTGGTTGTTATGGGACGTCACCAGCCAGGACGGGGGAGCCGTCAGCCGCCGCCGCGTCCCGTCGGACGTCGTGGCCGTCAACTGCTCGACGGACAGGCGGTGTTCCTCCGCGCGCCCGGTCGGCTGGGACATGTCCAGCTGCGCCCCGGTCAGCGAGAGCGGTTCGGCGGCCCGGTCGGACGGTGCCCGCTCGGCCTGCGCCAGCCGCACGGTGAGGCGGTGCGCCTTGCCGTCGGCGGGGAGTTCGCCGGCGGACATGCGGTACGGGGTGCCGTAGCGGTCCTCCAGCGTCAGGGTGACGTCCGCCGTCATCTTGGAGCGGTACGGAGCCGAGTCCGGGTCCGGGTCCGAGCCCGAGTCCGGGGGCTGCGCGCTCGCCCGGATGCGCAGTTCCAGTTCCAGCCGCGTGCTGTCCTTCGGCAGGGTCGCGCCCACCGAACCGGCCCGGCCGGGGCCGAGTCCGGCCAGCAGCCGCCCGGCGGGTTCGTCCGCCAGGTCCCCGCGCAGCAGCAACGCGTCGGCGTCCCCGCTCCCGGAACCGCCGTCTGAGCCGCCGTCGGAACCGCCGTCGGAGTGGTCACCGGAACTGTCACGGGAACCCTCGCCGGAGTCCGCCCCGGCGCCCTCCGTGTCCAGTGCCAGCACCGCAGCCGTCCGGTTGCCGGACAGCGGCAGCGTCGTACGCATGGCGGGGGCCGCCCCGCTCACGCCGTCCAGGTCCGCGTAGAGCCCGGCCCGGGACAAGCCGTCCTCGCCGCCCGCCAGGACCCGTACGGGCGCGCCGGCCAGGAAGTCCGCCTGGTCGTCCTGCGAGCGGTTCCACGACGCGCCCTGGCCGATCGCGAGCATGCCCATGGCGACGGCGAGGACCAGCAGCAGGACCGGTCCTGCGCCGCGCATCGGACGGCGGCTGAACTGCCAGCCCGCGAGAGCCGTCGGGAGCCCACGGCCACCCGCCGCGCGCCGCTCGGCGAGACGGGCCACGGGCGGCATGAGGCGCAGGGTGAGGACCGTCCCGGCCAGCAGGGCCAGCGCGGGGGCGGCGACCAGCAGGGGATCGATGCCGAGCGTGTCCGTGGGCGTCGCCGCCGACCGACCGGGGCCGGTGGAGGTGACGGCGCCGGAGGTCTGCCGGCTCAACCGCCAGTACGCGACGGCCGCGATGACCAGCAGGCCGATGTCGGCGCCCGCCCGTACCGGCGCCGGGAGCGAGCGGGCACGGCCGCCGCCCGCCGCGCCCTCCTCCCGCGCGGTCAGCGCGGGTACGGTCACCGCCAGCGCGCATCCCAGGGCGACCGCGGCGGCCGTCGCCCACACCGCGCCGGCCGCCGCAGAGGTGTCCAGGCGCAGCCCGATCCGCGACAGCGCCCCCTGGCCTGCCAGCAGCCGCGTCAACGGCCCGGCGAGCAGGGGCGCGCAGACGGCGGCCGGCAGGGCGAGGAACGAGGCCTCCAGCGCGGCGAGCGCGGCCACGCGTCCGCGCGAGGCGCCACGCGCCCGCAACAGCCGTGTCTCACCTGCTCGTTCGACGCTCAGCAGCCGGGCCACGAGCAGCAGCGCGTAGCCGGCGAGCAGGGCGAGCTGGAGCGCGACGATCAGCAGCGTCGAGCGGGACACCAGCAACGACCGCTCCACCCGCTCCAGTTCCTCCGGCAGCGAGGTCGTGACGGCCGTGGTGCCGTGCAGCGCGGGCGACTTGAGCAGGGTGCGGGGCCCGGCGGTCGCCGCCTCCCGCAGGGCGCCGATCCGCCCGGTCGTCAGCGCGGAGAAGTCGGCGGACGCCAGCCAGGCGGTCGGCCCGGAGCTGACCAGCCGCCCGGATCCGCTGCCCGCGAGCACCGCCGGGTCCGCCAGCAGCGGCCCGTACGTCGTGAAGTCGACCTTGGTGACCCCGCGTCCGTGCAGGTCGTCCAGCTGCCAGTAGGGCGAGGTGACGCGCACGGGCCGGTAGAGGCCGGTCACCAGGACCCGTACCTTCGGGCCGTCGAACCGGTCGACGAGCGTCAGCCGCGTGCCCGGTTCGACCGCCAGCCGGCGGGCGGCGGTCTCGGGGAGGGCCACCTCGATCTCGCGGCCGTCGGCGAGGTCGCCCGGGGCCCGGGGCGTGCGTCCCTCGACCGTCCGCACCTGGGAGGGGTCAAGCGCCGCGAAGTGGGTGAGGTCCGGGTCCTTCGTGCGGGCGGCGGGCTCCTGGAGGGACCTCGGCAGGGCGTAGGGCCCCGACCGGGACAACGTCCGCAGGGTCACGGGCAGCCCGTCGAAGGTACGCCGGGCGCCGTCCCGTACGGCCTGGTCGGCGGCCTCGCGCTCCTCGGCGGGGACATCGGCCTTGACGACCAGGGTCGTGGCGGCGGCGCTCTGGGTGTCCCCCTTGCCGGTCGTGCCGGTCTTACCGGCCTTACCGCTCTTACCGGTCGAGTCCGTCGCGTCGGCCGTGCCGGTCTTGCCGACCGTGTCCGTCGTACCCGCCGCGGTCGCCGCGGTCGCCGACGTGTCGAGCAGTGAGTGCCGCAGTGCCGCGTCGCCGATCGCGCCCGAGTACGCGGTCAGGGTCGCCAGGACGGCCGTCGTCAGCAGGACGGTGAGCAGCGCGGCGGCCAGCAGCAGACGATGCGCTCGCACACGCAGTAGGACGAACCCCGTCACCCGGCCCCCCGCCGTATCGCCGGACACCCCGGATCTTCCGATGATGTTGTCAGAGGCGAGGGGACGCGGGTAAGCGCTTGAGTACCGGGTTTGACCGGATCGTGATCGGAATTCGGTGACGCGTGACCGGAATCCGCGCGTCAGTCGATTCTGTTCGCCGCACGGGGGATGCCGTCGGCCGCCCTTCGGCGGAGGGCGCCGTTCAGCCCTCGGTGTTCACCATCGAAGCCGCCGCGTACGTCAGGTAGTTCCACAGCGTGTGCTCGTGCTCCTCGGAGAGGCCGAGCTCGTCGACGGCGACCCGCATGTGCTTCAGCCAGGCGTCGTGAGCCGCCCGGTCGACCGCGAAGGGCGCGTGCCGCATCCGCAGCCGGGGATGACCGCGGTTCTCGCTGTACGTGGTCGGACCGCCCCAGTACTGGATCAGGAACAGCGTGAAGCGCTCCTCGGCCGGGCCCAGGTCCTCCTCGGGATACATGGGCCGCAGCAGCGGGTCCTCGGCGACGCCCTCGTAGAACCGGTGCACCAGTCGCCGGAAGGTCTCCTCGCCGCCGACCTGCTCGTAGAAGGTCTGCTCCTGAAGCGTGCCGCGCCGAATCTCTTTCACACCGTCCATGGTCTCAGACGGGCCGACCGAGGACTCAAGGCTTAGGACCACTCGAACTGGAGGGGTTGGTTCCGAATCCAAGGGGCCGGTTCCGAATTGAAGAGGGCGGTTCCGAATCGAAGGGGCCGCTTCCGGATCGGGCCGCCCCGGCGCTCGCCTCCCGGCCCGTCCCGCAGCACAGTGGAGGTATGAGCGCGTACGCGGTCGACCACGGGCTCGACGACCTCGCCGCCACGGCACGGGCGGCGCTGGTGCGCGAGATCGACGAGAGCGGCGCCTGGGACGCCGACCCGGTCTGGCGGGCCGCCTTCGAGAGCGTCCCCCGCCATCTCTTCGTGCCGTACTACTACGTGGCCGCCGGGGGCCCGCAGGGCGGTTACGAGCGCAGATGGGGCGAGGACCCCAGCCCGCGCCGACGCGAGGAGTGGGTGCGCGGGGCGTACGCGGACACCCCGCTGGCCACGCGCCTGCGCGACGGCGAGCTGCTGTCGTCCAGCAGCCAGCCCTCCCTGATGGCGAAGATGCTGGCCGAACTGGAGGTACGGGACGGGGACGCGGTCCTGGAGATCGGCGCGGGCACCGGCTACAACGCGGCGCTGCTCTCGTACCGGCTGGGCGACGAGCTGGTCACCACGGTCGACCTGGACCCGGAGATCACGGAGTCCGCCCGGCGGCATCTGGCCGCCGCGGGCCACCACCCGGCCGTCGTCACCGGTGACGGGGCGCGCGGCTGCCCCGACCGGGCCCCCTTCGACCGTGTCGTCGCCACCTGCGCGCTGAACGCGGTCCCGCGCTCCTGGCTCGCCCAGTGCCGCCCCGGCGCCCGGATCATCGCGCCGTTCGCCACGGGTCTGATCGCCCTGCGGGTACGGGACGCCGGGCACGCCGAGGGCCGCTTCCTGCACACGTCCGCGTACTTCGTGCCCCTGCGCGGCGGCACCCGGACCGAGCGCGAGGCCGCGGACGTCCGCCTCGCCGGCCTGCCGTCCCGGGCCAGGGGGCACGAGCTGTTCCGCTTCCTGCTGACCCTGACGGCGGACGGCCTCACCTCGGACCAGGCGCACGCGCTGTGGGAGGACGAGGCCTGGCCGGCGCGCGAGCGGTACGGCATCACGGTCGCCGGCGACCGCGCGTGGGCGTGGCTGGACGACCCCGAGGGGCCGTACACCTGGCCGCTGCCCGGTACCTGACGACTGGCGTCGGATGCCGGATGCCTGGCGCCAGGCACCGGATGCGCGGTGCCGGGTGCCGGGTGCCGGGTGCCGGGTGTCTGCGGGAGTGTCAGCCCCGGCGGATCGTGATCGTCGTCCAGGCGCCCACGTGCACCCGGTCGCCGTCCTGGAGCGGGACGGGGACGAACGGCTGGATGGGGTCCTCGGCACCGTTGACCGTGGTGCCGTTGGTGGAGTTCTGGTCGACGACCGCCCAGCTGCTGTCCGGCTGCTGCACGAGCACCGCGTGCTGGTGCGAGACGCCCGGGTCCTCCGGCGGCACCGACAGATCGATGTCCGGGGTGTCGCCCGTGGAGTGGCGGCGACGGCCGATCGTGATCTGGTTGCCGCTGAGCGGACGCTGCTGTTCCGGCGAGTACGCGGGCAGGTTCAGCCCCGCGGCCTCCGGTCCCGAGCGCTGCATCATCGCCATGAAGTACTCACGGTCGGGCCCGATGGTGATGCTCCACGACAACGACTGCTGCGGCTGTTGGGGCTGCTGGTACCCGGCGGGCGCCTGCGTCGAGCCGGGCTGCGGGTAGCCGTAGCCGCCGCCGGGTCCGGCCGGGCCACCGGGTGCGGGCGGGCCACCGGGGCTGCCGGGCGACGGCGGTGAGATCACCCAGTCGTCCGCGCCGCCCCCGAAGGACGGACCGCCAGGCGCCTGCGGACGCCCGGTCTCCTGCGGATACGTGGTGTCCTGCTGATACGCGGGAGGACCGGACTGACCCGACTGGCCCGGAGAACCGGGGGGACCGGACTGTCCGGGCTGCTGGAACCCCTGGGGAGCACCGGGACCGCCCTGGCCGCCAGGACCGTTCGGACCACCGAGTCCATTCGGACCGCCGGGGCCACCGGGGCCGTTGGGGCCGCTCGGACCCCCGTACCCGCCCTGGCCGCCGGGCCCGCCGGGACCGGACGAAGGTCCACCGGGACCGCCGTACCCGCCAGGGCCACCGGGGCCTCCGGGGCTGGTGCCGCCGGGACCCGGCGGTGGCGGTACCGGTCGTGACGGATCACCCGGGAAGCCCGAGGGGTCCTCGCCGTAGGGCGGGATCGGCTCCGCGGGCCGGTTCATCTGCGAGGGCCGGGAGCCCTGGTAGTCGAAGCCGCCGTGGGTCGGGCCGGACTGCCCGGGAGGCGGCTGCTGGAAGCGGAGCGCCGGGTTCGGCCCGCCGGGAGCCCCACCCGGGCCACCGGGACCAGGCCCACCGGGGCCGCCGGGACCGCCGGAACCCGTGGGACGCGGCGCGGCCGGGGTGTACGAGGTCGCGGTGTTCGTCAGGAAGTTCCACCGGCACTCCTCGCAGAACGGCGCCCCGCCCTCGCGCGGGGTACGGCACTGAGGGCACAGCTCCGGCTCGGGCGCCGGGTCGGGCACCGCGGACAGGTGCGGACGGCCGCCCTGACCGGGCGGCGGCTGCGCACCGGGCGGCGGATAGCCGTAACCGGCCGCCGGGGGCGGCGGCGGAGGTGGCGGGGGCACGGCACCGGCCATGCGGTGACCGCAGACCTCGCACCAGTCGTCGGAACCCGACTGGTGTCCGTTCGGGCAGGTCGGCATGTCGGCGCTTCCCCCTCTCCTGAGCGGCCCACCGGGGACCGTGAGTTGTGCAAAACCGCGTGCGTGATGCTCGCGTACCGCTACGTAGTGTGTGCGTACTGCTCTACTTCTTTACACGAACAGTCTTTGTGGACCGTGTTTCGAGAGTCATCTCGTCGGCCTCCGCGACCTTCGCCTTCAATCGCACAGTACCCGCCGCGGCATCGACCACGTCCACCACCTTCGCAAGCAGTTTCGCCGTATCCGCGTTTCCGGAGGCACTGGCGAGCTGAACCGCGCGGCCCAGTTTGGCCGTTGCCCCGTCGGCATCTCCCGCTTTGCGTGCATCCAGGCCCTGTTGGATGACTTGCGCCAGTTCCGCCTGCCCCGTGTAGTGCGCGACCTGCGGATTGATCGACGTGGACGCCGTCATGTCGTCGGTCCACACGGCCCGTACGAGACCCTGCGCGCCCAGTGCCTGGGCGGTGCCGTCGCCCTGCGGGATCACCAGGGAGACCCGGGCGGCGAGCATCTCCTGCCCGATGCCGGCCTCGGGCACCTCCACGCACACGTGGTAGTCGCGGGACTCGTCACCCCAGGAGCCCGTGGGGTAGTCCCCGGCGCGCGGGCCCGCCTCGGTACGGCGGTCGGTCAGCGGCTCGACCGTCGGCGCGACCTGCTTGACGAACTTGATGGAGGTGTCGACCGGGGTCCACAGCCGCAGCGCGACGTCCGCGACCTCCTTGCCCATGGCCGTCTCCATCATCTGCGTGAAGTCGGCGGACAGGCCCGCCGGATCGGCCACGATGTCGGCGGTGCCGAGCAGCGCGGACGCGATGGCGGTGACTTCTTTCACTTCCCAGTCCGTGCCGACACCCCGGGCGTCGGCGGTGAAGCGGCCCGCGGAGGCGTCCAGGGCGGCCTTCAGGTCCTCGGGCGACTCGTGTTCGTTGCGGCCGTCGGTCAGCACGATGCCGTGCCGGATGGTGACGTCCACCGAGGACAGCAGCCGGTCGGCCAGCTTCAGCCAGGTGCCGATCGCGGTGCCGCCGCCCGCGCTGAGCTTGCGCAGCGACTGCTTCGCCTGCTCACGGGTCCGCGCGTCGGCCATGGCCAGTTCACCGTTGCCCGGGTAGACCTCCTTGGCCACATGCGTCCCGCCGATCACCGCGAAGTGCACGCCGTCCCGCAGGGCGTCGATCGCGGCGGCCGTCGCGTCCCTGGCGCCACGCATCTTCGTCGGCGGGTAGTCCATGGACCCGGAACAGTCGACCATGATCGCCACGGCCGCGTCCGGGCTCTGCCCCGGTGTGTACAGATGGGGTGCCGCGACGGCACTCCCGACCGTGCCGCCGCCGGTGGAGGTCACCGTCACGATCGCGTTGACCTCGCGACCGCCCTCCGGCAGGTACTCGTTCTGGTAGACCTCCACCGAGAACTGCGGCACGTTCGACTTCGAGAAATTGGCCATGCGTTCTCTGCTCCCCCTCAGGACTCCCACAGGTCGTGGGTGATGTCGGTAGGAGGGCCGGTCCCCTCCGGCCCCGGCCGGGCCGAGGCCCTCGCCGTCCCTGTCGTCCCTACCGTCACTGCCGTCTCTACCGTTTCGTACCGCTTGGGCCTCTTAGGCCGATCCTGCCCCTTGTTGCGGCGCAGGGAACGGAAGGACGGCCACTGTTACGTTGTCGTGGCCCCCGCCGTCCAGGGCGTGGCCCACTAGGACCTGGGCGCTGTGCAACGGCCGGTCCGCGGCGTCGGGCGGGACGACCTCGGCCATCTCCTCGGCGCCCTCGGCGTAGTTCCACAGCCCGTCGGTGCACACCACGACCACACCCGGCCGGTCCGGCTTGAAGGAAGCGGTGTGCGGCTCCAGTTCGTACGCGTCCGCCCCGAGCCAGCCCGTGATGGCGTGGGCGCGCTCGTCCGCGTACGCCTCGGCCTCGTTCATCAGGCCCGCGGCGACCATCTGGGCCGCCCAGGAGTCGTCCTCGGTGAGCCGGGCCGGCGGCGCGGACCGGTCCACGGGCACCCAGTAGACGCGGCTGTCGCCGACCCAGCCGACGACCAGCAGGGTGGGGGTGACGACGGCGCCGACGAGCGTGCAGGCGGGGGCGTTCACATGCGGCTGGTGCTCGTGGGCCGAGGCGGCTGGGTCCGCGAGGGAGTTGACCGCCTCGGCGGCGGCGAGGATCGCGTCGTGCATGGCCTGCTGCGGGTGCGTGCCGCAGGGCAGGGCCGCGAGCAGCGACTCGCCCGCCGCGCGGGAGGCCGCCAGGGAGGCCTCGTCGGGACGGGTCGCCGAGGAGACCCCGTCGCAGACGATCGCGACGACCGCGGGCGAACCGTCGGGCAGCGCGGTCGCGGACACCGTGAACGCGTCCTCGTTGCGGTGGTGGCGCAGACCGCGGTCGCTGACCGCGGCGACCGCGTCCAGCTCCTGCTCCATGTGGTCGCGCTCGCGCGGCTGCGCGTGGCCGCAGTTCTCGCAGTAGCCGTCCCGGTCGACCTGGCCCGCGCGGCACGCCACGCAGACCTTCAATCCCGCGGCGGGCGTCGCGAGGTCGGCCGTCCGCGGGTCGGCGAGCGGCGCGTCGAGCGTGGGCACCTCGACCGTGGGCAGCTCGTCCGCCGGGATCTCGGGAGGCAGCGGGGCGGCGAGCGGGTACTCGTCCGGCTCCGCCGCGGCGTGGGCCGCCGGGGCCGGGGCGTGGCCCGGCGCGTGGGCCGAGGCCTGGGCCGGTCCGGAAGCCGACCCGTGGGCCGATGCCCGGTCCGAGCCGGGACCCGACCTGTGAGCCGATGCCGGGGCCGATCCGGAAGCCGACCCGTGAGCCGATGCCGGGGCCGGTCCGGGGGCCGTCGTATGAGCCGGCGGCTGGACATGCCCCTGCGGCTGCCCCTGCGCCTGCCCCTGCGGTCGCGCATGGGGCTGGGCGGGCGACGGGGGCTGTGACCGCTCCGGTGGCAGGGCGGACGACTGCGTGTGCGGCGGAGCCGGCGACCCCGCGGGCCGGTCGAACCGTACGCCGGGGCTGTCGGAGCCGCCCGACTCCCGGCCCTCGATGTCCGCCGGCAGGACCACGGCCGCCGGTGTGCCCGAGCTGTCCGCCTCGGGCGCGACAGGCCAGTCCACGGCGGTCACCGGGGGCACAGGGGCCGCTCCGGCTACGGCCGGAGCGGCCGAAGGAGGCCGTGGCGCCGAGCCGTTCATGGTGATCGTGGGGTGGTCGTCCGGCGGTGCCGGTACGGCCGACAGGTCGTAGCCGCACGCACCGCAGAAGCGGTCTCCCGACTCCAGCGGTTCCTCACAGCTGGGGCAGGCGGCCAGTTGGGGCATCTGCGACATGAATTACACCCACGTCCGGGGGCGGTAGCGGTTGGCGCGCTCCACCAGATCGATCCTCTCCTCGCCACCCTGGGCGAGCCGGGCCAGTGTCCGGTACGAACGCTCCAGTCCGAAGCGCAGGCCCCGCTCGTCCAGGTCACTGCCGAGCAGTACGGTCCGCGCACCCGTGTTCGACGGGGCGGAACCCTGGATACCGGAGAGTACCCAGTCCAGGGCGCAGCCAAGGACCTCTGTGGACAACTGCTCGCGGCGCACCGCGTCCAGGCCGTACCCGTCCAGCGCCTCGACCTGGGCCGCGGCCGAGGTCAGGTCGTCCAGGAACGGCGTCCCGGGGGCCCCGGGAACGGGTGCGCGCGGAGCGGTCTCGGCCAGGCGCTGCCTCAGGCGCGCCCGGACCGCGGCCACCCGCGCCGCCGTGTAGTGGATCGAGGACTCCGGCACCGACTCCAGCGTCCGTACGGCGCCCGAGCGGTCGCCCGCGGCGAGCTGGACGCGGGCCAGGCCGAACGCGGCGCTGACATAGCTCGGGTCGGTCGTCCACACCAGCCGGTAGTACTCGGCGGCGTTGTCCAGCTGCCCGAGGACCTCCGCGCACAGGCCGAGGGCCAGCTTGGGCGCGGGCTCACCCGGGAACGCGTCGTAGATCGCGTCGAAGGACACCGCCGCCATCTCGTGGTCGCCGGCCGCGAGCGCCGCCACGCCCCGGTACCAGACGACCCGCCAGTCGTCGGGGTGGTCCGTCTCCAGCGTTTCGAGCGCCCCGGTCGCGTGGTCGAGCTCGCCCATCTCCAGACGGGCCCGCAGCTCGCGCAGCCGCAGCTCGGGGGAGCCGGCGGGCGCCGACCTCAGGGCGCTGAGCAGCTCCCCGGGCGCGGACGTCATGAGGCCGGCCAGGAAGCCGGCGTTCGGATCGCCGGGGTCGACATGGGGGACCGGGAGCGCGAGCGAGGCGGCCGAGGTGTTCAGCGGTTTGACGAGGGAGGCCGGGGCGGGCGCCAGGGGCGGGGAGCCGTTGGTCCCCGTCCCCGCCGTCAGCTGCGGCGCACCGTTCGTCCCGGCCACCGCCCGCGGCGTGCCGTTCGCCCCGGCCGTCACGGCCGGCGCGCGCTTCCGCTCCCGTTTGCCCCGCTTCTCCCGTACGGGCTCCACCCGAACGCCCAGCCGTGACACGTCACCGCTCAGCCTGCCGAACAACTCCGTGTCGGTGACCTTCAGTTCGGGTCCGAACAGGGTGGACAGCGCGGGCCGCGGACGGCCCGTCTGGACGGCCACGACCTCGCGCAGCACACCCGTCAGCTGCTCGGCCATCTCCTGCGCGGAGGCGAACCGGCGGGCCGGGTCGGGGTCGGTGGCCCGGACGAGCAGCCGGTAGAACGACTCGTAGGTGCGGAAGACCTCGATGTTGTCGGGGTCGGGCAGGGAGTCCACGAACACGTTCGTGTAGCCCTGGAAGTCGAAGGTCAGCACCGCCAGCGTGCGGGCGACCGTGTACAGGTCGGAGGCGACCGACGGGCCCACGTCGGCGACCTCCGGGGCCTGGTAGCCGACCGTGCCGTAGATGGCCGACTCGTCGTCGTCCATCCTGCGCACCGCGCCCATGTCGATCAGCTTGAGCTGGTCCTCGGTCTGTATCGCGTTGTCGACCTTGAAGTCGCAGTACAGGAGGTTGCGGCTGTGCAGATGGCCGAGCGCCTCCAGCGCCTCGATGCCGTACGCGCAGGCCTGCTCCACCGGCAGCGGGTCACGCTTGCCGCCGGCGGTGCGGCGGTCGTTGGCGATCTCCTTGAGCGACTTGCCGCCGACGTACTCCATGACGATGTAGCCGTCGAGGGAGCCGGTGCGCTGGTCGAGGTGCTCGACGAAGTTGTAGATCCGCACGATGTTCGCGTGTTCGATCTCGGCGAGGAAGCGGCGCTCGGAGATCGCGGCGGCCATGGCGTCCTGGTCGCCCGTGTCGAGGAGGCCCTTGAGGACCACCCAGCGGTCGGACACCGCCCGGTCGACGGCCAGATAGACCCAGCCGAGCCCGCCGTGCGCGAGACAGCCCATGACCTCGTACTGGCCGTGCACGATGTCGCCCGTCCGCAGCTTCGGCACGAACGAATACGGGTGGCCGCACTTGGTGCAGAAACCCTCCGTGCGTCCCGGCCGCTCCCCGCGCGAACGCCCCACCGGCGCCCCGCAGTCGGAGCGCGAGCAGAATCGCTTCCGCTCCGGAACCTCGGGGTTCTCCTGCACCATCGCGCGCGGATCGGGCCGCGGCACGCCCGGCACCTGTACGAGACCGACGCCGAGCCGACCGCGACTGGAGGACCCGGCCGCCGAACCGGAACTGCGCACCGACACCGAGCGGCCCGTGGACCGCCCCGAGACGGCCCGCGAGAGACGGCCCGACACCGAGCGCCGGGACTGCGCGGAACGCGACGACGAGCGGGCCGACGCACGGGAGCCGGAGCGTGAACTCCCGCTGCCGGAGCCGCGCGAGTTCCGGCCGCCCGCCGTGATCCCGGTGGGCGGCGAACCCACCATGCCGGTCGACGAGACGACCGGCGCCAGACCGCAGGTGTCGCAGTACAGCTCGCCGCCACCCATGTCCTCGTACGACCCGGGGCAGCCGGGCCGCTGACACTGCTTCTGCTGACTCTCCTGACTCGGCCGGCTCTCGTTCGGCTGACTCATGACTCCCCCCTCCGGTCCTGTGGTCCGCCGTCCCCGGGGACCCTCGGCACCAGTACTTCGGCGGCCGCCTGCTGATAGCGCAGCACCGCCTGTTCCGCCACGCGCAGGTCGCAGGGCGCGCTCCACAGCATGCGGCGCGCCGCGTCGTACCGCTCCACCAGCAGCGGGTCCTCGGCGAAGCCGTGCCGGGCGACCTTCGCCTTGTACGCGTCGAGCCGGCCGCGCAGCTCCGCGCGGACCGCGAGCGGCGCGGTGACCGCGGTCAACTGCTCGCGGGCCCGCAGCAGTTCGTCCTCGGCCTTCTCCTCCAGGGACTCCAGCAGCGGCGAGAGGCGGTGCCACTGCGCGTGCCTGCGGTACTCGGAGGCCATCGCCAACTGCTCCTGCAGCGCGGTCGGCGGGCCGCTCACCGCGGGCACCTCGGAGGCGGCGATCTTCGCCAGCACCTCGCCGCGCGCGCTCCTCGCCTCGGCCAGCGTGCGGTCCGCGCGGCTCAGCACGTCCCGCAGCCGCACCAGGCGCGCCTCCGCGTCCTGCCGCACGGTGAGCACGGCGTCGATCTCGCGGCGCACCTCTTCCAGGGCGCGCGCCTCACGGTCGTAGCGCGTCGTGTCGGGACGGCCGCCGCCCGGCGCCGAACTGCCCTGCGCGGGCGCCCAGAAGGCCAGCGGGTCGGACACCACCTGTTCGCGCAGCGACGTCAGCGTGCGGGTGATCCGCTCCAGGTCGTCGCCCGCGGGATGCTCACCGGGCCGTACGCCCACGGAGTGCGCGAGCCTGCGGGTGCGCTGCAGCTCGGCGGCCAGTAAATCTATCCGCGCGGGCAGCGCCGACCAGACGGCGTCGGCGGTGACGACCATGTCCAGCGAGGTCGCGTACAACTCGTTCATCCGCTCGACGAGTTCGGCGAGGGTGAAGCGTTCGCTCAGTCTGCCCGTGCCCGCCATCGTGGGTGCGGCGGCCGTGGCGGTGGCACTGCCGGCCACCGTGACGCTCTCGCCGCGCAGCAGTTCCGTCAGTTCCACGAGGTCGTCGCGGCTCGACCAGCGTCTGCGGGAGCGGATCTCCCGCGCGGAGCGCAGCGCGTCGGCGTACGCGTCGAAGTAGGACCAGAGCAGGGTGATCGACGCCTCGGCGGTGCTCCAGCGCTCCTTGGTCGTGCCCGTCAGCTCGGCGCCTTCGAGGAGTCTGCGGCCCGCGTGGTCCTGGAGGGCGAGGAGCGAGGTCTCGATGGCCTCGTGCTCCGCGCCGAGCCGCGCCAGCGCACGGTCCACCTCGTCCCGGTCCAGTACCGGCCCGGATGGTCCCGCGACGCCCATCGATCACCCCTCGTTTCCTGTTGCCCGCGCCGGTCTGTGCCGTGCTGTGCTCGTCCTGCGCCGCTCGTCTGTCGTCCCGGTGTGAAACTACCTGCGGAACTACGGGAGTGTCGTGGTCATTTGTACTGGACCGGGGGCGGCCCGGACGACTCGCCGAGGCTCTCGGCGAGCCACTTGTCGTACGACTTCTGCCAGCCGTCCTTGCGGTAGTCCACCAGGATCTGGTTGACCCGGCGCACCAGGTCGTCGGCGTCCTTCTTCATCGCCACGCCGTAGAACTCGTCCGTGAACGGCTTGCCCTTGAGCCCGACCGTCGGGTCCTGGGCGGCCTGGCTCGCGGCGAGCGCCCCGTCGGTGACCACGGCGTCGGCCTCACCGAGCTGCAGCCGTACCAGGCAGTCGAGTTGGTTCGGTACGGTGCGCTTCTCGAAGTCGGCGGACGCGGGGAGGGTGCCGGCCGTCCTGGCCGCGTCCAGCGCGTCGAAGGCGGTCGAGCCCGTCGCCGTGCAGATCCGCTTCTTCGCCAGGGACTCGTCGAGCCCGGTGATGTCCGACTTCTTCGGGGCGAGCACCTGCTGGCCGGTCTCGAAGTACGGCGAGGAGAAGGCGACCTGCTCCAGCCGGGTGCAGTTGATCGTCATGGTGCGGACCACCATGTCGACCTTGCCGTCCTGGATCGCCGGTATGCGCTGATCGGTGGGGATGGCCCGGAAACGGACGTTCTTCGGCTTCTCTCCGACGATCTTGTCGGCGATCTCGTGCACGAGATCGATGTCGAAGCCCTCCAGCTCGGCGTCGTCCGACTCGCTGTTCGGGTCGCGGTAGCCGAAGCGGTAGCTGTTCTGGTCGACACCGACGATCAGGAAACCGCGATCCTTGATCGCCTGGACCGTGTCCCCGTCCTGGTCGCCGGAGGAGGGGGACAGGCTCTGCTTCTCGGGATCGGTGCAGTCCTCGGCCCTGGCCTGGTAGCCGCCGGCCGTGCGCTGCCCGCCCGGTTCGCCGTCGTCGTTCTCGCGTGACTGGGCCACCGGCAGCAGCAGCGCGAAGACCGCCGCCAGGGCGCAGACGACCGCCATGGCCCCCACTCCGCCCCAGCCCCGCAGGCTGGCCCGCAGACGTCGCGCGTTCATCGTCATGCCCCCTCTCACCGGTACTCCGACAGCCTGCGCCCGATGCCCAGCACCGCGCCGGCCGCGGCCAGCACGGCGAGCACCGCGGCGCCCACCACGAGGCCGTTCATCGCGCCCCGGCCGTCACCGGCCGCCTGCTCGAACTCGGCGCGCTCGTGCGTGATCGCGGCCTTGAGGTTCGTCTCCACGCTGTCGAAGCACTCGCCCGTCGGTTTGTCCGCCTTGGAGCCGATGACCTTGTCGAGCGCTCCCTGGTAGTTGCCCAGGGTGTCCTGCGTGCGGGCTTCCGCGTGCCGTTCTTTCCAGACCTTCATGTTTCCCGTCGCGGCCTCGACCGGCTTCACGCCCGCGCTGTCGTCGGCGAGGTCCTCGGCGGCGGCCAGCTTCGTGGTGAGGGCCTTCATCTGCTGCTCGAAGTCGTAGTCGAACGTGTCCACGGTCTGCTTGTCGGCGCCCGTGCCCACGTCCTTGGTCTCCGCGCCCCGGGAGACCAGCGTCAGGTTCTCGTTGCTGCGGGCCTTGAGCGAGGCGAGCCGGGCGTCGTTCAGCGTGTTCATCGAACGCACACCGTGGTCGTACGAGTCGTTCAGCCCGGCGCGGGCGACGGTGTGGCCGACGACCAGCCAGAGCAGGACGACCGTGGTGGCGGCCGTGGCGGCGACCAGGCCGTGGTTCAGTACGCGGTTGGTGCGGCGGTAGTTGCGCCGCTGGGCCCACACGAGGCCGCCGATGGCCACGACACCGGCGCCGATCGCGATCCACGGATAGGGAGTCGCGTCGTCGTAGTCGGAGCGCAGCCGCTGGTTCTCCACCGTGTAGAGCCGCTCGGCGTCGTCGAGCATGATCTGCATCTTCGCGTTCGCGTACCGCAGGTAGGCGCCGCCGAGGGGGTAGCCCTGCCGGTTGTTGGCGCGGGCCCGCTCGACCAGGCCCTTGTACTCGGGAAGCATCTTGTTGAGGTCGGTGATGGTCTTCGCCGAGGTGGAGCCCGGTTCGGAGTTGGCCGCCGCGGTCACCAGCTTGTCCGCGGCCAGACTGATGTCGTCCTCGTACCGCTGGCGGGTCTTGGCCGGTTCCTGGCCGCCCGCGAGGAAGCCGCTGGAGGCCGCCGTGTTGGCGTCGGCGAGGGAACGGTAGATGTCCGCCGCGTCGGCGCTCAGCGGCTGGCTGCTGTGCAGCACGTCGTCCGCGGCGGCCGAACGTTCCGTCATCTCCCAGGCGGTGACCGCGCCGAACGTGACGACCAGGACGGCGAGGACCGCGCCGATGATGCGCAGCCGCCCGGGCTCGGTGGTCGCCCCGGCCCGCAGCCGGTCGACGCCCTCCGCCCACGCCGTGCGCCGCGGCGGCCCGGCATCGGGCCCTTGTGGCCGGCCCTGCGGCCCCGGTGGCGGGGCCTGCGGCGGGACCGCAGGCGACGCGCCCGCTCGCCCCTGCGGTGGCGCCGCGGTGCTCTGCTGCTGGTATGTCACCTGACCTCCCCCATGGTCGTCGCCGGTCACCTCCGCCCGGTGCCGAGGCGCACGGGAAGAGACGCACGGCCGCAAGTATCGCCGCCGGGACCGACATCCGAACAGGCCTTGACGCGATCTTGGTCGGATTGCGGTCCGGCGAAGATCCCGCACCCCCCTGTTCATGAATACGCCAACCCGAACTGTTCGGTTCCCGCGCGCTCAGACCCGCTCGTAAAACTCCCGCACGCGGGCGTGCGCCGCCGCCGGGGCGCCCTGGTGGTCCAGCCCGAGGAGCGCGGCCCCGAGGACCGGCCGGGCGGTGACGACCCGGGGCACGGCCTTGGGGGCCCGCTCGGCCAGCAGCTCCCGTACGCGGTCGTCGAGTTGAGGGTGGCGGGCGGCCAGCACACCGCCGCCGAGCAGGACCGGCGCCTCCTCGCCCAGCAGGTCGAGGCGGGTCAGGGCGACGACCGCCATGCTCACCACCTCGTCCGCCAGCCGGTCGACGAGCGCGCGGGCGACCGGGTCGCCGTCCGCCGCCGTGGCGAACAGGACCGGCGCCAGCTCGTGACGCCGTACGTCCTCGATGTGCCCGAGATGCAGGGCCTCGATCAGCGCGTACATCGTGGACAGGCCGAAGTGCGCGGGCAGGGCGCGGGCCAGGTCGGTCGGGGCGCCCCGGCCGTCCTCGGCGCGCGCCGCGTGCCACAGCGCCTCCTCGGACAGGCCCCAGCCGCCGCCCCAGTCGCCGGAGATCCGCCCCAGCGCGGGGAAGCGGGCGACGCGGCCGTCGGGCCGCATGCCCACGCAGTTGATGCCCGCGCCGCACACCACGGCGACGCCCCGCGGCTCCTCGACGCCCGCCCGCAGTATCGCGAAGGTGTCGTTGCGGACCTCCACGGTCGTCGCCCACGCGCGCGCGTGCAGCGCGGCGGCCAACTGCTCCTCCTCCACGGGCAGATCGGCGTTGGCGAGGCACGCGGAGACATGGCCGACGGCGGTGACGCCCGCCGCGGCGAAGGCCCGGCCGACGGCGTCGGCGAGCGTGTCCACCGCCTGCCGGACGCCGACGACGGGGGGCCGGAACCCGCCGCCGCGCGCCGTGGCGAGCACGCTCCCGTCGCCGGCCACGACCGCGACGTCGGTCTTGCTGTTCCCGGCGTCGACGGCGAGGAGGGTGTGTTCGGGCCCCATGGGGACGGCGGGGCCGGTGTGTTCCGGCCCTGTGTGGGCGATGGGGGCGGTGTGTTCGGCCCCCATGGGGGCGGCGCGGTCGGTGTCTCCGGCGCCCATGTGGGCGCCGGAGTCGGTGTGTTCGGGCCCCGTGTGGGCGGTGGGGTCGGACGCGGTCATGCCCACGCGAGGTGCTCCCGGTTGTGCGCGATCAGCCGGTCGGTGAGGCCGTCGGCGAGTGCGTACTGGCCGACCAGGGGGTGTGCGAGCAGCGCACGGAACACCCGCTCGCGCCCCCCGCGCAGCGCGGCCTCCAGCGCCAGGTCCTCGTACGCGGTCACGTTCGCCATCAGCCCCGCGAACAGCGGGTCCACCGGCGCCACGGGCAGCGGGACGGCCCCGGTGTGCCCGACCGCCGCCTGCACCTCGATCACGGCGTCGTCGGGCAGGAACGGCAGCGTCCCCCGGTTGTAGGTGTTCACCACCTGGTACGCGCTGCCACCCCCGCCCAACAGGGACGCGGCGAGGTCGACGGCCGCCTCCGAGTAGTACGCCCCGCCCCGCTTGCCCAGCAGCGCCGGCTTCTCGTCGAGCGCCGGGTCGCCGTACATCGCCAGCAACTCCCGCTCCATCTGAGCCACTTCCGCGGCCCGCGACGGCTTCGTACCCAGCTCCCGTACGACCTCGTCGTGCGCGTAGAAGTAGCGCAGGTAGTAGGACGGGACGACACCCAGGCGGTCCAGGACGCCGGTCGGCAGGCGCAGGTCGCCGGCGATGGCGTCGCCGTGCTCCGCGAGCAGCTTCGGCAGGACGTTCTCCCCCTCGGGGCCGCCGAGTCGCACATGGGTTTCCCAGGTGAGGTGGTTGAGCCCCACATGGTCCAGGTGCACATCGGTGGCCTCGACCCCGAGCAGCCCGGCGAACTTCCGCTGGAATCCGATCGCCACGTTGCACAGTCCGACCGCTTTGTGACCGGCCTGGAGGAGGGCGCGGGTCACGATGCCGACGGGGTTGGTGAAGTCGATGATCCAGGCGTCCGGGTTGGCCCGCCGGACGCGTTCGGCGATGTCGAGCACGACCGGGACCGTGCGCAGCGCCTTGGCGAGGCCGCCCGCGCCGGTGGTCTCCTGGCCGACGCAGCCGCACTCCAGCGGCCAGGTCTCGTCCTCGTTGCGGGCGGCCTGACCGCCCACGCGGAGCTGGAGCAGCACCGCGTCCGCGCCGTCCACGCCCGCGTCGAGATCACCGGTCGTGGTGATCCGGCCCGGGTGCCCCTGCTTGGCGAAGATGCGCCGCGCCAGCCCGCCGACCAGTTCCAGACGGTCCGAGGCGGGGTCGATCAGGACCAGCTCCTCCACGGGCAGCGTGTCCCGCAGCCTCGCGAACCCGTCGATGAGTTCGGGGGTGTAGGTGGAGCCCCCGCCCACTACTGCGAGTTTCATGTCAGCCCTTCACTCCGGTCAGTGTGACGCCCTCGACGAATGCCTTCTGAGCGAAGAAGAACACGAGGATCACGGGGGCCATGACCAGGACGGTCGCGGCCATCGTCAGATTCCAGTCGGTGTGGTGCGCGCCCTTGAAGGACTCCAGGCCGTAGCTCAGGGTCCAGGCGCCGGGGTTCTCGGACGCGTAGATCTGCGGCCCGAAGTAGTCGTTCCAGGCGTAGAAGAACTGGAAGAGCGCGACGGCCGCGATACCGGGCTTCGCCATCGGCAGCACCACCTTCAGCAGGGTCTTCAGGTCCCCGCACCCGTCGACCTTCGCCGCGTCCAGATACTCGTTCGGGATCGTCATCAGGAACTGCCGCAGCAGGAAGATGGAGAACGCGTCGCCGAACGCCATCGGGATGATCAGCGGCCACAGCGTGCCCGACAGATCCAGCTGCTTCGCCCAGAACAGGTACATCGGGATGATGATGACCTGCGGCGGCAGCATCATCATCGAGATGACCAGCATCAGCGACAGGTTCCGGCCACGGAAGCGGAACTTGGCGAGCGCGTACGCCACCGGGATCGAGGACGCGACCGTCAGCGCGGTGCCCACGCCCGCGTACAGGAGGGTGTTCCGCCACCAGGTGAGGAAGCCGGGGGTGTCGAAGACCTTGGCGTAGTTGCCCCACTCCCAGGTGTCCGGGACCAGGTCCCTGGTGAGCGTCTGGTCGTCGCTCATCAGCGAGGTCAGCACGACGAACACGAAGGGCAGCACGAAGAACAGCGCGGCGGCGACGCCGAGCGCGTGCACGGCGATCCACTCCAGGAGCGCCTTGCGGCGGGCGGTGCGCTCGGCGGGCGTGACGGGCGCTCCCGGCGCCCCCGACTCCCGCTGCCCGGCGGGTGGCCGTGTTCTCGACCGTGTGTCGGTCGTCTGGGTCATGGTCAGTCACCTGCCTGGATGAGACCGCCGCGGCGCCGCATCAGGAACGCGGTGAACGCCATGGACAGCGCGAACAGCACGAGCGCGACCACACACGCGGAGCCGTAGTCGAACCGCTGGAAGCCGAGGTTGTAGACGAGCTGCGGCAGGGTGAGCGTCGACTTGTCGGGGTACCCCGGCTCGAACTGCTGCCCAGAGCCGCCGATGATCCCGGAGGCGACCTTCCCCGCGACCAGCGGCTGTGTGTAGTACTGCATGGTCTGGATGACCCCGGTGACGACCGCGAACATCACGATCGGCGAGATGTTCGGCAGCGTCACGAACCGGAACCGCTGCCAGGCCGACGCCCCGTCCAGCTCGGCTGCCTCGTACTGCTCCTTCGGTACGTCGAGCAGCGCGGCCATGAAGATGACCATCAGGTCGCCGACGCCCCACAGGGCGAGCATGGTGAGCGCGGGCTTGGACCAGGCGGCGTCCGTGAACCAGCCGGGCGTCGGCAGACCGAGGTCGCCGAGGACCGAGTTCACCGGCCCCGTACCCGGGTTGAGCAGGAACACGAAGGCCAGCGTGGCGGCGACCGGTGGCGCGAGGTAGGGCAGATAGAACAGCGTGCGGAAGACGCCCGTACCGGTCTTGATCTTCGTGATCAGCAGGCCGATGCCCAGGCCGAAGACGACCCGGAAGGTGACCATGACGAGCACCAGCCACAGGGTGTTGCGCAGCGCCGGCCAGAACATGGGGTAGTCGTTGAAGACATAGCTCCAGTTGTCCAGCCCCCGGAACTCCGGGACGCCGAAGCCGTCGTACTTCATGAACGAGAAGTACACGGTCGAGATCAGCGGGTACGCGAAGAAGACGCTGAAGCCGATCAGCCACGGCGACATGAAGGCGGCCGTGCGCAGAGCCTGTTTCCTGCGTTTCACCCGCAGTGTGGGTGTGGGCCGCGTGGATATCGGGCGTGTGGACATGGGGTGCGCGGCCATGGGTTGCGGGGACATGGGTTGCGGGGACATGGGGCGCTACTTCGCCTGCTCGATGTCACGGTCGATCTGGTCGGCGGTCTTCTTCAGACCGGCCTTGAGATCCTTCGCCTTGCCGGACTCGTACTGGAAGCCGAAGTCCTGGAGGGTCGTCTGGTACGTCGAGCCGTTGACCGAGGCCGGCGGGGTGTTCGACTGCGGGTGCTGGGCGATGTCCACGAAGGTCTTGAAGCCGTCCTCGACCTTCAGGTCGGGCGACTTGAGCGCGTCGAACGTGGACGGCACGTTGTGGATGGAGTTGGCGAACGCCACGACGGCCTCGGTGTCGGTCGTCATGTACTTCATCAACTCCCAGGCCGCGTTCTGCTTCTTGCTCTGCGGCGCGATGCCCATGATCGTGCCGGAGAGGAAGCCCTTGCCGTACTCGTCGACCTCGTCGTCGGCGACGGGCATGGGCGCGGTGCCGATCTCGAACTTCACCCCCGCGTCCTTGGCCATCCCCAGCCGCCACTCGCCGTCGAGCTGCATGGCGACCTGCCCGGTGTGGAAGGGGTGCTTGGCGCCCCACTCGTCGCCGAACGTGTTGCGGTACCGCTCCAGCTTCCGGAACCCGCCGAGATCGTCGACGAGCTTCTTCTGGTACGTGAACATCTCGGCGAAGGCCGGGTCCTCGGCGATGTTCGACTTGCCGCTCTTGTCGAAGTAGGAGTGGTCCCACTGCGACATGTAGTGGTCCACCACGGTCTCGTAGCCGTGGTAGTTCGGCATGAACCCGAGCTGCTCGTACGAGTCGCCCTTGGCCTTGGTCAGCTTCTTCGCGTCCTTCGCGAACTCGGTCCACGTCTTCGGGGGCGCCTTGATGCCGGCCGCCTCGAAGGCGTCCTTGTTGTAGTAGAGGCCGTACGCGTCGCCGAGCAGCGGAAGCGCGCAGCGCGTGCCCTCGAACTGGGTGTACTCCAGCATCGGCTTCGGGATGATCGCGTCCAGGTCGAGCTTCGACTTCTCGATGAACGGCTTGAGGTCGGCGAAGGCGCCGGACGAGCAGAACTTGCCGACGTTGGACGTGGTGAACGAGGAGACGACGTCGGGCCCGTTCGAACCGCCCGCGCGCAGCGCCTGGTTGAGCTTGTCGTCGTTGATGTTGCCGACGACCTTCACCTTGATGTTGGGGTGCGCCTTCTCGAAGCGGTCGATGTTCTCCTGGACCGCCTTCACCTCGGCGGGCGCGCTCCAGCCGTGCCAGAACGTGATCGTGGTCTTCGCGTTCGGATCGTCCGTGGCACCGGAGCCGGACTGGCCGGTACAGCCGGTGGCGAGGAGGGCTATCGACGCGGCGGCGAACACCGCTTTACGGGGCATTCCGGGCATGACGGGGTCTCCCTATGGGCAGGGCGGGCTGGACGGGGAAAGAGGGCAGAGCCGGGAAGAGGGTGTTCAGTGGCCCTTCATCGGGCCGGTCGGGGGCTGTCTCAGTGCGCCGAGGTGTCGAAGACCTCGTCGCGGGTGGCGGCGAGCGCGCTCTCCAACGCGCCGCGCAGCACGGGCTGTTCATGGACGTCGCCGACGACGAGGCGCGGCCGGGACGCGGCCAGCTCCTCCAGCTCGGCCTGCACCAGCGCGCGCAGGGGTTCGCCGCCCCTGCTGAGCGAGGCGCCGCTGAGGACGACGAGTTCGGGATCGAGGACGGAGACGAGCGAGGCGAGACCGGTGGCGAGACCGGTCGCGTACGTCTTCAGGAGCTCCCGGTGGGCGCCCGCGTTGATGTCCGCGGCCTGCTCGACGAGAGCGGCGGCGACCTCGCTGTACGGGCCCGGGGGGATGGGCCTGATACCCAGTTCGCGGGCGAGCTTCGGGATGGCCTGGGACCCGGCCAGTTCCTGGTAGCCGCCGCTGTTGGCCTTGGTGACGTGCCGGACGAGGGGCGCGCCGGGTACGGGCAGGAAGCCGACCTCGCCCGCGCCGCCGGTCCAGCCGCGGTGCAGCCGGCCGCCGAGGACGAGGGCGGCGCCCAGGCCCCCCTCGTTCCACAGCAGGACGAAGTCGTCGTGGCCCCGGGCCGCGCCGAGCCGCTGTTCGGCGACGGCGGCGAGGTTGACGTCGTTCTCGTACTCGACGGGCATCGGCAGCGCCGCCGCGAGCTCGTCGAGCAGGGCGGGGGAGTGCCAGCCGGGCAGGTGGGAGGCGTAGCGCAGACGGCCCGTGTTCGGGTCGAAGGCGCCGGGGGTGCCGATGACGAGCCGCCGGAGGTCGGCCCGGACGAGCCCCGCCGCCTTCACCGCGCCGTCGAGGGCGTCGGTGACCTGCCGTACGACGGTGTGGGCGGGGCGGCGGCCGGGGGTGGGCAGTTCGTACTCGCCCACCGTTCGCCCGGTCACATCGGCGACGGCGGCGAGGATCCGCTCGGGCGTCACGTCGAGCCCTGCGGCGTAGGCGGCGGCGGGGTTGACCGCGTAGAGCTGCGCGTTGGGCCCGGGCCGTCCCTCGCTGGTACCGGTGACGACGACGAGCCCGGCGGCCTCCAGCCGGGCGAGCAGCTGTGAGGCGGTCGGCTTCGACAGCCCGGTCAGCTTGCCGATCCGGGTCCGGGAGAGCGGGCCGTGCTCCAGCAGGAGATCGAGCGCGGCGCGGTCGTTCATGGCGCGCAGTACGCGCGGGGTGCCCGGGGTACCGGATGTTCCTGCCATGCCTGTCGACACCTGCCTCTCGGCTGCCCAGCTTCCCAGTGTGATTACCGGGAAGTCCACCTGGAGATCACTGTTAGGAAACTTTCCTATCGGTGGGAGGAAGGTAGGCCGCAGGCGGGGGAGGCGTCAACAGGTTGCCCCCGCGGCAACAGAGTCGTTACCTGCGGGGGCGGGATGGTCGTCTTCGTCGGCGCGGGGCTCAGGCGGGGCTCATTCGAAGAACTTGAGGCTGAAGCCGGTGTTGGTGGGGGAGCCGGGGACGTTGGCGCGGCTGTAGGTGGTGTTGCCCCACCAGACGGCTGTGCCGGTGTACCAGTAGCGGTTGGACCACGAGTACGGCGTGCCCTTGGCGACCGCGTGGAACATCGTTGGGAAACGGTTGCCGGACGGCGGTCCCGCGGTGGCGTCGCCGCGCGGCAGGACGAAGGTGTGGTGGCCGGGGCCGTCGACGTACAGCGTCGGGTCCCAGCCCGACATCATGGTCGCCGCGTGCGAGCCGAAGAGGCAGCCGTTGCTCTTGTACCAGTCCCACACGTACGTCGGATCGCCGCCGGCCCGCAGTCGCAGGTCGGCGATGCAGTACTGGCTGCTCCAGCTGCCGTTCGCGGAGTACGCGATGTGCAACTGGCCGTTGGGGTCGACGATCGGCTGGGGTGCCTCGTTGATGTACGGGTTGCCGACGACCCGTTCCCACGACTCGCGGGGCTGCGAGATGACGTACCGGTCGCCGGTCGCCGCGGTGGGGCTGCCCATCCGGGCGATGTACAGGTTCTGCTCGACGTTGGTGTCCCCGCCCAGCCGGACCATACGAACCAGCGCTGGCCGTTGAAGGTGAAGGGCGCGCCGTCGATGGCCCATTTGTCGCCGGGCAGCGCGACCTTGGTGGCGGCGGAGTAGCCGCTGGCCGGGCTGGTGGAGCTGATGTGGTACATCCGGTGGGCGGCGCCGGTGCCGGCGGCGAAGTAGATCCGGTAGGCACCGTCGTGGTGCACGATCTCGGGCGCCCAGACCTCACCGAGCCCGCCGGTGTCCCGCCACACCTGCTGCTTGGGCGCGCCGGCGATCCCCTCCAGGGTGGACGCGGTCCGCACCGCGATCCCGCCGTCCACGGACTTGGCGGCGACGTAGAGGTCGCCGACCTTGATGACGCTGGGGTCGGCACCGGCGAGGGTCGTGCGGCCGAGGGTGGAGGCGGGGGCGTCGGCGGTCGCGCCGACATCGGCGGTGGCCGCACCCTGCCCGAGGGCGAGGAGGAGGGTGGCGGCGAGCCCGAGCGGGATCAGGCGGGCGAGCCGGCGGGTGGGAGACATCCGGTGGGGTCCTCCTGATCGTGTCCACGTCAGAGAGCGCTCTCGGATCATCTCCGGGCGGCGGGTGACCGTCAATATGGCGGGGGTTCAGAGACGTGACGCCCGGCTGAGACTGTCCCGCAACGGGCTTGAGGGGCAGGGCGGCGCGCGCCGGCGAGGCCTCCGAAGCTTGCCGGTTCTGACGCGGCTGAGCCGGGTTGACTCGCTCAGTCACTGGAGCAGGGCAATTTTCTGCGGCTGGGCGATGCCCGGCACGGCGCACTGTGAGGTCGCAGGCGAACGTCTGGCCTTGAGGTGCGTGGGAGTCGGGTATCGCGGATGCCGCCCATGGCTGGCCGCCTGCTACTCCGTCGGCTCCAGGAAAGGAGTCGTCTCCAGTGTCGGGTACGGGGCGGGGAGCGGGAGGGGGTGGCCCAGTTCGGCCTTGACCTCGGTGGCGTAGTACGCCTCGGTGGGGTCCTCGCCGGGGGCGATCGGGTCGGAGTAGCAGTGGGCCGTCTTCCGGTGACGGTTGATCAGGACGTAGAGGGGGACGTCGGCGGCGGCGTAGGTGCGCGGCTTGGGGCCGGTGTCCGTCTCGTGGTTGGTGGAGGTCACCTCGCCGACCAGGGCGATCATGTCGATGGGGTACCAGCCCTTGTGGGCCCTGCGATACGACTCGTCCAGCTCCGTCGCCTTGCGGCGGCGCACATAGAAGTCCGGGATGAGCAGGGCCATGGTGCGGCCGTCCTTGTGGGCTGCCCGGTAGCCGTTGCCCATGCCCACCAGGCGGAGTCCGGCGGCGCGGAACTGGAAGGACAGCTCGAAAGCGCCGTCATTGTGGTTGTCGTTCGGTGCCGGCGGCACGAAGACCGTCCCTTCGACGTACTCGGGTCGGATCGGCGTCTCGGACGCTTCCTCGAACGCGATCAGCAGATCGATGGGGTCCTGCTGCGTCATGACCGGCTCCATGCTGAGTTCGGCACTCATTGATGCTTCTCCTCGTCACGCTGTTGCCAGGCTACGCCCGTTCCGGGTGCCCCGGGCAGAACCATGAGGCCCCCGCACCCCATGTGACCTGCGAATGCCGCAGGCGTTCACTCGAACGAGCGTGCCGAACCGTTACGGCGGTCGCGCCGGGCCGCAGACGCGTGCGGGGCGGTTTTCGGATCGCTCCGGAAACCGCCCCGCACGCGTGAGCACGTATGAGAAACCTCTCGCCCCTACTTCGTCACATTTGACGGTACGGGCGTCGGGGGTGTCAGTGGTGACGCCGACTGGGACTGGGGGGACGCCGTGTTGGAGTAGGCCGACGGGGCCGCCATGCCTGCCGTCGGGTCGGGGGCCGGTTCGCCGTCCGGCTGGGCCGGGAGGCCGCCGACGATGCGGATGTCCGCTCGGTCGAAGGCCTGCTTGATGCGCCAGCGCAGTTCGCGTTCCACCGTCAGGGCCTTGCCCGGCATCGTCTTCGCGCTGACGCGGACGACCATCGAGTCCAGGATGACGCTGTCGAGGCCAAGGACCTCTATCGGGCCCCACAGGCGCTCGTTCCAGGGCTCGTCCTTGCTCATCGCCTCGCCGACCTCCGCGAGGACCGAGCGGACGCGGTCCAGGTCCTCGTCCGAGCGGACCGTGACGTCGACGCCGGCCGTGGCCCAGCCCTGGGAGAGGTTGCCGATGCGCTTGACCTCGCCGTTGCGGACGTACCAGATCTCGCCGTTGTCGCCGCGGAGCTTGGTGACCCGCAGGCCCACCTCGATAACCTCGCCGGACGCCACCCCCGCGTCGACCGTGTCCCCTACGCCGTACTGATCCTCCAGGATCATGAAAACGCCGGAGAGGAAGTCCGTCACGAGGTTGCGGGCGCCGAAACCGATCGCCACACCCGCCACACCCGCCGAGGCCAGCAGGGGTGCCAGGTTGATCTGGAACGTGCCCAGGATCATCAGCGCGGCCGTGCCCACTATCAGGAAGGACGCGACCGAACGGAGTACCGAACCGATGGCCTGGGAGCGCTGGCGGCGGCGTTCGACGTTGACCAGGAGGCCACCGAGCGCCGTGCCGTCGACCGCCTGGGCCGTTCGGTTCATCCGGTCGATGAACTTCGTGATGGTCCGCCGGACGGCCACTCTCAGCACCACCGCGATGATCACGATGAGCAGGACGCGCAGTCCGATGCTGAGCCAGGTGGACCAGTTCTGCTCCACCCAGCTGGCGGCGTTGGTCGCGCTTTCCTGGGCGTCCTCAAGCGTCGGGGACGTCGGTTCCTCGGTGGGATCGGCGGCCGACAGGACGGACAAGAACACGGCAGGTACCTCCAGGCGTAGCGGCCCGCCCGTGGCAGGGGACATTTGGTGGAATGCCGACGGGCGGAAACACCACACTAACGGGGCACCGTGTGCGGATCGTTGCAATGTTCGAGGGAGAGACTGTGCTCACGTGGGGATGAAGGAGATGTGGTCGAAAACACTCCCAGCCCGTTACCGGGACATGGTGGCGCTTCCACCAGGCATGAGGGGAGACTGACTGCAGATCGTCCCGGCGCGAGCCACGCGCCGCCGGCGTACAAGGAGGCCGCCCGTGCCGCATGTCCTGGTCCTCAACGCGTCGTACGAGCCCCTCGGCGTCGTACCGCTCCGCCGCGCGCTCGTCCTGGTCCTTGAGAACAAGGCAGTTTCTCTCGAGGAATCCGGCGCCTTCATGCACAGCGCGACCGTCACTGTCCCCGCCCCCAGCGTGGTCCGGCTGAAAAGGTTCGTGCGGGTCCCTTACCGGGGGCCCGTTCCGCTGACCCGCCGGGCGCTGTTCGCCCGGGACGGCGGCCGGTGCATGTACTGCGGTGGCGTCGCAACCAGCGTCGACCACGTCATCCCGCGCAGCCGCGGGGGTCAGCACGTCTGGGACAACGTGGTGGCGTCCTGCCGCCGCTGCAACCACACCAAGGCCGACCGCCACCTGGTCGAGATCGGCTGGCGCCTGCGCCACAAACCCGCCCCGCCGTCGGGGCTCGCGTGGCGCATCATCGGCACCGGGCACCGGGATCCGCGCTGGCTGCCCTATCTGCAGCCGTACGGCGCGGAGGACGCGATGGCTCGGATCGACGGCATCTCCGCCTGACGATCCGGGCCTTTGGTTTGCCCCGGGGCCGGCCCCGCGACCGCGGCCGGCCCCGGGCCCGGTCAGGTGAAGCGCAGCTCCGCCGGGCGGACCGTGCGGCGCAGCAGCGGCAGGGACGTGGCCGCGGCGAGCAGACACGCCGCGTACGCGAGCACGGGGAAGAGCAGGGGCAGCAGCACCGGGAAGACCGGTGGGTCCACGAAGGTGCCGTGGACGACGTGGACCGCCGTGCCGCCGGCGCCCGCGAGCAGCATCGCCGGAATCAACGGCAGCGCGGTCTCCAGCAGCAGCGCCCGGCCGAGCACCTTCCGCGGTACGCCCGCCGCGGCCTGCGCGGCCAGCCCCCGGCGCCGGGTGGCGAGCGACTCGGCGGTGCCCGCGGCGAGGCCGCCCAGGCTGATCAGCAGCGCCACCAGGACGGCGGCGCCCACGAGATCGATGCCGGTGGTGTAGAAGGCCAGGTCCTCGGGGTCGTACGGCAGACCCTCCGGCGGTTGGTGGACGGCGTCCAGGAGCATCTGGCGTACGCCCAGGAAGCCGACGCCCACCACGGTCACCAGGAGCACCGTGGCGTGGGTGCGCGCGGTGGCCCACGGGTCGGCCCGCAGGCGTTCGGCGGCGAGCAGGACGGCGGGGCTCCCGGTCCGTGCGGCGAGCCGCCTGCCGACGGCCCGCGCGGTGAGCCCGGTGACCGCCACCGCGCCCGCACCGGTCAGCGCCACCGCGCAGAACACCAGCAGGGGGAACGCGGTGGTCCCCGGCCCGGTGCCCCGTACGACCACCAGGAGGGCACCCAGGCCGACCAGCACCGCCGGCACCACCAGGGCCAGGGTGGCGGCCCGGCCGTGACCCGGCCGCACCCGGCGTACCCAGCCGAGCGGCGAGGCCACGACCCGGCGCAGCGCGACCACGCTCACCAGTACGGCGAGGAGCGGCACGGCGCACGTCACCAGGGCGAAACCGGCCCAGGCCCGCGGCGGAAACCCTTGCTGCAACACGTTCAGCATGAGGAGCGCGCAGAACACCGCGGCGACCGACGCCCCCAGCAGACAGGCGAGGCCGGACTCCAGGGCCGCGATCCGCCGCACCTGCCCCGGCGTCGCCCCGGCGAGCCGCAGCCCGGCCAGCCTGCGGTCGCGGTGCACGGCGCCGATCCGCGCGCACTGGCCGAGGAAGCCGAGCACCGGCACCCACAGGAGCAGCAGCGCGACGATCACCCCGGCGCGCTGCCCCGGCTGGTTCAGCAGGCCGTGGAAGTACGGGGTGGACACCTGGCCGTCCACCGAGGCGACCGCGACCGCCGCGTACCCGAGGCCGGTGGCGAGCGCGGCCCCCACCGCCGTCAGCGTCACCCGCCACCACTCACGCCGGTCCGAGCCCCGCGTCAGCAGCCAGGCCAGTTCGAGATCCCTGGTCATCGGGTCGCCTCCAGGGCCACGGCGTCCGCGGAGACGGCCCCGTCGCGCAGCCACACCTCACGGTCCGCGTACGCCGCCACCTGCGCGTCGTGCGTGATCAGCAGCACCGCCGTGCCGGTCTCCCGGGCCGTGTGCGCCAGGGCCGTCATCACCTGCTCGCTCGCCAGGGAGTCGAGCGCGCCGGTGGGCTCGTCGGCGAAGACGACCTTCGGACCGGTCACCAACGCCCGCGCCAGCGCCACCCGTTGAGCCTGGCCGCCGCTCATCTCGCCGGGCCGCAGGCCCTCCTGGCCGCGTACGCCGAAGCGCTCCAGCCACTCGCCCGCCTGTTCGTGGGCGGCCTTGCGGGAGGCTCCCGCGAGCAGCAGCGGCAGGGACGTGTTGTCGAGCGCGGTCAGCTCGGGGATGAGCTGCCCGAACTGGAACACCACCCCGAACTCCGTACGCCGCAGTTCGCTCAGCCGTGCCTCCGGCAGCCGGTCCAGGCGCTGCCCGGCGTAGACGACCGAGCCCTCGTCGGGCCGGACCATCCCGGCGAGGCAGTGCAGCAGGGTTGATTTGCCGCTGCCGCTCGCGCCGGTCACGGCGAGGATCTCTCCCGCGTACAGCTCGACGGAGGCGCCGCGCAGCGCCCGGGTCTCGCCGTGCGCCTTGGACAGGCCCCGGGCCGCCAGGATCGGCACGGCCCCGTCCGTACGGCTCATGGGCGTACTGCTCATGGACGTACTGCTCATGTCGGGTCGACCTCCGCGGTCAGAGTGGTGAGCCGGGCCGCGGTGGTGGTCATCCAGCGCAGATCGGCGTCGAGGTGGTTGAGGGCGTAGTCGGCCGACAGGACCGTCGCGAGGTCGGCGCCCGGCGCGGTCTTGACCGCCGTGAGCTCCCGCATCCGGGCCATGTGCGCGGCGCGCTGGGCGATCAGATAGCGGGCGGGGTCGGCGGCGGGCACGGGATCGGCCGCGGGCACGGGCATGGGTACGGGATCGGGATCGGGATCGGCTGAGGACGCCGGATCGGCCGTGGATATCCGGACCGGGGTGGACGCCGGGCCCGGGGTGGGCGTCGGGCCCGCCGCCGCGAGGATCGCGCAGACGACCTTCGCGAAGATCTCGTTCGTCACGAAGGGCGCGGGCGGGGTGATCTCGGCCGCCCAGCCCGCCAGTTCCTTCGCGCCCTCGGCGGTGGACCGGTACAGCGTCCGCTCCGGGCCGCCGTCCGAGTCGGTCCCGTCGACCTCGGCGAGACCGTCGCGGACCAGGCGCTGCAACGTCGTATAGACCTGGCCGTAAGCCAGCGGACGGGCCTGCGGGAAACGTTCGTCATGGCGTCGCTTGAGGTCGTAGCCATGGCTAGGCCCTCCTGCGAGCAGCCCCAGCAGGATGTGGCGGGTACTCATGGGCTCATTATGTACTCAATATATGTAGCGAGTGAATAGTCATGAGGTGCGTTGCTCAGGGTGTCCGCACGGGCGCTCTTGGTGATGTGGGGCTTCCGGGACAGAATGTGACCAGGAGCACGATGTCCCGGCTGTCACGTCTGCGGGCCCGCCCGTTGGGTAGGGGCTGCCTGACCCCGCCCGCACGACCACCAAGGAGGCCCCCGTGGCCGCATCGGCTCAGCTTCTGCTCTCGGCCCTCTCCAAACGCCCGGCGGACGTGCCCGCCGACCCCGGAACCGACCCCCACCCGCTCTACTGCATCTTCAACGCCGGCGCCGAGGGCTCCTGCGCCGAGGCCCCGCTCACCAGCGAGCCGCCGCTGGCCGCCGCCGCGCCCCTCACCAGTGAACCTCCGCTCGCCGACGCCGCGCCCCTGACGAGTGAGCCGACTCCCGTGGGTGCCGCCGCCGGCCTGGACCCGTCGGGGGTCTGATGCCGCTCTCCCGGCTCGCCGCGCTGCACGGCGTCGCCACGTCCTACAGTCCGTCCCCGGACCGCACGGTCGCTGCCTCGGACGCGGCGGTCGTCGCCGCGCTCACCGCGCTGGGCGTCGCCGCGGGGACGCCGGCCGCCGTCCGCGCCTCCCTCGCGGCGCGCGAGACGGAACTACGGGAACGTCTGCTGCCGCCCACGGTGGTGTGCTGGACCGACATCGATACCGACACCGACGGCGAGAGTCCGGTCCCCGCGACCGGTGACGGCGACCCGGGCCCCGTGCCCGACGGCGCCGACCCGGTGCCCGCGCCCGCAGACGCCACGCTCGCGCCCGCGTCCGCCGACCACGGCCCCGGAGCCGCTGTCGGCGGGGGCGGAGCCGCAGCCGAGGGCGCCCCGGGAGCTGCCGCGCC
>NZ_BMVY01000043.1 GCF_014650955.1 Streptomyces tauricus
GCGGCTACACCGTCGTGTCCAACGACCACGAGTACGTCGTGGACGCCCGGGACCGGCGTCTGCCGCTGGCCCACTGGCCGCTGTGCGGCCTGTTCATGGTGCTCGCCGCGGTGCGCATGGCCGCGACCGGCAACTGGGACGACGCGACGGGGTGGGCCGGCGTGCTGTTCTGGCCCGCCTTCGCCGCGTTCCTCAACGTGGTCGCGCTCATGCTGCCGAAGATGCGGCTGACACTGCGGATCGACCACTGGGGGATCGCCGTGTCCCGGGGCCGGCGGTCGGCGACGTACGCCTGGGAGGACGTTCTCGCCGTGCGTGTCCGGCAGGTGTATGTGCGGGGGCGCAATCAGCGGGTGTTCGGGCCGCATGTACGGCTGCGGCCGGGGGCCCCGGAGCCGCCGCGGATGTTCCGCGGGCGGGACGGGTGGTGGCTGGTGATGGCGCTGCACTTCCGGGAGAGCGTGCCGGCGGACCTGGCGGATGCGCTCAGCCGCTTCTCCGGGGGGCGATGGCGGGGTTGAGCGTGCCCCTGAAGACGAAAGACCGCGCAGTTCCCCGCGCCCCTGAAGGGGCGCGGGGAACTGCGCGGCCGACACCGACGCGCCCGCACCCTCTCACCGGCGGTCGCCTGGTGGTGGGGGGGGGGCGGCTACCCCCCGTGGCAGCCGCCGCCCCGAGCCCGGCAAGAGGCCTACTTGTTGTCCAGCAAGTTCTGCACCTTGCCGCGTATCTCGTCGTTCGCGAGCCCGCGGATCGTCAGCGTCGTACGGCGACGCAGCACGTCGTCCGCCGTCTCCGCCCACTCGTTGTCGCGCGCGTACACGACCTGCGCCCAGATCTCGGGCGCGTCCTCGTGCACACGCCCCGCCAGCTCCGGGTTGTCCTCGGCGAGCCGGGCGATGTCGAACGCCAGCGAACCGTAGTGCGTCGCCAGGTGCTTGGCGGTGTCGGCGCCCATCCGCGGACCGGCCGAGGGGGAGTCGACCAGGAGCCGGTGCGCGACCGCGCGCGGATTGGCGACACCGGGCAGCGGCAGCTTCTTCGGCAGCGCGGAGATCGGCTCGAAGTCCTCGCCGAGCGGCCGCCCCGGCAGCGTCTCCAACTGCTTCATGACGGTCCGGCCGATGTGCCGGAAGGTGGTCCACTTGCCGCCCGCGACGGACAGCATGCCGCCCCGGCCCTCGGTGACGACGGTCTCCCGCTTGGCCTTCGACGTGTCGCCGGGCCCGCCGGGCAGGACGCGCAGCCCCGCGAAGGAGTACGTGATCAGGTCGCGGGTCAGCTGCTTGTCGCGGATCGAGAACGCGGCCTCGTCCAGGATCTGGGCGATGTCCTTCTCGGTGACCGAGACGTCCGCCGGGTCGCCCTCGTACTCCTCGTCGGTCGTGCCGAGCAGCAGCATGTCCTCCCACGGGAGGGCGAACGTGATGCGGTACTTGTCGATCGGCGTGGCCAGCGCGGCCTTCCAGGGGGAGGTGCGCTTGAGGACAAGGTGCGCGCCCTTGGAGAGGCGGATGGACGGCGCCGCGTTCTCGTCCTCCATCTTGCGCAGGTGGTCCACCCACGGCCCGGTCGCGTTCAGCACGAGGCGCGCCGACACACCGAACTCGTCGCCGGAGAGCGTGTCCTTCAGCTCGGCGCCGGTCACCCGGCCCCGGGTGAAGCGCAGACCGGTGACCGCCGCGTGGTTGAGCACGGTGGCGCCCGACTCGACGGCCGCGCGGACCGTCATCAGCGCCATCCGCGAGTCGTTCATCTGGTCGTCGCCGTACACGGCCACGGCCTTCAGGTTGTCCGTACGCAGCTCGGGAACGTCCTGCGCGGCCTTCGACGGCGAGAGCAGATGCCCCACGCCGTCACCGAAGGCCGACAGCGCCGAGTACGCGAAGACACCCGCGCCCAGCTTCGCCGCGCCGTGCGGCCCGCCCTTGTACACGGGGAGGTAGAACGTGAGCGGGTTCGCCAGGTGGGGGGCCACCTGACGGGAGACCGCACGGCGCTCGAAGTGGTTCTCCGCCACCAGCTTCACCGCGCCGGTCTGCAGGTAGCGCAGACCGCCGTGGAGCAGCTTGGAGGAGGCGGAGGAGGTCGCGCCGGCGAAGTCGCCGGCGTCGACCAGGGCCACCCGCAGACCCGACTGCGCGGCATGCCAGGCGGTGGAGATGCCCAGGATTCCGCCACCGATCACCAGGAGGTCGTATGTCGACTTGGACAGCTGCTCCCGGGTCTCGGCGCGGCCCACTGCCTTCGCATGGAACGCGGCGGAGCCGTTGGCCGGGTGCGTCCCAAGAGCCGGGACACTCTGCAGGGTGGTCATTGCGAATTACTCCTCGTCAGCATCGTCTTCGAGCCAGCCCATGGTCCGTTCGACGGCCTTGAGCCAGCTCTTGTACTCACGGTCGCGGGTCTCCGCGGCCATGTTCGGGGTCCATTCCGCGGCCCGCCGCCAGTTGGCGCGCAGGTCCTCGGTGTTCGTCCAGAAGCCGACGGCGAGACCGGCGGCGTAGGCGGCGCCGAGGCAGGTGGTCTCGGCGACCATCGGGCGCACCACGGGGGCGTCCAGGACGTCGGCCAGGGTCTGCATCAGCAGGTTGTTGGAGGTCATGCCGCCGTCGACCTTGAGGGCCGTCAGCTCGACGCCGGAGTCCTTCGTCATGGCGTCGCTGATCTCACGGGTCTGCCAGGCGGTGGCCTCCAGGACGGCGCGCGCGATGTGCGCCTTGGTGACGTACCGGGTCAGGCCGGTGATCACACCGCGGGCGTCGGGACGCCAGTACGGGGCGAACAGACCGGAGAAGGCCGGCACGAAGTACGCGCCGCCGTTGTCCTCGACCGACAGCGCGAGCGTCTCGATCTCGGCGGCGGACTTGATGAGGCCCATCTGGTCGCGCATCCACTGGACGAGCGAGCCGGTGACGGCGATGGAGCCCTCAAGGGCGTACACCGGCTTCTGGTCGCCGATCTGGTAGCCGACGGTGGTCAGCAGGCCGCTGTACGAGTTGATCAGCTTGTCACCGGTGTTCATCAGCATGAACGTGCCGGTGCCGTACGTGGACTTGGCCTCGCCCTCGGCGAAACAGGTCTGGCCGAACAGGGCCGCCTGCTGGTCGCCGAGCGCGGAGGCGACCGGGATGCCGCCGAGCAGGTCGCCCAGCTTGCCGCCGGTGACCTCGCCGTAGACCTCGGCGGAGGAGCGGATCTCGGGCAGCATGTTCAGCGGCACGCCGATGGACTCGGCGATCTTCGGGTCCCACTGCATGGTGTGCAGGTTCATCAGCATCGTGCGGGAGGCGTTGGTGACGTCGGTGACGTGCCGGCCGCCGTTCACACCGCCCGTCAGGTTCCAGATGACCCAGCTGTCCATGGTGCCGAAGAGGATGTCCCCGGCCTCGGCGCGCTCGCGCAGGCCCTCGACGTTGTCGAGCAGCCAGCGGGCCTTGGGACCGGCGAAGTACGAGGCGAGCGGCAGGCCGGTCTCGCGGCGGAAGCGGTCCTGGCCGACGTTGCGGCCGAGTTCCTTGCAGAGAGCGTCGGTGCGGGTGTCCTGCCAGACGAGGGCGTTGTGGACGGGCTCACCGGTGTTCTTGTCCCACAGCAGCGTCGTCTCGCGCTGGTTGGTGATGCCGATGGCCTTGATGTCGTCGCGGGTGATGCCGGCCTTCTCGACGGCCGAGGCGACGACCTCCTGGACGTTGGTCCAGATCTCGGTGGCGTTGTGCTCGACCCAGCCCGGCTTCGGGAAGATCTGCTCGTGCTCCTTCTGGTCGACGGAGACGATCCGGCCGTCCCGGTCGAAGACGATGCAGCGGCTGGACGTGGTGCCCTGGTCGATGGCGGCGATGAAGGGGCCGGCGGTGTGCGCGTCGGTCACGGTGTGCTCCTGAAGGTCCGTGGGTTCCGTGGGTAAGAGGCTGGCTTACGGCGTATTGCTTCCGGCTCCGGCCGACGTCCGTCCCGTACCGGACGGACGTCGGCGCCGAGCGGACGTACGGCTCTAAGCAAATGCGACGTTGTAGATGCCGGCGGCGATCGCTCCGCCGATCAGCGGACCCACGACCGGGATCCAGGCGTAGCTCCAGTCCGACCCGCCCTTGTTGGGCAGCGGCAGCAGGGCGTGCACGATGCGCGGGCCGAGGTCACGGGCCGGGTTGATCGCGTACCCCGTCGGGCCACCGAGCGAGAGGCCGATGCTGACGACCACCAGGGCGGTGATCAGCGCGCCCAGCGTGCCGAGACCCTTGCCGCTGTCGTTGAGCCCCTGGGTGAGGACGGCGAGCACCAGCACGGTCGTGCCGATGACCTCCGTCGCGACGTTCTGCCAGGCGACCCGGACCTCCGGGCCGGTGGAGAAGACGCCGAGCACCGGGCCCGCCTTGGCCTCCCGCGCCTCCACGGACTTGACGTCCTGCGCACCGGGGCCGCCCACGATCTCGCGGTCGGTGAGGTGCGCGAGGAACTGTCCGTAGTACGCGATCCACACGAGCGCCGCGCCGATCATGGCGCCGAGGAGCTGGCCCGACCAATAGGTCAGGACGTTGCTCCAGTCGTCGTCCTTGATCGCGATGCCGAGGGTGACGGCCGGGTTCAGATGGGCACCGGAAAGAGGCGCCGAGGTGTACACGGCGGTCAGTACCGCGAAGCCCCACCCGAAGGTGATGGCGAGCCAGCCGGCGTTGCGTGCCTTGGAGGCCTTCAGCGTGACGGCGGCGCACACGCCACCGCCCAGCAGGATGAGTATGGCGGTACCTATGGTCTCGCCGATGAAGATGTCGGAGCTGGACACCCGCGACTCCTTTGTCCTTCGTCCAGGGGAAGGCGAACCCCGGGTCCCTCCGGTGGTTCGCGACCTCAGGTGAGGTCGTTGCCGGCCCTTGGCCTTGTCACACTCTAACGCGTATTGCCGGTAGGTGTTCGACAATGCCGACCGATGGACGGGAGTCTTGCTCTGCCAATACCACCTCGTCAAGGCCTCTGTTATCGAAAGCACGATCGTTATTGATTGCTGTGACCTATCGATCATGAGAACGGCCGCACACCGCGTGCGAGCAGGAACGTTCCGTGGCCGGGAGGGCACGAAGAAGGCCGGTACGTCGATGACGTACCGGCCTTCTTCCCACGATCGGGGGCCCGGACTCGGCCCGGCCCCGGTCAGGGTCCGCTCAGGGCCCGGCGCGGACCAGGCGCGGACCCGGCGCGGCCTCAGAACCGACCGGCGCCCAGGTCCCTGGAGACCGAGCGCGCGCAGTCGCGGACGGCGGCGATCAGCTCGGGACGCAGCTCGCCGTCCTTGTCGCAGACCCGCTCCACCGCCCCCGTGACCCCCACCGCGCCGACGGGCATCCGCCGCTGGTTGTGAATGGGCGCGGCCACCGAGGCCACGCCCGTCCAGGTCTCCTCGACATCGGCCGCGTACCCGCGCGCGCGGGTGAGGTCGAGGACGTGCTCGAACGCCTCGGGCGCGCTGACCGTGCGCGCCGTGAACTCCTCGCGCTCGGCCTCCAGCACCTCGCTGTGCGCCACCGGGTCGTACGCCGACAGGACCTTGCCCAGCGCCGTGGAGTGCAGCGGCTGCATGGCCCCGACCTCCAGCACCTGCCGGCTGTCGTCGGGCCTGAACACGTGGTGCACGATCAGCACGCCCTGCTGGTGCAGCACCCCCAGATAGACGCTCTCGCCGCTGGAGCGGGCCAGGTCGTCGGTCCACACCAGGGCGCGCGCCCGCAGTTCGTGCACATCGAGATAGGTCGTCCCCAGGCGCAGCAGCTCGGCGCCCAGCTGGTAGCGCCCGGAGGGCCCGTCCTGCTCGACGAACCCCTCCTGCTGCAGTGTGCGCAGGATCCCGTGGGCCGTGCCCTTCGCCAGACCCAGCGACGAGGCGATGTCCGACAGGCCGAGCCGTCGCTCCCCGCCCGCGAGCAGCCGCAGCATCGCGGCCGCCCGTTCGAGCGACTGGATGTTCCGTGCCATCGCCGTCGTGCCCTCCGTCCCCTTGGACCGTCGGTCGCCGCTTCGCTGCCACCGTTCGGCAATGTCGAACATTACCGCTCACCGTCGACCTCCCGCTAATGGGTGGTCGTGATGAGTTGCGAACGCATCCCACCCGGCGCCGGGTACGGATCGCACGTCCGTCCCGTGGACGCTCCCGCCCGTCCGGTGCCGCCGCGGGCTACCCTGACGGCGTGCGCCTTCCACAAGAAGCGCAAAGCCGACAGCCGTCGCACTCCAGGGAGCATCTTCCATGGCCTCGTTGCCGAACCCGTCCCTTCCGTCCGAGTCGGCCTACAGCCGGACTCGAACCGACGCCCTCCGCGAGGCGCTCGCCACCCGGGTGGTGGTGGCCGACGGCGCGATGGGCACCATGCTCCAGGCACAGGACCCGACCCTCGACGACTTCCAGAACCTCGAGGGCTGCAACGAGATCCTGAACCTCACCCGCCCCGACATCGTGCGCTCCGTCCACGAGGAATATTTCTCCGTGGGCGTCGACTGCGTCGAGACCAACACCTTCGGCGCCAACCACGCGGCCCTCGCCGAGTACGACATCGCCGAACGCGTCTACGAACTCTCCGAGGCCGGCGCCCGCATCGCCCGCGAGGTCGCCGACGAGTTCACCGCCTCCACCGGACAGCAGCGCTGGGTGCTGGGCTCCATGGGCCCCGGCACCAAGCTGCCGACCCTCGGCCACGCCCCGTACACGCTCCTGCGGGACGCCTATCAGCGCAACGCCGAAGGCATGATCGCCGGCGGCGCCGACGCGCTGCTCGTGGAGACCACCCAGGACCTGCTGCAGACCAAGGCGTCCGTGCTGGGCGCCCGCCGGGCCCTTGACACCCTCGGCGTGGACCTGCCGCTGATCGTCTCCGTGACCGTCGAGACGACCGGCACCATGCTCCTCGGCTCGGAGATCGGCGCCGCGCTCACCGCGCTCGAACCGCTCGGCATCGACATGATCGGCCTGAACTGCGCCACCGGGCCCGCCGAGATGAGCGAGCACCTGCGCTATCTGGCCCGCCACTCCCGCATCCCGCTGTCCTGCATGCCGAACGCCGGCCTCCCGGTCCTGGGCAAGAACGGCGCCCACTACCCGCTGACCGCGCCCGAACTCGCCGACGCGCAGGAAACCTTCGTCACCGAGTACGGCCTCTCCCTGATCGGCGGCTGCTGCGGCACGACCCCCGAACACCTGCGACAGGTCGTCGAGCGCGTACGGGACCTGACACCCGCCCCGCGCAACCCGCGCCCCGAGCCCGGCGCCGCCTCGCTCTACCAGACCGTGCCGTTCCGTCAGGACACCTCGTACATGGCGATCGGGGAGCGCACCAACGCCAACGGCTCGAAGAAGTTCCGCGAGGCCATGCTGGAGGCCCGCTGGGACGACTGTGTGGAGATCGCCCGCGACCAGATCCGCGAGGGCGCGCACATGCTCGACCTCTGTGTCGACTACGTGGGCCGCGACGGCGTCGCCGACATGGAGGAACTGGCCGGCCGCTTCGCCACCGCCTCCACCCTGCCGATCGTCCTCGACTCCACCGAGGTAGACGTCATCCGCGCGGGACTGGAGAAGCTCGGCGGACGCGCGGTCATCAACTCCGTCAACTACGAGGACGGCGACGGCCCCGACTCCCGTTTCGCGAAGGTCACCAAGCTCGCCCAGGAACACGGCGCCGCACTCATCGCCCTCACCATCGACGAGGAGGGCCAGGCGCGCACCCCCGAGCACAAGGTCGCGATCGCCGAGCGGCTCATCGCCGACCTCACCGGCAACTGGGGCATCCACGAGTCGGACATCCTCATCGACACCCTGACCTTCACCATCTGCACCGGCCAGGAGGAGTCCCGGGGCGACGGCGTCGCCACCATCGAGGCGATCCGGCAGCTCAAGCAGCGCCACCCCGACGTCCAGACCACCCTCGGTCTGTCGAACATCTCCTTCGGCCTCAACCCGGCCGCGCGCGTCCTGCTCAACTCGGTCTTCCTCGACGAGTGCGTCAAGGCCGGCCTCGACTCGGCGATCGTGCACGCCTCGAAGATCCTGCCGATCGCCCGCTTCACCGAGGAGGAGGTCACCACCGCCCTCGACCTCATCTACGACCGCCGCCGCGAGGGCTACGACCCGCTGCAGAAGCTGATGGCCCTCTTCGAGGGCGCCACCAGCAAGTCCCGCAAGGCGGGCCGCGCGGAGGAACTCGCCGCACTGCCCCTGAACGAGCGGCTCAAGCGGCGCATCATCGACGGCGAGAAGAACGGCCTCGAACAGGACCTGGACGACGCCCTGACGGAGCGCCCGGCCCTCGACATCGTCAACGAGACACTCCTCGACGGCATGAAGGTCGTCGGTGAACTGTTCGGTTCCGGCCAGATGCAACTGCCGTTCGTGCTCCAGTCCGCCGAGGTCATGAAGACCGCGGTGGCCCACCTGGAGCCGCACATGGAGAAGACCGACGACGAGGGCAAGGGCACCATCGTGCTGGCCACCGTGCGCGGCGACGTCCACGACATCGGCAAGAACCTCGTCGACATCATCCTCTCCAACAACGGCTACACCGTCGTCAACCTCGGCATCAAGCAGCCCGTCTCCGCGATCCTCGACGCCGCCCAGGAACACCGCGCCGACGTCATCGGCATGTCGGGCCTCCTGGTCAAGTCCACGGTGATCATGAAGGAGAACCTGGAGGAGCTCAACCAGCGCAAGATGGCCGCCGACTACCCGGTCATCCTCGGCGGCGCCGCCCTCACCCGGGCGTACGTCGAACAGGACCTCCACGAGATCTACGAGGGCGAGGTCCGCTACGCCCGCGACGCGTTCGAGGGCCTGCGCCTGATGGACGCCCTCATCGCCGTCAAGCGGGGCGTGCCCGGCGCGAGCCTGCCGGAGCTGAAGCAGCGCCGGGTGCGGGCCACCGCCCAGACGGTCGTCGAGGAACGCCCGGAGGAGGGCGCGGCCCGCTCCGACGTGGCCGTCGACAACCCCGTCCCCGAGCCGCCCTTCTGGGGTACCCGCGTCATCAAGGGCATCCAGCTCAAGGAGTACGCGACCTGGCTCGACGAGGGCGCCCTGTTCAAGGGCCAGTGGGGCCTCAAGCAGGCCCGCACGGGCGACGGGCCCACGTACGAGGAGCTGGTGGAGACCGAGGGCAGGCCGCGCCTGCGAGGCCTCCTGGACCAACTCCAGACGGGCAACCTCCTCGAAGCGGCGGTCGTATACGGCTACTTCCCCTGCGTCTCCAAGGACGACGACCTGATCCTCCTGGACGACCAGGGCAACGAACGCACCCGTTTCACCTTCCCGCGCCAGCGCCGCGGCCGCCGGCTGTGCCTGGCCGACTTCTTCCGCCCCGAGGAGTCCGGCGAGACGGACGTCGTCGGCCTCCAGGTCGTCACCGTCGGCTCCCGGATCGGCGAGGAGACGGCGAAGCTCTTCGAGGCGAACTCCTACCGCGACTACCTCGAACTGCACGGCCTGTCCGTCCAGCTGGCCGAGGCCCTCGCCGAGTACTGGCACGCGCGCGTGCGCTCCGAACTCGGCTTCGCGGGCGACGACCCGGCCGAGATGGAGGACATGTTCGCGCTCAAGTACCGCGGCGCCCGCTTCTCCCTCGGCTACGGCGCCTGCCCCGACCTGGAGGACCGCGCGAAGATCACCCGCCTCCTGGAGCCGGAGCGCATCGGCGTCCACCTCTCGGAGGAGTTCCAACTCCACCCGGAACAGTCCACGGACGCGATCATCATCCACCACCCAGAAGCCAAGTACTTCAACGCCCGCTGACCACAGGGGGCGCGGGGAACGGCGCAGTCTCTCTCGCCTTGAGGGGCGCGGGGAACGGCGCAGTCTTTCGCCTCGAGGGGCGCGGGGAACGGCGCAGTCTTTCGCCTCGAGGGGCGCGGGGAACGGCGCAGTCTTTCGCCCTTGGGGGCGCGGGGAACGGCGCAACCAACCACGACGCACCGCCACCCGCCCAGGCACCCCAGCCCCCGCCAGGGACCCGAGAAGCGCCGGCGCGAGCACAGACGTACACTGGTCGGTCCAGCGCAGGCCGGTTCCCCAGGAGGGAACCGGCCTTCTCGTCCCTTAAACGGAGGTGCGCCTATGACCAGTACGGTCCCCCCGCCCGGCACCCGGACGGCCGAAAGCTCCACCCTCCAGGCAGTCCTCCTGGACATGGACGGAACCCTCGTCGACACGGAGGGCTTCTGGTGGGACGCCGAGGTCGAGGTGTTCGCCCAGCTCGGCCACCGGCTGGACGACGCCTGGCGCCACGTCGTGGTCGGCGGCCCCATGACCCGCAGCGCCGGCTTCCTCATCGAGGCCACCGGCGCCAGAATCACCCTCTCCGAGCTGACGGTCCTGCTGAACGACGGGTTCGAGAACCGCATCGCCCGCTCCCTCCCTCTGATGCCCGGCGCCGCGCGACTCCTCGCGGAGCTGGCCGCGCACGGCGTCCCCACCGCGCTGGTCTCCGCCTCGCACCGCCGCATCATCGACCGCGTCCTGCTCTCGCTCGGCGCGCAGAACTTCACCCTGACCGTCGCGGGCGACGAGGTGGAGCGCACCAAGCCCTTCCCCGACCCGTATCTGATCGCGGCCGCCGGGCTCGGCGCGGATCCGACGAGGTGCGCGGTCATCGAGGACACCGCGACGGGCGTGGCCGCCGCCGAGGCCGCGGGCTGCCATGTGGTGGCCGTACCCTCCGTGGCCCCGATCGCACCGGCTGCCGGAAGGACCGTCGTACGGTCCCTCGAACAGGTCGACCTGCCTTTTCTTCGAGGGCTGATGACGGAAAAGCGCTAATCGTTCACCCACGGTGCACGAGTGAATGCGGAAAAACTGCGTGGTCACAGCAACGGAATAATTCGATCACCTACCGCGCGCCTCGGATGGCCGAATTCCGGTACTCCTACACACAGTTGAAGGTGTGACGTTCGCCACTGTGGAGGGGGTCGACAGCGGGCCCAAGGTGTGTCTGACGGGCCTGTGCGGTGGTCGCAGGCGTGCCCTTGTGTCCTTATTTGTGGAACGCTGTACGAATCCTTCCGCTGTCGGTTTTTCGGTGCGTCCACAGCCGGTCTCGCAGCGTGATGGGAACTCAACTCCGGTACCTGCGAACCGTCCTGCCGGTCCCGACTAATCTCATCGCGAGAACATCGACGTAACCCCCGTGAACCCGACCGCAACACCCCGGCATGCCGGGCCCGCGGGATCGACAGCTCTGGAGAACTTCGAGCATGAACCGTAAGCCTTTGGTGCTGCCGGCCGCGATCGGTCTGCTCGCCTCTGTCCTCGCCGCATGCGGCGGTTCCGACAGTGGGGGCGACGGCGGCGACGCGATCGTCGTCGGTACCACCGACCGGTTCTCTGCCTCGAAGGAGACACCGGCCCCGTTCGACCCGGCCTACGCGTACGACGTCGGCGCCTGGAACGTGCTGCGCCAGACGGTCCAGACCCTCATGGCCATGCCCAACGGCGGCGGTGACCCGACTCCGGAGGCCGCCGAGGAGTGCGGATTCACCGACTCCGGCAACGAGCGGTACGCCTGCACGCTGCGCAAGGACCTCAAGTTCTCCAACGGTGACCCGGTCACCGCCGAGGACGTGAAGTTCTCCATCGACCGCGCGCTGCAGATCAAGGCCGACACGGGTGTCTTCGCCCTGCTGTCGACCGTCGACGCCGTCGAGACCAAGGGCGACCGCGAGGTGATCTTCCACCTCAACAGCGCCGACGCGACCTTCCCGTTCAAGCTGTCCACGCCGGTCGCGGGCATCGTCAACCCCAAGGAATACGCCAAGAACAAGCTGCGGGACGGCTTCGAGGTCAGCGGCTCCGGCCCGTACAGCCTCAAGGCCGAGACCAAGGGCGACGACGTCACCAAGGTCGTCTTCACCAAGAACCCCTACTACCAGGGGATCTCGGACATCAAGAACGACAAGGTCGAGCTGGAGTCCTTCGAGGACACGGACTCCATGGGCGCCGCGCTCGACAAGGGCGACATCGACATGATGACCCGCACCATGTCGCCCGAGCAGATCAAGAAGCTGCAGAACGCCGAGGACAGCAAGATCGATGTGATCGAGCAGCCCGGCCTGGAGATCCGCTACATCGGCTTCGACGTCGAGAAGCCCTCCCTGAAGGACAAGGCGGTCCGCCAGGCGATCGCCCACATCGTCAACCGCGGCGAACTGACCTCCAAGGTCTACGGCACCGGTGCCGACCCGCTGTACTCGATGGTCCCGGCCACCGTCACCGGCCACGCCAACTCGTTCTTCAACGAGTACGGCGAGCCGGACGTCACCAAGGCCAAGAACCTCCTCACCGCCGCGAACATCACGACGCCGGTGAAGTTCACGATGAACTACACGACGGACCACTACGGCTCCGCCACGAAGGTCGAGTTCGAGACACTGCAGAAGCAGCTCAACGACACCGGCCTCTTCGACGTCGACATCAAGGGCGAGAAGTGGGAGACCTACCGCCCCAAGCAGCGTGAGGGCAAGTTCGCCGTCTACGGCATGGGCTGGTTCCCCGACTTCCCGGACGCGGAGACCTTCCTCACGCCGTTCCTCGACAAGGACAACACCATCGCGTCGCCGTACGTGAACAAGCGCATCCGCGAGACCCTGATCCCGGAGTCCCGCCGCGAGGCCGACCGCCTCAGCGCCTCGAAGAGCATCGAGGAGATCCAGAAGATCGTCGCCGACGACGTCCCGCTGCTGCCCCTGTGGCAGGGCAAGCAGTACGTCGCCGTACGGGACGACATCACCGGCGCCGAGTACGCGCTCAACTCGTCGGCCACGCTGCAGCTGTGGGAGCTGGGCCGCGGAGTGGGCAGCGACGACTGACGCACACATGAGAATGGCCGCCCCCTTCCGGAAGGGGGCGGCCATTCTTGTCGTATCGCCTCTTTGCTGTACCGCTGTACCGCTGTACCGCTGTACCGCTGTACCGCTGTACCGCTTGCTGTGCCGCGGTAGCGTTCCCGGCCGTCACCTCACGTCGGCGGGCGCACGGTCACTGCGCGCCGGGACGCACCAGACCGCTCTCGTACGCGTACACCGCGGCCTGCACCCGGTCCCGCAGCCCCAGCTTGGTCAGGACATGGCCCACATGCGTCTTGACCGTGGTCTCGCTGACGAACAGATCGGCGGCGATCTCCGCGTTCGACAGCCCGCGGGCCACCAGCTTCAGGACCTCGACCTCACGCTCGGTCAGCGTGTGCAAGGTGTCCGGCACCGGCTCGTCGCCCGAGGGCAGATGACCCGCGTACTTGTCGAGCAGCCGGCGGGTGATGCTCGGTGCCAGCATGGCCTCGCCCGCCGCCACCACCCGGATCGCCTGCACCAACTCGTTGGCCGGGGCGTCCTTCAGAAGGAAACCGCTGGCGCCGGCACGCAGGGCCTCCACCACGTACTCGTCGAGATCGAAGGTCGTCAGCACCAGCACCTTCGCCGGACCGTCCCGGCCGGGGCCGGTGATCTGCCGGGTCGCCTCGACCCCGTCCATCCTCGGCATACGGATGTCCATCAGAACCACATCGGGCTGCAGGGCACGTACTTGGTCGATCGCCTGGAGACCGTCACCGGCCTCGCCGACGACCGCGATGTCCTGCTCCGCCTCCAGAATCATCCGGAAGCCGGTGCGCAGCAGCGGCTGGTCGTCGACCAGTAGGACGCGGATGGCCACGTAAGTCTCCTTCGCTAGTCCGGCCCCATTCTGCCCTGCGGAGGTCACCCGCTCCGCCCGCGGGGCACGTCGGCGGCCCTGCGGCGACTCTCCGGCGGCCCTCCGCTCAGGCGTCGCCGGACCCGGGCGCCCGCACCGGCAGGGGGTACGGCGGGGGAGTACCGCCGAATTCCGGACAGACCGCCCGGTGATCGCACCAACCGCAGAGCTTGGTGGGCCGCGGACGCCAGTCACCCGTCTCCGTGGCGAGCCGGATCGCCTCCCACAACGAGTGCAACTTGCGCTCCACCCGCTCCAGATCGGCCGGCACCGGGTCGTACGTGAGCACGTCGCCGCTGCCCAGATAGACGAGTTGGAGACGGCGCGGCACGACCTGTTTCAGCCGCCACACGACGAGGGCGTAGAACTTCATCTGGAACAGGGCGCCCTCCGCGTACTCCGGACGCGGGGCCTTGCCCGTCTTGTAGTCGACGATGCGCACCTCACCCGAGGGCGCCACGTCCACCCGGTCGATGATGCCCCGCAGCTTCAGGCCGGAGTCGAGCTGCGCCTCCACGAACAGCTCGCGCTCCGCCGGCTCCAGCCGGGTCGGGTCCTCCAGCGTGAACCAGCGCTCGACCAGCCGCTCCGCCTCACCGAGCCAGCGCGTCAGCTTCTCGCCCGCGGTCTGCTCGTCGGAGTCCGCGAACAACTCGGCCAGTTCGGGCTTCGCCTCCCGCAGCCGGTCCCACTGACCGGGGATCAGCGACTTGGCGCGCGGGGCGGTGCGCTCGGTGGCCGGGGAGTCGAAGAGCCGCTCCAGGACCGCGTGCACCAGCGTCCCGCGGGTCGCCGCCTCGCTCGGCTTCTCCGGCAGCTTGTCGATCACCCGGAACCGGTACAGCAACGGACACTGCATGAAGTCCCCGGCCCGAGAGGGCGACAAGGAGGTCGGAGCGACGGGCTCCCTGACCCGCCCCGGCGCTCCGCCCTCGGCGGCCCCCACGACCGCCTCACCCGAGGGCCCGGCCGGCCGCGCCGATCCGGCCCTGGCGACGACGGGCATCGCCGCCGGATCCATAGGCCCGTCCACGGTCTGATCCACGGGCCGGGCCGCCGCGCTCGCGACCTGTCCGGGCGCGGTGCCGGCGGACGGCGCCTGCTCGTCCGGGGCCGACGCGTCGCCGTCCTCGCCCCCGGCGCCACCGGTCACCGGGGCCGGAACCCCCGCGGGCCCGATCGCGGCCCCCGACGATTCGGCCGGGGACCCGGTTGCGGACCCGGCCTCCGGGTCGGCGGGCCGAGGCACCACGGTTCCGGCCGTTCCGGCAGGGGACGCCGCGGGCGGCGCGGCCACGGCGTCGGACGGCTGGACCACGTCGTCCGCCGGTACGGCCTCAGAGCCGGACCGGGCGACGCCGTCGGTGCTGGTTTCCATGACGTCAGACCTTACGGCTCGCCACTGACACCGCGACACACGGTGACCTGCGCGCCGTACGGCCGCCCGGGAAACGGAGGGGGTGCCGGGGCCGAACACGCCGCGACGGCCGCATACCATCGACCACAAGACCTCTCGCGGGGCATGATCGCGAGCGGGATACGCGTCGAACGAGGGGACATCGTGGACGAGAGCGGCGGGAGCGGGCAGCCGCGATCCGGTACTGACGAGGCGGACGAGCGCCGCACGGGTCAGCCGCGACCCGGTGACCCGGCGACCACGACGGCCCGGCCGCCCTCCGACCAGCAGCCGCACGATGCCGGCCCCCAGGCGGAACCAGGCGGAGCGACGGGCCCGGCCCGTCCCGGACCGGCCGACGACCAGGCCGGCGAGGAGCGGACGCCCGCCCCGCCCACCGGTACGAGCCACCATCCAGCCCCGGCCCCCGCGGACCCGCCGACCGACAGCCACGCGACCGAACAACCGCCCACCACCCGCAGAACCGAGGCCCACAGGTCCGAGGCCCACACCACCCCGCCCCCCGGCGGCAAGCAGGGCAGGAAGGGCCCCGCTCCGAAGCGGCCCAAGGAACCCGGTGGCGGCCTCCTCATGGGACGCCCCTTCGGCGTACCCGTGTACGTGGCACCCAGCTGGTTCCTCGTCGCCGCCCTCATCACCTGGGTCTTCGGCGGCCAGCTCGACCGCGTCCTGCCCGAGCTGGGCATGGCCCGCTACCTCGTCTCGCTCTTCTTCGCCGTCGCCTTCTACGCCTCCGTACTCGTCCACGAACTGGCGCACACGGTCGCGGCCCTGCGCTTCAAGCTGCCCGTGCGCCGCATCCAGCTGCAGTTCTTCGGCGGCGTCTCCGAGATCGAGAAGGAGACCGAGACACCCGGACGCGAGTTCGTCCTCGCCTTCGTCGGCCCCCTGCTCTCCCTCGTCCTCGGCGGCCTCTTCTACCTCGCCCTCCAGACCGTCGAACCCGGCACCGTCCCCGGTGTCCTGCTGGGCGGCCTGATGATCTCCAACCTGATCGTCGCCGCGTTCAACCTGCTCCCCGGCCTGCCTCTCGACGGCGGCCGCATGCTGCGGGCCGTCGTCTGGAAGATCACCGGCAAACCCATGAGCGGCACCATCGCCGCCGCCTGGGTCGGCCGCGCCCTCGCGATCTCCGTACTCATCGGACTGCCCCTGCTCACCCACTCCGGCGGCCTCGGCACCGACGCCCAGGACATCGGCGGCATGGACACCGTCATGGACGCCCTGCTCGCCGCGATCCTCGCCGCGATCATCTGGACCGGCGCCGGGAACAGCCTCCGCGTGGCCCGCCTGCGCGAACACCTGCCCGAGCTGAGGGCCCGCGCCCTCACCCGGCGCGCGGTCCCCGTCGAGACCCACACCCCGCTCTCCGAAGCACTGCGCCGCGCCAACGAGGCCGGTGCCCGCGCCCTGGTCGTCGTGGACGCCGACGGAGACCCCCTCTCCCTCGTCCGCGAGGCCGCCATCGTGGGCGTACCGGAACACCGCCGCCCCTGGGTCGCCGTCAGCGGACTCGCCCAGGACCTCACCGACGGCATGCGCGTCTCCGCCGAACTGGCCGGCGAGGACCTCCTCGAAGTCCTGCGCGCCACCCCGGCCACCGAGTACCTCGTGGTCGAGGACTCCGGCGAGATCTACGGAGTCCTCTCGGCCGCGGACGTCGAGAAGGCCTTCGTCAAGGCAATGGCCCGCCCGAGCTGACCCCCGCGCCCTGGGCGCCCTTCAGGGGCGCGGGGAACCGCGAATCCAGCCACGACGCACCCGCACCCCGCCATGCTTCCCAGCACCCCGGGTGGGTGGTCGGCGCCCCTCACAATCGCCGGTAGGCTGGCGCACATGTCCGAACCGACCGGTGCCGCCCGCCGACGCGGGCCCTTCAAGGTCGGGGACCAGGTACAGCTGACCGACCCCAAGGGCCGCCACTACACGTTCACGCTCGAAGCAGGGAAGAACTTCCACACCCACAAGGGTTCCTTCCCGCACGACGAGCTGATCGGCGCACCCGAGGGCAGCGTTGTCCGCACCACGGGGAACGTCGCCTATCTGGCGCTGCGCCCCCTGCTCCCCGACTACGTCCTGTCCATGCCCCGCGGCGCCGCCGTGGTCTACCCCAAGGACGCGGGGCAGATCCTGTCCTTCGCCGACATCTTCCCCGGCGCCCGCGTCGTGGAAGCCGGCGTGGGCTCCGGCTCCCTCAGCACCTTCCTGCTCCGCGCCGTCGGCGACCAGGGCATGCTGCACTCGTACGAGCGCCGCGAGGACTTCGCCGAGATCGCCCAGCAGAACGTGGAGCGCTACTTCGGCGGCCCCCACCCCGCCTGGCAGCTCACCGTCGGCGACCTCCAGGACAACCTCTCGGACACCGAGGTCGACCGCGTAGTCCTCGACATGCTCGCCCCCTGGGAGTGCCTGGAGGCCGTCTCCAAGGCACTCGTCCCCGGCGGCATCGTCTGCTGCTACGTGGCGACCACCACCCAGCTCGCCCGGACCGTCGAGTCCATCCGCGAGATCGGCTGCTTCAACGAGCCGAGCGCCTGGGAGTCGATGGTCCGCAACTGGCACATCGAGGGCCTGGCCGTCCGCCCCGACCACCGGATGATCGGCCACACCGGCTTCCTGCTCACCGCCCGCCGCCTCGCGGACGGCGTCGAGCCGCCCATGCGCCGCCGCCGCCCCTCCAAGGGCGCGTACGGCGACGACTACACCGGACCCAACGCCGACGGCGGCGCCCCCGGCCGCTGAAGCGGCCCCGTGCCGCACACAACGCGCAAGCACCGTGGCCGAGTTCCCGAGGACCCCTCGGGAACTCGGCCACAGCGCATTTCCCTTGACGTTCCGCCAGTACCGTCGACCCCACCGTTCCCTCGCGGTGTGACGTGTGGCACCATTCTGGCCACCCCACCGGCACAGCCCTCACGGGAGACACTTCCTAGTGCAGCATTCCGCCGTCCCGGAACTGGCCCACACGCACACCCGCCCCATCCACTGGGTCGCCACGGCAGCGGCGCTCGCCGCGGTGGTCGCGGCCTCGGGCTTCCTGCAGCCCGACAAGGCCACGGCCGCCCAGCACGGCATCGAGGCCAAGAGCGCCCCGGCGGCCACGACACCCCCCGACCCCGCCCGCGCCGACTTCCCCCTCGACTGCGGCCCCGCGAAGGTCCTCATCCAGAAGAAGGCCTCGGGCGACCTCGACGGCGACGGCCTCCCCGAGACGGTCGCCGTGGTCCGCTGCGACGCGGGATCCGGCACTCCGCCCAGCGGCATCTACGTCCTCACCGCGTCCGGAGGCACCTCGAAACCCAGAGTCGTGGCCACCCTGGTGGATCCCGAGGACCGACTGTCCGTCCAGGACTTCGCCGTCCGCGACGCCACCGTCACCGCGACCCTGCTCGGCTACTCCTCACCCGACGTACCGAGTTGCTGCCCCGACGTGAACGAGAGCGCCAAGTGGCAGTGGAAGAACGGCGCCTTCGTACGCTCGACATCCCCCGCGGCCCGCAGTATGTGAGACCGGGGCACCGGAGCGGGAAGCCGGACATGTGAGAAGAAAGACAATCCGGAGGAACCGGGCACCTGTGTCACGCGAGGTGCCCGTCCGCTCACTCCGCGTCGGGACCGTAGACCTCGACGCTGTCCGACACGCGGCGTACATGGATGCAGTCGCCCGGACACTCCTTCGCCGAGTCGGCGACATCACGCAGAAGCGTCAGGGGTACGGGCGTTGTCGCCCCCGGGGTCTGCAGAAGCTCGTCACCCGGGCTCTTCACATAGGCCAGCCCGTCGATGTCCAGTTCGAACACCTCGGGCGCGTACTGGGCACAGATCCCGTCGCCGGTGCACAGGTCCTGGTCGATCCAGACCTCAAGCGCCTCGCCGTCGACTCCGGCCTCCTGCTGCACGGTCATTTCTCCTGCCGTTTCCTGCGCAGAGCCGCCTCAGGACGGGGAATCCGGCCAGCTCTGACGGGTGTTGAACACTTCGACCCTACCTCCGTCGGCTTCCCAATCATGTTGGGTGGGTATTCCACTGGCGTGAGGGAGAGCGCAAGGGTGAAGATCGGACACACCCCGACAGTCTTTTGATCTAGGGGTTTCAATCGACACCCACCCAGGTAGGGTCTGGAAGCGTCCAGCTCCCCTTGGAGGAGGTGAGGACCGTGGCAGCCCACGACGACGACATGAACCGCGGCATCCGCCCGGGACGAGGGTCCGACGACCCGTCCGGGCAGATTGCCTACCTTGAGCAGGAGATCGCCGTCCTGCGACGCAAGCTCGCCGACTCTCCGCGACACACGAGGATTCTCGAAGAGCGGATCGTCGAGCTGCAGACCAACCTGGCCGGCGTCTCCGCGCAGAACGAGCGGCTGGCCAACACCCTCCGAGAGGCCCGCGACCAGATCGTGGCACTCAAGGAGGAAGTCGACCGGCTCGCACAGCCGCCGGCCGGCTTCGGAGTCTTCCTCGCAGCGAACGAGGACGGCACCGCCGACATCTTCACCGGAGGCCGCAAACTCCGGGTGAACGTCAGCCCAAGCGTCGAGCTCGAAGAGCTCAGGCGCGGCCAGGAACTGATGCTCAACGAAGCTCTCAACGTGGTCGAGGCCATGGAGTACGAGAGCGTCGGCGACATCGTCACCCTCAAAGAGATCCTCGAGGACGGCGAGCGCGCCCTCGTACAGGGGCACACCGACGAGGAACGGGTGGTCCGGCTCGCCGAACCACTCCTGGACGTAGTCATCCGTCCGGGCGACGCCCTCCTCCTCGAACCCCGCTCCGGCTACGTCTACGAGGTCGTGCCCAAGAGCGAGGTCGAAGAACTCGTCCTCGAAGAGGTCCCCGACATCGGCTACGAGCAGATCGGCGGTCTGGGCGGCCAGATCGAGATGATCCGCGACGCGGTCGAGCTGCCCTACCTCTACCCCGACCTGTTCAAGGAGCACGAACTGCGGCCGCCCAAGGGCGTACTGCTGTACGGGCCCCCCGGTTGCGGCAAGACACTCATCGCCAAGGCCGTCGCCAACTCCCTGGCCAAAAAGGTCGCGGAAGTGACCGGACAGGCCACCGGCAAGAGCTTCTTCCTCAACATCAAGGGCCCCGAACTCCTCAACAAGTACGTCGGTGAGACCGAGCGGCAGATCCGCCTCGTCTTCCAGCGCGCCCGTGAGAAGGCCAGCGAGGGCACCCCCGTCATCGTCTTCTTCGACGAGATGGAATCCCTCTTCCGCACCCGCGGATCAGGCGTCAGCTCGGACGTGGAGAACACCATCGTCCCGCAGCTGCTCGCCGAGATCGACGGCGTGGAAGGCCTGCAGAACGTCGTGGTCATCGGTGCCTCGAACCGCGAGGACATGATCGACCCCGCCATCCTGCGCCCCGGCCGCCTCGACGTGAAGATCAAGATCGAGCGTCCGGACGCCGAAGCGGCCAAGGACATCTTCGCCAAGTACCTCACCGAGCGGCTCCCGCTGCACCCCGAGGACGTCGGAGAGCACGGAGGCAGCAAGAGCACCACCGTCCAGAGCATGATCCAGACCGCCGTCGAGCACATGTACACCGAGTCCGAGGAAAACCGCTTCCTCGAGGTCACGTACGCCAACGGCGACAAGGAAGTCCTCTACTTCAAGGACTTCAACTCCGGCGCCATGATCGAGAACATCGTCGGCCGCGCCAAGAAGATGGCGATCAAGGACTTCCTCGAACACAGCCAGAAGGGCCTGCGGGTCTCCCACCTGCTCCAGGCCTGCGTGGACGAGTTCAAGGAGAACGAGGACCTGCCGAACACCACCAACCCGGACGACTGGGCCCGCATCTCCGGAAAGAAGGGCGAACGGATCGTTTACATCCGGACACTCATCACCGGAAAGCAGGGCGCGGACACCGGACGCTCCATCGACACGGTGGCGAACACCGGTCAGTACCTGTAAAAGACAGGGTGGCTGCGGGTGCCCTCACCGGGTACCCGCAGCCAACTGTTTTCCAGGGCACAGCTGGAGCTGAGCAATGACGCAAATGATCTCCCCACCAGCGCAAAGGCGCTCTAGGCTCTTCGGTACCGCCGAGTCGCGCAGTGCGGGGACGGGCACCGCACACGCACCGGAGCGCCAGCGGTACTTGAGCGGCGTCCCCGACCGAGGACGCCGCCGGGCAAGGAGGGCCGCATGACCGTACGGCGAGTAATGGGCATCGAGACGGAATACGGGATCTCCGTCCCCGGCCACCCCAACGCCAATGCCATGCTCACCTCGTCCCAGATCGTCAACGCCTACGCGGCGGCGATGCACCGGGCCCGGCGGGCCCGCTGGGACTTCGAGGAGGAGAACCCGCTGCGGGACGCGCGGGGCTTCGACCTCGCCCGCGAGGCCGCCGACTCCAGTCAGCTCACCGACGAGGACATCGGCCTCGCCAATGTCATCCTCACCAACGGGGCACGGCTGTACGTCGACCACGCACACCCCGAATACAGCTCCCCCGAAGTGACCAACCCACTGGACGCCGTCCTGTGGGACAAGGCCGGCGAACGCATCATGGCCGAAGCCGCCGAGCGCGCCGCCCAGCTCCCCGGCGCCCAGCCGATCCACCTCTACAAGAACAACACCGACAACAAGGGCGCCTCCTACGGCACGCACGAGAACTACCTGATGAAGCGGGAGACCCCCTTCTCTGACATCGTGCGCCACCTCACGCCGTTCTTCGTCTCACGCCAGGTCGTCACCGGAGCGGGCCGCGTCGGTATCGGTCAGGACGGCCACGAACACGGCTTCCAGCTCAGTCAGCGCGCCGACTACTTCGAGGTCGAGGTGGGCCTCGAAACCACCTTGAAGCGCCCCATCATCAACACCCGCGACGAGCCGCACGCGGACGCCGAGAAATACCGCCGCCTGCACGTGATCATCGGCGACGCGAACCTCTCCGAGATCTCGACCTACCTCAAGCTCGGCACCACGGCCCTCGTCCTGTCCATGATCGAGGACGGCTTCATCGCCGTGGACCTCGCCGTCGACCAGCCGGTGCGCACCCTGCACCAGGTCTCGCACGACCCCACCCTCAAGCGCCTGATCACCCTCCGCAGCGGCCGGACACTCACCGCGGTCCAGCTCCAGATGGAGTACTTCGAACTGGCGCGCAAGTACGTCGAGGAGCGCTACGGGGCCGACGCGGACGAGCAGACCAAGGACGTGCTGACCCGCTGGGAGGACGTCCTGGGCCGGCTGGAGACCGACCCGATGAGCCTGTCAGGCGAACTGGACTGGGTGGCCAAGCGGGAGCTCATGGAGGGCTACCGGCGCCGTGACGACCTCGACTGGGACGCCGCCCGGCTGCACCTGGTCGACCTCCAGTACGCCGACGTACGGCCCGACAAGGGCCTCTACAACCGTCTGGTGGCCCGCGGCCGCATCAAGCGGCTGCTGGACGAGACGGGCGTCGAACGGGCCGAGACGAAGCCGCCGGAGGACACCCGCGCGTACTTCCGCGGGCGCTGCCTCGAACAGTACGCGGATGACGTCGCGGCGGCCTCCTGGGACTCGGTGATCTTCGATCTGCCGGGCCGGGACTCGCTCCAGCGCGTTCCAACCCTGGAGCCGCTTCGCGGAACGCGTAATCACGTCAAGGAGCTCCTCGACCGTTGTCGCACGGCAGAAGACCTGGTCAAGGTCCTGTCGGGCGGCTGAACCGGTCACCGGGCCGATCCCGCCCGACAGGGTGGAAATGCCGCCGTTCGGGAATCATCGAGATGGCTCCCGGACGTTGTAGCAACTGCGGGGCCGATGTCGGACCCTGCTTGTAGGGTCTGATCAAGAACGTCGAAACCGAGCGGGGTGAGGGTTATGGCGACCAAGGACACCGGCGGCGGACAGCAGAAGGCGACGCGCGAGACCGAACAGGTCGAGGAGGCGCCCGAGGTACAGGCATCCGAGGACCTCAAGGAGCGCCAGGAGAAACTGAGCGACGACGTCGACTCGGTCCTGGACGAAATCGATGATGTCCTTGAGGAAAATGCGGAGGACTTCGTTCGGAGCTTCGTTCAAAAAGGCGGGGAGTAAAGGCTGATCGCGTAATTCACCTTCGAAGCGAAGGTTCGGGGGATGGCGGGAAGGCTGCCGGAGAAGCGTTGCTCGGGCTGCGAGAGGGTTCTCCCTCTCGCTGCCTTCGCACGGGACAGGAACCGACTCGACGGCCTTCAGGTGCGATGCAGGGAGTGCGTGGCCGAATACGGCGCAGCGCACTACCGGCGCCGACGCGAGGCCGAAGGAAAAGCAGTTCGGGAAAAGGTGGACGTTCCGGCCGGGCGCAAGCTGTGCCGGACATGTGGCGAGGTCAAGCCGCACCGCGAACGGCACCGCAACTCGTCCGCGTCGGACGGGCTGTCCACACGCTGCAAAGCGTGTCGGGTCGTGCAGGGGCGGCAGGGCCACCTGAAGCGCCAGTACGGCATGACCGAAGCCGAGCGTGACGAGATGGTTGCCCCGCAGATGGGGCTCTGCGTGATCTGCCTGAAAGCTCCGGCCGTTCATGTGGATCACTGCCACGAGACGGGTAGGGTCCGTGGCGTACTGTGCTTCAACTGCAATTCGGCCATCGGCAAGTTGGGAGATGATCCCGACGCAGTTCGTCGGGCTGCCGCCTACTTGGAGGGATCCTCGTGGAAGCCAACACTCGTAGCACCGGGCGTCTACCAGCTGCCTTCCTGACGCCCGGGTCGTCGTCCTTCATGGACTTCCTGTCCGACCATCAGCCCGAGATGCTCCCGGGCAAGCGGCAGTTGCCGCCCACGCAGGGAGTCATCGAGGCCCCGCACGGCACGACCATCGTCGCCGTCACCTTCGCCGGCGGTGTCGTTCTCGCCGGTGACCGGCGGGCCACGATGGGCAATGTCATCGCGCAGCGGGACATCGAGAAGGTGTTCCCGGCGGACGAGTACTCGGCCGTCGGTATCGCCGGTACGGCAGGCCTGGCCGTCGAGATGGTGAAGCTGTTCCAGCTGGAGCTGGAGCACTTCGAGAAGGTGGAGGGCACCACGCTCTCCCTGGAGGGCAAGGCCAACCGCCTCTCCACGATGATCCGTTCGAACCTCGGCATGGCCATGCAGGGCCTCGCCGTGGTCCCGCTCTTCGCCGGTTTCGACGTCGACCGCGACAAGGGCCGCATCTTCTCCTACGACGTGACGGGCGGCCGCTCCGAGGAGCACGGCTTCGCGGCCACGGGCTCCGGCTCGCTCTTCGCGCGCGGGGCCATGAAGAAGCTGTTCCACAAGGACCTGACGGAAGAGCAGGCCACGACGCTCGTCGTGCAGGCGCTGTACGACGCGGCAGACGACGACTCGGCGACCGGTGGTCCCGATGTCGCCCGCCGGATCTACCCGATCGTCACCGTGATCACCGAGGACGGCTTCCGCCGGCTCACGGACCAGGAGTCCTCCGAGATCGCCGGTGCGATCATCGAGCGGCGCCTGGAGCAGCCCGACGGTCCGCGGGCCGCGCTGCTCTAGCGGCGGCCCGTTTACAAGGTGATCCAGTGACTTCCACAGAAAGGGACGGATAGCCGGTGTCGACGCCGTTCTATGTATCACCCCAGCAGGCCATGGCCGACCGGGCGGAATACGCCCGCAAGGGCATCGCCCGTGGCCGCAGCCTCGTTGTGCTGCAGTTCGCCGACGGCATCGTGTTCGTCGGCGAGAACCCGTCCCGTGCGCTGCACAAGTTCAGCGAGATCTATGACCGGATCGGCTTCGCGGCCGCCGGCAAGTACAACGAGTACGAGAATCTCCGGATCGGCGGTGTGCGCTATGCCGACCTGCGGGGTTACACGTACGACCGTGACGATGTGACCGCCCGTGGTCTGGCCAACGTCTATGCCCAGACGCTGGGCACGATCTTCTCGTCCGCGGCGGAGAAGCCGTACGAGGTGGAGCTGGTGGTCGCCGAGGTGGGGGAGACCCCCGAGGGCGACCAGATCTACCGGCTTCCGCACGACGGGTCGATCGTGGACGAGCACGGTTCGGTGGCGGTCGGCGGCAACGCCGAGACGATCAGCACGTACCTCGATCAGCGGCATGAGGACGGGATGTCGTTGGCCGAGGCGCTGAAGCTGGCGGTTCAGGCGTTGTCGCGTGACACGAACGGCAGCGAGCGGGAGATTCCCGCGGAGCGGCTGGAAGTCGCCGTGCTGGACCGGACGCGGCCGCAGGCGCGGAAGTTCAAGCGGATTGTGGGGCGGCAGCTTGGGCGGTTGCTGGAGGAGGGGGGAGCCTCCACGGCTGCGGAGGCGGAGGATCCTGAGGACGAGGAGTGACCTCCTCGGCTTTCTGACCGCCTTCACCCCCGTGTGCCCGTGCCCTCGGCCTCTTCAGGCCGGGGGCACGTGGTGTTCTGCGGGCCGGTGAGGGCTGGTCGCGCCGTTCCCCGCGCCCCCTGAAAGTGACAAGATTGCGCCGTTCCCCGCGCCCCTAAAAGATCAAAAGATTGCGCCGTTCCCCGCGCCCCTGACAGGCAAAAGATTGCGCCGTTCCCCGCGCCCTAGGAGGTTGCCGGTGGGGCTGTGGAGCCTCGGAGTATCAGGGTTACCGGGATGTCTTCCTGGGTGAGGGGGTGGGTGTTCAGGACCGCCAGGAGGGCTTGCATGCCGCGTTCGCCGAAGAGTTCGGCGTCCAGGCGGACCGTGGTGAGTTCGGGGTCGAGGGCGGTGGCGAGGGCCAGGTCGTCGAGGCCGGTGACGGAGAGGTCGTCGGGGATGCGCAGGCCGAGGCGGCGGGCGGCCTTGTAGGCGCCGGCGGCGAGTTTGTCGTCGTCGCAGACGAGGGCCGTGGGGCGGGGGCCGGGGGCGGAGAGGGCGGTTTCCGCGGCGGCCCGGGCGTCGTCGATCGAGATGGGGGCCGAGGCCGTGCGCAGCTCGGTGCCGGGGACCGCGGCGAGGCGTTCGGCGAGTTCGCGGGCGCGAATGTCGAAGGTCCAGGACGGGATGTCCGCCGCGAGGTGTAGGAAGCGGCGGTGGCCGAGGGCCAGGAGGTGTTCCGCGACCTGTCGTACGCCGTCGCGGATGTCGAGGTTGACGGTCGCGGCTCCGGTGCTGCCCGCCGGGTCGCTGTCGAGCATGACCAGGGGGAGCTGGTCGCCGCGGATGGCGGTGAGGGCGTCGGCGGCCATGGAGGAGGCGATGACGCCGTCGAGGGCGGCCTGCGCGGAGGCGAAGGGGTCGCGGGCCGGTCCGATGCCCTCGGGGGAGGGGTAGAGCAGGACGCCGAATCCGTGTTCGGCGGCGACGCGGGCCGCGCCGGTGTACACGCCCGCGAAGAACTCCGTGGTGAGGGCGGGGACCACCAGGAGCACGGTGCGGGTGCTGCCGAGGCGGAGGTTGCGGGCGGCGAGGTTGGGCCGGTAGCCGAGTTCCCGGGCGGCTTCGCGTACGCGTTCGGCGGTGCGTTCGGAGACGCGTCCGCGCCATTTGTCGCCGAGCACGAGGGAGACGGCCGCCTGGGACACCCCGGCGGCCTGGGCGACGTCACGGCTCGTGGGGCGGGGGCTGCCTGCTGCCACCGTCGACCTGTCTTTCTGCTGGACTCGCGGACAGCGCACATGGTACGTATGACGAGCGACGTTATACGTACAACCTCCGGCGTTCACCACAGAGCGGACGGGGCTCCGACGGGACAGAGGGGCGGGACATGGCCGCGGGGTACCTGGAGATTCTCCGGACGAGACATGCCACACGGCTGCTCGTGGGCACTCTGGTGGGCCGGTTGCCGAACGCCGCGGGCGCCATCGCCGTCGTGCTCTTCGTGCGCGCCGAAGGCGGCAGCTACAGCCTGGCGGGAGCGCTCACCGCGGTCTACGGAGTGTCGAACGCCGTGGGGCAGCCGCTGCTCGGCCGGCTCGTGGACCTGCACGGGCAGCCGCGGATCCAGTTGCCCGCCGCGCTCGTCTCCGCCCTCGGTGTGAGCGTGTTCGCCCTGACCGGCATCCAGTCGCTTCCGCTCGCGTACCTCCTGATGGTGGTCGCCGGATTCTTCACGCCGCCGCTGGAGGGCGGTCTGCGGGCGCTGTGGCCGTCGGTCCTGCGCAAGGAGGGGCAGGTGCACACGGCGTACGCGATGGACGCCGTGGCGCAGGAAGTCATGTTCACCGTCGGGCCGTTGCTGGTGACCCTCTGCGTGTCCCTGTGGTCCGCCCAGGCCGCCCTGGTCGTCATCAACGTCATCGGGGTCCTCGGGGCCCTCTCCGTGGTCGTCTCGGGGCCCTCGCGCGCGTGGCGTTCGGCGCCCCGCGAGGCGCACTGGCTCGGCGCGCTGCGCTCGCCCGGACTGATCGCGTTGCTCGGCGCGTTCCTTTTTGTGGGTATCGCGCTGGGTTCCATCACGGTCGCGGGTGTGTCGTACGCGGACGACCACGGGGGTGACGCGACGTACGGCTGGCTGATGGCCGCGCTCGGGCTCGGCGCGCTCGTCGGTGGCACGGTCTACGGGGCGCGGCAGTGGGGTGGTGCCCCGGAGCGGCGGCTGCGGGTGCTGGTGGCGCTTCTGGCGGTGTGTTACCTGCCGCTGATGCTCATGCCGGGGGCGGTGGCGATGACAGGGCTGGTCGCGCTGGCAGGGGTGTTCCTGGCGCCCTGTATCGCGTGTGCGTTCATCATCGTCGACCGGCACGCGCCGAGGGGCACGGTCACGGAGGCGTTCTCCTGGCTGGTGACGACGTTCACGGTGGGCGCGTCGGTCGGAACGGGTCTCGCGGGACCGGTCGTCGAGTGGGGCGGGGCGGTGCGTGGCTTCGCCGTACCGGGGGTCGCGGGGGGTGCCGCGCTGCTCGTTCTGCTGGCCACGGGGCGGGTCCTCGCAGCTACGAGCGGCAGTGCGGTGGTGGAGGGAAGTTCGGAAATGATCGAAACGTAGGAGCCGAACCCCGTTTCAGCACAGGCCTTCAGGCGTAATGTTCAGTCATGGACCGCCGCATTTTCGGGCTGGAGAACGAGTACGGCGTCACGTGTACGTTCAGGGGACAGCGGCGCCTGTCTCCCGACGAGGTGGCGCGGTACCTCTTCCGCCGTGTCGTGTCATGGGGCCGCAGCAGCAATGTCTTTCTGCGAAACGGTGCCCGCCTCTATCTAGACGTGGGATCACATCCGGAATATGCCACTCCTGAATGTGACAACCTGACGGAACTCGTCACCCACGACAAGGCCGGCGAACGCATTCTGGAAGGACTCCTGGTAGACGCGGAACGACGCCTGCACGAGGAAGGAATCGCGGGCGACGTCTACCTCTTCAAGAACAACACCGACTCGGCGGGCAACTCCTACGGCTGCCACGAGAACTATCTGGTGGCCCGTCACGGGGAGTTCTCCCGGCTCGCGGACATTCTGATCCCCTTCCTCGTCACGAGGCAGCTCCTCTGCGGTGCCGGAAAGGTGCTGCAGACCCCGCGGGGCGCGGTCTACTGCGTCAGCCAGCGGGCGGAGCACATCTGGGAGGGCGTCTCCTCGGCGACGACCCGCTCCCGGCCCATCATCAACACCAGGGACGAACCGCACGCGGACGCCGAGCGCTACCGCAGGCTGCACGTCATCGTCGGCGACTCGAACATGTCCGAGACGACCATGCTCCTCAAGGTCGGTGCCACCGACCTCGTGCTGCGCATGATCGAGGCGGGCACGGTGATGCGTGACCTGACCCTGGAGAACCCGATCCGGGCGATCCGCGAGGTCAGCCATGACATCACGGGCCGCCGCAAGGTGCGCCTGGCCAGTGGCCGGGAGGCATCCGCGCTGGAGGTACAGCGCGAGTACTACGAGAAGGCCGTGGACTTCGTGGAGCGCCGCGGTATCCGTACGGGCGTCGTGGACCAGGTTCTGGAGCTGTGGGGCCGCACGCTGGATTCGATCGAGTCCGAGGACCTCGACCGGATCGGTACCGAGATCGACTGGGTGATGAAGTACAAGCTCATCGAGCGGTACCGCGCCAAGCACAACATGACGATGTCGCATCCGCGCGTCGCCCAGATAGACCTCGCCTACCACGACATCCACCGTCGCCGGGGTCTCTACTACCTGCTGGAGAAGCGGGGTCAGGCCGCGAGGATCTGCAACGACCTGAAGATCTTCGAAGGCAAGTCCGTGCCGCCGCAGACCACTCGGGCCCGGCTGCGGGGTGACTTCATCCGGCGCGCGCAGGAGCAGCGCCGTGATTTCACCGTCGACTGGGTGCATCTGAAGCTCAATGACCAGGCGCAGCGCACGGTGTTGTGCAAGGACCCGTTCCGGTCCGTCGACGACCGGGTGGAGAAGCTGATCGCCGGGATGTAGGAGTTCGTCAGCACGGCAGGGGTCCCGCACACCGTGGGTGTGCGGGACCCCTGTCACGTTCTCCGTTACGTCCTCCGTATGTCTCGGTGGGTACGGTCGGTTCCGCCTGCCCCGGCCCGGTGGTGTGAGGGCCTAGAGTGGCCGGACCCCATTCGAGCGACCTGAGGATCGATGTGCGACGCCGACTTGCTGCTCTCCTGATCGTGCCTGCCCTGGCGCTGACCGCGTCCGGCTGCGGAAGTGACGACGACAAGGGCGACAAGGACAAGGCCGATTCGTCGGCGTCGTCCTCCCCGTCCGCCGCTGCGGCGCCGAAGCCGGTGGACTCGGCGTCGCCGATGCCCGAGGTGAAGGGCGCGTTCGGCAAGAAGGCGACGATCGACGTGCCCAAGGCCGACCCGAGCGACAAGTTCGTCGTGCACACGGTCTCCGAGGGCGACGGCTCGGTGGTGAAGAAGGACGACCTGGTGTCGATGAACTTCACCGGCAAGGTCTGGAAGAGCGGCAAGGACCTCGGCTCCTCGTACCAGGAGGGCGGGGCGCCGCAGTTGATCACGGCCGGCTCCGAGACGGTCATCCCGGCGTTCTCCCAGGCGCTCGTGGGGCAGAAGGAGGGCAGCCGGGTCCTGGTCGTCGCGCCGCCGGCCGCCGGTTTCGGCAGCCAGGGCAACCAGCAGGCCGGGGTCTCGGGCACCGACACCCTGGTCTTCGCGCTGGACGTGGGCGACGTCGTCCCCAACAAGGTCGAGGGCAAGCAGGCCGCGATCCCGTCGGACCTGCCGCAGATCAAGGCCGACGACGAGGCGCCCGCCACGATCACCGTGCCGAAGAACGACCCGCCGGCCAAGCTCGTCGACAAGGTCCTCATCGAGGGCAAGGGCGCCGAGGTGAAGAGCGGCCAGTCGGTCACCATGCAGTACAGCGGCGCCGCGTGGAAGCTCAACGAAGGCAAGGCGAAGGCCACGCTCTTCGACTCGTCGTGGAAGACCGGCCAGCCCTTCAGCACCGTCATCGGCCAGGGCCAGGTCATCGCGGGCTGGGACAAGGGGCTCGTCGGCAAGCACGTGGGGGACCGGGTCCTGCTGGTGATTCCGCCGGCCCAGGCGTACGGCGACGAGGCCAAGGGTGAGGAGCTGCCCGCCAAGTCCACCCTCGTGTTCGTGGTCGACATCCTGGCCGCGAGCTGAGGATGACAGACTGTCCGGGTTGTCCCACCGAGAACGAGCAGGAGCACTGACGTGAGCATCGAGAAGCCCGAGATCGACTTCCCGGGCGGCGAGCCCCCCAAGGACCTCGACATCAAGGACATCTGGGAGGGCGACGGCCCGGTGGCCAAGGCGGGCGACACCGTCTCGGTCCACTACGTCGGTGTGGCCTTCTCCACCGGCGAGGAGTTCGACGCGTCCTGGAACCGCGGTACGCCGCTCAGCTTCAAGCTGGGTGTCGGTCAGGTCATCGCGGGCTGGGACCAGGGCGTGCAGGGCATGAAGGTCGGCGGTCGCCGCCAGCTGGTCATCCCCTCGCACCTCGCGTACGGCGACCGCGGCGCCGGTGGCCGTATCGGCCCCGGCGAGACGCTGATCTTCGTCTGTGACCTCGTAGGGGTCTGAGGTTCCGATTTCCGTAGGTCGTGTGATCGCTGTCCGACTGGATTCGATCACTTGGGGTCCATGCCTGTCCGGGCATGGGCCCTCGGCTTTTGCCACGACACCCCGGGGCGGTACGGTCATCGGTCGGAAGCACCATAGGAAGGGCGTCGATGGCCATTGCCAAGGCAGAGCGGCTGATGAACCTGGCGCTGTGTCTGCTCGGGACGCGGCGACCGCTCAGCAAGCGCGAACTCCGTGAGTCCATCGAGGCCTATCTGGAGGCCGGCTCGGACGACTCCTTCAACCGGATGTTCGAGCGGGACAAGGACGATCTGCGCGAACTCGGCCTGGTCATCGAGACGGTGGAGAACCTCGACGGCGAGGTCGGCTATCTGGCCCGCCGCGACAGCAACCGGCTGCCGCCCATCACGCTCGACGCCGAGGAGGCCGCGGCCCTCGGGCTCGCCGCCAAGGTCTGGCAGCAGGCCCGGCTCGCGGGCGCGGCGAGCGGCGCCCTGCAGAAGCTGCGCGCCGCGGGCCTGCCCGAGGGCGTCGACCCGTACGAGCCCCATGGGGCCCTGGAACCGCGCATCCCCGTGCACGAGGCTGCCTTCGAGCCGCTGATGCTCGCCTGCCGCGACCGGCGTCCCGTCACCTTCGACTACCGCAAGGCGACCGCGGCCCGCCCCGGGCCCCGCCATGTCGAGCCCTGGGCCCTGGAGTGCTGGCGCGGCCACTGGTACCTGGCCGGCTGGGACCGCGACCGGGGGGCCGAGCGCGTCTTCAGGCTGTCCCGGATCACCGGCAAGGTCCGTACCCGCAGTGGCAGGTACACGGCCGAGGTGCCCGACGTCGTCACCGTGCGGGAGACCGTCGCGGGCTGGGCCGGGGACATCACCGACCGCTCCGCGCTGATCCGGCTGCGGACGGGCTCGGGATACCCGCTGCGCGCCAAGGCGGCCTCCGTACGGGAACTCGGTGACGGGTGGGACGAGTTGGAGGTTCCGTACGGGCACGGTCTGGACGCCTGGCTGGTGGAGTTCGGGCCCGACGTGGTGGTCCTGGAGCCGGCCGAGCTGCGGGCCGACGTCGTGGACCGGCTGCGCGCTGTGGCCAAGGGCTGAGGGGGACGTAGGAAAGTGGCAGGAAAACCGGCCAGGCCCACGAACGCGATCGACCAGACGCGGCGGATGCTGTCCCTGGTGACGTATCTGCGGGAGCGGCCCGGCGCGCGGATCGAGGACGTGGCGCGGGCCTTCGGGATCACCGAGGACGAGCTGATCTCCGACCTCGACGTGCTGCCGCTGTGCGGGACCAGCTTCCGCGGCGGCGACCTGCTCGACATCGACACCGACGGCGACCGGATCTGGTGGCACAACCCCGACGACGTCGCGGAGCCGCTGCGGATCGCCGCCGACGAGGCGACCGCGCTCCTCGTGGCCGCGCGGGCCGTGTCGACCCTGCCGGGACTGCGCGAGGGCGACCGGCAGGCGCTGCTGCGGGCCACCGCGAAGGTGGAGGCCGCCTCCGGCGAGGCGGCGAGCGCCAGCTCCCGGCTGTCGGTCACCTTCGAGGCGGAGGGCGGGGTCTTCGCCGACGTCGACCGGGCCATCTCCGAGCGGCGCAGGCTGTGGATCCGCTACTACTCGCCGTCGCGGGACGAGCTGAGCGAGCGCGAGATCGACCCGATCCGCCTGGTCAGCGTCGGGCACACGTACGTGGAGGCCTGGTGCCGCCGCTCGGAGGCGCGGCGCACCTTCAGGCTGGACCGGGTCGCCGAGATCAAGATCCTCGACGAGCCGTCCGCGCCGCCCGAGATCGAGCTGCGGGACCTCTCGGAGGGCCTGGTGCAGCCGGCCGCCGAGGACCCCGAGGTGGTCGTGGAGGTCGGCCCCGGCGGACGCTGGGTCGCCGAGTACTACCCCCACGACAGCGCCGAGGAACTGCCGGACGGCGGCCTGCTCATCACACTGCGCACCCCGGACCCCGCGTCGCTGCGCCGCCTCGCCCTGCGGCTCGGGCGCGACGGCCGGATCGTCTCGCCGCCGGAGGTCGCCGACAGCGCCCGCCGGGCGGCCCGTGAGGCGCTCGCGGCCTACGACGGACCGCTGGACGCGTACGACGCCGGGAGCGTGCCGCAGGCCCTCCCAGGGGCACCGCGCGACGGCGTCACGGATGCTCCCTCCGGTGGTGACGGGGGAGTGCGGCGCCCGGAGAGCGGGCCGCACGGAGTTCATGACGGGCTGTACGGCAGGCAGGAGCAGGGGCTGTGAGCGGGTCGGCAATGTCTGGTACGAGTGAGATGTCCGTGGCGTCCGCGTTCTCCGGGATGACGAGAGTGGACCCCGTGGTGTTCAAGGCCGCGTGCCCGGACTGCCGGGGCGGCTTTGAGCTTGCCGCGAGCGCCCTGCGCCTGGTCGTCGGCGCCACACATCGGACCACTTTCTACTCCTTCACCTGCCCGGAGTGCCGTACGGCGGTCCGTAAACCGGCCGGGGAGCGCATCGTCGAGCTGCTCACCGGAGGAGGGGTGCGGGCCCTGCGTCTGCAGAGGACGGGCCGGGGGGCTTAGGGTCGAGCCATGTTCTGGCCGATGTTCGCGATCGCTGTGGGTTTCCTGGGAATCGCCGTGCTCGGCGTGCTCGCCGTCCGTGTGTTCCTGGAGGCGGAACGTCTGGGCAGGCAGGTCGACGAATCCGCACGCCGGATCAGCCGCGCGGCCGAGGATCTGGAGCACGCGTCCGTGGGAGTGGCACGTTCCGCGGACGCACTCTGAGTCTTCCTGTCCGTACGCTTTGAGTCACTCTGACCTGTCAACTTCGCAGGGTCGGCAGGTACGCTGCTGGTCGCGGCCCGGAGAGTGAGGCGCCGACCGCGAACTGGGAGTACGCACAGGGATTGCCTCCCGTTCACCCCTGAGCGTTACGATCGCTGCCAGCGCGACCCTCGGACAGACGTCCGACCGGTCGGGCAGCAACCCAACCACGCCGCCTCGGTGAGAAGGTAAAAGCTTATGTTCGGAAGGCTCGGCGCTCCCGAGATCATTCTCATCCTCGTCGTCGTCATCCTGCTGTTCGGCGCGAAGAAGCTTCCCGACATGGCCCGCTCCCTGGGCAAGTCCGCCCGCATCCTCAAGAGCGAGGCCAAGGCGATGAAGAGCGAGGGCAAGGACGACGCCGCCGCTCCGGCCGCGCCCCCGCACGACGACCAGCAGCCCCAGCGCACGATCCAGGCCGCACCCGGCGACGTGACCAGTTCCCGCCCGGTCACCGAGCCCACGGACACGACCAAGCGCTGACCTAGGGGGCCGGTGACCGCCGGCCTGCCGCACGAGATGGGAACGTGGGTTGCTGAAGTCCGCCCGCAAGAAGGAAGAGAAGGATCCGGAGGGGCGGATGCCCCTCGCGGAACATCTTCGTGAGCTCCGCAACCGGCTCGCGAAGGCGATGCTGGCCATCGTCCTCGTCACGGTCGTCGCCGCCTTCTTCTACAACGACATCATCAACTTCTTCACGGAGCCGATCCTCAAAGAGGTCGGCTGCGACAAGACCTTCCAGCAGCTGGCGAAGTCGTCGTCCGACGACCCCTGTGCGCAGATCACGATCAACGGTCTGCTGACGCCCTTCACGCTGGCCCTGAAGGTCTCCCTGATGGCCGGTGTCGTGCTGGCCTCGCCGGTCTGGCTCTACCAGCTCTGGGCGTTCGTCGCGCCGGGCCTGCACCGCAGCGAGAAGAAGTACGCGTACGCGTTCGTCGCGTCGGGTGTCCCGCTCTTCCTCGGCGGCGCGTTCTTCGCCTACAAGGTGCTTCCCACCACCGCGAAGGTCCTGATCGAGTTCACGCCGTTCGGCGTCGACAACCTGCTGCCGCTGGACGACCTGCTCGACCTCGTGACCCGCATGGTCGTCGTCTTCGGTCTCTCCTTCGAGCTCCCGCTGCTCCTGGTGATGCTCAACATGACCGGCGTGATCACCGGCAGGCGCATGGCCGGCTGGTGGCGCGGCATGATCATGGGCATCACCGTCTTCGCGGCCATCGCCACGCCCAGCACCGACCCGCTGACGATGCTGGCGCTCGCCGGACCCATCTGGATCCTGTACTTCGCGGCCACCGCCTTCTCCCTGCTGAACGACCGCCGCAGGGCCCGTCGTGAGGCCGAGGGCCCCGACGACGACGAGGCCTCCGAGCTGGACCTCACCCCCGAGGACATCGGTGAGATCGAACCCGTGGCGGCCAACCGCGCGCTGCCCGCGCAGGCGGAGGGCGAGCGGGAGCGGGAGCGGATCAACGGTTACGACGACGTGACCTGACGTCGCCGCCGACCTTGTAAGGTCCGGGCCGTGACCAGCGAGATCACCCTCTTCGTCAATCCCACCGCGGGACGCGGCCGGGGCGCCCGCGCGGCGCAGCCGGCCGCTTCGGCTCTCCGGGCCGCGGGCTTCTCCGTGCGTACGGTCCTCGGGGAGAACGCCCGGGACGCCCTCACGCGCGCGCGTGCCGCCGTGGCGGCCGGCACCGGCGCCCTGGTGGCCGTCGGGGGCGACGGCATGGCGGGCCTCGCTCTGCAGGCCGTCGCCGGGACGGACACGCCTCTGGGACTGGTCGCCGTCGGTACCGGGAACGACTTCGCACGGTCCCTGGGGCTGCCCGTGCGGGATCCGGCAGCCGCGGGGCGCGTGGTCGCCGGGGCGCTCAAGGAGGGCCGCCTGCGGGACATCGACCTCGGGCGGGTGGGCGGCACGTGGTTCGGCACGGTCCTCGCCTCCGGCTTCGACTCGCGGGTCAACGACCGCGGCAACCGGATGCGTTGGCCCACCGGGCGGTTCAAGTACGACCTCGCGATGCTCGCCGAACTCGCCGCCTTCAAGCCCTTCCCGTACCGGATCACGCTGGACGACGGCGAGGTCCGGGAGATCGAGGCGACGCTCGTGGCCGTCGGCAACGGGTCCTCGTACGGAGGCGGTATGCAGATCTGCGCGGACGCGGACCTCACCGACGGGCTCTTCAACATCACGGTGGTCGGCGCGTGCGGCCGTGCGTCACTGCTGCGGGTCTTCCCGCAGGTCTACAAGGGCACGCATCTGAGCCACCCGATGGTCAGCATGTACCGGGCCGCGAAAGTCGAACTGGCCGCGGAGGGGATCACGGGGTACGCGGACGGCGAGCCGCTGGGGCCGCTGCCGCTGGTCGCGGAGTGCGTGCGGGGGGCTGTGCGGGTCGCTGGGCCCTGAGCGGGCCCGGCCCCCCCCGGGGGTGGTGGGGCTGCTTGCGCCGTTCCCCGCGCCCCTGAGGGCAAGGGCGAAAGATTGCGCCGTTCCCCGCGCCCCTGAAGGCAAAGGCCAAAGATTGCGCCGTTCCCCGCGCCCCCAGGGGCTGGGGTGCAGGTGTGGCTCCGGAGGGGGTGGGTGGACACACCGGTGGGAAGCGGGTGTAGTCGGATCAGGGTGTTCCGATCGGATAATGATCGTCCTGTTGTCAGTGGTGGCCGGTAGTCTCGAAAGCACGATGACAGACGACCTCTCACCGGCCGAGCGGTACGCGGCAGCACGGAAGCGCGCTGTCGAGCAGGCCACCGCGCTCGCGGGCTTCCGCGAGATGTACGACTTCGGCCTCGACCCCTTCCAGATCGAGGCCTGTAAAGCTCTTGAAGGGGGCAAAGGAGTCCTGGTGGCCGCGCCCACCGGCTCGGGCAAGACGATCGTGGGCGAGTTCGCCGTCCATCTCGCCCTACAGCAGGGCAAGAAGTGCTTCTACACGACACCCATCAAGGCCCTGTCGAACCAGAAGTACGCGGACCTGTCCCGTCGTTACGGCGCGGACAAGGTGGGCCTCCTCACCGGCGACAACAGCGTCAACAGCGACGCCCCCGTGGTCGTGATGACCACCGAGGTGCTGCGCAACATGCTGTACGCGGGCTCGCGGACCCTCCTGGGCCTCGGGTACGTCGTCATGGACGAGGTGCACTACCTCTCGGACCGCTTCCGGGGCGCCGTCTGGGAGGAAGTGATCATCCACCTCCCGGAGTCGGTCACGCTGGTGTCGCTGTCGGCGACCGTGTCGAACGCGGAGGAGTTCGGGGACTGGCTCGACACCGTCCGCGGCGACACCGAGGTGATCGTCTCCGAGCACCGGCCCGTCCCGCTGTTCCAGCACGTGCTCGGCGGCCGGCGGATGTACGACCTCTTCGAGGAGGGCGAGGGCCACAAGAAGGCCGTCAACCCCGACCTCACGCGCCTGGCGCGCATGGAGGCGAGCCGTCCGTCGTACCAGGACCGCAAGCGGGGCCGCGCGATGCGCGACGCCGACCGGGAGCGCGAGCGCAGGCAGCGGTCCCGGGTGTGGACACCGGGCCGGCCCGAGGTCATCGAGCGGCTCGACTCCGAGGGGCTGCTGCCCGCCATCACGTTCATCTTCAGCCGCGCGGCCTGTGAGGCGGCCGTCCAGCAGTGTCTGTACGCGGGCCTGCGGCTGAACGACGAGGACGCCAGGGAACGGGTCCGTGCCCTCGTCGAGGAGCGCACGGCGTCCATCCCGGACGAGGACCTGCACGTCCTGGGCTACTACGAGTGGCTGGAAGGCCTGGAGCGCGGCATCGCGGCCCACCACGCGGGCATGCTGCCGACGTTCAAGGAGGTCGTCGAGGAACTGTTCGTACGCGGCCTGGTGAAGGCCGTGTTCGCCACCGAGACCCTGGCGCTGGGCATCAACATGCCCGCCCGTTCGGTGGTGCTGGAAAAGCTCGTCAAGTGGAACGGCGAGCAGCACGCGGACATCACTCCCGGCGAGTACACCCAGCTCACCGGGCGGGCCGGCCGCCGTGGCATCGATGTCGAGGGCCACGCGGTGGTGCTGTGGCAGCGCGGTATGAACCCCGACCACCTCGCGGGACTCGCCGGCACGCGCACGTACCCGCTGCGCTCCAGCTTCAAGCCCTCGTACAACATGGCGGTGAACCTCGTCGAGCAGTTCGGGCGGCACCGCTCGCGTGAGCTGCTGGAGACGTCCTTCGCGCAGTTCCAGGCCGACAAGTCGGTCGTCGGGATCTCCCGTCAGGTGCAGCGCAACGAGGAGGGTCTTGAGGGCTACAAGGAGTCGATGACCTGCCACCTGGGCGACTTCGACGAGTACGCGCGGCTGCGGCGCGAGCTGAAGGACCGGGAGACCGAGCTGGCCAAGCAGGGCGCCTCCCAGCGGCGGGCCGAGGCGGCCGTCGCGCTGGAGAAGCTCAAGCCGGGCGACATCATCCACGTGCCGACCGGCAAGTTCGCGGGACTCGCGCTGGTCCTGGACCCGGGGCTGCCCGCGGGGCGCTCCAACGGCCACCGGGGCTTCGAGCAGCACGACGGGCCCCGGCCGCTGGTGCTGACCGCCGAGCGGCAGGTCAAGCGGCTCGCGTCGATGGACTTCCCGGTGCCCGTGGAGGCCCTGGAGCGGATGCGCATCCCGAAGTCGTTCAACGCGCGCTCGCCGCAGTCGCGCCGCGATCTGGCCTCCGCGCTGCGGACCAAGGCCGGGCACATCGTGCCCGACCGGCACCGCAAGAAGCGGGCCGAGGCCGCCGACGACCGCGAGATCGCCCGTCTGCGGACCGCCATCCGCGCCCACCCCTGCCACGGGTGCAGCGACCGCGAGGACCACGCCCGCTGGGCGGAGCGCTATCACCGGCTGCGGCGCGACACCGCGCAGCTGGAGCAGCGCATCGAGGGCCGGACGAACACCATCGCCCGCACCTTCGACCGCATCGTCGCGCTGCTGACCGAGATGGACTACCTGCGGGGCGACGAGGTCACCGAGCACGGCAAGCGGCTCGCCAGGCTGTACGGCGAGATGGACCTGCTCTCCAGCGAATGCCTGCGCGAGGGAGTCTGGGAGGGCCTGGCGCCGGCCGAACTGGCCGCGTGCGTCTCGGCGTTGGTGTACGAGTCCCGGGTCGGCGACGACGCGATGGCGCCCAAGCTGCCGTCCGGCAGGGCGAAGGCCGCGCTGGGCGAGATGGTCCGCATCTGGGGCCGGCTCGACGCCCTGGAGGAGGACTTCCGCATCACCCAGACCGAGGGCGTGGGCCAGCGCGAGCCCGACCTGGGCTTCGCCTGGGCGGCGCACGAGTGGGCGTCGGGCAAGGGCCTGGACGAGGTGCTGCGCGAGGCGGAGATGCCCGCCGGTGACTTCGTGCGCTGGTGCAAGCAGGTCATCGACGTGCTCGGGCAGATCTCGGCGGCGGCGCCGATCTCCGGCGCGGCGAGCTCGACGGTGGCGAAGAACGCCCGCAAGGCCGTCGACCAACTGCTGCGCGGAGTGGTGGCGTACTCGTCGGTGGGCTGACGCGCCGAGACGCTGAGCCGTTGGACGGACCCGGGCCCGCACCGTGAGGGTGCCCGGGTCCGGGTCTGTTCCGTGGCGGTGCGAAAACCGTCATCACCCCTTCTGATGAGGGGTTTTCGTATGCCCGTACGCTGTCACTCTGGGTGTTCGCTTGGATGCGTGGCGTGTAAATGGGGCAGAGCGTACTCCTGTTGCGGGGGCGATTTCAGGTGGTTGCTGAATATGACACAGCGATGATCCGGTCGGACTAAGCTCGCCCGCAGCGCACCGAGTTGAGATGAATTCGTGCGCTTGTTCCCCCAAGTTCTGTAGATCCAGTTACCTCCCCCCGACCTCCAGTCGACTTGTCTCAGAGGGCATACATGGTGAGTGTTCAATTGCCTCCCGGTGGCCGCGAAGTTCCCTACGCGCGCGTGCTGTTGCTGCCGGCCATAGTGATGGCCGCCGCGACCGGCACCGCCGTCGCCCTGGTGACGCAGCCGGCTCGCGCGGCCGTCGGCTGGTGCGGAGCCATCGCGACCCTGCTCGTGATCGCCACAGCCGCGGAAGCGGTCCGGCGCGGCCGGGTCATCCGCGCGGCTCGGGCCGAACTCGCCCGCCGCACAGAGTCCATGGAACGGCGCGTCTCCCTGCACGACGCCGAGATCGACCATCTCCGCGAGCACCTGCTGCCCACCGTCCTCAAGGCGATGCGCGGCGGCAGGTCGCCCGAGGAGACGGTCCGGCGGCTGATCGACAACGACCCCGCCCAGCGGAACATCCCCCGCTCCCAGCGCGCACTCCTGATCGAACTGCTGCGGATCATCGACAACGAGGAACTGCAGCGCGAGGCCGCGCAGCGCTCCTTCGTCAACATCGCCCGCCGTGTGCAGGCGATCGTCCACCAGCAGAACGTGGAACTCCGCGAGATGGAGGAGGACCACGGGCGCAACCCCGAGGTCTTCGACGACCTGCTGCGCATCGACCACGGCACCGCGCTGATCGGCCGCCTCGCCGACTCCATCGCCGTGCTCGGCGGCGGCCGCCCCGGCCGCCAGTGGCCCGCGCCGGTCCCGCTGTACAGCGTGCTGCGCGGTGCCATGTCCCGCATCCTGGAGTACCGGCGCATCGAGCTGCACTCCATCGCCAAGGTGAGCGTCGACGGCATCCACGTCGAGCCGGTCATCCACGCCGCCGCCGAACTCCTCGACAACGCCACGCGGTACTCGCCGCCGCACACCAAGGTGCACGTCACCGCCGTCGAGGTGCAGACCGGCGTCGCCATCGAGATCGAGGACGCCGGCGTCAGCCTCAGCGAGGAGGCCCGTACCCGGGCCGAGCGGATGCTCGCGCAGGCGGCGGAAGGGCCCGACCTCAACCAGCTCGGTGAGGACCCCCGGCTGGGCCTCGCCGTCGTCGGCCGCCTCATGGACATGTACGACATGCAGGTCTCCCTGCGCCAGTCCGCGTACGGCGGCGTACGCGCGGTCCTCGTCGTACCGCGCAAGCTGCTCACCGAGGACAACGCCCCCGCTCTCGCCCACGGCATCGGCGCGGCGGCCGTACCCAAGGTCGACTTCGACGGCGTCGAGGGCCCCAAGCGCGTCGAGAAGAAGCGCCGTCCCACCACCGGACCGCGTACCTCCCGGCCGGACGAGATGGAGGACGACGTCCCCGAGGTCACCGAGTGGACGGCCAACGGGCTGCCGCAGCGCCGCAGCCGCGTCACGGTCCCCTACAGCCAGCGCGTGAAGGAGGCCAGGGCCGCCGCGGCGGAGGCGGAGGCCGCGCGCAAGGAGGGCCGCCCCGTCATCGACTGGACCCGGTCGTCCACCCAGGTGCCCAAGAAGAAGAAGGAAGAGAAGGAACCCGGGCTGTGGGTCGAGGCGTTCATGGCCGGCCTCAAGGGCGACGGAGACCAGCAGCAGACACCCGGAGCGACGAACAGTCCGGCCCGTACCGAGGCCGACGACGAGGGGGACCTCAAGTGATCCAGCAGCGCGCCAATTTCGACTGGATGCTCAAGGAGCTGTCCGACGGGGTGTACGGCACCCGGCAGGTGGTCGTCCTCTCCGCCGACGGTCTGCGCATCGCCCGGTACGGCGGCGACCCCGACGCCGCCGACCGCATCGCCGCGGCCTGCGCCGGACTCCAGAGCCTCGCCGGGGCCGTCGCCACCGAGATCCCCGACACCGACGGCAAGATGCGCATGGTCATCATCGAGATGGAGGGCGGTTACTTCTACATGATGGCCGCGGGGCCCAACGCCTATCTCGCGGTGCTGGCCGAGGCCCACGTCGACGCCGGACTCATGAGCGCCCGGATGCGTGACCTCGTCGTCCGGATCGGCGCACACCTCACGAGTCCGCCCCGGCGCAACGGGCAGACCGTATGAGTCCTCCCCAACGACGCCGGCGCCTGCCCAAGGCGGCGCCCAGGCCGAAACCCGCGCCGCCGCCGGAAGGACCCGGCGGAGCGACCGGGCCGGGCGCGCAGGGCCGGCCCCGCGAGCCGGAACGGCTGTATGTCGTCACCGGCCAGGTCGAGGGCGGCGACCGTGCCGAACTCGACCTGGTGACCTTAATCGTGGCGTGCGCCGACGCCCCGCCCACAGCCCAGCCGGAACAGTCGGCGCTGCTCCGGCTCTGCCAGGCCCCCATGTCCGTGGCCGAGGTCTCGGCCTATCTCAATCTGCCGTTCAGCGTGGTGACCGTACTGCTGACCGAGCTGCTGACGGCTGAACTGGTACAGGCGCGCGCTCCCATCGTCCGCGCGGAGCTGCCCGACCGATCCCTTCTCGAAGCGGTGATGCATGGACTTCAAAAGCTCTGACACCGTCCCGGGGCCCCGCGCCGAGGACCATCTCCCGCACACGGCGACCGCCGCGGTGAAGATCGTGATCGTGGGCGGATTCGGGGTCGGCAAGACGACGATGGTGGGTTCCGTCAGCGAGATCAGGCCGCTGACCACCGAAGAGACCATGACGCAGGCCGGCATCGGGGTCGACGACAACTACGGCTCCGACACGAAGACGGCGACCACCGTCGCGATGGACTTCGGCCGCATCAGCATCACCGAACAGCTGGTGCTGTACCTGTTCGGCACCCCCGGACAGGAGCGCTTCTGGTTCCTGTGGAACGGCCTGTTCGAGGGCGCTCTGGGCGCGGTCGTCCTGGTCGACACCCGGCGCCTGGAGGTCAGCTTCGACGTCATCGGACGCCTGGAGGAGCGCGGCGTGCCGTTCGTCGTCGCCGTCAACGACTTCCCGGACGGCCCCCGTTACCCCATGGAGGACCTGCGGGCGGCGCTCGACCTGTCCGAGGAGATCCCCATGATGCAGTGCGACGCGCGCCGGCGGGCCTCCAGCCGGGACGTCCTGATGACGTTGATGCGGTTCCTGCACTCGATCGCCATGGCGTCGGCCTAGGCGCTCCGTTGTGGGCGTGGAGACGACCCGCGTGCCCGGTGGGGGCTCGGCGCGCCCACGCGGCGGAGCCGCAGGTCGACACAGCCCCGCGCCCCTTCGGTGCCTTGCCGGGCAAGGCACCGACCGAACATCCGATCCAGCTCCGAAAGCGATCACCGTGACGCCTGAACCCTCTTCCCTGACCGGTACGGACGACCCCATGTCCGGGCCGCCGCCGGGCTGCCCCGCCCACGGCACGGGCCCCGGCGGACTGCGCCGGCTCTACGGACCCGACGCGCAGGACCTGGCGGGCCTGTACGAGAAGCTGCGCGCCGAGCACGGCGCCGTCGCGCCGGTGCTGCTCCACGACGACGTGCCCATCTGGATGGTGCTCGGACACGGCGAGAACCTCCACATGATCAGCAACCCCTCGGTCTACACCCGCGACAGCCGTATCTGGACGCCTCTCCTGGACGGCACGGCGGGCGCCGACCACCCGCTGATGCCGCTCATCACCTGGCAGCCCATCTGCTCCCACGCCGAGGGCGACGAGCACCAGCGGCTGCGCGGCGCGGTGATGGGCGCCATGTCGACCATCAACTCCCGCGACCTGCGCCGCCACATCAACCACTGGACCCAGGAGCTGGTCAACCACTTCTGCCACCGCGGCACCGCCGACCTGGTCTCGCAGTTCGCCGAGCACCTGCCGATGGCCGTGCTGTGCGAGATCCTCGGCATGCCCGAGGAGTACGACGACCGGATGGTGCAGGCCACCCGCGACCTCCTCAAGGGCACCGAGACCGCGATCGCCAGCAACGAGTACGTCATGAGCGTGCTGATGCGGCTCACGGTCCGCCGCCGGGCCGAGCCCGCCGAGGACTTCACCAGCCATCTCATCAACCACCCGGCCGGACTCACCGACGAGGAGGTGGGCCAGCACCTGCGGGTCGTCCTCCTCGCCGCGTACGAGGCCACGGCGAACCTCCTGGCCAACGTGCTGCGCGTGGTTCTCACCGACCCGGGCTTCCGCGCCCAGCTCAACGGCGGGCAGATGACGGTGCCCCAGGCGGTGGAGCAGTCCCTGTGGAACGAGCCGCCGTTCAGCAACGTCCTCGGCTACTTCGCCAAGCAGGACACGGAGCTGGGCGGGCAGCGCATCCGCAAGGGTGACGGGCTGCTCCTCGGGATGGCGGCGGGCAATGTCGACCCGCATGTCCGCCCGGACCTCAAGGCGAACATGATGGGCAACCGCTCGCACCTCGCCTTCGGCGGCGGCCCGCACGAGTGCCCCGGCCAGGACATCGGCCGTGCCATCGCGGACGTCGGTGTCGACGCGCTCCTCAAGCGGCTTCCCGACGTGCGGCTCGCCGTGGACGAGGACGACCTGACGTGGACCGCGTCGATCTCCTCGCGGCATCTGGCGGAACTGCCGGTCGTGTTCGCCCCGGCTTCGCCGCAGGACGTCATGGAGCGGCCCGGCGTCAGCGAGGTGCCCCGCCCGCGGCCGGACTGGGACCTCTCCGACCCGTCCCTGGAGGCCGCTCCGGTGCCGCGTCCCACCATCGACCTGCCGGACCCCCCGGCCGCCGATCCGGCCGCCGACCCGGGGCACCGGCTCGGTGCCTGGCAGCGCTTCGTGCGCTGGTGGCGCGGCTACTGAGCCCGACGGCCACCGACGTCACCGGGCCGGTCCTTCACCGGCCCAGTCGTCGTGGGCGGACCAGGCCAGGAGCGTCCGTCCGCTGCGGAACGCATGGCTGTGCCCCGTGACCGGATCGGTGAACTCCAGTACCCGCGCCAGCAGTTGGAGCGGGCGCCGGAAGTCACCGGCTGGCACGGGGCCGGTGACCACCGGGTACAGCGGGTCGCCGAGGATCGGCACGCCCAACGCGCTCATGTGCACCCGCAGTTGATGGGTCTGGCCGGTGTGCGGCAGCAGCCGGTAGCGGGCCCGGCCCTCCCGGTGCTCCACCAGCTCGACCCGGGTTACGGCGTTCGGCTCGCCCGGCACCTCCTGGGCGGCGAGCACGCCCCGCTCCTTGTGGATCCGGCTGCGGACCGTGACGGGCAGGTCCAGCGCCGGCGCGTACGGAGCCACCGCCTCGTACTCCTTGTGTACGAGGCGGTCGCGGAACAGTGACTGGTAGGCGCCCCGTTCCTCGGGCCGCACCGTGAACAGCACGAGCCCGGCGGTGAGCCGGTCGAGCCGGTGCGCGGCGCCCAGCGTCGGCACTCCGAGTTCGCGCCGCAGCCGGGCGAGAACCGTCTCGGTGACATGACTGCCCCGGGGTGTCGTGGCGATGAAGTGCGGTTTGTCGGCGACCACGATGTGCTCGTCACGGTGGACGACCTCGACGGGGAACGGCACCCGCTCCTCGTCCGGCAGCTCGCGGTGGAACCACACGAACATCCCCGGCACGTACGCCGTGTCCGCCCCCACCGGCCGCCCGCCCGCGTCCACGATCCGTCCCGCGGCGAGCATCTCGTCGATCACCGCGGCCCGTGGTGCGAGCCGCTCCGCCAGATACTCCCGCACGGTGCTCCAGGCCCCGTCGGCCGGGAGGCGCACCCGCACCGGATCCACCCCTTCGCGCTGGGGCAGGGGAGAGGGCGGAATCCTGTTCTTACGTCTCACCTGGTCAAGCGTACGCAGCGGCCGCACGGCCCTTCAGGGGCGCGGGGGACTGCGCGGGCGCTGGGAAGTGCGCGGGCGCGGGGGATTGCGCGATTAGCCCCCGCCGACCCGCTGACGAATGTCCACCCCGCTCCGGAGGGAACCCCCTCAGGTCGAGGCGACCGGAGGCGCGCCCTCCTGCTCGGCCTCGACCTGAGCGTTCCAGTCGCGCTTCGCGGCCTGCCACCCGTCCTCGTTGTGCCCCAGGCGCCAATACCCCGAGATCGAGATGTCCTCGCGCGGGATCCCGCGCTCGACCCGCAGCAGCCGCCGCAGCTCCTTCACGAAGCCCGCCTCGCCGTGCACGAACGCGTGCACCCGGCCCGCCGGGAACTCCAGTGCCCGGACGGCCGCCACCAGCGCCTCACCGACCGGCCGGTCACCGCGGTGCAGCCAGACGACCTCCGTGGCGGAGTCGAACTTCTGCTCCTCCTCGGGGCCCGACACCTCCACGAAGGCGCGTACCCGCGCTCCGTCGGGCATGCCCTCCAGGGAGGCGGCGATGGCGGGCAGCGCGCTCTCGTCCCCGGCCAGCAGATGCCAGTCGGCCTCGGCGTCCGGGGCGTACGCCCCACCCGGTCCGAGGAACCGCACCAGCTCGCCCGCCCGGACGTGGGCCGCCCAGGGCCCGGCAAGGCCCTCGTCGCCGTGGATCACGAAGTCCAGGGTCAGCTCACGCTGCTCGGGGTCCCAGGCGCGCACGGTGTACGTCCGCGTGACGGGCCACTGCTCACGGGGGAACTCCTCGCGGATCCGCGCCATGTCGAAGGGCTCCGGATACGTCACGCCCTCGGCGCCGAACAACAGCTTCACGTAATGGTCGGTGCTGGTGCCCGCGGTGAAGTCGGCGAGACCCTCGCCGCCGAGGACCACGCGCTGCATGTGCGGAGTCAGCCGCTCCGTACGGACGACCCGCGCGGAGTGCGGCTTGGGAGCCTTGCGTGCCGGACGCTCTGCCATAACGGCCTCCTGGGTAAGTTCGCTAAGGCTTACCTAAGTTAGCACCTCTCCCTGTGCCGCACCTCGGTGACACGCCTCAGTTGAACAGGGGGCAGTGGTGCGACCCCACGCGTCCAGTGTCCCTCTCACGACCCCAGAGTCGACAGCAGGCGTGTCAACGAGCCGCCGAGGCCCCAGCGCGCCGCCAGCGCGTCGAGGGCCGCCGGATCGCGTGGTGCGCGGGGCACCGCGGTGTCCACCTCCGGCAGGGGCACGTCACCGGCCACCTTGACGACCTTCGGCGCGACCGACACGTACGGCCGTGACTCGTCCAGGCGCTTGCGCTGCGACGGGGTGAGTTTGGCCTTCGGGTCGTCCACCGCCGCCATGATCCCGGCCAGGTCCCCGAACTCGGCCAGCAGCTTGGCGGCCGTCTTCTCGCCGATGCCCGGCACGCCCGGCAGCCCGTCGCTGGGGTCGCCGCGCAGCAGTGCGAGGTCCGCGTACCCCGGCCCGTCCACGCCGTACCTCTCGCGCAGCCAGGACTCGTCCGTGAGCTGCAGGGAGCCGACGCCCTTGAGCGGGTACAGCACGCGGATGCCCCGCTTGTCGTCCACCAGTTGGTACAGGTCGCGGTCGCCGGTGACGATGTCGACCGGGCCCGTGGCGCGGCCGGCGAACGTGCCGATCACGTCGTCCGCCTCGTACCCCTCGACCCCCACGCGCGCGATGCCCAGCGCGTCCAGGATCTCCTCGATGACCGGCACCTGCGGCGACAGGGTGTCGGGCACCTCCTCCTCGTCGGGGCCCGTCTCCGTCTCCTCGGCGACCCGGTGCGCCTTGTACGAGGGGATCAGGTCGACCCGCCACTGCGGGCGCCAGTCCGCGTCCATACAAGCCACCAGGTCGTCCGGCCGGTGGTCCTTCACCAGGCGGTCGATGAACTCGAGAAGTCCCCGCACCGCGTTCACGGGAGTGCCGTCCGGGGCCTTCACGGATTCCGGCACCCCGAAATAGGCGCGAAAGTACAGGGAGGCGGTGTCGAGGAGCATGGTTCGCCGGAGCTGCTGCGTCTGCTGCGTCACGCCTCGCATCATGCCGTACGCCACTGACAGTCACCGTGCGGCGCGGACCGTGCGGAAGAGGCCCGGCGTGGAGGAGCGAACCGGCACGAGTTCCGCAACCGTGCACAAGTAAACAAAATGTGAACTGGGACACGGTCGGGTTTGCGCCAGAGGAGTCGGGGCAGGGGCGCATCCGGAGCGACCCGGTCGCATTTTCAACCACACCTGAACATGCGCGGACCGGATGAGCGGGCGGAACCCGCATCGCTCCACGGCCCGCCGGCGGGGGAGGCGGGCCGTCTTCGTTCGACCGGAGAGGTACTTGTGTCATCCAGGCTGCAGGCGGAACGGCTCTACAAAGTGTTCGGCAGACGACCCGGCGAGGCCGTCGAGCGACTGCGAGGGGGAGTCGACCGCGAGGAACTGCGCGCCGACGGCATCACCGCCGCGGTGATCGACGCCTCTTTCACGGTGGAACCCGGCGAGATCTTCGTCGTGATGGGACTCTCAGGATCCGGCAAGTCCACGCTGCTGCGCATGCTCAACGGGCTCCTTGAGCCCACCGAGGGGCGCGTGGTCTTCGACGGACAGGACCTGACCGCGCTGAACGACCGTCAGATGCGCGAGGTCCGCTCCCGCAAGGTGAGCATGGTCTTCCAGCACTTCGCGCTCTTCCCGCACCGCAGCGTCCTGGAGAACGCCGCGTACGGCCTCGAAGTACAGGGGGTGCCGCGCGCCGAGCGCCACGAGCGCGCCAACAAGGCCCTGATCCTGGCCGGGCTCGCCGGCTGGGAGAAGTCCTGGCCCGACGAACTGTCCGGCGGTATGCAGCAGCGCGTGGGCCTCGCCCGGGCGCTCGCCACCGACGCCGACCTGCTGCTGATGGACGAGTCCTTCAGCGCGCTCGACCCGCTGATCCGCCGCGACATGCAGGACCAGCTGATCGAACTCCAGAAGAAGCTGAAGAAGACCATCGTCTTCATCACCCACGACCTCAACGAGGCCATGCGCCTGGGCGACCGCATCGCCGTCATGCGGGACGGCCGGATCGTGCAGATAGGCACCGCCGAGGACATCCTCGTACGCCCCGCGAACGACTACGTGGCCTCCTTCACCCAGGACGTCGACCGCTCCAGGGTCCTCACCGCGGCCTCCGTCATGGAGACGGAGCTGCGCGGCGACGAGGCGGACTGCGGCTGCGAGACCGCGAGGCCCGACACCTCGTTCGGCGAACTGTGCGCCGTCAGCGCGCGGCTGGCGCACGCCGTCGCCGTCGTCGACAAGAAGGGGAAGCTGGTCGGCCGTGTGCCCCGGCAACGGCTCGTCGCCTTCCTCGGCGACGAACAGGGCGAACCCGCGCCCTGCGACAACCCGCGTGACAAGACCCTCGGAGCGGTGAAGACCGATGCCTAGAATCCCCTTCGGCGACTGGGTCAACGACGCGGTCGACTGGCTGCTGAACCACATGGCGTGGCTCTTCGACTTCTTCAAGACCGTCTTCCTGGGCGCCTACGACGGCATCAACGCCGTCCTCCAAGCCCCCGAACCGCTCCTCCTCGCGGGTATCTTCGCGGTCATCGCCTTCTGGCTGCGCGGCACCTCGGCAGGTCTCCTCACCTTCGTGGGATTCGCGTTCATCGACTCCCTCGAACTGTGGGAGAACGCGATGGTGACGCTGTCGCTCGTCCTGGTGGCGACGATCATCGCGCTCGTCATCTCCGTGCCCGTCGGCATCTGGGCGGCCCGCTCGGACCGGGTAAGCGCCATTGTGCGGCCCGTGCTCGACTTCATGCAGACGCTGCCGGCGATGATCTACCTGATCCCGGCGATCCTGTTCTTCGGCACCGGCGCCCCCGCGGGCATCGTGGCCACCCTGATCTTCGCGCTGGCACCCGGCGTCCGGATGACCGAACTGGGCATCCGGCAGGTCGACAAGGAACTGGTCGAGGCCGCCGACGCGTTCGGCACCACCCCCGGCAACATCCTGCTGCGCGTCCAGCTGCCGCTGGCCCTGCCCACCGTCATGGCGGGCGTCAACCAGGTCATCATGCTGGGTCTGTCCATGGCCGCCATCGCGGGGATGGTCGGCACCGGCGGCCTCGGCGGTGACGTGAACGAGGCCATCGGCCAGCTGAACGTCGGCCTCGGCTCCGAGGCGGGCGTCGCCATCGTCATCCTCGCCATCTACCTGGACCGGATGACCAGCGCGCTGGGCACCCAGGTCTCGCCGCTCGGCCGGCGCGCCGCCGCCAAGCTGCGTGCCGCGCAGGGCCTGAAGATCTGGACCTATCGTCCCCAGCCCACCGTCGCCGTGATCGGTGTCGTCGTCCTCGCGCTCGTCGCGGGCGGCATGGGCGTGTTCGGCTCCGACGACAGCGAGACCACCGCGTCCGACTCCAAGAACGTCGGCCAGGGCAAGAAGATCACCATCGGTTACATCCCCTGGGACGAGGGCGTGGCCTCCACCTTCCTGTGGAAGGAGATCCTGGAGCGGCGCGGCTACGACGTCGAGGTCAAGCAGTTCGACGCGGGCCCCCTCTACACCTCCCTCGCACAGGGAGACATCGACTTCCAGACGGACTCGTGGCTGCCCACCACCCACGCCGAGTACTGGAAGAAGTACGGCAAGCAGCTCGACGACCTGGGCTCCTGGTTCGGCCCGACGTCCCTGGAACTGAGCGTGCCCGCCTACATGAAGGGCATCGACTCCCTGGAGGACCTCAAGGGCAGATCGGACGAGTTCGGCGGCAAGATCACCGGCATCGAGTCCAGCGCCGGAATGATGGGCCTGCTCAAGACGAAGGTCCTCAAGGAGTACGGGCTCGACAAGGAGTACAAGGTCGTCGACAGCTCCACGCCGGCGATGCTGGCCGAGCTGAAGCGCGCGTACGCCAAGAAGGAGCCGTTCGTCGGCACGCTCTGGTCGCCGCACTGGGCGTACAGCGAGTACGAGCTGAAGAAGCTCAAGGACACCAAGGGCGCCTGGGGCAAGGGCGACGGAGTGCACACGCTGTCCCGCAAGGGCTTCGCGAAGGACGAACCGGTCGTCGGCAAGTGGCTCAAGAACTTCAAGATGACCGAGAAGCAGCTCACCGGTCTTGAGGCGGAGATCAACAAGGCCGGCAAGGGCGCTCAGCAGGACGCCGTGCGCACCTGGCTGAAGACCAACTCCGACGTCGTGGACAAGCTGGCCCCGGTCGCGGGCTCCTCGTCGGGGACCCCAGCCGAGGCGAAGAACGCCATCGACGTCGCCTGGTTCCCGTGGGACGAGGACGTCGCCGTCACCTACCTGTGGAAGAACGTGCTGGCCCGGCGCGGCTACACGCTGAACCTGAAGCAGATGGACGTCGGCCCGGTCTACACGGGCCTGGCCTCCGGTGACATCGACCTCAACTTCGACGCCTGGCTGCCGTACGCGCAGTCGAACTACTGGAACAAGCACAAGGACAACCTGAAGGACCTCGGCACCTGGTACGAGCCGACGTCCCTGGAGGTCTCGGTGCCCTCCTACGTCAAGGGCATCAAGTCCCTGGCGGACCTCAAGGGCAAGGCCGACACCTTCGACGGCAGGATCATCGGCATCGAGCCGGGCACCGGCGAGATGAACCTCCTCAAGAAGGACGTGCTTCCGGGCTACGGCCTCGACAAGGAGTACAAGGTCGTCGACGGCTCCACGCCCGCGATGCTCGCCGAGCTGAAGCGCGCGTACGCCAAGAAGGAGCCCGTCGCCGTCGTCCTGTGGTCCCCGCACTGGGCCTACAGCGAGTACGAGCTGACCAAGCTGTCGGACGAGAAGAAGCTGTTCGGTGAGGGCAACACGATCCGGACGATCTCCAACAAGAAGTTCCCCGGGCAGTATCCGCAGCTCACCAAGTGGATCAAGAACTTCAAGATGAGCGAGGACGAACTCGGCAGCCTGGAGGCCGAGATCAAGGACCGCGGCCAGGGACACGAGGAGGACGCCGTCGCCGCGTGGCTCAAGGAGCACCCTGACATGGTGGAACGCATGACTCCGTAGCAGCGGACGCACACAGTACGGCGAGGGGCGGACGGCACTGTACGGTGCCGTCCGCCCCTCGCGGCATATACACGACCGATGAGGCAATGTTTACGGGGATGTGACGGCCGCATGAAACGGTTTGCCGAACACCCGTAGGGTGCAGACAACACATCAGGAACCCGCGAGACATGGGCGCGCAAGCCATGGGAAACCGCGCAGCCACCGCACCTCACGCACCGACGACGCACAGGGGGGAGCCGAAGCGATGGACGACAACAAGGAGACCCTTCGAGTGGGCGCGGCCGTCAGGCGGCGCCGCCGGGCGCTGGAGCTCACCCTCGCCGTCGTCGCCGAGCGCAGCGGTCTCTCGGTGCCCTTCCTCAGCCAGGTCGAGAACGAACGGGCCCGGCCCAGTACGCGTTCCCTGGAACGCGTGGCCGATGCCCTCGGCACCACCCGCGTGGAGCTGCTGGCGGCAGCCGACCCGGCGCGCAGTGTCGACGTGGTGCGCGCCGACGACTCCGAGTTCACCCATGAGCCCCGTGTGCGCCCCCTGGTGCGCGGTCACCACCAGTTGCACGCCATGGAGTTCTCCGGCGACCAGGACGCCGGCCGTGAGTTCCAGCACCGCAACGACGAGTTGATGTACGTGGCCGAGGGCTTCGTCGAGGTCGAGGCGGAGGGCCGCGCGTACCGCCTGGGCAAGGGCGACACCCTGTATCTCACCGGGGGGGTGCGCCATCGCTGGCGGGCCACCGAGGAGGACACCCGCGTCCTGGTCGTCGCGGTCGCGGACCACGTCGAGGCGGTCGACGATCTCAGCCGGTGAGCGCAGCGCGCGGGCTCCGCGCACACGCCCCGCCCCGGCGCCGAGGGTGGTGTCGCTGGTCCCGTCCCTGACCGAGGCCGTCGCCGTGTCCGCGCCGGGGACCCTCGTCGGGGCGACCGACTGGTGCAGCCACCCCGCCGGGCTCGACGTCGTACGCGTCGGCGGCACCAAGAACCCGGACGTCGAGCGGGTCGTCGCCCTCGCCCCCGACCTCGTGATCGCCAACGAGGAGGAGAACCGCGAGCCCGACCTGACAGCGCTGCGGCGAGCGGGCCTGGAGGTCCTGGTCACCGAGGTACGGGACCTGCCGGGCGCCTTCCGCGAACTGGAGCGCGTGCTCGGGGCGTGCGGCGTCCGCGGACGGCCCCGCTGGCTGGACGAGGCCGAGACGGTGTGGCTCGACCCGCCCTGCCCGTCGATCCGGCCGCGCGCGGCCGTGCCCATCTGGCGGCGCCCCTGGATGGTGCTCGGACGGGACACCTTCGCGGGGGACCTGCTGGCACGGCTGGGCGTCGACAACGCGTACGCCGACCACGCCGAGCGCTATCCGCGCATCCCCGCCGACGCACTGCGCGCCGCCCGCCTCGACCTGCTCGTCCTGCCCGACGAGCCGTACCGCTTTACCCGGGAGGACGGCCCCGAGGAGTTTCCCGGGGTGCCCTGCGCGCTCGTCGACGGACGCCATCTCACCTGGTACGGGCCGTCGTTGGCGCGGGCCCCGCGGGTACTGGCCGAGGCGCTGCGAGCAGCCGTCCGCTGAGCAGGCCCCGGGCGGTGTGCACGGCGGCCACGGTCCAGGCGGCGAGCAGCAGGGCGTACAGGGCGACGGCGATCCCGTCGTAGACGACGAGCCCGGTGTGCCGCGCGAGGCCCTCGGCGCCCGTCACACACGTACCGACCGGGAAGGTGAAGGCCCACCAGGTCATCGTGAAGCGCATGCCCCGGCGGTGGGCGCGCACCACCATCGCGCCGGCCAGCGCGAGCCAGAACAGCGCGAACCCCATCACCGGTACGCCGTAGAGCACCGCGAGGACGGCGAAGCCCTGCTCGTACGGGGCGGGCACCACCCCTTGCGCGGCGCCGGCGAACTTGTCGACGGCCGTCGTGGACTGCCCCAGCGGACCCAGCACCAGGAACAGGGCCGGGGTCAGGGCGAGCGGCAGCGGGCCGTCCGTGAGGAGCCGGGCGAAGATCATCGGCAGCATCACCAGCGTGGCCAGCAGACTGAGGCCGAACATCGCGAAGCAGGCGAGCAGCAGGGTCGCGCGGGGCGCGCCGGCCGGCAGATGCGGTACGAGCAGCGGGCCGAGGGCCGCGGACACCATCGGGGCGACCACGGGGAGCAGCCATACGGGACTGACCTGGGACGGGATCCGGGAGGCGGCGTCCGTCCGGGGGCGCACGACCATCAGGTAGGGGACGGCCACGGCCACCGTCAGCCCGGTCAGGGTGCCGGCGGTGAACAGGACGGCGTCCAGGGCGACCGCCGCCGGGGTGCCGATCCAGTCGTGGCCGACGACGAGGGCGCCGCCGCCGACGGCCAGCAGGGCCATCGAGAGGCACCCGTAGAACGGTGCCGTCGCCGGGTCCATGAGCTGGGCCCTCGCCCGGCCCCCGTGATGGATCCAGTGCGCCGCCCGCGCGACGAGCAGGCCGACGAGCAGGACGAGGGAGAGCGCCCAGAACGCCGCGCAGACGGTACGCAGGCCGGGGGCGCCGAACGGGAGGCCGGCGCCGGCCGTGGCGATGATCGCGGTGCCCATGACGGGGGCGTACCAGTTGGGTCCGAGGTGGCGGACGGCGGTGGCGCGGGGGTGGGCGGTCCGGCGGATCTGTCCGGTACGAGCGGTGCGCCCTCTGAGGGTGGGAGGGCTGGGGACGGCGGTGACCATGACTCCACGGTGCTCCCCGGGCGGGGTGGCCACCAGGGAGTACCGGTCTATGGGGGCATAAGGTGGGCTTATGAGTTGGAGCGACGGTACGGACGACCAGCCGGTGCGCGCAGCGGGAGCGGCGCCGGGCGGGGGGCTGTCGCACCGGGTGCCCGAGCTGGGCGCGCTGGAACTGCTGCTCGCCGTGGCGCGGCTCGGCAGTCTGGGGCGGGCGGCGCGGGAACTCGGCATCACCCAGCCCGCCGCCAGCAGCCGGATCCGGTCCATGGAACGGCAACTGGGGGTCGGGCTGGTGGACCGTTCGCCCAGGGGGTCACGGCTCACCGACGCGGGGGCGCTGGTCACGGACTGGGCCCGGCGGGTGGTGGAGGCGGCGGAGGCGTTCGACGCGGGGGCGCAGGCGCTGCGGGACCGGCGGGACTCGCGGCTGCGGGTGGCGGCGAGCATGACGATCGCCGAGTACCTGTTGCCGGGGTGGCTGATCGCCCTGCGCGGGCAGCGGCCGGACACGGCGGTGTCGCTGCTCGCCGGGAACTCCACGGTGGTGGCCGGGCGGGTGCTGTCGGGCGAGGCGGACCTGGGGTTCGTGGAGGGGGTGTCCGTGGCGGACGGACTCGACTCCGTGGTGATCGCCCACGACCGGCTGATCGTCGTCACCGCGCCCGGGCACGCGTGGGCGCGGCGGAGGCGGGCGCTCGACGCGGGGGAGTTGGCGGCCACGCCGCTGATCCTGCGGGAGGAGGGGTCGGGGACGCGGCAGGTGCTGGACGCGGCGCTCGGCGGGCTGGCCCGCCCGCTGATCGAGCTGTCGTCGACGACGGCGGTGAAGGCGTCCGCGGCGTCGGGGGCGGGGCCGGCGGTGCTGAGCGAACTGGCTCTCGGTGAGGAGCTCTCCGCGCGGCGGCTGGTGGAGATTCCGGTGGAGGGGGTGCGGTTGAGCCGGGACCTGCGCGCGGTGTGGCCGACGGGGCATCGTCCGGCGGGGCCGGCCCGCGACCTCCTGACCTTGACGCGGTCGTAGGAACGGGCGGCGGACGACGGGCGGCGGACGACCCACGCCTTGCGCCGTTCCCCGCGCCCCTGGGGTGGCTCCGGCCGGGTTGCCGGCTGCGCAGTTCCCCGCGCCCCTGGGTGAGTGGGGCTTGCGGCGGGTTTGTCGGGTGCGGGTTCGCTGTGGTTGGTTGCGCAGTTCCCCGCGCCCCTGGGTGGGTGGGGGTGGGGGTTGGTTCGTGGGTTCGGGAGGGTGGTTGCGGCCTGCATACGGCCCGCGGCCCCGGCCCCCTAGGGGCGCGGGGAACGGCGCAAGCCCCCCGCCCCGCCGCTACGTGGGGTCCGAGCCCCGCCCCGAGGCGTAGGCGGTAGCCGTATGTACCAAGCCCTTCATCACGCGTAGGTCCAGCGCCATCTCCGGGTGCCATTGGACGCCCAACGCCCAGCCGGGCCCGGGGAGTTCCAGCGCCTCCACCGTCCCGTCCTCCGCGAACGCGCTCGCCACCAGCCCCGTCCCCAGCCGCCCCACCGCCTGGTGGTGGTACGTCGGCACGGACGACTCCTCCGTGCCGACCAGCCCCGCGCACAGCGACCCCGGCACCGGCTTCACCACATGCCGTCCGAACACCCCCACCGCCTCGACATGCCCGTCGATGTGCTGCACGAGCGTCCCGCCGAGCGCGACGTTCAGCAGCTGCATCCCCCGGCAGATGCCGAGCAACGGCGTCCCGGACGCCAACGCCGCCTCGATCAGCGCGAGTTCCCAGCTGTCACGGGCCCGCGCCTGTGGCCCGCAGCGCGGGTCGCGCTCGGCCCCGTACCGCGCCGGATCCACGTCGGGACCGCCCGCGATCACCAGCCCGTCGAGCCGGGCCACGGCCCCGCCGGCGTACGCCGGTTCGTCCGGCGGCAGCATCGCGGCCACCCCGCCCGCCGCCTGGACCAGCCGCGGATAGCCGGCCGGCAACAGCGTGGCCTCCAGCTCCCACACCCCCCACCGCGCCGTCTCCAGGTACGTACTCACTCCGATCAGCGGCCGGTCGGCCATCCCCACGCTCCCCACAGTCCCCGTGTGCCTCACATTCCTACTCTCCCTGTGCGCCGCCTGCTCCGCAAAGAATGCGAACCCATACCTTTGCGGCGGACGCAGGCGGACGCAGTCAGGCACGGGTCGGCTACGTCAAGAAGCCGCGCAGCAGTGCCGCCGTGCCCGCGCAGTGCTCCCGCATCGCCCCGCGTGCCCCCTCCGCGTCCCCGGCCAGCACCGCCTCGACCAGTGCCGCGTGCTGACGCTGCGAATGGTCGAGGTTGCGTACCAGGAGGGGGATGCAGTCGAGGAGGTCGTTCACGGTCGAGCGGACGGCCGCGTACTGGGCGGTGAGGGTCGGCGAGCCGCACAGTTCGGCGAGGGTCAGGTGGAAGAGCGTGTCGAGACGCCGGTACTCCGCCAGCGGGGCGTCCTGCGTGCGGGCCAGCGCCTCACGCAGGGACCGGGCCCGCGCCCCGGAGAGGCCGTGCGCCGCGCACAGTTCCGCCGCCCCGACCTCCAGCACCTCACGGAAGCGCAGTACGTCCTCGATGTCGACCCCCTCGACGCGCCGCCGCAGTTCGGCCCCGTCCGTCGCCCCGGAACGGGCCCGCACGAAGGTGCCCCCGTACCGGCCGCGCCGGGACTCGACGAGCCCCTGGTCCTGCAGCACCTTCAGGACCTCGCGGAGCGTCACCCGGCTGATCCCGAGCCGCTGCGCCAACTCGCGCTCGGCGGGCAGCCGTTCGCCCGCGGGGACCAGGCCGAGCCGGACGACCTGGAGGATCTGCTCCAGTGCCTCCTCGAAGCCGTTGCCCGCGCGCACCGGCCGCAGCACCGGCGCCAGCCGGTCGTCGTGGCCGTGGCTGCGGCCGTGTGGATCAGAGTGCGACATCCGGCCGCGCCCCCTTCCCAAGCAATGGTTCTCGGCAATACCTTATGGCCATCGCCGATCATTGACGGCCCGGGACGGCTGGGGACGGTTCCAGGCCGACCGAAGGAGGCCTTTTCCGTGGCAGACCGCACACCACCGCTCACCGTCGAGGAACTGCACGCCCTCGTCGCGAGCGGCGAGATCGACACGGTCGTCCTGGCCTTCCCGGACATGCAGGGCCGGCTCCAGGGCAAGCGGTTCGCCGCCCGCTTCTTCCTCGACGAGGTCCTGCGGCACGGCACGGAGGGCTGCAACTACCTCCTCGCGGTCGACGCCGACATGAACACCGTCGAGGGCTACGCGATGTCGTCCTGGGAGCGTGGGTACGGCGACTTCGCCATGCGTCCGGACGTGAGCACGCTGCGCCGCGTCCCGTGGAACGACGGCACGGCGATGCTCGTCGCCGACCTCGCCTGGAACGACGGCTCTCCCGTGGTGGCCGCGCCCCGCCAGATCCTGCGGCGCCAGCTGGAGCGGCTCGCCGAGCACGGTTTCACCGCCCAGGTGGGCACCGAGCTGGAGTTCATCGTCTTCAAGGACACCTACGAGCACGCCTGGGACGCCAACTACCGCGGTCTGACGCCCGCCAACCAGTACAACATCGACTACTCCGTCCTCGGGACCGGGCGCATCGAGCCCCTGCTGCGGCGCATCCGCAACGAGATGGCGGCGGCCGGGCTGACCGTCGAGTCCGCCAAGGGCGAGTGCAACCCCGGGCAGCACGAGATCGTGTTCAAGTACGACGAGGCCCTGGTCACCTGCGACCAGCACGCCATCTACAAGACCGGGGCCAAGGAGATCGCCTCCCAGGAGGGCGTCTCGCTCACCTTCATGGCCAAGTACAACGAACGCGAGGGCAACTCCTGCCACATCCACCTCTCCCTCACCGACGCCGACGGCACCAACGTCATGGCCGGTGACGGTGACGGTGACGGCGATGGAGATGGCGGCGGTCACGGTCACGGTGGTATGTCGCGGGTGATGCGGTACTTCCTCGCCGGGCAGCTCGCCGCCCTGCGGGACTTCTCCCTCCTGTACGCGCCCAACATCAACTCGTACAAGCGCTTCCAGCCCGGCTCGTTCGCGCCGACCGCCGTCGCCTGGGGTTACGACAACCGCACCTGCGCGCTGCGCGTGGTCGGCCACGGCCGCTCGATGCGCTTCGAGAACCGGCTCCCGGGCGGCGACGTCAACCCGCACCTCGCCGTCGCGGGACTCGTCGCGGCCGGCCTGTACGGCATCGAGCACAAGCTGGAACTGCCCGAGGCGTGCACGGGGAACGCGTACACCGCCGACTACGCGCACGTGCCGACCACCCTGCGCGAGGCCGCCGAGGTCTGGGAGAACAGTCCCATCGCCCGGGCCGCCTTCGGTGACGAGGTGGTCGCCCACTACCGCAACATGGCGCGCGTCGAGCTGGACGCCTTCGACGCCGCGGTGACCGACTGGGAGCTGCGCCGCTCCTTCGAACGCATGTGAGAGGTCCTTCGTTGTCGCACACCCCCACCCGGTCCGCACAGCCCGACGGGCACGAGCTCCTCGTGCTCAACCCGGCCACCGAGGAAGTCGTCGCCACCGTCCCGGGGGCCGGCCCGGCGGACGTCGACGCGGCCGTCGTACGGGCCCGTGCGGCGCAGATCCGCTGGGCCGCCCTCGCGCCGGGCGAGCGGGCCCGGCTGCTGCGCCGGTTCGCCGTCGTCGTCGACGAACACCTCGAAGAACTCGCCCGGCTGGAGGTGCGGGAAGCCGGGCACACCCTCGGCAACGCCCGCTGGGAGGCGGGCAACGTCCGCGACCTGCTCGACTACGCGGCCGGGGGAGTGGAACGGCTTACCGGCCGCCAGATCCCGGTGGCTGGCGGCCTCGACATCACGATCCTCGAACCGCTGGGCGTGGTCGGCGTCATCGCGCCCTGGAACTTCCCCATGCCGATCGCGGCCTGGGGCACGGCCCCCGCGCTCGCCGCCGGGAACGCCGTCATCCTGAAACCGGCCGAGACGACCCCGCTGACGGCACTGCGACTGGCCGAACTCGCCCTGGAGGCAGGCCTTCCCGAGCATCTCTTCCAGGTCCTGCCCGGCGCCGGACCCGTCACGGGCGACGCGCTGGTCGAACACCCCGGCGTCGCGAAGATCGTCTTCACGGGGTCCACGACCGTGGGCAAGCAGGTGCTGGCCAAGGGAGCGGCCCTCGTCAAGCGCGTCACCCTCGAACTCGGCGGCAAGAGCCCCAACATCGTCTTCGCCGACGCCGACATCGAGGCCGCCGCGGCGGCCACCCCGATGTCCTTCCTCGACAACTCCGGCCAGGACTGCTGCGCCCGCACCCGCATCCTCGTCCAGCGTTCGGCGTACGACCGTTTCCTCGAACTCCTCGTCCCCGCGATCGAGTCCGTGGTCGTCGGCGACCCGTCCGACGAGAAGACCGCCATGGGCCCGCTGATCTCCCGGGCCCAGCTGGAGCGGGTGCGCGGGTACGTCACCGACGACCTGCCGGGTATCAGGGGCACCGCCCCCGACGGGCCCGGGTTCTGGTTCCCGCCCACCGTTCTGACCGGAGTCGGGCCCCACGCGCGCGTGGCCGTCGAGGAGGTCTTCGGGCCGGTGGCCGTGGTCCTCCCCTTCGAGGACGAGGCCGACGCGATCCGGCTCGCCAACGCCACCGACTACGGCCTGGCCGGTTCCATCTGGACCCGGGACGTGGGCCGTGCCCTGCGCGTGTCGGGCGCGGTCCGCGCCGGGAACCTCTCCGTCAACTCCCACTCCAGCGTCCGCTACTGGACCCCCTTCGGCGGCTTCAAGCAGTCCGGCATCGGCCGCGAACTCGGCCCGGACGCGCTGGCCGCCTTCACCGAGACCAAGAACGTCTTCATCAGCACGGAGGGCCCCGCACAGTGACCTCAACGCCATCGACCTCGCCGACCTCGCCGATCTCGCCGGCCTCATCGACTTCGTCGACGGCGTCGGTCTCATCGCCCGACGCCGTCGTCTGCCGCCGTCTGGTCGGGCGTACGGCCGTCATCACGGGCGCCGGCAGCGGTATCGGCCTCGCCACCGCACGCCGGCTCGCCTCCGAGGGCGCCCACGTCGTCTGCGGCGATGTCGACGAGACGCGGGGCAAGGCCGCCGCCGAAGGGCTCGGCGGGATCTTCGTCAAGGTCGACGTCACCGACCCCGACCAGGTCGAGACGCTCTTCGAGGCCGCGTACGACACGTACGGATCCGTCGACATCGCCTTCAACAACGCGGGCATCTCACCGCCCGACGACGACTCGATCCTGGAGACGGGACTGGAGGCCTGGAAGCGCGTCCAGGAGGTCAACCTCACCTCCGTGTACCTGTGCTGCAAGGCCGCGATCCCCTACATGCGGCGGCAGGGCAAGGGGTCGATCATCAACACCGCCTCCTTCGTGGCCCGGATGGGCGCCGCGACCTCGCAGATCTCGTACACCGCGTCCAAGGGCGGGGTGCTCGCCATGTCCCGTGAACTGGGCGTGCAGTTCGCCCGCGAGGGCATCCGGGTCAACGCCCTGTGCCCCGGCCCTGTCAACACCCCCCTCCTCCAGGAGCTGTTCGCCAAGGACCCGGAGCGGGCCGCGCGCCGCCTCGTGCACATCCCGCTCGGCCGGTTCGCGGAGGCGGACGAGATCGCCGCCGCGGTCGCCTTCCTCGCCAGCGACGACTCCTCGTTCGTGAACGCCACGGACTTCCTGGTGGACGGCGGGATCTCGGGCGCGTACGTCACACCGCTGTAGGGCCCGTCGGGACGACGCCGAGGGGCCCGTCGGGACACCGCTGCAGCGCCCGTCGGGAGGCCGGTGCAGGGCCCGTCGGGCGGAGGGCCCTGTGCCTGTGCCGGGCGGCGCCTAGAGTGCCGGGATGAGCATGACGACCCCGCCCGGCTGGTACCGGGACCCCTCCGCCCCGCACACGGAGCGCTGGTGGGACGGGACCGCCTGGACCGAGCACCGCCGCACCCCCGAGGCGCCGCAGCACCCTCCCCCGCGGGGGAGCGACGGCTCCGGACGGGCGAAGGCCGTCGCCCTCACCGCCGCGGCGGCCGTCCTCGTCGCCGCCATCGTCACCGGCGCCGTCGTCCTGAGCGAGGACGACGGGGACGGAGACCCCGGGGCGATCACCGCGCCCACGGTCTCCGCCCCGGCGAGCCCGCCGCCCTCATCCTCGGAGTCCGCCCCGGAGCCGTCCGCCGATCCCGACCGCGTCGTGGACGAGCTGAACGGCATCACCCTGCCGCTGCTCGACGGCTGGGCCAGACCCGAGAACGTGTCCGACACCGATGTGGTGATGACCACACCCGGGACGTACGACTGCCCGGGCGACGACGGCCTCTGCCGCCACGGCACGGTCCTGTCGCGCACGGTGACCGCGAACGACGAGAAGTCCACCGCGGCGCTCGCCCGGGAGGACATCTCCGACGCGGCCGACCTGGCGTACGACCGCAACAAGGTCGACGAGCGGCCCTTCCACGGCATCACGTCCCACCGGCTGGTCGAGCAGGGCCCGGTCGCGGTCGCCGGGCGCACCGGGTACTTCGTGCGCTGGCGCGTCAGGACCGAGGCGGGGCCCGGCGGTTACGTCCAGTCCATGGCGTTCCCGTCCAGCGTCGGCTCGGAGTCGCTGGTCATGGTGCGGTACGTCTTCGACGCGGGCGCGGAGGGGCCGCCGCTCGCCGACATGGACCGGATCACCGAGGGGATCCGGCCGGTCGGCGACGAGGACACCAGCGGGGGCGTGGGCAGCGACATCGGCCCCACGCGGTAGCCGACCGCCCGGGCCAGAGCCACCGGGCCAGGGCAGGGCCACCGGGCCAGGGCTACAGGAAGGTGTGGCCCTCGCCGCGGTACGTCGGCACCGACGCCGTCACCGTGTCGCCCTCCACGAGGTGCAGCACGTCGAAGCGTTCGCACAGCTCCCCGGCCTTCGCGTGCCGGAACCAGACCTTGTCGCCGATCAGCAGATCGTCGGCGGGCGAGCCGAGCAACGGCGTCTGCACCTCGCCGGCGCCCTCCTGGGAGTCGTACCTCAGCCCCTCGGGCAGGTACGGCACGGGCAGCCGGTCGGGGCCGGGGGCGCCCGACGCCGGATAGCCGCCGCCGAGGACGGTCACGACACCGACCCCGGGCCGGCGCACGACGGGCTGCGCGAAGAGCGCGGCCGGACGCCCGCTGAACGACGTGTAGTTGTCGAAGAGACGCGGGACGTACAGCCCCGACCCGGCCGCGATCTCGGTCACCGAGTCCTCGGCCGCGGTGTGCTGGACGCTGCCCGTGCCACCGCCGTTGACGAACTCCAGGTCCGGCGCGACGGCCCGGACCGCCCGTACGACGTCCGCCCGGCGCTGCGCCAGCTCCTTGCGGGCCGTCGCCTGCATCAGCCGGATCGCACGCGACCGCAAAGGGCGCCCTCGCAGGGCGTCGCCCACTCCGGCGATGTGCCCCTCGTACGCCATGATCCCGACGAGCCGGAAACCAGGCCGGCGGGCGACCGTACGCGCCATGTCGGCGACCTGGGCCGCGGAGTACAGGGGCGAGCGGCGGGCGCCGACCCGGACCCGGCCGCCGAACATCTTCAGCGCGGTGTCCAACTCCAGGCAGACGCGCACCTCTTCGCGTCCGCCGTCCCGGGCGTCGTCGATCAGTTGCAACTGCGCAGGGTCGTCGATCATGACGGTCACGGCTGCGGCGAGTTTGGGGTCGCCGGTGAGCGTCGCGTACGCGGCCCGGTCGGCGGACGGATAGGCGAGCAGCACGTCGTCGAAACCGGAGCGGGCCAGCCACAGCGACTCGTCGAGCGTGTAGGACATGAGTCCGGCGAAGCCGTCCCTGGCGAGGACGCGTTCGAGCAGGGCCCGGCAGCGCACCGACTTGCTCGCGACGCGTACGGGCTTGCCCGCCGCCCGCCGTACGAGGTCGTCGGCGTTGGCGTCGAAGGCCTCCAGGTCCACGATCGCGACGGGTGCGTCGAGATGGGCGGTGGCCCGGTCGTAGCGGGCTCGGTCTGCGGCGCGGGCTGTCATGTGCGAAGCCTGCCAGACCGGATTACCGCAGGGTAGGGGGACGTTCCGGGCAGATGCCCCGGGCCCGCGGACTGATTCCCACGGGCGTGGCGTCAGCCCGTAGAGTGACGCGCACGCAAGCGGGGAACGGATCCGGAGGGGTTCCTTCGGCCAGTCTCGGTCGTCCGGGGTCGAGGAAACGGGGGGTGCATGAGCACGGAAGCGCGCCGCGCCTCGATTCCTCCGCGCCCGGCGACGCCACCGGTGACGCCGGGGCCGGCGGTGACGGACGACGAACGAGAACCGTCGCGGTGGCCGGAACCCACGGCCCCGCAACAGCCTTCGGCTCCCGCGTCGGAGCGTGCGGGCGGGGAGTCCGCGGGGGGCGACTGGTTCGGGCCGCGCCGCCCTGTCGGCACACCGCCGCGCCCACGTGCCTCCGCCTCCGACGAAGCCGGCTCAGGGGACGCGTCCTCGTCCTCCTCCTCGTCCGAGGCACCGCGTTTCCCGACCCTCCGCCCAGGCGACGACCGGCAGCGCCACACGCCGGAGGCGGCTCCGCCCCCGCAGCCGTCGACCCGCTACCCGGACGCACCACCGCCCGGGGGCACGGGCACCCTGCCCCGTGACGCGGAGAGCCCAGCGTCAAGGCCGAACGTCCCGCCACGTCCGACGACGGAGCCGCGCGCTCCCCTGGGGGGCGCCGAGTGGGCGGGCGTCACGCCCCGCCCGGGCGCGGCCCGAGCCGCCTCCGCACCGCGTGCCCCCATGGGAGGCGCGGAGTGGACGAGCGCCCCTGCCGCACAGCAGACCCCGGCGCGTCCGGCACCCGAAGCGGGTACGGCTCCCGGTCGGCCTCCACGTGCCGCCCAGCAGGATTTCCCACTCCGCCCGGCGACCGAACCCGACGACCCCACCCCGACCGCCCCCCGCCCCGAAACCCCACCCCGCCCCACGACACCCCCCCGAACGGCCGGCGGCGACACCGCGCGGCGGCCCGCCCCGGACCGGGCAGAGTCCCGGGCGGCAGGGGGCAACACCGCGCAGTGGCCGGGTCCCGAGCGGCCCGGCCCCGGCCGGGCCGAGGCCCTCGCGGGCGGCGGCGACACCGCGCGGCGGCCTGGCTGCGGTCCGACCGAGCCCCGGGCGGGCGGCGGCGACAC
>NZ_BMVY01000044.1 GCF_014650955.1 Streptomyces tauricus
CCTGCACCCCTTTTTGTCTGGCCACAGGGGGGTGTGGTGCGGTTGTTTGAATCAGAGTTTCATCGTGTTTCGGTGGTCATAGCGTGAGGGAAACGCCCGGTTACATTCCGAACCCGGAAGCTAAGCCTTACAGCGCCGATGGTACTGCAGGGGGGACCCTGTGGGAGAGTAGGACGCCGCCGAACAAATTTTAATGGGAAAGCCCCCGCACTTCGGTGCGGGGGCTTTTTCGCGTTCACGTCCCAGAGAGTTGTGGGCGGGCCGTTTCCGGCCCTGTTCCTGTATTCGGTGTAGATCAGAGTCGGCCGGCTGCCTTGAGGGCCAGGTATGCGTCCGCCAAGGCCGGCGGCAGGTTGTCCGGGGTCGCGTCGACGACCGTGACACCGTGACGAGTCAGTTGCTCCGCCGTGCGATGGCGCTCCGCCTGGGCCTGCGCTGCCGCGGCGGCCTCGTACACGGCCTCTGTGTTTCCCCGTGCCGTGGCCATGCGCTCGATGTGGGGGTCGGAGACCGAGGCGACGAGGACCGTGTGGCGCTGGGTGAGGCGGGAGAGTACGGGAAGCAGGCCCTCCTCGATGGGGGCCGCGTCCAAGGTGGTCAGGAGCACGATCAGTGAGCGGCGTGGGGCCGTGCGGAGCGCGGTGGAGGTGAGGCCGCGGGCATCCGTCTCGACGAGTTCCGGTTCCAGGTGTGCCATGGCGTTGACCAGCGAAGGAAGGACGTCGCCTGCGGCACGTCCCTGTACCAGGGCGCGTACCCGGCGGTCGTAGGCGAGGAGGTCCACCCGGTCGCCGGCGCGGGACGCGAGGGCCGCCAGAAGGAGGGCCGCGTCCATGGAGGCGTCGAGGCGGGGGGCGTCTCCGACGCGGCCCGCGGCTGTGCGGCCCGTGTCGAGGATCAGGAGGATGTGCCTGTCCCGTTCGGGGCGCCAGGTGCGTACGGCGACCCTCGACTGGCGGGCCGTGGCGCGCCAGTCGATCGAGCGGGTGTCGTCGCCCGGCACGTAGTCGCGGAGGCTGTCGAACTCGGTTCCCTCACCGCGCGTCAGCACGCTGGTGCGGCCGTCGAGTTCGCGCAGCCGGGCCAGCTTCGAGGGGAGGTGCTTGCGGCTGGTGAAGGGGGGCAGGACGCGTACCGTCCAGGGGATCTTGTGGTTTCCCTGGCGGGCGAAGAGGCCCAGGGGGCCATATGAGCGGATGGTGACGCGGTCGGACCGGCGGTCGCCGCGGCGGGTGGGGCGCAGACGGGTCGTGACGCGTCGGCGTTCGCCCGGAGGGACGGTCAGACGGTGGCGGGACGCCGCGACTTCCGTGCCGGCCTGCCAGCTGCTCGGGGGCCAGGCGTCGCGGATGCGGGCGCGCAGCGGGCGGCTCGACGGGTTCGTGACCGTGAGGGTGACGTCGGCGGTGTCGCCGAGGCGTACGGAGGTGTCGCCGGAGCGCGTCAGGCCGAGGTGGCGTACCGGGGCCGCCAGGGCGAAGTCGCAGGCGCAGGCGAGGGCCAGGGGAGCGTTGACGGCGAGGATGCCCGTCCAGCTGGGCTCCCAGATGCCTACGGGGAGGGTGCCGAGGGCCGCGAGGAGGGCGGTGCGGCCGGTGAGGGCCATCAGCGGGGGACGGGGACGTGGGAGAGGATCGCGTTGATGACCGAGTCGGCCGTCACACCCTCCATCTCGGCTTCCGGGCGGAGCTGTACGCGGTGGCGGAGGGTCGGCAGTGCGAGGGCCTTCACGTCGTCGGGGATGACGTAGTCACGGCCTGTCAGCCAGGCCCAGGCGCGGGCCGTGGCCAGGAGCGCCGTCGCGCCGCGGGGGGAGACGCCGAGGGTGAGGGACGGCGATTCGCGGGTGGCGCGGCAGATGTCCACTACGTAGCCGGTGATTTCGGGGGAGACCGCGGTCTTGGCGACGGCCGCGCGGGCGGCTTCGAGGTCGGCCGGGCCCGCTACGGGGCGTATGCCGGCGGCGCGCAGGTCACGGGGGTTGAAGCCCTCGGCGTGGCGGGTGAGGACGTTGATCTCGTCCTGGCGGGACGGGAGCGGGATCGTCAGCTTGAGGAGGAAGCGGTCCAGCTGTGCTTCCGGGAGGGGGTACGTGCCCTCGTACTCGACCGGGTTCTGGGTCGCGGCCACCAGGAACGGCTCGGGGAGGGGGCGCGGGGTGCCGTCGACCGTGACCTGGCGTTCCTCCATGGCCTCCAGGAGGGACGACTGGGTCTTCGGAGGGGTGCGGTTGATCTCATCCGCGAGGAGGAGGTTCGTGAAGACCGGGCCGGGCTGGAAGGAGAACTCCGCGGTGCGGGCGTCGTAGACGAGGGAGCCCGTGATGTCGCTCGGCATCAGGTCCGGGGTGAACTGGACGCGCTTGGTGTCGAGTTCCAGCGCGGAGGCGAGAGCGCGGACGAGGAGGGTCTTGGCCACTCCGGGGACACCCTCCAGCAGGACGTGTCCGCGGCACAGGAGAGCGACGACGAGGCCGGTCACTGCGGGGTCCTGGCCGACCACGGCTTTGGCGATCTCGGCGCGCAGGGTTTCGAGGGAGGCGCGGGCGGTGTCTGCGTCCCTGGTGGTCCCGGTGTTCCCGGCGTTGTCAGTGGTCGGGGCCATCATGGACGGCGTACCTCTCTTTCGAGGGCGTCGAGTTGGTCGGCGAGTGCGATGAGGGCCGCGTCGTCGCGGGGCGGCGGCCCGAAGAGCAGGGAGTGCAGGGCCTGTCCTTCCTGGTGGAGCTGGGCGGACAGGGCGGGGAGCAGGGCTTCGGGCGCGTGCGCCTGAGCGGGGGATACGCCGACGAGGGGGGCGAGGCGGGTGCGGGTGGTGGAGCGCAGAGCTCCCGCGGCACGGTCGCGGGCGTTGAACTTGCGGTAGAGGCGGGCGCGGCCTTCGACGGTCTCGGAGGCGCGGATCGCGACGGGGAGCCGTTCGGGGACGAGGGGGCCGAGGCGGCGGGCGCGCCAGAGGGCGGCGAGCACCGCGGCGATGAAGAGCTGCAGCGTGCCCCAGAGCCAGCCGGAGGGGACCAGGTCGAGGAAGCTGCGGTCGCCGGCGTCGGTGGCCGAGTCGTCGGAGAGGGAGGGGAGGTACCAGACCACGTGGGTGCGGGAGCCGAGGAGTTGAAGGGCGAGGGAGGCGTTGCCCTGCTGGTCGAGGTGCTCGTTCTCAAGGATGTCGGGCGCGCCGAGTACGACGGTGTCGCCGTCCCCTTCGGACGCGGGGAGGCGCAGCAGGGTGGGCAGGCCGTCGCTGGGGTAGCAGGCGTCGGCGCCGGGTGCGTCCGTCGAGTACCGGATGCCGCCCGTGTCGGCGGTGCCCGCGCGTCGGGCGGCGGGCAGGGCGCAGGCGGGGGAGAGCGTGGAGTCGTAGCTGGGCGTGGGGTCCGCGTCGACTCCGGGGGCGAGGGTGCCGACGGAGGGGGTGCCTGGGGCGACGAGGACGGTGCGGCCGCCGGAGTTCCTGTACGCGGAGTGGAGAAGGTCCTGTTGACGGTCGGTCAGCAGGTCGGGGCGGGCGACCAGGAGTGTCGTGTCGGGGCCGGCCGCCGTGCCGGCCTGGTCCAGGTTGGTGACCACGCGCGTGGACACGCCCTGGTCGGCGAGGAGTTCGGCGACGGCGCGGCTGCCGGCGGCGTCGGCGGAGCGCGGGTCGAGGCTGCCGTGCTGGGCGCCGGAGCGTACTACGGCGATGGCGACGGCCGCGACCAGGAGGATCACGAGGGCGAGCAGGAGGCCGCGCGAGCGGGTCCACACCTGGCGGACGGTGGGCGAGGCCGAGGTGGAGGGCTGGGCGGGCGGAGCCAGGGTTGCCGCAGGGGCCTCGGGTGTCATGGGGCGGCCCCCCGGCCGGCGCTGCTCGTGAGGACCGGTCTGGTGCGGTCCAGGTCCTGGTCGAGCTGCGCGAGGCGGTGGTACGTCTCCGGGGCGGCGGTTCGTCCGCCGTACGTCACGTCGTCGAAGTCCCGTGCCGCGGCGCGCAGTCGGTTCGTGTGGGCAGGCAGGGTGCGGCCCGCTTCGGCGGCGGCCTCGTCGGCGGTGCGGCCGGGGCGGGGGTCGAGCAGGGCGCGTTCCTCCAGGGAGCGGACGACGGCGCGCATGCGTTCCTGGACGGCCTGGTTCCAGTGGCCCTTGGCCGCGTGGGCCTCGGCGGAGGCGCGGTGTTCGGCGGCGCTGCGCGGCCGGTCGTCGAAGAGCGGGGCCGCCGAGGCGGGGCCCCGGCGGGGGGAGCCGAGGCGCCACCAGAGGGCACCGATGAGTGCCACGACCGCCAGGACGACGACCAGGAGGCCGAGTCCGCCTCCCGGGGTCGCCGAGGAGGCCGCGTCGAGCAGTTCGCCGACCCACTTCCAGAAGGCGTCGAGGGCCCGGCGGAGGAGGCTGGGGTCGTTCTCGTGGTACATCCGCTTCGACAGTTCACGCCGGGCGGCCTCCCGCGCGGGATCGCGCGGGACGGTCACCGGTGGTTCGCCGTCGGCACGTGGCAGCGCCGGTACCGCAGTGAGAACTCCCCCCGCCAGGCTCACTCCGTCAGCTCCCCGGGGTCGCGCCCGGGGCGCCGGAGCCGTGGTCCTGGATGCCGGCCGCGCGGGCCAGGTCAAGGTCGAGGGCCTCGCGGCGGATGCGCTGGTCGATGTAGAGCAGCACGGTGACACCTGCGGTGATCGGGAAGGTGAGCATGGAGCCGATCACCGAGCCGATGCCGCTCACGATCAGGAACGTCCAGCCGAGGTCGCCGGTGCCGCTGTCGAGCAGGCTGCCGATGCCGTCGCCGCTGAGCGCGGAGGCGAGGAAGGCGAACGGGATCACGATGATCGACGCGACGATGTTCGCGATGATCGTGGCGAGGAGCTGGATGCCGAAGACCCGCCACCAGGCGCCGCGGACCAGCTTGGCGGAGCGGTTCAGGGACTTCCAGACGCTCTGCTTCTCCAGCATCAGGGCCGGCGAGGCCAGGGAGAATCGGATCATCAGCCAGAGCACGACGACGGACGCGGCCAGGCCTCCGAGGGCGCCGAGTGCTACGGCGCCGTCGCCGCCGCCCGCGAGGCCGACGAGGACTCCGGGCAGGATGCCGACAGCGACGATCACGGCCGCGATGAGCGGCAGCAGGAAGGTCAGCCCGAAGAGCTTGAGCAGCTGGGGCCGGGCGTCGCGCCAGGCCTCGGCGGTGGTCACCGACTTGCCGAGGACGGCGCGGCTGGTCACGGTCGTGAGCAGGGCCGTCGCGACGATCGTGCCCAGCAGGGTGATCAGCAGGACGACGCCGGAGTTCAGCAGGGTGTCGCCCATGGCGCGGGACAGTTCGCCCGCGGTGGCGCTGGGGTCGTTCAGGACGTCCGTGCTGGCGCTGTCGTCCAGGACGAGGCCCTGGAGCAGGATCACCAGGATCTGGGTGAAGACCGCGACGGCGAGCGAGATTCCGAGGACCGTGCGCCAGTGCGTACGCATGGTCGACACCGCGCCGTCGAGGATCTCACCGACGCCGAGCGGGCGGAGCGGGATCACGCCGGGCTTGGCCGCGGGCGGGGGGCCGCCCCAGCCGCCGCCCCAGCCGGGGTGGCCGCCCGGGCCCGGTCCGTAGCCGCCGGGGGCTCCGTAACCTCCGGGGCCGCCGTAGCCGCCGGGGCCTGTGGGAGGTTGGCCGCCCCAGCCGGGGCCGGGCGGTGGTGGGGGCGGGGCCTGGGGCGGGGCGCCCTGCGGGGCGCCGCCGGGCGAGGGCCACTGTGCGGGCGGGGGCTGCTCCTTGGACCACTTCGGGCCCGGGCCGGACGGGGCGGGGCCGGGCTGACCGGGTTCGCCCGCGGGATCCGGGGACGCGGGCCGGTCCCCGGGCCGGGCAGGGTCGGAAGGCGTCGGCTCCTGTCCGTTCTGCCCGTCGGAGGGGGCAGATCCGGGCGATGCCCAGCCCGGAGTGTCGTTCATCGTCGCTCCTTCACGGTGCCCGCCCGCGGTCGCGGCGGCAGGTTGGCTGCCATCGTGCCACGGTGTGGCCGGGAAGTGACCGGCCGCCGTATGGGCTGCACACCTTCAATTGTCTGCCCCGTACGGGGCAGACTGAGCAGATGGCTGATCAGTACGCGCAAATCCGCGAGGACAACCGGCCCATCGAGATACCTGCGATCCGGTGGGACGAGCCGCCGGAGGGACCCGTGCTGGTCCTCCTCGACCAGACGAGGCTGCCCGCCGAGGAGGTCGAGCTGGTGTGCACGGACGCTTCCGCGCTGGTGGAGGCGATCCGCTCGCTCGCCGTGCGCGGGGCACCGCTCCTCGGGATCGCGGGGGCGTACGGAGTCGCGCTCGCTGCCGCCCGGGGGTTCGACGTGGACGGCGCCGCGGCCTCGCTCGCCAGTGCGCGGCCCACCGCGGTGAACCTCTCGTACGGAGTCCGCCGGGCTCAGGAGGCCCATCTCGCGGTGCTGCGGGCCGGGGGCGGCGAGGAGGCGGCAGCGGCTGCCGCGCTGGCCGCCGCGCGGGCGCTGCACACGGAAGACGCCGAGGCCAGCGGGCGTATGGCCGTGCACGGGTTGGCGCTGCTCGACGAGCTGCTGCCCGGGGGCAGCCACCGGATTCTCACGCACTGCAACACCGGCGCGCTGGTCTCGGGCGGTGAGGGCACGGCGTTCGCGGTGGCGCTCGCGGCGCACCGGGTGGGGCGGTTGCGCAGGCTCTGGGTGGACGAGACGCGTCCGTTGCTGCAGGGTGCTCGCCTGACCTCGTATGAGGCGGCGCGGGCCGGAATGGCGTACACCTTGCTCACGGACAACGCTGCCGGGTCATTGTTCTCGGCGGGAGAGGTGGATGCGGTGCTCATCGGAGCGGACCGGATCGCCGCCGACGGTTCGGTGGCGAACAAGGTGGGGAGCTATCCGCTCGCGGTGCTGGCCAGGTACCACCATGTGCCGTTCATCGTGGTGGCGCCGTTGACGACGGTGGACCCGGACACTCCGAACGGAGCATCGATCGAGGTCGAGCAGCGTGCCGGTCATGAAGTGACAGAGATCACAGCACCTCTGGTGCCCGTGGCGGGAGTCGAAGCGGGAGGCGGGATACCGGTGGCACCCCTGGGGACCCAGGCGTACAACCCGGCATTCGACGTGACGCCGCCCGAGTTGGTGACGGCGATCGTCACCGAGGAGGGCGTCGTGTCGCCCGTGACGGCTGAGGCGCTCGCGGAGCTGTGTGACAGGTCACGCCAGGTAACGATTTAGTTAATGGGATGATGTCGTTTATGAAGGGACGAGTCCTTGTCGTCGATGACGACACCGCACTGGCCGAGATGCTCGGCATTGTGTTGCGTGGTGAAGGTTTTGAGCCGTCTTTCGTAGCCGACGGCGACAAGGCGCTGGCCGCTTTTCGTGAGAGCAAGCCCGACCTGGTGCTCCTGGACCTGATGCTTCCCGGCCGGGACGGCATCGAGGTGTGCCGCCTGATCAGGGCGGAGTCCGGGGTACCGATCGTGATGCTCACCGCGAAGAGCGACACCGTCGATGTCGTGGTCGGCCTGGAGTCGGGTGCCGATGACTACATCGTGAAGCCGTTCAAGCCAAAGGAGCTGGTGGCCCGGATCCGGGCCAGGCTGCGCAGGTCCGAGGAGCCGGCGCCCGAACAGCTCGCGATCGGCGATCTGGTCATCGACGTGGCCGGTCACTCTGTGAAGCGGGACGGCGCCTCGATCGCGCTCACTCCGCTGGAGTTCGACCTGCTGGTGGCGCTGGCCCGCAAGCCGTGGCAGGTGTTCACGCGTGAGGTGCTCCTGGAGCAGGTGTGGGGCTACCGGCACGCGGCGGACACCCGTCTGGTGAACGTCCATGTGCAGCGGCTGCGCTCCAAGGTCGAGAAGGACCCGGAGCGGCCGGAGATCGTGGTGACCGTCCGTGGCGTCGGTTACAAGGCCGGACCGAGCTGACGTGTCCCGGGACAGTGCCGCTTCGGCGCCCGGTGAGCCGGGGGTCCGCTCGGGGCGGCCTGTCGGCCGGAAGATGACGGGCTCCCGCTGGGGCCGGTTCGTCGAGGGCGGGCTGCTCCAGGGCGGAGTCCAGGGCAGCCCGGTCCTTCGGCTGTTCATGCGCTGGGTGCGCCGTCCGCTGCTGCCGGTCATGCGGCTGTGGCGGCGCAACATCCAGCTCAAGGTCGTCGCCACGACCCTGCTGATGTCGCTGGGCGTCGTCCTGCTGCTGGGTTTCGTCGTGATCGGGCAGGTGCGCAACGGCCTGCTGGACGCCAAGGTGAAGGCTTCGCAGAGCCAGGCCACGGGCGGGTTCACGGTCGCCAAGCAGGAGGCCGACAGCGCGGCGGGCGCGGGCGGCGACGACCGCTCCGGGCCGAACGACAACCCCGTACAGAACGTCAGCGGCTGGATGAGCTCCCTCGTCGAGTCGCTCTCCAGCGGCGGCCAGGGCGCGTTCAGCGTCGTCACGCTCAGCACCACCTCCGCGGACAGCAGCAGCCGGGGCCTGGGCCCCCGTGCGTCGGGCTTCGTGGACTGGAGCCTCAGCGTGCCCCAGGACCTGCGCGAGCGGGTGGACGGCGGCACGGGCGCGGCCCAGAGCTACACCCGCATCGTCTACACCAACGGCCAGGACTCCCAGCCGGCGCTGATCATCGGCACGCAGCTCAACGACCCCAAGAGCGACCCGTACCAGCTGTACTACCTCTTCCCTCTCACCCAGGAGGAGAAGTCGCTCAGCCTGGTCAAGGGGACGCTCGCGACGGCGGGGCTGTTCGTCGTGGTGCTGCTCGGGGCGATCGCCTGGCTCGTGGTGCGCCAGGTCGTCACCCCCGTACGGATGGCCGCCGGGATCGCCGAGAGGCTGTCCGCCGGGCGCCTCCAGGAACGTATGAAGGTCACCGGTGAGGACGACATCGCGCGCCTCGGTGAGGCCTTCAACAAGATGGCGCAGAACCTCCAGCTGAAGATCCAGCAGCTGGAGGACCTGTCGCGGATGCAGCGGCGGTTCGTGTCCGACGTGTCGCACGAGCTGCGTACGCCGCTGACGACCGTGCGGATGGCGGCCGACGTCATCCACGACGCGCGCGTGGACTTCGATCCGATGACCGCCCGGTCGGCGGAACTGCTCGCCGACCAGCTGGACCGCTTCGAGACGCTGCTGGCGGATCTCCTGGAGATCAGCCGCTTCGACGCCGGAGCGGCGGCCCTGGAGGCCGAGCCGATAGACCTGCGGGAGGTCGTCCGCAGGGTCATCAGCGGGGCCGAGCCGCTCGCCGAGCGCAAGGGCACGCGGATACGGGTCGTCGGCGACCAGCAGCCCGTGGTCGCCGAGGCGGACGCCCGACGGGTGGAACGGGTGCTGCGCAACCTCGTGGTCAACGCCGTGGAGCACGGCGAGGGCAAGGACGTCGTGGTCAAGCTCGCGTCCGCGGGCGGAGCTGTCGCGGTCGCGGTGCGCGACTACGGAGTGGGGCTCAAGCCCGGGGAGGCGACCCGGGTGTTCAGCCGCTTCTGGCGGGCCGACCCGGCACGCGCGCGTACCACCGGCGGTACGGGCCTGGGCCTGTCCATCGCCCTGGAGGACGCACGGCTGCACGGCGGCTGGCTGCAGGCGTGGGGGGAACCGGGCGGCGGCTCGCAGTTCCGGCTGACGGTGCCGCGAACGGCGGACGAGCCGCTGCGGGGCTCGCCGATACCGCTGGAGCCCAAGGACTCGCGGCGCAACCGCGGTCTGAACGACGCGGGGCTGCCCCTCGGCGGTACGCAGAAGCTGGCGACGGTGCCGGCGCAGCCCGCCGAGCGTGCCGTGCCGCCGATGCCGTCGCGCGATCCCCGGGTGGCGGGCGCGGTGGATCCGGCGGCGCTGCCCGGCAGCGGGGCGCGCGTGGTGCCGCGGCCCGCCGCGGAGACCAGGGGCCCGGTCGCGGCACCGGAAGAGGCGTCGAAGGAGACGTCGGTGGAGGCGCCGTCCGAGGACGGCCCGGGAGCCGGCGGGCAGTCGGAACAGCTGAAGCATGGGGAGGGGTCTCGTGGGCGCTGACCGCGATCGGGGCGGCCGTCGGCGTCCGGCACGTGTGGTGGTGTACGCCGCCTGCGGGACCGTACTGCTGGCCGGGTGCGCGTCGATGCCGGACGAAGGGGACCTGCGCGATGTCGAGGCCTCCCAGCGGCCGGACGCGCAGGTCAGGGTCTTCGCGATGCCGCCGCGGGAGAACGCGCAGCCCGAGGAGATCGTCCAGGGTTTCCTCGAAGCGCTGACCAGCGACGACCCGAGCTTCGAGACGGCCCGCAAGTACCTGACGGAAGGCGCTTCGAAGAAGTGGCGTCCGAACGCGTCGACGACGGTGCTGGCGGACGGACCGAACACCGTGGCGGAGCACAGCGGCAGCAGGGAGGCGACCGGTGACTACGCGTACTCGCTGATCGGCACCAAGGTCGCCACCGTGGACTCGCAGTTCGCCTACAAGCCCGCCAAGGGGGCGTACGACGAGATCGTGCACCTCTCGGAGCAGAAGACGGCGGACGGCGCCAAGGAGTGGCGCATCGACGCCCTGCCGGCGGGCCTGGTGATGGGGATGTCGGACTTCCAGCGCAACTACGAGTCCGTCAACAAGTACTACTTCGCCTCGAACACGCAGGGCAGGACCGGCGATCAGCTCGGCGCGGTCGCCGACCCCGTCTACGTACGGGAGCAGGTGGACCCGGTGACACAGATGGTCCGCTCGGTCCTCAAAGGGCCCACGAGCTGGCTCAAGCCGGTGGTCAGGTCGAGTTTCCCCACCGGAACGGCGCTGAAGAAGGGCGTCAAGTCACTGACGCCCGACGACCAGAACCGACTGACGGTGCCGCTGAACTCCAAGGCCGACCGGGTCGGGCAGTCCAAGTGCACGGAGATGGCCGCCCAGATCCTGTTCACTCTCCAGGACCTGACGCCCACGGGCATCGACGAGGTGGAGCTGCAGCGTTCGGACGGCACGCAGTCGTGCGCGGTCAACGACAACCAAGCGGAGATCTATGTAGTCCACGGTCCGGCCAAGCGCGCCGAGTACGAGTACTTCATCGACGGGGAGAAGCGGCTGGTCCGGATACCGGGGGCGGGCAGCGAGCAGGAGCCCGAGCCGGTGCCCGGCGCACTCGGCGACGGGGGCAAGGAACTGCGGGCGGCCGCCGTCTCGCGGGACGAGGACACCGCCGCCGGGGTGTCGCTCGACGGGCTCTCGATGTACGTCGGGTCGCTCGCGTCGGGGGGCTCGCTCGGGGAAGCCGTGCTGCGCAGCAAGGCCACGTCGCTGGACGACGGGCTGACGACCCCCAGCTGGGACGCGAGCGGTGACCTGTGGGTGGCCGACCGCGGACCGAAGGACTCCCGGCTGCTCCTGCTGCCGAAGGGAGCGGGCGACCCCCTGGTGGTCTCGACACCCGGTCTGGAAGGGCGGATCGAGGCCGTGCGGGTGGCCGCGGACGGGGTACGGATCGCGCTCATGGTGAGCGCCGACAAGCGGACGACCCTGTTCATGGGGCGGATCGAACGGGGCCACTCCGAGGGCGCGAACGGGAAGGACGCCGTCGCGATCCATGAACTGCGCTCCGTGGCACCGCAGCTGGAGGAGGTCACGGCCATGTCCTGGGCCGGTGACAGCCGTCTGGTCGTGGTCGGGCGCGAGGCCCGCGGCGTGCAGCAGATCCAGTACGTCCAGGTCGACGGCTCCACGCCGGTCGGCCCCGCGCCCTCCGCGCTCACCGGGGTGAAGGAGATCGCCGCCTCCGAGGACGAACGGCTGCCGCTGGTGGCGCACTCGGAGGACGGGATCGTACGGCTGTCGACCGGTTCGCAGTGGCAGACGGTGGTCAAGACGGGGATGGCGCCGGTCTATCCGGGCTGAGCCCTGCGGGGCCGTTCCGGTACGGGGCGTCCCTCGTCCCTCGTGTGGGGGACAACGTGCCGACGCGTACGAGGAGTTGTCCACAGGTAGTTGTCCACAGGGCTGGCCCGGGCGCTTCGGGATTTGGCAGAGTGGTGGGCATGCGGGGGTGGTGGCAGGACCTCACCGACCTGGTGCTTCCGGCCGAGTGCGGAGGCTGTGGACGGCCTCGCACGGTGCTCTGCCCAAGGTGCCGTGCCGCACTGATGGGGGACGCACCGAGCCGTGTACGACCGGACCCGGAGCCGCCGGGGCTGCCGGTGGTGCACGCCGCGGCTCCGTACGAGGACCAGGTGCGGGCGGCGCTCCTCGCCCACAAGGAACGAGGGGCGCTGATGCTCGCCGGACCGCTGGGAGCGGCGCTGGCGGGTGCTGTACGGGCCGGACTCGGGCCCGGTGGACGGGCGGACGGGGCGGTGGACTCCGATACGCCGGTGCTGCTCGTGCCGGTGCCGTCGGCGCGGTGGGCGGTGCGGGCGCGCGGGCACGACCCGGCGCGGCGGATCGCGCTCGCCGCGGCGGCCGGGCTGCGGCGGTCCGGGACGTCGGCCCGAGTGGTGGCCGTGCTGCGCCAGCGGCGTGCCGTGGCCGACCAGGCGGGGCTCAACTCCCGGCAGCGGCTGGACAATCTCGCCGGCGCTCTGGAGGTGGCCCCGGGTGGCGGACGGCTGCTGGCCGGCGCCGGACGGGTCGTTCTCGTCGACGACCTGATGACGACGGGCGCGTCCCTGGCCGAGGCGGCGCGGGCCCTGAGGGCCGTTCTCCCGGAAAAAGACGGATTCTACGGACGGGTAACACCGGGAACGACGGGAGAAGGAGTGAGACAGGCGCAGATGGCAGGTGTAGGCCGAGCAGAAGCGGTCAGGGAAAAGAGAGGCGCACACAGCGCGGATGACAGGGTTGGCGCGGCAGTGGTCGCGGCATCTCCAGCTTCTTTCGAAATAAACCGGAACTGACAGAGAAGTTACGTCGTTGCAGGTAGTGAGAGGTTCCATTCACCTGAATGGAGGTACGCCGCAGTAGAGGGTGACGACATCCGTCCAGGCGAGATATGTTCGGTTGTGAGGGAATGGCGGACGCCGTCCCTTGCATATCGGAATGCCGCGCCGTGGGTTTTCTCATTCACCCGGGACAGTGGGGTGGAGATCTTGCCCGCGGGGGAGGAGGAGGTGGAAGTCACCGAGTCCGAGGCTCCGGGACGCGCTGGAGCCTGGTGCAAAAGGGAGATGCTCCGCCGTCGATGCGGAGCGATCCGGGAACGGAGTTCTGCGTGGACATCGTCGTCAAGGGCCGCAAGACCGAGGTGCCTGAGCGGTTCCGCAAGCACGTGGCCGAGAAGCTGAAGCTGGAGAAGATCCAGAAGCTCGATGGCAAGGTGATCAGCCTCGACGTCGAGGTGTCCAAGGAGCTGAACCCTCGGCAGGCCGACCGCTCAGACCGAGTGGAGATCACGCTCCACTCCCGCGGTCCGGTGATCCGGGCGGAGGCAGCGGCAAGCGATCCGTACGCGGCGCTGGACCTGGCGGCGGACAAGCTGGAGGCGCGGCTGCGCAAGCAGCACGACAAGCGGTACACACGCCGCGGCGCCCGCAGGATCTCGGCCTCCGAGGTCGCCGACCACGTCCCGGACGCGGCGACGCTCGACGGGAACGGCAGCGTCGTCCACGACGAAGAGCCCGAGGCCGTGCCGACCAAGAAGATCGGCTCGCTCGAGGTGAAGGGTGACGGCCCCCTCGTCGTCCGCGAGAAGACCCACGTCGCGTCCCCGATGACGCTCGACCAGGCGCTCTACGAGATGGAACTGGTCGGGCACGACTTCTACTTGTTCGTCGACTCCGAGACCAAGGAACCGAGTGTCGTCTACCGGCGGCACGCCTACGACTACGGCGTCATCCACCTCAACACGGACCCGATGGTCGCCGAGGGGCAGCAGGCCCCGCCCGGCGGGGCGCTGGGTGGCTGACCCCGTTCGGTGAGCTTCCCCGGCCTCCGGCTGGGGGAACGGCCCCGGCCGGTGCCCCTGGAGCGCTCGCGCGCCCCCAGGGGCACCGGTGTGTGACCCCTCAGTGCCCCGCTCTGTCATCCCGTTGTCGTCCGGGCATGAAATCATGGCCGTACCGGCCTCAACCGGTGTGTCATCGCGTGGGGTTGGTGATGGCACAGGAAATCAGGCCACGGCCTTCAGGGGGAGGACCCATGGCGGACAGCTTCGGACCGATGCGTGACGAAGATGCCGACGACGGCGTCGTCGGCATGGGCCCGGACGCGGGCTCGCCGGGCAAGGAGCCCATCCGGGTCCTTGTCGTGGACGACCATGCGCTCTTCCGCCGCGGCCTGGAGATCGTGCTCGCCGCCGAGGAGGACATCCAGGTCGTCGGGGAGGCCGGGGACGGGGCGGAGGCGGTCGACAAGGCCGCGGATCTGCTGCCCGACATCGTGCTGATGGATGTGCGGATGCCGAAGCGCGGCGGGATCGAGGCGTGCACCTCCATCAAGGAGGTCGCTCCCAGCGCGAAGATCATCATGCTGACGATCAGTGATGAGGAAGCGGACCTCTATGACGCGATCAAGGCGGGGGCCACGGGTTATCTCCTGAAGGAGATCTCCACGGACGAAGTGGCCACGGCGATTCGCGCGGTGGCCGATGGGCAGTCGCAGATCAGTCCTTCGATGGCGTCGAAGCTGCTGACCGAGTTCAAGTCGATGATCCAGCGCACGGATGAGCGGCGGCTCGTGCCGGCGCCTCGGCTCACCGATCGTGAGCTGGAGGTTCTGAAGCTGGTGGCCACCGGGATGAACAACCGGGATATCGCCAAGGAGTTGTTCATCTCCGAGAACACCGTGAAGAACCATGTGCGGAACATCTTGGAGAAGTTGCAGTTGCACTCGCGGATGGAAGCGGTTGTGTACGCGATGCGGGAGAAGATTCTTGAGATTCGTTAGCGGTGGGGCGGGCGGCTAGGGCTGGAGCGCGGGGTGGTGGGGGCTGGGTGCGCCGTTCCCCGCGCCCCTGAGAAGCCCCTGCGGGGCTTCTGCGCAGTTCCCCGCGCCCCTAAAAGAGTCCCTGCCGGGCTTGGCGCCGTTCCCCGCGCCCCTGGAAGGGACCTGAGCCTTGGGGCTAGTTCAGGGTTTGGGATAGTTCTGTTGTCAGGGCTTCTCTTAGTTGGGGTGTGTTTGCTCGTTCCACTCGGACGTTCGTGCAGTCCACCCAGGTGGCCGCCTCCAGAAGGGCCTGGGCCACTGCCGGGACGGATTTGGGGCTGTCCAGGGTGACCTGTTTGGCGACCAGGGTGGCGCCGTCGCGGGCCGGGTCCACGCGGCCGACCAGCCGGCCGCCGGCGAGTACCGGCATGGCGAAGTAGCCGTACACCCGCTTGGGCTTGGGGACGTAGGCCTCCAGGCGGTGGGTGAAGTCGAAGATCCGCTCCGTGCGCGCCCGGTCCCAGACCAACGAGTCGAACGGCGACAGGAGCGTGGTGCGATGACGGCCGCGCGGGGTCGTCTCCAGGGCCGCCGGATCCGCCCAGGCCGCCTTCGACCAGCCCCACACCGTCACCGGGACCAGGCCCGACTCCGCGATCACCGCGTCGACCTGCTCGCGCTTGAGGCGGTGGTAGTCGGCGATGTCCGCGACGGTGCCCACGCCCAGGGAGCGGCTCGCGAGCCGCACCAGACGGCGCAGGCACTCCATGTCGTCCAGATCGTCGTGCAGCAGCGCGTCCGGGATCGCCCGCTCGGCGAGGTCGTACACCCGCTTCCAGCCGCGGCGCTCCGTGCACACCACCTCGCCGTACATCAGCGCGCGCTCGACGGCGACCTTGGTGCCCGACCAGTCCCACCACTCGCTGGTCTTCTTCGCGCCGCCCAAGTCGGTGGCCGTGAGCGGCCCTTCGGCCTTCAGCTGCTTGATGACCTGCTCGTACGTGCCGTCCGGCAGGGCGTGGTTCCAGTGCGGGCGGGCGCGGTAGGCGCGGCGGCGGAAGGCGAAGTGCGGCCACTCCTCGACGGGCAGGATGCAGGCCGCGTGCGACCAGTACTCGAAGACGTGCGGCTGGGGCGGGGTCGTGCCGACGGGCGCCGGGGTCCAGTACGCCTCGTCGACCGTCCTGCGGCCGACGGCACCGAGCCGCGCGTACGGGATGAGTTCGTGGGAGCGGGCCAGGACCGAGATGGTGTCGAGCTGGACCGCGCCCAGGTGCCGCAGCACGCCCCGGACGCCGCCCCTGCGGTCGGGGGCGCCCAGGAAACCCTGCGCGCGCAGGGCGATCCGACGGGCCTCGTCGGCGGAGAGTTCGGCGGTCGGGCGCGGCAGACTCGTCATGGTCCGCACGATAGGCGGTGCCACTGACAATCGCGCCCGCCGGCCCGGGCGATCTCGTGCGGACGGGCGGGGAGTCAGGGGCGCGGGGGCGTGGGAAGGTACGGCGCCGTGGACGGCAGTCCGAGGTCCGACGGGAGCAGGGAACCCACCCAGCAGTCGCGGCGTACGCCCTTGTTGTTGACGCCCGCGCGAAGGGTGCCCTCCAGGACGAAACCGGCGCGTTCGGCGACCGCGAGGGAGCCCGTGTTGCCCACTTCGGCCCGCCACTCGACGCGGTCCATGGCCCGCTGGGTGAAGGCCCAGCGGCAGGCGGTGAGCGCGGCCTCGGTGATGTAGCCGTTGCCCCGGTGCTCCTTCGCCGCCCAGAAACCGATCTCCCCGACACCCAGGCCGCGCATCGTGACGGCGAGCATGCCGGCGAGTTCACCGCCGACCGGCAGGAAGACACCGAAGGTGAACATCGAGCAGTCCGCCCAGCCGTCGGGCACCATCTGCTCGGTGAAGGCCGTGGCGTGCTCGCGCAGATAGGGCGACGGGATCGTGGTCCAGCGCTGGATGTCGGGATCCTGGACGGCGTCGAACACGGCGTCGGTGTCGTGTGCTCCCACCGTGCGCAGCAGGAGTCGTTCGGAAGTCAGTGTGACGGGGTCCATCGGCCGATTCTGCTCGGGCTTCGGTAAGGAAGCCATCACTTTCGCACTGTGTGAGGTCGCCGTCACGTTTCGTGGCGTCAGTGCGGCACCTTCCGCATCCTCCGCCCGTTGTCTCTGTGGCTGTCACATGCAGACCTCCCGGCGCGGTGGGGTCCTCGCTTACGATGGCCGTTGCTCAAGCTGTGATTTGAATCTGTCATTTGAATCTGCCATTGAAACCGACAGTCCCAGGCCCGACCGGCAAGGAGACAAACCCTCGTGTCCGTCCTCTCGAAGATCATGCGTGCAGGCGAAGGAAAGATCCTGCGCAAGCTGCACCGCATCGCGGACCAGGTCAAGTCCATCGAAGAGGACTTCGTCGACCTCTCCGACGCCGAGCTGCGCGCCCTGACCGATGAGTACAAGCAGCGGTACGCGGACGGCGAGAGCCTCGACGACCTGCTGCCCGAGGCGTTCGCGACCGTGCGCGAGGCCGCCAAGCGCGCCCTCGGCCAGCGCCCCTACGACGTACAGATCATGGGCGGCGCCGCGCTGCACCTCGGCTACGTCGCCGAGATGAAGACCGGTGAGGGCAAGACCCTGGTCGGCACGCTGCCCGCGTATCTGAACGCCCTCTCCGGAGAAGGCGTCCACCTCATCACGGTCAACGACTACCTGGCCGAGCGCGACTCCGAGATGATGGGCCGCGTCCATAAGTTCCTGGGCCTGACCGTCGGCTGCATCCTCGCCAACATGACACCGGCCCAGCGCCGTGAGCAGTACGCCTGCGACATCACGTACGGGACGAACAACGAATTCGGCTTCGACTACCTGCGCGACAACATGGCGTGGTCGCAGGACGAACTGGTGCAGCGCGGCCACAACTTCGCGATCGTCGACGAGGTCGACTCGATCCTGGTCGACGAGGCCCGTACGCCGCTGATCATCTCCGGCCCCGCCGACCAGGCCACCAAGTGGTACGGCGACTTCGCGAAGCTCGTCACGCGCCTGAAGAAGGGCGAGGCGGGCAACACCCTCAAGGGCATCGAGGAGACCGGCGACTACGAGGTCGACGAGAAGAAGCGCACCGTCGCCATCCACGAGCCCGGCGTCGCCAAGGTCGAGGACTGGCTGGGCATCGACAACCTCTACGAGTCGGTGAACACGCCTCTGGTGGGCTACCTGAACAACGCCATCAAGGCCAAGGAGCTCTTCAAGAAGGACAAGGACTACGTCGTCATCGACGGCGAAGTCATGATCGTCGACGAGCACACCGGCCGTATCCTCGCCGGCCGCCGCTACAACGAGGGCATGCACCAGGCGATCGAGGCGAAGGAAGGGGTGGACATCAAGGACGAGAACCAGACCCTCGCCACGATCACCCTGCAGAACTTCTTCCGCCTCTACAAGCGCCACGACCACAACGGCAAGGAAGTACCCGGTCTCTCCGGCATGACCGGTACGGCGATGACCGAGGCGGCCGAGTTCCACCAGATCTACAAGCTCGGTGTCGTCCCGATCCCGACCAACCGGCCCATGGTCCGCAAGGACCAGTCGGACCTGATCTACCGCACCGAGGTCGCGAAGTTCGACGCGGTCGTCGACGACATCGCCGAGAAGCACGAGAAGGGCCAGCCGATCCTCGTCGGCACCACCTCGGTCGAGAAGTCCGAGTACCTCTCGCAGCAGCTCAGCAAGCGCGGTATCCAGCACGAGGTGCTGAACGCGAAGCAGCACGACCGCGAGGCGCCGATCATCGCCCAGGCCGGCCGCAGGGGCGCCGTCACCGTCGCCACGAACATGGCGGGCCGCGGTACGGACATCAAGCTCGGCGGCAACCCCGACGACCTCGCCGAGGCGGAGCTGCGTCAGCGCGGCCTCGACCCCGAGGAGCACATCGAGGAGTGGGCCGCGGCGCTGCCGGCCGCCCTGGAGCGGGCCGAGAAGGCCGTCCAGACCGAGTTCGAAGAGGTCAAGGACCTCGGCGGGCTGTACGTGCTGGGCACCGAGCGGCACGAGTCGCGCCGTATCGACAACCAGCTGCGCGGTCGCAGCGGCCGACAGGGCGACCCGGGCGAGTCCCGCTTCTACCTGTCCCTCGGCGACGACCTGATGCGGCTCTTCAAGGCGCAGATGGTCGAGCGCGTCATGTCGATGGCGAACGTGCCGGACGACGTGCCGATCGAGAACAAGATGGTCACCCGTGCCATCGCCTCCGCCCAGTCGCAGGTCGAGACGCAGAACTTCGAGACCCGTAAGAACGTCCTCAAGTACGACGAGGTCCTCAACCGGCAGCGCGAGGTCATCTACGGCGAGCGCCGCCGCGTCCTGGAGGGCGAGGACCTCCAGGAGCAGATCCAGCACTTCATGAACGACACGATCGACGCGTACATCGACGCGGAGACCGCGGAGGGCTTCGCCGAGGACTGGGACCTCGACCGGCTGTGGGGCGCCTTCAAGCAGCTCTACCCGGTGAAGGTCACCGTCGAGGAGCTTGAGGAGGCGGCCGGCGACCGGGCCGGTCTGACCGCCGAGTTCATCTCCGAGTCCATCAAGGACGACATCTACGAGCAGTACGCCTCCCGTGAGGAGCAGCTCGGCTCGGAGATCATGCGTGAGCTGGAGCGGCGGGTCGTGCTGTCGGTCCTGGACCGCAAGTGGCGCGAGCACCTCTACGAGATGGACTACCTCCAGGAGGGCATCGGGCTGCGCGCGATGGCCCAGAAGGACCCGCTGGTCGAGTACCAGCGCGAGGGCTTCGACATGTTCACCGCCATGATGGACGGCATCAAGGAGGAGTCCGTCGGCTACCTGTTCAACCTGGAGGTCCAGGTCGAGCAGCAGGTCGAGGAGGTTCCGGTCGAGGACGCGAAGCCGTCGCTCGACAAGAAGGACGCGGTTCCCGCGGGGGGCGGTGGCCGTCCGGAGATTCGGGCCAAGGGGCTCGATGCTCCGCAGCGGCCGGATCGGCTGCACTTCTCCGCTCCCACGGTGGACGGGGAGGGCGGGGTCGTCGAGGGTGACTTCGCCACGGATGGCGAGCCGGTGCGGTCGGAGTCGGATGGGCTTACTCGGGCTGAGCGGCGTAAGCAGCAGAAGAGTGGGCGTCGGCGTAAGAAGTGACGTTGCGCTTTGCGGGGTGTGAAGGGTCGGGTGCCGGTGGGCGCCCGGCCCTTTGCGTTGGGTTTTGGCCTTGGGCTGGGTCCAGGTCCAGGTCCAGGTCCAGGTCCAGGTCCAGGCCAAGCCCAAGCCCGGGGTCCCTAGGTCCCCGGCCCTTGGCCTTTGGGACGGGTCGGGGGAGTGGGCGTTGGTTGTTGGGTGCGGGTTGGTTGTGGCTGGGGTGCGCAGTTCCCCGCGCCCCTAAAGGCGTGCGCAGTTCCCCGCGCCGCTAAAGGCGTGCGCAGTTCCCCGCGCCCCTAGAAGCGTGCGCCGGTCCCCGCGTCCCTAGAAGCGGGGCGCCGTTCCAAGTGGGTGGCTTGGGGGTTATGTGTCCTGGGTGGGGGGCATTCGGGTGCCGCCCAGTTCTACTGCTGTGCAGCGCCAGCGGAGGTCCGGGCCCTGTTCCAGGCGGAATGCCATGGCGCGGAGCCGGTCGCCCGCGCCGATGCGGGCGAAGGCCTCGACGGCGCCCGGGCGGGCGACGTAGTAGCCGATGTCCCGGACGAACGGGCGTGTGCCGCGGGTGCGGAGCGGGCTGCGTTCGGCGAGCCAGGCCAGTTCGTCGTAGGCCCGGCCCGCGGTGTGCCGGAGCATGCAGTGGACCGGGCGGTGCCCGCTGAGCACCTCGACGAGCCGGTCGGCGAAGACGTCGGTGGGGCGGGGCTGCGGAGGCGGTGTGCGCAGGGGAGCGGCGGCGGGGCCCGTCCTGGCCCGTGGCGTGCCGGGGGCGCCCCTCGGCGTCGTGCGCGGTGCGGCACCGCCGGGGCGGCGCGTGTCGTGGCGGACGGGGGGTCGGGTGCCCTGGGTGCGCCTCGTCCTGGTCATCACCTTGTTCACGGCGGAGCCCCATTCGGTCGGACCGGCTTATACCGGTCGGTAACTTTCCGTTGGGGATCTTGTACGGGGGAAGGGGGAGCGGCCGCAAGCGGGGCGGACGGGCGCCGGGGCCGGCGGGATGTTCACCTATCAGGGGGACGGGAGGGGGCGGTGGGCTTGGGGGGACCGGGGCGTACCGGGTGACGGGCGGGACGGGGGTGGACGTCCGGGCAGGGGTGGGTGCGGACTCGAAAGGGGACACCCGCACGTATCCTGAAGACCTTCCGGGAGGTGCGGGACCCGCCCACGCAGCCCCCGCGGTGTCCCCCACGGAACCACGTCTACGAAAGCGGTCAGCCATGCGTGTCTACGTCCCCCTGACCCTCTCCGGTCTCGCCGAGGCGTACAAGACGGGCGAGCTCGGCTCGGCACCCTTCGTCGCGTACGCCGTCACGCCCGCGCTGCGCGAGTGGTACCTCTCCGACGACATCGAGGAACTGGAGTACGCGGCGCTGAACCGGGCCGCGCTCGCCTCCCTGCGGCTGGTCGCACTCGATCCCGGCACCCCGCGCCGGCGGGTCGTCGTCGCCGTCGACGTGCCGGACGGGGCCGCGGTCGCCGATCCCGGTCTGGGGCTCGACCCCGCGTCCCTCGGTGAGCTGCGGGTCGGTGCGACGGTGGCGCTGTCCGACGCGGCGGCCGTACACGTCGACTCGGACGACGCGGAGGCGGAGGTGACGGCTGCCGCGGACGCGCTGGGCGCGGCGGACCGGGGCGACGACGACGCGCAGTTCGTCGTGGACGGGGCCGCGGACCACGAGCTGCTGTGGTTCGCCACGCAGGAGATCCCGAACCTGGTGGGGCTCGGCGACTGACACGCGGCGTGACCGGGGCGCGTCCAGGGCGCGTCCGGAGCGCGTTTGGTGAGGTAGGGGCTCTCACAGCACGCTCGAAGCACATATGGGGCTTTGTCAGTGGTGCCGGGTACTTTTTGGATATGGGGATGCGCGGAGCGACACATATCGTCTGGGACTGGAACGGAACCCTGTTCCACGACAACCAGGCCATCATCGGCGCGACGAACGCGGCGTTCGCCGAGCTGGGCATACCGGCGATCACGCTGGAGCGGTACCGGGAGCTGTACTGCGTGCCCGTGCCGAAGTTCTACGAGCGGCTGATCGGGCGGCTGCCGACGGACGAGGAGTGGGAGGTCATGGATGCGATCTTCCACCGGTACTACCTGGAGCACCGGGTGGGGTGCGGACTCACCGACGGAGTGCCCGGGCTGCTCGCGGGGTGGGTGTCGGCCGGGCGGAGCCAGTCGATCCTGAGCATGTACGGGCACGAGGAACTGGTCCCGCTGGTGCGCGGGTTCGGGATCGAGCCCCATTTCCTGCGGGTCGACGGGCGGACCGGGCCGTCCGGCGGCAGCAAGGCCGAGCACATGGTGCGGCATCTGAGAGCCCTGACGGGAGTGGATCCCGCTCGTACGGTGGTGATCGGGGACGCGGCGGACGACGCGATCGCGGCGCGGCATGTGGGGGCGAAGGCGGTGCTGTACACCGGGGGGTCGCACAGTCGGGCCAGTCTTGAGGGGGTGGGGGTGCCGGTGGTGGACACGCTTGCCGAAGCGGTGACTCTGGCCGAGTGGTTGGCGGCGTGAGTGTTTCGGCCTCGGCCGGTGGGGTGGCTTGAGCGTTGTGGCTCTGGCCGTTGGCCGTTGGCCGGGGGTGGGAGTTGGGTGCGGGGTCCCTGTGGCTGGTTGCGCCGTTCCCCGCGCCCCTTAAGGCGAAAGACTGCGCCGTTCCCCGCGCCCCTAAAAGCCAAAGACCGCGCCGTTCCCCGCGCCCCTAGAGGGCAGGCAAAGGGTCGCGCTGTTCCCTGCGGCCCTGGAGGGCGAAAGACTGCGCCGTTCCCCGCGCCCCTAAAAGCCAAAGACCGCGCCGTTCCCCGCGCCCCTCAAAGCCAAAGACTGCGCCGTTCCCCGCGCCCCTGGGGGGGGCGGGCGAAGGGCTGTGCTGTTCCCCGCGGCTCTCAAAGACGCCGCGGCTCGCGAGGGGCATGAGTTTTGGGTGGGTGAACTGTGCAATGTGTCAAAAAGGTGATCCCTCTTTTGTACACATGCGGCTCATGACGTGGCCCCCCGCAGGGGCGATAGCCTTGGTGCGTGATCAGCGCGATACGTCGCGGGGGCATCTTTGCCCCTGCCCTGCGCCCGGACCGCACGGACGACATCCGTGACCGGGCGGTCGCTGGTCCCCACGAGCGGGCAGCCGCGGAACAGGCACCGAGATCAGGGTCACACCCTCCGGAGCCGCCAAATATGGCCGATAACGCCCCGCTCATCTCTCATCGCGGCATAGCGTCGGATCAGACCGGACACCCCGCGTCGCGGCGCTACGTCACTTCACGTTCTACGACGTCACGCAACGGCGCGCGACAGGAGCCAGAGGACAATGCAGACCAAGCTGGACGAAGCCAAGGCCGAGTTGCTCGAACGAGCCGCCCGGGTTGCTGAGAACAGCCCGGTGGGGGGGAATCTTCACCTGCCGACCGGGAAGACGGGCGCGAGCGCTCCCGACCAGGACACATTGCTCGCGTTCCTCCAGCGCTACTACCTGCACACCGCCCCGGAGGACCTCGCAGACCGCGACCCGGTCGATGTCTTCGGAGCCGCCTTCTCGCACTACCGGCTGGCCGAGAAGCGCCCCCAGGGCACGGCGAACGTCAGGGTCCACACCCCGACCGTCGAGGAGAACGGCTGGACCTGCAGCCACTCCGTCGTCGAGGTCGTCACCGACGACATGCCCTTCCTCGTCGACTCGGTGACCAACGAGCTGTCCCGGCAGGGACGCGGGATCCATGTCGTGATCCACCCGCAGTTCGTCGTGCGGCGCGACCTCACCGGCAAGCTCATCGAGGTCCTGAAGACCCGGCCCACCGGTGACCTCCCGCACGACGCCTCCATCGAGTCCTGGATCCACGTCGAGATCGACCGCGAGACCGACCGCGCCGATCTCAAGCAGATCACCACCGACCTGCTGCGGGTCCTGTCCGACGCCCGTGAGGCCGTCGAGGACTGGGAGAAGATGCGCGACTCGGCGCTGCGCATCGCCGAGGAGCTGCCCAAGGAGCCCACCGCCGACGACCTGCGCGACCAGGAGGTGGAGGAGGCCCGCGAACTGCTGCGCTGGCTCGCGGACGACCACTTCACCTTCTTGGGATACCGCGAGTACGAGCTGCACGACGACGACTCGCTGGCGGCCATCCCCGGTACCGGGCTCGGTGTCCTGCGCTCCGACCCGCAGCACGGCGAGGACGAGAGCCACCCGGTCAGCCCGTCCTTCGAGCGGCTGCCCGCCGACGCCCGCGCGAAGGCCCGTGAGCACAAGCTCCTCGTCCTGACGAAGGCGAACAGCCGCGCCACCGTGCACCGGCCGTCGTACCTGGACTACGTCGGCGTGAAGAAGTTCGACGCCGACGGGAACGTGGTCGGGGAGCGGCGCTTCCTGGGCCTGTTCTCCTCCGCCGCCTACACCGAGTCCGTGCGCCGTGTGCCCGTCATCCGCCGCAAGGTCGCCGAGGTCCTGCGGGGCGCGGGCTTCTCGCCCAACAGCCACGACGGCCGCGACCTCCTCCAGATCCTGGAGACGTACCCGCGCGACGAGCTCTTCCAGACCCCGCCCGACGAGCTGCGGGCGATCGTCACGTCCGTGCTGTACCTCCAGGAGCGGCGCCGGCTGCGGCTCTACCTGCGCCAGGACGAGTACGGGCGTTACTACTCGGCGCTCGTCTACCTCCCGCGCGACCGCTACACCACCGGCGTGCGTCTGCGGATCATCGACATCCTCAAGGAGGAACTGGGCGGCATCAGTGTCGACTTCACCGCCTGGAACACCGAATCGATCCTCTCCCGGCTGCACTTCGTGGTCCGGGTCCCGCAGGGCACCGAGCTGCCGCAGCTCAGCGACGCCGACAAGGACCGCATCGAGGCGCGGCTCGTCGAGGCCGCCCGCTCCTGGGCCGACGGGTTCGCCGAGGCGCTGAACGCCGAGTGCGGCGAGGAGCGCGCGGCCGAACTGCTGCGCCGCTACGGCAACGTCATCCCCGAGGGCTACAAGGCCGACCACAACCCGCGTACCGCGGTCGCCGACCTGGTCCGTCTGGAGGAGCTGGGCGACGGCAAGGACTTCGACCTCAGCCTGTACGAGCCGGTCGGCGCCGCCCCCGGAGAGCGCCGTTTCAAGATCTACCGCATCGGCGAGTCGGTCTCCCTCTCCGCCGTCCTGCCGGTCCTCACCCAGCTCGGCGTCGAGGTCACCGACGAGCGGCCCTACGAGCTGCGCTGCCCGGACCGCGCCTCCGCGTGGATCTACGACTTCGGTCTGCGGCTGCCCAAGTCGCTCGGCGGCAACGGCGACCACCTCGGTGACGACGCCCGCGAGCGGTTCCAGGAGGCCTTCGCGGCGACCTGGACCGGGCGCGCCGAGAACGACGGCTTCAACTCCCTCGTCCTGAGCGCCGGGCTGAACTGGCGGCAGGCGATGGTGCTGCGCGCGTACGCCAAGTACCTGCGCCAGGCCGGTTCGACGTTCAGCCAGGACTACATGGAGGACACCCTCCGCAGCAACGTCCACACCACCCGGCTGCTCGTCTCGCTCTTCGAGGCACGCATGTCGCCGGACCGGCAGCGGGCGGGCACGGAGCTGACCGACGCCCTCCTGGAGGAGCTGGACGCCGCTCTCGACCAGGTGGCCAGCCTCGACGAGGACCGGATCCTCCGCTCGTTCCTCACCGTCATCAAGGCGACCCTGCGGACGAACTTCTTCCAGGAGGCGGGCGGCGGCACACCGCACGACTACGTCTCCATGAAGTTCGACCCGCAGGCCATCCCGGACCTGCCCGCGCCGCGGCCGGCGTACGAGATCTGGGTGTACTCGCCGCGGGTCGAAGGAGTGCACCTGCGGTTCGGGAAGGTCGCGCGCGGTGGTCTGCGCTGGTCCGACCGGCGTGAGGACTTCCGCACCGAGATCCTCGGGCTCGTCAAGGCGCAGATGGTCAAGAACACCGTCATCGTGCCCGTCGGCGCCAAGGGCGGCTTCGTCGCCAAGCAGCTGCCCGACCCGGCCGTCGACCGCGACGCCTGGATGGCCGAGGGCGTCCGCAGCTACAAGACCTTCATCTCGGCACTGCTCGACATCACCGACAACATGGTGGCAGGCGAGGTCGTACCGCCCGCCGACGTCGTACGGCACGACGGCGAGGACACCTACCTGGTGGTCGCCGCCGACAAGGGCACGGCGACGTTCTCGGACATCGCCAACGGCGTGGCCGAGTCGTACAACTTCTGGCTCGGGGACGCCTTCGCCTCCGGCGGCTCCGCCGGATACGACCACAAGAAGATGGGCATCACGGCCCGCGGTGCCTGGGAGTCGGTGAAGCGGCACTTCCGGGAGCTAGGCGTCAACACCCAGACCGAGGACTTCACGGTCGTCGGCGTCGGCGACATGAGCGGTGACGTCTTCGGCAACGGCATGCTGCTCTCCGAGCACATCCGCCTGGTCGCCGCCTTCGACCACCGGCACATCGTCATCGACCCGCGCCCGGACGCGGCGACCTCGTACGCCGAGCGCCGCCGCCTCTTCGAGCTGCCGCGCTCGTCCTGGGCCGACTACGACAAGGAACTGCTGTCCCAGGGTGGCGGCATCTTCCCCCGTACGGCCAAGGCCATCCAGCTCAACAGCCACATCCGGGAAGCTCTCGGCATCGAGGGCAACATCGGCAAGATGACCCCCGCCGACCTGATGCGCGCCATCCTCGCGGCACCGGTCGACCTGCTGTGGAACGGCGGCATCGGTACGTACGTCAAGGCGTCCACCGAGACGCACGCGGACGTCGGCGACAAGGCCAACGACTCGATCCGCGTGGACGGCGCCGACCTGCGGGTCAAGGTCGTCGGCGAGGGCGGCAACCTCGGCCTCACACAGCTCGGCCGTATCGAGTTCGCGCAGGCCGGCGGCAAGGTCAACACCGACGCCATCGACAACAGCGCGGGCGTGGACACCTCCGACCACGAGGTGAACATCAAGATCCTGCTCAACGCGGTCGTCGCGGACGGCGACATGACCGTCAAGCAGCGCAACAAGCTGCTCGCCGAGATGACCGACGAGGTCGGCACGCTGGTCCTGCGCAACAACTACGCGCAGAACACGGCACTCGCCAACGCGCTCGCCCAGTCGCCGAGCATGCTCCACGCCCAGCACCGCTACCTGCGGCACCTGGTGCGAGCGGGCCACCTCAACCGCGCGCTGGAGTTCATGCCCACCGAGCGGCAGATCAAGGAGCGGCTCAACGCCGGGCACGGGCTGACCCAGCCGGAGACAGCCGTCCTCCTCGCGTATACGAAGATCACGGTGTCCGACGAGCTGCTGCGCACGTCACTGCCGGACGACGAGTACCTGCGCACCCTGCTGCACGCGTACTTCCCGAGCGCGCTCGGCCGGCAGTTCGCCGAGCAGATCGACAACCACCCGCTGCGGCGCGAGATCGTCACGACGGTCCTCGTCAACGACACGGTCAACACCGGTGGTACGAGCTTCCTGCACCGTCTGCGGGAGGAGACCGGGGCGTCCCTGGAGGAGATCGTCAGGGCGCAGACCGCGGCCCGCGCGATCTTCAACTCCAGCTCCGTGTGGGACGGCGTCGAGGCGCTCGACAACACGGTCGACGCGGGCGTCCAGACCCGGATCCGGCTGCACTCGCGCCGGCTCGTCGAGCGCGGTACGCGGTGGCTGCTCAACAACCGGCCGCAGCCGATCCAGCTCGCTGAAACGATCGGCTTCTTCCAGGAGCGGGTCACGCGGGTCTGGAGCGAGCTGCCCAACCTGCTGCGGGGCGCGGATCTGGAGTGGTACCAGCAGATCTACGACGAGCTGTCCGGGGCCGGGGTGCCCGATGAGCTGGCGCAGCACGTGGCCGGGTTCTCGTCCGCCTTCCCGACGCTCGACATCGTCGCGGTCGGTGACCGTATGGGCAAGGATCCGATGGCTGTCGCGGAGGTCTACTACGACCTCGGTGACCGGTTGCGGATCACCCAGCTGATGGACCGGATCATCGAGCTGCCTCGGGCCGACCGGTGGCAGTCGATGGCTCGGGCGTCCATTCGTGAGGACCTGTACGCGGCGCATGCGGCGCTCACGGCGGATGTGCTTGCCGTGGGGAACGGGTCCTCCACGCCTGAGCAGCGGTTCAAGGCGTGGGAGGAGAAGAACGTGGCGATTCTTGCGCGGGCGCGGACGACTCTGGAGGAGATTCAGGGGTCTGAGGCGTTTGATCTCGCGAATCTGTCCGTTGCCATGAGGACCATGCGGACGATGCTGCGGACGCACTCGTAGCGTCCGCGGCCGCGCGTGGGAAGGGCACCCCTGTGGGTTGGGGGTGCCCTTCCCTTTTTTCGCCCCCGCCGCCCCTACCCATTCCCATCCACACGCATGGGGGCTGCGCCCCCTCGCCCCCGCTGATCGCGCTTCGCGCTCGTCCTCAAACGCCGGACGGGCTGAAGATCAGCCCGTCCGGCGTTTGAGGACCGGGGGTTCGGGGGCGGAGCCCTCGAGTACGGGACGGGAAATGTCGTATGGCCGTATGGCCCCCAAGTGGCCTAGTTGTTCTACAGCTATACCTAAGGGGCACTTAGGGTAAATAGGATGAACGAGGATCAGGGTCTGTGGCAGGTGCCTGACGTGTCCGTCGTTGTGATCGTCTACAACGACGAAGCCCGGCTGACCACCGCCGTCCGCTCCGTGCTGGAGCAGACCCACCGCAGCGTCGAGGTCGTGATCGTGGACGACCACAGCACGGACCGCTCGTACGAGGTCGCCCAGGGCCTGGCCACCCGCCACCCCGGACGCGTACGCGCCTTCCGGCTGGACGAGAACAGCGGCGGGTGCGGAGCACCCCGCAACCGCGGTATCGCCGAGGCGCGCGGCACCTACGTCCTCTTCCTCGACAGCGACGACGTGCTGGAACGCAACGCCTGCCGGAACATGCTGGAGGCGGCCGAGACGACCGGCGCCGACCTCGTCTCCGGGCTCTGCGTACGCGTCCACGTCGACTCGCGGGGCGGCAAGGAGGTCAAGTGGTACCCCTGGCTGTACACCCGCACCCGCACCCTGGAGTCCGTCTCCGAGCTGCCCGATCTGCTGGTCTTCGACACTCTGTCGACGAACAAGTGCTATCGCCGGGAGTTCCTGGCCAGGGAAGGGCTTCGGTTTCCTGTCGGGATCCACTACGAGGACCTGCTCTTCTCCGCGCAGGCGTACGCCGCGGCCCGCAGGATCACCCTCATCCCGAACCGCGTCTACGACTGGCGGGTCGTCGACAAGGCCGCGGCCAAGTCCATCAGCAACCGCCGCGCCGAGATCGCCAACTTCGCGCACCGCATGGAGATCCACCGGCGCGTCGACCGGCTGCTGGCCGACCGGGGGCTGCCGGAGCTGAAGTTCTTCAAGGACGTCAAGTTCCTCAAGCACGACCTAGTACTGCATCTGCGCGACCTGCCGTTCCGGGACGCCTCCTACCGGGAGGAGTTCGCCGCCATCGCGCGCGGCTATCTGGAGTCCGTCGACCGGGCGGCCTTCGCCGAGGTCGAGCCCATCCACGCCATCTGCGCCTATCTGCTGCAGAGGAGCGACTGGGACAACCTCCTGCCGGCCGTCGACACCCTCACCAACCGCGACAAGATCTCCTCCCCCCTCGTCGAGCGCGACGGCCGCGTCTACTGGTGCGCCGAGCACCTGGACGACGGAGATGATCAAGAGAGAGCCCTTGCCCGGCGTGTTCTCGATGTCACCGAGCTCGGTTACCACACCAAGCCCGTCGAGAAGATGTTCCTGCGCAACGTCCTGACCGGGTACGAGGACGACGAGAGGGCCGGTACCGTGCGGCTGGCCGGGCGCGTCACCAATCCGCTCGGAGTCGTCCCGCCCGGCGCGCGGCTGACCGGTGAGCTGGAGTTCGGCGCCCGCCGCAAGGGTGTGCGCTTCCAGACCTTCCGCTTCCCCGTCCGCACGCTGCGGCACGAGGGCGAGGCCATCGCCTGGGAGGCGTCGGTCGACCTCGCCCGCGGACTGCGGCCCCTCGGTGTCGTGGACGCCGTGTGGGACGTACGGCTGCGGCTTTACGTCGACGGCGTGCGCACCACCACCCGTCTCACCGCCTCCGAACCCGGGCTGGCCGTCGGGCGGTCGCCCGTCCGGCCCCGGCTCACCCGGCTGGTCGCCGACCACATCGAGCCCGAGGTCTCCGCGCGCGGGCATCTCGCCTTCCGCGTCCCGACCCGGGAGAAGGTCGACGCGCTCGTCGGGCGAGGAGTGCGGGGGGCACCCGGCCGGCTCGCCAAGGCCGGGTACCGGAAGGCCAAGCGGGTGCGGCGGAAGTTCACCTCCGGGCCCACCAAGATCCGTATCTACCACGAGGTGTTCAGCCGGCTCCCGGTGAAGAGGGGCCTGGTCGTCTTCGAGAGCCATCTGGGCCGGCAGTACAGCGACAGCCCCAAGGCGCTGTACGAGGAGATGCGGCGCCAGGATCTCGACTTCGACGCCGTGTGGTCGTACGCGGGCCGCCCGGAGGGCTTCCCGGCCGACGCCACGCTCGTACGCCGCTGGTCGCTGCCCTATCTGGCGGCGCTGGCGCGGGCCGAGTTCTGGGTCGACAACCAGAGCTACCCGCTGAAGCTCACCAAGCGGCCCCGGACCACGTACCTCCAGACCTGGCACGGGTCGGCGCTCAAGCGGATGGGCTTCGACGAAGCGGAGTGGAAGCTCAGGACCCGGGGCGCGCAGCAGGAGCAGCAGCGCGTCCTCGACCGCTTCGACCGGTTCCTGATCCGCTCCGAGCACGACGTACGCACCCTCGCCCGCGCGTTCCGGCTGAAGGAGCGCACGCTGCTGCGCGTGGGCTACCCCCGCAACGACGCGCTCGTGGCGGCCAGGAGGCGGGAGGAGGAGACCGGCCGGCGCGAACGCGGGCCGCTCGCCGCCGGGCTGGGCATCCCCGACGACAGGGCCGTCCTGCTGTACGCGCCCACGTTCCGGCAGCACGGCGGCAAGCAGCGGCGGTTCGAGCTGCCCTTCGACGTGGAGCGGTTCGCCGAGGAGTTCGGCGACCGGTACGTCCTGCTGGTGCGCTCGCACTACCTCAACCACGTCGTGCTCCCGCCGTCCGTGCGCGGACGCGTCGTCGACGTGTCGGCCCACCACGACGTGACGCCGCTGCTCGCGCTCGCCGACGGCCTGATCACCGACTACTCGTCCGTGATGTTCGACTACGCGCTCCTCGGCCGGCCGATGTTCTTCTTCGCCTACGACTACGAGGAGTACGTCCACGAGGGCCGCGGCACCTACTTCGACCTCCGCGAACGGGCGCCGGGCCCGGTCGTGCGCACCGAGGAGGAGCTGTACGTGGCCCTCGCCTCCCTCGACGAGCAGGTGGTCAAGTACCGGGAGGCCCGGGAGGGCTTCGTCGCGGAGTTCGGCGAGTACGACACGGGGACCGCCGCGCGGAGCATCGTCGACCAGTTCTTCTCCCAGTGGAGGCGCGCATGACCGCCCACGACAGCCCGTTGGCCGACAGCCCTGGGGCCGACGGTCCCGTGGCCGCGGAGCCTCGGCGGGACGTCTTCTTCGTCTCCAACAGCGTCGACGAACTGGGCGGGGTGACCACCTGGTCGCATCAGATGGCCCGCCTCTTCACCGGGCGCGGCCACCGCGTCCACGTCGTCGGCATCACCCCGCCCGAGGTGCCCCAGGAACTCGGCGAGATCCCCTACCCGACGACGACCCTGTACGCCGGACAGCCGCCGCGACCCGGCCGGGCACGCGAGGCGAGCATGCGCGAGGAGGCCACGAAGCTCACCGCCCTCTTCCGGTCGGCGCGGCCCGGCGCGGTCGTGATCGTCACACAGGTGTGGGCCATGGAGTGGGTCGCCCAGGCCGACACACACGGCCTGACCGTGATCGGCATGAGCCACGAGTCGTACGCGTACTCGAAGGCGTCCTCGCGCTTCCACCGGGTGCGCCGGTACTACCGGGACGTCGACCGCATGCTGGCGCTGACCCGCGAGGACGCCGACCTGTGGATCGGGCAGGGCATGAACAACGCCTCGTACCTGCCGAATCCGCTGCCGTTCATGCCGGAGGTGCCGTCGGCGCGGACGGAGAAGGCGGTCGTCAGCATCGGGCGGCTGCACGACCAGAAGGGCATCGACATGCTCCTCGACACCTGGGCGGAGGTCGCACCGCGCCACCCCGACTGGCGGCTGCGGATCTACGGCTCCGGCGAGGACGAGGAGATCCTCAAGAAGCAGTGCACGGCTCTCGGGCTGGATGGCTCCGTGGACTGGATGGGCCGTACGAGCGATGTGCCGGGCGCGCTGCGGGGTGGCTCCGTCTTCGCCCTGTCGTCGCGGGGCGAGGGGTTTCCGCTCGCGCTGATGGAGGCCATGGCGATGGGGGTGCCGTGTGCGGCGTTCGACTGCGCGCCGGGTGTGCGCGAGATCGTCCGCGACGGCGAGGACGGGCTTCTCGCGGCTCTCGGCAACACGGGTGAACTCGCTCGGCGCCTGGACACTCTGATGTCCGACAAGGAGCTGCGGGACGGTATGGGGGAGCGGGCCCGCGCCAACATCCAGCGGTATACGACGACCGAGATCGTGAACCGGTGGGAGGGGTTGTTCGGGTTCCTCGAACGGTGAGGCCTCGAACGGTGAGGCCTCGGTCGGTTCGCCGGCTGAGGCCGGCCCCCACCGGCCCCCAGCCGACGAACCCACCGACCTACCCCTTCCCCCCACCCCCCGTGAACTTCTCGTACTCCTTCAGTACTTCCTCCGTGGGGCCGTCCAGCCGCAGTTCCCCCCGTTCGAGCCACAGCACCCGGTCGCACGTGTCCCGGATCGACTTGTTGTTGTGGCTCACGAGGAAAACCGTGCCCGCGCTCTTCCGCAGCTCCCGGATCCGCGCTTCGGACCGCTTCTGGAAGGAGCGATCCCCCGTCGCGAGGGCCTCGTCGATCATCAGCACGTCGTGGTCCTTCGCGGCGGCGATGGAGAACCGCAGCCGCGCCGCCATCCCGGAGGAGTACGTCCGCATCGGCAGGGTGATGAAGTCGCCCTTCTCGTTGATCCCGGAGAAGTCGACGATCTCCTGGTACCGCTCGCGCACCTGCTCGCGGGACATGCCCATCGCGAGCCCGCCGAGGTAGACGTTGCGCTCACCGGTGAGGTCGTTCATCAACGCGGCGTTGACGCCGAGCAGCGACGGCTGGCCGTCCGTGTAGATCCGGCCGTGCTCCACGGGCAGCAGGCCGGCGACGGCCTTGAGGAGCGTGGACTTGCCCGATCCGTTCGTACCGATCAGGCCGATCGCCTCACCCCGGTACGCGGTGAAGGACACGGACCGCACGGCGTGGACCTTGCGCACGCCCGCCGCCTGCTCGGCCTTCCTCCCGCGCAGGATGCGGTTGAGCGCGGCGGTGGCGCTGCCCCGCCCCACCCCCGTGCCGTTGACGCGGTAGACGATGTCGACGCGGTCGGCGACGACGGTGGGGATCCGGCGGGCGGCCCCGTCGGTGACTGCGCTCTGATCGGCAACTGCGCTCTGTTCGGCAACTGTGCTCTGTTCAGCCACGGCCGTAGGTCTCCTCAGCCTTCCAGAAGTAGATGAACCCGCCGACGCCGGCGAGCAGGGCCCAGCCGACCGCGAGTGCCCACACGTGGTGGGGCAGCTGGCCCGCGCGGAACGAGTCGATCAGCGCGAACCGCATGAGGTCGATGTAGACGGCGGCCGGGTTGCACTGCAGGGCGAGCAGCACCACCCGGGGCATGTCCGGGTGGCCGCTGAGCACCCGGTCGATGCTCCACATGACACCGGAGACGTACATCCAGGTCCGCAGCAGGAACGGCATCAGCTGGGCGATGTCCGGGGTCCGGGCGCCGAGCCGGGCCACGATCATCGCCACGCCCGCGTTGAAGACGAACTGAAGTGCCAGCGTCGGCACGGCCAGCAGCCAGGACACGCCGACGGGCACACCGAAGCAGAGCAGGATCACGACCAGCGCGGCCATCGAGAACAGCAACTGCTGAAGCTGCTGCAGCGCGTACGACACCGGGAGCGCCGCGCGAGGGAAGTGCAGGGCGCGCACGAGGCCGAGGCTGCCGGAGATCGCCCGGGTGCCCGCCATGATCGAACTCTGCGTGAACGTCCACACGAACACGCCCGTGACCAGGAACGGAACATAGTCCGGCACGCCCCGGCTCGTGCCCATCAGGACGCCGAAGATGAAGTAGTAGACCGCCGCGTTGAGCAGGGGTGTGGCCACCTGCCAGACCTGGCCGAGCTTCGCCTGGCTGTACTGGGCGGTGAGCTTGGCCGTGGCGAACGCGGTGATGAAGTGCCGGCGCGCCCACAACTGGCGCACGTACGCGGGCAGCGTGGGCCGTGCGCCGCTGACGGTGAGGCCGTAGCGCGCGGCGAGTGCCGCGGGGTCGTCGTGATCGGCGTGCTCGTCGTAGGGGACGGCCGGCGCCGGGGACGGTGTGTCGAGGACCTGACTCACATCCGCTGCTTTCACTCGGGGGAGGGGCGGAGAGGGAGGAAGGGACGTGCGAGGAAGGACGTGCCGGGAAGGGTCTTTTACCTGCGGTTGAGCTGCGATTGGGGACGGCTTTACGTCGGGACGGGACCGTATCGTCGTCACGTGAGCGTAGGCCGATCCGACGTCGGAACGCAACCGTTTCGTCGTCACGCCACTATGCTGGTCCGCATGTCACAGCCGCAGTCACCGACGCCACCGCCGCAGCCGCGCCGCAGGGCCCCCGCCGGGGCGGCGGTGCTCCGGGAGGACGTCACGGAGGCGATCAGGGCAGCCGTCTTCGGGGAACTCGCGGCCGTCGGATACGCGCGCATGTCCATCGAGGGGATCGCGCGCCGCGCGGGCGTCGGCAAGACCGCCGTCTACCGCCGGTGGCGCTCCAAGCTGCACCTCGTGCTCGACCTGGTCTCCGCGATCGCCGTGCAGGGGCTGCCCGCGCCCGACACGGGCACCCTGGAGGGCGATCTGCGCCTGCTGTACGAGGTCACCTCACGCGCGCTGCGTCACCCTGTCGCCTCGCAGGTCATCCCCGACCTCCAGGCCGAGGCGGCCCGCAACCCGGAGATCGCGGAGGCACTGCAGAAAGCCCTGCGCGAGGGGCAGGCGGGCGTCGCGAACGGCATCGTCGACGCCGCCCGGGCGCGCGGTGAGATCCGGGCGGACGTCGACGGCGAACTGGCTCTCGACCTGATGTCAGGACCGCTGTACTGGCGTGCGGTGGTGATCCGCGGCCCAAAGCCGCCGAAGGGATATCTGGAGAGTCTGACCCGTGCCACGGCGGCGGCCCTCAAGGCGTTGTAGAGGACCGGAGAGGGCCGCTCCACCTGCGGTTCGGCGGGGACTGCCGCCCTGCTCCGGGCACCTCTCGCGGGGCGCCCGACCCCCGTAGCGGCCGGATCGTTGTCTTCCACGCCTCACTCTCAGGCCCTCCGGGGGCGCATACTGGAAACACGATGACGAAGCCATCCGCGCCCCGGCGCCACCTGTCCACCAGTCCCTTCAAAGCTCCGGTTGTCCCGGTCGCCAAGCACTTCGCCCTCGGTGACCGTGTGACGCACGACCAGTTCGGCCTGGGCAGGATTGTCGGCGTCGAGGAGGGCATCGCGATGCTCGTCGACTTCGGCTCCCGCCAGGCCCGTATCGTCAGCCCCTACACCCGTATGGACAAGCTCTGACGGGTCCCGTCAGAGCACCCTCGCCGCGGCCCAGGACCACTTCCGGCCCGCGGCGAGTGCGTTTGGAGCCGCTGTGCGTTGCGGTGCGGTGCGGTTCCTAGCCCTGGCGTGCCTGCGGGTGGAGTCGTAGCCAGCCCTCCCAGGCCGACGTGATCATGTCGTCGAGGCCGTACTTCGCCTTCCAGCCGAGCTCCGCGGCGATGCGGTCGGCGGAGGCGACGACCCGCGCCGGGTCGCCGGCCCGGCGAGGGGCCGCCGTGGGTGCGAGCGTGTGGCCGGTGATCTCGTTGATGCGGTCGATCATCCGGCGGACCGAGACCCCCTCGCCGCGGCCGATGTCGAGGGTCAGATCGGTGCCGGGAGCCGCGGCGAGCCGTGCGGCCGCCGCCACATGGGCCTCCGCCAGATCGACGACGTGGATGTAGTCGCGTACGCAGGTGCCGTCCGGGGTCGCGTAGTCGTCGCCGAAGATCCTCGGCGGCTCGCCCGCCGTCAGCTTCTCGAAGACCATCGGGACGATGTTGAAGACGCCCACGTCGGCCAGTTCCGGTGTCGCCGCCCCCGCCACGTTGAAGTAGCGCAGACAGGCCGTCGACAGACCGTGCGCGCGGCCCGTGGCACGCACCAGCCACTCCCCGGCGAGCTTGGTCTCCCCGTACGGGTTGATCGGCGCGCAGGGCGTCTCCTCCGTCACGAGGTCGACGTCGGGAATACCGTAGACCGCCGCCGAGGACGAGAACACGAAGGACGGCACCGCGGCGGCCGTGACCGCCTGCAGCAGCACGCGCAGCCCCTCGACGTTCTCGCGGTAGTAGTGCAGCGGCAGCTCCACCGACTCGCCCACCTGCTTCTTCGCCGCCAGGTGCACGACACCGGTGATCGCGTGGTCCTTCAGCGCCCGCGCGACCCGCTCCCCGTCCAGGGTCGAGCCGACGACCAGCGGGACCCCGTCCGGGACGCGTTCGGAGATCCCGGTGGACAAGTCGTCGTACACCACGGTCCGTTCGCCCGCCTCGGTCATCGCGCGGACGACGTGCGCCCCGATGTAACCGGCGCCGCCGGTGATCAGCCAGCTCATCTACGGCCGTCCCCTCGTGTGTCCTCGTGCGTCACTCATGCTGCGTCTCTCATGCTGCGTCACTCATGGAGCGTCTCTCATGGTGCGGATACGGATCAGTGAAGCAAACGCTTCAGTCTGCGGCCCAGCACGGCCGCCGTACCCCGCAGACCCGGCGCGATCCGCACGGCGAGCGAGCCCGCGTGGGTCGCGTACGGCTGGACGAGCAGCACCCCGCGCCGGGCGCTCGGTACGACCGTCCGGCGCAGCAGACCGGGGCCGGTGCTCGCGTGCGCGGTGGTCTCGCGGGTCGTGCCGTCGTGGAAGCGCAGGCACAGCCGCAGGTCCCAGGTGCCGGAGCCGAGCGCCGCGAGGTCGGCCGGCGCCTCGGCCGTCCAGGAGTCGACGCCGGAACCGTTGCGGGTGAGGTCGGGGTCGGGGTCGTCCGGTCGGAACGTCGCGGTGAGCGTGAGGCCCGTGCGCCCGTCCCGCCGGTGCACGAACTCGGCGTCCACGGTCGCCGGCGCCGCGTCCGCCATCCGTCCGTACAGCTCGTGCAGGCGCAGCCGCAGCCGGGTGCCACGCGCGCGTGGCCGCAGTTCCGCGTCGACGGCCACAGGGAGGAGGCGTACGGGCCGGTGCAGGAGGTGTTCCAGGGTGACGTGGGGCAGGTCGGCCGACCAGACGGGCGTACCGTCCGGGGCCCGCGCGTACGGCGGCCGCAGCCGGGCCGGACGCGCCGCGACCTCCTTGACACGGGTCAGGTCGCGCGGCTTCTCGGAGGCCAGCACCACCTGGGCGATCACCCGGCCGGGCGCCGGGGCCAGCGCGAAGTCGCCCGCGTCGAACGTCGCGAGGTACGCGCGCGTGAGGGCCCACCACTCACGCCGGTACCCGGGCCCGCGCAGATCCAGCTCGCGCACGTACATCCGCAGCGCGTGGTCGAGGAACCGCGCGCGGGACGCCCGGGCCAGCCGCTTCTCACCGGCCGCGAGGAGGATGTCGTACGCCAGGGCGTGGGCGGTGATCCTGGCCCGCCAGTTGTCGACGCCCGACCTGTCCAGCGAGATCGACAGGCGTTCGGCGCTGCGGCGCACGTGCCAGACGTACACCGTGTCCGGGATCAGCGCGATCCGCGGACGGGCGGCCAGCACGCGCGCGGTGAAGACGAAGTCCTCGTAGGGGAAGCGCCCCTCGGGGAAGCGGATGCCGTGCTCGCGCAGGAAGTCGGTGCGGTACAGCTTGTTGACGCACAGCGTGTCGTGGACCAGCCGGACGCGCCGCGACGGGCGGGTCACGAGGGCGGCTCCCGCGTACAGCTCGGGCTGCCAGCGGACCTCGCGGCCGGAGGGCAGTTCGCGGCGCACGCACAGGCCGGCGGCTACCTCGGTGCCGCGCCCGGTGGCCGCGGTCAGCAGGGCGTCCACCGCGCCGGGCGGCAGTACGTCGTCGCTGTCGAGGAACATCACGTACGGAGCCGTGGCGGCGTCGATCCCGTCGTTGCGGGGGCTGCCGCAGCCGCCGCTGTTGACCTCGCGGTGGACGACCCTCAGCCGCGGCTCGTCCCGCGCGAGGCGGTCCAGGAGGGGGGCACTGCCGTCCGTCGAGCAGTCGTCCACGGCGATCACCTCGCGGACCGCGGGCCCCTGCGCCAGGGCCGAGCGCACCGCGTCCCCCACATGGGCGGCGTCCTCGTACCCGATGACGACGACGCACACCTGCGCCCGGTGCGCGAGGGAGGCGTGAGGTGCTCCGGCCTGAATGGACGGCATGGGGTGCATGGCGTGCATGGGGTGCATGGCTCGTACGGCTTCCACGAGACGCAATAGTAGTTAATGCGGGCAATTTTCCCTTAAGGGGCGTCCGCTGTCTCGTGGGGGCGGTGTCGATCGGGTGCGGGGAGTGTCCCGGTGGGCCGGGGCCCGGCCGGCGGGCGCGCCGCCGTCCACAGGCGGTGGAAGGAGAGCCCGGCGGCCGTCACCAGGAGGCCGTTGCGGACGAACATCAGCAGGGTGCCCGTCCAGGTGCAGGCCACGACGTCGTCGTACAGGACGGGGTACGCCAGGGCGCTGACCGCGGCGGCCGTCACGACCAGCGTCGCGACCGGGCGCTGCGTGGTGTGCCGCGAGGTCAGACACACGGCGGCCAGCCCGATCAGCCACACCAGGTACTGGGGACTGATGACCCGGCTCGTCACCGTGAACAGGAGGACGGCGCTCAGCGCGGCGTCGTACGGGGTCGCCGGCGTCCAGTGCCGCGCGCGCAGCCGCCACAGCAGCAGGGCGCCGAAGGCCGTGACGGTGAGCGCCAGCGACACCGCGGCGATCGAGGTGACGTACGGGCCGGTGAACTCCATCGCGCCGTACCGGTAGCCCACGCGCCCCGGCCAGCCCGCGTGGTGCGCGAAGGACAGGGCCGTGCCGCCGAGCGACTCGATCTGCACGCCCCGGCCGCTCTGCTGGTGCAGGAAGCCGAACGGGTCGCGGAAGAGGGCGGCGAGCGTCAGCAGCAGCACGCCCGCGGTGACCGCCGCCGAGGTCCACGCCTCCCTCGTCGTACGGCCCCGGGGCGTGCCGATCAGCGTCAGCGCGGGCCAGACCTTCACCAGGGCGCCCAGTGCGGCGAACGCGCCGCACGCACGCGTGGAGCGCGACAACGTCAACAGGGAGATGACGGCGAAGGCGGTGACCTGCACGTCGTAGCGGGCGAGGGGGATGTGCAGGAGGAGGGGCAGGGCGGCCGTCCAGAGCGCGGCGCCGCGCAGGCTGCGGCCGGGACGGGTGCGGCCCGGACGGGTGCCCGCGCGCGTGAGGACGACGGTGACCAGGAGGTCGGTGGCCAGCGTGAGGGTCACGAACGCCTGGAAGTACGTCAGCCCCGGCAGCAGTCCGGGGGACAGCAGGACGGGGCCCGCGCCCGGTGGGTACTGCCACAGGCGGTCGCCCGAGGGGAACGTGCCGGTGGTGAGGACGCCGTACCAGCGGGCGTACAGCTCGTGCACCTCGCGTGCGACGCCGCCGACGCCGAGGGGGGTGCGGCCGTCCTGGAAGAGCAGCCAGAGCATCAGGGCGCGGGTGGCCGACCAGGTCGCGGCGAGCATCAGGAGCTTCTTCCGGAGAATCATCCGGGGGATCGTAAGCCGCAAGGTGGCTTATACCGTCTGATGACGAGTCAATCACCGACAAAGGTCAGCTAGTAGCACAAGATTCGGCACATGACCGTCAAGTGTTCGAGGGGCGCCTTCGCCTTCACCGGTGCCGGTGCCGGTGCCGTCGCTGTGGGCGTGCCCGGGGTCGTCATGTTCGCGGTCGGTCTGTGGGGGATCGACCGGGGCGGGATGTGGCGCGACGAGGCGGTCACCTTCCAGGTGGCACGGCGTTCGCTGCCGCAGATCTGGCATCTGCTGCACTCCGTGGACGCGGTGCACGGGCTCTACTACCTCCTCATGCACCCCGTCCTCGCCGTCCACTCCGGCGAGGTCGCGCTGCGCCTGCCCTCACTCTGCGCGGCCGCCGTGACGGCGAGTCTCGTCGCGGCCCTCGGGGTACGGCTCGCGCGTCCGCGCGTCGGGCTGTGGGCGGGGCTGCTGTACGCGGTGACGCCGATGGTGGGGCACTTCGCGCAGGAGGGGCGGTCTTACGCGCTGGTCGCCGCGGGGGGTGCGGGGGGCACGCTTCTGTTCGTGCGGGCCGTTGGGGGGTGGTCTCCCGGTCGGGGGGTGAGTGTCGGGTGCGGGTCGATGAGGGCTGGGTGCGCAGTCCCCCGCGCCCCTGAGGGCGCCCCGGTGGGGGTGAGTACCCAGTTCCCCGCGCCCCTCGAAGCGACCGGGTGGGGGGTTTATGGGGGTGTTGTCGGTTGCACCGTGTTGTTGCATGAGATGGCCGTGTTCGTGTTGCTCGCGCATGGCTGCGCGTTGGTGCTTGCGCGGGTGCCCCGGCGGGTGTGGTGGGGGTGGGGGCGGGCCGCCGGGGGCGTGATGCTCGTGGTCGTTCCGCTCGGTCTGGTCTCCAGTGGCCAGGCGGGTCAGGTGGCGTGGCTCGAACCTCCCGGCGGTGGCGCGGTCGAAGGGCTGCTGCGGGGGTTCGCGGGTCCGACCCTGCCGGTCCTCGGCCCGTATCTGCTGCTGATCGTTCTCGCCCTGTGCGCCCCGCTCGCGCGCCGGGGCGAGCTCTCCCTCCCCGCGGTCGCCCTCCCGCTGCTGCTCGTGCCGCCCGCGACCCTCCTCGCGGTCTCGCGCCACTGGCCGCTCTTCGACGACCGCTATGTGCTGTACGCGCTCGCGGGGGCGCCCCTGCTGGCGGCGGCGGGCGCGGACCGGCTGGCGGGGGCGGCGGCCCGCCTGTGGGGCCGCCGGACGCGGCACGTCGACGCGTACGCCGTCCCGTGTCTCGGAGTGGTCGGCGTCGCTCTCGTCTTCGTCGCGCAGCTTCCCGTCCTGCGCGCGGACCGGGATCCCGAGCGGCGGCCCGACAACCTCGCCGCCGTCTCGGCCGCGGCGGCCCGGCGGATGGACCACGGCGACCCCGTGCTCTTCCTCCCGGCGCTGGCCAGGCGCGCGGCGGTGGCGTACCCGAAGGGCTTCCGTGGCGCGGCGGACATCGCGCTGCGCGAGCCCGGGCCCGTCTCCGGAACCCTCTACGGACGCGAGACCGGTCCCGGCGAACTGCGGCGCCGGCTCGCCGGGCTCGACCGCGTCTGGGTGGTCGCCGAGCCGTACGCGCTGCGGCCCGGCTGGTATCCGCCGGCCCCCGCCGAACAGGTCAAACTCGCCCTCGTGCGGGAGCAGTTCGTGCCCCGGGCGGAGTTCGTGCGCAAGGGGTCGGTCATACGGCTCTATGTGCGCAAGACGTCGGCGGAAGCCGAAGCCGAAGCCGGAGCGGGAGCGGCGGGGGTGCGGTCGGTTGGGGGTAGGCGAACGTGCCGCCCGGTCACTCGCTGCCGGGGCCGGGGCCGGGGGGCTCCTCCAGTGCCGCCGCGTCCAGCGCGCCCGTGAGCCGGTCGAGCCGGGTCCGCAGGTCGTCGATCTCGGCCAGTTCGAAGCCCGTCGCGGCGGCGATCCGGCGCGGTACGCGCAGCGCCCGCTCGCGCAGGGCCGTGCCCTCGCCGGTGAGCCCGACCACCACGGACCGCTCGTCCAGGGCGCTGCGCTCACGGCGTACGAGACCGGCCGTCTCCAGTCGCTTCAGCAGGGGCGACAGCGTCCCGGAGTCGAGTCGCAGGTGCTCGCCGACCTTCTTCACGGGCAGGTCGCCGTGCTCCCACAGGACCAGCATGACCAGGTACTGGGGGTAGGTGAGGCCCAGTTCCTTCAGGACGACGCGGTACAGACCGTTGAAGGCGCGCGAGGCCGCGTTCAGGGAGAAGCAGATCTGCTGGTCCAGGCGGAGGAAGTCGTCGTCGCGTACGGGCGTCGTGGTCATGTCTCCAGGATACCTCGGCGCGTCATTTAGTTGTGCGCAATTTAATTGTGTGCTCTACTTGTATCCGTCAGCGGCCGGGACCACGAAGGCCGCCGACACGATGTGGACCTTTGAGTTGGACCTTTGAGAGGGATGGTTTCCATGGACGCGATCTACACCGCCGTAGCCACCGCCACCCACGGCCGTGACGGCCGCGCCTACAGCTCCGACGGGCAGCTCGATCTGCAGCTCGGGATTCCGACGGAGATGGGTGGCAACGGGCAGGGCACGAACCCGGAGCAGCTGTTCGCCGCCGGGTACTCGGCCTGTTTCGCGAGTGCGCTCGCGTTGGTGGGGCGGGCGGCGAAGGTCGACGTCAGTGATGCCGCTGTGACCGCTGAGGTGGGGATCGGCAAGCAGGGGGAAGGGTTTGCCCTGAAGGTCACCCTTCGGGTGGAGCTGCCTGAGTCCGTGGACGCGGAGACCGGGCGGAAGCTTGTCGAGCAGGCTCACCAGGTGTGCCCGTACTCGAACGCGACGCGGGGGAACGTGCCGGTCGAGCTCGTCGTCGAGTAGGTTTTCTCGCCCCCGCCGCCCCTACCCTTCCCGTCACTGCATGGGGGCTGCGCCCCCTCGCCCCCGTTGTCCTCAAACGCCGGACGGGCTGAGAACCAGCCCGTCCGGCGCTTGAGGACGAGCGCGCTCAGCGCGATGCGGGGGTTCGGGGGCGGAGACCCCGGGGTCGGGGCGGGAAGGGGCGGCGGGGGCGGAACCCCTCCTCCGCGAACAGCAACGGCACCCCCAGCACCGGCACCAGCCACACCATCACCATCAGCCGCCCGATGGCGATGTCGGGGTGCGCCGCGATACTCAGCACCCCGGTCCCCGCGGCACCGAGCAGCACCACCCCGAACGCGGGCCGCGCCCGGAGCGCCCCCCACGCCCCCACCCCGACCAGCGCCAGGAACAGCGGTTCGACGAGTTGCCGGCGCAGCCACTCCGTCCAGAAGTTGACCGACAGGCGGAGGAACTCCCGCCAGGGCCGCTCGCGGTCGGGCCGCAGGAAGTGGTCGGTGAGCAGGTCCTGGAGGCTGTCCGACTCCGAGGGGTAGTGGAGCAGCCTGGCGAGCAGGACCGTTCCCGCCGCCGCCCCCACCGCCACCTTCAGCAGCGTCTTCACGGCGTCCCCGACCGGCCGCCCCGACCTCCTCCGGTGGACGCCGATCACGCAGCACGCCCCGGCGAGACACACCGCGAGGAACAGCGCCTGCGAGTGCTTCACGGTGAAGAGCAGGGCCAGCGACAGTGCGACCGGGGGAGCGGCCCGCCGCCCGCGCAGCACCAGCGCGCACCCCCACAGCGCGGCCAGGGTGAGGGCCATCATGGTGCCCTCGGTCATGGGCCGCATCGCGGTCGCGCCCGTCGGCAGCACGTAGTACAGCGCCTGCCCCGTCAGCGCGGCGCCCACCGGTACGTCCAGCGTCCGCAGGATCAGGAACACCAGCACGCCCCCGGCCGCCGCGACGCACACCCCCGCCGCCCACAGCCCCCACGTCACGCCGAACACCGTCACGAACGGCAGGAGCAGCAGCGGATAACCGGGCCGCACCTCGAAGATCCGCATGAACCGCTCGCTCATGAACGGTGCCGTCCAGCCGGACGTCTGCCCCGCGTCGAGCCGCTTGCCGACGCTCCCGTCGTAGTAGCGGTCGCACTCCGCCCGCACCCCCGGCCCCGGGTCGGGGGCACGGAAGCGGCGGACGTCCACGCTGTGGTTGCGGGAGGCCGTCTCGCCCCGGCTCGCGCACACGTACGCGATGCTGCGCCCCGCCGCCTCCGTCTTGTCGGCGCCGCCCAGACTGAGCGCGTACGACAGGTAGTTGCGGCTGTCGGGGGTGTCCCGGCCGGTGACGTTGGCGAGCTGGAGGCAGCCGAACAGGGCGGCGAGGAACAGCACCCACGCGGCGGGGCGAGCACTCATGAGCGGGTCAGGGCGTCGCTCGGGGCACCGGACGCGGACGCGGGCGCGGGAACCATGGGTACCGCCAGGTCCTCGCCGAGCATCAGCGTCCGTACGACGCGTTCCGCGGCCCGGCCGTCGTCGTACCCGCGGAACCGGGACCGGAAGGCGGTCCGCAGCCGCGTCGACTCCTCGTCCCGCCAGGCGCCCGACGCGAAGAGGCGGGCCAGCTCGTCCTCGTCGCGGGTGACATGGCCCGGTGGGCGCTCGGTGACGTCGAAGTACGTGCCCCGCGCGGCGAGATACGTGTCCAGGTCGTAGGTGTGCAGGACGATCGGCCGGTCCAGGAGCGCGTAGTCGAACATCAGGGACGAGTAGTCGGTGATCAGCGCGTCGGAGGCGAGCAGCAGGTCCTCGACCCGCGGTTCGTCGGTGACGTCCAGGAGGAGGCCGCGCGCGGCCAGGTCCCGCAGGCCGAGGCCGCGTTCGTGGTGCTGGGTGAGGGAGGGATGCAGGCGGACCGCGAGGACGTGGTCGCCGGGCAGCCCCGCGACCAGGCGTTCCAGGTCGCAGGTGGGCGCGTAACCGCCCTGCCGGTGGTCCCGGTTGGTCGGCGCGTACAGGATCAGGGTGCTGTCGTCCCCGACGCCCAGGCGCTGCCGTACGGACTCCCGGCGGCCCTCCTCCGGGTGGATCAGGCAGTCGTTGCGCGGGCTGCCCGAGCGCAGGGACGTGAAGCCGCAGGGGTAGGCGCGGTCCCAGACCAGCTCGGAGTGCGGGTTCGCGACCAGGCTGTAGTCCCAGCGGTCGGCCCGCAGCAGCATCTTCGGGACGCTGAAGCCGCGCCTCGCGCCGGGGTACTTGAGCAGGTCCGCGCCCATCGACTTCACCGGGGTGCCCTGGTGGGTGTGGATGTGGACGGCGCCCTTGCGCTTGACGAGGTCGTTCGCCCAGTTGACGTTGTTGATCAGGTAGGTGGCGCGGGCCGTGACCCGGCGGTAGGCCCGGCTGCCCGGCAGGACGTGCTCGACGCCCGCCGGCAGCGTGGCCACATGGTCCTTGCCGACCACCCACACCGACCGGATGTGCGGGGCGAGTTCGCGGGCCTTGTGGTGGATCGCGGCCGGGTCGCCGAGGACACCCCGGTGCGAGAAGGCCGAGTACACCGCGAGGTTCGGGTCGAGCGCGCGCCGCAGGACCAGCCGCCGGTGCAGCGCGAGCAGCACCCTGCGCAGCCGGCGCCGCCACACCAGCCGCCGCCTGCGCAGCCCGGCACGCTTCACGGCGGCGATGCGATGCAGGGCGTAGAGGGTGTACGGGGCCCGGGCCAGCAGCGTGAACGACGTCCGCGGGATGTGCGCGCCGGGCCGGTGCCCGGCCGGCCGGTACGCGCGCAGGTCCCGGGCCGCCCGCCGGTGGAACTCGGGACGCGACGACGGCGGTACCCGGTCGGCCTGGCGCAGGATGAACAGGTAGTGGTCCGCCATGTGGTCGTAGAGGAAGCCGCGCCACCGCTCCAGCTCCGGCCGCTCCCCGATGAACCGGAACAGCCGCTCGTACTGGGCGAACACCTCGAAGTGCTCCCGGCTCGGCGTGCGCATCGCGTTGCCCTGGCGGCGCTGGCGGTAGGCCACGCAGATCCGGTCGACGAGGGTGATCGTGCGGGCCGTCCACAGCGTCTGATAGACGATCACCGCGTCCTCGTAGAAGCCGGTGGGGAAGGTGAAGCCGCCCTCGCGGAAGAAGTCGAGGCGGTACGCCTTGTTCCACACGACCGTGAACAGGTCGAGCAGTTCGGGGCGTTCGGCGACGGTGAAGACCTCCGGGCCGGGCGCGCCGAACACCTCCGCGTCCCGGTTGCGCTTCACCGCGCCGTACCAGTGGGTGCGCGCGTAGTCGAACAGCACGATGTCGGGGCGGTCGGTGGCGTCGATGCGCTCGGCGATCGCCCGCAGCGTGCCCGGTGTGTAGCTGTCGTCGCTGTCCAGGAAGAGCAGGTACTCGCCCCGCGCCAGCCGCGCGCCGTGGTTGCGGGCCGGGCCGATACCGCCGTTGACCGGCAGATGCACCGCCACCACCCGCTCGTCGCGGGCCGCGAACTCGTCGATGATCGCCGGACTCCCGTCCGGGGAGCGGTCGTCGACGACGATCACCTCGAAGTCGCCGTACGACTGGTCGAGGACCGACTCCAGACAGGTGCGCAGGTAACCCTGCACGTTGTGGACGGGCACGACGATGCTGAAGCGGGGCATGGCACTTCCAGGTCCGGGAACTTGCTGGGTCGCGGGAGCACGTGAGCTCGCGGGAGCACGTGAGGGCATCAGTGCGCCGGGGTGCGGGGGCGTGCCACGGCGGCGGCCGGGGCGGGCAGGCGCTCCCGCAGGGGGATCGGCGCCGGCAGCTCCTCCTCGGGCTGGCCGAGCAGCACCCGCCGTACGACCCGTTCGGCGGCCTGTCCGTCGTCGAACTCGCAGAACCGCGCACGGAAGGCGGACCGCAGTGCGGCGGACCGCCCGTCCGCCCACTCGCCCGACGTGAGGACGCGGATCAACTCGTCCTGCGTACGGGCGACATGGCCCGGCGGTTCGGCGAGCAGGTCGAAGTAGACGCCCCGGGTGTCGCGGTAGACGCCCCAGTCGTCGGCGTACGTGACGATCGGGCGGTCGAGGTTGGCGTAGTCGAACATGATCGACGAGTAGTCCGTGATCAGCGCGTCCGAGGCCAGACAGACGTCCTCTGTGTCGCGCAGGGACGTCACGTCGATCAGCCGGCCGTCCGCCACCGCCCGCCGCAGTCCGGCGTCGCCGTCGAGGAAGTAGTGCGCCCGCAGCAGCACCACGAACTCGTCCCCCAGCTCCGCGCAGAACCGCGCCAGGTCGAACTGCGCCGACACGTCACGCGGATAGTCCCGGTAGGTCGGCGCGTACAGCAGTGCCACCTTGTCCTCGGGGATACCGAGCCGCTCGCGGATCGCGGCGACCTCGCCGGGCGCGGCCGTGTAGAAGCGGTCGTTGCGCGGATAGCCGTACTCCAGGTGTGTGAAGGCGCTCGGGTAGGCGCCCGACCAGACCTCCGTGGAGTGGGCGTTGGAGGACAGGGAGAAGTCCCAGCGGTCCACGCGCCGCATCAGCTTGCCGAAGCTCCCGGTGGCCGCCGCGACGGCCCGGTACTCGATCTGGTCGACGCCCATCCGCTTCAGCGGGGTCCCGTGGTGCGTCTGGACGTGCACGGAGCCGGGGCGCTTGACCACGGAGTGCTCGAAGTTGACGTTGTTGAAGGTGTACTTCGCCCGCGCCATCACCTCCCAGTACCGCCTGCTGCCGATCACCACGCTCTCCACGTCCCCGGGCATGTGCGGCAGTTCCTTCTCCTTCACCAGGAACACCGACCGGATGTGCGGGGCGAGTTCACGTGCCTTGCGGTGGATCGCCGCCGGGTTGCAGGCGTAACCGCGTCCCCAGTAGGCGGCGAACACGGCGAGGTTCTCGTCCAGCGGCCTGCGCAGGTACCACGCGTAGAGGAGGGCACGGCGCCTGCGCAGCGCCGAGCGGCCCGCGTACGCCCTCGCCCGCGCCGCCTGCCGACCGAGCGCCGGCAGCGCCCGGAACGCCGTGTACGCGCCCCGCCGGAGCAGCCGGGCCCGCACGGTGGTGGCGCGGTGGCCCGCCGGGCGGAAGCGGCGGTAGAGCCTGCCCGCGCGACGGAAGAAGGCCCTGTCGCGGGGGGCGGTGGCCGCCAGGTCGAGGACCTCGGCGAAGAGCTGCGTGAAGAGGGCGCGCGCCCGGTCCTCGGGGAGCTCTTGGCCCGCGGCCCGGTCCAGCACCAGCTCGACCTGGTCGAGGAGTCCGGCGCCGAGGGACCCGGCGCCGAGGGGTCCGGCGCCGAGGGGTCCGGCGTCGGCCTGGGGGCGGAGTCCGGTGCCGGGGAGGCCGGTCCGCGTGCCCGCCGTCGGCCCGCCGCCGATCTGCCTGCGCTCGGGACGCCGTACGCACACCGTGTCCAGTACGGCGGTCTCCCCGTCGGCCAGCGCCACCAGACCGGCCCAGCCGAGGTCCGCGCACCGGCCCTCGGGGAAGGCGAGCCCGTGATCGCGGAGGAAGGCACGGCGGTAGACGGTGGCCCACACGGGGAGCCGTACGTCGGTGGGGTCCCTGTCCTCGAACAGTTCCGGGACCGGCTCGCCCTCCCACCACGGCACACGCTCATGGCCCAGGCGCAGGATGTCGATTTCGACCTCGTCCTCGCTCCCGGACCCGGCCCCGCCAAACGCCCGCAGCCGCGCGTCGATCCCGGCCAGCGCTCCCGGCGTCAGCACGTCACCCGCGTCCAGGAACAGCACGTACGTCCCGGTGGCCGCCCGCAGTCCGGCCTCGCGGGCACCGGTGACCCGTACGACTCTGGGGTCCCGCTCGGCGTACTCGGCGACGAGCGCGCCCGCGGGCGAGTCCGGGGCCGCGCAGGCCGCGATCAGCTCGAAGTCGGCGAAGGACTGGGCGAGCACCGGGTCGAGGGTCGTGGGGAGCCGCCCCGCGACGTCGTGGACGGTGACGATGATGCTGAAGCGGGGCAAGGAGACATCCATGGGTCGGCTCGGGTGTACTGCCGGGAAACGGCCAAAGGGGTGACGCGGTTACGCCGGATGCTGCATTCGGGGGATGCGCGGGAGAACGGTTCGATGACTTCCTGCCCCTCGTCGGATGCGCTCCGCGGGAGTCCCGTGAATGAGGGTGTGGAATTCCGTTCGTTCCCCTCGGCCCTCCCAGTGGAATGCTGCAGAACACGCGGATTTTATCCAGTACGCCTTTTCGGTCGGATTGGACATCCTTTTTGTGTGCTTTTCGAGGTGCGGTGCGCTGCGACTTGAGTGGGCGCTTCACATGCGGTGATACGGGTTCCGCGCCATTGGTCCGTATTGCGCGTCGAGGGTGCGGCGGGCGGGTGGCCGGGGAGTGAATTCCGTTGATCGCCCCGCGTGTGTGCGTTTATTCGGACCGCCCGGACCGCGGTACTGAAACCGATCTTGTATGAGGCATCGGTGTCTCCTTAGCGTGTGATTCCGAGCGAGCCAGTAATCGAGGCCCGAGCAAAGGAGATGCAGTGAATTCTCGTTTCCGTACGGCGATGGCTACTGCCGCGGTGTCCCTGTCGGCGATCGGCGTCATGGCGGTTTCCGCCTCGCCCGCTTCCGCGGGGCAGACGGGGCAGACGGGGTCGGCCACGTGCTTCGGCTACACCGGGAACTTCAACTCGGGCGGCGCGTACTTCGTCGACTGGGTCTACGGACCGGACGAGTGTTTCGGGGTGGCCCCCTCCGGCACCATCTGGCACACCTGGTCGGGTGCGGGCAGCTGGAAGGAGATGCCCGGTGACGGCAGAGCCGCCAATGTCGTCGCGGCCTTCGAGAGCTCCGCGGGCAAGTCCGTCAAGGTCGTGACGGAGTCCGGGAACTACTACTGCAACTACGACGACTACGCGACCAACACGTGGGGCGGCTGGTACCAGACGTCCACGAACCACTGCTGAGTCCGTTCCGGCCGGTGCACGACCGGTTCGCACCCTGATCCCGACCGGCTTCCGGGGGGCTTCCGGGTGGCTGTCCACGCCGCCCGGAAGCCGGTCGCGGGATCAGGGTGTGTCGGCGAAGGGGATTGGGGCGCCGGGTGCCGGGACCGGGGCGAGCGAGGTGACGGGGTTCCGGGACGCCGCCGACGGTACCGGCCGGCGCTCGTCCGGCGGCACCACCGCGGGCAGCCCGGCGCTCTCGCCCAGCACCACCCGGCGTACGACGCGCTCGGCGGCCCGCCCGTCGTCGTACGGGCAGAAACGCTCCCGGAAGGCGGCCCGCAGCTGCGCGGAGCGCGAACCGCGCCAGTGGCCGGTGGCGAAGATGTCGATCAGCTCGTCCTCGGTGCGGGCGATCGCCCCGGGTGGGAAGGCCCGCAGGTCGAAGTAGGTCCCGCGGGCGGCCTCGTACGCCTCGTGGTCGTCCGACAGGAGCACGATCGGGCGGTCGAGGCCCGCGTAGTCGAACATCAGCGACGAGTAGTCCGTGACCAGCGCGTCCGAGGCGAGGCAGAGCGACTCGACGCTCGGATGGTCACTCACGTCGATCAGCCGGCCGCCGCTGCGGGCCAGCGGGGCCCCGTACGAGGGGTGGGCGCGGGTCAGCAGGACGAAGCGCGGGCCGAGCCGGCGCAGCACGCGCTCCAGGTCGAGCGCGGTGCGCTGGGTGCGGCGGTAGTCGCGGTGCGTCGGCGCGTACAGGACCGCCACCGTGCCCTCGGGGATGCCGAGCGACTCGCGCAGCCGGGCCACCTCCGCCGAAGTGGCCTTCTGGAAGACGTCGTTACGGGGCTGGCCGTACTCCAGCATCGTGTACGCGGCCGGGAAGACGCGCTCCCAGACGAGGGTGGAGTGCCGGTTGCCGGACAGGCAGTAGTCCCAGCGGTCGGCGTCGCGCAGCACCTCGGCGAAGTCGGTGTCCCGCGCCGCCGCCGGGCGGTCCTGGAGGTCCAGGCCCATGTGCTTGAGGGGCGTGCCCGCCTGCGTCTGGACCAGGATCTGGCCGCGCCGCTTGACGAGGCGGCGGTCGAAACCGGTGTTGCCGACGACGTACTTGGACCGGGCCAGGGCCGTCCAGTACGCGGCGGAACCCGGCGTCAGCCTGCGCGTGCCCGTCGGGACCGTGTGGTGGAAGCCGGGAGCCGCGACCCACGCGGTGCGCATCCCCGGGGCGTGCGTGCGGAACGCGGCCTCCAGCGCACCCGGGTTGCAGCCGTGACCGCGTCCTGCGTGGCCCGCGAACACGGCGCGGTCGGCCCGCACGGGCAGCAGCCGCTGGACGCCGTAGTGCAGCCGCAGCCCGGCCGTCCGGACCCGGCGGGCCAGCGCCCCGGCGAGCCGCGCGGCCCGTCGCTTCAGCCGCGTCGCCGTCCACAGGGCGCGGTAGGTGCGATGGCTGCCGAAGCGCACGAGGGCGTGCCGCAGCCGGTTGCGGGACGGGACACCGGCATCGAGGACGCGGTAACGGGCGTAGTGGGCACGGGCCTTGCGCAGGAACGCGGCGCGGGAGCCCCGCGGCAGCCGGTCGCGCTTGAGGAACACGGCCGAAAGATGGTCGACCATGCGCTGGAACAGGACCGGCCGCCAGCGCGCCAGCTCGGGGTGCGCGTCGAGATGGGCGAAGACCCGGTCGTACTGGTCGAAGATGTCGAAGTGCTTGCCGCTGGTCGTGCCGAGGATGTTCCCCTGCCGCCGCTGCCGGTAGTGCACACAGACCCGGTCGAGCGTCGCGATGGTCTCGGCGGCCATCAGGACCGGGTACGTCCAGGGCGTGTCCTCGTAGTACCCGGGCGGGAACGCGAACTCCTCCCGCTCGACGAACTCCCGGCGGTACGCCTTGTTCCACACGACCATGAGGACGTCCAGCAGCCCCGGCCGGTCGTCCAGGCGGAACGGCGCCGGACCCTCCTCGTGGAGCTGCCCGGCCCGGACGTTGCGGACCGTCTCGCCCGACCAGAAGGTGCGCGCGTAGTCGTAGACCAGGACGTCCGGGTCGCCGGTCTCCTTGATGCGGTCGGCGATGTCCCGCAGCGCGTGCGGGGTGAGGCTGTCGTCGCCGTCCAGGAAGATCAGGTAGTCGCCGGTCGCGGCCCGCATACCCGCGTTGCGGGCCCGGCCGAGGCCCACGTTCTCCTTCAGGTGGACGGCCCTGACCCGTGGATCACGGGCCGCGAACTCGTCGGCGATCGCACCGCAGGCATCCGGCGAGCAGTCGTCGACGACGATCAACTCCAGGTCGCTGAACGACTGTTCCAGGACCGACGCCATGCACTCGTGCAGATACGCCTGGACCTGGTACGCGGGGACAATGACACTGAACCGGGGCAAGGTACATCCATGGGTCGGCGCGGCCATATTGCCCCGCAACGGCCAAAGGGGGTACGGGGTTACGCCGAATGCGGCATGTGGGGGACCCCCGGGCGACGCGAAAGGGGCGGACCGACACCGGCCCGCCCCTCAACTCGCTTGCTGTGACGGCTACTTCACCGCGCCCGCCATCACGCCGGACACGAACTGCCGCTGGAACGCGAAGAACACGGCCAGCGGGATCACCATCGAGATGAACGCGCCCGGCGCGAGCGTCTCGATGTTGCCGGAGAACTGCCGGGTCTGCTCGGTCAGCGCGACCGTCAGCGGCCGGGAACCGGAGTCCGAGAAGATCAGCGCCACCAGCATGTCGTTCCACACCCACAGGAACTGGAAGATGCCGAGCGAGGCGATCGCGGGCGCGCCCAGCGGCATGATGACCGTCGCGAACAGCCGGACCTCGCCCGCCCCGTCGAGCCGTGCCGCCTCCAGGAGTTCACGGGGGATCTCCGCGAAGAAGTTGCGCAGCAGGAAGATCGCGAACGGCAGGCCGAAGCCCACGTGGAAGAGGACCACGCCGATGACGCTGCCGAAGATCCCCAGGTCGCCGAAGAGGTCGGCCAGCGGGATCAGGGCGATCTGGATGGGCACCACCAGCAGCGCCACCACGGCCACGAACCACCAGTCGCGGCCCTTGAAGTCCATCCAGGCGAAGGCGTACCCGGCCATCGCGCCGATCACGACGACCAGGACGGTGGCCGGCACCGTGATGTACACGGTGTTGAGCAGGGAGTCGGTGATCTCCTCCTTGCCGAGCAGCGTCGAATAGCTCTCGGTGGTCAGCTGGGACGGCTTGCTGAAGACGTCCCACCAGCCGGAGGCGGCGATGTCCGTCGGGTCCCGGAACGACGAGGCGAGCAGCCCGATCGTCGGCGTCACCCAGAGCAGCGCGACCAGGATCAGGAAGACCCGCATCGCGCCGCCTCCCGCGACGCTCGCGATCCGGGAGCCGAGCGAGCGCTGCGGCGGACCGGAGGAGTTCGCGGCCACGGGCGGTTCCCCGGACTCCCCGGGGCCCTTCACAGGTACGGCGGATGTGGTCACCGTCGACGCTCCTTCCGCAGTCGGCGGATGTTGACGATCATCACCGGCATCACCAGTAGCAGCAGGACGATGCCGATCGCACTGCCGAGCCCCTGGTTGTTGCCGCCGCCGAAGGAGGCGTTGACCAGTTGCAGGGCCAGCACGTTCGCCTCGTCCTTGCTGGGCTGCGGAGCGATGATGAAGACCAGGTCGAAGATCTTCATCACGTTGATCATCAGGGTGATGAGGACGACGACGAGGACCGGCGCGAGCAGCGGCACCGTGACCCGGCGGAACACCTGCCACTCGTTGGCCCCGTCGACCCGGGCCGCCTCCAGGAGGTTGCGGTCCACGCCCGCGAGGCCCGCCGCGATGAGCACCATCGCGAAACCCGCCCACATCCAGGCGTACGAGCCGATGATGGCCGGGGTCACCAGGCTCGGGCCCAGCCAGTCGACGCCGTTGTAGGGCTCGGCGAAGTTCGACGACGGCAGCCGCAGCTGCGCGCCCTCGGCGGACGCCGGCAGCGTGAACGTACCGTCGTCGCCGGCCTTCGCGGAGGCCACCACCTTGCCGTCCTTGACCGCCTCCACCTTGATGCCGGGCAGTGCCTTCTCGCCCGCGTCGATGGCGCCCTTCTCACCGCCGCCGCCCAGCTTGAAGTCCAGCCAGACCGTGCCGGACACGCCGTCGCCCGAGGCCTCGGCGGCCTTGGCGTCCCCGGGGTCGCCGGGCACCTTGTTCGGGGCGATACCGACCAGCGGGATCAGCGCCGGAGAACCCGCGCCCACCGTGGCCGTCGAGGTGAACGCACCCCCACCGGACGCCTTGAGGTCGCTCTCGCCGGACGGGCGCGCCTTCGGATACACCGACGACTCGGCGAACGTGTCGTGCACGCCCACCAGCACGGCGTTCGCCACGCCCTGGTCGGGGTCCGCCTCGTACACGAGCCGGAAGATGATGCCCGCGGCGAGCATGGAGATCGCCATCGGCATGAAGATGACCAGCTTGAACGCCGTGGACCAGCGCACCCGTTCGGTCAGCACGGCGAAGATCAGACCGAGCCCGGTGACCAGCGCCGGGGCGACCGCGACCCAGATCGCGGTGTTCTTCACCGCGGTGAAGGTCGCGTCGTCGCTGAACAGGTCCCCGTAGTTCCCGAGACCCACGAAGCCGGAACCGTCGGCGTCGAACAGAGAGCGCCAGATCGAGTACCCGATGGGGTAGACCACGAGCGCGCCGAGCAGCACGATCGCCGGCAGCAGGAAAAGCCCCGCCACCCACCACCGCGTACCGATCACACTCTTGCGTTTGCCGACGGGGGGCACCGGGTTCGCCGGGCCCCCCGCCGTCGCCACCTGCGACGACATCGGCGGCCGTCAGCCCTTGTACGCCTTGGCGGCGGACGTCTCCAGCGCTTGCTGCGCGCCCTCCACGTCCGAAGGGGTCTTCAGGAAGTCCTGCAGCGCCTTCCACTCACCCGTGCCCTCGGTACCGCCGAAGGCGGCCGGGGCCTGGTCGGACATGTCGAAGCGGAAGTCGTCGCCCGCCGCGAGCAGCGCCTTGGAGATGTCCCGGGCCACGTCGTCCTTGTACTTCTCCTGGTCCATCTCCTTGTTGGGGGAGATGAAGCCGCCCTGTGCCGCCCAGATCTCGGCCGCGTCCGTCGACGCCAGGAAGGTCAGCAGGGCCTGCGAGCCCTTGTCGTCCTTCAACGCCACCGCCACGTCACCGGCGCTGACCACCGGCGACTCGTCGCCGACCGCCGGGAAGGGGAACACCTTCGCGTCCGTGCCGATCTCGGCCTTCGTGTCGGCGTTGATGTTCGCCGCGACGAAGTCGCCCTCGAAGACCATGCCCGCCGGGGTGTCACCGGAGAAGGTGTTCGTCACCGACTTCGGGAACTCGGTGCGCAGCGCGCCGGCGCTGCCGCCCGCGATCAGGTCGTTCTTGCCCCACAGCTGCGCCAGCGTGGTCAGGGCCTCCTTCACGGACGGATCCGTCCACTTGATCTCGTGCTTGGCCAGCTGGTCGTACTTCTCCGGGCCCGCCTGCGACAGATAGACGTTCTCGAACCAGTCCGTGAGCGTCCAGCCGTCCTGCCCGCCGATGGAGACCGCGGGCGAACCCGCGTCCGACAGGGTCTGCGCGGTCTGCACGAACTCGTCCCAGGTCTTGGGCTCCGCGGTGATACCCGCCGCCTCGAACGCCGCCGTGTTGTACCAGACCAGCGACTTGTTGGCGGCCTTCGCGTAGACGCCGTACTGCTTGCCCTCGTACGCGCCCAGGTCCTGCCAGCCCTTCGAGAAGTTCTTGTCGAGCTGCGCCTGCGCCTCGGTGCCCATCGGCTTGACCCAGCCCTTCTGGGCGAACTGGTGCAGCACACCGACCTGCGGGAGGAACGCCACGTTCGGCGGCTTGCCGCCCTCGATCTTCGTGCCGAGGAACGTGGAGGTGTTGTTGCCGGTCGGCACGTAGGCGACCTCCGCGCCCGTCCGCTTCTCGAACTCGTCCAGGACCGCGGTGAAGTTGTCCTGCTCGGGCCCGGTCCACACGGCCGCGACCTCGAGCTTCTGGCCGTCCAGCTTGGGGAGTTGGACGCTGGCGGCGTCTTTGCTCCCGCTCTCGCCGCCGTCGTCCTTCTTGTCGTCGTCACCGCCGCATGCCGTGAGCGTGAGCGCCATCGCCCCCGCGACGACGGCGGCCGCGGCCCTCGCGGCTCCGCTCCTCCTGTGCGACCTGCTGATACGAAGAGTGCTGCTGCGCATGGTGTGCCCCGTTCTCCGTCGAACGTCCGAGGTCCTGTCGTCAGCTCCCCGTCGTACGCCCGGAGTGAGGGGCGGGCCGGGCGACGGGCGGGGGTTGACGGCAGGGGCTGGCGCTGTCCCGTGCGCTCTTGGTCTACGCCCGTCCGCTCGGCGTCGGCAAGGGCGCCTGCGCTGTCAAGGGCGTGATCGTAACCGCGTCGTGACGTGGGGAGTTCTGTCCGGGGCGACCCCCCACCACGGGGCTCCGCCCCGGACCCCCGGGGGTACGTCGCCGGGCGCGGCCCGATGGAGTGCTGGTCGCGCAGTTCCCCGCGCCCCTGGGGGGTGGGGCTGCGTTGTCGGGTGTGGGTCGGTGGAGTGCTGGTTGCGCAGTTCCCCGCGCCCCTGGGGGTTTTAGCCTGTCCGGCGTTTGAGGACGAGGCCGGTGGGGGGTCTGGGGGCGGAGCCCCCGGGTGGTTACGGGATGGGTAGGGGCGGCGGGGGCGAGGAAGGTCGTGGTCAGAGGAGCGAGGGGACCTCCGCGGCCGAGACCGAGCGGGCCGCTCGGTCCAGGGCGCTGGCCAGCAGGGCCAGGTCCGTCGGCCCGTTGCCGAGCTCACGCACGGGCCGCCGCGCAGGCGGATCCCCCATCCGAGCCCACTCCAACGGCACAACCGTCGGCCGCAACGTCGCCGTACGGGGAATGCGCCCCGTGACCCGCCCACCCTGGAACGGCACGGACCGCCCCCCAGGCCCAGGCGCACTCAGCCTGCCCCGCCCCGGCGACGGCTCCTCCGCCCCGACTCCCGGCGCTTCGAGCACCACCCGGAGCCCGGCCCGCCGCGCCAGCTCCGTCTCCTCCGTACGGACCCCGCCACCGGTGGCCGCCACCAGATGCACCCCGAGCCGCTCACCGTCCCGGGCGACCCCTTCCAGGGCCCGTACGACGGACCCGGCGGCCGGGCGCCCGGGGGACCCCAGCGCGGGGGACAGCAGCGCGTCCAGGTCGTCGACGACCACGACGAGCCGGGGCAGCGGAGGCCCGGCGTCCGGACGGGGCCGAGCCGCGGCGGGACGCAGCCGCAGCGTCGAACTGGACATCGTGTCGATGTCCCCGGCCCCGGCCGCACCGGATGCACCGGACGACCCGGACACCCCGGACGACCCGGACGAGGAACCCGCCGCCGAGCCCGAGCCCGCCCCCGACCCCGCCGACCGCTGGGCGACGACCCGGCGCGGCCCCTCCCGCCCCGCGTGCCACTCGGTGAAGTCGAGCCGCCCGAGCAGTTCGGCCCGCCGCTTCAGCTCGGCGGACAGGGACTGCGCGAACTCCCGCATACGTACGGGATCGTGGGCGCCCAGATGCGTCGTGACATGGGGCAGGTCCGTACAGACCTGCAGCCCGTCCCCGCGCGCCGCCGACCCACCGGTACCCGTACCGTCCCGCCCGTCGACCAGCACGATCCCGAGCCGGTCGGGCCGCTCCGCGGCGGCGAGCGACGCGGCGACGGAACGCAGCAGCTCGGTGCGCCCGCTGCCCGGAGGGCCCTCGATCAGCAGGTGCGGGCCCTCGCCCGCGAGATCCACGCCGACGGGGCCGCGCGGCCCGGCGCCGAGCACGGCCGTGGCCCGGCCGCCGACGGCCTCCGGGTCGTCGGCCGCGTCCGCCCAACGCGCCATCAGGGACGCCGGGGTCGCCCGCGCCAGACCCAACTCGTCCAGCAGCCGCGCGGCTTGCGGCAGGGGCGCGGACACACGGGTGTGCCGCTCACCGGCCCCGCCCTCCGCGCGCAGCGGCGCCAGGGCCCGTGCGAAGCGCTCGGCCCACGCCATGGACACGGCGTCCACCGCGGCGACCGTGCCATGCCCGACGGGTCCGCCCGAGGAAGAGCTCGAAGAAGTACCCGCAGAAGCCGACGAGCCGTGGGGCTGTGTCGCGGGTGCCACGCGCAGCAGCCGCAGAGCCGTCGCCACGTCACCGCTGAGCAGCGCGACAGCCCCGCACTCGCGGAACGCCGGCGACACCGCGCAGGCCGCCTCGTACGTGTCCGTCACGGGCGAGGAGGGCGACGCGGCCGGTGTCTCGGCGAGACAGATGACATGGATGCCGACCTGGGGTCCCTCGACGGCGAGCCGCGACACGGCTTCCCGCACACCGGCCGACCCGGGGTCCCCGTCCACCACGACGACGGTGTGGGGACCGGACCACCCGGTCTCAGCGGCGTCGTCCGACCGGGCCCAGGAAGGCCGCCCTGCCCTGCCCCGCGCCTCACCGGCCTGCGTGCCGCTGCGGGGGAGTCCCAGATGGGTGACGTTCGGGTCCCGGGACAGGGGATGGCTCCCGGAGGCGGGCGCGGAGGCGCCGCGGCCGTGCGCCCCGGAGGCGTCCTGGGCGGATACGGGCCCGCCGTCCGCCGCGTTCCTCGGGCGCGGCGCGAAGGCCCCGCTGTCGTCCGCCGAGCCCGAGCCCGAGCCGAGGCGGGGCCCGTGACCCCGCTCGGCGGCCCGCCCCGTCTCCGTGAGGTGGTCCTCCAGGCGCCGGACCAGTTCCTCCGTGCGCGCCGTCGCCTGTTCGCGGTCGTAGGCGAGCAGGAGGCGGCAGTCCTGGCCGTGGGTGGGACGCAGATGGGGCAGCCAGCCCAGCCACGACCACTCGGCGACGCGCTCCTCCAGGGAACGCGAGCGGTCCGTGCTGAGGAGGGTGATCTCCAGCGAGTCGGGGGAGTGCAGCGCGGCGAGCTGGGCCACCACCGCGCGCGCGAGCCCCGAGAGACGTTCGCGCGGTCCGGCCAGGCCCAGCGCCCCGACCTCCCGCAGTCCGGCGGTCACCGGGACCGCGGACAGCAGCCCGGAGCCGTCGGGTGTGCTCCGGTCCGCCGTACCCAGCCGGACCGTGAGGGTTTCCCGGTGGCCCGGTTCGCGCTCCCACAGCCGCGGCCCCGGTCCGAGCGCCGCCAGCAGCAGCGCGGCCGGGTCGGGCCACCGGTCGGGCCCGGGCACGCCCAGGGCGACGGGCTCGGCGAAGGGCGCCTCGTACGAGTCGTACGGGTCGTACTCCGCGCCGTCGCCGTACTGGTCCTCGCTCCGGGACCCCGCCAGCCGGCGGGCCCACGCGGAGAGACCGCGCTTGCGCGTGGCCCGCGGCACGGGTGTCCCCCGGAGGGGTGTGCCCTTGCGCTTGCCCTCGCCCGGTCCCTGGACGTCGAGGCCCTGGTCCTCCTCGTACGGCTCCCCGGCGTCCCGGTACTCGCCGTACTCGACCCGGTCCCCCGCGTCCCTGTGCTCGATCCGGGGCGCCCCGCCCTGGCCCGGCACCACATGCGGTCCCGCCGGCAGATGCTCCTGGCTGCCCGGGGCTCCACCCCCGGCGGCGCCCCACCCGGCCGTGCCGTAACCGTGATGGGTCTCGGCGGTCGGCGGCGCGATACCGGAACGGGAACCCCCGGTGCTCCGGCCGTCCCCGGAGCCCTCCCCGCCCCTGGAGCCGGCGGGAGAGTCCTCGCCGCGCGCACGAGGCACCCGCGCGCTTCCGGCAGCCGGGGCGGACCGGGACGCGGACCGGGAGGAGGCTCCGGATCCGGCCTCCGCCGCCCCACCGGAAACGGCCGGATTCCGCCCATGCTCCAGTCGCTGACCCCGGCCCTGGTCCTCTACCTGACCCGCGCCCGACCCCGCGCTGGCGCCCGTCCCCTCGCCCTGTACGTGCCCCTGCCCCTGCCCCTGCCTCTGTCCTTGTCCCGCCCCGGAACGTCCTGAACTCGCCGAATATTCGGGACCCCCGGAACTCCCAGAAGCCCCCGAGCCCCCAGACCCTCCGGCAGTGCCCGACGCTCGGCCCCGTCCGGGGACCCCGGACGTCGCCGGTACCACCCGTACATGCCCCTCGCCGTCCGGCGCGGTCTCCAGGATGTCGGCCGGTTCGCCCGCCGCGGCCAGCAGCAGGGCCGACTCACCCACCCGCAGCAGCGCTCCCGGCGCGAACCGCACCGGGCGCTCGCCCACGCGCCTGCCGTCCAGGACCGTGCCGTTCGTGGAGCCCAGGTCCGCCACCGAGACATGGCCGTCCACCGCGACCGTCACGGCGCAGTGCAGACGGGAGACGTCCGGGTCGTCCAGCGGTACGTCGGCGTCGGCGGAACGGCCGATGTCGATCCGGCCGCCGTGCAGCAGATGGACGCCCCCGGCGTCGGGCCCGGCGACCACGCGCAGCTGTGCCGCCGCGGGATCGACGTCGGGGCCGGGCTGCGCGGGGGACCCCAGGGACAGCACGGCGCCGTCCATCAGGGGAGGCTCACCCAGCGTGCAGCGCTGCGCGTCGAGCCGCTCCGCCTCCGCGTACAGCACCCCGGGGCCCTCGCCCCCGACCGCCGAGGCGAGGCCGGAGGCCACCGCCGCGAGCGCGGTCCCGGCGGGTGCCGTGACCAGCACGTCGCAGGACGCGGGGCGTCCGTCGGGGCGCGTCCCCAGCGGGTCTACGACGGTCAGCCGGATCTGCATCGCCGTCAGCGGTCCCTTCTGTCGCGGGCGCCCGCGACGGGGCGCTCCCGCGGTCCCCACCGCGGATTCCCCCACCGCGCACGGGCACGTCGGCCAGTACGGAAAGCATCCTCGCACTTGATACTGACAACACGCCCGCACTCCGCAAGCAAGTGATCTTGATTGGTCGGCTCTGCCCGCAAAAGTGCCTGACCAATGCCCGGTTGGGATCGGTCACGTCAAGATCCGGCAACCAAAGCACCCGAAGCGAGCGTCTTTTCATCGAACACATACGGGAAAGCCCCACGTAATGCATGGGTGGGCCGGACTGAGAAAACCGCAGTGCGACGACAACCCGGTGCCGTGTTCGGCGGCATTACAGTGGGTCGGAACCACCCGTAGCACGGTGGACGGACCAGCCAAGCAAGCAGCAGGGAGCGCATGACGTGCGGCCGGTAGGCAGCAAGTACCTCCTGGAGGAGCCGCTCGGACGCGGCGCCACGGGCACCGTCTGGCGGGCCAGCCAGCGCGAGACCGCGGGCGCCGAGGCGGCCGTGGCCGGTCAGCCCGGCGAGACCGTGGCGATCAAGGTCCTCAAGGAGGAGCTCGCCGGCGATCCGGACATCGTGATGCGGTTCCTCCGGGAGCGCTCCGTCCTGCTCCGCCTGACCCACCCGAACATCGTGCGGGTACGGGACCTCGTGGTCGAGGGCGATCTGCTGGCGCTGGTCATGGACCTGATCGACGGTCCCGACCTGCACCGCTATCTGCGCGAGAACGGCCCGTTCTCGCCGGTCGCCGCGGCCCTCCTCACCGCCCAGGTCGCCGACGCGCTCGCCGCCAGCCATGCCGACGGTGTCGTGCACCGCGACCTGAAGCCGGCGAACGTGCTGCTCCAGCAGCAGGGCGGCCAGATGCACCCGATGCTGACGGACTTCGGCATCGCCCGCCTCGCCGACTCCCCGGGACTGACCCGCACCCATGAGTTCGTCGGCACGCCCGCGTACGTGGCGCCCGAGTCCGCCGAGGGCCGCCCGCAGACCTCCGCGGTCGACATCTACGGCGCCGGGATCCTGCTGTACGAGCTGGTCACCGGCCGGCCGCCGTTCGGTGGCGGATCGGCTCTCGAAGTCCTCCACCAGCACCTGAGCGCGGAGCCCCGCAGGCCCTCCACGGTCCCCGACCCGCTGTGGACCGTCATAGAGCGCTGCCTGCGCAAGAACCCCGACGAACGGCCCAGCGCCGAGAACCTCGCCCGCGGCCTGCGTACGGTCGCCGAGGGCATCGGGGTGCACGCGAACTCCGCGCAGATCGCCGCCGCCGAGGCCGTGGGCGTACTCCTCGCCCCGGACCCGGCGCCCGCCGCCGTGCCGGGCGACTTCGGAGCCGCCGACCCCACCCAGGTGCTCCCGCAGAACGCCGGCTCGTACGACCCGAACGGCGCGACCAGCGTCCTGCCGCACGCCGGCGCGGGCGCGGCCGACCCCACCGCCGTACTGCCGCACCGCGGCGCGGCCGACCCGACGGCCGTCATGCCGCCGGTGCCGCCGAACCAGCCCGGGGCGGGCCCCGAGGACCCGCACCCCTGGCAGAACCAGCTGCGCGCGGCCCGCGACCGCAACGAGGCGACGCAGGTCCAGTCGTACCTCGACCCGAACGAGGACCCGCTGCGGCGCCGCCCGCAGCGGCAGGTCGCCCGGCCGCCCCAGCAGCAGCCGCAGCAGCCGCCGTCCCAGCAGCCGCAGCCGCGCGGACAGCGCCAGCAGCGCTCGCAGCAGCGGCCCCCGCAGAACCAGCAGGGGTACGGCTATCCGCAGCAGGGCCAGCAGCCGCAGGGGTACGCCCCTCAGCAGCAGGCCCAGCCCCAGCGGTACGCACCGCCGCAGCAGCCCCAGCAGCCCGCGCCGCGTCCGCCGCGCGAGCCCCGGCAGCGCAGCGCCAACCCGATGAAGATCCCCGGACTCGGCTGCCTCAAGGGATGCCTGTTCACGATCGTCATCCTGGTCGTGGCCGGCTGGGCGATCTGGGAGTTCAGCCCGCTCCAGGGCTGGATCGGCACGTCGAAGGGGTACTGGGAGCAGCTGTCGGACTGGTTCGGCACCGTCTCCGGCTGGGTCGAGGACCTCGGCGGAGGATCCGGACAGTAGGCGTTCCACGAGGTTGCTCCCCCCTCGAATCCCCGGAATCGCGCTGCGGTTCTGGGGATTTGTCGACACCTGGGGGGTGATTTCCGTCGCGGAAGTGAAGGTTGGTGCTCCGGGCGCGTAGTTTTGTCGCCAACACGCGCCCGTAGGAGCAGTCTTGGTACGGAAGATCGGCAGCCGGTACACCGCGCACCAGATCCTGGGACGGGGCAGCGCCGGCACGGTGTGGCTGGGTGAGGGGCCCGAGGGGCCCGTCGCCATCAAGCTGCTGCGCGAGGACCTGGCGTCCGACCAGGAGCTGGTGGGGCGGTTCGTGCAGGAGAGGACGGCCCTGCTGGGCCTCGACCATCCGCACGTCGTCTCCGTGCGCGACCTCGTCGTCGACGGCACCGACCTCGCCCTGGTCATGGACCTCGTCCGCGGCACGGACCTGCGGACCCGGCTCGACCGCGAGCGGCGCCTCGCGCCCGAGGCGGCCGTCGCGATCGTCGCCGACGTCGCCGACGGGCTCGCCGCGGCGCACGCGGCGGGGGTCGTGCACCGGGACGTGAAGCCCGAGAACGTGCTGCTCGACATGCAGGGGCCGCTCGGGCCCGGCGGTTCGCACCCCGCGCTCCTCACGGACTTCGGCGTCGCCAAACTCATCGACTCACCGCGGCGGACCCGCGCGACGAAGATCATCGGTACGCCGGACTATCTGGCGCCCGAGATCATCGAGGGGTTGCCGCCGCGGGCGGCCGTCGACATCTACGCGCTGGCGACCGTGCTGTACGAGCTGCTCGCCGGGTTCACGCCCTTCGGCGGCGGGCATCCGGGGGCGGTGCTGCGGCGGCACGTCACCGAGACCGTCGTCCCGCTGCCCGGGATCCCCGAGGAGCTGTGGCAGCTGCTCGTGCAGTGCCTGGCGAAGGCGCCGGCGTCCCGGCTGCGGGCGTCCGAGCTGGGGGAGCGGCTGCGGGAGCAGCTGCCCCTGCTCGCGGGGATGCCGCCGCTGGACGTCGACGAGCCCGACGGGGAGACCGAGGGGTCCTACGAGGACGCGGCGCCCGCGGTCGAGCCGGAGGCTCCGCGGGAGCGGGTGCGGCGGGGGGCCGTGCCGCTGGTGCCTGGGGCCAAGCCGGACTCGAACCGGGACACGCACACCTCCATGCGGGTGCCGGGGCCGGACGAGCTGGCGGGGGGTGCGCTCGGTACGGCGCGGGCTCCTCGGGCGGTGGGGGCGCCTCGGCCGGGGTCCGCGCGGCATCGCGCCTCCGCTCGGCGGCGGCGGATCACGTTGGGGGTGGCGGGGGTCGCGCTTGCCGCGGCGATAGGGGGTGGCGCGTGGCTGGCCACGTCGGGGGACGACGCCGACGGGGCGCCGTCCGACACGGAGAGCTCCGCGCCGGCCTCGCCGTGACCCGCGGGGGCGTTCCTGTTCCCGTCCCTGTCATGGGGGCTGCGCCCCCTCGCCCCCTGATCGCGCTACGCGCTCGTCCTCAAACGCCGGACGGGCTGAAAAGCACAGGGCCGCGAGGAACTGCGCGCTCAGCCTCCACCGGCCCGCAGCCAAAGCACTCGGCCGCAGCCCTGCCCCCTAGGGCCTGTCGTCAAATGTCACGCCCACATCAGGAGTGAGGCGAGGGTGATGGCCGCT
>NZ_BMVY01000045.1 GCF_014650955.1 Streptomyces tauricus
TCCACCAGGACGGCAATTACTCCCGGTGCCCGGGTGGCGCGGCCCGCCACTACGACCAGTCCCTGTGGCTGACCAAAGGCTTCCAGGGCGGCGCCGGCGGCGACTGGGGCCAGCGGGTCGGCCAAGAGTACTTCACCGGCGCGCTGGGCCAGGAGAACATCCACATCTACCTGCATGAAGTGGGCCACACCTTCGGCCTCGACGACTTCTACGACTGGACCCCGACCGGCCAGTGCTGCTTCCTCATGAAGGCGGGCAGCGCCGCGCAGATCACGGAGTTCGACAAGTGGATGTTCCGCGACTTCTGGCGCCATGTGAAGAGCCGCTACGGCTACTGAGAGGGTGTCGGCCGACCCGAGGTCCACCCGCGAACCCGGTTCCCTCCCGTACCGCCCTCGGCACAGGGCCGTACGGGAGGAGCGTGGACCCCGGCCGGCCCGGTGAGATCATGTGAACGTGTACGAGTTCGCTTGCCCGGCTTGCTCCGGACCGCCAACTTTGCCGAGTGGTACGCCGTGCTGCTCGTGATCGCCCACAACCTCAAGCGTCCCGTCACCGTATGGACGGACAGCGAAGACGCGGTCAGACGGTTCCACGCGCTGGACGAGGCCGCCGTAGCAGGTGCTGATCCCGACGCCGACCCGATCGGAGCCGCGTTGACGCGCCTTGTCGGTGTCTGCCCTCGTCGACGGTGCGGCAGGCGTTCGCCCGGGCGGTGAGCCAGCTGCCGATCACCGCACCCGAGAGCGTCGCTGGCGACGCGCTACAGTAGTCGGCGCACGGTCGCCTCGCTGGGAGCCCGGTAGAGCCGGTTCGGATCGCGCGGCGCGGCCCTGCAGCGGAGAAGGAGCTGGTCAGGTGCTTCGGTGGCCCCCTCGGCGATGGCGGTGAGGGACTTCGCCCCGGCCAGGACCCCGCAGGCTGCCAGGGCCAGGACGTGCGACAGCCGGTGGCGCCGGCCCCTCAGGCGGCGCGCATCGGACAGGCAGCGCAGCCGGTCTAGCAGGCCGGGCAGTTCATCGGGGCGGGCCGGATCCAAACCGGCGAGTTGGCCCACCCCGGCGGGTATAAGCGATGGTGACGCGGCAGGCATGGTCTTCCGTTGTGGTAATCAGTGAACTCGACATTCCATGATCACCGAAAGCCGTGCCTGTGTGCGCACCTGCCGATCCACCACGAACCACCATCACTTCCGAGCTGAGGCCTCAGGCCAGTACCAGCTAAGCGGGCCAACCGAGAGAGCGACGGAGCCCTGAGCTCAGGACAGGAAGCTGCGGTAGGGGCCGTTCCGTATCCTGTCCTTCTGCTGCTGGTTGAAGTGGCAGTTCGGGTAGTCGTAGAACGAGGCGGACATCGGCGTGCCGTCGGTGTGAGTGGAATCGGGCAGACCGAAGGCGTGGCCCAACTCGTGCACCATGCCGCCGTACCAACGGTTCATCGGGCCATTGATCCCGGCGGCACCGTCGGCGTCGTGGCCGCTGAGGAGCACCCAGCCGCCACCTCCACCGCCGCCGGAGACGTTCGTCTTCTCTGCGCTGACCTCGCCGACGCACAGCCAGCGCGAGTCCGGATCTCCAAGACCGAACCTGGCCTTCAGCTCCTGCTGCATGTTGAAGACCACCCACCAGTACTCTTCGCTGCCGTTCGGCGTGTTCTCGTACCATGCCCGCCCATGGTTGCCCTGGACCACCTCCACCACCGGATTGTTCAGTTTGAACGTCACGCCGAGCTCCTGGCGGTAAAAACGCTGTGACTCCAGCATGACGCCGGTGATGCCGTTGGGGTACCGCGAGTCGTTCGCCACGTCCGAGGGCCTGAGCCAGAACACTCGCACCGTCCCGGTCGGCGGGGCAGCGGCCCTCCGCGCTGCCGATCCCGTCGCCGCCTGTGCGGTGCCAGCGAACGCCCCAGAACCAAGCCCTACGACCCCTCCGGCCGCCGCAGCCAGCGCCGCGCGTCGCGTGAACCTACATCCTTCTTCCATCGGACATTCTTCCTCATCGAGGTGTGGACATGACAGATCTGCGCTTGTCGAACAGTGTGCGATATGCCGACCGTCCCGGCGTAGGTGACATCAAGCCGTAGCCGTGGGCGTCTGGTGCGCTCTGCCTCCACGCTCGCGAACGTGCGGCCCGGGCCGCTGCCGGTCCGAACTCGTAGCTAGTGCCCGCCGACGGGTGCGAAGCGGGTGACTGCAGGGCAAGCAGTGAGACCTGTCTGCGCGATCGCTAACCTGAAGTGCTCTCCCGGCTGAAGCCGGAGGTTCCTGCTTACCTTGCGGCAGCGGGCTTGACGCGCTTCGTGCGCCTGCCCTCCCGGCAGCCGGGATGAGCAGCGACGATCTCGAGCAATTGCCGCAGCCGCTCGCTCACCGACTCGTGTCCCCAGCTCTCGAGCCGGATCCCCGCCTTCTCCAGTCGGTCCGCCTGACGCTCCAGTTCCTCAACGAGCGTGATGGGACGCAGGGCATGGGTGGTGGCGTAGGTGAAGACTTCCGAGCGGCTGGCCCAGGAACCGGCCAGGAACTTGTCGACCGCTTTGATGATGTCCGCCGGTGTCAGCGACGCCACACGCTTGACTGCAAGGTGGTGTAGCGGCGGCCGGGATCGGTGCCGGCGGACGTTGCCGGAGCGCGGGTGCTACGGACGAACAGGTCGATGCCTTCCTGGCCCTGCCATGCCGTTCCATACAACTCGGCGTACTCGGCCCGGCCGTCCCGCTCGGCCGGACGCAGAAACAGCCGCTCCACGTCCGGCCACGGCAGTTGATCCAGCGGCAGATAGTCGGGCTTGGTGACAATCGGTGGCGCACCCGTGCCCGAAGGAGGAACACACAGGCTCGTCGGCACCTCCCCCGACTGGTGATCGTGCCGGCGCTGGTGGTCTGGGTGAGGGGCAGGCCGGTGCTGGGGTCGTAGGCGGTGGTCGCGGCCGGGACCGCGGCCGTCACCCGGTGCTGTCGGGTGGAGCAGGGCGGTCCGGTCGCGCGGCGGGCAGCCACACCCGCATGGTCGAGGGGCCCCGGTTCGCCCAGGAGTGGTAGGGGACCAGGACGATCTCCGCCGGGTCGGCGGCCGGTGGGGCCGCGGGAGTGTCGAGCGGCCGGTACGGCCAGGGCTCGTCGTGTACCGCGTCGTACGCGGAGGCCTGACCGGGGGCTGGCCCGGAGACCTGGCCGGGGGCCTCTCCGGGGGTCTGTCCGGAGACCCGGCCGGGAGTTTGTCCGGTGACGTGTCCGGCGACCACGACGGTGTTCCCCGTCATGCCCCCGGCCGCGTTCCCGGCCGTGTGGGGCCCGTCCTGTGGTTCGGCGGACGGGTCGACCTCTATCGCGTCGACGTCGAGGCCGCCGGACAGGTCCACGGACTCGGCGCAGTACACGACCGGCCCGCGCTGGACGGCCACGGTGCCGCGTACCGCGTCCACGCGCGGGTCGGCCCGCACCCAGCGCGGCCGTACGGGCAGTTCGAGTCGTATCTCGTCGCCGGGCCGGAAGACCCGGCTGACCTTGGCCGTGCCCGGGGCGACGGCACGGCGGGTACCGTCCGGTTCGACCAGCCACGACGTGGCGCCCGCCGTCCATGCGGGGACGCGGAGCGACACGGTCCACGGGCGGTCCGCCGGCGACCGGTCGACACGCACGACCACGTTTCCGTCGGCCGGGTAGTCGGTACGGACCCGCAGGGCGACCGCGTGCGCGGCGCCGTGACCGAGGGTGAGGGAGGTGGCGATGCGCGCGTCGGCGTACTGGTGGAGCTGCACGCCGTGGTCGTCCGCCGTGGCCAGGTGCGCGGGCAGCTGTGCCAGTGTCCGTGCCACGTTGGTGGGGCAGCAGGACACCGGGAACCAGGGCGCGCGCAGGCCGGACTGGGCGCCCGGGCTCACCGCGTCGGGGGCGTACTCGGTGCCTCGGTGGCGCCGGTGCAGCGTGTTGACGTAGAAGAAGGCGCGGCCGTGGTCGGCCGGCGAGGTCGCGATGACGTTGAACAGGGTCCGTTCGGCGAGGTCGGCGAAGCGCGGCTCACCGGTGGCGAGCAGCAGCCGCCAGCTCAGCTGCACGGAGGCGGCGCCCGCGCAGGTCTCCGAGTAGGCGCGGTCCGGGGGCAGCACGAAGTCGTCGCCGAAGGACTCGTCCCGGTGGTGCGAGCCCATGCCGCCGGTCAGGTAGGTGCGCCGGGCGACCGCGGCCTCCCACTGGCGGACGACGGCCGCGAGCAGTTCCTGGTCACCGGTCTCCACGGCCACGTCGACGGCCCCGGCCGCGAGGTAGAGGGCGCGTACGGCGTGGCCGCGCAGCACCGTGGCGTCCCGTACGGGCAGGTCGTCCTGGTAGTAGGCACGGCCGAACTCGCTGTCGGCGAGGGTGCCGTGGCCGCGGCGGTCGACGAAGAGCGCGGCCTGGTGGAGGTAGCGCTCCTCTCCCGTCAGCCTGGCCAGTTCCACCAGGGCCGCCTCGATCTGGGGGTGGCCGCAGACGCGCTCGATGCCGCCTTGTCCGAAGGTCGCGCAGATGTGGTCGGCGGCCCGCCGGGCGACCTTCGTCAGCTCGCCCTCGCTCCCGCCCCGCGCCCTGGCCTGGGCGACCCCCGCCTGGATGAGGTGCCCGTAGCAGTAGAGCTCGTGGCCCCATTCGAGATCGCTGTAGCGGGGCTGCTGTCCGGGACGGCCGAAGGCGGTGTTCAGATAGCCGTCCGGCTCCTGGGCCGCGGCGACGGTCTCGGCGAGTGCGGCGAGGTCCGTGTCCGTCGCCGCGCCCGTGCCGGTGCCCGCACCCGTGCCGGTGGCGCCCTGCCAGGCCATGGCTTCGCAGAGCTTGTAGATCTCGGAGTCGGCGAACTCCCGTCCGCGCCGGTCCCGTTGCACACGGCCCTCGGCGGCGGCACGGAAGTTGCCGGTCCAGCCGGCGCGTTCCGTCCAGTCTCGGCAGTGGTCGAGGGTGGCGGTCCCGTTGATGTGCCGGCGGTGGGCCCAGAAACCTCCGGTGGTGGTGACCTCGTCGAGCCCGAGTGGTCGCAGCCGGCCGCGGGTCGGCGCCACCGGGAGGACGGTTGAAGGCACTGTGCGCGCCTCGGACTGCTTGTATCCCTTGTTCTCCTTCACTGCTTCATGCCTTCGGTTCGTCCCTTCGGTTGTCCTTCAAGGTCGGTCAGGGCTTCAGCCCTTGAGCGCGCCGGACATGAAGCCCCGCATGTAGTGCCGTTGCAGCAGCAGGAACAGGAGGAGGCAGGGCACGGCGAGGACCACCACTCCCGCCTCGGTGGCTCCGTAGTCGACCGCGCCCATGCTCTGTTGCCGCAGGTTCGCCACGGCCAGCGGCAGTGGCGCCTTCGTACTGTCCGAGATGAGGATCAGCGGGGCGACGAAGTCGTTCCAGGCGGCGAGGAACGCGAAGAGCCCGACGGTGATCAGCCCCGGCCGCACCGCCGGGAGCAGCACCCGGCGCAGCGCGCCCGCTGTGCCGCACCCGTCGACGAACGCCGACTCCTCCAGTTCGCGGGGCACCGCCTCGAAGGAGATCCGCATCATGAAGGTGGCGAATGGGAGTTGGAACATGGTCAGCACCAGGCTCAGCCCGATGAGCGAGTTCTGCAGATGGAGTCTGCCGAGGAGTACGTAGAGGGGGATGAGGAGGGTGGCGTACGGGACCATGAGGATGGCCAGGGTGAGCAGGAACAGCAGGTTCTTGCCGGGGAAGTCGAAGCGGGCGAAGGCGTATCCGCCCAGCAGTGACACTCCGAGGGTTAGGGTGACGGTCAGCGCGGAGACCACGGTGCTGTTGAGGAGGTAGCGCCAGAGGCCCGCGTCGTAGTTGAGCAGTGTGCGGTAGTTGCCGAACCCGTGGCCGGACTCCTGTGCGGTGCCCGGCTGTCCGCTGACGGAGGCCCAGGCGTTCCACAGCAGCGGAAAGAGGAAGATGACGGCCAGGCCGCCCGCGACGACGAAGTAGGGCGTCCGGCCCAGGCCGCGGGTCATGACTCGTCCGCGCGGCGCAGGCCACGGAACTGGACGGCGTTGAGCAGGAGCAGCACGGCCAGGACGATGGCCGACAGTGCGGCCGCGGTGCCGAGGTTCAGCCGTTGGAACGCTTCGCGGTAGAGCAACTGGACGACGGTGACGGTGCTGTTGTCCGGTCCGCCCTTGGTGAGGATGAAGAACTGGTCGAAGGCGAGCAGGGAGCCGGTGACGCAGAGCAGCAGGGTCAGGGCGATGGAGGGGCGTAACAGCGGGAGGGTGATGCTGCGGAAGATCTGGGCGCGGTTCGCGCCGTCCATGCGGGCCGCCTCGTACACCTCGTGCGGGATGCGCTGGAGGCCGACGAGGAGGATCAGCATGTAGAAGCCGGCGAACTTCCAGACGATGAGGAAGACCGTCGACAGCAGGGCGGCGGTGGGGGTGCCGAGGAAGGACACCGGGTCGTCGACGAGGCCGAGCTTTTCGAGGATGCGGCTGAGTGGGCCGGTGGTGGGGCTGTAGAGGCCCCAGAACAGCAGGGACGCGGAGGCCAGTCCGAGGGCGCCGGGCAGGAAGTACACCGTACGGAAGAAGCCGGCGGCGGGGCGGGACTCCTGTACCAGCAGTGCGAGGAGGAGAGCCAGGGTCAGGAGGATGACCGTGACGATGACGGTGTAGAGGAGGGTGAAGCGGACGGCCGGCCAGAACAGGGTGCTGTCGATGGCGTCGGTGTAGTTCTCGGGGGCGTTGATGCCTTGGTCACCGGTGAGGAGGGGCCAGTCGCTCAGGGACATCTGGGCGACGAGGAGTAGGGGCAGTAGGAAGAAGACTGCGACGAACACCGCCGTGGGGGTGGCGTAGGCGAGGCCTCGCACTGCGCGCGGGCTCAACCGGGGTCGGGCCGCCGCCTTCACCTGCATGTGGCTCCTTCGGCGTGTGATGTGGCTGCGGGTGCGTGGTGACTGGGCGCCCACGCGGCGGAGCCGCACAGGTCACAGCACCGCGCCGGTGAAGGACGCGGGGCTGCGCCCCTGCCCTTCAGCGGCTGGCAACGGTCAATCGGCCAGTGACGCGCTGACCGCGTCGTTGTCCTTGTCGACCTTCTGCGCGTCGCCGAAGACCGCGTCCCGCATCAGGGTCAGCCAGGGGCCATTGGGGTCGTTGAAGGTCTGGCCGAACTTCAGGGCGTACGGGGTGTGGCCGTCGGCGACGAGCTCGTTGATCGCCACCAGGCGCGAATCTGCCTTGGAGTACTTGTTGGACGCGAGGTCGGTGCGCGCGACCACGTCCTTGCGGGCGGCGACCACGTCGACCTGCGCCTTGTCGCCCAGGGACCAGGCGAGGAAGTTCCAGGCCTGGTCGGCCGACTTGCTGGTGGCGGAGATTCCGATGGCGTCGCCGCCGACGAAGGTGGACTTCCCGCCGTCGGGCCCGGGGATGGGCGCGACGCCGAGGTCGAGGTCCTTGGGCATCAGTCCCAGAGTGGTCGACGGCATGGGCATGACACCCACCTTGCCTTTGGGGAAGACGCCGGTCCAGGTTGTGCCGGTCTCCTCGCGGGCGCCGGGGGCCACGATGTCGTCCTTCACCCAGCCCCGGTAGGTGGCATAGACCTGCTTCGCGGTGCCGGAGGTGAGGGTCGCCTCCGTGCCCTCCTTGTTCAGCACCTCGTCCCCCGCGGCCCAGATCGACGGCCACATGCTGAAGACGCCGCAGCCGCCGCAGTTACCGCCGAAGAAGGTGCCGTCGACTCCCCCTCCCAGCGCGTCCACGGCCCGTGCCTGCTGATCCCATTCGGCCAAGGTGGTGGGCGGCTTGTCCGGATCGAGCTTCGCCTTCCGGTAGAGGTCCTTGTTGTAGAAGAGCACCGACAGGTCGAGGGTGTGCGGCACAACGTACTTCTTGTCCTCGTACGTGCCGGCCTTGATGTGCGACTGGGCGAGTTCCCCGGCGAAGGGCAGGGCGTCGATACGCTCGGTGAGGTCGGCGAAGAGTGCACTGGAGGTGTAGTTGGGGACGAACACCACGTCGGAGGCGAACAGGTCGGGCAAGTCCTTGGACCCCGCGGCCGCGCCGACCTTGGCCTGGTAGTCGTCGGTGGGTACGACGGTCAGCTTCACCTTGTTCTTGTGGCTCGCGTTGTACGCCTTGACAAGTGCCTCGCTCTGCGGCCGGGTCGCCGCGCGCGTCCACATCGTCAGCGTTGCCCCGTCGTCGGTGCCCTTGGCGTCCGCCGCGCCGCCTCCTCCCCCGCCGTCCGAGCCGTCGTCCCCGGAGCCGCATGCCGTGACCAGGCTCGCGGCGGTGAGTAACGCGACAGTACCGGTGACGAGCCGGCGTCGACGTCCGGGTGGTCCGGCCGTGCCTCCCATAACGATCCCCCTCATGTGGGTTCTGCGCCGGAAAGAAACCGAAAAGCTTTTCTGAAAGCTAGAACTCGGCTCACCACTCGTCAATCCCCTTGCGCAGAAGGGCGGTCCGGGGCCGGAAGAAATCGGCGGGACCACGCGGAAGACGCCTCGACCGAAAACGACTCGCGTACGGTTGCGCACGCAGGGTTCACGCACGCGCTGCTCACCCGGCGCGCGACGCGAGACAGGAGAACTCCCATGGCCCAGGCCACCGACCCCTCCCGTTCGGGACCCGCCACGCTCAGCGACGTCGCCCGGCTGGCGGGGGTCTCTCTCGCCACCGCGTCCAAAGCCCTCAACGGCCGCAGCCAGGTGCGTGCCGAGACTCGGCAGCGGGTGATAGCAGCGGCCGAGCGGCTGTCGTTCCGGCCCAACCAGCTGGCCCGCGGCCTGCTCGCCGGGCGCACGGGCACGGTCGGGCTGCTCACCAGCGACCTGGAGGGCAGATTCAGCATCCCGATCCTCATGGGCGCCGAGGACGCGTTCGGGGCGGGCGAGGTCGCGGTGTTCCTCTGCGACGCGCGCGGTGACGCGATCCGCGAGCAGCACCATGTCCGTGCGCTGCTCGGACGCCGGGTCGACGGTCTCATCGTGGTGGGCAGTCGGACCGACCCGCGGCCGTCCCTGGGCCGCGAGTTGCCGGTCCCCGTGGTCTACGCGTACGCGCCCTCGGAGGATCCGGCCGATCTGTCCATCGTCCCCGACAATGTGGAGGCCGGCCGGCTCGCCGTGGATCACCTGCTCGCCTGCGGCCGCACCCGGATCGCGCACATCACTGGCGACCCCGGCTATCTCGCGGCGCGGGAGCGCGCCGCGGGCGCCGAGGCCGCACTCTCCGACGCCGGCCTCGCTCTGGTCGGCGCACCACGGTTCGGGATGTGGTCGGAGGGCTGGGGGCGGGCGGCCGCCGCGATGCTGCTCGACAAGCACCCGGAGGTGGACGCGGTCCTGTGCGGCAGCGACCAGATCGCCCGCGGCGTCGTGGAGGTACTGCGCGAGCGGGACCACCGGGTCCCGGAGGACGTGGCGGTCATGGGCTTCGACAATTGGCAGGTGCTGACCTCGGCGTCCCGCCCGCCGCTGACCAGCGTCGACATGAACCTGGAACAGGTCGGGCGGGCGGCCGCGCAGGCCCTGTTCGGCGCGATCGCCGGGGCACGGCGCTCGGGCGTGCAGACGCTGTCCTGTCGGGTGGTGGTCAGGGGCTCCACGGCGGCCCTGTCCTGAACGCCGGCCGCGCCCAGCCCCCTTGACACTTCCAGAGCACGGTCCTACGTTGCGAAAACCTTTCAGGTCGTTTCCGTTTCACTCTCCAGCGCTTCCACATGCACAGATACACCTCCATGCATGTCATGAGCACAACGCAACTGGACAGGGAGATCCGATGAGAAGACCGCTCAGCACACACCGCACTCCCTACCGCTCCGTCATGAAGCGCCTTCTTGTCGCCCTGGTGCTCATCGCCTGTTCCGTGGTCACCGCCGCACCGGCGCAGGCCGCGCAGACCATCGGGTTCCCCGCCTTCAGCGGCCCCGCGATCCCGGCACCGCCCGTCGCCCACACGACCGGCGACATGATGCGCAGCATCTACGACGCGGAGAGTTCGGGCACCGACTTCTGGATGGACCGGCTGCTGGCCCGCTCGGGCAACGACCCGGCGGGGCCGTGGCTGATGACCAGGGGCCGGGCCTTCTTCATGAAGACCCACGACCCCGCGGTGCTCGGCTTCGGCGGTCACGCGGCCTACTGGGAGAGCATCAACGACAACAACGCCTACACCGTCGCGATCTCCCCGGGCACCTTCACCGAACAGGTCGCGCAGCGCCGGCAGACGCCCAGCCACTGGAAGAGTGTGCACACCAACGGCTCGGTCACGGTCGACCAGACCAAGTTCATCACCGACAATAACGTCGCGGTGACCAACCTGTCGATCAAGAACAACGGCAGCGCCGCCACCACCCTGCAACTGCGGGCGACCTCCCCGTACGCGACCTCCGGCAGCGGCAGCGAGCTGACCGGGCAGGTCAACGCGTACAACAACCTCACCACCGTGCGCCCACGGCTCACCGGCGACGGGTTCGCCGTGGCGAGCGGCGGGCTCAACCGGTCCCTGACCATCGCGGCCGGCGCCACGGTCACCGCCAAGGTGGTGATGGGCTTCGTCACCGACGAGATCCCCGCCTCCCTCACGGAGTACAACGCCTACGCGGGCTACTCCAACGCCACCGCGTTCGCCACCCATGTGAGGGCCTACAACCTGTGGTGGGCGCAGAACGTGCCCTACATCGACGTACCCGAAGGCGCGATCAAGAAGAACATCTACTACCGCTGGTGGCTGATGCGCTTCAACAGCCTGGACGCCGACATCCCCGGGCAGACCTTCCAGTTCCCGACCTCGACCGAGGGCGTGCTCGGCTACAACAACGCGATCGCGCTCACCCAGCCCATGCACATCGACGACCTCAAGTACCTGCGGGACCCGTCCTACGCCTACGGCGACTGGCTCAGTGTCGGCCAGACCTCCAAGGGGGCCCGCTTCCTCGACAATCCGGGCGATCCCGAGAACTGGTCCAACAGCTACACCCAGTACATCGCCGAGGCGGCCTGGAAGAGCTACCAGATCCACGGCGGCCAGCCCGGCATCGCCGCCAACCTGGCCCGCTACGCCGAGGGAGACGTCAAGGGCCAGCTCGCCCACTACGACCATGACAACAACAAGCTCATCGAGTACGACTGGGGCGCGCTGACCGGCAACGACGCCGACGCGGTCTCCTTCCACTGGAAGCCCGGCAACATGGACCGCGCCGAGTCCGCCTACCAGTACAGCGGCGCGCTCGCCGCCGCGCAGGCCTACGAGGCGACCGGCAACACGGCCAAGGCCACCGAGATGCGCACGCTCGCGACACAGATCAAGGACGCGATCGTCAATGTGCTCTGGAACCCGAACCGGCAGCTGTTCGAGCACCGGCTGAAGTCGACCAACGAATGGGTGCCCTGGAAGGAGATCAACAACTACTACCCGTTCTCCGTCGGCGCGGTCCCCGACACGGCCACGTACAAGCAGGCCCTGCGCCTGTACGACGACCCCGCCCAGTACCCCGTGTTCCCCTTCTACACCGCCAACCAGGTCGACAAGAAGGCGGCGGCCGACGCCGGGAACCCCGGCTCCAACAACTTCTCCACCATCAACTCCACCGTGCAGTTCCGGCTCTACTCGTCCGTGCTGCGCAAGTACCCCAACTCCTGGATGAACGCGACCGACTACAAGAAGCTCCTGTACTGGAACACCTGGGCGCAGTACGTCGGCGGCAACACCCAGTGGCCGGACGCCAACGAGTTCTGGGCCGACTGGAACGGCACCGGCATCGACTACCGCTCCTGGATCCACCACAACATCCTGGGCAGCAGCAACTGGACCGTGATCGAGGACGTCGCCGGACTGCGACCCCGCAGCGACGCGAAGGTCGAGCTCTCGCCGATCAACATCGGCTGGAGCCACTTCACCGTCAACAACCTCCGCTACCGGGGCGCCGACCTGACCATCGTCTGGGACGACCCCGCCGACGGAGTGGTCCGCTATCCCGGTGTCCCGGAGGGCTACTCGATCTTCGTCAACGGCAGCCGGGCCGCGACCGTCAACTCACTGGTGCCCTTCACCTGGGACCCGGCCACCGGTGACGTCACCACGAGCGGCACGGTCACCCACCACACGTCCGTCGCCGGGCTGAAGGCCCCGAACCAGGTCGTGCAGAACAGTCCCCGCATGGTCGACATGCTCGCCAAGGCAGGCGTCGACCTCACCGCCGACCTGCCCAACCTGGCCTCCGGCGCAACCGTGTCCGCCTCCCACACCGGGTCCGGCACCGCCGTCTCCGGCGCGGTCGACGGCTACCCCACCAACGAACCCTTCTGGGGCGCGGGCGGCTCCCCCAACAGCCAGGACTGGTACGAGCTGAACCTCGGCGCCACTCGCACGCTCGACGAGGTGCGTCTGCACTTCAAGGACAGCCGGCCCGCGAGCACCACCTACCGGGCCCCGTCCGCGTACACCGTGCAGTACTACAACGGCGGTTCGTGGGTGAACGTGCCCGACCAGGCGAAGAGTCCGGCCGCGCCGCGTGCCAACTACAACCTGGTGCGGTTCCCGGCGATCAGTGCCCAGCGCGTGCGGGTCCTGGCCACCAACGCCCCGGGGGCGAAGACGGGTCTCACCGAGGTCAAGGTGTTCAACCGGGGCGGTGTCCAGCCGCCGGCCAACCTCGCCGGGGCGGCGACGGCGTCCGCGTCGTCCACCTCGTCCTGGGAGAGTGCCGCCGCGGTCAACGACGGGATCGATCCGCCGTCGTCCGACGACACGGTGAACCCGCGCTGGGGATGCTGGCCCGAGACAGGTCAGCAGTGGGTCGACCTGACCTGGTCCTCGGCGAGGAACCTGGCCAAGGCGGAGGTCTACTTCTTCGACGACGACCAGGGCATCGACATGCCCGCCTCGTGGAAGCTCCAGTACTGGAACGGCAGCGCCTATGCCGATGTGCCCGGCGCCGGGACCTATCCGGTGGCCAGGAACCAGTACAACTCCGTCACCTTCACCCCGACGAGCACCACACGGCTGCGGGTGCTGCTGACGGGCAACGGCACGAACTCCGTCGGCCTCCTGGAAGCGAAGGTGTACGGCCCGTGACCCATTCCAGATATCTCTCCGCACTCCTCGCCGTACTCACCCTGGCGGTCGCCCTCCTCATGGCGCCGCCCGCCTCCGCCGCTGTCGCGTTCACCTCGACAGCAGTGAACCAGAACGGCGGCAACTGCCTCGATCTGCCTGGTGGTTCGTCGGCCGACGGCACTCAACTGCGCGCCTTCACCTGCGGCTCCGGCGCCGGCCAGAGCTTCGGCCACACCCTGGTCGCGGGGACGACCGACACGTACACGATCACCACGCAGTCCGGTCAGTGCGTCGACGTCTCCGGCGCGTCGACGGCGGACAACGCGGCGGTCATCCAGTGGCCCTGCCACAACGCGACGAACCAGCGGTGGCGCCTCGTCCCGGTGACGGTGGCGGGCACCGACCGGACCTTCAACCTGGTGTCCGTCGGCTCCGGCAAGTGCGTCGCCCCGAGCGGTGGTTCGTCCGCCTCGAACACCACCCTGGTGCAGTTGCCGTGCTCCGCGGCGAACGGCAGGGTGTGGCGGCTGCCCGGCTTCAGCGGTGGCGGTACGAGCCCTGGCACCTTCACCAACCCGCTCGCCCAGCGCGGGCCGGACCCCTGGCTCACGTACTACGACGGCTCCTACTACCTCGCCACGACCACCTGGAACTCGACGGTCACCATGCGCAAATCCGCCACCCTGGGCGGCCTCGCCGCGGCCGCCGAGCAGGTGGTCTTCAACCTGAACCGGCCGAACGGGGCCGGCACGATGTGGGCCCCCGAGTTCCATCTGCTCGACGGTCCCAACGGCAAGCGGTGGTACTTCTACTACACCGCCGGGCGGGAGCCGTACGACCTCGGCACCCAACGGATCCATGTGCTGGAGAGCGCCGGTCTGGACCCGACGGGGCCCTACAGCTTCAAGGCCGACCTGCTCGACCCGACCCAGGACAACACCTGGGAACTGGACCCGGGGATCCTCCAATTGGACGGCAAGCTCTATCTGTTGGGCACCTTCTACAACGGCTCGCAGCCGATGTTCATCAGGCCGCTATCGAACCCCTGGACCGCGAGCGGCACCCGCCGTGTCCTGTCCACCCCCACATACAGCTGGGAGACAGTGGGCGGCGCGGTCAACGAGGGCGCCGAGGTCCTCCAGCGCGGCGGAAAGACCTTCATCGTGTACTCCGCCAGCCACTGCTCCACACCCGACTACAAGCTGGGAATGCTCACCTACAACGGCGGCGACCCGCTCAGCTCCTCGTCCTGGGTCAAGTCACCGAACCCCGTCTTCCAGCGGTCCAACGCCAACGGTGTGTACGGGCCCGGGCACAACGGCTTCTTCAAGTCGCCCGACGGAACGGAGGACTGGATCGTCTACCACGCCAACAACTCGGCCTCCGGAGGCTGCGACATGAACCGGAGCACCAGAGCGCAGAAGTTCACCTGGAACGCCGACGGCACACCGAACTTCGGCACCCCGGTGGCCCTCGGCGCGGCCCTGCCCGCGCCGTCAGGCGAGTAGCCGCGCCCGACGGACCTCTTACGGCCTTCTCGATGAGGGGAGGAAACTCAGGAGGCGAGTACGGCACGTCCCTCGGCAATGATGGAAGCCACTTCCTCGACCTCCTCCGCGCCGAGGGACGTCAGCGGCGGGCCGGACCTGCCTAGTAGGGGTGTGTCAATTTAGCGGCCCTGTCTCACATTCGGTGAAGACGGAGCGTGCTGTTATCCGAGGAGGATGCGGTGCCGGAGCAGGGTGAAGCCTGCTCGTCCGTGCATCTGGCGCGCGATCCGCTTGGTCTTGGTGTTGACGCCCTCGGTCGGGCCGTTGCTGTGCGGAAGCGTGAGAGCGGCGATCACGGCGTCGATGTCCCGGTCCAGGCCCCGGGTGAAGGCGTGTAGGTGGGGCAGGTCGGCTGTTCGGACTTGGGCGATCAAGTGCGTGAGCGCATCGGCGTTGTCGGTGTGTGGCGTAAGGAGTGGGGCGAAGTCCCCGACACCTGCGACCAGTTGGGTCATCTCGGGGCAGGCGGCGGTGAGCTTGGCCAGGAGCTCGTGCTGCTCGGGCTTGAGGTTGTCGGGTCTGGTCAGCAGCATCCGGGCGAGCCGGCGTGGCGAGATATGGCTGCGGTCGGCGTCCGCGCGGCCTTGGTTGATGTACTTGTGCAGAAGGTTCAGGCAGCCCGTGAAGCCGAGGGTCTTGATCTCTTCGAAGAGGTGCTGGACGGGGACGCCGGGGTCTTCACTTCGGCGTTTGCGTAGGTGCTCGCGGTAGGGATCGACCAGGCTGGCACGGTACTTGGGGACGCGGAGCATGCGTTCGGGCCGGTCGGCTCGGGCATAGCGTTTGACGGTGTTCAGGGCCAGTTGCAGGCGGCGGGCGCATTCGAGCAGGCCCACGCCCTGGTCGAGCAGGCCATGAATCTGATGCCAGCGTTCGAGGGTGGTCTGAGCACGGGGCCCGTCGTAGATCGGCGCGTCCAGTACGGTGGCCCAGCAGGCACTGTGTGCCTTCACCTCGCTCAGGGCGGCTTCGCACAGGTTCTTCCATAAATGCCAGCGATCACCGACTTGCACCGCGTCAGGCAGAGCACGGCGGATGGCCTCGGCATAGGTCGCCGAGCCGTCGCGGCACACGACCTCGACGCCCGGGTGCCTGCGCAGCCAGGCTTCCAGCGTGTCGGCCGTGCGGTCGGGCAGCACGTCGATCCGCTCATGGGTCTCGGTGTCGATCACCACGGTGGCATAGCGGTGCCGCCGGCGCAGGGCAAAATCGTCGACGCCGAACACGCGGGGCACCCGCCCGGTGGGCAACGGGATGCGCAGCAGGGTGCGCAGGGCCGTGTGACGGGACAGGCCCACCGCGAGTATCGCCAGCAAACGTGATCCCGCCCGGCCCGCTAACTCTTTGACCACGGCCTTGACCTGCCTGGTCAGACGAGCGGTGCGTCGCTGGTATCGCTCCAGCACCCCGGGCACCTGTTCGCGGAAGGTGTGGCGGCAGCCTCGCGTGGGACACACCAGACGCCGCACCCGCACACGAACCACCACCCGTCGCCCGTCGACCGGAACGTCGGCCACCGTCCGCCAGTGATAGCCGTGCACCCGTCCCGACGAGGCCCCGCACACCGGGCAGACCGCGGTGTCCAGCGGCGTCCGGGCCCGCACCACGATCCGCTCACCCTCGTCGACCACATCCTCCATGACCAGTGGGGACAGACCCGAAAACACCGTCTGTACAAGCTTGTTGACACCTATCACATGAAGGTCAACGACCCTCACGACTCTCCGTCACCACCGAATGTGAGACAGGGCCAATTTAACGGCCCTGTCTCACATCCGGTGGTAACTGATTGTCATAACGTCAGGAGGGCCCACGGCCTAGCCGATTTCGCAGCTCACAGGCAATTCTCCAAGGGCAGTGGGGCACGGCGCGACGGTCATCGAGGACCTTCGGGCAGTTTCGATTGCTTCCTGACCTGCAGCTATTACCCGGTGCTCCCAAGTTCACTTTGCGTTACCACCGAATGTGAGAGAGGGCCACTCGTTTGACAGTCCCGCCGGTCCCAGTTATCTGTAGGTGGGGCGATGTCCTGACCTGCGGTGCCTACGGTTGTTCGGGACGGTCGACGGCTGGCGTCCCCCTCAACCGTTTGCAGTTGCTCTGTAGTTTGCGGCGCAGGAACCCGTGACTGCTTCGATTTGAGAAGGTCGGGCTGAGAGGACGAGCGGGGCGCGGATCCGGGGCGCGGCACATGGCGGTCCCGTGGACGTGGATCACCGTGCGGTGGGGTTACTGACCTTTATAGGAACTGGTCCACCGGGGAAGAGCCAGCCTTGGCGTGCGACGGTACGATCCCTACGGTTTCGGCGCCATCGGGTGATGCCTCGCCGGGCTTCGTCTCCTCCTTCGGCTCCGTGAGCGAGGTATAACGGCGGTCGTGGTACAACAGCGGTCTGCGCTGGTCTCGGCCGCAGTGTCCGCCCCTGACAGGCGCGGCCAGGGCGATGTGGTGGTCGCCCGCCGGGATGTGGTCGACCACCGGGCATTCGAGCCAGGCCACGGCGCCAGCGACCGAGGTCAGACCGTCGTCGTAGCCGATTGCCGGGTGATCGAACCGATCGACCCACCGCGACCACAGGTAAGGCCCGGGGGGCATGCGGCGGCTACTTCGGGAGTGCGGGGTTCGTAGTAGGTGCCGTCGCGGAGCATGGCGAACAGGATGCTGATGCGTTGGCGGGCGAGGCGGAGAAGAGCCTGGGTGTGGGTCTTGCCACGGGCTCGCTGGCGGTCGTAGTAGGGGCGGGAGACGGGATCGGCGTTCATGCAGGCGCAGGCGGAGAGGAACATGGCGCGTTTGCGCTGCCGGTTTCCGCCCCGTGGGGCGTCTTCGCCGTGGATGGGGGTGTCCGACAACTTCGTGGCTGGGGCGAGGCCGGTGTAGGAGGCGAGGTGGGTGGCGGTGGGGAAGCCGGTGCCGTCGCCAACGGTGACCAGCAGGACGGCGGCGGTCCTGACGCCCACGCCGGGCAGCGACGTCAGGACCCGCGGAAAGAGGGTGCGCCTTGAGCAGGCTGCTGATCTGAGCTTCCAGTGCCCGGCGCTGGTCGTGGACCGCAGCGAGTAAGGCGGCCAGGGACTGGATCACGATGCCGAGGGTGCCGGTTCCCGGGCACGACGCTCTGTTCGTCGAGGGCGTCGAAGACGTCGTCGATCAGCCGCGCTGCCATGCGCGGGGCTTTGGGCCGGATGAGTTCGGCGAGTCTGCGGCGGCCGGCTATTCGCAGAGCGGCCGGGGAGCCGTAGCGCTCCAGGGGCCAGGTAAGGGCCTGGTGGCCGAGGCGGGGTTCCAGGACGCGCTCCGAGCTGGAGTGGAACTGGGCGAGCAGGCCGCGTATCCGGTTGGAGCTGCGGGTGGCCTCGGCGCCGAAGCCCTGGCCGGAGCGGACGAGCACGGTCAGCTCAGCGGTGACCTCGTCGGTGAGTTCGAGCGAGCACAGAGTGTGCGGCATAGTGCGTGCCGCGTCCGCGATCACCGCAGCGTACTTCGCGACGCTCCCCGTCGGTCTTGGCCTCCCCCGGGTAGAGATCGCCGATCCGTCGCATCGCCAGTCCGGGCAGGTAGACACCTCAGGCGCTCAATGTGTCAAGCAGCTGCTGCGAGAGCGGTCGGAAAGGCTGCGTGCCAGTCTCCGTGGTCGTCGCGGCGGCGCCGGTAGTGGGTTCTTGCGCCGGGCGAGGCTGTGATGGCGGCAAAGGCCCAGAGACAGGCGGCGTGGTTGAGTCGGTCGTTCTTCACCCACCGCCTGGTGATGCTCGGCTTCTTGCCGGAGGCTCGGGTGATGGGCGAGGCACCGGCGTATGCCTTCAGACCGCGGGCGTCCGCGAAGCAGGACCGGTCGTCTCCGATCTCGGCGAGCACCCGGGCGCCGCTTCTTCGACCGCCTCGGCGAGGTCGACGGCAGCGGTGCAAGCAGCCTCCAGCTGGACCAGGAGCACGAGCATTTGCTTGACAGCGCGTCCTCGACCAGCGCTGGGTGGTGAGCATGGTCGGCGCGGAAGACGCCACGGAGCCGCCCGGCCTCGGCCGCGATACCCCGCTCGCGACCGGCCCGTTTGAGCGCGACCTCCAGTTGCGTGCGGGTCAGCCGCGCGGACCGGGTCGGCGTCGGGGTCACCTTCAGAAGCTCCCGGGCTTCCGGCCGACACAGACCGTTGCGCCAGGGTTCGAAGACTGCCAGAGCGGACGGGTAGTACTCGCACCGCTCTGCAGGAAGGCATGGTCTGCCAGGCTGAAACAAGATGTCAACGTCCCGGTACTCGAACAGATCCGAAGAGCCGGAGCTTCACGGACCGGTTAATACAAGGGGATTAGGCGACCTTGCAGTCGGCGTCGCGGGCAAGCGTAAGCGGGAGGGCGCCAATGGAAGCGGGCTAGTCCACGATCACCAACACACTGCCTTGCCTGGCCCAGGACGTAAGATGGCTGCACCACCGACAGGGTGGCCGCAGTCCCTCGCCCACGGCGCCAGCCGCAGCATCCAGGAGTCACCCTCCCTGGCGCCACTGCATGGGCCGCACAGACACCGTTCACGAGACCAAGATCGCTCACACATACCCGCATGCAGACGACATTCCGCGATACGGCTGCTCAACTGGTCGAGGTTCGCGTGCAACCGGGCAACGAACGACGGGCACCTCCCGGGAGGCGACGCGCACCCGAACCGTCGGGCCCTCTTTCCCTCTGCACTCCCGGGACGCTCGGCCAGTTCCCTGTCCCGCCGACGAGCGCCCACATGGCCAGTACCGCTCGCGTCGCGACCAGATCCGCGCCCCAATTTCATTCCGAACTCTTTGTTGGTACGTCCTGACAAAGCTGTTGACAACCCCGTAGAGCGGCTCCATAGTCTCTCCAACTAGAGCGCGCTACTAAAGCGCTCCAGTTAGCAATCAGGCGGTCGGCACCCATGACTGCCGCAGAAGACGCGCCACCGCGCCCCGTACGGCACATACAAAACCTCTGGCGCACCGCGTCGCCCGCTCGGTGACCGATACACCGACCACCGGTTACCGACGTCACACGCGCTCCGCCGCCACAAACTCCGCCCCGACCAGCACAGCGAGGTGCAAGGGACATGTACAGACACCATCGAGTCGCCATTCTCAGCGCTACGGTCCTCGCCGGAAGCCTGCTCGCCTCCGGTTGTTCCAGCGACTCTGGCGGCAAGAAGGCAGAGGAGGACACGGGCAACGTATCGGCCGGCAAGGCCGACACCCCCCGTATGAAGGTCGCCATGATCACCCACGCGGCCCCCGGCGACACCTTCTGGGACCTCATCCGCAAGGGTGCCGAGGCCGCTGCGGCCAAGGACAACGTCGAGCTGGTGTACTCCAGCAACCCGGACTCGGCCAAGCAGGCCAACCTCATCCAGAACGCGATCGACCAGAAGGTCGACGGCATCGCGGTCACCCTCGCCAAGCCCGACGCCATGAAAGCCGCGGTCGCCAAGGCAGAGAAGGCTGGCATCCCGGTCGTCGGCTTCAACGGCGGCATCGACGCCTGGAAGGAGCAGGGCCTGCTGGAGTACTTCGGCCAGGACGAGACCGTCGCGGGTGCGGCCTTCGGGGAGAGGCTCAACGAACTCGGTGCCAAGAACAACATCTGCGTCATCCAGGAGCAGGGGCATGTCGCCCTGGAAGCCCGGTGTGCCGGTGTGAAGAAGGCGTTCAAGGGCAAGACCACGAACCTGTACGTGAACGGCACGAACATGCCGGCCGTGAAGTCGACGATCACCGCCAAGCTCAAGCAGGACAGCTCGGTCGACTATGTGGTCACTCTCGGTGCCCCGTTCGCGCTGACCGCCGTGCAGTCCGTGGACGACGCGGGCAGCAAGGCGAAGGTGGCGACCTTCGACCTGAACAAGGACTTGGTCGGCGCCATCCAGGACGGTGACGTCGAGTTCGCCGTCGACCAGCAGCCGTATCTGCAGGGCTACCTCTCGGTAGATGCCTTGTGGCTGTACAAGACCAACGGCAACTTCAGTGGCGGTGGCCAGGAGCCGGTGCTGACCGGCCCGGCGTTCGTCGACAAGTCCAACGTCGAAACCATCGCGAAGTTCGCCGCGAAGGGCACTCGGTGATCCCCATGTCCCAGGCAACGGCACCGGCGACGAGTCCCTCGTCGCCGGACCTCGGAACGGTCCCTGGCCCGCCGGCTGGCGGCCCGTCCCGAGATCGGCGCGCTCATCGCGGCGATCGGCGTGTACGTCTTCTTCTTCGCGGTGGCCTCCCCGTTCCGTGAGGCCGGCTCGCTGGCCAACGTGCTCTACGAGTCCTCCGTCATGGGCATCATGGCCCTCCCGGTGGCACTCCTGATGATCGGCGGAGAGTTCGACCTGTCCGCCGGCGTCGCGGTCACCACCTCGGCGCTCACCGCCAGCATGTGGAGCTTCCAGCTCTCCATGAACATATGGGTCGGCATCGTCGTCGCGCTGCTGGTGTCGCTGGCGATCGGCGCGTTCAACGGCTATCTGCTGGTCAGGACAGGGCTGCCGTCGTTCCTGATCACGCTGGGTACGTTCCTGATCCTGCAGGGCGGCAACCTCGCCATCACGAAGATCTTCACCGGGAACGTCGCGACCGACTCGATCAGTGACATGGACGGCTTCGAACAGGCCAAGGAGGTCTTCGCCTCCGAGATCAGCATCGGCGGCGTCGATGTGAAGATCACGGTGTTCTACTGGCTGGTCTTCGCCGCGGCCGCGACCTGGCTGCTGCTGCGCACCAAGTTCGGGAACTGGATCTTCGCGACCGGCGGCAGCAAGGAATCGGCGCGTGCGGTGGGTGTGCCGGTCACCTTCACCAAGATCGCCCTGTTCATGGGGGTCGGCGCCGGTGCCTGGTTCGTCGGGATGCACATCCTGTTCTCCTTCAACACCGTCCAGTCCGGCGAGGGCGTCGGCAACGAGTTCCTCTACATCATCGCCGCGGTCATCGGCGGCTGCCTGCTCACCGGCGGCTACGGCTCCGCGATCGGCCCGGTCATCGGCGCCTTCATCTTCGGCATGGTCTCCCAGGGCATCGTCTACGCCAACTGGAACCCCGACTGGTTCAAGGCCTTCCTCGGCGTCATGCTCCTGCTCGCCGCCCTCGTCAATCTGTGGGTCCGCCGCCAGGCAACCCGGAGGTAACCCATGACCGACAACACCACCTCCCCCAACGGCGCGGCGGTCAATGACAAGCCCGCGGACGCCGCCGAGCCGGTCGTCGAACTGCGCGGGGCGGGCAAGGCCTACGGCAATGTCCGCGCCCTGCACACCGTGGACCTGGCGGTGTATCCCAGCCAGGTGACCTGTGTGCTCGGCGACAACGGCGCCGGCAAGTCCACCCTGATCAAAATCATCTCCGGCCTGCACCAGCACACCGAGGGCGAGTTCCTCATCGACGGCCGGGCGGTGCAGCTGAGCACCCCGCGCGAGGCCCTCGACAAGGGCATCGCCACCGTCTACCAGGACCTGGCCACCGTGCCGCTGATGCCGGTGTGGCGGAACTTCTTCCTCGGCTCCGAGATGACCAAGGGCCCCTGGCCCGTACGCCGCCTGGACATCGCCGCGATGAAGCAGACCGCGGACACCGAACTGCGCGCCATGGGCATCGTCCTGGACGACCTCGACCAGCCCATCGGCACCCTCTCCGGCGGCCAGCGGCAGTCCGTGGCCATCGCCCGCGCCGTCTACTTCGGTGCCCGCGTCCTCATCCTGGACGAGCCCACCGCCGCCCTGGGCGTCAAGCAGTCCGGCGTGGTACTCAAGTACATCGCCGCCGCCCGCGACCGCGGTCTGGGTGTCATCTTCATCACCCACAACCCGCACCACGCCTACATGGTCGGCGACCACTTCAGCGTGCTGCGCCTGGGCACCATGGAACTCTCCGCCGCCCGCGCCGACGTCACCCTCGAAGAGCTGACCAACCACATGGCCGGAGGCGCCGAACTCGCCGCCCTCAAACACGAGCTCGCCCAAGTCCGCGGCGTCGACGTCGACAAACTTCCCGAGGAGAAGGACCTCGCGGCCCTGTAGCGGCATATCCCGAGGGCGTCCTCACAACGCGAACGCATGAATGTCGACCGGCGTGCAGTTGGTGCTACCCCAGCAAGGCAAGGCCCAAAGCCCCGACTGCTGAGGATGCGCGCTGACCGTCTTGATCACATGTCCACCAGCATTTCGGCATCAGACAGAGCGAAGTCAACTTCGATGCACTGTGCTACATCCCGGTCGGCGACAGCGTGGTCGATATGTGACGTCTCAGGTCCTGTGATCTCCCACGGCCTCCGGTCGCCGGTGTCTCAGGTCAACGTCTTCGGTGCCGTATCAGTGGTGCCGCGTACCACGAGCTTGGGGTCCAGTACCGCCTCCCGGGGTTCCAGCTCCGGGTTCTCCAGCCGCTCCACGGCGAACCGGACGGCGTACTGCGCCATGAGGGCCGCATCCTGACGGACGGTGGTCAGACCGATCGGCATCAGATGGGAGAGGTGACTGTCGTCGTACCCGACAACGGACACATCACGCGGCACATCAACACCTGCCCGTGTCAAGGCCATCAGCAGGCCCCACGCACACCGGTCGTTGCCCGCGAGCACCGCCGTCGGCAGGGCCTGACCCCGATTGCGCTCCGCCAGGAGCAGGCGGCCCGCTTCGATGCCCGACTCCTCCGTGTGTTCCCCGGCGATCACCCGCGCCTCGGACTCCAGCCCGTGCCGGCGCATCGCGGCCCGGTAGGCACGCCGCCGCTCGGCCGAGCCCGGGCCCCGGCCGCCGTCGATGTGCACCATCCGTCGGTGCCCCCTCTCGACGAGGTACTCCATGGCCTGTCGCACACCCTTGCCCTCGGCGGAGTGTACGAAGTCCACGCGGGCGTGGGGCACCCGGCGGCTGACCGAGACGGTCGCCGCCCGTTGTCCGAGTCCGTCGAGATACGCGGCCTCCGCGTCGGGACCCAGCAGGATCAGCGCCTCGCAACGGTGACTGAGCAGAGCCTCGGCCGCCTTCGCTTCACTTCTACCCGGGGCGGCCGCGGAGAGCAGGACGTCATAGCCGAGGCGTTCGGCCTCGGGGTAGATCCCCTGAATGAGGTCCGCGTGGAAGGTCTGATGCACGGTGAACATCACGCCGAGCGTGCGGCTGCGGCCGCGGGCCAGCAGCCGGGCCGCGCTGTCGGGGCGGTAGCCGATCTCGTCGGCGACCCGCAGCACCCGCTCCCGGGTCCCTTCGCTCGCACCTGGCTGACCGCGGAAGATGATCGAGACGAGCGCCCGGGACACCCCCGCTTTCGCGGCGACGTCCGCCATCGTGGGCCGCTGCTTCCCCGACGCATCCACCAGTGAACCCACCCTTCGACGCGGCCCACCATACGGGCCCTCTCGAAATCTCCCAGCAACAAGGTATTGACATGACATTTGGACAGAGGTCATCGTACACAGACTAGAGCGCGCTAGTAGAGCGCGATAGCGACTCTCGTGAGAGTCTCCCGTCTCTGGCACGAAAGGGAAACCGCGTTATGCCGTTGGAAGTGCTGACCATGGGCCGCGTCGGAGTGGATGTGTATCCGCTCCAGACAGGCGTGGGACTGGCCGAGGTCACCTCGTTCGGCAAGTACCTGGGCGGCAGCCCGACCAACGTCGCCGTCGCCGCCGCCCGTTACGGGCGCTCCGCAGCCGTGATCACCAAGACCGGCCGCGACCCGTTCGGGGACTTCGTCCGCACGGCCCTGGCCGGCTACGGAGTCGACACCCACTTCGTCGGTACGTCGGACATCGCGCCGACCCCAGTGACCTTCTGCGAGATTTTCCCGCCCGACGACTTCCCGCTCTACTTCTACCGCCTGCCGAAGGCTCCCGACCTGGACATCCGCTCCGACGAGCTCGACCTCGCGGCGGTGCGCGACGCCCGCGTCTTCTGGATCACCGGAACCGGGCTCAGCGAGAATCCGAGCCGCCCGGCCACCCTCGCCGCCCTGGCACACCGCGCGAAGGCGGGGACGACCGTCTTCGACCTCGACTGGCGGCCGATGTTCTGGAAGGACCCGGCAGCGGCCCGTACGTACTATTCCGAGGCGCTGCGCCACACCACCGTCGCGGTCGGCAACCTCGACGAGTGCGAGGTCGCCACCGGTGAGCGCGAGCCGTACGCGGCCGCGAAGGCGCTGCTCGCCGCCGGGGTCGAACTCGCCGTGGTGAAGCAGGGACCCAAGGGCGTGCTCGCCATGAACCGGGACGGCTCGACCGCCGAGATCCCGCCGGCCCCGGTGGACGTCGTCAACGGCCTCGGCGCCGGAGACGCCTTCGGCGGCGCACTCTGCCACGGGATTCTGTCCGGCTGGGGCATCCGCCGCACCGTCGCCTTCGCCAACGCCGCCGGCGCCATCGTCGCGGGCCGGCTCGCCTGCTCAGACGCCATGCCGACCGAGGCCGAGGTCGACACCAAGCTCCGCGAGGCCTCGCTCGCCTCCGGCTCCACCCAACGAGAGGTGTGACGACGTGCTGTCTGACAACGTGAGCCGGATCGTGGAGGCCCGGGTCAGTGATCCCGGTGCCGTCGCGGCGGCCGCCGCGCGACGCGTACGGGCCACCTCGCTGCTCGGCGAGCACGGCAAGGCGATGATCATCGCGGCGGACCATCCCGCGCGCGGCGCCAACGGCGTCGGCGGCGACCCCACCGCCATGGCCGACCGCTTCAAGCTGCTGGACCGTCTGTGCGTCGCCCTGGAGCGGCCCGGTGTGACCGGTGTGCTGGCCACCGCGGACATCCTGGACGACCTGCTGCTGCTCGGCGTGCTCGACGGCAAGAGCGTCTTCGGCTCGATGAACCGGGCCGGGCTCGCGGGGTCGGTCTTCGAGATCGACGACCGCTTCACCGGTCACGACGCCGAGACGATCGCCGCGATGCGCTTCGACGGCGGCAAGATGCTCACCCGCATCGCCCTGAAGGACCCGGCGACGCCCTCCGTCCTGGAGAACACCGCCCGCGCGGTCGACGAGCTGAACGACCGTCAACTCATCGCGCTGGTCGAGCCGTTCATGTCCGTGTGGCAGGACGGCAGGGTCCGCAACGACCTCTCCACCGACGCCGTCATCAAGTCGGTCACCATCGCCTCGGGGCTCGGCCGCCGCAGTGCCTACACCTGGCTGAAGCTGCCGGTCGTCAACGACATGGAACGAGTTCTCGCCGCCTCCACCCTGCCGGCGCTCCTGCTAGGCGGCGAGGTCACCGACCCGGACACGGCCTTCGCCTCCTGGGGCAAGGCCCTCAAGCAGCCCACCGCGCAGGGCCTGGTCGTGGGCCGCTCCCTGCTCTACCCCGCAGGCGGCGACGTCGCCGGTGCGGTGGACCGGGCGGTGAGCCTGCTGTGAGCGACACGAGCAAGTACCACCTCCCCCACGGGACTTCGGCCGACGGTCCGTACGACCTCGTGGTCACCCCCGAGTCGGCGGGCTGGGGATACTCCGGCCTCAGGATCCTGACCCTGAGGCCGGGCCAGGCGCACGCCCTGTCCACCGGGGATTCCGAGTTCCTGGTCCTGCCGCTGACGGGCTCCTGCACCGTCACCACGAACGGCAGGGCCTTCGAACTCGCCGGTCGGACAGGCGTGTTCGCCTCGGCCACCGACTTCGCGTATCTCCCGCGCGCGTCGGAAGCCCTGATCAGCAGCGCGCAGGGAGGTCTGTTCGCGCTGCCCTCCGCCCGTACCGAGCGGGGAGGTCACTCGGCTCGGTACGGGCGCAAGGAGGACGTGCCCGTCGAGCTGCGCGGCGCAGGGAACTGCTCCCGCCAGGTCAACAACTACTGCCTGCCGGGCACGTTCGACGCCGAGCAGCTGCTGGTGTGCGAGGTCCTCACCCCCGGCGGCAACTGGTCCTCGTATCCGCCGCACAAGCACGACGAGGTCCGCACTGACGACAGCGGCCGGCCGGTCGAGTCCGAGCTGGAGGAGATCTACTACTTCCAGGTCGCGGGCCAGGACGGCTTCGCATACCAGCGGGTCTACGGCACCCCGGAGCGGCCCATCGACGTGCTCGCCGAGGTCCGTTCCGGCGACACCGTCCTGATCCCGCACGGCTGGCACGGCCCGTCGATCGCCGCGCCCGGCTACGACCTCTACTACCTCAACGTCATGGCGGGCCCGGGGCAGGACCGCGCCTGGCTGATCTGCGACGACCCCGCCCACGGGTGGGTCCGCGGCGCCTGGGAGTCCCAGGAGAGCGACCGCCGGCTGCCGTTCGGGGCCAAGGAGAACCAGTGATGGAAACGATCAGGCTCACCACCGCGCAGGCCCTCGTGCGCTTCCTGGCGAACCAGTACAGCGAGCGCGACGGCCAGGAGCAGCGGCTGATCCCCGGGGTCTGGGGCATCTTCGGGCACGGCAACGTGGCCGGCCTGGGCCAGGCGCTCCTGCAGGCCGCCGTCACCCAAGAGGCCGACCTGCCCTACTACTTGGCCCGCAACGAGCAGGGCATGGTGCACGCGTCGGTGGCGTACGCGAAGATGCGCGACCGGCTGGCGACCTTCGCCTGCTCGGCGTCGACCGGACCCGGCTCCACGAACATGATCACCGGTGCGGCCCTGGCCACCACCAACCGGATCCCGGTCCTGCTGCTGCCCAGCGACATGTTCGCGACCCGTGCCGCCGACCCGGTCCTCCAGCAGTTGGAGGACACCCGCGGCGGGGACGTCACGGTCAACGACACCTTCAGGGCCGTGTCCAAGTACTTCGACCGGATCTCCCGGCCCGAGCAGCTCATCCCGGCCGCGCTGGCCGCGATGCGGGTGCTCACCGACCCGGTCGAGACCGGCGCCGTCACGCTCTCGCTGCCCCAGGACGTCCAGGCCGAGGCGTACGACTGGCCCCTCTCCTTCTTCCGGCGCCGGGTCTGGCACGTGGGCCGCCCGGTACCGGAACCGGCCGCCGTCGAGCGGGCCGCGCGTCTGTTGCGCGGTGCCCGCAGACCGCTGATCGTGGCCGGCGGCGGTGCCGTCTACTCCGGCGCCGAGACCCAGCTGCGCGCCTTCGCCGAAGCCAGCGGCATCCCGGTCGCGGACACCCATGCAGGCAAGGGCGCGGTGCCCTGGGACCACCCCTACGCGGTCGGCGGCATCGGCTCGACCGGCTCGTACGCGGCGAACGAAGTCGCGCGCGAGGCAGACGTCGTCCTCGGGATCGGCACCCGGTACTCCGACTTCACCACTGCCAGCCACACCGTCTTCGGCAACCCGGACGTCACGTTCGTCAACCTCAACGTGGCCCGCCTGGACGCCGTCAAGCACTCGGCGGAACCGCTGGTGGCTGACGCCCGGCTCGGCATCCAGGCCCTCGCGGGCGCGCTGACGGACTGGGAGGTCGCCCCGGAGTACCGCGACCGCACACGCCAACTCATCGCCCGGACACGGGAGATCGAGGAGGAGTGCTTCGCGACCGACCGCAACACCGGTGAACTGCCCGCCCAGACCCAGATCCTGGGCGCGCTCAACGACGTCCTGGACGACCGTGACGTCGTCATCAACGCAGCCGGCTCCATGCCCGGCGACCTGCAACAGCTGTGGCGGGCACGGGATCCGAAGGCCTACCACGTGGAGTACGCGTACTCCTGCATGGGCTACGAGGTCGCCGCCGGCGTCGGCACGAGGATGGCCGACCCGTCGCGCGAGGTCGTCGTACTCGTCGGCGACGGCTCGTATCTGATGATGGCTCAGGAGATCGTGACCATGGTCTCCGAAGGACTGAAGGTCATCATCGTCCTCGTCCAGAACCACGGCTTCGCCTCCATCGGCGCCCTGTCCGAGTCACTCGGCTCGCAGCGGTTCGGCACCAAGTACCGCTTCCGCACAGCCGATTCGGGCCAGCTCGACGGTGACGTACTCCCCGTCGACCTCGCCGCCAACGCCTCCTCGCTCGGTGCGGACGTACTGCACGCCACCTCCGTCGACGAGTTCCGTGCGGCGATGGAGAAGGCGAAGGCCGCCACCCGCACCACAGTCGTGCACGTCGAGACCGACCTGTACGGGCCGAACCCGCCCGGCCACGGCTGGTGGGACGTACCGGTGAGCCAGACCTCCGCCCTGGACTCCACCCGTGACGCGTACGAGACGTACGCCGCCCGCAAGCAGGCCCAGCGCCACTACCTGTAAGTCCCGTCCCCGCAAAGGAAACCCGCACCGTGAAAACCATCGAGCACTGGATCAACGGCTCCCCCGCCGCCGGGAACAGCCCGCAGACGGCCCCCGTGTTCAACCCGGCCACCGGCCAGGAACAGGCCAGGGTCGCCCTGGCCTCGGCCGCCGACGTGAACACCGCCGTCACAGCCGCCACCGCCGCCTTCGAGACCTGGTCCGAGTCGTCGCTCACCCAGCGCACCCAGGTCATGTTCGCCTTCCGGCAGCTCCTCGTGGAGCACGAGGAGGAACTGGGCCGGATCATCTCCGCCGAGCACGGCAAGACGGTCGACGACGCGCGCGGCGAGATCACGCGCGGCCGGGAGGTCGTGGAGTTCGCGTGCGGACTCGGGGACGTCCTGAAGGGGTCCTTCTCCGACCAGGTCTCACGCGGTGTGGACGTGCACAACTTCCGCCAGCCGCTGGGCGTCGTCGCGGGCATCACGCCCTTCAACTTCCCCGCCATGGTGCCTCTGTGGATGCACCCGATCGCCATCGCGACCGGCAACACCTTCATCCTCAAGCCCAGCGAGCGCGACCCCTCCGCCGCGAACTTCGTCGCAGAGCTCTACAAGAGGGCCGGGCTGCCCGACGGCGTCTTCAACGTCGTGCACGGCGGCAAGGACGCAGTCGACGCGATCCTCACCCACTCCGGCATCGAGGCCGTCTCCTTCGTCGGTTCGACGCCGATCGCCAGGTACGTCCACGAGACGGCCACCGCGCACGGCAAGCGCGTCCAGGCGCTCGGCGGAGCCAAGAACCACGCCGTCGTCCTGCCCGACGCCGACCTGGAGTTCGCCGCGAACCACATCACGGCGGGCGCGTACGGCTCCGCCGGTGAACGCTGCATGGCCGTCTCGGTCGCCGTCGCGGTCGGGGACGCCGCCGACGCTCTGGTCGAGATCCTTCAGCGCAAGGCCCGCGAGGTGAAGGTCGGTCCCGGTGACGCGGCGGGCACGGAGATGGGCCCGCTGGTCACCAAGGCCGCCCAAGAGCGCGTCGAGAACGCCGTCGGTGTCGCCGGCGGACAGGGTGCCACCGTGGTCGTCGACGGTCGTGGCCTCAAGGTCGACGACCCCGCATACGCCGACGGCTTCTTCACCGGGCCGTCCCTCCTCGACCACGTAACGACCGAGATGGACGCCTACAAGGAAGAGCTGTTCGGGCCGGTCCTCGCCGTCGTCCGCGTCGACACCCTCGACGAGGCCATCGGCGTCATCAACGCCAACCCTTACGGCAACGGCACCGCCCTGTTCACCGGCTCCGGCGAAGCCGCGCGCCGCTTCCAGCGCAACGTCAAGGTCGGCATGATCGGCATCAACGTGCCGGTGCCTGTGCCGATGTCGTACTACTCCTTCGGCGGCTGGAAGGACTCCCTCATCGGCGACTCCCCCATCCACGGTCCCGAGGGCATCCGCTTCTACACCCTCCCCAAGGTCGTCACCACACGCTGGCCGCAGCCCAAGCAGGAGGTGACCGCCGGCTTCAACTTCCCCACATCCAACTGAACCCCGGCAAAGACAGCAACAGACCCCCGCGCAGAAAACACCGCCACCCAAGGGCATCTCCGTCCCTCGTCTTCAAAGGATTTCGACCATGGCAATGGCGCCATCCCCACTCCGCACCGTCGCTGGCAACCTGTGTCTGGGCTCGGCCCCCGATTCCTGGGGCATCTGGTTCCCCGAGGACGAGCACCAGGTCCCATACACCCGCTTCCTCGACGAACTGACGCAGGCCGGCTACGAGTGGCTGGAACTCGGACCGTACGGCTATCTCCCCACCGAACCATCCGTACTCGCCGAGGAGTTGGCCGTACGCGGTCTGAAGGTCTCCGGCGGCACCGCCTTCGGCGCGCTGCACCGCCCTGAAGCCTGGGACGAGATGCTCGCGCATGTCCGGCAGGTCGCCGAGCTGACCGCCGCCGCGGGCGCCCACCACCTCGTTCTCATCCCGCCCATGTACCGGGACGAGAAGACCGGCGCGTTCACCGAGTCCCCCGAGTTGACCGCCGGGCAGTGGGCGGGCTTCGGCCGGGCCGCCGACCGACTCGGGAAGCTGCTGCTCGACGAGTACGACGTACGGCTCGTCCTCCACCCGCACGCCGACAGCCACATCCAGACGCAGCCGGAGATCGAACGGCTGCTCAACGAGTCGGACGGCCAGTACACGAACCTCTGCCTGGACACGGGGCATGTCGCGTACGGCGGCGGTGACAACCTCGATCTGATCCGTCGGTTCGGTGAGCGCGTCGGATACGTGCACATCAAGCAGATGGACCCGGAAGTGCTCGCCCAGGTCGCCGCGGAGGACCTGTCGTTCGGCGAGGCCGTCAAGCGCGGAGTGTGCGTCTCTCCACCCGCGGGTGTGCCGAACCCGGCCGATGTGGTGGACGAACTCGCCAAGCTCGACGCCGAGTTGTTTGTCATCGTCGAGCAGGACCTGTATCCGTGCGCTCCCGACGTGCCGCTCCCCATCGCTGTACGCACGCGTGAGCACCTGGCCGGCTGCGGCCTGACCGGAACCCGGCGCCCCCACAACCACCGGTAGGAGAGGGCCATGGACGTCAGGGACGACGCGACCTCGCCACGCGCCACCACCACTACCGCCTCCACGTTCATCGACGGCGCCCCGCCGGCGGTCTCGCGGCGGCTACGGCTCATCACGATCATCGCAACCTTCGGCGGACTGCTCTTCGGCTACGACACCGGGGTCATCAACGGCGCGCTGCCGTACATGACCGACGACCTGGGCCTGACCCCCTTCACGGAGGGCATGGTCACCAGCTCCCTGCTGCTCGGTGCCGCGCTCGGAGCGGTCATCGGCGGCCGTCTCTCGGACGCCCGCGGCAGGCGGCGCAACATCCTGCTGCTGGCGGTGCTGTTCTTCATCGGCGCGCTCGGCTGCACGCTCGCCCCGACCACCGCGGTGATGGTGGTGGCCCGGTTCGTGCTCGGCCTCGCGGTCGGTGGCGCCTCGGTGACCGTGCCGGTGTATCTCGCGGAGATCTCGCCCGCCGAACGTCGCGGTGCGCTGGTCACCCGCAACGAACTCATGATCGTCAGCGGGCAGTTGCTGGCCTTCACCTCCAACGCGATCATCGCCGACGTGGGCGGCGAGTCCGGCGGCGTGTGGCGCTACATGCTGGTGATCGCGACCATTCCCGCCGTGGTGCTGTGGTTCGGCATGCTGGTGATGCCGGAAAGCCCCCGCTGGCTCGCCTCCAAGGGCCGGTTCAACGAGGCCTTCGAGGTGCTCAAGCAGGTCAGGTCCCAGCAGCAGGCCGAGGCCGAGCTGAGCGAGGTCTCCACGCTCGCCGTCAAGGACGATCAGGCGAAGCTCGGTGGCTGGCACGACATGAGGTCCACTCCATGGGTGCGCAGGCTGATGTTCATCGGCTTCGGCATCGCTATCGTGCAGCAGATCACCGGCGTCAACACGATCATGTACTACGGCACACAGATCCTCACCGACGCCGGGTTCGCCGCGGACAGCGCGCTGACGGCGAACATCGCCAACGGCGTGATCTCGGTCCTCGCCACCTTCGTCGGCATCTGGCTGCTCGGCCGGGTCAACCGACGCCCGATGCTGATGGCCGGTCAGATCGGCACCACGAGCGCCCTGTTGATGATCGGCATCTTCTCGCTGGCGCTGCCCTCGGGCGACGGCCGCGCCTACGCCGTACTCGCCATGACCGTCACCTTCCTCGCCTTCCAGCAGGGCGCGATCTCGCCGGTCACCTGGCTCATGCTCTCGGAGATCTTCCCGATGCGGATGCGTGCCTTCGGAATGGGCGTCGCGGCGGTGGTGCTGTGGCTGACCAATTTCGCGATCGGGCTGGTCTTCCCGTCTCTGGTCTCCGGGATCGGTATCTCCGCCACGTTCTTCCTCTTCGTGGTGGCGGGAGTCTTCTCGATCACCTTTGTGAAGTTGTACGTCCCCGAGACGCGTGGCCGCACCCTGGAGAACCTCGAGACGGAACTCCGGGCCCGCTACTCCTGAACGCTCCCCTCATGTCCCCCGCCCCCCGGGTCAGCGATGGTCCGGGAGCTGCAGAAAGGAAACCCAATGACTGTGCGTGTAGGGGTCATCGGCACCGGCTGGATCGGCCAGGAACACATCCGCCGGCTCACCGACACCGTCACCGGGGCCAAGGTCACCGCCGTCACAGACATCGACGCGGCGCACGCCGAGGAGGCGGCGGCCCGCGTCGGCGCCCGGATACTCGCGGACGGCTCCGAGCTGATCGTGGCGGAGGACGTCGACGTCGTACTCGTGACGTCCTGGGGTCCCACCCATGCCGAGCACGTGCTGAACGCGATCGCCGCCGGAAAGCCGGTGTTCTGCGAGAAGCCCCTGGCCACCACGGCCGAGGACTGTCTGCGCATCGTCGAGGCAGAGCGCGCGCACGGCCGCCGCCTGGTCCAGGTCGGCTTCATGCGCCGCTACGACGCGGGCTACCGCCGGATGAAGGAGGTGCTGGCCTCAGGCGGTATCGGCACCCCGCTGATCGTGCACTGCGCGCACCGCAACCCGACCGTCCCCAAGGCGTACACCTCCCGCATGGCCGCACAGGACACGGCGGTCCACGAGATCGACGTACTGCGCTGGCTGCTGGACGACGAGATCGTCTCCGCACAGGTACTGAGGCCGCGTGCCACGACCAACCGCTTCCCGCATCTGACAGACCCGCAGATCATGCTCTTCGAGACCGCGAACGGGGTCCGCATCGACCTGGAGGTCTTCGTCAACTGCCAGTACGGATACGACATCCAGTGCGAGACCGTCGGCGAGACGGGCCTGGTTCGGCTGCCCGACCCGGCCGCGGTCACCCTGCGCACCGAAGGAGTGAGCGCCTCTGCGGTACTGCGGGACTGGAAGGACCGGTTCGCGGAGGCCTTCGACACCGAGTTCCGCGAGTGGATCGCGGGCATCGCGGCCGGCGAGGAGCCGACCGGACCGTCCGCCTGGGACGGCTACGCGGCCACCGTCATCACCGATGCGGCCGTCCAGTCCCTGGAGTCGGACAGCCAGGTCGTGACCGTTGACATGAAGCCCCGACCTGCCTTCTACGCGGGCAACGCCAACACTGGAGGTGTCGCATGAAGATCGCCCTCGACCCGTACATGTTCCGCGTCTTGCCCATCGACGAGATGGTGCGCACGGTCGCCGAACTCGGCTACGAATACATCGAGATGTCACCACGCGAGGACTTCATGCCGTTCTTCCTGCACCCCAGGGCGGACGACGAGCGGGTGGCGGAACTCAAGAACGCCCTGCGCACACACAGCGTGAAGCTGTCCTCCGTACTCCCCCTCTACAAGTGGTCCTCACCCGACGAAACCGAGCGTCAGGCAGCCGTCCGCTACTGGAGGCGGATGATCGAGATCACCTCCGACCTCGAATGCCCGCTGATGAACTCGGAGTTCAACGGCCGGCCGGACAAGGCCGCCGCGAGCGAGGCCGCGTTCTGGCGGTCCATGGAGGAGCTCCTGCCGGTCTTCGAGCGGGAGGGCATCGCGCTGAACCTGGAGGCGCACCCGGACGACTTCTGCGAGGAGAACACCCCGGCCGTGAACCTGGTCCGCGCCGTCAACAGAACCTGGGTGAACTACCTTTACTGCGCCCCGCACTCCTTCCACCTCTCCGGTGCCTCGGACGTCGGTGCGGACATCGCGGCGATGATGCGCTACGCGGGTGACAAGCTGCAGCACGTACACATCGCGGACTCCTTCAACCACAAGGGCTCCAGCGGTCTGCGCTACATCCTCAACCCGCCCGGCACCACCGCCCGCATCCACCAGCACCTGGACATCGGCCAGGGCGAGGTGAACTGGGACGCCTTCTTCGGCACCCTTCGCGAACTGGACTTCGACGGCGTCGCCACCGCCTGCGTCTTCGCCTGGGAAGAACGCGCCCAGGAATCCTCAGCGTTCATGCTCGACCGCATTCGCAAGGAACTCGCTGGGTAGAGCTCGGCATCTACCCACCGGGATCCTGCACGACCGGCCCCTCTGGACGACGCCCTGGAAGTCGTCACATCGCTCGGCCGGCGCTGAGATCAACACGGGCGACTTCCTGCCCGCGCCATCTTCCGCACACAGCCCTGGCGCAAGATCAACCTCAGCCATGTGTGACGAGGGCAGCCCGGTGGTCAACCACAAAAGGGTCGCGAGGATCATGCGGACCATCGGGCTCAAGGGGGGGGGTGCGCCTGCGGCGTCGGCACCGCACCACCTTCACGGACCAGACGGCTTCGAAGGCGCCGGATCTGATCGGCCGCGGCTTCACCGCCCAGGTTCCGAACACGAAGTACGTCGGCGATATCACCTACCTGCCCCTCGACGGCGGGAAGTTCTGTTACCTGGCGACCGTCATCGACCTCACCTCGCGGCGTCTGGCCGGCTGGGCGATCGCCGACCACATTCGCGCAGACCTCGAAGCCTTCGCCATAGCGATCAACAACAGGCCCCGCAAGACCCTCGGCTGGCGGACGCCCGCATAGGTCTTCGAGGAGCAGCTACGCTCGCTGCAACAGCCCGGTATTGCAACGACTGGTTGAACTCGCCCAATACACGGGTTTCCGGCTCGCCGAGCACCTGGACGCCTCCAGCATCGCGGCCTCGATCGGCTCGGTCGGCGACGCCTACGACTGTCAGTCTCTTGGCACCGGATCCCGCAAGGATTCGGTAGCCCCGGCCGTGACGGTCTGACCCTTGCTACGACCGACCCCACGGGTGTCCTGGCGTTGATCTGTCGACCGTCCGGCCGGGCACGCAGTAAGCGCTGCCGCCGGCCGGACGTGACCTGATAAGAGCCTGGAGCCACCTCGTCAAAAGCGTCCCCGTGACAGTCCTGTCCGTCCGACCGGCGACAGCGTGCACTTCACGCTACCGGCCGGAAGGAACGCGGTGAACACCAACGAGCAGCACATGTCCGGGCACGTCGTGATCGGCGTCGACACACACAAGCATGTGCACGTCGCGGCAGTCATGGACACCATCGGCGGAATCCTGGCGACATTGACGATCCCCACGGACACCGGCGGATTCCAGCAACTCCTGGACTGGGCAACCTCGTTCGGCAAGGTGCTGGCATTCGGGGTCGAAGGCACCGGATCCTACGGCGCCACCCTGGCCTCGTTCCTTCGCCGGGCCGGTCACAAGGTGGTCGAGGCCGGCCGGCCGGACCGACGGCTGCGGCGGATGAACGGCAAGTCCGACACGCTGGATGCGGAGAACGCCGCCCGCGCAGTTCTCGCCGGCTTCGCCACCGCCATTCCCAAGACGGCGGACGGCGGGGCCGAGATGATCCGCCGGCTAAAGATCGCCCACGACCAGGCCGTCGAACAGCGCGCGGCCGCGCCGCCGCCGCGGGCATCACGGCCCCCGCGCTGTACCGGATGTTCGACGACAAGGACGGGCTCCTGGCCGAGCTGGCCGCCTACGGGTTCGAGATCTACCTGGCCGAGAAACGCGAAGCGCTGGCTCTGACCCCCGACGACCCGGTGGCCGACCTCTACCGTGGCTGGGACCTGCACGTCGACTTCGGAGTGCGACATCCCGCGTTCTACATGCTCATGTACGGCACTGTGCAGCCCGGGCGGCGGCCCCCGGCCGCGGACGAGGCGCACGCCCTGCTGGTCACACTGCTGGGCCGGGCGGCTCCGGGTTCCGGTGAAGCAGGCGACCCGTGTCATCCACGCCGCGACAACGGGTGCCACGCTGGCGCTGATCGGCGAAGCGCCCGCGGAGCGGGACCTGACCACTTCGGCACGGCTGCGGGACACCGTCATCGCCTCCCTCACCACGGACCCGCCCGCCTCGTCCGGGTCGGACCTGGCCTCGCGCGCACTCGCCCTCGATGCCGCACTGGAAACCGTGTTCACCACCGGGGTACCTCTGCGAGACACGGAGGCAGCTCTGCTGCGCGAATGGCTGCAGCAGCTGGCAGGCTGAACCGGCCGCCTGCTCCGCAGGCGGTCAGAACAGTCGGTTACGCCGACCGCGTGGAGGGCGTTCAGTCGCAGGGGCCGACGGCAACACTCCCTCAGCAACTGGCCGTCCTGGAAGCCGGCGGACACCACATCAACGCCTCCACCGCCCGCTCCCGCACACCAGAAGACGTTGCGACGTTCCTCGCTCCCAACCCCACACAAACCAAGGCCAAAAAGACGAGTTAAAGATCTGCACGCCGTCAACTTAGCTTCCGGCCATGGTGATGACCAGTTTGCGGCCCTTCGGGCGCTGCTCGCGCTCCAGCTCCGTCAGGGCGGGAATCGCCTCGGCTAACGGGACCGTACGGGCGATGGGCAGGCGCAGGGTCCGGGCCACGTCCTCCAGGTCTGCGGTCACCGACCGGCCCATCATCGCCCGGAACGGGCCGGGCAGTGCGCTTCTGATCATTTTGGCCGGGGTCGGGACGATGTCGACGATGGTTCCGCCGGGCTTCAGCAGCGTTCGGGCCGCGACGAAGGGAAGCATGCCGGGCGTGTCAAGGACGAGATCGAACCGTTTGACGAGGGCGGCCGGGTCGAAGTCGAAACTCACGACCGGCTCGACGCCGAGCTCGCGGGCCTCGTCGGCCGCAGGGTTGCGGCAGCTGCCGGCAACCGAGGCTCCCCGCGCCCGGGCGAACTGGACGGCGGCCCGGCCCACCCCGCCCAGGCACCCGTTGACGAAGACCGCCTGCCCGGGACGGACCTTCGCCATGGCCTGGTAGGCGGTCACGCCCCCCGTAGGCAGCGCGGCGGCCTGCTCGTACGAAAGGTCCACCGGTTTGAGCACGACCGCCTTCTCCGGGATTGTCACCGTCTCGGCGAACGCCCCCGCCTGCCTAAACTGAGCCGCGCCGAGTACCGCGTCGCCAGCCCTCAGGCGGGTGACGCCGGTGCCGACCGCCTCGACGACTCCGGCGAAGTCGTGCCCCATTGCCCGGGGGAACGAGCGACCGATCAACAGCTTCATCTCGCCGTTGGGCATCTTCCAGTCCAGCGCGTTGGAAGCTGCCGCTCGGACGCGGACGAGAACCTCATCCGGACCCGGGCGTGGTGGCTCGAACTCCGCGAGCCGCATCACCTCCGGGCCGCCGTAGCGGTCGTACTGGAGGCGCTTCACGAGGCGTACTCGTTCGAGATCTCGGTGGCGTAGTTCTTCCAGAGCGGTTGCATGGTTTCGGCGTTGACCGGCTGCCCGGAATCGATCATGGCCTTGAAGTCGCGGAAGTACTGCACATACAGGTCCGGCGTGAAGGTGTTCAGCATGACTGCGTTCTCGTCGCCGACGTTGGCGAACGTGTGCGGCGCCCCGGTCGGCACGATGACCCAGGTGCCCGGCCCGGCGTCGTAGTGGTCCTCGCCGACGGTGAACCGGAAAGTTCCCGCCAGCACGTAGAAGCCCTCGTCATGCTGGGCGTGGCGATGCTGCAACGGGCTCGGGGTGCCCGGCGGAATGGTGACCTCGGCGAACCCCAGCCGGTGGTCGGTGTGCTCGCCGTTCTCCAGGATGCGGATCTGCTGTGCCCCGCTGCCGAGGATCTCGCCCTCACCGGGGCCGACGATGTTTACCTTCGCCACGACTTCTCCTCTTGCTCTTGCCTGCCTTGGTCACCACCATCCTTGTCCGGGCCTGCTGTGCGCGTCTTGGTCGTCTGTGCACGGTTGCTGGTAACCAGCGCACGGGCGTTGTAGCCGTACGTCGCCTTGAAGAGCTTGCTGAAATGAGTGGGATCGGAGAATCCCCACCGGGCGGCCACAGCGGTGACCGTACGTCCGCTTCCGGTCAGCTCGGCCCGACAACGCTCCAGGCGGCGACGGCGGATCAGGGCCGCGACGGTGAGCGGCTGGTCCTCGAACAGCTTGTGCAGCCGGCGTACGGACATGTGGTGGGCGGCGGCGATGCCAGGCGGGGACAGATCGGGATCGGCCAGCCGAGTGTCGATGTAGCCGGCGATCCGGCTCCGGAGCCCCTCGTCCGGGGCCGGCCGTTCGTCGCCGAGCCGGGCTTCCAGTGCGACCGCGATCAGCTCGACGACGGCCGCCGCCGACCGCAGCGCCTCCGCCTTGCGGAACTCAGTCGCCGACCACGCCGACTCCCGGGCCAGCACGGAGACGAGAGCGCCCGGGCCGTGGCTGCCGTCGATGCGTACGCCGATGAGCCGGTCGATCTGCGCGGGCCGGATCCGAAGCTCCCGGCGCGGAACCAGGATGGTGACGTGCGCCGAGGCGGTGCTCTCGAACCGGAGCGTACGCGTGGGATCGAGCAATACCAGGTCGGTCGGCCCGAGTTCGGCGTCGCCGCGCCCTTGCTCGATCCGCGTCCAGCCCCGGGCCATCACCTTGACCGCCAGGTTCTCGCCGTCGGAGGCGTCGTCCTCCCGCCCGATGCAGGCGCTCTCGGGCGTGTCGAGGGAGACCAGCCGCAGCGGCCCGAGGTCACGGGTGGCGATCGCGCCCCGGAAGCCAGCCCCGGCCAGCTTGTTGACCAGCGGCGGAAACCCGCTGGCGGCCAGCTCGTCCTGGAACGACTCAAGGTTGCCGATCACCTGACAATGATAACGGCGACACTTCTGCTCAGGCACGGTGTTCGGCCGGGGGGGGGTACAGCGGCGTCGGCCCGCATCTGCTCTACCAGGCTCTGGTGCATGCGGTGGACTTCGAGTTGTGTTCACACTCGTTGGCGATCAACTGGAGTCCGCTGGTGGGCGCAGCTGTGACGGCCAGCCTGCCGGCACCCACCGCCGCGGTCACCGCTACAAAGAACGCGGCAGCGAGGATCGCGCTTGGTCTTCGTGATCGCATGAATGAACGTCGTCCGTGTCGTGGGCGGCCGCCTGGGCCGCCTGAGTACCCCGTCAGGTCTGTGCTCAGTCTCTTCGGTGACTGCGGCGAGCGGTGACGGTGTCGGCATGCGGGCCGACGCAACTTTTTGAGACTCGCTCGTGTCCGCCGTGCGAATCACACCGAGGCCGTCCCATGCCGGAAGGCCTAACACGCACGTGCGAAGGGATGACCGTCCGGAATCAAGTGTCGGGCCGGGGCCGGTCGTCCAGTGCGGCACCGGCGTCAGGGCAGTCCTTCCGGATGGTGTCGAGGAAGGCGCGCAGCACCGGGGAGCGGTTGCAGGCCGCGAAGGACAGGACCGAGATCGGGCAGGAACGTGCGCGGGGTGACTTCACAGAACCGCACTCCCGGACGCGGGACTGTCCTCATGCGGGATGGCCCCAAGCCGACGCCCACGCCTGAGGCGGCGAGACCGATGATCGTGTGCACGTTCCTCGCGACGGTCGCGCCGCCGAGAGCCGATGAGTCCGTGCCTACTCCGAAGCCGGCTATTTCGAGCGCAACGTGCGCACCATTGAGGTCATGGTCGATCGCGACGCCGTCGCCTCCGGCGCCGCCGCGGCTGACGAACCCTGGCAGCACTACGACCTCGGACACGGCTATCGCAGCTACACCTTCTTCGAGCAGCGCCAGCACCGCATGGCTTGCGCACGCTGCGACTTCCACACGCCGAAGGACTCCACAATGGCCCAACTCCGCAAATTCAAAAAGCCACTTGCAGAAGATGGTCGTGTCCATCCCGCTGACCGACGACGAGCACGCAGCTGCCGAGGACGGCCAGGCGGCCCTGGACCGGCTGCTCGACCACCTCGCCGACACGCCCACTCCGGCTGGCCCGACACCACGCGCGCTGAACGTGCCAGCGACGGCCCGCCTCCTGCCGCTCGTCGACGTCCGACAGGGCGGGACGCTCCGAACCGCGCTGCTATCGGAGTGCGCACACTGCCGGGAGAGTGTCACAGTCACTGCCGTGACCTTGATGAACGCGCTCGTCGACTTCGCCCGAACCGGCCAGATCAGCCCGCTTCACTGCGGAATGTCCCTGACCGAGGCCGAGGACCTCCTGGGTCAAGGGCGCCCGCACCCCGCCATCCTCATGAAGGGCCCCGGCATCGACGGCTATCCCTATGCGTGGGGATGCCTTCGACTGGTCGTCACTCAGAGGGCCGTCAGCGGCATCTGGATCAACCTCTGGCCCGGATCAACGACGAGTCTCCCACCGCTCCTACTGCCTGGCTCCGAGTCGTTCGAGGCGACCGTTCCCCGCGAGGAACTGATCATGGCTGGCCCTCGATACCTCAGGCTGCCACCACGAGGTCGACCCCGTCCTCACCTTCGGCGAGCAGTCGAGCATCCTCACCGAGCCCGCCGAGGTCTGCGCTGTCTTCAGTCTGCCCGGCCGTGAGAACCATGTGCCGCACCGTGATCGGCACTACCTCGATGTGATGCACAAGCACACGGCCTGACATCGCTGATTCCACAGAATGGTCTTGTTGTTCACGCCTTCAGCGCCGCCCGTTGTGGAACGGGAGGTTGGGGCGGCGATCACTGCCTCGTGGTCCCGTGTGAGGACGCGGGTGAAAGCGTGCAGATGGGGCAGGTCCGCCTTCGCCCAGGACACCGTGCTGCTCGAGGTGTTCGCCCCACCGCTCATGTGAGACGGATGGCGCACTCAACGCGGCTGGGTGGCCGCGATCCGGTGCAGGCCCGCGGGGTCCAGCAGGCGAATGATGCGGGGCTCCCGCTCGATGAGGGCGCGGGATGCAAAGTCCCCGAGGGTTCTGGCGACGACCTCGCGCACTGATCCCACCGCGCGCGCAACCTCGTCCTGCGTGGCGTGCACGACCAGACCGCCAGCCTCACGCGTGCACAGCTCCAACAGGTGATAGGCCACGCGAGGCGGCACCTGTTGGAACACGTTGTTGCTCCACAGTTGCTCGGAAAGATGCAGCGTCTCCGCGATGTACCGCGCGATAGGCCACGCCACCCCGACCTCGGTCGCCGCGAGCCGGGACAGGCTGCTCGCCGACAACGACACGCAATCGGTGTCGATCATGACCTTGACTGCGACACCCGGGTTGTGGCGGCCGGCCGCCAGGACAGGCAGGCCGACCAGCTCACCACGTGCCGCGTAACGCACCGTCACCTCGCGGCCGGCTGTCGAGCTGACGAAAACGCGGGCCAGCCCCTCGACGATCAGATACACCACTCCCGACGCCTCCCCCGCGCCGTGGATGGCGTCGCCGCTGGCGAAGTGCCTCAGCGTGGCCCGCTCAGCCAGGGCCCCGGCGACGTGTTCCGGAAACTGCGCGAGCAGGCTGTCGTTCCACGCATTCCGTGCTGCTCCGGGGAGGGACTCCGGAGCATTCATGCACCACGCTCGCTCTCTCTCGCACACGGCGCCACATGTTGTAGAGACATGCCCATCCGGATGATTGCCACCGCTGACACGGGGATGATGCCATGCCGCCGCCCGAAGATCCTCAGCGGTCCTGTTGATCCTCCCACATGACGTAGTCGACGCCCTGATCGGCTAGCACGCTGCGCAAGCCGTACCGGACGAGCCCCAGTTGGCCGTCCCGGAAGGCAACCCGGGCCAGGGCCTCCTTGGCCTCACGCGCCTCGGAAGCCGCAAGGGCGTCGCCGACCCGCTCTCTCGGTACCACCAGCACGCCGTCCTCGTCGGCGGCGAGCACGACGTCGCCGGGACGCACCACCGCGCCGCCCACGACGATCGGCACGTTCACCGATCCGGCGGTCGCCTTGGCGGGGCCCTGCGCGTTGATCGCTGCAGACCAGACGGGGAACTGCATCTGGCGCAGCTCCGAGGTATCGCGCACGCCCGCGGTGATCACCAGCCCGCGGAACCCCCCGTCGTTGCAACGCCGTGGCGAACAGCTCACCGAACATCCCGTCGCTGGACAGCGACGTCGTGGCGACGACGAGGAAATCTCCGGCACGGCACTGCTCGATGGCCGCGTGGATCATGAGGTTGTCACCGGGCCAGCTCAGCACCGTGACGGCGTTGCCGGCCGCGCGGACATCGTGCTGGATCGGCCTGATGCCCGCGCCGACCAGACCGACCCGGCCCAGTGCTTCGTGCACCGTGGCGACGCCGAAGCCAGCGAGCCGCTTGATCTCGGCGGCGTCCGCCCGGGGACAGTTGGTGACGATGACGGTCTTCATCGGAGCGCGTCCGTCACCTGGGCGTAGTACCGCATGTACGCCTCACCTTTGGCTGTCGTGGTCCGTCCCAGGTTGGGCTCAGAATTTCTCGTGACCTGGACGCCGCGGCGCTCGGCCAGATCGGTGTAGTAGACCCACATGTACCGCTGCGCCGACAGGCACTCCATGGCTGCGCGTTTGGCCGGGAACGCCTTCGTGATGTCGAGCAGCAGATCGGTTTTGAAGTCGCTCTGCTCTGGCTGATGCGGTTCGAAGAAGAAGACCGGCGGCGCACCGATCGGCTCGCCGGGCGCGTCGTACCCGATCGCCTGGGCCAGGATCCGGGGCTGGATCGCCATGCGAGCGGCTGCGGGGTGATCACCGTTGTACGGGTGGGTCAGCACCACGGTGGGGTCGACAGGCCGGAAGATGCGCACGAGTCGATCGACGAGGTCATGGCTCTCGAGCAAGGGATAGTCCCCGGCATGGAGGAACTCGATCTCCGCACCGAGCGCGGCTGCGGCCGCTTCGGCCTCCGCGCGACGCCACATCAACGCCGCGTGCTGGCCATTCACTCAGACGGCCAGTTGGTCGAGAAGCAGCGCCAGTGGTTCCGGCGTGGTCACCATCGCCTCGTGTCCGGTGTCGAGTTCGTACCCGGGCCACCCGAGTTCGCGCGCCCGTTCGGCCGACGAGGCGAAGACGCGCATCCAGGACGTGCACTCGATGTAGACCGCCGGCACGTCTCGTTCCCGCGCAGTCAGCGTGACTGCCGCTGTGTAGGTGGCCCACGGTTGCGGCGTGAGACGGGGAGTCAGCCAGTCGATGTCTTCGGTGGCCGTGACACCCAGCACCTCGAGCGACCGCGGCGGGATGAGCCAACCGAATCCTGGGCCGCTGACGGATTCGCGGTAGTGGTGGGCGATGCGGTCGGGCAGCAGATCGATCGCGGACTCGCCGCCGCGCGGGAAGAAAGCGTCCAGGTACACCCGGGTTCGGATCCGGTCAGGGCGCTGCTCGGCGACGCCGGCGACCACCATTCCCGCATAGCTGTGGCCGACGAGGATCACGTCGTGCAGGTCCTCGGCGTCCATCAGCCGCACGACGTCGTCGACGTGCGTGATCAGATCGACCTGCGGGGACAACAGATGCGCGCGGTCACTCACGCCGGTGAACGTCGGGCTGAACACCGAGTGCCCGGCAGCGCGGAGGCGGGTGGCCACCCTCGCCCAGCACCAACCCCCGTGCCACGCCCCGTGCAGGAGAACAAAGTTGGTCACCGTCCTGATGCCTTGTTCTCAAAAAGCGCAAGCGCCGCGGCGGTGTTGGACGCCGGCACGTGATAGGCGTCCGAGATCCTCGTGATGTCCTCGTCCATCGCACCGCGCATGACCAGCCACATGATCATCTCGATACCTTCGGAGCCAGCCTCCGTGATGTACGTTTCGCGGCTGAGGGACGCCAGTGCCTGCGGATCGCACTGAATCTTGCTCATGAACATCGCGTCGAAGACCGGATTGATCAGGCCGGCGCGTTCCCCGGCAAGCTGGTGCGACATCCCGCCGGTGCCAAACACGGCGACCTTCAGGTCGTCAGGGTAGGCGCGAATGGCTCTGCCCAGGGCCTTGCCGAGGTCATAACACCGGGCCGCGGTGGGCTGCGGGTACTGAATGACGTTGACCAGCAGCGGAATCACCGGACACGGCCAGGTATCACCCGGGTCGGGGTCGTACACCGAGAGCGGAACCGTGAAGCCGTGATCTACCGCGAGTTGATGCGCGACCGTGATGTCGAACGCGTCGTCGACGAGGCTCTCGACAAGGTGCTGCGCGAGACCGGGATGGCCGTACACGGTCGGGACGGGACGGGGTCCCCAGCCCTCGTCGGCCACCGGGAAGCTGGCCGCCGTTGCCAACGCGAAGGTCGGGACGAGGTCCAGGCCGATCGCGTTAGCGTGATCGTTGTACACCAGGACGATGACGTCGGGCGTGTGTTCGGCCATCCAGTCGCGGGCCTGCTGGTAGCCGTCGAACAGCGGCTTCCAATAGGGCACCTGCGTCCTGTGGTTGTCCATGGCAGCGCCGATGGACGGGACGTGGCTCGTCGCCAGCCCCCAGATCACCTCAGCCACAGCGACGTCCTCCTGCCCTCATTGCCGCGGCGAAGTCCTCGGTCGTCATGCCGGTGAAGACGCCCCCGAGGTCCTGCATCGACAACTTGTCCACCATCGCCAGCTTGTAGACGTAGAAGATCGAGCCCCCGAGGTCCAGCAGCAACCGCCAGTCACGCTCGAGCAACGCAGTACGTTGCAGGGGCTTCATGTCGAAGCGATCGCAGTAATCCGCCTCGTCGGCGAGGAAGCTCGCCCGACTTGCTGGCGTCGTCAGCGTCGAGCACAGCTTGTTGATCGCATACCCCTGACGGTTGTCCGCGATGTCGAAGACGTACGTCCCGGACACGGCTGGCTTGCTGGTCATGGCTGCTCCTGAGGATGGGTGGCGAGCGCCTCAACCGTGACGTCCATCCAGGAGAAGGCGGGCAGGGACGCCAGCGCGTCGTGCAGGTGGGTGGCGTCCGCGGCGTCCCAGAGCCCGATCACAGCTCGCCTTCCGGGGACCCGCCAGAGGCGCAGAAGCGTTCCCTCACTTCGCAGCTGCTGTGCGCGGTTACGTTCGAGACCTTTCAATCGGTTCCGTTCAGCGACGGGCATCGTGTCGGGAAGGTTGGTCTCGAACCTGACCAAGAACTCCATTGCTCCTCCTTCTGGGCGCCGTCTGGAATCGACCATTGCGCCCTGGCAGGCGTGGGCGGGACCTCGGCTACTCCGAGATCGGGTAGCGCGGAGTGTCCGGGCCCTCGATGGTGATCCACTGGACCTCGGTGAACTCGGCGAGGCCGGTGCGGCCACCGGACTTCCCATAGCCGCTGTTCTTCACGCCGCCGAAGGGCATCTGCGCCTCGTCGTCCAGCGTCGCGCCGTTGATGTGGCACATGCCGACCTCCAGCCGCTTGGCCAGATCGAGCGCGAGAGTCACATTCCGGCTGAAGATCGCCGAGCTGAGTCCGTACTCGTTGTCGTTCGCGACGGCAAGGGCTTCTTCGGGGCCGTCGACCGAAATAATTGTCACCATGGGCCCGAACGACTCTTCCCGATAGGCACGCATGGCCGGGGTGACTCCAGCGAGCACGGTCGGCGCGAAGCACGGCCCGTCGGCGACTCCACCCGCGAGCAGGTCGGCTCCTCCTGCGACCGCATCGGCGACGAGCTCCTGGACGTGTTTCATGGAGTTCGCGTTGATCAGCGGACCGAACATCGACTCCTTGCGACGGGGATCGCCGTAGACGATCGAATGCGCGACCTCGACCAGGCGGCGGCTGAACTCGTCGGCGATGCTGCGGTCCACCACGATCCGGCCGGTGGATAGGCAACCCTGTCCGGTGTTGGCGAACGAACCGAAGGCGGCCGCGCTGACCGCGACGTCCAGATCGGCGTCGGCCAGGACGATGAGGGGAGAGTGGCCGCCGAGCTCCAACACGACCGGCGTGAGCGTCTTGCCGGCCAGCTCGGCGATGACCCGCCCGATCCGCGTCGATCCGGTGAAGTGAACACGTCGCACAGCCTCGTGGGAGACGAGCGCGTCGACGACCTCGGCTGCGTCCTTGGGGTCGTTCGTGATCAGGTTTATCACGCCGTCCGGCAGGCCGCCCTCGGCGAAGCAGGACGCAACCAGTCCGTGCGTGCGGGGGGTCTGCTCGGAAGCCTTCATCACCACGGTGTTGCCGAGTACAAGAGCCGCTGGCACGGATGCGCCCACGAGTAGGACCGGGGCGTTCCAGGGCACGATGCTCGCCACGACGCCGACCGGCTTGCGGATGGCCAGTGCGGTACGACGGGGATCCTCCGACGGAATGACCTCGCCCGTCAGGCCCTCATAGGCGGACATCGCGGCGTACCGAACCTTGTCGACCAGGATTTTGATGTTGAAGTGACCCCACCCGGCCGGCCCGCCCATCTCTGCGGTCACCGCCTCAGAGATCTCCGCAGAGCGCGCCTCGATCGCGTCCGCGCAGGCGAGCAGGATCCGTGATCGCTCGGCAGGCGAACGGCCGGCCCAGTTCGGGAAGGCCGCACTCGCGGCATCCACCGCATGGTTGACATCCACCACCGAGGCGGCAGCCGCCTGGCAGGCGACCTCGCCCGTGTACGGGTCCAGCGACTCGTACACGGCGCCGTTGGCCGCCGCCGTCCAACTGCCCCCGATGAACAGCTCCTGCTGCTGCGAGCCGGTATCGACGCTGGTCGCCATGACTTCCTCCTTGTTGATCAGGAACTCCCACGTGCTCGGTGCGACTCGCGCACCGAGCACGTGGCCTCCTGAACGCGTTGGCATCAATAACTGAAGCTAGCGAGGTCGTCGGCCGGCAGCCGTAACTTGAGTCACGGCGCCCGCGCCGTCGGCCCGTTAAATTCTCATCGAATCCCAGCCGTACCGGCATCGCAGCCCCAGACGATAGGTATGACAACATGTCAACGTCGCAGCAGTCCGAACAGCTGGACAAGATAACCGCCACAGCGGGTGACAAGAGTCGGCGCATTCTGCTCACCGGCGCGCACGTCATTACCATGGACAGTCCGGGCGAATTCCATGGCGACATCCTCATCGCGGGTGACACGATCGAGGCGGTCGGACCGGATCTGGCAGCACGTGTGGGCGGCAATGCCATTGTCGTCAACCTCGCCGGGTCGATCGTCATTCCCGGACTGGTGGACTCGCACATCCACGCCTGGGAGGGCCAACTGCGTGGCATTGCTCCTGACGCGACCTTCGCGGAATACATGGCCCTGACCCACGGAAAGCTGGGGAAAGCCTACCGACCCGAGGACATCGCCATCGCCGAGCGACTGACCGCGGCGCGGGCGTTGAACGCCGGCACGACGACGATTGTCGACAACAGTCACAACTCGCGCAGTGCGGAGCACTCGGATGCAGCGATCGAGGCCCTACGCGGATCGGGAATCCGGGCCGTATACGCGGCGGGGCCGGCCGTGGAGGGCGATCACAACCACCAGCTCCCGGCCGACGTCCTGCGCCTGCGCGACACATATGCGTCGGCCGACGGACTCATCACCATCCGGATGATGGACAGCTGGCCGACGCTCGAGACCTGGCGGTTCGCGGCCGAACACGGCATCGACGTGTCCTCGGAACTGGGGGGGTGGGTCACCGATTCCGAACAGCTCCTCACCTCCGGCCTCCTACACTCGGGACACACCCTCAACCACTGCTCAGGGTTGACGGACAGGTCGTGGGACGCCATTGCCGAAAGCGGCGCCGCGGTGAATGTCGTTCCCCGGTCGGATCCGCACCTCGGGCTCGGGTCTTTTATCCCGATCCTCGAGGCGAATCGGCGCAATATCCAAGAGGGCATCAGCTCGGACAACGAGTTGGCCTACGGGCACGACCTCTTCACCGAGATGCGCGTTCTGCAGACGGTGCAACGTGGTCTGAGCCTCAGTGAACAGCAATCCGGCGCGGCGGATAACCCAGTTCCTTATGGGCCCCTGGACGCACTCAAGGCAGCGACGATCGGTGGTGCGCTGAATGCCGCATTGCCACATCGCATCGGTACACTCACAAGCGGCAAGAAAGCCGACCTGGTCATCCTCTCGCTCGACAAGGTGAATACGCGCAGCGCGGGCTCTACCATTGGAACGGTCGTGAACTTCGCCGCCATCGAGAATGTCGATGCCGTCTTCGTCAACGGCGTCGTGGCCAAATGGGGCGGCCGCCTCGTGGGCCAGGACTTCGAGAAGCTCACAGAAGCGGGCGAAGCCTCGAAGGAGTATCTGCTCACGAACTCGTAGCACCATTTCACCCTGCCTCCTTCGAGGAAGAGTCATGCGAAAGGCTTGTCATGTCCAACAACGAAAGCTTCGAAATCCTCTACCGACTGCCGATCCCACCGGAAGAGGGGAAGTACCCCGGCCTGGCTCCTTCCCGCCGCGTCGAGCACGGCCTGATCGTCGAGCGCGATGTGGCCGTCCCGATGCGGGACGGCGTCGTGCTGCGCGTAGACGTCTTCCGCCCGGAGGGGCAGTGGGACCTGCCGGTGCTGTTCACCTACAGCCCGTACGGAAAACATGCCCGCAAGGGGTTCCACATGCTGTACCCGCAAGCCGGGCAGGATGACCGCAGGTTCGTCGACCCGGGAACGACGGGTGTCTCGGTATCGCACTACACCGTGTGGGAGGGCCCCGACCCGCTGTATTGGTGCAATCAGGGCTTCGCGGTCGTTAACGCGGATTCCCGCGGATCGTGGGGATCGGAGGGGTCCTTGACGTTCCATTCGCAGCAGGAGGCCGCCGACGGGTACGACATAGTCGAGTGGGCAGCCGGCCAGCCGTGGAGCAACGGACGGGTCGGCATGACCGGTGTGTCCTACCTGGCGTGGAGTCAGTGGAACGTGGCGGCAACCCGGCCGCCGCACCTGTTCGCCATCAACCCGTGGGAGGGATACTCCGACCCCTACCGTGACATCGCCATGCAGGGCGGGATCCGGGAGACCCGTTTCCGCGGGTGGTGGATCGAGTCCACGGCCTATTCCCGCAACCGGGTGGAGGACGTCGTCGAGCTGTGCAAGCAGCACCCGCACTTCGATGCGTACTGGAAGGCGAGAACGCCCGACCTGTCGAGGATCGAGGTGCCGCTGTACGCCGTCGTGGACTGGGGCGACCACGGCATTCACACCCGGGGCACGATCGAGGGATTCAAACAGGCCGGCTCCCGTGAGAAGTGGCTCGAGGTGCATGGCCGCATGAAGTGGCCCTATTACTACCGCCCCGAGAGCCTGGACCGGCAGCTGGAATTCTTCACGACATTCCTGAAAGAGGCACCCGGCGCCACGCTGGACTGGCCGCGGCTGAACATCGAGGTGCGCGAGTCGCATTTTGTGGGCGAGGTACGAGCCGAGAACACCTGGCCGCTCGAGGGTACCGTCTCGACACCGCTGTTCCTCGATGCCGCAGCCGGCGCTCTTACTAAGGACCTTCCAGCGGCGTCCAGCCTCAGCTACGACTCCGAGAACCCGAAGGATTTTCTCGAGTTCTCGGTTGCCCTCGACGAGGACACCGAAGTCACCGGCACCATGTCCCTGCAGCTGTGGGTGGAGAGCGAGACGGACGAGGCCGATCTCTTCGTGGCCGTGGAGAAGTTCGACCGTAACGGCGTGCGGGTGCCATTCCCGTTCCAGTCCATGTTCCACGACGGGCCGGTTGCCCTCGGGTGGCTTCGTGCCAGCCACCGTGACCTTGATGTCGAGCGTTCGACCCCGCAGCAGCCGTGGCACACCCACGCCCGATCCGTGCCGCTCGAGCCCGGCCGTCCCATCCTCGTCGACATCGAGATCTGGCCGTCCTCAACCCTGTTCCGGGCCGGGGAGCGCCTGGCGGTGCGGGTGAAGGGCAGCGATTACTACACCTATCCCGGAGTGCCGGCGGTCATCCACCACCAGGAACCACACAACGCCGGCCGACACACCGTCCACACCGGCGGGGACCACCCCTCCCGGCTGCTCCTCCCCGTGATCAACCACTCGGCCAGCTGACCTCCGGCGGTCCGCCCGACAGCGACGGCGACATGAACAGCGCAAGAGCGTACACGCGCGAAGGCGGTGGCCAGGAGTGAGCCCCAAGGTCCGAACAAGGTGCTGCTCAGCCTTCGCCGTCACCGGGATGCCAGGGGCGTGGCGTCAGAGGGTCGCCTGCGGGTGTGCGGGCCTGAGGTAGTGGACGGTGCTCTGGGCGCAGTGTTCGGTGAGTAGGTCCCGCAATTCGTCGGCAGCGGTGGTCAGGAGGTGGCCGTCGCGGGTGGCGTGAAGGGTTTCCAGGACGAAGGCGACGTGGGTGGAGTCCTCGGTGACGCGGGTGCGGTGAGCGTCGCGGTGGTTCCAATGCCGCGTGAGGACATCGGTGGTGTCGGTGTAGATGATCTCCCCGGCCTTGGGGTTCTCGACGGTGTCGGGTTCGCCGAGCGGGGTGAAGGTCTCGGTGCCCTCGGCGTAGCGGATCTCGACGTCGCCGGTGACGTGGTCGAGATCGAAGGCGCCGGCGGGCAGGCCGTGACGGACGGAGACGGCGTTGTAGGAGTCGACGGCCGGGTTGATCCGGGGCAGCGTGCCCTTCTTCGCCAGGCGGCGGCCGAGGGCGTCGACGCTGGGCCGGATACGGCGGGGATTGGTGCCGAAGGAGCGGTAGGCGGTGTGCCACGCTTCGATGCGTGGGTCGCTCTCGTCGGCGGGGGTCCAGGCGCCGACGGCGAGGTCCTGCTCCAGGACCTTCACCGCGGCGGCTGTTCGGGGCCAGAGCTGGCGACCGCGCAGGCCGGTGGCGGTGACGACGGCGATCAGGGTGTCGGGGAAGGCGTTGGCGACGGCGGGGCTGATACGAAAGGCGGTCATCGTGAGAGCAGTTCCGTTTCGGGAGCGGGCTGGGGTGAGGACGGTCAGGACTTCCAGGTAGTTCACGGTGCAGGGCCACGAGCGAGAGCACCCGACCGATTCCCCTCACCAGATGAAGATCACCAACAGCATCCAAGATGTGTGTCAGAAATCAATAGCAGCCGCCCCAGCCAAGCGGTGAGGACGCCGACGAGGAGCAGGCCCGGCCTGTCGGCAGGACCGCAGGTCGTTGCCCTTGCCGCCTCCACCTTCGCTGGCTGACGTCGAGGGCGCCTGACACGCTGGCGTACCGCTTACGGCGACGTCGATCGTCTCCATGAAGTCACGGACGTAGCCAGGGAGCCAGCGCTACCTGGATGGCTTGGCGTCCGGCGTCGCAGAGCGCAACCGGATCCGGATCCAATGCCTGATCCGACTTTTCGAGTAGGTGGTACAGGGCGCCCAGGACGGCTCCGGTGACGGCCCCGGACAGCGCTACCGCGCTCGCCTCGTCGAGTTGCTCCGGGAACGCGGCCGCGAGGTGCTTGGCGATTTCGAGCATCGCCTCGCACAGAAGTTGCAGGGCACGTCCCCGTACCGCTGGCACATCCCGAAACAGACGCAGCCGTAGCGCCGCAAACCCGCCGGGGAGGTCGTTGTCGGCGCTGGCGAGGTACTTCATCGCCCGCATCAGCAGCTGGGCAGGTGCTTCGCCCGCCTTGTGGTTCTTCACGATCTCGACGGCGGCGCGTACTCGAGCATCGGCGTCAGGGAACAGCACGTCTTCCTTGCTCGCGAAGTAGCTGAAGAACGTGCGGGTTCCGATCTCGGCAGCAGCTGCGATATCGGCGACGGTGGTGCCCTCGTAACCCTTGCGCTCGAAGAGCTCGGTCGCGGCTTCAACGAGAGCTCGCCGCGTGCGAGCTCGTCGCCGATCGATAAGAGACACTCCCCAACTCTATACGGCCAACCCGATCCCGCACTGGATGCAGTCAGACACCTAATGCACTTCTGTGATGGCACTCACTTCCGTATTGCATCCATTGCATCTCTGCATTGAGTGCACCTATGGTTGTGGCATGCCCAACAGAGAAGTACTGATCCTGGGTGCCGGTGTCGCAGGCCCGGCCCTTGCTTACTGGTTGGCCCGATTCAACTTCCACCCCGTCGTCGTCGAGAAGGCGCGAGGGCTGCGATCCAGCGGCAACCCCGTCGATGTCAAGGGTCCGGCTGTCCAGGTCGCCGAGAAGATGCGCATCATGCCGCAGCTTCAAGCCGCTGCGACCGGGGTGACCGGCACGACCCTCCTTGACCTCGCCGGCCGTCCGATGGCGCGGCTACCGATGACCTCCGAGAAAAGGAGGGATGTCGAGATCAGTCGCGCAGACTTGGCCACGATCGTGTACGAGGCCGCGCATGACGGTGCAGAGTTCTTGTTCGGCGATACCGTCGTGGACCTAACCCAGGACCCGGCTGGTGTCGACGTCACCTTCGAGCAGGCCGCCCCGCGCCGCTTCGACCTCGTGATCGGAAGCGACGGCATCCACTCGACGGTGCGACGACTGGCATTCGGGCCGGAGCAGCAGTACGCACGCGATCTGGGCATGTACCTGGCGACCGTGCCGTTGCCGGCCGAGGCGATCGAATTTCCGCACGACATGGTGGTGCACAACAGCCCTGGCCGACTGCTGCTCGTTCATCCAGGACGGGACCAGCCGATGGCGATGTTCGTGTTCCGCGGGACTACAGACGGATACGACCGCCGCGACCGGGTCACGCAGAAGCGCATACTGGCAGACGCGTACGACGGCGCTGGCTGGCGAGCCCCCGAGTTGGTGGAAGCGTTCCGCGAGCATCCTGATCCCTACTTCGACCGCCTCAACGCGATCCGGATCGACGGGTGGTCGCGAGGCAGGGTGGGCCTCCTCGGCGATTCGGCGTCGAGTGTCGCGGTGTTCGGGGACGGATCGACGCTGGCGGTGGCAGGCGCTCACACGCTTGCGGAGGCATTGCACGCACATCCTGAGGACCACGCCCGAGCCTTCCGACAGTACGAAGCGACGCACCGGCGGCTGGTCAACCCGAAGCAGCGTCAGATCGGGCCGATGGCCTCCGTATTGGTTCCGCGAACCGCCCGTGGCCTCACCGCGCGAAACGCCGCCGCACGAGCACTCGTCGGCGTGACGGGCAAGGCCTTCGCCCCGACCATCGCCCGGACGATAGAAGCGAATCCATGATGAGTGGGGCGGACGAATGGAGGTCGCTTATAGCAGCGCAGGGCTGCGGCGAGGCCGAGAAAGCCAGGCACTCTCGCCTGAGCTGTACTGAGATTCGTGGAGTCCCTGATGCCAGGGTTACGATCCTGGCGAAGGAGATCCACGAGCACCATGCCTGCACCACGTAAGTACCCGGATGAACTCCGGGAGCGCGCGATCCGCGAGGTCCGCACCACCGGCCGCCCCATCGCGCACGTCGCGAAGGACCTGGGCATCCACAAGGAAGCCCCGCGTGGCTGGGTCCGCCAGACTGAGGCTGATCACGGCGAACGCGACGACCGGCTGACCAGCGCTGAGCGTGATGAACTGAAGCAACTCCGCAAGGAGAACGCCGAGTTGAAGCGGGCGAACGAGATCTTGAAAGCCGCGTCGGTGTTTTTTGCCCAGGAGATCGACCGTCCCCGGACGAGGCCGAGCAGGTGATAGACCACCTGCGTGACAGAGGTCTCGGGGTCGATCCCGTCTGCCGGGTGCTCCAGCTGTCGCCGTCGACGTACTTCGCCCGCAAGAAGCGGCCGAAGTCGGCCCGCCGGCTCCGCGACGAGCATCTGATGCCGCTGATCGAGCAGGTCCACGCGGAATCGGGCGGCACCTATGGCGCCCGCCGGATCATCCGCGCCCTTCGGCACAAGGGCCACGAGGTGGCCCGCTGCACCGTCGAGCGGCTGATGCCCGAGCTGGGCCTGGAGGGCGTCATCCGCGGCCGGCGCCGCCGCACCATCCCGGAGCCGTCGGCACCCCGCCCGCCAGACCTGGTCGACCGCAACTTCACCGCCTCCCGGCCCGACCAGCTCTGGGTGGCAGACATGACCTACGTCCGCACCTGGTCCGGCTGGGCATACGTGGCATTCGTCCTGGACGTGTACTCACGGATGATCGTCGGCTGGCAGGTCGCGAACCTCATGCGGACCGAACTCCCGCTGGAAGCCCTCGAGATGGCGCTGTGGAGACGGAAGATCAAGAAGGACTCCGGCCTCATTCATCACAGCGACCGCGGGTCGCAAGGCGGATTCAACTGATCGTCGCAACACCTTCTGAACGCGGAGGTGTGCAGTGGGACGACCGAGGAAGCGGATGCCTCAGGCACCATCCGGTGCGCGGCGGCAGTGGGCCGCAGACAGGGCGATGCGGCCGCCGATGCGCTCGCCTGGCCGGCCTGAGCCATCGCGTGCTGTTCAGCGCGAGTTCTGGCGTCTGATCGCATCGGGGGTCACTTCTGTCCAGGCCGCTGAGGGGGTCGGCGTGTCGGCGCCGGTCGGGATTCGGTGGTTCCGACACGCTGGTGGGATGGCGCCGCTGAGTCTGGACGAGCCCTCAGGCCGCTACCTGTCGTTCGCGGAACGCGAGGAGATCGCCCTGCTCAAGGCATCTGCCGTGTCCGCTGCGAGGCCAACACCTGGGAAACGGGGACGGCTTCCTCCCCGACCCGGACCGTACGTACGACAGCGAGGCGCTGGCCTGGTCGCTCGGGCCGACTCTCCCCGGGACAGAGGGGAGTGGCTGCACGCTCTGCCGTTCAGCCATGACTTCCTGATCAGCGGCCGCCGCGTACGGCTCTTCCATACTTCCCGGCCTCGGTGCACCGACGGATCCAATTCGACGAGGGGGCCGAATTCCTCGGCATGTTCGCCAACACCCCTGCCACCGGGGACGGTCCGGTCCCGACGGTGGTCGGCTACGGCGAAACCCACGACCCGTACTGCGAAGTCGACCGCGACCGCCGCACGTTGTTCAACACCGATAGTGTGGAGAGCAGCATGGACGATCCGCCCCCGTGTACCTGATCGTTCAAGACGTCCCCGATTCGGCGACCGCTGCACCGTTCTCCCTACAGTTCGTACAGGTCCCGTACGACGCCGAGGCGGAGCTGTCGGTGTTGAGGCACAGAACACACCAAGGGGATCTCAGGAGCGACGCGACGCCGAGCTACCACCGCCGAGGCCCCCGGGGCAGGTGAGGATCACGAGCCGCAGCTGCCGCCTCAGCGCGGCACCCGCCCGTACGCGATGTTGACCTGTGCCAGGGGATGCCCGTCCTTCCCTTTCGCCATGAGACGCACTTCCTCGGCCAGGGCCTCCCGGAGGCGGTCGCGATGACGGGACACCGCAGTGCGGTACTGCGGGAACATCTGGAAGAACAGGTCGAGTTCATCCATGAACGTCTCCGGTGTGGGCATGGGCGATTCCCTTTCCACCTTTTCTGACCATACATCCACGCATCCGGCCTCGCCCAGCACGTGCTCGACGTCCCCGCCTTCCAGGAACTCGTTCGTCACCGGGATCGTCAGTCCCCGCGCCTCGGGGTCTCCCAGACGGTCGAGGGCCCGGACCAGAGGTACGAACATCGGGCCGCCGCCCACCGGGCTCGCCCAGTGCACCACTCCGACGACACCACCGGGCCGTACCACCCTGACCATCTCGGTGAGCGCTTTCACCGCCATGGGGCCGAAGTACAGCACTCCGAGCATCGAGAACGCCGCGTCAAATTCGTCGTCGCCGTATTGCAGGTCCAATGCGTCCATGAGCTGGGCGGAGCTTCCGGGATACGACTCCAGGCGCTCCGTGAGGCGGCTGACCATCCCCGGAGAATTGTCGATCGCGTGCACGCCGTGTCCACGCGCAGCCGCGGCGACCGCCAAGGCGCCCGTACCCGCGGCCACGTCCAGAACGGCTGAAGCGGCGCACAGCTCCGCCCGGTCGAGTGCGGCTTCCGCGAACGCAGCGGAGGTGGGCTCGGCCCATTTCTCGTAGACGGGAACCAATGCGTCCCAGATCGTCTCAGCCATGTGTTTCTTCGCTCTTCTTTCGTGGATCTGTGCCGTGTTGGATGTCGTTGCGGATGGCGTCGACCACGGCCACCTGCGACTCAACCAACTGGCGGCCGGGCGGGACATACTCCGGTGACCCGGGCCCATACGAGTTGTGGACGTCCGGTTCATGCCGCCGGGGTACGTTGTCCGGCATGGACATCCTCAGCGCGGCGATCAGCAGCGTACGGATCGGGCGCGCCGAGGCATGCTGGGTCACCAAGTCGGGCTCGTGGGGCTTGCGTTACCCCACCTTGGACGTCAGCGGTTTCCACATCCTCGTACGGGGCAGTGGCTGGCTGATCACGGCGGACGGGCCGCCGCGGGCCCTCGTGCCGGGCGACGTCGTTCTTACTTCGTCCGGCGCCGCGCACGGGCTCAGCCACGCGCCGTCCCGGCTTGAGCAGCTGCCTCCGGCGGTGATGGGCGTGGACGAGCGGAATCCCGCGGCTGACGTCGAGTTCCTCTGCGGCGCGTACTGGCTGGACCACGGGGAGATACACCCCTATCTCAGAACGCTGCCCGAGGTCATCGCGATCTCGCCGGACTATGAACACAGCCCGCAACTGCGGTCGTTGACCGATCTGCTCGGCGCAGACCTGTCCGACGCCGGACCGGGCACCAGGGCGACCCGTCCCGCGCTGCTGGACCTGATGCTTACCCATATTCTGCGGCAATGGCTGGAGCAGAACCGGGACGCAGAATGGCCGGCGACTGGCGATCCGGCGATCGCCACCGCACTCCGCGAGATCCATGCGGGCCCGGACAAGCCGTGGACCGTGCAGCAACTCAGCGAGACCGCCGGAATGTCACGGACGGCGTTCACCAGACGATTCACCGAGCTCGTCGGAAAACCGCCCAGGACCTATCTGATCACCTGGCGCCTGACCCACGCGGCCCACCTGCTTCGCGAAAGCAGGGCACCCCTGGCCGCGGTCGCCCGCAAGGTCGGCTATTCGACGGAGTTCGCGTTCGGAGCCGCTTTCCGTCGCGAGTACGGCATCTCACCCGGGCGGTTCCGCGATCTCGCACACGCGACGGAATCGGCGGAGCATGGTACGGCACCACGATTCACCACGCGCCTACCGGACGTTTCTGGAGATCTTTGACAACGGCCCCACGATGAGCTTCTTCAGCGTCCCCGCCCCAGGGCGGTTGCAAGTTCCGGGATGGCGTAGATCGTCCGCGCCCAGCGGGAGTTGACGTGGCAACAGCACAGGCACGAAACTGGTGATCATCAGGGTGTCTACGCTGGCTGATCACATCGAGGTGCCGCGCCCGTCGCTCCATCCTCCCCGATCCCTGCCGTCCTGGAGAAACTGGGCCCCCTCCACTCGCACGACACCGGCCGTCTGCGTGCCTGCCTCCGGCGGGAGCCCGGGTCGATGCTGGCCAGCAGGCGCCAGGCGGTCGGGGTGGAGGCGACGGGGCCGAAGATCTCCGCCTGGTCGCGCAGCAGGGCCAGGTCCTCTATGGCTCGCCGCCGTCGGCGAGCATGACCGCTAGATCGACCGCGATCCGGCCAGGATCGTGCCCGGTGCCACGCGGCCGCAGCCGACGCAGTGCGTCCGTGAGGCGCTGGTCAGGCCAGTGACATCGGTGAGATCAGCCAGCAGGCGGGATCCGGCGTGGCTGACCGCCCCGCGCCCGTCGGCCGACACGACGAGGACGAGCTTGGGACGCGACCGGGCAAGGTGCACGCAGAAAGTGCCTTCCTGCTGCGATGACAGAGACCTTCGGCAAGCCTCATCTTCCCAGCTCAGAAAGCACTTTCGCTTTCCCGATCACGACTCGGACACCGCCGCAAGTGAAACGCGCAGGCTAGCGACAATACCGGTAACTTAGGGGTAATCCGGTCGTTGTGGTTGGTGTGGCGAGAGCGGGTCAACTGAAGTTATCTGGCGAGCGGTTGTCGGACCGGGTCGCGGTCGGGGTGCTGACACAGGCGTTTCCTCAGTCGCTTGTGGACGAGGTGTTGGCGGAGACGGGGCGGGTGCAGCAGCGGAACCGGCTGTTGCCGGGCCGGCTGGTGGTCTACTTCGTGTTGGCGATGTGTCTGTTCTCCGGGCAGAGCTATGAGGAGGTCGCTCGGCTGCTGACTGCGGGTTTGCAGGGTGCACGGCGTTGGCGTACGTCGTGGGTGGTGCCGAGTACGGCGGCGATCTGGAAGGCCAGGTCTCGGCTGGGTGTGGCGCCGCTGCGGCAGCTGTTCGCGCGGGTGTGTCGTCCGGTGGCCACACCGGACACTCAGGGTGCCTTCTACCGTGACTGGCGGCTGACCGCGATCGACGGCACCACGTTCGATCTGCCCGACACGAAGGCGAACGTGGAGGCGTTTGGTCGTCCTCCTCGCTCCGGGCGCGGCGAACAGGACGTCGGATACCCGCAGTTGCGCATGGCCGGCCTGGTGGAGTGTGGCACCCACGCTGTCTTCGATGCTGCGATCGGAGCTTTGCGTACTGGAGAACAGGCTCTGGCCCGGGCGGTCCTGGTGTCCCTGCGGCCGGGGATGCTGCTGCTGGCCGACCGTGGTTTCTACGGCGTGGACCTGTGGCGCACAGCCACGACCACGGGGGCGGACCTGCTGTGGCGAGTCCGCAAAGACCTCGTACTGCCGGTGGTCGAGCAGCTGTCGGACGGCTCCTACCTCACCGAACTCTTCGACCGGAGCGACATCCACCACACCCGTCGTGGGGTGCCAGTACGCGCTGTGGAATACACGATCGCCGGCCATGAGGGCGTCTACCGGCTCATCACCACGATCCTCGACCCGGACAAGGCCCCAGCCGCGGAACTGGCCGCCCTCTACGCCCAGCGATGGGAGTTCGAGTCCACCCTCGACGAAATCAAGACTCACCTGGGCGGGTCGCACCTGGTACTGCGTTCGCAGCACCCTGACGGGGCCGAGCAGGAGCTTTACGGCTTTCTGCTCGTCCACCACGCCATCCGGCACCTGATGCACCAGGCCGCACGACAAGCCGAGCGCGACCCCGACCGGATCTCCTTCACCCGCTCACTGCGCGTCGTGCGCCGCCAGGTCACCGACCAGGCGGCATTTTCCCCCCGGTCGACTCGCCCGCGCGGTCAAGGCCACCCACGCTGAACTCCTCGAACGCCTCCTGCCACGGCGACGCCGCCGGGCCAACCCCCGCGTCATCAAACGCAAAGTCGCCAGCTGGCCCCTCAAACGCGCCGCCCACCGGGCTGCAGACCACCCAGCCATCGCGGCCATCACCCTCGTTGGTGCCACCAAGCCCAAGCGGGTCAAGCGATGACCAAAGCCCGAAGTTACCGGTATTGAGGCTAACCGCCACCCCGGCCGTCCTGCCGCAATTACTCCAGGGCCGGAAAAGCTGGCCCGACGAGCGCCAAGCCCGACTCGACGCCTCCGATGGCTTCACCGCTACAACACCCGACGCCGCCACTCCCGCCTCGGACAACGATCACCAATCGCCTTCGAGAACGCCCTCCACCTCACACCAACTATGCTGGCACCAGCCGCATAACCCGTGTTCAGGATTCGAGGTCAAGGCCCTCACTTGATCCCGTCATACCTCTTCTGATCCAGAAACGTCAGCCATTTCCTGCGACTTCGCACCACACGCCGAGCGGGCGGCCCCGGATCGAACCTGATCATCTGCCTGCACCAAGGCAAAACGCATTACAATGCCTGCTGCACGGGTACAGCTCAATGCCTCCGACAAAAGCTGCCTCTGAGCCTCGCGGCTGGCCGACACCCGTCGCATCGCCGCCTCGGCGACGAACGATGAGGCCTCTGCCAACTCGCAAGCAGCAGCAGCGAGAGCGTCCTGTGGCTCAGCCGCCGAACGGATCACTTCCGAAGCACTGCGGAGGTGCGCTATGGCTCCGGCAACACTCTCTGGCAACACGCCTTCATGCCTCACTCGGCACTCCTGTCATAGTCCGCTGGATATCTGGAGGTGCGACCCGGCACCCTGAGCAATCTCATCCAACGAGGTGAATTCCGCTTACGCGAGTCAGGGTCAATCAAGATTGAGACCTGCCCCACCGATTGACCCACATCGGCGGGCGAGGACGTCGTTGGCCAACTCGGTCATGTGGGCCTGGTGCGCGTATGAGCGTGCGACGACGTCCTGTGGTCCCCATTCGGCGCCGGGTCGGCTGGTCCGGGCAGCCCGATGGGTCCGGCCCCTGGGGCCGGGTGTCTGCGGGCCGACTCGGTGCTCTCGCCGAGGAAGCCGCCTGACTGGTGCTGCCACAGCTTGGCGTACGCACCGTTCGCCGCGAGCAACTCCTCGTGGGTGCCCTCCTCCACGACGCTTCCGCGATCGAGGACGACGAGACGGTCCATGCCGGCGACGGTGCTCAGACGGTGGGCGACCACGAGAGCGGTACGTCCGTCCATCAACCGCCACAGGGCGTCCTGGACGAGGAGCTCGCTCTCCGAGTCCAGCGCGCTGGTCGCCTCGTCGAGCAGCAGGATCGGGGCGTCGCGCAGGATGGCCCTGGCGAGGGCGACGCGCTGGCGCTGGCCGCCCGAGAGTTTCACTCCCCGCTCCCCCACCAGAGTGCCGAAGCCATCGGGGAGTTGGTCGGCGAACTCCGTGACGTGCGCGGCCGCGGCCGCGGCGTGGATCTCCTCGTCGGCGGCGCCGGGCCGGGCGAAGGCGATGTTGTCCCGCAGGCTGCGGTGGAACATGGCGGGTTCCTGCGGGACGTAGGCGATCAGCGAGCGCAGGTCGGTCTGGCGCAGCCGGCTGATGTCCTGACCACCGATCAGGATGCGTCCGTCGTCGATGTCCGACATCCGCAGCAGGAGCCGGGTGAGTGAGTGTGGTCTTGCCGCCGCCGGATCTGCCAACCAGACCGATCCGTGCGCCTGCGGGCACGTCCAGGTCGAGCCCCCGGAAGATCGGCTTCGCCCCCACGTGGGCGAAGGCCACCGCCTCGAAGCGGATGCCGGTGTCCTGCGGTGCGAGCGGTTCGGGTTCGGTCGGGTCAAGCACGGTGGGTGGATCCAGCAGCAGCTCGGTGAACTGCGCGGCCTCGGTCATCGAGCTTTCCAGACGCCGGTAGATCTGGTTGAACTCGAACATGATCTGCGTCGCGTTGGAGTAGTAGGTGAAAGCGACGACGATCTCCTCCACTCCCTGGCCCGGGCCGCCGAAGGCGATGGCGATGGCGATGGCGACCAACAGTCCCAGCACGTTGGTCAGCACGGACAAGGGGGCGATCAGGGTGTCGACACGCCAATTGCCGTAGTCCAAGGACCTCAGCTTCAGGCGCCGGGAGTCCGCGACACGGCTGCGGTGTTCGTCGGCCTCCCGTCACTCGGCCGCGAACGCGCGGATGGTCTCCATGTTCATGAGGCTGTCGGCGACGTGGCCGGAGACGCGGGCGATCGCCGCCTCACGGGCGCTGACGAGCCTCTGCCGGCGACGGATCAGAGGTGTCGCGGCCATCACGGTCAGCACGATCATCACCAGCAGGCCGGCGACCAGCATCGGTTCGTAGCTCCACAGGACCACGGCACCGAACAGCAGGGGGACGAGATTGCCCACGATCCGGTACGTCATCGTCTCGACGAAGTCCTCGAAGCGCTGGCCGAAGCTCAGCACCCGTTTGGTCAGAGAACCGGCGAAGTTGTCGTGGAAGAACGCCGCGTCCTTGGCGAGGAGTTCCTCCTCGAAGCGGCTTCCTCCAGGGCGGTGACGACCTCCTCGTCGAGGTGCATCCCGGCCGCGTTACGCCGGAAACCTCGACGGCGGCGGTGCCCCGCAGTGCGCGCCCGACTGCGGCCGCTTCTT
>NZ_BMVY01000046.1 GCF_014650955.1 Streptomyces tauricus
AAGGACCGGCCGGCGGGGCGGCGGCCGGACCGGGGCCGGGCCGTGCCCCGGCCGGCGGACCCGCGGTGGCGGGCGACGCGGGACGAGGCTGAAGGGATCCGACCGGGTCGACCCGGCCGGTGGCCCCGAAACCCCAGTCGAGCAAGGCGCGCGCCTCCTCGTACACGGCGAACCGGCCGCCCTCCTGGGGGTCCATCACGGTGACGACGAGGGTGTGGCCGCCCCGGCGCGCGGCGGCGACGAGGGTGCTGCCGGCCTGGGAGGTGGAGCCGTTCTTGATGCCGATGAGCCCGGGGTAGGCCGCGACCCCGTCGGCACCGGTCAGCAGCCGGTTGGTGTTCTCGATCTCGTACGCCCAGCCGTCGCCGGGGAACTTCGCGCGGACGGTGGCGCAGTAGCGGACGAAGTCCGTGTTGCGCAGCCCCGCGCGCCCGAAGACGGCCAGGTCGTACGCGGACGACACCTGCCCGGGCATGTCGTAGCCGTCGGGGGAGACGACCCGGGTGTCATGGGCGCCCAGGGACCGGGCCTTGGCCTGCATCTGGGCGGCCGTGGCGTGCCAGCCGCCGTTCATCTCGGCGAGTACGTGGACGGCGTCGTTGCCGGAGTTGAGGAAGACGCCCCGCCACAGGTCGGACGCCCGGTAGGTACGTCCCGCGCGGACTCCGACCAGGCTGCTGCCGGGGCCGATGTCCGCCAGGTCCGCCTCGGTGACGGTGTGCCGGACGGCCGGAGGCAGCACCGGGAGCACGGTCAGCGCGAAGAGGGCCTTCAGGGTGCTGGCGGGCGGCAGCGCGAGGTGCGCGTTGTGTGCCGCGAGTACGTCGCCGGTGTCGGCGTCGGCCACCAGCCATGACCGGGCGGACATCTCCCGCGGCACGCCGGGCGCTCCGGCCCGGAGCCGCACCTGTGTCCCGGGACGGTCCAGGGTCGCGTGCGTCGCGTGCGTCGAGGGCGTCGCGGGCTGGGAGGGCAGTGAGGGCGGAGAGGACGATGAGGGAGGCGCGGGCGGCGGATTGGCGGTGCTCGGTGTGGGCCCGGTGTGTGCGCTGCCCGTTCCGACACGGGACCCGGTGGCGGTCGTGTGCGCCCCGCCGAGGGCCGCGACCGGTCCCGGCACGAGGGCGAGCGCCCCGACGACGCAGAGGGCGGAGCAGGAGACGGCCGTGCGGGCAGGGAGTCGGATGGTCATACCGCAAACGTAGGAACGCGCAGGTCGCAAGGCGAACCGCCTCGGCCGAACGGAGCTGTCGAACACCCGGATGCCGCAGCGGACGCCGACACACGGCAGGTGTTCCGGGTCGCCTACTGACTGCCCGGCACCGTCTGCTGGACCTGCCTGAGGAAGGCAGCGTTGTCCGGGGTCTGCCGCATCCGCTCCAGCAGGGTCTCCAGACCGGCCTGGCCGTCGCCGCGGGAGTGCAGGGCGCGCCGCAGCCCTCGTACGGCCGTCAACTCGGCCGCCGGGATGAGGAGTTCCTCACGGCGGGTGCCGGACGGGGTGATGTCGACGGCGGGGAAGACACGCCGGGACGCGAGGGTGCGGTCCAGCCGCAGCTCCATGTTGCCGGTGCTCTTGAGCTCCTCGAAGTAGTAGTCGTCGGCACGGGAGCCGGTGTCCACGAGGGCCGTGGCGATGATGGTGAGCGAGCCGCCCTCCTCGGCGAGACGCGCGGCGCCGAAGAGCCGCTTGGGCCCCTGGAGCGACGCCGCGTCGACACCGCCGCTGAGGGTGCGGCCACCCGCGGCGGCAGCGTTGTTGTGCGCCCGGCACAGCCGGGTGAGCGAGTCGAGCAGGATCACGACGTCCTGGCCCGCCTCGACGAGCCGCTTGGCCCGCTCGACGGCCAGCTCCGCGAGCGCGATGTGCTGCTTCGGGCTCTGGTCGAAGGTGGAGGCGAACACCTCGCCGCGGACGGACCGGCGCATGTCGGTCACCTCCTCGGGACGCTCGTCGAGGAGCACCACCATCAGGTGGGCCTCGGGGTGGTTGCCGGCCACGGCGGCGGCCAGTTGCTGGAGCAGCACGGTCTTGCCGGTCTTGGGCGGGGCGACGATCAGTCCGCGCTGGCCCTTGCCGATCGGCGCGACCAGGTCGACCAGGCGGGTGGTCAGACCGCCCGCGGGGTGTTCGAGGCGCAGCCGCTGACGCGGGTGCAGCGGGGTCAGGTCACGGAAGTGCGGCCGGCCGCGTGCCTCGTCGGCGGGGCGGCCGTTGATCCGTTCGATCTCGGTGAGGGCGCGCTGCCGGCCGCGCGGTCCTTCGACGCGGTCGCCCTTGCGCAGGCCGTACCGGCGGATCAGGGAGGCGGGGACCAGCAGGTCGGCTGCTGAGGGGAGCAGGTTCTCGGCGCGCAGATGGCCCTGCCCGTTCGAGGTGATGTCGAGTACGCCGGCGGCCTGCTCCTGGTCTGTGACGGGAGTGGGCGGGCGTTCGAGTGTGGTGGTCATGAGGGGTGTCCTTTCGCGGACGGAGTCAAGTTCTCGGAGGGGTCGTGCTGTTGAGGGGGAGAGGCCGGAGCAGGGGCGGTGGCTTCACGCCCTGCGCGGCGGAACGCGTCACCTCGTGAACCGCGTACAGCGGATGAACGCCGTACGGAGGGAGGTGCTGCGAAGAAGATGCTGTGCGCCGGTCGGGAATCGACGGGCGGACCAGCGGGAGGAGAGGAGATCGGCACCGGCGCCAGAAAGCAGGCGTACACAAGTGCCGAAGCCACTGTAGCACCATCTCGTTCGGCGGTGCCGGCGTGGCCGGATCCCGGGGCGTTGACACAGGTGGTGCCTCGCGCCACGGTGGTCGGCATGGTCGATGCCGGGATCGTCGAACGGATACGGGAGTTACGGCCGCTGATCAGGCAGAACGCGCTGCGGGCCGAGCACGACCGGCGGGTGCCGGACGAGGTCGTCACCGCGCTGAGCTGCACCGGTGTGCACCGGATGAACGTCCCCGAGCGGTACGGCGGTTGCCGGACTCCGCTGCGCACCCAGGTCGACGCCTTCGCCGAGATCGCCCTCGAATGCGCCTCCACGGCCTGGGTGACACTCAGTCACGCGGGCGTCTCGTACATCGCGGCACTCTTTCCCGACGAGGCACAGGACGACTTCTTCACCGGTCCCGCCGGCCCCGATGTCAGGATCGGCGGCACGCTCGTCCCCGGCGCCACGGCGGTGCCGTACGACGGGGGCTATCGGGTGGACGGCGCCTCGGGCTTCGCGACCGGCTGTCATCACGCGGACTGGCATCTGCTGACGGCCGCGGTCGTCCGGGCCGACGGACGTCCCCAGGAGGGGCCGCCGGAGATGCTGTGGCTCGCGGTGCCGATGGCCGAGCTGGAGATCCTGGACGACTGGGACACCACAGGTCTCGCCGGTACCGGCAGCAACACGGTCGTGGCCCGGAACATTCCCGTCCCCGCGCACCGGGTGCTCCCGGTAGAGCCGATGCTCGCCGGGCGGATCCCGTCCAGGACCAACGCGGACGACCCCTTCTACCGCATGCCTGTACTGCTGCTGTTCTGCGCCTGGACGGCGGCGGTGGCGCTGGGCCTGGGGCGGGCGGCGCTGACGCAGTTCGACGAGCGCATCCACCGGCGCGGCATCACCTACACCTTCTACGAGCGGCAGAACGAGGCCACCGTCACCCATCTCCAGGCCGCCGAGGCCCGGATGAGGATCTCCGCCGCCGAACTCGTGGCCGGCCGGCTGATCACCGAGATCGAGACCAAGGCCCGTGACGGTGAGCCGTACACCCCGCGGGAGAGGGCCAGGATCCGTGCGGAGTGCGGCTACCTCACCCGGCTCTGCAAGGAGGCCGTCGATCTGCTCGCCTCGGCCGCCGGCGCCTCCTCCCTCCAGCGGTCCGTGCCCCTGCAGCGCATCGCCCGCGACATCAACGCCCTGTGTCTGCACTCCTTCGTCAACCCCGCCACCAACCTGGAGATCTACGGCCGCGTACTCTCGGGCGTCGACCCGGGCACCCCCTTCCTGTGACGGCCTCCGACTGCCGTCGACCGCAGTCAGGAGATCGCGTTGGACAGCACGGCAGCCGAACCGTCGAACAGTCCGTCGGCCAGCCCGCCGGACACCTCCGATACGCCCGGTACGGCAGATGTGGCCGGGGCGGCCGGTGCGCCGCATCGCCTGGACCCGGCCGGCGGGTGCCCGCACGCCGACAACGCGCGGCTGCTCGCACGCGGAGCCGTGGCGCCGGTCGTCCTGCCCGGCGGGGTGGACGGCGTGGCGGTCCTGGGGCACGAGGCGTTGAAGGAGTTCCTCGCCCACCCCCGAGTCGCCAAGAACGCCGGGCACTTCACCGCGCTGCGGGAGGGCCGGATCGCCCCCGGCTGGCCCCTCGCGACCTTCGCGACGGTACGGGGTATGACGACCGCCGACGGCGACGACCACCGGCGGCTGCGCTCACTGGTCAGCAAGGCGTTCACCGTCCGACGGGTCGAGGAACTGCGCCCGCGCGTCGAGGAGTTGACCGCGAGGCTGCTCGACGACCTGGAGCGGGCGGCCCGGGACGGCGGGGGAGTCGCCGATCTGCGCGCGCACTTCGCGCTGCCCCTGCCGATGGGTGTCATCTGCGAACTGCTGGGCGTGGACGCCGAGTTCCGCGACCGCCTCCACCACCTCTCCAACCAGGTCGTCGCCACCGACATCGGCCCCGAGCGCGCGCTGGCCGCCAACCGGGAACTGCTGGCCGTCCTCGGCGCGGTCGTCGAGGCCAGGACCGCCCGGCCGGGCGACGACCTCACCAGCGCGCTGATCGCCGCCCGCGACGAGGGCGGCGACCGGCTCAGCCACGAGGAACTCCTCGGCACCCTGGTGCTGATGATCATCGCCGGGCACGAGACCACGCTGAACCTGATCACCAACGCCGTACGCGCCCTGTGCGGCCACCGTGACCAGCTGGCACGCGTCCTGCGGGGCGAGGCGAGCTGGTCCGACGCCGTCGAGGAGACCCTGCGCTGGGACGCGCCGGTCAGCTACTTCCCCTTCCGCTACCCGGTCCGCGACCTGACCGTCGACGGCACCGTCATACCCGCGGGCACACCCGTCCTCGCCGGCTACTCGGCCGCGGGCCGTGACAGGGCCGCGCACGGCCCCGACGCCGACCTCTTCGACGTCAGCAGGCCCGCGGAGCCCGGCGCCACCCGGCATCTGTCCCTCGGCCACGGCGCCCACTACTGCCTGGGCGCCCCACTGGCCCGGATGGAGTCCGCCATCGCCCTGGAACGCCTGTTCACGCGCTTCCCCGGCCTCGACCTCGCCGTCCCCGAGGCGGGCCTCGCCCGGGGCGCCAGTTTCGTGGGCAACAGCGTCCAGGAACTCCCCGTACGGCTGTGACGCCGACCTGCCGGAACAGCCATGGCGGTGAATCCTGGACGGTGTGTCGATTCGCGTGGGGGCCGTTCGTCGGTGGGCGCGGGGTCTTCGGCTACCGGGGCAGTTCGAAGATCCCGTAACTGAATGCCTCCGCGGTGATCGTGCCGCCGTCGGTGACGACGCCGGAGGCTTCCAGGGCCCGGCCCGGCCGGAGGTCACCTAGTGGGCAACTCGTCGGCTCCTGGCGGGGGTTGACGACCACGAGATACCGTCCGCCGCGTACGTGCACGAAGGGGTAGCCCGCGTGCACGACCTCCACCGAGCCGTCCGGGCCGAGTTCGGGGGTGGTGGTGCGCAGGGCGATGAGACGGCGTACGAGGTGGAGGAGGGACGTGTCGTCGGCGCGCTGGGCGGCGACGGTGGGGCGGGCGGGATCGGGGTCGACCGGCAGATAGGGGTGCCCGGACGTCGAGAAACCGGCGTTCGGACCGTCGTCCCACTGCATCGGCGTACGGGAACCGGCCCGGTTGTAGGCGGGCCCGAGCACACTGCCCTCCGTGTCGGGGAGGTCCGGGATGTACCGCATACCGATCTCGTCGCCGTAGTAGATGGCGGGCAGGGTGGGCCAGGTGAGCTGGAAGACGAAGGCGACGGGGAGCTGTTCGGCCGAGCGCGGCCCGCAGTTGAGCCGCGAGAAGTCGTGGTTGGCGGTCGGCAGCGAGATGAAGCCGCTGTCGCCGAGGGCCGTCGACGCCTGCTGCCAGGCCTCGACGAAGGGCCGCGGCGAGCCCTTGCCGCTCGGGTCGAAGAAGCAGTCGAGCGGATCCCAGTCGAGGTTGACCGTCCCGGAGCCGTTGCTCCACAGCGAGCGCAGCGCGAGGCCGTCCGAGGGACCGCCGAACTGGAGGAAGAAGTCCGTGTGGAACCCCGCCGGGACGGACACCTCCGGGTCGCCCCACTCCGAGAGGATCACCGCGTCCGGGTGCGTACGGTCCAGCCAGTGGCGCAGCTCCGTCCAGATCCCGCTCGTCTCCGCCTTGTCCGGGTCGTCCTTGACGAGCGAGGCCGCCATGTCGACGCGGAAGCCCGACAGACCGAGGCCCAGCCAGTGGTCCATGATCGTGCGCAGCGCCTCCCGGTTGGCGCGCGGACCCTCCGCGTCCACCGGCTGACGCCACGGCTCGGCCGGATCCTGGCGCGCGTAACCGAAGTTGAGGGCGGGCTGGAAGGAGAAGAAGTTCGGCAGGTACGAGCCCGGCCGGCTGCCGGGGGAGGCGACGAAGCCGTCCGGGCGGCCCTCCGCGGCCCAGATGTAGCGATGGTCGTCGGGGTCGTCCGCCGACGCGGTGAACCACGGGTGCTGGTCGGAGGTGTGTCCCGCGACCAGGTCGAGCAGTACGCGAATCCCGCGACCGCGTGCCCGGTCGACGAGCTTGGCCAGGTCCTCGTTCGAGCCGTAGCGGGGGGCCACGTTCAGATAGTCCGAGACGTCGTATCCGGCGTCCCCGAAGGGCGAGGCGAAACACGGGTTCAGCCAGACGGTGTTCACCCCGAGCCAGGCCAGGTGGTCCAGCTTCTCGCAGATGCCGTCGAAGTCGCCGATCCCGTCGCCGTTCGAGTCCGCGAACGACTGCGGGTAGATCTGGTAGAAGACCGCGTCGGCCAGCCATGCGGGTGCGGGGCGGAAGGAGCTCATGGGGCGGGTACAGCCTTTCCCTGGGCGGAACGTCCTCGATGTCGAGGGTGACAGCGCCCGGGGCCGTCCGAAAGGCCGCGCCATGGCCGAAGCCCACGAGAAGCCTTCGGGAAGCTCTCGGGAAGCCCTAAGCTGATCGACGATGTTCACCCCTCAGGGCCCCACGTTCCGCGAACTCGCCGTGCAGGCGTTGTCGTCCGTCGAGCACGGCTACGACCTCCTCGCGCCGAAGTTCGACCACACTCCGTTCCGTACGCCGGACTCGTTCCTGCGGTCCGTCGCGCGGGCCCTGACGGGCATCGGCCCGTTCGGCAGCGGGCTCGACCTGTGCTGCGGCACCGGCGCGGGCATGGACGTGCTGGGGACGGTGTGCCGGGAGAGCGTCACCGGCATCGACATCAGCGCGGGCATGCTCGCCGAGGCACGACGGCGTGAACGGCCCGGCGGGCCGCCCGCCACCTGGGTTCGCGGCGACGCCCTCGCCCTGCCGTTCGGGCCGGTCTTCGACCTGGTGGTGAGCTTCGGGGCGTTCGGACACTTCCTGCCCCGCGAACTGCCGGGGCTGTTCGCGCAGGTCCACTCGGTGCTCAGGCCCGGCGGCCGGTTCGCCTTCCCGGTCACGGCGCCGGCCCGCCCCGGCTCGCCCGGCTACTGGGCCATGCTCGGCTTCGACGCGGTGATGAAGGTACGCAACGCCGTGTGGCGTCCTCCGTTCGTCATGTACTACCGGGCGTTCCGGCTCGGGGACGTGCGGCGGGAACTGGTCCGCGCGGGCTTCACCGTCGAACTGCACGCCCTGCCCGAGTTCGGCCGCAGGGATGACGGCAGCCCGCGCTGTCGCATGGTGGTGGCGACGAGGCCCGGACCAGCGGTTTAGCCCGCTCCGGGCCCCATCCGGGCCCACTCCTGGCTGGCCCCGGCCCCGCTCCCTGCGCCTTCGCGGCCCGCCGTCCCCAGCTGCCCGTCGAACTGGCGTATGAGATCCGTCAAGAGCGTGCCGAGCGGCGTATGGGAGCCGTCAACGGGCGCCGCGCGCGGTTCCTGCGGATGTTTGCTCAGGAGGTCAAGGCGGTCGGCCGGGACCTGACGCGGCGCGTCGGGGTGCCGACGACCGCACCCGCACCTCATCCAGGAGCTCACGATGGCCGATGTGGCCTTCGTCGTCGTCACGATCGCGGTCTTCGCGCTGGTGGCCCTCGTCGCCAAGGGGGTGACGAAGCTGTGACCGCCGACAACATCATCGGTCTGATCGTGGCCGTCGCCCTGCTGGGCTATCTCGTCCTCGCCCTTGTGTTCCCCGAGAGGTTCTGAGCACAACATGAGCCCCGTACTCGCCGGTATTCTCCAGTTGCTGGCACTCATAGCGGCGCTGGCACTCGTCCACCGCCCCCTCGGTGACCACATGGCCCGGGTCTACTCCTCCGACCGCCATCTGCGCGTCGAGAAGTGGATCTACAAGGGCATCGGCGCCGACCCGGACACCGGGATGCGCTGGCCCGCGTATCTGCGCGGAGTCCTCGCCTTCTCCGCCGCCGGGGTGCTCTTCCTGTACCTCCTGCAGCGGCTGCAGGGTGTGCTGCCCGGTTCGCTCGGCTTCTCCTCGATCGATCCGGACCAGGCGTTCAACACCGCCGTCTCCTTCGTGACGAACACCAACTGGCAGTCGTACTACGGCGAACAGGCCATGGGCCACGTCGTGCAGACCGCCGGCCTGGCCGTGCAGAACTTCGTCTCCGCGGCCGTCGGCATCGCGGTCGCCGTCGCCCTCGTACGAGGCTTCGCGCGCTCCCGCGGCGGCGACCTCGGCAACTTCTGGGCGGACCTCGTCCGCGGGGTCGTCCGCATCCTGATACCGCTGTCCGTGGTCGCGGCGATCGTCCTGGTCGCCTGCGGGGTGATCCAGAACTTCTCCGGCATCCACGAGGTCGGCCAATTCGTCGATGGGCACAGCTCCGGCGGCTCGCAGCAGTGGAACGGCGGCGCGGTCGCCTCCCAGGAGGCCATCAAGGAACTCGGCACCAACGGCGGCGGCTACTTCAACGCCAACAGCGCGCACCCCTTCGAGAACCCCACTCCCTTCTCGAACCTCTTCGAGATCTTCCTGCTCCTGGTCGTCCCGTTCTCGCTGACCCGCACCTTCGGCCGCATGGTCGGCAGCCTCAAGCAGGGCTACGCGATCCTCGCCACGATGGCCACCATCTGGGTCGGCTTCGTCGCCCTGATGATGTGGACCGAGTTCGCCCACCACGGCCCCGCCTTCGACCTCGCGGGCGGCGCCCTGGAGGGCAAGGAGACCCGCTTCGGCGTCGGCGCCTCGTCGATCTTCGCGGTGTCCACGACCCTGACCTCGACCGGCGCGGTGGACTCCTTCCACTCCTCGTTCACGGGCCTGGGCGGCGGCATCACGATGCTGGGCATGCAGCTCGGCGAGATCGCGCCGGGCGGCACCGGATCCGGCCTCTACGGCATGCTGATCATGGCGATCATCGCGGTGTTCATCGCCGGTCTGATGGTCGGGCGCACCCCCGAGTACCTGGGCAAGAAGATCGGCACCCGCGAGATCAAGTTCGCGGCCCTGTACATCCTCATCACCCCGGCCCTGGTCCTCGTCCTCACCGCCGCGGCCATGGCCCTGCCGACCCCCGGCAACTCCATGACCAACACCGGGGCGCACGGCTTCTCCGAGATCCTGTACGCCTACACGTCCGCCGCCAACAACAACGGCTCGGCCTTCGCGGGCCTGAACGCGGACACCCAGTGGTTCAACACCACCCTGGGTCTTGCGATGCTGCTCGGCCGGTTCCTGCCCATGGTGTTCGTCCTCGCGCTGGCCGGTTCGCTCGCCGGACAGAAGCCCGTACCCGCGACCGCGGGCACCCTGCGCACGGACAAACCGCTGTTCACCGGCCTGCTGGTGGGCGCGATCCTCATCATCACCGGTCTCACGTATTTCCCCGCGCTCGCGCTGGGTCCGCTGGCGGAGGGGCTGGCATCATGACGACACACCTACACACCGACGGCGAGACCGGTACGGACACCGGCGCACCGAGTGGACACACCGGCGGCGAAGGCCGCGTCGGCGGGGGTCTCTTCGACCCGAGGCAGCTGGTCAAGTCGCTGCCGGACGCCTTCCGCAAGCTCGACCCCCGGGTGATGGTCAAGTCCCCGGTGATGTTCGTGGTGCTGGTCGGCTCGGTCCTGACGACACTCTTCTCGTTCAAGGACCCGGGCGACTGGTTCGGCTGGACGATCAGCGCCTGGCTCTGGCTGACGGTCGTCTTCGCCAACCTGGCGGAGGCGGTGGCGGAGGGCCGCGGCAAGGCGCAGGCGGACACCCTGCGCAAGGCCAAGACCGACACGATCGCGCGCAGGCTGTCCAAGGACGGCGGCTCCGAGGAACCGGTGGCCGGCACCGAGCTGCGTATCGGCGACCGGGTCGTCTGCGAGGCCGGCGACATCATCCCCGGCGACGGTGACGTCGTCGAGGGCGTGGCTTCCGTGGACGAGTCGGCGATCACGGGGGAGTCGGCCCCGGTCATCCGTGAGTCCGGCGGCGACCGCTCGGCCGTCACCGGCGGCACGAAGGTGCTGTCCGACCGCATCGTCGTCAAGATCACCACGAAGCCCGGTGAGACCTTCATCGACCGCATGATCAGCCTGGTCGAGGGCGCCGCCCGGCAGAAGACCCCCAACGAGATCGCGCTGAACATCCTGCTGGCCTCGCTGACGATCGTCTTCCTCCTCGCGGTGGCCACCCTGCCGCCGTTCGCGGACTACGCGGGCACGCACCTCACGATGGTCGTGCTGGTGGCCCTGCTCGTCTGTCTGATCCCGACCACGATCGGCGCGCTGCTCTCGGCGATCGGCATCGCGGGCATGGACCGGCTGGTGCAGCGCAACGTCCTGGCCATGTCGGGCCGCGCGGTCGAGGCCGCCGGAGACGTGTCCACGCTGCTGCTCGACAAGACCGGCACCATCACGCTGGGCAACCGGCAGGCCGCCGAGTTCGTGCCCGTCGCCGGGGCCACCGAGGCCGAACTCGCCGACGCCGCCCAGCTCTCCTCACTGGCCGACGAGACCCCCGAGGGCCGTTCCGTCGTGATCCTGGCGAAGGAGCGCTACGGGCTGCGCGAGCGCCACCAGGGCGAGCTGGCGCACGCCGAGTGGATCACCTTCACCGCCCAGACCCGGATGTCCGGGGTCGACGTCGACGGACGCAGGGTCCGCAAGGGCGCGGCCGGGTCGGTCGTCGCCTGGGTGCGGGAGCGGGGCGGCGCGGTCGCCGAGGACGTGGCGGCCCGGTCCGACCGGATCTCCGAGGCGGGCGGCACCCCGCTGCTCGTGGCCGTCGACGACGCCGAGGGCGCCCGTGTGCTGGGCGTCATCCACCTCAAGGACGTCGTCAAGGACGGGATGCGCGAGCGGTTCGACGAACTGCGCCGCATGGGCATCAAGACCGTCATGATCACCGGCGACAACCCGCTGACGGCCAGGGCCATCGCCGAGGAGGCGGGCGTCGACGACTTCCTCGCGGAGGCCACCCCCGAGGACAAGATGGCGCTCATCAAGCGGGAGCAGGCGGGCGGCAAGCTCGTCGCGATGACGGGCGACGGTACGAACGACGCGCCCGCGCTGGCCCAGGCGGACGTGGGGGTGGCCATGAACACGGGCACCTCGGCCGCCAAGGAGGCCGGCAACATGGTCGACCTCGACTCCAACCCGACCAAACTCATCGAGATCGTCGAGATCGGCAAGCAACTGCTGATCACCCGGGGCGCGCTGACGACGTTCTCCATCGCCAACGACGTCGCCAAGTACTTCGCGATCATCCCGGCGCTGTTCGCGGCGGTCTACCCGGGCCTGGACAAGCTCAACATCATGCGGCTGTCCTCACCGGACTCCGCGATCCTCTCCGCGGTGATCTTCAACGCGCTGGTCATCATCGCCCTGGTGCCGCTCGCCCTGCGCGGAGTGCGGTACCGGCCGGTCAGCGCCGACCGGCTGCTGCGGCGCAACCTCGGGATCTACGGCCTGGGCGGACTGGTCGCGCCCTTCATCGGCATCAAGATCATCGATCTGCTCATCTCCCTCGTCCCCGGCCTGTGACTCCCCTGAAAGCGTGCTGATCGTCATGAACAACTCGGTCACGAACACCGCCCGGCTGCTGGGCGCGGGGCTGCGTGCCCTGCTGGTCCTCACCGTGGTCTGCGGGGTGCTCTACCCCCTCGCCGTGACGGGCGTCGCCCAGGCGCTCTTCCACTCGAAGGCCAACGGCTCCGAGATCACCTCGGACGGCAAGGTCGTCGGCTCCTCGCTGATCGGCCAGCAGGGCTACGGCCTCGACTACTTCCAGCCCCGGCCCGCCAACGGCCTGGGCGAGAACTCGGTCAACACCCAGTACAAGCTGATCCTCTCGGGTGCCACCAACCGCTCCGGCGACAACGCCGAACTGATCGCGTGGGTGAAGGAGGCGAAGGCGAAGGTCGTCAAGGACAACTCGACGGTCGACTACAAGGTGAGGCCCTCCCAGGTCCCCGCCGACGCGGTGACGTCCTCCGGATCCGGCCTCGACCCGGACATCTCCCCGGCGTACGCCGACCTCCAGGTGCACCGGGTCGCCGAGCGGAACGGCCTGCCGGTGGACCGGGTGCGCAAGCTCGTGGACCAGCACACCGAGGGCCGCACGCTCGGCTTCATGGGCGAGCCCCGGGTGAACGTCCTCGAACTCAACACCGCGCTCAAGGACCTCACGAAGGGCTGACACCGGGGCGGGGCGGGGGTGGCGGAGGCGGCCAGGAGGAGCCGGTCGCGGGCCGGCGGCGGGCCGGTGGCGGGCCCGAACGCCTGGTCCGGGCCGTTGTCAGTGGCCCGCGCTAGTCTGCGGACAACTGTTCGTTCTGTCCGATCTGGGAGGTTTTCATGGCTTCACGCCTCAACCCCTACATCAGCTTCGACGGCGACGCCCGGCCGGCGATGGAGTTCTACAAGGAGGTCTTCGGCGGCACGCTGAACCTCAACACCTTCGGCGAGTCCGGGGCCGCCGGCACCCCGGAGGCCGACCAGATCATGCACGGCATGCTGGAGACCCCCAGCGGCTTCACCCTCATGGGGGCCGACACCCCACCGGGCATGGAGTACTCGCCGGGCGGCAACTTCTCGGTGAGCCTCAGCGGCGACGACGAGACCGAGCTGCGCGGCTACTGGGAGAAGCTGTCCGCCGGGGGCACGGTGTCCGTCCCGCTGGAGAAGCAGATGTGGGGCGACGTCTTCGGGATGTGTACGGACCGGTTCGGCATCCCCTGGATGGTCAACATCGCCCAGGCACAGGAATAGCGCCAGGCCCTGGAGGTGGGCGGCCCCGCCGGGTCGCCCGCCCCGGTCGCCGGGCACCTGTGGGCGGAGCGGTCGCGGACCGGTGGCACACTGACCCGGTCACCGAAGGAGCCCCGTCAGTGCCCATGATCCGCAACCTCAGCAGAGTGGTCCGCCGCGCCTATCGCCGCACGGTGGACCTCAGCCATCCCGCCCGTTCCCCGCTCGGCAGCGCGGTGGAGAACTGCGTGGTCTACCGCGAGGGCGGACGGCAGCCCGGCGACTGGGCGCCGGGCGAGGCGATCCGCCGGACCCGCGAGGGCCGGGAGGGCTTCGTCTGGATCGGTCTGCACGAGCCCACCGAGGCGGAGTTCGCCGACCTCGCCGAGCTGTTCGGCCTGCATCCGCTGGCCGTCGAGGACGCGATCCACGCGCATCAGCGGCCGAAGGTCGACCGGTACGACGACACCCTGTTCGCCGTCTTCAAGACCGTCCGGTACGTCGAGCACGAGCAGCTCACCGCGACCAGCGAGGTCGTGGACACCGGCGAGGTGATGGTCTTCGTCGGCAAGGACTTCGTGATCACCGTCCGGCACGGCAGCCACGGCTCCCTCGGTCCGCTCCGGGAAGCCCTGGAGAGCCTGCCCGACCAGCTCCAGAAGGGGCCCTCGGCGGTCCTGCACGCCATCGCGGACCAGGTCGTCGACGACTACCTCGCCGTCACGGACGCTGTACAGAACGACATAGAGGCCGTCGAGACCGCGGTCTTCGCCGAGCGCACCGCACGCGGCGACGCCGGCCAGATCTACCAGCTCAAGCGCGAGCTGCTCGAACTGAAGCGCGCGGTGGTGCCCCTGCACCGGCCCCTGCAGATCCTCGCCCATGAGCCGCCGGCCGCCGTCTCCCCGGAGATACAGCCGTACTTCCGCGACGTGGCCGACCACCTGGCCCGGGCCACCGAGCAGATCAACGCCTTCGACGGGCTGCTCGACTCGATCCTCCAGGCCCATGTGGCCCAGGTGACGGTCGCCCAGAACGAGGACATGCGCAAGATCACGGCCTGGGCCGCCATCGTCGCCGTACCGACCATGATCTGCGGCGTCTACGGCATGAACTTCGACCACATGCCGGAACTGCACTGGACGTACGGCTATCCGCTGGCCCTCGGTGTCATCGCCACCCTCTGCCTCGGCATCCACCGGGGGTTCCGGCGCAACGGCTGGCTCTGAGTCCGGCCGGCGCGGGGCGGCGGGCCCGACGGGATGCCCACCGGTGCGGCGGGCATCCCGTGAGCCGCGGGGGACTCAGCTCCTGACGAAGGCCAGCAGATCGGCGTTGAAGGACTTCTCGAACTCGCCGACCAGTCCGTGCGGGGCGCCCGGGTACGTCTTGAGGGTGGCGTCCTTGACGATCTGGGCCGTCTTCGCGGCGGCGGCCCCGATGGCCACGATCTGGTCGTCCTCGCCGTGCGCGACCAGCGTGGGCACGTCGATGGCGCGCAGGTCCTCGGTGAAGTCCTGCTCGGAGAACTGCTCGACGCAGTCGTACGCGGCCTTCAGGCCGACCTGCATGCTCCACAGCCAGAAGGACCGGCGCAGACCCTCCGACACGGTGGCCCCGGGCCGGTTGAAGCCGTAGAAAGACTCGCTGAGGTCCCAGTAGAACTGCGAGCGGTCCGCCTCGACGCCGGCGCGGATGCCGTCGAACACCTCACGGGGGGTGCCCTCGGGGTTGTCCGCCGTCTTCAGCATCAGCGGCGGTACGGCGCCCAGCAGGACGACCTTGGCGACCCGCCGGGTGCCGTGGCGGCCGATGTAACGGGTCACCTCGCCGCCGCCGGTCGAGTGACCGACCAGGATCACGTTGTCGAGGTTCAGACCCTCGATGAGTTCGGCCAGGTCGTCCGCGTACCGGTCCATGTGGTTGCCCTGCCACGGCTGGTCGGAGCGGCCGTGGCCCCGCCGGTCGTGGGCGACGGCACGGAAGCCGTGGTCGGCCACCAGGCGCGCCTGCCCGTCCCAGGCGTCGGCGTTGAGCGGCCAGCCGTGGCTGAAGACGACCGGCTGACCGGTGCCCCAGTCCTTGTAGAAGAGTCCGGTGCCGTCGCTGGTGGTGAAGGTTCCCATGGGGGACGCCTCTCTTCTCGTGTCGTTGCGTGCTCAGCTCTTCACGTGTTCAGCCGGGGGAGTGGTCCGACGCCCGCTCGATCCGCGGTGCCCCGCCGGTGGACATGCTTTCGACACTAAGCTCGTACGCCGTTTCCGCAATCCGTCGTCCGGCCACGCCGGCCACGTCGGCCGGACCGGACGGGACCGGACGGGACCGCACCGGGCCGTCGGGCGTCAGAGGTCCACTTCGTCCGCCAGGCCGTTCAGCGCGAGCCGGATCGCCGCCTCCGGGCCCAGCCCGCGGCCTTCCCGCACGGCTTCGGCGAAACCGGTGTCGCCGAGGGCGGCCCGGAGGTGGCGGGCGTACTCCCGGCGGAAGACGGTCGTCTCGATGTCGCCGAGCTGGGGGAGCCCGGCCGTGTACCAGAGCCGGGTCCCCACGCCCAGGAGGCGGGCCGCCCGCTCGGGCTCGCCGGCGGCGGCCTCCGCCGCGATCAGGAGGTCGGCGACCGCCGCCGCGCCGAACCGGTCATGGACGCGCCACTTGGCCGCCAGCGCCTCGCGCGCGGACCGCAGCGCCGCCTCCGGCCGCCCGAGCCCGATCCCGGCGAGGGCGACGAAGAAGTCCCCCCAGGCCCGCATCCACAACTCCCCCCGCTTCGCGCAGTCGACGCGCAGCCGCTCCGCGACGACCGCGCACCGCTCGAACGCGCCCTGCCCGGCCAGCAGATAGGCCTGCACGGCCAGCGTCAGCAGCTGGAAGAACTCCGCGCCGCCCCCGGCCCCGGGCCCCTGGACGTTGCTGCCGTACAGCAGGGCGGAGCGCGCCGACTCGCCGCGCACCGCGAGGCTCGCTCCCGTCAACGGCAGTGCGGAGACGGGCAGTCGGCGCTCCTGCGCCAGCCACACGTATGCCGCGCTCACCGACTCGGCCGCCTCCACGTCGTCCGGTACGACGGTGACCAGCCGGTGGGCCCAGGTCGCCAGGGTGTGCCCGGGGGCGCCCTCGGGTGCCCGGCGCAGCGCCCGCTCCAGATAGCCGCGCCCCTCGTCGGCGAAGCCGCACGCGAACCAGAAGTACCAGAGCGTGCCGGTGAGTTCGAGCGCCGGTTCGGGCTCCGGCGCCGCCAGGCTCTCCTCCAGCGCGACCCGCAGGTTGGCGTGCTCCACACTCAGCCGTTCGGCCCACATGCGCTGGCCGGGGCCGAGCCACTCGGCCTCCCCCTGCCGGGCGATCCAGCGGAAGTAGTCGAGGTGACGGGCGCGTACGGCGTCCTGTTCGCCGAGGCCCTCCAGCCAGTCGGCGCCGAAGGTGCGGATGGTGTCGAGCATGCGGTAGCGCCCGGCCACGCTGTCGTGCTCGCGGGTGACGATCGACTTCTCGGTGAGGGACGCGAGCAGGGTGAGGATCTCCTCCGCGTCCAACGGGCCGCCGTGGCACACGAATTCGGCGGCCTCCACGTCCCAGCCGCCCGCGAAGACGGACAGGCGGGCCCACAGCAGCCGCTCCAGCGGGGTGCACAGCTCATGGCTCCAGCCGATCGCCGTACGCAGTGTCTGATGCCGGGCGAGCCGGGGCCGGGCGGGTGAGACGAGCAGGTCGAAACGGGAGTCGAGGCCCTGCAGCAGACGGTCGAGAGGGAAACCGCGCAGGCGGACCGCCGCCAGTTCCAGGGCGAGCGGAATGCCATCGAGCCGGGCGCAGACCGCCGCGACGGCGGCCCGGTTGGTGTCGGTCAGCGCGAACGACGGTACGGCGGCGGTGGCGCGGGCCGTGAACAGCGCCACGGCGTCGGCGTGTTCGCCGAGCGGCAGGGGTGTCACCGACAGCAGATGCTCACCGGGCACGCCCAGCGGCTGGCGGCTGGTGGCGAGGACCCGTAACTCCGGTACGTGCGCGAGGAGTTCCTGGACGACACGGCCGCACTCGGCGAGTACGTGCTCGCAGGTGTCCAGGACGAGCAGCAGGGGTCCGTCGTCGAGGTGCTCGCAGACCGCCACCAGCAGCGGGCGGAGCGTCTGCTCGGTCAGCCGGGTCGCCTCCGCCACCGCGTTCGTGAGGAGGTCCGCGTTCTGCAGATCGGAGAGTTCCACCAGCCATACTCCGCCGGGGAACGCGGCCTGTGCGGTGTGCGCGGCCCGCAGCGCCAGCCGGGACTTGCCGACGCCTCCCGGGCCGGTGAGGGTCAGGAGGCGCGTGGAGTCGAACAGCGTCCCGATCCGGGCGAGTTCGGAGTCGCGGCCGACGAACGTGTTGGACTCGGCGGGAAGGTTGCCGCTCCTGCTGCTGCGTACCGAGGCGCCCATCGCTCCTCCTCACCCGACCGATGGCGGTCACCCTAACGCTCGGCGGCGCCCGTGTCCGAGTCCCGGCGGAGTGACGGAAATCGGGTACTCATCCTCTCCCGGAGGTGTCAACGGGCGTAGCGTGGAGACGTTCCGGCACACCGAGCGGGAGATCTGGGAGGTGCGGGAAATGGAAGTTGTGCCCGCGCTCAGAGCGGTCGGAGAGATGCGCGCCGGAGACCATCTGCTGCTCGGCTACGACGCGGACGAGGAGCGCGAGACGGTGGTGGCCTCGTTTCTCCTCGACGGGCTCGCCAGTGGGCACCGGGGACTGGTCCTCGGGCCGGCCGATCTGCCGGCCGAGCTCGCGCTCACGTTCCTGGAGTCCCGCGGCTGCGCCGTCGACGACGAACTCGCCGCCGGCCGGCTGACGGTGGACCCGCACCTCGGCACGCCCGAGGGGCTGTGGGACCTCGACGAGGTGATCCGCCGTGAGACGCGCCGCGCGGTCGGGGACGGCTATCTCGGCCTGCGCGTCAGCATGGAGATCATGCGAGGTCAGGCGGGCAAAGGACTCAAGACGCTGCACGACAGCGAACTCCTCCTGGAACCCGTCTTCGCGTCGCTGCCGGTCCTCGGGATCTGCCAGTACGACCGCAGGGTCTTCGACGACGGCGAACTGGCCCCGCTCGACGGGCTGCACCACGGGAGGGTCGCCGCCGACCTGGTGTGGCGCGACGAACTGCTCTCCATCACGCGCACCTTCGCCCCGCCGGGCCTGGCGCTCCTCGGCGAGGTGGACGACACGAACGTGACGGCCCTGGCCCGCGCCCTGCAGGCCGAGACGGCCCGCGCCCGGGCCCGTACGGCCAACGGCACGAGCATCCGGCTCGACCTGCGGGAGCTGGCGTTCATCGACGTCGGCGCGCTGCGCCTGCTGGTCTTCTCGGCCCTGTCCCTGCACACGTCCGGCGGCACCCTGGTCCTGCACGGCGTCGCCCCGCACATCCAGCGGCTCATGCGTGTGACCGGCTGGGACAGGATCCCCGGTCTGCGCCTGGGCAAGGGCGAGGTGAGGGAGGGAGCGATTTCATGACGCGTCCGGGGTTCGTCCACCAGGCGCTGTGTTACGGATCGGACGAGGACTTCCTCGGCGGCGCGGCCCCCTTCGCCCTGGACGGCCTGCACGCAGGCGACACCGTCCTCGCGGTCCTCGCGCCCCGGAACATCGGCCTCCTCACCCGTGCGCTCGGCCGCCGTTCGTGCGAGGTGGAGTTCGTCCGCGCCGACGACTGGTACGGCTGCCCCTCCCGCACCCTGGGCCGCTACCACGCCTACTGCGCGGAGCGCGGCACGGACGGGGCGGGGCGCCCCTCCCGGGTCAGGATCATCGGGGAGCCCGTCTGGCAGGGGCGTACGGAATTGGAGACACGTGCGTGGATGCGCTACGAATCCCTGGTCAACGTGGCGTTCGCGGGCACCGGCCACCGGCTACTCTGCCCGTACGACACCCGGGTCCTGCCGGCCGCGGTGGTCCGTTCGGTGACCCGTACCCATCCCGAACTCGCCCTGGGGGCAGGCGGGACGACACCCAGCGACCGCTATGCGGACCCGGCCGACTTCTGCGCCGAGTGCGACGCGGCGGAGCCCGGCGAACTGCCCGCAGGACGTGACGACATCCCCTTCGGCCGCGACCGGTCGGCGCACGTACGGCACGCCCTGCGCAGCTACGCCCGTGCCCTCGGGGTGCCCGAGCAGCGGACGCACGACATGGTCGCCGCGGTGCACGAGGTGGTGGTCAACTCCGTGCGCCACGGCGGCGGCCGGGGTGTCCTGCGGCTGCGCAACGACCGTGAGTACGTGATCTGCGAGGTCTGCGACATCGGTGCGGTGAAACCGACGACCCCGGTGCCGCCCTTCCCCGGGCATCTGCCGCCGGACCGCCGGGCCGTGCGCGGCCACGGGATGTGGGTGGTGCGGCAGTTGAGCGATCTGCTCACGGAGACCTTCGATCCCGCGGGCTCGATCGTGCGCCTGTACTTCAAGAGAGCGGTGACCGTGTGACCGTCCCGCGACGGCGGTCGCGGGACGCGTACCTCAGGAGGCCGGGCCGGGCGGCAGGGTCGCGAGTCCGGCGCGCAGGAAGGCCATCGCCGTGTCGATGTCGGCCTCCTGGGGCCGGTAGCACACTTCGCTGACCACCGCGGCGGCGGCGGCCGACGCCATACGCGGGCCGAAGTCGTCGGGGGAGCTGCCCTGCTCCTCGGCGAGGATCTTCGCGCCGAACTTGATGACCTCCGTCAGCCGCGCCTCGGCCACTGCGCGCAACTGCGGGTTCAGCTCCAGCACGCGGTCGGTGAGGTCGGCCAAGCCCCTGGGGCCGGCGATCTCCTCGCGCAGCCAGCGCTCCAGCGCGTCCAGGATCGTCAGGCCCGGCTCCCGGTCGTGCACGGCGGTCCTGACCCGGTCGGTGACGGAGTCGAACTCCGACATCGCCAGTTCCAGCTTGGAGGGGAAGTACAGCGTCACCGTGCGCGGTGAGACCTCCGCCGCCGCCGCGATGTCGGCGATCGTCGTCGCCTCGAACCCGCGGTCGGCGAACAGCTCGTAGGCCGCGCGGACGATCGCCTCCCGGCGTCGCGCCTTGCTGCGTTCCCGTAGGCCGTCACTCATCATGACCCCCACTTTACCATCCATGGCTAATTTACATCGGACTGTAAAAATGCTTTAGGGTGTAGAGATGTCGCGGTCCGACCGGGGACCCGCGGGGAGTGGGAGGAAGTCGGCATGGCGTCACGCCTGTACACCTGGGGACGATGGGCGGTACGCCGCCGGGGCAGGGTCCTGGCCGTCTGGCTGCTGCTGCTCGGTGTGGTCGGAGGCCTCGGGATCACCCTGCACGGCAAGGTCAGCACCGAGTTCTCGGTGCCGGGGATCGAGTCCCAGCAGGCCCAGGACCTGCTGCAGGAGAAGTTCCCGACCGCCGCGGGCGGAGTGGCGCGGGTCGTGTTCGCCGCCCCCGAGGGCGACAGGCTCACCGGGTCCGAGGCGAAGGCGGCCCTCACCGGGAGCCTCAAGAAGGCCGCGGCGGTACCCGGCGTCCTGAACGTCTCCGATCCCGCCAGGACCGGCACGGTCTCGCAGGACAGCCGCATCGGCTACGCGGACGTCCTGTTCCGCGAGTCGGCCGACAACGTGCCCGAGACATCCAAGACCGCCCTGGACGACGCGATGGAGCAGGCCAGGGACGCCGGCCTCGACGTCGAGTTCGGCGGCTCGGCGATGCAGCCGAAGACCGAGGTCGGCGGTCCGGCGGAGATCGTGGGCGTCGTCATCGCCTTCGCCGTCCTGGCCCTCGCCCTGGGCTCACTGATCGCGGCCGGACTCCCGCTGCTGACCGCCGTCGTGGGAGTCGCGATCGGCGTGCTGGGCGTCCAGTTCGTCTCCCGCTTCGTGGAGATGACCAGCACCGCCACCGTGCTCGCCCTCATGATCGGCCTGGCGGTGGGCATCGACTACGCCCTGTTCATCCTCTCCCGCCACCGCGAACAGCTCGCCGACCCCGACATGGACGTCGAGGACTCCATCGCACGGGCCGTGGCCACCGCGGGCGGTGCGGTCGTCTTCGCCGGAGCGACCGTGATCATCGCGCTCGCCGCGCTGGCGGTCACCGGCATACCGTTCCTCACGATCATGGGCCTGGCCGCCGCCGTGACCGTCCTGCTCGCCGTGCTCATCGCCATCAGCCTGGTCCCCGCGGTGCTGGGGATGTTCGGCGAGCGCCCGCGCCCCCGCCGCTCCGAGCGCGCCCCCGGTTCCTGGGCCCTGGGCTGGGCCCGGCTGGTCACCGGCAAGCCCGTGATCGTTCTCCTGGTGGGTGTGGTCGGGCTGCTCGCGCTCGCCCTGCCCGCCCGCGATCTGCGCCTGGGCCTGCCCGGATACGCCTCCCAGCCCGTCGAGAGCACCCAGCACAAGAGTTATGACCTGCTGAGCGAGGGCTTCGGAGTCGGCTTCAACGCGACCGTCACCGCCGTCGTCGACACCAGTGGGATACCGGCCGCCGAGCGCACCGAGACGCTCACCCGGCTGCGTACGAGCCTGGCCGCCGACTCCGGAGTCGCCGCCGTCGCCAAGCCGGTGACCAACCCCGACTCCAGCCTCGCGGTCGTCGCCGTCGTGCCGAAGACCGGCCCGGACGCCCAGGCCACCACGGACCTGGTGCACCGGCTGCGGGAGAACGCGCCCGGCGTCGACAAGGCGGGCGGCACCCTCTACATCGCCGGCGCCACCGCCGCGGCCATCGACGTCGCGGGCAAACTGTCCGACGCCCTGCCGCTGTTCATCGCCATCATCGTGATCCTGGCGCTGATCCTGCTGACCATCGCCTTCCGGTCCCTGCTGGTCCCGGTCAAGGCCGCCCTCGGCTTCCTGCTGTCGGTCGCCGCGTCCCTCGGCGCCACCGTGTGGGTCTTCCAGAACGGTCACCTCAACGGCGTCCTCGACATCCCGTCCGCCGGACCCGTCACCAGCTTCCTCCCCGTCCTCCTCATCGGCGTCCTCTTCGGGCTGGCCATGGACTACGAGGTCTTCCTGGTCAGCCGGATGCGCGAGCACTACGAGCGCACGGGCAGCGCGTCCGAGGCCATCGTCCACGGAGTGGCGCGCAGCGGCCGGGTGGTGAGCGCCGCCGCGCTGATCATGGTCGCGGTCTTCGGCGGCTTCGTCTTCAACCACGACCCGATCATCAAGTCCATAGGCTTCGCGCTGTCCTTCGGTGTCCTCGTCGACGCGTTCGTGGTCCGGATGACCCTCGTCCCGGCCACCATGGCCCTCATCGGCCGCCGCGCCTGGGGACTGCCCGGCTGGCTCGACCGGATCACGCCCGACGTCGACATCGAGGGCGCCAAACTCCCGCAGCGCGCCCCGGCCGGACAGGAGGACGAACACCGCGAGGCGGTCGGCGCCCCCGGTTCCCGCTGACCGGGGACCCGCGCGCCCGCCGGCCGGCCGCTACGACCCGTGCGGCTCGGCCACCGCCGGCAACGTGAACTCGTAGACGAGGGCCTCCTGTTGGGCGTTCACCACCAGATCGGTGATCTCCAGGGGGCGGGCGTACTGGTCGTGCACCCGCCGCGTCACCCGCACCGAGGCCGCGTCCCCGGGCCCGGTGATGGAGTCGCGGTGGTGCAGGGTCAGCCCCGCCCGGCGCATCCAGTCGTACACACGCCGCAACTGCGCCGACGACCTGCCGTCGGCGCGGTCGCGGTAGCGGGCCAGTTCCTCGACCTCCGAGAGCGCGACCGCCGAGAACGACGTCACCGCTGTCCGCCGCCCGGGCCCGTCCGGCGCGGCGGACTCGTAGCGGTGCACCAGCGTCGGCCGCCACGGGGCCAGGCCCAGCGCCGCCGCGTGCTCCGGCGGGGGAGTCTCCCAGGCCACGGTGGCACGGTCGACGGCGCGGGACGGGGTCGTGTCGGCGCCGAGCGGAAAACCGAGCGACGGCAGGTGCCCGACCGGCAGGCCGGGCAGCTTCGCATGGGTGCCGCGCCGGTCGGTGGAGACCAGGCCGTCCCGGCGAAGCAGGTCCAGGGCCTGCCGGACCGTCTCCCGGCTGGCTCCGAAGTGCGCCGCCAACTGCCTCTCGCCCGGCAGTCGTTCGCCGGGCGGAACGGATCCGTCGCGCAGGGCCCCGAGCAACTCGGAGGCGATCCGCGAGTACAGCGGCTGAGGGTCATCGTGCGTGGTGCTGCGGGCCATGTCCGCGCTCCCCTTGTGACAGAGACGTAGCCGTGCGGGCTGTGGACCCGCGCCCCCGCAGCCCTGGTCATGAGGCTGGAAGGCGCGGTTCCTCGTACGCGACCATCTCTAGCATTGGTCTAAACCATGCTGGAAGTGCGTCCCCGCGGATCGGCCGGTTTCAACCCGTCCGCACCCGCCCTCAGAGCGCGCTGTAGAGGGCGTCGACGAGGGCCGTCTTCCGCGGGTCGTCGGCGATGTGCGGCCCCATCCGGTTCATGACGTACCCCAGCGAGACACCCGCCTCCGGGTCGGCCAGCCCGCAGGAACCCCCGAAGCCGTCGTGCCCGACAGCCCGGGGATTGGGGCCGTAGGAGTGGCGGGAGCCGCTGAGCCAGAGACCCAGGCCGATCTCCGTCTCGCCCTCCAGGCCCGCGCCGAGCACCAGGTCGCGGCAGACGCCCTGGCCCTCGCGGACCCGCTCGGCGGCCTCGGGGGACAGGACGCGGTGCGCCCCGTACGAGCCCCGGCCGGCGAAGATCCCGTACAGCGCGGCGACCGCACGGGCCGTGCCGTGTCCGTTGGCGGCGGGCAGTTCGGCGGCCCGCCACGCCGCCGTGTTGGCCTCGCGCGCGCCCGCCACCGGGTTCGTCAGCGCGGCCAGCGCCACCGGCGCCAACTGGCTGAAGATCGCCGCCTGTTCACCGGGCTCGGCGGTCGGGGGATGCACCAGTTCGGCCGCGCGCCCGGCGTCCTTCTCCGGCAGTCCGATGCCGAAGTCGATGCCGAGGGGGCCGGTCACCTCCCGCCGCAGGAACGCGCCCGGCAGCAACCCCGAGACGCGGCGCACCACTTCGCCCACCAGGAAGCCGTAGGTCAGCGCGTGATACCCCGACGCCGTCCCCGGCTCCCACCAGGGCTCCGTCGCCGCGAGCCGCTTCGTGGTCAGCTCCCAGTCGAGGAGCTGCTCCAGCGAGTGCGGCTCGCGCAGCCCGGCGAGCCCCGCCCGGTGGGACAGCAGATGCCGTACGAGCACCGACTCCTTGCCCGCCGCCGCGAACTCCGGCCAGTACGCGGCCACCGGGGCGTCCAGGTCGAGGAGCCCGCGGTCGGCCAGGATGTGCGCGCACAGCGCGGTCGGTCCTTTCGAGGTCGACCACACGTTGACGAGCGTGTCCCGCTCCCACGCACGGGTCCCGGCGGCGTCGGCCCAGCCGCCCCACAGATCCACGACGGTCTCACCGCCCACCGTGACGGCCACGGCCGCACCCAGCTCCCCGCGCTCGCGGAAGTTCCCCTCGAACGCGTCACGTACAGCCGCGAACCGCGTGGCGCAATGCCCCTGGACCTGAAACATGGCTCCCCCGTCATCAGCCGGAAGGCCGGGCCGACGAACACCCCGCCTCCCCGCAACATACCGACTGGTCGGACGGCATGGAAGCGTCCGGTCAGGGCGGGCCCCTGAGGAGCGCGGGGAACTGCGCGCCCAGCCACGACAGACCCGCACTCATAAGGTGCCCTGCCGCCCCACTCCCCAAGGGGCGCGGGGAACTGCGCGTCCAGCACCGGCGAACCCGCACTCACCAGGCGGCTTGCCACTCCACTCCCCGAGGGGCGCGGGGAACTGCGCGACCCCAGCCGCGGCGGACCCGCACTCACGCGTCACCCGACTACGAGCCACGTTCAGAAATACGCCGGCAGCCAAGCCAACTTGACCGCCTCCTGGTACGGCCCCCCACCCTCGTGGTCGTTGAAGTCGTACACCTCGATCCCCTTGTCCCCATGCCCCCACGCGTTGAACGCGGCGAACACCGTGGACGGCGGACACGTCTGATCCTCCAGCGCCGCGGAGAACAGCGCGGGAGCCCGCCCCCGCGCAGCGAAGTGCACCCCGTCGAAGTACGACAGTGTGCGCAGCACCGCCCCGGTCCGCCCGCGATGCGTCTTCAGGTAGTTGCCGATCTCCCGATACGGATCCCGATCCGTCAGCCTCGTCGCGCGCGGGTAGTCGCACAGGAACGGCACATCCGGCGCGACCGCCACAAGATCCGGCACCAGCCCGCCCACCGCGATCGAGATCCCGCCCCCCTGACTCGTCCCGACGACCGCCGTCCGCGACGCGTCGACCAGCGGATGCGAACGCGCGGCCTCCACGGCCCGCACCCCGTCGGTGAACACCCGCCGGTAGTAGTAGTTCTCGGGCGCGTCGATCCCCCGCGTCATGAACCCGGGATACGCGGGCACGCTGCCCACCGGGTCGGGGGTGTCACCGCCACCGCCCCACGCACCGCCCTGCCCCCGCGTGTCCATCACGAAGTGCGCGAACCCGGCCGAGGCCCACAGCAGGTGGGTGTGCGAGAGACCGCGGCCACCCCCGTACCCGATGAACTCCACGACCGCGGGCAGCGGAGCGTCCGCCCCGGCCGGGAGGACCAGCCAGCCCTTCACCGGGTGACCGCCGAACCCCGCGAACGTGACGTCGTACACCGTGACGTTCCGCAGATGCGTCTCGACCGGCTCGAAGCGGGCGTCCAGGTCGTGCTCGCGCGCCTCCTCCAGCGTCTTCTCCCAGAAGGCGTCGAAGTCCTCGGGCTCCACGGACGCGCTGCGATAGTCCCGCAGCTGATCGAGAGGGAGGTCGAACAAGGCCATGGAGGACCGCCTTTGCTACGGGTATACGGGTAAGGGTGCGGATGATCCACACGGTACGGGTGGTGTCCGAAGGCCGCCAGGCCATGTCCAGGGACCGGCCGACGGCCCTGGCCGCGCTGCACGAGGTGGCGTTCGCCGGCGTGCCGAGCGTCCCGGTCGAGGCCCGGCTACGCCACGGACCCGGTACGAGTGGCCCAACTCCGCCATGCCACCGCGGCGTTCACCGGTTACGGTGAGAGTCCGGGGGATGACGTCTCGTCGGCCTCCGATGTGGAGGGGCGCATGAGCGGGGGCGGAAGCGGGACCGGTGGGGGCGGCCACGGTGAGGTCGACCGAGGAGAAGGCGGCCGTGGAGATGGCGGCCGTGGAGACGGTGGCCGTGGCGCGCGTGAGCGGGTGCCGAAGCTGCGGCTCGACGAACTGCTCGACGAGCTCCAGGGGCGTATCGAAACCGTCCGTGGCACCCGGGACCGGCTCCAGGGACTCCTGGAGGCCGTCCTGTCCGTGGGCCGGGAACTGGACCTCGCCCAGGTGCTGCGCCGGATCGTCGAGTCCGCGATCGTACTGGTCGACGCGGAGTACGGGGCCCTCGGCGTCATCGGACAGCAGCGACAGCTCGACCAGTTCGTGCCGGTGGGCATCACCGACGAGGAATGGGCGCTGATCGGCGAACTGCCGTCCGGACACGGTCTGCTGGGCGAACTCATCCGGCACCCCGAGCCGCTGCGGCTCGCCGAACTCTCCGGCCACCCGGCGTCCTCCGGCTTTCCGCCCCACCACCCGCCGATGCACACCTTTCTCGGCGTACCGATCAGCGTCCGGGAAACGGTCTTCGGCAATCTCTACCTCACCGAGAAGCGCGGCGGCGGCGAGTTCGACCCGGAGGACGAGGCCGTCCTGTCGACGCTGGCCGTGGCGGCCGGCGTGGCCATCGAGAACGCCCGCCTCTACGAACAGGTCCGACTGCGCGAGCGCTGGCTGGCGGCCGGCGCGGAGATCACCAGCGAACTCCTCTCGAACGTGCCCCAGGAACAGGTCCTCGAAGTGATGCTGGCACGCGCCCGGGAGATCACCGCGGCCGACCTCGGCGTCGTCGACCTGGTCGTGGAGGGCACCGGCGACCTGCGCGGAGCGCTGGCGCGCGGCCAGCAGGCCGAGGCCCATCTGGGCCTGCTGCTGCCACGGGAAGGGACTTTCGCGGGCGCCGCGCTGACGGCGGGCACCATCGTCACCACGACGGACGTGCGCAAGGACGCGCGGATCACCTACGGGCCCGACCGCTGGGACGGACTCGGCCCCGCCGTGGCCGTGCCCCTGGGCACGGACGACGGGCTGCGCGGCGTCCTGATGCTGGCCCGGGGCGCGGGCCGCCCGCCGTTCAACGAGCGGGAGACCCTGTCGCTGCGCAACTTCGCGGGGCAGGCCGCGCTCGCCATGGAACTGGCGGACCGGCGACGCGACGCCGAGCAGATGAGCCTGCTGGAGGACCGTGACCGTATCGCCCGTGACCTGCACGATCTCGCCATCCAGCGGCTGTTCGCGACGGGCATGACCCTGCAGAGCGCGCAGCGCTTCGTCCAGCATCCGCAGGCCGCCGAGCGGCTCGGCCGGGCCGTCGACGACCTCGACACCACCATCAAGATCATCAGGTCCACCATCTTCGGCCTGCGCGCCCACGAGACCGCCGCCGTGGGACTGCGTGTCCGGGTCGTGCGCGCCCTGGAGGAGGCGTCGGCGGTCCTGGGCTTCACACCGTCCCTGCGGATGGAGGGGCTGCTCGACGTCGACGTTCCCGGTGATGTCGCCGAGGACGCCGTGGCCGTGGTGGGCGAGGCCCTCACCAACATCGCCCGGCACGCGAAGGCCACCGCGGTGGACGTCGCCCTCGTCGTACGCGACGGCCACCTCACGCTCACCGTCACCGACGACGGCACGGGCATGCAGACAGGCGCGAAGGCCGCCGAAGCGGCCTGCGCAACCTCGCGGAACGGGCCCGACGCCGGGGCGGCGAACTGCTGCTGACGAGCAGTCAGGCGCGTAATGAAAGCGGTGACGACAGTGGCGAGGGCGGCGAAGGCGGCTACCGGGGTGTCAGCGCCGGAAGCGCGGGCAGCGGCGGGAGCGCAGGCAGCACCGGCACCGGCACCGGTACGAGGCTGACGTGGTCGGTGCCGCTCGGAACCCACTGAGCACCCGTGACGACTGACGCCGCGAGCGGCCGGCGCCATGCGGTGGCCCGGTGCTCCGACCTCACCGTTCGCCGGTCCGGCGAGGCGGAGGCAGCCGCGCCGCGAGCACCGCCGCCTGGATGCGCCGTTCCACGCCGAGCTTGGCCAGCAGCCGGGAGATGCCGTTCTTGACGGTCTTCTCGGAGAGATAGAGCCGCTGGCCGATCTGCCGGTTGGTGAGCCCCTCACCGATGAGGACGAGGAACTCGCGCTCGCGCTCGGACAGGCCCGCCGGCTGCGTGTCGTCGGGCGGCGCGGCGTCGCCCGCCGGGGCCCGCAGGGTGTTCATGAGCCGGCCGGTGGTCGCCGGATCGAGCATCGACTGCCCCGCACCGACCGTGCGGACCGCCGAGATCAGGTCGGAGCCCTTGATCTGTTTGAGGACGTAACCGGCCGCCCCCGCCATGATCGCGTCCAGCAGCGCGTCGTCGTCATCGAAGGACGTCAGCATCAGACAGGCCAACTCGGGCATGCGGGAACGAAGTTCGCGGCAGACGCTGATGCCGTCGCTGTCGGGGAGCCGTACGTCCAGGATCGCCACGTCGGGCCGCAGCGCCGGTCCGCGGACCAGCGCCTGTGCGCCGGTCGCGGCCTCCCCGACGACCTCCAGGTCGGGCTCGGCGTCCAGCAGATCGTGCAGCCCCCGGCGCACGACCTCGTGGTCGTCGAGAAGGAAGATGCGGACCGGTGCGCTGCCGGGCACGTTCTGACGTTCGGCCATGACCACGACTCCCTGGGGGCTGGGCTGTCCCGACCGAGCGTCGCGCACCGGGCGGACGCCCGACAGGGCCGAACGGTCCCCTTCGGGGGTTCAGCGGGGAGCACCGCCGCCGTAGGGGGCGTACAGGTCGAGCAGTCGTGTGCGGGCGGCGTGCAGGCGCCGGGCGAGCACCCGGCCGACCCACTGTCCGACCGCCGTGCCGAGGGCGGGGTCGGACTGGCACATCAGTCGTACGGTCGACGCGTCCAGCTCGTACGCCTCGACCGGTGACACCGCCTCCGCGCCCAGCTGCCACACATAGGGCGGGAACAGCCAGGACCAGCCGATGAGTTCACCGAAACCGAGGGTGTCGATGACGGGGGAGCGGCCGCCGGGAACGCGCAGGTCGAGGGCTACGGTTCCGGTGCGCACGATCCAGAAGTGGTCGGCCCGCCCTCCTTCCTCGAAGATGCGCGTGCCCGTCGGGAACGACACCTCCCGTGCGAGCCGCATCAGACGATGCGTCTGCTCGGCGGGCAGGGCCTCGGACAGTCGGGGAGTGGAGGTTGCGAGCATGCGGGTCCCCTTTCTGGAGTGCCGCGAACATCGCGTCGGGACACCTCCAGGGTCCCTGGATCCGCCCGCCGGGGACAGGGACCAACAGGTCCCGGCAGGGGCCAACAGGTCCCGCTCCGGGGCTGGTGGGCCCGATCGTCATGGACGGACCGGCCGCCTTCTCGTCGCCGTCCGGGCCCTCGGAGCAGTCCGGGCCGGCTGAGACCTCCGGCGGGCGTTCCCGTCCTCAGGCCTGGTGTCGCGTCCGCCCTCAGGTCCGGTGCCGCGTCCACTCGGGCCCCGTACGGGCCCACTCCCGTTCCCATTCGGCCAGCCGACGGCGTGCGGCGACCCGGCGTATCAGGGCGTGCAGGGCCAGTACGCCGGCCACGGCCACCCCCGCGGCACAGGCGCCCACCGCCAGCGCGTGCTGCCACACCACCGTGCCGCTCGTCGGCGCCGGGACGATCCGGTCCTCGCGGTCCAGCCAGATGTACGTGCGGTCGCCGGCCTCGGCTCCGGCGGGCACCCGGGTCACACCCGTACGCGCCCGCTCGCCCGGCTCGGTCCAGCGGACGTTCACCCGCTCGACCGGCCGCCGGTCGCCCTCACCACGGGGCGCGGAGGCGTGCGATCCCCCGACGATCTCCGCGAGGACCCGGTGGCGTTCGGCCCGCTGCTCCGCCGCCGTGGACCGCGCCCCGTCGTACGCCCACCAGCCCGCCGCCAGCCCGGCCAGTGGCGCCCCGGTCCACAGCACGACGGAGACGACCAGCGCGGTCCACGCCTCCACCACGTCCGTACGACGGCACAGCGGGTTGTGCCGCCAACGCCGCCCGATCACCCGCGCCCGCTTCTCGCTCGCCCGCTGTTCCCGCGTCCGCATGTCCGCCTCCTCAGCACCCGCGACCGTGCCGCGCCGCCCGAGCCACCGCCGTACATCGTGCGTCTGCCCCGTGTAGGCCGAACGGACCCTCCCAGGGGCCGGTTCGCCACTCCCGCCCGGTCGGTGGCCGGTGCGAGTGTCACGAGGGCGCCCGCAGCGGGGCCGGCCGCCGCACGACAGCCACCGCCCTGAGACCGCCCTGAGACCGTCCGGAGACCGTCCGGAGTGAGCGCCACCGCACACGAACGGCCGAAGAACCCGCCCTTCCACGACTGATCGGCGCCTCGTGTGGAACCCGTGTCCCACCCCCTCGGAACCAGCGCAACGCACGCACCGCACAGAACGCACGCACCGCACGGAACGCCCGCAACGTCCGGAACCCTCACAACGCCCGAGACCCTCGGAACAGGAGTCCCTTCCCATGGCCAAGGACCGCATGGCGGCGCTCGACGCGCACTGGCGTGCCGCGAACTACCTGGCCGTCGGTCAGATCTACCTGCTCGCCAACCCGCTCCTCACCGAGCCGCTGAAACCCGAGCACATCAAGCCGCGGCTGCTCGGACACTGGGGCACCTCACCCGGCCTCAACCTGGTGCACACCCATCTCAACCGTGTCGTCGCCGAGCGGGACCTCGACGCGATCTGTGTGTGGGGCCCCGGCCACGGCGGCCCCGCGGTCCTCGCGAACTCCTGGCTGGAGGGCAGCTACACCCAGACGTACCCGGACATCACGCGGGACGCCGCCGGCATGGAGCGCCTCTTCCGGCAGTTCTCCTTTCCCGGCGGAGTCCCCAGCCATGTCGCCCCCGAGACCCCGGGCTCCCTCCACGAGGGAGGCGAACTGGGCTACTCGCTCGCCCACGCGTACGGGGCGGCCTTCGACAACCCCGACCTGCTGGTCACCTGTGTGATCGGGGACGGCGAGGCCGAGACCGGACCCCTCGCGGGCTCCTGGCACTCCAACAAGTTCCTCGACCCGGTGCACGACGGCGCCGTCCTGCCCGTCCTGCACCTCAACGGCTACAAGATCGCCAACCCCACGGTGCTCGCCCGGCTGCCGCGCGCCGAACTCGACGAACTCCTGCGGGGCTACGGCCACGACCCCATCCATGTGTCCGGCGACGACCCCCGCCGCGTACACCGCGAACTCGCGAAGGCGATGGACCAGGCGCTGGACCGCATCGCCCGGATCCAGCAGGAGGCCCGTGGCCACGGGACGGCCCGGAGCGGCAAGGGACAGGGCGGCAAGGGACAGGGCGGCGGGAGCCGCGGCGGCACGGGCAGGAGCGCGGGGAACGAGCGTCCCCGCTGGCCCGTGATCGTCCTGCGGACCCCGAAGGGCTGGACCGGCCCGGCCGAGGTCGACGGCGAGCCGGTCGAGGGCACCTGGCGCTCCCACCAGGTCCCGCTCTCCGGCGTCCGCGAGAACCCCGAGCACCTGCGGCAGCTGGAGGCCTGGCTGCGTTCGTACCGCCCCGAGGAACTCTTCGACGCCGAGGGCCGGCCCACCAGCCTCGTCCTCGACTGCGTTCCCGAGGGCACCCGCCGCCTCGGCGCCAACCCGCACACCAACGGCGGTCTGCTGCTGAGTTCGCTGCCCATGCCCGACCTGGACGACTTCGCCGTCCCCGTGGACAAGCCAGGCGCGAGCACCCACGAGCCCACCCGGGTCCTCGGCGGCATGCTCGCCCGTGTCATGGCCGACACGGCCGAGCGGCGGAACTTCCGGGTGGTGGGCCCCGACGAGACCGAGTCCAACCGCCTGGGCGCGCTGTACGAGGCGACCGGCAAGGCCTGGCAGGCGGAAGTCCTCGACACCGACGAACACCTCGCCCGCGACGGCCGCGTACTGGAGGTGCTCTCCGAACACCTCTGCCAGGGCTGGCTGGAGGGCTATCTCCTCACCGGACGGCACGGTCTGTTCTCGTCGTACGAGGCGTTCGTGCACATCGTCGACTCCATGGTCAACCAGCACATCAAGTGGCTCAAGACATCACGGGAACTGCCGTGGCGGGCGCCGCTCGCCTCCCTCAACTACCTGCTGACCTCGCACGTCTGGCGCCAGGACCACAACGGCTTCTCGCACCAGGACCCGGGCTTCGTCGACCACGTCCTCAACAAGAGTCCGGAGGTCGTACGGGTCTATCTGCCGCCGGACGCCAACACCTTGCTGTGCGTGGCGGACCAGACCCTGCGCAGCCGCGACAAGGTCAACGTCATCGTCGCCGGTAAGCAGCCCTGCTTCGACTGGCTGTCCATGGAGCAGGCCCGCGCCCACTGCGCGCGGGGCGCGGGCATCTGGGAGTGGGCCGGCACCGAGAACGGAGAACGCGAACCGGACGTCGTACTGGCCTGTGCCGGAGACGTGCCCACCCAGGAAGTGCTCGCCGCCGCCGGGCTGTTGCGCACCCATCTGCCCGACCTGGCCGTCCGCGTCGTGAACGTCGTCGACATGGCCCGGCTGATGCCGACGAGCGAACACCCGGACGGAATGGCGGACTCCGAGTACGACGCCCTGTTCACCGCGGACAAACCCGTGATCTTCGCCTACCACGGCTATCCCTGGCTGATCCACCGGCTGGCCTACCGGCGCACCGGCCACGCCAACCTCCATGTGCGCGGCTACCGGGAGTCGGGCACCACCACGACCCCCTTCGACATGGTCGTCCGCAACGGCCTCGACCGGTACCGCCTTGTCATGGACGTCATCGACCGCGTCCCGGGCCTCGCCGTGCGCGCCGCCCCCGTACGGCAGCGGATGGCCGACATGCACACCCGCCACGAGGCATGGATCCGCGAGCACGGCACCGACCTGCCCGAGGTCGCCGAGTGGACCTGGTCCGGCTGACGACGAGAGGACCGCGACCGAAGCGACCGAAGACCGAAGACCGAAGACCGAAGACCGAGGCCCCAGGACCGAGAGGCAGGTGTGATGAACCGGGAGGGGCGCGCACCATGAGGAAGGACATCCGAACCGTCACCGTGGGCGTCGACGGCTCCCGCGCCGGTCTCGACGCCGCCGACTGGGCGGCCCGCGAGGCCGAGCGCCGCCGGCTCACCCTGCGGCTGCTGCACGCGGGTGGCGAACCCACCGCGTCCGGGCCCCTCTTCGGGTCCGAGCCCCTTTCCGGGCCCGGCCGCGGACGTGCGCCCGCGTCCGGGGCCGGACCCGCATCCGAGCCCGCATCCGAGCCCGTCCGCATCCGAGTCCGCGTCCGGCTCCGTACCCCGCCCCCGGGTACGCAGCCGGCCGGTCCCCGGGCAGCCGGCGGTCCCGCCCCGCGACCTCCAGCGGGGCATCCTGGACCGGGCCGCCGTACAACTCTCCTATGCGCACCCCACGTTGGAGATAGCCGCCCGCCGGACCGACACACCGGCCCTTCCCGCGCTGCTCGAAGCCGCCACGGAGTCCGAGACGGTCGTCCTCGGCTCACGCGGCTTCAGCGGGTACACCGGATTCCTGGTCGGCCCGGTCGCGCTCGGCGTGGCCGCGGGCGCCGCGTGCCCCGTGGTGCTCGTCCGCGCGGGCGAACTCCCGCAGGACGAGCGCGTACCAGTAGACGCGGGCGACGACACCACGGCGCCGGCCCGGACCCCGTACCGGCCGGTGGTCCTCGGACTCGACCCCTCCGACCCGGCCGACGAACTCATCGGCTACGCCTTCGACGCGGCGGGCGTCCGGGCCGCGCCCCTGCACGTCGTGCACACCTGGACACTGCCGCCGCTGCCGCCGCTGCGCGACCGTGCCACCGGCGTGGGGGCTCCCGGCGACACGGCCGCCCAGCAGGACGCCAGGGAACGCTCGCTGGCGGCGGTCCTGGAACCGTGGCGGCACAAGTTCCCGGAGACCGAGGTGTCGGAGGAGGTCGTGTACGGACACGCCGGTCACCATCTCCTGAAGGCGTCGACGAGAGCGGGGCTGCTCGTGGTCGGCCGTTCCACGGCGGACAAGCGCCTGGGCCGGGCGGCGCACTCCCTGCTCCACCACTCCACATGCCCGGTCGCCGTCGTCCCGCACGACTGACGGCCCCCGGGCCGAGCCCCGCCTCCGGGACGGTCAGCCGAAGGGGGCGATCAGTCGAGGGGGGCGGTCAGCCGAAGCGTTCGATGCGGATACGGTCCACCGGCTGGCCCGCGGCCACCAGCAGCCGTGAGGCATGCTCGGCGAACCCGTTCGAGCCGCACACATAGGCTTCCCACCCACCCTCGGGCGGGTCGGCCAGGAGTCGCGCCACATGTGCGGCCGCCACACGTCCTACGGCCACACCCTCCGGGGCGCTGCGTGTGAACACCGTGGTGGTCTCGGCGCCGTACTCCGACGCGTAGATCAGCTCCTCGGGACCGCGGGCCGACACGAGCAGCCGCAGGGGGACCGTCAGGTTCCGCGCACGGTGGTGGCGGATCATCGACATCAGCGGTACGACACCGGAGCCCGCGCCGATCAACAGGGCGGGCCGGTCTCCGGGCCAGGCGAAGAACCCGCTGAGCGGTCCGCGCAGCTCGACCTCGTCGCCGGGCTTCGCCACCGTGTGGAACCAGCCGGACACCTCCCCGCCGTCGACGTGGTCGAGGGTCAGTTCGACGTGCCCCTCGTCGTCGGGGGGCGAGGCGATCGAGTAGTGCCGCTGAGCGACGTAACCGTCCTCCGCCCGCAGGCGGAGCATCAGATGCTGGCCGGGCAGATGCCCCGCCCACGCGGGTACGGCGAACCGGAAGGTCGCCGCGTGCGGGGTCTCCCGGCGGATCTCGGTGAGGGTGGCGCGCTGCCAGGTGCCCGCGGCACGGTTGCTGACGGCGATCCGGCCGGGCACGGCGAACCGTGTCGCGGGCGCCGGGCCCGCGGGGGCGTCACTCATGGGTGTCCTGGTGTCCGGGGAGTCATGTGTGTCATGGCAGTCATGGCAGTCATGGGTGTCATGGAGGTCTCAGTCACCGGAGTAGCGCTGTTCTTCCCAGGGATCGCCGCGGTGGTGGTAGCCGTTCTGCTCCCAGAAACCCGGCTCGTCGTGGTCGAGGAGCCGGATGCCGGCGATCCACTTGGCGCTCTTCCAGAAGTACAGGTGCGGCACGATCAGCCGTGCCGGACCGCCGTGCTCGGCGGGCAGCGGCTCGTCCCCGTACTCCCAGACGATCCAGGCCCGTCCGCCGGTCAGATCGGCGAGCGGCAGGTTCGTGGTGTAACCGGTGTGCGAGTAGGCGACCGCGTGGGTGGCCTCGGCGGCCGGGCGGGCGAGATCGAGGAACGCGTCGAGCGACACCCCCGCGAACCGCACCCCGAACTTCGACCAGCTCGTCACACAGTGGATGTCGCCCTCGTAGGCGGACGGCGGCAGCGCGTGCGCCTCGTCCCAGGTCCAGGTGCGCTCCTCGGCGACCAGTCCGTCGACGGTGAACGTCCACTCCGAGGCCGCCAGCTCCGGCGTGACCTCCGCGGACAGGACGGGCCAGTCGTCGCGGGCGTCGTACTGGCCGGGCGGCAGTCCGTCGTTGCGGACACGCGGACGCCCGGCGAAGCCTCGGGTGACGTTCATACGAGTGGTGCCTCCAGGCCGACCGGACGGCGGCCCTTGATCGTTGCGTACGCCCTCCACGGTACCGGGCCCGCCGGGGCCGGCCGACCGGGGATCATTGCCGCCGTATGAACACTCGCCGGGTCCGGACGGTTCCGGGAATAGCCGCACCCGCGATCTTCCTTGCCGATAGTGCCCGGCCGACGGCCCGGCCGATGGAGGTGAGCCGATGGCGGCCGCATCGGCGGGGCGCGGATCGGCGGAGCCCTCATCGGCGTGAAGGAGAGTGACGGAGCAGATGCCCAAGGCGTACGTCTTCACCCAGTACGGCGGTCCGGAGACCGAGGCCCTCGTCGAGCAGGACAGGCCGGCCCCCGGGCCCGGCCAGTTGCTGGTCGCCGTCCGGGCGGCGGGCGTCAACCCCGTCGACTGGAAGCAGCGCACCGGCTACCAGCGGCCCGGCCAGCAGCGGCGTGAGCTGCCCGCCGTCCTCGGCAACGAGGCCGCCGGTGTCGTCGAGGAGATCGGCGAGGGGGTGACGGGATTCGCGGTCGGCGACGAGGTCTTCGGCAACCCCGTCGCGGGCGGCTACGCCCAGTACGCGCTGTTCCCCGTGGCCGTGACCGCGCACAAGCCCGCCGGTGTCTCCTTCACCGACGCGGCCACCCTGCCCGTCGCGGCGGCCACCGCCTACGACGGAGTACGCCAGCTGGCCCTGACGGCGGGCGCGACCCTGCTGGTCACGGGCGCGGGCGGCGGGGTGGGCGTCGCGGTCGTCCAGATCGCCCGCGCCGACGGACTGAACGTCATCGGCGTGGCGAGCGCCGGCAAGAAGGACCTGGTCGAGTCGCTCGGCGCCGCGCACGTACCGTCGGGACCGCACTACGCCGAGGGCGTCCGGGCCCTGGCGCCCGACGGGGTGGACGCCGTGTACGACCTGGTCGGCGGCGAGGTCCTGGAGACCGCGGCCGAACTGGTGAAGGACCGCGCCAAGCTGATCACCGCGGGCGGCAAGGACATCGTGGAGGGCCTCGGCGGCGCACCCGTCGTACGGGCCCGTACCGCCGCGGTGCTCGACGAGGTGGTACGGCTCGTCGTCCAAGGCAGGCTCGACCCTCTGGTGACCCGGACCTTCCCCCTCGAAGAGGCCGCCGAGGCGCTGCGTACCGTCGAAGAGGGCCACGCCCGCGGCAAGGTCGTGATCGAGGTCGCGGAATGAGCGCCACGCCCCACGCCCACGTCCTGGACAACCCCGCGCGGGCCTCGCTGACCGGTCCGCACGCCCACTTCGCCGAACGCCGGGGCCGGGTGCTGCGCTACCCCGCCGACGTGTCGCCCTGGCTGGCGCTGCCCGACGACCCCGACGCCGACGACTGGGCCGACGTCGCGGCGCTCGCCGGACCGGGCAAGGAGATCGCGCTGCCCGGCTTCGGGGGCGAGATCCCGGCGGGCTGGGAGATCACGTTCCGCGGGGAGGGCGTGCAGTTCGTCGACGACGGTCTGGCCGCCGCGCCGGACCCTGAGGCCGTACGGTTGGGCCCCGCCGACGTACCGGAGATGCTGGACCTCGTGGAGCGGACCAGACCGGGCCCGTTCCTGCCGCGCACGGTCGAACTCGGCACCTACCTCGGGATACGCCGGGGCGGGGCCCTGGTCGCCATGGCGGGGGAGCGGCTGCACCCGCCCGGCTGGACGGAGATCAGCGCGGTGTGCACCGACGCCACCGTCCGAGGCCAGGGCCTGGCGACCCGCCTCACACTGGCGGTCGCGCACGGCATACGGGCCCGCGGTGAGACCCCGTTCCTGCACACCGGCGCGGACAACACCACGGCCGTCCGCCTCTACGAGTCACTCGGCTTCCGGCTGCGGCGCAGGACGAGATTCCTGGCGGCGCGGGTACCGGAGCGGCCGGGGCGACTGGAGGACGGGCGGGTGGTGGCGGTCGGCTGAGGGGGCCGCTCGCTGAGGCGCCGCTCAGTCAATTGGGGGTGAGGCGTCCGGGTGCGCGGTCACGCCCGGCCCGGGGCCTGGGCCTGGATCTGGCGTTGGCATTGGGCCTGGGCCTGGGCCTGGGCCTGGGCCGGCCGAGTTGTACCGCAGCAGATAGCCCGCGAACCGTCGCAGATCCTCCTCGGGCCAGCCCGCGAGCCGCTCGCGGAAGGCCACCCGGCGGCTCGCGGTCACCTGGGCGAGGATCTCCGTCCCGGCCGGAGTGAGGTGGAGTACCTGGACGCGCTGGTCCCGCTGATCGGCCAGCCGCTCGATCAGTCCGGCGCCTTCCAGGGCCGACACCTGGCGGCTCACCGTGGACTTGTCGAGGGCGTAGTGCGCGGCGAGATCGGTGGCGCGGCAGCCGCCGCTCTCCTCCAGATGCCCGAGCAGCGTGTACGAGACCAGGGACAGCTCCGGGTGCAGGCGGCCGGCCGAGGCCCGGGCGCGACGGGCGAGGGCCGTCATCTCGCGGTGGATCGTCTCGATGGCCACGTCGGCGGCGGTCGCGGGTGGGCTCGCGGGTGCGGGCGTGGGTGCGTTCACGGGGCTGTCCCTTCCAGATGGTTGCACGCTACAACCATTGCTGGTGCGGGGCAATCGCTGGGCTTCCGTAAGGGGGCGTGGGGAGTTCGGGGTGGGGACAGTGCCGTGCCCGGGGGCCCCGACCGTGTAATGTTGCCGACCGGCTGAGGGCTGCCCCAGCCGTATCGGACCAAGGAGGTGAGCCCCATTACCGCTGTGTCAGCTCGGGTGCTCCCGCCTTGTGGCCTCGTCGGCATCAGGTGACCTAGGCCCTGTCGGCCCGGAGAGCGCCCTTCGGCTTCCCGAAAGGCTTCTCGGCTTCCATGCCACCTTCTTACGTCCATGTCGTCACCGCGCTCCGCTCCGCGGGCTGTGTCTTCGCGGAGGACGAGGCGCGGCTCATCCTCACCACCGCCCGCACCCCGGCCGAACTCACCGCCATGGTGGACCGTCGGGCCGCGGGTCAGCCCCTTGAACACGTCCTGGGGTGGGCGGAGTTCAGCGGTCTGCGGATCGCCGTGGAACCGGGCGTCTTCGTACCGCGCCGACGCACCGAGTTCCTGGTACGCCAGGCTCTCGCTCTCGCCTCCGAGGCGCCGGTCGTGGTGGACCTGTGCTGCGGTTCGGGAGCGGTGGGGGCCGCGCTCGTGGCGTCGCTGCCCGGCGCCGAACTGCATGCCGCCGACATCGATCCCGTCGCCGTGCGGTGCGCCCGCCGCAACGTCGGCGAACGCGGGCGGGTCTACGAGGGCGACCTCTTCGGACCGTTGCCGCGCGGACTGCGCGGGCGGGTCGGGGTGCTGGCCGCCAACGTGCCGTACGTGCCCACCGGGGAGGTGGGGCTCCTGCCGCCGGAGGCCCGCGACCACGAACCGCTTGTCGCGCTCGACGGGGGTGGGGACGGGCTCGACGTGCTGCGGCGCGTCGTCGCGGAGGCGCCGGGGTGGCTCGCGCCCGGGGGGAGTCTGCTCGTCGAGACGAGCGAGCGGCAGGTGGGCGTGGCGGCCGAGATCTTCGCCGCGGCGGGCCTGATACCGCGCGTGAAGGTCTCGGAGGACCTACACGCAAACGTCCTGATCGGCCACCGCAACGCCCCACACCCCGACCGCGCCTGAACACACGCTTGCGAGTGCGGGCCCGTCGTGGCTGGGCTGCGCAGTTCCCCGCGCCCCTGAGGGGGTGGGACGGGCCGCGGTTCTGTGGGTGCGGGTCCGCTGTGGCTGGGCTGCGCCGTTCCCCGCGCCCCTAAAAGACGACGCCCACGCACTCAAGGAGCGCGAGGAACGGCGGGGGCAACCACGACGCTCCCGCACGTTAAATCAGCCCCAGCCTCAACCCCCTAAGGGGCGCGGGGAACGCCGCGGCCCACCACGACGGACCCGCACCGCAAATCACGCCCCAGCCCTCACTCACCAAGGGGCGCGGGGAACGGCGCGGGCAACCACGACGGACCCGCACCGCAAATCACGCCCCAGCCCCCACCCCCCAAGGGGCGCGGGGAACTGCGCACCCAGCCGCAGCGGACCCGCACCCGGAAATGAAGCCCGCCCCGGAGGGCCCCGCGACGTTCGTCACACTGGGCCCCTCCCTTTATGCAACTAGTTGCAAAACCGCCCGGACGTCGTCTACAACCATGGGGACGACGCCACGCACGGAGGGGCCCCATGACCCGTTACCCACACCTGCTGAACCCGCTGGACCTGGGCTTCACCACTCTGCCGAACCGCGTACTCATGGGTTCCATGCACATAGGCCTCGAAGAGGCAGAACACGGCTTCGAGCGCATGGCGGAGTTCTACGCGACGCGCGCCCGCGGCGGCGTAGGCCTCATCGTCACCGGCGGCATCGCCCCCAACGACGCCGGACGCCCCTACGACGGCGGCGCCAAACTCACCACCGACGCGGAAGCCGAACAGCACGCCGCGATCACCGCCGCGGTCCACCGCGAAGGCGGGAGGATCGCGATGCAGATCCTGCACTTCGGGCGGTACGCCTACCACCAGGACCTGGTCGCCCCGAGCGCACTCCAGGCCCCCATCAGCCCGTACCCGCCCCGCGCCCTGACGGACGACGAGGTCGAGCAGACCATCGACGACTACGCCAGGACCGCCCGCCTGGCCAGGAGCGCGGGCTACGACGGCGTCGAGATCATGGGCTCCGAGGGCTACCTCATCAACGAGTTCATCGCCACTCAGACCAACGAGCGCGACGACCGCTGGGGCGGCTCCTACGAGAACCGCACCCGGTTCCCCCTGGAAATCGTCCGCCGGGTACGCGAGGCCGTCGGCGAGGACTTCATCATCATCTACCGCCTCTCGATGCTGGACCTGGTCCCGGGCGGCTCCTCCCTCGACGAGGTGATCACCCTCGCCCAGGCCGTCGAGGCCGCCGGGGCGACCATCATCAACACCGGCATCGGCTGGCACGAGGCCCGCATCCCCACCATCGCGACCTCGGTGCCGCGAGGCGCGTACGCCTGGGTCACCAAGAAGGTCATGGGCGCCGTATCGATCCCGCTCGTGACGACGAACCGCATCAACACCCCGGAACTGGCGGAGCAGTTGCTCGCCGAGGGCCACGCGGACATGGTGTCGATGGCCCGCCCGATGCTCGCCGACCCCGACTTCGTGAGCAAGGCGAAGGCCGGCCGCCCCGAGGCCATCAACACCTGCATCGGCTGCAACCAGGCCTGCCTCGACCACACCTTCAGCGGCAAGATCACCTCCTGCCTGGTGAACCCGAGGGCCTGCCACGAGACGGAACTGGTCCTCACCCCGACCCGTACCCGTAAGCGCGTCGCCGTCGTCGGCGCGGGCCCCGCCGGACTCGCCTGCGCGGTCGGCGCCGCCGAACGCGGCCACGACGTCACCCTCTACGACGCCGCGCCCGAGATCGGCGGCCAGCTCAACGTGGCCCGCAAGGTCCCCGGCAAGCAGGAGTTCGACGAGACGATCCGCTACTTCCGCACCCAGCTCGAACTGCGCGGCGTGGGCGTCCGGTTGAACACCCCGGTCGGTGACGGGGACCTCGACCCGTACGACGAAGTCGTCGTCGCCACGGGCGTCGGCCCGCGCACCCCCGAGATCCCCGGCGTGGACCACCCGAGCGTCGTCGGCTACCTCGACGTGCTGCGCGACGGCGCCCCCGTCGGCGACCGGGTCGCGATCCTCGGCGCGGGCGGCATCGGCTTCGACGTCGCCGAGTACCTGACCGACAGCGGCGACAAGGCGAGCGAGGACCCGGCGACGTACTTCCGGCACTGGGGTGTCGACATGGACTACGAGGCCCCCGGCGGCCTCGGCGCCCCCGAGCGGCCGGCCCCGCCGCGCACCGTCCACCTCCTGCAGCGCAAGGCGTCCAAGGTCGGCGCCGGGCTCGGCAAGACCACCGGCTGGATCCACCGCGCCGAGCTCAAGCACCGCGGAGTCACCATGGTCCCCGGGGTCCGGTACGACCGTATCGACGACGCCGGACTGCATGTCACCGTCGACGGCGAGAGCTCCGTCCTGCCGGTCGACACCATCGTCCTCTGCACGGGCCAGGAACCCCGCCGCGACCTGTACGAGTCACTGCGCGCCGCGGGCCGCAGCGTGCACCTCATCGGCGGCGCCGACGTGGCGGCCGAACTGGACGCCAAGCGGGCCATCAAGCAGGGCACCGAGCTGGCGGCGGCGCTGTAGGCCGCCGGACCCGGCCCGGCCCCGTCCCTAGGATGACCCCATGTCACTCCCGCACGCGATCCTCACCGCCCTGCTCGAGAAGCCGTCGTCGGGGCTGGAGCTGACCCGTCGCTTCGACAAGTCGATCGGCTACTTCTGGTCGGCGACACATCAGCAGATCTATCGCGAGCTGGGAAAACTGGAGGCCGAGGGCTCCATCAGGGCCCTCGCCTCCCAGCAGCCGGCCCGCGGGCAGAAGAAGCGGTACGAGGTCCTGCCGGCGGGCCGCGCCGAACTGGCCCGCTGGACCGCCGCGTCCCAGGACCCCAAGCCCCTGCGCGACACCCTGCTGCTGCGGCTGCGCGCGGCGGCAGTGGTCGGCACGGCAGGCATCGGGGAGGATCTGCGCCGCCATCTCGCGCTGCACCGGCGGCAGTTGGCGGAGTACGAGGAGATCCAGGAGCGCGACTTCCCGCCTGGCAAGGACGCTCCCGCGGACCGGCTCCAGCACCTCGTCCTGCGTGCCGGGATCGATCTGGAGACCTTCTGGACGGGCTGGCTCACGCACGCGCTTGAGGAGTTCGAACGCATCCCGACCCAGGGCTCCCCGCACTGACCGCCCAGGTACTTACTGCCGGTTCGGTCAAAGGCGGTTCGGCCTGGAGCGGCGGCGCAGGACCCAGACGGTGGCCCCGACGCCGGCGGCCACCAGGACCCCGCCGGCCGCGTACGTGACGGTGCCGTAGTCCTGGCTGGTGCTGCCCATGCCGCCCATCACCCCGCGCGACGGTGACGCCGTCGCCGTCGCCGAGATCGTGGGTGACGAGACCGGCGAGACGGTCACGGACTGGGTGCCCGCCGTCGAACCGTCGGCGCACACCACGATGACGGTGTAGGTGCCGGAGGTGACGCTCGACCAGGCGGCGGACTGACTGGCGCTGGTCCCGGACAGGGTCACCTGGCGTCCCTGCGCGAAGTTCGCCTGACCGCTGGAGAGCAGCGAGGCGTTCCCCATCGATCCGTTGGACCTGGTGACGCACGCGCTGGTGGTCACCTGCACCGTCCCGCCACTGGTGGTCACATTGATCCCCGTGGCCGCCGCGGCGGCCACGCCGGGCATGCCCGCGGTGAGGGCCAGCGGCAGCGCGGCGACCGCCACGGCCTGCCCGGAGCGGACGAGTGTCTGAGTGATACGCATACGACTGCCCTCCAACGGCACGGTGGCGGTACATCCCATGAGCCGCCGAGGGTCGGGAACGCCCGTGCTGCCTTCGGACCGAGCCAATGCGACGGCCGCCGTTTCCGCATGCGGGCGAGGGCCGTACAGGTGAACAATTCGCCGGATCCCGGCCTCTTCCTCAGGGCTGCCCGGTCGTCACGGTCCGCTCCGTCGAGAAGGCGCCCCACGTGCCGTCCGGCAGCTTCGCCCGGATCCGTACCCGCTGGGTGAGCCCGGCCTCCCGGCCCACGTAGAAGCTGTACGTCGCCCTGCCGGGCGGAGGGGTCGCGCCCCAGACGAGCGAGGTGACCGGCTTGCGGTCGAGCTGGATCTGGTACTCCGCGATCACTCCGTCCACCTGCGGCTGGGTCCATGACAGGTCGAGGTAGTACGCCCCGTCCTTGCGGTGCGTCGTGGCGCGGAACGCGGAGGGCGCCATGCCCGTCCCGGTGTCCGAGCCCTTCGTGTCGGCCGGACCCGCCGGGGTGGTGATCCGGACGGCCTCGCTCGCGGACGAGACGTTGTCCGCCGCGTCGCGCGCCCGGACCGTGAAGGAGTAGCGCGTGCCCGGCCGCAGCCCGGTGACCACGGTCGCCGTCTGGGCGCCGCCCACACTGTGGATCTTCGTGCTGCCCTGATAGATGTCATACGAGGCCACACCCTGGTCGTCCGTGGACCGGGTCCACGACAACTGCGCGGCCCGGCTCCCGGCCGGCTTCCCGCCGGGGCGCTGCGGGCGGCTCGGGGGCCGCGCGTCGGCCGCGGTCGCGGCGGGCGTGGTGGCCCGGACCCGTTCGCTCGGCGGCCCCAGCCTGCCGTCGGCGTCCCGCGCCCGCACGGAGAAGGCATACCTGGTCGACGGCTTGAGCCGGGTGATGTCAACCATGTACTCCGAACCCGGCACTTCCTTCACCTTCGTGGTGCCGCGGTACACCTCGTAACGGGCGACCTCGGGTTTGCCGGAGGCCCGGTTCCACATGACGTGCACGCTGGTCGCGCTGCCCGCCGCCGCGGTGACACCGGCCGGAGCGCCGGGAGGCCTGCCGTCCTCGTCCGAGCCCTGCCCGGTCAGCCCGCAGGACACCATCGTGAGCAGCGCGCCCCAGACCACGGCGCCTCGCAGGAGTACGCGTCGCACAGCCCTGCCCTCCCTCGACCCTTCCACCACGAGATTGGTCCGGACCAATATGACCTCCTCGGAGGGGCCGCAACAAGAGGGCCGCCGTTCGCGATTTCGGCCGCACGTTACGTATGCTGATCCTCCAACCGGCTGAACTCACCGATGTCGCAGGGAAGTTCATGCCGACGGTGCGGAACGCTGTCGTCGCTGATCCCGCGCCGGCGAGGGCGGCCGGGTGGCCGGAGTCGTCGACGAATCCGACCACCCGGCCCCCGACGACACGTCACGCGGCACATCACGCGGCACACCACGCTGTCCGTCCTGCGTGTCACCGGACGTGCACCGTACGGCCCCCCAGCGGTGGCCGCAGGTGCGGACCCCCACCAGATTGGGCTGAGTGTTCGTCAGTGCCCGCTCAGGAGAGGGTCTCTTATCGTGCGTGTCCGGTCGCTGATGCTGGCCGCGGCCGGTGCCGCCCTGATCGCCCCCACCGCGCTCCCGGGCGCCGCCCCGCCACCCGAGGCCGGGCCCGACGCCGGGCACGAGCGGGCCGGATACGGCGGCCCGAGCGCGGGGAACGTGCCACGTGCGAGGAACGACGCGGGTACGGGTGTCACCCGCGACGCGCGCCGGAGGACACCCTCCAGGACACCGGCCCCGGGGAACGTCCGGGCGAAGGAACTCCTGGCCGCCGTGCGCGACTGCGCCCCCGTCTCGCACGACCGCTTCAGCAGCGACTACGGCGAGCCCGCGGACATCGAGGTCTGCGGCAGGCGCGAGGCCGTCTTCTGGAAGGCCGACCTGGACATCGACTGCGACGGCAGACCGGGCCGCCACTGCAACGAACGCACCGACCCGCTCTTCTGCGACACCACCGCCTTCCAGCAGTCCGACGGACGCCAGCTGAGCGCCGAGCGACTGCCGTACGTGGTCGTGCCAGGGCCGAGTCACCGCTGGAACCACCGGGAGCACGGCGTCCGGCGCGGGACGGTCGCCGCGGTCATCCACGGCGACCGGGTCCGGTACGCGGTCGTCGGCGACGTCGGCCCCGACGACATCATCGGTGAGGCCTCGTACGCCCTGGCCCGGAACCTCGGGATCCGACCCGACCCGAGGGGCGGCGGAGCGGCGTCCGGGGTCACCTACATCCTGTTCAAGGACTCCGGCGCCTCACCCATCGAGAGCCCCGGGGCGGCGGTGGCCCAGGGGGAACGGCTCGCCCGCGAACTCGTGGGCCGCAGCTGAGCGGACACCGTCCGGCCGCCTCCCCTCCGGCCCCACACACCTCCGACATGTGCCGGTGCCACCCCCCACAGGGGCCGATGACACCCTTCCGCACACCTCCATGTGCCGCTGTCACACCTTCCGGTACGTGTACGCCTCGGCTGCCGCGGCCTCCACCGCCGCCAGGTCCGCTCCGGCCGACGCCGTGACGACCGCCGCCACCGCGCCCTCGACGAACGGCGCGTCCACCAGACGGGTGTCCGGCGGCAGTTCGTCGCCCTCGGCCAGCAAGGCCTTCACCGTGAGGACCGCACTGCCGAGATCGGTCAGTACGGCGACACCGGCGCCGCGGTCCACGGCGGCGGCCGCGGCGGAGATCAGCTCGGAACTGGTGCCCAGGCCGCCGTCCCCGTCACCGCCCGCCGCCGCGACCGGGGCGAGCGTGCCGCCGCCCGCCAGTCCCGTCGCCAGTTCGGCGACCGAGGCGGCCACCGCGGCGCTGTGCGACACGAGCACGACGCCCACGAGCTTCCCGCCGTCACCTCCGGCCGTCCCAGCGTTCACGAGGTCACTCACCGGCCGTCTCCGCGAGCGCCGCGATCAGGAGCGCCGAGGAGGTGGCACCCGGATCCTGGTGCCCGATGCTGCGTTCGCCCAGATAGCTCGCCCTGCCCTTGCGCGCCTGCAGCGGCGTGGTCGCCTGGGCGCCCTCCTCCGCGGCGGACCGTGCCGCGGCGAAGGACTGACCCAGCGCGTCCACCGCCGGCAGGAGCGCGTCGATCATCGTCTTGTCGCCGGGCGCCGCGCCACCGAGCTGCATCACGGCGTCCACGCCGGTGCGCAGCGCCTGCGCGAACTCCTGCTCGTCGACCTCGGCGGCGTCCCCGAGCGCCTTGCCGGTGCGCCGGAGCAGAGTCCCGTACAACGGGCCCGAGGCGCCGCCCACCGTCGAGATCAACTGGCGTCCGGCGAGCGTCAGGACGGCACCCGGTGTGCCCGGCTCGTCCTTCTCCAGGACGGTCGCGACGGCCCGGAAGCCACGCTGCAGATTGCTGCCGTGGTCGGCGTCGCCGATCGGTGAGTCGAGGGCGGTGAGCCGTTCCGCCTCGTGTTCCACGGACACGGCGGTCGCCGTCATCCAACGGCGGAAGAAGTCGGCGTCGAGCACTGGATCTCCTTGCGTGGTAAGGGTGTTGCCGGGTCGCGCCGGGAGGGACGAGGAGGGGGAGCGGCCCCTCACATGCCCCAGCGCAGACCCGCGGTACGCACCGGCGCGTCCCACAGCCGCAGCAGGTCCTCGTCGACCTGGCACAGGGTCACCGAGGCGCCGGCCATGTCGAGCGAGGTGACGTAGTTCCCGACGAGGGTGCGGGCCACCGGAACCCCGCGCTCGATCAGGACCCGCTGCACCTCCGCGTTGAAGCCGTACAGCTCCAGCAGCGGGGTGGCGCCCATGCCGTTCACCAGGACCAGCACGGGGTTGCGCGGGTTCAGGTCCTCCAGGACGGCGTTCACCGAGAAGTCGGCGATCTCCCGCGAGGTCATCATCGCCCGCCGCTCACGGCCGGGCTCACCGTGGATCCCGACGCCCAGCTCCAGTTCCCCGGCGGGCAGATCGAAGGTGGGGCTCCCCTTGGCGGGCGTGGAGCAGGCGCTGAGCGCGACACCGAAACTGCGCGAGTTCTCGTTGACCTGGCGGGCCAGCGCCTCGACCCGTTCCAGGGGCTGCCCCTCCTCGGCCGCGGCGCCTGCGATCTTCTCCACGAACAGGGTCGCGCCGGTGCCGCGGCGGCCGGCCGTGTAGAGGCTGTCGGTGACCGCCACGTCGTCGTCGACGAGGACCTTCGCGATCTGGACACCCTCGTCCTCGGCCAGTTCGGCGGCCATGTCGAAGTTGAGGACGTCACCGGTGTAGTTCTTCACGATGAACAGCACCCCGGCGCCGCTGTCCACGGCGGCGGCGGCCCGTACCATCTGGTCCGGCACCGGGCTGGTGAACACCTCGCCGGGACAGGCGGCGGACAGCATCCCGGGACCCACGAACCCGCCGTGCAACGGCTCGTGCCCCGACCCGCCGCCCGAGACGAGCCCCACCTTCCCGGCCACCGGGGCGTCCCGCCGCACGATCACCCGGTTCTCGACATCCACGGCCAGCTCGGGATGCGCGGCGGCCATGCCACGCAACGCGTCCGCGACAACGGTCTCCGCGACGTTGATGAGCATCTTCATCTGTACCTCCTGGGGGCTGGCAAACGGGCGGCCGACCCGGTCCGTGATGCCGGTGGGAGTGCCGTCATCGGCAGTATCGACCTTGTGGTCACGAAGGTCACGAGCACAACACGTCCCACCGCCAGGTCGGGGCCCGGTGTCTCCCCTGAACCACATGAACAACACCCGGACGCGTCTCGCTCGAAGAATAAACACAAAGGAAACACGCGGCCTGTTCGGCACCGGTAGGTTTCCCGAAACACTGGCGTGTTCCCCCGTTCATGTTGTGTTCTTCTTCGCCCTGGAACTCTTTCGCGCCGGTTGCTCCTCTGCCCCGCCGTCTCGAATCCTCACTCAGAAGGAGCTGTCCGTGCCGGACCGCCCGCGCGAAACACAGACACGTCGCACGGACGCCGCGGACCCGGCCAAACGCCCCACGCACAGACCCCGGCCCCCGCTGGCCTCCTTGCAGGGCAGCGCGGGAAACAGGGCCGTCGCGGCAGCGATCCAGCGTGCGTCGAGCGGCCCTCGCCCCGGTTCAGCAGGGGGAGACCAACGGCAGGCGGGCTCCTTCGAGATGGACGCCTTGGTGAACGGCAGGGGCCGGTCGAACTCCGCCCCCGCCGACCTGACCTCGCTCGCCGAACCCCGGCAGCCCTCCCAGGAGAGCCAGGAGACATCAGGGGAGAGACACCGGGCGGCGGCGTACAGCCAGGTGGCGGCGGACGCGGCGGCTGAGGGGGCTCGGCGGCCGGGGGTGTTGGAGGAGCGGCGGCGTCGGGTGGGTGCGGTGGCGGCGGATGCGGC
>NZ_BMVY01000047.1 GCF_014650955.1 Streptomyces tauricus
CTACAAGATCCCGTTCACCGAGCCCTTGACGTCACCATCGGGCCCTTAACTTCGTGGCATTGCATGATCCACCAGCGGTGATCATTTGAAGACACTGCCTAGGCGGACGATCGGGCAACAACGGGGCTACACGCTCCCACAGGTCATCAGGCACAAGATCAACGGACACCCAACGGAATCTGCCGACACAGCACCCAACTGCCAAGCCCCACAACGACTTTCATTCTGAAATGATCAGCTGTGCCGAAGGAACCGCCCCCGTCGGTGTGTGCAGCACAGCGTCGGCCCGTGCGGTGACCCGGTTGCGGGCCCGCGCTGTGCAGCGCCATCGTCACCTCCGTCGACCAGCAACTCACCGAATCCACCCCGGCCGCAGCAGCGGGTTCGGCCGGGCGAGGCGGGGCAGCGCGGGGCAGGCTGTCTTTCTCCAGCACCGTTTCGAACTGCAGCGAGTCGCCATGTTGCCTTGCCGTCGCAAGAATCGACGTGGGTTGTTGGCTCTGCTCGACCAGAAGGTACGGCCTGGTGGTGAACCCGCCGTGTGAGCGGCCCAGCCCGTGATCACAGGGCTTGGTGAACACACCGCCCGGCGGTTCTTTCTGCAGGTCACCCGGCCGACGAGCCCGGCTTGATGCTGGTGCGCACGGTATACCTTGGAGGCAACGCTGAGGCCCCCACATGATGGCATCGTTCGCGTCACCAGGGGCTGATGTTGGGCAAGATGTGGACGCCAGTCGATCAGCGTGCTTCCACGTTCGGAGGCATAGGCGAGGAACCCGGGCCGGGGTGGGGGCGCACAGGAAGGCGAGGAGCTCGCGGGCGAAGGGGACATTCTTCGGGCACGAACTGGCCTTGCCCGGAATCACTGCACCGGTCAGCCACCGCGCGACCGCGTTGAGACTGTCAGCGAGTCGGGCGCCTGTGTGGAACCCGTTCTCCCTGCCATCGGTGGGCAGGGGCGCCCTGCCCACCGATGGCACCCGTCACGGTGATGGCGGCCGAGGACGGTTGGCATTCTCCAGCATGACGAAATCGTCCGATCTAAGGTCGTTGACTGCGGCGGCCAGGTCGGTGGCGCCGTGATCCTCCGCGACCGAAGCCCGATCCAGGCACCGGTCGTCATCACCGTAGCCACGACGGCGTTGTCCGAGTTGGTCATGTCCACTGAGACCTGCCACCGCGCGCCGTCTTCGCTGGCGCCCGTCAACCGATATGCCGCAGTGATCGTTTCGTCGACATTCACCTCGCGGAGATAGCGAAGCTCGTCCACCGTCGATACCGGCGCGACGCCCGCTTCGGTGATGCGCCGAAGGGTCCAACCCGCCTCAACAAGGTGCACGTATCGAACGTCGGCGCTGTAGTGGAAGTATTACGAAATCATCGCCCCCCAAGGCCGATACCGAGGGTGAGGCGGCCGCCCGAAACACCGTCGATGCTCTGAGCCTCCTTGGCCAGCATACGAGCAGGCCAGACCGGGCCGAGCAGGACGTTACTGATGAGCCCGATACGGTTCGTGGCACCTGCCGCCGCTGCCAGCGCGACTGTGTCCATCACCCCCGGGTAAGCGACACGGCCCACACTGCCCAGGAAAGGCAAACCCCGCGTGTTCTGCGCGACGCGCCCACTCCGGAATGACGTCTGCTCTCACATCGCGTATCTGATTGGGAATTCCGATACCAATTTTCATGAGTGTTCTCCTTCTGTGAAGGGTATTTACCTCGGTTAGTCATGCGTTCACTGCAGGGATTACAATTGCGCAGCATGCTGCTCCCCCGATATTTCGGGGTGTTGAGCGATGCAAGACGCCTGGTTGACCCAAGCCTGATGAATTACGACGGCGCGCTGTGTCCGGTCTCATGGATGTCCGCCATCGACGGGGCGGGGCGATCCCGTTGGCCTGTCGGTTCTTTAGCAGGAACCGACAGGCATCGACGATGTCGGCCATGCCGCCGAGCTCGCCGGTCAGCGTCTTTGCTGGAACTTGTCAAGGGTTCCGGCCAGTCCCGCCCTGCCCTGCCCCGCCAGAACGGGCTGTCCTCGATCGGCCGGGGGTGGATCGCGTTCACCCGCACTGGAGCCGGCTCGACGCTCAGCGTCCGCACCATCCCGGTCACGGCGGTTAACGGCCGTCAGGGTTGTCGAGCCGGGGGGTCTGTGCGATGAAGGCGGGACGAGCGCCGTGGATGCAGGACGCAGCACACCTTCACGGGCACCGTAGGTCGCCTGTACGCGAAGATGGCCACAGATCTTGTCGTGTGAGCGTGCGCCGATTCCAGTTCCTGATCAGTCTGCGAACGCAAGCAGCTCTTCGCGGAACGCTTCGGTGTCAACTTCCACACCGGACGCCACCCGGATCTGAAGGCCGCTCAGCGCGCAGAGGATGAGCTCAGCCCGTCGCTGGGCTGCCGGACCGGGCTCACCGGACGTCTGCTCGATCGAGCGGGCCAGCCACCCGCGCACTCGGACGTGGCGCTCAGCGATCATTGACTGCAGCCGGGCCGAGCTCGTCGCCTTCGCCCACACCTGGCTGCTGATCTGTCCTCGTCGCTGGTCGGTTGCGGCTGCCATCAGCGCCTCTATCGCTTCGTCGAGCGGCACGAGGTTACTGCTTTCCGCATCGAAACGAACACCGAGTGCGCTTTCACTCACCGCCATCACGACCGCGTCCTTGTTGTCGAAATAGCGGTAGACCGTCCCCGTTGCGACGCCGGAGGCATCCACGATGTCGGCCATCGAGGTATCGGAGAATCCCTGTTGAGCGAAGAGCGCCGTGGCGGCATCGATGATCGCCTGGCGACGGTCACGGACTTGTTGTTCGCTCAGTTTTGCCATGGTGCTGACGCGCTCCTCAATGAGCCGGTGTTCACGAAGCTTTCTGAACGGCGTGGAACAGCCACAAGCTCTCGCCGCCCCGTCGGGAATCCCAGTGATCGGGCACCCGCCTGTCGAGTGTGGTCCCGTGTGCGGCGAACGTCGACTCCGTGACGTTCCATTCTGCCGGTGAAAGCCACTGCGCAGGCGGAGCACCCGGACCAGGCGCGGCGTGCGGGAGGATCCCGTCGGTGATGATGTCCGCACTGTCAGGGGCTTTGTCGTCCGTACGGTTCCGAGCAGCGAAATCCGCTCGTTCCTGTGGCGTCGAGGTCGCGTAGTCACCGGCCAGCCAGGTCATCGGCGCAGGGCCGCCGGCGATGCCTTTGACGATGTCATCGCAGATCTGGCGGTCCAGATAGAACAACAGCCCCTCAAGCAGCCACGACGACGGCCGAGCGTTGTCGAACCCCGCCGCGGCGAGCATTTCACGCCACTCCCCCGTCGCATCTGAGGAAATCCTGATCCGCTCGGCGGTCGGTCTCAGATCCGTCCGGGCAAGCAACTCGTCCTTGAACGCATGGACCTCGGCACTGTCGATCTCGAAGATCCGGGTGCCGCGCGGCCACGGCATGCGGTAGGCGCGGACGTCGAGTCCTGAGCCGAGCAGAACCACTTGGCGGGACCCGGCGGCCGCGGTCGCGCGCAGGTGCGTATCGAAGAAGTGGGTGCGGACCGCCATGTAGTCCCCCATCATCCGAGTCAGCGGTGAGGTCGCGCTGACCCCGTCGGCGAGATAGTCCCGCTGGTCCGCGGGCACCTCGCCCCTCAGGGAAACGAGGAGCCGCGCAAGCAGATCGTCGAACAACGCGTCGGGACGGGTGCCTTCGGGCGCCCGCATAGCCGCGGTCGCCACGCCACTGCTGGCGATGGATCCGGGGATCCTCAGCTCACTCATGGACGAACCTTCCGTTCAGCAGCGGAGTTGTGATGATCCGCCGCGCTCCGCCATCATAGGAATGAACGTTCATTCCGACAAGGAGATCATAGTGACAACCCAAGGCACGCAGGGCCACGCACCTCGTACCGCTCTCGTTACCGGATCAACGAGCGGCGTCGGTCGCGCGGCCGCGGTGGCCCTTGCCCAGGCGGGCATGTCGGTCGTCGTGCACGGCCGCGACGCGGAACGCGGGCAGTCGGTCTGCGAGGAGATCCAGGCCGCTGGCGGGACGGCGACGCTGCTGCTGGCAGACCTCGGTGACGTCGCGCAGGTCCGCGAGCTGGCCGAGCGCGCTGAGACGGTGACCGGCGGCATCGACGTACTCGTCAACAACGCCTTCGAACCCGGCATCTACGCACCGAGCGCGGACACCTCGATCGAGGACTTCGAGCTGCGCATCGCGATCAACATGCGGGCGCCGTTCCTGCTCACCTCGGCGCTCGCCCCCGCGATGGCCGAACGCGGCCAGGGCACTGTCGTAAACGTGTCGATGGCCGCAGCCAGCAAGGGGGTACCCGGGATCGCGCTGACGTCGGCGACGAAGGCCGCACTGGAAGCGCTCACCCGCTCCTGGGCGGCCGAGTACGGGCCCCGCGGCGTCCGGGTCAACACCGTCAGCCCGGGCGTCGTGCTGACGCCGGCCAACGCGCACATGCTCGACCAGATGCATGCCTTCGCGTCCACCACTCCGGCGCAGCGGCCTGCAGAAGTGGCAGAGGTCGCCGCCGTGATCGCGTTCCTTGCGTCGCCGGGTGCGTCTTTCATTCAGGGGGCCAACGTCGCGGTGGACGGCGGAATGCTCGCGGCCTCCTGACAGGGCGCCAGAATCCGTTCTCATCACATGATTGGGTGCCCGCCGTTGGCGTGGGGCCATGTCTTGTGGCATCGGGTTGATGACCGGGGGCCTGGAGTTCGGAGGGCAGGTCCTTGTCCGTCCAGGCTTGCCAGCACCGGTACAGAGTGACGGCGGGGGTGAGCCAGGAACGGACCGCCCGTAAGGGCCCGGGCCAGCAAGGCCGTTGGTGCTGGTGGGATGTGGCTGAGCCCTCTCCCTGGCACGCCATCAGGCCCGATCGGGCGCGGTGGTGTCCAGAGGGCCGGGTGGGGCGAACCACCGGTCCAGCAGAAGGAAGGGGCAGTTGACGGGGGTTTGGTGACGGCGGATGGCTCGGTCGGAGCTGACCTGGAAGTCGGCCCGGCCCAGTCCGTCCTTGATCTGCTCGTAGCTCTGCTCGGTCCAGGGCCGCAGCCCGTAGAGCCGGACGGTTCGGCGAGGCCGGCCTGTGGGCGCGGGCCGGTGGCGGCGTGCGGGACGTCGGGGCGGGGCAGGTCGGTGGCCAGGAACCAGGTGGCTTTCTCCGGCAGCACGCCCGGATCGGTGGTGGCCACCACCGGGCGGCGCGGGCAGTCGGGGCCGTAGCCGGCCAGGCGGGCATCAACAGCCCACCAGGTCTCGGTGTGTCCGTCGCGGAAGTGGCGCTCCACCCGTCTCCAGTCACCCGGATGTTCCGGATCCGTCCCGGCCAGGGGACCGCACATCGGTCACCAAGCACATCACGCACCCGACAGGAGGGCCGCTCGAGTTCGGCGTCGAAGCGGTGACACTCCCCCAGAGCTCCGACCAACAACTGGTGATCTACACGGTCGAGCCCGACTCCCCCACGGCGCGCGCCCTTCCCTCACTCAGCAGTTGCGCGCTGCAAGCGGCCCGTGTGTGAGGCGGTCCCGGCGGTGACCACGTACGACTGGGAGAGCCCGAAGATGCCGCAGAGCCGCTTCACGCCGTCTGGACCGGCTTCTCGCTACGGTTGACTGAGTGTGAGTCAGTGACGGAGCTGGCCCGCCCGAACCACCTAGGCGTACTCGGTCGGCCCCGGCCGTCGGGCATGATCTGCTGGACGGGTTGGCGCGGAGGGTGCTCCCCGCCGGACGTTTCTTCTCGAGCACCACCGTGCCCAACACATCTCCTCAGTCCGTGGTCACCGGTTCGGTGCTTCGGGGCGGGTGCGGGAGCCGTGGTGGGCGCTGCCCGGCCGGGCGTTGGCGGTGACCACCAGTTCACCCGGCCCGCCAGTTGCCTGAACGCCGGGACCAGCACGCCTCGTACGACGGTGGCGTCGATGAGGACGATGGCCGCCAGCGTCGTGCCCAGCGCCACCAGCAGGCTGACCTGGGAGAGCATCAGCGCGCCCATGCTCACGGCGACCACCAGCGCCGCAGTGGTGAACAGCCGTCCCGTGTGCTCGATACCGAAGACGATGGCGGCCGTGTTGTGCCCGGTGCGCCGCCACTCCTCTGCCATGCGGGAGACGAGGAAGACCTCGTAGTCCACGCACAGCCCGAAGGCCAGCGCGGCAGCGAGCAGCGGCATCGTGATCTCCAGCGTGCTCGCGCCTCCCGTGGCCGGCGGTCCGAGGAGCTGGAGGCGCTGGAAGAGCAGGACCATCAGGCCGAGGGCGGCGCCGATGCTGAGCGCGCCCAGGACGGCGGCCTTCAACGCCACCAGCAGGCTCCTGGTGAACAGCAGCAGCATGATGAACACAGCGCACAAGGTGAGCCCCGTCCACCAGGGGAGCGCGTCCATGACGGCTTGCCGGGTGTCGTCGAAGTGGGCGGCTGTCCCGGTCACCAGGGCCGGGCCCGGAGCCGGGGTGGCGCGTACGGCGTCGACCAGGGCGCTGGTCTCCGAGGACTGGACCGGGTCGGCGCCGAAGACCGTGACCAGCGCGCCGGTGCGGGAAGCCGCTCCCGTGTGACGCTTCGCGACGCGCCGGCCCTCAGCGTATTCGCCTGCCGCCGTGCTCACGCGGGCCGCGCCGGGCAGTGCGGCCAGCGTGCGGGCATACGCGTCGAGTTCGGTGGCCCGGGACGCCGCGTCAGTTCGGGGCAGTACCACGGCTGCTGTTCCGGTGCGAAGGAGAAGTCCGCGCGGACGGCGCGGCGGCTGTCCGCGCCTCGGCGCTGGGTAGGAGGACGGACTCGTCGGTCAGCGCGGGCCGAAGCCCCGCGACGGGCAGGGCCAGGCCCAGTAGGAGGACGGCCCCGGCCGTTCCCCACAGCCAGGACCGTGCGGTGACCGCTACGGCAGCCCGTCGCCAGGCCGGGCTGACCGACAGGTCGCCGGAGCCCCGGCACCAGGGTCCGCGACTCGGCAGACGTGGACCATCGAGCCGGCCGCCCAGAGCGGCGACCAGGACAGGAAGGAGGAACAGGGTGCCGGCGGCGCAGAACGCAACGACGATCAGCGAGGCGATCGCGAGGGAACGAATCAGCCCCAGCGGAAAACGAGCAGGCCCGCCATGCACCAGGCCATGGTCAGGGCGCAGAAGACGACGGCCCGGCCGGTGGTGGACATCGCCCGCCCCACAGCCTGTTCGGCGTCCAGACCGCGGGCGCGCTCCTCCCGGTAGCGGGCGAGGGTGAACAGGGCGTAGTCGACGGCGAGGCCGAAGCCGAGGGCGCAGCTGAGGTTCACGGCGAAGACCGAGATCGGCATCAGCCGGGTCGCGACCGCGAGCAGGACCAGAGCTCCCGAGGCCGCGGTCGCGCCGATCGCGCAGGTATGCCCTCGCCGGTCTCGGCAGCCTGCATCCAGGCGACTTACCGGGCTGAGGCGCGGGCGGCTCGCAGCGAAGCGAGTGCAGCCTCGTCGGTGTCGGCGAGCAACCGCCAAGCGGTGGGCGTGGAGGCGACCGGGCCGAACACCCCTGCCTGGTCCCGCAGCACGGCCAGATCCGCGATCGCCTTACCACCATCGGCGAACATCACCGCCAGATCGGTGGCGACCCGGCCCGGATCATGCCCGGTCCCGCGCGGCCGAAGCGACCTGAGAGCGGCGGAGTACGCGGCCGTCAGCCCGGTGGCATCAGCGAGATCCGCCAGCAACCGCGCCCCGGCATGCCCGACCACTCCCGAACCATCGGCACTGACCTGGACCTTGGGACGCAACCCGATAGCCTGCACGTAGAAAGTGCCCTCCGCCTGGACCGACAGAACCCCTCAGCAAGATTCATCGCCCCAGGTCAGGAAGGCACTTTCGCGTTCCCGCCCCAAAGCCAGCCGTACCCAAGCGAAACGGCGAGGCTAGTCCAGCAACCAAGGGTCGAGGCTGCTGGTCAGCGCGTCCGCAGACAGGGTCTGAGGGATCAGGTGAGGCGGCAGCAAGGGCCGAGGGCCTGCTCAACGTTCCGGACGTGATCGTGGAGCGGGTCGGCCATCGCTCATGCGCAGGATCAAGGTGACCGCGTCCTGCGAGCGGGTTCCGGGAGTGAGGACTTTCTGCAGAAGGAGGCCGCGAATCGCGGCGATGGTGACGGTGGCCACCTCCCGCGCTTCCTTCGCCTCGAGCCCTTCGCGTTCCGCGAGTGAGGACAGCATCACGGTCAGGTCGTCGATCGACTCCACGAACTCACGGAAGTCCTCGGGGGCGTACGCGGCCAGGCCGACGACGTGGAAGAAGCCGCGGACACGCGACAGCTGCTCCGGCCGGGTGTAAGTACGCCAGATCGCCGCGACGAAATCGTCGAAGGTTCCCTGCTGGGCCGCCTCCAGAAGTGCCTCGTTGTCACGGGATCGCTGGGCCGTGAGCATGGCGGCCAAGACGCCCGGGAGCGACCTGAAGTGGTAGCGCAACAGGGCGTGGCTGGTCTCGATCCGGGCGGCGATCTCGCGGAGCGACATCGCCGGCGGGGGAAGGGCCTCACCGAAGGCGTCGAGAAGCCGTGCCAGGAGTCGTTCGCGCGCACTGACGTTGCGTTGCGAAGTTGACAGGATCACTCCCACAGTTTATCCATTGGAAAAGAAGCTCGCAACAGCGGAGGATCGACGATGGGACCTGACCATGTGGTCGGCGCGATGGTCATCGACGGATCGGGGCGCGATCCCGGCAACCTCGGCCTCACGATCCAGAGCGGCCGCATCACCCGCCTCGGCGCCTCCAGCGCGCACGGCGAGCGTCTCGATACCGAGGGCTTGACGATGACGCCCGGCCTGAACGACGCTCACGCCCACCTGGGCCTGTCGAGCCCGATCCAGCCGCACTTCTCGTTTCAGATCAGCGCCGCCGAGATCGCGGCGGACATCCTCGCCACGGTCGGCGCGACGCTCGACGCCGGCTTCACCACGGTTCGCGACACCGGCGGGATCGATGGCGGTGTCGTCACCGCCATCGCGAACGGCAAGGTCAGAGGGCCTAGCGTCCTGTCGTGCGGACCTGTTCAGTGCCAGATCGGCGGACACGGCTACTACGGAGCCGCATGGGAACCCACCGAGCTGTGGAGCAGCCACCACATCCCGGGTCTGTGCGCCCTCTCCATGATGGCGGGCAACGCGGACGAGTTGCGGCACAACGTCCGCGAAGCCTTCCGTCGCGGAGCCTCCTTCCCGAAGCTCTGTGTGACAGGCGGAGTGGTGGGCGGACATGATCGGCTGACCGACACCCAGTTCGCCGTCGAAGAGATCGCTGTCGCAGTTCAAGAAGCCGCGGCGCAGAACACCTATATGACAGTCCACGCCCACAACAACGAGGGCATACGCGATGCGCGGCCCTGATGGCCACTCGCGAGATTGCCCTCGCGCCTACGTTCGCCGTCGTCGAGCAGCTGCTGCACGACACCGCCGAAGGTGAGTGTCATCGCTCCTAGCGCGCAGGCAGACCTTCTTCTGTGGAACGGCAATCCGCTGGAAGACCCGGAACTGTTCTCCGACCCCACCAACGCCGTCCTGGTCAGCCAGGCCGGCCAGATCGTAAAGGACCTCAGATGAGCACCATGTGGCAGGGCTGCCTCCCCCACACCGACTACTTCGAGATGCGCTCCAGCGGTGGGCACGACTACGGCGTCTGGGTCACCGCGCCACCGCGCTACGACCCTGCCACAGCGCAAGCACCTGTCGTGTACGTACTCGACGGCAACTGGGCCGTGGGCATGACCGCCCCGCTCATCGTCACCCAACTGGACCCCATGCAGTCGGTTCAGCCCTACGTGCAAGTCAGCGTGGGGTACGCGGGCGAGGAAGCCGAGCACTGGGAGCGGTTGCGCAACCGCGACCTCGTGCCCCCCGGCGAACCCATCGCGAAGGAGTTCATCGATGCGGTGGAGATGGGGGTCGACAGGGGCACGATGACGCGCGAGCAAGCCAACGCCTACCTCGCCGAATTGAGCGACAGCCGCGGGGACATGTTCCTGAACTTCCTTACCGACGACCTGCACCCGCGGATCGAACGCGACTACGGCACAGCCGCGAGCGGTCATGGCCTCTTTGGCTATTCCTACGGCGGACTCTTCAGTCTCTACGCCTGGCTCACCAAGAGCACCTTCTTCGAAAGCATCGGCGCGGGCAGCCCCGGCATCGTCAATGCAGACAGTCAGGTCTTCGCCCGGCTGGAAGCAATGGGTGACACCCTGCCCGACACCAAGCTGCACGTGACCTTCAACGAGCAGGAGATCCTCGGAGACCTGGCGGTCTACCAGAACCTCACGAAGAACACGGCCACGTTCCTTCACCGCCTCACCTCACGCGGCGGATCCGTCACCAGCGCACTCATGCACGAAACCCACGTGACCGGGCTGCAGGCATCGTTCCTCAGCTACCTCAGGACCTGCCGCGCCCAGTGAACCTGGACGCCGCAGCTCTCCTTCCGTCCCATGTGAGTTGACTTCTCTGGAGGTGTACGGGTGGCCGAGCGTGACATCGTCAGCACGACGCCCCCTGCCGTGGGTATCGCCGAATCACTCAGGCGACGGCTGCCCGTCGGCCGAACTCCTCGGCGTGTTCGCGCACCGCTGCTCTGCCACCCGGGCGACGCTCACGAAGGCCCGCCTGTCCGGGGCGACGCTCACGAAGGCCGACCTGTCCGAGGCGGATCTCGTTTCGGCTTTCTGGTCAGAGGAGACCCAGTGGCCTTCCGAGTGCGGGAGCGGTCGGTGTCTCCGAGTGACGGTAGGTGGCGCATCCAGGAAGTTGGGAACAGTGGTGCAGATCCGTCGGAGCCGCCGCTTGCGCCCACCGGGTGACTGCGGAAAAGTCAGAGTCGTTTTAGGCAGGTCTGAGGGATCTGGCCGCCGGGCACGATGCGCCAGAGGTTCCTGCCCTTCCCGCATGCCCGGTAGGCCGGCCCGCTCTTGCGCGTGTGCGATCGCGACGATGCAGGAGCGGGCCCTCTAGCCGCGGCTGAGGTAGTGATGAACGGGGTGAGTTCATCGTCGTCACCGGCCCGTCGTACGGGCCTGGACGCCTGTCGCCGGCGTGCCGGACCGCGACACGTTGCAGGGCGCGCCACTTGCTCTCGCACGGCGCGGCAGCGGATGCGTGTGCCAAAGCCGCGGAGGGGGTGCTGGCTTCTGCCTGAGTGGTGGGCGGGCAGAAGCGGAGAGGACGCGCGCCGCCATCGCGGCCACGGTCATCAGTCTTTGGATCATGGCTGTTGTCCGGTGACATCGATGCTGGATCGTTTGCCGTCGAAGTTGGACTGCCCGGCAGCGCGGCACGGGAACCTTCTGCACTATGTCCAGCACGGTTCCAGGCTGCGCTGTCCAACAGGGCTCTTACAGAAGCGCGTTGCGTTCCGCATTTCGCCGATAGACGTCACGTGCCGCCTGGGTGACGAACCCAGCGACGAAAGCGACCGGGCTGCCATAAAGCAAAGGAGGACCCACATCGGAAATCCAGTCCCCGATGGCGAGAACAGCGACAACGTCGAGGTAGTAGAACAGGAACAGTGCCCCTTGGCCGAGCTTCGTCATCGCCCATCCCCCTTGTGGTCACCGCTCTTTCGCCCATGGCATGCCCGGTCCGTTATGGTCCGACACCGCGCAGGGCCGGGACGCTCCCGCCAGATGGAGGTGCTGCTGTGATGGTTCGCTTTGCGGGTGGCCCGCTCGCCGGGCGCGGGCTGCAGACCACCGACGTCCTAACCTGTCGGCGCGGATCTCGTCGGCGGCCTGTCGGCCGCATCCGCGCAGGACACGGGCGGCCTTGACGGCGATCCAGTCCTCGACAGCCGGATCGGCGAGAGCATGAAAGCAGCGGGACGCGGCCCAGAGTTTCTCGATCAGGTGGACCAGGTCGAGGACGATGTGGATGTTCACGCCGCGGTGTTCGGACTCGGCCTGGATCAGGTCGAGTTGGTGGCGGGCGACGTCGACGAGGACAACCCAGCACCTGCGGTGCTGCGGGTCACGGGCCTGAGCCTGGTCGAAGGCGGCGGCGATGACGTGCTCGGGATCGTGCTCGACTGATCCTGCCAGCCACTTGGCCTGGGCTTTCGGACCGGGGCGCGGCATGCGGGCGGTGCTGCGACCGCCGGGCGTGGCGATGATGTCGTGCGGGCGGCGCACGGCCGGGTCGGCGTCGTCGACGGCGGCCAGGGTCGCCATCCGCTTGCGCCCCGCCTTCTCCCCTACGGCCAGCCGGGTGCGGAAGGTCTGCTTCGCACGCTCGGCCGCCTTGCGGGTGGCCTCGCGCAGATGGCCCGGCCGCATGATGATCCCCTTGCCGTCCGCGGACAGCACCAGCAGCACGTCCGCGCTCTGCGGCGTGGGGATCCGGGCAGCGTGGAACGCGGCCACGTCCACCGCCTCTGCCTGCACGAGGTGTTCGACCTGGCGTTCGCCCACGACCTTCCCGCAGCAGCGGGTGATCGCCTCCATCACGGTGTCATACGAGCCGCGCACCGCCTCGAGCACGGTCAGCTTGCGCACTCCGAGGCTGTACCGCTCGTGCGGCAGGCCGAGCGCCGTATCGGCCGGATAACAGTTGGCCTGCCCCGGCGACCGGAGCACGCACCGGGTGACCCTCACCGTCGCGACGCTGGTGGCCAGTTCGCTGTGATGCCCACGCTCCAGCCGGGTGCGTCCGCCGGCGAGGGCTGCACGTGCGTATGGATCCAGCGCGGTCAGCTCCGCCTCCTCGTGGCGGGCGCGCAGGTCGAGGTGGGCCTGCAGCAGCAGCCGGGCCAGTTCCCGGCCCCGCGCCGCGGCCGTCTCCTCCACGTCTTGATGGGGCAGGGCCAGCGCGGCGGGGCCGGAGAGATCGCAGATCAGCTGAGTGAAGAAAGAAACCGCCTTGGCAAACGGGTCAGCCGTCGCGGCGTGCTCGTAGTCTTGCATCGGGCTCTCTTTCCGGGGCATCGAATGGTCTCGTCACCCTCGACGCCAGGCGCGAGAGCCCTCCCGCTCACCGGCGCGAGGCGACACCACGGAGTCGTTGCCGCGCCCGGGCGCACGCCCCGGAGGCGCCGTGTCCCGCGAAGCGAACAAACCTGGCGCCACCTCGGCGATCCAGTCCCGCCCGCTCAGCCGCGCCAGCTTCGACCGGAACCCTTCCACCTTGCTTTTGTCCGTCGACAGACCCAACACGGAGCACAGCTGATGCGCTCGCATCGGATGTACCGTGTCGGCGAGCACCTCCACGATGTCTGCGTACGCATCCGGCAGCGCCTCAACCCCCAACTGGTCCGTCCACAACGGCACCAGCCGCACCCCAACCGGTGAGCCGGCCTCGAACCGGTCCGCTTGCGCCGCTGGTTCCTCAAGTGCCCCGGCTTCGCCTTCCGGCTCCGTCTCCCCATCCGCGCCGGTGATCGGCCCGTAACCGGACAGGATCTCGGTCATCGTCTCCCGGGTGATCTCCAACCGGGAAACCACGGCTTCCTGCTCGGCCAGCTGCCCCGTCACCTCAGCGATCTGCCCCCGCAGTTCAGTGATCCGAACCCGTGCGGCAGCCTCCCGCCGATCCAGTTCCTCCAGCCACGACACCATCGCCGCCTCCCAGCCCCGAACCCTGGACACGACGATCCGGCAAACGATCCATGGCAGCAACAACCCACCAGGGCGATCTCACTGGAGGAGAGCTACACCCCAGGGGCGAGGGGGCGATCCGGTCGACTGCCCTCAGCGGATCAGTCCGAGTCGGCTCGGACGCGTCGTGGCCGGGCCGCTCTGCCGAGACCCATCGATCGGCACGGCTGTAGCCGTACTATCGGATGATCTCGTGGGGGAGGTCGACATGGGCAGACAGCGCCCTGGCACGCCGACGCTGGAGGAAGTGGCAGCGCTCGCCGGAGTCGGGCGGGGAACCGTCTCCCGGGTCATCAACAACGCGGCCGGAGTCAGGCATTCGACCCGCGTGACCGTGGAACGCGCCATCGCGGAATTGGGGTACGTACCCAACTTGGCCGCCCGCTCCCTGGCCGGACGGCGTGCCGACGCCGTTGCGCTGGTCATGACGGAACCGGACTGGCGGCAGTTCGGTGAGCCCTTCTTCTCCGCTGTCGTCGGCGCCGTCGGCGACGCGCTGACCGACACCGGCGTGCAACTGCTGCTCACCCTGGTCCGCACGGACGTCGAGCGGCAGCACTTCGTCGAGTACGCACGCGGCGGCCGCGTCGACGGTGTCCTGCTGATGTCCGTCCACGCCACGGACCCCTTGCCCGACATGCTGTCCGAAGCGGGTCTGCCCACCGTCCTGCTGGGGCGCCGCTCCGGTGACGAAGCCGTGACCTACGTCGACGCGGACAACGTGGGCGGGGCCCGTGACGCGGTTGCGTACCTGGTACGTACAGGTCGCACGGCCATCGGTACCGTCACCGGGCCGCCCGACATGCACGTCGCCCAGAGCCGGTTGCGTGGGTACCGTGAGGGCCTTGAGCGCGCGGGCGTCGAGATCAGGCCGTCCTGGATCGTCGAGGGTGATTTCACGCAGGAGAGCGGACGCCGCGCGACCGCCGAACTCATCGCCCGGGCGCCGGAAGTGGACGCCGTGCTCGCCGCGTCGGACACGATGGCCGCGGGTGCGCTGGAGGCGCTGCGGGCGGCGCGGCGCCGGGTGCCGGAGGACGTCGCCGTGATCGGCTTCGACGACTTCCCGCTGGCCCAGCGCACCACGCCCCAGCTGACGACCGTGCGCCAACCCATGGAGGAAATGGGCCGCACCATGGTCCAGTTGCTGTTCGACGTGATGCAGGACTCCTCCGGTGCGTGGCGTCACGTGATTCTGCGTACGGAATTGGTGAAGCGCGCGTCGACCTGACAGAAAGTTTCGGGAGCGCTCCCAGTCACCCTCCGATCTGCGGGATCACCGTTGTTGAGCTGGTGGTTTCGAGATTGCTCAGAGTCCTCGACGCGCACAGGGTTGTCAGGGACATGTACGACTTCTACAGTCCCTTGTCAGCAAGGAAATGGGAGCGCTCCCATCTGTGTATGGAAATGATCACGCTCCCCTCGGCCCGGTCATTCGCACCTCCCCGAGAGGCTCCCCATGCGACCGATACCGCGTCAAACCCACACTCCGCGCCGCCTGTTGGCAACGCTCCTCACAGCTCTCGCCTCCATCGCGACGCTGCTGTCCGTGACGGCGCCGGCCCGCGCGGACACCACGATCTGCGAACAGTACGGAACGACCACGATCCAGAATCGCTACGTCGTCCAGAACAACCGCTGGGGCACCAGCGCCACCCAGTGCATCAGCGTGAGCGACTCCGGCTTCCGGATCACCCAAGCCGACGGTTCGGTACCGACGAACGGCGCCCCGAAGTCGTACCCCTCGATTTTCAACGGCTGCCACTACACCAGGTGCTCACCGGGGACAAACCTCCCGGCGAGGATCGACACCATCTCGACCGCCCCCAGCAGCATCTCGTATGGCTATGTCGACAATGCGGTCTACAACGCCTCGTACGACATCTGGCTGGACCCGACGCCCCGCACCGACGGCGTGAACCAGACCGAAATCATGATCTGGTTCAACCGGGTGGGCCCGATCCAACCGATCGGTTCGCCGGTCGGTACGGCCTCCGTGGGCGGCCGTACCTGGGAGGTGTGGAGCGGCAACAACGGCGGCAACGACGTGCTGTCCTTCGTCGCTCCGGCGGCGGTCAGCAGCTGGACCTTCGACGTCATGGACTTCGTCGACCAGGCGGTCGCCCGCGGACTCGCCCGGTCCGACTGGTATCTGACGAGCGTCCAAGCGGGCTTCGAACCCTGGCAGGGCGGCGCGGGGCTGGCGGTGAACTCGTTCTCCTCCACCGTCTCCACAGGCGGCAGCACGCCGGGCGATCCCACCGATCCGGCGGTCTGCACGGTGTCCTACGCCACCAATGTCTGGTCCGGCGGCTTCACCGCGAACGTCACCGTGGGCAACGGCGGCCCAACTCCGGTCGACGACTGGCAGCTGGGCTTCAACCAGCCCTCCGGACAGCGAATCACCAGCGCCTGGAACGCCACCGTCACCCCGGACTCGGGAGCGGTGACCGCGCGTCCGCTTGCCCACACCAAACGGATCACCGCCGGAGGCAGCCAGTCGTTCGGCTTCCAGGGCACGTACACCGGCGACTTCGCGAAACCGGCTGCATTCACGCTGAACGGCACGGCCTGCGCCACCGCGTGACACCCGGCCGCCGCAGCCGTCATCGACCAACCGGCTCGGACGGATACGGGCACTCGCACCATTCGATCAGGGACAGGAGAATCCATGCTATCTCGCATGTCGTTACGTATGTCACTACGCACAAGACTCGTCTCCCTCGGGGCAGTGGTGGCCACCCTCCTGGGCGCCCTCGGTCTGACCCTTCTCGGCCAGGACAAGGCCGAGGCTCACGGCGTGGCCATGATGCCGGGGTCACGTACCTACCTCTGCCAGCTGGATGCCATCACCGGCACCGGCGCCCTCGACCCGACCAATCCGGCGTGCCGCGCCGCCCTCAACCAGAGTGGCGCCACGGCGCTGTACAACTGGTTCGCCGTGCTGGACTCCAACGCCGGCGGACGCGGCGCGGGTTACGTCCCGGACGGTAAACTGTGCAGCGCGGGTGACCGGTCGCCGTACGACTTCTCCGCCTACAACCTGGCCCGTTCGGACTGGCCGCGGACGCACCTGACGTCCGGGGCCACGATGCGGGTCAAGTACAGCAACTGGGCCGCGCACCCGGGCGACTTCCGGGTCTACGTCTCCAAGCCCGGCTGGTCGCCGACCTCCTCGCTGGGCTGGGGCGATCTGGATCTGATCCAGACGGTCACCAACCCGTCCCAGCAGGGCTCGGCGGGAACCAACGGCGGTCACTACTACTGGGACCTCAGGCTGCCCGCGGGGCGTTCCGGTAATGCGGTGATCTTCATACAGTGGGTCCGTTCGGACAGCCAGGAGAACTTCTTCTCCTGCTCGGATGTCGTCTTCGACGGCGGCAACGGCGAAGTCACCGGCCTCCGGGGCGGCGGCGGCACGCCGACTCCCGAGCCGACGTCTCCGACCCCCACCCCGACACACACCGGCTCCTGCATGGCCGTGTACGAAGTGGTCAACTCCTGGAGCGGCGGCTTCCAGGGCTCCGTCCAGGTCATGAATCACGGGACGCAGCCACTCGACGGCTGGGCGGTCCGGTGGAAACCAGGCACCGGAACGAAGATCAACAGTGTGTGGAACGGTTCGATGACCACGGCCTCGGATGGCACGGTCACGGTCCGCAATGCCGACCACAACCGCACCGTGGCTGCCGACGGCAGCACCACGCTGGGCTTCACAGCCGGCTCGACGGGCAACGACTTCCCCGTCGGCACCATCGGTTGTGTGAACCCGTGACGCACAGGCCGGGCGGTCACCGACCGCCCGGCCTGTCGCGCGGAGGGCATGCGGCACCGAGGGCATATGGGGCGGAGGGCATGTGGCGCCGCTCAGAAAGAACACGCCCCACTAGGAGATGTGATGTCCGAGCCGGATTCGAGCTGCTCCGCACGATGATCTGGCTGCAGTAGCTCCGCGCGACAGCGTTGGTCTGTCGATGGCTCGGCACGTTCGAGGTCAGTCCGGTCGTCCAAACCCTGGCACCACACGGTGTGCAGGTGGTGATCGTGGAACCGGGCGGGAGCCGGAGCCGGAAGAGGGTTTCGTGCGCTGCCGCCAGGCCGACGTCTCCTGCGCCGAGCACGAGGCGAGCGCGCGGGCGCACGGCGCGGGGACGTCGGCCGTGCTGCCGCAGCTGGCTGCTTGTCGGTCATTCGGCGATGTCGACGCCGTAACTGCGAGCGAGGTCGGCCAGGCCATGGTCGTAGCCCTGGCCGACGGCGCGCAGCCGCCAGCCCTCTCCCCGGCGGTACAACTCGGCAAGGATCATGGTGCGTTCGGTGGTGGCGGCCTCGAGGGTGGCTCGGGCGGTCGGGGCCGCGCCGATCCCACAGGTGGCGGTGATCTCGACGGCTCCGACGTCGGAGAAGGTCGCGGCGGTCAACCATGTCGAGCTGCACCCCTACTTCCAGCAGCCCGACGTACAAAGCGCCGACGCCGAGCACGGCATCCTCACCCAGGCCTGGTCGCCGATCGGCGGCATCACTTTCTACCCGGGTCCGTGGCGGGAGGACCGCAAGAACGTGATGCAGGATCCGACCATCGCAGCCATCGCCGCGACCCACTCCAAGTCGCCCGCACAGGTCATGCTCCGTTGAGGCATCCAGCAGGGACGTTCGGTGATTCCCAAGTCGACCGACCCCGGCCGGATCGCCCAGAACCTCGACGTCTTCGACTTCACCCTGGACGACGACGAGATGACCCGCATCGACGCGCTCGACACGGGCAAGCGAACCGGTATCGACCCGGATGAGCCGCGCGGCGACTTTTACGACCGCCCGATTCCGGAAGCCTGAGTCCCGTCATGAGATCCGTGCGATTCCCCCGCTACGGCAGCCCCGAAGTCATGGAAGTCGCCGAGACGTGCGAACCGCACGCCGGGGCGGAGAGATCCGCGTGGCGGTGCGGGCCTCATCACTGCCTCCGGGCGAGATGATGATCCGATCCTGGCGACGTCGCCAGCAGGCGCCGACGACGTTCCCGCACCGCACCGGGCATGATGCGGCGGGCGTGGTCGACGAGATGGGTACGGGAGTCGACGACGTCCAGGTCGGCGACGAGGTCTTCGGGTTGGCGGAGCCGGCCGGATCCGGAACCAACTCCGACTTCGCCCTTCCGACGACCTGGGCGCGCAAGCCGTCGGCGTAGAACTGGGCGCAGGCGACCGCAGCCGCCGGCTCGTCGGAAACCTCGACCCGCGTCCTAGACCGGCTCGGCGTCGGCCCGGGTTGCACCGTTCTCATCAACGGCGCAACCGGCTCAGTCGGCACCGCCGCGGTGCAGCTCGCACACGCGCGCGGCGCGAAGGTCATCGGCATCGCCGGGCCCACCAACCAGGACTACGTCCGCTCGCTCGGCGCCACACCCACGCTCTACGGCAACGGCCTGACGGACCGCATCCGGAAGATCGCGCCCACCGGCGTCGATGCCGTGTTCGACTGCGCAGGCGGGGCGCGCCCCGATCCGATCGCGACCACAGGGCACCCGGCGCGCGTCATGACCACCGCCGACACCTCCGCCCCGCGGCACGGCATCCACCTCTCCCACGGAGCCCCCCCGGCTCACTGGTTTCCGGGGCGGGGATGCGGGCTTCGAAGGATGTCTCCCAGGTGCCGTGCTGACCAATCTCGTACACGTCAGCGAGGAAAGGGTTGCCGCCGCGGCGTTCACCGTGCCGGGACCGGATCATCCGGCGTCGCTCACGCGACTGGGCCACGTGGGTGCCTGCACCGGCACGGCCTTCGAGGAGGCTTTCGGCACTCAGTCCTTCCTGAGCCTTCTGGATTACGTTCGTGCCTGCGCCGTAAAGCCAACGGGCACGCAGGAACACTGGTGGCGGCCGGGGCAGCGGTGACCTGTGGAGCCCCGACCGCATTGCGGCCCTGACCGGCGGCAACGACGTGCAGCAGCTCCCAGAACCCGTCCTTGAACCCCGAGCGCCCTCGAGGTGGCTTGATTGTCAGTAGCTCCTCGTACCCTCTGGCAGGTAGGACGACCTCTCCAACGCCACCCATGCGGTGGCCTGGCCCTTGAAGCCGGAGACATCCATGCTCCATCCAGACGACGTCACCTCCCCATGGATCAGGATCCGCCGATGGTTGCAGAGCAATGCCGCTGCCAGCGCGCAAGCACTCAACCCCCCGGCCACCGACACGGACATCCAGCATCTGAACGACTCACTCGGCTTCCGCATACCCCAGGTCCTCGAAACCTGGCTGCGCCTGAACAACGGAAGTTCCGCGAAGGACTCCAGAATCCCCATTCCTGGAGGGTTCCAGCTTGTTCCTCACCTGGACTCCAAGATCTTTCCCGGTGGAGAGGTGTTCCTCGACTGCCAGAGCATCATCGACCGCCACCAGCAGTTTCTCCGTATAGCCGATGGCATTGAAGACGATGACTGGTGGAAGCCGTCGTGGATTTCCTGTCCTGGCCGAGACGGATGCGCACTATGGACTGCTTCTGGACGTCGGCCACGCCGACGAGAGCGCCCCGGTTCCGGTCCTGGCCTACCGCGAGACCGACTACGCCACGCACTACGCCTCATCACTGGGACACGTCCTGAACGCTGTAGCCAACGCGCTGGAGGACCGCCGGGAAGGCGGCGTACTCACGCATGGCCGGCACGCAAGCGTGAAGGATGGTCGGGTGATCTGGGACTGACCGGCATTCGTTGCCGTTCAGAGGCTCATGCAGTGACGCTCGATGCCGGCCGCGGCTTCGCGGCGTTGGGAAACACTGGCTGTCGGGTGAGCCGACGAGTCATCAGCGTGACGGCGAGGGTGAGCATCGGTTCGGAGTGCTCGGGCCGGGTTCGTAGTCGCGCACATTCCGGCGTGGCGTGAAGCCACCACGCCAGCAACCTCTCCACCACCCACCGACGAGGCAGGATCACAAACCCCTGCGCACCCTTTGACCTGCTCACCGTCCTGATCGTCAGATGGAGATACGACTTCGCCCAGTCCACGAGCGTGCCCGCGTAGGCCCGGTCGGCCCAGACAGCGGTGATCTCGGGGTGCATCAGCCGCAACCGGAAGAGGACTTCGCGGGCTGCTGCGCTGTCGTGGGTGCCGGCCGGGGTCACCATCACGAACGGCGGCAGCCCTTTCGTGTCCACCACCAGGTGTCTCTTGCGGCCCGGCGCCTTCTTCCCCACGTCGTATCCGGACGTGGCCCACGGAACCGTCGCGGCGACCTTGACGGACTGAGAGTCGATCACCGCGGTCATCGGGTGCGGCGAGGCCCCCCATCCGGCGGCGCAGTTGGTCGCGGACGAGGTTGAAGCCCCCTGCCCCACTCCACCGGCGAACAAGACCCGTACACGGTCTGGAAGGCGGACAGTCCTGCGGCAGCTCCCGACGGCCATCGGTCTCCGGTGTCCGGCCGTTTTCAGGCGGTGCGGATCGGCGACGGGTTCTCGGGGAGTTGCCAGCTGCCGCCGCGGTCCTCCTTCGAAAAGCGCGCGGCGAGATCGGGGACGTGCAGGAAGCAGGCCAGCGCAGTGGCGGCTTGGAAGGCGTCGATCGCACGCTGGGTCATCGGCATGCCCAGGCGTAGGAGACGCGGATTCACCTCGCCGTGGATCTCGTCGACGAAGGGCCGCAGCACGCTGTCGTAGTTCGCCAGTGCGGTCGGCAGGTCGCCCGGGTGCCGGTTGATCTCGCCGGCCAGGACGTGGGCGCCCACCAGGCCCCCGGAGATGCCCATGCCGCTGTAAGGGGAGGCACAGTGAGCCGCGTCGCCGGCAAGGACCACGCGGCCCTTGGACCAGGTGTCGGTTCGGACCTGAACGATCTCCTGGGAGTAGAAGAAGGGGCTCGTCCGCATGCCCTTGATGAAGCGCTCGGTCTGCCAGCCCGCGTCGCGGAACCTGCTCGCCCAGAACTCCTGCTGGCGCCCGACGGGTTCCCGGTGGATCGCCGAGGCTTCCTCGGACTCCTCCCGCATCACGAAGTACACCTGCGTCTCGGTCGGGTTGTGGCTGCGGCGCATGATCTGACGGCCACCCGGCACCATGTAGGTGTCCCGGATGTTGCTGTCGGACGCGATGCGCGGGATGAACCAGTAGGCCATATGGATGCCGACCCGCCAGTACGGGTCGCAGCCCGCGGGGAGGATCGCCCGCCGGATGCGCGATCCCTGCCCGTCCGCGCCGACCAGGAGGTCGAACTCGCCGGAGGACCCGTCGGAGAAGTGCGCGATGACCTTCTGTTCGTCCTGCTCGAAGCCGTCCACGCTCACGCCGAAGACGTACTCGGCGTCGTCCTTCGACGCGTCATGCAGGATGCGTACCAGGTCACCGCGCATGATCTCGTACTCGGAGGTGAGGGTCTGCCGGCCCTGGCCGGAGGTGTTGGCCATGATCGTCGCCTTGGCCCTGCCGCGAGCGTCGACGAACGCGACACCCGCCTCGTCCACCAACTTGCCGCGGACGGCATCAAGAAGCCCCATCCGTTCGACGGCCTCGATGCCCTGACCCCGGAGGTCGACCTGCGCCCCGGCGGCCCGCAGCACCGGAAAGCGTTCGACGACAGTCACCCTGTGGCCGCCCCGCGTGAGCCAGAAAGCCAGCGCCTGGCCCGCTATCCCGCCGCCGGCAACAAGGACCCGCAGAGGGCGCGCCCCCGCTCTGTTGGCCATGCCCATCACCCCAAAAATCTATCAGTGAATGATTCCTTTCCAGAGTCACCTATCGGTGATAGATTTGTCAACGTGACCAAGGTGAACCGTGAGATCGTCGTCTCCGAAGCGCTCGACCTGCTCGACGAGGTCGGGCTGGACACGGTCAGTACGCGGCGGCTGGCGAAGCGGCTGGGCGTCGAACAGCCGTCGCTCTACTGGTACTTCCGCACCAAGAAGGACCTCCTCGCCGCCATGGCGGAGGCGGCCATGGCACCGCATGCGGCCGCCCCGCTGCCGACGCCCGACGACGACTGGCGCGACTGGTTCCTGGACAACACGCGAAGCTTCCGGCGCACCCTGCTGATGCGCCGGGACGGCGCACGCCTCCACGCGGGCAGCACCCCTGCCAACGACCTCGACCGGATCCGTCGCAAGATGGACTTCCTCGTCACCTCCGGAGTGCCCGAGCGGGACGCGCAGATGGCGATGCTGGCCGCCGGCCGTTTCACGGTCGGCAGTGTTCTGGAGGAACAGGCGGACGTCGGCGCCGGTGACGGCTCGGATCCAACGGCGGACATTCCTGTGATCGACTACGAGTCGGCATTCGAGGCCGGCCTGACCCTCATCCTGGACGGCTTGGTGCACCGCACCGCAACGCGGGCCACCTCCCTGCCGTCAGACGATGGCACCCTCAAGTGATCAACGCACCACCAACCGGGTCAGCCCGTGGACCTCCATGTCCTGGTAGACCTCCAGTACGACCCCGCGGAAAGTGGTCCGGTTCCGCGGAGGCACTGCAACGTATACCGAGCAGAATCGAGAGGGTGACGGTGAGGCCATCCATCGGTGACCGCAAGTTGGACGCGGCCCTGGTTGTACGCACCGACTACGGACACGAGCCCATCTGGCGGGCCATAGTGACAGAACTGACGCAGCCGTGGGGTGAGGACGGCGAGCGTGAGGCCCTCGTGCACATCGTCGACGATCCGGGCTGGTCCGATGCGACGGTGGAGGAGATACGGGCGGCGGCGCAAGCCGGGGACAGAACCGTCTTCCTCGTCGACTCCACAGCCATTCGCCACTCGCACTTCGCCATGCTGGCGGTCGACCTCGATACCACCGAAGGGACCATCCCGGGGCAGGATACGTTTCGCCTGGAACCCGCGGCAGTACAGGAAGTACACATGCAACGGTTCATCGACAACGTCAGCTTCGCCGACTACGTCGATCAAGCCGCACGCGACCCGGACAACATCGTGTGGTCTCCATACTGACTCTTGAACCGCCAGCGGGCCTTGGCCTCTGATGATCCACACCCGGTCACCCGGACCGTGCTTTGAGGGAGCCGACGAGTATGTCGACGAGTTCCTCACGGGATCTCGACAGCTCATCTGTCCTCTTTGGTGGCCGAGTTGGCCAGACCGTGGGTGGTCGGGCTTGAGGGGCGTCGGTTCCAGGCGAGGGGTGGGGCGAGGAGGCGTGCACCGGGTGCCGGTGCCCGGCATCAGCTGGTCTTCGTTGACCGGCTGGCAGCCACGCTCATCCACCTGCGGCACGACTTGCCGCACGCGGTCCTGGGTGTGCTGTACGGCGTCGATCGCTCCACGGTCACCCGTGCTGTCGGCGAGGTCCGCCGACTACTCGCACAACGCGGCTTCGCTGTTCCCGGCCGTCCTGGTCTGCGGCTTCGCACGCTGGAGGATGTGTTCGCCTACGCCCAGGTTCGAGGGCGTCGAGCTGCGTCTGGACGCCACCGAGGTCCAGGTCCGCCGACCGGTGGCAGGTCGCGGCGGGCGGCGCGCCTTCGTCTCGGCCCGCCTTCGTCTCGGGCAAGAAGAAGCAGAACACGATGAAAGCCACTGTCATCGCCGACCACCGCGGTCGCACGCTGTGGGCTGATGGCCTGCGGCCAGGGAGAATGCACGACCGCTGCCCGCGCGGCGGGTATCGCCGGCTGCCTTCGCCACTTCGACCTGGTCGAGATCCTGCTCGACGACGGCTACTTGGGCCTGAGCCGCGACCACCCTGGCCAGGCCGTCACCCCACCCAGAAAGCCACGGCCCGGAGCGCTGGTCGGCAGAGTCAGGCAGTGGGAAGACGACCAGTACGAGCATTCCTCCGACCGGATCACCGTTGAGCACGCGCTGGCCGACCACAAACGATGGAAACAACTCATGCGCTGGACCCACCGCCGAGACCGGCTGCCCGACACCTACCGGGCCATCGCCGGCCTCGTCTCCGACCGCACAGCCACCACCTGAATGCAGGCCACGACCGGGCAGACCTGACTCACCCGCTGTCACGCACCAACTCGTCACTCCGTACACCGACGGCCGTCTCGGAAGAGTCACGAAGGAGAACAGCTCACAGCCCTTCTTCGGCTCATTGCTCCGCGTGCGGGCGCCTGGGGCGTCAAGACCACCAGTCCATCCCTCCCCGCCAGTCGTGACCGGCATCCGGGACTTCGGGGACAGCTTCCTCCTCGGCCACCAGGCTGTGCTCAAGCAGTCGACGCAAGGCAGACGAATCTGTGATGCATGCCGAGATCCGGTTGGGGTACTCGACGTCATTCGGGCTTGACCAGAGGAGAAACATGGACGACGTCGCCGCACCCGGGAGGGAAAGTGTTCCCCTGCCCGGGCATCAGGCGCGTTGTCGCGCCCTGCTCGATGGAACGCCGGAAAGCCTGCGAGCATCCGCCATCGCGGTGGATGACGACGGTCTCATCGTCGCGCTCAACAGTGCGGCGCAAAGCCTCCTGGGCAGGGAAGCTGCAGAACTCGTTGGTCAGGACTTCCATGACCTACTGCACCGGGACAGATACGGGCACTCGGTGCCTCGCACGCGCTGCGCGATGAGGAAGGCGCTCCTCACGGGCGACACCAGGCATGGCGAAGCCGAGTGGTTCGCACGCGGGGACGGCACTGTGGTCCGGTTGTCCTGGCTGGTCACGCCCTACATTCTCGATCCGGGCCGGACAGGTGCGCTGGCGCTGTTGTACGAGCCGCCGCAGTCGGACGTTGGCCACAGCGATGGCGGGCACTCCGCGGCGCTGACGGAACTGGACCGGCTGGCTCTGCTGGCGGAGACGACCACGCAGCTCACGTCCACCCTGGACGTGGACGAGGCGTTGCACCGACTCGCGGCCTTGACCGTGCCCCGGCTCGCGGACTGGGCCGTGTTCGACCTTCTCACCGAACGTGACGAAGTGCGGCGTGTTCTCGTGATGGAGCACAAGGACGGCATTCTCGTCGAACGGGACGACCTGCAAGGCCCAATGCCTCCGGTGCCGGCGGAGTCGCCGATGCCGCTGTCGCGGGCCCTGCGCGGAGCCGCATCGTCTCTCGCTGGCCCCGCCACTTACCAAGGTCCGCCCGACTCCGGCATCGCGGTCGAGCAGCAGCGCCTGTTCACCGCCACAGGTATGCACTCCGCCGCCATCGCACCCATTCGCGGGCTGCGCGACGTGCTCGGCGCCCTGACCCTGGGCCGCGCCCAGCGTCATGACGCCTTCACCCCTGCCGACCTGCCGCTACTGGAGGACCTCACCCGCCGGGCGGGCCTGGCGCTGGACAACGCGCGCCTGTACCAGCGCCAGCGGAAAGTCGCGGAGACCATGCAACGCCATCTGTTGCCCCAGCTGCCCGTCCTACCTGGACTGGAGATGACCGCGCGCTACGTGCCCGCTCCGGACGCCTCGTCCGTGGGTGGCGACTGGTACGACGCCTTCGCTCTGGCCGCCCACGCCCACGCACTGGCCATCGGCGACGTCGTCGGACACGATCTCGACGCCGCAGCCGGCATGGCGCAGGTCCGTAACATGCTGCGCGCCTTCGCCTGGTCCCACCCCGGGGCCGCGCCCAGCGCCGTCGTCACACGGCTCGACGAGGCAGTGATGCACATTGCAGAGGCGCCCATGGCCACTATGATCCTCGCCAAGCTCACACTCGGCGACGACGCACTGTGGCGCCTGCGCTGGACGAACGCCGGCCATCCGCCACCCCTGCTCATCACCCACGACGGCCAGGCCCACTACCTCGAGGGGGCTCACGGCATACTCCTCGGCACGGGAGCCACCAGACCTCGCCCCGACGCCGTCACCGACCTGCCTCCCAGGGCCACGCTCCTGCTCTACACCGACGGACTGGTCGAATCCCCGCACCACTCCATCGATCACGGGCTTGACCGGTTGCGCCGACACGCGGCCTCTCTCGCCCACCGCCCTCTCGATTCCTTCTGCGACCTGCTACTGGATCAAGTCCGCCCCGGCGACAACGATGACGACGTCGCCATGATCGCGCTGCGCACACCCCCTCCCGTATGACATCCGGGCCCTGCCCAGCCTTACCGGTGAGCAGAGTCAGAACTCCGTGACCGAGTGTCTGTTCGCTGAGGAGGTGGGCGCCATGGACATGTCCGGGTCGAGACCCGGGGGAAAAGAGCGATACCACCCTGCTGTCGGCGTACAGCTGAACGTTGACGTGTTCCACTTCGTACGGGGAATGTGCACCGTTTTCGGTGTGGTGATGTAGGGGCCGTGAGTCTGCTGCTGACGGAAGACGACTCCTCATGATCTTCTTCGTGCGGATGTGAAGCGGGATGCTCGCCCGGACCCGTGCAGGGGTGCAGCGCGCTTCTCACCCATGTGACTGTCCCAGTCCTTCTTCATCGACCAGCCCGAACAATCGGTGGTCGATCATCACATCCAGTTCCCGCCACGCGAGAATTGCACTCATGATCATGCCTTTTCTGCCTGAGGCGACTTGTTTACCACAATCCTCTTTCCGGTTCTTTCGGGGTGAACCGGTTCGGAAATCGATGACTACACAAGGGAAGGTAACGGGGCCTGGCCGAAAGCCTCAAGCATGCCCCGTACCCGGCTCGAAACGTAAGACGGAACAGTGAACCTCTTCCAACCCGGCAGGTGGTTCGCGAGGTGATCGCGGCGTCGGCCCCACTACGCCGGATCTGCCGCGACGACGACATGGCAGGCATTGCCGTGTTCCTTGCCAGCCGGACAGGCGCATACCTCACGGGCGCCGTGATCCCGTCGACGGCGGCACCGCCACCACGGCGTAGGCCTGGCGCGTCAACCGCCCGTGGTTGATCGGGGCGCGCTCGGCAAGCAGGTGCTCGCCCTCCCCCAGCGGAAGCCGCTTGCACCGCCGCCGAAGATCTCGCGAAGGCGGTGAAAGAGGCGTTCCCTCAGCCCCCGGACGCCGAAGTGATGTTGAGCTTCCCTGCGCCCGGCATCCAGCGCACATCTCGTTCCCCGCCCAACTGGCCGCCGCCGGGTGACGGCGGCGCCAGACCACGCGGTAGAGGACATGTGCAAGGTCAGGGTGCCGACTGCTCCCATGCGAATCGAACAACGACCGCTGTCCGATCGGTGGGAGAAGCCACCGCCCGTTGCCGCCAACTGTGCTGTCCGTCAGGCAGTCGTCACGTTGCAGCCGTCACCGTAAAGGCTTCCGACCCGGACACCATGATCACAGTGCCCGGTGCCGTCCCACGGTGAGATGCCCTCACCACGGCTCCTGCTGTTACCCGACCGGAGCACTCGCATCTCCTGCTCCAGTTGCCGTAGCAGCCAAGAGCTCCCCCGAGTCAGCGCCTCGAACCGTAGATCACGCCACGGACGCCGTGCCCCTGCCAGATGTCAGGGTGCGACCCTCGGAGCGGGCCGGAGAGCCCCGTTGACGAGGAACCGGGTGGTGCCGTCGGCCAGGGCCCGCCGGGCGACCTCCGGACGGGGCCGGATGTTCGAGGTCACCTCGGCGGCGCCGTCGTCGTCCCGGGGCCTCCTGCCCCGCCCGCAACGGCCGTTGCGGGCGGGCTGGAAGGTGGTGAGTGTGTCGTCCGCGCCATTGATTCCGGGGTGCCGGCGGGGACCTTGGCCGCGATCCACTCCTTGTCGTCGAGCGTGATGCGCTCGACCTCGCGGTCACGGGCCTTCGTTGCCAGTGCGGTGACGTCGTTGAATGTCACGGCCTGGCGGGCGGTGAGCGTGACCGGGCCGCCGAAAGCCCGGTCCTCGGCGAGGAAACCGGTGCGGCTTCGGCGGCAGCCGCGCGGTCGGTCCAGGAGGCTGGGCCGCCGGCCGGGGTGGTGATGGTGCCGGTCTGCTGTTCGTGGCGCCCCGATCCGACCGTCGAGTTGGGCCGAGTTGGGCGAGCGCGACCGCCATGCGCTTGTTCCTCGACCGTCAGAAATTCCCCGATCGCCTTGGCGACTGCTCAACGGTCCGGCACGTCGGCCCCTGGCCGGGGACGTCGAGCGGCGTTGCCAGCAGCGTGGCAAGTGACCTTCAGACGGATTCGGCACTCCCAGTAGCGTGTCCGTCTTCCGCAGGAGGTGTCATGTATGCAGGTATGCCGCCCGCCCGTACGGAGGGCACTCGACTGCGAACGATGAGGGTGCAATGAGTGAACCGACATCCGGCCGATCATCGCTCCGTCGAGACCGCCAGTCCTCCTCGGTCGGGGCTCCGCGGCCGGCCCTCGGCCAGTAGCGGGGCCGTGTCAGCGTGGTTGTACGCGAGCGGGTCCTGGCCGCGGTCACGGCCAGGACCCGCATCCACGCGTGGTCGGCAGCTGTCCCGACTCAGCTCTCGGGAACCGGGACGAGCCGTCAGGTCAAGGGGTTGGTGCACCCCGACGTCCAGAGGTGGGAGCTGATCGCGTTGTTCGCGTTCGTCGATGTATTCCCCAGTTTGAGGACGTTGTCCCGTAGGTCGTCGACGTACAGCTCGCCCCAGGCAAGGCACCCCCGCACGCCCTCGTGGCTCGCGTCCGCGTAGAACATGACGTTGCTGACGCCGCCGGCGTACGTTCCGGTGTTCAGCAGGGAAGTGGCCTTGTCGTTGGCCGGCTTCCGGAACGGGCCCGCGGCGTCGTTCCAGTTGCCGTCGTCACCCTGGGCCGCGCCAAGTTGCTCGTAGCAGTCCACCGCGTCGTACGCCCGCACGTAGCCGTCGTTCTGATGCGACCGGTACAGACTGGCACAGTTGGGTCCTGCGACACGGTCGGGAGCGGCCTGTGCGGGGCTCGTGAACAGAGTGCCCGCCGTCACGGTCACAGCTGCCACCGCCAGGGCGGTTCGGATCTTGCGCATGTGCCTCCTCCGGTTTCCTGTTTTTCATCCTCGGCCGATCGGCCAGGTGCAGGTGGATCAGTCGTGGGCGCCGATACGGTCCGCCCGCCGCAGGGCGGCCAGCTTCGTCCGGTTCCTGGTGGCGATCTCGTCGGCATATCGCGCGCGCACGGGATCGCCGTACTCGCGGTCCAGTCGGGAAAAGATGTCGCGCAGCGAGGTGCGCCGGGCGCAGGTGGCATCCGCGACGGCAATGTCCGTCTCGATGGCCTGCGCCTGCGAGGCGCCGAAGCCCGCGGTCCGCTTGCGCACGTCGGCACGGGCGGCGTCCGAGTCGGCGTAGTCGCGGCCTGTCAGGTCGCGCATGCACCGGGACCACGCCTTCAAGGTGCCCGTGAAGCGCGGGTCACGCATGACCTTGGGGACATACACCCCGGTGAGGTCTGTGGCGATCTTGTCGGCCTGGAAGAACGCCTCCACGTCGCCGTACAACTCGCTGCGGGCGAAGCGCATGCAGCCGCCACCCGGGCTGCGAACCGTTCCTCCGGAGGGCAGCCGAGCCGAGAGCATCGGTGTGTCTCGACCGCCCTGAAGAGCGGTGGTGTAGCGATCGCGCTCCGCCGGCGTCAGGCCCTTCTGATACGAGAGGTTCCTGTCGCGCTTCTTCGCCTTGAAGAACGCCTGCCGCAGTCGCTCGCCGTAGCCATGCTCGCGCGACCACTCCACGTCGTCCTGGACTAAGCGGTAGGTGAAAGCGCGGAACGTGTCGGCGTCCACCCGTGGAAACACCCAGTAGCGAAAGCCCTCCTGGACCATGCATCGTTGGACCAGACGCTGTTCGGCCTGGTCGACCCGGCCCTGCTCAGCTGGACTGAGTTCACGGGCCGGACTCGCGGTCACCGCCGGCGCCGTCGGTCGCGCCGGATTCGACGTACAGCCGGTCAGCACGGTGAGGGCGGATATCACCGTGGCGATGGTCATGATGGCGCTCTGTCGCCCCCGTGGCACGCTGTTTCATTCCCTCCGCTGTGACTGGACGTGACGAGGGCTGGTTCCCCCGGTTCCACAGAAGAGGATGCGCGCCATGGTTCGCCCTGTCGTTATGGGTGAGCGCACAGGCCTTTAGTCTGTGCGCACTGTCGCGCGCCGCGGCCGAAACTGGCTCGGAGAGAGATCGTGGGCGATGCGGAACGAGCAGGTGGCGGCGGTCAGCACAAACGAAGGGCGCCCTCGGCACCTAGGGGTCCCGGGGGCGCCAGCGCCGCCGTTCCATGCCTGCCCCGCCACGTGCTGCACGTCCATCACGACGTGCTTACGTGCAGGAATCGATGGGATCAGCACCGGAAGCCGTTCACATGGATGGCACCCCGTGCGTATGCCGATCCCGTGGGCTTCGACGGCTTGGACGAAGCCGACCCCGGCGCCGGCCCCGAAGCCGTGGAGGCCGGGGAGGACGATCGGGGTCAGGCGGGTTAACGTCAGTGTCCGCCGTGGCGGCAGGTCACTCCCCCACCGCCACATACCGGTTCGTGGCCTGCTCCCGTTCTTCGAGGTCGACCCTGACACCGGACGGCTCCAGGGCCTCGCGCAAGCGCTGCATCATCGGTTCCGAGAGGAAGTGGTGGCGCAGGTCCAGTTCTTCGAGGTGGGTGAGGGGCTGGCCGCTGAGGAGGGCCTCGGCGCCGGTGTCGCTCAGGGTGCCCAGGCCGAGGTGCAGGGAGGTGAGCCGGGCCACGACGGGGGCGCCGGCCAGGGCGGCGGCGATCTCGTCCTGCATCTCGCTGTTGCGCAGCCCGAGATGGCGCAGCGCCGGCAGGCGGTCGCCGTCGAGGATGGGGGCGAGGTCCGCCAGAGTGGTGGTGCAGCCGTAGTAGTCCGTGCCCAGCCACAGATCCAGGCGGCGCAGGGCGGGCAGATCGCTGGCGGCCACCGCGCGGGTCACCTCTCCGGGCAGACCACCGTTCTCCAGGCGCAGGACGCGCAGGTGCTCGTGGCGCAGGGGTGTCAGCCGCAGCCCCGGGCCGTCGTCGAAGCCGCCGCCGGAGCCGCGTACACCAAGTTCCTGAAGACGGGGATAGGCGGCCAGGATCGGGGTCACGTCGCCCTGCACGATCCAGGACAGCTCAGCCTCCTCGGCGGAGACGTCGGCGAGGTAGAGGGCTTCGAGTCCGGTGAGACGGCCGGCGGCGGCCACGAGACGGTCGGCCGTCTCGGCGGGGTCGTCCCCGTCGTCCTCGGAACCGTAGGCGCCTGAACCCAGTACCACGGCGCGTACCTGTGAAAGGTCGACGGTGTCGAGGAAGCGGTTCCAGCAGGTCTCGAAGGACTCTCCGTCCGTGAGGAGCTGGTAGCGGGAGAGCTTCCAGGCGACCTCGCCCGCCGGAGGCAGTGGCCCGCCCTCCTCTCCCTCGACCGGGAAGTCGTAGACGGGCAGACCGTGCAGGGTTGTCAGATTGTCGATCATCACGGCGCAAGCCTTCCACATGCGAACTGCGTTAGGTGCGGCGGGACTTGAGAAGCGTCAGCCCCGTCGTACAGGTGCCGTCACGGCCTCAGTACGACCTTGCCCGGCGACCCGGGCCGCCTCCGGGCGCGTCTCCTCGCCCACCACCCGTCCGGCACGCCCTATCGAGATGCTGTTCAGTGACGTCAACTGGCCCGAGACATGGAGGGGTTCGGCGTACGTCACCGGGACGACCGGCGCGATACCGATGACACTCGTCGAGGCCGCGAGGTAGGCGGCCCGCTCCACCACGCCCGATACGGCCGACCGCATCGGGCGTGGCGCCGGGCGGGAGTGTGCTGTCCTCCAGGGAGACCAAGGTGAACCCGGCGTTCTCGGCGGCACGGGCGACGCGGGAGACCCGGCGTGGTGTCAGCAGGTGATCGGGTGCATGGGCGGCGCGGCGCCAGGCAGCGGGATGCGCGCCATCTGGAGTGGGAGCTTTTCCTGCCCGAACAGTGAGCGGATGACGCCCGCCGGCGACGGGCTGCCGGAGTTCCCGATCATGTCGGGCATGTGCCCAAATCCCGTTTAGCGTTGGGGCTGTTGGACCGGCTGGCCGGCTGGCTGCCGTCGGTGCCGGTGATCGTGGCAGATGCCGGCTACGGCCACAGTGTCTTCTTCCGCCTGGCACTGGAGGACCGCGGCTGGTCCTATGCGGTGGCCGTTGACCCCAAAGAGACCGTCCAGCCGGAGGCGGCCGAGCCGTATCGGATGCCCTACGGCGGGCTGGGGCCACCTACCCGACCCTGCTACCGCGAACCTGCCCGGGTGGCGTTTCGAGCGCCGTGGCCGGGACCTGGACGTTGGTCGGCCGCCCGCTACCCCGACGACCGCGAGGTAGCCACGCTGGTGGGGGACCTCCTCGCCGGCAGCGCGGAGTTCGCCCGGCGGTGGGCCGCGCACGACGTGCGCCCCGAGCCCACCCTGCTCAAGACCGTCAACCACCCGCTGATCGGCCCCATCACCCTCAACTGCACCTTCCTCGACATCGCCGGCCGGGACCAGCAGATCGTCCTCTTCACGGTCGAGCCCGGCTCTCCCGCACAGGAGTCGCTGCGGCTGCTGTCGGTCATCGGAACACAGCGCATGAATGTATCCGGCTGAGCAGCCCTCGCAGAATGATCTTCGTGTGCCATGGCGGACGGGCAGGTGACCTCGTTCTTGAGCGCCTGGCACTCGGTGGGGGTTTTCAGTCCGGCCTCTGATCCGAGCGGTGCCGACGGGGTGCGCAACGCACGAGGGTACCGTGCCGTTGGAGGAGAGGTTCAAAGTCTCAACCTCAGGCACAGGAGCCTCGTTGGCTCCCTACCCTGCCGCACTCGACCTGCCGCACGCCCTGATCGAGCGGGTCACGAGGCTCATCGTCACCCGCGAGGGTGGCCGCGGTTGCAAACTCCCGCCGCACCAGCGTGCGCTGTTCGCCCTGGTATACCTGCGTCGGCATGACACCCTCGCGAAAATCGCGGCCGACTTCGGTATCTCTACCGCCCCCGCCTATACGGCCGCCGCCATCAATCGGCTCGCCGGCCGCGCGCCTGGCCTTCTGCGTGCCCTACGCGAAGCCGACCCCGACTGCGACTGCGTGGGTGCTCGGAGCCGGGCCCCGCTGCGACTGCGCGGGACCCGGCCAGGCGGTGACGCTCAGTTGGGCAGCCGTACAGTCTCGCCGGTGGATACCGGGACGGACATGGATGCGGGCGTGGAGACGGACACGGGAACGGGCTCTCCCTCAGAACGAGCGGCGGAAGGAGAGATGGGCAGAACTCCCTCCGTCACGTCCGGCACCGCTACGCGCCCACGCCTATGCGCCCGGCCTCGGCCTCGTCCGGCGAGCCGACACCCCAGGCAGTCGGGGTGGCCCGCACGGGCGGCACGGTCCCGTACCCGCCAGCTCCGCTCAGCCGGCGGCCGTATCCCCGACGGCTTGCCCCAGCCCGCGAGATGCAGCCCCCAGGTCACCAGCACGCCGAGCCCCGTGATTCCGACCCCCGACCACAGCGCGGGGCCGGACCCGAGGCACATCCCTGCTCCGGCCGTCGACAGCCCCAGAACGGCCACCGCGCACCCCGTCCAACCCGCCAGGGTGTGGCCCTCTTCGTAGTGATGCCCGCTCACGTGCCTACCTCCGGCCGACTGACCTATAGAATCGCTTAGCCGCTAAGGCAATTTATCTTACACGCTAAGGGATTTCCAGATGTCGGACGGCGGGAACACGAACGACCAGGGGGCGGAGGACGGGACGGAGGACGCTCCACGCCCTGGGGCCACACTGCCGGAGGCTCTGTCTGCGATGGACCGCCTCATCGCCACCAGCATGATCGCCCAGCAGGAGATGGCACAGCGTCTGGGCCTGAACGTCTCCGACCTGACCTGCTTCGGCTACGTCCTGGAGGCCGGCGAGAACCACCCCACGGCCGGCGACCTGGCCCACCGCCTGCACGTCACCACGGGAGCGGTGACCGGCATCGTCAACCGCCTCGAACGGGCGGGCTACGTGACCCGCCTTCCGGACCAGGCCGACCGCCGCCGCGTGCGCATCGCGGCCCAGCCCGCAGCGGTCGCCCGCGTCACCGCCCTCTACGGCCCCTATTACGCCCGCTTGGGCGAGCAGTTCGCCGACTACTCCCCCGCCGAGATCGCCGTCCTCAATGACTGGTTCACCACGACGACCCGGCTGATGACCACCTACCTCGACGAACTCCGCGAAGGCGCGGCCCCCTGAGCCACCCCCGGCCGCACGAATTAAGGGACAGTGGGGCCGACGTTACGACCGGCATAGCCACGGATGCCGAGCCACAGGCCCTGCACACAGCAGCCCGGAACCACGCCCCGCATGGGTAGCTGCGCAACGGGCACGTGCCGGGCCGGCACGGTGACATGCGGGGGAAGTAGCGAGCGGACACCGGCGGAGGTCAGTGCGCCGGCCAAGGCCGCGCGGGCGCTCTCCTCCGCATTCGGGATCGCCTCTCTGCGCACGTCGGCGGTCCCCGCCGTGTTCGTCACCCGCGCGGTCGGAGCGGGCGCATTTGGCGCGAGGTTGCACCGACGGCCCAATGCCGCGAACGGACGAGCGCGTCCGACACGATCACCGTCTCCTCGACCGCGGGCCGATGGAGCCCCACGGTCGCCCCGTTTGACGTGCAACCGCACCCGCCCGGTCGCACCCTCGGTCGCCTGCCCAAGTCGTCTACCCCTGCAGCCTCCCTGCCCTCCGGCGCACCTCTGATCTTCTCGTTCACACCTCGGTAGACACCACGGTGGATCAGGGCTAGCTTAAAGCGACGCTCAGTATCTTTAAGGAGGTGAGCGTTTTGGAGTCCACCTATCAGCGCGCCCTGGGCAACACCATGGTGTCCGAGAACGGCTGGGTGCCCGTCTGGTCCATGACGAACTCCGGGGGATCCCAGTGACCACTGCGCTGAACACGGTCAAGGTCGACGAGATCGAGATCGCCTACGCGGAGTCCGGTGCCGGCGAACCGGTGATTCTGCTGCACGGTGGCGAAAGCACCCATATCCAGTACGAGACGTTCCGGCCCCTGCTCGGTGACGGCATCCGTGCGATCGCCTACGACCAGCGCGATTCCGGAGCGTCGGTCAACCCACCCCACCCGTACGGCATCCCCGACCTGGCTGAGGACTGCGCCGCGCTCATCAGGGGACTGGGGTACGAACGAGCGCACGTCTTCGGATCCTCGTTCGGCGGCTTCATCGCCCTGCAGGTCGCAGTGTCGGTGCCCGACGTCGTGCAATCCCTGACGGTCGGTGCCACATTCTCCGACGCCTCGGCCCTGCAGGCGCCTGTGGCCTCCGAGATCGTCGCGCTGTCACCGTCGCAGCGCGACGCCCGGATGCTCGCCTTCGCCCTGTCCGAACGCGGGCAAGCGGACGAGAAGACGGTGGCCGAACTCAAGTCGATGATGATCCACCGCCCACCGGAGGCGGATGCGCGACGACTGGCCGCAATACCAGGCTTCGACCTCACCGACCGCCTGCCCCAGATCACGGCCCCCACCCTGCTCATTTACGGTGAGGACGATCCTGCAGCTCGTCCCGAAATCGGACAGAAGATCGCCGACGCGATTCCTGGGGCGAGGATGGAGGTGATTCTGGGAGCGCGCCACGGAATCACGATGGAGTTCGCACAGGAAACTGCCCGGTTGCTCCGCGATTTCGTGCTCGCCCACCCGACGCAGCCAGCGCGGTAAATATCCCGCCCCTCATCACTGTTGTGGAGTACGTATGCACATTCTTGTCTCCGGCGCGGGTGTCGCCGGTCTCTCACTCGGACGTGTCCTCGGAATGCGAGGTCATCGCGTCACGATCGTCGAGCGGGCCGATCGGCTCCGGGGCAATGGTTCACCCATCGATGTTCGCGGCGATGCGATCCAGGTCGCCGGAAAGATGGGCATCCTGCCTGCGGTCCGCGACGCGCGGATCCGTATGACTGAGCAGGTCCATTTCGTCGACGAGAACGGTACGGCCATCGGCCGGTTGCCCTCAGATATCGGCGATTCGTCCGACGACATCGAGATCGCCCGCGAGGACCTGTCCCGGATCCTGGCTGACGCCCTGCCCGACATCGTGGACCTGCGTCTGAGCGAGTCGGTGAACTCGATCGCCGAGCATCACGACCAGGTGGACGTCGTGTTCGCTTCCGGCACGTCGGAGAGCTTCGATCTCGTCCTCGGCGCCGACGGTATGCACTCGGCGGTGCGACGGCTCGTGTTCGGCCCTGAGCAGGACTGGATCCGGCATCTCGGTCTCTACGTCGCCATCATCGACATGCCCCGTGAAGCCGAAGCCGAGCGGATCAATCCCATGTACAGCTATCCGGGGCACCTGGCCGGCATCGCCCGGTTCAAAGACAAAGCCATCGGTCTCTTGATGTTCGCATCAGATCCCCTCGACTACGACTACCGCGACATCGAGGCGCAGAAAAGGATCCTCTTCGACCGTTTCGCCGGGTGTCGTTCGTGGAAGGTCCAGACGATCCTTGACGCGGTGCGCGCCGATCCCAACATCTACTTCGATTCGGTCAGCCAGATTCATATGCCCACCTGGCACCGGGGCCGGGTCGCGCTCGTGGGCGATGCCGCCCATTGCGCATCCCCCCTCGCGGGCCGGGGCACGTCCCTGGCACTGACCGGGGCTCAGTTCCTCGCCGAGGAACTCGAGCGTGGGGATGGAGATCACGTCCTTGCGTTCCCGCGATACGAGGACCGCCAACGGCCTTATGCCGCATTCGCCCAGGGTACGGTCGAGGGTGGTGGTGCACTTCTCGTTCCACCTACTCAAGAAGCGATCGTCGCACGGAACAAGCTGCTCCAGCCGGTCACGGCCGGTCAATAGCGCCTCGATCGGGCCCGATACCGCATACACCCGGCCGCAGACGTGTGTGACGCTACCGACTAACAACGGCTAACACAATGAAGCGGCAGGGGTGCGCCGCCCGCAACCACCAAACGAGCTGATCGGTCGCCTGACTGGTGAGTTGTTCGCCGTTGGTTGTGTTGGTGCGAGGGGAGCCGCCTACCTCTGCGCTGTACCGTCTTCGGAGACGATCACCGGGAGGCGCGGGATGACCAATGGTCTCCAGTTCAGTTGGGAACTGAGTGGCACTGGCTGGGCGATGTGTCTCATCAAGGACGGCTCCTCGGAGCGGAAAGACATCGTCAGCTACTGCACGGATGCTCTTGCCGACTTGCTTCACGGTGTCGCGGGCCTGTATGGCCCCATACCTGTCCAGCGCTTCTCCTTCGACCTTGAACCGGCTGAAGTGAGGTGGGTGCTGCGAGGCAGGGGTTCGGACGTTGATCTGGCGATATACCGCTTTCCCGACATGTTCGCGAGCTTCGATGCGCCTGACCAGGAAGGCACACTCGTCTGGGGTTCCACGCAGCCGCGACGCCTTCTCGGACACGTCGTCATGGAGGCCGCTCAGTCAGTACTGCAGGTCCACGGCGAGGACGGCTATCTGGCGAAGTGGGTTCAGCACTCCTTTCCCATCGCTGCATTGCAAGACCTCCGCCGGCTGCACCTCCAGCACGACAGGTGTCAACTGCAGCATGGCGTTGCCACTACATAGGACGTTGGATGCTTCCCAGGACAGCTGTGCACGGCAACACGACTCTGCCCCGATGACCTCTACCGACGGCAGCGCAGTACGCCGAGTTGCCGGTGAGTGATCAGGCAGCAGGCGAGTTTGAGGAAGGCTTCGTGGATGTCGGCTCGCCGTTCCCATCGGATGCGCAGGCGCCGGAAGCCGTGCAACCACGCGAAGCTCCTTTCCACCACCCAGCGGTAGGTGCCCAGTCCGGTGCCGTGCAGGGTGCCGCGGCGGGCGATCGCGGGCACGATGCCGCGGGCGCGGACCTGGTCGCGGTAGATGTCGTGGTCGTAGCCGCGGTCGGCGAACAGCGAGTCCGGTTTGCGACGGGGATGGCCGACCCGGCCGCGGACTGGCGGAATCGCGTCGAGCAGCGGCAGGAGCTGGGTGACATCGTTGCGATTGCCTCCGGTCAGCAGGACCGCGAGCGGGGTGCCGTGTCCGTCGGTGATCAGATGGTGTTTCGAGCCGGCCCGACCCCGGTCGACTGGCGAAGGGCCCGTGTGGATCCCCCTTTTAGCGCCCTGATGTGGGATGAGTCGACCACGCATCGGGACCAGTCCAGCCGTGAGGCCGCGTTCAGCTCGGCCAGCAGGATCGCGTGCAGCCGCTGCCACACGCCTGCCTCGTTCCAGTCCCGCAGCCGTCGCCAGCACGTCATGCCCGAGCCGAACCCGAGTTCCTGCGGCAAGTACTCCCACTGGATCCCGGTGTGCAGCACGTACAAGATCCCGCACAACACTTCCCGGTCCGGCAACGGCTTACGGCCCGGATACCGAAAGCGCCGTTCGCGCTGCGGCAGCAGCGGCTCCAAGCGGTCCCACAGCTCATCCGGCACGATCCACGGCGATGTCCCCACGCAGGGCCGAACGCTCAACTCCCGCCCCGGACACGGCCATCAGGACTGATCCACCTCTTTGTGTTAGCCGTTGTAACTCGCCGGATCGGCGATTTCAGACCCTTGCCGCTGGCTGGAAGACGACAGCGAAGCACCCGCCGGTGACAGGCGGAGCAGGCAGCGCTGGCGGCAGGCTGTGCGCGGGACAAAGGGCAGCCGTATGCGGTGCGCAAGTCGGTGCTGCGGCATCGGGCCCCACGGTTCGCCGACGTATTGGTTCGGACGAAGTCCGGATGGTTCCGATCCGAGGTCGTGAAGGGCGTGATCCTCGGCCGCAATGCGTATCAGGACGAACGGACCACCGTCGAGTTCCCGTCAGGATGCCCGGGACCGAGTCTCCCTTCCCCGTCATGGTTCGCACCGCCCCCGGACGGCGAAGCCGTTGCTGTGGCCGTAGGCAGCAGCCGGGACGGGAGCGAACACCACCAGATCGCAGTGCATGACGGAGCACAACTCCCGGATGCCGTCGAACGCGTCCTGCACGACGGCTGCTGAGTCCGCGACCCCGGTGGCCGGACGCAGCACCTCGCTGGCTCTGCTCGGGACATGGACATCGGCCGAGGAATTGGCCGGGCACGGCGACTACCGACATCACCGCGGCTTTCGTCACCTACGACCAGCGCCAGCGCCCGCAGGCGGCGGCCAGGACGTCCGCGCGGGACGGGGTTGACCTCTTGGGTCCCCGCCACCTGAGAGGCAATCGAGGCGCACACCACCCGGCGCAGCCGCTGTAGGGTTCCGTTCGTGACCGCGGACGAAACCACGCCAGAGCCGGGCCGCCGTCCGGGCGGGCGCACCGCCCGGGTGCGGCGTCGGATTCTCGAGGCCGCCGCCGAGCTGATCGCCCGCGACGGGTTCGGCGGGCTGCACTACGGCCAGGTCGCCGAGCTCGCCGGGGTCAACAAGGCCAGCGTCTACCGCAACTGGCCCGACCGAACGACCCTACTCGCCGATGCACTGGCCTCCTTCAGCACCCACGCGGCGCCCCTGCACGACTCCGGCGACGTCGACGCCGACCTTGTCGACTTCCTCGAAGCCCTCGCCGCCGCCCTGTCCAGCCCGCAGGGTCGGGCGCTGCTCAACGTCGTGGGCTCGGCCCACGACAACCCCGGCCTACGGGCCGTCGTCGATGAGGCGTTCGCTCAGCGCCTAGGGAGGCTGCGCCAGCGGGTGGACGCGGCGATCGAGAACGGGGAGCTTCCAGTAGTCGATTGTCATCTTCTCGTCGAGATGCTCAGCGGTCCGGTGCACGGACTGGTCAGCCGGGGCGCGCGCGAGTTCACGCGAGCCGACGCGCAGCAGATCACCGCGATCGTGCTCGCGGGCGTACGCGCCACCGCCGCTCCCGACGGCACCCCGGACGCTGCGAAGTTCGAGGAGCGGCCCGACACAGATCGCGAGACGCGACCGATATACGGTTGAGCCCAGGCGGAGGCACGGTTCTGGCAGGGTGAGGCCCCCCGGGACCTACCTTCGGACGGAAAAGACGCCCGCTTCAGCAGCCGACAGCGCGCCCGTGCCCATGTCCGCGCGCATGACGATCCTGCTCGTCGAGGACGACGCGGTGATCCGCGGATCCGTCACGATGGGCAGCGGCGGCGGATCCAGGACCTGCGGGCGACCTTCTCGTGCAAGGGGACCTTCCGACTCATCGGACAATGCTCGGGACTGCACCGCCTGGGGGGCGCACTCGCCGGGCATGGGCCGCCACGCGTCGTACCGACGCCTTGCGCTGCCCTTCCTTGAACTCCCCCTCGCAGCTGGCGCACTTCTTCGCTAGCTTCCCCAGAGGACTTCCTGCCCAGGTGGCGGATGAGATCTTCGCCCCGGCCAGAACCGGTGCTGAAGCGAGCCCCGCGGTGTGTCGAAAGAGCTCTCACTCCGGATTCGGATAGCGATGACCCTCTTCGCTGCCCATGAGGGTTCGGGCCCGTCAGATCCCCTTTTCCATCGCCCACATGTTCACGGAATCGATCGCGCACCGCGACCACTCCAGCTCACCGCGGGAGCCGAGTTCATCGAGGACCAGGTGATGAAGTCTGGCCCACACCCGGGCCTTGGTCCACTCGGTGAACCGCCAATGGGCCGACGCGCCCGGCGGGCCGAACGAGGCGGCCGGCACCTGCTGCCACGTGCAGCCCGAGGTCGCCACGAAGACGATCGCAGCCAGGACTTCACGGTCGCCGTGCCGACGCCGGCCGCCACCCTGCGGCCGCGACGGCGCCTTTGGAACCACTCGCTGGAACAGCTCCCACAGCTCGTCCGGCACCAGCCGCTCAACAATCTTCGACACCGCACAAGTCCAGCTAGCCAAATGAGATGATCTCTTGGGGAGTACGCCGACACCGCCTGCCGGAGTCACTGGACGAGCCGCGCGGGCCGACCCATGCTGTCGTGAAGCTGCCGCTGCGCATAACCTGGTCCGGGATCAGGGCCTCTTGCGTGATCGACGTCTGCCAGGATTCATCCGGGCCGGACGGTGACGATCTGCCGCACCAGTGCGCAGAGCTCACCAGCCGGGTCGGTCAGCTCCACGTCGACGACCGTCGATCTTCCGGGACGAGCAATACGGGCTTCAGCCGTTGCGGCGCCGTGGACGGGCCGAAGGAAGTTGGTCGAGGACTGCATAGTGGCGGGAGCAGCGGTGGGATCGCCGCTCGCGAGGACAGCCACAACGGCGGCGCTGACGTCGGCAAGCGCCATCAGCGCGCCGCCGTGCACACCGCCGCCGATCGTGGCGAGGTCGCCGCTCTCGGATAGGTGGGCGACGACGCGGTCGGGTTCGATCGTTGAGAAGGTGACGCCCAGGTACCGGGCGAAGGGCACGAGGTGGTGGATGGTGTCGGTGGTGATGGGCGGCGTGACGCTCATGGTCATGTCTCCGGTGCTGAGCCGTGGTCGTTGAGGTGTTGGCGAAGGGTCAGTGACAGGTCCGCGGTGCGTCGCTGGAGGTAGCCGGCGAAGTCAAGTTGGTCGCGGAGAGATCAGCCCTGGTGGATGAGGTCGCCCTGCGCCGTCTCGATGCGTTGGATGCGGCTGGCGAACTGGAAGACTCGGTTGGCCTGGGCTGGTCTGATAAATGTGACGCCGTCGTCGCGACGACGGCGTCCCCGATGGCGACGGGAGCAGAGTCCAGGGTGGTGGTCCGTATCGGCGGGGCCACGGGCGGTATCGGCGCGGGCCGGATGAGGCCGATCCGAGACTGAATAGCGGGAGGCGGGTGTGCCGCAATTGCGCGGTGTCCCGGCGGGCGCCCCACAGCACGATTCCGGCGAGTGCGGCTTCCGCGAGCCGCAGACCGGCGATGCACTCCTCCTCGCGCCTGCCTCCGTTGTCGATGACGAGGACGTCGCTCCTGTCCGACTCGGCGATCACTTCCAGGATCGAGTCCGCGCTGCCGAGGTGGGTCACGGGGCGCGCGGGTCCAGAGAATGGTGCACCCGGCAGGAGCGGCCGAAGCGATGGTGGCGCCCACCTCACGGGGGGATTCAGATAGACGGACGCATTTGCGATCGCGGCCGTCGGCACCCGTTCGTCTCCGGCAGCAACGGTGCTCATGACGGGGTCGCTGTGGGGTGGTCGGCGAGCTCTCGGATGACGCCGGCGACATCGTCCAGCAGGTCGATGGGGCAGCCCCAGTAGTCGTAGATCCCACCGTGATCGCTGTTGCTGCCGCACACGACGAACAGTCCGGTCCCCAGACGCTTCTTCAACTCGGTGGCGAGCCAGCCGACGAAGCCGCTGTTGTCGAGGCCGGGTGGGAAGTGGAAGGACAGCAGACCGAATCGTTCTCTCTCCTTGTCACTCCCGTCGTCCGGGCGAAGGGCGCTCCAGCATTCGTCGTCGCGGATGACCGCGAGGACGTGCTCATCCAAACGGGGCGGCTCGTTCATCGGTGTTTCGACGAATGACCACGCCCCGTCGAGCACCGCGATCTCAGAGTTCGCTATGACGGCCCGTAGCCGGGTTCGTGTCTGAATCGAGGTCTCTTGGCTGACGCTGACCATGGTGGTCACCTGCTTCCGGTCGAGGCTGGGCGGGTTGGTTCGTCGAGCGAGAGGAGCATCAGGATGTCGGCGCGGGCGTAGTAGTCGGCGAGAGGAAGTTCCTCCCGGCTGATCCGGCGAAATCCCGAGTCCTCGTAGAGCCGGAGCGCGGCAACCGGCCGGCTGTTCGTCCCGAGAAAGAGACGCCGGGCGTCCAGCTGTCGAGCCCGAGCGATCGCAGCCTCTCGAAGCCTTTGGCCGGCGCCGCGGCTCCGGAATTCAGCACGCACGCCCATCGTGGCGAGCTCAAGAAGATCGGAGCTGTATCGCAGGAGCGCAACGCATCCGGCGGCGGTGCCGTTCGGTATCCGCGCGATCAGAACATCCCCGCCCGACTGAACGATGTGGGTGAAAGGATCGCGCCCAGCAGGTGTCCATCCTCGTCGGTGAGAACGAACAGCACCCTGGTCCACTCCTCGTTGACGCTACGGAAGTCCGCTGCATCAACAGCATCGGATGCCGACCGGATCACGAGACCAATGGGCGCAGCCGGTACACGCCCGTTGCGTGAATCAACATTCAAGCTCGGCGTTCCAGTCCTGCCAGCAGCGTGAGACCACCTTCGATCACACGGTCGAACGCTGCCTGGCTCCGGTCTGCGCGAGCAAGAACGTGCGCTCCTTGCACGATGGCAATGATCGTGGCAGCAACGGCCTCGGCGGAGAAGTCGTCTCGCAGCTCCCCTCGCGCTTGCCCGTCGATCAGGAGATGTTCGATTCGTCGGCGATACCAGGTCAGGCTGTCCGCCACGGGCCCCCGCAGCCGCTCGTTCTCCAGCACGGCGTTGTCAAGGGTCATCCGCCCGAACCGGCAGCCTTTCTGGCCGTCGCGCGGCTTGCTCAGATAGCTCTTGACGCTTCCAGCTGGCGATGGCGTCTGCTTCAGGTAGTCGTCCATTGCGCGCTCGAGTTCGGCACTGTTGCGGAGCATCGCTTCGGCTGCGACGTCGGCCTTGGTCGGGAAGTGGTGGTACATGCTTCCCTGTCCGACGCCCGCGCGCGCTCGGATCTCCGCGGGGGTGGTCGATGTGTAGCCCTGCTCCCACAGCAGCTCCCGGGTGGCCTCGACGAGACGCTCTCGTGAGCTGGCAGCCGGGTGGTGGCGTTCCGTGCTCTTCACGTGGTCGGTCCCTCCTTGCAGGCTGGCAGCTCTTGCCGTTCTGTCCCTACCTACAGGTACAGTATCAGCATGGCACGGACGGTACCGGGGGCAAATCCTCGATCGTGCGGCTACCGCGGCTGGACGGGATGAGGCCAGATGCCGTCGCGGGCTTCGGTGGCGGCCCAGCTCTCCAGAAGCTGCAAACGCTCCCGCGTCGACTCGTCGGCCGGGTAGTAGACGAACAGGCTCAGCGTCGTGGAGTCGGGCAGCGCGAGCGCCTCGAACCCGAGGTCGAGATCCCCGACCACCCGGTGACGGAGGACCTTGCGACCCGTGCGGTGGTACTTCACGTCGTGGACGGCCCACCGGCGGGAGAAGTCGTCGCTGCTCGTGACGAGCTCGCCCACGAGATCGGAAAGGCGCCGATCCGCCGGGTTCGCGCCGACGTAGCCACGCAGGACGGCGACGACATCGTTGGCGGTCTGCTCCCAGTCGACGTAGAAGTCGCGTGCGAGCGGGTCCAGGAACGTGAACCGGGCACAACGGCGTCACCCTCCCTGCCCTGGGTCTGGGCGTCTATCAGAGCTCACCGGAGGAGACCGCCGAGGCGGTGGCGACCGCGCTCGAGCTGGGCTACCGCCACGTCGATACGGCAGCCGCGTACTTCAATGAGAAGGAGGTCGGAGACGGCCTGCGCCGAGCTGCACTCCCCCGGGATGACGTATTTGTCGAAACCAAGGTGTTCCCGAGCGACTACGGGTTCGATGAGACCCTGCACGCGTTCGAGAAGTCGCCCCCCCCGGAGAGCTGGCCGAGGACACCGCGCAAGTGGTCGTCGGGGAGCGGGACGGGCAACCGTCGGCTGCTAGAAAGCACGACAGAACGGGTGGGATCCCGGAAGATCAGTTCTTTCGCGTTTGAGCGCACGGCAGAACGAACGCAGCGACGTGGCAAGGCTCTTGGCCGTCTCGCCGTTCAATGCCGTCAATGCCTCTACGGCCGCTCCAGCTGGCTCCGCAGATCGACGGCGTGCGGCTGTCCAGCTTCCCGCTCCACCACAGCCGCACGGGGCGGTGAAACGCGATCATGGGCTTCAGCCCCTCGCTGTCATGGACGTTGCCGGCCGAGATCCCGACGACGAGAGGCAGACCGTTCGCGTCCGACAAGATGTGCATCCTGGAACCCGGCTTACTCCGGTCCACGGGGCTCGGACCTGTGTGTTCGCCCCCCTTTTTTTGCCCGGCCGTGAGCGGTGTCCAGGACGACACGGGTGACGTCGACCAGGTCGGCGTCGTCGAGCCGGTGCAGCACGGCCAGGTGCAACCGGCCCCAGAGACCAGCTCCGGACCAGATCAGGAACCGGCGGTGCGCGGTGGACTTCGATATGCCGAAGGACCGCGGCGGAGCCCGCCAGGCGCAACCACTGACCAATACATGAATGATGGCCGCAAACAGCGTCTCATCAGGTGTGTCCGGCGTCCTGCCACCCTGCGGTGGCACCCTCGGTGATGGGATCAGCGGCTTCGCGATCTCCCACAATCCATCCCGAACGATTCAACTCCAAGTTCCCTGCCCCATACCGGATTCTACGTCCGTCTCACCACATAGGACACGGTCACGTCTGCCCCCTCCATGCAGACGGCTGGCTTCCGGCGATGAGTGAGCCGAGCAGTATCTGCCGCGGTTCAGCGCGTTGCCGCCCAGGCCGTCCACGTGCGCCACCTTTGAGGTATTCACGGAGGTAGTCACAGGTGCATACTGAGGGTATGGCTGATACCACCGTGAAGATCGACACAGAGACCCGGGACCGGTTCAACGCGATCGCCGCCGCTCGCAAGACGAGCGTGCGTGCCCTGCTCGCTGAACTTGCCGTGGAGCAGGAGAACCAGCTCAAGCTGGGCGTGGCGACGGACGCGTTCCGTGAGGCCGTCTCCCAGCCGGGCATGGCCGAAGCCTTCGACCGTGACTTCGGCGGACTCCCCCAGGCGGCGCGCACGACGCACCGGGCGGCCTGACCTTGGACCTGCACATCGACATCCGCTGGCTCCTGGACCGGCAGGAGGAACTGCTCGGCAAGGAACTGGGCGTGCTGGACTACTCCGCGCTCGTAGCCGCAGTGGCACGCCACCGCGTGAACACCCCACAACTGACAGAGGGCTCCCCGGACGCGTACTGGAGGGCGGCCGCACTCATGGAGCAACTCGTACTGCTGCGGTCACTGCCGGCCCGCAACGAGTTCTTCGCCTACGGCGTCGCCGTCGCCTACCTCAAGGCATCCGGAGAAAACGTCGACACCACCGCATACGAACCCTGGCGCGACCTGATCGCCGACATCCGCGCACTGCGCCTGACCGTGTACGACATCGCCGACCGGCTGCGCTCCCTGAGCCCGCCCGCCTGAGCGTCAACCGGTGCTTTCGCTCACGTCGGCGAAGGCCCGGCCTCGCGGCCATCGAGCCCTCAGCCAGATCGACAGCAACCAGTGGCCACGCCGTTACGTGTAGACACCTCCATCTAGGTTCCGAGGAATGAAACCGGTCGCTGGTTGTTGAATGTGGCATGAAAAAGATCGGGTTCCTGTCCTTCGGACACTGGACGCCATCGCCGCATTCACAGACACGCTCTGCGGCAGACTCCCTGCTCCAAGCGATCGACCTCGCCGTCGCCGCGGAGGAACTGGGCGCCGACGGCGCCTACTTCCGGGTGCACCACTTCGCCCGGCAGCACGCCTCACCGTTCCCGCTGCTCGCGGCCGTCGGGGCGCGCACCAGCCGGATCGAGATCGGCACCGGCGTGATCGACATGCGCTACGAGAACCCGCTGTACATGGCCGAGGACGCAGGCGCGGCCGACCTCATCTCCGGCGGCCGACTCCAGCTCGGCCTCAGCCGGGGATCCCCGGAGCAGGTGATCGACGGCTGGCGGCACTTCGGCCACACGCCCCCGCAGGGCGGAACCGACGCCGACATGGCACGCGAGCACACCGAGCGGCTGCTCGACGTCCTCACAGGCGAGGGCTTCGCACAGCCCGACCCCAGACCGATGTTCGCCAACCCGCCGGGACTGCTGCGCGTCGAACCGCACTCCGAGGGACTGCGAGAGCGTATCTGGTGGGGCTCCGGCTCGAACGCCACCGCCGTCTGGGCAGCCGGACTCGGGATGAACCTGCAGAGCTCCACCCTCAAGGACGACGAGAGCGGCGAGCCCCTGCACGTCCAGCAGCGCAAGCAGATCGAGGCATACCGCGAGGCATGGCAGGCCGAGGGCCACACCCGCGAACCAAGAGTCTCGGTCAGCCGCAGCATCTTCGCGCTCACCGACGACCGCGACCGCGCCTACTTCGGCCGGGAAGGCAACTCCAAGGACCAGATCGGCTACATCGACGCCCACACACGCAGCATCTTCGGCCGGTCCTACGCCGCCGAACCCGACGTCCTCATCAAACAGCTCGCCGAGGACGAGGCCATCGCCGCCGCCGACACCCTGCTGCTGACCGTGCCCAACCAACTGGGCGTCGAGTACAACTCCCATGTCATCGAGAGCATCTTGACCCACGTCGCTCCCGAACTCGGATGGCGCTGACAGCGCCGCCTTCGAATGCCAACCCTCCTGCGGTGCGACCGGTCGCGATAGATGACACACCTGGTCGCGACGACTGACACCCCAGAACGCGACCGGAACCGCCACTGGACTCCGGCACCGTGACGGCAGCCACTCCCCTATCGCCTGTCCCGGTCGCGCCTGTCGGCCTGACCGACCGGGCCAGGAGGTTCGTGCAGGTGGACGGCGTTCGTGTTCCCCGACAGGGCCTCGGGCAGCGCCGGAAGATGTGGATCGAGCACGGGGTCCCTGCCGTGGAGATCGACCGGGCCTCGGCCTTCCAGGACCGCTGGGGCGGTCTTGCGCTGCCGCCCGCCCCGTTCTCCGAGGGCGGTCCGCGCGTTCTGGACGCCGACTGTCCCGAGGGCTCGTCCGCTGAGGGCTGGTTGTTTCCGGCAGGAAGCTGCCGAGTCTCCATGGCCTACGGATTCATGATCGGGTCCGACGGCGCATTCGGGATCGATGCCCACCGCTGGACACCACTGCACGCCGGCACAGAAGAACGGGTGGAGTCATTGGCGCTCGCCGCCCACGCCGGCCGCTGGGCCAAGACCGCGACATGAGTCAAGGGGGAAGGCCGTCGGGTCATCGAACCTCGTCGGCTTCGAACCGGTGCCCGAAGTACAGGGCGTAACGGACACATGGTGGAGGGGCAAAGACTCGCCCATCGCCCTCTACCGCGGCGGGACTGTCGGCGGTATGTGGACCGGGTTCGAGGGACATCACGGTGCATGACGTCGCATGGGCCGGGCGGCGCTCGACGAGACAGGCACGTTCTTCGGTGATCACTGGCGACACCCGTCCTCAGGCGACTCAGGAGCGAACTGGGACGAGCGGAGGGCTTCGTTGCGTTGTGTGACTTACGAGCCTCCGGGGGAGCAGAACCGTTATCGCGCGTTTGCTTGACACTCTATTGAGGGGCTCATAAGGTCCGCGACAGCCCTCGAACGGTTGTCGATATATCGAACAGAAACTTCGACGGCCCACAGTGACGCTAGGAGTTCTCTCGGCATGAAGAATCTCAAGGCAGTGCCCTCAGAGCTCGTAACACGATCTTCTGTGTGACTCAGGTGCAGTCAAAGCGAAGCGGTCGAG
>NZ_BMVY01000048.1 GCF_014650955.1 Streptomyces tauricus
CTCCGGGCGCCGAGGCGGTTCGGCGGGGGCGTGCCGGGGGCGGTCCGCCGGGGCGGCGCCGGGACCGGCGGCGTTCGCGGGAGTGGTGCGGGCCGGTGCGGACGCGGGCACCGAAGGGCGGCGGGACGGCCCGATGAGTTCCAGGGCCTCGCGGGCCGGGGCCTGTACGACCCGTTCCTCGGCCCTGCCGTCCGGGCGCGGCTCCGACACCGGGGGCGGGACGGACGGCGGGGCGGGCGAAGGCGTTCGCTGGACGGTCACACAGCCGGAGACGGCTGAGACCGCCGAGACGGCCACGGTGACCAGGAGCGTTGCGGTGGTCGCGGTTCGATGCACCCGCGCAACTCTGCTGTCTCCGCCACGATTTGGGGAGCTGACGAGCGGAGGATGCCCCGCACGGGTGAAAGCCCACGTGGCGTTGCTGGCCGCCGGACGCCCCTCAGCCGCCGGTCGACCCTCAGTCGCCGGTCGCCCCGTCGACGCGCTCGCGGATCAGGTCGGCGTGGCCGTTGTGGCGCGCGTACTCCTCGATCATGTGGGTGTAGATCCACCGCAGGTTGAAGGGCTTGTCGGTGAACCTGCTCCTGCCCTCGGACAGGTCGTCCAGGCCGAGACGCGCCGCGTTGCGGCGGGCGACCTCGATCTCGCCCTGCCAGGTGGCGTACGCCTCCTCCCAGGTGTCCGCCTCGGTGAGATGGAACTCGCCGTCCCGGTCCTCGTCGCTGTAGTAGAGCGGCCCGGGGTCGTCGCCCACCAAGACCTTGCGGAACCAGCTGCGTTCCACGTCCGCCATGTGCCGGACGAGACCGAGAAGGGACAGTTCGGAGGGCGGTACCGCGGCCGTCCTGAGCTGGGCGTCGTCCAGGCCCTCGCACTTCCAGGCGAGGGTCTGGCGGTGGTAGTCCAGCCAGCCCTCCAGCATGGCGCGCTCGCCGGCGTCCGTCGCGGGTCCCTTGCGTTCGATCGTCATGACCGCATCATCGCGGACGACCCACGCCCCGGCCCACCCGATTTCGCACCCACCCGATTTCGCACCCACCCGATTTCGTGCCGTCGAGCACCCCCGCGTCCAGGCACTGTAAGAGGACTGGAGTTTCCGGAAGGCCGGGGAGCGCCGGCCCTTCCCGGACTCCCCGCTGCACGCCGTGCTGCTCGCCGAGCTGCCCCTGGTGTAAACGTCCTGGCCATGGGGCCGCCGCCGTCGCCGTATGCTTCCGACGACGTGGGCGTGAGCGTGCGCCGGACCCGTGTTCCCCTGGAGGAGATCCCCGTGAAGGTCGGCTGCATCGGACTCGGCGACATCGCGCTGAAGGCGTACCTGCCGGTGCTCGCCACCCGCCCGGGGCTCGAACTGCACCTGCACACGCGGACGCCCGCGACCCTCACCCGGGTCGGCGACAGCCTGCACGTGCCGGCCGGACGGCTCCACACGGACCTCGACGGACTGCTCGCGCAGGGCCTCGACGCGGCGTTCGTGCACGCCCCCACGCACGCCCACCCCGAGATCGTGGGCCGGCTGCTCGAAGCGGGCGTCCCGACGTACGTCGACAAGCCGATCGCGTACGATTTCGCCGACTCCGAGCGCCTGGTACGGCTCGCGGAGGAGCGGAACACCAGCCTGGCCGTCGGCTTCAACCGCCGTCACGCACCTGCGTACGCGCAGTGCGTCGAGCACCCGCGTGAGCTGATCCTGATGCAGAAGAACCGCGTCGGCCTGCCGGAACAGCCCCGCACGATGATCCTCGACGACTTCATCCACGTCGTGGACACCCTGCGGTTCCTGGTGCCCGGCCCGGTCGACGACGTCACCGTGCGGGCCCGCGTCGAGGAAGGGCTCCTGCACCACGTCGTACTCCAGCTGGCCGGGGACGGGTTCACGGCCCTCGGCGTGATGAACAGGCTGAGCGGTTCCGCCGAGGAGATCCTGGAGGTGTCCGGGCAGGACACCAAGCGTCAGGTGGTCAACCTCTCCGAGATCGTCGACCACAAGGGCCAGCCGTCGGTCCGGCGGCGCGGCGACTGGGTGCCGGTGGCACGGCAGCGCGGCATCGAGCAGGCCGTGCTCGCCTTCCTCGACGCCGTCCGCGCGGGCAAGGTCCTCAGCGCCCGGGACGCGCTGGCGACTCACGAACTGTGCGAGCGTGTGGTGCACGCGGTGACGGAGCGCTCCGGCCGGTCCGCCTGAGCCGCAGCGCCCGTACGCCCTCGGTGACGCCCAGCGCGCCCAGGATCAGCAGGGCCGCGTACACGGGCCACTCGCCGAACCGCGCGTACGGGGTGACGCCGTGCGCCAGCGGTACCTCGTACACGGCGGACGTGCTCGCGTCGGTGCCGAGCCAGGAGCCGACGCGCCCGCCGTCCGGGCCGTAGACCGCCGAGACTCCGGTGAGCGTCGCGTGGACCATCGGCCGGCCCGTCTCGGCGGCCCGCAGCGCCGCCAGCGAGGCGTGCTGCTCGGGGGCCCAGCTGCTCTGGAACGACGACGTCGAAGACTGCGCGAGCAGCACGTCGGCGCCGTCGCGCGCGAGATGCCGGCTGATGTCGGGGAACGCCGACTCGAAGCAGACCATCGGGCCCACCTTGAGCCCGTCGCCGACGGTCATCACGACCTGCTCGGTGCCGCGCATACGGTCCTCGCCCGCCGCCTTGCCCACGGAGGTCGCCCAGCCGAGGAGCGAGCGCGCCGGAACGTACTCGCCGAAGGGCACGAGCCGCATCTTGTCGTAGCGGTCACCGGTCGGGCCCTGCGGACCCACGAGTACGGAACTCTTGTAGATGCCCGGCCGGTCCGACCGGCGCGCGTCGACGTTGACGACGATGTCGGCGCCGACCTCGCGGGAGAGAGCGGCGAGCCGGTCCGCGAGGTCGGGACGGTCGGCGAGGTCGAAACCGACACTGCTCTCGCCCCACACGACCAGGTCGACACCCTGCCCGGCCAGCTTCCTGGTGAGCGCCTCCTCGCGCGCGAACCGCTTCTCCGGACCGCCGATGCCGTTGATCACACCGGGCTGCACGACGGCGATCCTGGCCCGCTCGCCGTCCTCCTGAGGCCGGGGCGACCAGACCCAGACCGCCGAGGTGGCCGCGGCCGTCGCGACGAGCCCGGCGAGAGCCGGGACACGGGAGGAGCGCACGGCGACGAGGACGGCGACCGCCACGTTCACGGCGACGAGCAGGAAGCTCAGCAGCCACACCCCGCCGACCGAGGCGAGCCGCAGCGCGGGCGCCACCTCCCACTGGCTCGACCCGAGCAGACCCCAGGGACCGCCCAACCCCTCCCAGGAGCGTACGAGTTCGACCATCAGCCAGCCGGAGGGCAGCACGAACAGGGCGGCCAGCACACGGCCCGGCGAGGGCGCACCGGCCAGGAACCTGCGTACCAGCCAGCCCCAGGGAGCCCACAGCGCGCCCAGCAGCGCCGCTATCACGAGCGTGAAGACATGCAGGCTCGGCAGCAGCCAGTGGTGCACGGCCAGCATGAAACCGAGCCCGCCGAGCCAGCCGTCGTACGCCGCGCGCCGCCCCGTCGGAGCCGAGCGCACGAGCAGGATCCACGGCACCAGCGCCACGTAGGCGAACCACCACAGGGACGGCGCGGGGAAGCTCAGCATCGGCAGCGCGCCGGCGAGCGCGGCCGTCGCGCCGCGCCACCACGGAGAGTCGAGACGGGAGCCGAAACGCGGGCCGAGGCGTGAGCCGAGACCTTCGCCCCGGTCCGTGGCGGACAGGTTCATCCAGCGCCTCCCGCGGCCCCTCGACGTACGGTGCGTGACTCAGCGAGCCAACGGCTTCAGTGACTCCAGTGTGTCCCGTGTGCGGGCGCCGAAACGATCAACATACCGGGCTGCGCCCGGACGGCCGTCCCGCGTCAAGGAGCGGCCGGCTCCTGGTGCCGTGGCGCGGTCCTGCGCCACTTCTCGCGCACGACCACCTCACGCAGCCGCCAGCCGTCGGCCGTCCGCAGCAGCCCGAAGTCGTACCGGCCGCCGCACACGAAGTCGGGCTCGGTGGCGGCGCCGTCCTGTCCCGCGAAGCGCATCGGGTTGACGTAGTCGGCCTGGACCCGGGCGGTGTCACCGCTGTCCTGCTCCAGCAGGCCGAAGCGCACCCGCCGGTTGACGATCAGATGCTGCCGCATCGGGAACAGTTCCATGGTCTTCGAGAGCCATGCGGCGATCTCCCCGGCGTCCCCCTCGACACCGCCCGCGGACCGGTAGTCCGCCCGTCCGTCCGGCGCGAACAGCCGCCGGTACGCCTCCCAGTCCCCGTCGTCGACCGCCACCGCGTATTCGGTGACCACCTCGTCGACCGCGAGCCGGTCCATCACCGTCGCCAGTTCCACACGCTGCGTCATCGGCTCAGTGTTGGCCACGGGGAGGAGCGCGCCAAGGGGCGTGCAGGGATATTCACCCGGCGTGCGCTGTACGGACGTCCTGGTACGAGCCGTGCAGGAGCTTCGCGGTGTAAGCGGCCAGTTCCGCCCGGAGCCGTTCGCGGGAGGCGCCGTGGCGGTCCACCAGATGGTCGACGAGGTCGGCGCGGACCGCGGCGAGCAGCGCGTGGGCGGCGAAGTCGCCGTCGCCGAACCCGGGAAGGTCCTCCAGGACGCCACGGAGGGTGTCGTGCCACCAGTCGTAGTGCCCGGCGCCGTAGGGGCTGCCGCTGCCCGCCTCCTCCAGGGCCAGCGAGAGGTGGCGATGGTCGAGCTTGAAGCACAGGAGGGCGTCCAGCAGCGCGGGCGCGCGCTCGGCCGGCGGGGTGCCGGGTCCGAGGGGGCGCGGGCCGTCCACGACCGCCTGGCGGATCGGTTCCAGCCGGGTCTCGTGGAGCGCCCGGATCAGACCGGTGCGGTCGCCGAAGCCGCGGAAGAGCGTGCCCTTGCCGACGCCCGCCTCGGCCGCGATGTCGGCCATGGACACGTGCTCGGGGCTGTCGCTGCGGGCGAAGAGCCGGTCGGCCGCAGCGAGGACGGCTTCCCGGTTGCGTACGGCGTCCGCGCGGGGCTTGCGTTCGGGCACGGGTTCCTCCGGGGGCCGTGGGTCGCGTGGGATCCATGGGTTGGTTGCATAAGCGGACCGCGGGTCCGTATAGTCGAACTCAAGCGGACCGCCGGTCCGCATCGTATCGGAGGAAACCCTCATGACCACGACCGGGACCCCAACGACGAGTGCGACCACGGCTACGGATACCCCTGCGGAGACGGCTGCGGGGGCGGCTATCGAGACGGCTACGGAGGCGGCTGCGGGGCCGTCAGGCCTGTTCCGCCGGGGGTTGCGGATGCTGCTCGACAAGGACATTCCCGCCTGGGTCGGTCTCTGGGACGAGCAAGGCGTCCTGGAGTTCCCCTTCGCGCCCGACGGGTGGCCGAAGCGGCTGGAGGGCAAGGCGGCCGTCGCCGACTACATGCGCCACTATCCCGACCACATCGACCTGCGCGAGTTCCCCGACGTGAAGATCCACCGGACCGACGCCCCGGGGACGATCGTGGTGGAGATGCGCGGGATCGGGCGGGTGGTGGAGTCGGGGAAGCCGTTCGACATGACCTACATCGCCGTGGTCACGGTCTCCGGCGGACTCATCACGCACTACCGCGACTACTGGAACCCCCTCGCCGTCTCCCAGGACAACGCGATCGACTTCACGCGGAGCGACCGATGAGCGCCACGACTGCCATGACCGACCCCGCCTCCGCCTCCGCGGCGGTCCTCGTTCTCGGGGCCACCGGCACGACCGGCAGTCGCGTGGTCTCCCGCCTCACTGCGAGGGGCCACCGGGTCAAGGCCGCGGGCCGGCGTGCCACGCCCGTCGAGGGCGCGGAGGCCGTCCGCTTCGACTGGCACGACCCGGCGACGTACGAGGGGGCGCTCGACGGCGCGGACCGCGTGTACCTCGTCGCGCCGCTGGACTCCGCCACCCCGGCCGACGTCATGCTGCCCTTCCTGGAGCGGGCGCGTGCGTCCGGGGTGCGCCGAGCGGTGCTCCTCAGCTCCTCCGCGATCCCCGCGGGCGGCCCCGCCGTCGGGCAGGTGCACCAGGCTCTGCCCGGCCTGTTCGACGAGTGGGCGGTGCTGCGGCCCTCCTGGTTCATGCAGAACTTCACCGGCGACCACATGCACGCGCGGAGTATCCGTGCCGAGGGGGTCATCCTGACCGCGGCGGGCGAGGGCCGGGTGGCCTTCGTCGACGCCGACGACATCGCGGCCGTCGCCGTGCACGCGCTGACGGATGTACGGGCGCCCGGCACCGACCTGGTCATCACCGGTCCGGAGGCGCTGAGTCACACCGAAGTCGCGGCCGTTCTCGCCGAGGTGACCGGGCGCGCGGTCGCCCACCGGCCGCTGAGCTACGAGGAGATGCGGGATCACCTGGCCGCTTCGATGCCGCTGGAGAACGCCGCGATGCTCGCCGGCATGGACCGCGCGAACGCGCGAGGGGCCGAGGACCGCATCACCGACACGGTCCGCCGCCTCACCGGCCATGGGCCGCGCAGCTTCCGCGACCACGTGCTCGCCGCAGCCGGCGGCACGGAGCCGACGCTGTCGGCGCGAGTGCTGTAACGCCCCCTCGTCCTGGCCGACTTGGTGCTCCTGGTCGTCCTGGTCGTCCTGGTCGTCCTGGTCGTCCTGGCCATCACGCCTATCACGCCCGTCGCGCCCGTTCGGCGGATCGAGAGGCTGAGAGGCGAGGGCGCTGCGGCCGACTGGGGGCGCCGGGCCGCGAAGGGGCCGTGTGGCCGGGAAGATGAGCTGAGCAGGGGCCGCCGTGCGGACGCGCCCGGAGCGCTGAGCCGGAGGGAGCCGTGCGGTCGGCCGGGGCGCCACCGGACGGGGAACGGGCCGTAGCCGGCAGAGGCGGGGAGGGGCAGGGGGCGCGGGGGTGTCTCAACGGGCGGCGCGCGCCCCGGAGTTCACGCCGCTTCGACGATCTCTTCGCGTACCGCCGCGGCCCACTGCACGACCAGCAGCTCGTACTCGACGCGCTCCTGGGGCGAGAGGTAACCGCCCGCACGTATCCATAACGCTCGGATCTGCTCATTCAGTGCGGCCGCTGACCGCACGGAACCAGGGGTCGGAGTATTGGTGGACATGCGCATCAGCGTAAGGCCAATGACTGACGGTGCGCTACCAGATGACTACCCATGCCGTATGTGCTTGGTCACGCATAAACGTTTCAGGGCCGCCGGGTTGGGGAAGCGGGGCGGCGGGCACGCCTCACTGCCGCTCCGCCCACGCGTGTGACCAGTCCAGCAGAGGGCCCATCGCCGTCACCAGGTCGTCGCCCAGCGGGGTGAGGTGCCAGGTCGCCCCGTCCGTCGGTGCGGCGATCCCCGCCTCGCGGAGTTCGGCGAGACGGGTGGACAGCACGCTGGAGGACATGGCGTCGCAGCGCCGCTGGAGATCGCGGAAACCGACCGGTGCGCCGCCCTGGTGAAGCTCCCAGATCACCCGGAGCGTCCAGCGGCGGCCGAGGAGGTCCAGCGCGGCCATCACGGGACGACCGGTGTCCGAACCGCGCACCGGCCGGCCGGGACGGGGTGTCGTGCCCAAACCCTCTCCTCCCCGAACGGTTGACTCACCGATCCGACAACTCGCCGTGCCGTCCTGTGCGTTCCGACTCTTGCGCTTCTAATTCAGAAGCGCAAGAGTCGGGAGGCATGAAGCAACGCATCGACGGCATCACGCCGCCCTACGATCCCGAGTCCGAACGCGCCTTACGCCGCTGGATGCCACCCGGCGTCACCGTGGAACCCCTGATGCTCTTCAAGGTCCTGCAGCGCCACCCGGACCTCGCCTCCCGTATGCGGGAGCTCGGCGCGGGCCTGCTCGTCCACGGCCTGCTCCCCGACGCGGACCGCGAACTGGTCACCGTCCGGGTGGCGGCCCGCTGCGACTGCGCCTACGAGTGGGGTGCCCATATGACGGCGTACGCCGAGGCCGCGGACCTGACTCCCGAGCAGGTCTCCCTGACCGTGACCGGCACCCCGGACGACTCGGCCTGGACGCCGCGTCAGAGCGCGCTCCTGGAAGCCGTCGACCAGCTCCACGACACGTCCCGCCTCGGCGACGAGGCCTGGGCCGCGCTGCGCGACCACCTCGGCGAACAGGAGGCCTTGGAGTTCCTGGTCCTGGCGGGCTGGTACCGCACCATCGCGTACGTGCTCAACGGGCTGCGGATCGAGCGCGAACCCTGGGCGAAGCCCTTCCCGACCGAGTGACCGAGTGATCGAGAGGCCGGCCGACCGAGGAGCCGAGTGGCCGGGAGCGCGGGGCCGGGATTTATTCAGGTGCCCGCGAGAGCCGCGCCCGCTACCGTCGTGCACGTTCGGGTGCGAAGGCAGCGGCTCCTTCTCCTGCAAAGAGGGAAACGCGGGTTCGAATCCCGTCGCCGGCTCAGGCCGGTGTCGTCCAGCGGCCCAGGACACTTACGTTGCCGCCGCCGCGTCGGATCTCCGGACACCGAGCACGAAGCCGCCCGCCACGGGGGAATCAGGCGGGCGGCTTCGTTCTGTCCGGAACCTCTGTACCTACGTACCTACGTACCTCTGGTGCCTCTACGTACCTACGTACGCGGCCGTGGGCGTCAGCCCGACGACTCCGCCGCGTGCGGGCTCAGCGCACCCGTGCTGACGAGCACGATGATCAGGATGCCGAGCAGGATGCGGTAGTAGACGAACGGCATGAAGCTCTTGGTCGAGATGAACTTCATGAACCAGGCGATGACCACGTAACCGACCACGAAGGCGATGACCGTCGCGAAGATCGTGGGGCCCCAGGAGACATGGCCGCCCTCACTGGCGTCCTTCAGCTCGAACACGCCGGAGGCGAGCACCGCGGGGACGGCCAGCAGGAACGAGTAACGCGCCGCGGCCTCGCGGGTGTACCCCATGAGGAGGCCGCCGCTGATGGTGGCGCCGGAGCGGGACACACCGGGGACGAGGGCCATCGCCTGGCAGAAGCCGTAGATCAGGCCGTCCTTCACGCTCAGGTCCTTGAGCGTCTTGCGCTCGACCGCGGCCCGGTGCTTGCCGCCCGACTCGTCGCGTGCCGCGAGCCGGTCGGCCACGCCCAGGATGATGCCCATCACGATCAGCGTGGTCGCGGTGATGCGCAGATCGCGGAACGGCCCCTCGATCTGGTCCTTGAGGGTGACGCCCAGCACGCCGATCGGAATCGAGCCGACGATCACGAGCCAGCCCATCTGGGCGTCGTGGTCGCTCCGCATCGCCTTGTTCACGAGCGAGCGGGACCAGGCCGAGATGATCCGTGCGATGTCCTTGCGGAAATAGATCAGCACCGCGATCTCCGTGCCGATCTGCGTGATCGCCGTGAAGGCCGCTCCCGGGTCCTTCCAGCCCGCGAACGCCGCGGTGAGCCGCAGGTGCGCGCTGGAGGAGATGGGCAGGAACTCGGTCAGCCCCTGGACGAGTCCGAGGATGAGGGATTCAAACCAAGACATGAAGTTACGTGATCCAAGTGCTGATGGCGGGAGCGCAGCGAATGGGCGGACGGACGTGCCCTGTTGTGGTCTGCGGTGATCAGGCGCGTCCGGGGCAGCGTAGCGCCCCCGGATGACAGTGCGACCACAGGGCCTCCCCAGAGGCGGTCGTACGAGGTGACGAGGGTGTTGACCCGCGACGATGCGCCGCTTACGTTTCCGCGAGGAGTGAAAGCGCTTGCTGTCGCGGGACCGTCTCGTGGTCACCGTGACGGCAGGCGTCTGCCAGATCCGCTGTCACGTCCGATGGAGTGCTGATCCCGTCCATGCGTACTGCCCGCGACGCCACCACCAGCAAGACGACCGAGCACACCGAGCACGACGAGCACGAGGACATCGCCCACGAGAGCACGGAGTGCCGGAGCAGCGCCCCGTACGAGAGGCGGGCCGCGGTCCCGCTCGACGGCCGCCGCATCAAGGCCGCCGTCATCGGCACCGGAGCCATCGCCTCCGGCAGCCATCTGCCCGCGCTCGCCGCGCTCGCCGCCGAGGGCGAGGTGGAGATCGTCGCCGCGGTCGACATCGACGCCGACGCGGTCGGGCGCTTCTGCGCGGACGGCGGTGTCCCGCACGGCTACACCGATCTCGACCGGATGCTGGCGGAACAGCGCCCGGACCTCGTCTCCATCTGCACCCCGCCGACCCTGCACCGCGAGCAGACCGTCGCCGCGCTGCGCGCCGGTGCCTGGGTGTGGTGCGAGAAACCGCCCGTGCCGAGCCTCGCCGACTTCGACGCCGTGGAGGCTCAGGAGGGCGCCGACGGCGGCCCGTACGCCTCCATCGTCTTCCAGCACCGCTTCGGCTCCGGCGCGCGGCACGTACGCCGTCTGATCGCCGACCGGGCCATGGGGCGGCCCCTCGTGGCGCACTGCCAGACCACCTGGTACCGGGACACCGCCTACTACGCCGTCCCCTGGCGCGGTAAGTGGGAGACCGAGGGCGGCGGTCCCGCCATGGGCCACGGCATCCACCAGATGGATCTCCTGCTCGATCTGCTCGGACCGTGGAGCGAGGTGCGGGCCATGGCCGGACGCCTGGTGCACGACGTGCAGACGGAGGACGTCTCCACCGCCCTCGTGCGCTTCGAGAGCGGCGCCCTCGCGACCGTGGTGAACAGCGTCCTCAGCCCGGACGAGGTCAGCCGTATCCGGATCGACTGCGAGCGCGCGACGGTCGAGCTGACCCATCTCTACGGGCACAGCAACGACAACTGGCGGATCACCCCGGCGCCCGACGCGCGGTCCGAGGACGTGGCGGCGTGGCGGGACTTCGGTGCGGACGTGCCCAGTTCGCACCTGGCCCAGCTGCGTGACCTCGTCGGGAGCATGCGCGCGGGGGAGCGACCGCGCAGCAGCGGAGCCGACGGGCGCACCAGCCTCGAACTGATCACCGCGCTCTACAAGTCGGCGTTCACGGACACGACCGTCCGCGCCGACGAGATCGGCCCCGGCGACCCCTACTACACGGCCCTGCACGGGGGCGCGCCCGGCTGGGCACCCGCGACACCGGCGACACCCGCCACGCACGAGGAGGTATCGGCATGACCGCACAAGGCGGCCCGGGCGAAGGCAAATCCGACGGCAAACCTCACGGCGCACCCGGCGGCAAGTCCCACGCCGAGCGCGACGACCTGCGCGACGGACTGCGTATCGCCCACGCCCACGGTGACCGCGTCACGGTCACCGAACCCACCTCCGGTGTGGAGCTGTTCAGCTATGTGTACGGTCCGGAGGCGCCCTGGGAGGCCCCGAAGCCGTATCTGCATCCGCTCAGGACGCTCGCGGGCAACGTTGTCACGGACTACCGGCCCAACGACCACCGCTGGCACAAGGGCCTGCAGATGACCGCCTCGCATCTGTCGGGGGCGAACCTGTGGGGCGGCAACACATACGTTCACGGGGAGGGGTATCTCGAACTCCCCGAGCGCGTCGGGTCGATGCGGCACGTCGCGTTCGACCAGGTCGAGGCGGACGGTACGGGATCGGGTGGCGCGGTCATCGCCGAGCGGCTCACCTGGCATCCGTACGACGGCTCGCTCTGGGCGGAGGAGGAGCGCCGGGTCGAGGTGCGCGACGTGGACCCGGCGTCCGGTTCATGGGCGCTGACCTGGACGACCTCCGTCACCAACCGCCGGGACGAGCCCCTGCGGTTCGGCAGTCCCACGACGGCCGGGCGCGAGATGGCCGGCTACACCGGTCTGTTCTGGCGCGGTCCGCGCGGCTTCCGGGACGGGCGGATCATCGGCCCCGACGCGGAGGGCCCCGGCCTGATGGGGCGGCAGGCCCCGTGGCTCGCGTACTCCGCCGAGCACGACGTCGCCGACGGGCACGCCACGCTCGTCTTCGCGCACGCCCCGGAGAACGACCACACGGGCGAGGGCGGCGCCCACCCGGCCCACTGGTTCGTCCGCAACGAACCCTTCGCGGCCGTCGCGCCCTCCTTCGCCTTCTTCGACGAGCTGGAACTCGCGCCGGGAGACACGCTCACCCGCCGTTACCGCGTCGTCGTCGCCGACGGCGTCTGGGAGCGCGAGGAGATCGCCAAGTACCTGGCGGAGCACCCGTGGTGAGCGCGGCCGGGGGCTCCGAGGGCTCTGAGGGCCCCGCGGGGCCGTCGGAGGGGTTCGCGGGTCTGCCCGGTGGGGTCGCCGTCTCCCATCTCTCGGTCTACGACTGGCCCGCCGACGACGGAGTGTGCGGTGGCACCCCCCACCTCCACCTGACCTGTTCGGAGGCGTACGTCGTCACCGGCGGCCGGGGCGCGGTGCAGACCCTGACGGCCTCCGGGTACGACGTCACGCCGCTCACGCCGGGCACGGTCGCCTGGTTCACGCCCGGCACGATCCACCGGCTCGTCAACGAGGACGACCTGCGCATCACCGTCCTCATGCAGAACAGCGGGCTCCCGGAGGCGGGGGACGCGGTGCTCACGCTGCCGCCCGAGTACCTGACCGACCCCCGGACGTACGCCGCCGCGACCGTCATCCCGGTGGACGCGCCCGAGGCGGAGAAGGAGCGGATCGCCCGGGCCCGGCGCGACCTCGCCCTGAAGGGCTACCGCGCGCTGCGCGAGGCGGACGGGCCCGAACCGCTCGCCGCGTTCCACCGGGCCGCCGCGGCCCTCGTACAGCCCCGGCTCGCCGAGTGGCGCGAGCGGTGGCGGCGCGGAGCCGAGGCGGCGGCAGCGGCGACGGGCGAGCAGCTCGAACGGCTGGAGCGCGGAGACGTCTCCCACCTGGCCGACGCGGCCGTGCGGGCCGAGCAGCCGTCGGCGCACGGGAAGTTCGGCATGTGCGGGCGGCTGGACGTGTACCGGGGGGTCTAGGCGGCTGCCCGGGGTACGTCACCCCAGGTACGCGGGCCCAGGTGGCGTCGGTCCTGGCACGCGGGCCCAGGTATGCCACCCCACGCCGGTCCTGGCAGGCTGCCCCTGGTGCCTCACCATGGGCGCCGTCCGGGTCAGACCGCCGCCGCGGGCCCCGTGACCGTCCAGCCCGGGGCCAGCGGGTGGGCCGTCAGGTCGTCGTGGCGGACCTCCTCGCCGCACTCCGCGCAGGTGACGACCGGGACCAGTTCGTGGCCGGTGACGTGTCCTCCGGCGTGTGCGGGGCCGCCGAAGTGTTCCAGCACCATGGGGCGATCGCCGTCGTTGAGATGGCGGTCGCCCCACGCCATGAGCGTGAGCAGCACCGGCTCAAGATCCAGGCCGGCCCGGGTGGGCCGGTACTCGAAGCGCGGCGGCTTGTCGCTGTAGGCGATCTTCTCCAGCAGTCCCGCCTCGACGAGCCGCTTCAGCCGGGTCGTCAGCACGTCGCGCGGAGCGCCGATGTTGCGGACCAGCTGGTCGAACCGGGTGGCGCCCAGAGACACCTCGCGCAGCACGAGCAGGGAGTACTTCTCGCCGACGAGAGCGAGCGTGCCGGCGATCGAACAGGGGCGGGCGTCCTTCATGCGATCCATTCTACGGGGTGGGTTGGTTCCTCCAACTTACTCGGTTACTGTGGAGTCACTTAGCGAGTTCGGAAACCAAACCCACTGACGTCGAAACAGTCTCCGAAACTGTCTCCTAGGGGGCCAGACCATGCGTGACGCAGTCATCGTCGAAGCCGTACGCACCCCGATCGGCAAAGGCAAGCCGAACGGTTCGCTCGCCCACGTCCATCCCGTGGAACTCCTCGCCCACACCCTCCGTACGCTCGTCGAGCGGTCCGGTGTCGACCCCGCGCTCATCGACGACGTGATCGGCGGGACCGTCGACCAGGTCGGCGAGCAGGCCATGAACACCACCCGGTACGCCGCCCTGTCCGCGGGCTTCCCCGAGTCGGTGCCCGCGACGACGGTGGACCGCCAGTGCGGGTCCTCCCAGCAGGCCGTGCACTTCGCGGCGCAGGGCGTCATCTCGGGGGCGTACGACCTGGTCGTGGCCTGCGGGGTGGAGTCGATGAGCCGGGTACCGATGTGGTCGAACGTGCCGGAGGGCAAGGACCCCTTCGGGCCCGGGGTCGCCGAGCGGTACCCCGAGGGCCTCGTCCCGCAGGGCATCAGCGCCGAGCTGATCGCGGCCAAGTGGTCGGTCTCCCGCGAGCAGCTGGACGCCTTCGCGGTGGAGTCCCACCGCAGGGCCGCGGCGGCGTGGGAGGGCGGGCTCTTCGACGCCGAGGTCGCGCCGCTGGACGGGGTGACGCGCGACGAGTGCGTGCGGCCCGGCAGCTCGGTCGAGGTGCTGGCCGGGCTCAAGCCGGCCTACTACGACCCGAACTTCGCGGAGCGCTTTCCGCAGATCGACTGGAACGTCACCGCGGGGAACGCCAGCCCGGTCAACGACGGCGCCTCGGCCGTGCTGATCACGTCCAGCGAGACCGCGGCGCGGCTGGGGCTTCGGCCGCTGGCCCGGCTGCACAGCTTCGCCGTCACCGGGTCCGATCCGCTGCTGATGCTGACCGGTGTCATACCCGCCACGGAGAAGGTGCTGCGCAAGGCGTCGCTGACGCTCGACGACATCGACCTCTTCGAGGTCAACGAGGCGTTCTCCAGCGTTGTCCTCGCCTGGGGGCAGGAGACGGGGGCCGACCTTTCCAAGGTCAACGTCCATGGGGGTGCGATCGCGATCGGGCATCCGCTCGGGGCGAGTGGTACGCGGCTGACGACCACGCTCGTGCATGCGATGCGGGTTCGTGGGGCTCGGTATGCGCTTCAGACGATGTGCGAGGCGGGGGGTCTCGCTAACGCGATGGTGCTTGAAGGGGTGTAGCCCTCGGTGCGCGGTGTGCTGTCGGGTGCGGGTCGGTCGGTGCTGGCCGCGCCGTTCCCCGCGCCCCTGAAAAGCGGGGCTGCGCCCCTGCTTTTCGTCTTTAGGGGCGCGGGGAACTGCGCACTCAGCACCGACCGACCCGCACCCGATCCTTCAGCGGGCCCGCAAGTGGTGGCGCTTGCGCCAGGCCACGATCGCTCCCGCCAGTGCCGGGAGCGCGATGCAGGCCATGGCGATCAAGAAGGCCGGCGAGGTCGGCGCGGAGGCGCGGGAGCCCGCGACGGCGTACGCGGCGGTGTTGGGGATCGAGCCGAGACCCGTTGCGAGCAGGAAGGGGAACCAGCCCATCCGCGACACGGAAGCACAGTAGTTCGCGGCCCAGAACGGCACCCCGGGAAACAGCCGCGCGGCCATCATCGAGCGGAACCCGTGCCGGCTGAGCTGCCCGTCCGCGGCCTTCAGCCAGCGCCCGCGCAGCAGGGGACGCAGCGCGTCCTGCCCGAGCATCCGGCCGAGCCCGAAGGCGAGCCCGGCCCCGAGGACCGTACCGGCGAGCGCCGCCCCGAGCCCCAGCTGCGAGCCGAAGAGGGCACCCGCGCCGAGGTTGAGGATCGGCCGGGGCACGAACGCCACCGTGCACAGCCCGTACGCGACCGCGAAGACGAGGGCCGCCGCGGCGCCGGTCAGCTGGGGCGGCCAGCCGTCGGCGAGCAGTCTCTGTGGCTCGAACAGCAGCACCGTCCCGGCGGCCGACAGCAGCAGCGCCACCAGCAGGGAGAGCCGGGCCCACGGCGAGAACAGGGCTCTCGTGACGCGGGCGGCCAGGCCTGTCGGCGCGGCGGTGAACTCGACGGGGACGAGTTCGGTTGCGGAAAGCGGGGGAGAGACCGTGGCGGTGCCCCCAGAGCGGGTGGTGGCATCGAGCATCCGGTGACACTAACTGACCCATGTGTGTGTTCGCCGTATGGTTCGTCTCATGGGCGTCACAGCTGCCGGAACGTCGGATGGCCGTTCGGGGCCGCCGCACAGCGTTCTCGCGGACACCTTGCTGGAGCGGCTGACCGTCTCCTACCCCGCAGCGGCCGATCCGGAACGGGCCGCGACGGCCCGCGCGTACATGAAGGACATCGCCCCTTTCCTCGGCCTGACCACGCCTGATCGCCGCGCGCTGTCCCGGACGGTGCTGCGCGGCACGCCCCCGCCGGACGAGGCCGACTGCACGGCGGTGGCGCTGCGCTGCTGGCGTCTGCCGGAGCGCGAGTACCAGTACTTCGCCGTCGACTATCTGCGCCGGCATGTGAGGCGTCTCTCGTCCGGATTCCTGCCCGTGACACGTCAACTCGTTTCGACGGCCCCTTGGTGGGACACCGTCGACCTGCTCGCCGCGCACGTGGTCGGCGGGCTCGTGACGGCCGATCCGAAACTGCGGACCGACATGGACCGATGGATCGAGGACGACGACCTGTGGGTCGTGCGTACCGCGCTCCTCCACCAGCTCCGCCACAAGGACGCCACCGACGCCGAACGGCTCTTCGCCTACTGCGCCCGGCAGTCGGGACACCCCGACTTCTTCGTCCGCAAGGCGATCGGCTGGAGCCTGCGCGAGTACGCCAAGACGGATCCGGACGCCGTACGGGAGTTCGTGGCCCGTGAGAGGGACCGGCTCTCGCCGCTCTCCGTGCGCGAGGCGCTCAAGAACATCGGCCCCTGACCGGACGGCGACCCGCGCTATGCCGTCAGCCGTCAGCCGTCACGGGTCGCGGGTCGCGGGTCGCGGAAAACCATTCGACGCGGACCCGGCCGTCAGCGATGATCGGCTCATGTTCCGGTACGCCTTCCCTCACGCAGCATCCGCAGTCGCGGATGCCACGAAGGCTGCCGTCCTCATCACCGTGGCCGCCGCGGCAGGCGCCCGAAGCTGACCCTTCCCGGATCGTCCGGCGGACCCCGCAGGGGGAGGGTCGGCAGGACCTCGGGGTCCCCGTCCCGGCTGTTCCCACGCCGGGGCCATCTCTCAGCTCCGCGCTGAAACCAAGAGGCTTCGAGGTACAGCCATGCCCAAGACGGCTTACGTGCGCACCAAACCGCATCTGAACATCGGCACCATGGGTCACGTCGACCACGGCAAGACCACCCTGACCGCCGCCATCACCAAGGTCCTCGCCGAGCGCGGCTCCGGCACCTACGTACCGTTCGACCGGATCGACCGGGCGCCGGAGGAGGCCGCGCGCGGCATCACCATCAACATCGCGCACGTCGAGTACGAGACCGACACCCGGCACTACGCGCACGTGGACATGCCGGGCCACGCCGACTACGTCAAGAACATGGTCACGGGCGCCGCCCAGCTCGACGGGGCGATCCTCGTGGTCTCCGCGCTCGACGGGATCATGCCCCAGACCGCCGAACACGTGCTGCTCGCCCGGCAGGTGGGCGTCGACCACATCGTCGTCGCCCTCAACAAGGCGGACGCGGGCGACGAGGAGCTGACCGACCTCGTGGAGCTGGAGGTCCGCGAACTGCTCACCTCGCACGGCTACGGGGGCGACTCCGTACCGGTCGTACGGGTCTCCGGGCTGAAGGCGCTGGAGGGCGACCCCCGGTGGACCGAGGCGATCGGCGCGCTGCTCGACGCCGTGGACACGTATGTGCCCATGCCCGAGCGGTACGTGGACGCGCCGTTCCTGTTGCCGGTGGAGAACGTGCTCACCATCACCGGCCGCGGCACGGTCGTCACGGGGGCCGTCGAACGCGGCACGATCCGGGTGGGGGACCGCGTCGAAGTGCTCGGGGCCGCCGTGGACACGGTGGTCACCGGTCTGGAGACGTTCGGCAAGCCCATGGACGAGGCGCAGGCCGGCGACAGCGTGGCGCTGCTGTTGCGCGGCGTCCCGCGTGACGCCGTACGCCGCGGGCACATCGTCGCGGCGCCCGGCAGTGTCGTCCCCAGCCGTCGCTTCTCCGCGCAGGTCTACGTCCTGTCGGCGCGCGAGGGCGGGCGGACGACACCGGTGTCCACCGGCTACCGGCCGCAGTTCTACATCCGCACCGCGGACGTCGTCGGCGACGTCGACCTCGGTGGCGGCGCGGTCGCGCGGCCCGGTGACACCGTCACCATGACGGTCGAGCTGGGGCGTGACGTGCCGCTGGAGCCGGGCCTCGGCTTCGCGATCCGTGAGGGCGGCCGCACGGTCGGCGCCGGCACGGTGACCGCCGTCGGCTGAACCGGCACCGCCCGGCGGGTGCCCGCCGTCCCTGTGGACTTCCGTCCGCAACGGACGGCGGGCACCCGCGCGTCCCGGGCACAATGGGTGCGTGGACGAGCTGATACCCGTGACCAGGACCGTGGATCACGGGACCGCCAAGCTGATGCCGGACATCGACCGGAAGCGGGCCTGGCTGCTGACGGTCGACGGGGCGCCCCAGTCGTACGTCGACCTCGACGAGCCGACGTACCTGGAGTTCGAGTACGCGCGTCGGCTCGGGCACGTCCTCGACACGGTCGCGCGGCCGGGGCTGCCCTTGGACGCGCTGCACCTGGGCGGCGGCGCGCTCACCCTGCCCCGCTATCTCGCCGCGACCCGGCCGGGGTCCCGACAGGACGTGGTGGAGGCCGACAGCGGGCTCCTGGACCTCGTCGTGGAGCATCTGCCCGTCCCCGCGGACGCGGGGATCGCGCTGCACGCCGCGGACGCCCGCGCCTGGCTGGAAACCGCCCCAGCGGCCTCCGCCGACGTCCTGATCGCCGATGTCTTCGGCGGCTCCCGGGTACCGGCGCACCTGACCTCGGTGGCGTACGCGCGTCAGACGGCACGTGTGCTGCGGGGCGACGGCGTGTACCTGGCCAACCTCGCCGACGCCTCGCCCTTCGCCTTCCTGCGCTCCCAGCTCGCCACGTTCTCCACCGTGTTCGAGGAGCTGGCCCTGATCGCCGAGCCGGGTGTGCTGCGCGGCCGCCGCTTCGGGAACGCGGTGCTCGTCGCCTCGCACCGGCCGCTGGACACCGCCACCCTCACGCGCCGTACGGCCTCCGACGCCTTTCCGGCGCGCGTCGAGCACGGGGACACGCTGCGGGTCTTCACCGGGGACGCGAAGCCCGTACGGGACGAGGACGCGGTGCCGTCGCCGGAGCCGCCGGCCGGGGCGTTCAGCATCGGCTGACAGCCCGCGCCGGGCTCAGTTCTCGGAGTGGGCCGGCTCGCCCCTCGCCGCCGGCATCCCCTGCGTCACTTCCTTCGTGCGCCGCGTCAGATTGCGTACGTCGGGGACGAACAGCACCGCCGCCGTCACCACGACGACCAGGACCGCGCAGCCCCACAGGGCCGCCGGACGTCCGAAGGCGGACTCGGCCGGGCCCGCCAGGGCGGTGGCCAGCGGGACCATGGCGATCGAGCCGAACCAGTCGTACGCCGAGACGCGGGAGAGCTTGTCCTCCGGGATCTCCTGGTGCAGCGCGGTCATCCAGGAGACACCGAACACCTCGATGGCGACTCCGGTCACGAACATCACCGCACACAGGCCGCCGACCGGGAACGGGACGGCGAGCGCGGCGGACGGCAGGGCGAGCGGGAACACGCAGAGCGTGCCGGCCAGGAGCAGCCTGCGGGGTTTCCAGCGCATCATCAGCAGCGCGCCCCCGACGGTGCCCAGGCCGAACGCGGCGAGGGCCAGACCCCAGGGACCGGCGCCGCCGAGGCTGTCCCGGGCGACCAGGGGGCCGTACACCGCCTCGGCGGCGCCGACGACGGCGACCACGACCGAGAACTGCGCGACGATCGCCCACAGCCAGGGCCGCCCGACGACCTCCCGCCAGCCGTCGCGCAGGTCGGTGAGCAGACCGGTGCCCGGCACCCGGGGCGGTATGTGCCCGACATCGAGGAAGGCGCGCAGGGAGCCCGCGACGGCGAAGGCCAGCGCGTCCACCGCGAGGACCCAGCCCGGCCCGACGACCGCGACCATCGCGCCGCCGAGCGCGGCGCCGCCGAGGCCCGCGCCGTGCATCGCGAGGCGGAACACGGCGAAGGCGCGGCCCGCCTGCTTGCCGCTCACGGAGGAGAGCAGCATGCCCTCGGCGGCCGGGTTGAAGAACGCCTGGCCGGTGCCGCCGAGCGCGGTGAGGAGCATCATCTGCCACAGCTGCGGCTCACCGGCGATCACGAGGGCCGCGAAGGCCGCCTGGGAGAGGCAGTTGAGGGTGTTGGCCGCGACCATCACGCGGTGCCGGGGCAGGCGATCCGCGACCGCGCCGCCGATCAGCAGGAAGAGCACGAGGGGCAGGGTGCGGGCCGCCGCCACCAGGCCCACGTCGCCGCCGTCGCCGCCGTCGTCCAGGACGGCGAACGCCGCCGCGATCAACGCACCCTGGCTGCCCAGGTTCGTCACGACCGCGGCGGCGGTCAGCAGGGTGTAGTTGCGGCCCGCCCAGGAGGGGCGGCGCAGTCGGGCGGAAGAGTCGGCGGCGGGTTTCACCTGGCGACTATCTCCGCCGACGGGCCGACTTGCCAAACGTATTGTCGGCCTGATCCATGCCGCTTCCGGTCCGGCCCCGCTCGGTCCGGTCCGGTTCGGTTCCGCTCGGTTCCGCTCCGCCCCGCCATGCGCTGCGGCAGGCGGGGCGAATGGTTCCTGCGGTGGGACGGGCCGGCCCATCGCCGCCTCAGCTGTCCGTCGGAGCGTCCTCAGCTGTCCGTCGGAGCGTCCTCAGCCGTCCGTCGAGGCGTCCTCAGCTGTCCGTCGGGGCGTCCTTGGTGAGGCGCACCGTGCTCAGGATCTTCTGGACGGTCGCCTCGGGGATCTCGTCGTCCACGCCCTTGGCGCCGAACAGGTTCCAGGTGACGTAGTCGCCCGCGCCGTTCTTGAACGCGAAGGTGATGGCCTTGCCCTCGCTGTCACACTTCCCGTTCTGCGGCGTGTTGCTGGAGTGGGCGTTGGCGACACTGCCCTTGAGGCCCGACTTCGTCGTGTAGTCCTTCGCCTTGTCCCACTTCACGCTCTTCTTGTCGGGCTGCGTGTAGCCACCGAAGATCCACCACGGCACGCGGGTCTCGGCCGCCTCGGCCGCGTCCTTGGCGCCGTTCTCGCCGCGCGTTCCGGCGGTGACCAGCGCCGTGTCCTCCTCGCGGCCGTCCTTGTCGCTGTCGCTCGTGCACCACTTGGACTTGAGGTAGGCGGGGGCGGTGACCGTCGTGCGGTCGGTCTTGCCCTTCTCCTCCCACTCGAAGCCGACGCTCGTGTCGGTGCTCTCGATCTCCCACTCGGCGGGCACGTCGAACATCGTGCCGAAGCGCGGGTTGATGACGACCTTCCAGCCCGCGACCGTCGGCTTCTCGGCGTCCGTGCCGCGCGGGTTGTCCTCACCGGTGGACGCGGACGCGCTCGGGTCCTTTGTCGCGCTGGACGAAGGCCGCTTCGCCTTGCCGTCCTTGTCGCCACCGGCCTCGTCGTCCTTGTCGCCGCCCAGGACCAGCACGCCCGTGACACCGGCCGCGACGACGACGGCCGCGGCGGCCACGATCGCGACGAGCTTCGTCCTGTTCCCGCCGCCGCCCTCGGGAGGCTGCGGCGCACCGGGCGCGGTCCAGCCGGGCTGCCCCGGCTGCGTGTACGGGCTCTGCGGCTGAGGTCCCGTCTGGTACCCGGACTGCTGATATCCGGGCTGCTGGTACGGGTTCGGCTGCTGGTACCCCGGCTGCTGGTACGGGTTCTGGTTCTGGTCCTGCGGGTTCTGCTCGCCCCCGGGCGGCTGATTTCCTGGCCACATGGCCAGTAACCCTAGTGCCGCACGGGACACGGTGGGGTCACCGCCCCTCATCAGGCATGTACCGGATCACCCGTGAGTGCGGACGTCATGTGTTCGAGATCCCGTCCAGGAACCTGTTCAAGATTCGCTACTCGCGGGTAACGTGCGGCCATGAGCGCAGATCAGATGTCTATCGGCGAGATGCTCGCCGCCACGGTGCCGATGGTCCGGACCCTGAAACTGGAGTATCTGGAAACCACTCCGGACAGGGCCGTGCTCGCGCTGCCCGACCAGAGCGAGTACCACAATCACGTGGGCGGGCCCCACGCCGGGGCGATGTTCACCCTGGGGGAGTCGGCGAGCGGGGCGGTCGTGCTGGCCGCGTTCGGGGACCAGCTCGCGCGTGCCGTGCCGCTGCCCGTGACCGCCGAGATCGCGTTCAAGAAGCTGGCCAGGGGGCCTGTCACGGCCACCGCCACCCTGGGACGGCCCGCCGCCGACGTCGTCGCCGAACTCGACGCCGGTCTGCGCCCGGAGTTCCCGGTCGCCGTCGCCATCCAGCGGGAGGACGGCGCCGTCACCGGCGAGATGACGGTCGTCTGGACGCTGCGCCCCAACGGCTGAGGCGCCCCACGGCCCGCCTAACCTGCCTGGCGGGCCCACTTCCCCGCTCGGGTGAGGGCGGCCCGTGCGGCCGTTCTCTGAGGGGTTTTTGATGGGTCGGTGACGATTGCTTGAGGGGTGCGGCGTCATGAGAATGACAGCACCGGGTCGCGGCGACACCGAACCGAACGGTCCGCCGCGATCTCCGCAAGGACCACCCCGAAAGGACGACGATGTCCAGCACCCTTTCAGGACCCCGCACCTGGCTGTCCGTGGACGACTGCGACCTCGACGGATTCCGCGAACTGGTCGAGCGGGGCACCGACCCGGCCGACCACCCGTACGCCGCCGCCGTCGAGCACAACGTCCCGCTGTACGACAGCGAGAGCCTGCGCGCCGAGGTACGGACGCCCGAGGGCCGCCGGAACGTACAGGCGGAGCTGGTCCGGGCGCTCGCCGACGGGCCCGGCATCGTGGTGTTCAAGGGCGCCTTCCCCGACCGCGGGGTCCTCGACCGGGCGACCGGGGTCTTCGACGCCCTGATCGCCGAGCAGCGCGCCTCGGGGGCCGTCGCGGGCGACCACTTCGCGAAGCCGGGCGCGAACGACCGGGTCTGGAACGCGCTGGAGAAGGCGGCCCTGCTCGACCCGGAGGCGTTCGCCGACTACTACGCCAACGACATCCTCGCGCTGGTCTCCCACGCCTGGCTCGGCCCCGGCTACCAGGTCACCTCACAGATCAACGTCGTCAACCCGGGCGGCGCCGCGCAGACCGTGCACCGCGACTACCACCTGGGCTTCCTGAGCAACGAGGTCGCCGCCGCGTACCCGGCGCACGTCCACCGTCTCTCGCCGGTGCTGACACTCCAGGGCGCGGTCGCCCACTGCGACATGCCCGTCGAGTCCGGCCCGACGATGTACCTGCCGCACTCGCAGAAGTACGAGCCCGGGTATCTGGCCTGGCGACTGCCGGAGTTCCACGCGTACTTCGAGGCGCACCACGTGCAACTGCCGCTCGCCGCGGGGGACGCGGTGTTCTTCAACCCCGCGCTCTTCCACGCCGCCGGACACAACACGTCGGCGGACATCCGGCGCATGGCCAATCTGCTGCAGGTGTCCTCCGCGTTCGGCCGGGCCATGGAGAGTGTCGACCGCGAGGCGGTGTCGAACGCGGTCTATCCGGTGCTGCTCGCGCGTGCGGGGGAGGGGGCGGGGCGGGAGTGGCTGGACGCGGTGATCGCGTCCAGTGCGGAGGGGTACGCCTTTCCGACCAACCTGGATTCCGATCCGCCCGTCGGGGGGTTGGCGCTGGCTTCTCAGGCGGATCTTGTGCGGACCGCGCTCAGCGAGGGGTGGGGCGCGGGGCGGTTGCGGGAGGTTTTGCGGGGGGCCGCGGGGCGCCGCGCCAGCTCGCCTTGAGGGCGGAAGACTGCGCCGTTCCCCGCGCCCCTCGCAGGCAAAGGATTGCGCCGTTCCCCGCGCCCCTAAAAAGCCAAAGACTGCGCCGTTCCCCGCGCCCCCAAAAGGCAAAAGACCAAAGACTGCGCCGTTCCCCGCGCCCCTGGGTGGGACGGGGCGCAACCCCTCCCCGAGGGGTGCGGGGAACTGCGCGAGCGGACCCCGCCGGGCCGCACGGGGATTTCTGCCGGAGGGAGGGGCCGGGCGGGGTCAGGCGTAGAACGGGGGGCGGTCTGCGAGGTGTACTTCTACTCGGCCGCCCTCCTTCTGGGCGCGAACCCCCGCTTCGCAGACCGCTGCCGTGGCGTAGCCGTCCCAGGCGGTGGGGCCTGTGACCTCGCCGCGGCGGGTGGCGTCCACCCAGGCCTGCATCTGGCGGTCGTACGCGTCCTCGAAGCGCTCCGTGAAGTCCTGGGCGATGGTGCCGCCCCAGCGGCCCGCCATGTTGGTGACCAGGGAGTGCCCGTCACCGATACGGGCCGTGCCGCGCTCGCAGACCACCTCGGCCTGCACCTGGTAGCCGAAGCCGCAGTTGACGTTGATCTCGACGTCCACGATCGCGCCGCCCGCGGTCTCGAAGAGGACCAGCTGCGGGTCCTGGAGGCCCTCGGGCGCGTTGCCCGACGGCGTCGGCTTCAGCACGGTGACCGCGGTGATCTCCTGGCCGAGCAGCCAGCGGGTGATGTCCATCTCGTGCACGACGGAGTCGTTGATGAGCATCTCGGTGGTGAAGCCGGGCGGGGTCGCCACATTGCGGTGCCGGTTGTGCAGCATCAGCGGACGGCCCAACTGACCGGTTTCCAGCAGCGACTTGAGCTTCACGTACTCGTCGTCGTACCGGCGCATGAAGCCCACCTGCACCCTGCGGTGCCCGAGCCGCTGCTCGGCTTCGAGGACGCGCAGCGCCGAGGCCGAGCCGGGGGTGAGGGGCTTCTCGCACAAAACCGGCAGGTCGTACTCGAACGCGGTGAGCAGGGCCGCCTCGTGGGCGGGGCCCGGGGAGGCGATCAGTACGGCGTCGACGCCGTCCGCGGCCATCGCGGCGGCCGGGTCGGTGTACGCGGAGCACCCGTCGATGCCGTCGGCGATCCGTTTGACCCGTTCCGCGTCGACGTCCACGACCGCGGCCACGCGGGCCCCGCTGGTCACCTCGTGGAGCCGGCGTACGTGGTCGGCCCCCATCCTGCCGGTGCCGATGACGGCCACGCCGAGCGCGCCCGCCATCAGGACTTCCCCTTCGATGCCGCGAGGGGTGCCTGGAGGTCGTGCTCCTCGGGGAGGCCTGCCACGTCCACGCCGCGAACCTGGGCCAGCTCGTGCTTGAGGGCGGCGAGTTCGGCGCCTCCGGCCATGTGGTTGGTCAGCTCTTCGAGGGTGACGTCGGCGCGGGAGGCGGAGAGCTCCATGGTGCCCAGACGCAGCACGCTGAAGTGGTCGCCGACCATATAGGCGTGGTGCGGGTTGTGGGTGATGAAGATGACACCCAGACCGCGGTCGCGGGCGGCGGCGATGTACTTGAGCACCACTCCGGACTGCTTGACGCCCAGGGCGGCGGTGGGCTCGTCCAGGATGAGGACGCGGGCACCGAAGTACACGGCGCGGGCGATGGCCACGGACTGCCGCTGGCCGCCGGAGAGGGTGCCGATCGGCTGGTCGAGGTCGTCCAGGACGATGCCCATGGCCCGCAGTTCGGTGTCCGCGGTCTGCTTCATCGCCGCGATGTCCAGGCGGCGGACCGGCCAGGGGCTCTTGGTCATCTCGGAGCCGAGGAAGAAGTTCCGCCACACCGGCATCAACGGCACGGTGGCCAGGTCCTGGTAGACGGTGGCGATGCCCTTGTCGAGGGCCTCGCGCGGGGTGCTCAGCTGCACCGCCTCGCCGTCGATGAGGAACTCGCCCTCGGTGTGCTGGTGCAGGCCGGAGATGATTTTGATGAGCGTCGACTTGCCGGCGCCGTTGTCACCGAGGACGCAGGTGACCTGGCCGGGGTGGACGGACAGGTCCACGCCGTGCAGGGCGCGGACATTGCCGTACGCCTTGCCGGCCCCGCGCAGCTGCACGATGGGCTGCCCGGCCTCGGGCTCGGCGTCGGACCTGGCCTCGGTCCCGGCCTCGGCCTGGGCCTCGGGCTCGCGACCGGCGTCGTCGGGGGAGGTGGTGCGGTCGGTCATGGGTTACCTCCGGGTTGCCTGGCGGCGGACCCACAGATTGACGAGGGCGGCGAGCAGGAGCATGACGCCGAGGAAGGCCTTGAACCAGTCGGGGTTCCAGTTGGCGTAGACGATGCCCTGGGAGACCATGCCGAAGATGAAGGCACCGATCACGGCGCCGATCGCGGAGCCGTAGCCGCCGGTGAGCAGGCAGCCGCCGATGACCGCGGCGATGATGTACAGGAACTCGTTGCCGACGCCCTCGCCGGACTGGACGGTGTTGAACGAGAACAGGATGTGCATGCCGACGAACCAGGCACCGGCGCCGACCCCCATGAACAGGGCGATCTTCGTGAAGGTGACCGGCACGCCGACCGCGCGGGCGCTCTCCTGGCTGCCGCCGGTGGCGAAGATCCAGTTGCCGAACTTGGTGCGCAGCAGCAGCCAGGTCGCGGCGGCGGCGAGGATCAGCCAGTAGAAGACGGTTATCTTCACGTCGACCCCGCCGATGCCTATCTCCGAGGCGAAGATGCTCTTGGCCTGGTCGAAGCCGTCCATGTCGCTGATGGAGTCGGTGGCGACGTTGCCGGTGAAGAGCTTGGTGATGGCGAGGTTGGCGCCCTGGAGGATCAGGAACGAGCCGAGGGTGATGAGGAACGACGGCAGTCCGGTGCGGACCAGCATGTAGCCGTTGAACGCGCCGATCGCCAGCGACACCACCAGGGCGACGATGACGCCGGTCCATACGTTCATGGACAGCTGGAAGCTCCACATGCTCGCCGTGAGCGCGGCGGTGGTCACGGCCACACCGGCGGAGAGGTCGAACTCGCCGCCGATCATCAGCAGGGCCACCGGCAGGGCCATGATGCCCATCACGGAGGCCTCGTAGAGCACGTTGGCCAGCGAACTCGCCTCACGGAACGGGGAGGCGACCACGAAGAAGAAGATGTAGACGGCGATCGCCGCGATGAGGGCGCCGATCTCCGGGCGGGCCGCCAGACGGCGGGCCAGGGACCGCTCCGAGGTCCGGCCGTCCTTGGGGGCGGCCGGCGAAGCCGGCGGCGAGGAACTCGCCGCCGGTGCCGTTGCCTGGGTCATGGGTGTCACCGAGTACCCTTCGAGGCGAACTTGGCTATGTCGTCCACGTTGTCCTTGTCGACGAACGCCGGGCCGGTGAGCACGGGCTCCTGGCCGCCGCCGCTGAAGTTGCCGTTGGTCTTGTACAGCCACAGGGAGTCCACCGACAGGTAGCCCTGGAGGTACGGCTGCTGGTCAACCGCGAACTCGATGTCGCCGCCCTTGACGGCGTCGACCATCTCCTTGTTGAGGTCGAACGTCGCCACCTTCGCCTTGCTGCCCGCGTCGTCCACGGACTGCACGGCGGTCAGGGCGAACGGGGCGCCGAGCGTGACCACGTAGTCGATCGACGTGTCCTGCTTGAGCTTGGCGTTGATCGTCGACTTCACGGCCGGCATGTTGGTGCCGTTCACGTTCAGGGTCGTGGTCTTGCCCTTGAACGTCTTCTTCACGCCGGAGCAGCGGGCCTCCAGGGAGACGCTGCCCTGCTCGTGGATGACGCAGATGTTGTTCTTGGCGCCGAGTGCGTTGAGCTTCTCGCCGAAGGCCTCACCGGCGACGAACTCGTCCTGTCCGAAGTAGGACAGGAGCCCTTGCTCCTTCCAGTCGTCGATGCCTCCGTTGAGGCCCACGACGGGGATGCCGGCCTTCTCGGCCTTGGCGACGACGTCCTTCATGGCGTCGGGCTTGGCGAGGGTGACCGCGATGCCGTCGACCTTCTGGTCGATCGCGTTCTGGACGAGGTTGGCCTGCTTGGCCGAGTCCGGGTTGTTGGAGTAGACCAGCTCGACGTTGTCCTTGGCGGCGGCGGTCTCCGCTCCCTTGCGGACGAGGTCCCAGAAGGTGTCACCCGCGGCTGCGTGGGTGATCATCGCGATCTTCATACGGGGGGTGTCGGCCTTGCCGGCCGACGCGTTGCCCGAGTCCTCCTCGGCCTTCTTGCCACCGGAGTCGCTGGAGCAACCGGTGACCATCAGGGCCGCCGCGGCGGCCGCGGCGACGAGGGCGATTCTGCGGGAACGGGGGCGAGACGTGCGGTCCATCTTTCCGGCACCTCACTGTGCGACAAGGGGAGAAGGAGCTAAAACGCGGCTGTGCTGTTGGGAGGGGATGTAAGTCCCTCATATGCCCCGCTGTCAATACTTTGTTAAGACATCATTTCACGATCACGTGAGAATGTAAGTACAAAGTCTTGACATGGCTCGGCCCCCGGTCTTACACCTAGGACACACCGGTCCCCCGCATCCCGCACCCCCACAAGCCCGCATCCACACGAGGAGCGACGCGTATGAGCGAGTCCTTCGACCTGATCACCATGGGTCGCATCGGGGTCGACCTCTACCCTCTGCAGACCGGCGTACCGCTCGCACGCGTCGAGACCTTCGGCAAGTTCCTCGGCGGTTCGGCGGCCAACGTGGCGGTCGCCGCGGCACGCCTCGGGCGCGCGACAGCGATCGTCAGCCGTACCGGCGATGATCCGTTCGGAGCCTATCTCCACCAGGCTCTCAAGGAATTCGGGGTCGACGACCGCTGGGTCACCCCGGTCGAGGAGTACCCGACACCGGTCACGTTCTGTGAGATCTTCCCGCCCGACGACTTCCCGTTGTACTTCTACCGGCAGCCCAAGGCGCCGGATCTGGTGATCCGCACCGACGAACTGGACTTCTTCGCGCTCCGGGCGGCGAAGATCTTCTGGATCACCGGCACCGGACTGAGCGAGGAGCCCAGCCGCTCGGCCACCCTCGCCGCCCTCAAGGCCCGCGACAAGGCCGGCACCACCGTCTTCGACCTCGACTGGCGTCCGATGTTCTGGAAGGACCCCGCCGAGGCCCGCCCGTACTACACCGAGGCCCTGCGGCACGCCACGGTCGCCGTCGGCAACCTCGACGAGTGCGAGATCGCCACCGGCGTCCGCGAACCGCGGGCCTGCGCCGACGCCCTCCTCGAAGCAGGCGTGGAGCTGGCCGTCGTCAAGCAGGGCCCCAAGGGCGTCCTCGCCGTCCACCGCGACGGCACCACCGCCGAGGTGCCGCCCGTACCCGTCGAGGTGGTCAACGGCCTCGGCGCGGGCGACGCGTTCGGCGGCTCGCTCTGCCACGGCCTGCTGGCCGGCTGGGAACTGGAGAAGACGATGCGGTACGCCAACGCGGCGGGCGCCCTGGTCGCCTCCCGCCTCGCCTGCTCCTCCGCGATGCCGACCGCCGCCGAGGTCGAGGACCTCGTCGCGTCGCGCGGCTGAAAACCCCGCGGCCGACACCGCACCACCCCGAACGGAGCCAGACCTTGAGCATCACCATCCCCGACCTCGTCAGGGTGCGTGTCCAGCACCCCGAGGCCGTGGCCGAAGCGGCCGCCCGCCGCAGCCGGCGACCCCTCGTCGGCGACAGCGGCCGCCTCATGATCGTGGCCGCCGACCACCCGGCCCGCGGTGCGCTCGGCGTCGGCGACCACAAGCTGGCCATGGCCAACCGCGCCGACCTGCTGGAGCGCCTGTGCGCCGCGCTGGCCCGGCCGGGCGTGGACGGGGTGCTCGCCACCGCCGACATCCTGGACGACCTCCTGCTGCTCGGCGCGCTGGAGAACAAGGTCGTCATGGGCTCCATGAACCGCGGCGGCCTGGCCGGCGCCGCCTTCGAGATGGACGACCGCTTCACCGGCCACCGCGCCGAGGACATCGAGCGGCTGAACTTCGACGCGGGCAAGCTGCTGCTGCGCATCGACTACGACGACCCGGGCTCGCTGACCACGCTGGAGTCCACCGCCCGCGCCATCGACGACATGGCCGCGCGCCGACTGCCGGTGTTCGTCGAGCCGTTCATCTCCCGCCGCGTCGAGGGAAGGGTCAAGAACGACCTCTCCGCCGAGGCCGTCACCCGCTCCATCGCCATCGCCTCCGGCCTCGGCGGCACCTCCGCCTACACCTGGCTGAAACTGCCCGTCACCAGCGACCCGGACGACATGGCCGCGGCACTGGAGACCTCCACGCTGCCCGCCGTCCTGCTCGGCGGCGAGGTCGGAGGGGACCAGGAGGGCGCGTACGAGAAGTGGCGCAAGTGCCTGCGGCTGCCCACCGTCCAGGGCCTGGTCGTCGGCCGTTCCCTGCTCTACCCCGCCGAGGGCACCGTGGAGACCGCGGTGGACACCGCGGTCGGCCTGCTCTGAGCGCGAATCGGCCCGTCGTGACCTGAGACCGGAAGGACCACGCATGACCAGCGCACACCACCTGCCCGCGGGCAAGGCCGCGAGCGGCCCCTACGCCGTGGACGTCACCCCGGAGAGCGCGGGCTGGGCCCACTCCAGTCTCCGCGTCCTCGAACTTCCCCCGGGCGGTACGCACCTGTTCACCGCCGGGGACAGCGAGTGGATCGTCACCTCGCTCGGCGGCGCCTGCACGGTCTCCGTCACCGACGACTACGGCCAGGACGAGTTCGACGTGCACGGCCGCCCGGACGTGTTCAGCGGCGTCAGCGACTTCGTCTACGTGCCCAGGGACGCGACCGCCGCCCTCACCTCCGACGAGGGCGGCCGCTTCGCCCTCACCGGGGCCCGCTGCGAGCGCCGCCTGCCGGCCCGCTACGGACCCGCCGACTCCGTGCCCGTCGAACTGCGCGGCAGCGGCAACTGCTCCCGCCGGGTCCACAACTTCGGCGCGGCCGGCGTCTTCGAGTGCGACAAGCTCATCGCGGTCGAGGTCATCACCCCGGGCGGCAACTGGTCCTCGTACCCGCCGCACAAGCACGACGAGAACCGGCCGGGGGAGGAGTCGGAGCTGGAGGAGATCTACTACTTCGAGATCGCCGACCACGAGGGCACCCCGGGCCTCGGCTACCAGCGCGTCTCACCGTCCGGCAACGGCAGCGGCACCGACGTGCTCGCCGAGGTGCGCGGCGGGGACGTCGTCCTCATCCCGGACGGCTGGCACGGCCCCTCCATCGCCTCGCCCGGCCACGACATGTACTACCTCAACGTCATGGCGGGCCCCGGCGCCGACCGGGCCTGGCTGATCTGCGACCACCCGGACCACGCCTGGATCCGCGACACCTGGCCGGACCAGCCCGTCGACCCCCGGCTGACCTCCTGACCTCCGCGCCCCGCCCCCGTCACCTCCGCATCCCAGTGAGGAACCGATGAGCCGCTCCACCCTCCGTCTGACCGTCGCCCAGGCACTGGTGCGTTTCCTGGCCGTCCAGTACACCGAACGCGACGGCGTACGGCACCGGCTGATCGCCGGTACCTGGGGGATCTTCGGCCACGGCAACGTGGCAGGCCTCGGCCAGGCACTCCTGGAGGCCGGCGAGGAGACCATGCCCTTCCACCAGGGCCGCAACGAACAGGCCATGGTGCACGCCGCCGTCGGGTACGCCCGCCAGCTCGACCGGCTCTCCGCCCAGGCCGTCACCACCTCCATCGGCCCCGGCGCCACCAACCTCGTCACCGGTGCCGCCCTGGCCACGATCAACCGCATCCCCGTGCTGCTGCTGCCCGGCGACTACTTCGCGACCCGCGCCGCCGACCCGCTGCTCCAGCAACTGGAGCACCCCGTCGAGGCCGACGTGTCCGTCAACGACACCCTGCGCCCGGTCTCCCGCTACTTCGACCGCATCCACCGCCCCGAGGCGCTGATCCCCTCCGCCCTCAACGCGATGCGGGTGCTCGCCGACCCCGTCGACACCGGCGCCGTCACCCTCGCCCTGCCGCAGGACGTGCAGGCCGAGGCGTACGACTGGCCCGAGGAGTTCTTCGCCGAGCGGATCTGGCACGTGCGCCGCCCGGCGCCCGAACAGGCCGAGCTGGCCGCCGCCGTGGAGGCCGTACGCGGCTCCCGGCGCCCTCTGATCGTCGCGGGCGGCGGCGTCCACCACAGCGAGGCCGAGCAGGCGCTGAAGGCGTTCGTGGACGCCACCGGCATCCCGGTCGCGTCCACCCAGGCCGGCAAGGGCTCGCTGCGCCACGACCACCCGGCGGACGTCGGAGGCATCGGCCACACCGGCACCGCCGTCGCCGACGACCTGGCCCGCACCGCCGACCTGGTCATCGGTGTCGGCACCCGCTACTCGGACTTCACCACCGCCTCCGGCACGCTCTTCCAGGAGCCGGGCGTCCGGTTCGTGAATCTCAACGTGGCCGCCTTCGACGCCCACAAGCTGAGCGCCCGGACGCTGGTGGCCGACGCCCGCGCCGGTCTCGAAGCCCTCACGGAGGCGCTCTCCGGCCACCGCGTGGACGAGGCGTACGAGGCCGAGTACCGCGCGGGCAAGGAGCGCTGGGAGCAGATCGTCGACTCGGTCTACCGGGCCGACGACGAGCACGCCGTCCCCACCCAGACACAGGTCCTCGGCGCCCTGGACGCCGTGGTCGGCGACGACGACGTGGTGATCAACGCGGCCGGCTCGCTCCCCGGCGACCTCCACAAGCTCTGGCGCGCCCGCAGCCCGCGCCAGTACCACCTGGAGTACGGCTACTCCTGCATGGGCTACGAGATCCCGGCCGGCATCGGCGTCCAGCAGGCCGCCCCCGGCACGCCCGTCTGGTCGCTGGTCGGCGACGGCACGTACCTCATGATGCCGACCGAGATCGTCACGGCTGTCCAGGAGGGGCTGCCCGTCAACCTGGTCCTCATCCAGAACCACGGGTACGCGTCCATCGGAGGCCTCTCCGAGTCGGTCGGCGCCGAACGCTTCGGCACCGCCTACCGCTACCGCGTCTGGGGGTCCCCCCGGACGAAGTCTGGGGGAGGCAGCTTCACCGGGGACCCGCTGCCGGTCGACCTGGCCGCCAACGCCGCCAGCCTCGGCATGGACGTCCTGCGCGCCAAGACCGTCGGCGAACTGCGGCACGCGCTGGCCACCGCCCGCGCCTCCGACCGGCCCACCTGCGTGTACGTCGAGACCGACCCGACGCCCAGCTCGCCGGGCGCCGAGGCCTGGTGGGACGTACCGGTCGCCGAGGTCTCCTCCCGTGAGGCCGCGACCAGTGCCCGTACGACGTACGAGCAGCAGGTCGCCGACCGCCGCCGCCACCTCTGATCCCGCCCGTTCCCCCTGCTCGCCCCGCTCGACCCGCTCATGAAAAGGACCGGCACCGTATGAAGAACATCGACCACTGGATCGGCGGAAAGCCCGTCGCGGGTGCCTCCGACCGCTTCGGCCCCGTCTACAACCCCGCCACCGGCGCCCAGGAGAAGCAGGTGCCCTTCGCCTCCGTGGACGAGGTGGACGCCGCCGTCGCCTCCGCGAAGGCCGCCTTCGAGAGCTGGGGCACCGCCTCCCTCGCCAAGCGCACCTCGGTCCTCTTCAAGTACCGCGAACTGCTCGACGCGCACCGCGACGAGATCGCCGAGCTGATCACCGCCGAGCACGGCAAGGTGCACTCCGACGCGCTCGGCGAGGTCGCCCGGGGCATGGAGATCGTCGAACTCGCCTGTTCCGTCCCGCAGTTGCTGAAGGGCGAGCTGTCGACCCAGGTCTCCACCCGGGTCGACGTGGCCGCGATCCGCCAGCCGCTCGGTGTCGTCGCGGGCATCACACCGTTCAACTTCCCGGCCATGGTGCCGATGTGGATGTTCCCCCTCGCCATCGCGTGCGGCAACACGTTCGTGCTCAAGCCGAGCGAGAAGGACCCCTCCGCCTCCTACCGGCTGGCCGAGCTGGCCTCCGAGGCCGGACTTCCCGACGGCGTGCTCAACGTCGTCCACGGCGACAAGGCGGCCGTCGACCGGCTCCTGGAGCACCCGGACATCACGGCCGTCTCCTTCGTCGGCTCCACGCCCATCGCCAAGTACATCCAGATCAAGGGCATCGAGCACGGCAAGCGCGTCCAGGCCCTCGGCGGCGCCAAGAACCACATGCTCGTCCTGCCCGACGCCGACCTGGACTTCGCCGCCGACCAGGCCATCAGCGCCGCGTACGGCTCGGCAGGCGAGCGCTGCATGGCCGTCTCGGTCGTCGTCGCGGTCGGCGGCACCGGCGACGAACTGGTCGAGAAGATCGCCGAGCGCGCCAAGGGCCTGAAGATCGGCCCCGGCAGCGACCCGGCCTCCGAGATGGGCCCGCTCATCACCCGCGAGCACCGCGACAAGGTCGCCTCGTACGTCGCGGGCGCCGCCGCCCAGGGCGCCGAGGTCGTCGTCGACGGCACCGGCTTCACCGTGCCCGGCCACGAGGACGGCTTCTTCCTCGGCGTCTCGCTCCTCGACAAGGTCCCGGTCACCGCCGACGCCTACCGGGACGAGATCTTCGGCCCGGTGCTGTGCGTCGTCCGCGCCGAGACGTACGACGAGGGCATCGCGCTGATCAACGCCTCCCGCTGGGGCAACGGCACCGCGATTTTCACCCGCGACGGCGGCGCCGCCCGCCGCTTCCAGCTGGAGGTCCAGGCCGGCATGGTCGGCGTGAACGTGCCGATCCCCGTCCCCGTCGGCTACCACTCCTTCGGCGGCTGGAAGGACTCCCTCTTCGGCGGCCACCACGTCTACGGCAACGACGGCGTCGCCTTCTACACCCAGGGCAAGGTCATCACCACCCGCTGGCCCGACCCGGCCGACGGTGGTGGCATCAACCTCGGCTTCCCCAGCAACTCCTGACGCGTCGGCGGAGCCACCCGCGCACGTACGTCCGTACATCCGAAGGAAGGGGCACGAGTGGCAGGGACCGGAACCACACGTCCGGCCACCGCCGGGGCCTTCGACCGGCTGGAGGTCGCCCTGGACCGGGGCAGCCCGATCCCGCTCTACTACCAGCTCGCCCAGCAGCTGGAGTCGGCGATCGAGCACGGGGCGCTCGCCCCGGGCAACCTGCTGGGCAACGAGGTGGACATCGCCGCGCGGCTCGGCCTGTCGCGGCCCACCGTCCGCCAGGCCATCCAGTCCCTGGTGGAGAAGGGCCTGCTGGTACGCCGCAGGGGCATTGGCACCCAGGTGGTGCACAGCCAGGTCCGGCGCTCGCTGGAACTGAGCAGCCTGTACGACGACCTCGCCGCCGCCGGGCAGAGCCCCGCCACCCGGGTGCTGCGCAACGACATCGAGTCGGCCTCCGCGGAGGTCGCCGCGGCCCTCGGCATCCCCGAGGGCCGGGACGTCATCGTGCTCGAACGGCTGCGCACCACCCACGGCGAACCCGTGGCGCACCTGCGCAACCACCTGCCCGCCACGCTCCTCGACCTGGACACCGGGAGACTTGAGGCGACCGGCCTGTACCGGCTGATGAAGGCCGCCGGCATCACCCTGCACAGCGCCCACCAGACCGTCGGCGCCCGCAGCGCCACCGCGGCGGAGGGCGTCCTGCTCGACGAGCCCGCGGGAGCGGCGCTGCTCACCATGCGACGCACGGCCTACGACGACACCGGGCGGGCCGTGGAGTACGGGACCCATGTCTACCGGGCGGCCCGCTACACCTTCGACTTCCAGTTGCTCGTCCGTCCCTGATCGGGTGCGTTTGCCGGGCTCACCGGCCCTCCGCGGCGGTACGTTGGGCCCGTGCGGTGCACGTGCACGGGACGCGGCGCACGGGAAGACCACTCCCAGCGACGGAGAGGGTCAGGGTGTCGACGAGCGAGGAGAGCGGCGTGGCGGCGCGTCGGTTCGACGTGCCGGACGCCGCGGTGGTGCTGCTGGACGCCCACGCGGCGGTGTCCGGCTGGACATCGGACGCCGAACGGCTGTTCGGCCACCGCGGTGCCGAGGCCGTGGGCCGTTCCGTGGCGGACCTGCTGATGCCCGAGGACGCCGCGCGCCTGCCCGACCTGGCCCGCCGCTGCGTGCGGGACGGCCACTGGACCGGGCTTCTCGCGGTACGCCACCGTGACGGCCACCCGGTCGTCGCCACCGTGCGGGTGCTGGCCGCCACGGAGGTCGCGGACGGCCCGCCCCGCTGGGTGGCCCTGGCCGCCGACACCGCGGGCACCCCGGGCTGGGGCATGAGCCGCGGGGTACTGGAACGGATGGCCGCCCTCTCGCCGATCGGCATCGCCGTCGTCGACACCGACCTGCGGTTCGTCTGGTCGAACGCCGCCCTGGAACAGTTCGGCGGCGGGCCCGGACGCGAGCGCATCGGCAAACGGCTCGGCGACATACAGCCCGGCCTCGACGCCGCCGCCCTGGAAGCGGTGATGCGCCAGGTGATGGAGACCGGCGAGACCGTGGCGGGCTACGAACACGTCGGCACTGTCCGCTCGGCACCGCACCGGCAGACCGCCCACGCCATGTCCTTCACCCGGCTCGACGACGACCAGGGCACCCCGCTCGGCGTGTACTACACCGTCGTCGACGTCACCGAGCGCTACCGGGCCCGCGAACGCCTCACCCTCCTGGACCGGGCGGGCAAGAGCATCGGCCGCACCCTGGACGTCACTCGCACCGCCCAGGAACTGGCCGACATCGCGGTACCGGGACTCGCCGACCTCGTCACCGTGGACCTGCTGGAGACCGTCCTCGAAGGCGGTGAACCGGCGCCAGGACCCACCGGCCGGCCCCTGGGCGGGCCGGACGCCGTGCCACTGCGCAGGGCCGGCCACCGGTCGGTCGACGCCGGGATCCCCGAGGACTCCGTGGAGATCGGCCAGGTGGCCCGGTACCGCGCCGACGCACCCCCGGTCACCGCCCTGACCGGCGGCAGGTCCTGGATCGAGACGCGCCTCGACCCACGGGCCGGGACATGGACCGCCGACCCGCCCCAGGGTGAGGGCACCGCCCTCCCCGGCCCGGTACCGCACACCGCGATGATCGTGCCCATCCGGGCCCGCGGCACCACGCTCGGCATCACCACGTTCTTCCGGAGCCGCCGCGAGGAGCCCTTCGACCACGACGACCTGGGCCTCGCCGAGGAGTTCGTGGCCCGCGCCGCCCTCTGCCTCGACAACGCCCGCCGCTACACCCGCGAACGCGACGCGGCACTGGTCCTGCAACGTCATCTGCTCCCGCACCGGCTGCCCGAACAGGACGCGATGGAGGTCGCCGCCCGCTACCGGCCCGCCGACGAGCTGACGGGCCTCGGCGGGGACTGGTTCGACGTCATCCCGCTGTCCGGCGCCAGGGTCGCCCTCGTGGTCGGTGACGTCGTCGGGCACGGCATCGAGGCCGCCGCCGCCATGGGCCGGCTGCGCGCCGCCGTACAGACCCTCGCCGACCTGGACCTGCCGCCCGAGGAGGTGCTGGCCCACCTCGACGACCTGGTCGACCGGGCCGGACAGGAGGACGAACCCGGGACGGTGCCCCGCGCCGACGGCGTCCGCGCGCGGGGCGCCAGCTGCCTCTACGCCGTGTACGACCCGGTCGGCGGCCGGCTGTCGATGGCCGCCGCGGGCCACGGTCTGCCCGCCGTCGTCACCCCGGACGGCACGGTGGACTTCCCCGCACTGCCGCCGGGGCCCCAGCTCGGCGTCGGCGGACCGCCCTTCGAGTCGGTCGAGCTGTGGCTCGCGGAAGGCAGCGTGCTCGCCCTGGGCACCAACGGCCTGCTCGCCGCCGAGGGCCCCGCGGACCGGCGGGACGCCGCCGCCGACCGGGAACGGCTGCGCCAGGTGCTCGAACGGCGGGCCCCCGGCCTGGACGACCACTGCCGGGACGTGGTCGACGCCCTCGTCCCCGCGCGTCCGCCGGACGACGTCGTCCTGCTGATGGCCCGCGCCCGTCGGCTGCCGGCGGACCGGGTGGTGTCCTGGGAGCTGCCCGCCGACCGCTCCTCGGTCGCCGAGGTCCGCAAGCGCACCTCGCGCCAGTTGTGCGAATGGGGCCTCGACGAGCTGACCTTCACCACCGAACTCGTCGTCAGCGAGCTCTTCACCAACGCGATCCGGCACGCCGACGGCCCGATCAGGCTGCGCCTGATCATGTCGAGGACCCTGGTCTGCGAGGTGTGGGACGCCAGCCCCACGGCCCCGCACCTGCGCCATCCGAAGACGACCGACGAGGGGGGCCGCGGTCTCTTCCTGGTCTCCCAGTGCACCCAGCGCTGGGGGACCCGCTACACCCAGGACGGCAAGATCATCTGGACCGAACAGTCCCTGGCGGGCCCTTCGTTCTGAGTCATATTTTCCGCCGCCCCAGTGGCGCCTAACGGCCCCTCAAGTCCTTTTTGTCGCATAGTGCGTCCGGAGGGCGAACCAGGACGGCCGCCCGCGCGCCCCGCGGTTCACCTCCTCGTGCCCGCACCCAACGAGGAGTGACGCCTCATGTCCGACCCTGTCCCCCCGCGCTCCGTGTCCCGGCGGTCCGTCCTGCGTTTGCTGGGCGGCGCGACCGCCGTGGCCCTCGCCGTGACCACCGGCACCGCCGCCTCCGCCCGGGCCGCCGCACGGGAGCCGGCCGCGGGCCCCCGCGTCGAGGGACTGCTCGCCCAGCTCACCCTGGACGAGAAGATCTCCCTGCTGCACGGCGCCACCGACCCGAAGTCCCTGGGCCAGGCCGGTTACGTACCCGGCGTGGCACGGCTCGGCATCCCGCCCCTGCGCCTCGCCGACGGCCCCGCCGGAGTCCGCGTCAAACAGCGCGCCACCGCCCTGCCCGCGCCCGTCCTGCTCGCCTCCGCCTTCGACCCCGAACTGGCCCGCCGCTACGGCCGGGTCATCGGCCACGAGGGCCGCGCGCTCGGCCAGGACGTGCTGCTCTCCCCGATGGTCAACCTCGTCCGCACCCCGTACGCGGGCCGCAACTTCGAGACCTTCAGCGAGGATCCGCTGCTCTCCGCCGACCTCGTCGCCGAGGAGATCAAGGGCATCCAGGGCGCGGGACTCATCGCGACCGTCAAGCACTACGCGATGAACAACCAGGAGAAGGACCGCGAGACCGTCGACGTCCGGGTCGACGAACAGACCCTCAACGAGGTCGAACTGCGCGGCTTCGAGGCCGCCGTCGGCGCGGGAGCCCGCGCCGCCATGGGCGCCTACAACAAGGTCAACGGCGTCTACGCCTGCGAGAACAAGGAACTCCTCACCGACATCCTGCGCGACCGCTGGGGCTTCGAGGGCTGGGTGATGACCGACTGGTACGCCGCCCACAGCACCGTCGCCTCGCTCACCGCGGGCCTTGACATGGAGATGCCGAACAGCAGGTACTTCGGGGCCGCCCTCAAGAAGGCGGTCCAGGACGGCGGCGTCTCCGAGGAGTACGTCGACCGGTCCGTACGCCGCGTCCTCACCGCGATGGACGACTTCGGCCTGCTCGACGGCAGCGCCCCGCCCCGCCCGCGCCGGGACCCGGCGGCGGGCGCCGCCGTCGCCCTGGAGGTCGCCAAGGCGGGCGCCACCCTCCTGCACAACAAGAACGCCGCCCTGCCCCTCACCGGCGAGGCCGCCCGCAGCATCGCCGTCGTCGGCCCCACCGGCTCCCTGCCCTTCGTCAGCGGCGGCGGCAGCGCCCACGTGATCCCCGACCACGCCGACAGCCCGCTCGACGCCATCAGGTCCCGCGCGGGCCGGGGCGCCCGGATCTCGTACGCGCTCGGCGAGGACCTGTACGGCAGACCCCTGCCGAAGAACGCCCTCTCGGCGGGTATCGCCCCCGAGGCCCAGCGGGTCGCCGCCGGGAAGACCTGGACGTACGACGGCACCCTCACCGTCGACGACGCCGACGAGTGGACCTTCGTCATCCACTACTCCGGTACGCGGCCCAAGGTGCTCCTCGACGGAACGGAACTCTTCCCCGTGGTGGCCGGGCTCGCCGAGCAGTTCGCCGGCGGACTGGTGTCGGCCGCCCCCGACGGCCTTGCGGTACGGCGCAAGACACTCCACCTCAGCCCCGGCGGGCACCGGATCGAGATCACCGCGAAGGGCGGCGACACGGGGCAGACGTTCCGGCTGCGGCGCGTCACCGGCGCGACCCGCGCCCAGGACGTGGCCGAGGCCGTGCGGGCCGCGTCCGCCGCGCACAGCGTGATCCTCTTCGCCTACGAGGACGCCACCGAGAACCAGGACCGCACGACCCTCGCGCTCCCCGGCCACCAGCCGCACCTGATCGAGGCGGTGACCGCGGCGAACCCGCGCACCACCGTCGTCCTCAACACCTCCTCGTCGACCGCGATGCCGTGGCTGGAGCGCACCGCCGCCGTGCTGCAGATGTACTACCCGGGCCAGGAGGGCGCGGCGGCCACCGCGGCCGTCCTGTTCGGCGACTGCGACCCCGGCGGACGCCTCACCCAGTCCTTCCCGGCCGACGACGACAGCCACCCGGTCGCCGGCGAACCACGCCGCTACCCGGGCGTGAGCGGCGTCGAGGAGTACTCCGAGGGCATCCACGCCGGTTACCGCTGGTACGACGCCAAGAACGTACGGCCGCTGTTCCCGTTCGGGCACGGACTCTCGTACACCTCCTTCGCCTACGACGACCTGGCCGTCGAACGGACCGGGGACGGGCTGGACGTCGCCTTCACCGTCCGGAACACGGGCCGGCGGGCCGGCGTCGACATCCCGCAGGTCTACGTGGGCCCCTCCCCGGACCTCCGTCTCGAACGGGCCGTCCGTGTGCTGAGCGGCTACCGGCGGCTCGCCCTCAAGGCGGGGGAGTCACGCAGGATCACCGTGCGCGTCGACGCGCGCACGCTGTCCTCGTGGGACCCGCGCCGGCCCGGCTGGGTGCTCGGCACCGGGCGGCGGACCGTGTGGATCGGGGCCTCGTCGCGCGACCTGCGGCTCCGTACGACGGTGGCCGTCTGAGAGCCCCACGGGCCGTCGGGCAAGGAGCGTGAACCGGTAGGCTTCCCGGCGTGCGCGCGAGAGAGCGCACGCCGGGCCCGGCCCGGACCGCGGTGATGGGAAGGAACCGGCGTTGCACGTCCAGGAATGGCTAGAGACCGTGCCCGCGGTCAGCATCTACGCGCTGGTCGGTCTGGTCATCGGCCTGGAGAGTCTGGGTATCCCGCTGCCGGGCGAGATCATCCTCGTCTCCTCGGCGCTGCTCGCCTCCCAGCACGGTGACATCAACCCCGTCATCCTCGGCGCCTGCGCGACCGCCAGCGCGATCATCGGGGACTCCATCGGCTACGCCATCGGCCGCAAGGGCGGGCGCCCGCTGCTGGCCTGGCTCGGCGCGAAATTCCCCAAGCACTTCGGTGAGGGCCATATCGCCACCGCCGAGCGGTCCTTCGAGAAGTGGGGCATGTGGGCCGTCTTCTTCGGCCGCTTCATCGCCCTGCTGCGGATCTTCGCGGGCCCGCTCGCGGGTGTGCTGCGCATGCCGTACTGGAAGTTCCTGATCGCCAACGTCCTCGGCGGAATCGTCTGGGCGGGCGGCACCACGGCGGTCATCTACTACGTCGGCGTGGTCGCGGAATCCTGGCTCAAACGCTTCTCCTGGCTGGGCCTGGTCCTCGCCGTCGTCATCGGCGTCGCCTCAATGCTGATCATGAAGCGCAAGGCCCAGAAGATGACAACGGCCCCCGAAGCCAAGGCCGCTACGCCGGAGCCGGTCCCGGCAACGGACTGAGCCCCCTGGGGCGGGCGCAGCCCCGCCCCGCAGGGACGCGGGGAACGGCGCGGTCAGCGCCGACGGACCCGCGCCCGCCGTGCGACTCCCGCTTTTCAGGGGCGCGGGGAACGGCGCGGTCAGCGCCGACGGGCCCGCACCTGCCGTGCGACTCCCGCTTTTCAGGGGCGCGGGGAACGGCGCGGCCAGCGACAACGGCCCGCACCCGACGTGCGGCCTCCGAGGCTTCGCTGTCGCCTGCGGGTCGGTGGGCGCGGGCCGCGCAGTTCCCCGCGCCCCTTGAGGGGCTACCCCTCGTGGGCCGCCCGATGGGCCTTCGCCAGTTCGACGTAGAAGACCCCGTTGAGCGAAACCCCCTCCCGCTCCTCGGCGCTCAGCTCCCGCTTCACCTTGGCGGGAACACCGGCGACCAGTGACCCGGGCGGCACCCGCAGACCCTGCGGCACCAACGCCTGCGCGGCGACGAGCGACCCCGCCCCGATCACCGCCCCGTTGAGGATCGTCGCCCCCATCCCCACCAGACAGTCGTCCTCGACGACAGCCCCGTGCACCACGGCGTTGTGCCCGATGGACACCCGCTCCCCGATGCTGATCGGAAACCCCGGGTCGACATGGAGCGTGCAGTTGTCCTGGACGTTGCTGTCGGCGCCGATCACGATCGGACCGCAGTCCGCACGCAGCACCGCGCCGTACCAGACGCTCGCGCCCGGCCGCAGGGTGACGTCCCCGATGACCACGGACGTGGGCGCCACGAACGCCTCCGGGTCCACCCGCGGATCCTTGCCGCCGATCCCCATGACCAGCGCCTCGTGCGTCATCACTGTCTCCTCGTCGTCGGTACACCGGCACGGTAGGCGACGGTAGGCGATGGACCACCGGCCGGGCCCTGCGGGTCAGTGTCACCCGCCCCGGGCGAGGCGCGGCGGCCCGGCGGGGGAGAGGGTGACGTGCCGACAGGTTTCCGCGGGCCAGGAGGGCACGGTCATGGTCTTCACTGGGCTCGCCCGGACGTTGACGGGCCGCATCGGGGGCCCCGTCGGCCGGCAGCTCGTGAGCGTGAGCATCCTGGACATGGCGACCCGGCTCGCCGCACAGGCCTTCCTGGCCGCGCTGCCGCTGCTCTTCGCCATCGCGTCCTTCACCCCGCCCGCGGTCCGCCGGGAACTGGTGGTGACGCTGCGCGACCAGCTGGGCACCGACGGGCCGGTCCTGACCCAGGTCGACGCGGTCTACACCGGCGCCGCCGAGTCCCTGGAGACCTGGGGCGCGATCGGGGTGCTGGTGGCGCTCCTGTCCGCGACCGCCTTCAGCCGGGCGCTGCAGAGGCTGTGCGAACGCTCCTGGCACCTGCCGCGCTCCGGACTGCGGACCGTGGTGTGGCGCTGGGGCGTATGGCTCCTCGTCTGGGTCACCGTGCTGGTGTCCCAGGGCACCGTGCGCGACGGGTTCGGCGCGGGGGCCGCCCTGGGGTTCCCGCTGCAGGTCGTCTCCGCGGTCCTCATGTGGTGGTGGACGCAGCACCTGCTGCTCGCCGGGAGGGTGGCGTGGCTGCCGCTGCTGCCGGGCGCCCTGCTCACCGGCATCGGGGTCGTCCTGTACTCCGCCGTGTCCGGGCTCTGGCTGCCGCGTTCCCTGGAGCTGAGCGTCGAACGGTACGGGCCGCTCGGCTCAGTCTTCACCGTGCTGTCGTGGCTCATCTTCTTCTTCGCGATCGTCGCGGGCGGGATCGCCATCGGCTTCGTACTCGCCCACGACGACCTCCTCAGGCCCTGGCTCGGCCTGCCGGGGCCGGGCAGGGACGGAACCCGGCCGGGATCCCCTGCCAGGGGTGAGGCGCCCCGGGGGACCACGAACGATCATCACGTCATGGAACCCACTACGCGGGGACAGCGGTGGTCGGCGCGCGGCGCGCTGGCGGCGGCCGCGGCGGCGGTACTGGTGCTGGGCGTGTTCGCGGGACTGCGGACCTTCGCCCTGCTGGCGGTGGGACTCGCCGGTCTGGCGGTCACGGCGGCGGCACTCTGGTGGGTGCTCACCCGGCGGAGCGTGTGGCGTCTGCTCGCCGCCGCGCTGGCCGTCGCCGCACCCGTGTGGATCGTCGTCGCGTACACCCGGGCACACCTGGCCTGGGTCGTCGCCGTGGCCGGCGCGCTGTTCATGGTCGCGGTCGGCGCGGGCCGCAGAGCCCTCGCCGGACCCGACGGGCAGGGCCGGACGCCGGAACATCCCGCCCCGCGGGTACGGCACCCCGTGCTGATCATGAATCCGCGCTCGGGCGGCGGCAAGGTGGAGCGGTTCGGGCTGCGGGAGAAGGCCGAGGCACTGGGCGCGCAGGTCCTCCTCCTGGAAGGACCGGGCGAGACCGACGTGGCCGAACTGGCGCGCAAGGCCGCGACCGAGGGCGCCGATCTGCTCGGCGTCGCGGGCGGGGACGGCACCCAGGCACTGGTGGCCGACGTCGCCGCCTCGCTCGACCTCCCCTTCCTGGTGGTGCCGGCCGGCACCCGCAACCACTTCGCCCTCGACCTCGGGCTGGACCGCGAGGATCCGGCGAAGGCGCTCGACGCCCTGACCGACGGGGTGCTGCTCCGCGTCGACCTGGGCCGCGCGGCCGACCACCCCTTCGTCAACAACGTGTCCTTCGGGGCGTACGCCGAGGTGGTGCAGAGCCCGGCCTACCGCGACGGCAAGACCCGTACGACCCTGGAACTCCTTCCCGACCTGCTCGTGGGCCATCGCGGTGCGCGTCTCGCCGCCCGGGCGGGCGAGGTGGACTTCGAGGCACCGCAGGCGCTGCTGGTGAGCAACAACCCCTACGGCACGGGCGACATCGCCGGTCTCGGCCGCCGGGCCCGCCTGGACGGCGGCGAGTTGGGGGTCGTCGGGGTCGACGTGGCCAGCGCGGCCCAGGCCGCCGGACTCCTGCGCGGACGCCGTGCCACCGGTCTGACCCGGGTCACGGCGCGGGAGGTGGTCGTCGACGCCGACCAGGAGCGGATCCCGGTCGGCGTCGACGGCGAGGCGCTGAACCTCAGTGTTCCCGTGCGCTGCGAGGCGCTGCCGGGTGCGCTGCGCGTGCTGGTGCCGCGCGAACGTCCGGGTATGCGCCGGCCGCTGCCGCGGCTCGACTGGCTCCGGGTCGCCCGGCTGGCCCTGCCGACGGCCCGCCACCGCACACGGTGAGCGGACCCCGGGCACACGAACCGGGACTACCGCGGCGCCCCGTACACCTTGTGGGCCTGTGCGTGGCCGTAGGAGGCCAGGGACCAGATCACCAGCACGTCGAACGCGATGATCAGGATCGACCAGATCGGGTAGTACGGCGTGAAGAAGAAGTTCTCCAGCGCGCTCAGCGCGGCGACCGTGATCCCGACGACACGCGCCCACGTCTTGCCCTTGAACACAGTGAAGGCGGCGGCCACGATGACGATCCCGGAGATCAGGTGGACCCAGCCCCACACATTGATGTCGAGGTCGTACGGGTAGGTGTTCGACCGGGTGTAGAAGTTGTCCTCCATCAACGCGCCCATGCCGACGAACACCTGGTATGCGCCCACGATGGCCATCATGCAGACGGCGAAGACGACCCCGCCGACCATCAGCGGTTTGACCCGGGGTTCCTGCGGGGGCGCGCCCTGCCGGGTCCGCCCTGTCGAAGTCTGCTCGGCCATGTCGGGTACCTCCTTCTCGGGAGGAGGAGCATCCCGCTGCTTCAGGGGAGGGAGCTTCACCCGCTGTGGATGAGTGTCGTAGCCGTGCGCGGACCGGACCGGCCGTCGCCGTCACCCCCGCTGTGTGATGCGCCCTCCGCACGGCCGGTGAGAATGGTGACGTGACCCGGCCCCGGCAGCGGAGGTGACGCGCCATGGGAACGGCGGAGGAACGCCCTGGACCCGAGCGGGACGAGGCGCGGCCTGTGGGCGGCGACTTCGAGATCCGCATCAAGGGCCGGGTCTCGCAGGCATTCCGGTCCGCCTTCGCCGAGTTGACGGTCACGGTCAGTCCGCCGGAGACCGTCCTGCACGGCGCCAGGCTCGACCAGGCGGCGTTGTACGGGATCCTGGACCGCATCCAGGCCCTCGGACTGGAACTGGTGGAAGTGCGCCGATTGCCCGAGGGGCGCGGCCCCGGTACGGACCCGGCGTTCCCCAACCCGCCGTAGACGGCGTCCGACATCGGGGTGAAATGGCCCTAAGTCCTCTATCCGTTCCAAGATTCAGCTCGCACGGTTGCTGTGTACCGCCCTCCGCTCTCTGTCGAGGAGGTGAGTCACATGCCTACCGTGCTGAACGCCGAACGGACAGGAAGGCAAGCGCACTCCGACGGGCCGGAATTCGAGCGGGTGTCCGTGTTGCAGGGGCAGTTGCGGGCTCTGGACCGGGCCGCCGAGGACGCGGACACCGTGGTGGCGGCCTGTCTGGTGTGGGTCGCCGACGCGCTCATGGACATCGCCGCCGAGTCGGACGACCCGGGTAGTACGCACATGCTGCTGGACGAGGCGTCGGCCGCGTTGGCCGCCGTGCCTCCCGGCGACGCCGGCCGCCGGGACCTCGCGGCGCCGGCCGCCCTGCTGACGGAACGCGAGCACGCGGTGCTCGTCAGGCTCCAGGAGGACGTGCCCCTGCGGCAGATCGGCTCGGAACTCTACATCTCGCACAACACGGTGAAGAGTCATGTGCGGGCCGTCTACCGCAAGCTCAGGGTGTCGTCGCGTACGGGCGCCGTCGCCCGCGCGAGGCACCTGGGTCTTCTCTGAAGCGGGCTCTCCGAAGCGGATTCCCCGGAGCTGAGGCGACCCCTCGAAGGCTCAGAGCCCTCCGCGGCCCTCCGCGGCCCTCCGCGGCCGTGCGTGGCTGTGCGCGGCCGTGCGCGTCACAGGAGTTCGAGTTCACGGGCCCGCCGTACCGCGGCCGACCGCCGGGTCACGGCGAGCTTGCGGTAGACGCTCTTGAGGTGCGTCTTCACCGTGTTGACCGACACGTACAACTCGTCAGCGATCTCCTCCGTCGTCATCATCTGCGCCAGATGACGCAGCACATCGCGTTCGCGCGCGCTGAGCGACTCAACCGGGGCCCGGTCGTCCCGCGGCCCGGGCTCCGGAGCGCCGCGCGGGCCGGGCACCGCCCGTGCCGGGAGCCGGCGGGCGCGTGCCTCGCCGAGCGACGCGGCGCACGCGTGCCGCACCGACTGCCGCAGCCCCTCGGCCAGCCAGCCGTCCGCCGCGATGTCGGGGATCGTGTCCAGGGCCTCGGGACGCGCGGTGCCGCTCTCCACCACGACCACGAGTTTGGCGACCAGGGAGCCGACACCCGTGACGAAGGGGTCGGGCACCTGGCGCAGGGCGGCTCGGGACCGGGAGAGTTCGCTCCGTGCCCGCGGCACGTCGAAGCGTGCCAGACCGATCCAGGCGCGTACGACGTGCAGCGCGGCCAGGGAGGGGTCCGGCTGCGAGGTGGCCTGGAGCGCGGGGTGCCGGGCGTGCCCGGCGAACTGGTCCGCGGCCCGGAACCGTCCGCGCAGCACCTCCAGCAGCGCCAGTTCGGAGAGGCAGTCCCGCCGTAGGACGCCGTTCTCGGCGGCGCACGCGGCCTTGAGGGCCGCGGTGAGGGACGCCTCGGCCGCCTTGAGGTCGCCGTCCCGCAGCTCGGCGCGGCCACGGACCGACAGGGTCAGCGCGACCAGTTCGGGCCGGTCCTCCAGCAGGCCGCGCGGCAGCCGCGTGAACAGCCGCTCGGCGTCCGCCGCGGCTGCCCTGGCCGCCGAGAGGTGCCGGGGCCGGTCCCTCGTCATACGGATCACGGAGTGCGCCAGCCGGCACCGGGCGATCCGGTCGGTGCCGCCCCCGGGCAGCTCCTCGATCAGCCGGTCGGCGAGGGCCAGGGCCTGTGTGCAGGCCGGTCCGTCGCCCCGGGCGATCGCGGCCGCCGAGGTGACGAGCGCGGACTCCGGTTCGAGGGCCGGTCCGGAGGCCGCCGTGGGGCCGGCGGGCGGTGTCCGTGTCAGCAGTTCGCCGGGCAGCCGGGTGCTCGTCAGGGCGAGAACCTGTCCGATCGCCAGCTGATGCACGACGAGACGGTCGGCGTAGCAGCGGTCGTCGGCGGCCAGGGCGTGGCGTACGGCCTCGGCGAGGAGCCCGTGCTCGCCCAGCCACTCGGCCGCCCGCCCGTGCAGATCGGGCACGAGGTCCGGGGCCTCGTGGCGCAGCCGCACCCGCAGCACGTCGCCGAACATCCGGTGGCAGCGGTACCACCCGTGACCGATGTGCTGGAGGAAGGAGCTCTGCGCGACGAGCGCCGCGAAGTGCCGGCCGGCCTCCTGCCCCGCGACCTGGGTGGCCAGCTCGGCGTTGAGAGGGTCCAGCACGCTGGTCGTCAGCAGGAGCCTTCTCATCGCCGGGGGCTGGCCGTCCAGGACCTCCTCGACGAGGTAGCTGACGATCGCCTCGTCCTCGCCCGCGAACCGGGCCACGAACCGTTCCGGATGGGGGTGCCCCTGCATGGACATGGCGGCCAGCCGCAGGCCCGCCGCCCAGCCGTCCGCCCGCTCGCGCAGGGTCTTCACGACGGCCCGGGGCACCTCGACACCGTGCTGTGCCAGCAGCGCCGCGGTCTCGCGGTCGTCGAAGGCGAGGTCCCCGGTACGCAGTTCGGTGAGGTCGCCTGCCAGCCGGTACCGGTGGAGGTGCAGCGGTGGGTCCCTGCGCGAGACCACGACCAGCCGTAGCGCGGGGGTCGCGTGCCGGAGCAGGCGGACCATGCCCTCGGCGACCGGGGAGCCGCTCTCCGGCTGGAAGTCGTCCAGCACGAGGACGACGGGCTCGTCGCGCGCGGCGAGCCCGGCCGCGAGGGCGGCCACGAGCAGCGCCTGTCCGGCCGCCACCGCCACGGCCGGAAAGCCGAGCGGTTCGATCCCGTCGGCGGTCGCGCCGGTCGGCGGCGGGCCGTCGAGCGGGACACCGGTGAGGCCGGTGCGCCGGGCCGAGCCACCGCCCGGAACCGCCGCCTCGGACGCCAGACCGCCCGCGCCGGTCCGGTCGCACGACTCGTCCCCGGGCGCGCTCCCCACGGACGGCACGCCACGGCCGGCGCCGCCGTGGAGCCCCACGCCGTGCGCTGTGCCGCGCGGGCCG
>NZ_BMVY01000049.1 GCF_014650955.1 Streptomyces tauricus
GCCGAGGGCTTGTCCTCAGTTGCTCGCGTCCACTGTGTTGGTTCTGAAACCACGAACAACCCCGCACCCCTTTTTGTCTGGCCACAGGGGGGTGTGGTGCGGCTGTTTGAATCAGAGTTTCATCGTGTTTCGGTGGTCATAGCGTGAGGGAAACGCCCGGTTACATTCCGAACCCGGAAGCTAAGCCTTACAGCGCCGATGGTACTGCAGGGGGGACCCTGTGGGAGAGTAGGACGCCGCCGAACTTCTTTTACAGCTCCGGTTCCTGGACTAATAGTCCAGGAACCGGAGCTTTTTTATTTTCCGGAACAGGGCTGCCCGGAACCCCTCCGCGCTGCGGGCGGATGCCTGAGGGTAAGGTCAGGGGGCAACGTTGGCTCGTTCCCACAGGAGGCCCCCGGGTGGAGGTCCAAGAGACCCGCGTCCAGACAGACCGGGTCCTCACCATCCCGAACATCCTCAGCATGGCGCGCCTCGCGGGCGTACCGCTCTTTCTGTGGCTGATCCTCAGGCCGGAGTTCGGTGGGCCCAACAGCGACGGCTGGGCGCTTCTGGTGCTCATGCTGAGCGGTATCAGCGACTATCTGGACGGCAAGCTCGCCCGGCGCTGGAACCAGATCAGCGGCCTCGGCCGGCTGCTGGACCCCGCGGCCGACCGCCTGTACATCCTCTCGACCCTGCTGGGGCTCACCTGGCGCGAGATCCTGCCGCTGTGGCTGACCAGTGTGCTGCTGGCGCGGGAGCTCGTCCTGCTCGTGATGGTGGGCATCCTCAGGCGGCACGGCTATCCGCCGCCGCAGGTGAACTTCCTCGGGAAGGCCGCAACGTTCAACTTGATGTACGCCTTCCCGTTGTTGCTGCTCAGTGACGGAAGTGGATGGCTTGCGTCACTCGCTGCGATTTTCGGATGGGCGTTCGCCGGATGGGGTACAACTCTGTATTGGTGGGCAGGGATCCTCTATGTGGTTCAGGTCCGCCGCCTTGTTCGTGCGGACAACCATGGCCGACTGAGCTCGCCCAATGGGCGGCCGTAGAGGTCTCCGATGGCCCGCAACGAGAATGTGCGGGACAATCTGACGGGTGAAGTCGGCTTGACCGTCTCTTCAAGGAGGACGCTTCCGACATGAAGGCCGTCGTGATGGCCGGCGGCGAAGGCACACGCCTTCGCCCCATGACCTCAAGCATGCCCAAGCCGCTCCTGCCTGTGGCCAATCGCCCGATCATGGAGCACGTGCTACGGCTGCTCAAGCGGCATGGGCTCAACGAAACCGTCGTCACCGTCCAGTTCCTGGCCTCGCTGGTCAAGAACTACTTCGGTGACGGTGAAGAGCTCGGTATGGAGCTCACCTATGCCAACGAGGAGAAGCCACTCGGTACTGCCGGCAGTGTCAAGAACGCCGAAGAGGCACTCAAGGACGATACGTTCCTCGTGATCTCCGGCGATGCTCTGACCGACTTCGACCTCACCGACCTCATCAACTTCCACAAGGAAAAGGGTGGGCTGGTAACGGTCTGTTTGACCCGCGTTCCCAACCCTCTTGAATTCGGCATCACCATTGTCGACGACGAGGGTAAGGTCGAGCGCTTTCTCGAGAAGCCGACCTGGGGTCAGGTCTTCTCGGACACGGTGAACACCGGCATCTATGTCATGGAGCCCGAAGTCTTCGACTACGTCGAGGCCGATGTCTCCGTCGACTGGTCCGGCGATGTCTTCCCTCAGCTGATGAAGGAGGGCAAGCCGATCTACGGCTATGTCGCCGAGGGCTACTGGGAAGACGTCGGCACACACGAGAGCTATGTGAAGGCGCAGGCCGACGTCCTGGAAGGCAAGGTCGACGTCGAGCTGGACGGCTTCGAGATATCTCCCGGAGTCTGGGTCGCCGAGGGCGCCGAGGTCCACCCCGACGCGGTGCTGCGAGGGCCGCTCTACATCGGGGACTACGCCAAGGTCGAGGCCGACGTCGAGATCCGCGAGCACACCGTGGTGGGCTCCAACGTCGTCGTGAAGACCGGCGCGTTCCTGCACAAGGCCGTGCTGCACGACAACGTGTACATCGGTCAGCACAGCAATCTGCGTGGCTGTGTCATCGGCAAGAACACCGACATCATGCGGGCCGCGCGTATCGAGGACGGCGCCGTCATCGGGGACGAGTGCCTCGTCGGCGAGGAATCGATCGTCCAGGGCAACGTACGGGTGTACCCGTTCAAGACCGTCGAGGCCGGCGCCTTCGTCAATACGTCGGTCATCTGGGAGTCCCGCGGCCAGGCCCATCTCTTCGGTGCGCGTGGCGTGACCGGGATCCTCAACGTCGAGATCACGCCCGAGCTGGCCGTGCGGCTGGCGGGAGCGTACGCGACGACCCTCAAGAAGGGGTCCACCGTCACGACGGCCCGTGACCACTCCCGAGGTGCCCGCGCGCTCAAGAGGGCGGTCATCTCCGCCCTGCAGGCCAGCGCCATGGACGTACGGGACCTGGAGAACGTACCGCTGCCGGTGGCGCGGCAGCAGACCGCGCGGGGCAGTGCCGGCGGCATCATGATCCGTACGACGCCCGGCGTTCCCGACTCCGTCGACATCATGTTCTTCGACGGGAACGGGGCGGACCTGTCCCAGGGGAGTCAGCGCAAGCTCGACCGGGTGTTCGCCCGGCAGGAGTACCGGCGTGCGTTCCCCGGTGAGATCGGAGACCTGCACTTCCCGGCGAGCGTCTTCGACTCGTACACCGGCTCCCTGCTCAGGAATGTCGATACGACCGGGATCGCCGACGCCGGGCTCAAGGTCGTCGTGGACGCGTCCAACGGCAGTGCCGGACTGGTGCTGCCGAGCCTGCTGGGCAAGCTCGGGGTCGACGCGCTGACCATCAACCCGGGGCTCGACGAGTCGCGCCCCACGGAGACGGCGGACACCCGCCGGTCCGGGATGGTCCGGCTCGGCGAGATCGTGGCTTCGGCACGCGCCGCGTTCGGCGTGCGGTTCGACCCGGTGGGCGAGCGGCTGTCGCTCGTCGACGAGAAGGGCCGGATCATCGAGGACGACCGGGCGCTGCTCGTCATGCTCGACCTGGTGGCTGCCGAACGGCGCAGCGGGCGTGTGGCGTTGCCGGTGACCACCACGAGGATCGCCGAGCAGGTGGCGGCGTACCACGGGACGCAGGTCGACTGGACGACGACGTCTCCGGACGATCTGACGCGCGTCGGGCGCGAGGAGTCGACGATCTTCGGAGGCGACGGGCGCGGTGGGTTCATCGTGCCTGAGTTCAGCAGTGTGTTCGACGGCACGGCTGCCTTCGTACGGCTCATCGGTCTGGTGTCGCGGACGCAGCTCACGCTCAGTCAGATCGACGCGCGGATTCCGCGGGCGCACGTCCTCAAGCGCGATCTCGCGACTCCCTGGGCGGTCAAGGGCCTTGTGATGCGGCGCGTGGTCGAAGCGGCCGGTGACCGGTTCGTCGACACGACCGACGGTGTTCGTGTCGTGGAGACCGACGGTCGTTGGGTGATGGTCCTGCCCGATCCGGCGGAGGCGGTCACCCACCTGTGGGCCGAAGGGCCCGATGACGCCTCGGCGCAGGCACTGCTCGACGAGTGGTCGTCGGTGGTGGACAGCGCCGGTCGCTGAGCAGCACACCCCGCGTGCCGGACAGTGCCCCGAAAGGGGCCTGTCCGGCACGTCGGTGGGGCCGTTCGGAGCTACAGGTCGCGACGTGCGACGATGTGCGGCATGCCGCAGCAGCCCCCCGTTCGGAGCACCCCCACGCGCCCCTCGCGCCCGGACGCGTCCATGTCGCTGCTCACCAACGTCATGGACCACAGTCTTGACGAGGGGTACGCCGAGGCCGCTGCCCGGCGCAAGGCCGAAGGTACGGGCGGGATGCCCAAGAAGCTGTCGGCGAAGCTCGGTCTCGCGGCCGGCCTGGTGCTCGCGGCGCTGCTGGTGACCGTGGGCGCGGCGCAGGCGCGGATAGCGGCTCCGGTCGTCGCCAAGGAGCGCGAGGAGCTCATCGACCGCATCGACAGCGAGACGTCGTCGGCCGAAGACCTCGAGGACGCCATCGACGAGCTCCGCGACGATGTCGGGGCCCGGCAGCGTGAGGCGTTGAAAAAACACGGCGGTGACCAGGGCGAGCTCGTGGGGATCCTGTCCGGAGCCCTCGAAGTGCACGGTCCCGGTGTGAAACTCGTCGTGGACGACGCGAAGGAAGCCGACCACGCCGGTGACGGGGACGCGCGTGAGACCTCGGGCTTCTCCGACACCGGACGCGTACGCGACCGCGATATGCAGCGTGTCGTCAACGGGCTGTGGGAGTCCGGCGCCGAGGCCGTCACCATCAACGGACAGCGGCTGACGGCCCTGTCCGCGATCAGGGCCGCGGGTGACGCGATACTGGTCGACAACAAGCCGCTGGTGCCGCCGTACACGGTGTTGGCCGTCGGGGACGGGGACCGGCTGCGCACCAGGTTCCAGAACAGCGGTGACGGGCAGTATCTGCAGGCTCTGCACGAGAACTTCGGGATCAGGACCAGTATCTCCGCCGAGGACGAGGTCCGGCTGCCCGCAGCACCGAGTGTGATTGTACGAACAGCGCAACCGAGCACAGAGAAAGGTACATCGTGATCGCGGTACTGGGCCTCGTCGTGGGAGTCGTGGCCGGCTTGTTGGTGCGGCCCGAGGTTCCGGCGATGGTCGAGCCCTATCTTCCGATCGCCGTGGTCGCGGCGCTCGACGCCGTGTTCGGAGGTCTGCGGGCGATGCTCGACGGCATCTTCGACGACAAGGTCTTCGTGGTGTCGTTCCTGTCGAACGTCGTGGTGGCCGCCCTGATCGTCTTCCTGGGTGACAAGTTGGGCGTGGGCGCCCAGTTGTCCACGGGTGTCGTGGTCGTCCTGGGGATCCGCATCTTCTCCAACGCCGCGGCGATCCGTCGGCACGTCTTCCGGGCGTGAGGCCGATGAGCGGCAACGACGAGACACGGGGAACCCCGGAGCATCCGCTGCGCGAGGAACTGCCCGAAGAGGTGCGGGCGACGGCTCCGCAGAAGGCGTCGGAGCCCGGGGCCGAGCGGGCGGAGCAGGAGCGGAGCACGCCGGCCGGTCCCACCGGCCGGCAGCGGCTGGTGATGGGGCTGTGGCCGCCGCGGGTGTCCCGTGCGCAACTCATCGTCGCGCTGCTGCTGTTCGGCCTCGGATTCGGCCTCGCCGTCCAGGTCGCGTCCAACAGCGACAGCGACGGCGCCCTGCGCGGCGCACGCCAGGAGGACCTCGTACGCATCCTGGATGAACTCGATGACCGTACACAGCGTCTGGAAGAGGAGAAGCAGGGGCTGGAGGATCAGCGCACCGAGCTGGAGAACAGCTCGGACCAGGCCGAGGAGGCCCGCAAGCAGACGGTCGAGAAGGAGAAGCAACTCGGCATTCTGGCGGGCACCGTGGCGGCGCAGGGCCCCGGCATCACCCTGGCGATCGCCGACGGGAAGGGGACGGTCGAGGCCGACATGCTGCTCGACGCTGTCCAGGAGCTCCGTGCGGCGGGCGCGGAGGCGATCCAGGTCAATGGCGTACGGATCGTCGCGGGCACCTATCTGACGGATGTGAGCGGGGGAGTGGCCGTGGACGGGAACAAGATCAGCTCCCCGTATCGTTTCAAGGTCATCGGGAAACCTCAGGACCTCGAACCGGCGCTCAACATCCCTGGCGGAGTGGTGCAGACTTTGGAGAAGGAGCAGGCCACTGTCACGGTGGAGCGCTCGGACAAGATCATCGTGGATGCCTTGCGACCCGCCGAGCAGCCTGACTACGCTCGGTCGTCCTCCCAGTGAACCGGGGGCGCTTGGAGGTGGCTCTCCGAGGGCATGAGCTTGCGGGGGGTCGGCGCACCGAATGGGTGGTGCGTGGTGGAAACTGTCTGGTGGATACGGACGTTGTGAGGGTGTCCGGCTCGACCGGTGTGTGCAATCAGGGTTCGTCCTGCCCCACGGGCGGGTCTGTTTCGGTCAAGGGGAATCGCCCGTGAAGTTGTTTGCGAAGTTGTTCGGCAAGAGCGCACGAGAGGGCAGCGACAACGCCACTGCCCGGCATCGCGCACCGCGCCCCTCGGAAGCCGAGGAGCAGGGAGACCGCCCGCTGTTCCGGGACGAGGTCGGTGGGCCGCCCGGTGACATTTCCGGTGGTCAGGGCGCGCCGTCTGTTGACCCTGCCCAGTCGGGGCGCATAGGTTTCGGGGATCCGTCAACCTCAGGTGCGGGTGGAGGTTTCGGCTCCGACCCGTACGCGTCCAATACCCCGGCGGGGCAGCCGCGGCAGGAGGATCCGTCCATGTCGGCCCTGGTGTGTACGAGGTGCGGTAACCGCAACGCGGAGGCGAGCCGCTTCTGCTCCAACTGTGGTGCGCCGTTGCGGGCCGGGGCCACCCCGGAGCGTCCGTCGGAGACCACCTCGACGATCTCCATCTCCGGTCTTGAGGCCTACGACGCCGAGGCCACCGGCCAGACGCAGATGCCGATGCTGTCTCCCGAGGCGCAGGCCGCCGTGGACGCCCTGCCGCTCGGCTCGGCGCTCCTGGTGGTGCGGCGGGGACCCAACTCGGGCAGCCGCTTCCTGCTGGACGGCGATCTGACGACCGCCGGCCGCCATCCGCAGAGCGACATCTTCCTGGACGACGTGACCGTGTCGCGCCGCCATGTGGAGTTCCGCCGTGAGCCCGACGGTTCGTTCACGGTGGCGGACGTCGGCAGCCTCAACGGCACGTACGTCAACCGGGAGCGCATCGACCGGGTCCCCCTGTCGAACGGTGACGAGGTGCAGATCGGCAAGTACCGGCTGGTCTTCTACGCGAGCCAGCGGGGCATCTGAACCTCCCCCAGACTTTGTCCGGGGAGACCCCCAGGGAAGGTCCATGCTTCGAACACCGAGCGGCGGTGCCGGACACGGCGCCGCCGCCACGGACCACGGGCTGATGAGCATCGGCACGGTGCTGAACGTGCTGCGTGACGAATTTCCCGAGGTCACCGTCTCCAAGATTCGCTTCCTGGAGTCCGAGGGCCTCATCGAGCCGCAGCGCACGCCGTCGGGATACCGCAAGTTCAGCGAGGACGACGTCGAGCGCCTCGGACACGTCCTGAGGATGCAGCGGGACCACTATCTGCCCCTGAAGGTCATCCGTGAGCACCTGGACGCCATGGGGCGCGGCGAGGCGGCCCCGCTGCCCTCCGTGGGCCGTCAGCGCGACGGGGAGGCGCTCAGCGAGCCGGAGGGGCCCGTCGCCGCCCGCATCGGGCGGGCCGAACTGCTGGCCGCCGCCGAGATCGGTGAGCAGGAGCTCGACGAGTGGGAGTCGTACGGGCTCATCACGCCGCTGCTGGACGGGGTGTACGACGCCGAGGCGGTGACCGTCGCCGGACTGGTCCTGGAACTCGGGCGGTTCGGGATCGAGCCGCGGCACCTGCGCGCCGTGAAGGCCGCCGCCGACCGCGAGGCCGGTCTGGTGGACCAGGTCGTGGCACCCCTGCGGCTCCACCGCAACCCGCAGACCAGGGCGCACGCCCAGGCGCGCACCAAGGAGCTGGCGGGACTCGCGGTGAAGCTGCACGCCGCACTGGTGCAGTCGGCCCTCGGGGTGCGGCTTCCCTGACCCGGCGACCCGTGCGGACGCGGGCCGCGGAACGTGGGATAGGGCACCCATTCCGTGCTCGACTACCCAAAGGTGCCGGGCACGGCCTAGGGTTGCTGTGTGAACGAGCTCGACGTCGTAGGTGTCCGGGTCGAAATGCCCTCCAACCAACCGATCGTGCTCCTGCGTGAAGTGGGAGGCGACCGTTACCTCCCCATCTGGATCGGGCCGGGGGAGGCGACGGCGATCGCCTTCGCTCAGCAGGGCATGGCCCCCGCGCGACCGCTGACCCACGACCTGTTCAAGGACGTGCTGGAGGCCGTCGGCCAGGAGCTGACCGAAGTGCGCATCACAGACCTGCGGGAGGGTGTCTTCTACGCGGAGCTGGTGTTCGCCAGTGGGGTCGAGGTCAGCGCGCGGCCGTCCGACGCCATAGCGCTGGCCCTGCGCACCGGTACGCCCATCTACGGCAGCGACGGTGTCCTGGACGACGCCGGTATCGCGATCCCGGACGAGCAGGAGGACGAGGTGGAGAAGTTCCGCGAGTTCCTCGACCAGATCTCGCCCGAGGACTTCGGGACCAACAGCCAGTGACGGCGCGGGACGCCGGTCGGTGACCCTCCGGGACCGTCGGACGACGGGCCGTGCGGCGGCCGTCCCGAGAGCATTCGGCTAGCCTTTCCCCGCGGTGGGGCACGAGAAACCACTCTTAGGGTGATTATCACCCGGCGTGCCGAGTGTGGCGATCGTTGACGAGCCCCTGGTGACTGCCTACCGTCGAGAAGGCAGGTCAAGGACGGAGGTCGGCGTGAGAAGCAGCGGCGACGGTACGGCTGGGGGTGCTCCCGGACGCGGTCTGGGAGACAGTGGCCCGTACCCGCTTCACAGCAGCGCGGCCGATCACGTACAGCGGCCGAAGGCAGTGCCGGGGGACGGCGAGGTGGCGCCGGAGGAGATCGGTTATCGCGGGCCCACGGCCTGTGCGGCCGCGGGAATCACCTATCGGCAGTTGGACTACTGGGCCAGGACCGGGCTCGTCGAGCCGAGCGTGCGGCCCGCCTACGGGTCGGGGACGCAGCGGCTCTACAGCTTCCGGGACGTGGTCGTCCTGAAGATCGTCAAGCGGTTCCTCGACACGGGGGTCTCGCTGCAGAACATCCGCAGCACGGTCCAGCACCTCAAGGAGCGGGGCTCCTGCGACCTGGAGCGGATGACGCTGATGAGCGACGGCGCGACGGTCTACGAGTGTTCCTCGCCGGACGAGGTCCACGCCCTGCTCCAGGGCGGCCAGGGCATCTTCGGCATCGCTGTGGGCGTGGTGTGGCGGGACGTGGAGAGCGCGCTCTCGCAGCTGCACGGGGAGCGTGTGGACACGGGCGAGACGCTTGTAGGACCCAATCCCGCGGACGAGCTGGCTCGGCGGCGCAACCGGGCGGTCTGACCGGTGGCAGAGCGGGTGCCGGGGCATTGTCAGTGGCGTAGGGCAGCATCGGACATGTGAGAACCACGCCCACGATCCTGCATCTCGACATGGACGCCTTCTTCGCCTCGGCCGAGCAGGCGTCCAAGCCGAGCCTGCGCGGGAAAGCGGTCGTCGTGGGCGGCCTCGGACCGCGTGGCGTGGTCTCCACCTGCTCGTACGAGGCGCGGGTCTTCGGGGTGCATTCGGCGATGCCCATGGCGCAGGCCCGCCGGCTGGCGCCGAACGCCGCGTATCTCGTACCGCGCTTCGGTCTCTACCGGCAGATCAGCGAGCAGGTGATGGGGCTGCTGCGGGAGCTGTCGCCGCTGGTGGAGCCGCTGAGCCTGGACGAGGCGTTCGTGGATCTGGAGGCCGGTGAGACGGCCTGGGACGAGCGGTCGGCACTGCTCGCCGGGAGGAAGCTGCGCGACGACATCCGGGCCGTCACGGGGCTGACGGGTTCCGTGGGGCTCGCGGCCTGCAAGATGCTCGCGAAGATCGCCTCCGAGCAGGCCAAGCCGGACGGACTCGTGCTCATAGAGCCGGGCACCGAGCGGGCACTGCTCGCGCCGATGTCGGTACGTACCCTGCCGGGCGTGGGGCCCGCCACGGGCGACCATCTGCGGCGGGGCGGGATCACCACGGTCGGTGAGATCGCGGAGGCGGGTGAGGACGAGCTCGTACGGCTGCTGGGGAAGGCCCACGGCCTCGCGCTGTACGCCATGGCGCTGGCCCGCGACGAACGGCCCGTGGTGGCCGAGCGGGACACCAAGTCGGTGTCGGTCGAGGACACGTACGACGTGGACATCCATGACCGCGTGCGCGTGCGCATGGAGGTGCAGCGGCTGGCGGACCGGTGCGTCCAGCGGTTGCGGGGTGCGCATCTTTCCGGGCGGACCATCGTGCTGAAGGTGCGGCGGTACGACTTCTCCACGCTGACGCGGTCCGAGACGTTGCGGGGGCCCACGGACGACCCCGGGGTGGTGCGGGAGGCCGCGGCGCGGCTGCTGGAGGCGGTGGACACCACGGGGGGTGTGCGGTTGCTGGGGGTCGGGGTGACCGGGCTCGCCGACTACACGCAGGAGGATCTCTTCGCGCAGGCCCAGGCGCAGGCGCAGGCCGCTGTCGCCGAGGGGGCGGAGGCGGTGGGGCCTGAGCCGGTGGAGGAGGTGGTCGAGGAGCCGGAGCCGGCGGCTGAGCGGCAGTGGCGGGCGGGGCACGATGTGCGGCATGTGGAGTTCGGGCACGGGTGGGTGCAGGGGAGTGGGCTGGGGAGGGTGACTGTGCGGTTCGAGACGCCGGATTCCCTGCCGGGGCGGGTGAAGACGTTTCGGGTCGATGATCCCGGGTTGGAGAGGGCTGAGCCGTTGCCCTTGGTCGCGCGGGTGCCTCCGGCGGTTGGTGAGGGATGAGGGGCGCGTTTGTGGGGGCGGGTGCGGGTGCGGGTGCGTTGTGGGTGGTTGCGCCGTTCCCCGCGCCCCTGGAAGGCGACAGGATTGCGCCGTTCCCCGCGCCCCTCTTGGGGGCGTCAGTCGTCAGGCTGTGTCCTCGCTGTTGGCCAGGTGGCCGAAGTCTCTGTCCGGGAAAGGGGGCGGAGGGGCTATGTCCAGGCCGTAGTGGTGGTAGAGCTGTAGTTCTTGTTCGGGGGAGAGGTGGCGGCCCACGCCGAAGTCGGGGGCGTCCTTGATCAGGGCGCGTTCGAAGGGGACGTGCAGGGATTCGTCGATCACTTCGCTGGGCTCCAGGGGGACGAAGGCGTCCCGGCTGAACAGGCCGGTGCGTATGGCCGCCCACTCCGGTGCGCCGGTCGCGTCGTCGAGGTAGACCTCGTCGACGGTGCCGATCCTCGTGCCGTTGCGGTCGAACGCCTTGCGGCCTATCAGGTTGCGCGGATCGATGTCGGTCTGCACGGTCCCTCCAGCTGCTCGCCACTCATCCGTAAGCACTACGAAAGAGCACTTTGAGGTGGGCGGCCACTTGAGGGAACCCCGCTGGTAGGCTGGGCGACGGCTGCTGACCCCGTGCGGGAGAGTCCTCCAGGCTTCACCGGAGGCGCCGAAGGAGCAAATCCTCCCCGGAATCTCTCAGGCACACGTACCGCATGGACGAGGTCACTCTGGAAAGCAGAGGGGTGTTCGAGTATTCGACGGGCTCCGCTCTCACCGACGGTGAAAGCCGGTGCGCCTTCACGGCGGGCCGGTGAAGCTCTCAGGTTGAGATGACAGAGGGGGAGGCCGTTCGGGCACCCACACAGTGGTGCCCCTCGAAGGTCGTCAGACCAGGAGGCCTCCGCAATGACCGCCCAACGTATTCCGCTCTCCGAGCTCGAACAGGGAATCCCCTTCGAGCAGCGTCACATCGGCCCCGACTCCGGGGCCCGCGCCAAGATGCTCGCGCAGGTGGGGTACGGCTCGCTCGACGAGCTGACGGCCGCCGCGGTGCCGGATGTGATCAAGAACGCCGACGCGCTCGACCTGCCGGGCGCGCGCACCGAGGCCGAGGTCCAGGCCGAGCTGCGTTCCCTGGCGGATCGCAATCAGGTGCTGGACTCCATGATCGGGCTCGGTTACTACGGCACGTTCACGCCCCCCGTCATCCTGCGCAATGTCATGGAGAGCCCGGCCTGGTACACGGCGTACACGCCCTACCAGCCCGAGATCTCGCAGGGGCGGCTGGAAGCTCTGCTCAACTTCCAGACCGTGGTCGCCGATCTGACCGGACTGCCGACCTCCGGGGCCTCGCTGCTCGACGAGGGCACGGCCGCGGCCGAGGCCATGGCGTTGTCGCGGCGCATGGGGAAGAACAAGAAGGGCCTCTTCCTCATCGACGCGGACACCATGCCGCAGACCATCGCCGTGATCCAGACCCGCGCCGAGCCCACCGGCGTCGAGGTCGTCGTCGCCGACCTCAGCGACGGCATCCCGGCGGGGCTCACGGAGCGTGAGATCAACGGCGTACTCCTCCAGTACCCCGGCGCCTCCGGTGCCGTACGGGATCTCAAGCCCGTCATCGAGCAGGCGCACGAACTGGGCGCGGTCGTCACCGTCGCCGCCGACCTGCTCGCCCTGACGCTGCTCACCTCGCCCGGTGAGCTGGGCGCCGACATCGCCGTCGGTACGACACAGCGCTTCGGTGTGCCGATGGCCTTCGGCGGGCCGCACGCCGGATACATGGCCGTACGTGAGAAGTTCGCGCGCAGCCTGCCCGGACGGCTCGTCGGTGTCTCGGTCGACGCGGACGGCAACAAGGCGTACCGCCTCGCCCTGCAGACGCGTGAGCAGCACATCCGCCGTGAGAAGGCGACCAGCAACATCTGTACGGCTCAGGTGCTGCTCGCCGTGATGGCCGGGATGTACGCCGTCTACCACGGTCCCGAGGGACTGCGGGGCATCGCGCGACGCACCCACCGGTACGCCACCATCCTCGCCGCGGGACTGCGCGCCGGCGGAGTCGAGGTCGTGCACGAGGCGTACTTCGACACCCTCACCGTGCGGGTGCCGGGCCGGGCCGCCCAGGTGCTCGCCGCCGCCCGCCAGGGCGGGGTCAACCTCCACCTCGTGGACGCGGACCACCTGTCCCTGTCCTGCGACGAGACGACCACGCGGGCCCAACTGGGCGTCGTCTGGTCGGCGTTCGGCGTCGACGCCGATGTGACCGCGCTGGACGAAACCGCCGACGACACGCTGCCGGACCCGCTGCTGCGCACCGACGAGTACCTGGCGCACCCGGTCTTCCACCAGTACCGCTCGGAGACCGCGATGCTGCGCTACCTGCGCCGTCTCGCCGACCGCGACTACGCGCTCGACCGGGGCATGATCCCGCTCGGCTCGTGCACCATGAAGCTCAACGCGACCACCGAGATGGAGCCGGTCACCTGGCCCGAGTTCGGGCAGCTGCACCCCTTCGCGCCCGCCGAGCAGGCGCAGGGCTACCTCACGCTCATCCGTGAGCTGGAGGAGCGGCTCGCCGAGGTGACGGGCTACGACAAGGTGTCGCTCCAGCCCAACGCCGGTTCGCAGGGCGAGCTGGCCGGTCTGCTGGCCGTCCGCGGGTACCACCGGGCCAACGGCGACGAGCAGCGCACGGTCTGCCTGATCCCGTCGTCCGCGCACGGCACGAACGCCGCGAGCGCGGTGATGGCCGGGATGAAGGTCGTCGTCGTGAAGACCGCCGAGGACGGCGAGATCGACGTCGAGGACCTGCGGGCCAAGATCGAGCAGCACCGTGACGAACTGTCCGTGCTGATGATCACGTACCCCTCGACGCACGGTGTGTTCGAGGAGCATGTCGCCGACATCTGCGCTCAGGTGCACGAGGCCGGTGGGCAGGTGTATGTCGACGGGGCCAACCTCAACGCGTTGGTCGGGCTCGCCAAGCCTGGGCACTTCGGCGGCGACGTCTCGCATCTCAACCTGCACAAGACCTTCTGCATCCCGCACGGCGGCGGCGGTCCGGGCGTCGGCCCGGTCGGCGTGCGCGCGCACCTGGCGCCGTACCTGCCGAACCACCCGCTGCAGCCCGCCGCGGGGCCGGAGACGGGCGTGGGCCCGGTCTCCGCGGCTCCCTGGGGCTCCGCGGGCATCCTGCCCATCTCGTGGGCGTACGTCAGGCTCATGGGCGGGGAAGGGCTCAAGCGGGCCACGCAGGTCGCCGTGCTCAGCGCCAACTACGTGGCCAAGCGCCTGGAGCCGCACTTCCCGGTCCTCTACACCGGTCCCGGCGGGCTCGTGGCGCACGAGTGCATCATCGACCTGCGGCCCCTCACCAAGGCCACCGGCGTGAGCGTCGACGACGTCGCCAAGCGGCTCATCGACTACGGGTTCCACGCGCCGACGATGTCGTTCCCGGTGGCCGGCACGCTGATGATCGAGCCCACCGAGAGCGAGGACCTGGCCGAACTCGACCGGTTCTGCGACGCGATGATCGCCGTGCGCGCGGAGATCGAGAAGGTCGGCTCGGGCGAGTGGGCGGCGGACGACAACCCGCTGCGCAACGCCCCGCACACGGCGGGCGCGCTCGGCGGCGCCTGGGAGCACGGGTACAGCCGCGAGGAGGCCGTGTTCCCGGCCGGGGTCTCGGCCGCCGACAAGTACTGGCCGCCGGTGCGGCGGATCGACCAGGCGTACGGGGACCGGAACCTGGTCTGTTCCTGCCCGCCGCTGGACGCCTACGAGGAGTAGTCGCGCCCGGACATGCGTCGGGGCCGGTTCCGGGAGTGCTTCCCGGGGCCGGCCCCTCTTTTTCTGATCTTGTTCTGGTCTTTTCTGGCCTTGTTCTGTTGTGGGTGTGGTTCGGGACGGCCTGCCCCGCCGCCCGTTCCCGTCGCCCGTGTTGCGCCGTGCGTCTCAGGCAGCGGTCATCACATCAAGGGCCAGAGGCCGGTGCGGCGCGATGATCCGGCCGTCCGGCAGAAGCTCACCGGTGTCCTCGAAGAGCAGGACGCCGTTGCACAGCAGGCTCCATCCCTGCTCCGGGTGGTGCGCCACGAGGAGCGCTGCCTCCCGGTCGGCGGATTCGGCTGACGGGCACGGTCGCTGGTGCTGGCACATTGATGGGATCTTTCGCTTCGGTGTGAGGTCGGTGTTCGATGTGTTGTCTGTTCCGCGGCTCGAACTGGTGTCCATGGCCGCCCCCCGTTTGTCAGATGGTCCGGAACCCAGTGTTGCCCTATGGGCGTCAATCCGCAGGGATTTGACGCCAGCACTCCTCACAGGTTGATGACGCATCACCCGTGCGGACGGTTCATCCCAACTGGGGTGTCCCTTCGGGTGGTTCGCAATGGTCGGATGGGGCTAGTCCGGACGGGCCGGGAGTGCACTGTGTCTTGCACGTGTCACTCGGAGCGACGTCCTCCCCAACTCCATCCTCTCCTCGCCTTCCACGCCTTCCTCGCCTTCCTCGCACAGTGATGTGCCCCGCGGCCGGGACGGTGGCCGCGGGGCAGAGGAATCGAGGTGCGCTCAGGCGGGTGAGCCGAGCAGGGGAGTGGCCGCCGGTGTCAGCCGATGGGTCAGTACGGGCAGCAGTTCGGCCACGCGGTGCGGGCGGTGGGCGGCGATACCGGGCGGGGCGGGTGCCAGGGGCACCAACAGATCGGTGGCGGCGAGGAGACCCTTCGTACCGTCGGCGGTGAAGTCGCCGTGCAGCCAGAGTGTGAGCATGTAGAGCTCGGGTACCGAGAGCAGACGTGGTTGGTACGACCCCGGCATCGTCTCCGCCTGGCGCAGGGCACGTTCGGTGGCGGTGACGTACGGGCCTTCGAAGAAGTGGGAGAAGGCCCAGCCGTCCGGGGTCAGCCTGGTTTCCGCGGCCGCCACCGCGCGTTCGTGGCAGCGGATGAGGAAGCGCCAGCCGGCGAGCCTGGTGGCGGGGGCTGCCGCCGGGGCGATCCGGTCGAGCACGTGGACAGGCAGTGGGAGTTCGGGAGTGAGGGGTCCCTGGGTGTCGCGGAGGGACGAGGTACGGGCTTCACGGACCGCGGTCGGGGAACCGAGGGCGGTGAGGACGGTGCGCAATGCCGGCGCGGGAGCCGGAGGGACGTGCAGCGGCATGGTGGGTCGCCTCTCATTCGACAGGCATGGTGGCGCGGGGGCGGGGGCGGACGGCGCTGTCAGCTCTCGGGGTCAAAGGGGCGGGGGCATAGGGCCTGTCGCCGAAGTGATGCCTGCCGCGCGGTGTCCGGCACGCATGCTCGCCGAGAAGCCGGAAGGCTCCGGTAGCCTCGCCCGGCTACAAGATCCTTCCGGCGACTTTGCGATCGCACGCACAGGACGCCGCACGGGCCGCCCTTCGGGTTAACGCCGTCACCTCGACGACAGGCCCTGCGACCGCGAGCGCCAACTCTCTGCCTCGTTCGCGGAGTTTATACGACACGTGTTCAGGCCGTGTTTCCGCTAGCTGTTCCGCGCATTAAGTGCAAGAGGCAATTAGGTCGCCGATACGTGTGTTTGGTCCCGGTTCTCGGCGGGTACCCGTCGATGACCTCGGAATACTCTTCCGAAGTGGACGGCCGGTTCTCGTCGGCGTTTTTCACGACGGAGTCGACCGTCCAGAGAAATGTGGCGCCTCATGCCTAGTGAATGTGCCTGACGAAAGCTGAGTTCAGAGTAGTGCCCGGGGGGCAGGTCCGGGGCGTTATCGATCACATTGCCTGGGCATCATCCCCCGTGACCCGGAACACCAGCGGCCGGTTCTTCGGGCGGCCCAGTCGAGGAGGGAAGCTTCGATGGGGGAGAAGGTCGTGGCGGGGACGATCGGTCTGTCCGACCGCCGGCGGTACCGAGAAAAGCTGCAGCAGTGCCTGGAGGGGCTGGCGCGGCTGCTGGCCGAGGAGCGGTTCGACCGTCCCAAGAACCTCATGGGGCTGGAGGTCGAGCTGAATCTGGCAGGCCCCGACGGCATGCCGCGCATGATGAATGCGCAAGTACTCGAACGTATCGCGAGCCGCGATTTCCAAACAGAACTCGCCATGTTCAATCTGGAAGTCAACATTGCCCCGCACCGGCTGGAAGGACGCGTATTCGACCGGCTGGCCGAGGAACTGCGTACCTCTCTCGCGTACGCCCATCGCAAGGCGAACGAGGTCGATGCCGGAATCGTGATGATCGGCATTCTGCCGACCCTCGCCCGTGACGACCTGGTCTCCGCGAACCTTTCGGACGTGGACCGCTACACACTGCTCAACGACCAGATCGTCGCGGCCCGCGGTGAGGACTTCACGCTGGACATCGAGGGCGTGGAACGGCTCAAGTGCACCTCGGCGTCCATCGCGCCCGAAGCGGCCTGTACGTCTGTGCAGTTGCATCTTCAGGTCACCCCCGACCGGTTCGCCGACGTGTGGAACGCCGCGCAGCTCGCGGCCGCGGCGCAGATCGTCGTGGGCGCCAACTCCCCGTTTCTCTTCGGCCGTGAGCTGTGGCGCGAGTCCAGGCCCCCGCTGTTCCAGCAGTCCACCGACACCCGCCCACCCGAGCTCCAGGCGCAGGGGGTACGGCCGCGCACCTGGTTCGGCGAGCGGTGGATCTCCTCGGCGTACGACCTCTTCGAGGAGAACCTGCGCTTCTTCCCGCCCCTGCTGCCGCTGCGGGACGAGGAGGATCCGATGCGCGTCCTCGACGAGGGCGGCATCCCGAGCCTCGCCGAACTCGTGCTCCACAACGGCACCGTCTACCGCTGGAACCGCCCGGTGTACGACGTCGCCGACGGCGTCCCGCACCTGCGGGTCGAGAACCGTGTGCTGCCCGCCGGCCCCACGGTGATCGACGTCGTCGCCAACACGGTCTTCTACTACGGCCTCGTACGCGCCCTCGCCGCCGAGCCGCGGCCGGTCTGGACCCGGCTGCCCTTCGAGGCCGCCGCCGCCAACTTCGACCAGGCCTGCCGGTACGGCATCGACGCGCAGCTGGAGTGGCCGCGGCGCGGCAGGTACGGCGGGGTCACGCGCGTGCCGGGGGTGCAGCTGGTGCGCGACGAACTGCTGCCGCTCGCGGCGGCGGGGCTGGACGCGTGGGGCATCGAGCCGGCCGACCGTGACCTGTACCTCGGGGTGATCGAGGAGCGGTGCAAACGGGGGGTCAACGGCGCTTCCTGGCAGTCCCGTACGTTCCACAAGGCTCTGGAGAGCGGTATGGAGCGGGATGCCGCGCTGGCCGCCACGACGAAGCGGTACAGCGAGCTGATGCACCTCGGTGAGCCGGTGCACACGTGGCCGGTCGGGCTGCGGGAGCCGGCGGTTCCGCTGGGCTGAGGTCCGTCGGGGGAGTTCCCCCGGCGTGAGTTCCCTCGGGGTGCGTTCCCTTGCGGTGCGTTCCCTTGCGGTGAGGGCGGGTCAGCGCGTGTTGCCCGCCTTCACCACGGCCTTCAGGATCACCGAGTGGATCTGGGACGGGTCGGTGACCAGGTGTCCCGAGCCGCCGGTCGCCTCCGCGATCTCGTTCAGCTCCTTCTTGTCGGCCTCCGGGCCCACGGCGATCGCGATGACGGGCACCGGACGCTCCGGGTCGGCGAGCTTGCGCAGCTCGGAGACCAGCCGGGTGCGCGAGATGCTCCCGGGGTCCTGGTTCACCCCGTCGGTCAGCAGCACCAACGCGTTGAACTTGCCCTTCGTGTAGGACTCCGCGGCGGCCTTGTACGCGGCCAGGGTGGTGTCGTACAGGCCGGTCGAGCCGTCCTTGACCGGCTTGAGGTCGCTGAAGGCCGCCGACAGGCGGTCCCGCTGCGTGCTGCCGCCCACCTGGTCGCCGAGCCGGTCGGTCGGTACGAGGACGCGGTAGTCGCGCTTGCCGTCGATCCTCCTGGAGAACTTCCACAGCCCGATCTCGTCCTCCGGGGTGAACGTGGCCAGGGCCTGGAGCAGCGCCGCCTTGGTCACGTCCATCCGGGACTCGCTGGTGCCAGGCACCGGGTCCGACATCGACGAGGAGGCGTCGACGACCGTGGTGAGGCGGGCGCTCTGCACCGTGATGGTCCACATGCCGAGGGCTTCCTCGATCTCCTTGTCCGTGGCCGGCCTCTCGGGCACCAAGCGGTACGGCTGCGGGGCACGGCCGCCGGCTTCGGTCACCAGCGCGGCCGGGGTCTCGTCCTCGTCCGTACGGAAGCCGTGCTTCTCCAGGATCCTGCGCCCGTCGGGCTCACCGAGAAGCGTCATGAACCGCAGCGCGGCCCGGCTCTCGTCCGTGGTCAGGTTGGGCTCGTCGACCAGGGCGAACGGATGGTCCAGCCGGGGCGCGCCGTCCTTCGGATAGAAGAGGTCGAGGTCGTCGCCGCTGTCCGCCGACTCGTTGTACGCGAACGCCGCCTGCTCGGAGAGGATCAGCGCCTGGTTGCGCTTCGGATTGCCCTGCTCGGTGCCGGACAGGTCGCGCGGCAGGGTGTCCAGGACCTGGCCGTCGCTGTCCGAGGTGCGCTGCGAGAGGGCCTTGGCGGTGGCCGCCGCCAGGGTGTCGCCGTCCTTGGACTTTCCCGCGGTCTGGGCCAGTTGCGTCAGCGCGAGCAGTCCCGTGGCGCTGCGCGAGGGGTCGCCCGCGCCTAGCTTCAGACGGTCGCTCGTCATCGTGACCCCGGCCAGCTCGGTCCAGGAGTACGTCTTCTTGGGCCAGCCGAGGGACTTGGCGGCCGCCGGGACCATGGCCACACCGATGGGTGAGGAGGCGACATTGCCCGCCGGAGTCACCGAGATCGACTGGTCGTCCGCCATGACCCGGTCCACCCACACGCCCGAGTCCGGCACCCACGCCTCGAAGTCGGTCGCGCTTTTCCGCTTGGACCGGAGGGCGTCGGCGACCTTGTACGTGTCCTGGGCGGTCACCCGGACATCGAGGCAGCTGCCGTCGGACGTCACGTCGTTGTCCCGTACGTATGCCGCCGCGTCCTTGAGGGCGGGCGCGATACCGGGAGCCGCGGCGATCCTCAGCCGTACGGTGTCGTCCCAGCAGGACGAGCCGAAGGAGAGCAGGCCGCCGTCGACGGCGGCGACGGTACCGCCGGCGAGGATCGTCACCAGGGCGGTCGCGAGCGCCACGTTGCGGTGCCGCGTGTGTGACCGGGGGCCGGTGCCGCCCCTGCGCAACCCGTCGGGCAAGCTGTGACGTCCCATGGCGGTGGTGCCCCTCCCTGATCGAGCCCGGAGCCGTTGAAACGGTGAAATGGCCGAATGGTATGGCACAAGGGAAGTGCACCCCTCATGGCGTCCGTCCCTTGACGGCCTGTCACGCACGATCTTCGCAACTTCTTTCGAGACCCTAGCGGGGCGAAGATGGGGATGAGACGGGATTACGCAACTGGAGGCATGAGTGCAGGTGGGGCAGGGGCCGGTGGCTGATTCTTTTCCCGGGGATCCCGAGGGACGGTTCGACCGGCGGCGGATCCTCCGCGACGAGACGCTCCTCGTACTGGGTGTCTCACTCGGAGCCAGCGGGGTTTCGGCGCTGATCAGCTTTGTCGGTTCGGTCACCAGACCGGGAGGCCTGAAGGACCAGGCGGCCACGCTCAACGCCTCGGCCGCCCCGGGCCGGCCCTGGCTCGATCTGGCCTGGCAGCTGTTCGGGATCGCGTCCGCGCTGGTGCCGGTCGCCCTCGTCGCGCACTTCCTGATCCGTGAGGGCAAGGGGCTGCGCACACTCGGATGCGACCGTACGCGGCCCTGGTTCGACCTCGCCCGTGGCGCCGGGGTCGCCGCCGTCATCGGCAGCACGGGCATCGCCTTCTATCTGGCGGCGCGCGGCCTCGGCTTCAACCTCACCGTGGTGCCGGAGGCGCTGCCCGAGGTGTGGTGGAAGTACCCGGTGCTGATCCTCTCCGCGCTCCAGAACTCGATCCTGGAGGAGGTGATCGTCGTCGGGTATCTGCTGCGGCGCCTGGACCAGTTGGGCTGGACGCCGGCCACCTCGCTGGTGGCCAGCTCGGTGCTGCGCGGCTCGTACCACCTCTACCAGGGCATCGGCGGGTTCATCGGCAACATGGTGATGGGCGTGGTCTTCGTCTACCTCTACCGCCGGTGGGGCCGGATCGGACCGCTGGTGGTCGCCCACTCGCTCCTCGACATCGGGGCGTTCGTGGGATACGCGCTGCTGGCGGGGAAGGTGGGGTGGCTGCCCACCGCGTGAACGGCGGGCGGCCCTCCGCGTGAGTGGCGGCTGCCCACCGCCTGAGTGGCGAGTGGGTCCGTGCGGGGGACGCGGGCCCGAGCGGGCACGCGGGTCAAGTGGGGTGCGCGGCTCAAGTGGGGCGCACGCAGAGGGGCGTACGGGGGATCCGTACGCCCCTTCGTCCGTTCCGCGGGCGATTCGGTCTGTTCACACGAGCAGGTCGCCCTCGATCACGGTGACCGCGCGGCCCGAGAGCAGGGTGCGGTCTCCCCGGAGCTCCGTACGGACGCGCCCGGAGCGGGCCGAGGCCTGGAGGCCGGTGAGTTCGGTCCGGCCCAGGCGCTCGGACCAGAACGGGGCGAGGGCCGTGTGGGCGCTGCCGGTGACCGGGTCCTCGGCGATGCCGATGTTCGGGAAGAAGCAGCGGGACACGAAGTCGTAGCCCCGGGAGGGGTCCTCGGCACGGGCCGTGGCGATGATGCCGCGCTCGGAGTAGCGGCCCAGGGACGCGGTGTCCGGGGTCAGGCCCAGGACCGTCTTCTCGTCGGCGAGTTCGACGAGCAGGTCGCCGACGTTCGGGCCGGTGTCATGGGCGGTGAGGGGCTCGGCGCCCAAGGCCTCGGCCACGCCCGCCGGGACCTCGACCGCGGTGAGCGGGGCGGTCGGGAAGTCCAGCGTGAGGGAGCCGTCGTCCCTCGGGGTCGCGATGAACACGCCGCTCCTCGTCGCGAACCGTACGGGCCCCTGTACGGCTCCCGTGGTGGTCAGCACATGGGCGGTGGCGAGTGTCGCGTGGCCGCACATCGCGACCTCGGCGGCCGGGGTGAACCAGCGAAGCGCCCAGTCGGCCTCGCCTCCCTCGGGGAGGGGGTGGGCGAACGCCGTCTCGGCGTGGTTGACCTCCAGGGCCACGTTCTGCAGCCAGGCGTCGTCCGGGAAGGACGCCGAGGCGTCTAGGAGGAGGACCCCGGCCGGGTTGCCGGCGAAGGGGCGGTCGGTGAAGGCGTCGACGATACGAATCCGCATGCGCCCGACGGTAGGCGCTGGTCACGGGCGCGGGCCAAGGCCAATTCGGGGCCGGCGGCCTGCTTCTGCGGGGCCTCTGCCGGTCCTGCGGCAGTCCTCTGTTGGCGGGGTCTTGTCAGCAGGGCCTTGTCGGGCGAGCTATTCCGATATATCGTTGACGCATCGCGACCGATCAACGATGGAATGGAGTGATTGCGATGCGTTCCCATGGAGAGGAATACGGACCGGGCTTCGGCCCCGGTCACGGGCATGGCCGTGGACGCGGCCGGGGTGGCCCCGGCGGTCCCGGCGAGGGCGGCTTCGAAGGCCGACGTGGGGCTTTCGGCCCCTTCGGTCCCGGCTTCGGTGGTCCCGGCTTCGGCCCGGGCCCCTGGGGCGGCCGCGGCGGCCGGGGCGGACCGCGGGGCAGGGCGCGGCGCGGCGATGTGCGCGCCTCGATCCTGGCCCTGCTCAAGGACCGGCCCATGCACGGCTACGAGATGATCCAGGAGATCGCCGAGCGCAGCGGTGGGGCGTGGAAGCCCAGCCCCGGCTCGGTGTACCCCACCCTTCAGCTGCTGGAGGACGAAGGTCTGATCAGCAGTGCGACCGAGGGCGGCAAGAAGCTGTTCTCGCTGACCGAGGAGGGTCGCGCCGCGGCCGAGGAGGGGCCGGAAGCGCCCTGGGAGGACGCGGGGCGCGGGGTCGACTGGGAGGCGCTGAGCGACATCCGGCAGGCCGGCTTCGGTCTGATGGAGGCGTTCGGGCAGGTCTGGAAGACCGGCAGCAAGGAGCAGCGCGAGAAGGCGCTGGCCGTCATCAACGAGTCACGCAAGAAGCTGTATCTGATCCTCGCCGACGAGGACTGATGGCGCACCCGGCCGAGACGGCCGTGGCGACGGGGGTACCTCGACTGCGAGGTACCCCCCATGCGGCTGACGGGCTGAGTATGTGGCTGGGGACGGAGTGGGGGCTGCGTGCGTGTGGAAGTGTGTGTGGGGGTGGCGGGGAGTCCTTCAGGACACCAGGCCGCTCAGTTTGCGAAGGGACTCGTTGAGGGCCGCGGTCGCCGAGTCCTTGAGCTTGCCCGCCATCAGTGAGACGGCGGCGCCCGTGAACTCGCCGTCGATACGGACCGTGGTCGCTTCCCCGTCCGGGATCAAGGTGTAGCGCGTGGCGACCGTCACGGACATCGGCCCCTTGCCGCGAATCGCGAGCGTGCGGGCCGTCTGCAGTTCCTCGATGGTCCAGTTCACCTCGGCGGGGAAGCCCATGAGCTTCATGTTCTCCTCGAAGGTGCCGCCGACTTCCAGGGTCTCGGGGCCGCCCTTGGGGAAGCTGGTGTGGGTGGAGTTCCACTCGCCGTACGAGGAGAAGTCCGTGAGCTGCGCCCAGACCTTCTCGGCGGGCGCCTCGATCCGTGCTTCCGCGCTGACTTCGGCCATGCGGCCACCCCTTTGTCTCGGGCGCTGCGCCGGGCGCAGCTGGCTACGGTGTCGCGGAACGTAGCCGTAGAGCCGTGAACATTCAATACTGATGAACCGTCAGGGGGTTGGGGTGCGGTAGCGGGGTCAGCCCATCCGCCATATCAGCGCCGCGTCGAACAGGTCCCACGCGCGCGGGAAGGGCCCTTCGTCGTGGCAGTGCCACGCCTCCCAGAACAGGTCGGCGAGCAGTGCGTCCTCGGGTGCGTAGACCCGGTACACGTACTGTCTGCCGTCCACCGACGGCAGGGCCACCAGCCAGCACCTGCTCTCCATGCCCGTGTGGACGAGCGCCGGAGCGACGCGGTTGCGCCAGGGGCGCGAGGCAAAGCGGCGCGCGCTACGTAGGCGAATGCTGAGGCGAATACAGCGTGATGTCATCCGTAAGGAGGAGGAGCCGGACACCGGTGCCCACCCTGTGTCGGACGCGGGAATGCTTCCCCGCGCGGATGACCGGACGGCGGCCGGCTGATGAGGTGGGAGACGTGCAACACCGTATTCCCCACAGTCCCCACCAGCAGGCCGCCGAGCGCGGCCCGGTGGGCCCCGACGTCGAGGCCCACCTCAGTGCCGAGCTGGCGGCGATGGTCGCGAGTGCGCGCAGAAGGGCGTTGCGGGACGGCGACCGGCAGATCGACACGGCTCATCTGCTGCACACGCTCCTGGAGTCGGACCCCGAGGTGCGCGAGGCCTTCGAGAGCGGCCCGCAGGTCGCCCGGCTGCTCGGCTACCTCGTCCAGCGCAGCATCGGCTACGGGCTCCGGTGGCAGAGTTCCGGCGAGGAGTCCGGTGCCGTGCCGACGGTGACCGGGGACGGGTGGTCGCCGGTGGCGGCCGGTGTCATGGAGGCCGCGTACGAACGTGCCGTGCGGCGGGGCGACCCCTTCGCGGGCGGAGTCGACCTGCTGGCCGCGCTCGTCGCCGAACCCGCGTCACGGGCCGTGGAAGTGCTGGGACGCGCGGGGGTCGATGTGGGGGAGCTGCTGGTGCGCCTCGACGGCTTGGCGGAGCGGGAGCGGGAGCGAGGGCGGGGGCTCGACGCCTGAGCCGGGGCGGGGGCTCGACGCCTGAGCCCTGGCCCGAGTCCGAGCCGTTCGCGGGCCCGGTGGGTGCGGATGTGTGCGCGTCCAGTCGTTGAGACAGGTGTCAACGGGGGTGACGCTCATGTCGTCGCCTGTCATCATGTGCCGGTGCATACGTCAGAGATCAGTCGGGGCAACCGTGGCAGAGGCGTCGGGCTGGGGCTCGCGCTCGGATCGGCGGTCGCCTTCGGGGGCTCCGGTGTCGCCGCCAAACCGTTGATCGAGGCCGGCCTGGACCCCCTGCACGTGGTGTGGCTGCGTGTCGCGGGCGCCGCGCTGGTCATGCTGCCCCTGGCCGTACGCCACCGGAACCTGGTGCGTGAACGCCCCGCGCTGCTCGCCGGCTTCGGACTGCTGGCCGTCGCCGGTGTCCAGGCCTGCTACTTCGCCTCCATCTCCCGGATACCCGTCGGTGTCGCGCTGCTCGTCGAGTACCTCGCGCCCGCGCTGGTCCTCGGCTGGGTGCGGTTCGTGCAGCGCCGGCCCGTCACCCGTGCCGCGGCCCTCGGAGTCGTCCTGGCCGTCGGCGGTCTCGCCTGTGTCGTCGAGGTGTGGGCAGGCCTGAGCTTCGACGTCCTCGGACTGCTGCTGGCGCTCGGCGCCGCGTGCTGCCAGGTCGGTTACTTCGTCCTGTCCGACCAGGGCGGCGACGCGGGGGAGGAGGCGCCGGCCCCGCTCGGCGTCATCGCGTACGGGCTGCTCGTCGGCGCGCTCGTCCTGACGCTCGTGGCGCGGCCGTGGGGCATGGACTGGTCGGTCCTCGGGGGCGGCGCGGACCTGGACGGGACGACCGTGGCCGCCTCGCTGCTGCTCGGCTGGATCGTGTTGATCGCGACGGTCGTCGCCTACGTGACCGGCGTCCTCGCGGTGCGCAGGCTCTCGCCCCAGGTGGCCGGAGTCGTGGCGTGTCTGGAGGCGGTCATCGCGACCGTGCTCGCCTGGGTCCTGCTCGGGGAGCATCTCTCGGCGCCCCAGATCATCGGCGGGGCGGTGGTGCTGTGCGGTGCCTTCATCGCGCAGACGTCCGCGCCCGCCAAGGGGTCGCCGGCTCCGGTGGCGCAGGGATCGGGTGGAGCGGCCGGCGCGGACGCCTCGGCCAGTGTGGACGGCGCGGACGGTGCGGACGGTGTCGAGAGGGAGCGGCTTCCCGAGCGGGGCGCCGCCGGCTAGAAGCGGCCGTGCCGGCCGTGTGGGCCCACCCCTGTAGGGCCCGCACGGCAGCGGCACGGTCGGACGCGAGGGGGACCCGGAGCCGGAGCCGAGCCGGTGCCGGAGCCGGTGTCAGGCCCGGCGGCGCCTCATCAGCTGCGCTCGCGCCGCCGCGTCCCGGGGGCCTCCCCTCGCGGACAGTTCGGCGGCGACACGGTTCTGGACTTCCTCCGTACGGTGATTCGCGTACTTGAATTTCGCCCGTACACCGGTCACTTCGAGTCGGAGGCCGCGGATCCCCGGCAGCAGGCGGCCGTACGGGTCCTGCCCGACGGCCGCTTCGGCTGAGCCGCCCTCCGGCTGGAAATGGCCGACCTGGCGGTTCAGCAGTTCGGCCTTCTCGGCGGGGTCGTCCACCACCCGCGCGGTGCAGCGGAGTTGGACCGCCGCGTAGAAACTCGTCGGGGTGCCGTGCTCGGCGGGGGTGCCGGGCGGTGCCTGCCAGGGGCCCGGGACGTACACGTAGTCGTCGACCACGCTCAGGGTCACGACCGGGTCGGCCAGGAGGGCGGGCCACAGTGGGTTCGGCCGGGCCAGATGGGCCAGTACTTCGCCGTGGTCGGGGTCGTGGGTGAAGTGGAGCGGTTGGACGTGCGGTGGCTCGCCGGGGAGGCCGTTCACCGCGAGCTGCCCGAAGTCGTGGACGGCCAGCCACTGTTGCCACTCGGAGTCGTCGTGGGGCGCGTCCCAGGGATGTATGAGCATCAGAGCGTGGTCAGGTAGTCCGGGACCTCTATGCCCGGAGCCAGGTCGTCGGCGGGCAGGGGGGCTCCGTAGGTCGTGCGGACGGGGAGGACTCCGGTCCAGTGGGGCAGGCCGAGGTCCTCGGGCTCGTCGTTCGGGCCGCCCGTGCGCAGCTTGGCCGAGACCTCGTCGAGGTCCAGCCGCAGTACGGAGGTCGCGGCCAGTTCCTTGGCGTTGGCGGGCCGGGAGTCGTACGAGCGGCCGGGCACGACGTGGTCGACCAGCGCGTCCAGGGCCTGCCGCTTCTCCTCCGGGTCCGTCACCTGGTGGGCCACGCCGTGCACCACCACCGACCGGTAGTTGATCGAGTGGTGGAACGCCGAGCGGGCCAGCACGAGCCCGTCCACGTGGGTGACCGTGAGGCAGACCGGCAGGCCCGGGTCGGTCTGCCCCGCCATGCGCAGCGGGCGCGAACCGGTCGAGCCGTGCACATAGAGCCGCTCGCCGACCCGTCCGTACAGCGTGGGCAGGACGACGGGCGCCCCGTCGCGGACGAAGCCGAGGTGGCAGACGTATCCCTCGTCGAGGATCGAGTGGACCATCTCGTGGTCGTACGCGGCACGGTCCCGGGAGCGGGTGGGGACCGTGCGGTCGGTCGGAGTGTAGGTGGCGGGGCGCGGGGCGGCCGTCTCCGTCATGGTCTCTCCAGGTGGGCGTCGTCGGTGGCGTCGTCGGTGCTTGCAGGTGTGCGCTGTGCGGGCTGTGTGCTCCGTGTGCGGGGTGGCTCGTCGGGACGCGGTGTGTTCATGGACACCGTCCCCTGTATGCCGCGTCCACCTTGCGTGGCGTATTGCACTAGTGCATACTCTGCTTTGTGCTAGGAGAGTATCGGATCGAGGGCAGGCGCGCAGCCGAGATTGCGGCCAGTGTCGAGCGTGCGGTGGGTTCGGGGGAGCTGGAGCCCGGGCAACTGCTGCCGCCCATGCGGGAGTTGGCGTCCCGGCTTGAGGTGAATCCCAATACCGTCGCGGCCGCCTACCGCACCCTGCGTGAACGCGGGGTCATCGAGACCGCGGGCCGTCGCGGCAGCCGTGTGCGTTCCAAGCCGGTGACGACCGCGCGTGAGCTGTCCCGGCTGGACGTCCCGCCCGGGGTACGGAACCTCTCGGACGGCAATCCTGACCCGGCTCTGCTGCCTTCCCTCCGCGAGGCGTTCACGGCGGCCGCGGAGTTCGCGGACCGCGCGCCGACGCTCTACGGAGAGGCCTCCGTGGATCCGGAACTGGCACGGCTCGCCCGTGCCGACCTGGACGCGGACGGAGTGCCGGACGGGCCGGTCGTCGTCGCCTCGGGGTCGCTCGACGGCATCGAACGGGTGCTGGCCGCGCATCTGCGGCCGGGGGACGCGGTCGCCGTGGAGGATCCCGGCTGGCACAGCGTGCTCGACCTCGTCCCGGCCCTCGGGCTGCGGGCCGTGCCCGTCCGTGTCGACACAGAGGGGCCGCTGCCCGACGGTGTACGAGCCGCGCTGGAGGGGGGCGCGCGGGCGCTGATCGTCACCGATCGCGCGCAGAACCCGACCGGTGCGGCGGTGAGCGCCACGCGCGCGCGTGCGCTGCGGGCCGTGCTGGAGCAGTACCCGGAGACCCTGCTCGTCGAGGACGACCACGGGCACCGGATCGTCGACCTGCCGCTGCATCCGCTGGCCGGAGTGACCCGGCACTGGGCCTTCACCCGCTCGGTCGCCAAGGCCTACGGGCCCGATCTGCGGCTGGCCGTGCTGACCGGCGACCCGGTCACCATGGACCGGGTGCGGGGGCGGCAGCGGCTGGGGCCGGGGTGGGTCAGCCGGTTGCTGCAGCGGGCGGTTGTGGGGCTGTGGTCGAGTGGGGCGGTGGATACGGCGGTTGTCGCGTCGGCGTACCGGAGTCGTCGTGACGCGTTGATCGGTGCGCTTGCGGAGCGGGGGGTCGGGGCGGAGGGGCGTAGCGGTATGAACGTGTGGGTTCCCGTGCCGGACGAGACGGGGGCTGTTGCGCGGTTGCTGCACGCTGGGTGGGGTGTGGCGGCGGGGGCGCGGTTTCGTATGGACGCGCCTCCTGGGTTGCGGATCACCGTCTCGACGCTCGGTGTGGGGGAGGTGGGGGTGGTGGCGGATGCGGTTGCCTCTGCGGTGGGGGCTTCGCCGGGGCGGCGGTACGTCTGACCGGCGTGCGGGTGGGGGTGGGGGGCGGTGCCGGTTCGGGATCAGTTCTCGCCCCCGCCGCCCCTACCCTCCCCCAGTCTCGGCTTCGCTCGACCGGGGGACCCCCATCGTCACTGAATCGGGGGCTCCGCCCCCGGGCCTCCGGGTCCTCAAACGCCGGACGGGCTGGATCAGCCGCCGGGCCTCAAACGGCGGACGGGCTGGATCAGCCCCCGGGCCTCGAACGCCGGACGGGCTGGGGCGGCCCCGGTCCTCAGGCGGCGTTGGGGGGCGGTGGAGGCTTTGGGGTGGACTGGGTGAGGGCCGCGCCTGCCAGTACTACGGCTGCGCCCACCGGGGTTGACCAGGTCAGTGATTCTCCGAGGATCGCTACGCCCGCGGCGGTGGCTATGACCGGGATGAAGTACGTGACCATCTGGGCCGTGGTCGGGCCGACCTCGGCCACCAGGCCGTACTGGACGAGGACGGCGAAGCCCGTGCCGAGGGCGCCCAGGGCGATCACCGCGAGCAGCGGTATGAGCGCGAAGCGGGTCGGCGTCGTGGTGAACAGTGGGGTGAGGACCGCCAGTTGCGCCGTCGCGAGGAACAACTGGGCACCGGTCAGCGACAGGTTGGAGTGGCTGGAGCCGGCCAGCGTACGGCGGACGTAGATCCAGCCGATCGGGTAGCTGAGCGAGGCGAGCAGCGCCATCGTGGTGCCCGCGGCGTCCAGGCCGTGGAAGCCCTGCCAGACGCCCAGCACCGTCAGGACGCCGAGGAATCCGATGCCGAGGCCCGCCACACGGCGGCGGGTCGGCCGGTCCTCGGAGAGGGCGACCATCGACAACGCCATCCCCCACAAGGGCGAGGTCGTGTTGCAGATGCCCGCCAGGGTGGACGGGATCGTCAGTTCGGAGTACGCGAACAGCGAGAACGGGAGGGCGTTGAGAAGGAGGGCCGCCACCGCCAGATGTCCCCAGGTGCGGGCGCCGCGCGGCAGACGCTCGCGCTTCCAGGCCATCGCCGCGGCGAGCACCAGCGTGCCGAACAGCAGCCGGCCGAACGTCACCTGGAACGGGGCGTAGCCCTCCGTGCCCACCTTGATCAGGAGAAAGCTGAAACCCCAGACGAGGGAGAGGGCGCCGAAGCGCAGACGCCAGTCGAGGGCGGGGCGAGGGCGGGGCGTGGAGCCCTTGGCTGGGGCCGGGGAGGCGTCGGGTGTGGTGGGGAGAGGTGTGCGGGGGTCGGTCGGGGCGCTCATGTGTTGCACGATGGCGGAAACGATCTCGTAGAACAAGCGAGACTTTTCTGAAGGTATCGCGTAGCATCGCTTACATGTTGAATCTGGAGCGGCTGCGCACTCTCGACGCCCTCGCCCGCCACGGCTCGGTCAGCGGTGCGGCCGACGGGCTGCATGTGACGACCTCGGCGGTCTCCCAGCAGATGTCCAAGCTGGAGCGCGAAGTGGGGCAGCAGCTGCTCGCCAAGAACGGGCGGGGGGTGCGCCTCACCGACGCCGGGCGGCTGCTCGCCGACCATGCCGCCCGGATCCTGTCCCAGGTCGAGCTCGCCCAGTCCGATCTGGAGGCACAGCGCGGGCAGGTGGTGGGGGAGTTGCGGATGTCCGCCTTTCCCACGGCGGCGCGCGGCCTGTTCCCCGCGGCCCTGGCCGCGCTGCGGGCCGAGCACCCCGGACTGCGGGTCCGCTCACGCGAGCTGGAGCCGGAGGACGGCGTGGCCGGGGTGCTGCGCGGCGACATCGATCTGGCGGTCGTCCTCGACTGGTACAACAAGCCGCTGCCCATGCCCGAGGGGCTGGTCAAGGTCTCGCTCCTCGACGACCCCGCCGATGTGGCGATGCCCGCGGACCACCGCCACGCCGATCGCTCGGAGGTGGACCTGGAGGACTTCGCCGACGACGAGTGGATCGCCTGGGAGGAGGGGGAGTTCTGTCATGAGTGGCTGCTCTTCACCCTGCGGGGCAAGGGGATCGAGCCGGTGATCGCCCACCGCGCGGAGGAGCACCACACCCAGCTCGCCCTGGTCGCGGCGGGGCTAGGCGTGTGTGTCGCGCCCCGGCTCGGGCGCGGTCCGGTGCCGGCGGGGGTGCGGACGGTTCCGGTGCGGCACCGGGTCAGCAGACATGTGTACGCCGTCTGGCGGGCGGACGCCGACCGCCGCCCGTCGATCAGAGCGGTGGCGGACGCGCTGCGGACGGCGGGGTCCGCGGGGTCGGTGAGGGCGACGGGGTCGGCGCCCGGGTGACATGGTCCGGCACCCGACCCCCGCCCGTCGGTCTGGCACGCTCTCCGGCGCACCCTCACATCACGGCGTCACAGCGCGGCGATTTTGCGGAAGTCCCATGAGGCCGTCGCCTCGGGCGTCAGGCGCATCCACGCATGTCTGCCGTCGTGCGGCATCTCGTCCAGGCCGAAGTTCTTCCGGGCGAACGTCCGCTCCACTGTGTCGAGTTCGGGGCAGGGCTCGCCCGTGCGCGGCACCTCGCCGACGAACTCGACCGAGCCGGAGACCTCGACGCCCCGCAACTGGTCGTACTCCTCGCCGGTGTCGACGACCACGGCCACCCGCGGATCGCGGCGCAGATCGGCCCACCGTTTGCTGCGCGTGATCGAGTACAGCCAGAGCGACTTGCCGTCCCAGACGAACCAGAGCGTGCTGACGTGCGGGGCGCCGTCCGCGGAGACGGTCGCGACGCGGCAGGTGCGCTGGGTGGTCAGGAACTCGTCCAGCTCCTCGGGCGTCATCATGATTCTTCGTCCCCGGCGCTGAGTGACGGCCATACAGCTCCCTCTTCTCCGACTGCGACGACATCTCCTGTGACCACATCTCCCGCGAAGGCATCTCCTGCGAAGACGTCCCCTGTGCGGTGTCTGATGTCGCGTCAGGAAAGCATGGGTCGTCTTCCGTCCGTGCGCAATGGTGGCTACGCTCGCGCGCCACCGCCGGTCGGACCGGGAGGACCTTCGCGACAGGGGAAGCCCATGCCGTCGTACGAAGCGCTCAGTGAGATCCTCGATCCCGCGACCACCGTGCTGCTGACCGTCGAGTGCCAGCGGGGTGTCGTCGGCCCGGACAGCGCGCTGCCGGAACTCGCCCGGGAGGCCCGTTCGTCGGGCGTGCTGGAGCGGGTCGCGCGCCTTGTGGCCGCGGCCCACGAGAGCGGCGTACAGGTGATGCACGCGATCGCCGAGCGCCGCCCGGACGGCCGCGGCGCGAACCACAACGCCCGGCTGTTCCGCGCGGCCGAACGTCTTCCGGTGCAGCAACTGGCGGGGAGTACGGCGGTCCGTGTCGCGCCGCCCGTGGAGGTCGCCGCTGAGGACCTCGTCGTACGCCGCCTGCACGGTCTGTCGCCCCTCGCGGGCACCGACGTCGACGCGCTGCTGCGCAATCTCGGCTGCCGCACGCTCGTCGTGACCGGCGTCTCCGCCAATGTGGCCGTGCCCAACACGGTGTTCGACGCCGTGAACCGCGGCTACACGGCCGTGGTCCCGGGGGACGCCATCGCGGGTGTGCCCTCGGACTACACCCCCGCGATGATCCGCCACACGCTCGCCCTGGTGGCCACGATCACCACCACGGACGACGTGCTGGCCTGCTTCGAACGGCCCCGCCGGGTCAGGCGAGCGTGATCGAGTCCCCGCTCACCTTGATGTCGGCGGCGGTCAGGCCGCTGGTCGCGGGCCCCTTCTTGACGGAGCCGTCCGTGACGCTGAACTGACTGCCGTGGGCGGGGCAGGTGATGACGCCGTTGTCCACGCTGTTCACGCGCTGCTGCTGGTGCGGGCACACCGTCGAGAAGGCCTTGAACTCGCCGGCCGTCGGCTGGGTGACGACCACGGACTGGTCGGCGAAGATCTTCCCGCCGCCCTCCGGGATGTCGGTGGTCTTGGCGAGTGCCGCACCGCCGGCTGATCCGGTCGAGGCGTCGGAGGAGGAGTTCGAGGAGGAGCCGGACGACTTGTCGTCGGAGCCCCCGCAGGCGGTCAGCGTGGCGGCGAGTCCGGCCCCGCCTAGCGCGGCCAGGAGGGTGCGACGACAGAGTGCCGGAGCAGGCTGGAGCGATTCGCTGGACATAGTGGCGGTCCCTTCCACAGATGTGCAGGTGTGCAGATGTACAAGTGTGCAAATGCGGGGTTGTGCGTTTGCGTGGATGTGCGTCGATCCGACTAGGGGTACGGGCACGTCACCCGCATGGTTCAGGCGGTCCGGGGATCAAGAGACTTCTTGATGAAATCGAGATCCATTCGGAGCAGGGTGTCTATCACGCCTTCCTGTGCCACCAGATGAGTCGCGCCTGCCAAGGGGAGCACGGTGTGCGGCCGGCCGGCGGCCAACAGGGCCGCCGAGAACCGCACCATGTGCGCCGGGACCACATTGTCGTCGGCCATCCCATGGACGAGCATCAAGGGGCGTGTGAGTTTGTGGGCGTGCGCCACCAGTGAGCACCGGTCGTAGTGGTCCGGCTGGATGTCCGGATGGCCCAGGTACCGCTCCTTCCAGTGCGTGTCGTACAGCCGCAGATCGGTCGGCGCCGCGCCCGCGACGGCCGCGTGGAACACCTCGGGCCGGTGCAGTACGGCACCCGCCGCGAGGTAGCCGCCGAAGGACCAGCCGCGGATGGCCACCCGGCTCGTGTCCAGTTCCGGGAAGAGCTCCGCCACCGCGCGGACGGCGTCGGCCTGGTCCTCGACGACCGGCATCAGCTGGTCGCCGTGGATGGCCGTCTCCCAGGCCCGGTCACGCCCCGGAGTGCCGCGCCCGTCGACCGACAGCACCGCGAACCCCTGGTCGGCGAACCACTGGTTGACGGCGTGGTGCCACCTGGCCGCCTTCACGACCGTCTGCCAGCCCGGCCCGGAGTACGAGTGCACGATCACCGGGAGACGGCCGTGGCCCGACGCGGACGACACCGACTCGGATGAAGCCGGCTCGTACGACCCCGGCTCGTACGACGTCGGCAGGTACAGTGCCGCGCGCAGTTCGCGTTCGCCGAGTGTCAGGAAGCGGGGGTGCGGCCGGGTCACGGGCCGCTCGGCCAGCACCTCGATCCGCCCGGCCGGTGTGCCGTCCCGCAGTACGGTCACCGTCTGCCCGTCGAGCGTCGAACTGTCCAGCACGACGGTGTCGCCCCCGACGGCGGCGTGGTGCACGCCTGGTTCGTCGGTCAGCCGGACGAAGCCGTTCTCCGTGTCGTACGACCAGACGTGCGCCTCGGTCGGCTCCTCGGCGGCCATGAAGTAGAGCCGGCCGCCCGCCGTGCCGAGCAGTTCGTGGACGTACATGCCCTCCGGTGTGCGGACCCCGGTTCCGGTCATCAGCAGCCCGCGGGTGCCCTCCTGGGTGGTGAGGACGAGACCGGTGGCCGCGGTGATAGCGGGAGTTCCGGGTACGAACTCCAGCCAGGCGGTGTCCGTCAGGTGGTGCAAGGGCGTGGTCGCACCGGTCGCCGGATCGATGCGCAGGACGTACGCCGAACGCTGGTCCCGGGTCTGTACGACGGCGAGGGGCCCGGCCTCGCTCCAGTCCGCCTGCGCGACGTACTCGAAGGCCGGGTCGGTCCACTCCCCGTCCGGATGCGACACGGCCTCCTGGGGAAGGTCCACGTCGACGCGATGCCCGTCGAGGTCCACGACGTGCAGCGACAGCCGCGCGTTGGCGGTGCCCGCGGCCGGGTACCGGATCGCGCGCGGGGGACGCGCGGGGTGCGCGGGATCGCCGATGTACCACTGCTGGACCGGCGCGTTGTCGACCCGCACCACCAGCAGCGCGGTCCCGTCCGGCGACCACCAGAAGGACCGCGTACGCTCCAGCGATTCGGCCGACACATGGTCGGAGAGCCCGTAGGTGATGTCCGGGCCCTCGGGCTCGGCGAGGGCGTGATCGCCGGTGCCGTCGGCGCGTACGACACGCAGGGTGCCCCCGCTCACGTACGCGATGTGCGTGCCGTCGGGGCTGGGGCGCGGGGTGACGACCGGGCCCGCGGTGGGGATCCGGCGGGTGACGCCCTCGTCGGTGGTTACGGTCCACAGGGCGCCCGAGAGGGCGAACGCGGCCAGGCGGACGGCCGCGTCGGTGGCGTACGAGACGATTCCCGCGCTGGTCTCGCGGGCCCGTTCGCGGCGGATCCGCTCGGCCTCCGGGACCTCGCCGCCGGCGTCGCCGCCGTCGCCGAGGGCGAGCGGGTCCGCGAGCGGCCGTTCCTCGCCGTTCTCGTACAGCCAGAGCAGGCCTGTCGTGGAGCGGCCGCTCGCGGTGCGCAGGAAGAGCACACGGGCACCGTCGGGCGAGACGGCGAAACCGCGCGGCACACCGAGGGAGAAGCGTTTCGTCCGGGCGAACTGCAGGGGCAGGTCTTCGCTGGTGGCGGGCACAGGGGTTCCCTTCGGGAGGATGGGTGCATGCGGCGGGGCAGCGTTTCGACCCCGGCCGGTTCCGTCCCTCGGGGCGCGCCGGGAAAGATGTCCCGGCCGTCCGCGTGTGAGGCCCTACGGCCGTGTCATCGCGCCGCCGTGGCGAGGATGGTGTCTGTCACCCGCTCGGAAGCCGAACCCGTCGCCTCTGCGGCGGTGTTCACGTCGACGATCTGCCAGCCGTGCGTCCTCGCGAAGTTCTCGTACTCGCGAGCGCAGTCGGACTGGAGGTCCAGGAAGGTCCGGCGGGGGTCTCCGCCGAAGGCATGATAGTTGTCGAACACCCCGATCCGTTCGGTCTTCTTGACTTCCAGTACCCGTGCCGGGTCCTCCCGCAGGTAGATGCCCACCCGTGGCGCGAGCACCCTGCCGAAGTAGTCCTTGACGTGATCGCGGACGGTGGCCAGCGCCGCCGCGTGCTGGGGCGCGATGAACTCCGCCATGAGCAGGCTCTTCAGTACGTTCTTGATGCCGAGCGAGTCCTGGATCACCACATGGCCCTCGTCGATGAGCGGCTGCACGACGGAGTGGTACAGCAGGCTGTGGCCCGCCATCTCCAGCCAGCCGGTCACCAGGGGAGAGCTGAACGCCCGCGCGGCGGCGGCACTCGCGGGCCTCGCGCCGGACCCGCTGTCCAAGGTCATGCTGCTCAACTCGGGCGCCGAGGCCGTCGAAGCGGCCCTCAAGCTGGCCCGCGCCCGCACCGGACGCACCGGACTCGCGCACCTGGCCGACTCCTTCCACGGCAAGACGACGGGCGCGCTCAGTCTCACCGACGCCGCGCCCTTCCGCGACGGACTGGGACCGCTGCTCCCCGGCGTGCTCCGGCTGCCACGCGACGACGCGGCCTCGGCCGCGCGGCTGATACGCGAGCGGCGGCCCGCCGCGGTCTTCGCCGAACCCGTACAGGGCGAGGGCGGCGTCCACCCCCTGACCCCCGACCACGCCCAGGCGCTGCGCCGGGCGTGCGACGAGGCGGGCACGCTGCTCGTCCTCGACGAGATCCAGTGCGGCCTCGGCCGCTGCGGCACCCTGTGGGCCCACGAGACCCTGGGGGTGCGCCCCGACATCCTGCTGTCCGGCAAAGCACTGGGCGGCGGAGTCATCCCCGTCTCGGCGATGGTCGCCACCGAGGACGCCTACCGGCCCTACGACCACGACCCGCTGCTGCACACCTCGACCTTCGGGGGCAATCCCCTCGCGTCGGCCGCGCTGCTCGCCACGGCGGAGGTCGTCACCACCCGCGACGTACCCGCGCTGGCCCGGCGGGCCGGACAGAGGCTGCACACCGTCCTCACCGGCCTGGTGCGGGACTGGCCGGGGCTGTTCACCGGCGTCACCGGCCGCGGGCTGATGCTCGGCCTGCACGGGACCCGGCCGGACGTGTCGGCCGAGATGATGCGGGCCGCGCTGAGCGGTCGAATCCTGCTGACGATGTGTCTGACCGCGCCCGCGGTACGCGGCCGGATCGGGCTCGCCGCCCAGGACGTGGCCGTCTGCCCCACCCACACCGTGGAGGAGAACCTGCGCTTCTTCGGGGCACTGGCCGGTCTGCGCCGCGCCGAACTGCGCGTCTGCGTCGACACCCTCATCGAGACTCTCGATCTGACGCCGCTGCGCCAGCGCCGGGCCCGCGAACTCTCCGGCGGCCAGCGGCGCCGGCTCCACGTGGGCTGCGCGCTGGTCCACCGGCCCCGGCTGATCCTGCTCGACGAACCCACCGCGGGCGCGGACCCGCAGACCCGCCGCGGCCTGTTGCGCCAGGTCCGCTCACTCGCCGACGAGGGCAGCACCGTCCTGTACACCACGCACTATCTGCAGGAGGTGGAGGAACTGGACTCGCGTGTCGTCGTACTCGGCGACGGCCGGGTGCGCGAGGACGCCGGCGTGGACCAGCTCATCGCGCGCTACACCCGCAGCGAGCTGGTGCTGAGGTTCACCGGCCACGCCCCGCGGCTGCCCTGGCCCGGCGCCAGAGTCGCCGGTGACACGGTGTACCTGCCCACGGCCAGGCCCGGCGTCGACCTGGTCAAGGCGGTGGAACTGACCGGGGAGGACCGCGAACGCCTCCGGGCGGTGGAGCTCTCCCGCGCCGGGCTCGAAGCCGCGTACCTGCGACTCATCGGGGCGGGGAGGGACGAGTGAACCGCGCACTGACGGTGGCCCGGCACGACCTGGTCTGGCTGCGCCGCGATCCGGCCCCGGTCATCACCATGCTGCTCACGCCCGCGCTCCTCATGTTCTTCATCAAGCCCCTCTACGTAGGGGCCCTGGACCGGCTCGGCTACAGCGGCGTCAACGGCGCCGAGCTGGCGGTGCCCGGCATGACGGTCATGTTCTCCTTCTTCATGGCGGGCCTCGTCACGGAGTCCGTCTTCCGCGAACACGGCCTCAACACCTGGGCGCGGCTGCGGGTCTCACCCCTGCGCGACACCGAGCTGATGACCGGGAAGGTGCGCCCTGTCTGGTCCTGGTCATGGCGCAGTCCTGTGTGCTGTTCCTGCTCGGCCGGGTGGTCATGGACCTGCGGGTACGGGGGAGTCTGCTCGCCCTGCTGGCCGTCATGACGGCGCTGTCCACCTGTGTGGTGGCCTTCTCCTTCCTGCTGTGCGCCGTCGCGAGGACACGTCGGCAGGCCTTCGCCTACGAGCGGGTGACGACGCTGGTCTGGGTGATTCTCGGCGGCACCCTCGTCCCGACGGAGCTGATGGCCGACTGGGTCGGCCCTCTCGCCGGGTTCACGCCCGTGTACTGGGCGAGCCACGGCTACCGCGAGGTCATCCTGAACGGCGAGGGAGTGGCCGGAGTGCTCCCGCACGTCGGGGTGCTGTGCGCCTTCGCCGCGCTGTTCGTCGCGCTCGCGGTGTGGCGGTTCAACGGGGAGACCGACAAACAGCACTGGGACTGAGAGCGCACCGACGGCGGATGGTCCGCACGGCTGGACCGACCGGACCGGGTCAGCTCAGATCAGCTCAGGTCACGACCTGCGCGATCAGGTCGTGCACGAGATGGTTCCCCGGCGCGCAGTTCTCCTTGAGCCGGTGGATCTCGGCAGGACCGAACCAGGCGTAGGCGGAGTTCTTCGACCACTCCAGGGCCGGACGGGACAGATCGCCGTCCACCTCGACGAGATAGTCCGCCTCGTGCCGCAGCGCACCGCCGTCGTCCCCCACCCACTGGGTGACCCGCAGCAGCCGGCGCACCCGGCGCAGACGCCAGCCGGTCTCCTCCTCGACCTCGCGGGCCAGCGCGCCGAGCAGGCTCTCGCCGGGTTCGACATGCCCGCCCACGACGTCCCAGGTGCCGGGGAACAGCCGCCGGTCGGGCCCGCGCTTCTGCGCGAACGCCTCGGCCCGCTCGTTCAGGATCACCGCCCCGACGGTCCACAGCTCGCCCTCCGCCGGGCGGGGCACCTCGACGCCGGGGTCGACCTGGACCGTCCCGTCTCCCTCGGACATGCCGTCCACCCTGGCCGGAGCGATCGGGGAGCCTCCGGAGGACGGCTGCCGCAGCCCCTATAACCTGGGGAAATGCTGACCGAAGTCACAGCGACCCGCTACATCACGCCCCTGCGTGAGGGCGGCTCGCTGCCGGGACTCGTCGAGGCCGACGACCTCGGCACGTACGTCATGAAGTTCACCGGCGCCGGACAGGGACGCAAGACCCTCGTCGCGGAGGTCGTCTGCGGTGAACTCGCCCGTCGCCTGGGCCTGCGCGTACCGGGACTGGTCACGATCGGGCTCGATCCCGTCATCGGCCTCGGCGAACCCGACCAGCAGGTGCAGGAGTTGCTCAAGTCGAGCGGCGGGCTGAACCTCGGGATGGACTTCCTCTCCCGGGCGATCGGCTTCGACTCCCTCGCGCACGAGGTGAGCCCGGCGGAAGCCGGGAAGGTCGTCTGGTTCGACGCGCTGGTCAACAACGTCGACCGGTCGTGGCGGAACCCCAACATGCTGTTCCGGGACGGCGATCTGTGGCTCATCGACCACGGCGCCACCATGATCTGGCACCACAACTGGCCGGGCGCGCGGGCCTCGGCGGCCAAGCCGTACGACGCGACCGACCACGCCCTCGCCCCCTTCGGCCCCGACATCCGCGCCGCCGCGGCGGAAATGGGGCCGCGCGTCACGGAGGACCTGCTCGCCGAGGTGACCGCCGCGATCCCCGAGGAGTGGCTGAAGGACGAACCGGGGTTCGACTCGGCCGACGCGCTGCGCCAGGCGTACGCGGAGCCGCTGCTCGCCCGCGCCGCCACGATCCACGAGCGCATCCGCCTCCAGGGCGACACCAGTGACACCGGCCTCCGGAAGGGCACGAAGTGAGCGAGCGCGACGGCCGCGACGGGCCCTTCGTCTACGAGTACGCGGTACTGCGCGTCGTGCCGCGCGTCGAGCGAGGCGAGTACTTCAACGCGGGCGTCCTCGTCTACTGCCGCGCGCACTCCTTCGTGGCCGCCCGCACCCACCTCGACGAGACCAAGCTGCTCGCGCTCGACCCGGCGGCGGACGCGCCGGGCGTACGGGCCGCGCTGCGGGCCGTCGAGGGGGTCTGCGCCGGGGGCGCGGCGGCCGGGCAGGCCGCGGGCGACGACGCCGGACGGCGCTTCCGCTGGCTGATCGCGCCGCGCTCGACGGTGGTGCAGCCGGGGCCCGTCCACACCGGTCTCACCGTCGATCCCGTGGCCGAGACGGCACGGCTGCTCGACCTGCTGGTCAGGTAATGGATCACTGCTCGGCCAGGTAATGGATCACATGGGCGCCGCGTGCCGTTGACACTGGGTGCCAAGGCTTCTAGCGTCTCGTCCGTTGAAGGTACTAAGCGGTCGCTCACCAGTGGGGTGTACCGTTCAAGGGCTTCCCCAAGGGCGAGGAGAACCAGCAATGTCCACCACTGAGCAGCGTGTCGCCGTAGTCACCGGTGCCGCGCGCGGCATCGGCGCCGCGACCGCCGTACGACTGGCCGCCGAGGGCCGTGCCGTCGCGGTGATCGACCTCGACGAGGCCGCGTGCAAGGACACCGTGGAGAAGATCACCGCCGCCGGCGGCAAGGCGATCGCGGTGGGCGCCGACGTCTCCGACGAGGCGCAGGTCGAGGCCGCCGTGGCACGGGTCGCCCAGGAACTCGGGGCGCCGACGATCCTGGTGAACAACGCGGGCGTGCTCCGCGACAACCTGCTGTTCAAGATGAGCGTGTCCGACTGGGACACGGTCCTGAACGTGCACCTGCGCGGCTCCTTCCTGATGACGCGGGCCGTCCAGAAGTACATGGTGGAGGCCAAGTTCGGCCGGGTCGTGAACCTCTCCTCGTCCTCGGCGCTCGGCAACCGCGGCCAGGTCAACTACTCCGCCGCCAAGGCCGGTCTGCAGGGCTTCACCAAGACCCTCGCGTTCGAGCTCGGCAAGTTCGGCGTCACCGCGAACGCCGTGGCGCCCGGCTTCATCGTGACGGACATGACCGCCGCGACCGCCGAGCGGGTCGGCATGGGCTTCGAGGAGTTCCAGGCCGCCGCCGCCACCCAGATCCCGGTCCAGCGCGTCGGCAACCCGGACGACATCGCCAACGCGATCGCCTTCTTCACGGGCGACGACGCCGGATTCGTCTCCGGCCAGGTGCTGTACGTGGCCGGCGGACCGCTCAACTAGGACTGGGGACAGGGACATGACCACTGTGGAACTCTCGGGCAAGGTCGCCCTCGTCACCGGCGCCAGCCGCGGCATCGGCTACGGCGTCGCCGAGGCGCTGCTCGCCCGTGGCGACCGGGTGTGCATCACCGGCCGCAACGAGGACGCGCTCAAGGAGGCCGTCGAGAAGCTCGGCGCCGACCGTGTCATCGGCGTGGCGGGCAAGGCCCACGACGAGGCCCACCAGGCCGTCGCCGTGGAGCGCACCATGGAGGCGTTCGGCCGCGTCGACTTCCTGGTCAACAACGCCGGTACGAACCCGGTGTTCGGGCCGATCGCCGACCTCGACCTCAATGTGGCGCGGAAGGTCTTCGAGACCAACGTCGTCTCCGCGCTCGGCTTCGCCCAGCAGACGTGGAAGGCGTGGCAGAGCGCGAACGGCGGCGCGATCGTCAACATCGCCTCGCTCGCGGGTGTCTCGGCCTCGCCGTTCATCGGGGCGTACGGCATGAGCAAGGCCGCGATGATCAACCTGTCGCTCCAGCTGGCGCACGAGTTCGCACCGCTGGTGCGGGTGAACTCGATCGCGCCCGCGGTGGTCAAGACCAAGTTCGCGCAGGCCCTGTACGAGGGCCGCGAGGAGGAGGCCGCCGCGGCCTACCCGCTCGGCAGGCTCGGGGTGCCCTCGGACATCGGGGGTGCCGCGGCCTTCCTCACCTCGGAGCAGTCGGACTGGATCACCGGTCAGACGCTCGTGGTCGACGGCGGGATCTTCCTCAACGCGGGCGTGTCCTGACCATTGCCGACAATAAATTCGGTGTTTTAAACCCTGCGTCGTACACGGGTTTTCCACACGGAAAATTCGTACGGAAAGCGGATATGTTCCGCACAGATTCCAAACAAGAGTCGCAGAGCCGAAAAAAATCGAACAAATGATGTTCGTGCACGTCAGGTGCCCCGCCGTCAGAGCCATTTGACGGGCGGGGCACTGCGATATGGTCCTGCCCACTTTGGCGGGGCTCATCGAGGAGCGTGCGCGTGTTGAAGCGGAACCGGTCCCTACGGCACTTGTCGGTGATCGCGTCCATCACCTCCATATCCCTGGTCTCGGGATGCGGGGTGTTCTCCTCGGACACCTCCGAGGGCGAGGGCCCGATCATCGTGGGCACGACCAGCGCACCCAGCACCCTCGACCCCGCCGCGTCCTGGGACGGGTCGTGGGAGCTGTTCCGCAACATCTACCAGACCCTCCTCAGCTACCCGGCCGGAGCGTCCGCGCCCGAGCCGGACGCCGCCGAGAGCTGCCGCTTCACCGACGACTCGAACCGTACGTACAGCTGCACGCTGCGGGAGGACCTGTCCTTCTCCGACGGACACGATCTCGACGCCGAGGCGGTCAAGCACTCCATCGACCGCATCCGGAAGATCGCCGTCGAGGGCGGCCCCGCGGGCCTGCTCGGCAGCCTGGAACGGGTCGAGACGAAGGGTGACCGCGAGGTCGTCTTCCGCCTCAACAAGCCGGACGCCACCTTCCCGTTCGTACTCGCCACCCCGGCCATGTCGATCGTCGACCCCGAGGAGTACCCGGCCGACGCCCTGCGCGAGGACGGCAAGGTCACCGGGTCGGGACCGTACGGCCTGCGGTCGTACGAGGAGGGGCAGGAGGCCCGGCTCGATCGCAACGACAACTACAAGGGCTCCGCCGACCGCAAGAACGGCGCCGTCACCATCCGGTACTTCCAGGACTCGGACGACATGGTCGGCGCGTTGAAGGGCGGCAGGATCGACGTCACCCTCCGCGGCCTCGCCGCCAAGGACGTCGTCGCCCTGGAGGACCGGCGCGGCAAGGACGAGATCCAGCTGGTGGAGGGCGCGGGCACGGAGATCCGCTACCTGGTGTTCAACCCGAAGGACCCGTGGGCCAGGAAGTCGGCGGTCCGCAAGGCCGTGGCGCAGGTCGTCGACCGGCCGGCCATCGCCCACGGCATCTACAAGGACACCGTCGAGCCGCTGTACTCCATGGTCCCGAGCGGACTGGCCGGCCACACCACCGGCTTCTTCGACGACTACGGCACCCCCAGTACCTCCAAGGCCCGGCAGATCCTCCTGGAGGCGGGCATCTCCGAACGCGTACCGCTCACCCTCTGGTACACGACGGATCGCTACGGCTCCACGACCAAGCCCGAGTTCGAGGAGCTGAGGCGGCAGCTCAACGAGACCGGCCTGTTCAGCGTCACCGTCAAGGGCCGCCCCTGGAAGACGTACGAGGCCGGCTACCGCAAGGGCGAGTACCCGGTGTTCGGCCGTGGCTGGTTCCCCGACTTCCCGGACGCGGAGAACTTCATCGCCCCGTTCGTGGGCGAACAGAACGCGCTGGGTACGCCCTACAAGTCCCCCGAGATCACGGATGTGCTGCTGCCCGAGTCGCGCCGCCGGAGCGACCGCGGGGACGTCGTCGAGCAGTTCGAGAAGGCCCAGGACATCCTCGTGGACGACGCGCGGCTGCTGCCCCTGTGGCAGGGCAAGCAGTACATCGCCGCCAGCGAGGAGATCTCCGGCGTCGAGCGCTCCATCGACCCGTCGACGATCATGATGGTGTGGGAGCTGTACCGCAAGACCAGCTGGTAGCGGATGCGGGGGTCCGGCCGGTGGCGGCGGAGTCGGCCGACGGCCCGGCGGATTGTCAGTGGGCGGCGGTAGGTTCTGAGGACCGGAAAAAACCGCACCTGTAAGGAAGTTCACGTGACCGACACCGCCATGCTGCCCGAGTCCTGGCGCGGCGTCCTGGGCGAAGAGCTGCAGAAGCCCTACTTCAAGGAGCTCACCGAGTTCGTCGAGGAGGAGCGCGAGAAGGGCCCCGTCTACCCGCCGCGCGACGAGGTCTTCGCCGCACTCGACGCGACTCCTTACGACCGCGTGAAGGTGCTCGTCCTCGGCCAGGACCCGTACCACGGCGAGGGCCAGGGCCACGGGCTGTGCTTCTCGGTGCGCCCCGGTGTGAAGACGCCGCCCTCCTTGCGCAACATCTACAAGGAGATGAAGGAGGAGCTCGGCCACCCGGTGCCGGACAACGGCTATCTGATGCCGTGGGCCGAGCAGGGTGTCCTGCTGCTCAACGCGGTGCTGACGGTCCGCTCCGGAGAGGCCAACTCGCACAAGGGCAAGGGCTGGGAGAAGTTCACGGACGCGGTGATCCGGGCCGTGGCCGACCGGCCCGACCCGGCGGTGTTCGTCCTTTGGGGCAACTACGCGCAGAAGAAGCTCCCCCTGATCGACGAGGAGCGGCACATCGTCGTCAAGGGCGCGCATCCCTCGCCGCTGTCGGCGAAGAAGTTCTTCGGCTCACGCCCCTTCACCCAGATCAACGAGGCGGTCGCCCAGCAGGGCCACGAGCCGATCAACTGGCAGATCCCGAACATCGCCTGACGGTCCGGGGCCGGGCCGGGCCGGGCCGTCCGGCCACGGCCGGGTGCGCCCGGAGCGGCCGGCACGAGGGCGCCGCACGGGGTGGCCCGCACGAGCAGGGCGCACGGGCCGGTCCCCAGGGTCCGGGTGTGGTCCGTGTAGGTCTCCGGGCGACCGGGCACGATCCGGCCCGGGCCGGACCGGGGCAGCCCCGGTCGGCGGGGGGCCCTCGGCTGGGGGAGCGGCGCAGGCCGGGCGAGGGTGGGGCGCGCTGTCCGGTCCGGCCGCCGTCACCGGACTGACGGACGGGCCGGGCCGCGGCGGCCCCGGTCGGCGGGGGAGCCGGACCGGGCCGCAGCCCCGATCGACTGGGGGAGCGACGTCGGCCGGGGGGCGACGACCCGGCGAGGGTGGGGCAACCGCGCTCTGTCCGGTCCGTCCGCCCGTCACCGGGCTGACCGGGCCGGGCCGGGCTGCGGCGCCAGGGTCGGTCGGGGGAGCGGCGTCGGGTGGGGGAGCGGCGCAGGCCCGGCGAGGGGGGGTAGCCCCGCTCTGGCCGGGCCGGCCGCTCGTCACCGGGCTGGCCCAGGCGTACGGGGCCGCCTCTGCTTGATTGTCAGTGCCTGCCGTTAGCGTCGGGGGAGGTGGCAGGCGCGGGCGCGTCCGCCGGCGGACGAGCGGGCGGAGGGCGACGCGGTGGCGGAGCAGCAGGAGCAGGCGGCGGCGGACGCGATGATGACCAGGATCGGGCAGGTCATCATGCTGCTCCACGGCGGCGACCGTGAGGAGGCCCGGGGCCGCTTCCTGGACCTGTGGGCGGAGATCGGCGAGGAGGGCGACGCGCTCCACCGCTGCACCCTCGCGCACTACATGGCCGACACGCAGGACGACCCCTCGGACGAACTCGCCTGGGACCTGAGGGCCTTGTCGGCGGCGGACGAGCTGACGGACGAGCGGGTCGCGGAGCACCACGGGTCCCTCGCGGTACGGGCCTTCTACCCCTCCCTGCATCTGAACCTCGCCGCGGACTATGTGAAGCTCGGCCGCTCCGAGGCGGCCCGCGGCCATCTGGGGGCGGCGCGGGCCGCGGTGGGCGTCCTCGGCGACGACGCGTACGGAGACGGGGTCCGGGCCGGTATCGGCCGCCTGGAGTCGAGGCTGGACCGCGAGGGCCCGGCCGAGGCGCCCGAGCCCGCACCGGGGCGGCCGGGGCAGGGGAGAGGGCCGGGAGGGGACACCCTGGGACCGCCGCGCCGCGAGCCCTAGGACACCCCCTCGGGACACCTCCTGTCCGGACACCTCCCTCCGGACATCCCCAGACACCGTCGGCGGCGTCAACGGCCGTACATGTCCTGGCAGATGGCCGCCTGCGGGCTGTCGGCCCGCCAGCCGCCGTACGTCCGGCCCAGCGCGCACACGTCCGTGCCCGTCGACGGCACGGACGCCGGCAGTCGCGGCACGGCCCGGTGTTCGGGGCGCCGGGGC
>NZ_BMVY01000050.1 GCF_014650955.1 Streptomyces tauricus
GCCGCAGGCGCCGGCCGGCGCGAGCGCCGCCTGCTGGCCGTGGGCGCTGCCCGTGGTCGGCGCCGGCTGCCGTGGGCGCCCCGGGCGCAGGTTCCCCGCTCCCCGAGGGGTGTCAGACCTCGTGGTAGAAGCCCACGTTCACGCTGCGTGGGCCCGTGCGGTCGTGGATGACCAGTTCGCCCGAGCCGCCCATGGGCAGCTTCGCCGTCCCGCCGTACGGCAGCGGCTGCTGGACCCCGCCGCCTCCGCCCACCAGCGAGAACCGCACCTCGGACGACGGGTCGTCGTGCGTGCCCCGCAGCCAGGTCACCTGCCAGGTCCCCTCGGGCCCGCACAGGAACTCCAGGTGGACCCGCGAGACGAACAGCCAGTCGTCGGGCGTGGCGAGGCGGCACGCGCCCCGGTCGCGCCCCACCCGCAGCACGGCACCCGGCTCGCTCGGCGCGTCGGCCATCTGCATTCCGGCCGTCGCGCCGGCGTCCGTCCCGGACACCGAGGCCATGGTGAGTTCGAGCACGTGCGCTCCTTCGTTCCCGCGCGTTCCGCGTTCCCGCGTTCCGACGTTCCGATTGTCCCGCGCCGGGACCTGTTCGACGCCCGGCGACGTATCGCCGCCGAATGATAGAGCGCCGGGGTGTACGACGTCCGGCACAGTCGCATACCGCTCCGCACGGTCCATACCGTGCGGCACAGTTGCATACCGTGCGGCACGGTCGCACACCGCTCGCCGGTCCCGCGCGGCATCCCGCACAATGGACGCATGACCGAGCGCAAACCTCCCGGAGTCAGCTTCGAGACGTGGGTCGACCGGCAGATCCGCGAGGCGGAGGCACGCGGCGAGTTCACCGAACTCGCCGGTGCGGGCAAGCCGTTGCCGAGCGGCCCCGACACGTCGTACGACGAACTGTGGTGGATCAAGCAGAAGATGGCCCGCGAGGGCCTGTTCGTACTGCCTCCCACGCTGGCGCTGCGCAAGGAGGCGGAGGACGCGCTGGAGCAGGCCGCCGCGGCGCCGTCGGAGCGGGTGGTGCGGCGGATCGTCACGGAGATCAACGCGAAGATCCGCGACATGATGTTCAAGCCGCCGCCGGGCCCGCCCCTGGGCCTCAAGCCGTACGACGTGGACGAGATCGTCCGCGCCTGGCACGAGCGCCGCGCGGCCTGACGCACGAGCGCCGCGCGGCCTGACGCGCGACGGCGACACCGGGCGGCGGCGGTTCACCCAAGCGCGTCCGCTCACCAGTGAGGAGGCCCCGCCCGGGCACTGTGCCCGGGCGGGGCCTCCTCACTCACGCAACTCGCCTGCCACGCACGCCAGTCGCGGCGGCGCGGCGGCGAGGATCAGATCTTCAACAGCCGTTCCGTCAGTTCGCGGTAGTCCTTCAGGGCCAGCCGCAACTGCTCCGTGTCGCCCTTGTCGTCGGCGGAGCCCTGCCAGGTCGTGCTCAGGGCGCGGCGCCGCTGGTTGACGGCGTCGGTGAACCGTTCGGCGACCTCCTGGAGCACCTGGTCCGCCTCCTCGACCGAGCCGCGGGGCCCGTCGACGAACCCGGCGACCGCGTGCTGCAGGCGCAGCGACCACTTGTCGCCCTCGTCGTGCGGCATGAGCCGCCCGCCGGAGCCCGCGCCGGTCCCGGTCCCCGCCCCGGCGTTCACCCTCGCCTCGGCGCCGAGGACGCCCTCGCGGGACGCGCCGGTCCGGCCGCCCGGAGCCGCCTTGCCCGTGCTCCCGGGAACCGTGCCCCCGGGAACCTTCCCGGCGCCCTCACGCGCCGGTGAGCGGTCCTGCTCCGGCGTACGCGGTCCGGTGGCCGGAATCCGACCCCCGACCATCGTGTCCTGGCCGCCGTCCCGGACGCGCTCCTGGGACGCCGTGTCCCGGCCGCCGAGCACATCGTCACGCGCGGCGGAACCGGTCCGCGTCGAGGCCTCGGGCCCCGCCGTACCTGCCGCGCCCGCCGTGCCCGCGCTGCCCGTGAGCCGCCCGGCCGCGGACCCGCCGCCGTGCCCCGCGCCGCCCGTTCCCGGTGTCCTGGTCACATTGCCCCGCTCATCGCGCTCGTCCCGCTGGTCCCTGGACGGTCCTGCCGCGGTGTTGTCCGGCATACGTCTCAACTCCCCTTCACATGGCGCCTGTTGAGCGCCCACGGCGCGTGCGAACGGCCGCGGGAGCTGTCGGTTCGAGTGGTGTCGGCCGCTTCCTCGCCGCCGTCCCTTTCGGCCTTCCGCAGCTGCGCCCTGTCGTCGCGCGCGGAGGTCGTCAGGGCTTCGAAGAGAGCGCGGGCCTCGACCAGGGACTCACGCAGTTCCTCGGTGTCGGCCCGGTCGGCGCCGGCCCCGTTCGGGTTCACGGCCAGGTGGACACGGCGGTAGCCGTTCACGTGGTGCGCGTGGTGCACGGAGAGCGCGGAGAGCTGCTCCTCGTAACCGTCACCCGTCGGGAAGCCTCGCGCGCCCGCGACCTCGCCGAGCAGCCGGTCCGCCTCGACGACGGCGTCGCGCGGCGAGTCGACGAACTGCTCCTGGATCGCGGTCCAGCGGACCGCGTAACGGTCGCGCGCCGCGGGGTCCAGCGGCTGCTCGCGCAGCGACCCGTGCCGCTGCACGCGCTCCTCCAGCTCGCGCTCGGCGGCCTGGGAGTCGCCGTTGTGCCGGGCGAGTGCCCGGTCGTACTCGGGCCCGAAGCGCCGCTTCAGGCTCTGCCCGCCGCCCGCCCCGCGGGCCATCACGAGCCGAGCGATCACGGCGGCGACGACGGCCACCACGATCACGATCAGAACGATGATCACGCCTGTGGACATGGATTGCCTTCCGGGTTCTGGGCCCAGCGGGCCGCTTCTTCCGTCGGGTTGCCCGGACTTCGGGTAACAAACGGCCCGTGGCCGGATCCACGTCATGAGGGCCCTCAACCGGGCCCCGGGTCAGCTCACTTGGCGAGCCAGGTTCGTCCGGCCGGTTTCGGCGCCGACTCCTCGTAGGGCCGTTCCGCGTCGGAACCGCACAGCTCGGAGTTCAGTTCCGTCACGAGCTGGGTGAGGTCGGTGGGCCGGTTCGGCCCCCACCAGTCGCCCAGCAGCTCGGCGAGGGACTCCTCCCGGGCCGCGGCCAGCTTCCCGGCCACCTCCCGCCCCTCCTCGGTGAGGACGAGGTCAAGACCCTCGCGTACGCCCAGACGCCGCTCCTCCACCTGGCGCGCGGCCGCGATGACGATCTGCAGGGGCACCCCGCTGTGTTCGGCGAGGGCGGCGGGTTCGGCCCAGCCGTAGCGCCGGATGCGCAGCAGCAGCCAGCTCGCGGCGGGCAGCAGGTCGTACCCGGCGCGGGCGGTGATCTTCTCGTAGATGTGCCGCCGCCCCTCCCTCGTGCCCAGTACGGACAGCGCGCGGCACACCTCGTCGTACGAGGAGCGCTCGACGGGGTTGCTGGCGAGCGTCTGGGTGGCGTCGGGCGCCGTCACCGAGCCCCGCAGCCTGTCCTCGCGCAGGAACCAGGCGAGCACGAAGCCGACGGCGGCGACCGGGGCCGCGTACAGGAAGACGTCCGTGATGGAGACGGCGTACGCCTCGACGACGGGTGGCCGGAGCGCGGCCGGCAGCTCGCTGATGATCTTCGGGTCGGATTTGAGCGCGTCGGCGCCCAGGCCCGCCGGGAGTTCCTGCCCGCGGAGCACGTCGGCCAGTTCGGTGCCCAGCCGGCTCGTGAAGACCGAGCCGAAGATCGCGACACCGAACGAGGCGCCGATGGACCGGAAGAAGGTGGCGCCGGAGGTCGCGACGCCCAGGTCCTCGTACGAGACGGCGTTCTGCACGATCAGGACGAGGACCTGCATGACCAGGCCGAGCCCGAGGCCGAAGACGAGGAAGTACAGGCTCATCTCACCCGTGGAGCTGTCGACGTCGAGCCGGTGCAGGAGCAGCAGTCCGAGGGCCGTGACGGCGGTGCCCGCGATGGGGAACACCTTCCAGCGGCCCGTACGGCTGACGATCTGCCCGGACACGGTCGAGGAGACCAGCAGTCCGGCCACCATCGGCAGCATGTGCACGCCCGACATGGTGGGCGACACACCTTGGACGACCTGGAGGAACGTCGGCAGGTACGTCATGGCACCGAACATCGCGAAGCCCACGACGAAGCTGATCACCGCGGCGAGGGTGAAGGTGCGGATGCCGAACAGTTTCAGCGGCAGTACGGGTTCGGCGGCGCGCCGCTCGACGGCCACGAACGCCACTCCGAGGACGACGCCGAGGACCGCGAGGCCGATGATCTGCGGCGAGCCCCAGCCCCAGGTGTTGCCGCCGAGCGAGGCGACGAGGACCAGGCAGGTGGCGACGGCCGCGATCAGGAACGTACCGAGGTAGTCGATCGTGTGGTGCCGGGAGCGGACCGGGATGTGCAGGACGGTGGCGATGACGGCGAGCGCGACGACCCCGACCGGCAGGTTGATGTAGAAGACCCAGCGCCAGCTCAGATGCTCGGTGAACAGCCCGCCGAGCAGCGGCCCGAGGACACTGGTCGCGCCGAAGACCGCGCCGAACAGCCCCTGGTACTTGCCCCTCTCCCGGGGCGGGACGATGTCGCCGACGATCGCCATCGACAGCACGATGAGTCCGCCGCCGCCGAGGCCCTGGAGCGCGCGGAAGGCGATCAGCTGGGGCATGTTCTGCGCCATGCCGCACAGCGCCGAGCCGATCAGGAAGATCACGACGGCGACCTGGAACAGCTTCTTGCGCCCGTACTGGTCACCGAGCTTGCCCCAGAGCGGGGTGGCGGCCGTGGAGGCCAGCAGATACGCCGTGACGACCCACGACAGATGATCGAGCCCGCCCAGGTCGCTGACGATGGTCGGCAGCGCGGTCGACACGATGGTCTGGTCGAGCGCGGCGAGCAGCAGCCCCAGGAGCAGCGCCCCGATGGAGACGAGGACACCGCCCTGCATGTGCGGGGGAACGGCGGTGGCGCCGCGCGAATGATCTCGCGGATGCCGGGCCCCGGCTCCGGCCCCGGGACCACCGGGGACCTCCTCGGGCACACCCCCGCCGCCCGAGCCCCCGTCATCCCGCCCGCCACGCCGCCTGTCGCCCCGCCTGCCACCCCTGCCGTGCGCATCCTCGGCCATGAAGACCTCCCGGCCACGAGAATCCCGTTCCTCTTCCATCCTGGTCGGTGTGACCGGTTATGGCCTGTTGGATTCGGCCAGGAGTTCGGGATTCCGGGGGTAACCGGGAGATTGTGTGGAGGGGGTCTGCATAATCGCTGGAGTTCGTACGGGGAAGGATCAACGACGTGAGCGACCGGAGCGGTCATATATGCCCGGAATGCGGGGCACCCAGGGAGTCGGGGGGCTCCCCGACATGCGGCTGCGCGCGCAGAGCGGCGGACGAACTCCTGGAGACCCGGTCCGCCGAGACGGCAGCCGCGGAGGACTTCGACCCGCTGCGCATACGCCCCTACGTGGACCTGGAAGTACCCGCGGAGGGCGCCACCCCGGACCCCGGTAACGAGCGGCCGACCATAGCGATCCCGCTGCAACGCTCCGCGTCCGACGCCCACCCGGACGACGGGCACGACGCCTACAACAGCCACGACGTCCACAACGGTTACGACGACCCCACGGCCGACCCCTCGGACACCCCCGAGAAGCCGAGCCGCCGACGTCGTTTCGTGCTCGTGGGTGCCGGCGCCACAGCGGTCGTGGTCGCGGCGGCGGGGTTCGCGAGCGGACTGTTCTCGTACGAGTCGCCGTCGCGGAACGGCGCGGCCCCGGACGACCTGCGCGCGAGCGTGCCGGACACGGCGGTGGACGAGCCGTCCCCGTCGGACTCCGAGTCACCGTCGGCATCGGCGTCGGCCTCGGAATCCGCGTCGGCCAGTGAGAGCGCGACGCCGTCGGCCTCGGAGTCGCCGAGCGCCTCGGCCACCCCGTCCAGGACGTCCGCGACGACGCGCGCTCCCTCGCCGCAGAACTCGGTCAGCACCACCCCGCCGCCCGCCGACCCGACGGACAAGGCGGGCCCGGCGGTGCTGCGCCGCGGCGACGAGGGCCCCGAGGTCACCGAACTGCAGCTGCGCCTCAAGCAGTTGGCCCTCTACGTGGGCGACGCGGACGGCGACTACGACAACCGCACCGAGAACGCCGTACGCAACTACCAGTTCACCCGAGGCATAGACGCGGACCCAGGCGTCTACGACGAACAAACCCGAACCCGCCTGGAATCAGAAACATCAACCCCCTGACCCCCGGGGGCACGGGGAACGGCGCAGTGTTTCGCCTTTCGCCCTCAGGGGCGCGGGGAACGGCGCAGTCCCTCGCCTTTCGCCCTTAGGGGCGCGGGGAACGGCGCAATCCTTTCGCCCCTCAGAGCCGCGGACAACGACGCAACCCTTCGCCCCTTCAGGGGCGCGGGGAACGGCGCAGTCTTTTCGCTTTTAGGGGCGCGGGGAACGGCGCAGCCCTTCACCTGCCAAGGGCACGGCGAACGACGCAGCCCTTCGCCTGCCAGGGGCGCGGGGAACGGCGCAACCCCCCACAACGCCCCCCGCCCCCGCACACTCACCCCACCCACAACCGAACTCCCCCGCCCTCCAACCCCTCCACTCGAACCCCCCGAAGATCCCGAACAACCGCATCAGGCCGATGAATCCGAGCCCGATCCCCCACCCCCACCACCCGCATCCCCGCGGAGCGCCCCGCCGAGATCCCCGCCCCCGAGTCCTCGAACACCACGCACTCCTCAGGCGCGACGCCCAACTCTGCCGCCCCCTTCAAGAACCCCTCGGGATCCGGCTTGCTCGCCCCCACGGACTCCGCGGTGATCCGCAGTTCGGGCATCGCGAGCCCCGCCGCCCCCATCCGCGCGGCGGACAGCCCCACGTCCGCCGACGTGACGAGCGCGTGCGGCACCCCCTGCTCCCGCAGGGACGCCAGAAACTCCGCCGCCCCCTCGATCGCCACGACCCCGTCCATGTCGGCGGTCTCCTCGGCGAGCATGCGCGCGTTGTCGGCGTAGTTCTGCTCCATGGGCCGGCTCGGCAGCAGCACGGCCATCGACGCGTACCCCTGCCGCCCGTGGACGACCTTCATGACCTCGTCCCCGTCGAGCCCGTGCCGGTCGGCCCAGCGGCGCCAGACGCGCTCGACGACGGCGTCCGAGTTGACGAGGGTGCCGTCCATGTCGAGCAGCAGGGCGCGGGCGGTCAGCACGGTCGAGGCCGTCATCGGCATGCTCCAAAGCGTGGAATCGAAACGTTGAGTCGAGGCGCGGAATCGAAACGCGACCCCACACGCGGAACCCACGCGCGGAATCCCGGCGCGGAACCCCCGCACGCGGAACCCCCGCACGGATCAGGACGCGAAAAGATCACGGCGCAGCCGAGAACCGAACCCCGCCTCCGAGAGACAAGGTGGCCCCGCCCGCCGGTCAGGGAGTGCGAACGGGGACCACTTTGTTCCCCCACGGTACAAAACAAAGAGTGATCCCGCCACCCACGCACACCGAACCCGCACAGAACCCGTTCCGAAATCCCCGTCGGACATCTTGTCCTGTCATGCCCACGTCATTAACTTCTCACCTGACGCACATCTCCCGGAAACCGGCCCCCGCGAGCATTCAGTGGTTCGCAGGTCAACTTCCCCCCACCCGTAGGGAGTTCGCATGCCGAAGGTCTACGCGCGTCGACGGCTGAGTCTAGTGGCCGTCTTCGCCGCTCTGATAGCCATGGTCGGGCTTTTCAACGGCCCGACCGCCTCCGCCGCCCTGCCCACCCCGGTCAGCGCCGCCACCGCCCGCACCTACCTCGCCTCGCTCACCGTGGCGACCGAGGACCGCACCGGGTACGACCGCGATCTCTTCCCGCACTGGATCACCATCAGCGGCACCTGCAACACCCGCGAGACCGTGCTGAAGCGTGACGGTACGAACGTCGTCACCAGCTCCGCCTGCGCGGCCACCAGCGGCTCCTGGTACTCCGTCTACGACGGCGCCACCTGGACCGCCGCCTCCGACCTCGACATCGACCACCTCGTGCCGCTGGCCGAGGCCTGGGACTCCGGCGCCGACGGCTGGACCACCGCGCAGCGCCAGGCCTTCGCCAACGACCTGACCCGCCCGCAGCTCATCGCCGTCACGGACAACGTGAACCAGTCGAAGAGCGACCAGGACCCGGCCGAGTGGATGCCGTCCCGCACGGCCTACGCCTGCACCTACGTCCGTGCCTGGGTCCAGGTGAAGTACTACTACGACCTCTCCGTCGACTCCGCGGAGAAGAGCAAGCTCACCTCGGTCCTCAGCGGCTGCTGACCCGGCCCCGGAGCCGTATCTCTCGCGATGTCTCATGCGACGGATCACGCGATCTCACGTGATCTGTCGCAGGAATGTCCCCACCGGCCTCCGTCGTTCCGTACCGTACGGGGCGACGGAGGAGGTTGATCACGTGGCGAGTCTGCGCCTGGGTCCATTGCTGAGGTATGTCGACGGCTCGTCCGCGACCGTCTGGGTCGAGGCGAGCCGTCCGGCCACCGCCGAGGTGCGCTGCGAGGGCGGCGCGGGCGGTGAGTCCCGCACCTTCCAGGTGTCGGGCCACCACTACGCCCTGATCCCGGTCACCGGCCTGACACCGGGCACGACCACCTCGTACGAGGTGCTGTTCGACGGTGAGCGGGTCTGGCCGCTCCCCGACTCGCCCTTCCCGCCCTCGGCCATCCACACCCCCGTGGACGACCACGAGACCGTCCGCGTGGCCTTCGGTTCCTGCCGCTGGGCCTCGCCGCCCGACGGCGAGAAGGACCCGGTCGGCCCGGACGCGCTGGACACCCTCGCGGCCCGGATCGCCGCGGATCCCGAGGGCGAGCGTCCGGACGTCCTCCTGCTGCTGGGCGACCAGGTGTACGCGGACGAGGTGTCCAAGGCCACCCGCCACTGGCTGGAGGTCCGCCGCGGCCTCGACCAGCCGCCGGGCGCCGAGGTCGCGGACTACGAGGAGTACACGCACCTCTACTACGAATCGTGGCTCGACCCCGAGGTCCGCTGGCTGCTGTCCACCGTGCCCAGCTGCATGATCTTCGACGACCACGACGTCATCGACGACTGGAACACCAGCGAGGCCTGGGTCTCCGACATGCGGGACACCCCCTGGTGGCGTGAGCGCGTCCTCAGCGGCCTCATGTCGTACTGGGTCCATCAGCACCTCGGCAACCTCTCCCCCGACCGCCTCGCCGAGGACCCCCTGTACGAGGAGGTCCGCGCCACGCCCGACGGCACGGACGCCCTGCGCGCCTTCGCCGCCCGGGCCGACGCCGACCCGGCCTCGGTCCGCTGGAGTTATCGCCGCGACTTCGGCCGCACTCGCCTCGTGATGGTCGACAGCCGTGCCGCCCGCGTCCTCGACGAGCAGAACCGCTCGATGCTCGACCCCGAGGAATGGGACTGGCTGCGCGCGCAGATACGGGACGGCCACGTACTGGACGAGCAGGCGCCCGAGCCCTCCGACGCCCCCGGCGCGTACGACCATCTCCTCATCGGTACCTCCCTGCCCTGGCTGCTCCCCAACCTCGTGCACGACGCGGAGGCGTGGAACGCCGCGATGTGCCGCGGCGAGCGGGGCGAGCGCTGGGCGCGGCGGGGCGAGAACCTGCGGCGGGCGGCCGACCTGGAGCACTGGGCCGCGTTCCCGTCGTCCTTCGACAAGCTGGCGGAGCTGATCGCGGAGGCCGGTTCGGGCCCCCAGGCGCCCGCGACGATCTGCGTGCTGTCCGGCGACGTGCACCACGCGTACATCGCCGAGCCGGTCTGGCGGGAGGATCTGCCGGGCCCCGACGCCCGCGTTGTCCAGCTGACCTGCTCCCCCGTCCACAACTCCATCCCGCCGTACATCAAGGTCGGCTTCCGGTTCGGCTGGAGCGGGGTGGGCCGGGCGCTCGGCCGGCGTTTCGCCCGGCACGGCAGGGTCGCGGCCCCGCCCGTGGACTGGCGGAAGACCGGCGGGCCCTGGTTCGGCAACCAGCTGATGACGCTGACTCTGAGCGGGCGTTCGGCCCGGCTCCGGCTCGATCACGCGCGTGAGGAGCGGGGTGGTGGGGCGCGGTTGCGGACGATCGTCGAGTCCGTCCTGAGCTGAACCGCTCCGCTGGCGGTGGTTGGTCGTCCGCGGGCCACGGTGGGAGTCGGGTGCGCGGTTTGCCGCGCCCCTTGCGGGGCACGGCATACGCCTATGGGACGGGTTGCCCGTGATGTTGGTGCTTGGTGTGCATGAGTCCCGTGAGGCATCCCACAACCGGTGTCGTTGATCCGCTCCAGGGGTCGGTTCCCGTGGTGTGCGGCGGCATGATGATGCGGACCGTCCGCTTCCACCGGGGCGGTGAGCCGCGTATGCCCCACCTGTCCGGGAGTCACACCCTTGTCTGCAGCGCCCGCGGAGCCGACGGAACCGATGGACCCGATCGACCCCATGGACCCGATGGCCCCCATGGATCCGATGGAACCCTCGGTACCGACTAGGACCACCGGGTCCACGGAACCGGGAGATCACGTCTCCGTGGCCCTGGTCGGCGCCGGACCGCGCGGCACCAGCGTGCTGGAACGCCTGTGCGCCTCCGCGCCCGAACTCCTCACGCCCGGCACGCGTCTGACGGTCCACGTCGTCGATCCGTCGCCGCCGGGCCCCGGCCGCGTCTGGCGCACCGCGCAGCCGCCCGAGCTGCTGATGAACACGGTGGCCTCCCAGGTCACCCTCTTCACCGACGACAGCGTGGACTGCTCGGGCCCGATACGCCCCGGCCCCAGCCTGTACGCCTGGGCGGCCGGACAGAGCGGTGGCGGGCGGCTGGACCCGGACGACTACCCGACCCGGGCCCAGTACGGCCGGTACCTGGAGTGGGTCTTCGGCGAGGTGGTCCGCGGGGCGCCGCCCGCGCTGCGGATCGAGACACACCGGGCGCGCGCGACCCGCCTCGACGACACCGCCGACGGCCTCCAGACCCTCGTACTCGACAACGGCCGTGTCCTGCCGGACCTGGCAGCCGTGGTCCTCGCCCAGGGGCATCTGCCGACCGTGGCGGACCGGGCGCAGGAGCGGCTGTCCGCGGACGCCGAGCGCCACGGGCTGCGCCACGTCCCGCCCGCCAACCCGGCGGACCTCGATCTCTCCTGCGTGCTCCCCGGCGAGACCGTCCTGCTGCGCGGTCTGGGCCTCAACTTCTTCGACCACATGGCCCTGTTGACGACCGGCCGCGGCGGCCGTTTCGTACACGACCCGGCCGGTACGCGCTACCTCCCCTCGGGCCGCGAGCCGCGCCTGGTGGCCGGCTCCCGGCGCGGCATCCCGTACCAGGCGCGCGGCGACAACGCGAAGGGCCCGTACGGCCGCCACCTTCCGCTCGTACTCACCCCGGAGGCCATCGCCGGCTTCCGCAAGCGCGCGGACTCGGGCGACGCCCCGGACTTCCTCACCGAGATATGGCCGTTGGTGGCGAAGGAGGTCGAAACGGTCTACTACGAGACCCTGTTGGCCCGGAGAGGCACGCGGGAGCCACAACCCCCGGTCGTCCCGACGGCCCCGGCTGCCCGAGCCGACCGACCCGCGCAAGCCGCCCCGGGCGTACGCGGCTTCCGTGAGCGGTTCCTCGGCGTTCCTCACCGGGATCCCCAAGAGGCTTCGGTGCTCGACGAGTTCGGGATCTCCGGGGCCGACCGCTGGTCCTGGGACCGCGTCTCGCGCCCGCACGGCGGCCGTGTCTTCACCGGTCCCGCCGACTTCCGGGGCTGGCTGCTGGCCCATCTGCGCGAGGACGCCGAACAGGCCGCGCTCGGCAACGTCGACGGCCCGCTCAAGGCGGCTCTCGACGTACTGCGCGACCTGCGCAACGAGTTGCGGCAGATCGTCGACCACGGCGGCCTCGCGGGGCCGTCCCGCCGGGAGCACCTGGACCGCTGGTACACCCCGCTCAACGCGTTCCTGTCCATCGGCCCGCCCCGGCGCCGTATCGAGGAGATGGCGGCGCTCATCGAGGCGGGCGTACTGGAGGTGATCGGCCCCCGCCTGGAGGTGCGGGCCGAGGACGGGGCCTGGGTGGCGCACTCCCCCGACGTGCCCGGCTCGACCGTGTCGGCGACCACGCTCGTCGAGGCCCGGCTGCCGGAGCCGGACCTGCGGCGCACCGCCGACGCGCTGCTCGCCCGGCTGCTGAAGACGGGCCAGTGCCGCCCGCACACCGTCGACGGTTACGAAACCGGAGGGCTGGACGTAACACAGCGCCCCTACCATCTGATCGACCGTCAAGGACGCCCGCACGGAAGGCGGTTCGCCTTCGGCGTGCCCACGGAAGGGGTGCACTGGGTGACCGCGGCCGGGGTCCGTCCAGGGGTGGACTCGGTCACGCTGTCGGACGCCGACGCGGTGGCGCGGGCCGTGCTGCGCACGGTTGCCGCCGAGGTCGGGCGGGGGGCCGAGGCGGACGAGGAACCACCTTCGACACCCGTATCGACTGAAAAACCATGGCCCAAAGTTGAACTTGCAAGCATTGAATAGGCAGACCTAACGTAGAGCACTCACTCGGTTACGTCCCCCACCGGTCCGCCATGGACCGTACCGACACCGAAGGAGTCATCCCACATGACCGGACGCCTCAACAGCGCCCAGCCATACGCCATCGGCCTGTTCCGCATCGTCGTCGGCCTGCTCTTCGCCTGCCACGGAGCCGTCTCGCTGCTCGGCGTCCTCGGCGGCCTGGACGGCAAGGGCGCCACCGTCGAGACCGGCGCCTGGCCCAACTGGTACGCGGCCGTCATCGAACTCGTCGGCGGCACTCTGGTCCTGCTCGGCCTCGGCACCCGTATCGCCGCGTTCATCTCCTCGGGCGCGATGGCCTACGCGTACTTCAAGGTCCACCAGCCCGAGGCGCTGTGGCCGATCGAGAACAGCGGTGAGGGCGCGGCCATGTACTGCTGGTCGATGCTGCTGCTCGTCTTCACCGGCTCGGGCGCGTTCGGCCTTGACCGGCTGATCCCCGGCCGTTCGTCCACGACGACCGGGGAGAACCGCCCCTCGGAGCCCGTCGCGGCCTGACTGCCGCAGTGACACCAGTGACGCCAGAGACGTCACTGCCGTGGTCAACGTCAGTGGCGTGGTGTCATCCGGCCCACCCGAAGGGCACGGTGAAGCACGCCAGCCGGGCGCCCGCGCCGCCCGGCTCGGCGTGCAGCACGACGGAGGCGGCCTCGCCGCGCCGGAAGTTCCAGTCGTGACGCGCGCTCGCCCCGCCCTCGCCGCGGTCGTCGGCGGTGAAGTCGAGCCACACCTCGTTCTCGGGATTGATCCCGGCGGGGTCCGTGGTCGGCCGGTGCTGATAGTGCCCGCCCGCCGCGGCCGGGTCGGCGCCGCAGGGAGCCCGGTGCACATGGACCCCGTACGCGTACCCCGCCTTCATCCCCCTCGCACGCAGCGCCAACGTCGTGGGCCCGCGCTCCTCGCTGTGCTGGCTCACCTCGATCCACGCGGCGGGCGGTACGAGTCCGGTGCCGTCGTACGTGACCGCCGCCGACGCGACGAAGGCGCCGGGCGGGGCGAAGCGGGCGTCCGTACGCATGCGGTAGCCGGGCGCGGGATCGGAGTCGGCGGGACCGGCGGCGTCCGAGGGGCCCACGGTGACCGCGGTGATCACGACCGAGGCGAGGGCCCCGGCGAGGAGCAGGGCGGTTCTCCGTACGACGGCGCCCGCGACGCCACCCATGCTGTCCGCGCGTTCTATGCCTGACGTCATCGTCGGTTCCGCTCCTTGGGCGATCGGCGCTCGGTGGCCCCTTTCTCGTTGGTACGGGACGTCCGCGCCGCCCGCCCCGGGGACGTGGCAGCCGGGTGAACATGGTGTGGCGAACCCACGAGCACCCTGTGGCTCTCCTGTCGCACCCGAGGCGTACGCTGTATGGCTGTCACAGGCCGCTCCTGCCGCTCCCCCGCGACATCGCGGCATACCGGCACGGTCCGGGCCTACGGGGGAGACACAGGGGAGTTTCGGTGCTTGAGAGTGTGGGGTCGCTGTCCGGCACCCCTTGGATCTACAGCCAATGGATCTATGCCGTAGTGGCGCTGTCGGTCCTGTTCGACGTCTTTCTGCCGGTACTGCCGAGCGGCGTGCTGGTCATCACGGCGGCGACGGCCGCCGCGGCGGGCACCGGAGCGGCGGTCCAGCACGTGCCGGACATCCTCTCGCTGATCCTCTCCGCCGCGACCGCGTCGGTCCTCGGCGACCTGGTGGCGTACCGGCTGGCCTGGCGCGGCGGCGAACGGCTGGACCGCGCCATCGCCCGCTCCCAGCGCCTGAGCGGGGCGCAGGAACGTCTCGGCGCGGCCCTCGCCCGCGGCGGCGGCCTGCTGGTCGTGCTCGCCCGCTTCGCCCCCGCGGGCCGCTCACTGGTCTCCCTCGGCGCGGGGGCCGCACACCGGCGCGTACGCGAGTTCCTGCCCTGGTCGATCCTCGCGGGCCTCGCGTGGGCCGCGTACAGCGTCGCCCTCGGCTACTTCGGCGGCCAGTGGCTGGGCGCGACGTGGCTCTCCTCGGGCGTCTCGCTGGTCGCGCTCTTCGGGGCGGGCGCGGGGGCGGCCTACCTGATGCGCCGCCCGACGCCGGCGCCCGTACCCGTACCCGCGTCGGAGCCGAGCCCGGGCGCCTGAGACCCGGCCGGAGCCGGCGGGACGTGCGGACTCGGCCTAGGACGTGCGGCCGGCCTGGCCGCGGACCTCCAGTCCGGCCAGCAGTTCGGCCGTGGCCTCCGCGACCGCGTCGACGGCGCGTTCGAAGACCTCGCGGTTGTGGGCGGCCGGGGCGCGGAAGCCCGAGATCTTGCGGACGTACTGGAGAGCGGCGGCGCGGATGTCCTCCTCGGTGGCCTCTTCGGGCAGGACGGGCGGTCGGAGTGTCTTGATGCTGCGGCACATACGTCCAGTCTCGCGCGCGGCACTGACATCGCGAGCGTTCGAGTGAAGTCACCCTTCCGAGTCCCCCAAAGAACTCGCATCGCAAAATCGAACAGACGTACCATTGGGGGGTGGCTGCGACCTACGACTTCCCAAGCGACCTCCTGGCCGGTCAGGAGGAGCTGCATCAGGTCCGGGCAGAACTTCTGGCCCTGCTGAAGCGGCTTCCCTGGTCGGTCGAGCCCCTGGACGGCTTCAGCGACGACCACGGCTGGCGCAAGGTGGAGCGCCCCGCCTCCCCTGGCTGGACCCCCGACGAACAGGCCGAGGTGGAGAAGCTCCGGGAGCGCGAACGAGAACTGGCGGTCTTCGTGACCTGCCACCGCTTCTGGTCGGACATCACACCGACGGAAAAGGTGGACGCCCGAATGACAATCAAACACACCCAACCAACAAACAACCGCCCCCCGTCATAACAGGGGCACACCCCACCCCCTAGGGGCGCGGGGAACTGCGCGAACGGCCCCCAGTTGACCCACCCCCCGCAGACAAGGCAAGCCCCACCCCCACCCCCCAGGGGCGCGGGGAACGGCGCAAACGGCCCCCACCGAACCCACCCCCGCAGACAAGGCAAGCCCCACCCCGGGAGGGAACCCCGCTCAAGCCCCCGCCCCCCGCTCCTCCCGAATCTGCGAAACAACCCCCGCAACAGTCCCCCGCACAGCCTCCAGCTCAGTGAGGAAGTGCCAGTAATCGGGATGCCGCCCCTCCAACGACCCGATCGCCCGCTCCAGCCGAGCCACCGAGTCGTCGAGCGGACGCGCCTGCCGAGGGTCGGGCGTGTTACGCCCGGCCATGGCGAGCCGCTGCGCGTCCCGGATCGCGAACCGCGTCCGCTCGATCTCCCGCTGCGGGTCCTTCGACACCTCGTTCAGCCGCCGCAGCCGATCCCCCGCCGCGGACACCGCCTCATCGGTCGTGTTCAGCAACGCCCGCACCGTCGACAGCAAGGCCGTCGCGTCGGCCCACCGCTGCTCCTCGCGCGCGACCCGCGCCTCCGCCAGCTTCACCTCGGCCTGCCGAACGGCCTCCGCGGCCTGGTCCGGCACCTGCTGCAGGTCCTGCCAGCACGCGGCCACGAACCGCCGCCGCAACTCGCTGAGCACCGGATTCACCTGCCCGGACCGAGTCGTCAGCGCCTGCGCGCGCGTACGCAGCGAGACAAGACGGCGGTCGATCTCGGTGGCCCGCTCGGGCAACCGCTCGGCCTCCGCGCGCACGGCCCCGGCGTCCCGGGCGACCCGGTCGGCCCGCTCCAGCGTCTCCGGCACGCCGTGCTGCCCGGCTCCCTGATTGAGCTTGGTCAGCTCGGGAGCGAGCGCGGCGAGCCGGGCGGCGAGATCGTCGGCCTTGAGCCCGGTGGCCCGTACGGCGTCGAGCGCGTTCGAGGCGGCGAGCAACGACTGGCGGGCGCGCTCGACGGCGGGAGCGAGCCGGGCGAGCTGCGTCTCGGCCTTCCCGAGCAGCGGCCCAAGCCCTTGTTCGAACCGGTCCAGCTCCTGCTTGACCCGGCCCAGCTCGTCCTTCGCCCGGGTCAGCTCCGTACGCGCGTGGGCGGCGACGGAGGCTTCCAGGTCGTCGCGGTCGAGGTCGTGGGCGTCGACGGCGCTGATGTACGTGTGACTGACCTCGTCGATGCGCCGGCCGAGCGCCTCGAAGTCGGCGACCGCGCGCCGGGCGGGCGGGGTGTCGTCGACGGCGGTGATGGTCTCGATGGAGATGCGCAGATCGCGCTGCGCCGTGTCGAGTTCGTAGAACGCGGCCGCCGCGGCGTCCTTCGCGGCCTGCGCCTCGGCCCGCTGGCTCTCGGAACGCCCGCCGAACCACCGCCGCGTCCCCCCGCCGGCGAAGGCGGCGGGCAGCACGAGCGCGACCAGCGGAAGCGGCAGCAGAACGAGCGCCACCAGGTCACGGCCGGCACGGAACCGGGGCGCTCGGCGCGGCAGTTGGCGAGGTACTGGCTGTGCGCACGGCACAGACGGCGTGTACGGCTGTGAAGGTGTCGCCGGTGTCGCCGTCACTTCCCTCTCCCGTGCTGAGATCCGTCCTGCCCCGGTGGTGGCCCCGATTCATTCTCCCACCAGGTAAGGACGAACACACGGGCCGGTTAGTTCGCGGTACGCACCGTGACTTTGCCGTCCTGGGTGTGGGCGGACACCACATGGGAGCTGCTGTTGTCCCGCGGCACCGACACATCCACGGAGCCGTCCTGGGCACCGGTCGTGACCCGGTACTCGGCGTGCGGCAGCCCGATGGTGAGCGAACCGTCCTGCCCGCGCGCGGAGACCCGGTCCGGAACGGAGGCGAAGTCGAGCCGGGTGGACCCGTCCCGCGTGTTCACCTCCACCCGCCGGGAGTCGATACCACTGCCGTGGACGGACCCGTCCGCGGTACGCAGTGTCAGAGGCCCGGAGACATCCTCGACCCGCACGGACCCATCGCTCGCCCGGATGTCGAGGGCTTCCTCGAACCCGGTGGCCCGCACGCTCCCGTCCTGATCCTTCACCGTCAGCGCGACCCCGCGCGGCACGACGATCCGGTGCTTGGCAGAACAGTCGGCGACCACGCCGGAGCAGTGCACCCGGAGCTTGAGGGTGTCGCCCTTCTCCATGCTCCAGGTGATGTCGGGGTCCTTGCCGATCGCGACGTCGGCCTTGAACCACCGGGTGACCTGGACCTGGTCCACGTCCCCCACGACCAGCTCCAGCGCCGAGTCGTCGGAATCAACGGTCAACGTCCGCCCGTCGATCGCGAACGACCGCGTCTCAGGTTCCTTGTCCTCATCAGCGCTGTTCCCACACCCGGAGGCCAGCAGCCCCAAGGCGACCACCCCCACACCGACGGCGGCCAGGCCCCCGCGACGCCCCCGCACACCCCTGCTCGTAGACCGCTGACGACCACTCATGACGGGACTCCCCCCAGCTGCGAACGCCCGGGGCCCCACCTGCGCCCCGAACACTTCGACCGTACGGACCCGTCCCCCACGGCGGGATCCGGGCCACTCCCGGATCCGGGGTGGGGTAAACCCCCGCACGGCCCCCCGGAACGGGTTTGCGGGGCACCACCCCGGGCAATGTAGGCTGTCGACTCGTCCCGGGCGCGTAGCTCAGTGGTAGAGCGCCGCCCTTACAAGGCGGATGTCGGCGGTTCGAAACCGTCCGCGCCCACCAGTCCCAGGACACGACTAAGGCCCAGGTCAACCGGCGTGATGCCGGATGCCTGGGCCTTGATCTTTGTCGGCGCGTTTTCGCCGCCGTGCCACTTACGTGCCAGAAGGATCCTGCGGAGGCCGCTTGACCTTCCGGATCTGCCCGTCGACGTAGTCGGCGATCTGGTGATCACGCCCGTTGACGAGGTGCTGATAGATCAGCGCGGCCCGCACGGACGAGTGGCCCATGCGGTGCATCAGCTCACGGGTGGTGGCTCCACCGGTCGCGGCGAGGGTGTTCCCGGTGTGCCGAAGATCGTGGAAATGGACGTCACCGAGGCCGGTCGAGTCGAGCGCCCGAAGCCAGATCCGTCGGAAGTTGTTCCGCCGCAGAACACCACCGCGGGCCCCGACGAAGACGAGCCCGGTCCGGCCGGCACTCGCGTACTCGGCGAGGTGATGGGCCAGCTCCTCGACGAGCGAGGCAGGGAACGCCACGGTTCGGACACCGGCCGCGCTCTTGGGAGCCTTGACCGTGAGGCCGTCGGTACGCGTCTCGGCATACGCGCGACGAACGGAGACGGTACGGGCCTCCAGGTCGATGTCACGGCGCTGGAGTGCGGCCAGCTCACCGAAGCGGAGCGCCGTGAACGCGGCCAGGAGGATCAAGACGCGGCAGTGCGGAGGAACAGCCTCGGCTAGCCGGTAGACCTCAGGCACGGACAGGAACGGCCGCTCGGTGTGGGTGACCGCCCCAGCGCCCTTGATCCGGCACGGGTTGCGCTGGATCAGTCCGTCATCCACGGCCGTGTTCATGATGGCGCGGAGTACTTGGTACGACTTGGACACGGTGGCCACGCCGACCCCGGAAGCGAGGAGGTCGGTACGCCAGCGCCGTACCTGCGGTGTGGTGATCTCCCGCAACGGAACCGCACGGAAGCTCGGCAGGATGTGCAGCTTGAGCACGCCCGCGTTGCGCTCCCGAGTGGTGGCGGCGTAGTCGCGATCTTTGAACCAGGACTCCGCGAAGTCACCGAAGATCACCGTGACGTCAGGGTTCTGCCAGTTGCCGTCGAGGATCTCGGCCTCTTGCTTCACGAGCCAGCGGTCCGCGTCGGTCTGCGTGGCGAACGTCTTGTCCGCGGTGCGCATCAGACCGTCCGGGCCCCGGTAGCGGGCCTGGAAGCGCCCCGAGGGCAGCTTGCGTACGGATCCGAAGCGGCGACGGCGCCCTTTGGCGTTGGGCATCAGGCCACCGCCTTGAGATGCGAGGTACGACCGGTGATCGGCTCCACGGTGTGCGCCGCCACGAAGGCGTCCACAGCACTTTCGGGGATGCGGACATGACGGCCGACCTTGACGAAGGTGATGCGCCGCTCGGCGATCAGGCGTCGAGGGAAGCGGGCCGTCGTGCCAAGCAGCTCGGCGACCTGGTCGACGCTGAGGTAGCGGTCTCTCATATTGCGGCTCCTTCCGTGGCGCGTTGGTCGCGTAGGGCTTCGCGTGCGGTTTCACGGTTGAGTTGCAGGTCGCGGGCGATGGTGGCGGCGAGTGCGGATTCGCCGGGGGTGTGGCCGTGTCCGGCGTATTGCCAGTCGGCCAGGACGAGGACGGTGTCCGGCTCGATGTCGTTGAGGCCGAGTACTTGGCGTTCCTGCTCGGCACGGAAGTCGGCACGGGCCTGCCGGAGCTCCCCGAGGGTGGTCGAGTAACGCCGGGACTTGGAGGAGAAGTGGCCGCGGAAGCCGAGCATGTGGGCCCAGGCCCAGAGGCGCCGGTCCGGATACAGCGGATCGAGTCGCTTGCACGCTTCGATCAGGCTGCGGGTGTGGTCGGGCACGTCGTGGCGGTCGAGTTCGGAGAGTTCGCCGATGCGGCGGTCGATGGAGCCGGTGTTCTCGGCGGCTTTGGTGGCGTACTTGGCGACGTACGAGGCCACGGCTTGCTCAGTGATGTCGGAGCCGTCGCCGAACGCCTTCACGGGCCGTACGTCGAGCTGAGTGCCCCACCGGAAGGCGCGGGCGGGCTCATTCTCGATGGCAGGCACGGAGACCGATGTGTAGGAGTGCGCCGCGGCGGCTTTGATGGCATCCGAGAGCAGGTCAGCCGATGCCCAGAATGGGGGCGGGGTGTCAGGTCCGTCCGGGCCGTCGATGCGGACCACGGCGTGGAAGTGCAGGGCGCCGCGCTTCTGGAACTCGGCGACCTTTCCGTACGAGAGCCGAGCGACCTCCTTGAGCTCGCGTTGGGTGAGGCCGGCGCGGACAGCGATCTCGCGGCGCAGTCGGTTGGTGAAGCGCTGCCACAGCTGTCCGGCGTAGTTGTTGAACAGGACGGCGCCCGCGTAGTCGTACGTCTTCGGATCGAGTGCCGTGCCGAGCACGGGGGCGTCCGACGGGTGGCGGGTGCCGCAGCGGCAGGTGCCCCGGTCGGGACGGTTGTGGACCGGTCCGAAGGACGGAGCGGTGAGGGTGGCGAAGACGCGGGGGTGGTCGCGAACGGTGGCGGGGATGTCTCGGCGGTCGTCCCCGGCCAGGCCCGCGCGGATGAGGTGGTAGGTGTCTCCGGCGTACGTCCAGGCGCAGGAGGGGCAGCGGGAGGCGCGGCGGTTTCCGCAAGCGACGCGGAGCCGTCCGCCGGGCTCGTTCTCGGTGGAGTAGCGGTGCAGGGTCTCGCCGGTCGTCTTGTCCTTGGCGAGTGTCCAGCCGGTGAGGTGGATCGGGTCGGCGCAGCCGCCGGTGCGGTGGATCTGGTCCTGCCAGCGGTCGAAGTCGTCGGCCGAAGCCACCCTCAGCAGGTCGCCGAGGGTGATCGGGTTGAGGAGGACGTCAGGCACGGGCGCCCTCCCCTGCGGTCGAGCGGCGGGAGGTACCGGTGCCGTGGCAGGCCGGGCAGTTGGCGGTGATGATCCGCAGGTGGCCGTGCCGGTCACGTCCGCCGAGGGTGATGGCGACGGAAGCATGACCGTTGCAGTTCGAGCAGATGTGAGCCTGCGGGTGGCTGTGCGGGGGCATGCTGGGGGGTTCCTTCCGGTTGCGAGATCGGAGAGGGGCACGGCTCCCGGGCGGCGGAGACTTGGCGGTTGAGGCCGCCCGGGAGTAGGTCAGCGGTGCTTCGCCTCGCTCGTGATGAGCGAGCGGATGACCAAGGCGCAGATGGCGACGGACGCACCAGTGATGGCGACCGCCAGGAGCATCGAGACGAGTACGGCGCCGACGACCAGGACGACGGCCATGCCGCTTCCGACGAGGGCGACGACGGCGCCAGGGGTGAGCTGAACAGTCGGCTGAGTCGGAGCAACAGATACGGGCGCGGGGGCTGGCGGGGTGTGCTGGATGATGGCCGTCGGCTCGATGACGACGGGCGGGGTGATGAAGCCGGTGGGCTGCGGCATGGACGGGATCTTCGGGCGGAACATCGGCGGATCTCCCTTCGGGACGGGTTACTTGACGGCGGTGTCGATGACCGGGGCGAGGAGGCTGTCCGCGATGAGGTAGCCGCCGAGCAGCAGCACTAGGACCAGCCAGAGCGGCGGGCGGATGAGCTTGACGCCGAGGTAGCCGACGGCGGCAAGGGCGAGCCAGAGCGGAACGTCCACGGGGCGGGCTCCTATCGGGCGGTGCAGCGGTGGGTACGGGCGGCGAGCTGGGCGGCGGTCGCGCTGCCGTAGTCGGCGGACCAGCCGCACCGGTCGTTCGTGCACACGGCGGCGTGCTTGGTCTGGCCGTTGCGGTCGCGGTGGGTGCCGATCTGCACGGGCCCGATCCGCATCACGGAGTGGAAGTGGTCGCGAGCAGGCATGTCGGTGGCGCTCCCTTCTGATCAGGCAAGTTGGGCGGCGATGGCACGGGCGAGCTGGGGTGGAACGCCGAGGCGTGCGCGCAGGGTGTCGAGGTCGATCCGGGAGCCGGTTCGGGCGTGGTGGTCGGCGGCGACTTTCCGGGCGTGGTCGACCAACGCGGCCGGAACCGGCGGGGCCGCAGCGACGGGCAGAGCCGGGGAAGCTTCCGGAACTGGGACCGGAACAGCGGCCGGGAGCGCTGGAACTTCCTCGGACTCGGGCACCACGACCGGCACGGATCCCGGCTTAGGCGAGGCGACCGGTTCGGGGCAGGTCTCGGACTCCGGTGCCGCGGCCGGCACTTCGGTCGCCGCCGGGTGGTCGTTGGCGGAGTGGGCCAGGAGTGTGCCGCCCATGAAGGCCAGGGCGGGCCAGGCTGCGACGAGGATGCTCAGCCAGGCCGGGACCCGGTCGAGGTCGAGGAGTCCGGCGGTGGCGATGTTGGCGCCGAGCGAGGCGACCAAGGCGATGACGAACCAGCACCAGGCCAGCCGGGACGGCCCCTCGGAGCGCAGTCGTCGCCAGGCGGCGACCAGGAGCAGGTCAACGCTGATCGGGTAGGCCCAGGCTTTCCAGCCGCTCTGTCCGGCAGCGGCGGCCAGGTCGTGCAGGTGGGCGAAGGAGAGTGCCCCGGCAATGACGGCTTGGACGAGTACGGCGTCGACTCGGAGGGCGGGGCGGGCCATCACGGCTCCTTCCGACAACGAGGCATGGAGGGGGTAGGGACCTCGCGCGAGGGACGGTCGCGCCGACCGGGGGTGCAGAGAGGATCAAGCGGTGGCGGAGGCCGTCTTGGAGAGCGGCACTCGGGCCGAGGACAGCGGAGCGACCACGGGCCGGAAGGGCTCCAGGGCTGGCAGGTCCGGAGTCCGGTCAGCGTGCTTGTTGCAGATGTTCACGGCTTGACGCAGCGAGGTGTGCGGGGCGCGGATGCGGGCCCAGCCGCCGGAGGAGTCGCCGGTGACGGCGATGCCGGGGGTTTCGGTGGGGATCTGGATGGCGGCGAGGACGGCGTCCGGGGCGATGTCGCCGAAGGCCATGTTCGCGGAGGATTCGTCGTTGACGCGGTGTGCGGTACGACCGGTGAGCTGGGCGCGGAGCATGGTGATGCCCTTGCCGAGTTCGGAGCCGAAGCGCTGCCCGCAGATCTCCAGGTAGATCCCGGAGGCGCGGCCGAGTTGGGCGAGCCGGACCAGGGCGGTGACGATGCGATCCCGGCGCTTCTCTTGATCCTTGGTGGCGAACAGGGCGAGTTCGGCGACTTCATCGACCAAGACGACGACCGGGACCGGACGCATGTCGGCAGGCAGGTCCCAGATGTCTGCGGCGATCTGTGCGTCCGGGACGTTGACGCTGATGCGCTGCTGAGCGCGGATGAGTTGGTAGACGTCCTCCATGTGCGTCACGAGCGCTTCGAGGAGTTCGAGGGCGGTGTCCGGGTTGTCGGCGAGGGCGGAGAAACGCCGGGCGAGCGGAAAGAGTTCGACGCCCTGTTTGCAGTCGATGCCGACCAAGGCGACGTCCTGCGCGGCGAGTCCGGCAACGAGGTTGCGCTGATAGACGGACTTCCCTGACTCGGTTGCGCCGAGCGTGAGCCCGTGCGGCACGGCCCGGTAGTCGCGGTAGTGGACCGAGCCGTCTTCACGTAACGCGACCGGCACCCGCATCGGCCGGGTGTCGGCGGTGGCCGGCATCTGTACTCGCTTGAGCACGTCGTAGCCGGTCATGCGTACCTCCACCACGCCGGAGCGCAGCTCACGGGAGGTCACGCCGTACATGCCGAAGGAGTGGCGGAGTCGGTCCGACGCGGCCGAGACGTCGAAGGCGTCCTGACCCGGGCGGAGCTTGAGACGCAGTACCAGGCCCGTACGGGTGGGCCGGATCCGCAAGATGCGCGGGACACGAGACTCGGGCACCGGCCGGTTCGTGATGCGGGCCAGGGCCAGGCGCCACCGGGAGGGCGGCACCGTCAGCCCGCAGGCGTCCATGACTGAGACGTAACGGACCAGGACCCGCAGGACAGCGAAGGTGACGCCGAAGACCAGCCAGTACCAGGCGGGGCGCCGCCACCGCAGGAGACCCGCAGCGGCGACGACCAGCACAAGGACGATCAGGAAGGCAGTCATGATCAGACCGCCTGCGAAGCCGAGCCCGCGACAGCCAGCGAGGTGACCGCGACCACGCGGAAGGCGATGCCGTGACGCTTCTGACCGTTGAACTCGTTCTCCCACGGCCGGGCGATCAGACCGGTCAGCGCGACCGGGGTGCCCATGACCAGTTCCTCGGAGACGCCCGACTCGGGAACGGTCAGGGAAAGGATCTCCACCTCGTTGTTGGCCGCGAACATCACGTCCACGGTCAGCAGCTTCGCGCCGGTCTCGGCGTCCATGGCGATCTCACCGGTCCGGCGGTCCTTCAGCTTCGTCTGCGGAGCCTTGGCGACCATCACGGTGGCGTTGGAAGTGTCGACGGGGATCTGACGCATTATGGAACTACCTCTCTGAGGGTGGGAGCGGCGTGCTTACTTGGCGGTGGGGACGCCGCTCCTGTGCGTTGACGGGTGGCCCGCAGCGAAGCTGTAGCCACTCGCACCGTCCGTCTGGTGCGCACCAGTAGGTTGCAACTGGTGCGCACCAGAAGTCAAGCACTGTAGTGACTCCGGCGTTGCAACTCGCTTTGCTGCGACACTTCTAGAGAAGCGCTCGCGCCAACGATTCGGTAGCCAACAGGGGTTAACACACGTCTCGTTAACCCCTGCCGACCTGCACCGATGTGAGGCATGCTGCTGTTACGGCTCAACACCCCATGCGGAGCGGCACAGGTGATGAACGGACTCAAGACAGCAAGAACCGCGCGCGAATGGTCGCAAGAGCGCCTGGTGCGCGAGATCGAACGTCATGCGCGTCAGCACATGCTCAGCGTCGCGTCGACAGCGAGCCTGCGTGTGTACGTCTCGGAGTGGGAGAACGGCCGGCGCGCCATCTCGACCCGGTACGCAAGCATCCTCCGCGTCCTCCTGGGCGTCACGGACGACGAGTTGACCGGCAAGCCCGAGGCGCTACCCACCGGCTCCGCAGTCGACGGCTACGACGAACTCATGGGCCGTATCGATGCGGCCCGCAACGTCAGCCAGACCATGGTGAAGACGTTCATGGACCAGACCGAACTACTGCGGACCATCGACCGGCAGCTCGGTGCCGCAAGCCTTGTCGACCAGATGACCGCGCACCTGTCGACGCTGGAAGACGCTCTCACGTTCGCCGTACTGCCCGAGACGCGGCGCCCGGTAGCCGTGGCGTTAGCCGGAGCGGCGACCTTGGCGGCGTGGCAGGCACTCGATGTCGGAGCGGTCGAACGAGCCTGGCGCCACTACGAGTTGGGTAAGCGGGCCGCCCAGGAGGCAGACGAGCCGATGTATCTGGCTCACGCGACCGCGGAGCAGGCATACGTACTCTGCGATGCGGGCCGGGCCCCGATGGCTGTCGAGTTGGTACGGGACGCGCAGCGACTCGGCGGCACGGCTATGTCCCCGCGGCTCAGGGCATGGCTGTACGCGGCCGAAGCCGAGATCTGCGCAAGAGCAGGGCTCCAGGAGGAGTGCCGGCGTGCGCTCGACAACGCGATGAAATGCCTACCGTCGGGCGAGGAAGCCCGCGACCCCGACATGCTGAGCATCTTCCTCAACGGCGGTCACCTGGCCAGGTGGCGAGGCAACGCACTGGCCCTGATAGGCGACGACGAAGCGGTAGGCAGCCTCTACACCGCCTTGGAAGCGACCGATCCGACGTTCATCCGGGCATCAGCAGGATTGCGCTGTGATCTCGCGCAGGCGCACGTGGCCCGCGGTGAGTACGACCAGGCGCACGAGCACCTGCGCCAAGCCCGCTTGGTAGCAAGCCGTACAGGTTCCGTGCGTCACCGCCGCCGAATCGAACAGCTCACCCAGCGGCTGTAGGCGAAGCGCCGGCACCCCGGGAAGCAAGGACATGCAGCAGGGCAACGAGGGTTCCAGACCCCATGAGTTCCCCACGAGCCATCAGGCCAGGGATGTCAGCGAGGGGAACCCAGGCGATGTGCCCGGCTTCTTCCAGGTCAGTCGGTTCGCCGACGAGCTCTGCGCCCTGACCCACGAAGATCTCGTGCGGCGAGTCGACCATGCCGACCATCGGCTGATAGGTGACCACGTGCTCAAGCCCGTCGGGCCGCCAGCCGGTCTCTTCCTCGACCTCACGCAGAGCCGCCTGCAAGGAGTTCTCCCCCTCATCGACGATCCCGCCAGGGAGCTCCCAGCCGAAGGACCGGGGGACGAAGCGGTACCGCCACATCATCAGGACACGGTCCTGATCGTCGATGACGGCAGCGATGGCCACGTGATGCAGGCGTACGACGTGATGTTCAAAACGCTCGACGCCAGGCGGCTCGACATCGACGAGACCGAGCTTCACCCAACGGTTGTCGTACAGAGTCCGCTCACCATGGATCTGCCAGGGCTCGACGTCCGTCGGGGTCTCCGTGGTGACGGACCGATTGGGTACGCGATAGGAACTACGGCCGTGAACTTCGACGGCGCCCTCAGCGACCAGCTTCGCCAGCACCTGACGAAGGGCGGTGCGACCGATCTCCAGTTCCTCGGACAGAGTCCGCTCCGACGGGAGCTTGGCACCGGGCTGGTACTTGCCTGCCGTGATCCACTCGCGAATCGTGCGGTAGACCCGCTCAGACTTCGGTCCCATCCCGTGAGCACGCTCCTTGTCGTCGCAACGTCCTGACGTCATCAGGCGCAGCAAGCGTAGCCCTGTACCTACTCACGTGAGTAGGTCGTCCGACACCGATGATCAAAGACGCTCAGAGTGCGCGGTAGAACTTTCCCTACTTCATCAAGGCGGCTCGCTCCGCTCCCCGCGCGCGGCCCGGCCCCCGGCCGGGCCTGCGCTCCTGTCTCCGCCCCGCTCCAGCCCGGCCGGCGCCCGTGCCGCGCTCAAAGCATGCAGCCGCCTGATGCCAGAGAAGGGGTACGTCGTGGCTGGGGCGGTCGGCTCCGCGGCTTTACGGAGCCACTTTGGCGCGAGCCTCGAAGATCATGGCCCCAACGTCGTGCTTTACCGGGCAGGTCCACAGACTGCCCGACGCGCCGGAAGCTTACGGGGCCATGATCACTCGCGCCAAAGCAGCTCCAGCCCAAAGCCGCTCCGCCGACCGGAGCCGTGGGCGACACGAGACGGGGCGCGGATAGCTGCTAGACATCGCGTTCCTGTGGTGGAGAGCAGTCGGTGCGACCACCGCCACGGCGGACAAGTCGGCATCGAGCAGCGGGCCGCCGCCCCCGCCGACGAGGCAGTCAACCTCCTGAACGCCGGCAACACCACCCAGCACGTACGAAGCAACCTCTACGCCTCAGCGGCCACGCTAGTGGCAGCGCACCAGCCCGGCGCGCGAAGAACCCCCACCCGCCACAGCCCACCTTCTAGGCCCGGCGATGCAAGCGCTCCCCTTCGACCGAACGTTCGCCCAGCAACAGAGTCCACACAAAGGGCCGGGCAGGTCAGCCTCTCGTCGCCAACCGTCGAGGCGAAGGTCCAATACCCTCGCCTGGATGAGCCTCCTTGGTACCCACCTGAGGTTGGTACGCCTCAGGAATCGGGACAGGCGCGACGGCACGCGGAACGCTCAGCTGCCGCTCGGGCAGCAAAGACGGCGCTCCCGCCAAAAGACGAGACCTGACTGAAGCCCCGCCCAGTTCAAGGTCTCTCACGATTGTCCGCCCCAGCACCTCTGCAAGTAGCGGAGGGGTCGCGTTACCCACCATCCGCCGACCAGCGCGGAACGGCTGATCGATGCTCCATTCGTCAGGGAAGGTCTGCAAGCGCATCTGCTCACGCACAGAAAGGGGCCGATTGTCCCAGTGGAACGGCCCCGTGCTCGGCCCAGGAGAGGCTGGCAAGGTCCAGGACGGTCGATCCTTGGCCAGCTTCAACAGAAACGACCAGTACCGAGTTCGCCACCCGAAGAGTTCGTCACCGTCGCCACGAGCCGTGAGATGGAGATAGTTGCCACCTTCTGGGATGGAAGGCAGTAGCGCTGCCCATTGCCCTGTAGCAACAGGCTTCTCATCCTCTTCAAGATCCCAAAGCACGTCCCAGGCCCGCATCGGGTCGCCTGCGTGGGTCGCCTCCGGCAGGTGAACCTCTGCACCGTCCCGGTACGCAATGCCGATGGCCCGACGTCGGTGCTGAGGCACCCCGTAGTCAGCTGCATCAACGACCTTGGCCACCATCCTGTAGGAGGTGCCATGCCGATCGTTAATACCCGCGAGCCCCTCGTCAATGACCTCGGAGGCGTTCCCGTCCCCTCTCAAGAACCCCTCAACGTTCTCGACGAGCAATGCCCTAGGGAGGAAACCTTCAACCAGGTCGAGCATCCCATGCACACACTTGGCTCGGTCGTCCTCCATGCCACTCCGTGCAGTCGAAGCCCACTGCGCAGCCTTTGAAAACGGCTGACAAGGCGGCCCCCCTGCAATGAGGTCGAGTTGCCCGCGCTTCATCCCTAGCGCTCGGGGAGTGAGGTACTGGGCAGCAGTGTTGACATCACCGTTGCCAGGCATGGCCCATCCCGGCCGATTGGCTGCGAGCACGGCCCTGGCGTCAGCGTCAACTTCCATGCAAGCGACGGTAGCCAGCCCAGCCCTCTCCAGACCCACGTCAAGACCACCCGCTCCTGTAAACAGAGAGAGCACCTTCCCCACGGGCCGGGTTCGCGCTGACGATCGTGCGGCGGTCAACGGAGGCACTCCCCGAAGTAGATCTGCTCAATGTGTTGACAGAGGGAGCTCACCGGAGAAAACCGCAGTTGTCAAGTCAGTTGGGCAGTTAAGCGGGCACAGGCATCGAAGAATATCCGACAGGTGTTCGAAAAGCGACCAATGTCCTACCGATGGGCTAACTTCTTCCTACGCAGATGAGGGGGTTGCCCATGGACTATGACAGCTGGAACAGAGTTCTCACGGAACACTTCTTCCCCCTCCGTGAAGCAGCAGCCCCTGTGTACTTATCGGTAGACGATGCCCTACTCACCGAACTGCTGACCAGTCACACCCAGGCTGCCACAACGCCCCCGACTGCAGCCGAGAACTTCCAAACTGCCATCAGGAGCCGGGTCTTCGGGCGCGACCCCTTCGAAGGGATCGCCTCCCGTGCTCGCCGCTGGCGCCGACACGGGGCCGCGGGCAACCCGCCCTTCATCGCACTCCTCGCAGCAACAGTGCTCGCAGCCTCCAGGATGAGCCGCTCCGACAGGTTTTCCTACTATGGCCCGCTCCGCGAGCTGCTCGGCCTGCACGAAGGCTCCGGCATGCCAGACGGCTACGACGTGATCGTCCCCACCCTGTGGGATCACCTGAAGTGGTGGCTGACCGAGCATGAACAGGGCCGACGCGGCCTGCCCTCCGCCATTCCCCATCCGACCCAGGTCAACATCGGCTGGTCCCTGTCCCAAGCCGTTCTGGTCGGATCGGACCGCGTGCAAGTCGGGCTGTTCCTGTCAGCGATCGGAGCCCAGCCGGGAGACTCGGTCCCCGAAGCGGAACTCCTCGCCCGGTTCCAGGAGTGGGTACGGCTCAATCGGTCCAGCCCACGGATCCAGCGCGCACTGGCATCGCCGGAGTTACGACCGATCCTGGCGAGCATCCTGCAGCAGGAACTCACCCACTACGACGGGCTCCCGAGAAACTCCGCTGGCCTGCCGTGTGTGCCCTTGTCTCTCACGACCGAAGCCGGCGGTTTCCCGTACGGCGTTGCAGCCCGCATCCCCTCCCACCTCCGTCTCGAATCGCTCAGTCTGAACGGCGACGTCATCAGGGTTCCCTCGGGCGTGGAATGGTTACCTCTCACGCCTCCGGACCAGGAACTCACTCCGGGATCGGCACTCGAACTGGCCGCCGACACCGCCACACTGATGCTCCCCGCTCGCGACCTCTACGTCCTCCAGGCCAACGACTTGGTCGGGAAGTGGACATCCGTCAATGCAGCGGAAATCGGGGTGCCTCATCGAGTACTGGTGAGGACTGCCTTCGCAGCGCAGGCCGAGGCGGTGATGCTCGCTTGCGGATCAGACGGCGTACGTCAGCCCCGCAGGGTTCAGGTGCCGCCCGGCTGGACGTTGTTCAGCGGCTACACACCGACCCGATCCGCGACGGTCTCCGGCGTCGTCGGCCCGCTGGCCCCGCTGCACCAGCAGTTGGCCCGCCTGTCCGGCGGCCTCCGCATCGATGGCGGCAAACAGACCTACCTCCTCGGGTACGCACCTGACCTTGTTCTGCCAGCAATTCCCGATGACCATCCGCGCACCGTCACCATCGACGGGGTGCCCTTGCCGCCGGTTTCTCAGGTGCCGACGGACACGATCACGATCCGGCTAGCGGAGCGAGTGCACTCCGTCGGCGAGCACCAGATCGAGGTCGGACATCGCAAGCTCACGTTCACCCTGGTCGAGCGCTACCGGGAGAGCGTTGCCCTACCACTACTAGCGCTCCCTCCGAGGAGCGCCAAGCTGGCCACCATCCCCAGCAGGATCCCGAACTCGGCAAGTCCGTCGGCGCTCGCTTCCTGGCTGCCGCCCGGCCATTTGTCCGGCTCGTTCTTCGGAAGCTATCGGCTCGACCCCCTTCCTCCGACGAGGATCCTGCGCCTCGGCGGCTCGATCTACGCCCTAGGCGGGAATCGCCTCGCTGCCCAGCTCGTTCCCGAAGCGCCAGGCTGGATCGCCACCATGGACCATGTGCCTCACGCGATCGACATCGAACCGCTGCTCGCTGCTCTGCCTTTCCAAGCTGTATGGCTGCTTCAGGTAACCAGTTCCCAGAACGCCAGGGCCTGGCTAGCCCCGATCGTCCAAACCGGCTCGTATAGCCCGTGTGACGCCCCCTCAGGGAGCTGGACAATTCTCAGTCAAGCTGACTGGCGCAGGCTGACCTCGCGAAGCATCACCACCGCAGTGGCTTGCGCACAAGACTGGACCGACTACACGGCAGGGAAGTGAATGGTGCACGACGAGCTGCTCCTGTGGTGTTCCGAACGCGGCGCCGGGAGCCTCGATGCCTTCCAAGACACGTACACATGGCTGGGGAAGGGCAAGCAGGAGAGTTCCACGCTGGACTGGCGCATCGCGCTGTACAACCTGCAGATTCTCAGCCATGTCGAAGTGGACTGGGAAGCCCGGATCTGGGGTGTGACGCCACCGGTCCTCACCACCTTGCCCAATTCCGGAGGGCACGCGCTTCTGGTGGGGCAAAGGCCGCTCTGGCTCATACAGCGGCTGGAACGGCTGCACGAAGACCCTGACCCTGGTATTGCCGCCCTCGCGCAGTCCGTGGTAGCACTTCCGCCACATCGACAGGCCGACGGCCCGTCGGTGCGGATGGTGACACTAGCGGATCCTGAAGAATGCCGCGCTCTCTGCGAGGCACTCGGCATCGCCTTCGAGGACCGCGCTGCGGATCAACTCGTTCCACGTCTTCCCCGCTTTCAAGAAATGCTCACCGAACGTGGCGTACAGCGGGGGCCCGGCGGCATCGAGCCTCAGAAGATGTCCGAGGGGGGCGGTGACCTCTGGACAGATGTCGAAGGCCACGGCGAACCACCGCTCCACGGCGCCTACCGATATCAGCGCTACAACACCCACCGCTATATCTACTGGATCGGCATGAGCGGCTTCATCGCCGACAAGCGCACGGTGGTGTACGCGGAACTCGCGCGCGCAGAACGCTGGGTGCTGCGGTACAGCCCGCTGCAGCGGGAACTTTACGCACCGAAACGCATGCAGCTACCGCATCTCCACGCCCGCGCCGCCGTGCTGCGCAGCGGGCTGCTGCCGCAACTAACCGCGCTCGATCCGCAGGCAGCGCCAGACCGGCATTCGATGCCTGAGTACAAGAGCTACGTCAAGTACGTGAACATTGACGAGGCATTCGCCAGACAATTAGCCGAATCTCTATACCAGAAACTTCAACTCGTCCCCTAAGTCCGGACCCCGTGAGGATCTTGATGTCTGGCATCTCTCCGTCGGCCGTCCACGGCCAACTTGCCGAGTACTTCCAGCGGTACTACGACACCGCCTACTCGCTTCGCGACTCTTCGGTAGGCGAGGAACTCAAAGAGCTACTTTGCACTCCCGGGGTCCTCTTTCAGGATCCGTATCTGGAGCTTTTGCCTCAATATGTGCAGTCAGCTCAGACTCTGGAAGAGCTAGCGACGGAAATAGGGGTTCCGGAGTTCGCCGGACTTCTGGGAGATGGGCTGCTCCGGGGAATCCCCAGGCTCTACACCCATCAGGTGGAGGCCCTGAGGGCAAGCAATCACGGACGGGACATCGTAGTGACGTCCGGAACCGGTTCCGGAAAGACCGAAGCCTTCCTCGTCCCGGTGCTAGCCAGACTAGCCAATGAATCTCGTCAGTGGGCACCAGCAGGGCCCCAGAGTGCCGAGGAGCGGCCCTGGTGGCGCACATCACGGCACTGGCAGGCCCAGCGCCACGGAGGCGGCCGCCCCTCGGCCATGCGCGCCATGTTTCTCTATCCAATGAACGCGCTAGTGGAGGACCAGCTGATCAGGTTGCGACGCAGCCTGGACGCACCAGACGTACGCGGCTGGTTCGACACGCACCGTAACGGCAACCGCTTCCACTTCGGCCGCTACACCGGCCGCACCCCGGTTGCCGGCCCCCTGGAGCTAGCCTCCAAGCCGAATTCCTCCAAAATGAAGGAATTGCGTAGGGCTCTGGCCTCGATGGAGGACCGAAGCCACCAGCTGGAGCAGCGCATCGCGGACGGCCTTGTGGAGGACGAGGAAGCCCGGTACTTCCTCCAGCGCCCCTTCGGGGCCGAGATGCGTTCTCGTTGGGACATGCAGGTCGCTCCGCCAGACATCCTCATCACCAACTACAGCATGCTCAACATCATGCTCATGCGCCGAGACGAGGATCCCATCTTCGATCGGACTCGTAACTGGCTGAAGAGTTCCAAGGACCACGTCTTCAGCCTGGTGGTGGACGAACTCCACATGTACAGAGGTACTCAGGGCACTGAGGTCGCCTACCTCCTACGCAAGCTTATCGACCGCCTCGGGCTGTCCACCGATTCCGACCAACTGTCCGTGATCGCCACCTCCGCCTCCATGGATCCGGAAAACCCGGTGGACCGGAAGTTTCTGAGCGACTTCTTCGGACGATCAGCCGACCGCTTCTCCGTGCTCGCCGGTGAACGCGTCCGGACCAAGGGCAGGACCGATCTCATGCCCTGGGCAAACACCGTTGGCCAAGGAACAGGTGTCCTGCCGCCACTTCCTGACCGGCACGCGGCGCTCCAGGCCGCGTTCAGAGCGAGCGACGAGGACGACTCCCCCCGAGCGAAGCCGCTGACCGACGTGTCGGCCAAGCTCTTTCCTGGCCTCGCACCCGATAAGGCACTGGAAGCCACCGACGCACTCATCTCGCGCCTTGACGGGGAGGCGGATGCCGGCTCGCGATTCCGGCTCCACCTGTTCTTCCGGAACGTCACCGGCATGTGGGCGTGCGCGGATCGCAACTGCTCGGAAGTCCAACCACGCACCGCGGATTCACCGGCGGAACGCCTGGTCGGAAAGCTCTACAGCCGGCCCAGGTATGCCTGCGAATGCGGCGCTCGCGTCCTGGAATTGCTGTACTGCGACACGTGCGGAGAGGTCTTCCTCGGCGGATTCCGTTCTCCGAACCTCGGCCACGATCCCACGAGGCGCTACCTGGTCTCCACCGCAACCGATCTCGAATCCCTCCCGGACAAGGCGCGCTTCGATCGCACCGCCGATGTGTACAGCATCTTCCTGCCCACTGCGGGAGAACGCTCCGACCTCGACCTATCGCCGCACAAACACAAGGGTGGCCGACCGAAGGCAAAGAATCGGCCGGAATACACGTTCACCTTTGTTCCGGCCGTGCTGGATCCCGCGAGCGGCAAGGTTGGCAGCTACCCGAACGAGGAGAACAACGGGTACCTGCTGGTGGCGCAGAGCCAACCGCAGGGCCACCTCGGGAAGGTCCGCGCCTTTCCCACCGTCTGTCCCTGCTGCGGGGAAGATAAAGAGATCTTCAAGAATGTCCGCCAGTTCGAGGACCCGTCACGTTCCCGGTCCCCCATCCGCACCATGGGTACAGGTTTTGAGAAGTCCAACCAGGTCCTAACCGATGCCCTCAAAAGGCAGCTGCAGACGAAGATCGTCGTCTTCTCGGACAGCCGACAGGACGCGGCCCGCATCTCTGCGGGCTTGGAGCGGTCGCACTATCAGGACTTGGTCAGGCAGCTCGTGATCGCCGCCCTCGATCACCCGAAGGATCTCGTGGCGTTGGCGGCAGAGTTCTTCAAGGGGAACAAGGCAGGCCAGGCCGCGCTGACCCAGCTCACAGCGACTGGTTCACCCGATCTGGTTGCAGCAGTGGTCGCCCTGGCCCATGACAGCCTCACCCCCGAACACGAAAGCGTGCTGGCGGACTACCGGGCCCAGCAGAAGGGCCCGACACTCGTCGAACTCGGCAACGAAGTCAGCACGCAAGCAGTTACATACGGCGTGCATCCCGGTGGGCCCTCGTTTTCACTGAGCGCTAGCACCGAGTCACGGAGCTGGACCAGGCTCTACGACTGGACCAGTGGCGTCCCGATCCAGCGGCCCGAGACTTCTCTCACCAACGATCTACGCGTCCTGAGTTCCGAAATCCACAGAACAGTGCAGGCACAGGTCCAACAGGCGGTCTTTGCGGGAGGCGGCCGCGACCTGGAGTCGCTCGGCATCGGCCATGCCGCTCAGGACATCACCTTCAAGAGCCGGTTGCTGGATGACGAGGTCTTCCGCCAGGTGTGCCTGTCCACGCTGAGGCTGCTGGGTGTGCGCCGCCAGTTCCAGGAGCAGCGCCCTGAGCCGCCGGCGAATCTGCACACAGCAGCGAGGAAATACATCAACGCCGTCGCACAGCGTCACGACGTATTCCCGGACGCACTGGTCCAAGAGGTGAAGAATGCACTGGGGCTGAGCGACGCGGAGCCTCGGATTGAAGGGCAGAAGATCAGGATCGTCCTGGCCGGCGGGACAGAATGGCGCTGCGAACGGTGTACCAGAAGGCACCTCCACGGCTCCGCGGGCGTCTGTGCCTTCTGCCTCAGTTCACATCTCGTTACCGAACCCCTCGACCCAGATTCCGTCACCCTGGACGACTACTACACCTTCCTGGCCCGGGAGGCCGGGATCCCTTTCAGGCTCCACTGCGAAGAGCTGACGGGTCAGACCGACAACGACGATGCACAGGCTCGGCAAGCCCTCTTCCAGTCGGTCTTTCTGAGCGGGAAGGACATCGAGTTGGTCGATGAAGTCGACCTACTCAGCGTCACCACCACGATGGAGGCCGGCGTCGACATTGGCGCGCTCCGCGCGGTGGTAATGGCGAACATGCCACCACAGCGCTTCAACTACCAGCAGCGTGTGGGCCGGGCCGGCCGCCGACTCGATCACCTGTCCATCGCACTGACGCTGTGCCGTGGCACCAGGACCCATGACGACCACTACTTCCAGCACCCCTATCGGATCACCGGCGATCCCTCGCCTAGCCCGTACGTGGATCTCGATCGCCGGGAGATCCTGCTCCGTTGCTACGCCGCAAGCCTGCTGACTCTCGCCTTCCGGTCGGTCGAGGGGACGTCCGACTGGGATCCGGGACGCAATGTCCACGGGCCCTTCGGGACCGTCAGCGGATGGCCATTGGTGCGGGATGACGTCCGTACCTGGCTGGCCGACAACGACATCGCTAAGAGACACGCGGGCCAGGTTCTCCTGCAAGGGGCGTCTCCTGGCGCGCCTTCGCTGGATGATCTGGTCTCCTGGGCCACTTCCCGCCTCTACTCCGAGATAGAGGAAGTGGTGACGAACGCGCCGGACGCCGGTCCGCTCAGCCAGTCGCTCGCGGAGCGCGGAGTGCTCCCTATGTTCGGATTCCCCACCCGGGTTCGCAACCTGCATCATCAGAGGCCGCACGGACCGGAACTCACCGACGTCATCGATCGGGACATCGACATCGCCATCTCGGAGTGGGCGCCCGGCGGTGAAGTGGTCAAGGACAAGGCGTTGCACACAGCAGTCGGCCTCGTGACGTACGAGCCCGCCGGCGGGCAGTGGTTGCCCGGCAAAGCTCCGGACAGTGATCGTCTCATGGTGGGTATCTGCGCCAAGTGCCTCTCCGTCAATCTCCGCGAATCCGAGCATTCGTGTCCTGTCTGTGGGGCCACCGCAGGAGAAGCCGGTGACTACCGGATGCTCCCGTCGTGTCAGCCGCTCGGCTTTCGCACCAGCTACAAGGCTCAGGATTACGACGGCACATTCGAATTCACACCACGCGCGTTCTCCGCGCGCCTCACCCTTGACACGACATCAGCGCTCGTCCCACGCTGCACTAAGGCCGCTGAATTCAGAAGCGGCCAGGGACGCATCGTGGTGGTCAACGCAGGAACTGGCGAGGGATACCAGTTCGGCAAGGTCAAGGGACACGACGGTCTGCTGGACACAAAACTCCTGGCTGACGCCGACCGCGCGAGAGATCTGGGCCTGCCCACACAGCATTCGGTCAGCAACGAGGAGAAGCTGGCACTGGCCTCAGTGAAACTGACCGACGTTCTTTTGGTCGGCCTCCGCGAGCAACCCGCCGATCTGGCCCTCGACCCGAGACGCATGGCCGCAAGGGCTGCTTGGCTCTCACTCGGTACGGTTTTCAAACTCGCTGCCGTCAGGCTATTGGACATTGACGGAAGAGAACTCTCGGCGGGTCTCTATCCCGACCGAGGAGAAGAAGAGGGCAGTGTCAAGGCGCAAGTCTTCCTCTCGGACACCTTGGAGAACGGTGCCGGATATTCGACCTGGCTAGGGAAGCGCCCTACCGACTTCCTGCTCGCCGCACGTGAGGTCGCGGCCGATCTCACCCGCCACCGCTCCGGCAGCTTGAGGGCCGGGCCATGCGACTCGTCCTGCTACGACTGCCTGCGGGACTACAGCAACAGCGCCTACCACCCGCTGCTCGATTGGCGCCTGGCCACACAGATGGTCGAACTGCTCGATGGGGGGAACCTGGACTTCACCGCTGAGGAGGACTATGCATTCGAGCGAGTCGAGCGGTTCGCCAGAAGCTTCTCGCACTGGAAGGCTGATTCCTCCCACGGCTTGCCAGTCCTGAAAGACATCCAGCACGAAGATCTCGCTGTACTCATCACCCACCCTCTTGAGTCCTGGACCGGTCCCGCCCGCTCGAAGCGTGTGACCCGAGCGCTAACCTCACTGGAGGCAGAGGGCTTCGAGGTGTTCGAGTCGTTCGAGTCGTTCGAGAACCCGGTGCTGGACAGCGAACCGCCACAGCGCGCGATCGTCGCGGTCGACACGTTCGAGCTGCTTCGGCGGCCCGGCTGGATCGAGTCGAGACTGCAGAGCCTCTTCGATTGACCGGTCGGGTAGAAGGCAGGGACCCCTTTTGGGGCCCCTGCCCTCTGTCACCGCCGCTCCCGCGCTTTCGCGCACCTAGCAGTTCCGCGCATATGAGTTCTGGTGGACACACGTCTGGAGTACGCTGATGCATTTTCTTGTAGTGCCTCGCAGCGCGGGCTTCACCGTGCCGTCCAGCCTTCCGGCACTCGTCCTTCGGCGCGACCTTTGGGATGATTTTGGATTCAAAACCATGTTCGATGCTTATCTGTATCCATCCCGAACAGAGGCATCTATTGACTTGGGATCCGTCAAGATCATAAAAAGAGGGCAGAGCGGCGGCACCACCGAGATCCCCGAAAGTTTCGTCCAGCTCGATGATAGTTATTGCTCACTCGGGCAAGCGTTTTCCTACTATGAAGCGCTGCACGGACTTCCGGTCGAATTGCGCGACAGTGTTCTGTTCGGGCTCCGCGATATCGCTATCGACCCCTCACTCAGGGAATCGTTCGCCAACGAGCCGGCGATGGCCGCCTCACTCCTGCGCTACGGGAACGCCGAACTCGCATTGAGAGACGCCACAGCCCTGTTCGAAGGAACGATATCCTCGCAGGACAGTGAACTCGGGTTCACGTTCAGAACGAGTGTCGGAGGGGATCCCTTCTCCATTAACTTTGGTTTCGCAGATCGCTACCCCCTGCCAGGCCGCATCAACGTCGTCGTGGGCTACAACGGATGCGGAAAAACGCAACTCCTTGCCAACCTAGCCAACACCGCGCATGCAGACCTTACCGACCGAGCCGACGAGAGCTTCATCCGGCGGTACGGAGAATTCCCAGGAACAAGCGGTGCGCCACGCTTCTCATCGGTCATAGCTATCTCATATAGCGCTTTCGACACGTTCGACCTACCGGGGAAGAACCGACAAGAAGAGGATCGGTTGGAATCCAGCGGCGAGGTCTCGGGATACACCTATTGTGGCCTTAGGAGATATAATCGCAGCCTTGATTCCCACACGCCCCGCACCGGGTCACTCAAGGGTGCCGAGGAGATCCAGGATGACATCATGTCCGCCCTCGTTAGGGCTAGTACGCCCGAGCGTAAACAGAGGCTGACAGCAGCCCTCTCTCCGCTGAGCCGAGAACCTTCCTTCAAACGAGTTGAGTTGTCCGACACCTTCGCCTTCGACAGTGATTCGTGGCGGAATTCGTTTTCTGGCCTCAGTACCGGACACAAACTCGTGCTCAACATTGTCGTGCAGCTTGTAGCGCACCTGGAGCCCGGATCATTGGTTCTGATCGACGAACCCGAATCCCACCTGCACCCTCCGCTCTTGGCTGCCTTGCTCAAGAGCATCAATATATCCCTGGACCAGTTCAACTCCTACGCCGTGATGGCGACGCACTCCCCGGTCCTCCTCCAGGAAGTCCCCAGACGTTACGTCAGGGTCCTGCAGCGCTTTGGAGATCTCACACTTGTCGCCAATCCAGAGATCGAAACTTTTGCAGAAAATGTAGGACTGCTCACGCGCCACGTATTCAACTTGGACAGCAGCGCGACCGACTATCACTCAACCCTCCGATCCATGCAGGAGAGCTTGAACCTGGATGAGATCATAGAACTGTTCGACGGAGAGATGAGCGCACAGTCCATTTCTTACCTGGCGAGCATCAGCCGCGATCGGCCCGGTAGATGATTCGACTCCCTCGCCCGGACAGAGATCGCCTGGCCGACCTCGATCTCGCCGTGAGCCGTAGACGACCATCCTCTCGGCGTGTCCTCATGGGAGTGCGCGCGGGAATCATCGACGCCTATGGCGACTACGAGGACGTTCTGCGAGATATTCGCCGGTTTACGTCGCTTGCCCACGGTTCCGATGTGCTCACCAAGGCCCTTCTGGGGAATTACGCACTCCTGGACAGAGGCCGTCCTCTGGAAGATCTCAGAAACTCGATCTTCCGAACAGCATTGACTCGCAACTCTCGGTGTCCGCTGTGTGAAAGAGCCCAGGTTTGCGCCCTCGATCACTTCCTTCCAAAGAATGCATTCCCGGAATATTCGATCCTGGCCGATAACCTAATCCCTGTCTGTGAAAGGTGTAATCGACTAAAAGGGGATGAATGTGACAAGGTAGACGGACTACTCATGTTTCACGCATACTTCGATGAATTCCCGGACGTCGAAATATTAGTCACGGAAATAGACGTCGAAAGCACCGTCGCAATCAGATACTCTTTGCACCGCTCCGATAAAATAGACAACCTCACCTTCACGAGAGTCGAAAAGCAGTTCAAGATACTTGGCCTTTTCGATTTCTATCAGATGGAGGCCATAGCCGAGCTAACGGACCAAATTGATCTTTATGATGAAACATATACCTCCCTCGGTGATTCAGGATTGCGATCAACTCTTAGCGCCTTGGCTCGAGGAGCCGAGAGAAAGGGCGTAAATCACTGGAAGGCGGCTCTTTATCGTGCCCTGTCTAGAGATGCAGAATTTTGTAGCGGCGGCTATCGGAAGCTACTCACATCACCGATGGCTTGACGGGGTCAAATCTGGCGGGGACCGCAATGGTAGGTAGCCTGTAGTGCTAAGGACAGCACGGACAGCTGGGTTGCGTCCAAGGAAGGCCAAGCGGATCGTCTTCGCCCCTGGAGCCGCACGGTCACGGGCCGCCGAGGATGAAGCCAAGCAGGCGGCCACGGACGCTTAACATCTGACCGCACTGAAGAAGAAGCTCGGCATCACACCTCGCGCGAACGGCTCCTCATACCGCCCCTTCCGTAGCGGCCTTCCCGCTCTCTGCCAGGACCGTTGACAGCCAGGTGGGTACGAGGAGGTGCCGGGCCTGCCCCTGAGTAGAGGTAGAACATCGAGCGCTGAGCAAGTGAGTGTCTAATTGCGTGACAACGCCGACGAACACCGGCGGACGACCGCGAACGTCTGCGGACCATCAGCGCGGGTGAGGCCCACACCGGCCCAAGGCACCGCCCCCACCCAAGTTGCTTCGGGACGAAGAAGTCCTCACCGCCACGCTTCCGCCGGCGCAGCTTGCTCTGGTCAACGGCATGGCAGCGTGGCCGAGGTCGGTGGGGGTGCGGCGAGACACACGTGTGCGTGGTCGGTCGGCGCACCCGCCATGGTGGCTGACTGTCGTCGGCTGAGGCCCAGGCACTCCGGGGCCCAGCTCCGCCAAGGAACGTTCGAGGCGAAGGGAGCGTGCCATTCGCGTGCCAGATCCTGCGGGGAACCAGGGGGAACAGCGGGGACTGGCCCCGGGTGCAGCCAGGGCTCCAACACCACTCCGCGGCAGGTCAGCGCAGCAACCGCCGCCAAGAAACCCGAGCTTCCCAAGCTGAGAGTCCGACGACTCAGTAGGGCTCGCAATCTTGCATGTGCGGCAACCCGCACATGCCTCGCCAGTACCCACCGGATCACCGGACGCGCCTCAGGGATACGCTCCCGGTCTTGGCATGGATCGGACACGTGAATCCGGGGGGATCATGGAGATTTCAGTGCGCGGCTCGGCACCGCGCAGAGTGACGAGCGCGGCGTTTGCCGTCGTACTGCTCGCTGGGGGAGCGGTTGCCTGCGGCAAGGGCTCCGTGAGTGATTCCGCGAATGAGGACCAGCCCAAGGTGACTCCCGCGGCGGCCGTGGCGAAAGCGGCGAAGAACTCCGAGGACATCGCATCGCTCCACTATCGGATCACCGGGGCCGTGCCGGAGAGGGGCCGTCTGGAGGCTGAGGCATCCATGAGCACGGAACCGCTGGTCATGCGCATGCAGATGGCCATGGCCGACCAAAGCGAAAACCGTCGGCTGGAGGTCCGGTTCGTCGACAAGGTGATGTACGTCGGCGGGAGTGCGATCGCCTCCGAGAAGTTGGATGGCAAGAGTTGGTTCAGAGCCGACCCGGCCGTATGGGGCCGTGGCGCGGTCGACAACAACTCCTACCGCGTACTGCCCAGCCAACTTGAAGGAAACCCCGCCGTACAGTCCACGATTCTGACCGGATCCAAGGATCTGCAGAAAGCGGGGACAGAGACGATCGACGGCACCAGAACCACTCACTACAGAGGAACGGTCACCAGCAGCGGCTTGAGCGCCGCCCGTGATGCTGCCGCCGACAAGGCGACTCGGGAGCGCCAGATCGAGAGCTTTGATCAGTTCATGGCACTGCACATCGACGAGACGCTCACCATGGACCTGTGGATCGACGACGACAACCACACCAAGCAGTTCCGCATGCGGGGTGATACCTACGCCACGCGAGGCGGCACCGAGGGCACCCCGCTCGATTTCACCGGTGGCGACCCCCTCGATTTGACCATCACCTTCCTCGAGGTCAACCAGCCAGTGACCGTCAAAGCCCCACCATCCGGAGACACCGCCGACATCGGCGCACTGGCGGATCAGGCACCGGCAGGCTGAGCGACATCCGGCCCGGTGGCACCGTCTCAGTTTCCGTCTCATTCAGCGACGTTCACGACCGTTCAGGCGGGCCCCTGGGCTGCCCTCGTCTCAGTGGTCAACCGCCCATGAACCCAGTTGAACGCCCCCGAACGACACTCATCGCACCACCCCCACAGTTGGAAAGCGTGCTGGTGGAGCGTATCCCTGGCCGACACGGCAGAGAGGGTGTCAGACCTCGATGACAGTGTGTGCGGCATGGAGACACCCACTGCCCCTTACAGCGGGGATGAGGAGCATGCTGTCATCGCACACTTCCGGCTTGCCGGTGACGGTTTCGGCGATGCCGACCAGCGCGAGCAGATTTACGAAGCTGAGCAGGCGATGGAGGCAGCGACAGAGGAAGCAGGCGTCGGGGAAGTCGACGGAAACGAGTTCGGAGGAGGCGACGCCGTCGTGTACACCTACGGACCCGACGCCGATGCTCTGTTCAAGGTCCTGGAACCGATTCTGCGCAGCCTGCCGTTCCGACCGGCGTACGTCCTTCTCCGGCGGGGTGACGTCGAGACACGTGTTGATCTGTAGGCCTCCCGTGTAGGCGACGAACACACCGCAAGCGCACCGGATATGACGGGGCAGCGGGGAACCACGGTTCAGCAGCTGAGCCCGATGAGGCCACACCGCAAGCTTTCGCCCAGGTCGGCGCCCAGACCGGCCTCAGGAGACGCAGCTTCCCAAGCTGACGGCTCCAGAAGGTCGCAGCTAGCCGCCGCCTCCGTCCAGATAGCGGCCAGCTCCTCGCCCATTTGACAGCTCCCACTTAAAGCAGGCGGCCTCGAACTATGTCCGAGCCCCCTGCCGCACTGGACACGACCCGACCGGAAGTCACCCTCGGCGGTCAGACTGTGGCTCCCCTCCAAGGAAGTCCGGCATCGCCAGACAGCTCCCGCGGCTGTTCGCCACCCGCAACACATCCCGCAGTGAGCCAGCCAGTTGGGCAACGAGAAGGCTCAGCCACTCCGGATCTGAAGCCCCATCGTCGAGTACCTGAAGCGCTTGCTCCAACAGCGCAGACGCCATTCCGAGTTGCGTCGCCTCGATCTGGTCTGCCAAGCGGGACACGTAGCTGTCCTGGTCTTCAGTGCTGAGGTAGCACGGATTGCCGTCCGGCCCCGCCCACGGGAGAAGCCTCAGTCCGTCCTGTGTAGTCATCTCTGTGTCTGCCTCTCTGTGCCCTTGATGTTGGGTGCCGACACGCCGGCCGATGCCTGGCTGCTCACCGCTTCATTTCCGTGGCGGTGGAGTAGTCGGGCATCGAGTGGCACGCGCAGTCGCAGGTCTCGTAGATCACCGGCACGTCGACCGGCGCCGACGCCGGTGAGGATTCCGAGCAAGCGTGGTGTGTCCCGATTCGGCAGGCGATCGATTGATAGAAGGCAACCGAGGCATCTGGGCCACGGGGCTGCCGTTGCGAGGACATCAGCGGACCCCCAGCAGAGCTGAACAGCCGTCGGGCGGTAAGCAAGGAGCAACGGCAACCGTTGGGTGTCGTCCGCTCCTTTCACAGGCCAAGACGTATGGGCGTACGAGTGCGGCGTCCTCACCCCTGAGCGGGTGTCGGTGATTCGATTCGTCGCGAGGCCATCCCAGAGCGACCGTCGGCTCGTCAGCGGGCACCGTGGATGCGGGAGCGGCTGGCCCCCGGGAAGACATTGAGGGGCGGCGGTGCCTGCCCCTGCGGGAGTGTCGCGCCCTGGTGAAGGAGACGGCGCGGCGGATGAGGTTAAGCACGCTGAATCAGCTCCTGTCGCTGATCGTTTGGTCTCCGGCATCGCCTGTCACGGGGACCGCTTTGCGTACGACCGCCCATAAGGTGCGGTCGCCCAGGCTGGTGGCAAGGAGTCCGAACCGATCGGCTCCCGCCACGACCTCCAGGACCTCCCGCCATGAATCAGCGGAGAGGGATTCCGGCACCTCCGCTTCGACCGATGTGTGGTGAGCGTGTTCCGTGACTCGCGTGGTGAGTCCGACGGCGTGCAGTCGAGCGGCGATGGCTGCCGTGCTAACTCCTAAGGCGGACACAGACAGCCTCCGTCACCGGCGATCACTTTGCGTGAAGCTGGTTAACTAGATTAGAGCTAGTGGACTAGATTTTCCACATGTCTGAGCAACCGCCCTACCTCCACGTCGCCGATGAACTCCGGCGACGGATCACGGAGCATGTGTGGGAGCCGGGTGACCGTCTCCCTTCCCGCGCCCAGATCGGCCAAGAGCTCGGCGTGGGCGAGAACGTGGTCCGTAGGGCGCAGGAGTTGCTGATCTCCCAGGGGCTGCTGGAAGGCCGTGCCGGATCCGGCACGTATGTCGCCGAACCTCAGCAACGGGTGCGGATTGTTCGGTCCTCAGAGCTCGTAACACGATCTTCTGTGTGACTCAGGTGCAGTCAAAGCGAAGCGGTCGAG
>NZ_BMVY01000051.1 GCF_014650955.1 Streptomyces tauricus
CTACAAGATCCCGTTCACCGAGCCCTTGACGTCACCATCGGGCCCTTAACTTCGTGGCATTGGATGATCGACGCGGTGTGCTGCCTGGTCGACTCTTGTGCCTGATGGCCTGTCGGACCGTGTGGCCCCGTCGCTCCCTCCTCGTCCGCCGCGTCGGCGCCGGTATCCGGGACGGTTGCCGGTGCATGACCGGGCTGCTCTGCGCGGCATCGCCTACGTACTGCGCAAGGGTGTGAGCTGGGCCGATGTGCTCACAGAACGGATCGGCTGCAGCGGCGTGACGGCCTGGCGGCGGCTGCGGGACTGGACCGAGGCCGGCGTCTGGCCGCGTCTGCACGAGGTCCTGCTGGCCGACCTGCGCCGGGCGGGACTGCTGGAGATGGACGACGCGGCGGTCGACGGCTCACACGTCCGGGCCCTCAAAGGAGGGCTCACACCGGACCTTCGCCGGTCGACCGGGCTCGTCCGGGAAGCAAGCACCACCTGATCACCGACCGGAACGGGACACCCCTTGCGGTGTCCCTGACCGGCGGAAACCGTCATGACGTCACGCAGTTGATGCCGCTGCTGGACGCGATCCCACACATCCGCGGGACCCGGAGCCACCCCCGTCGGCGGCCCAGGCGCCTGTTCGCCGACCGGGGCTACGACTACGACAAATACCGTCGCCTCCCCCGGGCCCGCGGCATCACGCCGAAGATCGCCCGCAGAGGCACCGCGCACGGCGGCCATCCTGATCAGTCGTCCAGTACTGCCAGGGCATCGACCTCCACGAGCAGCCCCGGCGGAAGCTGCATGTAGACGGTGGTGCGGGCGGGGAAGGGTTCACCGACGGCTGCCGCGTACGCCCCGTTCATCTCGGCCAGGTGGGCGGGATCGGTGAGGTACACGCGGAGCATCACCACGTCCTCCAGGCCCGCGCCGCCCGCCTTGAGTACGGCGATGACATTGCGCAGGGTCTGCTCGGTCTGCTCGGCGACCGTGGTCCCGACGACATGGCCCGTGTCCGGATCGAGCGGGAGCTGCCCGGAAACCTGCAGGACGGGGCCCTTTCGGATGCCTTGGGACAGCGGGGCTGCGAGGGCGGGTGCGTTCTCGGTGGTGATGACGGTTCTGGTCATGGTGTGTCCTTGGGCATCGTGGCCGGAGGGTCAGCGCCAGGCCTGTCGTTCCTGGCTGCGGGGGTCGTCGACCTGGGTCCACTCGGCGTCGATGCGCATCGTGGCCCGGCGCTCGTCGTCGTACGGGTCCCAGCCGGGGTTGCCGGTCCTGGCGAACCGGACCCATGTCTCGTGCATACGGGCGGCGAGACCCGCGGGGGGCTTGTCAGGGCCGAGCAGGGCGGCGGGTCCGTGCAGTTGCGGAAGGTGGGCGACATCGAAGACGAAGGCCAGCTCGACCGCGTGGGTGGCACCGAGCTCTCCGTCCATGGCGTGGGAGCGCCAGGCGAACTCGTAGGCGTAGGTGGCGGATTCGAGGTGGGCGGCATGCGCGCCGGTCAAGGCCCAGCTACCCGCGCCGAACAGCGCATCGCCCATGATGGCGGAGCGCAGCTCGCCGAAGGACGCCTCGGGGCGTGCCTTCCGGTACGTCTCGACGAGTCGCGCCGGATTCGGGTGCGCGCGCGCCGCGGCATCGTCGACATCACCGGCGGTCGAGGTGGCGTACTTGCCCACCGGGACCAGGTAGAGGTTTCCCTCTTCGGTGTTCGTCCCGATGAGCAGGTGGATGGCGCTGCTGAGGCCGGCGGCGACGGATTCGGCGGGCTGCGTGTCGAGGACCAGGCTGAAGGGGCTGAGTCCGATCAGCGGGTCGTGGTGCGTCTGGGTCTGCAGGTCGATGCCCGCGAGCCGGGAGCCGGCCTCGACCAGGCGGTCGTCGGAGACGTCTGCGAAGGCGTCGACCCGGGGCTCGACGCCCAGGGCCTCGGCTGCTGCCCTGGTGACGCGGGCGGCCTGCTCGGTGGTGAACGCCCCCAGGCCGCTGCCGCTCTGGACGATTGCCCGGCGGAAGAGGCCGGCGGCTTCCGGGGCGGCGAGGACGCCGCCGACGATGGTGGCCCCGGCCGACTGGCCGAAGAGGGTGACGTTGTCCGGGTCACCGCCGAAGGCGGCGATGTTCTCCCGCACCCAGCGCAGCGCGGCAACGACGTCCAGCAGGCCGCGGTTGGCCGGCGCGCCGGGGATGTCGAGGAACCCGGCGATGCCGAGCCGGTAGTTGAGGGTGACGAGGACGACGCCGTCACGGGCGAAGGCGGAGCCGTCGTACAGCGCGGACCGCGTCGATCCGGCGACGAATCCGCCGCCGTGGACGAACACCATGACGGGCAGGTCGCCGTTCGCGGCGGCGGGCGTCCAGACGTTGGCGGTGAGGTAGTCCTCGCCGCGAATCCAGCCGGTGCCGAAGTAGGGGGACATGTTCACGGTGCCGAGCCGGCGTTCGGACTGCGGCGCGTTGGGCCCCGGCACGGTGGCGTCCCGTACGCCGTCCCACGGCTCGTGCGGCCGCGGCGGCTCGAACCGGCCGACGCCGCGGGGCGGGGCGGCGTAGGGGATGTTCAGGAAAGCGGCGGTGTCGCCCCGGCGCAGGCCGCGGACGGATCCCTGCGCCGTGGTCACGACGGGCTCGGTGTGGTGGCTCATGTCTCGTGCCTTTCCGCAGGACTCAGGCCTGCTCGGTGTACGGGGCGAAGGGGGCCCAGCTCTTGATGGCGAACTTGTCTCCCTCCCGTGCCACTTCGGCGGCGCCGTGGCCGCCCAGGTGCGCGGGGATCACGAGTGCGTTGTTGTCGGCCGCCCAGCCCAGCACCTTGCGGCGGGTGGCGCGGGCACCCACGGGGTCCTCGCAGAAGCAACTGTTGGAGTCGGGCTCGATGATCTGCACGGGGCTGTGCAACATGTCGCCGACGAACACCGCGCGGTCCGTCCCCGAGGTGAGAGTCAGTACGGAGGAACCAGGGGTGTGTCCGGGAGCCGCGTCCAGGCGGAGGCCGACGTCGATCTGGTGGCTGTTCTCCCACAGCAGCGTCCGGCCGGCCTGGTGCACCGGGGCCACGCTGTCCTCGAAGACGTTCTGGTTGCCGCGGCCGAGCAGCGGCTTGTGGCCGTTCTCGGGATTCCAGAAGTCGAAGTCGTCCTTCGGCATCAGGTAGGTGGCGTTGGGGAAGGTGGGCACCCACTGCCGGCCGTCCAGGTACGTGTTCCAGCCGACGTGATCGATGTGGAGATGTGTGTTGATCACGATGTCCACGTCCTCGGGCGCGACGCCGACGCGCGCGAGATTGGCCAGGAAGCCTGTTTCGAGGCGGTTCCAGACCGGCGCGTACGGGCGGTCCTTGTGGTTGCCCACGCCGGTGTCGACGAGGATGGTCCTGCCTCCGCTGCGCAGCAGCCAGGTCTGGATCGCGGTATTCACGATATTGGTCTCGGAATCCAGGAAATGCGGGGTCAGCCAGGGCGCGCTGTCGTCCCACACTTCCTTCGGACTTTCCGGGAAGAAGGTGTCGGGCGTCATTTCGACGGAGCCGAAGTACTCCCATACCCGGGTGACGGAGACGTCGCCCAGCTTGATCTGTTCCATGAGACATCCTTGGGGAGGGGGAGGTTTTCCTGGAACCGTACGAACGGCCTCGGCGCGCGCGGTATCCGTAACGTGACTGCACCTGCGCGCATGGCCCGGGCACTGGGCACCCGGCCGCTTGTAGCCTGGACGGGCCAGGGCAGGGCGACCCCGGTCGAAAGCCGCAATTCCGGGAGACTCCGTGGACGAGCACACTGGCGACCGCGGTGCGGTCATGGGACCGGAGCTGAATCCGGGGGCGCTGATCGTCGGCCGGGACGCGGAATTGGCACGCCTCTTTCGTGCGGTGGACTCGGTGTCGGCCGATCCGGTGCTGATGCTGGTCGGTGACGTGGGCACGGGCAAGAGCGCGCTGCTGGAGCACGCGGTGCGCCGGGCCGAAGCCGGTGGTGCTCGCATACTGCGTGCCGAGGGGAGCGAGTCGGAGTCGAGCCTGGCGTTCTCCGCACTGCATCAGTTGCTGCGGCCGGTGCCGGCCGAGATGGACGGACTGCCAGGGAGACAGCGCGCTGCGATGCAGGACGCCTTCGGCGAGGGGTCGGCGACCTCAGGACCCGATCTCATGCTGGTCGGGGTAGCCGTCCTGGGCCTGTTGTCAGGCCTGGGCGACCACCATCCCGTGCTCGTGGTGCTGGACGATGTGCAGTGGTTCGATCGTGCTTCCCTGGATGCGTTGTCCTTCGCTGCCAGACGGTTGGCAGGTGAACCGGTCACGATGCTGATCGGGGCCCGTGACGGCGATCACCTTCCGGGGCTCGACCGCCATGTGCCGATGCTCACCCTGGGACCGCTCGACACCGCTGCGGCCCATCAGTTGCTGGACCTGCAGCCGAAGAGCCCCACTGGCCACACCAGGTCGCGGATCCTCGACCAGGCAGGCGGCAATCCGCTGGCGCTGGTGGAACTGACGAGGACAGCATTGGTACACGACACGTCTGCACCGCTGCCGTCCATAGGTCCGCTTCCGCTCACCGATCACCTGGAGCGGATCTTCGCCGCCCGCCTGAACAGCCTCCCCGCCTCCACCACGCGGGCCCTGCTGCTCCTGGCCGCCATGGACAGCGCCGACTCCGCTGTCGCCGCCTCGGCTGGACTGCCGCGCGCCGAGGATGCGGCCTGGCTGCCCGCCGGGCAGGCCGGACTGGTCCGGCGGACCGGCCGGGACGTCCGGTTCCGCCACCCACTGGTCCGGTCCGCCGTCTATCACGCCGCATCCTTGGCCGCCCAGCGCGAGGCACACCTCGTGCTCGCCGAACTGCTGCGGGACGAACCGGACCGGCGTGCCTGGCACCTGGCCGCCGCCAGCCCGTACCCGGACGCGGCCGTGTCGGCGGAGCTGGTGCGGACCGCCGGCCGGGCCCGCCGACGCGGCGGCCATGCGGCGGCGGCCCAGGCCCTGCAGCGCGCCGCGGAACTCGCACCGCGGCGCGAGGACAGCGCCCGGCTGCTGGTCGAAGCCGCCGCGGCGGCCGTGTTCACCGGAGACATCGCCTGGGTCGAGGAACTGGTCGCTGCGGCACGCGCGCGCACGGGTGACGCAGCCTTGCTGGCCTCCGCCGCTGTGCAAGCCGGAAGGCTGGCTGTCCTGACCGAACGCCACACCATGGTCTTCTCCCGACTGGCTGACGCTGCCGAGGAGTTGACGCTCTCCCAGCCCGCCGCCGCGCTGGACCTCGTGGCCGGCGCCGCCGTGGTCCGCTTCTACTCCGGAGAGGACACCCAGCGCCACCGCATCCAGGACATCCTGCGGCGCCTTCCCGAGAACGCCTCACACGCAGGCTTGCGCACCTGGGTGAGAGCCGTCTCGGACCCCTTCGACGACCGGGCCCAACTCGTCTCCCTGCTTCCGCAGTTGGTCGCCGAGGCGCAAACCCGGCCGGAGCGGCTCACCACCGTCGGGATCATGGCGTGGCTCCTGGACGAGACACCACGGGCCGTCCGCGCCTTCGACGAGGCCTTCGACCGCTGGGAGCTGCAGGGAGCGCTGCCCGAGGGTCTGGGCGGCGCGGTCGCCTGGGCCTACGTGGAGCGAGGAAGATGGGAACAGGCTCGTGAGGCCTGCACCCGCACCACCGCGGTCGGCCGGGCGGCCGGCCTCGACCACGCCGTGGCCTGTGCGGCTACCGTGGACGCCATCGTGCTGGCCTTCCAGGGCGATGCGTCCTCGGCTCGAACCCGGGCCGAGGACGCGCTCGCTCTCATAGATCCGCTGGAAAGCCGCTCGGTCTCCGTCTACGCCCGTCGTGCGCTCGGTGCCGCGGCAGCCGCAGAAGGCGCCTACGAGACCGCGTACGACCAACTCCGCATGGTCTTCACGGCCGACGGCGCGCCTGTGCACTACCACGCCGCCTACCCGGCCCTCGCGGATCTGGCCGCCGCCGCTGTGCGCTGCGGCCGCCATGAGGAGGCTGTCGCGATCGTCGAGCGCTCGGCATCCGCGCTGGCGGACAACGCCTCACCTCGTCTGCGTGCGCTGATCAGCCGAGCCCGTGGCCTGCTGGCGGACCCCGAGGACGCCGAACCGCACTTCCGGGCGGCTCTGGCGGATCCGGTACTGGAATACTGGCCCTTCGAACGCGCACAGACCCTACTCGACCTCGCCGAGTGGCTGCGGCGCCGTCGGCGCATCGCGGAGGCGCGGGGGCCGCTCACCGAGGCCCTGGAGATCTTCCGTCGCCTGGGCGCGCACCCGTGGATCGAGCGAGCCCGGGCCGAATCGCGCGCCGCCGGCCTCGACGTCACGGATGCGGCCCCCGGCGCGCTCGCCGAACTCTCCCCGCAACAGCAGCAGATCATCCGGCTCGCCGCCCGCGGGCTGACCAACCGTGAGATCGGCGAGAAGCTCTTCCTCTCCCCGCGCACGGTCAGCTCGCACCTCTACCGCAGCTTCCCCAAGCTGGGCATCACCGCCCGTTCCCAACTGCGCGACCTCATCGAGGGCACCCTCGCGACGGCGGCCCACCAGGAATAGGGGCACGCCCGGCCATGGAAGCAGTCACCCGACGTATACCGCACGCCATCCCACCGGACCAGACAGGCCACAAGGGCGTGGCAGCGGTAACCCGCCAGGTGACCCCTTTGCCCTGGCATCCCGATGCCCCCGCTTGTCTTCAAGGCCTTGCGAAAACGCAGGCCAGGGGCCAGTGGGCGGGGCTGAACACGGCCTCGCTCGTCGTGGCGGGACGGGGACGGCCGACCACGACGAGGGAACGGACATCCACGGTGGCTGCGAAGACAGCGTCGCTATGGGACGGCTTTGCCGCAGCCGACCCGGGGCTCCTGCGTCCGGCCGCCGGGCCGCGTAGCGTCCTCGGCCTCACTCTCACCGTGGCCGCGCTGACCGTGCTGAATCAGTCCTCTGTCATGCTTCTGGCTGTCGGCTTCACAGAGATCCTTCCGGATGAGTGGAGGCAAGTCGCCTGCCCCACCCTGGTCGTCCTGGCCCAATCCAGCTTCATCTCCGCGCAGGAAGCCGACGAGATGCTCCGGCAACGACCCGCCGCCATGGCCATGAGCATCCCCGGCACCGGCCGCGACCTGCACCTGGAACAGCCCGAAACCCTGCACACCGCGCTCTCGGACTTCCTTGAGGGTCTCGCCTGAAACTCTCAACTACACCAAGAGTCAGATCCCGCGCATGGCTATCGATCCACAGATCTTGACCATCACTCCGGCTCTCCGGTGATGCGCGGGTCGAGTCCGTACTGGTGCGGAACGCCGAGGTTGGCGCGCAGGGTCGTGCCCGGGTACTCGGTGGGATAGATGCCGCGTTCCTGCAGGATCGGCACCACCTCGTCGACGAATGCGTTGATGCCGTCCTCGTAGATGTCGGGTGTCACCCAGAAGCCGTCGGCGGCTCCCGCCTCGAACCACTCCTGGAGGTGGTCGGCGTGGAGCGCGCCCGGGCCCACGACGGTGGGATGGAAGTCGATCACGCCATGGGCGAGGACGTCGCGCGGGGACCACCCCTCGCGTGCCACCGCCAGAGCGTTCGCCGAGCGCGGGTCCCGCGGTGAGGCGTGCGCGGACGACAGCTGCTCCGGTGTGAGAGGTTCGTCGAACCGATCCGGGTGGATATGGATCCCGAGCATCGCGCCGAGGTGGGGCAGACGGGCCTCGATGACGTCGCCTGAGTATTTCAGGCGACGGTTGAGGCCCTCGCGCACGGTCGGCGCGACGGTGGTCATGATGCCTGCGATGTACTTGATCTCGTCGGGGTCGCGGCCGGCTTCGCGTGCCGCGTTCCGCACGAGCTCGCGCTGGGCGCGCGCCTCCTCGATCGTCCACACCTCGGCGATGAAGCCGCTCGCGTAGCGGCCCGCGATCGACAGGAGGTGCGGGCTGGGGCCGCCGGACGTGAAGACGACGGGCTGACCCTGTTCCGACGGTGGGATCGCCAGGGGCCCCGCGAAGCGACGTACTGGCCCTGCAAGTTGACGGGTTGCAATCTCGTCGGGTCGATGAAGCGGTTCGCTGCCTGGTCCTTGATCCACGCGTCTTCTTGCCAGCTGCCCCAGAGCGCCTGGACGATCTGGATCGCCTCGTGCGCCCGTTGGTATCGCTCGGCGCGCTCGGCGACGGGCCGTCCGTAGTTGGCGGCGACGGCGGGGTCACTGGTCGTCACCGCGTTCCAGCCTGCGCGCCCATGGCTCAGAACGTCCAGGGCCTTGAACTGGCGTGCCGTGTTGAACGGTTCCTGGAACGTCGTCGACCCGGTCGCGACGAAGCCGATGTTCGTCGTCTCGCGCGCGACGGCGGTCAGCTGGATGAGCGGGTCCATGAGGTTGTTGATGGTGGAGTGCTCGACGTCACCGCGTACGGCGGGGAAGTCGGGAGTGAAGAGGAAGGCGAACTTGCCGCGCTCGGCGGCTCTTGCATGACGCACGGTGGCATCGACGTCGGTGTAGGTCCCGGGGTCCACGTGCGGGGCACGCCAGGCGCCGTGCAGGCCACCGTATCCGTCGATGAGCCCCATCCCGAGAACGAGCTTCCTGTCCGTGGTCATCGGGCCCCCGTCTTGCAGATCGCTTCGCCGTCGGCCGACGTCCCGCTGGCCGTTTCGCCGTCTATCGTCTCGTTGCCGACCGGCCGCGGCGCGGCAGCGACCGTCCCGTCGGCGGCTGTCTCATCGGCGGCCGGACTCGGTGTCCGGCCGAGGAAGAGTGCGCCCACCAGCACGAGCAGGCCGATTGCCCAGGCGGTGATGAAGGCCGCCTGTCCGGCGGACTCGGCCTGCGCCGTGGTGAGCACGGCGGCGTCCCGGGCGCCGGAACCGATGGTGTAGGCCGAGATGAACACCGCACCGAAACCGGCACCGGCGAGCTGCTGGACGGTGGCGAAGGCAGCTGTGCCGTGCGGGTAGAGCTCGCTCCGCAGGGCGCCCATCGCACTGGTCGTGAGCGGCGCCCACATCGTGGCCATCGCGCTGGTGAACACCAGCCACGCGAGGATCAGCGTGATCACGCTCGTGCTCTCGTCCACCCGGCTGAGGAACCACAGGACGGCCAGCCAGACGATCGCACCGGGAATCACCAGCGGACGCGGGCCGAAGCGGTCGTAGAAGCGGCCGCTCAGGGCCGACACGATCGAGATCGCCGCCCCGCCCGGGATCAGGAAGAGGCCTAGCTGGAGGGTGCTCAGGCCGGTGACGTTGGTCAGCACCAGCGGGACCACGACCAGCAGACCGATCCCGTTGCCCGCCACGAACACCATCACCAGGATCGGTAGGACGAATGACTTCCGCAGGAAGATCCGCATGTCCAGGAACGCGCTGTCGCGACGCTGCAGGGGGATCTGTCGCAGGACGAACGCCACCAGGCCCGCCAGGCCCACCGCGAGCGGCAGGTACGGCGAGATCGGGGAGTGCCCCGCAGACGCCTCGCCGATCAGGGAGAGTCCGTAGACCAGGCCGCCGAAGCCGATCGCGGACAGCAGCAACGACGGTACGTCCAGGGCCACCGGCTCCGGGGTGGTGGTGTTGCGCAGCTTCCATGCGCCCAGTGCCAGGGCGGCGACCGCGATCGGCAGCATCAGGATGAACAGCCAGCGCCAGCTCAGTGCGGACAGCACGAGACCTGACAGCGCCGGCCCGAGGGCCGGTGCCACGGACGGGACGGCTGTTGTGATCGCCATCATCTGGCCGCGGCGGCCGACCGGGACCAAGCGCAGCGTGGTGGTCATCAACAGGGGCAGGAAGACGGCGGTGCCGGACGCCTGGATGACCCGGCCGGCCACCAGGAGGCCGAACGTCGGCGCGATCGCGGCGAGTGTCGTCCCGACGAGGAACAGCGACATCGCGACCAGGAAGACCGTTCGCATGTGGAAGCGCCGCATCACGAATCCGCTGGCGGGGATCAGCACGGCCATGGTCAGCAGGAAGCCGGTCGTGACCCACTGCCCGGTGCTCGGGCTGACCCCGAAGTCCGCGATCAGCGTGGGCAGGGCGACGCCGAGGAGCATCTCGTTGAGGAAAACGATGAACGTCGAGACCATCAGGACCCCGATGACCAGGGCGACACCCGGCGGGAGCCGATCGCTGGAGTGGGTCGTCGGTGCCGCGGGTGCGACGCCGGATGCCGATGGGGTGGTCATGTACGTGCTCGCCATCTCGTGAGGGTGGAAAAGATCAGTCGCAGCGACGTGCCCGGCCCGTCGCCGGGCAGGCAGGGGTCGGGTCCGGGCCGGTGGGCCGGCATCCGGCGTGGGCGAGGACGTCAGCCGGCAGTGAGCCGCCGGCGATCCGCGGGGGCCACCGGGGCCTCGTCCGGGACTTCGATGAACCGGACAGTAAACGGAGACAGCCTCCGCTCACGTGAGGACGATACGGAGACGGTCTCCGCCTGTCAACGGCGGCCGAGCGGACGCGACCGAGACCACAAAGCGCCTGGACACAGGCGACCTACGGGCATCCCGGGCTCGCGACCGACAGGCGGCGGCAATTCAGCTCGTCGCACCCGTACGCGCGCCCGCGTGAAGTGGAGCCGGCCGTGGCGGCATTCCACATCCAGGCGGGTGGCGGCCGACTCCCCGACGGCCGCCGATGCGAATCGCCTGCGTGCCGCGCCAGGAGGGGGACGCCCGCCAAGGCCGGCGGTAACATCAAGTACGAATGAGGAGATAATCTCCGTTTCACGAACGGCAACATGGAGAGAGTCTCCGTATTGCCAATGAAAGGCACACGGACATGGGCGAGGCAGCCGCCGGCGAGCGCCGACAGCGGACGGACAAGCAGCGCAACCGCACACACATCCTCGAGGTCGCGGAGCAGTTCTTCACCGAGCAGGGCATCACCGGCTCTCTGGACGCCATCGCCAAGCGGGCCGGCGTCGGCCCGGGCACGCTCTACCGGCACTTCCCCAACCGGGAGGCGCTGCTGGCCGCCCTGCTGCAGGCCCGCGACGAAGAGCTGGAGGCCCGCCGCGTCGCTATCCAGCGCGAAGTGACCGACTCCCGCGCCGCACTCACACAGTGGCTTCAGGCGATGGGCGAATGGGTGTCAGCCTTCGATGGTCTGCCCGACCCCCTGCGGGCCGCGCTGACCGAGGGCACGTCCCCGCTGGCGCTCACCTGTCAGGGCTTCGTGACGACCACCGAGGACTTCCTCCGCGCGGCACAGCGCGACGGCTACGCCAATCCCGGGGTGCGGGGACGTGACCTGTTCCTCAGCACGCTGGCCACGGCCTGGGCCCGTGGTGCCGCCATGGCCGACGAGTCGTCGCCCGACGCGCTCGTCTCCCTCATGCGCACCGGTTGGGAGACGCCGTCGAGCGACGAAGGTCCCTCGGCGCCGCAGGCGCGAGTGAATTAAAGCGCGGCCCCTCTCCGCGGCGGCTAAGCGCCATTAAGGGCTTCACTGCCGGACACCACTCACCGGCCGGGCCAGGCCGGCCGCACTGCCCTCGGATGCCGATAGAGCGCCGGCGCCGCATCGGCCGCCGACCGCCCCCGCTTCGATGCGAGGAGATCCACCATGGAGATCGGCACTTCGGGCGTAGGACACATCGGCAAGACCCTGACCCAGCGACTCAGCGCCGCGGGACATGCCGTGAAGGTGGCCAACTCGCGCGGCCCGCACACGATCGAGGCCGATGCGCTGCCCTCGGGCGGGCGCGCGGTCACAGCAGCGGAGGCCGCGCACTACCGGGCACGGGCCGCCGGATCGGGGCCGCCGACGCCGGTCAGGTCGAGAGCCTGTGGGTCACCGAACAGCGGGGCCGGCCGATCGCCAAGGCTTGGAACGCGATCGGTTCCCACGCGTTCGCGGTTAAAGGCAGGCCCGCGGGAGCCCGGGCCGCATCGCCATCCCCACTGCCGCCGACCACGACCAGGACCGCCAGGTGGCCATGGAGCTGGTCGAGGACACCGGGTTCAACGCCTTTGACGCAGAAACGCTCGCAGACTCATGGCGCCTACAGCCGGCCCGCCCTGCTACTGCACCGACCTCACCCGCGAGGGAATGCCAGGTGCGCTGGCGGCGGAAGCCGAGCGGCTGCCCAAGCGGCGCGACATGGCCGTTGCCGCGACCCAGGAAAGGATCAGGGAGGCCACAACCAACCCCGATGCGGAGTACATCGTCCGCCCGAGCCGGGCCCTGTTCATGTGCCCCGTATGCGCACATCGGCCGTCGACCAGTACGCGCCCCTTCCACTCCACATACCTTGCCCCCGACGCCGGTCGGCGTCGGGGGCAAGGTATGTGGAGTGGAAGGGGGTTACGGCGCTGCCCTCACACGTGCTGTCAGAAGGTGCGTGCGGCCACCTTCACCCGCCGGGCCGTCCGCAGGGCCTCTTGCAGCTTGTCGGCGGGCAGCGGTGCCGCAGGGGCCTGCATGATGCGCTCGGCCGGCACGTCGGGATCTGCCAGGTAGATACGGGTGTAGGCACCGGCCTCGGGCTCGAAGCGCCAGCTTTCGTCCAGGGTTCCGGCGTCCACCGCGTCAAAGCCGAGCCGGCCGATCAGGTCTGCCGCTCGGGCTTTCGCACCGCGGTCATCGCCCGCGACGGGCAGGGCGCTGCGATCCGGGGCCCCGGTGGGCCGGGCCAACTGGGGGATGTGGTGGGCCAGGATGTTGTTGAACGCCTTGACCAGCAGCACGCCGGGCAGGAGCTGCTGCTCCAGCTCGGCCGTGGTCACCTCCTCGGAGTCGAGTGCGGCGATCCGGCCGTCGCGGTAGGGGTAGTAGTTGCCGGTGTCCAGCACGGTCCTGCCCGTCAGGAGACCGGCGGGAAGGTCGTGGTACGCGGTCAGGGGAATGCTGAGCACGGTCGCCTCCCCGGCGCGGGCGGCCTCCTCGACGGTTCCTGCCATGGCGCGCGGCCCCAGTTCCTCTACGAGGTCCTTCAGGCTCTGGGGACCGCGTGAGTTGGCTATCACCACGTCGATGTCCGCGGCCACCGCCAGCCGTGCGACCGCGGACCCGATGTTGCCGCTTCCGATGATTCCCAGGGTCGGCATCGCTGCTCCTTGCTTCGTTGGTGTGGCGAGCGGTCCGGTCAGGTCTCGATGATGGTCGCCGTCTCCTGCCCGGCCCGTGATCAGACCCTGAGCCCATACCTTCTTTGACGTACCGCACGATCACTGGGCCTGTGATGTGTGGGCGCCGAAAAAGCGCTGGTACCACGTGAGTGGTCTCAGGGAGTCCTCGCCCGGCTCCGCTTCCGTTACGCGGGCCAGCAGGACAGTGTGGTCGCCGCCGGGTTGTCCACGAACAACAGCGGCTGGGTACTGCCGCGCTCGGCGGCCTGTACGCCTCGTATGAACAGGTCCGGCGTCGCTTCGCTTCACTTCCGACCATACGGAGAGTGCCTCCGCTTTGTCAAAGGATGAGGTCACCGCCCCGGGGGTGCCGACGAGGCGCAAACACGCACTCCGCGACCGCATGCGCACGCCCTCGACGTCGCACCCACGCCCGAACCGGCACCCAACCGCAGGGAATCCCGGAGGGCGGCCGAGAGGGCCGAGTGGTCGCGCTCTCAATCCTCCGCGAACCCGGCAAGACCCCAGAAGGCGCCAGCCAGCTTGACCGGAGGAACCCTCCACTTTACGCTTGCATCCGTCCGGAGACAGTCTCCGTTTCCATCGGAACCGCAGCACCACGCATGAACCGGGAGGACGCATGAGCGTCGAGGTCCAGCAGGGACACAAGCCCCGTGCGAGCTTTCAGCACAACCGTGCGGCCCTGCTGGAGGTGGCGCAGCGTCAGTCCCAGAGGGACAGGGTCGGCGCCTCCCTGGAGAGATCGACCGAGCAGGCCTGCGTCGGGACCGGCACACTCTGCCGGTACTTCCCGACGCGGGAGGCGCTGCCGGCGGCCGTGCTGCAGACGCGCTCCGCGGAACTGGTGCCCACCGGGCGGACATCGCCCAACTCGGTGACGCCTCCGAGAGGCTGCGGCAGTGGCTGCGGGCCATGGAGGAGTATTTCAGCGCCTTCAGCGGGCTGCCGGAACCGCTCATGGCCGCGGCCAGGTCGCAGGAACCTCGCCACCACCGAGGAGTACGCGCGGGCCGCACAGCGTATGGGACACGTACATCCCTCAGTGAGGAGCTAAAACCTGTACCTCGCGGTCGTCTATCCGGCCTGGACTGAGGGCGCCGATGCCCGTGACGAAGAGGCGCTCGATCGTCTGCACGCCCGCACCGAGGTCGGATACCGCGAACAGGACGATCCGGAGTAGGCCGTCAGCCGTTCGCCGCGCGGTTGAATGCCAGCGCCGTCGGATGCCGCACAGCGGAGCCCTTCCACGACCAATCGGCCACCGCACCTGACCGTCCCGGATGGCAGCAGGCTTACCCGATCGACCGACCGCGCCGCTGCGAAACGCGGGCATGCGGATGCCGTCCGAAACCCGGCCTTGATCGTCCCGTCCGTCCCCTTCCCGCAGACCCCCGGGTCGCCTCGGAATCACCCACCCGCTGTCCTCCCCCACCTTGCAGAAGCACCTCCTGAGACCCGAGTGGCCACCGCAATGGACCACCCTTGAAAGGAATTCTCTTGCCCCCCACCTCCACGCCCTCGCCCATCACCGACATCGTGCGCTCCCGGTACTCCGTCCGGAAGTTCCTGCCCACCCCGCTGTCCCCATCAGACATTCGCGGTGTACTGGAAGACGCCCAGGCCGCTCCGTCGAACTGCAACACCCAGCCGTGGACGGTGCACGTCGTATCGGGCGCGGCACGCGACGCCCTGAGCAAGGAACTGCTCAAGGCCGACGAGGAGAAGCGGTTCTCCCCCGACTTCTCCTTCAGCTACGCAGACTTCGGCGAGGGCACCTACATCGACCGGGCCCACAACCACGCCGCGACTGTCTATCAGTCCGTGGGAATATCCCGCTCGGACCAGGCGTCGAGGTACGCCCACGCCCGCGAGAACCTGGAATTCTTCGGCGCCCCCCACGCCGCTTTCCTCTTCATGCCGGCGTTCGGCGACGGGGTGCGGGCGGCCGGGGACATCGGCATGTACGCACAGAACTTCCTGCTGTCCCTGACGGCCCGGGGCCTCGGAGGCATTCCGCAGACCATGCTCGGGCAGTACGCCGACACCGTCCGCGAGTTCCTGAACGTTCCCAAGGGGCTCAAACTGCTGTTCGGCATCTCCTTCGGCACCGCCGACACGACCGCAACGGTGAACGGCTTCCACATGGGACGCGCTCCGCTGGAACAGAGCGTCGTCCTGCACGACACCCCCGGCGTCCTCAACGAGTAGCACCTCTCTGTCGGCAGCACCAGGTAGGCGATCGGGAGCCGCCGACACATTCCGGACCGATGGTTACATGGACATTTCCCTGCCAATGATGCAGCCATGGCTTCGCTGCAGGACGAGATCGTCAGTTCAGCTGCCGATGCCCAGATAGCCGATTGGACCGTCCCCCTCACGTAGCCCGGCCACACCGATAGGGGCGGCCGCCCCTCAACGGATTTCCGGCCTCCTCAGACACGGGAGGAAAGCCGCAAAAGCTCTGAGAATCGCGCCGCTGCGGCCGCCGCAGAGAAAAATGACATGTCCGATTCCGGACTTTCGGGAACTTGACGGGCCGTCAAACATGGCCAACTCGACACACAGCAGTGCGCCTGTGCCACATGGGAGAGATGCCATGACCTCACGATTATCGATCAGAGCCCTCCTGGTCACCTTCATGACCGCGGTCCTGATCGCGCCCCTGACCAGTTCAGCAGATGCCCAGAGCCCCGCAGCGGGAACAAGACCACTGGCCGAAACGATGCCGACCTGTGCGGACGTCGAGGCCGGCAGATTCAAAGCACGTGGCAGCTCAGCCATGTGCATCGACCCCCAGGCGCCCCGGCTCGCCCGTTCCGAACTCCGCAGCAAGGCATCCTCGTTGGGACTCACCGCAGCCGATGGCAAAGCGGCCGCGGACTTCACCGGCACGGACGACGACGGGGCAGACACGCCCGGCCCGCTCGCGGTCGACTGTCCCGCGAACGAGCTGGAGACCAATCGCTTCAAATCCTGCTACCTCGGTGAGTTCGCATTCGTGGTGAGGCTGATCCCGTCCCAGCAAGTGATCGGCAGGGGATCCATCCTCCAAGTCGTGTACGGCTACGTCGACAACCGCGCGCGCCGCATGGAGCACGAAGTACGCCTGTCCCTCTACCAGGCCACCGGGGTCGTGCGAGCAGGAGTACTGGCCACCGTCCTCATCAGCTGCACCACGTCCTGCACCCCGACAACCACTCCCCCGCCCAAGCTGCTGCCCTTCCGCACCACCGGCTACGACAGCTTCCGGGCCCTGACGGAATCACCGGGAACCACCACCGACTTCACCAACCCGGTAGCAATGATGACCATCCAGTCCACCGCACCCAACCCGCTCGTCGACGAGATCGGCCCCCGGGCCGACGTGCGCTGTGACTCCACCCCCAACGTCGGCCCCGCCACCGGCGGCTGCGTCTACTACCGCTACAAGCCCACCTACGACCTGTCGACCCTCGACCCGAACACCGAGGAAGTCGCCTGGCACGTCTGGTGGGCCCAGAACAACCTCGTCACCGCCTGGGGCCGCGAAGGCTACGGCCCGGCCCTCACGCGTACGAGGGACCGGCAGCTCATCCGAGACAACCGCACCGAGGCATGCAGGGCGGCCCCCTCCCCCAGGCCCCCGGGCCAGTCCTGCGACGAGTACCCCTTCGCGACCACCCACGAAGGCGCCTCCAAGAACCCGGACTTCTCCTGGCACATGATCGACGCGCGCCAGAACACCGCAGAGGGCCGGGACTACCGACGGCCCTGGTACACCACCAACCGCCTTCTGGAGAACGACCAGTTCTGGGTCCGCATCATCCTCCCCCCGGCCGGAGCGGCCGCGGCTCCCGACTGGCTGCCGCCCTCGATGGCCTGAACAGCAGCCGCCCGCCCCGGCCGCAGGCAACCTGATCATCCACCGGGCCGCGGTGAGCAGGAACAATCCCGGTAGGGGACCGCCGTCAGAACACGGCGGTCCCCCACCGCCGAAACACCCAAGGAGATTGCGTCGCCATGACCGAGACCACGCCCGGGACGCCGCGGGAATCGGGACCGCTGACGCGTGTCCAAAAGACCCTGTTCATCCAGGACAACACGTATGCGCTCGTGAATCCGGCAGCGCCCCCCGAGCGCTTCACCGATCCGGTGGAGACCGGCGTCGTGGCCATCACCCACAGGGGCGGAATCGCCGCCTCGGTCACCTGCGGCACGCATATCGGTGACATCCGGATCACCACCGAGACCTGGCCCACCACACCGCTCATCGCCGATGAGCCCTGGGAAGACATCGCCGAGATCTCACTCCCCTGGCCGGGTGGCCGCATGGTCCTCTGGAGTTCGGACGACGACGAACCGGACGAGATCACCCTCTACGAACACGCCGAACCCGGCTCCTACCGCATCCGCGCTCACGTAAGAGGTCGTGACCTGGGCGAAGACCGCACCGAGGACGACACGCCGGAAGAACATCTGCTGCAAATCTGGCCGGCAAAACCAGACCAGCCAAACACCCTCAAAACTACCGACCGTACCGGCGCCTACTGGCGCTCCCAGCACGGGTAGCTCTTCAAAAGCGGCGGGGTCCGCGAAAACGGCTGCACTCGGTACCGTAGCCGGCTCGGTTTGTGAGCGGCGCGGGCCGCCCGGGCTCTGCCCGAGTGAGTCGTAGTCCGGTTGGAGACCGTCAGGACCAGCCGTGCCGGTGCGGCAGCCGCCGAGGAGGCCTCCGGCTGGAGCTGCCACGCGATCAGTGCCCGGATTCTCGCCAGGATCCGGCGCTGGTCCTCCCAGCCGGGCACAGCCGGCCCCGGGCCAGCTCCACCTCGAGTTCGGCGAACCGGTCCTGTCCTTCACCGCCCGCGACCACTCGCCGGTGCTGCGCGCCTTCCTCGACACCATCCGGAAGAACTGCCCCGACGCCGGTGCCGCGCTCAACGACCGTCTCCGGGCCCTGATTTGATTCGGGCGCTCTTCCCTTCGCGTCGGCGTACCCGGCTTCCCGGGACGGGTCGGCCTTCGCGTGAGGCGCATGGCGTGGACGAGCGAACCTCAGAGCAGTGCGACCGTCCTTTCGTTCGTGCGCAGTGACGGAACATGTCGAAGAACAGGATGCTGCGGCAGAAGTTGTCCGCGGAGAGTCCAGTGTGGCCGGGCGCTGCCGCGGCCAGGAAGCGCGGGAGGCGCTTTAGGTCATCCGGCCCCATGCGCCCGGCCACGTCCGTCGAGGGTCCCAGGCCGTCGAGGGATCGGCCGGGTGAGTGTTCACTGTCCCGGTGACCGTGCGTCGTACTCGTGCTGCGCCGTCAGGACGTCGTCGCTGTGCTCGACCGTCCAGTCGTACAGACGGGTGAAGGGTTCACGGAAGGACTCGCCGAGGGGGGTGAGGGAGTACTCCACGCCGAGGGGAGAGGTCGCGAGCACCCGGCGTCGAATCAGGCCGTTGCGTTCGAGTTTGCGCAGTGTCTGGGTCAGTACCCGCTGGGTCACGCCCTCCAGCTGCCGCTTGATCTCGTTGAACCGCGTGGGTTGCTCCAGGACCGCCAGGACCATCATGGACCACTTGTCGGCGATCTGATCGAGGATGGGCCGACTCGGGCACTCGGCACTGAACCGCGGCATGCTGCGGGGCGGCAGGGGCGTGGGGTTGGTATCCATCATGATCCTTGGTTGTCAAAAAGTGCGTTATTGACCGTCCTCGGCGCGCGGCCCAGGCTAGGTATGCGTTGCAAACCTACTGGCTCATCGCAAACCTTGGAACACTCATGAATCTGCACGAGTACACGACGCTCCGCGTCGGCATCGACGCCGGAGTCGCGTGGATCACCCTGGACAACCCCCCTGTCAACGTGCTCAGCGGAACCCTGATCCGGGAACTGCACGACGTCCTCGGGACGCTGCGGGACGACCGCTCGGTCCGCGTCATCGTGTTCTCCAGCGCCAACCCCGAGCTGTTCATCGCCCACGTCGACATCCACATCCTCAACGAGATGGACGAGTTGCAGGCGATCGCGGACCGCAACCCGGACGCCAACCTCTTCCAGGGGGTCGGCGAACTGCTCCGCCACCAGCCGCAGGTGACGATCGTCAAACTGGCGGGCAAGGCGCGGGCCGGAGGCGCCGAGTTCGTCGCGGCGGCCGACATGGCCTTCGCCGCGCGGGAGACCGCGGGCATCGGCCAGAGCGAGGTACTGATGGGCATCGTGCCGGGCGGCGGAGGCACGCAGTACCTGCGCGAGCGGGTCGGGCGCAACCGGGCGCTGGAACTGCTGCTCACCGGCGATCTGGTGGATGCGGACACGGCGGCCGCCTACGGGTGGATCAACCGTGCGGTGCCCGCGGCTGACTTGGACGCGTTCGTCGACAGCGTGGCGCAAAAGATCGCCGCGCTTTCCCCGGAGCTCATCGCCGCCGCCAAGCAGCTGGTCCCTCCGGCGGACCTGACAGACGGCCTGCGCGCGGAAAACGACGCGTGGGCCGAGCTGGTGAGTGGGGATCTGCCGCCACGACTCATGACAGGAGCCCTGGAGCGCGGTGCGCAGACCCCTGCGGGCGAGCGCGATCTGGAATCGGTCATGCGAAGCGTCGCCGCCGGCCTGTAGAGCCAGAGTCACGAGCCGGGCAACCCGCAGACAACATCCGTCCCGACCGTTTCGAGAGGCGGCAACCTCGCCGCCAAGGAATCACACCGCGACGTGGGGAAGCCCACCGGTGGCGACGCGCTCGTTCCCCGGGCCGGTGCCGGAAGCGCGCCCCACTCAAGAGGAGAGATGACCAATGAGGGCAGCCTTCTACGACACGCCAGGTCCCGCCGAGAGTGTGCTGCGGGTGCTGGACGTCGAGCGCCCCGAGCCCGGTCCCGGCCAGGTCCGCGTCCGCGTCGCGCTCTCCGCGATCAACCCGGGCGACATGTTCATGCGGCTGAACTCCACCCCGCAGGACTTCCAGCGGGTCGGGGAGCACACCGGCCGCATTCCGCACCAGGACGGCACCGGAACGATCGACGAGGTCGGCGCGGGCGTCGACCCGAGCCGGATCGGTGAGCGCGTGTGGATCTGGATGGCCGGTGCCGGCCATCCCTGGGGAACCGCGGCCGAGTGGACCGTCGTACCCTCCGAGCAGGCTGTCGCAATGCCGGACGGGATCTCCGACGAACTCGGCGCCTGCCTCGGCATCCCGGCGATGACCGCCCACTGGTGCCTGCACGCCGACGGCTCGCCCCGCGACCGCACCGTACTCGTCGCGGCCGGTGCGGGCGCCGTCGGGCACTACGCGATCGAACTCGGCCGGATCGCCGGCGCACGGATCGTGACGACGGTCAGCGGCCCGGAGAAGGCCGCACTGGCCAGGGCCGCGGACGCGGACCTCGTCGTGAACTACCGCGACGCCGACGCCGCCCAGCAGATCCTCGACAAGGCCGGGCCCGTCGACCGGATCATCGAGGTGTCGCTGACCGACAACCTCGAACTGGACCTGGCCGTCACCGGCCCGGGCGCGACCATCGTGACCTACGCGGCACAGCCCGAAGACCCGACGCTGCCGGTCTTCCGGCTCATGTGGTCCAATCTGGTGCTGCGGTTCGCCCTGCTTCTCACCGAACCACGGGAGGCGCTGCTGCGCGCCGCCGCAGAGATCACCACTGCCCTGCGCGAGGACGCCCTCACGCCACTGCCGGTGCACTCCTTCACCCTCGATGACGTGGCACTCGCACATGAGGCCGTCGAGAACGGCCTCATCGGTAAGGCTGTAGTCGACCTGCGCTGACCGCTTGAGCCAACGCAAGGCGGAGAGGGCCAGCCGGACATCCTGCAGCTGCCACATCCGTGAGTCCGGGCGCCGCGCCGCCGGCCCCGGCCGACCGCGCGGCGGGGCGGGGCGCGGGCAGCAACGGCTTGATGAGCGGTCACAGTTCATCCGACACGATCCGCGGCCGCGACTGACGCTTCGCCAGCCTGACCAACGAACAGACAAGCCGACAGCCACACGCTCAACGGCACTTGTTGGAGCCAGTGCAAAAGGGGCTCCACGACAGGACGAAGTCCTGTCGACCGGGGCAGGACGGGCAGCAAACACCATGTGCTCACCGATGCCCCCGGCTTCCCTCCAGCGGGATCACGCTGACCGGCGGCAACCGCAATGACGTCACTCAACTCGTCCCGCTGCTCGAAGCACTACCACCGGTACGGGGCAAGCATGTCCGGCCGCGCCGTCGACCGGACGCTGTCCTCGCTGATCGTGGTTACGTCCACGACCAGTACCGTCGCCTGCTCCGGCTGCTCGGCGTGAAGCCACTGATCGCGCACCGGGACACCGCACGCGGCTCGGGTCCTGGCCCCCAACGCCGGGTCGCGGAGCGCGTCTTCGCCTGTCTGTACTGGTTTCTCCGCCTGCGGATCCGCTCAGCCATCTGATGTCTCTGTCGGCTGCCAGCTCGTCCAGGGACGAGGACCAGCCGTCCAGATCCTCGGGTGACAGACACATCTCAAGGCGCCCGTTGGCAAAGCCGCTCGTGACGACGGCCTCGGCATCGACGTAGTCGTCGTACCGAGTCGCCCCCGGCCCGTGTCGGCCAAGCATCCGCAGCCGGACGCTGCTGCCCCCGTCGGCCAGGAGGGGCACGGCGGGCGGCGCAGCCGAACCCGGCAACCGCCCTGGCGGCAGATCAGACGATCTTCACCATGGGCACCCGCCGACGACCAGCACGAGTACCCCGCCCGCCCCGCACACCAGACCGTGACCTGCGTACTTCATGTCGCACAGGTCTCTTTGGGAATGCGGCACTCTTCGCCCGGATGCAGACCCGCGGCGTGCGTGGCGGTAGGTCTTTGATCAGCCGTCGATGGCGGCCATGTTGTCCGCGTCGTAGCGCTCGCCGGAGGCCCGGGGCAGGTCGTTCAGGCGGGCGACGTGGCCGGCAGTGAGCTCGATGTGGTCGGCGGCGGCGTTCTCCTCCAGCCGGGCGACTCGCTTGGTGCCGGGGATGGGCGCGATGTCGTCACCCTGGGCGAGCAGCCAGGCCAAGGCGACCTGTGCGGGCGTGGTGTCGATCTCGGCGGCTACGGCCCGGACCTCGTCGACGATCCGCAGGTTGCGTTCCAGGTTGCCGTCGGCGAAGCGGTGGTTGGTGCGGCGCCAGTCGTCGGTGTCGAGATCGTTCAGGGAACGGATGTTGCCGGTCAGGAAGCCGCGGCCAAGTGGGGAGTACGGCACGAAGCCGATACCCAGTTCGCGCAGGACAGGCAGGATCTCGGCCTCCGGGTCGCGGGTCCACAGGGAGTATTCGGACTGGACCGCGCTGACCGGATGCACGGCATGAGCGCGGCGGATCGTGGCGGGGCCGGCCTCCGACAAGCCGATGTGGCGGATCTTGCCTTCGGCCACCAGTTCGGCCAGCGCGCCAACGGTCTCTTCGATGGGCGTGCCGGGGTCCACCCGGTGCTGGTAGTAGAGGTCGATGTAGTCGGTACCCAGGCGCTTCAGTGACCCCTCCACGGCCAGGCGGATGTTGGCCGGGGTGCTGTCCGGAGCCGTGCCACCGGTGTGGGAGATCAGTCCGAACTTGGTCGCCAGCACGACCTCGTCCCGGCGTCCCCGCACGGCCCGGCCGACCAGTTCCTCGTTGATGAAGGGGCCGTACCCCTCGGCGGTGTCGATATGGGTGACGCCGAGGTCCAGAGCACGTTGGATCGTGCGGATCGACTCGTCGTCGAACTGGCCGGCTCCGGTGTAGAACGCCGACATCCCCATGGCTCCGAGACCGATGCGCGAGACCTTGAGGCTGCCTAGCAGAACGGTTTTCATGGCGCGGACTTCCCTTCCCATCACTTAGGTACCGAACGGTGCAGAACGCTAACACATCAAGACCGGCCGGTACTGAAATGCGTTCACCCCCTTGAGCGGGATGAAAACGCCGGTCAGCGTAGATCTGTACCGAGAGGTACGCTTGTTGGATGGGTAACTCCCGCAAGGCCGTCATGGGCCGGCCGCGAGGATTCGACATCGACCAGGCGCTGGAACGCGCGATGCGGGTGTTCTGGGCGCGAGGTTACGAAGGCGCAAGCCTCGCCGAGCTGACCGGCGCCATGGGGATCACCAAGACGAGCATGTACGCGGCCTTCGGCAACAAGGAACAGTTGTTCCGCAAGGCCCTCCAGCGCTACGGAGCGGGGCCGGCCGCCTATGCCACGTGCGCCCTGGAGGAGCCCACCGCACGGGCCGTGGCCCTGGCGTTCCTCCGCGGAGCGGTCCGCACCACGACCCCTCCCGAGGGCCCCTCCGGGTGCCTGACCGTGCAGGGCGCGCTGGCGGCGGGCGACGAGAGCCAAGCCGTCCACGACCTGCTTGTCGATTGGCGCAACGACGCAGGAGTCCGCCTCGAGGAGCGCTTCCGGCGCGCCGTCGACGAGGGCGATCTTCCACGCGACGCCGACCCCCGGCGTCTTGCCCGGTTCGTCATGACGATGGGTTTCGGCATCGCGGTGCAGGCCGCCAACGGCCTCGGCCCTGCCGAGCTCGATGAGATCGTCGACACGGCGATGCTCGGCTGGCCTGCGTAGCGGCCGCACCCCTTCGCCTCCCCCGGTGAGACACCTCCTCAGGTGAGGGCCGTGACAGTGCGGCAAAACTTCGGTACCGTCCGGTACGGAAGTGTCGAGCGGTGGTTCCCTCGCCACGCCCACGATCACCGCGACTAGACCGTCAAGGACCGTCGCGCAACACCGAGCACGACCTCCGCTCCGGAGGCTGAAGAAGGAGATCATGTCCGACGCCGACCTGCGCGAGTTCTACCTGCGCTACATCGGGGCGCTCAACGCCCACGAGATCCACCGCATGGACGAGTTCATCAACGACGAGCCCACCCTGAACGGCGAGCCGGGCACTCGGGACCAGGTCATCGCCGTGCTGAACGGCATCATCGACGCGGTCCCGGACTTCCACTGGGAACCCCGGGAGATCGCCGTCGACGGTGATCGCCTGGCCGCCCGTCTGACCAACACGGGCACGCCCGCCAAGGAGTGGCTCGGCGTGGCCCCCACCGGCGCCTCGTTCGAGATAGTCGAGTACGCCATCTACCAGGTTCGTGACGGCCGGTTCGTACACATGACGGCCCTGCACGACGCCGAGACCCTGAGGCGGCAGCTCGGTGCCTGACCTTCGTGAACCGATCGGCGTCGGCATCGTCGGCCTGAGCGCCACGGGAGGCTGGGCGGCCGGGGCTCACCTGCCCGCGCTGAACGCCGTCGACGGAATCGAGCTTCGCGCGCTGGCGGCGAGCTCCCAAGACTCGGCCCAGGCCGCAGGAGCGGCGTATGGCGTACCCGCGTACACGTCGGTCGAGCAACTCGCCGACGACGAGAACGTCGACCTCGTGGTGGTCGCCGTCAAAGTGCCCCGGCATCGAGAACTCGTGCTACCCGCGCTGAAGGCAGGAGTGCCGGTGCTCTCCGAGTGGCCGCTCGCCGTCGACCTGCGCGAGGCCGAGGAGATGGAGCGGGCCGCCGGGACGACGCGCACCTTCGTCGGTCTTCAGGGACGCTCCTCGCCCACCTTCCGCTGGCTGGCCGACCTCGTGTCCGAAGGATTCGTGGGGCAAGTGCTCTCCGCCACTGTCGTGGCGTCCTCGACCGAATGAGGCACTGCGGTGTCTCCGAACATGCTCTACACGCTCGACCGCAAGCTCGGGGCCACGATGCTGACCATCGCGTTCGGACACGCGGTCGACCTGGTGTCGATGGTCGTCGGCGAGCTTCAGGAAGTGGTCGCCACAACTGCGACCCGGCGCCGCCAGGTTCCCCTCGGGCGCACCGGGCAGGTCGTTCCCATGACCGCCGAGGACCAGATCGCGATCTCGGGCACCGTGGAAGGTGGGGCGATCCTGTCCGTCCACCACCGTGGAGGCGCGGCGTCGGGTGCGGGGTTCTCTCTGATCATCGACGGCACGGAGGGGAGACTTGAGATCACCGCCGCCGAGTTCCCGCACATCGGTCCGGTCACGGTGCGTGGCACACGCGGCGGCGGTCGGCCCACGAAGCTCACGCTGCCCAGCGGCTACGACGCCCATCCCGGCCTGGCCGGAACAGCGATCCACACGCTGGTGCACGCCTACGCCGCGATTCGGGACGACCTCGTCCACGGAACGGCTGTCGCCCCGGACTTCACCCACGCCGTCAAGCGCCACCGACTCCTTGACGCGATCGTGCGGTCCGCTGCCACAGGCCAACGAAAAGCCCTTCACCCTTAGGCGCGCAGCCAGTTGATTTCGGCACTGTCCGACATCACTTCGCCACATCGGCCCCCGCCATGTGTGCCGGCATAGCCGGCCGCACGCTGACCGATCGAGAGCAGATGCGGGCGAGCATGGCGTTCGGCGCAGCAGAATCCGTCTACTGACAGCGTCCTGGCCCGTCACCCCTGACGGGACCGCCCGTCGCGCCGTCCGCCCCAGGCGCTGCGGCTCCACCGGTCACTGATCTTCCCGGCACGGCCCCTGCGCGGAGCGGCGGCCTCGGTCACCTCAAGCGCCATGGGGCCGTGGCTGCGAGCTATGACAAGCTCGCCGTCCGCTACGAGGCGACCGTGTTGGTCACGGTTCTCAACGAGTGGCTGTGACCAGCACCTTCCCGACAACCCCTAGGCGACCTTGACCACGTACTTGCCCCGTACCCCGCCCGCCTCCAGCGCCCGGTGTGCGGCCGCCGTCTCTTCCAGCGGGAACACCGTGTCCACCGCCGGCCGCAGCTTCCCCTCCGTCACCTGGCGGGCGAGGTCGTCGAAAAGCGCACGGTCGGGGTTGCCGCTGAAGAAGCGCACCCGGCCGCGTCCGTGGACGGCGCTGGCCGCGATGTACCCGAGCGAGGCGGCGGGCCGCGTCAGGTCGAAGGCGATGGTGACCATGCGTCCGCCCGGCTTCAGCATCCGCCGCACGGTACGCAGATCGGTGCCCGCCGTGTCGAGGACCACGTCGAACAGGCCCAGTTCCGCAGGTGACACGGTCCGGTGGTCGACAGGGTGGTGGGCACCGAGCGTACGGACGAAGTCGAGGTTGGCGACGCGGGCCAGGGCCGTGACCTCGGCACCGTATGCCCGTCCCAACTGGACGGCGGCGTTGCCGACCCCGCCCGCCGCGCCCCGTACGAGCAGCCGTTCGCCGGGGCGCAGTGCGGCCTTGTCGCGGAGGGCCGTGATGGCCGTGGTGGCCACCGGCAGCGCGGCAGCGGCCACGAGGTCCAGTCCGTCCGGGACCCGGCCGAGCCGCTCGGGCCGTACCGTCACGTACTCGGCGGCGCTGCCGAATCCGGAGCTGCGGCCCAGGACGCCCCACACCTGGTCGCCGACCGCTACGCCGGTCGCGCCGGCGCCGAGTGCGGCGATCTCGCCCGTGAAGTCCAGCCCGATGCGCTGCGGGAACTTCCGGCCGGTGACGAGGCGGACCCGACCGGAACGGGCCGCCAGTTCGCCGCCGTTCACGCTGAACGCGCGTACGCGCACGAGGACTTCGCCGGGTGCTGGTCCTGGACGTGGGACCCGGCCCACATACAGCACCTCGGGGCCGCCGAAGCGGTCGAACAGTACGGCTTTCATCGTGCGGTCGTCCATCGTCGCGTTCTCACCTTCGCCACCAGGGGCCGTGCGGGGGATCGTGGCGCCGAGCGTAGGCTCGCAAGTGGACGAGATCGTCCATTTGACCGGAGGTGAGAGACAGCGGTGGGGGAATCCTCTCGGATCACGGGGCAGGACAGTCTGCGGGCGGACGCCCGGCGCAACCGGCAGCGCATCCTTTCGGCTGCCCGCCTGGTCTTCGCCGAGCACGGCATCGACGCGCCCATGACGACCGTGGCCCGGCGGGCGGGGGTCGGCGTGGCGACGCTGTACCGGCGTTTCCCGACACGGGACGCCCTGGTGCGGGCCGCGTTCGCGCACCAGTTGGACACCTGCGCTCGGGCACTCACCGAGGCGCTGGCCGAACCCGATCCGTGGCAGGGCTTCCAGCAACTGGTCGAGACGGTCTGCGAACTGCAACGAGAGGAACGGGGTTTCCCGGCCGCGTTCGTCGCGGCCTTTCCGGACAGCACGCGAGAATACGCGCGGGTACGGCAACAGGCCGAGCAGGACTTCCTGACCCTGGTCCGAAGGGCTCAGGCGGCGGGCGCGCTGCGGGCCGACTTCCACCCCTCCGACTTTGCCGTGGCCCTGTTGTCCCACTGCGGTCTGGTCACCGCATTGCCGGGTGACCGTGCGGCGTCCCGGCGTCTGGTGGCGTACTTGCTCCAGTCGTTCCGCGTTGAGGCGGCCCACGGAGCGCTGCCGGCGCCGAGCGCGCTGTCGCTGCGCAGTCTTCCGCTCGCGCCCTACGGCTCGCAGGGACAGCGGTCCTCCGGAGCCTGATACGCAGCGGTGCCTGCCGCGTAGCCGCCCTCCGGGCGACCGCGCCACTTTCCCAACAGGCCCCAGACGTACAACCCCCTGCGGCAGCTTCGAGGGCCGGCGGTGCAGCGTGCAGACGAAGATGTCGCCGTCGAAGACGGCCGCAACGGAAGACCGGCCGCGCACATCACCCGGCTCGAACGCCGCCTGTCCGAGGCTCTGGGAAAGACGGCTCGGGAAACCTCCGGCCTCGGCGCCCCGGCCGACATCGAGACGCTCACACGCCGCGCCGCCGAGCTGGAACAGCAGATTCTCGACCTCCGCGGTGAACGCGCGGAACGGAACGAGGACCTCGAAGCCGCACGTGCCACCAACCGCGAGCTGATGAACCGGCTCAACCGCTGACCTGCTCCAGCTCACGGGCGTCGCTCAGCGGTCCGCCGAACCACTGGTGCAGTGCGGCTCGCAGACCGTCGACGTCGTCCGGCCCGTGTCCGGTCCACGCTATGTGGGAGTCGGGGCGCAGCAGCAGGCCGGTCACGCTCGTGCCCTCTGCCGTGCCGCTCATGACATCGACCCGGTCGTGCCAGGGCTTCGCGGCCTCGGCGAAGTCGCCGCACAGGTCCAACAGCAAGGGCCGGGCGGTGGTGGTCAAGTCGGCCAGCCGACGGGGGCCTGCGCCGGTGTGGACCACGAGGTCGGGCGCGAAGTCCTCGGTGGTTCCAGCGAGCAGGTGGGCGATGCGTTCAGTGCCGCCAGGTGAGGCGAGCAGGTCGCCAAAGACGGTCCGCAGGGCACTGACTTCCGGTCCGGGGCGCATCAGTGCCGACTGGGACAGGGTCGAGGCCACGACGTGTTCCGCGACAGGTCGGCGTTCCTCGTCGTAGGTGTCGAGCAGACCTTCGGGGGCCCACCCTCGCACTGTGGCGGCCAGCTTCCAACCGAGGTTGACCGCGTCCTGCAGGCCGAGGTTGAGGCCCGGGCCGCCGATCGCCGAGTGCACGTGGGCCGCGTCGCCCAGCAGCAGTACCCGCCTGTCCCGGTAGCGGTCTGCCAGTCGGGTGTTTCCGCCGGCGAGTCGTCGAAGCAGGTGCGGTCCCTCTCCTTGCGGCGGACCCAGCGGGACGGGCACACCCAGCACGCGTTCGGCGCTCGCCATCATCTCTTCGAAGGTCATCGGAGTGGTGTGCTCGTCCGGCCTGCCGGTCTCGGTGGTGTTGAGGACCGGCACTCGGCCAGGCAGCAGGCCCCACGCGATCGTGCCGCGCTCCGTGCGCACGTACAGCAGGGATGGCAGGTTCCCGTAGCCGGGAACGTGCAGGCTGCCGTCCGGGCCCAGGTATTCGTCCGCCACGGACACGTTCGCGGAGCGGGTGACGAAGTCGTCGGTGGTCACGCCGGGGAAGCCGATGCCGGACAGGCGTCGCACCAGGCTGTGCCCCCCGTCGGCCCCTACCAGGTAACGGGCGGTGAGAGCCTCACCGTCGGCGAGGGTGATCCGGACGAAATCGTCGTCCTGGTGCAGATCGGCCACCTCCTGCCCCCTGCGGAGGTCGACGCCGAGTTCCACGGCTCGTTCGGCGAGGACCCTTTCGATCTGCTCCTGCGGCGCCGGGAGCAGGCTCACGGGGTTGTCGTCGAGTCCTGTGAGGTCCAGCGTGAAGGCGCCGAACATGTAGCGGGGCGCGGGTCGGGGCGGCGCAGTGGAGCCGCTGATGCGTGCGTAGAGACCACGTCGGTCGAGCATGCGCACCACCTGACCGACCAGCCCGTTCGCTCGGGGCTCGGTCTTCGGGCCGGAGAGACGCTCCAGCACAACCGGACGCACCCCAGCCAGTGCCATCTCGCAGGCGAGCATCAACCCGTTCGGGCCGCCACCGACAATCACTACATCAAGCATGACAATTCTCCTTTTTGAGGCATGACGACGTAGAGGCTGCAAGCAGCAGCCCCTGTTCAGGGTCAGGGTTGGAAAGGAGAGGGCTACGGAGTGGGAAGTCCGGCCGCCACCATGCGCAGAGTCCGGGGCAGCAGAACCTCCATCGGCTCGCCCGTGCCGCCTTGCACGAACAGCTCGAGGGCGACATTGTTCGCGGCCATCACGCTCGCGGCCACCAGGCGAGGGTAGAGATCGGATCCGGGATCCGTGCCCGTGCGGTCAGCGATCGCCGCGGCCAGCTCCTTCTCCGCGATCTTGCTCGCCCGCAGCATCTCGGCCTCCAGCGCGGGTTCGGCCAACATCACCCGCACACCGGCCGCCCACTCATCGGGCTCCTGGGGTGGCATGCGCTCCACCTCAGGGCCGGGCTCCAGTTGCCGTAGTGCCGCCCGAGTGATCGCCTCCCACAAGGGTTCGCCGGGCGGTCCGTGACGCAGCTCGGCCGCGAGGCGCAAGGAGCGCTCAAGGTAGCGAAACGCAATCGCTTCGGCCTTGCTGGAGAAGTAGTTGTTGTAGGTGCGCGGAGACACCCCGACCGCCGCGGCGATGTCTTCCACCTTGACCGCACTCAACCCGCGCTCGACGGTGAGCCGGACCGCGGCCCAGCTCAGCGCCGCGCGCGTGGCTTCCTTCTTCCGTTCCCGAAGACCACTCATGCCCTTCACGCTAGCAGAACTTGCGCGCTGCGCAAATATACGCGCCACGCAACTTTCCCTTCAGGGATCTGTCGGCTCGAACTGGATGAGGCAGTTGCCGCCCGATGCGCCAACAGACCCTCGTGCGGCATCCAGCCGCCTCCGCGCCCGACACCTGTCGCACATTGGACACAGGAGGGTTCACGCTTCCGGCCGGGAAAAGCCGGCATCCTCCGCATCCATTCGTGCTGGTCGTGGGCGAGTCGTCGGCTGCGGATCCCGGCATCCCCCAGATTGTCATCGCATCGACGACATCATATTTGTCATCTCTTGGATGACGTGTTACAACGGTGTCAGTGAGGCGCATTGGCAGTAACTGCCTGAACCTGCTGGAGGTGTTTTCACGATGTTGATGCGCACTGACCCCTTCCGTGAGCTGGACCGCCTGGCACAGCAGCTGACCGGCCCAGGCACCTGGTCCAGCCCGTCGGCGATGCCGATGGACGCCTACCGCGAGGGCGACGACTACGTGGTGGCCTTCGACCTTCCCGGTGTCACCGCGGACGCGATCGACATCGACGTCGAGCGGAACATTCTCACCGTCAAGGCCGAGCGGCGGCCGGTGACGAAGGCCGACGACGTGCAGATGGAGCTGTCCGAGCGGCCGCTGGGCGTCTTCTCCCGTCAGATCGTGCTCGCCGACACCCTCGACACCGAGCACATCCAGGCCGACTACGACGCGGGCGTGCTCACCCTGCGCATCCCGATCGCCGAGCGCGCCAAGCCCCGCAAGATCTCCATCGGCGTCGGATCCGGACGCACGGAGATCTCCGGCTGACACCGGCCGCACGGGTGCGGAGGGCGGGCACCAGGCCTCTCCCCCACCTCGCTCTCCGCACCCCCGTAAGCAGTCCGAAGAAGAAGAGGGCCGCCGTGATGACTCTGCGACGCGAAGCATTCCTCGGTCATGTGAAGGAACGCGGCGAGTACGACACCCCGGGCGAAGCCGAGCGCGCGGCCCGCGTGGTGCTCGCCTTGCTCGGCGCACACCTGGTCGGCGACGTCCGCGCCCAGCTGGCGGCGCGCCTGCCGGAAGAGTTCGCCCTGATCCTGCTCAACCCGCTGCAGAGCGCCGAGCCGCTGCCCCCGGAGCGGTTCGTCCGCGCGGCCGCCGCGTGGATCGAAGGCGCCACCGAGCAGACCGCGGCCTGGGACGTCAGCGCTGTGCTGTCCACCGTCGCCGACGCCGCCGACGATGACCTGCTGGGCCAGATCCTGCTCCAACTCCCCGTCGGCTACGACCTGCTCTTCGGCCGCCCCCAGCCCATCTGAGCATCCCGCACACACACCGGTGCCCGAGTACCGGCTACAGCAAGAAAGGCAACCACCCCCGTGATCTCCGACCGGCACGTACCGACCCAGCAGCCGTACGGGACGGCATACGAGCAGATGCTGGAGAAGGTCCGCCACGAGGGGGCCTACCCCACCCGCGAGCAAGCCGACGAAGCCGTCCGCCTGGTCCTTGCTGGACTGGGACGCCAGGTGACCGGCGACGAACGCGTCGAACTGGCCGCCTGCCTGCCACTGGAAGCCGCACGCGTGCTGACCGCGCAGATCCCCGACACCCAGCCGCTGACCGGCTGGGAGTTCGTCAAAGACCTCGCCGCCCGCTCCGGTGCCTCCCTGGCCACCACCCGCTGGGACACCGGATCCGTCTTCTCCGCAGTCGCCGCCTACGCCGGCCGCGACCTGGTCACCCGCATCCTCCACCAACTCCCCACCGGCTACGCCCTGCTGTTCGGCTGCGCGGAACTCACACCCGTGGCGTAGACGACGACGTACGTGGCCGGGGCGGCACCGCGGCGGACAGACAGCGCACCGCCGTGGTCGACGAGCCTGCCGCATGCAGCACTTCACCCTGCGCGAGGTCGCCTACGGCAACTGCGACCGGCCCTACGGCAGCCCTTGCGCCCCTGAACACTCATGCGTCCGCTACTCGGTCGACATCGTGGCTGCTCGACATCGGCCGTCCGTCCGGATGCGGTGCCGGTCAGGTGCCTCTGCCAAAACCGCACGGCCCCGCACCACAGGAAGTAGGCCAGAACCCCACTGAAGTGACATAGCCACTCTGCTGTTCGGTGATGCTGCGGTTGCTCTTCAGGATGCCTTCAAGGCCTGCTACCCCCGCCCGTCAGCGTCCTGTCGTCGGCGAAGGCCCTCCAGGATGACGTTCATCAAAGGCCGTGCTGTTGTCCCCCATTCGTCCCGGTCCAGTCGGCCGAGGTAGGCGATGAGCAGGAGGACCCCGCGGGCGTCCACGTCCGTGCGGATGGAACCGGCCGCTTTCCCGGCGTCCAGCAGGTGGCCGAGGGCGCCTTCGATGGGGTTCTGGCTGTGGGTGACAAGGTCTTGCCACGCCGCGGGTTCAAGCGCCGCCAGGACGCCGTACTTGATCTCGGCGTAGTCGATCACTCGGTCAACCCAGTGGCGCAGGGCTTCCACGGGCTCGTATTCCGCGAGAAGGACGGAAGCGGCGGTCACGAGTTCTTCGACGTCGCGCCGGTAGACCTCGGCGAGGAGCGCTTCGCGGTTGGGGAAGTTCCGGTAGAGCGTTCCCTGTCCCACACCGGCGCGCTTGGCGATCTCTTTGAGGTGGACGTCATCGGATTCCGCGAGGGCCGCGCGGGCGGCCTCCACGATGCGGGTCCGGTTCTGCGCCGCGTCCGGACGGCGTGCCGGTGTGCTCATAGGCGTCTCCTGACGTTCCGTCCATCACAAGTGGACACGAGTCCGGTAGGGTGGATAGCGCACCGGACACGTGTCCACTTTATCTGGAGGCAGCAGTGCTCTCTCTTCATGACAAGATCGTCGCGGTCACCGGAGCAAGCGGCGGCATCGGTGAGGCCACGGCCCGTCTCCTCGCTCAGCGCGGCGCCGCAGTCGTCCTCGCGGCGCGCCGCAGTGAGCACATCGAGGCCATAGCGCAGGACATCCGGCAGGAGGGCGCCCGTGCCGCCACGTGCGTCGTCGACGTCACCCGGGCCGAGGACCTGCGGCGCCTGGTCGCCACCACCATCGATCGGTACGGCCGCATCGACGTACTGGTGAACAACGCCGGCATCGCCCCGATCAGCCCGCTGGCCGACCTCGACACCGAGAGCTGGTCGGCCATGATCGATGTCAACCTTCGCGGCACGCTCAACGGCATCGCCGCCGCGCTGCCCGCCTTCCGCGAACAAGGGTCGGGCCACTTCGTGAGCATCGTCTCCGTGGCCGGCCTGTACGGCGCGTCCCCCTCGATGGCCGTCTACGCCGCGACCAAGAACGCGGTGCGCACCGTCCACGAAGGGCTACGCAGGGAGTCCACCGACGGAGTGGTGCGCACGACGGCCATCTCGCCGGGATACATACGCACCGATCTCGCCGACTCCATGGAAGACCCGAACATCCGCGAGCAGACGCGCAAGTACATGGACGCGGTGGGCATCCCGCCGGCGGCGGTCGCCCGCGCGGTGGCCTTCGCCATCGAGCAGCCCGGCGACGTCGAGATCGGCGAGATCAACGTTCGCCCCACTGTCCAGGCATGACACCTGCCGCCACCGGTCAGGGCAACGGCGGACCGCCGCGTACAGATCGACCTCGGCCTTCGGTGCACCACAGGAAGTGGGTGTGCGGCATCCCGATGCCGACGACGAGCGCGGTGAGAGCAAGGAACCGGTCCGCAGAAAACAGCTTGGTGGGCGGGCGTCGCAGGTCCCCGCGATGCCCGCCCACCCCGTACTCTCCCCCTACGGACTCAAGAGCTCTTGAGTACCGCCGGTATCTGCCACATGCGGTCCGGCCACTTGCGGAAGTGCTCGACGCACAGCAACCCGAGATTCGCTGCCGCACCCGCGCCGACTATGGCTGCGGCAGGCGCCAGGAGACCGGAGAGCGCGTAACAGCCGATCCATGCCCCGAGGAACGCCCCGCAGACCGCGGCCACCAACCCTGCGCGCCGCCTCCGTGATGAGCGCTCAGCACGGGTCCAGGCCAAATAGGCGCCGATGCCCACCATCAGGCCCGTCCCGGGCACGATCACACTCGCGCTGGCCACGAAGTCATCGGGTCCCACCGTCCAGATCAGCAGAACCCCCATCAGCCATCCGCCAAGGCCGAGCGGGATCACGGTCCCGGTTCGTATCCAGACACTCGCGCGGGGACCGAAGCCACCGCGCTTGCGCGACCAGCGTGCGATCACGGCGAGCAGGGCGAGGCCGAGGGTTACGCCGGCCAGGGTGACTGCGGTCAGCAGCTTGGCCACCGTGGACATGCTCAACGGAACGGCCTCGAAGTCGACGGGCCGCTTGTCGAATCGGGAACTGTCCGCCTTGCCGGTGTCGAAGAAGGTGGTCAGTAGACGTTTTCCGGCTTCGGGGCGGTGCTCCCAGAAGTCGGCGGTGTGGCCCAGCCCGGGAAGGATCACCTGCTGTCCCCGGGACAGGGCGGGCAGCAGTTCGTCGGTGGCCAGTTGCGCCGGGGTGGAGAAATCGACCTCACCGCTGACGAGGAGGGTTTCGACGTCACTGGACCGCATCTTGCGATACTTGGCGTTGTCGGGGCTGTCCGGCCACACCGTGGACAGACCGGACTCTCCGGCCCACAGGAAGTCGGTCGAGGCGTTGCCCAGGATCGAGCCCGGATCGCCACCGCTGTCGTAGTAGCGCTGTGCTGCTGGACCATCGATCATGGCGAAGGAAGCGAACTCGCCCCAGACGATGGAATCGGGCAGGGTGAGGTCGCCGAGGACAGACATGGCCCACATGGCGCCGGTGTCCCGGCTGAGGTAGGCGTCGATGACGGTCGGAGCGTTGTTCGGTGCCGAGGCCTGACCGTTGTGATGCATGGCGTACTGGCTCAGTACTCGGACGTTGGTGTCCTTGATGCGGAAGGGCCCCCAGCGTTCAGGGATCTCGCCGGCGGTCTTCCGGACCGATTCGGCGAGGTCGGATGTACGCGCGGCGCAGGCGTCGTCGTCCGCGCACAGCCGTGTGTACTGGGCGAACTGCGCATCGGTGATGCGCGGGTCCCAGAAGAAGTGGCCGGGCGGATTGACCGAGACCATCGCGGAGCGGTGCAGCACCTTCGGGTGCCGCCAGGAGTAGATCATGGCGGTGCGTGTTCCAGCACTGGAGCTGAGGAGGTTGATCTGCGAGTAGCCCAGGGCGGTACGGGCCGCTTCCAGGTCCTCCACCCGCTGGAGGGCGGAGTAGCCGGTGAGGTCGATCCCGTCGTCGGTGAGGCGGTCCGCACACAGATCGAACGCTTTGGTCGTGGCAGGCAGTGTCTTCGATGCGGCGATTCCGTCGCCGGACTGCATGACCGCGGCGACCTCGGGGCAGTCCAGACGGCGCGATCCGTCGATACCCCGGTAGCCGACCAGGACCACATCGTGCTTGCCGGTGAGTCGGCTTGCCTGCGGGAAGTCCATGTTCGTTCTTCCGGGGCCGCCGCCCAGTCGGAAGATCGGTTCCGCGGGGTTGGCGGAAGTGGCCCGGACGCGGGTGACCGGAAGTGCTATCAGCTCGGACTCGGGGTCGCGCCGGTTCTCCGGGACGGCGAGTGTGCCGCAGTCGGCGGCGACGGTTCCGGCTTCGGTGTCGTAGTCGCAGGGGCGCATGGTGAGTGACCCGGGGGCGGCCCCCTCGGGTACGGACAGGAGATGTTCCGGCCGCAGCGCCAAGTAGCAGAGCGACACCAGGAGTCCGCCGGTGACCACGAAGGCGAGCAGGGGCCGCCATGACTTGAGAAGTGTCATTTCGTTTCCGTATGAGTGCGCGCGGGCCCGAGCTTTCCCCAGGGGAGGTACGGCGGGCATGGGCATGTGAGGTCGTCTCGGGTGGTTCGGACCGTCAGGGAGACCTGTCAGCCCCGCTCCCACAGCGGCAACCGGAACATGGCGTAGGTGAACTTGCCGCTGATACGTCCTGCGGTGTCGAAGTGGAACACGTCCACACCGTGCCACTGCATGCGGCCGCCGTAGCGCGCACGGGCGAACAGGCGCAGTGGCAACGGCACATGACGGCCGGACTCTCCGCTCATGTCGAGCCGGCAGGCCCAGCGGATCGTGGCGCGCCGGTTCGGCTCGTCGACGATCTTGTCGTACACGGCGAAGTGCATGGCGCCGTAGCGTCCGGCGAAGTGCGGCTCGAACTCTTTGCGGATCGCCGCGATGCCATGTCGCTCCGGCAGGTGGCCGGGCAGGTACACGGCGTCGTCGGCGAAGAACGACATGACCTTGTCGAGATCGGGGCTCGGCTCGTTGAAGGCGGCAACGAAGTCGTCGATGGTCTGGCTGAGGTTGGTCGAGGTGGCGGAGATGGCCGTTCACTCCCAGGAGCGCGGTGGGGCTGTCGGATGCCGGGACATTAACAGAACACCCGTCCCTTAACAAGAGATGGGTGTTCTGTTAGATCTGGACTAGGATGAACGGTCATGTCAGCGCCATTCCAGCGGGCTCGACGCCCTGATCAGAAGGACCAGCGCCGCGAGGCCATCCTCACGGCCGCGCGGGAGCTCGCCGAGCGCTCCGGAGTGGCCAGGGTCAGCCTGCAGGACATCGCCACCGCGGTCGGACTCGCCAAGTCCAACGTGCTGCGCTACTTCGGCACGCGTGAGGAGATCTACCTGCATCTGCTGATGAGCGCAGGTTCCGAGTGGGCGAGTGTGGTCAGTGCCCGGTTGCAGGAAGTGAGTGGGACCGAGGCAGCGGCGGGCGTTCTCGCGGATGCCTTCGTTGACCGGCCCTTCTACTGTGATCTGACCACGCACGCGGAGACGATGCTCGAACACAATGTGTCCGTGGAAGTGCTGAAGGTCTTCAAGAGGTGGGCCATCGACACCTACTGGGCGGTCGGCCAGCGCATCTCCACCGCCTGCCCGGAACTGACCCCCGCCGATGGCGCCGCACTCGTGATGACAGCCAGCGCTTTCGTCGCGAAGCTGTTTCCCATCACCCGTCCACCTGAGGCGCTGCGTGAACTGTACGCGCGCGAGCCGGAGATCGCGGGGGCGTTCCCGCCGTTCCGCCCGACACTGAAACGCATGGTGGCGGCCACCGCAGCCGGCCTTCCTCTGGTACGTCAGTAGACAAGCCTTGCGGCTGAGTGGACCGTCGCACCCCTCCGCGGCCGCGACGAACCGGACCCACCACGGCGAGGTGTCCAGCTTGCGGTCGGCATCCAATACGTCGAACGGCACCCGGGGCACCTCGCCAGCCCGACCACGACTGGGAACGCCCTCTCCAGAGCCTCCTCGACGTCGTCACGATGAGCGGCAGCCGCAGGAAGCGCTCTCGACGAGCACTCCGGCCACCCCGCTGAACCCGGCGAACCACAGCGGTCAGAGAACCTAGTTGCTCGCCGGTCGACCGTTCGCCGGCGTCTCGGTTCGCCAGCCGAGGAGGATCGCGCGAAGCGCCTGTTCGGCGAGGTAGCGGGCGCGATCACCGCCGACGTTGCCGAGGTAACTCAGTGACGCGATGCCGTACAGCGTGCCCCAGAGGATCTCACAAGCCTGGTCGAGGTCGGCCAGGACCACGTTGTGGGCGGCCGACCAGGTGGTGAGCAGCTCCTTGAGGACGTCGATGACCGGTTCCGCGACGCGTCGGCGTTCGTCCGCGTCGACCACCGGGTCGTTCATGACCCGGAAGAGGTGGGGATGCTCGCCGGCGAACCGGACGTACTGCGACGCGATGCGCGTCATGCGCCGGTCCGTATCGGGTTCCTGCGCGGCGTGGTGGAACTCGCTCAACAGCAGGCGGTGACCGTGCGCGACCAGCTCCAGTACGAGCGCGTCCTTGTTGGCGAAGTGCTGGTAGACGACGGGCGCGGAATATTCGACGTCGGTGGCGATGCGCCGGATCGTCAGAGCCGCGACGCCCTCGGTCTCGAGAACGTGCAGCGCGGCCTCGATGATCCGCTCCCGGGTGTTCGCCCGTTCGCGGGCCCGTCTCGTGCTGGTCGACATGGTCCGTCACTTCGCTTCGATGGTGTCCCCGAACACTAGCCACCGCCTTGACCGCGTCGGCGACGCGCGTCATAGTTAACGCCGTTAGGAAATCTAACAACGTTAGGAATGGATGGTACGTCATGATTTACCACATCAACAGAGTCACGCTGAAGGCCACTGCGACGCCTGAGCAGATCGAGGCGGTGCTGGAGAGCTGGCGCGATCAGGGCCGGTCGAACCCCGCCATCAAGTCCTTCGTCGTCGGTCGCGACCACGGCGGCGACTACACGTACGGTGCGGTGTTCGTCGTCGAGGATCTCGACGGGCTCTTCGCCTACCTGACGCACCCGACCACCTACCAGACCGACCACCTCGGGCTGCACCTGGTCGAACGGCTGGAGATCTTCGACGTCAGTGACGACGGCGACCCAGACCTGAACGCCAAGATCCAGGAACTGCACCGGCGCCGCAACGAACTCAACCCGCAGATCGCCGACATGCTCGCAGACGTGCCCACCTATACCGGCTCCGGCGTGGACGACTGACCGATACCCCGGAGAAGGAGAAATCGTTATGGCCAAGCACGTCGTCATCGGTGCCGGTTCCATCGGTACCAACGTCGCTCGTCTGCTCGCCGAGCGCGGCGAGAGCATCCGGATCGTCACCCGCAGCGGCTCCGGCCCCGAGCACCCGCTGATCGACCGGGTCGCCGCGGACGCGTCCGACCCGACCCGCCTCACCGAGCTGTCCCGCGGCGCGGAAGTCATCTACCACTGCGCCAATCCACCCTCATACACGGTGTGGGAACGCCTGTTGCCGCCCCTGCAGACGGCAGCCATCACCGCCGCGAAGGCGAACGACGCCGTCCTCGCGCTGACCGGCAGCCTTTACGCCTACGGTCCGCAGCCCGGTGGCCGGATGAACGAACACACCCCCATGGCCGCCACCGGGCACAAGGGCCGCCTGCGCAGACGCATGTGGGAACAGGCCCTCGCCGGGGGGATCCGCACCGTCGAGGTCCGCGGCTCCGACTACATCGGCAAGGACGCCAACGGCATCTACTCCCTGCTCATCAAGTCGGCCCTGCAGAAGGGAAAAGCGGCCTGGATCACCGGCCACCTGGACATGCCGCACACCTTCACCTTCAATGGCGACATGGCACAGGCCCTCATCACGCTGGCCTCGGAAGAACGTGCGTGGGGCCGCCCCTGGCACGTGCCGTCCCCGCCGGCCGTCACCATTCGCGAGCTGGCGCGGCGCTACGCCGTCGCGGCGGGCCGGCCCCCGGTCAAACTGATCCGGATACCGCGCTCCGTGACGCGTACGGCCGGGCTGATCGTGCCGATCGCCCGCGAGATGGCCGAGATGGACTACCAGTGGTACGCGCCGTTCCACATGGATGCCACGGAGACCGCCGAGACCTTCGACCTGACCGCCACCGACCTCGACACCGCCGTCCGCAACGAGGTCGGCTGAACTCCCACGGCCACACCGGCACGTCGACGGCAGGCCCGCCGACACCGTGAACGTCCGTGCTCACGGCAGCAGGCTGTCCTGTAACCCCAAATGATCTTGGCTTCAGGTGTGATCAGGAGGCATGGTCAGGCGTCACTGGGACCGGGGGCCCAGCCGGTGTGCTGGGCCCAGGCGTCAGCACGTCGGATGATGTCCCATACGAAGGCATCCTTTGCCTGGACGTAACCGGGACGGTCGTTGCGGAACTCGGCCGCGCAGTGTTGTTTGGCTGCTGCGTACTCGTTCGCGGCAGCCAAATGGCACCGGAGGTAGTCGCGAAACAGCAGGGGGAACTGCTGGGAGAAGCTGCCCAGTTGCCGCACGTGCACGTGTGTCCGGCGCTGACCTGGAGGTTCGCGGAAGTATCGCTTCGTCCGTTCGGGATTGTCCGCCCGGTACACGAGCCCCATACCGGTCAGCGGGCCCAGGAACGAATCCAACGCTTCCAGCGATGCCAGTGAGATCTGGATGTCGATCACAGGCTTGGCCGCCAGCCCCGGCACCGAGGTCGACCCGATGTGGTCGATACGCGCCGCAGCATCGCCCAGGGCTGCACGCAGGCCCACGCCCCACCTGGCGAACATGGCTGGCCAAGCAGGGTCGTACGGCATGATCTCGACGGGGTCTCCCACACCAAAAAGTCTTCCACGATTCCCTGAATCTGCGTGTTGAAGCAGGTCAGCAGGGAGGTTGGTGCTGCTAAGGCGGCGTGTCCCAGCCTCGACGGGCGGTTGCACCAGTTTCTGGCCCGTCCGTCGTTTTCCCGGCTTGAGCCGAAGTCAAAGCCGCGGTCAAAAGGGAACGGCACGACCGACTACTGCAACTCCTTCGAGTTCCTGAGGCGGGAAGCGCGATCCGGGCCGAGAAACGGCGACTTCCGTGAGCGCGACAATGCCATCATGCTCAGACAACCGGCCGCACCCCTCACCCAAGAGGTTCAGATGCTCTACCAGAGCCCTGCCGACTTCTGCGCCGAGTACACCAAGGCACACAACTGTAAGAAGACCGATGAATTCGGCGCCGAGTCAACGCTGGAAAGGGTGACCGTCGTCAGCGAGACCCCGGACACGGCGCGGGTCGAGGCGCTCTGGTTCACATGCGGCCACGACCCGGATTCCGGGTACTACGACGTTTTTCAGCGCACCGCCTTCGTTCTGGTGAAGCGGCACGACGGGTGGCGCCTGCACTCCGAGGAAGATCTCGGCTACGAGTGACAACACCTGGTCCCCCCTCGTACCGACGAGAAGGGAGCCCCAGATGACGGGACTTGCACTCCGGGGAGCCCAGGGCATCTGGCGGCCGATCTGGACAGAGACACCGCCCGGAAAGGGCTCATACGCATGCCTTCACGGTCGGGTCAGCGTGAGGAGACTCGCCATCGCCCGTCCTGGGCCACGGTGGCGTAGCCACGGTGCGACGCATGCAGGCTGCGGACCAGCAACGCGGATAACCCTGGAGTTTGCCGCTAGGTCATTTCGTTTGGATCAGTCGGTCGTTGGTCCGGGTGTGCCGTTGACTGATGCGCAGTGGGCGCGGATTGAGCCGTTGCTTCCGGACCGGACGCCGAAGCGGGGTGGCCGCTGGCGGGACCATCGTGAGGTGATTGACGCGATCGCTTTCAAGTTCCAGACCGGCACCCAGTGGGTGCACCTGCCGGAGAAGTACGGCAGCTGGCGGGG
>NZ_BMVY01000052.1 GCF_014650955.1 Streptomyces tauricus
CGCCGCCCGCCCCGCCCGACGACCGCTGCCCGGCGGGGTCAGACGTGAGGCCCGGCGCGTGGGCCGTCGCCGGCGACGCCGCGGGGGCCGCCGCCACGACCTGCCGCACGCCCGCCGCACGCTCGCCGCACGTCCGCCCCATGCTCGACGAACGGGACCGGACGCGGCCCGACACGTCAGCCCAGCGCTAGGCCCGGTACGGAATCTGGCGCAGGGTCAGCGCGAGGCCCGGCACGAGGCCGGTACGGAATCCGGCGCAGGGTCAGCGCGAGGCCCGGCACGAGGCCCGGTGCGAGGCCCGGCGCGGAGCCCGGCGCGAGGCTCGGGGTGGGGTCAGCGCCAGGCTCGTCGCGGGGGCCGGCGTGTGGGGCCGCGGGAGCGTCCGGGGTGTCGTGGGCAGGCGAAATGTTGGTCCGGACGGGGGATTTCTGACGCCACATCAGCGGTGCGGCGAGTTTCCGGGTTCCGGATGTGAAAGGGAGTCAGGTGCACACCCGATTTGTACGACAATCATTCCGCTCGGAGGACTTCGTATGCCCGCCTCACCGCTCACCCGCTCCGTCGGCGTCCGCACCGGCGCCGCAGCCCTCACCACGGTCGCCCTCGCCGGCGCCGCCCTCCTCGGGGCCCCGGCCGCCTACGCCGCCCCCGACAGCGGAGACGTCAAGATCCACGCGGAGACGACGTCCCCCACCGACCAGCGTGACGAGACGAAGGTCTGCAAGTTCTACCTGGCCGCCTTCAACTTCGAGGGTGTCGGCGTCACGGGGATCACCTACATCATCGAGCCGCAGCCGGCGGCCTCGGCCGCAGCCACGCTCAACGGCACCCTCAACCTCCCCATCGGCACCGGCTACACGGACACGCTCGCGCTGCCCGACGGTGACTACAAGCTCACCTGGAAGCCCGTGGGCGGAGCGGGGGCGGGCAAGGAGAAGATGTTCAAGGTCGACTGCAAGCCGGCGGCCAAGCCGGACGCCAAGCCGCAGACTCCCAACGGCGCCGTGCCCGCGGGCGGCGGCGGTCTCGCCGAGACACCGACCGTGTCGGCGGCCGCCGCCGCCGGAGCGGTGGGCCTGGTCGGCGTGTCCGGCTTCGTCTACTTCCGGCAGCTGCGTCGCCGGCCCGACGGTGCCGCGTAGGCACGCGCCCAGGCCCTGGTACCGCACGCGTGCCTATCGCCTGACGAGAACCGCGGTTCTGGGGTTCTCGCTGGTGATGGGCGGCATCTGGTGGTCCGAGGACGACGGCCGGCCCGCTGGGCCGGTCGCCGCCCCGGCGGTGGAACTCGGGGACGCGAAGGCGTCCCCGGGTCCGCCCGCCGCCGCGGCACCGGAGCCCCGGCGCACCCCCGCTCCCGTACGACCCCCCGTCAGCCGTCCGAGCCCACCACCCCCTCCACCCCCACGCCCCCCGTCGCCCTCTCCACGGGCACCCTCTCCCCCACCCCGTTCATCCCAGCCACCTCAACCGGCTCGGCCACCCCAGCAGGCTCGCCCACCCCAGCCGGCCAGGCCGCCCCAACCCGCCAGACCACCTCAGCAGCCTCAGCGGCCTCAGCAACCTCAACAGCCGCGAAAGCCACAGCAACCGCAGCACCCTCAGCACCCGCAACCGCTCTCCCGTTCCAAGCCCACAAGCCTGAGCATCCCGTATCTCGGCCTGGACGCCCCGCTCATGGGGCTGGGCCTCGACCGGCGTCAGCAGCTCACCGCTCCGCCGCTCGACAAGCCCAAACTGGCGGGCTGGTACGAGGGCGGGCCCTCACCGGGAGAGGCGGGCACCGCCGTGGTGGTCGGCCATCTGGACACCCGCACCGGACCCGCCGTGTTCGCCGGCCTGAGCACCCTGAAGCCCGGCCGGCTCGTCGAGGCCCGTCGCGCCGACGGACGTACCGCCGTCTACACGGTGGACGCCGTCCGCATGTACGAGAAGGCGCGCTTCCCCAGTCAGGAGGTGTACGGCGCGAGAAAGCGTCCGGAGCTGCGGCTGATCACCTGCGGAGGCGTGTACGACAAACAGTCCGGCTACCAGAGCAACGTCGTCGTCTTCGCACACCTGACGAAGACTCTGGAACCCTCACGCCACGCCTAGTTCCCGTCACTCTCGTCGCCCGTGCCACACTCCTGCGGTGAGCGCCGGGTGGGGGCGGGGACAGTGACCGGACGGGGACGGGGGACGGGTTCGGTATGGGGGACAGCACTCTGTGGGTGGCCGCGCTGACGGCCGCGACCGCGGTGCTCGCGAGCTGGGTGACCAGCCGCGGCACCGCACGCGCGGCCCGTATCCAGGCGGACGCGGCCGCCGCGACCGTACAGGCGGACGGCCTCAGGGCCGCCCGCCGCTCGGCGTACGTCGACCTCATCGAACAGGCCCAGCGCATGGGCGACCTGTACTGGAAGGTGACCGACGCCCACGAGATCGGTGACCCCGACGAGCGGCTGGCCACCCTGCGGGACCTGCGGATCCGACTGCGCGGCGAGTACGCGGTGCTGCGTCAGCGGGTCTGGCTGGCCGACCTGGAGGGCCCGCCGGAGGTCGCCTCGGCCGCGGACCTGCTGCGCCGCTCCACCAGCGCCAACTACCGCGCGCTCGACGCGATGATCGCCGGCGAGGAGGACGCCGGCCGACGGTTCAACGACTGCTACGCCCCGTTCTGGGAGTCCGTCGTCCACTTCGTCGGTGTCGCCCGCACCGCCCTGCACGCGACACGCATATGAGACCCGGCCGGTCGTCGCCCAACGCTGCGGCCCCGCGCTGCCGACGGTCTCAGTGCCGATACTGGCCGCAGTGCCGTCACTCGCGGCGCTGTCACTGGTCGAGTGCTGTCACTGGTCGCGGCCCTGTACCGAGGCCACGGCGACGACCGCCGCCGCCACGGCCCAGACCGCGTAGACGGTCCACGCCCCGCCGGCCGTCCACGGGTGGGTGACCGGTTGGTGGCCGACGGCCGTCAGGCGGGTCCAGGCGCCGGCCGGCAGGGCGTGGTTGACGACGGCCGCCCAGTAGCGGTCGGCGCCGAAGACCAGCGGCAGCAGCAGGAGGACCAGCACGTTGGCCGTCATGGTGGCCGCGGTGTGGCGCAGGACAGCACCCAGGGCGAGGCCGACGAGCGCGGACACCGGCGCGAGCAGCGTGGACGCCACGACGAGGCGCAGGGCGCCGGGGTGGTCGATCGCCACACCGGCGTCCCGGCCGGACAGGACGGCCTGGGTCAGGCCGAACGAGGCGACGGAGACAGCCGCCCCGAACACCGTCGAAACGGCCGTGACCACGCACACTTTCGCCGCCAGCACCGAACGGCGGGCCGGTACGGCGGCGAACGTCGTGCGGATCAGTCCGGTCCGGTACTCGCCGACGATCGTGGTCGCGCCGATCGCGCTCAGGGCCGGCATGAGCAGCATGGCGGCGTTCGTGGAGAACGCGATCGACAGCGGGATCCCGTCCCGGACGAAGTCGGCCCGTGACGCCGTGTCCCGCTCCGACCAGTAGCGGTACGTGTCGTAGGCCATGCCCACGTTGAGGCCGACCACGGTCAGCGCGGTGGCCACCAGGGCCCAGCCGCTGGAGCGCAGCGACCACCACTTGGTCCACTCGGCGGCGACGAGGTCACGGAACCGGGCGCGCGGCTCGGCGATGCGGCCCCGTGCGGCCGGCACCGGGTCGGCAGCGCCAGCAGCGGTCGTGTCGGTCATCGGGCCGCTCCCGTGACGTGGTCGGCGCTGTCGGCGGTGAGTGCCATGAAGGCCTCCTCCAGGGACGCGGGCCGGGCCGACAGTTCGTGCAGCAACACCCCGTGCCGCAGAGCGAGTTCGCCGATCCGGTCGGCGCTCAGGCCGGTCACCGTCAGCGCGCCCCCCGCTCGGCGCACCTCCGCCCCCTCCCCCGTCAGCAGTTCCGTGAGTGCCGTGCGGTCGTGGTCGGGGGTCCGTACCGTCACGCTCGGGCGGGTGCCGCGGGCCGCGAAATCGGCCAGGCTCTCGGCGGCGATCAGCGAGCCGCGGCCGATGACGACCAGTTGGTCCGCGGTGTTCTCCATCTCCGACATCAGATGGCTGGAGACCAGCACGGTGCGGCCCTCACCGGCCCACCGGCGGAACAGTCCCCGCAGCCACTGCACGCCCTCCGGGTCGAGTCCGTTGAGGGGTTCGTCGAAGAGCAGCACCGGCGGGTCGCCGAGCAGTGCCGTCGCGATGCCGAGCCGCTGTCTCATCCCGAGGGAGAAGCCGCTGATCCGGCGTCGGCCCGCGCCCGCGAGGCCGACCTGCTCCAGCACCTCCTCCGCCCTGCGGCGCGGGATGCGGTTGGACCGGGCCAGTACGTACAGCTGCGTCCGCGCGGTGCGACCGCCGTGCACGTCGTGGGCGTCCAGCAGCGCGCCGACGTGGCGCAGCCCGCGCGGCCGGTCCCGGAAGCGGCGGCCGTCGACGGTGACGGATCCGCCGGTGGGGTCGTGCAGGCCGAGAGCGATCCGCAGCGTGGTGCTCTTGCCTGCGCCGTTCGGGCCGAGGAACCCGGTGACGTGTCCGGGCAGCACGGTGAAGCTCAGACCGTCGACCGCGAGGGTGTCGCCGTATCGCTTCGTCAGTTCATTGACTTCGATCATGTGCCCAACGGTCGCCGGAGGCACGGTGGTTGAGCATCCGGCCGACGCGGACAATCGGGCTGGCCGGTGTCCACCGGGGATGTACGCCCATGGTCGGACGTCACGCCGGGGGCCGGTGGCTACGATCGACGCATGCCCGCCACACCTCGCCCTCCACTGCCCGTACCGCCCGGTGTGCGGTGACCGTCCGCGTCGTACTCGCCGACGACCAGCCCCTCGTCCGGGCCGCACTGCGCATGGTGATCGCCGACGAGTCCGGTCTGGAGGTCGTCGGGGAGGCCGGGACCGGCGCCGAGGCGGTGGCGCTCGCCGAGAAGGAGTGTCCGGACGTCGTGGTGATGGACATCCGGATGCCCGGCATGGACGGCCTGGAGGCCACCCGGCTGATCACGCGCGGGCCCGGCGGCACCCAGGTCATCGTCCTCACGACCTTCGATGACGACGACTGCCTGTACGGGGCACTGCGGGCGGGCGCCGCCGGTTTCCTCGTCAAGGACATGGCTTTGGAGGACATCCTCGACGCGATCCGGGTGGTCGCGACCGGGGACGGGCTGCTCGCGCCGAGTGTCACCCGCCGTCTCATCAGGGACTTCGCCGACCGGCCGGTGTCGCAGGCACCTTCCGCGCGGCCGGTCGGCGGGATCACCGAACGGGAGCGCGAAGTCCTGGCGCTCGTCGGCGGCGGGCTGTCGAACACCGAGATCGCCGAGCGGCTCTCCATCAGCGTCGCCACCGCCAAGACCTATGTGTCCCGGCTCCTCAGCAAGCTGGACGCCCGGGACCGGGTGCGGCTCGTGATCATCGCTTACGAGTCGGGGCTGGTGGCGTCGGGCCGTTGAGGGCGTGCAGCCAGTCGGTCAGGAACCGGTTGACCTCGTCGGGGCGCTCCTGCTGGACCCAATGACCGGACCCTTCGACGAGGTGCGAGGAGACCAGGCCGGGCAGTGTGCTGGGGAACGCCTTGATCGCGTCGGCCAACCAGGCGATGGACGCGTCGAGTTCACCCGCGACGAAGAGCGACGGCTGGGTGATGGGGGCGCCGTCGAAGCCGGCCATATCCTCCCAGTCGCGGTCCATGCTGCGGTAGCGGTTCAGTGCTCCCGTGAGGCCGGTCCGCTCGAACTCGGCGGCGCAGAAGTCGAGTTCCGCGTCCGTGAGCCAGGACGGGCGCTCCTTCACGAACCGGTCCGAGAGCCTGCCGCCCTTCGGGACGAAGAAGACCGCTCCCTCTCCCGTCGCGGGCATCGTGTCGCCGGCCAGCGTCGCGTAGAAGCCGGCGAGCCATCCCCGTACGTCCGGCTCGATCTCCGCCTCCGCCCGGCCCGGCTCCTGGAAGTAGCTGACGTAGAACTCCTCGTCCCCGCCGATCATGGCGAAGGCGTCGGTCGGCTTCATACCGCCCCGGGGCGCGTACGGCACGCCGAGGAGTCCGACCGCGGTGAAGACGTCGGGCCTGAGCAGCGCGGACTGGGCGGCGATGGTCGAACCCCAGTCGTGGCCGACGATCACGGCGGTCTCCTCGCCGAGCGCGCGGACGACCGCCACGTTGTCCTCGACATGGGCCCCGATCCGGTACGCATCCACGGCGTCGGGCGCCGAGGAGCGCCCGTATCCGCGTACGTCGACGGCGACCGCCCGGTAGCCCGCCGCGGCGAGCGCGGGGAGCTGGTGGCGCCAGGAGTGCCACAGCTCGGGAAAGCCGTGGACGAGCAGGACCAGCGGGCCGGTGCCCTGTTCGACCAGGTGGATCCGGCCATCGGGAACGTCCACTGTCCGATGCCGGGCGCCCGCCGGGGTGGGCGGGCTGGCTTCCTGCGACATGAGTCCTCCTTGAGCCGACTCTCTCCATGACCGAGCGTTCCGCCGCCGATCACCGCGCCGCCGACCGCTCTGCCGCCGATCATGCGGGCGCTCCCGCCGAGCGGCGAGAGACCTTGCCGTTTCGGCAAAACGTGTCGCGCGGTACGGGCCGGGCGACCGGCGGGTTCACGCCTCTTGCGAACGGCCGGGCGGCTCGGTGAACCGGACCGCGCGACGGCACGTACTGAAGGAGGGCGTTCACCTCGCGGGTCCGCCCGCAACAGAAGTGACGCTGTGTCAGGACAGTCGCACGGGAGCCGTGGATGAGGCATGCACGACGGAATGTTCAGCGAATCGCACGGTTCGCCGCCATCGGCGGGCTGGCCTGCGGCGGGCTGATGGTCTCGCAGGCGATGGCGAGCGAGACGTCGGGCGGCACGAAGGCTCCCAACTCGGAGACCCGGGCCGCCCGCACGGGCCAGGAACTGGTCTCCGAACTGGGCACCGCGCGTACGGCGGGCAGTTGGATCGACGCCAAGGGGCGCCCGGTCGTCGCGGTGACCGACGAGAAGGCCGCGGCCGACGTACGCGAGGGCGGCGCCGTGGCCAAGGTCGTCCGCTACACCATGCGGGACCTGAAGTCCGCCACCGAGCAGCTCAAGGACGCGCCCAAGGTGGCAGGCACCTCCTGGTCGATGGACTACGCGACCAACCAGGTGGTGGTCCGCGCCGACACCACCGTCTCCAAGGCCGAGTGGGCCCGGCTGACCGCGGTCGCCGAGGGCATCGGCGCCTCCGTGCGCATGGAGCGGACGGAGGGCACGTTCACCCCGCGGCTGAACGGCGCCGACGCGCTGTTCGCGGGCTCGGGACGCTGTTCGGCCGGCTTCAACGTGACCAACGGCCGGAACAACTTCATCCTCACGGCAGGCCACTGCGGGCCCGTGGGCACCTCGTGGTTCTCCGACCAGCAGGGAGCCGAGTCGGTCGGCTCCACCGTCTCCGGATCGTTCCCCGGCGGTGACTTCTCGCTCGTGCAGTACAACGCCGGCACCGCCCTCAGCGGCGCCGACATCGTGACGGTCGGCAACGGCCAGGGCGTACGGATCATCGGGGCGGCAGACCCGGCCGTCGGCCAGAAGGTCTTCCGCAGCGGCAGCACGACCGGCCTCCGGTCCGGGCAGGTGACCGGCCTGAACGCGACGGTGAACTACCCGCAGGGCACGGTCACCGGGCTCATCGAGACCACGGTGTGCGCCGAACCGGGCGACAGCGGCGGCCCGATGTTCGCCGACGGACTGGCCATGGGCGTCACCTCGGGCGGCAGCGGGGACTGCCAGGCCGGCGGTACGACGTTCTTCCAGCCGGTGACCAAGGCGCTGGACTCGCTCGGTGTGAAGCTGACGATCGATCCCGCTGCGGCCGGTCAGTCCACGCCCTCGGCCGGGGCCGACGGCGGTACGGGCAACGACGCGGCAGCGGCGGTACCGCCCAGCACGTCCTCGACCGCTCCCGGCGCGGCACTGCCCGGGGCCATGGGGCCGGCGGACACGGTTCCCCAGGGGCAGACCGACAACGCCGCCTCGGCACTGGAACGGCTCGGGGAGTACCGCAACCTCGGCCCCGGACTGTTCGTCATCGCGGGGAGTCTGCTCGCGCTGGTGGCCCTGCGGATCCGCTCGGAACGCGGCCGCAAGCGCTACCGTAACCAGTACTCGCAGAGCTGGGGCTGACACATGCCCGGCGGGCCACCCATACCCGGCGGACCGCGGGCGGCGGACACGGACGGTTTACTGGGGACATGAAGCGCCCCAGTCAGGACAACGGCCGAGCCCTCACCGACGCTGACGCCGAGACCCCATCCGCGCACGCCGCCTCCGTCCCCGGCGGACCGCGAACGGCAGACACGGACGGCTCGCAGGACCGTGCTCCCGTGGTCGTCGGCACCCCGGGCTCCTTCGCCCGCGGTGTGCTGGACGAGCGGCACCCGGCCCTCATCGAGCGCGTCCGGCGGGCCACCCCCTATCCGCCCGCGCACCAGCGCGCGCTGGACGCCCTTCTCGACGAGATCACCAAGGGGTCCATCGAGCCGCTGGACGACGCCGAACCGGGCGCCGACCGCTGGCGGGACGAGCCGTACTACGGGCAGCGCTGGGCGGATGTGCCGTTCCTGTGGGCGGAGAGCTTCTTCTACCGCAAACTCCTCGCCGCGCTCGGGCACTTCACCCCGGGCCCCTGGCTGGGCATCGACCCCTTCGCGCCCTTCAAGAACGCCGAACTCGCGGGTTCCAAGGTCGACGACGAGCTGTCCGCGCTCGACCGCCTCCCCGCTCTGCCGCCGCACGAGCAGGACCGTACGCTCCTGCTCTCCTCCCTCTGGGGCAACCGGGCCGACCTCGGCTTCCAACTGTCCGCGGGAGAGGGCGGGTTGGGCGACCAGGTGCAAGGGCTCGTCGTCGACGACTCGGACGCGCTGTGGGAGATCCTCGCGACCGAAAAGCCACGCGGGCCCAGCGGACCCGGCAAGGTCTGTCTCGTCGCCGACAACGCCGGCCCCGAGCTGCTCCCCGACCTCGTCCTCGCCGACCACCTGCTGGCCACCGGCCGGGCCGCCTCCGTCGCCTTGCACCTCAAGCCGTACCCGTACTACGTCTCCGACGCCACCACCGCCGACACGCTCGCCTGCCTCGACCGGCTGACGGGGGCGTCCGGCCGTGCGGCGGCGGTCGGCGAACGGCTGCGGGACGCCGTCGGCGACGGGCGGCTGATCCTGCGCAGCCATCCGTTCTCCTGCGCGCCGCATCCCTACGACCGGATGCCCGCCGACCTCCGGGAGGACTTCGCGTCCGCCACGGTCACCGTCATGAAGGGCGACCTCAACTACCGCCGGCTGGTGGGTGACCGGCACTGGCCGGCCACCACGCCGTTCGCCGAGGCGACCGCGTACTTCCCGGGCCCGGTGGCGGCCCTGCGGACGCTCAAGTGCGACGTCGTGACCGGGCTGGCTCCCGGCACCCTTGCGGAACTGGACGCGGGCGCGGAGTCCTGGCGTACGAGCGGCACCCACGCCTTGATCCAGGTCAGGTCCTGATCCAGGTCAGGCGCTCATCCAGGTCAGGCGCTGAGCCAGATCAGGCCTTGATCCAGGTCAGGTCCTGACCGCCGGTCTTCCGTCGTCCGAGGTGGCGGGCAGCCCGGTGCCCAGCAGCGCGCCGAGCGCCGCGACGGCGGCGAGGACGAGCAGGGCGGCGCCGGTCGTCGAGACGTCGGCCGGCCGGAACACGGTGGCCAGGGCCACCCCCAGCATCGGCCCGACGTTCATCGCGGTCTGCTGGAGCCCGCCCGACACCCCCGCGACCTCCACGGCCGCCGCGCGTACGAGGACCGCGGTGGCGGTGACCATCACGGCCACGAAACCGGCCCCGAGGAGCAGGAAACAGCAGCCGATCGCCAGGGAGCCCGACGTCCGGTCGAGGCGGGACATCAGCAGGGTGGCGAGAGCGACGAGCGCCGCACCCGTCATGACGGTCCGGCGTGGTCCGAAGCGGCGGAACAGGACGGTGGACAGGGGCGCTCCGGCCACCATCATGACGGCGAGCGGCAGCGCGTGCAGACTGCTCCGCAACGGGTCCAGGCCCCGTACGTCCTGGAGGTAGTACGTGCCGAGGAACAGCGTGCCGAACATCGCCGCCGACACCGCCACCAGTGCTCCGAGCGCCGAGGTGACCGTCGGCGAGCGGAACACCTCGGGCGGGATCAGCGGTCCGGCCGTACGGCGTTCGTGGCGGACGAAGGCGGCGCAGGCGACCGTCGTGCACAGGACGCCGAGTCCGGTGGCGGCCGTCCCGCCGGAGCCCGGCAGACCGACGAGGGTGTGGACCAGGCAGATCAGCGTCACCGCCAGCAGGCCCGCGCCGGGCAGGTCCAGGCGTACCTCCGAGGTGGGCACCGGTACGCGGACCGCGAGGGCGAGGACGCCCGCCGCGAGGGCGGGAAGCACGCTCAGGAAGAAGACCCATCGCCAGCCGAAGTGGGTGATCAGCGCGCCGCCCGCCAGGGGGCCGAGCGCGGCGGCGGCGCCGATCGCGCTGGTGCGCAGGGCGACGGGCATGCCGAGCCGGTCGGGCGGATACGCGGCGCGCAGCAGGCCCAGGGTGGCCGGCTGCAGCAGCGCCCCGAAGATCCCCTGGGCGACGCGCAGGGCGATGACCCAGCCGATCCCGGGCGCCAGGCCGAGGGCCGCCGAGGCCAGCGCGAAACCGGACACGCCGAGGGCGAAGACCCGCCGGTGTCCGTAGCGGTCGCCGAGCCGGCCGGCGAAGACGAGCAGGCAGGCGACCGCGATGAGATAGCCGGTGCTGATCCACTGGACCTGCACGAACGAGGCGTCGAGGTCGCGGCGCAGGGTGGGCTGCGCGACGGTCGTCACGGTGCCGTCGAGGGCCACGACCGCGGCTCCCGTGACCCCGGCGGTGAGCGTGAGGCGTCGCCGGAGCGCCGCGTTCACCGCTCCGGCCCGAGGTGGGCGTCCAGAGCGGCCCGTACGAAGGGTTCGACGGTGTCCGCTCCCGTCGCGAGCCGGAGACTGCCCCAGCCCCACAGCTGCGCGACGCCGTGCAGGTTGGCCCAGAGCGCGCCCGCGACCTCCGGGGCCCGTACGTCGGGGCGGGCCCGGCCCACCAGGTTCACCATGGTCTCGAAGAGCGGCAGGCTGGTCTCGCGCAGGCCGAGGCGGTTGCTCTCCAGCAGGTCGTGGCGGAACATCAGCTCGTACATGCCGCGGTGGGACAGCGCGTAGTCGACGTAGATCCCTGCCAGCGCGGCGAGTTGGGCCCGCGGGCCCTTCTGATCTCCGCGCAGTTCCGCGTCGGCCGCGGCCCCCAGCTCCGCGAAGCCCTCCCGCGCGATCGCGGACAGCAGCTCCAGGTGCGTCGGGAAGTAGCGGCGGGGCGCGCCGTGCGAGACGCCGGCCCGGCGGGCGATCTCCCGCAGCGACAGGGCCTGTACGCCCTCCTGGGTCACCAGTTCCACGCCGACGGCCACCAGCCGGGCCCGCAGCCCTGCTTCTCCCTGCCCCGGTCCTGTCTCCCGTTCACTCATAGACACTGTCTACCAGCCGGGAGTAGACAGTGTCTACTCGCCGGTGGGGGACGGTCGTTCGGCTTTGTGCGGGGTACCGGGAGCGCTGTCGCAGGCAGCGCATACCATCACGGTGATGAGCAGCCGGACGCCACAGCGAGCGCGCCGCGTCACCCGCGACGCGGCGCTGTGTCCTGCGCTGGCCGTGCTGCTCGCGGTGCTGGTGGCTTGCCTGGGATACGTGCCGGCGCACGGCCGGACGGCTCCGGCCGCCGCGCCCGTGGTCACCGTCTCCGTCCCGCACGAACGGCTGGCCTCCCCCGCCGAGCACGACCGGTGCTGCGGTCTGCCCACGCACGAGACGCGGGCCGTGCTGCCGGTGGGCGCCCACCCGCTGCCCGCGGTGGCGCCCCGGATGCCCGTCTTGGCGCCCACTGCCACGGCGACGCGCGGGCCCGTGCTGCCACCCGCCCGCGGGGCCCCCGATCTCCATGTCCTCCAGGTGCAGCGGATCTAGACCGGCGTCCGTACGACGACGTCCGTCCGAGCCCTCACCCACCGCCGCCCGGAGCATCCGGCCCGGCGGGGACAAGGAACGCATTCCCATGAGCAGGACCAGCAAGAAGTCGGCCGCCACGGCACGCAAGGCGCGTATCGAGGAGATGCGCCGCGCCGAGAAGGCCCGCGAGCGCCGGAACCGCATCCTGACCATCGCCGTCAGTACGGCCATCGTGGCCGGGCTCGTCGGATTCGGCGCGTACTACGTCGACAGAGCCAACGACAAGGACGAGCAGCAGCAGGCCGCCGCGAAGAAGCCGGTCAAGGGCGAGAAGTCCTGGAACGCGAAGAAGCTGACCCAGAACCATGTCTCGAAGGCCGTGTCGTACCCGATGAATCCGCCGGTCGGCGGCGACCACAACCAGGCGTGGATGACGTGTGACGGCTCGGTCTACACGAAGGCGATACCGAACGAGAACGCGGTGCACTCGCTGGAGCACGGCGCGGTGTGGATCACGTACAACGACAAGGCGGCGGACGCCGATGTGAAGACGCTCGCCGACAAGGTCGCCAAGACGCCCTACACGTTGATGAGTCCGGTGGAGGACCAGGCCGGGGCCCTCATGCTGTCGGCCTGGGGCAAGCAGCTGACCGTCGAGAAGGCGTCCGACCCGCGGGTCCAGCAGTTCCTCACGAAGTACGTGCAGGGCCCGCAGACCCCCGAGCCGGGAGCCGCCTGCACGAACGGCATCGACGCGGCCTGACACGCTCACCCACGCTCGATACGGCCTGACACGGCCTGATCGGGGGCGCCGGGCTCCCGCCGGAGTACGGAGCCCGGCGCCGCGCCGGATCCCGGGTGCCGACGGCACCCGGGTGTCCGTACCCGGGCGTCCGCACCCGCCTACGCGCGTCTCGGGCGGGCCGCCTGCGGGGATGGACCCGCCGTGCCGGCCGTCGGCGCGTTCGCGGTGCTCGGGGAGAGCAGCCAGGTCAGTACGAGCATGGTCTCCAGGTGGCGTTCGGGGTCGGGACAGGCCCCGTCGGTGAGCTGCGCGATCTGGCGCAGGCGGTAGCGGACCGTCTGTTCGTGGACGTGCAGACGGTCCGCGGTGAGAACGGCGTTGTCGCCGCAGCGCAGGTACACCAGCAGGGTTTCCAGCAGCGGTTCCCGGCGCCTGGGCACCAGTTCGAGGAGCGGCCCGAGAAGATCCGCCGCGGCCGCCTCCAGGAGGTCCCCCGACCGGAACGCCGTCAGGGCGGCCAGGTGGTCGACGCAGCGCAGCGGGGCGGCGGCGGGCAGCAGGCCCCGCTGGACCAGTTGCAGTCCGCGCCGCGCCCAGCGCAGCGACACCGCGCCCCGGCCGGGCGGCACGGCGGGCCCGAGGACGGCCCCGATGGTCCTCGGCAGCCAACGCGGCCCGGGCGTACGGGGGTTGGGCAGGACCAGATACGGCGCGGCGGGGCGCCGGTCGGCGAGCACCTCGGGCGGCAGCACCCGGGTCTGCGGATGGTCACCCGGTGGCAGGGCGAGGACGGCGACCGCGCCGGGCAGCCGCCAGTCGGCCGCCGCGGCCAGTTCGGCGAGCGGCCGGGTCCGTTCGTCGGGGTCGGCGACCAGCGCGTCCCGCAGCCGGTCCCGCTGCACATCGAGCGGCGCGCGGTGGCACTCCTCGGCGTAACCGCGCGAGGCGGCCGCGATGGCCGTCCCGATCAGGGTGAAGGTGTCCTCGGTGAGGGTGGCCAGCAGGGGCGCCGGCCAGTGCAGCCGGTACGCGTCCTCGATGAGCCGTCGGCACGCCACCCGTCCCGCCAGGTCGAGGGCGTCGCGCAGCACGTCGAGCGGGCAGCCGAGGAGGCCGTGCCGGGCGCCGATGCGTTCGTACAGGGCGATGACCTCGGCCGTGGCGGCCTGCCCCGCCCTGGTGGCGTCGTGGATCGAGACGAAGCAGCTGACCGTGCGGTCGATGATGTGGCGCACCGAGTAGCCGTGCGTGCCCTCGACGGCGTGCGTGTAGTGCGGCAGGCCGGTGCGTACCGCCTCCTCCATCTCGTCGATCGCGGCAGGCAGGTGCCGCAGCAGCATCCGGCGCGTCTCGCGTGGCAGCGGCACGGCGTCCTGTGGGCCCATGGCTCGTGCGTGCGTGGGGGTCAAGGCACCTCCCGTGGGTTCCCGTGGGGCTGGGCAGCCTGCGGGACGCGTGTGAGGTGCGCCAGATTCCGCGCGCGAACCGTTGGCGAAAGTGTCATGCGCCTTACACTCCGGACCACGACGACTCACCGTCCCGTGCTAGGCGCTCCGCCGGGGGCGCCCGTGATGAGCGCGCGGTCGGTGGGGGCCGGGCGCGCGGTTCCCCGCGCCGCTTCGGTGGCGCCCCCGGCCCTGAGCCATCAAGGGAGTTGGACGTGTCAGGTGTTGATCCGCTGTTGTCCAGGCGTCCTTGGCACCAGTTGCCGCCTGGGCTCGCCCCGCTGTTGAGGGACCGGCTTCCGGAGCTGACCACGGAGATGGTCCAGGCCATCCGCAGAGAGGTACGCGGCTACCGGCAGCCCCTCGGCTCCGCCGTCGCGCAGGATCTCGCCGAGGCCGTGCGGCTGGCGGCCACCCAGTTCACCGAGCTGGTCGAGGAGCCGGACGGGCCGCAGCAGCACTACGTGCCGCGCTTCAGGCGGCTGGGCAGACTGGAGTATCTGAACGGTCGGGGCACGGACGGACTGCAGGCCGCCTACCGCATCGGCGCCCGGGTCGCGTGCCGCCGCTACGTGGACGTGGCACGGCAGGCCGCCTTCTCCGGCGAGATAGCCGTCCCGCTGAGCGAGGCCGTCCTCACGCACATCCACGCGCTGGCCGAGGAGTCGGTGACGGGCTTCGAGGAGGCACGGGCCGGCGCGGCCGACGAGGTGCTGCGCGCCCGCCGTCTGCTGGCGGCACGGCTGCTGGAGCGCCACCGCGATCCGCTCGCGGAACCCCTGCCCGACCTCGCCCGCCGGGCCGCCTGGCCGCTGCCGGACCGCGTCCGGTGCGCGGTCCTGCCCGCCTCCGCCGACGTGAGCGCGGTCGACGAGGAGGTACTGCGGGTCAGCCGGGGCGGCGAACTGCACCTGGTCGTGCCCGGCGACGGCCTGCTGAGCACCCTTCAGGGGTCGGACGCGGCAGTGGGCCCGAGTGTCGCCCTCGACGAGGCGTGGGTATCGCTGCACTGCGCCCGGCTGGGCCGGAGCCTGGGGCGCCTCAGGACCGAGGAGCATCTCGCGGACCTGCACCTCCTGCACGGGGCGCCGATCGGGGCCCTGCTCCACGACCAGGTCCTCGATCCCCTGCGCGCCCTGCCGCCGGGCAAGGCGGAGCGGCTCACGGACACACTGGAAGCGCTGCTCGACTCCGGCGGGCGCACGGCCCCCGAGGTGGCCGCCGCACTGGGCATCCATCCGCAGACGGCCCGCAACCGGCTGCGCCAACTCGCGGCCCTGTACGGCGAGAAGCTGGCCGACCCGGCGTTCCGTTTCGACGCGCAGCTCGCGCTGCGCACCAGGTCGGTACGCCGTTCCGTGCTGCCCTGACAAACTTCGGTACGGAATTCAGCAGTTGAACCAGAAGCGCCGTCGACCGCTCGTCAGCATGCTCGGGCCGCATGAGACATGTGAGCACCCGCACCGCGAAACGCTTCGGCCTCCTGTCCGGCGCCGCCGCCCTGGCGGTGGGCGTGAGCATCCTCCCCCAGGAGGCTCAGGCCGGACCCGGGGACTACCAAAGGGGTCCCGACCCCACCGAACAGTCCATCACCGCCGAACGCGGTCCCTTCGCCACCGCGCAGACCACGGTCGACGGGCCGACCTTCAAGCAGGGCACCGCCTACTACCCCACCGACACGAGCCAGGGCACGTTCGGGGCCGTGGTCGTCAGCCCCGGCTTCGTGACGCCTGAGGCGCTGATCAGCTGGTACGGCCCGCGCCTCGCGTCCCAGGGCTTCGTCGTCCTGACGCTGGACACCAACTCCGGCTTCGACCAGCCCGACGACCGCGCCACCCAGATGCTCAACGCCCTCGACTACCTCGTCCAGTCCAGTTCCGTACGGACCCGCATCGACCCCAACCGCCTTGCCGTGATGGGTCATTCGATGGGCGGCGGGGGCTCGCTCAAGGCGTCCGAGTCGCGGCCCTCGCTGAAGGCGGCCGTGCCGCTGATGCCGTGGAGCAACGACAAGACCTGGCAGACCGACCGGGTACCCACGATGATCATCGGCGCCGAGAACGACGCGATCGCCTCACCGGGCTCGCACGCGGAGGTGTTCTACAACAGCCTCACCGCCGCGCCGGAGAAGGCCTACCTGGAACTTCGGGGCGCCGACCACAACGTGGCACTCGGTTCCAACGTGACGATCGCGAAGTACAGCATCGCCTGGCTGAAGCGCTTCGTCGACGAGGACGTGCGGTACGACAAGTTCCTGTGCCCGGCGCCCACGACGAACACCCAGATCAGCGAGTACCGGAACACGTGCCCCACCGGTTCCTGAGCACTTTCCCTGAGCAGTTCTCCTGAGCACCACCGTCAGGCGCCCGCCCTCATCACTACGGGGGTGGGCGCCGAGGCATGGACACACCCCCCGTAGTGATGGCGGTCTTGATGGCTGTCTTGATTGCCGTCTTGATGTTGCGCAGATTATTGACCACCGGAGAACACCTGCCTAACTTCACTGAGGCCGTCCCGTCCCTGCCCCCTCCCCCGCCCCGGAAGGGATCCCCCATGAAACGCCGCCTCCTCCTCCCGGTCGCCGTCCTGCTGCTGGCGACCGCGGCCCCGGCCCGCTCCGTCACCGCCGAGGACGTGCGCGCGGATGACGTGCACGTGGAGGGCACCCTGTCCTCCGGCGCGACGTACGTCATGGACGTCCCCGGCGACTGGAACGGCACCGTGCTCCTGTTCAGCCACGGCTTCCGGCCCCGGGGCGCGCCCAACCCGGCCCAGAACGTCACCGACGCCGCCACCCGCGACCTCCTCCTCGGGGACGGGTACGCGCTCATCGGCTCGTCGTACGCCACCACCGGGTGGGCGGTGGAGCACGCGGTGCCGGACCAGCTGGCGACACTCGACGTCTTCACCGAACGGTTCGGGGCGGCCCGGCGGACCCTCGCCTGGGGCCAGTCGTACGGCGGGTTCGTCACCACGCGGATCGCCGAGCGCCACGCGGACCGCGTCGACGGCACCCTGTCCGTGTGCGGGCTGGTCCACGGCGGTGTCGCCAACTGGAACAACACCCTCGACCCGGTCTTCGCCCTGAAGGCGCTCCTCGCGCCCGACGCCGCCATCCCGCTGGCCGACTTCCCGGACCGGGCGAGCGCCACGGCCGCCGCCGGCGCGTTGAGCGGGGTCGTCACCGAGGCGCAGAACTCCGCGGACGGCCGCGCCCGGATAGCCCTCGCGGCGGCCCTGCACAACATCCCCGGCTGGAACGACCCCGGGCAGCCCCGCCCGGCGCCCACCGACTGGACGGCCCAGCAGGCGAACCAGTACACGGCCGTCCGGGGTCTCCTCGCGACGGCGGCGTTCAGCTGGCGGCAGGACACGGAGACGCTGGCGGGCGGCAACCCGTCCTGGAACACCGGGGTCGACTACACGAGAATGCTGCGCGCGTCCTCGGCGTACGAGGAGGTCAAGGGGCTGTACAAGGCCGCGGGACGGTCCCTCGCGGACGACCTCCGGACGGTCAACGAGGCCCCCCGCATCGAGGCCGACGAGGCCGCGGTCGACTGGATGAGCCGGACCAGCGCGTTCACGGGCAAGCTGACGAAGCCGCAGCTCACCATCCACACCACCGGGGACGCCCTGGTCCCCGTGCAGACGGAGAGCGCCTATCTGCGGGCCGCCACCGCGGGCGGCTCCCGGCATCTGCTCCGCCAGGCGTACGTCGACAACGCGGGCCACTGCACCTTCAGCCCCGCCGAACAGCTCGCCGCGCTGGACACCCTGGAACACCGGGTCGACACGGGCCGGTGGGACGACACGGGAGCGGAGACCCTCAACTCGCGGGCGACGCAGGCCGATCCGACCACTCCGGCCCGTTACGCCGCGTACCGGCCCGCCGTGTACCCGCGCCCGTACGACCTGGCCCATCCGGGCGACGCGTACCGGCCCTGACCGGTCCGCCCGGCGTGGGAACGTCCGGGCCCCCGGGGCGTTCCCGCATCCTCTCCTCGACGCACGCGACCGGCACCCGGCCGCTCGCCGCCTCGACGAGGAGGAAGATTCCGTGCCGGTACGCCCCACATTCCGCAGGACACCCCTGTTGCTGACCGCGGCGGCCGCCTTGGCCGTCACGGGCTGGACGGCCGTGGGAGCTCCGGCGGGGGCGGCGCCCCGGGACCGGGCGCCGGAGCCGCCCCCCGCGGCGACGGCGGCGACCGTCTGCTCCCCCGCGGGCACCCTGAAGGGGCCCGGCGGACAGCGGGCCTCCGTCAGTCTCTGCGCGAGCGGCGGGGGCGCGGGAACGTCACTGTCGGCCCCGGCCACCTGCCGACGGCACGGCACCACCGCTCGGTACGCGTGTCTGACCTCAGGGACCTGGACCCTGCGACGCGACGGCCGGACCGTCGCCACGGGCCCGCTGCCCGGCGGCCGGGAGACCCCGGGACCGGGAACGTACGAGGTCAGCGGCACCGTGCATGTCCGCTCGTCGCCCGCCGGGGTCGACCTGCGGGGGACGGTCCGCGCCACGCTGACCCTCACCGACCCGAAGCCCGAAGCCACGCACCGCATCGAGGTCGACCGGCACACCCTGCGGCCGCACTCGTCGGCCACGCTGACGTACACCGTCGCGCGCGACAGCGACGCCGGGGACGGGAGCGCCCGGTTCGGGCTCATCGGGGAGGAAGCCTCGGGACTGGAACTGACCACCTCCGACGCCCGCTGCGTCAACCCGCTCACCGGCCGCCATCCGTCGACGGCCCGCAGCATGTACGCGCTGGACTGCGCCCTCACCGACCTCCAGCCGGGCCGGCCCTCCACGGTCGTCGTCCACGCCAGGGTCGCGGACGCCTGCACGACCATCGTCTCGAAGCTGGGGTACTGGATGCCGCGGGGCCAGAGCCTCTACACCGGCGGGATGCTGGCGGGGCCCACGGTCACCTGCCATGCCTCGGACATCCGGGGCCGCTGACCTCGCGTGGGCCGACCTCGCGTGGCTAGGAAAGGAGCGGGCCGGCCCCCGAGGGGACCGGCCCGTCCTGTGCGCGACCGTGGTGTCAGGACCGTGGTGTCAGGACCGCGGCGGATTCTCGTCCCGACCCGATCCGAACTGGTCCTTCAGCCTGTCCTGGGCGGTGTCGACATGACCGCTGTACTTGCCCTGCGTCCTGTCGTCGACGAAGTCGCCGGCCTTGTCGACACCCTTGCTCGTCTGCTCCGGGTGGCCCTTAAGCATGCCCTTGATCTTGTCCATAACGGACATGAGTCATCCTCCTGATCGGTTCACCCCTACGTATCAAGAGTCACCGCAGGTGCCGGGTTTCGCATCCGGGAGGGAGACGGGCCGGTCACAGGAGGGGTCCAGAGCCTTGGCTAGGCCTCCGTACGGCACTCCGGGTGGCCCCAGCCGTCGGGGTTCTTCGCGATCGTCTCGCCCGCCGCGTACGAGCGGCCGCAGCGGCACCGGCCGGGGAACTTGGCCTTCAGCGTGCGCGAGGAGGAAGAGGAAGAGGTGCGTGCGGAGGAGGAAGCGGAAGAGGAGGACGACGCCGAGGTGCGCTTCTTCGCAGGGGCCGCCTTCTTGGCCGCCGGGGACTTCGGCGGCTCCGGAGAGCCCTGCTCGCTGCCCGCCGGCTTCTGGACGATCGCGGCCTGGCTCGCCGCACGGTCCGCGAAGTCGTTGAGGGGGTCGCCGTCGACCTGGTGCGCGGGCACGTACCGGAACTCCACCGAGCGGCCGTCGAGCAACTCGTCGATCCGTACGACCAGTTCCTGGTTGGCCACGGGCTTGCCGGCCGCCGTCTTCCAGCCCTTGCGTTTCCAGCCCGGCAGCCAGGTGGTGACCGCCTTCATCGCGTACTGGGAGTCCATCCGGATCTCCAGCGGTACGCCCGGGTCCACGGCCGTCAACAGCCGTTCCAGGGCCGTCAGTTCGGCGACGTTGTTGGTCGCGGTGCCGAGCGGGCCCGCCTCCCATTCGGTGGGGGTTCCCGTGCCGTCCCCTACGACCCAGGCCCAGCCTGCGGGGCCCGGGTTTCCTTTCGACGCCCCGTCACATGCGGCGATCACGCGTTCAGCCATGCCCACGATCATGCCAGGGGTGCGGTTCGGGGCGGGGCAGTGGGTTGGGTGCGTGCGTATGTGCGGGTGCGTCGTGGCCTGTCGCGCCGTTCCCCGCGCCCCTGACAGACAACAGACTGCGCCGTTCCCCGCGCCCCCGGAAGGCGAAAGACTGCGCCGTTTCCCGCGCCCCTGAAGGCGAAGGACAAACGACCGCGCCGTTTTCCGCGCCCCTGGAGGTGGCGGAGGCCGTGCCGCCTTGGGCTGGTCGGGCTTCGGCCGGGGTGGGCTATGTTGAACCTCAGTGGGACACGAAGGAGGCGCATCGGTGCCATCGCCGCAGCAGGCCCGCGCGCAGGCGTCCGCGATCAGTTCGGGTAAACCGGTCACGGAGGCGGAGGCCGCTCCCACGACCAGGCTGCGGGCCCTGTTCGACGGCCCCCGGCTCTCCCCCGGGCAGCGGCGGATCGCCCAGTACCTGATCGAGCACATCACCGAAGCGGCCTTTCTGTCGATCACGGATCTCGCGGAGCGCGTGGGCGTGAGCCAGCCCTCGGTGACCCGTTTCGCGACGGCGGTGGGCTTCAGCGGCTACCCCGCCCTGCGGGAACGCCTCCAGTCGATCGCGCTCAGCAAGCTCGCCGGCTCTCCCGACGCCGCCGAGGAGGCCCGGCCCAACGAACTCCAGGCCGCCGTCGACGCGGAGATCGACAACCTGGAGAACCTGCGCCGCGACTTCGCCGACCCGGAACAGGTGATCGAGACCGGCCGCGCGCTGTCGCGGTCCGCTCCGCTCACCGTCCTCGGGCTGCGGATCTCCGGATCGCTGGCCGAATACTTCGCGTATGCCGCCCGGCGCATCCACCCCGACGTCCGGCTGGTGACCCGGGGCGGGAGCGTCGCCTACGACGCCCTGCTGCAGTCGCGCGAGGCGGGTGGCACATGGGTGCTGGCCTTCACCATGCCCCGGCACGCGCACGAGACCCTGACGGCCATGCGGGTCGCCCGGCGGGCCGGTCTGCGGGTCGCCCTGGTCACCGATCTGGGGCTGGGACCGCTGGCAGACGAGGCCGACGTCGTCTTCGCGACCGGCACCGGCGCACGGCTCGTCTTCGACTCCTACGCCGCGCCCGTCGTGCTCTCCTCGGCGCTGCTCCAGGCCATGACGGACGCCGATCCCGAGCGTACGCAGGCCCGCCTGGAGGACTACGAACAGGTCGCGGACGAGCACGCCTTCTTCCTCAAGGACTGACCTCTCCGACCCTCCAGCGGCATATGACGACAGCATCCCGCAAGGCGAAATTCAGCCGTACAGGCACATGAATTTTTACATACCCTTGCTTACTAGACGGTATATATGAATACTTCTCGCTGATCGGGATCCGGTGGGGTCCCGGTCACCCGGGAACGGCGCACCCGCCTCGCACCGCCCCGGGCGCAGGAACGGGCACCGCTCACGCACGCCCGTGGCGGCCCCGGTCAATCCCCTGGGCCGGGGCCGCCAAGAACGACCAGAACCGCCCGCCGGCCATCTCGGAAGCGATCCCCATGTCCCTGACGTACTCGCCCATCAGCACGGACTGGCCCTGTCAGGTCAAGACGCCCGGCAGCCGCGACTGGGAACGATCGGCGGCCAAATGGCTGCGCGAGCTGGTGCCGACCCGCTACGCCAGCTATCCGCTGCTGATCCGTCAGCCCGTCCTGCTCGCCCGTCACGCCCAGATCCAGCTCCAGCAGGAGATCCGGGTCGTGCGCACCGCGCTGCACAGCGCACGGGCCGAACTGCCCGCCATGGGGATGCCCGAGTCGGTGATCGAGCACACGATCAAGCTGTACGCGGCCGAGCTGACGCAGTTGAACCACATCGCCCGGGGCGTCCGCGTGATCACCCAGGCGCTGGTGGAGAGCCACAGCGCACGCCAGGGCCACTGAGCCGGCCACCTAGGGCGCTCGCTACTCTGCCGGGATGCGCGATGGGGGAAGCCGCGGCGACCGCGATGGTGAGGGCTCCGGAGGCCCCGAAGGCTCCGACCGCTCCGAACGCTCCGAAGGCCATGCGGGTGCCCGGGCAGGGGCCGCCGGCTCGGCGACCGCCGACGAGAGAGCCGCAGGTGTCCCCCTGAAGGGGCGGCTCCGGGCGGCGGCGCGGCTTGCGGGCAGGCATCGGTGGATCGTCGTGGGCGTGGGTGCGGGGGTGACCGTCCTCGTGGCCGCGGTCTCGATCCCGCTCGCCGCCCGAGGGCACGGCGTACGTGTCCGCGAACCCCTGCTCCGGGAAGGTCTGGTAGAGCTCACGGTCCCGGTCGTCGCGACGGGTGTACGCCTCCATCTCGATGAGCCACCCGTCATCGCCCGCCAGGGAGATGTCGCAGGAGTACGAGCCCAGCGCGTCGGTGTGCCGGGACTCCGCGCCCGCCAAATGGGCGCCGTCCGGAGTGAGTTGCTCCACGGCCTCCCGGGGCAGCGCCCCGTCGCAGGCACTGCCCGCCAGCAGCCAGTCCGTGGCGTACGGCTCGGCCGCGTAGCCGCCCAGACCCAGTACCGCCGCAACCGCCACCGACACCTTGATCCAGCGCCGCACCGTCTTGACCCCCGTCACACCCGCGTCAGCGTTCCGTCCGGGCCGCACGGCCGCGCACAGGCCCGGACCCTACTCGGCGCCCACGGCCGCCCCGTGCCCGCCCCCGGAGCACGACGGCACTCAGTTCCCCGTCCGGAGCACACTGAGTGCCATCGGCCTCGCGTGCGGTGCTAGGTTCCGAGCATGAGCGAGGCACCCCGTCCGGACCAGGCGGCCGACGTGAGCAACCCGAAGCCGCCGATGCGGGAGTCCCTCGTGGCGGCGGCGTTCCAGCTGTTCGTGGAGCGCGGGTACGAGCAGACCACCGTCGACGACATCGTGGCCCTCGCGGGGGTCGGACGCCGGTCCTTCTTCCGGTACTTCCCGTCCAAGGAGGACGTGGTCTTCCCGGACCACGAGGGCTGCCTGACCCGGATGACCTCCTTCCTGGGCGAGAGCGGGCCCGGTCACGAACCCGTGGAGCGCGTCTGCGACGCCGCGCGCCTGGTGCTGCGCATGTACGCCGAGAACCCGGCGTTCTCCGTCCAGCGCTACCGCCTCACCAGAAAGGTCCCGGGGCTGCGGACGTACGAACTCTCGGTGGTCTGGCGGTACGAGCGGGCGCTGGCCGAGTATCTGCGCGGACGTTTCTCGGGCCGGCCCGACGGGACCCTGCGGGCCGATGTCATCGCCGCGGCCGTGGTCGCCGCGCACAACAACGGGCTGCGGTCCTGGCTGCGCGCGGACGGCCGCGGCGACGCGAGCGCCGCGGTGGACCACTCCCTGGCCCATGTCCAGCGGGTGTTCGCGCCGGAGCGGAACCCTGTGGCGGACGGGACCGGGGGCGCGCATGCGGCCTGGAACGGCGGCGAGGACGACGACGAGGTGGTCGTCGTCGTGTCCCGGCGCGGCGCCCCGCTGTGGCGGGTCGTCCAGGAGATCGAGACGACGCTCGGCCGCGGTCCTGCCTGATCCCCTGCCTGGATCCCTGCCTGATTCCCTCACCAATTGAGGGTACTGAGTGCCTTTACGCGTGGCACTGCGTGCCATATTCTGAGGCCGTGCGCCGCACTGCGCGCATCTTCAGATTCCGGCCAGGCGCAGGGAGATGACATCGTGTTCCACCGAGGAAGCGGGACCACGACGGGCCTACTCGACCCGGAGACGGCGACAGGGACAGGGCCAGCGGCAGGGCCAGGGACGGCGACGACCGCGGGACCCGCCGAAGAGGGACTCCTCTACCAACGCTGCCGTTGGTGCGGGACCAGCACGTTCCACCGACTGCTCTGTCCGGTCTGCGCGGGCAGCGACCTGCGTACGGAGCGAAGCGCGGGTCTCGGTGTCATCCGCCACGCGACCGTCGTGCAGCGCAACACGCCCGGCGCGCGCAATGTCTCGCTCGTCGAGATGGCGGAGGGCTTCACGGTCCGGGGCCGGGTCTCGGGGCCGCTCGTCGCGATCCGCACCGGCGACCGCGTCCAGCTCACCACGTCGGCGGACCCGGTGCGCCGCGAGCCCGTGTTCAAGCTCTGCGAGGAGCCGTTCTCCGGGCCGTACGCCGGGTCCTACTCCGGCTGGCACTGAGGCACCGCGCGGCACCACGGGGGACACTGGGCGGGACGTATGTCCACACCACGAGCCCGGAGGAACGCATGCACGCCCACGACGTCCTGGTCGAAGCCTATGGCCGCATCAAGGACGAGGTGCACGCCGCCGTCGTCGGCCTCTCCCCCGACGAGCTCAACGCCCGGCCCGGCGGCACGGCCAACTCGATCACCTGGCTGATCTGGCATCTCACCCGCGTCCAGGACGACCACGTCGCCGACGCCTTCGACCTGGAACAGGTCTGGCTGTCGGACGGTTGGGCGGACCGGTTCGCGCTGCCCCTCGCCAAGGACGACACGGGGTACGGCCACGATCCGCGGCAGGTCGCCGAGGTCCGGGTGGACTCGGGCGACCTTCTCACCGGCTACTACGACGCCGTGCACGAGCAGACCCTGCGGATGCTGCGCGACCTGACCGCGGAGGACCTGGACCGCATCGTCGACGAGAACTGGACCCCGGCCGTCACCCTGGGCGCCCGCCTGGTCAGCGTGCTCTCCGACGACCTGCAGCACGTGGGCCAGGCCGCCTACGCACGAGGGCTGCCGACCGCCGACTGAGCGCGGCCCGCCCGCCGTTCGGCGCTGTGATGTGCGCCTCAGAGGCAACCCCGCCGCCGCGATCCTCGTCCTGATCCACAACGAGGTGGCGCGGCGGCGCCGGTGACCCGTCGACCCAGGTCATGGATCCGGGGCGGAGGACCGGGGCACTATACACAGCATGTATACATACTGTGTATAGACCTGTTTCGAGCGGTGTGCGAACAGGTCCCGCCGCGTCCACCACAAGCGGCGGACCGAAAGGCACCCATGTACGGCAAGGCATTCGCGCCCGAGTACCAAGGCGCGCTCACCACCCTCTCCGTGAACTCCTCGCTGGTCGACGTACTGGCCGCGGGCACCGAGCAGTTGCGGGCGGCCGAGCGTGCCGGGGCGCGGGGAGAGGCGGCCCGCTCGGGTCTCGCGGTCGCGGAGGCGCACCGGCGGCTCGGGCAGGTGGGCGACGCCGACCGGGCGTGGAAGGCGAGTTACCGCGCGGCCCGTGAGGCGCAGGACACGGCCGCGATGGCGTGGGCCCTGTGGAGCGGCGGCACGCTGGCACGCCAGCGCGGCGCGCTCCCGCTGGCCTGGCGTCTGCTGGGACTCGCGGCCGAACTCGGCGAACGCGGCGGTGACATCGTCGTCCGCGGCTACTCTCTGGCCGGCATGGCGGAGACCGGCCGTATCCAGGGCGACTACGCGGCGGTCGGCGCGCTGCACGAGCAGCTGCTGGCGGAGGCGCGCAAACGCGGCGAGGCGCGGCACACGGTGTGGGCGCTGGAAGGCATCGCGCAGATGCACCGCAACACCGGTTCGTACGACACGGCGTACGCGATGTTCGAGGAGGCCGCGGAGATCGCCGGGCGGGCGGACGACCGGCGGGGGCACGCGTGGGCGCTGCGCGGTCTCGCCGACATCGTGTCCGTGCGCGACGGGGACGCCGACCGCGCGCTCGGCCTGCTCGCCGAGGCGGAGGTGACGTGCCGCGAGATGAACCTGTCGAGCGCGCTGGCCTACAACCACAAGATGCGGGGCAACGTCCTGTACCGCGCCGGGCGTTACGCACAGGCCCGGGACCTCTACGAACTGGCCCTGTCGGAGTTTCGGGCCATGAGCGAGCCCCGCGGGGAGGCGCTCTCCCGACTCGGCCTGGCCAAGTCCCTCGCCCGCCTGGGCCGCGACGCGAACGAGACGGCCGCGGAACTGGCGTCCCTGGCAACGACGCTGAACCGGATCGGCCTCCACCACGCCCACCGCATGGTGTCCCAGGCCCAAACAGAACTAGGCATCAACACCGACCCCCCGCCCCAACCCGAGCCGAGCACCGAGACACCCGCCCGGGCAGGGTCCGACCTCCCGACACCCGCCCGGGCAGGGTCCGGCACAGCAACGCACAGCCGTCCCGGATCCGGGGCCGAACCCGGGCCGGAGGTGGCTGGGGCGGTCGCGGACCCCATCGGGACCAGCCCGCACCCCGTCGAGTCCTCCGCCCCCGGCCCCGGTGCGGGCGCGAGTAACCCGCCCGCCGTCGCCGCCGCTCTCCCGGCCGGCCAGGCCGACGACGCGGGGAGTCGGCGATGAGCACGATGCCTGCCGCGCTGTCTCCCTCCCCGCCCGCCGCGGGCGAGCGCGCGTCCCGCCTGCTGGAGCGCTGCCGGACCCTCGTGCGGCCCGCGCTGGCCGAAGCGGTCGCGCGGCTGCATCCCTGGGTGGGTGAGATGGCCGCCTACTCCCTCGGCTGGTGCGAGCCGGGCGGGGCGCCCGTGTCCACGCCCGCGGGTGGTAAAGGCCTGCGGCAGGCCCTCGCCGTCCTGGGCGCGGAGGCGGCCGGTACCCCACGGAGCGCCGGAGTGACCGCGGCCGTCGCCGTGGAACTCGTGCACACCTTCTCGCTGCTCCACGACGACATCATGGACGGCGACCCGACCCGGCGCGGGCGCCCCACGGTCTGGAAGGCGTACGGCACGGGCCCCGCCGTCCTCGCGGGCGACGCGCTGTTCGCCCTGGCCGTGGAGACCCTCGCCACCACACCCGGCACGCCCGGCACGCCCGGCACGCCCCGTACCGACATCCCGTCAGCCGTTCGCCACCTGTCCACCGCGCTCAACGACCTCGTACGCGGCCAGGCCGACGACCTGCTCTTCGAGAACCGCCCCTGGACGGGCCCGGAGGCGGTCGGCCCCGACGAGTACCGCGCGATGGCCGAACACAAGACCGGCGCGCTGCTGGGCTGCGCGACCTCCCTCGCCGCCGTGCTCGCCGGCGCACCTCGCGAGACGGTCGCCGCGCTCGACCGCGCGGGCCGTCATCTGGGCGTGGCCTTCCAGGTGGTCGACGACGTCCTGGGCATCTGGGGCGATCCCGCCGTGACGGGCAAGCCGGTCCACGCGGACCTGCTGCGGGGCAAGAAGACGTTCCCGGTCCTGGCCGCCCTCGGCACCCCGGCGGCCCGGCCGCTCGCCCGCCTCCTGGACTCCGCCGACCCCCTCGGCGCGGCGGACGCCCGTCTCGCCGCCGCCCTGATCGAGGCCGCCGGCGGGCGCGGGGCCGCATTGGCGGAGGCCCGCCGGCACCTCGCCGTCGTCGACGCCTGCCTCGCCGGCCTGCCCGCGGCAGCCCGCACCACCGACGACCTGCGGGCCCTTCTCGCTTTCCTGGTACGCCGCGAGATGTGAGCGATTTCTGTGCCACACCAGCCCCTTGACGCCCCAGAAAGCCCTTGCCACACTCACCGCACCCCCACGTAGAAACCGCTTGCTATCGACCTTCACCATCCCCACACAGGAGAAGACGAGATGGGACGCAGAGCCGCACCTCACGTCACTCGCCCGACCCCGTCCTCAAGGCCCCGCCTCAGAAGGACGGGGGTCGTCGCCGCGTGCGTCACGGCCCTCGTCACGGCGGCGGCCGTGCTCACCGCCCCCGCCGGTGCCGCCCCCGCGGACGCTGTCCCGCGACAGGCGGCGGCAGCGTGCGGAGAGGGCTCGTACCAGGCCGAGGCCACGCTCAGCGGCAGCACCTGGACCGCCCGGCGCGGCAGCGGTGTCGTCTACACCGGCACCGACATGCGGGCCGCGATGCAGGCGGCCGTCAGCAGCCTCACGGCGGGGCGTACCTCGAAGGAACGGGTCGTCGTCCGCGGCTCGGGCACCATGAGTGCCGGCTCCAGGGTCTCCCTGCCCAGCTACACCGTGCTCGACGTGTGCGGCACCATCAACGTGACCGGTTCGGGCACCGGCGACCAGGCCCCGGTCTACGCACGCGGCGTACGGGACATCGAGGTTCAGCACCTCAACGTCACCGGAGCCCCGCTCTACGGCATCTTCATGCGCAACGTCACCAATGTGATCCTCGGCCAGATCGACATGCGCCTGTCGTCCGGTCTCGGCGTCCGCATCGACAACCGCGGCGACACCACCCAGTGGACCCGCAACGTCCGTATCGACAACGTGTACGTGTCCGGGGCGAGCAGCCACGCCGTGGAGACGTACGGGGTCGACGGCATCACCATCGGCACGGTCACGGCACGCAGCGTGGGCGAGTCGGGCCTGCTCCTGAACCAGACGGTCAACGCCACCGTCACGAAGGTGGACGCGGACGGCGCGGGTACCGGCACCGGCTACGCGGCCTTCCGGATGGCCAACCGCAACGGCCGGATCGGCAGCAGTTACGCGACCAACGTGCGGGTCGGCGAGGTCGTCGCGCGCGGTGGCGGCCGGGGTGTCTTCTGTGTCTCGGAGAGCGGCGGCGCGACCATCGACCGGGTCACGATCTCCAACACCGGCAACAACGCGATCCTGATCGAGAACTGCTACAACGTGAACCTCGCCGCGCAGAGCGGGAGCGTCTCGGGTGGCGGGGAGATCCGGCTGGCCGCGCGCTCGGAGTTCCCCAACAACTCGGACATCATCGTCCAGAACCTGACGGTGACGAACTCCGTGATCAGGGAGAGTCCCTGCGGCACCAACACGACGTTCCGCAACAACACGCTGGTCAACAGCACACAGAGCATCTGCTGACGACCGCCGCCCCGCGGCACGCTCAGGGGCACAACCGGGGCGGAGTACTCCTCCGGACGGACACGGGCCCCCGCACGCACGCGTGCGGAGGCCCGTGCTCACGTCAGTGGTGTCCTGGCTCCGGCCCCCAGTACGAGGAGCCGCCGCCGCGCCACTCGATGAGCGGTGAAACAGCGACCTCGTTCTCGTCGAACTCCAGCCCGGCGCGGCGCAGGAACTCGACGATGTCAGGGAGGTTCATGGCGGTGCCGATCGGCTCTCCGTGGACCGTCACGCGCCGGCCGCCGTCGCCGCGCGGCGGATGCACGAGTACTGCGGGGTGTTCCGACATGCCCTCAGCCTCACCCGGACCGCCCGCACGCGCATCCGGGCCGCGCCGATGACCACCGGATCATCACCGGGCCTCTCTGCGAGGCACACGGCTGGACCGCGCGGCACACGGCGAGGGGCCGGCGCCCGAAGGCCCGGTGCCCGGCGGCTGAGGACGCGACGGCTCAGTACTCGATGGCGGGGAGCAGTCCGGTGACGGGGGCGGCGAGGTCGGTCACCTGGTGCAGCTGCTCCAGCTGGTAGAGGCCGTTCAGCTGGTTGAGGGACTGGATGCCGTCGGAGATCTTCGGAATCTTGTTCCTGTGCTCGACGGGGAGGTCGCTCACGGCGATCTGGTCGAGCTCCGCGATCGGGTCCAGCTTTCCCGTCTCGGGGACCGTGGCGGCGCCCGCGGACGGTACCGCGAGACCCGTGACGCTGATGGCGAGGCCAACGGCGGCGACAATACGTCGTGTTGAGATCATGCTTTCAGCAACGGTGACAAGCTGCCCGCGGACACGGCCCCGCCCGGCCCCTCACCCGACAGGCGCATCGTTACGGCTGCGCTTGCCGAGGCTCCCGCGCGGGAGGAGTCTCGAAGGAGAGGCATTCCGCGGCCCGCTCCGCACCGCGGGCCGCGGCTTCGCCAGTGGTCCACAAGGAGGTCCGTCATGGACACCGAGACAGGCCCCGGCTTCGACACCGAAGCACTGCGCCGGGGCATCGAGGGCCAGGACGCGACGGCACTGCTGTCGCTGTACGCGGACGACGCGGAACTGCGCGTCGTCGACCGCAACACCCAGCCGAGCCACCCGATGGTCATGCACGGCCGCGAGCAGATCGCCATGATGCTCGCCGACGTCTACAGCCGCGACATGACGCACAAGCTGGATCAGTGCGTGGTACAGGGAGATCACGTCGCCTTCCAGGAGTCATGTCAGTACCCCGACGGCGTCCGGGTGCTCGCCAACTCGATGATGTCCCTGCGTGACGGCAAGATCGTCGACCAGACGGTTCTGCAGGCCTGGGACGCCGAGGAGTGACGCCGAGGGTCCGGATCACCTCCCGTCTGACCTGGACCTTCTCGGCCCGGCTGACCCCGGTTCGGCCGACGCGGCCCAGGCCGGCCGGCGGGGTGCGCCATGGGGCGGGCCGGCGCGTGTCCGCCGCCCTCCTCCGGTCGGCACTGCGGGCAGCGCGCCCTCGCCGGTGATCCATCCGCCGCCTCCCGGGACGGCCGTGGCCCGATGTCCTGAAGTCGCGCAATAGTTTCCTTGTGGATGGTTTTTCTGATTACTACCTTCCTCGCCATGACACAGACGAGCAGGCCGCACGCCGCCCTCCCGGTGGACGAGGTCACCGCCGCGGCACGTGAACTGGCCAGGGCCGGACGGTGGCAGCGCGCGTTATGCCTCCTCGACGCCACCGTCACCACCGAGCCGCGCGACCGGGCGGCTCTCGCACTCGCCGGGGCGCAGATCGCCCTGGAGCGCGACTGGTTCGGCGGTACGGACACCGCGGACGCCCGGATCGCCGCCGCGGACACGGCGATCGACGGACTCGGCGAGCCGGTCGGACGCTGGGACCTGGACTTCGTACGGCTGCGGTACGCGTACTTCCGTCTGCTGCTCGGCGACGGCAGGTTCCGGTTCGGTCCGGCGGGCAAGGACCCCGCCGAGCTGGCCGAACTGCGGCGGCGGGCCGAGGAGTTGTGCGAACGGGCGGCCGACGAGGTACGCCGGGGCTGGGCGCGGATGTACCTCGGGCTGATCGTCGACAACCTGTTCGCCGAACGGGACGAGGCGCCCGCGCACTACGAACTCGCCCTTGAAGCCGGGGAATCGGCCGACGACCTGCTGGCCCGTGAGGCGCTGCGCCATCTCGGCGACCACGACCACGACAACCTCGACCACGAGCGGGCGCGGGAACGCTGGACCCGGGCGACCTCGCTCGGCGCCCGTGCGGGGAACGTCCCCGGCACCCTCTCCCAACAGCTGCTCCTGGCCGTCCTGGCCCGCGCCACGGGCGACGAACCGGCAGCCACGGCTCTCGCCACGGAGGTAGCACGCTGGGCGGGAGCGATCGGAGCGGTCCGCGTGGAGGCCCAGGCGACGGCGTTCCTGACGAACACCCCGTAAGGGGCGCGGGGAACTGCGCGACCAGCCCCCACCGGCCCGCACCCGAACAGGCACCTGCCACCCCGGTACCCCGCACCCCGCACCCCGCACCCTGGCGGAGCCTGCCGCGGGGCGTAAAATGACGGCAGGCCGTGACTGGCGCTGAGGTGGACCACCACCGGGGAGCGGCCCGACGCAATCGTCTGAGCCGCGCGCCTGGGCATCCTCCACGACGCTCAGGAGCAGCACATGTCCCAGGCCACACTCATGGACGGCACCGGTCTCGCCCGGCGGATCGTCGACAAGACGGCGAAGCGGGCGGCCGACCTCACCGGACGTACGGGGGTGACGCCCTGTCTCGCCACCGTGCTGGTGGGCGAGGACCCGGCTTCCGTCACATACGTGCGTATGAAGCAGAACCGTTCCCGCAAGGCGGGGATCGCGTCGCGGCACGTGCCGTTGCCCGCCGCGACCACGACGGCCGAGTTGATCGGCACGCTCACCGAACTGTCCGCCGACCCCGCCGTGCACGGCATCCTCCTCCAGCACCCGATGGGTCACCACATCGACGAGCGGGCCGCTTTCGAGGCCATCGCTCCGGAGAAGGACGTCGACGGGGTGACCCTGGCGTCCTTCTCCGCGATGAGCTTCGGACTGCCCGGCTTCTCCTCGTGCACCCCGGGCGGCATCATCCGGCTCCTGGACGAGTACGACGTCGACCCGGCCGGTAAGCGGGCCGTCGTGGTGGGCCGCAGCGCCATCCTCGGCAAGCCGGTGGGCATGCTGCTGCTCGGCCGCGACGCCACGGTGACGTACTGCCACTCGCGTACCCCGGCCGCCGACCTGTCGTCGGTCGTGCGGGAGGCGGACATCGTGGTGGCCGCGGTGGGCCGGCCCCGGCTGATCCGCGGCGAGGACATCAAGCCGGGCGCGGTCGTCGTCGACGCCGGTTACAACGCCGGGAACGTCGGCGACGTCGACTTCGACAGCGCCCGTGAGCGGGCCTCGCTGATCACTCCCGTGCCCGGTGGGGTCGGTCCGATGACGATCGCCACGCTGCTGTCCCAGACCGTCGAGGCGGCGGTCCGGCAGACCGGCGCGTGATCAGGGGCGGGGCGGTAATGGGGTCGGGCGTCAGCGGATCCACGCGCTGTAGTCCATGACGTCGCCCGCCTCGACGCCGTACTCGGGCTCGTCGACGGCGGCGGTGGCCTCCAGGCCCAGGACGGCACCGGTGGCAGGATCCATGATCAGCATCCGGCGGTAACCGGCTCCGTCGTACACGTACGCCTGGCCGAGCCGGCCGAGGCGGTCGGTCACCTGGCCGACCGACCTCAGCCCCTTCGCGTCCGCGAGCAGCCGGGCGAGCGCGGCGTTCTCGCGGGCGCCGAGGGTCCACGTGTCGAGCAGCACCGCTGTGGCGTCCAGCAGTTCGCTCGTGGTCGGCGGGGCGTCGAGGTGCTGTGCCTCCCGCAGGTAGGCGCGCAGCCGTGTGGCGTCGTGCGGGGGCGGCGACTGGGGCGGGGCGTCGCTCCAGCTCGGCGGGAAGGTCTGCTCGCTGATGACGTGCCCGTCGTCGACGAGGCGCGGGCGGCCGTCGTCCGCGTCGGTGAGGACCCGCCGGCCGGGGTGGCGCGGATCGGTCGCGACGACCAGCTCCGTGTGGCTGTCGTCGGCGTTCCAGCGCACGACGCGTTCCACGGGCAACGTGACCGGAGGCTTGTCCTCCGACATGCCCACGCTCCACGACTGCACATGCGTGCCCTTGCGCAGCCCGCCCGAACCGTCCGCCGCGTCCCGTTCGGCCCGCTCCACCAGCGCGTCGAGGGGTACGGGGGTGGAGTCGGCCCTGACCACCAGGGGGCGGGGCGCGGCCACGGCCGGGGTGGTGCTCGGGCCCGCGAGGAGGAGCGCGGTGGCGGTCACGGCGACCACCACGGTCGCCGCGAGCGCCCATGCGAGGCGGATACAGCCCCGCCCCGGCCGGCGCTCACCGCCCGTGCCCGTGCCTGCGCCTGCACCTGTGCCTGTGCCTGCCATGAGGTGGTGGAGCCGGCTCTCCGCCTCGTGCCCCAGCGGGCCTTCACCGAAGCGGGCGTCGTCGCCGGGGACCGGGTTGGCGCGGCGCAGCAGTTCGAGTTCATCAGCCATGGAACTGCTCCTTCGAAGGGTCGGTGCCGGAGTCGGAGTCCGAGTCGGTGCCGCCGGTCCCGGCGCCCGGGGCCGTCGCGATCCGCATGCGGTCGATCTCGGCTCTGAGGCGGCGGCGGGCCCGGTGCAGTCGCATCGCCGCCGCTCGGCTGCCGCAGCCGAGGGCCACGGCGACCTCCTCGACCCCCAGTTCCTCCCAGGCGGTGAGCCGCAGCACCTCCTGGTCGGCCGGCGAGAGGCGGGCCAGCGCGTCGTGCACCCACTCTGCGGGCCGTTCGGAGTCCGGGCTGTCCACGATCTGCCTGCCGTGCGCGGTCTCGTCGTTGCCGAGCCTGTCCATCAGCCGTCGGCGGCGCCCGTAGCCGCGTACCGCGTTGGAGAGGCAGTTGCGTGCCACGCCGTACAGCCAGGGCAGAGGGGACGCGGGCAGGTCGGACCGGCGGCGCCAGGCGACGGTGAAGACCTCCGCCACCACTTCCTCGACTTCGCTCGTCCGGCCGTCCAGTCGCCGCGCAACATAGCGGCTGACCGCCCAGTAGTGCTCGCGATAGGCAGCGGCGAAGATCTCGTCGTTGCTCATGTCCCGTACGTGTCCGGCAGGTCCTCGATCGTCACACCTGTTTCGGTGATCCTTGTCGCTCCGCACACGTGTGACGTCGGAAGGGGCGGCGGACACAGGCGGGACATGGAGAGCAACACTGTCACGCCGGCGCTCGCGCCCCCACGCCCGGGCCGCCGTCCCGGACTCGCCGCCGTCCGTTGGCTGACCACCACGGACCACAAGACGATCGGCACGTTGTACCTGGTCACGTCGTTCGCGTTCTTCTGCGTCGGCGGCGTCATGGCGCTGCTGATGCGCGCCGAACTGGCTCGTCCCGGCACGCAGATCATGTCGAACGAGCAGTTCAACCAGGCGTTCACGATGCACGGCACGATCATGCTGCTGATGTTCGCGACGCCGCTGTTCGCGGGGTTTGCCAACTGGATCATGCCGCTGCAGATCGGTGCGCCGGACGTGGCGTTCCCGCGGCTGAACATGTTCGCCTACTGGCTGTACCTGTTCGGCTCGCTCATCGC
>NZ_BMVY01000053.1 GCF_014650955.1 Streptomyces tauricus
CGGAGGCCGGACTCGCGGCGGCCTGGTCCCGGTCGCGCCCCGGTGTGAACGGCGCCGAGCCCGTCGCGGCCGTTCCTGCGCCCGCCGGGCCCGACGGGTCCGCCTCCTGGCGGCCGTGGCGCTTCCGGATGTCGAACGACGTGTGGGGGACGCCCGCCGTCGCCGGGGACCTCGTCTACGTCACCTCCTTCGAGGTGCACGCCCTGGACGTGGCCACCGGCCGGCGCCGCTTCAAGACGCGGGACGTCGCCTGGTCGATGGCGGTCGCCGACGGCCGCGTCCACGCCTCCGACGGGCCCACGCTCTTCGCCCTGGACGCCCGCGAGGGCACCGACCTGTGGCGGCTGCCGACCGACGCGTGGGTGTACTCGCTCAAGGCCGACCGCGGCACGGTCGTCACCGGCACGCGCGGCGGTGGCGTACAGGCCTGGGAGGCCGCCAACGGGCAGAAGCTCTGGGAGATCACCGGCGCCCAGACCGACTTCGAGTCGCCGGAGGCGGGTCCCGCCGTCCACGACGGCACGGTCTACGTCTGGAAGGACGCCCGGCTGCGCGCGCTGGAGGCCCGTACGGGGGAGGAGCGCTGGTCGTACCCCATCGGCGACGCGGCCTCCTGCGGCGGTGTGCCCGTGCGGATCACCCAGGCGGACGACGGGTACGTGTACGTGTCGGCCGGGACGCGCGTCCTCGCCATCGATGTCGCCGGCGGGCATGTGCGGTGGCACTTCGAGGCGCCGGCGGTCTTCCTGAGCGCGCCGACGTTCGCGCCGGGGCCGGCCGTCACGGGGGGCGGGGTGTACCTCGCCGACTACCTCGGAACGGTGTACGCGCTCGACGCCACCGACGGGCGTGACCGCTGGCGCATCGCGACCGAGGCGCGGTCCTCGATCGACCCGGTGCTCGTCTCGGCGGGGCATGTCCATGTGGGCAGCGGCAAGGGGCTCTACACGCTGGACGCGGTCACCGGTACGCCGAAGTGGCGCTTCCAGGCGGGCGGGGATCTGGTGGGGGCGCCGGCTGTCGCCGACGGCCGCATCCACTTCGGCTCGACGGACCACCTGTTGTACACGCTGAAGGCGGACGACGGGCGGCTGCGGTGGAAGCTGGCGACCGGTGGGGAGATCACGGGGTCTCCTGTCGTCAAGGACGGGGTGGTGTACGCGTGCAGCAAGGACCGGTGCGTGTACGCGCTCGACGCGGAAAAGGGCACGGGGACGGCGCGTTCCTGAACGGCGTTTCCTGGGCTCCGGACGGGTTGCGCCGTTCCCCGCGCCCCTTGGGGGGTGTTGGGGTGGGGGCTGCTGGTATGCGGGGCGCGCGCTCGGTGCGAGCGTTCGCGCAGTTCCCCGCGCCCCTGAAAGACGAAAAGCCGGGGCGCAGCCCCGCTTTTCAGGGGCGCGGGGAACTGCGCAACCCGTACCCCTCCCGGGTTCAGCGGGTTCTGAAGTTTGGGGGGCGGGTGGTGAACAGGTGGGTCTGGGTGTCGGGGGGCTGGTTGCCCAGGGTGATCAGGTGGGGGGCCTGGGACAGGGCCGCTGTCCGCGTCGCCTCCTGCGCAGACCAGAGCGCGCGGACCGTGCCCTGCACCGCCGCGGGGGGATACGAGGCGATGGTTTCCGCGCAGCGGACCGCCGCCCCCACCGACTCCCCCCGCGCCGTCACCTCCGACACCAGCCCCACCTCGTACGCCCGCCGCGCGGACATCCGTTCGGCCGTGCCCATCAGGGCCATGCGGGCCACCTCCCCGAACGGCGCCCGCTGGGCCAGCAGGACGGACTCGTACGCGCTGACCATGCCGTACGTCGTGTGCGGATCGAAGAACGTGGCCGTCTCGTCCGCGATCACGAAGTCCGCCTCGCCGAGCAGGTAGAACGCCCCGCCACATGCCATCCCGTTCACGGCGGCGATCACCGGCTTCCACAGCCCCGCCGCCTTCGGGCCGATCGCGACGAGCGGATCGTCCAGCATGTACGGCGACCCCGGCTGCGGAATCTCGGCGTCCCGGTCGAGGCCCGTGGAGAAGGCCCGGTCGCCCGCCCCGGTCAGGACCACCACCCGTACGGAGTCGTCGAACCTGAACTCCGCCCAGAGCGCGCTCAGTTCGGCGACCATGGCGAGGTCGATGGCGTTCAGGCGTGCCGGGCGGTCCAGCGTGACCACCGCGACGCCCGTGTCCTTGTCGGTGGTGGTGCGCAGGGAGGTCACGGCCGCTCCAGCGTCCAGCGCGGCAGCCGCGGCCCGTCCCCGTCGGAGTGCCGCGGGAAGGCCACCTGCACCCGTGCGCCGATCCGGATCCGTTCCGCCGCGACCGAGTCGAGCGGCGCGTCCGGGCCGCTGACGAGGTTCCCCACGAGCCGGATGCGCGGCGCCTCCGCCAGCTCGACGACGATCACGTTGTACGGGGCCTGCGCCGCGTAGTCGGGCAGGAGCGGCGGGTGCGGGATCACGTACGACCAGATCCGCCCTCTGCCGCTCATCCTGCGCCACTCGCTGTCGAAGGAGTGGCAGTGCGGGCAGCAGGGCCGGGGCGGGAAGCGCAGTTCCGCGCAGGCGGGCTCGGCGCAGGCCTGGACGCGCAGTTCGCCCCGGGCGGTGTACTCCCAGAAGGGGGCGCCGTCGTCGTCCACGACAGGTGTGAGCATGTGGGCTCCTCGGATGCCTGAGAGGCTTCGGGGTTCGGTTCAGTTCCTCAGGAGCAGGGCCGAGGTCGGGACCCCCTCGCCCGCCGTGACCAGGCAGGTCGCCGCGCCCGGCACCTGCGCCGTGCTGGTTCCCCTGAGCTGCTTCACGCCCTCGTTGATGAGGTTGAAGCCATGGACGTACGCCTCCGAGAGTCCGCCGCCGCTCGTGTTCAGCGGCAGCCGTCCGCCGATCTCCAGGGCGCCCCCTTCGGTGAACGCGCCGCCCTCGCCCCGGCCGCAGAAGCCGTAGCCCTCCAGGGAGAGCGGGATGAGGGGGGTGAACGCGTCGTAGATCTGGGCGACGTCCACGTCCTCCGGGGTGAAGTCGGCGTGTTTCCACAGGTGCCGGGCGGCCGTCCAGGCGGGTCCTGTCAGCGGGTCGTCGTTCCAGTAGTTGACCATTCCGTGGTGCTGGGCGGGCAGGCCCTGGGCGGCCGAGTGCACGTACACGGGCCGGCGGCGGCAGTCGCGGGCGCGTTCCGCGGAGACGACCACGCAGGCCAACGCCCCGTCCGTCTCCAGGCAGTTGTCGAAGAGGCAGAGCGGCTCGCTGATCCAGCGGGAGGTCATATACATGTCCCGGGTCAGCGGGCGTTCGTACATCATCGCGGCGGGGTTCTGGTTGGCCCGGTTGCGGCAGGCGAGGGCGACGTTGAAGAGGTGGTCGCGTCTGGCCCCGTACTCGTGCAGATAGCGGCGGGTGAGCATGGCTATCTCGTCGGCGGGGCGCAGGAGGCCGAAGGGGCGGGTCCACTGGGCGGGCGTGGGGAGTTGGACGGTGGTGTTCTTCCACGGGCGGGGTCCGCTGCCGCGTTTGCGGGAGCGCCAGGCGACGCCGACCGTCGCCTGGCCGGTGGCCACCGCGGACGCCAGATGCGCGACGGTGGCGCACGAACCGCCGCCCCCGAAGCCGACCTTGCTGAAGAAGCTGAGGTCACCGAAGCCGACGGCCTTGGCGACCTCGACCTCGTCGGTCTCCTCCATGGTGTAGGAGGCCAGCGCGTCGACCTCGGCCGGTGAGATGCCCGCGTCGTCGAGGGCGGCGAGGATCGCCCGGCACGCCAAGGTCTTCTCGCTTTCCGGGAGTTGCCTGGCGAAGGGTGTCTGTCCGATGCCGACGACAGCGGTCGCGTCCTTGAGTCCCGCCGTCCCCGAGCCCACCCTCGCGCCTGCCCCTGTCCGTGCCATGGACGCACCTCCACCCCGGTCCACGAATGCTGACAGGGCGTCAGGCTACAGCTAATCTGACGGGTAGTCAGCTAGCGGTCGGCCGGGCAGCCGACCGTGCGGTGGAGGGGAGGCCCGCTGTGCGCGGTGACGTGGAGTGGGGGACGATCCCGGGACTCGTACGGGCGGCGGCCGAGCGGTACGCGGACGTGGAGGCGGTCGTCGAGGGCCGTACCCGCATCACGTACGCGCAGCTGGGCGCCCGGGTGGAACGCGCGGCGGCGGCCTGCGTCGCGAACGGTGTGGCGCCCGGCGACCGGGTGGCCATCTGGGCGCCCAACACCCTGGACTGGATGGTGTCCGCCCTCGGCGCGGTGTCGGCGGGCGCGGTCCTCGTCCCGCTGAACACCCGCTTCAAGGGCACGGAAGCCGCCTACGTACTGGCCCGCAGCCGGACGAAACTGCTGTTCGTGACGGGCACGTTCCTGGGGACCTCGTACGTGGCCTCCCTGCGACGGGCCTGCGCCGAGTCCGAGGAGCCGGGCGACGCGGGCCGTGGCGCGGGCCCGCTGCCGGGGCTCCCGCATCTGGAACAGGTGGTCGTCCTGTCCGACGACGCCCCCGCAGAGTTCCGTACCTGGAAGGACTTCCTGGCGAGCGGCGACGGGGTGGGGGAGGACGAGGCACGGGCCTCGGCGCTCGACCCGTCGGCCCCCTCGGACATCATCTTCACCTCCGGCACCACCGGCCGCCCCAAGGGCGCCGTGATCACCCACGCGCAGACCCTGCGGGCGTACGACGTCTGGTGCGAACTGGCCGGTCTGCGCGAGGGCGACCGCTATCTGATCGTGAACCCCTTCTTCCACACCTTCGGCTACAAGGCGGGCGTGATCGCCTGTCTGATGCGGGGCGCGACGATGATCCCGCAGCCGGTGTTCGACGTGGACACGGTCCTGGCGAACATCGCCTCGGAACGCATCTCGGTGCTCCCCGGCCCGCCCACCCTCCACCAGTCCCTCCTGGACCACCCGAACCGTGACGCGTACGACCTCTCGGCCCTGCGCCTGGTGGTGACGGGTGCGGCGGTCGTACCGCTGCTGCTGGTGGAGCGGTTGCGGGCGGAGCTGGGCGTGGGCACGGTCCTCACCGCCTACGGGCTCTCCGAGGCGAGCGGGATCGTCACGATGTGCCGCCGCGGCGACGAGCCGGACGTGATCGCGTCCACGTCCGGCCGCGCGATCCCCGGCACGGAGGTGAAGGTGGTGGCCGCCGGGGGCCGGACGGTCGCCCCGGGCACCCCGGGCGAGGTCCTCGTCCGCGGCTTCAACGTCATGCGCGGCTACTACGAGGACGACCGGGCCACCGCGGAGGCGATGACCCCGGACGGCTGGCTCCGCACGGGCGACATCGGCGTCCTGGACGAGGCGGGCAACCTCCGGATCACCGACCGCATCAAGGACATGTTCATCGTCGGCGGCTTCAACGCGTACCCGGCGGAGGTGGAGCAGCTCCTGGGCCTGCACCCGGACGTCGCGGACGTGGCCGTGATCGGAGTCCCGGACGCCCGGCTCGGCGAGGTCGGCAAGGCGTACGTCGTGCGGCGGCCGGACGTGGCACTCACCGGCGACGACCTGATCGCCTGGGCGCGCCGCGAGATGGCCAACTACAAGGTGCCGAGGACGGTGGAGTTCGTCGGCGAGCTGCCGCGGAACGCGAGCGGGAAGGTCGTGAAGGGGGAACTGCGCAAGCGGCGTTGAGGGGCCCCGCCCTGTCCCGGCGAGACCCCCCTCGGCGTTCCGCGCCGGCTACTCGCGGGCGGACAGCGCGTGGGCCGGGGCCGTGCGCAGGGCCTGCCGGGTGGGGAGTTCGACCGTGACGAAGGCCGTGCAGATCACGGTCAGCGCGACCGCCGGCAGCAGCCACACCGGGCCCGCGGGCCACGGCCGGTCCAGGAACCCGACGCCGAGCAGCACGAGCGGGACCACGGACAGCAGCACACCGGTGGCGACCGCGGCGACCCCGATCACCGCTGCCTCGCGGCGCATCATCGCGAGGATCTGGCGCGGGGTGGTGCCGTTGAGGCGGAGCGTGGCGATCTCGTTGCGCCGCTGGGCGGTCGTGGCGACCAGCTTGTTGGCGATGGACAGGAGGAGGTAGCCGAGGAGTACGACGATGGTGGCGAGGTTGATCCAGACCGTCGCCGGCGCGTCGCTCAGGCTGTCGCCCGATCCGGTGTCGGTGGGCTCAAGGACCAGACCGGGGCGGGACGCGGCCAGTTCGGTGAGCTCGCGCAGCGCGGCGTCGGTGCCGTCGGTGCGTACGAGGACCCTCTGGTCGAGGCCGGCGGTGGTGTGCCCCTCGGCGAGGTCGTGGGAGACGGCGACCGGGCCGAAGCCGAGGCCGCGGTCGTAGACGGCGACGACCTCGGGACTGACCCGGCTGCCGTCCCCGAGGACCAGGTCGATCCGCTTGCCGACGCCGGCGTCGCGGGAGCGGGCGACCTCGCTGTCGACGGCGACCGTGTCACCGGTGAGGCGGGCCAGGCTGCCGTCCCGTACGCCGAGGTCCAGGACGTCGGGCGCGGCCGGGGTCAGGATCATCGCGGAGGCGGCCTCGACCTCCGGTTCGCCGAACATCTCGTACTCCCACACGACTGTGGTGTCGCTGACCGGGGCCGCCGCCCGTACGCCGTCGGTCCTCGTTACGTCGGCCAGGACGCCGGCGGGCACCCCGCCGAGCCCCGGTGCGCTCAGGCTCCGCTGGGCGAGGGTGCCGGTGCGGTTGTCCTGCGCGGTGGCGCTCATGACGGTCGTCTGGGCCAGCGTGTAGGTCAGCACGAACACCACCGCCATGGCGAGGGCGCTGACGACCCCCGAGAGCCGCAGGGCGTACCCGCGGATGTTCGCCACGGCGAGCCAGGTCGGGGCCGACACCCCGGGCCGCAGCCGCCGGGCCGCCGTGTCACCGATGCCCCGGACCAGGGCCGGTCCCGCCAGCGCCAGGCCGATCGCGCCGATGATCCCGGCCATGGAGGTGGCCGCCGCGCCGAGGACCGTCCGGCTGAGCAGCGGCACCGCCGAGAGGGTCATGGCGGCGACGATCAGCAGCAGACCGGCGCGGATCCGGATCTTCGACGGGGTACGGGGTTCGCTGCGCGACTCGGCGACCGCCTCGGTGGCCGGCAGCCGCGAGGTGCGCCACGCGGCGCTCCGGGCGGACACCTGGACGGCGAGCCCGAGCAGGAGGACGGTGGCGAGCGCGGGCAGGGGGCTGTAGGTGAGCGGCAGCCCTGCGGGGATCACCTCGCGGTCGACGAGCATCCGCCGGAACTGACCGGCCAGCAGATAGCCGAGGCCCACGCCGGGCACGACCGCCACGGCGGCGATGATCGAGGCCTGCGCGGCCGCGAGTCGTCTGATCTGCCGGGGAGTCGCGCCGACGGCCCGCATCAGGGCGAGGTCGCGGCGCTGGCCGCCGATCGACACGGCGAGGGCGCTCGCCATCACGAATCCGATGACCATCATGATGATCCCGGAGAGCGAACCGGCGAGCAGGATCAGCAGCGAACGGGCCGCGCCCGCGCCCGGGGAGGCGATGTCACCGCGGCCGGAGCCGGTGGAGACGATCACGTCGGCGCCCGCTCCGCCGGAAGCGGCCTTGCCGGCGTCCTCGATCGTCTCGCGGGCCGCGGCGGCCACCGACTCCTCGGCGCCGGGCTCGGTGCGCAGACCGACCAGGTCCACGGTTCCGGTGCGCCCGCCCGTGGTGGCGCCACCGGTTCCTTCGCTGCTGCCGCTGCCGTCGTTTCCTTCGCCGCCGCCCCGGCCGGACAGTCGTGCGGCCGTCCGGTCGGCGAAGAGGATGCCCGCGCCCGGGGCGTCGACCACCGCCGTGACGCGGTACGTGGCGGCGGACCGGCCGGCCGCGACGACCTCGACCCGGTCGCCGGCCCGCACACCCGCGGCCTCGGCCGTCGCGCTGTCGAGCGCCACCTCGGCGGCGCCGGCCGGTGCGGCACCGCTGACCTTCGGGTCCGTGAGCAGCTTCGTCGACGACCAGCCGTGCCCGGCCGCCTGCGGCTCCTCGACGGGGACGACGCGGCCGTCGGTGTCGAGCACGGCGGCCGGGAAGCCGACATCGCCGACCGCGGCGGTGACGCCGGGCAGTGCGGCGAGCCGGTCCACCAGCGCGGCCGGGACCGTGCCACGCTCCGGGAGGGCGATCGGCAGGTCCCCGGCCGGACGGAAGCTCTGGTCGCTGGAGACCACGACATCGGCTCCGGCGAGCCGGCCCGCCGGCAGCTGGGAGCGGAGGCCGGACTCGGCCAGTACCCCCGTGCCGGTGATCAGTGCCGCTCCGCCGAGCACCGCGCACGCCACCGCCAGCAGGGCGGTGATGCGGTGTCCTGCCATACGGACCGCGAGATGCAGCATGGTTCTAGACCTCTCCCAGCTTGACGAGACGGTCGGCCAGTTCGGGGGCGGTGGGCCGGTACAGGCGCTCGACCACCCGGCCGTCGGCCATCACCACCGCGTGGTGGGCCTGGGCGGCGGCGGCCGGGTCGTGGGTGACCATCACCACCGTCTGGCGCAGCTCGTCGACCAGTTCGCGCAGCAGGCCCAGCACCTCGTGGGCGCTGCGCAGATCGAGGGCGCCGGTCGGCTCGTCGGCGAACACCACGGCGGGCTTCGCCACCAGGGCCCGTACGATCGCGGCCCGTTGCTGCTGGCCGCCGGAGAGCTCGGCGGGCCGGTGCGACATCCGGTCGGCGAGACCGACCCGCTCGACCAGCGTCCGCACCCACTCCCGGTCCGGGGCGCGCCCCGCCAGCCGCAGCGGCAGCGTGATGTTGTCGGCGACGCTGAGGGCGGGGACCAGGTTGTAGGACTGGAACACGAAACCGATGTGCTCGCGGCGCAGTTCGGTGCGGCGGGTCTCGTTCAGTCCGCTGATCTCGCGCTCGCCGACGCGGATGCTTCCCGAGGTGGGGGAGTCGAGGCCGGCGGCGCAGTGCATCAGCGTGCTCTTGCCCGAGCCCGAGGGCCCCATGACGGCGAGGAACGTGCCGTGCTCGACGCTCAGCGACACGTCGTCGAGGGCGCGGACGCCTCCCGGGTACGTCTTGCTGACGTTCGCCAGCTCGATGGCCGGCGCGGGCGGTGCCGCCATCGGGTGGCCGGCTCCCGCGAGGACCCCGCTCATCGCCGGCCCCGCAGGTGACGGACGACGAGCACCGACGCGCTGAGCCCGGTGACCGCGCCGCACACCAGGTGGACCTGGGTGGAGGCGGTGCTGTACGAGGCCACCATGTTGCCGACGGTGCTGATGACCAGCACCAGCCACAGGGCCGTACGCGCGAAGCCGTCCCAGGTGACGCCTTCCCGGGGGGTGTCCGGCCGCGCGGGGTCCGTGTTCCCCGCGAGGCCGTCGAGGCGGTAGGGGTCCGTCGTCGTCATGGCTGTCCCTCTTCGGAGTCTTCGGGTTCGTCGGACCCTGCGCGGTTCCCGCCGCGGGTCTCGCTGTCGTGCCTCGAAACTACGGATCGGGACCAGGGCCGGCCGAGCCCGCCAGCAGCCCGAGTGGGGGTACAGCAGGCTGTACCTCTACGCTCCTGCCACGGCCGTGAACCGGTCGCCCGCACAGGGCTTTCGGTGAGCGGGAAACGGGAGAGGAGGGGCGGATGCCGACCTCGGACCGGCATGACGTACCCGATGAGGGGGGTGGCGGCAGGCCCGGCATCCGGGCCACCGCGGTCCGCGCCGCCGGTGCGGCCGTCGCCGCCCTGGAACAACTCGTCGGCGGACTCGGCACCGCGCTGATGGCGCTGCTCGTACTGGTCTGGGCGGCCGTGACCGCCGTGACGTCCCTGGTGGGCGTCGGCCTGCTGATGGCGCCGCTCGTCCTGCGGGCCCTGCACTCGCTCGCGGGCCGCGAACGCGACCGGCTCGGCCGCTGGGGACCCGAGGTCATGGGCCCGGACCCGGCGCCGACCGCGGTACGGCTCGCCCTCGTCGACCCCACCACGCGGCGGGAGCTGCGCTGGCTGGCCCGCCACGCCACACTCGGCCTGCTCCTCGGTCTCGGCGGCCTGCTGCTGCCGCTGCTGGCCCTGCGCGACACGCTCTTCCCGCTGTACTGGCGGCTGCTGCCGGAGGGCGCGACCAGCACGTCCCTGGGGATAGGGGTCGCGGAGACCTGGGCCGACGCGACCGCCGCCGCCCTCCTCGGCCTCGGCTGGACCGCCATCATCCTGGGCCTCAGCCCCGGCATGGCGCGCCTCCAGAGCAGGCCGGGACGGCTCCTCCTGGCGGCCGGGCCCGACACGGACCTGTCCCTGCGCGTCGCGGAACTCACCGCCACGCGGGCCGCCGCCCTGGACGCCCACGCCACCGAACTGCGGCGCATCGAGCGCTCGTTGCACGACGGCACGCAGAACCGGCTCGTCACCGTCACCGTGCTCCTGGGCGCCGCGCGCCGCATGGTGGCCCGCGATCCGGCGGGCGCCGAGGAACTCCTCGAACGCGCCCAGAGCGCCGCCGAACAGGCCCTCGCCGAACTGCGGTCGGTGGCCCGGGGCATCCTGCCGCCCGTACTGGCCGACCGGGGGCTCGCCGGCGCGCTCACCGGACTCGCCGCGAGCTGCCCGGTGCCCTGCCGGATCGACGTGGAAGCGCCCGAGCGGTGCGCCGCGTCCGTGGAGGCGACCGCCTACTTCGTGGTCGCCGAGGCGCTCACGAACATCGCCAAGCACAGCGGGGCGCGGCAGGCGGCCGTCACGGTCCGCAGCCGGGGCGGCCGGCTGCTGCTCGACATCACCGACGACGGCCGGGGCGGGGCCGGGGCCCCCTCCCAGGCTGTTGGCTCCGGGGGAGAGAAGGGCGGCACCGGGCTCACCGGCATCCGCAACCGGATCGCCGCCCACGACGGCACCCTCGAACTGGCCAGCCCGCCCGGTGGCCCGACGACTCTGAAGGTGGAACTGCCATGCGGATTGTGATCGCCGAGGACGACGCGCTGCTGCGGGAGGGGCTCGCGCTCCTGCTGCGCGCGGAAGGCCTCGACGTGGTGGGAACGGCCGGTACCGGGGACGGCGTCCTGGAGGCCATCGACACCCACAAGCCGGACGTCGCCATCCTCGACGTACGGATGCCGCCGACGCACACCGACGAGGGGATCGTCGCCGCCGTCGAGGCCCGGCGCCGCATGCCCGACCTGGCGGTGCTCGTGCTGTCGGCGTACGTCGAGCAGTCGTTCGCCACGGAACTGCTCGCCGGCGGGGTCACCGGGCTCGGCTATCTGCTCAAGGAGCGGGTCGGGCGGGTCGAGGAGTTCCTGGACGCGCTGCACCGGGTGGCGGCCGGGGGCACGGCCATCGACCCGGAGGTCGTCGCGCAGCTCTTCACCCGCAGCCGCCAGGACACCCGTCTGGAGCGGCTCAGTCCGCGCGAGCGCGACGTACTCGCGCTGATGGCGGAGGGCCTGGGCAACGGCGCCATCGCCGAACGGCTCGTCGTCACGGAGGGCGCCGTCCACAAGCACATCCGCAGCATCTTCGCCAAGCTCGACCTGTCACCCGCCGACCAGGTGGACCGCCGGGTCGCGGCGGTCCTGAGATACCTGGACGACGCCAGACGCCGCGCCTGACGAACCCTCACCCGGCCTCGCACGCCCCGTCGTCGTACGAGGTCGGGGCCGGGCCCGTACAGCAGGCACCACCCGGGTGGGGGTGGAAGCCCCCCTTCCGATCGACCTGCCTGCTTGATCGTGACGCACAGCCGGAGTTCCTAGCGTGGTCGTCACACCGCACCGACGGCCCGACCGACACGCGAGGAGCCCGCGACCCATGAAGACCACGACCACCTCCCGAGTGCTGGCCACGACACTGGTGACCGCGCTGGCCGGTATCGGCCTCACCCTGCCCGCCGCGGGCGCGACCGGTTCCGCGCTCGAACCCGCGGTGCCCCCCGCGCACGGCATCTCGCACGGCGCCTCGCAGGGCACCTCGCACAGCAGGGAGCTGCAGGCGGACGTGGACGCGATCATGAAGACCGGGACGGTGGCGGTGGTCGCCCGGTCGACGGGACCGCGAGGCTCCCGCACCGCCACCGCCGGCGTGGCCGAGACGGTCACCGGCGAGGCCGCGCGTCCCGGCGACCGGTTCCGGATCGCCAGCGCCAGCAAGACGTTCGTCGCCACGGTGGTGCTCCAACTCGTCGGCGAGGGACGCCTGTCGCTGGACGACACCTTGGAGGACTGGCTGCCCGGAGTCGTCTCCGGCCACGGCAACGACGGCGGCGCGATCACCGTACGGCAGCTGCTCCAGCACACCAGCGGACTGTTCGACTACACGGGGGACTTCCCCGCGCTCACCGGCAAGGCCGCCTACGAGGCGGGCCGCTACACCACGTGGACACCCGAGCAGCTGGTCGGCATCGCGATGAAGCACGCCCCGGCGTTCGCGCCCGGTGACGGGTGGAGCTACTCCAACACCAACTACATCCTCGCCGGGATGATCATCGAGAAGGCGACCGGGCGCACGTGGCAGCAGGAGGTCACCGCGCGCGTCATCCGCCCGCTGGGTCTGCGCCACACCCTCGCGCCGACGACGGACTCCCGGATTCCGGGGCGCCATCTGCACGGCTACTCCAGCTTCGGGGAGGCGGGGGAGCCGCTCGACGCCACCGAGTTCAACCCCTCGGCGGCCGGTGCGGCGGGCGCGATGATCAGTACGACGGCCGATCTGACGCGCTTCTACCAGGCGCTCCTCGGCGGGCGGCTGCTGCGCCCGGCGGAACTGGCGGCGATGAAGACGACCGTACGGGCCCCGGAGCTGGACCCCGGCTGGGGCGGCGCCCGCTACGGCCTCGGCCTGATGGAGATCCCGCTGTCCTGCGGCGGCTCGTACTACAGCCACGGCGGCGACATCCCCGGCTACACCACCCGGGACGGCGTCAGCGCCGACGGCCGCCGCACGGTGGTCCTGAACGCGACAGGTGACGGCTCCGACGACTCCACCACCCAGCAAACGGAGAACACGCTGATCGACAACGAACTCTGCGAGTAACTCCGGTCAGCGGCGCGGGGAACGGCGCGCTCAGGGGGCGCTCAGCCCCGCCCCAGTGACTCCCGCGCAGCGGCCCGCAACGCGTGGATCTCGTCCCGGGCCCCCCGTCGCGCAGGCGCACCGCGCCCCACGGCCCCCACCGTGTGCTCGGCCTTGCGCAGCCGCGCGGCCGTGGACGGAAATCGCACGATCTCCACGGTGACGGCCCAGGTGTCGAGAAGCTGGATGATCGGCCCGAGGCTGCCGGTGCGCGCGGCGACCGCGATCGCCCCGTCCGTCTCCCGCTCCAACTCGGCGAGCCGGTGCGGGGCAACCCGGATGACGGCCGCGCGAAGCGCGCCGGGTGTCCGTTCCGGCCGCGGAACCAACGGTCTGCCGAACTCGACGGGTTGCGCTGTCATCGTGCTGCGCACAGTACGGCGTACGGGCGTCCACCGCGAGGGGCGGGACCTCCCGGCAGCGACTTCCGGCCGAAACCCGCGCCCGGACAGACCTCGGCCGCGGTGGCTCCCCCTCCGCGCCACCGCGGCCGACCCCCGTTGGGAGAAAGGTCTTCAGTTGTCCAGCCCGAGCGACGGCGGCGTCGGCATCGGGTTGTCCAGCGTCGTGACGCCACCCTTGGCGGGTTCGCTCGGCATCGGGTTGTCCAGCGTCACGACGTCCCCGTCCTTCGGCGGCGCCGGCATGGGGTTGTCCATCGCGGTGAGGTCGGGTCCGGCCGGCGGCGTGGGCATCGGGTTGTCCATCGCGGTGAGGTCGGGTCCGGCCGGCGGCGTGGGCATCGGGTTGTCCATCGCGGTGAGGTCAGGTCCGGCCGGCGGCGTCGGCATCGGGTTGTCCAGCGTCGTGATGGCCTCGTCCTTGACCGAGTCGTCCGGCAGAGCCCCGGCCGTGTCCTTCTTCTTGTCGCTCATGGGTTGACTCCCTCTGAAGGTGTTGACAAGTGAAGAACGCCCGTCCAGAGACTCCCCCGAGGGCCGCTGGACGGGCGTTCGGAGCCGCACACTAGCCGGTTGGGCTCCTGGTCAGACCGTCTGCCCCCCGACGCGACGGTGTGACAGATAGAGAGTGACGCGCGGAGATAAACGAATGCTGAACGTCTGCATCCGCCCTGGTGGGCGGCCCGTCGATCACGCCGCGGCGGCGGGTGTGAGCAGGGCGCGCACCTCGGCGGCCTCCTCGGCGCCACTCTGTTCGTAGAGGTTGAGGGCCTCTCTCCAGCAGGCCGTGGCCCGGTCCACCTGGCCCAGGACCGAGAGGGCCCGCCCCAGCAGCGTCAGGACGTTGCCCCGCATACGGTCACCGCCGATGCACCTGAGTGCGAGCGCCTGTTCGGCATGCTGCGCCGCCTGTGCGGGACGGTGGGCGGCCAGGTGCACCTCGGCGATACGGAAGTGCGTGGTCCCCTCCCAGAGCCGCTGCCGGTGGTCCCCGAGGATGCCGAGGGCCTCGGAGAAGTGGCCGAGGGCCTCGGAGTGCCGCCCGGCCATGTGCAACGCGATACCCACCGCGTAGTGGCCGTTGGCGAGGCGTACCGTCCGGCCGAACTCGGCGTGGATCGAGACGCCGCGCTGGGCGATCTCCACGGCCTTGGTGATGTTGCCCATGCCCAGGTGGGCGCGTGAGAGGTTGCACAGGCTGGTCGCTTCGAACGGTCGGTTGTCGGCCGCCTGCAGAAGCCCTATGGCCTGGTCGAAGAACTCCTTGCCGTCCGCGGGCCGGCCCTGGTGCAGGCAGATGAGTCCCCGGTTGTTGGCGACCCAGCTGATCGCGGTGGTGTCCTGCGCGGCGCCCGCGAGTGCCATGGCGCGTCGGGCCTCGTCCTCCGCCTGCTGGATGCGGCCGGAGACCAGGAGGACGTCGGTGAGGATCGTCCGCGCCCGTCCTTCCGCCCGGTCGTCGCCCGCGGCCCGCGTGGCGTCGCACATCGCCCGGGCCGTCGTCTCGTACTGGTGCGAGTTGGCCCCGGACTCCGTGAGGTCCTTCGCGGCCCACAGAAGATCCACCGCCCGCCGCAGCAGCGCCGTACCGGCCGACTGCCGTACGCAGGCCAGCAGCGGGGCGGCCTCCGTGTACAGCCAGTCCAGGGCCGCGCTGCCGTCCGCGAAGGTCAGGCCCGGGTACTGCGTCGTCTCCAGGTGGTCGACCAGGCGGTCGCCGGGGCGCTCGATGGCGTAGACGCCGGCGGCCGTGGCGAGGTAGAAGTCGAGCAGGCGCGACATCGCGGCGGCCCGCTCGCCCGGCGGCTGTTCGTCGCGTTCGGCGCAGGCACGCGCGTAGAGCCGGACCAGGTCGTGGTAGCGGTAACGGCCGGGCGCCGCCGACTCCAGCAGCGAGGTGTCGACGAGGGACTCCAGGAGTTCCTCCGTGTCGTCGGCGGGCAGGTCGAGGACCGCCGCGGCGGCGGCGAGGGACATGTCGGGACCGTCCGCGAGGCCCAGCAGCCGGAAGGCGCGGGCCTGGGCCGACTCCAGCTGCCCGTAGCCCAGTTCGAAGGTGGCCTTCACGGCGAGGTCGCCGGCCTGGAGCTCGTCCAGGCGCCGCCGCTCGTCCGCGAGCTTCGCCGCGAGGACCGAGACGGTCCAGGTGCGCCGCGCCGCCAGCCGGGAGGCGGCGATCCGGATGGCCAGCGGCAGGAACCCGCAGGCCGCCACCACGTCCAGCGCCGACTGCCGCTCCGACGCGACGCGCTCCTCGCCCACGATCTTCGTGAAGAGCTGGAGCGCCTCCTCGGGCGACATCACGTCGAGGTCGACCAGGTGCGCGCCGGCCAGATCGACCATCCGCACCCGCGAGGTGACCAGCGCGGCACACCCCGCCGTGCCGGGCAGCAGGGGCCGGACCTGGGCCGCGTCCCGCGCGTTGTCGAGGAGGACCAGGACCCGGCGGCCGTCGAGCACCGAGCGGTACAGGGCCGCCCGCTCCTCCAGGGAGTCCGGGATGGACGAGTCAGGGGTGCCGAGGGCGCGCAGGAAGGCGCCCAGTACGGCCTCGGGCGCCGCGGCCCGCGCGCCCGCGCCCTGGAGGTCCACGTACAGCTGTCCGTCCGGGAAGGCCCCTCGTGACGAGTGTGCGACGTGGACGGCGAGCGTCGTCTTGCCGACGCCGCCGATGCCGGCCAGCGCGGAGACGGCCATCACGCGGCCCTCGGCGCTCGCGAGGACCTCGCACAGTTCGGAGACGAAGGACGTACGGCCGGTGAAGTCCGGCACGGTGGCCGGCAGTTGGGCCGGGCGCACCGGGGCGGCGGCGGTCTCCGGGGCCAGTGGCGCCGAGGGTTCGGCGAGGCCGGGGTCGGCCTGGAGGATGCGCTGCTGGAGTTCCTGGAGGTCCGGGCTCGGGTCCACGCCCAGTTCGTCGGCCAGCAGCCGCCGGGTGTCGGCGTACGCGGCCAGGGCCTCGGCCTGCCGGCCGGAGCGGTACAGCGCCAGCATCAGCAGCGCGCGCAGCCGCTCCCGCAGGGGGTGCGCCGCGGTGAGCGCGGTGAGTTCCGAGACCGCCTCGGCGTGGCAGCCCTGTTCGAGGTCCATGTCCAGGCGGGACTCGGTGAGCTGGAGCTTCCACTCCTGCAGCCGGGCGCGCTGGGTCTCCGCGTACGGGCCGGGGACGCTCGCCAGCACCTCGCCGTCCCACATGCTCAGCGCCTTGTTGAGCAGGGCGCGCGCATGGCAGAGGTCGCCCCGGCTCTTCGCCTTCTCCGCGTCGGCCGCCAGCTCCTGTGCCAGGGCGAGGTCGAGGGTGGCGCCGCCGCCGGAGGTGTCGGTGAGCCGGATCGCGTACCCGCCGGACTCGCTGACCAGGACGCCGGGGGAGAGGATCTTGCGCAGGCGCGAGGCGTACGTGCGGACGGCCGCCAGGGCCTGGGACGGCGGGTCGTCGCCCCACAGGGCGTCGATCAGCTCACCGGACGTCGCCGTGCGGCCCTCGCGGAGCAGCAGGGCGGCCAGCAGGGCGCGTTGCTGTGGGGACCCCGTGGGCAGCGCCTGTCCCCCGCGCCAGGCGCGCACCGGGCCGAGCACGCTGAAGCGCAGGGCCACCGATTCCTCGGGATCCCACTGCTCCGGTACTCGCGGTACACCGTCCATCGCTGTCCCCCTGCCGAACCGTCATGACAACCAGGCCAGTTTGCCTTGTTCATGGCGGATGCGTCAGCCGTGGGAGACACCGATCACAGGCCGCCATGCCAGATTCACGCAAGCCCTCACAGGGCCCACACCCCCTCCTCGCAACCGTGCGGCCCGTTCCCCGCATTCCGGAGATCGCCTCCCACTAGCTGACGGCCCGTCAGATCGGCGCTACCGTACAACGCATGGAGACCTTCCCGAAGATCATCTCGGTGGACGACCACACGGTGGAGCCCCCCAACGTCTGGCGGGACCGGCTCCCGTCGAAGTACCAGGACAGGGGGCCGCGCGTCGTACGGGCCCCGCTGAAGGAAATGACCTTCCTGGGCGGGAAGTTCGCTCCCGTCATGGGCGAGCCCGGCGACGACGGGCCGATCGGCGACTGGTGGGTCTACGAGGACCTGCACCGCCCGCTCACCCGGCTCGACACCGCCGTCGGCTACGACAGGGACGAGATCAAGCTGGAGATCATCACGTACGAGCAGATGCGCCCCGGCTCGTTCGACGTCCCGCGGCGCCTCGCGGACATGGACGTCAACCACGTGCAGTCCGCCCTCTGCTTCCCGACCTTCCCCCGTTTCTGCGGCCAGACGTTCACCGAGGCAGCGGACCGCGAACTGGGGCTGCTCTCGGTGCGGGCCTACAACGACTGGATGGTCGAGGAGTGGTGCGGTCCCGAGGCGCGGGGCCGGCTGATACCGCTCACGCTCATCCCTCTGTGGGACCCGGAGCTGGCTGCCCAGGAGGTGCGGCGCAACGCCTCCCGCGGAGTGCGGGCCGTCGCCTTCTCCGAGATACCTCCGCACCTCGGACTGCCCTCCGTTCATACGGACGAATGGGATCCGTTCCTCGCCGCCTGCGACGAGACCGGCACGGTCGTCGCCATGCACATCGGGTCGAGCAGCCGGATGCCCTCCACCTCCGCCGACGCGCCGCCCGCCGTCGGCTCCACCATCACCTTCGCCAACTGCTGCTTCTCGATGGTCGACTGGCTGATGAGCGGCAAGTTCGAGCGCTTCCCGAATCTGAAGGTCATGTACGCGGAGGGCCAGATCGGCTGGATCCCCTACATCCTCGAACGCGCCGACGTCGTGTGGGAGGAGAACCGCGGCTGGGGCGGCGTCGCGGACAAGGTCCACCGCCCGCCCTCCGAACTCTTCACCGAACACGTCCACGGCTGCTTCTTCGACGACGCCTTCGGGCTGCGGAACCTCGACGCGATCGGCGTCGGGAACGTCCTGTACGAGACCGACTACCCGCACTCCGACTCCACCTGGCCCGAGTCGCGGCAGGTCGGCGAGGCCCAGATGGGCCACCTGGACGCGGACACCGTCGACCGGATCGTCCGCCGCAACGCGATCGACCTGCTGGGGCTCACGGAGGACGGCCTGTGGGCAGGCCCCGGCGGTGCCCGGTGAGCGCGCCCCCCGGAACCACGGCCTCCGAAGCCGGGTCCGACGCCGGGTTCGAGGCCGGGTCCCTCACGTACGGGATGCAGCTCCCCGTCCAGTCGCAGAGCACCCTCTACGCCGAGGCGTGGGAGGCCGACGCCGGCCCGGACGATCTCGTGGCGATCGCCCGGGCCGCCGACGCCTCCGGCTTCGCGTACCTCGCGAGCTGCGACCACGTCGCCATCCCGCGACGCCTCGCCGCCGCGATGAGCACGGTCTGGTACGACCCCGTCGCCACCCTCGCCTTCCTGGCCGGGGTCACCGAACGCGTACGGCTGCTCAGCCACGTCGCCGTGGTCGGACTGCGGCACCCCCTCGCCACCGCCAAGCAGTACGCCACCCTCGACCACCTCAGCGGCGGGCGGCTGATCCTCGGGGTCGGCGCCGGGCACGTACAGGAGGAGTTCGAGGCGCTGGGGGCGGACTTCGAGCGGCGCGGGGCGGTGCTCGACGAGTGCATCGACGCGCTGCGGGCCGCGCTGGGGCCCGAGGAGTTCCCGTCCCACCACGGGAAGCTGTACGACTTCGAAGGGCTCGGCCAGCGGCCACGGCCCGCGCAGGAACGCGTGCCCGTGTGGGTCGGCGGGTCCTCGCCCGCCGCCGTGCGGCGGGCCGCGGTCCGGGGGGACGGGTGGCTGCCGCAGGGGGATCCGCGGGAGCGGTTGCCCGAGCAGATCGCTCTGCTCAGGCGGGTGCGGGAGGCCGCGGGGGTTGCCGCGCCGCTCGTCGTCGGCGCGATCACCGAGCCGCTGTACGTGGGGCGGGCGTCGTGGGCCGTGGGGCGGCGGACGGTCACCGGCTCCGCCGAGGAGATCGCCGAGTCGCTGCGGGCGTACCGGGCGATGGGGGTGCATCAGATCCAGGTGCGGTTCCGGTCGCGGGGGCGCAGTGAGCTGACGGATCAGATGGCGGCGTTCGGGGTCGGGGTGGCCCCACTCCTCGGGTAGGGGGCGCGCCTGCGGTTGTGGCCGCGGGTGCGTAGGGGGTGGTTGCGCAGTTCCTCGCGCCCCTTGGTGGGGGGGGGCCCCGTTCGTTACCGGCCGCGGGTGCGTAGGGGGTGGTTGCGCCGTTCCCCGCGCCCCTTGGTGGGGCGGGGTTGGCGATCGTTCTTCAGCGCGGGTGCGTCGTGGCCGGGCGCGCCGTTCCCCGCGCCCCTGACGGGGCGCCCATCGGTCTGGGAGGGTTTATGGGCAAGTTGGACGGGCGGGTCGTTCTCGTCACCGGGGCGGCTCGGGGGCAGGGGGAGCAGGAGGCTCGGCTCTTTGTCGCCGAGGGGGCCGCTGTCGTCGTCGCCGATGTGCTCGACGAGCAGGGGGAGACCCTGGCCAAGGAGCTGGGGGCCCGCGCCAGGTACGTACACCTGGACGTGAGCCGCGAGGACGACTGGGCCGCCGCGGTGGCGGTGGCGAAGCAGGCGTACGGGAAGGTCGACGGGCTCGTCAACAACGCCGGCATCCTGCGTTTCAACGCCCTCGTCGACACCCCCCTCGACGAGTTCATGCAGATCGTGCGGGTCAACCAGGTCGGCGTCTTCCTCGGTATCAAGGCCCTGGCCCCCGAGATCGAGGCGGCCGGCGGCGGGACCGTCGTCAACACCGCCTCGTACACCGGACTCACCGGCATGGCGTACGTCGGCGCGTACAGCGCGAGCAAGCACGCCATCGTCGGCCTCACCCGGGTGGCCGCGCTGGAACTGGCACCCAAGGGGATCCGTGTCAACGCCGTCTGCCCCGGCGCGATCGACACCGCCATGAGCAATCCCGCGCTGCTCGACCCGGCGACGACGGACGCCGAGGCCGCCGCGGAAGCGGCCTCGGCGTCCGTCGCCAGGCTGTACCGCAAGCTCGTGCCGCTCGGCCGGATCGGCCGGGCCGAGGAGGTGGCCCGTCTCGCGCTCTTCCTGTCCTGCGAGGACTCCTCCTACATCACCGGCCAGCCCTTCGTGATCGACGGGGGATGGCTGGCGGGAGTGAGCGTCATGTGACGGGCCGTCAACTATTGACGCCTCACGGCCTCGGTGCCACAGTCGGCGGCAGGTTAATCTGACGATGCGTCAGGTTCGGCGGGGGCGCCGGACGGATGACGGACACAGGGGACGGTGAACCTCCTTGGAATTCGGGCTCTTTGTACAGGGATACGTGGGCAAGCGGGCCGAGACCGATCCGCTCGCGGAGCACAAGGCGCTGATGGAGGAGACCGAGTACGTCATCCAGGCCGACAGGTCCGGCTTCAAGTACGCCTGGGCGTCGGAGCACCACTTCCTGGAGGAGTACTCGCACCTCTCCGCCAACGACGTCTACCTCGGCTATCTGGCGCACGCCACCGAGCGCGTCCATCTGGGATCGGGCATCTTCAACCCGCTCGCCCAGGTCAACCACCCCGTGAAGGTCGCCGAGAAGGTCGCCATGCTCGACCATCTCACCGAGGGACGCTTCGAGTTCGGCAGCGGACGCGGAGCCGGCTCGCACGAGATCCTCGGCTTCCTCCCCGGCATCACCGACATGAATTACACCAAGGAGATCTGGGAAGAGACCATCGCCGAGTTCCCCAAGATGTGGCTCCAGGACGAGTACGTCGGCTTCCAGGGCAAGCACTGGCAGCTCCCGCCCCGCAAGGTCCTGCCGAAGCCGTACGGGAAGTCGCACCCCGCCATGTGGTACGCCGCCGGGTCGCCGCCCTCGTACGCCATGGCCGCCCGCAAGGGGCTAGGGGTGCTCGGGTTCAGCGTGCAGAAGGTCTCCGACATGGAGTGGGTCCTGGAGCAGTACAAGACGGCCGTCGTCGACGCGGAGCCGGTCGGGGACTTCGTCAACGACAACGTGATGGTGACGACGACGGCGGTCTGCGCGCCCACGCACGAGGAGGCGGTACGGGTCGCCGTGAGCGGCAGCCTGCACTATCTGCCCTCGCTCGTGTTCCGGTACCACGACACGTTCCCGCGGCCCGAGGGGTTCCCCGTCTGGCCGGAGACGCTGCCCGAGTACAACGAGGAGTTCATCGAACTGCTCATCGCGGAGGAACTGCTGATCTGCGGGGACCCGGACGAGGTGCTCACGCAGTGCAAGCGGTGGGAGCAGGCCGGGGCCGATCAGTTGTCGTTCGGGCTGCCCGTCGGGGTGCCGAAGGAGGAGACGCTGCAGACGATCCGGCTGATCGGGGAGCACGTGATTCCGAAGATCGACACGGATCCCGTGCATCGGACCACGCGGTTCCGCGGGGCGGTCTGAGGTTCGTCGGAGGGTGCGGCGGCGTTGTGGCCGGCTGCGCCCGCGCGGCGGAGCCGCAAATGCCGCAGCCCCGCGCCCCTGGGTGGGTGGGCCCCGCCGTAAGCCAGAAGGTGCAAGGGAGAGAAGGGTTTTGTCGTGCTTGACCATCTGATCAAAGGCGTGACCGTCGTCGATGGGTCGGGTGGGCCCGCCTTTGTCGGTGACGTGGGGATACGGGACGGGCGGATCGCCGCCGTCGGGGCGGTGACCGAGGAGGCCCGGACCAGTGAGGACGCCAGTGGGCTCGTCCTCGCGCCCGGGTTCGTCGACCCCCACACCCACTACGACGCGCAGCTCTTCTGGGATCCGTACGCCACGCCCTCGCTCAACCACGGGGTGACGACCGTGGCGGGCGGGAACTGCGGGTTCACGCTCGCGCCCCTGAACCCCGCGCGGCCCGAGGACGCCGACTACACACGGCGGATGATGTCCAAGGTCGAGGGGATGTCGCTGGTCGCCCTCGAGGAGGGCGCGCCGTGGAGCTGGCACTCCTTCGGGGAGTACCTCGACGCCCTGGAGGGCCGCATCGCGGTCAACGCGGGCTTCATGGTGGGGCATTGCGCGCTGCGGCGGTATGTGATGGGCGCGGACGCGGTGGGCGGGCAGCCCACGCGGGAGCAGCTGGCGGCGATGGTCGCGCTGCTCGACGAGGCGATGGAGGCCGGGGCCTGGGGGCTCTCCACCACCCAGTCGTCCACCCACTCCGACGGTGACGGGAAGCCGGTCGCCTCCCGGCACGCCGGGCCCGCCGAGCTGCTGGAGCTGTCGCGGGCGGTGGGGGAGCGCGAGGGGACGCAGATCGAGGCGATCGTGGCGGGCTGCCTCGACCAGTTCAGCGACGACGAGATCGATCTGTTCGTGGAGATGAGCGCGGCGGCCGGGCGGCCCCTGAACTGGAACGTCCTGACGATCGACGCGGCCGTCCCCGAACGCGTGCCACGGCAGCTGGCGGCGAGCGAGCGGGCCCGTAAGGCCGGTGGGCGGATCGTGGCGCTGACGATGCCGATCCTCACGCCGATGAACATGTCACTGGGCACCTTCTGCGCCCTCAACCTCATTCCCGGCTGGGGAGAGGTCCTGGGCCTCCCCGTGCCCCGGCGGATCGAGAAGCTGCGGGACCCCGCCGTCCGCGCCGAGATGCTGCGGCGGGCCGACTCCAAGGAGGCGGGCGTCTTCCGGCGCCTCGCGGACTTCGGGCGGTACGTCATCGGGGACACGTACAGCGCGGAGAACGAGGGCCTCACCGGCCGCGTCGTACGGGACATCGCGGCCGAGCGCGACCAGGAACCCTTCGAGTGCATCGTCGAGATCTGCGCCAACGACCTGATGCGTACGGTCCTTTGGCCCATGCCGACCGACAACGACCCCGACTCCTGGACCCTGCGCCAGGAGACGTGGCAGCACGAGGACGTGCTGCTCGGCGGCTCGGACGCGGGCGCCCATCTGGACCGGATGTGCGGGGCGCCGTACACGACCCGTTTCCTGGGGGATTGCCTGCGGGGCCGCCGGCTCGTCACGCTGGAGCAGGCGGTGAAGATGCTCACGGACGATCCGGCACAGCTCTTCGGGCTCCGTGGGCGCGGACGGATCGCGGAGGGTTTCCATGCGGACCTCGTGCTCTTCGACCCGGAACGGATCGACGCCGGCAAGGCCACCCTGGTGCACGACCTGCCGGGAGACAGCCCGCGTCTCGACTCCAAGGCGATCGGTGTCACGGCCGTGTGGGTCAACGGCGTCGAGTCGATACGCGACGACGTGGTGACCGGGGCCGTACCCGGCAAGGTGCTCCGCTCGGGCCGCGACACGCGCACGGTGAGCACCAGGTGACGTCGCGTCAGTCAGGTGGCGGGCAGCGGCTGTTGATCGGCGGCTCGTGGGTGGAGCCGGACGGCGGCCACCACGAGGTGATCGACCCGGCGACCGAGGACGTCGTCGGGTGGGCGCCGGAGGCCTCGCGGGATCAGGTGCACGCGGCGGCAGGCGCGGCCCGCGAGGCCTTCCGGACGTGGTCGCGCACGACACCGGAGGAGCGGGCGGCGATCCTGCACCGGGCGGCCGAGGAGATCAGGCGCAATCTCGTCCCGTACGCGGAGCTGGCGCAGGCGGAGACGGGGGCCACCACCGCCACCGCGCGCGGGATGCAGGTGGGGGTCGGGGCGGCCCGTTTCAAGAGGTACGCGCGCGTGGAGCCCGTCGAGGAGCCGCTGCCGCCGCAGATCAACGAGGCGGGCCCGTTCGGCGGGGCGGCCGTGCTGGGCGCGCTCGCCGTACGCCGTCCGGTGGGTGTGGTCACCTGCATCACCTCGTACAACAACCCCTGGGCGAACCCGGCGGGCAAGATCGCCCCGGCGCTCGCGACGGGCAACACGGTCGTCGTGAAACCGGCCCAGCAGGACCCGCTCTCCGTGTACCGGATGGCCGAGGCGCTGGAGGCGGCGGGCGTGCCACCGGGGGTGGTGAACGTCGTCTCCGGCGCACGCGCCGAGGTCGGGGAGGCGGCAGTCGACTCACCCGACGTCGACATGGTGAGCTTCACCGGCTCGACGGCGGTCGGCCGGCGGATCGCCGAGGTGTGCGGGCGCGGGATGAAGCGGCAGTTGATGGAGCTGGGCGGGAAGGGCGCGGCGATCGTCTTCGAGGACGCGGACCTGGAGTCGGCGGTCCGGGGCATCGGCACCACGTTCTCGTTCTACAGCGGCCAGATCTGCACGGCGCCGACGCGCGTGCTCGCGCAGCGGCCGGTGTACGACCGCCTGGTCACCCAACTATCCCTATATGCGAGCCAGTTGCCGGTGGGCGACCCTCGCTCCCCGTCCACGGTCGTCGGGCCGGTGATCTCCGCGGCCCACCGGGACCGGGTCGAGTCGTACGTCGAACTGGGCCGCAAGGAGGGCGCGCGGGTGGCCGCGGGCGGCGAACGCCCGCCGCTGGACCGGGGCTTCTACGTGGCCCCGACCCTCCTGGCGGACTGCACGCCCGACATGCGGGTCGTCCGCGAGGAGATCTTCGGACCGGTGGTCGTGGTCGTCCCCTTCGACGACGAGGAGGAGGCCGTCGCCCTGGCCGACGACAGCGAGTACGGCCTGATCGACTACGTCTGGTCCGGCGACGTGGCCCGCGCCTTCCGCGTCGCGGCCCGGCTCCGCTCCGGCGGCGTCGGCATCAACACGGTGGGCCGCAACATGGAGGCCCCGTTCGGCGGCTTCAAACAGAGCGGCGTGGGCAGAGACGTCGGCTCCTACGCCCTGCACGCGTACACGGAACTGCAGTCACTGGTGTGGCCGGGCTGAACGAGGGCCCGCCGCCGCGACCCTGCCGGACACCGAACTGCTCATGGACGAGGAGCGGTGGCCCGGGTCCGGGTCACAGATCGAAGACCGCGCGGAGTCCGATCTCGACGGCCTCCATGACACGTTCGTCCACCGGCCCCAGGTCTTCGGTGAACCGGGACACGGACAGAGTGCGGAACTCACCGAGCACGATCGTGCCGGACGAGGGCGCGCCGACCGGAATGTCGACGAGTGTCGCCTCACGAACCTGTTGCGGGTAGATCAGCACGCAGGTCGCGGTCTTGTTCTGGGCGTTGAGGGCGTCGGACGAGATCACCAGGACATGCGCGGGGCCGCCGGCGAAGGCAAGTTGGTAGACGTTCCCGCGCTTCACCGCCCCGCCACCCGCGCCCAGCGCTCCAGGGTGGCGTCCTCGCTCTCGGAGGGCTCCGCCGCGGTGGCCACTATCCCCGCCTCGGCCCGCACCCGTGCGGACTTCTCCAGCTCCTCGGCGAGCATCTGGCGCCGCAGTATCCGGGCGGTGTACGCGGAGGCGTTCCCCTTGGCCTTCACGTAGGCGGCCACGTCATCCGGCAGGCTCATCGTCATGTTCACCGTCATATGGCCATCATATGCCGGGTAGGACCCGGCCATGGCATACCGGATCGAGAGCCGTCCCCGGGCACCGGAACTCTCCTCCGTCAGCGGCGTCGTAGGGCTGGGTCGAGCAAGGAAGGTGGGGTGTCGTTCTTTTCGGAGGGGGCCAGGTCGGTGCCGGGGGGCACGATCGTGTCGATGGCGTCGAGTACGTCGGCCGGGAGCACGGTGTCCGCGGCGGCGAGCTGCGAGCGCAGGTGGTCCGGGGTGCGGGGGCCGATGAGCGCGCTGGTCACCGCGGGATGCGCGGTCACGAAACCGAGCGCGAGCTGGATCATCGTCAGGCCGGCCTCGTCGGCGACCCGGGCCAGCCGCTCCACGGCGTCGAGCTTGGCCCGGTTGGCGGGCACGGCGGTGTCGAAGCGCTGCGGCATGAACGCCGACCGGTTCGTGGTGACCTCCCGGCCCTCGCGGATCGCCCCCGACAGCCAGCCCGACGCCAGCGGACTCCACGCCAGCACCCCGAGCCCGTACTCCTCGGTCACGGGCAGGACGTGGGTCTCGATCCCGCGCTGCAGGATCGAGTAGCCGGGCTGCTCGGTGACGTAACGGCCCAGGTGGTGCTCGCGGGCGGCCCACTGCGCCTGCACGATGCGGTGGGCAGGGAAGGTCGAGGAGCCGAAGTAGCGGATCTTCCCCGCGCTGCGCAGATCGGTCAGGGCCGACAGGGTCTCCTCGTCGCTGGTGGCCGGGTCCCACCGGTGGACCTGGTAGAGATCGACGTGATCGACACCGAGGCGGCGCAGGCTGTCCTCCAGCGCGGTGACCAGCCAGCGCCGCGAGCTGCCGCGGTGATTGCGCTCGTCGCCCATCGGCAGATACGCCTTCGTGGCGAGCACGATGTCGTCGCGGCGCCCGGCGACGGCCTTGCCGACCAGTTCCTCGGACTCCCCGGCGCTGTACGCGTCGGCGGTGTCGATGACGTTGATCCCGGCATCGAGGGCGGCGTCGACGAGCGCGGTGGCCTCCTCCTGTGTGGTGCGCCCGATCCTGCCGAAGTTCATCGCGCCGAGCGCGAGGGAGCTGACCTGCACACCGGTGCGGCCCAAAGTGCGGTACTGCATGGCTGTGTTCCTCCTGCCGGTGCCCCACGAATAAGCGGAGCGTTGTTCCGGTAACGATACGGAGCGATGTTCCGTTTCGCAAGACCGGGTGGGTGGACTGGACTCACGTGTATGCGTAGCGACGCTACGAAAAGCGTTACGGCACCGGTAGCGTCGATACGGTTATGGTGTTAGCGTTGCTCTGGTCGGGAAGCGAGCAGCGCTACCCGCCGAGACGAGGAGCATCGTCATGACCGAGCAGACAGGCACAAGCACCGAGACCACCGCCTCCCCCCGCGTCGCCATCGTCACCGGCGGCTCCCGGGGGATCGGCCGTGCGAGCGCGGAGCGCCTGGCGGCCGACGGATTCGCCGTCGTCATCAACTTCGCGGGCAACCAGACCGAGGCCGACAAGGCCGTCGGCGCGATCACCGAGGCGGGCGGCCGGGCCTTCGCCTTCCGGGCCGACGTGGCCGACGAGACCGAGGTCGCGGCACTCTTCGACGCCGCCGAGTCGACGTACGGCGGGATCGACGTCGTCGTCCACGCGGCCGGCGTCATGACCCTCGCCCCGCTCGTCGACATCGACCTCGACGCCCTGGACCGGATGCACCGCACCAACATCCGCGGCACCTTCGCCGTCGACCAGCAGGCCGCGCGCCGGCTGCGCGAGGGCGGCGCGATCCTCAACTTCTCCACCAGCGTGCTGGCGCTCGCCCTCCCCGGCTACGCCGGATACGCGGCCACCAAGGGCGCCGTCGAGGCCATGACCCTGATCGTCGCCCGCGAGCTGCGCGGCCGGGACGTCACCGTCAACGCCGTGGCCCCAGGACCGACCGCCACCGCCCTGTTCCTGGACGGCAAGGACGACGAGACCATCGCGCGGATGGCCGCCCAGCCGCCGCTGGAGCGCCTCGGCACGCCCGATGACATCGCCGGGGTCGTGTCCTTCCTGGCCGGCCCGGCCGGCCGCTGGGTCAACGGCCAGGTGGTCCGCGCCAACGGCGGCATCGCGTAACCCCCTCCCTTCTCCCTCCCCTCTCTCCTCCCTCATCTCCCTCAGGAGTTCCGTCATGGGCACCGTCATGGGCAAGGGCAAGACGATCGTCATCACCGGGGCGGGTTCCGGTTTCGGCGCGCTCGCCGCGCGGGCACTGGCCGACGCCGGGCACACGGTCTACGCGGCGATGCGCGACACCCGCGGCCGTAACGCGAGCCGGGTCGCCGACGCCGGGGCGTACGCGGCGGAGCACGAAGTCGACCTGCGTACGGTCGAGTTAGACGTCCTGTCCCAGGAGTCCGCGGACGCCGCCGTCGCCACGGTCCTGGCCGAGGCCGGCCCGCTGGACGTGGTCGTCCACAACGCAGGCCACATGGTCACCGGCCCCGCCGAGGCCTTCACCCCCGCGGAACTGGCCGCGGTGTACGACACCAACGTGCTCGGCACCCAGCGCGTCAACCGGGCCGCACTCCCGCACCTGCGCGCCCAGGAGCACGGGCTCGTGCTCTGGGTCGGCTCGTCCTCGACCAGGGGCGGCACCCCGCCCTACCTCGCCCCGTACTTCGCCGCGAAGGCCGCGATGGACGCGCTCGCCGTGTCGTACGCCGGTGAGCTGGCCCGGTTCGGCATCGAGACGACCATCGTGGTGCCGGGCGCGTTCACCTCGGGCACGGAACACTTCGCGACGGGCGGCCACCCCGCCGAGCAGACCGTGATCCCGGCCTACGAGGAGCGGTACGCGGGCCTGATGGACCAGGTCGCCGGACGTCTCGCCGCCCTCGAACCGGCCGGCACCTCCGCCTCCCTGGTGGCCGACGCCATCGTCGAGGTCGTCGGCACCCCGCACGGCAAGCGGCCCTTCCGCGTCCACGTCGACCCCTCGAACGACGGGTCGGAGGAGGTCAGCCGGGTCGCGGACCGCGTCCGCGCACAGTTCCTCGCGCGCATCGGCCTGGACGACCTGCTCACCCCGCGGCACCCGGGCTCCCCGCAGACCGCCGTATGAGCTCGGATAGCGTCACGGCCGTGAGTACGAAAGCGCGCATTCTCGAAGTGGCGGCGGCCCTGGTCGCCCAGTCCCCCGACGGGGACGTGTCGACCAGGGCCGTCTGCGAGGGGGCCGGTGTCGGCGCCCCCGCCCTCTACCGCCACTTCGGCGACAAGGAGGGCCTCCTGTCGGCGGTCGTCGACCACGGCTGGGACAAGTACCTCGCGACCAAGCGGAACCGGCCGCCCGGGACGGACCCGGTCGAGGATCTGCGGGACGGCTGGACCACCCACGTCGAGTTCGCGCGGGCCAACCCGAACCTGTTCCGCCTGATGCACTCGCCCGCCATGCGTACGCCCCCGGCGGCGGCGCTGGAAGCCCATCGCATCCTCACCTCGGACCTGCAACGGGCCGCCGCACAGGGCAAGTTGTGCCTTGCGCCCGAGCTGGCGGCCCAGATGATCATGTCGGCGAACGTCGGCGTGGCCCTGATGCTGGTCTCCCGCCCGGCGACGTTCACGGACGAGTCGGTGTCCCGCCGGGTCCGGGACGCGGTCCACGCGACGGTGTTCACACCGGACGTGACGGCGACGGCGACGGCGACGGCGGGAGCGGGTGCCGCGGAGCAGGGACGGGAGCCGTCCGAGACCCACGTCCCCTCCACGGCCGCCCACCTGAACGCCCTCCTGCGCCAGTCCCCGCCCCCGGCCCTCACCCCGGCCGAGGGCGCGCTGCTCACGGAGTGGCTGGACCGCCTGTCGAACACGGCCTGAAGCACGGCCTGAAGGCGGAGCCGCCGCGGTCATGCCCGCGTTCATACCCGTGCGCGTACTCGTACTCGGGTGAGCGCGCGTGCTCGTGCGCGTACCTGTATCCCTCCCCGGGCCTGTGCCCCTTTCGGTCGCCCGGCCTCGTCGGCCGCGTCGGCTTCATCGGCGTACCGGATCGTCGTGCAGGAGCGGGTAGCGGGCCGAGAGGCGCATGGCGCCCTCGGTGACCGCCGGGTCGTGCGAGGCGGCCTGGACGCCGTCGAGGTAGGCGTGGGCCGCCGCCTCGAACACCGAGTCCACCGCGGTCAGTTCGGCGGCCAGGGCCGCGCCCCGCTCGGTCCGCCGGGCGGCCAGGGACTCCTCCCGGTGGCGGGCCGCCGCGGCCTCTCCCTCCGCCCGCGCCAGGGCTGTCTCGGCCGCCTTCAACCGCTTCCCGTGATGGCGGTAGGCGGCGATGAAGGGGTGCTCCTCGGACAGGGCCAGCAGGAAGGCGATCCCGCCCGACAGCAGGAGCAGGGCGATGAAGGTGACGCTGACCGTGTGCGGGTCCAGGTCCAGCTCCTGCATCAGGGTCGGCGCGGGCGGCAGATCGACGTTCAGCTGCCGGGCGAGCTCGTCCATGGCTCCCGTGTCGGTGTCCCGGAACACGATGCGGGCCCGCATGTCGCCCAGGTACCAGGCCGCCACCGCCCAGAGGGACGCCAGCGCCGCCGCGATCGGCAGGACCACCAGCAGGGAGGCCGTGGCGCCCCGGCGGCGCCACTGGCGGCCGGCCTGGAAGGGGCCGATCGTCATGGCGACGCCCACCGCCGCGGTCAGCAGATAGGCGCTGGCCCGGCCCTGCGGGGTGCCGTCGTGTATCGCCAGGAACAGGGTGAGGTAGACCGGGAGTTCGACCAGGATCAGCAGCAGGGTCAGCACCCGGCGGGGCCAGCGGGTCATGGCCGCGGTCTCCGTCAGGCCCTCCCAGGGCGCGTGGGCCGGGTGGGACGCGGCCCACGCGCCCTGCTTCTCGGAGTCGTCGTCCCAGTCGGCGGCCCCGTCGTCGCGGCCCTCGTACGGTCCGGCGCCCGGGTCGGTGCCGTCCATGCCGTGCGCACCGTGCGTACCGTCCGCGCGGCTCGGGCGGCCCGCTCCGAACCGGTCCACGGCCCAGGGCAGGAATCGGTCACGGCGGTCCTGGCGGGCGACCGTGCGGGTCGCCGCCCGGTCGAGGGCCGTGACCGCGGCCTGCTGGCGACGGCTCTCCTCCTGCTGCGCCTCCCTGGCGCGGCGGGCCTCGCTCGTGCGGGCCTCGGTGGCCGCGAACAACGCGGCCGACGAGTGCAGTTCCTGCTCCTCGCGGCCGTGATGGTGGGCCACGACGCGGTGGCGCGCATGGTCGCGCAGCCCCCTGAGCCGGCCGAAGTAGGGCAGCCGGTGCAGCGAACCGAGGACGTACGGGTTGAGGGTGCCGTCCCGGGCGGCCCGGCGGCCGGCCGCCTCGGCCTCGCCCAGCAGGCGCCTGGCCTCGCGGGTGTCGGTCGGCGGGACCTGGCCGCGCGGCGCGGTGGGACGCGTACGGCCCAGACCGGGCGCGCGGCCCCGGCCGCGGCCGAGGCGCTCGCGCAGATCGTCCCGGAGCCGGCGGGGCTCCTCAGGCGCCGTATCCGTCGTCGACATCGACCTTCACCTCCTTCTCCAGAAGCTGCTGCCAGAACTGCTGCATCTGCTCGACGCGTTCGGGGTTGGTCTTACCGCCGCGCATTGCGAAACCGACGCGGTAGACGGTGGTGTCCGGCAGGTCGGGCAGCCCGCGCCCGTCGACCAGCTCCTCCACGGCGGTGTCCCGCTCGGGCTGGGTGACGAGCTCGTACCGGGACAGCCTGAAGTCGGGGTCGGACTGGTCGAAGTCGCTGATCACCAGGACATGGAAGGTGCCGTCGGCACGCGGCACGTCGGCCGCGCGGGCGAGACCGCCCAGGACGTCCGAGCCCGGCTGGCGGTCCCGGGCGCACTTCAGCATCTTCTCCGCGCCAGCCCCGGCGAGGACCCGCGTCTGCTTCCACAGCCCTTCGCGCTCGGGCCGCTTGTCGGCGTCCGGGTCGATGTCGATCCGCGCCACCTGGCAGGAGGAGGCCTCGGAGGCGGAGGTGATGGGCGCGTAGGACAGGTACTTGCACTTCTTGTCGGCGAGGAAGGTCGGCAGCGTCGCCTGGAGCTTCTCCTTCGCGCGGAAGCCGGCGTCGCTGTCGAGGCCGGAGCCGGAGCCGTCCAGGACGACGGCGCAGTCGGCGGAGAGGTGCTCCGGGCCGTCGAACGGGCCGCCGTCGCAGGCCGTCGTCGTCACGGACAGCAGAAGGGCGGCGGTGGCCAGGGCCGCGGTGCGTCCGGCGGCGCGGGGCCGCCGTCGCGTGGTCGGAGTGTTTTTGGTGGTGGGTGTGGGTTCGGTTGGCGCCGTCGTCGTCGGTGCCGTCGTTCTTGTCGTCGTCATCGGGTCCCCCGTTCTCACCGGCCGGCCTGTGCGGCCGCCGGGCCGAGCCTCTGTTCCAGAATCTGCAGCGCTCTGCGGACCGACGGGTCGTCCAGCGACCAGTCCGGTCCTCCCGTCCAGGACCCGTCGAGGACCGCGTCCCGCGGGCTCTGCGCGGCCGGCGGCTCCTCCTGGCGGGCGGCGCGCGCGTACGCGGCCCGGTAGTGGGCGAGTTCCTGCTCCGCGCAGGCGGTGAGGGCCAGGCCGCGCTGCTGGCAGGCCGCCACCTCCGTACGCCACTGCGACACCCAGCCACCGAAACGGGCGAGTGCCGCGGGCGCGTCCCCGTCACGGCGGTCGTACTCCGTCACGATCCGCGCGGCCTCTTCCCGTACGCGGTCGATGAGCGCCGCGTGGCGGGTGGTGAACCCGGACCGCAGTTCGCCCAATGCCGTGGCCAGTCCGCCCGCCAGCTCCTGGGCGTAGTGCCCGGCGCCGATGCCGGCGTGGCTGTCCCGGCGTCCGCAGCGGGTGGCCCGCCAGCGGGTGCGTACCGTGAGACGGCTGCGGCCGTAGTCCGCCGGAACGGACCTCACCTCGCTCATGGCATCCCCCTCGTCCCCCTCGTCGGATTCCCGGACCACCCCCTGGTCCGGGATTTGCGAAGCCTAGGGGAAAAGCGAACCTGAGAGGGAGTGATTTGCGGCAACTGAATACCGCATCCGGAAATCAGCCGGAGATCGACCGGCGAACGACCGGGAGCGCACCGGGTTTTCCGAAGAGTTCCTGGATAGTTTCCTGAACCCGATCCACTTCGCGGCGACGCGGAATAGGCTTCTCTTCCGCCGGCCCGGAGTTTCCCCGAATAGACCTTCGAATATCGGGGCGGGAGTTCGGGGGCCGATGGGGCGTGGGCGGAAAGAGCGCGGTGAGCATATGGCTGGGGGACATATGACTGAAGTGAAACGCGTGTCCGAAGGGAAAGTCGGGTCCGAAGTGGTCGACGCGGCTGATGTGACCGATGTGGCTGACGTGCCGGTGCGGGTCGCCGACGGGTGCTTCCCCGTCGAGACGCTCGGGCCGGGGCGGCGGCTGGGGGTGTGGTTCCAGGGGTGCGCGCTGGCCTGCCCCGGCTGTATGTCCCGGCACACCTGGGACGCGGCCGGCGGTCGGGCCACCACGGTGGGGGAGCTGCTGAAGTCGTGGGAGGCGGCGCTGGCCCTGGGCGCGGCCGGCCTGACGGTCAGCGGCGGCGAGCCACTGGCCCAGCCCGCCGCACTGGCGGCGCTGCTGCGGGGCGCGGACCGCCTCCGCCGAGCACGTCCGCCAGGTGGGCGCGCCGGACGGGACGAGGCGGAGAAGAACGAGGCAACCCCCGCGCCCCTCCCGGACGTCCCCGACGTCCCCGACTTCCTGGTCTACACAGGTCACGAGCCGGACGAGGTACCGGACCGGCTGCCGGAAGAGGTGTGGGCGGCACTGGACGGGGCGGACGCGGTCGTGACGGGCCGCTTCCGGGTCGCCGAGCCGACGGACCTGGTCTGGCGGGGATCGGCCAACCAGCGCCTCGTACCGCGCACCCCCCTCGGTATCCGCCGTTACGCCCCGCACCTCGCCCGCACCTACCCGCCGGGCCCCCGCATCAGCCTGCGCCCGAACGACACGGGAACCGGCGCGAACGTCTACGGCGTACCGGCCCGCGGCGAACTGCGCCAGGTCGAACGATCCCTGTCGTCCACGGGAATCCACCTGACGAACCCGAGCTGGCGCCCATGACGGCACGACGGACGCGCAGAGCCGGGACGCCCGCGCTACGGACGCCCGCCGCGCCGGCGACCGTCGTCCGGAGAGCCGTCGCGCGGACCGCCCCCTTCGAACAGGTGGGCGGTCTCCGGGTAGCGGGTCACTATGTGGACCGACCAGTCGGGGTCCGCCGTCAGGGCGTCCTCGATGGACCAGCGCAGCCATTCCGCGCTGGTGCGCCGGTCCAGGCCGCCGCGCCCCGCGCCCAGCAGGGGGAAGCAGATCGAGCGCAGGCCCGGCAGCCCGTCGGCGCGGTCCCGGCGGCCCCGGGCGAAGCAGCCCGCGACGGCGGTGGCGATGTGCTGGGGGTCGACGCGGTAGGCGAGACCGTCGGGGACCGCCAGGGCCGCGTGGTAGACGCGACGCACCCCGCGTTCGGCCAGGCGCCCCGCACCCGTGGGCACGATCGTGCCGGGCCGCAGGGGCAGTACACCGGGACGGGCCCGCACCCACGCGGCCAGTTCGTCGGCGAGGACGTCCGTGACCGGCCCGTCCGCGTCGCGGCCCAGCGCGGCCGAACGGCGCAGCGCCCCGGACACGGTGGGCCTGAACGACTTCGACATCTCCAGGTGGACGTTCTCGGAGGAGACGAGGACGTCGATGTCCCGCAGCAGCTCGATGGGCGAGACATGCACGGTGACCGGCCGGTTCCCGACCCGCCCGGGGATCCCGGTGCGCGGTACGACGGCGGGCCGCGCCCCGGGCCCCCGCTCCGGCCGCGGGCAGCGCGCCGCCCGCC
>NZ_BMVY01000054.1 GCF_014650955.1 Streptomyces tauricus
CTACAAGATCCCGTTCACCGAGCCCTTGACGTCACCATCGGGCCCTTAACTTCGTGGCATTGATCGATCGACCGCTGGTGCTCACGTACGGCATGCACGTCGTAGCGGGTGAAATCGCCGGCGATACAAATCAGGCGCGGGCCGCTCCACAGGATCTGGGACGCGGCCGTCGCCCCGAGCCGGTCGCGGACCAGGCGCTCGAACTCGGCCCGGTGGTCCATCAGCCACGCCAGGGAGAACAGGCCCTGATTGATGACGCCTGCGTCGACACCACGCTTGTACTCCACGACGACCGGCGAGCCGTTCTCATCCAGCCCGAGCGAGTCGATCCGGCCCCCGTGCACCGGCCCCGTGCCGTACTCGCTCGCCAGGAACCGCACCCCCAGCAGCGTCTCCATGTGCGCCTCGACGAGACCCTGCACATCCGCCTCGATCTCAGCAAGCCGCGGCATGATCTCGATCATGCCGCCATTCGTCGTATCCGCACGAAACAGCTTCAGGTCCGACACCTTCCCCCCTTGGCCCGGAGATCACCAACGCCGGGAAGGTGCAGGATTATTTCTGTGAGAGGCTTCGGAAGCGTAAAAGAGGCGTGAGACCCTGCCTATGGCCCGGCCGAAGAGTATTTACCTCCCCCGGCCACCGGGAATCCGCGATTCCCCCATACGTCCCCCACGCCCCGGGGGACAGTGCCAGGGAGCTGCGTTTACGCGGGTCAAACCCGTAGCTCAGTGGATAGAGCAGGCGCCTTCTAAGCGCCTGCTCTATCTCGAACATCCAACATTGATACCTCGACTACCGGACTGATACGGGAGATTCATCTCACGACAGTGGCAACTACAGCCACCATTCGGTCTGGCCGATTTCCTTATGCTGGTTCACCTTTCGTCGGCGGGACCACTCCCGGCTCAAGGCTCCTTCGACGGTGACCGACAGTTCACCCCTGTGGGGTGGAGTCGATAGGTACATCACGTGGAGCCAAAGGAACTGTTCAGAGGATCCTCGCGGGCGCGGGGTCGACTGCCGTTGATCAGCTGCTCGACCTGTTCGGCCTGCCGCGCGCGAGGCCGGAGGATCCCCGCGGGCGGGGTCGACTTCGGGTACGGCAACTGCTCCCGGATCACGGCCAGAGGATCCCCCGCGGACGCGGGGTCGACTTCCTCACCTCGTGCACGCTCACCCGAGGTCCGGGCGGCGCGGGGCGAATGCGGCGAGCGCCGCCCGGAGCCAGGAGACCACGGCCGCGCCGCCGGGGCCGGCGGCCAACTCACTGAAAACGGGTGCCGGATAGCCCAGGATGTCGCCGGTGTCGTTGAGCAGGACGTGTGCGAGGTGGCGGTCGGCGCCGGGCAGGTTGGCGCGTACGGTGTGAAGGAACCGGCCGAAGCAAAGGGCGGCAAGCAGCAGCCCGGCGAAGCCCGTGCCTCACAGCCGCTCCACCGAGGCGGCAGCACAGATGATGACGTGCACCGCAAAGTCGTCACTTCGTAGCCGCCGCTGTCGACTCCCGACAAAGGGCCGCGATGGCTACAGGTGACAGAACTCGGCACCACGGGACCGCACCTCACTTCGCGAAGCCCACACGGCTCAACGCCGGGAATGCTTACCGGAAGGGGCCGAGGCAGCCCCGAGTGCGCCCGAGGAACTCAGCGACACGACTATCTGATTACATGTCAGTAGGGTCAGTACTGGGTCAGCATTCGGTTTACCAAACGCTGCCACAGACAGCTGAACACGCGAAGCGTCGTACACCTTCGGGGCCCGTGGACCCAGCGTGATCGCTCACCCACGGCCATTCGCGTCACTGCGTCCAGGGCATCCCCGGGGCCATGACCCTGCCGACAGCAACTACAGCATTCGTACTGGTCAGCGCATCCGTCCCCGCGCTTTCAGCGGCACAGCCGGCAGTTCCGGAGCAAGGAGCCGGTTCCCGTCGTAGCCCTTCACCTCACCGAATCTCGTTCCCGCCATCCAGTCCGAACGAGCCTGTGCGATATCCTCACTGGACCGTCCGATGAAGTTCCACCACATGACCAGTTCCTCCTCGAACGGCTCGCCGCCGAGGAGCATCAGGGCCGCGTCCGACTCGGCCCGCAGGGGGAGTTCGGTGCGGCCGCAGCCGAGGTAGAGCATCGAGCCGGGCAGCAGCGGTACGCCGTCCACGTGCGCCTCGCCGGACATGGACAGCACGGCGTACTCGAAGTCCGGCTCCAGCGGAAGGCGTACGTCCGCGCCCTGGGCGAGGGCCAGGTCCGCGCCGACGATCGGCGTGAACGTCGTGCCGGGCGAGGCGGCGCCGTCGACGCCGCCCAGGACGATCGTGGCCTTGAGACCGGGAGCCGTGACCACGGGCAGCTCGCTGTGGTGTTCGAAGCGCGGGTCGGTGTGGCGGTCGCCGTCCGGCAGAGCCACCCACAACTGCGCGCCGTGCAGGAAGCGGGCGTGCGACTTGGGGCTCTCCTCGGAGTGGCTGATGGCCCGGCCGGAGGTCATGAGGCCCAGTTCACGGGGGCGGATCGTCTGCAGGCTGCCCGTGGAGTCGCGGTGCAGCACCTCGCCCTCGTGCAGCCAGCTGACGGTCTGCAGGCCCATGTGCGGGTGCGGCGGGACCTGCATGCCGGGCTCTTCGGCGATGTCGTCGGGACCGTAGTGATCGACGAAGCACCAGGCGCCCACCATCCGCCGGCCCAGGTTGGGCAGCAGCCGCCGGACTTCGCTGGACTCGCCGAGCTTCACCCGGCGGGGGCTGAGGAGTTCGCGTACCGGCTCCGCCACCACGAAACCCCGGCCGCCGCACAGAGCGGGAACGGCCTCGCGATCAAGATTGCTCATGGCCCACAACCTAGCCCCGTGGAGGACCGCCCGTCATGCCGTCCCCCCGTCGGTCGGCAGCCGCTCGACCGAGAACCGGCGTACGCGCCCCGGTGGGCCGGCGACGCACCACCGCACAGGTCGTGGAATATTCAACAACCCCGGGCGGTTCTGCCCGTCGAAGGAAACAGAGGAGGTCACAGACGTGGACACGACCTACTACGACCACGGGACGACCGCGGAGCGCTGGGAGCGCGCCCGGATGTTCTTCGACGCCAAGGACTACGCCGCCTCGGCGCGCGTTCTCGACGGACTGGTCGAGGAGGTGCCGCAGGAGACGGGCCCCCGCCTGCTGCTGGCCCGGGCGTACTACCACTCGGCGCAGCTGAGCCGGGCGGAGGCCGAGCTGCGCGTCCTCGTCGAGCGTGACCCCGTGGAGCACTACGCCCGCCTCATGCTCGGCCGGACGCTCCAGCGTCAGGGCCGCGACGACGAGGCCGGTCCGCACCTGCGGCTCGCCTCCGCTCTCGCGGGGGACTTCGACTCGCTGTGAGGGCCGGGGGCCGTCGGGGGCGGGCAGGGCCGTGATCGTCCGGCGGCGCGATACAGCGCCGTCGGGGGCGATCACGGCCCGCGCCTCTACTTGGCGGTCTCCTTCTCGGCGTCCGTCTCCGGCTCCAGCTCGGCCTCCGTCTCGGCCTCCGTCTCCCGCACCGGCTCCTTGGCGGATCCCTTCGCGGGGGCGTACGTGCGTGTGCCTCGCCGGTAGGCGATCTCGCCCAGGATCACGTCCACCACGATGAAGGCCGCCAGCGGGATGCCGAGCAGTGGCACGAAGTACCCGAGGACGGCGATGGTCGCCATCAGCGGGACGAGGATGTGCGCGGGCACCTGCTGCCACGCCCCGCGTGGGATGGGACGGCCGAAGGACGAGGCGCGGCCCCGCTGCCACCACATGCGGTAGCCCCACAGGATCAGCAGGATCAGGCTCAGCGCGAGGGCCATCAGCACCAACTGGTTGACGATGCCGAAGAGCACACCGGTGTGCGCGTCGATGCCCCAACGGGTGAGCTTGGCCAGCACCGGGTAGTCCGCGAAGCGCACGGTGTCGGTGACCTCGCCGGTCGCCGGGTCGACCGCGACCGCGTCCTGCTTGGTGGGCCAACTGCGCTGAACCTGGCTGACCTTGTAGGCGGACGAGGCGTCGGCGGGCGGAACGATCTCCACCGGGTCGCCCAGACCCTCGGCACGCGCGGCGGCCAGCACCTTGTCGAGGCCGACACCGTGCTCGACGCCGCCCTCGGCCGAACCGGACTCGTGGCCCGAGTGCTCGCCGCCCCCGGCGGCCGACACCGACGGGGTCGCCTGGCGGAGCGAGGTGCGCAGTTCGTCGATGTTCGCTCCGGCGTACGTCGACCAGGTAAGGCCCGTCGCCGAGAGGAAGATGAAGCCGACCGCGGCCCAGACGCCGACCGAGCCGTGCAGACCGAGGGTGCGCCGACGCCCGCTGGTGCCGCGTATCTTCCGCTGCGTACGACGGCGGCCGAACCAGAGGACGAGGCCGCCGCCGGCGATCACCCACAGCCAGCTGGCGGCCAGTTCGCTGTAGAGGCGGCCGTCGTCGCCGAGCTTGAGGTTCGCGTGGAACTCGTCGATCCAGGTGCGCAGCGGCAGCGCACCGGTGGACCCGTACTGTTCGAGCGCGCCGCGCACCTCGGCGGTGTACGGGTCGACGAACACCGCGAGGGTGTGGGTCTCACCGATGCCGGAGACGCCGGACAGCATCACCCTGGTACTCGCGTCGTCCTCGGGCGAGGGACGTACCGCGGCGACCGTTCCCTCCGGGTGGGCCTTGCGCGCGGCGGCGACCTGCTCGGAGATCGGCAGCTTGTCGTCGCCGACCGGGACGGTCATCTCGTGCGAGTAGAGGATCTTCTCGGCCTGGAACGACGCCGCGTAGAGGAATCCGGTCGTGGCGGCGACCAGCAGGAACGGGGCGACGAGCACTCCGGCGTAGAAGTGCAGCCGCAGTACCAGCGGGCGCAGCGGCGCCCAGACGCCGCGTTTGGACGGGGCGGGGGTGGCGGATCGCGGGGACTCGGCCGTCTCGGTCGTGGGAGCGGTGGACATCGGCTGGCTTCTCCGGTCGGGCAGGGGACGACGGGGCCGTACTCGGCCGTTGCGGTGCAGTAGTCGGTGGGCGGGGCCGTCGAGTTCCCGGAGATTCCTGTGGCGTGGGTCACACGGTTGTGCGGGCGTCAGGGAGCCGCCTCGCACGCCGGACACCGGCTTGGCATGCTGGCGCGATGGCATCATCCAGTGACCTCACGCCCCTCAGCGACCGAGTGGAGGAACTCCTCTCCCGTCCGGGCCCGTTGCCGATCGTCGCCGCCGGTGACCCCGTGCTGCGCGGTGCGGCCGAACCGTTCGACGGCCAGCTGGACCCCGCACTCCTGGCCCGCTTCGTGTCGGCCCTGCGCGAGACCATGCACGCGGCGCCGGGGGTCGGGGTGGCCGCGCCCCAGGTGGGCGTCCCCCTGCGTATCGCGGTGATCGAGGACCCGGCGCCCGTCCCGGACGAGATCCGCGAGGTACGCGGCCGGGTGCCGCTGCCGTTCCGGGTCCTGGTCAATCCGGTGTACGAGCCCGTGGGCACCGCGCGTGCCGCGTTCTTCGAGGGCTGTCTGAGCGTGCCGGGCTGGCAGGCGGTGGTGGCGAGGCCCGCCGAGGTGCGGCTCCTGGCGCAGGACGAGCACGGCGGTCCGGTGGACGAGGTGTTCACGGGCTGGCCGGCCCGGATCGTCCAGCACGAGACCGACCATCTGGACGGCACGCTCTATCTCGACCGCGCCGAACTGCGCTCGCTGTCGTCCAACGAGGCGATGGCGCGATGGTGGGCCCAGCCGACTCCGTCGGAGGCGGCGAAGGGGCTGGGCTTCCCTCTGTAGTCCGGTCGCTCCGTAGTCCGGTAGCTCCGTGGTCCGCTCGTTTGGTGGTCCGGTACTCCGGTGGTCCGGGCCGCTTCCCGGCCGGGGAGGCGGCCCGGACCACTTCCCCGGCCGGACCGGGCCACTCCGGTCGGACCGGGCTACTTGCTGTCGCGGTACGCCTCCAGCAGCCTCAGCCACACCTCGCTGACCGTCGGGTAGGACGGGACCGCGTGCCACAGCCGGTTGACCGGGACCTCGCCGGCGACCGCGATCGTGGCGGAGTGGATCAGCTCTCCGACGCCGGGGCCGACGAAGGTGACACCGCGCAGGGTCTCGGTGTCCAGGTCGACGACCATCCGGGCCCGCCCGCGGTAGCCGTCGGCGTACAGGCCCGCGCCGGAGACCGTGGAGAGGTCGACGTCGACCGCCTGGACGCGGTGGCCCGCCTGCTCGGCCTCGGCGAGGGAGAGACCCACGGCGGCGGCCTCCGGGTCGGTGAAGACGACCTGGGGGACGGCGGCCTGGTCGGCCGTCGCGGAGTGCGCCCCCCACGGGTCGGTCTCCAGCAGCGGCACACCGGCCGCCCGCGCGGCGATGGCGGCACCCGCGATCCTGGCCTGGTACTTGCCCTGGTGGGTGAGCAGGGCGCGGTGGTTGACGTCGCCGACCCCGTACAGCCAGTCGCTGCCCGTGACCCGGAGGCTGTCGTCGACCTCCAGCCAGGAGCCGGGCGTCAGGCCGACCGTCTCCAGGCCGACGTCGTCGGTGCGCGGGGCACGCCCGGTGGCGAAGAGGATCTCGTCGGCCTCGATGCGGTCACCGGCGGAGGTGGTGACGACGACCGTCCCGCCCTCCCGTGTCACCGCCTCGACCGAGACGCCGGTGCGCACGTCCGCGCCCGCCTCGGTGAGCGCCTCGGCGACCAGTTCGCCGGCGAAGGGCTCCATGCGGGGCAGCAGGCCCTTGCCGCGGATGAGGACCGTGACCTGGGAGCCGAGGGCCTGCCAGGCGGTGGCCATCTCCACGCCGACGACTCCGCCGCCGACGACGACGAGGCGGCCCGGGACGGCCTGCGCGCTGGTGGCCTCACGGCTGGTCCAGGGCTTGACGTCGGCGAGTCCCGGCAGGTCGGGCAGTACGGCCCGGGTGCCGGTGCTGACCGCCACGGCGTGCCGGGCCGTCAGGACGTGCCGTTCCCCGTCGGGGCCCTCGACCGTGACCCGGCGCGGCCCGTCGAGCCTGCCGTGGCCTCGGTAGAGGTCGACGCCGACGCCTTCCAGCCACTGGACCTGGCCGTCGTCCTTCCAGTTCGAGGTGAAGTAGTCGCGGTGGGCGAGGACCGCCGCCGCGTCGAGGGGACCTTGTACGGCCTGACTCAGGCCGGGGACCTTGCGGGCGTCGGCGCGGGCGATCACCGGGCGCAGCAGGGCCTTGCTGGGCATGCAGGCCCAGTACGAGCACTCGCCGCCGACCAGTTCACTCTCGACGATCGCGGCGGAGAGGCCTGCCGCGCGGGCGCGGTCGGCGACGTTCTCCCCCACGGGCCCGGCCCCTAGCACCACGACGTCGTACACGTTGGTTTCCGTTTCCGTCATGGGGTCAGTCTGGTCGTTGGTGTGGGTCGTGGCCACACGGGTATGCGCGCGGAATACGGCGCCTGTCGGTGCCGTTGTGCTCAACGGCCACGCACCGACCCCGAGAAGAGGGAATCAACGCCATGAGCAGCACCGTGGAGCTCACCAAGGAGAACTTCGACCAGACGGTCACGGACAACGAATTCGTCCTGATCGACTTCTGGGCGTCCTGGTGCGGCCCGTGCCGGCAGTTCGCCCCGGTCTACGAGAAGGCGGCGGAGGCCAATTCCGACCTGGTGTTCGCCAAGGTGGACACGGAGGCGCAGCCGGAGCTCGCGGCGGCCTTCGACATCCAGTCGATCCCGACGCTGATGATCATCCGCGACCAGGTGGCGATCTTCGCCCAGCCGGGCGCGCTGCCCGCGGCCGCCCTGGAGGACGTCATCGGCCAGGCCCGCAAGCTGGACATGGACGAGGTCCGCAAGTCGGTCGCGGAACAGCAGGCGAAGCAGGCCGAGTAACAGCCGCCCGCGACAGGCGTTCCAAGAGGCGCGGGGCTGTATCGATGTGCGGCTCCGCCGCGCGGGCGCGGGCAACCCCCACGCGGCCGCGGATCAGGACGCACAGCGGCACGTCGGCCGCCCGCGGGGCCAACGCCCCGGGCCGGCCGGCCCCGCCGGGCCGTCAGCTCGACTCCCGGTGGACGACCTCCGCCCCCAACAACTCGTGCGCCTCCGGCTCCGCCGCGGGCTCGCGCACCGCACGGTCGACCAGCTCGGCGAGCTCCCGCCCGGACGGCAGCTCGATATGGACCGTGGTCAGCCGCGGCCGCAGCAGCCGCCCGAGCATCAGGTCGTCCGCGCCGACGACGGCCGTCGCGTCCGGTACGCCGATCCCCTCGTCCTGCAGCGCGCGCATCAGCAGCATCGCGAACTCGTCGTTGTACGCGAAGACGGCGTCCAGACCGAGCGAGCGCCAGCGCCCCGCGAGATCGGCCGCGGCCTTCTCGTCGTAGGCGAGCGGCACCTCGGTCACCGTGGCGGCCGTACCGGCCAGGGCCTGCCGTACGCCTTCGAGCCGGGGTCTGGAGAAGATCTCCAGGCCGGGATCCTCGGGCACCAGCACCCCGACACGCCGGTAGCCCCTGGCCAGCAGGTGCGCGCCGACGCTGCGGCCGACCTCCTGGTGGTCCATGAGGAGCGCGTGCGCGCCCTCGATGCGTTCGGGGCCGAGGGTGACCACGGCCCGGGCGCCGGAGCGCTTGAGCACGGACACGCCCCGCGGCCCCAGCCCGCCGCCGGGCGCCAGTACGGCGACGGGCCGCAGCTCGGCCCAGGCGCGGGCCGCCTCGTCGCCCCGGAGGCCGAGTCCCCCGTACTGCACGACGGTGTATTCGAGGCGGCTGAGCGCCCATTGGAGTTCGTTGAAGAACCGGCTGTAGAGCGGGCCGACGGGCACATCCGGCGCGGGCATCAGGACCATGCGGCTGTGCCCGGCGCGCAGGCTGCGGGCCGCGGCGTGCGGCACGTACCCGAGTTCTTCGGCCGCCTGGTGGACGCGGCGGCGGGTGGGCTCGCTGATCCGTACGGCGCTGGTGTTGTTGAGGACGTAGGAGACGGTCGCGCGTGACACACCCGCAAGACGGGCCACATCGGCACTCGTCGGCACGGAGCGCTGCGCGGGCGGCGGAGGGGCGGATGTCTTCGGTATCTGCACCATGAGGTACGGCATCCTTGCAGAAGCCCCGGGCGGGCCCGGGGCCGGGGGGGGCGGCCCAAGTCGCTTCCCCACCGCGGCAGTTCCGCATCCGTCACGCGTACGACCGTGTATGTGATCACGTACGCGACCACGTGCGTGCCAGATGCCCGACCGCGTACGTGTCACGTGCGCCCGACCGCGTACGTGTCACGTGCGCGACCGCCTACGTGTCACGCAGGCGACTCCGTGCGCGTCAGGCGTGCGACCAGGTCGGTCCAGCCCGCTTCCAGCCGTTCCAGCGGCATCCCGCACTCCTTGGTCAGGTGGTGGATCAGCGCGGGATCGAGGTACCCCATCAGCGTCTGGGCGAGGAGGACGCAGTCGGCGTCCGGCACCGCCTGGCGCAGCAGCAGGGTGACGTGGCCGGTCAGGAAGCGCTGGGGCGGGAACGAGAAGCGGCGGGCCGGCTCGGGCTGGGCGGCCAGTTGCAGATCCAGCTGGTCGGCCGACTGACGCAGGACGGCACATCCGAACGCCCTCAGCCGCTCGACCGGCGGCGCGCCGGGGCCCAGCGGCGGCGGCCCGCTGAGGAAGGCGGCCTGGAGCTGCTTGGCGGAGTGGTCCAGGAGCGCCATGAGCAGGCCGGTGCGGTCGCCGAAGCGGCGGAAGACGGTTCCTTTGCCGACGGCCGCGGCCACGGCCACCGCCTCCATCGTGACGCCGGCCGCACCGTGTTCCTCGACCAGGCGGGTGGCCGCCTCCAGCAGCCGGGCGCGGTTGCGGGCCGCGTCGGCGCGCAGGCACGGCTCGTCCTCACCGGTGGTGAGCTCCAGGAGGACGGGCTCGCCGGTCGGCTCCTGAGGCTTGGGGAAGGGCGGCAGGGAGGCGGACATGAAGACAGCGTAACGCCGGGGGAAGAAAACTGGACCGTGGTCCGTTTGGCTGGTAGAACTTTAAACGGACCCCGGTCCGGATCGTAACGGCAATGTTTCATCCCCCTTGGAGCCCCCCATGACTGTTCGTATCCTCGCGCTCGTCGGCAGCCTTCGCGCCGGCTCCCACAACCGCCAGCTCGCCGAGGCCGCCGTCAAGCTCGCGCCCGAGGGCGCGGAGGTCGACCTGTTCGAGGGCCTGGCCGACATCCCCTTCTACAACGAGGACATCGACGTCGAGGGCGACGTCCCGGCCGCCGCCACCCGGCTGCGCGAGGCCGCGGCGGGCGCCGACGCCATCCTGCTCTTCTCGCCCGAGTACAACGGCACCATCCCGGCCGTCCTGAAGAACGCCATCGACTGGCTGTCCCGCCCGTTCGGCGCGAGCGGCCTGAAGGACAAGCCCCTCGCCGTCGTCGGCACCGCCTACGGCCAGTTCGGCGGCGTCTGGGCGCAGGACGAGGCCCGCAAGGCCGCCGGCATCGCCGGTGCCAAGGTTCTCGAGGACATCAAGCTCTCCATCGCCGGCTCGGTCGTCCGCTTCGCCGAGACGCACCCCTCCGACGACGCCGAGGTCGCCGCCCAGCTGACCGAGGTCATCAGCCGGATCCACGGCGAGGCCACGGCGCCCGTCGCCGCCTGACCTTCGCACCCGCACCCTTCACGGTGACGCGCGGCCATCGCCGCGCGTCACCGTCGTACGCGGCGCGGGTGGGCCTCAGCCGAGTCCGGCCAGCCGCTCGACCACCGGGGCGACCCCGCGCTCGATCCACTCGGCGGGCTCGTCGACGCGCGGGCCCAGGATCACGGTCTCGATGCCGAGCTTCGCGTAGTCCGCCATCTCCCGTGTGAAGGCGTCGAGTTCGGCCTCGGTCCTCGGTTCGCCCGAGTGGACCATCGTCTTGCGGATGTCGGCGTACTCGCGGCCCACCGCGTCGCAGTGCCCGCGCAGGACGTCCAGCTTGTGTCCGACCTCCTCGGGGGTCGAGGCGAACAGGTTGCAGGCGTCCGCGTACTGGGCGACCAGCCGCAGCGTCTTCTTCTCGCCACTGCCGCCGACCATGATCTCCGGGCGCGGGGTGCTGACCGGAGCCGGTACACAGAGGGTCTCGGCGAGGCGGTAGTGCTTGCCCTCGAAGGGGCCGTTCGCCTGCGGGTCCCACATCTGCAGACAGATCCGCAGCGTCTCCTCCAGCCGTTCGAAACGCTCCGCGAGCGCCGGGAACGGCACACCCAGGCCCTCGTGCTCGCGGTCGTACCAGGCCGCCCCGATCCCCAGCGTGGCCCGCCCGCCGGACAGGACGTCGAGCGTGGTGGCGATCTTGGCGAGGAGCCCGGGATGGCGGTAGGTCACCCCGGTCACCAGCGTCCCGAGCTGCACGGTGGACGTGTGGGCCGCGAGGAAACCCAGGGTCGTGTACGACTCCAGCATGGCGTCCTCGGCACCGCCGTTGAACTCCATCTGGAAGTAGTGGTCCATGACCGACATCCAGCTCACGCCCGCGGCCTCGGCGGCGGCGCCCGCCGCGGCCAGTTCGGGGCCGAGCGCGATCGCGCCGCGCGGATGGTTGAACCGGTTGATGTGAACGCCGACCCGCATGTCCGTCTCCGTCGCACTGGGAATCACCGTCGGACCGTCGCCGACTTTCGTGACGGTAGAACTTGAAGAGCACTCGAAGGCAAGACCGGCCGCCCGCGGGGGCTCGGCACACGGGCGAACCGCCTTCCCCGGCAACGAAGTTGCCCGCCCCGTACCGCATACGCCATCCGGAGGTTACCGTTCGGTAGACACCGTGCTCCCGGAGGTGGCAGCCCGCTATGACTCCCCATCGTGTACGGAAGCCCGCATGACGTCCGGCCGTGCCGCGGGACTCGCGGAGCGCGCCCGTGCCCTGGCCGAGGGCTCGGTGTCCTCGCGGGCGCTCGTCGAGGAGGCCCTCGCCGGGATCGAGGCCACCCAGGGCACGCTGAACGCCTTCCGGCTGGTGCGCGGCGAGGCGGCGCTCGCCGAGGCCGAAGCCGCCGACAGGGAACTTGAGGCCGGCGGCCGGCGGCCGCTGCTCGGGGTGCCGGTGGCGGTCAAGGACGACATGGACGTGGCGGGCGAGCCGACGGCCTTCGGCTGCTGCGGCGTGTTCCCGCCGGTCGCCGAGGACGGCGAGGCGGTACGCCGGCTGCGGGCCGCCGGAGCAGTGATCGTCGGCAAGACCAACACCTGCGAACTGGGACAGTGGCCCTTCACCGAGGGCCCGGCCTTCGGCGACACCCGCAACCCGTGGCACACCGGGCACACACCGGGCGGCTCGTCCGGCGGTTCGGCCGCGGCCGTCGCGGCGGGCCTGGTCCCCGCCGCGCTGGGCTCCGACGGGGCGGGCTCGGTGCGCATCCCCGCGGCCTGGACCCATCTGATCGGCATCAAGCCGCAGCGCGGCCGGATCTCGACCTGGCCGCGCCCCGAGTCCTTCCACGGCATCACGGTCAACGGCACGCTGGCCCGTACGGTCGAGGACGCCGCGCTGCTCCTGGACGCGGCGAGCGGCAGCCACGCCCGCGACCTGCACCGGCCGCCCACGCTCCGCACGGCGGACGCGGTGGGCCGGGATCCGGGGCGGCTGCGGATCGCGCTGTCCCTGAAACCGCCGTTCACGGCGGTGCCCGCGCGACTGCGCCCCGACGTACGGGCCCGGGTCGTCGCCCTCGCGGAACGGCTGGCCGCGCTCGGGCACGAGGTCGAGGAGGCCGACCCGGCGTACGGGCAGATCGGTCTCGCGTTCATCCCGCGCGCCACCGCCGGTATCGCCGAGCGGGTGCGGGACGTGCCCGACCCCGCTCTCCTCGACCGGCGCACCCGCGAGGCGGCCCGGCTCGGACGGCTGCTCGGCGGCGCCCCGCTGCGGGCCGCCCGGCGCGCCGAGGCACGGCTGCACCGGCGGATCGGCGCGCTCTTCACGACGTACGACGTGGTGCTGGCGCCGACGACGGCCGCCCCGGCGCCGCGGATAGGGGCGCTGCACTCGCTGAGCGGCTTCGGCACCGACCGGGCCATGATCGCCGCGTGTCCGTACGCCTGGCCGTGGAACGTGCTGGGCTGGCCCGGGGTGAACGTCCCGGCCGGATTCGTCGACGGCTCGCTGCCCGTGGGCGCGCAACTCCTCGGCCCGGCGCACAGCGAACCGCTCCTCGTCTCGCTCGCCGCACAACTGGAGGCGGACCAGCGGTGGTACGAGCAGTGGCCGGGCGGTGCGTCGGACGGCCGACCGGGCGGCGCCGCCGGGGAGTTCGGTCCGCCCGCCGGGCCGCGGTCCGCGGCCCCGTAGGCTTGGGTTCGTGGACGACGCGTCGATGGTGGGGCTCATGGGGCGGGTCACCGGCACGGTGGGGCCCGGGCTCGTCGGCGAGGTGATCGTCCGGGTCCGTGGCGGCGCCGAGCACTTCCTCGCGTACGCCGCTTCCTCGAAGGACCGCATCGAGTCGGGCACGGTGGTCATGGTGGTGGAGTACCTGCCGCCGCGGACGGTGTACGTGTCGGCCGCGTACGACAGTTGAGGCCACCGCGGGCCTCCGGACCACGTGAGCGCGCAGTACGTATCAAGGCTGTCCCAAGGACGCGTCGGCCTCTGTCTCCACGGGCCGTCCCGGGCGCACACTCCCTTCGTCCGGTGCCGACCGGGCACCATCCGACAGGGGGCGAATGCCGATGGTCGTCGGCGTCGTGGCGGGGGCAGCGGTCCTCGCGCTCATTTTCGTCGTAGTCGTCTTCAAGCTGATGTGGCGCGTCGCGGAACCCAACGAAGCACTGATCATCTCCGGTTCGAAACACCGCACCGAAGGCATCGAGGACGGGATGGGTTTTCGTATCGTCACCGGGCGCGGCACCCTCGTGCTGCCGGGCATCCAGGCGGTCCGCAAACTCTCGCTCGACCTCAACGAGACCGATCTGTCCGTCGACTGCGTGACCCACCAGGGCATCCCGCTCAAGGTGCGGGGCGTGGTCATCTTCAAGGTGGGCGACGACTTCGTGTCGATCGCCAACGCGGGCCGCCGCTTCCTCGATCAGCAGAAGCTGGTGGCGGAGCGGGTGCACAACGTGTTCGCCGGCCATCTGCGGTCCATCGTCGGCGGGTTGACCGTCGAGGACATGATCCGCGACCGCGACAAACTCACCGGGCAGACCCGTGCCGCGTGCGGTACGGAGATGGAGAAGCTCGGACTGATCGTCGACTCGCTGCAGATCCACGAGATCGAGGATCCGACGGGCTACATCAAGAACCTGGCCATGCCGCACGCGGCGGCCGTCCAGCGGGACGCGCGGATCGCGCAGGCACAGGCCAACCGGCTGGCCACCGAGGCCGAGCAGCAGGCCGCCGCGCGGATGGCGGAGGCGACCCGGGACAGCGAGATCCTTCAGGCCGGATACCAGGCGGAGCGCGACAAGGCCGCGGCCAAGGCGCGGCAGGCCGGGCCGCTCGCCGAGGCGGGGGCCCGGCAGGAGGTCGTGGTCCAGGAGACGCGCGTCGCCGAACTGAAGGCCCACCGGCGCGAGCAGCAGCTCCAGGCGGACGTCCGCAAGCCCGCGGACGCGAAGGCGTACGAGAAGCGCACGCTGGCCGAGGCGGAGCGCGATGTGCGGATCTCGGCGGCGCAGGCCAAGGCCAAGGAGACCGAGTTGGCCGCGGCGGCCGAGGCGACCCGGGTCACGACGGCCGCGGGTGCGGAGGCCGAGGCCACGAAGGCGCGGGGTGCGGCCGCCGCGACCGCGACCCGGGCCACGGGTGAGGCGGAGGCCGCCGCGCAGCAGGCGAAGGGGCTCGCGATCGCCGAGTCCACGCGGGCGAAGGGGCTCGCCGAGGCGGAGGCCATCGCGGCGCGGGCCGCCGCGCTGGCGGAGAACCAGGAGGCGGTTGTCGCGCAGCAACTCGCCGAGAACTGGCCGGAGATCGTGCAGGCCGGGGCGGGGGCGTTCGGGAACGTGGAGCACATGGTGCTGTTGAACGGGGCGGACGGGATGTCCGACATGTTCGCCAAGGCGTTGACCATGGGTGGGGCTGGGCTCGGGCTTGCCCGGCAGTTGCTTGCTTCCGTGAACGCGAACGGGCGTGTGGGCGCGGAGGGTTCGGGTGTGAACGGGGGCCCGCCGGCGGGGGGTTGACCGGGGCGGGTCGGACGGGGCTGAGTGCGCCGTTCCCCGCGCCCCTAACAGCGGCCGTTGGGGCCGGGGGTGTTGACCAGTGCGGGTCGGGCGGAGCTCGGTGCGCCGTTCCCCGCGCCCCTCAAGGCAAAAGCGGCGCCGTGGGGGCGGGGGGGGGGCGTTGACCGGTGCGGGTCGGGCGTGGCTCGGTGCGCCGTTCCCCGCGCCCCTCAAGGCAAAAGCGGCGGGTGGCCGTGTTCCTGGCTGGGAAGGGGGGCGGGATAGCGTGTCGTTCGTGACTGCATCTGTTGAGCGTGATGTTCCTGGGCGGTTCGGGTCCTCCGCCACCGTCGAGGCCGATCCGCGGCGGGTCGGGGTCGTGCGGACCGAGTACTCCCCCGCCCACGACGGTGACCCGGACCCGGGCGAGATCGTGTGGACGTGGGTGCCCTACGAGGAGAACGACGGGCGCGGCAAGGACCGGCCGGTGCTGGTGGTCGCCCGCGAGGGCGGCGACACCTTTCTCGCCGTGCAGTTGTCGAGCAAGGGGCACAACGGCGACCGGGAGTGGGTGCCGATCGGCAGCGGGCCCTGGGACCGGTCGGGGCGCGACTCGTGGGTGGACGTCGACCGGGTGCTGCGGCTGCACGAGAAGGGGATGCGCCGGGAGGCGTGCGCGCTGGACCGGATGCGGTTCAACCTGGTGGTGCACCGGCTGCGGGAGCGCTACGGCTGGCGCTGAAGGGGCCTGAACTCCTCGTCGAAGGCGCCCCGCACCACCGCTCCCCTCGTCCGGTCGAGGACGCCGAACACCACGTGCTCGAAGGTGCCGGCGAAGCGGCCGGTGTCCCCGAGGAGCGCCGAGAAGGCGCCTGCCACCTGCGCCGGGTCGTTCTGGAAGACTCCGCAGCCCCAGGCGCCCAGCACCAGCCGGCGGTAGCCGTGGGCCGCGGCCGTCTCCAGGACGCGCTCGGCGCGGGAGGCGAGAGCACCAGGCAGCTCGTGCATACGCTCCGGCGCTGTGCGCTTGATCACTCCCGCATTGGGCGCCGCGGCCGTGAGGAAGCCCGCGGTGTACGGCTCGTCGAGGAGCGCTCCCCGGTCGTCGCGGAAGACCGGGACGGCCAGTGAGTGGATCACCCGGTCGGTGTAGAAGGTGTCGCGGTGCGTCCGGTGGTGGTCGTAGAACTCACGGACCCGCACCACGCACGCGTAGAGCGCGGAGGCCCGGCACAGTGCCTCTTCCTGGGCCTGCGCGCCGTTCAGATAGCCCCCGCCGGGATTGCGCGCCGAGGAGAAGTTCAGCACCGCGACCGGGCCGGCCGGCGCCAGCCGGCGCGCCGCCTCCAGGCTGCTCTCGCCCGTGACCTCGAAGAACGTGGGCGCGGAACCGGAAGAAGCAGGGGGACCCGGTGTCTCCAGTGGCTCCGGGCCGTACATCCGTGTGCCCTTCCGCGCGGCGGCCACCGCCGCGGCGATCGACACCTCGCGCCCGTCGGACGCGCGGTACGAACCCGCCGCGACGATCTCCTCCGTCTGCCGTGCGATCGCGCGCAGCCGTGCGCTCATGGCGCCACCCCTGTAGGCGCCGTGCTCGCGCCCCGCGCGATCTCCCCCGGTACCTCTGTCGCATCCCCCGTCGTGCTCATGAACGCATGGTGAGCGATCCTGGTCTGGAGTCGCAACAGAGTTTCACGCACCCAAAAGCGGCGATACGCACCCTTGTGCGAACCGCCTCAAGGGTCTTGGGTGGGACGAGCGTCTGTCGGGCCGGCCCATCCGAAGCCGGGCCGACGGCATGGATGGAATCTCAGGAGGATCCCGACATGTCCGATTCGGTGAGTGACTGTACGGAGCCACGCCGCTCCACCGTCACCGAGGCCGAAGTGGAGGCACTGGTCCGCGGCATATGCTTCAAGACCGGACCGCCCCGCTTCCTCGGTGTGGAACTCGAATGGCTCGTCCATGATCCGCGCACCCCGCGGGTCCCCGTACCACCAGAACGTCGCGAAGCGGCCTATGCCGCAGTGCGGGCCCTGCCCCTGAGTTCGGCGGTCACCGTCGAACCGGGCGGCCAGCTGGAGCTCAGCTCCGCACCCGCCGCCTCCCTGATGGAGTGCATCGCCTCCGTATCCGCCGACCTCGACGCCGTACGCGCGGTACTGCGTCAGGCGGGTCTCGCCCTGCACGGACTGGGCCAGGACCCCTGGAACGAACCCACCCGGTTCCTCCATGAGCCGCGTTACGACGCCATGGAGACCTGCCTCGACCGTGCGGGCCCCGAGGGCCGCGCCATGATGTGCACCTCCGCCTCCGTCCAGGTCTGCCTGGACGCCGGGTACGAGGAACCGGGACCGCTCGGTCTCGGGCGGCGCTGGTGGCTGGCCCATCAGCTGGGCGCGGTGCTGGTCGGCGCGTTCGCCAATTCCCCGATGGCCCGGGGTCGGCCCACCGGCTGGCGGTCCACCCGGCAGTCCCTGTGGGCCGCGATGGATGCGGGCCGCACCAGCGCCCCGCCCCTCGACGGCGACCCGCGGGCCGCCTGGGCACGGCACGTCCTGGACGCGCCGGTGATGTGCGTACGCGCGCCCAGCGGACCCTGGGACGTACCCGAGGGGCTGAGTTTCCGGGCGTGGACCCGGTCCGACGCACCGCCGGGCCGGGAGGACCTCGACTACCACCAGACGACCCTGTTCCCGCCGGTGCGTCCGCGCGGGCATCTGGAGCTGCGCATGATCGACGCGCAGCCGGGTGACGACGGCTGGATCGTGCCGCTGGCCGTGACGGCGGCGCTGTTCGACGATCCGGAGGCCGCGGAGACCGCCTACCGGACGGTGAAACCGCTCGCCGAACGGGCCGGCTCGCTGCCCGCCCCGCTCAACCCGCTGTGGACGGCCGCCGCCCGCTCGGGCCTGGCCGATCCCGAACTGCGGGAGGCGGCGCTGACCTGTTTCGCGGCGGCCGCCGACGCGCTGCCCAGGATCGGCGCGAGCACCGAGGTGCAGCGGGCGGTCGCGGAGTTCACCGACCGCTATGTGGCCCGGGGCCGCTGCCCCGCCGACGATCTGCTGGACCGTGCCGCCGACTCCGGCCGTCCGGACCACGGCACGCTCCACGGCACCCCCCACGAGACGCGTCCCGGCACGCGTCACAGCACAGGACACCTGCTCAGCGGGAAGGACTTCCGCCCATGACCGACCCCGGTACCGGCACTTCGCTCGACGACCCGGAGACGCTCAGGAAGCGTGCGCTGGCGGCGCTGCTCACGGCCCGCGAGCGCACGGCACTGCTGACCTCCTGTGTCGAGGACCCCGAACTGACCGCGCAGCACTCGCCGTTGATGTCCCCGCTGGTGTGGGACCTCGCGCACATCGGCAACCAGGAAGAGCTGTGGCTGCTGCGGACGGTCGCCGGCCGTGACGCGATGCGGCCCGACATCGACGGCCTGTACGACGCGTTCGAGCACCCGCGCGCCGAGCGGCCCTCGCTTCCGCTGCTGCCGCCCGCCGAGGCACGCACCTACGCCGCCGAGGTACGCGGGCGGGCGCTGGACATCCTGGAGAGCGCCGCATTCCAGGGCACCGGCGAACGGCTGACCGAGGCCGGCTTCGCCTTCGGCATGATCGCCCAGCACGAACAGCAGCACGACGAGACCATGCTGATCACCCATCAGCTCCGCAAGGGACCGGTGGCCCTGACGGCGCCGGACCCGATGCCCGTACCCGCGTTCACCGGACCGGCCGAAGTGCTGGTGCCGGGCGGCCCGTTCACGATGGGCACGTCCACCGAGCCGTGGGCGCTGGACAACGAACGGCCGGCGCACGCGCGTCTGGTGCCGCCGTTCTTCATCGACACCACTCCGGTGACGAACGAGGCGTACCAGGCGTTCATCGCGGACGGCGGGTACACCGACCGGCGCTGGTGGGCGCCGAAGGGCTGGTCGCACATCCGGGAGCACTCCATCGAGGCGCCGTTGTTCTGGCGCCGCGACGGCGGGCAGTGGCTGCGGCGGCGCTTCGGCGCCACCGAGGTCGTACCGCCCGACGAGCCCGTCCTGCACGTCAGCTGGTACGAGGCCGACGCGTACGCGCGCTGGGCGGGGCGGCGGCTGCCGAGTGAGGCGGAGTGGGAGAAGGCCGCCCGGCACGACCCGGAGACGGGCCGCTCGACGCGCTATCCGTGGGGCGACGCCGACCCCACACCCGAGCACGCCAACCTCGGCCAGCGCCATCTGCGCCCGGCCCCGGCGGGCAGCTATCCGGAGGGGCAGTCGCCGCTCGGCGTACGGCAGTTGATCGGTGACGTGTGGGAGTGGACGTCCAGCGATCTGCTCCCCTATCCGGGCTTTCACGCCTTCCCGTACAAGGAGTACTCGGAGGTGTTCTTCGGGTCGGAGCACAAGGTGCTGCGCGGCGGCTCGTTCGCCGTGGACGCGGTGGCGTGCCGGGGGACGTTCCGCAACTGGGACTATCCGGTCCGGCGGCAGATCTTCTCCGGGTTCCGCACCGCCCGGGACGCCCGTCCGGACAGCGCCTGATGTGCCGTCATCTGGCATACCTGGGGCCCGAGGAGCCGCTGGGGCGGCTCCTCGTGGACCCGGCCCACAGCCTGTACCGCCAGTCGTGGGCGCCCCGGCGCCAGCGGTACGGGACCGTCAACGCCGACGGTTTCGGCGTCGGCTGGTACGCCGAGGGTGATCCGGTGCCCGGGCGTTACCGGCGTACCGGGCCGATCTGGGGCGACCAGTCCTTCGCCGACCTGGCGCGGGTGGTGCGCTCGGGCGCGCTGCTCGCCGCGGTGCGCGACGCGACCCTGGCGGGGGCGGACGGGGAGGCCGCGGCGGCCCCCTTCGCCGCGGGCACCTGGCTGTTCAGCCACAACGGCGCGATCGCCGGCTGGCCGCGCTCCCTGGCCCGGCTCGCCCGGACGCTGCCCGCCGTCGACCTGCTGTCGATGGAGGCGCGCTGCGACTCGGCGCTCGTCTGGGCGCTGGTCCTGAACCGGCTGCGGGGTGGCGACGAGGAGGGCCAGGCGCTCGCCGACACGGTCCTGGAGGTCGCGGCGGCGGCCCCCGGCTCGCGCCTCAACCTGCTGCTCACCAACGGCGAGGTGATCGCCGCCACCGCCTGGGGCGACACGCTGTGGTATCTGACCGAGCCCGGCCGGCGCACCGTCGTCGCGTCCGAGCCGTACGACGACGACCCGCACTGGCGGGAGGTGCCGGACCGCACGCTGCTCGCCGCGAGCCGCAATGACGTCCTGCTCACCCCGCTCAAGGACATCGACGAACACCTGGCGTCCGTACCGAACAAGGAGCCCCGTACGTGAGTCCGTTCCTGGTCACCCGCACGCTGCCCGAGGACGCGACGGACGCCGCCCTGCGGGCCGACGTCCTGCACGGCCTGACCCGCACACCGAAGACGCTCCCGCCCAAGTGGTTCTACGACGCGCTCGGCAGCGAGCTCTTCGAGAAGATCACCGCGCTGCCCGAGTACTACCCCACCCGTGCCGAGGCCGAGATCCTCGCCGCCCGGGCCCCGGAGATCGCCGCGGCGACCGGCGCGCGCACGCTCGTCGAACTGGGGTCGGGCTCGTCCGAGAAGACCCGGCACCTGCTCGACGCGCTTCCGGCCCTGCACACCTATGTGCCGGTGGACGTGAGCGAGAGCGCGCTCCGGCTCGCCGGTGAGGCGCTGGCCGCCGAGCGGCCCTCGCTCGACGTGCACGCGCTGATCGCCGACTTCACCTGCGGTCTCACGCTGCCCGGCACGCCCGGCCCGCGGCTCGTCGCGTTCCTCGGCGGCACGCTCGGCAATCTGCTGCCCGCCGAACGGGCCTCGTTCCTGGCGTCGGTACGTTCCCTGCTGTCGCCGGGGGACGCCCTGCTCCTCGGCACCGACCTGGTGAAGGACGAGTCGGTGCTCGTCGCCGCCTACGACGACGCGGCGGGGGTGACGGCGGCGTTCAACAAGAACGTGCTGAGCGTCGTCAACCGCGAGCTGGGCGCGGACTTCGATCCCGGCGACTTCAGCCATGTCGCCCGTTGGAACGCCGAGGAGGAGTGGATCGAGATGCGGCTGCGCGCCCTGTCGGCCGTGACCGTGAAGATCCCGGCGCTCGACCTCGCCGTGGAGTTCGCCGAGGGCGAGGAGCTGCGCACCGAGGTGTCGGCGAAGTTCCGCGAGGACGGCGTACGCGCGGAGCTGGCGGCGACCGGACTCGAACTCACCCACTGGTGGACGGACACCGAGGGGAGGTTCGCGCTGTCGCTGAGCACGGCCCGGTGAACCGCACCGGGCCGGAGCCCGCCGGAGTCCGTGTCCCCCGGGCCCACATCTCGCGGTCCCCCGCCTCCTGGGGCACCGTGGAACGACACGTGGCACACGGGCCACGGCGGAGAGGAGCACCCGCATGTCCGACCACACCTACCGGGTCACCGAGATCGTCGGAACCTCGCACGAGGGCATCGACCAGGCGATCCGCAACGGGGTCACCCGGGCCTCGCAGACCCTGCGCAACCTCGACTGGTTCGAGGTCACGCAGGTGCGAGGGCAGATCGAGAACGGGCAGGTCAAGCACTACCAGGTCGGCCTGAAGGTCGGCTTCCGCCTGGAGGACTCGGCCTGACGGCGGCCCTGTCCGGCCCGTACCCGGCACGAGTACCGGCCCCTCCCGGCACGTTCGGGAGGGGCCGGTACTCGTGCCGGGTACGGCTGTCGCGCCGGGCTGTCGGATCCGCTCGTCGGACCCGCCCGTCCTCCTGTCCCCCGCCGGACGCGCCCGTCAGGTGCGCCCTTCCCGCTCCTGCGCCTCCTTCAGCGCCGCCGACGCCGCCGCCCAGCGGGCCCGTACGACGCGGAACCCGGCCCGTTCGGCGTCCTCGCACACCAGCTCGTCGTCGTCCACGAGCACCCTGATCTCACGGTCGCGGGCCAGCTCGCGGAGGATCTGCAGCTTGGTGCGCCGGGCGGGCCTGCGGTCGTCGTCGCGCCGCATCCGGACGCGGCCCTCGGGCAGGCCCTGGGCGGCGATCCAGGCCACCGTGTCCTTGCGGCAGCGCTCCGGCCGCCCGGTCAGATAGAGGACCTCGCACTCCTTCGCGTGCTCCAGGGCCAGTGCCACCCCCTCGGCCAGCGGTGGATCGTGCGGCGCCGCGGCGAAGAAGGCGTCCCAGTTCCGCGGCCGCTGCTCCAGGAACCGCTGCCGGTGCGCGGTGTCGGCGAGCGTGCCGTCGAGGTCGAAGACGGCGAGGGGCCTGCTGCTGTTCGTCACAGCGGCCACCCTAGAACGCCGCTTTCCGTCGTTCAGGACGCGGTGGCGTCCCGCCACAGGGTCCACGCGAGGCCGAACCCGGCCAGGGCGATCGCGATGCGCAGCGGGGCCTCGGGCAGTCGGCGTACCACCGCGGGCCCCATCCAGGCGCCCGCGAAGCAGCCCACGCCGAGTGTGAGCGCCGCGCTCCAGTCGACCGGGGCGAGAAAGGCGTAGGCGATCGCCGCGGTGATGTTGGCCGCGCCAGTGGCGATGTTCTTGACCGCGTTGGTCACGGGCAGCGGCTCGGAGGCGGACAGGGAGAGCACGGCGAGCATCAGGACGCCCGCCGCGGCGCCGAAGTAGCCGCCGTACAGGCCGACCAGCAGCACGGCGCAGGCCAGGGGGAGTCCGGGTACGGAGGAGGAGGCCGGACCTGCGCTGAAGCGCGCGGTCAGCCGCCGCAGGGGTTCACGGACGAGGATCAGGACCGAGCCCAGGGCCACGAGCCACGGCACGACCAGCTCGAACGTCGACGACGGTGTGCCGAGGAGCAGGGCCGCGCCGATCGCCCCGCCCAGCGCCGCCGTGACGGCGAGCCGGACGAGGCGGGTGCGCTGCCCGCGCAGTTCCGCCCGGGCCCCCACCGCGGATCCCACGGTGTTGGAGAAGAGCGCCACGGTATTGGTGACGTTGGCCGCCACGGGCGGCAGGCCCGCGGCGAGGAGCGCGGGATAGCTGAACAGCGAGGCCAGACCGGCGACGGAACCGGCGAGCCCGGAGGCGACACCGGCGGCCAGGAGCAGCAGTACGCGGCCGGAGTCGGTCCCGGCGATGAGCGCTTGCACGTGACCCTCTTGTCTGCCCGGGTGCGGTGGCGTCCTGGCCCGCCACACACTGTCGTTCCACCCTATAGACACCATCCACATATGCAGACGTGGGGTCGCCCAATCCGCCCTCGTCAGACTCCGGCCGGGCCCGATGACGTGAGAGGAACGCCCGGCGGCATGTTGTACGGCGTGACCACCTGGATCGCCGAGGGCAGGAAGGGGCCTTCGTCAGGAAGGGCCTTGTGCGCGCGCATGATGGTCTGGCAGGCGCGCCGCATGTCCTGGCGCAGGTCGTGGTGGAGCACGGCGGACAGCCGGCGTTCGCGCAGGAACCCGGTGTTGTCGTGGTCCAGGTCGTGGGCGATGAACACCGCGCACTCCCGCCCGAGCTGGGCGAACGCGTCGAGGGTCGCCGCGTTCCCGCCCCCGGCCGAGTAGACGGCGATGACGTCCTCGTCCCGTTCGAGGGCGTCCAGGACGAGGTCCCGCTGGGTGGCGTCCAGGCCGTCGCTGTCGGTGACCTCCACCAGGGACCGCCCGGGCTGCGCGCTGCGCATCGCGCTGCGGAAGCCCATCTCCCGCTCCTCCTCGCCGCGGAAGGAGCCCCGGCTGATCGTGGCGAGCACGTTGCCGGGCCGGTCGCCGAGCCACTGGCCGATGAGATAGGCGGCGGTGGCGCCCGCGGCCCGGTTGTCGATGCCCACGTACGCCATGCGCGCGCTGCTGGGCAGGTCGCTGACCAGGGTGACGACGGGGATGCCCGCCGCGACCAGCCGGCTGACGGCGGCGACGATCTCCGGCAGGTCCGGGGCTTTGAGGATGACTCCCTGCGAGCCACGCTTGGCGATCTTGTCCAGCGTCGCGACGAGGTCCGAGGCGGGGCAGGTCTCCCGGAAGTGGAAGCGCGAACGCACCACGGCGGGATGCAGGGAGGGCAGTTCGGCCTCCAGGGCGTCCCGTACGGCGGTGGAGAACCGCTCCGGCGTCTGCATCACGATGTCGATCATGAAGGTGCGGCCGCCGATGCGGACCTGGGTCCGCTGGCGGTCCAGATCCTTGATGGCCTGGCGCACCTCCATGACCGTGCTCTCCCGTACGCCGCCCCGGTCGTTGAGGACCCGGTCGACCGTGGCCTCGCTCAGACCGGCCTGACGGGCGATCTCCCTAATCGGATATGGATGACGCACGGCGGCCCCCGCAGGCAAATGACGGACTTTTGATGGGTCTCTGCGGATTGTATGACGGGCTCCGGTTCACAAGACTGACAGCAGCGCCGCCGGAGCCGAAGGAGAACGACGCACTCATGGGACTTCTTGAGGACAAGGTCGTCCTCGTCAACGGCGGCAGCCAGGGGGTGGGCGCGGGGATCGGCCGGGCGGCCGTACGCGAGGGCGCGACCGTCGTCTTCACCGGACGCCGGGCCGGGATCGGCGAGGGTCTCGCCGCGGACACCGGCGCCCTTTTCGTACGTGCCGACCTGTCGGACGCGGCGCAGGCCCGCGACAGCGTCGTCCAGGCGGTGGCCGCGCACGGGCGGATCGACTGCCTGGTCAACGCGGCGGGGCTGACGTCACGCGGCTCGCTCCTCGACACCACGCCGGAACTGTTCGACGCGCACATCGCGGTCAATCTGCGGGCGCCGTTCTTCGCGACGCAGGCCGCGGTCGCCGACATGACGGCCCGCGAGGCGCCGGGCACGATCGTGAACATCATCTCGAACTGCGCGCACGGCGGCCCGCCGCATCTGGCGGCGTACTCCACGGCGAAGGCCGGGCTGGCGGGGCTGACCCGCAACGCGGCCCACGCGCACCGCTGGGACCGGATCCGGATCAACGGCCTGAACATCGGCTGGACGGACACCGAGGGCGAGGACGCCACCCAGCGCGCCTTCCACGGCGCGGGCGACGACTGGCGGGAGAAGGCCGCGGCGGCCCAGCCGATGGGCAAGCTCGGGCAGGTCGACGAGATCGCCGACTTCGTCGTCCTCCTGCTCTCCGATCGCAGCGGTGTGGTGACCGGCTCGGTCATCGACTGGGACCAGACCGTCTTCGGCGGGCTCGACTGAACCGCCCTCCGGGCTGAACCACTGGGTTGAAGGAGCAAGATTCGCATGCGTATTGGCATCATGGGGCTCGGCCGGATCGGCGCGTTCCACGCACAGACCCTGTCCGGACTCGAAGCGGTCGACTCGCTCGTGGTCACCGACCCGGTCGCCGCGGCGGCCTCCTCGGCGGCGGAGCGGTTCGGGGCGACGGCGGTGGACTCCCCCGACGCGGTGTTCGCCGCCGGAGTCGACGGCGTCGTGATCGCCGCCGCGACCGACGCCCACCCCGAACTCCTCCTCGCCGCCGTCAAGGCGGGCATCCCGGTCTTCTGCGAGAAGCCCGTGGCCCGCGGCGTCGAGGAGAGCCTCGACGTGCTGCACGCGGTGGAGGGCAGCGGGGTCGAGGTGCACATCGGCTACAACCGGCGGTTCGACGCGGGCTGTGTCGCCGCGCGCCAGGCCGTGCTGAGCGGTGAACTCGGCCTGCTGCACACCGTGCGGTCCACCACCCTGGACCCCGCGCCGCCGCCCGCCGCGTACGTGGCCGTCTCCGGGGGCATCTTCCGCGACTGCAGCGTGCACGACTTCGACATCGTGCGCTGGGTCACCGGCCGCGAGGTCGTCGAGGTGTACGCGACCGGCGGCAACCGGGGCGCGGACTTCATCGCGGCGGCGGGTGACGTCGACACCGCCTCCGCGCTGCTCACCTTCGACGACGGCACGATCGGCGCCATCTCCAACTCCCGGCACAACGCCCGCGGTTACGACGTCCGCCTGGAGGTGCACGGCATGCTGGACAGTATCGCCGTGGGCCTGGAGGACAAGCTGCCGCTGCGGTCCGTCGAGCCGGGCGCCACCTTCCCCGCCGGCCCGCCGCACCACTTCTTCATGGACCGCTTCGCCGCCGCCTACCGCGCCGAACTCACCGCGTTCACGGAGGTCGTGGCGGGCTCCCGCCCCTCCCCCTGCACCGTGGCCGACGCCCTCGAGGCGAGCTGGATCGCCGAGGCCTGCACGCTGTCGCTGCGCGAGCACCGGCCGGTACGACTGGAAGAGGTGCGCAAGGTATGACGGAGGAACCCCTGCGGATCGGTGTGCTGGGCGCGGCACGCATCGCCGAACTCTCGATCGCGGGCCCGGCCCGGGTGACCGGCCACCGCCTCGTGGCGGTGGCCGCCCGCGACCGCTCCCGCGCCGAGGCCTTCGCGGCCGAGCACGACGTGGAGCGGGTCCTGGACTCGTACGCCGACGTCGTCTCCGACCCGGCGGTCGAGGTCGTCTACAACCCGCTCGCCAACGGTCTGCACGCGCCCTGGAACCTCGCCGCGCTCGCCGCGGGCAAGCATGTGCTCACCGAGAAGCCCTCCGCGAGCAACACCGAGGAGGCCGTCGAGGTCCGGGACGCCGTCGCGAAGGCGGGCACGGTCTTCATGGAGGGCTTCCACTACCTGTTCCACCCGGTCACCCGGCGTCTGCACGAGCTGCTGGAGAGCGGGGAGCTGGGCGAGCTGCGGCATGTGGAGACCACGATGGTCATGCCGGCCCCGCCGGACAGCGACCCGCGCTGGTCGCTGCCGCTGGCGGGCGGCGCCCTGATGGACCTGGGCTGCTACAGCCTGCACGCCCAGCGGGTGCTCGCGCCCTGGGCGGGCGGCGCGCCGAGGCTCGTCGCGGCGCGCGGCGGCGAACGGGCGGGCGCGCCCGGGGTCGACGAGTGGCTGGACGCCGACCTGGAGTTCCCGGGCGGCGCCACCGGCAGTGCCCGCTGCCACATGGCGCACGACGGGTGGGAGATGAGCTGCCGGATCGTGGGCTCACTCGGCGAGGCCACGGCGGTGAACTTCGTCCAGCCGCACCTGGACGACCGGGTCCGGGTCCGTACGGCCTCGGGCGAGCGCGTCGAGATGCTCGGCCGCCGGTCCTCGTACACCTACCAGCTCGAAGCGTTCGCGGCGCATCTGCGCAGGGGCGCGCCCCTGCGCCTGGACGCCGATGACGCGCTCGCCACGATGCGCCTCATCGACGACTGCTACCAGGCCGCGGGCTTCCCGCTCCGTCCGCGGACGGCCCTACCGGCCTCGGCCTGACCGGTGCCGTACCGCCTTGCCGCCGGTGCCCGCCGGGCTCGTCAGTGTGCGTCGCGGAGCACCGAGCGCAGGTACTCGGCGCTGCTCCACACGTCGTCCACGGGGCCCTTGCCCGCGGGCTCCTCGGTGAGGATGGTGTCCTGCTCCAGGACGTACCAGCCGTCGTAGCCGCGGGCCCCGAGGTGGCTCACGATGGCCTGGACGTCCACGTCACCTGCGCCGAGCGGCCGGTACATGCCGTCCCGGACGGCGTCCGTGTAGCTGAGGCGGCCCGACTGGACCTTGGCGGCCAGGGCGGCGTCCACGTCCTTCATATGGGTGTGGGCGATCCGCTCGGGTGCCTGCCGGGTCAGCTCGGCGGGGTCGGTGCCGCCGATCAGCAGGTGGCCGGTGTCGAGGCAGAGGGCGATCGCGGAGTGCTCCAGCACGCGCTGGACCTCTTCGCCGTTCTCGACCATCGTGCCGACGTGCGGGTGCAGCACGGCCTGTACGCCCCGTTCGGCGGCCAGCGCGGTCAGGCGGTCCAGGTTGGACAGCAGCAGCTTCCAGCCGTCGGCGTCCAGCTCGGGCCGGGAGTCGTAGCCGTCCTGTCCCGTGACGGCCGAGAGGACGAGGACGTCGGCCCCGGACGCGGCATAGCTCTCCAGGAGCGTGTCGACCTCGGGCAGCGGGTCGTGCCCGGGTACGTGCAGCAGCAGCGGGGTGAAGCCGCCGACCGCCCGCAGGTCGTGGTGGGCGAGGACCTGCGCCATGGCCGCCGGCTCGCCGGGCAGAAAGCCCTCGGGCCCGAACTCGGTGGCGGCCAGACCGACCTCGCGCATCTCCTTCAGCACGCGATCGGGCGTCAACTGGTAACCCCAGTCGGGTACTTCGCACACGCCCCACGAGATGGGCGCTCCGGCGATCCGGGGTATCTGAGTGTCCATGGCGCAACGTTAAGTGCATCCCGGCACAAAAATGAAGGGGTGGATCCCTCAGCGGGGCCTCACCGCAGCCATCTTTTTCCCGTCATTCACGTGCCGGCCGAGACCCCCGTGGAAGAAATTCGCGAAACGACTGTTGAGACAGACGACGGAGCACCACAGTCGTTCCAGCGGAGAAGACATGTCGCACCAGCAGGATCACCGGACCCGGTTCTCCGTCCTGGACCGCTCGCGCACCCGGGAGGGCCACGGCGCCCCCGAGGCGCTGCGCGACACCGTCCGGCTGGCGCGGGAGCTGGAGGGGCTCGGCTACCACCGGATCTGGGTCTCGGAGCACCACGGCGTACCGGGTGTCGCCGGTTCCGCGCCGACCGTCCTGGCCGCCGCGGTCGCCGCCGCGACCAGCTCCATCCGGGTGGGCACGGGCGGGGTGATGCTGCCCAACCACCAGCCCCTGGTGGTGGCGGAACAGTTCGGCGTCCTGGAGTCCCTCTTCCCCGGCCGTATCGACATGGGTCTCGGGCGTTCCGTGGGGTTCACGGACGGTGTACGCAGGGCGCTGGGCCGGGACAAGGACATGGCCGACGACTTCGCGGCGCAGCTCGACGAGCTGCTGGGCTGGTTCCGCGGCACCTCCCCGACCGGGGTGCGCGCACGCCCCGCCGACGGCCTGACGGTGCCGCCGTTCGTGCTGGCGATGGGCGAGGGCGCGACGATCGCCGCCCGGGCCGGGCTCCCCATGGTCATCGGCGACCTCAGGAACCGCGAGAAGATGCGCCGGGGCATCGACCACTACCGCGAGACGTTCCGGCCCTCCGTGTGGGCGGCGGAGCCGTATGTGGTGATCTCCGGGACGGTGGCGGTCGCGGGGACACCGGAGGAGGCACGGCGGCTGCTGCTCCCGGAGGCGTGGTCGATGGCGTACTCACGCACCCATGGCACGTTTCCGCCGCTGCCCTCCGCCGAGCGTGTCGAGTCGCTGACGATGACCGAGAAGGAGCGCGGCTTCTACGAGTCCGGTCTCTCCGGTCACATCGCCGGCACCGAGGAACAGGTCGCGCACGAGCTGGAGACGGTGATCAAGGAGACCTCGGCGGACGAGGTGCTGGTCACCACCAGTACGTACGACCGGGAGGCGCTGGCCGACTCGTTCCGGCGGCTGGCGCGGGTCGCTGGGCTGGGGCCCGCGTAAGTGTTCCACTGGGGTCCGCACCCCCGTCCCGCAGGAGTCACCCCATGCACAGCCCCCATGACCCGTACGTCCGCGTGCGCGGTGCCCGTGAGCACAATCTCCAGGGGGTCGATGTCGACATTCCGCGGGATGTGCTGGTGGTGTTCACGGGGGTCTCCGGGTCCGGGAAGTCGTCCCTGGCCTTCGGGACGATCTACGCGGAGGCCCAGCGGCGGTACTTCGAGTCGGTGGCCCCGTACGCACGGCGGCTGATCCATCAGGTGGGGGCGCCCAAGGTCGGCGACATCAGCGGACTGCCGCCCGCGGTGTCGCTCCAGCAGCGGCGCTCGACACCCACCTCGCGCTCGTCCGTCGGAACGGTCACCAACCTCTCCAACTCGCTGCGGATGCTGTTCTCCCGCGCGGGCCACTATCCGCCGGGCGCCGAACGGCTCGACTCGGACGCCTTCTCGCCGAACACGGCCGCCGGGGCCTGCCCCGAGTGCCACGGCCTCGGGCAGGTGCACCGGACGACCGAGGAGTTGCTGGTCCCCGATCCGGCCCTGTCGATCCGTGAGGGCGCGATCGCCGCGTGGCCGGGCGCATGGCAGGGCAAGAACCTGCGCGATGTCCTCGACGCGCTGGGCTACGACGTGGACCGGCCGTGGCGCGACCTGCCCGCCGGGCAGCGCGAGTGGATCCTCTTCACGGACGAGCAGCCGGTCGTGACGGTCCATCCGGTACGGGACGCGGGGCGGATCCAACGCCCTTACCAGGGCACGTACATGAGCGCGCGGCGCTATGTCCTCAAGACGTTCTCGGACTCCAGGAGTCAGACGCTGCGGACGAAGGCGGAGCGGTTTCTGGCCGCCACGCCCTGTCCGGTGTGCGGCGGCAGCCGGCTGCGGCCCGAGGCGCTCGCGGTGACCTTCGCGGGCCGGACCATCGCCGAGCTGGCCGCGCTGCCGCTCACCGAACTGGCCGGCTCCCTCACGGGCCACGACGGCTCCGAGACGGCCCGCGTCCTCACGGAGGACCTGCTCGCCCGTATCTCCCCCGTCACCGAGCTGGGCCTCGGCTACCTCAGCCTCGCCCGGGCCACCCCGACCCTGTCCGCGGGCGAACTCCAACGACTGCGCCTGGCCACGCAGTTGCGCTCCGGCCTCTTCGGCGTCGTGTACGTCCTGGACGAACCGTCCGCCGGACTGCACCCGGCGGACACCGAGGCCCTGCTCACGGTCCTGGCCCGGCTGAAGGCGGCCGGCAACTCGGTGTTCGTCGTGGAGCACAGCCTCGACGTGGTACGCGGCGCCGACTGGCTGGTCGACGTGGGCCCCGAGGCGGGCGAGCACGGCGGGCGGGTGCTGCACAGCGGCCCGGTGGCGGACCTGGAGCGCGTCACCGGGTCCGCCACGGCCCGTTTCCTCTTCGACCGCTCCCCCGCCCCGGTACGCGAAGTCCGGGCGGCGCGAGGCTGGTTGAAGGCCGGGCCGGTGAACCGTCACAACCTGCGCGGGGTGACCGCCGAGTTCCCGCTCGGCGTGCTCACCGCGGTCACCGGTGTCTCCGGGTCGGGCAAGTCCACGCTCATCGGGGAGATCACGGAGGAACTGCCGGGCGTGGGACGGCTGGTGAGCGTCGACCAGAAGCCCATCGGCCGTACGCCCCGCTCGAACCTGGCCACGTACACGGGGCTCTTCGACGTCGTGCGCAAGGTCTTCGCCGGGACCGAGGAGGCGGGCCGTCGCGGCTACGGGGTCGGGCGGTTCTCGTTCAACGTCGCGGGCGGGCGCTGCGAGACCTGCCAGGGTGAAGGGTTCGTCAGCGTCGAACTGCTCTTCCTGCCGAGCACCTACGCCCCGTGCCCGGACTGCGGCGGAACGCGCTACAACCCCGAGACGCTCGAAGTGACGTACCGGGAGAAGAACATCGCGCAGGTGCTGGACCTGACGGTCGAGGCCGCAGCGGACTTCTTCGCGGACACCCCGGCCGTCGCCCGCAGCCTCACCACGCTCCTCGACGTCGGCCTCGGCTATCTGCGGCTCGGCCAGCCCGCGACCGAGCTGTCCGGCGGCGAGGCACAGCGCATCAAGCTCGCGAGCGAACTCCAGCGCGTACGCCGGGGCCACACCCTCTACCTTCTCGACGAGCCGACGACCGGTCTGCACCCGGCCGATGTCGAGGTGCTGATGCGGCAGTTGCACGGTCTGGTCGACGGCGGTCACAGCGTCGTGGTCGTGGAGCACGACATGGCGGTGGTGGCGGGCGCCGACTGGGTGATCGACCTGGGCCCGGGCGGAGGCGACGCGGGCGGACGGATCGTGGCGGCGGGACCTCCGGCCGAGGTCGCGCGGGCGGCGGGCGGCGCCACGGCCCCGTACCTCGCGCGTACGCTGCCCCTCGGCGGCGGCCCCCGGTCCCGATAGGTCTTCAGTCCCCATAGGCCTCGCGCAGCTTGGACTTGGCGAGCTTGCCCGTGGGCGTACGCGGCAGCGCGTCCGTGAAATCCACGCTGCGGGGCGCCTTGTAGTGGGCGATGCGGTCGCGGACGAAGTCGAGGAGTTCACGTTCCAGTCGCGGGCCGGGGGTCGCGTCCGGGGCGGGCTGGACGACGGCCTTGACCGCCTCGCCCATCTCCGCGTCCGGTACGCCGATGACCGCCACGTCGGCGACGTCGGGGTGCAGGGTGAGGCAGTCCTCGATCTCCTGCGGGTAGATGTTCACGCCGCCGGAGATGATGGTGAACGCCTTGCGGTCGGTGAGGAAGAGATAGCCGTCCTCGTCGACGTGCCCGATGTCCCCGGTGGTCGTCCAGTTCGGGTGCTCGGGGTGCTGCGCCTGCCGGGTGCGGGCCTCGTCGTTGTGGTAGCGGAACGGGAGTTCCTCGCGTTCGAAGTACACGGTCCCGGTCTCGCCGACGGGCAGCACCTTGCCGTCATCGTCGCAGATCCGCAGTTCGCCGAGGAATCCGCCGCGGCCCACCGTCCCGGGCTTGCGCAGCCACTCCTCGGGACCGACGAACGTGATGCCGTTGGCCTCCGTCGCCGAGTAGTACTCGTACAGGACGGGACCCCACCAGTCCATCATCCGGCGCTTGACCTCGACGGGGCAGGGCGCGGCGGCGTGCACGGCGACCCTCATCGACGACACGTCGTACGCGGCGCGCACCTCGTCCGGCAGCTTCAGCATCCGTACGAACATGGTGGGCACCCACTGGCTGTGCGTGACCCGGTGCCGTTCGATCGCCGCCAGCGCCCTACGCGGGTCGAAGGAGTTGAGGGAGTCCATGAGGACGACGGTGCCGCCGGTCGCGGTCACCACGAAGCAGAAGCGCAGGGGCGCGGCGTGGTAGAGCGGGGCCGGGCAGAGGTAGACGGTGTCCTCGCCGAAGCCGTACAGGGGCTGGAAGAGCAGTTGCGGGATGCTCATCTCCTCGCGGACGTCACCCTCGGGCAGGGTCGACGCGATGCCCTTGGGCAGGCCGGTGGTGCCGGAGGAGTAGAGCATGTCGACGCCGCGGGGCTGGTGGGCCGGGGGTTCGGGTGAGGCCTCGGCGAGGGCGCGCTCGTACGAGCCGTCGTCGAAGTCCAGCCGCAGTTCGGTGCCCGGGGCCGCCGCGCGGACCGCGCGGCCGAGTTCGGTGAGGGGCGCCGAGACGATGAGCGCCCTCGCCCCGCAGTCGCGGACGATGTAGGCGGCCTCGTCGGCGGTCAGATGGTGGTTGACCACGGTCAGGTAGAGGCCGGAGCGCAGTGCCGCCCAGTAGACCTCCAGGACGCGCGGGTCGTTGTCGGAGAGGAGCGCCAGATGGTCGCCGACGCGCAGTCCCGCGGACCGCAGATGGTCGGCGAGGCGCAGGGAGCGGTCCTCCAACTGGCCGTAGGTGAGGGCACGGCCGCCGTCGGCGGTGACGACGGCCGTCCTGGCGGGGTCGTACGCTCCGGGATACATGCCGGGACGGTACCCCGGGTCGGTGACGGACCGTCAGAGGTGTGCGTGGGCTTCCGTGTTCGCGCGGATGATCGGATGCGCGGGCACCTCCTCGTCCGCGCGGAGGGCCGGATGCGCGGCACAGGCGAAGTGGCCGGTGGCTGTCTCGGCGGCCCGGGCGAGATCCCGCCGGTCGGCGGCGCAGCCCGGCGGGAGCACCGGCCCGACCCGTACCTCGGCCACGAGGTCGCGGGACGACACGACCCGCCACACCGAGGTGAGCAGGGAGTCACTGCCCACGAACGCGGGCGCGGTGCTCACCGCGCCCCCGTCGTGCCGGTAGTGGAGGCGCACCGGCTGGACGGCCGCGTCCGCGTCGAGGGCGGCCTGGAAGGCGGCCCGGCGGAACCGGCCCTGCGCCCGGCCGCACCAGGTGCTGCCCTCGGGGAAGACCACGACCGCCCCGCCGCCGCGCAGGGACTCCGCGATCCGCCCGACCGTCTCGGGCAGTGCGCGCAGCCGGTCGCGTTCGATGAACAGGGCGCCGCTGCTCGCGGTGAGCGCCCCGGCGACGGGCCACTGCCGGATCTCCGCCTTGGCAAGCATCCGGGCGGGCCGGACGGCCGCGAGCAGCGGGATGTCGAGCCAGGAGATGTGGTTGGCCACGAGGAGCAGGCCTCCGGTGGGCGGGGCCGCGCCGGTGACGCGCAGCCGTACGCCCGCGGTGCGCGCGATGGTCCGGCACCACATCCTGATGAGCCGGTCGCGCAGCCCCGCGGGGGCCCGCGCGACGACCGGGATCACCAGGATCCCGGCGGCGACCACGCCGAGCAGCGAGACCAGCCGCAGCACGGCCCGCGGCACGCCGCCGACCGCCCGCACGGACTCCACGCAGGCCGCCGGGGTGCAGGGGGCACTGGGCAGCCAGGCGCTCGCGGGGGCGGCGGTCGGAGCGGCGGCCCGACCGGGGGCCA
>NZ_BMVY01000055.1 GCF_014650955.1 Streptomyces tauricus
CGGCCCCGAAGCCGGCCGCCGCGGAGAAGCCCGCGGACACCACGGCCCCGGCGGCTCCCGCCGCCCCGGCCTCCGGTACGCGTCCGACGCCGGGCCCCAAGCCCGCGCCGAAGCCCGTCCCGGCGTCCCCGGCTCCGGCCGCCCCCGAGTTCACGGCGCCGCCCGCGGCTCCGGTGACCCCCGCCCCGGCCGCGAACCCGCGTCCGAGCGGTGCCCGTCCCGGCGCCCCCAAGCCCGGTGTCCGTCCGGCAGGCCCCGCACAGGGCGGCCAGGGTGGTCCCGGTCAGGGCCGTGGCGAGCGTCCCGAGCGCTCCGACCGCGGTGACCGTCAGGGCGCCCCGCGTCCCGGCGGCCAGGGCACGCGTCCCGGCGGTCGTCCCGCGGGTCCGCGTCCCGGCAACAACCCGTTCACCTCCGGTGGCTCCACCGGCATGGCACGTCCGCAGACGCCCCGTCCGGGCGGCGCACGTCCCGGCCCCGGCGGACCCGGTGGTTCCGGTGCTCCGGGCGGCGCTCCGCGTCCCCAGGGCGCGGGCCAGGACCGCGGTCCCCGTCCGCAGGGCGGCCCCGGCGGCGCCCCGCGTCCCGGTGGCGGTCCCGGTGGTGCCCGTCCGACTCCGGGCGGCATGCCTCGTCCGCAGGGCGGTCCCGGTGGCGCTCCGCGTCCCGGTGGCGGTCCCGGCGGAAACCGTCCCAACCCCGGCATGATGCCGCAGCGTCCGGCTGCCGGCCCGCGTCCCGGCGGCGGTGGCCCCGGTGGCCGCGGTCCCGGCGGCGGAGGTCGTCCCGGCGGCGGTGCCGGTGGCGGTCGTCCCGGTGGCGGTGGCTTCGCGGGTCGTCCCGGTGGCCCCGGTGGCGGTGGCGGTGGCTTCGCGGGTCGTCCCGGTGGCCCCGGTGGCGGTGGCGGCGGTTTCGCCGGCCGTCCGGGTGGTCCCGGTGGCGGCGGCGGTGGCCGTCCCGGCTTCGGTGGTCGTCCCGGTGGTCCCGGTGGCCGTGGTGGCACACAGGGCGCCTTCGGCCGTCCCGGTGGTCCCGCGCGTCGCGGTCGCAAGTCGAAGCGGCAGAGGCGCCAGGAGTACGAGGCCATGCAGGCCCCGTCGGTCGGCGGCGTCATGCTGCCTCGCGGCAACGGACAGTCCGTCCGTCTGTCGCGCGGTGCCTCGCTCACCGACTTCGCCGAGAAGATCGGCGCCAACCCGGCGTCGCTCGTCGGCGTGATGATGAACCTCGGCGAGATGGTCACTGCCACGCAGTCCGTCTCCGACGAGACGCTGAAGCTCCTCGCGGACGAGATGAACTTCGTCCTCGAGATCGTCAGCCCCGAGGAGGAGGACCGCGAGCTGCTCGAGTCCTTCGACATCGAGTTCGGCGAGGACGAGGGCGACGAGGAAGACCTGGTGGTCCGGCCGCCGGTCGTGACCGTCATGGGTCACGTCGACCACGGTAAGACCCGCCTTCTCGACACCATCCGCAAGACGAACGTCGTCGCGGGCGAGGCCGGTGGCATCACCCAGCACATCGGTGCCTACCAGGTCGCGACCGTCGTCAACGACGAAGAGCGCCGCATCACCTTCATCGACACCCCGGGTCACGAGGCGTTCACCGCCATGCGTGCCCGTGGTGCCAAGTCGACCGACATCGCGATCCTCGTGGTGGCGGCCAACGACGGTGTGATGCCCCAGACGATCGAGGCGCTGAACCACGCCAAGGCGGCCGGTGTGCCGATCGTGGTCGCGGTCAACAAGATCGACGTCGAGGGCGCGGACCCGACCAAGGTGCGCGGTCAGCTCACCGAGTTCGGTCTGGTGGCCGAGGAGTACGGCGGCGACACGATGTTCGTCGACATCTCCGCCAAGCAGGGCCTCAACATCGAGAGCCTGCTGGAGGCCGTGGTCCTCACCGCGGACGCCTCGCTCGACCTGCGGGCCAACCCGGAGCAGGACGCGCAGGGCATCGCGATCGAGTCCCACCTGGACCGTGGCCGCGGCGCCGTCGCGACCGTCCTGGTCCAGCGAGGCACCCTGCGGGTCGGCGACACCATGGTGGTCGGCGACGCGTACGGCCGTGTCCGCGCGATGCTCGACGACAAGGGCGAGAACGTGGAAGAGGCGGGTCCCTCGACCCCGGTCCTCGTCCTCGGTCTCACCAACGTCCCGGGCGCCGGCGACAACTTCCTCGTCGTCGACGAGGACCGCACGGCCCGCCAGATCGCCGAGAAGCGCGCGGCGCGTGAGCGCAACGCCAACTTCGCCCGGCGCGGAGTCCGGTTCTCCCTGGAGAACCTGGACGAGGCCCTCAAGGCCGGTCTGGTGCAGGAACTCAACCTCATCATCAAGGGCGACGCGTCCGGTTCGGTGGAGGCTCTCGAGTCCTCGCTGCTCCAGCTCGACGTCGGTGAAGAGGTCGACATCCGTGTCCTGCACCGCGGTGTGGGTGCGGTCACCGAGTCGGACATCGACCTGGCGACCGGATCCGACGCCATCGTCATCGGCTTCAACGTCCGCGCTGCGGGCCGCGCGGCGCAGATGGCGGAGCGCGAGGGCGTCGACGTCCGCTACTACTCGGTGATCTACCAGGCCATCGAGGAGATCGAAGCGGCCCTCAAGGGCATGCTCAAGCCGGAGTACGAAGAGGTCGAGCTCGGTACGGCGGAGATCCGCGAGGTCTTCCGCTCGTCCAAGCTGGGCAACATCGCCGGTGTGCTGGTCCGCTCCGGCGAGGTCAAGCGCAACACCAAGGCGCGCCTGCTGCGCGATGGCAAGGTCATTGCGGAGAGCCTCAACATCTCCGGTCTGCGTCGCTTCAAGGACGATGTCACCGAGATCCGCGAAGGGTTCGAGGGCGGTATCAACCTCGGCAACTTCAACGACATCAAGATCGACGACGTCATCGCGACGTACGAGATGCGCGAGAAGCCGCGCGCGTAACGCCTGCGGCTCGGCTCAACCGTGTGGGGTCGGCTCACGGGAACCAGTTCCTGTGGGCCGACCCCCACGGGGTTTTTCTCGGGGGCTCCGCCCCCGAACCCCCGGTCCTCAAACGCCGGACGGGCTGAATACCTTTCAGCCCGTCCGGCGTTTGAGGACGAGCGCGTAGCGCGATTGGCGGGGACGAGGGGGCGCAGCCCCCATGCAGTGACGGGAAGGGTAGGGGCGGCGGGGGCGAGGAAAACCCCGTCGAGCGGCACCGGAGGTTCGGGGTACCGTTCAAGTGCCCCGGCAAGAGGCTTGGCCGGGCCACCTACCCCGACCCGGCGGGACATCCGGACACACACATGTACGTGGGGACTCTGTCCTTCGATCTCCTCCTCGGCGACGTACGGTCGCTGAAGGAGAAACGCTCCGTCGTCCGCCCGATCGTGGCCGAACTCATCCGCAAGTACGCGGTGAGCGCGGCGGAGGTGGAGCACATGGACCTCCACCGCAGGGCCGTCATCGGACTCGCGGTGGTCTCCGGGGACACCGGTCATCTGACCGACGTACTCGACCGGTGCGAGCGCCTGGTCGCGGCGCGCCCCGAGGTGGAGCTGCTGTCGGTGCGACGGCGGCTGCACGGGGAAGACGACGAATGAGCGTGCGGCGACAAGGATCGCCCGTACACGGATCAGCAGATAAGAGGGAGACGGACCAGTGGCCGACAACGCGCGGGCGAAGAGGCTGGCGGACCTCATCCGAGAGGTGGTTGCCAAGAAGCTGCAGCGTGGGATCAAGGACCCGCGGCTCGGTTCGCATGTGACCATCACGGACACCAGGGTCACCGGGGACCTCCGTGAGGCGACCGTCTTCTACACGGTGTACGGGGACGACGAGCAGCGCGCGGAAGCCGCCGCGGGCCTGGAGAGCGCCAAGGGCGTACTGCGCTCGGCGGTAGGCGCGGCGGCGGGCGTGAAGTTCACCCCGACGCTCACCTTCGTCGCGGACGCCCTGCCGGACACCGCCAAGACCATCGAGGACCTCCTCGACAAGGCGCGGGCCAAGGACGCCCAGGTGCGCGAGGTCTCGGCCGGCGCCACCTTCGCCGGTGACGCCGACCCGTACAAGAAGCCGGAAGAGGACGAGGACGAGCCGGACGACGAGTCCGACGGCGACGAGTCGGACGACGACGAGAAAGACGGCGACGCCGCCAAATGACGCAGAAGCAGCAGACGCCCGACGGCCTTGTCATCGTCGACAAGCCGTCGGGCTTCACTTCGCACGACGTGGTCGCCAAGATGCGCGGGATCGCCAAGACCCGCCGCGTCGGACACGCGGGCACCCTCGACCCCATGGCGACGGGCGTGCTCGTCCTCGGCGTCGAGAAGGCGACCAAGCTCCTCGGGCACCTCGCTCTCACCGAGAAGGAGTACCTCGGCACCATCCGGCTCGGGCAGAACACCCTGACGGACGACGCCGAGGGCGATCTCACCTCGTCGACCGATGCCTCGAAGGTGACCCGGGACGCCATCGACGCGGGCATCGCCAAGCTCAGCGGCGACATCATGCAGGTGCCGTCCAAGGTCAGCGCCATCAAGATCAACGGTGTGCGCTCGTACAAGCGGGCGCGCGAGGGCGAGGACTTCGAGATCCCGGCCCGCCCGGTGCGGATCTCGTCCTTCGCCGTGTACGACGTCCGGAACGCCGTGGCCGAGGACGGCACACCCGTCCTGGACCTGATCGTCTCGGTGGTGTGCTCGTCCGGTACGTACATCCGTGCGCTCGCCCGTGACCTGGGCGCTGACCTGGGTGTCGGCGGTCATCTGACGGCGCTGCGGCGCACACGCGTGGGGCCGTACAAGCTCGACACCGCGCGGACGCTCGACCAGCTCCAGGAGGAGCTGACGGTGATGCCGGTGGCGGAGGCCGCCGCGACCGCGTTCCCCCGCTGGGACGTGGACACCAAGCGCGCGCAGCTGCTGACGAACGGCGTGCGGCTGGAGATGCCGGAGGAGTACACGGGAGCCGGGGCCGTCGGGGTGTTCGATCCCGAGGGACGGTTCCTGGCGCTGGTGGAGGAGCAGAAGGGCAAGGCCAAGAGCCTCGCGGTCTTCGTCTGACCGTTCGTCGCGACTCTTCGCGACTCGTCGCGGATCTTCGCGACTCTTCGCGTCTCTTTGTTCGGGCGGGCCTCTTTCTGGCCCCGTCGTGTTCCTCTTCCCGTCCCTTCCTGTCCCTCTTCTTCTTGTTCTTCTTCGTCGTGGAGCGGCGTTCACGGGGTGTCCTGTGGGCGCCGCTCCACTGTCCCCCCTCGGTTCCCCCACCCAAGGGTGTATCCACGCATCCCCTTCCATTCACCCATCCGGCCAGGCGCTCGGAGTGAACCGGGGGAGCGGAAGGGGGCTTGTTCGGCTCGGGATCTGTCGCGGCCGATCATCACGCGCCTACCGTCGGAAATCGAAGCGTCGAAAGCACGGTACGGCGCGCGCGGCGGGGAGGTTCGAGCATGACCCGGGAGACCTCGGTGACGGCTGAGGCGGATGGCGGAATCCACCGGGACGTCGTCCTCACAGCGCCCGGCAGGGCCGGGGTGCCCGCTGTCCGGTCGGGCGAAGCGGCGGACCGGTCCCTGGTGCGGATCCGGGATCTGGCCGGACGGCCGCGCGGCACCGGCTTCGTCGCGGACCACCACGGCACGGTCGTCACCAGCCACGAGGCGGTGGACGGCCTCCCCCGCCTCGTCCTGTACGCGCCCGCCGGAGACCGCACCTGTCTGGTCCCGGCCGATGCGGTGACCGCCCTCCCGGACCTCGGCCTCGCCCTCGTCCACTGCGACGGGCTGGGCGGCCTCGCCCCCCTCCCGATCACGGTCCGGGACTCCGTGGAGACCGGCACGTACGTCCGTATCGCCGCGGGCGGCTGGCGTGAGGCCCGGGTGCTGGGGTGCTCCGCCGTGACGTACACGGCGACCGACCACAGCCATCTCCTCGGCTCCGCACTGGAGCTGGCGATCGGTACGGCAGGCAGCGACGCGTTGCGGCTCGGCGGCGGGGCGGCCGGGGGGCCGGTGGTCGACGCGGCCACCGGGGCGGTGGTCGCCGTCCTGGGCACGGCGCTCCACTCGGACCGACGGGTCGGCGGCTTCGCCGTACCGCTGTCCGCGGGCGGCACACCTCCCGGCGGCCCCCTCGCCGAACTGCTGGCCCGCAACACCGCGACGGTGCCCGCCTACGGCGACGACCTCAATCTGGCGGGCGTCCTGGAACTGACGGCCACCGTCGAGTCCCCGGCGGGCTCCGGCGGGGCCCCGTCCGTCGAACGGGTCGCGGTGACGAGGGAGCTCACGGCGTTCACCGCAGGCCCCTGGCATCCGCACTCCGGCGCGTACGACCCCTGCAACGCGTCCGGCGCGTACGGCGTATCCGGCGCGTACGGGGTTCTCGGGTTCGTCGGTGCTCCGGGGAGCGGCCGTACGACCGAGCTGGCGGGTCTGGCCGCCCGGCGCAACCGGGGCGCGGAACCGGCTCCGACCCTGTGGCTGCGCGGAGCCGATCTGCGGGACTCCGATGTGTCGGTGGCCGACGCGGCCCGGCGGACGCTGGAGCGGGCGGGGCGGATCGTGACGTCCCCCCTCGGCTGCCTGCCGGAGCCCACGGACAACACGGACGGGGGAAGCGGGCACGGAGGCGGCCGGGGCGGGCTCGGGGACATCCGGCCCGAGCGGCTGGCCCGTCTCGCCGGGGCGGCCGGGCGGCCCCTCCTGCTCCTGCTCGACAGCCCCGAGGAAATGCCGCCGGGCCTCGCCCACCGGTTCCCGGAGTGGGCCGCCGGCACCGCCGACTGGCTGCGCGAGCACGGGGTGCGTCTCGTGGTGGCCTGCCGCGAGGAGTACTGGGAGTGGGCCGGGACCCGGTTCCCGCCCGAGCTGCTGCACGGGCCCCGGTGGGGCGGCGGCGAGACGTCCGCGGAACTGCCCGCCTGCGTACGCCTCGCGGACCTGGAGGAGGACGAGGCGCGCGAGGCCCGGGCGCGGTACGGGATTCCGGAGGGGGCCCTGGACGGGGCCGACGCACGGCATCCGCTGACGCTGCGGCTGCTGTCGGAGGTGCGGGCCGCGCTGTCCGGCGCCCCGCCCGGGAAGGCGAAGCGGGACGAGGTCTTCGCCGCGTACCTCGATCTGATGTGTCTGCGGGTGGCCGTGCGGCTCGCGGCGGCCAACGGGCTGCGCGGGACGGCGGTACGGCGCCTCGCGGCCCGGGTCTCCGGGCAGGTGCATGTGGCGGCCCGGCGTTGTCTGGGCCCGGGGGAGGGGGAGCTGGACCGGGCGGCGTTCGAGACCCTGTTCCCGTGGGGTCCCGTGCCCGACCGGCGGCTGGGCGGCTGCACCGGCTGGGCCTCCGCCGTGCTCACCGAAGGGCTGCTCGTGCCGGCCGGGGACGGCTACCGCTTCGCGCACGAGGAGTTCGCCGACTGGATCCAGGGCACGCACCTCGACCTGGACGCGGTGTTCGCGGCCCTGACGCCCCACCGCGGCGCCGCGCACGGTCCGAGCGGAACCGAGGCCTTCGACATTCCCCGCCACCGCCTCGCCCCCGTGCTCCAGGCCCTGCTCCTCGTGCCGCGTCAACAAGGAGAGGATCACCTCACCCTCCGCCTGCGCGAACTGCTCCACGCCCTCGACGGCGCGGACATCGATGTCTGGTGGGCCACCCGGCTGCTCCGTGGCGTACTGCTCCGGGTGCCCGACGCGACCCCGTATCTCGGAGTGCTGCGGCACCTCGCCGAGCACGTGGTCAGGTGGCGGGCCGAAAGACGGGCCGTGCCGGAGGAGTTCGGCCCCGGCTTCTGGCGTGAGCTGCCCCTGCCGACGGCGCACCGCTTCGATCTGCTGAGGCGGCTCGTCGTGGCGGACAGCGCGCCGCCCGCCCCCGAACCGCGCTACCTGGACGCCGTGTCCGAACTCCTCGTGGCCGACCCGGCCGCCGTGCAGCCGCACCTCACCCACTGGTTCGACGACGACCGTCCGCTCCCCGCGACCCCCGACGCCACCGTCGCGACCGCCGCGCAGGTCCTGCTGCACACTCACCGGCGCCGCGCCCCGGACGAGCTGACCGAGGCCCTGGTCGACAGCGGGCACGCGCGCGCGGACGAACTGCTGGACGTGCTCACCGAGGAGGAGCCGTCCGCGCTCTGCCGCGCGGTCGACCGCTGGGTTCATGACGTGCGCCCGGCCCGGCGGGCAGCGGCGGCGGCCTACGCGCTGCGGACCGCCGCGCACGTCCGTACCGAGGCCGACCGGGAACTGCTGCGCCGGACCGCGCTCGCCCTGCTGGCCCGCCCCGGCGACTGCACGCTGCACGGCAGCGCCCTGGCCCTGCTGATCCGCGATCCGCACACCAGGGCCCGCCATCTGCCGCAGGCCCTCGCCCGCTTCCGGGCCCTTGACCCGCGGTTGCCCGCGAGCGCGCTGGTCGCCGCGCTGGCGACCCACCCCGAGCCCGTGCTCGCCGCGTTCCACGACCGCCTGCGCGAACCGGACGACGGCACGGCGCTGCGCACACTCGCCGAGGTCACGACCCCGGCGCTCGCCCGCCGTGTCGCCGCCCTCGTGCGCGAGGTCGTGGAACGGCGTCCGGAGACGGCCGCGCACGTGGCGGTGTACGTCGACCGGCGGCTGGAGCACGGACCCGACGCGCGCGCAGTGCTCCACCCCCTCGTCACGGGGCTGCTCGACGGGGGCAGGCCCTCCGTGCGGGCCGCGCTCGCCGAGGTGTTCGCGGCGCCCGGTACGCCCGTGTCCCGCCCGCTGCGCCGCGAGTTCCTGGACCTCCTGCTGACGCGCGAGCACGACCCGGTGGTGCTGGACGCGCTGGTACGGGCCGCCGCGGCGGGAGCGGCCCAGGACGACGAGGAGCACACCCGCGCCCTCGTCCACACCGTGGGCGTCCAGCTCGTCCGCACCCCGGACGGCGCCACCCGTTTCGACCGCGCCCTCGTCGATCTCGGCCGCCGGATCCCCGGCTTCGCCCCGCTCGTGAACCACTGGCTGGCCGCCGCGCCCGAGGAGTGGTCCACCGTGGTCGGACCGAGCACGGGCCGCATGATCGAGAACCTCGCGGGGGCGCGGGTCCCGGTGTGAGCCCCCGCCGTCCTCCCCGTCACCGCCGCTGTCACGTGCCACCGGTCACAGGGTCCATGCCGATGCGGGCCCACGGGACACGGCATGGCACCCTTAGAGCTGCGTATGAGGCAGACACGGACACAGGTTCGACGAGGAGCGGTCACAGTGCAGCGCTGGCGTGGCTTGGAGGACATCCCCCAGGACTGGGGGCGCAGCATCGTCACCATCGGCTCGTACGACGGAGTCCACCGCGGGCATCAGCTGATCATCAGCCATGCCGTCGAGCGGGCGCGTGAACTGGGCGTTCCGTCCGTCGTGGTCACGTTCGACCCGCACCCGAGCGAGGTCGTACGGCCCGGCAGCCATCCGCCCCTGCTCGCGCCGCACCACCGCCGCGCCGAGCTGATGGCCGAACTGGGTGTGGACGCGCTGCTCATCCTGCCCTTCACGACCGAGTTCTCGAAGCTGTCGCCCGCCGAGTTCGTGGTGAAGGTCCTCGTCGACAAGCTGCACGCCAAGGCCGTCGTCGAGGGCCCCAACTTCCGCTTCGGCCACAAGGCCGCGGGCAATGTCGCCTTCCTCGCCGAGCAGGGCAAGACGTACGACTTCGAGGTCGACGTCGTGGATCTGTACGTGACCGGCGAGGCGGGCGGCGGCGAGCCGTTCTCCTCGACGCTCACCCGGCGGCTGGTCGCCGAGGGCGACGTCGAGGGGGCCCACGAGATCCTCGGCCGCCCGCACCGCGTCGAGGGCGTCGTCGTCCGCGGCGCCCAGCGCGGCCGTGAACTGGGCTTCCCCACCGCCAACGTGGAGACGCTCCCGCACACCGCGATCCCCGCGGACGGGGTGTACGCGGGGTGGCTGCACGCGCAGGGCGAGGCGATGCCGGCGGCGATCTCCGTCGGGACGAATCCGCAGTTCGACGGGACCGAGCGGACCGTTGAGGCGTACGCCATCGACCGGGTGGGGCTCGACCTGTACGGGTTGCATGTCGCCGTCGACTTCCTGGCGTTCGTGCGGGGGATGGCGAAGTTCGACTCCATCGAGGGGCTGCTGGAAGCGATCTCCGATGATGTGAAGCGCTCTCGGGACCTTGTGGCCTCGCATGACGCGGGGGCCTTGCCGGCCGGGGGATGACCTGACTCGGGGGCTGACCGGCGGATTCTTCGGCGAACGGCCCGTCGTGGCCGGGCACGCCCACGCGGCGGAGCCGCAGATGCCACAGCCCCGCGCCCCTAAAGGGCCGCCCCCGGCCCTTACGGAGCGTGGCCGCCTGGGGCGACTGACGGGTTGTCGTGGCTGCGCGCGCCCACGCGAGGAGCCGCAGATGTCACAGCCCTGCGCCCCCTAGGGGGCGCACTTAGCGGCGCGCCGCCCAGTGGCAGGCCACCTGGGACTCGCCTGTGCCGTTCAGGAGCGGTAGGTCCTTCGTGCGGCACGCGTCCGCCACCCCCGCGCGCTCCGCCTCGCCGTTCGCCAGGATGTGGCAGCGGGCGTGGAAGCGGCAGCCGGCGGGGATGCGGGAAGGGTCCGGGGGCTCGCCCGTCAGCACGACCGGATCGCCGGGGGCCTCGGGCAGGACCGACAACAAGGCCTGCGTGTAAGGGTGTTGCGGCGCCCGCAGGACATCCTCCACCGCCCCCGTCTCGATGATCCGGCCCAGGTACATCACCGCGACCCGGTCCGCGATGTTCCACGCGAGCCCGAGGTCGTGGGTCACCACCAGCGCGGACAGGCCGAGTTCGGCGCGCAGGCGCAGCAGGAGGGCCAGGATCTCGCCGCGTACCGACGCGTCCAGGGACGCCACCGGCTCGTCCGCGACGATGAGTTCGGGCTCCAGGACGAGCGCGCCCGCGATGACGACCCGCTGGCGCTGGCCGCCCGACAGCTCGTGCGGATAGCGCAGGAAGAACCGCTCGGGCGGTCGGAGTCCGGCCCGCGACAGGGCCGTCGAGACCGCCTCGTGCTCGTCGCCCCCGTACGCGTGGATGCGCAGCCCCTCCGCCACCGCGTCGTACACGGTGTGCCGGGGGTTCAGCGAGCCGCTGGGGTCCTGGAGGACCAGCTGGACACGCTTGCGGTACGCCTTGAGAGCCCGCGAGGAGTAGTCGAGCGGCCGGCCCGCGAAGGTGACCCGGCCCGACGTGGGCGGGACCAGCCCGAGGAGCGAGCGCGCAAGCGTGGTCTTGCCGCACCCCGACTCGCCGACCAGCGCGACGATCTCACCGGGCCGGATGTCGAGGTCCACCCCGTCGACGGCACGGGCCCGGGCGCTGTCGCCCCGCCGGGCGGGGAAGGTGACGTGGAGTCCTTCGGCGCTCAGGAGAGGGGCAGCGGGGACCGGGGGTGCGGCGGGGGCCGATTGAGGCGTCGTCGTCATGGGGTGCTCCTCGCCTCTTCCGTCACGGCCGCCCCCACAGGATCCGCAGAATCCGCACGCCCCGCCGTGCCCACATGCACGCAAGCCGCCCGGCGGTCCGGAGCCGCCGGGCGCAGGAACTGGTCCTGCGTGGCGCACGAGGCCAGCGCCACCGCGCACCGCGGATGGAACGCGCAGCCGGACGGCAGCGCGGACGGATCGGGCGGGTCCCCGGGCAGGCCGCGCGGCGCGAACCGCGACCCGGCGTCCCCGATCCGCGGGAAGGCCGCCGAGAGCGCCTGCCCGTACGGGTGCCGGGCGTCCTCGTACACCTGACGGGCGGGCCCCTCCTCGACCACCCGGCCCGCGTACATCACCGCGAGCCGGTCGCAGGTGTCGGAGAGGACCGCGAGGTCGTGGCTGATCATGACGAGGCCCAGTTCCTGCTCGGAGACGAGCTGCTGGATGAGTCGCAGGATCTGCGCCTGGATCATCACGTCGAGCGCGGTCGTCGGCTCGTCGGCGACGACCAGCCGGGGATCGCAGGCCAGCGCCATCGCGATCATCACGCGCTGCCGCTGGCCGCCGGACAACTCGTGCGGGTACGCGGACGCCCGCGCCGCCGGAAGCCCCACCTGCTCCAGCAGCTCGCCGGTCCGCTTCCGCGCCCCCGCCGCGGTCGCCTTGCGGTGCAGCAGGATCGGCTCGGCGATCTGGTCCCCGACGCGGTGCACGGCGTTCAGCGAGTGCATCGCGCCCTGGAAGACGATCGAGGCCCCGGCCCAGCGGACCGCCCGTACCCGCCCCCACTTCATGGTCAGTACGTCCTCGCCGTCGAGGAGGATCTCCCCGCTGACCCGGGCCCCGGCAGGCAGCAGCCGCAGCAGCGCGAGCGCCAGCGTGGACTTGCCGCAGCCGGACTCGCCCGCGATGCCGACCTTCTGCCCGGCGTCCACGGTGAGGTTCACACCGCGCACGGCCGCCACCCCGCCGGCGTACGTGACGTCCAGGTTCCGTACGTCCAGCAGACGCCCCGCGGTGGGCGGATGCTCCGTGGTCGGCGTGGTCGGCGTGGTCGGCGTGCTCAACGGGCCACCCCCAGCTTGGGATTGAGGACGGATTCGACGGCCCGCCCGCACAGGGTGAACGCGAGCGCCACGACGGCGATCGCGATGCCCGGCGGCACGAGGTACCACCACTTCCCGGCGCTCACCGCACCCGCCTCGCGCGCGTCCTGGAGCAGACCGCCCCAGGAGACGACCGTCGGGTCGCCGAGGCCGAGGAAGGCGAGCGTCGCCTCGGCGAGGATCGCGGAGGAGATGATCAGGGTCGTCTGCGCCAGCACCAGCGGCATGACATTGGGCAGCACATGCCGGGACATGACGTGCCAGTGGCCGCCGCCGAGCGCCTTCGCCCGCTCGATGTACGGCCGCGACTCCACGGCGAGGGTCTGCGCCCGCACCAGCCGGGCCGTCGTCGGCCACGTCGTGACACCGATCGCCAGGATGATCGTGCCGAGCGAGCGGGACATCACGGTCGCCAGCGCGATCGCGAGGACCAGCGTCGGCATGACCAGGAACCAGTCCGTGATCCGCATCATCACCGTCGCGAACCAGCCGCGGAAGTGCCCCGCGGTGATGCCGATGAGCGCGCCGATCGCGACCGACAGGACGGCCGCGAGCAGGCCCACGAGCAGCGACACCCGGGAGCCCCACACCACCAGGCCCAGCAGACTGCGCCCGAACTGGTCGGTGCCCAGCGGGAATTCGAGGCTCGGGCTCTCCATCGGCCGCCCCGGCGCGCCCGTCACACTCTGCACGTCGGAGCCGACGGTCAGCGGAGCGGTCAGCGCGACCAGGGCGAAGAGCGCGAGTGCCGCGAGGCCGAGGAGACCGGAGCGGTGGGTGCGGTACCGCTGCCAGAAGCGGGCGGCGGAAGCGCGCCGCCGCTGCCGGGCGAGGGCGCGGGGACCGGCCTTCGCCGGGGCCGGCCGGGACACCAGCGGTTCGTCCGGGGCCGGCATCGGCTCGTCCGGGTCCGTCGTCGTCATCGGCCCACCCTGGGGTCGAGCAGCGGATAGATCAGGTCGGCGAGCGTGTTCATCACGATCACCGCGGCGGCGAAGACGAAGAACAGCCCCTGCACCAGCGGCAGATCGGGCACGCTCAGCGCCTGGTAGAAGAGCCCGCCGAGGCCGGGCCAGGAGAAGACCGTCTCGACGAGGATCACCCCCGCGACGGTCCGGCCGAGGTTGATGAAGACCAGCGTCATCGTGGGCAGCAGCGCGTTCGGCACCGCGTGGCGCCGGCGGACGAGATCGTCCCGCAGCCCCTTGGCCCGCGCGGTCGTCAGATAGTCGCTGCCCATCTCGTCCAGCAGCGCCGAGCGCGTGACCAGCAGCGTCTGCCCGTACTCGACCGCCACCAGCGTCACGACCGGCAGGACGAGGTGGTGGGCGACGTCGAGGACGTAACCGAAGCCCTCCTCGCCGCCCGACTCCATGCCGCCCGTCGGGAAGAGCCCGGGGATCGGCCCGATCCCGACCGAGAAGACGATGATCAGCAGCAGGCCGAGCCAGAACGACGGGATCGAGTAGAGGGTGAGCGCGAGGCCGGTGTTGAGGCGGTCGCCGAGGCCGCCGTTGCGCCAGGCGGCCCGGGTGCCGAGGAGGACGCCGATCGCCGTGTAGAGCACGAACGACGTGCCCGTGAGCAGCAGGGTGTTCGGCAGGGCCTCGCTGATCTTGTCCATCACGGGCGCCCGGAACTGGTACGAGGTCCCGAGATCACCGGTGAGCGCCTTGCCGCAGTAGTCCGTGAACTGCTGCCACAACGGCAGATCGAGCCCGAACTCCCGTCGATACGAGGCCAGTTGCTCGGCCGACACCTGGCGTCCGCCCGTCATGAACTTCACCGGGTCGCCGGGGATCAGCCGGAAGAGGAAGAAGCTGGTGACGAGGACGGCGAGCAGGGAGACGGCCGCGCCGCCCAGCTTGCCTGCCACGTACCGCGGATACGCGGTGCCGCGTACCCGTGGTCCGCGGGCCGCCGACGGGCCGGCCTCGGCCGGACCGCCGGTCTTCCCGACCAGCGAGGGTGTCGCTTCAGCGGTCATGAACGGCCTTCACTGTTGGGCCACTCCCAGTTGTCCCGGCTCGCCGAGGGCTATTCGCGGTCCTCGGCGGTCGCGCGGCGGCGCATCGCGAAGAACGCCCCGAGACCCGCGAGGATCACGACTCCCGCGACGATGCCGATGATGACGCCTGTCTGGCTGGAGTCGTCGGAGGACTCGCTGGCGGCGGCCGGAGTCGCCGACCACCAGCTCCAGTAGCCGTCCTGGCCGTAGATGTTGCCCGCGGCCTCGGGCATCTTCGTGATCGACGCGATCTGGTCCGTGCGATAGGCCTCGACCGCGTTCGGGTACGCCATGACGTTCATGTACCCGGTGTCGTACAGCCTCGACTCCATCCGCTTGACGATTTCCGCCCTCTTGGTGGCGTCGTACTCGGCGAGCTGCTGGTCGTACAGCTCGTCGTACTTCTTGTCGCAGATGAAGTTGTCGGTCGCGCCGATGTCCTCGGGCGTCGCCGGGAGCGCCGCACACGTGTGGATGGACAGGACGAAGTCGGGGTCGGGGTTGACGGACCAGCCGTCGAAGGCGAGGTCGTACTCGCCCGCGAGCCAGGGGTCGCTCACGTTGTCCCGGCAGTCGAGCGAGACACCGATGCCGAGCTTGCCCCACCACTCCTGCAGATACTTCCCGACCGCCTTGTCCTGCGGGTCCGTGGCGTGACACAGGACGCGGTAGGTGATCGGCTCGCCGTTCTTGCCGACGCGTTTGCCGTCACCGTTCTTCTTGTAACCGGCCTCGTCGAGGAGCTGGGCCGCCCTGGCGGGATCGTACGAGATCTGCTGGCCGTCCGCCGGTTTCCAGAAGTACGGGGAGAAGCGCGGCGGGATGTAGCCCTCGCCCTCCACCGCGTGGCCCTGGAAGACCTTGTCGACGACGGTCTCGCGGTCCACGGCCGCGAACAGCGCCCGGCGGACCTTCTGGTTCTTCAGCGATTCGTGCCCGTCGCCGAACTTCTTACCGTTCTTCGCCTGCGCGCCCGGGTTGGTGGCGAGCGCGTAGAAACGACGGCCCGGAGCGTCGTTGACGGTGACGTCCTCCTGGCTCTTCAGCGCCGCGGCCTGCGCGGGCGTCAGCCCGGAGACGAACGACACCTCGCCCTTCTGCAGCGCCGCGACCGCCGCGTCACCGTCCTTGTAGTACTTGAAGACCAGCTCGTCGAACTTCGGAGCCCCGCGCCAGAACGACTTGTTGGGCTTCAGCCGTACGTAGCTGTCGGCCTTGTAGGCCGTCAGGACGAAGGGGCCGTTGCCGACGATCGGGAACTTCTTGTCGTTGTTGAACTTCGAGAAGTCGTCGACCTTCTCCCAGACGTGCTTCGGCACGATCGGCACGTCGAGTGCGGCCATCGTGGCCTGCGGCTTCTTCAGCTCGATGACCAGCTCGGTGGGGCTCGGCGCGGTCACCTTCTTGAAGTTCGCGACGAAACTGCCGTTCGCGGTGGCCGCGCCCTCGTCGGTCATCATCGTGTTGAACGTCCACGCCGCGTCCTCGGCGGTGGCCTGTTTCCCGTCCGACCACTTGGAGTTGTCGCGGATCGTGTAGGTCCAGGTGAGCTTGTCGGCGGACGGCTCCCACTTGGTGGCCAGACCCGGGACCGCGTGGTTGTCCTTCGGGTCGTAGTTGGTCAGGTACTCGTACATCAGCCGGTGGATGCTCGTACTGACCAGCCGCGCCGCCAGGAACGGGCTCAGCGAGTCGACGCTCTGCGCCACCGCGACCGTGAGGACCTGCTTGTCGTCCTTGGCCTCGGCCTGCTGGGTCGCCGGCGCGAGCGGAGTCATCTGACCGACGGTGAGGGTGAGCGCACCGGCCCCGGCGACAGCGAACAGCCTGAGGACAGCGCCCCGCAGGCGGCGCGGGGCGGTGACATGTGCGGATCCGCCGCGTGGGCGCGCCCAGCCACGACGCCCCCGCGGACGACGCACCGGCCTGACGGCGGAGACAGCGGAGTGAGCGGAGACGGCGGGGCGCTTCGTGCCGAACTGGTCATGTGTGTCCATGGCTCGCTGACCTCACGTCATCACTCGCGGCCGGGTCGATGTGAGTGTCTATCAGCGCTGGTCGGCATGCGTCAACGGCCCGTGAACCCCGTGTGGCCTGCGGAAATAACGAGTTGACCCGGATTTCACGGCCATTGGTCCAGACCGGTGAAGGGTGCCTGGTCGGAGGCTGGCGGTACGGAACAGGGCTGGTACGGCGGTGTGTTGGCACCGGCCGCGTGAGACGCGTCCCGGGATACGCCGAGGGCCCGCGCCGTGGATGTACGGGGCGGGCCCTGGGTGGTGCGACGAGGGCCGATGATTCGGCCGGACGGGTTACCTGAGCAGTGGGATCACTGGTGGGGCGGCGGGGGTGAAGGGGTCTGCCCCTGGGAGTCCTGGCCACCCTGGTCCTGCTGCGGGGGCTGAGCCTGTGCGGGTTGCGCCTGCGGCGACTGAGCCTGCGGGGGCTGATAGGGCGCACCCGGCTGGAACTGCTGACCCGGCGCGGGGGCGGGCGCGGGCTGGGGCTGAGGCTGCCAGCCCTGGGGAGCGGGATAGTCGTGCTGACCGACGGGCTGCTGGGGCTGCTGCGGCGGCTGCGCGTAACCGCCGGGCTGCTGCGGCGGGGCCCCGTGCGGCGGGTACGGCTGACCAGGATGCGGCTGCTGGGGCTGCTGGGGCTGCTGGGGCTGCTGCTGCGGTGAGGGCTGCGGCTGCTGGTACGGCTGAGCCGGTTGCGCGGGCTGGCCCTGCTGAGGGAACGGCCCGGGCTGCGGCTGCCCCGGCCCGGGCTGACCCGGGTACTGCTGCCCGGGTACGGGCTGACCGGGCAGTGGCTGGCCCGGCAGGGGCTGACCAGGCATGGGCTGGCCGGGCATGGGCTGGCCGGGCATCGGCTGGCCGGGCATCGGCGGGGCGGCCACCGGCGGCGGGTTGCCGTCCGACGTCCACAGGCCCTGCGACTGCTGGTGCCGCGCGATGTCCTCCGCGACCAGCGCCGACAGGTTGAAGTACGCCTCGCGCACCTTCGGCCGCATCATGTCGAGGTTGACCTCGGCACCCGCCGCCAGATGCTCGTCGAAGGGGACGACGATGACACCCCGGCAGCGCGTCTCGAAGTGGCTGACGATGTCGTCCACCTTGATCATCTTGCCGGTCTCGCGCACTCCGGAGATGACGGTCAGCGACCGCGACACCAGATCCGCGTACCCGTGCGCCGACAGCCAGTCCAGCGTCGTACTGGCGCTGCTGGCACCGTCGACGGACGGCGTCGAGATGATGATGAGCTGGTCGGCGAGATCGAGCACACCCCGCATCGCGCTGTACAGCAGGCCCGTACCGGAGTCCGTGAGGATGATCGGGTACTGCTTGCCGAGCACGTCGATCGCGCGCCGGTAGTCCTCGTCGTTGAACGTCGTGGACACGGCCGGGTCGACGTCGTTGGCGATGATCTCCAGACCCGACGGCGCCTGCGAGGTGAACCGCCTGATGTCCATGTACGAGTTGAGGTACGGGATCGCCTGGACGAGGTCACGGATGGTGGCCCCGGTCTCCCGGCGCACACGGCGGCCGAGCGTACCGGCGTCCGGGTTGGCGTCGATGGCGAGGATCTTGTCCTGTCGCTCGGTGGCCAGCGTGGCGCCGAGGGCGGTGGTCGTGGTCGTCTTGCCCACGCCGCCCTTGAGGCTGATGACGGCGATCCGGTAGCACGACAGCACCGGCGTACGGATCAGGTCGAGCTTGCGCTGCCGCTCGGCCTCCTCCTTCTTCCCGCCGAGCTTGAACCGGGAGGCCCCGGCGGTGGGCCGACCGCTCTTCGCCTTCTGCTTCTTGTTGTTGAGCAGCCGGTCCGACGACAGCTCCACGGCCGCCGTGTAGCCGAGGGGCGCCCCCGGATTGGTGCGCTGCCGCTGATCGTGCTGCACGGGCTGCGGCCAGGCGGTACCGGTACGGGGGTCGACGGGGGGCTGCTGTTCCGGCTGACCCTGAGTCTGGGGATGGGGCGGCTGGGGCTGGGGTGTGCTCTGCCCGTCGGCCTCGGCGTTCGGCTGCGGCTGTACGGGCTGGACCTGGGGCTGCTGGTAGGGCTGACCCTGCTGCGGGAACGGCTGCGCGGCGGGCTGCTGGGGAGCCGGGGCCTGCGGAGCCTGCGCCTGCGGGAACCCGTAACCCCCCTGCGGAGCAGGTGAGTTGGGCACGCCTGGCTGCGGGAAGCCGTAACCGGGCTGAGGGGCGGGGGCGTTGGGCGTGTTCGGTGCGGGGGTGCCCGGCTGAGCCGGAGTGCCCGGCTGCGGGAACCCGTAACCAGGGGTCTGCGCGGACGGGTTCGGAGTGGTCGGACTGGCCGGACTGGCCGGACTGGCCGGAGCGGGTGAGGCCTGGGCGGCGGCCAGACGCGCACGCCGGGCCTCCTCCAGGGCGCTGCTCAGGTCCTCCGCGGGCTGCACCGGCTGCGCGGGCTGCTGGAGACCGTAGCCGTCCTGAGGTGCGGGGGCGGCGGGGGTGGCAGGGGCTGCGGGGGGCTGCGCGGCGGCGGGCCCGGAGTGCGGGAAGCCGTAACCGCCGCCCTGCGGTCCCGGCCCCGCGGCCGGCGCGTGACCCGGAAGAGGAGCCTGGCCCGGAGGCGTGGTCGCAACCCCGGGCTGTGGCTGCTGAGGTTGCTGCGGCTGCTGTGCCTGCGGGAAGGCAGGGGCAGCCGCCGGGGGCGTACCGGGAACGCTGTCCTGCGCCCCCGGAGTCGTACCAGGAGCACTGAACTGCGGGAACCCGTAACCGCCGGGCTGCCCCGGAGACGCTTGAGCACCGGAGGCAGGCGTGCCGGCGACAGCGGGCGCACCAGGAGCGGGCATACCGGGTGTGACAGGCCACGCCGGCGGGGAGGCCTGCGGCGCCTGCGGCTGGAACGGCTGTCCCTGCGGCGGCACGGACGGCTGAGCCGGAGCATCCGCCTGCGGCTGCCCGCCCTCACCCTCCGTCGACGTGGGCCACTGCCCGGCAGCGGCGGGCGCGGCAGGCTGGTACGCCGGCGGCAGCGGAGGCAGTCCGCCCTGTGGCAGCGGCGGCGGAGTCCATGCGGGAGCGGCGGGAGGCGTGTCCCGCACGGCATCCCGGGGCGCCGCGTCGCGAGGCTCGGCCTCCGCGCCCGGCACCGCGTCCACCGGCCCGGAGTCCGTCACGGTCACGGAATCGTCAACGCCGTCGTCCTTGCCGGCGTCGTCCTTCTCGTCCTGGATCTCGTCGGCTGCGGCGGGCTGATTCTCCGGGGACGCCTCCTCGGCCTCTCCCGCCTCCTCGGCACCCTCGTCCACTTGGTCGTCGTCCTCGGACTGATCTCCGAACGCGACCTGGACGACCTCCCCGTCGGGCCTTTCCGCGTCGGGCCCTTCCGCGTCGGCGGCGGCCTTCTCCGCGACCTCACGCTTCACGGCGGAGGGGGAGATGCGCATGGTGGTGCCACTCTCGATGTCCCCGCTGTCGGCCTCGACGTCGGCCTCGGTCTCATCGGAGACCTCATCGGCGGTCTCGGAGACTTCCTCGGGCCGCGGAGCGTCAACCGCGGGCGCCGAAGGCACGTCGTTCGAAGGAACCACAGGTGCGACCGGCGGAGCCCACTGCCCCTGGAGGTTCGGCAGGTTCGGCACAGCGGCAGGACCGCCGGCGTCACCACCCGGCGTCTCAGAAGCCGCCGCGTGAGGCTCGAACCCACTGCCCACGGGCAGCCCCGGAACACCGGCCGGCCCACCGCCAGGACTCGGAGCCGACGCAGGAGCCGGGGGAGTGTGAGGAGCCCCAGGAGCAAAAGAAGGGGTGGGAACACCAGGACCCACCGGCCCAGGACCCACCGGCCCAGGACCCACGGGACCCGGCCCTACCGGACCTGGCCCCACAGGCCCCACCGGCCCCGGAGTCACTCGATTCACCGGAACCGCCGGACCCACCGGGCCCGGAATCACAGGTCCCGGAACGACGGGCCCCGGAAACACAGGCCTCGGAGCCACCGGTGCCACCGGAGCCGTAGACGCCCCCAGTTCCCCGGCACCCCCCGCACCCGCGCCCGCACCGGAAGCCGAATCCCCGCCACTACCGCTGCCGCCGCGGCCGTCCCTGTCCCCGCCCGTATCCGCGTCGTCCTCCGCGTCCGGCTCCTCCTCGACCGCGGCCGAGGAGGCTCCGTCCGAACTGCCTGACGCGTTCTGCGTGTACCAGGCAGGAGGGGCGTAGTCGATGGTGAACTCGCCCGTCGTCTCGACGGCGGACTCCGCGTCGGACTGGTCATCGCCGGGTGTGGCCCAGCCCCCGCGGATCCCGTCCCGATCGCTGTTCACAATTCCTCCTGGTGTGGTCGAGCACCCTCATGTCGAGCTGGGGCGACCGTGCTTGTCGTCCGGGGCCTGTCGACGCGCCCCGGATCCCCCTGTGAAGCGGCGGTCCCGTCCACGGGTACTACTGCCGCGCCCACCCCAGCCTAATCACCGCAACCACCCCCACGGCAGGCCCGTCCACCCCTCCGGTCCCGCCCACTACGTCACAGCCTGCCCAGAAGTGGCGCACGAACGGCCTTGTACGGAAGGCAAAGTGGACAAAGAGCGCTAAAGCAAGAAGGACCGGCGGCATCCACGCCGCCGGCCCTTCTTCTCTGCTGCTCTTCTCTGCCGCTCTTCTCTTTCTTCTCTTCTGCTGCTGTGCGCCTCTGCTGCCGGGCGGCTCCTCCGCCGTACTACTCGGCCGTGGCCGAGCCGTCCTGCGGCGCGGGCTCCAGGTCGAACTCACCGTCACGCGCACCGAGCACGAAGGCCCGCCACTCCGCCTCCGTGTACCGCAGGACCGTGTCCGGGTCGAGCGACGACCGCATGGCGACCGCGCCCTCGGGGAGATACGCGATCTCGACCCGCTCCTCGTGCTCCTCGGTACCGGGCGCGCTCTGCCATTCGACCCCCGAGATGTCGAGGGCGTAGAGCTCGTCCCTCTCCCGCTCCTTGCGCGCCTTGACGTCCTCGTCCTCTGCCTCGGCCATGGCGAAGCGACCCCTTCCGAACAAACGAACCGACAAACGAACCGTCGAACGAACCGACAAACGAACCCGACAGCGACCCCGGCATGCGGATGACCGTCGCGTCACCCTACTGGGACCGGCCCTGGCCTCCCCGGACTCCGGGAACCCCGGTCGGAGTGGCCCCCACCCCCTGGTACGCTGTGTTACGGCCGTATGTGTACGCACCCCCGGACCGCCCCCTAGGGGCCCTGGAGGACGCGCTCAGCGGATCCCCGCCTCCCGAGTTACGGAAGCTCCCCTGAGAAGTGGACCAGGGGCACTCGGTGGCCACCAGAACACTACGAGGAGTACGCGTGCCGCTCGATGCCGCTACGAAGAAGCAGCTCATCACGGAGTTCGGTCAGAAGGAGGGCGACACCGGCTCTCCCGAGGTTCAGGTCGCGATGCTCTCGCGCCGTATCTCGGACCTGACCGAGCACCTCAAGACCCACAAGCACGACCACCACTCCCGTCGTGGTCTGCTGATCCTGGTCGGTCAGCGCCGTCGCCTGCTGCAGTACCTGGCGAAGAAGGACATCCAGCGCTTCCGTGCGCTGGTCGACCGCCTGGGCATCCGCCGCGGTGCGGCCGGCGGCACCAAGTAGGACATCGTGAAGGGAGCGGTTCCCACGAACAGGGGGCCGCTCCCTTTGCTGTACGTGCGGAGTGTCACCACCCCTTTGTAGTGTGGTAGCACAACGCAGTAGGCAGGACACAGAGTGGCACCGCGACAGCGCACAGCGAAGCGCGGCCCGCCACACCGCACCACCCAAGGAAAAGCGCACCTTGCCGCCGCCGGTCCTCGGTAGTGGCCCCCGGGAGAATGCGAACCCCGGGAGCTTCGATCGAAGACCGGCCCGCACAAGAAGGCGCGCTTCTCCGCAGAAGCGTCCCCCTGCCACACGGGCAGGTGAGGACGAAAGACGAAAAGTATCGGAGAAAACGCTAGTGGAGAACGAGACCCACTACGCCGAGGCCGTTATCGACAACGGAACCTTCGGCACCCGCACCATCCGCTTCGAGACGGGCCGCCTGGCCAAGCAGGCCGCCGGCTCCGCCGTGGCGTACCTGGACGACGACACCATGGTGCTGTCGGCCACCACCGCTTCCAAGAAGCCCAAGGACAACCTCGACTTCTTCCCCCTCACGGTGGACGTCGAGGAGCGGATGTACGCGGCCGGCAAGATCCCCGGCAGCTTCTTCCGCCGCGAGGGCCGGCCCTCCGAGGACGCGATCCTCACCTGCCGCCTCATCGACCGCCCGCTGCGCCCGTCCTTCAAGAAGGGCCTGCGCAACGAGATCCAGGTCGTCGCCACGATCATGGCGCTCAACCCCGACCACCTGTACGACGTCGTGGCGATCAACGCCGCCTCCGCGTCCACGCAGCTGGCCGGTCTGCCCTTCTCCGGCCCGATCGGCGGCGTCCGCGTCGCGCTGATCAACGGCCAGTGGGTCGCGTTCCCGACGCACACCGAGCTCGAGGACGCCGTCTTCGACATGGTCGTCGCCGGTCGCGTCCTGGAGGACGGCGACGTCGCGATCATGATGGTCGAGGCCGAGGCCACCGAGAAGACGATCACGCTCGTCGCGGGCGGCGCCGAGGCGCCGACCGAAGAGGTCGTCGCCGCCGGTCTGGACGCCGCGAAGCCCTTCATCAAGGTGCTCTGCAAGGCCCAGGCCGACCTCGCCGCGAAGGCCGCCAAGCCGACCGGTGAGTTCCCGGTCTTCCTCGACCACCAGGACGACGTCCTGGAGGCCCTGACCGCCGCGGTCAAGAGCGAGCTGTCGCAGGCGCTCACCATCGCCGGCAAGCAGGAGCGCGAGGCCGAGCTGGACCGCGTCAAGGAGATCGCCGCCGAGAAGCTGCTCCCGCAGTTCGAGGGTCGCGAGAAGGAGATCTCCGCCGCGTACCGCTCGCTCACCAAGGCCCTGGTCCGTGAGCGCGTCATCAAGGACAAGGTCCGCATCGACGGCCGCGGCGTCACGGACATCCGTACGCTCGCCGCCGAGGTCGAGGCCATCCCGCGCGTGCACGGCTCCGCCCTGTTCGAGCGTGGCGAGACCCAGATCCTGGGCGTCACCACCCTGAACATGCTCCGGATGGAGCAGCAGCTGGACACCCTTTCCCCGGTGACCCGCAAGCGGTACATGCACAACTACAACTTCCCGCCGTACTCCGTCGGCGAGACCGGCCGCGTCGGCTCCCCGAAGCGCCGCGAGATCGGCCACGGAGCGCTCGCCGAGCGCGCCATCGTGCCGGTCCTGCCGACGCGCGAGGAGTTCCCCTACGCGATCCGTCAGGTGTCCGAGGCCCTCGGCTCCAACGGCTCGACGTCCATGGGCTCGGTCTGCGCCTCCACCATGTCGCTGCTGAACGCCGGTGTGCCCCTCAAGGCCCCCGTCGCCGGTATCGCCATGGGTCTGATCTCCCAGGAGATCAACGGCGAGACGCACTACGTCGCCCTCACCGACATCCTCGGTGCGGAGGACGCCTTCGGCGACATGGACTTCAAGGTCGCCGGCACCAAGGAGTTCGTGACCGCCCTCCAGCTGGACACCAAGCTGGACGGCATCCCGGCCTCCGTCCTGGCCGCGGCCCTCAAGCAGGCCCGTGACGCCCGCCTCCACATCCTCGACGTGATGATGGAAGCGATCGACACGCCGGACGAGATGTCCCCCAACGCCCCGCGGATCATCACGGTCAAGATCCCCGTGGACAAGATCGGTGAGGTCATCGGCCCGAAGGGCAAGATGATCAACCAGATCCAGGAGGACACCGGCGCCGACATCACGATCGAGGACGACGGCACCATCTACATCGGTGCCCAGCAGGGCTCGCAGGCCGAGGCCGCGCGCGCCACGATCAACTCGATCGCCAACCCGACCATGCCGGAGGTCGGCGAGCGCTACCTGGGCACCGTCGTGAAGACGACGACCTTCGGTGCGTTCGTGTCCCTGCTGCCGGGCAAGGACGGACTGCTGCACATCTCGCAGATCCGCAAGCTCGCCGGTGGCAAGCGCGTGGAGAACGTCGAGGACGTCGTCGGCGTGGGCTCCAAGGTCCAGGTCGAGATCGCCGAGATCGACTCCCGCGGCAAGCTCTCCCTCATCCCCGTGATCGAGGGCGAAGGCGACGACGATGAGAAGAAGGACGACACCGACAAGTGACGTCGACTAGCTCTACGGCGACGGCCCGCACCTCCTCGGAGGCGCGGGCCGTCGCCCGTACCCAAACCCTGATCAAGGGCGAGAACGGCATCGGTACGGTCCGCAAGACCACCCTTCCCGGGGGTCTGCGCGTCGTCACCGAGACCCTGCCCTCCGTGCGCTCCGCCACCTTCGGCATCTGGGCGCACGTCGGCTCGCGCGACGAGACGCCGGCTCTGAACGGCGCCACGCACTACCTCGAACACCTCCTCTTCAAGGGCACGACCAGGCGCAGCGCCCTGGACATCTCCTCCGCGATCGACGCGGTCGGCGGCGAGATGAACGCGTTCACCGCGAAGGAGTACACGTGCTACTACGCACGTGTGCTCGACACCGACCTGCCGCTCGCCATCGACGTCGTCTGCGACATGCTCACCGGCTCGCTGATCCGCGAGGACGACGTGAACGTCGAGCGCGGCGCGATCCTCGAAGAGATCGCGATGACCGAGGACGACCCGGGCGACTGCGTGCACGACCTGTTCGCGCACACCATGCTCGGCGACACCCCGCTCGGCCGTCCGGTCCTCGGCACGGTCGACACGGTCAACGCCCTCACCGCGGACCGCATCCGGCGCTTCTACAAGAAGCACTACGACCCGACCCACCTCGTGGTCGCGGCCGCCGGAAACGTCGACCACAACAAGGTCGTACGCCAGGTCCGTGCCGCGTTCGAGAAGGCGGGCGCGCTCAAGCAGCAGGCCGCCACCCCGATCGCCCCGCGCGACGGCTCCCGCACCATCCGCACCGCCGGACGCGTCGAGCTCCTGGGCCGCAAGACCGAGCAGGCCCATGTCGTCCTCGGCATGCCGGGCCTGGCCCGCACCGACGAGCGCCGCTGGGCGCTCGGCGTCCTGAACACCGCGCTGGGCGGCGGCATGTCCTCCCGCCTCTTCCAGGAGGTCCGGGAGAAGCGCGGCCTGGCGTACAGCGTGTACTCGTACACCTCGGGCTTCGCCGACTGCGGCCTCTTCGGTGTGTACGCGGGCTGCCGTCCGAGCCAGGTCCACGACGTGCTGAAGATCTGCCGCGACGAACTCGACCAAGTCGCCGAGCACGGCCTGTCCGACGACGAGATCGGCCGGGCCATCGGCCAGCTCCGCGGCTCCACGGTCCTCGGCCTGGAGGACACGGGCGCGCTGATGAACCGTATCGGCAAGAGCGAGCTGTGCTGGGGCGAGCAGATGTCCGTCGACGACATGCTGACCCGGATCGCGTCGGTCACCCCGGACGACGTCCGCGAGGTCGCCGCCGAGATCCTGGGACAGCGGCCCTCGCTGTCGGTCATCGGCCCGCTGAAGGACAAGCAGGCGTCCCGTCTGCACGAAGCCGTCGCGTAGACCGGCACACGTAGGCGCAAGCCATCGACTAAGGAAGCAACCACATGAGCAAGCTGCGCGTGGCGGTCCTCGGCGCCAAAGGGCGTATCGGATCAGAGGCGGTACGGGCCGTCGAGGCCGCCGAGGACCTGGAACTGGTGGCCGCCCTCGGGCGCGGGGACTCACTGGAGGCCCTGACCGACACCGGCGCCCAGGTCGTCGTCGAACTGACCACCCCCGCCTCGGTGATGGACAACCTCGACTTCTGCGTCCGGCACGGCATCCACGCCGTGGTCGGTACGACGGGCTGGACCGACGAGCGCCTCGCACAGCTGAACACCGCGCTGGCCGCCTCCCCGGGGACCGGCGTGCTCATCGCCCCGAACTTCTCCATCGGCGCGGTCCTCACCATGAAGTTCGCGGAGGTGGCCGCGCCGTACTTCGAGTCCGTCGAGGTCATCGAACTGCACCACCCGAACAAGGTGGACGCCCCCAGCGGCACCGCCACCCGCACCGCCCAGCTCATCGCCGCCGCCCGGCAGAAGGCGGGCAGCGCCCCGCAGCCCGACGCCACGGCGACGGGCCTGGACGGCGCCCGTGGCGCGGACGTCGACGGCGTCCCGGTGCACGCGGTCCGGCTGCGCGGCCTGCTGGCCCATCAGGAGGTGCTGCTCGGCGGCGAGGGCGAGACCCTCACGATCCGGCACGACTCCCTGCACCACAGCAGCTTCATGCCGGGCATCCTGCTCGGTGTACGCCGCGTCGTGGACACCCCGGGCCTCACCTTCGGCCTGGAACACTTCCTGGATCTGAAGTAACCGCCATGGCCGCGAAAATCACGTACGCCGTCACGGCCGCCGTCCTGGTCGTCTACTTCGTCCTGGTCGGCAGCCGCGGGGTGATGCTCCTGCAGCACGGCACGCTGCTGACGGTCACCTTCGGCGTGGCCGTCCTGGTCCTGCCGGTGATCGGCGTCTGGTTCCTCTGGAAGAACACCCAGTTCGTGAAGCGGGCCAACCGGCTCGCCTCCGAACTGGACGCCGAGGGCGGGCTGCCCGTCGACGAGCTGGCGCGCACGCCGGCGGGCCGTATCGACCGCGACTCCGCCGACGAGGTCTTCGCCCGGCGCAAGGCCGAGACGGAGGACGCGCCCGACGACTGGCGCAGCTGGTTCCGTCTGGCGATCGCCTACCACGACGCCCGTGACACCCCACGCGCCCGCAAGGCGATGCAGCACGCGATCGCCCTGCACGACGGCAAGCCCGTACGGGCCTGAACGGCGTCACGACGAAGACGAAGGGGCCGGCCCGCTGATGCGGGCCGGCCCCTTCGTCGCGCGACAGTCGCGGTGCTCCTGATGCTCAGGCGTGCTGCCGGTACTCGTCCGCCCAGACCTCGACGCCGTCCGCGGCCCGGTCGAAGGCCTCGGGGCGTCCCAGGAAGTCCGCGTTGTGCGTGGTCAGCAGAGGTGTCGTCTCATTGCCGGAGTGGCCGCCACGGACGAGGACGAGAGCCTGTCCCTGGACGGTCCGCGGGAGCCCGAGCCAGCGCACCGGCTGCTGCACGGTCCGTACGACCATGACATGCGCCCACGATGTCGTACTCGTATGCAGGAAACGCACCCGGCGCAGTCCGGCGGCGCTCACCCACGCGCCCATCCGCAGCAGACGCAGGGCACACGCGATGACCACCACGGCGAGGGCCAGGCACACCGCGCCCCCCGACGCGTTACCGGCCGCGGCGATGATGACCGCCGCGAACAGCACGTACGAGGCGAGCAGCAGCAGGAGCGCGGCCGCGCCGACCCGCCACGGGCCGGGCCGGTAGGGACGCCGCCACTGGTCGCGGTCGTCGAACGGCAGCGCGAGATCCTCGCCGGCCTCGTCGAAAGCGCGATCGGCGGTCAGAAAGGGCAGGGGCACGACTGATCCTCACTCAATCCACGCATGGACTATGCCCGGTGAGGCTACCTAGCCCGATCTCCGCCCACCACCCGCGGGGGTCCATGAGGGTGCTGCCCGGCCACGGGGCCCGTGAGGGAGGGTCAGCGGCGTGAGGACGCGTCGGACTGCTGCGTATGCGCGGGCGAGACGTCGGCCGAGACGGCGGGCAGGCCGACGAGCAGGGAGCCCACGAGGCCGGCGACCACGGTGAGGCCTATGAGCCATCGGCCGACCAGCTCACCGCCGGAGGCGCGCTGACGGGGCGGGGGAGCGACATTGCTGCGGAACTGGTCGGCTTCGGCGATGAAGGCGAACGGTACTGGCTCGCGCCGACGGAACATGGGTGCGCTTCACCTCAGGAGACTCGAAGAGATCTGACAGAACTAGTGACTCGAACGAATCGCTGTCACTGATACAGACGAGCGAGTGCCCCAAAAGGTGCCATCTTTCACCGGATTCGCAGAAGTTCGCCGACCTATGTCGCGGCCCGGTACCGAACGTCCCGTTGTCGGTGCCGGGCCGTAGAGTGGGCGCCGCCCGAGCCAGTACTGGGAAGGACCCTCCACGCCGTGACCGACACCCCCGCCGACGACCTCAAGCCCAGCTTCCGCAGCGATGTCACCGTCGAGCTGGTGAAGCACACCGCTTCCGACTCGGACGTGCTGTTCGCCGCCCGTGTGTCCACGCTCGGCGAGCAGTCGCTCGACGAGCTGCAGAAGGACCCGGAGCGTTCGAAGGGCCTGATCAACTACCTGATGCGGGACCGGCACGGCAGCCCCTTCGAGCACAACTCGATGACCTTCTTCATCAGCGCCCCGATCTTCGTCTTCCGCGAGTTCATGCGGCACCGGGTGGGCTGGTCGTACAACGAGGAATCGGGCCGCTACAGGGAGCTGGAGCCGGTCTTCTACGTCCCCGGGGAGTCCCGCAAGCTGGTCCAGGAGGGCCGCCCCGGCAAGTACGTCTTCGTGGACGGCACCCAGGCCCAGCAGGAGCTCACGGGCCGCGTCATGGAGGACTCGTACCGCAAGGCGTACGAGGCGTACCAGGAGATGCTCGCCGCCGGCGTGGCCCGCGAGGTCGCCCGTGCGGTCCTCCCCGTCGGCCTGTTCTCCTCGATGTACGCGACGTGCAACGCGCGCTCGCTGATGCACTTCCTCGGCCTGCGCACCCAGCACGAGCTGGCCAGGGTCCCGTCCTTCCCGCAGCGGGAGATCGAGATGGTCGGCGAGAAGATGGAGGCGCAGTGGGCCCAGCTCATGCCCCTCACGTACGCGGCCTTCAACACGAACGGACGCGTCGCGCCGTAACGCACCTCAACGACCCCGTCGGAACCCCGGTCGGGCACATCTGTACGGGTCGGCCAGGTGAAGTGTCCGTATTGCGGCATTTCGAGAAGTTCATCTAGCCTGATCAAACGGACCCGGCACTGCTTGAACCCCCGAGCAGGCAGTGCCGGGTTCCACTTTTGTCCTGACTTGTCGCCTGCCCCGAGGGCAGACCGCACGGTGAGCAGCGAGTAGCGTGTTACCCATGGCTCCGACCTCCACTCCGCAGACCCCCTTCGGGCGGGTCCTCACTGCCATGGTCACGCCCTTCGCGGCGGACGGCGCACTCGATCTCGACGGCGCGCAGCGGCTCGCCACCCACCTGGTGGACGCAGGCAACGACGGCCTGATCGTCAACGGCACCACGGGCGAGTCCCCGACCACCAGCAACGCGGAGAAAGCGGAACTCGTACGAGCCGTACTGGAGGCCGTCGGCGACCGCGCCCACGTCGTCGCAGGCGTCGGCACGAACGACACACGCCACAGCATCGAGCTGGCCCGCGACGCCGAGAAGGCCGGCGCACACGGCCTGCTCACCGTGACGCCGTACTACAACAAGCCCCCGCAAGAGGGCCTGTACCAGAACTTCACCGCGATCGCCGACGCCACCGGCCTGCCGGTCATGCTCTACGACATCCCCGGCCGCAGTGGTGTCCCGATCAACACCGAGACCCTGGTGCGCCTCGCCGAGCACCCGCGTATCGTCGCCAACAAGGACGCCAAGGGTGACCTCGGCCGCGCCAGCTGGGCCATCGCCAGCTGCGACCTCGCCTGGTACTCCGGCGACGACATGCTGAACCTGCCGCTGCTGTCCGTGGGCGCGGTCGGCTTCGTCTCCGTGGTCGGCCACCTGGTCACCCCCGACCTGCGGGCCATGATCGACGCGTACACGAGCGGCGACGTCCAGAAGGCCACCGAGATCCACCAGAAGCTGCTCCCCGTCTTCACCGGGATGTTCCGGACCCAGGGCGTCATGACGAGCAAGGCCGCACTCGCCCTGCAGGGCCTGCCCGCCGGACCGCTGCGCCTGCCCATGGTCGGCCTGTCGCCCGAGGAGACCGCGCAACTCAAGATCGATCTTGCCGCCGGCGGGGTACAGCTCTAACCACAGACTTCACAACTGAATACGTACGACCACGCAGGCCCAGCGCCTGCTCCACCAGACAACTGCTACTGCACGAACGTCATGCGCGCCACGTGCCCTGCCAGGTACGTGGCGCGTGTGGTGAGGAGAGTCTTTTGAGTCATCCGCATCCGGAACTCCGTCTGCCGCCGAAGCTTCCCCAAGGGGGCCTCCGCGTCACCCCGCTCGGGGGCCTCGGGGAAATCGGCCGAAACATGACGGTCTTCGAGTACGACGGCCGCCTTCTGATCGTCGACTGTGGCGTGCTCTTCCCCGAGGAGGAGCAGCCCGGGATCGACCTGATCCTTCCGGACTTCAGTTCGATCAGGGATCGCCTCGACGACATCGAGGGCATCGTCCTCACACACGGCCACGAGGACCACATCGGCGGTGTCCCCTTTCTCCTCCGCGAGAAGCCGGACATCCCGCTCATCGGCTCCAAGCTGACCCTCGCTCTCATCGAGGCGAAGCTCCAGGAGCACCGCATCCGCCCGTACACGCTTGAGGTCGCCGAGGGCCACACGGAGCGCATCGGCCCCTTCGAGTGCGAGTTCGTGGCGGTCAACCACTCCATCCCGGACGCCCTCGCGGTCGCCATCCGCACCCCCGCGGGCATGGTCGTCCACACCGGCGACTTCAAGATGGACCAGCTCCCGCTGGACGGCCGTCTCACGGACCTGCACGCCTTCGCGCGGCTGAGCGAGGAAGGCATCGACCTTCTCCTCTCGGACTCCACGAACGCCGAGGTCCCGGGCTTCGTCCCGCCCGAGCGCGACATCTCGAACGTGCTGCGCCAGGTCTTCGCGGGTGCCAGCAAGCGCATCATCGTGGCCAGCTTCGCCAGCCACGTGCACCGCATCCAGCAGATCCTCGACGCCGCCCACGAGTACGGCCGCAGGGTCGCCTTCGTCGGCCGCTCGATGGTCCGCAACATGGGCATCGCGCGGGACCTCGGCTATCTGAAGGTTCCGCCGGGCCTCGTGGTGGACGTCAAGACACTGGACGACCTCCCGGAACACGAGATCGTCCTCGTCTGCACCGGCTCCCAGGGCGAGCCGATGGCGGCCCTGTCGCGGATGGCGAACAGGGACCACCAGATCCGCATCGTCCAGGGCGACACGGTGATCCTGGCGTCGTCGCTGATCCCGGGCAACGAGAACGCGGTCTACCGCGTCATCAACGGCCTGACCCGCTGGGGCGCCAACGTCATCCACAAGGGCAACGCCAAGGTGCACGTCTCGGGCCACGCCTCGGCCGGCGAGCTCCTGTACTTCTACAACATCTGCAAGCCACGGAACCTGATGCCGGTCCACGGCGAATGGCGCCACCTGCGCGCCAACGCCGAACTGGGCGCCCTCACCGGCGTCCCGCACGATCGCATCGTGATCGCCGAGGACGGTGTGGTCGTCGACCTCATCGAGGGCAAGGCCAGAATCGCGGGCAAGGTCCAGGCGGGTTACGTGTACGTCGACGGCCTCTCGGTCGGCGATGTCGGCGAACCCACGCTGAAGGACCGCAAGATCCTCGGCGACGAGGGGATCATCTCGGTCTTCGTGGTGCTGGACACCAGCACGGGCAAGATCACCGGAGGGCCGCACATCCAGGCCCGCGGCTCGGGCATCGAGGACTCCGCCTTCAGCGCCGTCCTCCCGAAGGTGGTCGAGGTCCTGGAGCGGTCGGCCCAGGACGGCGTCGTCGAAGCCCACCAGATGCAGCAGCTCATCCGCCGCACGCTGGGCAAGTGGGTCTCCGACACCTACCGCCGCCGACCGATGATCCTGCCGGTCGTCGTCGAGGTCTGAGCCACCTCGTAGCACGTACACCCGGAGCGGGGCACCTCGATTTGCATCGGGGCGCTCCGCTCCAGTACGTTTACGGCTCCGCCTGAGGGGGAACCCGACACAACTTGGTGTCAGGACCACCCCGGAGGGGCGGGAATTCCGACTCAGAACTTCTGATAAAGTCGGAATCGCCGGAAAGGGAAACGCGAAAGCGAAAACCTGGAAAGCGCCGAGGAAATCGGAACCGGAAACGGTCTGATAGAGTCGGAAACGCAAGACAGCGAGACAAGCACAACAGCAAGAAAGCAAGACCGAAGGGAAGCGCCCGGAGGAAAGCCCGAGAGGGTGAGTACAAAGGAAGCGTCC
>NZ_BMVY01000056.1 GCF_014650955.1 Streptomyces tauricus
TACCAGCATCGCCTGCACCCTCATCTGCTACCGCAGACTCACCAAATGAGATGGCTTCTAAAGACCGGGCCGGGACGGACCTTCGAGTCGTTCTCCTTCGGCAACTTCGATCCCGAAAAGGCCGTGATCGACTGGGAATGCCTTCTGGGGCTGTTGGTGCGGATCCCGGCAGGTGTTGTGTCTTCACTTCACTGCTCCCACGGCCGTTTCTGGACCGCCTCCTTGCTCGGCAACTCTGTGGGGGTCTCTTCGGGCTGCTTCGTGGCAGGGGGCTGCGGGACTGTGGTACTGGTGTTGTCGGTGGTGATGCGGCGGATTTTGGCGCGGGTGCCGCCGAGGGCCTGGTCGTGGACCTGCAGGGTCAGAGTCAGCGTCTGACGGTGTGTGCTGCCCGCTCCGCCGCCTGCTTCGGCGCCCGCCTTGACACCGGGAACGCCGACTTCGACTTTCACTTTGCCGTCGCCGGTGTGCCGGAACTCCACTTCCAGCATGAGCTGAGCCTGCTCGATCTCGAACTGTAGTTGCTGGTCAGTGCCTTCGTCTTGCGCCGCATACAGCTCCCGCCGCAGTTCCCCCAACGCCTCCGCCAGGGTGACTTTCCCGTCCACGGTGTTTCCCCGATTCTTGTGCGCCGGGCACCGGCGCTCCCCTGGGAGCAGTCTGTCCCATTCGCCTCGCCTGCCGCAGGGCTTCACGAACCACAAGCCCCTTCGATACTTCCAGGCCGCCCGCCGGTAAGTCGTTCTATGCAGAACAGAGAGATCTAGTGGAGCTGAACTTCTGCACGGCATGAGGTGAATGGGTCAAGCTATGGCGGAGGTGCTCCGTATCGGGGGCATGAGACGAGGGGGATCGAGCATGGCAGGGAGCGCACGGTTGGATGTCTCTGCGAAGCCGCGGGATGCGTCGTGCTGGGCGCAGAACGAGGGTGCCTGCCATCGGCTTGAGCTCACCGAGTCAGGACGGCTGCAGATGCTGGCTATGGAGTTCCACCGCTGCGACGCAGGTGCAACAACGACCAAAGGTCCAAGCCTCAGCGGGACTGTTGGTGGTGGACTGGACAGCGTCTGGCGTCAGGTACTGCCCGCGGACCTCGTACTTTGCCACAGGGTCCGTGAGGGAGAGCTTGTCGCCATCCGGCCCTTCTTTGGCCCCCTGGACCCCCACGATGCTTCGTCACAGCGCCGTCTCAGTACCGAGTACTTGAACGATTTCGTGACGGCTTCCGAGGTCGACGCCGGACCTCGGCCGTGGGAGATATGACGTGGACCCACAACGCTTAGTGATGGTGCACACTACTGCTCCTGATGGTGTGGGGTCTGGGTATCTGGTGGGCCCACAGCTGGTCCTGACGGCCCTGCACGTAGTGCTTCCAAACGGTCAGTGGGCCGTGCGAGTAGGAACTCTGGTGGGCCACCCCCACTACGGGGCTGGCGTGGTGGAGCGGCAAGCCGAAGTCTGCTGGCCCGACCCGCGTGATGGGACGCCGGCCGGAGACGCTCTCGATATAGCCCTATTGTGGCTGAACGAGCCGGTGGCAGCCGTCGGCGATCCGGTGCGCTGGGGTCGACCTGGTGGTGTCGTACCTGTGCCGTTCGAAGGTGCTGGGTTTCCCGCGTTCGCAGCCGATACTGGAAGTGTGGCGCAGGTTGAATATCTGCGTGGAGAGTTACCGGCGGTGTCGACGTCGTCATCGGGCTGGGTGCTGGACTGTCCTGTCTGGCCGGCCCGGGGGCGGGATGGTGGACGGCCTTGGGCGGGTGCGTCGGGTTCGGCAGTTTTTTGCCACGGCCGGCTTGTGGGGGTCGCGGGCGAGGACAACAAAGCGATGGACTGGCGCCGTTTGCATGCTGTCCCGGTCCACGAGGCACTGAGCCTGCCAGGTTTCGCTGATCTCGTTGCCAGGCACGGCCATCCTGGCACCACACCTCGTCTTGAGGTCGTGACCTCAAAGCCCCTGGCCGAGAAGCCAAGTAGAACCGAGGTGTCCTGGCCGGTGGAGGTCGGGCCGGTGCCAGCTCTGGCCTCCGCCTTCCAAGCACGCGAGCTGTTGCGTGCGCAGATCGACGGCGCCCGGGCGGGCACCGGATCGGTGGTCCTGACGCAAGTACTTTCCGGTGGCGGTGGGGTCGGCAAGACGCAACTGGCTGCCGCCTGCGCCATCGATGCCCTCAAGACGGGCGCCGAGGTGGTCGTGTGGGCGACGGCAACTGAGGTCCAGCAAGTGATTACTCAGTATGCGCAGGCTGCTGCGCGCCTCCATCTGCCCCGAGTGAGTGGGCAGGAGCGGGAAGCGGACGCACGCGCGCTGCTGGATTGGCTTGCCACCACGTCACATCGGTGGCTGGTGATCCTGGACGACATCACAGACCCCACTATGATCAACTCATGGTGGCCTGTCAGCCGGACCGGCACCGGATGGGTCCTGGCGACCACCAGGCTGAAGGACGCGCGCCTGACTGGCAGCGGCCGTACCCGAGTCGACATCGACGTCTACACTGCGGATGAAGCCCACGCCTACCTGTGCACCCGCCTCACAGATGACGGCATGGGCTACCTGCTCGACGATCACACCCCGGCTCTCGCCGAAGCTCTGGGACATCTGCCACTGGCGCTGAGCCTCGCCGCTGCCTTCATGATCAATGAAGAACTCAGCTGCACCGCCTACCTGCGACGGTTCAACCACCACCGGACGCGGTTGGAGGAGGCCCTACCCGAGACGGCTGACACCGAGGGCTACGGGCGGCAGATCACTGCGGCGCTTCTGCTATGCCTGGACGCCGTCCAGAGCACCGACACCACCGGCCTTGCCCAGACCGTCCTCCGCTTGGCCGCCCTCCTCGATCCCGCCGGCCACCCCCACGCTCTCTGGACAACCCCATCTCTCCTCGACCACTTGGCCCTCCACCGCAAGCCGAACAACACGGAGCATGCACCACAAGTCACAGCCGACCAAACCCACGCGGCCCTGCGCCTGTTGCACCGCTACGCGCTGCTCACTTGCGATACCCGAGCCGAACCCCGCGCCGTACGCATCCACGCCCTTACCGCACGTGCTGTCCGCGAGAACACCGCTGCTGCGAGCACCCTCGAGTTAGCCACGGCAACCGCCGACGCGCTTCTCAACACCTGGCCCGAGATTGACCAGCCTCACCTGGACCTTGCTGCAGCCCTGCGTACCAACACGGAAGTGCTTACCCGGCACACCCACGACCACCTCCGGCACCCCCAGGGGCATCCAGTGCTCTACCGCGCCGGCATCAGCCTTCTTGATGCGGGCCTCCCCAGCACTGCCATCAGCTACTGGCACGACATGGCCAAGAACACGGAGCGGGTACTCGGCGCCCACCACCCTGAAACAATAACCACCCGCGGTAATCTCGCGAACGCCTACTTCCAGGCAGGGCGCATCAGCGAGGCTATCGACCTACATGAACGGGTGCTGGCCGCCTTCGAGCAGCTGCTCGGCGCCGACCACTCCCACACCCTGACCGCCCGCGGCGGCCTTGCGACCGCCTACTCGCAGGCAGGGCGCATCAGCGAGGCCATTGAGATCGAGGAGAGGGTGTTGGCCGACCGGGAGCGGTTGTTTGGTGTCGACCATCCTGAGACCCTGACCGCCCGCAACAATTTGGCGACCTCATATCGAGAGGCGGGGCGTACCGACGAAGCTATCGAAATGCAGGAACGGGCGGTGGTAGACCGGGAACGGCTGCTTGACGCCGACCATCCCGACACCCTCCTCGCTCGCGGCAATCTTGCGTCTGCCTTCATGCAGGCTGGGCGCATCAGTGAGGCCATCGAACTGCAGGAACGGGTATTGGCCGACCACGAGCGGCTGCTCGGTGCCGGTCATCCTCACACCCTGACCACTCGAGGCAACCTGGCGACTTGCTATTGGCTGATGGGACGTACTGTTGAGGCCGCTACTCTGCACGCGGGGGTGCTGGCAGACCGGGAGCAACTGCTTGGTGCCGACCACCCAGACACGCTCACTGCCCGTAATAACCTTGCGTCCGCCTATTGGCAGATGGGGCGAATGAAAGAGGCCACCGGCCTGCAGGAAGGCGTCTTGGCAGACCATGAGCGGCTGCTTGGTGCCGACCACCCAGACACCCTCGCTGCCCGCAATAACCTTGCGACCATCTTCTGGCATGCGGGGCGCATTGATGAAGCCGTCGACCTACTCAAGAGGGTGTCAGCCGACAGTCAGCGGGTGCTTGGCGCCGACCACCCCAACACTCTCGCCACTCGCGGTAACCTCACTAATGCCCTTCAGCAACTGAAGGATGGCGGGATCAGCGCCTGACGGGGCGAGCTGGCCCGGAGAAGGCCATGGTCGGAAGCCGCGGGTTTGCGATGGGATGCCAGGGGGTGGACGGGTGATCCTCCTCAACGCGCATGCCGCACTTGCCCTGGACCGGCCGGCCAACGGCCTTTGCTTGATCCGGTGAGAGTCATACTCCTTCGTCCATGACGCGGACCTCATCCAGAGGCGCCGGCCGTGTGCGCCGTAGGGGGCCAGGCGGCGTACACCGTATCCAGAGCCGCCTTGAGCTGGTCGGCTTCGGTGGCATCAGTCAGCGTGTCCAGTGCCATGGGGGGGGCGATGCTCGCAGCGAGGGATTCGACTCGGTCTCCCCGCGTGAAGCGCGGAGCGACGACCGACGCCTTATTCGGCGACAATGAGGTGAGTGCAACTGGGAAGGGGGACCGGTGACCCACCAAAACTTCGCGGGCTACTCCCAGGTGAACGAACTAACCCTGGTCATCGCCAGACTGCGGACCCAAGAGCGGATCAGCCTGGACAAGGGGGACAGTCAGGCCGCCGATGACGCAAAGGTCGCTCTCAGTCGTGCACAGTCCCGGCTTGCTGAGCTGTACCGCGAAGGTGGCCTGCTCGACCGGTCGGTCTCTGCCAGCGCCACGATGACCCCGGCGGAGCGCGCCGCCACGGGATGGGAGAGCGTCCTTGCCAACCCGCTTCCGCCGGAGCCCCGCAAGGGCGTCGGGCGCAGAAAGCCGAAGCCGAAGAAGATTGTGACCGTGCCGACTCCGAGGCCGAAGGACTTGGAGCGAACACTGACCTACAGTACGAAGGGACTAGCAGGCGTACTTCGAGCCCGGAAACTGGCGAAGCAGGATGAAGCGGATCTGGCCCGACTGCCGACCAGCGCTCTCGTGTTTCTCCCAAAAGGCACACAGCGGTTGTGCACCGCAGCGGACCTGGAGGCTCTCGGCTGGAGCCGGCACCTGATCACCGAACTGGGTGCTCCCGCAGGCGGGATGAGGTATCACCGGACGCAGCTACTCCATCGCGTCGATGGCGACAACTTTCAGCGTGAGCTCGCGCGGCACTACCAGACCAGGCTGGAGGAGGCGTGGCGCAAACAGCGGCTGCGCGAGCGGAACGTGGAACGCCGCACCCATGAGTGGCAGCGTGAGAGTAAGGCCGCCCGTATGTGGGAGGAGGAAAACGCCCGCTACCAGGAGATACTCAACACCCGGAAGGCGCTGGAAGCGGGTGCAGCCGCCATGGGCAAAGGGCGGCCGGATCTGACTGTCACGCCCATCCGGTACATTCCCGAGCGGGCCACGGGCGAGTCCGGCCGGACTGGTGTAGTCCGAGAGGGCGTATGCCCGGTGTGCAACAAGGGCGGCCTCCCGCATGGCTGGCTTCGGCACCAGCGATGCGAGGGGATGGCCAGGCCGCGGGAGGCCGAGGATGCGATTCCTGCTTGGGCGAAAGTCGACCCGGTGCCTGAGGCGTATGGGTCAGCAGAGTACCGACGGCTGGTCGCAGTGGTTGAGCGGAAGGAGGAGTCAGCGCGTGGGAAGCGGACAGCCGGAGCAGCTCGTCCAGTGCGCATCCCGGAGGCCCGCAGGGCGGTGTTGGAGCGGTGTGAAGGTCGGTGTGAAAACCCTGGGTGCGCTGGCCAGCCGGACGATGTCACGGACAACGGCCTAGCGCTGCTGGAGATTGATCACGTGGACGAGATAGCTGAGGGCGGCCGGGACCACCCGCGCGTGATGGTTGCGCTCTGCCCGAACTGCCACGCGGTCAAGACGCGCGGGCGGACTCGGGCACAGCTGGCCAAGGTGCTGCGTGACGTTGCGGAGCGGGCACACGCGGCCGCGAACGGCGCCTGACCTTACCCTCGCCCGGCGGGTTTCGCGGACTTCGCCCGACGGGTGTGAGCATGCCTGGTCACGCCCGGCCGTGACCTTTCAACAGGATCGCGTTACGACCCCTGGACGAAGCCGCTGTCGGTGCATGGAGGTCGGCGTAGTCGTCGACATCATGTTGGAGGACCGGGTCATGCTGACCGCAGGGTTTCGTGGCCGAAGCCGTGACATATAACGTTCCGTTCGGCAAGTCACGACTCCAGAGGGTTGAGGGCGCTGCCCCCGTACTCTCGTCGACCCGCTCGGCTCGTGGCTGCGGGTGTAGGGCGGACTGCGCGTCCTGCCTGCAGGGTTGCTGGCTGGGAGCCGGTGCGGACGCAGGCCCCTCAAGCCCGTCGGCCTGAGGGACCCGCGTGCCGTTTCACAACCTTTTGACCGGGGCCGATTTCAGGAGGGGCAGCCACTGTGATGGCAGCGCTTGTTCGGCCCGGAAGATGTCGGCGAGTTCGGCGATGCTCAGCACTGTGATCGTGCGTGCTCGGGCGGTACGCCACGACCGGATGAGGCGGTCGAAGACTTCCAGGACCGTCGGCGGGCGTACCAGGTAGGTCTCGTCGTTGGCGAGCATGCGCGCGGCGGCCATGATCTTTGGTTTGGGGGACATAAGGAGCGCGATGGAGCCGCTGGGGGCAGAGGCCTTTCGCTCGGCCTCCGTGTACCTGAGGTGTCCTTGGGCTTGGCGGATATTCTCGGGGCCGATCTCGCCGGTGGCAGTGGCTTCGCTTTTCGCCTCCCAGGTGATCCAACGGGCGTCGTCGAAGATCCAGACGGCATCAGGGGCCGCGGGGTTGGCGTCGTCGTCGTTGCCGTAGCTTTCCGAGGAGCCGGCGAAGGTGCCGAGGTGAACGAGCCCGGCTTCGTAGGCGCGGTACTCGGTGCCTGTGAGACCGGCCCGCGCCTCGGCGAGGGTCTGCTCGAAGCATTCGGAGTCGTGCAGTTCGGCACGGGCGATGACAGCAAGCATCGCGGCTTCATCAAGGGGGTCGAGGTCGCCGAGGGCGGGCGCGTGGGCCCGGTCGCTCGGCGAAGCGATGTGGGCTAGGAAGCCACTCATGGCGCGAAACTGGCACGCGACATGAGGAGTTCGTCGAAGCATGGCGCGGGCCCGCCCGCAGTCTGCGGCGCTGGTGGCACCGCCGACGGCAGCAGCGCCGACGGTGATCCGTCCAGCACTCGCAGTTGCTGTCCTCCGCGGGTGAGGGCGACGCGGTGGTCGGCGGCGAGCAGTTGCATGACTTCGGCCATGGCGCCGATGTTCGTGCGGCACAGCACCGCGTCGGGACGCTGTATCGGACCGACCGCGGTGGCGATGGCCTCGGTGCCGGTCAGTCGGATGGGGGCTTCGGCGAGGGTGAGCCACCGGTTGGCTTCTTCGGCGAGCAGGGGGCCGAAGCGGAAGGAGCGGGTCAGGGTGAGGGGGGTGGCGTCGAATCCGGTCATCACATCTTGTGCGCCGCGCCAGCCGTAGATGGCCTGGGCGGAGTCGCCGACCATGACGAGCTGGGCGTGGGCGCGCTGGGCGGCGAACACCTCCTCCAGGACCGGGTTGGTGTCCTGGGCCTCGTCGAGGAAGAGGAAGTCCGCTTCGATTCTCGGCTCGGTGAGGGCCCACATCTTCAGGTAGCGATCGTGCTCGAAGCGCACCGCGCCGTGGTCGGGGTTCTGCAGGTCACCCCATGCTTTGAGGGCGAACGGCATCACCTGCTGGGCGAGTGCGGTGTGGGCGCCGTCGGTGTTCAGGCCGCGCAGGGGCGGTACGTGGTGGCGGGCCAGGGTGCGGTCGGCGGAGTAGCAGAAACGGGACACGGTGCGCAGCACGGTGTGGGAGAGCGTCCGGGAACTGATCTCCTGATCGCCGATGCGCACCGGACGGGTGATGCCCAGCGCCTGGCCGATCCTCCAAGCGGACTGGCGGGGACTGTTGAGACGGCTCCGGTAGCGGTGGCCGAGGGCGGCATAGGCCGTGGCGTGCGCGGTCTTGCACGTCACCGTGCGAGGGAAACGGGCGGAGGCGTCCCGGGCGATGTCCTTGTTGAAGGCGAGATAACGACCGCGACGAGGGGTGCCAGCGGCGAGCAGACCGAGGGTGCTGGTCTTCCCTGTCCCCGCACCGGCCTGCAGGACGAGATGGTGCCCGCCGCGGAAGGCGTCGGCCGCATGGGCCTGTTCGTCAGTGGGGGTGCGCACCAAGGACTCCGTAAGAAGGAAATGAGGAGGACGAACGCGACCCACATCGACGGCTGCCCGCCCCGGGAGGCGGCGAGGACAGCTGTTTCACGGCGCTGCCAGTGCCCCGTGGCCCTGCCTCCCGTACAGCAGGGCGGCTGCACCCGCGAGGACTTCCTCGGGGGTGTGCTCGGTGAGCAGAGGCGCGAGGCGCTCCTTCAGCCGCCGGGCGCGGCGCTCCTCCTCCCGCGCAAGAGAGGTGGTCACGTGCTGACGCAGTACGTCGCCAGGACGCAGTCCCCGGGCGGCCGCGTCCCGGCGCAGAGCCCGGCCTGCGGTGCGGTCGAGCGCGACGTTGAGCAGGACCTGCCGGTGCCGGTTGGGGTAGTGCGTGCTCAGCACGTCGATCGGCAGATGTGTGTCCAGCCGGCGTCGCAGCAGGTGCAGGGCGGTGCCCGGGCTGGGGGCGCTCTGCACGGCCATCAGCCGGGTACGGTCCGCGTTCAGGGCCAGCCGGCTGCTGCGGGCATACCGGAGTTCGCTGGGATCGGCGGGCCTGGTCAGCAGGATTTCGACGGCATGACACGGCGTCACGGGTGCACCGCTGTCTGCGCCGCCCCGGAAGGGCCGGGGCGCCGGACGCGGGTGGGCAGGCGGGCGTGGACGTGTTCGTGATGGTGCAGCGGGTCGAAGGGCTCCCAGTCGGCCACCGCCAGGTCGGCGGCCGTGGGGATGGCGGCGTGCTGCAGGCAGCGTTGAGCGCGCCAGCGCAACTGTTCGGCGTAGGGGAGACCGGCGAGGTCGTAGACGGCCATGACCGCGGCGGGCAGAGCCAGCTGACCGCGCTGCGCGGTGGCCGGCAGGAGCGTCCAGGTGCCGGGCAGGGCGCCGCAGGAGCAGGTGGTTGGTGCAGCGCTGGCGCCTTCGGGTCTGGGCGACGCATTGAATGTCGTCCACCGGCCGGGCGGCGAGGTAGTGCACGTACAGCAGCCGCACGATCGGACGCGCCGGACGGCAGGCCCGCACACCGTCCCGGGCTACCGGGCCCTGCGCCGGGGCCGGGGGAGAGGTGAAGGCGCCCGCGTCGATCATGCGGCGGGTGTTCACGGCCAGCGACCGGCGCAGCCCGGCCAGTTCGCCAGGAACCGGTGCGGCGTCCCGGGCGGGGCAGACGGCGGCGTGCGGCAGCCGGCACCATCTGCTGCCGTCCCCGGCCGGGTAGGCGGTGCCGGAACTGACGTGCCAGCGGCAAGAGGCGGGTACCCGGGCGGCCGGCAGTTCGTGCGGGTGCAGGCGCACGGGGCGCCGCTGCGGGCCGGTGCCGCGGGGTACCACTCGATGCGGTTGCCGCACTCGCGGCACCTGCCGCCCTGGCCGCAGCGCAGCAGCAGGCTGGCGCCGTCGGGGGAGACCTGCAGGGAGCGGCGTGGGCGGGGGGAGGCAGGGCGGCCGCCCGGGTGCCGGGGTACGGGGGGTGGTGTGGAGCGCATGCGGGCGAACCTGCCAGCCAACACGCCGCAGCAGCGCCCGCAGTGCTGACAGGTCGCCCGGTCGGCCTCATTTCCTGAGACGGATGTGCGAATGGCCGGTCGAGCGTTCGGGGAGCTCTCTGGTTCGGGTGGTCAGCTGCCGCCGTGCGGGCCGGGCGTCAGCCCTCGGGGGAGCCCGGGAGGTCGTGTCCGCGGCACAGTGTGCTGAAGAGCTCGTCGAGCGGGGTACCCAGGGCGTGGGCGAGGGCGTGCCAGGAGTTCAGGGTGCCGATCGTGCGGCCTTGCTCGATCTCGATCAGGGTGCGTCTGGCCAGGCCGCTGCGGGCGGCGAGCTCGTCGTAGGTCCACCCGTGGGCGGCCCGCAGGCGCGCGAGCTCCAGGCGCAGCGCGGTGAGGAACGGACGGATCCTCGTATGCCAGCACTGCCCCCACCACAGCGGACAGGTCGCAGCCCCCTGCCCGTACAGGAAGCTGTACCTTGCCGCCCGCCCTATGCGCACCGCATACCAGGAGTCCGCGTCGGCGGAGGTTGGCCCGGGGGATGTTGGCGCGGTGAACGGTCTCCCCGCCGTCCGGGCCGCTCACCCGGTGTTCAGGCCCACCAGGCCCCGGCTCACTCGCAGTTCCGGGGCGGCCCGGTCTCCTCCTCCCGAATTACACCACCTTGACGGGCAATCAGGGCAAATGTGGATGAAGAGTTGCACAGCTTTCAGAATGTGAGAATTTGGATAATTTTGGGCGCCCGAAATTTCAATCGGCGCTGTTCGGCAGGGCGTCAGGCGGCTCGTTGCACGCCGGGCGCCTCCTGGGCCCCTAGTAGGTGAACATCGACCGGGCCATGCAGGGCCTCGGGCTCACGAAATCTTGTGGCGAGAGCGCGTGATACGAGGTCTCCTCCAGCCGCCGGTGTCGCCGGAGGCGGTTGTTCTCCGATGGCACCGGCGGGTCGGACTGGCCCCGACCTGAAAGGTGCTGTCCATGCATCGTCCGCAACTGGCGCAGGCCATAAGCGGAATTATGAAGTCCGCTATGCGAGGCGCCAAGCGCGCGATGGACGCGGTCCGCCGAGCGATCGCGGCCGCCGACATCTGGATTCAAGATCATTACTGGTTCGTCGTGATCAGCGTGCTGCTCGGTCTCGGCACGGGAACGGGACTGCTGCTGCAGTGGCGGTGGGCGGAGGTCACCGAGTTCGCGCGGCAGATCGCTCCCGTACTGACCATCGTGTCGATCATCGCCAGCACGCTGCTGAGCGTCCTGGCCTGGTTCCGCAGGCGCCGTCACAGGCGCCTGGCCGCGCACGCAGCGACGAACTCCGCTGGCAGCAGCGGCGGCTGATGGAACACCGCAGCGAACACCCGGAGCGCCTGCTGCCCGCCGATGAAGGCGGGCAGCAGGCCTTCGGCCTGCCCAGGGAGATGCGGGAGTTCTATGAGGAACTGCAGCCCCGGCTGCGCCAGCAGGTGCGCTGGTATCTGGGGCCCTACTGCAAGAGTGAGGACGTCGAGCACGCACTGCAGATCGTCTGGGACAAGGCCGCCGACGCCTGGACCAGCAGCTCGCACGATCACCGGTCGGGGCAGTCTGCCCGCCACACGGTCGCATACGCCATCAGCCAGGCGCTCAGCCAGCTTCGGAGCCGGCCGGCTCCCGGCCTCTCCTCTGATGCACAGACGCGAGCCGACACGCTGCGCCGCCTGCCGTTTGCTCAGCGCCTCGAGGTCGCCGTGCACTGGGTTCTGGAGGCGACGGACCAGATCCTCGGACACCACCGAGTCGACACGCGGGATGCCGAACGGCCCTTTTACGACCTCGGCCTCGGCACTCCAGACCTCTGCCGACTGCGAGAGCAGCTCACGCTCCTCACCGGACTGCCACTTGAGCCATCAGCGGCGAGCGCATCGTCCACGCCGATGTCGGTGGCGCACCAGCTCCTTGAGCGCCTGATTCCCGCCGCGGACGACCGTCCCGGGCAAACTGACCAGTTCGAGGTCTTCTACAGGGGTTTTCATCCCCGGCTCCGCCGGTACGCCGGTCACCTTCTGGGATCCGGCTACAACAACGATGTAGACGATGTGATGCAGGCGGTCTGGATAGCTGTGCTGGGCAACTGGTACCGCGTGAGACAGATGGAGTACGTCGAGGCGTACCTTTTCAAAGTCACCCGCAACGAAAGCCTGCGCATACGGCAGGCCACCGTGCGGCGATACCGCTACGCCTCTCCCACCGAGGACATCCGGCTGGTGATGTCCGCCGAGCACAGGAGGCGGCTGCAACCGGACGAAGCGGACCAGGTGCTCCAGGAGGAGTGGCTCAGGCGTTGCATCGCTGAGCAGATCGCGCCCCACCTCTCCCGTCAGCAGCTCGCCATCTTGCTGCTGGCGGCAGCCGGTCACGACAACGACCTCATAGCTGAAGCACTGGGCGTTGCTCCAGCCACGATTCGTGTGCAGCGCCACCGGCTGCGCCGCAAGCTGCAAACTGCGTTACCCCGGGCCTTTTGGAGCAACGGATAGTGCGCTGAGGCCCCCGGCAGCCAGAGCTGCCGGGGGCCTCAGCATGCAGGAGTCTGGCGTCCCTATCCTTTGGCGAGAGCGGGGAGCACCAAACCCTCCTCCAACCAGTGGCTGGAGTTGAGGCAGACGCCGCAACGGCTGCCTGTCTCATTGTGCATAAGCGCTGCAGCACACCAAACCGTTTACACCCACAGAGAAAAAACGAAAACCTCGCCGGCACGCCGCCACTCAGAGCTGCCGAGACGCGCTGTGTCCTCAGCCGGCAGGTGAAGCGGCGCACCGTCAACGGGCCTGGACCTATGCAGAGTTGGCTCAGGCTGGGTGCCGTGCGCCGGTGCTGGCGCTTTGAGGGGTGGAACGACGAACAGCCCGCAGAGGTCCTTGAGCCGAAAGGCCTTGCCGCAGAGCCGCGCAGGCCCCTCTTGCCGCGGGCAAGGCTCCTCGGTGATCGGCCGCAAGACTGTGGGGTGGGCCCCGCCCGAACGGGCGGGGCCCACCCCACAGCAACGGGTTCTCCTCATCGGGCGTCAGTGAGTGCGCAGAGCAGGACAGTGAGGTCGGGCCGGTACGGCACTCCGTCTGGCGCCCGCTAGGCGAAAGCCCCGTCGTACTCGTGCCGCGACCACTTCGTCACCTGGCTGACCTGCTCGCTGGTCGGCGCACAGTCCGTTGCCGGCATCACGGGCACAGGACGGTCCTGTCCGCCCTTGTCCTTGTGCCCGTGTGCGTTGCGCGATCGATCCGACAACACCGTGTTCTCCACGATCAAGGGCACCATCAACAGCAGGAGAGCCCTGGCCATGATGCAGAGCTGCCGTACCGTCGGCAGAGCGAAGTAGTACCGGTCGTATGCCGATTGGAGCGGCACGATCCGTGTGAGATAGGTGTCGGCGTCGAACTTGTTCACGGTCAGCAGCGTTCGCAGCTCGGGGCTGACAGGCCCCGTCAGGCCCGGCCGATATGCGAACACCCACCGGCAGGACTGCGGATACCGAATGGCCAAAGCGGGGTTCTCAGGTTTCGGACCGACGAGTGTGAGGTCTCCCCTGAAGAGATTCCACAGTCGCGGCAGTTGCTCGATTCCCGACCTTATCAGGAAGAGATCCGAATGCGTCGCCGGGGCCCCGCTCTCACTGACATGCACGTTGAACTTGTAGCGCATGAAGACGTGTCCGCCCTGACCGACCCGCGGCTGCCGATCCAGGGCATCCCTCCCCTTGCTCTTGACCAAGAGATAGCCGACCGCCAGGGGAACACTCATGGTTGTCATCGACATGACCGAAAAAGCGATATCGATGATCCGCATGACAGGCGGCAGCTTAACGACTTTCACACCCTCGGCCAGGATCTCCATACGCTTGCGCCACCATGGCTCGAACTGGGGATGCTGCGCTGCAGCCCGGTTCTGGTGACGATTGTAAGAGCGGCGAAAATTTGAGGAGACCACCGCGGCTGTCATGCCGGCTCCGACGAAGATCAGTACCTTCACGATGTCATTGATCCCGTCCAGGTACGGCGCCACGGTGAAGTACATGACCATGAAGACGAGCCAGAGGGAAATGATGTCTCCCAGGACTGATACTCCCATCGCCGCAGCGCTGCGAAGGGGAGACCTCCTTCTTCCTCCGGCCGCGCACGGAGGAGAACCGGCGGGAACTCCCTGATGTGATGCGATGGTGTTACGGCGTGACACTTCGATCTTCGCCTGGAGGAGGAAGGCATCCACCTCGTCCTCCGTGGCGAGATGACTCGTGACCTCATGGAGGCGCGCCTCGTAGGCGTTCACGCGGTCTGCTTCTTCCTCCGTCAGCCTGGCCTCGCTCTGCCCGGCCGGGCCCACCACACCGCCTCCGGAATCCCTCATCCAGTTCTTCATTTCTGCTTCCCCTCGGCATCCCCCATGGACCCAGCCAGCTCCGGATGTTCCTTCCCAAGTGCGGTAGCCAGCTTCTTCCTTGCGTGGCGAAGATTCGAGCGCACCGTAGCCGGGGCCATACCCAACTGCCTGGCGATATCCTGCGGCTCGAATCCGTCGATGCTCCAAGCCATCACCTGCCGCTGGACTCCTACCAGGTGATTCTCGACAAAATTGACAATGAATTCCCACTCTTCGAGCGGGCTGCACAGCGAATAAGAATTGTCCGATCCGCGGCGTGCAATAAAATCAGCACGCGCTAGCCGGTCGGCCTTGTTTTCCCTTATGTCGCTGCGCAAGAAATGGTGCGCTGCAGCCTTGCGGCTCCAGGGCCGTGGCGCCTGCACGGTGGACCAGTTCTGCAGCAGATCGATAAGAGCGGACTGTGCTGCGTCTTTGGCTTCCTCCGGGGTGGCACCCAAAAGAATCACATGCCTCGTCAAAATGTTGAACTCGGAGCGAAAGAAAGCGTCATATTTCTTTTGCTCCTCTCCCGTGAGAGGCTGGGTACCCTTTTTGGGGCGCCGACGGTCCTGCGTCGGGAGGACGGCCGCGCCTTCGGCCACAGCCTCCTGGCCGGGCGGCACGCCGCTGCCGCCGTCCGGGCCGCGCGTCCCCCTAGGCCACCGCACGAGACATCCCTGTCCCAGTCCGCTTCACGTTCATGCCTACGAGGGGCGCCGACATCGCCGAACGTGCAATCAGAAACCAAGATTTTTTCGCGACCCGCATGCGAGAAGGCGCCGTCAACAGCCGTCGCTGCGCTCACCGCGCCCGCCGCTCCCGTCCCCGCCTGACGTCATTGCACCGCTGGCCGGCACCCTGACCAGGCGCTTTCGCAGTCGCGTGGCCAGCGGACGCAGGCCGCCCGACAGCTTCACCGGACAGCACCGGCACCTCGGCCCGGCTGACATCCATGCAGATGGAGATCACCAACATGGGCTACGGGCTGCCCCCAGCGGCGCGAGAGGGCACGGGGGGCCCCGGCAGCGCCACGGCACCAGATGTCCGAGCCGAGGCCGGCGAGAATGCGTTCGCCGGCAACGGCGACACCCTGCGTCAGCTCACAGGCCTGCCTGCCGCGCCCCGGGGCGGATTCCGGACCGGCCTCGGGGTCCGTTCCTCGACCGGTCGGCCTTCCGCTCGGCAACCGCCAAGGACAGCCCTGCTTCGAGCAGTTGTGACAATGCGCAGCCGTGCCCGGCCTGCCGGCTGAGGGGCGTTGTGCAGGCGGGGCCGCGGAAAGGTGATCGTCACGCCGGCAAAGCCGGCGGCCGCTTCCGATCGCACCGGTGTCAAGTCCCCCTGGGGGCGTCCTGCTTGCGCGCGGGAGGCGAGTGCCGGAGAGGTATGCCATGTCGGCCTGTTCACGTATGGCGGTTACGTTCGGGGAACCGTAGCCTGACCCTTGGTAGCTGTGGGTAGCCTTACGGGTGCAGTTCGTTGTAGGCGGGCGGGTAATCCGACCGATGCCCTGCGGCAGTGCACAACCGTCCACTAGAGTTGCTGCGCACCATCCGGGCAGATCGGGGGATCGGGAGGAGCTGAGGTGGTGCATGGGGGGAAACCCTTGTGGCGCAGGAGCAGCAAGTGCGGCAACGAGAGCGAGTGCGTGGAGGTCGCGGTGGGACGTGACTGGGTTCTTGCCCGCGACTCGAAGGCTCTTGCCTGGCCCGCTGTGACGTTTACCGCTGGTGTCTGGTCTGCATTCCTGGACGCCGTGAGGGCAGGGGAGTTACAGAACCCGTGACGTTCTTAACCAGCCAGCGGCAAAGGGGAGGGGGATGGATGGACGCTGGGACGTTGGCCGTTCAGCGGCTGGGCCGAAAGGCCCGCGGCCGGCCTGCAGCGGTGGGCGGAGCGATCACTTTCACCCTCGCCGTCGGTCTTGTCGCCACGCTGGCGGCAGCGGCAGCGTCGATGCTCGTGGACAGCGTTGTCTTCAAGAGAGTTCTGTGGGTTTCCGTGGCCATGATCGTGGCGGTCAGCGCCGGTCTGTGGCGCGCGGGAGTAACCCCTACGGCGCCTCCACCGGATTCTGATCGTCCTCCGTACGGCTCCCGGGCGGGTTCTCCGCACTAGCGCGCGCCGCCCGCCGGCGGAGCACCACCTGCCCCACCCGCCAGGCTGCTGCCCCCGAAAGACTGGCGCCAACCAGCGTCAGCGTGCCCGTGCCGGCCGGCGGCCAGGACAACCTCAGGTGGGATGCCTTGTCCACGACGAACATGACACCCGCCACGGTGCCTGCCACGAGGGCCGCCACGGCTATCAGACATATCAGTCCCGCAAGAGCGAGTATCCGCAGTCTGCTGATCCAGTTCGGTGCAGCCAACCGCCCACCGTTCTCGGACCGGGCTTTTTCTGCCGCGATCAGGCTCTGTGCCTCGGCATCCCTGATGGCCTGCTCCTCGAGGATTACGTCGCTCTTACCGCCCGCCGCATCCGTACCACCGGGCGTGTTCGTCTGCATCCACTCCAGCATGCGCTGCCACATCGGCCTGGAGACCATGCTTCGGCCCTCCCCTGCCCCTTGTCACCCCGGCTGTTAATGGACGCCGAGGTCCTGCTGGACGCGGCTAATCAGGTCGGCCGACTCTGACTCGTCGAGTGCCATATCGGTGATCGCTTGCAAACACTCCTGGTAGCGGGCCAGCAGACGCATGTCCTCACCGCCGGTCATGCTGCCGGCGGCATGCTCCAGATAGAGAAGATCGTCATCATCGGGAAAGCCCAGCAGGACGAAGCTGCCCAGCGTGCTGTAGTGCGCTCCCGCCTCGAAGGGCAGCACCCTCACAGAGACCTCAGGGCGGCTCCCGAGGTCGAGCAAGAACCCCAGCTGCTCCGCAAGCACCCCCTTGCCTCCGACCTGGCGTCGCACGGCTGCCTCGTCCAGCACGAACACGCAGGCAGGCCTGCCCGAGTTGTCGAACATCCGCTGCTGCCGTTCCATGCGCAGGTCCACGACCCTGCGGAACATGCCCTCCTCTAGATCGCGCGGACTGAGAAGGGCCTCGGCATAGGCGCGGGTCTGCAAGTGCCCCGGCACCACGATGGGGTGATACGTGTGCAGAGAATCTGCCGCACTCTCATATCCCAAGTACTGGGCGAACTGCGGGGTGATGACCTCGTGATACCCCGACCACCAGCTCGGCCCCTTACTGCCCCGTGCCGCCTGCTCCAGATCCTCGACCCGTTCAGGATCGATCACCCCGTACAGCGACAGCAGCGCCCGGAGATCGCTGACCGACACGCCGACGGTTCCGGTTTCGACCCGGATCAGCTTCGACGGGGACCACTCAACCCGCTCGGCCGCCTCCCGCTGGCTCAGATGCGCGTGTTCACGCGCCCGGCGCAACGCAAGGCGTAGCTTGCGCCGGTTCAGGCTGGGGTCAATCTGATGCGTCATCGCCGCTCCTCCTCTGCGCACGTACCCCAAACCTCATCGGCCATGCACAGAATGATCCTAGCTTTTTGCGTAGCTCATTATGCTCCGAGCTATCTGCATAGAGCCAAACGGCGAACGAGTGGAGCGTCACACTCCGACAGGGGCCCCTGGCGACCTGCACGGAAGGGCTGGCTGACTCACTTAACGTCACAGCCCGTGCCTGTGCTCCCGAACGTCCCGTCATTTTTCGCACGTTGACGCGCACGGGCGTGCGAAGGGGCGCATGAAACCCCTGCACGCAACCCGCCGTACGCCGGAGTGCGCCCATCAGGTCAACGTGACGCGGAGGCACTCGGCAAGATCGCTCCGCAAGCGAGGCGCGGTTACGGGCCTGCCCCGGCAGCAGCGCCGACTCACCCGGCATCCGCCACGCTGTCATCCCTGAAGCTGACCGCACCCACGAACGCTCCTCCTGCTAGTGCTCTGACCGCATAGGTTCGCCGGGTCGGTGCTTGTCGCGGTTGGATGTGGGGTGACGCGATTCGACTGCTGGAGGTGCGGTGGCCGAGCCTGTCCGTGTGCGCAGACTGACTGACCAGGAGGGGTAGAAGCTGCAGCAGATCGTGCGCCGGGGCAACACACCAGTTCGGTGCGCTACCGGCGGGCGATGATGCTGCTGGCCTCGGCCGGCGGGAACCGGGTGCCGGTGATCGCCCAGCTGGTCCAGGCCGACGAGGACACCGTCCGGGACGTGATCCACCGGTTCAACGAGATCGGCCTGGCCTGCCTGGACCCTCGGTGGGCGGGAGGCCGTCCCGGCCAACTCAGCTCTGACGACGAGGACGTTGTCATCCAGACGGCCACCACCCGCCCCACCAAACTCGACCAGCCCTTCAACCGCTGGTCGCTGCGCAAGCTCGTCGCCTACCTGCGGAAAGTCCACGGCCGGGTCATCCGCATCGGCCGCGAGGCGTTACGCAGCCTGCTCGCCCGCCGCGGTGTCACCTTCCAGCGCACCCAAGACATGGAAGGAATCCCCCGACCCCGACCGCGAGACGAAGCTGGACCGGATCGAGCACGTCTTGAACCGCTTCCCGGACCGGGTGTTCGCCTTCGATGAGTTCAGCCCGCTCGGAATCCGGCCCACCGCAGGCTCAGGCTGGGCCCGACGAAAGCACCCCGACCGGGTGCCGGCCACCTACCACCGCACTCACGGTGTGCGCTACATCCACGGCTGCTACTCGGTCGGCGACGACCGCCTGTGGGGCATCAACCACCGCAAGAAGGGCGCCGCGAACACGCTGGCCGCGCTGAAGAACATGCAGAGCTACCTGAACCCGCCCCCGCCGACTGACGGGTGGGTCCCGGCGGGCAGCCGGACCGGCTGAGCTGGCTTGAACGTCCGTTGTCTGCTCGTGAGAGGAAGGCCCCATCGGGTTCCGCTCTGAGTCAGGGCGTGGCGGTTCGACCGGCTGACCACGAGCCGAGGTCCGCAGCCCACGTACAGCCCCGTGGACGTGGAACACCAATGCCGTCCACGCCGCCTGCGGAGGATCCTCGACGTACCCAAAGCCGCGAACAGTGACCGGGAGCGATCTCACCGGCGGTGACACCGGTCTCATGGACTGGGTGTGGCGATGCGGGCCCAGACTGTTTTTCCGTGGGGGTCGGGTGCGCAGTAGCCCCACTGGCTGGTCAGGGCGTCCACGATGAGCAGTCCCCGTCCAGTCTCGGTCAGGTGGTCCGGGCAGCGGCGTGATGGGGCGGCGGGGCTGGGATCGACGACGGCGCATACGACGGCGCCGCCCGTGCGGACCATGCCCAGCCACGCCTTTGTGTCGGCGTCGCCCGCTCCGCCCAAGGCGTGGCGGATAGCATTGGCGGCGAGTTCGCCGACCACGGTCGTCATGTCGTCGGCGAGCGGGGCCAGGCCCCAGCCGTTGACGGTTTCGCGGACGAAGCGGCGGACGCTTTTGAGACTGGCGGCATTGCAGGTGAAGGCCCGGGCGGCGAATCCGGCCGCACTGATTCCCAGAGCAAGTCCCCAGTCCGGTGCGGTGGGTGGGACCAAAGTGGTGTTCCGGAGGGGGCTGCTGGCGGCGGGGGAGAGCGGAATCGTGATTCCCGTGGCCCGGCTCAGCGCTGTGGCCGCATGTATCGCCACTGTTCATCCCCCCGGAAGACGTCCAGTTTACGGGCCGCGGAACCCTGCCCTGACTGGTTAGTATCCGCTCCGCCCCGCCCCGGATGCAATTGCATCGGTGACTTGCATCCGAACGAGGAGGGCGGGGAACGCATGTAGTCAGCGTGAAGAACGGAACGGACCAGGGGCAGGAGAACTCGGACAGGACCGGAAGAAGGCCGACATGGAACCCTTAAGTAACGGCGTCCCGGCAGATTCACTGCGCAACGTGATCTGGCGGAAAAGTAGGCACAGCACACCGGACGGCAACTGCGTCGAACTGGCCCTACTGGCCGGCGGAAACGTGGCGATGCGCAACTCCCGGGATCCGTCCGGTCCCGCACTGGTGTATCTGCCGGCGGAGATCGCCGCCTTCATCGCGGGGGTGAAGGACGGCGATTTCGATCGGATCGCCGGATGACGTCGGGAAGAAATACCCAATTGGGGCCTTGTCAAGCAGCATCCTGAGAGACTGACGTTCGCCGTCCGCCTCCCGCAGGAGACCCTATGCCCGCGTCTGCCCATCAGGTTGATGCACCCACGCTCGAGCACTACCTCGCCGCCTCCGCGCGGAGCCCCATCGCACTGCGCATGGTTCTCGGGCAACTCCTGCGCACGCTACGCAAGGAGGCCGGGATCGACGCGGAGGCGGCGCGGCGTGCCATCCGTGGCTCGGAAGCCAAGATCTCCCGGATGGAACGCGCCCAGGTCACCTGCAAGCACGATGACGTGATGGACCTGCTCGACCTTTACGGCGTCACTGATCCCGAACTCCTTGCTCGCTTCACGGAGATGGTGCGCTTCGCCCGCCAGCCCGGTTGGTGGCAGCGCTATGACGGCGTGCTGCCTGACTGGTGCGGCAAGTTGATCGGCCTGCAGGAGGCCGCCTCCACGATCCGCACCTACGAGGTCCAGCTGGTGCCCGGGCTGCTGCAGACGGCCGCGTACGCGGAAGCGGTGATGCGTCTGGGCTACCCATTGGCCCCGCAGGAGGAGATCGACGCACGGGTGGAACTGCGGATGACGCGCCAGAACGTACTGGCCCGAGAGGACGCCCCCCACCTGTGGGCAGTGCTCGACGAGGCCGTGTTCCACCGTCCCATCGGAGGCGAGCAGGTCATGCGTGAACAGGTGGACCATCTGGTGAAGGTGGCGCACCTCGACCACGTCACGGTGCAGATCGCACCGTTCGACCGGCCCGGCTGTGTCGCGGCCGGCTTCCCGATAACCCACCTGCGCTTCGACGTCGCCGCCCTGCCCGACATTGTCTACCTCGAGCAGCTGCGCGACGCCGAATACCTGGACAAGTCCGAGGAGACCGACCACTACCGCTCTGTCCTGGACGGCCTGGCCCACGCCTCCTTGACCCCGGAGGAAAGCCTCGAGCTCCTCAGCGCAACCCTCACGGAACGCTGACGGCGGCGGGACCTGTCCCGTCAGCGGATCATCGCCACGCCGCCGTACTCGGCCCACGCCGGGCTCCCGGCAGCCGCCACCCGGTCACTGCCCGGCCGCCACCGGCAGACGTCGGTCAGGTGCGGGGCGAGCAGCCGCAGCGAGCCGAAGAAGGCGGCGACGTCCGCGCGTGAGCGCACCCGCCCCCACCGCCCGCCCGCCGCCTCGCGCATCGCCTCGCTGGCCTGGCACCGCACCCGGGGCTGCTCGCTGACCAAGTGACTGGCGGCGACGAAGCTTCCCGGCGCCAGCGCCCCGGCCGTCTGCGCCAGCACCCGGGCCGGGGACGCAGGTTCGGGGATCGTGTGGAGCGCGGACACGAACAAGGCCGCCACCGGCAGCTTGAGGTCGAGCAGCTCACGAACCTCCGGCGCGCACAGCAGACGGTCTGCCTGCAGCGGACCGGCGCGCACGGTAAGAGTGCGCCGCTTCTCCTGCCACAGAGCCCGGCCGTGCGCGAGCACCAGCGGATCGTCGTCGGCGTACACCGTCCGCGCCCGCGGATCGACGCGCTGGGCGATCTGATGCACCCCCAGCGGGGTGGGCAGCCCGGCGCCGAAGACCACGAACTGGCGCACGCCGTGTTCCCGGGCCAGATGGCTGGTCGCCCGCAGCAGGAACCGGTGGCCGGCCTCGGCCACGGCCTGTGCGCCGGGAGCGATCCGCAGCAGCCGCTCGCACGCTTCCCGGTCGGCGGGATAGTGGTCCTTGCCGCCCAGCAGGTAATTGTTCATCCGGGCAACACTGGGTGAGGCGACGTCGAGGACGTCTAATCGCGGCACTCGCCCGCGGTCCAATGCGGCACCCCACCCCGTCGGTGCGCCCGCAGCACCCTGCATGCCGCGGGTACTCCATAGTAGGAAAGCCGCCCTGGGACGGGGTAGTTCTGTGCAGAACCACCCAGGGCCATGTGAAGTGCGCTACAGGCAGGCCGGTTGCGGCATTACCGGCGTGCGCGACCGGCTACCGGCTGCGCCCCCGCCGCCGTAGCGGGCGCCGCCGTCAGCTGCCCGGGCAGCGCCCGCTGCGCCATCCGCAACTGGGAAGCCACCGCTGGCTCTTCGACGCCCATCAGCTCGGCCGCCTGCCCCTCACTCAGGCGCAGGCGGCAGCGCAGGATCACCGCATCCGCCTGTGCCGGAGGCAGCACCTGGTGCACCGCATCGACACTCTGCCCGGCCCCGGGCCTGCGCTCGCACAGCGCCGAGGAGATCAGTGCATCCAGCAGCCGCCAGGCCACCGCCGCCGGGCGGGAGCTGCTGATGACCGTCGGCCAGATCGTGGCGAGATTGCCCAAGGCCGCCTCCACGAGCCGTTGGCTCACCCAGGCGTCCTGAACCCTCTCGCGCGTGTAGCGCAGATAGCGGTCCCGGTACAGCAGACAAAACGCCGTGTACTCCAGCGGAAGGACCAGCGCGATCGCCTGCTGCGGTGGATCATCGTCCTGTGGGGACTGCAGGCACAGCCCCCACGCAGACGCAGTGCGGAAACGGCGCAAAGACCAGGACATGGCACCTCTCTCCGGAAGCAGGACGCGTCAGGTGGATTCGGGATGCGCGGGCGGAAGCTGCCGAAAGCCCTCCGGGACGGGGTCCAAGCAGAACAGGAAGGCGTAGTGGATGGCCTCCCACAAGGGCCGCACATCGGCGGGCCAGCCCCCGAGCGCGGTCACCAGGGCGGAGGTCTCCTCCCAGCCCGGGACCATCTCACCCTCAAGGATTTCGCTGATCGCCTGCGTGCTCAGCGCACCGCGCGAAGCCTTGCGGACCGTACCGAACGGCGGGCGCCCCGCGGCCAGGTGCAGCCCTCGCAGAGCCGCCCGCAGCCGGGCCACCGCGTCCGGGATCGCGTGCCGCGCCCGCGGCCCCAAGCCGTGCACGTTCTCGAACAGCACCGCCAGCTCGGCCGGATCCCCGCCGAACAGCTCGGCCAGTGTGCGCACCACCGGCCAGGTGGGAGTGCGCTCACCCGACAGGATCCGCGACACATACGACGGGGACAGGACGGTCTGCTCAGCCACCTCCTTGATCGTCAAGTCGCTGGCCCGATGCAGATACGACAGCGCTGAGGCGAGCTTCACCGAGGCCCGCTCGGCTGACTGCGCGAGTAACCTGTCCTCCGCGGCGTCCCGGCCCGGCGCCGGAGACGCGGCCGTCTGGCGGACCGCGGCCCGCTCCGCCGCCCGCCGCTTCAGGCGTTCCTGCACCCGTCCTTCCGTCCACCGGGTGCGTGCCGTGGTCGCGCTGATCTGAGCGGCCGCAGCCACCTGCTCCCAGTCCACACCCTTGGTGCGGGCATCGTGCACCGCGGCTGCCGCGTAGTACTCCACCTCCCGGGAGACCTCGCCCGCGCAGCGCAACAGCTCCTTCAGCGGCCGCCCGTCGTACTCGGCCTCCAGCAACGCAGCCGACAGCGCCTGGAGATCCTCCGCGATACGCCGGCCCAGCGGATGCGCACTGCGGGGCGGCCGCTGCCCCAGGCGGCCATCGCGTTCACGCTGCGCGGCCTGCCGGCAGGTGATGGTGCAGTACTCCTTCTTCCGCCCCGGGCCGCCGCTCTGGGCGAATCGTTCCCGGCAGTGGCGGCAGATGTCATAGCGGGGAGTGATGCCCGCCATCGTTCCTCCAAGTGCGTGTACGTGAGGACCGTTTCTCCTTCGGGTGCGTGGGTTTCTTGCACACCGGAAAGAGGAATTCGGCATTCCTGAGTGGCGCAGGGCTGGTTGCCCCGAAGCGAGGAGCGCTGCGCCGCTGAGCGCACCGCCCCCCGCCCCGGACTGCTCAGCTCAGCCGAAGGCGCTGGTAGTGGCAGTGCGACCGGCGCATCGCCACGATCAGAGCAGTCACCACGGCGCTGGTGGCAGGTGCCGCCCACCAGCCGCGAATCAGAATCACGGGCACTACTACGACGGCCAGGAACATGCTTGCCTGCACCGTGACAGTCCAGGCACTCGCCGTATGCGTTTCATCCGGGGAAAGGCGCGGAATGCTAGCGTCGTCGCGAGTTACCGCTCGGAACAGAGCGGCGACGGAAAACCGATCAAGCATGGGGCACGTACCTCTTTCTTGGTCAGGTCCATGAGGGAGCCCCGGAGTTGGTGTCGAGCCTGCCCGGGGTTTCCTCGCGTCAACGGACGGTAGTGCCTCCGTAACACCGGGCGCCATATATACAGTTCATCGCGCAAAGTTCGAATGTCGCAGCAGTGACTAATTAGCGAGTGGGACCAAAGCGAACACCTGATTGCTTTCGCTTCCGTCCAGTCCGGACCGAAAGTGACTGCAGTTGACCGATTCGACGTTCCTCCTGCATAAATGCGAGTGGGGGGCGGAGATTTCATCCGCCCAGGGCTCTCCTCGTGCGCCCCGCGCACCCCTGAAGCCGCTGTATGCGCGTCCGGCTCGTACTTCCGTCCGCGCTGCCGGGTGACTGTTTGCGCAAATTCGAACCCTGCCTTCCGGAAGAAGGGGAACCCGCCACAGGAAGCCCTGTATCTCGCCTCCCGCAGGGAGCGTCGGGGCTGCCGGAGCGCCCGGCCTTCACGGCGTGCCGGGTCGGGAACCGCTGTTCCCTCACCTCTCGGAAGTCTCGCTGTCGCGGTGCTGGCGTCAGGCGGCCGGAAGGGCGAGCGGACCAGCCGGTCGAAATTTCTCCAGCTGCGCGCGTGAGTGCCCGAACGGGGCCAAGCGCCGTGACCCGAAAGGTGCACTCGGGCCGGGAGCCGAGCTGCCCGGCCGCCAGTGGGCGACGCGGCGCTTCTTGTTCGGGATCCACCCCAAACTGGTGCGACGCGACGCCCTAATCGAGGGGGCCCGCCGACCATCAGGGAGAAGGCCCCCTGCTCGATTCGATGACACAGGTGATCTGTCCGTGCCGACGCCTGCCGGATGCGCTGTTCTGCTCGGGCAAGTCTGGCTCGGCGAGATCGAGCCGGAGTTCTGCGCACAGATCACTGCTGTCGCAGGTGCGGGGCTCACGCCGACCGCACTGCTTCCACTGCCTGGCTGACGGGGCGTGGTGACATTGCCGATCTGAGGCTGGTACTGGCCGCCGCAGCTTCGGCGAGTTCCCTGACCAGCGGCGAGTGTGCAGCGGACCCGAAACCGGCCATGGCGGCCTGGGTACCCAGACGACCGCTCCTGCTCCTGCGAGGGGCTTCAACCGAACCGCTCCATGCGCCCGTACGTCGGCAGCAGCGTTCTCAGGATCTATTCATCGCCATGGTGTTGAGATGGAAGAACGCTACTTCCACATCTGTCCGTCAACGGCGGACAGGTAGGCCCATACCGTTCAGCTGGCGCTGGGTTGCCCCCGACCGGTGAGGGCAAGTGCCAGGCGACTTCCTCGTGGCTGAGGCGTCGCCATGCTGCTAGGAGACGGGTGCGGACCAGTTGGTCGAAGAGGTCCTCCAGTTGCTGGGGGGACTGGCCGCACAGGCGGGTGAGCGCGTCGAGTTCCGCAGTTCCGGTGCCGTCGCAGGTGTGGGTGGCGAGGGCCAATGCAGTGAGCTGCATCGAGTGCGCCATGCCGCGAGGTCCAGTCAGAGGAACAGGCTGCAGCGCCCAGTGGGCCGCGCGTGCGCGGGCGGCCCGTCCGGACGTCTGAGTGTGCATGTCCGCATCAAGCAGGCGTACTTCCCCGGAAGATTGCCGTGCGGCGAGGGCCAGCCATCCGGCGTGCTCGAGTTCGCTCCACAGTTCGGTACGGCCTCGCAGCCGCATGCCACGCAGGAAACCGGGAGGGAGCCGGACATGCCCGTGGTGGTCGGCGCGCAGGGCGCACTGCAGCGCCAGCAGACGGGCGGCGGGGGAGGAGAACCGGGGGAGTGCCACCGCGAGATAAGTGAGCGCTTCCTTCACACGCAACCGTTCGGCCGACCCGTGCTGGGGATGGCGGCGCGGGGCCGTTTGACGTGGTGTCTGTACGGGGGCCGCACCGGGCAGGGTGTCGGGCACGAGGGCGGTATGGCTGGTTGCGGCCGCGCAGGCGGCGCAGGTGTCGGCCAGGCGCCAGGAGCGCCCGCCGGTGTCGCGGGTGAGCGCCAGGAGGACCGGCCCGGCGCAGCCGCGGCTGCGCGGGTGCCATGAGCAGCCGTGGGTGCGGCACTGGCAAGTGCGCAGATGTCCGGGCAGTGCTTCGGCGCGGGCATGGCTGGCCAGATGCGTCAGGACCGCGGACCGGGCGGACGACGCCTCCAGCGGGAGAGTGTGCGCCTGGCACTGGAGGCAGAACAGGCTGGGTCCTTCCGCCCGCGATCGCAGCTCCACTCTCCAGATGCGCCGCACCGCGCTCTGCGTGCCGGCCGGCCTCATCGGCTCGTCGCCCCCGTCTGAAAACAGTTCCTATGGCAGGCGTCCCGGTGTCGGGCACCAGGACGTCTGCACGGTAGTGCAGATTCCTGCCCCAGGTTGCCGCTCCGCCTCGGAATGGAAAGTGCAGTTTCCCGCACTGACGGGGCAGGTGTCTGCACCGTCGGATGGTGAAGTGACGATCTTGCCGCCCGACCCCGACCTCACCGCCCTGCGCATGGCGCTGGCGCGCCTGCGGGGCGAGCGCGGCTGGACCTTCGACGAACTCGCCGACCGCAGCGGCCTGGCCCGGCGCACCCTCATCGACCTCGAACATGGCCACGCCGCCGGCAACGTCACCACCTGGCATACCCTCGCCCACACCTTCGACGTGCCGATCCAGGACCTGCTCGGCGCCCTCTGCGACGACCACACCCCATCCGGCACACCGCACTCCTGACCCGTCCACCGCCGGCACCCCGCGGATGGTGAATCACCCGTACCGGCGAACCGCCACCGAACGTCCATCCGCCCACTGCGATGGATGTTCGCCCCCGTTGGGCCGACCAGGCGACATCCAGGCAGCCATACCGCCATGCACGGCGTGCCCTCTGGCACCGTCCGGGCCATGTGCCCCCACACCGCCTCCACCGGACGCCGCACTGCGTACCCCCGCCGCCCGTTGCGCACCCCCGCCGCCAGTCTCAGCCATCTGTTGCACGCCGGTCAGAGCGGCCGCTGCCGGCAGTGCGGTCACCGCGTCGACCTCTACCCGCGGACCGACCAACGGCCCATCGCCCTGCACCCCACTGAACTGGCCACCGCCGACGTCCCACCGCGCTGCCGCTGGCACCTGAGCAGCGGCATCGCCCACCCTCACGGCGACGGCAGCCCCTGGTGCCGCATCCCGCACGCCCTGCTCTGCCCCGCCCGCACCATGACCGCCCGGCTGAGCCCGCGCATCGAGGCCGTGCGCCGCCACCTCGCCGTCCGCACCCGCCGCCTCATCGACACCGGCGCCCTCGCCCCTGCCTCGCCAGCTCCCTGCACACCGCCCACCGACAGCGACCGCCCCGGCCGGGCCATCGTACAACTCCTGCTCGGCCGCTACCTCGCCGAGGGGCCCCTCGACGGCATCCGCTGCGTCGCCCGCACACACCAGCGCCGCCGCTGTCCCCACTTCCTCCTCACCCCCTGCACCCCAGCGGGCATCTGGATCCTCCTGCCCACAGGCTCCCAGCACAGCCAACTCGCCCAGCCCGACACCTTGATGGCCGTCTACGACCTCACCCACCAGCCCTATGCAGAGCAACTGCGCTGGCGCACCCAGCGCTGCCGAGCCCACGCCACCACCCCCGGAGCCGCCGACTTCACCCCGGCCCAATGGCAGCCATTCGACCCCCTCCGGCACGCGGCACACATCCACACCCGCCTCCCACACACCCCGTCGAGCCGCCGCAGGAAGGCGTGACCGGTGCCGCACCACGCTCTGGAAATCACCCCGACCCGGCCACTGACGGACGCTGAACTGCGCGCCGCCGCCCGAGTGCTGCCGCTCGCGGCCAACCACAACAGCACCCGTCTCATGGTCCTCACGCACGCCAAAACCCCCGGCAGAGCCGCGCACCGCCTGCGCCAGCTTCTCGACACCCAGCTGCCCATCGACGTGATCACCACCCACTATCCGGACACAGGTGGGCAGGTCCTGCTCAACGTCGCCCTCCCGACCGCCACACGCACCCTGCTGAAGGCCGCCGCCGACCGCCTCGGCCAAAGACCCGAGGAATTCGTACAGCTAGCCCTGCGCCGCGCTCTGACCGAGTACGCCGATCGGGAAAGCGACCGCCTCGACCGGGCCGTGCGCGAACTCCTGGCCCAGACCACCCCCGCCTACCTGATCTCCGCCGTCGGGCACGCGCTCACCCGGCGGCCCGAGAGGCCCACACCATGAAACCGACCGACGAACAGACCGCCGCTGCCGACGCCTTCCACGCCGGCCACCACCTCGCCCTCCAGGCCGGCGCGGGCACCGGCAAGACCACCACCCTGGCCCACCTCGCCCACGCCACCGGCCGCCGCGGCCGCTACCTCGCCTACAACCGGGCCATCGCCCAGGACGCCCGTACCCGCTTCCCCTCCACCGTCAGCTGCAAGACCGCCCACGCCCTGGCCTACGCCGCCGTCGGCCACCGCTACACCCGCCGCCTCAACTCCCCGCGCCGACCCGCCTGGCAGACCGGACAGGCCCTCGGCATCACCAAAGCCCTCCGCATCGGCGAACGCGACCTGTCCCAGAGAACCCTCTCCAATGCCGCCCTGCGCACCGTGGCCCGCTTCTGCCACACTGCGGACGAGACCATCACCGATCACCACGTCCCACGCCTACGCGGCCTCGAAGACTGCACCCAGCACGCCCAACTCGCCGCCCACCTCGTGCCCTTCGCCCGCAAAGCCTGGGCCGACCTGCAGCACCCCGACGACGGCGCCGTCCGCTTCGACCACGACCACTACCTGAAGATCTGGGCCCTCACCCGGCCACGCATCGACACCGACTTCCTGCTGCTCGACGAGGCCCAGGACACCAACCCCGTCGTCGAGCAGATCTTCCTCAACCAGCGCGAGCACGCCCAGCTGGTCATGGTCGGCGACTCCGCCCAGGCGATCTATCACTGGCGCGGCGCCAAGGACGTCATGACCGGCTTCGACGGCACCCAGCTTGCCCTGTCCCAGTCCTTCCGTTTCGGCCCCTGTCTCGCCGACGAGGCCAACCGGTGGCTGACCATCGCCGACGCCCCCATCCGCCTCACCGGCACCACCGCCGTGCCCACCGAACTCGGCCCCCTCACCCAGCCCGACGCCGTCCTGTGCCGCACCAACGTAGGCGCCATGGCCCAGGTCATGAACCTGCTCACCGCCGGACACCGCGTAGCCCTGGTCGGCGGAGGAGACACCCTGCGCGCCCTGGCCCTGGCCGCCCGCGACCTCAAAGAAGGCCGCCGCACCACCCACCCCGAACTGGTCCTGTTCCCCTCCTGGGGAGACCTGCAGGACTACGCCGCCTACGACCCGGCAGGACGCGACCTGCAGCCACTCGTCGACCTCGTCGACACCCACGGAACCGACGCCATCCTGTCCGCCGTCGCCCAACTCGTTCCCGAACAACAGGCCGAAGCCACCGTCTCCACCGCCCACAAAGCCAAAGGACGCGAATGGCTGCGGGTCAAAATCGCCGACGACTTCACCCCGCCAAGAGACAGCGACCAACTGGACGACACCGGCCGCCCAGTGCCGGGCCCGCTCGATGACGGCGAAGCCCGCCTCGCCTACGTCGCCATCACCCGCACCCGCCACCACCTCGACATCGGAGGCCTGTCCTGGATCGACGACCATCCCAGCGCACCTCAGCCACTATCGGCAAGGAGTGGGCACACGTAGATCTCGCCGAAGCGGAGGACCAAGCCGCCCGGGCTGTCGTCCGTCGGCGGGTGTGTCCGATCCCTGAGAGCGGACGACGAAGACCTTGCGGTAGGCCACGGTGATGTTCGGGTCGCCCGCGGCGACGAGGGACGACACGTCAGAACCCGAACCGCCCTGGACGTCACCTGCCCGCTCCTCCCTCGCCGAGCAGCACGAAAGGGAAACAAGATGAGGAACAAGCCAGTGGTTTATCGGCCGCCGCCAGGTGGTGGTCAGCGCAGGTCGCGGGCTTCCCAGCCTGGGGGAGTTTGGGCAGGCCGATAAAGGGTCGATGTTGAGATGTTCTTGGAGGAGAGCTTCGAGGCCGCGACCGCCGATGAACTGCATGCGACCGGTGCGCTCCAACCTCGCAGTAGCGAACCAAAACTGAGGAGCAAGACGGAAAGCGGTTGAGGTGGTTCCGTCCGCGGGACCGCCGGGCGCCTCGATGCTGTACTGCTACCACCATCCGTGGACAGCGTTGATCAGGTTCGCCACAGCAGCGATGAACGCTGCCCAGGTGAGGATGTCACTGCGGTGTCGGTGTGGAGGCGGGGAGTCTGAGGTGGTCGGATCGAGCATTGCTAGCCCCCTGGTCTGCTGGCTTCGTGTCGTGTCGGTCGTATGGCCTTTGTAGGCGATTCCGTCGCTGCGTACAGGGGGCCTGACGCGTCGGCGCTGCTGAGCAGGCACGGGCGCGGGGGCGCGTCAACTACCGCGCACCTGCGCGCCTAGTGCGCAGCGCTGCTTGCCGCGACGATGTGGGCATGGATCAGGAACGTACTGCCAAGGATCGCCTGTCCTACCCCTACAACCAGGACCTCTCTGGTGTGCTGCGTAGGATGAACCGGCGCACACCCTTCAGCAGGCAGAGGCTGGCCAACGATCCGGTGACCGCCGCTTACGTGCTTGCCGGCATGCAGTTGATTCGCCGTCACCTTGGGCCCGGGGCAAAACGGGTGCTCAACGATCCGGAAGATGAAAATTCTCTGGGGCGTCCTCTTTTGAGCTTTCTGTCTCAGCGAGCGGTCGTAGCTGAACTCGCCAATAATCCGGCACCTTTCCCCCGCGTGGGTACTACTGCCACTTTGAGATGCAGTTGGAGGTCACACTCGGACTACATCGCAGACCTGCTGAGCTTCGGACTGTGGTCGCTCCACGAGCCGGCGCTGCACGACTCTCGGATTGCCCCGGATACCGAACGGCTGCTTGATGGGCCGGAGTTCGTCGCGGCAGCGCATCGGCTGTGCTACTACGATCTGACTACCGTCGTCGACGGACCGACGTTCCGCCTTGAGCTCATCGCCTCGGCGGCCGCCGAGGGCGACGAAGTGATCCAGGAAGCTCTAGCAGCGAACCGCCAGGGCGCTATGGAGCCCTGGAAGCAGGTATACCAAGAGATGTTCCTCGCTCGCGGACTACGACTGCGTCCCGACGTGAGCCTGGACGACTTCGCTGGAATGCTCGCCGCCATGGCATCGGGGTACGCGCTGCGCCGAATCAGTAATCCCGATTTGGTCAGCATCGATACCTCACGGGAGCGCTGCATTTTCGGCACGGCAGCACTGGCTCTGCTCTTGGGCTGTGTGGAACGCGGCGGTGGCACGGCCGAGATGAGTATCGAGGATGCAGTCCGTGAACTTGTCTACGGCCAGCCTCCGAAGGAAGGTAGGCAACCTGCTCCGCCCGCAGCGCCCCATGAAACAGAACGTCTCTCCAAGACAAGTGACGGCCCTCTTAAGACATCATCTCATTTGGCTGAGTAAGCTGCCAGTCGTGGCGAGGATTGTTGAGCGGCTG
>NZ_BMVY01000057.1 GCF_014650955.1 Streptomyces tauricus
CCTACGACCAACCCGCCTCACCGTCAACCCACACCACCGCCGGATTTAACGAACTACCGGTAGGGCAAGGACCGTACCGGTGCCTCGGGGCCATCCCTTGACACGGTGGGCGTGAGGGACTGATCAGGTGATCCGGCCGGCGGTCGCCGGCTTGGCTGAGTGGATCCCTCCAGCGAGGAACCACTTGGCGTCTACGCCGGTGTCAGCCTGCTCCTGCTCCCGTACTCGCCCTTACACTCCCGCCGGTACTCGAAGAAGCGTGGACGTCGGCCAAAGTGGTGGCCAGGGTCTGCCAGATATGGGCCGACAGGTCGAGGTTCTTCGAGTCCGCGGCCTGGCGGCCGAGCTCTTGCAGAGTGGCGATGCCGTCGTCGACGCTGCCCGCCAGGATCATGAGCCGGCCGTGGAGGACCGACAGCCGTACCTTGTCCCGGTAGGACAGTCGCAGGTCGCTCTCGGACAGGAGGGCGTGGCTCAGTGCGCGGGCTTCGTCCAACTCGCCCTTGTGGAAAGCGAGATGGGCCTGGAGCGCGCGTAGCTCCTGTCTCTGCAGGGGAGTGCCGATCACGGGCAGGACGGATGCGGCCTCGCTCAGCCAGCGCTCGGCTGCGTCCACATGCGGCGGCGACATCTGCAGCGCGGCGGCGGTGGCGGCTGCCCGCAGCCAGGCCCAAAAAGCCACGTCGGGCTGGCACTGCGGAAGTTGCAGGGCCTGCTCCAGTCTGGACCGGGCGGTGGCGTGGTCGCCCTGGCGGTTGCTGACCACGGCAGCCGTCCACAGCGCCTCGGCGGCCTGGGCCGGCCCGGCCTCGGGCAGCAGGTCCCGCTCCAGCTCCTTGACATGCCGCCCAGCCGTTTCGATCCGGCCGAGTTCCGTCTCGATGCTGATCAGCACCATCAGGGCCGCCATGGTGTCGGACACCGGCAGTTGCTCGGCGCGTGCGATCGACAGCGCCTCCCGGGCCGCCGGTTCCGCCCTGTGCATGTCACCCAGCGCGCGCAGGCAGCGTGCGTACTGGACGTGCGACCGTACCCGGAGTTCCGCTGCCTGCAACAGGCCGCTGAGCTCGATGGCCTCCAGGAGCCGGACGCGCTCGCGCTCGTGGTCACCGTCGCGGCCGTGGGCGCGGCTCAGCAGCCACAGAGCCTGCCAGCGCGCTGCGGGATCTTCACGCGTGTCCTCCTCGACCGCACGGCTGAGCGCCGCCGTTTCGTCCGTGCTGGACGGTGCTGACGCCACGGCGGCCAGTACCTCGGTCAGGGACCTGCGCTCCGAGGGCCCGGCCAGTGCCGACTCTTCGACGCCGAGCCGCTGGGCGAGGTAGGCCACGGCCCGTTCGGTCGGGGGCCGTTCACCCGATTCCAAGCGTGACAGGTAAGCCGTCGACAGGCCTTCTCCAACGAGACCGGCCTGGCTCATGCCCCGTTCCAGCCGGAGTCTCCTCAGGCGGCGGCCGAAGTACGGCTGCTCAAGCATCTCCTCCCCCTCAGGTGTGCGGTCCGCGGGGCCTTTTGTACCGGCTCGTTCGGCGGACGCGTGGAGTTGTCAACATTTTACGAAGCGGCCCGAAGGGCGGCAAGCCAATACGCGCTAGTCGACTGCCCTGGTCAGGTCTTGCGCCGGTCGGTCGGTGCGTCTGCCGGCCAGTAACCGTGCGTGCCGAAAGTACGTCAGCCGCAAGGGAGTTGACAGGTTGCCCACATCGCTTGGCAAACTCTTGTCAAGGGAAGTGGCGCCCTTTAATCTCGAAGCGATGGTGCCGTCCTGACGCGATGTCCCCCTACTCGTCTCATGGAGGTATTCGTGCTGTGTCATGCCCGACCGGGCTCCTCGCGAAAGCCAACCATCCGGCTGGTCATGGCCACCGGTTCCGCGCCGCCCCGGGGAGGAGCGGCGAACCTGGCGCTGCAGGCGTTCGAATGCCCGGGTCCCGGCGCTGCGGCCCCGGTCGCGGCTGCGCTGCCGGGCGGCGTCATGGCAGAAGTCGACGGTGAGATCGAATGGTCCTGACAACGTTATCTACGTGACAACGTCGTCGAGGCGTCGGCCGCCCGGCGCCGAGGCCCCCCTCCAGCTCCGACCCGGAAATCCGGCGCCCGTTGCCGGTCTGCCCGGGGCGACGCGGAACACCAGGCTCCCCGCCACCGACGGGGTGGCGCGCCTTGACCGGACACCCGCCGACACCCAGGCGCCTGCACACCCGGTCCACTCCGCGATCGCACCCTTCCCAGCCCCCACGAGCAGGAACAAGGACGGTACGTCCGTGGCGACCACGAGTTTCCCCGACGCCTCGCCCCGCAAGAAGCACCACACCGCACAGCCGGCCCCCCGCGCACCCCGCGACATCATCCCAAGGAGCGCACCGCGCGGTGCCGCGTCACGGGATGCCTGCACAGCCCACGTGTCCCCGGCGGACCTGACCGTCAGGGGGGCCGATCCTGCATTCGCCCGTCAATTCGGCCTCGGGATGGACGAGATACGCGGATCAAGCCTTCTCGACCTCCTCCGCCCCGCCATTCCCGCACGGCTGGAGGAACAGTTCGCCGCGCTTTCCTCGGGTCAGCGGCGACGGTTCACGGAAAGAGTGACGGGCCGGGACAGCGCCGGTCTGGCCTTTTCCGCGGAAGTCACCGGGACCGCCGTCAGAAAACCCTCAGGTGAAATAACCGGTGTCATCGTCCTGTTGCACCGCACGAGAGAAACGCGGCGCAACGAGGACGAACCGGTGCCCTCCGGCGCACCCGTGCTCAGCGCCCTCGATGCACAGGTTCTGGAGGGTGTGGCCAGTGGTGAGTCCACCGCGCAGCTGGCCTCCCGCCTCTATCTGAGCCGCCAGGGGATCGAGTACCGCGTCGGACAGATGTTGCGGAGGTTCGACGCCCCGAACCGTCCCGCCCTTGTGGCGCGTGCGCACGCGCTAGGGATGTTCGCCGCCGGCCAGTGGCCGCCGCGCGTCCTTCCGGAGCGCGTGAAGCAGAAATAGTCGAGAATGGGACGTAGTACGGCGACGGGGCCCACGGGCCCCGTCGCCGCTCACCCGGCCGGCGTCGCCCCGGTGCCGGCCCGGCGAAAGCCCGCTCGTCCGCGTCACGCCGCCGAGGGCTGCCACGCCTCCTGGAACCGGCGGCGGGCACGGAACAGGCGGGAACGGACCGTGCCCACAGGCAGGGCCAGGACCTCGGCCATCTCCTCCTCGTTGAGCCCGTAGGCGCGCAGGGTCAGGACCTGCCGGTGCGCCTGGGACAGCCGCTCCAGCACGTCGCTGATGTGCACCGCGTCCAGCGGGTTCGCCTCTTGGCGGGACTCCATCTGCGAGCAGGTCCGCTCCTCGCCGTAGCGCTTGGCGGTGCGGACCGCCTCGCGGATCGTCACCGAGCGCACCCAGCCGTAGAACGCCGCCGGTTCCCGCAGCGTGCCCAGGCCGCGGTAGATGGCGAGCAGCGCCTCCTGCATGGCGTCGGCACCGTCGTCATGGGTGACGGAGCGGCAGATGCGGGCGACGTAGGGCGTGATGGAGGTGAGCAGGTGGTTCATGGCGTCCTCGTCGCCCGACTGGGCTCGGGGGAGCAGCGTCAGAGGGGAGGGGAGTTCGCTGACGGTGGTCATGTCGGGGAATGCTCCTTGTCGCGCCGGGTCGGGGTGCGTGAGCGGCGGGGTGGTGCTCAGCCCGCGGCCGCGTGGGCGGGCTCGGCCCCCGCCGCGGTCACGAAGGCGAGGAGTCCGCTGCGCACGTCGTCGCGGAAGGCCCGTACGAAGGACGAGGTGAAGCAGGCGGTGTAGTAGGGGAACTCGATGGCGAGCCGGCCGTCGAAGGAGACCACGCACGCCATGACGGGGCTACGGCCCGCCTGCGGGAAGTAGTGCTCGCGGGCCGGCACCAGGCGGACGTCGACCGCCCGCAGTCCGTCCGGCAGCCGGGGGCCGGGGACGACACCCATGTTGGTGGCGATCACCGTCGCCAGTTGCAGTGCGGGGTTCCGGGGGATCTCCGGCGTGATGCGCATCTCGTGGAAATGGTCGCCGCGGGAGATGAAGTCGGTGAGACGCGCGTGGACGGTGCGCGCCGTCTCCATCGGGTCCGAGACCTCGGACACCTCAAGAGTCTGCAGGTGGGTGGTGACCGCGGGCACCATGGCGGACACGGGAAGCGGCGGGGACAGCCGGGAGCGCAGGTCGACGGGGGAGAGACAACCGAGGGTGCGGGGACCGGCGCCGTCCAGGCGCCGCCTGGCCGCGGCCAACAGGCTCGCGGCGACCAGTGCGTGCACGGAGACGCCGGATCGGCGTGCCGTGTGGCGCAGACCGGTGGTGAGTTCCGTGTCCAGGGTCAGCCGGCACACTTCAATGTGCCCGTCACCGTCCGCTCCCGCGTCGGCCCCGTGGCCGGCCTCGGACGGACCCTGCACGTCGTACGGCACCAGGTCGACCGGGTGGCGCCTCACGGCCTCGACACGGCCGTCGAGGTATGCGGCCGTGGCGGCCTCGTCCGCCGCGGGCAACAACACGCTGACCGGTTGCGGCCATTGGGGCGGGACGGAACCGGCGGAGGCGGTGGACGCGTCGATGCGTCCTCCTTCCACCAGCGTCCGGTAGTGGTCCCAGAGCGCGTTGTGCAGGGCGATGCTGCTGTGGCCGTCCGTGACGGTGTGGTCCACCATCAGGAAGAACGTGTGGTGCTCGCCGTCCGGTGCGCTGACCAGGACCGCACGGCTCAGCGGACCGCCCACGCGCAGGGGGCTGTTGAGCTCCTCGGCGTAGGCCTCCTCCTGATCGCCGGTGCGGGCGACCAGCCGGGGCCGATCGTCCCCGTCCAGCAGACGCAGTGCGTGGCCCGTGCCGTCCGGCACGATGCGCGACCGCAGTGTCGGGTTGGCCTCCGTCACGGCATCGAACGCGGCCGACAGCGCCTCGACCTCGACGCGTCCGCGCAGGGAGCAGGAGAGGAACGCCCTGCTTCTCTGTCCCACGTAGAGCGACTCGACCGGACACAGCGTACGGTCCATGCCGTCAGCCTTCCTTCCGTCGTCCATTCCTGTTCCCTTTCGGATTCCCGCGGCCCGGCAGCGGCCTGCTTCCGGCGGCCCGTGGGATCGGGGGCCTGTTCCGAGAGTGCACCGGGAAGCACGGCCGAATCCATTCGAGAGCCCGTGTCCAAGCGAATTCGCTTGTTTTCCCTAAAGGTTGGTTTGAAACAGGAACTCGCGCCGGAACTCCCCCGCGCCGCACGGGCCGGCCTTCTGACGCCCAACGCATCGACTTCGTGGCGTCGTGCGGATCGACTCCCTCGTACCGCGCGAATTAGGGAAACACCTGAATTGCCGTCCGGAGGCCCGGTCCCGGCTTGACCCGGTCGGCTCCGGCATTCCACCGTGAGGTGCTGTGAATCCGGGGCAGGGCGACGCGGTTCGCCGAGCCCCCAGGTGTGCGACCTCCCTTCTCCGCCTCGTGGGCCGGCCCGACGCGTACACACAGGCGCGGGCGGCACGGAGCGGTGGCCGCACCCGTCCGATCCGGCCGGGCCTTCGCCGTCCGGGACACCTACGGCTCGTCACGTGAGGGTTGTGCCATGTCACTGCAGGAGGACGAACGTCGACCGCTGTCCGGGGCCCAGGAGGGTCTCTGGTACGCCGGGCGCCTCGCACCGGACAGCGCCGCGTACAACACCGCGGAAGCGGTGGAGATCCACGGGCCCCTCGACACCGGCCTGTTCGAGAGCGCGCTGCGGCGCACCGTCGCCGAAGCCGACACCTTCGCCCTGCGCTTCGCCGACACCGACGACGGCCCCCGGTGCCACCTTGCCCGGGACGCCGACGACTGGCCCCTGCACCGGGCCGACGTCAGCGACGCCCAAGATCCCGGGGCCGCCGCATGGGACCGGATCCGCACGGACCTCGCGGCCCCCGTCGACCTGGACAAGGGCCCGCTGTTCTCGCACACCCTGCTGACCCTGGCCCCCGACCGCTTCATCTGGCTGCTGCGGGCCCATCACATCCTGCTGGACGGCTACAGTTACAAGCTTCTCGGGCGGCGCCTGGCCGAGACGTACAACGCGCTGGCCGAAGGACGGGACCCGGACCCCTCCGGCTTCGCGCCGGTGGGCCGGCTCCTGGCGGAGGAACAGGTCTACCGCGCCTCCGAGCGGTACGCCCGCGACCGTGCCCACTGGGCGAAGCGCCTGGCCGGGCTGCCGGAGCCCGTGCGGCTCACCTCCCGGTCGGCCGCCGCCACCGCACCCTTCCTGCGCCGCACCGCCGAACTGGACCCTGCCGAGACCGGCGCCCTCGACGCGGCGGCAGCTCGCTTCGGCGTCTCGCGCACCGACCTGCTGGCCGCCGCCACCGCCGGGTACCTGCACCGGATGACCGGCGCCGGGGACGTGGTGCTGGGCCTGGCCACGATGAGCCGCCTCGGCAGCGCCGCCCTGCGCACCCCCGGCACCGCCTCCGACGTCCTGCCGCTGCGCGTGGCCGCCGCCCCCGGCACGCCCGTCCGGGACCTGGTACAGGCCGTCGCGGACGAGTTGAAGGCTCTGCGACGGCACCAGCGTTACCGCGGCGAGTACCTGCGCCGCGACCTGGGCCTGCTGGGCACCGGGCGCCGGCTGTACGGACCGGTCCTCAACATCGTCCCGTTCGACGAGTCACCGGTCTTCGGCGGCCACCCCACCACCTGGCACCACCTGTCCGGCGGCGCGGTCGACGACCTGCAGATCTCGGTGCGCCCCGCAGCCGTGCCCGGCGCACTGTGGCTGGCCTTCGACGCCAACCCCGCCCTGTACGAGGAGGACGAACTCGCCCTGCACCGGGACCGGTTCCTCACGCTCCTGCGCGAGCTGGCCCGGGCCGAGCCGACCACGCCGCTGCGGGACCTGGACGTCCTGCTGCCCGGCGAACACCCCCGCGACACCCCCGTACGCACGTGTGCGGCCGAGCGGACCCTCACCGAACTCTTCGAGGAGCGGGCGGCGTCCGCGCCCGGCCGGACCGCCGTCACCTGCGGGGATGAACAGCTCACCTACGTCGAACTCAACCGCGAGGCCAACCGGCTGGCCCGGCTGCTGACCGAACGCGGCGCCGGCCCGGGCCGCGTGGTCGCGCTGGCCCTGGAGCGCGGCGCCCGGCTGCTGCCCGCCCTGCTGGCCGTCCTCAAGACCGGCGCGGCCTACCTCCCGCTGGATCCCGGCCATCCGGCCGAGCGGCTGCGGCTGGTCGTCGAGGACGCGGCGCCCGTCGCCCTCGTCACCGAGCGCGCCCACGCCCGACTCGCCGGGGACACGCTCCCCGCCGTCCTCCTGGACGACCCGGAGGTCACGGCGGACCTCGCCGGCCGCCGCGCCGATGATCTGACCGACGCCGACCGGCGCGGACCGACCGACCCCTCCGACACCGCGTACATCATCCACACCTCCGGTTCCACCGGCCGACCCAAGGGCGTGCCCGTCCCGCACGCCAACGTCATGCGGCTGTTCGCCGCGACCGCGGAGCACTTCGACTTCGGCGCGGACGACGTGTGGACGCTCTTCCACTCCTACGCCTTCGACTTCTCCGTCTGGGAGATCTGGGGCGCCCTGCTGCACGGCGGCCGCCTGGTCGTCGTCCCGTATGCCGTCAGCCGCTCACCGAGGGACTTCCTGGAACTGCTGCACCGCGAGGGCGTCACCGTCCTCAACCAGACGCCGTCCGCGTTCGAGCAGCTGATCGACGCGGACGCAGAACGGACCGGGGACGGCGGCGTACCGAGCAGCGGCGCCCTGCGCCATGTCGTCTTCGGCGGCGAGGCCCTCGACCCGGTACGCCTGCGCCCCTGGGCCGACCGGCACGGTCTGGACCGTCCGGCACTGGTCAACATGTACGGCATCACCGAGACCACCGTGCACGTCACCCACCACCGCATCACCCGGGCCGACCTGGACGACCCGCGCCGCGGCAGCGTCATCGGCACCCCGCTCGCCGACCTGCGCGTCCACCTGCTCGACCCCGCCGGACAGCCGGTGCCGCCGGGCGCGACCGGCGAGATGTACGTCTCCGGCGCCGGGGTGGCCGCCGGCTACCTCAACCGGCCCGACCTGACGGCCGAGCGCTTCATGGAGGACCCCTTCGGCCCGCCCGGCACCCGCATGTACCGCTCGGGCGATCTGGCGCGCCGCCGCCCCGACGGCACGCTCGACTACCTGGGCAGGGCCGACGCCCAGGTACAGATCCGCGGCTTCCGCGTCGAGCCCGGCGAGATCGAGGCCGTCCTCGCCACCCACCCGCACGTCGCCCGGGCCGCTGTGGTGGCCCGCCGCGCCGACAACGGGGCCCACCAGCTCGTCGCCTACACGGTCCTGACGGGCGACGGCCCGGTGGACCCCGCCGAACTGCGCGCCCACGCCGCCGCCCACCTGCCCGAACACATGGTCCCGGCCGCCTGCGTCCCCATGGACACGCTGCCACTGACCGCCAACGGCAAGCTCGACGTCCGGGCCCTGCCCGCACCGGACTTCACCGCCCAGGCGTCCGGCAGCCGCCCCCGCACACCCCAGCAGGCGGCGGTCTGCACCCTGTTCGAGGACGTGCTGAAGCTGCCCGGCGACAGTGTGGGCACCGACGCGAACTTCTTCGACCTCGGCGGCGACTCCCTGCTCGCCACCCGCCTGCTCGCCCGGCTGCGGCATGAGACGGGCGCCGAGATCCCCATCACGGTCCTGTTCGACACGCCGACACCGGCCGCCCTCGCCCGGCGGCTCGACGCACGGTCCGGCGCCGCGCTGCCCCGGCCCGCCCTCGGTGACGTCGTGCGCCCGGAGCGCGTGCCGCTGTCCTTCGCCCAGGAACGCATGTGGTTCCTCAACCGGCTCGACGACGGAGCGGCCACCTACAACATCCCCCTCCTCGTCGCCCTGGACGCCGACCTCGACGCCGAGGCACTGGAAGCGGCACTCGGCGACCTGGCCGACCGCCACGAGAGCCTGCGCACGGTCGTTGCCGAGCACGACGGCGTGCCGTACCAGCGGATCATGCCCCCCGGTGCGCTGCGGCCGCGGCTGCGCCGCGTCGACTGCCCCGCGGCGGAGACGGCCGCCCACGCCGCCGTGGCTGCGCGGCACCGTTTCGACCTGACGGCGGAGAGCCCGCTCGCCGCCTGGCTGCTGGGCACCGGCACCGACCGGAGCCTGCTGCTCGTGCTGCACCACAGTGCGGCCGACGGCTGGTCGCTGCGTCCCTTCGCCGACGACCTGAGCACCGCCTACGCGGCCCGCCGCGCCGGCCGGACCCCGCAGTGGGCCCCGCTGCCGGTGCAGTACGCCGACTACGCGCTGTGGCAGCGCGCCCTGCTGGCCCCCGCACCGCACGGCACCGGCCGGCTGGAACGGCTCACCACCCACTGGCGCACCGCACTGGACGGTCTGCCCGAGGAGTGCACACTGCCTGGCGACCGGCTGCGTCCCGCCGCGCCGCGCGGCGGCGGCGCGCACGTCGAGGCCGTCGTGGACGCCGCCCTGCACCGCGATCTGCTGAGCCTCGCCGACCGCACGAACACCAGCCTGTTCATGGTGCTCCACGCCGCCGTCAGCGCCCTGCTCACCCGCTGCGGCGCCGGCGCGGATATCGTCCTGGGCACCCCGGTCGCGGGCCGTACCGAACCCGCCCTCGACCACCTCGTCGGCCTGCTCACCAACACCGTGGTCCTGCGCGCGGACACCTCCGGCGACCCCGCCTTCCGGGACCTCCTCGGCCGGCTGCGCACCGCCGACCTCGCCGCCCTGGACCACCAGGACCTGCCCTTCGACCGGCTCGTGGAGGAGCTCAACCCGCGCCGCGTGCCCGGCCGCCACCCACTGTTCCAGGTGATGCTGGCCCTGCAGAACAACGAACCCGCCACCCTGGAACTGGACGGCAGGCGGGCCGGGTTGCGGCCCACCGCCACCGGCACCGCCAAGTTCGACCTCTTCGTGGACGTCGCGGAACGCCGTACCCCCGAGGGCGCCCCCGACGGCCTCGCGCTGCACGTCGAGTACGCCACCGACCTGTACGACACCGGCACGGCCGAGGCGTTCGCCGCGGCCCTGCACGAGGTCCTGCGCATCGTGTGCGCCGATCCCGGCGTCCGCGTCGGGCAGCTGCCGACGCTTACCGGGCGCGCCCCCGCCCCCGGCCTGGCCCCGGCGGACCTCGCGGAACTGGAGGACGCGGCCCGGTCCGTGGCCGGCATCCGTGACGCCCGCGCCCTGCCCGGCGACGACGACGGCGGCGCGCCGCGCCTGTACGTGGTGCCCGGACGGGCGGACGCCGCGGAACGCGTCGAGGACGTCCTGGCCCGTGCGGGCCGGGAGACGGTCCGTGTCACGGCGGTCAACGTGCTCCCCCTCGACACCGACGGCGCCCTCGACACCGAGGCGCTGCGCGTGCTGCCCGCCGTCGACCGCACCGCCGCCGGGGCATGGCGGGAACGGCTGGCCCGCGTCCCCGGCGTCACCACCGTGGAGGTGTCGCTGGAGAACACCCCCGAGGAACTGGACCGCCGCCACGCCGGCCTGCCCGGCCGCGGCACCGGGCCCGCCCCGGCCGCCCGGACGGCCGCCATGCCCGGGGCGCCCGCCGTCCCGGCGCTCAGCGAGGGCCCCGCACTGGCCGAACCCTCCGTGCCCGGCTGGGCCGAGGCCCTGCGCCGTGCCGCCGAGCGGGGGCAGGGCGACATCGTCCACGTCCACGCCGACGGCAGCGAACACCGCCGCAGCTACGCCTCCCTGATCCCCGAGGCGTCCCGCGTCCTGGCCGGCCTGCGCCGGGCGGGCCTGCGCCCCGGCGACCAGGTCATCTTCCAGTGCGACGCGACGGAGGACTTCCTCGCCGTGCTGTGGGGCTGCGTCCTCGGCGGTTTCGTCGCCGTCCCGCTGACCGTCCCCGCCTCCTACGACACGCCCTCGGCGGCGCTGACCAAGCTGGAGGGCATCTGGCGGATGCTCGGCCGGCCCTGGATCGTGTGCTCCGCGGACCGGGAGGCCGGGCTGCGCGACCTCGCCGCCCGGCAGGACTGGCCCGGGCTGCGGCTCACCACGGCCGACGCGCTGCGCGAGGCGCCCGAGGACCACGACTGGTACGCCGCCGGGCCCGACGACCTCATCCTGATGCTGATGACGTCCGGCAGCACGGGCCTGCCCAAAGCGGTGCGGCTCACCCACCGCAACGTGCTGACCCGCTCCGCCGCCACCGAGCAGCTCAACGGACTGGGCCCGGCGGACGTCTCCCTCAACTGGATCCCGCTCGACCACGTCACCGGAGTGGTGATGTTCCACCTGCGGGACGTGTATCTGGGCTGCCGCCAGATCCACGCTCCGACCTCCTGGATCCTGCAGGACCCGCTGCGCTGGATGGACCTCGCCGACCGGCACCGGGTGACCGTGACCTGGGCGCCCAACTTCGCCTTCGGACTGCTGGCGGAGCAGTCCCACCGGTTTGCGGACCGCACCTGGGATCTGTCGCCGATGCGGCTGGTGATGAACGCGGGCGAGGTCGTCGTCGCGCAGGCCGCCCGCCGGTTCCTGCACACGCTCGAACCCTTCGGTCTGCCGCAGGACGTGATGCATCCGGGCTGGGGGATGTCGGAGACCTGCTCGGTGGTCACCGACGCCGTCCTGTCCGGACAACCCGTGGACGGCGAGGGCACGTTCGTCAGCTGCGGACGCCCCTACCCGGGGTTCGCCATGCGGATCGTCGACGAGCAGGGCACCCTCCTCAAGGAGGGTGAGGCGGGCCGGTTCCAGGTCCGCGGCACCTCCGTGACCGGCGGCTACCACGACAACCCGGCCGCCAACGCGGAGGCGTTCACCGACGACGGCTGGTTCGACACGGGCGACCTGGCGTTCCTGCGCGACGGCGAGCTCTACATCACAGGCCGCGTCAAGGACGTCATCATCGTCAACGGCGTCAACCACTACAGCCACGAGATCGAGGCCTGTGTGGAGGAACTGCCGCATGTGGTGCGCAGTTACACCGCCGCGGTCGCCGTGCGCTCCGACCCCTCGTCGCCCACCGACGAACTGGCCCTGTTCTTCCACCTCACCTCCGAGGCCGCCGAACGGGACACGGCGGGCGCTCTGCGCGAGATCGCCGGCAAGGTGACCCGGGAGATCGGTGTCAGCCCCGCCTTCCTGGTCCCGGTCGCGGCGGACGCCATCCCCAAGACCGAGATCGGCAAGATCCAGCGCACCAAGCTGCGCAAGGGTTTCGAGGCTGGCGACTTCGACGAGGAGGTCCGCGGCGCCCAGCTGCTGCTGGGCGGCGCCGCCACCGTGCCCGACTGGTTCCTGCGCCCCGTGTGGCAGCGCGCGGAACTCCCCGCCCGCGGCGCGGCGCCCCGCGGCCGGCACACCGTCGTGCTGGCCGGCCGCGACCCGCACGTCCAGCGCCTCGCCGGACGGCTCGCCGACGCGCTGCGCTCCGGCGGCGGCCTGTGCACCGTGGTGACCGACGGGTCGTCGTACGGCCAGCTCGACGCCGCCCGCTACCGCGTCCGGCCCGCCGAGCAGAGCGACTTCACCGAACTGCTCACGCACCTGGAACGCGACCGGCGCCCCGTCGACGCGGTCCTGCACCTCGACGGGCTGCGCGGCGCCGAAGCCCTCCGGACGGCGCCGGCCGAAGGGCCCGCCGCGCAACCGGCGCAGCCCGGCGCGGCCGGCACGGGAACGCCGCCGTACGACACCACCGCCACGGAAGGACTGCTCGCCCTCGCCCGCGCCCTCGCCGCCCGGCCCGGCCGGCCGCGGCCCGTCGACCTCGTGTACGTGACCGCGGGCGCCCAGGGCGTACGCCCCGGGGACCGCCCGCACCCGGCGCACGCCATGGTGGGCGCCCTGCTCAAGTCGCTGGGCGAGGAGTCCGGCCGGCTGCGCGGCACGCACCTGGACCTCGCGCCGTACGACGGCGAGGACCCGCTGCCCGTCCTGCTGGCCGAGGCGGGGGCGGCGGCGGACGACGCGGAGGTGGCGTACCGCGACGGACGCCGTCACGTACGCCGGCTCGCGCCCCTGCCCGACACGCCGCCCCGCACCGAGCCGCCCGCGCGCGACGGCTTCACCCTGCTCACCGGCGGCCTGGGCGGCGTCGGCGGCGAGGTCGCAGCCCACCTGCTGCGCACGCCCGGAACCCGGCTGCTGGTCGTCGGCCGCACACCGCAGGCCGAACTCGACGCGGACGCGGGCGAATTGGACCGCGGGCAGATCCTGCGGAAGCTGCGCGAGGCGGGCGACGTCCGCTACGCCTGCGCCGACGTCACCGACGAAGACCAGCTGCGGGCCGCGGTCGACACGGCCGCCGAGGCCTGGGGGGTACCGCTCACGTCGGTGCTGCACCTGGCCGGAGCCCTCGTCGAACGGCCCGTGGACGACCTGGACGCCGCCACCTGGCGCCGGGCACTGGCGGCGAAGGCGCGCGGCGCGTGGACGCTGCACCGGCTCACCGCGGACCACCCGGTCGGCTCCTTCGTCCTGTTCTCCTCGGTGAACGGCTACTTCGGCGGTGCCATGAACGCCGCCTACGCCGCCGCCAACGCCTACCTGGACGCCCTCGCCCAGCACCGGCGCGGCCTCGGCCTGCCCGCGCAGTCCCTGGCCTGGAGCATGTGGCGCGAGCGCGGAACGAGCCGCGGCTACCGGCTCACCGCCCTCACCGAGGCCCGCGGCTACCGGCTGCTGGACGCCCCCGCCGCGCTGCGCTCGTACGACCTGGCCCGCACCCTGGACGAGCCGCACCTGCTGATCGGCGCCGACCGCACCGTCCCCTGGGTCCGCAGCCACGTGGTGGCCCCGGTCCGCCAGGTGCGCCGCCCGGCCGCCCGCGTCGCACTGGAGGACGGCGCCGACCTGGGCGCCCTGTACCGCGCGGCGGCCGACAGCGCCCGCGCCGCGGGACTGGGCGAGGACTGGACCCTGCGTTCGGCGGGCACCACCGCACGGCGGGACCGGGCGGACGCGGGGGAGGACCTGCGACGGCTGGAGAACCGGCTCGCCGAGGTGTGGTGCGGCGTTCTGGACCGTGACCGGGTGGGCCGGGACGAGAACTTCTTCGACCTGGGCGGCAACTCCCTGCTGCTCGTCACCGCCCAGAGCGCTGTCAACAGCGCCTTCAGCACCGACCTCTCGGTCATCGACCTGTTCGCCCACCCCACCGTACGGGACCTGGCCCGCCATCTGTCGGCCCGTACCACCGCCGGCACGGGAACGGCCACGGAGCCGCCGGCTCCCGCCGAACCGGCCCGGCGGGAGGCCGCCGCCCCCGCGGCACAGCGGTCCGCCGAGACCGCCCCCGGCGGTCTGGACCGCGCCAAGCAACAAGCACAGCGCCAGCGCGCGGCCCGCGCCCGCCGCGCCGGACGGCACGGGAAGGACCGAGGCCATGCATGACACCACCGCACCGTACGACGCGGCTCCCGATCAGGAGGTGCCCACCGTCGCCGTCATCGGCATGGCGGGCCGCTTCCCCGGCGCCGACGACATCGACACCTTCTGGGACAACCTCGCGGCCGGCCGGGAGTCGGTACGGCCCGTCACCGAGGAGGAGTTCCTCGCCGCCGGCGGCAGGCAGGAGGACCTCGACGACCCCTCGCTCGTGCGCATGGCCTCTGTCGTCGAGGGCATGGACCGCTTCGACGCCGGCTTCTTCGGCTACAGCCCCGCCGAGGCCGCGGTGGTCGACCCCCAGCAGCGGTTGCTGCTGGAGACGGCCTACCACGCCCTGGAGGACGCGGGCCGGTTCCGCGGCGACCGCACGGACGAGGTGTTCGGCGTGTACGCGGGCAGCGGCGACAGCCGCTACTACCCCGCCCACGTGTACCCGAAGTACGCGGGGCAGCCCGGCTCCGTCGAACTCGTGCACGCGGCCACAGCCAACTCCCTCGGCACGCTCGCCACCCGCATCTCCTACGAACTGGGCCTCACCGGGCCGAGCGTGTCCCTGCAGACGGCCTGCTCCACCGCGCTCGTCGCCGTGCACACCGCCTGCCAGGACCTCCTCGACCACCTCTGCGACACCGCGCTCGCCGCCGCCGTGTCCCTCAACCCCTCGGCCGCGCTGGGCTACCGGCACGTCCCCGACGGCCCCTTCTCGCCCGACGGCCACTGCCGCGCCTTCGCCGCGGACGCCGCCGGCACCTCCTCGGGCGACGGCGTCGGCGCCGTCGTGCTCAAGCGCCTGGAGGACGCCCTCGCCGACGGCGACCGCATCCGCGCCGTCATCCGCGGCAGCGCCGTCAACAACGACGGCCGCCGCAAGGTCGGATTCAGCGCGCCCAGTTCGGCCGGGCAGACCGAAGTGATCCTCGCCGCCCAGGCACAGGCCGAGGTCGACGCGGACACCATCGGCCTGATCGAGGCCCACGGCACCGCCACCAAACTCGGCGACCCCATTGAGGTGTCCGCGCTCACCGAGGCGTTCCGGCAGAGCACGGACCGCACCGACTTCTGCGCGCTCGGTTCGGTGAAGACCAACATCGGCCACCTGGGAGCGGCCGCCGGCATCGCGGGGCTCATCAAGGCGATCCTGGCCCTGGAACACCGGCAGATCCCGCCGAACCTGAACTTCGACGAACCCAATCCGCTCATCGACTTCGCCTCGGGACCCTTCCGCGTGCCCACCGCGCTGGAGGACTGGCCCGCGAGCGAGGACCACCCCCGCCGGGCCGCCGTCAGCGCCTTCGGCATCGGCGGCACCAACGCCCACGTCATCCTGGAGGAGGCACCGCCCGCCGCCCCCGCCGCGCCCCGCCCGCCCGAGGACGGACGCCGCCTGGTGCTGCCGCTTTCCGCGCGGACCGCCGGCGCCCTGCGCGGCCAGGCCGACGCACTCACCCGGCACCTCGAACGCCGTCCCGAGCTGCGCCTGGACGACGTCGCGCACTCCCTGCGCACCGAACGGCCCGCGCTGCGCCACCGCCTGGCCGTCACCGCGGCCTCCCGCGAGGAAGCCCTCGACGCCCTGCGCGCCGCCGCCCCGGACACCGCGCCGCCGTCCGGCGACACCGCCCGCGTGGCCTTCCTGCTGCCGGGTGGCGGCACCCAGTACGCCGGCATGGGAGGGGAGCTCTACCGCGACCACGGCGTCTACCGCGACACCGTCGACGAGTGCGCCCGCATCCTGCGGCCGACGCTCGGCGCCGACGTCCGCACCGCCCTGTTCGAGGAGCAACGCCCCGACGACACTGCCGCGTTCCTCGGCCTGGTCGTGACCGAGTACGCCCTGGCCCGCACCCTCATGGACCAGGGGGTGCGCCCGGACGCGCTGATCGGCCACTCGCTCGGCGAATACACGGCGGCCTGCCTGGCCGGGGTCGTCGACCTGGAGGACATGCTCCCCCTGGTCACCGAACGCATCCGGCTCATCAGCTCCGCAGGCGGCGCCACCCTCGGCGTCGCCGCCCCGGCCGAGGACGTACGGCCGCTCCTCGACGACGAGCTGTCCCTGGCCGCGGTGAACGGACCGAACGCCTGCACTGTCGCCGGGCACCTCGACGCCGTCACCCGCTTCGAGGCCGAACTCACCCGCCGGGGCGTCCCGTTCCGCCGTCTGCGCATCCCCGTCGCAGCCCACTCCCACGTCCTGGACCCGGTCCTGCCCGCCTTCGAGGCCCACCTGCGCCAGGTCACCCTGCGCCCGCCGCGGATCCCGTACGTCACCAACGTCACCGGCACCTGGGTCACCGACGAGCAGGCCACCTCCGTACGGCACTGGATCGACCACACCAGGAACACCGTGCGGTTCGCCGACGGCATCAAGGCCCTGTGGGAACGGCAGCACCCCGTGCTGGTGGAGATCGGGCCCGGGGACACCCTGACCAAGCTCGCCACCGGCCGGCTCACCGACGAGACACCCGTGACGGTGACCACCATGCGGCACGCCAAGGCCGAGGCCTGCGACGGCTTCGTCCTCGCGGAGGCGCTGGGCCGGCTGTGGAGCGCGGGCGTGGACAGCGCCCTGCCCCCGGCGCCGGACACGGGCCGGCGGGTCCCGCTGCCGCCATACGCCTTCGACCGCCACCGCCACTGGATCGACGCCCCCGGAGCCCGCACCGGCCCCGCCGCGTCCGACACCCCGGCCGCGGCCCGGACGGGCACGGCCCTCGCCCCGCGGCCCCGGCTGACCACCGAGCACGTGCCGCCGCGCTCCGAACGCGAGCAGGAGGTGACCCGGCTCTGGGAAGAGACGCTCGGCATCGCCGGCATCGGCGTGCACGACAACTTCTTCGACCTCGGCGGCGACTCGATGCGCGCCGTGGTGCTGGCGGGCCGGTTGCGCCAGGCCGGTGTCCTCGACGTACCGGCGGCGCACCTGCTGGCCGCGCCCACGGTGGCCGGCGTCCTCGCCACGTCCGGCGGGGACGAGGGGAACGACGGGGACGACCGGGGCGGGCAGGACGGCCGGGACGCGTCGCGGGCCGCGCCCAGTGCGCTCGGTCCGCTGCTGCCGCTGCGGGCGCAGGGCACCGCCACCCCGCTGTTCTGCATCCACCCCGGCGCGGGCGTGTCCTGGCGCTACACGGGCCTGCTGCCCCACCTGGGCGGCGACCAGCCCGTCCACGGCATCCAGGCGGTCGGCCTCGACGGCACCCGGCCGCCCGCCCCGGGCGCCGCCGCCATGGTCGCCGGCTACCTGGACCTGGTGCGGGAGGTGCAGCCGCAGGGCCCGTACCGGCTGCTGGGCTGGTCCTACGGCGGGTTCGTCGCCCACGCCATGGCCTGCGCGCTGCAGGAGAGCGGCGAACGGGTCGAACTCCTCGCGATGCTCGACGCACCGCAACCGCACGGCACCGTCCACGACCCCGGAGCGGCGGAACGGCAGGTGGCGGCGCTGCTGTCACGGGTGGCCGGGCTGCCGCTCGAACCGGGAGCCGCACCGCCGGACGTCGACACCGTCCTGGAGCGGATCGGCGCCCTCGTCGCCGCCGACCCCGCCTCCTCGCCCGTCACGCGCGAGGAAGCTGCGGCCATCGCCGCCGTCATGCGCAACAACCTGCGCATCGCCCCGCAGTTCACCCCCGGTGTCTTCCACGGGGACGTGCTGTTCTTCAGCGCCACCGAGGAGCAGCCGACCGACTTCCCGGTGGACCTGGCGATGCTGCCGGGCAAGGCCGACAGCTGGCGGCCCCATGTCGACGGCACCCTCCACGACCACCGGGTCCCGTGCGGGCACTACGAGATGACCGAACCCGAGCCGATCGCCCGCATCGGCGAGGTGGTCGCCAAAACACTGCGCGGACCCCACGAGTAGGCCGCCGGGCGGCCCCCGCCCCCGCAGGAGTGACCGCCGGGTGACGCCCGTCCCCGGCCCACCGAGTACGCCCCGACCGTTCAGGAGACCCCGCGTGAGTGCGACCCAGGACCTCTACGAACTCGGCGACGCGCCCGAGATCGGCACCGTCCCCAAGAAGATGTACGCCTCGCTCATCCGCCGTGAGCGTTACGGCCGGCCGATCGACGCCTTCCGCACCGAGGTGGTCGACGTGCCACCCGTCGGCCGCAGCCAGGTGGCAGTGAAGGTGATGGCGGCCGGCATCAACTACAACAACGTGTGGGCGGCGCTGGGCGAGCCGCTCGACGTGATCACCGCACGCCAGAAGGCGGGCGCCACCGAGGACTTCCACATCGGCGGCTCCGACCTGTCCGGGATCGTGTGGGCGGTCGGCGAGGGCGTGCGCGGGGTGAAGCCCGGCGACGAGGTGGTCGTCCTGGCCAGCCGGTGGGACGAGTCGGCCGAGGACATCCGCATGGGCACCGACCCGGTGGTCTCCACCAGCCAGCGCGTGTGGGGCTACGAGGAGAACTACGGCTCCTTCGCGCAGTTCGCCGTCGTCGACGACTACATGCTCCACCCCAAGCCGGCCCGGCTGTCCTGGGCGGAGGCCGCCTGCTACATGGCGACCGCGGCCACCGCCTACCGCCAGCTCTTCGGCTGGGAACCGCACACCGTGCGCCCCGGCGACCCGGTGCTGATCTGGGGTGGTGCCGGCGGACTCGGCTCCATCGCCATCCAGCTGGTCCGGCACGTCGGCGGCATCCCCGTCGCGGTCGTCTCCAGCGAGGAACGCGGCGAGTTCTGCCTGAAGCTGGGCGCCGAGGGGTGGATCGACCGGCGCGAGTTCGACCACTGGGGCCGCCTGCCCGACACCTCCGACGATGCCGCCATGGCCCGCTGGCTGAGCGGCGCCCGCGCCTTCGGCCGCCGCTTCTGGGACGTGCTCGGCGAACGCCGGAGCCCGCGCATCGTGCTGGAGCACTCGGGCGCCGACACCATCCCCACCTCCATGTACATGTGCGACAACGGCGGCATGGTCGTCATCTGCGGTGGCACCACCGGCTACAACGGCGACGTGGACCTGCGCTTCCTGTGGATGCGGCAGAAGCGGCTGCAGGGCTCGCACGTCGCCAGCGCCCGCGAGGCACGGGAGGTCACCCGGCTCGTCGACCAGGGCGTCATCGACCCGTGCCTGTCACGGACGTTCGGCTTCGACGAGATCGGCGTGGCCCACCAGCTCATCCACGACAACCAGCACCCGGCCGGGAACATGGCGGCGCTGGTCAACGCGCGCCCCTGATCCGGCTGTCGAGGCGCACGGCGGGCGGACGGCCCCCACGGGCCACCGCCCGCCGTGCGATCGGGGTGATTCGCCCCGCGGGCGCGGGGTACCTGCGGTGGAGTACGACGCACGCACTACCGGGGAGGCATCCCATGGGCAAGCTGGGCGACATGGCCGACAAGGCCAAGGAGATGGCGAAGGGCCACCCGGACCAGGCCGACAAGGGCGTGACGAGCGCCGAGCGCCTGGTCGACGAGCGTACGGGCGACAAGTACGACGCCCAGACCGACAAGGCCGCGGACGCGACGCGCCGCTTCTACCAGGACGGCGGCACGACGGACGGCAGCGGCACGACGGGGCACTGATCCCCACGGCACATGTCTCGGGGCCCCGGCGCGCAACGCCGGGGCCCCGAGACATGTCATCCGTTCGCGGCGCCGGCCGGGCCCAGGACGCAGCTGAACACTCCCGCCCCCACGGCCGTCACACGGACCTCGACCGCGCGCGAGGGGTCCGCGCGCAGGCCGATGCGCAGAAGACCGTCCCCGGCCGGGAACGCGCGCAGGTCCCGCAGGGCCCCCGGCGCCGGGGCGGCCGGCTCACCGGAAGGCACGTACAGCGCCTTCCAGGCGGCCTCCTTGGCCGAGAACAGCTCCGTCACCGACCATGCGGTGCCATCGCTCGCGCAGCCGGTAGCCAGCAGCGTCTCCTCGTCCTCGCGCAGCACCAGGCGTGCCGCGTGACGGGGGAGCGGCCGCAGCTCCAGGTCGCAGCCGAGGGGGGTGTCCCGACCCGGCGCGCGGGCCACGGCCACGGCGGTCCCGGCGCTGTGCGAGATCGACGCCGCCCGCCCCGGCGGGAACACCGGCAGCCGTCCCGAGCGGGGGATCTCCCCGCAGTCCAGCCCCACCGCGCGCAGGGCCCGGCGGGCGGCCCGCCGGCCGGCCAGGAACTCCAGGCGCCGCCGTGGCGGCATCGAGGCGGCCGCGGCCGCCTCCGAGGGGCCCGCCGGTTCCCGCCCCGGCTCCGTGACGCAGGCGACGCCCAGGCCGAGCCCGGCGGCGGCCAGCACCGGACGCAGCCGCAGGAGACGGCCGGCCGCCGGCCCGCCGTCCTGCCCGCCGTCCGGTAGGTGGTCCGCCGCAGAGGCCGCGGCCTGCGGCCCGTCGTACGTCCTCACACCCGCAGCAGCTTCTTGATGATTTTCCCGGCGGGGTTGCGCGGCACCTGCTCGATGAACTCCACGCGGCGCGGGCGCTTGTACGGAGCGAGCAGCTCCGCGACGTGCGCCAGCAGCTCCGCCGCGCTCGTGCCCCCACCGGCGTCCGCGTCCGGTTCCAGGACGACGTACGCCAGAGGCACCTCGCCGTAGTCCTCGTCGGGCATCCCCACGACCGCCGTGTCCCGGACCGTCGGATGGGTCATCAGGGCGCGCTCGATCTCCGACGGATAGACGTTCTGGCCCGCGCGGATGATGACGTCCTTCGTGCGGTCGACCAGGCTGATGCGGCCCTCCTCGTCCATGAAGCCCAGGTCGCCCGTCCGCACCCAGCCGTCCGCGGTGATCTCGCGGGTGGCCTCGGGATCGTTCCAGTACCCCTGCATGAGGCCCGGCCCGCGCACGACGATCTCGCCGATCCCGCCGCGCGGCAGCTCCCGGCCGTCCTCGTCCACCGCGCGGGCGGACATGCCCGGCACGACCCGTCCGCAGGGGATGCGGGCGGTGACGTCCCCGGGGGCCGGGTGCTCGTCGGGGCCGAGGGTGACGAACGGGCCGCCCACCTCGGTCATGCCGTACACCTGCCGGAAGCCGCAGCCGAGCCGCCGGACGGCGTCGGCGTACACATCGAGCGGCATCGGGGCGGCGCCGTACAGGATCTCCCGCAGGGAGGACAGGTCGGTGCGGTGCGACGCCTTGGCCTGCAGCATGAAGCGCAGCATCTGCGGCACCATCCACATGTGCGTGGCACGGTTGCGTTCCACCGCGGCGAGCGCCCGCTGCGGGGTGAAGCCGGGCATCAGCACCACCGTGGCTCCGGCCGCCAGGTAGGTCAGCGACACGACCATGCTGCCGTGGTACAGCGGACAGCAGTTGACCATCACGATGTCGTCGGTGGGCCGGGCCATGACCAGCCAGCCCAGCGCGATGGCCCGGAACGAGCCGCTGTCGACCGTGACTCCCTTGGCGCGCCCGGTGGTCGCCGAGGTGTGCAGCACGGCGATCGGATCGGTGTCGGCCACGGCGGGCAGCTCCCGCTCGTCGGCCAGGGTGCCCAGCGCCTCGAAGGAGGGCTTGTCGAAGGCGAGCCGGATCCTCACCGACCCCGGCAGCTCGGGGTGCCGGTCCAGCAGCTCCGACTCGCCGAGTACGGCCACCGCCCCGACCCGCTCGACGATGTCGGCGACCTCGGGCTCGGCCAGGCTGTGGTTCAGCGGCACGAACAGCGCGCCGAGCCGGGCGAGCGCGAAGTAGCTCTCCAGGACCTCGATGCGGTCCTTGGAGAGCACGGCGACCCGGTCACCCCGTTCGATGCCCAGCTCGGCCAGGCCGCGCGCCAGTTCGATCGTGCGGTCGTGGAACTCGGCCCAGGTGACCTCGCGCCGCTCGTCCACGAGCGCCGTCCGGCCGGGGAAGCACTGGCGGTTGCGCTCCAGCAGCTGGGTCAGCCACATCAGGCACCGCCGCCGGTGGCGCCGACGGCGGAGCGCTCGGACACGAAGCGCTCGTAGTCGGCGATCGTGTGCAGTTCCTCCATGTCCTCCGCGGTGATCTCCACGCCGAGCCGCTGCTCGACGAGCAGGACGAGTCGGACCAGGTCCCCGGAGTCGATGCCGCTGGCCGCCAGGTCGACGTCGTCGCCGACCTGGTCCGCGTACTCGGCCGTGCCGGTGAGTTCGACCAGCAACTCCCTGATGGTGCTCATGTTCTCTCCCTTCGCCCCGGCGTACCGACCGCCGTGCGGATCTCGACTGCCACCCCCTTAGGAGGCGGCGACGGCCGGTCCCACTCCCCGCACCCGTCCGTGAGCTTTGTCACGCGCCGCGAACCCGTGCGGCAGGGATAGCCGGGCGCGCGCCCGGCCTCTTTTCGCAACGAGCAAGCGTGTTCCGGCACGACGGAGTGAGGAGTGATGCGAGTGCCCAGGCAGCCGGTACCGGTCCGGACCGCGGATGGGCGTCCCGTGCGCCGCGTCGACGCGGCGCACACCGCTGGTGCGGGCGGTGCCGCGTGAGCGCGCCCACCACCGTCGTGTCCGCGGACCGGCCCGTCGTGTCCGCGGACGCCGGTGCGACGGCGGACCGGGACGAACTGCTCGCGCACTTCGACGCGATCGTCGCCGAGGGCGGGATGATCGAACCGCGCGACTGGATGCCCGACGGCTACCGCCGCATGCTGATCCGTCAGATCGCCCAGCACGCCCACTCCGAGATCATCGGCATGCAGCCGGAGGGCGCCTGGCTCACCCGGGCCCCGTCCCTGCACCGCAAGTCGGTCCTCATCGCCAAGGTGCAGGACGAGGCGGGCCACGGCCTGTACCTGTACTCGGCCGCCGAGACGCTGGGAGTGGACCGCGCCGACCTGCTGGACGCCCTGCACCGAGGGCAGCAGCGCGCCTCGGCCACCTTCAACCATCCGGCCCTCACCTGGGCGGACACCGGGACCATCGCATGGCTGACGGATGGCGCCGCCGTCATCAACCAGGCACCCCTGTGCCGCACGTCCTACGGCCCGTACGCCCGGGCGATGCGCCGCGTGTGCCAGGAGGAGGCCTTCCACGTACGGCAGGGCTACGACCTGATGCGCGCCCTGTGCGAGGGGACACCGGCGCAGAAGGCGATGGCCCAGGACGCGGTGGACCGCTGGTGGCTGCCGGCCGTGGCGCTGATGTTCGGGCCGCCCGACACCGAGGCGGGCGGTACCGACGCGCGGACGGCCGCGCTGGGCGCCGCGGTCTCGCGGCGCGCGATGGCCTGGGGCATCAAGCGCCACACCAACGACGAGCTGCGCCAGCGCTTCGTCGACCAGTGCGTCCCGCAGGCGGAACGCCTGGGCCTGACGCTCCCCGACCCCGCGATCCGCTGGAACGAGGAGCGCGGCCACTACGACTTCACGCCGGTCGGCTGGGACACCTACCGCGAGGCGCTGGGCGACGACACGCACTGGGCACGGCAGCGGACCGCCCACCGCAGGGCCGCGCACGAGGACGGCGCCTGGGTACGGGAGGCGGCAGCCGCGTACGCCGCCCGCGAGAACGAGAACGAGAACGAGAACGTGGTCGAAGTCGCGGCCGAGAACGCGGCCGAGAACGCGGTCGTGGACGCGCGGCAGCGGGAGGAGGAGGTCTCGTGAGCCGTCACCGGGAGGGCGCGTCGGCGTCCTGGGAGGTCTTCCTGCGGGCCCGCCGGGGTCTGGCCCACCAGCACGTGGGATCGGTGCGCGCGGCCGACCCGGACACGGCGCTGGCACTCGCCCGTGACCTGTACGTACGCCGGGGCGACCCGCTGTCGCTGTGGGTGGTCCGCTCGGAGGCCGTGCACACGGCCTCCCCGGACGAACGTGACCCCTACTTCGCCGGTGCCCACCACAGGCCGTACCGGTATCCCGAGCACTTCGCGCCACTGACCGCATCGACCGGACCGACCGAGAAGGGGGCCGACGGTGCCCACGTCGAGTGACACCCGGGTGGACACCGCCGCGACCGGCGTCGCGACCACCACGGCCTGCACCACCGCGGGTGCCGACGCCGACCTGGCCGTGCACCTGCTGCGCCTGGGCGACGACGCCCTCGTCCTCGGGCAGCGGCTGTGCCAGTGGATCACGCGCGCACCGACCATCGAAGAGGACCTGGCGCTGTCCAACATCGCCCTGGACCTCATCGGTCACGCTCGCACCCTGCTCACCCGCAGCGGACAGCTCGACGGGAGCTCCCGGACCGAGGACGACCTCACCTTCACCCGCTCGGACCGCGAGTTCACCAACGTCCTGCTGACGGAGCTGCCAGGCGACGACTTCGCGGTGACCGTGGCCCGGCAACTGGCCTACACGCATTACGCGGTCCTGTACTACGAGGCACTGGCGGGCTGCGACGACCCCGAACTGGCCGCCTTCGGGACCCGAGCCGCCAAGGAGGTCGCCTTCCACCGGATGCACGCGGACCGCTGGACCCTGAGGCTGGGACGGGGCACACCGGAGAGCACCCGCCGCATGCGCCGCGGGCTGGAAAGGGTGTGGCCCTACACCGGCGAACTCTTCGCGGAGGACGAGGTGCTGCGCCGCCTCGTCGCCGCCGGCTCGGTGCCCTCGCCGGCACCCCTGCACGCCGAGTGGGAGAGGCGCGTCACCGCGACCGTCACCGACGCCGGACTCACCGTGCCCGCTCCCACCTGGTCGGCCGGCGGCGGCCGGTCGGGCCTGCACACCGAGGAGTTCGGCCCGCTGATCGCCGAACTACAGTCCGTGCACCGGCAGTTCCCCGGAGGCACCTGGTGAACGGACCGGCGGCGATCACGGCCCGCCGCTCCGTGCGGGAGGTGCGCGAGCGGGTGGAGGCGGTCCCGGACCCGGAGCTGCCGGTGATCGGCCTGGGCGACCTCGGCGTGGTGGGGTCGGTGGCCCCGGACACCGACGGGGTCCTGGCGGTGGAGATCACACCCACCTACCTGGGCTGTCCCGCGCTGTCCGCGATCACCTCGGCGGTACAGGACGTCCTGACCGCCTGCGGGCACCCGGAAGGCCGTGTGCGGCAGGTGCTGTCCCCGCCCTGGACCACGGACCGCATCACCCCGGAGGGGCGTCGGAAACTCGCGGCGAACGGCATCGCCCCGCCACTCTCCCCGGCCCCCAGGGGAGCGTCCGCCGACGGACCGGTCCCCGTCGAACTGGGTGCGGTGCCCTGCCCCCACTGCGGCTCGCGGGCCACCCGGCCGCACACCCCCTTCGGCCCGTCGCGCTGCCAGTCGGTGCTGTGGTGCACGGCGTGCAGCGAGCCCTTCCCCCACCTGACCGCGCTGTGAGGCAGACCGTGAACACCGCCACCGCCACCGTCACCGCCACCGTCGCTGCCGCCACTTCACCGATCGCTCCCCGCGAGGCCGCCGCCGACCGTGACCTGAACCGGGATCAGGACCTGCATCAGGGCCCGTACCCGGACCAGGCCCCGGACCGAGGCACACGTCCGCGCGCCGGCTGGCACTCGCTGGAGGTCACCGAGGTGCGCCGCCTGGCCGACGACGCCGTGGCCGTCGGCCTGCACGTGCCCGCCGCACTGCGCGAGGTCTTCGCCCACCGGCCCGGCCAGCACGTCGTCGTCCGCCACCGCCGCGCCGACGCCGAACTGCGCCGCAGCTACTCGGTCTGCCCGCCGCCGACCCACCCCCAGGCGCTCCGCCTGGTCGTCAAACGGGTCGGCCCCGACGGCTTCGGGGCCCACGCCACCGACCGCCTCACACCCGGAGACCGTCTGGAACTCACCCCGCCGCAGGGCGCCTTCGCCCTCGCGGACCTGACCGGCGCCCACCACGTGCTGCTCGCCGGCGGCTCGGGCATCACCCCGCTGTCCGCCATGGCCGCCGAGGCGCTGCGCCGGGACCCGGCCTGCCGCGTCTCCCTCATCCACTCGGTCCCCACCGCCGCGGACGCCCTGCTGGCCGACGAACTCGCCGAGCTGAAGGATGAGTTCGTCGACCGTCTCACCGTCCTGTACGTCCTCACCCGCGAGGACGGCGGGCGCGGCGCGGGCCCGTTCACGGGACGGATCGACGCCGAGGGGCTGTCCCGCCTGCTGGCCGCGGTGGACGCCCGTCCCGGCCCGGACACGGCGTTCGCCCTGTGCGGCCCACCAGGTCTGGTCGACACGGCACGGCGGGCCCTGACGGACTGGGGAGCCGACCCGGCACACGTCCGCTGGGAGGTGTTCACACCGGCCGGGACCCCACCGCGGCCCCCGCGGGCGGCCCCGCCGGCCCGGACGGACGCACCGGCACCGGGCGTCGACGTGGGCGTGAGCGTGGGAGTAAACGTGGGCGAGGCCCGCGTGACCGCGCTGCTCGACGGGCGTCACCGCGCCGCCACCGTCCTGCCGCAGGACACGGCGATCCTCGACGCGCTGCTGCGGGCGCACCCCGACGTGCCGTACGCGTGCCGCGAAGGCGTGTGCGGCAGCTGCCGAGCGAAGGTCCTGGCCGGCCGGGTGGCGGCCGAGGGCCAGTACGCCCTGGACGAGCGCGACCGCGCCGCCGGCTACACGCTCGTCTGCCGGGCACGACCGAGCACCGCCGAGGTCACCCTCGACTTCGACGCATGACCCGTACCGGCGCACCCGCCGCCGAGCCACCACCGAACGAAGGAGACGTACGTTGACCGCCACCGCCCGTCACGAGGGAAAGACCGCCCTGGTCACCGGAGGCAGCCGCGGCATCGGCAGGGCCATCAGCCGCCGTCTGGCCGGCGAGGGCGCGCTGGTCGCGGTCCACTACGGCCACGACCTGACGGCCGCCGAACGGACGGTCAAGGAGATCGAGGCCGAGGGGGGCCGCGCCTTCCCCGTGCACGCCGAACTGGGTGTGCCCGGTGACGCCGACACGCTGTGGGAGGCCTTCGACCGGGGCCTGGCCGAGCAGGGGGCGCCGGCCGGGCTGCACATCCTCGTCAACAACGCGGGCATCACCGTCCCGCGCCCCCTCGCCGCCGTGACCGAGGCCGACTACGACCGGGTCTTCGCGATCAACACCAAGGCGCCGTTCTTCATCATCCAGCGCGGCCTGGACCGGCTGCGCGACGGCGGGCGGATCGTGAACATCTCCTCCGTGGCCACGCGCGTCGCCTTCCCGGCGATCGTCTCGTACACCATGACCAAGGCCGCCCTCGACTACCTCACCCTCTCCCTGGCCCAGGAGCTGGGCCCCCGGCACATCACGGTCAACGCCGTCGCGCCCGGCTACACCGAGACGGAGATCAACCCCACCCTCAGCGTTCCGGAGATCCGGCGCCGCTACTCCGAGGCCTCCACGTTCGGCCGGCTCGGCGACCCGGCGGACATCGCCGACGTCGTCTCCTTCGTGGCGAGCGACGACGCCCGCTGGATGACCGGCCAGTGGATCGACGCTTCAGGAGGCGCCCACCTCGGCGTCTGACACCGCCTTCGGAGGTGCCACCTTCCTGGCCGTCCGTCGGCCGCACCACTAGGAGATGCGATGAACAACAGCACGTCCGCACTCGCCGAGCCCGCGGCGGACGACTCCCTGACCCGGCCCTTCGAGGGCGTCAGCCCCTACGACGCGTACGTCCACGCGTCCGTCCTCAACTCGCTGCAGCACCCGCTGACCGAGGCCCCGGACGAGATGGGTTTCCTCGTCACCACCCAGGTGATGGAACTGTGGTTCACCCTGATCGTGCACGAGTGGCGCACGGCGCGGGTGGCCCTCGCCAAGGACGACCTGCACGCGGCCACCGACGCGCTGGTGCGCAGCCGCCGGGCGCTGACCGCGCTCAACGGCGCCTGGGCGCCCATCTCCGCGCTGACCCCCGCCCAGTTCAACGGCTTCCGGGCCGCGTTCGGCCAGGCCTCGGGCTTCCAGTCGGCGATGTACCGGCACATGGAGTTCCTCCTCGGCGACAAGTCCACCGGGATGCTGCGCGCCCACCGGGGCGACCCGGCCGTGCACGAGGCGCTGGGAGAGACGTACCGCGAGACGTCCCTGTACGACGAGGTGCTCGCCTTCCTCGACCGGCAGGGCCTGCCCGTGCCGCGGAGCGTCCTGGAGCGGGACGTCACCGCCCCCTACGCCTCCGATCCCGGGGTGGTGGAGGTGTGGCGGCGGATCTACGGCGGCCCGCAGCACCACCCCCACCTCGCACTGGGCGAACTGCTCACCGACATCGCCGAACTGGTCACCCGATGGCGCTTCGAGCACGTCCTCGTGGTGCGCCGCGCGATGGGGTCCAAGCCCGGCAGCGCCGGCTCCGCGGGGCTCGCCTGGCTGGAGAAGCGCGCGGCCCGCCCGGTCTTCCCGGAGCTGTGGGAGGTGCGCGGTGACGTCTAGGACCATCTCGGCCTTCGCGGCCGAGGAGGAGAAGCGGGTCCTGAGCCTCAAGCCGGTGCTGGCTCCGGTGCACGGCCGCTACGGGGACCACCCCCACCAGTCCTACGACGCCTGGCCGGCCGACGATCCCGACGCCCCGCTGGTCATCCTGCTGCACGGCGGCTACTGGCGCTACGACCGGATGCACCTGACACCTTTCGCGGCCTACCTCGCCGGGCAGGGCTTCCACGTCCTGCTCCCCGGCTTCCGCCGCTCCGGGGGCGCGGGCGGCCACCCCGAGACCTTCGTCGACGTCGCCCGGATCGTGGACACCCTGCCCCAGGGGCGGCCCTACGTCCTGGCGGGCCACTGCTCCGGCGGCCACCTGGCCCTGTGGTGCGCCGCCCGCGGACTGCTGCCCGCCGGCTCGCGCTGGCACACGCGCACCCTGCCGACGAGCGTGCTCGCCCTCGCACCGATCACCGACCTCACCGCCACCCGGCGCGACGACCTCAGCAACGGCGCCGCCCTGCAACTCCTGGGCGGCGAGGCCGTCTTCGACGAACGGCTGCCCGAGGTCGACCCCCTGACCCTGCTGCGCGACGCGGGCACGACCGGAGTCCCCACCGTGCTGCTCCACGGAGCCGTCGACGAGGAAGTCCCGCTCACGCAGTTCAGCGACTACGCGGCCGTCCACCACGACCTCAGAACGGTCGTCCTGCCAGGCACCGGCCACTACACCCTCATCGAACCGGGAGCACCGGGCGCCCGCGCCGTCGCGGACACCCTGCGCGAGATGTCGGCGGCGTTCACTCCGCGCGCGTCCGACCAGGCGGCGGAGGAGGCCGCACACCGATGACCACCGCACCCCCGGCACCGGCCGAGCTGCGCGAGCGGGCCGCACGACTGGACGCCGACGACCCCCTTGCGTCCCTCCGCGAACGTTTCCTGCTGCCGCCCGGCGTCGTCTACCTGGACGGCAACTCACTGGGCCCCCTGCCCGCCGCCGTGCCCCCGGTCCTCTCCGACGCCGTGACGCGCCAGTGGGGAACCGACCTGATCGGCTCCTGGAACGCCAACGGCTGGTGGCAGGCGCCCCTGCGTGTGGGCGACGCCATCGGCGCGCTCATCGGGGCCGCGCCCGGGCAGACGGTCGCGGGGGACTCCACGAGCGTGCAGCTGTTCACCGCGCTCGACGCCGCCGTCGCGCTCCGCCCCGGCCGCCCCCTGCTGGTCACCGACCCCGGCCACTTCCCGACCGACCGCTACCTGGCGGACGCGGTCGCCCGCCGCCGCGACCTCGAAGTGCGCCAGGTGCCCCCGGCCGCCCTGGCGGACTTCCTTGCGGCCGAGGGCCACCGGGTCGCCGTGGTCAGCTACTCGCCCGTCGACTTCCGCACCGGCGAGCTGTACGACATGCGGGCGCTGACGAGGGCCGCCCACGAAGCCGGCGCCCTCGCGCTGTGGGACCTGTGCCACGCGGCCGGAGCCCTGCCGCTCGACGTCGACGCCCTCGGCGTGGACCTGGCCGTCGGCTGCGGCTACAAGTTCCTCTCCGGCGGGCCCGGCGCCCCCGCCTTCCTGTACGTGGCGCGCCGCCACCACGCGTCACTGGAGACGCCGCTGCCCGGCTGGACCGGCCACGCCGACCCGTTCGGCATGGGCGGGGACTACGAGCCTGCCCCGGGCATCGCCCGCGCCCGCATCGGCACCCCGCCGATCCTGTCCCTGCTCGCCCTCGAAGCGGCCCTCACGGCCTTCGACGGCGTCGACCTGACCCAGGTCCGCGCCAAGAGCCTGTCGCTGACGGAGTTCTTCCTGCGCTGCACCCACGAACTCCTGGCCCCCGAGGGCTTCACCACGGTCACCCCGGCCGACCCCGACCGCCGCGGCAGCCAGGTCACCCTGCGCCACCCCCACGCCCACGGGCTGACGGTCGCGCTGGCCCAGCGCGGAGTGATCGCGGACATGCGCGCCCCCGACCTCGTACGCTTCGGCGTCAACGCCCTCTACACGACCCACCAGGACCTGCTCCGGGCCGCCCTGTCCCTGCGCGACATCGTCCACGAGGCCGCCTACGACCCCGCCCCACCGGCCGCGGGACCGGTGACATGAGGACCCGCGGGAGGACCGGAGGGCATCAGAGGGTGAGGACGAGCTTGCCCCGGAGGTGACCACCGTCGAGCAGCCGGTGGGCGTCGGCGACGCGTTCGAAGGGGAACGTCTCCTGAACGTGGACCCGCAGCCTGCCTTGTTCGACGAGGGCGACGAGCTCTCGCAGGGCGACCGGATCGGGGTCGACTGCGAGGCATATGAGGCGCATGCCGGCCGCCTCGTAACGGGCGACGAGGTCCTTGTCCTCTTCGGCGACGGCCGTCACCACGTGACCGCCCGGGCGCAGCACGTCGAGCGATCGCTCGACGGTGTCGCCGCCGATCGTGTCGAGTACGACGTCGATGTCGCGGACCGCCTCGGTGAAGTCGACCGCCGTGTAGTCGATCACTTCGTCGGTGTGGACGATCGCGTAATTCCCCAGGCAGAAGTTCACGTAATTCCCCAGGCTTCCGGTTGTCGGCAGGCGTCTCAGGCCGTCGGCGGTGCTCGTTAGAGTGCCTGCGTGTCGAAGACGAGCGTGAGCAACGAGACAGACAACCTGCTCTGCCTGTGGGTGGAGCCTTGGGGAACTGATCACTGGATGCGTCCGGGCGAGGTGTTCACCGTCGTGACCGAGACTGGGCCCGAAGAGTCGCCGTTCAACGTCGTCGTTCATGATCAGGGCATCACGGTGTGGGTGAATTCGGGCAGTGACGCCGAGGTCTTCGACAACAGCGGCAACCCGGCGTCGTGCGGACATCAGCGTCCTGCCGACGCCGGATTCTGACCGGCCAGTGTCGGGTCTGTACGCTCACCGGTGTAATTGATGATCATGGAAGAGACATCAAGTGACTGACACC
>NZ_BMVY01000058.1 GCF_014650955.1 Streptomyces tauricus
CCACATCTCGCGACCGCCTTGACATCGTCAATGGGCCCTTAACTTCGTGGCATTGGTCGATCATCTGCCGGTGGCAGTAGCCCTCCGGACACCGGCCTCGGCCCGCCGGCCAGCCCGGAACCGACAGTAGATCCCGCACCAGGACCCACTCGGAATCGCTCATGTCCGAGCCGTACCGGGGCCGGCGATCCGGCCGGCCGACCGCGTTCCCGAACCTGTGCGCGAGACGGTCACACCCACGAGTGGACGAACTTAACTCGGCAACCACGACTACGCGACACTTCAACAACAGGGCTTCTTGCTTCTCGCTGGGCTCGACATCCGCGAGCTACCAAGAGGCCCTTCTTCCATGCCCCCACACCGAACAACTCACCCGAACCAGACTCCTGTTCGAACCCCGTCGATCGCACGGCCGGAGAGAGCAACCAGTTAAGGGCAATTGTTCGGCGTTCGTTTGGCGAATACTCTCCATCTGTCATGTGGTGCTGAGCTGTTGTGGCTGCGGTTTCCGGCTGGACAGGGGCAACGATGAACTCACTGGTGTTCGACAGCGACGACTTGAGCCTGACGGAGGACTTCCTCAGCCGGGCCTACGCCCGTCTGCGCATAGGCCACAGCGGCGCCGACGGCATCAGGACCCGTATGTGCCGCGACGCCATGCCGTCGGTCACCGTGGACGAACTCGACTTCAACTACGAGATGAGCTACGCGGTGGCGCCGCTCGGCAAACTCACCATATGCGCAGTGCACGAAGGCGCGATCGCGGACAACACGTTCCATGGTGTCAAGGACACCTACGGCCCAGGTGACATCGCGGTGCTCGCACCGCCGGAACAGCCGTACTCGGGCCGCGTGCGCAGCGCCCGCTACAACGTCACGATGATGGACACCCACCTGTTGAACCAGGTCGCCGATGCCGAACCGTCGGGCGCGCCGGTGCGGCTGACCGGCCATCGACCGCATTCTCCCTCCGCCGCAAACCAGTTGAAGCTCCTGATCGCCCATCTGCGCGACCAGGTGCTCTGTGACCCGGTCCTGCGCGAGGAGCCGCTGATCGTCTCGGCCGCCTCGCAGATGCTGGCCGCGAGTGTCCTGGCGGCGTTCCCCCACTCGGCCCGTACCGACGCGGCGGCGCAGGACCGCAACGACGCCCATTCCCTCACCCTGCGCCGAGCCCTCGCCTATATCGACGACCACGCCGAAGAGCCCATCACCGTCGCCGACATCGCCGCCGCGGCCCATGTGACCATTCGTGCTCTGCAGTACGCCTTCCGCCGTCACCTCGACACCACACCCACCGCCCACCTGCGCTGGGTTCGACTGGGCCACGCGCACCGGGAACTGCGTGCGGCCGACCCCGGCACCGGTGTCACGGTGACCGGCATCGCGGCCCGCTGGGGTTTCCATCAGCCCAGCCGTTTCGCCGCCGCCTACCGTGCCGCGTACGGGGTCCTGCCCTCTCGCACCCTGCACACATGACAGGCGAGGAGTCGGCAGATCAACTGAGCTGAGCGGCCACATGGTTCTTCCGAGACGCTCAGGCGGCCGAGACTCGGTCTTGGTGCTCCGTACCGCCTCACCGAGGAGCTCGTGCCAACGGCATCACGAACCAGGAGGCATGTCCTCATGCCGTCGTGAAGAAACCGGAACTCGACCGGTAGCAGGGTCTGGGCCACCAGCCGAGCGGGGCGCCCTCAACTGGCAACAGGATCCGAATCGCCAACCGAAGGGCCGCCGTTGATGCCGTCGGCATGAGGTCCATGCTTCCTCCGGAACGGACCGGCGTGCTGCACAGTAAGCGAAACATCGGTCGGGCAATGTCCCGTGGACGAAACGCCGGCCGCCCTGTCGGCACGCTCAGCGCTGAGCATCGTCATACATGGCGCGGGGTGCACCTGACACACGCCGACACGGCAGGCCGCGACCGAGTCGACGCCGGCATCCACGGCCCGTGGCGCGAATCGCGGCCAGGGGCGCGGTAGCTTTCGCAGTCGGCCCCCTTCGACCGCAGTCGCCGAAGCGAAGACCGCCAGCCGAAACGGCTGTGACTGCGGTTTCGGTGCACCCGGGCGGGCAGGGCACCCACACTCGGGAGGCTGTCGCCTCTACAAACACGCCGACGGGGCCTGGGTGAAGCGCCCTGACCCCGTCTCAAAGTGTGCGCTGCGGACTACTTGTTCGAGACCCATGACCGCGCCGGCATCACCCGCGCCGAACGCAGCCAGCCGCATGGCCGCTGGCTGCTGTCCGGCTACAGCCTGCACGATTCCAGGGCTCTGGGCTGGCTCGCGACCGTACTACTCGTCACCGTCGTGCGGTTGGTGAACCTTCCCCTTGGACAGGCGGGCGCGGGAGACACCGGCCTCGGTGGCGACGTGTGCGATCGGAAGGGTGTTGCAGCGCTCCACAAGCCTTCGGCGTCCCCCGATGTTCAAGGGAGCGTTCGCAGGTGTCACCGGAGCACCTCGGTGCTCGGGTCGGCCGTGATGGCGGCGAGGAGGGGGAGCGCGATGAGCAACGCGACCGCGACGAGGAGCCCGCTTACCCAGAACGGCCCGAGGTCCCCGGCTGCGGTGCTGAGAGTGGACGCAGCGATGACGGGGCCGAGGGCGGCGCCCACGTTGAGCGCCGCGGTCGCATACGAGCCGGCCATGGTGGGGGCTCCCGCAGCCTCGTAGAGGACCCGCGTAATGAGCGTGCTGCCCAGCGCGAACGACAATGCGCCCTGCACGAACACGAGGATGAACAGGGCGACCGGCTCGCCTGCCAGCATCGCCAGGGCCGGCCAGCCGATGAGCAGCAACGGACCGCCGACCACGATGACGGGACCGGAATGCCGGTCGGACAGCCGGCCGGCGACGGTGACACCCACGAAGGAACCGGCACCGAAGAGCACCAGAGCGACAGAGATCCACAACTCGCCCAGCCCGGCGCTGTCGGTCACCACAGGGGCCAGGAAGGTGAGACTTGCGAAGGTTGCCGCATTCACCAGCGCGCCAAGCAGCATCACCAGAATCAACCGCATTCGTGTGAGCTGGGCGAGTTCCGCGCGCAACGCCGGCCTGCCGGTCGCCTCATCGTCATCCCGTCCTGCGGGGATTCCCTTCAGGACGCCGAGAGCTGCCGGCAGGCAGAGAGCGGCGACAGCCCAGAATGTGGCCCGCCAGCCGAGCAGCGTGCCGAGCACCGAACCACCAGGGACACCGGCGATCGTGGCCACCGTTGTGCCTGACAGCAGCACAGCCAGCGCACGTCCCTTCCTGTCGGGTGAGACCAGCGTGGCCGCAGCCGTCAGAGCGACGGCGAGGAACCCCGCGTTCGCGAGCGCGGCGACGACCCGGGTGGCGAACAGGACCGGGAAGCTGGTGGTCATGGCGCCCACGGCATGAGCTGCCGCGAAGGTGAGGATGAACCCGAGAAGGCTGGAGCGCCTGGGCCAGTTACGGGCAAGCGCGGCCACAAGAGGGGCACCGACGATCATGCCGACCGCGAAGGCCGAGGTGAGCGTGCCGGCTGTCCCGACGGTGACATCGAGTTCTGAGGAGATGTCCGGCAAGAGGCCGGCGAGCATGAATTCCGAGGTGCCCATGGCGAAAACCGCCATGGCAAGCAGGTACAGCGGGAGAGGCATCGAGTGGCTCCGAGGTGAGGACAAGCACGAGAGGGTCATCTCGTCACCGCGGTCAGCCCCAAGGCATACTCGCCCAGCCGCAGAATGCGGCGTGACGACATTGCTACGAGCTCAGTGGTTCAGGGGGCTGACGGCGTGACCGAAAGCCCCCACCTTGTCCGACTCAGGACTCGACATGGCCCGTACGCTACCCGACCGACGCCCGTCGAAGCATCTTGGTTTCACCGACATCGGCCTGTGTCACCAACGTCATGTCCCGCAACGACTGGCACAGGCCGTGAGGAACAGAGTAGGACCGCGGATGCCGCGAAGACGGCGGTCGGCACAGACGCATTCACGGGAACCCTCGGAGAGCTGGGTTTGGGCATTCCGGCGGCCGAAACCTCCTAACCGGCCGAGCCCTTGCGGGGGAGCGGGCCAGATCAGAACGCACCCTGCCAAGAACGTCAGCGCAAGGGGACGGTGGCCTACTGCGCGCATGATCTGGAGGAGTGGGTCGCGCTTGTCCGTGACAGGTCCGGCTGCCGTTCGGTGTTTCGCTCCATGCGATCCGATGTCGGTGCTTTCCATCCAGAGAGCGCGGATCTGCGGGCTCGGTGTCGCTGGTGGGCTATGAGATGCGTTCCAGGAGGATGGCCATGCCCTGGCCTCCCGCGGCGACGACGCTGATCAGGGCGGTGGTGAGGTCGTCGTGGCACAGGTTGGACAGGGCGGTGGTGGTCAGTCGGGCGCCGGCCCGCGCGTAGGGTTCGCCCAACGCGATCGAGCCGCCGTGCGGGTTCATGCGCTCGGGCTCCAGCCCGAGTTCGGTGCAGTAGGCCAGGATCTGGGCGGCAAAGGGTTCGTTGCCGGCGACGGCGCCGACGTCGGCCAGGGCCAGGCTGGCCCGGCTCAGGACGGTCCGGGTGGCAGTGACTGGCACTGGGCCCTCGGTCTCGGCGGTGGCCAGGATGCGGGCGAGCGGGGGTGTGGCCGTGAGCGCGGGCGTAGGTCTCGGACATGACGATGACCGCTGCGGCTCCCAGTACGTGATCCAGCCAAGCTCACTGTGTTGCCCTCATGGCGCGCAGGATAATCTGTGTCATTCCGCGTTGTCCGCGAGCGTTGGGGTGTACCGGTGCGGCAGGGCTACTGGGGATCAAGGGCTCGATCCATCGTGTGTCCTGGGCTGAGCAGACGCTGTGCTCCCGGGATTCGGTTTCGGTGTCCACATAAGTGGCGCCGGCTGTTCGCGCCTGTTGCCGCAGGACCTTGTTGAGCTGGTCCTCCGTCTCCCGCAGGTAGGCGATATCGCCGGGAGCGAGGGGAAGGGCGCGTCGGCATCCCGTGCCGCCGGGCGGCAGGATCGCGGGGTAGCCGACGATGTAGAGGTGCGCCCTGGGCGCACGCCGCCTGATCTCTCGCATCAGGTCGGACAGTACTGTTCTCAGCGCTGTCATCCGCTGCTGCGTACTGTCGGTGCCGTCCTCGACGTAGCGCTCTCGGCAGGGAGCGTCGACCGAGACGTCCTTGATGCGCGTGATGAGCTTGTACGCCGCTCCCATGGTGAGGCAGCGGGTCAGCATGCTGCCGAAGCCGATGTCGTTGCCTCCGATGCCGACGGTGACGAGCCGGGTCCGGCGGGACAGGGCGGAGAGCTGTGCGGGGTTGCGGCCGTCGTCGGTGGACTGAGGCGAGGTGAAGTCCGCTGTCGTCGCGCCGCTGCAGCTCATGTCGCGGAACATGCCCGGTTCGAGCTTGAGCTGGGCGGCGAGCAGTGCCGGGTAGTTGTGGTCGGAGCGGTCACAGCCAGCGGGTTTGCCGCTCTGCGCTGGTATGCGTGGACCGGAGGTGTAGGAGTCACCGAGGGCGACATAGGGGCCTTGCAGGTTGCTGTCCCCAGCGGTGTCGCTGTCCTGACGGGTCTCGGTGACGGCGGCGGTCAGGACTACGACGGACAGGAGGATTCCGGTCAGGACGACGCGTAGGTGAGTCACGATGCCTTGTGTCCCCTCTTCTGGGTGGGCTTGATCGGTCAGAGACAGGGCATGCCTGGGCCTGTGAGAGCGGCAGTCCGGACAAGGCATGGCAGCCCTGTTGCGGCGTGCAGGGGCGGTGGCGGACAGGGCGAGGTCTTGGGCGACTTGGCGGCGTCGCTGGGGGGTCGGTGAAAGGCACCGGTCGCCTCGTCTGTCACCGCGGCGGTTGCATCAGGCCGGACTGGTAGGCGAAGGCGACGAGTTGCGCACGATCGCGGGCGCCCGTCTTGGTTTTGGCCCGCTGGACATGGGTGCGGACGGTCAGGGGGCTGAGGAAGAGTGCGTCGGCGATCTCGTCGTTGGATTTGCCCTCAGCGACCACGGCCAGCACCTCGCGCTCTCGCGGAGTAAGGCTGCTGAATCGTTCGGGGGCAGCGGCGACGGAGCCGGTCATGGGCAGGGCGAGGAAGCGGCTGATCAGTGAGCGGGTGGCTACGGGTGACAGCAGGGCGTCACCGGCGGCGACCGTGCGGATGCCGTCGAGGAAGGCGTCGGCAGTGGTGCTTTTGCCGAGGAAGCCGCTCGCACCCAGGTGCAGGGCCTGGGCGACATGCTCGTCGGTCTGGAACGTGGTGAGGATGAGGACGCGGGTGTCCTGCAACTCCCTCTGGTCGCAGATGGCGGCGGTCGCGGCCAGTCCGTCGGTGCCGGGCATGCGGATGTCCATCAGAACGACGTCCGGGCGGTGGAGGCCGGCCAGCGTGATGGCCTGCTGGCCGTCGGCGGCCTCGGCGACGACCTCCATATCGTCACAGGAGTCGATCAGCACCCGGAAGGTTGCTCGCAGCAGGGCCTGGTCGTCGGCAATCAGTACGCGGATCGGCATGGAACGTACTCTCTGCTCAGGTGCTGATGGGAAGTTCGGCTGTGACGGCGAAGCCGCCTTCCGGGCGGCGCCCCGCACGAAGGCTGCCCCCGGCGGACTGAGCGCGTTCTCGCATGCTGAGGAGGCCGAAGCCTCCGCCGGGCGCCCGCGGGGGCGTGATCGGACTGCTGTCGTTGCTCACGGTGATCGTCAACTGTGCCTGGCCGTAGGCGAGGTGGACATGTGCCGTGTTCACCGCGGCGTGTTTGGCAACGTTGGTGAGCGCTTCCTGCACGATCCGGAAGGCGGTCAGGTCCACCCCGGCCGACAGGGGCTTCACGGGGCCTTCGACAGTGATCGTGATGTGCAGTGCGGCGGCGGCGAAGGCGGCGACCAGGTCGGGGAGCCGGTCGAGTCCAGGTGCGGGGTTCAGCGATTCCTCGGCGGTCTCGGGCTGGCGCAACAGGCCCACGGTTGCCTCAAGTTCGCGCAGCGCTGCCGTGGTCGTGCCGGTGAGTTCGGTGAGGATGCGGCCGGTCTGCGCGGGACGGGTGGACAACAGGTGGGCGGCTGTGTTGGCCTGGGCGTTGGCGAGGGCCATGTGGTGGGCCACCACGTCGTGCAGTTCCCGGGCGATACGGACGCGTTCTTCGATGACGCGGCGTTGTGCCTCCTCATGGCGGGTGCGTTCGGCGTCCTCGGCGCGTGTGCGGACGGTGTCCATGTACGCGCGGCGCGCTCGCACGGCCAGTCCGTGCAGGATGGGCAGCAGGATCCAGAACGCCAGGCTCACCGCCTCGTTCGCCCAGGGCTCGTCCTCCGCATCCCAGCGCAGGGCAGTGGGCACGAGGATGACGGCAACCAGGAGACCGTAGAGACGGATGGCTTGCTGAGAGACCTGGAGAGTCAGTTCGTACAGGGCGACGATGACCGGGAGCAGCAGAAGGGGTCCGAAGGTGCTGCCCTGGGCACCTGCGGCGGTGGTGCCGAGGGTGGTGAGGACGACAACGGCGCCGGGGTGTCGGCGGCGCGCCAGCAGGCTCGTACAGGTGACTGCCGCGAGGGCGAAGCCCGGCCACCACAGGGTGTCGTCGCCGGCCCGGCGGTACTGGTTACTGGTGGCCGCGTAGACCAGCAGGAGGAAGGCCGCTTCGACCAGGCGGGGATGGCGGTCGACGCGGCGTCGCAGGCGGGTGACCATGGTTTCTCCGAGCAGTGCCGTGACCGTGGGGTGAGGAAGTGGACGGAGTGGAGGCAGGTCCGGGCCGCTCCGGGACTGGGGTGGAGCGGCCCGGTCGGTACGTGCGTCAGACCGTCACGGAGGCCCGTGGATCGTCGGCGGGCAGATCCTTCGGCGCGGCGACCTGCTGGGTGAGTGCTTCGCCCTCGACGTCGACGCGGGGCATCAGCCGGTCCAGCCAGTGCGGCAGCCACCATGCCCGGTTGCCGAGGAGCGCCAGGACCGCGGGCACAAAGGCCATACGGACGACGAAGGCGTCGAAGAAGACGGCACTGGCCAGTCCGAAACCGACCATCTTGACCAGGGATTCACCGCCCGTCATGAACCCGCCGAACACCGCCATCATGATCAGTGCTGCTGCCCCCACGACCTGGGCGCTGTGCCGGAATCCGGTGACGATGGCCTGGCCGGGCCCTTCTCCGTGGATGTGTGCCTCCCGGATCCGGGAGACGAGGAAGACCTGGTAGTCCATGGCGAGGCCGAAGACGATACCCACCAGGAAGATGGGCATGGTGCTCATGATCGGGCCGGTTTCGTCGACGCCGAAGAGGCCTGCTCCGTGGCCCTGTTGGAAGACCGTGACGATCGCGCCGAGGGCAGCGCCGACGGACAGCAGGAAACCGAGCGCGGCTTTGAGCGGCACCAGGATCGAACGGAAGACCAGGGCCAGGAGGAGGAAGGCGAGGCCGACGACGACCGCGAGATAGGGAATGAGGGCGTCCTGCATCTTCTGGCCCACGTCGATGTTCAGGGCGGTGGTGCCGGTGACCTTGAAGTCGGCGCCGGTGGAGGACTCCACCGCACCGCGCTCGCCGCGGATGGTGTGCACCAGGTCCTGCGTCTGCCGGCTGGTGGGTGCGGTTGAGGGGACGGCGGCGATCACCGCTGTGTCTTTGGCCTCGTTGAACCGTGCCGGGGAGACGGAGACGACTCCCTTGGTGCCGGTGAGCTTGTTGGAGACCGCTGTCACGGCCGCCTGCGGGTCCTTGGCCTCCTTGACGTCGACCACCACGGTCAGCGGGCCGTTGAAGCCCGGGCCGAAGCCCTCGGCGAGCGCGTCGTAGGCGCGGCGCTCGGTGGTCGCGGTCGACTTGGCCTCATCGCCGGGCATGCCCATCCGCAGGTCCAGCGACGGCACCGCGAGCGCTCCGAGGCCGATCACCGACAGGAGCAGGACGGGTAGCGGGCGGCGCACCACGAACTGCGCCCAGCGAACGCCCCGGGGGGCCTTCGTGGTGGTACCGGCCGTCCTGGTCCTGCCGACGAGGCTGAGGATCTTGGTGCGGGAGCGGCGTCCGCCCTTGCGGTCACGGCGTGAGAGCACCGCGTTCGGCCAGAAGCCCAGGAGTGCCGGCACCGCGGTCAGGGCGATCAGGACTCCGACCATGACGGCGCCTGCCGAGCCGATGCCCATCTTGCTGAGCATCGGGACGCCGATGACGGACAGACCCAGCAAAGCGATGACGACGGTGAGTCCGGCGAAGACGACCGCGCTTCCGGCCGTACCCACGGCCAGGGCCGTCGCCTCCTGCGCCTGGTGTCCCTTGGCCCGCTCCTCCCGGTAGCGCGAGACCACGAACAGGGAGTAGTCGATGCCGACGGCGAGGCCGAGCATCATCGCCAGTTCACCGACCGTCGAGGAGAATCCGAAGGCACTGCTCACAGCGGTGATTCCGGCCAGGCTGATGCTGACGCCGAGGATGGCGGTGAGCAGGGGGAGGCCGGCGGCGGCGAGTGAGCCGAAGGTGATCAGCAGAACCACTGCGGCGACGAGAACGCCGAGTACCTCACCCAAGCCCTGCGCGGCTTCGGTCTCCAGCGCGGAGCCGCCGACCTCGACGGTCAGGCCCGCGTCCCGGGCCTGCTCGACCGCCTTGGTCAGGTCCGTCTTGCTGGCGTCGGTGAGATCGTCGCCGGCGACCTTGTAGGTGACGGTGGCGTACGCGGTCGACTTGTCCTTGCTGACCGCGTTCGTGTCGAAGGGGCTGGCCGCGTCGGCGACCTGCGGCCCGTCGGCCACCGCTGTGACGAGTTCACCGATGGCCGACCGGCCGGCGGCGGAGGTGATCTGCCGGCCGTGCTCCGCGACGAACACGATGCGGGCCTCCGCACCGTCCGCTTCGGCGCCCGGGAACCGCTCGTTGATCAGGTCGAATGCCTGCTGGGACTCGATGCCGGGCAGGGAGGAGGAGTCCTCCGACGCCTCGGATGCGCTGGAGGCCCCGAGAAATACAGCAGCCAGTACGGCCACCCAGGCCAGCACCACGGTGCGGCGCCTTCGGAAGGCCCAGCGGCCCACCCGATGCAAGAAAGTCGCCATGAAAGACATCTCCATATCTGGATATCGGGAACGTCATTCACCCTGCCGGGCCGGCCGTATTTGCGTCGTCGGCCGCATCGACGATCCCTTGTACTCAAAAACAAGCAGGGCCCGGCCGGGGGTGTGATATCCCGCCGGTAGTCCTCCTGCGATGAACGGCAGGAAGCCGCGCAGAACAGGACGGCGGCACCCTGGCGGAGCACGCCATCGGTTCTTTTGAAAGTGCTCGGTGTGTCGGTTACCACCCCGCTGTCCGCGACAGCGGACCGACGGGCTCGGGCGATCTCAGGAATGGCCGACGGAGCTGTCGGAATACAACGGCAGCAGGACGCGGAACGTGGTGCCCTCCCCAGGCTGAGAGCACACCTCGACACGGCCTTGGTGAGCGGTCACCAGGGAGCGGACGATGGACAGGCCGAGCCCGGCACCGCCGGTCTGTGTGCGGCCGCGGGCGGTGTCGGCACGGTAGAAGCGGTCGAAGACGTGGGTGACCTGTTCGGCTGTCATCCCTGGTCCCTCATCGCTGAGTTCGAGGACGGCCCGGTCCTGCAGAGTGCCGACGCCGATGCGTACCGGCGTGCCGGGCGGGGTGTGGGCGATGGCGTTGCCGACGAGGTTGGAAGTGACCTGTCGCAGGCGTGACTCGTCGCCCAGAACCGGGGCGCCACCGGGCGGGCCGCCGCCCGGGCCGGTCAGGGTGACGGGACGGTCGGGTGCCATGGCCCGCAGGTCGTGCAGGGCGTCGGCGGCCAGGGTGCGCAGGTCCATGGGAGTCAGGCGAAGGGTCAGATGCGCATCGGCGGAGGCGTCTTCGTCGAGCCGGGCGAGCAGCAGCAGTTCCTCGACGATGCGGACCAGGCGGGCTGCTTCACGTTCGATACGGCTCATGGCGGCATCGACGTCCGTACGCTGGGGCATGCCGCCCATCCGGTACAGCTCGGTGAAGCCCTTGATGCCGAACAGCGGGGTGCGCAGTTCGTGGCTGGCGTCCGCGATGAAGGTACGCATGCGCGCGTTGGTGGCCGCGCGGGCGGCGTCGCCGGCTTCGATGCGGTCCAGCATGCCGTTGAGGGCGGCGGACAACCGGCCCAGTTCCGTGCGCGGGGAGGCCGGCTGCGGAACCCGGCTGGACAGGTCCCCGCCAGCGATGGCAGCCGCCGTCTTCTCCACGCGCCGCAGCGGCCGCAAGCCGGCCCGCACCGCGAACCAGGCGACGACGCCCAACCCGATGAGCACCACCGCGTCGATCACCAGCATCCACACGCCCAGGTGCCGGATCGTCGTATGGACCGGAGCCAGGGAACCGGCCACGACGACGCTGCCGCCCTTGCCCGCCTCACTGTCCTGAGTCGGGGTCAAAGGAGTAGCGATGACAAGCCACTCTTCGCCGTCGCCCTGGGCCGCCACCTGGAAGGGGCGCTGTTCGTGGACGGTGACCGCCGCTGTGTCGAGGACGGGAAGACGTGGGGTGCTGTGCGTAGCCGGACGCAGCGTACGCCGCAGTTGCCCCTCGGAATCGAGGTAGGCGACATAGACGTCGCCCGTCAGGTCGCGCTCCACTGCCTCGCGTAGCTCCGGTGCCGTCTCACCGGGCACGTCTTCCAGGTTCGACAGCCGCGCCGCCGTCGCGGCAGCGGCGCGCAGCCGGTCTTCCAGTTGGTGCACCAGTTGCCGCTGCAGCAGGGTGACGAGTACGGCGTTGCTGGCCAGCAGGGCGGTGACGACGAGCAACAGCGTGATGGCCACGACCCGCCCGCGCAGCGACATCTGGCTGATCGGCCGGCGCGGGGAGGCGGTACTCACGCGCGGGACCTGCGCAGCACGTAGCCGGTTCCCCGCACCGTGTGGATCAGCTTCGGTTCCGCGATGTCGATCTTGCGGCGCAGGTAGCTGATGTAGGACGCGACGATGGAGTCGTCACCGTCGAAGTCGTAGTGCCAGACCTGGTCGAGAAGCTGATGCCTGGACAGGACCTGGCCGGCGTTTTCCATCAGCACGCGCAGCAGACTGAACTCGGTCGGAGACAGTTGCACCGGCCGGCCGCTGCGGGTCACCTGGTGGCTGTCGGGATCGAGTTGCAGGTCGTCGACCACCAGGAGCCCATCGGGCCGACGGCCGCTGGTTCGGCGCAGCACGGCCTGGATGCGCAGGATGAGTTCCTCAAGGTTGAAGGGCTTGGTGACGTAGTCGTCCCCGCCTGCCCGCAGACCGCTGATGCGGTCCTCCGTCGCGTCCCGGGCGGTCAGAAAGAGGATCGGCGGCTGCCCGATTCCCAGACGGTAAGGGTCCTCACGCAGACGACGTGCCACCTCGAAACCGTCGAGGTCGGGCAGCATCACATCGAGGACGATCAGATCGGGTCGGTCGTCGCGGACCGCTTCCAGGGCCTGGCCGCCCGTCTGGACCGCGGTCACCTCGAAGCCGGCCAGCCGCAAGCTGGCGGACAGCAGCTCACACAGCGTGGGCTCGTCCTCGACCAGCAGCAGTCGTTGTGTCGTCGCCATGGCACCTGTCCTCGACCGATGATCTTCTGTCTTCACTGTCCCGCCCCGCTACGCGTCACGCTTGCGGAAGACAGTGAATGCCGCCACCATCAGAACCGCCACGGACCCCACCATGACGCCCACCCCTGCCCAGGGACTCAGCAGGGCGGGGTCCTGATAGCTGGTAATGATCTGTCCGCCCGCGATCGGCGGCCAGTACTTCGACACCCAGTCGCCCAGTTCTCCGGGCAGGGCCGGGGCGAATGCCTGAACAATCAGCATCACCCCGAACAGTGTGGTCACCGTGGCCGTCGTGGAGCGGATCACCGTTCCCAGAGCCAGTCCGAAGAGCCCGGCCAGTGCCAGGTACAAGCCACCACCGAAGATGCCGCGCCACGCCACGCCGTCGGAGAGCGCCAGGTGCGGAGCGCCCGCCCCGGACAGCGACGCCTGCCCGACCACAAACCCGGCCAGCGACACCGCGATCCCGACCGGGAGTGCCACGCCCACCAGCACCACGGCTTTGGATGCCAGCACCCGTGCCCGTTGCGGAACCCCGATCAGAGTGGGGCCGATCGTTCGCGCGCCGTACTCAGAGGTGATGACCAGACCGCCCAGCAGACCGAGCGCGATCTGCGCGAGCAGGTAGCCGCGCAGACTGGTGGCCAGCGGGTCGAACGACGCCTGGTCCGCGGGGCTCAGGTCCGCGAACTCGCTGCCGGCGGACGAACCGTTCAACGCGGCGAGTCCGAGGCAGAACGCCAGGGTGCCCAGGATCACGTACAACGTCGACCGCATCGTACGAATCTTGATCCACTCGGCGTGCAGGCAGTGCCGGAAGGTCGCCCTCCCGTCCCTCGCACGACGCGGTCGCGGCTGAAGACGGAGTACGAGCGGGCGCCGGCGGGCTTTCGTCGCCCTAAAGGTTTGCGTGGTCGAACGTGTCATCGGCTCGTCTCCTTCTCCGACTGGTATTCCACCGCATCCCGGGTCAGATCCATGAACGCCCTTTCCAGCGACACCTGGCGCGGAGCAAGCTCGTGCAGCTCCACTCCGTTGGCCGACGCCAGCGCGCCGATCTCGGCGGCCTCCAAGCCCGTCACCACCAGAGCGTCGCTGCTCTCGGTCCGCACCTCAACGGCTGCACCGAGCATGCCGCGCAGTTCCTCGGCCTGAGGGCTGCGGACAAAGACCTCACGCTCGGAGTGAGCCTCGATGAAGCCCTTCATCGAGGTGTCGGCGATCAGCCGTCCCCTGCCGATGACGATGAGGTGGTCGGCAGTCAGCTCCATCTCGCTCATCAGATGGCTCGACATCAAAACCGCGCGTCCTTCCGCCGCCATCCTGCGCATCAGCGAGCGGATCCACACGATGCCCTCCGGGTCCAGCCCGTTGAGCGGCTCGTCGAAGACCAGCACCGGAGGATCACCCAGCAGAGCCGCCGCGATCCCCAACCGCTGACGCATGCCGAGGGAGAACGTCCCCGCACGTCGGCGGCTCACGTTCTCCAAGCCGACTTCCGCCAGCACCGCCTTGACCCGGCCGCTCGGGATCCCATTGCCGGCCGCCAGCGCCAGCAGATGGTGATACGCGGTGCGGCTGGGCAGCACCGCGCCCGGATCCAGGAGCGCCCCGACCTCCTTCAGCGGCGTGGGCTGCGCGACGTACGGCCGCCCACCCACAGTCGCAGTCCCGGAACTGGCGGCGTCCAGGCCCACGATCATCCGCAGAGTGGTCGACTTGCCGGCACCATTGGGCCCCAGGAACCCCGTCACTTCCCCAGGCCGGACAGCGAACGTCAGATCGTCCACGGCCAGGACCTCGCCATAGCGTTTTGACAGGCCACGTACTTCGATCATCGAGACTCCAGACTGGCGGTGGTGCACGCGGCCCTCGCGTGCACCACTCACTGTCCGCCGCCGCCGTGAACCGGATCTGGACGAACATGAACGTCACATGGGAATGCCAAGCCTGTGACCTGCGAAGACCCGGCAGGCTGCGCCGGGGGACCCTCTGACTCACATGAAACTCACATGCTGGCCTCCGGCCGTGCAGCCATTGATGGCCGCCCCCGCGCGGCGAGCAGGCCCTGCGGGAAGAGTCCGGCGTTGGTCGGCCATGGAACGCAGGTGGCCTTGCTAACGGGCGATAAGACGGGATCACCCCTGGTCGTCGTCCAAGCCGATCAAGTCGCCGTCCAAGTAGATGAAGCCGAGGTCTGCAAGGGCTCCGAGATGAGGCGACAGCCTGCGCGGCGGAGGCCCTCACCGACTGACACTTCACCGACAGGCTCCCGGCCGCGGCCGCGGTCTCCCGACGCGGCACCGCATGCCACCGCCCGGCTGGCTCCCCTGCGACACCCCGACGGCCACCTCGGCAGGCACTTCCTCCTCGGCCAGCACCGCCACGGCAACTCGTTCGGCAACGGGTCGAGGGTTTCGCGACGGCCGGAATTCATGCCTGACCAGCGGGATCAGCGGGCCTTGAACCACGGCCGTCTCGACGCCGATGCCCTGCGTGACCTGCTGATATCGCTGCCGATGCCACGTTTCGGCGAGCGGATCGTGCTCACCGTGGACGTCTCCCCGTGGCTGCGTTCGGACGCGGCTTGTTCGCCGGAGCGACTGTTCTGCCCCGTCCACGGCCGTTCCAAAGCAGCCGCGCAGATCATCCCGGGCTGGTCCTACTCGTTCGTCGCCGCGCTCACTCCGGATCGCACCTCGTGGACGGCGGTGCTGGACGCGGTCCGTCTCGGGCCCGAGGACGAGGCGATCGCGGTGACCACCCACCAGCTCAGGCAGGTCGTGGAACGTCTGATCCGTGCGGGCCAGTGGCAGCCCGGAGACCGGGACGTGCTGGGGGTGATGGACGCGGCTACGACGTGATGCGCCTGGCCTGGCTCCTGTCCGACCTGCCCGTCGAGTTGGTCGGACGCCTGCGCTACGACCGCGTCCTGCGGCTGGCGAAGCCGCCGCGCGTCTACGACCCGAAGGGCGGCCGGCCACCCAAACACGGACCGGAGTTCCGCCTGGCGAAGCCGGAGACCTGGCCGGAGCCGGCGGTGATGACCATGAACGACACGCCCCGCTACGGCAAGGCCGAGGCCCGCGCCTGGGACCGGGTCCACCCCCGGCTCAGCCGCCGCTCGGCCTGAATCGAACTGGACGGCGAACTCCGCCTAGGTAAGGGCACGTTGATCCGTCTCAAGATCGTCCACCTGCCCGGCGACAGGGACGCGCCACCGGTCTGGCTATGGTCCTCCGCGACCGGCACAACCCCGGACGATGCCGACTTCATCTGGTCCTGCTACCTGCGCAGATTCGACCTGGGGCACACGTTCCACCTGTTCAAACAGTCCCTCGGCTGGACCCGCCCCCGGCTACGCGACCCGCAGGCCGCGGACCGGTGGACCTGGCTCGTCATCGCGAGCCCACACCCAACTCCGCCTCGCGCTCCCGCTCGCAGCCGACCAGCGCAAGCCCTGGGAGAAGACCACCCGCACCGGCACCTCGCTCACCCCGACCCGCGTCCGACGTGGGTTCAGAAACATCCGCCCTCGCCTCGGCAGTCCGGCCCGTGCACCCAAACCCACCCGGCCGGGGCCAGGACGACCACCCGGCTCCAAGAACCGGCACCCCGCCACCCGCTACGACGTGGGCAAGACCGTCAAGCGCTCCGAGACGCTGATCACTCTGCGTGACAGTCGACACTGCGTGACAGCCGACGACAAGGAACAAGCTGAGCTGAAGGCGCAGGTGTGGCTGCCCGCCGACGCCAGCCGCCGGCCGCGCGCGATCGCCGTCAGCACCGGTCTTGAGCCGGAGCAGGTCCTCGCCCAGCTCGCCGACCGGGACACGCAAGACGCCAGCCGCCGGCTGACAGCCAGGCCCGCTCCTACGCTGATGGGCTCGGGGCGCTTCGCGGAAGGCGTGCAGTGCCCCGCACCCTATGGTCGGGTGAGGTCAGCTTCGGACTGGTCCGCGCTGAACGAGGGTAAAGGGCCCACCAGCAAGCTGACGGGCCCTCATACACAAATCGAGCTAGTGAGTGCCTTTTACGGGTGGCCAGGCCCGCCGCCGCAGCAGGCGACGGTCTGGGTCTGGTCGGCATTGGCGAAGGGTGCCACCGCGAGCACCGTGGCCAGTGCCACGAACAAGCCGAGTACGGATCTACGCATCACAACTCCTTGCCGAGGAGAAAACCTTGGTCCAGCGCTTCCGCTGGCGAGGGCCCTGTTACCCGTGGCCGGGCATGCCGCCGCAGCAGGCGACGGTCTGGGTCTGGTCGGCACCGGCAAGCGGTGCCATCGCGAGCACCGCGGCCAGTGCCACGAAGAGGCCGAGTACGGCTTTACGCATCTACTTCTCCTTGTAGAGAGGGAAACTTGCCCCAGTGCTTCCGCTGGCGATGGTCCCGTTACGGCTGGCCCGGCGTGCCTCCGCAGCAGGCGACGGTCTGGGTCTGGTCGGCACCGGCAAGCGGTGCCATCGCGAGCACCGCGGCCAGTGCCACGAAGAGGCCGAGTACGGCTTTACGCATTTACTTCTCCTCGTTGAGGGGGAATGTTGTCCAGCGCTTCCGCTGGCGAGGGCCCTTTGTTAGGAGCGCCCGTGCCACCAGCAGGCGACAGTCCCCGGGCGTTGCCGGAGGAACCGGTCACCAGCCCTGCTCAGAGCTGGTGGACCGTCAGGCTGATCAGTGACGCCGTCGACTATCACATGGTCAGCACAGGGGTGTCATCGGACCAGGGGCACAGGATGCCTGGTGATCGATAACATGCTCCTTATCGCAGCACGCTGGAGAGTGAAAGGGGGCTTCTTTGTGGGGGTGTCCGTATCGAAGGAACCGAGCGTTCATCAGCTTCGGCTCTTTCTCATGCTGAGCGAGGAACTCCATTTCGGGCGTGCTGCCGCGCGCTTGTTCATCACGCAGCCGGCACTGAGCCAGCAGATCAGGGAGCTGGAGAAACGTCTGGGGGTACGCGTGGTGGAGCGCACGAGCCGGACGCTCACGCTCACCGAGGCAGGGCAGGCCCTGCTCCCCGAAGCCCGCGCGGCGGTCACGGCGGTCGACCGGTTGCGACGCGTAGCCGACGCGCAGCTGCGACAGGTCTCCGGACGACTCGTCGTGGGAACCATGGGAGCCGAGGCATCCATGGCGCACACCCGTGCCGTACTCAGCCTCCTGCAAGACCGCCACCCCGAAACGACCGTGCAGCTGGTCAACCTCGCGTTCGGCGACCACCTCGCCGCGCTGGCACAGCAGGAGGCCGACGTGGTTTTCGTCCGTCCTCCGGTGACGGACGACATCGAACTGCACCACCTGGCCACGGAGCCACGCGTGGCCTGCCTCTCCACCGGGCATCCCCTGGCGAGCCTGCCCCGCCTCACGCTAGCTCAGCTCTCCGGCGTTCCGGTGGTCGACATGCCCGAGCAGGTTCCGCGACTGTGGTGGGACTTCTGGGCGGTCGATCCCCGCCCCGACGGCAGCCGCGTCAGCTATGGGCCGGTAGTCACCGACATGGAATCATTGCTGCACACGGTGGCCGCCGGAGAGGCAATGTGCTTCCTGCCGAACGCCGCCCGTGAGTACTTTCCACGTGCGGGCATCAGATACATCGATGTAGTCGATCTCACCCCCTCCACATCCGCCCTCGCCTGGCTGCGGCGAAGACGTTCCGAACCCACCATCAGAGCCATCCGGCACGCTGCCCAAGAAGCCACGATCCGGGGTTACAGCGAAGCCATCTGACGCTTCTGAGGCTTCGAGGTGCCGCAAATTCGATAGATGGCGCACAGCGCCACCAGCCACGGAGCGTCACAGTGCAGGGGCTGACACTGCTTCTGACCTTGTTCCTTATCGTCGCTCTGCGTGACGGCCGACGATAAGGAACAAGCTAAGGCGATGCCTTGCAGGGGCTTGTTCAACAGGAACAACATGAAATGGGTGCGCGAGGTCCGCGCCTCAACCACGGTAATCAGCCTGCCCAGACTGTCCCCGCCGCTCGCCCCGTCCCAACCCGCGGGGCAGTGCGGCCTCGTGTTCGCCCTCGGTAGCGCGCCGTTGGTGTCCTTGCACGCTGCCGTGGTCATCGGCCCCGTGATCGCCACTCTCACCGTTGTGTCCGGCGCGCACCCGGCCACCGCGGCCGCACCGGACTGACCGTGGCCGGTGCCGGCACCACTGTCCTGCGTACCCTCATCCGATGACGGCAGTGCGGGTGCTGCCAGCCGGCTTGTGATGACATCCGTCCGGGCCCGGCTGGTGCGTCGGCCGCGTGTGCGCAGTTACGGGTGCAGACCCGCGCCCTGGACGTGGACGAAGCCGTGCTCGCCGATCGCCTCGCTACCGGGACGCGAAGAGAAGCCGACGGCGCTGGCGACGCGAAGTCTTGAGGGCATGGCTCCGAGATCGCTCCGGCTGTTGCCCGCGGAAGGCTCCGGAGTGGTTGTGTCCGTCGGCGTACGAAGTGGTCCTGCGGCAGGCGTAGATGGCGCCTACGTCCGCATCCGGTCCGCGGCCGTTACCGGAAGACACGGACAGGGACGGCCCCTTGCAGGAGGGGGGCCGGTTCAGGGCCCCGGACCCCGGCTCCTGACCCTCCCTATCCCCTCCGGAGGGGCAGGAGCCGGGGGAGGATCGCTGCGCAACCTCGCCGGCTACTGCCTCAGCCGGTTGCGCGGGTGCCCCGTACCTGCCAGATCGCGGGTACGGGGCATCGCTCAGCTGTACTGGATCCTCTACCAGCGCAGGTCGGGCCGCCGCCGGACCTACCGGCCCTCTGCGGACGACACGGTGCCACTGTGGTTGTTGCTGCGCTTCAGCTGTTCGGTGGTGTTCCGTTCCCTGACCTTCGAGTACAAGGTCATGGCGGATGCACTACGCCCCGGCACAGGCTGCATCGCGCGCACGCTGTACAAGTACCTGACCCGTACCGACATCCCGCACCGCCCGCCTCTGCTCGCGGCACTGGCGCTTTGGTGGAGCCTTTGAGGATGTCGCCTGTTGCGGTGGCTGCCCCGGCGGCCGGGGTGGACTCCAGACCGACGAGTTTCAGAGACTGGTTGGCGAGCAGTTCCATCTGGACGGTCAGTTGCTCGCTGATCATGCTCCAGTTCGCCTCGTCGAATGTGGGCCCATGGGCGAGAAAGCTGCGCAGCATGATCCGTACTCTGCCGCCGGGGCTAGAGGCAGACCTTTCCAGGCGGCCGAGCGCCGGTAGACCTTCGCCGGTCCGGAGTGTGAAGGACGCGCGCAGGGCGTTCCACAGCTCCGTGGCCACTTCGTGGCTATCCGCGCTGGATCTCCACTGGGTGCCTGCCGCGCGGACTGCGTCGATCAGGGCGCGGTGGGTGATGGGCGGCTGGGCGGGGCGTTGTCGGGTATGTGGCAGGAGATTGACTGCGGGTAGGGGGTTCCCCGGCTCTGCCGCGCGCCCAGCACACGCGGCGTACGCTTGAGGAGGATGTCCTCAAGGACGATGGCGGCAGCCACGCGTTCGAAGGTCGGCACGACACCGCTTGCTGTGGCGTCATCGAACAGCAGTGCCGCCACTTGGCCGTTGGGGTCGGCTCCATGGACCTGTTGAGGGCGCCGGATGGCCGGGCAGCTGGCCAGTGACGCGATCTGCGGTCCGAACCGGCGGCTGACCGGCAGCTCCGCAGTTCCGGCAAGTGGAGGTCTCCCCGACGCTGCGGCAATGGCTGCACCACCTCACGTCGGCGTCCGTATCGCTCGAAAGGGAATCGACTCAAGCGAACGTCTAGGACGCCGGCGGTCGGTCATCGAGCGCACGGTGTCCTGGCTGACCGGCGACCGCCGCCTCAGCCCCTGCTACAAGCGCAACCCTCGCAACTACATGGCCTTACTCGGTCTCACAGCGAGCCTCTACTGCTACAAACGCCTCCGCAAACTGACCAAGTAGGACACGGTGTTATGGCCGTTCGGGGATCTCGGCAGGCGCGATGTTGCCCTCGAAGGTGTTGTCGATGACCTGCTGGGCGAGTTCGGTCAGGCGCAGGTGACGTGGACGGGCGTAGGCGCGCATCGAGTCGAAGGTTTCGTCGAGACCGAGGCCCTGCCGTTCGGAAAGGATGCCCTTGGCCTGTTCGATCACGACACGGCTGGACAGAGCGCTCTGGAGCTGTGCCTTTTCGGTGTGGCTGTGTTCGATGGTGCGCTGTTGGAGGATGGCGATGGTCGCGAGGTCGGCGAGGGCCTGGCCGATCTGGATATCGGATGCGCTGAGACGGTTGATCTTGGTGCTGAAGAGGTTGACGGCGCCGACGACTTGGTGGCGCAGTTTCATCGGCAGGGCGTGTGTGGTCGTGAACCCAGCTTTCCGGGCGCGGGCGGCGAAGGGGCCGAAGCCTGCGGTGGCGGCACTGGTGGTGAGACTGATGTTGAGTTGTGCCTGACCGCTGTGGTAGCAGCGGACGCAGGGACCTTGGGCGTGCTGCAGTGCGAAGAGTTCTAGGAGGTGCGTCTTCTCGTCGGAGGCGGCGATGAGCTGCAGTTCGTCATGTTGATCGACGATCATCAGACCGACGGCGTCGACATCGAGGAGTTCGACGCATCGGAGGGAGAGGCGGTGCAGGAACTCGATGAGGTCGAAGTCGTCGGTGAGCGTGTCCACGGCCTCCACCAAGATGTTCAGCACGCGTTGCTGACTTGTCATCGTCCTCAGTCCTTGTTCCCGGACGGGGTGGCCGTCCCGTCTCGATTGTCTCGGAAGTGCAGTCGCCGCGACACCACGTCTTCGGCTGCAGTGAGAAGAGGTCTCTCTGTGCGGTAGGCGTGGGCGCGCAGGAGGGCCATGGCCTCCGTGAGGGAGACGTTGGCCTGGACGCTGATCATGCCTGTGGCCTGGTGCACGGCGGCACGGTGAAGCGAGGTGTGGGGTTCGGCCCGGGCGAAGGACGCCCGCTGTCCGCTGTCGCGGATGAGTGCCGCGGTCATGGCGGCAGCCAGAATGAGCGCATCGTTGGTTTGGACGGGGTCCAGGGTGGAGGGGTTGGTGCGCTGCACGGTGAGGACTCCGAGGGAGACGGCCCCGAGGTGCAGGGGGAAGCAGAAGAGTGCGCCTAGGCCGAGCTCTCCGGCTTCTGGCAGGAAGGCGGGCCACCGGTGCGTAGCTGCTTGCTGAAGATCCGGTATGGCGATCAGGGTGCGGTGGCGGTATGCGTCGAAGCCCGGACCTTCACCGAGGGTGCACTGCAGATCCTCCAGTGCGGCGCTCTGGCCGGGGGTGGACCACACCAGCTCGGTCGGTGCCCCGTCGGTTCCCAGTGACACCGCGATTCCGTCCACGCCCAGCAGACGGGCGCACCGGACCGGGTCACCGCCCAGAAGTGCGGCCCCGCTTCCGTCGGGAAGATCACGAAGGATACGGGCCAGGGTTGCGCTCATGTCCATCAGGCCGCCGCTTCCGCACCTGCGCCACCCGAGGTGAGCAATCGCCTCATCGATATCATCCGCCAGGGAGGGCGCGGCATGCGTCCCGGCGCAACGCAGGGGAGGGCGTCGGCCGAAACTGTTGTGTCAGTGATACGGCTCCAGCCTGCTTTCGGTCGGCCACAACACGACCCGGGGGCACGGGGCCAAATGGGTGCCATAGCCAGTAACTCGGCCGTGGCAGCTAGTGCCTCCCACAGTAGGCCACCTTTCCTCGGGTCGGGTCATGAGTATTGGACTTTTCCTGACCAGGATGTTCGAGCCGGTCTGTCCCCATCGACTACCGGAAGTGGCGTACGGCCGTATGCGTTCCCCCATTGCATAGGTCCGTCGTCTTCACCGCCGGACGAGATGCCCCGCGGTGTCGCCGAGTCCGCACATGTCATAGGAAGAATGTATTCAGGCAGATCCTTGAGTGCGTGTAAGGATTTTCACACATCCCATTTCCCGTACGGGTGTTGCACGATTCCCAGACTCCCGGTGACACTCCCACGTTTGTGACTTTGTGGCTTTCCGCCCGGGGTTTCGAGCCAGCAATGCGGGCGCCGCAGACTGTGATCTTCGGACGGCCGCGTCGATTCGACCGTTTCCGGGCGGGCTTGGTGGGTGAGGATCCGGATCAGCTGGTTTCCCCGGTTCCACAGAAGAGGATGCGCGCCATGGTTCGCCCTGTCGTTATGGGTGAGCGCGCTTGCGATAGACACTGCGCACGTGAGCGTCCACGGTGCGTGGACTGATCAACAGCCGCGAGGCCACTTCCTTCGACGTCGCACCCGTGGCGACCAGCCGCGCGATGTGCAGTTCCCGCATGGTGAGTTGGTCGCGGGCGAAACCGGTGCGGCTGCGCGCAGTCTCCCCCGTGGCGCGCGGCTCGTCGGCGGCCCGCCGGGTGAACGCCTCCAACCCGGCGCCGGAAAACAACTCGTGCGCCGTACGCAGACGGGGCCGGCCGCCCTGGCTGCGGCCCCGCCGCCGCAGCCATGCCCCGTACAGAAGGTGGGCCCTGGCCCGGTACGGGAGCAGTGGTGTGTCGGTGAGACGGTCGATCGCATCCCGGTAGTCGTTCCCCGTTCCCTCCACCAGCCCTCGTGCGTACGCCGCGATGCCCAGGCCCGAAGGGGTTCCTCTGGCCCGGGCCCGTTCGGTGAGCGATGCCAGCGCGGGCGTTGGTGACCAGTTCGCTGACCACCAGCCGGGTCAGGTCCAACACGGGCCCCAAAACGCGGTAGCCAGGACATCTCCTGGGGCCTGGTCGGGGTACATGATTCAACGACACCGCGGCGCCTCACGCGTGCGCCGACCGGTCTCCGGCTGGCCCTCTCAGTTTCCTCGGCCCGGGCTGACTCCACCGGGTGCCCTGTCCGCTGCTCGATGGCCGATTACCTCCCCGTCGAGCACGCAGAAAACCTGTGCTTGCTGGAGTAGACATTGGGCGGTGGTGTGGTTATGGTTTCTCTCGTAGTCAGAGAGGCAGCAGGGCCTGGCAGACACGAACTGCCGGGCAGCAGTGTGTAGTTGCAGTGCGTAGGACGGTGCGGTGGTGGAGTTCCGAAGCCAGGGTTTTGCAGGACGGCGACGGAGCTGACGGCCGGACCGGGTGGCCCGCAGTGATCAGGGGCCGCCGTGAGCAGTACCCAGCAGTGAAGTCAGTGAGTGGTACCTCGGTGAAGGCGTCGGCTGCGGGCGCGCGCACCGGGAGGTTCGGCAGTGGGGTTCCAAGCCAGAGCAGACGCAGGACGGGCGACGGGGCTGGCTGTCGAAGAGTGGCGCTGTGACAGGCCACGGAGCAGGTCGCATCACCAGCAGTACGCAGTGGAGCAGTACCAGCATTGAGGGAATGAACGGAGGGATTGAGCGCCATCAGGATCGCCCGGGCGGCTTGTTGAGTCCGGGTACCGCAGGACATCGACAGTGAGGTGGTCTCCGGTCGAGCAACCGCGATCCCAGCATTCCCGGCAGCAGTTCGGCCGGGTGTGCGGACACAGAAGGCCGGCGCAGTAACAAGGCCGGCAGATGGTGAAACAGTTCCTTCGGGCCCTGGCGCCGTACGGCGCCAGGGCCCTCCGCGCGTGCCACAGAGAGGTCTGATGACAGCAGACGACTCGTACCGCCGTCTCGACGACGATGACTATCCCGCCTACACGATGGGCCGGGCGGCCGAAATGCTCGGCACCACCCAGGGCTTCCTGCGCGCCATCGGGGACGCCCGCCTCATCACCCCGCTGCGCTCCGCGGGCGGCCACCGCCGCTACTCCCGCTACCAGCTGCGCATCGCCGCACGCGCCCGCGAACTCGTCGACCAGGGGACTCCCATCGAGGCCGCCTGCCGCATCATCGTCCTCGAGGACCAGCTCGAAGAAGCGCAGCGCATCAACGCCGAACACCGCCGACCCGCACCCCGACACCCGGCCGACGCCTGACCCCCCTCCACGGCGACAGCGCCGGACCGCACTCTCCCGCCCGAATTCAGAATATGAGCGCATGATCGCCGACGATGCCCAGCCGCCGGTACACGAACGGGACTTCGAGTCCCGCCCCGGCATCCCGCCCGACACCCTGCCTACCCCCGTCACTGCTGGGCCTGCCGGCGCGACCGACCGGCCGGCCGCCGGGCAGACAGCCGCCGGCCTGGAAGGCGGGGTGGAGCGGGCGGCCGCTGTGCTGAAGCCGAGGATGCGCGGCTGGCTGCACGCCGGCGTGTTCCCCCTGGCGTTGGCCGGGGGCATCGTCCTGATCGCCGTTTCGCGTACCGGCGCGTCAGTGGCGGCCTGCTCGGTGTACGCGCTGTCGGCCTGTCTGCTGTTCGGTACCAGCGCGGTCTACCACCGCGGCACGTGGGGTCCGCGCGGGGAAGCGGTTCTGCGACGGCTGGACCACGCGAACATCTTCCTGATCATCGCCGGCACCTACACGCCGCTGGCGGTACTGCTGCTGCCCGGGAGCAAGCAGTTCGTGCTGTTGACCGTGGTGTGGGCGGGCGCCCTGGCAGGCATCGCCTTCCGCATCCTGTGGATCGGGGCTCCCCGGTGGCTCTACACCCCGTGCTACATCGCTCTGGGCTGGGTGGCCGTCTTCAATCTGCCCGACTTCGCGCGCACCGGCGGCACCGCGGTAGTCGTACTCGTCACCGTCGGCGGTCTGCTCTACACCGCGGGCGCCGTCGTCTACGGACTCAAGCGTCCGGACCCCTCACCGGCCTGGTTCGGCTTCCACGAGGTCTTCCACACGCTGACCATTGCCGCCTTCACCGCCCACTACACCGCCATCCTCCTCGCAGCCACCTGACGGTGTCGGCGGACAGCAGCCGGGTCCGATGGTGCAATGGGACCTGTCCGAGCACCGGGCTGGAACGGGTCTTCCGCGACTCTCTGAGCGAAGCCCTGAGCGTCATCGAGCAATGGAGGAGTCGCTGTGACCGTAGGAGAGCCGGACGGCGCTCAGTCCCCTCGTCCTCCCCGGGACGGGCGTGGCCGGGGCAGGGCGATGACTTTGGCGGGGACGCTGGAGGCGGCGGAGGCCGCGGCGCCGGTGGAGTCGCTCGACGTGGTCGCGCGCATGCTCCAGGAGCGCTTCGGGGCGGTGTCGGTGTCGTTCCTGATCACCGACTTCACCGGCAGTTCCGTGGTACGGCTGGGGGCGGCGGGCAGCGTGGACACTGATGAACCCGCCCGGCGCATCACGCTGCGGGGCACCCTGTACGACGACGTGATCCGCACCCAGCAGCCAGGTGTGGAGGACAAGGGCGCGGACGTGACGGTGCGGATCGTCGCCCCCGTGACCAACCGCGGGGACGCCATCGGGCTCCTCGAACTGTTCCTGCCTGTGGCGCCGGACGAGGAGGTGATGCGGGAGATCGGTGAGGCGGCGCACGCGCTGGCGTACATCGTCATCGCGAACCGGTCTTTCACCGACGTGTACCAGTGGGGCCGCCGGACCGTCCCGCTGAGTCTGGCCGCGGAGATCCAGCACCGGCTGCTCCCGGCGTCGCTGGCGTGCGAGGCGGCGCAGTTCGCGGTGGCGGGGGCGCTGGAGCCGGCCGACCACGTCGGCGGTGACACCTTCGACTACGCGATCGGCCGGGACACCGTCCAGCTCTCGGTCACTGATGCCATGGGGCACGATGTCCAGGCCGCGCTGTTGGCCACCCTTGCGGTGGGCGCCCTGCGCCGGGCCCGGCGGGCCGGTGCTGATCTCGCCGAGCAGGCCCGCCAGGCCGACCAGGCCATGCGCGAGCACGGCAAAAAGGGCTACGTCACCGGCCAGCTCCTGCGGATCAGCCTGATCGACGGCCATACCGAGTTCGTCAACGCCGGGCACCCCTGGCCGCTGCGGATGCGGGACGGCCAGGTACGGGAGATCACTCCGGCGGTCGATATGCCGTTCGGCTTCGACGCCCCTCACACCTACCGGGTCCAGTCGCTGGACCTGCGTCCGGGTGACCGGCTGGTGATGCTGACCGACGGCGTGCTGGAGCGCAACGCAGGCAACTTCGATCTGTCCGACCTGATCGTGGGTACCCGCGACCTGCATCCCCGAGAGGCCGCCCGCACCCTCATCGCGGCGATCGTCGACGCCAACGACGGTCACCTGCAGGACGACGCGACCGTGATGTGCCTGGACTGGCACGGTACCAACCACTCCCAGAGGGACGCCACCACCGGCGCCGACCTCACCGACGCCTCTCAACCGTCAAGGACGGGGCGGACCACTCCCAGACGATGACCCCGGGCATGTGGTGGCGAGCCCGGCCAAGCAGCGGGAGGCCACCGCTGCCGCCCTGCGCGGCGAGGGCCGCGTACATCCTGAGCGTCACCTACGCCACCACCAAGGACCCCGACCTCATCATCGCCCACCTGCACACCTAACCGCCCCGGCCGGGGAGCTGGCGGGGACGTTACGAGACTCCGAGCAGCAGCTCGCGGTCTGGACCGCCGAACCCGCGACCCCTCCCGCTCAGCCCTGCGCCACCTCACTTCCTGAGCCGCGACCACCTATCGCTCCACAACCGATCGGTAGGACGTGACCGCCACAGTTTCAGCGGCAGTGCGGACAACGGACAGTCGGGACAGCCGCCATCCCTGTCCATCGACGAAGGCTCCGGGGCTCAACCGGCCCCTAAGGCTTGGTCCTTGCTCCGCAGGCCCGTTCAACGAACGGGGTCCGTCGGCGTCACACCGCGGCGGCCTCCTTGGCCAGCGCCGCGAGCGGCGAGCACCGGCCTTTCTCGACTGCGCGCAGCTGCTCCCAGTCGACTGCTGCGCGCCGTGAGGGGGCGCAGGAGGCGGTCAGCTGGTCAGGGCTTGTTCGAGGGTGGGGTGGCAGTCGATGATCTGGTCCACGCCGACGATGTGCAGCACGCGCTGGACGGCTTGTTGGGCGCCGACGATGCGCAGCCATCCCTGCTTGCTGCTGGCCTTCTGGTGGGTGGCGAGGAGGATGTTGATGCCGCTGGAGTCCATGAAGGTCACCTCGCTGAGGTCTGCCACGATCCGCAAGGGCGCCGCACCGTCACAGGAGAGCAGGGCGTTACTGAACTGGTCCTTGGCGGTGTGGTCGATCTCGCCGCTCAGGGTGACCACCAGGATGCCGTTGAGGGTGGTGTGGTCGGCCGCTAGCCGGCTTGGGCGGGCTGGTTCCTGGGTGCCTGTCACCGTGTTCCGTTTCCTTGGCTGTACTTGCTGATGAGAAGGGGCTCGATTCGATCAGCGCCGAAAGCTTGCCCCGGCGTTACGGCGAACAGCAGTTCGATAATTTAGCCATGATGCGTGGGGGAGAGGCGGGGAAGGGGACGGGGCATGCGCCAAGGTGTGCACGGGGGAACACACGTGGACAAGGTGGAATCCGCTCTCGGCGGTGAGGACAGGCTGGTGCCGCAGGACGTTCCCGTCCAGGACACCATTGCCCCTGGACGGTGACGGGGTCGTCATCGCCCAGGCCCGCCATCGCGCGGCCGGGTTCCTCGCCCGCGTCCAGGCGGAGCATGGTCTGCCGGTGTCCGTGCGGGCGATGGACTTGACCCAGTTGGTGGTCGGCGAGCTGGTCACCAACGCCTGCGAGTACGTGCCCGGTCCGGTGCTGGTGGACCTGCGTGTCACCGGGGCTGTGGTGGAGGTGTCGGTGTGGGACAGCGATCCGGTCCTGCCGGTGGCCCGGGCCACCCAAGCGGGCCGCATGGGGTAGCACGGTCTGGAGATCGTCATGGCGGTCGCTCGGGTTTTGAGGTGCAGCGGGAGCCGGTCGGCAAACGCGTCACTGTCCGGATAGCTCTGCTGGGCGATCCCGGCGGACATGTCAGCGGGCGCCGCCCTCAGTGAGAGCCGGTGGTGCGGACCACCAGGACGGCTCACAGGGTTCTTACGTCCGCCGGGCACCGTTGTCCGCTGTGAGAGCCGTGTCGGCAAGCACCACCAGGTCGCCGTCGGTCCGTGTGCCGGCGGCGTAATGTCCGAGTCGGGCGGGCAGTCCTGACACGCCGGCCTTCACCATCACCGGCATGCTGTTGTCGAGCGGTACTCAAGCGCCTTGTGCAGCCCTGTCTGCCCGGCAGGCAGTGAGCGAGGCGGGAAGCCGGGCACCGCACGCCCCTGGGCTCTCACGTCTGCTGGTTACGGCTGTTTGGTGGGGTCACCGTGTGGTCGGGTGCCACCAGGCGGCGGCGATGTCGCGGAGCCGGGCAGCGGGATCGCGTGCGATGGCCAGCAGCACGCGCGCATGGCTGGTGCCAAAGCCCCACCCTGCGGCCCGGTTCACGGCGCCCCCGATCTCTTCGTCTCCGTGCGGCCCCGCCTGTCCGACTTTGTGCCCAGGTGCGGCTCGTTGATGGCGGCGTGACCGGATGGCGAGCCGGGCTTCCGTCTACGTCACTGTTCGAGGCCGATTAATCATCTACCGGATACACGAAAATCTACTCTGGCAAGAGTAGACATTGAGGTGTGGTCTGGGTATGGTTCTTCTCGTAGCCCAGAGAGACAGCAGGGCCTGGCAGAGATGAACTGCCGGTCAGCGGTATGTAGTTGCAGGATGCAGGACGGTACGGCGGTGGAGTTCCGAAGCCAGAGCGGTTGCAGGACGGCGACGGGACTGACGGCCGGACCGGGTGGCCCGCAGTGATCAGGGGCCACCGCGAGCAGGACCGCAGTCCGCGGTAGCAGTACCCGCAAGTGCGGGTCGCATGATCCAGCAGCGCAACAGCAGAGCAGTACCTCGGTAAAGGCGCCGGCTGCGGGCGCGCGTACCGGGAGGTTCGGCAGTGGGGTTCCAAGCCCAGAGTGGACGCAGGGCGGGCGACGGGGCTGGCTGCCGAAAGTGTGGCGCTGGTACAGGCCACCAGTAGTACGCAGTACCGGTAGGTCAGGTAGTTGATGCAG
>NZ_BMVY01000059.1 GCF_014650955.1 Streptomyces tauricus
CCACATCTCGCGACCGCCTTGACATCGTCAATGGGCCCTTAACTTCGTGGCATTGGTCGATCGATCTGGTCCGCTACCGGTTCTTCGGCAGCGACCTGTTGGGGCTGGAGACCGTGGCGTCCGTGAGCGGCGGGGGGCCGTCAACGCGCCGCGCACGCCGGCAGGCGGTTATTCGGGCGCCGGCCGATGTTCAGGGTGCGTCGATGGTGGAGCTGGCGGGCGCGGTGGACGAGGCGCTGCTCGGGCTCGGGGACGGCGTGAACCGCGTGGAGCGCAAGACGTATCGGGCGTACCAGCGGCTTGTTCTTGCTTAACGGCGGTGTTGCTTACTGGCTGATACCACGACTGAACTGCGCGTTTGCGTGTTGCACTCAGTCAGGTTGCATTGATACTCATCGGCCATCACCTGGCGGAGGAGTTCGAACGCCGGTTGACCGAGCTCCGGAAAACGGGCGTGATTCCGGACCCGCGGGCTGCACAGATCGAGCGCCTCAAGGAACAGGTGTCCGGGCTGAAGGAACGCCTCGCCGCGCGTGACGAGCAGATCGATGGGCTCGCTGACTTCAGGGAGCGGGCTCTCTCACAGATCGCTGCCCAAAGGATGGAGATCGAGCGGCTTCGCGATGTCTTGACCACGTCGTCGAATGTTCGTGCTCTGCCCAACAGTTCAGGGACGAACACACCGTACGGATCGTGTAGCTGAGCGCAATCATATGCAGGGGACGGCTGCCTGTCCGATGTATGCCGGGCAACCGCCTCCGGTGTGCTCTGGGAATCTACTCGTCTGCACGAGGACGCGCGCTGCCGCCTACCGCGTCCAGGTCGTCACCAGCCGCCTCTCCTGGCTCCAACGCCGCAGGAAGTCGTTGATTTGGCCGAGCCGTTTGCTGCTGTCGGGTGGCTCTGCAGGTGACAACTGACCCCCGCCGAAGGCGAGACCTGACTTCACCACCTACGGCTTAAGGCTGGGCGTAGAGGCTGGTCCGATCCTGGGCCGTCGCCTCGAAGCGCGGTCGTACAGACCCGCCCCGGCCCGGCGGGGGCGAGGTCTGCCGGGGCGAGGGTGCGGGCGGAGGAGCCGATGTCAGCTGTCGGTGTCGAGGTGGGCTCGCACGGCGTCGGCGAACTCGTCGACGTGTTGGAAGACACCGCCGTGCCCGGCCCCTGGGTAGATGATCAGCGTGCTGCCGGGAATGCGGGCGTGCATGTCGCGGGACAGCTCGCTGGGGACCATGCGGTCGTGGTCGCCGTTGGCGATGAGCGTCGGGGCACTGATGCGGGAGAGGTCCTGCGGCTCAGCCTGGCCCCAGCCCCTGATGGTGGTGATCTGGCGGTGGAAGGACGACAGTGTGATGGGGGTGTCACGATCCATGACGCGCTCGCGCAAGCGCGCGAGGTAGGCATTGGCTGCGGCCTTGCCCGCTGGAGTGCGGGGAAAGAACAGGAACTCCTTGGCATCGGTGCGGGCGATCGCGGCGCGGGCCATGTCCCAGTAGACGTAGGCTCCTCCGGTCGGACGGTCGATTCCGGCTCCCCCGGCGGGGCCGGTTCCGGCCAGGACGAGGCGGCGCACGAGTCCCGGCGCATCGAGGGCCACCTGCTGAGCGACGAAGCCGCCGAGCGAGAATCCGAGCAGGTCTATCTGGGTCAGGCCGAGGGCGGCTACGAATCCCTCCGCCGCACGCGCCATCGCGGCGATGGTGCCCGGGATACGGCCGGTGGATCCGCCGACCCCGGGGAGGTCGAGCGCGACGATGCGGCGGTCGCGGGCGAGCGCGTCGACAAATCGGGGATCCCACTCGTCGAGCGTGGCGCCCAGGTGAGTGAGCAGGACCAGCGGGACGCCGTTCTGGGGGCCGAGGTCGCGGTAGACGAGCGTGTTCGAACCTACGACGATGCGGCGGTTGGGCGCCGTGGCCCACGTGGTCGGGCGGGGAAGGGCGTTGGACTCAGCCACGGGTGGTCACCGCCTTCGGGTCGGTGGTGACCAGGACCTTGCCGCGTGTGCCGCCGGCGAGCGCCTCGTTGAGAGCCCGCGGGGTCTGGTCGAATGGGAGCACCCGGTCGATGATCGGGCGCAGCACCCCGTCGTCGACCAGCCCGGCTACCTGGCGCAGCGCGGCGCTGTCGGGTGTGATGAACAGGAAGCGGTAGGTGACCCCGAGTGCGCGTGCCCGGCGTCGGGTACGGGCACTGAGGGCCCGGATGGTGAGCCGGACGACGGGGTTGACGCCGACGCGCCGTGCGAAGGCCGGGTCGGGTGGGCCCGTGATGCCGATGACGGTGCCGCCTGGGCGCACAACGCCGAGGGAAGCCTGCAGCGTGGCTCCGCCCTGGGTGTCGAGGACGAGGTCGACGGGCGTGCCGGCGAGGCTCTGCGCGAGGTCGTCGTGGCGGTAGTCGATGACGATGTCGGCACCGAGCTCTCGGGCGGCTGCGATGTTCGCCGTAGAGACGGTGGTGGCGACGGTGCAGCCCAGGTGCTTGGCGAGCTGGATCGCGACCGATCCCACGCCACCGGTCCCGCCGTGGATGAGGACGGTCTGGCCCTTTGTCACCTTGCCCATTTCGACGAGGGCCTGCCAGGCCGTGAGCGCGACGACGGGGAGCCCCGCTGCCTCGACCAGGCTTACCGACCGGGGCGCGGGTGTGATCGTGGCGGCGTCGACCGCGACGAACTCGGACAAGGTGCCGGTGGCCGCCGAGTCGACATAGCCGTACACGTGGTCGCCCACGGCGATGTCGCGTACCGCGGAGCCGGCCTCGACGACCTCGCCGGAGAGCTCACTGCCCATGACTTTGGGCAGCCGGAACGGGAAGATGGCCTTGAACTCGCCGGAGCGGACCCGCTCGTCGGCGTGGTTGACGCCCGACGCGACCATGCGCACGAGCACCTCATGGGGGGCGGGGACCGGTACGGGCATCTCGACCTGACGCAAGGGGGAGCCGTACTTCTCGACGACGAAGGCTTTCACGGGGCACTCCTAGCAAAGTGTTTCTGGGGGATCGGGTATTTCGGCGGCGGGGGCATCCCGGATGGCCGCCGTACCTCTCGAACCAGTTTGTGTCGTTTTACTGGCTACGGCGCGGGCGCATTGTGCCCTGAGCCGCATTCACCCTCAGGCCACCGGCACGACCGGGGCAGTGATCCGGCCGGCGGCACCTCCCTGGAGGCGATCCAGGGAAGCGGCGATCCCGTCGTGGGGCGCGCCGAGCGGTACCGCGCTGACCTCGGTCAGGCGGGTGTACTGCGCGTCGGTCAGCTGGACGTCGAGGGTGCCGAGGTAGCTGTCGAGCTGGGAGAGGCTGCGCGGGCCGATGATCGGGACGAGGGTGGCCGTGGAGCGTGCGGCGCGCTCGCGCACCCAGGCCACCGCCACCTGGGCGGGCGTCACGCCGGTCTCCTCGGCGATGGCCAGGACGGTGTCGACGACGGCGGTCTTCTGGCCAGTGCTCTCGGTGTGGATGACCATGCCCAGGTCGCTCAGGCGCCCTTCGGCGGAGCTGCGGTATTTGCCGGTGAGCAGTCCGCCGCCGAGCGGGGACCACAGGGCGGCACCCAGGCCGAGGCTCTCGGCCATCGGCAGCAGCTCACGGTCGGCGGTGCGCTCGACGAGGCTGTACTCATGCTGGATGCCGATGATCGGGGCCTGGTTCCTCAGATCGGCGAGGGTCACCGCGCGCGAGACGCGCCAGGCGGGGAAGTTGGACAGCGCGGCGTGGTGGATCTTGCCAGCGCTTACCAGGTCGTCCAGCCCGCGCAGGAGCTCCTCCATCGGAGTGAGCTGGTCGGGGAAGTGCACCCACAGCAGGTCGATGTAGTCGGTTCCCAGGCGCTTCAGGCTGGCCTCTACGGAGGCGACCAGGTTCTTGCGGCTGTTGCCGGTCCTGGAGATGTCGGGCTGCGGGGCGGCGCCGAGGGCGAACTTCGTGGCCAGGACGAAGTGGTCGCGGTCGGCGGAGATCAGCTTTCCGGTCAGTTCCTCCGACTCGCCGAACTGGTAGCCGTCCGCGCTGTCGAGGAAGGGTCCGCCGGCTTCGGCGAACCGGTCGAAGATCCGGCGTGCCTCGTCCGGCTCGGCTCCGGCGCCCCAGCCGGTGCCGAAGTTCGCGGTGCCGAGCGCGTACTCGGACACGCGCAGTCCGGTCCGGTGGCCGAAGGTCGTATAACGCATGAGACGTCCTCGCGTGAGGGGTGGGAAGGCGGTCGCGTCGGGGCGGAGGGGATGAGCGTCAGCCCGCGTTCGGCTGGAGTGCGGCGGACAGGCTCTGCTTGACGTACCGGCTGGTCTCGTCGGCGAGGATCTCGGGCAGGCCGTTCTCGATGCCGTCAAGGGCCTGGGCCGCGACGCCGGCGGCGGCGACCTTCTGATCGGCGGGCACGCCGGCGGCCATGTCGGTGTCCATGTAGCCGACGTGCAGCGCCGAGACGGTGATCCCGCGCGGTGCCAGCTCCTCACGGGTCGCGTCGCTCAGTGCCCAGGCGGCGGCCTTGGAGGCCGCGTAGGAGCCGAGGCCTGCCGGGTGGAACCAGGACAGGGCGGACAGGACGTTGAGTACGGCGCCGCCGCCGTTGCCTTCGATGACGGGGGCGAAAGCGCGGGTCGCGGCGAGCGGGCCGAAGAAGTTGGTCTCCATCTCGCGACGTACCTCGTCCAGGCCGCCTCCGACCAGCGTCGCGCCGCTGGAGACGCCCGCGTTGTTGATCAGCAGGGTCGCATCCGACGCGATGCGGGCGGACTCCCGTATCGACGCCTCGTCCGTGACGTCCAGCCGCAGTGGGATGACGCCCGGCACGTCGATCGTCTCGGGGCGTCGGGCCGCGCCGTACACCTTTGCGCCACGCTCGACGAGCTGGGCTGCGAGATGCCGCCCGAGCCCCCGGTTGGCGCCGGTGACGACCGCGACCGCGTTCTTCAGTTCCATGCTCACTCCTGGTCCTGGCGGGCACCGGTCGGCACCCGCAGTAAATTAGATTATGTGTACAATCTAAACACGGGTCTACGATAGATGCCAGTCGACATCCAAAACGGGAGGTGGCCATGGGTCGCGTATCGCAGGCGCAGGCGGAGGAAAATCGCAGGCGGGTGGTGGACACCGCATCCCGGCTGTTCCGGGAGCAGGGCACGCAGGTCAGCGTCGCCGACCTGATGAAGGCGGCCGGTCTGACCCACGGCGCCTTCTACAAGCAGTTCGCCTCCAAGGAGGCGCTCGTCGACGAGGCCACAGCCCATGCCTTCGCCGAGCTCGCCCGGCGCTACACCGAGGGACTTGAGCGGTATGAAGGGCGGCGCGACGCCGCCCAGCAGGTGCTGATCGACACCTACCTCTCCGTCGAGCACCGCGACGGCCCGGCGGATGGGTGTCCGGTCGCAGCCCTCGCCTCCGACATCGCGCGCGAAGGCGGGGGGCGCGAGGCCCGTCGCGTCTACACCGAGGGTGTGGCCGGCTTCGCCGATTTCCTCGCCACCGACGACCAGGACGGCATCGTCCGCCTCTGCACCCTGTTCGGAGCGCTGGTCCTGTCCCGGGCCACCAACGGCTCCCCGCTCTCCGGAGAGATCCTCACCGCCGCGCGCGCAGCCTTGACCGAAGCGGTCTGATCGAGGGCGCGGTGCGGGTGTACGTCGACCGCACGCGTGGGCGCCGAGGGGTCCGCGGCCGGGCGGAGGCGTTGAGGGAAGGCCGCCAGCGCCTGGCGCACCGACCCCACGTGCGCGAGTCGGTTCCGGGCCGCATGCCCGTGAAGTGTCGGCTGCGCAGCCGACGTCAACGTGGCAGCAGGACTGTGATCTGCTCCCGGGTATCGCGCACGATCTCATCGGCGCTCGCGGCAACGTTCACGCTGGCCGCCATCGCGAGGAACATGACGGCGGACACGACGCGCGCCGTCGTCGCCGCGTGTGCCTCGCTGGCCTTGGTGTCCCGGCGCAGCACGGCGGCCACGGCCTTCTCGGTCCGCCCGGTGATGGTGAGGGCCTCGCGGTGGTGGGGTTCGGCGGGGTCGCCGAAGACCATCTCGCGCAGGTAGACGCGCCCGTTGTCGACCTGGGTCCGGTTGCATTCGACGACCGGCCGGACGATCGCCATCACAGCGTCCAGCGTGTCCGGGATGCTCTCGGCGTCCGCCCGGCCTCGTTCGAGAGCTTCGGCGTAGAGGGAGTTCTGGACGAGCAGGAGGAGCTCGCCCTTGGTCTTGGCGTAGAGGAAGAGCGTGCCGGTGCCGATGTCGGCCTTGTCGGCGATCTGCTGGGTGGTGACCTCGTCGATACCGCGTTCGGCGAACAGCTCGTGGGCCGCGGCGGTGATGCGGTCGAGCTTGAGCTGCTTGTTCCGCTCGCGCCGACCAACCGGCTGGGAAGCGCCTGGCATGCGGGACAACCTTTCGGGGAATTTATCCTGACTGCACTCAGTTATGAGTATAGTCGTTACTGATGGGAATCAGATTCAGCTTTCCCGTCATCGTCCCACGGCGACACGCGCCTGGTCCCTCTTGATCCACAGCGGACACCGGCGACCGATCCAACGCTCGACCTCAAGGACCACGTATCCCATGAGCACGTCTTCCTCCCTCTGGCAGCCCTTCAAGCTCGGCCGTGTCGAGCTCCCGCACCGCCTCGCCATGGCACCGCTGACCCGCAGCCGGGCCAACGCCGACGGCACGCCCGGCCCGCTTGCAGCCACCTACTACGGTCAGCGCGCCTCCCTCGGGCTGATCATCACCGAGGGCACGCAGCCCTCGGCCGACGGACAGGGCTACCCGAACACGCCGGGCATCCACACTCCCGAACAGACCGCAGGCTGGCGCGAGGTCGCCGACGCCGTGCACGCGGGCGGCGGAACACTGTTCATCCAGCTGATGCACGTCGGGCGCATGTCCCACCCGGACAACACCCCGCACCACCGCCAGCCGGTCGCCCCCTCCGCGCTCTCCGCCGACCAGGACATGTTCACCGCGACCGGCCAGAAGAAGACCCCGGTCCCGCGCGAGCTGAGCATCCAGGACATCCAGGCCACCGTCGCGGACTTCCGGCACGCCGCCGCCTCCGCGATAGCCGCCGGCGCGGACGGGGTGGAGATCCACGGCGCCAACGGCTACCTTCTGCACCAGTTCCTCTCCCCGAACGCCAACCACCGCACCGACACCTACGGCGGCTCCATCGACAACCGCTCCCGCCTCGTCGTCGAGGTCGCCCGGGCGGTGGCCGCGGAGATCGGCGCGGACCGGGTCGGCATCCGCCTTTCCCCCTCCATGCCGCTGGGCGGGATCGACGAGGGCGACACCGAAACGGTGCGCGCCCAGTACCGCCACCTGGTCGGTGAGCTGGCGCTCCTGAACCTCGCCTACCTGCACGTCCACCACGTCGGCGACGACGAACTGCTGTGCTCCTTCCGCGAGGCGTGGCCGACCGCCCTGCTCGTGGTCCGCTACGGCCGCACCCGCGAGCAGATCGCCGACGACATCGACGCAGGGCTCGCCGACATCGCCCCACTGGGCCGCTTCGCGCTCGCCAACCCCGACATCGTCGAGCGTCTGCGCACCGGTGCCCCGCTCAACGAGATCGACCCGGCAACCCTGTACGGCGGCGGCGAGGCCGGATACACCGACTACCCGACCCTCGCCGGGACGCAAGCCTGACCCCTACCCGTGAACCGTCCTGCCGGGCGCCCCGGCGCGCCCGGCAGGACGATGGACACCTCGGACAGCGAAAGCAGGAAGGATCCTCCGTGAGTAGCACGCACTTCGACGTCGTCGTCCTCGGCGCGGGACCCGGCGGGTACGTCGCCGCGATCCGCGCCGCCCAGCTGGGCAAGAGTGTCGCCGTCATCGAGAAGCAGTACTGGGGAGGCGTCTGCCTGAACGTCGGCTGCATCCCCTCCAAAGCGCTGCTGCGCAACGCCGAACTCGCCCACATCTTCCACCACCAGGCCAAGCAGTTCGGCATCTCGGGTGACGTGAGCTTCGACTACGGCACCGCCTACGACCGCAGCCGCCAGGTCGCCGACGGCCGGGTCAAAGGCGTGCACTTCCTCATGAAGAAGAACGCCATCACCGAGATCGACGGCCACGGCACCTTCACCGACGCCCACACCATCGACGTCGCCCTCACCGCCGGCGGCACGCAGAGCGTCACCTTCGACGACGCCATCATCGCCACCGGCTCCACCGTGAAGCTGCTGCCCGGCGTCGAACTCAGCGAGAACGTCGTCACCTACGAGACGCAGATCCTCCAGCGCGAGCTGCCCGCCTCCATCGTCGTCGTCGGCGCCGGGGCAATCGGCATGGAGTTCGCCTACGTACTGCGCAACTACGGCGTCGAGGTCACGATCCTCGAATTCCTCGACCGCGCCCTGCCCAACGAGGACGCCGAGGTGTCCAAGGAGATCACCCGCCAGTACAAGAAACTCGGCGTCACCCTCCTGACCTCCACCAAGGTCGAGACCGTCAAGGACGAGGGAACCTCCGTCACCGTCACCTACACCACGGCCGACGGCACACAGACGGAGATCCGTACTGACAAGGTCCTCATGTCCGTCGGCTTTGCACCGCGCACCGCCGGATACGGCCTGGAGAACACAGGCGTCACTCTCACCGACCGGGGCGCCATCGCCATCGACGAACACATGCGGACCTCAACGCCGCACCTGTACGCGATCGGCGACGTCACCGCCAAGCTCCAACTCGCCCATGTCGCCGAGGCGCAGGGCGTCGTCGCCGCCGAGACCCTCGCCGGGGCCGAGACCATGCCGCTGGGCGACTACCGGATGATGCCGCGCGCGACCTTCAGCCAGCCGCAGGTCGCCTCGTTCGGGCTCACCGAGCAGCAGGCCCGCGACGAAGGCCACGAGGTGCTCGTCGCCAAGTTCCCCTTCACCGCCAACGGCAAGGCCCACGGCCTCGGCGAACCGGGCGGCTTCGTGAAGCTCGTCGCCGACGCCGCACACGGCGAGCTCCTCGGTGGACACATGGTCGGCGCGGACGTCGCGGAACTTCTCCCCGAGCTCACTCTCGCGCAGAAGTGGGACCTGACCGCCACCGAACTCGCCCGCAACGTCCACACCCACCCCACCCTCGGCGAAGCGCTCCAGGAAGCGTTCCACGGCCTCACCGGACACATGATCAACCTCTGACTCCGAGGCGGCCGGCCGATCAGTCGGCCTCCATCCGATCCACGCAAGGAGTACCACCATGGCAATCAGCCGACAGCAGCACGAGTTCGCGGAGTTCCAGGCCCGCACGAGCGCGAAGTCGGGCGTACCCGGCCTCGACCTCGCCGTGGTCCGCGACATCATCGACTCCTACCAGCGCGCCTCGACCGAACCCGAAGGCGTCAGCTACGCCGAGGTCGACGCGGGCGGCGTCCCCGCCCTGTGGGCCATCCCCGAGGGCGCCGACCCCGACAAGGCGCTGCTCCACTTCCACTTCGGCGGATCCGTCACCGCCTCCATGTACTCCGACCGCAAGGCGGCCGGTCACATCGCCAAGGCCGCCGGCGCGCGCTCACTGGTCGTGGACTTCCGCCTGGCCCCCGAGCACCCCTACCCCGCACAGCTCGACGACGCCGAGACCGCCTACCGCTGGCTGCTCTCCCAGGGTTACGAGCCGAAGAACATCGGCAGCACCGGCCACTCCATCGGCGGCACCCTCGCCGTGATGCTCCCGCTGCGCCTTATCGCGAAGGGTGAGGCAACCCCGGGCGCGATCGTCAGCGTCTCACCGTGGACCGACCTCACCATCCAGAACCCTTCGGTCGACGCGAACGAAGACAACGACAAGATGCTCAGCAGGGCCACACTCGAACTCTTCCGGTCAGCCTGGCTCCAGGACCCCGCCGTGGACTTCACCGACCCGCAGATCAGCCTCGTGAACGCCGACCTGACCGGCCTGCCGCCCACCACCGTCCACTACGGCGAGTACGAGACCCTCGCCGACGACGGCGCCGCGCTCGGCCGCCGCCTCGCCGAATACAAGATCACCTCCGAGGTCCACCCGCTGCCCGAAGGCCAGCACTCCTTCATCCTCAGCGCCGGACGCGTACCCGAGACCGACCAGGCCATCCAGCAGATGGGCCAGTGGCTGCGCCAGCACCTCGGCGCCTGAACCCAGCAACCGAGCACGCCCGAAAGACCGCCGCCACAGCGGGACACCGCGATGCCGGCGACCGGTTCAACGGTCGCCGGCATCGCGGTGCCTCGCTGTCTCAGAACGTCACGCGGGCACCGGGAAGAGCAGGCAGCTACTGGTGGCGTGCGCGAGCAGGCGGTCCGTCGCGTCGACCAACTGGGCCTGGGCGAGCGCGGTTCGGCGACCAGCATTGAGCACCGTGCCGACGGCGCGCACCCGGCCCGTGTCCACGGTGACCGGCCGCAGGAACTTCACCGTCAGATCGAGCGACGTGTAAGCCATCCCCTGCGGAAGCGTGGACTGGACGGCGCAGCCTGCCGCGGAGTCGAGCAGCGTGGCGAACACGCCGCCGTGCATGCTCCCGATCGGGTTGTAGTGCTCCTCGCCCGGCACCAGGGAGAAGACAGCCCTGCCGTGCTCCACCTCGTCCAGGGCGAAGTCGAGCGTCCGGCCGACGGGCGCCGCGGCAAGCCGCCCCGCCTGTACCTCGCGCAGAAAGTCGAGACCTGCCATGCCCGCAGCGGCCTGCGCCGGGATCGCCGGATCGTCCCAGCTGTACGTACGTGTTCGCCCCACAGCCCAGCGCCTTCCTTCTGATCTTCTGACTTTCCTAAGTGAAGCTAGCTGCGCCCTCATCTGACTGTCAACGGCGAAGCCAGGGGCTCTACGATGACTGGATGGAGTGGCTTGAGGTGAGCACGGAGAACTGCCCCATCCAGCGCGCATTGGATGTGGTCGGGGAGAAATGGACCCTGCTGATCCTGCGCGACGCCGTCAACGGGGTGCGCCGCTTCGACGACTTCCACCGTCACATCGGCCTCTCGGAGGCCGTCCTCAGCGATCGCCTACGGAAGCTGACCTCAGCCGGCGTGCTGAAGGCTGTCGCCTACCGGAAGCCAGGCCACCGCTCCCGTAATGAGTACCACCTGACCCGTAAAGGATGGGACCTGTGGCCCGTCCTCGTGGCGCTCAGCCAGTGGGGCGAGACCCACGCCGTCGACCCCGAGAGCCCGGGCCCCGTCCTGAACGTGACCCACACCGACTGCGGCGCCCCGGCCCACGTCACCGTCCAGTGCTCCGCGGAGCACACCCCCCTGACTTCCAAGGACGTCACCGTCCGACTGGGGTCAGGCGCGCGACGTCTCTCGTAGGCCATTAGCCCCGGGCGGGCAGCCGGGCGATGGCGGAGTGCCCTGGTGCTCGAGATGCCGGCCGCTTTCAAGAGGGTGATCGCGACGGCAAGTTCGCCGAACGGGCGACCGCGCTTCCGGAGGCGCCTGCGAAACCTGCCGCACCTCCTGACACCAGACAACGCATTAGCGGGCAGCACCGAAACCAACCGCCCGGGCGCCTCACGCCCCGTAGAGTTCTCCTCGGTCGCCGAGTTCGGCGAGTTCGGCGAGACATGATGTTCGCCACACCCGCAGCGGGGAATCGGACACCGTGCTCCGTCATAGCGCGACACGCGCCACAGGCTCGGCTGTAGCTCAAAGCGACACGACCTGCGAGGGACACGGTCTCTGCGAAAACAAAGCGGCTGCGGAACTTCGCGTGTGTCTGCCCGCCGCAGAAGAGCAAGCTCCTGGTCTACCTGAAGGCTGATCCCGGGCTCGTCGACCTCGTTCCGGGATTCACTCGGGACGTGTCCGGGCTGGGGCATCACGGAACGGGTGATCTGGAGGTGCAGTTGCGCACACCGAGGGACGTGGAGCGGGCGCAGGAGCTGTTTCGATCGAGCTACGCGGCAGCGTGACTGCGTCACGGCGTCTTGGCTGTGAGCATCGAGTGTCGCGGGCTGCTCATGTCAACGGGCGGGCAGTTCACGTGGCGATGGAACATCAATAATGCGTGGGTCTCTGCGCGGAGCGACAGGCACAGCCTGTCACCGCAGGGGAAGATCGGGGAGTGTGAGCCGCCGTTGTACCAGCACCTTCAGGCGCCCGACCGAGCGCCCATATCCGTCACGGCATCGATGCGCCTCGTTCGTGAAGGCGCCCAAGTGACGGGAGGACTGCGCGGCTTATGACGCACACCGGCGCACCATCCGCACGCCGTGCCAGCCGCGCCCGCGTCGCCGAGACGGCTTCCCGCGTCGGCCAGGCCGTGGGCGAGATCCGCTCCTGGAAACGCGAGAAACGCGAAGCCTTGCGCTTCTTCCGCAAGGACCTGAGCCTCAAGCCGGGTGCAACTATCCAGGACGTCCTGGACGCCGTGGGGGAACTGCGCGGCCACAGGATCGAGCCCATCGACCTGCCCTTCCTGCCCCCTCGCGTCAGCGGCGTATGCGTGCTGGGCCAAGAGAAGGACTACATCGGCCTCAGTGACCCGCTCAGCCCGCTGCAGCAGGCGCGCGTCACACTGCACGAGGTCTGCCACCTCTACCCCTTCCGCGGGGGGCACCCCACGACTTCCCCGGGCAGCCAGCCCCTCACGGTCCACAGCCACTTTGAGGGCATGACGCTTGAGTCCCTGCGCGCACAGATGGAAGTCCTCCCGGAGCGGATCCGCGAAGAGATCCTGAGCGGGCCGGCGATGCTGCGCGCGGGCTATCCGACCGACGAGGAACGCAGGTGCGAGAGGACGGCCCGGGTGCTACTGCCCCTGCTCAATCTCGACAAGACCAGTGAGCGCACCGGTTCCCTCATCGCAGGGTTCGCCCACCGCCGATCCATCTGATGACGATGATTCAGCTCATCACAGTCGTCAACCTGATCATCGCCGTGTCGACGATCGGCCTTGGTCTGGTCAAAGCCTGGGCGGGGCGCGACGCACGCGAGTGGACGCTGGGCCTCACCGCGTGCGTCGGTACTCATCTGCGCGGGACTGATCTTCCTGTTCGCGACCCCGGTCATCTACCGGCTGGTCGGCGACCTGCTGCGCTCGCCCAACATCTGCGCTCTGCTCGTGCCGGTGACCACGTTGGTATGCGTCGCGCACGCCCACTTGATGATCCAACTCTGGCAGCCGGAGAAGAGAGGGTTGGCGGTACTGCGTCGCACAGGATGGCGCTGGGGACCCGTATACGCGGGCGCCATCGCCCTCATGACCGGGCTGTACTTCCACGCCGAACTGGGACCGGCGACCCCCCTGCACTTCGCTTCCGCCTACGCCGACGTACCCGAAGTCATCGCCCTGCACCTCGTCTACTGGGCCGCCCTGAGCATCACCGTTGTGACGACAGTTCGCGAGTGCCGCGCACTGTCGATCCCCGGGCGCCCGGACCTCGTGGAGAACTTGAAGAAGGCCCTCGCATGGTTCGTCCTGGCTCTCGCCTTCGACCTCGTGAACGTCGCGATCACCGCCGCCACCATCATCGGCTCCACCGGTCCGCGGCGCTTGGACGGACTCAACGAAGCCGCGTGGCTGGCCACGATCGCATCGTCCATCTCCGCCAACATCGCCCTGGCCTCCCAGATGCTGCGCTCGCGCCGAGTGGAGCGCCAGGACATGGCCACGCTCCAACCTCTGCATGACCTGGTCATCGACGACGAAGACGACCCCTGGGTGGTACTTGCGCCAAGATGGACCTGGGCCGGTTTCCTCAACCACCGCGACCTTGACGACATGATCGCGGAGATCGGCGACGGCATGGGCCAGCTCAGCCCCTGGTGGAGCCCCATCCCCTCTGCAGCTCTCAATAAGCTCGTCCCGAGCTGCAGCAACAAGGACCTGGGCGACGACTGGGACCTGACGGCCGCCCAAGTCGCGGCCACGATGCTCCACGCGGCCCGATCCCACAGCGTATCCCTTAGGGAGTTCCCGCCGCCGCTCCGCCTAGCCAGACTGCCGGGCACGAACATCGAGCCCACCGCGGAGCGCCACCACTTCGTGCGAGTGGCCCAGCACCTGACGCACCCCTTGGTCGTCGATGCGGCTGCCATCGCCGATCGGGCACAGGCCACGAGCGCCCCATAGGCATCAGGTTTCGGTCATGGTTGCGCCGCCGCGTGTCCACCAATCTTGCCCAGGAAGGGTCTCGTGCATGTCCACCGACCCGGAAGGCCCCGTTCGACGCTGCCGATGCACCAGAGCATTGCGCTGATGAGGATCTTGGCCATCGGCGACGCGCTGCGCAGGGCCGGGAAGTTCATCGCTCACCCCAGATCGCGGCGCTCCCGGTAGCTCCACCGCTTCGGTCACCGGGTCCCCTGTAGGCGACGGGGACCCAGGGCTTCGGCGTAGTCGGCGGGCGTCCGTTTCGTGATCACTTGAGCCCGAGTAGGGCGAGCGGGCGGTCGGGGCTTCACCCAAGGCCGGGTAGTTTGGTTTGCCGATCATGTGCCTGTGCGACCAAGCACATGATCGGAGTGAGTCAGGCCGTAGCAGAACTACTTGAGTGTGTGGCTCAGCAGGTGGGAGTCGAGGAGGGAAACGTCTACTCGGCTGGTCTGTGCGTAGCCGGCCAGCATGCGCTTGGTCAGGACGAGGGTTTCGGGCGAGCGTCGGGCGAGTGGTCTCGTCCACGCGTCGACGGTGCGGTCCAGTTGGTCGTGGGGAACCACTTTGTGGAGCAGGCCGATCCGGTGGGCGGTAGCGGCGTCGAAGACCTCGCAGGTGAGCGCGAGTTCGCGGATCGGTGCGACGCCGACCTCGGATATCAGCCGTCCCAGGGCGCCTCCCCAGGCGGGCGGGAGGCCCAGTGCGACTTCGGGCATGCGGAAGCGGCAGGTGTCCGAGCCCGCCCGCAGGTCGCAGAACGCGGCGAGGGCGAGTCCGGCTCCGATGACCTTGCCGTGGAGCCGGGCGATGGTGATGGCGTGGGTGTTCTCCAGGGCGTGGCACAGGCGGTGGGCCTTGTCCACGGCCTGTCGCAGGGCGCCGCCGGTCGGGTCGGCGGCGACGGCGTTCAGGTACTCGCTGCGGTCCGCCCCGGTGCAGAAGTCCTGTCCGAGGGAGGACAGGACCAGGACGCGGATGTCGGGCCGTTCGTGTAGACCGGCCAGCAGGGCGATGAGGTCGTCGATTGCGGCGCTGCTGAGGACGTCGTCCTGCCGGGTGGGGTTGAGGCGGACCCGTAGGACGGGTCCGTCCTGCTCGGTGTCGATGGCGGAGGGGCGGACGGAGGGGGGCGGGAGTATGTGGTTCATGCGAGGGCGACGTCCAGGTTCAGCAGACGCCTGAAGGCCACTCTGGGTGCTCTGGGTGGGCGTCGGGCCAGGGTGAGGCGGGGCAGGCGTCCGACGAGTTGGCGGAGGAGGGTGTGGGCTTCGAGCCGGGCGAGCGGGGCGCCGAGGCAGTAGTGGATGCCGCCGCTGAAGGCGAGGTGCTGGAAGGCTTTGCGGTGCGGGTCGAACCGGTCGGGATCGGCGTGCCTGGCCGGGTCGCGGTGAGCGGCGCCCACCATGAGGTGGACCATGTCGTCTGCGTGGACTTCGACACCGTCCAGCAGGCCGTCCCGTGCGGCGATTCGGCTGATCACGTGGGTCGGCGGGTCGTAACGTAGTGTCTCCTCCACGAAGGCGGGTATCAGGTCGGGGCGGGCTGCCAACAGGTCCCAGCGGGCGGGGTCCTCGACGAGGAGGAGCGTCATGGTCGACAACAGCGTCGACGTGGTCTCCAGGGCTGCCAGCAGGACGAAGAGAACCAGGAAGTAGACCGCTTCATCTGCTTTGTCCTGATCGGGGTCCATGGTGTCCCAGGTCGCGATCCAGCGTGACACGGGGTCGTCGCCCGGATGCCCGCGCCGGTCACGGATGAGGTCCATGAAGTAGGACCGCAGTTCGGCCATGGCCACGTCCGACCGGGCCAACTGACTGGCGGACGGAAGCAGTTCCTGGGTGAAGACCTGCTCATGGGTCAGTTCACGCAGCCGTGGCCAGTCGGCGGACGGCAGGGAGAGCCAGGCGCCGATGGTGGCGATCGGCAGTTCCTCGCTCACCAGGGCGGCGAAGTCCGTATGTTCTTCGCCACCCATGAGGCGCTCGGCCACGGTGTCGAGGAAGCCATCGGTGAGCCGGCTGACAGTCCGGCCCATCTGCTGGATGGCCGTCCGGTCGAATCCGCCGGCAGCCCGCCGCACCCTGGTGTGCTCCGGAGGGTTGAGAGCGGGCATCGTGCTGCCTATCTCACGCGAGGACGGAGCACTCCAGCGGGTGCGGGGGCCCTGCCGGTCGCGCCAGTTCTTGTCCGGCTCCAGCCACTCGCTGCTGCGCAGTACGCGGTCGCAGGCGTCGAAGCTGGTGACGAGAAAGCCGCCCCAGGGAGCGGGGCGGACTCCGCCCTTGGACCGTAGTTCCGTGTAGAGGGGGAAGGGGTCAGCCTGCCCTTCCGCCGTCCGCAGACGGGAGAAGAGGGAGACGGTGGCGCGGCGGTCGGACGACGACGTCGTGAGGCTGCCCACGGTGGCGGCTCCTTTCTGAGCAACAGCCGCCATACGTACCCGTGAGGTTATTGAAGCATCCAATAACACTGTGTCCTCATAGGGTTACTTACGTCACTCGCCCCTGGTCCACGCCAGGAACCGACTGAAAAGGCCGGATTTGGGCTTGAGTGCGGAGTGTGTCGCCGACTGCTGGTACGAGACGACGGAGTGCTGCGCGGCGGTCGCGGGCGTCGGCGAGGCGTCCTGAGACCGGGTGGGTTCCGCAGCGGTGTGGGTCACGCTGCGCGGGGTGAACCGGATCGGGACGCTCACCAGGGACCGGCTCCACGGCGCGGGCACCCACGAGAGATCCTGGAAGCGGACACGCGTCCCGACGTCGGGCAGCTGGTTGAGGAGCGACTCGACGGCGGTGACGGCGATCATGAATGCCGGGTCCTTGGCGGGGCAGGCGTGCGGTCCGGCACCGAAGGCGAGGTGGGCCTTGCCGCTGAGCTGCTCGCGGTGCTCGGTCAGCTTCGGGTCGGTGTTGGCTGCCGCGAAGGAGATGACTACCGGGTCGTTGGCGCGCAGGATCCGGCCGCCCAGGTCGACGTCGTGGGTGGGGTAGTGGGCCGCGTAGTTGGCGATCGGCGCGTAGTTCCACAGGGTCTGGACGACGGCGTCCTCGACGGGGAGGCCGGCCGGCCAGTCCTCGCTGAGGTACAGCGCGCTGCTGGTGCCGATGGCCGCCGACAGGGGTGCGGTGCCGCCGGAGAGCAGGGTCACGAGCTGGTGCAGCACCTCCTCGTCGGTGAGGCCTGCGGTGTGCTGCATGAGCCGGGTCGTGACATCGTTGCCGGGCCGGCGGTGCTTGAGGGCGATCAGTTCGCCGAGTGCGCCGCCCAGGACCTGGTCGGCGCCGGGGGTGCCTTCGAAGATGCCGCTGATGCCCGCGATGACGCGGTCGCCGATCTCGGGCGGGCAGCCGAACAGGTCGCTGAAGACGAGCAGTGGCAGCGGCTGGGCGTAGTCGCTCATCAGATCTGCCTGGCCGCGCACGTCCGAGGAGAACTGGCTGATCAGGTAGTCGGCGGACTGCTGTGTCTGCCGCACGAGCTGGAGTTCGTCGATGCTGGCCAGGCTGTCGGTGACGGCCTGGCGGAGCCGGGCGTGGGCGGCGCCGTCGCTGAAGAGGGCGTTGGGGCGGTAGCCCATCATGGGCAGGGCCGGGCTGTCCTCGGGGATGCGGCCCTCGTTCAGCGCGTTCCAGCGACGTGAGTCGCGGACGAAGGAGGCGGGGTTCTGCAGGATGTACAGGGCCGCGTCGTAGCTGGTGACCAGTTCGACCTCGACGTCGGGGGCGATGTCGACGGGGGCGCTGGGGCCGAGCGAGCGCAGGTGGTCGTAGTGGCGCTCGGGGTCGGAGCCGAACTCGGGGCCGAACAGCTGGGTGTTGCCGTGTGCGGGGCACCCGGGCGGCGGTGTCGGGTGGGAGTTGATCTGGTGTTGCATGCCGGCTCCTAGCCGAGTATGGACATGAGGTGCTGCACGAGGGTGATGAGGGACTGTGCCGAGGACGTCTGGTCGCGCACGTCGCAGTGCACGATCGGGGTGTCCTCGGCGAGGTTGAGCGCCTCGCGGACTTCGTCGAGGGGGTACTCGGTGGTCCCCTCGAAGTGGTTGACACCGATGGTGTACGTCAGGCCGAAGCGCTCGACCAGGTCCAGGACGGGGAAGCTGTCGTGCAGCCGCGTGGGGTCGACCAGGACAAGGGCGCCGAGTGCGCCCCGTGACAGTGCTTCCCACATCTCCTTGAAGCGTTCCTGTCCGGGGGTTCCGAAGAGGTAGAGCACAAGGGTGTCGCTGAGGGTGAGACGGCCGAAGTCCATGGCCACGGTGGTGGTCGTCTTGTTCGGTGTCCCTGACAGATCGTCGAAGCCCTCGCTGGCTTCGGTGATCTCCTCCTCGGTCTGCAGCGGTTCGATCTCGGAGATGCTGCTGATCAGGGTGGTCTTCCCGACCCCGAAATGACCCACGACGAGGATCTTGACCGAGTTGGAGGTCTCTGGATTCAGATACACGGCTTACGCTCCGAATTTGGTTCTGAGGCCATCCAGCACGGCGCTGAGGAGTTCCCGTTCGGCTCGTTCGACTCGGGGAATGGGCTTGCGTACGAGAATGAGGCCGTCCTCCTCCAGCTGCGCCAGCAGGATCCGTACGATGCCCAGGGGCAGGTGGGTGTGGCCCGAGACCTCTGCCACCGACAGGAAGCCGTCGGCGATCAGATCCATGACCTTGCGTGCCTCGGGGGACAGGGCGCGCGTGGCCGCGGACGAGCCGCTGTCGTGCGCCATCACCAACGCGGTGTGCTCGTACTCGTGATCCGAGGGGAGACCGCGTCCGTTCGTGATCACGAAGAGGGGGACTAAGGGGGAGGTGAGTTCCAGTTCCTCGTCCGTTCCGTCAGACATGGTCGGTCTCCTCTCCCCAGCCCTCGGGCGCCAGGATCCCGGGCACGGCGTCGCACAGGCGCGTCGTGAACTCTTCGATGTCACAATCGTGTTCGGCGGCCGCGGCGAGGAAGCCGTCGTCCCCGGCGGCGATGAGGAAGATCCAGCCGTGCTGGTACTCGATGACGGTCTGCTGCCATTCGGTGTCCTGGGAGCCGCCCGCGAAATCGGCCGCCGCACGGCTGTAGGCGTGGATGCCGGTCATGGCCGCTGCCATGGTGTCCGCGAGATCTTTGCCTATCGCCGAGGTCGCCCCGCGCGGCAGACCGTCGGCGCCGAGCAGCAGCGCGTGCAGGGCGCCGTCCACCTCGGCGACGACCCGGTCCAGTTCCTTGAGTACGAAGTTCGAACCGCCGGCCCCGTTGCGTGGCAGGCGCGCGGCGTCGCTCGTACGGGAGGGGTCCTCGAGACCGGCCCGCGGGGGTGACGTCAGGTTGTTGCCCAGCCGGGCGACCAGGCGGTTCATTCGGAACGACAGCTGCTGCAGGTCGACGTCGGGCTCCGCGGCGGCGGCCAGATAGGCGCCCTGTCCCGCCCCGATGAGGAACACCCAGCCGTGGGAGAACTCGATGACCGTCTGGTTCCACTGTTGTTCCTGCGCCACACCGACGAAGTGCGCGGTGGCCCGGCTCAGCGACTGCATCCCCGACATGGCGGCCGAGATCGTCTTCACGTCCCTCTCGGTGAGAGCGTCCGTGGCCCCACGCGGCAGGCCGTCCGCTGACAGCACGACGGCGTGCCGGGCCCCGGGGACGTTGTCCACGATGTCCTTGACCATCCATGACATGTCTGTGGTCATGCGTCCTCGGTCCCTTCGGACGACGGGGCCTCGGCAGCACGGCCCGACATGGTGCCCCGCTGGATGGCGGCCAGGCCACCAACCCCGCGGGCCTTCTTGAACGGGCGGGTGTTCCCGCCGGTGGAACTCCCGGTGTCAGTGACGCTCGCCGTGGGGGACTGACGCTCGCCCCGCTTCGGCAGACCATGCACCGTGCGGCTCTCGGGTTCGTCTTCCCTGGTCGGTATGTGCCGGATCCTGCGCACCGGGGCTTCCTGAGCGGGGGCCTGCGGAGTCTCTTCCATGGTCCACAGCTCCTCGGGCAGCAGGACGACGGCCCGGACGCCGCCGTACCGGGACACTCCGGTGACGTCCACCTTGAACCCGTACTGACGCGCGATCAGGCCGACCACGGGGAGGCCGAACTTGGGCTGGGCGCCGAGCTGGGACAGGCGAGGGGCGGCGTTGCCGGACAGCAACACGGTCGCCTTTTGCCGGTCCTCGTCGTTCATGCCGACGCCGGCGTCATCGATCACGATGCACAGGTTCTTCTGCACGCGCTGAAACGTGACCTCGATGGGCGCGTCGTGCTGTGAGAAACTCGCAGCGTTGTCGAGCAACTCGGCGACGGCCAGGGCGACGGGCGAGACGGCGGACGCCTTCAGCGCGATCCCGCTCTGCTGCATGATCTGGACACGGTTGAAGTTACGGATCTGGCCCTGGGCGTTGCGCACCACGTCGAAGACGCTGGCGGGCTGGCTGCGGCGGCTGAGGGGCGCACCGCACATGACCGCGATGCCCTGGGCCTTGCGGGCCATCTGAGCCGTGGCATGGTTGACGTCCAGCAGGTCGGACAGGACTGCATGCCCGCCGTGCTTGCGCTGAATGCCGTCCAAGAGCGTGGTCTGCTCGGCGGCGAGGCTCTGCAGGAAGCGCACTGCCCCCTTGAGGACCGCCTTGGTGCTCTCCTCCGCCGTCCGCTCGGCGTCCCGCAGGGCGTCGTCCTGCTCGGCACGGAACTTCTGCAAGTCGCTCAGAGCGGCTGAGAGCCTGCTCTCGGCTTCGGCGAGCCTCTGCGCCGACTCAGTCTCGAACTGCCGTCTTCTGGCTCCCAGAGCTCTGTTGCGGGCGACGAGTGCTACGACTGCGGCGACGGCTATCACCGCCACAGCACCGAGGCACCATATAAGCACGTCTCGATTCATCGATACCTTTCCCGGGGCGCGACATGCAGACATCGCCGGAACGCGCCTCAGAAGGATCCGCAGCGCACACCTTGGGAACTGCATGAGCGCTACTACGAAGAGCAGGCTGACCTCGGATCACCACAAAGTTGATCAAGGCCGCAGACGCCGCGATGCTATCACCGAGGACCATCGCTCCAGAGCGCCCCCTCCGCCCTGAAATGACAGCAACATCCGCTGCAGCGCGGCTCGTTGCATGCGGTTCCGGCCACCGCACGGCCCTCTCTGCGGCTTGAACACGACACAGCTCGCGATCTCTTCAACGAACTTTCACAGAGGCACAGAAGATGCTCACCAAACCGTAGGAGCCGCCGAAGGCGGCAGTCGTACTCGTGCAAAGTCAGCGCTCCGATCAGCCTGCGAAGTCACCGACGCTGGGCCGCGGGTAACACCCGACTTGCATACACAAACAGAGGCAAGCCGAGAGGCGTCGTCGACAACGCAACATCCAGATAGCCTGTGAGTGCACGCCATCTCAGCCAAGGATGCGGACGCCGTTGAGAGGCCAACTGCACTGCATGCAGGGGGCGAGTTCAGAGCTAGGGGGAGACAACACTGACGCACCGTCCCGGCCACCACGATCAGGCTGCGCGCAACTGGGACACCCAACTCCAGCGCGACCTGACCCACGCCCGCAGAGAACTGTTCGACGCTGAAGCAAACATCGCCGCTCTCCTGTACGCGTCATCGCCCCTGGACACCGCGCCCCACCGCACTGAACTATTGAAACTCTTCCGGACTCTCACTGCCGTCGACCGTATGAACCTGCGCCGCAGACCTGAAGTCATAGCAGCCAGGAAAAGCCTGGAGAGCGATGCGGGCGAGCCCCTCAAACTCCTCTGCGACCTCGCCAACGCCTTGGTCTGCGACCTCGCCCATAACCTCGACATCGCCCGCGACTTGGACCTGATCGGCGACCTTCTCCGCTCGATCGACTTCGCCCATGCCCGGGCCCGCGCTCATGCCAGTGACTTGATCTGCGGCTCCATCCACGACGGCAACCTCGTCCAGGCCGGCAAGCGTGCCAATACACTCGCCCGCAACCTCACGCGCGACATCGTCCGGACCCGCTCCCTTGGCCTTGCCCGCGCGCGTGAACTCACCTGTGTACGCCGCTGCGCCCGTGACCGTTCACGCGACCTCGCTCGCGTGCTGGCCTTCAGTAATGACCTCGATCAGCGTCATATCGTCGAAATTCGGACCGCTGAACTTGGGCGGGTCATCACTCGGCTCCTCCGCCGAGAACCGCTCCAACTCGACCGGGATGCATTGCAGACGCTGTTGGACGACTTCACCACCGCTGACATGAGCTATGCCCATTTGGCTGGCGTAGACCTTGCCGGCGTCCAGTGGTCAGAACACACCACACGATGGCCATCCACCATTGACCCCGAAGAACTCAAGACCCGCTCCGCCGAAACACAGCTCGACAGTGGAACGTGGACCGTCAGGTGAGCCGCACGCGGCCAACGACGCAAGGTCTTATGTCACACCGGCAGGGTCCGCAGTGGATGGCATCGACGAGGTAACCGAGTTCGCCCAGATGGTCGACTAACTACCCGGTCCGACAACCAGTGCCCAGCACCCGGCTATTGGCCGGAGCGAACGTTCTCTGCCAGCAGAACTGTCTCGGTCTGGCCGACCCGGCGAGAACCCGGTCCTGCGCGTAGTTCTGGTCACACTCGTCCCGGCGGACATGAGCCCGGCAACTGCGGTCGGCTGTAGAACGCCAGCCTCCTCGATTCGGGTGACCATGACCTCCCGCGCTGAAACCGAATCCTGGACGATGCGTGGCGACGCGCGTGCCGGGGGGATGCTCCAGGCGCGCCGGACCTCTCGTGAGGTCCGGCGCGCGGTCCTGTGCCGGGGTCGACGGCTCCCCGGGGCATGTCCCGCTGGGTGGTGTAGTCAGGGCAGCTGTTTCGGTTCCGGTTCTGCGGTGATCTGTGGTTCGCGTTCGGTTGGCTTGGTGGTGGAGAGGTCGACCGTGGAGGCTTCGGAGAGGTCGTGGCGGGCGAACGCCTGCCTCAGACTGGGACAAGGCCATTGCGTGCTCCTCCGGTTGAACTGCCCGTTCATCAGGGTGGCTATGAGCGTGAGTTGGGGCTCTGGTCCACTTCGTGTGGAGCAAGCACGTTCAGTAATCGCTTGGGGGGCACTGCCCA
>NZ_BMVY01000060.1 GCF_014650955.1 Streptomyces tauricus
CAGTAGTTCCTTCGGGGCCCTGGTGCCGTACGGCACCAGGGCCCCTCCACGCGTTCCGCAGCCTCCATGACTTTCGCAGATGAGGTGCATGTGACAGCAGACGAGTCCTTCGGCCGTCTCGATGACGACGACTACCCCGCCTACACCATGGGCCGGGCCGCCGACATACTCGGCACCACCCCCGGCTTCCTGCGCGCCATCGGCGACGCCCGACTGATCACCCCGCTGCGCTCCGAGGGCGGCCACCGCCGCTACTCCCGCTACCAGCTGCGCATCGCCGCCCGCGCCCGGAAGCTCGTCGACCAGGGCACCCCCGTCGAAGCCGCCTGCCGCATCGTCATCCTCGAGGACCAGCTCGAAGAAGCCCAGCGCATCAACGCCGACCACCACCGCACCACCGAGGCAGCGAACTCCAAAGCCGCGGTCTGAGCAGCCGCGACCTGAACCGAAACGTCTGAGCGCGCTCTCGCCCTCACTCAGGTTGCCGAGGCCGACAACAAAGCGGCTACGCGCTGAGAGGTTCTTCCAGGTATCGGCCCTCAGAGTTCCCGCGGCCGGCCACGGTTCGCTCCTGATCGCTCGGCACGAAGCCACCGGCTTGTCTCACCTCCTGCGCCCGCCCGCTCCGGGTACCCACCCCCGGACGGGCCGCTGCCACGCTGCGCCGCGTTACACGGCACCGGCCGCGGACGCCACCGACACGCGCGGCCCTTGTGCTGCCCGCACTGACGGTGGGCCCGTCGGATGCCTTCCATCGGAAACCACTCGTGCCGACAGAACTCGTCACTGGGGTCTTGAAGCGATCTGTGGCGCGCACCTGACGACGGCGAAGAGTCCATGCTCCGGGGTGGAGGAGCCAGCTTATCGACGTAGGCCACGCTATCCGCAGTGATCTTCACCGCGCCCCTGCCGTCGATTCCGGCAGTGCCGGAACCCTGCCCTCAGCTTGAACACGGTGCGCGGACCCGGCTGTGGATCGCTTCTGTCATCTTGATCGGAACAGGGGGTGAGGCCTTCGTGCCGACTCAACCGGCACCTCCCCCGCTCCGACGAGAACGCGGAAGAAGATTCCGCGGTGAGGCAACGGTCTCCGCCTCTCATGGCCTCTTTTGAACATCTAGGAGGTGCTCATGGGGGTTCGGAAACAGGCCGGGGACCGAGAGTTCCAGGCCTTCGTCGTCGGCTGCTGGCCGCGGCTGATGCGCACGGCATTCCTGCTCACGGGGGAGCAGCACGCCGCGGAGGACCTGGTCCAGTCGACGCTGGAACAGGTCTATGTGGCCTGGCACAGGGTCGCCGCGGCCAACGACCCGGAGGCTTATGTACGACGAGTGATGATCAACGCGCATGCTCGCAGATATCGCAGGAAACTGCGGGAGTTCCTGGCGCCCAGGAGTGAGGACGCGGGCCTGACACACGAGGTGGCCGACACCGGTGACCGGATCGCCCAGGCCGACGACCGCCACACGCTGCTGAACGCGCTGGCCGAACTGCCGACACGGCAGCGGGAAGCAGTGGTGCTGCGCTACTGGGAAGACCTCACCGAGATGCAGACGGCCGAGGCGATGGGCTGTTCGGTCGGCACGGTGAAGAGCAACGCAGCCAAGGGGATCGCGAAGCTGCGCGCCCTATCGGGACTGGCGGAGACAGTGACGCAGGGAGGACGAAAGTGAAAAGTGCGGACTGGGAGACGAGCCACAACATGACACAGCATGACATCGCACTCCTGCTGGCCGACGCGGCCGACGAAGTGAAAATCGGCACAGCCCCTGCCCAGGAGCTGATTCGCGGCGGCCGCCGCCGCAAATGCCGTCGCTGGGCAGTCGTGGCGACCACCACCCTGGTCGTGGCCGGCTCCACGGGCGCTCTGGCCCTGACGGGGCTGTCCGGTGACGGGGACCGGGGGGCGTCGCCGGCGAGCCGGCCGGCCGCCAGCGCGGAGGCATCCGAGCCGCACATGCGGACGACCCTGGCGAGCGGCACCGACGCGGGAGTGCCGTGGAGGGTGTACATCGACGTGTGGAAGGCTCCGGCGGACACGGCGGAGGCCCAGGCCACCCTGGCGGCGATGGCCAAGTTCGGCGAGCACCCGGAGGACGTCTCCACGGCCTCCGAACTGGTGGGCAAGGTCGCGCACTTCGTGCACCGGGTCACCGGTGAAGAAGCGAGGACCACTCAGATCGCGGACATGGCGCTACCTGAGGACGACGTCCTGTCCGGCGGCGAGTACGGGTTCGTCACGCTCCCACTGCTCCCCGAAAACGACACAACCCCGCGCCTGGTGCTTGGCCAGGTCGCCAAGACCGCCCGGGAGGTCACCTGTACCTGGAAGGACGGCACGTCCACCAAAGTCGGCCGTGCGTCCGCGGCCACCGAGGCGAACGCCGCCCTTCCGGTCATCCACAGCCCCAAGCACTCGCCCTACGACTGGTTCGCCTGCCTGGCGCCGAAGTCCACCGAGTACGAGGGGCTCAAGGTGACGAAGTAGTAGCTGAAGCGGGAGACCGGGTGCGGGGGGCCGAGGCCGGTCGACGGTTCCCGACGCCCGGCGCCCCCACCGGAGCCCCCCCGTCCGGGCCGGGGGGCGTCAGCATCTCGCGACTTCACGCCTACAAAGTCAATGGATACGGAGTTGTAGGGTTCCGGGCATGACGTCGATCACCGGCAGCGGAAGCCCGGACGAACTCGTGCTGATCTACCGCGACTTGCTCGGCACAGCGAAGCCGGCCCAGGCTCGCAAGGCGGTACGGGAGCTGGTGACGGTCGCCGACGACGGCGCCGCGCTGAAGCTGGCCGCCCAGCTCGCGCCGGTCGCGGACCTCGCCCTGGACACGCTGCTGCGGCTGTGGCCGACGGCAGGTGATCCGGACGGCTACGCCGCGGCCCTGCTGGCGCCGGCCTTCCGCCGTCAGGGCCGAACCGAGCTGACATTGAAGCGGGCGACCTCACTGTCGGGCCTGCGGCACCTCACCATGCTGCGCACGCTGACGCTGGATCGCTGCAAGGAGATAACCGACCTCGCGGAACTCGGCGCGCTCACCGAGCTGCGCCACCTCGACCTGAACGGCTGTGCGGGAGTCGAGGACCTGACCCCCCTCGGCGGGCTCACCCAGCTCACCTGGCTGAGCCTGCACCGCTGCCGCCCGGTGTCCGACGTCAAGCCGCTGCTGCCCCTCAGCCACCTGCGCCACCTCGACCTGAGTATCACCCGGGTCACCTCGGTGACTGATTTCGCGGCAGCGTTCCCCCTGCTTGAGCACCTGAACCTGCGCGGCTGCCGGTCCTTCGCATCCCCGGCCCAGCTCTCCGGCCTGACCCGCCTCACCCACCTCGATCTCGGCTGGACGGCCGTCCGTGACCTGGCCGACCTGACACACGTACCCGCACTGGCCTCCCTGCGGCTGGCGAGCTGCAAGCAGCTTCGCGACCTGACCGGTATCGCCGCGGCGGTGAATCTCTCCGAACTCGTCATCGAGGACTGCCCCCGTTTCCGGTCCCTCCGCGGCTTCGGTCGGCACCCCGGCCTCAAGACACTGGAGATCAAGGGCTGTCCGGACTTGTCCGACCTGCACGGAGTCTCCGCGCTGACGCACTTGACGGAGCTGCGGATCGTGGACAGCGAACGGTTCGCCTCCGTCGCGGGAGCCGGATCCCTACCCTCGCTGGAAGACATCACCTTCGAGAACTGCCCGGCGCTGGCGGACTTCGCGCACCTGGCCGGCCTCACCGCCCGTTACCGGCTTCACCTGGACGGGCTGGGCCTGATCCGGGACCTCTCCCCGTTCGCGTCCCTCCCTGGCCTCCGCGGACTCAGCCTCGACAGGTGCCCCGGGCTGCTGGACCTCACCGGCCTCGGCTCCCATCGCGGGCTGGAGGAACTGTCCGTCAGCCGTACCGACAGCCTGAGCGACCCCAGCGACCTGGGCGACCTGCCGACTCTGCGTGAACTGGAGTTCAGCGGTCTTCCCTCGCTCACCGCGCTCGGCCACCTCGACGGCCTGACCGCGCTCACCAAGGTCAGTGTGCGGGATTGCCATGCGCTCACGGACATCAGCGGGCTCGCCGGCACCCCGGTCACCGACCTCACACTCGAAAGCGTCACAAGCCTCAACTCCCTGCGCGTCCTGGAGGCGTGCCCGGACCTGCGGGTACTGAGCGTGGAACGGATCCCTCAACTGATCGGCTTTCCCGCCCTCCACGCCCTGACCCGCCTCTATCTCTCCCGCCTGCCCTGGACGGACCTGTCGCCCCTGGCCGGACTCACGTCGCTCCAGTCCCTGCGTATGGGCTACATGGACGAAGTGGCGGACATCAGTACGCTGGCCGACCTGCCCGACCTCGCCGAACTCTTCCTCGGCGGCCTTCACTCCCTCACCGAGTTCGGACCGTTGCTCGACATGAAGTCGTTGCGCCGACTCAACAAGTCCCTGCAGATGAACGCGCAGATACTGCAAGGCCGACGCGATCCTGTCCTGATCGAGCTCGCGGCACGGGGCCTCGCGATAGATCAGCGCTGACCGTCACCGTCACCCACACCCGGAACCGGGCCCGCCATGGCGTGCGGGGACGTACTCGGGCGTGCACGGAGTGCTGAAGGCTGCGACCGCCGTCCAGATGCAACTGCCCCTTCCAGTAACCGGGTTGACACCCCATCGGCTCAGCCCGCCCTCGAAGGGGCGACTTCGCCACGCCAGCCGGAATTAAAGAACGTTCGTTCTTGACTGATCGTTCTCTTATTGCGTACGGTTACGGCCATGGGACGACCACGCGCCTTCGACACGGATCAGGCTGTCACCGACGCAGCCGTTGTCTTCGCTGCCCACGGCTACGAGGGCACTTCGGTGGACGACCTGGTCACGGCCACCGGTGTCCACCGGGGCAGCCTGTACAAGGTCTTCGGCTCCAAACGGAGCCTGCACCTGACCGTTCTGCGCAGCCACCTCGACCACGAGATCCATCCCACCGCTGCCGCCATCGCCAGCCTCACCGACCCCCAGCAGGCTCTCGCGGCGGCCATCGCCTCGTACGACAACGGCCCGGCCGCCGGGCTTCTCCTCCTCGCAGCCGCCGAACGTGCTCCTCACGACCCGGACGTCGCCGTGCTGGTCACGGAAGGCATCTGCGCGCTCGAGGACGCCCTGCGCCCCACTCACGGCGACGCGGCCCCCCGCCTCGCCTCCACCGTCCTCGGCACCCGCCTGCGCCTGCGCGCCCAGCCGAACACCACCAAGGAGCACTGACATGGCTCGCATCACCATCGACCGCGAACAGGCGACGCTGACTGCCGAATTCCAGGGCCTCGACAAGCTCTGGACCCTCAAGAGCAGCCTGGAAATCCCTCTCGCCCACGTACGCGGCGCCACGCACGACCCAGGCATAGCCCGCGGGTGGATGGGCCTACGCTTCGCCGGCACCCACGTCCCAGGTGTCATCACCGCCGGTCACTTCCGTCACGACGGCGAACATCTCTTCTGGTACGTGAAGAACCCGGACAAGGCGGTGGTCATCCAACTCGCCGATGCCAACACCTACGACCGCCTCGTCATCGAGGTCGACGACCCCCGCGCCACAGTTGCGCTCATCGAGCGGTCCATCCCCCGCGACTGAAGCACGACCTCCGGCGTGAACGCCTTCCGGCCGCGCGACGGCGATCCGCCCCCACCCTCTCGCAGCAGACGCAGCAGACGCAGCAGACGCAGGAGACGCGGGACTGTAAGACGTTCGGTGTAACCCGATCAGGGAAGATGCATCGATGAACAGTGAGAACGTATCCGCGTCCGAGGCTGTCGAGCTCACGAAGACCGCGTCCGAAGGCCGTGGACGACCAGTTGACCGACGAGCTGGTGCACCGGCCATCTCGGCATGATGACAGCTCGGCGTACTGGCGCCGGTGACAGGTATCGCGACCAGGTGACACCTGGCTCGACCTGCGGCCGAGCGATCCCGGAGACCTGATGCGGCCACGTCGACCCACTCATCAGGACGAGGCAGCCGCCATGAAGGCCACGGGTGGAGGAAATGCGGCCTCAGTGGGAGCCCTAGGCGGAGGTCTGGCCGCCAAGGTTGTCAGGGCATCTGGAACAAAGGCGCCTGCCTCCGCGCTGGGAGTTGTACCTCGCAGAAGAGCTCGACGCCGATACGTCACCTCGACTGCGGCAGAACCTGGGCTGAACTCGTCGGGCGTTCCACAGGCGGCTTGCTGGTGGTGAATCTGTCAGGTATCACCTTGTGCGACTCGGCCGGACTACACCTTGCTGGATATTCGTCAGACCCTGCCTTTGGCGGGGGTCGAAGTGGTGTTCACTCAAGCGAGCACGGTCATGCGTACTGCTGCGGAGAAAGCTGCTCTGACCGCTCACCTTTCACTTCGGGGCAGCTCGTGAACCTTTTCTGCCGAGCATGGATTCCGGCCCGGAAAAGAACATGAAGCGCGGGCGGCGGCCTTGTCCCGACGCCTCACCCTGCCAAGCGCACGCGCACGGTCGGAGCCGGCTTCGCTGCTGTCCTCGGTGCCCGGCCGACGGCGTGTCCTCCAGGGGCCATCCCCCCCCGGGTGTTCTGTACGGCAGCGGCCACTGTGCGGCCTCGGATGCCCCTTTCGGCGCCGTGACCGTGTGGTCCGCATCGCTGCTGCCTGCGCCTCATGCGCCCTCGCGTCGCGGGTGCGTGGCGGCAGTGCGCAACCGGTCGAGCCGGGCGACGACCGGACCTGCGGTGACGCCGTGCAGTACCACCGAGACGAGTACGGTGAACGTCACCACCGCCCACAGTTCCCGCTCCGGCACCGGAAAGTCTTGCTGCCCCAGACCGTAGGCGAGGTAGTACAGCGAACCGATACCTCGGATGCCGTAGCCCGCGACAACCCACCGTTGCATGGCGCGCACGGGGCTTCCGAGCAGCCCGGCCCACCCGGACAAGGGCCGAATCACCAGCAGGAGCACCAGCCCGGTGACCGCGCCCTGCCAGGTAAGAGAGGCAAGACCGCCCAGCGCGATGAATGCGCCCAACAAAAACAGCAACGCTGCAGTGAACAGGCGCTCGATCTGCTCCACGAAGTCGTGAAGGATGTTGTGGAAGCCGTGGGCGCGTTCGGCGGCCCGGATCGCGCACGCGGCGGTGAATACAGCGAGGAAACCGTAGCCCCCTATCAGCTCGGTCAACCCGTAGGCCAGGAAGGTGGCACCCAGCGCGACGAAACCTTCCCGATGTTCGGACATGCGCAACACCGGCGAACGGGCGCGGAAGAACAACCAGCCCAGCAGCCGGCCGACGAGCAACCCGCTCAACACACCCACGACGCACTTGAAAGCGACGTCCTCCACCGCCCATGCGCCGACCCAAGCTGACGACCAACCGCTTCCCGCGGCAGCGGCCAACGCGACAGCCGCATACGTCAAAGGGAAGGCAAGCCCGTCGTTGAGGCCCGCCTCGCTGGTGAGGGCGAAGCGCACCTCGTCCTCGTCGTCCTCATCCTCGGTGGGCTCGCCCACCCGCACCTCCGAGGCGAGCACCGGATCGGTCGGAGCGAGGACGGCGGCCAGGAGCAGGGCAGCCGCAGGCGGCCAGTCCAGCAGCCACCACGCCACAAGGGCGGTGGCCACGACGGTCAACACCATGGTGATGCCCAGCAGCCGCCAGGTCGTGCCCCACCTACGCCAGCCGACGGGTCGGTTGAGCGCCAGCCCGGCGCCCATCAGCGAGATGATCACCCCGATCTCGGTGACGTGTTCAGTCAGCTGCCGGTCTTCCACCGGATCGATGACAGGTAGCGGCAGAGGCAGCAGGTACACGCCGACACCGGCCACCAAGAACATCAGAGGCATCGAGAGCGGGCGTCCGGCCACCACCCGGGGAAGCACTGCCGCAAGCAGCGCTCCGGCTCCCAACCACGCGAACACCGCATCGGCGATTGTCACTGCGCTGCGCCCATCCTTCCGCCGTACCACCCGTGGCCCGGCGCTCATGCCGCACCGAACCGGGATCGACTGTCTTCAAAGATCACACGCCCGCATGAAGCCGGCGCGATCTTGATCCCAGCCCGCGTACCCACTATTCCAGCGGCACAGGCCTACGAGACGGACGTCGCCTGCCGACAAAGCCGCAAAGTAGGGCCAACACCTGGTTGCTGAAGGGAACCACGGCTATCCGCCGGGCCGCTCGGAACGCCCGATCGGTGGCAGGCGTATGGGCGCGGACATCGGCGACGTCCCATGCCGTTGACGTGCTGACCGATATCGGCGGGCCGGTCATGGACGCTCAGCCGGTCAAGCGGACAGCGCACACCGAAGCTCGCAGTTGCGAGGTCGGCGAAGCGCCGGGCGCGGCCGTGGTGGGCGGGGAGAGGGCTGCAGGTGATGAGGCGCAGCCCGCGAGTTGGGCGCCGCGAACTCCGGCGAACAGCGGGGTGAGGCGACGTCGATGCCGGTGTGGACGAAGGTCGCTCTTATGCGTTCGGTGAGGTCTTTGACCAGGCAGGGCTTCCGCTCTGGTGGTGCGCGGGTTGGGGCGGCGGATCTCGTCGATGAGGACCAGGCGAACGCCGGCTTGGGCGCAGGTGTGGCAGACGGCCTCGGTGATCTGGGCCCGGATCATGCGGGTGGTGACGGGGATGCCGAGATATCAGGCGCATCCGGTGGCGGGGGTTTTGGCGGTGGCGCCAGACGGCACCAGCAGGTACGCGACCAGTACCTGCTGGTGGGTGCGTCCGGGCCGTCATCCGCTGGACCCTCGTCGACACAGACTTGACCAAGCGCGCCGAGTCTGCCGCCGGCTGACCTCGCTCCCTGCGCTGAGTGCCATTCCAGTCAGGGGAGCCACAAGCGAACAGCCCCTCTCATCTCAGCCCGACCACGACTGCGTCACTTGTCAGGCGCGGGCGAGCTCGGCGGCACCGAACGACACGTCGAAACGGTCACACCAGATGCTCACGCTGCGGTAACTTGACGGATCCACGTCCCGAGGTACGGCGTAGTTCTGACTTCCCTTGTTGCCCTTCAGCTTGCCGAGGCTGACGTACTTTCCGTCGTCGAAGAGATGCCACCCGGCCTGGCCTTGCTTCACCGGCGCGTCGGTCAGCCAGACGCGCAAGTCCGGTCCATTGCTGGTGTCGAGGTTCTCTAGCCGGACGACATGGGAGCCGTCCGTCAGTCGTACGAGTCTCACCGTCCCCGAGGTCGCGTGCTCGTGGCTGATCAGCTCACCATCGGCCAGCGTCTGTGGCCCGGTGGCCTGGGAGGGCGGCGCCGGGGTCTCGTCGGAGGGCACCACGGCAGGGGGAGCGGAGGTCTGCGCGACTTCGGGCAGGGCCTCTTGGACGGTCTGGTCCTGCCACAGCTTCCACGGTTGGAACCAGTACAACCCGAAGCCGACTCCGCTGACCGCCACCACCGCGATGACCCACGGCCAGGTCAACGTCTTCCGCATGCGGCCCACCCCTACTCGCCACCTGAGAGTTTCCTGACCTGAGAGTTTCCTGTCGCTCTCTCATTCAACCGAACTGGATGGCCGTCCCGCGCCCCGTGGCTGATGACGGAATCCTTACGGTGCGCCGGTGGCATCGGTGCGCCGGCGGCTACGAGGGCCGGGCGCGGAGGGCATGCCACTTCCTAGGTCGGCCTGGTGGAGCGCTGGCGGCGGGCAATGGGGGCCTTGAGTGGGATGTAGGCGCGGACGATCACTATTCCGGGTCCGACCGCGGCCCGCCCCCGGGAATCTCACCATCCCGTCAGCAGCAGGTGGTTGAGGAGCAGGGCGAGTACGGCTTGGGCGCCGAGCCAGGTCCGGGGGTGGCTGAGTAGCGCGCTGGCCGGGAGCAGCCATATCGCGAAGGGCAGCCAGATGCGTTCGGTTTCCGCTTTGCTCATGCCGGACAGGTCGGCGGTGAGCAGGGCGAGCAGACCGCACAGGACGAGCAGGGCGAGCCGGGCCCGGGCGCCCGCCTGCCGAGATTCGGCGCCGGGTGTTCGACGTACGACCCTCGGCTCTCGGGGCTCGCGGTGGGGGAGTAGGCCGTGGCGTCCGTGGGCCAGTGCGGCGGCCGCCCGGCGGAGGCCGGCGGCCGTTGCGAGACCGGTGATGAGGACGGTGCATGCGAGGTTCGCCCATACCCAGTAGCCGTAGGGGCGGATACCGCCCGCGCCGGCGTAGTAGCGCTCGACCAGGACGGGGTACGCCTCCCACCAGTGGAACCCGGCGAGGGTGAACGCGGTGGGGACGACGGCGAACCCGGTGACGAGGAAGGCGGCGCGGGAGACGAGGCAGGGGAGCACCGGGACCCGGCTGCGTGCGAGGAAGAGCACGCCCGCGCCGATGACCGCGATGAGGGTGAGTCCGTAGGAGAGGTAGCAGGTCAGGCCGAACAGGAGGCCGGAGGTGAAGGCGGTGACTGTGGTGCGGGGGCCCTTCGGCGCGGTCGCGGCGAGCGTGAGTGCCGCCACCGACCAGGCGGCGGCCGCGGTGAAGTACGCGTCGGCCGACGTGCCCATCCAGACCGCCGCTGGTGCGAGCACCAGGAAGGGTGCCGCGCGCCGCGCGCACTCCTCGTCGGCGAGCCTGCGCACGGTCACCAGTACGGCGACGCAGGCGGTGGCGCCGAGCGTGATGCACCAGGTCCCGGCCCAGCCGCCGCCGCTCAGCCCGATCCGGTCGAGGAGGACGAAGGTCAGGGAGGCGGCGGGCGGATGTCCGGCCACATGGGGTGGCCAGTGGTCGGGTGAGGTGAGCGGGATGTGGTGGGTGAAGTCCCGCAGGGTGGCCGGGATGTCGTGGAAGCGGTCGATGACCTGGAGGTATTCGTAGCGGGTGGTGAGCCGGACGGCCACGCCCCGGTGCCATCCGTCGATCAGGGCCAGCGACCAGGTCCAGGCCATGGCGGCCGCCCAGGAGGCGCCCAGCAGCGCCCGCCAGGGCAGGCGCGCCGTGAGGACGGGTCCGTACGCCACGACGCCGAGCGCGACCGTTATCGCGGCCGGGGTGCCGGGGCCGACGTGCGGGTCCCAACTGGCCCACAGCGGGGGCCAGTTCGCGAACAGGGTGTGGTCGGTGTTTTCGATGTGGCGGCCGATCAGTACGGCGGCGAGGACGAGGAACGCGGCGGCCGACGCCGCGGCCAGGTCGCGCGGGGTCGGGTCGCGCGGAGTTGGGACACGAGGTTTCGGGTCGCGCAGTGGGGAGCGGATCACACGGGAACGCTAGGGCGGCGGACACCGCCCCGAGCCGTCGGCCGTGCGGACGTCAGCGTTTCGTCATGGTTCACGCGCCCTCCCCGGGGCCCTTTCCTGCCTACGGTCGGGCCATGCGCGACCACACCCCACGACCTCCCACTCCACGGCTGCCCACCTCACGGCTGCCCACCTCACCCGGGTTCTGGCGCAGTCCGCTGCGCGGTCCCTGGTTCACGTCGGTGCTCGGCCTCGTCCTGCTCGTAGGCATCACCGTGCTGTTCGTGACGGGTCTGCTGTCTTACGCCGCCTACAACCCCGGCCTGGCACCGGTGAACGACAAGACCCCGGACAAGGGGCTTCTCGGCTTCTACCTCTTCGCCTGGCCCACGCATCCGCACTGGCTGTACCGCCTCACCCAGGGCGTGCACGTCACCTTCGGCATCACCCTGATCCCCGTACTGCTGGCCAAGCTGTGGTCGGTGGTGCCGAAGCTGTTCGCGCTGCCGCCGGCCCGTTCGGCCGCTCACGCGCTGGAGCGGATCTCCTTGCTGCTGCTGGTCGGGGGCGCGCTGTTCGAGTTCGTGACCGGTGTGCTCAACGTCCAGCTCGACTACCTCTTCCCCGGGTCCTTCTATCCGCTCCACTTCTACGGCGCGTGGGTGTTCTTCGCCGCGTTCGTCACCCACGCCGCACTGAAGACACCGGCCGCCGTGCGGAACGTACGCCGCATGCGGGGCGAGCGGGATGGGCGTGAAAGGCAGGAGGCGGCGGGGGAGTTGGTCGCTCCGCGGCCCGATCCCCCGACCGTCTCGCGGCGCGGGGCGCTGTGGTTCGTCGGCGGTGCCTCACTGCTGCTGTGGGGGACGACGGCGGGGCGGAGTTTCGACGGCCCGCTGCGGCGCACGGCTCTCCTCGCACCGCACGGCGGCGCGGACCCGGGCAGCGGCCCGAACGGCTTCCAGATCAACAAGACGGCCGCCTACGCGGGCATCGCGGCGACCGAGACGAGCGAGGACGCCTGGCGGCTCGTCCTCACGGGACGGACGGGCACGGTCCGGCTGAGCCGGGCTGAGCTGCTCCGACTGCCGCTGCACAGTGCGGCATTGCCCATCGCGTGTGTCGAGGGCTGGTCGACCTCGGACCAGTGGTGGCGCGGTGTGCGGCTGCGTGACCTCGCGGCGCTCGTCGGCCACGACGAGGAGCCGCCGGACGTCCTCGTCGAGTCCCTTCAGCGGCACGGCGCCTTCCGTCGCGCGGCCCTGCGCGCCAACCAGGTGGCGGACCCGCGCTCCCTGCTCGCGCTGCTGGTCAACGGGGAGGACCTGAGTCCGGATCACGGCTACCCGGCACGGATCGTCGTGCCCGCGGCACCCGGGGTGCTGAACACCAAATGGGTGGCGCGCATGACCTTCGGAGACCTGTGATGCCCCGGATACCTTTGATGAGTCGGAGACCTGTGATGCGGAAGGCCCCGCAGGGGACCATGCAACTCCTGCTGCTCGCCTGCTCGTTCGCGCTCGCGGGCTATGCCGGCGTACGCCTGCTCGCCGACGACTGGCTCGGAGTGGCCCTGTGGTTCGTGGGGGCGGCCCTGCTGCACGATCTCGTACTGGTGCCGCTGTACGCGGCCGCGGACCGCGGGCTCGTCCGGGTGTTCGGCGCGGCGGGCCACCGGGATCGGACGATGTACGTCCGTGTCCCGGCGGCCCTGTCCGCGCTGCTCCTGCTCGTCTGGTTCCCGCTGATCGGCGGTCAGACGGACCGGCGGTACCGGATGGCCACCGGGCTGTACGCGGACGGCTTCCTGGCCCGCTGGCTGCTGATCACGGCCGTCCTCTTCGCCGGTTCGGCGCTCCTCTTCCTGCTCCGGCTGCGGTCGCGGCTGCGCAGGGCGACGAAGGAGCGTCCGCCGGTCGCCCACTGATCGGCGGCCGTAGCCGCCGGGGAGTTCGGTTCGGACGCCGGATGTGTATTCGTCACGCGGGTGCGGGTGCGGGTGCGGGTGCGGGCGCTGGCTCATGCCGCGACAACCCCTGGCTTGTGGGGCGGGGCGCCGTTCTCCACGTCAAAGCAGCGGCCCTGTGATCGATCCGCGACACGATGACTGCGACGGAACGAAACGACATGAACTCGATCGGCCATCACTCCCTGCCGTGCAACGCCGCCGTCAGAGGGCGGGGAGGTCGGCGGGGGAGAGGGGTTGGGGCTGGCGGCTGGTACCGGGCACGTATTTGAGGACTGCGGTATTTCTGCGCCGGCCGGGCCCCGCGGCGACGGGTCCTGTGCGCTGCGATGAGGCCGTCGGCTGTCCCTCTTACGCTGTGGCTTCCGGCTTGGACGGGGCGATCTCGGCGATCAGGCCCTCGATGAGGGTCTTGATCTCGTCGCGGATCGGGCGGACCGCGTCGACGCCCTGGCCGGCCGGGTCGTCCAGCTTCCAGTCCAGGTAGCGCTTGCCGGGGAAGACGGGGCAGGTGTCGCCGCAGCCCATGGTGATGCACACGTCGGACTCCTTCACCGCGTCGACGGTGAGGATCTTCGGGACCTCGGCGGAGATGTCGATGCCGACCTCGGCCATTGCGGCGACGGCGGCCGGGTTGACCCGCTCGCCCGGGTCGGAGCCGGCGGAGCGGACCTCGACGCGGTCTTCGGCCAGGTGGGTCAGCCAGGCGGCGGCCATCTGGGAGCGGCCTGCGTTGTGGACGCAGACGAACAGGACGGACGGCTTCGTGCCGGGGCTCTCGGGCATGATGGCTCTCTCGTCTCGCGGCGGCTGCACGCCACCCATGACATCAGCCTTCGCTGGTATCAGCGAACGGTGATGTGACAGTATCAGCGCATGCTGACTTCAGTCGATCCTGATGTGATCCGGGCGCTGGGCGATCCGCTCCGGCTGCAGATCGTGACCTTGCTGGCGCGCGAGACGCTGTGCACCACGCACCTGGTGGAGGAGACCGGGGCCAAGCAGACCAACCTGTCCAACCACATGAAGGTGCTGCGCGAGGCCGGTGTGGTGGAGACCGAGCCGTGCGGCCGCTTCACCTACTACAAGCTCAAGCCCGACGTCCTGGCCGGCCTGTCCGGGCAGTTCGCCGAGCTTGCCGAATCCGCCCGCGCCGCTGCCGGGAACAAGAGGGCCTGCCCGTGACCTCCACCGAGCCCACCGCTGCCCGCGCCCGGAGCGCTGAGGCGGCCGGGGATGATTCGATCGTCAAGAAGCTCTCCGCCCTCGACCGCTACCTCGCGGTGTGGATCCTACTTGCCATGGCCGTCGGCCTGGGGCTGGGCCGGCTCATCCCGGGGCTGAACGACGCGCTCGCGAAGGTGGAGATCGGCGGGGTCTCCCTGCCGATCGCGCTCGGCCTGCTGATCATGATGTATCCGGTCCTGGCGAAGGTCCGCTACGACCGGTTCGACGCCGTCACCGGCGACCGCACGCTCATGGCGTCGTCGCTGGTCATCAACTGGATCGTCGGCCCGGCGGTCATGTTCGCGCTTGCGTGGATCTTCCTGCCGGACCTGCCCGAGTACCGCACGGGCCTGATCATCGTCGGCCTGGCCCGCTGCATCGCCATGGTGATCATCTGGAACGACCTCGCCTGCGGTGACCGCGAGGCCGCCGCCGTCCTCGTCGCCCTGAACTCCGTCTTCCAGGTCCTCGCGTTCGGCCTGCTGGGCTGGTTCTACCTCGACCTGCTGCCCGGCTGGCTCGGCCTCGGCGACGGCGAGCACCTCGACATCTCCATGGGGAAGATCGCGCTGAACGTGGTCGTCTTCCTCGGGATCCCGCTGCTGGCCGGCTTCCTGACGCGCCGCCTCGGTGAGAAGAAGCTCGGCCGCGCCGGTTTCGAGCAGCGGTTCCTGCCGAAGATCGGCCCCTGGGCGCTGTACGGGCTGCTGTTCACGATCGTCATCCTCTTCGCGCTGCAGGGGAAGACCATCACGTCGCAGCCGCTGGACGTCGCGCGGATCGCACTGCCTCTGCTGGTCTACTTCGCCGTGATGTTCTTCGGCACCTTCCTCCTGGGCAAGGGCCTGGGCCTGGCTTATGACCGCACCGCGACCCTCGCCTTCACCGCGGCGGGCAACAACTTCGAGCTGGCCATCGCGGTCGCCATCGCCACCTTCGGCGTCACCTCCGGCCAGGCTCTGTCCGGCGTCGTCGGCCCGCTCATCGAAGTGCCGGTCCTGATCGGCCTGGTCTACGTCGCGCTCGCCTGGCGAAGGAAGTTCGCCGCCGCCGCGGTGACGACGGCTCCGTGACCCACAAGACGGACGTGGTGGTGACCGGCGGCGGCCAGGCAGGACTCGCCGCCGGCTACCACCTGCGCCGCCGGCGCCTCGCCTTCGTGATCCTGGACGCGCAGGCGGCGCCGGGCGGGTCCTGGCGGCACAGGTGGCACTCGCCGCACCTGTTCTCCCCTGCGGAGCACTCCTGGCTGCCCGGCCACCCCGCACCCGGCCGCCTCTCGCCCGGCCGGGCGAGGCGTACCGGGCGCCGGGCACGCGGGGGGACTGTCTGACCGACTACGGCAAGCGCTGCGCCTGCCCGTCCGGTACGGCACCCGCGTGGACGCCGTACGCCGCCGCGCGGACCGCCACTGCATCACCGCCGCGGGTGAACTCCCTCTCGCGGCGTGGCAGTCGCAACAGCGCGAGACCATCAGCGCCTGGGCGCAGCGGCAATCCGTCGTGGCAACCGCGCAGCAGCTGCCATGACCGGAGGGTTCGCCAACCCCGGCCGCGTTCACCGTTCTAGGCGGCCTTGACCGGCGTGAGGGCCAGCAGGCGGCCCATCGCCGCCAGTACCGAGGACTCGACCCGGTAGTACACCCAGGTGCCGCGCCGCTCGGAGGTCAGCAGTCCGGCGTCCTTGAGCTTCTTCAGATGGTGGGAGACGGTCGGCTGGGACACTCCGACGTCGGAGATGTCGCACACGCACGCCTCACCGCCCTCGTGCGAGGCCACTGCCGAGAACAGGCGCAGCCGCACCGGATCGCCCAGCGCCTTGAACATCCGCGCGGCGGTCTCGGCCTCCTGCGCGGTGAACGGGCGCTCTGTCAGCGGTGGGCAGCACGGCGCCACGCCCTCGGACGCCTCGGACTCCACCAGCGGCAGCACCTTCGAATTCGGCATGCATCTATGTTGACATACGTCGAACCTGGCTGGCCAGGGAGCGTTATCTTGACGGAATCGATGGATGTCTATGTTGACGTGTATCTAATCAGGTGTCATCCTGGCCGGGTAACGAATCGACAAACGTCGAAACAAGGGGGATCTCGTGAACGCGCCCACCACCGACCAGCTGCCCGTCGTGGTCGTCGGAGCCGGCCCGACCGGCCTGGCCGCCGCCGCCCATCTGGTCGACCGCGGCCTTGAGCCCCTGGTCCTGGAGGCCGGGCCCACCGCCGGCGCCGCAGTGCGCGCGTGGTCGCACGTGCGGCTGTTCTCCACCTGGGGAGAGGTCGTGGACCCCGCCGCCGAGAAACTCCTGGCCCCCACCGGCTGGACGCGCCCCGACGCGGCCACCTACCCCTCCGGGGGCGAATGGGCCGAGTCCTACCTGCAGCCGCTCGCCGACATCCTTGGTGACCGAATCCGTACCGGTGCCACCGTCACCGGTGTCTCACGCACCGGCCGGGACCGGATCGTGGACGCCGACCGCGAGCAGCAGCCGTTCGTCGTCCACGTCGCCCATGCCGACGGCCGGGAGGAGCGCGTCTTCGCCCGCGCCGTCATCGACGCCTCCGGCACCTGGGCCACACCGTCTCCGGCCGGCGGCAGTGGCCTTGCCGCACTCGGCGAGAAGGCCGCGGCGGACCGGATCACCTACCGCGTCCCGGATCTGAAGGACCCCGTCGTCCGCGGCCGGTACGCGGGCAAGCGCACCGCCGTGATCGGCTCGGGCGCCTCGGCGTTCACCGCTCTCGCCTCCCTTGCCGACCTCGCCACGTCCGACGGCGGCGCGGAGACGAAGGGGGTGTGGATCCTGCGCCGTGGCATCTCCGGCTCCACCTTCGGCGGCGGCGAAGCCGACCAGCTCCCGGCGCGCGGCGCCCTGGGTCTGGCAGCCAAGGCCGCCGTCGACGAGGGCCACGCGGACGCGGTCACCGGATTTCGCACCGAGGCGATCGAGCGCGCCACCGACGGCCGCCTGGTCCTGCTCGGCGAGGACGGCCGCCGCCTGGACCCGGTCGACGAAGTGATCGTGCTGACCGGCTTCCGCCCCGACCTGTCCTTCCTCGACGAGCTGCGCCTCGGGCTCGACGAGCGCCTCCAGGCCCCGGTGGCCCTGGCTCCGCTGATCGACCCCAACCAGCACTCCTGCGGCACCGTCTACCCGCACGGCCACCGCGAGCTCTCCCACCCCGAGCAGGGCGTGTACCTGGTCGGCATGAAGTCCTACGGCCGCGCCCCGACGTTCCTTGCGATGACCGGCTACGAGCAGGTCCGCTCCGTCGCCGCCGCGATCGCCGGCGACCTCGGCTCCGCCGACCGCGTGGAACTCACCCTGCCCGAGACCGGAGTCTGCGGCGGCGCCGGCCTGTTCGACGCACCCGACGCCCAGGAAGGCGACGGCGGCGGCTGTTGCGCGCCCGCGCCGCAGCTCGTCCAGCTCGCAGCCCCCGGCACGGTCGGGGCGGCTGCCGAAAAGGCACCGGCGGGCGGCTGCTGCGGCTCGTGAGCCGCCTGGGCACCCCCGCGCGTGGGGCCGCGACCGGAACAGGGGACCGGTCGCGGCCCCACGCCGCCCTGCCCGCTCTGTGCGCCACGCAGATCGTGAGCTGGGGCATCGTCTACTACGCCTTTCCCGTCTTCAGCCCGCAGAGCACCGCCGCGACGGGTTGGCCGGCAGGGGCGACCACCACGGCGTTCTCCCTGGGCGGCCGCTCACCACTGTTCGGGACGGACAAGCCGCACCCCGTCACCGCGGTTCGGTGACGGGGCGCGGAGCGGAGGCCGACTCGGCTCAGGGCTGGTCGCCGGTGTAGCGGTAGATCTCGGCGTTGGCGTTGACGCCCCAGACGGTGCCGTCGGCTGCCGCGCTGATGTCGGTCAGTCCGCCGGGGACGCCGTGCCAGGGTGTGGCGTCGTCGTTGGTGAACCGGTAGATCTTCCCTTCCGAGTTCACCCCCCACACGTTCGACCGCGACCCGGCCGAGATACCCGTCAGTCCGCCCGTGATCTTCTTCCAATGAGCCATGCCGACCTTGTTCCCCTCACTCGTGCGACGCCTTCAGACGCTCAGCCCGAGAGTAGGTCCGTCAAATGGCCCAATACCGGGATTGTTCAAACAAAAGAATCTGAAAATAGATGTTTGGTGCTGATCCTTCCCGAACCGCCTGACGCAGGGCCAGCCGAGCGCCGGCACATTGGCCGGATGCGCGGTCCCACCTGCGGGGGATCGACGCGGCGGCACCAGACGTGCAGGGGAAGGCCGCACCCGCGACCCCGCTCCTGCAGAAGGCCGTCGGCGAAGACCCCCCGGCGACATCCTCAGAGGGCGTTTCCCCAATGCTTCATCCAGATACATGGCTTTGATGCGCTATCAGAACCCTCGCCACGTGGGAATGGCTAAGCCCTCGCCCGCGACCGGACACTGCGTCACGGGAACAGCTACCGTCGGCGCCCTGGTGGTGGTTGTCGCGGTTATTGGGGGTGGCGTCCGCTGACATTGCCGCCGGGGTCGTCCAGGAGGGCGATGCGGACGGTGATGCGTTTGCCGACGGGTTCCTGCTGGACCTCGAAGCCCTGGGCGACGGCCATAACGATCTCCAGGCCGTGCTGCCCGACTCTGCCCGCGTCCGCGGCGCGGGCCACCGGCAGTACGGGGTCGCTGTCCCACACGGCTACTTCCACCGTGTCCCCGGCGATGCGCAGTTCCATCAGGACCGGGCCAGGGGCGTATTTGCGGGCGTTGGTGACCAGTTCGCTGACCACCAGCCGGGTCAGATCCATCGCCCGGGCGGACACCGGCAGGCCGTGCTCGGACTGCACGCGGGTGAGAAAACGGGCCGCGTGGTGGCGTGCGTCGGCGATGACGGAGCCGTCTCCGTCCAGGGCGACCGTGTCCTCGATCACCCGCGCATCTGGCATGACGCTGCTCTCATCCTCGGGGGCTGATTCCACCGGGTCCACGTGTATTCCCCCGTTCACCTTCTGGCGCCTACCCTGCACCCTCGCGCACATGTCCGCCGTATTCTGGCGGAAGGATCGAACTTCTGTTCACTGCCGTGCCGGGGCAGACTCACCTCGCGTCTATGGTGTCCGGGACCCCTATCAGCCAGCACAGTCGAGGACGCGGTGACCGAAACCCCCAGAGCAGTACCCTCCAGCCGGTTGTCGATCGACCAGATCCTCCTTGACGGCATCCGTGTGGTCAGCCTGCGCGGGGAGATCGACCACACGGTCAAAGCCCAGCTCACCGACGCCCTGCTGCCCGACGAGCCCACGACAGGGATGCGGATCGTGCTGGACCTCAGCGGGGTGACCTTCATGGACTCCAGCGGCATCAACGTCCTCGTCACCACCCACCAGACGGCCACCCGCACCCAGGGATGGCTGCGCCTCGCCGGCCCCCGGGAAGCCGTCCAGCGGGTCCTGCACGTCGTCGGCCTCGACGACGTCATCGACTGCTACCCCACCCTCGAACAAGCCCTGACCGCCTAGGGCCTGTCGTCAAATGTCACGCCCACATCAGGAGTGAGGCGAGGGTGATGGCCG
>NZ_BMVY01000061.1 GCF_014650955.1 Streptomyces tauricus
TCACTCACACCGGACTGACAATAAGCTCCCAAACACCACAGAACTAACGAAAACCTCAGTAGCCTCGCCGTTTCAGTTGCGGTTGCTGACTGGCTGTGCGGGGTCGTTTGGAGCGGTGTCGGTCGGTGGGCATGGTGAGGGCCCGGCGCGGTGGGCCGGGTTCTCCAAGGTCCTTCGGGTCGTGGGTGATCAGAGGGCGGTCGCTCAGGTGGCGGGGCGGGGCGAGGCAGGGCGGCCAGGCGGTGGAATGCGGCCGTGAGTTCATGTCTCCAGGGTCAGGTCCCCGATATCCGCAAATGCAGGCGGCGGCCGCCGCGGGTGATCCGGGCAGCGACGTGCAGGATTCGGTAGCGCAGTTTCTTGGGTTCGGCGGTGGCCAGATTGCCGTCCAGCAGGAGGACGCGGGTCCAGGCGAGAAGGTCGATGGCCGCGAGACTGAGTTCGAGCCATGCGGCGTTGACCAGGAAGTGGCGGGAGGGGAAGCGGCCGAAGCCGGTGGTCTTGCCGCACCGGATGTGGTCCTCGACGGTGGCATGCCCGCGGTGGCGGACCTCCAGAAACTGGGCGGAGCCCCCGCTGGCGAACGGTGTGTCGGTGAGGAAGACCTGGTGCCGCAGGCCCTCGTCCTGGTCGAGAGGGACAGTTGGGCTCCGGGGTGCGGTCGCTCGCGGCGCACGATGATGCAGGTGCCGTCCGGATAGCCGGCAAGGTCGACCGTGCCGGTCAGTTCGGCGACCGAAGCGCCGGCACGCAGGGTTCCGTCCTGGTCCAGGGCAGGGTGCCAGACCTGTTCGGGCAGGGCCCGGATCGCGCGGCGGACCGGTTCGGTGACCGCGTATCCGACCGAGAAGAAGGTGTGGATTCCTCGTATCCGCATGTCTCGGACGTGGGCGAGGAAGGCTTTCGCCGATCCGGCGCTGTCGGTGCGGACGAGGATGTCGGTGCCGTGCCGGTGGGTGTCGGGGATCTGCGTGAGAGCGTCGTCCAGCACCGCGATGTGATCTGCGGCGGTGTTGGCGCCGGCGTTGCCGGGCCTCAGGCGCCCGGACATGCTCTCGCCGGTGTTGGCCAGGAAGCACAGCAGAGGGTGGAATCCGAAGCCGCCTTTGTAGGTGGGTGCGGCTTGGTCCTTCTCGGAGTGGCAGGTCACCAGCGTGGCGTCGAGGTCCAGGACCAGGCCGGGCAGTTCCCGTCCGCCGGCTTTCACCGCCGGTATTCCGCAGCGGGTCTCGGCGGCCTGCAGCCAGGCGATCTCTCGCGCCTGGGCGCGGGCCGCTCGCAGCCGAGCGAGTCCGGTCTCGTCGATGTCGGCGAGCAGCCGCCAGGCCGTCGGTGTCGAGGCGACCGGGCCGAACACCTCGCCCTGGTCCCGCAGCACGGCCAGATCCGTGATGGCTTCCCCGCCATCAGCCAGCATCACCGCGAGGTCGGTGGCGATCCGGCCTGGGTCGTGGCCAGTGCCGCGTGGCCGAAGTGGTCCCAACGCGGTGGAGTATGCGCTGGTCAGTCCGGTGGCATCGGCGAGATCAGCCAGCAACCGAGCCCTGGCGTGACCAACCACCCCGGCACCGTCAGCAGAGACATGGAGCTTGGGACGCGAACCGATACCCTGCACGCAGAAAGTGCCTTCCGCCTGGACCGACAGAACCCCTCGACAAGGTTCATCGTCCCGGCTCAGAAGGCACTTTCGCGTTACCGCACAGAACCCGACCCCACCCCAAGTGAAACGGCGAGGTTAGGGTCCGTCCGGTCTGTCGAGAGCGAGCCCCGTCCCGGCGAGGAATCCACTGAGGATGCCGTGGCGGTACTGCAGCGCCTTGAGTCGTCTGCGGAGCAGAGTCTCCAGCTCGCCGAGGGTGCGGGCGGCCAGGTTGGCCAGGCTTCGCTTGATGTGCGCCCACAGGCCCTCCACCGGGTTGAGGTCGGGCGCATACCTCGGCAGCAGGACCACTGTCAGCCAGTCCCGCTCGGCAACGAGTGCCTTCATCGTCTTGGAGATGTGGGTGCTCAGCCGGTCCCACACCACGATCAGCGGGGCCTTCAGCAGTTGGTGGGCGCCATCCAGCAGGCGGATGTAGTCGCTCTCGCCCAGCGAGCGACGCTCGCCCTTGCGGCCGGTATGCCGACGCAGCCGGTAGCACAGACGGGCGGGCAGGCCCGGCCTGAAGCACAGCAGCCCGGCCACCGAGAGCCGTCCCCGGCTGCGGCCGGACACGTTGACCCTCGGGGTGACGCCGCGCCGGCCCCAGGTGCGGCCCTTGGGCGGCCGACCGGTCACACCCGCTTCGTCCTCGAAGCAGATGAACGCGCCGGTCGCCGCCCGGAGGGTTTTACCTCCTGCCAGGTCGCCTCCCGCCATGCGGTGATCGCGTCCTCGTCGCGTTCGGCGGCGGGCCGGGCGGGCATCTGCACGCTGTAACCCATCCGGTGCAGCAACCGGGTGACCCCGCAGACGCTGTAGGAGATGTGCAACTTCCGCCCGATCAGCGTGCGTACCCTTGCCGCGGTCCACACCTGGTCGTCCACCCAGCCGTGCGCGGCCGGCCCCTCCTCCCGCCACATTGCGAGCTTGGCCCGCAGGTGGGGACCGAGCCGACAGTCGTAGCCACAGGGGCCTCTGGAACGCAGCGCCTCGCGTCCGCCCGTCCTCCAGGTGCGGCGCCACTGGTAGACCGACTTCTCACTCACCCGTAACTCCCGGGCGATGCACGGGACTTCCACGTCCTCCTCGAAGAGGTCAACGGCCCGCATCCGTACCTCTTCCCGGCGCCTGCGCTGTTCGGCGGTCAGCCCGCCCTCGTCCGGATACCGCATGCCTCCGGCGTACTAGGCGCTGTTTCTCGGATCTCCCTCCGTGAGCGAGGTGTTGGGGGCAGGCTGACTGCATGGGACGCGGAGATCTGACGAACGCGGAGTGGGATCGGCTGGAGTCGTTCTTACCGCGCGGTGGTGCACGTGGAGGCCGGTGGAGTGATCACCGCCGGGTGATCAACGGGGTGCTGTACCGGGTCCGTACGGGGGTGCAGTGGCGGGATCTCCCGGAGCGCTTCGGGCCGTGGGAGACGGTCTACAAGCGTCATCGTCGCTGGTCGGCGGACGGGACCTGGCAGATGCTTCTGTCGAAGGTACAGGCCGCCGAGGACGCCGCCGGGCGGATCGACTGGGAGGTGTCTGTTGACTCCACGGCGGTGCGTGCCCACCAGCACGCCGCCGGCGCGCGGAAGACGGCACCCGCCGCGGTTCCCCAAAGGGGGGTCCGCCCGCGGACGAACCAGGTCGATCCGGTGCTTCGGAGACTGACCGTCCGGCTGGAGGAGGTGGTCAGATCGGCGAGTGTCTGGGACGCTCCCGCGGCGGCTTCACCACCAAGGTCCACCTCGCAGCCGACGGACGATGCCGGCCACTTGCGGTCCTCCTGACACCCGGACACTACGGAGACGGTCCCCAGCTGCAGCCTGTCCTGGAGCAGGTGTCGGTGCCCCGCATCGGAGTCGGCCGGCCTCGCACCCGACCCGACCAGGTCCTGGCCGACAAGGCCTACACTTCCCGCGAGAATCGCTGCTACCTGCGACGACGCGGCATATCGCACATCATCCCCGAACGGCTCGACCAGCGCAGGCACCGCCAGAACCGCGGTTCCCGCGGCGGTCGGCCCCCCGGGTTTGACCGCGATCGCTACAAGAGACGCAACACCGTCGAGCGTGCCATCAACCGCCTGAAAGGCTTCCGCGCGGTTGCTACACGCTACGAGAAACGGGCCTACACCTACCTCGGCACCGTCACCCTCGCCGCTCTCATCATCTGGCTCCGCACATGATCCGAGAAACAGCGCCTGGTCCTCACCCGCAGCTACCGTGCCTCCGCCGATGACGTCTGGGCGAGTGTCACCGAGCCGGAGCGCACCGCCCGCTGGTTCGGCCCGTGGCGCGGCCAGGCGGCGGCCGGCCGCACCGTCGAAGTGCAGCTGGTGTTCGAGGATTCGGCGCCCTGGTGCCCGCTGCGAATCCAAGCCTGCGAACCGCCGCACCGACTCGCCGTCTCGATGGAGGACGAGGCCGGATCCTGGTCGATGGAGCTGCTGCTGGCCGAGAGCGACGGCACCACCGAACTCCGGCTGGTCCATCATCTCGCCTCCACAGAGCACCTCGGCCAGACCGGCCCGGGCTGGGAGTACTACCTGGACATGCTCACCGCCGCACGCACGGGCGGGCCACGGCCTGACTTCGAGGACTACTACCCCGCGCAGAAGGCATACTTCGACTCCCTGGCCTGAGTTCGTTTTCAAAGCGCCGAGCTCGAACAGTGCGTCGTACGACGTCACTCATCTGGGGATACGAAGGGCGTACCTGCCGCCTTGCCCGCTGAGCACCGCATCTGCGCCCCGCCGCCGGACGACATGATCTGCGGGCCGGAGGCCGAGGCCAGTGCCCGGCGCCGTCCGACATGCTCGGCTGTATTCTGAACTGACGGCTACATCCAGCTCACCTGATGGTCCGGGTCGTGGACGGTCTGCCGCACGGCCGCTGACGGCTACTCAGCCCGACATCGGGTCGTGCTGACTTTCATGCCATTGCCTTGCCCGCTTCTCATTCTTCTGTCTTTGCTCAGGGGCGCTCAATCCCTTGGAAGGCAAGGATGGAATGGAGACCGTGTTGGGCGCTTGGTGAGAATCCCTTGAGCGCGTCCATGAGAAATGCCTGTTCATTGCAGTGAGAATCGCAATAGGAGGTGCCTCTGACATGCAGTCTTATGCGATGGTGGCCGTGGGTCGTCGAGTGCACTTGAGTTCCGGACGAGAGCGTCCCACGCCAGCAGACACCAACCGAGGTCTGCGTGAACAGGAGTGATTCCGCGGGGCGGTGGCGGAGGGCCAGCGGATGGAGTGGCTTTCGTCTTCACGGCTGCGCTGCGCGGACCCGTCGATGGCCTGGGTACTCCCATGAACACGTAACCGGTCTGCCCCAGTACCTGTCGGACATAGGAGTCACCCCCCGCTCGCGCGGGGCTCAGCCCGGCAGGATCACGGTGTCGAACTCTCGGCCCGAGTCACCCCCGCTCGCGCGGGGCTCAGCTGGCCAGGTCCCTCGCCCAGCAGCAGAAGGAGGAGTCACCCCCGCTCGCGCGGAGCTCAGGCTCGCCCACCTGGAGCGTAGCGAGAGCGAGGGCCTCTTTTCATTCCCTTTGATGAACCTCGACCGTGTGAGTTGCGGTGCCCTTGGACCACAAGCCGCTGGCCGAGTCATTCCTGTTCGCTGCCCGGGTGTTTCCAGCGAGGTATCGACCTTCGAGTCGTGCCCTTGCGTCTGACACAGGCCAGAGGACCGAGCCGCTCCCGCTCGCGCGGGCTCTACGATGAACAGGGTTCCCAGGGGGCTGCCGCTGGTGCGTCACTCCCGCTCGCGCGGGCTCTACCCCGAGACAATCGTCGTCGACCGGGGCAAGGTCGGGGCACTCCCGCTCGCGCGGGCTCCACCTCCTCAACGGCACTGAACTGGTCGAACCGGGCGCGTCACTCCCGCTCACGCGGGCCCTACTCGCCTGGCACCCGCTCTCGCCCGCTGAGCGTTGGTCATTCCCGCTTGTGCGGGCTCTCCAGGAACGTGCGGGCTGTTCGGCCAGGGCGATCGGGTCGCTCCTGCTTGCGCAGGCTCTACGGCGCGGGTATTGCCAGCCGGGCCTCGGCCCCGAGACCACTCCAGCCCAGCGCAGGCCGTACCCCCTGCGCCTGAACATAGAGGATCAAGAGACGCAATTACTCCCGCTCGCGCGGGCTCTATGTCCACCACAATCCCCACGACGTCCGCCAGATCGAGTCACTCCCGCTAGCGCGGGTTCTACATGTAGGAGGCGTTGAGGTGCTCATTCCAGGCGCGTCACTCCCGCTCGCGCGGACTCTACCCCGAGACAATCGTCGTCGACCGGGGCAAGGCCGGATCACTCCCGCTCACGCAGGCTCTGACTGAAGCCGATTGGCTCCTAGAGGGCGGCGATCGAGTAATTCCCGCTCGCGCGGACTCTACAACCCGGTATGACCGGCGGAGTGGCAGCGGCACGGGTCACTCCTGCTTGCGCAGGCTCTACGGCGCGGATGTTGCCAGCAGGGCTTCGGCCCCGAGATCACTCCAGCCCGGCGCAGGCCGTACCCCAACGTCGAAGTGAACTTGGAGTATATCGCCGAGTCACTCCCGCTTGCGCGGGCTCTAGCAGTCCTACGGGAAGCGCGTCCACGAACTGACCGCGTCACTCCCGCTCGTGCGGGCTCTACCCTTCTTGACCTGGGCACTCTGGGGAACTTTGCCTGCCTTTTGCTTGCGTCCGGCTAGGGAAATGATGCCACATCAGAGGTTAGGCCCGTACGAGACGTACCGGTAGAGGGCGGATCTTAGCGGGCGCGAGGCTGAGTGCTCTGCCTTTGCATGATCATGTTGTCGTGGGTTCCGTGAGGCGTCAGCGTGTGGGGATGGGAGCTGTTGAGGACGCCCGGTACGACGGTGTTGACCGTCGTCCCTGCGGGAAGTTCGATCGTGTCACGCGGAGGGTGTATTCGCTGCTGTTCCACTTGATCGATGCGGGTGCGGTGGCCGCAGCGCTGTGGGACCGGTTCCTGACCCCGAGCCAACGTAAGGTCATCAGCGCCGGGCTCAACGTCTCGCAGGAGCATGCGCGTTCGCTGGTGTCTTTCCTGGCTGCCATGCATGACATCGGAAAGCTCATTCCGAGTTGGCAGTCCTTTGAGCCCTCCGTATGCATACGGCTGGGGGAGGACCTGCTGGCGGACATGGGGCCGGTAGTGCACGTCCCGCACGCGCGCGCGTCGATGCATGCGGGGCTGCATCTGCTGGGCGAGCTGGGATTCGCCGTCGGCGGTAACGACAGTCCCGCCGTCCGTGCTGCTCAGAGTCTGGGCGGGCACCACGGCCGGTTCCTGCAACTCGACGTGGACGGGGCAGCATCCGCCCACCGGGTGCAGGCCACCCTGGGCGGGCCGGTGTGGCAGGACCTGCGCCGCCGCTACACCCGGCTGCTGTGGCACCTGTTCGGTGCCGATGAGGCTCCGGAACGGATGTCGGTCGAGGCCGCGGTGCTGATCACGGGTCTGACGATGGTTGCCGACCGGGTCGCGAGCCAGCTCCGGTACTGGGTGCCCAACGCGGACACTCCGTCCTTCGGGGCTGCCGAGCACTACAGTCACGCCCGCCAGCAGGCCGAGGAGGAGGTCGAGCGGCTCGGCCTTACCCGCTTCGCTTTGGACCGGGTCCCGTTCACCACCGCCCACCCGGGACTTGAGGAACCAAATGCTCTTCAGGCTTCCGTGATGGAGGAGTTGCCGCGGCTGGTCGCCGAGCGGGGGAGTGGCATCGCGGTGGTCACGGATGCCATGGGAACGGGAAAGAGCGTGACCGCCCTGGAGATGGCACGGATCTTCAACGAGCACTGTGGCACTCAGGGAGTGATGTGGCTACTCCCGGCCACGGCCGCCGCAGACCAGGCCTACGAGGTCCTGGACCGGTACGTGCGCGCCCACCGGCCCGAGTACGCCCCCGTGACGCTGGTGCACCACCACAGCGACCTCAACGAGGCCTACACCGGCCGGCTTCTGTCCCCGGCGGACATGTCCGTTGTGGACGGACCACCCTACAACCCGTTCACCGACGACCCGGACGATCTTGCGGCCGGCGACGAGACGGAGTCCGGCTCGGGCAGCGCCGGCCCTGACCGATGGCTGCGCGGAGGGGACAATGTGCTTCTGGCCCAGTACACCGTCTCCACCACCGACCAGGCACAGATGGCTGTCCTGCCCGTCCGCTACAGCGCGCTGCGCATGCTGGCTCTGTCGGGCAAGACCGTCGTGGTCGACGAGGCCCACGCGCTGGACCCGTTCAGCCAGCTCCAGTTGCTGCGCCTGCTGCACTGGCTGGGAGCCCTGAACTGCCCGGTTGTCCTGCTGTCGGCGACGATGCCTGCGTCCACCGCCACCGAGCTGGTACGGGCCTACCTGGCCGGAGCCGGCCAAACTGGTCTCCACGGTGCCTCGTTCGCCCCCCGCTACCCCGGGTGGCTGTTCGCGGACGCGGCAACCGCCACTGCCCACCGCATGTCCGAACCGGCCCACGGCTGGCAAAGGGCCGCCCAGCGCAGGACCGCCCACATCCGCATCCGCCCGGTCACTTACCGGCGCCTCGAACAGGCCGGCCGCACCGTCGACCCGGGGGAGCGCCTGGCGGTGATCGCTGACACGCTCCAGCGGGTGGTCCGCCACGGCGGATGCGCGGCCGTGGTGTGCGCGACCGTCGCCGACGCGCAGGACACCTACCAGTACCTGCGCCGCACATGGACCGGCCCACCGCACGACCTGGTCCTCGTCCACGCACGGGTCCGGGGGTGGCGACGGCAGAGCACGCTGCGAGACCTCCGGACCCGGATGGGACCCGCAGGGCCGCGCCCGGCACGCCTCGTCTTCGTCACCACCAGCCTCCTCGACATGAGCCTGGACCTTGACGTCGACCTGATGGTCAGCGATCTCGCTTCTCTGGCACGCCTGCTGCAGCGCCTGGGGCGCCTGGGCCGCTTCACCCGTCTGTGGGCCGGGCAGGACCGCCGCCCCGCCTGGTGGGACCGTGACAACAGCCCGACGCTGACGGTGCTGAACCCGGTCAACTCCCGCGGCGCGACCGCGCTGCCGCCCGGATGGGGCACGGTCGAGCCCGCCGTCACCCTCCACGAAACCGCCCGGCTCCTCCCAACCCTGGAGAAGGAACCCCTTGTCGTACCCGACGACGTCCAGGCCCTCGTCGAACAGGTCCACGGTGTCACCTCCGGTTTTGCGGCGGAAACGACACGTCTGCAGCAGATGGCAGCCACCCACCAGATCCGCACCAGTCGTCAGCAGCAGCTCAGCGCCATCCACCTGGCGCCCCCGGCGATACGGGTCTCTTCCCTGGCCGACCTGCACCGTCAGCACCTCACCACCGCCCAGGCGGCCACCCGGCCCGGCATCCTGCCCCGCCGCCTGCTGCCCTGCTACCGCAGCCCCGACGGCACCCTGACCCTCGACGCAGCCGGCCGTCTCCCGCTCCCGGACCAGAAACACCTCAGCCGAAGCCACCTGCGCAGCATCCTGGAACACACACTGCCCGTCCCGGCCGCCTGGGTCACCCGCGCTTCCGACCGGCATCAGCCGCCCGAAAGCTGGAAGCAGCATCCTCTTCTCGCCGACACCGTGCTGCTGCCCACTGATTTTTCAACACGGGAGAGTGAACAGCGTTTCGGCCATCACTGGCTCCGCATGGACGAAGAACTCGGCCTCCTGCACCGCAAAGACCATCAATGATCACTGCACGTAATACTCAGGGCTGAAAGCATCACGCCACCCTTCGATAGTCGGATTTTCTCACCGGCCGCGAAGCGCTGTGGCGACATGATTCGCTGTGCCGCACACCACCGAACACCCGGTCGCACTCGCACACCGCGCCCCACAAGGGCGCTGCGATGTCCCCTGCACAGCACCGGCCGCTGTCGGGGTCGGCGGGCCCGGCCGCCGCGTTGCCCCGCAGCAGCAAACCTCCCGAGAACATGCCCCAGCCCCCGGCTGCCCGCACCCCACATCCTCACGCCCCTCCCTCTTTCCGGAAGCCATCCCCTTGCCCTCCTTACCTCCGTTATCCCCGCCCGCCACGTTCAGCGCAGCCGACAGTCCCTGGATCGACGTCCGCTCCGGTCACCAGTACGACCAACTGGGCCTGCGAACCCTGTTCCTGGACGCCCACCGCATCGACGATCTCGCCCTGCCCCACCCGCCGGCAGCCTCAGCACTGCTGCGGGTTGCGATCGCCATCACCGCCCGGATCACCGGCCTGGACGACTCCCAAATCACAGCCTCCCAGTGGAACGCCCTGCGCCGCCGCTGCCTGGTTGAGGGCCGCTTCGACCCGGACGCCGTCCACGCCTACTTCGACCAGCACGGCTGGAACGTCTTCGACCAGGCCAGGCCTTGGCTCCAGGACATTTCGCTGCGCACCCAGTGCCCCCACAGCACCGGCATCAACGTCTTCGTTCCCGGGCGCCCCGCCGGCAACAATCTGGCCTGGTTCAGCCCGCATAGCCACCACACCGCCGAACCCGTTCCTACCGCCGAGGCCCTGCAGATCCTGCTCATCCACCACTACTACGGGCGTTCCGGCAAGGGCACCCCTCGCACTCTGGGCGGTGCCACCAGCATGAAGCAGACCAGCGGGCCCCTGCGCTCGAGCGTCTCCTTCCACCCCCTGGGCCGCACCCTGCACGAAACGCTCCTCACCGGTGTCCCCGCCTTCACCGGCGACGAGCAGCCCCCCGGCGCCGACGCCTGCCCGTGGGAAGAACCCGCCCCGCCCGACCCGCAGGCCCCGCCTCGCCCGCCGACCTGGCCCGGCCGGCAGCTGACCGGACAGAACCGGCACGCGATCCTCCTCGTGCCTGGCCAGGGCGGTGCCACCGTCACCGACGCCTACGTCACCTGGGCCACCCAGCAGCCCAAACAGATCACCACCGACCCCTACCTCGCCTACCGCTTCATCCCCGAACGCAAGAACGTCGCCCGGCGCCGCACCCTCCACCGCGCCGACGCGTCCCGCGCATGGTGGCGCGACCTGGAGACACTGCTCCTGGCTCCGGATGAACACGGCACGCACCGCCGGCCGGCCATCTTCGACACCCTCAACGACCTTCCCGAACCTGTGCGGTGCAGCCTGCGGATCCGCGTCCACGGATTCGACCAGGACGGCAAGGTCATCGATCGGCAGTGGTACACCGCCCTCACCCCGCCCCTGCTGAACTGGACCCAGGAACACGACCCGGTCAAAGCCCAGCGCATCGCCGAATGCTGCCGGGAGGCCGAACACGCCGCGCATCGGCTGGCGACCGTCGCCAAACAGGCCTGGGACACCGTCACCCGCAGCCGCACCACGCAGCCCCCCTGGGCGGGCAAGGCTCTGACCCGGTACTGGCCGAAAGCCGAGACGGTGTTCTGGCAGCTTCTGGACGAGCCCGGCACCGCGGCACCCACCGCCTTCGCGGCCGCAGCCGCGGCCGCTCTGCGCGAGGTCACCGAAGCCGCCCGGATCCGTCACGCTGCCGCGGGCCGCGCCGTCGCCCATGCCGTCAGGGACCTCTACCGCCAGCCCCCAACACCCCGGAAGGCTGCCTGATGCCCACCGCAGCCGAACACCGTGCCTCCTGCGACGCGTTCGTCGCCCACGTCCACCTCCTGTGCGCCGAGCCCGGCGTCCGCGTCCGCCTCAGCCGAGGACGGGGCCGGCCCGTCGAGGAATGCGCCCCCATGGACCGCTACCTGGCCCGGCGCACCGCACACCGCGCCGGGCGCCGCGCCTACTACACCGTCGCGAGCCTCATCGCGACAGCCGGACCCCAGGCCCACACCCCGGGCGTGCGCCCCGCCCCGGACGACGACGCCGGCCCCATGACTCTGGGAGACGATCTGGGAGTTGGTCTCGTCGCCCCCGTCGAGCCGGCCCCCGCACCATCGCCGCCGGATCCGGCGGCCTGGTTCGCCAGGCCGAACTTCGGCGCCACCCTCGCCACCGCCGTCCACCGAGCCGGCCATGCAGCGCAGCGCACCGAGGATCTCCTGAGCGTCCTGACCCGCCTCAGCGACGACCAGCTGCACCGCCGCCTGCCCGCACCTGTCGCACAGCTGCTGAAGGACGGCATCACCCCCGACTGGGGTGTCCTCCTCCACGACCTGGTGCAACGCCCCCACCAGCGTGACCAGGTCGGATTGCGCTGGCGCGACGCCTTCTACCTCGCCACCCCCGAACCCCGGCGCTCCTGACCCCCCCCCCGCACCAACCGGCCCCGCCCCTCCCTGCCGGCGCCCCACACCGGAACACCACCCCGGTGCAGGCCGCCCGGCGGCCCATGCCCCGGAACCGTCCGGTGCCCCTCGGGCCCCGCCCGACCGCCCGGACCGGCCGGCGGCACACAGATTGATCACGGCCCTTCACACGGCCCACGGCCCCCGTACCCCGCGACCCGTATCAGCGCCATGCCCGCCGCCCCAGTGAAAGAAGCACACCCATGCACACCCCGGCACGATTTCTCGACCTGCACATCCTCCACCCCGTGACCGCGGCGAACCTCAACCGCGACGCGGACGGCGATCCCAAGACCATCTCCTTCGGGAACGCGATCCGGGCCCTCGTCTCGCCCCAGGCATGGAAGCGCCCCATCCGCCTCAACGTCGAACAGGACCTGGGCGAGCACGCCGCCCGCACCCGCATGGTGCCGCCCCTCGTCACCCGGAAACTGCAGGAAGCCCAGTGGCCCCAGGACCTCGCCGCGTTCGCCTCGGCACAGATCGTCCACTCGGCCAAGAAGGGCGGCCTGAAGCACAACGAGAGGGAGGGCTACCGCACCCAGGCCATGCTCTACCTCCCCACGGACGTCATCGACGACATTGTCGCCCTGTGCGAAAAGCACCGCACCGAACTCGAAGAAGCTTTCGCCGACCACACCCCCAAGAAGAAGATCGACGCGGTCCTGCCCGCCAAAGACCTCGCCGCGCACCTCACTCGCCGCACCGCGAGCATCAACCTGTTCGGGCGGATGCTCGCCGAACTGCCCACCGGCCACGTCGAAGCAGCCGTGCAGATGGCCCCCGCCTTCTCCGTGCACCAAAGCGACCCGCAGCCCGACTTCTTCACCACGGTGGAAGACCTGCCCCAGGACGCAGACTCTGGCAGCGCCCATCTCCAGACCGCGTTCCTGACCACCAGCCTCTTCTACCGCTTCGCGACCATCAACATCACCGACCTCCACCACAACCTCGGATCCGGCGCCCCCGCCGACACGGTCAAGGACCTCGTCGAGCTCTTCGTCCAGCACTTCATCCTGAGCATGCCGGGCGGCAAGAAAACGTCCACCGCACCGCACACCGTCCCCGACCTCGTCCACTACGCCGTCCGCGACCGCCGCTCCGTCTCCTACGGCGCCGCCTTCGAACAGCCAGTCAAAGCCGCCCCCCAAGGCGGTTACACCGCTCCCGCCCGCCAGACGCTCACCGACTACGCCGCCACCATCACCCGCCTGCTCGGCACCCGCCACCTCGTCGCCCACGGACATACCGGGACCTTCACCAAGCCCATCAAGGACCTCGGCACCCACCACACGTCCTTCGACGACCTCGCCGCCGCCAGCGCCACCGCCGCGACCGCCGCTCTGACCCCCGCAGGCCGGCCGTGACCGGCCTTGTCCTGCGCCTGGCAGGCCTGCTGCAGTCCTCCGGCGAACGCGGCGTCTTCCACTACCGCGACACGAGCGCCTTCCCCACCCGCTCCTCGCTCATCGGCATGTTCGCCGCGGCCCAGGGCCGCCCCCGCGAACACGCCCTCGACCCCTACCCCCACCTACGGGCACCGGGTGACACCACCTCCCCGAGCCACCGCGACCTGACCCTCACCATCCGCATCGATCAGCCCGGCACCCTGTACCGCGACTTCCACACCGTCGGCGGCGGCCGCCCCAAAGAAGAGAGCCTCCTGACCGGTGACGGCACCCGGCGCAAGCTCACCGCCTCCACGCTCGTCTCCCACCGTGACTACCTCACCGGCGCCGTCTTCACCGTCGCCGTCGAAGGCCCCGACCTCCTCATCAGCCACATCGCCGAAACTCTCGAACGGCCCCGCTTCGGACTGTTCCTCGGACGCCGCGTCTGCCTGCCCGACGAACCCCTCGTCCTCAACGCGGACAGCCCCGACCCCGTCGACGAACTCCTCACCCGCACCCCCCTCACCCGTAACCGGCCCCCCGGCTCCAGCGACACCCATGTGCCCGCCACGCTCGTCTGGGAACACCCGCCCCCCGGCGCCGACCCCGCCACCCCGCCCGACCGGGAAAGCACCAGCGAGCCCACCAACCTCACCCGCCATGCCCGACGCCACCTGCCACGCCCCCTGTGGATGAGTACCGAGCACCTGCCCGCCCACCTCTGCACAGGGCCCCGACCGATCGACGCCCTCACTGCATACGTGCACGGAGAACCCGCATGACCAGCCTCACCCGCATCGCCATCGACCCCCACCACGCAGCGGCCAGAGCCGACCTCGCCGACGTCAACAGCCTCCACAAGACCCTCATGCGCCTGGTCCCCGACCAGGCCGGCCCCCACCCCCGGGCCACAGCCGGCCTGCTCTTCCGCACAGAATCCGGACCCGAGCCCACCCTTCTTGTGCAAACAGCCCACACACCCGACCTCACCGCCCTGCCCACCAGCTACGGCACCGCCCGCACGATCGACCTCGCCCCCCTGCTGAACTTCCTCACCCCCGGGCGCACCATGCGCTACCGCATCACCGCCGCCCCCACCGTCGCACGCTCCGCAGGCAATCCCACACCCCACCCCGTCACCGGGAAACGCCGCGGCAAAATCACCCACCTCACCGGCGACGACGCCATCGCCTGGTGGCAACGCCGCGCCACAGACGCCGGACTCGAACCCGTCACCATCTCCTCCCTCCCCAGGCCCTTCCCCCGCACCCACTTCGCACGCTCGGCCCCCTACTTCAGGCTGACCCAGTTCGACGGCTTCGCCCGCGTCACCGACACCGGACTCCTCACCCACGCCCTGAAGAACGGCATCGGCAGGGCCAAGACCTACGGAGCCGGCCTTCTCTCACTCGCCCCCGCCTGACCCCCGACCAGAAAACACAGCCGTCATGCCGCAAATCCCTGACCAGAGCACCCTGCGCGCTGCCGCCATCCACCGGCTCTACACCCTCGAGCAGTCAGAACGGCTCACCCGCTCCCGGCTCATCGGCGTCGCCGACGCCTTCGGCGTCACCCCCCGCACCGTCGACCGCTGGCTCGCCAACGCACGCGCCAACAACGGCACCTACCAACCCCAAGACCGCCCCTGCTTCACCCTCACCCCGCTCATGCTCGACGCAGTGGCCCGCCGGCGCGGCAACGCCACCGCCGCATGGCGGGAACTACGCGCCGACGGCCACCTTGTCCCCTCCCTGCCCACCTTCCACCGCGCCGTGAACAAAGCCCTCACACCCGGAATACGAGCCGGCCTCCGCGGCGGCGAAAAAGCCCGCCGACGTTACGACGTGTCCGGCGAACGCGACCGCCACCACCGCAACTACGCCTGGGAAACCGACCACGTCGAAGCCAGCGTCAAAGTCCGCATCGACGGCCACATCCGCAAACCATGGATCACCTTCTTCGTCGACTGCGCCACCTCAGCCATCTGCGGCCTCGCCATTAGCCCGCAACGCCCCAGCCGCGAAGGCGTCCTCGTCGCCATCCGCGACGCCGTCCTCATCGACGACCACCACGGGCCGTTCGGCGGCATCCCCGCGTACGTGCGCGTCGACGGCGGCAAAGAATTCCTGTGCGCCACCGTCAAGGAAGCACTCGGCGTCCTGGGATCCGAAATCATCGCCCTGCCCCCCTTCAACCCCGACGGCAAAGGCAACGTCGAAGCAGTCAACGGAGCCATCAAACCGACACTGTTCGCCGACATGCCCGGCTACACCCACGCACCCACCCTCCTCGGCGGAAAACCCGTCGACCCCGACCAACCACTGCTGCACTTCGAAGCGTTCGTAGACCGGGTCCTCAAATGGGTCCACCACTGGAACCACGAGAACACACTCAGGGGTCTGGGAGGCCGCACTCCCCGCCAAGCGTGGGACGCCGACCCCGCACTCATCGACACCGTCACCGCAGAAGACCTCCACACCTACACCCTCGAACGCCACGGCAAGCCCCTGACCATCAACAACGGCGGAGTCCGCTGGCACAAACGCAACTACATCGCCGACTGGATGCACGGCCGCGTCGGCGAAAAGGTAAACCTGCGCTACCTCCCGCACCACGATCACCGCGTCGAACTCTACGACCCGCACACCGGACGCCACCTCGGCGCCGCCGTCATGGCCGGACAAGCGACCCGTGAACAGACACTCAACCTCAAACGAGCCCGCCGACGCGAAGCCGACCGCCTACGCGCCCAGCTGAAGAAGGCAGAGAAGAACCGCAACACCCGCTACGCCGCCGCAACCCGCCCTGCCCCGCCCGTGCCCCTGGACGTGCTGCCCGAAGAAGAGGCCATCGAGCACCTGCGGGCCCTCGACGGCTTCGACCCGGCAGCAGAGGCACTGCCCGACCTCATCCAACTGCCCGAACCCGACGCCGAATGGACCCTTCCCCTCAACCCCAACACCGCACCCCAGCCGCCGACACCCTCCGAGGACCAGCCGTGAACACCCCCACCACCTCCCCCCGCCCCAGCCAGCTCCCCCCACCCAGCCAGGACCACTACCTGGGTCTCACCGGAGCCAACGCCATGGCCACCAAAGCCGTAGCCGAAACCGAAGCCCGCATCCTCAAATCCATCAAGCACAACGCCATGGTCTGCATCCACGGACACGTCGGCCTCGGCAAAACCTTCGCCGTCCACACCGTCCTACGCCGCCGCGCCCCCGAAACCACCGTCCGACTGCGTTACAACAACGGCGCCAACATGAACGAAATCCGAACCCAGCTCTGGTGCCGCCTCGACCTGCCGGGAGAACCACCGCAGTCCGTCGGCCCCTGCGACCAGCAGATCCACGACGCCCTCGAAGTAGAACCCCGCGTCCTGCTCATCGATGAAGTCCAAGGACTCGGGACGAAGGCACTGGAATACTTCCGCAACCTGTGGGGCGACGACGCCCGCCGAGCAGCCATCATCTTCGTCGGCAGCGGCAACGCCCGGCAGAAAATCCTCAACAACCCGGCCCTGCACTCCCGAATCCTCGACTGGTACCAGTTCAGCCCCCTCACGCCGACCGAAGTCCAGGCCACCATCCCCGCCTACCAGCAGATCTGGGCCGGAGCACAGCCCGAACTGATCCTCTACGCCGATGACATGGCCGGCCACGGATCGTTCCGGAACTGGGCAAGAATCACCCTCCTTCTCCACGACGCACTCGAAGAGAACCCCGACCTCGCCCTCAGCAAGGACCTCATCCGCTGGGTGCTCAGCCGCATCGACCCCACCACCCGCCACACCCCGCAACGCAGCTGACCGCATCACCCCGGCAGGAGCGAAACCTGTGGGTGAGCGCCCCAGCACGGGCGAGCAGGGAGGCGTCATCCAGCAGTGCTGCCGGGCTTGGACTACCAGGAGCGAGGTCGCCCCGGCGCAGCCCCGAACACGCAGTGCGTGTGAGCACGACGGTCACCTCCCGGGTGGGAGGCGGCACGACGACCACGCGCCGTCTGTACGGCGCGGGATGAAGTTGGGACCATGGACGGAGGACCGGCGCTGGGGGAGTGGTGGCATGGGTTCGGACGAGATCAGGTCCCAGGGTTTCAGCCTGTGGGAACTGTTCCGTGACGTGACCTATGAGATCGACTACTACCAGCGTGAATACACCTGGGGCGAGGACGAAGTCCGCACCCTGCTCCGGGACCTGTGCGGATCGTTCAGGAACTGGTTGCCGAACACGTCCTACCTGCGCCGTCCGCACACCGCACCACAGTACTTCCTTGGCCCGTTCGTCTACTACGAGCCGGAAAAACACCAGCGCTCCCTCGTCGACGGGCAGCAGCGCTTCGTCACCCTGCACCTACTCTTCTGCCAACTGCGACTGTGGGCACAGGAGGCCGGGCACGGCAAAGCCGTCGAACGGCTCAACCGGGTAATCACCATCGACGGCGAGCGATTCTCCGTCTCGATCGCCGATCACAACCCTGTCCTGCAAGCGATCACCAGGGGCCGCAAGTACGAAACAGGCATCGGGGACTCGCTCTCCCGCCGCAATCTCTGGGCACGCAGCCAGCAGATCGAGTCCCAGCTGACAGAAGAGCTGGATGCGGAGAAACTCCACCGCTTCACCGACTGGCTCCTGGACCGGGTCGTCCTGGTCGGGATCCGGGCGGCAGGTGTCGACCACGGATACCGGATGTTCGAGACGATGAACGACCGCGGCGCCCGCCTCACCGCTGTCGACCTCCTCAAGAGCCATCTGCTGTCCAACGTCGGAGCAGACGAGGACCAGTTGAACACCCAGTGGCACGAGATGCTGCGCGAACTGACCACCGACCGCGAGGACCCACAGGCGGTACCCCGCTTCATCAAGGCATACCTTCTGGCCCGCTACGCACGCGAGGGCCTCGACGACGACCGCCGCCAGATCGCCACCAACCTGAACGTGTGGGTACGCCGCAACGGCGTCTACCTGGGGCTGACGGACGACCGTCCAGACAACTTCCTGCGATTCGTTCAAGAGCTGCTGAAGACGGCCCGACGGTTCCGGCCCTTCCTCGCGGCCAGCCGCGCGCTCAAAAAGGATGACGATCACCTCGAGACGGTGCTCTTCAACGAACGCAACGGCCTCGATGCCCAGACGGTAGCCATCCTCGCCGCCATCAACCCCGACGACCAGCCCTCCGAAGCCAAGGACAAAGGCCGCCTGGTTGCCACCTACATGGACCGCTGGTACACCCTCAGGATCCTGCAGGACCTGCCCGTACAGTCAGCCGACGCCGACACCCTGGTCCACGGCACACTCGTCCCCCTCCTGCGCAGGTGCCGCACCGTGGACGACGTCACCTCCGCGCTGGCTGGCCTCATCAGGGACGACGGCGGATCGATCCGCGACGCGGTCACCCTGGGGCTACGGGGCAACAACACCCACCAGATCCGCTACCTGCTCGCCCGGGCCACCGCCTACGTCGAAGAAGCCTGCCAACGGCCTCCCGACCTGCTCGCCTACCTCGACGGGGACCGCTACCACATCGAGCATTTATGGGCGAACCACCACCACCGGGTACAGCAAGAAATACCCGACAAGGTCATCTTCCGCAGCCTACGCAACCAACTCGGCGGACTCGGCCTGCTGATGGGACGCGAGAACTCCAGCCTCAACGACCTGCCCCTCAACGACAAGGCCGTCCCCTACGCCCGCAGCAACATTCTCCTAGGGATCATGGCACCCGGCTACAACCACCGGCACCCGGTACTGCGCGAATTCATCAAAACCCACCAGCTCGACAAGCTCCTCAGACCGTTCGGCTCCCGGGACACCATGACCACGGTCATCCAGACCCGCCAAAACCTCTACCTGCGGCTGTTCGAACACATCTGGGACCCCAAACGACTGGGCCTGCCCGTCGACGTGTTGCCCGAACTGGACGGCCCCGCACAACCCGTCACCTCCACACACCCGCCGGCACCGCGGCGCAGGCCAGGCGGCCGACGCACGGACGTCGCCAAAATGATCCACGCGCAGGTCCTGAAGGCCGGCACCCGAATCGTCCTCACCTACCGCTCCGAAGAGCACTGGGCCACCATCGACGAAGACGGGGGCATCATCCTCACGGCGACCGGCGGCACCCCCTACGGCCGGGTCGACGAGGCCGGCGCTGTCGCCCGCGGCACCAAGACCTGCCAGGGCATGAACGAATGGCACGTCGAGGACGAGACAGGCACGCGCACAAGCCTGAGAACGCTGCGTGACCGTGCGGCAGACGCCGGCCTCCTCTAGGACTTGTCCGGCCGATCATGGATGTGGACTGTCGGGCATGATGCCCAGGTGAGCATCATCGTGAGGTTCTTCGTTGCGCCGGACGACATGTCGGCGAGCCTGGCCCTAAGACATCATCTCATTTGGCTGAGTAAGCTGCCAGTCGTGGCGAGGATTGTTGAGCGGCTG
>NZ_BMVY01000062.1 GCF_014650955.1 Streptomyces tauricus
ACAGCCAGATCCTCACACCACCCAAGCACCTGCACCCACAGAACTAACGAAAACCTCAGTAGGTTCACTGAGACGGAAGGCCAAACGACTGGGTTCGCTGAGTAAACGACTCGATTGGATGAGAGCGGTCAACGACGCTGGTGACAACCGGATCCCAGAGGCACTCATCCTGTGCCGACGGACCTGAACCGTTTGCCATCGGAGTTGGACCACTCGCAGGTGTTCCCACGCCGATGGCCGGCGTATCAGTGATCAAAGGGCGGTTGGGTAGCCGCCAGTCATGGGGCGATGGTGGAAATGGATCGGCGCGGCCGTGACGACGGGGGTCGTGGTGAGCGGCGTCATGACGTTAGTGGGCGACAAGTCCTGGGGGTGGGACTTCGTGGCCCGGTGGCTGCTCTTCTCGACGGTGTACGCACTGGTGGGGCCGGTGGTGGCACGCTCCCGGCGTCGTGCCGAGGAGCGGGGTGCTCAGCACATGCGGGACATCCAGGAGGCGCGGCGCGGCCGGCACTGACCGCAGTCGGCTGTCTCTCGCCGGTCCGACTCCGATGGCAAGCCGTTCGAGTTCGTTGGCGCAGGACAGCGCTCACTGACACCGCAGCGATACACCGCCGGGTGACAGTCGGCCCGCGCCCGTGACCCGCTGCCGGGCGCGCGCCATAGGCAGTCGTGATCTTCCGACGGTTGTTGACGACGGCCGCCATGACGGCCGCGGCCCTCTCCGGCTTCTCCCTGCCCGCCACTCCGGCGGAGGCCGGCACCCCGGCCGTGGTTTCCGTGCACGCACCCGCCGCTGCGCCGTGCACGAGCAAGTGGCGCGCGGTGAAGCGTGTTGCGGTCCGCCGACCGGGCCCCTACGACGGGCCGGTGGCGACGATGAACTCGCCCGTCCATCACCACCTCAGCCGCGGCCAGGTGGTCCGCTCCTGCATCGTCGCGGTAGGCCGGACCCAGAGCGGACCGGCCTACCGCGCGTGCGGCAAGGACGGGAGCCTGTGGCGCATCGTGCCGGGCGGCCAGGTCCCACAGACCTGCCTCAAACGAGCTTAATTGCAGCAGATGCAACATCCGGCAGGCTGGCGAAGCGGTCGTTTGGGCAGGTCAGGGCGGTGACGTCTTCATGGGGTGCGTGTCCCGGCTGGCCGGCACGACGTGCACCGTAACGGTTCAACTCAACAATGTTGCATCTGATGCAACACCATCTGCGAAGCCGCCGAACAACACTGCTTGAGCAGGGCCCGGGGCGCCCGCTGCGAACTCAGCCAGGTACGAGGGGCTCTGAAAGATCCGCACCGCTGTTTCCGGGCGCCTCGATACGCCACCTGCCATCACCCAGAGATACCGATCGCTCCCGCATTCCGGCCTCGTCGTCGGGGGTCCACCGGGTCTGTTCTGACCAGAGAACCAAACTGAGATCTGCCTTGGACAGGTCGGCCCCGATGAGATTCGCCCCGTACAGGTTGGCCTCCGTGAGCATCGCACCGTACAAGTCGGCCTTGGTGAGATCCGCCCCGCGCAGGCTGACCCTGGTGAGATCCGCCCCGAACAGGTCGGCCCCGGCGAGCATCGCCCCGCGCAGGTTGACCTCCGTGAGCGTCGCCTCGGTCAGGTTGGCCTCCGTGAGCGTCGCACCGGGCAGGCGGGCCTCGGTGAGATCCGCCCCACGCAGGCTGACCCTGGTGAGATCCGCCCCGCGCAGGCTGACCCTGGTGAGATCCGCCCCGAACAGGTCGGCCCCGGCGAGCATCGCCCCGCGCAGGTTGACCTCCGTGAGCGTCGCCTCGGTCAGATCAGCCTCCGTGAGCGTCGCACCGGGCAGGTCGGCCCTGGCGAGCATCGCCCCGGTCAGGTTGGCCTCCGTGAGCGTCGCCTCGGTCAGATCAGCCTCCGTGAGCGTCGCACCGGTCAGGTCGGCCTCGGTGAGGTCGGCTTGATTGAGGCGGGCGCCAGCGAGATGGAGACCGTGGAGGTCGAGTTGTTCCCGGGGGTCGACGTGGGTGCGGGATTCGGTGCGGGTGAGGGCGGTGAGTGCCGCTTGTACGTCAGCGTCCGGCTCGGTGGGCAGCGGGTCGGAGTGCGGGCCACGGTGGGGGTCGTCGGGGTCGGGCGGGGGCGCGGTTTTGGGAGCGTGGTGGCGGATGAAATGTCCGAGAACGCGGGCGGCGTCGGTGGCGGCTTGCTCGGGGGCGTCCTGGACGATCTGTTCGAGAGCGAGGATGCCGCCGATGCGGACGTAGATCTGGCTGGAGCCGAGCCGTTCGAGGGCTTTGGTGAAGCGGTCGGTGATCTGGCCACGTCGGGTGAGACGGTAGGTACGGGCGGTGTAAAGCAGCGCGATGCCAGCGCCGAGGGCGGCGGCGAACGCCACCACGGCGGTCCGTAGGCCGGTAACGAGGGCTGCGGACCCCTTTGCCAGTTCCTTCTGGTCGATGTACGCACCGTCGATCCGGTACGGCCCCTTCACCAGGAGCCAGGGCAGTCCGGCCAGTAACAGGGCCGCACCTGCCGCGATAGCAGCCCGCATCCCCCAGCGCTTGAAGCGTCCCACCCGCCGGGCGCGGTTCCGGCGTCGGTCCAGCCCGGTCATGGCTGCCCGCTCCTCACGCCGTTGTCTACGACGCTGACGCAATCGCTGCACGATGCGCGGTGTTCTCATGCTCCGTACATGCCGGGACGCCACCGTTCGGTTGCGGTACTCCGCAGGCGACGCTCAACACCAACAGGGATGACGCCCTCCCCGCGCGGTCAGAGCATTGCGCACGCCAGCAATACCGCCTCTTCACCAGTAAAACGCGCTTAATTGCATCCCATGGTCGTCTCACCCGGGCCAGCACGACCTCTCCAGCAGCCACGACTGATCCTCCGAACATGCCACGTGTGGGTGATAGTTCTATTTGATGCCGATTTTTCCGAGTCGCCGTGAAGCACCTTCCGGCCATATCGCCTCGTACAGCCCCTATCAACACGAAGAGGGCAATTGACTGGGCTCGTCGAATGATCGTCGAGCAAGGAGGAACCGTGGCTGTTTTCACTGCTGCTCTGGTGGCCCGTCACAGCGACAAGCTGGTGTCCGTCACCGCGTCGAGTACGGAGGACGGCGCCGAGGTCGTCCAGTGGACCGACAAGAACAAGACCAACCAGCACTGGAACCTCGTGGCCACCACCGGCGGGTACTACCACGTGCTGGCCGTGCACAGCGGCAAGGCCCTGTCCGTCACCGCCTCCAGCACCGAGGACGGCGGCACCGTCGTGCAGTGGACCAACAAGAACAAGACCAACCAGGAGTGGAAGCTCGTCCAGAAAGACGACGGCTACTTCTCCCTGGAAGCCCGCCACAGCGGCAAGGTCCTGTCCGTGATCGGCGAAGGCACCGAGGACGGCGCCAAACTCGTCCAGTGGACCGACAAGGACAAGCACAACCAGCACTTCCGCCTCGGCTGAGAACCTCGGAAACCTTTCGGCCCCGGCGAGCGGATCCGCTCGCCGGGGCCCGTTTGTAGGCCCAACACGACACCGGGCAGCACGGTGAAATCTTCGTTTGGGCAAGTCAGCGTCCTGTGGCGAACCCGGTGGCGGTGTCGGCCCCAGGGCTGTGCGCGGCGAGGTATCCCAGGTCGCGGACCTGGGGCACCGTTCTGGAGTAGATGACGCCGTCAGGATCTGGGGTCGTCCGGATTCGGGGCTGAGTGCCCGGTCAGCGGTTGAGGACTGTCTCGATCTTTGCGGCCACGTGCTTGGCCTGGATGTCACGGCCCTTGTCGTTGGGGTGTGCGTACCACGGGATCGACTGGCCGAAGAGGTCGAGCCTGGAGGTCTCCAGCAGGCCACCGATGCCCCGGTTGGCGCCGTCGCACGCCGTATTGTTCCCGGTGTGGTCGTAGAGGTCCACGAAGTCGGCACCATCGTCCGCGGCGGCCTTCTTCATGACGTCGTCCAGCCGCTTCTGCACCTGGTCCAGGAGCGGGAGCGCGTCCTGGGGGATGTCGGCGAACGGCCATACCTCCTGGCCGGGGGCCGCCTTCAGGCACTTGGTGGTGTCCTTGGGCACGAGCCTGGGATAGCCGACCAGGACACGCTCGGCGTCCGGGGCGAAATAGCTCATACGCTGGAGCGTCTGCTCAAGGTCCCATTCGACCTGCTGGAACCGGTCGTCCAGCCATTCCTTTGCGTCGTCCGACTCGAAGAAGTCCCGGCACTCGCCGGCAGGTGCGTCCGCGTCCACCGGCTCTCCGGGCAGCAGCGGGTGCCTACGCAGCTCGTCGGAGCACTGCTTGAGGACGCTGGTGAAGCCCAGCGTGTTGCCGCCCGCGCCACCCACGACCAGGCGGGTGTCCTCCTTGAGCGCGTCCTGCTGCGCCTGGAGCTTCCCGGCGCCGAAGGGCAGCTCCTGCTCCTGCCAGAAGTGGTGGACGAGCGCACCGCCACAGGAGACATCCGTCTGGACGTCCAGGGTGATGCCCTTGCTCGCCAGGCTCCGGGTGGCGACGGCGGGATAGTTCTCCGCGGCCTGGAAACACCAGCCCCTCTCACTGTCCGGGTTATTCACGGGAGCGATGCCGAAATTGGCGGTGTAGGAGTCGCCGAAGAAGACGGCCGGCACCGGGTCGGCGGGCGCCGCGGCCACACCTCCTGCCGGGACAGCGAACGCCAGGAAACTGCCCAGCGCGACGGCCGCGGCGGCCAGCCGCCGTGCCCTGGAAGTGGTCGTCGTCTTACGCATGGCCGAAGGCATGCCTGTGCCCTTTCGTCGGGACTCACAAGGAGAGGAACGGGTTACTCCGCTCTCGGATCACGACGGTGGCAGACGACCGGGCCCACACCACAGAAGTGACCGGTCAGGTCACCCGCAGGAGGCATGCACTCCCCATTCCTCACACCAGTGGTGAACACGGCGCCGACTCAAGGACCGGTGCACGCCGCTGCCCGCCCGCTGCACGGCGCGCGCCGCTGCGCAGCGGCGACTGCGAGGCACGCTTCGTCGACGACTGGTCAACTCATCCCCCTGGCTTCCGGGGGAATAGCGCAGGTGAAAATACTGCCTCTTCGCCAGGACGCCGCGTCTGAAATGACGCGCTGTCCAGGCTCCGGCCGGGCCGCGCGGTCGCCACGCGGCGGGTAGCACGAGCCGCCCGGATCCCCTCGCCCGGCCGCCGTTTCCTGCCTCCCTCCCTCCTCATCTCTCCCAGGGGTCAGGAGGCGGAAAAGCGGTCGCAGAGGGGATGTGAGGGCCGGAACCGTGTGGTCACTGTGACAACCCGAAACGCTGCGCAATATTTGCCGCAACTCCCGGCGCAACCTTCAGCGCAGCCCTTGACGCACCGCCTACCGCAACAGCGCCCCTTGACTTCAGGGAGCTCTGGCAGATCCCTCGTGTGGGGAGGGAAGCGGCCTGCGGGTCAGCGTCGGCCAGGCGGGCACGCAGCCCTTACGCTCTCGCTCGCCGGGGTGTGCAGCGCGGAGGGGAAGCCGACACGCGCACCGGGCGACGTACGGGCACCGATCCCCCCGATATCGGGCTGACGGGCCGCGACGGGTCGTCAGCGTCCGTGCGACGGCCCGACCACGACTCTCCGCCCCCGTACCGCAGATCACAGTGCCGGAGGGTTCAACGCGGCGCGTGGGGCTTGGTGCCGTCGGTGGGCAGTTGGCGCCAGCTCCGCTTCGTGGGTTTGGAGGGCCCACAGGGAGGCGTAGAGGCCACCGAGGGCAAGCAGTTCGTCGTGAGTGCCTGCTTCTGCGAGTACGCCGCCGTCGTCCAGCACGTAGATCTGGTCTGCGTGGCGGACGGTGGGCAGTCGGTGGGCGATGACGATCGCGGTGCGGTCGGTGGTGAAGCCGGCCAGGCCGCGCTGGATGGCGGCTTCGGTCTCGTTGTCGACAGCGGAGGTGGCCTCGTCGAGGATGAGTACGGGCGGGTTCTTCAGGAAGGTGCGGGCCAGCGCGATGCGTTGCTTCTGCCCTCCGGACAGTGTGGTGCCCCGCTCGCCGACGGCGGTTCGGTATCGGTTGGGAAGGGTGTCGATGAAGGGGGTGGCCTCGGCCATGCGGGCTGCGTGGACAAGGGCGTCGTGGTCGGCATCGAAGGTGCCGTAGCGGAGGTTCTCGTCGATGGTGCCGTCGAAGAGGAAGGCGTCCTGGGCGACGAAGCCGACTGCGTGGCGCAGATCTGTGATGTCGAGGGTCTGGATGTCCTGGCCGTCGAGGAGGATGCGTCCGCTCTGCGGTGTGTGGAAGCGGGTGAGGAGTTTGGCGATGGTGGACTTTCCCGCGCCGGTGGCGCCGACGATGCCGGTGGTGGTGCCGGCGGGGAAGTGGAGGGACAGGTTGCGTACGGTCGGTGTGCGGCCCGGGTAGGCGAAGGTGACGTTGTCCAGGGTGATGTCGCCGCTGACCCGGTCGGTGGCCAGCCGGCGGCCGGTGCCGACCGGCTCGGTGGGCAGGGAGTGCAGGTATTCGATCCGGTCGAGCGCCTGGAGGGTGCGCTGGTAGTTGTCCATGGTGGCGCCGAGCGCGGTGAGCTTGAAGATCGTCTGCTGGGGCAGCACGGTGAACATGCTGAAGGCCTCCAGGGACAGCGTGCCGTCCATGGCTTCGCGTCCGCTGACCAGGAGGTTGGCGAGGAACGCGGCGGCGGTGAGGGACATGACGGTCTGGGTGTAGCGGACGGTGTAGCGGTCAGTGGCCCGGTTGGTGCGCCGGCATGCTGCGCTGAGGCTCTCGACCCGCTGTGCCTCATGGTCCTCACCGCAGAAGCTTTTGACCGTGGCGTTGGCCTGCAGGGAGTTGACCAGCTGACTGCTCAGCCGGGCACGGTCGTGGCCGGAGGCCGCATAGACAGTCGAGGAGCGTTCCTGATGCCGCAGCGAGATCCACGCAATGAGCGGGAGTGGCAGGAAGGCCACCCAGGCTGACTGGGGTGCGTAGGCAAAGTACGCGGCAGCCATGAGGGCCACGGATGTGGTCAGCTGGGTCACCTCGTGCGGCGTGGTGGCCAGGAAGGTTCCCAGCTGGTTGATGTCCTCGCCCACTACGCCGGCCACGCGGGTGGCACGTTCGTCCTCGATCCGGCTCAGCTGCAGGTGCTCCACGTGGGGATAGAGCTCGGTGCGCCATTCGTGTGCGATGTCCTGACCGAGGCTGCGCCAGGACATTTCCGCACGGTAGCTGAGTGCCGCGGCGGTGGCGCGCGTGGCAACGGCAGTGCCGACGATCGCCCACAGCTGCTTGGCGGGGCTGTCCAGGCCACGAGCGGCCAGGGTTTTGCTCTCGCCGCGCATCACGATGCTCATGGCCCTGCCGAACAGCAGATAGACCGAGGTGTCCGCGCACTGGCCGGCAACGGACCAGGCGGTGGCACGGGCGATCCGGCCCCGGTGGCGGATCACCAGTTCTGAGCGCAGATCGCGGGATGTGCCGGCCGTGCCGGCGGCGGGGTCGTCGGGGGCGGCGTTCTTGAGGTTCGGGCCCATCTTGCGCCAGGACCGCCGCATCAGGACGGCGGTGGCCGCGCCGGCCGCCCCGAGGCTCAGCAGAGGCTGGCGCCACCGGGGTCCGCCGGCGCAGAGGGCCAGGCCCACAGCGGCCGCGGCGGAGAGCAGAAGTCCTTCGGGCTGCGCCTGCGCCGGCCGGGGGCGGGGGACACCAGGCGTCCCGTGCTGAAAAGGTTCGAGGGCGCCGGCCGCAGTCACGGTGCGGGCCTCCGCGCTCGCGGCCAGAAGCCGCTCGCCCACAGAGTCCAGGAGGCACCGGATGCGCGCGCTGATGTCGTCGGGCGGGGCGTCGGGCCGGTGTCGGATCAGTACCCGCCCGGTGGCCGGATTGGCTCGCACCGCCGTGACGTGTGGCTCTTGCCGAAGCACTGCCTCGATGGCCCGGGCGGACTGGGGGCTGCCTTCCAGGTAGCCGACCTCCCAGCGCTGCCGGCCGGCGGTGATGGACTGGGGGCGCAGCCCCGCCTTCTTCGGCCGGCCTGCCGACGCCTTGGTATACGGCATGCGTTACCTCTGCTCCTCACGATCGGCCCTCAGACCCGCGGCGGAAATACAGCCGTACCAGGGGAGGGCGCGTTGGAATTCTGTGCGGTTGGACAGCGGCGGGAATTAAGGCCCGGGTGTGCGCACCAAACTTCGACGGCCGTGCGATGCAGGGGCCCCAGCGCTGAGAAGCGCTGACAACAAGGAGCGCGCCCCCACGACCGTCAGGCAGGCCAGGGTTGGCGGCGCAGGCGGGCAGCGCGGCTGCGCCGCCGGCCGGAGGCAGCCCAGCGGGCAGAGTCGGTGTCCTGCCGCTGGGCTGCCCCACGAGCGGGGCCATGGTCGGCGCCCTCCGGGCGATGCTGAAGTTCCCCACGTGGCATGCCGTGCCGCGCCCCTTGCCCCACCTTCCGCAACGCGAACGCCGGCCATGATCTCTCTGCATGCCCGGCGGCGTACGCTGCCTCGGCGAAGGCTCTTCTCAACCCAGCTGCCGATGCGAAACGGGCATCACTGTGCTGGCTTCGCCTTCGCGGCACGGCCGCCCGGTTTGAGTGCATTCTTTTTCGTCGCCACAGGTGCGGGCTCACGCTTCGCAGCCATCTCCGCAACGATTTCGGCGGACAGGTCGGTGATTTCCTCGCCTACTTCACTGGCGGCCTGCTTCACCTCGTACGCGATCCCGACCGATGTTTTCACGGCCCCCCGGAGAACCGGCCTCGCTAGCCTTTTTACCATCGGCGCCAAGGCGACGCCAATGAGAACCGGAACGACAGCAATAGGCATGACGTATCCCTTTCGGTGATGTCTGCGGCCGGCCGCAACGTCTCAATTCGAGAGTGGGCGCCTGACCTGTGTGTGGCCTGCGGCGACCGTCACGGTGACAGTGCAAGCAAGCGAGCATCAGGAGGTCTCGTGCCGCAGCATGAGCGGCCTCAAAGCCCGCAGAACCTCAATATGACACAGAACTACGCACGCAAAACCCTCGGACGAAAAGAAGGATTATCGTGAATGATTGACGCCGTGCGCCTGCGTGCGCCCGCGCAAAGCATGTATCGGGGAGTGCGAAGAGAAGCGCTCCGCAGGAATTGCCGGTTGAGTATTTCTCGAAATTGACGGGTTTCCCTCCGAGTTATCGGGTTACGTTGATTAGCAAGCGATCCGAAAGGGGTCGCCGAGAAAAGGAGAAAACTATGTTCCTTCCCGCCGGTGGTTATCAGTACAACCCCGCGCAGTTCTACCAGTACAACCCGGCCGGTGACCCGGACGTGGTCGTGGCTGCCTGGCGCGCGGCCGTCTTCGTCGGCGACGACCACTGACACCAGCCGACCACCAGAGGGGCCGGGCGGGCTGCTCTCATCACCGCCCGCAGCCGGCCACCCGTTCACGCTCAGTTCGACCAACGCGCGGTCCGCACCGGGCCCGCTGAGAAGAGGAGAAGCACATGTTCCTTCCCGCCAGTGGTTACCAGTACAACCCCCTGCACGGCACGTTCTATGACCCGGCCGGTGACCCGGACGTGGTCGTGGCTGCCTGGCGCGCGGCCGTCTTCGTCGGCGACGACCACTGACACCAGCCGACCACCAGAGGGGCCGGGCATGCCTGACCGCGCGTCGGCACGCGCCTGGCCATCAGCCCGCCCTGCCCGCGACACACGCGGCAGGGCGGGCGCCCATCCCCCTATCGCACGCCCCTGAAGGATCGCCGTGACATCAGCCCCCGCCCCCTGTACCGCGCGTTCTTCGCTGGTGGAGACCCTCCACGGCCACCGCGTCCCCGACCCGTACCGATGGCTGGAGGACGGCAGCGACCCGTCCGTCCAACAGTGGGCGCAGGAGCAGGACGCCTGGTTCCTGCACCACCGCGACCGATGGCACGAGCGGCCCATCTGGGCGGCCCGCCTGGCCGAACAGGCCCTCTCACAGTGGACGGGTTCACCCCTGTGCCGCGGGCGCTACCAGTTCTTCGAACAGCAACAGGCGCAGGAGCCCTACCCGGTGGTGTGGGTACGACGCGGTGACCATCCGGCCCGGGTGCTTCTGGATCCCGTGCGGCTGGACCCTTCCGGCAGGACCCGGGTCACCGCCTGGCGCCCCTCCTGGGAAGGAGACCGCATCGCCTACCTGCTGTCCACAGCCGGCTCCGACATCAGCCAGCTGTGGGTCATGTCGGTGGACGACGGCACGGTGCTCGACGGCCCCGTCCCCGGCATGCGCACCCCCTCCCTGGCGTGGATGCCCGGCGGCGACGCCTTCTTCTACGTCCGCGCCGACCACGACCCCCGTGAAGCCTCAACGGCGGCGGGATACGGCATGCGTGTGCTGCGCCACCGCGTCGGGACCCCCGTACACAGCGACGAACACGTCTTCGGCCAGGCGGGTCCGGCCACCTACTTCGCGGTGACCATCGACCACCGCGGCACCTGGCTGGCCGTCACCGCAGCCGAGGGATCCAGCGCTCGCAACGACGTCCACCTCGCCCCCGTCACCACCGCGGGCGAACCTTGGAAGTTCCAGCAGGTGATCGACAGTACGCTCACCGCCGGCCAGTGGCGTCCCCAGTTCGCCCCCGACGGCACCCTGCACCTGCTGACCGACTACCAGGCACCCGGCGGCCGGATCCTCACCTACCCCGGCCCCCTCCACCCTGACGCGCCGGACACCTGGCCCGAACTGCTGCCCCCTCAGGACAACCGCCTGCTGGACGACTGCGTCTGGGTCACCTCCGACACCGGAAACAGCCAGCTACTGGTGCTCAGCGCTGTCGGAGCCGGCAACGAACTCACCCTCCACCACGGCGACGGGCAGCCGCCCCACCGCGTCCCGCTGCCCGGACACGGAGCCGTCTCCGCCCTGCGCTCCCACCCCCAAGGCGGCCCGGACGCCTGGTTCCTCTACACCGACCGCACCACCGCGCCCACCCTGTACCACTACGACACCCACACCCACCAGGCCCGCCCGGCCCAGCACACCAGGCCCCGCCCCGCACGCCCCACGGCACCGCCTGTCACCAGCCGGCAGGACTCCTACCCCAGCCATGACGGAGTCCCCGTCGATCTGCAGCTCCTGCTTCCCGCATCGGACGAGGACCAGCTGCCACGCCCCCTGCTGCTGACTGCCTACGGCGGATTCGGCGCCTTCGTCCGCCCCTCCTACTCACCCCTGGCCCAAGCATGGGTCGCCGCCGGCGGCATCTACGCCGTCGCCGCAGTACGCGGCGGCGGAGACCGCGGCACAGCCTGGCACCAGGCCGGACGCCGCGCCTACAAAAAGACGACCGTCCACGACTTCAACGCCGCCGCCCAGCACCTCATCAACAGCGGCCTCACCACCCCGGGCCAACTCGCCGCCCACGGCGGCTCGCACGGCGGTCTCGTGGTCACCGCCGCCCTCACCCAACGCCCCGACCTCTACGCCGCCGTCCTGGCCAGTGGCCCCCTGTGCGACATGGTCCGCTACGAACACCTCGGCATCGGCCACACCTGGACCGACGAATTCGGCACCGCCTCCGACCCCGAACAACTCACCTGGCTGCTCTCCTACTCGCCCTACCACCACGTGAAGCCCCACACCCCGTACCCGGCCGTCCTCCTCGCCGGCGCCGTCACCGACGAACGCACCGGCGACGCCCACCCCCGCAAAATGTGCGCCGCCCTCCAGCACGCCACCACCAGCAACAATCCCGTCCTGCTACGCCGGCAAACCGACGCGGGTCACGGACCCTCCGACCAGACCACAGCACGGGAAACCCTCACCGACATCATCACCTTCCTCGCCACCCACACCGGCCTGCGACCAGTCACGTAGCACCATCACCGCGCGCGGTACGACCATTGCACTCTCCCGGATGACGTAAGGCCAAAACCCGGGCGGATCGCGGCCACACGCCGCTACGAAAGGCTCGTGCTCTCGAAGATCGCGGCCGCTGCCGCCCTCCTGCTCGCCTTCCCCCTCACCACCACACCCGCCGCCGCACGCGAAGCGCGAGCGGAACCCCTGCCGCTGGCCCAGGCCGTGCAACTACTGCCATCGGCAGCCGAATCCCGAGCACGCCTGGATCGACGCCGACCGCGACGCGTGCAACACCCGCGCCGAAGTACTGATCGCCGAATCACGCACCGAACCCGCCATCGAAGCGGGCTGCAAAGTGACCGCAGGCGAGTGGTTCTCGTACTACGACGGCGTCACCCTCACCGCGCCGGGCGGCCTGGACATCGACCACATGGTGCCCCTCGCCGAAGCCTGGGACTCCGGCGCCCACTCCTGGACACCCGCCCGGCGCGAGGCCTACGCCAACGACCTCGACGCCGACCGCTCCCTGGTGGCCGTCACCGCCCGCACCAACCGCTCCAAAGCCGACCAGGACCCGGCCGACTGGCAGCCCACGCTCGCCGACGCCCGCTGCACCTACGCCACCGACTGGGTCGCCACCAAACTGCGCTGGCAGCTGACCGCCGACGACCGCGAACGCGCCGCCCTCACCGAACTCGCCGCGGGCTGCAGACAGGAGACAGTCGACTACCAGCCAGCGCCGTAGCCGTACCCCCAGCTGGCCAGGCGGTGCCCGCCCACTGCAGGCGGCGAGCACCGCCAGACGGTCTGTCCCCGTGAGGCGGTGCCCGGATCAGAACCTCACCGTGCAAGCCGCGGTAGTCGGCCCAAGGCCGAGCGGCAGCAGGGGTTCCCGAGACAGAAGCATGCCGAGAATCCCGGAAGGGACTCTCGGCAACACCACGAAAATCAGCTGGGAACGGCCCGCGTCAGAACCAGTCGGTACAACGGATCACCGCAGCCTGACTTCCGGTCCTGATCCACGCGCAGGCGCGCATCACCTTCTGGTTGTCATCCAGGGCCGGCGTGTATGCAACCCCGTCGGAACCGGCGTAGGTCGTCAGGAGAGGACCGTCCCAGTCAGCACCGGCGTACGGTGCACGATCCACCCACACGTGGTCGAAGCCGGGCCACGCGTTCGTGATCCGCCCCCACGCGCACGTCGTGTCCGGGTGGTAACGGAGTTCCACGGTGACGTTCGCCTCAGGCGGTGTGGTACGCACCGTTATGCCACCACTTGGCGGTTCCTGCCCATCCACACAAAACCCAGCCGCCGCAGCACTGGCAGGCGCCGCCAAACCGACACCGCCGCCCAGTAAGCCGGCGGCCAGCGCACCGACCGCCAGCAGACGCTTCACTCGAATCACGTAAGCCCCTTTGATCACTGCCTAGTTGACTGCTCCTGCCTGGTGGGACACCCGGTACAACCAAACGGTTGTGCGACACCAGGTAGCAGAGATGCGGTTCGAGCAGTTCGGGGGCAGGGACACGGCTGCCCGCCCCAACCGCCAGCGGCAGCAGCGCGATGACGGACCGACCTCGGACAGCGAACTCAGCCGGACGGGTGAACACGCCCGGCCGGCAGAACCCTGCGGGACGGGCGCTGCGTCGTGGCGGGCATGAAGCCGATCAATGACGCACACGTGGCCCGGCCCGGCCTGGCCGTGGTGGAGATCGCGGCCGCCGACGACGCCACCGCCTTCGCCGTCCAGCGCCTGCTCGCCGCGCACTGCGCCATCGCACCCGCGGACCGGACAACAAGGGAGCCCGGCGAACCCGGCGTACGGCTGCGCTGCTTTGTGGACCTGCACCAAGAACCCGACGCCTGAAGTGCTGCTGCTGCGGGCGTCTTCGTCAGCCCGCCCGGCCGGCCACCACGGTGAGGTGGAAGGCGTCGATCGCGGCGCGCACCTGCGGTGCCAGTTCCCATTCCTGGTGGTGGTCGCCGTTGTAGTGGTGGAAGCGCCGGGAGACGAGCGCGTCGGCCACCTCCGCGACATCGTCGGGTGTGGCGTAGACGCGGTGCAGTGCGGTGAGGGGGCCGCGCGGGATCGCACCGACGGCATCGGGGCGCAGCAGACTGTGGGCCCAGCCGGTGTCGTCGTGCCATATGAGCCGGATGCCGCCCGGGCCCGTGCAGCGGGAGGCGTCCCAGGTGAAGACCAGGCGCATGGCGGTCTCGCGCCGGTAGTCGCGTTCCACACGGACGGCGCCGGCCGGAATTCCGCGCGCGGTGAGTTCCTGGTCGACGGCGCGCGCGTAAGGCCAGTGCGGCAGTGACGCGGGATCCAGCATGCCGGGCGGGTTGAGCAGCACCAGTCGTCTCCAGGACAGATGAGGGCGATGTAGCCAAATGGACGGGGGTGGGGCCGGTCAGGAGGCGCGGCGGAAGGTGGCGGCCGGGCCGATCGCGCCGGGCCCGAACTTGCCTCGGATGCGGTCGCTGACCGCCTCCGCGACCAGCCGGTCCTCCCGCGCCCGGTCCAGACTGATCTGCTCGGCCACCTGGCCGGCGCCGACCAGGTCCTCGCCACTGAGGACGAGCCCGGTCAGGCGCCCGCGCTGCAGGCCCGCGCCATCGATGAGACGGAAGGCCATCGAGCGCAGGTCGTCCTCATGCGCGGACGCCTCCGGCAGACGGCGGGTCTTCTCCCAGCCGGTGCCGCCGGCGAACCGCAGGGCGAGGGTGAGGCCGCGCGCTACCTGGCCGCGCTCGCGCAGTTGGAGACCGAGCCGGACGACCAGGTCGAGCAGGGTGCCGCGGACCACGCCGCCGTCCAGCGTCTGCTGGACGAAGGAGTACCGCACGCTCACGGACGCGGGCAGAGTGCGCGGAGTGACGGGACGGGGGTCGATGCCGCGGGCCCGGTCCACGGCGATCCGGCCAGCCCTACCGCCCAGCAGGCGCTGCACGGTGGCTGACGGAATGGCGGCGAGAAGGCCGACGCAGTGCACGCCGTACTCGCGCAGCGCCACCGCCTGCTTCGGACCAATGCCGTGCAGGGCTTCCACGGGCAGCGGTCCGAGCCAGTCGAGGGCCTGGTCGGGATCCACGGAGAGGACTCCGCCGGGTGCGTCGATCTGTCCGGAGGCAGTCGCCGCGACCGTGATCGTGGGACCGATCCCGACGCGGACGTCGATGCCGAGCCGCGAGAGCGTGCGCACCCGCAGTACTTCCCCGAGGCGCCGGGCGTCGGCGTGGTGGTAGCGCAGGGCGCCCTTCAGCTCCACCAGAGCCGCGGACGGCGGCAGGGCCTGGACGATCGGGGAGAGCTCCGCGCACTGCTCCAGAACCTGCCGGAACACCTCCTCCGGCAGCCGGTCCGCACAGCGCACATGCATCACACTCGACACCCGCACCTGGTCTTCCGCTGCCGCCATGGCACCCCACCTCCTCCACCCGCAGACTATCGAACTAGTATTCGAACACGCGAGTGGACGGGCCGGACCGGTCCGCACATCCAGGAGCGAGACTATGTTTGATGACCTGCCCGCTGACCTGGCACGACTGCTGACCTTGAGGACCTGGCACGCCATGTGCCTTCAGCGCATCGACGCAAAGATCGCCGCTGTCCGGCAGCGCGAAGCCGAGCAGAAACGCGTCCGGCTCGCCCAGCTGCCGGGACCGGAGTGGGTGGTCGAGCTGGGCATCGGCGCCGGCCACCCGCCCGTCGAAGTCCACGCCGGACACTGCTACGCCATCGGCAAGCGCCGCCGGCCCATCAGCCGTGACGAAGCCCGCCGGCTTCTCGACGCGGGACTGCGCGCGTGCAGCCACTGCGCCCCGGACACCACGCTCGACATCCCCTTATCCAGCCGCCCGGCCCTTGCCACCGCGGCGCACTGACGGCTCCCTGCCCCCGCACGGCCTGCCACCTCGCACCGCGGTGTCCACCCACTCGACAGGACACCCCGTGATGACCAGCACTCCCCCGCCACCGATCAGCGAACCCGACCCGTCGACCTTCAAAACCTCCAGCAGCTACGTCGGCCCCTGCTCCGGCTGCCAGCGGCCCACGCACAAGTACGGCAGCGGCGGACTGCCCCTGTGCCAGTGGCGCCTTTCGCCCGTACAGGAAAACTGGGGACCGGCCGTCCGGTTCACCAGCACCCGCACACAGGCGAGGTGACGGCAGGACCCGCTGACGAGTCGCCGTTCGGCCGCCTCCGCAACGACCGGCGCCGCCAGGGGAATCGAACACCCACCAGTGCGAGGGAACAGCGGAGCGACAAACCGGGCCTTCGACCTGTTACCGATATACCGGTGCACCGGTCGGGGGCGTGACGGGAGTGGAGTGGGGGCGTGCGGGGAGCTGGAAACCGCTTCCACGGCGGTCCTGCGGTGTGGGTGTGGCGGGCACCGACCTGGCGCCGCCCGTCCGCCGGGATAGCTGCGGGATACATCCGGCAGTCACGGAAATGTCCGCATACAGCAACACCAAGCAGGACACCTGCCGCACCGGGCGGGGTGTGGCCAAGCTGTGGGTCCTCGGCACTCGCCGGGACAAGCACACCGTCCTCGGCGGCCCGGTCAGGGCCGGCCACCGGGACGCGCACCGTTGGGGGACTTTTCGTGTCTTCACGCTCTACCCGCCGTATCGCCGCCGCGGTCCTCGCCGCCGGCGCGGCCCTCGGTGCCACCGCCCTGCCCGCCACCGCGGACAGCAGCCAGCAGGCCCGGCGTTCCCACGTCGAAATCTCGGCCGTGCAGTACGACTCACCCGGCCGCGACGACCGCTCCAACCGCTCCCTGAACAAGGAGTGGGTCGAGATCACCAACGCCGGACGGCGCGCCGTCAACCTCGAAGGCTGGACCCTCACGGACGAGGACGGCCACACCTTCACCTTCCGCCACTACCGCCTCGGCGGCCACGAGTCCGTCCGCATCCACACCGGCGAGGCCCGCGACCGCGACGGCCACATCTACCAGGACCGCCGCCACTACGTGTGGGACAACCGCTCCGACACCGCCACCCTGCGCAACGACAACGACCGCCGCATCGACCGCGAGTCCTGGGGCCACGGCCACGGTGGTGGCGGGAACCACCGCCGCTGACCACCCCCACCCCACCCCAGGCCGTCACCATGAAGTGAAGGCCTGCGGCAGGGTATGACCTGCGGCGGCATGACCCGGCGGCTCCACCAACCGCCGGGCCATGCCGCCGCCTGCGCGCGCCAGGGCCGCGGTGAGCTGTCCGCCGCCGACAGGCGGCAGGACCGGCCCGGCGACCGGCTGCAGTCGCGGTGCGCGTGCCGGTCCCCTCGGCTCCTCGTACGCTGATGTAGGATCTCCCGCTTCGTGGCATAGGCCGGGCTCTTGGCCAGCAGCCTTCAAGCTGTCTCACAGCGATGGCCTGCGGTTCAGTCTCACGGGCGTGGCATTTCCTTGTGGTCTGGACCGGCCGGTCGGCTTGGCGCCGTCTGGAATTGACGAGACAGTTCGGTCCCGATCATGGGTCGGTGACCGCGGCACTTTGGCTCAGCCCCGCCCATGCGGTTGGTGTTGCTTCGGCAGTAGCGGTACTCCGGAACAGTCGGCACGAAAGGGGGCGGGCCAGGCCCCCGTGCGGGGTGCTGATTCTGATTCCGCGCCAGTTACGGCTTGGGGGTCGGGTCCCAGGTGCCGTGGAGCGGGAAGCCCGTGCTGACCCTCAAATCGCTGTGCTGGGCATTCTCACCAGCCATCCGTACGTCGTATCACCCTGCGCCGGAGAAGTACCGCTCAGGTCCCGCTTCTGGGGACAGAAGAGCGAGAAGGGACTCAGGCATCAAAATGAGAGTCAGCAACCAGCAGGGCGCTCCGGAGCGATCATGAAGATTCGGGGCGCATGCTGAGCGTATGACCACGCATCAGCTTAAGATCCGTACCACGTACGCCCAGACGACCGACCGCCATGGCCGCCCCAAGCGAGCCCCCTCGGCAAGGTCACGACATGCACCTGCGGCCTCGCCACGGGCTCGGCTCCGGGCGGGCTTGCCGAACGCGCCTACGCGGAGCATCGAGCCACCATCTCCTCGGACCAGGAGCCGACGGCGTAGGCTGCCGGCGGCTCGGCAAGCCTGAAGAGCAGCCCCTGTCACCTTCCCACAGAGGTCCGAGCGCTCATGCCCATGGGCACCCGGACCGCCCTCCGGCTACTGCAAGAACTGGCGGCCCTCCGGCCGCGCGACGTTGACCGCATCGTCCTTCGTGCCGTGCTTGTCGAACACCGTGAACAGCAGCATCACGATGGCCACCACGATCAAGACGATTGCGTACGCTCCGAGTGCCGGATCTCCGGGGCCGTCCGACGAGGCACCCGCCCACACGGCCAGCGCTACCCCGGCGACGGCGAACGCTGCCAGAGCAGTCCAGTCACTGCGCCGCTTTCGCTTCAAGGCCACGTACAGGAAGGGCACCCACACCAGCAGGCCCATCGATGCGGCCACCAGCGCGGACCATGCAGCCTTCTGGCCCCAGCCAGCTTCTAATCGGCTCTCCATGCCACCCCCTATTGCCGCCCCACTCAAGCGAGTTGGACATATGCGCACAGGGTAGGACTGCGGCGGCCGACCGGACCCCGCCTTGCGCGCAGATCGGTCTCCAGAGCGGGCCCTGTGACCCTGAAGAGCGGCACCTGTTGCCCCGCTCACTGAGACGAGCCCCGCCGCCCGTCAGCGGCGGGGCTCACTCGTGTCACGGGCACGCAAACGATCAGGCGGGCGGGTGCCGGAGTCCAGCGCTCAGCGATATCCCGGTCGATAAAGGGTGTTGTTGCCGATAGCGTGCAGCCGTGGACCTCATGAACCTGTCCGAAGATGAACTCTGGAGGTGGCTGCGTGGAACCCGCTGGAAGCCGCCGAAGGCTGCCACGATGGACCTGGAACGCCGCGAGACTTACGTCTTTGCCCTGGAGCAGGCAGAGCAGATGTTCCGTGCTGCCGCCACTGCGGGCCCGGCCACGCAGCCGCTCCTCATTTTCTACGGACTGAGCCAGGCAGGCCGCGCCATCATGGCAGCGGCTCCAGTCAAGGGAGATCAGTGGCGCCTGGTCGGCCATGGGATCAGCCAAGAGCCCAAGGGTTTCGCCGGGACCCTCGCCGACATCTCCATCACGACCTTCAAGGCAGGCAGCAGGGGTAGTTTCGTGCGTCTGTCCGAAGCACTCGACTCGCCAGTCTGGGAGGACGATGCCGTCCGACTTGGTGATCTGTGGGACTGCCTGCCTGAGAATCGCTTCTCGCCGCTGGCGGACATCACCGAGAGTCGGCGCACTGCGCTGTACGTCGAAAACCGAGACCTGTACTCGGGGCAGCACCAGTTGGCCAGCGTCAGCGTGTACCCGTTCCCGCCATGGGTCGCACACGCGAGTAACACTGAGGCGCTGAAGAAGTACATGGCCTCCTTCTCCGGCACTGAGGGATTCGAGCATCCGTGGCGCGGAACGGGGGAAGAGCAGGAACCCGACTTCACCCTCGATCTCGACGGGTGGGGCCACCTCACCATGCACTGGAAGGTGCCGACCGGAAGCGACGGCAGTCTCGCCGATCGCCAGGCGCTCATCCATGCCATGACCTGGCCGTACGGCCGGGCTCGCTATCTGATCCCTGCCGTGGGCAACAACACTGCGGGCCTGCACCCCCTCATGACCTGGTGGGCCGTGCTGCACACCCTGTCCATGCTCGCCCGCTACGAGCCCGCACAGTGGAGCAAGCACATCAATGTCGACGGCAGCCGGCACGCAGTACCTCTTGAGTCCTTGTTGGAGAAGGCCATCAACACACTGCCGAACCTGATCGCGTACCTTCTCGATGAGATCTCCGGAGGGGTCTGTAAAGCGAGCGGTGTAACTGGGGTTGGTTTGCCTAGAGTTGGCTTGCGGTGAGGC
>NZ_BMVY01000063.1 GCF_014650955.1 Streptomyces tauricus
GCCATGCCTGCGTGAGGATTGCGGGCCGTGCGGAGTGAGGGCTTCAGCTGCGCTCACTGCGTGCGTCGCCCGGAGCCAGGTCGAGCTGCTCCGGGTTCGCGGCGGAATCGCTGTCCGGCTTCGAGTCCGCGCGCCCCGTCGACCGCGGTACGTAGAGGTAGATGGCGACTGTGACCAGTACGAGCATGATTCCGGTGCAGAGTGAGGTGAGCGCGAACGCGTCCGAGAACGACTGGTCGGCCTGACGTTTCAGCGCCCGCCCGGCGTCGCCCGGCAGGGTGCCCGACACGGCGATGGCGTCGCCGATGCTTTCGCGGGACGCCTCCATGGACCTGTCGTCCACGCCGGGCACCGTCGTGTCCATCTCCCGGCGGAACAGGGCCGCTGCCACACTTCCCATGATCGCCACACTGAGCCCGTTGCCCAACTCGTACGACGTCTCCTCGATGCCCGCGGCGGCGCCGGCCGAGTCGGCGGGAGCCGTGGACATGATGACGTCCGAAGCGGCCGTCATGGCACAGCCCGATCCGGCCCCGATACCGACGAGGGCGATCGCGAACACCCAGTACTCCGTGTCGGGCTGAACGTTGAGCAGGACGAAGAACGCCGCCCCGATCAGCCCCATCCCGATCATCATGGCGTAGCGCGTGCCGTATCGCGGAACGACGAGCGACATGATCGGGGCTCCGATCATGGTGGCGAAGACGAGCGGGAGCAGGCGCAGGCCCGATTCCAGGGGCGAGGCTCCGCCGATGAACTGCCAGTGCTGGGTGAGCAGCAGCATCAGTCCGCCCATGCCGAACATGGCCAGGACCACGGACGCCACTCCGACGGAGAACGCGCGTGACCTGAACAGGGCCAGGTCGAAGAGAGGTTCGGGCGTGCGGACCAGTCGGACGATCAGCCCCGCCAGCAGCATGAGCCCCAGCGCCCCGATGCCGATGGTCTGCGCGTCGAGTCCCTTGGAGCCACCGTGCTGGATGCTGTACACGAGGGCGATGAGCCCGGTGACGGAGAGAAGAGCTCCGAAGGCGTCCCAGCGAGGCGGGTTGGGGTGGCGGGACTCGGGCACGAGAAGCACGCCTGCGATCAGGGCGATTGCCATGATCGGCAGATTGATCAGGAAGACCGATCCCCACCAGAAGTGTTCCAGCAGAAAGCCTCCGACGACGGGGCCGATCGCGGCGCCGGCCGCGGAGACCGAGGCCCAGACGGCGAGAGCCACTGTGCGCTCCCTGCGGTCCGTGAAGACGTTGCGGATGATCGACAGCGTCGACGGCATGATCAGTGCGGCACCGACGCCGAGGAGCGCGCGGGCTGCGATCAGCGTCTCCGGTCCCGATGCCCAGGCGGCTGCGGCCGAGCCGAGGCCGAAGATGAGGAAGCCCAGGCATAAGAAGCGCTTCCGGCCGAGACGGTCTCCGAGCGTTCCGGCGCTGATGAGCAGCCCGGCGACGGCGAGTGAGTAGATGTCGACGATCCATAGCAACTGAACCGAGGACGGCTCCAGTTCAGTGCTCAGCGTCGGCAGTGCGACATTCAGTACGGTCAGGTCCAGCGCGACGACCAAGAGGCTCAGGGACAGGATGCCGAGCACTGTCCACCTGTTGGCCGCGCTGCGCGGCGATTTCATGGTTGCCCTCCTCTGATGTCCTTCGTTCAACCGCCTCGTACGTCATACCGCAGGATCGTACAATGTACGATCCTGCGGTACTATAGAGCCGTGACTGAGACTTCTGGGCGAGAGACCACACCGAAGGGGCGACAGGGTTCCATCTGGCTTCGCGAGACGAAGAAGAGCCCGTCGAAGCCATCCCTGAGCCGTGAACAGATCGTGCAGGCCGCGGTGCGGCTCCTGGACGAAGGAGGCGTGCGGAATCTGCGGATGCGTCAGCTGGCGACGTCGCTGAACTCCGCACCCATGTCGCTGTACTGGCACGTGCCCAACAAGGACGACCTCCTGGAGCTCGCCGTTGACGCCGTGTTCCCCGATCCGCCGAGCCGGGCCGACACGGCGGCCTGGCAGGACGACATCAAGAGCGGCGCGATCGGTCTGTTCGAGGTGCTGCTGCGCCACTCGTGGGTGATCGAGCTGATGGGTGGACAACCCCCAGTGGGTCCACGGGCGTTGGCGCACACGAGTGCCATCATCGAGATCCTGGAGCGCGCGGACTTCACCCCCCAGCAGCTCGACTCCGCTCTGGCGGCCATCTACTACTACATCGTGGGTGCGGCCCTGTCCGAGGCATCCTGGCAGACGATGTCCAACCGTCGGGCCGAGAACGAGGAGGAGTGGGCGGCCCGGTTGGGCCCCTACCTCGACGCGGCGGTGCAGGACCATCCGAAGTCGCTGGCCGACTACATCAATCGCAGTGCCACAACCAGTACCCAGAGCCGCTTCCGGGAAGGGCTGGACTGCATGATCTCCGGCCTGGAGCGGATGCGTTCGTGACGCGCGGTTCTGTGTAGCCTCGGCGGGGCGCATCGCCTGTCACGCGGGCGGCCCGGCTCGCGGCAGAGGCGACGGCGGACGCGAACACGTTGAGGCCGCCGAGAGTGGACAGGTCCCGCCTCACCCCTGGGCGGGACAGCTCGTTCGGAGGGAGTCGCGGCGAGCGTGAGCGCGGACCGTCCTGCTTGTCGTGCTGCCGGCGCACCATCTCGGTGATCGGGACGGGCGCGAACGGAGCGGTGCAGCCCGGGGAGGCCGGGTGGTCCTTGAGCACCTCCAGGCAGACCCTCGACGCTCATGTCGCCAGCGAAACACAGCCGACGTCCGGAGGAAGACCGATACGGCGCGGTCACCACACGATGCGGCGGTGGCGGAGCAGCATGCAGGAGACGCCGACGAATAGGCATCGGCTTCGGCCTCCACCGCGGCGGCCGGCATGGGCCTATCCTCCCGGCCGACGGGCCAACGTCGGCCTGCTCGACTCCAGTCGGTCGATCACCCGTGAAGGTACGCCCTCAACGTCCAACCCGGCGCCGATCCACGGGTCTTGTGCATTGCTCCCGGCGGGGCTCGCGGATTCCTGTGTGTCTGTCTGCCGGGCCGGTGCGACCTTACGTATGTGTATGCGCTGGTTGATCATGTGTGGTGGCTGCGGTTCGCGGGCCTGGACGCCGGGTCGGTGTCGTCTGCGGGCTGACAGGTTTTTAGGGGAGTGTGTGGATGTCGTGTTGGCGGGCACTCGGGTTTTCGCACCGGGGGTTCTGGTGTGATGCGGAGCCGGTGCCTATCGGTCGAGGGGAATGTGGGCCGTAGTGGCTCGCACGTCCACGCGTCTGAGTCGGACCTGACGACAGGAACTTGAAATGATTATTCTCGGTCTTATTCTGCTGCTCATCGGCCTGCTGGTCGGTGTGGGGCTGCTGACGACGATCGGCGGCATCCTCATTGTGGTGGGCGCCGTTCTGTGGATCCTGGGTGCGACCGGCCGCGCGGTCGGTGGACGCAAGCACTTCTTCTAGAAGCGGGGCGCCTCACCAGATCGCTGCGACGGGTGACTGTTAGTGGGTTCGTGCCTCATGGGGGCACGCCGTCGTGTTGGTGTTCAGCAGGATGCGCGTCCTGGTGCTGGTCGGCATAGACAGCTTCAGGGCGCGCTCCTGGCTGCCCTCGGAGCGTGGTAAGGGCGTGGCTGAGGTGGACGTGGTGCTTCTGCGTGCCGCACGTCAGCCGCGTGTTTGAGCGCTCGCTGCAGGCGTGCGGCTGGTCGTTGCCGGATTCGGGCGGCCCGGGCGGCCGCGCTGGTGCGGCTGGTTGATGACGGCCGTGACCGGACGGCAGGCCAGACTTCCGTCTCCGTCTCCGTCTCTGTTCGAGGTCGATTAATCCACCATCGGACGCACGAAAATCTACTCTGGCAAGAGTAGACATTGGGGTGTGGTCTGGGTATGGTTCTTCTCGTAGCCCAGAGAGACAGCAGGGCCTGGCAGAGATGAACTGCCGGTCAGCGGTATGTAGTTGCAGGATGCAGGACGGTACGGCGGTGGAGTTCCGAAGCCAGAGCGGTTGCAGGACGGCGACGGGACTGACGGCCGGACCGGGTGGCCCGCAGTGATCGGGGGCCGCCAACGGCGGGAGTGCCGCACAGGACGTGCGGTGGCAGTACCCGCGAGTGAAGTACGCGGTATCAGCAGTGAAGTGACAGAGCAGTACCTCGGTAAAGGCGCCGGCTGCGGGCGCGCGTACCGGGAGGTTCGGCAGTGGGGTTCCAAGCCCAGAGTGGACGCAGGGCGGGCGACGGGGCTGGCTGTCGAAAGTGTGGCGCTGGTACAGGCCACCAGTAGTACGCAGTACCGGTAGGTCAGGTAGTTGATGCAGAGGGATGAACGGAGGAGCGAAGCGCCATCAGGATCGCCCGGGCGGACATCTTGAACCCGGGTACCGCAGGACATCGATAGTGAGGTGGTCTCCGGTCAAGCAACCGCGATCCGAGCATTCCCGGCAGCATGCAGGCCGGGTGTGCGGACACAGAAGGCCGGCGCACGATCAGGGCCGGCAGATGGTGTAGCAGTCTCCTTCGGGGCCCTGGTGCCATACGGCAGCAGGGCCCCCCCTTCTTGTGCCCCATCAGCGCAGCCCGACTGATCACCCCGCTGCACTCCCCAGGCGGCCAGCGCCGCTCCTCCCGCTGTGAAGTAGCGGCCTTTTCCTCAACGTGCAGCTTCGCGAGACGCCTCGTGATGACGCGAGAGGCGGCGAGGACCACTGCCGACGCTGGTCGGCGCTCCGGCGAAGCACTCCTGCAGCTTCGGCTTCTGCCGTTGGGTGTTTGTCGTTCGGTGTCTGTCATTCACCGCTTGCGCAGCAGTGCGCAGACCAAGTTCTCCTGGACGGTCCGCAGGCGCTTCAGGAGTTCCGGCTTGTTGGTCTTGTTGACCTGAGTGGTGAGGGAGACGGTCAGGGACCGCGTGCCGTCCGGGGTGGCCGCGATGAGTTGCGTGTAGCCGGGGAAGTTGCCCGTATGGCCGAGGACCACGCCACAGCGGGTGGTGTACCGGAAGATGGCGAGACCTGCCTTGTTCTTGCCGGGGCCCGCGGGTTCGGAAGCGCCGTCGACCCAGTTGCGCTGCTGGTGACGCGTCCGGTCGGAGATCAGCTTGCCGCCGGCGTAGCCACGGATGAAGGCCATCATGTCCTTCGGGGTGGAGATGATCCCGCCCGATGCCCATACGCCGGACGCGCTCAGTACTTCGCTGACATCCTCGGGCGGGTTCTGCCCGGTGACGTCGTAGCCGTGCATGTACGGCCTGGGCATCCGGAAGCCCTGCGGGAGGCTGGTGCTGCGCAGTTCCAACGGGCGGTAGACGAGCTCGTCGAGCAGGTCCTCGTACCGTCGGTCCGTCACGGCCTCCGCCATCAGCGCCACGGCGATGTTGTCGGAGTTGGAGTACTCGTACCGGGACCCGGGGCGGAAAGCCAGCGGTTCATCGGCCACGAAGTCCAGCAGTCGGCGCGAGTCGAAGTGGCGGCGCGGATTCTCGGTCACCAGGGCCAGGAACTCGGGGGCGGCGCTGAAGTCGGGCAGTCCGCTGGTGTGGTTCAGGAGCTGCCGGAGAGTGACCCGATGCCATGCGCGCGGCAGCCGGGGGAGCACCTTGCCGAGGGTGTCGTTCAGCCGCAGGTCCCCGGTGTCGACGAGGCGCAGAGCGACCGCGCCGCTGAACGCCTTGGCCGTACTGGCGATGCGCATGTGGTCGGTGGCCTGGATCGGACGATCGGTGCCGACCTTGGCGACGCCGGCCCGGAAGACCTGGGTGTGGGACCCACGCTTGAGGACGGCGATCGCCCCGGGAGGTCCGCCGGGTGCGTCGGTCAGTGCCTGCAACTGCCGCCGCATGGCGCGGTCGTCGTTCGCCGCAGCGTCCGAGGCGTGGCTCGGGGCGGCCTGCACCAGACCGGTCAGACAGGCAGCGCTCAGCAGAGCGACCAGAGGGAGGCGGAGCTGCGCTGAGCGGGGCACTGGTACGGAGCGGGGGACTGGCACGGGGAACTCCTGACGGTGAGCGTGGCGGGACGTCAGAGCGACCAACTGCCGCCAGGGCACCTGGTCGGCTGGGCCCAGAGGTCTCCGAGCAGCAGCGACGTGCTTCTCACCAGGGCTCCTTCCGAGTCATCCCATAACAGGATGTACAGAAACAAAGCACCGACCGAACACCTAGGCGACGCGGCCGTACTGCACCTCAACGAGTGACAAGGCCACGCGGCCCGGAATCGGCCGACCGCATCACGCTCCGGACGCGAGCGTCGTGAGGTCGAGGACGGTCTTCCCGCGGCGAGGGCCCGTCGCCACCGCGGCGTGTGCCTCCGCCGCGCGGTCGGCCGGGAACACCGCCTGGACCGGCACGCGGAACCGCCCCCGCACCGCCTGCTCGGCGGCGAACGCCAGCCCGTGGCACCCGTCCGGCTGGCCCCCGTAGCGGCCGAGCGAGAGGCGCACCCCGCGGCCGGGACCGGTGAAGTCGGCGAGGGTGACCACGGAGTCCGGGCTGCCGGTGAGCGCGACGAGTTCGTCCAGTGAGCCTTTCCCTGCCACGTCGAGGGCACGGTCGATACGCGGGATGCCGAGGGCGTGGACCCGTTCGGCCAGGCCGGGACCGTAGGCGACCGGCGTCGCGCCGAGAGAGGTCAGGAAGGCGTGGCTGGCGGGTCGGCCCGTGGCAAGCACGCGGGCTCCTCGCGCAGCCGCCAGCTGCACGGCGATGCTTCCGACACCGCCCGACGCCCCGTCGATCAGGAGCGTCGTGTCCTGTTCCCCGGTGAGGCCGAGCAGGTCAAGGGCGCGGGTCGCCGTCTCGACACCCGTCGCCGCGGCGCCCGCCTCCTCCCAGGACCAGGCGTCCGGCTTCGCCGCCCAGAACGCGAGCACCGCGAACCGCGCGCTCGCTCCGCCCAGCCGGGCGACGTCGACCGCTCCGAACACCGCGTCGCCGACCGTGAAGCCCGTGACGCCCGGACCGACCTCGTCGATCACCCCGGCCGCGTCCACCCCGGGGACGTGCGGCAGGGCGAGACCGTCACGCGAGGGCGAGTCGCCGGCCCGCAGCGCCAGGTCGACTGGAGACACTCCCGCCGTGCGGACGGCGATCCGTACCTCGCCCGGACCCGCGTGCGGCTCGGGCACGGATCCGACGCCGAGTACCTCAGGGGGACCGAACCGCTCGAACCGTACTGCGCGCATGGTGCACCTTCCCTGCCCGGACCGTCCGGGCGTCGGCACACGGTAGACATGGAGGTGGAGCAGCTGATCCGGATCAGGTCGAAGTGAGAGGCGCGGCAAGCACAGTGACTCGGAAAACACGCACGGACGCGGAGGACAACCGTCGCCGCATCCTCTCGGTGGCCCGCGCCTCCTTCGCTTCCGAAGGGCTCGACCTGCCGATGCGGGAGATCGCCCGCCGGGTCGGCCTGGGCATCGCCACCGTCCACCGGCACTTCCCCTCACGTGCTGACCTGGTCACCGCGGCGCTCACCGAGCACGTCGCGGCCTGCCGCGCGGACATGCGGGCCGCCCTCGACGATCCCGACCCATGGCGTGCGCTCAGCGGTGTCGTCCGCCGCTTCGCCGAGCACCGGCTACGGGACCGCGGGCTGAACGAGGCTCTGTTCGGCTCCCATCCGGCGGCCGCCGCCTTCGCCGCGGACCGTCACGAGCAGGCACGGGCGCTGCGCCGACTCGTCGACCGGGCGCGCGCCGCCGGCGTCGTCCGGGACGACATCGGCGTGGACGACGTACGCGTCTGCCTGGCGGCCATCGCCTCCTACCGCCTCACCCCCCGACCCGCCGCAGGTCTCCACCGCCTCGTCGACCTCCTCCTGACCGGTCTGACCGCAGACCACCAACTCCCCGCGGACCAGCGACTTCCCGCGGGCACCGTACGGACCCCACCCGTGCGGCCGTAGCGCGCCCGAGGCCGCCTCAGGCCGCATCCGCGCCGCACACGAAACTGCCGGCGCTGTCGGGATCCCCCGCCTCGTACCTCGGCCAGCGAGGGTATTCGCACAGCGGCCGGCTCCTGCCGTCACGTGCGTCGGTCCCGACCGGAGAAACAGGTTTCCGCTGCTGTTCGGACCACTGCTCGATCGCGGTGACCGAGTCCCAGCCGGGGGCGAAAGCGGGGTTGCCGAAGTTCGCGTGGTTGGCGCCCGGCACGACGTAATACCGCATGAATTCCCGTGTCTTACGCGGCCCCAAGGTGTCGGTCACCCGCTCGTAATAGTCGTTCGTCGAACGGTGCGAGACGAGTTCATCGGCAGCACCATGGATGAGCAGGAGCTTTCCGCCGGACCGCGCGAACGGTCGGAGGTCCGCGTCGTTGAGATCCTGGATCTCGGACAACCGGCTGATGTGGGAGAGCCACTTTCCCGGCTGTCCCGGGTCGACGGCCAAGGGGCTGTGGCCGGGGTCGCGTGTCAGGAAGTACTTGACCCACTGGTCCCAGTACTGCATTCCGTATCCGCTGGTGAGAGGCATCGGGTGTGTGGGTGCGGTGGTTCCGAAACCCAGCAGTGGTGTGCGCATGTCGGCACCGGAGAGGAAGGGAAAACCGGGGTAGCCCTTTTCACCACTGGCCACCTTGTACGGCCATGTCCACGAGGACGAGATGGCCGTGACCGAGGCGATCTGGCGGTCCGAGAGACATGACGAGCCGGTGTCACCGCCGTCCGGGCATCGCAGCTTCTCAGGTCTGAAACGGCAGGCATCCGGGTTCGAAACGATCCTGTCGGCCAGTCCGTCCCGGGCGTCGCAGGCCTCAATGACGCTGTCGTACAGCAGCGCCTGCTTTTCGGGTCCGGGGAAGGCGCCGGGCCGCGCCAACAACTGCGTCGTATGTCCCAGGTAGAGGATTTCGGCGAGGTTGTTCCACGCCGGGAATGCCGAGATCACGCCGTCGAAGGCGCGGGGCCAGCGTTGCACCACGGCCAGCGCCTCACGGCCGCCGGTCGATCCACCCGCGAAGTACACGTGCTCGGGTTTGGCCCCGTATCCCCGTCGGATCAGGAACTGGGCCGCGTCGTGGGTCTTCTTGAGCGCGTCGCCCGCGGAGAAATTCCGGAGTGCTTCGTCGTTGAGGGCGAAAGAGCCGTCTAGCGACGAAATGGGATGCTTGGCGGGGTCCGCCTGGTGCCCGGAATCGCTTCCGTACGTCGCATATCCGCGCGCCAGTGGGGTGGGGGCGTTCGCGAGCCCGAAGGGGGCGTCCGCACGAAGGTCGGGAATGGTGCCGTTGTAGCCGCCACCGCCGAACATCATGGATCTGCGGTTCCACTCCAGAGGCAGAGCGACGCGCATGCGGATATCGGGTGCTGTGGGGTCGACCGGCAGGAGTGCCGCGTCGACACGGCAGTACGTGACGCTCGTACCGCCGATGGTCTCCGTCACCTCGGATGCGGCATTCACCCGGCCGCCACCGGTGGGCAGAGAGATCACGGACGCCGGGATACGTGACCCTGTCAGCGTCTCGCATCGCACCGCGTCGACGGGGGAATCAGCCGTGGCCGGTCGGACGTTCGGAGTGATGCCGAGAAATGCGGCGACGGCGGCGAGCGTGACACCCACACGCACCCTCGTGCTTCCGGTGGTCCTGGGGTTCATGGCTGTTCCCGTCCTGGTTGACCGGCATGGGTCGGCTCGCCCAGTCTCTGGGCGCGCAATTCCGAACGCCGTACCTTGCCTGCCGCGTCGCGCAATGAGTCGTGGACCAGTTCGATCGACTTCGGCAGTTTGTACCGGGAAAGCCGCCCGTCGAGAAAGCCCCGGATGTCGTCCGCCGTGACGTCGGCCCTTTCCGGCGTATGGACGATCGCGTGCAGCCGATTGCCGGTGTCGCCATCGGGAAGGCCGATCACGACCGCCGTCATCACCTGCTCGTGTTCGACCAGCGCGGCCTCGATCTCCGCCGGATACACGTTGACCCCGCCCACGGTGATCATGTCCGACCGCCGGTCGAGGAGGTACAGGTAGCCGTCGGCGTCGAACCGCCCCATGTCCCCGAGGGACGACCAGCCGTCACGTACGGTCGGCTCGGCGCCGATATAGCGGTACGTGGCATCGGTCCCCGGAGTCACCCGCATGTAGATCTCACCCGAGGCACCCGGCTCCGTGATCTCGGCGCCGTCAGGGTCGAGGAGCTTCATCTCACCCCACGTCACCCGCCCCACCGATCCGACGTGCTCAAGCCATTCGTCCCCGCCGAGGGTGCATCCCGCCTCGGCCTCCGTGCCCCCGTACAACTCCCGGACCCGCTCGGGACCCAGCCACTCGATCCACTTCCGCTTCAGCCAGACCGGGCACGGTTCGGCGCAGTGCCAGACGGAACGCAGGGAGGCGAGCGTGTACCGGCCCCGGACCTCGTCCGGGAGCGCCACGATCCGGCGCATCATCGTGGGAACCAGATACACCCAGTCCACACCGTGGTCGTCGATCGCGGACAGGGTGCGCTCGGCGTCGAACCGGGTCAGCAGGGTCACCGATCCGCCGAGGAAGATCGTCGAAAGGGCGGTCACGAAAGGGGCGTTGTGGTGCAGCGGCGCGGTGATCAGCGCCTGTGCCCCGGCCTCGATTCCCCACATGTCGGTGTCGAAGGCGGACGTCACCGCCGGTCTGCCGGACAGGATGATCTTCGGGCGGCCGGTCGATCCGCCGGAGGTCGGGGCCTTCCACGACGTGGCGACCGCCGGTTCCAGGTCGTCGTCGGGCTGTCGCCTCCTCAGGTCGTCCAAGGTCACGGCCTTGGCCTTGGCCTTGGTCACGGCCTTCGGGCGGTCGGCGAGCGTACTGCCGGGTTCCGTGACCACCACGGCGGGGTCAGCGAGTTCGAGGACCGCGTCGAGTTCCGCGGGCCTCATCCGCGTCGAAAGCACCTGAGGGGTGGCCCCGGCCTTGTAGCACGCGAACACGGCCAGGACGAGATCTGTCGAGTTGGGTAGCAGGAGGGACACGATCCGGCCGGTGGTGGCCCCGGCGGCCAGCAGCCCGCGCGCGACCCTGTTGCTGTCACGGTGCAACGCTGTCCACGTCAGTGTTTCGGTGTCGGCGCGCACCACCACGGTGTCCCCGATCTCGGCGGCGTACGCTCCGGGGATCTCGGACAACGGGAATCCGTCCTGAGGCAGGAAGGTCACGGAAGTACCTCCAGGTCGGGCTCGACCGCCGTGGTCCGGGCGGTCTTCCTGTCCTCTTTCCGCAGCGCCCAGCGCAGGGCCACCGCGAGTGCGCCGCCGACGAGGGACGTGGCGATGACGATGGGGAAGCCGGAGGTCGGATCCCCGGAGTCCGACTCGGCCAGCCCGAACAGATACGGGCCCACGAACCCGCCGGTCAGACCGACCGTGTTGATGAAGGCCAGCCCGGCCGCCGCCACGATTCCCGACATCCGGGCCATGGCCACGGACCAGAAGATCGGCAGGGTGGCGAACGTGAAGGCGGACATGACACCGATCAGGGCGATACGCACGCCGGGCGAGGAAACCGCCAGGAAGACCGCCGCGACCAGAGCGGGCGCCGCGGCGAGGACACCGATGGTGAGGGACTCGCGCGGGACACGGCGGAAGACCAGCGGCATCACCAGCACGCCGATCGTGCCTCCGATCCCCGTCACTCCGCTGAGCAGGCCGATCAGGAACGATCCGCTCACGTCCAGCGACTCGATGATCGAGGGCACGTTGAACGTCACGCCGTTCATCGTGACCTGGTTGAGGAAGTAGATGATCCCGATGAGAAGGATGAACGGCCGCCCGAACGCCTGCCCCATGTTGCCTCTGAGAGCGTGCCCGGGGTCCGGACCGGATCCCCGGCCGGCCTGCTCGCTCAGCGCCGCCGCCTCGTCCGCGGTCAGCCACGTCGCATCGGCGGGCACCTCCGGCAGGTAGGCCAGGACGGCCAACCCGATGACCATGGTGATCAGTCCCTCGATCAGGAACATCCACTGCCAGCCGTGGAGTCCACCCAGGTCGTCCAACTCCATCAGCGCGCCGCCGAGCGGACCGCCCAGGAGCAGACCGAGCGTGGGCGCGAGGTAGATGAACCCGATCGCGGTAGCACGGTCCTTCTGCCCGAACCACTGGGTCACCATGAACATCATCGCCGGATAGAGACCGGCCTCGGCCGCACCGAGTGCGATCCGCCCGATGTAGAAGGTGACATCGTCCTGGATGAACAACATGAGCGAGGTGACCGCGCCCCAGCTCAGAGCGATCCGCGCGATCCAGCGGCGGGGCCCGATCCGGTACATGACCAGGTTGCTCGGGACCTCGAAGAGCGCGTAGGTCAGGAAGAAGAGACCCGCGCCGAGGCCGAAGGCGGCCGCGCTGATGTCCACGTCCGCCCGCAGGTGGGTCTTCGCCAGAGCGATGTTCGTCCGGTCGACGTAGGACATGAAGTAGGCGAGGCACAGGACGGGCAGCAGGCGCAGCATCGCCTTGCGGACGGCGACGGTGTACAGACCGCCGACGGCAGGAATCGACATCCTTGTCACTCCCCAGGGGATCGGGCCCGGACGTGGGCGCTTGCGTGGTCGAGCGGTCGAGAGGTCGAGAAGGCGGGAGTTCGAGTCACAACGATGTGGCGTGGGGCGAGGTTAGAGCCACGCACGCCCGCCATATGATGGAAAGGTCCTCCACTCATGACGAAGCCGGGGTGTATGAATCCACCACCTCAGTCCTCCGCGGAGTCGTCGACGGCACGGACCGGTTCCGACGCGGCCGACGCCACCGCCGAAGGCGAACTGGCCGCCTACCGGCTGCGCCGCGAGCGCGAACTCAACAGCCTGTACACGACGGCCCGGTCCCTGACCGCGCTCGGCGAGGTCGACGAGGTCCTGCATTCGATCGTGCGGCACGCCCACGAGCTGATCGGCAGTGACTTCGCGTATCTGTCGCTTCTGGACGCGGAGGGCTACCTCACCGTGAGAGCGTCCGCCGGGACGATCTCGTCGGAGTTCTCGTCGGGCCGAATGCCACCCGGAACGGGCCTGGGTGGTCGTGTCATCGAGTCCGGAGCTCCCTTCTGGGTCAGCAACTACCGAGAGGCCCAAGGCCTTCCGCACGACCCCACGTTCGACCTGCTCGTGCCCCGCGAAGGACTCATGGCGCTGCTGGGTGTGCCGCTCATGGTGGGTGAGCGGGCCATCGGAGCCCTCTTCGCCGCCGACCGCACCGAGCGTCCCTTCGAGAAGGACGAAGTGGCCCTCTTCAGTGCTTTCGCCGGCCATGCCGCGGTCGCCCTGAACAACGCGCGGCTCTACGAGGAGAGCCGCGTCGCGCTGCGGCGACTGGAGGACGCGTACCGCACGATCGAGGACCAGGTCACCACCATGGAACGGGCGGCGGCCGTCCACGAGGCCCTGACGCACGCGGTGTTGACCGGTGGCGGGCCCGGAGACATCGCGCAACTTCTGGTCGAGCATCTGCGGGGCACGGTGACGGTCCGGGACCGGGACGACGAGGTCCTCGCGATCCGCTTCCCCCGAGGACGGGACGGCGACGCCGACGCCGACCAGAACGTGCCTCCTGACATGCCTGCTGACGTGCTTCCTGACGTGTCTCGGGACGCGACGCGGGACATGCCTTCGGATGTGCCCCGGGACGTGTGCGAGGAGGCACGCGACACCGGGCGGTGTGTCTCGACGCGAGGTGCGGACGGGTACTTCCGCAGCGTGGTGGCCGTCCGGCCCGGTGGAAACCATTTCGGCTTCCTGTCCCTGGCGCGCCGCGCCGCGCCGGAGCCCGCGGACGTCCGCATGCTGGAGCGCTCGGCTCAGATCATGGGCCTGCTGTTCCTCATGCGCGATGCCCGTGCCGAAGCGGAGGAGCGGGTCCGGGGCGAACTGCTCATGGAACTCATGTCCCGCTCGCCTCTGCATCCGGCCCAGCGCGACCGGGCCCTCGCCCGTGGCGTCGACGTGGACCACCTCGACGTCCTCGTCGTGGTCGACTGCCCCGAGAGGACCGCGAGCGAAGTCGTCCGGCAGTTGAAACCGCTGTCGACCGAGCGGTCAGGACTGGCGGGCGAATATCTGGGCCGGGCGACGATGCTGCTGCACGCCGACGACGTGGAGGATGTCGCACGCACGCTGCACCGCAGGCTGCGCCGCACGCTCGGTGTGCCCGTACTCGTGGTCGCCGACCGGATCGCGGGGGAGCGGTCCCGCGCGTTCACGCTGACACAGCGCTGCGTCAAGGTGATTCGCTCCCTGGGGGAGAACGACCGTGGGGCAAGCGCCCAGCAGTACGGGATGTACGCGCTCGCCTTCGACCCCGACCGCTCGGGCGACCTCGACCGGTTCCTCGCCGACAGCATCGGCACGCTGCTGGAGTACGACCGACGACGGTCCACCGGCCTCGTGGCCACGGCGACCGCCTACTTCGCCCACTCCGGGAACCTGAGCCGGACGGCCCGCGCCCTGCACGTACACCTGAACACGTTACTGAAGCGCCTGGACCGTATCGGCTCCCTGCTCGGCGAGGACTGGCGCTCGCCGGACTCGGCGCTGCGCCTCCAACTGGCACTGAGGCTGCACGAGTTGAGGGCTGCGGTCGATGCGAGCGCGCCGGACACCAGCGGTTGATCCGAGCACTATGAGCTGAGTCGAAGCGGCCGGTCGAGGCACCGGCGCGAGCAAGCCAACAGCCCCGTCGGAAGCCTTATGCGGCGGGTGTCGGTGTCATGCCGCTGATGGTCGCGGTGAGGATGCGGGCGAGGCGGGGTTCGACCTCGACCACGGCGTGGGCGAGGCGGGGATCACTGCGGTAGAGCTCGGCGATCTCCGGGCCCGGGGTCGCGATCTGCCAGAACGCGCCGGCGAGTGCGACGGCGGTGGCGATTACGTCGAGGGCACTGTCCCGGTCGAGCTGGGGGAGCTGCTCGTCCAGGGCGGCGAAGATGTCCTCGCGGGCGGCGAGTGTGGCGAGCTTGAAGTCGCGTACCGCGTCGACCGACACGTTGCGTTCCAGATTGAGCGGTGCCTGGGCGAGCAGGTCGCAGAACATCCCGCGCTCCGCCAGCGTGGCCGCGAACGCCTGCGCCACGGCTGCCGGGCCGGGTTCCTCGATCTCCCTGAGCCTCGCGGCCAGGGCGGGCGACCATTCCTGCCAGCCGGCCGCGGTGAGCCGAAGGAAGATCTCCTCGCGCGTCTCGAAGTACCGGAGCAGTGCCGACTTGTGCATCCCGGCCCTGGCGGCGATGTCCGTGAGGGTCACCTGCCTGATCCCGTGCTCGGCCCCGAGAGCCCGGGCCGCGTCGAGGATGGCGGCCTCACGCAGCCGCTTGGCTTCGGGTGAACGTGCGCGCTGGAACTCCGACGGGGTCATCACACGATCCTAGCGGAACGCGGTTGCGTTATTAGCGCAACAGTGTTTTGCTAAGTGCATGCAGCAGACCTGGTTCATCACTGGTTCCTCGCGCGGCCTCGGTCGTGCCCTCGTCCGTGCGGCACTCGAAGCCGGCGACCTCGTCGCCGCGAGCGCCCGCAACACCGAGCAACTGACCGACCTCGTGGCGGAGTTCGGAGACCGGATACGGCCGATCCGACTGGACGTGACCGACCCCGAAGCCGCGCGCACGGCCCTCGCCGAGGCGAAACAGCACTTCGGCCACATCGACGTACTGGTGAACAACGCCGGCTACGCCAACGTGTCGCCCATCGAGACCACGGACGACACCGACTTCCGTACCCAGTTCGAGACGAACTTCTGGGGCGTGTACAACGTCACCAAGGCTGCCCTGCCGATCCTGCGCGAGCAGAGGGCAGGCCTGGTCGTCCAGATCTCCTCCATGGGCGGTCGAGTGGGAGGCAGTCCCGGGATCGCCTCCTACCAGGCGGCGAAGTTCGCGATCGACGGCTTCAGCCGCGTGCTGCGCACCGAGACGGCCCCGTTCGGGGTCAAGGTGCTCGTCGTCGAGCCGAGCGGCTTCAAAACCGACTGGGCGGGTTCCTCGATGGCCGTCCACGCGGTCCCCGAGGCGTACGCGGAGACGGTCGGAGCCATGAACACACGCGTCCGCCAGACCGCCGAAGGGCCGGCGGGTGACCCGGTCCGGGCCGCCGAGATCCTGGTCCGGATGGCCAAGCGCCAGGACATCCCCGACCACCTGCCGCTCGGTGTGAACGCGGCCGAAGGCTCCATCCGGCTCGACAGGCAGCTCCTCCAGGAGGACCAGAGGTGGCGCGAGGTCAGCCGTTCCGCGGACTTCGCCGAGCCCTACCCCGTGCCCTTCCCGCCCGACCGGGCGGCGGCCTGAGCGCCGACCGGCACAGGACGGCCGCTCGCCCGGCGCCACCACCCCGCGGGCCCGTACACAAGCGCGGCGAGATGGGCCCGGTCAGATCCCCGTCACCTTGCTGCTCGCCGAGATCTCGTACACCAAGGTCACCGTGCGCCGGCCGCCCGGAGGGACCGTGACGTCCCAGCGGGCGATGCCCTCGGCGTCGACGGCGTCGGGCGCGGGGGAGCACCCTTCCGTACGCACGCGGATCTCGACTCCCGAGACCTCGGACACGGGCACGCGTTCCCGCAGGACGACGACGCGCTCCTCGTGGTCTCCCGGGGCGGCGAAGCGGGACAGGTGCAGGCGCACCGTGCGGGTGACCAGCGTGCGCTGGGACAGTCCGGCGGAGGTACGGGACTCCTCGGTGTGCCGGACCACCCGGTGGTCGTCACTGCTGCCGAAGGCCAGCTCGACGCGTGCCCCGGGGGCCGCGAACTCCAGCGTCGCGCGGCCGACGAAACCGCTGCCGCGGACCAGGTCGACGGGGCCCGCGAGCAGCGCGTGCCCGGACCGGTTGTCGAACCGCACCACCTGGGTGACCAGGGGGGACAGCTCGGGCGAGCAGGCGTACTCGGTGCCGGACGGCGTGGTGAAGGCGGAGAGCGGCACCCGGTGGGCGCGGCCGTCGCCGGGGACGGACACCGGCGCGGGGGAGCGGAACACCCGTGTCTCACCGGCGTCGTCGACGCCCGGGAGACCGAGCACCGGAGCCGGACCGAGATCCCCGATCTCCTCCTCCCTCAACTCGACGTCCACCGTGCGGCGTTCGGCCGACGACCGGTCCCGCAGGGTCAGCCTGTCCTCGCCCAGTCGCGGCGGCTCGGTGGCCAGCGCGGAGCGGGCCGTCGACAGCGTCAGGCGTACGTCCGACCAGTCCTCACCGGTGCGCTGCCAGACCATCGCGTCCGTTTCGAGCGTCAGGGAGTCACCGTCGAGTACGGCCCGGTAGGCGGGCCGCCACAGCGCACACGGCAGGAGGTGGCTCAGGCGCAGCCCGACCGGCCCGGCGGTCCCGGCCTCCACGGTCAGCTCGACATGGCCGACCAGTTCGGTGGGCTTGTCCTCCGCGAGGTGCAGGGTGTGCCGCGCCTCGCGGAGTTCGACCTCGACCGTCGCCAACCTGGCTTCCGTGGAACGGAGTTGCTCGCCGTACGTGTCGCGCTCGGTGTCCGCCCGGTCCAGTTCGCCGGTCCACCGGGGCCTGTCCACGGCACCGGAGCCCGCACTCCGCCCGATCTCCCGCAACAGGTCCGCGGCCAGCCGCCCGAGCAGATCGAGACGGACGAGGAGGCGGTCGCGTACCCGGCCCAGGTCGCGCTGCTCCTCCTCCAGGAGGTGCACCCGCCGACGCAGTGCCGAGTCGTCGGCGGGGGACGACCGGGGGTCGCGCGGCACCCAGGCGCGTACGATCCGCGCGTCGAGGACCGTGGCGGGGTGCCCGCTGGTCAGCTCGGCGTGGAGCGAACGGTCGACGGCCAGCGCGCTGACCGGGCCGAGCCGCAGCCGCTGGACGCCGGGCCGCAGATCCAGGACGGCGGTACGTTCGACGAGGGCGCGGTCCTCCAGGCAGGTGACGGCGGTGACGGGCAGGGCGATCGGCTGCGCATCCGTGGACATGTGTGGGTCAGCTCCTGCGGTTGCCGTCGACCAGGGCCTTGCCGGCCGGGATACGTATCTCGTAGCCGCCGTCGAGCGCGGCGGAGCCGGCGGCGGGCAGCTCCACCCGCCAGACGCGGGTGCCGGGGACGAGAGTGTCGGGCCCCGCACCCTCCTCCGGCGTCGTCCAGTCCGCCCGCTCGTCGATGCGGATGTCAGGGTCGGAGGTGACCGGCACCCGCTCGCGGACCTCGACGGTGACGGGCCGCGCCAGCCGGTTGACCAGCTCCACGTGGACGCGTTGGTCGAGCACGGTGACGGTGTTGCGCAACCCCGAGGACGACTCGCGCAGATCCGTACGGCGAGTGACACGGATGGCCTCGGCCGGCCCGAGCCCCACCCGGCGCGTCCCGCCGGGAGCGAGCGTCGGGAGTGCCGCGGTCAGGAGGAAGTCGTCGTCGACGGTGACCTCCACCGGTCCGGCCAGCAGTGCCTGATCGGTGGCGTTGGAGAGCACCAGCGTGGTGTAGACGGTCTCTTCCACGGACGGCACACAGAGGTACTCGGTCCGCAGACCGACCGGGATCTCGGTGATCGTCACGGTGTGCAGGGTGCCGTCCGACGGGATGTCGGTGCGGGCGTGCGCGTCGTAGCGGTGGTCGAAGGAGCCTGCCGATTCACGGGGCCGTACGGCGTGGCCGGGCAGCGGCAGCGATGCCACGGCCTCGGCGGCGCGGCGCTGCTCGGTGGCCACCGGGTCGAAGGACGAGTCCGGGAAGAGCAGGCCCCTGCGGCCGGCCTGCTCCTCGGGACCCGACAGGACGAGGGCGGCGTAGTCGAGTTCGGCGCCACTGGGCTGCGGCGGGCCGACGGGTGGTGCGGCCGGCATCGCACCGCTGGGGGCCGCGGGGGCGGGCGGGCCGCCGGGAGCCGACGGCAGCAGGGTGGACGAGGCGTCGAAGGCAGCCCCGCCACCGCTGCCACCGCTGCCGCCGTAGGGCGCACCGGCCTGCCACGAGCCGGCC
>NZ_BMVY01000064.1 GCF_014650955.1 Streptomyces tauricus
ATCTCTCGACCGCTTCGCTTTGACTGCACCTGAGTCACACAGAAGATCGTGTTACGAGCTCTTAGCGCGAAGGTAGGTGTCGAGAGCGAGAGCGACGATGTCGCCGTGGGGGATGCCGGAGTCGGCGTTGTAGCGGCGGATGCGTCGTTGGAGTTGGAGTGCGTCGGGTACGGCGTAGTTGAGTTGGCCACGGTTGGTATGACGGCCGCTGAGGATCTCCAACGTGTCTGGGTGCGGGGAGTATGGGTCTTGTGGGTGGCTGGTTTGTGCTTCGAGTAGGTCGGCCAGTTCCCGTAGTTGGTGGGCGTGGTGGGTGAGGTCGGGCATGGGGTGCTCCGGTTGGGTCCACTATTCGAATAGTGGGCCGCCTATTGGCCTAGTGGACTATTGGAATAGTCGGGCGACGGGTGGCCGTGAACACGTGGTGCGTTCGCGGCCACCCGGGCGCAGTGTGGTGGGTCAGAACCCGCGGGTGGTGAGCCATTCGTCCAGGGCGACGGAGACGATGTCGCCGATGGGCAGGTGGTCGAGTTCGTTGTCCAGGGCGAAGCGTTTGATCCGTTTCTTCAGCTTCAGCGCTGCGGGGACCGAGGAGTCGAGGCTTTCGCGGGCGATGATGCGCTGGTTGAGGATCACGGCGGTTTCAGGGATGTTTGTGGGTCGGCCGGGGCCGTGGGTCCAGGGTGTTCCCTCGCTCGCTGTTGGTTGTGCTCGTGGGTCCTGCTCGTACCGCTGGCCTCGAACGTCGTCCCGCACAGGGAACGTCGTGCCGGGTGTCGGGGGAAGCGCTGCTGAATGGACCGCGACCTCGGCAGCCAGTGCTGGCGCTGGGTTCGTCCGGGTGTTCTGGGACGCTCCGCTCTGCGGAGGGTAGTCGGCAGGCTGCGCTTGCTCCGGGCCTGTCGCCGGAAGTCCGCTTGAGCCCAGATGTGCTTTGGGGCTGGCGGTGGCAGTGCCTGCCGGCTCGCGGGATACGGAGTCCTGCTCCGGGCTCCGCTCCACGACATACATGGGCGGCTGGACGGTCTGTGCTGCGGAGGACCGTCGTTCTGCAGCCGCTGCGTTGGTGTGGTCTTCGGCTTGGGGGTTGTCAGAGATTGCGGAGGCCGATGACCGCACCTGTGATGTGCCGCTTTGTGTGCTGTCTGCTGTCTGGGCGGTGGCTTGCTCCGCGGCGAACTGCTCGGGGGTGAGTTCGGCGGTCGGCGGGGGTGGAGGCGGAGCCGTCTTCTTGGCTGCTGCGCCCAGGGCGCGTCCTTTGGAGCGGGGCGGGGGTTTCATTCTGTCGGTCATGCGTTGAGCTCCTTCATGAGTGCGGTGTATTCGCTGAGTTCGGTGGGGATTTCGCCGAAGGCCTCCATGTAGTGGACCCAGGCGTGGATGACGGTGTCGGCGAGCGGGAACGGTTCGTCGCGGTCCGGGCCGATGCCCTCGCCCTTGACGGGCTGGAGCAGTTTGTCCTTGGCGGTGCGGGGGAGGCTGGTGCGGTCGTCGGTTTTGACGAGGACGACGTGGGCGGTGATGTCGCGGGTGTTGCGGGCGGCGGCGCGTTCGGCCTCGTCGAAGGTGGCGACGAGTTTGCGGCGTTCGATCTTGGTGGGGGCGACGGGCACGATCAGCCGGTTGGCCTCGGTGACGGCTTCGTGGAACAGCTTGGCGCTGCCGCCGCCGGCGTCGATGACGATCGCTGCGAACTCGGTGCGCTTGTCGCGGATGTACTCGGCGATGTCGTCGAAGGGGTAGCGCTCGATGACCAGGTTCTCGGGAATCTCGAAGCCTTCGGCCGCCGCGACCTTGTACCAGTCGTAGGCGGACTGGCTGGTGGCGTCCGCGTCGAGCAGCAGGGTGGGGAGGCCGAGGACGATGGCGTAGTAGAGGGCGATGAACCAGGCGGAGGTGGTCTTGCCGGTGCCGCCCTTGAGCATGCCGATGACGATGACGAAGGCATCCCAGGCAACGGCCGTGGTCTTGGCCAGGTTCTTGTGACGGGTGAGTTCATTCACGTGCGTGATCTCCTGAAAGTGAAAGGTGCACTGCAGTGCGGTGGGGTTGACGACGTCGACGTGGGGCGGCCTGCGGGGCACTGGGGGCGCTCGTGCCGCTTGACGAGTGTTGGGTTGATGCGCGCCAGCGCTGTGTTTGCCGCGGGCGGTGAAGATGACGAGGCTCGCGCTTCTCATGAGCGCCGCTTGGGCTGACGGGTGGGTCCGTGCCGGTGCGGGGGCCGCATTCGGGTTTTGGCGAGGTGCAGAAGCCGGTAGACGGTGGCGACGGAGTAATGGCACTCTTCGGCCAGTTCCGGCACCGAGGCTCCGGCCTCGTACCTCGCCCGCAAAGACACGGCGAGTTTCTTGCGCGCTGGAGCATCCGCGGCCGTGCGCATGCGTAGCGTCTGCTGTGTGGTGCGTGGGGTGCCGCCGGTTTCGATGAGTAGGCGGCGTGCGGCTCGCCGTGTTCCGGCTCCGGCTGCGGCCAGGTCGGTGAGGGTGGCGCCGTGTTTGTCGTAGAGGGTGCGCAGCCGGGCCGCCAGACGCCGACGGGCCTGTCCGTTTTCACGCAGTCGGCGGGTCTGCCAGGAGGTGCGCATCACCGTCCCGGCCGTCCGCAGCCGGTTGAGGACCGTGCCGTAGGACATTCCGCTTGTGGCGACGAGGTCGGCGACCGTGGCCCCGGCCTCGTACTGCTTGCGCAGCGCTTGAGGGGTGATCTCGTCTTCCTGGCCAGCGGCGGGTGGTTGGGGTTGTGGGTTCATGCGGCGGATTCCCATTCGCTGAGGGCTTGGGCGTGGGCTGCTGCCAGCTCGTCGTAACTGCGCTGGTCGGCTGGGGTGATGAGGATGAGGCGGCCGTCGGTGGCCACCCGCCAGTCCGCGGCGGGGCGTCCGGTCGCCGGGTCGAGGACGGACCCGTCCGGGGATCGCCATGGGATCGGGATTTCGTCGGCGCGCGGTGCCGGGACCAGGATCTGGCGGCCGTCGCGCACGATCACCACGGCTCTGCTGCGGTGCTCCGCGAGCCGTTCCAGCGCTTGGCGGTAGGCCGCGCGTTCAGCCATATGCAGGGCTTTGCGCTGGGCAGCTGTGCCCGCGGTGCCGTAGCCGTCGGCTAGATCGTCCCAGCCCTGCGTGAGGAGCCCCATTGGCCTCGGATCTGACGTGTGAGTGGGCAGCCCAATGCCTTGCAGGGCCTGCGGTGTCAGAGCCCAGGTCTGATCGGTCTGTCGGACGAGGTCGTGCAGAGCGAGGCGTCGCAGCGTTCGGTAGGTCGTGGCGCGGGAGACCGAGGACGAGCCGACCAACTCTTCGATGCTCTGTCCGGGGTGGAGGTGCAGGGCGCTGATGATCATCAGTGCGGAGCTGCCGAGGCCGTGGTGGGTGAAGGCGTCGTGGCCCATCAACCGCCCGATGACGGTGGAGTCGATGTCGGCTGCGGTGGCTGTCTCAGGGGTGGGCCACTCCTCAAGTGCCGGGTCGGGGGGGAACTGAGTGGTGCGGACATGAGACGGCGAAGAGGCGCGGCTGCAGCGGTTGTTGCCGTCGTTGAGGTACCAGGTCGAGCCTTCCCGGCCGTGGCCGGCTTGCAGGCGGCGCAGCCAGCCGCGCGGTTTGAGGATCAGTTCGTAGACGGCCCGCAGGGTGGTGCGGGAGATACCGGCTTCCTCGGCCGTCTGCCGTTCGCTGGCGTGGTGCAGGGGACCGCCCGCGATCTCGGCAAAGTTCAGATGCGCCCGCAGCACCCGCAGCGCGGTCCGTCCCCGCTCACCGCGCCAGGGCGTCGTTTCGATACGGTCCCGCAGCGCGACAAGGACTTCATACGCGTGATGACGGGATTCCACCCGGGTGCTCCCCTTGATGACGGACGAGGCGCTGGTCCACACCCGGTGGATGTACTCCAAGGCCTGCGGCTGTCCGGAGCGCAGCGCGATGTGGCGGGCGTGCCGGCCGCCTTCGTGCTCGGGGTGCAGCAGCAGTCGCGTCAGGTGGTCGGCGGTGCCGCCGGCGCGCGCCACGTGGCAGGCGATCGCCGCGGTGATCCGATGCCCGTGCTCGGCCGCGCCCTGGCGGTCTGAGCGAAGGGACACGGTTTGGCCGTCGGAGGCGAGTCTGCTGTAACTGCCTGCTGCGTAGCGGCCGGTGAGGTCTCCGAGGAGGAGCAGGTCGGCTGCGGCCGGGGGGAGTGCGGTGAGGCCGAGTGGTGGATTGTGAGGGTCTGTGGCTGGCTCTGGTTGGGTTTTTGCTGGCGGTGGAGTCTTCTGTGAGGGCTGCGGGGCCGGATGGCGGTATGGCATCGTGGAGTCGTCTCGCAAGGACGTGGACACCACGTGGGCCCGCTAAAACCACGCGTGGTGTCCGGAACCGACCTCCAATCGGTGCCGGCGAAGCCTCCAGGATTCCCGTCCTGGGGGCTTTCGTACGTCTGGCACCGGGCGGAGGCAGGCGTCCCCATCACAGCTCGACCGGGGCGGCACGGAGGGGCTGTAGAGGCTGCTGCGGCCGGGCCGACCCGGTCAACTCGGGCCGTGGGACAGGGGCTTCGGCAGAGGGATCACCTCTGGCTGCCTCTGAACGGCCCGGGTCGAACCGGGGTCGAATCAGCGCGTTTTCCTCTGACTGGCTCCGCTTACCTCTGCAACCTGTCCTAGCAGGTCACAGCCAATTCAGCCCCCGTAAGCCCAGGTCAGAAAGGTGCGCCAGAACTACCGGCCGAAGGGGCCGTGCCTCGTAGAACACCAGCTTCGCTTCGGCCGCGGGAACTCGGCTGGGGTAGACCGTGGGTGCGGTATCACGATGTCCCAGGTCTGGGACCATCCACGCAGGTGCGGGTGCGGCGACGACGTTCCTCGCCTGCCCGACGGTGGTGCGCCAGGTCGCAAAGGGTCAGGGCGGCCTGAACCACTACCAGGTCCGCAGCTGGATCGCCGGGCACAAGCACGTCACTCTGGCTATGTTCGCCCTGCCGTTCCTGGCCGTGGCCGCTGACGACGCGAGGGTGACCAGACCCTCCCGCGATGCGCCGAGTATCGAGGCGATTCGGTGATTGCTCCGGGCGAGGAGAAGTATCGGGCGGACGTGGTGCGACCGGTCCGGGTAGCGTGCGTGGGTGCTCTTCACGCAGATATCGCCGCGCCGTGTGCCTCCGAGGGAGGCACCGGGTGCGTTCCTTGTTCAGGACATGTGGGACGACTTCGGGTTCAAGACCAGTTTCACACTGTGGTGTTTCAACGGCTCACGGCAGATCGAGATCGGTATCTGCAAGGTTGCCTGCTACGGGATGGAATCGGGCAGGGTCGACCTCCCGCAGACGTTCGAGCGTCTCTCCGACCGGTACTTCTCGCTGGGGGTCGACGAAAGCTACTACACCCAGTTGCGTGACAAGTTCGACTCCAGCACGCGCGAGTCCATCCTCAGGACGTTGAAGGACGCCGCGTTCGATCCCCACCTCTTCGAGGTCGCTTCCGAAGAGGCGGTGATGACAACTTCGCTCTTGCGAGGCACGGAACCCGAGACGGTGACCGGCCAGTTCCACCGCATCGCGACCGGAGGGCCGACACGCTCCAAATTCGACATCGACTACCGCCAGCGCGTCTCGGAGCCCGATCGGTCGTGGATCCGCCTGGGCCTTGAAGTCGACCCCGATGCCATGCCGCCGACCAACGTGCACGCACTGATCGGCAGCAACGGTGTCGGCAAGACCCACGTCTTGGACACGCTCGCCCGCACAGTGCTTGGCGCGCGTCTTCAGCCGATTGATGGAAGTCGGCTCACCGACCGTGCGGGGAACTATGCCCATCCGTTCGCGAACCTGGTTTCTGTCGGGTTCAGCGCCTTCGACGCCCTTGAGCCGCTCGCCCCGACCCGGCATGTCGGCTACCAGTACGTCGGCCTGAAGAAGCGCGGGGAAAACAGCCTGAAAGGGCCATCCGAGCTCGGGCAGGAGTTCGCCGACAGCGCGAGCGCCTGCGTGTCCCAAGGCCCCGTACGCGAACAGCGCTGGCGTGAGGCCCTGGAGCGTTTGGAGGAGACCGACCCAATCTTCCAGGACCAGCGAATCGCTCTCCTCGCAGCCCCCGACGGTGAACGGCCCGACGCGAAGAGCGTCTTCGCCCCGTTGAGCTCGGGGCACAAGATTGTCCTTCTCACCCTGGCCAGACTGGTCGAGCACTGCACCGAGCGGACCCTGGTCCTGGTCGACGAGCCCGAGGCACACCTGCACCCGCCGTTGCTGTCGACTTTCATCCGGGTGCTGTCCGCACTGCTCCTGGACACCAACGGGGTCGCGCTCATCGCTACGCACTCGCCGGTGGTCCTCCAGGAGACACCGCGCCGCGCGGTGTGGGCGCTGCGCCGGGCGGGAAGCGACGTGGCGGTGGATCACCCCGAGATCGAGACGTTCGGGGAGAACGTGGGGGTCATCACCCGAGAGATCTTTGGTCTGGAAGTCACCCGCACCGGATTCCACGCCATGATCGAGCAGTTCGCGAGGGAGGGGTACACCTACGAGGACATTCTGGGCGCCTTCGACGACGCGCTGGGGGCAGAGGGCCGTGGGCTGGCCCGTGTGGCCGCTCGCCGGCACCGGGACGGGACGCGCTGATGCTGCACATCGACCGCCCGGTGCAGGAATCCGCCCGTGAAGTCTTCCAGCTCTGCACCAGCACCAAGGTCGGCCAGGTGCAGGGAAAGATTCTGTCGGGATACGAGGAGTCCATAGTCAAGGCGGCAGAGATCTTCGACGCGGCGTGCACCGCGTCTGCGCTGCATTCACTGGACCGCGGGGCGTTCGGCCCGAACCCGCCCGATAAGAATCACACCAAGGCGCTGATAAGGCTTTACGACCGGCGGCTGCGGGACAAGGAATACCCCGGGCGCCCGCTCTACGACCGGATCAGGAACGCTCCGGGCAAGTGCCCGTTGTGCGGGATCGGCCGCATCAAGCAGGTGGACCATCACCTGCCGAAAGCCCACTACCCCTTCCTGGCGGTGGCGCCCGACAATCTCATCCCTGTCTGCGCCGACTGCAATACCGTCAAGCTCGATCGCTTCCCAGCCACAGGGGGAGAGCAGAGCCTCCACCCCTATTACGACGACATCGAAGACCAGCTCTGGCTGCGCGCCGAACTCCTCGTCCAACCTGTCCCGGGGCCGCTCGATTGGCGGGTCCGCTACTTCGTGGACCCGCACCCCGCCTGGGGTGAGGACCTCGCCGACCGCGTGCGATTCCACTTCGATGCCTTCGAGCTGGACACGCTCTTCGCGAAGCAGTGCGCCGACGAACTCGTCACTGTCGGCGCGGCTCTGGAGGAGGTGTTCCTTGCTGGTGGGGCGGGGGACGTCCGTGCCGAGCTCGCAAGCTTGATGCGCTTTCGCAGCAAGCCCCGGCAGAACAACTGGATGGCGGCCCTGTACCGCGCGCTCGCCGACAGCCCCTGGTACTGCGAGGGCGGGTTCCGGGACATCGCTGCGGGGTGAAGACCGGTGCGGCACGGGCGCTCCGCGGTGAACGAGCCTGTTCCACTGCCGGACTGGCTTACTCGTTGGGCTGACAGCGCCAAGAAGCCCCTGGTAGATGGGTTTTCGACCAAGAGAACCGGATCCACCAAAGGCTTCGCGTGCTTATCTACCGCTCCGGCATCGACCTGTCCAGCTTCACCTTGCGCTTCCTGGCCGGCCAACTCCGCTCGCGGCATCGACGGCAGGGCACGCGGTGGCGGCGCCTGCCGCCGGGCCGCCAGGCACTGCTGGTCCTGGCCCACCTACGCAAGGGCGATACCTACGCCCAGCTCGCCGCAGGGTTCGGCATCGGCACCGCCACGGCCTACCGCTACATACGCGAGGCGATCGAAGTCCTGTCCGTCCTCGCCCCGACGCTCCAGCAGGCCATGGACGAGGCCCGACGTAAGGCGTTCCTGATCCTGGACGGCACGCTCCTGCCGATCGACCGGATCGCTGCCGACCGCCCGTACTACTCCGGGAAACACAAACGCCATGGAATGAACGTGCAGCTCATCGCCGATCCGCACGGCAAACTGCTGTGGGCCTCGCCTGCGTTGCCCGGTGCCACCCACGACCTGACCGCCGCCCGCACCCACGGGATCGTGGAGGCCCTGAGCACCACCGGGCTGACGACCTGGGCCGACCGCGCATACCAGGCGGCGGGGCGACACATCCGGGTGCCGATCCGTGGCCGGAAACTCAAGCGGTGGCAGCGCCACCACAACACAACCCACGCCAAGATCCGCTGCGTCGGCGAACAAGCCGTCGCCACGCTGAAGGGCTGGCGAGTCCTCCGCAAGATCCGATGCAGCACCAACCGGATCACCGACCTTGTCCGAGCCGTCCTCACCCTTCATCTGGCCAGGTCAACGCCAAGATGAAGTGCGCTCAGTGCCCTGACTACGGAGGCGCTGCGTCAGCGTTTGACGCGGCTGCGGATGGCAAGGACGGCCAAGCCCAGGAGGAGAGGCTCGGCCAGCCGGGAGAACATCTCGGTGTACGTACCGCGGGTGGTGAGGTCCTGGCCGGAAGAGCGGAAGACCACTGAGTTGATCACCACGCGCAGACTCTTCTCCCATCGTTCGGTGGTGACGCGTTCGATCAGCGGGCCGGTGGGATTGACCGGGTCGGGGGTATCGGTGGTGAGGGCGATGTTCTGCCCGGCAGTGACCTGGCGGCCGGTGGTAGTCGGTTTCGGGTCGTTGGCGGGCAGGCCCCACAGCATCATCACCGCGATCGTTGCGGCCATAGCTACCCCCAGCCAGGCCAGGGCACGGGTGGCGCGCAGCCCGTACCCGGATAGGGCCCAGTAGAGGCTCAGCAGCACTCGTTCCCCCCAAGGCCGGCTGGTGTCGTAACGGCGCATTTCGCATTCGCCGTAGTAGAAGTCGGCGGCGTCTGGCTCGTTCTTGCCGTCCTCCAGTGACTTGCGCAGTTGCCGGTACAGCGCCGCTACCGCAGCCGACTGCAACTCTGGGGTGTCCGGTGGCGGGCTTGTCCAGGCGCGGGCGGCAGTCCGGCCGGGGAGGCGGGCGGTGCGTTGCCGCCAGTGGTGCTCCTCGACCAGGGTGTTGCGCCGACTCCACCGCCAGGGGAAGCGTCGGCTCCAGCCGGCAGGAGTGATGGCGAAGGTACACCAGCCGTCGACTTTCAGCTGGTCGAGGTGGACGGCGCCGGCGAACCGGCACCTGCTCAGGTCGATGTCATGCAGTGCCAAATGCGCGGTATCCACCCCGCCCACCGACGCCATCCGCACGCCAGCTTGCAGACCGGACAACTCCGTTTCTGGCAGTAAGCGAGGCGAGCTGGGGCTGGGGTAAGTGGGCACGGGGAAAGGGGTAGGACGGGTGGCGGCCAGCACCGGGTACTCAAGAACCGCATCCCTCAGGTCCAGATCGGCGTAGCGCAGGTGCAGCGTGGCGGTTGACGCCCACCGGGTACGCACACAGCTCACCTGACGGGCAGCAATCTCCACCGTCACCGGCTGCTGGAACACCGCACGGTCGAACACCACCCGCATACCGCACACCAGCGGCCCTAGGTGCGAGGCTGCTTCAAATCGCGCTCCGTCGAACCAGGCATTTCCGGAGATGGACGCCCCAGCCAACCGAACGCTGTCGGAGAAAGAAGCATCGCCGAATCCGACGTCGCCCAAGAAAGACACATCATCGAACCAGGCGACTTCAGAGAAAGACGCTCTAGCGAACTGGGCAAGACTTGTGAAGGACGCCTCGCTGAACGAGGCGGTGCTGGCGAAGGACGCAAAGTTAAACAGGACGGTCTGGGAGAAGGACGCTCTGCTGAAGCGGACGGTGCTGGAGAAAGACACCCCTTTGAAGTCGGCTTCTCCGGAGAAGGACGCCTCCATGAACGAGGCGCCAGAGAAGGACGCCGCGCCGAATGAGGCTTCGCCGGAGAAGGACGCCTTACTGAACCCGGCTTCGCCGGAGAAGGACGCGAAGTGGAACCACGCATCGCCCGCGAAGGACGCCCAGTTGAACCGCGCATCGTTGGCGAAAGACACATCATCGAACCGGGCGGTGCCGGAAAAGGACGCCTTGTCGAACCAAGCGGTGCCGGAGAAAGACGCCCTGTCGAACCGGGCGGTGCCGGAGAAAGACGCCCTGTCGAACCGGGCAACGTTAATCTGAGGCTGGCCGGTGCTGGGGTCACGCAGGGCATTCAGTAACTGGTCCAAAAGCTCGGGGGTGAAGGTGGTGCCGCGATGGTCTATGTCAGTACCGGGAGTCACACGGGCCAGGTAGTCGTCGCGGTCGACGTCGGTCAAGTGTGCGAGGCATGCGGCGTGGCCGGATACATGGACGCCAAGGCAGCCGAGCGGTCTCTCTGGACTGGGGTCCTCGCCACAGTGCGGCCAGCTGGGCGGAGTCGGGGACGGTGGCATACCTAAAGGACGATTGAGCGGCGACCAGCGGTTGCGCAGGGCGACTCGTGGCCGCCGTACTGAAATCTTCGCTGCGGCGCTGAAGGACGTACTGCAAGGAATCATGCGCTACTGAGATTTTCGGTGCCGTCCGACAAACAGGACATCGGTCTACTAGCAAGTAGCCGACAACAACTGTGATTGTTGTCGGTAACCTCTCTCTCATCAAGTTCCAACCCACGGGGGACAGTTGAAGAACGGAACGAACAGCGCGGAACACCCGAACTCCCGGCCGGGGGTATCGACCGTGGCGGAGCAGCGGCCAAACCCGCGGCCCGACCTGGACTTCACCCCGGTACGCAACGGCATGGACTACCTTGCCAGCGCCGTGAAGAACTTGACCGAGGGCTCCACTCCCCCCAGCGACAGCGATCTCAAGTACGCCGTACTCCACCTCCAGGCCGCGACTGAGGTCCTACTCAAAGCACGGCTCGTGCGTGAGCATTGGAGCCTTGTCTTCAAGGAACCAGGTGGAGCGAGCTTGGAGACTTTCGAGAACGGCAAGTTCGAAAGCTGCACCATCGCTGCCACCATGGACCGACTCGACAAGATCGCCAAAGTATCGATCACCCCCGAGGAGCGCAAAGCGATCAAAGATCTGGCGGACGATCGGAATGCCCTCACCCACTACGGCCACACGGCGAACGCCTTCGCCGTTGAAGCCAGGGCGGCCCGAGTCTTTGGCTTCTTGCTGACGTTCATCCACCGTCAATTCAGGCCTGAGCTATCGCGCGATGGAGTTTGGGTCACAGAAGTCTGGGTTACAGAGGCCATGGATGCGCTCCGAACGAAGCTCAGCGGTATCGAGGCGCTGGTCAAAGACCGCATGAGGCGGTTGTCGGGAGAGCTCGCTCCCCTGGGTGACCGTACCGTCCAGTGCCCCGACTGCCGTCAATGGGCGCTCGTTCTAAGTGAGGCCGGTCAAGACCGTGGCCCGAATGCGCGGATGAGGCCTCCTTCGTGCCGCTTCTGCCTCCGGCAGTGGGGGGACCCCATCGCCGCTGCGGCCAACTATGAATTGGCAGTCCTTGGTGAGGGCAATTTCGGGCAGCTCGATTGCCCCACATGTGAGTTTCGCACGCTAGTTATCGGGGCCAACACGTCTGATAACAAGACTGCGGACATGGGGATTTGCTTCAACTGCGCTGAGGTAGTCGAACGGAAGAGTGCACGCCAGTGAGGAACTCGCACCTGGCCGGGCAGTTGGCCGAGGACCAGACTCCTGCGGGGGCAACCAATGATCAAATGGGGATGCTCTCGGTGCTGCTGGACAGCTACCAGGGTGAATCCGGGCGGGTCTCTAAGGAAGACGCTGCGCCGGCATGAGCCTGCGCGAGACGGACGAGATTCTTGACGCCGAACTTGTCGGGGAGGGGGAGCTGGTTCCCCTCCCCGAAGAGGCTGGGCGTCCGCTCGTTGGCGCGCACACAGTACTGTTCCCCGGCGAGGAGATCCCCACCAGTCACGATCCGCGTACGACGTATACGGAGCGAGACCTGTACGTCAGCGAGGAGACTGCCAAGGCCATCAGGGAGGCCAAGGACGAGGGTTCGCCCCAGCGTCGTACCGCTATGGGCCTGTTCGAGGTGTGGTGTGCGAAGCAGGGGAGAGTGTCGGAGCCGTGCACGACGGCGACGTACACCGAGTACGGGCGTCACCTGATGGCGCGGGGACTCAAGGTCACCACGATCCGGCACTACATGTCGCTGATCCGGACGTCCATGCCGCCCGGGAAGAAGCCGGACAACAGCCTGTTCCTGCTGCTCCTGACGCATTACCGGAAGAAGAACAAACGGGCGCTGCGCCGCAAGGAAGCGTTCCCCATCACGCTGCCGTACCTGGTGCCGATGATGGAGAAGGCGGAGGCGGCCGACCGGCCGATCGGCTGGCGGGACTCGGCGATGTTCGCCTTCGGGTACCGGTTCCTTGGCCGCAGTGTCGAGGACGTCGACCTGGAGCTCGAGGACGTGACCATCCTTGACGACCGGGTGCTCGTGTGGCTCGCCGAGGACAAGACCCACAAGGGCGAGGAGCAGACCCTCGTCCTTCATGACCGGCCGGACCTCAACCTGGTCTTCCGGTTGCGTCGCTGGGTTGGCTACCTCGCCGAGCAGGGGATCACCACCGGCCCCATGTTCCGGGAGGTCCTACGGAGCGGCAAGGTGGCGTCGCCAGAGACTCGGGCGAGGCGGGGGGCCACCAAGCGCGGTGCCCACCTACGCCCGCAGACCGTGAACGAGCGCGTGAAGCTGTGGTTCTCGGGTGCCGGGCTCAAGACCGACGGCCGCCCGGTGTCCTCGCACAGCCTTCGGGCCGGCGGCGCCACCGACCTCGGCATGAACGGTGCGACGGACGAAGAACTTGAAGAAGCCGGGCGATGGAAGAAGGGCTCGCGCATCCCTCGGGAGAGGTACGTGCGCCCGACCAAGGACGCTAACAGGGACCCGTCTAGTAAGGTCCCGGTGCATGATCCGACAGCACCGGTGCAGGAGTGACCCGACAGAACGTCGAGTTCACCGGGCAATAGCGAGGTGAGCGGCTACCTCTGCGAAGTCGGCGAGGGCTGGTGGAGCTGGCTCGGAGCGAGTCTTTTCGAAGGCCTCGCGGGCTCGGTTGGCGACGAGAGCTGCAAGGTCCTCCGGCGCACCGTCAATAGTCATCGTGGTTGTCAGCAGGATGGCCGGACGAGCACCGGGGGCTGGGTCGAAAACCTCAACCACAGCGAGAGAACCAACAGCATTCCTGGCAACGAAATCGGAGAGGAGGTCGGGCTCAAAGAGCTCCTTGGTCCGCCACTGTTCGACGGGTACGCGGAGCCAGATCTCATAGCGAGGTGCCAAGTCCCACACGAGCCAAAGCAGCTCCGGCTGAACGGTTTCCGACCGGTTAACCAGTGCGCTGGTTGGCCGACCGTCCCATGCGGATAGCGTGGTGACACTGGTGCCGGGCTGGGCCGCATATCGGTTCACAAACGAAGTCACAGGTCCTCCTCCCTTGAAGTCGCGAAGCACTCATCAAACGCTGCGGCGGCCGCATCCGGCCACGGACTCGTGGCGCCCTTCAGCATCACTGATACATGTCCAGTGTGACGGCTGCTGAACACGCAAAAACCGGCCTCACGCAGCCGGGCTGCCGTGGTGTGTCGAACCCTGTCGCTTGGAGTGGCCTGACGGCGAGCTACTCGCCTGGTGGCATCATCGGCAGTCAGCGGACCCTCCCACAGGCTAAGAGCCCAGTAGCCCTCAGGTCGATCTTTGAACCATGCAGTGCCGTATTGGGAGAGGATTTTTTCAGGCGGAATGTCATCCAGATCCTCGCCGGGTGGATCATGCGAAGTCCACATCGTCACTCCCGTCAGCGAGCGCTCCTGCTTTGAGTGTCGTCCAAGCTCCGGACAAAAGCGCTCTGGCTACGCGTTAACGTCACTCGGTTGAGTGATCATTGGGGACCGGCACCCAGGTGCTGACCCGAGATGAGGACGTCGGCATCCGGGCGTACCTATGGGTGGTTGAGGAGAAAACCGCAGATCAGGCCGGTGTCTCGTGAGGACGAGACGCTAAAGGGCTGGGTCGCGCACTGTTCGACGGCTGTCCCGCCTGGGACGGTTTTCCCCTTCGTGGAAGGCAGTGCGCATGACCGCCACCTCTTGGACCCCGAAGCTCACCAACGTCGCTGGCGGCGACGGCACGACCGGCACAGGCCGGTACGTCGACGCGAACGGGGTCTGCACGTTCACTGCGCAGATCAACGCGAAGAAGGAGACCGCGTCGGCCTCCAGCGCCGGCTTCGGCCTGACCCTGCCGATACCGGCCGCGGCCGGCGTCCGCTACACGTTCCAGGTCAGCCTCGACGGCCGCGACGCTGACAATGGCATCTGGACCGGTGAGGCGGTCGTCTACGCCGGATCGGACGGCGCGAAGATCGACCGCATCCGGGTTACCGGCGCCTCGAACGGCGCCGCGGTGCTGAATGCGGATCACCTGTACGGCGACGTCGAGGGGGCCGCGGAGGCGGAGATCATCACCGTCACTGGCTCGTACCCGACCGCCTGACCTACAGGCACCCCACGACCGCGGGGCTGACGGACACGTTCCGTCGGCCCTGCGGGCTTTTCGCGTCCGGGTCTGGTCCGCAGACCTTTCGAGGGCCTACGACGTCAGTCGTGGGGAGTCTGGGGAGTGGCGTGCACCGGGCCGGCGAGCTGCGCAACGAGTCGGACGAGGTGAAGGACAGGTTCCGCGCCGCGGATAACGAGGCGCATGAGGCCGTAGCTGCGTTGCGCGCGCGGGAGGCGCAGGACAATACGGAGCAGGACGACACGGAGTAGTCCGCCGGAACAGCCGCACCCGCAGCTGCTGCGCCGCTACCGTGACAAGTAGAAGGGCCCGATACCGCATCCCCCGTCGGTACCGGGCCCTCCGTCCGTGCTCCCGTCAGTTGCCTGTCGTCCTGGTCAATCGGCGGCTCGTCCGGCTGCGCAGGCGTGCCCACCGAGACGCGCGGGGTTCGGTTACCGCCACTACGACTTGCCCGAAGGCTGCGAGTGCCTCCTCGAGCCTGGCCGTGTCTTCGATGCCCCCCACGGCAACCAGCAGTTCGTTTGTCGTCACCACAACGCGCTCATCCGCATGGCGCAGGAAGGGGGCTGCGGCTTCGTGGACCCGGACCATGGGCCCCCGCAGAGCGGCCAGGGCGGCCTTGTTGGCGTGGATCTCGCGCAAGCCGATCTTCGCGGCCGCGCCGCCGGCGGCCGCGAACATCTGCCGGTCGGTTCCCCCGAAGACTCGTACGCGCGCCCCCTCACCAACCGCCGCGAAGGCTGCCAGTGCCACGAATCGCGCCTGCTCCCAGGGGCGCTCCCACAAACGGTGGTTGAGGTCCGCCGATGCCCTGATATCGGCAACAGCGACAATCAGAGCATCGGCTTGCTCGCGGAAAACGGCCAGTTCAACCTGGTGGTCGGCGCGGTCACGCGACCAGTTCGTCAGGCGCCAGATCACCAGACCACTACCGAGAGCGATGACACCGTTGACGATGGTGTCCATTTGCCCTGCCAGGGCTTCGAGGAGCGTGTTCACGGCGGCAGCCTCCCGGGACCGTGATCAGCCGGGAAGGGCTGTTGCCTGATGAGGGCGGAATCAGGACAGTCCTGTTGCGAACGAGGTCACTCGGCGTAATCGTGTTGGACCCGGTCGGCGACAGCGCGCGCGGTGACGGTCTCGACGGCTTGCTCGAGGGCGGCAAGGAACGAGTCCGCGGAAGCGTCGAGGCTGCGTCCGGCGGTCGCCGCGGCGCGCTGCACCTTGCCGCGCTCGGCGGCCGTCAGGGGCACGGAGAGCGTCGGAGAGTGGGCGAGGTTCATGCGCGGACGGTACCAGCGTCCTGCGGGCCGTCAGCGGTGCCGCCGCCGACGCACAGTAGGTCGACCTGCAGGTGCAGGCGTGCCCGGCGCACGAGCGCGCGGTTCTTCCTGAGGCACGTGCGCTTTTCCCCCCCCCCGGGGGCGGTGAATGGGCCAGGGAGGGAACGTTTGACGTGTGGGACTCTTCTCAGCCGAGTAGCTCGGTGACCAGTAGATCCAGTTCCTCGGCGTCGGGGGAGCTGAGGAGGAAGTCGCGCAGGGTGCGCCGGATCTGGATGTAGCTCTTGCCGTCCTCGAACTTCAGCTCCGCGATCCGCTGAGATTCGATCTCACCGATCTCCGCGATTCGTGCATGCTTGGCGTCGGTAGGGTCGAAGTCCGGGATGGGTAGCTCCCATACGGCCTTGTCGATGTCTCGCTCGTCCTTGCCGTAGGACATAAGAGGGCGCACAGCTTCAGTGGTATAGGGCGAGTTGAGCACCGCAAGTAGATACACGCCCTCCTGCCGCGTGGCGACGGTTCCCCAGTACAACTTGTGCTCGATGACCGCATTCGGGTCGTCCACCAGCGCCGCCGTAACATACATTCCGGAAGCCCCGTAGACCACCCGCAGGGGTGCACCGGGAAGCTGCTCGGTCAGCCCCCTACGGAAGTCAAGCCTCTCACTCAGCGAGAGTCGTTCGCTGGAGCGCTTGTCATCCCAGAGTCGTTCGGCGTCGCGCCACCATTTTGCTAGGTCCGGGTACCGGTCAAGGTGGTCATGCCCACCGTTCATCAGGGTTTTCGTTCCCTCGATGGGCAGAACGGCCTTATCGGCACCCATGATCCGGTATGGGACGACGTGCTCGCCGAGAAGGATGGGCCGGACGAACTGCTTTTCGACCGATCCCTCCCGGTCAGGGAGTTCCTTCCATGGCTTCTTCTCTAGGGTGCTGCGCTGTGAGCGGACCGAGATTCGACCGCCGCCGAGACCGAGGGGACTGGCAGCCTGCTCCTTAACGAAGAAGAGCACCTTCGGGAAGATGGTTGCCCCGTTCATGAACCGCTCCCGGTACGGCGAACTGATCAGGCCTTCCTTGGGGTAGCGCAGCTCACCCGCTTTCCGGGTGATCCAACCCTTGGCGTGGTCCCAACGAGCGGCGCTCTTGGGGATCTTCCCGGTCCAGATCTCGGTCTGCCTGGGAAGCGCGACGGCGTTGTTGCCCTGTTCTCCGATGCCGAGCGAGCGGCGGTGCCCGAAAACGACGGCGGCGGCGCGGGGAAAGAAGTGCGGCCGCAGCCGGCGCAGGTCCCAGGAGCCGGTGAAGTTGACCTTGACGGGGTGGTCAGGGTCAGCCCAATCTCCGCTGCGGAAGCCGGTCCAATAGGGGCGATCTAGCACGGGATTGGGCACAACGAAAGCGAACGAACCGTCCACGCGCAGGTACTGCTGGACCGCGCGGGCAATGAATAGTCCCGACAGATCCTGGTGGGTGGCGACCTCGAACCCCTTCCACAGACCCCGGGCTTGCATCATCGCTTTGAAGGTCTTTTGCATGTACTCGGGCATGTGCCGGTAGGACAGCCAGGGCGGATTGCCGACGAGAACGTCAACACGGTTCTCGGCGCGGGACAGCCACATTGGGCGGGCCAGGTTTCGCACGTAGTAGGACCAGATGTGGTTGCGGCCCTCGTCGACCAGGTCGCATAGGACGCGGAAGTTCTCTGTCAGCTCGTCCCGGTCATCCGCGTCGGAGACTCCATGCCGGTTGAAGAGGGCAGTTAGGGCGGGCAACTTGCCCTGACTCCGGTGCGGGTCGGCTGCTTTGTCAGCTAGCTCGTTGACGATCGCGTCGAAGCGGCTGGGATCCTGCAACAAAGCTTCGGAAAAGCGCAGTTCGTTGGTGAAGAGCTGGTTGCCTGTGCCGGTCTGGATGACGAGGTGGCCGTGGTCGATGAGGTCGGTGCGCTGGTCCCACTGGAGGCTGTCGCCCAGGTAGACGGGGACACTTATCGGGCCGCGCTCCTCAGAGATAAGAGATCATCTCATTTGGCTAGCTAGACTTGTGGTGTGTCGAAGATCGTTGAGCGGCTGGTGCCGGACGAGCTGTGGGAGCTGTTCCAGCGAGTGGTTCCGGAGGCGCCGTCGCGGCCGCAGGGTGGCGGCCGGCGTCGGCACGGCGACCGTGAAGTACTGGCTGCGATCGTCTTCGTGGCGACCTCAGGCTGCACGTGGCAGCAGGTGCCGGCCGCCTCGTTCGGCCCGTCGGGCGCGACGGCCCACCGGCGGTTCACCGAGTGGACCAAGGCCCGGGTGTGGGCCAGACTCCACCGCCTGGTCCTCGATGAACTCGGATCGCGCGGGGAACTGGACTGGTCCCGTTGCGCGATCGACTCGGTCAACATGCGGGCCCTGAAAAGGGGGAGCTGACAGGTCCGAATCCTGTGGACCGGGGCAAGTACGGGTCAAAGATCCACTTGATCACGGAGCGGACAGGCCTGCCCCTGTCCATCGGTATCTCGGGCGCTAACACGCACGACAGCCAGGCACCGATCCCTCTTGTGAAGGGCATCCCGCCGATCCGCTCGCGCCGCGGCCCCCGACGGCGCAGACCCCGAAAACTCCATGCGGACAAGGGGTACGACTACAATCACCTGCGACGATGGCTGTCCAGCCGGGGCATCCGACATCGCATCGCCCGCAGAGGTATCGAGTCCTCTACCCATCTGGGCCGGCACCGCTGGACCATAGAACGCACGATGTCCTGGCTCGCAGGATGCCGCCGACTGCACCGCCGCTACGAACGCAGAGCCGATCACTTCCTAGCCTTCACCAGCATCGCCTGCACCCTCATCTGCTACCGCAGGCTGGCCAAATGAGATGACTTCTTACTGAGGTTTTCGTTAGTTCTGTGGGTGCAGGTGCTTGGGTGGTGTGAGGATTTGGCTGTG
>NZ_BMVY01000065.1 GCF_014650955.1 Streptomyces tauricus
CTACGACCAACCCGCCTCACCGTCAACCCACACCACCGCCGGATTTAACGAACTACCGGTAACGTCCGCATGAGGGTGCGCCCCTTCCAGAGCGGACACGGCGGACCTCGCCAGGCGTCCGGCGTGCAGCCCGACGATGCACCCGCCCCGCAGGGCGGGGCTGCGCACGGTGGTGGTGAGCATCGGCTCGGGCAAGGTCCACGTCACCGGCCATGCCTTCCCTGCGGCTGCTGCGTCATCTGGGTGGAACAGACGGGCCGGGTGGGTCAGGCGGTGAGGGCTTGTTCGAGGCTGGGGTGGCAGTCGATGAGGGCGTCGAGTCCGACCAGGTGCAGGATGCGTTCGACGGGGGGTGAGGGGGCGGCGATGCGCAGCCATCCTCCGGCACTGTTCACCGCGTGGTAGGCGGTGATGAGGGCGTTGATGCCGGTGGAGTCCATGAAGGTGACGCCGCTGAGGTCGGCGATGATGCGCGGCGGCTGGGTGCCGGGTTCGACGTGCAGGGCCGTGCTGAGCTGGGGGCAGACGTCGTCGTCGATCTCGCCTCGGACCGTGAGGACGCGGATGCCGTCCTGGGTGCGGCCTTCGATGGAGAGCCCATTGGCGTGGATGGTGGTCACCGTCTCTTTAAACTGTTGCACTGGCTTAGCCTGCCGGGGGCTGTACGGCGATTGTGCCCTGGCTCGCGGCTGAACATTCGAATGGGTGACGGGCACCCTGCATGCAGATGGGCAGGCCGCAAGCGGGTACTCGCGGTTGCTCACCCAAAGTTTATGAGGGCATGAGGGGACGAAGGAAGTTGGCATTTCAGGGCGACGGTGACGGCGGTGGCCGTACGCCGCCCGGATCCCGTCTCATACGGGCCGGTTATGCCCTGGACGGGGCGGACGGCTGCATCTCCCAGGCCCGCCACCACGCGCTGGCCTTCCTGGAGCGGGCTGTCACCGACCACCTTCTGATGGTGCCGGCGCGGGCGAGGGATCTCACCCAGCTCGTCGTCAGCGAGCTGGTCACTAACGCGCTCAAGTACGCGCCGGGCCCGGTGTTGATGGAGCTGGGCATCACGGTGGAGCGGGTTGAGGTGACCGCGTGGGACAGCGCGCCGGTGATGCCGGTGGCCCACACGGCTGATCCGGACCGCATCGGCCAGCACGGTCTGGAGATCGTCGAGGCCGTGAGCGAGGACCTGGCGGTGTGGCAGGAACCGGTCGGCAAACGCGTCACCGCCCGCATCACCTTGCCCGACCCCCTCGTCCACGCCGGGGCCGACAGCTGAACTGAAGGTAGGGACGCAGGTCCTTGCCGGCGGTTCTGCGGTACGGCGTGCCGGAGCCGTCACTGGCGGCGGGTGCAGCGCCACAACGAGGTCTGCCGGCGGGTCGTTGACCGGAGTGTGGATCTGATCAGGGGCGGGATCGTGTGGGGGCAGGACCGGTGTCCGGTGTGCGGGTTGCCGGTGTCGGTGCGCAAGCGGACGGATGCGGTGTACTGCTCGCCGAAGTGCCGTACGAGGGCCTGGAGACTGCGCCGCGAGGTCGCAGGCGGTGGCCGGTGACGTGGCTGCGACCGTTGCCATACGTGTCACGGCGTGACGGCTATCCCTCACGCAGGCGTCCCCGGCCATGACCTCGGGGAACGAGGTGCCGCGCGGTCATGCAGCACCGCTCGGCCTTCGGCCACGTCACACGCTGCCGGTTCGGCTTCGCCGCCGTCTCGCGTGCGGAGGGGTTCCTCGCTCAAGACGGTGCCCCGATGCGTGAGGGCGAGTGGCGGGGCAAGGCGGTAAAGCATGACGACCACGCTTGGTGCTTTCGTTCTCGGCACTCCTGATCCTCCCGCGCTCGCCGACTTCTACCGGGCTCTGCTCGGCTGGCAGGAAGTCGAGCGCAAGCCGGAGTGGGTCCGGTTGAAGGACCCAGAACAAGAACGCCCCGGTCTCAGCTTCCAGTTGGAGACCGATCACGCTGCTCCCATGTGGCCGCAGCGCCCGGGCACGCAGCAGATGCAGGCGCATCTGGACCTGCAAGTCGATGACCTGGAGGCGGAGACGGAACGGGCTTGTGCCTTGGGCGCGACACTGGAGGAGTATCAGCCTCAGAAGGACGTGCGGGTCCTGCGCGACCCTCATGGTCATCCGTTCTGCTTTTTCCTACCGGGTGACTGAACACTGCTGGCTCAGGAGCGGCGTTCAGGTACCCGTGCCCCGAGAATCTGCGCACACCGGAAACGGGCAGGAGTTCGTGGCGCAGTTGTATGACCGTTGCAACTGGACACGGCAGGGCCGGACATCGGCCGCGCGTGCGCAACTGCGCATTTATGCACGCGCTCTGGAGAGGGCTGCGCGGTGAACCGACGGCCTGCGCATCTGAGCGAGCGGAAGGAGCAGATCCTGGCCTGCATCCGCCGGTCGATCGTGGACCGTGGGGAGGGCCCGACCATGGCGGAGATCGGTGTGGCGGTCGGATTGCGCAGCAAGGGGACGGTCGCCTACCACCTGCACCATCTGGAAGAGCGCGGTGTGCTGGTCCGCGACGGGTACGGCTGGCGCTCCTGCCGCCTGGCGCGGTGCCCCCTGCAGGCGTCTGCCAGGTGGCGTGACCAGGGATGCGCCGTGCAAATCCAACCTGCGCCTTTGGTCTGCGCCACCCTGCGTCCTGCATGGTCGGGTCGGTGGTACGAGGTCATGGTCGGGCTTGCGGCAGCAGTGAGCCCCCGGGGGCTCAAGCAATCACCGGGGGCTCGCGTACGCATTTCACGGGGAATGGGAAATACGCTTCGCCGACTTCAACGGCGCTCCCTGCGCCCCGGTCACGGCCTGCCCGCCCTCGCCTGGCTGCCGGCAGGTTCCGTGGTGGCCGCGGGGCGCTTCTTCCCAGTGCCAGCCGTAGGCGGCCATGCCCTCCCGCGTCCACTCAATCATCGGCCGCGAGCCCTCGTCGCCTGAGGCAGGGTGACGCGGTCGACCAGCCCCTCGGAGCGGAACTTGGCCAGTTGCCGCCGAGTCTGCTCGATCCGCACCCCAGGGGCGGTGAGCAGGTGCAGCTGCTCCGTCGTCGCCATCCGGTACTGCACAAGCACGGCCAGGGCCAGCCGGTCTCCGCCGCCCGCGTCCACATTCACCATCGCCCGTACCTCCGCAGTCAGGCAGCGCCTGCCTGGCTGCGGGTGTCACATTCCTGGCGTGCATCGGGGCATTGGGGCGCCGTTTCGCCGCCTGCGCGTCGGCGCCGCCTCCGCGCCAGGGAGCCGGACATAGCCCTGTCGTCTGGGGCCTTGTGGTGGGAGCATCGGAGTACTCCGTGCGATGAGGGGGCGAGCTGAACTCATGCCTGTGGTCACCAGCCTGATGTCGTTCCTCCAGGACCGGTGGGACGAAGAGCAGCGTGACGCCGCGCTGTTCCACGAACTCGACTGCCCTGGCCCTCCGCGGACCGGACGCGTCAGCCACTGCTGCTGCCCCTGCCCTGCACAGATCTTGGACCGGCTCACCACCCACCGGCGGATCGTGCGGGACTGCGAACAGCGCATCAGACGGGAGCAGAACCAGGGCTTGCACGGGTCTGTGGACTCAAGCCGCGCCTTTCGGATCATGAAAGCCTTCGCACTGCCTTACGAACTGCACCCCGGATGGCAAGACACCTGGTATCCCTGACGCCACCGACGCGCGAGACGCACAACCTCCATGCTCCGCACCACGGCGGGGAGGGCTTCGGGGGATCGGGCGCCCGCCGTCTGCTCGCGCGCGTCGGCACGGCGCGCGTGGCCGGCTCCTGGTGCCGGGCAGCAGGGAGGCCATGGGGGAGGGCAACGGGTACGGCATAGGGGAGGACATCGGGTAGCCCGCCTGTCTCAGGTGTTGCCGATTCCTGCAGGTCACCTTCTTTGCCGGCGGGGTCGGAGGCGGACAACCCCTCAGCGCGCCCCTTTGCCGCTCCGTCCAGCGAGGAGAAATGGGAAGGGACAGGCGGGCGCGGGGTGCGCTTTTTTCCTGGCTGTCCACCCGGCGGAGAATGACCAGCCTGTCCATGGATGACCGGGCTGCCCGCAGCGAGTAGACCTGCGACCGCCGCACCCGCCGCTTGGGCGAGGGTGGTGGTGCGGGCGACATGCGGTCCTTGCGTGCTTGATGCTGGCCAGGCGGGTGAGCCGGGCGCATATGGCGGATTTCTGTGCGCTCTCGTATGCGCGGATACGCCCCTGAGGAACACGAAAGGGGCATCGCGGGATGCGGTCGACCCGGAGGAGGATCTCTGGTGGTGATCTTGACCTGCCCGGGGGCGGTGCGTTCCGCCTCAGGGGGATGCAGGTGACAGGCCTGCTGCTGTTCAGTGCTGGGACGTAGTGGGCGGATCCCTTCACCCGAGCGATGACGAAGGAGCCCCACCGTGGCCTTGACGACCGCCAACGTGGCAGCCGAGCTGGAGAGCGCGAGCAAGGTAGGTGACCCGGCCGCCGACACACTGGTGTCCGACCTGATCGACAACGAGGAAGTCGACGGAGTCAACCAGCTGTTCCGCACCATCGGCACCCTGGGACCCGGCCAGGACCTCTCCCAACTGCCCGAGCGCCTCGCGCAGTTCCTGCACGAGGCGCAGGCCCCGCCGCCGGACTGGAGCGAGGCCGATATCGCGGCGGCGGAGGGCTTCTTCGGCCATCACCACGGTGAGGCGTCCATGCTCCAGGGCACCGTCGGACTGATCGGCACCTACCTCTCGCCCACCGGCGCCTACACCCTGCGCTCCACCGGCCGCCTGGGAGGGGTGAACGGACCGGGCCGCCGGCTGTCGCAGTCCTCACGCCTGTTCCTCGGCATGGGCAAGGCCGGCGCACTGCGCGACGGCACGCTCGCCGCGACCGTCACCAAAGTCCGCCTGGTGCACGCCTCGGTACGGCAGTTGCACAAGAAGAGCGGCGAGTGGGACTACGCCACCTGGGGCGAACCGGTCTCCCAGAAGTACACCACCGGCGCCGCCTGCATCTTCAGCACCCAGATCCTGCAGGGGATGAAGAATCTGGGCCTGCACGTCTCCGCGGACGACGCCCACGGGTTCATCTGCGCCTGGCACTACATCGACCACTACCTCGGCACCCTGGAGAAGTGGCTGCTGCCCAAGAACGCCGGCCAGGTCGAAAGCCTGTGGAACCAGGAACGGGACAAGGAGTGGAAGAAGACCGACGACGGTGTGTTCATGACGGCGCAGGCCGTCAAGTTCTACCGTGACCTGCTCAAGCCCGGCACCAGTGACGCTTACCTCGCTCTGACGCGGGTGGCACTCACCGACAAGTACGCCGACATGGCCGGCCTGCCCCGCAGCCCCCTCGACCTCGCGGGCCAGCCCCTGGCCGCCGGCCACGGACTCGTCAGCAACACAGCCGGCGGCCTGTTCGGCGGCGCGGCCAAGAAGACCGTCGGCATCAACCCGTACAAGGATGCCATCGGTGTGGCTTCCAAGGCGTTCAACGAGATCGAGAACTACGCCCTGACGCACGGACAGGACGACCAGCCCCAGATGCATCAGGAACTGCACGACGACCGGTGAACCTGCAGCAGTTCGATCCCTGACCTGTACAAGCCGCCGAGGGGGAGGTATGACGGGCGTATTCTGCCCGCCGCGTCCGGTCCGGGCGGGCACGGCCAGTATGGCGGCTGTCACCATCAAGTGACGGTGTCGGCGTACACGCGATCGTGCAGGTCTCTCACGCCCGACCAGGGCCCGTCACACGGGTGATCAACCGGCGGTAGCAGCGAGCCCTCGGGGGTACTGCCGGCACCGGGGGCTCGTGTACGCATTTCGCGGGGGACGGGAATTGCGTTTCGCCGTCTCAACGACGCTGCCTGGCCTCCGGTCACGGTTGGCCGGGCGGGGTGTCGCGGTCTTCCTCCAGGCGGAGCCGTCCCGCGAGGATGTCGTCGGCGATGTCCTTGAGGAGTTGCTGGTGGCTGAAGGCGTGGGCGCGCATGCGGGCCAGGGCTTCAGCGACGGGGACGTTGCCGGTTTCGGCGGCGGCGCCGGCTGCCTGGTGCACGACGGGCGGATAGCCCGCCGGGCCCGTTTCCGGGACTGCCTGTTCCCAGCCGATCAGTACGGGGTGGGCGTCCAGGGCCAGCAGTGCCAGGATCCGGCCGTACGCCGTGAGCCTGGCCCGGTCCGCCGTACCGAGTGGGAAGGGGGTGGTGTGGTAGATGTCCATGGCGCCGACCGGGACACCGTCACCGACCAGCAGCGGCACGGCCACCACCGTGTGGATGCCGAGTTCAGCGGCCGTCCGCATGAACACGGGCCATGGCCCGCCGGCAGGCTGGACGTCCGCTTCGACGATCCGGCGCTGCAGATAGGCTGCGGTGCACGGGCCTTCCCCCGCCACCAGCTGTGCGTCCTCCAGCCGGTAGCTGCGCTCGTCAGAGGCATGGGCCACGGTCCTGATCTGCCCTGAGGCGATCAGGCTGACGCCCAGACCGTCCGCACCCGTATCCTCCACGCACGCCGCCACGGCGGACGGCAACGCCACCGGCCGGCCGGCGGCACCCGCCACCTCAACGACACGCTTCCACGCCGCGGTGTCCTGCCGCACATCCATGACACAGCCCCAATTGCCTGCCCGGAGCGCGGCCAGGCCACCCGCACTTCACCAGTGAAAACAGCGTAGACCCCCGCAGCGGCAACGGGCAGAGGGCCCCGCACCCGCTCACGGTTTCGGGGGAATACTGCTGTGCCGGCATTACGCGCGGGCGCTTACGGCCTGTCGGGGCTGCCGGTGGGGGTGATGTCGCCGTCGAAGGTGTCGTCGATGATCTGCCGGGCGAGGTCGGTCAGGAGCAGGTGACGGGGGCGGGCGTAGGCGCGCATGGTGTCGAAGGTGTCGTCCATGCTGAGGTTGTGGCGTTCGGAGAGGATGCCCTTGGCCTGTTCGATGACGACACGGCTGGTCAGAGCAGCCTGCAGCTGTGCCTTTTCGAGGTGACTGTGTTCAATGCTGCGCTGCTGGAGAATGGCGATGGTGGCGACGTCGGCGACGGCCTGGCCGACCTGGACATCCGTGTCGCTCAGGCGGCGCAGGCGGGAGCCGAAGAGGTTGACGGCTCCGACGACCTGGTGGCGCAGTTTCATCGGCAGTGCGTGGGTGACCGTGAAACCGGCCGCCCGGGCGCGGGCCGCGAAGGGGCCAAAGCCCACGGTGGCGGCACTGGAGGTGAGGCTGATGTTCAGCTGCGCCTGGCCGCTCTGGTAGCAGCGGACACACGGCCCCTGATCGTGCTGGAGAGCGAACAGCTCCAGCAGGCGGGTTTTCTCGTCGGAAGCGGCGACCAGCTGGAATTCGCCGTGCTGATCGACGACCATCACCCCGGCCGCGTCGACATCCAGGAGCTCCACACACCTGGTGGACAGGCGGTGCAGGAACTCGATGAGATCGAAGTCATCGGTGAGCGTGTCCACCGCCTCCACCAGGACATCCAGTACACGTTGCTGATTTGTCATCATTAATCAGTCCCTGTTCCGGACGGGGCGGACGTCCCGTCACGATTGTCCCGGAAATGCAGTCGCCGGGCGACCACGTCCTCAGCCGTTGCGAGCAGTGGTCGTTCGGTGCGGTAGGCGTGCGCGCGCAGGATGGCCATCGCCACGGGCAGCGGGACGCCAGCCTGGACGCTGATCATGCCGGTGGCCTGATGGACAGCAGCACGGTGCAGCACCGTATGCGGCTCCGCCAGAGCGAAGGAGGCCCGCTGCCCGTCATGGCGGATCACTGCCGCAGTGATGGCAGCCGCCAGGATGAGCGCATCGTTCATCTGGACAGGGCCCAGCGGGCCGGGGACAGCACGCTGGACGGTGAACACGCCGAGACAGACAGCCCCCAAGTTCAGGGGGAAGCAGAACAGAGCCCCCACGCCGAGCTGCTGGGCTTCGGGCAGGAACGCCGGCCACCTGCCCGCATCGGCACCCTGCACATCCGGGACCCCGACCAGAGTGCGATGGCGGTAGGCATCAAAGGCCGGCCCCTCACCCAGGGTGCACTGCACCTCGTCCAGCGCGGCACTGCGGCCCGGGGTCGACCACACCAGCTCCGTCGCCCCGTCGGTTGCCAGCGACACCGCGACCCCGTCCACACCCAGCACCTGCGCACACCGCGCCGGGTCACCCCCCAAAAGACCCGACCCGCTCCCGTCCGGAAGCTCACGCAGAATGCGGGCCAGAACCGCACTCACATCCACCACACCACCGCTTCCCCACCCAGCACAGAAGCGCCACCCCAGGCGAGCAGCCATCCGAATTATCCTATTCCAGTACTCTCAGGCAAGCTGCCCGAACAGGAACAACGCCGGAGCACCGCCCTCTGACCGAGGCAGATCCAGTTCGTTCGCTCAACGGGCTGTACCAGCCACCCGGCACGCCCGCGACGAGCCTCCCCACAGCCCGCACGTTCCATCCTCTACTTGTCCGGCGTCCCGCGGTACCGGGCGATAACGATCGCGCGTCAGCAATAGGCCTTGTCCGCCAGCACCACGTCCGGCCTGGTGCGAGGGCGCCCGCGCTACCGGGGAACACGCAGGCGGGCCATGACGTCGGTGAACGCCGTTGCTTCGCCTGCTTGTTCGGCGGTGAGAACGAACGCGAGAGGGCGGCAGCAGGCACCGGCAGCCAGATGGATATCGGCCGTCAGCCCACCACGTGACCGGCCAATGGCGCAGTCGCCGGGCTCGTCGGCCAGGGCCCCTTTTCGCGGCCCGGCCGCATACTGGTGAGCTCGCACGAACGTGGAGTCCAGCGAGACGGCCCAGTCGAGGTCCTCATCGGCGTCGGCCTGTGCCATCCAGCGCAGTGAACACCCGCCCTCAGGTGCCGCCGACGGCCCGCATCCGCAGCCGGTTTTAGACGCCGCGCCAGTTGCCGTACTTCTCCGGCACGTGGACCCACGGCGTTCCGGTCTGGAACTTGAAGGCGATCGCGTCAATCACCTCACGATGATCCCGTCACCGGCCACCCCGCTTCCGCGTGCGATCCGGGAGTAACGGCTCGATCCGAGCCCACTGCGCGTCTGTTAACGGCACACCCGGATCAACGACCGACTGATTCAAACGAAATTGCCTAGTGCTGCGCCTGCGGCACCGCAGCACCTTCCCGCGCAGGCACGAAGGCAACGCCCGGCTCTGGGGCCTCAGCACCGGCCGCCGCACCTTCACGGTCTCCTACCCGAGCCCGTCCCCGTCGCGATGGTTCAGGAGCTCCCGGTACCGCCCGGGCAGCCGCACGCGATTGCCGGGTCGTGAAAGGCGGCAGACGGCGGCGGGCGGGCCGGTCTCAGTCCTCCGCCACGCGAATGATCGTGCGGCCGGGGACACGCTCGCGTGAGACGAAGGCGTCGGGGGCCTCGGTCAGTGGGCGTACTGCGCCGACGCGTACCCGCAGCCGGCCGTCCCGCACGCGCTGGGTCAGGTCGGCGAGGCGGGCGCGGTCGGGTTCGACCACGAAGAAGACGGCTCGGCCGTCGGCGGGGCGCACGGTGGGCTGGTGGGCGATGCTGACGAGGGTGCCACCGGGTCGTACGAGGGCGGCCGAGCGGTCCAGGACGTCGCCGCCGATGACGTCGAACACGACGTCGGCCTGGCCCGCCTCCTCCCACTTGTCGGCTTCCAGGTCCAGGAACGTGTGCGCGCCCAGTTCGAGGGCCGTGTCCCGGTCGGCGGCCCGGCCCGTGCCGACCACGCGGGCGCCCACCTCGTGCGCGAGCTGGACGGCGATCGAGCCGACGCCGCCGGCGCCACCGTGGATCAGGACGGTCTGGCCGGTGGTGAGGCGGGCGTGGTCGAACAGGCCCTGCCAGGCGGTCAGGCCGGAGATCGGCAGGGCTGCGGCCACCGTGTGGTCGACGTCGGCGGGGAGCGGGGCGAGGTTGCGGGCTTCCACGGCGACGTACTCGGCGAGCGAGCCGTCGCGGGTCCAGTCGACCAGTCCGAAGACGCGCTGCCCGATGGTGAGGCCGGTCGTTCCGTAGCCGAGTTCCGTCACCACCCCCGAGACCTCGTGGCCGGGCACGCTCGGGGTGCGGTCGCGGCCGGCGCGGTCGGTCCAGGTCGCGGGCCAGTCGAGCTCGCCCCGGGTGAAGCCTGCGGCGTGCACGCGCAGGATGACGTCGTTCTCGGCGGCATGGGGAGGGGGAAGCTCTTCGAGGGTCAGCCCTGTGACTCCGGCCTCGCGGTCCCGGACAGTAATGGCTCGCACGGGTGTTCCTTTCTCGGTGCAGGTTGGGCGATGAATTCGGGACGTCGGCCGATGTCGGTGTGCGGCCGCTCCCTTGCTTTCCTGGTCAGCGCGGCCAGGGAGCTTGGAGGACGCGCTCCACCATGGACGTACGGCGATAACCGGGAACGAAGTGTTCCAGGACGTCCGCGTTGACGGTTCCGTAGGCGGTGTCCGGGCGGTCTTTGAGACCGTCGACGAATGCCTGCAGGAATTCCTTCTTGAAATCGCCTCGCGGATGCGCCGCGACGATCTCGTCCGTCCGGTCCCGTTCCAGCTCCTCCAGCCCCCAGCCGACCGCGTCGGTCAGGACGCCGTAGTTCGTGGCGGCGACCTCGGGCTCCATCCGGCCCGGGATCCCGGGCGTCGTGTGCAGGGCGATCGCCCGCCAGACCAGCTCGGCGGCGCCCGTCGAGAACCCGCGCTCCAGCAGGAACGTCCGCGCGTGGTCGGCGCCGTCCAGCTCGAATCGCTGCTGCGCGTCGCGGAACGGGATCAGAAGGCCCACGTCGTGGAACATCGCCGAGACGTAGAGCAGCTCGGGATCGGGCCGCAGGGCCCTGGCACGCGCGTGGAGGGAGGCGAAGAGAAACACCCGCCGCGAGTGGTGGAAGATCAAAGGAGTGGTCCTCTCCCGCAGAAACTCCGTGGCCTCTGCGACGGCCGGGATCCCGGGTATTTCCACCCCTGCGATGATGTCGGTCATGATGTCCGCGCTTTCCGATGCGATGTATGACGAGTGGACTGTGCGCCCGTTCTCCACAGTGCCGACGTTGCCGCCCGCGGCGCCGCCCCGGTCCGGCCATGACCCACTCGAATCCGGTCATCCCAGGGTGGGCCCGTGAGCTCCACTCCGCACCGCGTGGCGATCCTGGTCTACGACGGGGTCAAGCTGCTGGACGTCGTCGGCCCGGCCGAGGTTTTCGGGGAGGCGAATGTGCTGGGCGCCGACTACCGGATCACCCTGCTGTCGACGACGGGTGCCGACATCACCTCGTCGGTCGGCATGCGCATCGCCGTCAACGGCAGCGCCGCCACGCAGACGGCCCCCGACACGCTCCTGGTGCCGGGTGGGGCCATCTATCCCAGGACGCCGGTCACCCGCGACCTGGCCGAAGCGACGAGCAGCCTGGCGGCCCGTGCCGGCCGGGTCGCCTCCGTGTGCTCGGGTGCGTTCGTCCTCGGAGCGACAGGGCTGCTGGACGGCAGGCGGGCCACCACCCACTGGAAGATCGCCGGCGAACTCGCCGACCGGCACCCCAAAGCCCGCGTCGAGCCGGACGCCATCTATGTGCGCGACGGCACGCTGTACACCTCGGCGGGCGTCACCGCGGGCATCGCCCTCGCCCTCGCGCTCGTCGAGGAGGACCACGGCCCCGACGTCAGCCGGGAGGTGGCCCGTTCCCTGGTCGTCTACCTCCAGCGCGCGGGCGGCCAGTCACAGTTCTCCGCACCCCTGCAAGGCTCACCGCCCCGGTCACCCGCCCTGCGCAGAGTCGTCGACCTGGTCACCGCGGATCCCGCCGGCGACTACTCCCTCGCCGCCCTCGCCGGACGGCTCAACGTCAGTACCCGTCACCTCACCAGGCTGTTCCGGGAGGAACTGGACACCACGCCGGCCCGCTACGTCGAGTCCATCCGCTTCGACATCGCGAAGTCGTTTCTCGACCAGGGGCACACCGCCACCCGGGCGGCAGCCATGGCCGGCTTCCCGAGCTACGAGAGCCTGCGCCGCGTCTTCACCCGGGAGCTGTCCATCAGTCCCGCGGCCTACCAGCGCCGATTCGCCACCGCCCGCCGCGAGCAGGCCGGATAGCACGGCAAAGTGGGGCAACGCCCGGGCTAGGCAATTTCGTTTGGCTCAGCGGGCGGACCAGAGGAAGATGAGCGAGGCGCGGCGGGACACCTTCAAACAGCTCATGCCCGACGTCGAGGTGGACGACGGATCCCGGCCGGCCAACCCCTACGATCCGCGGCAGATGGTGGACGACCTGCGCGCTCACCCCTCCGAGGCGAAGCCGCTTATCTGGACACTCAACCTGGACCTGACACCCAGTTACGCGATCGAGCCGGTGGGCGGGTACGGACCGGGCGTGTACGAGCGGCTGGTGGAATTCCTGGACCGTCAGCTCAAGGCAGACGACGACACCGACTTCATCGACCGCATCTCGGTGCCAGGCACTCTGCCCGGGCGCACGGTGCGCCTGTTCAACGGGCAGAGTGTGCCGGTGATCGAGGTCAACCTCACCCGCGGCCTGTACGGGTGGTCGGTCGCCAGCCTGGCGCACGCCGTCACCCAGGAATGCCAGGTCCCCGCCCACAACAGGTCCGGCGCCGTCCCCGAGCAGGACCGCCTGGCCGACGCGGTGGCCGACTTCCTCCAGCGCATCTACTACGACCTGCGCAACTTCGGCGCCACCTCACGTGACCGCGCCCTGAACTTCGCCGCCACCAACGCCGTCCAGGCCCGCCAGACCCTGGCCGAATCCCTGGGCCGCGGCATGGCGCTGCAGAACATCGACGTCGAGAAGAGCCCCTACGGCCGCCCCGACAGCGACTGCTGGGACGTCAAGCTGCGCTTCTTCGACCCCGACAACAGCCGCCGCGCCAAGCGTGTCTACCGCTTCACCATCGACGTCAAGGACGTCCTGCCGGTCACCCTCGGCCCGGTCCGCAGCTGGCCCGAAGCCTGATGACGGACCATCCGCCCTGCGTCACGGTCCCCGCCACGGCCGAAGGGGCCGTGGCGGGATTCCCGCCGCAGGCACCACCCGTGCACCGCCGGCAGACCATCCCGGCGCACCCCACCGTCAGCCCCGACCGGCTCACCGCCCGGCGGATCCAGATGCTGCACGGCGCCGACCCCCACGCACCGGCCGCCCACCAACTGCCCAGCTACGCCCAGGCCCGGCTCTCCGCCCGGTGAACCCCGCCCGCCGCCCGCGCTGATCAGGAGCTCTGTCCCGATGGCACACCCGCACCGTGCCGACTGCCCGTACCCGGCAGCCGTCCACCTCCCGGGACCCGGCGGGGCCTCTGATCAGCCCGTCCCCACCGCACCGGCCACCGGACCCGAACAGCCCTGCCTGCCCCACGAGGCGGTGCCCGGCATCCACGACCTGTGGCAGCACACATGGGGCGACCCCCCACATCACCATCGGCGTCATCGACGGCACACCCGACCTCTCCCACCCCTGCCTGGCCGGCGCCGACGTGCACACCCGAACACCCTGGTGGCTGCCGCCCGCCGCGCCCGATACGAGCGCCCTCGAACACGGCACCTTCACGACCGGCGTGCTGGCCGGCCGGCACGGCAGCAACCTGCCGGGGCTGGCCCCCCACTGCCGGGTCGTCGCGCTGGCCCTGCCCGTCACCGAGCACACCGTGCCCGACCCGCTCTCGGCCGCCCACGCCGTCGAGGAACTCGTCGAAGCCGGCGCCGACATCATCCAGTACAGCCTCGCCCACCACACCGCTCCGGCGACACCGACGACATGCTCAAACGCTCCATCGCGCACGCCATCGACGCGGGTGTCCTGATCACCGCGCCCGCTGGCAACGACTACGGCCTGTGCGGCATCGCCCCCGCCATCCTGCCCGGCGTCCTTGCCGTGGGAGCCCACCGCACCGACGGCACCGTCTTCAGCTTCAGCAACCACGGCCCGCCCTACGACGGCCACGGCATCACCGCCCGCGGCGAAGCCGTCCTCGGCCCCACCCCCGGCGACGGCGGCACCAAAGCACGCAAGGGCACCTGCGTCGCGGCCACCCTCGTCACCGGCACCGCAGCCCTCCTCCTCAGCCTGCAACGCCACCTCGGACAGCGCCCCGACCCCTTGGCCGTACGCGACACCCTGCTGACCACCGCACACCCCTGCAGCCCGGCCCAGACCCACCACCAGCCAGGCCGCTGCCTCAACGGCATCCTCAACCTCCCCGCAGCAGAGGCCGTCTCGACTACGCGCGCGCCGTCGACCAGGAACTCGCCGGCCGCGGCATCCCGGCCGGCGCCGTCCGCGTGGACCGCGACGACCGGCGCGAGACAACGATGCGCCTGATCTTCACCTGGGACGCCTCCCGCTGCGCAGGGCCGGCAGGCATCCGGCTCGTATGGCACGACGACACCGGCTGGGCCCACAGCCTGCTGCGCCCCGATGCCGTCGGCGCGATCCCGCGCGGCCCGCTCACCGCACTGCACCGCGTCTACGCCACACCCGACGAGGTCGCTCAGGTGGCGGGCACACTCGTGTCCCGGCGCTTCCACCTCTACCACGGCGACCACCACCAGGAGTGGGAGCAGGCCTCACAGATGCGTGCCGCGATCGATACCTTCCACCTGACCATGAGGGGCAGCAGAGCGAGTTGACGAGACGCCTCGTGGCTGTGGCGTGTCTAGATGTCGGGTTCCTGGTGCAGGTCCACAAAGCAGCGCAGCCGTACGCCGGGTTCGCCGGGTTCCCTTGATTCCGGTCCTCGGGTGCGATGGCGCAGTGTGCGGCACGCAGGTGCTGGATGGCGAAGGCGGTTTGGTCGTCGGCGGCTGCGATTTCCACCACGGCCAGGCCGGGCCGGGCTACGTGTGCGTCGTTGATCGGTTTCATGCCCGGCATGACGTGGCGGCCGCGGTGCGGGGTTCTGCGGGCCGGGCGTCTTCACCCGACCGGGGCCGGCGGTCCGGGAACGTGCCTACGGCGCGGTCTGGTAGTCGACCGTCTCCTGCCCGCAGCCCGCAGCCCGCAGCCCGCAGCCCGAGGGGCCGCCGGAGGCGGTCAGCTCGTCAGGGCTTCTTCGAGGGTGGGGTGGCAGTCGATGAGCTCGTCGACGCCGACGATCTGCAGGACGCGCTGGACGGCTTCCTGAGCGCCGGCGATGCGCAGCCATCCCTGTGTGCTGTTCGCCTTCTGGTGGGCGGCGATGAGGATGTTGATGCCGCTGGAGTCCATGAAGGTCACGTCGTTGAGGTCGGCCACGATCCGCAGCGGTGTTGCATCGTCGGGGAAGGTCAGGGCGTTGCTGAGCAGGTGGGCAGCGGAATGGTCGATCTCTCCGTGCAGGGTGACCACCTGGATGCCGCTGGTGATGTGGTGGCCGGCCGACAGCTGGCCGGGTCGAGTTTCGCGGTGGATCTCTGTCACGGATTCCTCACCTGCGTTCACTGAGGAGCTGGGGCACCGACACGATAAGGCGTTGCGAACCTGCCCCGGTGCCGCGGGGTACAACCGTTCGCCTCCGGTCGGCGTCCCAGGGGACAGAGGACATGCGGGGGAGGGCGCGGGGTACGCGCACTGTGAGAGCGGGGAACAGATGGTGCAACTGGTGGGTCCGGCTTCCGAGGGGAAGGACGGTGTGCTGCCCGATAACGCTTCGATCCAGGAGAGGGTCGTCCTGGACAGTGACGGGCCCGTCGCTGCCGAGGCACGTCACCGCGCGGCCGGCTTCCTCGTCCGGGCCCTTGCGGAGCACGGCCTGCCGGTATCCGCGCGCACGATGGATGTGACCCGGCTGGTCGTCAGTGAACTGGTCACCAACGCCTACAAGTATGCGCCGGGCCCGGTGGTGATGCAGCTGCGCGTCGCCGGGGATCTGGTGGAAGTGGCGGTGTGGGACAGCGCTCCGGTCCTGCCGGTGCCCCGGGCTGCTGATGCGGGCAGAGTCGGGCAGCACGGCCTGGAGATCGTGAAGGCCCTCGCGCACAGTTTCGAAGTCCGGCAGGAGCCGGGCGGCAAACGCGTCACGGCCCGGATCGCTCTCCTGGACGATCCCCATGGGGACGTCAGCGGACCCCGCCCCCGGTAGCGGCTGACTGGCTGGGCGCGTCTCCAAGTCCCCTACCGGGTTTCCTACTGATCCCCCTACCAACTCCCCTACCGGCACCGTCGGTACGCTGCACACAGTTCACGCAGCTCAGACCCCTTATCGCGCCCCGCCCACCATCCACGGCAACCCTCTTCTCTCTCCTTTCCTGTTGCTGCTTGTTTGGTGGGGGATGTGTTGTCTGTGGGAGGTGGCAGGCTGGATGCGTTGTGATCAGAGGGTCCGGGCGGCGCGTGTGCTGTTGCGGCCCGGCGCGGCCGGTCCGCTCGCACCCGGCGGCGAGGAGTCGCCGGGTCACGAGGCGCGGTCAAGAGGAAAGCGGGAGGGCGGGTTCGGGGTGGGTGGTTCGAAGGCGTATCCGTACGGGTCGACGGCTGCGGTGCGCGGGCATGTCCTGGCAGCGCTCGGGGTGTTGAAGGTCGCGACGGCCGATCAGATCCACCGGCTGACCGCTCCGGGCCACAAGGACAACAAGGCGTTCCGTAACGCCCTGCTGGACTTGTCCCGGCACGGCCTGACCGTCTCGGCGGGCAGTGCGCGGGACGGGAACAAGCTGAGGGGACTGACCCCGCTCGGTTTGACCGCGGCAGCCGAAGTCCTGGGCCGCCCGGCCGGCGAGATGGGTTCCACCGCGTGCGGCGCTGCCCGCTCGGGCGCCCCGCACGCGATGGCCGTCAACGAGACCGTCATCGCCATCACCCGCACGGCCCCGGAGCCCACCCGCCCGGTACGCCGCACCACCGCCGGGGCGGTGCCTGCGGAGACAGCCGCCGCCGTCATTCCTGCCGCTCGGACGGGACTTCCGGCCGCGCCTGCCGCTCCGGCCGGGGTGGGGTCAGTGAGTTCGTGGTCGACGGAGGTGGCGATGGCGCTGCCCAGCGCGGGCCGTAACCGTGCCACCGTCCAGACGGACGCGGTGCTGTTCGCGCCGGGGGCGGGAGTGCCGGTGCTGCTGTTCGAGGTGGACAACTGCACCGAGTCCGCGGACGTGCTGGCGGTCAAGTTCGACCGCTACCGCCGTTTCTTCCGCCAGAAGACCAAGGACCACCAGGGCCGCGAACTCCCCGTATGGCGCGCCCTGTACCCGCCCACCTTCCGCGAGGGGCACCCACCGGTGGCCGTGGTGTTCAACCCCGGCATCCGCACCGGCGAGCAGGCGCTGAAGAACCGCATGAACCGCGTCCTGGACCTCACCCGGGAATTCTGGTCCGGCCGCTGGGAGCCCAGGGGCGGCCCGTCGGGGGAGCCTGCCGACGGGTACCGCGACTACAGCGACGCGATCCCGCTGCTGTTCACGACCCTGCCCTACCTCCAGGACGAGGGGCCGCTCGGAATGGTGTGGTGGCGATGCGGCCACCGCGAGTGGCAGACCCTCACCGACGCCCTCACCAACGGCGACGACATCGAGGCCTGGCACCGCCGTGACGAGGAACGCCGCCGCCGCAGGGAAGCCGAGCGGGAAGAAGCCGAGCGCGCCCGAACCCAAGAAGCCGAACACCGCAGGACTACCTGGGACAACAAACCGCAGGACCCCCAGCCGGTCCTCCCGGCCCCGCCCCCGTGTGAACGGTGCGGACGCCCCATCACCGGACCGTTCGGCGCCGACGACGCCTTCACCCCACCTGATGGCCGCCACTGTGCCAGCTGCCGAACCGACCTCCGCCAGCAGCCCATGACGCTGCGCCAGGCCCTGTTCGGCAAGCGCCCCGTCACGTAGCCGGCCACCGTGAACTGGGGGCCGGGTCCGGCAGTCCGGGTCCGGCCCGACGTCACGTCGGGGGAGACACCTATGGAGTGAGGGCCCAACGCCATGACGGGTGTTGGGCCCTAGGCAGTGTCTTCAAATGATCACCGCTGGTGGATCATGGTGTCGTGATACGTCGCC
>NZ_BMVY01000066.1 GCF_014650955.1 Streptomyces tauricus
ATACCGCCGATCCGATCCCGCCGGGGACCCCGGCGGCGCAGGCCCCACAAGCTCCACGCCGAAAAGGGTTACGACTACAACCACCTGCGGCGATGGTTATCCGGCCGAGGGATCCGGCACCGCATCGCCCGCAGAGGCATCGAGACTTCGCAACGGCTCGGCCGCCACCGTTGGACCATCGAACGCACCATGTCCTGGCTCGCCGGATGCCGACGCCTGCACCGCCGCTACGAACGCAAAGCCGACCACTTCCTGGCCTTTACCAGCATCGCCTGCACCCTCATCTGCTACCGCAGACTCACCAAATGAGATGGCTTCTAATACTGCAACGGTGCTTGCCGTGACTGCTGGCCAGCTCGGTCGTTGGTGTGGTTATGGGTGGGGACCTTGAAGGTGTCAGGTTGTGGGCGGGTGAACTGGACGTGTTGCACGGGCGGTTCGTGCACAGGTTCAACCGGGAGGAGCCGCGTCAGTCGGCGCTGGCTTACATGCGGGGGCTGGTTGCGCCGCTGCAGCGCAAGAACGGCTGGACGCTGGCGGAGGAGGCCGGACACGCGGGCCCCGATCGCATCCACCGGTTGCTGAACCGGATCGAGTGGGACGCCGACGAGGTCCTGGACGACGTGCGCGACTACGTCGTGGAACACCTCGGTGACCGGGATGCCGTCCTGATCGTCGATGACACCGGTTTCCTGAAGAAGGGCATTCGTTCGGCCGGCGTCCAGCGGCAGTACTCCGGCACCGCGGGACGCACCGAGAACTGCCAGATCGGCGTCTTCCTCGCCTATGCCACGAGTCGAGGGCGCACGTTGATCGACCGGCGGTTGTATCTGCCCACGTCCTGGACGGACGACCGGGACCGCTGCCGCCGGGCCGGCATCGACGACGCGGTCGGTTTCGAGACGAAGGTGGCGATGGCCAAGGCGATGGTCCGCCGGGCCATCGCGGACCGCGTCCCGTTCGGCTGGGTGACGGCGGACGCCGCCTACGGCTACAGCAAGGGCTGGCGCTTCGAGCTGGAACAGGCCGACGTCTTCCACGTCATGGCCACCACCCGGCACGACACGGTCGTCACCCGCTGGTCCATCGATCACCCCGTGCACGAGCTGTTTCCCGGCCTGCCGCGGCAGAAGTGGAAACGCCGTTCCTGCGGGCAGGGCGCCCACGGCCGGCGGATCTTCGACTGGGCCCGTGTCGAGGTGCGGCCCTGGCACCGCGAGGACCGCCGTCACTGGGTTCTCGCCCGCCGCAGCGTGAGCAGGCCCAAGGAGATCTCCTACTACACCGCCTACTGCCCCGCCGGCACGACGCTGGACGAGTTGATCCGCATCGCGGGCAGCCGCTGGGCTGTCGAGGAGTGCTTCCAGACCGCGAAGCAGGAGTGCGGGCTGGATGACTACCAGGTCCGCCGCTATCCCGGCTGGCACCGCCACATGACCCTGGCCATGGCCGCCCACGCCTGCCTGACCGTCCTGCGGGCCCGACAGCTGGACACGGACAAAGCAGAAACGGATCCTCCCAGCTCATCCACCTCAGCCTCGCCGAGATCCGACGCCTGATCCACCGCCTCACCGACCGCCGGCCAGTACCGATCGAGCACATTCTGCAGTGGTCAACGTGGCGCCGACGACGCCAATATCAGGCCCGCATCAGCCACTACAAACGACGCGGACACAGCCCCTAAAAACTGCCCAGCACTCAGAACAAGCACCGTTGCAGTACTAAAGGCGGCTAGGACGCGGCGTTGCTGTTCCTCGCGGGCCAGTTGGTCGGCGAGGACGTCGCGGTCGATGTACGGGTCGACGGCGGCGAGGACCAGGCGCTGGAGTTCGTCGGGGGCGAGGGCTTCGACTTCCCACGGGTCGCCGGCAGCCCGGAGCACTCCGCCTGGATCGACTCCTGGGCACGGCATGTGGACGCCATTAGCTGACGGCCAACATCGCCTGAGACCGCATGGTGAGGGGCCCGGCAGAATTCTGCCGGGCCCCTCACCATGCGGTCTCAACGGCGGGTCGTATACATGTGCAGGATGTCGTGGTCCATGGGCTCTACCGTGCCGTCCGAGTCCGTCCGGAAACCGGGGGCCGTGTTGAAGCGCAGCGCGGGCCCGCGCTTGCCCCGCTGGACGCCACCTACCAGGCCGCGAAGGTCTGGATCTTCCTGAAGAACGTCCGGGCCGCCACGCGAAGGGCCGCTGAGATCGAGCAGCGGCGTGCCGAGGGGCTCCCCGTGGAGTCATCGGTCGGCGCCCTGTCCGACGACCGACGCGAGCAGCTGGAGGAGATCGACGCGTCGTAGTGCTCGACGTGGCCCGTGGAGTGGCAGCACGCGTTCCACCTATCCCGGCAGCACCTGGACGAAGGCGGCTCGCTGCCGACCGGGCCGGGGGACGTCGTGCGCCAAGGCGAGGACCTCGGACGGTGGGTACGTGTTCAGCGGCTCGGCTTCGACAAGCTCACCGCTGTGCAGCAGTGGATGTGCGAGCAGGTCCTCGGGATCGAGCCCGCGACCGCGGACGAGAAGCCGCCGCCGCGCTGCACGCAGTCCGACAAGTGGGCGATGAACTACGAGGCCGCCAAGCAGTTCTACGAGCGCGAAGGCCACCTGCAGGTCCCGAGGAAACACATCGAACGGATCGTCGACGAGAACCAGGAGGAACGGGAGCATCGGCTCGGGGCATGGATCGGGAACCAGCGCAGCCGAGCTACGACACTGACACCAGAGCGAATGGAGCAGCTGTCCGTGATCGGCATGCGGTGGTCGTGAATCCTGATGTGAACCACGAGGGTTCACACAGAGTTAAGACGGAACTTTGTGGTTCACATCACACAAGGCGAACGATTCTCGTTCTCGTCATAGTGACGATTACTTCGCTACCCTGTTGTGAGAACTGATGAGTCTTCGTCGTCCGGGCGAATCATCGGCAGAAAGAGGCATTCACATGGCAAGCGACAATGCGACCGGACCGGTCACGATCCCGGCCGCAGGACTGATCGAGCCTCCGATGGCCATGGCATTGAACGTCCATTCGAGTCCGGGCGTATATGCGCTGCTGCTGGGTGCCGGCGTCTCGTTCGCCTCTGGAGTGAAGACCGGCTGGGGAGTGGTGCAGGACATCGTGGGGAAGGTCGCGGTCGCCCGTGACCCCGATAACCCCGACGCCCGGACCGAGGCCATGGCCGACCCCGAAAAGTGGTGGGAGGCCAACACCAGTGAGCCACTTGGCTACTCGGCCCTGCTGGCTGCCGTAGCGCCGATGCCAGCCTCCCGGCAGGCGATGCTCGCGGAGTATTTCGAGCCGGAGGAGGGCCAGGAGGACAGCAAGGGCCCGACCGCGGCGCACCGAGCCATCGCCCAGATGGTCAAGCGGGGCAACATCCGGGTAATTCTCACCACCAACTTCGACCGGCTGACCGAGCGGGCACTGCAGGAGGTCGGCATCTCACCGCAGGTGGTGAGTCGTCCGGACCAGATCAAAGGCATCAAGCCGCTCGCTCACAGCCAGGTCACCGTGATCAAGCTGCACGGCGACTACGCCGACCTGGAGCAGCGCAATACCGTCGATGAGTTGGAGACGTACCCCACCGAGCTCCAGCAGCTGTTGGAACAGGTGCTGGACGATTACGGGCTGATCGTGTGCGGCTGGTCTGCCGACTGGGACAAGGCGCTCGTCCGGGCCATCGAGGGAACCCGGTCTCGCCGGTATCCGCTGTTCTGGTCGCAGTATGGCCGGTTCAGCGACGCCGCCCTGTCTCTCACCGCTCAGCACGACGCGGTGGTGATCGACGGAAAGAGCGCGGATGAGCTCTTCACCGACCTTGTGCGCCGCGTCGAAGCCCTTGACCGCCTCACCGTCGCTCCCATCACACGGGATGTCGCCGTCGTGCAGCTCAAACGGGCATTGCCCGACCCTCTGCGCCGCATCGAGCTGTTCGACCTCGTCGACCAGGCCGTCTCCCAGATCGTAGGCCGCAGTACGCCCGAGCACAGGCCGGTACATGCCACGTCCGATGCCTGGGCCGACACGTTCGGATCCAACGTCCGCGGCTACCGGGCCGATAGCGACACCCTGCTGCACCTGCTGTCTAACGGCGTTTTCCACGACGATGGCACCCACGACCACGTATGGCGGCGTGCCATCGAGCGCCTTCTCCGACTGCGCGACACCTCACCAGGTACCTTCAACGAGTACTTGGAGAAGCTGCGCCACCTTCCGGCGCTCCTGGCCACCTGGACGATCGGCGTCGCCGCCGTTCTCGATCGCCGCGAGGAACTGCTGGCCACCATCCTCTACCACCCGGAGTGGGCACTGCCGAACTCCGGCCACCCCCGCCTGGGGCCAGCTTGGTGCCTCAACCCCAACCACATCCTCATCGCCGATGGCATGCACGACATGCACCCATCCTCAAACGGGGGCAGGTTTCTCTACCCTCAGAGCAACTGGCTGAAGACGACCCTGCGCGAGCCCTTCCGGCTCATCGAGCCCAGCGACACCGCTTACAGCGAAGCCTGCACCCGGTTCGAGTTCCTGGCCTCCATGGTCGCCATGGACACCGACAGCGAATTCTTCGCTTACCCCTGGGCCGGTGAGTTCTTCCTCAACTCCGCATGGGGCTACGACGACAGCGGCCTCGCTACCGTCATCAAGGAGGAACTCACCGACACCTGGCCGCTCCTACGCGCCGGCGCCTTCGAAGGACAACTCCCCCGCGCCCAGAAGGCCCTCGCCGCGCTCACCAAATGGAGGAGCCAGCACGGCAGAAGGTGGTGATGCCCACCCACCACGACGTTGCCTCAACGGTGTGATGCCCACCTCAAGGTCGTGTGTGTGAGCTCGCATCCCTGATCGGGTCCATGTACGGCACTACGCCCGGTCGGCCAGGGAGGGTTCCGCCGCGGCGGTGTCTTCACCCGACCGAGTGGCTGGCTGTCAGGGGCTGTCGCCACCCCAGTCCCAGCGGGCCGGGTCGCCGGGGCGCGGGTCGTACAGCGCCCGGCCGCCGGGGCCATGGCGAGGGAGACGCCGTCGTCGATCTCCTCCGGCCTCCAGCCGGTGGTGTCGAGCAGCAGTCCGTCCAGTGGTCCGCCCACGAGTTCGGCGTAGCTGCGTCCCGGCTTCGGGCCTGGGTGGTCGTGGTCGGCTCCGTAGATCCGGCCGCGCAGCAGCTGCTCATCGTCGCTGTCCATGCCGTCCAGCCTCGCAGCCGCCACCGACAACGGGGCTTGCCCAGGACCACCTGGGCAAGCCCCCGCGCTGCCGGGGTGGTGTGCCGGGATCAGCTACGCCAGCGTCCGAGCCAGCGGCCGGCCTTCGAGTCCTGTGCCTCTTCCACCTCCTGGCGTTCCTGCTCCTGGCGCTCACGTTCAACCTGTTCCACCTGCCGCTCCGCCTCGAGCACGCGCGCCTTGCAGTCGTCGCACAGGTGCGGGTGGCTGTCCCCATAGCCCCAGTCGATCCTGGTGCTGGCGTGCCAGCGGTCGTCGGTGAACTTGGTCCCGCAGTCCCCGCACACCGGTCGCTGCGCCTCCCGTTCGGCGGCTTCCCGCGCCAGGCGAAGCCGCCGTTCTTCGGCGCGGCGGGCGAGGGCGGCGTCGCGGCGAGGGTTGCCGATCGCGTCCCAGAGGTTCTGGTCGACGTCGCGGCCGAAGCGCCGGAACGCGGGCCCGGCCGGGCCGTGTTCGCGCAGCAGTTCCAGTGTGGTCGCCACGATCGGCATCTTCCCGTTGTAGATGCGGAACCCGCCTTCGGCCCACTGGCCCTGCCAGTGCTCGCGGGTGAGTTCGGCGACCCGCTCCATCTGCTTCAGCGCGGACCGCTTGCCGACCTGGTGGAAGACGAGCAGGACCGGTGGGTGCGGCGCATCGCCCCACCGGGGCTCGGGCGCGGACCAGCGGGTGCGCCACATCGGCTTGTCCTGGCCATCGGTGTCCTTCACCGTGCGGTGGAAGTGGCGCATCTACTTGTCGAACTTCGCCGCGATGATCGGCGCCTCCTCGGTGCAGTTGTCGGCCTCGATGAACAACAGCGGCAGCCCGGCCTCCGGAGCGGTGAGGACGATGTCGGCCCACGCGCATCCCACGCCGGGGTTCTTCCAGGTGCCGGTCGCCGGGAGAGCGACCTCGGTAGCGTAGGAGGTGATGGTGCCGATCCCGTTGGGCGCTTCCACGACGGCCTGGGCGGCCGCTATGGCTTCGGCCGGCTCACCGGCCACCAGGTCCAGGTCGGGCTTCGGGCGGATCATCGCGATCACCGCCTCGTTGACCGTCATCGCGTGCGAGGCACCCGAGCGGCCCGCACTCTTGGGCATGCCGCCCATCTCCTCCGGCCCCCGGTCCAACTCGACTCCGGCTGCGGCCAGTCCGTCCTTGGTGAGCAGGCGCACCTCCTCTCTCCCACGGGTGCGGCCACCGTCGACGGACAAGCCGTGCCGGCGCAGGTCGTTGAGCGCACCGCGATGGGAGGCGGTGCGCGCCTCCTTCCGCACAGCCGCCGTCTTCTTCGTGGTGTGCCGGTAGGTCAGGTGCGGTGAGGACAACCGCTGGATCTGATCGGCCGTCGCGGCCTTGAGCACCCCGAGCGCGCGCAGCACATCTGTGCGCAGTCCGGTCGACGATCCCGCCTCGTTCGTCTTGCGCTTCGCCATCAGCCCCGCCCTCCCGTTCGTCGCGACCGGCCACCGGTCGGGCGCCGGCCCCGCCCGGCCGCAGAGGGCACCAGGTGCGCCCTGAACCCGATGATCGCCTCCACCCCTGACACCCCACCCCCACCTATTTCCCAGGGCTTGGTCAGTGAGTGGAGGAGAGAAGAGGGTTGTGACGACGCGCCGCCGCCCCCAAAAGCCGTGGTGGGCTGGGCAAATGCGATCAGCGCCCGGGCCGGGCACGGAAGTGGGCACGGCAGTGGGATCGCAAGCGCCGGCGGCAGGAAACTGCGGCGACCTGCCCGGCCAGCCAGCCCTACCGGCATGGGACTCGCGGTTCGCCGGTCGGCGGTGCGGTCAGGGTACGGCGGGTGCCTGTGGGCGCTCATCATCCCCGGTCTCTCCCTTGTACGTTGGCGTCCTCCACCGGCCCCGAGAGGCCGGGCCTGTCCGGGGAGACGCTCTCTTCTGCGACAACACTGTTCCCCGCACCCGTTGTTGGGTGCGGGGAACAGTGTTGTCACCTACTGAGCAGAGCCCTGTTGCAGCTTGGGACCATCTCTATTGCTACTTTCCTGATCCCCCGGTTCCCTTTTTGGCGTTGTGGCTTCGCCAGATACCGATCAGCACCACGATGACGGTGATGACGACGAGCATCACGACGCCGGTAGGCCAGAAGCTGCTGCCTCCAGCGGCTAGGTTGAGGTTCTCCACGCTTGCGCCCCTTCTTGTTCGCAGATGGTCAGCTCCAGTCCCATCCGCCGATCGCGGCCCCTCCGACATAGCCTCCTGCTGAGTAGCCCAAGTCGACGGCGGTAGCTGTCTTTCCGACAACGTTCGCGGCCTTGTCGCTGCCCAACCTCGGGCATCCGCGTCTTCGGTCACTTCGCGATGCGCGACGCTCACTGTGTTCCGATGCCCCCGCCAACGCGCCTACGATGCGGTGGATACGGAATACGGAGCGCGCAGGCAGGACTGTTGCCCCAACGCTCACGGAAATAGTCGAATTGCATCCAGGGGGAAATAATGTCGGGAAACGAAGACACGCCCGAAATGTCGCAGGATGTTCCATCAGCACAAGCAGCGTCCGGAGAAGGTCAGCCTGCGCAGCAGACCTCCGCGGCAGATGTATCACGAGAATCGGATTCAGCGACGCCTGAACAAGAGCCCCTAAATACACAAGAACCTTCGACTCCCAGCGCCTCACCCATAGTCGAGCTGATCGACAGCAGAATTCCCGGATTCAAGGGAGCCGACAGAAGAAATCGCTGGAAAGTAATTCTTTTAGGCCTGGCTTTATGCTTCGCAATCGCCCTGACTGCAAGTTATTTTCAGTTCGGTTTCAACCTGCTCACCATGAACGCGAACGCTTCTGCAGAGGAAGCCGCAAATGACGCTTTGAACGCCAAGAAGCCTCCCTTCACCATGACTGTGGCTACGCGCACCAAGGTGCAAGATATCCTCACCTCCGCAGGCGCTGTCCTTCTATTCGAAGAACCCTTCACGCAAAAAGAGCAAGAGGAGCTGGCGCGCCTGGGAAAGACCGACCTAACAGATCAGCGGGCGTCCGAAACCTTCATCAGGAAGCTCCTCACTTCCTTTCACGAGAAGCCTTCTGTCATGCTATCGGGGGGATTCATCGGAGATGATCCGGTGGATAGGATGCTGCACCCTCTTCAATTGACGCTGCAAAGTTCACGTTCGGGATCTGTGACTATCCGCGACATAAACGTGACGAAATTGAAATGCTCGCAGACCACCGTCTCAGCCGTTGTTCACCTGCCTCCGCAGGGCGGTGGAATGGTTGACGGGGTCACGGTTGACTTGGTGAACATCGGGGCAGATGCACCCCTAATGGAAATCAAGGGAAGGAAGAGCCACCCATATTTTTCCAATAAGTTCGTCGAGCTGGGTAATGGGCAAGCCTCATGGGCCGCAAATTTGGATGTAATGGCGGCCAATCGGCAATGCCGCTGGGATCTCAAAGTTTCCTACATCGACTCTGGGGAGAATAAAGTGCGCACGCTGAAGAGCCCCCTCTTCCGCACCGATGGCTACCCTGCCGCCCCCTCTCAGCTATTCGAATTCATGCCGTCTCCTGACTCCTCCTTCACCTCAACTTGCTGGGGAGAGAAAATAAACAAGAGCATCAAGTGTGACGTGCGGGCCGGGCGCAATGACCGCAAGCGCGCGAATCCTGAACTTTATTACTGGGCAGTGCCCGTCATTTCTCCATGAAGAGCGCAGAACGCACATCAAGGGAGAACGGCACTCTCGTACTTGCCCCGCCTAGATTTTCGGGGGAATGCGGGCACACGACACTTATCGCTCCCCCGTACCGATGTCTGGCAACCACCTGGAACATTTGACCCATCAAGCAGCGCGTCCGAGCCCACGTAGCTCGACACAAGCAGCTACAGGTCCAGGACCGCTCGCAGGGCCTGGTCGACGCGGGCCATGGCGGCGGCGTCCACGGGGCCCATGAGTTTCGCTCCGTCGAAGCGGGCGGCCTGGAGCTGGGTGATGTTGACGGCGACGGCGGTGCAGGGGACCGGGTCGCCGATAACGACGGACATGGCAGCGTCCGGGTAGCGGTCGGTGTAGGTGCTGGGCATGCGGTCTTTGGCGTCGATGGTGACGAGGTCGGCGCCGCGGGCGGCGATCAAGTCGGGGAACTGCCTCAAGGCGGAGCGGGTTCGGTGCAGGGCGTCGCGCACGGCGGGCGGGTAGGTGCCCCTGTCCGCAGGGGTGGACGGTCCAGCCGCGGGCGCGTAGAGCGGCTGGATCGGGATGGGCGGCCGTCCAGAGCGAAGCAGATTACGAGCCTGTTGGTAGGTCTCGTTCGTGTGCTGCTGGCGTCGGGTGGCGAGTCGACTGATCCGCTCACCTGTCGACGCCTACTGCGGAGCGTGAGAAAGCAGATCAGCGGGTACTACCGTCTCTCCGACAGAGGAGACCCAATGTCGGACAATCGTGCGAAAAACCGTGCGTGCATTCTCATTTGGGGCGGATGTTGTCAGACCCCGCTGCCATCATCCGGCCATGGCCCAGATCAGCCCCAAACTTGCCCTCACCTACTTCACGGAGATCTCCGCCGGCTCAGCCGTCCCGCTGGACTTGGATGACCTCATGAACATGGTGAACCTGCGCCGTCACAACCATGTCGTCATCGGCGACATCGCACTGCGGTGCTACAAGAACAAGTCGAAGTGGACGTACGACGAACGCGACATCCGCCGCGCCGCTCAGGCGTTCGCGGACTTCCGCCTGGACGTCGACGACGTCGTGGAGGTGCGGCTGCCCGCCTACCGCGACCACGACGAAAGAGACTCAGAAGACTGGGGCCGGGCCGACTGGCGACAGTCGATCGCGTCCTGGATGTTCTGGCAAGCCCGCCGAAAGCACCAGGAAGGACGTTCCTACGAAGAGTGGAACGACAGCTGGAAGCGCATCGGCGTCAGCGGGCTGCCCGGCGAGCTGACCTGGAACGAATTCGTCGGGGCGCGCACCGGAATCCGGCTGCGGGAGAACATCGCCAACACCCGGCCGCTGGAGCTGATGACCTTCTCCGGCGGCAGCATGTTCCTGCCGAGGGCTTACGCCGAACTCCTGGACCGCTGGGAGCAGGTGCAAGAGGACCTGGTCGCTGGCGCGCGGATCTGCAAGGGCTGCGGAGGCCAAGGCCCGCGCTGGGGTAGCTGGCGTACGCCGAGCACGGTCGGCTACGTCACCCTGTGCCCGCCATGCTCGGGAGCCGCCTTCCAGCGGTACACCGGTCACCTGCGCGGGGTGCTGTACGACTCGCCCCGTGTCCGAGGAATCCGCGCCGACAGCTACCTGTGCCGCCTGTGCGCTGAGACCCGGGCATCGGTTTGGGATCACTGCCATGATCACGGCTTTCTGCGCGGGCCTCTATGCGGCAGCTGCAACACTTTCGAGGGCAAGAGCTCTCCGCACAGCTTCCTTGAAGGCAAAGAGGGGGCCGTGCTGCATCTGTTGGAGTGCCGCGGCTGCCTGGAACGGCGGACCCTGCCCGGCCGGTACTACGTAGCTATCGCCCAGAAACACCTGGAGGCGACCGAGTACCACCATCACCGCAGTCGCCGATGCCGGCGCCAGATGTGGGTTACGTATGTGGAACTTGCCCACGGCGCACACCTCTTCGAGCTGAAGTGCTTGTGGCACAGCCAGACGTGGACAAAGGACGTCCCGGTGCCCGACACCTTCGCGCTCGTGCGGGACTTCGTCGACCAAGCGCTCACCGAAGCACTGCCGGACCCCGTAGTGCCGGCCGCGCGTGCCGAGTCGGATACAACATTGCTTGCGTGAGCGTCGGGTCCTTTGCGGATACGTGAGCGGGCCCGGGCCAACTGGCCCGGGCCCAAAGGCTGATCGGCTTGTCAACGTTCCGACTCAACGGGCCGCAGCATATGAGCGGAGTCCGACAATCCTGTGTCAGAGAACGCTCGGCAAAGCCAGGAACAGTAGCAAGAGCTCGAACCTAGAAAGTGGTTGGGCCCTTGCTATTGGGGGACCTACAGGTCGAACTCGAGGTGCTCGATGTCCGTGAACCGGACTTCTTCCAGGCTGCCGGCACGGCGTCCGCCGTCCTGGAAGTACACCTCTTTGAGGGCTTCGGCCGCGATCTCCCGCAGGCGGTCGTCGCTCTCGCCGGCTTCCTGGGCGTCGAAGAGGCGGGCGGCGTGGACGGGGGGCAGGGCGACGGTCAGGTGCCGGATACGGTCCTGGTCCGTGGACCCGATCGGCGCGGTGTAGCCGAGGCGTGCGCGGGTGTCGATGACGATGCCGCCCGTGGACGCCGCTTTCTGCCGGGCCCTGGCGCGGATCTGCGGCTGCCAGCGCTTCTTCACCTCGCGCTCCAAGCGCGCGGCGAGGCCAGGGCGGGGCTTTTTGATCTGGTCCTTCACGTACCGCTCGACGGTGCGCTGGGAGACCCGCAGCATTTGCGCGGCGGCCTTGGTGCCGCCCAGTTGCTTGACCAGGTACCGCATCTGCGGGCCCGCGGTCTTGGGCGCCGGGCGGGTGAACGCTTTTTGCACCGCGGCGTCCAGGCCGTCCCCGATCAGGCTCATCGTCGCCTTCTCCTACTCTCCGCTGTCGGCGTCGGTGACGGTGCCGTCCTTGATGTACCGGGCGAGGTTGAGTTCGGGGGCATCGAACTGTTCGCGGACGCCTTCGCCCCACAGCACGCTCTGGGTGCCCTCGTGTTTGACCAGGCCTGGGTTCACGCCGAGTTTGAAGCCGCCGGGCAGCGGTTTGCCCTCGCGGTAGGGCAAGAAGTTCAGGGGGCTTTCGCCGTCGGCCGCGTAGACGGCGCAGTCGGAGAGGATCGCGACCGGGTACTGGCCGGTGAAGGCGGCGTGCTTGACGATCTTTCGGTGCATGTTGGTGCGGGTGCGGGCAATGACCGCGGCGCGGATGTCGGGGCGCCACGTCGGGCGGGCCAGGGCCCGCCACGGCTGACCGGGCTTCCAGCCCTCACCGCGCGGGCGTTCGCGCAGCTTGCCCAGGCCGCCCTTGACCGTGGCTTTGATCGCGGACACCACGATCGTGAGGTGCGGGTCGCGCTGCCGGTAGCCGTCCATCGCCGCCAGGAACTCTTCCGGTGGCACGTCCGCGGGGACGCCCAGGTCGGCCATCGTGGCGAGGTAGGCGTCGCGCAGCCGGTTGTACCAGGCGTCCAGGTAGCGGCCGTTGTCGTACCGGACGTATGCCTCGATGGGCGCGACGTCGTAGCCGAGTTCCACCGCGTAGGCGACGGTGGGAGTCGCGTACCAGGCAGGGCCCGTCGGGTGCTCGCCCTTCGGCGTGAACGGGCTGGGCAGCAAACTGGCCTCCAGGTCCGCCCACTTGTCCTTGCCGACCTTCACCCGGGACAGGTCGGCGTGGGAGAGGTCGACGAGCCAGGAGCCGGGCAGTTTCGGGTCGAACACCGGCTGCGTGACGTGGGTCGGCGCACCGAGGCCGACGGTCAGGCCGTTAGCGCCGGCGGCGAACGCCATGTTCACGTCGATGCCGACCAGGTGCCGCTTCATGCATTCGGCGTCGGTGAGCGGCCGCGCCCAGTCGTACGCCTCCTCGAACAGCTTCTCGCCGGGGCCGCGCACATGGAAACGCGGCAGATCCTTGAGGACGGGGTGTCCGTCAGGAGCCTCGCAAGGGGCGCACTCCACGGGGTCCTTCCCCAGGCTGCCGGGATTGTGTTCGGAGTGCCGTTTGCCGTCGGCGTCGGGCGCGGAAGCGCGGGTCGGCGGGTGCAGGGCGGTCATCAGCTCCAGACCGGTCACGGCGGTGGAGCCGCGCGGTGTCATCACCCGGGTCGCGTAGGTGCCCAGCAGTTGGGCGAGCTCGGCGGGCGGGAGCCGGTCGGCCTGGCCCCAGTGGCGGGTGTCGAGGGCCTGCCAGGAGGGGATGCACAGCTGCACGCAGGAGCGCCCCGAGTCCTGCGCGGGCCGGTAGATCCGCGCCCACGGCCCGAGGCCGCGCTTGGTCAGCTTCCACTCCGCACGCGCCAGCTGCTTGATGACCTTGTGGCCCTCCGGCAGCCGTCCGGCGAGGCGCTCCTCGTCGGTGAGGGCGACCGGCAGGCCGTAGCGCTCCAGCGCGGCCTCGGTCAGAACGAGCAGCGGATCGGCCGGCTTGCCCGGACCGGACAGCTTCGGCTGCCCCAACTGCGCCTGGGTAAGGGCCCAGTCGACCAGGGAGGGGATCGACTTGGCGGGCACGTCCAGCACCACACCGCCCACGCAGTACGCCAGCACCTGGCCGTCGTCGATGTCGATGACCGCGATCGGGCCGTTGGCAAAGCGCGGGTCGTCAACAGCCTCGGCCGAGGCGGACCCGGCCGTCTTCGCGGTCGGCCGCCGGAGGGACGGTGTCCCGCTGCTCGCCGGGCGGGCAGCCCGGCCGAAGCGCGGCACGGCGCCCGGCTTCGTGGTCACCGGCACGGTCTGCGGACGCGTGTCCCCCGGCCCGGAACGCGTGGGTGCAGCTTGCGCGGAGGATGGTTGAGCCGGAGGCTCGGTCCCGAGGGGCGGGGCGGGTGTCGGGTAGCGGTGGGCGAGGCCCTCCAGCAGCCTGCGGTAGGCCTCCAGACGCTCCCCTTTCGGTTCCGCCCGGCCCGCCTCCCACGCGGTGATACTCGGGACGCGCACACCCAGCGCCTGAGCGATGGCCGCCTGAGTGAGACCGGCCGCTTCCCGCAGCCGCACCCGCTCCGCCGGAGCCGGCAGCACGGTGCCGCCGTCGACCGCGGCGAGGAGGGAGTCGACGGCCGAGAACAACTCATCGGGCTGGTGCGTCATCTGCGTGTCTTCCTACCGTTCACCGGACACCCTGGCGGATCTCTTCGAGCCGCGTCATCAACCGCTGATAGCGCTGCGAGGCCGCCTGGGAGGAGTTCAGGCCCTGGTGGCGGGCGATCTGCCGCCATTCCATGTCCCGACGCCGTGCCTCGATGACCACCTGGGTCTCAAGCCGGTCGAGCTGCTCACGCAGATCCTGGAACAGGCCCAGGGCAGCACCGATTTCATCCGTGGTGACCGCCGGTTCCTGCCCGCCGTCATGCCGATCGTCCGCAGCAGCCGCCAGCAGCCGCGCCACGAGCAGGACATCACGCTGCAAAGCGTGTGCCGCCGACGCGTCATCCACGGACGGCTCACCGAGCGCGGACAAGCGATCCCGGGCCTGCTCACGAACATCGCGTGCCATGACGCCACCCTACCCCATTTAGCCAATGAAACAACACTATGTTGTTTCATTGACATCGTGTCGCTTCGCCTCCTGTCCGTTGAACGCGAACCCGCCTGTCCCTCCTGCCAGCGAACAGCACGATGCGTCCCCAGCGACCAACATCCGGGGCGCCGCCGTCTACAAGGTAGGTGAAGCGCGATGGCGGCGTGCGGTACGACCATTGCCCTCCCTCGAGTGACATACGGCGGGAGTTCGGGCAGGCCGCTGCCGTACGCCGCTAGCAATGGAGCATGTTCTCGAAGATTGCGGCCGCCGCTGCCGCCCTCCTTGTCCTGCCTTTCTCCGCGGCACCCGCCTCGGCGCACGAGGCGCAGGCTGAGCCACTGCCGCTGGCTGCAGCCATCGAACTGCTGCCGCCCGCAGCCGAGTCCCGCAACGGCTACCAGCGCACCAGCTTCAAGCACTGGGTCGACGCCGACCGCGACTCCTGCAACACCCGCGCCGAGGTACTCATCGCCGAATCCCGGGTCGAACCGACCATCGAAGCGGGCTGCAAAGTCGTGGGAGGTGAGTGGTATTCGTACTACGACGGCGTCACGTTGACCGCGCCGGGCGGCCTGGATATTGATCACATGGTGCCCTTGGCTGAGGCCTGGGACTCCGGCGCCCACGCCTGGACGCCGGCCCGGCGCGAGGCCTACGCCAACGACCTGGACGCCGACCGCAGTCTGGTCGCCGTCACCGCCCGCAGCAACCGCTCCAAGAGTGACCAGGACCCCGCCGACTGGCAGCCCCCGCTCGCCGATGCCCGCTGTCCCTACGCCACCGACTGGGTGGCGACCAAGCTCCGCTGGCAGCTGACCGTCGACGACCGCGAGCGAGCCGCGCTCGCCGAACTCGCCGCTGGCTGCGGGCAGGAGACCGTCGACTACCAGAGCGCACCGTAGGCACGTTCTCGGACCGGCCCCGCCGGTGCGCGCCCACGGCAGGCGGCGGGCACCGGCGGGCGGCCCAACCCGGTCGGGTGAACCCGCCCGGCCAGCAGAACCCCGCATCGCGGCTGGCACGTCGTACCGGGCATGAAAACGATCAACGATGCACACGTGGCCCGCCCCGGCCTGGCTGTGGTGGACATCGCGGCCGCCGACGACGCCACCGCCTTCACCCTCCAGCACCTGCTCGCCGCCCACTGCGCCATCGCACTCGCGGACCGCACCACGAGGGAACCCGGCGAGCCCGGCGTACGCCTGCGCTGCTACCTCGACCTGCACCAACAACCTGACACCTAGGGCCTGTTCGATGGGTCAGAAACCGGCCTGTCGGCTGGTCGTTCTGTCCGGTGTGGGGCGGGGTGATCTTTCTGATAGCGCATGGGCTCGACTCGAACCAAGGCTGCCCAAGAGCGTTGGGCGAGGCGGACGTTGACAGTGTCATCGGTTCGTGATCAACGGGATTCTGTTCCTACGGCGCACTGGCCTGCCGTGGCGAGATCTTCCGACCCGCTTCGGGAGGAACGAGGTTGAGCGTTGCTTCAACGCGCTCACAAGGGCTCCAGAGCCGTGGCGGCTCGGTACGGACAAGAGGGCCTGCGTCATCCACGGTACGGTCACTCTTGCGGCGATTGGGTTGTGGCTCCGCTACTGATGTCAGCCACCGCAGTGGTTGCCTCAGTCGTCTGCGGCGACGATAAGCGTGACCCGCCCAGCCGAGCGGTCGATAAGCACGAACTCGTGGAAGTAGTCGTGCACGCGGCCCCAGTCATGAATCGCCTCATCACCGAGCTCGCGGAGGTAGTAGATCGCATCGGCTGCGGCCAGGCGGGCGAACACCTCCCGCTGCAGATCTGCCTCCAGCTCGGCGGGAACGTCCCCGAGCGGATCCACCCACTCCCGAAGGTTCTGCACGGCCTTCTCCTGGCTGATGGACACGTACAGGTCGGGAGTGATCAACCGCAGCCAATACGGACCGTGCCGGGGCCCGTCCGGCAGCACTCCACCACCTGCATAGTCGTCCCGGAACTGCTCATGCCCAATCAGCGCGGCAAGCAGCCCTCTATCGTCCACCGACTCCTCAGAGAAGCCGAGCCGCTTGATGTCAACCCACCGAAACCCGTGCTTCGGATCGGGGACGTAGCGTCGAAAGTTGATAAAGGCGCTTTCCTCGTGAGCGAGCCCGTCGTCCATGGCGCCAGCCTAGAAGACAGGCAAGGGGACCCTGCCGAATACTGTCTCGTCACCAGTAGGTGCGGGAGACGACTGAGGCTGCCGTCGGTGCGGTCACCGGCCTGCTGACGGCTCCGCACTCACGGTTGCTCGGCAGGTACGACACCAATGGACGCCTGCGGTACACCGGCCGGCCTCTGAGCCTCATCGCTCACCCCTGCACCGCAGCCCACGTCACCGTCCGAGCCCGGCGGTGTCGAGCAGCAGCAACCGGTCCGCGCTCCGTGGCGGGCTGACCCGTGTCCGGCACCGGGCCTGCTCCATGGCATCCATGCGCGCGCCTCTCCCCCGCCTCCAGGACGGTGCCGACGCGGCCCGGCGGCGCACGGCAGACCGCCGGGCGCAGCATCGGGTGGCTAAGTAGCGGTATCCGCCGCATACCTGAGCTCCCACCGGAGCCTCTCCCCGCGGCCCCGGGCGACGACGAGGCCCCCGACGGGGTTTCTCCGCGTCGCAGGGTGCCCCACCCGGCCGTCCGCACCGCCCGGCCAGCCCCGCACCCGCACTCTCATCCGCACTGGCTGATCCCGGCCGACGCGTGTACGGCGGCCAGCTGGTCCGGGCCCTCGGCGCCCAGGGTGGTGGCGGCCCTAGGCAGTGTCTTCAAATGATCACCGCTGGTGGATCATGGTGTCGTGATACGTCGCC
>NZ_BMVY01000067.1 GCF_014650955.1 Streptomyces tauricus
GGCGGACCGCGAGCGCGGCCCGGGAGCCGTGGCGGGCGGAGCCGGTGAGCCCCCGGCCCTGCCGCAGCGGGGATCGCGACGCGGGATCGAACCCGACGGCACGCGTCCCGGCCCCCCGTCGCCCGGCGCCCGCGCCGCCGGACCGGCCGGAGGCCCTGCTTCCGGCCTGCCCCGCCGGGTACGGCAGGCCAATCTGGCCCCGCAGCTGAAGGAAGGGCCCGACCTGCGCACCACGCGCGACCCGGCCCGTACGACGGACCCCTCGGAGCGTGACGCGGACGAAGTACGCAACCGGATGGCCTCGCTCCAGCGCGGCTGGCGGCGTGGGCGCGAGGAGAACGCCGCGGGCGACGAGGCCCAGGACGGCACAGCACCAGGAACGACTAAGGGAGACGGCCGATGACCGCACCGAAGGCCGCCGGCCACACCACGACCACCACGGCGACGGGAGAGCTCAACTGGCTCCTCGACGACCTGGTGGCGCGTGTCGCCAGCATCCGCAAAGCACTCGTGCTCTCCGGAGACGGCCTCCCCACGGGGGTCTCGACCGATCTGACGAGGGAGGACAGCGAGCATCTCGCCGCCGTCGCCTCCGGATTCCACAGCCTCGCCAAGGGGGTCGGCCGGCACTTCGACGCGGGCAGCGTCCGCCAGACGGTCGTCGAACTCGACGAGGCGTTCCTGTTCGTCACGGCCGCCGGTGACGGCAGCTGCCTCGCCGTCCTCTCGGACGCCGACTCCGACGTCGGACAGGTCGCGTACGAGATGACGCTGCTGGTGAAGCGCGTCGGCGCACATCTCGCCGCCGCTCCGCGCACCGAACTGTCCTCGGGCGGGTAGTGAGTTGGCATGAGCGGAGACGGGCAGGAGCTGTCCCACTGGTTCGACGACGAGGCCGGACCGGTGGTCCGTCCGTATGCCATGACACGGGGCCGCACCACCAGCCCCGGCCAGCACCGCCTCGACCTGATCGCGGTGGTCGTGACGGAGGAGTACGCCTCCGACCCGGAGGCGGACAACTCCCTGTCCCCGGAACACGTGGACATCGTCGAACTCTGCCGTGACGCCCCCCAGTCGGTCGCCGAACTGGCCGCCGAACTCGACCTCCCCATCGGGGTCGTACGCGTCCTCATCGGCGACCTCGTCGAGGACGAACTGGTCCGTGTGACCCGTCCGGTACCCCCGGCGGAGCTGCCGGACGAAAGCATTCTGCGTGATGTGATCAGCGGCCTGCGGGCCCTGTGAACCGAGTGTCACCACAGCGGCAACGAGACACCACCTGAGCGAGAAGCGAGAGAAGAGATCGATGATCTTCGGGCGCACTGAACGCGGCAAGGCCCCGGTCGAGCCCGTCACTCTCAAGATCCTCGTGGCGGGCGGCTTCGGTGTCGGCAAGACCACCCTGGTCGGCGCCGTCAGCGAGATCAAGCCGCTGCGCACCGAGGAACTGCTGACGGAGGCGGGCCGTCCGGTCGACGACACCAGCGGCGTGGAGGGCAAGCACACCACCACGGTCGCCATGGACTTCGGCCGCATCACGCTGCGCGAGGACCTCGTGCTGTACCTGTTCGGCACCCCCGGCCAGGACCGCTTCTGGTTCCTGTGGGACGAGCTGGCGACCGGCGCCCTGGGCGCGGTCGTGCTCGCCGACACCCGCCGCCTGGAGGACTGCTTCGCGGCGGTCGACTACTTCGAGCGGCGCTCCATCCCCTTCGTGGTGGGCGTCAACTGCTTCGAGGGCGCTTCCCGTTACCCCGTCGAGGACGTCCGGCAGGCCCTCGACCTGGACGCCGCGGTCCCCGTGGTCCTGTGCGACGCACGCGGCCGGGAGTCGGTCAAGGAAGTCCTCATCGAGGTCGTCCAGCACGCGATGGCGTACGCGGCCGGACGCCGGCACACCGTCACCGGCTGAAGCACACGGCGGCCCCGGACCGGCGCCCGCGCCCCGTCGCTTTTCGTGCCCCACGCACGCGTGGAGCGCGAAAAACGACGAAGCACGCCAACAGGACTCAGCTCGCGTCGTCGTGCCAGCCGAAGCTCTTCTCCACCGCCTTGCGCCAGTTTCCGTACTCACGGTCGCGGACCGACGCCTCCATGGACGGTGTCCACTCGACGTCCTTCTGCCAGTGCGTCTTCAGCTCGTCGAGGTCGTTCCACACCCCGGTCGCGAGACCGGCCGCGTACGCCGCTCCCAGGCACGTCGTCTCGGAGACCTTCGGGCGGATCACCGGCACGTCGAGCACGTCCGCCTGGTGCTGCATGAGCAGGTTGTTCTTGGTCATGCCGCCGTCGACCTTCAGGGTCGTGATGTGCACCCCGGAGTCCTGGTACATGGCGTCCACGACCTCACGCGTCTGCCAGCTCGTCGCCTCCAGGACCGCCCGCGCCAGGTGCCCCTTCGTGACGTACCGGGTCAGCCCCGTGACGACCCCGCGCGCGTCGGAGCGCCAGTACGGCGCGAACAGACCCGAGAACGCGGGCACGATGTACGCGCCTCCGTTGTCCTCGACACTCGTCGCCAGGGTCTCGATCTCGTCGGCCGTACGGATGATGCCGAGCTGGTCGCGGAACCACTGCACCAGCGCACCGGTGATCGCGATGGCCCCTTCCAGGCAGTAGACCGGCGCCTCCGTGCCGATCTTGTACCCCATGGTGGTCAGCAGCCCGTTCTTCGAGGGCACGGGCCGGTTCCCGGTGTTGAGCAGCAGGAAACTGCCCGTGCCGTACGTGTTCTTGGCCGTGCCCACGTCATAACAGGCCTGCCCGAACACCGCCGCCTGCTGGTCGCCCAGCGCGGAGGCCACCGGGACCCCGGCGAGCTGGCCCACGGCGGTCCCGTACACCTCGGAGGAGGACTTGATCTCCGGGAGGATCGCCTCGGGGACGTTCATCGCGGAGAGGATGGACTGGTCCCACTGGAGCGTTTCCAGGTTCATCAGCATGGTGCGGCCGGCGTTGGTGACGTCCGTGACGTGCCGTCCGCCGTCCGTGCCGCCGGTGAGGTTCCAGATCAGCCAGGAGTCGATCGTGCCGAAGGCGATCTCGCCGTGCTCGGCGCGGGCCCGCAGCCCCGGCACGTTGTCCAGCAGCCAGGCCGCCTTCGGCCCGGAGAAGTAGCTGGCCAGCGGCAGTCCCGTCTGTTCGCGGAAACGGTCCTGCCCGTCCGTGCCGCCGAGTTCGGCACAGAGCGCGGAGGTACGGGTGTCCTGCCAGACGATCGCGTTGTGCACGGGTTTGCCGGTGGCGCGGTCCCACAGGACCGTCGTCTCCCGCTGGTTGGTGATGCCCAGCGCGCTGAGCTGGTCGGCGCGCAGCCCGGCCTTCGCGATCGCGCCCGCGACCACGGCCTGCACCTTCGACCAGATCTCGGTGGCGTCGTGCTCCACCCAGCCGGGCTTGGGAAAGATCTGGCGGTGCTCACGCTGGTCGACGGCGACGATCGCGCCGTCCTGGCTGAAGACGATGCAGCGGCTCGACGTGGTGCCCTGGTCGATCGCGGCCACGAACTTGTCCGTCATGACGTCCCCTTCGTCGGATGCTGCGTAGGGCGGCAGTGGCTCACCTCGTCACCTTCCCGCTGCCCGTCGTCCGGCCCGCAGCGGGAACGCGACGACAGGGCCTAGAAGGCCGCGTTGAAGACGACCCCGGACAGCGCGCCGCCGATCAGCGGCCCCACCACCGGGATCCACGAGTAACTCCAGTCCGACGTACCCTTGTTGGGGATCGGCAGGACGGCGTGGGCGATACGCGGGCCCAGGTCGCGGGCCGGGTTGATGGCGTAGCCCGTCGGCCCGCCGAGCGACAGACCGATGCCGACCACCAGGAACGCGACGATCAGGATCGCGGTACCGGACTGGCCGAGCCCCTCGGTGAGCCCGAAGGCCAGGATCGGCAGGACCAGACCGATGGTCGCGATGATCTCGGTGATGAGGTTCGCCACGGGATTGCGGATCTCGGGTGAGGTGGAGAAGATCCCGAGCGTCGGTTGTGCGATCTCGTCCTCGGCGTTGGCCTGGAACTGCGCGAAGTAGACCAGCCAGCACAGCACCGCGCCGAGGAACGCGCCGACCATCTGCCCGGCGATGTAGAGGTGGACCTGGTCCCAGTCGCCGGTGTCGATCGCGATGCCGAGCGTCACCGCCGGGTTGAGGTGCCCGCCGGACAGCGGCGCGGCGGTGTACGCGCCGGCCAGTACACCGAAGCCCCAGCCGAAGGCGATGACGGCCCAGCCGGCGTCCTTCGCCTTGGAGTAGTTGAGTACGACAGCGGCGACCACTCCGGCGCCGAAAAGGATGAGTATCGCTGTGCCGATGACCTCACCGACGAAGACATCTCCGTTGCTCATGGCGGCTCCTAGGCCCAGACCCGGGGCGATCCGCCCCGGTCCACCGTGCAGGGTGCGTTCCCATGGCTACTTCAGCCGAGGGCAGGGAGGTCCCGCGCCCCGCCCGGCGTCCGTGACGAGCGTGCCGTAGCAGTCGGATCGCCGGTGGGGGATGGCCCGTTGGCGCGGACGAGGGCCCGCGCGGCGCAGTGCCTGAATACGCCGAATTGCGGCGACGTCGACTGACACCGGAAGTGTTCACCGGCACTGTGGGAGCGTCAAGGTCGCGGGCGAGAACGGTTCGCACCGACGACGCGGGCCGACCGCGGACCGCCGACAGCCCACCCTGGCGCGGGCCGTCGGCAGCGCGCGAGGAGGACTCACGTGCCACAGACACGCCGTCTCATCTGACGGCGATCACGGCCGACCCGTGCCCGAACAGACCCTGGTTCGCGGTGACTCCGACCCGGGCGCCCGCCACCTGCCGGTCGCCCGCCGCTCCCCGCAACTGCCAGGTGAGCTCGCAGACCTGGGCGATGGCCTGTGCGGGAACGGCCTCTCCGAAGGAGGAGAGCCCTCCGCTCATGTTCACGGGTATGCGTCCGCCCGGAGCCGTCGCGCCCTCCCCGAGGAGCTTGGCCGCCCCGCCCTCACCGCACAGCCCCAGATCCTCGTACCACTGCAGCTCCAGGGCCGTGGACAGGTCGTAGACCTCGGCGAGCGAGAGGTCCTCAGGACCGATCCCCGCCTCCTCGTACGCGGCCCGCGCGATCGACGCGCGGAACGTCCCGGCCGCGGGCTCCACCGCGGCCGCCGAGTCCGTCGCGATGTCGGGCAGGTCCAGCACGGTGTTGGGATAGCGGGGCGTCACCGTGGACACCGCACGGATCCGCACCGGATCCGCGGCCCCGTGCCGACGCGCGAACTCCATGCTGGACAGCACCAGCGCCGCCCCGCCGTCCGAGGTGGCGCAGATGTCGAGCAGCCGCAGCGGATCGGCGACCACGGCCGACGCGGCGACCTCCTCGGCGGTGACCCGCTTGCGGTAGCGCGCGTTCGGATTCAGCGCCCCCATGGCCGCGTTCTTCACCTTGACCTGCGCGAAGTCCTCCAGGGTGTCGCCGTGGACCGCCATCCGCCGGCGTGCGTACAGCCCGAAGTAGGTCGGATTCGTCGCGCCCAGGACACGAAAGCGCAGCCAGTCCGGATCGTCGTGCCGGTCCCCTCCCGCGGGCCGGAAGAACCCCTTCGGTGCCGCGTCCGCACCCACCACGAGGACCACGTCCGCGAGCCCCGCCAGTATCTGTGCCCGCGCGGTGTCGACGGCCTGCGCCCCCGACGCGCACGCGGCGTACACGCTCGCCACCCGGGCGCCCTGCCAGCCCAGCGCCTTGGCGAACGTCGCCCCGGCCACGAACCCCGGGTAGCCGCCACGCACCGTGTCCGCGCCGACGATCGAGCCGACCTGGCCCCAGTCGAGGCCCGCGTCGGACAGCGCCTCGCGCGCCGCGACCGTCCCGTACTCGACGAATCCCCGCCCCCATTTGCCCCACGGGTGCATGCCCGCGCCGAGCACCGCCACCTCACCCGTCATGCCGTCACCCCCGTCGGCCGCCAGTGCCAGGTCGTCCAGGTCGTCTCCGCGTCCTCGTTCAGTACGCCCGGGACGACCTCCACCTCCATGCCGACCGTCAGATCGGCGACGGCGACACCGGGAACCGTCTGCCCGAGCACCACGAGGCGCTCGGCCGCCAGCTCCACAGCGATCAACGCGTAGGGCTCCCATTCGAGTTCCCGATCGGACACGTAGGGTGACGGCGGCCGGTACCGGCTGTCCGTGTACGACCAGACGCGGCCCCGCCTCGACAGCGGTACCTCCGTCAGTTCGCCGCCGGAGCAACCCGGATTGCGGCAGAAGGCGTCTTCCCGGGGGAAGAACACGGACGCGCAGACCGAGCAGCGCGTGCCGAGGAGCCGGAAGTCGTCTCCCTCGCCGGCGAACCAGCCGGTGACGACGGGTGTACGAGTGCGCGACAAGGTTCCTCCACGACACTGGATCTGACGGAACGTCAGAAGTCTGCCACGGGCCGAGCCGATTGGGCAGTGTGCTCGGAGCACGCCGCCCACAGGCGCGGAGAACCCCGGGGAACCGCGGACGACCGCGGAGAACCGCCGGGGGTCTCCCGGGCGTCCGACTATCGGTAGGGACGACCGGGGCCCACGGGGGTGGTTCCGGCCGTCCCTCACCCGGAGTCGCCGATTCCTCCGCCCTTCCGCCCGAACAGCTGCCCTCCGGGGCCCACTCCGGCCGTCCGGTCCGGCGCGGACCGTATCCGATCACTTCCCTCGGGCAACCCGCGCCTGATAGACGCATGGGTCATGACCCGACTCACCGCAGCGGTACGCGCCCTCGTGACCACGCTCGCCGCCCTGCTCGCTGTCAGCGCCGCCTCCGCCTCCGCCACCGCGACATCCGAACCGAAGGCACCGAAGGACTTCGTGGCCCTCCGGTCCGTGGACCGCACGATCCTCCAGGAGATGCGCTACTTCACCCCGCACAACTTCGTGGGCGAGCGCATCGACGGCTACCGCGAACCGCTGTGCATCCTCACCAGGCCCGCCGCCGAAGCCCTCCACAAGGCCCAGCGGCAACTCCTGCCCCAGGGCTACTCGCTGAAGGTGTACGACTGCTACCGGCCCCAGCGAGCCGTCGACCACTTCGTCCGCTGGGCCAAGGACCTCGACGACCAGCGCATGAAGGACGAGTTCTATCCGAACGTCGACAAGACCCGGCTGTTCGAGGACGGTTACATCGCCGAGAAGTCCGGCCACAGCCGCGGCTCGACCATGGACCTCACGATCGTGAAGCTCCCGGCGAAGCCGACCCGGCCCTACGTCCCCGGAGAACCCCTCGTGCCCTGCTTCGCACCGCAGGGCGAACGCTTCCCGGACAACTCGGTGGACATGGGCACGGGCTACGACTGCTTCGACACCCTGTCGCACACACTCGACCCGCGCATCCAGGGGGAGCAGCGCGCCAACAGGCTCCTCCTGAAGGACACCCTCGAAGGCCTCGGCTTCGTGAACCTCGCCGAGGAGTGGTGGCACTTCACCTTCAAGCCCGAGGCGTATCCCGACACCTACTTCGACTTCCCGGTGTCGGCCAAGTCCCTGGTCACGTCCTACTGAGGCGGCCAGCCAAAACAACCTTCTGATCATCGGATACAGTCCCGGGCGTGTCTCCATCCCATATCTCGTCCGCCAACTCCGCGCCGGGCACCCACTGTTCGAGCTGCGGCGCACCCTACGGAGAAGGCGTCTCCGGCTGGCCCCGTACCTGCGCCTCCTGCGGCGGTGTGGCCTACCGCAACCCGTTGCCGGTCGCGGTGGCCCTGCAGCCCGTGTACGACACGAAGGGGGCGGCCCTGGTCGTCATCACCAGAACGATCGCCCCCGCGCGCGGGGGCGTCGCTCTGCCCGGAGGGTTCATCGACCACCGGGAGGACTGGCGGCAGGCCGTCGTCCGTGAGCTCAAGGAGGAAACGGGCATCGTCGCGGCGAGCCGCGACGTACGCCTCGTCGACGCGCTGAGCTCGCCCGACGGGCACCTGCTGCTCTTCGGAGCCCTCCCGGAACGTCCCGCCGACGACCTGCCGCCCTCCGTCGCGACGGACGAGACCGAGGGCTGGCACCTGCTGCGCAGGTCGACCGAACTCGCCTTCCCGCTGCACACCATGGCGGCCCGGGCCTGGTTCGAGGGCCGGTACGTCTGAGAGTCCCCCCGGACCCTCAGAGCCCGTTCACCGGGTCCCCAGTCCTCGCACCCGTACGGGAAGGGACGGCTCGGCCGAGCCGTCCTCCGTCTCCCGCTCCACGACCACACGCGCCCCCTGCCGGCGCGTCACATAGCGCTCGATCTCCGGCTCCTCCCAGCCGTCCCCGGAGTCGGTGACCACCAGCCCGCCCCCGGTCCGTCCGTGGGCGGGCGCCCACACCTCCAGCTCCAGCGAGCCGTCGTCCCCGCGTACGGGCAGCACGGCGCCCGCGCGGACCAGTACCGGGATCCGCGACAGAGGGGCGTCGACCAGCACCTGGGCGGGCCCCTCGTACACCCTCTCCGTCTCCACGTCGTACCAGCGGCCCCGCGGCAGCCGCACGGCACGCCGGTCCGTCCCCGGATCGAGGACCGGAGCCACCAGGAGACAGTCACCGAGCAGGAAGGCGTCCTCGCAGTCCCGCAACGACCTGTCCTCCGGAACGCCCCACCACAACGGCCGCACATACGGCGCACCCGTACGCCGGGCCAGATGCGCCAGCGTCATGAAGTACGGCAGCAGCCGCCGGCGCTCGACGAGCGCCACGCGCGCGTGCTCCAGAACCTCGTCACCGAACTCCCAGGGCTCCCCGTGCCCGGCCCGCAGACCCGCGTGCGTACGGAAGAGCGGCAGATACGCGCCCAACTGGAACCACCGGAGATACAGCTCGGGGGAGGGGTTCCCGTCGGAGCCGCCCACGTCGGGCCCCGAGTACGGCACTCCGCACAGCCCCAGGCCCAGTACCAGCGACAGCGACGCCCGCAGACCGGGCCAGCCCGTGGCCACCTCCCCGGACCAGGCCCCTCCGTAGCGCTGCGTTCCGGCCCACCCGGAACGCGAGAACAGGAACGGCCGCTCCCGGGGCGCCAGCTCGCTCAGCCCCTCGTGGGCGGCCCGGGCCATGGCGAGGGCGTACACGTTGTGCGCCTCCCGATGGTCGCCGCCACGGCCCTCCAGGTCGTGCCGCGCCGAACGGGGCAGCGTGGACTCGCCGAACGCGGTGAGGGACACGGGTTCGTCCAGGTCGTGCCAGAAACCGGCGAACCCCTGCGAGAGCCGCTCCTCGTAGAGCCCGCCCCACCACCGGCGGGTACGCGCGCGCGTGAAGTCCGGATAGACCGCCTCGCCCGAGCGGACCACACCGCGCACCACCTCTCCGGAGGAGTCCCGCACGAAGGCGTCCTCGGCGGTTCCGCCGTCGTACACGGAGGTGCCGGGTTCGGCCCTGACGGCCGGTTCCACGACCGACACCAGCCGGATCCCGTCCCGGCGCAGCTCCTCCGCGAGCACCGGCAGCTTCGGGAAACGGTCCCGGTCGACCGTGAACGTCCGGTGCGCGTCGAAGTGCTCGACGCCCAGGTGCACGGCGTCCAGCGGCAGTCCGTGCTCGTGGTAGCCGCCCACCGTCCGCCGTACCTCCTGCTCGCTCCGCGGGCCCCGCAGCGCGTGATGGTGCCCCAGGGCCCAGGCCGGCGGCAGCGCGGCGGCACCGGTCAGGGACGCCCAGGTCTGCAGCACGCGCGCGGGAGTGCCCACCATCACCCAGCAGCGCAGCGGCCCGCCGTCCATACGCAGTTCGCTCGTCCCGGCCCGGTCGTGCCCGGATCCGGCGCCCTCCTCGCCCTCGCGCACGGTCACGGTGCCGTCCCACGAACTGTCGTGGAACACGAGGTGCGTGGCCGCGTCGGCCACCACCATCTGCACCGGCATGGTGAGGTACAGCGGATCGTCACCGGGACCGAAGGCGTGCCCGGGCCCGGCATTCCACAACCGGTACGTACCGTCGCGCAGCCGGGGCCCCGAAGCACGCCCGCCGAGGCCGAAGAAACGCGCGTCGGCGGCCACTTCGGAGCGTTGCATCCAGCGGGCCCTGCCACCGCCGGCCGGCTCCCACCACCGCGGCGGCAGCTCGCGCCGCAGACACACCCCGCCCGGCGTCCGTACCTCCACGGCGCCCAGCCGCGAGACGACCACCGTCATCCGCTCCGCCACCACCCGCCAGGCGCCGTCCTTGTCCGGCTCCAGCACGGCCCGGGGATCCGGCTCGGGAACACCGCCCGCGAGCGCGTACGAGGGCTCGGGCGCCGCCCCGTCCCAGCCCCAGAAGACCGCTCCGCCGGCCGTGACGGTGATCCGCAGCTCCGAGCGGGTGAACCGGACGACGCCGCCGCCGGGCGCGGGCTCGGCGGCCAGCATGGGCCCGGGAACCCGCGCGCGTTCGGCACCCCGCACCGGCAGCCCGGCGGCGTCGATACGCCTCCTGCGCCACGCGGCCCGCACGGTGAGCAAGCCCTGGCCCGCCCCCGCCGAACCGACTGCTTTCATCGAACGCACCAGGTCACGACCGTTCATGCTGCTCAGCCTGCCACCCGAATGGACCCATGAGTGTTCCGTTCAACTTCCGTTCACCCATGGCGACACCACATGTTCACGGGGCGGACTATGTGGGGCCAACCCTGGTGTGAAAGTCGATCACATGGCATCGTCCGTCTCAGCCGCGTGACGCGCACACCCCAGCCCGTGCGCGGTACACGCACACGACGCGCGCAGTCCGGGAGCCGACCCATGACCTCATCGAACCCCTCGCCGCTCTGGCAGCCCGACCAGGAACGCATCGCCCAGGCACAGATCACCCGATTCCAGGCCTGGGCGGCCGAGCACCACGGAGCCCCCGCCGAGGGCGGCTACGCCGGCCTGCACCGGTGGTCCGTGGACGAACTGGGCACGTTCTGGAAAGCCGTCACGGACTGGTTCGACGTACGGTTCTCCACCCCCTACGCGCGCGTGCTGGGCGACCGCTCGATGCCGGGGGCCCAGTGGTTCCCCGGAGCCACCCTCAACTACGCCGAGCACGCGCTGCGAGCGGCCGACACCCGAGCGGACGAACCGGCCCTCCTGTACGTCGACGAGACCCATGAGCCCCGTCCCGTCAGCTGGTCCGAACTACGCCGCCAGGTCGGCTCCCTGGCCGCCGAACTGCGTGCCCTCGGCGTACGCCCTGGAGACCGCGTCAGCGGCTACCTGCCGAACATCCCGCAGGCCGTAACCGCACTCCTCGCCACCGCCGCCGTCGGCGCGGTGTGGACGTCCTGCGCCCCGGACTTCGGCGCCCGCAGCGTCCTGGACCGCTTCCAGCAGGTCGAACCCGTCGTGCTCTTCGCGGTCGACGGCTACCGCTACGGAGGCAAGGAACACGACCGCCGGGACACCGTCGCCGAACTGCGCCGCGAACTGCCCACCCTGCGCGCCGTCGTCCACATCCCGCTGCTCGGCACCGAGGCCCCCGAAGGCACCCTCGAATGGTCCGCCCTCACCTCGGCGGACATCGCACCCGTCTACGAAGAGGTGCCTTTCGACCACCCGCTCTGGGTGCTCTACTCCTCCGGCACGACCGGCCTGCCCAAGGCCATCGTCCAGTCCCAGGGCGGCATCCTCGTCGAGCACCTCAAACAACTCGGCCTGCACTGCGACCTGGGACCCGAGGACCGCTTCTTCTGGTACACGTCCACCGGCTGGATGATGTGGAACTTCCTCGTCTCCGGCCTCCTGACGGGCACCACGATCGTCCTGTACGACGGCAGCCCCGGCTATCCGGACACCGGCGCCCAGTGGCGCATCGCCGAACGCACCGGCGCCACCCTGTACGGCACCTCGGCCGCTTACGTCATGGCGTGCCGCAAGGCGGACGTCCACCCCTCCCGCGACTTCGACCTCTCCCGGATCAAGTGCGTCGCCACCACCGGTTCGCCCCTGCCACCCGACGGATTCCGCTGGCTGCACGACGAGGTGCGCGACGACCTGTGGATCGCCTCCGTCAGCGGCGGCACCGACGTGTGCTCCTGCTTCGCGGGAGCCGTCCCCACCCTCCCCGTGTACATCGGCGAACTCCAGGCCGCGGGCCTCGGCACCGACCTCCAGTCCTGGGACCCGAGCGGCAAACCCCTCATCGACGAGGTCGGCGAACTCGTCGTCGCCAACCCCATGCCGTCCATGCCGATCCGCTTCTGGAACGACCCCGACGGCAGCCGCTACCACGACAGCTACTTCGACACGTACCCCGGAGCGTGGCGCCACGGCGACTGGATCACCCTCACCTCACGCGGCTCCGTCGTCATCCACGGCCGCTCGGACTCCACCCTCAACCGCCAGGGCGTACGCATGGGGTCGGCCGACATCTACGAAGCGGTCGAACGCCTCCCGGAGATCCGCGAATCCCTCGTCATCGGCGTCGAACAGCCCGACGGCGGCTACTGGATGCCGCTCTTCGTCCACCTGGCACCGGGAGCCGAACTCGACGACGCCCTCCTCGGCCGCATCAAGCAGACCATCCGGGAACAGCTCTCACCCCGCCACACCCCCGACGAGGTCATCGAAGTCCCCGGCATCCCCCACACCCTGACGGGCAAACGCATCGAGGTCCCGGTCAAGCGCCTCCTCCAGGGCACCCCCCTCGAAAAGGCCGTCAACCCCGGCTCCGTCGACAACCTCGACCTGCTCCGCTTCTACGAGCAACTGGCCCGCGACCGCGCCTGACAACCCCCGCCGCGACCGCCTCGGACACCCCGAGGCGGATTGTCAGTGCCGCCGGTTACGGTGAGTGAGCATTGATCACCGCGCACAGGGGGAAAGATGGCGCACACCCAGCACCAGACCATGCGACGCGTCCTGCGCCGCGAAGTCGCCGGAACGATCGGCCTGCTGACCGACGAGCAGGACTTCACCGCCATGCGACGCCGCTACCGCAGCTTCGCCTTCGACGACCACACGAACTATCTCCGTCAGGTGGAAACCCTCCTCAGGACACTCGCGTCCGAGGGCGGCCACACCACGGTGGCCCTCTTCGACCCCGAGGAGTACGCGGAGTTCTGCGCCGAGCACGCACTCGACCCCGACACCGCGGCCAGCCGCACCCGCTTCACGGCGGAGCTCGCCACGACCGGCGCGACCGTGCCCTACGAAGGCCAGACCCTCGACACCCTCGTCCCCGACCTCATCGACGAAGCGGTCCGCCGGGCCACCTGGGAGTACGCGACCACGCTCCTGGCCCGGATCGGCAGTTGCGCGTCCTGCGGCGAGGACATCGGCCGGGCGGCCTTCGTGCGAGCCTCGGATCTGCTCCTGCGCATCCTCCAAGCGTCGGGCCCCGGAGAGCGGCACCTCGTGTGCAGCGTCTCCACGGAGCCCGAGGCACTGGTGGCCGTCCTGCGCACCGACGACGACCAGCACGGAACACCGCACCTGGACGAGTCCGAGGCACTCGAATTCACCACCGTGCTCGCCCTGGGCATCGCCACCCGGAGCGCCGGCGGCCTCGTCATGCGCACCACCACACCCGACGCGACCGACCGGGTCTACGGCTGGCGCCTGCGGGGCGAGGAACTGGAACCCCTCACCGCCGGAGAAGTCTTCGACGCCTACTGCACGGACGTCGACTCCGGCGACCTCGTCTCCCCGGAGTCGGGCGTCGACTACTGCGCGCCACCGGATCTGGGCGACGAAGGCCCCACGACCGCGCACACGCACTGAACACGCGTACTGAACCCACGCACTGAACACGCGAGGGGCGCCCCACCTTGCGGTGGAGCGCCCCTCGATCACGGACGACTACTCGCCGGACAGCACCGCCTGAGCAGCGGTACGCGCCTCTTCGGCGCTGTCGCAGGCACGCGTCGCCGCCGCGGCCCGCTCGCACTGCGCCAGCGTGTACTTGGCCAGCGTCGCGCGGACGTAGGGAATCGACGCCGCGCCCATGGAAAGAGAGGTGACACCCAGACCGGTCAGCACACACGCGAGCAGCGGGTCCGAAGCGGCCTCGCCACAGACGCCACAGCTCTTGCCCTCGGCCCGCGCCGCCTCGGCGGACATCGCGACCAGGTCGAGCAGCGCCGGCTGCCACGGATCCTGGAGCCGGGACACGGCGCCCACCTGACGGTCGGCGGCGAAGGTGTACTGCGCGAGGTCGTTGGTCCCGAGCGAAAGGAACTCGACCTCCTGGAGGATCGAGCGCGCCCGCAGAGAGGCCGACGGAATCTCGACCATGGCACCGAACTTCGCCTGCAGCCCCGCCGCACGGCACGCGTCGGCGAACGCCTTGGCGTCCGCACGGTCGGCGACCATCGGCGCCATGACCTCAAGGTGCACGGGCAAGCCCTCGGAAGCCTTCGACAGCGCCGTCAGCTGCGTACGCAGCACGTCGGGGTGGTCGAGCAGCGAGCGCAGACCGCGCACGCCCAGCGCCGGGTTCGGCTCGTCGGCGGGCGTCAGGAAGTCGAGCGGTTTGTCGGCGCCCGCGTCGAGCACGCGCACCACGACCCGTCCCTCGGGGAAGGCCTCAAGCACCTTGCGGTACGCCTCGACCTGCTTCTCCTCGGACGGCGCGTTCTTGCTGTCGTCGAGGAAGAGGAACTCGGTGCGGAACAGACCCACGCCCTCGGCGCCGGCCTCGACCGCCGCCGGAACGTCCGCGGGGCCGCCGATGTTGACCAGCAGCGGAACCTTGTGTCCGTCGGAGGTGGCCCCGGGCCCGGTCGACCCGGCGAGCGCCGCCTTGCGCGCCGCCGCCGCGGCCTCCATCTCGGCCTTCTTCTCCGCACTCGGGTTCACGAAGATCTCACCGGTGCTGCCGTCCACGGCGACCATTGTGCCCTCGGCCAGCTCACCGGCTCCCGGCAGCGCCACCACGGCCGGCACACCGAGAGCCCGCGCCAGGATCGCGCTGTGGCTCGTCGGCCCGCCCTCCTCGGTGACAAAACCGAGGACGAGCGTCGGGTCCAGCAGTGCGGTGTCGGCCGGCGCGAGGTCACGGGCGATCAGGACGTACGGCTCGTCGCTGTCGGGCACACCCGGCATCGGAACACCGAGCAGCCGGGCGACGATACGGTTCCGCACGTCGTCGAGGTCCGCCACCCGGCCCGCGAGGTACTCACCGGCGTTCGCCAGCAGAGCGCGGTACGAGGCGAACGCGTCGTACACCCCACGCTCCGCGGTGCTTCCGACGGCGATACGCCTTTCGACGTCGGCCATGAGCTCAGGGTCCTGGGCCATCATGGCCTGGGCCTCGAGAACCGCCTGGGCCTCGCCACCCGCAAGATTGCCGCGCGCCATCAGGTCGGCGGCCACGGCTTCCACGGCCTTGCGGGCGCGCCCCTGTTCGCGCTCCGCGTCCTGCACCGGTATCTGCTTGGCAGGCGGTTCGAGCACCGCCGTTCCCATGTGCCGAACTTCGCCGATCGCCACACCGTGGCTCACGCCGACGCCTCGCAGCGTTGTCTCCATGTCACCCGTCTCCGATAGAGCGGCGGGTCGTGCCGCCGTGATGTCGTGCCGTGCCTGCCGTCGTCGACGGCGATGAGGTCAGTGCCAGCTGAAGAGAGCGTCGCCAGCCTTCACTTCGCCGTCAACGCTGACGTCGGAGAGGGACTCGGCCGTGGCTTCGAGAGCCACGATGGGACAGATGGGGGACTTGCCGGCCGCTTCGACGGCGGCAGGGTCCCAGCGCACCACGGCCTGGCCGCGCTGGACGGTGTCCCCCTTGTTGACGAGCAGCTCGAAACCCTCACCGTTGAGCTGAACGGTGTCGATGCCCAGGTGCGTCAGTACTCCATGGCCTTCGTCGTCGACCACGACGAAGGCGTGCGGGTGCAGGGAGACAACGACGCCGTCAATGGGCGCGACCGCCGCAGAAGCCTCCCGCACGGGGTCGATCGCGGTTCCGGGGCCCACCATGGCCCCGGAGAAAACCGGGTCGGGTACTGCGGTGAGTCCGATGGTGCGTCCTGCAAGAGGGGACGTCACGATGGTCATGGGGGCCTCCCGGGGGGCGGGGATTCATATGGGCCGTCACTGCCTGTCCCGGACGGCGCACTGTTGAGCAGCGTAAGTCATGAGAAGTGACGGTTCCGCGCCAGAGGAGCCGGTTGGCGGTCCTCGTGCCCAGCGGAAACGATTTGCGCCCGCTCCGGAGCCCCGTGTAGTGTCGTACTCCTGCTTGAGGCCGAGGACGCGAAAGTGTCCGTGCCTGGCAGCACCCAAACTTGTCAGATCCTATCTCGGGGTCTGGTTCTGCATGTTCGCAGAATCGGTGGTCAGAGAGACGGAAATACACTGATAGAGTTTGGGAACACGAAGGGAAGCGCCCGGAGGAAAGCCCGAGAGGGTGAGTACAAAGGAAGCGTCCGTTCCTTGAGAACTCAACAGCGTGCCAAAAATCAACGCCAGATATGTTGATACCCCGTCCACCACATCGTGGTGGGTGGAGGTTCCTTTGAAAAAGTCCTACCGGGCGCAAGCACGGTAGGCGCATCAGCGAGGACGCTGTGAATCACCGATCTTATTCCGGTCGGTGGTTCCGCTCACCTGATGTTCTCCCGATTACGGGAAAACATTC
>NZ_BMVY01000068.1 GCF_014650955.1 Streptomyces tauricus
ACAGCCAGATCCTCACACCACCCAAGCACCTGCACCCACAGAACTAACGAAAACCTCAGTAGTCGCTGATACCGATACCTAGCTATAGTAGCGAGTATGGCGAAGCAGACGAACATCAGACTGGACGACGCTGTCAGGGCGGCCGCCGAGGACCGGGCCAAGCGCCGCGGTCTGAGCCTGCAGGGATACGTTGCCGACTTGATCAAGGCCGATGTGGACCAGACACAGGCCGCTTTCATGGCCGGCGCTACGACGTTCCTGGCCGGGTACGCGGACGCGTTCGAGGCAGAGGTCGGTGAGGACCGGTACCCCGGTCTTCCGGACGGACTGGTGGAGAACGCGTCAAGGGACGCCGCGTGAATCTCCGTGTCGATCTCGCCTGGATTCTGGCCGTAGCGCAGCAGATCCCGGGCGATCCCCAGGTCGTCGACTACGGCGTACCAGTGGCAGCGGAAGCGCGTCACCGCGCGGAGGTCCTGGCCCATGAGGTCTATCCCGAACCACATCACAAAGCGGCGGCGCTGCTGTGCGAGCTGGCGAGGAACCCCAGCCTGGAGGTGAGGAATCTGCTGTTCGCCGCCACGGTGGCTGCGGCCTACCTCTCGGCGTGCGGCCTCGCGGTGAGCCCTGGTCTGAATACCGTTCTTCCCTTGGCGCGCGCGGCCCGGGATGGGCTCCCGGTGCGGGAGGTCGCCGCTGAGATCAAGACCTGGACGAGCTGATCCAACAGGCTCTTCCCACCGTGCCGTGCCGAGCAACGCAGCCAGCGGGATGGCCAGCCGCCCCACCGTCCACGAGCACTGCGGTCACGGACGCGGTCCGGCGCCGAAGAAGGAACGCTGCGGTATCACCCTTTGCGCGCGTTCAGCGGCACTCGTGCCGTTAAAGAGCGGTTCCAGCAGTCGGTGCAGCTGCTCGGCCTCATCGCGTGTCCGGCCGGGCACGTCACCTCGCTCGGCGACTAGCTGGCTGTAGATGGGAGTGTCCGAGAAACCAACGGGATGTGCATCCATTTCAGGCAGCTTACGTCTGTGCACTGACAGCGCACACACCTAGGCGCTGTTTCTCGGATCATGTGCGGAGCCAGGTCATGAGGGCCGCGAGAGTGACGGTTCCGAGGTAGATGTAGGCGCGTTTCTCGTAGCGTGTGGCGACGGCGCGGAAGCCCTTCAGCCGGTTGATGGCCCGCTCGACGGTGTTGCGCTTCTTGTAGCGTTCGCTGTCGAATCCAGTGGGCCGACCGCCGCGGGAACCTCGCCCCTGCCGGTGTCTTTTCTGGTCGAGACGTTCGGGGATGGTGTGCCGTATTCCGCGTCGTCGCAGGTAACAGCGGTTGCTGCGGGATGTGTAGGCCTTGTCGTCCAGGACATGGTCGGGCCGGGTGCGAGGTCGTCCGACTCCACGGCGGGGCACGGAAATCTGTCGCAGCACGTGCTCGAGTTGGGGGCCGTCACCGTAGTGTCCGGGTGTCAGGACGAAGGCGAGTGGCCGGCATCGTCCGTCGGCGACGAGATGGATTTTGGTGGTGAATCCGCCCCGATAACGTCCCAGGCATTCGCCGATCTGACCACCTCCTCCAGGCGGACAGCCAGTTTCCGCAGCACCGAATCGGCCTGGTTCGTCCATAGGGCGGCCCCCTTTTGAGGCATCGCAGGCGGCGGAGCCTTCCTTGCGCCGGCTGCGTGCTGGTGGGCCCGCACTGCTGTCGAGTCCACCGACACGTCCCAGTCGATCCCACCCGCAGTGTCCTCGGCGGCCTGAATGCGAGACAGCAACATCTTCCACGTTCCATCCGCCGACCAGCGGCGATGCCGTTTATAGACCGTCTCCCACGGGCCGAAACGCTCCGGCAGATCCCGCCACTGCACACCCGTCCGCACCCGGTACAACAGCCCGTTGATCACCCGACGGTGGTCACTCCACGGACCTCCGCGCGCACCACCGCGGGGTGAGAACGACTCCAGCCGATCCCACTCCGCATTCGTCAGATCCCCACGGCCCATACAGCCAGCCTGACCCCAACACCCGACTCACGTCAGGAGATCCGAGAAACAGTGCCTAAGCATCTGAGGTGGCAGCCCACCGGTTGACCGGTTGACCGTGCCCGGCATGAGGAACCTGAAGGACTTCACGGTCACCGCTCCGGGATGAGATCCGCGTCGTGTGCAGCGCGGACGGCGCTGGTTGCGGCAGGAATGTCAGGGTGGCTCTTCCACTGGCTGGCCATGGTCATGAGCGCGTCGAGGCAGCGACGAGCCTCGCTGATGTTGCCCGCCTGCACCGCGTTGGCGTACTCCTGGCTGAGCTCGTGGGCGTCGCGCCAGGACTGGACGTACGCGTCATGGCCCTCCGGGTGCTGTTCATCCCGGAGATCGTCCTGTCGGTCACGAACGAACTGGTAGACGCGTACGCCGGCCTGCAGATCCATCGTCTTCTCCTCATCGGCGCCGCGAGCGTTCCGTGCCTTGCCCATGCTCCTCCACGCTTCGCACCTTCAACTGCCACTGCGGCCGGTCGGCGGCCACACGGTCGCGCGGAGCCTGGCGAGTCACCTCCTGGCCGGTCGTGCGGCGCGGGCTCGTCGGGCGGCCCGGTATGCCTGGGCGGGATCGTCGGAGGCTCCGGGTGCGGGTCGCCACTCTCCGGTGCGCCAGTCTCCCTGATAGAGGGTGAAGGGGAACCAGCGGCCGTCGGGGCCCAGCCGGATCTGGATGCCGGCGGTCGCATCGGTCAGCGCGTCGCCATCGATGTCGAAGATGCCCAGGGTGGCGGCCTGCGACGCGCGAATAGCCTCTCGGGCTTGTTCCAGCGTACCGAGTGGGACCGGGGCGGCGGCGAGGGTGGCATGGGCGCCGGCTGGCCCGTCGTGGCGATAGCCGATCATCATGGCGCGCAGAGCGCTCTGGGTATGGCCGGTGGCGTCGGCGGCGGCCGGGAGCCGGTCGACGCCATCGGGGCTGGCGAGGATCCGCACCGTGTCGGCGAGGTCGTCGTGGGGTTGCGCTGGGCCTCCGGACAAGAGCGCGCGGGCGCGGGCGGCGGCGTCCTCGACCATCCACGTCAGGTCCTTGGCTAGAGGGCCGGGAATGGGCGGGGCGTCGAGCGTGGCGGTGATCGGGGTGACGGTGTCGAGGTGGAACTGGCTCTCCGCACCACCCGTATTTCGCTCGCGACGTCCGCCCTGGCGCATCTACGGTTTCAGCATGTCCGCTACAACAGCGCTGCCGCCAGCGATGGCCGAGGAACTCCTGCATCCCGTCCTTCCCGCTGCGTCCGTCGGGGAGATCGTTCTGCGTACTGGTGGGGAGCTGAGCACGATCTTCGAGGTCCGGTTCGTCGGGGCGGCCGAGCCGGTCGTCATCAAGATCTATGACGATCAATGGCGCTGGAAACAGGAAAAGGAGATCTACGTCTACCAGCTGCTTCAGCAGCACGGTGTCGGGCCGGTGCCAGCCGTGTTGCACCATGGGGACGCCGACAACGCGCTCGGGCGCTGCTACACGGTGATGACGATGCTCAGGGGCCAGCCGTTGTCCGCCGTCAGCCACTCCCTCGACAGGGCATCGCTGCGGGAGATCTACCGCCAGATCGGGGGCTGCATGGCTGCGGTCCACCAGATCCCGCAGGGCGCCTACGGATATCTCACCACACGGGTTTTGGATCCCGAGCCGACGAACACCGCCTATATGACAAGGCAGTTCCACAAGAAGCTCAGGGAGTACGCCGATCACGGGGGCGATGCGGCGCTCGCGACGGCCATCGAAGCGAAGGTCGCCCGGCAGGCTGACCTGCTCGGCGCGTGCCGGCATGCCGTGTTGTGCCACAACGACTTCCACGAGGGCAACGTCCTGGTCGCCGAGGAGGGCGGCGGATGGCAGGTCAGCGGCTTCATCGACGTGGAGAACGCGATCGCCGCGGATCCGCTGATGGACGTGGCCAAGACCGACTACTACTCCGTCCACGACGACCAGGACAAGCGCGAAGCGCTCTGCGACGGCTACGGCACGCTGCCCGCCGATTGGAGCGAACGGGTCGGCCTCTACCGCCTCTACCACGCTCTGGAGCTGTGGGACTGGTTCGCCTCCATCGGCAACACGGCGCCGTTGGAGAGCATCACCGACGACATCCGGCGGATGACGGCCTGATCTTGAGTACCGAATACAGGTGGTGAACCACCGGCACCTCGCCGAAGAAAACGACACCTTGCCGACGACCGCCCCACCTGAACACCCAACGGTGGGGCGTCGCCGTCAGAGTCCATGAGCATCGTGAACGTCGCCTTCGTCGGCATTTTCAACGCCGGGCACCAGACGGGGCTGCGGCCGTCGGGCGTGGGTGATGTCCGCGCAAGTCGCGGGACGAGCCGGACTGCACCACAGCACGCGGCCTTCGCCGTCGGTGACCACCATGGATTTGACGGCGTTCTGCTTGTTCTTGTCCGAGATGAACCTGTCCCGGTCCTTGCGCCCGACGGCGGGCCGCCGGACCCGGATCTCCGTGCCGTCGATGATGCCGGTCGTCCCACTCGTGCCGAGATACTCGACGACCTCGGCCAGAGTTCGCAGCCGCACGTCGAGGCTGACGGTGCTGCCTCGCTCGGCGAGCAGCGGGCGCACTTCACCGATGGCCCGGGTGATGGTGGAGCGGTCCACGCTGAACCAGCAGGCCAGCACGTCGTGGGTGGCGCTGTGACGAAGATGGACGAGAGTCGCCAGCAGCCGATCGACGAACACCAACTGGTGTTTCGGCCCGCCGCCCACGGCCCGCTTCCGTGGCCGGCAGGCCAGCTTGGCCTCGTGACGCTCATGCCACAACGGACCTACCTCGGCTACGAGTTCCACGATCACATCGCCCGTCAGGCCCGTGATGCGACGGTTGCTGATGATCACTGCACGAGTCCTGTTCTCCACCACCCGACCATGATCAACCATTACGGGCCGGACGTTTCACTGCTTGTCGTGCACCAGCTCGAAAGGGTTGTCCCGTAACTACTGGTCAAGGTCAGGTGATCTTGCTGTGGCTGGTGTGATCGCAGCGCCCGAGCCGTCCTGGATGACTCGCCGTCACGACAGCTTGGTTTGATAACCTGTGGCGATGGACGAGGCGTTGGATAAGGGGCCGTTCTTTCACGGCACAAAGGCTGAGCTGCGGGTCGGAGATCACCTCACCGCCGGTTTCCGTTCCAACTACCGGCCCGAAATCGTAATGAATCACATCTACTTCACCGCGTTGCGCGACGGCGCGGGACTCGCCGCCGAACTCGCCGCCGGCGACGGGGCCCCGCGAGTGTATGTCGTCGAACCGACCGGCGAGTTCGAGAACGATCCAAACGTCACCGACAAGAAGTTCCCTGGCAATCCCACCCGTTCCTATCGCAGCAGGGAACCGCTCCAGATCGTTGGCGAGGTCACCGACTGGACGCGGCAGACACCCGAAGCTCTCCAGATGTGGCGAGCCCGGCTGGCCGTAATCCGTCTAGATGACCGCGCCGAAATCATCAACTAAGGCCAATGCCGTGACTCTGTTGGTGATCTTGGGCGGTCAGGTGCTGGCGAATCCGGCTGTGTTGCACAGCGTTCGGAAGTGTGATGCCCGGCGGCCCGATGGGGTGGTGTCGTGCCAGTCGGCGAGACGGCTGAGGTTGCAGGCCATGTACCTTCCCCTTGATCGTGGACACCTGGAGACTGGGATCTTGAGGTTCCAGAGGAAGTAGCACCAGGTGGGAAGCAAGTACACGAAGCGGTACACCGAAGAGTTCAAACGGGATGCGATCGCGCTCGTCGACTCCACGGGCAAGACGGTCACCGCTGTCGCCCGGGAGCTGGGCATCAGCTCGGAGTCCCTGCGCGGCTGGTATCGCCAGGGCAAGGCTGATCGGGGCGAAGGCGCTCCGGGGGAGCTCACGAGCGCTGAGCGCGAGGAGCTCAAGCGGCTGCGTCGGCAGAACGCCGAGCAGGTCAAGACGATCGAGGTGCTGCGAAAAGCCGCGGTCTTCTTCGCGAAGGAGAGCGATCGGTGAACGAGACGTACGCGTTCATCGAGGCGGAGAAGACCACCCACGGCGTCGCTCTCCTGTGCCGCTTGTTGAAGGTGGCCCGCTCCTCCTTCTACGCCTGGCTCGCTGCGGCGAAAACTCGGACCGCCCGGCGCGCCGCCGATCAAGCCATGGTGCATGAAATCACCGTGATCCATGTCGGCTCGCGCCAGACCTATGGCGTCCCGCGCGTCCATGCTGAGCTGCGGCGTCTGGGACGGTGAGTGAACCGCAAACGGGTCGCCTGCCTCATGCGCGAGCACGGCATCCAGGGCGTCACCCGCCGCAGGCGCCGTTCGCTGACCCGGCCCGACAAGAAGGCCAGGCCGGCCCCGGACCTCATCGGCCGTGACTTCCACGCCGGTGCGCCTGGCACGAAGCTGGTCGGCGACATCACCGCGCTGCCGACCGCCGAGGGCTGGCTCTACCTCGCCTGCTGGCTGGATCTGGCCACGCGCGAGGTCGTCGGCTACTCGATGGCCGATCACCATCGCGCCGGCCTGGTCGTCGATGCGCTGAGGATGGCCGCGGGCCGCGGCCGTCTCCGGCCCGGCTGCATATCACATTCGGACCGTGGCAGCAAGTACACGAGCAGTCAATTCCGTCGCTCAATAGACGAGTTGGGCCTCCGGCAAAGCTGCGGCCGCACGGGATCCTGCTTCGACAATGCCGCTGCGGAGAGTTTCTGGGCCCTGCTCAAAGAAGAGATCGGCACCCGCGTCTGGCCCGACCGGGCCACCGCCCGAGCCCAGGTCTTCGACTTCACCGAGACGTTCTATAACCGCCGTCGGCTACGCAAGCACAAGGTCTTCGGCTACCTCACGCCAGCCGAGACCCGGCAACGCCACCAACACGACCTCGCGGCTGCAGCATAAAGATCGAGCGTCCAAGATCACGGGGAAGCTTCACCCGCGGCGTCACCCGCGCCACCACCACCGAAAAAGCCGGAGTCTCCCAGCCCTACCGGTTCGCCGGCGGCCACCAGGACCCCACCGGCATGTACCGCCTCGGTGCCCGCTACTACGACACCAACATCGGGCGCTTCACCCAGCCCGACCCCTCCAGCCAGGAAAAGAACCCCTACCTCTACGCCGAAGGCGACCCCGTCAACCGCATCGACCCCAACGGACTCTACTCCTGGTCAATAGGTGGAGAAATCTGTTTCGGATTGTGCATCGGGGGCGGATACGCGGAAAACGATAACGGCAGCGAAGGCGGCGGATTCTTCCGGGTAGGGCTCGGCAGCCCCGGAGGCGGCGTAAGCGTCGGCCTCAATAACGCCGAGATAGGAAAAGGCAACGACGGCTGGGGCTACGCCAACTGCAGCGCCGTGGTTCCCGAAGCCGAAGTCAACCTGGGCAAAAGCGGATTCAGCGGCGGCGGAGGATCCGGCCTGAACTTCCCCGGCTGCAACTGGCGCTCACGTCCAGTTCTAGTCGACAAGAGCGGCTGGGGGTCCCGTGTACTCGGGACCCCCAGCCTACCTGCTGAAAGGTGCGCACCATGGAGGGATGGCAAGCATCTAATTCATTTCTGATAGCATTCTTTGCCGCTTGGATATCCATCGGTGTTTTTATTTTTTCTAAAATTTGGTCTGCTCGCAGGAAGCGAAACGAGCAGAAGGGCAAGTGAACACGCTCCTTGTGCACGCCCCGCCGACTGACGCAGGGGCCTCACGAGAGGAATGTCACGTATGCAGGTATGGCTCGGACTCGCCTTGGCAATATTTGGAGCCTTTTTTGCCGCTGCAGCGAAAGGGCTGGAAAGAGGTAACTCGGCGGGATCCAAATTCTTGTTCGGGGAAAAGCCCAGCGAGAAGGGGTCGAATTTTCACCTTTGGGTGCTCCGCATCGGCGGATCCGTCTTCTGTATTTTCGGTATCCTGGTGGCCACTGGCGTTATAAAGCTAGCGGAAACGCGCTGAATTCGTTCTTCCTTTACTGCCCTCCGTCCATTGTGTGGAAACCGCCTTGGACGTCGGCGGCCAAGACAGAACTGTGGGGCACCGGCGATCCTGTTTGGGCAGCGCAACGCTGCGAAAACTTCGCTAACGACCAGGGCGCCGAAACACCTTTGGTCGCCGTCATCGCCAACTCCAGCTGGAGCCAGTTGGGCCAGGGCCTGCCCAACTGGCTGCCGTCCGACCTGACAACTCCCGTGAGCCCCCAGTCAGCACGCGGATGAGGGCTCACTCGATCGTGGAGCTGGTGGTGCGGGTAGTTCAGGCGCGAGCGTGCCGTAAACCGACGCATAGGTCTTCGTTGGGGGCATGGGCAGGGCCGCCTCTTGGTGGGAAGCTGAGGAGGGTACCCGCGATGGCACATGGGGGATTCATGTTGATTCGGCAGCGAGCGGTGACCAGGTGCGGGATTGCCGTCGCGGCGACCGCGCTGTGCTGGGGTGCTGTCGCGTGCGGAGGCACTGCAGCTCCCCCTGGAGAGACCGGCCCTGGTCCTGAAAGCGGCGGCAACAGCGGGTCTTCTACCTTCACTGATTCGACAGCAACCAACGGCAGTTCTGGCGGAGGCGACAGCGTGTCTCCGCCTTCTCCTCCGCCAACCGACACCTTCTCAACCGACCAGCCTCCGATTGTGACCGGGTCGCCAGAACCGCCTTCTCCCTCGTGCAGTGACCTGTCCGATCCGACCGCCTCCATGCCGTGTCCCCCCTCACCGGATGGCTCCGGACTGCTGCCTGAACCAGATGCGTCCTGAGGCCGCAGCCGATGATCTCCACAGGGACACCGGCCCCCGCGGGCGGCTCTTCGGAGCCATCGTCCCGCAGCCGACGCCGTGCGGTGCGGCAGAGAACGGTGCGACGGGCCGCACGCCCTACAGCACCCCGCAGAGTGCGTCGTGGGGCCCGCAGACTCTCCGGGTCAAGTCCCCGGGCGCCGGTGGCCGTGTGGGGGGGCAGTCCAGTTGAGCTGGCTAACTCGGCTTTCGGCGCCGGCTCGTTCATCGTGGCACTGATGCTCTTCGCCGGCTTCGTCCACAGCAGTGTCTACTACGGATATTTCCACCTGGAGAGCTCCGCCATCGGCTTCGACTCCGTCGAGCTGGCGCTGCGCAGCCTGCGACTGGTCACATTTCCCGTCCTCATCACCCTGGCCCTAGCGGTTGTACTGCCCCGCCTTCCCGAGCTGCTTCCCACGCTCGCTGTCCCCGCCCACCTCATTCATCGCATCCTTCGCGCCGGACGGGCGGTAGCACGGGCGTATCTCGCCTTCGTCGCCGCCGGCATCGTTCTGATGTTGCTGTGGCGCTACATCCATCCCTTCGTCTGGACCGCTCCTCTGCTCGTGGCGTGCGGGCTGGCCCTTGGGCAGACCAGCGCCGCAGCGCCCGAACCGACCAGACGCGGTCGTCCGTGGACACGCGCGCTGCCAGTGGCCGGAGCGGCGCTGTTCCTGATGTGGGTGGTGGCCCTGGCAGCCGGTCAGCTCGGCCGTCAGGACGCGGAGCGGGACGCTGAACGGATCGAGCAGCGCGTCGCCGTCCTCATCCACAGCACCGAGCGGCTGAGTATCACCGGACCTGCCGGACTGAAAGCGGAAGACCTGGGCGAAGGCCTTCACTACCGGTACCGCTACAGCGGCCTGCGGCTGTTGGTCGAGCGCGATCACCGCTACTACCTGCTGCCGCTGGGCTGGAACCACAAAACGGATCCCACCTACGTCATCGACGACGACGAAAGCATCCGGGTCGAACTGCGCCCCGGGACCCAGCCACGCCGATGACCAAGTCCCGTCACCAGACGCACCCACGCCTCACACAGGGGCTAGGCCATTTCGTTTGGATCAGTCGGTCGTTGGTCCGGGTGTGCCGTTGACTGATGCGCAGTGGGCGCGGATTGAGCCGTTGCTTCCGGACCGGACGCCGAAGCGGGGTGGCCGCTGGCAGAACCATCGTGAGGTGATTGACGCGATCGCCTTCAAGTTCCAGACCGGCACCCAGTGGGTGCACCTGCCGGAGAAGTACGGCAGCTGGCGGGGCGTCTACAACCGGCTGCGAATGTGGGCCGTCGACGGCACCTGGGAGCGGGTGTTCACCGCCCTGGTCGCACAGGCAGACGCTGACGAAGACCTCAACTGGGCCGTCTCGGTCGACTCGACCATCGTGCGCGCACACCAGCACGCGGCCGGAGCCCGCAAAAAGGGGCCCCGGCCGGCGAGCCGGACCACCACGCCATCGGCCGGTCCCGCGGCGGACTGACCACGAAGATCCACCTCGCGGCCGACGGCCGGTGCCGACCACGCGCGTTCGCCCTCACCGCAGGTCAGGCCGGCGACGCACCCGCCTTCACGGACGTCATGGCCCGCCTGCGCGTTCCCCGCCCTCTTGGGCGGCCCCGCACCAGGCCGGACCTGGTCCTGGCCGACAAGGCCTATTCCTCCCGCGCGATCCGCGACCACCTGCGCAGACGCGGCATCCGCGCGGTGATCCCGGAACGCGCTGACCAGCAGGCCAACCGGCGGCAGCGCGGACAGGTGGGCGGCAGACCGCCGGCCTTCGACCGCGAGGCATACAAGCAGCGCAACACCGTCGAGCGGTGCATCAAGCGCCTGAAGCAATGGCGCGGCATCGCCACCCGCTACGAGAAGACCGCGACCATCTACCTCGCTGGACTACACATCGCGGGCATCTTCCTCTGGTCCGCCCGCTGATCCAAACGAAACCGCCTAGACGATGCTGCGGGCGCCCCGAGGCCATCCGAATCTTCCGCTCAGGGTGAGACGAGAAGCGGCTGGACGCTGTGGCAGTCCGGCGCCTGGTCGTCGTACAGGGACCGGCCGTAGGTCGGGCGCAGCTCCGCGAGTACCTCGATGAGGACGTCTTCCGTGTCGAGGCCTACGTCGGTGTAACCGCGGCCGCAGGGGCACGGGGCGATCAGCGTCAACGTCGCTGGCCCCGCCTGCTGGGGGGCCGACGGCGAAGTCCGCACCCTGACATATGTCAGGGACGCGACGTCCCTGACGCCATCTATCGTTCGAGGCGTCATCACGTCGAAGCCGTAGTCGCCCGGGCTGCCGATGTCGGTGCGCAGGGCCAGGGCGAGGTATTGCTGCCCGAACCGGATCTGGGTGATGCGGGCCTACCAGTCCTCAACAGGGCAGGGGCGAGGTTTCAGTCCAGACGGAAGAGCATCACCCCTGCCACCGAGCCGAGCCGAGGATGGACCCAAACCCGGCCGGCGACCAACCGGCACCGCACTTCCAATGACTCGTGGGGGACCAATGTTTAAGAAGATCATGCAGACGGCAGCGGCGTTGGCGCTTGCCGCCGGCGCTGTCACCGGTGCCGCTGCGACCGCACAGGCCAGCGAACAGACGAGCCACAGGGAGAGCGCGAGCGTCCAGAGCCTGCAGTGGCAGGGGCCGTTCGGCACTCACTCATCCTGCTTGACCGTTCAGAACGAGTTCCAGCGCTACTACGACATCACCATCGCGTGCAAGTACTTCGCTTCCTCCGGCTACTACTTCGAATACGACAACGGCAACTGAGCGGCGCCCGCACGGTGATGCGGTAGCTCTGTGGGGCAGGGCTGCGTCAGCCTGCCCCGCACACGATGTCGGCATAGCGAAGGTCCCAGCAGGCGGGCACTACGGCAAAGAGCCGACCCGCGGGGAGCTATCAGCACGTAGACCAGGGAGAAGACATGCACAGCATTCGGCGGATCTTCAGCGTGGGGGCGGCCGCGATCGTGCTCGGGGCAGGGCTCGTGGCCGGCTCTTCCGGTGCGGCTCAGGCGGCGCCGTCGGACTGCGCCGGAGGTGCGAAAGGTTTCACCGACATCCCGGACAGTCTCAGCGGTCGCGGGGTGGCGGGGGCGGGAGCAGTTGTAGCCAACTTCGGCGGCAGCCCGTGGGCGGTCGCCTCGTACGAGATGCACACCGGCAACGTCGGCGGCACATCAATGGGGTGGGGCGTCTTGAGCACCAGCTCCAGTATTTGGGGCGCTGGTGCCATCGGACGGGTCTGGATGGATGTCACCAACGACAACAAGATTTCGTGGATCCAGTGCGGTCCGTTCGATACGCGCGCGAGCGGCGCAAGGATCACGACCCCGGCCTACCCGACCAGCAGCTCGGCAAGTCGGGCCTTCCGTGTCTGCGCGCAGGTGACCAGTGCCTCCCCCATCAGCGACATCGCCTGCACCCCCTGGTGGTAGACCCCTTCATCCTCCATTCCGGACACCACGGCCCTGCAACTGCCTGCTGCGGCATGCCGCCCGGCCGGCCGTAAAAGGCATCCGTCCACGAACTGGACAGACCAGCTCCCCTCACCTCAAGAAGATGCAGGCTGGACTTTCCGTCGGCGCGGGCGATCTCGCTGCCGGGCAAACGATGACCGGCACGAAACTCGCGGACCTGGTGGTCGAGTCCGCCCGCACCGCGCTGGCCGACGCCACCACCAACGACGACTGGCGCGGCAGTACCACGCTCGGAAACCATCTGCGCCGGCACGTCCTGCCGACGGTCATCAGCCGGGTGCTGGCCGACACGCACGAAGGAGCACGCAACGAGGCTCTCCGCGCGGTCGCCCACACCCACCGTCTTGACTAAGCTTGACTCTGTCGGGGATCTTGGTGTGGTCGAGGTCAAGTGCCGAGGGTCCGCCAGGATGTTGGCCGGGGGATCTTGTGCTGATCGAGGTAGTCCTGGAGGGCGGTCGGCCGGCGGGGAGGGGGTGCCTGTTCGGTCGGCGGTAGCCTGCTGAGGCGCTCGATGTTGACGGCGATGGCAGTCAGGACGTGTTGGACGTGGGCTTTGTTCTGCCCTCGATAGCGGCAGCGGCGCATGCCGTGGCCGTGGGCGAACTCGTTGACCGTGCCCTCCACCCCTGAGCGCACCGCGTAGCGGGTCTTCCATTCGGGAGTCTGTTGCTCGGTGCGAAGACGTAGTTGCAGATCACTGAGTTCTCGTGGAGGGAAGCCCACGGTTCGGGTGCCTTCTGTGGAGTGGGTGCATTGAGTGCGGACCGGGCAGGGATGGCACTGGCTCCTGGTGAACCTGGCCACGATCAGCGGGGCCGCGGTAGGCGAAGACGTCGGGTATGGGCCGTGCCAGCCCCGGCTGACGTGGCCTTGGGGGCAGGTCACCTGCTGGCGGTCGAAGTCGATGTGGAAGCTGTCCCGGCCGAAGCCTTCGTTCTTGCGGTGTTGGCGGGTGGGGTTGGCCGGCAGTGGTCCGGTGACGGTGACCTGGTGTTCGCGGGCGGCCTGTTCCAGGTGGGGCAGGGAGGTGTAGCCGCTGTCGACCAGGTGTTCGCCGGGCAGCAGTCCGCGGCGGTGCAGGCGGGTATGGATGCCGGGCAGAACCTTGCTGTCGTGGGTGGTGGCCGCGGTGGTGGCCACATCCGTGATCACGTTGGGGCCGTCAGGGGCGCAGGTCTCGGTCAGGTGGGCGGAGAACCCTTTCCAGCTGATGATGTGTCCGTGCCGTGCGTAGCGGGCCGAGGTGTCGTAGGGAGAGACGATCGCCCGGGACGAGGGCGGCAGCCCGGGCCCGTCTTCTTTCTCGGCGGTGCGCCAGCTCAGGCGGCCTTGCGCATCGCGGTGGTAGTTCTGCACCACGATCTGGCGCAGGGCCTGGACGCGGGGGCCACATGTGCGGTGCGCTCCGTGCCGATAGAGGTGTTCCAGGAGCCGGACTGCGTCGTTTCCGGTGGCGAGGATCCGGGTCTTGGGCTTGGTGGGGTTCTTGCCCAGGCGGACCGGCCGGCCGTAGCGACGTGCCCAGTCCTCATCGACCAGCTCGTCCAGCAGGTGCCCGGCGATGCCGGCGACTTCCTCCAGTGCGGCGCGGACCGCCTCGGTGATCAGCTCCAGGCGGGTCACGTCACGCAACGCAGCCAGGACATGGGTGGAGTCGGTGCGCTGGGTGGTGCGCTCGCGCACCAGGCCGGCCTCCTTGAGGCGGGCCAGCGCGAGGTCGAGGAGACGGTCAGGACGGTCTCCTTCGGCGAGACGGTCGCGGAAGTCGGCCAGCACACTGTGATGGAACCCGGGGTCATCCAGCTCCATGGCCATCGCGTACTTGAAGTCGATGCGGCAGCGGACCGCCTCGGCGGCCTGCCGGTCCGACAGGCCGAGCAGGAACTGCAGCACACAGACGGTGGCCAGTTGAGCGGGCGAGAGACCCGGACGACCGTCCCGCGGGTACCAGTCGGCGAAGTCCTCGTCGTGCCACAGCCCGTCCAGCCGGTCTCTCACCCATATCGCCGTCGTGCCGCTCGGGTTGCTAGCCCGCGCGACCTGCGCAGTCAGAGACGGGACCTGCTCACCAGAACGTGGGCGGAGGGACAAGGAGCACCTCGACAGCTGCATCGGTCATCGGAACTACCCGAGCATGCCCGTTGACCATGCTGCCGCACTGTGAAACTCCAAGATCCCCGACAGACTCCACGGCCCATGTCTCCAGCCTGCCCCAACAGCCGTGCCAGGTCAGGAGATCCAAGAAACAGCGCCTAGAGCTCACAGAATGACCAGCTTCCTGACCCACCGGGCGCGCGTGCACGACACCCGGCTCCCTCTCCACCGGCGGCACAGCGCGCTGCGCACGTGCCTCACCGTTTTCGCTCCTTACGGCCTGCGGGCGACATACCACCACCTCACGCTCAGCGCCGCGATCCCCCGACAGTTGGAGGCGGACCCGGACGCGCTGGCGCGGGCGGTGGAGGAACTGCACGAGGCGCGGGTGCTGTGGCTCGTGCGGGCAGAGGAGTACGCCGTGCAGCGTCGGGTGGAGAAGCAGGCCGGGCGGCGGGCTGTACCGAACCCTCGGCCGTGGTGGCTGCGGAGCTGGTGGGAGAGCCCGGAACGTGCATGGTTCGAAGACCCGTTTCGCCACCCGTCGCTGTGACTGTCCGAGTACGTCCGGCGACAGAATGCGCTTCTGGACGGCGCCGATCTGCCCGACTGCCCGGCTTGCGGGGACGAGGGACCGCGGGTCGCGGCCGGCGATATCCAGCACGTCGCGCAGCATCACGCGGGCATGCGGTCTTCCCCGCGGAGCGCCGGCGCGTCGGTTCTGCGGTCGGCGGGACGACCTGGTGTCGTCTTCGAACCGTCCGGGAACTCCGGAACGCCGGCGGCCGTGGTGGCCGGCGGCGTTCCGGAGGGCTGGGGTCAGGTCTGGTCGGTGAGCGTGGCGTTCACCAGCGGGCCGATGACCCCGAGGGCTTCGGGCGTCATCAGGTGCAGGTGCTCGAAGTCGACGACCTGGTAGCGGGGTTGCCTGGCGAGGTAGGGCGCCCAGTCCTGCGCACCGACCGTGCCGGCCGGGCCGGCTGCCAGGGTGCGGCTGGAGGCGATCAGGGTGGTGCGGCCGTGGAAGACGCCGGCGCTGTGCCGACCGGCCAGTGCCAGGTGGCCCGCCATGATCTCGGCGAGGTTGCCCACCTGTTCACGGGTCAGTTCGGCCAGCGGCGCGGCGTGGGAGCGCAGGGCGGCGATGAAGCCCTCGAACTCCAGCATCGAGTCGTCGATCTCGTCGCGGTCGAGGCCGAGCATGCCGAGGATGTCGAGGTACACGCTCTCCTGGCGGTGCCCGGCCGGGTTCGGGCTCGCGTCGATGATGGTCAGCGACAGCACCTCCACGCCGAGTGATTCCAGCCGAACGGCGGTGGCGTGGGCCAATTTTCCGCCGAAGGACCAGCCGAGGAGGTGGACCGGGCCGCTGTGGGTGCGGACGATCCGCTCCGCGTAGACCTCGGCCATGTGCTCCAGGGTGGTGTAGCCGGCCGGGGTGGTGGCGACCCCTTCCGCCTGGAGGGCGAACACCGGGGCCGCTTGGTCGAGGTGCGGCAGCAGACCGACGTACGGCCAGCCGAGGCCGCCCAGTGGGTGGACGCAGAACAGCGGGGCGGCATCCCCCTGCCCGCGCAGGGGCAGCACCGGGGCGTAGGCGTCGCGGCCGGCGGCGCCGTCGAGGCGGGCGGTGATGCCTGCCACGGTGGGTGTCTCGAACAGCACGCGCACCGGCACGTCGATGCCGAGGACCGACCGGATGCGGCCGGTCAGGCGGGTCGCCAGCAGCGAGTGGCCGCCGAGTTCGAAGAAGCTGTCGTCGACGGTCACCTTCTCGGTCCCCAGCACCTCGGCGAACACCGCGCACAGGGCCCGCTCGCGCTCGTCGCGGGGCGCGCGGCCGCCGCGGTCGGCCGGGCGGCCGGGGGCGGGC
>NZ_BMVY01000069.1 GCF_014650955.1 Streptomyces tauricus
CCGCGTGCTGCGCGCGCTCGCCGCCGCCCGCCGCAGCCTGCGCTGCCAGCTCTTCGCCTCCGTCTGCTACGTCGGCGGCGGCCTCGGCGGAGCCGCCCTGGCCGGCACGGTCGGCTCGGCCTGGGGCGTCGCCGCCGCGACCGTCTGCGCCTCGGCCGTCTGGTGGCTCCAACTGCGGTCCGCCCTGCGCGAGCGCGACCACGACCCCATCCCCGAAGTGAGGACTTCATGACCGCCCACCCCAGGCTGAGCATCGGCCTGCCCGTCTACAACGGCGAGGAGTACCTCGCCGAGTCGCTCGACGCCCTGCTCGGCCAGACGTACGAGGACTTCGAGCTGGTCATCTCCGACAACGCCTCGGCCGACGGGACCGAGGACATCTGCCGCCGCTACGCCGCCCTCGACTCACGCATCCGGTACATCCGGCTGCCCCGCAACATCGGCGCCGCGCCGAACCACAACTACGTGTTCACCGAGTGCCGCGGCGAACTGTTCAAGTGGGCCTCGCACGACGACCTGTACGCCCGCGACCTGCTGCGGGCCTGCGTCGAGGCGCTGGACGAGCGGCCGGACGTGGTCCTCGCGCACAGCGGCCAGGCGGTCATCGACGGCGACAGCAAGGTCAAGGTCCCCTACGAGTACGGGCTGGCCACCGACTCGCCGCACGCGCCGGAACGCTTCCGCAGCCTGCTCTTCGAGCCCGGCGGCGACGACTTCTACGGCGTGATGCGGGCCGACATGCTGCGCCGGGTGAAGCCGCACGACAGCTACCACCACGCGGACCGCACCTTCGTCGCCGAGATCACCCTGCACGGGCCCTTCCACCAGGTGCCGGAACTGCTGTACTTCCGCCGCGACCACCCCACCCGCGCCGAGCGCGCGAACCCCTCCAAGCGCTCCCGCTGCGTCAACCTGGACCCGCGCCGGGCGGGCCTCCTGCACCCGACGCCCCGGCTGCTCGCCGAGTACGTCTGGGGCTTCGCCTCAGCCATCCGGCGGGCGCCGCTCTCCCCGGCCGACCGGCGCGCCTGCTACCGCCACCTCGCCTCGTGGATGACCAGCCGGGCCCGGCCGGGCGCGGGCGAGCGCGTCGAGGACCGCGCCCCGGTCGACCCGGCCCGGTACGCCGTCTCCGTGGACGCCGTCGTCGCGGGCCGTGAGGGCAGGCAGACATGAACCCTGAGGACAGGGCCGGGGCGTCCGGGGGTGAGACTCCGCCGCGGGTCGGGGTGTTCGGCCTGCTCGGTTCCGGCAACCTCGGCAACGACGGATCGCTGGAAGCCGTACTCGGATACCTCGACACCCAGCACCCGGACGCGGCCGTGGACGCGCTGTGCGGCGGCCCCGATGTCGTCACGGCCCGCTACCGGATCCCCGCGACCCGGCTGCACTGGTACCGCGGCGAGTACCGGACCGCGTCACGCCTGGGCGCGATCGCGGGAAAGGGCCTCGGCAAACTCGTCGACGTCTTCCGCACCGCCGCCTGGGTGCGCCGGCACGACGTGGTGATCGTGCCCGGCATGGGCGTCCTGGAGGCCACGCTGCCGCTGCGCCCGTGGGGCTTCCCGTACTCGCTGTTCCTGCTGTGCGCGAGCGGCCGGCTGTTCGGCACCCGCGTCGCGCTCGTCGGCGTCGGCGCCGCCCCGATCACCGACCGGCCCACCCGGGCCCTGGTGCGCTGGTCGGCGCGGCTGGCCGCCCACCGGTCGTACCGGGACGAGCTGTCCCGCGACGCGCTGCGGGCGATGGGCGTGGACACCACGCGCGACGCGGTGCACCCGGACCTCGCGTTCGCCCTGCCGACACCGGGCGTGAGCGGGCCGGCGGGTTCACCGCGGCCGGTCTGCGTCGGCGTCATGGACTTCCACGGCGGCAACGACGACCGCGCCCGCGCCGAGGAGATCCACCGCCGCTACCTCGACGGGACCACCCGGTTCGTCCGCGCGCTGGTCGAGGACGGCAGGACCGTCCGGCTCCTCACCGGCGACGAGTGCGACGCGACGGTGGTCGCGGCGATCCTCGACGCGGTCGACTCACCACTGGTCACCGCCGCCGAACCGGCCTCGCTCGCCGACCTGATGAAGGAGATGGCGGCAGCCGACACCGTGGTGGCGACCCGCTACCACAACCTGATCTGCGCGCTGAAGGTCGGCACGCCGACCCTCGCCCTCAGCTACGCGGCGAAGAGCGACGCGCTCATGGCCCGGATGGGTCTCGACGCGTACTGCCACCCGGCCCGCGAGGTCGACGCCGACGAACTGCTCAAGACGTTCCGGGAGTTGGAGGAGCGATCGGCGGAGGTGCGCCGGACCCTCGCCGAACGGAACGTGGCCGCCGCCCGGCAACTCGACGACCAGTTCACCGCGTTGACCTCAGCCCTGTTCCCGGCCGCCCACCAAGCCCGAGCCCGAGCCCGTGCCCTGCGGAAGGCCTCATGAAAGCGACCGAGCAAGCGACCGAGCAAGCAGCCAAGCCAGCGACCAGGCAGGCGGCCATGCGAGCGACCGAAGTCCCGGCGATCGTCGGCGCGTTCCTGTTCGAGCCGACGCCGTACGCCGACGAACGCGGCTTCTTCTGCCGCACCTTCGACGCCGACGTGGTCCGCTCGGTGGGCCTCGACCCGAACGCCTTCATCCAGGACAGCCTGTCCCGCTCGGCCCGGGGCGTGCTGCGCGGCCTGCACCTGCGCTCCGGAGCCGGCGAGGCCAAGCTCGTGCGGTGCTCGTACGGGAAGATCTTCGACGTCGTCGTGGACCTGCGGCCGGACTCACCGACGTACCGCAACGTGGCCTCCTTCGAGCTGTCCGACGAGACCCAGACGACCCTGTACATCCCGGCGGGCTGCGCGCACGGCTTCCAGGCACTGACCGAGACCGCCGACACCTCGTACCGCATCGACCGGGCGCACGATCCGGCCGAGGACGTGACGATCGCCTTCGACGACCCGGAACTGGCCGTCCCGTGGCCGCTGCCCGCCACATCGATGTCCCAGCGGGACCGGGAGGCGCCGAGCCTCGCCGAGGTCCTGAAGCAGAGAGAGGCCTGAAACCGGCGTGAACACCGAAGACACCGAAGGGGGCGAGGGTTTCACCCTGCCCCGGTCGCGGCTGGCCAACGAGCGGCTGCACGCCCTGATCCCCGGGGGCGCGCACACGTACGCCAAGGGCGACGACCAGTACCCCGAACACCTGGCGCCGGTCATCGACCACGGCCGCGGCGCCCACGTCTGGGACGTGGACGGCAACCGCTACATCGAGTACGGCTCCGGCCTGCGGTCGGTCAGCCTCGGGCACGCCCACCCGCGGGTGATCGAGGCGGTACGGCGCGAACTGGACCGCGGAAGCAACTTCGTCCGTCCCTCCGTCATCGAGATCGAGGCGGCGGAACGCTTCCTGGCCACCGTGCCGACCGCCGAGATGGTGAAGTTCGCGAAGAACGGCTCCGACGCCACCACCGCCGCGGTACGCCTCGCCCGCGCGGTCACCGGACGCCCGCGGGTGGCGATCTGCGGCGACCACCCCTTCTTTTCCACCGACGACTGGTTCATCGGCACCACACCCATGCCGGCCGGCATCCCGGCGACGACCACCGGCCTCACGGTGACGTTCCCGTACGGAGACCTGGCCGCCACGGAGGAGTTGCTCACCCGGTACGAGGGCGACATCGCCTGCCTGATCCTCGAACCCGCCACCCACACCGAACCGCCGCCCGGCTACCTCGCGGGCCTGCGCGAACTGGCCGACCGGCACGGCTGCGTCCTGATCTTCGACGAGATGATCACAGGCCTGCGCTGGTCCGAGGCGGGCGCCCAGGGCCTGTACGGAGTCACCCCCGACCTCTCCACGTTCGGCAAGGCGCTGGGCAACGGGTTCGCGGTCTCCGCGCTGGCCGGACGCCGCGAGCTGATGGAGCGCGGCGGACTGCGCCACTCCGGCGACCGGGTCTTCCTGCTGTCCACCACGCACGGCGCGGAGACGCACTCCCTGGCCGCCGCGACGGCCGTGCTCACCACCTACGCGGAGGAGGGCATCACCGCCCGACTGCACGCCCTCGGCGAACGGCTGGCCTCCGGTGTCCGCGAGGCGGCGGCCGGCATGGGCGTGGGCGACCACGTCGTCGTACGGGGCCGGGCCAGCAACCTGGTGTTCGCGACCCTCGACGAGAAGGGCCAGCCGTCGCAGGAGTACCGCACCCTCTTCCTGCACCGGCTCCTGGCGGGCGGGGTGCTCGCCCCGTCGTTCGTGGTGAGCAGCGCGCTCAGCGAGGCCGACATCGACCACACCGTCGACGTGGTGGCCCAGGCGTGCGCCGTGTACCGCAAGGCGCTGGACGCGGGGGACCCCACGCCCTGGCTGACCGGACGGCCGGTGAAGCCGGTGTTCCGCCGACGGGCGTGAGGGGGGCGCCGGGTATCGGTCATCAGATAGGACACCGCCTCGCTTGACTTTGGTTACGCTGTACACGATGGTTACAGCGTAACCAAAGTCGAAAGTGAGGCATGACCATGAGCACAAGCACCACTGAGGACGGTACGGAGCGCGGCACCGCGGAGACGGTCGCGCACGCGTTCGCGAACCTGATGAACGGGCACGACCCCGACGCGGTCGACGGGTTCGTCGCCGAGGACTACGTCAACCACAACGCGCACGTCGACGACGGCCGCGAGGCGAACCGGGCGTTCTGGACGCAGTGGTTCGCGGCGTTCCCCGACACGGAGGTGACCCTCGACGACGTACTGGTCGACGGCGACCGGGTCGCGGGCCGGTTCACCTACCGCGCCACGTTCCAGGGCCCGTTCATGGGGCTGCCGCCCACGGGCCGCCCGGTGGTGATGCACTCGATCGACATCTGGCGGGTCGTCGACGGGATGGCCGTGGAGCACTGGGACCAGCTGGACGAGCAGGCGTTCTTCGCGCAGCTGACCGGCGAGGACGCGAGCCGGTGACACACGACGACCAGAAGGGGCCCGAGTCGACGGAGTCGGCCAAGCCGCCGACCCCGGCGCGGCTGCGCAGGGAGCGGGAACGGGCCGAGGCGCGGGAGTCGATCCTCTCCGCGGCCCGTGACGTGGCCCGCCGCGACGGCTGGGACGCGGTGACCATGCGCCGCCTCGCCGATGAGATCGAGTACTCCGCGAACTTCGCCTACCGGTACTTCACCGGCCGCGACGACATCCTGCTCGCACTGGTGAGGGAGGGGTTCGCCCGGCTCCGGGAGGCCATGACGACGGCCGCGGAGGGGCAGGCGGACACGGCCGTCGAGGCTGTACGGAGGGCGTCCCACGCCTACCTGGACTTCGCCCTGGCCGAGCCGGATGTGTATCAGCTCATGTACGGCCTGGGCGGAGTACGGGTGCCGGCCACCGACGCATGGGACGAGGGTCAGGCCGTCGGCGACGTCCTGACCGGCCTTCTCGCCGCGGCGGGGGACAGCGAGCCCGAGCGCCACGTGCTGCGGCTGTGGGCGACGGCCCATGGACTGATCGCACTGCTGGTCGTCGGTCGCGTGGGCGTGGACGCCGACGGGCTGCACGCCCTGCTGGAGGACGCGCTGACCGACTGCCTCACCCGCGCCCTGCCTGCGGCGCACACCCCCGGACCGTCGCCCGAGCCCACGCAAAGGACACCCCAGACACCATGAACACCCTCGCTGACACAGCCGCGGTCGTCGCCGTCTTCAGCGCGGCGATCATCTACGGCACGGATGTGTTCTGCGCACTGGTCCTGCGTCCGGCCGCCGCCGACGCGGCCGACGCCTCCGTGGCCGACCTGCTCGGCAGGGTGCACGAGTACGGAGACCGCCGACTGCCGGTGCCGGGTGTCCTGTCCATCGTCGCCACGGCTCTGCTGATCGCCACGGTTGACGGCACCCCGGCGCGCACCGGCGGAGCGGTCGCCCTGCTGGCGCTCCTGCTCTGGCTGGCCATCTACCTACGCATCAGCGCACCGATAAACAAAAGGCTGCGGGCGGCCGCGGCGGACCACACCGTCCCACCGGACACGAGGCAGCTCCAGCAACGCTGGGACAGCGTGATCTGGACCCGAGCCCTGCTCCAGACGATCGCGCTGGCGGGCCTCGTCACGGCCGTCGTCACCACATGACGCCGACGAGGCTCACGCCTGAGCGGCGTCGGCCCTCGGCCCGCCGCGCCGCTCGGCCGTGCGGTCGATGAGCCACGCGGTCGCGGGTACCACCGCCAGCGCGGTGCACCAGCCACCGAGGACGTCGGTCGGGTAGTGCGCGCCCAGAGCGACCTGCGCCCAGCCCATGGCGGCGCCGGCCACCAGGCCCGCGGACAGGACGACCAGCGTGCCGACCGCCCGGCCGAGCCCGAACCGGCCGACCGCGAACAGCGCCACGATGAGCACGAACGCGGTGAGGAAGGCGGTGTGCCCACTCGGGTAGGAGAGATTGCCGGGCCCGTGGATGGTGCGCACCACCAGGGACTTGAGGACCGTCGTGGTCACGACGGTGGCACCGACCCCGACAACGACGAACACAGCAGCGCGAGTTCGCCGCCGCAGCAGACAGCCCGCCACAGCGACCAGGACCAGCGCGGCCGCTCCGACGGGCTCACCGAGAAAGTCGACGGCGAGCGCGACGTTCCGCCAAGGCGCCCCCACACTGTCATCCGTCGGCTCGACGAACCACCGGTCCACCGACCCGGGTTCACTGTGCCCGGAGTACAACACCCCGAGCACGGCAACGACGACCGCCCCGAACACGGCGATCACCACGAGCCAGGAACGCAGTGAGGGGGGCAGCACGGCGGGCGCTGGGCGGATACCGGTATCTAAGGCCACCCGCGCCACCCTAACCAACCGCAAACGCTATGAACGCCCCCCACTGGCCCCGGCGGACCCGCAACACAGGCCCGTCGCCCACGACTTTCGAGTCCCGTACGAAGACGGCGTCCGACTTGGCGGCCACCTCCACGCAGTTGCCGCCCCCCGAGCCGCTGTAGCTGCTCTTGAACCAGCGCAGCCCGTCCACGTTCTCGGATGCCTGCTCCACGCTCATGCCTCTCCAACCAGCCGTTCGATGAGCCGCGCAGACTCGACGCCGCTCAGAGCCTGCGACCGCAGCTTGCCATACCGCAATCCGAAGGCACTGACCACAGCGGGGTCGTGCGCGACGCACCCGACTTCCTGGGACTCGATGTAGCCGAGATGCTGGTGCTCTCTGGTCTCCAACACCACGAACGGCCCGTTCAGGCCTGGGTGGAACCCGTACTCGGCAGGCATGACCTGGACTTCCACGTTCCGCGCCATACGCACCTCAAGTAGGTACCGCCATTGTCCGCGCATGACCTCCCTGTTGGCCACCGGGTTCCGCAGGGCCTCTTCGCCGATGATGAAGGAAAGCTCCGCGAGCGGCACCCGCGTCAGCAGCTTCTGTCGACCCAGCCGCGCTTCTGTGTGCTGGTCGATGACCTCATCGCTGAGCGGGGGGCAATGCCCGGCGAAGAGGGCACGCGCATACTCCTCCGTCTGCAACAGTCCCGGAACCAGCAGTGGTTCATAGTCGGACCGGCTCACCGCCTCAGCCTCGAAGAGCGCGAAGTTCCTGAAGAACCTCGGCAGCTTCGCCCGGTCGACCTCCTCCTGCAACACCTCCAGAACCCCGCCCGCCTCCAACGCCCGGTCCGCCGCCGCGGTGAACGCGACCTTTGCCGGGCGCCGCCCCTGTTCGACCGACGCCACCTGCTCCAGTGAGTAGCCGATCGCGTCCCCGAGTTGCTGCTGGTTCAAGCCGGCCCGCTTGCGCAGATGCCGGAGCAGCACGCCGTACGCAGACCACGCCCCGGGCAGGTCAGGCCCGTCCTCCTTCGGCTTCGCCGTGCGCGCCGTCCGCGTGTCCCCGCCGTCCCGTACCGTCCTCACAGCGCACGCCCTTCCCATCCCGTTCCGCACCTCCGGTCGATGCTCAACGCGGACCGTGGAAACGGGGACACGCGCCGGACCCGTACAACTCCCGTACAAGCAAGGGACGCACCTTACGAGCATGGCGAAGTACGGCCGTCATCCCTGGTCAGGAGGCCGCTCACCGCCCCACGCTGGGAACCGTGACCCAAGATCAGCTCATCGGCGGGGCGAAGCCGCCGCACACCTCCGTCCGCCGACTGGCCCTGTGCCTCAGCGGCACACAACGCGGCGCCCGCCTCGCTCGCCGGCTCACCGTCCAGCAGTTCACCGAGTGGACGGGCTTCCCGTACGACTCCGACCCGGCCAGGGCCGTCGCCCTCGTGACGGCCGAACTGGCGTCGAACGCCGTGCGCCACGGCAGCCTCCCCGGCCGGGACTTCCGCCTGGCGTTGCACCTCCTGCCCGGCCACCTCCGCATCGAGGTGACGGACACCCGCCCCGAACGGCTGCCGCCGGCCGTCACACCACAGCCCGCGGACGAGACCTCGGGCCGCGGACTGCTTCTCGTGCAGGCCTACGCCGACCGTTGGGGACACACGGTCCACGACGCGTACACGAAGACGGTCTGGGCGGAGGTGCGGTTCGGCCGGATGCACCGGGTGAACTGAACCCGACCTGCTGAGAGTGCGCCTACTCTCATCGGCATGGCCCACGCGAAGACCTCGTACGTCTGCCTCCCCTGCAGGGCCGCGTACAAGCAGCCCTACGGCAGGGACAGGCAGCGGGTCTGTCCGCGGTGCGCGCGGGCGTTGATCCACGTGGGTTCCGCCTTTGCCGCGCCCCGGCGGCGGGACACCGCGGCCTGGCGGACGCTGTCCGTGCTGCTGCACGCGGGTGTCCGTTTCCACAAGAGCTGCTGCGGCGGGCCCGGTTACCGCCCCCGCACGCTGAGCGAGGTCCGCGAGCGGATGACGTACGCCCGGCGCAGCGGCGAGCCGTTCGCACAGTCACTCGAGCGGTACGAGGTTCCCTCCGCCCCGCCGCGCCACTGAGAGGGGCCGACTTCCAGCGCCTCCCGTTTCGCCGGTGCCGTCGACGACACCGGCGATATCACCGATGGCGTGGAGCCGCAGCCGCCCTATGGTGTTGCTGCTTCAAGCGGCACGGACCCCCACGGCCCGGCCGCGGGTCGTCCCTTCGGGTTCATTTCGCACGCAGGACCGTGCACGCCGATACGCCATCCGAGACAACCTCGTTGCTTCCGTGATGTGACGCCACGTCCTTCGACTCGCGTCGGAAACGGACGGGCGAGCCGGGGCTCGACCAGCCGCGCGCCCGCCCGACCGGCCATGAGCAGGGACGTACCCGGAGCCACCGCTCCCGTGTCCCCACGGAACCTGGTGAAAGGACCGATCGTGCAAACACCCCCCACACCCACCCCCAGATCCGCCTCCTCCAAGGTTGGCGGGTCCTCCGCGCGGGCGGAGAGCGGACCGCGCCGCCGCAAGGCACGCGTCCGGCTCGTGACGCTGCTGGCCACGGCCGCCGCCCTCACCGGTCTGGCCACGTCCCCCCTCACCGGTGTCGCGGACGCCGCGAACGCCGCGGCCAACCCGTACGAACGCGGCCCGGCGCCGACCAACGCCAGCATCGAGGCCGCCCGGGGCTCGTACGCCGTCTCGCAGACGACCGTGTCCCGAGGCAGCGTCAGCGGGTTCGGCGGCGGCACCGTCTACTACCCGACCAGCACCAGCGATGGCACGTTCGGAGCGGTGGCCATCTCGCCCGGGTTCACCGCATCGCAGTCGGCGGTGTCGTGGCTGGGCCCCCGGCTGGCCTCCCAGGGCTTCGTCGTGATCACCATCGACACCCTCAGCACCCTCGACCAGCCGGCCGCCCGCGGCGACCAACTGCTCGCGGCGCTGGACTATTTGACGCAGAGCAGCAGCGTCCGTACCCGGATCGACAGCACCCGGCTCGGTGTCATGGGGCACTCCATGGGTGGCGGCGGATCACTCGAAGCGTCCAAGGACCGGCCGTCGTTGCAGGCCGCGGTGCCGCTGACGCCGTGGAACACGGACAAGACCTGGCCGGAGGTCCGGACGCCCACCCTGGTCGTCGGAGCGGACGGTGACACGGTCGCCCCGGTCTCCTCGCACGCCGAGCCCTTCTACACCAGCCTGCCGTCCACTCTGGACCGCGCTTACCTGGAGCTGAACAACGCCTCGCACTCCGCCCCGACCTCGTCGAACACCACGGTCGCGAAGTACAGCCTGTCCTGGCTGAAGCGGTTCATCGACAACGACACCCGCTACGAACAGTTCCTGTGCCCGCTGCCCGCGGCGAGCACCACCATCGAGGAGTTCCGCGGCAACTGCCCGCACACCGGCTGAGCCGACACCGGCACCGACGCCGATACCGACCATGACCACGACCTGTCCGCCGGCCTGCCCAGCAGGGCGACGGACAGGTCGTGGCTCGTTCTCCACCCGGACCGGAACGCACAGACGCACGGACGGGGGACGGCCTCACGCCTCGCCGAGTGTGGCGCGCGTGATCACCCCTATGTCGTCGGGTGTCGGCTCGCGGAACACGCCACCACGCGCGGTGAACGCGTCACCGTGCACCCGAAGATGGCCGGCGAACATCGGACACAACGGCACGACGGTGGCACCCTCGCGAATGCTGTCGGCGAGTGCCTTGCTCACCAGAAGCTCCACCAGAGCACTTCCACCGAACTCCTGGCACACGTCGGTATGGAAAAACAAGCGCTCTTCGCGTACTCCGGACACGACGACGAAGTCCGCCGTGCCGACGGGCGTCCTGTCGGCACGTCTGATGTTGTAGGAGCTGATCGGAGCGGCGGGATCGAGCTCGACCGTCAGGGAGGCAGAGGCACCTGAGGTGCCGGTCAGTTCCTGAGTCAGTTCCTGAGCCGTTTCCTGCGTCATCCGACAAGCCTCGGCGGATCAACGGCGGCGGTCAGGGCGCGGAGCCGGTCGGCGTCGACATCGGCTCCGAAGGCGGGGGTTCCGGGTTCGAGCCGTATGCCCGCCGCCAGGTCGCCGATGGTGAGTGGGTCGAATCCGAGAGCGTCGATGAGCGCGGAGACGACGGCGAGATCCTCGGGGGAGTCGCCGGCGATCGCGATGGCCTTGCGCCCGAGGCTGCCGGCTGGACGAGCCTCGGCCTCCAGGTCGTGGTAGCCCATGTGGTTGAGGGCTTTCACGACCCGCGCGCCCGGCAGGAATCGCTGGACGGCTTCGCTCGACGAGATGTCGGGCGCCAGGATCCCGGAGCGGGGACCATCGACCTCCCACCAGTGGTTCATCGCGTCGATGACCAGCTTCCCCTCCAGTTGCGGAACGGGCAGGCTGCGGTGTTTGCCGAGCGGGAGCGCCAGGATCACCACGTCCGCGGCGTCCGCCGCCTGGGCCGGCCACACCGCGGTCGCCCCGGGAGTGAGGATCTGGGCGGTGAGCGCGATCTTGGAGGGGTCACCGGACCCGGAGATCAGGACGCGGTGGCTGCCGGCGACCGCCAGACGCGCCAGGACGGTGCCGACCTTCCCGGCTCCCAGGATCCCGACGGTGGTGACGGCGTCGGACATCGTGCCGGTCGTCGTGCCCGTCATCGTGCCGTTCCCGACGTGGCCGCGGCCACGGTAGTGGCCGTAGCCGTGCCCGTAGCTGTGCCCGTGCCCGTTCCCGGCACCGTCGGCTGCTCGGCCAGCAGCTCGCGGACCCGGGGGATGACCTGGGTGCCGTACAGCTCTACCGAACGCAGCCGCGCGGAGGCGGAAACGGCGCCGGCGGCGGAGTAGATCATGTCGAACCGGCCCGCGTTCAGGACCCGTACCGCATGGGCGATCTTGGTCGCGACCGTCTCGACCGAGCCGACGTACAGGGATCCGCGGTCCACCTCGGCGTCGAACTCCTCCCGGCGCAGTGGTGGCCAGCCGCGCTGCGCCCCGATCCGGTCACGGATGACCTTGTAGCCGGGGTGGAAGAGCTCCTTGGCCTCCTCGTCGGTGGCGGCGACGAAGCCGGGAGAGTGCATGCCGACCGGCCGTGCGGTCGTGCCGAACTCGTCACTGGCACGCCGGTACAGATCCACGTAGGGCGCGAACCGGTCGGGTGCGCCGCTGATGATGGCGAGCATGAGTCCGAAGCCGTACCGCGCGGTGCGGATCACGGACTGCGGTGTCCCGCCGACCCCCACCCAGGTGTTGAGGCGTCCCGAATCGGTCTTCGGGAACACGTCCGCCTCGTGCAGGGCGGCGCGCGTGCTGCCCTCCCAGGTGACCGGCCCCTCGTCCAGGAGTCGGTGGAACAGGTCGATCTTCTCCTCGAACAGCACCTCGTAGTCCTTCAGGTCGTACCCGAAGAGAGGGAACGACTCGGTGAAGGAACCGCGTCCGAGGATCACTTCGGCGCGGCCGTCGGAGAGCGCGTCGACCGTGGCGAACCGCTGGAACACGCGCACCGGGTCGTCCGAGGACAGCACCGTCACACCCGAGGCGAGCCGGATGCGCTTCGTGGCCGTCGCGATACCCGCCAGCACCGTCTCGGGGGTGGAGATCGCGTACTCGGGCCGGTGGTGCTCGCCCAACGCGACCACGTCGACACCGACTTGGTCGGCGAGGACCGCTTCGGTCACCGTGGCGCGGATCGCCTCCGCGTGCGAAGCGATCACGCCCCGGTCGTTACGGGGCCGGTCTCCGAAACTGTCGATACCGAACTCGATCTGAGAGACGTCCATCGTGTCCACTTCGTCCAACGCTTCCGTCGTGTCGGGGTGTGGTGGTCACCCACACCACCGCCGCCGATCCCATCGAGGCGCAAACATGGCACCCATGTGGTTGTCGTGTCAACCATTTGGGTGCAGGGGTGCGCCGCTGCACGTCAGCGCTGCTTTCGGCGGTATCGGCGGTAGCGGTCGTATCGGCGCGACCTGTGCCCTCCCGGTCGCCGGGACGGCCGCCATCCCGGCCACTGTCCCGGCCGCCGGCCCGGTCGCCGGGTCAGTCCGGCTGTCGCTCCATGTGGTCCAGGACGCGCTCGCTGAGCCGGCCGAGCGTGCTGAGCTGGCTCGGGGTCAGGGCGTCGATGAACAGGCGGCGGACGTGCTCGACGTGTTGCGGGGCGGCCTCTTCGATCGCCCGGTAACCGGCCGGGGTGGCGACGATGAACGCTCCGCGTCCGTCGTCGGGGCACTCCTCCCTGGACACGAGCCCGCGCTTGGCCATCCGGGTGACCTGGTGGGACATCCGGCTCTTCTCCCACTCCACGAGTTTGGCCAGATCCAGGAAGCGCATCCGCCCGTCGCCCCTCTCGGTGAGGCTCACCAGCACGACGTAGTCGGCGGCGGACAACCCGGAGTCGGACTGGATGCGGCGGGACAGCCGTCCGATGAGCTTCTCGTGCATCCGGATGAAGCTGTCCCAGGCGTCCTTCTCTTCCGGGTTGAGCCAGCGCGGCGGTGCGTCCATGAAGGGAGTCTAGCGAGATTGTCGACACCTCATCCGTGCAGGGTGGCGGCGCGATAGCCCTGGGTGAGGTCGCGGCGGGTAGGTTGATGCATCAACTTGATGGGGCTAAGTTGATGTTCCGGCCGACGGGATCTCGCCGAGCCGAGCGGGACCGGGCCCCCGAGGAGGACACATGACGGTCGAAGTCACAGACGTGCCCGAGGCGAAGCGTTACGAGGCCCGCGTCGACGGAGAGACCAAGGTGGCGGGCGTCGCCCAGTACATCCGTACGACGGAGCTCATCGCGTTCGTGCACACCGAGGTCGAAGTGGCGTACGAGGGCGTGGGAGTCGGGTCCGCGCTGGCCCGCACCGCCCTTGACGAGGCACGCGCCGCGAACCTGCGGGTGCTGGCCACCTGCCCCTTCTTCGCGGGCTGGATCAACCGGCACCCCGAGTACCAGGACCTGCTGTACCAGTCCCGCAGCAGGGTCAGTGACTAGTGACTGAGGAGCCGAGCGCCGGGCGGAAGTGGTGCGGCGCTGCCCCTCCGGCGCGCTCGGGTGTGAACGCGCGGAGGGCGGGACAGGTGTGCGGTTCGAGGGGAGTGGTGCGGCGATGCGGAATCTGACGGTGGCCCAGCAGATGGTGGACATTCTGCGTCAGGCGGGCGTGCAGCGGATCTACGGTGTGGTGGGGGACAGCCTGAACTCGGTGGTCGACGCGGTGCGTCGTACCGACGGCATCGAGTGGGTGCATGTACGCAACGAGGAGGCCGCGGCCTTCGCCGCGGCGGCGGAGGCACAGCTGACCGGCAGGCTCGCGGTGTGTGCCGGAAGCTGTGGCCCCGGAAACACCCATCTGATCCAGGGGCTGTACGACGCGCACCGCTCCGGCGCGCCCGTGCTGGCACTCGCCTCGCACATACCGTCCCAGCAGATCGGTACCGGCTTCTTCCAGGAGACGCACCCGGAACGGCTGTTCGTCGAGTGCAGCGACTACTGCGAGATGATCAGCACCCCCGAGCAGATGCCCCGCATCCTGCGGATCGCCATGCAGCGGGCACTCGGCAACAGTGCCGTGTCGGTCCTGGTGGTGCCGGGCGACGTCGCGCACGCCGAGGCGAGCCACCCGACGGGAAGCAGCGACCTGGTCACCGAACGCGGCCGCGTCGTCGCGCCCGACGGGCAGATCCGGGCGCTGGCCGAGAAGCTGGACGCGGCACGCAAGGTGATGCTGTTCTGCGGTGCGGGGGTGCGGGACGCGCACGCCGAGGTCATGGCGCTCGCCGAGAAGGCCGCCGCCCCGGTCGGGCACACCCTGCGGGGCAAGGAGTGGATCCAGTTCGACAACCCGTACGACGTCGGCATGAGCGGCCTCCTCGGGTACGGCGCCTGCTTCGACGCGATGCACGAGGCCGACCTGATCGTCCTGCTCGGTACCGATTTCCCGTACAACGACTTCCTGCCGCAGGCGCGTACCGTGCAGGTCGACCACGACGCGGGCCGGCTCGGCCGTCGCACCGTGCTGGAACTGGGGGTCCACGGAGACGTCCGGGAGACGCTCAGGGCCGTGCTGCCGCTGATCGAGGCGAAACGGGACCGTGCCTACCTGGACCGGATGCTGCACAAGCACGCCAAGTCGCTGGAGAAGGTCGTCTCCGCCTACACCCACGACGTCGAGCGGCACACCCCGATCCACCCCGAGTACGCGGCCGCCGTCCTGGACGAACTCGCGGCCGACGACGCGGTGTTCACCGTGGACACCGGCATGTCCAATGTGTGGGCGGCGCGTTATCTGACCCCCAACGGACGGCGCCGGGTGATCGGTTCGTTCCTGCACGGCACGATGGCCAACGCGCTGCCGCACGCCATCGGCGCGCAGTTCGCGTACCCCGGCCGCCAGGTGATCTCGATGTCGGGCGACGGTGGACTGGGCATGCTGATGGGCGAGTTGCTCACGGTGAAGCTGCACGATCTGCCGGTGAAGACGATCGTCTTCAACAACTCCTCCCTCGGCATGGTGAAGTTGGAGATGTTGGTCGAGGGACTGCCCGAGTACGAGACCGACCACGAGCCGGTGGACTACGCGGCGATAGCCCGCAGCGCGGGCATCGAGTCGATCCGCGTCGAGCGCCCCGGGGATGTCGCCGAGGCGCTCAAGCGGGCGCTCGCCCACGACGGACCGTTCCTGGTCGACCTGGTGACCGACCCCAACGCCCTGTCGATCCCGCCGCACATCTCTGCCGCCCAGGTCCGGGGATTCGCCTTCGCCGCGGGCCGGACGGTGCTCGACGGCGGCGTCGGCAAAATGCTCGACCTGGCCCGCGCCAACCTGCGGAACGTGCCCCGCCCTTGAGCGGCGGGGCAGGCCGGCCACCCCGCCCCTGAGCCGCGGGGCGGGCCGGCCACCCCGCC
>NZ_BMVY01000070.1 GCF_014650955.1 Streptomyces tauricus
TACCAGCATCGCCTGCACCCTCATCTGCTACCGCAGACTCACCAAATGAGATGGCTTCTAAACCCCCGCACGAAGGACTGGCGGCCTCCTCTCAAAGCGAGACACGTGCATTCTTCGCTCAGCTTGACTGGCTCTGCGGCGAGCAACAGTCACCTGAGGTAAGGCAAGCCGCGGTGGCACTGTGAAGTTCCCCCCGCGAACTGGACAGCGGGTGTTTACGCTGCCGGGATGAGGCTCTGCCTGAGCAAGGATCTCGTTTCGAGCGGGGTGACGTACCCGTAGTCGGGGTGCCGGCGGAGCCGGCTGCGGTTGTACTCGACCTCGACGTAGCGGAAAACGTCGGCCCGGGCGGCCTCGCGGGTCTCCCACATGGTCGTCCCGATCTCTGCTTTCAGGAGGGCGAACCAGCTTTCCGCGGCGGCATTATCGTAACAAGAGCCGACGCGCCCCATCGACTGCCTCATGCGCAACGTGCGTATTTCGCTGCGGAATTCGTCACTCGTGTACTCGCTGCCGCGATCCGTATGCATGACGCAGCCGTGCTCCAGGGCGCCACGCCCGGCCGCCATCCGCAAGGCGGCGACCGGCAGCTCGGCGCGGTGGTGGTCGGCCATCGCCCAGCCGACCACCTCCCGCGTCGCGAGATCGATACAGGTCGCCAGATACAACTTCCCTTCCAGCGTGCTGAGTTCAGTCATGTCGCCGACGAGCCGCATCCCGGGCCGGGGCGCGGTGAAGTCCCGGCCGATCAGGTCGAGCGCGAACACCGCCCGCTTCGCTTGCCGGGTCAGGCCCCGCCTCCGGCGGCGGGTGATCCCGACGATCCGGTGCCTGCGCATCAGCCGCTCGATCTTCTTGGAGTTCACCACCCGCCCGGTCCGCCGCAGGGCGGCGTGGATCCGCGGGGCCCCGTAGGCACCGCGAGATCCGGCGTGCAGCACCCGGATCTCGCCCACCAGCACCTCCTCGGCCCGCTCCCGCACCGTCCGGGCCGGCCGTGACGCCCTGTGCGCGTAGTAGGTGGAACGGGGCACTCCCAGCACACGGCACAGAAACGCAACGCTGTGACCTGCAGGATTACCCTCCGATACCTTCTCCGCATCGATGAAACGACACCGTGCCGCGGTGTCTACCTCATCTTGTCCTGCGCGAAGAAGGCGGTCGCTTTTCCCAGAACCTCGATCGTGGCCTCCTGCTCGCGAACCTTCCGCCGCAGCCGGACCAACTCCTCACGCTCCGCAGTGGTCAAAGCCCCGGCGGGTCCCTCACCGCGGTCGACCTTCGCCTGCTTCACCCACCCGCGCAGCCCTTCGGCACTCACGCCCAGATCCCGCGCGACCTCGGTGACCGTCTTCTCCGAGGACAACGCCAAAGCGACCGCGTCCCGCTTGAACTCGGCCGTGTATCGCTTGCTCATGTTGCTCTTGTTACTCACTACCTGTGACTGCTTCCTCCGGGACCATCCGTCCCAGTATCAAGCTGTCCGGCTGGCAGGGGGAACCTCACTGCGCCACAGGCTTTCGCCAACGGATGCCTGACGAAGTGTCCCTGACAACCGACCTGTAACTGCCTGCGAGCTGCCTTCGTCGGCTCGTTGCAGCACAGAACGGGAGCGGCAAGTGGCGTGCGATCAAGCGGAAAGGCTCGCCGCGCGCACGCCACCGCTGGCGCAGCTCAGTGCCCGTCAGCGATACAACGGAGCGGCCAGGCTCAGTCGCCTCGGACGCAGGCATGCAGATGCATGTCGTGTCGGCCATCGTCGTGCACGGCGGCGCTGCGTTTGGTGTCTTCCAGGAGGTAGCCGGACTTTGTGGCGACGCTGCACGAGACGGGGTTGTGGGTCGAGTGGTCCAGCAATGGCTCGTTGTTGACGTGGGCGACCAGCATTGGGCGATCATGGCGCATGACTCGCGCTTTGCCGAAGCCATCCATCATCGCCTCCGGCTTGCTCGGTAGCTCCCCCTAACCGCGCTCCCCACCAGGAGGCCGGCCGGGGCAGCAGGAGGGGGCGAAGGGCGCCAGGGGACCGGCCTCCCTACGTCCTTTTGGACAGGACGCCTTCAAATGGGCGGACGCCGGAGAGTGCAGATCCTGATTCTGGTGTGCGGGCTCTTCGATAGTTTCAGCACTTACGTGATGACCCGGGCGGTGCGCGCGGCTGTCAGCCAGTGAGGGAACTCTTGCAGGAGCCGGTCGTACAGCAGCCCGTTATCAAGCGTGCGGGGGTCGCGGCCTGCGTGGAAGAAGCCCGCGTTGTCGACGATGCGGCAGGCGGGTACGGCCAGGGTGTCGAGGCGGTGCAGGAATGCGAATTCGTTGTCGTCGGGGTCGCCAAACCCTATGAACTGCCAGAACAGTGGTAGGCGGGCGGCTTTGCGCAGGTAGTGCTCGGCGGCTGACTTGCTGGTGGGTCCGCCGTCCGTCTGAAAGATCACCAGGGCGGGGTCCGTGCTGCCGGATTCGAGGTAGTGGTCGATGACCTCGTCCATGGCCCAGTGGTAGTTCGTGCGTCCCATGTGACCGAGGTTTTCGTGCAGCTTATTGATACGGCCCGGGTAATTTCCGAGACGCAGGTCGGTGGATCCGTCGACGTCGGTGGAGAAGAACACGACGGGCACGGTGCCGTCGTCATCGAGGTGGGCGGACAGGGACAGGACCTGTTCGCCGAGGTGCTGCATGGTGCCGTCTTTGTAGTAGGGCCGCATCGATCCGGACCGGTCCAGGACCAAGTACACAGCGGCACGCACTCCCTCGAGGCCGTGCGTGCGCAGGCTTGAACCTGCCGATTTGTAGAGACTGACAAGGTCCGGGGCTTCCGTTTGCACCTTGGACAGGCTGATCGCTGGAGCGGTGTCATGCACTTCGGTCATGGTCGCCGTTTCTGTAACGGGTGCGGTCCCCATCGTGCGTACCCCTGGTGGCGATGGGATCGCGGCTTCGCCTTTGGACGGCCATGGCGACAACCGGACAATCACGTTACAGAACAATCACTGTCCGCCAATAGCCCCACACTGTCCGGCATTCACTGGCCTATTCTCGCCTCTCTACAACAGCAGGGGGACATATGAACAGCCCGTACATCACACCGCCGGCCCCGCAGCCCAGTCGCACCGCTCCCAGATGGGCGCGCAAACGCTACGTGCTACCCGCCCTTGGGCTCGCCTTCTTCCTTGGCATCGGAGCCGGCGCCGGAACCCCCGAACCCGCAGCCGACACCAAAAATTCGGCCAGTGCAGCTCGCCCCACTGCAACCGTCACGGCCACGGCGACGGCGTCCACGAAAGCGAAGCCGGCGCCCACCGTCACCGAGACAAAAACCGTCAAGATCAAGGTCATCGAGACCGTGACAGCGCAGCCAGCCGTCGATACCGGAAGCGCAGACAACGAAGACGGCGGTGAGGGCAGCGCCTACTACGCCAACTGCGATGCGGCCCGCGCTGCCGGCGCCGCGCCCGTCCACCGCGGCGAACCCGGCTACGCCAGTCACCTCGACCGTGACGGTGACGGCATCGGCTGCGATACCTGACGGGCGGGATGGACCCTCGCAAGCCGGGAGGCGGGAGCGGAGGAGTGGCGGATCCTGCCGCCCTCAGAGTGGCAGCATTCTGCTGCAGGGCTTCCGTCTAGGGTCGCCGTCACCGCCCCGCAGCAACCGCTCGAAGTCCGATCAGGACCCGGTCGACTGGACCCCGCCGCTCGCCGACGCCCGCTGTACCTACGCCGCGGACTGGGTCGCGACCAAGCTGCGCCGCCAGCTGACGGCCGATGACCGCGAACGCCCCGCCCTCACCGAACGCGCCGCCGGCTGCGGACAGCAGATGGTCGACTACCAGCCGGCACCCTAACGGGCTCGGCGGGAGCCGGACCGCGGGCCCGCGCCCGCTGCGGAAGGACTTCGCGGGCGTCGGCTGGCGCACCCGGTCGGGTGAATCCGGCGCCCGCGGAGAACCGTGATGTCCGCGAACGCGTACATCACAGGCGTGGACCCCATCCAGGAAACCCATCTGTCCGAACCCGGCCTGCTCGTCCTCGACGTGGCCGCCTTCGACGACGACACCGTGTCCCTTCCAGAACGCGATCGCCCGCACCTGGGCTGCCACCGTCGACCGCACTACCCGTGACCCGGGTCAGCCCGGGTCACGGGTACGTCTGTACCTCGACCTGCGACAGCCCCTCACCCCGGCCTTGCCCGGGCAGACGCCGACCGTCAGTACGCCGGAGGCCTGGTCCGTCACCACGGGGGGGAGTGAGGGACCAGGCCTGAACCCACCGTCCCACACCCGATCCCAACGTATCCGCTCTGCGGCGGAGATTCTTGCACGCAGGCACCCGGTTCGAGCTGCGCGCTCTGCCGAGGCCAATGGATCTCAATAGCCGCTGGGCGGGCGGCAGTTGGCAAGCAGGGTGCGGCTGAGGTCGTAGCGTGGGCTCATGCCCGAACGCACGCACATACTCCACCTCACCGAGCGTTCCCTGTGGGACGCGGCTCGCGAGCACGGCGCGTATCGGATGTCGACGCGCGGCATCACCCTTGAGCAGGAGGGCTTCATCCACTGCTCGACGCGTGCCCAACTCCCCTCCGTGGCAGCCTTCCTGTACGGCTCCTACGAGGGCCCCGACGAGCCGGTGGTGCTTGTCGTGAAACCTGCGCGGCTGGATGTGCCGGTGAAGTACGAAGCGTCGGAGCCCGGGGCTGAGAAGTTCCCGCATGTGTACGGCCCGATTCCGGTGGACGCGCTGGTTGAGGTGGAGCCGTGGCGGTGACGGGCCGCCGCAGGGCATGGCGGTGGGCCGTGGCGGTATGGCTGGTCCTCGTGGCCACTGCGGGCGGGCTGACCCTGGGGTGGCAGGACGCGCCAGAGCCGCAGCAACAGGGCCGGCAGGAGTCCGGCCCCACACCGTCGCTCCCCGAGGGATGGCAGTCGGCGTGCGCGGACGCTACGCCCGATGAGAACGGCCGGAGGCTCTGCTTCATCAGGACCCGCTAGCCGAACCACCCGCCCTGAGCACGGCGAAGCCCGAGGCAAGGGCCGGCCCGCGTATCACCACCGGCCCGCTCCGCCAGGAGAGGGCCTGATCCCGCACTGCGGCCACCAGAGCATGTCAGGCGGGCGTTCTGTCCGGCGGCGGGCCTGCACGGTCAAGACCCTGCTGGACCGGCACGACGATCCCCGCCGGCAACGGACTGCTCCAAAACCAGTGCGCGCCGACTGCGTCCGGCCGTCCTGTTCCGCTCGGCGCCCGATGCCCGCAGCGGGTTGCAGTGCCGAAAGCTCCATGGGCTCGAACCTGGGAGCTGCGCAAACCGCTGGAGGGCGATGACGCCGAAGGCGCCCGCATCCGAGCCACGGTCCTGGCTAAACAGGTCAAGAACAGGCAGAGCGCGGCGTGGCGGCACCCGCAGAGGCGCGTGCGCCCACCCCGTGTTCCTGTTGTGGTGTCGATGGTCAGCCGGCCATCACCACGGCGGCGTGGAGTTCGCGTACGCCGGTGGTGTGCGGGTGCCGCTCGCCCAGCTCGCTGACGATGTGGCGGATCGCGGGCCGGTCGCGGACCTCGCCGGGGCTGGAGCGGTGTGCGTCCAGCAGCGCGCGGGCGGTCTGCTCGGGACGGTTCCACGCCCACCAGGCCCGCGCCATGTCCGTGCCCAGCCGCGCCCTGCGCTCGGCGGTCGGGAACTGATCGGGCCGCAGATCCTTCCCGGCCTCGAGTGCGGCGCCCGCATCGCCGAGCGCCCAGTACACGCCGACCGCATACAGGGCGACGCCGGCCGGGCTGATCGGGAACAAGCGGCCCGGCGGCGGCGCCTGGGGCAGCTGGCGGGCGGAGCGGCGGGCCTCCTCGACCATCGCCAGCGACTCACCGCGCTGCCCGCCGCGCGCGGCCGTATAGGCCAGCGTGCACAGCATCTGCGCGTACGCAGCCGCCGAGGCATCGGTGCGCAGGCCGGTCGCCTCCACGCCGGCGGCCGCTGACGTCATGAGTCGCTGGGCCTCGCCGTGGCGGTCCTGGTGGCGCAGCACGATCGCCAGCTCCCGGGCGGCGGCGGCCTCCGCGAGTGGGGAGCCGGCCACTTCGGCCCAGGTGCGGGCCCGGTCCGCGGTGAGCCGGGCCCGCTCGTAGGAGCCGACCTTGCTGAGCACCGAGGAGCTCAGGGTGTAGACGGCGGACAGCCGGGCCTGGTCGAGGTCCTGGCGGGAAGCAGCGGCACGGTGCCCGTCCGCGATGAGGCCGGGCAACACGGCCAGGAGCCGGCCGTGCACGCCCTTGTCGTAGAGCTCCCGGGCAGCGGCCAGGCGACTGTCCAGCGGTCCCAGACCGCTGGTGGGCGCGGGGGTGGCGGCGAGGGCTTCGTCCAATCCCGCGAGCAGGGCGGCCGGTCCGGCGGCCGCCGTGGCGGTAAGCAGCGTACGGCGGCGCATGGGGTCCTCCTGGGCGTCACGCGAACAGGCCGTCACTCTAGTGCCGGCCGGTGCCGCCGTCAGGGGTGGCGCCAGAGAAGTCATCAGGACGTGTCGGGGCATGCCCACTTCGGCTGCCGCCCGGTGCACCAGCGTCAGATCCACCACCCGCGAGCGGCGTTCCAGACGCGAGACGGTGGCCGCCGAGCAGCCGATCCGCTCCCCGAGAACGGCCAGCGTCCACGTACGGTGCTCGCGCCCCAGCCGGATCAGGGCGCCGGGACGGCGCTGCGCGACCAACGACGTGGCCGTCGTGCTGTTCCAGAGCGGGTCCACGGGCACGAAACCCTCCCACACCGCACGCACTACCGGGGGCGTCCCACGGTAGAGGGACCAGCCGGGCGCCGTCGATCGTGCTTGCACGACGTGCAAAAGCGTTGCACTGCACGGCAGATGACCACTGCCCGGCCCATCGGCGCGGTGCGCTGGACGCCTCGCCCCGAGCCGCGGGGCCACAACCCACCGGAGGCACCATGACAACCGCCGCCGTATCTCTCCCGGCCGCCGGACCGAGGACCGGCCCGGCCCGCTGCGCCCGGGACACCGTGCCCGCCGCCCTGTGGGACAAGCAGATCCACCTCCTCATGCGCGACCACCCCTACGACTCGGTCATGGCCACCCGGGTCCTGGGCCAGGGCTACGCCTACCTGCTGACCGCGATGCGCCACCGGGGCGAGCGTCTCGGGCTCGCCCCGAGCACCCTCGTCGACGTCGCCGTCCACACCGTCATCCTTGACACCGTCACCTACCTCAAGCTGTGCGAGCGCTTCAACGACGGCCACTTCCTGCACCACGTACCCGAGGTCGACGCCAAGGACGACGGCTCGGTGCTGCGCACCGCCGACCTGATCGCCGCCGACGGCTGGGAGGTCGACTGGCCGCTGTGGACGGACGCCGCCAAGTGCGGCCCCTGCCACCCGGGCAGCGACTCCCACTGACCGCCCCCGCACGGAACACAGGGGTCCCGGCCACCCGGCCGGGACCCCTGTGCGCGATCCGGGTGAGATTGGGCCGAACGCCCCCGCCCGCCGGCCGCGCCCGCCAGGATGGGTCGGATGACCGTCCCCACCACAGACCTCTGGCACCACTACGGCCGCACCCGCAACGCCACCGACCACGCCGTGCCCGACCGCTTCCTGTGGACCTGGAGCCAGGACAGCGGCCCCGGAACCGGCCTCCTCGGCACCGTCACCGGCCGATGCGTGGGCGACCTCGGCGCCGGAGCCGCCCGGCACGCCGCCCACCTGGCCGTCCACCACCGGCCCGCCCGCATCGACGCCGTCGACGCCTCGCCCGCCCAGCACACCACGGCCACCAACCTGTACGGCCACCTCGCCCCGCCCCTGCGCCTGATCCACCGCGACGTGACCCAGCATCTGCACACCAGCGCCGGCACCTACGACGTCCTCTACAGCGTCTTCGGCGCCGTCGACTTCACCGCACCGCACGACCTGCTGCCCGCAGCGGCGAGAGCACTGCGCCCTGGCGGGCGGCTGGTGTTCTCCACCCTCGCCCATCACCTCGGCGGCGCGTCCGCTCACCCCGACGTGCAGCACACCGACATCACCGCGAAGACGCCGCACGGCGAGGCCGCCACCCTGCGCCGCTGGGTGCTCCAGGAGCACGTGTGGACGAAACTCCTCGACGAGGCCGGGTTCACCCGGATCCGCACCGAGGTGCTGTCCGGCCGAGCAGACCCGCGAGGCGCCGACACCCTCCTGGTGACGGCGTTCCGCACGGATGACCAGCGAACTCTCTAGATCTAGTCCTCGGGAATCATCTCTTCCTTCTCATCGCCTGTTTCAAGACACAGACCTGTTCGGCATGACACCGCCAACGCTTCACTATGGATGCACCGTGGGCCGGGTGAGGTCGAAAGCGCCGCTGCAGAACGCGTCGTCGCGTGCCAGGGCCCGGTAAGTCACTCCTTCCCAGCCGTTGAGCCGGTGGGCTAGACGCGTTTCGGCTTCGTCTGCCAGGTAGGCACGGACCGTGTCCTTGCCGCCAGCGTCGAGCATCGCCGTGAGCTGCTGGCGGATGTTGTTGATAGTGCGGTTGGCCTGGATGGCAAAGAGTCTGGCCAACTGGAACAGGGCAAAGTGGTGGCGGGTCCGCTCGGTGAGTATCTGCTCCCAGCCGGGCGGAGGGGAGACGAAGAAGTCCAGCCGGACGGGGCTGCCGTCAGCGACCCGTGCCTCCAGCCAGGGATCCTGGTCGATTCGGTCCAGGTAGGGGTGCAGCGGTGTGGTCTTTGCTCCCGAGGGCAGGCCTTCGCCCTTGGCGTGATTGCAGTCGGCACAGGCCGGTACCAGGTTCAGCGGATCCACGCACAATGCGGGGAACATCCTTTTGGGCAGGAAGTGGTCCAGGGTGCGGACCACCCCCTGGCCGCACAGAGGACATCGCTCGTCCGCAGGAGCGGCCATGAGCCGGTCGTAGATGGCACGGCCGTCCCGGGTGTTGACCATGCCGTTCTCGTAGGCCCATCGCACCACGTTGTCGCTCGACATGCCCGGCACGGTGAACTCCGCACCGTCCAAGGCGTACAGACGGCCTTGTCGCGCCGCCAGCCGCAGGCGCTCGCCTGCGGCCTCGACACGGTCACCGGCAGCCAGCAGCAGTACCTTGCGCTGCGGATCCCTGGTGCCGCGCACGCACGCTTCGTAGGAGTCTCGCGCCGAGAGCGTCGGTGGGTCGAGAGGCCACATCAGCCAGGCCCGCCAGCAGGCCGGTACGCCAGGAGGACCCGGACCAGTCCCTTCGCTTCCCCGCCGAGCTGTCCGTCGAAGCGGTCCAGGACCTGATCGTAGGATCCCAGTTCGTCAACGGCCTTGGCGAGTTCGGCGTGGAAACCGGACTGCCTGGCCTCCAGGCCGAAGATCTCGTGGGTGAGGACCCCGACGTTCTCTCCGTAGGTCTCCAGAGCCGGCCGCTGCGGCGGATGGCGGTCCCAGCGGCTGACCTTCCACACGCACGCACGGGGAACTTCCTGCAGGACCACGGGGGAGTGGGTCCCGATGAGAGCGACGCCGTTGCGCTCGGTCAGCAGGTCCGACAACGCCCTCACGAAAGACGCCAGGAGGGGCGGATGCAGGTGGGCCTCGGGCTCGTCCAGCAGGACGAGGGACTCCTCGGCGACGGTCTCCACCAGCCGGGTGATCGTCAGCAACACGATGGCATGTCCCGAACTCAGGCTGGAGAAGATCTCTCGCGCCTGTCTGTCGTCCTCGACAACAAACGTCTCGCGGCTCTCCACATACCGCGCGAAGGCGTGGACGGGCGACTCATAGAAATGCGGATCGCTGCCCAGCACGTCCAGCGCAGCTCTCCAGCGGCCGACCCGGCCGGCAGCCGTGACCTCCTGGACGCTCCTGCTGAACTCCTTGCTCAGGTCGTCGTACGACTTGCGCTCGCGCGTGGGATGCCCGAAGACATCGACCTTAGCCAGGCCCACGTACGTAAAGGACACCGACGGCTCGACCGGGTCGGCCGGGGGCGTCTGCTCGCCGGGAACGTCCTTGGCCCCGTCCCAGCCCTTCATCTGCGGGAGATCATCGTCATCGCCCTCTGCTCGTGCCCCGCCGTCTTCCTGCGAGGGATCGAAAGCACTGAACGTGACGGACACGACGTTGGTGAACGACCCGCTCCCGCCACCGGACCAGACGAGCTCACCGACCTCGCCCGCGTCCGGGTTCACCACCGCCTTTCCGATATTGGCCAGCAGCGTCGTCTTGCCCACACCGTTGCGTCCGATCAGCACGTGGACGTTGGTCGGCGGCCGGGAATGCGGCGTGACCGAGAAGGACAGCCGCCGCTCCTGGGCTGCGGTGTCCGCAGGTGCCACGTAGTCGAAGTGATACGCCGTCAGCCGGGTCCCACCCCGGGCGATACGCCGGAACTGGCCTTCCACGGACTGCGGTTCGACGCTGCGCAACAGCGACGTCTGCGTCACGTCCCAGAACACGGCCTGATCGAAGACATCGGAGCTGAACGCGATGTCGCACAGCGCTTTTAGGATCTCCCGCCGCGTTCTGGTACCGAGCCGGGCGAGGTTCTCGTAGTAGATGGCGTCCTGCCCCACCGAAAACCAGTACAGCCGCCGGTCCAGCCCCGTCAGCTGCTGAAATTTTCCCTTCTGTAGAGGCCGGTCATTCCGCACGAGATCGGCGTAGCCGATCTTGACCCGCCCCAACTCGTCGAGTGCTCCATGACCGTCGGCGAACCACAGCCGATACAACGTCAGGTAATCGTCGTCGGGCCAGGGAACCGGCTCCAGGAGACAAGCCCGCCGCCTGCCAGATGGCCGCTCCTGCTCGTCCAGCACGATGAAGCGCACGCACTCCTCCTCGAAACGGACCACTGAAGCATCCATCCATCACCGGGAACAAGCCGACGCGTCAACAAGCAGCTGCCAGGTGTGGGAAGAAGCAGGCCACAGCTGACCGGTGATGACGGTGCCGACGCCGTGCCCGAACCGCAGTGACCGCCCCGCCCGTTCGCTGCGGGGCGTACCCTGTTCGCGTCCGGCCTCCCTGCCGTTTTGGGCAAGTACCGCGAACAGAGGGCACCCACGTCCCGCGCATGAGTGCGCCGAGCAGTGGCTGTCGGCCTTCGCGGCCGCCTGCTCCGCCGGGGATGATGCCGTCCGCCTGCTGACCGACACGCGCAGCCGCATTCTCGTCGGACCGCAGCGGAGCCCGCATCCGAACTGCTGCCGGGTTCTGCGAACGTAATGAGGACGGTGCTGCCCGAGCCCCACCGGCGGAAATCGGTGCCGACGGGCGCAAATGTCGGGGCGCGGGGCAGGCGGCAGTGGCAGGCCTTCCGCGGTGAGCCGGGAGGCGGGCCGGGTCCCGCCGTCGGTGACGGCAGGACCCGGCCGAGGCAACCTCGCTCGGGGGTAGCTCGGTGCCCGTATGCACACCATGCACTGCAAACAAGCCATAGCAACAGATCGCGGCTGAAAATCGCCACCACCGATTTACGTGCGGGCAGATGCGACCGCGGGCGCCCCGGGCACGTCCGGCTACCAGCGGGCGGTGAGGCCGAACTGGTGCATCAAATCGGTGAAAAGCTCCTGGGCGCTCTCCTGTAGCAGGTCGTCTTCGTCGGCCGGGTTCACCGAGGTGGTCACCGTTTGGATGCGGCGCGGTCGGCGGGCACGGTCGGGGATGTCTCTGAAGGCGCCGCCGTGCTCAGTGACGACGGGTGTCAAAGGTGTCGGCTCGGCGCTGGTGATGGCCGCACGCACGTGCGAGGAGCTGTCCACGCCGAGATGCCGGGCGAGTTCACGGGCCAGAGCGAGGGTGTCGCGGCAAGCCGCGGCAGTGACGTCCGTGTCGACCAGGCTACCGACTGCCTGGGGTTCGGCGTCCCGAGAACGCAGAGCTCTGAAGGAGAGGTTGACGGCGAGGACGGTGCTGCCGTCGTGGTGCAGCTCGGTGTGGATCTCCCGGCCTGTCGGCGGGGACAGGGTGGTGAAGACCCAGCGGCGCAGTCCGGGGCGGGGGTGGGGCACCATCTGGTTCAACGACTGCAGGGGGCTGACGGTGTGCTGGCTGCGGGTCAGACGCCGGGAGTGCTCCATGGCGGTGCGGCAGATATAACTGGCCGCCTCACCGGTCAGGGGCGGGGCGGAGCGCGGCAGGGGCCGCTGGGGCCGGGTAACGACGATGAACCAGGCCGAGGGCTCGTCCTGTTCGGCCAGGACGTCGTCCCGTGTGTGGGCGTAGAGCTGCTCGATCTCGTCCTGGGCGTGTTGGGCGCGCGTGAAGCGGTCGCGGTAGGCGCGTTCGACCTGATGCTCGGCCATCCAGGCGGTGTGGTCGGCATCGCGGTAGGGCACGACGGCGGCCTGCTGGGCCTTGTCCTTGGCGGCGGTGCCGTACACGAAGTGAGGAGCCATGGGGCTGGCGGGGATGTCGATGACCAGGAAACTTGTGCCGCCGTCGGGCGAGGTCAGGGTGGTGAAGCTGAGGTCGGGCAGGTAGGGCTGGACGTGGTTGCGGATCCACTGCGCGTACTGCTGGGTGTTGACCTTGCCGGGATCGATGCCCGCGGGCTTGGTGGTCTTGTCCGTGACCCCGTAGATGAGTAGGCCGCCGCGGGTGTTGGCCATCGCAGCGACGTCCTTGGCCAGCTCGTTCCAGGCCCCGTCCTGCGGAGGCTGGGGAAGGAACTCCTTCCAGTCCAGGTCGTCGGACTCGTCCAGGTTGCTCTCTGCGGCCTTCTTGACCATGTCGAAGGTGAGTGGGCCCGGTGGGGCACCGAGGTGTTCGTGCAGTCGCGTCCAGGAACGTGCCATGCCCGAAACCCTATGATGCGGCACCGACAACGGGCCGAGACCGGGACCGGCTTCCGCATCTGACTGGCACCTGGGGACACGATGTCTTGCCGGAGATCCTCGTGCTGCGCTGGGTCGGCGTGGCCGATACCGGGGGGCCGGTCAGCGTTGCGGGAGGTCGAAGAGCATGGCGTGGAAAAGTGGCGCGTCGGGGATGAGCGGGCGCAGGTCTCCCAGGGTGTGCCAGCCCCACGCCTCGTAAGGGGCGTGGACCGTGGGGTGGTCCTGGTCGGCCAGGAGCGTGGCGCGCTCCTTGGGCCGCACGGTGAGCAGGGCGTCGTGCAGCCGGCACACGGTGCCGATCTTGCGCCACGGCAGGCGCACCATCAGCTCGTTGAGCGCGTAACTGCGCGCAGATTGCCCTGCAGCTGACCGGTCACGCCCGCCTCGTCGCGCGCGACGTCGAGCAGCTGGTCACTCAGCGGCTCTGCACCCACCAGGGACCCCGTCAACGGCTGTCGTCCTACGGGTTCTTCACGATGAACTCGGTGACAAGGCCGCCGACGCCGCCGCGGACCGCGTGCTGGATGTCATGCGCTCACGCTTCGACGGGACGTCCCGTGCCACCTTCTGATGCAGGTATTTCGCGGCGTCACTCCGGCTGGTGTTCCTGGACCTCTGACTCCGAACTGCTGTAGTCCGGGTTCACGTAGCTGGGCTGGGGGGCGGCCGCTGGGCCTCTGTCCGGGCTGCTGAAGCCGGGCCGGTTGTAGCCGAGCCGCGGTGGTAGCCGGCGGGGCAGGGCCAACGGCTTCGTACGGTCCAGAGGTGCTGCACCCGGGTTGGCGAGGGCCTCCCTGAGGAACGGCACGATGCCGCGCTCCAGGAGAGCTTCCAGCCACACCTGCTTGGCACGGCGCACGACCTCTTGCCTCTCGTGCTCGCCCTCTGCTTCCGGGCCGCTCCGGTTCCCGCGGAGGGCAGTCACCAGCAGGATGACCCCATTTATGACGATCATGCCCGCAGCCAGGGCCACGAACAGCCACGCTGCACCCAGCATGGTTCGGGCGAGTGTCGTGTCGATGCCCGTGACCAGCAGCACGTAGCCGAGGGTCAAGAAGATTGCGGCGGCACTACCGGAGAGCATGAGCATGACCATCGGGAGAGCGGCGAAAGCATTAGTTCTGGTGGCCTCGCGCGTTTCACGGTCCGGTCGTGGACGTCGGGTCGGCATCTGAGAGGGCTCGCGCAGGGACGCCGGTGCCTCGGGGCGTACGTGCAGGCCGAGCACTGCGGCCAGCAGGCGCCGGCCGTAAGACATACGGGCCCACCGCTGCGGAGCGACCCCACTGCCGGCCCGGCGGTCACCCGGATGCCGCGCGCCCAGGACCGCAGCGCCGAACCGGCGGCTCACGCTCGCCCGTTTACGACGGTCGGTGGCCGTCGGACGGCTGCCGGGAGGTGGCATGACCCACCAAGTGCCCGGCTGCGAAGGCGCCGCTGGTGAGGACGTTGCAGGTGAAGGACTGTGCCCGGACCCGGGTGAGAGGAACCCTTCGCGGACCTTCACGTAGTGCTGGTACTCGGTCGCTGCGGCCGCCGTGATGAGAGCGGTGGCGTTCAGCGCCATCGTGCGCAGCTGTTCGGTGTTGAGCCGCTGACCGACCGCGGCGAGTTCCGGGCGGTGTGGTGCGGAGCGCAGCGCCTCGTCGAGGATCCGCTCGTACGCGCGGCGGTCCTCGCTCAGCAGGTGCTGCGGAACGCTGTTCACAGACCCTCCTCCCCGAAGCCCAGCCTCTGCCATCGTGTCGCGCTTCGGCCCTCGGGGCCAGATCCCGCTGGATTCGCAGGGTCGACAGGAACAGGAGAGCGCGTGTCTGCAGGGCGCTGTGATTGACCCGCAGGAAGCCCGCCGGGCACCGGTTCCGGTGGGCGGGCGTCCGTGACCGGGACAGGCGGCCTGAAAGCAGGTCCAGACTGCGCAGGTTGCGGGGGGTCGACGGTCGAGGCGGGTGGCTGAATCGGCTCCGCAGGGGATGTGGACAGGGCGGGCATCGGCTCTGTGGGCGCGGGAACCGGTGGTGCTGCGGCCATCGCGGCATCCGGAGTTGCGGCGGCGGCAGCTGGCGGTGCGTGGGCGTCCGCAGGCGGTTCCTGCGCTTCGGCCGGCTGCCTTTCGCCCGTCACTGCCTCGTTGACCGTCTGGATGCGGATGAGCTGGGTGAGCAGGACGGGCGCCGACATGCCGACGACGAGCGCGGCGTACTCACCGCTGATCTGCCCCGTGGTCCCGAACAACACCGCGGCACCGGCACCCATCGTGGTGTGCACGACGGCCGCGGCGATGTCGACCGGGAGATCGAAGTACGCCTGGAACCGCGGGGCTTCTCCCTGCGTCGTCTGTGCCGCGATCGTCTGACGATGCGTATGCCGATCGGACTGCCAGGAGACGAACCGAGCGTAAAGGTCCAGAGCCCCGCGCAGTAGTCCGCCCGCCGACCCTAAGAGGATCAACGTCAGGACGTCCACGGTCCCCCCCCGGGTGATGGTGATGACGCCTGCCGTGAGCCTCCGGACGCCAGGACGAGCGTAGAGCGCGGGCAGGACGCAAGGAAGGGCCTGCGTGAACTCGCAACCTGGACAGCCTCCTTGCAGTCAGGCCCCCTGCAGGCTGCGCTGCAGCCGTGAGCCTCCCGGCCACGGTCATGGGCTTGCTCGGTTTCCTCCTGGGTAGTGAAGTACCGGGTGCCGCTTCGGCTTGGGCGATCGCGAGCACCTCAGCGAATGCGCCGCGAAACCGCAAGAGCAGCGAGCCGGTCGGCACGCCGGACCGCCGCTCGGCCGTGTTCCGCCTAGGGCCTGTCGTCAAATGTCACGCCCACATCAGGAGTGAGGCGAGGGTGATGGCCG
>NZ_BMVY01000071.1 GCF_014650955.1 Streptomyces tauricus
CTACGACCAACCCGCCTCACCGTCAACCCACACCACCGCCGGATTTAACGAACTACCGGTAAGAGTTGTCCCGTAATGATCGTGCGGAACCGCATTGCAGGCTCTGTCGATTGGTCCTGGAGTCAGTCCAGGACGGTCGCCCATGCCGTCAGCGCGGCGAAGTCGTCGTTGGCAAGGCCGAGCCGGGGGTCGACCCGGTGCAGTAGCGCGGGACCGTCGTGGTGCTCGTTCACCCAGGCCCGATCCGCCTCTGTGATCTCGTCGTCGATCCAAGCGAACGCCCGGCCTTTCGCCCACGCGACGATCTCCGGCGTCTTCCAGAACACGCCGCCGCCGGGTTCGGCCCGCTGCGAAGACCAGGCGATGAAGGGCAGCTCGGGCAACCCCAGTACCGGTGCGACGAAGGCGTTTGCTTCTTCCTCCCACGTCGTCGCCCACACCAGGTCGAAGGGAAGCGCCTCCAATGCCGGGCCGTGATGCGGGTTGAGCCACACCCGCAGCGGTTTCACCGGCTTGCCCGGCAGCCCCCACTCCGTCAGCCGACGCCGCTCGGCGGTCTCCCAGCGCGGCGTCAGCAGCCGGTGCGTCTCGTATCCCTCGGGACGTCGATGCGGCTTCGCGGCATACGGATTCAACGGTCCGTCCACATCCACCAACAGCACTGGACGCACCAGCCCACCCCCTGATCCTGACCCGCACGGTACCGGCCCATGAGGAGACCGCCCAGCGAAATTCCGGCAGGCAGCGATCTCTAGTAGGCCAGGGCTCCAGGCGGATGGGACGATCTTGCGGTGTCTGGTGTGATCACGGCGTCAAAGCCGTCCTGGATAGCCCCGTTCACCGGGCTGAGCCCGCGCCGGTTCGACAAGCTGATCACCGCGCTCCGGCGTGAGGGAGCAGATCCGATACGCAGGGGCCGGCCGTGGAGCCTGCCGCTGGAGGACCGAGTGCTGCTGGTCGCCGCGTACTGGCGGACGAACCTGACACTGCGCCAACTGGCGCCGCTGTTCGGGGTGTCCAAGTCCGCGGCCGACCGCATCATCGACCACCTCGGACCCGCGTTCGCCCTCCAGCAGCGCAAGCGGTTCCGCAAGGACACCGTGCTGATCGTGGACGGCACCTTGGTCCCCACCCGCGACCATCAGGTCGCCGAACAGTCGAAGAACTACCGATATTCCACCAACCACCAGGTCGTCATCGACGCCGACACCCGGCTGATCGTCACGGTCGGCCGCCCGCAGCCCGGCAACCGCAACGACTGCAAGGCGTGGGAGCTGTCCGGCGCCAAGGACGCCGTCGGCCGCACCACGGTCATCGCGGACGGCGGCTACCGCGGCACCGGCTTGGTCATTCCGCACCGTCGCGAACCCGGCCAAGGCGAATTGCCAGCTTGGAAAGAGGAGCACAACTCCTCCCACCGCAAGGTCCGCGCCCGCGTCGAGCACGTCTTCGCCCGCATGAAGACCTGGAAGATCCTCCGCGACTGCCGTCTCAAAGGCGACGGCGTCCACCACGCCATGCTCGGCATCGCCCGTCTGTACAACCTCGCACTTGCCGGGTAACACAGGAAGAGGCAGGTCAACCAGCACGCCAAAGAACATTTACGGGACAGCCTTTAGGCGCGTAGGCGATCGCGCTGGGGGTGCTGGGTGGCTGTACCGGCTGGGGTGGATCTTCCGGGACCGTGCGTCGACCTGTCGTACGTGGACCTCGTACGCGAGCGGCGACGGCGTCCGCTGCTGGACTGTGTGACGACCCGTTTCGAGGACGTGGCACCGGTACGGCCCTTTCGGTGGTCTCGCGGTGACCGTCACTTCGCGGGCTGGTACTGGGCCGCGACGACTGGGCAGCACGTCGGCTTCGAGTCCTGGTTGGAGCGGGATCGGCTCCTGCTCCTGGACTTCGACCCGAAGGTGACGGGGATCGCCTCGCAGCCGTTCTGGCTGTACTGGCACGACGGCGAACGAGAACGTCGGCACGCCCCGGACTACTTCGCCCGCCGCGCGGATGGCTCGGCGGTGGTCATCGACGTCCGCGCGGATGAGCGGATCGAGCCGAAGGACGCGGAAGCGTTCGAGGTGACGCGGCTCGCCTGCGCTCAGGCCGGGTGGGGGTTCAAGCGGGTCGGGACGCCGGAGGCGGTGCTGCTGGCGAATGTGCGGTGGCTGTCGCGCTACCGGCACCCGCGCTGCCTGCACCGCCCGGTTGCCGACCGGCTGCGGGAGGTCTTCGCGGAGCCGGGCCCGATGTTTCCAGGGGCCGACGCCGCGGGTGACCGGCTCGCGACGCTGCCCACCCTCTTTCATCTGCTCTGGCTCCAAGAACTGGCCGTCAACGGGCTGGCGGTCGAGCTGATGGGACCGCGCACGGTCGTGAGCCTGGCCGCCGGGGGTGCCCAGTGAGCGGGACGGGGCGGAAGGTCCCGCACACGGCCCGGATCGCGGAGTTTCCCGAGACTGCGGCTGAACAGGCCCGTTGGTGGGAGGGGCACATTCTCGAAGTGCTGCACGGCCTGCCGTTGGACGCTTCCGAAGGAGCGGTGCCGCGCCCGGAGTTCGATCCGCGACGGACCTCGCTGGCTGAGCGTGAGCGAGCCAAGGCGGCCGAGGTGACGGCAGCCGGGCACCCGGTGACAGCCAGCGGGATCAAGCAGCGGCGCCAGCGCTATCAGCGTGACGGACTGGTCGGGCTGGCCGACGGCCGGTCCGCCAAACAGATGCCGCCTTTCGGCATGGTCGATGCGGTAGTGGTGGAGGCGATGCGGCAGGCGATCGGCGAGACAGCCGAGGACTCGTCGAAGACGATCGGGTTCATCGTCTGGCGGGCCAAGGAGATCCTGGCCGGCCAGGAGAAGGCCGCCGATGTCGAGGTTCCTTCCCGGGCAACCCTCTACCGGCTCTACAGCAAGCTGGCGACCGGCACTCATGCGACGGGCTCGGCCCGCACGCGCCGATCGGTCAACGCACGGCCGCTGGGCCCGTTCGGGGAACTGCCGGCCAGCGCGCCGGGCGAGCTCATGCAGATCGACTCGACCCCGCTGGACGTGCTGGTGCGGCTGGACGACGGCATCGCGGAGAAGGTCGAGCTGACCGCTATGGTCGACATCGCGACCAGGTCGATCACCGCGGCGGTGCTGCGGCCGACGACGAAGTCTGCCGACGCCTCCGCGCTGCTGGCCCGCAGTGTCACCCCGGAGGTGATGCGACCGGGCTGGTCGGAAGCTCTGCTGATGTCCCGTTCGGTGCTGCCGCACCGGCGGCTGCTGAGCATGGACGAGCGCCTGGAGCACGCGACGGCACGGCCGGTGATCGTTCCGGAGACGATCGTCTGCGACCACGGCAAGGTGTTCATCTCGAACAACTTCCGGGCGTCCTGCCGGTATTTGGGCATCAACCTGCAGCCGGCCCACAAGGCGACCCCGACGGACAAGGGCACGATCGAGAAGACCCTGGGCTCGGTGGCCACGCTGTTCACTCAGTTCGTCGCGGGCTACACCGGTTCGACCGCGGACCGCCGGGGCCGGAAGCTGGAGGACGGGCCGCTGTGGTCGCTGCCCGAGCTGCAGGGCCTTCTCGACGAATGGATCATCGCGGTCTGGCAAACCAGGCCGCACGACGGGCTGCGTGATCCGCAGGCACCGAAGCGGGCGTTCTCGCCGAACGAGAAGTACGCCACGCTGGTGGAGTCCTGCGGCTACGTCCCGATCCCGCTGAACGGCGAGGACTTCATCGAGCTGCTGCCCGAACGCTGGCAGGCGATCAACGCCTACGGCATCCGGATCAAGCACCGCACCTACGACGACGTCGAGTTGGGCCCATTGCGCCGCCAGCACTCCGGGGTGGCAGAGAAGAAGGGTCTGTGGGAGATCCACTACGACCCCTACGACATCTCCCGGATCTGGGTACGCGACCGCCAGGGCGATCGGTGGATCACCGTGTTCTGGAAGCACCTTCGCCGCGTCGGCGTCCCGTTCGGGGAACTGGCCTGGGACCACGCCTGCGAGCAGGTTCCAGGCGGCACCGAGGAACAGATCGCGGACGCCGCCGCTGCCCTGCTGCGGCGGGCCCACGCGGGCCCCGCACCGGAGAAGGGCCCTGCCGCCAAGCGCTCCCGCCGCGTCGCCGCCCGGACCCGGGCCACCACCCCCGACCGACCGATCCCGGACACACCCGCCGCCGAGCCCACGCCGGACGAAGAGCCGGACACCGAGCTGGCCAAGGTCATCCCGCTGGGCCTCTTCGACCCGCTCGCCAACCCCTGGAGACGTCCGTGACCATCCCCGAACCGGCAGGCCGCCGAACCGCCCTGCACGAGGCCGACGCCGCGGCCAACCGCCAACTCACCACCCTCGACGGATGGCGGACGTTCGCCGCCGGCCCGCCCGAACCCCCGGTCCTGCTGTCCTCCGACGAACTGAGCAGGCTGTCCCCGGCAGAGCGGACCCTCTACGACGAGGACCGGCTCGACCATCACGCGCGGATGCTCGTAGTCGCCACCTCGTTCGTCGAGAAGACGGTGGTCTGCGGCCGTCGGCTGGTCCTGCTCAACCGGCACTCGATCAGCGCCCGCCGCGGCCTGATGGTCTCCGGCCTGCCGGGCACGGGCAAGACCAGCGCCATCACCCAGCTCGGGCTCGCCCATGAACTCCTCGACCAGGCCCGTCACCCGAACGTCGCCGGCCGCATCCCGGTGCTCTACATCACCGTCCCGCCCGCCGCGACCGCCCGCATGGTCGCCGCCGAATTCGCGCGGTTCCTGGGCCTGCCGGTCCGTCCCCGCTCGAACATGACGGACATCATCGAGGCCGTGGTCGGGGTCTGCACGGACTCCTGCACCGGCATGGTACTGGTCGACGAGATTCACAACGTCTCGCAGGTCACGCGGGCCGGCGGTGAGGTCTCTGACACCCTGAAGTACTTCTCCGAGCGCATCCCCGCGACGTTCGTCTATGCGGGTATCGGCCTGGAGACCAGCGAACTCCTCACCGGCACCCGGGGCGCCCAGATCGCGGGCCGCTTCACCCTCGTCCCCACCCGCCCGTTCCCCTACGGCGACGAGTGGAAGGGCCTGGTCGCGACCATGGAACAGACCTTGCTCCTGCACGACCACCCGCAGGGCAGTCTGGTGAAGCTGGACCGTTACCTCCACAACCGGGCCGACGGCATGATCGGAGCGTTGTCCCACGCCATTCGGGGCGCCGCGATCGACGCGATCCTGGGCGGGACCGAACGCGTGACCAAAGAAGCACTCGACGAGATCCCCCTGGACCACGCCGCGGAAACCGTGAGAAAGCCGGTGAAGAAGCCGGCCGCCCGGTGACCGATCCGCTGCCCGAACAGTTGGTCCGGCTCCCCGTCCAGGTCTCACTGCGACTCGGTGAGGGAACCGACTCCTTCATCCGCCGACTGGCTCAGGCGAACCACCTCAAGCCCAGCTACCTGCGCGGATGCCTAGTTGGCCCACCCGACTACGGGCGCGGGAAACGACCACGCGCTGACCGACTCGCCGCAGTTACCGGCCGTCGACAAGAGGTGCTGGAACGGGTGCTGGCCGATCTGGTGCGAAAGAAACGTGCGAGGCCGACCCCGGACAAGCCCAAGCGTCGTGTCACAGCCAGCGCGGACAAGCCGGCGCTCTTCGCAGCGATCCGTCGGGACGTCCAAGCCGGAGAGCAGTCCGTCAGAAAGTTGGCCGCGAGGCATCGCGTGAGCCCATACATGGTCCGCCAGGCTCTCGCCTCACCGACTCCTCCGCCGCGCAAGGAGCGCGCGGCCATCCAGGGCCGGGCCAAAGGACGCGTCGGTCCCGCCATCGACGTCATCCTCGACGAATACGCTGCCACGCATGCCGGCCAACTTCCCACGGTCGGGCTGGTCTGGGAGAGGCTGCTAGACGAACACGACGCCAGCGTGTCCTACGGCACCGTTCACCGCTACATGTCCAGCCACCCGCTGAGGAACCCGGACACATTGACCAGGAACTCCGAACGCAGTGCGGGAAACTACCTCGCCGCCACCCAGCAGACCTTCCATGCGAACGTGCTCCAGCACTACCAGGCCCTGCTGACCGCGGTGCGTCGCGAGCCCGCCCGGCACGGCCTCGACGGCTCCTTCTCCTCGATGACCGCTTTTCTCCTCGGCCTGGACGCCGGAAGCTCGTGGAGCATGCTCACAGGGTTCCAGGAGTGGCTCGTGGTCCGCCTCGGCCGAGGCCACGACCTGACCTGGCCCCTCCTCGTTCGCCACCTCACTCCAGGAGGCTGGACTCACCCGCTCACCAAGCAGGCCGACGCCGCAGCGGTGATCACGCTCCACCGGCTCCTCCGCGACTACTTCACGATCCGAGAGCGGTCGGACGGCCTTGCAAGGATCTTCCTGGACTACCAGTCCTGGATGGTCACCCAGGACTGGTTTCAGCTCGACGCAGCAGAGCCAGCCCCAGGCAGCTGACGAGCCCGGCGGTCGGCGGCGGGAGCAGCACGATGGCCTACTTCGGCTGGGGGTCTTCACTCACGGCGGCCGCGTCCAAGGCCACCAGATTGTCGGTCCAGCAATCGCTTTCTTCCGTCGCGACTTCGAGACCGCAGCCGGAACAGACAAGATTGGGACCGTCCTGGCCTGCGAGGCCGCAGCAACCAATGAGGCGACGAGCATCGGAATGGCGTGCCATCCCCGGAACGTCATCGGGGTGAAGGATCAGAAGGGAACCGTCGAAGTTGACCTTGAAGGTTCCCTGAGCCATCCGCGGTGAAGCAATCTCGTGGCCAGGTGGCCGCTCGGGGCCTCTCAGCGGCTCCCCAGGCTCCAGCTCGCCAGTCAGAGGCTGCTGACAGTTCATGCAGTGAAAGATAATCACACGACCAATTCTGCCTGGGCATGAAGCCAACACCGTGTTCACTGCGACCCCGCCAGCCTGCCGGCCGCCGGGCCGACCCGCAGCCGTCTCACTCAATCCAGTCCCCGCAGGTCAACACGATCCGGCCCGACTATCTTCGCTGCGACAGGTCAGTCGTGTCACGCTCCGGCGCGGCGGGGTCGGCCCCGAGCACGCGGCGCCCGGCGACCGGAGGGGGCTTCGGATCGGTGGCGGCCGGGGGCAGTGGGCAGTCGTTGTGCAGCGAGATGCGCGCGCGGCACGGCCACCAGCTCGGTATCGGCGGGGTGGTTCGGTCCGCTGCCCCGGCAGTCGGCGATCGGTGCTCACCGGATCTCACAGGGCGTCACCAACCGAGGGGATATGGCACAGCTTCTTGCCCCCGGGCGCCCCGACCACTGGGTGTCTGTCCCCCTCGTCTCCGGTGGTGCTCAGAGGCTGATTCCGGAGAGTCGGGAGAGCCGTTCGAGTTGTGGGTTGCTGCGGCGGTTGAGGGAGGACAGGACGCGGAAGACTTCCCGGCCCATGGGATGGATGCGGGCCATCTGCGGCGCGGTGTCGAATGCCGTCGACAGGTTCTGAAGTGCGCCGTCGCGGTCGCCGGTGTCGAGTTGAGCGCGCGCGTAGTTGATCCGGGTCGGTGCGACGCGGGTGGGTGGCAGGCCTGCGAGCGCGTCGTCCAGGTTGTCCGTGAGGGACAGCGCGACCCGGGGCCGGCCCAAGTCCACGTGGGTGGCGAAGACGTGGGAGAACGTGTTCTGCGGCCCGAAGGTCAGCCCGTGCGCGGCCACGTCCCCGTGGGTGAAGGAGTCGGCGGCGCGCCAGGCGGACCGGATGTGCCGCTCAGACTCCCGCTTGCCTTCCTTCTTGTCTGGGAGGCGTCCGGCGAGGGTCATGCCGCGCAGGTTGAGGATCCCTACCGCCAGGTCGCGGTCCGTGGTGCCTAGCGGCGCCGACTGCACGGCGGTGATCGCCCGGTCCACGACGACCAGGCCGCGCTCCACGTCACCGAAGTTCAGGTAGGTACCCGCCCGGTCGCGCGCGGCGACCGCGACCGCGAGGGGGTTGGGCTGCTGCTCGGCCGCCCAGCGTTGCCGGGCGACGGCGAGTTCGGCGATGTCCATCCAGCGGTGCCGCGCGGCGAGCCAGTACACGGTGCTGTAGACGTCGGCGAGCGCGGACCAGGCCCCGGCGGTGTTCGCGGTGTGGGCGTGGGTGGTGGCGTCCCGCAGCAGCGGAGCCAGCATCGGCATCAGCGCGGTGACGTCGACCGCGCGCCGGTACCGGTCCGCCGCCTCGATGCGTGCGGTCACCCGTTCCCCGGGCACGGCCTCCTTGCCGGGGAGGTCGAAGTCACGGATCGCTGAGCGCAGCGCGTCCAGCAGCTGCTCGTCATCGGCGGCGACAGAGGCCGGAACGAGGACGTCGGCCGTGGTGACGCCGAAAGCCCTGCCGAGCGCCGCCGCGACGGCCGGCGTGAGCGGCCGGTCGCCGATCTCCACCTTGCTCAGCAGGGAGACGGACACGTTCGCGCGGCGGGCGAGCTTCGACTGGGACCAGCCGCGGGCCCTGCGCAGCAGAGCGACGTTCGCGCCCGGAGCCGGATCGGCGGTGGCACCCATGACGATCAGCTTTCGTCGGAGAAACAGCCCTTTTGCCCATGGTCACAGGCCGGACGGGTCCCCGCAGCGGTGTTGTGCAAACTCTGTGCAACTCACGTTGCTCGCACGAGAGTTGAATTTCGTGGAAGAACCCCCGCAGCCGCCGTCACGGCCCGGGGGCATGGCCATCAACCAATGGAGGTTGACGACATGACCCACGCTAACGCCGTTCCTCGAACGAAGGTACTACCGGCGGCACGAGCCGGTGGCCGGCGCCCGCTTTACACGGCCCAGCACGTTCCCGAGGGGCGGCGATGACCAACCGGTGGCGAGGACTCTGCCCACATCATGACGGGTGGCTTGGCGGCGGTTTTTCGAACCCGGGGGCCGGCCTGGCCCGGGCCGGGAGACGCCACAGGCCCCGGGGAGTTCAGCCATCCCCGGGGCCTGCGTTATGGAGTCACGCTGTTCAACGACGCTGCGGCAGCCGCGTCACGCCCGCCACTGGTCTGCGGTGGGCGCGCTCAGCCTTCCCCGGCCTCCGCGGGCTCCGCCTGGTGCAGGCAGTACACGCACCTGGACCCCGAGTCGACGCGGCCCATGCACCGTCGGCAGACACCGCGATCGAGGACCGGCCCGCGGCCGTCCGCGCATCCCGGGCAGGTCATCACTGCTTGGCCGATGCCGAAGCCGACCACCCATCCATCGCCCTCGGCAGCCTTGCGAGCCATCTCGGACACCTCGCCCGCGGAGCGCTCATCATCGGTGTCGCCGGTTTTGACCGCCAGGTAGACGGCCAGGCAGTCATCGGTGTCGCAGACGACAGCGACTCCTGTAGGCATTCGGTCTCCTCCCCAGCGTGGCACCCGCAGCCACGAACCAGCGGCGGCCTGAACCGGCCGTGCCCAACATGACCATCTTGGTGAATCCGCGGGCTCACGCGCTGGGTTCTCGACGGAATTGGCCGACGCCACGGGCCCCAGGGGGAGACGACACCTCCCGGGGCCCGGCTCGGGGGATGCACCGTTCAACGACAGCGAGCCGCGTAGGTGTCGTCCGAGGGGCGCTCGCCGTAACGGTTCAGCCCTTCCTCGTTCACCAGACCCAACCCCTGACCGAAGTGCATCCCGGGGTGCTCCTTGAACAGGAGACACGGATTGACCCCCATCTCCCCAACAGCCCAGTCACAGGACCTCGGTTGCCGGATTTCGCGGGCGCCCGGCACTCCAGCCCGCCAAAAGATCCACATGTCCAAGCTGCACATGCCATCGCTGAACCCGATCTCCGCCGCGTGTTCGTCCCCGTGCCCCGGCTCCAGCGTGCACGCCACCGTGGAGCGGACCTCTTCGGTGATCAGCTCCTCGTAGCAGATCCCGTAGTGCGTGTTGCGGTCCCGGGGACACCGTTCAGCAGAGTGCTTCGGGTCGATGACCAAGTCTTCCCAGAACAGGGTCATCCCCGGCGTCTCCTGCACATAGGCAGTCTCACGGGGCAGGAGCCTGAGCTGCGCTGAACAGAAGCGGTGATCCGGGGCCACCCCAGGCCCGGCGGCGGTCTGCGTCGTCATGCCAAGTCAACGACGCGAACACCCGTCCTGCGCTACGCCCATCAGGTGAAGCCCCCGGCAGCCGCAAGTTCACGGCGGTCGCCGGGGGCTTCGTGGGGGTCGCCCGGAGCCGACGGGGGAGGCGGCGCCGGGCGACGATCAGGGGGAGGCCGTGGTGGTCGCCGCCGCAGCAGGAGCGGCGTCTTGGAGCCGGTCCAGCCGTTCGTACAGTGCCCGCAGCGTACGGGCCCGGTCCCTGATCCGGAGCAGGTTCCGCGAGGCCCGCGCCAAACAGTCGTCGGTCTGGCCCATCACGAATTCGGCGAACAGGCGACGGCCGTCGTCCTCGGGCAGCCTGACCGCGAGCGCGCGGACGTCGTCGGCGACCGCGCGGGAAGCCCCGGCGAGCAGCAGCCCGACCTGTTCACAGTCGTCGGGCCGCAGCATGTCGGGATCGGACCACGCCAACACCGCCCGGACCACACGCTCGTGCGTGGTGCGATCGAGCGGCACCGGACCACACGCTCGTGCGTGGTGCGATCGAGCGGCAGCTGAGCGTCGATCCGGCCTTCGGGGCCGTACAGCACGGTGTAACCGTTCATGACACGGGCACCTCTTTGGGTACGTCGACAGGAAGACCGCGCAGCCCCTGCGCGAGCCGGTCGGCAGGGATCAGAGCAGGCGACGCGCCGCCGCGCGGGTAGCTGATGAGGTCCGCGACCGCCGTGCTGTCGTCGTACGTGGCGGGCATCAGCAGCTCACTGCCGCCGGACAGCACCCGCACCTCGGGCAGGCCGGCCAGGACGCCGCCGGAGCCGGGCGCCACCATCACGTACAGCGTGCCGCGCAGATGGTCGGCCAGGACCAGGGCTCCGCGCTGCGGGCTGACCCGCAGCGCGGCGAGCACCGCCAGGCCCCGGTCCATGGGGGTGATGGCCACCGCGTCCCAGTCCTTGCCGCAGGAGATCCACCGGTTGCGGTCCATCCCTCGCGCCCACCGCGCCCGCTTGGCGGTGCTGGGCTGCGCGAGCTCGTGCCACGTTGGGGTGGACCGCTTCCGGGAGTTGGCCATATCGGGACGGTAGGGGCGGTATACCGGAGACAGCCCACACGATGTGTGTGGGTTCTCCACTCCGCTCCCCGGAGCCACTCATGGACCGCATCCAGTTCGGCCGCCGCGTCGCCTACTGGCGAGACCGCCGGCGCCACACCCAGCAGGAGTTCGCCGCGCTGATGCAGCGCTCCGTGCGCTGGGTGGAGGAACTGGAAGCCGGGCGCAGGCAGGCGGATTCGAACCTGTCGGTGGCCACCGAGATCGCGGCGCGCCTGGGCATCACGCTGGAGCGGCTGCTGCACGACCCGGCGGTGTTATGTCCCGCCGACTCGGAGATCGACGCCGTACGCCGCGCTCTGCAGCGCCACGACGTCATCACCGGCCGGTGCGATGGCTCCGGCACCGAGCCGGTCCCCGTCGCCGCCTTGCAGCGGGATCTGTGGCTGGGCCGCACCGGCTTCCAGGCCGGGCACTTCGCTCAGCTCGGGGTGCAGATCCCCAAGCTGCTCGTGGACGCGACCCGGGCCGCCGAATGCCACGAGGGCGACGACCAGCTGGAGGCGTATCGGCAGCTGTCGCTGACGCTGGAGCTGACCGAGGCCGCCGCCATCAAGTGGGGCGACACCGAACTTGCTGTCGTGGCCGGCCATCGCGCGGTCGCCGCCGCCGAACGCTCCGAAGACGTCGTCATCATGGCGTCCGCGGCCCGCCACCTCGCGGACGCAATGACCAACCACGGCCAGGCCGCGGCCGCCGTCGCGTTCGTCACGGCCGCCGCCCGCCGCCTCGAGCCCGACCTTCTCCAGCGCGGCCCGGAAGGACTCTCCGTCCTGGGCATGCTGTTCCTCAAGGCCGCGATGGCGCAGGCTGCCGCCGCCGAAGCGGACGACCACAGCCCCACCGCCCTCGCCCGCGTGGTCCCCGGCTTCCTGGACCAGGCCGACGAACACGCCGACCATCTCGGCTTCGACAGCAACGAGCTGTGGACCAGCTTCGGACCCACCAACTGCAAGCTCTACCGAGTCGCCGCCCACGTCCAACTGAGCGAAGGCGCGGACGCCGTGGCCGTCGCAGCCGACATCCCCGGCGCCGCCCTCGCCGACCTCCCGCGCGAGCGCCGCGCCCACCTGCTCACCGACCGCGCCATCGGCGAGAAGCAGGCCGGCCTTCGCACCGAAGCGGTCGCCACGCTCCTCAAGGCGGAGGAAGGGGCCCCGGAGGAAGTCGTGTGCCGCCCCAGGACCAAGCAACTCGTTGAAGACCTGCGCCTGTTGGGCACCGGCTCCGCCGAGAGCCGCTTGCGCGCACTTGCTGATCGTTGTGGACTGCCCCGGTGACCACACGCACCCTGTACCTCATCGCCTGCGCCGCCCCTCCCGCCCGACGCCTTCACGTACCCGTTCGCGCCACCCAGGCGGCGGGCTGGGACGTGTGCGTGATCCTCACGCCGTCCGCGTACCGGTGGCTCAGCGAGGACACCGAAGGCGAGATCGACGCCCTGACGGAGCTGACCGGACACCCGGTCCGCTGGCAGTACAAGCTGCCCTCACAGCCGGACGTCCTGCCCGCCCCTGACGCGATCCTCGTGGCCCCGCTCACCAACAACACGCTCGCAAAATGGGCCACCGCGATCAGCGACACCCTCGCCCTCGGACTGATCACCGAGGGCATCGGCCTCGGACTGCCGATCATCGCCCTGCCGCACTTCAACGACGCCCAGGCCGCGCACCCCGCCGTGGCCGGCCACATCGCCTTCCTCCGCGAAGCGGGCGTCACCGTGCTGCTCGGGGAGGGCGGATTCGTGCCCCATAAGCCCAAGCACGGCGACCTCGACGCCTACCCGTGGCAGGCCGCAATCGACGCACTCCCCACCTGACTCCCGCTCCCCAGACACAGAACGGGCCCAGGCCGACCGGGTACCGGTGCCAGACGCTGTCGGGGATTTTGGCGCGGCCAGGGATCCGGGTGATACACGTCTACGTCGCCGCTCACAGAAAACAAGATCCCCGACAGCGTCAGGCACTGAGAGCGGAGCCTGTCGCATGAAAGCGTGCAGACCCCACTTGGTTTTGTGGCGCAAGGCTGGGGAAGCGCCTTTCCCTCATCGAGCGGCCTTTCCTCAAGGGCAGAGGAGGCCGGGGCCGCGGCTGGTCAGGTCAGTGGAGGAGGGGCATGCCGTTGAGGCGGACGTCTGCGGGTTTGAGCGTAGCGGGGTGCAGTGTGTCCGCGGCGGTGTTCGTGATGATCAGGAATGAGATCCGGTTGCCCGCAGACAGCGAGCGCGAGGCTCCGTCGGCGGGTACCACCTCCACTTGCACTCCGCAGGAGTTCTCGGTGACGGATGCGAGTGGTGGCTGCGTTGCGGAGTCGGCTGCCGGGGCGAAGGCGGTTTGCAGCTCTGGGGACAGTGCGGCGGTTGTGCCGGGGGGAAGATCGCCCGTGATCGCGGCGGGCAGGCCGGCGAGGAAGCTGGCCGCGTAGTCGATCGGCGGACTCTGGACGGAGACCTGCACCTGCGCGCCGGCTTCGGCGGGCAGGGCGAAGCGCAGCTTCCAGTCCTCGACCGGCGCGTATCCGTCGGGAAGAGTAAGTGTGAGACGCAGTGCCGCCTTGCCGTCGACTTCTTCCGGACGGTAGTCCAGACGGGGTGCGGGGGCGGCGCCGATGGCGGTGGCGGGCATGTCAGGGGCGGGGAGGATGATCCATCGGTCCGTCACCTGGCCGGTGGCGGGGCTGAGGGCGTCGGTGAGAGGGCGCTCGGCCGCGCGCAGACTGTGAGTGTGGTCCTCATTGGTGGTCAGCCGCCAGCGCAGGGAGTCTGTCTCCGTGTCCTGCTCTGCCGGCCCAGGGGGCAGGGCGAGAGCGGCTTCGCTGTAGCGGTTGATCAAAACCCAGTAGCCCTCATCGTCCTGTTCGAACCGCCATTGCTGGCTGGAGGAGCCGTTCGGTTCCTCCAGTCGGACGGGCACGCTCACATCCAGAACGTAGCGCTCCAGGTCGAGGACCTTGCCTGTCTCGGCGGAGTACACGATGTAATGGTTGCCGCTCAGGGGCCCGATCTTCCTGGGCTTCCACTCCCTGGGGTAGGGACGGAAGCCGAACATGGCCCCGGACATCCCAGTCCACCACTCATGGAGCTCGTGGTCGTTCTGGTTTGACTTGTCGGCGCGACAGTTCTCCAGACGCCAGTTGCGGATTTTGAAACCGTCCACCTTGAAATTCATTTGACGGGCAGGCCAGTCCTCGCCGTAATAGTGCTTTTCACCGTTGTGGCCGATGACGGCGACGATGCCACGCTGGTGGGAATGTACCCACAACGTGTCGATCCAGTTTTTGACCGGCCACCACGTGTGCCCGGTGTCGCCCTGGGTGCCAAGCCAGTCCCCACCCTGAAAGCGCGCATCCATTCCCGTAGCTTTACTGGGCTGCTTCCCCTTGCTAGCGCCATTGCCCGTGTAAATTCCGAAATCCTGCAGCGCGTTTTCCTTCTTATACTTCGGGAAGGGCCAATGCTCCTTAACCCATTCCTTGTAGCCATACCTGTCGCATCCGAACGGGCCGAGCCACAGGTAGTAATCCCGGTCAACCGCCGTCGGCGTCTTACTCGGATCCGCCAGAATTGGCCAGAGACGTTCGGCGTAGTCCACTGCCGCAAGATGCATCACACGCTGGTAATCAAACATCGCATTCCAGCTCTTGTTCCACATCCTGTCGCAACCCTCTTTGTATGCCTTGTAGACGTATGCGACGTAGGTCCCCGTTTCGATGACAGGCGGCCACCCGTTGATCTCGATCCGGGCAACTTCCCGTAGTTTCTTCTTGGCATCCTTTACGATGTCATCCTCCATGCCCAGCTTCTGGGCATGGAGGATGACATCACGTAGGAGGAGAATATGCAGGTTGGCGTACTGGGCGAAGATCGGGAGAGTGTGCCATCCGTGATCTTTGTCCATGAACCAGTTCTTCTTCCCCTCCGTTGCCGTGAGCGCGTTCCTATGGGCGTTCCGGGCTTCCTGCTTGTCCTGTTCGGATCCTGAGGCGCCGGCCTTGGCGGCGGCCGCACTATAAGCTCCCACCCACGTCTTTACCTCATGGAGTTGGTTGCTGACAATTTTCTGCCAGGTTTCCCGGATCGCCTCGGCGACAATCTCCTCGACCTTCTGGCGCATCGAGTCCCATGCATCGCCGCTTGACGGCCAGAAAACCTTGAAGAGGGACGATGCGACGGCTCCGTACAGGGTGCCGCCGGGAAGAAGACCGATCCCGTAGACAATGAATTCTTTCGCGATGTCCTGCGCCTTGTCCGGATCGAACTCCTCCTCCTGCGGTGCGCGGAGGCCGCGGAATGTTTCCGGGGCCGCATCCATAAGTGCGCCACTGGGCTCCAGCGCTTCTTCCCGTGCTTTATCCATACCTGCGACTCCTTTTCGGTACACGTCAACTGCGGCAGCGTTCATCTGAACGTCCTTAGAGCTCGTAACACGATCTTCTGTGTGACTCAGGTGCAGTCAAAGCGAAGCGGTCGAG
>NZ_BMVY01000072.1 GCF_014650955.1 Streptomyces tauricus
GGGTCCCTTCGGGCTTCGCCCGAAGAAGCGAGCCGGGGCGCTGCGCGCCCCGGCCGCTCCCGCTCCGCGTGAGCGGGAGCGGTTCGCTCCGCTCACCGCCAGGCGGCACGCGCTCCGCGCGACCGCCAACCGCAGGGCACGCGCCTCGCGTTGCGAGGCGCGGCCGGCCTCCGGCCGACCGGTGGCCTCCGCTGCGCTCCAGCCACCCACGGCAGACCCGACAACTCCAGTGCGGGCAAGGCGTGCCACGCTCCGCGCGGCCCACCCACGGGGCTCACGCACAAGCGGCAGTAAGAGGAGAAAGGGTAACGGGGAGTGGGAAGGCGTCGGTGGACCTGCGGGGGTAGGCCTGCACCCTTCGAGTGACCTCCTTGCGATTCGTGTGCTTCATTTTGAAGCGGAGATAGAGTCTGGAACAAGTTGATGGCACCACTGCACAGGAAAAATGTCGACCGTACCGCTTTTTGCTTTTCATCGAAAGCCATTGAACGGGGCCTAGGAATTTTTCATTTGCCGATCTTGGCGCAGTGCACTTGCGGGTCCATGAAATGAGTAATCCCCCCTGGGAGCGTCTTTCTGAGCCAGAGTCCGGTTGAAGAGGTCTTCCCTGTTCTTGGCAAGGGCGCCTTTATCCATCAAGACGTCGTCGACTATTTCCATGAAAGCGTTCCCGATCGAGGGAGACAATTTCTTCGCTGTGTTGATTGACTCACCCAGCAACAAGATAGTTAGAGCATCGAGAGCGTGCCCTCTAGCCAAATGGATGCTGTCTTCTGCATCCAGGCCTTCTCTTTGGATTTTTTCGAGGATTTCCCGCGCGCCGTCAAGGCGGACGTTCGCATGAGAGTGGGAGAACTCGCCGAGGGCTCTAGTCAATGCGCTGAGGCGGTTCCATCCGGCTGCCTTTACCCAATCCTTTGGTGTAGTGGCCGACGATGATTGTAGCTTTTCTGCTTTTTCTGGTTTTTCAGTCCATACTCTCATTCGAGCGCACTGTTCCAAGACGATACGGAGGGAAGCCAGGGCTCGGTCGTCGTCTTCGAGCCATAGCCAATATGCTGTGCGCAAAGCTGAAGAGCAGGATGCAGCAGCGTCTCCTGCAGGAGTTCCATTGAGCCAGATGGAGATGCTTCCCGCCATCTCACTAGCAACGATGTAGCGGAAGTTTCGGCCGTCTAGGTTCTTGAAATCGAGTTCACCTTTGCCTTCTTTCTCCATATCGAATGCCGTCAGTGCCCACTTAGCTGCTCGGGCTCGGCGCTCGTAAAAGTGCAGGTGGGCGAATTCGTCATCCCGGTAAAGCCTTCCAGCTGGTCGCTTTCCTCGCATCACCTCGCTATGCGCTTTTGCTGCATCCTCCAGGCCAGCTACTGTTCCTTCCTGGAGGCCGCTGGTGGGTAGCAGGGGGAACAGGGAGTGGGGTCTGGGAGGTTCTTCGCCTCCGTTCTGTCTCTCGAGGGAGGAGGAAAGTATTTTGAGTGGGAGGTCGTTCATGCCTTGCTCTTCAGCGAGAGCGGCTAGGCACAGCCGAATCTGACGCAGGATGAGGGTTATAACATCCGAAAGCGTCTCCGACGCCTCAGCTAGTGAACTCGGTGCTTGTGCGCTGAGGAGCTGACCGGCTTCCCAATGCACCAGATCAACCCACGGGCCATGTCCATGAAGGAAGTTTGACATGGACTCCATCAGTTGAACGGGGTAAACAGTGTAATCGCGGCCAATGGTGACTGAGGGACCGTCTGGGGAGTGCTGTTCGACTTCTTCATCCCATGAATGTCGTGCTGCAACATCAGAGATGGAGTCCACAGGGCGTATCGATCGCCGAGCGAACGGATAATTAGCGTGGCACTTCGCCCATGCGCGTCCTGCGTAACTGGCTGCAGATTCACCCTGTTTGTGTACGACGCCGGTGTTGTAGGCGGCATTTTCAGCCCACCTCTCGAACTGAGACCTCAAGATGGTGGCAGCGCCTAGGAACTGTCCGCAGAAGAGCAGCCGTGCCGCAGCGTAAACGCTGTCGGTTCCCCAAGCCAAGTGATCTATCCAGTTTCCGCCATAAGATGACGGTGGCCGCTTTACGTTGACGCCTAGCTCACGAAATGCGAAATCCATGTAGCCGATGGTGAGCAGGGCCGACATCACAGGCTTGATGGCTTCGGGAGGTATTTCTGCCATGGCCAGCATGCGCGCGTTGTGGCGCGCTATCAGTGCTTCCAGTACATGCCTGCTCTCTATAGCAGCCATTTCTTCATACTCAGCCATGCTGGATCCACGCCTGCTTGCGCGCCGCTGCGCTCTGTATGCATAGCGGTTGGCTCTTCTGAGGCTTTCGGCTTCCGTTTTCGGTGATTCACGCAGCTCTCGCCTGCGTCGGCTTGCCCTCCCCATGGCCCCTCCTGGCGTAATGGCAACTCCCGTATGATGCCGCAGTAGTTCGTCCAAGTCCTACCCGTTTTACCCCCACGGCGACGCTGCGGAGCCGCCCACACACCAAGGCCATGGCCTTGGATCGGTTAGCGGCAGTCACAGCACTATGGAACGGTCAGACAGGCTCCGGGGGGCCGTTAAAGCCACATGCTTGCGTGTGTGAGGAAGGGGCGGAGGACGTGGTGGCCAGCGATGACAGAGCTGACGTCATTCCCGGGTCCGGTGATGTGCAGGCAGGCTCGGCACTGCCTATGCCGTCACCGTTGACGGCTACGGCACCCCTGCTGCTGCGCACGCAGGAGTTGTCCTGGGAGGCACTGGAACATCTGGTGGTTGCGCTGGCAATCCGAGCCGACCGCGCCGTGGAGGCCCGGCCCTTCGGGCGTGGTGGCCAGGCACAGGACGGGGTCGACGTCGTCGCGTCCTTCGCCTCGCGTTCTGCTGCGGTGTATCAGGCGAAGAAGTACGAGAAGTTCACGGTCTCTGATCTGCGCAAGGCTGTGCGCACGTATACCGAGGGGAGTCGGCCCTTCGGGGCGCGGCGTCTGGTGATCGTTACCACGGCGGATGTCCGCGATACCAAGGTCGATATAGAGCTGGCGCGGCTGCGTGGGCAGCATCATGACCTGGTGATCGATCTGTGGGGTCGGCAGCAGCTGTCCGACATGCTGTTCGCTTTGCCGGACCTGGTACTGCGGTTCTTCGGCGAGCACACGATGCGAGTGTTCTGCCGGCCGCTGTCCGTTCAGGGGGAACAGGCCGATAGCAGCAGTGCGGCTGAGCGTCAGGAGCTGGCTGACTATTCGGCCCACTTGGGCACCTATCTGAGCGGGGATTTGCATGAGCTGGTTCCGCTGACTCTGGAGGATCAAGACGGTACGGAGCAGGTGTCGTCGGCGGGGCTGGCGGCGTGGCTGCGGCCTGGGCGTCATGTTCAGGTCGTCGGGGCTTCAGGGACGGGCAAGAGCCATACTCTGACGCACGCAGCCCTCGGGCTGATACAGGCGGGTTGGCTGGCGATCCTGCTGCGGGCGAGCGTCTACGAGGGCCGCTTGGAGGACAGCCTCGATGAGTGCATGGCCCCCTTCAGCCCGCATGGCGCGCAAACCTTGGTGCAAGCCGCCCGACTGCGGCAGCTGCCGGTCGTGCTGCTCGTGGATGCGGTCAACGAGTGCCCCTCCCGGCTGCAGGAGCGGCTGGTGCAGCAAGCCAGCGCCTGGTGTCTCCGCGCCGGGGCAACGGTGGTGATCAGCAGCAAGCAGTTCGTGCGCGTGCCCGCGGCGCTGAGTGGTGCCCGGCTGAGAACAGCCGATCCGGATGCGCAGCAGCGCATAGCACTGCTGCGCTCGCATGGGGCGGGCCAGGAGATGGACGGACCTGACGAGGATGACTGCGCGGTGTTTGATACCGCTTTCGAGTTGTCCTTGGCTGCGCAGCTCGCCCAGCGCCTGCCTCCAGGAGCGGGTCGGGCCGCTTTGCTGGAAGCCCGTGTCGATGAACAACTGCAGCACACCTCTCAGCCGACGCTCGCGCGGCAGGTGCTGCACCGCTGGGCGCTGCTAATGGACGAGCGGCTGACCGGTTGGTTGCCGCTTGCCGAAGCCCGGCGGAGCGCAGCACAGTTGCTGGCCGCACAGGGAGCGGCAGTGAGCATGGTGGACGAGGTGTTGGGATCGTCTGTGGTGCGAGTGCGGCATCACAGGGTCGAGTTCAGGCACGAGTGGTACGCCTGGCTACTTGCCGTCGAGGCCTTGATGTGGCGCTGCGAAAGCGTGCCGGAATTGGCCGGTGAACTGAACCGGCCGCACCGCCGCGAGCTGGTTGCCTGGGCAGTGTCGCTGCACAGCGATCCGGAAGCGGTACGCAGTCTGCTGCGGAAGCTACCCGCCGACACCGACGTGCTCGCCGAGGCGTTGCGGGGGCGCTTGGGGCCGGTGGCCGATGATGTGGTGCTGACCGAAGCCCGGCGGTGCCTGGAAACCGCTGTTGAATCGGCGGCCACCAGCCGGGTCGTGTGCACTGACAGCACGTACACCGTGAGGCCGAATCGAGCTTGGAGCGGTTACGAGCAGGCAGTATTCACAGCCATCGGCACCACAGCCCGCGACGGGCGCCTCCTGGGAGCACTGGCCCGGCTTTTGCAGGAGACCGACCAGGCTTTCCTGCGTGGCGCCGCGCAGGCAGCGAGGCGCTCTCGGCACGTAGTACCAAGCTTGATCGCCGCTGCTTTGAACGGGCCGACGACATCCACCGGGGGTGTTCACCTGCCTGCTGCGGGGATCACGGATGCGGCTCGTCTGTCCTGGCCGCGGCCAGGACAGACGAGCCGTCACCAGCCAGCAGGAGCACCCGAATTACAGCAGTGGATCACATCCCTGGACGACAACGACGTCGGACTGATCATCCTGCTGTGCTATCTCCTGCAAGGGACAGACAATCCCATAGCCGCCGCGCTGGCGCCTGCGCTGTTCACGAAAGCCTGGTACAGCGGCGTCAACAAGCTGCGGTTTGCAGGCCTCGATCTGCTCACCGGTGTCCGCACCACCGCGGACGAGGCCACCACGACCCAGATCATCGAGCTGCTGAACAGTCTGCACACCGACGATGTGTTCGTCTCCACCATGCTCGTCGAGGCACTGCACCTCTACGGCCAGGTCACCTCGCCCTACGCCGCCGACGAAGTCACAGAGGAGATCACTTCGCTTCTCGCCAATCCGAACCAGCCCAATGCGCATACCCGGGCACAGAGGATCCTGGAGAGCCAGTTCGAAGACGTCCTCGCGGCACCGTTCGTCGAAGCGATCGACGCCCTGGAACCGGCCGCGCGGCGCGCACTGCTGGTTCTCGCCGTACGTGAGGGTGAGGCCACCTTGTTCACGGACGTCTTCCTCAAGGAACTGGTACGCGCCAAACACCCGGACGGGATGCCGGCCCTGCAGTACTGGGCCTCTCACCTGCGAGTGCCTTCTCCCTTCTGGCGAGATGCCGTGAGCTGCCATCTGCTTGGCATCGAAGGCTGCGCCGCCCATTTGCCCGCGCCGCCCCCGCTCCTGGACGGCCACCAGAGCACCGACGCCGACGCCTGGCGCTGCTACGGCCACATATTGTTCTGGCTCCACCGCCCCGGCCTCGGCCCACACGAACGAGACGCGCGTTGTACTTCCCTGTGGGAGCAGCTGACCGGGCCTTATCTGAACGCCGCAGTCGATCCCCTGCACCAGTTTCAATGCGCCGCCATGCTCGCCCAGGACCCCCGTACCAGCGCGCTCGGCCGCATCATCGACGCCTTCCCCGCCAAGGCTCGCACTGTGCTGCACCACGGTCTTACCGCCCCCGACCACCTGACCTCGCTCTTCCCGCACCCCAGGCCTGACGACCGCGCCGCCACCGTGCTGCGCCTGCTTGCCCGCGTAGGCGACCACTCCTCCCTGGCCATGCTCGCCGCCTACCGCGACCACCCTGCTCTCGGCGGTACAGCCGCAGACACCATCCGCACCATCAACAACCGCACCATGACTGAAACCTGAGTAGCGGGGTGTACCGCTGTGTGGCGAGACACGCCCAAAGGCTGGCCCCTTGAGCGTGGCAAGCGCACCTCGAAGCGGGCTGGCTGAACCGGGTGAGCATCGGCTACCGCGCTGCTGAGGCCTTCTCCACGTCGACGGACCGTTCCGACGAGAACCCCCTCAGCTCGTGAGTGCTATCAGTACGAATCCGCCCACGCCGATCAACAGCGTCATCGCAGCGGCGAACGTCATACCCGCTCTGCCCCACATGGCAGAAGGCGATGCGTTCTCTTGGTAGGCCAGAGCCCATGCCACAGCAGCCGCACCCACCGACCAGATGACCACGACGGCTAACCACAGAGTCAGCACTGCGGCCTTCAGCAACCCACTCACACTCCACCAACTTCCCATAGCTGACTTACTGTGAGCGAGAAGGTAGCATCTCCCGATAGATAGCTACAGTTAGTTGGAGGCACAGTGAAGCTGACCGTGTTTCAGTTCGAAGGAACGCCCGAGGAGCTGGATGCATCTCAGGTCCTGCATGAGCTGACCCAGTCCCACAACGCCGGTTCGACGGTGGTGCGCACTTCCCCACAGACGAACCCGATCCGCGACGGCCTTCCTCTGCACATCCCGGGCGTACCCGACGAGGGCCAGGGCGCCGTCCGGGCACTGATGCAGGACAGCCCTGCCTCCGAGCTCTTCGTGAAGTTCATGAGGAAGACGACCAGCTGGAACAACGTGGTAGTCCGCGGTATCAAGCGCAAAACCGCCTCACCCGGGGCTCCGCTGGACTACAGCCGCTACCTGCGGCTACGCAAGCAGGGGTCCCCCTTCGGCGGCTTCGCCTATGTCTATCCCGAGTTCAGCAAGATCAATCTCCGACTCAACTACACCAACGCGCAGCTCAGCGACCTGAACATCACCACGGCCCGCACGCTCACCACCGGACACCGGGAATACCGCGTCAGCGTTGACCTCAAGGGCGACGAAAGCCTGGCCGAAGCCCTGCGGCTCGCCAAACTCGCCTACGACGCCACCTGACCCGACGTTCCCACACCCGTGCATAGAAAGGCCGGCTCGTGAAGCTACGCCCTCATCAGCGCGAAGCCGTGGACGCGGTACTGCGCGCCCTCGAGTTGCCTGCGAGATCTCTTGTGCCGGAGGGTGGTCTCCGGACTCAGGTGATCATGGCGACCGGATCCGGCAAGAGCCTTGTGGCCACCCGGAGCGCTGAGGAGCTCCGGGCGGGCCGGGTCCTGGTGCTGGTGCCCTCGCTGGATCTGCTCGCGCAGACCGAGGCCTCCTGGCGCGCCGGCGGGCGTACGGGCCCGATGATCGGAGTCTCGTCCCTACGCAGGGACGAGGTGACGTTCCCCAACACCACGGACGTGGACGAGCTGGTCTCCTGGGTACGACCGTTCGAGAAGGTGACCGTGTTCGCCACCTACGCCTCACTGGGGCTGGGCACGTTGGAACACGCCCACGCGGGCGACCTTCCTGGTTGGGACCTGATCGTCGTGGACGAAGCCCACCGGTGTTCCGGCCGGATCGGGAAGCCATGGGCGGTCGTTCACAACAACCAGAAGATCCCGTCCCTGCGCCGCCTCTACATGACGGCCACGCCCCGGCTGTGGCAGCTGGACGAGGACTCCGAGCAGGGCGGCGCGCCGGGCGAACTGGTGGCATCGATGGAAGACGACCCCAACTCGCCCTTCGGTAGCAGGTGTTTCACGCTGACGTTGTCGGACGCCATCGACAGGGGCATCTGTGCGCAGTACCAGGTGGTGTGTGTGGACGTCACGGACACGCAGCTCCAGGCGGCCATGCTGCTCGGTGCCGAGGGACGGTCGGACCAGGTGCGCGGGGCCCGGCTCGCCGCGTTGCAGACGGCTCTGGTGAAGGCGTCCTCGGAGGAGGGCTTTCGCCGCACGCTCACGTTCCACCACGTGGTGAAGGAAGCCGAGGCTTTCGCGGCCGGCCTTCCCGATGTCGCCGCGCAGCTGCACGACGCGGATCCGGAGCTGTACCCGGCAACGATTTGGGCGGACTGGCTGTGCGGTGACCACAAGCCGAATCACCGTCGACGGGTTCTCGGGGAGTTCGCCGACGGGGTCGCCACGGACGGCACGGTCGTGGAGAAAGGCTTCCTGAGCTCGGTGAAGGTGCTGGGCGAGGGCGTAGACACCCGAAATTGTGACTCTGTGTACTTCGCGGACGTGCGCGGCTCGATGCCGGACCTGGTCCAGGCCGTGGGGCGGGCCCTACGGATGCAGCCCGGCGAGGGCAAGATGGCGTCGCTGGTCGTGCCCGTGCTGCTGGGGCCCGGGGAGACGGCGGACAACATGCTCACGAGCCGGGCGTTCGGCGGCCTCGCGAAGCTCTTGGAGGCCCTACGAGCGCACGACGCCCGCATCGTCGAGCAGCTCGCTGAGCAGCAGGCCCAAAGCCGCTCCAGGGGCGTCCAGACGCGAGAGAAGGGCGAGGAGGAGGGCACCAGCGATGGCGGCGCCTCGGCTCCGGCGAAGGCGCTGCTGAAGTTCTCCACACCGCGTGACCCGGCGGCGCTGGCCGCGTTCATCAACCTGCGAGTCCTCAACCCCGAGCACGAGCACTGGCGGCGTGGGATCGAGGCCGCCGTCATCTACGCCCGCGAGTACGGGGACCTCAAGGTCCCGTTCACGTACCGCGTGCCCCAGGGCCAGGAGGCGGAAGCCGAGGGATGGCCGGCCTCGCTCGCCAATTTCCCGCTAGGGCAGTGGATCGCCGACGCCCGAAGGTTCTACGCCCGCGGTGACATGGACGCCGACCGCGTCGCCCAGCTGGAGAAGCTCGGCATGATCTGGAGCCACTTCGACGTCGCGTGGGAGGAGGGACTTGCCGCCGCGCGCGGGTGGGCCGCCGAACACGGGCACCTCCTGGCCCCGCTGGACGCCACCTTCCAAGGAGCAGCGGTGGGCATCTGGTTGAAGAACGCGCGGGCCGCCGCCCGGAAGGCTGCCGAGATCGAACGGCGGCGTGCCGAGGGGCTGCCGGTGGAGTCGTCGGCCGGGGCGCTGTCGGAGGAGCGGCGCGAGCAGCTGGAGGAGATCGACGCGTCCTGGTGCCCGAGCTGGCCGGTGACGTGGCAGCGGTGCTTCCACCTGGTCCGGATGCACCTGGACGCGGGTGAGGCGCTGCCCACCGGGGCGGGCGGAGTCCTGCGCCAGGGCGAGGATCTGGGGCGGTGGGTGCAGTCGGTGCGGCTCGGGTGGGATCAGCTCACCGGCGTACAGCAGTGGATGTGCGAGCAGGTCCTCGGGATCGAGCCCGCCAGCGAGGAAGAGAAGCCGCCGCCGCGCCGTACGCAGGCCGACAAGTGGGCGATGAACTACGAGGCCGCCAAGCAGTTCTACGAGCGTGAGGGACACCTTCAGGTCCCGAGGAAGCACATCGAGCGGATCGTCGGCGAGGACCAGGAGGAACGGGAACACCGGCTTGGTGCATGGATCGGGAATCAGCGGAGCAGGGCCACGACGCTGACGCCGGAGCGGATGGAGCAGCTGTCCGCGATCGGGATGCGCTGGTCGTAGGGACTGGGCGTCGACACGGGCCGGGCGGGGCATCTCGCCCGGCCCGCTGCTGCGCGGATCGCCCGGGGTCCGGTCTCGCTGTACTCCGCCCAGGCCGGTTCGGGGCACACTCTGTCAGATCCAGATCTGATCTTCGTTGGTGAAGACCGGCCACGGTTGCCATCCCACTGTCCCCTTTGCCAGCACACGATCCATGCCCCGCGCCCAGGTCGGAAGGTCGACCAGTTCGAGCAGCAGGCGGTTGATCTCGGCGCTGTTCATCGAGACGCGGTGACCGTTACTGCGGAGCTCCAGCACTGGTTGCCCCGGCGACGTCGGCTCAACACCGTCCGGGAGCAACCAGCGCGCGTCCATCCCGCACTTGCCGAGTTCCTCTACGAGGGAATCGGAGCGCAGGGTCACGGTGAAGACCAGGAAGTCGGCGATGAGGGCGGCGCACTGGGCGGGTTGGAGGGGATAGATGCCCCAGGGTGGGGTGAGCCGTCCGCGAGCCACACTGTCTCCGCTGGAGAAGCAGATGCGGGTCCCCGTCGTCAGGCGGGCACGCCGCAGCACCGACGAGTAGGCAGACTCGAAACGTCGGGCCGCCTCTTCCTCGCCCCACCGGTTCCTCGCCGCTGAGAAGTCGAAGGCGAGCAATGCCCTGCCACCGGGGATCTTCATGGTCTGGATGCCGCGCTGATGAGCCAGGCTGAGCGCATCCGCGAGTGCGGGAAGGTGGGTGGCGTACGGCACGCCGGTGTCGACCAGGCGGGCACGGATATCGCCGGGAAGCCGGCCGAAGTTCTGGGTCGCCTCCGCAGCGGCCTTCAGGCGCAGGTCCTGGACGCGGTCGCGGGCGTTCGGGTTCGACTTCAGCTCGTGGAGATAGATGTACTGCCACCCGTCGTCCCCGTCATGGAAAACGGTGGCATCGCCGATGCGCAAGCAGTCGGTGAGGTCGTGCAGCAACGTGAACCGGCGGTGGTCGCGCCATTGTTCGGCGGTGAACTCAATCTCGTGCTGCGTGCCCTTCTTGTCCAGGTGCATCGGCCCGGGCGACTCGTTGCGGCACAGAGCGAGGATGTAGGAACGGTTGTAGCCGAGGACGCGCCAAGCCAGCGCGTCGCCTATGGAGCGCAGCTGACGGATGACCCGCTCGTACACGTCCAGCTCCAACGCCCAGACGTCGACGTCGTGGGGGTTGCCCTCATGCAGTTCCGGGGCGTCAGGCGGAAGCTTCTCCTTCTTTCGCAGGCGTTTGGCCACGCGGGATCTTTCCGCCCGGGCCTGGGTCGCTGTCAAAGTGGCCGACAGTAGATTCTGCTGAAACGCGACGAAATCGGCAGGGTTCTGGCACATCCGCAGATCACTGATGAAGCCCGGCAGACTCTCCACTGTCTTCCGGTGCGCGGGATGCTGCATGACAGCATCGATTCGCGCTGGGGGCATGTTGCTCAGGAGTGGCACGCCTTCAATTATCCCAAGCGCCCTTGCCCTCTACCAGGCATTTTCCGAGTGCCGGGCAAGTAGTACGAGAACGCGGTTGCCGCAGTGCGAGCTCGACTACCGCACCGGCCTGGTCCGCCGCCGCGGCCCTGGACCTGTACGAAGCGTCTCCGCTCAGAACCACGGGAACGTGCCGTACGGGAACTACGCGACGTCGTGACCAGCTGACCACTACGGCTCCCACAGCGGACAGGCATGCCCGGTCCCCCTCAGTGGAAACACCGGCCCCCGCCCAGTCTGCCTACGAGCCATGGGGCTGGGTCTACGCATGGTCGCTCGGCCGTTCGCCGCCGACTTCCACGCCCAGGTAGCTCTCGCGCAGGTACTCGTGAACCGCTCGCTCCGGGACCCGGAAAGCCCGGCCGACACGGATGGCAGGGAGGTGGCCGCTGTGGACCAGCCGGTAGACCGTCATCTTGGAGACGCGCATAACGGAAGCGACTTCCGCGACGGTCAGGAACACGACCTCGTTCAGGGGGCGCTGCCTGGCCGTCCTGCTCGGTGGCGGGAGAGCCGGGGTGTCCTCCCATGGGGCAGGAGTGTTATCGGCGGGCTCGCCAAGTATCTGGAGAAGCTGCTCCTTGCGCCGTGCCAGGCTCTCCCGGTCGACTCCCACGACTCCCGCCGTCTGGTCCATCAGGTGACCGAACAGAGTGTCAGTGTCGATGGAGCGGCTCCGCTCGTTGTCCGTCATGCCTGCTCCTCCTTCTTTTGTTCTCGTGGCGGGAGTGCCTCGGCTTCTCCAGCGCTTACTGGCTTAACAGCCTCACGCAGCACGGCACGAGCCTTGGATATGTGTTTGCGGACTCCGGATGGCTGCAGGTCCAGTAGGTAGGCGATCCGGGCTGCGGAGTACTGCTCGATGAAGAACAACACGGCGATCTGCCGACGCCGTTCTGGAAGGCTGCGGATCACCTCCAAGCAGCACTCCAGGTCAGCGCGTACAAGGACCACATCCACGAGATCGGGACCCCGAGCGGCGTACTTTTCTCGTTCCTCCGTGTCGAGACGCTCCAGCCGGCGGGAGCGGCGGATGCCGTCGACCCATTTGTGGTGAACCACGCTGCGCAGCCAGTTGCGACGCTCGTCATCGGTGCGGTCTACGAGTGAGTTCCACTGGACCGCGGCGGCAAGGAATGCCGTCTGCACGAGGTCCTCGGCTGCGGACTGGTCCTCTCCGGTCCGGACCATGGCGTAGCGCACCAGCCACTCAGCTTCCATCTCCCATAACGCTGCGATCTGCCGCCTCGTCTCCGGGGGAGCCGCATCCCTCCTTGACTCACTCCGGTCCCCCTTCGTGGTCTGTTGCTTCTCCTACCTGCACCCGCATTGCAGGCCCCCCTCGTCCTCGTCCCTGCACCACCACCGTCCCGGCGGGCGCGTTGCGCACCAGGGCGATCAGGGTTGCTCTTCGCTGCCATTCCGCCACCAGAGCTGACATGCCCGCAAGGACGGCAACGAGACAGATCCCCAACCAGACCCTGGGCTGCGATAGGACCATCCACAGCCCGCCTGTCCAGCGCCCCAGAAGAGTGTTCACCTCATGGAGTCGAACGAGGGACCAAAAGCGCTGCCTGCCCACATCAAGATCTTTTCGAGCCGACTGGCCGTCCGCGCCTGTGGGGCACGGCGGTAACCCCCACCGGGTGGAGCGGCCGTCCTCGATGCATGCGCTGGGCGTAGAAGGCGTGCGTCACATCTTCCAGTGATTACGCCATGACAGGTCTGCAGGGAGTGCAAAGTCCGGGCCGGGCGGTCCGGACCTTCGCCATGCCCCGGAATCTTTTCTCCCCGCCGTTGCGGTGCTCAACTTGGTCTCCGTCTCGGTTTGCGAACCGTGCCTGCTCCCGTCTCGCGCACGTGGCAGGTCCTGAGCCCCAGTAAGGTCTCTGGGCATGGTGACGCGACTGAGCAGGATCGAAGGCCTTTTGGGCACGCGGCTTGACAGTGTGGCCTATGACGGGATCGCTGCTCTTGTCGGCAACGCTGAGGCTGCTGAGAACGAGAATCTCGACTACAAGCAAGCGCACTACGCCATGGATGCCAAAGGCAAGGAAGAGCTGGCCAAGGACGTCACTGCCTTCGCCAACCACACCGGCGGTCTTCTCGTACTCGGCATGGCAGAAGTCAAAGGTGTGCCGACCAAGGTCTTTGACGTGGATCTGGACGATGCTCACCTGCGGCACATCCGTCAGGTCATCGCCGCCAACACTGCGCCGCCCGTCCGCTACGAGGCCATCCCCGTCCACAAGCCCGGGTCCCCGGATACTGGATTCCTGCTGCTCGCTGTCCCCCGAAGTCCTTACGGTCCACACGCGGTGACAGCTCCCCCGACCAAGCCGTCCACGGATTGCCTGCGCTATCCCCGCCGCGGTGACAGCAAGACCGAGTGGCTCACGGAAACGGATGTGGCCACTGCCTACCGGGCCCGCTTTGCAGCAGGCGCCGAGCGTGACCAACGTATGGCCTACATCGAAGAGGAAGTCGTCGATGCCCTGGTACGACGCACTACTCCGCATCTGATCGCCACTCTTGTCCCTGAGCAGGCTGGCGACATGGTGATCGATTCCGACCGCTTCACCCGCTACGAGCAGGAGCTGTTGGCCACGCAACTCTTTCTTGGTCAGGGGTCCCGCAACTTCGGCCGGGTCAGTGTCGGCCCCCGTCGGCTGATCGTGACCGAGGGAGGCAGCTGGTACTCAGCCCGCGCCGAACTCCACCGCGACGGGAGTGGGACCATCGCTCTTCCTTTGAACGGGCGCGTGCTCGCAGACGATGACGAGGAAGCGCAGATGCTCACCACGGAACCAGGTGAGGTCGTGTACCCCCTGCTGTGCGCGCTCCCCTTCCTGGCGGCTCATGCGCGCGACCGGGCAGCCGCCAGCGGCCCCGCGCGTGCTCGCGTTGTACTGGTCTCAGACATGGCTGAACATCCGACGCAGGCCAGATTCGTGGACTTCGACAGGCCTGCACCTGTGCCTTTCCGCGTGGACCGGATCGATCCGGTGTCCGGGCGCCGGGCTCCCATGACACCCGATCCGTGCAACTACGCCACTGCGCACGCTGGCGTCCTGCTGGACGAGCTTGCCGACCTCGGCCGCGGGCTCCTCCAGGCCACCGCGGCACTCGCCGACGAGCTTCTCCAGGCATACGGCTACCCCGAAACCGGGCTCATTGACCGCACCGGCCAAGTCCAGCCCCATCTGTTCTCACAGCGGAACTCCCGTGCCGTTGAGCAATGGGCCCGTCAGCGCGGCCTGCTCTAGCCTCAAGATCGGCAGTACTTGGAAAGGCTGCGCGCGAACTCCGCCGCTCGTAGCGCTGCGCCATCGAGGTGAAGGTGGCGTGCCTTGCACTCAAGGTTTCATGATCTTGGCCGCCTGTCGGGATAGCGATACGAGCATGGACCTCAATGACGTCATCGATCGCGCAGAGTTGAAAGAGGAAGTGGCTCGCCGATTCGGCAATCCGCCCGCCCCGGGGCGCCGCCCGAAAATGGATCCCCACCTGGCAGGCGCGTGGTCTCTGCTCTGCACTGCGATGAAGACGTATGACCCGGCCAACGCCCTGGGCCTGGTCCGGGCAGCGGCAGCAGCCCACCGAAAGTACACCGCACCAGGCGCCCTGATGACCGCTGGCTTCCTGCACTTCATCTTCGAACAACTCGCCCCGCACAAGCAGTCGGACAGCGACCTGAGCCTTGACCCGCGGCTGGAATGGGCCGCCCGTGTCGTGGAGTGCGTGCGAGCGGGGCTGGGCGACAAAAACTTCTCACGGCTGATCGAGGGCATCAGCGACATCCTGGTCGACCTGGCCGACGAAGCCGAACCGGTCAGCGCAAGGCAATTGCGGGCACCTCTCCCTCGCGGCGCTGCGCCCGACTCCGGCGCCCGCCTGAGCCTCCGGGCAGCCGTACAAAGCTACGACAGCGCTCTCCTCCCACCAGTCGCATCCCAGCCGATCCATAAGACATCATCTCATTTGGCTGAGTAAGCTGCCAGTCGTGGCGAGGATTGTTGAGCGGCTG
>NZ_BMVY01000073.1 GCF_014650955.1 Streptomyces tauricus
CCACGACTGCCCGCGCGGCGGCGCTCCGCACCCGGGCGGTCCGCCCGACGGCGCTCCGCACCACGGCTCCCCGCCCGACGGCGCTCCGCGCCGCGGCTCCCCGCCCCGCGGCGGGCCGACGGTTGCGGGTCTCCGGCGGGGCCGGGTGGGGGTCCCTCGGTGAGTGGTTCACGTGCGGTCTCCGATCACTCGGACGCGGTGGTCGAAGGAGAAGACCAGGGACGGTGCGCCGAGGTCGATGCGGTCGGTCGGGTCGCCGCGCTTGCCGGTCAGCGGGTCGGCCGGGTGGAGCTGGACCTCGTCGACCAGTTCGACACCGGGGACGCGCTGGAGGACGGCGAAGACCTCGCCGGACTGCACGGGCCGGCCGAAGCGCCAGCCCCGCCCGTCGGCGCCGCCGGTCAGCGGGTCGAGGTGCCGGTACAGGGCGTCGTGCGCCTGGCGGCGGACCCGGTCCGTGTCGGTGCCGCGGAAGGCGTGCACCGTCGCCACCACCGTGATGCCCTGGTAGAACGGCGGGCCCACCGCCAGCCGCGTACCGATCAGGCGCCGTTCGTCGAGGTGCCGGGTGATGCGGTGCAACAGCGCGTCACCGGGCACCAGTTGCTCGAAACGCAGCCGGCCGCCCGGGTCGGGTACGGCCTGGGGGACCACGAGGACCCGTACCGCGTACGCCCCGTGCTCGCCCTCGTCGCCCTCCAGGCAGGTGATGCGGGCCGTCTCGGGGGCGGCCCGGCGGGCCAGCTCCTCGTAGTCGCGCAGGGTCACCGCCCGCTCCTGGGCGCGCAGCGTGATGGGCGCGCGGGTCTTCGCCTCCTCCACCGTCTCGCCGTCGACGCCGCCGCGCGCCGCCTCCCGGTTGACGACCTCGGAGACGTACGGGACGGAGGTGCGCAGCACCTGGACGGCGCCGCGTGCCACGTTCCCGGCCCGGCCGCCGCCCGTGCGGTAGCGCCGGGCGCGGATGACGGCGCCCTTGGGGGCCACGGCCCCGTACTGGCGCAGGGTGCCGTCGGGCTCCCGTACCGCCGGGCCGAAGGCGATGTCACCGGTCGCCGCGTCCAGGGTGATGTGCCGGTCGTACGGGGTGGACGCGGAGAACGACGGGACGACCTCCCAGTCGATCCAGCCCTCGTGCTCGGCGGTCTGCAGCAGCACCGGAGGTGTGTCGCCGACCACGGGGAAGTGGGCCAGCCGCAGCCGCTGTCCGGGCAGGCCGCTGGACTCGCCGAGCGCCTCGTCGGTGATGGTCTCGGCGTGCACGGTCGTGGTGGTGCCGCCGAGCGTGAACGCGTCCACGGACCGCACGGTCGGCGAGGTCGTGTAGAAGGGCTGGTCGGGCAGGGGCTCGGTGACGCGGCAGCGCAGCCAGCCGGCCTCCTGGCCGCCGGTGCGCGAGAGGGTGTGCGCGCCGGGGATGTGCAGGACGACCTCGCCGGGCCGGTTCAGACCGCCGGTGCCGTCCCGGTCGATCTCGCAGACGACCCAGCCGTCCTCGGTCCACGCCTCCCACAGCAGCGGAGGCTGCCGCGGGTCCACGCCGACACCGTCGACCCGGCTGTCCAGCTCCATCGCGACCGCGCAGTGCGGGACGGCGGTGTTCAGCCCGATCAGCATGCAGTCACCGGGCCGCGGGGACTCGGTGAAGCACATCAGGTCCTTGCCCTCGGCGAGGTCGGCGGTCCTGTCGGTGACGGGCTCGCCGTCGCGCTGGACCACGAGGTAGCGCAACTCGCAGGGCACGATGGTCAGTTCGTCCTCGGTGGCGAAGACGGCCGCCTCCTGGCTCTCGGTGCGCGTGGTGGCGACCTCGGTGCCCACCGGCAGCAGCACCGGCTCGTCCTGCGGCGCGGACAGCCAGAACGTGACGTCCGTGCGCGCGGCGGAGGGCGGGAAGAGGGTGATGCCCACCAGGTCCAGGAACGCCAGGTGGTTCTTCTCCGGCACCCGGTTGAGCCGGTAGACGATCTGGTCGGCCATGTGGGCGACCGTTTCCACGAGGGTGACGCCCGGGTCGGAGACGTTGTGGTCGGTCCACTCCGGGGCGCGCTGCTGGATGTAGCGCTTGGCGTCGTCGACGAACTGCTGGAAGCGGCGGTCGTCGAGGTTCGGGGAGGGGAGTGCCATCAGCGGTCGCTTTCAGGGGAGTCGCCCGCGCCGATGGCGTCGGGCTCCTCGTGGGAGGGGATGACGTAGAACGGGAAGACGAGGCTGCGCGGGTTGTTGGTGCCGCGGATCGAGTAGCGGACGTCGATGAAGAGGACGCCCTGCTCGGTGTCGGAGCCGGCGGTCACATCGACGTCGCTGACCTCGATGCGCGGCTCCCAGCGGTCGAGGCTCGTGTACACCTCGTGCTGGATGCGGCCGGCGGTGGCCTCGTTGACCGGCGCGAACACCAGGTCGTGGATGGCGCAGCCGAACTCGGGGCGCATCGGCCGCTCGCCCGGCGCGGTCGCCAGGACGAGCCGGATGGCCTCCTCGATCTCGCGCTCCCCGCTGACCAGGGCGATGCCCCCGGTGGGGCCGATGCGCAGCGGGAACGCCCAGCCGGATCCGACGAACTGCTCGGCCATCAGGGGGCCACCCGCCTTCTCGTCCTCGTCGTCATGGTCGTCAGGGTCGTCAGGGTCATCAGGGCTGTCGGAGCTGGTGGAGCTGGTGGAGCGGTCAGGGGCGTCGGGGCCGTCGGGGTCCTCGGGGTCGTCATGGTCGCGGCCCTCACCCGAACGGGTACTTGATCTTGTTGACCGTCAGCAGGCCCATGAGGTCGATGTTGATGGCCCGCATGCCGATCTGGCCGATGGTGGTGAACTGCATGGTGCCGCCCGCGGTCGCCGAGAGGGCACCGATCGCCTTGAGGTTGAGGGCACCCATCGCGTCCACGGTCACCGCGCCGCCGAGCGACTTGAGGCTGACGATCCCGCGGCCCTGGAGGGTGAGCGGCCCGCCGCTCTTGATGCTGATGCTGCGCCGGGCGCTCAGTGAGAGGTCGGTGCCCGCGTCGATGGACACCGAGGTGCCGCCGGTGATGCTGACGGCGCCCTTGCTGTCCACGGTGATCTCGGTCTTGGTGCGGTCCAGGTTGATGATCAGCTTGTCGTTGCCGCTGGCCACCCGGACGCCCTGCTTGCGGCCGCCGGTCTGCTGGCTGAGCAGGTCCACCCGGTTGCCGTCCCGGTCGGACAGGGTGTGCCGGATCGCCTTCTTCTTGACCGGGTCGTGCAGCTGTACGTCCTTCACGACGGTCGGCTTGTCGATGCCGTTGTAGAGGCCGCCGATGACGAAGGGATGGTCGAGCGCCCCCCGGTCGAAGGCGACGAGGACCTCGTCCCCGACGTCCATCGGGAAGACCCCGCCGCCCGCCTTGCCGCCCAGCTGCACGGTCCGCGTCCAGTCGCTGACGTACGCGTCGTCCAGCCACGGGAACTGCAGCTTCACCCGGCCCTGCTTCAGCGGATCCTGTACGTCGGTCACGAGCGCGTTGGCCACACTCGGCAGCCGGGGCGCCGACGCGCCGCCGCCGGACGTCAGCCCGAACAGGGAGCGCCACTGCCGGCCACTCACGGTCACCAGCGTCTCGTAGTGACTGCCCGCGCCGAACGTGTGCCGTACGGAGGTGACGGTGTACTTGCCCTCGAAGGGGACGCCGACGTCGGTGAGCGCGATGGCCACCCCGGGGCGCAGCACGGGATTGCCGTGCACCGTGACCTCCAGCTCGGCGAACGACGAGGTGAGGTCGTCCGCGAGGGAGGCCGCGGCGAACTTGACCTCCGGCCTGCGGTCGTACGGGGTGTCGGTCTCGACCAGCTTGGCGGCCTTGAAGGCGTTGGCGGCCTTCTGCGGAGTCGTCCCGATGGCGAAACCGGCGTAGGTGCCCGCCTTCGTCAGTTCGACGATCTTCTTCTTGGTCGGGATGTCCCAGCCGCGCGCCTCGACCTTGTCGACCTGGTCGGCGGCGGTGACGGCGGCCCGGCAGCGCAGGACGTCGACCCGGCCCCGCAGCACCCGGGGGTTCGGGTCCTCGGGGGAGGTCGACAGGGGTGCCTTGGAGGCCGGGTCCGGCTCGGCGAACTCGAACTTCCCCTTGGCGTCCAGCGACATCACCATCTCGTTCTCGTCGGCGAGCCGCGCGAGAAAGTCCCAGTCCGTCACATTGGACTGGGAGATGAACTCGTAGACCGTCTTGGTCGTCTGGATCTTCCCGATCGCGACACCGTTCATCGCGGCGAGCTTGCGCGCGATGTCGGAGGCGGTCTGGTTGCGGTACGCGGCCACGCGGCGCACCCGCATCAGCCGGTGCCCCGGGTCGTAGCCGCGCACGACGCTGAACGTACCCGTGCCGTCGTAGTCGGTCTCCATACCGGTGACCTCGCCGGTGATCAGCGGGTTCGCCGCGCCCTGGCCGTCGGCGACCGGGGCGAGGACCACCTTGGAGCCGAACCTGATGTTCAGCTTGCCGAGCACCTCCCGGTCCGGGTCGCGGAAGGTGAGCCGGAACTCGCCGGGCACCCCCGCGCCGAGGTCGGCCCAGCCGGCGACGAGCAGGTTGATGTAGTCGGGCGGGATCTTCTTGCCGTCGATGGTGACGTGGATGATGTTGGAGAAGGACGTCCTCGCCATCAGTAACGCACCTCCTCGGCGGCGGGGAGGACCAGCTCGATACCGGTGGGCAGGTGCGCGGGGTTGTCGATCCCGTTGGACTCGGCGATCGCACGCCAGGCGGACGCGTTGCCGTACTCGCGCCAGGCCAGCGACTGCAGCGAGTCGCCCGCGACGACCCGGTGCACCCGCTGCGCGGTGAGCGCGCCCGAGGTCGGGTTCTGGCCCTTGATCGTGCTGGGGATCTCGTGCAGCGCCACCTGGCAGGTCGCCCGGATCGGCACACCGGTCGTGCCGAACAGCGAGTAGGTGACGTTCACGGATTCCACGTACGAGGTGAAGCGCGCCGTGGAGAACGAGCCCCACTGGAAGACCACCCAGGGCGGCGACGGCTGCTTCGCGGCGATGCTCTTGGCCGTCACCTCGCAGCAGTCGAGCAGGGACTCCACGTTCTTCAGCACGGCGTTGCTCGTCGGCTTCATGGACGAGTCCAGGAAGATCTCGACCGTCATCTCCCGCGGCTCGGGTCCCATGAACTCCGGGACCGTGCCGTCGCGCACGGCCGCGGCCGGCGTGGACTTCCACTGGGAGCGCCGGCTCAGCTGCAGCTGCGAGGGGTTGAAGTCGAAGTTGAACGTCTTGATCAGCCCGCCCGGAGTGGTGCTGGACCCGACGGGCGGCTCGTGGATGGCGATCGTGGCGCGTACGAGGCTCTTGCCCGCGCCCTTGCTTCCCTTGGCCATGGTGGTGTCCCGCCCCTCAGTCCGTGAACCCGTGGTGAGTGATCTCCAGGACCTCGGTGGCCACGCTCGGGTTGGCCGGGTCCAGGGAGGGGCCCTGCCAGCTCACCGGCAGCACGTCGATCAGCCCCCAGTGCGCCACCTCCGAACCGTCCGCGCGCAGCGCGGCGATCTGCGCGGTCGGCCGCTTGATGCCCGTGGCCACGGACGAGATCCAGGCCGCGACCTTGGTGGTGTCGGGGGTCAGCGGCCGGGTCAGCCGGATGTTGGAGAAGGTGACACGGGACGGAAGCTGCCAGACGAACCCGTTGTTGCCGCCCTCCTGGCGGTGCTCGATCTCCACCGCGGACGACAGTCCCTCGCACCCGTTGAAGTAACCGAGGCTCTCGCCGTCGATGGTCAGGGTGAAGAAGATGGTGGAGCCCGGGTCGAGATCGCGGGGCATCGGGGGCGGCCTTTCTGCGGACGTCGGTCATGCGGGGTGGTGCCGGATCGTGCCGGGTCGTGCGGTCGTGCCGGGCGGTACGGGTTTCGGCCGGTCGGCGGCCGGTCTGCGGCCGCTCAGCGACGTGGGTCGCGGAGCTTGCCGATCCGCTCCCGGTCGAGCCGCAGTTCGGTACGGATCAGCCGGGTGATCCGGCCGATCAGACGGTGCGTGAGCTCGTCGAGCTGGAAGTCGGTCAGGGAACGGGGGTCGAACTGCCCCTTGGCGACCGCGGTGTACGCGGGCGGGGGGCCGCCCTGCTCGTACGGCGGTGGCGGATCGTCGCCGGAGCCCGCCCCGGACGAGCCGCGCGACGAACTGCCGCGCGCCGTCACCGCGGACACGGCGGTGGTGGTCCTGGCGGACGTCGGGAGCAGCGCACGCTCCGGGGCGCGCTGTACGGGAACGGGCGCGGGCGCGGGTGCCGGACGCGGCGGAGCGGGCGCCGCGGGGGCGGGTGCCGTGGCCGTGGCCGTCCGGGGCGCGGCGACCGCCTGCCGCTGGACGACGGCCGGTGCCGGGTAGGCGTTCGGCATCGACAGCGGCTGCGCGGGCGGAGCGGTCCTGACGGGGCTTTTCTCCGGCCCGGACTTGGTGGCCGCGAGCAGCGGCACGGCACGTCCCGCGGGAGCACCGGGCGCGACGGCCCGCTGCACGGCCACGGGCCCGGCCCCTCCGGACCGCCCGGGCGCGGACGCCGTCCGGCGCAGGGGGACGGGGGCCGGAGGCGCGGGGCGCTGAGATGCGGCGGGTGCCACGGGGGTGAGAACCGGCGCGAGAGCCCGGGCGGGGGCGAGGGCACGCATGGGCGCGGGTGCCGGCGCTGCTGCGGGTGCCCTTGTGTTGCTTACGGCTTTGGTGGCGGCCGTGGTGGTGGGGACCACCGCGGCGGGAGCGGCCGTGGCGCGCTGTACGGAGAGGCCGTTGGCGGGCGGGGCGGAGAGGGGCACGGCCGGGCGGCGGAGGGGTTGTGTCGCGGGCGCGGGTGTGGGCGCCGGTGCCTGTGCGGGGGCGCGCTGCACGGAAGGCGGTCCGGCGGGGCGCGAACTGGCCGGAGTCGTACGCCCGGAGAGGGGCTGCGCGTCCGCGGGAGGAGCGGAGAGGGGCGCACCGAGCAGGGGGCGCTGCCGAGCGGCCGGCGCGGCGGCGCGTTGGACCGGGGTGTGCGGGGGAGCGACTGGGGTGGTGGCCGGGATCGGGGCCTGGGGCGAGGTCGGGGGCGTCGGCGGTACGGCCGGTGTGTGCGGGCGGTCGGCGGGGCTCGCGGAGCCGGTCGGCGGGGCCGAGATGACGGGAAGCGGGGCCGGTGGGCCGGGGTGTGCGGCCGACGAGCGGGTGACGGACGGATTCCCCGCCATCGGCGCACCGAGACCCATACGCCGTACGCCCGTGGCAGCACTCCGCTGCACCGGGTACGCGCCTGAACCGGACGGGGTGCTCGGAGGGGGCGTAGCGGCGGCGGGGGTCCCGGTGCCGCTCCGACTCGGCCCGGAGACGGGCGAGTTCGCGGCGGCGGGCCCGGCCTGCGCCCTCTGGACGACGGGTGCGGTGCCGCCGGAAGCGTCCGCGTCCGGCGTACGGCTGGGAGTGGCTGCCGCCTTCTGGACGCGAACCGGTGCGGTGCCGGTACCGGCGGTCGTCGTTTCGGCCGGGGCGGCGGGGGCGGCCGTCGCCCTCTGGACCGCAGCGGGGGTGACCGCCGCTGCGCCGGGTCCGGTGGCTGCTGAGGAAGAGGACGCGGTCGTAGCGGGCGCGGGCGCGGCGACGGGCGTGGCAGCCGCCGCACCCGAATCCGCCTTTGCGCGCTGGACGTTGAGGGCGGGCCCATTGGTACGGGGCACCGCGCTGCTGGGTCCGGCCGGGGTCCCGGTCGAACCGGCCCTTGCGCGCTGGACGTTGAGCGCGGGCCCGCTGGTACGAGTCACCGAGCTGCCGGGACCGCCCCCCGACGCGGCTGCGGGCCGTACGGGTGCGGCCGGAGCGGGGCCGGTCGGGGCCGGGCTGCCCGCACGAGGCGGCGTGCCGGCCGAACCCGTCGCCGGGGCGCGCTGGACGTTGACCGCCGGTCCGCTTGAAGGGGTCACGGCGGCACGGCGGCTGCCCGTTGTGCCGCTGGCCCCGGAGGTACGGCTGCCGGAGCCGGTGGCCGTGGCTTCACCGGTCGCGGCCGGAGCGGGGTCGCTGGGACCGGTCGGCGCGGCACTGCCCACCGGACCCGTCGCCGGGGCGCGCTGGACGTTGACGGCGGGCCCGTTGGAAGGGGTCACGGCGGCACGGGGGCTGCCCGTCGTGCCACGGGCTCCGGTGGTCGTGGCTTCACCGGTTGTGGATGCGGGCCGTACGGGTGCGGCCGGAGCGGGATTGCTCGGGGTCGCCCCACTCGCACGGGGCGGTGTTCCGACCGGACCGGTCGCCGGGGCGCGCTGGACGTTGACGGCGGGCCCGTTGGAAGGGGTCACGGCGGCACGGGGATTGCCCGTCGTGTCACTGGCCCCGGTGGTCGTGGCTTCACCGGTTGTGGATGCGGGCCGTACGGGTGCGGCCGGAGCGGTGCCGGTCGGGGTCGGCGCACCCGCGTGGGGCGGTGTTCCGGCCGTGCCGGTCGCCGGGGCGCGCTGGACGTTGACCGCGGGCCCGCTGGAACGAGTCACGGCGGCACCGGGATTGGCCCCTATGGCTCCGGAGGTACGGCTGCCGGAGCCGGTGGCCGTGGCTCCACCGGTTGCGGCCGGAGTCGGGTCGCTGGGACCGGCCGGGGCGGGGCTGCCCACCGGACCCGTCGCCGGGGCGCGCTGGACATTGACGGCGGACCCGCCGGAACGGGTCGCCGTGCTGCCGGGACCACCTGCCCCCGGATGGGCGGAGCCCGACCGCACGGCCCCCGGCCTCGTACCCCCGGCCGCCGGAGCACCCGACGGAGCGGGGCCCGACGAGACAGGGCCCGACGGAGTGGGACCGGACGAAGCAGGGCCCGACGGAACGGAACCCAGTGAGTCAGGACCGGACGAAGCGGGACCCGACGGGACAGGACCCAGCGAGTCAGCACCCGACGGAGCGGGGCCCGACGGAGCGGGGCCCGACGAAACGGGACCGGGCGAAGCGGGTCCGGACGGCGCGGGGCCCGACGAAGCAGGGCCCGGTGTAGGCCGGGGGGCCGGCGGAGCAGGGCGGTGGGCCACCGGCAGAGACCGCCGCTGTACTGCGGGCGTGGCGGGCGCCCTGGTCAGCGGGCTCTGCCGGTGGGGCCTTGGGGGTACGGCGGTCACCCGCGGGCCCGTCGGGCGGGACGCCGTGACGGGCAGGGACGCGCGCTGTACCGGTGGTGTGTCGCCGTGCGCCTGGGCCGGAGCGGGCTCCGACGGATCGGGCCCCGCCACCGGCAGGACACGCGAAGGCGGTTCGAGTCCGGAGACGGGCCCGGCCGACGTGGTGAGCGCGTTCCTGATCAGTCCGCCCGGCGCGCCGTCGAGGACGGCGTGGGACAGGGTCCCGGTGAGGGAGGGGTTCTGCCAGGTGCTCAGCCGGCCGCCGAACCCGGAGTCGGCGACCCCGGTACGGCCCAGGGCGGCCCGCTGGATCGGCGGAAGCCCCGTCCAGCCGACCACCGCGGCCGGCTGGGCATCCGCGGACGGCCCGGCACCCGCGGAGGTACCCACCGCAGCCGTACCCGTGACGGCCGCCGCGGGTACGGCACCCGTATCCGGGCCCGTACCCGCATGCGCTCCCGTGGGAGCGGAACGTGCGGCGGATGCCGCCGTGCCGCCCCTCAGTCGGTCGAGGAACCCCACCGATCAGCCCTCCGCCCCGCCCCGGGTCACCAGGGACGCGATCTGTTCCGTGTAGCGGCGGCGATCCTGGTGTTCGAGGTCCAGGATCGTCTCCAGGCTCCAGTGGAAGTGGTAGGCGACGTACGCGATCTCCTCGTGCAGCCGGTCGGTCGCGTACGTCACGATTCCCCCAGGCGGCTCCCGCCGAGTTCGACCTCGAAGGGCTCCGAGCAGTGGGGGCACTCCACGGAGGCGCGGGTGTGGCCCTCGGCGTTGACCTGCCGGTAGAAGTCCTGGAGGAACGCGAGGTCGGAGGCGAACATGTTCTCCACGATCCCGTCGTGCACCATCGCCAGCGTGCCGAGCCGGGTGATGACCCGGCCCAGCAGGACCACCGACAGATAGGCGGGGTTCTCCTGGACCCGGACGTCCCGCAGCGGAATCAACTCGTCCCGGGCGGTGGCCAGACGCATCACGCCGTCCCGGTGCACCGTTCCCGCGTCGTCGACATAGCCGCGCGGAAGTTCGAAAGGGAACTCCGTGCGCAGCGGTTGTGCCACCGGCGCGGGCGCGGGCGCCGGAGCGGCGGCGGGCGCCGGAGCGAAGGTCTGCTCCGGCGCCGCCACCTGCTCCGGTACCGGTGCGTCCACGACCGGGCCCGCGCCCGCCCTGGCAGCAGTACGGCGCATTACTCGATGACCAGTTCTTCGAAGACGATGGTCACGGTCTCGGTCAGCGCGGAGGCCTCGCCGGCCTTGAGCGCACTGGCGTCGATCTTGGAACACCAGGCGTTGCGCATGTTGTACCGCTTCACCGGGTTGTTCTGGTAATCCATCATGATGATCGAGGCGTTCTTGCGGGCCGTGCTCATCTGACCGGAGATCGAGTCGTTGATCCACGTCGTGAACGCCGGGGACTGGGTCATACCGCGCACGACGGTGCACTGCCCGTCCTTCTGCACGCCGGGCATGAGACTGACCTCGGGCCTGCCCTGCGCGGAGTTCGACAGGTGCTTGATGACGTCCTGTTCGATGCTGAGACCGTTGACCTCCGCGAGGTACTCGACCATCACGCCGTCGATCTGCAGACCGAAATTATGTGAAGTAAGGGCGTCACCCGGGCTGAGACTCATCTGTTCTCTGTCCTTCTGAGGGTTCTTGCTGGGGAGTCTTGTCTAGGGACGTACGACGACGGATGCGCGACGACGTCCGAGGCTGCGCGCTGCGTGCGGAGGTCTACTCCTCCAGCTCACCGCTGCCGCTGGAGAACTGGGCCAGGCGGAAGATCACGAACTCGGCGGGCTTGACGGGCGCGATGCCGATCTCGCAGATCACACGGCCGAGGTCGACCGACTCCGGAGTGTTGGTCTCCTCGTCGCACTTGACGTAGAACGCCTCTTCCGGCCGCTGGCCGAAGAGGGCGCCGCTGCGCCACTCGTTGACGAGGAACGCCGAGACGTTGCGCCGGATCCGGGCCCACAGGTTGTGGTCGTTCGGCTCGAACACCACCCACTGGGTGCCGAGCAGGATCGACTCCTCCAGGTAGTTGAAGTACCGGCGGACGTTCAGGTAGCGCCAGGCCGGGTCCGAGGACATGGTGCGGGCGCCCCAGACGCGGATGCCGCGGCCCGGGAAGGCGCGGATGCAGTTGACGCCGATGGGGTTGAGCAGGTCCTGCTCGCCGCGGGTGATCTGCAGTTCCAGGTCCACCGCGCCGCGCACGACCTCGTTGGCGGGCGCCTTGTGCACACCGCGCTCGAAGTCGTTGCGGGCCCAGATGCCGGCGACGTGACCGCTCGGCGGGGTCAGCCGGGACTGGCCGGTCGCCGGGTCGAAGACCTTCACCCAGGGGTAGTACAGGGCCGCGTACTTGGAGTCGTAGCCGGCGGTCTCCTGACGCCAGACACGGATCTCACGGGCGTTGAGGCTGGGCGGCGGGTCGATGACGGCGACGCGGTCGCCCATCAGCTCGCAGTGCGCGATCAGACCGAGCTGGACGGCCTTCACGGCCTCCAGGTCGATCGCGCCGCGCTGGTAGGCGGCCATCAGGTCGGGGACCGCGACCATGGAGATCTCGTCCACGGCCTCCAGGCCGCCGAAGCCGGTGCGGTCGGCGGAGTCGCCGAGGTACTGGGCCGGGCCCGGGTGGGAGTCCTCCGCACCGGCCGGAACGGCCGGGGAGTTGGACGCGGCGTCCGCCGGGGCGGCCAGCGCCACGGTCTGGTTCTCGGGGCGCGCCAGCTGCGCGGTGGGCGCCGCCTCCTGCACGGTGATGAGCTTGGAGCGCTCCTTCACCTGCGTGACGACGTAGTTGCGGCCGCCCTTCTTGGCGGTCACGTCGAAGGACTCGACGGGCTTGTCGCCGTCCTTGACGATCAGCTTGAAGCGCTCGGCGGGGCCCTCGCCCTCGGGGTCCGCGACCTCGACGCTGAGCGAGCCGCCCGCGACGGCGGTGACGCTGAAGGTACCGAGCTGCTTCGGCTCGCCGGCCGTGAGCGCGGCGGGGGCCGCGGAGCCGGAGACGGCCGCCGGGGCGCCGTTCGCGGAAGCGCCGTTCGCCGAGGTGCCGTCGGCCGCGCCGCCGACGCGTACGACGTACGCGGCGCTGCCGCCGTTGTTGAAGAACCCGTACACGGAGTGCGCGAGGTAGTAGCCGTCGGTGAAGGCACCGAAGGCCGCGACGTACTGCGACCAGTTGGTCACCAGCGTCGGCTCGTTCAGCGGGCCGTGCGGGGCGAGCCCCACGAAGGCCGCCACCGACGTGCCCACTCCCTCGATGGGACGCGAGCCGCTGGCCACCTCCTCGACGTAAACGCCGGGCGACAGGTAGGACGGCATGCTCTGCTCTCCTCGGGGTACGAGACAGGTCTACTCCGAGCTTCACGCGCGCGAGCGTTCGTTGAAACGTCCTGCGGTACCTGATCGGGGGCAAAATCCCTGCCCGCAAGGGCAGCGTGCTGCCTCCGTGTGCCCCTCGATCCCGTCCTTCTGCCCCCATGGCTGCCCCTGCCGCTCTCCCCGCGGGGGGCACCCTCCGGTAATGCTGGAGGATCAGCCGTGGAGGGGAACGTCATGCGCGCGCAGGAAGCCCAGGCCGAGAAGGCCGGTGGTGATCAGGTCAAGGTCCGCCCGAACACGACGGACCGGGACGCCACCGCGGACCGGATCCTGGCGTTGCAGAGCGCGGCGGGCAACGCGGCGGTCACCCAGGCCGTGCAGCGCAGACAGCACCAGCACAGCGACGGCTGCGGGCACACCCCGGACGAACAGCGTGAGCTGGTGGACCAGGTCAGGAAGTCCCCGGGCACCAGGATGAACGGCTCGCTGCTCAAGGAGACGGCGAGCTGGTTCGGCGGCGAGGACTTCAGCACCGTCAAGCTGCACACGGACTCGGTCGCCCTGCAGTCCGCCAAGGCGATCGGCGCCCGGGCGTACACCGCCGGCGACGACGTGGTCTGGGACGGCAGGGACAAGCCGACCCTCATCCACGAGCTGCAGCACGTCAAGGACCAGCGCATGGGTGCCGTCCCCGGCACCGACAACGGCTCGGGCCTGAAGGTCTCCAGCCGGGGCGACTGGGGCGAGAAGCGGGCCGAGGCGATCGAGGCGCAGGCGAGGAGCGGGCCGCCGCCGGTGCAGCGCGCCGCCGACAGCGAGGCGGTGACCTCGGGACACGGTTTCGACGGGGCGGCTGTCCAGCGCGCTCCCGCGGAGTCGGTCCAGCGTGCTTCCGGGCCGACGGTCCAGCGTGCCGACGGACCGGTGGTGCAGCGCGCCCTGGATCCCGAGGTGATCAAGGGGGCCCAGGAGAAGCTGGGTGTCGAGGGAACCGTCAAGATCGTGGAGGTGCCGGACAGCGGCAGCATCCGCGCGGACACCCCCTTCGCCAACTACCCGCCCGGGAGCTGCGTCGGCCTCTCCGAGGAAGAGCTCCAGCTCAGCGTCCAGGCACTGAACGGCGGCGAGGGCCACCACGCCGCCTCCGCGGTCGTGGGACTCGCCGGCGGCGGCGCCTACATCGCGTCGCACAAGATCCTTCTCGTGAACAGCACGCCGTCCCCGGGCTTCACCGTGGAGCAGACCGTCCGGCACGAGATGGGCCATGTCCAGCAGGACCAGGCCGGTTTCAGTGTCGACATGTCCGGTGGCAGGCGGGCGCTGGTCGAGTACCACAACATGCTGGTGAACGAGAACCAGTTCGCGGAGGGCAACCCGCGCCACGAGTACAACAGCACGGACAACTCCCTCCCGTCCGCGGTCCGCGAGGCGATGGTCGGTGCGGGGCTCGCGCCGGCGAAGCCCTGGGAGACGCTGGTCGAGTACATCAACTCGAACGATCCCGACGGCACCCAGAAGCAGCTCCTGAACGCCATCGTGGAGGAGCTGAACAAGGAGGAGTACAGCGTGGAGCAGGGCGGCAAGTTCAACCGCGCCACGATCCGCAAGAAGATCCAGGACCGGATCGGGCGGTTCTACTTCACCCAGCTGTTCAAGTGACGAGGCACCGAGGCCTGCCTCCTCGGACAACGGCCTTGCCCCTGGGGCCACTGACTTCGGATCACCCCTGCGGTTAGCGTCCGGGAGTGAGCCTTTGGACTTCTCTGGAGCCCGCCTCCGCGACCGTGGACCCGGGTGGCAGTACG
>NZ_BMVY01000074.1 GCF_014650955.1 Streptomyces tauricus
TATCGGCGTGGTGCGGGGTTGGTGGGGACGTCGTTGGCGTTCGGCCTCTGGGACGCCGACACAGGTGTGGACCTGGCCGACGCGGACCGGCTGGCCCGCCTGGGCATGCCCGCGATACCGGCCGACAAGGCCCTGGAACTGTTCGATGCGGCGCTGCGCACGGACGACGCCGTACTCATGCCGCTCCGCCTGGACCGGGCGGTGCTGCGGGCGCGGGGCGACGACGTCCCGGCTCTGCTGCGCGGTCTGACCGGCGGACCCCGCCGTCCCGCCCGCGCCCTCCGCGCCCGGACGGAGAGTTCCCTGCGCGCACGCCTGACCGGATCCACCGCCGAAGAGCGTGCAGCCACCCTCCTCACACTCGTACGGACCCAGGTGGCGGCGGTGCTCGGCCACGCCTCGGCGAAGGCCGTCGAGGCGGACAAGGCCTTCAAGGAGCTTGGCTTCGATTCCCTGTCGGCGGTGGAGCTGCGGAACGCCTTGCGGGCCGAGACCGGTCTGGCGCTTCCGGCGACGCTGGTGTTCGACCACCCGACGGCCCGGGCCGTCGCCGCCCACCTCGACGCCGAACTGCAGGGTGAAGGCGGCGGTGTCGCGGCGGGCTCGGCGGCGGAGATCCCGGCGGCGGTGGCGGCCGACGACGATCCGGTCGTGATCGTGGGGATGGCGTGCCGCTATCCGGGCGGTGTGGCGTCCCCCGATGATCTGTGGCGGCTGGTGGCGGACGGCGTGGACGTGGTGGCGGAGTTCCCCCGCGACCGGGGCTGGGATGTCGAGGGCATCTACCATCCCGAGCCGGGGAAGCCGGGGAAGACCATCGCGCGGGAGGGTGGTTTCCTTTACGACGCGGCGGAGTTCGACGCCGATTTCTTCGCCATCTCGCCCAGGGAGGCGGCGGACACCGATCCGCAGCAGCGGTTGCTGCTGGAGGCGTCCTGGGAGGCGTTCGAACGCGCGGGCATCGATCCGCACACGATGCGCGGCAGCCGGACCGGTGTCTTCACCGGCCTCATGTACCACGACTACGGGTTCCGGGCCGATACCGCCAGTACCAGTGGCGGAAGTCTGGTCTCCGGCCGGGTTTCGTACGTGTTTGGCCTGGAGGGGCCGGCGGTGACGGTCGACACGGCCTGCTCGTCCTCGCTGGTGGCACTGCACCTGGCCGCACAGGCACTGCGCACCGGCGAGTGCTCCCTGGCACTGGCCGGCGGCGTGACCGTGATGAGTACGCCGAACATGTTCGTGGAGTTCAGCCGGCAGCGTGGCCTGGCCCGGGACGGCCGCTGCAAGTCGTTCTCGGACGCCGCCGACGGCGCGGGCTGGGCCGAGGGAGTGGGCGTCCTGCTGGTGGAGCGGTTGTCGGATGCCCGGCGCAACGGTCATCCGGTGCTGGCGGTGGTGCGCGGCTCGGCGGTGAACCAGGACGGCGCGTCGAACGGACTGACGGCGCCGAACGGTCCCTCCCAGCAGCGGGTGATCCGGCAGGCACTCGCCAACGCACGCCTGTCGTCCGACCAGGTCGACGCGGTGGAGGCGCACGGCACCGGCACGACGCTGGGCGATCCGATCGAGGCGCAGGCGTTGCTGGCGACGTACGGGCAGGACCGTCCGGTGGACAGCCCGCCGTTGTGGCTGGGGTCCATCAAGTCGAACATGGGGCATGCGCAGGCCGCGGCGGGTGTGGCCGGGGTGATCAAGATGGTGCAGGCGATGCGCCATGGGGTGCTGCCGCGTACGTTGCACGTGGATGCGCCGTCCTCGCAGGTGGACTGGTCGGCGGGCCGGGTGGAACTACTGACCGAGGCCCGGGAATGGCCGCTGACCGAAGGCCGTCCGCGGCGAGCGGGGATCTCCTCGTTCGGGATCAGCGGGACCAACGCCCACGTCATCATCGAGCAGCCCGACATGGACCAGGCCGATGTCTCCGCCGCACCGGAAAAGCCCGCCGCCGACATCGATGCGGGTGTTCTTCCGTGGCTGGTCTCCGCCAAGACACCCGAGGCCCTGCGGAGCCAGGCGCAGCGGCTGCACTCGTATCTGCTGGGCCGTCCCGGGGACGACCCGCTCGACGTCGGTCTCTCCCTGGCGACCTCACGCGCCGCACTGGAGCGACGCGCGGTGGTGCTCGCGGAGGACAGGGCCACCGCTCTCGACGGACTGGCCACGATCGCCGCCGGCGAGCCGGGCCCCGATGTGGTCCACGGCGTCGCCTCCACCGGCACGACGGCGTTCCTGTTCTCGGGACAGGGTGCCCAACGGGCCGGTATGGGCCGGGAGTTGTACGAGGCGTTCCCGGTGTTCGCGTCGGCGCTGGACGAGGTGTGTGCCGCTCTGGACAGCCATCTGGACCGGCCGATACGCGAGGTGATGTGGTCCGAGCCGGAGCTGCTGGGGCAGACGGTGTTCACGCAGGCGGCCTTGTTCGCTATCGAGGTGGCGCTGTTCCGGCTGCTCGATTCGTGGGGTGTACGGCCTGACTTCGTGGCGGGTCATTCGATCGGCGAGTTGGCGGCGGCCCATGTGGCCGGAGTGTTCTCGCTGGAGGACGGGGCGCGTCTGGTCGCTGCGCGCGGCCGGTTGATGCAGGCGCTGCCGCCGGGCGGGGCGATGGCCGCCATCCAGGCGACGGAAGACGAGGTCGTTCCGCTGCTGGACCTGGTGTCGGCCGATGTCGCGGCGGTGAACGGGCCCGATTCGGTCGTCGTCTCCGGCGTCGACACCGAAGTCGCCCGGATCACCGCGCACTTCACGGCACTGGGCCGCAGGACAACACGCCTGCGCGTCTCGCACGCGTTCCACTCGCCGCTCATGGATCCCATGCTGGAGGCTTTCCGTGAGGTCGCCGAGAGTGTCACCTACGGCAAAGCCGCCATACCCGTGGTCTCCCACCTCGACGGCACGGTTGTCGGCGCGGAAGCGCTGAGTTCGGCGGACCACTGGGTGCGGCACGTCCGAGAGGCGGTCCGATTCGCCGACTGCGTACGGCACTTGGAGTCGGAGGGTGTCACCCGGTACGTGGAACTGGGACCGGACGGTGTGCTGTCCGCGATGGCGCAGGCCTGCCTGCGCGATCCGGACGAGGCGACCACCGTTCCCGCGCTGCGCAAGGACCGGGCCGAACCGCCCGCGCTGCTCGCCGCCGTCGCCGGACTGCACGTGACGGGTGCTTTCGTCGACTGGCGTGAGGTGTTCGCCGGACGCGGTGCCCGTCGTGTGGAGCTGCCCACCTACGCCTTCCAGCGCAGGCGCCACTGGCTGGACACGCAGGCGGTCTCCGGTGACGCGTCGGGCCTCGGGCAGGTGGCCGCCCGGCATCCGCTGCTCGGCGCCGTGGTCGTCTCGCCCGACTCCGACGGACTGGTCCTGACAGGCAGGCTGTCGCTCGCCGCCCAGCCATGGCTGGCCGGGCATCAGGTGCTCGGCACCGTCGTGTTCCCCGCCTCGGGCTTCGTGGAACTGGCGATCCGTGCCGGGGACCAGGCGGGATGCGACGTCCTGGAGGACCTCACCATCGACGAGACGCTGACCCTCCCCGAGAACGGCGGTGTCGACGTCCAGGTCGTGGTCGCCGAACCGGGCGAGTCGGGGGAGCGGCCGGTGACGATCCACTCCCGCCGCGAGGACGGTCCGTGGACCCGGAACGCCTCCGGTGTCCTCGCCGCCGATGTCCTCGCCTCCGGCGCGCCCGTACCCACCGTCGACCTGACCGCATGGCCTCCTGCGGGCGCGGACCCGATGGACGTCGACGACCTCTACGACCGACTCGCGGAACGGGGCCACGACTACGGACCTCTCTTCAGTGGGCTGCGGGCCGCATGGCGCCTGGGCGACGAACTGTTCGCCGAGGTCGCCCTGACCGAGGAGAGCGACGGGACCGACGACAACTTCGGTGTCCACCCGGCGCTCCTCGACGCGGCGACCCACCTGCTGACGCTCCATGAAGAAAACGAAGAAGACGAAGGAGAAGAAGACAACGAACAGGACGGGGACCGCGGCGGGCCTCGGTTGCCGACCGCGTGGAACCGTGTCGTCCTGCACGCCGCGGGCGCCACGTCCCTCCGCGTCCGACTGGCGCGTACGGAGCAGGACGGCATGTCCCTGCTCGCGGCCGACGAGGCCGGCCGGCCCGTCCTGTCGGTGCGGTCGCTCACGACGAACCCGTTGTCACCCGCACAACTCGACCGACTCGCCCGACCCGACGCCGGCCCCGGCCCCGGCCGGGACGGGTTCCTGGACTCGCTGTTCCGCATGGACTGGAACCCGGTCACCGCCGCCCCCGCGACCGGCGCGGACGAGGTGTCCTGGCTGCCCTGGGAGGACATCGGCGATGCCGACGACCTCGCCGACGGGCTCCCCGGCGTACTCGTGGTGTCACCGGAACCCGGCGACGACGCCGAGAGCGTCCACCGCACCACACGACAAACGCTGGGCGTCCTCCAGGACTGGATGGCCGACGAGCGGCTCTTCGCCTCGCGGCTCCTGGTCGTGACGCGCGGTGCCGTGTCCCTGCACGGCGAGGACGTGACGGACCTCGCGGGTGCCGCGGTCTGGGGCCTGATCAGGGCGGCCCAGCTGGAACACCCCGGCGCGATCGTCCTGGCCGACGTGGACGCGCCCGCCGGCATCGGCTCACTCGACGCCTCAGTCGTCGCGTCGCTCGTCGCGACGGACGAACCGGAACTCGCCGTCCGCGCGGGCGTGACCTACCGGGCACGGCTGGCCAGGGTGCCCGAGCGGCGCGAACCCTCCCGCCCCGCCTCAGTCTTCGGCCCCGAAGGCACCGTGCTGATCACGGGCGCGATGGGCATGATGGGGCGGCACGTGGCCCGCCACCTGGTGACCGCCCACGGAGTCGGCCACCTGCTGCTGGCAGGCCGCCGCGGCATGGAAGGCGCTGGCGCCGCCGAGCTCCACGAGGAGCTGACGGCCCTCGGCGCGACCGTCACCATCGCGGCCTGCGACGTCTCCGACAAGGACTCCGTCGCCAGGATGCTCGCCGGGATCGACACCGCGCACCCGCTCGTCGGCGTCGTGCACGCGGCGGGTGTCCTCGACGACGGTGTCATCGAGTCCCTGACCCCGGAACGTATCGACGCGGTGATGCGCCCGAAGGTGGACGCGGCGCTCCATCTGCACGAGCTGACCCGGCATCTGGACCTGTCGGCGTTCGTGCTGTTCTCGTCCGACTCCGGTGTCTTCGGCAACGGCGGGCAGGCGAACTATGCGGCGGCGAACACCTTCCTCGACGGGCTGGCCGCCCACCGCCGCGCCGCCGGACTCGCCGCCCAGTCCCTGGCATGGAGTCTGTGGGCCGACGCCAGCGAGATGACCGCGCAGCTCAGCGAGGTCGACCGGCTGCGGATGGACCAGATAGGCATCGTCGGCATGTCCGCCGCCGTAGGGCTGGAACTGTTCGATACCGCCGCCACCGTGGACGAGCCGATACTCGTCCCGATCAAGCTGAACGAGTACGCCGCCCGCGCGAACCCCGACGAACTGCCGCGCAAACTGCACGGCCTGTTCGGGGGCGCCGTGCGCCGGACCGTACGGGCTCGGTCCGACGGCGGCGAGGCACTCGCCCGGAAACTCGCCGGGCTGGCCGCTCCCGAACGCGACGAACTGCTCCTCGACCTGGTACGCGAACGAGTGGCCCTGGTCCTGCGGCGCGACTCCGCGAGCGACGTCGAACCGGACCGGGCGTTCCGCGAACTCGGCTTCGACTCGCTCACCGCCCTTGAGCTGCGCAACACGCTCAACGCCGCGACGGGCCTGCGGCTGCCCGCGACGCTGCTGTTCGACCACCCCACCGCCCGCGCGGTGGCCAAGGAGATCGGCAGCGCGGCCGGCCCCAAGGAGCACGACCCCGCGCGGCCCGTTCTCACGGAGATCGAACGGCTCGAAGCCGCGCTCACGGCGTCGGCACTGACCTCGTCGGGCGACGGAGCGCGCTCCCGGATCACCGCACGCCTCGAAGCGCTCCTGCGGTCCTGGCGGGACGGCCACGACCGGCCCGCCGAGACGGAAACGAACAGCGACCCCGAATGGGCCACCGACAACGAACTGTTCGAGGCCCTGGACAACGAACTCGGCATCTCCTGAAACCTGATTCGCGTCTTCCTGCGAGATTGGCTCACGTCCGATGGCGAACGACGAGAAACTGCGCGGCTACCTCAAGCGCGCCACGACCGAACTGCAGCAGACCCGGCGGCGCCTCCGCGACATGGAGGACCGGGAACGCGAGCCGATCGCGATCATCGGGATGGCGTGCCGGTATCCGGGTGGGGTGGCTTCTCCCGAGGATCTGTGGCGGGTGGTGGCCGGTGGTGTGGACGTGGTGTCGGAGTTCCCGTCGGACCGGGGCTGGGATGTCGCGGAGTTGTTCGATCCGACCGGTGAGCGCCCTCATACCAGTTATGTGAATGCCGGTGGTTTTCTGTATGACGCGGCCGGTTTCGACGCGGAGTTCTTCGGGATCAGTCCGAACGAGGCGTTGACGATGGATCCGCAGCAGCGGTTGCTGCTGGAGACGTCGTGGGAGGCGCTGGAACGCGCAGGCATCGACCCCGGCTCATTGGCGGGCAGCGCGACCGGAGTGTTCGCCGGCCTCGTCTACCACGACTACGTGGCCAACACCAATACCGGCGCCATCGCCTCGGGACGGGTCTCGTACGCGCTGGGTCTTGAGGGCCCGGCGGTGACGGTGGACACGGCGTGCTCTTCCTCGCTCGTCGCGCTGCATCTCGCGGCGCAGTCGCTCCGCTCGGGCGAATGCTCCCTGGCGCTCGCGGGCGGCGCCGCGGTCATGGCGACCCCGGAGACCTTCGTCGAGTTCAGCCAGCAGCGTGGTCTGTCGCGTGACGGTCGGTGCAGGTCGTATGCGGCCGCGGCGGACGGTACGGGGTGGGGTGAGGGCGTCGGCATGCTGTTGGTGGAGCGGTTGTCGGACGCCCGGCGCAACGGTCACCCCGTGCTGGCGGTGGTGCGTGGTTCCGCGGTGAACCAGGACGGCGCCTCCAACGGCCTGACGGCGCCGAACGGTCCGTCGCAGCAGCGGGTGATCGTGCAGGCGTTGGCGAGTGCGCAGGTGTCGTCGGACCAGGTGGATGTGGTCGAGGGACACGGCACGGGCACCACGCTGGGTGATCCGATCGAGGCGCAGGCGCTCCTGGCGACGTACGGCCAGGACCGTGCGGCGGACAGTCCGCTGTGGCTGGGGTCGATCAAGTCGAACATCGGGCACGCGCAGGCGGCGGCGGGTGTCGCCGGAATCATCAAGATGGTCAAGGCGATGGAGCACGGCGTACTGCCGCGCACACTGCACGTGGACGCGCCGTCTCCGCAGGTGGACTGGTCGGCGGGTGCGGTGGAACTGCTGACCGAGGCCCGAGAGTGGCCGGAAGTGGACGGTCGTCCACGCCGGGCGGGTGTCTCCTCGTTCGGGATCAGCGGGACCAACGCCCATGTCATCGTCGAAGCGGCACCCGCGCCCGCCCCGCAAGCCGAGGAAGCTGGGACCGTGGCCGGCCCCGGACCGGACGCCGACGCCGATGCCGATGCCGGCGCACAGGCCGTACGGACCTCAGTCGTGCCCTGGGTGCTGTCCGCCCGCAGCCGCGAAGGACTGGCCGCGCAGGCCGCGCGCCTGCTCGCCTTCGCCGAGGAGCGGGCGGAGCTGGACCCGGTCGACGTCGGCTTCTCACTGGCGACATCGCGGGCGGCACTCGAACACCGCGCCGCCGTCGTCGGCCACGAGCGCGAGGACCTGCTCCGAAGGCTCGCCGCACTGGCGTCCGACGCCCCCGACACCGGAGTCGTACGCGGCTCCGTCCGCTCCACCCCTGCCGCGACGGCGTTCCTCTTCTCGGGGCAGGGTGCGCAACGGGCCGGTATGGGACGGGAGTTGTACGAGGCGTTCCCGGTGTTCGCGTCGGCGCTGGACGAGGTGTGTGCTGCCCTGGACAGCCATCTCGACCGGCCGATACGCGAGGTGATGTGGTCCGATCCGGAGCTGCTCGGCCAGACGGTGTTCACGCAGGCGGGCTTGTTCGCGATCGAGGTGGCCTTGTTCCGGCTGCTCGAATCGTGGGGCGTACGCCCTGACTTCCTGGCGGGTCATTCGATCGGCGAGCTTGCCGCCGCCCATGTGGCGGGGGTGTTCTCGCTCGGCGACGCGGCCAAGTTGGTGGCGGCGCGGGGCCGGTTGATGCAGGCGTTGCCCTCGGGCGGAGCGATGGCCGCGATCCAGGCGAGCGAGGACGAGGTCGCCCCGCTGCTGGACGACGCGGCGGTGGCGATCGCGGCGGTCAACGGCCCGACGTCCATCGTGGTGTCCGGTGCGGACGCCCAAGTCACCGCCATTGAGAGCCACTTCGCCGCGTTGGAGCGTAAGACGAGTCGTCTGCGGGTCTCGCACGCCTTCCACTCCCCGCTCATGGACCCGATGCTGGCCGCCTTCCGCGAAGTCGCCGAGAGCATCACCTACAGCGCACCCGCCATCCCGGTCGTCTCGAACGTGACAGGCGGCCCGGCGGAAGACCTGGCCTCGGCCGACTACTGGGTGAGGCATGTCCGTGAAGCGGTCCGGTTCGCCGACGGGGTCGCGCACCTCCGCTCTGCCGGCGTGACCCGTTTCATCGAGCTGGGCCCCGACGGCGTGCTGGCCGCGATGACCCGCAACTGCCTGGACGAACCGCCTGCCGCGACACTCGTCGTCCCCACCTTGCGGGGGATTGAGGCCGAGGTCGCGACGCTGCTCACCGCCGTCGCCCAGCTCCACGTGAACGGTGCCGGGCCGGACTGGCGCGCGGTCTTCACCGGGCGCGGCGCCCGGCCCGTGGACCTGCCCACTTACGCGTTCCAGCATCGGCGTTACTGGCTGGAGGCAGCCGCCGAAACCGTCGATGTGACCTCCGCCGGCCTGGACCGCACCGGCCACCCGCTGCTCGGCGCGACGATCTCCCTGGCCGACTCGGGCAAGGTGGTGCTCACCGGCCGGCTGTCGGTGAGCGCCCAGCCGTGGCTGGCCGACCACGTCGTCGGCGGCGTCGTGCTCTTCCCCGGCACGGGCTTTGTGGAACTGGCGATCCGCGCCGGGGACCAGGTCGACTGCGGACGCATCGAGGAGCTGACCCTCCGGACACCGCTCGCCCTGCCGCAGCGCGGCGGCGTCCAGGTACAGGTCGTGGTGGGAGAGGCGGACGCCCTGGGGGCCCGTCGGGTCAGCGTCCACTCCCGCGACGAAGGCATGTCGGTGTGGACGCAGCACGCCGCCGGAACCCTGACGCCCGGCGCGCACGACGGCCACGACCTGGAGCAGTGGCCGCCCCTGGGCGCCGCCCCCGTGGAGCTGGACCGGTTCTACGAAGGACTCGCGGAATCCGGTCTGGAGTACGGGCCGGTGTTCCGGGGGTTGGGTGCGGCGTGGCGGCGTGGTGAGGAGGTGTTCGCGGAGGTCGCGCTTCCTGAGCAGGTGGAGGGGGACGGGTTCGGGTTGCATCCGGCGTTGCTGGACGCGGGGTTGCACGCGGTCGCGTTGAGTGGTGCGGTCGGTGGTGAGGGGGTGGTGCTGCCGTTCGCGTGGTCGGGTGTGGAGCTGTTCGCCTCCGGTGCCACGGCGCTGCGGGTCCGGGTGACCCCGACCGGCACCGGAGTGGTCTCTCTGCAGGTGGCGGACGCCTCGGGACGCGCGGTGGCCGCGGTGGAGTCGCTGGTGCTGCGCGAGATCTCCGCCGACCAACTCTCGGCCGCCCGGTCGGTGTTCCACGAGTCGCTCTTCCGCGTCGAGTGGTCGCCGCTTCCGGCAGCGCTGTCCGACGCCTCGGTACGCTCCGATGCCGCGGCACGCTCCGGCGCCACGGCCCGCTCCGTTGCGACGGTCGAATGGGCCACGTGGGACGAGCTGGGACCCGACGACGAGGTCCCCGCGGTCGTGGTGCTGGCGTCCACCGCGGGGACGGACCCGGCCTCCGTCCGGTCAGCCGTGCACCGCGTTCTGGACGCCCTACGGTCCTGGCAGGCCGAAGAACGGTTCGCCGACGCGACGTTGGTCGTGGCCACGCGTGGTGCGGTGTCCTCGGTGGGTGAGGACGTCACGGACCTCGCGGGTGCGGCGGTGTGGGGTCTGGTGCGGTCGGCGCAGTCGGAGAACCCCGGGCGGTTCGTGCTGGCCGACCTCGATGCGGACACCGGCCTTGCCGAGGTGGTGGCGGCAGCCGCCATGGGCGAGCCGCAGCTGGCGGTCCGCGACGGCGTCGTGCACGTGTCCCGCCTGGCACGCGTGCCCGTCGAGGTGCAGGAAGCACACGAGGAGCCGACTCCGCCGTTCTCCGGCACCGGCACCGGCACCGGTGCCGTTCTGGTGACGGGTGCCTTCGGTGCGCTGGGCAGCCTCGTGGCGCGGCATCTCGTTGCTGAGCATGGTGTGCGTCGTCTGGTGTTGGTGGGGCGCCGGGGGGCGGAATCGCCCGGGGCGGCGGAGTTGTGTGCGGAGCTGACGGATCTGGGTGCCGAGGCCGAGGCGGTGGCCTGTGACGTCGCCGATCGGGATGCGGTCGCGACGCTGGTGTCGGGCCGTGAGCTGTCGGGTGTCGTGCATGTCGCCGGGGTGCTGGACGACGGGGTGATCTCGTCGTTGACCCCGGAGCGGGTGGACGCGGTGTTGCGTCCGAAGGTGGACGCGGCCTGGCATCTGCATGAGCTGACCCGCGACATGGACCTCTCGGCGTTCGTCCTGTTCTCCTCGGCCGCGGGCGTGCTGGGGACGTCGGGCCAGGGGAGTTACGCGGCGGCCAACGCCTATCTGGACGGCCTGGCGGAGCATCGCCGAGCGTCTGGACTGCCGGGTCTGTCACTGGCCTGGGGGCCGTGGTCGGCGGGTGTGGGCGGCATGGCGGGCGGGCTCGCCGGTTCCGACACCCAGCGGATGGCCAGGTCCGGCGTGGAGGGACTCCCCGCCGACCAGGGCCTCGCCCTCCTGGACACCGCGGTCGCGCTGGGTACGGCCGCGCTGGTCCCCATCCGCCTCGATCCCAGGGTTCTGGCCGCCGCTGCCGGGACGGTCGAGGTGCCCCCTCTGTTCCAGGGGCTCGTACCGAGGACACGACGCTCGGCCACCGGCGCGCGGGCGGACACGGGGTCCCTGCGCAGGCAGTTGGCGAGCCGGCCCGAGTCGGAGTGGCACGAGGTCCTGCTCGGCATGGTCCGTACCCAGGCGGCTGTCGTCCTCGGACACTCCGGTCCGGCGGCGATCGACCCGGAGCGGGCGTTCCGCGACCTCGGCGTGGACTCGTTGTCGGCGGTGGAACTGCGCAACGGGCTGGGGGAGACGACCGGCCTGCGGCTGCCCGCGACGCTGGTCTTCGACTACCCGACACCGGAAGTGCTCGCCCGGTATCTGCTGAGCGAGGTGTCCGGCTCCGTGGACGACGGCCTCGGCGCCGTCGCGTCCGTCGCCTCCGACGACGAGCCGATCGCGATCATCGGGATGGCGTGCCGGTATCCGGGTGGGGTGGCCTCTCCCGAGGATCTGTGGCGGGTGGTGGCCGGTGGTGTGGACGTGGTGTCGGAGTTCCCGTCGGACCGGGGCTGGGATGTCGCGGAGTTGTTCGATCCGACCGGTGAGCGCCCTCATACCAGTTATGTGAATGCCGGTGGTTTTCTGCATGACGCGGCCGGTTTCGACGCGGAGTTCTTCGGGATCAGTCCGAACGAGGCGTTGACGATGGATCCGCAGCAGCGGCTGTTGCTGGAGACGTCGTGGGAGGCGCTGGAACGCGCCGGCATCGACCCCGCCGCACTGCGGGGCAGCGCGACCGGAGTGTTCGCCGGGATGATGTACCACGACTACGCGGCGAACAGCAGCACAGGCGCGATCGCCTCCGGCCGGGTGGCCTACACCTTCGGCTTCGAGGGCCCGGCGGTCACCGTCGACACCGCCTGCTCGTCCTCACTGGTGGCGCTGCACTGGGCCGCCCAGGCCCTCCGCTCGGGGGAGTGCACGCTGGCGCTGGCCGGCGGAGTCGCGGTCATGGCCACCCCCGAGGCGTTCGTGGAGTTCAGCAAACAGCGCGGACTCGCAGCCGACGGCCGCAGCAAGTCGTTCGCCGCGTCCGCCGACGGCACCGGCTGGAGCGAGGGCGTCGGCATGCTCCTCGTGGAACGTCTCTCGGACGCCCGCGCCAACGGTCACCCCGTGCTGGCGATCGTCCGGGGCACCGCGACCAACCAGGACGGCGCGTCGAACGGACTCACCGCGCCCAACGGCCCGTCGCAGCGCCGCGTCATCCGGCAGGCGCTCGCCAACGCGGGCCTCGGCGCGGCGGACGTGGACGCGGTGGAGGCGCACGGCACCGGCACCACACTCGGCGACCCGATCGAGGCGCAGGCGCTGCTGGCGACGTACGGGCAGGACCGTCCGCAGGACAGCCCGCTGTGGCTGGGGTCGATCAAGTCGAACATGGGCCATACGCAGGCCGCCGCCGGAGTCGCCGGAATCATCAAGATGGTCAAGGCGATGGAGCACGGCGTACTGCCGCGCACACTGCACGTGGACGCGCCGACCCCGGAGGTGGACTGGGCCTCGGGAGATGTCGAGTTGCTGACCGAGGCACGCGAGTGGCCCCGGAACGGCCGTCCACGCAGGGCGGGCGTCTCCTCGTTCGGGATCAGCGGCACCAACGCCCACGTCATCATCGAGCAGGTACCGGCGCCGACGGATCCTGCATCGGCCGAGGAGGCACCGGCAGGCGCCCTCCCCTGGATGCTGTCGGGCCGGTCCGCCGAGGGGCTGCGCGGCCAGGCCGAGAAGCTGAGGTCCTACCTCGCGGCGCACCCGGAAGTGGGCGCCACCGACGTCGCGTTCTCTCTGGCGACGTCTCGGCCCGCCATGGAACACCGCGCGGTACTGCTCCCGGACGACCGCGAAGCGGCACTCGAAGGCCTCGCGGCCATCGCAGCCGGAGAACAGCGGCCAGGCGTTGTACACGACACGGCGACACCCGGTGCGACGGCGTTCCTGTTCTCGGGGCAGGGTGCGCAACGGGCTCGTATGGGTCGGGAGTTGTACGAGGCGTTCCCGGTGTTCGCGTCGGCGCTGGACGAGGTGTGTGCCGCTCTGGACAGCCATCTCGACCGGCCGATACGCGAGGTGATGTGGTCCGAGCCGGAGTTGCTGGGGCAGACGGTGTTCACGCAGGCCGGTCT
>NZ_BMVY01000075.1 GCF_014650955.1 Streptomyces tauricus
GGCGGCCCCGCCCGCGCCGCGCGCCGGGCAGCTCGCCGCCGCCCTCCCCACCGGCTGGGCCACCGTCGTCAACGCCGGCAGCGGCAAGTGCGTCGACGCCCGGGCCGCCGGAACCGCCGACGGCACCGCCGTCCAGCAGTACGCGTGCAACAGCAGCCAGGCCCAGCAGTGGCAGCTGCGTGACACCGGTGACGGGCGGGTCCGGGTCGACAACCGCGCCGACGCCACGAAGAGCTGGGACGTCGCCGACGTCTCGGCCGCCGACGGCGCGGCCGTGCAGCTGTGGACGTACGGCGGCGGGACGAACCAGCAGTGGCAGCCCGTCGCGGACGCGGGCGGGACGACCTATCACTTCGTGAACCGGAACAGCGGCAAGTGCCTCGACGTGCCGAGCGCGTCGACCGCCGACGGCGTCCAGCTCCAGCAGTGGACCTGCAACGGTTCCGCCGCCCAGTCCTTCCGCGTCGATCCAGTGGCCGCGCAGCAGCCGCCCGGCACCCCTGACCTGGGCCCGAACGTGACCGTGTTCGACCCGTCCACCCCGGCCGCCACCATCCAGAACAGCCTGAACGCGGCCTTCGCCCAGCAGGAGACCAACCAGTTCGGCACCGCCCGCAAGGCCTTCCTCTTCAAACCGGGCACCTACGACGCCAACGCCAACGTCGGCTTCTACACGCAGGTCGCGGGACTCGGCCTCTCCCCCGACGACGTCAACATCCGCGGCTCGGTGCACGCCGAGGCCGACTGGTTCCAGGGCAACGCCACCCAGAACTTCTGGCGCTCGGCGGAGAACCTGTCCGTGACCCCGACCTCCGGCACCGACCGCTGGGCCGTCTCGCAGGCGGCCCCGTACCGCCGGATGCATCTGCGCGGCAACCTCCAGCTCGACGACGGCGGCTGGTCGAGCGGCGGCTACATGGCCGACACGAAGATCGACGGGCAGGTCAGGTCGGGCTCGCAGCAGCAGTGGCTGTCGCGGAACACCGAGTGGTCGAGCTGGACGGGCTCCAACTGGAACATGGTCTTCGTCGGCGCGCAGAACGCCCCCGCGAACACCTTCCCCAGTCCCCCGTACACGACGGTCGACCGTGCGCCCGTCACCCGCGAGAAGCCCTTCCTGTACGTGGACGCGGCCAGCGCGTACAAGGTGTTCGTCCCCGCCGTACGCACCGACTCGCGCGGCACCACCTGGGCGGCCGGCACCCCGGCGGGCGCCTCGCTGCCGCTGTCGGACTTCTTCGTCGTCAAGCCGGGCGCGACGGCGGCACAGATGAACGACGCTCTCGCGCAGGGCAAGAACCTGCTGGTCACCCCCGGCGTCTACCACCTGAACCAGACCCTCAAGGTGACCCGGCCCGACACCGTCGTACTCGGCCTCGGCCTGGCGACCCTCATCCCGGACAACGGGATCACGGCCATGACGGTCGCCGACGTGGACGGAGTCAAGCTCGCCGGGATCCTCTTCGACGCGGGGACCACCAACTCGGCGCAGCTCCTGGAGATGGGCCCGGGCGGCTCGTCGGCCGACCACGGCGGCAACCCCAGCTCCCTGCACGACGTGTTCTTCCGGATCGGCGGCGCGGCCGTCGGCAAGGCCACCACCAGCCTCACGGTCAACAGCGACGACGTCATCGGCGACCATCTGTGGATCTGGCGCGCCGACCACGGCAACGGCGTCGGCTGGAACACCAACACCGCGGACACCGGGCTCGTCGTCAACGGCGACGACGTCACCATGTACGGCCTGTTCGTCGAGCACTACCAGAAGCACCAGACGATCTGGAACGGCAACGGCGGGCGCACGTACTTCTACCAGAACGAGATGCCCTACGACCCGCCCCACCAGGCGGCCTGGATGAACGGTTCGACGCAGGGCTACGCCGCCTACAAGGTCGCGAACTCCGTGACCAGCCACCAGGTGTACGGCTTCGGCAGCTACTGCTACTTCAACGTGAACCCGGCCGTCACCGCCGAACACGCCATCGAGGCCCCGAACTCGGCGAACGTGCGCTTCCGCAGCATGGTGACGGTCTCGCTCGGCGGCACCGGCACGATCCGCCATGTCGTCAACGATCGCGGCGGCCCGTCCAACTCCGCCACCAACGTCGCCAACCTCGTCAGCTACCCGTGACAGCGCGCACGTACGACGAGTCGACGTACAGGAAGGGGCACATCATGAACGGGATCAGAACGTCCGGTCCGGTACGCATCGCCCTCCAGGTGCTCGTCCTGCTGGCGACCCTGCTGGGACTGGCGGCGCCGCCCGCCCACGCGGCCCCGAAGGCGGCGCCCTTCAAGGTGCTCGCCCTCTACAGCGGTACGTGGGACGCCGCGCACATCAGCTTCGTCCGCGAGGCCAACCAGTGGTTCCCGGCCCGGGCCGCCGAGAACGGCTTCACCTACACGGCGAGCACCAACTGGAACCTGCTGTCCAACGGGGGCGTCGACGCGTACCAGGTCGTCCTCTTCCTCGACGACCTGCCGCAGAGCGCCGCCCAGCGGTCCGGCTTCGAGCGGTACATGCGCGCGGGCGGCGGCTGGCTGGGCTTCCATGTCTCCGCCTTCACCACCGAGGCGCAGCAATGGCCCTGGTATCACCAGCAGTTCCTCGGCAGCGGCAATTTCAAGTCGAACACCTGGGGTCCGACGTCGGCCACTCTGCGGGTGGAGGACCGCACCCATCCCTCCACCGGCAACCTGCCCGCCACCTTCGCGTCGTCGGTCAACGAGTGGTACAGCTGGTCGAACGACCTACGGCGCAATCCGGACATCAAGATCCTGGCCTCCATCGACCCGGGCAGCTTCCCGGTGGGCACTGATCCGAACCAGACCTGGTACAGCGGCTACTACCCGGTTCTGTGGACCAACACGAAGTACCGGATGCTCTACGCGAACGTCGGTCACAACGCGATGGACTACGCGACGAACACCCCGCTGTCGTCCACCTTCGCCAGTGCCTCCCAGAACCGTTTTCTGCTCGACGGACTGAAGTGGCTCGGTGGCGCAGCGCAACGAGATCAGGACAGGTCGATCGTCCGTTCGTGACCCAAGTCCCGCCGTCGTGGGCTAGATTTCGAACGCCCTCGATTCCGGACTCCATCGGAGGGGCGCTCTGAGGAGATTCTGGAGCGGCACATGCACCCCTTGGAAGTATCCAGACAGGCCTCGCCCCTGATGCAGGGCGGGCTCGCGGACAGTCTCTTCGAGACAGCTGAACGCGACCCCTTCCTGCCGCAACTGGCACGCCGCTCCGACACCTCTCCCGCAGCCTGGTCGCAGGTCACCGCGATCGAGCTGCGGGACCAGGTGCTGGACGTGGCGCGGGGCTTCATCGCGGCCGGGATCTTCCCGGGCCACCGCGTGGCCGTCATGGCACGCACCCGCTACGAGTGGACCGTGCTCAGTTACGCCCTGTGGACGGTGGGCGCCGAGATCGTCCCGATCTATCCGACCTCCTCGCACGAGCAGGTCGCGTGGATCCTCCGGGACGCGGGCTGTGTCGCCGTGGTGGTGGAGGACGAGCAGGGCATCATGACGGTCGGCTCGGTGTGCGCCACGCTGCCGTCCCTGCGGCACGTCTGGCAGCTCGACGCCGGGGCGCTGGCGGACCTGGCGGAGGCGGGCCTGTCGGTGCCGGTCACCACCGTCGAGTCGATGCGCCGGATCGTGCTGCCGGACTCGACGGCCGTCATCGCCTACACCTCGGGCACGACGGGACACCCCAAGGGCTGCGCGCTCAGCCACAGCAGTCTGGCGAGCCCCTGCGACACCCTGCTGGCCGGGTGGGGACACACCGCGGCGCCTCCCGGGCAGCAGCCCGCCGTCCTGGCCTTCCTGCCCTTCTCCCATGTCTACGGCCTGATGATCCAGGGGCTGTGCATGCGCGGCGGGATCCTCATGGGCCATGAGCCCGACCTGCGCGCGGAGACCCTGGCCGAGTCCCTGTTGTCGTTCCGGCCCACCTATCTCTACGCCGTCCCGTACGTCTTCGAGAAGCTGTACAAGAATTTCCTCCGCAAGGCCGAAGAGGCGGGCAAGGGCGCCCTGTTCGAGCGTGCCGTCCGGACCGCGCAGGACTTCGCGGCGGCGGCCGAGCGGCAGCGGCTGGGCACGGGCGCGGGCCCCGGCCTCGATCTGCGGCTGCAGCACGCCGTCTACGACAAGACGGTGTACCGCAAACTCCGCGCCGCCCTGGGCGGACGGGTGTGCGGCGCCGTCTCGGGCGGCTCCCCCCTCAACCGTGAACTGGCCCTGTTCTACGCGGGAATCGGGATCTTCGTCCACGACGGATACGGGCTCACGGAGACGAGCGGCGGCATCACGGCCCAGCCCGTCGGCCGGGAGAAGTCCGGCACCGTGGGACAGCCGCTGCCCGACACGGAGATCCATGTGGCCGACGACGGGGAGATCCTCGTCCGGGGGCCCTCGGTCTTCCAGGGCTACGTCAACGACGAGGCGGGCAACCGGGAGGCGCTGCACAACGGCTGGCTGGCCACCGGCGACATCGGCAGGCTCGACACCGAGGGCTATCTGAGCATCACCGGCCGCAAGAAGGACATCGTCATCACGAGCGGCGGCAAGAGTGTCGCCCCCGCCGCTCTCGAAGAGCGCCTGCGCGTCCATCCGCTGGTCCACCAGGCGGTCGTCGTGGGGGACAACCGGCCCTGTGTGGGCGCCCTGATCACCCTCGATCCCGAGTACCTCGCGCACTGGCGCTCGGTGCACGCCGTGCCGGGCGACGCCCACGACCGCGAACTGCGCGAGGAGCACGCCCTGCGGGAGGAGATCAACCGCGCTGTCGGCGCGGCCAACTCCACCGTGTCGCGCTCGGAGTCCATTCGTGTGTACCGGGTGCTGCCGGAGGCGTTCGACCTGGCCAACGGGCTGCTCACCCCCTCGATGAAGCTGCGCAGGGACGCCATCGCGGAGCGGTACGCGGCCGAGATCGAGGCGATGTACCAGTCGTCGCGCACTCCCCGGGCCCTGCCGCCCGCTCCCAGCGCCGACCCCTTCAGCTGGGACGAGACGGACAACGTCTTCGGCTGAGCCGTCGCCGGCACCCGGGTGCCGTTCGCGTCCGGGCGGGCCGACCGTGGTCCCGTCCGGTCCGCCGTGGTCCCATGGACCCTGCCCGCACAGTTCTGTGCGGACTCACCCGTCGCGACGGCACCGAGGGCCGCGCGACGGGGCCGGAACCGGGGGAGACACATGCGACGAGTACACGGTGGCCGGTGGCCGGCCTGGGCCGCGACGGCGGTACTGTTGACGGTCGCCGCGGCCTGCGGAAACCCGGACGCCGGAGCCGGAGACGCGGGCAGCGGCACCGGCACCGGCACCGGGGATGCCGGCAGCGGCTCCCCCACCCCGTCCGGGCCACGCCCCTCCCCCTCGCACGCCCGCTTCGTCGACGACATCGAGTGGTCCGACGGCGGCGGTCGCGTGGGCATGTACTACGCGGCCGGGCGCGGTCTCATGGAGCAGCACCAGGAGACCGCGGGCGGACCGTGGAGCAGGCCCCGCCTGGTGTACGCGACCGAGGGCGACGCGTGTCAGAGCATCACGCTCAAGGCGTTCCGCGGCACGGTCACGGCGATCGCCAACTGGGGTGTGTACTGCGCGGACGGCGAACCGCCGACGGAGTCGGTCGCGGCGGTCGGCACCCGCGGTCTCTCGGCCTGGGACACCAAGGCCACCGAGGACTTCGACGGCTGGGAGAAGGCCGCGCCGGTGGCCGGCACCGGAGATCTGCTGTTCACGAACTCGTCCACCGAGTGGCTCACACGCCTGCGCTGGAGCCCCACGGGCGGCTTCGGCGAGGTGGAGGACATCCGCCGCTAGGTGGCTGCCGGCGGGTCGTCCGGTCCGGCCGCGCGGAAATTTGTGTCGTGCACGCTTCTTGACGCCTCTTGATCGAGCGACTTACTTTCGCAGCGTCGTAGCGATTAAAACGATTCAACTCTCCCTGGACCCCTCAGGGGTCTTCTTTGTGCTGCCCTCCAAGAGCGGACAGGAACCATGAACGACCACACCGCAGTTCCCCGGACGGGCCTCCCCCGCCGTACCGTCCTCGCCGCCGCGGCGGCCACGGCGGCCGCCGCAGGCGTCATCGACTGGGCGGCGCCCGGCAGCGCCTCGGCCGCGACCTCGGCCGCCCCCGCGGGAGCCACCGGCCCCTCCTCCCCGCGGTTCGCCGAGCCGGGCCGCGCGGTGCGCCCGAAGTTCCGCTGGTGGTGGCCGGACGGCCTGGTGCAGCCGGACGAGATCAGACGCGAGATCGACCAGATCGCCGACGCGGGCTTCGGCGGCGCCGAGATAGCCGCCGTCCACCACAGCGTCACCGACACCTCGGCCCTGGACACCGCCCGCCACGGCTGGGGAACCGCCGCCTGGGTCGCGGGAGTCGAGGCCGCGCTGAGCCAGGCCGCCCGGCGGGGTCTCACCGTCGACCTCACCGTCGGGCCCAGCTGGCCCGCCGCCGTCCCCGGCATCACCCCCGACAGCGACGCGGCCGTCAAGGAACTGGCCCACGGAGCGGCCACCCTGGCCCCGGGCGCCACGTTCTCCGGCCCGGTCCCGGCACCCGTCCACGAGGCGGCGTCCGGCGTGACCGAGCAGCGGCTGCTCGCCGTGCAGGCGGCCCGGGTCAACACCGCGAACTCCACCCGCAAGGAGACCGGGCTCGACCTGGACTCGGTCCGCGACCTCACCTCCACCGTCAGCGGCAGCGCCCTGAACTGGACCGCGCCCGACGACGGCACCTGGGTCGTGATCGCGTACTGGGTGCGCGGCTCCGGCCAGACCCCGGAGGCCGGACCGCACACCGACCCGCCCGCCTACGTCGTCGACCACTTCAGCGCAGCCGGCACCCGCGCGATCACCGACTTCTGGGAGAGGCACATCCTCACGAAGTCGGTCCGCCGCCTGCTGAAGGTGTCCGGCGGGGCGCTCTTCGAGGACTCCATCGAGCTGGAGACCGACGGACTCCAGTGGACGCCCGGCCTGCCCGACGCGTTCCGCGCGCACACCGGCCGGGCCCTGCTGCCGCTGCTGCCCGCCCTGGTCCTGGACAACAGCAACCAGGTGTACGCCTTCGAGGCCGCCGTCACCCGCCAGATCCGGCACGACTTCTGGGAGACGGTCTCCACCCTCTTCAACGAGCACCACGTCACGGCGCTGCGCACCTGGGCCCACTCGCTCGGCCTGCGACTGCGGTCGCAGCCCTACGGGTTGCAGACCGACGCCATCGCCACGGCCGCGATCCTCGACATCGCCGAGGGCGAGTCACTGGGCTTCAAGAACCTCGACGACTACCGGTGCCTGGCCGGTGGCCGAGACATGGCGGGGCACACCGTGCTCTCGTGCGAGGCGGGCGCGTACACGGGCGGCGCGTACAGCACCACGTGGCAGAAGTTCCTGCGCACGATGGGCGGCGCCTATGCCGCCGGGGTCAACCAGACGGTCGTGCACGGCTTCTCCTACGCGGAGTTCCCGGGCGTCAACTGGCCGGGCTACGCGGCCTTCACCCCGTACAAGGGTGTGGCCGGGTACGGCGAGTCCTGGGGGCCCAGGCATCCCACCTGGAACCACGTCCCGGACGTCTCCGGCTACCTGGGCCGAGTGCACCAGGTGCTGCAGACCGGCAAGGCCAAGGCGGACGTGGCGGTGTTCCGGCAGACCGGTTACACGGCCACCGGTATCGGCGCGTCCTGGTTCACCTCGACGGGCATCACGCTCGGCTGGAGCCACCAGTTCCTCAGCGGCCCGCTCCTCGACCTGCCGTCCGCCGTCGTACGCAAGGGACGGCTCGCGCCGGACGGCCCCGCCTACAAGGCCCTGTTCGTCGAGGGCGACTTCTTCTACGGGTCCACGGTGACGCTCGCCCTGCGGGACGCGCGCGCCCTGCTGCGGTTCAGCCGTGCCGGGCTGCCGATCGTGCTGCTCGGCGCCTGGGACACGGTGGTGCCGCCCGGCGTCCCGGACACCGGCGAGAGCGACGAACTGCTGTCCGTGGTCAAGGAGTTGCTGGCCAGGCCGCTGGTCCGCAAGGTCACCGACAAGACGTTGGTCGGCGACGCGCTGACCGCGCTCGGAGTGCGGCCCGACGTCGGGTACGCGACCGCTTCCACGCTCCTCAACGCCCACCGGGTGGCGGACGGCGTCGACTACTACTACCTGTGCAACGGCAAGCACGCCGAGACGGTCAAGCCGGCGGTCGCCGCGATCGACCACGAGGTCACCCTGCACCGCACCACGGCCAAGGGTGTGCCGTACCTGCTGGACCCGTGGACCGGGAAGGCCGAGCGCGTCGCCCGCTACACGGAGGACGGCGACTCGGTCACCGTGCGGGTGACCCTGCAGCCCGCGGAGACCCTCATCGTGGCGATCGGCAGGCCGGGGCTCTTCGGCGACCGCAACGGCTCCCGCCCGTACGCCGTCGACAGCGAGGCCGAGGAGGTGCGCTTCACGGACGCGGGCCTCACCGTCCGGGCGACGGCCGCGGGCACGTACCGGACCGAACTCTCCAAGGGACGTGCCGTCAGCGCCACGCTCAAGGACATCCCCGAGCCGATGGAACTGACGTCGTGGAACCTGCGGGTCCAGGACTGGCGGCCCGGCGCCTCGGCCACCAGGACCACGGTCGTCGAGCACGAGGTGACGCTGGACGCGCTGGTGCCCTGGTCGCAGATTCCCGAGCTCGCGGATGTCTCGGGCATCGGCCGCTACCGCACCACCGTCACCCTCGGCCGCGGCTGGACCGGCGGGCACGGCGCACGTCTGGAGCTGGGCTCGGTCACCGACACCTGCCGGGTCACGGTCAACGGCCACCGGCTCGACCCGGTCGACCAGATCCACCCCGTGGTGGACCTCGGCGACCTGCTCGAACGCGGCACGAACGTCATCGAGGTCGAGGTGGCCACCCCGCTCGCCAACCGCCTGCGGATCAGCGACCCCGCGGTGTACGGCGGCCTGACCCGAGCGGCGTACGGCCTCCTGGGCCCGGTCCGCCTGATCCCGTACGGCGAAACCCGCATCGCCTGACCGGCCCCCGGCCGACCGGCCGGACGCTGCACGAGCGCCCGGCCGGCAGCCGGTTCCGGTACGGAACTCCGGCGGGCCGGGTCCGGTACAGGACTCCGACGGGCCGGGTCCGGTACAGGACTCCGGCGGGCCGGGTCCGGTACAGGACTCCGGCGGGCCGGGTCCGGTGCACGATACCCGGCCAACCGGACCCAGTGCCCAACTCCCGGCCGGCCAGGGCCGATACACGCCGTGCGGCAAACCGGAGGGGGTGCATGACGCCTGGCCGGCCAGGGCCGCTGCACGGCGCCCGGGCAACCGGAGCCGGTACCCAACCTCCGGCCGGCCCGGACCGGAGTACGACGTCCGCACAACCGGAGCCCGTGCCCAACCTCCGGCCGGCCAGGGCCGATACACAACGCCCGGCCAACCGGAGCGGGTGCACGACGCACGGGCGGCCAGGGCCGATGCACGGCGCCCGGGCAACCGGAGACGGTACCCAACCTCCGGCCGGCCCGGACCGGAGTACGACGTCCGCACAACCGGAGCCCGTGCCCAACCTCCGGCCGGCCAGGGCCGATACACAACGCCCGGCCAACCGGAGCGGGTGCACGACGCACGGGCGGCCAGGGCCGATGCACGGCGTCCGGGCAACCGGAGCCGGTATACGACGTACGGACGGCTGAGGTCGGTGCACGGCGTCCGGATAACCGGGGGCCGTGTACGGCGTCCGGACGGTCGGAGCCGGTGCACGGCGTCCGTACGGCCCGGGCCGGTGTACGACGCCCGGATAGCCGAAGTCGGTGCTCGGCGTCCGGACGGTCGGTTTCGACGCACGGCACCCGGCGGCCGGAGGCGATCCATCGGCGTCCAGCCGGCCGCAGCCGCTGCACGGCGTCGGCCCGCGCGGCGCTGATCGCGACCGTCCGGCCGTCCGGCCGGGCTTGCGGCGCCCCGCCGGGTCGGTCGGCCGGTCACTCGGCGCTGCGTCCGCCCCGTCGGACCCCGCG
>NZ_BMVY01000076.1 GCF_014650955.1 Streptomyces tauricus
GCAGCCGCATCATCGCGGAGGACCTCGCGGGCCAGGGCGGCATGCTCTCGGTGGCCCTGTCCCCGGAACGGGCCGCCGAGGCGCTCGCCGGGTGGGACGGACGGGTCGAACTGGCGGTGGTGAACGGCCCCACCTCCGTCGTCGTGTCCGGTGAGGTGGACGCGCTGGCGGAGCTCCGGGCGACGCTGGAGGAGCAGGGCGTCCGGGTACGGCTGATCCCCGTCGACTACGCCTCCCACTCGATGTTCGTCGAGGGGCTGCGCGACCGGATCCTCGCCGAGCTGGACGGTCTGTCGCCCCGCCCGTCACGGGTGGCGTTCTACTCGACGGTGACCGGTGCGCCGCTCGACACCGCCACCCTCGACGCCGCGTACTGGTACGCCAACCTGCGCCAGACCGTCCGCTTCGAACAGGCGTCGCGCGCTCTGCTGGACGACGGCTTCACCGCGTTCGTGGAGTCGAGTCCGCATCCCGGTCTGCTGGTCGGCCTGGGGGAGACCATGGAGTCGGCGGGCGTGGCCGGGGTGACGGCCGGCACGCTGCGCCGCGGCGAGGGCGGTGCGGAACGGCTCCTGACCTCGCTCGCCGAGGTGTTCACCGGCGGTGTGGACGTCGACTGGAAGGCCGCCTTCGACGGGACCGGGGCCCGGCGGACCGACCTGCCCACCTACGCCTTCCAGCGCCGCCGCTACTGGACGGACCAGAGCGCGGGCGCGGGCGATGCGACCTCCCTGGGTCTGGACGCCCCCGGTCACCCGCTGCTCGGTGCGGTCGTCCCGTCCGTGGCCCCCGGGACGGACGGCGTGACGCTCACCGGCCGGCTGGCGGTGGGCACCCAGCCGTGGCTCGGCGACCACGCCGTGTCCGGCGTGACGCTGTTCCCCGGCACGGGCTTCGTGGAACTCGCCGTACGGGCCGGTGACCAGGTCGGCTGCGGCCGGGTCGAGGAACTGGCACTGGAGGCGCCGCTGGTGCTCCCCGCCGAAGGCGGTGTCTCCGTACAGGTGGTGGTCGGCGCCCCCGAAGGCCCGGACGGCGGACGGCCCGTGACGATCCACACCCGCGCGGACGCGGACGGGCCCTGGATCCGGCACGCACTCGGCACGCTGGCCCCGGCTGGTCCGGCTGGTCCGACCGACTCGGCCACGGACCACGGGCTCGAACAGTGGCCCCCGCCCGGCGCCACCGAGATCGACGTCACCGGACTGTACGACGCACTGGGCGACCTCGGTCTGGAGTACGGGCCGGTGTTCCGGGGGTTGGGTGCGGCGTGGCGGCGTGGTGAGGTGGTGTTCGCGGAGGTCGCGCTTCCTGAGCAGGTGGAGGGGGACGGGTTCGGGTTGCATCCGGCGCTGTTGGACGCGGGGCTGCACGCCGTCGCCTTGACTGGCGCGGTCGGTGGCGAGGGGGTGGTGCTGCCGTTCGCGTGGTCGGGTGTGGAGTTGTTCGCCTCCGGTGCCACGGCGTTGCGGGTCCGGGTGACGCCGACCGGCACCGGCGTGGTGTCGATCCAGGCCGCGGACACGGCCGGGAACCCGATCGTGGCGGTCGAGTCGCTGGCCCTGCGGGAGATGTCCCCTGCCCAGCTGTCCGCCGCGGCCGGATCACCGTTCCACGAGTCGCTGTTCCGCCTGGAGTGGACACCGCTCCCGGCCGCGCGTGCGGGGCGGACCCCGGACTGGATCGCCTGGGGCGACCTGCGGGCCGAAACCCCCGTACCCGAAATGGTGGTGCTGCCCGTGACCGGATCGGCCGGCGCCGAACCGGCACGGAAGGCCGTGCACCAGGTGCTCGACGTCGTTCGGGCGTGGCTCGCCGACGACCGGTTCGCGGGCGCCCGTCTCGTCGTCGCCACCTCGGGCGCGGTGTCCGTGGACGGCGAGGACGTCACCGACCTCGCGGGCTCGGCGGTATGGGGACTGGTGCGCTCCGCGCAGTCGGAGGACCCCGGGCGGATCGTCCTCGCCGACCTGGACGATCCCGCCGCCGTCACGAGCGTGCTTCCGGCCCTGGCGGCGTCGTCGTCGGACGAGCCGCAGGTCGCCCTGCGCGACGGCGTGCTGCGGGCGGCCCGCCTGGCGAGGGTGCCGTCCGAACCCGCCCCCGCCGGGGGGTCCGGGGAGGACGGAGAGGCCGGGCGGGCCGGGGAGTCCGCCGAACCCGCGCCCTTCGGGGAGCCCGAGGAGTCTGCGGAATCCGCGGAGTTCGCGGGCGAGGGCCCCGTGCTGGTGACCGGTGCGCTCGGGGCGCTCGGCGTGGTCGTGACCCGGCACCTGGTCGCCGGACGCGGCGTACGGAACCTGCTCCTGGTGGGCAGGCGCGGAGCGGCGACACCCGGCGCGGCCGAACTCTGCGAGGAACTGACCGGACTCGGAGCCCGGGTGGAGGTGGCGGCCTGCGACGTGGGCGACCGGGACGCCCTCGCGGAACTCCTCACCGGCCGGAACCTGAGCGCCGTCGTGCACGCGGCAGGGGTGCTGGACGACGGAACGATCTCCTCTCTCACCCCCGAGCACGTGGACACCGTCTTCCGCCCGAAGGCCGACGCCGCCTGGTACCTGCACGAACTGACCCGGCACATGGAGCTGTCGGCGTTCGTCATGTTCTCCTCGGCGGCCGGCGTGCTCGGCACTCCGGGACAGGGCAACTACGCTGCGGCGAACGCGTTCCTGGACGCCCTGGCCGCACACCGCCGAGCCCACGGCCTGCCCGCCCAGTCCCTGGCCTGGGGGCTGTGGGGCGCGAGCGACAGCGGCATGGCGGGCCGGCTCGACGACAGCGACCTGCAACGCGTCGGCCGCTCGGGCGTCGAAGCACTCTCCGCCGAACAGGGACTCGGGCTCCTCGACACCGCCGGCCGTCTCGACGCGGCGGCGCTCGTCCCGATCCGGCTGAACCTCAGGGCTCTGGCCACCGCCGGTGACGACCTGCCGCCGCTGTTGCGGGACCTCGTACCGCGCTCCCGGCGCACCGCCACGGCGGGCCGGGCGGACTCGGGCGCGCTCCGCGCACGACTCGCCGGCCTCTCCGAGGACGAGCGGGCCAGGGAACTGCGGACGCTGGTACTGACCTGCGCCGCCGGGGTCCTCGGCCACAGCGGCCCCGAGGCCGTCGACCCCGACCGGGACTTCCTGGAGGCGGGCTTCGACTCCCTCGCGGCGATGGAACTGCGCAACGGACTCAACGCCGCGACCGGACTGCGCCTGCCCGCGATGGCCGTGTTCGACTCCAAGAACCCCGCCGAGCTGGCCCGCCATGTCCAACTGCGGCTGGCGGCCGACCTCGAGAGCCCGGGTACGGGCACGGGTACGGACGGCGAGCCCACCGCGGACACCGACGGCGACACCCTCAGCGACCTGTTCCGCGCGGCCGTACGGGCGGGGAACGTCACCCAGGGGTTCGTCCTCCTCGGCGCGGTCGCCGACATCCGTTCGAGGTTCACCGGCGGCGCCGACCTGCCGAGCCAGCCCCGGCCGGTGGTCCTCGCGGACGGGCCCACACGGCCACGCCTGATCTGCGTCTCCACGCCCATGGCGGTCGGCGGTGTCCATCAGCACGCCCGGCTCGTCTCGCATCTGCACGGCACACGGCATGTCACGGCGCTGCCGCTGCCCGGCTTCGCAGCGGGGGAGAGCCTTCCCGACTCGCTCGACGCCGTCACCGAGGTGATCGCCGACAGCGTGGCACGGGCCGCGGAAGGGGAGCCGTACGTCCTGCTCGGCTACTCCTCCGGCGGCCTGGTCGCGCACGCGGTCGCCAGCCGCCTGGAGGCGGCGGGCGCCGGCCCGGAGGGGATCGTCCTGCTGGACAGCTTCCAGGTCCGCGACGAGGCCATGACCGTCGGACAGGAGTCCCTTGCCCTGAACCTGCTGGAGATGGAGCCGACGTTCGGCCGCTTCGGCAGCGCCCGGCTCTCCGCGATGGGCCTGTACGCCAACCTCCTGCTCGACTTCACCCCCGGCGAACTCCGCGCGCCCGTCCTGTTCGTCCAGGCCGCCGAGTCGTTCATCACCGGCCCCGGTGAGGAACCTGCCGGCGAATCAGATGGTGACCGGTGGCTGGCCGCGCCCTGGAACGACACCCAGATCCTCAGGTCGGCTCCCGGGAACCACTTCTCCCTCGTACAGGAGGACGCGGAAACCACCGCACGGATCGTCGACGAGTGGATCGCCTCGATGAAGTGAACCCCCTCTCCACCCCTGCGCCCCGCGGGCGACCCCGGTTCCGCCCCCGGATATAGGGGGTGGCCGGGCCACCTCAGGGGAGTTCCCGGAGCTGTTCCGTAACTAGTGTCGTAATGACCGCCGCGGCCCGCGAAACGGCCGTGGCGAGCAATTGACGGCGTGCGTCGAGAGACGAGTCGAACGGGGTGATTGAGGTGTCGTTGGCTCCCCATGCCAAGGGAAGCGTGCCATTCGGCGCGTACGAGACCTGGTATCGCGTCACCGGTGACCTGCGCGCCGGCGGGCCGCCCCTCGTGGTCGTCCACGGCGGACCGGGCAGCACCCACGACTACCTGCGCTCTCTCGCCTCGCTCGCCGAGCTGGGACGGCCGGTCGTGCACTACGACCAGATCGGCAACGGCGGCTCCACCCACCTGCCCGGACGGGGCCCTGAATTCTGGACCGTGGAGCTGTTCCTCGACGAACTCGACAACCTGCTGAACAGGCTCGGAATCGCCGACGACTACGTATTGTTCGGCCAGTCCTGGGGCGGCACGCTCTCCGCGAAACACGCCTCGGCGAAACCACCGGGCCTACGGGCTCTGGTCATCGCCAATTCCCCCGCCTCCTATGTCCTGTGGCGCCAGGAAATGAAAGTCCTGCGGGGACTGCTGCCGCCCGGGGTCGACGAGACACTGGCCCGCCACGAGGCCGCGGGAGACACCGACAGCGAGCAGTACCTCCAGGCCATGACGGTCTTCTACAACAGGCACGTGTGCCGGCTCCGGCCGTGGCCGCGCGACTTCGTGGCGACGCTCATGGAGATCCAGAACGACTCCACCGTCTACCGCACCATGAACGGCCCGAGCGAGTTCCATGTGACCGGGACGCTGCGGGACTGGTCGGTGGAGGACTGTGTCGCCGACATCGAGGTGCCGACCCTCCTGATCTCGGGCCGGCACGACGAGGCGACACCCGCGACCGTGCGGCCGTTCGCCGAACTGATCCCCGACGTCCGGTGGGAGGTCTTCGAGGAGTCGAGCCACCTGCCCCACCTGGAAGAGCCAGAACACTTCACACGGGTGATGGCCGACTTCCTCAACGAGTTCGGAGGCTGAAGGTGGACGCGTCCGCCGAGGAGATCATCGAGGCGCTCCGCGACTCGCTGCTGGAGAACGAACGGCTCCGGCAGAGCAACGGACGGCTGGAGGCCGCCGCCACCGAACCGGTGGCGATCGTTGGCATGGCCTGCCGCTACCCAGGCGGCGTCACGTCCCCCGACGACCTGTGGCGGCTCGTCGCCGAGGGCACGGACGCCGTGTCGGGCTTCCCCGCCGACCGCGGCTGGGACACCGGGCGCCTCTACGACCCCGAGCCCGGCACGCCCGGCAGGAGCTATGTGCGCGAGGGCGGATTCCTGCTCGACGCGGCCGGGTTCGACGCCGCCTTCTTCGGGATCTCGCCGCGTGAGGCCCTCGCCATGGACCCCCAGCAGAGGTTGCTGCTGGAGACGTCGTGGGAGGCCCTGGAGCGCGCCGGCATCGACCCCGGCTCACTGCGCGGCGGCCGAACGGGCGTGTTCGCCGGCGTGATGTACCACGACTACGGCACCAGCTCCAGCAACGGAAGCATCGTCTCGGGCCGGGTCGCCTACACGCTGGGTCTTGAGGGCCCCGCGGTCACCGTCGACACCGCCTGTTCGTCCTCGCTGGTGGCGCTGCACCTGGCGATGCGGTCGCTCAGGTCGCAGGAGTGCTCGCTGGCACTGGCCGGCGGTGTGACGGTGATGGCGACCCCGGAGACGTTCGTCGACTTCAGCGAACAGCGCGGGCTCGCCCCGGACGGCCGCGTCAAGGCGTTCTCGGCCGCCGCCGACGGTACGGGCTGGGGCGAGGGCGCCGGAATGCTCCTCCTGGAGAGGTTGTCGGACGCGCGGCGCAACGGTCATCCGGTACTGGCGGTGGTGCGCGGCTCGGCGGTGAACCAGGACGGCGCCTCCAACGGTCTGACCGCGCCGAACGGTCCGTCGCAGCAGCGGGTGATCCGGCAGGCGTTGGCCGGTGCCGGTCTCGGTACCGGCGATGTGGACGCGGTGGAGGCGCACGGTACGGGCACGACGCTGGGCGATCCGATCGAGGCGCAGGCGTTGCTGGCGACGTACGGGCAGGACCGTCCGGTGGACAGCCCGCCGCTGTGGCTGGGGTCCATCAAGTCGAACATGGGGCATGCGCAGGCGGCGGCGGGTGTGGCCGGGGTGATCAAGATGGTGCAGGCGATGCGCCATGGGGTGCTGCCGCGTACGTTGCACGTGGATGCGCCGTCCTCGCAGGTGGACTGGTCGGCGGGCCGGGTGGAGCTGCTGACCGAGGCCCGGGAATGGCCGCTGACCGAAGGCCGTCCGCGGCGGGCGGGGATCTCCTCGTTCGGGATCAGCGGGACCAACGCCCACGTCATCGTCGAGCAGGGCCCGGCGGATCCGCGGGATGACCGGGATGACAGGGGCGACAGGGGCGACCGGCCGTCCGTGTCGGGCACGGTGCCCTGGGTGTTGTCCGCGCGGAGTCGGGACGGGCTGCCCGCTCAGGCCGCCCGGCTGCTGGATTTCGTGACGGACCGTCCGCTGCTGCGCCCCGCCGATGTCGGGTTCTCGCTGGCGACGTCGCGCGCGCTCTTCGAACACCGCGCGGTGGTGGTGGGCCGCAACCGGGACGACCTGATGGCAGGCCTGCGTACGTTGGCCGACGGTACCTCCGGCGGTGGCGTCGTCCACGACGTCGCGGGCGCCGGCCGGACCGCGTTCCTGTTCTCGGGGCAGGGTGCGCAACGGGCGGGTATGGGACGGGAGTTGTACGAGGCCTTTCCGGTGTTCGCGTCGGCGCTGGACGAGGTGTGTGCCGCTCTGGACAGCCATCTCGACCGGCCGATACGCGAGGTGATGTGGTCCGAGCCGGAGCTGCTGGGACAGACGGCGTTCACGCAGGCGGCCTTGTTCGCTATCGAGGTGGCGCTGTTCCGGCTGCTCGATTCGTGGGGTGTACGGCCTGACTTCATGGCGGGTCATTCGATCGGTGAGTTGGCTGCGGCGCATGTCGCCGGGGTGTTCTCGCTGGAGGATGGTGCGCGGTTGGTCGCCGCGCGGGGCCGGTTGATGCAGGCACTGCCCTCGGGTGGGGCGATGGCCGCGATCCAGGCCACCGAGGACGAGGTCGCCCCGCTGCTGGACGACGCGGAGGTGGCGATCGCGGCGGTCAACGGCCCGACGTCGATCGTGGTGTCGGGTGCGGAGGCCCAAGTCGGCGCGGTCGAGGCCCACTTCGCCGCACTGGGTCGGAAGACGAACCGGCTGCGGGTCTCGCACGCGTTCCACTCCCCGCTCATGGATCCGATGCTGGCCGCCTTCCGTGAAGTCGCCGAGACCGTCACCTACAGCACCCCCGCCGTCCCGGTCGTCTCGAACGTGACGGGCGGCCCGGCGGAAGGCCTGGGCTCGGCCGACTACTGGGTGCGGCACGTCCGTGAGGCGGTCAGGTTCGCCGATGGGATACGGCACTTGGCGTCGGAAGGTGTCACCCGGTTCGTAGAGCTGGGACCCGACGGCGTCCTGACCGCCATGGCACGGCACTGCGTAGAGACAGACTCCGGCTCCGGAGTTCTGTTGGCCACGCAGCGAAAGGACCGCCCGGAGCCTGACGCGCTCCTCCTCGCCGTCGGCCAGCTGCACGCGGTGGGCATGTCCGTCGACTGGCGGGCCGTGTTCGCGGACCGGGACACGCGACCGGTCGAACTGCCCACCTACGCGTTCCGGCACGAGACGTACTGGCTCGACTCCACCGCCCAGGACTCCGATGTCTCCTCCGTCGGGCTCGACCCCGCGGACCACCCCCTCCTCGGCGCCGTGGTGACGACACCGGACTCCGGCGGCGTGGTGCTGACGGGCAGGCTGTCGACGGCCACCCGGCCGTGGCTGGCCGATCACGAAGTGCTGGGCACGGTACTGCTGCCAGGCAGCGCGTTCGTGGAACTGGCGATCCGGGCCGGCGACGAGGCCGGCTGCGATGTCCTGCGGGAGCTGACCCTCGGAGCACCCCTGGTGCTGCCGGAGCACTGCGGTGTCGCGGTGCGGGTCGTGGTCGGCGCGGCCGACGCGTCCGGCGACCGCCGGGTGAGCGTCCACTCCCGGCGCGAGGACGCCCCGCCCGGGGAGGACTGGACGCGGCACGCCGACGGGACGGTCGGCACGGGCTCCCCGGCCCCGGCCTCGTCCCCGTCCTCGGCGCCCGACCTCAGCACATGGCCGCCCGCGGACGCCACCCCGGTGGATCTGGCCGGGGCGTACGAACGCCTCCGGGAGGAGGACTACGCCTACGGACCCGTCTTCCAGGGGCTACGGGCGGCGTGGCGGCGCGGGGACGACCTGTACACCGAGGCCGTCCTGCCCGAAGAGGCCCAGGCCGATGCCGCACTGTTCGGTCTCCACCCGGCCCTGCTCGACGCCGGTATGCATGCCGAACTGCTCGACACGGAGCGGCGGGGAGGCAGGACACTGCTGCCCTTCGAGTGGACCGGCGTGACACTGCATGCCTCCGGCGCGTCCGCGATCCGAGTCCACACCAGGCTGGGTCGGGGCGACGGGCCGACGAGCATGACCGTGACCGACGAGAGCGGACATCCGGTACTCACCGTCGAGTCGCTGGCATCCCGGCCGATGTCGTCCGACCGCACCGGCAACGCGGGCGGGCGAGGCGACGTACTGCTGCGGACGGAGTGGACCCCGCGCCCGGTGGACCGGTCGGCCACCGCCCGCTGGGCGGTACTGGGCACCGACCGGGCCGGGCTGCCGGCCGACGTGCCCGCGTACACGGACCTGACCGCACTGGGCGCGGCGGAGATCCCCGACGTGGTGCTCTGGGCGTTGCCCACAAGCACCGGGGACATCCCGGCGGCCGTCCACGCGCTGACGCACCGGGCACTGGACGTCATCCAGGAGTGGCTGGCCGACGAGCGGTTCGCCGCGTCCCGCCTGGCGGTGGTCACGCAGGGACCCACGCTGGCCCAGGCACCGGTCCAGGGCCTGCTGCGCGCGGCCCAGGCCGAGAACCCGGGCCGTTTCGTCCTCGCCGATGTGGACGGCCGGGACGCCTCACTCGACGTCCTGCCTGCGGCGATCCTCTCGGGCGAACCCGAAGTAGCCGTACACGAGGGCGAGTTGCGGGTACCGCGCCTCGCCGAGACCGACACATCACACGCCTCCGGCACGTCATTGCCGGTGTGGGGTTCGGGGTGGGTGTTGGTGACGGGTGGGACGGGTGGTTTGGGTGCGTTGGTG
>NZ_BMVY01000077.1 GCF_014650955.1 Streptomyces tauricus
TTCTCGCTCGGTGACGCGGCCAAGTTGGTGACGGCGCGCGGCCGGTTGATGCAGGCGTTGCCGCCGGGTGGGGCGATGGTCGCGATCCAGGCGAGCGAGGACGAGGTCGTCCCGCTGCTGAATGACGCGGCGGTGGCGATCGCGGCGGTCAACGGCCCGACCTCGGTCGTGGTCAGCGGAGAGGACGCCCAAGTCGGCGCTGTCGAAGCCCACTTCACCGCACTGGGTCGGAAGACGAACCGGCTACGGGTCTCGCACGCCTTCCATTCCCCGCTCATGGACCCGATGCTGGACGCCTTCCGTGAGGTGGCCGAGAGCATCACCTACAGCAGCCCCACCGTCCCGGTCGTCTCGAACGTGACGGGCGGCCCGGCGGAGGACCTGGGCTCGGCCGGCTACTGGGTGCGGCATGTCCGTGAGGCGGTCCGGTTCGCCGACGGCGTCCGGACCCTGCACGACGAGGGGGTCACCCGCTTCGTGGAACTGGGCCCAGACGGAGTCCTGTCCGCGCTGGTGCCGACCGTGGTGGACGACGGAGTACTGGTGGTGCCGACGCTGCGACGGGAGCACGGTGAGTCCGGGACGTTGCTGACGGCGGTCGGCAGGCTGCACGCGGCCGGTGTCCCCGTCGACCGGGCCAGGCTGTTCGACGGTCGTGGGGCCCGGCGCGTCGACCTCCCCACCTACGCCTTCCGACACGAGCAGTACTGGCTCGACGTGCGGAGCTACTGGCGTGAGGCGTGGGCCGGTTCGGCGCTCGGCGGCGACGACATCGCCTCCGCGGGGCTTGAGGCCTCGGGCCACCCGCTTCTGGGCGCGGTCATCTCCTCACCCGACTCGGACGGTGTCGTCCTGACGGGACGGCTGTCGGTCCACGACCAGCCCTGGCTGCGCGACCACGAGGTGTTCGGCAACGTCGTGTTCCCGGGCAGCGGGCTCATGGAACTGGCGATCCGCGCCGGCGACCAGGTCGGCTGCGGAGCACTGGACGAGCTGACACTGGAAGCGCCTCTCGTGCTTCCGGCCGAGGGCACCGTCTCGGTGCAGGTCGTCGTGGGGAACACGGGTGAGTCGCCGGCGCGTACGGTCGCCGTCCACTCACGAACCGACATCAACGCGCCCTGGACCCGCCATGCCTCGGGCCGTGTCTCGGGTCAGGCTTCCGGCCACCTCTCCGGTCATGTCTCGGCCGGGGGCGCCGCGCCCGATCTCGCGCTTGAGCAGTGGCCGCCGACGGACGCGACCCTGGTGGACATCACCGGCCTGTACGACGACCTGGCGGAGGCGGGGCTGGAGTACGGACCGGCCTTCCGGGGGCTGCGTGCGGTGTGGCGGCGCGGCGACGAGGTGTTCGCCGAGGTCGCGCTCCCCGACCCCGAGGCGGTGGACGGCTTCGGCCTGCACCCCGCGCTCCTGGACGCCGCACTGCACGCGCTCGCGTCGGGCGACGACGACCAGGGCACAGCCCTGCCGTTCGCCTGGTCCGGGGTGGAACTGTTCGCCTCCGGTGCCACGTCACTGCGCGTCCGGCTGACCCGGACCGGTACGGCGAGCGTGTCCCTCCAACTCGCGGACCCGGCGGGCCGCCCGGTGGCGTCGGTGGAGTCGCTGACGCTGCGCGAGACGTCCGCCGCCCAGCTCGCCCTCGCCCGGCCCGCGTTCCACGAGTCGCTGTTCCGTGTCGTCTGGTCCCCGATCGAAACGCGGCCCGTCGCCGACCAGCCGTCCTGGGCGCACTGGGACACACTGACCCTCGACGCCCCCGTACCCGACGCCCGCGTACCCGAGGTCGTACTGCTGGAGCTCCCGACCGGTGACGCGAGCGCCGTGCGGCCGAGTGTCGGTCGTGCCCTCGACGTCGTGCGGTCGTGGCTGGCGGAGGAGCGGTTCGCCGACGCGACGTTGGTCGTCGCGACGCGTGGTGCGGTGTCCTCGGTGGGTGAGGATGTCACCGACCTCGCGGGTGCGGCGGTGTGGGGTCTGGTGCGGTCGGCGCAGTCGGAGAATCCCGGCCGGATCGTCCTGGTCGATCTCGACGCGTCCGCCGGGCCCGCTGACGCGGTGGCGACCGTGGCACTGGACGAGCCTCAACTGGTCGTACGCGCGGGTGTCGTGCACGCTTCCCGGTTGGCGCGTGCGGCGGTGGTGGAGGCTCCGGACGATTCCCCGTCGGTGTTCTCCGGTGACGGTGGTGCTGTCCTGGTGACGGGTGCGTTCGGTGCGCTGGGCGGTGTGTTGGCGCGGCACCTGGTGACGGGGCACGGGGTGCGTCGTCTCGTCCTGGTGGGACGCCGGGGCGCGGAGTCGCCCGGGGCGGCTGAGTTGTGTGCGGAGCTGACCGGGCTGGGTGCCGAGGTCGAGGCGGTGGCCTGTGACGTGTCGGACCGGGAAGCGGTCGCGGCGCTGGTGTCGGGCCGTGAGCTGTCGGGTGTGGTGCATGTCGCCGGGGTGCTGGACGACGGGGTGATCTCGTCGTTGACCCCGGAGCGGGTGGACGCGGTGTTGCGTCCGAAGGTGGACGCGGCCTGGCATCTGCATGAGGCGACCCGCGACATGAACCTCTCGGCGTTCGTCCTGTTCTCCTCGGCGGCGGGTGTGCTCGGGGCGCCCGGCCAGGGCAACTACGCGGCGGCGAACGGGTTCCTGGACGCCCTGGCCGCACACCGCCGGGCGAACGGCCTGCCGGCCCAGTCGCTCGCCTGGGGGCTGTGGAGCGGAGGCATGGCGGGGCAGGTCGACGACGCCGACCTCCGTCGCCTCGCCCGTACCGGCCTGAAGGCGCTGTCCGCGGAACAGGGACTCGGCCTCCTCGACACGGCCGCCACGGTGGACGAGGCCGTGCTCGTCCCGATGAGCCTGGACCTCAGGGCACTCGGCGCGGCCGGTGGCGAAGTGCCGCATCTGCTGCGCGGTCTGGTCCGGCGCCCGGTACGACGTCTCGCCGGCGGCGGAACCGGCGGAACGGGCGGAACGGGCGGGACATCGGGCCTCGGACAGCGGCTGGCCGGCCTGTCCGAGAACGAGCGGGAAGCCCTGCTGCTGGAGATCGTGCGCGGCAGCGCCGCGGCCGTCCTCGGGCATCCGGGTCCCGCGGCCATCGACCCTGCCCGCGCCTTCGGCGAGCTGGGGTTCGACTCGCTGTCGGCGGTGGAGTTCCGCAACGCGCTGAGCGAGGCGACCGGACTCCGCCTGTCGCCGACGCTCGTCTTCGACCACCCGACGCCGACCGTCCTCGCCCGTCACCTCCGGGACACGGTGACCGGCAACACCCCGGACACCCCGCTTCCCACCGTGGCCCGGGCCGACGAGCCGATAGCGATCGTGGGGATGGCCTGCCGTTTCCCGGGCGGTGTCACCGCGCCCGACGACCTGTGGCGGCTGGTGGCCGACGGCGTGGACGCGGTCTCGGACTTCCCCCGTGACCGCGGCTGGGACATCGGACGCCTCTACGACCCCGAAGGCGCCCGGCAGGACACCAGTTACGTCGACACCGGCGGGTTCCTGCACGAGGCGGCCGAGTTCGACGCGGCCTTCTTCGGGATCTCCCCGCGTGAGGCCCTCGCCATGGACCCCCAGCAGAGGCTGCTGCTGGAGACCTCCTGGGAAGCGTTGGAACGTGCCGGGATCGACCCGTCGTCCCTGGGCGGAAGCCGGACCGGTGTCTTCGCCGGAGCGATGTACCACGACTACGCGTCGAGCAGTAACACGGGCTCGGTCGCGTCGGGCCGCATCTCGTACACGCTGGGCCTGGAGGGCCCGGCGGTGACGGTGGACACGGCGTGCTCGTCGTCGCTGGTGGCGTTGCATCTTGCGGTGCAGGCGCTGCGGTCGGGGGAGTGCACGTTGGCGCTGGCGGGCGGGGTCGCGGTGATGGCGACGCCGGAGACGTTCGTCGAGTTCAGCCGTCAGCGGGGCCTGGCGCGGGACGGGCGGGCGAAGTCGTTCGCCGCCGGAGCCGATGGCACCTCGTGGGGTGAGGGCGCGGGCATGCTGCTGGTGGAGCGGCTGTCGGACGCGCGGCGCAACGGTCATCCGGTACTGGCCGTCGTCCGTGGCTCGGCGGTCAACCAGGACGGCGCGTCCAACGGACTGACCGCGCCGAACGGCCCCTCCCAACAGCGGGTGATCCGGCAGGCGTTGGCCACCGCGGGCCTGGGCGCGGCGGACGTGGACGCGGTGGAGGCGCACGGCACAGGCACGACACTCGGCGATCCGATCGAGGCGCAGGCGCTGCTGGCCACGTACGGGCAGGACCGTCCTGACGGGCGCCCGCTGTGGCTCGGCTCCATCAAGTCGAACATCGGTCACACCCAGGCGGCGGCCGGTGTGGCGGGGATCATCAAGATGGTCAAGGCCATGGACCACGGTGTCCTGCCGCGCACACTGCACATCGACGAGCCGACACCTCACGTGGACTGGACCGCGGGCGAGGTCGAGCTGCTGACGGAGGCGCGGGAGTGGCCGGAGGTGGACGGCCGTCCGCGCCGGGCGGGGATCTCCTCGTTCGGGATCAGCGGCACCAACGCCCACGTCATCATCGAAGCGGCACCCGCGCCGGCCGAGGACGACGAACGGCCGACCGGCACGCCGCTGGTGCCAAGGCTGACGCCGGCGCCAGGGCTGATGCCGGTGCCGTGGCTGGTGTCCGGACGGGACCGGGACGCGGTGACGGCCCAGGCCGCCCGGCTGCTTCAGTTCCTCCAGGACCGCCCGGAACTCGACCCGGTCGACGTCGGCTTCTCCCTGGCCACCTCGCGGGCCGCGCTGGAGCACCGCGCCGTGGTGGTGGGCGAGGACCACGCGGAACTCCTCGCCGGCCTCGACAGGCTCGCCGCAGGAGACCACAGCCACACCGGCCAGGGCCGGACGGAGGGCGCGACGGCGTTCCTGTTCTCGGGGCAGGGTGCGCAACGGGTTGGTATGGGACGGGAGTTGTACGAGGCCTTCCCGGCGTTCGCGGCAGCGCTCGACGAGGTGTGTGCGGCCCTGGACCAGCATCTCGACCGGCCGATACGCGAGGTGATGTGGTCCGAGCCGGAGTTGCTCGGCCAGACGGTGTTCACGCAGACCGGTCTGTTCGCGGTCGAGGTGGCGTTGTTCCGGCTCCTCGAATCATGGGGTGTACGGCCTGACGTCCTGGCGGGTCATTCGATCGGTGAGTTGGCGGCGGCGTATGTGGCGGGGGTGTTCTCGCTCGGTGACGCGGCCAAGTTGGTGACGGCGCGCGGCCGGTTGATGCAGGCGTTGCCGCTGGGTGGGGCGATGGTCGCGATCCAGGCGAGCGAGGAGGAGGTCGCTCCGCTGCTGGACGACGCGGCGGTGGCGATCGCGGCGGTCAACGGTGCGACCTCGGTCGTGGTCAGCGGCGCGGACGCCCAAGTCGCCGCTGTCGAAGCCCACTTCGCCGCACTGGGTCGGAAGACGAACCGGCTGCGGGTCTCGCACGCCTTCCATTCCCCGCTCATGGACCCGATGCTCGACGCCTTCCGCGAGGTTGCCGAGGCCGTCACCTACAGCGCGCCCGCCATCCCGGTCGTCTCGAACGTGACCGGCGGACCGGCTGAAGGCCTGGACTCGGCCGACTACTGGGTCCGGCACGTCCGTGAAACGGTCCGGTTCGCCGACGGCATACGGCACTTGGCGTCGGAAGGCGTCACCCGGTACGTAGAACTGGGACCCGACGCCGTCCTCGCGGCGATGGCCCAGAACTGCCTGGACGACGAGCTGTCCGTACCTCTCGCGTTCGTGCCGGTGTCGCGTAACAACCAACCCGAGTCGACCGTCCTGCTCACCGCGCTCGGACAGCTCCACATCGCGGGAGCCGCTGTCGACTGGCACGCGGTGTTCGCCGGGCGGGGAGCGCGACTGGTCGAACTGCCCACCTACGCCTTCCGACGGGACCGGTACTGGCTGGTGGACTCCGCGACGGGCGACGCCCCCGCCGCGATGGGCCTCGGCCCCGCAGAGCATCCGCTGCTCGGTGCCGTGGTCGGCCTGCCCGGCTCCGACGGGGTGGCGCTGACCGGCAGGCTGTCGGCCGGGGACCTGCCGTGGCTGGCCGACCACGAGGTGTTCGGTTCGGTACTGCTGCCGGGTACCGCCTTCGTGGAACTGGCCGTACGGGCCGGGGACCAGGTCGGCTGCGGCGTACTGGAGCAACTCACCCTGGAAGCACCGCTCATCCTGCCCGAACACGGGGTCGCGCTCCATGTGGCCGTGGGCGAGCCCGACGAGCTGGGGCGCCGCACGGTGAGCGTCCACTCGCGGCACGACGACGGCGCGACCGGTCAGGACGCATGGACCCGTCACGCCGAAGGCGTGCTGGCCGCGGGCGCCGGACAGCAGCCTGCTGCTCCGGACCACGGGACGCCGGTGAGCTCCGAGCAGTGGCCGCCCGCCGGGGCGACCCCGATCGACCTGGACGGCGTGTACGACCGTCTCGCCGAGCGTGGCTTCGGGTACGGGCCGGTGTTCCAGGGGCTGCGCGCCGCGTGGCGGGCCGGTGACGACCTGTTCGCCGAGGTCGCGCTGCCCGAGGACGAGCACGCCGAGGCAGCCGCGTACGGGATCCACCCGGCGCTGCTCGATGCCGCGCTGCACGTGATCCTGCTCGACGACGGCGAGGAGGCCCTGCTCCCGTTCGAGTGGAGCGGAGTGCACCTGCACGCCGCGGGCGCCCCGGCGCTCCGCGTCCGGGTGTCGCCGCTGGGTGGCACCGCGATGGAGCTGGCGGCCACCGACGAGGCGGGCCGGCCGCTGCTCACCGTGGAGTCGCTCGTCTCGCGGCCCATGACGCCCGAGCAGCTCACCGCGCGGGGCGGGCCGGACGACTCGCTCTTCACCGTGGCCTGGACCCCCGCGCCCGACATGCCCGTACGGCCCGACGTGAAGGCAGCGGTACTCGGCTCAGACCGCTGCGGTCTCGGCGACGCCGTGCCCGCGTTCGCGGATCTGGCCGAGCTGGCCGAGGCCGGCTGCCCCGATGTCGTGGTGTGGGCGTGCCCGTCCGGTGACGGCGGCGACGGTGACGGTGATGTCCTTGCGGGCGTCCGGTCCGTGACGCACCGTGTGCTGGACGTCGTCCAGGGGTGGCTGGCCGACGAGCGGTTCGCGGCGTCCCGCCTCATGGTGGTCACCCGCGGAGCCACGACGGCGGGCAGCGCCGGACAGCTCGCGCAGGCACCCGTCTGGGGCCTGGTCAGGGCCGCCCAGGCGGAGAACCCCGACCGGTTCGTCCTGGTGGACCTGGACGACGCACCTGTGCCGTCCACCGCCCTGGCCGCCCTGGCCGCCCTGGCCGCAGTGGCCGCCTCGGGCGAACCCGAGGCGGCGGTCCGCGCCGGGGAGATCCACGTACCTCGACTGGTCGGCGCTGAGCCGGTGGTGTCGTCGGGGTCTTCGGGGTCGCCGGGGTCGTCGGTGTGGGGTTCGGGGTGGGTGTTGGTGACGGGTGGGACGGGTGGTTTGGGTGCGTTGGTG
>NZ_BMVY01000078.1 GCF_014650955.1 Streptomyces tauricus
AGCGCCCCTGAGCAAAGACAGAAGAATGAGAAGCGGGCAAGGCAATGGCATGAAAGTCAGCAGTTGCGGGATAAAGCAGCGGCGGTGGGCCGGCCCCGGGCAGTCAGTCGCGAGCTGGCTGCTGAGCTGTCCGGGGAAAGTGACCAAGGTCCGTAAAACGACTCACGGACCTCAGCCGACAGACCCCTGATGGAGCGATCACCTTCCGCACCCACAAGTCACCCACACCGCAAGTCACCACCGATGCTCGTTGGTCGCAGACGTAGCTGTGGCCCTCCGTGCCGACCGCCAAGATCCATAGCCATGCCTGCTCCCCGCACCCGCAGGGATGGCCCCAAGTTCGCCGACGTCGGCTGCCGGTGCAGCCACTGCTCCCCGCGCCCGCCGGGATGGTCCCCGCCCGCCGCTGGGGACAAGCCGAGAACAGCGCTGCTCCCCGCGCCTGCACACCAGCCTGTGGTCCAGGCCGATGCGGACCCTCCTGGGCCTGTGCGGCAGCCGGTCGGTCAGATCCCGGCCGAGCTCGGCTGATTGGAGCCCGCCAGCGTGCCGCTGTCCTCCACGCCGGCTGCCGGCCCGGTTGCGGGAGACTAGACTGGGGATGCCCGATCATGCCGGTCCGGATGCAGGAGGTGGGGGTCATGGCCGAGGGAACACCGGCCGCGGTGGCGTCCTCGCGCTGGACTCCGGCCGCGGACCAGCTGCCTCGTGATCTTGCGGAGCTCGCCGGGCCTGTTCACGGGGCGGTGACGCTGCCGCTGCATCTGGCGTGGTCGGGGCTGCGGACGTTCGACCTCAGCGACGAGAAGCTGCTGCTGGGGATGTACCGGATCGTGCTACTCAACGGCCACCGCGAGGATTACGCCAACTACCTGAACGCGGCTGTGCTTGAGAGCCGGTGGCCCGTGCTGCGCAAGATGCTCGGCCGCGGCGTGCGTGGCGTGTGGGAGGAGCGTTTCCCGCGGTTGCGGCCGGCGGCGGCCGCATGAGCCTGCGGGGCCTGCCGGAGCATCACCGGCGGCTGCTCGCCGACGCGCTCACCGCTGGGCGTCCGTACGGGCTGGCGTTGATGGGCGGCTACGCCATCCAGGCGCACGGCATCGTGCACCGGCCCAGCCAGGACCTCGACTTCGCCACCGAGCACCCCGCCGGCATGACGGAGATCGTCGAGCAGATCACGGGTGCGCTCACCGACAAGGGCTGGCGGATCACCGTCGTCGATGTGGCACCGCTCAAGGCCCGCTTCCTTGCTACCGATCCGGCCACCGACGCCACCTGCGAGGTGGATCTACTCAAGGAAGTGCTGTGGCGCCCGCCCGTCGTCATGGACATCGGCCCCGTCCTGGACCTGGACGACCTCATCGGCACCAAGGTCCGCGCGCTCGGCGACCGTGGGCTGGCCCGTGACGCCATCGACGTCCATGCCGCCCGCGACCTCTACAGCCTTGCCGAACTGGAGACCCTCGCCGCCCGCCGCCCCGACGAATTCGACCTCACCGAACTCCACGACAGGCTGGAGAGCCTGGAGTGGATCAGCGACGCCGAATTCGAGGCCTACGGTATGGACAGCGCGCACATCACACAGCTGCGCCAATGGGCACAAAACTGGCTCGACGACCTCGCCCAACGCCTCGCCGAGCCCTACGACGAACCCCTCGACCCGTAGCGGCACCCAAGCGCCACAGGGCGCCCGGCGGCGCCGGTGTCGTGTTGTTGCGGATTTCAACGTTGGTCTCGTGGGCCGGGTGGCCAAGGGGGGATCCTCCCAATGCTTCCTGACTGGGTGATTTCATCGGAGTCGGTGCACAAGGTCGTCGACGGCGCGCACCTGCGGAGCGGCCAACGGCGCACCGCACGGGTGCGAGCAGCGCGGGTCTGTTCAGCGGAGCGATGGCGTCCCGTGACGGTGACGGGGGCATCGTCGCCGAGCGCCCGAAGCATGCTGTCGTAGGGGCAGCCCGTATCGCAGCCGTCCTCGCGGTGGTCGAGGGTGGCTGTGGTCAGGTGGTACAGGTGGGCGCCGGTGTCGGCGACCCCGCCTGGCGCGGTCGTCATGGTGATGAACTGATTCAGCTGGGCTGCCGCGGCGCTGTTGGAGAAGACGAAGACATTCTCTTTGCGGCGCAGCGGATGGTCGGCGGGCAGGCCGGTGATGTAGGCGGGGTCGTCGAGTGAGCCGTCGCGTTCGGCTTGGACGTGGGCGGGGTCGTACTGGCCCAGGCATTCCATGCAGGCGCGGCCGGGGGCGGCGATGTGGGCGCGCCATTCGGCGCCGCGCAGGCGTCCGCCGCGGGCGTCGACCGCGATGCCGCCGTCGACGACGGGAATGAGGTGCGTGTAGGCGAGGAGGTTGAGCACGGCGCGGGGCCAGGGCCGGTCGACGCAGGAGAAGATCACATCGCAGCCGGCCGCGGCGGCGAATCCAGCCTGCTCGACCACGCTCAGCTCGTATGACGTCGCCTGAAAGTTCGTGGCGGTGGCCGCGCGGCGGGCACTACGGGCCGCGAGGCGGGCCTTGGCCCGGTGCAGGCGCACGTCGCGGATGGTGGCGTGCAGGAGCCGGTCGAGGTTAACCTCCTCGAGCAGGCCGCGGCAGAAGCGTCTTCGCCGGGTTCGTCCACAGCAGCGTCTACTACGGGTACTTCCACCTGGAGAGCTCCGCCATCGGCTTCGACACCGTCAAACTCGCGCTTCGCAGCGTACGGCTCGTGACCTTTCCCGTACTCATCACGCTGGCGGTGGCGGTGGTTCTGCCCCACCTTCATGAACTGCTGCCGCTGCTCAGGGTTCCCGCCCACCTCACCCGGCGCGTGCGCCGTGCCGGACGCGCAGTGGCGCGGGCGTACCTTGCGTTCGTCGCGGCCGGGATCGGTCTGATGCTGGTGTGGCGCACTATTCAGCCCTTCGCCTGGGCCGCTCCCCTGCTGGTGGCGTGTGGATTGATTCTTGGGCAGACCAGCGCCGCAGCGCCCGCGGTGGCCAGGCCCAGACGTATGTGGGACCGTGCGCTCCCCATGGCCGGCGCGGCGCTGTTCCTCATGTGGGTCGTAGCTCTGTCGGCCGGGCAACTTGGCCGCCAGGACGCCGAACGGCTCGTCGAGCATGTCGCCATTCTCGTCCACAGCACCAAGCCGTTGAGCATCACCGGCCCGCCAGGCTTGGTGATCGAGGACCTGGGCGAGGGACTGCACTACCGGTACCGCTACAGCGGGCTGCGCCTCCTGGTGGAGCGGGACCACCGCTACTACCTGCTGCCCCTGGGCTGGAATCACGACACCGACCCCACCTACGTCATCGACGACGACGAAACCATCCGGATCGGACTACGCCCCGGCACTCAGCCCCGCCGTTGACCTGCCGCGCACCGACGGTCGGTCATCGTGCCTGCACAGCAGAGCCCTCGCGCGGAATACGTCGACCGCGAAGCCGGTACCGGCGGGCAGACCTTCATATCTGAATTGGTCACAAGTAGGAGAATGCGACTCCCCCACCGGCAGGCCATGGACATGATCTGGGGATGGCCGGACTCGGGGGACGCCGCCAGCGGCGCAACTGGCAACTGACCGACGCCCTGTGCGCACTGCTGATCATCGCAAGCGCTGCGTACACGGTCCGGCAGATCTCCCATGGCGGACTGGAAACGTCCGACACCGTGAGCGTGCTGGGCTTTCTACTGACCGCGGCCGGGCTCGTGGCCGCGGTCAGAGCGCTGCGGAAGCCGGTGGAGGGCAACGATGCCGAACGTGCGCGTGGCCAGGCCCTGACCCTGGCCAGGCAGGTTGAAGCGGGGGAGAGCGCGGTCTGGCGGCAGTTGCTGGGGGACGATATCCGCCGCATCAACCTCACCTACATGCTGCACCCGGCCACGGTCCGTCCGGCGGCAGCCCCGCCTGCCGGACGCCTGTCGGCCGACGGCCCGGGCCCGGCGACCGTGCCCGACATCGTCACCTACTACCGCGCCACCCGTCCCTCACGGCTGGTCATCACCGGTGCTCCAGGCGCCGGCAAGACCGTCCTGGCTCTGGAACTCCTGCTGGCCCTCATCGACAGCCGCACCGACGACGATCCGGTCCCGGTCCGAGTTCCGCTCTCCCAGTGGGACACCGACCGCCAGTCCCTGCCCGACCATCTCCAGCAGCGGCTGGTCGACGCCTACGACTGGCCCGCGGACCTGGCCGCCGACCTGATCCGCCACCACCTGGTGCTGCCGGTCCTGGACGGCTTGGACGAGATGGACCCCCTACTGGCCGACGGCTCCCCCGACCCCGCCGCGCCCCGCGCCGCCGCCGTCATCCAGGCCCTTAACCTGTACCAGCAGGGGCGGGACGCCGGACCGCTTATCCTGACCTGCCGCACCCGCCACTACGACACACTCGCTCCCGGCATCACACTCCTGGACGCCGCCCGCATCGCCATCGCCCCCGTCGCTACCAGCGACGCCAACGCCTACCTGGCTGCCCGAGCACGCGACACGGCCCGCTGGCAGCCCTTGCTGGACCAACTGGCCGCCCACCCCGGCGGAGTTCTCGCGGCCGTGCTCTCCACGCCGTGGCGGCTGTGCCTGACCGCCACCGTCTACCACGACGACGGCAACCCCGCCGAACTCCTCACCTTCTCGAACGCCGACGCCCTGGACGAGCACCTCCTGGCCCGCTTCATCCCCGCCGCCACCCGCACCGCCCCCAACCCCCGCGGCTACACCGCCGAGGACGCCCACCGGTGGCTCCACCACCTCACCACCCACCTCGATCCCACCGGCACCCTCCAACCCGCAGCTCCCGCGCGTGCGGAGGCCACCGACCTCGTCCTGCACGAACTGTGGCCTCTCGCCGGACGCACCCGCGTCCGCGTCACCGACGCCCTCATCACCACCCTCACCGTCCTCACCACGCTCCCTCTCACCCGCATCCCCACCCCATTGCCATCAGGGCAACTCACAGCTGTGGTTGTTGTGCTCGCCGTCGTGTTCGGAATGGCTGTTGCCCTCCGAGCTCCCACTCCCATGGGTGTGAACGACCTGTTCACATCCTTTCCGCCCCGCCGCGACATCGCAGTCGGACTCACGGTCGTGATCGTGGGCGGGAGCGCCGTCGGAATCAAGGCTGGATTCACGGCCGGACTCACCTTTGGAATCATGTTCGGGTTCATGGGCTGGGTCGTGCTTGGCTCTGGACCGCAGGAAGCGGGCAGGCGCCTCGGAGCGAGGGATGTCATCAGGGATGATTTCGTGGCCGGGCTTATGATCGCGCTCACGCTTGGGCTCGCGTTTGGGCTTGCAATTGGGGTCGTGTCCGGGCTCACGGGACTCGTGATGGGGGTCTTGGGTGGCATGTCCGGACTCGCGGCCGGTTCTTCTACTTCACGCCGGTATGCAGTGTTCCTGCTCTACTCGCGCCGCCGTCTGCCGCTCCATCTCGGCCTCTTCCTGGACTGGGCCGTCACCGCAGGACTCATGCGCTACAGCGGACCCGCCTACCAGTACCGGCACCGCGAGCTCCAGCACTGGCTGCGCCAGCACCCCCACCCCCAGACCGGCCCCTGACGGGCCAAGCCAGGACTGAGCGCGCTGGATCCGGAATGCCGATTGGCGCACGGCGTACAAACTTCGCCAGTGGTCGGGTACCTGAGAGCGCAACCTTGATCATCTGTACGGTTCCGGGCGCCTGTGGGCCGAGGTCGGCCTGTCCAGATACGGACCTGCACGCCATCGGTAGCGGGCGCCGTCCCGTGCGTGTGGGTGGATGGGCAGCACTGTGATCAGACGCGGTCGGTTTCCGTTCTCACTCTGGTCTGAAATGACGGATTGCCGTCGTCTTCCAGTTGGTTGCGGTCGGCGCCGTTGCGGAGCGCACAGGGCGGGGACGCTCGGAGGGGTACACGTGTGTTCTGTCCGACGGGAGCGAGTAAGACGTGAGCGTGATATCGCCCGCGAGCTGGGCGAACCAGCCCTCTACGACCCGGCCTGGCTGAACGGCCAGGGCCGCGCCCTGGCCGTGGACGGTATCGTGATGGCCCGGCTGTACGGGGCGGCCCGGGAGGACTGCGACGACTGCCGCGAGGACTCGCTGGAGCAGTTGTGCCGGAATCCGGCCCAGGTTGCCGCGCTGGCCCTGTGGGCCTGCGCGCGCGTGATGGACGTCTTCAACGATCTGCCCGTGGAACTGCTGAAGCACGGTGACCCGGTCTTTCGACGGCTGGCGCAGGCCTACTCGGACAGCACCTTCCAACATGGCTTCGAGGTCCGCGAACTGACCGACCTGCACGAGGTCTGTCTGCGCCTGGACCCCAACGTCTTGCAGCCCGCCGCGGAACGGGCTCTGCAGGTGCTGCTATCAGGATTCGATCCGGCCCTGTTCGGCTCCTGCCCGCCTGGTGACTGATGCGGTAACCGCTCATTCGCAGACCGGCCACGCCACCCTCGCACGGCCGGTCTGCCGACGAAGCGCACACGATCATGACGTGACTCGGCAGCAGTCATAGTCCTTTGCGACCGCTCCCTCTGGCCAGCTGAAGTTCCAAAAACGTGCCCTCATTTGAGGGCGAAAAAGAGGAAGCGCCGCTCGTTTCGTTCGAACTGCCTGAACTGATGTCCCGTCCTTCGTCATTGTCCCGTCCTTCGTCATCTTGTCGCTGTCCCGGGTGAAGTTGTTCAGTTCCCTGTTCGTCCCAGGGCAGGTTGTCTCTCGCGGCGTACGCGCCGGGACAGGTGTCCCAAGGTGTCTTGTCGCTCGCTGTTGTCTGTCCCGGCTGCTCGAAGGACAGACGGACGCGCCCGGCGGCGCTTGAGCTCCTGCCTGCCGGACACCGCACTGCCGGATCGCTCATCGGGAGGCATCTGGGCCGCCCTCCTCTGGCGATGCGGTTCGTCTATTCGGGGGGTTGAAGAAGCGATTTTCCATACCACGCGAGAGTGATAAGGCTTCAAGGGACATCCGGAAAATCTTCTCGTGCGGTCGAATCAGTCTGAGCCGCCCCCTGCGCTGTATCGCTGCCGGGCCACCTAAGAGCTCGTAACACGATCTTGTTGAGGTGCGCTGGTTGGGCGTGACCGGTTTGACGATTC
>NZ_BMVY01000079.1 GCF_014650955.1 Streptomyces tauricus
CTCGTGCTGGCAGGCAGAGTGATCGTCGCCGGGTAGTCGTTTGTCACCGCTGGACTTCGCAGTTCGCCGGAACGAGCAGGGCCCGTAGCAGCGTGGTGGCGTGATGGACACTCATGCGGATCTTGGTCAGGATGCGCCAGTTCTTCAGGTTCGCGAACCCGTGCTCGACGGCGGCGCGTTCGCGGCTGACCAGCCGGTTCGCCTCCTTCTCGGCGTTGGTGAGGCGGTGGGAGCGGGTCGCCTTGCGGCCGGTGATGATGACCGGAGCATCGTCGGGGTCGTCGTCGAGGCCGACGAAGCCGAGGTCGGCCAGGGCGCCGAGGCCGACCTCGCGTAGATGTCTGGTGATGTGGTCGTGGCGGGCGGCGGTGATCTCGCTGGCCCGGCCAGGACGGGCGGAGGAGATCCAGATCAGGTTTCCCTTCTCGTCGGTCAGCGCGAGGAAGAGCAGGCCATGGGCCTTGTGTTTCCCGCTGTAGTTCTTGCGGTTGTCCGCTCCGGTGCGGCGGCGGGTGCGCACGAGGGTGCCGTCCAGCAGGACCACCGCACCGCCCCGGCGGGCGATCTTCTTCAGTGCGCGGTCCAGACGCGGGGCCCGGGCAGCGAGCAGGCCGAGGACTTCCAGGACCCAGCGGCGCACGGTGGAGGCGGAGACCTCGTTGCCGCCGGCCATGTCGGCCAGACGCTGGTCGTGACGGAGCACGGCGAGCACGACGATCGCCTGGGGTCCCCGGGGTGACCTTGCGCCAGCGGGTGCTGAGCTGCTTGCGCCGCCCGCGTATCAGGCCGGCGACGAGTTCGATGGTCCGCTTCGACACCGGGAGCCGAACCTGGTAGACAGCATCGCGAGTGCCCTCGGCGGGGCGGTGAGTCTTCACACGCGAACCAACTCCTCCGGGGGGCCCTCGCGTTATGGCAGGAACCGGCCGGTCCGCTGCCTCCCTCGCCGGTCAGCGCGGCAGGTAGCGCCCCGATCCGGTCCGCTTCAGCCAGCCCCGGTCGGCGGGTTTGCGCAGCTGGCCGCGGACCGGCTCGACCTTGCCCGGTGTGAGTTCCCGGCCCAGTGCCACCGCGACGTCCCTGGCCATCACCGGACCGTCCGCCCCGGCCACGATCTCCATGATCCGCTGATACTCCGAGGTCAGGGCCTGAAGCCCCATCCCCTCGACGCGGTCCGGCACCAACCGCATCCCGCCCGCACCCGGCCCAGCCGCGACATGCTCCGGCTCCGGCTCCGGCTCCGGCTCCACGATGTCCGATGGCCGCCGTCCCCGTCGGTCGCCTCGGCCCACTGCCCGAACACCACCTCGGCCGCCTCCAGCCGGCCCAGCTCGGCGTCAATTTCCGCCAGTTCCTTGCGCAGCAGCTCGGCCCGCTCGGTCAGTCGCATCCGCCGCTCGATCGTCCACGTCAACACGTCCACCAGACGCCTCCCTCCCGTTGCGGAACCTACGAGACGCCTCACGCGGACGACTCCGGAACCCGCGAACTGGCCCATGGCAGACGATCACCTGCTAGTGATCACGTCCGAGACCGGCACGAGCACGTCAATCTCCACCCACACCAGCGGCCCGACCTGCGAATTCAAGATGAAACGATCTCAATGAGATCCCTGCCGTCCGGGACCTGCTGAAAGCGTTCACCGACCAGGCCGGGGCGGTCATCACGGTCGATGCCCTGCACACGCAGAGCGACACCGCGCAGGCCATCACCAGCCGGCACGCCGACTACGTGATGACCGGCAAGGCCAACATGCCGACCCTGTACAAGCAGCTGAAAAAGCTGCCCTGAACCACGATCCCCGCGACCTCGGCCGTGGGCACGGGCCACAATCGCCGGGCCCTCGCAGTGCTTCACGAAGCACTCGCGTTTCGGTTTCTGGCATGAGCAGAACTGGTGATCGAACCGCTGAGTGGATGTCGGGGACCTTGTTGTCACACGGCAAGCAATCGCGTGCCGTCGATCATCCACTGTCCCTCGTCGATGTCGAAGCCGATGGACTTCAGGAAGTGGGGCGCGGTACACGCGTTGAGCTGCCGCCCGCGGCCGACGCCGATGCCGTCGGGCCGGTCCGACGGCATCGGCCAGGGGGGTACTGCACATACCACCATGATCTCGGACTGGCTCTGATCCCTACCCCGGCCGAGACTGGACGCAGATCCAACGGGACGCGACACAGGAGATAAATCCGATGAAGGTCAACAGCACCGCCCTTTCCTCCCTCGACGAGGAAATCCGTACGCGGATGCAGGACTGGAAGGAAGCTTTCGAATCGAAGGACGTCGACTCCATCATGGCGTTCTACGCGCCCGAGGGCTTCACCGCTTTCGACTTGATGCCCCCCTTCCAGTTCGAAGGGGGCGAGATGTGGCGGAAGAACTGGGTGAACTTCTACGAGGCGTTCGACGGCCCGATAGAGCTGGAACTGGCCGACCTTCGTGTCTATGCGCAGGCCGACCTCGCGATCGCGCGATGCGCCGTTCGGCTGGCCGGAACCATGTTCGGCCATCACATGGACTCGTGGGTGCGCACGACCAACTGCTTCCAGCGTATCGAGGGAGAATGGCTGATGATTCACGATCACGTTTCATGGCCCACCGACTTCGCCACCGACAAGGCCTTGAAGGACCTGACCCCCGCAGGGGCCGAGCGATGAGCAGCCTGAACGCTGACGAGATCCTCGACAACGTGGCCCGCTCCTTCGTCAATCCGCTGCGTTCCCCCGTGACGAGGGATCCCTCGCATGTCGGCCTCGACTACGAGAGCGTCACCTTCCCGTCCCTGGACGGGGTCCCCCTCGAAGGATGGTTCATTCCGGCTGACAGCGATGACGTCGTCGTCCTGAACCATCCCATGGGTTTCAGCCGTGCCGGTCAGCCGACCCACCTGGAGCCGTGGCAGTCGATCTGGGGTCCCAGCGGCAATGGAATGGAAGTCGATTTCCTGCCCGACTACGCCATCCTGCACGAGGCCGGGTACAACGTACTCACGTACGACCTGCGCAACTTCGGCTTGAGCGGTGCCGCCAACGGGGGCGCGGTGACCAGCGGACTGTTCGAGGCGCGTGATGTGGTGGGCTCCCTGCGATACCTTCGCGCCCGGGCGGACACGGCGTCGATGCGAGTGGCCCTCTTCAGCCGCTGCCTCGGTGCGAACGCCACGTTCGCGGCCATGCGGCAAGCACCGGAGGATTTTGACGAAGTCCGCTGTCTCGTCGCCTGTCAGCCGGTCTCCGACCTGGTCATCATGGGACGCCTGCTGGAGATCCTCGGCCTCGGGAAACAACACCTTCCCGAGCTGGATCACCGCGTCATGCTGGGAACGTCCCTCCCCTTCGCGGCTCGCCCCGATACGAGCTGGGCGCAATACGTCAGTGTTCCCACCTATTTGTACGCTGTCCGCCAGGACTCCCTGACCGAGCCGCACGACATCGAGACCGCGTTTGCCATGCTCGATACCGGCGACAAGGAGCTGCAGTGGGTCGAGGACACACGCCGACGGTGGGACGGTTATCTTGAGTTCCAACGCCGCCCGCAGCCCGTACTTGACTGGCTGCACGCGCACATGAGGACCCGACTGTAACCAGCTACCAGCTGTAATGGAGACCGGCCCTGACGCACGAGAATACGGACGAACTGGGCACGTTCCTGCGCGCATGCCGTGAGCGGTTGCAGATCGCCCCGGATTCCGGGCGAGCGTCGTCCACACGACGCACGCCCGGAATGCGGAGAGCTGAGGTCGCGGTCACCGCCAACATCAGCGTGGAGTGGTATTCGCGACTGGAGCAAGGGCGGGGCGGACGCCCGTCGATCCATGTCCTGGAAGCGATCTGCGAGGCTCTGCGACTGAAGCCGAAGGAGCGGGAACACGCCTTCCTGCTCGCCTATGGCACGATCGGCGCCTCCCACCAGGAACTGAGCTCTGCCGAGAGACGCAAGCTGCGTATGGTGCTCGACGCGCTGGAACCCTGCCCTGCGTATCTGAAGTCCCCGTCATGGGACATCCTCGAATGGAACGCCGCCGCAGCACGCGTTCTGACGGATTACGCGGCACTGCCCGCCGCGGAACGCAACGTGCTCCGCATCCTGTTCACGCATTCCGAGTCCCGCAGGCGAATCCGGGACTGGCCCACCGAGGCGAAGCTGGCCGTTGCGACGTTCCGTTCCGAACTGGTCCGCTGGGAAGAACGCTCCCCGCGGGTGCAGACGCTGATCCATGACCTGCGCACCACCTCGCCGGATTTCGACGAAATATGGCGACGAAACGAAGTCGGACACCTGGGGGAGGGAAAGAAGACCATCCTTATGCCCGACGGATCAGAGACAACCATGCAGTACACATCGTTCAACATCGACGCCCACCCAGGGACGGGCCTGGTGGTGTACACGCTGATGACCGATGCAACACCCCTGCCCCCTGACTGATCATTTCAGAACTAGGTTCGAGGGCGTCTCAGGCAGATGATGCCGGAGGCGAGTTGGAGCAGGCCGAGGTGGAGGTCGGCTCAACCTCGGCATGTTGGCCTCGAACAGGCGCAGAGAACTGGCGAGTTGTGCCACTACGGCTGACGGGGCCAAGGGCTGAACGACCGGGGACAAGTTGTTCTCTGGAACCACGGGGACGTGCTATTACGTCGGCGACAGCTGGAACGACTCCCTCAGGTCCGCCCGCACCAGGGCCCCCGCCAGGGTGGAGCTGTGGGAGAACGCCGATTGCACCGGGTACGCAATCACGATCGACAGCGAGGGCTACGGCTCGATCGGCCCCTGGGGCAGCGCCCACCGCGTCACCTACGCGTGAACGCGCTTCCCGATCCGTGGCCCGTGCGCGGCTACCGTGGTGGCGGAGTCACCTGCGCCAAGCCCGTCTGATAGGCGATGACAACCAGTTGGGCGCGGTCGCGGGCACCCAGTTTCGCCATCGCGCGGTAGATGTGGGTGCGTACGGTCAGTGGGCTGAGCGTGAGCGCTTCCGCAATTTCGGTGTTCGACTTCCCCTCGGCGGCCATGGCCATCGTTTCACGTTCGCGAGCGGTGAGTTCCGCCAGGTGTCCTGGGGATGCGAGCTGGGTCCCTGGGTCGGGTGTCATGAGGAAGGTGGCGATGAGGGTACGGGTGGCGGTTGGGGACAGGAGAGCTTCACCGGACGCCACGGTCCTCACCCCCGCCAGCAGGGTGTCGGTGGTGACGTCTTTGCCCAGGAAGCCGCTGGCTCCCGCGCGCAGCGCCTGGGCGACGTAGTCCTCGGTCTCGAACGTGGTCAGGATGAGAACGCGGGTAGCGGTCAGGTCCGGGTCCGCGCAGATGGCCGACGTAGCGGCGAGACCGTCCGTGCCCGGCATGCGGATGTCCATGAGAACGATGTCGGGGTGGTGGACGCGGGCCAGCTCCACCGCCTCCGCGCCGTCGGAGGCCTCGCCGACCACCGTCATGTCGTCGCAGGAATCGATCAGCATGCGGAAGGTGGCCCGCAGCAGGGTCTGGTCGTCTGCGAGCAACACCCTGGTGGTCATGCTTCTCCTGCCGGATCGTCTGCGGTCTTCGAGGATGCCTTGGTCGCAGTGGGCCGGAGCGGCAGACTGGTCGCCACTTCGAAACCGCCTCCCGGTCGCGGTCCCGCGCGGAATTCACCGCCGGCGGTGAGGGCTCGTTCGCGCATGCCCATGATGCCGAAACCCGGGCCTGGCGCTGCCGCGGCTGCGCCGGTGGTGCCGGACGGCGCACCGTTGGTGATCGTGATCAGCAAGCGACAGTCCTCATAGGTGAGATGCACGTCGGCCGAGTCCGCGGCGGCGTGCTTGGTGGCGTTGGTGAGTGCCTCCTGAACGATCCGGAACGCGGTCAGGTCCACTACAGAGGTGAGAGCACGCGCTTCGCCCGTCGTGGTGACCGTGACGGTGAGTCCTGCAGCGGCACATGCCGAAACCAACTGAGGCAGGTGGGCGAGGCCAGGGGAGGGCTCCAGCGGTCCCGAGGCCGGGATGCTGTCGTGGCGCAGCAGTCCCAGCGTGGTTTTCAGGTCACGCAGTGCGGAAGACGTGGTGTCGGTCAGGCTGGTGAGGATCTTCTTCGTCCGTTGCGGATCGGTGAGCGCGAAATGGGCTGCTGTGCCCGCCTGGGCGTTGGCGAGGGCCAGGTGGTGGGCGACGACATCGTGCAGCTCGCGGGCGATGCGCATGCGTTCCTCGGTGGCCCGCAGCCGTGCCTCCTCCTCCCGGGTCCGCTCGGCGTGTTCGGCGCGCGCCCGTACGGACGCCACGTAGGCGCGCCGCAGTCTGGTCATGCTGCCGGCGGCGAGCGGCAGCAACAGCCAGAAGCAGTAGCCGATAGACCGTGGCACGGGGGAGGAAGGGTACGTGGGGTCGAAGACCGCTGACGTGGTCATCAGAGCTGCTGCCGTGGTGAGGCTGTACAAGCGCGCGGTCCTGAGTCCGGTGTGTGTGGTCAACCAGTACAGCGCCGCCATGACGGGAGCCAGCAGCAGAGGGGTCAGTACGTACTCCAGCGCGGTGACGGCCACGATGCACACCGCGTTGACGACAGTGACGGTCCGCGGACGGCTTCGGTGTGCGAACAGCGCGAGACATGAGGCCCCCATGACGACCAGGACGGTGGCATCACGCTGGGGCGGGGCGGCGCCGGGCCTGGTGAGACCACTGCCCACGACCGCGCAGGCCATCAGCACCAGCACGATGACCGCGTCGACGACGCGGGGATGGCGGTCGGCGTACCGCTCGAAACGGTCGGTGTAACCCTCAGGGCCGGTTCTCATACCATTCTCCGGTCGCTGCTCTGCATACGTCGCTGTCTCCCACGGATGGCCGGGGCCGCCCCGTTTCATCCAATACAGGGAGGCCCCGGCGGTAAAGAAGCAGTGGTGTCAGGTGCGGGACACCTCCCGTGCGGCCGTCGACCCGATCGACTGCGGGTCCCCCACACCGGACCACCGGTCGAGCGCCTGGCCCTCCACGTCGACGCGGGGCAACAGCCGGTCGAGCCAGCCCGGCAGCCACCAGGCCTTGTGGCCGAGCAGGGCCAGGACCGCGG
>NZ_BMVY01000080.1 GCF_014650955.1 Streptomyces tauricus
ACGCTCGGGCTTGAGGGCCCGGCGGTCACCGTCGACACCGCCTGCTCCTCCTCACTGGTGGCGTTGCATCTTGCGGTGCAGGCGTTGCGGTCGGGGGAGTGTGCGCTGGCGTTGGCGGGTGGGGTCGCGGTGATGGCGACGCCGGAGACGTTCATCGAGTTCAGCCGTCAACGGGGTCTGGCTCCGGACGGGCGGGCGAAGTCGTTCGCGGCCGGGGCCGATGGCACCTCGTGGGGTGAGGGCGCGGGGATGCTGCTGGTGGAGCGGTTGTCGGACGCGCGGCGCAATGGTCATCCGGTGTTGGCGGTGGTGCGGGGTACGGCGGTGAATCAGGACGGCGCGTCGAACGGTCTGACGGCGCCGAACGGTCCGTCCCAACGCCGGGTCATTCGGCAGGCGTTGGCCACCGCGGGCCTCGGTACCGCCGATGTGGACGCGGTGGAGGCGCACGGCACCGGCACCACACTCGGCGACCCGATCGAGGCGCAGGCGCTGCTGGCCACGTACGGGCAGGACCGTCCGGAGGGCGGGCCGCCGTTGTGGCTGGGGTCGATCAAGTCGAACATCGGGCACACGCAGGCAGCCGCGGGCGTGGCGGGGATCATCAAGATGGTCAAGGCCATGGATCACGGGGTCCTGCCCCGGACGCTGCATGTGGATGCTCCGACGCCGGAGGTGGACTGGGCGTCGGGTGCGGTGGAGTTGCTGACCGAGTCCCGGGAGTGGCCGCGGACCGATGGTCGTCCGCGGCGGGCAGGAGTCTCGTCGTTCGGGATCAGCGGCACCAACGCCCACGTCATCATCGAAGCGGCACCCGAACCCGCCGACACCGATGCCCAGGATGGCCCGGCGCCCGCCCCCGTGGAGTGGGTCCTCTCGGGCAAGTCGGCCGACGCGCTCCGGGCACAGGCGGAGAAACTGCGCGCGTACGTGGAGGCCCGGCCGGAACTGCGTCCCCTTGATGTCGGGTTGTCGCTGGCGACCTCGCGTACGGCGTGGGAGCACCGTGCCGTGGCGGTGGCCGACGACCGGGCCTCCGGACTTCGCGGGCTGGCCGCGATCGCGCTGGACGAGCCGCGTTCGGGCGTCGTGCGTGGTGCGGTCACGGCGGGACTGACGGCGTTCCTGTTCTCGGGGCAGGGTGCGCAACGGGTTGGTATGGGCCGGGAGTTGTACGAGGCCTTCCCGGTGTTCGCGGCAGCGCTCGACGAGGTGTGTGCGGCCCTGGACCAGCATCTCGACCGGCCGGTGCGCGAGGTGATGTGGTCCGAGCCGGAGTTGCTGGGGCAGACGGTGTTCACGCAGGCCGGTCTGTTCGCGGTCGAGGTGGCGTTGTTCCGGCTCCTCGAATCATGGGGCGTACGGGCTGACTTCCTGGCGGGTCATTCGATCGGTGAGTTGGCGGCGGCGCATGTGGCGGGGGTGTTCTCGCTCGGTGACGCGGCCAAGTTGGTGACGGCGCGCGGCCGGTTGATGCAGGCGTTGCCCTCGGGTGGGGCGATGGTCGCGATCCAGGCGAGCGAGGAGGAGGTCGCTCCGCTGCTGGACGACGCGGCGGTGGCGATCGCGGCGGTCAACGGTGCGACCTCGGTCGTGGTCAGCGGCGCGGACGCCCAAGTCGCCGCTGTCGAAGCCCACTTCGCCGCACTGGGTCGGAAGACGAACCGGCTGCGGGTCTCGCACGCCTTCCATTCCCCGCTCATGGACCCGATGCTCGACGCCTTCCGCGAGGTCGCCGAGGGCATCACCTACAACGCGCCCGCCATCCCGGTCGTCTCGAACGTGACCGGCGGACCGGCTGAAGGCCTGGACTCGGCCGACTACTGGGTCCGGCACGTCCGTGAGGCGGTCCGGTTCGCCGACGGGGTCGCGCACCTCCGCTCCGCCGGCGTGACCCGCTTCGTCGAGCTGGGTCCCGACGGAGTCCTGTCCGCCTTGGTCCGAGGGCAGGCCACGGACGAGGCCGTGGAAGGGGACGCGGACCAGGCCACGGGCAAAGCCGTGGAGGTCGTCGTGCCGGTGCTTCGCCGGGACCGGTCCGAGGAGCGGGAGCTGAGGGCGGCCATCGGTCTGATCCATGCGCACGGGGTCCCGGTGGACTGGCAGGCCGTGTTCGCCGGACGTGGCGCACGCAGGGTCGAGTTGCCCACGTACGCCTTCCAACGGCAGGACTACTGGCTCGACACCCCCACGGCCGCGGGTGATGTGTCGGGGCTCGGTCAGACCGCCGCCGAGCACCCGTTCCTGCGTGCCGCCGTGGCGTCCCCGGAGAACGACGGCGTGGTGCTGACCGGCCGGGTGTCGACCGGCAACCGGCCGTGGCTGGCCGACCACGAGGTGTTCGGCGCGCTCCTGCTGCCGGGCACCGCCTTCGTGGAACTGGCCGTACGGGCTGGGGACCAAGTCGGTTGCGACGTACTGCGGCAGCTCACCCTGGAAGCGCCGCTCGTGCTGCCGGAGCACGGCGGCGTCGACGTCCAGGTCATGGTCGGCGCTCTCGACGACGACGGCGCCCGCCGCGTCGGCGTCTACGCCCACTCCGACGACGCCTCGCCCGACCTGCCGTGGACGCGGCACGCGAGCGGGCTCCTGTCCGCGAGCGGCTCTTCGGATGGTTCCCCGGGCGGATTCTCGGGCGGTGCGCCGTTCGAGGAAGACCTGGCGATCTGGCCTCCCGAGGACGCTGCCGTCCTGGATCTGGCCGGCGTCTACGAGACCCTTGCCGACCGCGGGTTCGGCTACGGCCCGGCGTTCCAGGGGTTGCGTGCCGCCTGGCGGCGCGGCGACGAACTGTTCGCCGAGGTCGCGCTGCCCGAGCACGACCGGGCCGAGGCCGCCGAGTACGGCATCCACCCGGCCCTCCTGGACGCCGCGATGCACGCGATCCTCCTCGACGGGCAAGGCGATGGGGAGGGCGCCGGGGAAGACCACGAGGGCGGCGGGGTCGTCCTGCCCTTCGAGTGGAGCGGGGTCCGGCTGCACGCCGCCGGAGCACCCGTCGCACGCGTCCGTGTCCGCCGTACCGGCGCCGCCGGGGTGAGCCTGCTGGTGGCCGACGAGACCGGACAGGCGGTCCTGTCGGTGGACTCCCTGGTGTCGCGGCCGGTGACCCCCGGTCAACTCGCCGTCCCGGACGGCCCGGACGACTCGCTGTTCACCGTCGCCTGGTCGGCCCTGGCGGCCGGCCCGATCGGCGAGCCCCCGGCCGCGCCGAGCGTGGCGGTGCTGGGAACAGACCGCTGCGGCCTGCCCCAGGACGTCCCGGCGTACGCCGACCTGGCCGCGCTCGCGCAGGAGCCGGTTCCGGACGTCGTCGTATGGGCCTGCCCGTCGGGCACCGACGACGTCCCGGCGGGCGTGCGGGAGGTCGCGCACGAGACGTTGCGCGTCGTCCAGGAGTGGCTGGCCGACGAACGGCTGGAGGAGGCCCGGCTGGTGGTGGTCACCCGGGGAGCGGCCGTCACCGCCGACGGCGAGCGTCCGGGCGATCTCGCGGCAGCCGCCGTACGCGGCCTGATCCGCACCGCCCGGACGGAACACCCCGACCGCTTCGTCCTCGTGGACCTGGAAGCAGTAGCGGATGAGGGAGAGGAGGCGGGCGAGAGCGGCCCGCAGGAGCGCGAGCAGCGCGTACTCGGTCACACGGTCCCCGCACTGCCCGCCCTCGCGGTCCGTGGCGAGCCCGAACTGGCCGTGCGCGGCGCCGAGGTGCGGGTCCCCCGGCTCGTCAGGGCGGCCGGCGGTACGGACACTGTCTCCTTCGACCCGGCCGGAACCGTACTGATCACCGGCGGTACGGGCGGCCTCGGTTCGCTGGTGGCCCGGCACCTGGTGCGCGAACACGGCGTACGGCGCCTGCTGTTGACCAGCCGCCGGGGGATCGGCGCGCCCGGCGCCCCCGAGCTTCGTACGGAGCTGGCCGGGCTCGGTGCCGAGGTCACGGTCGCCGCCTGTGACGTGGGCGACCGGGACGCCGTAGCCGCACTCCTCGCCGGGATCGAGCACCCGCTGACGGGCATCGTGCACACGGCCGGTGTGCTGGACGACGGAATCCTGACCGCTCTCACGCCCGACCGGCTGGACACCGTTCTCGAGCCGAAGGCCGACGCGGCCTGGCACCTGCACGAGTTGACCCGGGACATGGATCTGTCGGCGTTCGTGCTGTTCTCCTCCGTCGCGGGCACGCTGGGCGGCGCCGGACAGGCCGGCTACGCGATGGCCAACGCATTCCAGGACGCCCTCGCCGCACACCGCCACGCGCTCGGTCTTCCCTCGGTCTCGCTGGCGTGGGGCCCATGGGCCTCGGCGGAGGGCATGGCGGGCACTCTCGCCGACGCCGACACCGAGCGGCTGCGGCGCTCCGGGATGCCGCCCCTCACGGTCACCGAAGGGCTCGCGCTGTTCGACCGGGCGCTGTCCGCCGGCACGGCGGAACTCGTACCCGTCCGGCTCGACCTCGGCGTCCTGCGGTCGTTCGCGGCCTCCGGCGCCGTCCCGGCCGTCCTGCACGGCCTGGTCAAACCGCCCGCCCGCCGGGCGGCCCGCTCCGGTGGCGCGGCGTCACTGCGGCGCCGGCTGGACGCGTTGCCCGAGGCGGAACGCGACCGCGCGCTGCTCGACCTGGTACGTACGCACGTCGCCGCGGTCCTCGGCCACGAGGACGCCCGCTCCATCGAGCCCGCGCGCGCGTTCACCGAGCTCGGGTTCAGCTCCCTGTCGGCGGTGGAACTGCGCAACCTTCTCGGCGCCGCCACCGGCCTGCGGCTGCCCGCCACCCTCGTCTTCGACCACCCCAGCTCCGACGCGGTCGCCCGGCACATCATGGGCGAACTCCTCGGCGCGGGCGAGACCGCGGCGCCGGTACGGGCCCAGGCGCGCGTCGACGAACCGATCGCGATCGTGGGCATGGCCTGCCGGTTCCCCGGCGGGGTCACGTCCCCCGACGACCTGTGGCGGCTCGTCGCCGACGGCGTGGACGCGGTGGCGGAGTTCCCCCGCGACCGGGGCTGGGACGTCGACGGCCTCTACGACCCCGAGCCCGGGAAGCCGGGCAAGTGCATCGCGCGTGAAGGCGGCTTCCTCTACGACGCGGCCGACTTCGACGCCGAGTTCTTCGGGATCTCACCGCGCGAGGCACTGGAGACCGACCCGCAGCACCGGCTGCTGCTGGAGACCTCGTGGGAGGCGTTCGAGAGCGCCGGGATCGCCCCGGGCTCCCTGCGCGGCAGCGCGACCGGGGTGTTCGCCGGAGTGATGTACCACGACTACGGAGGCGGGGCCAGCGGCGGCAGTGTCGCCTCCGGGCGGGTCTCCTACACGCTCGGTCTTGAGGGTCCGGCGGTCACCGTGGACACGGCGTGCTCGTCGTCCCTGGTGGCGTTGCACCTGGCCGCGCAGGCGCTGCGGACCGGTGAGTGCACCCTCGCGCTCGCGGGCGGCGTGACGGTGATGGCGACCTCGGGGACGTTCGTGGAGTTCAGCCGCCAGCGCGGACTCGCCGCCGACGGCCGGAGCAAGTCCTTCGCCGCGTCCGCCGACGGCACCGGCTGGGGCGAGGGCGTCGGCATGCTCCTCGTGGAGCGTCTTTCGGACGCCCGCGCCAACGGTCACCCCGTGCTCGCGATCGTCCGGGGCACCGCGACCAACCAGGACGGCGCGTCCAACGGGCTGACGGCCCCGAACGGTCCGTCCCAGCGCCGCGTCATCCGGCAGGCGCTCGCCAACGCTGGCCTGGGCACGGCGGACGTGGACGCGGTGGAGGCGCACGGCACCGGTACCCGGCTCGGCGACCCCATCGAGGCGCAGGCACTGCTGGCCACGTACGGGCAGGACCGTCCGCAGGACAGCCCGCCGCTGTGGCTCGGGTCCATCAAGTCGAACATGGGCCACACGCAGGCCGCCGCCGGTGTCGCGGGGATCATCAAGATGGTGCAGGCGATGCGGCACGGCACGCTGCCCAGGACGCTGCACGTGGACGAGCCGACCCCGCACGTCGACTGGTCGGCGGGGCGGGTGGAACTGCTGACGGAGGCCCGGGAGTGGCCGCGGAACGGCCGTCCGCGCCGGTCGGCCGTCTCCTCCTTCGGCATCAGCGGCACCAACGCCCACGTGATCCTGGAACAGCCCCCCGCGCCGAACGGGACGGACGCCCGCTCCGGGCCCGCCGCCCCTTCCGGGCAGGCCGACCTTTCCGGGCACGTCAACCCTTCCGGACCGGCCGGCCCTTCCGCATCCGCCGATCTCTCCGGATCCGCTGACCCCTCCGGATCCGTCGAGCGGCCACGGACCGGGATCTTCCCCTGGGTGGTCACGGGCCGGAACGCCGAGGCCGTACGCGCCCAGGCCGAGCGGCTGGCCGCCTTCGTCCGGGCGGACGAGACCGTCGACATCGCCGATGTGGGGCTCTCGCTGGCCACGTCGAGGACGACGTTCGACCATCGCGCGGTCGTCCTCGCGGCGGACCGGGCGACCGCGCTGGACGGACTGGACGCTCTGGCCACCGGTGGCGGGCACCCCGGCGTGCTGCACGGCTCCGGCCGCCGTGGCGCCGCGCCCGTGTTCGTCTTCCCGGGGCAGGGTTCGCAGTGGGTCGGTATGGCCGTCGAACTCCTGGATTCCTCACCGGTGTTCGCCGCGCGCCTGGAGGAGTGCGGGCGGGCTCTGGGTCCGTTCGTGGAGTGGGATCTGCTGGAGGTGCTGCGCGGTGACGGTGGGCCGCTGGAGCGGGTGGATGTCGTCCAGCCGGTGCTGTGGGCGGTG
>NZ_BMVY01000081.1 GCF_014650955.1 Streptomyces tauricus
GTCACCGCCTGGGCGGGCGACTCCCCGTGGACGTACGCCTCGCGCATCCGGGAGACCAGGAAGACCTCGTAGTCCATGGCCAGGCCGAAGACGATACCCACCAGGAAGATCGGCATCAGGCTCATGATCGGGCCGGTCTGCTCCACCCCCATGAGGTCGGCGCCGTGGCCCTGCTGGAAGACCAGGACGACCGCACCCAGGGAGGCCAGGACCGACAGCAGGTATCCGAGTGCCGCCTTCAGCGGGACGAGCAGGGACCGGAAGACGAGCAGCAGCAGTACGACCGCGAGGCCCAGAACGACAATCAGGTAGGGGACCAGGGCCGACCGCACTTTCTTGGCGACGTCGATGTCGAGGGCGGTGGTGCCCGTGACGGCGAAGGTCGCCCCGGTCCGGGACTCGATCGTGGGCCGGTCGTCCCGGATGGACGCGACCAAGCTCTTGGTCTTCTCGTCGGTCGGCGCCGTGGACGGCACGGCCTGGAAGACGGCCGTGTCCCCCGTCGCGTCGAAGCGGGGCGAAGAGACGGAGACGACCCCCTTGGTGTCACCGATCCGCTGTGCGACGGACCGGACGGCGCTTTTCGCGCCGGTGGAGTTCCGGGCGTCCACGACGATGGTCAGAGGTCCGTTGAAGCCGGGCCCGAAGGCTTCGGCCAGCGCATCGTACGCCCGGCGCTCGGTGGTGGAGGCCGGTTTGGCTTCGTCCCCGGGATTGCCGAGCCGCAGGTCCATGGCCGGCAGGACGAGAGCACCCAACCCCGTCACACCCAGCAACAGTACGGGCAGCGGACGCCGCAGCACGAAGCGCGCCCAGCGGGTGCCCCAGTTGTTCCGGGTGCCCTGCTCTCCGATCCGTCCGCCCTTGCGGTCCCGCCGGGTGAGCACGGCGTTGGGCCAGAAGCCGAGCAGCGCCGGGACCAGTGTCAGGGCGATCAGCACGGCGACGGTGACCGCGCCGGCCGCGGCCAGCCCCATCTTGGTGAGCATCGGGACACCGACCACCGCGAGTCCGGCCAGCGCGATGACCACGGTCGACCCGGCGAACACCACCGCGGACCCGGCCGTGCCGGCCGCGAACCCCACCGCCTCCTCGGGCGTACGGCCCCGGGCTCGCTCCTCGCGGTAACGGGAGACCACGAACAGGGCGTAGTCGATGCCGACCGCGAGACCCAGCATCATCGCCAGGACACTCGTCGTCGCGGACAGGTCCAGCGCATGGGCCAGGGCCAGGATCACGGCCAGGCTGACCCCGACCCCGATCAGGGCAGTCAGCAGCGGCAGCCCGGCCGCAGCGAGCGAGCCGAAGGTGGCCAGCAGGACGACGGCGGCCAGCATGACACCGATCAGCTCGGCCGCACCGCCCGGCCCACCGCCCGCGTCCAGGACCTTTCCTCCGGCCTCGACGGTCAGCCCGCCGTCCCGGGCATCGTGAACGGCCTCCTCCAGCCGGTTCCTGCTGGCATCGGTGAGTTCCTTGGCCCCGACCTCGTAGGTGACGGTCGCATACGCGGTCCGGCCGTACTTGCTCAGCGTCTTCGACTGGAACGGATCGGAGACGCTCGCGACCTGCGTGCCGCCGGCGAGGGAGGCCATGGTCTTCTCGACGGCCTGTCTGTTCCCAGGATCGGTGATCTGCTCGCCGGGCTGCGCGACGAAGACGATCCGGGCGGTCGCACCGTCGGCAGCGGCACCGGGGAAACTCCGTTCCATCAGATCGAACGCCTTCTGGGACTCGATACCTGGCATGGAGAGCCCTTTGTCGGACGCCGCCGGAGCCTTGAGTGCACCAAGTCCGGTCAGCGCCAGGACGGCCGCCCAGATCAGAGTGACGTACCAGCGTCGTCGAAAGGCCAGACGGCCCACTTGGTGAAGGAATACGGCCACGACAGGAGGTCCCCCCGGTAGATGCTGGTCGGTCCGCCCAGCCTCTCCGGATGCGGGCCATCCTGTCGTCGTACGCCTGTTGGCAGTTACCGCTACTGAGAACGTAGTAGGCACCTGCCGAGCGGCACGAAAGCAGGCGAGGAAGCCACGCTGCTTGTGAGCGCTTACCGTGCTGCGGGGCGCAGCTACGAGCTTCGCCCGACGCCGACGCAGAGTCTCAGGATCCGCTCCGACTGCGGTGGCCGGGTGTGCTGAGCATGGCCCAGTGATGGTCCTTGCCGGCGTCGATGCCCACCCAGACCCGCTCATGACGTTCCGTCATCCTCGTCGCTCCGTTCCCAAGGAAGCAGCACCTACGCTCCGGCTGCTGATTGAGAACTGCGGTCATCGCTGGTTAAGGGCTTGGCGGCGGAGTGTTCCCGGACCGGAATGCTGATCGTCACCTGTGAGGGCGAGCGACGCTGCAAGCTCCGTCCGTCTCAGCGCGCGATGGTGGCACTGGTGTACCTGCGCGAGCACACCACACTCGCGAAGATCGCTGCCGGGTTCGGGATCAGCGAGTCCACGGCCCACGCCTACACCAGCGCGGTTGTCGCCCTGCTCGCCGAACGTGCACCGGGTCTGCTGAAACTGCCGCGCGAGCACGAACTCCGGTTCGTCCTGCTGGACGGCACCTTCGCCGAGTGCGACCGGGGCGGCGACGGCCGCGCCGACTACTCCCACAAACACCGGCGCCACGGTGTGAACGTGCAGGTCGTCACCGAACCCGGCGGCCAGCCGCTGTGGCTCTGCCCCGCCCAACCAGGCCACACCCACGACCTGACCGCTGCCCGCACCCACCGGATCATCCGGATCTTTGAGCGCGAGGGCGTCCCCATCCCGGCCGATCTCGCCTACCAGGGCGCCGGCCCGTGCCTGACCACCGGCATCGATCGCAGGCCCCTGCAGGAACTCACCCCACGGAAAAGTCCGCAACCAGGCGCTGGCCGCAGCGCGAGCGCCCGTCCAACGAGGTGTCGCGAGGCTCAAGTCCTGGCGGATCTTTCGCAAGTCCCGATGTGCAGCCCCAACCGCATGACGTCAATCACCAAGACTGTCCTCACGCTAGAGCGGTAACGCTGAACGTCCCGAGCGGAGGTCACCGTGGCTGAGCAGGATGGAGAGGATCTGATGTTCGCCATCGGCGGGATCGCCGAGGACGATCGTGCGCTGGGCTCCTGTGCCTTCCAGCGCATCCAGACGATCCCGCTCGGCCAGCACCTCCTTCTGTTGCAGGGCGGCATCAACATCGCGAGTGGTCTGAGTCTCCAACTAGGGAAGCGACTCGCCGCGGGACGTCCCGCTGACCGTGCTGCTGGGTGATGAGAACTTCGAGGTGATGGGCAGTTCCGTGCAGTTGCCGCTGCCGCCGGTGTCGCTGCCGGAGGCGCTTCCGGAGCACGCGCGGGAGAAGGCTCTGTGGTGGGAGGGCGCCGAACCGCGGTCACGCGAACCGCCGTCTGACCGGGAGGTCCGGGAGCACCGGCCCCGGCCTGCACACCCTGCGGCGTCCTACGAAGGCGCGTTCCCCTCCCGGCTGTGCTGCCGCACCCGACGCCTCATGTCTCGGGCGGGGACCGCGACCGCGATCAGGACCGGGACCCCTGCGGCGATCCCGACCCAGAGAACGAGCGCGAGGTAGCCGTAGGCGGCGTTCCGCGTGTCCTGGTCCGCCCATACGAGGAAGACGATGCTCACCACGAGCGCGACCGCCATGAGGGCGGCGACGACGACGGCGGTCCAGGTGAGAACGCCCGCCCACCGCCGGTAGGAAGCGGTGACCTCACGGGCCTGCGGTGGCGCGTACACGCCGGGCGGCCGGGGCCAGTGGGAGGGAGGCTGCTGGTCGGACATGGGACCAGTTCTACTGTGCGCGGCCCCGGAACACCATCCTTCACTTCTTCATGGCGTCCCACCTGACGGCACTGAAGCTGCGCACCAGGGCGACCAGCGCGGCCCCGAGCCGCCAGTCCAGGTCCGGTTCGTGCAGATGCAGCTTGTCGCCGCCGGACCTGAACTCCAGGGGCATCCTGCCGCCCGCACGCCATCGGATGCGCCGGGGGCCGCGCGCGGCACCGCCCACGCCCGGGGAGCTGTCGAAGACGGAGACGAGGACGATCAGCACCATCAGGGGCAGACACAGCCACCACACGAACCACCACACGATCCGGCCCTTGTAGCCCACCGCATCGGGGCCGCCTGGTGGGGTCACGGTCCAGCGCGTACGAAGGCCCCTGCCTCGGAACGTCTTCTCGCGCACGATCGTGCCGATGTGCTCGCCGTGCGCGCCGAGGACCTGGAAGCTGGCGACACCGCCGGCGGCGGACTGGGTCACCACCGTGGCCACCCGCTCCCGGCGGTGCGCGTCGGCCCACAATACGAAGGCGCGGGCGCCGCGCTTGCGGGCCGCGAGATAGGCGGGTATGCCGCCCGGCGGCAGCTCGCGCTCCGGGTACGCGACCACGCGGGCCGGCCCCGAACCGTCGGTGAAGTCGATCGAATCCCTGACCTTCCCCGGGTCCTGGCCCCTTCCCCCGACGCTGTTCATACTCAGTACCTTGCTCACTCGGCGGGCTCCTCAAGGGCTGATAAGGGGGCGCGTCCAGCTATCAGCTGCCTACCCTATGGGCTGGATCTGGCCCGTCGGCAGGATCAGATCGGCCGACCCGTGCGGGAGCCGATGAGAAAAGGGCGGCAAGCCCGCAGGCCCACCGCCCCTTCGTCCAGGGGGAGTTACTGGATGATCGGGATCCGGCCCGTCGCCGGCGGAGTCAGCGGTGGGGCGGCCGTGGAGTGGGCCGCCAGGTAGGCGTTGGAAAAGTCCAGGTCGAAGCGCCGACCAGCTTGTTCGTGCCCTAGCCGAGGGCCGCGAAGCCGACGCCGCCGCCCGCGAGGAACTCGTTCATCGCGACGCGGTAGCCCATCGACGCTCCCGCTCTGCCGAGCAGCCGAGCGAAACCAAATAGGGCGTCAAAGCCCAGCGCAACATCGCTCAACCTTCACTGCGACGGGTCAGAACCTCCGTTGATCTCATACACGCGCCCCGGTGGAGGGCCTGGTGCACTGAGCCCTCTGCTCGCAGTGGCTTCGCAGAGGTTTTACGGAGAGCTTTCGGGTGCTCCGCACGCCGCCGGGCTCGCGGCGAGGTCCTCCCGTGTCCCGGTCCGCGTCATGGCACACAGCGGGGCGCTGCGTGCCATGACCGGGGCCGGGACCGCCGCAAAATCCTTCGGAGGCATCAGGTCGTGGCTCTCCAGGACGGCGTGCAGGCGCCAGTCGCCGTACTCGATCACGTAGTCGAGCGCCAGGAGGTCCTCGGGCCCGTGCAGCACGAGCGGGCCTTCGGCACCGTACGACCCGGCCCCATCAAATGGCGACACACTCACTGCCATACCCGGAGCCCTCGGGCTCACCGATCCTACGAATGACCGGGGTTGGCCCGCGCAAAGACGACAGGACAAGCCTGGGTCATGGCAGATATTTACAGTCGACCCGCGCGCCGGTTTCGGGGTGGTAGCGGGCCCACTTCATCTTGAGCATGGTCTCGCGGCCGTACTCGCCGTCTATCCTCGCGCCGATCCTGCCCTGAACGTCCTCCAGAGCATCCTCGGTGGCCTGCCCGAAGCTGCTGTCAAGTACGAGACTCTTGCCGTAGCAGCTGTTCATGTTCTTCTGCAGGGCTCTGACCCCGGGGCCGCTGTTCCCGTACTGCAGGTAGCAGTTGGATGTGAAGGGCGCGGTGACGTGGACCGGCAACACCCATTTCATGCCCTGCGTGTCTGTATTTGTGTCGGATCCGTTGCACACCGGGTCTGCTGCGTGGGCGGGGGCAGCGGTGATCACTCCTCCGAACAGTGCCGCCATCATGGCCCCTGTCGCGAGAAGTGCCTTGCTTTTACCTGGCTTGCGCATGCCTACTGGTTCCTTTCAACATGGAGCCTGATCTATGCGTGCCACGCCTGCTGAACAGCTACCTTTTCTGACCTCGCCCACGAACCTTAGGGTCGTCGTGGGCTGCGGACTTTGTCGTCCGTGCAGGGAACTTTGTCAGTCGTGCCACGTCTCAAGTTGACGCCGCATCAGGCGAGGGTCGCCCTGCAAGTGAGGTCATGCGCGACCCGCCATGGCCGGTGTCAGCCGCGTACGACGGGCACAGGCGCCCGCGGCCTCGCGGGCGCAGGCAGGGCTGGAGAGTTTCGTCCTCGAGCAACTGGACACCTCCCCGAGTCTGTGCGCGCACCCCTTCGGTATCGCCTCCCTGACCAGCGCCACAACGTCTCTCACGCTGCACCTCGACCCCTACATGGGCCAAGAGCGGTACTCCTCCCTGACCATGCGGGCCCGCGGGGCAGTTGACGGGTCTGTACGCTCACCGGTGTAATTGATGATCATGGAAGAGACATCAAGTGACTGACACC
>NZ_BMVY01000082.1 GCF_014650955.1 Streptomyces tauricus
CCTCACCGCAAGCCAACTCTAGGCAAACCAACCCCAGTTACACCGCTCGCTTTACAGACCCGCCCAGCGCGATCATGCCGAAGCTGAGACCGATGAAGGACCAGAACAAGGCGGGACCGGCGGGGGTTGGGCTGCTGCTCGGCCGCCCAGCGTTGGCGGGTGACGGCGAGTGCCGACCTGACCAGCTACACCTCTGTCTCGGCTACGCGCTGCTGGACGCGTGAGCGGTGAGTCATAACAGGAGTCTCATCGGTCATCGGATTTAGAAGCCATCTCAAGCGGCGGATCTGGTCACCGGTGCAAGTGGCCCAAGCCTCCTTCGGGCGCTGGGTAGGAATGCTCCGCAGGTAGGAGACGTCGTGCTGCAGTCAGGTCCCCGTCCCGTACCTGGTCGTGAATCGTGTGCGCAAGTGTGGTGATGTCGGTGATGGAGACCGTCCATTCGTCCGCGTAGCGGTGTGCGGCTTCTCCTGTGAGACCGAGCTGTAGCGACCGGTGAGGAAGCGGTTGCAGGTGTAGGTCACGTTCCGGGTCCCACTGGACTCGAGCTGGAGAGCGCTTCAACTGGCGTTTCCAGGTTGCGCGGTCAGGATGCAGGCCGCGCTCGTAGTGGGCCAGGCAGGCGTGTTCCAGTGCCCATTCGAAGCCTTCGCGGGTGATCTCGATGGCGAGGACAGTTTCCTGGCCGTCCTTGGAGCCCCATCCGCAGCGGTACATCATCCAGAGGAAGGAGGGCTTGATCCATGTCATCCGGTCCCGCTGCCAGGCTGCCGGGAAGCGACCGTCCCGGGCCGCGGGAAGGCCGATCTCCGGCCCGTAGGCCTGGTAGACGGGGCGGATTCAACTGGTCGTCGCAACACCTTCTGAACGCGGAGGTGTGCAGTGGGACGACCGAGGAAGCAGATGCCTCAGGCACCATCCGGTGCGCGGCGGCAGTGGGCCGCAGACAGGGCGATGCGGCCGCCGATGCGCTCGCCTGGCCGGCCTGAGCCATCGCGTGCTGTTCAGCGCGAGTTCTGGCGTCTGATCGAATCGGGGGTCACTTCTGTCCAGGCCGCTGAGGGGGTCGGCGTGTCGGCGCCGGTCGGGATTCGGTGGTTCCGACACGCTGGCGGGATGGCGCCGCTGAGTCTGGACGAGCCCTCGGGCCGCTACCTGTCGTTCGCGGAACGCGAGGAGATCGCCCTGCTCAAGGCCCAGGACAAGGGCGTGCGCGAGATCGCCCGCACGATCGCCCGCGACCCGGGAACGATCTCTCGCGAGCTGCGTCGCAACGCCGCGACCAGGAACGGTAAGCCGGTCTATCGCGCCGTGGTGGCCCAGTGGAAAGCGCAGCAGGCCGCGAAACGACCGAAGACGGCCAAGCTCGTGGACAACGCCCGTTTGCGTGAGTACGTGCAGGACCGGCTCGCCGGTGAGGTGCGCCGACCCGACGGCACGATCGTTGAAGGTCCCGCGACGCCGCCGTGGAAGGGTCTGAACAAGCCCCATCGCCAGGACAGGCGGTGGTCAACGGCATGGAGCCCGGAGCAGATCGCCTGCCGACTGCGGGTCGACTTCCCTGATGATGGGTCCATGCGCATCAGCCATGAGGCGATTTACCAGTCGCTGTTCATCGAGGGCCGAGGCACACTCAAGCGCGAGCTGGTCACGTGCTTGCGCACGGGCCGTGCGTTGCGGGAGCCCAGGGCGCGGGCCAGGAACAAACCGCAGGGCCACGTCACCGCTGACGTCGTTCTCAGCGAGCGCCCGGCCGAGGCCGACGACCGTGCTGTCCCGGGCCATTGGGAGGGCGACCTGATCATTGGGACGGGCAGGTCCGCGATTGGCACGCTCGTCGAGCGCAGCAGCCGCTCCACGCTCCTGGTGCACCTGCCCCGGCTGGACGGTTGGGGCGAGAAACCGTACGTCAAGAACGGGCCGTCGCTCGGCGGATATGGGGCCGTCGCGATGAACGCGGCCCTGATGGAAGCGATGACCAAGTTGCCCGAGCAACTACGCAAGACCCTCACTTGGGACCGCGGGAAGGAGCTCTCCGGCCACGCCCAGTTCGCCATGGAGAGCGGAACGCGGGTGTTCTTCGCAGATCCCCACTCGCCCTGGCAGCGACCGACGAACGAGAACACCAACGGGCTGCTGCGGCAGTACTTCCCGAAAGGCACAGACCTGTCCCGATGGTCCGCCGAAGACCTCGAAGCCGTCGCATACGCGCTCAACAATCGGCCCCGCAAGATCCTTGGTTGGAAGACGCCCGCCGAAGTCTTCGAAGAGCAACTACGCTCGCTACAACAACCCGGTGTTGCATCGACTGGTTGAACTGGCCCGGTGACCGTGGAAGCGGTGTAAAAGGCGCGGATCTGGTGCTGGGGTTCTGCCACGGTGACCAGCGTGGGGGCACCGTTCGATGCGCGCCATCGAATTACTGACTTCGGCTTGTCAGGGTGACGTTGGGATGTGGGGCGAGGCCAGTCCCAGCGATAAAGCCGTCGAGGATCTCAGCCCGGTTCTGAAGGCGCTTGAGCCGGTTGCGGACAAGTGCCTCCAGACGGTCGAGGGCCATGACGGCGAGGTTGGCCAGGCTGCGTGGAACTTCCTGCCGATCAGCGTGGCCACCCGCGCCGCGGTCCACAGTGGTCCACAGCGGTATCTCGCGGCGGGCGCCGGCAGTTTTGACGGTGCGCCGGTAGAAGCGGACGTACTTGGTGACCTCCGCACGTTTATGGCGCGGTCAAGCAACAAGTTCCGTCCGGTGTGGCGGGGGGACGGTCAGCGTGGGGGCGTAGTAGCCGGGCGGGTGGGGTTCGCCGATGGGCATGCCTTCTGCTTCGACCCAGGCATGGGCCTGGAAGGGCGCGGTGCGTACGCCGGTGCACCAGGTGGGCCACATGCCTGTCATGCGGCACAGCAGTGCTGTGGCCAGGGACCGTTGGAGGCAGCCCTGTCCGGCGCAGCGGGTGCTGACGGCTACGACGGCGTTGCGTGCGCTGAGGGTGCGCCCTGCGGCGGCCGGTGCGGCGCCGGTTCGCGCCAGGCGCAGTGCGGCGTGGATGCGTCGGGGCGGCAGTGCGCTGAGCGGGCGGGCGATGGCAACTGCGAGCAGGGCGGGCAGGCGCCAGCGCAGGGGCGGGGTCTGACCGCTCTGCAGGGTCATGGGGGCGCTCATGCGGTGACGAGCTTTCGGGTTCGCAGGGTGTCGATGAGCGTGGCCACATCCGCGTGGGCGCGGTCGTGGGTGATGTCGTAATGCCGGTGCAGGACATCGGCGGTGTGTTGATGGTCGGCGCCGTTGAGGAGGGTTGTCAGGGCCAGCGTCGCGGAGGCGTTGAGCTGGAAGTAGCGTCCGTTGCGTTGGTCGAGCAGGACGGTTCCGTGCTCAGTGGGGGTGGCGGTCACGTCAGATGTGAGGGCGAGGGTCATCGTTCTCCAGCGGTGGTGGCAGGGTGCTTCCTGGGGCGGGAGAGGCTTCGCAGCCACAGTTCGCACGCCAGGGTGGGTTCCAAGGCCAACAGTGACTGCCCGGTGGTGTGGACGGTGCGCAGCATGTTCTGTACGGCGGTGTCCTCGATGAGGCCCATCCGGGACAGTTCAGATCCGTCGAACAGGTGCAGGAGGGTGGCCTTGTGGCGGCGCAGGCCGTCGAAGGCGTCGGTTGTGTAGTCGCCCTTGGTGGAGCGTCCGAGGATGTCGTCGGGTACCAGGCCGCGCATCGCTTCGGCGAGCAGAGGTTTGTATTGGCGGGGTGTTGCGCGTTCGTGGGGTCGGACGGCGAGAGCGGCGGTGATGACCTGGTCGTCGAGGTAGGGGGCGGCCAGTTGTGCCCCGTGGGCGGCCATCACCCAGGACGCGTAGCGGACCATGGCCCCGGCGTTGCGGAGGGAGTCCAGCACACGGTGTGCTCCCCGTCCTTCCTGCAGGGGCTGGGGCTGTGATTGCGCGGTCTGCAGGAGCAGGTTCCTCACGGCGTGTTCTGCCTGGGGCGTGGCCCAGGGCGGCATCCGCATCGGCATGGTCCACCCGAGGTCCGGGGTGAAGATGCTGGGCGGAGGTTTCCTCAGTTCGGCCGAGCAGTGTTCCAGCCAGCCGTGGAAGGTGCGGGAGTCGGTCAGTCCCGATACGGTCGCGCCCCAGGGCCAGTGGGCGAGCGCGCGTCGGCTGGAAAGGTGGCGGATGCCGGTCCACGGCCGGGCCCGCACCATGCTGTGCAAGGTGGCTGCCGGCAGGTGAAAGAGTTCGTCGCCGCCGTGGCCGCACAGGTGGAGGCGGGAGCCGAGGGCGGCCACTCGCGCGCTGGTATCGGCGAACCGTGCACCGGCCCTGGTCCAGTACGGAGGCTCGGCCGGTACGACCATGTCCTTGCCGCTGTCCATCCCGGCGAACATGGTCGGTGCCTGCTCGTAGTCCAACGTCAGGTGCTGGGTGTGGGGTAGGCGGGCTGTAATCCGGGCTGCCCACAGGGCGTCGTCTCCGGCTGTGTCAAGCTGTGGGGTGCGGACGGTGATCAGGTGACGGGCCTGTCCAGCGGCGAGGTGGGCCAGCGTGCCGGAGTCCATTCCGCCGGACAGGTCGGTGCTGACCACGTCGTTAGCGGCGCCGACCCGGCTGTGGACCGCGTCGGACAGTGCTTGCCGCACCGCCGATACCCCCTGTGTCCGGGACAGAGCGGCCGTAGGGGGAGTCCACCAGCGCACCGTCGAGGGCTTGCCGTCGCTTCCGAGCAGCAGAGCGTGGTCCGGCGGCACCTGGTGAACGCCCTGCCACAGCGGTCGTTCGCGCAGAGGGTGCGGAACACCGAAGGACAGGAGGCGCAACGCCACAAGGTCTTCATCGATGTCCGCTCCGGTCACTGCGGCGAGCGCTTCGGGGCGGTCCGCTGCGACGGTGGCCCCGGCGACGCGGGCATGGAAGAACGCCCGCACCCCGGAGGCGGTGCCCTGCAGGCGGACCTGGCCGGCGACCGAGGCCATCAGATGCGCGCTGCCCCGCGACAGGGACGCCAGGCAGTCGATGCTTGCAACGTCCGTCAACCGCGTCGCGGCTTCCGTCAGTTCCGCCGTGGTCACGGGGCAGAACCCCGCCACCGCCAGTCGCGTTCGCCCTGCGGCGACGACCCGTACTTCCCCCTGTGGCCAGTGGCCGACAATCCATGGCCGTCCCGAGGCATGGGTTAGGACACGCGCGCCTGGACTCGCACGCAGTTCATTCGCTGCCGCGGCGACGCGGTCCGCGTCGGGAAGCACAATGAAGCCCGCACCATTGCTGTCGCTTTCGACCGTCCCGACCACAGCTCTTTCCTCGGCACCGGTGCTACCTCGTCCCGCCATCAATGGATCCTCCCTATGCGTCAACCGGCTCTGCCGGCCTCCCAGCGCCCAAGGTCGCAGGGAGCGGATTCCGCAGCGCGGTGGCCGGGCGCAAGGCCCGGCCACCATCACCCGTCTCCTGGCGGGACGGCATGTGCCTATCGCAGGGCGAGCTTTGTCTGCAGCCCGGACGGCACCCGATCCTCAAGCTGCGAAGGGAAAGAAAGCCTCCATGCCCCAGCCGTTACTGCCGAGGGTGAGGGCGCCGAACTCGCCGACCTCCACCACCTCGGGGGTCTCGTACGCCTCGTACGCCTCGTACGCCTCGTTCTCAACGATCTGCATCTGTTCCATGACTGCTCCTTTCACGAACCGGCGATCGCCACCGGTTTTCCTACACAGTAACCTCGACAAACGCCTAAGAGTATTTGAATGACTACCATGAGTGACTACTATTCGGAGTGCCACGCGCGGGAAGCCGCTCTGGCGCCGATCATTACTGACTTCGGCGTATTACTGAGGTTTTCGTTAGTTCTGTGGGTGCAGGTGCTTGGGTGGTGTGAGGATCTGGCTGTG
>NZ_BMVY01000083.1 GCF_014650955.1 Streptomyces tauricus
AAGCGGCCATCACCCTCGCCTCACTCCTGATGTGGGCGTGACATTTGACGACAGGCCCTAGGAGACTACGCAGCCGCTGTGAGGAAGCGGGTGCGCGCTACTTCGTGAACGCCGTCGTCGGGTGGACACCTGTTCCCCGCTCTCCAGAGAGCGGGACGGGTCCGTGCCTGCTCCGACAGGCACGGACCCGTCCCGAACCTACCGGCCCCCTGACAGGGCACTCCCGGCAGGGGATCGGGTGCACCCGACAGCTGAGCCGCGGCTGATCCCGAAACCGAGGCAACCGGCCCCGCTCCCCCCGTACGATGATCGTTGTGACCAGCCGCCGCACGCTCGGTGCCGGTCCCGAGGCTCTCGTCCCGGGCATCCGCGCCACCCAGGCCGACCTCCTTGACGGACTGCCCGGTGTCCGCATCACCGATCTCGCTGAACTGCGGGCCCGCGGGGTCATGGGGAGCCTTCTCCCTGCGTCACCGAGAGGCCGGCGCAGCCTGGGAGCAGGCCACGGGGACGCCGCCCCGCCCGGCGCGCTCGACTGAGTCCTGCTGCCCCGTTGGCTGGCGTCTGGGCGCGGGTGCTGTTGCGGCCCGGCGTGGCCGGTCTGCCCGCGGTGGCAGACACCGCCGCGTCACGAGGTGCGGAGATCGGTGGGGTGTGGGGATCAGGAGGGCTTGGTGGTCGTCTGTCCTGACCAGGCTTCTTCGGGGCTGGCGTAGTGGGGGAAGGCGGCGGAGAGGCTGTTGAAGGCGAGGAGGCGGCCGATGGCGGGCTGGTCGTAGACCAGGCGTAGTCCGTGGCCGGCCTGCGTGCAGCGTTTTTGTGCGGTGCACAGTTCGTGCAGGGGGGTGCAGTCCATGAAGGTCACCGCGGTGAGGTCGACGATGAGCCAGGCGTCCAGGGTGGTGCGGCAGGTTCCCCGCAGGAGTCGTGCGAAGGCGTCGCGGCTGGCGAGGTCGAGTTCTCCGCGGGGACGTACCACGCGGCACTCTTCGCGGCGGATGGGCCAGGGGGTTGTGATGGCGGGTACAGCTCTTTCTTGGTGCATCACAGGTGCGGTACCCGATCGTGTGTGGGCTGGTGTCGTGGCGGCGGCCGCCGCTTCGGGTGCGGCGGCCGCGTGCCCGGCCCGGCGCTGGTCCCCCGAGCAGCGCCGGCGGGCACTCCCTTTGAGTGGCCGGAGTTGTGGGCGGTCCGGCGCTTCGATGCTCCAAGGGACGTACCGGGCCTGTACCGCATTCGCGGGAGGGATGCGGGGCCCGGTGTCTGTCTGCCACAGGCTCGCTCTGCTGCGGGCGGAAGGGCCTCTGTCTGTCAACGCCCGGCTGGCGCGGAGAGGCTGCCCTTCGAACATAGGGTAACTGGCCGATTACCGCAGCGGCCTCGGCGTACCCGGTAGGAAGAAGTGACGTATCGGCATATGCCGATGCACTGGGATGGGGAGGGTGGCTTCCGTTCGGTCGGGCCTGCTTCCAGTCTCCAATACGGCTGACGTTGCGTTTTCGCCTGTGCTGCAGGATGTGGCTGCCGGGTGGTGGCTGACGGCTGAAAGCCGGGCCGGAGCCGCACTGCTGACCGTGCGACTCCAACCCTTCCGCTCTCCTGGCGTGTCCGGCGGGGCAGCTCCCGCGCCCCGCATCGCCAGGAGGGCACCGCGAGGACCGATCGGGGGGTCTCGGTCTTCGCGCCTCCGGTCGTCGCCGTGTCAGCGCGGTGGCGGCCGGACAGCATAAATCTATTACCACGGCCGCGACTTGGTAGGCAATGCACCCTGTTGTGCCGCTGAATACGAGGGACAGGGGAGGAAAAATCCGATGGCGCGGGGGTGCGGACCATGCGCTCCGTCGGCCCACAGCACGCGACTTACTGCCGACTGCCCTGTCCGCTCCGGTGCGGTGCATACCTGGTCGAGGGGAGATCAGCGGGTGAGGCATCCGGCCGGGGACGCCCCGGCCGGATGCCGCTTCGCTCGGCCCGTGACCGCCATATCGGCAAGGGGGCCACGCGAAGGGGTGCGCCGTCCGGGTCTGGGGACGTCGAGACCGCCGCCCACAGCAGGGGCGACTAGGTGCACAGCCACTCCGGCCGGCCCACGGTCTGTTGCGCTCCGAAAATTATGGCCATCCGCAATCCGTGCTGCAACACCGCAAAACGTAGTACGCGGCTAGCCACGCACGCCGACATCGGATACGCCGTGAGACACGGCATCAGGCAACCAAGGGGTACGACATCAGGTTCCGCCATCGGATTCCGCAGGTGTGTATCGGCGCAGGTCCGGCCATCTGGTCGGGCATTCCGTACGAGCTGACATCCCCCTCAGCACACCCTCACACCCCATCCGGCCCGAGAAGAAAGAAGGAGAAGGGAAGGGGCGGGCGGCGTGCGTGCCTCGGGCGTGGTGCCCGGCCCGGGGTGAGGACGAGGGGACGGGCGTGGCGCGGGTCCCCACCCGGCTTTCCCGCCGCCACGCGCTGTTCCTACGTGCGGCGGCCGGGGTGCGCGCGCAGCCTGACCACCGCGGCGGCCAGGTGATCCTGGAGATACGCGGGCAGCGGTTCGCCCTGTACGGAGGGGAGGACGGCTTCGGCGACGGTGTACAGCTTGGTGTTGGAGTGCTGCGACACGTCCACCAACAGCTCCCACGCCTCGTCCGCGGTGCAGGACCAGACGGTCATCAAGATGCCGCGGGCCAGGTCGATGACCGGCCGTCTGTCGAGTGCCTCCTGCAGTTGTGCGATCTCCTGGTGCAGGGCTTCGGCCGACTCGGCAGAGGGCTGGCCGGGGTCGTCGGTGTCGTGGAGCGGGCCGGAGACGGGAGAGCAGGTGTCGCGTGGCGCGACAGCCGGAGTGTGTCCTCCGGTGCGGCCACGCCGGGGATCCAGGCGTTGAGACGGGCGCATGCATCGAACGTACCCAGACCCTGCTCAGACAGCCACGCCGACCACGGCACGGTGTCACCATAGGAAATGCGCCGCGCACGGTTGGTTCCGCACCGTCAAGCGAGTGCACCCCGCCCCGCGAGTACGGGGGCAGCTCCGTGGCGGTGTACAAGCCGGATCCTGTGCTCCACCGGCTCGCTGCAACCGTCCGCCTTCCGCACCTTGTCTTGGTCGTCATGACGATCCCTCGAAAGCCACGATCTGTGAACGAGCGGGAGCTGCGTTTGTGGGGGGTCCGCCGGGCACTGGCCCTCACCTTCGCCGCCGCGATCCTGGCTGCGGGCAGCGTCTTCTACGCCCTGATCGTGCTGCTCGACTTCCAAGGGATCGACACCACCGGGAAGCTCGACGCGAAGACGCTCTTCGACCTGGTCAAGCTTTCCTTCGGGGTGGTCGCCGGGGCCGGTGCGCTCGTCGCCCTGGTCGTCGCCTATCGCCGCCAGCGCGTCGACGAAGCCGGCGCCCACCGGGAAGCCACCCGCCTGCACACCGAACGCTTCACCCAAGCCGTCGAGCAACTCGGCTCCGACTCACCCGCCGTCCGCCTCGGCGGCGTCCACGCCCTGGCCGGTCTCGCCGACGACGCCCCCGACAACAACCTGCGCCAGACCTGCATCGACGTCCTGTGCGCCTACCTCCGCCTCCCCTTCCCCTCCCACCCCGGCGACCTCCCCGACCCGTTGCCCGACGCCACCCCGCCCACCGAAGAACAACGAGACGCCCACCAAGACAAGAAGGACCTGTACTACGCATTACGTGAGGTCCGGCATACCGTCCTGCGCCTCATCGGCGACCACTACCGCATCCCCCACGGCACTCACCGCTCCTGGCAAGGCTGCGATCTCGACCTCACCGGCGTCACCATCGACGGCAACATCAACTTCGACGGCGCGACGTTCTCCGGCGGCAGGGTGTCCTTCGACGGCGCGACGTTTTCCGACGGCATCGTGTACTTCGGCGACACGACGTTCTCCGGCGGCTGGGTGTACTTCGGCAGTGCGACGTTCTCCGGCGGCATCGTGTCCTTCGACGGCGCGACGTTCTCCGGCGGCTGGGTGTCGTTCGGCAGCGCGACGTTCTCCGACGGCAGGGTGTCGTTTGGCAGCGCGACGTTCTCCGACGGCACGGTGTCGTTCGACGGGGCGACATTCTCCGACGGCACGGTGTCCTTCATCGGCATAGCGTTCAGCGCAGGCAGGATGTCCCCCAGCAGCGCGATGTTCTCCGGCGGCACGGTGTCCTTCAACCAGGCGACGGGCCCGGCCCCCGAAGGGCTCCTCGATGTCATTGGCACCCCCACGCCGCAAGAGGTAGTTCTTCCCGACATATGGCTTCCCGCAAATCCGTAGCCCTTTGAAGACGGCCCACGGTCTCCGCGTTTTGACAGTACGGCTTCGGCCGCTGCGTGCGGGTGCGGGATACCGGCGGTCGGGCCCGAGGGCCGCCGGACGTCTGTGGGGTTGACGGTGCGGTTGCGGCCACACGTCCGGTGCGCGCGGAATACGCTTGAAAGGTGACCGGAGGCCGGTCCGTGAGGAGCACGCCGGGTGCCACGGGGAGGCACGCATGCACACCCACATCATGACGCCCACAGTCCGCAGCAGGTACGACGCCTACGTGGAACATCTGCGCGCCTGCCGCGCGTGCCCGCAAGGGGCCGGGCGGTGCACCGACGGTACGGAGCTGGTCCGCCGCTACCTGGAAACGGTCAGGAAACCCTGAACAGCCCATCACCGCCACGGGCGACTTCCGTAGGCGCCGGTCGACTCCACTGGTAGGCCAGTTCTGGCTCCGACCAGTGCGTGGAGGACGCGATTGTGTGGGTGCGAAGTGACTCCGCCTGGCTGGTGCCTGTTTTCGTCGGTGTCGTCAGGTAGCACTCCGGTGGGGCCGGACAGGAGGACACTGGGCGGTGCGAGGGGATCTGATGGCAGCGGATGCCGCTGGGGACATGGCGTTGGATGAGGCCCGGTGTCGGGCTGTTGAGGAGATCGTGGAGGCAGTCCGCAGCGGGAAGCACTGGCGGGCCGGTGTCTTGCTGGAGCAGTTCGTGGCGGGCGCCGATCTCCCCGCGCTTGCTTGCAATTCAGGCTGGGGCGGGTGGTTATCGCGCGCAGCCGACGGCTCGTATCCGCGTTGAGCCACACCTGCGCCTCTAGTTCATCCCGCGAGTCCTGCTGTTCCTTCTCCCATGCGTTCGGAGGGGGGATGGCGCCCTCCCGCTGTGCGTCGCGTTCCTGCGCCCACGTGCTGTCCTGGACGTCCCGCTCCGGGAAGTAGCCCGGCCAGCCCTGGCCATCCATCAGCGCGGCGACGCGCCGCCATTCGGCATGCCGGGCCACCCACTGCTCGGCAAGGTCGGCCGGGTCACCGTCATACGGGCCACGGTCGGCAACAGGGGCATACAGCTGCTGCCGGGGTCTCCTGCTCTCGCCGCTCGGCTTCCTGGTTGTAGCAGTCTCTTTGGGCTCTGGTCCACTTCGTGTGGAGCAAGCACGTTCAGTAATCGCTTGGGGGGCACTGCCCA
>NZ_BMVY01000084.1 GCF_014650955.1 Streptomyces tauricus
ACGCTCGGGCTTGAGGGCCCGGCGGTCACCGTCGACACCGCCTGCTCCTCCTCACTGGTGGCACTCCACCTGGCGGTGCAGGCGCTCCGTTCCGGCGAGTGCTCCCTCGCGCTGGTCGGCGGCGTCGCGGTGATGGCGACCCCCGATGTCTTCGTCGAGTTCAGCCGTCAGCGGGGTCTGGCTCCGGACGGGCGGGCGAAGTCGTTCGCGGCCGGGGCCGATGGCACCTCGTGGGGTGAGGGCGCGGGGATGCTGCTGGTGGAGAGGTTGTCGGACGCGCGCGCCAACGGTCACCCGGTGCTGGCCGTCGTCCGTGGCTCCGCGGTCAACCAGGACGGCGCGTCGAACGGCCTGACGGCCCCGAACGGCCCGTCCCAGCGCCGCGTGATCCGCCAGGCCCTCGCCAACGCGCGTGTGTCGTCGGACCAGGTGGACGCCGTGGAGGCGCACGGTACGGGCACGACGCTGGGTGATCCGATCGAGGCGCAGGCGTTGCTGGCGACGTACGGGCAGGACCGCCCGGAGGGCAGTCCGCTGTGGCTCGGCTCGATCAAGTCGAACATCGGTCACACCCAGGCGGCCGCCGGTGTGGCGGGGATCATCAAGATGGTCAAGGCCATGGAGCACGGCGTCCTGCCACGGACCCTGCACGTGGACGAGCCGACGCCCCATGTGGACTGGGCGTCCGGCGACGTGGAGTTGCTGACCGAGACCCGGGACTGGCCTCGGACCGAGGGGCGTCCGCGGCGGGCGGGGATCTCCTCGTTCGGGATCAGCGGCACCAACGCCCACGTGATCGTCGAAGCGGCACCACCCGTCGAGGCGGAAACCGACAGGGAACCCGGAGTACCGCTGGAGGTCGTCCCCTGGCCGATCTCCGCACGCGGTGAAGCGGGGATACGCGCCCAGGCCGAACGACTGGCCGCGTTCGTCCGGGCCGAAGGGCACCTCACGCCCCAGGACATCGCCTTCTCCCTGGCGACCTCGCGCGCGCACTTGGAACACCGTGCCGTGGTGATCGGCCGGGACCGCGACGAACTCCTGTCCAGGCTGGACGAGTTGGCGGAGGGTGAAACCGGCCGCGGAGTGGTGCGGGGAACGGCGAACTCCGGCCGTACGGCGTTCCTGTTCTCGGGTCAGGGTGCGCAACGGGCGGGGATGGGACGGGAGTTGTACGAGGCCTTTCCGGTGTTCGCGTCGGCGCTGGACGAGGTGTGTGGCGAGTTGGACCGGCATCTGGACCGCCCGGTGCGCGAGGTGATGTGGTCCGATCCGGAGCTGCTGGGGCAGACGGTGTTCACGCAGGCGGGCTTGTTCGCGGTCGAGGTGGCGTTGTTCCGGTTGCTCGTTTCGTGGGGTGTACGGCCTGACTTCGTGGCGGGTCATTCGATCGGTGAGTTGGCGGCGGCCCATGTGGCCGGGGTGTTCTCGCTGGAGGACGGGGCGCGTTTGGTCGCCGCGCGGGGCCGGTTGATGCAGGCGCTGCCCTCGGGTGGGGCGATGGTCGCGATCCAGGCGAGCGAGGACGAGGTCGTTCCGCTGCTGGGCGGAGCGGAGGTGGCCATCGCGGCGGTGAATGGGCCGACCTCGGTGGTGGTGTCCGGTGCGGACGCCCAAGTCTCGGCCATCGAAGCCCACTTCAGCGCGCTGGGTCGTAAGACGAGTCGTCTGCGGGTCTCGCACGCCTTCCACTCCCCGCTCATGGATCCGATGCTCGACGACTTCCGCGAAGTAGCCGAGACCGTCACCTACGACGCACCCGCCATCCCGGTCGTCTCGAACGTGACGGGCGGCCCGGCGGAGGACCTCGGTTCGGCCGACTACTGGGTGCGGCATGTCCGTGAGGCGGTCCGGTTCGCCGACGGCGTCCGGACCCTGCACGACGAGGGGGTCACCCGCTTCCTGGAACTGGGACCCGACGGAGTCCTGACCGCCATGGCACAAGCGTGCCTGGATGCCTCCGACGTCACGGTGGCCGTGCCCACTCTGGTCGCCGAGCGGCCCGAGACCGCCACACTGCTCACCGCGTTCGGCACGCTGCACGCCGACGGGGCTCCGGTGAACTGGGCGGCACTGTTCGACAACCGCGGCGCCGCACGGGTCGACCTGCCCACCTACGCCTTCCAACGCGACCGGTACTGGCTGCTCGATGCCTCGGCGAGCGGCGACGCGACCTCGCTGGGCCTCGGGCCGGTCGACCATCCGCTGCTCGGCGCGGTCACGGGCCTGCCCGGCTCCGGTGTGCTGGTGCTGACCGGCCGGCTGTCGGCCGACTCCCATCCCTGGCTCAGTGACCACCGCATGCTGGGCGGGGTGGTCGTGCCGGGGACGGCGCTGCTGGAACTGGCCGTCCACGCGGGTGACCACGCGGGGTGCCCCGTGGTCGAGGAGCTGACACTTCAGGCACCCCTGGTGCTGCCCGAGTACGGCGGTGTCGCCGTGCAGGTCGTGGTGGAGGCCGCCGACGAGACCGGCCGGCGGGTGATCGGCGTCTACTCCCAGGCCGACGCCACCGACCAGGTGTGGGTGCGCCACGCCACCGGCGTCCTCGGCGACGAGGCCGGGGAACCGTCGGCCGACGAGGAGACCTGGCCGCCACCGGGCGCGACTGCGGTGCCGGTGGACGGCGCCTACGACGAACTCGCGGCTGCCGGCTACGACTACGGACCGCTGTTCCAAGGACTGCGGGCGGTGTGGCGGCGCGGCGACGAACTGTTCGCGGAAGTAGCTCTGCCGCAGGACGAGGAGCACGCGCTTGAGGAGGCGGGCGCGTTCGGCATGCACCCCGCGCTGCTCGACGCCGTCCTGCACACCGCTCTGGTGACCCGGGACGACCAGGCCGGGAACGAGATGGTCCTCCCGTTCACATGGAACGGCGTACGACTGTTCGCCTCCGGGGCCTCGGCCGTACGGGCGCGGCTGACGCCGACGGACTCGGGCGGGATGGCGCTGCGGCTGACCGACGAGGCGGGCGGCCCGGTGCTGACCGTGGACTCCCTGGTATCGCGCCCGCTGTCGGCCGGGCAACTCACCGCCGTCACACCCACGTCTCACGACTCGCTGTACCGGCTGGGGTGGACCCCGACCGGATCCGGCCCGGGGCCCGAGGTGCCCTGGTCGCTGTGGGACGACCTGGCCGACGCGTCCGAGGTGCCGGACGTCGTGGTGCTGCCGGTCACGAGCGGGGACACGGGCGGTGACGCCGGCGAGGTGCGTGCCGCTGTGCACCGTACGGTCGAAGTCGTACAGGCATGGTTGGCCGAGGACAGGTTCGCCGGGTCCCGGCTGGCCGTGGTGACCAGCGGTGCGGTCGCGCTCGACGGCGAGGACGTCACGGACCTCGCGGGTGCGGCGGTGTGGGGTCTGGTGCGGTCGGCGCAGTCGGAGGAACCGGGCCGCATCCTCCTGGTGGACACGGACGCCCCCGCGGACTTGTCCCGCCTGACCGGCGACGCGACAGCGCTGGACGAACCCCAGCTCGTGATGCGTGAGGGTGTCGTTCACATCCCGCGCCTGGCCAGGTTCTCCCCGCCGGAGGACCCGGCCGACAGGGACGATGGGGCCACCGCGACACCCCTCTTCAGCGGTGACACCGGGGCCGTTCTGGTGACGGGTGCGTTCGGTGCGCTGGGTGGGCTCGTGGCGCGGCATCTTGTTGTCCAGCATGGTGTGCGTCGTCTGGTGTTGGTGGGGCGTCGAGGTGCGGAGGCTCCGGGGGCCGGGGAGTTGTGTGCGGAGCTGACCGGGCTGGGTGCCGAGGTCGAGGCGGTGGCCTGTGACGTTGGCGATCGGGATGCGGTGGCGGCGTTGGTGTCGGGCCGTGAGTTGTCGGGTGTGGTGCATGTCGCCGGGGTGCTGGACGACGGGGTGATCTCGTCCCTGACGCCGGGGCGGGTGGACACGGTGTTGCGTCCGAAGGTGGACGCGGCCTGGCATCTGCATGAGCTGACCCGTGACATGGGTTTGTCGGCGTTCGTGTTGTTCTCGTCGGCGGCGGGCGTGCTGGGTGCTCCGGGTCAGGGCAACTACGCGGCTGCCAATGGCTTCCTGGACGCGCTGGCCGTTCATCGGCGGGCGAATGGCCTGCCCGCCCAGTCGCTCGCCTGGGGGCCCTGGGCCACGGACGCCGAGGGCATGGCCGGCGGGCTTGCCGGTTCCGATGTGCAGCGGATGGCGCGGTCCGGGGTGGAGGGACTCTCCGCCGAACAGGGCCTCGACCTGTTCGACACCGCGGTCCGGACGACCGAGCCGCTGCTCGTGCCGATCAGGCTGGCCACGAACGCGCTCGCCGCCGCCGGCGACGAGCTGCCGCACATCCTGCGGGGCCTGGTGTCCGGACGCCGACGCAGGACGGCCGCAGCGGGTACGCGGGAGGCGGCGGCGCTGCGGCAGCGGCTCATCGCGCTGCCCGAGGCCGAGCGCCGGCCGGTCCTCCTGGAGACCGTGCGCGCCCAGACCGCGCACGTCCTGGGGTTCGCGGGACCGCAGGACGTCGACGGTGGACGCGCGTTCCGCGACCTCGGTATCGATTCGCTGTCCGCTGTCGAACTGCGCAACCGGTTGAACCGGGCGACGGGCTTGCGACTGCCCGCGACGCTGGTCTTCGACTACCCGACGCCGCAGGTGCTGTCCGACCACCTGCTCGGTGAACTCCTCGACGGCCTCGGCATCCTGGGCTCGGAGTCGTCCACCGGGTCCGCCCTCGTACTACGGACGCCGGTCGACGACGAGCCGGTCGCGATCGTGGGCATGGCCTGCCGCTATCCCGGCGGCGTCGTCTCGCCGGACGACCTGTGGCAACTCGTCGCGGACGGCGTCGACGGCGTCTCAGGTCTCCCCACCGCGCGGGGCTGGGATCTGGCCGGGCTGTTCGACCCCGAGCCCGGTCGTCCGGGCAAGAGTTACGT
>NZ_BMVY01000085.1 GCF_014650955.1 Streptomyces tauricus
GGCGCCGGGGGAGGCGGGGCGCCGTAGGCCTGAGGCATCGGCGGCGCGGGAAAGTAGGCCGCCGGTGCGGGTGCCGGTGCCGTGGGGCCGTACCCCTGTGGTGTCGGTCCCGGGGCGGGCGGTGGTGCGGGAAGGGGTGTGGAGTACGCCCCGGTGTCGTAGACCGGAAGTGCCCCGGCGTCGTACCCGACGGCCCCGACGGTCTCGTCCGTCATGGGCGGCGGCACGGCGGCTTTCGGCGCGGCGGCCGTACGGGCGCGACGGGCCGAGGGGGGAAGGGCTGCGGTGCGGGGCGCCGCGACGTCGTACCCGGTGAACAGGTCGGACAGCCCCGCGGGCGGTTCACGCCAACCGGACGGCGCGGGAGCGGGTTGACGACGGCCGATCCGGATCGAACGGAGCCTGGGCAGATCGGTGCGGCGGCGCAGGTCCGCGGTGGCCAGCGAGAGGCGTACGGCGTTCCAGTCCTCGCCGGTGCGCTGCGCCACCGAAGCGCGCAGCATCAGCCGGCCGCTGCCGTCGCCCTGGCGGTGGTCCAGCCGGTAGGCCGGGATCCAGACGGCGCCGGGTACTTCGTACTCCAGCTCCAGTTCCACTTCGGAGTCCACGTCGGAGTCCACTTCGGGGTCCTGCTCCGCGGCCTGTCCGTCACGTGTGAGGTGGAGGGTCACCAGCGCCGAGACCGTGGTCGACACATGCGCCGAGGGAGCGTCGGTGGAGGAGCGGGCGAGGGCGTCCACCGCGATGCCGAGGTCGTGCTCGGAGTGGAGCAGTGCCTCCTCCAACTCGTCGAGCCGGGTATGCAGATCGGCCAGTCGCGCGTCCACGAAGTCGGACAGTTCCAGCCATGCGTCGACCGGGGTACGGCGGGGCGGGTCGTCGCGCTTGCGGGCGGGCGGGATCGGACGGAGCCCTCGGACCTCCTCGACGAGACCGAGTTGCCGGTCCCGGCGTGCCCGCGCCGCCGCGCACTCCTCCTGCAGCCGCTCGACCTCGCGCTCCAACTCTTGAGGTGTGGAAGGGTCGTTCGGTACGGAGTCGACCTCGACCCGCGCCTCGACCACCCGCACCCCGGAGGTACCGGCGACGCGGGCCGTCAGAGAGCCGGGACCCAGCGTCCGGGGCAGCCCGGTGATCCGCACCCTGCCGTCCGGCGGCACGATGCCCCGCGCGACGCGTCGACAGACCGCGCCCTGGGCGTAGACCACGACCGAGTCGAGTGCCGAGTCCCAGACGTGCGTTGCCTCAGCCTTCAAGTGCTCCCCCTGGCAGTGTTGCCGGCTGCATTCCTGACTGCGTTCCTGGCCGCATTCCCGGCTGTGTTCCTGGCTGTGTTCGTACGGCCGGCCGTGCCTGCCGGGCTGACAGCGTACGCCTGACGACGAACGCGCCCTGAGACGGCCGGCGATGTACGTGTCCACGTGCTGCCGGGCCCGCCCGGGCCGGGCCGGGACGTGAGCATGTGCGCAGGTGAGTACGGCAGCGATGGACCGGATGAGTACGTCGACTCAGGGCTTCGGACGGTCCCCAGGCGATGATGAATCCCGTCGCCTCACCATCGATCCGCCGCCCGAACGCAGGAGTTGCGTGTTCAGTCGCATAGCAGCCGCCGTCGTCCCCGCCCTCGGGCATCTGACGACCTCCGCGGAGGTCACCACCCTCCCGGCGCCGGCCGTCCTCGTCGCCAACCACACCTCCCTGGCGGACCCCGGCATCGTGCTGGCCGCGCTGCGCCGTATGGACATCGAACCGGTCGTCCTCGCCACCGCCGGACTGTGGCGCGTACCCGTCCTGCGATACCTCCTGGACCGCGACGGCCATGTCCCCGTACACCGCCGTACCGCGCGAGCGGCCGACTCCCTGGACGCTGCCGTGGCAGCGCTCGGCGCGGGCCGCCATGTCCTCATCTACGGCGAGGGGCGGCTTCCGCGCCGGAGGGACGCTGCCGAAGCCGCGCCCGAGTCCTTCCGCAGCGGCCCCGCGCGTCTCTCCCTGGCCTCCGGCGCCCCCGTCGTTCCGATCGGTCAGGCCGGAGCGCGCCGGGTCGCGTCCGGCGGCCGTGCCAAACAGCTCGCGGGTTTCCTGACGGCACCGGCCCGTCGTCCGCGCCTCCACGTCCATATGGGCGCACCGCTCCGCCCGCCCGCGGGGGTCGCGGCGGCGAGCGCGGCCACGCACCAGGCCGTCGTGTCGGCCTGGCGAGTCGCGGCCGGACATCTGCGCGAACCGGCGGCGTTCACTCGCTGACCGGCCGGCGAGCCTGGCTACGACCGGACGCGAGCTAACCCTATGACCGATCCGCAAGCTTGGCTACGACCGGTCCGCGACCTTCGGCGCGACCGGTCCGCGACCTTGGGTACGGCCGGTCCGCGGCCTTCGCTACGAGCGGTCCGCCGCGCCAGGTGCCCCATGGCGCGGCGGAGCCGTGCGCCTGCGCCCGATACGGTGGCCCGCCTCGGTGAGAGTGGCCCGGAGCGGCTTTCCACCGGTCAACCGGGAAGAACGGTCCCATGCGTGCCGCGCTGTCGTGAGCGCGCGGCCGCGATAGCCGCGGAGTTGGCAGCGGGAGAGCCGGGCGCGTTCTCCCCCACCCGTGATCATGGCGTTGACCGACGCCATCGGGTCACCCCCGATGGCCCGCGAGGCGAGGGCGCCGACCACCAGGGGAAGGATCACGACCGCGAGCGCCGAACCGGTGGTGGCAGCGGTGCGGGTGGCGGAGCGCAGGGGACGGGCAGGCGGCATGTCCTTGGTCATGACGACAGTCCAGCAGCCGCCGCGCGGCAGGGCATCGGATGACGTACTCAGCCCACTCGGTCGCTGTACTCAGTCGGAGGCGTCGGAGGCGTCGGAGGCGTCCGAGGCGTGGGCGGGGCCGACGGGCGAGGGGGCGGGTGACGGCAGCCCTCCAGGGAACTCGTCCTCGACTGCACCGGGATGGCCCATCCGACAGCCAGTGAGAACGTTTCGTCCGCATCGTCAACAAATTACTGAGGTGGTGCGTTGCCTTCCGCGACTTCGTAGCCCAGGTGTGCGTGAGTGAGGCAGCCCTGGTGCTCCGGATGGTAGGTACCGAGGAGCTCGGCCCGACCCGGCTCCCACGCGAGCCTGTCGGGAGGGCACCGCGCCCCAGGCCCCAGGATTCCGCCGCGCACTAGGATCCCTCCATGATCCAGGACGGTGAATCGATGCGCGGCGGGCTGTCGACGGTGCGCCGTGAGGGCGAGACCATCCGTAGGCCGTGGCGCGTGTGGACCCCTGCGGTACGGGAACTGCTGCGCCACCTGGAGCAGGTGGGATTCGCCGGCGTGCCGCGCGCCCTGGGTGACGGTCCCGTGGACGGCCACGAGGTGGTGTCGCTGCTGCGCGGCGAAGTCGGGCTGTCTCCGTGGCCACAAGCGCTTCTCGCGGACGAGGGGATCACCGCGCTCGGCCGGTGGCTGCACGGTTACCACGAGGCCGTACGCGACTTCCGCCCCTCCGGTCAGGCCGTCTGGTGCGACCCAGACGCCCGCTGGCGTCCCGGGCTGATCATGCGCCACGGCGACCTCACGAGCTGGAACACGGTCTGGGCGGACGACCGTCTAGTGGGCGTCATTGACTGGGACCTGGCCATTCCCGGCGATGCATTGGACGACCTCGCACAACTGGCCTGGTACAGCGTGCCTTTGCGGCTTCCCGACCGTCAGCGCAGGGTCGGCTACGGCGCAGTCGGCGCGCCGTTGGCGCGACGGCTGCGGCTGCTCTGCGACGCCTACGGTGCGGACTCGGCCGACGTACTGGACGCGCTGGCACGGTTGCAGCGCACCGAGACCGAGCGAATAGCGCGCCTGGGCCCGCTCGGCGCGGACCCCTGGGCGGCATTCCTGCGGCAGAACTTCATTCCGGACATCGAGGAGGAGCGCGCCTGGGCGCTGGCCCGGCGCGAGGAATTCCTCGGCCAGGCCTGACGCGACCCCCTCCATGCCTTGACCGGCCGTCGGTTCCCAGGCACCTCAGTGACGGCGGCACCTGAGTGACGCCGAGAACGCGATGCCCACATCGATCAGTTCTTCTGGGACCATCGCCACCACATGTGCGTGTTGCGCGAACACGGCCCTGCACTGCTCGCGCTCAGGGTGATCGCCGTCGCTGCCGAACCACAGCGCCATGGCCGCATTGCCGGAGTCGATCGGCTCGGAGTAGTCGGCGACCGTGACCAGGCGATCCAGCAGTCCGGACCTCTCAGGAACCTGTGGGTCGCCTGCGAGACGAAGCAAGAACGGCAGGACTTCTGGCATGGCCGGGTTCATCTCGGCGACGCTGAACATGATGTTGATGAGCACACGTTGGGCCTCCGCTGCGGCGGCTTGGTCGAGAAGGCCGCACAGCAGGACTGGGATCAGCCGGCCGGTCAGCAGACGCCATACCGATGCCCGGGCCAACGTCACCCCGGTCACCCGCT
>NZ_BMVY01000086.1 GCF_014650955.1 Streptomyces tauricus
CGCCGCGGGCGCGGGCGGCGCGGTCCTCGCGCTCGCCGCCACCGCGGTCGGCGCCCCGGCCCTGTTCGCGACCGCCCTGGTCTCGGTGGCCACCGCGATCGCCGGCGGCCTCATCGGCTACACCGGCCTGGCCGTGCAGGCCTCGGTGGCGCTGGTGGCGACCGTGGTCGCGCTCGCCGCCGGAGCGGTCGCGCCGTTCGCCTTCAAACTGGCCGGGATGCGGCTGCCCTCGCTGCCGTCCTCCGCCGCCCAGCTCCAGGAGGGCATCGAGCCCTACGCGGGCGACGAGGTCGCCGAGCGCACCATGCTGGCGGGGCGCTGGGTCACCGCCCTCTTCGCCGCCACCGGAGTCATCGCCCTGGCCGCCCTGATCGTCCTCACCGAGGGCCCGAACCTGCCCGAGACACTGACGGCCCTCGGACTGACCCTCCTGCTGCTCCTGCACTGCCGCGGCCTGGTGCACATCTCGCAGCGGCTGACCCTGGCCGTGCCCGGCGTCCTCGGCCTGCTCCTGCTCGCCCGCGCCTGGGCGGCGGACCACGAGGGCACCGGACGCGCGGTCGTCTTCGCGGTGCTGCTCGGCGCCGCGGCCGCACTCGTGATCGCCGCCTGGACGGTGCCCGGCCGCCGGGTGCTGCCGTACTGGGGCCGTGCCGCCGAACTGGCGCACACCGGCTTCGCCGTGGCGCTGCTGCCCCTCGCCCTCTGGGCGGCGGGGCTCTTCGGCTGGCTGCGCGGCCTGTTCGGCTGAGCACAGGCTGAGCACACCCGCACGCCCGGCACGCAGAAGGAGTTGAGGAGAGGCCGTGCAGTCCAAGAGAGACCAGGTACACGCCCACAGTTTCATGATGGGCAGGCTCAGCTCGGGCCTGCTGATGGCCGACCCGGACGCCCCGGAGAGCCCGCTCGGGCGCACCACCCGCGGTGTCGTCTTCGGTGTCCTGGTGACCGTCCTGATCGGCGCGGGCGCCACCGTATACGGCCTGTTGCGCCCCGGCGGGAACGACGGCTGGCGCGACGGTGAGCACCTGGTGGTCAACCGCGACACCGGCGCCCGGTACCTGTGGACCGGCACCGACGGCGTACTGCACCCGGTGCGCAACTACGCCTCGGCGAAGCTGATCGGCGGCTCCGACCTGGCGACCGCCGACGTGCACACCCCCTCCCTCCAGGGCGTCCCGGTGGGCTCCCCGGTCGGCATCCCCGGCCTCCCGGACGCCGTACCGGCCCCGGGACAGCTCGACGACGGCGCCTGGCACATGTGCGTCACCGGACCGGACGGAGCGCTGCCCAACACCTCCGGTGTCGTGGCGACCACCGGCGTCGACAAGCCCGGAGCCACCACCGTGGCCGCCGGGATGCCGCTGGACTCGCGCGGCATCGGCCGCGACCGCGGGGTGCTGGTGAGCGGCCCGGACGACACCGAGTACCTGGTGTGGCGGGGCAGCAGGCTGCCGCTCGACCGCCCCTCCGACGCCCGCAACGCCCTCGGTTACGGCTCCCAGGAGCCGATGCCCGTCTCGGCGGCCTTCCTCGACGCGCTGGCACCCGGCCCCGCCCTCAAGCCGCCCGCGGTCCCGGGGCGCGGCGAAAAGGGCCCCGAACTCGGCGGCGAGGCAAGCCGTATCGGCCAGCTGTTCAAGGTCAGCGTGCCCGGCGGCGGGAGCACCTACCACCTGCTGCGCGAGGACGGCCTGGTACCGCTGACCCGGCTGGGCGCCGCCCTCGTACTGGGCGACCCGGCCACCCAGAAGGACGCCTACGAAGGGCAGTCGCCCGAGGTGCGCACGGTCGGCGCGGACGCGCTGCGCGAGCACCGGGCCAAGGACGCGGACTCCGTCGCCTCCGCGGAACTGCCGGACGCGCCGCCCCTGCCGCAGTCCACGGAGCGCGGCACCGCGCTCTGCGCCCAGGTGGACGGCGACAACGGCGGCGTACGCATCAGGTCGGTGCTGGTCCCGCTGACCGAGCTGACCCCGGTCGCCGTGTCGGCGGGCACCGCCGAGCCGCTGGAACCGGCCTGTGTGCCCACGGAGGCCACCGTCGTACGCCCCGGGCACGGCGCCCTGGTACGGGCCCTGCACGCCAGCGGTGCCGCGCACGCCGGGACCACCTATCTGGTGGCGGAGAACGGCGTGAAGTACCGCGTCTCCGACAAGGATTCACTGGCGGCACTCGGGTACGAGGCCTCGGACATCGGCTCGGTCCCTGCCCCGCTGCTCGCCGCTTTCCCGACCGGAGCGGATCTCGATCCGGCCGCCGCCGCGGGCGTCACGCAGCCCAGGGCCACGGCCCCGGAGTGCGGTACGGCCGGTGCGCCGGGCAAGCCCGAGGGCAGTGGCAAGGCGGAGGCGGCGGCGGACGCGGTGGGCGCGGCCTCGCGGGGCTGACGCGCACTGCGATTCCGGCAGGGAACCCGTGCCGCGCGACGGGAAAAAGGAAAAGGAAAGGGGCGGGTGCAGGGGAAAATTCGAGCCGAACTCGGCGCCGATGGCGCGAGGCAGGGAGTCCCACGGCGTTCGGATACGAAGAAGTAACCTCAGTGGAAGCTCAAATATTTCGGCGGATCGCACCCGGGGAATCCCGTGGGAACGTGCACAAAGCCGAGGACGACGCTTCTCCATGACCGTTCGGTCTCTTCGTGTGCCCGCTTTTCGCCCGCTTCGCAGGTGTCCTGGGGGCGGTTCGCGTGCTGTATCCCAGGAAGTACGGGCGTAGCGGTTCACGCGGCTGCAACGTTCGCACAACTCCGTTGCCATACAGGCGAATTCTACCGAACCGGCTGTTACTCACATCTTGCCTGCACGCGTTGCGCGGAACCCTGTTTTCTCTTTAGCCTCAGCGGGCAACGGTGCGTGAGACGCGCCTGAACGAAGGGAGCGTGACATGGCGGACAGCGCCGCAAGGAAAGCGGACTATGCCAAGGGCTTGGGGGGCGTCTCCTCTCTGGAGTCGGCCCGCAACTCGGTCGAGAAGACCCAGAACAACGTCGCCGAGATCGCGGCGCGTTCGGGAGTCGGCGGTGACGAGGGCCAGGCCCTGCTGAAGCTCTTCCGCAGCTGGAACACCGAGGCGCAGAAGGTCGTCGTCCAGATCAGCACGATGATCGACGCGCTCCAGGAGAACGTGACCTCCGCCAACCGCCTGGCGAAGGAGAACCAGGACCTGACCGAGGTTCTCAACAGCAAGACCAGCCAGGGCGTCTTCGAAGCACTGAGCTGACCCACCCGCGGTACCGGCTTCCTTCGGTGGAGCCGGACTTCGTGAGCTTCCCGGGCCAGGCGCCCGGCCTTCGAGAGGAGACGTCATGGCCGACGGCATCATTGATGTGCAGTACCCCAAGGTCCAGCAGGCCATCGAGGAACTGCTGGAGCAGACCCAGGTGATCATCAACACCCTCAACAACCTGGAGGACGAGCTGAAGCCGCTCGTCAGCACCTGGGAGGGCGCGGACCAGGAGCAGTACCGCGTGGTCCAGGCGGAGTGGGACAACGCCACCAAGAACATGGCCAGGCTCCTCGGCGACAACGGCGAGCTGATCCGCACCATCCACGACAACCACTCCCGTGACGAGCGCAAGAGCGCCGACAACTGGGGCAACGTCCGGGCCCGCTAGGGTCCGAGCCGCGTCCGGCCCGAGCCTGCCCCCGTCAGTTCCGAGGGGTGTGGGCAAGGGCCAGACGCCGTAGGTGCGGACGGCGGCCGGTCCGGCGGACCCGGGCCCCGGGTCCGCCG
>NZ_BMVY01000087.1 GCF_014650955.1 Streptomyces tauricus
GAGGACCAGCAGGACGACAAGCGCCTCGTGGGATACGTCGTGCCCGAACCCGACACCGCACCTGCCGCAGCCGACACGCAGGTGAACGATGTCGGCCCCCTGCTCACCGAGCTGTCCGAGTATCTGCGTGGGCGCCTCCCGGACTACATGGTGCCCTCGGCGCTGGTACCGCTGCCGGAGATACCGCTCACCCCGAACGGCAAGCTCGACCGGCGGGCCCTGCCGTCGCCGGACTACACCCGGGTGTCGTCCGGCAGGGCACCGCGCAACGCGCGTGAGGAGGCCTTCTGCGCGCTGTTCGCCGAAGTCCTCGGTCTGGACGGCGTCGGTATCGACGACGACTACTTCGCCCTGGGCGGGGACAGCATCCGTTCCGTCAAGGTCGTCGCACGGGCCAAGGCGCGCGGCATCGTGGTCAGCGTGCGGGAGATCTTCGAGTACCGCACGGTCGCCCGGCTCGCGGAACTGGTCGAAGGGAGGGAGGCCGAAGAGAGCCTGCGACTGGACGAGTTGCCGGGTGGCGGGGTCGGCTGGGCTCCCTTGCCGCCGACGGCGGCGCACGTGCTCGCGCTCGGCGGTGGCATCGACCGGTTCTGCATGTCCGCGCTGCTGACCCTGCCCGCGGACATCGACCGTGCGGGGCTGCTCGCGACGGTGCAGGCCGTGCTGGATCGGCATGATGTGCTGCGTTCCCGGCTCGACCGGGCGCGGCCGGGCCTGTCGGTCGAACCGGCCGGCAGTGTGGAGGCCGGTGCGCTGCTGCGGGAAGTGGCCCACGGCGACGCCGATGTACGGGCCGAGCTGGACGCGGCCGCGGGTCGGCTGGATCCGGACGCGGGCGTGATGGCGCAGTTCGTGTGGTTCACCTCGGCTACGGATGCGGCTACGGCTACGGCTACGGATGCGAACAGGGACGCGGACGGGGATGTCGGCGCGGATGCGGGCCGGTTGCTGATCGTGATGCATCACCTGGTCGTCGACGGCGTGTCGTGGCGGATCCTGGTTCCCGACCTGGTGTCCGCCTGGCAGCGGATACGGGAGGGCAGGTCCCCGCAACCCACCGGGACGGGCACGTCGTCGCGTCGGTGGGCGCACGCGCTGGCCGACGAGGCGGCCACCCCGGAGCGGGTGGCGGAACTCCCGCTGTGGCAGCGGGTCCTGGCCGGGGACGAACCGGTGCTCGGCGCACGGGAGCTGGACCGCACGCGTGATGTCGCGGCCACCGTGGACACGGTCCGTGTCCAGGTGCCCGCAGACGTCACGGAAACGCTGCTGAACACCGTGCCCTCGGTGTTCCGCGGGGGCGTCGACGACGGGCTGCTGGCCGGCCTCGCGCTGGCGCTGACCCGCTGGCGCGAAACGCGGGGGAGTGCCGGGGCCTCGACGCTGGTCCGGCTGGAGGGACACGGCCGGGAGGAGCACGCCGTGCCCGGCGCGGACCTGTCCGGCACGGTCGGATGGTTCACCGCGATGTTCCCGGTGCGACTGGAACTGGCCGGCATCGATGTGGCGGACGCCTTCGCCGGTGGCCCGGCCGCCGGGCAGGTGCTCAAGGCGGTCAAGGAGCAGGTGCGGGCGGTACCGGGCCGGGGCATCGGCTACGGGCTCCTGCGTCAGCTGAATCCGGAGACCGCCGCGGTGCTGGCGGGGGAGCGGGAGCCGCAGATCGGGTTCAACTACCTCGGCCGTGCCTCGGACGCGGACCTCCCGGCGGACCTGCGGGGCCTGGGCTGGGCCCCGGACACCGCGCACCAGGACCTGATCGCCGCGCCGGACGGGGACATGCCGGTGCTGTCGGCCCTGGAGATCAACGCCGTGGCCGTCAGCGCCGCGGACGGTGACGAACTGAGCGCGTACTTCGGGTTCCCGACCGGTGTGCTCTCCCGGGAGGAGGTCGCCGAGCTGGCCGGGTTGTGGGTCCAGGCACTGACCGGCCTGGCCCGCCATGCCGGGACGCCCGACGCCGGTGGGCTGACCCCGTCGGACGTACCCCTGGTCGCGGTACGCCAGGAGGAGATCGACACGTGGGAGTCCCGGTTCGGCCGACTCGCCGAGGTGTGGCCGGCGACCCCGGCGCAGTCAGGGATCCTGTTCCACGCGATGCTGGCCGGGACGTCGTTCGACGTCTACCACATGCAGTTGGTGTTCCACCTCTCCGGTGCGGTCGATCCGGAGCGGATGCGCAGGGCCGGACAGGCGCTGCTGGGACGCTACGCCAACCTTCGCGCCGCGTTCGTCGACCGGGCGGACGGCGACGTGGTGTCGGTGGTGCCGCAGGAGGTGCCACTGCCGTGGCAGCACCTCGACCTGACCGCGGCCGGTGAGACCGAGCGGGCCGAGACGTTCGAGCGGTTCCTCGTCGAGGACCGGGCCGCGCACTTCGACGTGGGCACGCCGCCGCTGATCCGGCTGGCGCTCGTCGAACTCGAACCGGACCACGCCGAGTTGGTGATGACCGCCCACCACGTACTGTTCGACGGCTGGTCGACGCCGATGCTGATGAGGGACCTGCTGCTGTTGTACGCGTCCGACGGCGACGCGACCGGCCTGCCCGCGGCCCGTGACTACGGCGAGTTCCTGTCCTGGCGCGCCCGTCACGACCACGAGGAGTCCGCACGGGCCTGGGCGGCCGAGCTCGACGGAGTGGACGAACCCACGCTGCTCGTCCCGCGCGCCGGCACGCAGCACGAGTCCGGCGGAGTCGGAACGCTCGATGTGGCGATCGAGGACATGGCCGGTCTGACCCGCAGGGCCGCGGAACTCGGCGTCACGCTCAACACCCTCGTGCAGGGCGCCTGGGGCGTGCTGCTCGCCAACCTCACCGGTCGGTCCGACGTCGTGTTCGGCGCCACCGTGGCAGGCCGTCCGGCCGCGTTCGTCGACGCCGACGACATGGTCGGACTGTTCATCAACACCATTCCCGTCCGGGTGCGCTGTGAGTGGCGCAGCACCTTCGCCGAACTGCTCGGCGAGTTGCAGAGCCGGCAGGTGGGACTGCTCGACCACCACCACCACAACCTGGCGGAGATCCAGCAGGCCACCGGTCTGCCCACCTTGTTCGACAGCCTGGTGCTGTTCGAGTCGTTCCCGGTCGACCGGGAAGCCCTCGTCGAGGCCAACTCGGCGGCCGGAGTCGCCATCACCGGGCTGCGGCCGTTCTCCGGCTCGCACTACCCGGTCACGCTGGCCGCCGCGGCCGAACCGGAGGTGCAGTTCGCCCTGCAGTACCGGCAGGACCTGCTGGACGCGGACACCGCCGCGGGGATCGTGGACCGGTTCGTGCGGGTGCTGGAGCAGGTGGTCGCCGATCCGGGTGTGTCCGTCGGGGACATCGACGTGCTCGGTGGCGACGAGCGGGGATGGCTGCTCCGTGCGGTCAACGACACCGTCGAACCGACGTTGGAGTCGGACCTCGTGGAGGTGGTGTCCCGGTGGGTTCGGGAGGCGCCGGGTGCGGTGGCCGTGGTCGGTGACGGTGGGTCGTTGTCGTACGGGGAGTTGGACGCGCGGGCGAATCGGCTGGCGCGTTGGCTGATCGGTCGTGGGGTGGGGCCGGAGTCGTTGGTGGCGGTGTGTCTGCCGCGTTCGGTGGACCTTGTGGTGGCGTTGCTGGCGGTGCTGAAGGCGGGTGCGGCCTATGTGCCGGTAGATCCGGAGCATCCGGGTGCTCGGATCGACTACATCCTTGAGGATT
>NZ_BMVY01000088.1 GCF_014650955.1 Streptomyces tauricus
CTACGACAAAACCGCCCAGTCCTACGAAGCGGCCATCACCCTCGCCTCACTCCTGATGTGGGCGTGACATTTGACGACAGGCCCTAGCGGTTGACGTAGGCCATGTGTTCGGCGTTGTAGCGATCACCGCTGACGCCGACCTGCGTGGCAAGGCGGTCGAGGTCCGCGATCTCGTCTGCGGAAAGGGGGAGGGCCGTGGCGGCGTTGTTCTCCTGGATGCGCGCTACGCGGCGGGTGCCGGGAATCGGCACGATCCAGGGCTGCTGCGCGAGCAGCCAGGCCAGGGCGATCTGGCCCGGTGTCGCGTCCTTCGCCTCGGCGAGCTGTCGGACACTGGCGACAAGCGCTTGGTTGACGGCGAGGTTCTCGGCCCGGAAGCGCGGGACGCGGTGGCGGATGTCCCCTTCAGCGAACGTTGTGGAGGCGTCGACGGTGCCAGTGAGGAATCCCTTACCGAGAGGGCTGAACGGCACGAAGCCGATGCCGAGTTCGGCGAGGGTGGGCAGCACTTCGGCCTCGGGGTCCCGTGTCCACAGCGAGTACTCGCTCTGGACAGCGGTCACGGGGTGGACGGCGTGCGCGGCGCGGATGGTGGCAGCCGAGGCTTCGGAGAGCCCGAAGTGCCTGACCTTGCCCTCGGCGATCAGATCGCCGACCGTGCCGGCGACATCCTCGATCGGCACGTCGGGGTCGACGCGGTGCTGGTAGAAGAGATCGATCGTGTCGGTGCGCAGCCGCTTCAGGGACTCCTCGGCGACGCGGCGGATCCGCTCGGGGCGGCTGTCAAGGCCGACGCTCCTGCCGTCCTGGATGTCCCATCCGAACTTGGTGGCGATCACGACCTGGTCGCGGACCGGTTGCAGCGCCTCGCCGACCAGTTCCTCGTTCACGTACGGCCCGTAGACCTCTGCCGTGTCGAAGAAGGTCACCCCCTCCTCGACCGCGGATCGCAGTACGGCAATCATGTCGTTGCGGCTGCCGGGATTGGGGCCGTAGCTCTGGGACATGCCCATCGCGCCGAGCCCGATGGCTGACACGGTCAGGCCCTGTCCGAGTGTCCTGGTGTGCATGATCAACTCTCTTGGTTGTGGTCGGGCGTTGAGTGCGGGATGGTCCCGCCGTGGACGTTGCGGCAAGGCTCGCGAGGAGTTGCAGGCGCTCCTGGCTGGGCGAGCCGGGTCGACGTGTACGTGTAGATGAGGAGGGAAAGACCGGGCTCTGCGGTCAGCTCCATCCCCTCGTAGGTCAGCGTAAGGTCGCCGACCTCGTGGTGGTGGAACTGCTTGGTACCCGATCCGTGGCGGCGCACGTTGTGCGCCCCCACTGGGTGCGGAACACGTCACTGCACATGGACAGCGCGCCGATCAGGTCGCCCGAGATGGTTGGCGGCGAGGATGCGGCCGTGACACTGTCGGTGATCTTGGCGCGGCCAGGGGTCCGGGTGGTACACGTCTACGTCACCGCTCACAGAAAGCAAGATCCCCGACAGCGTCGTCCGCGCCCACCTCGCCTGCCCGACCCGTGTTCCCAAACCCCGAGGCGCCGGCCCCGCACGGCCACCCGGCGCCAAGAACAGACACGGGGCCCCCGCTACGACGTCGGCAAGACCGTCAAACGCCCCGAGACCCTCAAAGCCATCGGCAAGCCCGGCAGGTCCTGGTAGGTAAAGAACAAGCTGAGTGCCTGTTTCACAGTTGGCCCTCGACGAGGGACTTGCTTGCCGCGGGGATCAGTTGAGCGCGTCGATTGCGTAGAGGGTGCCGAGCGTGGTGGCGAGTGTGCCCAGCAGTAGGCGGAGGAGCGTTTCGGGCAGACGGGGCTGGAGGCGGGCGCCAAGGTATCCGCCGAGGAGTCCGCCTAGGCCGCAGGCCAGACCGAGAGGCCAGTCGGGGGCGATGCTGCCGGTCTTGGCCAGGGACAGGAGTGCGTAGGTGGAAGCTCCGACGACGGAAGTGGCGAAGGTGGAGGCGAGTGCGGCGGGGGCGACTTTGGCGACGGGGATGCCGCGGGCGGCCAGGATTGGGCCGAGGATGGAGCCGCCGCCGATGCCGTAGATCCCGCCCACGACTCCGACGGCGAGCGCGAGGCCGGTGACGGTTCGGGGCGTGGGCTCGGGGTGAGGGTTCTCCGGGTGTGCGGGGCGGAGGGTCCGGGTGATCAGCCAGATGCCGAGCGGCAGCATGAGGGCGGCGATCAGGAGCCGGAAGACGTGTGGGCCCGGCAGGGCGAAGACGCGGATGACCGCGCCGAGAATCACACCGGGGAGCGTGCCTGTCACCAGGCGGCGGACCAGCGGGCCCCGCAGCGCTCCGTGGCGCCGGTAGCGCAGGAGGGCGCCGGGTCCTGCGACGACGTTGTAGAGAAGGTTTGTGGGAGTGACGGCCGGGCTGGGGACGGCGAACACGCTCAGTTGCACCGGCAGCAGGAACACGGCGCCGGACACACCGACCGGGGCGGTCACCACGGCGATCAGCAGTCCAACCGCGATGCCGGCCGCTCCCAGTCCCCACTCCACGTGATTCCCTTTGTGCGCATGTCAGCCGGGCGGGCCTCGACTCGTGCCCCGGGGAGAGCGTAGAACGCATCGTTGGCGTGACGGCGATGCGATTGATATTGGTCGCGGTCAGGCGGCGACTGCCATCGTGGACGGGGGGATCGGTGTCCGTGCCGGTCGTCGCGTTGCCTTGCGGGTGAGGCGGCGAGTCATGAGGGTGATGGATGCCCAGGTGATGAGTGTTTCGCGGAGTGACAGTGCCCGCTCCTACCAGCTCGCGCTGCGGACCGTACGCCTGACGAAAGCGCGCGCACGCCCCCTTGAATGCGCCGGTTGCCCCGGGGATTTCGTCATGTTCTCCGTCAGCCCTGCCCGCGCGGTACGGGACGGGGGTGCACCGGCGGGGCCGGGGGCGCTTCGTGTTCCGCAGCGCGTGCCCAGCCGTGGGCGTGCGGGGTCTCGGTCTCCCAGTCCTCGAACAACTGAGGCAGGATGTCGCGGTCGGGGTCGCGGTCGCGGTGCCAGTCGAGGAAGGCGCGGGCGGCCGGCTTGTGAACGTCACAGGCCGGACAGAGCTCCATCATCACGCCGGACACCCACGGGCCCCGCCAGCAGCAGAGGGCCTAGGCAGTGTCTTCAAATGATCACCGCTGGTGGATCATGGTGTCGTGATACGTCGCCATGAACTGTCCGATGCCGAGTGGGAGTTCGTCCGGCCGTTGCTGCCGGTGTCGTTGCGGGGCCGGAAGCGGCTGGACGACCGCAGGGTCCTGAATGGGATCGTGTGGAAGTTCCGGACCGGGACGGCCTGGCGGGATGTGCCCGAGCGATACGGTCCGTGGGCCACGTTGCATACGCGTTTCCGCAGGTGGGCTGCGGACGGGACGTTCGA
>NZ_BMVY01000089.1 GCF_014650955.1 Streptomyces tauricus
GGCGCAATCCATTGGCGTTCAGGGGCGCGGGGAACGGCGCAGTCTTTCGTCTTTTCAGGGGCGCGGGGAACGGCGCGACAAGCCCCCGCCGTGCCGCACCCGACCTACCGGCGAAGCCACGTCACTTCGTACGGGCCCATGTCGAACCGCTTCCCATCAACCCCCGCACTGATCCGCCGCCCCAACGTGTTCACCACGAGAACAACCCGCTCATCGGCGAGTACCCGCACATTGGCCCGGTCGTCCGCGGCGACGGCCACCGACTCGTACCCCGTCCCGGGAGGGAACTCCGCCCCGAACCGCGACAGCAGCCCGAGCATCGGCAACGGCCGGCCCCCCGACGCCCGGTCGGTCGGCGTCCACAGACACCCCGCGCACCGCGTCCCCTTCTCCGTCTCCGGATTCCAGTAGAACGCGGACGTCGCCCCGCCCCGGGCCATCGCGATCAGCCCGGACGCGTGCACGGCGACCCGGTGCGACTCGGACCACCCGTCCCGGACGTCCTCACCGTCCGCGGGCTCCACGTAGTACTCGGCCCACCACAGCGGAAGATCACCGGTCCGCTCCCGGACCCACCGGCTCACGGCCGTGAACTTCTCGGTCGCCGCGAACTCGTCCGGCAGCAGATCGTCGTCCTTGGTGTAACTGGACCCGTCGACGACGACGAAATCAGCGCCGGCCTTGTGCTTGTTCCAGTAGTCGAAGGCGTCGAGGACCCGTTGGTCCAGAGCGCCCCAACTGCCCCGCACCGTCGGCGAGGCGTCCTCCTTCTGGCGGGGGTCGAGGCTGTCCATCACCAGATAGGGCCCGCCGACCTCGATGTCCTCGTCGACCTTCTTGAGCGCCTTGTAGACGAGGTTGTACAGCTCCGTGTAGCCCTCGTAGTCCCAGCGGGCTCGGGCGTCGTTCCAGAAACCCTTGAACTCGTTCCACACGATGAAGTGCCGTACGTCCGGATACCGCTTGGCGACGGTCGCGGCGAGTGCGGCGTAGTCCTTGTAGTGCGCGCGGTCCGGAGCCGTCTCCAGGGCCGCCTGGCTCCAGTCGGTCCGGTCGGAGCCGGATTCGCCGCCCTTCATCCAGTCCGGCGCGCAGCACAAGGTGACGACCGGCGTACCGCCCGTCTCACGGACGAAGTCGATCCGGCGGTCCATCGCCTCGAAGTCGTAACGGCCCTTCACCGGCTCGGGGTTGTCCGCGCCCCAGCCCATGATGTGCTGGATCTGCGGCGGGGACTGCTCACCGAGGCGCCGCTCCACGCGCTCGACGGCGGCCGCGCTGCCCTCGTCGGCGCTGTACTGGGTGTGGGTGAACCCCCAGCCCACTTCAGGTTTCGGCGCCGGGGGAACGGACGGCGTGCCGTGCACCTTGTCGCCGTCGCGGGTCGTGCCCGCCTCGCTCCCCGCGCTGCCCGGCAGGGTGTGGATCAGGGTCAGTACCAGGGCCAGAGCGGCCACACCCACGCCGAGCAGAGCGGTGAAGCGCCACCGCCGAGCCCCCGAATTCCACCCATGACGTGCCATCAAGGACAACAGTAGCCGCGCGCGTCAGCGGCGGAACAGCTTCCGGAACACCACAGCCCTGTAACAGGTCAGGGCACGGGCCCACGCGTGGACGCCCACGGACATCCGTGGACGCAACGCGGAAACCGGATGCACGCGGCGTCCGTGTGACGGATCATGTCGGCATGTCTGCCAACCCGCACGACGCTCTGCCGATCCGGCTCAACGTCGACGACAGCGACTCACCGTCGGACGTCGTCGACGCGCTGTTCCTCGGCCGCTTCGCGACGGGCGAGCAGCCGCACTCACACTCGGCGAACATCGACCGCGTACGGTCCGGGGTCTCCCTCCTCCCGCCCGGCGCCCGGGTGTTGCGGTCCGCCCGCGACGACGACCGCAGCGCGACGCTCGCGGAGGGCGACGGCTGGACGCTGCTCGTGTCGCGCTGGAACCGCGGCGCCGACGTGACGGTCACCGCGACCAGCGAGGAGCTCGCCGAGAAGGTCCTCGGCCAGGCCACGGACGGCGCGGCCGACGAGCCCGAACCGCAGCCGGAGAACGTGACCATGGGGTTCTGGTACGTGTCGCCGCGGCGCGGCCCGCACCGCACGACCCGGCAGATCTCGGCGGGTACGTGGGAGGAGGTGCGCGGCAACTACACGGCGCCGGTGGCGGACGCCATGGACGGCCTGATGAAGACCACGCCCGAGGACATCGCGGGCCGGCTGCTGTTGCTGCACGGTCCGCCGGGCACGGGCAAGACCTCGGCGCTGCGTACGCTGGCGCGTTCGTGGCGGGACTGGTGCCAGGTGGACTGCGTCCTGGACCCGGAACGGCTGTTCTCCGACGTCGGCTATCTGATGGACATCGCGATCGGCGAGGAGGACGGCACGGGCAAGGGGCGTTGGCGGCTGCTCCTCCTTGAGGACTGCGACGAACTGATCCGCGGCGAGGCCAAGCACACGGCGGGTCAGGCGCTGTCGCGCCTGCTCAATCTCACGGACGGACTGCTGGGCCAGGGCCGCAACGTCCTGGTGGGCGTCACGACCAACGAGGACCTGGAGCGCCTGCACCCCGCGGTGGTCCGCCCCGGCCGCTGCCTCGCCCGCATCGAGGTCGGCCCGCTGACCCGCCGGGAGTCCGCGGCGTGGCTCGGCACGGAGGAGGGCCTGGGCCGCGACGGCGCCACCCTGGCGGAGCTGTACGCCCTACGCCGAGGCACCACCCCCACCGCGGTCCCCGACCAACGCTCCACCACAGAACCAGGCTTGTACCTGTAACCCCCGACCACCGGCAAGGGCACAGCCCTCACTCCCCGCCGCGACGGCGCCGCACACGACCGACACCAACCGCTCCCGCCCGCGCGAACACGGGCGTAGCCCTCACTCCCCCGCCGCGACGGCGAGCAACCACCGCACCGCACGCGGCCAACACCAACCCGCCCTCGCCTCCGAGCACGGGCGCAGCCCTTGCTCTCCGCCGCGACGGCGAGCAACCACCGCGGCGCGCCCCGGCGGTGTCGAATCCGCACCCGCCCGGTCGGTTCGGGGGTGCCGACCCGCCGCCCAGCAGCCGGTTGCGGCGGGTGCGTGCGGGGGCACCGGCCGCCGCCCGACTCCCGGCCGCTGCGCGCGAC
>NZ_BMVY01000090.1 GCF_014650955.1 Streptomyces tauricus
ACCGCGCGCGTTCGGCCCGGCGCCGCGTCCGTGCGGTGCGGGCCGAACGGCGCGGCGCTACTCGGCCGTCGCGCCCACGAGCGGCCCCTCCGGCGCCGGTCCCGCGAGGACCGGTACCGGCAACTCGCGGGGCGTGCCCCGGGATTCCCGCAGGCTGGGCGCGGGAGCGGACGGAACCAGCGGCGCCCGCTCCATGGCGCGCGCCCGCCGGGAGAACCAGACGATCCGTCCGCCACTGCCCGTGGCACAGCACCCCCAGCCGTCGCTCAGCGCGGTGACATGCGCCAGCCAGCCCCGCGTCGCGGCTTCCGGGTGGGACTTCCCGTCGATGTCCGCGATCGCGGTGATGAGGTGCTGGCCGTTCCACCACATCTCGAGCGTGGTGTTCTTGTCCGTCGCGTGCGCGTCGATCGTCCGCAGCAGCAGTTCCGCGCAGTGGCAGACGGGCTCGACGAGGTTCTCCAGATTCCAGTACCGGAGGTGGGCGGCCAGAATGCGCCTGACCTGATCGACCCGTTCCGGACTGACCTCCACGTCGAGGTGGTAGTAGCAGGGCACTACGGTCTTCATCGTCGTTGGCTCCTCACCGGCAACCGGCGAAGCTCTCGCTCCTCCGCGCCCCCCCGGGGGGGGCGAGCTCTGCATGCAGAGCGTGAGCAGTGATCGCTTCTGAGTCATTTCCCAGAGTGCGAGCGGTACTCCATTCGTGCAACCCGAGCGACGGCCCAATGTCGTTGAAGCGACAACAGGACGTTGAGTGTCTGCACGTGCACCATGAGTGAAGGTGTCGGCCGCCGTAGTCGGTCGATACCTCCGCGTGCACGGTCATCACGCACATCCGGGCGAACCGTGCGCATCCGAGGGAATGGAAGGTGACCAGTGAGATGCTGCTGCCTGCCAAAGACGAGGTCGCCAGGCTGCTGGAGCTGTACCGGGCCTGGGAACGCATGATGCTCGCGGCCCCCGCCGACCACGGCGCGCGAGGCAATTTCGAGGACACGGGCTACACGCTCTGTGTCCTCATGGGCAAACGCTGCGCGCGTGAGGCGGTTCACGCCGCCGAGCGCTATCTGTCGGCCACTTCGGCCCGGCGCCGCGAACGGGCCGAACACGGCCCGCCGATCGGCGCGTTTCCGGGGCATTCCGACGGCCTCGCGGTGAGCCCCGCGACCTAGGAAGAGCCCTCCATCCCGTGGGCGACCACGGACCTGGACAAGGACATCGACGACGGAGATGAATCACATGACCGAGAACCCGGCCGGCGGCCACGTCCCCCCTGTTGGCCGCACGACCGTCGTTCAGATCGGCCGCGTCCCCGTCGTCGACGTCCGTCCGGCCGTCGACCGCGGCAACCGTCCCGCCAAGGCGGTGGTGGGCGAGACCTTCCAGGTCAGCGCCACCCTGTTCGGCGAGGGCCATGACGTGGTCGGCGCGAACGTCGTCCTGCGCGGCCCCGACGGGCGCACCGGCCCGTGGACCCCCCTGCGGGAGCTGGCCCCCGGTACGGACCGCTGGGGCGCCGACGTCACTCCCACGGCGGTGGGCGAGTGGACGTACTGGGTGGAGGCGTGGTCGGACCCGGTGTCCGCCTGGCGTCGGTCGGCCCGCATAAAGATCCCGGCCGGCATCGATGTGGGCCTGGTCCTGGAGGAGGGCGCCGAGTTGTACGAGCGGGCCGCCTCCCATGTGCCGCGCGACGCCGGCCGAGCGGCGGTCCTGACCGCCGCGGACGCCCTGCGCGACGATTCCCGGCCCCCGTCCGCCCGTCTCGCCGCCGCCCTGACTCCGGACGTGGACACGGCACTCGCCGGGCACCCGCTGCGGGAGCGGATCACCCGGTCGGCCCCGCTCCCCCTGTTGGTGGAACGGGAGCGGGCGCTGTTCGGCTCCTGGTACGAGTTCTTCCCGCGCTCGGAGGGCGCGGTGGTCGAGCCCGGGAAGCCCCCGGTCAGCGGCACCTTCCGGACGGCGGCCCGGCGGCTGCCCGCGATCGCCGAGATGGGCTTCGACGTGGTGTACCTGCCACCGATCCACCCCATCGGTACGACCTTCCGCAAGGGCCCCAACAACAACCTCTCGGCGAACCGCGAGGACGTCGGTGTGCCCTGGGCGATCGGCTCACCGGAGGGCGGCCACGACGCCGTCCACCCCGACCTCGGCACGATCGAGGACTTCGACGACTTCGTGCGCCGCGCCGCGGAACTGGACCTGGAGATCGCGCTCGACTTCGCCCTCCAGTGCTCACCGGACCACCCCTGGGTGGAGAAGCACCCGGAATGGTTCCAGCACCGGGCGGACGGCACGATCGCCTATGCGGAGAACCCGCCGAAGAAGTACCAGGACATCTATCCGATCGCCTTCGACGAGGACATGCCGGGCCTGGTCGAGGAGACCCTCGGCATTCTGCGCTTCTGGATGAGCCACGGAGTACGCATCTTCCGTGTCGACAATCCGCACACGAAGCCGGTCATGTTCTGGGAAGAGGTGATCGGGGAGATCAACCGCACCGATCCCGATGTGATTTTCCTGGCCGAGGCGTTCACCCGCCCGGCGATGATGCACACGCTCGGCGCGATCGGTTTCCAGCAGTCGTACACGTATTTCACCTGGCGCAACACCAAGGAGGAACTGACCGAATACCTCACCGAACTCTCCGGTGACGCGGCCGCCCATATGCGGCCGAACTTCTTCGTCAACACCCCTGACATCCTCCCCGAGTTCCTTCAGCACGGCGGGCGGCCCGCTTTCGAGATCCGGGCCGTGCTGGCGGCGACGCTCTCGCCGACCTGGGGGATGTACGCGGGATACGAGCTGTGCGAGAACACCGCGGCACGAGCCGGTACCGAGGACTATCTCGACTCGGAGAAATACCAGCTGCGGCCACGGGACTGGGAATCCGCCGAGCGGGCGGGCACGTCCATCGCACCGCTCATCGGTTCGCTGAACAGGATCCGGCGGGAGCATCCCGCACTGCGCCGGCTCCGGAACATCCACTTCCACGAGGCCGACAACGACGCCGTGATCGCGTACAGCAAGCGTGACGGCACGGACACGGTTCTGGTGGTCGTGAACCTCGACCCCCACCACACCCAGGAAGCCACCATCTCGTTG
>NZ_BMVY01000091.1:0-1979 GCF_014650955.1 Streptomyces tauricus
CGGTGTCAGTCACTTGATGTCTCTTCCATGATCATCAATTACACCGGTGAGCGTACAGACCCTCGGCGTTGGCCTGTCCACCAGTGCCGCGGCAGGTTCACTGGATGGAGTGCCGCCACTGGTGCGCAGGGGCGGCTCCAATGATCAAGTTTCATCTTGAAGTCGCAGGTCACGGGCCTGGCGTGGACTGTGGCTGGCGGGCTCGGGCTGGTCGGGGGCGAGATCGTTAGCACGTGATCGTCCGTCACGGGTGAGGTCTGGCTTTCCGGGGCGAGCTCGGCGGCCGGCCGCGTAGGTTCCGCGGCATGACAGATGTGCTGACGTGGACGGTGCAGCGGCGGCTTAAGCCGGAGGAACGCGCCAGGTTGTTGCGCAAGGAGCTGGCTGATGTCGAGGGGCGGCTGGATCGGCCGGAGGTCGCCGAGGTGGTCTTCGGGGCGTGGGTCGAGACGACGGACGGCGGACGGAAGCCATCGGGCCTCGTGTAGCCGGAGCCGGAGCCGGAGTCCGTGACGGTGGCGGTGACGCCGGGTGCGGCCGGGATGCGGCTGGTCCCCTACCGTGCGGACGGGATGGGGAGGGAGGTTCTGGCCTCGGATTATCGACGGATCATGGAGATCGTCGCCGACGCGGACGGTCCGGTGATGGCCAAGGACGACGCCCGTGCGCTGGGCCGCGAACTCACCCCGGCGAAGGTCGAGCCGGTCCGGGGCCAGCTGCGCAAACTCGCCGACCGGGGCTGGCTGTCACGGACCGGAGCGGGCCGGTACTTGCCGCGCTGACCTGCCGGAGAAAAGCGGAAGGACCGATTTTGTCCGTAACACGAGGGTCCCCGAAGGGAGTTGGGTCGCGTGTGAAGACAAACCAGCCCGCCGAGGGCTCTCGCGATGCTGCCTACCACGTCCGGCTCCCGTTGTCGAAGTCGACCATCGATCTTGTCGCCGGTCTCATACGGCAGCGCCGCAACCGGCTCGGCACCCGATGGCGCAAGCTCGATCCCGGCAGCCAGGCGATCGTCGTCCTGGCCGTCCTGCGTCACGACCAGCGCCTCGCCGACATGGCCGGCGGCAACGCCGTCTCGGCCTCCACCGTGCACCGCTGGGTCGAGGAAGCGATCAACCTGCTCGCCGCACGGGCCCCGCGCCTGGACCGCGCCCTGAAGGAGATCGCCAAGAAGGGCGGGATGGTCGTACTCTTGGACGGCACCCTGGTCCGCACCCGCCGCCGCACCGGGAGGGACAACAGGAGGAACTACAGCGGGAAACACAAGACCCACGGCCTGCTGTTCCTCGCACTGACTGACGTCAAGGGCAACCTGATCTGGATCTCCCCGGCCCGGCCCGGATGCTCCAGCGAGATCACCGCTGCCCGCCTCGACAAGATCACCGCCCGCCTCCGCGAGGCCGGCCTCGGCGCCCTGGCCGACCTCGGCTTCGTTGGCCTGGACGACCAGCCCGAGACCGACCCGGTAATCATCACCGGCCGCAAGGCCACGAAGAACCACAAGCTCACCGACGCGGAGAAGGAAGCGAACCACCTGCTCAACCGCGAACGCGCCGCCGTCGAGCACGGCTTCGCCAACCTCAAGTCCTGGCGCATCCTCACCAAGGTCCGCATGAACGCCCGCCACGCGACCATCCTCCTGCGGGCCCTCCTGGTCCTCGCCAACACCGAAGCCTGGAGGTGACCGACGATCTCCCCGCAACGATTACCCTCCTAACCGGCACGAACACGTCACTCCCAGCCCACGCCAGCCCCGTGACCTGCGAATTCAGGATGAAACGATCTCACTGACCGGACGTATGCGGATCAGACGGTTGATCAGGCTGCCCGGCTTGAGGTGGAAGCACAGCCGTGGACCGCGCCCACTGTCAGCGGCGTGATAGCCCAGCGCGGCGGCCATCCCGGCTCGTTTCCAGTTCAGCCGGTGCCGCAGGATGGGAGTGCGCCCGCGGGGCGCGTAGGTGCGGCGCACCTGA
>NZ_BMVY01000091.1:2056-2607 GCF_014650955.1 Streptomyces tauricus
CCGCTGCAGACTCCACCCCAGCCGGCCGGTCAGCAGACGCCATACCGATGCCCGGGCCAACGTCACCCCGGTCACCCGCTCCACTACCACGCCCACCCGTTCCAGGGTCCACAGGTCCGCCTCGAACCCGTGCGCCTGGGCGCCCTGCTCCAGAGCCTGGCGGACCTCGACGACCTGGGCGTCGTCCAGCTTGGGCGGCCGGCCTCCGGTCGGGCGCCGCCGCAGAGCTGCAGTTCCCTCCTGCTCCCACACCCGTCTCCACCGCCGCACGCTCTCCAGACAGACCCCCACCGCCCGCGCAACCTCGGGCTGCGTACACCCCCGCTCGAACATCTCGGCCGCACGCATACGACGCGCCTCGGCCAACTGCGGCCGCGTCAACGGCGAAACGGCTACTGCACAAGCGTCAGACTCAGACTGCAAAGGCACAGCCAGATCCTCACACCACCCAAGCACCTGCACCCACAGAACTAACGAAAACTTCAGTAGCGGTAGTTCGTTAAATCCGGCGGTAGAGGTCAATGCCGTGTCCGGTGGTGACTGCGTCGATC
>NZ_BMVY01000092.1 GCF_014650955.1 Streptomyces tauricus
TATCGGCGTGGTGCGGGGTTGGTGGGGACGTCGTTGGCGTTCGGCCTCTGGGACGCCGACACGGGTATGGCCGGTGACCTCACCCAAGCGGACGCGGACCGGCTGGCTCGCCTGGGCATGCCCGCGATACCCGTGGACGCGGCGCTGGCCCTGTTCGACGCGGCCGTGTCCGGGAAGGACGCGGCGGTCGTGCCGCTGCATCTGGACCGGGCGGTGCTGCGGGCCCGGGGCGACGACGTTCCGGCCCTGCTGCGCGGTCTGACCGGCGGACCCCGCCGTCCCGCCCGCGCCCTCCGTGCGCGGGCTGAGGCGCCGGGCAGCCGGGAGTTGCCCCGGCGGCTCGCCGGCCTGGACCGGACCGAACGCCTCGCCGTCCTCCTGGAACTGGTCCAGGCCCAGGTGGCGGCCGTGCTCGGTCATGCCACGGCGAAGGCGGTCGAGGCGGATCGGGCGTTCAAGGAGCTTGGCTTCGACTCCCTGTCGGCGGTGGAGCTGCGCAACGCGTTGCGGGCCGAGACCGGTCTGGCGCTTCCGGCGACGCTGGTGTTCGACCACCCGACGGCCCGAGCCGTGGCCGCCCACCTGGACACGGAACTCGCCGGGACTGCCGGTGACACCGCGGTACCGGTGGCGGTACGGACGATCGCCGATGACGATCCGGTCGTGATCGTGGGGATGGCGTGCCGGTATCCCGGTGGTGTGACCTCGCCCGATGATCTGTGGCGGCTGGTGGCGGACGGTGTCGACGCCGTGTCGGCGTTTCCGGCGGATCGGGGCTGGGATGTCGAGGGGATCTACCATCCCGAGCCGGGGAAGCCGGGGAAGACCATCGCGCGGGAGGGTGGTTTCCTTTACGACGCGGCGGAGTTCGACGCCGATTTCTTCGCCATCTCGCCCAGGGAGGCGGCGGACACCGATCCGCAGCAGCGGTTGCTGCTGGAGGCGTCCTGGGAGGCTTTCGAACGCGCGGGCATCGATCCGCACACGATGCGCGGCAGCCGGACCGGTGTCTTCACCGGCCTCATGTACCACGACTACGCGCTGGACATGGATGCCGCCAGCACCAACGGGGGAAGCCTCGCCTCCGGGCGGGTCTCCTATGTGTTCGGCCTGGAGGGGCCGGCGGTGACCATCGACACGGCCTGCTCGTCCTCGCTGGTGGCACTGCACCTGGCCACACAGGCACTGCGCTCCGGCGAGTGCTCCCTGGCACTGGCGGGCGGCGTGACGGTCATGGCCACCCCTGGCATGTTCGTCGAGTTCAACCGGCAGCGGGGCCTCGCCGCGGACGGCCGCAGCAAGTCGTTCTCGGCGTCCGCGGACGGCACCGGCTGGGCCGAAGGTGTCGGCATGCTCCTGGTGGAGCGGTTGTCGGACGCGCGCGCCAACGGCCACCCCGTGCTGGCCGTGGTCCGCGGTTCCGCGGTGAACCAGGACGGTGCGTCGAACGGGCTGACGGCGCCGAACGGTCCGTCTCAACAACGGGTGATCCGGCAGGCGTTGGCCACCGCGGGCCTCGGTACGGCGGACGTGGACGCGGTGGAGGCGCACGGCACCGGCACCACACTCGGTGATCCGATCGAGGCGCAGGCGCTGCTGGCCACGTACGGGCAGGACCGTGCGGCGGACGGTCCGCCGCTGTGGCTGGGGTCGATCAAGTCGAACATGGGGCATGCGCAGGCCGCGGCGGGTGTGGCCGGCATCATCAAGATGGTCCAGGCGATACGCCACGGCGTCCTGCCCAGGACCCTCCACGTCGACGAGCCGACCCCGCACGTCGACTGGTCGGCGGGGCGGGTGGAACTGCTGACCGAGGCCCGGGAGTGGCCGGAGGTGGAGGGCCGTCCGCGGCGGGCGGGGATCTCCTCGTTCGGGATCAGCGGCACCAACGCCCACGTCATCGTCGAGCAGGCCCCGGACGCCATCTGGTCCGACCCGAGCGAGCCCGGCCGGCCGGAGACCGCTGGTACCGGGTCCGGCGAGGTCGAGTCCGGTGAACTCCCGCTCACGAGCGTCGGGTTCAGCGAACTCGTACCCGGAGAACTCGTACCCGGAGAACTCGTACCCGGAGAACTCGTGCCCGGAGAACTCGTACCAGGACCCGTGCCGTGGGTGCTGTCCGGCAAGTCCGCCGAAGGGCTGCGCGGTCAGGCGGAACGGCTGGCGGCCTTCGTCCGTACCGGGGCCGACCTCTCCACGGTCGACGTGGGGTACTCGCTGACGACCTCCCGGTCGGTGTTCGACCACCGCGCGGTGGTGTCCGCGGCGGACCGTGACGCCGGCCTGGCCGCTCTGGACGCGCTCGCCACGGACGCCGTGGACGGGAACGTCGTGCGGGGCGTGGCCGCCGGAGAAGCCCGGCCGCCGGTGTTCGTCTTCCCGGGGCAGGGTTCGCAGTGGGTCGGTATGGCCGTCGAACTCCTGGATTCCTCACCGGTGTTCGCCGCGCGCCTGGAGGAGTGCGGGCGGGCTCTGGGTCCGTTCGTGGAGTGGGATCTGCTGGAGGTGGTGCGCGGTGACGGTGGGCCGCTGGAGCGGGTGGATGTCGTCCAGCCGGTGCTGTGGGCGGTG
>NZ_BMVY01000093.1 GCF_014650955.1 Streptomyces tauricus
CGGTGTCAGTCACTTGATGTCTCTTCCATGATCATCAATTACACCGGTGAGCGTACAGACCCCGACAGGGAGGCGGCCCGCCCCGGGGCCCAAGAGACCGGCCACCGGGCGTGATGCGCCTGGTCGCTCCGTACGGCTGCCTCACCTACCGCGGTAACGGGGCTTGCCAGGCTTACCTGTAGGTGATGTCCGACGTGCTGTAAAGGCAGTTCGTGCTGTCGGGGCCGGTCCCGACGGCGGTGGTGTTGTTGTACTTCTGGCAGGGCACGACCTTGCGGCTCGCGTCGTTGAGGATCGTGATGCCGCGCAGGGTCGCCACGTCGTTGCGGTTGACGTTGATGCCGACGAGCCGCGCGGTGGAGCCCGTTCCGGTCACCTCGATGTTGCTGAGGTTCACCTTGCGCGTGTACTGCGTGGAGCAGTCGCCGCAGGAGCGGTACAGCGTCTTGAACTCGCTGACGGCGAAGTTCGAGATGTTCACGGTGCCGGGCCCGTTGTGCTGGAAGACCTTGTCGGCGGCCTTTTTCGCGCCACCGCCGGTCACGGTGTAGGTCGAGCCGCCGCGGAAGGTCGCGGCGTCCTCGCCAACGTCCTCCCACCAGACGTTCTGCAGCGTGCAGTTGCCCTCACAGTGGATGCCGTCGGCGCCGGGCGCGCCGATAATGACGTTCTTCAGCGTCGCACCGGCCGTGAGACTGAAGATCGGGTCCTGACCCTCTTCCTGGCCGTCGCCGGCCAGGTCACCGCTGCCGTAGTACCGCACCATGCCGCCGTCCCGGACGCCGGACACGTTGATGGTCGAGCTCACTCCCTGGCTGCTGGAGGGCGTCGGCCAGGTCGCCGCGCTCGCCGTGGGCGCCTGGAATGTCATGATCATGACACTGGAGAGGCCGAGTGCGGTAAGTGAGCCGGTCAGTGCGCGCCCGCGGACGCGCGAGGATGCTTCAGAAGTCATGTCCCGATTCCTTCTGTGTGTGAGGGGGTTGTCAGAGCCTTCCGGCGCCCGCGCCGCTCTTCACCGAGGCGATGACCGAGGCGGTCGGCTCGGCGGTGTAGCCATACGGCGGGGTGGTGAAGGTGCCGACCCGCGAGACCTCGGTGGCGGCTCCACCCAGGTCGTTGCCGCGCAGGTTGGCGAATCCGTCGACGTCGCTGCTCCGGTTCGTCACGACCGCGATCTTGGTCGAGCGGAAGACGCTGTTCTCGACGAACGTCTGTGCGCCCTCTGCGGAGAGCGCACGGCCGTGTCCGCCCCGACGACGTGGTCGTCGTAGAAGGGGCCGGTGCCGAAACGCACGCTGGGGATGCGCGAGTAGACGTTGCTGAAGCGGTTGTGGTCGTACGTCACCTTCAGGTGCCCAGTGTCCTCGCTCGCGTTGCTGTCACTGTGGCCGGCGAACGAGCCCTTGAAGTGGTCCTTGTCATGGTCCCAGTCGGCCGGAGAGGAGTTGTGGTCGATCCACACCTTCGTCGACGCATGGACAGTCACGCCGTCGGAGAGCGCGAGCGGCTTGCTGATACTCAGGTTGCGGACAACGACGTTGCTCACGTTCTTCAGTCGCAGCCCGTCCCCGGTGAACCCGGACGAGGAGCCGACGCCTATCACCGTGGCATTGGAGCCGACATCGACCTGACCGCTCAGCGTGATCAGGCCGTCAGCCTTGGCGGCGTTGCCGGTGACGGCCGCGGCGCCGCCGGTCGCCGCGGCGCCGAAACTGATCGGCGAGGCCTCCGCAGCCGACTCCAGGACAGTCACCGGGGCGAGAGCGGCCACGCCGGTGGCCAGTGATCTTTGCGCGTGTGTATGTGGAGGGCGAGTACGCATGGAAATGCGTCCCTTCGGAGGCGCCTGAAAGTTCATGTACAGGTCTGTAGTGCGACTCTCTGAACTCGTTAGGCCGACAGGATGGGCGTATCGCCCAAGGAGGAGCCGATCAGTCAGCCTGTTGGACAGAACGTAAAGTGCAAGCGCTTTCTAGTCAACGCTTTGCGCAGACCACATTCGGCCACTCCTGGTGGGCCTACACCAGAGAGTTCTCTCGAAGCGTGGGAGTACTTTCGTGAAAGCCATGCCCATGCCACGATGCTGGGCGGACGCTTCCCTTCCGAGAGGGACTAGTCGATGCCGGATTACCTGTAAGCACGTCCGTCAGCGGGCCGCTGTTGACAACGGCGACCCGAAGAGCTCCGTACCCGGAGCCGAACCAGACCCGGACGCCCGGCCCCGGATCCGGGACTTGGGCCAGGGCGAGACGGTCCGCGACGGCGTCGACCGGGCTCGGACGAACGGTCCGACGCGGCGTCATACATCAGCGGAGGTCGCGGTGTCCGCCGAAGTGCGAGTGCGGCGCATGGCAGCGGCCAGGCCGAGGCGTTTGTCCATGTCGAGCCGGAAGGTGCCGTAAGGGTTGACGTTCGACCAGAACAGCGGAGCTGTTGTCTACCGGTAGTTCGTTAAATCCGGCGGTAGAGGTCAATGCCGTGTCCGGTGGTGACTGCGTCGATC
>NZ_BMVY01000094.1 GCF_014650955.1 Streptomyces tauricus
AGGCTGACTAGGCTCCGTGTCATGAGCGGACCGGTGTTGACGATCGAGCTTGCTGAAACCGTTCCGTGTGCCGTGGTTCAGCAGGTCCGTAAGCTCCTGCTGCGCTCATCAGCGCACTTCGAGGAGAAGCGCTTTGGCGAGTACGACCTGAGCGTTAATGCCGAGAGCCTAGGCATTACGGACACTGAGGGTGGTGGCGGGCATCGGCCCATCATGGTCTCCCTGATGGGCCCTGATGTCGGCGACGAGGCGATCTTCGACGCTGAACACGTCGATCAAGGCGACCAACAGCACCTTCTCGGCTTCACCCCGACGCACGCCGTTAACGTCATCGCGTTCTGCAGCAGCACTGTTGATCACTTCGTGACGGCGCTGCTGACCGCAGCCATCATGGACCTGACCGGCGGCGTCGCGAATGCCGAACTGGCAGCCGATCAAGTGGCCACTGTTGCAGGACTGCCCGGCGTCATGGCGGTGACGCCCGGTTCGCGGCCTGCCGCGTATGGCTCGGCTGAGTTCCTCCGAGCGTGGACTGAACAGCCCGGATTCCGGCTCTTGAAGTAACCCGGACTGTGTTCAGCCAGCTCAAGCCAGCAGGACTCGTTTGCGGAGGAGCTCAAATCCTGCGCGGCCGAACATCTGCCGTTTGAGCATCTTGATCCGGTTGACGTGGCCTTCGACGACACCCGAGTTCCACGACTGCGTAAGACCGGCGACGACCGCATCGAAGTCGCGTTCGAGGTGCTGGGCGAACCGGTTGAGGCTGGGCAGTTCGGCGGCGGCTCGGGCGGTTTCGATCCACTCCGACAGTCGCTCGCCCTGCAGCTCGGTGACCATGCAGGCGAAGGAGCGCACGTGCACAGCGAGTACGGTCAGTTCAGGGCAGTTGGCCAGGACCATCTTGAGCTGCATCCGGTCGCATTCGGGCAGAGCATCGGGGTGGGTCAGGATCCAGCGTGTGACGGCGCGGGCCGAGGGCGGGCGGGGGCCGACGGGTTGTGGCTTGTCGCGCAGATACTTGCTGACGTAGGCGCGGACGCCGGCGTAGCCACGGGGGTAGCCCTGCTCCTTGATCTCTTCCCATAGTTTCCAGGCGTTGGTGCAGCCTTCTTGCCAGCGCTGATCGAGGTAGGGCTTGTAGGCGTCCAGCCTGGTGGGACGGTCTTGCCACTGCCCGGTGAACATCTCCTCTGGGGTGGTGGCTCGGGAAAAACGCAGGATCGTGTTAAGCGTCATACCGAGCTGCCGAGCGACGGACCGCTTGCTGTGACCGGCGGCAAGGAGAGCGTGGATGCTGGCGTGCTTGGCCCGGGTGCGCTCGGCGAACCGGTGCCCTGTCGGCCAGGGCGATGACGCGGCCGGCTCTGGCTCATCCTGGGGTTCCTCCCGCTGTTCCCGCATGGGACGCAGGCAGCCGCGATGCCGGAACACGCACTTCTCGGCGGCCTCACCCAGGTTGTGCCAGAGGTGCCATCGGTCGGCGACCTGGAGGGCCTGTGGGGCGCCGCGGGTGGCGCCGTCGGCGAAGAAGGGGGCGCGGTCGCGACAGACGATCTCGATGCCGGGCCGCTCGGCGAGCCAGGCCGCGAGCGTGTCCGCCTCCCGGTCAGGGAGCAGGTCGATCGGACGACGTGTCTCGACGTCGACAAGCACCGTTCCGTAGATCTGTCCTTTGCGCTGGGCGTATTCGTCCACGCCGACCACGCGAGGCGTGGCAGTGAGCGGATCCGGGAGCGAGGCGATCAGTCTCAGCAGGGTGTTCCGGCTGACCGGTGTCCCGAAGACGTCCGTCATGCGGGCACCGGCCCTGCCTGCGAGCGCGAGGCCGACCGAGATGAGCGTGGATCGCAGCCGTTCCGTCCGCCGGCTGAACCGGCGGGTGAGCCCCGGTATCTGTTCGGCGAAGGTCTTGCGCGGACAGGAACTCTCCGTGCAGACGAACCGGCGCACCCTCAATGCCACCACGACGGACTTGCCCGCCGTGGGCAGATCATGAGGAAACCGCAGATAAGAGCCGTGTATGCGCTCCGACAGGCACCCGCAGCCCGGGCACGTCGCCTGCCGAGCAGTGCTCAGGGCTTCCACCCGGACGACCATGCCGGTCACTTCGACCGACACCACCAACACGTTCCTCAGCGAGGAGAACAGCAACTTTTCGAGCTGTGGCCGTACTTCGTTCACGGCGCAGCACTGTCGGCCACACCGCACCCGGGCCGGGCGATTTTCGGGCTATCTCAGCCA
>NZ_BMVY01000095.1 GCF_014650955.1 Streptomyces tauricus
GGTGCATGGTGCGGTGCGGATGAGTCGGTTGTTGCGGGTCCAGTAGCAGAGTTGTGCAGTGAGGCTTTTGATGGATGGCGTGGTGGTGAGGCCGAGGCGGTGTGCGATGTCTTTGGTGTGCATGGGTTGATTCGCGTTCGCCGCCAGGATTCGGCAGACCTGTTCCCAGCGCCTGGAGGTTGTCTGGCTCGGGGCTTGTGTGCCGGGAAGGGCCGGCGGGTGGACGGTGATCTCGATGGCGCTGATCGGTGTGCTGGCGCGGGGGCGTCCGTCGCGGTTCCAGGTGTGGTAGCGGGAGATGCCGCTTTTGACGATGCGGGTGGACAGCCGCATCCGGCGCCTGGGAAGCAGCGTGCGCAGGATGCGGGTGCCGATGTGTCCGACCAGGTCGGAGTAGTTGTTCGGTCCGGCTGTCGGGAGCGTTCCGGTGAGGCTGATGACGGTGTCGCGGGCTGCCTCCAGGGCGGCGGTGAAGCCGGCCCGGTCAGGGTCGCAGCCGGGTTCGGTCTCCACCGCGGTCACCATGATCGAGCGCAGTGCCTGGTAGAGGGTGAGCAGTGCCCACATTTCCTGGGTGAGACCGACCGGGTCCTTCGACCGCAGCACCCGACCTTGAAGGAGGGTGTGGCGCAGTGCCAGGTAAGACGTCTCGATCTCCCAGCGTTCGTGGTAGAGGCGCATCAAGTGGGTGGCGGGATCAGTGCGGTGGTCGCAGAGTGTGGTCAGCAGGCGGTAGGTGTCGCCGAACGTGCTGCCGTCGACGGTGCGTGCTTGGACCTTGGCCTCGATCACTCGCAGTGAAAGGCTGCCGATGCGGGTGAGGTAGGAGCCGTCGGGCAGCAGGGCCAGCACCGGTGGGCGTCGTGTGCTGGTGCAGCGCACCAGGAACTGTGCCCCCTGCCGTGTGATGGCCGCCAGGAGCTCGTTGCCGTCGAACGCTCGGTCGGCCAGAAGGAGCATGTCCGGGGTGAGGTGGCCGGTCAGTTCCCGGGCATAGTCGCTCTCGGCTCTGGCAGGGGGACCGAAGACTGCTGCGATCAGGCCGCGGGTGCCTGTCTCGCACAGGGTCATCAGCATCAGCCGGGGGTATCCCGCCGGGCCGTGGCGTCGTACGGTGCGTCCGAGCCAGGACCTGTTGCGCTCATGGTCGGGGACCGACAGGCTTCCGCATCCGTCGAATGCGACCGTGCGCCAATGCCGGTAGCGCACTCCAGGGGTTGAAGGCTGGGCCAGCGGGCCCGCCAGCACTTCGAAGAGCCGCCGCAGCGGAGCGACACCCACTCGCCGACGCAGATCGCGAAGTGCCTTCTCGGACGGCTGGGGCACGTTGGCGTTCAGTCCGGCTACGAGTTTGTCCCACACCAGCTGGGCACCCAGATGCTCGAACAGGCCGAGAGCCAGGACGAAGTAGACCCCGACTCGGGATGGCAGACTCCGCAGTCGTTTCTCGCGAGTTCCGGTCTCCTCCACCACCGCATCCACCAGCTCCGGTGGGATGACTTGAGTTAACTCGCCGATGTGACCGGGCGCGAACACGTCACTGGTGCCGCCCGTGACAAACTGGGCCACAGGGCCTCTGCTCTCTCAGGAAGATCTTGGTCGATCCCCTGGATAGCAGAGGT
>NZ_BMVY01000096.1 GCF_014650955.1 Streptomyces tauricus
CAGGGCCTGGAGTTCGGAGGGTGGGTCCTTGTCCGTCCAGGCTCGCCACCATCGGTTGAGAGTGACGGCGGGGGCAAGCCAGGAACGGATCGCCCGTAAGGCCCTGGGCCAGCAGGGCTGTTGGTGCTGGTGGGACGGGGCTGAGCCCCCTCTCTGGCCCCTCGTTGGGGCACGGGTCCGGCGCGGCGGCATCCACGGGGCCGGGTGGGGCGAACCATTGGTCCCAGCAGAAGGAGAAGGCGCAGTTCACCAGTGTCTGATGCCGGCGGATGGCGCGGTCGGAACGGACCTGGAAGTCGGCCCAGCCGAGTTCGTCCTTGACCTGCTTGTAGCTCTGCTCGATCCACGGCCGCAGGCCGTAAAGGCGGACGATCTCGGCGAGGTCGGCCGGCGGATGCGGGCTGGTGGCGGCGTGGGGCGCATCGGGGTGGGACAGGTTGGTGGCCAGGTGCCAGGTGGCCTTCTCCGGCAGGGTGGCTGGATCAGTGGTGGCCACGACCAGCCGGCAGGGTGAGTCGGGGCCGTAACCACCCAGTCGGGCGTCAGCGGCCCACCAGGTCTCGGTGTGCCCGTCGCGGAAATGACGCTCCACCGGTGTCCAGTCACCGGGGTGGTCGGCGTTCTTCCAGGTCAGAGCGTGTGCGGCGTCGATGGGGGTATGCGGCTGGCCGGCCGGGGCCCAGGTGCCGCGATGCGGTTTGAGCGCGACCACGTAGGCCAGGCCGGCCGCCCGCAGCGCTAGATACCAGTCATCACTCACGGAGTAGGCGCAGTCGGCGACCACCGCCCGGCAGCCGAAGCCCGCCTCCTTCCCGCGGACCGCCAGAGCGGCGGCCAGCTGCGGTTTCGTACGGAAGGCCGGGTCGGACCGGGCGCGGGCGAAGTGGTGGGCGGGGGTGTAAGGAGTCGCGTGGAGCGGGTAGTACACGCGGCCGTCCGTCCACACTGTGGTCACCGTGACGATGCCGTTGTCCGTCTTGCCCAGCCGGCCCAGCCACTGCCGGCCCACGTTGGCGGTGGCCGCGCCGGCCTTGCGGTCCCCCGAGTCGTCGATGACGATGACCCCGCCGTCATGCGGAGCCGTCTCCGGCTGCCCGCGCAGCAGTTCAAGCCGCCGGTCGTTGACCTGCTCGGCTTCCCATGGGGACTCGGACAGGAAGAATTGCAGCCGCTGCACCCCCGGCATCCCCGCGCCGGCCACCGGCTCAGCTCCTGCCAGGCAGGTGATCGTCTTGTTCCGCTCCCGCGGCGCCAGCAGCCCCGTCAGGTACTCACGAAAACCCCGCCGCTGAGCCAGGCTGAAGAAGAGATCGTCGAACCGGGCCGCGTACTCCTCCAACGGCCCCGGCGCAGGCGGACACGGACGGCGAGCAGTCATCTTCAGCCCCCAGCCGAGCAGTTGACTCCTACCACC
>NZ_BMVY01000097.1 GCF_014650955.1 Streptomyces tauricus
TCACTCACACCGGACTGACAATAAGCTCCCAAACACCACAGAACTAACGAAAACCTCAGTAGTAAACGGCCTGCCCGCGGCGCGATTGTCCTGACGTGGACGGCTGTCTGTGCGGACCTACTGATCTCTTCGGGGTGTTGTCGGGTCGTGGGTCAGTTGGAGTCCGGTGCCGGTGAGGCAGCCGTCGATCAGGTGTGGGCGGTGTTGGATGTGTCGCAGGCCGCGGCGGAGGGTGCGTTCGAGGCGGTCGTCGTCGGTGAAGGCGATGTTGGCCAGCGGGCCGCGCCGTAGCAGTGACCACACTCCTTCGACCGGGTTCAGATCCGGTGCGTAGGAAGGCAGTTGCACGATGGTGAGCCAGTCGTGGTCGGCCGCGTACTGGCGCATTCCGGCAGCCCGGTGGGTGTTGAGATTGTCCCAGATGAGGACGATGGGGGCCTTGAGCTGGATGTGGGCGCGGACGATCAGGTCGCGGTAATCGGTCCAGGCGAAGCTGTTGCGTCCCACACCGCGGTACTTTCGGTGGCGGCGCGGCCGGTAGATCAGCCGGGAGGACTCGCCCGGCCGGTAGCAGCACAGGGCGGCGATCGAGTAGCGGCGCCAGGACCGGCCGCGCACCCGCACCAGCGGTGTCTGCCCGCGTCGGCCCCAGGTCCGAGCTCGTGCCGCCGTCATCGAGAACCCGGCCTCGTCCTCGAAGACGATGAACGCCCCCAGCGCCGCCGCAGTCATTCCGCCTGCGGCCACACGTCCTTCTTCCACAACCCGACAGCGTCCTCGTCTCGTTCCAGAGCCCGGCGGGTGGGCGACTGCCAGGACCAGCCGTGCCGGTGCATCAACCGCCACACCGCCGCCGACGAGACCTCCAGCTGGAACTGCCATGAGATCAGTGCCCGGATTCTTGCCAGGGTCCAGCGTTGGTCCTCCCAGCCGTGCTCGGCCGGGCCCCGGGCCAGCTTTTTCTCGAGTTCGGTGAACCGGTCATCACTGAGCTTGGGCAGCTTCGGCGCTCCCGCAGACTGGAGCGCGGCCCTGCCGCCCTCACGCCAGGCCCGCCGCCAGCGCTCCACCGACCGACCGCTCACCCGCAGGTCTTTCGCGATAGCCGCATTTCTGTCGCCTTGCTCGAACCGTTCACCGGCCTTGAACCGGATCTGTTCTCTGAACTGCCGCCGCTCGGCGGTCAGCCCGCCGCCCTGCGCATACCTCATACCACCGGCCTACCGCAGGGATCACCACCCGTCAGCCCCTCCGACAACACCCCGAATAGATCAGTAACGGTAGTTCGTTAAATCCGGCGGTAGAGGTCAATGCCGTGTCCGGTGGTGACTGC
>NZ_BMVY01000098.1 GCF_014650955.1 Streptomyces tauricus
GCCGTTTGCGATGCTGTGAGTACTCGGCCGTGGATCGTGGACGACGACTTGTGGGCGCTGATCGAACCGTTGCTGCCGCCGTGGCCGGAGGGTTCGCCAGGGCCGAGACCGGTGCCGGACCGGCTGTGCCTGCAGGGCATTCTCTACGTCCTGTACCAGGACGTCGCCTGGCAACTCCTACCGTTGGAACTGGGGTTCGGCTCCGGGCAGACCTGCTGGCGGCGTCTGGACCGCTGGCAGAAGGCTGGAGTCTTTGAGCAGTTGCACCGGATCCTGCTCACCGAATTGCATGCTTCCGGCAAGCTCGACTGGACTCGCGCGTGCGTGGACGGGTCCCACATCCGTGCGAAAAGGGGGGTGCCTCAACCGGTCCGTCACCAGTCGACCGGCGGAAGACGGGCAGCAAACATCACCTGATCTGTGACGGACGCGGCATCCCGCTTCACGTCATCACGACCGCGGCCAATGTCAACGACATCACGCAGACACTCAACTTGGTCGACGGCATCCCGCCGGTAGGCGGACGTCCGGGCCGTCCACGACGCCGCCCCGAATCCGTCCTGGGCGACAAGGCGTACGACTCCCGAGCCGTGCGGCGCGAGCTGCAACGCCGGCGCATCACCCCAGTGATCTCCCGCAAGGGCGCTCCGAACATCAAGGGCCTTGGCAAGCTCCGCTACGTGGTGGAGCAGACCTTCGCCCTGCTCCACCAGTTCAAGCGCCTCGCTGTCCGCTGGGAGCGACGTCTGGAACTGCACGACGCATTCGTCTCACTGGCGTGCGCACTCATCTGCTGGAGGCGACTCAAGAGACAGGTAGCGTGATCACCCGAGGTCTTCGCATACAGACCAGGCATCGGGCCCAGCCAGGTCGGCGAAGTACGGGAAAGGGCGAACCTGTGTCGCAAGACATGGCGAGAGCTAGCGAGCTGTTGACCGAGCACGAGGTCAAACTGCTGACTCGTGCGCTCCTGGAGTGGGGCGGCCCTGCACACTGCAGCGATGAAATCGCCGTCGGCATGGGGTTCGCCAGCGCGCAGCATCTGTTCGACCAGTGCCAAAGGCTCCGGAAGGCTCTTGGCGAAGACGCCCCACTCGGCGCAGCGGACTGGGCGCGGACACTTCTGGCTACAGAGATCGTCTTCGTCAGCGACCTCGCCGGCTCGGGCGTCGAATGGTCAACGACCACGGGGTACGACGATGCGGCGACGATCAGGATGCTACGGATGATCCAGCGCAAGCTGGCCCGCACCGTCAGTCCCTACTACGGAAAACGACCGAGCGAGTAGCACAGAGGGCCACTCCGTCGACTTCCACGGCTCGAAGA
>NZ_BMVY01000100.1 GCF_014650955.1 Streptomyces tauricus
AGCCTCTAGCGAGTTTCATGGCGGCCCGTACCCTAAACCGACTCAGGTGGTCAGGTAGAGAATACCGAGGCGTTCGGGTGAACTATGGTTAAGGAACTCGGCAAAATGCCCCCGTAACTTCGGGAGAAGGGGGGCCATTCTTGGTGATCCGATTTACTCGGTGAGCTGGGGGTGGCCGCAGAGACCAGCGAGAAGCGACTGTTTACTAAAAACACAGGTCCGTGCGAAGCCGTAAGGCGATGTATACGGACTGACGCCTGCCCGGTGCTGGAACGTTAAGGGGACCGGTTAGTACGCTTTCGGGCGTGCGAAGCTGAGAACTTAAGCGCCAGTAAACGGCGGTGGTAACTATAACCATCCTAAGGTAGCGAAATTCCTTGTCGGGTAAGTTCCGACCTGCACGAATGGCGTAACGACTTCTCGACTGTCTCAACCATAGGCCCGGTGAAATTGCACTACGAGTAAAGATGCTCGTTTCGCGCAGCAGGACGGAAAGACCCCGGGACCTTTACTATAGTTTGATATTGGTGTTCGGTTCGGCTTGTGTAGGATAGCTGGGAGACTGTGAAGCTTGAGCGCCAGCTCAGGTGGAGTCGTCGTTGAAATACCAGTCTGGTCGTGCTGGATGTCTAACCTGGGTCCGTGATCCGGATCAGGGACAGTGTCTGATGGGTAGTTTAACTGGGGCGGTTGCCTCCTAAAGAGTAACGGAGGCGCCCAAAGGTTCCCTCAGCCTGGTTGGCAATCAGGTGTTGAGTGTAAGTGCACAAGGGAGCTTGACTGTGAGACCGACGGGTCGAGCAGGGACGAAAGTCGGGACTAGTGATCCGGCGGTGGCTTGTGGAAGCGCCGTCGCTCAACGGATAAAAGGTACCCCGGGGATAACAGGCTGATCTTCCCCAAGAGTCCATATCGACGGGATGGTTTGGCACCTCGATGTCGGCTCGTCGCATCCTGGGGCTGGAGTCGGTCCCAAGGGTTGGGCTGTTCGCCCATTAAAGCGGTACGCGAGCTGGGTTTAGAACGTCGTGAGACAGTTCGGTCCCTATCCGCTGTGCGCGTAGGAGTCTTGAGAAGGGCTGTCCCTAGTACGAGAGGACCGGGACGGACGAACCTCTGGTGTGCCAGTTGTCCTGCCAAGGGCATGGCTGGTTGGCTACGTTCGGGAGGGATAACCGCTGAAAGCATCTAAGCGGGAAGCCTGCTTCGAGATGAGGACTCCCACCCACT
>NZ_BMVY01000101.1 GCF_014650955.1 Streptomyces tauricus
GAGCCGGGGCGTGCGGCGTTCGTGAAGACGACGTTGAAGCCGCGGGAGATCATCTGGTTCGGGTCGAAGGAGTCGCGGCCGTACACGCTGGCCGTGCAGCGGTCGGGCGTGGATCCGCTGGATGTCGAGGGCACGTACGTCCAGAAGGGTTTCCTGCCGCGCTGGCTCGCCACGTTCCTCGGCATCTTCATGGCGTTGGCGATCACGTTCGTCCTGCTGTGGATCGCCTACAAGCCGCAGGTCCGCAGCGCCGCCACGGAGAAGCTCCAGGAAGCCGGCATCAGCACCCTGGCACCCTCCCCCTCACCGACTCCCGAGGCGCCCAAGGCCCCGTCGGTCGAGCCGGTGGCCTCCGAGCCCGCCGTTCCGTCGGCGTCCGGCGACGGTGGCGGCGGTGGGGGCGGCGGGGGAAGCCCGTCGCCGAAGCCGAAGCCGAAGCCGAAGAGCGTGGTGCCCGCGACCAACATCCTGCTGCGCAACACGACCACCAAGATGTGCGCCGAACTCCCGGGCCGCGACAAGGGGAAGCCGACCGGCCGCGTGCAGCAGGCCACCTGCACGGAGAAGGTGGAGGAGGACAACCAGCTCTGGAACCTGGAGGTGCGCCAGAAGAAGGCGGGCCCCGGTGCCACCGACCTCTTCGTGATCCGCAACGTCAAGGACCAGCTCTGCATGGACCTGCCGAACGCCGGGGCGCAGCCCGTGCAGGTGGGGGTGTACGAGTCCGAATGCGTGGGCACGTCCGCGGACAACGACCTGTGGTGGATCGACAAGCAGGAGAGCGGCGCCTACTGGATCCGCAACTTCGCCAGCAACAACAAGTGCCTCGACGTGGCCGGGTTCAGCACCGGCACGGTCGACACGAACCTGACGCTGTATCACTGCTCCAACATCGATGACCAGGAGTGGCTTGTCATCCATCCCAAGAGCGGTTGAGACCCGGGGCAGTTGATGCCGCCTGTTCGGGCATGCATCCTGCCCCGCTGCTTCCTGACTCGGCACCGGATCGGCGTTTAGGTTCCCAGAGTGAGCCTTTGGACTTCTCTGGAGCCCGCCTCCGCGACCGTGGACCCGGGTGGCAGTACG
>NZ_BMVY01000102.1 GCF_014650955.1 Streptomyces tauricus
TCCCGTCCGGCCCTGGTGCTGGACGCCGAGACGCTGGCCGGTGCGGATCTCGACGGCTGCGTGGATTCGGCGCCGACCCCGCGCATCTCGGCGGAGAACACGGCGTATGTGATCTACACGTCGGGTTCGACGGGGCGCCCGAAGGGGGTGGCTGTCTCACATGGTGCGTTGGCGAACTTCCTGTCGACCATGGGTCGCCGGGTTCCGCTGACGCCTGCGGACCGGTTGCTCGCGGTGACGACGGTGTCGTTCGACATCGCGGGGCTGGAGCTGTTCCTCCCGTTGATTTCCGGTGCGGGTGTGGTGCTGGCGGACAGGGAGACCGTTTCCGATCCGTCGGCTGTGGTGGTGGCGTTGCGTCGTCACGAGGTGACGGCGGTGCAGGCGACGCCGGCGTTCTGGCAGATGCTGGTGACGCAGGAGCCGAATGCCGCGGACGGGTTGCGGGTTCTGGTGGGTGGCGAGGCGTTGCCGGCGCGGCTGGCCGAGACCCTGGCGGGTCGGGCCGCCGAGGTGTTCAACGTCTACGGTCCGACGGAGACGACGATCTGGTCGACGATGGCGCCCGTCGAGCCCGGGACCGGTATCCCGTCGATCGGCGCGCCCATCGGGAACACCCAGGTGTATGTCCTGGACTCCCTGCTGCGCCCGGTTCCGCGCGGGGTCCAGGGCGAGTTGTACATCGCGGGTGCGGGCCTGGCCCGCGGGTACCTGGGGCGCCCGGATCTGACGTCGGGGCGGTTCGTCGCGTGCCCGTTCGGCCCTGCCGGTGTGCGGATGTATCGCACGGGTGACTTGGTGCGGTGGGGCGCGGACGGGCAGTTGGAGTATGTCGGGCGTAGTGACTTCCAGGTGAAGGTCCGGGGTTTCCGGATCGAGCTGGGTGAGGTCGAGCATGTGCTGGCCTCGCATCCCGGGGTGGCGCAGGCCGTGGTCGTGGTGCGGG
>NZ_BMVY01000103.1 GCF_014650955.1 Streptomyces tauricus
TCGACGCCCCTGTTCTTGAGCTCGGAGAGCACTCGCAGCCAGTGTTTCGCGCCCTCACCTCCGTCACCGGCCCACAGACCGAGGATGTCGCGGTGGCCTTCGGCGGTGACCGCCAAGGCCACGTAAATCGGCCTGTTCGCTACTTGGCCATCGCGAATCTTGACGTTGATGGCGTCGATGAAGACGACCGGATAGACGCGGTCGAGCGGCCGGTTCTGCCATTCCGCCATGCCGTCCATCACCTTGTCGGTGATGGTGCTGATGGTCGTCTTGGACACGTTCGCGCCGTAGACCTCGGCCAGGTGCGCGGAAATCTCGCCGTGGGTGAGGCCCTTCGCGGACAGCGAGAGGACCATCTCGTCGACGCCGGTGAGTCGGCGCTGCCGCTTCTTGACGATGGCCGGCTCGAAGGAGCCCTCCCGGTCGCGGGGCACGTCGATCTCGACCGGCCCGACGTCGGTCAGCACGGTCTTGGACCGGCTGCCGTTGCGGGAGTTGCCGCCGTCCTTGCCCGCCGGATCGTGCTTGTCGTAGCCGAGGTGGTCGGTGATCTCGCCCTCCAGGGCGGACTCCAGAACCGTCTTGGTCAGCTGCTGCAGCAGCCCGCCCTCGCCGGTCAGCTGCAGGCCCTTGCTCCGGGCCTGTTCGACGAGCTGGTCGATGAGCTTCTGCTCGACCGCCGCAGTCTCTAGCGACGGTTCCGCCTGGTCATCGGCGGTCACGGACTCGGTCAC
>NZ_BMVY01000104.1 GCF_014650955.1 Streptomyces tauricus
AAGTTTTTAAGGGCGCACGGTGGATGCCTTGGTACCAGGAACCGATGAAGGACGTGGGAGGCCACGATAGTCCCCGGGGAGCCGTCAACCAGGCTTTGATCCGGGGGTTTCCGAATGGGGAAACCCGGCAGTCGTCATGGGCTGTCACCCACATCTGAACACATAGGGTGTGTGGAGGGAACGCGGGGAAGTGAAACATCTCAGTACCCGCAGGAAGAGAAAACAACCGTGATTCCGGGAGTAGTGGCGAGCGAAACCGGATGAGGCCAAACCGTATGTGTGTGAGACCCGGCAGGGGTTGCGCATGCGGGGTTGTGGGATCTCTCTTTCACAGTCTGCCGGCTGTGAGACGAGTCAGAAACCGTTGGTGTAGGCGAAGGACATGCGAAAGGTCCGGCGTAGAGGGTAAGACCCCCGTAGTCGAAACATCAACGGCTCGTTTGAGAGACACCCAAGTAGCACGGGGCCCGAGAAATCCCGTGTGAATCTGGCGGGACCACCCGCTAAGCCTAAATATTCCCTGGTGACCGATAGCGGATAGTACCGTGAGGGAATGGTGAAAAGTAC
>NZ_BMVY01000105.1 GCF_014650955.1 Streptomyces tauricus
GGACATGCCACGACTCGGCCTCGACTGGCACGCGTCACTGCCGGTACGCGACGAACTCACCGGCGAGATCTACCCCTGGGGCAGGACCAACTACGTACGCCTGACACCCGGTCACCGGGCCGCGCACGTACTGACCGTCCTGCGACCGTCCTCACCGCCCACCGGAGGGTCACCCACATGATCGTCAACGAGCCCGTCCCGGACACCTTCGAGGACACCCCCGCCAAGGACCGGGACCCCGAATGGTTCAAACGCGCCGTCTTCTACGAAGTCCTCGTCCGCTCCTTCCAGGACAGCAACGGCGACGGCATCGGCGACCTCAAAGGCCTCACCGCCAAACTCGACTACCTCCAATGGCTCGGCGTCGACTGCCTGTGGCTGCCCCCCTTCTTCCAGTCCCCCCTGCGCGACGGCGGCTACGACGTCTCCGACTACACCGCCGTCCTCCCCGAATTCGGCGACCTCGCCGACTTCGTCGAATTCGTCGACGCCGCCCACCAACGCGGCA